>JANQQL010000033.1 GCA_028289345.1 Planctomycetota bacterium | reverse complement strand
GGAGCGATTTCGCTAAACTGCCAGGTTCTGCTCCGTCCACGAATGCCTCCTTGCGGTGGAGGCCATTGCGTCGCGGAATCCGGCGGGTCCCGACCCAGTTCGAGTCCATCACTTTGTTCGAGTCCCTGACTTCTTCATTCCAGAAGGTCTTTTCCAAGTGGGGGAAGGACCGCACTCTCACGGAAGCCAATATCCGCGAGGGGCTGGAGGAGATCCGCGCCGCACTGCTGGATGCCGACGTCCACTACCAGGTGGCGCGCGATCTGGTGGCGCGAGTGACCGAGCGAGCCACGGGCGAGGACGTCATCAAGGCCGTTCGTCCGGCCGAGCAAGTGGTCAAAGTCTTTTCCGACGTGCTCACCGAGGCCATGGCGGGCGAACCTCCCGCGGTGCCGCGCCAAGCGGGTGAACCGGCGGTGGTGATGATGGTCGGCCTCCAGGGCTCGGGCAAAACCACTTCGTCGGCGAAGCTGGCGCAGAAGTACAAGAAGCAAGGCCGACGTCCGTTGCTCGTGGCCGCGGACGTGCGTCGCCCTGCGGCGGTCAAGCAGCTGCAAGTCTTGGGCGAGCGTTTGGACATCCCGGTCTACTCGCGACCGGGGGAGCAGCCGCCGGACATTTGCGCCGGAGCGCTTGCTGCGGCGCGCAAGCAAGGCGAAGACGTGGTCATCTTGGACACGGCGGGTCGTCTGCACATCGACGAACCGCTGATGGAAGAGCTCGAGGAAATCACTCGCCTCGTGACGCCGGCGGTCACCTACCTGGTGTGCGACTCGATGGCCGGGCAGGACGCCTACACCAGCTCTCAGGCGTTCCACGGGCGTTTGAAGCTGGATGCCCTGATCCTCACCAAGCTGGACGGCGATACGCGTGGCGGTGCGGCAATCTCGGTCCATCAGGTGACCGGCAAACCGGTCGCCTACATCGGTACCGGCGAAGGGTTGGGGGACCTCGACGAGTTCCACGCCGATCGCATGGCCTCGCGCATCCTGGGCATGGGCGATGTGGTGAGCCTGGTCGAGAAGGCTCAGGAAGCCATGGACGCCGACGAGGCCGAAGAGGCTGCCGAGCGTCTGCTGAAGGCCCAATTCACCTTCCACGATTTCCTGTCCCAGCTGAAGGCTCTGCGAAGCATGGGACCGCTGGGAAACCTGATGAAGCTGATGCCCGGCGGCTTGGGCCAGGCCTTCGCCCAGTCGGGAGTGGACGAAAAAGAACTGTCTCGGGTGGAAGCGGTGATCTTGTCCATGACCGAGCAAGAGCGCCAGCACCCGGACCTGATCGACGCGTCTCGCAAACGACGTATCGCCCGGGGTTCCGGCACCGACGTGGCCCACGTGAACCAGCTGGTGCGCCAATTCGACCAGCTCAAGGGCATGATGAAGATGATGGGGGGGGGCGCCCTCGGGGGCCTGGGCCGAATGGTCAAAGGGGCCTTCGGTGGAGGTGGGCTCGGCGCGGGATTGCCGGGAAATCTGCCCGGGGGGATGTCCCAGGAGCAACTCCTCGGCAAACTACGCGGCGGCCAAGGAGGGCCGCTCACGGCTGCCCGCGGCGGCTCGAAGCCGGCAGCGGTGCGCAAGGATCGCAAGCGTCAGAAGCAAGCCCGGAAGAGGAATCGCAAGCGGCGCTGAACTCGCAAGAAGAAACTAGGATGTTCGCGGGAGGCCCGCGAGCCTGGATGACGAACGAAGGAGGTACCTTTGGCAGTCAGGATCAGATTGAAGCGAATGGGACGGCGGAACCGTCCTTTCTATCGCATCTGTGTGTTCGACTCGCGAACTCGTCGCGATGGGCGAAGCATTGAAGACATCGGCACCTACGACACCACGTCGAATCAGAAAGAGACGTTGAGCACGGTGAAAGCCGAACGAGCGCGTCACTGGTTGTCGGTCGGCGCCAAGCCGTCCCTGACGGTCCACCAGATCTTCAAGAAGAACGGCGTCTACGACGAGAGCGCCGGCAGCGACGCCTCCGGGAACTGACGTCCCCGATCGATCACTGAACATGGAACCCCCGGCAATCGCCGGAGAGGATCGACCATGCCCGCGTCCAGGAACGCGGGTTTCGTAGTCCCGAGGGGAGCACGATGGCGGACAACGCCTCCGAAAAGAAAACACTCCAAGAAGTCATGACGATCTTGGAGAAGGCGAACGGCAAGGTTCACGTCTTGCCGGACGAGCCACCGTTGGATCAGGCTGTGTACTTGATCCTGCGCGAAAACTGGGACTATCGCAAGGCGACCAAGGTCTTGCACGACTTGCAGCGCGACTACGTGGACTGGAACGAGATCCGGGTGACCACGGCTGGGGAAATGCGTGGCGTGCTGGCTCCGTATGGGGACCGAGACGTCGACGTCAAGATCGAGAAGCTACGCACATTGCTGGACAACCTCTACAAAGAGTTCAACACCTGCGACCTCGGCTTCCTCAAAGAAATGGAGATGGATCAGCAGCGTCGCTACCTGTCGACATTGGGGGTCCTGACGCCTGCCCAGGTGCAGATCCTGGTGCAAACCATGCAGCCCTCGCTGGAAGAGTTCGAAGTTCCGCAGCAGGCCGTTCGAGTTCTGACCCGCATCGGCATCATGCCCCGGGTCTACAGCGCCTCGTCGGCGCGCAAGCATGTCGAAAAGCTGTCCGACGAATTGGACGTGTACGCGTTCCAGGCGCACCTTGTGCAGCACGGCGAAGACGTTTGTCTGAACAAGTCTCCCCACTGCGGGGAATGCTCGCTGGTGGCCCTTTGCGGCTTCAAGCGCAAGGTCGGGGTTGTCGGCAAGGCTTCCTGAGCGCCTGGTCCTGAAGATGTTTCCCGAGGAACCGCGACGGGGAGCGCGGCGTGCCCGCCAAATCTGGGCTATGGGGGAGTGCGGGGAAGCCCCATCCTGGGGCGACTGAGTCTGCCATCCTGCGGACGCTTGAACCCCTCCCCTCGGAGCTCCCGGCATGGTTTCCCCAAAGCCGGAAGGAGGAGCTCTCTTCCGGCGTTGCCGGCACTGCTTTTCCCTACTGATGCTGTTGCCTCTATGGACCCTCGCGGGTTGCGCGTCTTGGGGGCACGGTCCCGAGCCGAGCTTGGAGGACTTGGACCCCGCACTCCGGGCGGAGCTTGCCCAGCGAGAGTTCGGGTTTGCCATCCAACAACGTTTGGACGGCGACGAAGCGGCAGCCTACCTGCACTTGGTGCGTGCCGCCGCGCTGGATCCGGAGTCGGCGCGCGTGCGGCGAGAGCTGGGCCGCGTGTTCTTGGTCGCCGATCGTCCGCTCGAAGCCTCGATGGTTTTGGAAGAGTCGATCGTCCTTGGCGGCAACGACAGTCTGGGCCTGAAAGAACTCTCCGACGCCTATCGCAAGCTGGGGCGTCGGGAAGAGGCGATCGCCTGTCTCGAAGTCCTTCACGAGGCCCATCCCTACCGCCTCGACACTCTTTATCGATTGCACGCCCTGCTCCTGCTCGCGAATCGGGAGGACCGAGGGCTTTTGGTCTTCGGCAAGATCGTCAAGCAGACCATGCCCCACTGGCCTTTTGGCCATGAGGCGATGGGAGATTTCCTGCTGCGGGATGGACAATTGGAGTCGGCCGAGCGAAGTTACCGACGCGCCATCGCCCTCGGCGCGCGCGGCAAGTCCGTCCATCGGAAACTCGAACTCACTCGCAGGAAAGCGACCGCCACGGCTCATGGATCCCGTTCTGAAACCTCTGATCCTGGCGTCCGGATCGCCCCGCCGGAAGGAGCTGCTGCAACAGCTCGGCCAGCCATTCCGAGTGAATCCCCCTGACATCGACGAAACGTTGATTCCGGGTCCCGTGCCCGAGGCGGTTCGGGACCTGGCTTTGCGCAAGGCGCGCTTCGTCGCGGACCATGAGGACCACGGCGCATTCCTCGGGGCCGACACCGTGGTCGAGGTCGAAGGGCAGGTCCTGGGCAAGCCTCGCGATGAGTCGGATGCCCGGCGAATGCTCGATCAGCTCTCGAATACGACCCATCACGTTCATACGGGGGTCGCCCTGGTCCATCGTCCCACGGGTCTCGAGGAATCGGCGGTGGCCACCACCGCCGTGCGCATGCGCGTGATTTCCCCGGAAGAGCGCGATGCCTACGTGGCGTCCGGCGAGCCCATGGACAAGGCCGGGGGCTACGCCGTCCAGGAGACCGGGGACCGATTCGTAGAGGCCCTGGACGGAGACTTCGACAACGTGGTCGGGCTGCCCATGGCGGTGGTCCGGACCCTGCTGGAGCGGTTGGCCTCCCGAGTTGCCCGGGCCTGAGGGGATCTCTCGCCAGTGGCATCGGCCCCGGGAATCCCGTAGTCTGTCCAGTTTCGCCCATCACGCTCATTTGACCCAGGGGAGACCTGTGAGCAGGATCCTTCGCCATTTCACCGGATTGGCCCTCGTCGGGACCCTTGCCGGCGCCCTCTCTGGGTGCAGCGATCCCGGAGAGTTCGTGCCCTACCTCGAAGCGATGTCACAACGAACCATGACCGTTGGTTCGAAAGAGATCACGCTGGAGGTAGCCGCCACCGAGCAGACCCGCAAACTCGGGTTGATGAATCGCAAGTACCTTCCCGAAGACCACGGCATGATCTTCGTGTTTGCCGAGCCGGCCATCCGTCGGTTCTGGATGAGAGACACTTACTTTCCTCTTTCCATCGCCTTCGTGAAGGCCGATGGCACCATCGTCAACATCGAAGACATGGAGCCTCTGGAAGAAGCGCCAGGGGCCTTGTCTCTGGACAAGGTGACCTACGCCCTGGAGATGAGGAAAGGATGGTTCCAGGAGCACGGCATCAAGGCGGGCGACACTCTGGCGTTGCCAGAGTGGCTGACCGAAGTGTCGGCTGAGTCGTAGCGATCTGATTCGCTTGCTTTGAAAACTCACTGACCGAAAACAAATCGACCTCACGAGGCAACCAACGAAGGCCCGATCATGAAGGCAAAGATTCATCCCGAATACGTCGAGTGCAATGTGACTTGCGCTTGTGGCAACACGTTCGTCACCCGGGCGACTCGTCCCAAGCTGAGCGTCGACATTTGCTCGGCCTGTCACCCGTACTACACGGGGAAGCAGAAGTTCGTCGACACCGCCGGACGGGTCGAAAAGTTCCGTCGCCGTTATGGAATGAAGAGCGGCGCGTCGGAAAGCTGAGTGACTCCGGATGCTGGAGCCTCCGATCCGGTCCGCTCTCGAGAGCGAGGCCCGGCACCATCAGGAGTTGGAAAGCAAGATCGCCGACCCACAAGTGGTGGCTGATCCGGCGCAACTTCGTGTCTTGAGCCGCGAGATGGGACAGCTACAGAAGCGAGTCTCGCGCTATCGCCACTACCTGGATTTGGAAAAGCGGGTCCAAGAGGCCCAGGAGATGGCGGCGGATCGGAGTGACCCCGACATGGCCGACTTGGCCCAGGCCGAGGTCGAAGAGCTGATTCCCCAGTGCGACGAGCTGGCGGAGGATTTGAAGCTGGAACTGCTTTCCCGCCACGAATTCTCCGGGCGCAACGTGATCCTCGAGATCCGCGCCGGGACGGGAGGCGATGAGGCGACTCTGTTCGCCGGTGATTTGCTGCGCATGTATCAGCGCTTTGCCGAGCGCAACGGATTCAAGAGCGACGAGATCTCTGCCCATCGCTCCGAAGTTGGCGGCTACAAGGAAGTGTCGATCGCGGTGGCCGGCGAGGCCGCCTTCGACTGCTTTCGTTTCGAGAGCGGCACCCATCGAGTGCAACGGGTGCCGGCCACGGAAACTCAGGGGCGCATTCACACCTCCGCGGCGACGGTCGCCGTGCTCGCCGAGCCGGAAGAGGTCGAGGTCGATATCAAGGACAGCGACCTGAAGATCGACACGTTCCGCGCCGGGGGGCCGGGCGGACAAAACGTCAACAAGACGTCCTCGGCCATTCGGATCACCCACGAGCCGAGCGGCATCGTGGTCTCTTGCCAGGACGAGTCGTCCCAGCACAAGAACAAGTCCAAGGCGTTGCGTTCCCTGCGATCGCGACTGTTCGAGTTCGAGCAGCGCCAGAAGAAGCAGGCGCGCGACAGCGCCCGCCGGGAGCAGATCGGATCAGGGGATCGCAGCGAGAAGATTCGGACCTACAATTTCCCCCAGGACCGAGTCACCGATCACCGCATCAAGACCAGCTTTCACAACCTGCCATCGATCCTCGATGGCGACATTGGCGCCATGGTTGACTCGCTCAAGCAGCATGAAGTCGACCAGCGCCTCAAGGCCATGCAAGACGAGTCGCAGCTCAGCTCTAGGAGAGAGGCAGGATGAGCGAGAACGAACTGGAACCGATGCTCGATGAATTCGAGTCAGAAGACGCCGGAATGTCCGTGGCTCCTGAGGGGGCCGCCAGCGGAGGCCCGGCTCACAAACAGCTCTACCAGTTCTTGTGGGGGGGAATCGCGGTGCTGTTCGGCTGCCTGACTCCGTTCCACGACAAGGCGGTTGGCTGGGACAGCTCGGTGTTCAATCCGGAATTGACTGGTCCGGTGGGATTGATGACCGTGTCCGGGAGCATCGCTGCTTTCGTCGCCGTCCTGTTCATCGGTGCCCAGCTTTACTCGATCAAGTTTCGCAAGGTGATGTTGGGCCCGTTGGTCCTGATGCTGTTCGTCTGCATCTGGGGCTGGGCTTCCCTCGTCGGAGGATTCTCGGCCTCCGGATTGGGAGGCGGAGACTCTTCCTGGTTCGCCTTGTTCTATGACTTCGGATACTTCCAGGACTACTTCCGTCACGTCGGGCCTGGCTATTTGTTCGTCACCCTTGGCTCGACCTATGTGGTGGTGGTCTTTGCTGGCGCCATTGCGGGGCTGGGCAAAGGCAAGAAGAGCAGTGGGGGAGCGTCTGGCGGTGGCGGCAAGACCCGCAGCCGCGGCCGACGCCGCTGAGCGACCTTCCGCATTCTCGTGCCAAGGCAGGCACGAACGTCCAGGCGCTGCTGGCAGAGGCCCGCCAGCGCCTGGACTCGCGGAATGCTTCGCCGGCACTCGAGGCGGAACTCCTGCTGTCGTTCGTATTGCAGTGCTCCCGAACGGACTTACATCTCGAGCGATGTCCCTCGCCAAGAAGCGAGGACGCGGACCGCTTTCGCGAACTCCTCTTCCGTCGCAGCCAGGGAGAGCCGATCGCTTATTTGCTCGGTACCCAGGAGTTCTATGGCCGCGAGTTCGTGGTGGATGAACGAGTCCTCATCCCTCGCCCCGAAACAGAACACTTGGTCGAGGTGGTCATGCGAGACAGCCCCGGTCGGTGCGTCATCGATGTCGGCACCGGGTCGGGAGCGATCGCCGTGACCCTCGCGGCGGAGCGACCCGAGTTTCAGTTGTTGGCGTTGGATCGATCCTCCGACGCACTTCAAGTCGCTCGCACCAATGCCCAGCATTGCGGAGTGGCGGACCGAGTCAGGTTTGCCGTTTCCGACTTGCTGGCGACCGTCACTTCCTCCGGCAACTGGTCTTGCGTGGTTGCCAATCTGCCCTACGTCGAGCCGAAAGATCTCTGGGGCCTGCCACGGGATGTGCGTGACCATGAGCCAATGCTGGCGCTGACTCCCGATCGCGATCGGCCGGAAGTCTTGCGGCAACGCCTGATGGACCAAGCTCGCGAGTGTCTCGAATCGGGGGGACTGCTGGCCTTGGAAGTGGGGGCGGGACAGGCTGGCGCGGTGCGCGACGAGATGCTCCGGCGTGGTTATGGCCGAATTCGCATTCACAACGATCTTGCGGGGATCGGACGGGTGGTCGCCGGATTCCTTCGGGGCTGACGCGTTCGGCGCTGGCGCCGTCACTCTCACCAAGGACGAATCGTCTCCAGGTCTCGGCGTCTCCAGGCATCGGCGAAAGGGGAACGGTGCGATTTCGTTCGACGGCGCCGCGGGTTTTTGAATCAGGCGACCACGTTCACCAAACTGCCCGCCGTCTGCTGAAGATTTGACTCCAGGGTCTCGACGGATTCCAAAAGTGAGGGCAGGAAACCGCGTTCTTCGGTGAACAAGAAACGGGCCCCGCCACTTGGATTGCGTCGCAGCTCCGACTCGAACTTCTCCACGTCGAACTCCAGGTTTCCGTCGGAGGTCAGTCGAAAACCGAAGCCCCGGTTGTCGTCCGGATCTTTGCGGGCACTCGCGAGGCCGCGTCGGAAAGCGGCACTCAGGTCATCTCGAAAACCACTTCGTTCCCGACGGCCCCTCTCGCCAAGGCGGGTTTGCAGCATCTGCTGCAAGGATCCCGCGATATCAACGAAGCTCTGCCGGTCGTCTTCATTCCTCACGAACGAGATCGGGGATTGCGGACGGACGAGCTGAGTGGCTTCGAAGTCTCCGGTGGCCAATGCGAGCGTGTTGAAGAATTCGGTGTCTTGGTCGCTGACACTCAATGAGTCTCCCCGAGTTTCCGGGGAGATGGAGACTCGCGAGGTGTCCTCGTGGTAAGTCGCCACCACTCCCGCATCACTGTCGTTGATGAGTTGCAATACGTCATCCAAGGAGTCGACCGAAGGGTCGATGGAAATCTCAGTTCCATTGATGGTGATGGTCCCAGCGGAGATTCCCGACAAGGCGGAGACTTCGTCAATGATCCGGTCCTTGTCCGCATCGGTCCCGGCGCTCGTGACGGCAGCACTCAACTTGGTGGCGTCCAGGAAACCCGAGGTGTCGTCTGCCAACGCGATCGTGGTGCCCGTTCCTCGGGTTTCGTGGGTGAACTGGATCGTTTCTGAGGCGTAGTCGAACACGGCTTCCACCCCGGCCTCGGAGGCGTTGATTCGGTCGAGGACGTCCTGAAGGCTGTCGCTGGCATTGACGGTGATGCTCGTACCATTCACGGTGAAGCTTCCATCGCTCACGGTAAGGCCATCTTCGAGATTCGGGTTTTCGTTGCGGGTTCCATTGAACGGGTTGGAGGGATCCACACGGCTTCCGACGGTGGCGAATACGTCGAGCTCGAATGAGTCCCCGGCCAAGAGGTATCCCGAGGAGAAGGAGAAAGAGAGACCGTTGCTGAGTGCGAACTCTGTTCCCGCATCGGTCAGGGGATCGATGTCGATGGTGTCGAGGACGGCGCCGGACGAGTCGGTCACTTCGAGGGACATCGGCAACACCCCGCCGATGACCCCGGACTGAGTGATCGTGAATGTCAGGGTGTCGTCTTCGGACCCCGAATAGGTCCCCGAGATCGTCGCTTCCGCGGTGGACCCTTCGGTGAAATCGGGGCCGAAGGGATCGAACGAAGTGGCTACGGTGTTGATCTCTTCCGTGGACTGCAGGGTGGCGGCAGTGCCCGGGTCCAAGGAAAGTGCTGTGTCGGATCGGATCGTCGCTTCCTGCTGGCTCACGAAGCTCTGCGGGGAGAAGGAAGAGGGAGTCAGGTTGCTGACCACTTTGTCGAGCTGACCGCGCAACGACCGAGCCGCAGCGAGCAGTTGAGGGATGCCGAGATCCGGATCCTGAGTACCACCCGCGCTGGCACTGCGACCGAACAGTGGCGGGCTCGCGCCAAACTGAATGCGCGAAAAGTCCGCCCCGAATCCAGAGACCCCGCTGACTTGCATGTTGTCCCCCGCACCGAGCAAATGCACCGTCCCGGAAGCGATCAGTGCTAGCTCACACGGGGCCTACCACGGATTACGCAGTGGGACAGGAAGAAACGCTGATTCGGGAAGGAATGTCCAGGAGCGACCCGCGGAGCAGTGACTCTTTTCTGATCGGCCGAGGATGTTCCCCTAGATGTTTCTCCGAGGTTCGGGTCATTGCTCGAGTTCGATCGCTGGCTGCGACGTGTCCCAGCCGGAGACCGTCCCCACGAACCGATCCCCTTGGAGGCAGCAATCCCCAATCAGCGGAAGTCGCTGCTTGGTCTTCGCCAGCTCGAGAAAGCGCTGAGCTCCAAGTTCCACCACCTTCCCTTGCCCCCGAAGGCTCAGACTCAACACGGTGCAGTTTGCCTCTTCAACGCTGCGCGCCAACTCCGCCAAGTCGATCATGCACGGAGCTCCGAGAGTGAGATGGGCATGCCCTTGTTCCAAGCACAGATCGGCGTTGCAAGCGCCATCCTGGCGCATGAGGGCCTTTTCCAAACCGAAGGCCCGATTGTGAGAGAGTCACGGGTGGAACGTCATGTCAATCACAGCAAACGCCGACCCCGACGGCGTGGGGGTGGTCGGTCGAGATTGACACCCAAGCAGAATCATGGGAACGAGAAGAACAAGCGGCATGGAGGAATCGATCCGCGGACGGAAAGAACCGGACCAATGAACTCGGAATCTCATGAATTCGTCCCCGCGGAGGAAAATCGGACGTTCGGAACACAGTTCGTCACAAGACAGTTGCCGCTCCGCCCTGCAAAGTTCCCACCGAGTTGCTCATTCTTTCTCGGACATCGCTCGGTTTCTCCCGCCGTGCGATGAGAAGAGAAGCGTTGAAGACAAGTCCCGGGCGTATTTCTTCACGCTCCGAAACCTGGTCCAGGTGTGCGGACGTCCTGATCTGAGGTGGACGATTGCGTATGGTTCCGACCTCGAGAAAGTCAGAACTCCTGCAAAGGAACCCAGGATGATTCAGACGGAACACCTGCGCGTGCGATTCGGCAGATTCGTGGCGGTTGACGGGCTCTCCCTTCGTGCCGAGCCCGGTCAAGTCTTCGGGTTTCTTGGGCCGAACGGTGCGGGCAAGACCACGACCATTCGCGTTCTGACGGGAGTGCTGCGGCCCACTTCGGGGATCGTGCGAATCTCCGGCCACGCCATCCCGCAAAACCTGAACAAGGTCAAAGCCTTGTGCGGGTATGTGCCCGATACCGAAGACCACTTCGAGGAACTCAGCGGTCGTGCGAACTTGCGGATCTTTGCCGGGCTGTACCGCCTGCCGAAGCAGCGTGTCGACGAAGCTCTCGATCGTCTGCAGCTTTCCGAAGCGGCGAACCTCGCCGTTTCGCGGTATTCCAAGGGCATGCGCAAGAAGTTGTTGATTGCGCGGGAGATCTTGCATCGCCCCAAAGTCCTCTTCTGCGATGAACCGACGGCCAACCTCGATGCTCACTCTACGGGCGTCGTTCGCCGACTCTTGCGCGAACTGCGGGACGGTGGGACGACGGTCTTTCTGACCACCCACAACATGACCGAGGTGGAAGAAATCTGCGATCACGTCGCCATCTTGTCCGGGGGGCGGCTGATCGACAGTGACACGCCCAGCAACTTCATCATGCGTCATGCAGAGCGAAAGGTGCGCGTCGAACGCGACGTCGAAGGGGAGCAGGTTCGGGAGCTCTTCGACCTCGAAGATCCGGACTCGCGCGCGGATCTGGCCTCGTTGATTGGCGCTCACGCGGACCTCCGCGTGCACTCCTTGGACTTTCGTTTCGAAGACGTGTTCCGCAAGCTCACTGGGGAGGCATACAAGTGAGGCTCCGTCCCCATATCGTGCTTGCGCTCATTCGAAAAGACATCGCCCGTCTGCTCCGCAACGGTCCGGCCCTGATGTTGTTAGGGCTGTTCGTCATCGTTGCCCTCCTCACTGCTTCGAGTGGTCTGGTCGACGAAGATCAGGGAGCGGCTTCTTCGGGGCCTCGCAACGAGGAATCGTGGATCGTCTATGCCGAGGACAACGCGTGGGTTCAGCTCCTCAAGAAACGTGCTCCGGTCGAACTTGGAATCCGGTTCTTCGATGCCAACAAGCTCGGGAAGTACGACTACCCAGCCAATGTTTGCGTCATCGAACTCCGCAAGCAGATGTTCGACCAAGGGAGGAAGCAGATTCGACACCACGTTCGCTATCGCTATCCGGGTTCCGATCCCAAGATTCTGTGGCCGGTCACGCGCTGGTTTCTTTCCGTCTCGATCGAACACTTTGGAAAGATGCCGCAGTTCTTCGAGACGATCCAGCCGATCGCGCCGCCGACTCGGGCGGACCAAACTCGAGAAGCCTTGCAGCGCGTTTCCGTCGCGGACATCCTGAGTCTGTCTCTGATCGGGACGGCGTTGTTGACCACCATTCAGTTCTTCGCGGCGTGCGGTCTTCTCGTCTCATTGACCGCGCAAGAGCGGGAGCGGGGGGCGATGCGAGCGATTTTGTTGACGCCCGCGACCTACTTCGAGTTCGTCCTCGCCAAGTTTTTCGTGCACGGGGGAATGGCACTTGGAACTTCCGGGCTCGTGATGGCGGCTCTGCAGCCCGAAGTTCTGAGCTCGGTTCTGTTCTGGGCCACCATGGTGGCGTTGACCGTCGGCTACTTTGCGGTCGGCCTTCTGATTTCCTCGTTTGCGAAGAATCAGGCGGCGCCCAATCTACTTTCGTTCGCGTACCTGATGGTGATCGGAGCAGTCAACCTGTTGGGATATCGCTTCGAGGCCTTTCAGTGGCTGAGCTCTCTCACGTTCGAGCGATACGGTCTGATCTTCACACTCGCCAGCTTGAACAACCCAGAGCTCAGCCCGGCCTCGAGTCTCCATTTGCTGCGGTCGACGGATTTCCGACTGCTCTTCTCATTGTCGATGGGGTTGCTCCTGATCGCGGCCTTCCTTGGGGCCCGACGCATGCGCAGTGACTGACGAAACGTCCCCCTCCCCGTGTCGGCCCATGGGCCATTGGCGCCAAATGGTGGAGCTCGGAAGGCCGGTCGAGGTCGAGCACGCGGGGATTGGGACGCCAATGAAAGAAACGTCCAGCGAGATCTCCTCGCTGGACGTGAATCTTCCATGGGCCATTGCGAAAGCGACCACGGGTGCTCCGCGGGTCAAGCAAGCGCGAGCTGGCCGTGATCGTCGCAGTGTTCGCCGTGCGGATGATGGAGATGTCCATCGACCATGTAGTCAACATGATCTCCGTGGGGCACGGCTTCGTGTCCGCAGTCGGGACCATGGGAGTGGGAGGCTTCGTGACCCTGACAGGCGTGATCCGGGGTGCAGTCCGCGGGGTTGCTGCCATTGACTTCCAGAGAATGTTCGTCCACGTGACCATCATGAGGGTGGTGAAGGTGCCCGGTATGAAGGTAGTCGACGTGGTCGCCATGCTTGACGGCCGGGTGTCCACAATCGGCGCCGTGGGTGTGCTCGTGGTTCTCGTGTTTGTCACAACTCATTCAGTGTTCCTCCTCACTGGCGTGTTCGAGCACGCCTCGAACAAGCTCGGCGACGTGGCCGTCGGCGAGCGCGTAGAACTGGTGCTTGCCTTCGCGCCGCCGCGATAGCAGCCGCTCGCCTCGAAGGACGCGCAGCCGAGCGGAGACGTTGGGCAAGGAGTCTCCCGAGAGTTCTGCCAGCTCCGTGACGCAACGTTCCCCCGGAGCCAACAGTTCCAGGAGGCGAAGGCGGCCCGGATCCCCCGCGGCGCGGAGGATGGCCGCCGCTCGCTCGAGCACCTGGGCCGAGCAGACCGGAGGGGAAGCGGTGGCGTCATGGTCGCAGGAAGGTTTCTCGTTCACTTGATTCATCAATCTATGAATCGAACAAGTGTTTTCAACTCTTGAGCCGGATTTTCGATGTCCCCCCCGGAAGAATGATCGGCCTCCGAAGGCAAAGGACAGGGGCGAGCCTGATCCGCACATCTTGTGGTGTTGCCATTGGGAAGGCCGGTTCGACTCCGGGGGACGGAGGAGGTTGCCGACGGGAGACAACGACGGACTTCACTCCTGCGGGGATGTGACCATGGGCGATCGGGCGTGGGTCGAAGGGTGGTCCCGCGTCTCACTTCGGTTTGAGAGGTCTCCGCGTTCGCGGGAACTCGCAGCCATTCACGGGCATTTCTGCTGGTTTGATTCCCGGCAAATGGACTCGAGCGATCGTCTGTCGTTGCTCGACCGGGCGTCACCACCTATGACATCGTTTCTGTCGATTCTCGAACGATGCCTGATGACCAACGCGGATCTCTTCTGAGCGACTGACGCCAAGGAACGCCTGATGCTGATTCCCTTCCTTGTGTTCGTGGCCGCGTTGGTTGGCGGGGCTGCGTCCGGGCTGGCCAATTGGAGCGAACGGAGACTCCACGTGGCTCTGGCGCTCAGCACGGGTACTTTTTTGGGCGCCGTCTTTCTCCATCTGCTCCCTGAGGTCGCCGGCCGCGTGGAAGTGACCCACCAGCACGAGGAGGAGCGGCATGCTCAAACAGAAACCGCAAACTCTGCGGCAGGCCATGACCATGCGGAGGAAGACGAACATCCCGTCCACGCTCCCCATGGACACGGCGACCCCATTCCCTGGCTGTGTGTCCTCGCCGGGGTCCTCCTGGTGCACACGGTCGAGGCGGTGTTTCTGAGAACGACCGAGCGAGACGAGGTCAGCCGTCACAAGAGTGTGAGCCTGGTCACGATGGTCGGAGTCTCGGTGCATGCAGCCTCCGCCGGGCTCGGACTTTCCGCATTGGACGCCGGGGACGCGCTGGAAACGTCTTTCGTGGTGGCCTTCCTGACCCACAAGGCGTTCGAGAGCTTCGCGATGGTCAACGTGTTTCAGCTGGCTCACTTCTCTCGGGTCAAGATTGCCTGGATCTTGACCTTGTTCGCTCTTCTGACGCCTCTGTGCATGCTGGTGGGGATTCCCATCTTTGCCGAGGTGGGGGCGGGAGCTTTGACGATCGTGACTGCACTCGCCGCCGGCACCTTTCTCTATGTCTGCGTTGCGGAACTGTTGCCGGAGGTCTTCCACCATCCCGGGGACAACCTCGCGAAGTTCACCTTCTTGCTCGCCGGTGTCGGACTCAGCGTGGTGCTGGTGCGGTTCGGGGCATGATGGAGTTCCTCGGCGACTGGTTGTTCGCGATCTGGGAGATCCTCGCGCTCTCGGCTCCATGGCTACTGGCCGGGTTTGTTCTCGCGGGACTCATTCACCTCTTGCTTCCCGACCGAATCGTGCACCGCCATCTTGGGAAAGACCACTGGAGATCCGTGCTGACAGCGGCGGTCGCCGGGGTTCCGATCCCGCTTTGTTCCTGCTCGGTATTGCCCACGGCCTTGGCGCTGCGCAAGAGCGGTGCAAGCAAGGGAGCGACCACGTCCTTTCTCATCTCGACGCCCGAGACCGGAGTTGATTCGATCGGAATCACCTGGGCGTTGATGGATCCACTGATGACCATCGTTCGACCCGTCGCCGCCTTGGTGACCGCCCTGGGCTCGGGGCTTCTCGTCAACCTCCTGGTGAGGACCGGGCTGGCGGCGAAACCTCTGGAAGACGAAGGCGAGGAATCGACCGCCGCGGCGCACGATCACGACCACCCTGAGGACCGAGAGGGCAACCTGGCTCGCCGCGCCTTGAGATACTCTTTTGGGCCTCTTCTCGATGATTTGACGCCGTGGTTCCTGTTCGGGCTGGTCTTGTCTGGTTTGATTGCCGTGCTGGTTCCCGAGGACTACTTTGCGTCCACGACCAGTTCGAGATGGATGGCCATGTTGGCGATGCTGACGATTGGCGTTCCCTTGTATGTGTGCGCCACGGCGAGTACGCCGATCGCCGCCGCCCTGGTTGCCAAGGGACTTGACCCGGGCGCGGCGCTGGTCTTCTTGCTGGCGGGGCCGGCGACCAACCTGGCGACGATCGCCGTTGTTCGTGGCTTTCTGGGCGGACGAGTCTTGGTGGTCTATCTGGTCTGCATTGCCACGTTCTCGCTGGGGTGTGGCGCGTTGCTAGGGCCTCTCTATGCGGCTTTGGGAATGGACGCGACAGCCAGCGTGACGGCTACGGTGGAGGATGGACTCGGCGGGCTCCAGGTGGCAAGCGGCGCGCTCACCCTGGGAATGCTATTGAACAGCGCGCGCCGTGTTCGCCTTCACGTGGTTTGGTGGAGAGCCTTGTCCCGAGCTCTGGGAGGTTTCTCGCGGTCCGCAGCTTGACGGTTGACCGGATGACTCGCGCTCTTTGGCGGGGAGTCGGGTCGTGTTCCCGCAAGGGGATCTGCGTCAAGTGGGTTGCTGAGCATTCCTCTTCAGCGAAGCGACGATGCGATCGCCCGCACTTCTCGCGCCCGCGATGTTGCGCGACGTGGGACCCAGTTCCAGTTCCGCGAGCGGCCCGGCGACGTGGATTTGCGGGTGCCAACGAAGTTCGTTGTCGACAACGGGATAGCCGCAGGCCGAACAGGGCAGCCCGGCGGATTCGATGAGCTTGTCCAGCATGACGCCGCCTGGTCGTTGGGTCGTGAAGCCGGTGGCGAGAACCACTTGGTCGACTTGGACAGGACCCCCGTGGGAAAGCTGGAGCGAGACGCCGTGCTCATGATCTGTCACGGAGCGGATGCTGGCGTTCCTCCAAGTGATTCGCTTACGGTTGATCTCGCGCCGGAGTGCGACTCGGACGTCCGGTGAAATGGAGCCACGATGACGGGCTTCTTGAATCAGGTTGCGGCGTTGGGTCAGGTCCCGGGTGCTGTGGAATCCCGTCATGTATTTCGGACCCAACCATCCGGGGTCACTGTCGAATTGATGGGTCCTGATTGGGTGACGGGAGACAAGGGCGACTTGGTGCCCGATGGCGCTCAGGCGGAGGGCGATCTGAGCCGCGGAGAGTCCGCCACCGATGACCGCGACCCTGGATTGGTCGCGAGGAGGAAGGCTGGTGGACTGGGGATCGAATGCATGGCGGATGCGAGGGTGTTCCTGGGGAGCCCATTCCGGCCAATGGGGTTGATCGCTCGCGCCGATCGCCAAGACGATGCGGCGACTGGCGATTGTTCCTCCGCCGGTGTGATTCACCGCGACGGCCTCCCGCGTCATCGAAATCTGGAGAGCACGACCATGAAGATGCAAGGCGTCGAGCTGGTGGGATTGGATGAGCTGGTCGCAATGAGAATTGAAGAGTGCGCGAGTCGGACGTTCGTACGGATGCGCGAAAAGTCCGGGATCGGACTTCCTACTCTTGCGGGCAAAGCGACGGAGTGAGTTTGGTGCCACGTCAAGGTTGTGGACGGCGGGGGAGCGCAGATACTCCATTCCCGTGATCTCGGTGCACGAAGTCCAGCGGTCAAGCAGGCGGTCCGCCGGATCCAAGATCCGGAGCCGATCGCGGTCCGCTCCCTCGAAGAGAAGACGAATGGCGATGTGCACCCCGTGGATGCCGCCACCGATGATCAACCAATCCAGATCGACCGCGGGTGGACGACTTCCCGGGGTGGGAAGTCCGGATTTGGGGCGAGGGGAACTGGGTTGGCGGACTTGGGTGTCGGGCATTTCGACGAGAATGCCGGCCAACCGCCGAGAGTTCCCGAATGCCTGGAGAGGGCGAGATTGCGGACGAGGCCTCGACTGCCACACCCGGTCAAATGCTGGACTTGGCGGCCTACCGTTGACCGCCAATCAGGACATCGGAACGGCTCGGGACTCCAAGAAGTTTTCGAGAGCTTCCCGGTTGGCATCGCTCAGGTCTGGAAAGAACAGAGCGACGTCGTACTTGCGACGGGGGCCGGAGGTCGGGGTCGCTTCGCAGCGCACCACGGCAGCTTCGATGGACACGGTGTTGCGGGAGGTCTTTCCATCCACCACGGACGGGAGCTCCAGGTCGACCTGCATCTTGGTCATTTCTTCGAAGGGCTGTTCGGTGATGCACGACACGCCCGCCAGGGAGAGATTGCGGAGGGTGGCCGGCACACTTCCTTCCGGGCCCTGGAGAGTAAGCGGCGACCAAACTGTAACCCGTGGGTTGCGACGACGATCATCCATGTGACACCTCGGAATCGCAGTGTTGAGGGAACGGGGGCAGGCAACGGAGGAGCCGTGTCTGCTCCGCCCCCTGTATCGACTTTTTTTCCCATTTCCTGAACTCGAGGCGGGCCTGAGCGGGGGCGGCCCCCCGGTTCGTTTCCGAGGGCTGGCGGAACCCCGTAGAATTCGACCCAGGAATCCAAGCCCGGACCACGCGTACAGACGGGTTCGCTCGAGCCAGGCCAGCGGCCTGGAACTCACACAAGAGGAAACACCCATGGCGGAACTGAACAAGGTGATGATGATCGGGAGGCTCACCAAGGACCCCGAGGTGAAATACACCTCGTCCGGGGCGGCGGTTGCCGAATTGCGACTGGCCGTCAACCACACCTACCGGGCCAAGGACGAGAAGCGCGAAGAAACGTGCTTCATCGACGTCAATCTTTGGGGGCGTTCCGCGGAAACTGCCAAGGAGTATTTGTCCAAGGGCCGCGAAATCTTCGTGGAGGGCCGTCTCCAGCAAAGTAATTGGGAGACGCAGTCCGGTGAGAAGCGATCCAAGATTCGCATGGTGGCCGATCGCTTCCAGTTCCTTGGGGGACGCGGAGGAGATCGCCAGTCGATGGCGGCCGACGCCGGAGGCGGAAGCTCGGAGTATCACGGGGGGGGCGACACGTCTGCCCCGGATGACGATCTGCCTTTCTGAGCGGGTCGCCAACCCGCGCGCACGGCTCCCGAAGCGATGGAGAGGAAAGAATGAAGGTCAGGGTTCTTTTCTTCGCCGGGTTGCGCGACCGGATTGGCCAGTCGGAATTTGAGCTGGATGGACTGGAGAGCGGTGCGACTCTCGAGCATGTGCGAAGCGTGCTCGAAGAGCGCTGGCCGTTCCTTCAGGAATACCCCTTGGCTGTCGCTCACAACTGTCAAGTGGTGTCTGCCGACGTATCACTG
This sequence comes from Planctomycetota bacterium, assembly GCA_028289345.1. Taxonomy (GTDB): domain Bacteria; phylum Planctomycetota; class B15-G4; order B15-G4; family SIAN01; genus JANQQL01. The sequence goes on along the minus strand of JANQQL010000033.1, from coordinate 1,163,254 downwards.
GAGGAGGGAGACGAGATCGCACTCCTTCCCCCGGTTTCAGGAGGATGATCGTGACGGACATCGCCGCGTTGGTCGAACACGAGCCGGACCTTGGCGAGTTGATTCGGGCGGTTGCCACCCACGAGCATGGTGCTGTGTGCACCTTCCTCGGCACCGCTCGTCGGCAATCCGAGGGCAAGCTGGTCGAGCAGCTTCGCTATCAGGCCTATGCCGAGATGGCCGAAAAGACCATTGGGCAGATCTGCCGCGATGCCGAGCAGAAGTTCCCAGGGGCGCGGGTGATCGCTCAGCATCGAGTGGGGGAGTGCCCGCTCGGTGAGGCCTCGGTCGCCATCGTTGCGGTGGCGCCTCACCGGCCCGAGGCCTTTGCCGCTTGTCGCTACGGGATCGACGAGATCAAGGCCCGGGCGCCCATCTGGAAACAGGAAGTGTACTCGGACGGCGAAGCCTGGATCGGAGGAGCCACTCCGGTCGATCCCGAATCTTCCGGAGAACCCGGCCCGACATGAGGCCCTCGATGAGAACTTGGTATTGCATTGCAGTGTTCGGTTTCCTGGGCACGAGCCTTCCGGCCGTTGCCATGCCGGTGATGAACGAGGGGCAGGCCGAGGAAACGGACGACGACCTTCAGTACCTGGCCGAATGGGAAGAGAACATCCACCGGGGCCAGTTGAAGGATGCGCGGGACAGTCTCGAAGAGTACTTGTTCGACCTGCCCGACTCTGCGCGCGCCCACGTGTTGTATGCCGAAGTCATGGGGCGGCGCGGCGACTACGACGTGGCTCTCGAACATTTGGAGACGGCCCGAGAGCTTGCTGGCCCCCAAGGAGTCCTTGCCGATTGGGCCCGGGTTTCTTCCCAGGCGCTGAAAGCGGTCGGGCGTGCGAAAGACAGCCTGGAGGCATTGGAAGCCGGTCTCCGGGAGGATCCGGAAAACGCCAGCTTGCTGAGTCGCAAGATCGAACTGTTGGCCGAAACCGGTCGGCGGGCCGACGCCAAGAAGCTGCTCAACGCGTTGCCGGCCGTGCGGGTGGATGGTGATGGCGATCCGTTTCTCTTGACGGAACACGCGCGCGCCTATCTGGCCGTGGGAAACTTGGATCGAGCCGTCAACAGCGCTCGCTATGCGGAAAAGATCTTCGAGGTTCGAAAGGACGCGGTTCAGGCGGCGGCCCTGCAAGTTCTCGGAGACATCTACCGGGCCGGACGCACCGGGGACGGGTTGGCGGCGTTGGATGCTTATCGAGCGGCGCTTGCCATCGATCGTAGTTTGGCGGGCTGCTACGTCGGGATCGCGCAGACGTACCTGTATCGCATGGACGTCGACAAAGCCGAAGAAGCGATCCAAAGTGCCTTCCGCTGGAATCCGCGGCTTCCGGACGCGTTCGCCGTCCAGGCGGAGATCTTCTACACCGATCGCAAGTTCTCGGAGGGTTTGGAGGCCTCGGAAAAGGGCCTGAAGCTGAACGCCAACCACCGGGGCCTGCTGGCTTGTCGAGCGGCCGGGGCCGTGTTGCTGGGTCGCGATGATGCTGAGGAAGCCATCCAAGCCATGCTGGGAGTGGACCCGATGTATGCCGACGGTTTCCGTTTGATCGGCGGCCTGGTGGCACATCACAATCGCTTCGAGGAGTCGATCCCATTCTTCGAACGAGGGATCGAAGTGGATCCCGAGTGGCCCCTCACCTACGTGGGCCTGGCGCGCAGTCTCGGCAACCTGGGGCTCCCCGACGCAGCGGTCGAAGCCCTTCGGGAGTTTCGCAAACGCGATCCCTATCGGTATCCGCTGGCAGACAACTGTCAGGACTCGATGAAGGTCGTGCAGGGGTTGGTGGAGGCGAGCACGGGGCCGTTTCGTTTCTACATGGACCCCCTGGACCGTCCGGTTCTGGGGCCGCTGTTGACCCGGCTCTACGAGCAGAAGTGGCCGGACTTCCAGGAGCGCTACGGACTGGGTGACGTTGGCCGCATCCGAGTCGAGGTGTTTTCCGAGCACGATGACTTTTCCGCGCGATCCGTGGGATTCACGGGGTTCGGGGCACTCGGGGTTTGTTTCGGCAATACCTTCACTCTGGTCTCGCCTCGAGCAGAGTTGATGCGCGGCTCGTTTCACTGGGAGCGCACCGCGGTCCACGAGCTGGCCCACGTGGTTTCCTTGCACCTGTCCCGTCACCGAGTTCCTCGCTGGCTCACGGAGGGGATGTCGGTCTACGAAGAGGGCGTGTTCAAGGACTACTGCGAACGCGAGATGGACCTGGAGCTCTACAACTACTTCCACAGCGATGAAATCTTGCCGGTGCGCGGCCTGAACCGGATCTTCGGCGGGCCCAAGGTGATCTTCGGTTACTACCAGAGCGGCTTGTTGTGTCGCTACCTGGTCGAGAACCACGGCCAGGAGATGCTGGTCCGTTTGCTCGGCGAATACGCCAAAGACCTGGAAACTCCTGAGGTCGTGCAGGCGCTGCTCGGCATCACTCCGGAGGAATTGGACCAGCGTTTTCTCGACTGGCTCGTTGAGACCCGCCTGGGGGCCATGAAGGTCCAGCCGACCTACACGCCTCACGGTCGTCGCAGGCTATTGGACCGGGTGGCCGAGTCTGAGGACCCTCCCGCGGAACTCCTTGCCCAGGTGGCCTGGGCGTATCACGCGGCCCGCAAGGCGGTGGACCGAGATGACTACATCGCCCAAGCCTTGGCCAAAGACCCGGACACCCCGGCGATTCAGTTTCTGCTCGCCGAACTGGCCGGGGCGAAGGGCAACCTCGCGACTCAGAAGCAAAAGTTGGAGCGAGGATTCGAGGCGGGCGGAGAGGAGTTCTTCGCGTTCTTGCAACGGGCCGAGATTGCCAGAGGCGAAAAAGACTTCGATCTGGCTCTTGAGTTCTACGCTCGTGCGAAGCAGTGCTTCCCTCGCTACGTGGGGATGGGCAACCCGTACATCATGCGTGGACATCTCTTGGATCAGTTGGAACGAGAAGACGAAGCTCTGGAAGAGTGGCGGCAGTATTGCACGATCGACGAGAAGGATTCCACATCGCGGCGCTTGTTGGTCGAGCGAGCTTTGGATCGCGACGATTTCGAAGAGGCAGCCAAGTACCTGATCGAGCTTCGATCCATCGATCCTTTTCATCGAGAACTGCACAAGCAGCTTGCACGTTGTCAACGAGAACTCTCAAAACCATCCGAAGCGATTCGATCTCTCGAGATCGCTCTCGCCGTTGACCCGATGACAGAGGCCACCTATGATCCCGAGCTTCCTGAGGAGGTTCGAGTTTCTGCAGATCGCGAACAACGCATCGAGATTCTGCTCGAGCTCGCGGATCTCTACCGGGATCTTGGGGAAATCGAAGAGGCACGCCGTCGAATCGAAGCGTGTCGCGAACTAGGGGCAGACGCGGAGCGGTTGGAAGCGTTCGAAAGTTGGTAAGAAACGAGCGCTGATTCATCTCGTTGTCACCCCATTGTCCACGGCTTCCCCATGAAGTGACTTGTTGTCCACATCCTGTGAATTCTGCACCTCGGTGACCATCGCAGCAGCTGGCGGGCATTTGCGTGGGGGGGAACCCAGGTGGGCAAGTCCCAGATGGGAAGGGCGCTGGTGGAAATGCAGGCGGGACAGGAATCCTTGGCCGGAGTTCCCGGCCCGGCCGTGCAGGTCGCGAAGTCTGCCAACGATCACGGGTTGGAGGCGGTCCAAGAATCCTGGCAGCAAGTCCGTGCTCTGCTCATCCGCGAACAGCCCAATCGCTCCGTCGCCGGGTGGTTGGACCGGCTCGAGCCGCTGTCCCTGCGCGCAGGGGTCCTGACCCTCGCCACCCGGAGCGGGCAGGTGGCCCAGTGGGTGCGGACCAACTACGAGCGTCTGATCGGGGATGCGGTCACGCGGGCATTCGGAAGCCCGCTTCGCGTCCGCATTGAAAAGGACGAGAGCCTTGGCGGCGCGCTCTTCGCACTGGGGATTGGCCTGCCCCCCAAGTGGCAGACTCCGCCCCCGTATGTTTCGGTTTCCGAGAGTCGCGTGGCCCACCGGGCGGTCCTGGAGATGGCCCGCAATGCCGACCCTGCGTGGAGCCGGTTGGTGATTCAAGGCGGGCGCGGGATGGGCAAATCGCATCTGGTGCGACTGTTCCTCTCGGAGCGCCAGCGCCACTTTCCCCGCGAGCGCTGGGCGTTGCGTCGCGGGCTTGGGTTCTATCGGGAGTTTTCCCGGGCTTGTCGAGAGCGACGCCGGGGAGATTTTCGCGGCGAACTTTTGGCTCATGACGGTCTCGTGATCGACGATCTCCAAGAGTTGGCCGGCAAGCACCGCAGCCAAGACCAGTTGGTTGAGTTCATGGACTACCTGCAGTCGCGTCAGCGCCCGGTGTTGATTGCGACCGAGCCGTTGCCCCGATCCTCACGCGAGTTCTTGCCGCGGTTTCGATCCACGGTGTATTCGGAGACCTGTGTCCGCATTCCCGAATTCTCCGCCAAGTCGCGCTGTGAGGTGCTGCGTCGTCGATTCCAGCGAGGGGTCCCCGACTGGTTGCACGATGAACTCGGCACGCGCACGGGCAGACCCCTTTCCGAGTGCTTCGAGTCGCTGCAGAAAGTGGCGGCGTTGAGTCAGCAGCTCGGACGGATGCCCCATCGTGGCGAGATCGACGCACGGCTTCCGAGGCTTCTTCCACGAGACTCGGTTCCGGATCCGATGGACCGCATTTTGGACCGTTGCGCCGAGTTCGTGGGCGCGGATCGCGAAGCAATCGTTTCCGGAACTCGAAGTCGTGGGGCGGCCCTCGGTCGTCACTTGTCGGTGTACCTGGCTTTCGAAGTGTTTCGGCTGCGTCGCCAGACGGTGCTGCGCTGGCTGGGAAAGCTTTCTCCGTCGATCTTGCCCTACGTCCGAACCAAGATCGGAAAGCTGCGCGAAGAGGACCCTCGTGTGGATGGATTCATTCGCGAAATCTCCGAAGAAATCCAAAAAGGTCAGCGCTTCCTGTTCGGAAACTGAAGCGAAACTCGTTCGCCATTTGTGGATCTTGCATCGGGTCACGTCCCGGCGAGCTGGGCGATTTGCGGAGACCCGCGTTCATGGTCGACCGAGCCCTGGGTCTCGGCAGCCCGCATTCCCTCCTTCGCGTCACTCGAGTCGATCGGGCCGCAGAGTCGCCGTTCGCCGAGCGTCTTTTTGACTCTCTCGAGGCCTTCACGAACGGCCCAGGACAGGGAGTCGGTTACCTCGTCGAGAGCTGGAACTCGAATCCCTTGCTCGTTCGGCGTGCGGTCATCGTCAGTCGCGACTGGAACGGATCCGTGTCGTTGCTGGCGGTCGCTGCCTCTTCGGCAAGGACCATGGCGCGGAACGGGGCGAGTTCTGCGAAGGCGAAGCCGCAGCTGCCCCGGTGTTCCTCGAGAGTTCGACGGAGTGGCGAGCCTTCCTCGAGGCGGGCCTCTTCGTGTCCCTGAATCGCTCGAAGGGTCTCGACCATGGTTTCGCGATTTGGACTTACGACCAAATGTCGGGGGAGTAGCGCCAAGCCCCCGTCTTCGAAGTAGTCGCGAGGCACCGTGTCAGCAGCAGGTCCGTCATCCGTCGAGGCGGTCTCTGGTTCGAGCAGAAACGTCGTTGCCCCTTCCAGGGTTCCAGGATCGATGCCGAGCCCCTCTTCTCCGAGCAGGGTCTTCAGTGTTTCCAGGAATCGATGCCCCGCCACCATGCCAGCGAGGAATCCCTGCCCGGCGATGGCGGTGGGCCCCGAGTGCTTGGAGCTCGCGCGTTGGAAGAACGCAAACAGTCCATCCATTTGATGAAGAACATCTTCGAGGGGGTCCACGCCGGAGAGGTTCTTGGCGACGGCAATGCCCTGGTCGACCAGGAGAAGTCCGTTTTCATCGACCTTTTCGAAGGCGGCTCGAGCAATTCTCAAGAAACGGCCCAGATTCCAGTCCACGGCCCAGAGGCCCCAGGTGTCGCGCGGAAGCTGATCGGGAAAGGAAGCGGGGAGGGGTTCCCAGGTGTCGGCCAGGTCCGCCGCCAGGGTTCCTTCCGGAATGCGAAGCTGCGCCTCCAGGGTCACTTCGGTTCCCGGTTGAACATCGGCGCGCGCGAACAACCAGGTGCCTCGATCGAGTCCCAACAGGCCGGTCGGGTCAGGAAGGACGTTTTGAACGAGGGAGCGCAGGTTCCTCTCGAACTCGTCGACGAAAGGAGTGAAATCCACAAACGCTTCCACGCCGGTCGATCGACCACCGCCGGCGGCGAGGAATGATTCCACCACGGGAGCACGGTGTTCGTTGGCGAAGCCCTCCAGGCTTCTGGCCATGACCTTCAGAACCGTGTCGACGTCATCGCCGGAAAAGAGGCCGAGGGCTCGAGGGTGATCCAAGAACGCCAGCACGCTGCGCTCTTGTCCGCCGGAGGGAGAATCGGGTCGACTTTCCGTCCAGGTCGCGACCTGGGCCAGTCCGCCGGCCACCGGAACGTCGTGGCTCGGCTCCTCTTTCATCCAGCCGCGGAGGGCATCGGCCAGATCTTCCGAATTCGGCGGCGCTTCGGTCAGGAACCCGGCCACTTCCCCGGTGAAGAACAGCAAGGCTTCGCCGTGGAGCTTCAGTGCGAGGTCGATCAGGCCATGAAAGTCGGTGCCGGTGGCCGCTTCGTATTCGTGGGCGAGTGCCGTCAGCGCAGGTTTGCCTGCGGGACCGCCTGCCAAAGAGACCCAGTCGTTCTGCTGGGCGCGCGCGCGGAACGCCGGCGGATTCACCGCGTGGATGAGGGCAAAGGCGTCTTCTGGCACGGCTTCCAGAAGCGCTGTCTTCTGGAATGAGACGGTCGAAAGAATGGAGCCAAGGAGGAAGGAGGGAGCGAGCAGCATGAGCGACTCCTGGATTTCGGAACGGTGCGAGAGCAGGTGCACGGGTTCATTTGCACAGCGCGTGCCAGTCGCCTCCCAAACGACCCAAGTCGTTTTTGGATCAACGCTTCTGCGGGGTGGGTGGTGGTTTCGAAGGAGCCCGGCTCGGGCGCCGCTGTCCAGCCAGTGAACACAGCGTGTGCATTCGTTGAAGGCCTGGCTGTGGGACCAGACTCATCCTGCCGGATCAGCGGCCGGAGATCTCACCGGGCCCTTCGCGTCGGCGGATCACGGGGAAGTCGAAGACCCACTTGGGGCAATGAGGATTGGAGGCGCCGCAGATCTCAGGGGTCCTTGCGATAGGGCACCCCGTGGGTCATCCAGTCTGGTGCCGGCTCTCCCTTCAGGTGATGGTCGAAGAACTCTTTCATCTTGATCGAATAGTCCAGTTTGTTGGCGTACTTCTTGAGATGGTGCGGTTCGCCGCGGTACTGGAGGAAGATGCAGTCTTTCTGCTGGCGACGGCAGGCAAGATAGAGCTCGATTCCTTGGTACCACGGAACCGCTTCGTCTTCGTCGCCGAACTGAATGAGCAGCGGAGTCTGAATGCGGTCGGCGAAGAACACCGGCGAGTTTTCGATGTAGCGCTCCGGATACTCCCAAAGACTTCCACCAATTCGGCTTTGGGACTTTTCGTATTGGAACTGGCGAGCCAGCCCGGATCCCCAGCGGATGCCGCTGTAGGCGCTGGTCATGTTCGACACTGGAGCGCCCGCGACGGCCGCGGCGAACAAGTCCGTTTGGGTGATCACGAAGGCGGTCTGGTATCCACTCCAGGAGTGGCCGTGCAAACCGATCGCATCGGGATCGGCAATGCCGAGATCCACCAGTTTCTGCACCCCGGGGACCAAGCACTTGGTGGCCGAAAAGCCTGGCTGGCCAACATCGAAGCGAATGTCAGGAAGGAACACCGCGTAGCCCTGGGAGGTGTACAGCGAAAAGCTGGGACGATGATTGACGACCGGTGCGTTGAACTGGTGGAGCCGCTGGGAAAAGAACCGGTAGAAGTACACCAGGACCGGATAGCGCCGGTTCGGATCCCAGTTCGCCGGCTTGATCAACACGCCTTGGAGAGGCTCGCCATCCAAGCTCGACCATTCCACGAGCTCTGCGGATCCCCAGGCGAATTCTCCGATCTGCGGATTGGCGTTGGTCAGCGGTCGCGGTTCGGGGAAGGTGTTGCTTTCGAGGTCGGCGGAGGTCACCCAAAGGTTCGGATACTCGCCAAAGTTCTCTCGGGTGAACAACCACTCTTTGCTGTCTTCGGCTTGGGCGATGAATCGGAGTCGGTGCTTCCCGGTCGTGTACAGCGGGGTGACTCCGGGACCATTCACGGCCACTCGATACCAGCCGTCATGCTTTTCACGGTCGTCGTAGCCTCGTAACAAGAGAGCGCTTCCTGGAGCGATCGAGTCCTCCTCCGGGTCCCGGTCCACGACTCGGTAGACGCGCTGCTGGGCGCGGCCGTTCGCGGTCAGGTTCACCGGATCGCTGCCATCGGTCGGGAATTTCCAAAGGTCGTACTTGTCGTAGATGAGTGCGGCGCTGTCGTCGGACAACCACTCGGCGTGACCGTAGTCCGGACGGGCGCGTGGATAGTCGTGGTCCTCGTTGGCGAAGGTCACGTCAAGGGAGGCGGTCAGGTTGCGAGTGGCCTGGGACGCCACGTCGTACAGGTACCAATGCTCGTCTTGGTAGTAGATGACGTAGCGGCCGTGCGGGGAAAGGGAGTGAGACTCGGCCAGTCGCCGGGCGACCGTCGTCGAGTTTCCTGATTCGAGATCCACGACCGCCAAGTCTTCGAAGAAGCCGTCCCAAGTGCGTTCCCGCAGGTAGGGCGTGTCCGCGGTGGCCAAGGCGACCGGACTGCGCGCTGCGGGCTGCACGTTCCTCATGTCTTGGTCGGCCAAGGGCACGAACTTGTCGGAACTACGGTGATAGACCGCGAGATAGGTCCGTTCTTGTTCGTCCTCCCAGTCCTCTTTTTGGTTGGGGATGATCAGCGGGTCGTTCCAGTGCCAGACGTCGACTTCCCGGTCCTCGAGAATGTCCTCGAAGTCGTAGGCTTGGAAAGGCGCTTCGTTGCCTTCTTTTTTGCGCTGTTCCGCTTCTCGCGCCTCTTGCTTCTTTTGTCGAGCGATGTCGTCCACCGGGCGCAAGCCAAAGAACAGGCGCTCCCCGTCATCGCTGAAAGAGAGCTGGTTGATCGATGGAATCGTCCAACGGTCCGGGACGGCGTCGGGAGTGACGATCGGTTGCGCCGATGTTCCGTCGAACGCCCAAAGGGTGCCGTCTTGCGCATCTCCTTCCTCATCCAAGGGCGCCGCGACGAAGCCCAACACACTGGCTTTCCGTGCCCAGGTCAGATGGGTGTAGCGGGAATGGTCTTCCGAGGCGAGGGAAAGGGGAGACGTTTGGTCTTCGGCCAACCGCCAGACCTGGACGGCGTTTCCGACTCCCTGGGGTTTGGCGGTGGCAAAGGCAAAGAATTGCGATGCTTCGTCGAAGGCGAACTCGGTGACGAGCTCGAAGGAATGGCTGGCGCCGGTCCGCAGGTCTCTCAGAACGCATCGAGTGCCGAGTTCCTCATCGTCCTCGTCCTCCGAGTCGGCCTCTTCCGCGGCCTCGCCGACAGCCGTGGTGGTCGCTTCTTCCGACGAGCTGGCCTCGGGCGTGGTTTCCTCCGCAGCCCCTTGAGAGGAAGTCTCCACTCCGGATGGGCCTGGTTCCTGGGTTTCGCCGGAGGCTTGTTCCTCGGTCGTCACTGGGTTTTCTGGCGACGATTCTGTTGGGGCCTTTTCTTGCTCCGCGGTTTCCTCTTCTTCCTCCTCTTTCTCTTCCTGCTCGGCGAAGTGTTTCCAAGCGACCCAGCGACCATCTTCGGAGAATCGGAAAGACTCGACTCTCTCGAATCGCTCTTCACTGCCGTCTTCGAGATTGACAAGCGCCAACCCGGGCTTGGCGCCGTCCTCGTCATCCTTGTCGTTGGTCTTCTCTTTCTCCTCGAGGGACAGGGAAATCGCGACTGCCGCCCAGCGTCCGTCGGCAGCCACTTGAGGACTCGTTCCGAGAGCAACCCGGTGAACGGCTTCTCCGTGGATCGCCCGCAGCACCACCTCCGGATCCCCTCGGTCGGGACGCAGTTCGTAAGCGAGAAAGGAGCCGTTCTTGGAGATGGCCGGATCTCGAATGGTGCGAAACTGCATTAGATCGACAAAGGTCAACTCTCGCGGTTCCGAAACCGTGGCGCGCAGTGGACCGGTGACCGGGAGAAGCAGAAGAGCGATCGAAGTCACGAATCTCAGGGTCGATTTGCTCATGGTCCGAGCAGGGCAGGGTTCTCCGATCGACCGCCCTCGCGTGTCGGAAAAACCGTGGTCTTTCAACGTTCTTGCGGACAGCCTCCGAGCACGGGGGGAAGACGCGGGGTGAGGATGGCGACCGGGCAACTCAATCTCCTTCTCCGAAAACGACACCGTTCGGCAGGTACTCGGGCAGCGGCGTCGACTCGTCTCCGTAGTGCTTCACGAGTTGCCGCAAGAACAGCGAATAGAACCCTTCATGATGAAGAGGTTGGGCCGCGAGGTCGACACCGAGTCCCGTGCGAAATCCCCAATCTCCCAAAGAACGCGAGAATTCTCCGTCCCGGGTGATGAAATGCAGGGGAGTTCGGAATCCATCCTGCGCGGAGTCACTCAACCATGGCGGTTGGTGGTCTCCCACCAGAATGAACAGGTCCCGGTCCGAGCCGTTCTCCTCGATGAACCGGGTCAAGAATCTGAGCTGGTAGTCGATGGCTCGTTGGTAGCGCACCCAGGTCCCCGAGGAATCGTCGATGGAGCCTGCTTTTCGGTTCGGGTCATTGAGCGTGGGCCAGTTTTCGACGAGGGGCGGCGCCGAGTAGGGCGTGTGAGAGTTCTGGGTGATGAAGAACAAGAAGAACGGTTGGTGGTCGCGTTCCTGGATCTTGCGATGGGCAAATCCGAGAGCGAATTGATCGGGGGGAGCGAGGGTCCACCCATAGCCTGGTCCGTCGAACTCCATGTCTCGATAACGGATCCACTCGTCGACCTGATAGAAGCGTGTGTACTGATCCCATGGCACGCTGTGTTGGTTGCGTTCCGGGATGCTACTCAGGCGGTAGATTCGATAGCCCTGGCGCTTCAAGTTAGACATCATGCTCGGATAGTTGTCGAAGTGTCGATTCAGGTACTCGTACACCCCTTGGCCATCGACGCGGATGCCATGCGTCATACTGGTGCAGGCCAGCCAGGACCGGCCGCCGCTCACGGTGGATTCCGACAAAGCCGACGCCACATGCCATCCCGCGACGCGCAAACGACGCTCGCAGTCTTGCAAAGTCGTCTGCAAGTGGTGCTTGGTCATCGGGTGACGGTGAGCCACTGAGCCATAGGATTCGATCGCGATGAAGTAGATGTTGGGACGTTGTCGAAGCATGCCATCGGGCAACTCGTAGTGATCGCGAATCACCACCGGGTCGATCGACCGCAGGTGACGGTAGGAGTTCACGGACGAGCGAACGCTTCTCAGGAAAGACACCGAGGTCGCTTGCACTCCAAGGACCGAGCCGTAGGAGTCCCCGAAGTAGCGCCGCAAGTGTTCGTCGTTGTAGTACCGGATCAGAATCATGGCCACCGGAGCGAGGAGCAGGAGAAGCGCTCCCCGGGCTCGCGCGCTCGAGGGTCGCCGATCCAGGGCTTGGAAATGCACGCTCCAGATCCACTGAATGCCTCGGACGAGAATTCCCGCGGCGACCAGTCCGGCCAAAATCCCGAGCGCCAGTCGAGCTGTCATCAGCTCCTTCCACGCGACGGGAGCTAACTGCCTCAGGGTGAGCAAGTCCCCGTACAGGTTGGGCGACGAACCGAAAGTGTGTCGATAGAAGGCGGTGTAGGTCTGGAAGGCCAGGAGTCCGAGGTAGGTGAGAACTTGCAATCGACGTCCGAGGGGAGAGCGGTGCCACCAGGGAAACCACACGCCGAGAGCAAACAAGGCCAGCAAGTCCGCGCTCAGACGGAACACGTCGAGATTGTCGCGCAACAGAAGCAGACGCCAGCCACCGATTCGGTTTCCTGGCGGAAGAGTCGTGGACGGAAAGAACGTTGACTCTTGGAAGAACACGACGAAGGACGGAACGAATAGCAACGTGTTCAGGATCAGGAACGATCCACAGAGAGCGGGCCAAGCGGCGAGCTTTCGCCGTGACTCGTTGGTCCGCTGATCATCGACAATCATGACTCTTGTTCGTCCCCGGACGATCCTCCCTCCTGGGGATCCATGCCCAACAACCCATTCTGTTAGCCCGCTTTTTTCATGAGGTCGTCGCGCCCGACTCGATGGCTGGGTTCTTGTCGAGCGACAAAGCGGGGCTCACCCCGAGGCGAAACCGACCCGTCTCCCTGGGGCCCGAGCGATCGGGTCAATTCTTCGCCGGTCGGTTTCCCGTCGCCGCCGGTTCGCTTTTTGGCCACTCGATGGCGGGTTTCTCCGCCGCGTGGATGGACGCATTCAAGGCCGGGAGCGTCTCTTCTCGCAAGTGCCGGAGCTGCTGGAGTTGGCCGTCGATGGCCTCGACCAGCAGTTGGCGAACTTCCTGGGCCTGGCGAGTGGGTTCGTGGTCGCCGTGAGACACGAGAGTCAGCAATCCGGCGAGCTTGTCGTTCAATCGAATCGGGAAGTTCAATGGGTCCTGGGGACTTTGGTTCTTGGTTTGGTACAGCGTTTCTTCGATGCCGGTCAACGTTTCGAGCGCCGCGTCGATCTCGGCACGAAGGGGGGTTCCTTCGTCGAAGCGCTCCGCCATTGCTTGCAGCGCCGGTCGCACCTTGCGGATTTCTCCGATCGCCCGGTGGGTTTCGGAGAGCTTCGCATGAACCTCTCGAGCGAAGTGGAATTGTGCATGGGCTTCTTCACGAGATACGGAAGTGCGAGGATCCAAGGTCACTTCGAACTCGACGGAGACGCGCTGGTCCCCGACCACGAGCTCGCCTTGGTAATTCCCCGGAGGCGCGAGGACTCCTCGGCGGACGCGATTCCAAACGACCATTCCGTCGAAGTCGTCCGGGGGTGGGTAGCGAAGATCCCAGGACAGCCGGTGAAAGCCTTCCTCCGGAGACAAGACCGCGTGGGCGTCGTCGTCTTCCGAGTGCGAGTCTTGGCCCTTCTCGTTGTCAGAGTCTTGGGTCTCGGGTTTTCGGGTGAACGTGAGGATCTCGGTTCCGTTCGCTTGCAGGACGCGCAGCTGCAGTGGTTGCGTCGCATCCACGGCTTCCGGCAGCCAATAGGAAAGGAAGACACCTTCTCGAGGATTCTCGCCGCGATGCCCCGGTTCGTCCGTGTGGCCTCCGGGAACCCGAGCGGTGACTCGCGGCTGAAAGAGTCGAGGCTGCTTGGCGAGCGACTCGGACCACTGGCGAAGGGGGCCCAGGTCGTCCAGGATCCAGTACCCGCGTCCTTGGGTCGCGGCGACCAGGTCACCGTTCTTCACCGCGAGGTCGGTGATGGGGACGATGGGGAGGTCGAGCTGCCACGGCTGCCAGCGGTTCCCGTCGTTGAACGAGACGTACACTCCTCGCTCGGTCCCGGCATAGAGGAGGCCCGCGCGTTCCGGGTCGGCAACCAGCGCCCGGGTGAAATGCTCCTTCGCGATTCCTGAGGTGATCTTGGTCCAAGTCTTCCCGCAATCACTGGTTCGATACAGGAGCGGCTGAAAATCGTCGAGCTTGTAGCGAGTCGCCGCGAAATACACGCCGTCCGGGTTGGTCGGATGGGCGCTCATGCCGTTGATTTGAGACCATTCCGGCAAGTCCGGAGGAGTCACGTCCGTCCAGCTTTTTCCGTGATCACGGGAAAGGTGGAGGCGACCGTCGTCCGAGCCCGTCCACAGAACTCCCGGCTCATGAGGTGACTCCAGAGCGGCGAAGATCGTCCCGTAGTACTCCACGCTGGTGTTGTCTTGGGTGATCGGTCCGCCCGATGACCCTTGGGTCGACTTGTCGTTGCGGGTCAAGTCGGGGCTGATTGCCTGCCAGCTTGCACCCAAGTCGTCGGAGCGGAACAACACATTCGCCGCGGCGTAAAGCACGTCCGCATCGTGGGGAGAAAAGAACAGCGGGAAGTTCCACTGGAAGCGGTACTTCAGATCCGCGGCTCCCCAGCCCATGGGGTTGTCTGGCCACACGTTGACCGCCCGGCGCTCCCCCGTCCGGTGGTTCTTCATCGTCAGGTATCCACCATAGGAGCCTCCGAACACCACGTCCGGGTCGTCGGGTTTGGCGACCACGTGACCGCTTTCGCCGCCCGCGGTTGGCTCCCAGTCTCGCACACCGATGGCCGGCGATTGCAAGGACCGGCTGCGGAGGCGAATCGCCGAGTTGTCTTGCTGACCACCCAGCAATCGGTAGGGGAAGTCGTTGTCGGTGGAGACGCGGTACATCTGGGCCGTGGGCTGATTGTCTTGCCGGGTCCAGGTCTTGCCTCCATCGAAACTGATGTTGGCGCCGCCGTCGTTGCCTTCGATCATGCGACGTGGGTCGGCCGGATCGATCCACAAGTCGTGATTGTCCGAGTGAGGCGTGCCGATCTTGGTGAACGACTTGCCACCGTCTCTTGAACGGTGGAACTGGACATTCAAGACGTACAGCGATTCTTCGTCCGCGGGATCTGCATAGATTCGACTGTAGTACCAGGCGCGTTGACGCAACTCGCGATCTTCGTTGGTCCGGGTCCACGTCTCCCCCGCATCTCGGGATCGATACACCCCGCCGCGGTCGGATTCGATCATGGCGTAGAGGTTGTCCGGATTGGTGGGGGAGACCGTGATGCCGATGATTCCCAGCGGGGCGGTCGGAAAGCCCTCGTTGTGGTGAAGAGGATCCCAGGTGTCCCCGCCATCCACGGACCGGTAAAGCCCCGATCCCTCGCCACCACTTTCCAAACGGTAGGGCGTGCGTTGCACTCTCCAGAAACTGGCATAGAGAATGCGCGGATTGGTCAGGTCCAAAACCAAGTCGACGGCGCCGACTTCAGAGTTCACGAACAGGATGCGCTCCCAGGACTCACCGCCATCGGTGGAGCGATAGATGCCGCGCTGCTCGTTGGGGCCGAACAGGTGACCCAAGACCGCGGCGTACACGAGATCTGGGTTCTTCGGATGGATGCGCAATCTCGGGATGCGGCGGGAATCCTCCAGTCCCACGTGCTTCCACGTCTTGCCGGCGTCGACCGACTTCCAAACGCCATCGCCGTGGGACACGTTGCCGCGGACCGTTTTCTCCCCACCGCCGGCGTAGACGACGTTGGGATCCCACTCGGACACGGTCACCGCCCCGATCGAGCCACCGAAGAACCCATCCGAGACGTTCTCCCAGGTCCCGCCGGCATCCGTGGTCTTCCAGACACCGCCGCCCGCAGCACCGAAGTAGTAGGTGTCACGGTCGTTGGCGAGTCCGGTCACCGCCGCCGAGCGGCCCCCGCGGTAAGGACCGATCTCTCGCCAGTGCCAGTTTTTGAACTGTGCCTGGTCGATGTCTTGGCTGACTCCGGCGCCAGTGAAAACGAAGCCGGCCAGCAGCGCGCTCGCGATGCTGGTCCCTCGGATCCCCGAACTCGCGCGACTCATTGGCCGGCGCCGTGGGCCATCTTGATGCGGCTCAAGCGCTGGTCACGCTCGTTCGCAAAGCGGGCGATCCCCTCGCGCAGGGAGGCCGGATCCAAGTGAGACTCGGCGACGATCTCATCCACCGAGCCGCCGGTCCGCCAGCGGTTGTCCCAGTCGGGAGTGATGGCGTACTCCTCGGCCACCTTGTTGGGAATCCAGCGCGACATCAACTGGCGTCCACTGGAAGAGATGACCGTCGAGTCCTGCCACCAGTTCCAAGGCAGGAGCTGCTCTTGGTACTCCTTGGACTGCATGCGGAACAGTTCGTGGCTGGTGGCAACGAGCACGCGCACGTTCGGTCCCTTGGTCTTCAGTTCGGGAAGCAGCTTGACCATCGAGTCGACGACGCTGGTGCCTTGACAAATCACGGTGCCCGCCTCCGGCGCGGAGGGGTCGAACGGCTTCATCACGTAAAGCCCCTTGGCTGCCTGACGGAAGTCGTCCATGCCGAGGGCGGCGCGGTCCGGAATCTCGACGCCAGGGCGAGTCAGGTGCAGCGCGATGATCGGCACGTCGGTGGCCATCGCCGCGGCCAGGCACGGCGCCACTTCGTTGTGCTCCCACGGATGCAGGTTGATCACGTGCCCGTCGGGGAACAACTGGGTGACGCCAGGAGCGAAGATGCCAAAGTGAGTGCGAGAGTCTTCGGCGGTTTCCGGGCCGGAGTGCCCCGCGACCCAAAGCACCCGGCCGACTTTGATCTGGCTGTCCTGGGCGACCTGACTGAACAAGCGCATCAGTCCATACTTCAGATAGCTGAACGAGCCATAGGTCGAGCAAGTGCCGAAGAAGCCGCGGAAGTCCTCGAACGGCCGAGGCGAGAAGTTGACGCAGGCCATGCCGACCGAGATCCCGGCGTTGGTGAATTCGGTGATCTCTTGGGGCAAGAGACTGCCGGTGGTGTTGTGGTTGCGGTCATACCAGCCGAACCCATCGAAGTCGCCATGACCCTTCGCAAAGCCGGAGATGTTGGTCGAGTTGGCCAAGTCGGCGGAGAGGGCGATGAACAATGGACGCCCGGCGGTTTCATGAGCGACAGTGTTCACATAGGCCGCGAACTTGGAAAAACCGGCGCGGTTCGGGGCCTTGGTTCCGGGGGCCGCGAACAGATCGTCCGGCAACTGGTCGACTTGAGTGACGCGGGGATCTCGCGCCGGGTCGACGTCGGCGGGAACCCGAATCCCGGGCACGGTCTCGGGAACCGAGTCGCCAAGTTCCACCAGGCGATCCGACAAAAACTCGAGCACCTCGGGTTTCTTCTCGCGCATGACATCGAGGGCGCGCTGGATGTTGTTCCCCGTTTGCTTGCGGAAGGCCTCGGCGTCGTCCGGCGCCGACTGGTCCATCCCTTCAAACTCGATGCCATAGCGTTCCGCGAACTCGCGCTTGGTCGTCCAAAACAGCCCGTGGTTTTTCTTGTGGGGGACCCCGTGAGAGGCGGCGTCGTAGACCTGGTAGCCGCGTCCTTTGCGAGTCTTCACCCAGATCACGTTCGGCGTGTTCGTGTCCCCGTTGGCGAACAACTGTTCGAAGGACTGGAGAATCGGCGCGTACTCTTCGCCGCGGCGAGTTCCGGCCACGTTCCACCCGTACGGTTGGAACCAGCTTTCCGGGTTGCCGTTCACCACGGTGGACACGGAGTGGGGGTCGATGCCATGGTCATTCCAGTCCACCAGGTAGACCAAGTTGCCCAGTCCGAGTCCCCAGGAGGAGTTTTTGGTTTCATGAATGGCGCCGGCGGTCATGCCGCCCTCGCCCTCCATGGCGAAGACTCGAACTTGGTCCGCACCTCCGAGCTTGAGCGCCACGGCCTCTCCGGCCGCGGCCGGCGAGCCATGACCCGACGGACCTGTGTTGAACTTGAAGAACAGGGTCTTGCCTTCCATTTCCGCGTGGCCGGACAACCCACCGTTGCGCCTCAGGTCCAAGAGATCTTCGGGAAGCAAGGTGAACTCGCGTCCCAAGGGATGGGCGAAACGGGCGTCGCCGGTTTTTTCGTGGCGGTAGCGCAGCGCTTCATTGAACACTGCCAGGGTGGCGTAAATCAGCGGGGTGCAGTGCCCAGCCACCAGCACGAAACGGTCGCCGAACGCTTTCTCCGGGTGACGAATATCCCAACGCATGGCCCCCGACAGCAGGGTGGTGACCAAAAGGTGCACCTTGGATCGGCTTCCTCCTGGGTGCCCGCTCTGTCGGTGGTTGAGCATCAGGTCGATCATCTGATCGATGGTGTCCCCGATGACCTCGTAATGGGGAATCACGGGTTCGAACGAATCAGCCGGGGAGAAGCTTCGCGGAGTCGAGGCGACAGCGGGATTCTCAGTCATGGTCCAGGTCTCGTGAGCGGAAGAGGTCGTCATCCGGCAGCCGACAGGCCGCGCGCGGACCGGGCATTGTACGGCGCTCTCTGCGCGGCGCCGGAGGATTCCTCCTTCCCGGTTTTCGCCGCGAGCTTTGGGCGTCCCCGGGCTACTGTCGCCCGGCAATCATGAATGAAGTCAACCGCGTTCAGGGGCTCGATTCACTGATCGGGCACGAAGCCGCCCGGGAGTGGCTGGGCCGCATGATCCGAGAGGACCGGCTGCCCCACGGATTGCTGATTGCTGGGCCGCGCGGCGTCGGCAAGCGGACCCTCGTCCGTGCGGTCGTGGCGGCATTCTTCTGCGAGTCGCGAAGTGGGTGCGGAGCGTGTGCCAGCTGCGAGGCCCTGGAGCGCGACCACCAGGTGGGCTGGCACCGCGTTCATGCGGCCGAAGGCAAGTCCACGATCGGCATCGACCAAGTGCGTTCTCTGGAACAGACCCTTTCCATTCGGGCTGCTCATGCACGCGGACGAGTGACCTCGGTGGAGCAAGCGGACCAACTGAGTCCAGGGGCTCAGGATGCGTTTCTCAAGACCCTCGAGGAGCCACCCCCGGGCAACGTGCTGCTGCTCACCACCTCCCGCATCGATGCCCTGTTGCCGACCATTCGCTCCCGCTGCCAAACGCTGACCCTGGGGCCGCTGAACACGGAGGAACTCCAGCAGGTTGCCGAGCGTCTCGGACTCCAACCAAGAGTTCCGTGGGCCCTGGCCCAAGGGTGTCCCGGACTCCTTGCGCGGCTTTGCGAAGAAGGTGCGGAGGAGCTGCGTCGCGGCGTTCTCTGGGTCCTTCAGTCTCCGCGGGGTCCCCAAGACGCCTCGCGCTGGAATCTGGTGCTTCGCAAAGGGCTCCCTGCCAAGCCCGAACGTGAGGTACTGCGCGAGCGAGCTCGCTGGATTCTCCAGGTGTTGAGTTCCCTGGCCCGCGATCTGGCAATCTTGAGAGCGGTTCCGGGGGACCCTAACATCGACAATGAGGACTGGAAGGAACCGCTGACCGAGCTTGCTGGCCAGGCGCCCTGGGCAGATCCTGCGGGTCTGCTGCGGCGGCTTGCCGAGGCACGACGCTGGATCGACGGGAGTGTCGACCCGGCCGCGGCGCTCACCACGGTTCTTTTCCCTCCGGAACGGTCTCTTTCCCTTCTGGCCGGATTCGAGGTTCCATGACCCGCTTCACGACGATTCGTTACGGCCACATGCGCTTGCGGGGATTGTTCTCCGTCGAAACCGAAGAGTCCCTGGTCCCGGGCGACTGGTGCATCGTGCGCTCCCCGAGAGGCCAAGAGCTCGGCACCGTCCTGGCTCATCCGGTCGGCGATGGCGACCCGGGGAAGGCCGGATGCGGAAGCGGAGCTTGTGGTTCCTGTGCCTCATCCCAGGGCGTGGTCTTGAGACGTGCTTCGGACGCTGACCGTGACTCATTCCAAGAATTGGTCAAAAGTGGGACGCGCTCGGAAGTCATGTTTGCGCGCCGCCGAGCGAGGGACCTGGGACTCGACATGCAGGTGGCGGATGCCGAGTACTTGCTCGGTCGCGAGAAACTGATCATTCACTTCACCGCCGAGAATCGCATCGACTTCCGCGAGCTGGTTCGCGATCTGGCCAAGGAATTCAGCACCCGCATCGAGCTGAAGCAAGTGGGGGCCCGGGACGAGGCTCGACTTGTCGGGGATGTGGCGACCTGCGGACGAGAGCTGTGCTGTCGCACGTTCCTTCACGATTTGCAGCCAGTCTCGATGCGCATGGCCAAGCAGCAGAAGAAAACCCTCGATCCCACCAAGATCTCGGGGCAGTGCGGCAAGCTCAAGTGTTGCTTGCGCTACGAAGACGAAGTGTACGTCGAGCTGCAGAAGACCTTGCCGAGGAAGAACAGCTGGGTCCTGCTCGAAGCAGGGGTCGCAAAGGTCCTGAGCATCGATTTGTTGTTGCAGAAGATGGTGGTCGATCTGGATGGCAAGCGCGAACTGGTGCACGTCTCCGAATGCCTGGAAACCGGCTTGAAGCCACCCCGACCCGGGGAGAAGCCGGTGGCTCCGGCCGGCGCTCGTCGTGCGCCCGCGACGCCGGCACGAAAACGAGTCACGCCGCTCAAGGTCCCTCGCGCTTCGGCCCCGCCGATTCCCTCGACGGTGCCCGAGGATGCAACGCCCGCTCCCGAAGCAACCAAGGAAACCCCTTCGGCGGAAGCAACTCCAAAGTCCGCGGACGAACAAGAGCGCGGACGCAAGTCGTCCCGTTCCGCGTCTCGAGGTCCTCGTGGAGAACGAGATCGCAAACGCGGCCCGCGCCGCGAACGGGGACGCGAGAAGACGCCCGATGGCGAGGAGTCGACCAGTCGCTCGCGAGGGGGACGCGGCCGCGGGTCGAGAGAGGAACGGCGTGGTTCCGGGGATTCGCCGTCGGAGCGCAGCAAAGGCAACAAGCGACCGAGTGGCTCCAAGTCGCGCCGGCGACCGAGTGACTCGAAAACCAATCGGGGCGAAGGCTCCTCCGGGGGCCGCAAGAAGAGCGGCGATGGAGAGGCGGGAAGCCGTCGTCGTCGGCCACGCCAAAAGCCCGACTCCTCTTCGGGATCGTCTCCTTCTTCTCCATCCTCGCGTGGCGGAGACGGCAGCCGTCGTCGGCGCCGTCGTCGACCCGACTCGGGTAGCTGAACAAACACTCCGTTGGCAAGGTGTTGCCCGGCAGCGCCACCGTTTGGGGAAATCTTGGCCCCGGCCGTGTGGGTCGTTTGTGGTGCAAAAGAGGCTCTTTCCCTGGGAGAGAGCCGGGGAATTCAGGTTTCCTGATAAGGGTCGGCCGGAACCCATCCGATAACACCTTTTGCCGGATGACGGCAGCTCATCGGAAATCGGTTCCTGAAAGCCCGAGCCCATGCCTGCACTTTCGCTGGAAGCCAAGATCGAAGAGATCGCCCTCGCGGACTCCCGCTACGCGCCCGAGGCCTATCAGTTCGTCTTCGACGCTTTGGACTGGGTGGGGGACCGGCCGGGACGCAGCTTGCTAGCGTCCCACCACATCACGGTGCACGAGCTTCTGGACGGTCTGCGCGATCTGGCCCTGGAACAGTTCGGCCCTCTGGCGCGCTGCGTCCTGGAAAGCTGGGGCGTCTACCGGACCGAGGACTTCGGCGAGATCGTGTTCCGCATGGTCGACAACGACCTGCTGAACCAGAGTGACGCGGACCAGAAGGAAGAGTTCGCCGCCGCCTTCAGCTTCCGCGAGGCCTTCGACGAAGGCTATCAGCCGCGCATCGAGTTCGACGCCGACGACGACTGCTGAGGGTTTCGGCGTTCGCCCGGTCGCAGGTGCCGAAGGTTCAGGTGTCGACGTCTTTGCCTGCCAACGGCGCAGGGTTCGACCGCCGCCTTTCGCGGTGAATCAGAGTTTTCCGCCCGTCGCTGGTCGTCCACTTTGACCCTTCCACGGTTCGCGTGGTGCGACTCCTGACTGATCTCCTGTTTTGACCGGTCAGCTTCCGCTTTCGACCTCGTCCGTCGTTTCCTCGGGCTTGCTCATGGCGACGTCGAAGAACGAATACTCCGAGTGGTCCTCGGGCTTCTCTTCCAGGTCTTTGAGCACGGTCTGGATGGCCGCTTGAAGCTGGGCGTCTTCCTGGAAGTCTCCCCAGACAAAGCTGCCGGGGAAGGGGAAGCTCTTCTGACGCACCATCTCGTCCGAGATCTTCTTGCGCAATGAGATGCGCAGCAGGTAGCGCACGTCGTCCTGGTCCAGCTCTGTTTCGAGAGACTCGTAGAACTCGTCGAAGTCCGGGTACTTGCTGGAGTCGAAGTTGTCGTGCATCGACAGCTGCACGAACAGCTCCTGATGCTGGGGATACCGCTCGTCGAGGTACTGCTCGAAGATGTTGCGGTCGTCGTCGGTCTTCTTCTGGAACAACTGGCTCACGGCGACCTGCTTGCCTCGCAGCCGGTCGATGAACTCGACTTCGAAGTCCGGAGCGATGCCACCGCGGTCGGTGAGCTTGCCGTCGGTGTCGTACTGGCGGTCGATGGAGACCAGGTGTTCCTTGCCGCTGCGACTCTCCAGTTCCCCCTCGTTCCCCGGCAGGTAGTAGAGCGCCGTGGTCACCTTGACGAACGGTCCCGGGTCCCATTTCTCGTTCTGGTTGCGGTCCTCGTACGGCTCCCCGGGATCGTGGATGCCGTTGCGATTCAGGTCTTCGAAGGACTCCTGAGGCTGGCTCGGCAACCAGTACTGGGTTTGCACCGACCCCTTGCCGTAGCTGTGCTCGCCGATGATGGTGCCCCGCTCGTGATGTCGGATGTTCCCGGCGAGGATCTCTGAGGCGCTGGCGCTGTACTCGTTGATGAGGACGGCCAAGGGGAGCTGCCTCGCATCCGCGAATCCTGGCAAGTGATCGTGGGACCGGTACTCCCGGTCTTCTGACTTTTCGGTTCCCATGGTGGCCACCGCCAGCTTGTCACCGCCGCACAGGATGCCCACGGTCTCGATCGCGGTTTCCAGGTATCCGCCGCTGTTGAAGCGCAAATCGACGATCAGCCCGCGCGCGCCTTGGTCGCGAAGTTTCACCAGGGTCTCGGCGAACTCTTCGGTGGTTTGCCGGCCGAAGGTCATCACTTCGACGTAGCCGATGTCTCCCGGCAGCATTTCCGAGTTCACCGAAGGAATCACGATGTGCTCGCGATTCATCTCAAAGGTCTTCAACTCGGGCCAACCCGAGCGATACACCGAGATGGACACCGGCGTTCCCGGGGGACCCTTCAAGCGACGGATGATCTGCTGGATGTCGGTGACTCCCTCGGTCGACCAGCTGTCGACTTCGTGAATCTGATCGCCCGAGCGCAAACCAGCGGCGTAGGCCGGCCCGCCATAGATGGGACGAGTGATGGTGAACACGTTGTTCAAAATGTCCACGTACGCGCCGATTCCCCCGTAGTCGCGCTGCAGCTCGAGATTCCACTCGATGTGCTGGTCGTTGGTGAAGAACGTGGAGTGGGGGTCGAGGGCCGAAAGCATGCCGTTGGCCGCCGCCGAGATCAGCTTCTCCCGATCTTCGGGACTGGAGTACTGGCCGCCGCGAATGTGTCGGGCCAGGGCCAGCTCGTACACCTCTTGGAACAGACGCAAGGCATCGTCCTGGATCGCCGGAACCGCTTCTTCGATCTGGTACTCACGATGCAGCTCGCGCTGGTAGTCGGCGATCTCCAGGT
Source organism: Planctomycetota bacterium (assembly GCA_028289345.1). Taxonomy (GTDB): domain Bacteria; phylum Planctomycetota; class B15-G4; order B15-G4; family SIAN01; genus JANQQL01. The sequence continues at coordinate 1,140,121 of JANQQL010000033.1, read as the reverse complement.
AGGCGCGTGCCAGGGCTCCTTCCGGACTTGGGTCGTAGGCGATCTCACGAAGGACTCGTGTGGCACGATCGAAGCGACCAATTTCTGCCAACGCCAGGGCCCCGAGAACACGGAGATCGCGACGGTCGGACAGCAGCCACTGCTCAATCAAGCGAGCGCAGAACACCTTGTCGCCGGGACTGACCTTGTAGAGGGACTTGGCCAGCAGGATCTTCACCCGCGGCTCAAACGTCTCTTCCAAGGAGCCGCGCAGACGACTGGTGACCGTGGAATCCTCCAGGAACTCCGGAGAACCGAGTAGTTCGACCGCGGCTTTGCGGATCTCTTCGTCCGCGTCCGATTCCATCAACGCGAGCAGCCCGTCCCGGGCTTCGGCGGTTTCTTCCAGCTCGAGCAAGGCCCGCGACAGGGTGAGCTGACCGAGGGGGTCCGCATCCTGCATCTGATCCCGCATCGAGGGGGTGAACTCTTCCCCGAGATCCGCAAGGGCTTGGGCTTGGATCCAGGCTTCCTCGATGCCGCCACGCTCAACGCGTGCAAGGATCCGATGAATGGGATCCTCTTGGGCAAATCCAGAGGCGGTGAGGAAGGTCCATGCGAGGACGGTGAGAGTCCGGGGGTCCATCAAAACTCCTCCAATCGCCGAGACGGCGTGTCGGGGTCGGGGATCCGAGAATTCGGCTCCTCTTCAGCATCGTCCGGTTCTCCCAGCAGGCTGGAGTTCGGCCACCGGCTCTGCCCGGAAAGCGCGGAGATGATACTCGTCCTTCCTCTGTTCCCTTTGCCTCGCGGTGGCTGGGGTGCCAGTGGCTTTCATTGAGTCCGATGCCTCTCTGGATACGATCGAACGGCGAATTGATGGAAGTTCGTTGCGAACTCTTCGTGCGGGATCGGCCCATGACCTCCTCGACCAACCCTCCGAAACTCACTCATCTCGACCGAGAAGGGCGAGCGCGCATGGTCGATGTCTCGGACAAACCGGTCACGCGCCGACGGGCGCGGGCTCGCTCGATCGTGCAGCTTTCTGCCCAAGCAGATCGCCTGTTGAAGGAGGGCGGTCTCCCGAAAGGCAATCCGCTCGAAGTGGTTCGCCTCGCGGCGCTGCAAGCCGCCAAGCAGACCCCGCAGTGGATCCCGCTGTGTCACCCGCTGCACTTGACCGCGATCGACGTGGTGGTCACGCCCGGCGAAGATCATCGCTGGGAGATTGTGGTGGAAGTGGGCGCGGAAGATCGAACGGGGGTCGAGATGGAAGCCATGACCGGAGCCAGCGCCGGAGCATTGGCTTTGTACGATATGGTCAAGGCGGTGGATCGAGCGGCCTCGGTCCAAGAGGTGGTGCTGCTGGAAAAGTCGGGTGGCAAGAGTGGCGAGTACCGCCGGGAGGGATCGCGGTGACCTCGTTGCGAATTGCCGTCGTCATTTGTTCGGACCGAGCGGCGGCGGGGACCCGTGAGGACTCCACCGCGCCGCGATTGCGCAACTGCTTGGAAGAAGCCGGACACGACCTGGACCAGGTGCAGGTGGTTCCCGACGATCGGGAGCGAATTCGAGCCGCGTTGTGCCGACTCGCAGAGTCCCATGATGTGGTCCTGACCTCGGGGGGGACGGGTTTGGGTCCCCGGGACGTGACGGTGGCTGCGACCCGCGAGGTTCTCGATCAAGAGATTCCGGGGATGGCGGAAGCGATGCGCGCGCGGAGCTTGCACGTGACCCCGATGGCAATGCTCTCACGAGCCATCGCCGGAAGTCGCGGCAGCTGCTTGATCGTGAACCTTCCCGGTTCCCCGAAAGGCGCCGTGGAGTGCCTGGAAGTCGTGCTTCCAACCTTTCGTCATGCCCATGGGGTGCTCCATGCCCGGGTTCAGGATTGCCAGGTGGAACAAGCCAAAGAGAGAGGCGAGTGAACGCATCTGCGAATGGGCTGGAGGTGGCGTTGGTGGGCGCCACCGGCATCGTCGGTTCCGAGATCCTGAAGATTCTGGAAGAGCGCCGCTTTCCCGTGAAAGCACTGCGGGCCTTCGCCTCCGAGCGGAGCGTCGGGAAATCCGTGTCCTTCGCGGGGCGCTCGGTCGCTGTAGAAGTCGCAGATCCCGAGGCGATCCGCGACCATGACGTGGTGTTCCTGTCCGCTGGCGCGACCCTGAGCCGGGAGCTGCGAGCCAGCTTTGAAGGAAGCCGCGCCCGGGTCTACGACAACACCAGTGCGTTCCGGCTCGAGCCGAGCGTGCCGCTGGTTGTGCCAGAGGTGAATGGGCAGGAGCTGACCGCGGATTGCCGGTACGCCTCGGTCCCGAATTGCACCACGATCCTGTTGACGCTCGCGCTCCACCCGTTGCACCAGGCATTCGGACTGCGACGAGTCGTCGTGTCCACCTACCAGGCCATCTCGGGAGCGGGTGCCCAGGCCTTGGAGGACCTGCTGCAAGACACCCGGGCCCACCTCGAAGGTGCGGATGTGGCTCCGTCGTCCCTGGCCTTCAATCTGATTCCGAGGATCGGACCGACTCTGGAGAAGCCGGGAGGGGGTTGGCAAACGGGAGAAGAGGACAAAGTGGTGGCCGAAGCGCGGCGGATTCTCGGCGTTGCGGACCTGCCCCTTGCGGTCACCTGCGTCCGAGTTCCCGTTCTCCGGGCCCACTCGGAGTCGGTGATGGTGGAAATGGAGGCCCGGCCGTCCCTGGAAGAGGTCCGCTCGGTGCTTCGAGGGGCCCCGGGGGTGGAGCTTCGTGACGATTTGGAGGGGGGAATCTACCCGACTCCTCGCCAGGCATCGGGCATCGACGGAATTCATGTGGGGCGGCTTCGCTTTGAACCCGAGCCCTCGGCGTTATCGTTCTTCTTGAGCGGGGATCAGCTCCGCAAGGGCGCGGCCCTGAACGCGATTCAAATGGCGGAGCAACAGCGGCAGGGTGGAGGGGTTGCTTGACACGCCCTGAACCCGGGCCTTGAATGCCGCCCGCAAAACGGCTTCTCGGAGGAATCCATGCCGGTCATCTCTACCAATGACTTCAAGAACGGCATGACCATCATTCTCGATGGCACGCTCTACGACATCGCCGACTTCCAGTTCGTGAAGCCTGGCAAGGGGGGCGCGTTCGTCCGCACCAAGCTGAAGAACGTGCGTACCGGTCAGGTTTTGGAGCACACTTTCGATTCCAAGGCGCGCATCGAACAAGCCATCATCGACAAGGTGGGCTGGGAATTCCTCTATCGCGAGGGAGACATGTTCACCTTCATGGACACCGACACGTACGATCAGACCACGGTCGGACTCGAGATCATGGAACCTCTGCTTCCCTTCTTGAAAGACAACACTCGTTGTAAGTTCAAGCTGTACAAGGGGGAAGTTTTGACTTGCAGCCTTCCCGACTTCATGGAGTTCAAAGTCGTGGAGACGGAACCTTTCATCAAGGGCCAGACCGCTGCTGGAACCAACAAGCCAGCGAAACTGGAAACCGGTGCGGTCATTCCCGTGCCCGTGTTCGTGACACAAGGGGAGACGATTCGCGTGGACACCCGTCAAGGGACCTATTCGGAGCGGGTCGGTTAAGGAAAGGCGCAGGAAGGCATGGCTGCAAAGAAGAAAAAGAAGGCCGCTCGAAAGAAGTCGAGTTCGCGCAAAGCCTCGACTTCGAAGCCTCGGAAGAAGGCCAATTCGTCTTCGCAGGAAGTCGAGCGCCTCGAGTCGTTGCTCAAGCTCATGCAACAGCACGATCTGGTTCAGCTCGAGATCGGTCCCGATGGACACTCTCTGAAGTTGTCCAAGCAAGGAGCCGTGGCTCCGGCCGCGTTGGCCATGCCGGCGGCACCGGCGATGGCCGCCGCTCCCGCCCCGGCGGCCCCTGCTGCCGACGGAGGAGCGCCCGCTGATGCTGGCGGAGAGGCGGCGGACCCCAACGTGGAGCCGTTCCTCTCTCCGATGGTCGGAACCTTCTATCGGGCGGCGTCCCCGGAAGCGGCCCCGTACGTGAGCGCTGGCGATGAAATCCAGCCCGGGGCGCGGCTGTGCATCATCGAAGCCATGAAGGTGTTCAACGAGATCAAGGCGGAGACCTCCGGCAAGGTGGTCGAAATCTTGGTCGAGAATGGCGAGGCCGTTGAGTACGGGCAGCCGCTCCTCATGATTCGTAAGTCCTGAGGCGATCAGGCATGTTCAAGCGAATCCTGATTGCCAACCGTGGTGAGATTGCACTTCGGGTGCTGCGAGCCGCGCGCGAGCTGGGTATCGAGACTGTGGTCGTCTACTCCGAAGGCGACAAGGACGCGGCTTACCTGGACCTGGCGGATGACAAGATCTGCATCGGGCCGCCGCGCTCTTCTTCCTCGTACTTAGACATCCCCCGCATCATCAGTGCGGCCGAAATTGCCGACGTGGAAGCGATCCACCCCGGCTACGGATTCCTGTCCGAGAACGAGCACTTCGCGGACGTTTGCCGCTCCTGCAAGATCGAGTTCATCGGCCCAAAGCCAGAGACCATTGCTTCCTTCGGGAACAAGTCGCGGGCCAAGGAAATCGCACAGAGTGCCAAGGTGCCAGTGATCCCCGGCAGTGAGGGAATCGTGGACACCGAGGGGGAAGCGATCAAGGTGGCGCGCAAGATCGGCTATCCGATCATGATCAAAGCGGCGTCGGGGGGTGGCGGACGCGGCATGCGCGTGGCGCGCAATGACGTCTCCTTGGTCAACTCCTACCTGGCGGCGCGCTCGGAAGCGGAAGCTGCGTTCGGGGACTCGACGGTGTACCTGGAACGATTGATCGAGAACCCTCGCCACGTCGAGGTTCAGGTTCTCGCCGATCGTCACGGCAACGTGGTGTCTCTGGGAGAACGGGACTGTTCCATCCAGCGCCGTCATCAAAAGCTGGTGGAAGAGGCCCCCTCTCCGGCAGTCGACGACAAGTTGCGCGCGAAGATGGGGAAGGCCGCCCGCAGCCTCTGCGAAGTGTCCGGCTATCAGAACGCTGGCACGGTGGAGTTCCTCCTCGACAAGAGTGGCGAGTTCTTCTTCATGGAAATGAACGCGCGCATCCAGGTCGAGCATCCGGTCACGGAAGAGATTACGGGGTTGGACTTGGTTCAGGCGCAGATCCGCGTGGCGGCGGGGGAACCGCTGTGGTTCACCCAGTCGGACGTGAAAATCCAAGGCGCGGCCATCGAGTGTCGGATCAACGCCGAGGACCCCGCCGACGATTTCCGCCCCAGTCCCGGCGTGATCACCGAGTGGCGGGCGCCGGGCGGACGGCGGGTTCGCCTCGATAGTCACGTCTACTCCGGGTACCGGATTCCCCCGTACTACGACTCCATGATCGGCAAGCTGGTCGTCCACGGAGCGACTCGGGAAGAGGCGCTGAATCGGTTGGAGTGTGCCCTCGGGGAGTTCCACGTGGACGGGATCAAGACGACGATTCCGCTCCATCGGGAAATCGTCAGGAACGAGACGTTCCGCGGGGGCCAGTTCGATACGTCTTTCGTGGAGGCGCACCTGAGCGGATAAATTCCACCGCCCAGAGGCGCGCGACCAAACACCTCGAGCCGGGTTGAAGCTTTTCCCGGGCTTCGACCGATAGCCCGAGAAGGCCTGCCTCCCGTGGACACCCGGGGGCGCGGGTCTGCCATGGCCTGGAATCGGAGTGCGCCACCTTGTTTGCATGGCTTCTCACGACTGGATGGTTGTTCGCCGGCCCGACGGCTCCCCAGGAGTCGCCGCCTACCCAGAGTCCGGCACTCGACAACCTGCTGAAGCGACTCGAGGAGCAAGATCAGGGGCTGGAGCTCCCCCCGCTGCCAACGGGCGAAAGCTTGTCCGTGGCAGAGGCCTTGTTCGAGCACTCGGGGGGCGTGGATCCGATTCCCTCGGGACCGGCCGAGATTCACGTGCACCGTGTCCGTGACATCGTCGAGTCGTTCATCGACGGCGAGCGCTCGGTGATGCAGTACTGGGACGCGGAACGCAGCGCCCAGGATGGGGACGAGTTCCACGTCTCTTCCAAGGGGAAGGTGCTGGTCGACTTCCCGGATGGCGCTCATCTGAATCTGGATGGTCCGGCGATCTTGCGCCTGGATACCGGACCCGAGGGCCAGGCCCATGCCTTCACCTTGGAGCGCCTTGACCGCGTGTTCCTGTATCGCGGCTCCGCCTCCGCGGCCACGATCCGCTTTCCTGGCGGCTACCAGATGGTGGCTGGCGACTCGCTCGTCAGCGTGCGCTTGCAGGAGTTGCGGGCCTACGAGGTGCGCAACAGCGGGCCCTCCCCGATGACGCTGACCGGTCCGTATTTGCGGGAGGAACTGGCCCTCGAACCCGGCGAGCACGTGTTCCTTCCTGCCTTCGACATCCTGGGGCGCGGCCCGGCGCTACCGGCTCAGGAAGTCAGTGCCCGCGACAACCCCGACTTGACGGCGTTGGTCCCGGATGACGTCAACGTGAACATTTTCGAGGAATCCCTCGAACTTCGTGGGGAGTCTTCGCAGACTCGAGTGGTTCGTGTGTCGGGGGCGCGCCTCCGATTGCCCCCGGGATCCCGGGTGGATTTGCGTCGAGCAAAGGTCGGGCCTGTCCATCCCAGGCCCCAGGAAAGGTAGATACTCGCGATGCCCCGATCCGTCATCACCGGAGGAGCCGGATTCCTCGGATCCCATCTTGCTGATCGTCTCCTGAGCGAGGGGCACGAGGTCATCGTGCTGGACAACTTGCTGACCGGGGATCTCTCCAACATCGAGCACTTGTTCAAGAACGAGAAGTTCACCTACGTGCACTACGACGTGACCAACTTCATGCACGTCGATGGGGCGGTGGACTTCATCTATCACTTCGCTTCCCCGGCGAGTCCCGTGGATTACTTGGAATACCCAATCCAAACCTTGAAGGTGGGATCCCTGGGCACTCACAAGGCCCTCGGTTTGGCCAAGGCGAAAGACGCGCGATTTTTGATCGCCTCGACCTCGGAGGTGTACGGCGACCCTCTCGTGCACCCTCAGCAGGAGAGCTACTGGGGCAACGTCAACCCGGTGGGGCCGCGAGGGGTCTACGACGAAGCCAAGCGTTTCTCGGAAGCGATGACCATGGCCTACCATCGCTCCCACGGGGTGAAGACACGCATCGTCCGGATCTTCAATACCTACGGCCCGCGAATGCGCCTCAACGACGGTCGCGCCCTGCCGACCTTCATGACCCAGGCACTGCGTGACGAGCCCATCACCGTGTACGGAGACGGGACTCAGACTCGCTCGTTCTGCTACGTGTCGGACCTGATCGACGGAATTTTCCGCCTGGCCCACAGCGAGGAGCCCTACCCGGTCAATGTCGGCAACCCCTACGAGATGACCATCCTGCAGTTCGCGGAGAAGGTCAAGGAGCTGACCGGGTCGAAGAGCGAGATCATCCACAAGGAACTTCCCGAGGACGATCCGAAGATTCGTCAGCCGGACATCACTCGGGCAAAGGAAATCCTGGGCTGGGAGCCGAAAGTCAGTTTGGACGAGGGACTGGCCAAGACCCTCCCCGACTTCAAGGCACGGCTGAACAGCACGACCGGAGGGTGACGTCGATGGCACAAGCCTCCCTGGCCCAACGAATCGAGAACCAGGAGGCCAGAGTGGCGGTGCTCGGGCTCGGCTATGTCGGCCTGCCGCTGGCCCTGGCCTTCGCAGACAAGGGCTTCCCGGTGCTCGGTCTCGACGTGGATGCCGACCGGGTGGACCAGCTCTCCAGCGGTTCCTCCTACGTCGATGACGTCGACAGTGAAGCCCTGGCGCGCTTGCTCGAGCGTGGCACGCTTCGCTTCAGCGCCAATTTCGACGACTTGGCCGACGCCGACGCGATCTTGATCTGCGTTCCGACCCCGCTTTCCAAGTCGGGCGACCCCGACATCTCGTACATCGTTTCTGCGACTCGGGAAGTCGCCCAGCGACTGACCTCGGGACAGCTGATCATCCTGGAAAGCACCACCTATCCAGGAACTACCAACGAAGTGGTGCTGCCGCGACTCGAAGAGGACCAGCGCAAAGTCGGCAAGGATTTCTTCCTGGCGTTTTCTCCCGAGCGCATCGATCCGGGCAATCCCCAGTTCAATGTGTTGAACACCGCCAAGGTGGTGGGAGGGGTGACGCCGGAATGCCGCGACCTGGCGGCGGCGCTGTATGGCGCGGCCCTGCAACAAGTGGTGCCGGTGTCCAGTGCGACCACCGCAGAGATGGTGAAGATCCTCGAGAACACCTTTCGCGCGGTGAACATCGGGCTGGTCAACGAAGTGGCCATGATGTGCGACACGCTCAACATCGACGTTTGGGAAGTCATTGAGGCGGCCGCCACCAAGCCCTTTGGGTATTTGCCGTTCTATCCCGGGCCCGGATTGGGCGGGCACTGCATTCCCATCGATCCGTTCTATCTGTCCTGGAAGATGCGCACCCTGGACTCTCGCGCTCGCTTCATCGAGCTTGCCGGAGAAATCAACTCCGGCATGCCAGAGTTCGTGGTGCAGAAGGTGGTCGACGGTCTCAACGACGAAGCCAAGGCCGTGCGTCACTCCAAGGTGTTGCTGGTGGGGGTGGCGTACAAGCGGAATGTTTCAGACGTGCGGGAGTCCCCGGCGTTCGACATCACCAGTGGCCTCCATGAGCGCGGGGCGGATCTCAGCTACCACGATCCCCATGTGCCGACGGTGGAGTTCGACTGGGGCACCCTCGAGTCGGCTCCCTTGAACCCGGAAACCTTGAGCGGCAGCGACTGCGTTGTGATCGTCACCGATCACGACGATCTGGACCTGGACATGATTCTGGAGCACGCGCCGTTGGTCGTCGACACGCGGAATTCTTCGGCGGGTCGTTCCAGCCGCGCGCGCATCATCAAACTCTGAGCCAGCAAGATGGCACGTATCCTCGTCACCGGCTCCGCCGGATTCATCGGATCCCACCTGACGGATCACCTCCTCGCTCGGGGAGACGAGGTCGTGGGGCTGGACAACTACGACGCGTTCTACGATCCGGCCATCAAGAAGAGCAACCTTGCGGAGGCTCTCCAGCACCCCTCGTTCACCTTCCTCGAAGAAGACCTGCGCAATCGCACGGGAATGCACGAGGTGTTGCGCGAAGCGAAACCTGACAAGGTCATCCACCTGGCGGCCATGGCCGGGGTCCGGCCTTCCATCGAACGACCTCAGGTGTACCAGGAGGTCAACGTCGGCGGCACCCTCAACCTGTTGGACGCGATGATCGAGGTGGGTTGCAAGCGACTGGTGTTCGGCTCCACGTCTTCCGTGTACGGTGCGTCGAGCAAGCCACCGTTCCAAGAGACGGACACGGCGGATCAACCGGTCTCGCCCTACGCGGCCACCAAGCGCGCCGCCGAGCTGCTGGTCTACACGTACCATCACTTGCATGGCTTGCGCGCTTCCTGCTTGCGCTTCTTCACCGTTTATGGCCCGCGCCAACGGCCGGAGATGGCGATCCATCGGTTCGCTCGGCTCATGCTGGCGGGAGAGCCGATTCCCATGTTCGGCAGCGGGGAGAGCTTCCGTGACTACACCTATGTCGACGACATCCTGGACGGGGTGATCAAAGCGGCGGACCGAGACGACACCTACGGGATCTACAACCTCGGCGAATCGGAAATGACGACGTTGCGTGACCTGGTTCAGATCCTCGGCCAGGCGCTCGGAGTGAATCCGAAGATTCAGCAACTGGACGATCAGCCCGGCGACGTGCCCGCGACCTGCGCGGACATCTCCAAGTCCAAGAAGATCCTCGGTTACCAGCCCCAAGTGAAGATCGAAGAGGGGATCCACCGGTTCGTGGCGTGGCTCAAGGAGTCAGTGGTTTGAAGATCACCATGGTCGTGGGAGCGCGGCCGAATTTCATGAAGGCGGCTCCGGTCTTTCACGCTCTCGAAAAGTGCGAAGGGACGGAACTCTCCCTGTTGCACACCGGCCAGCACTATGACCGCATGATGTCCGACTCGTTTCTGGAAGAGTTGGGATTGCGTGCTCCCGATGTCAACCTGGGGGTCGGTTCCGGCAGTCACGGCAAACAGACGGCCGAGGTGCTTTCGAAGTTCGAGTCGTACCTACTGGAGTCCCCTCAGGATTTAGTCATCGTGGCCGGGGACGTGAATTCCACTGTGGCGGCTGCCCTGGCCTCGGTCAAGCTTCACACTCCTGTCGCCCACGTGGAATCCGGACTGCGTTCCGGAGACCGAAGGATGCCCGAGGAAATCAATCGCATCCTGACCGACTCGATGTCCGCGATGTTGTTCGTGACCGAGCCGTCCGGGGTGAAAAACCTGGCCCGAGAAGGCGTCGACTCCTCGAGGGTGCACCTGGTCGGCAACACCATGATCGACACCCTGAAACGCTTCGAACCAGTGGTGCGAGAGAAGCCGCTTCCGATCGAACTTCCCAGCAAGTACGCGCTGGTCACCCTGCACCGCCCCTCGAACGTGGACTCGCAAGAGACCTTGCGAGGGATCCTTGATGCGTTCTTCGAAATCGCCGAGACGACTCCTCTTTGCTGGCCTGTGCATCCGCGCACCCGCAAGCAGCTCGAGACCTTCGGGTTTTGGGAGGAAGTCGAAAACCATCCTGGCGTGGTCCTCGCTCCGCCATTCGGCTACGTCGACTTCTTGGGATTGACGGCCAAGGCTCGCCTGGTACTGACCGACTCCGGAGGCATTCAAGAAGAAGCTCTGGTGTTGCGTGTGCCGGTGGTGACTCTTCGCGAGAACACCGAACGCCCGGTCACCATTGACGGGGGCGGCAACATCCTGACCGGCCCCGATCCGGAGAAGATCCGCGCGGGGGCCAAGGAAATGTTGAGCCGAGATCCCGCTTCCTTCCAGATTCCCGAGACGTGGGATGGTCAGGCTGGGGAGCGCGTCGCTCGCGAAATCGTCGAGTTCTTGCAAGCGGGTGGTGGTCTGTGATCCTGGTGACCGGCGGCGCTGGCTTCATTGGTTCCCACTTGGTGGAGCGGCTTTTGAAGGAAGGCGCCCGCGTCCGAGTTTTGGACGATTTCAGCTCCGGGCACGAAGCCAATCTCGAGCCCTGGTTGGCCGACATCGACCTGATCCACGGCAGCATCACCGATCCGGACATCGTGGGACGTGCGATGCGGGGGGTGGACACCGTGTTTCACGAAGCGGCCGTCCCCTCCGTGCCGCGTTCCTTTGACGAGCCCCTCGCGGTGCACCATGCCAACGCGACGGGGACCCTGGTGTTGCTGGAAGAGGCCCGTCGAGCCGAGATTCGCCGGTTTGTGTTTGCCGGCTCGTCGGCGGTGTACGGGGAAAAAGACCAGGCGGTCTCGGAAGACGACCCGCTCCGCCCCCTGTCTCCCTATGGCGCCCAGAAACTCCTGGGGGAGCACTACTTGAAGACGTACGCCCACAACTTCGGGCTTTCGACCGTGATCCTGCGCTACTTCAACGTGTTCGGGCCGCGCCAGGACCCGAGCTCCCCGTATTCCGGGGTCATTTCCTTGTTCTGCGAGCGACTGATCCAGGGCAAGCCGGTGCAGATTCACGGTGACGGCGGCCAGACCCGAGACTTCACTTACGTGGAAAATGTGGTCCAGGGAAACCTCCTGGCCGCCCGGGCAGACCTGGCCCCGGGCACGGTGCTGAACGTCGCGACGGGCTCCCAAACCTCGATTTCCGAGCTGTTCGCGGCGGTCCGAGGCCACCTCGGCGTCGAGGGCGAGCCGGAGCACACCGAGAGCCGGGCCGGCGACATTCGCCACTCTTTGGCCGACATCGGCCGGGCTCGTCGCACGCTCGGGTACGAACCACGGGTAGACTTCCGGGCCGGACTGGAGCGCACGGTGGACTGGTATCAGGCGGCGCTCCGCTGCTGAGGAACCATCCATGAAGGGCGTCATCCTGGCCGGAGGACTCGGGACGCGGCTGTATCCGCTGACCAAGGTCACCAACAAACATCTCTTGCCGGTCTACAACCGGCCCATGATCCACTATCCATTGGAGTGTCTGACTCGCTCCGGAATCCGGGACATCCTCATTGTCACCGGCGGCGATTGGGCGGGGGACTTCCTGAAGCTGTTGGGATCGGGCGAAGAGTTCGATGCGCGGCTCTACTACGCCTACCAAAAGGGCGAAGGTGGGATCGCGGATGCGTTGAAGCTAGCGGAGGGGTTCATCGGGGATGATCGGATGGTGGTCGTCTTGGGTGACAACATCGTCGAACGTAGCATCCGTCCCGCGGTGGAAGCATTCGCCAAGCAAGATCAAGGCGCTCGGATTCTCGTCAAGGAAGTGCAAGACCCCGAGAGATTCGGGGTCGCCGAAATTGAGGGAGACCGGGTCGTCGGAATCGTCGAGAAGCCCACAGAGCCAAAGAGCAACTTGGCGGTCACGGGGCTCTACTGTTACGACGCTCAGGTGTTCGAAATGATTCGCGCCATTCGGCCGTCCGACCGTGGCGAGCTCGAAATCACCGACGTGAACAACATGTACCTGGAAAAGGGACAGCTGTCCTACCAAGCCCTGGAGGGATGGTGGACCGACGCCGGGACTTTTGAGTCTCTGTACCGCGCCTCCACACTGGTGCGGGAGGGGGGGGCCAATCACGACGACGGTCCCGGCGCCTGATGACCCGCCGAGTGTTGGTGACCGGCGCGTCGGGGATCCTCGGTCGGCAGTTGCAAGCCCGTTGTCCACAAGGATGGACGGTGCTGCCTTTTGCCCGCTCGGAGCTGGACATCACCGATCGGCAGAGAGTGCGCGAGGTCATTGCCGCCGCGAAGCCCGATGCTGTGGTTCATGCCGCAGCGATGACTCGAGTCGACGACTGTGAGAAGGAAGTCGACCACACTTTCCGAGTGAACTGGATCGGGACCCAAAATGTGGCCGAGGCGGCCGCTGCCGTTGACGCGCACATGGTTCACCTGTCCACGGACTACGTGTTCGATGGCACCAAGGTCGGACCCTATCTGGAGGAGGATCCGACCGGCCCCTTGTCCGTCTACGGCCGCAGCAAGTTGTTCGCGGAGCGGGCGGTGCAATCCAGTTGCCGCCGCTGGGCGGTGCTGCGGACCCAGTGGGTGTACGGCCCGGGAGGCACCAATTTCGTCGACACCATGCGGCGCCTCGGCGGGGAAGGAAAGTCGCTCCAGGTCGTCGATGATCAGCACGGTTGTCCCACCTTCGCGGGCCACCTGGCGGATGGGATCTATCGAGTGCTGGACGAGGACCCGGGCTCGGGGATCTACCACCTGTCCGGCGGGGGAGCCACGACTTGGTTCCAGTTCGCGCGGGAGATCTTCCGCCAGACGAGCCTAGAGGTGGAGGTGTCGCCCTGCAGCACCGAGCAGTTTCCGCGGCCTGCGCCGCGACCGGCCAACGGGGTGATGCGCAACTATCGTCTCGAGCTGTCCATCGGCGATCCGATGCCCGCATGGCAGAAGGGACTCGAGGAATACTTGTCCCTGACCCAGCACGCCTCTCCATAATCCCCCGAGCTCATTTCCAGGCTCCAAAGAAAGCACTCATCGAAGATGTCATCGAATTTCACCGACAAGACCGTCTTGGTCACTGGCGGAGCCGGGTTCATCGGTTCCCACCTGGTTCGCTTGCTGTTGAGTCCGGCTTGCGGTGCCAAGGTCATCAACCTGGACGCGTTGACCTACGCCGGCAACCTGGAAAGTTTGCAGGACGTCGAAAAGCACCCCAACTACCGATTCGTCAAGGCCGACATCTCGGTCGCCGACGAGGTGCGAAAGGTGTTTGAAGATCACTCCATCGACTGGGTGGCCCACCTGGCCGCAGAATCCCATGTCGATCGTTCCATCCTCTCCGCTTCGGTGTTTGTGACCTCGAACGTCCTTGGCACCCAGAACCTGCTGGACTGTGCTCGAGAGTTCGAGGTGCAGCGGTTCTTGCACGTGTCGACGGACGAGGTGTACGGTTCCCTCGGCTCCGAGGGAGCCTTCCACGAGACCACTCCCCTGGCTCCGAACTCGCCGTACTCGGCCAGCAAGGCCTCGTCGGATTTGTTGGTACGTGCTGCCTTCCACACCCACGGCGCCCCGGTGGTCACGACCCGCTGCTCGAACAATTACGGTCCGTACCAGTTCCCGGAGAAGCTGATTCCCCTCATGATCAGCAATGCGCTTCAGGACAAAGCGCTGCCGGTTTACGGCGACGGTAAGAACGTCCGCGATTGGTTGCACGTCGAGGACCACGCCCAAGCGCTGGCCACGGTGCTGGCGGGGGGCAAAGCGGGCGAGGTGTACAACATCGGCGGGAACTGTGAACGCGAGAATCTGACCGTCGTGAAGCTGCTGTTGCAGGCCTTGGGAAAGAGCGAGGATCTGATCCAATTCGTGAAAGATCGCCCCGGCCACGACCGTCGCTACGCCATCGACGCCGGCAAGATCCGGGACGAACTTGGTTGGGAGCCAAGCTGGAACCTCGAGCGGGGGCTGGCGGAAACCATCCGCTGGTACCAGGACAGTCAGGATTGGGTGGAGCGGGTGAAGTCCGGAGCCTACCGGGAGTACTACGCGACCCAATACGGCGATCGCTTGGCCTGAAGCCAGCGGGGTCGAGTTCCCGCCCAATCGCGCCGCAACCCCGTCCGAGGAAGGGGGTTCTCCCTTTGGGACCATCCCCCCGAATCGGGAATAATGGCGGCTGGAGCACGGATTCCGCGCTCTCCGGGGAGGCGGGTCAACCTTCTCCCCGAGAATTACCGAAGGGAGGGAAGTCGTGTCCCCAATCCAGCCAGGGGGCCGTCCAGGAACCAGGAGAACTTCTGACTTGGTGGGTCCGCACCGCACGCGCCAGCTGTCTGATTCCGCACCTTGCCGGTCGCTGAAGCGGCCCGTCGTGGGTCGAGGCCCGATGGCTTCGGCACGCCTGGCATTGCTTCTCCTGACGTTGCCCTGGTGGGGCACTGGGTGCGCCAGTCAAGACGACGCGCGAGTCCAGTCATTGCTCAACCAGCGCGGGTTTGGGGCCCGTTTCGTCGGCCACGCCAGTGAGCAGTACTACCTAGGAATCGGCGACCAGATCCAGACCCTGGATCCGGGACATCCGGAACTCAACAGCGTCTACCAAGTGCGCATGGATGGGGTCATCGACGTTCCGCTGATCGGTGAGATCTTCGTTGCTGGGTTGACCCTTCCCGATGTGGCGGAAACTCTCACCCGGCGCTTCCGGGAATACATCACCTCGGCGCAGATCGACGTGCAATTGGGGGCCAGTCAGTCCAAGTTCTACTACGTGCATGGCGAAGTCGGGGGAGTGGGACGTTCCAATTACCGCGGCGACGAAACTCTGTTCGACGTCGTTTACCAATCGCGACCGCTGATCACTGCGGACGAAGACGCGGTCTTGCTGATCCGGTCGGACCCGGTGAATCCGCTGGTCTACTCGTTCGATTACGACGACATGCTCAAAGGCGGCTGGTCCAAGGGCAACGTCGACGTTCGAGAGAACGATGTCATCTACGTGCCGCCGAACGTCATCGGGTACATCACGATCGTGATTCAGTACGCCCTGACTCCGGTCCAGCGAGCCGTGGCGGTGATCCTTCAAGCCAGCCGCCTGGTGAACATTTCCGACACGTTTGGCCAGAACAACGTTGGACGCAATCGAAACCGCTTCGGGGGAGGCGGATTTGGAGGCTTTGTCGAGGGGGGGAGTTTGCAGTCGGTGGGGTGGCGCGGCCAGGTGGCCAGCAGTCCAACCGCCACTCGCTCAGAGGTGAATCATGCCCCCGAATGAATCCTTCGACGTCGAGGTCAATCCGCAGCAGCAGATCAAAATGGTGCTTGGCATCGCCAAGCGCAGCTGGTTCACGATCTTCACCTTTCTCGCGCTGGGGTTGCTGATCGGCGTCGGGCTATTCAATTTCCTGCCCAAGGAATACGAGTCCGAAGCGAAGGTGATGTTGCGCAACAACTACCTGTTCGGCGGCGACGAGGGCAAGCGGCCTTCGGAAATGACGCCGCTGGTGATTCGCGCGCGACTGCTCGACGAAGAGCTGAAGAGCACGGTTTGGATCGGCGAGGTCCTGGACGAACTGGAATGGCCGGAATGGTCCGAGCTGGGTTCCAATCTGGTGAGTCGCCGGACGTTCATGGACCGCATCAAGAACCGCCTGAAGGTCACCATGAAAAAGGGCGAGGCCGGGGAGCGCCTGGTTTTCGTTCGGTTCCGCTACACGGATCGCTTCAAGGCTCGGGACTTCGTTCGCGGCATCCGCGACCAATGGCTGTCCAAGGTGGTCGACACCTTCAAGGAAGACATCGACCGTGAAGTCACCATCCGTCGCGAGCAGTTGGAAGAGAAGAACAAGACTCTGCAGTCGCTCTGGCAGGCACTCGAACAGTTCGAAACGAAGCACCGAGTCAGCGTCCTTCGCTACAACCAGGACTACTTGAGCCGCAGCATCACTTTGCGCGGGTCCTTGGACGAGGTCGAGGCGGAGATCGCCCAGATCCAGGCCGAGGAGGACGAGTGGAAAGCCCTTCTGGCCGAAGTGGACGCAGACGGCAATCTCAAGATTCCGCCGATGATTTCCCGGCTGGAAGAGATCCAGAACCAGGAACAGGAGCAGAACAGCCAGAGCATTCTGCGCACCTTGCAAGAGTTGCAGGGGTATTCCGCGAAGACCTACACCGACAAACACCACGCGGTGAGATCGGCCAAGAAGCGACTGGAAGACCTCTTGGTAGCAGCGGCCGGCGCGCCCGAGTCAGAAACCGAAGAAGTGCTGGTTGAAAACTCCCAGCATCTCGAGATCAACCGGAAGGTTCGGGGACTGGGGATTCAGCTGGAAGGGTTGCGCCAGAAGCAGGCCAAACTCCAGCGGGATCTGGAACAGGTGGAGGGTGTGCTCGAAACCCAGCCGGTGATCGAGCGCGAACTGGCCCAACGACGAGAGCAGATCACCACCCAGCAGGAGCTGGTGACCAACGACGTCGTCCAACTGCAGCCTCTGGTGGACAAGCAGAACGCGCTGGCCCGCCACGGGGGCACTCAGTTCCTTCCTTACACGAATCTCGAAGATCCCTCGCTGGCGATTCAACCGACCGCCGCCATGGGCTGGCTGGCCCTGGGAGCTTCGATCGTGGTCGGGCTCGGAATCGGAGTGGTCCTGGTGGCCGGTCGCGAGTTGTTGAAGAGCTCGTTCACCTCAGCCGCCCAAACACGCCGAGCGCTGAAGCTTCCCGTGCTTGGCGAAGTCGCGCCGATCCAGACGGAGTTGGAGGCGCGTCGAGCCCGCCTCCAGCGCAACCTCCAGATGGCTGCGTCTTTGACGTTCTTGATCGGCATCGCCGCCACCATCTACCTCTGCATCGCCCACTCGGAACTTCTCCCAGTCTGGTTACTGGAGCAGGCGGCGGCGTGGCGGGAAGGGCTGATTTGATTGCGAATTCTCTACCTCGCGCACCGCGTACCCGACGCCCCGACCAAAGGGGACAAGATTCGCGCGTTCCACCAGCTTCGAACCCTGGCCGCGCGACACGAAGTGCATTTGTTCGCTCTTGATGATGAAGCTCCCGAGAATCGTTTGGATCCGGAGTGGAAGTCCGAAGTCGCCTCGAGCACCGTCGTTCCGCTGCGTCCTTGGAGTGCCCGCTGCCGGGTGTTGAAGGCTCTGGTTGGTGGCCAATCCTTGTCCGCCGCCCACTTTGCGGAAACGGAATTGCGGCGGCGACTCAATCAAGCCATGCGCGACACCCACTTCGACTTGGTGATCGTGTACTCAGGAGCCATGGACCCACTGGTCGATGGCATCCGCCCGCGCATCGTTGACTTGGTGGACGTGGACTCCGAAAAGTTTCGTGCCTACCACGAGCAGCGTACCGTGGAGGGATGGAAACGCTGGGTCTTCGGCGTCGAAGGGCGTCGGCTGCGTGAGTTGGAACAACGCTCGGTGGCCGAAGCGGATGCTTCGATCTTGTGTACCGAGAAAGAAGCAGAAAGCCTGCGATCCTTCGCTCGTCCGCGCCGCTTGGAAGTGATTGGCAACGGCGTGGACCTGGATGCCTTCCCGCGCTCCTCCGGACCCCGTCCAGCGGCCGACATCCTGTTCGTTGGAGCCATGGACTATCAAGCCAACGTGGACGCGGCGAGTCACCTGGTGAACGACCTCCTTCCACGCATTCGGGCCCGGCACGAGAAAGCGAAAGTACGCATCGTCGGCCGCAACCCCACCGAGGAAGTGCGCGCCCTTTCTCAACAGCAAGGCGTCGAGGTGCACGCGGACGTGCCATCGGTCTTGCCCTTCTTGCACGAATCCACGGTCACCGTGCTGCCGTTTCGGGTGGCGCGGGGCATTCAGAACAAGGCCCTGGAAGCCATGGCGGCGGGTCTTCCCGTGGTGATGAGCGAAGCGACCGCCGAAGGTATCACCGGCCAGGCTGGGCATCACTACCTGGTCGGCAACGACGCCGAAAGCTTGGCGCGTGCCACCAATCAGGTCCTGGACTCTTCCGGTCTCCAAGAATCGTTGGCGCACCACGCCCACCAGCTGGTGACCGAGGTCTACTCGTGGTCCGGGGTCAACCAACGTTACGAGGACTTGGTGGGGGAAGTCGTCCAGGAGCGGGGGGTCGCTTGACATGGAACGACCCCATGTGCTGATCGTGTCCTGGTGGTTCCCTCCGCGAGAGGGGGGTGGCATCTACCGTCCCCTAAACTTCTCACGCTACCTCCTTCGCCACGGCTATCGGGTGACGGTTCTCACTGGTTCCATCGGCCCCCATGAGCGGGTCGACCCTTCTTTGTTGGAGCGGTTGCCCGAAGGACTCCGAATCTTGCGGTGTCCGTTCTGGGATCCGTTCCGTGGCTACGACCGTGCCAAACGCTGGCTGTCCGTCTTGCGTCCCAGCCGCTCGAATCTTCCCTCCTCCGCAGCCGACAACGGCTCCGGATCCAGGTCGGACGCAGCCATGGCCGAAGCCACCTGGAAGGACCTGTTGAGCGAAAGCTTGGCGCTGCCCGATCGGTGGCGTTCGTGGGTGGTGCCGGCGACGATGCGCGCGGCCTTGGGTCTGGCCGGGGACGAACCGGATCTGATCTTCACCACGAGTCCTCCGCACAGCATGCACCTGATCGGTCGCAAGCTGAAAGCACTGTTCCAGTGTCCGTGGGTCGTGGACTTTCGCGATCCTTGGGTGGGGAACCCTTTCCGGGACTTTCGAGCGGCGCAACTGTTGCCGCGGGACGAGGCCTTGGAAAAGAAAGTGATCGCCGACGCCGACCAAATCATCACCAACACCCCGGCTCTCGAAGACCTGGTGCGACAGCGCTACCCCGACTTGGAGAAAGTCCGCACGATCACCAACGGGTTCGATCCGGAACAGTTCCGCGATGCTCGCGAAGTTCCCGCTCCGGACAGCGGCTCTGGCCTCTTGGAGGTTCTCCACGTCGGCCACCTGTACGGTGCTCGCAGCGGTCGCTACTTGATCCGCGGTCTGCAGAAGCTCAAGGAGCTGGATGAATCGATTGCTTCTCGCTTCCGAATTCGATTGGTGGGAGCGATCGACAACGAAGAGTCCTATCGCGCCGAAGTCCGGGATCGCGGGGTGGAAGACCTCCTGCTGTGCGACGGACGAGTTCCCCACGACCGAGCCCTGGAGTTGCAGCGTCAGGCTCCGGCGTTGTTGATCTTGGGAGTGGAGCAGCCAGGCAAGGAAGTCCAGGTGCCCGGCAAGCTCTACGAGTACTTCGCGGCCCAGAAGCCAGTGTTGACATTCTCGCGCCCCGGAGGAGCGATTGACCGAGTGCTGGAATCCGCTCGGGTCCCCTACGAAATCGGAGAACCCGACGATCCGGACAGCATCGCCCAGGCGTGCTGGCGGTTCGTCCAGCGCCAAGAATCCGGATCCTTGACTCAGTTCGATCCCGACGCGCTCCGACAGTTTCGCTACGACGAACTCACGCGTCGCCTGGAAGAGTGCTTCCACGATGCGCTCGGTGTTCCCGTGGAGTGTTGACGAGGAATCTCGCGATGTGTGGCATCTGTGGCTTTTACGACAACCGACCCGACGCCATCCGCAGTGAAGCGGAGCTGGTGGCGATGGGAGAGACCATCCGGCATCGCGGTCCGGACTCCCACGGAAGCACCGTCGAAGCCGGGGTGGGACTGCACAATCGCCGTTTGAAGATCATCGACCTGGAAGGGGGAGATCAACCGATCGCCACCGAAGACGGCGAACTCGTCGTGGTCTACAACGGGGAAATCTTCAACTTCCAGGAGATTCGCCAAGACCTGGAAGCCAAGGGCCACCGTTTCCGGACTCGTTGTGACACCGAAGTGTTGGTGTATCTCTATCGGGAGTACGGGCCGGACGAGATGTTGCATCGGCTCAACGGGTTCTTTGCGTTCGCCCTGCATGATCGCAAGGCCGGTCGACTGATGGTGGCGCGGGACCGCATCGGCGTGAAACCGCTTTACTACGCCGAGACGGATCGTGGTCTGGTTTTCGGATCTGAGCTGAAGACTCTGCTGGCGGAAGGATCCCTCTCTCGAGAGCTGGACGAAACGGCTCTGATCGACTACTTGTGCCTGCGCTACATCCCGGCACCCAAGACGATCTTTCGCGCGGCACGCAAGCTGCCGGCCGGTCACTACCTGATGTACGACGGCAAGCACTTGCGCGTGCAGCAGTGGTGGGACCTTCCCGAGTTCGGCACTCGCCACGACCCTCCCGAGCAGGTCGCCGAAGAACTGTGGGAGTTGGTGGTCGACTCGGTGCAGCGTCGCTTGGTCTCCGAGGTTCCGCTCGGCGCGTTCCTGTCGGGAGGCCTGGACTCTTCCGGTGTCGTGACGGCCATGCAGCATTGCCAAGGTCGCAATGTCAAAGCGATCTCCATCGGTTTCGAAAACTGGGACTTGAGTGAGCTCGAGCATGCCCAGCGAGTGGCCCAGGCACTCGACATCGAACACATCACGGATGTGTTGAAGCCGGAAGCCCTGTCCCTCGTGGACACCCTGTCGGAATTTTTCGACGAACCCTTTGCGGATCCCTCCGCCATCCCTACCTATTTGCTGGCGCGACGAACCCGCCAAGAGGTCACGGTGGCCCTGTCGGGAGATGGAGGGGACGAGAGCTTCGCCGGCTACCGGCGCTACCGGTTCGACGCGTTCGAGAATCAGGTTCGTCGCTGGCTTCCGGGCCCTCTGTTCCGCGGGCTGTTCTCCCTGCTCGGCGGGATGTATCCCAAGGGGGATTTCTTGCCGAGGCCCCTGCGCGCCAAAACCTTGCTCAGCAACCTCGGGCGATCGCCCCTCGAGGCCTACGTGCGTTCCGTGGCCTACCAGCCTCTCGAAGCGGCGCTCCCGCTATTGCATCCGGATCTTCGCAGCCGCGTGCAAGGATACGACCCGATCGAGTTGTTCCGGCCCTGGTTCGACAAGGCCCCAACCAAGAACCCGCTTTCCCGGGTTCAGTACCTCGACTTCCATACCTACTTGCCGGACTACATCATGTGCAAGACCGATCGAGCGACCATGGCCAACTCGCTCGAGGCCCGGGAGCCGCTGCTGGACTACCGGCTGGTGGAGTTTGCGGCTTCGCTTCCCGCGGATCAGAAGCTGCATGGTGGTGTCGGCAAGTGGATCCTGAAGAAAGCCTTCGAGTCGCGTCTGCCGAAGGTGAACGTGCACCGACCCAAGCAAGGATTCTCGCCGCCCCTGAAGTCTTGGATTCAAAAGGATCTCGAATCCAAGTTGAACGGGATGAAAGCTCCCTCTTGGATCGACCCCCAGGCGTTGAACGCTCGGGTTCGCGATCATCAGAATGGCATGCGCGACCATTCCGAGTTGCTCTACGAGATCCTGGTTCTGGAAGCTTTCGAGAAGCGCCTGAATCACTCTCCCACGAACCTGGTCACGACAGGAGGCTGACGCGGCGTGAAACTGCTGGTGTTCTCGACCCTGTTTCCTTGGCCCGGAGTGCCTCATCACGGCATCTTCGTACTGGAACGACTGCGTCATTACCTTCGCAGTCAAGGGGGCGAGGCGGTGGTGATTGCGCCGGTTCCCTGGGTGCCTCGATGGTTGGCCCGGGGACGATTCGCGATCTACAAGGACGTGCCGTGGGAGGAGATGCGCGAGGGGATTCGCGTGTTGCATCCTCGCTACCCGTTGATTCCCAAGCTGAACATGCATTGGGCACCTCTGTCAGTGGCCTGGGCCGGACTTCGGGCATGGAAGCGGTTGCGGCAGGAGGGACACTCGTTCGACCTGGTGGATGCCCACTATCTGTATCCCGATTCCGTGGCAGCTTCTTTCGTTGCCAAGCGAGCCGGCCTGCCTCTGGTGGTGACCGCCCGCGGAACCGACGTGAATCTGATTCCGCGCTATCGCATTCCCCGCCGTTGGCTGCGTTACCTGCTGAAGCGAGCGTCCTCGGCGATCACCGTCTGTGACGCTCTCCGTCAGGAAATGAAACCACTGCACGACTCGGGCTTTTCGGTGCGGGTCCTCAGCAATGGCGTGGATCTGGAGAAGTTCCGTCCGATCGAACCCGGCGAGGCGCGGCGACGTTTGGGATGGCCGGCCTCCTCGCCGGTGATTCTGTCGGTGGGGCACTTGATTGAACGCAAAGGACACCATCACGTGATCCGAGCGTTGCGCCATCTCCCCGGAGTCCAGCTGAAGATTGTCGGCGGGGGAGAGATGGATGGAGAGCTGCGGCGGCTCGCGGAAGAAGAACAGGTGGCGGACCGGGTCGAGTTCGTCGGCACGTTGCCCCATGACGAGTTGCGCGTGGCCTACTCGGCAGCGGATGTCTTGAACCTGCTTTCGTCTCGCGAGGGTTGGCCCAACGTGTTGCTGGAATCGATGGCGTGCGGAACTCCGGTGGTGGCCACCAAAGTTTGGGGATCGCCGGAAGTCGTGCGGGACTCGTCCGTTGGCTTGCTCGTGGAAGACCCCAACCCCGAGGCGGTGGCCCAATCCGTGCAAGAGCTGTTGGATCGTCCCCGTGACCGTCGAGCCGTTCGGCAGTACGCCGAGCAGCACTCTTGGGACCGGACCACGCGGGGAATGCACGAAGTCTTCTGTGCAGCCACGGGTGAACCACTGCCCGTCGCTGCACCACAGGCCGTGGCTCCTGTGGAGGCCCAGAAAAGTTCGTGAAGATCCTCTATCACCATCGGACGCGGTCTCGGGATGGCCAACGAATTCACATCGATGGTTTGATGGGAGCATTGCGGCGCGCCGGTCATGACGTGACCGAAGTGGGCCCGAAGCTCCAGGAAGAGAGTTCCGGGCAAGCGTCGGGGGGCGCTGCCGCCGCCTGGTTCTTGCGGCCCATCCGCGAACTTGCGGAGATCGCCTACAACTTGGTCGAGATCCGCCAGTTGGAGAGCGCGGTGCGTCGTGAGCAACCCGAGGCGATCTACTCGCGCCACTCGCTGTTCGCGTTCGCGGCCCGGTGGGTGGCTCGCAAGCACCAGCTGCCCTGGATCGTGGAGGTCAACGCGCCACTGGCCCTGGAACGCAGCAACTACGGGGGGCTTTTCTGGAAACGCCTGGCCTCGTTTCTCGAGACGTGGACCCTGAATGCGGCACGCCAGGTGATCGTGGTGACTTCGGTGATGGCCCGCTACATGGAAGATCAGGGCGTGCGTCCCGAGCTGTTGGAAGTTCAGTTCAACGGCATCGATCCGGCGCGCATTCAACCTCCCAAAGATCCCGATCAGCTACGAGAAAGTCTTGGGTTGCGTGGCAAGACAGTGCTCGGGTTCGTCGGCTACATTCGCGATTGGAATCGGTTGGAGCGGACTTATCCGTTCCTGAAACGGCGACCCGAAACGGTGTTGTGCGTGGTGGGGGACGGCCCGGATCGGGAACGTCTACGGGGGTTGGCTCGGGACCAAGGAATCGAGGATCAAGTTCGCATCGTCGGCGCAGTGCCGGCGGAACAAGTGTTCCAGCACGTGACTCTTTTCGACGTCGCGTTGCTTCCGGAAACGACGCCTTACGCGTCGCCATTGAAATTGCTGGACTACATGGCCGCGGGTCGTGCCATTCTGGCGCCGGATCGGCCGAACATCCGAGAAGTGCTGAGCCCTGGCACCAACGCATTGCTGTTTGATTCCGCGAAGGAGAACGAGTTCGAGGAACAACTCGCCCGGCTCTTGGACTCGCCGCCACTGCGGGAGCAGTTGGGGTTGGCGGCCAAGAACTCCATCGACGACTTGGGACTCACTTGGGATCACCATGCAACCCGGGTGATCGAACAGTTCCGAGGGCCCGCGGCTTCTGCCTCGGTGGCCCACGGAGTTTCGTCATGAACACGGCCAGTGAAGCCCGGTCGCTGCCGTGGCGTCCGCTGACCGCAGCGCTTGCTCTGCTTGGGCTGCTGTTACTCACCTATCGCTTCACGTTTGTCTGGCTGGAGCAACGCTATTCCCGTCCGGACACGCTCTACGGCCATGGACCACTGATCCCCTTGTTGTCTGGCTTCCTGATCTGGAAGGATCGCGACGCGCTGCGACGAATTTGGGGCCCCGGCAGCTGGGCCGGTTTGTGGCTGGTGATCCCGGCGTTGTTGGTGCATCTGGCGGCCACCGCTCGCCGGGACGACTCTCCTTCGGGTTTGAGCCTATTGCTGCTGATTCCCGGCCTGGTCTGGCTGATCGGGGGCCGGGCGGCGCTGCGACGCCTTTGGTTTCCTTTGGCGTTCCTGAGCTTCGCGGTTCCGCTCCCCATGATCCTGGTGGAGCAGGCAGCGTTGTGGATGAAGGGCGTGGTTCTGGTTTCGACCAATGGGGCTCTTCAGTTGCTCGGCGCGAAGATTGAAATGCAGGGTTCCTACCTGGTCCTGGAAAGTGGGGGGCGGCTGCTGGTGGACAACGAGTGCAGTGGGTTGCGCTCGCTCATCGCATTGCTCGCGCTGGGACTGTTCATGGCCTACTCGTCGAGAACTTTGTCGAACACCGGCAAGTGGATCCTGTGCATCAGCTCGGTCGTGGTGGCTGGCTTCGCCAACTTTTGCCGAGTGATGTTGCTTTCTGTCCTCGCTTGGCAGCAAGGCACGGAGGCCGCGATTCGCTGGCACGACTGGTCGGGTTGGGGCGTCTACGCCGTGGCTCTGCTGGTGTACGTGGGATTGGAGCGAGTCTTGCCGTCGCAGAAGGATCCGTCGCCATGACGGTGGCCAAACTCGTCACGGCGGTGCTGTTGCTCGGGGCCAGCGCGGCCTTGACTCAGTTCTTGCGTGCCGAGCGCGGCGCGGTCGAAAGTTCGGCGATCACGGGTTTTCCGCAAACGGTCGACGGCTGGCAGGGCACGGACCGCACTCTCACGGAGCGCCAGTATCAGTTGCTGGAAACCCGGGACGTGTTGTTCCGCGAGTTTCGGAAGGGTTCGCAGGAAGTGCTGTTGTGCGTTTCCGTGGCAGGCCGGGATCGGAAAAGTGCCCATCCTCCGGCGGTGTGCTACCGCGGCCAGGGTTGGGAGGTGATGTCCGAGCGGGATCACGCGAGAGTTCCCGCGCAGGCTCCCCCGGTGGTTCAAGAGCTGCGAATCCAAAAGGGGGACCGTGACCTACTGGTCTATGCTTGGTACCGGGTCGGCGATCAAATCACGACTTCCTACGTGCGCCAGCAGTGGTGGGGTTTTTTGGCGGACTTGGGTGAAGAAGTGAGGCGCTCCTCGCTGATTCGTGTTTCGACTCCGGTGGCCGACGGCGATGTCGAGGCGGCCCGCCGAACCCTGGATGAGTTCCTGGGGCTGACCGTCGAAGAGATCGAAGGTCGCCTGGCTCGTTCCAAGCACAAAGAACCGAGCTCCCCGAGAGTGACTTCCCACCGCGAATGAATTCCAACGGCAAGATGAATTCCAACGGCGAAGAATCGTGAAGAATGGAATCAGCATCGATGTGGAGGAGTACTTCCACGCCTTGAACTTGCGCCGAGCGTTTCCGGAGGAACGTTGGGAGCAATTGCCGTGGCGTGTCGAGGCCGGGGTGGATTGCGTGCTGCGAATCCTCGAGCGGACCGGACACAAGGCCACGTTCTTCGTTCTCGGATGGGTGGCGGAGCATGAACCGGAGATCGTGAAGCGCATTGCCGCCGAGGGTCACGAGATCGCTTCCCACGGTCATTCTCATCGCATGGCTCAAGAGCTGGGTCCGGAGCCCTTCGTCGAGGACGTGCGGCGGAGCGTGGAACTTCTGGAACCCCTTGCGGGGGCACCCGTGCGTGGGTTTCGGGCCTCGACCTTCTCCATCACCCGGGACACGTGGTGGGCGATGGAAGCCTTGGCCAACTTGGGCCTGGATTACGACTCGAGCATCTTTCCGGTACGGCACGATCGCTATGGAATCCCCGACTTCGCCAGAACTCCGCAGCTGGTGCAAGAGGATGGCTGGCAACTCGTCGAGCTTCCCCTGCTGACCTGGCGGGTGGCAGGCATGAACCTGCCGGCGGCGGGCGGCGGATACCTTCGCCAATTCCCACTGTGGTACACGCGACGGGCGGTTCGGCGCATGAATGAAGAGGGGGGACCTGCGATCTTCTACGTCCACCCTTGGGAGTTCGATCCGGACCAGCCGCGGGCTCCGACCGGAACCATCTCGCGCATCGGCTCCATTCGCCACTACCGGAACCTTGATCGAACGGCCGAGCGACTGGAACGGCTGCTCGATGAGTTTGAGTTCGGAACGCTCGCCGACATCGCGGATCAGTGCCACGCCCCGGTGTCATGAGTTCACGGATCAACACTCGTTTCGACGTCGTGATTGTCGGGGCCGGTTTGGCAGGAGCGTCGGTGGCGTACTTCCTGTCGAAGCAGAAGAATCTCTCCGTGTTGGTGTTGGAAAAAGAGCTTGAACCGGGGCGGCACAGTTCCGGACGCAGCGCTTCGCTGATTCGTTCCGTGTGCGGCCATCCCGAGGTGGACTCTCTGGCAGCCGAAGGCACCGACTTCCTGCTCACGCCACCGCCCGGTTTCGGCGAGTTGCCCGTGCGACCCACGGGCTCGTACTTTCTCATGAATCCTTCCGAGGCCAAGCGACTCGGTTCCCTCCCAGGGGCCGAGGACGTGGATTTGTCGAGAGCTTGCCGAGAAGTTCCGCTCCTCCAGGCCACCGAGAACACGCGTGCGGTGTTCACCGCCCGAGATGGCGTGCTCGAGGTGTCCTGCTTGCTCGAGGGATTCCTGCGCGGAGCCCGGCGCAACGGCGTGGTGCTGCGGACTGGCGAAGAACTTCAATCCGTCGAGATTCACCGTTCACGGGTTTGCTCGGTGCGGACCAGTCTCGGGATCTATTCGACGGGGGCCGTGGTGGATGCGGCGGGTGCGTGGGCGGGCGACGTCGCCGACCAAGCGGCGGGACTGGCGGTGCCGTCCCTCCTACCGGCACGGCGACACTTGTTTGTCTTGCAGGCCAAGGATCCCATTCCTGAGACCTGGCCCTACGTGTGGGATCTGGATCGCAACTACTACTTCCGACCCGAGGGCGGAGGTCTCCTGGTTTGTCTCGGCGACAACGACCCGGATTCGCCGCGCGACTGCCCGCGCGATCCTGCTGTGAAGGGCCGCTTGTCACAGCGAGTGCAACAGCACTTGCCCGGCCTCGGGGACTTTCGTGTCGTGGAATGGTGGGCGGGACATCGGACCAAGGACGCTTCGGGCAAGTTCCTGCTTGGCCCGGACCGGGACATCGATGGATGGTTTTGGGCCGCCGGACTCGGAGGCCACGGAGTCACCTGCTCGCCCGCCGTGGGAAGACGGGTGGCGGAAGCCATTGTCCGCGGTGCGCTTCCTCGCGAGCGGGCGTCCGGGACGTCCGCCTAACGGAACCTGGAAGAGACGGAGTTCAGGTCCCCGAACTCTGGTTTCCGAGCAACCGTTCGATCGTCTTCTCGAGTTCTTTGACTCGCCGCTCGAGTTTGGGCAGCCGGCGCAGGCGAGCTTGCTCGCGACGCCACTCCGCGGCGGGCATGGAAGGGAATCCCAGATACTCCCCGCCGGCCGGCGCGTTCTTGGAGATGCCCGTCATCCCGCCGACCTTGGCACCGTCTCCGACTTCGCAGTGATTGCTGACGGCGCTGTGTCCCGCCACCAACACCCCGTTGCCGAGTTTCCCGGAACCTGCGATCGCGGTCATTCCACAAATCATGCAGTGCTGTCCCACCACGACGTTGTGGCCGATCTGCACCTGGGAATCGATCTTGGTCCCGCGGCCGATTGACGTGTCCGCCAGGGCGCCGCGATCGATGTTGGAGTTGGCGCCAATCTCCACGTCGTCATCCACAGTCACTCGACCCGATTGGGCGATCTTGGCGAGTCCGCCAGGTCCGGGGGCGAACCCGAATCCGTCCCCGCCGATCACCACTCCGGCATGAACGATGGTTCGCTCCCCGAGGCAGGAGTCGGATTCCAGGACGGCGTTGGCGTGAATGACTGAGTCATCGCCAATCACGGCGTCCGCGCCGACGAACACGCCAGGATACAGCACCACGCGGTCCCCGATCTTGGCTCCCTCGTCGACGCACACGAATGGATAGATGCTCACTTCCGCACCCAGCGAGGCGCTGGCCGCGATGTCCGCTCGCTGGCTGATGCCGGGACGCGCCGCCCGTGGTTCGAAGAACACCTGAGTCGCCTTGGCGAAGGCCCAGTACGGATTGGCATGCACCAGTTGCGGGATGGCAACATCGGCCGTTGCGCTTCCAACGATGACCGCACTGGCCCGAGTGTCCGACAAGTAACGAGCGTACTGCGGGCTGGTCAGGAACGTGACATGACCTGGACCGCTGTCCTGAATCGGTCCGACTCCGTCAATGCGAGGATCTTCCGCCTGCGAGCCGTTGGGCCAATGGAGCTCGGCACCCAGGATTCGAGCGAGTTCGGACAGCTTCATGATCGAGGACTCAGCGATGGGATCGGAACGCGGGGGAGGTTATCCAATGCATCCCACGGACCGTGACAATCTCCTGAGTCGAATCAGTCCGGCTTGGCCGGTTCGGTCTTTGGCTCTTCCGCAGGAACCGGTGGCGATTCGTTCTCCGCCTTCGGTGGACTGGGCACCGTCTCGTCCTCGGAGTCGGGGTCGTGGGGACCCGGGGGCTCCTTCGCGGGCGCCGTTTCGTCCTTGGCTTCGGGGCGCCGACGTCGTGGCTCACCGCGTGCCGGCCGGTCGCCTTCCGGACGAGCCGGCCGTTCTCCTTCGGGACGCCGGGCTCGTGGCCGTTCGCCCTCGCGAGTTCCGGCACCCTCTGCGGAGGCACGAGGGGGACGCGGTCCTTCACCCCGAGCCGGTCGTTCCCCTTCGGCTCTAGGCGCTCGATCTCCCTCGGCGCGAGTTGGTCGTGGTCCGTCCATGCGAGCAGGCCGATTGTCTTCGCCGCGTGGTCTGGTTCCCTCCGCGCGCGGTCGTTGTCCCTCTCCGCTCTGGGTTTGGCCTTCCCGTCGTCGTGGACGCGGAGTTTGGCTTCGATCCGAATCCTTGGCAGCCGGTGTTCCGTCCTCGGCACGTTCTTCGGCCGGCGGTCGCTGTCGCGGGCTCGATGGGCGTTCCCGAGGGCCGCGAGCCCCATCCTCGTCCGCTTGTTCGCGACGTGGTGGACGAGGCCGCTGGTCGCCATCGGGGGCTTCGCCTTTGCGTGGTCTGGGTTCTCTGCCGGCTTGGCCCCCCTCGGTCCGATCCGCTCGCGCGGGACGTTCTCCGGATTGTCTGGGTGGTCGACCCGGTGCCGCTTGGTCTGTTTGTTCGGCTGGCTTGTTTCCCTCGGCCCGCTTGGCTCGTGGACCGTCACTTCCCTTGCCGGCGGGTTGACGACCCGCTCCCTCGGGTTTCACTCCTCGTTGTGGGGATCCGCTCTGCTTGCCTCCCTGGCGCGCACCCTGCGCGGTTCCCTGAGCCGATTGCTTGGCTCCGGCCCCTGGACGTCCGCCACCGCCTTTCTGACGAGAGCCAGACCGTTGCTTCTTGGCCGTTTCTTCCGCGTCCAAGGTCGTGACCAAGCGTCCCATGAGTGGCGCGAGGGCATGGTCCGTCTCCGCGAGTGCGACCAAATCCTCCCGAATGCGAGAGTCGCCATCCAAGAAGCGCAACACCGTGGTCTCGGCCTGGATGTCCAAGTGGCCTTCCACCACTGGTTTCAGTGCGTCGACCGCTTTTCGCGAATCGCCGCCCAAGAACTCGATCTGGGAAAGAGTCTGGTGGACTCGCAGCGCGAGGTCGGCGTCTGGATCTTCCCCAAGAGCCGCTCGGGCCCGATTCGCCAGGGTTTGGGCGCGGTCAATGGCCCCGTCTCGGAAGAACGCATAGTCCGCCAACCACCACAGAACCTCCGGATCGGACTGGCCACAGACCTGGGCCAAAGTGCGCAGCCGTTCGATTTCCTTGGGCTCCGTGGCATGGGCGGCGCGTTCCGTGAGGAGCAGAGGATCGTACGGACACAAGTCCTGGGCGAGTTCGAGCAGTGCCTCCGCCCGGTCCTTGTGACCGCGCGTCCGGTAGGTGCGAGACAAGCCGGTGAGCGCGGTGATGGTGTCGCTGGTGCGTGGCGCGTCGGCGTGTTGTTCCAGGGAGGATCGCAGGGAAATCGCAAACAAGTCCACCAACTCATCGGGCGCCCCGGCTTGTTCGAGCACTTCGGCACCAATCCGGTAAGCCTTCCAGAATGGCGTGGGCGAGGCGGAGATCCCTTGAATGATGGACAGCAACAGCGTGGGTTGAATCTGCTCGTAGTCTCCCAGCTGCTCGAGGTAGCCGATGATCCAAGCCAAGACCGTGGGGTCGTTCCAGGAGTTGCCGAGAGTGGCTTCGACGGATCGTTGGAAGCGCTTCTCTTCCAGCAGCACCTGATTCTTGGCGCCGAGGCTCGAGTAGGGTGACATGTTGCGAAGATGGCCCCGTTGTCGCGTCAACTCACGCATGCGCACCCGCATGGCGGCGACCAGGGCGGGGCCGGCGGGCTCGAGAGCTTTCGCTGCACGCCGCAGTCGGTCGAGGGCGCTGGTGGCTTCCAACGAGTAGGAGAGCTGCAGTCCTTCGAGAAGCAAGTCGAGACCGGGGTCCACTCCGACGCTGTGTAGCTTCTGATAGATCTTGTCTACGTCGGAGGCGCTCAGCTCGCCGCTCCACAGCGCCAGAAGGGACAGGTTCTCCGGATCCAGGGGATCGCGTTGGACCTGGCCGACCAACCAATGATTGGCGCGTTGGATCTCTCCTTCGCGGCGAGCTTTTTGGGCCAGGTCTCGGGCCACCGGACCCAGCTTCGGAAATCGGTTCAGCGCTTTCTTGCTCATGGTTGGCAGCAGCGGTTCCATCCCCGGCAGATCGGGAATGAGCAGCAACGGCAGCATGGTGCGCGAGAACCAGCCTGGGCGGGGGGAGGACAGTTCGAGACTGATCCATCGATCGAGCTCTCGGTCTCGATCTTTCTCATTGCTCATGAACTCCAGGACCGTCTGCTGCACCGTGGCCGGGAGGTCGCTGGGACTTGGGAGAGGATCGGACACGATCGCTCGCATGGCGAGGAATCGAACCTGAGCTTCGCTCAGCTGGGAGTCCTTGATGTCGGAAACATAGGATCCGGCCAGGGGGCCGGAGAGGGAACTCATCAAGTAGATCCACAGTCCGAGATTGGGTTCCTCGGAACTGACCGCGGAACGAGCCCGAAGTTGCCGATAGGCCTCGTCCGGGCCATCTTTCAACAACCGAACAAGAGCGCCGCGACGCGCTTCCTGGACCTGATGAACCCGGTCCAACTGCAACAAACCCGTTTCTGCTTCGTCGTATCGTTCCAACCCGATCAGAACATTGACCAGGTCCAATCGCGCCGGCACGTGGTCAGGGTCTTTGTCCAGGGCGAAACGCAAGATGCGGTCGGCCAAGTCGAAGGCCTCGGCGTAGAAGAGGTCCCGCCCCAATCCCCAAAGCTGCTCGACCGGAAGTTGCTTGATGGTGCCTTCTTGTTCCGAGAGGAACTTTGTCACGGCTCTCTTTTGCTGGTCGCCGGGTGTCTTTGCGGCGGCCAGCAAGTACCCCGCCAGGGCGCGTGGCTCGGCGGGGTCTTCCGTCAAAACTTGTTCCGCCAACTCTTTTCCTTCGGACTTGCGTCCGAGAGAGAGAAGGATCAGGGATCGCAGCCCGCGAGACGCGCGTGCCGCTCTCGAGTCGCCATCGGCGCTTTGAGTCACGGAGAGCGCGACTTCCGGAAACGCTTCGCGGAACGCGGACATCGCGGCGAGCATTCGTCCCGTGCCTTCCGGGTCGGCATCCAACATCTTCTGCTCAAGCTTGCGCGCCTGGTTGGACTGGGAAGTCATGCGATAGATCCGCCATGCATTCATGGCGGATTCGAGGTCAGTTGGATCTCGATCCAGGACGGATTCATAGATCTCGGCCGCGTCCTGAAGACGTCCTTCGGCCAGGTCCTGATTGGCTTGCATGTAGCGGAACTGCAGTAGATCCGGTTCCAGATCTGCCAAGCCCATCATCAACAAGTAGGCCTGGTCGCGATCTCCATCACGCAAGAGTTGGTGATAGACCTGCACGGCGAGGAATCGGCGATCCCGCAGGTCGGCCATGAGTGCCGACGAGTTCTTGCGTCGTTGCTGGGAATCCTCTTTGGATCGGGCTGCCTGAGTCAGGAGTCCGGAGACGTAATCCGTCGAGGTCTTGCGGTCCACCGCAATCATGGAATAACGAATTCGCACGCGACGAGCGTGATAGGCAATTTCCTCGGCAAGCTGCTCCGGATCCGGCCACAGGGCCAGCTCATCCCGAATCCAATGGTCGTAGTCCGCTTCCATGCGGATGCCACTACGCAATACCTGCAGCGAATCTTCGGCGACCTTCTCGTCCTGACCACCCATCTCCCGAAGGATCTCGGCACGCTGGCGCGGCCATTCCGGGTTGCCGCGAAACAGGTCCTTTCCCGCGGAGGCCACGGAAAGCGCCTTCTCTTGTCTCTTGCCCGCGATCAGGCATTCCAGCATGCCGGACAGGATCCACTCCTGGTGTTCTTTGGAGCGGTACCACTTGCCGCGGCTGCTGTAGTTCTCGACCTCGAGTGCCTCGACCGCTTTCTCGAGGGGCGAGAGATAGTCTGACTCGGGGTCGGCCAGGAACCGCGCGCGACCGAGATAGAAAAGGTTGAGGACGACGCTCTCTTTGAGAATGGACTCGGGGTTCAGCAGGTCCAGCACTTCTTTGGCGTTGCCGGCCCGAAGATAAGACTCCACCGCGAAGTAGTTGGCGCGGCGGGATTCCATGGCCATCGCACGGCGGTCTTCACTCCGACGCAACAGGTTTCGAGTCTCCAAGAACTCTTCGGCCGCCTGTTCGTAGGCCCCAATCTCGAACAATGCATTGGCGGCCAGCTGGCGCAGCTCCATGCCTTTTTGAGGATCGGGCGCGACGCGCAACAACAAACCGATCAGACGCAGCATCTCGTAGGGACGACCGGACTCGAAGTCCATTCGGGCGCGGATCAATCCAGAGCCCGGGTCCATCTTTTCATAGGTGTGGTAGTCCGCCAGGAGCTCGTCGGCTTTGACGAAGAATTCCTTGGCCCCCTCGACTTGACGCCACGCCGCGCGGCGGCTCGGAGAGTTCTGTTCCTTCGAAACGAACTCGTCGCGGACCGAGTCGGCGTCTCGCACTCCGGCCACGACCCGGCGCAGGACCGCGGCGAACTCTTCTTTTCTGCCGCCGGCAATCCCATCGAGGATGATGTCGGCCGCCGCGGAAAGATCTGCCTGGGAGCGGTGGTAGTAGGCGCAGCCCGCCGCGTAGCGAAAGAACTGAGCCTGGTCGGGGAAAGCCACGGAGGCTTCTTGGTAAAGCAGGGCGGCGTCTTCGAAGCGACCCGCCTGCAAGTACGCTTCCCCTTCGCGGATCCAGCGTGAGTTGTTCGTTGGTTCGAGGGTTCGCGCCTGGCGAAAGTCTTCGAGCGCGTGGGTCGCGCGGCCGATTCGCAAACTGCACTCGCCGCGCTCCGTCAGCAAGGTGGCGCGAGATTCCCGCAGCGCATCCCCTTGGAGCTTGCGCTCGGCTTCCCGCAGCGCCCGATCGAACGCGCTGAGAGCTGGCACGAACTGTTCGCGGCCCACCAGCTCTCGCGCTTCGCGGTGGTAGTCCTTGGCGGTGCGGGGCATCGACGCCAGTCCGAGGACGAGGGTCAAGAGCAGGCCCCCGAGACACAAACCGATGATGCTGCGCTGAATTTTGGTGACTCGTCGACGGCCCATCGAAACTCCGCAGAATCGCCCTCACCCTCCCCCGGAGGGATCCGACGGAACAAACCGCGTCTCCTACGAGAAGTTTCTCGGCGAGTCGAAGGGCTTTTCTTGCGCCCGCGGTAGCTCCGCTCGGAATCGAACCCCGCCCTCGGGGGCAGGGGCCACCCGGAGTTTCCCTCCGTGGGCCCGAACGATCCCATAGGAAGCGGCCAATTCCAGCCCGCCGATGCGCCCGGCGCCGGAAGGGTCGTAGTAGGGGACAAAGAAGCGTTCCGCGGGCTCCGGAATGCTCACCACCCGGGGACCGCGGATTTCCACGACCACGGATCCGTTCGATTCACCCGCTCGCATGCGCACCGGCGCCGCCCCGGATTCGCCGGCCGAGGCAAACCGCACCAGGGATCCCACCGCCGATTTAAGCTGATCTCCGTCGCCCAGAACCGTGGGACTGCCCTGGACCTCCAATTCGATCGGGCCGGACTGAGCAGCGATGCCTTGCAGGAGCGCCTGCACTGCCACGGACTCCTTGCGAGGCTTGCTGCGCCGAACGAAACTCTCGATTTGCTGCAACGTGCGCTGAATTCGATCGGTCTCGTGGAGCATCATCCGGTACCGCTTCTTGCGACTGATGTCCTCGTCGACTTCGGCGAGCAGAACCTGGGCGAGACCGGAAATGCTGGTCAGGGGATTGAGGATCTCGTGCGCCGCGCCACGGAGGAAAGTGGCTAACTCTTCCATCCACTCGGTCGCGGGGCGCCGGTCTTCTGGCTCGGCAAATGCCGCGGCCAAGGCAGAGCGCGCTTGCTCGAGATCAAAGGGGTCCAAGATGACCGCGGTGGCGCCGAGCTGAAACGACCGGCGCAGGTCCTCCGCGTCTGCCGTGGTCGAGATCAAAAGGAGGGGAGTGCCCGTGGCAAGCGACTGGAGGGCGGGAACCAAGGCAAGCTGGGAGTGATGCAGCGTCGGCCCGTCCGCAATGATCAGGTCGGGATTGAGCTCAGACCAATCTCCCAGGGCATGGGAAACATCTTCCCGAATGTCCCAGTCCAAAATTTGGTCACTCACGCCGTTGAGGAGGCCTCGAAGCGAACTGCCGCGGCCGCTGATCAGCAGGATTTTGGCATTGGCAGAGGTCGGCATGATCACAGGAGTCCTCGGTAGCTGCGCTGAATGATTCCAAGTTGTTTTGTGACAACCTCTTGGGACGTACCCACCTGGCTTCCGCGCGTGCGCCTCGACTGGCGCGGTGGGACGCCCTCTCCCCAGTTTGCCCCTGGGCGCATCCCAAACAAAAGGTTTTGCCTCCCGCTCAGACAAGGCTATCCAACTTGGTTCCGCTGTTCTTTCCGAGAGTTTCTCGTCTCCCACTCGGCGAAGGGACTGGAGGAAGGCAGCGCCGCGACTCGATAGCCCAGGACAGGGGCCCACCCGCAAGGGTGCCAGGCCGTATGGAAGAAGGCCTCGGCTGGCGGTCGAGGGATTTGCGTTCAGGCCGGAGCGTCGGAGCGCGGGTGAATCGGTGGATTTCCCCGCGACCGAGGATCCGAAACTGGGCGAAAAGAACCGACCAAGCGCCGACCGACTTTCTTGCGCGTCCTGTTAGGGTTCCCCCTAGGCCATGCCCGAGTGTTGGATCTGGGACCGAGGAACGATTTGACCACTCATCCCGAGCTCACGGTCGTCATCCCTACCTACAACGAAGAAGACTCCGTGCTGCCTTTGGCACGGGCGCTTCACCATGTCTTGGTCGGACAAGATCGCTCCTTCGAGATTCTGTTCGTCGATGACGGATCGACCGACAGCACTCCGGTCCGCCTGGAAGAGATCCTGCATTTGGACGCCCGGGTTCGGGTCGTTCAATTGGTCCACAACGCGGGGCAAACCGCGGCATTGTGTGCGGGCATCGAGAACGCCCGGGGCAAATACATTGTGGCCATGGACGCGGACTTGCAGAACGACCCGACGGATATTCCGAAGTTGATTGCCAAGTTGGACGACGGCTACGACGTGGTGAGTGGCTGGCGACGGGATCGCAAAGACCGCTTCGTGAGTCGCCGAGTTCCCTCGGTCGCGGCGAATGCGATCCTGAGCTGGGTGAGCGGCGTCAAGCTGCACGACTTCGGCTGCACCCTGAAGGCGTACCGCGCCGAGTTCTTGCAGCGCGTCCCGCTCTACTCCGACATGCATCGCTACTTGCCCGCATTCGCGAAGTCCATGGGAGCTCGGGTCGCCGAAGTCGAGGTGAAGCATCACCCGCGCCGTTTTGGGGAGTCCAAGTACGGCATGGGACGGATCTACCGAGTGGTGAGCGACATCGTGCTGCTGCAGTTGCTGGTCCACTTCGCTTTTCGCCCGCTGCATTGGTTCGGACGGGTCTCGGTGATGGCGCTTCTCTTGGTTTCGGCAATTCTTCTGAGCGGCAACATCAACTTGCCGGAGATCACCGTGGGGCCGACGCA
Source organism: Planctomycetota bacterium (assembly GCA_028289345.1). Taxonomy (GTDB): domain Bacteria; phylum Planctomycetota; class B15-G4; order B15-G4; family SIAN01; genus JANQQL01. Next base: position 1,103,485 of record JANQQL010000033.1, on the reverse strand, counting down.
AATCGCCGATGAGGGTGCCCGCGAAGAAGCCGAGTACCCGACCATCGTGTTTCCGGCCATCATGGGGTTGGGCCTCTACTTGGCGACCACATTGCTCAGCCTTGGATTTCTTTGCGAACTCGTGAATCGGACCGGCGACACCCAGATGAAACAGCTCTTCACGGTGCTGGATGCTCGGGGAGGAACGGCCCGTGGCTGACAACCGTCCCGAAGAACGCGATCTGACCGTCGTCGTCCCGGTGCAGGACAGCTCCGTCGAGTTCGAGGAGATTCTCGAGCAGTACGGCAACCAGTTCGAAGAGCGAGGCATCAGCTACGAATTCGTGTTCGTCCTGGACGGCACTTCAGACACCCTGTTCGAAGACCTGGGGCGGCGGCGACCCAAGAATCGAAGCGTACGGCTGATCAAGTTCAACCAACCGTTCGGTGAATCGATTGCCCTGGCGGCTGGGTTCAAGATCGCCCGCGGGCGAATCGTCCTGTCCCTCCCGCCCTACATCCAGTCCGATCCGCGGGACGTGCAGCACGTGCTCGACGCGATCGAGCATCGCGGCGCCGACGTGGTGACCTGCTGGCGCAAACCGCGGGTGGACTCGATCACGAATCGCCTGCAGTCGGTGATCTTCAACACTTTGATGCGTTGGCTGACCCGGGTTCGGGTCCACGACCTGAACTGCCTGATGCGCGCCATGAAACGGCGAGTGGCTCAGGAAGTGCACGTGCAAGGCGACATGTATCGCTTCTTGCCGGTGCTCGCTCATCGAGCGGGGTACGAGGTGGCCGAAGTGGCGGTGCGCCACGTCAAAGAGAAGGGGCGCTTCGGGGTGTTCGGTTTCGGTGTGTACCTGCGCCGTTTGCTGGACATCGCCGCGTTGCTGTTCCTGACCCGATTCACTCGCAAGCCGTTGCGGTTCTTCGGGTTGGCGGGGGGCACGGTGTTCTTGCTGGGTGTGTCCCTGTGCACTTATCTCTTGATCGAGTTCATGCTCGGGGGGGACGAACCATCCACCCGGCTGAAGAATCGGACCACGCTGGTGCTCGGCGTGTTGCTCATGGTGTTGGGGGTGCAAACCTTCTTCATCGGGCTGGTCGCGGAAATCATCATCTTCACTCAGGGACGCAACCTGAAGGACTACCGAGTGGGGCGCATCGCCGAAGGGACCGGACCTCTCCTGAAGGGATTGAAGAATCCCGGGCCGAAAGCCGAAGCCAGGGAAGGAGAGGGAGATGACCACGATGCCGCCGATGCCGACGTCAACCAGCACCGAGAAGTCGAAGAACACACCCAACGCGGCTGAGCCGTCTTCCATGGTGCCTGCTGCTCCGGTCGTGGTGACCGAGCTTCCCGTCGACGATCCGGGTCACGGCTGGGACGAGTTCGTCGAGAGCCAGCCCGGTGGCACTCTGTTCCACATGACCTTCTGGCGGGACCTGGTGCGGCGATTCTATGGCCATCGCCCACGCTACCTCGAAGCACGCCAAGCCGGTCGAAGAGTGGGGGTGCTGCCGCTGTTTGAAACCCGGTCTCCGCTTTCCGGAAAAGCGCTGGTGTCTGTTCCCTATGCCGTGTACGGCGGACCCGTCTCGGCGAGTGAGGCGGCGACCGAAGCCCTGATCGATCGAGTCAAGTCCTGGGTGGAGCAAGACGGCTACCGATTCGCGGAGTTGCGCTGCCAGGACGCGCCTCCCGGGGATCTGCCCGGGACCGATCTCTACACGACGTTTTGGAAAGAGTCCCCCGAAGACCCCGAGGATTGCCTGGCGTCGATTCCTCGGAAATCTCGGGCGACCACCCGTCAGGCTCGCGATCGCCACGGGCTGGAGTTCGTCGAGGATCCCCAGCACGTGGCCCGGTTCCACGAACTATTCGTGATGAACAAGCAGAAGCTGGGATCGCCCGCCCACTCCTTGGAATACTTTCAGCGATTGCTGGCGTTTCCTGGCAATCGATGTCGCCTGCACTCGGTGCTTCGCGAGGGCGAAGTGGTCATGTCGGTGATGTCGTTCTGCCACGGGGAGGTCTTCAACCCGTACTACTCCGGCTCGCTGCCCGCGGCGGATCGCATGGGCGCCTCCAACTTCGCCTACTGGAAACTGATGTGCATCGCCGCGGAAGAGCGCTGGAAGACCTTCGACTTCGGACGCAGCCGGGTCGACACCGGACCCTACCGATTCAAGAAGAACATGGGCTTCGAGCCGCGTCCGTTGGCCTATCGCTATGTGCTGGGGGTGGGCCAGGAAGTGCCGTCCATCAACCCGTCCAATCCAGCCTTCTCCTTGCCCAAGAAGATCATCCAGAACCTGCCGGCACCGTTGGCCCGAGGATTCGGGCCATGGTTGCTGCGCCTGGTCCCCTAGCCCGGTTGACTCACGAAGGCCGTCGCAGGGATGAGCCAGGCAGGTGCAGACCCGGACCGCGAATCCGCGTTTCGTTGCGTTCTCCGCTGACCGTTTGAGACTCTTCCAGCGCCCGGTCGGCTCTTTTCGCCTTGCTCTTCGAATCTTCGACGGATCCACCGACCTGGTCGGACTCCTCGGCGGAAACGAAGATCTCTCGAGCGGCCCATCGAGGCCTTGTGGAACGACCCGCGAGGGCTGTCAAGACTGTCGCGAGGGAGAACGGGGCTTTCCGGTCGGCACTCTTCTCGGCTAGTCTTTTGTCACTCGAGTCTCGCTCCAAGGTACGTCGCGATCGTGGAGAGGGACTGAGAACACTTGCCCTGGAAGATCGGTCCCCCCCTTCGAGGAGCTGAACCATTGAACTCCGACAAGAATGTGGCCGATGAGCCGTTGGCGCTGGACATCCTCCTGGTGGAGGATGAAGAGTCGATTCGCGTCACTCTTTGCGATGACCTGGAATCGGAAGGGCATCGCGTCCTGGCGGTGAAGGATGGTAGTGAGGCGCGGTCCCTCATCGATCACCGTGTGTTCGACGTGATCGTGTCCGACATTCGGCTACCGGGCTGTGGCGGGATGGAACTCCTGCATCGCTCGCGAGAGAAGCGTCCTTCGACCGAAGTGATCCTGATCACCGGATACGGCACCATCGAGTCCGCGGTGGAGGCGTTGCGCGCCGGCGCCTACCACTACGTGGTCAAGCCGTTCCTCAATGAAGAGATGCTCGAGCACGTCGGCCGCATCGCCCGCTTGAAGCAACTGGAGCATGACAATCTCCACCTGAAGGAGAAGCTCGGGCGGTTTGAAGGGTTCGAGTCGATCATCGGGCAGTCCCGGGTCATGCGCGAAGTGGTCAGCACCATTCAGCGGGTGGCGAAGGCCGATGCTTCGGTGTTGATCGAGGGTGAGAGCGGCACGGGGAAGGAAGTGGTGGCGCGGGCGATTCATGATCACAGCCCTCGCTCCGATCGCACCTTCATGCCACTGTCCTGTGCGTCGCTTCCCGAAACCCTGATCGAAGCCGAGCTGTTCGGTCACGAGAAAGGCGCGTTCACCGATGCCCGCAAAGCTCGCAAGGGACGCTTCGAGCTGGCTCACCAGGGAACCTTGTTTCTCGACGACGTGGACGACCTGGAACTGACCGCCCAGGTCAAGCTGCTACGCGCCATTCAGGAAAAGACCATCGAGCGAGTCGGCGGTGAATCGCGCATCAAGGTAGACATCCGACTGGTCACCGCCACCAAGAAGGATCTTGCCGAGCTGGTCTCGAAGGACGAGTTCCGCGAGGACCTCTACTATCGGCTCAACGTGGTGACCCTGAAGCTGCCCCCGCTGCGCGATCGTCCGGACGACGTCCCGCTGCTCGCCGAGCACTTCATTCGACGTCATGGCGGCGGACGTCCCTACGAGATCAAGCCCAAGATCATGGAGGAGCTGATCAAGTACGCGTGGCCGGGGAACGTTCGGGAACTCGAGCACGCGATCGAACGAGGCATCGCCCTGGCAGGAGAGGCCCGGTTCTTGAAGAAGGAGCACTTGCTTCCGCCGTCCGGTGAGTTTCGCTCGGCGAGCAAGGTGGGGGGGCGCGTCGACACTCTGAAAGAAGTGGTCGAGGACGCAGAGAAAGACCACATCCGCATGGTCCTCAAACTCACTCGCGGCCATCGCGCCCAGGCGGCCAAGCTTTTGGGCATCAGCCGCAAGAACTTGTGGGAAAAGCTGAGAGACTACGATCTCGACCTCTGATCCATCCAAGCAGCCAGACGATCGGCCCTGGTCCGCCGCGTTTGCCGCCGATCTCCACCTGACTCCTGGCGACTCGGCCGGGCTCGAAAGAGCGCGGGCTCTGGTGGAGCTGTGTGCCCAGCGATCGAAAAGCCTGTACTTGCTCGGCGACGTGTTCGACGTGTGGACCTCAGATGCTCTGCTGGTCCTGGAGGAGTTCCAGCAGCTGTTCCAGTCCTTGCGTGATGCCTCGAGCCGCGGATTGAAGATCGTTTTCCTGCCCGGAAACCGCGACTTCAATCTGGGGCAGCGAGCCGCCGCCGACCTGGGAATCACCCTCGGCCCCGACGAGATCGACGTCGACTTGGAGGGGACTGTGCTGCATTTGATTCATGGTGACCAGCTGCTGACCCAGGACGTGTCCTACCAATGCTTCAAGCGGGTGATCCGCTCTTGGCCCCTGCGCTGGTTCGCCCGCAGCCTGCCTCGCTCGATGGCTTTGCGCCTGGCTCGACGGCTGCGCAAGGCGTCGGTCCAGGCCATCGCTGGCAAGCCCTCGGCCCGGATGCAAATCGTTGCCGAGGCCGTCCGCGCTCGCTTCGCAGACTCCGCCGGGCCTTCGGCACTGGTGTGCGGCCATGTCCACCGGGCCGAACGAGTCGACTTCGGCGAGGGGCGCGAACTCCTGGTCCTCCCTCCGTTCTATGAGGAATCCCGGTTCCTCTTCCTTGGCGCCGAAGGGATTCGGGAGGCGGGGCTGGACGGAGTGGGGCGGGAATTTCGGCCGCCCCCCGGCCCGACTCGCGCCTAGCAGATCCCTCGAATGGGCCTTTTGGCGAGGCACCGGTCTCCTTCTCGACGCGCGCTCCCGTCAACGAGTCCCGGGTGGTGGTCGATATCGCGGGAGGTCTGACTCGGGCCGATCGGGTCCCCAACCGGGGACTCTCCGGCGGGTCCCCCGGGAGTCTTCGTTGCTTCGCTGCCCAGGGGCGGGGTATCCTGCCCCCTTTTGGGATGACCCAGGAACAGCTTCATCGAAGACCTTGAACACTGGATTGTGGCCATTGACGGCCCTGCGGGGGCCGGCAAGAGTTCGGTCGCACGGAGAGTCGCCGGGAAGCTCGGATACTCCTACCTCGACACCGGGGCCATGTACCGAGCCGTCACCCTGGCGTTTCAGGAAGTGCACCCGAACGTCGCCACCTGGACGGAAGACAAGGTTCGCGAGTTGCTTCCGAGGCTGGAATTGTCGATGGGAGTCGGGGGGCAGGTGTACCTCGGTGACCGGGACGTCACTTCCGGACTACGAAGCAAGGAAGTGACTGAGTCGGTCTCGCGGGTTTCTGCCATGGGCGCCGTGCGCGAAGCCATGGTGAAACTGCAACGCGAAGTGACCGGCAAGCTGATCCAGGGGAATGCGGAACCACATGGCGTGGTCATCGACGGCCGAGACATCGGCTCTCACGTGTTTCCCGGGGCGCGGCATCGGTTCTACCTGGATGCGACTCTCGAAGAGCGGGCTCGGCGGCGACAAGCGCAGGAAGGCGACGGAACTTTGCAAGACTGGATGGAGCGCATCGAAAGACGCGACCGCCAGGACTCGCAACGCACCGTGGCCCCCCTGACAATTCCCGAAGGAGCCCGGGTGGTGGACACGACCGGAATGACGGAGCAAGAGGTCGTGTCTCTCATCGTCGAGGTCGTCACGACGTGAACTTGGTGAGGGCGCTCCTCACACGGTTCTTTCGCCGTGTCGTCCAACTGATCTTTCTCATTTTCTATCGGCTCGAAGTCACGGGGAAGGAACACATCCCGGCGACCGGCGGGTGTCTGTTGGCCTCCAACCACGTGTCGTTCCTCGACCCGCCATTGGTGGCCGCCGCCTGTCCGCGAACGGTAGTGTTCACTCCGCGAACGACTCTGGGCCAAAGCTGGGTGTACCGGACATTGACCTGGTTCGCTCCCACGGTGCCTTTGCGGCGTGGCGGCGCGGATCACGGCGCGGCACGGGTGCTGATCGACAGCTTGCAGGAGGGTCGGTGCATCGCCGTGTTTCCCGAGGAAACCCGTTCTGCCACCGGCAAACTGGGGCCCGTCAAAGGGGGCTTCCACATGCTGGCGGCGCGCGCGGAGGTCCCAGTGGTTCCGGTCTACTTGGACGGGCCGTTCGAAATCTGGCCCCGCCAACGCAGCCTTCCGCGCTTGCGCGGGAAGATCCGGGTGCGATTTGGACCCGCGTTCTCGGCGGCGGACAAGAAGCGACGAGAGGCGGCGCCGTTGCTGCAGCAGCGCTGGCAGCAACTCGGCGGCATCCTCGCCGACTCGGGAGAAGGCGAAGCATCGTCAGTGAGCGAAGCATCGTCGCCTGCCGAACCAAAGAACAACGAAGGAAAACTCGAAAGCAGTTCGTGACAAGCTCTCTCTGGAATATTTCCCGCGTGGGAAACCGGGTGAGCGTCACTCCACACTTTTTCATTGCGGGTCCCGACTGACGCGAGTCAGGGGAAAAGGTTATTCATGGTCAAGGAGCTAGTGCGGCGTTTCGACGCCGATCCCGATCGAGTGGAAGAAGCCATTCAGGAATCTCTGAAGGGCACCACTTCCGAGAGTCTCGGGGCGAAGTACGACAGTTCAGTCAAAACCTTCGCCGTCGACACGATCATTCCCGGGACGATTGTCAATGTCCTGGGCAACGAGATCATCGTTGACATCGGTTACAAGAGTGAAGGCGTCATCCCCCTTGAGGAGTTTCAGGACTCCGACGATGTGGAGATCGGCCAGAAGATCGAAGTCCTTCTCGAGCTGATCGAGGATGACACCGGCCTCATGCTGTTGTCCAAGCGCAAGGCCGATCGTCAGCGTGGTTGGGAACGGGTCATCGCCACCAACAAGGAAGGCGACGTCGTCACGGGCACCGTCACCCGCAAGATCAAGGGCGGTTTGCTGGTCGACATCGGTGTGCCGGTGTTCTTGCCGGCCTCTCAGGTCTCCATCCGCCGCACCGGCGATGTGTCGGAGTTCATCGGTCGCGAGATCGAGTGCAAGATCATCAAGATCGACGAAAGCCGCATGAACATTGTTGTCTCGCGCCGCAAGCTCATCGAGGAGCAGCGCGAGAAGGCCCGCACCGAATTGCTGAAGACCCTCGAGGTCGGCCAGGTCCGCAAGGGCGTGGTCAAGAACCTGGCGGACTTCGGCGCGTTTGTGGATCTGGGCGGCATCGACGGGTTGCTGCACATCACCGACATGTCCTGGGGACGGGTCGGTCATCCGTCGGAGATCCTGCGGATCGATCAGGAAGTCGAGGTCAAAGTGTTGCGCTTCGATCGCGAACGCAACCGCATCGCCCTCGGCCTCAAGCAGCTCACCGAATCTCCCTGGAACGGGATCGAAGAGCGCTACGCCGTTGGTTCCAAGCATCCCGGGACCGTGGTCAACCTCATGCCGTACGGTGCTTTCGTCAAGCTGGAAGAGGGCGTCGAAGGCCTGGTCCACGTTTCCGAAATGTCCTGGACCAAGCGCATCAACCATCCTTCGGAAATCGTCGAAGTCGGCGACCCGGTGGAAGTGGTGGTGCTGCAGATCAACCACAACAAGCAGGAGATCAGCCTCGGTATCAAGCAGACCGAGACCAATCCTTGGGAACTGGTCGAAGAGCGCTATCCGCCGGGAACGGTCATCGAAGGTCAGGTGCGGACGTTGGCCAACTACGGCGCCTTCATCGAGCTGGAAGAAGGCATCGACGGCCTGCTGCACGTCTCCGACATGTCCTGGACCAAGAAGGTCAATCATCCTTCCGAGGTGGTCAAGGTCGGCGACACGGTCCGCTCGGTGGTGTTGAGCGTGGATCCGAACAAGAAGCGCGTTGCTCTTGGCCTCAAGCAGCTGGACGAGGACCCCTGGAAGCACGCCATTCCGCGTCGCTTCTCGGTGGGTGACTGCCTGGACGGAGTCGTCACCAAGAGCACCAAGTTCGGCGTGTTTGTCGAGCTGGAGAACGAGCTGGAAGGCCTGCTGCACATCTCGGAGCTGGGTCCGCAGAAGGTGACCAACCCGGAACAAGTCGTCAAGGTCGACGACAAGGTCCAGGTGCGAATCCTCAAGGTGGATCCGGAAGAGCGCAAGATCGGCCTGACGCTGATCACCGTGAACGGCCGCGACCCGGCCGAGGTTCTCGCGGAAGCGCCGCCGATGCCCGAAATGACCGATGACGAATCGGCCGAGGGTGAGGCTGCTGGGGAAGAGGGAGCGGCGGCCGGAGAAGTGCCCGCCGAGGCGCCCGCGCCGGAAGCGGAGGCTTCGGCCTCTGCCGAAGAGCCCGCGCCGCCCGCCGAGGAAGAGGACACCCAGTCCTCCGGCTCTTGATGTTTGCGGTTTCGTCCCAAGAACACTCCGTCCGAGCCGCCTTTTGGCGGCTCGGACTTCTTTGGGGCGGGTTGTTTCTTTGCCAGTGTCGCGGCCCCGATTTTGAAGCTGCGCCAACGCTCACCGGGGCACTCACCGGCACCTCTCGGGAAGCTCAGTCCGAACGCTTTTGGGGTGGTCACCAGGTCTCGTTCGCGGCCGAATTCGCCGAGCCGTGGGCCGCGTTCGGCGAAGAGGTCAGTCTCTCTCTCCGCATTCAGAACGGAGGACTGCTGGATCTCGCGCTTCCCATGCGCCGCACGCGCGGAGTCTTCCCGTTTCGCCGGACCGATGTCGGTCGCGCCTACCTCGACCTGACTCGCACCAGCATTTCCTCGAAATGGGGAACCGCCACTCGAACCCAACGGCTGGCCCTCGAGGAACTCGGAGGTGACGGTTGGAACGTGGCCGGTGGGACCGAGCTCCGCTACCAATTGCCTCTGTCCATCGCGGTTGGTGCGGACACCGACTTCGTCGAGGTGATGGCTCAAGTGGTCGTGTTTCCGGTCGCGGTGGAATTCGACGGAGAACCATTGCGCTTCGCCCCGCTGAGGTTTCCCCCGAGTCGTTTGCGCATGGGATCGGAAGAGGCGGTGTCCCGCGGCACGATCGGGGACCTGGGCGAGTTGCACTGGGCCGCCGACGAGTCCCCGGAGAATCTGGTTTCCTTGGCAGTTCGCTTTGCAGAATGGGATCTGATCGAGGTAACCGACCGATTGGTGGATCTGCTTCCCGGTCCGACCGTCCGGGCGCGAGCTGCGACCGAAGCGGCGTTGCGCTTCTTGACCACTCAGCCGTGGCACGGGGTGGAGCGGTGGCGCAGCTGGTGGGAATCCCAAAATGCGGTGCAGTGGGCGCAGCAGCATCGCCAACGTCGCTCTTCTTCCAACCCCGAGACCCTAGCGCCGGAGCTTGTCGAATGAACCAGCCCATGCCCCCGCCGTCGGAACAGTGGGACGTGTTGCTCCGTGGGGTGGTCGACTGCGTGCAGCAAGAGGACCTGAAGAAGCGCCTGGAAAAGGCGTACCAGCAGCAACGGCCGCTGCGGGTGAAGTTGGGGTTGGATCCGACGGCGCCGGACATTCACCTCGGCCACACGGTGGTGCTTCGCAAGCTGCGTCAGTTCCAGGACTTTGGCCACCAGGCGATCTTGGTGATTGGCGGAGCCACGGCCGTCTTGGGAGACCCGACCGGCAAGGACAAGATGCGTCCGTCGTTGACGGCGGAAGAAGTTCAGGCCAACGCCCAGACCTACTTGGATCAAGCGGCCAAGGTGTTGGACGCCTCGCGCCTGGAAGTCGTCAACAATGGCGACTGGTTTCTGAAGTTTGGGTTCCAGGAGTTCATTCAGCTGTCGTCTCGCATGACCGTGGCGCGAATGCTCGAACGAGAGCTGTTCCAGCGGCGCATGAAGCAAGGCAATCCCATCGGGATCCATGAATTCCTGTATCCGTTGCTACAGGGGTGGGACTCGGTGGAGATTCGGTCCGACGTCGAGCTGGGGGGGACCGACCAACTGTTCAACTTGTTGGTCGGGCGCGACCTTCAGGAGCAAGCCGATCAAGCACCCCAGGTGTGCATGACGATGCCACTGTTGGTCGGCTTGGACGGTGAAAAGAAAATGTCCAAGAGCCTCGGCAACTACATCGGGTTGACCTTCGAGCCGCAGGACATGTTCGGCAAGGTCATGTCGATTCCCGATGCCCTGATGCGGACGTATTTCCTGCTCCTTACCGATCTCGATGAGGCGGAAATCGATCGGCGACTCGCGGGCCATCCGAGGGAAGCAAAAGGGGGGCTCGCCGAAATCATCGTCACCTGGCTTCATGGGAGTGCTGCCGCCGCCCAGTCCCGGGAACATTTCAACCAGGTTTTCCAGCGCAAGGAGGTTCCCGACGACATTCCCGAGATCGAGCTGGCCGAAGAAGAAGCAAGCGGGGGAGCGATGTGGATCGTGCCTCTTGTGGTTCGGCTGGGCTTTGCCAAAAGTAATGGGGAGGCTCGCCGACTCATCCAAGGACGGGGCGTCAAGATCGATGGCGATGTGGTGGAAGACCTGGACCGACAAGTGGACCTCACGGGAAGGCCTTTGGTTCAGGTGGGCAAGCGCCGTTTCGCTCGCGCTGGTTGGGCTGGCTCCGGCGGCTCCGGCAGAGATCGCCCCTGAGTCAGAGTTGGGCAGCATCCAAGCCGCGTTGAAGAGTCCGTATCGCAATGTCCGCTTGCGAGCCATGCGTCGGCTGCAGGAACTCGACCTGCCGCGTGTCGAATTGGAGCGGATGCTCGAGGACGGTGACGAGCACATTCGCGCCGCGGCGATCCGCCTCCTAGGTGCCGAGGACTGTTCCGAGCACCTGCTTCCCCTGGCCGCATCGGTGGGGAGGCCGACGCCTCCGGCGGTGATTCGTGCGCTCGAAGACATTGGCCTGCGATGTTCCGAGAGCCTGGGGCGGGCGCCGCGCGGCCAGCTGGATCCGGCTCGGCGACTCCGCCAGCGCTGGGTGTTCGGTCGGACCCAGGAGACCCTCGAAGCCATCATGTCGGACGAGGCGGTGCCAGGCTTCTACGATGGTCAGTTCCGGCGGTTGTGGCCGATCGATCCCACGGTTTCCGACCTGCTCCTCGAGATCGCCAAGGATCCTTCGTACCACTTCGTGGCTCGGGTGTTGGCGGTCATGGCCTTGCACGACAGCCAGCGACCCAATCTCGCAGAGGACCTCGCTCCCCTGATCCTGGATGAGAGGGAGGAGTTCTTCATCAACCGCCAGTCGTTCTTCTCACCGCGAGTTCGTCGCCCGGCGGACTTGGAGATTCGCCGGCTCGCGGACCTCAGTCGCTACGCGCGCTTTTCCTTGGCCAAGGCCGGCATCGTCAAACCCATCCAGCGCATGATTCGCAAGATGGACGAAGAGTTGGAGCTGAATCGCGGCATTCTGGAAAGCCGTGGCTCCGAGGATGGCCGGGCGATCACTGCCGAAGACTGGCACCGCATCTGGCTCCGCAACCTGCTGTTCGAGACCGGCTACTACTTTCAGCAATTCGACGACTACGACAGTGCGGTCAAGCGCTACCGAGAGCTGGTCGAGCGGTATCCCGAATCCGACGCGTGCCAGAACGCCTACTACAACTTGGCCTGCATCGCTTCGATTCGGAAGCGGCCGGCGGAAGCTCTGCGCTCTCTGAATCTGGCCGTCCAGCTTGGCTTCACCGATCACGAGTGGCTGTTGGAAGACGGGGACCTGGCCCCGTTGCGGGAACTGCCCGAGTTCCAGCGAATCGTCGAGAATGCCCGCATGGGCAAGCTCAACGAGGACTTCGTGGACGGGTCCACCTGGTTGTCGCGCCTAGTGCCGTTTCTGCCCCCGGGGAAACTCTTCTTCGAGCTCGAAGTGGTGGAGCAAATGAGGGTTTTGAAAGAGCATGGGGGGGAGCTCACCGCCGCGGAGCGGTCCGCTCTGCTCGAGGTCGCGCCGCCGGATCTGGTCAGCGTCCTGCGGGAAATCCTCGGCCAGACTTCGCCCCGGGAGATCGGCGGCGAGGACTAATCGCGGCTCTTCCAATGGTTGTGTTCGGAATTCGAACCGCATTTCCGTGTGGACAAGTAGGGGAAGGTCTTTCCCGATCGGTCCACAGTTGATACTCTTTTCCACTGCGACCGAGGGGTCGCTTCGGTTCAAAAGGGCCTCGTGAACTCCCCTGGGTTGGGGACCCGCAAGAAACGCTTCTCGGGAAGTGCTTCTTGGAATTCCCCACCAAGGAATCGAGGAGAGAAGGAAAAAAGCGCCGCCGGGCACCACCAAAACTGAAAAAAATGTATCTCGATGTGCTCCTCCGGCCAGAGTCTTTCCCCTCCCCAACCGCCATCTCTGATCGGAAGGACCTAGGGATACATGAGAGTTTCCCCCTCTAAGGGGGAAACTCTTTTTTTTGGCCCGATCCCCCCAACCCCCGCTCAATTCCCCTTGGATTTCTGCACCTTCGAGACGAGCTTTCCTTGCTCCCCGACTCGGCTGTTGTCGAAGAGGTCGTTATGACTTCTGACACCCCCGACAGCCTGCTCACTTACTCCCAGTTGCAGAACACGCTGCGGACTGAGTTCGCGCGCTCGCGCCGCTACTCATATCCCATCGCGTGTCTCGCGCTGCAGGTGGACCGCCTCGAGAACCTCCGCGACATTCATGGGGTCGCGGCGAAGTCCCGAGTGCTGGCGACCGTGGCCGCTCTGGTTCGGGCTCAAACCCGGATGAGCGACTCGGTGGGGCTCAATGGGGATCGCATCATCGTGGTTCTGCCGCACACCCCGTCGGAAGAGACTCGGGCAGTCGCAGAGCGGCTGGTTCGCATGGCGGCCAAGTTGGTCATCCCGTTCGAGGGGCAGCAGCACCGGGTGACGTTGTCGGCGGGAGCCGCCACCAGCTTCGACAAGGACTCGATCTTCTTCGACTCGGTGTTGAAGAGCGCCGAGAGCATTTTGGCGACCGTGGTTGGCTCTGGCGGCAACGGAGTGCAGACCGACCAGGACACCCTTCCTGCCCAACCGGTGGAATACTCGCCGGAGCCTCGGCCGGAACGACCGGTTCGACCGTAGTCCGATCCCTGTCGTCGTCCGCCTCCCCTGAAGGAGGGGGCGCTGCGTCCAGGCATTGGGGTTCCCGGGCCGCGCAAGACCGGTCCGCCGCGCTCGCTGCCGACAGTTGCCGGACTTTTTCCGTGGAAGCCGAGTCCGGTTGATCTGGCCGTTGCCGACCCGTACTCCGGCGCCTCGGTCCCGGGGATCGATCGGAGCGCGTGTCCCGCCGCTTTCCCGGAACGAGGAAACGCCGTCGTTCGGGTCTTGCTCGGGGTGTCGAACTGACTTTGGGTGGCTGCTACAATCCCGCGCCCCCAGCAACGCTCCCCAACTCTGGAGGGGCTTGTGCAGTACCAATGGCCTGGGCCAAGCGGGACGTGGGACACCGCCCTTTCCACCGGAATTCCGGGGCTGCCTCGGCAGCGAATGGGGAAGGTCGATCCGAGGTCTCACGAGCAATCACCGAGGACGCACACGTCGCGGGAATGGTGGCGTCCGGTTGCATCCGGGACCAGTTTCCGCGGGCCCCTGCAAGATTGGAGATCCCGAGGACGCCCCTGTCGCACTTGGCGGCGGGGACAGTCTGAAGGAGAACGAGAATTTCGATGATCGAGGCAAGACGATGATTGAGGCGAAGGGCCTGTCGAAGACATTCGGAGAGAACCGTGCGGTGAACTCGGTCTCGTTCGAGATTCAGCGCGGCGAGGTCGTTGGCTTGCTGGGACCCAACGGGGCGGGCAAGACCACGACCATGCGAATGCTCACCACTTATCTCCCGCCCGATGATGGCGATGCCACGGTGGTGGGCCACAGCGTTCGCGAAGAGCCGATCGAAGTGCGCCGCCGCATCGGGTACCTCCCGGAAGCGTCGCCGCTCTACACCGAGATGACCATCAAGCCGTACCTGCACTACATGGCCTCGGCACGCGGCATGGGAGGCAGCGAACGATCCCGCCGAGTCGACGAAATGGTCGATCTGTGCGGGTTGGGCGATGTCCTGGACCGAGAGATCGGCCAGCTGTCCCGCGGCTATCGCCAGCGCGTCGGTTTGGCGGCCACCCTGGTCCACGATCCGGAGTTCTTGATCCTGGACGAGCCGACCACGGGTCTCGACCCGAATCAGATCGTCGAGATTCGCAATCTGATCCGCAATGTCGCGGAGAACAAGACGATCATCCTCTCGACCCACATCCTGCCCGAGGTGGAGGCGACCTGTGACCGGGTCATCATCATCGCTTCGGGTCAGGTCAAAGCAGATGCCCGGACCAAGGAACTCAAGGCCACGGAAGACGGGTCCACGACCTACACCGTCGGGATCAAAGGGGATCCGGCGTCCAGTCGCGAGGTCCTGGAAAGTGGCGCGTTCGTTCGCTCGGTGTCCGACGAGGGGCAGAGTCGCGACGGCCACCGATTCCGGGTGGTCGCGAGCGCCGAAGGCGGCGGGCCGGAGCGAGTCTTCCAGCTGGCCGTGGCCAAGGGGTTGGTCCTTACCGAGCTGAACGAGTCGACGGACACCCTCGAAGAAGTGTTCGCGCAACTCACCCGCGCAGGAGGTCAGTGAGCCATGAAGAATGTCTTGGTCGTGGCGTGGAAGGAATTCCGAACCTTCTTCCAGACGCCGATCGGATACGTGTTTCTGCTGGTGTTCTCCCTGCTGGCCGGGTGGTTCTTCTTTCACCTGGGGCGGTTCCTCGTGGCCGGCGAAGCCAGCATGCGCGGATTGTTCGGGTTCCTGCCTTGGTTGTTCATGATCTACGCGCCCGCGTTGACCATGCGCGCTTGGGCGGAAGAGAAAAAGTCCGGGACCTTCGAGTTGCTGTTGACCATGCCCATGCGGGTGGGGGAGACGGTGCTCGGCAAGTTCCTGTCCACGGTCGGCCTGATCGCGGTGTCTCTGCTGTGTCTGTTGCCGGTGGTCTTCGTGGTGGGGTGGCTCGGCGATCCGGATCCGGGGCCGATCCTCGGGGCCTTCCTCGGAGCGTTGCTGTTGGGGGCGGCCTACGCTTCCATCGGTTTGGCGATCTCCGCCACGACCGAGAACCAGATCATCGCGTTCATCGTTTCGGTGGTGATCTGCTTCGCCTTTTGGCTGCTGGGCTTGGCGCCGACCACCGCGATGTTCCCCGACGCGGTGGCGGGGCTCCTGCACAACCTGTCGCTCAACACCCACTTTGCTTCCATCGAACGCGGAGTGGTCGATTCTCGCGACGTGCTCTACTACGTGACGTTCATCGGGTTCTTCCTGTACCTGAACAGCTGGATCGTCCGACGTCACCGTCCGGCGGGCGTGAACATCGTGCTCATCGCCGGGATCTTGGTGATGGTGAACTACCTAGGCTCCCGGACCTACACGCGACTGGACCTCACGGAGGAGAAGCGCTTCACCCTGAGTGACAACACTCGCGCCATCCTCTCCGATCTGGATGACGACCTGCGTCTGACCGCGTTCCTTTCCTCGGACGTGCCGTCTCATTTCGCGAATCTTCGCCGGGACATCGAAGACACTCTGAGCGAGTTCCAGTCCCACGCCGATGGCCGGCTCGTTTCCGAGGTGCTCGATCCTTCGACCAGCGAGGAAGCCAATGCCACGGCGGAAACCGCCGGCATTCCCGAGCTGAGTTTGCAAGGCGCCGATGCGACGTCAATCGAGGCCAAGATCGCCCGCATGGGAATCCTCATCGAGTACCGCGACAAGAGTGAAGTGTTGCCCGCGGTGCAAAGCGCCAACAACCTCGAATACGAGTTGATCCTGCGCATCGACAAGGTGACGCGAACCGAAGAGTCCAAGGTGGCCATTCAGCTGAACGATCCGTTCGCCGGCATGAACATGCCGGGCATGGGACGTCCGCCGGGAATGGGAGATCGTCACAGTCCCCAGGAAGACCTGCGTTTTGTCAACCAGGTCATCGGTTCTCAGTACGAAACGGACACCGTGGACCTGAAGAGTGAAGTGCCGGAAGAGATCAAGTCCATCCTGTTGGTCAATTCCGAGAAACTCGACGAAACACAGCAGTACTACTTGGACCAGTACCTGATGCGCGGGGGCAACCTGGTGGTGCTCGCGGAAGGAACCCAGCCCGGGAACATGGGCAATCCGCAAATGCCGGCGTCGCCGTTCATGCGCCAACCGATCGAAACCACGGTGGGCGATTTCTTGTCCCACTACGGCATCAAGATCAACCGGGACGTGGTCATGGACCGAGTCTGTGGCATGGCCAATGTCCGCGTCGGCAGCATCGGGGCGATCCCCTTGACCAAGGCGGTCCCTTATCCCCCTTGGGTGCGCTGCCTGGCGTCCTACGAGGTCGAGGGGGTCGGACAAGTCGACGCCATCGTGGATCACCCAACGACCAAGGGCATCCGCGAACTGATGTTCCCGTTCGCCTCCTCCATCGAGCTGGATCCGAAGCCGGGAGTGACCAAGACCGAGCTGGTCTACACCAGTCCTTACGCGTATCGCCAGGAGGAAGAGTTCCTGATGCTGCGCCCGGAAGACTTCGAACCCGAAGCATCCCTTGACCCCGAGACCTTCGATCAACAGTTCTTGATTGCGGGAATCCTGGAAGGTGCGTTCCGTTCGTACTACACCGCTCGCGACCTTCCCACCGATGTCGTGGCATCGCTCTCCGAAGACGAAGAAAGCGAGGGCGGGGCACCGGCCATGCCGGATTTCGAAGGCCTGGAGATTCCTGACCCCGTGGAAATCACCACGCCGATGAGTCCCGAAGAGATCCCGACCGATGGTGATCTCGACATGGAAGTTGCGCCCAACGGCAACGGCGACCATGAAGAAGAACTGGACGTGCCGGGCGGGGGTTTGCGCTTCCAGGAAACGGGCCACGAAGGCCACGACCACGAAGACGAGGCGGCCGGGGAAGACGAAGCCGCGGATTCCGAGGCCGAGGACGCGGCTCTCGCCGGTCCGGATCAGGCGACCTTGAAAGCAGAACTCGGCTTCCGAGAGACCTCTCCGGAGCAAACCCGGATTTTGGTGGTGGGAAGTTCCGACTTCATCACCGACCAGAACGTCCAGTCCGCCCAGACGAACCTGCTGTTCATGCTCAATGCGGTGGACTTCATGAGCAGTGAGAACGACCTGTCCGGCGTGCGCGCCAAGCAGAGCGTCACCCGTCCATTCGAGGAACCGACCGAGTCGGAAAAGTACCTCAGTCTCTTCTTCGGAGTTTGGTTCTCCCCACTGATGCTGCTGATTACCGGCTTGATGGTGTACGTCTGGCGTCGCGTGTGGCGACCCGCCCGTGCCCGTCGAGCCATGGCTGCGGCCCACTAAGCGGGGGAAGAGGAAACAATGAAAAACAACAGCACAACCAAGCTTGCCGTGGTTTTCGTGGTCCTCGCTGGTGCGTCTTTCCTGTTTAGCCGGACTGTGGAAAGGCGCTACGAGACGGGAGAAACCGCCAAAGCCTCTCAGGCTTTGTTCGAAGATTTGGCAAAGGAGCAGGTCGCCAAGTTGTCGATCGCTGGTCCGGAGGACAGCGAGGTCGCGCTGGTGCGCGAGGGCGATACCTGGAAGGTGGCATCGGAAGGTGGCTATCGGGCCGACCAAGATCAGGTCGACAAGGCCCTGGATGCGCTGCTCGGCTTGAAGCAAGGCAAGGTCGCCTCACGCAATCCAGATCTCGACGAGTTCGAATTGACGGGTCAGCAGGCCATCGAGGTGAAGGCCGAAGACGGTTCCGGCGAAGTGCTCGCCAGCGTGGTTCTCGGCAAGAGTGCCAATTTCCGTGAGACCTTCTTCCAGGTCGGTGATCAGTCCGAGGTTCGCAAGTCCGACACCAACGTGCGCCGAGACTTCGAGAAAACAGGTGGCTGGCGAGACAAGACCATCCTGGAAGTCGGCGAATCCGAGGACGTCACCAAGCTCACCGTCGACGGCCCGGAACAACGCCTGGTGTTCGTCCGCGAAGAAGAGATGGGACCGAAGGACGATGCCGAGGATGCCTCGGACTCTGAGGAAGAAGCGGGAGAGGAGACCACCGAGGAGGACGAAAGCCTCGAGGTCAAGGAACTGGTCTGGCGCATGCTGGAGCCAATGGACGGGCTCGCGACCAAGTGGCGCTGCGACTCGATGGCGAACGCGCTCTCGGACCTTCGCTGCGACGATTTCTATGCCGGCGACTTGTCGAAGGCCGATCTCGGTCTCGAACCGCCCCGCTACACCGTCACGGCCGAGCGCAAGGACGGCTCACAAACGGTGCTGTACCTGGGCGAGGCGCAGGATCAGCAGTTCCCGGTGATGCTCCCGGATCAGGAAACGATTTGGATGGTTTCCTTGTTCCGCGGGGAGTACTTCACGAAGGCGCCTCGAGACTACCTGCAAGACCCGCCGCCAGAAGAAGAGCCGGAAGCCATTTCTGAAGACGGCGTGGATGGCGACACGGGCGCCGTGTCCGACGAGGAAGATCCGGCCGAGGAATCCTGAATCTCTCGGGATCAAGAACGGCAAAGTATTGGCGACCGTGGGGCGCGGTGGTTCTCGAGCGACAGTTTCGCGGACCCGGGTTGTCGACGCTGGACCGGATGGATGCGAGGAGGTGACTTGCGATGAGCCGATGGTCGTCTTTGGCAGGCCTGTTGCTGCCGGCGTTGCTTCTCGCGGGTTGCGAGGCTCGCGATGAGCTCGTGGTTTACTGTGCCCTGGATCAGGAACACTCGGAAAAGCTCCTTCAGGGGTTCACCGAGAAAACCGGGATTCCGTTGCGTCCGGTGTTCGACAACGAGCTGACCAAGACGGTCGGACTTCGGGGCAAGATTCAGCAGGAGAAGAATCGGCCGCGTTGCGACGTGTTCTGGAACAACGAAATCCTGAACACCCTGATCCTCAAGCGAGACGGCTGCCTGGAACCCTATCGCTCACGGTCGGCCAAGGACATCCCGGATCAGTTCAAGGACCCGGAAGGCTACTGGACTGGTTTCGCGGCCCGCGCTCGGATCTTCATCGTCAACTCGGAGCTCTGTCCCGAAGATCAGTCGCCGCGTTCCTACCGGGATTACCTGGACACCGAGCGGCGCGGTCAGTGGTGCATTGCCAAGCCGGTGGCGGGGACAACGGCCACCCACGTTGCGGTCTTGTTCGACCTGCTCGGGGTCGACAAAACCAAGGAATGGATGATGGGATTGCGCCAGAACGATGGAGCGATCTACACCGGCAACGGCCACGTCATGCGCCAAGTGCGAGATGGCACGCGTCACTACGGCTTCACCGACACCGATGACTTCCGAGTGGCGGAAGTGGACCAATACCCTGTCTACAAGATCTATCCCGATCAAGGAGAAGACGACTTGGGCTGCCTAGTCATTCCCAACGTCGTGTCTCTGATCAAGAACGCACCCCATCCCGAGTACGCCAAGAAGTTCATCGACTACGTGCTTTCGCCGGAGGTCGAGGAGATCCTGGCCCATTCGCGGTCGGCACAGATTCCGGTTCGAGCGGACGTTCCGTGTCCGCCCCACGTGAAGCGCATCAGCGAGTTGAAGGTCATGCCCGCGGACTTCGAAAAAGCGGCGGACCACTGGGAAGAATCCCAGGCGTGGGTGCGGGATGTGTTCCTCGGCTCCGGAGACTCGTGAGCGCGATCTTCAGGGCTGTTCGGCGGGAAGCTGGACCGTCCGCACCTCTGACGCGGCGAGCACCAACTCGTCCGCCACCGTCGTGTGCGGGTTGAGCAGCAACGCTTGCACGAACAACTCCTGCTCGCGAGGGAACGGCTGGTAGATGGCGGGATAGAGGTAGGCGACGCCGCGGCCTTGGGCGTCCAGGTGGCCACTCAGTCCTACGGCGCCCTGGCAGAGAGAGAACCAATCGTCTTGGGCGATGGCCAGGCCAAAGGGGCCTTCCTGTTGGGAGGCGGCGACGCTCACTTGGAAGACGCCGTTCGCAGGACCCTGCAAGGTCAAGGTGAACTCTGCGTCCTCTTCTTGGTTCGGAGCACCAAGACTCAGGCTCACCCCTTCGGTCGGTGGGCTGGTCGAGGCTTCGGTCGCGTCGGGAAACACCCAGTGCTCGAATCCTGCCTGGTTTCGAAGAAAGTGGTTCACGGAATCAGCCATCGCCTGGTAGCCCAATGCGGAGGGATGGCCATCCGGTTGCAGGGCGGTCTCGGGCGAGAGCGCTCGTTCCTGAAACCACCGGCGGTGGTCGATCACCGCCGTGGGCCACGGTTGCTGAGCCGCTAGCCGAATGCCGGCGCTCACCAGACGGAATACCTCGGATTGATCGGAAGCGTAGGTTTGCAGGAGCAGGGTGACCGATTCTTGGCGGCACAGCTGGATGATCTCGTGAATGCCAGCTTCCACGTCGTCGCGCAAGGATTCGCCGCGCACCAGTCCCTCCTGAGCGCCTGAGTCCCGGATGGGCATTCGCGTGCCGTCTTCTTGTAGAACGAATGGTTGGTCGCCTTCCAGAACCACGGTTCCGGGAGCCTCTTGGAAGCCTTGGTTTCCCGCGGTCAGGAGCTTGACGAGTCGGGGAATCACCAGGGCGTCCCAGAGTCCGCCGTCTTCCACCTGGGCCGGGTTCCAAGAGTTGTTGAAACCGGCCAACACCAGCACCAGGTCCGGGCGAGGGCCTTGGAGGCGGCGCTCCAGACGGTCGCGGACCTGTTCGGTGTTGAACCCGGGAAACCCCAGGTTCTCGACCCGATAGGGGCCATGGGGATCGCCTTGGTTGAGAAGCTGCTGCAATCGCACCGGATAGGAACTGAGGTGGGGATGAACGCCCCAACCCCAGGTGTGGGAGTCGCCGACGCAAACGATGACCTTTTGCTCCCGTCCCTCCGAATCTCCGAACGTCATCGGGTGGATCCAGTTTCGATTGACGTAGCGTGCGCCTTGCAACAACCCTTCCAGCAGGAAGAGAGAGAAAGTCACTCCGAACACCAGCTTGACCCAGATCGGGCGTGCGTTCCGGGTCCTTGCAGCGGAGTCGGTCATCTCGATTCCTGTCGTGGGAAGCGAGGAATGAGAGACTGGGCACTCACGGTGTCGACGGCGTAGCCCAAAGCTTCCAGCTTCTCGCGCTGCTCGGCAAACTCCTCGTCGGTGAAGGAAGGCGGACTCCCTGCGGACAGGTTGCCGGCGGCTCGGCGGGCCGCTTCATGGGCGATGTGGAAGCGGTCGATGGCAGCTTCCACCGCAGGGTCCCGTGAGTCACGCAGGTTGTTCCTCTCTTCCGGATCCTTCTCGAGGTCGTAGATCTCTCCCGAGAGCACCGGCACGGCGTTTCCTCCGGTGAGCGTCACCGACACCATGTATGGGCCGGTCCAAAGAGCCCATTGCTCCACCGGGCGATCCTTGTTGCTGCGATCTCGCAAGAAGCCGAGCTGTTCGCGGCGGCCGGTTTCACTGCCGTCGATCAGCCCGATCAGGCTGGTCCCGCGGGTCGCGGAAGGGGAGACCCGAGGGGTCGCCACGCCGATGCACTCCAGAATGGTGGGCGCCACGTCGACGATCGACACTCGGTTGGGAACTCGATGGGGACCTTCCCATTTTGCCGGCCAGCGAAGGATCAGGGGAATCCGAAGGGACTCCTGGTACAGCGTCTTTCGGTGGCCTTTCTGACCGTGTTCGAAGAACTCGTCGCCGTGATCCGCGACCACCGCCACCAGCGTGTTCTCCTGGAGGCCGAGTTCTTCCAAGGTGTCGAACAAGATCCCCAGTTGAGAATCCACCCAGTAGATCTCGCCGTCGTAGTACGACAGCACGTCTTCCAGCAACCGCGGATCCATCTCGGGGTGGATGTCCGGGTTCTCCATGAACCAGCGACCATCGATTTGCGGGGGCCTTCGTCCCGGGCGGAATCGTTCGGCGTACTGCTCGCGCGGGGGCGCGTAGTCGTAGTGGACGTCGAAGTAGTGAAGGAAGAGAAAGAAGGGGGCATCCGTCGACTGTTCGCGCAGGAATTCTTCTCCGCGGGAAGTGACCTGGCGGGCGGTCGCGGCCTCGTGAAACGAGCGCTCGATGGCGCCGAGGTCCCGTTCTTCCTTGGGAATGTCGAACTGCATCGGCAACGCGGTGACGTTCTCGTACTCCTCGAAGCCTTTGGCGAATCCGTATTGGGGCTGCAGATAGGGACCCGAGAAGTATCCAGCGGTGCGATAGCCACGGTCGAGAAGTCGTTGGGCGAGCACCGGTCGGTCGGGAGATGGGCCGTGCCAGTCGTCGGTGGCGCCGTGCACCAGGTCCGGCAAACCGCTGAACAGCGCGTGGTGAGACGGCATGGTCCACGATGTGGTGGACAGGGTCGACTCGAACAAGATCCCCTGCTCGGCGAGCTGGTCCAGGCGCGGACTCGGGGACAGTCCGGTGGGAGATTCATAGCCGTAGCAGCCAAGGTGATCGGCCCGCAAGCTATCGATTGAAATGAGCAACACGTTGCACGGGGGCAACGAAGTCTCGCCGCAACCCCCCAGGCCGGCGCACGCGAGGGCGAGCCCGCTTCCCCGAAGGACTCCGCCAGAGCGCTTCTGAATCAGGACCTGCGCGAACCGTCGAAAGAGTCTTTCGAAGCTCGGTCGGGTCACGAACCTTCGGCTTCCGATCCTGCCTCCGGCTTGCTCCGGTCCACCCAACCTCGGAAGTCGATCAGCTTCAAGGGAACGTCGGGGTGGTCACTCTCGACCCGCACCTTGCCATTGAAGAATCGCACGTCGATGTCTTTGGCGATGGACACGTGGATGTTGTACTCAACCCCCGGTTTGACTTCTTCCACTTCGTGCTGGAACCATTCCTTCCCCGTGCGAGCGATGAGCTCCACGGTCTTGGGCACGTAGGGCACGTCCGGATTCAGGTTCTCGATGCGCAGGCTCAGAGTTCGATCTTCGCCGCCGTCCATGACCCCGAAATCCAGGCGTTCCGTGCCCTCCCGTCCATTGCCGAAGAACGCCACCTGGGGACGGATCTCGGCATAGACCGGAATCTGAAGGGATTCCACCTTGGGGTGATCGATGCTGAGGGAAATGTTGTCTGCGATGCGACCCACGTCGGCGTTCTCGAGGATCTTGACGTCGATGCGGAACTTTCGCTTGCCCTCCTCTTCGAACTCCGTGACCCGAGCTTCCAAGGAGCCTCCCACCGGAGTGGTCGCACCGGTGATGTTGTAATCGTCGACCTTGTCCGACGAGATCACGACGCTGGCAGAGGTGGGTTCGCCCTTGCGGACGACCGGGAAGCGCAAGTCGCGGGGCTCGATCTGAAACGCCTGAACGATGGTTCCTTCCAGGTTCAGCACCAAGGGGTTCTGGGTCGTGTCGTTCGACATGACGCGAATGGACTTGCGCAGGGGGTATCCGTCCCGGGCTCCACTCAGCTTGCCAGTGTCGATTTGGACTTCGACTTTGGCGGTTCCTCCGGGGGGAACCGTGCCAATCTTTCGGTCCCGGCGCAGCTCCACGATTTGTTCGCCACTGACTTCCTCTTCGCCGAACCAAAGTCGGGTCAAGGTACAAGTGCAGGTCGAACGAACGTCCTGGACCACCAGTTCCGCTTCCCCGGTGTTCTTGAACTCGAACACGTGAGTCGGCTTCTCACCGCGCAGGACTTCTCCGACGTTGTGGGTGGGGGTCTCGATGGAGATCTTGGGCTGGGGGCCGGTCGGTGTTGGTGCCGGTGCCGTGATCGGGGCTCTCTCATGAGCGTGCCCGGCATGGTCGGCGTGATCATGCTCCGGCACCGAGGGGGCCACCACCTCGAGATTCAGTGGAACCTTGATGGTTCCGGACGGCGAGTTGGTGGCGATCACACATTCCTTCTGGTGAGTGCCCGGTTCGAGGCCACTGGTGTCCAGAGTGACTGACAGGCTGGCCTTTTGGCCGGGCTCCAAAGAAAGCCCGACGTGCCCGTTGTTGGCGTGGTCGATGGGAACATTCAGGCGGCGCGGCGCGGAAAGGCGCAGCTTGCAACACTCGCAGTTCACTCCGAGATTCTGGATCTCGAGAGCCGAATCCCCGTTGCTCTGCAGCTCCAACTTCAGACGCGCCGTACTTCCGGCGGTCAGGGACCCGAAATCCAGGGCGGGAGAAGAAAGCTGCAATCCGGGACCTTCCGCGGGGACGGAGGGGGAGGGTGCCAGTGCCGTAAGGACGAAGAGGGCGAGGCCAAGCATGATCATGTTCCTCGAGGAGGGGAAAATTCAACGGCTCCGATGCTATCCCCGGAGGCCCGCAGGGAGAATAGCCCCAAGCCGATCCAGGAAGTCGCCCGGTCGAAAACTCTCTGCCATCGTCCCCCCAAGTGGCTTCGCGTTCATCGGGCCCCGGGCCGGGCCGTTCCCGAATGAGCGCCGAACATGGCAAAGAATTCTGCTCACTCGGCTCCGGAGGCGGGCAGAGTCATCGCGGGCGCTGAGGGGTTTCCAGGTCCTTCAGCAAGGCGCGTGAGCGTTGGTGACTGGAGTCCAGCGCCACGGCTTGTTGCAGCAACTCCCGGGCGTCCTCCGCGCGATTCTGATGGAGCACGGAAAGCGCCAAGTGGTAGTAGCGAGTGGCGGTGGGTTCGGCCAACTCCAGCACCTCCCGATGGAGTTTCTCCGCGGCTTCCGCGCGACCGGTCATGTCGAAACAGATGGCCAAGCTTTCGAGGAGACCCGGGCGACGACCGAACCGCCTCATCCCCTCTTCCAGAATCTGGATCGCTGCGGCCGGATTCTGCTTCCGTTCCAGATTGCCGAGCACGATCCAAACTTTGTGCAGCGACGCGCCGCTGACTTGGGACTCGGTCCGAGAAAGGACCAGGGCTCGACATTGGTTTCCCCAGTGCCTTGCCTGGTCGGCAGACCCGGCTTCGTATTCCAACGTGCAAAGATTGTGGAGCGCGGCCAGGCGTCGCGGATCCTCTTGGTCGGTGAGCGACACCACCTGCGAGAGATGGACTCGGGCACGCTCCCAATCGTTACTCTCCATGGCTTGAGAACCGATTCCCAGGTGGGCTTGGATCGAGCTCGGGTGATGACGCAGTTCCGCCTCGAACAGGGTGCGTTGGCTCCTCCATTCGAGGGTGCGCTGGACGGTCCGAGTTCCCAAGAGCGAGACCCCGAGCAACACGACCAAGAGTGTCCCGCGAACCGAACAACGGTCGAACCAGGAGGTTGCCGCGAGCACCAACCCCGCACACGGGAGGAGGAGAAAGCGGTCGGCATAAGGACTCTTCATGGCCGTCAACAATCCCGACGTCGGGACGAAGGCAAGCAACGCGAATCCGATCCCGAAGGCGAATCCGGGACGGGCCCTTCGCTGGCGAATCGCCCACCAGCCGAGTCCTCCCAGCAGCACCCATAGGAACAGAGCCCAGAGGAAACTTGGCGACGGGACCGTGGCGCGAGTGGGGTCGACAAGAAGCGGCCAGGGGAACACGAACAACCGCAAAGACACGACGAGGTTGCGATGGGCTTCCAAGAATCGCATGGCAAAGTCGACGTCCTGCTGTCCAAAGCCACTCGCGTCCAGTCCAAAGCCGCGTCCCAGTGCCTGCTGTCGGAGAACGAGGAAAAGGACGGTGGATGCGGCCAGCACGGCCCAACTGCGCCAGCGCCGAGGTGCTTTTCCTTGAATCAAGTCCGCCAGGATCACCATGCCGAGCAAGGGAATGGCGGACTCCTTGGACAACCAGGCGAGAGGAGCGGCCAGCCAGAACCAGCGGCGTTCGCGGCACCAAGCAACCAGGGCGAGGCAAACGAACAGGGCTGCCCACAAATCGCCCTGGCTAGAGATCCACGCGACGGATTCGACCAGCAGGGGATGGCTGCCGAAGAGCAGGCCGGCGCTCCACAGAATCTTGGGTGCGTTGCCGGACAAGTTGGCAACCATCGCAAGGAACCCACGCACGAGTCCGACGGCCAGCAGCAGGCTGAAGAGGTGGTAGCCGGCGGCCCATTCGCCGAACAAGGCATGTTGCAAGGCGAAGCCGGCGGTTCGGATCGGTCTCCAGATGTCGCGGTCGGCGGGATGAGCCATGCGTTCTGGGAGGAAGAACTCGTGGGGAGCGGACAGGCGGTGCACCCCGGGGTTTTCTTTCACGAAGCGAAAGTCGTCGTAGACGAAGCCTCCCGCCAGTCCCGGGAGATGCGGCAACACCGCGAGAACAGCAATCAGCCAGAGCCAAGCGCCGGACGCAGCAGTCCCAGGCTCAGGTCCAACTCGCGGTGACAATTCCACCAGCATCTCCGGCAGACTTCTTCACGGTCCTTGGCTCCCACGGGGGTCGAGAGCGGACCTCGATCTTGCCATGGAACCCCGGCCCTTCCCAACGTCATGAGAGGAACGCATGGGTAACGTGTGCCGGAAGGGTCGATCGCCACATGGGATTGGGGAGCGCTACAGTTCGAGGGAGTGGCTTCCCCGGCCAGAAACCCGGGGATCCGCTCCAGATAGGCGGGGGAGTTGTCCACCTCGCCGACGAGCGACTCGAGGGCCGTTCGCAAGTCCGCTTCTTCCCAGCCGCTGAGTCGTTCCTGGTCGGCGACGAACGGGTGATGAGGCAAGAACCCCGCTCCGTCCACCTCCCAGCGTTTCGCCAAGGCGACGAACTCGCGAACCTCACCCAGGTTGCGCTGGGTCAGGGCCATGACCAACCCGAGGCGCGGGGTCTTGCGTGAACCTCGCTGGCGCAGCACTTCCCTGACCGTCCGTTCGATCTCGTCAAACGACCCGGGAACGCCGCGCAATTCATCGTGGGTGCGGGCGTTCCCTCCATCCACCGAGATGTTGAGCGAGTGGACCTGTTCCTCCAGCAACTGCAGGACGTGTGCACGAGTCACTCGCGAGCCATTGGTGTTCACGTGCATCATCAACCCGAGTTGCCGTCCTTCTCGAAGCACCTCGCCGATCGCGGGATGCAGCAGGGGCTCGCCACCGGTCACTCCGACCGCCAAAATCCCGCGCTCGGCAAGGGACTGGAGCCGGTGGATCAGTGCGCGAGCATCCGGCACCGGATCCGGGCGCTCAGGCAGATCGCAGTGAAAGCAGCGGTAGTTGCAACGGTAGGTCAGGGCCAGGGTCGCATACAGAGGCCCCCTCGGGATGCCGAGACGAAGGCGCAAGGTTTGATCCGCGGCCCGCCACAGCCAGCGCCAGTCGCCGTTGCCGGCGCGCACCCGGACTGCTTCCGAAAAGCTGCGACGGGGTCGATTCATTGCGAACTTGTGAGAGCCAACCAAGTGGAGCGCCACGGACGGGCCAGCATGGCCGGCGCGGATTCGCAGGGCGTGAAACATCCCGGGCACTGTTTGCGATCGATTTGTTGCCGAGCGTGGCGCGCGGGGAGGCCTTCGATCACTTGGCGGAGGGAGTGATTTTCGTCGCGCAAGTTGCCGAGGGGCCGGTCCCAGATCGAGCACGGATACACCGTCAAATCTGCGCCGATGAAGACGGTGTCTCGCAATGCCGTGCATCCCATGGGCGGAAAGCCTTCCTCCAAGGCACGCCGGGCCAGCCGACCATAAGTCCATTCGAGCCAGGACACGGGAGACCATCCGAAGCGGGTTTCCTCGAGCACTTGCAGGGCTTCTTCGTCGGGAAGGTCTGTGAACTCGGTGTTGCGGTAGTAGTGGTTGGAGTGGTGGGCCAAGTTGAAGTGGAGTTCTCGAAGATCGAAGTCGGGAAGCCGCTGCTGGAGGGCTTGGCGCAAGCCGGCGTACTGTTCGCGGGCTTGGGTCGTGAGGGTGCAACCTACCTTCACCTGAAAGCGACGGTTCTGCAGCTTGCGCAAGCGCTGGTAAGTTTCGATGCCCCTCTCGAAAGCTCCTTCGACCCCGCGAACCCGGTCGTGGTGACCCGGCCCGCCATCCAAACTCACGCTGACGACCAGCCGTGGCAACCGGGTTTTCAGCAGAGTTTGCACGGCCCGTTCCGCCTGGGCCGGCTTTTGGCCGGCCGTCGGGAAGTCGAGGAGTGCCAGCTTGGGGAGGGCCTCGACGATGCCCAGCAGCAAGGTGTCGAGGCGCTCCTGAGCGAAGACTTCTCCGCCACTCAGGTTGACCCAGCGCAGTTCCGGGTTGGCGCGAAACACCTGCAGCCACTCTTCGGTGGACGCCCCGGAATCTGGGTTCTCCCACAGTCGGCAGAAGTCACAGCGCAAGTGACAGCGCTCGGTCAACAACGCGGTCACCTTGGTCGGCCCGGACTCTCCCGGTCCGCGCAACAGTCGGGAGGCCAGTCCCCATTCCGCCGTGGTCGGAATCATGGGGTTCGCTCCATCGGGACCGAAAGCCGGGGCCGAAGAAGCTCGGCGCAAGTCTCAAGAACTTCTTCGACGGAGATTGCGAGGATGCAACTCGGCAGTCGACAACGACTCGACTTGGCATTCAGATTGGTCAAGCACGGGCTGCAGGGGAGTCGATGGTAGAGAGCCCGCGAATCAGGTCCTAGCGGACCGTACAGTCGTGGTGTGTTCGGGCCATACAGAGCCACGACCGGAGTCTCCACCGCCGCGGCCAGATGCACAGGACCGGTGTCATTGGAGATCACCAAGTCCGATTGATCGATCAACTCCACCAGCTGTCGGAGGGAAAATCGATCGGCGCAAGACACCACCGAGGTCGAGGGAAGCGAGTCGGCAACGGTCGCCAGCAAACCGCTCTCGGCGCGAGTCCCGGTCAGCAAAATCGTGGCACCGTGGGTCTGCACGAGCTTTCGCGCGACGGCGGCAAAGCGCTCGGAGGGCCAGCGTCGACCCGGAAAGTTGTCTCCGGATCCCGGGTGCAGGATCACCCAAGGGCGCGGCAGATTTCCAAGCTCGGCCAGGACCTGGCGGCGGGATTCGGAGCAGCGAGGTACCCGGGGCGCCGGAATTCGATCCATGCCCACCCCTGCGGCGCGGACCACGTCGCCGAACACGCTGGCCATGTGGCGTTCGTGATCGTAGGGAATGCGCGCTTGGTAGAGCCGTGCTCGGTGCTGACCCGGCGTGTCGAACCCGATGCTCTGGCGAGCACCGCTCAAACGTCCGATGAGCCCGGACACCCGGAGGAACTGTTCGAAGTCTAAGAAAAGGTCGACTCGCCGTCGGCGCAGTCGACGGATGGCTCGAAACAGATCGATCACCGGAGCGAGCAAGCCGTGGTCGCGCATGGTGACCACCTCTTCGAACAGTTCACCCCCTTCCAGGAGTTCCCGGTTTCGCTCCAGGGTGAGGAACACCAGGCGCGCCCGTGGATAGTGACGGCGAATCTCCTGCACGTAAGGCAGAATCATCACCAGGTTGCCGATTCCCCAAATCTTGGTGAGCACCACGGTGCGCACTTCGTCGACCGGCGGCTTGGTCAGGAACGGCGACAACAGTGCGTCGGTCGCGTGTAGCAACCAGTGCAAGGGAATCCCGACGTAGCGATCGATGGCTTTCTTGGCCTCGACGATGACCGAGGTATGGGAGGCCGGAGCTCTCTGGGTGTGCCCGCGACTGGTGTCGGCGCGAATCAATCCAGGAACCTCTGGCTCACACCGACGTCGGTCCCGTCGTACTCCCCGCAACCTGCGCAAGGCTCTGGAAAGTCGCCGCACCGATGGCGACGCCGCAGTTCCTGAAACTTGGTGTTGTTGAGAACGTCGACAGGATCGTCTTCGAAGGCGTTGCCAAGACTCAGCTCTCCTTCGGAGTCGGCACAACATGCGGTGACAGTCCCATCCACCAAGACCACCAAGCTGCCGCGCCACAGCTCGCGACAAGGCCGAGTGCGCGGAACGGTTTGCAGTTTGGGAATCACTTGAACGCGATCGACCGCGTCCTGCCATTCCCGGCGGTAGTGCTCCAGTGCCGGTCGGGTCGCGTCATCCAGCACCATGGAGACGTCGATGTGCATCGGAGATTCCCGGCGGTCCCGCTGGCGTCGCAGTTCCTCCACGCGTTCCCGAATGGGGGCGAGAGCGGTGCCGCGGATCTCCTTGTGGGTGTCGTCGTCTCCGTCCACGGAGATGGTCAGACGATCCAGACCACTCTTCAACAGCTTGTCGATGTTCTCATCGTCGAGCAAAGTGCCATTGGTCGTCATCATGGAACGGATACCGCGATCAGCGGCGTAGCGGATCATGGAGCCGATCTCCGGATGGAGCAGTGGCTCTCCCCATTGGAACGGGAGCAGGAAGCGGAGGCCGGGGGTTCGGTCGATCAGGTCGCGAAATCGTCCCGGGTCCAGATAGCGTTTGGTCCGCGCCATGCCTCGGTTCACCGGACAGATGGTGCAAGCCAGGTTGCAGTAGTTGGTGGTCTCGACGTTCAGCGAGATGACCCGAGCGGTTCGCGAATGGCGTCTCCGGTAGGCCCACTCGTTCCTTGCGGCGGCGAGAATCGACGCCGCGTCAGGAAACTTGATTTCCAGCAGCTCCGCCAGATCCGGCTTGGCCAGGTACCAGCGCGCAATCGCACGGTGCAGGCTGCGAATCCACACCGAGGGCCGTGCCGACCGGTCCCTCCCGGAAGGAGAGAGGGGGCGGGAGGCGTCGTATTCCCCCGAGACCGAGGCGATCGAATGCGGCAGATTGGTTCTCATCGAAGGTCCGTAAGGATCTCCATCATAATCCGTGCCATTTCCGCCACCAGGGCGAGGGATCCCAATCCCCGCTCCACGGGCGGGGGAGTGGACGAATCGCGGAGCCTCCTGGGGAGCCCGCTCCCGGCGCGAGCACTTCACTCATCCTTCCGATAGCGCCAGGTGCCTGGCGCGCGCTTGATGGAATCGACGGAGAGGTGAACGCGCCGGCGCTCGTCGAAGGACGGCACGCCCAAGCGACCGCGGATGCAGAACTCGCGAGCGTCGTTGTGATGACGACGAACTTGCACCCACCAACGATTCGCCGTCGAAACGATCAAGGGCACGGACCGATTCGGGTAGACCAGCAGGTCCCCGGGGCGAGAGGTCGATCGCACCTCGGGATCCCGCCGAAACACCTTCGCTTCCACGTGAAGGTGGACTTTCTTGCCCAGCAGCAATCGACCGCCGGTCCGATAGAACGCCGCTCGGACCTCGGGGTCCACGATGCGGGTCGACCGGGCCAGGGCATCGGGGTCCTTGCCGAGAATCCCCGCCGCCGGGGTTGATCCGAAGAGCAAGAGGATGGCGGACGTCATCGCAAGTCCAATACGCATGAGGATCTCCTCGCCTTCCGCGGCACCCTCGATTCGATCGGATGAGTGGACGAAACCGTTTCGAGATGGTGACATGGGAAACCTCGGGCCACCTCGTTGGTGGGGCAGCCTTGGTTCTCCGGCGGCACGGTTCTTGCCTTTGGTCGGGGGCACGGCCGTTCCTGAAGCAACGGCTCCCCACTCCGCGGATTCCGGTAGGAGCTCCTGACGACGATCGCTCTCTCGTTCTGCGAATGCCATGGACGGACCGAGGCATTCTCAATGTCAGCGAGGGAAGCGTCGCTGTCCGCGCCTCTGCCGTGACCATCGTCTTCGACAGGAGAACGACATGGGTCGTCTCATTGTGGTCGCTGGCTTCGTCTTGTTTCTGAGTTCCTCGACTCTTGCCGATGTCATTCGGCTGAAGGACGGAAGTGTGTTGGAAGGGGAAGTGCTCGAACAGTCCACCACGTCCGTGCGGGTGAAGACTCGTTTTGGGACCGTGGATTTGGCCCGAACACGAATCGACCGAATTGAGAAGAAGGCTTCGCCGGTGGAGGAGTACCAACGTCAACTCGCCGGGCTGGAGCCGGGGGACGTGGAGGGGTTGTATCAGCTTGCCTTGTTCTGCCAAGGCAAGGGGCTTCGCAGCCAGCAGCACGAGGTGCTCGAGAAGGTTCTCTCCGTCGATCCGCAGCACGAAGGTGCTCACCTTGGACTCGGACACATTCGGTATCAAGGAGAGTGGTTCGATCAAAAGTCGCTCAAGGATCATCAACGACGCGAAGCCCGCGAGAAGAAAGCGCAGGGACTCGTGCTCGACAACGGAGTCTGGATGCCGGAAGCGGAGGCAATGGCCGCACGCGGCATGGTGTTGCACGAAGGGGATTGGGTTCCCGAAAAAGACCTGCACCTCGCGGGCATCACACGCGACTTTCCAGAAGCGATGGGAGTCCCGGTGCTCACTCGCTCTTCCCCGCACTTCTTGTTGCACCGGGTCGAAGAAGAAGACGGGGAAGGAGTCCTCAGAATCTGGGAGAAGGCTTGTCAGGAGCTGATCGACGCCGCGGAGCTGGACAAGGCCGTGCAAGCCAAGTTGTCGAGGACTCCGATCGATGTGTTCGTGTTGACCCGTCCCTCCCAGGTCACCACCTTCATCGACTCCGGGTTCGTAGACCGCTACCGACCCGACCGAAGCGCGCTGCCGCACTATCGTTCGTCGAGCAACTTCACCCTGGTGCGCCCCAAGCCTTTGATCGTGATCAGCCTTGATCCGAGCCACCGATCCACCCACGAACGTCGGGTGAATCTGAACGGGTGGGTGCTCACCAACATGGCACAGATCCTGTTGGGCAAGGTCCGCGGTCAAGATGGCTTGCCGGGTTGGGTGGAGGCCGGCTACGCCCACTACCTGGAAGAGAAGTTCAACGAGGGGCGGACTCTGACCCTGTTGCAATATCCCGATCAGGGCGAGGCCGCACCTTGGGTCGAAGGTTGGGAGTCCTACTCGCAATGGGAGACTCAGTTGGCGGATTCCGCGGTCCGCCATGAGCTCCCTGGAATCGATGCGTTGATGGGCCTCCGGGTCTCTGAGCTGACGGCGCCCGACCTTGCCAAGTCATGGAGCCTGGTGCGCTTCTTGATCGAGCGGCATCCGCGGAAGTTCTTTCAATTCGTCCTCGGAGCGGGAATCGCTGACGAATCGGGAGACATTGCTTCGTTCGAGGAGACATTCCTCGAAGTCTTCGGCATCGACTCGTTGAAGGAAATCCAGACCGACTGGCATCTGCGGCAAAACCAATCCCGTCCTTCCCGGAGGCGGTAGCTCAGGACCGTTGCAGGTCGGAGGCGAGGGAACCGCTGTTGGTTTCCGGCGTTCGGGAGCAGCTCGACATTTCCCCGCACTGCTGCGCGCCGGCTTTGCCGACAAACGGGCGGATCTGCACCGAGTTCCTCCACGGGGCGAGCGGTGCCGTTGTCCATGGGCGGGCATGTTTTTCGCTGGCTATGCTATTTGCCACGGGATGCGGGGGTCGCATCCGGCGAACCCCCTTCTTGTGCAGGGCGTCCATGAGCCTTTCTTCTTCGGCGAAACTCGCCTCCCAGTTCCTCATCCTGGTGTTGGTTGGCGGAATCCTCGCCAATTGCGGCGGCGGTAGCAGCGGTGGGCCGTCGGGAGTCCCCGTCACCGGCACGGTCATCATCGAAGGAAGTCCCGGGGTGACGTCCCTCGCCGCGGAGCACGAACCCAACGACACCATGGGTTTTGCCAATGCTCTCGGGACCTTGCAGGCCTCGCAGCCCTTGATCCAGAGCGGAACGACCCGGCCGAAGCGCGAGGCCTTTTGGCTGGAAAATGGCCGGCTCTTTCGCGGCGAGTCTCCCCTCACCGACGCCCAACCCGCTTTGCGGACATCGGTTTCGAGTTCGTTTTCGCATCTGGCATTGGGGGGCGGCGGAACGGTGTATCTGGCGACCGCGGAGGCCCCGCCGAAGATTTCTCGGCGGCAACTGCGGGGCGGACGAACCGATCGCGAATGGATCGCACCGCAGGTCAACGATCTGCTCGGCATGAGTGAATGGCGGGGAGTGCTGGTGTTGCTCGCGGGAGCACCGACGGCGCGCCTGCACTTGGTGGATGGGGAGTCCGGGACTCCACTCGATGTGATCGAGCTGCCCGCGGGAGAATGGACGGACGTCACTCTCGGCGACGATTGGTTCTCGGGTCTGCCGCGTCTGTTTCTTGCGTCTCGGACCTCTGGGGTGCAGGAAGTGCCGCTTGTGCACGGAGTGGCGGGATGGCGAATCGGGCCCTCCGAGTCGTGGGTTCGCTGGGAGCTGGTGGGAACTCGGTTGCACTTCGACGGAACTCTCCTTTCGATTGCCGACGACAGTTCCGGGGCGTGGGATTTCTATCAGGTCGACCAGCCGAGAATCGCTCGTTGGCGGGGAACGGTCGCGACGCCGGCACGTCCACTCACTTGGACGCATTCTGCGGGACTCGACTCGTTCACGTTTCAGCAGACGCTGAGTTCCCCGCGCGAGATTCAGGTTGCCGCATCCGGCCCGGGCACCGGGTTCGCTCTGTTGGTGGATCGCCAAGGTTGTTTGGAGGGGAGCGAGAACGCCACTTTGGGTTTCGCGACGTTCCAGGGCAGCCAATCGTTGCGCTTGCCGGCCATCGACGGCGCGTCCCGCACCGTGGATTTGGTGATTGGCTCCCTCGATGAGGTGATTCACTACCGCGTGGGATTCGGGATGAGCGTCCAGGCTCCCTCGGATTCCGAAGCGGTGAGACCGCGGGCCGATCCGTTGCCGCGGGCTGCCAGGTTCCTCGATGGGCAAGCGATCTTGCGCAGTTACGCTCAGCCGGACCTACCGTCGTGCTTGGAAGATTGCGTGGTGCTTCGTTCTCGCGAGGCGGACCAGAGTTTGCCGCCGATGACGCGCAGTGCACGTTTCGAACTTTCCCCCCGTGAGCTTTCTCCTTCGGGCTTGCGGATCGTGGACTACCACTGCTTGGCATCTCCTTTCGCGGCGGACCGGTGGAACGGGACCGACCTTCCCGCTTCTTTGCGTCGCAATGCCTGTCGAGAAATGCTGCTCTTGCAGGAAGAGCTTCGCGCCGAGATGGACTTGGAATGGTGCGAACCTGTGTATCGCGCTCGCACCCTTGCCGTGATTCCCGATGACACGTTCTACTCCCGTCAGAGTTGGCAGTTCGAGTTGATGCAGCTCCCCGATGCGTGGATGGAAGAAACCGGCTCCGACGATGTGGTCGTCGCCGTGGTGGACACCGGGATTCGTTCCGAGAACGCCGACATCCTGCCTCGGCTGCAAGCCGGTTATGACTTCGTCAGCGAGCTCGCGAATTCCGGCGATGGCGACCGGCGTGATGCGGATCCCCGGGACGAAGGCACCTTCGAAGAGAATCTTCACCATGGCACCCACATGTCGGGAATCATCGGCGCGGTGACCGACAACGACTTCGGAGTGGCCGGGGTGATGTGGGACTGTCAGCTGATCCCGTGCCGGGCGCTTGGCGTGGATGGCACCGGGCTGACCATCGACATCGCCGAGGGCATTCTCTTCGCCGCCGGTTTGTCCAACTCGTCCGGCCAAGTGCCGGAACGCACCGCCGACGTGATCAACTTGAGCGTCGGTCTGGAGGTGGTGTCGAACGCGGTCGAGGATGCCATGCGCGCGGCGGTGAACCGCGGCATCGTGGTGGTGGCCGGAGCGGGCAACGACGGGGTCGAGGGAGTGCTGTACCCCGCCTCTTCGTTCCAGTCGATCGGGGTGGGAGCGGTCAACGGGGGCAAAGCGCGAGCCGAATACTCGAACACCGGCAACGCGCTGGATGTGATGGCGCCGGGCGGAGATGCCCAAGACTTCGATGCCGACGGCTTTGCCGACATGGTGTTCAGTACGGTCGGGACTCCCGCCGGAGAGACCGGCTCATTCTTCGCCGGACTGGCGGGAACGTCCATGGCAACGGCTCACGTCAGCGGGTTGGCCGGGTTGATGAAGAGTGTCGATCGCGAGCTGGACCTGGAAGACGTCCGCGCGTTCCTGCGTTCCTCGGCCGAAGATCTCGGCCCGGACGGGTTCGACACCCAAACCGGATTCGGTCTAGTGCGGGCCGACCGGGCTTTGGTCGATGCGACCCCGGTGTTGGCTTTGACTGCTTCGTCTCTGGACTTCGGCATCAATGGGACTCAGCTCCTGGTACAGGCCAACAACATTGGCGGAGGGGTCTTGCGCATCGAGGATTTGGACACCTCGTTGATGACGGGACCCAGCGGCGGATGGTTGCGTGCCGAGGTGGAAAGCGATGGTCGCACCATTACCATCCTGGCGGACCGCGGTGATTTGGCCGACGGTCTGTCTCAGATCGTCATGACCGTGGAATCCAATGGCGGCGAAGCAGACGTGCTGGTTTCCATCACGGGCTCCAGTGATCCGCTCCCGGATGTGGGGGACATCCAAGTGGAACTCTTGGATGCCGACCAGAACGTCGTGTCGATGTTCGTCACCACGGTGCTGGAAGACTACGAGTTCGCACTCGGTCGGGTGCAGATCGGGGATTTCTTCCTTCGCTGCGGAATCGATGCGGATGACGACGGCGAGCTATGTGAGGCCGGGGAGTCCTGCGGCTTCTATCCGAGTGTCGGAGCCCCGGCGACGCTGGAGCTGGGGGGATTCGGCAACGCGGTGATCGACGTGCGCCTGGAGGCTCCCTGATTTCTTCCACCTGACGAGGGCCGCTGGTCGATGAGGGAGACACCTGTTTCTCCTTCGGCAGACCCATGGCACCCTCGCTCTCCCTGTGCATGATCGTCCGTGATGGCGAGCCCTGGTTGGGGCCGTCGCTCGCCAGTGCCAAGGACATCGTCAGCGAAATCGTCGTGGTCGATACCGGTTCGGTCGACGACAGCGTGGCGATCGCCCGTCGCCTCGGGGCGCGAGTGATCGAGACCCCTTGGCAGAACGATTTCTCTGTCGCGCGCAATGTGGCGTTGCAGGAAGCCCGTAGCGATTGGGTGTTGTTCCTGGACGCCGATGAAGAGCTGTGCGCCGAATCCCGTCAACAGGTCACCGAAGCCATCGCTGATCCTTTGGCGCTGGCATACTCCGTCACCATCGTTAGTGACGAGGGACACGGAGCTCCGTCGCTTGCCCGGGTCGTGCGATTGTTCCGGAAACGGCCGAGCGTGCACTTTGTTTACCCCATCCACGAGCAAGTGCTGCCTTCTTTGCTCGAAGAGGCGGAGCGGACAGGAGAGCAGATCCGTGGTCTGCCGGAAGTTCAGCTTCTGCACCACGGCTATCGGCCGAACGGTTCAAATCTCCAAGACAAGCAACGACGCAACCACGAGTTGTTCGTGGAAGCTCTGCAGGCCGATCCCGAGAATCTGTACTTGCATTACAAGTTCGCCGATTCTTTGCGAGATTGCGGAGGAGAGGACCGTCATCTCGCCGCGGACCGTGCCTACCAAGTCTGGTGCGGGCGCTCCTTGACCGAACGAACCCGCTGGTTTGAATCAGGAGAGCTGCTGGCGGTCGTGGTTGCGAGCTGGCTGGAACGAGGCCAGCGGGATCGCGCCTTTTCGCTCTTTGACGAGCACCCGCCCCGTGGCTTCGCTTCACCCGCCTACGAGTTCGTTGCGGCCCAAGCCTACGAAGCGGTGGGCCAACCGACGGCAGCTTTGGAATGCCTGGAGCGGATGGATCTTTGGAACGAAGATCCTCGCGTCACTCATCGCCCCGGGTTGCGAGGACACCTTTCCGCGGTGGTGCGGGCTCGTGTGTTGGCAGCTCTTGGCCGAGATCAGGAGTCCCTTCGGTTTGCCCTTTCTGCGCTGCAAGAGTGTCCTGAGTATTCGCCCGCCCATTTGGTTCAGGCGCACGCGCTGGCAGGGCTGGGTCGAACTCGAGAGCAGTTGGAAGTGCTGGTCCAGGCATGCCGGAAGTTTCCTGGCGAATCCCCGGTTCTGAATGCCACGGCCCAGGCGCTGCGCAAAGCAGGCCTCGAACAACAGGCGATTCGTTTGCAACGGCTGTCTGGCTCTGTCGTGCCAAGCATTCCCTCTCCCACTCCGCCGACCTCAACCACTTTCGAATCCAACCACTCGTGAAGAGGGCTCCTTTGTGTTGAGACTCCTTGCCATGTTGCTGCTGGTGGCTCCGACGGTTTCGGGAGCCACCGTGCGAGTTTCCGGAGACCCGCGTTTCGCTCCCACTCCATCCTGGGTGGTGGAGTTTGCTGCGGAAACGGGCGGCGAGGTTCCGGCGGATCGAATCTCTGGCGGTGTCTACTACCTACTGAGAGACTCCCAAGAGAATGCGCTTGGCAGCGAACGTCAGCTTTACCGGCACGTGGTGAAGGTCTTCGTCAACGAGCAGGGCGTGCAAAACGGCTCTCAGTTGGAGATCCCGTTTGACCCGGACTATGAAACCGTGGTGATTCACCAAGTTCAGGTGGAGCGACAAGGCCAGCTCCTCGACAAGTTGGACCGAGGCAGGGTCCGGGTCATTCAACGCGAGCAGGCCCTGGAATCGGAGATTTACGACGGAGCCAAGACGGTTCTCCTCTTCCTGGACGATGTGCGCATTGGTGATGTCCTCGACTTTCGCTACACCGTGGTGGGTGACAATCCGGTCTATCAGGGCAAGTTCCTCTCGGGTTTCTCGGTCAATACCGATGTTCCCTTGCGGCAACTTCGCCATCGACTGCTGTGGCCTCGGGGACGCCCACTGACGATTCATCGTCATGAAACCGAATTGAAACCCCGGTGGCGGCGCAACGAGTCCTTCGTCGAGTACCGCTGGGAAGCTTCGGATCTCGACGCGGTGTTGTACGAAGATGGGTATCCCTCTTGGCATTGGCCCTTCCCCTGGATCCAGTTCACCGAGTTCCAGAGTTGGGAAGAGGTCTGCCAGTGGGGCGCAGAGTTGTACCAGACCACCGAGACGCCTCCGGAGATTCGCGAACTTGCCGACGACTTGGAATCTCGGCATCAGGAACTGTCCGATCGCGTGTTGGAAGCGCTGCGCTTCGTGCAGAATGAAATCCGTTACCTGGGCATCGAACTGGGCGAAGGCGCCATCCGGCCGTCCTCTCCCGCCACCGTCGTCCAACGCCGTTATGGAGACTGCAAGGACAAGACGAACCTGCTGATCGTGTTGCTCCGCGAGCTGGGAGTGACGGCCCATCCGGCGCTGGTCAGCAGCTCTCTACGCCGTCATGCCGATCGCTGTGCTCCATCGCCGTCCGCCTTCAACCACGTCGTGACTCGGATCTCGTTGCCGGATCAAGTGCTGTGGGTCGATCCCACCTGGTCGCGGCAGGGGGGGACTCTGACCGGACAGGCGCCGCTCCCCTATGAAAAGGGGTTGGTGCTTCGTCATCAGGGAGAGCCGTGGGAGGCGATTTCGAGGCCTCCGCTGCGAAGCCCAGACACGGCGATTCTCAAGGTGTTCCAGCTGCAACGCAATCGAGGCGCGCAGATGACCGTGGAGACCCAGTATCGCGGGGAAGAAGCGGACTGGATGCGCGGCCGTCTGGTGCACTCGAGCCGCGAGGGACTCGAGCAGGACTACCTGAACTACTACGCCCACTTCTATCCGGACATCGAGTTTGACAGTCCCTTGGTTGTCCACGACGACCCGGTGGAGAATCTCCTCTCGGTCGAAGAACGCTACTGGATTCCGTCCTTCCTTCAGCAGGATCGGAGCGGCGGGAACTATGCGGAGTTGTCTTCGGTGGAGGTTCAGACTCTGCTTCCGCGGCCGTCCACCCGGCGTCGAACGATGCCCTTCGTCCTGGACGACCGGCGTTGGGTGGTGGTGGACACGATCGTCAACTTCCAAGATCCCTGGAAACTCGAGTCCTACGAGGGGCAAGTCAGCAATCCGGCATTCCTCCTTCGCGCCAAGTCCGAGTGTCACGGCAAGCAGCTGCACATCGAGACCGAGTTTCGAAGCTTCTCCGATCACGTGCTGCCCGAAGACTTCGCCCAGTACCTGGAAGATTGCGACCAAGCTCACGATCTGTTGACTTGGCAGCCAGACGAGAGCCGGCGTCGACCGCCGGCGATCCTTGCCACCCGGGCGCCTCCTTCGCCGCCGCAGGCAGCCTCCGCACCAGTCACGCAGGCGTCCGAGACTCCGACGACCGAAGCGTCACCCTTGGTCTCTCCCCCGAACACACCGACGACACGGGACCCCAGGACCCGGTGGATGGTCGCTGGTTTCTTGGTCCTCGCGTTCTTGGCTGGCGGCGTTGCTGGTCACGGCGTCGCCACCCATCGTCACGGGCGCGAGCGAGAGATCGTGCGCGAGCTGCAGCAGCGACAGGACACGCGGTTCGGAGCCAACGAGCCGATTCAGCAGCCTCTCGAGGTGTCGCCGGTGTCGCCTTCGTCGTTGGTCAATGCGGGAGCCGAGGGAAGTTCCCCAAGAGACTGAGCGAAGCCACGGCCATGTGCGGCCCGTGTCTTCCGTTCGAGCGCGAGGCGGTGTTCCGCTACTCTTGATCGCTTCGGTCTCCGTTGAACCGACCGATCCCCGTGCTTGGTCCGAAACGAAGATCTTTCGATCGGTGATTCGGGCCTCTTCCCGGGTCGAGGAAACGCACCGCACTGCCAGTGCCGTGTGGAAGGGAGTGGTTCATGCCCCGCAAGAAAACCCAATCTCGGAAGCGAGTGTCCCGCAAGAAGGCAAGCTCTGGGCGTTCCTCGCGCCGATCTCCGTATCCACGTGGCATCTGTTTCATGGTGATGCCTTATGGGGAGAAATCCACCGGCGCCAAGAAGCCTTCCAAGGTCCATTTCGATCTTCTGTGGGACCGGGCACTCCGACCGGTGATCGAGGAGCTCGGCTATGAGGCGGTGCGTGCGGACCAAGACCTCGGGCCGGTGATCATCCAAGACATGTTGGAGCGCCTGGTCGCGGCGGACCTGGTCATTGCCGACGTGACGATCCCCAACGCCAACGTCTTCTACGAAATCGGCGTTCGCCACGCGGCCCAGCAATACGGGTGCCTGCTGGTGGGCGCCGATTGGGCGAAGGTGCCCTTCGACTTGGAACAGATTCGTCGAGTCCCGTACCCGCTGGGATCGCAACGAGTCACCGCGGCGGGAGCGAAGAAGATCCGAGAAGCATTGCACGGGGCGATCGACAAGGCGGACCGGTCGAAGAGTCCCGTCCACAAGCTCGTTCCGGGTTACCCCGACATCGATCCTGAGCGCTTGGGGACCTTCCGGGACATGGTGAGAGAACTGCATCAGACCCAAGATCGTCTCGCCGACGTTCGCGAGATGACCGGGAAACAGCGGGCCGTGAATCTGGCCGAATTGGTGGCGGAGTATCAGAAAGCGCCTTCCCGTTGGCCCTCGGTGGGCTTGGAACTGTTGCAAATGGTCCGAGACCATGCCGATGGGGGCGATGGAAAAGACGGCTGGCAGCAGACCCTGGACTTCATTGACGAGCTCTCGGACGACCTGCGCGATCACGAGTTCGTGTTGGAGCAAGAGCAGCTGGCCTGGAGCAAGCTCGGAAAGCACCGAAGAGCGATCCAGAGTTTGAATCGGCTGGTCCGGGAGCACGGACCGACCCCGGAACGGGACGGTCTGCTCGGCGGGCGCTACAAAGCGCTTTGGAGGGAAAGCGGAACTTCCCGACATCTGGACCAAGCCATCGACCACTACCGAGCAGGAATGCAGCGTGACCTCAATTCGTACTACTGCTCGAGCAATCTTCCGCGCCTGCTACGATTCCGAGACGCGGAGGGAGATCGTGAGCGAGCGGCGTCGGTCGCCCATGTGGTGGCGGAAGCGTGCGAGGCGGCGGAAAGCAACGGTCGCGGAGACGAGTGGCTCTACCCCACTCTCTTGGGAGCCGCGTTCGACGCCGGCAACGTTTACCGTGCCCAATGTCTCCTCGACCGAATCCGCGCCGCCGACAGCAAGGTCCGAGCGAAGTGGAAGCTCTCGAGCACCGAGGAGGATCTGAAGACCAGCCTCCAGTTCGTGCGATCGACCAGAGATCGCAAGGCGCTGGATGCGGTGCGCAAGGAGTTGCGGAAACTGGCGACGTAGACGGAAACCGCGTGGGGCCAGATTGGGTGACGCTTTTCGGCGATCGGGCGACTACTTCTCCGGAGTCTCGTCCGGCGGTGCCAGGGACGAGGCCAAACCCAGGTGACCCAGGGACTGGAACTTGGTCTTCAAGTAGTCCACGTTGTGGGGATTGGTCTCCGAAGTCGAAGCGCGAACTCGCTCGATGATGATGCCGTGGGCTTTCAAAGACTCGATTTTGTCCGGGTTGTTGGTGTTGAGTTCGATGCGCATGGCCTGCTTCTCCTTGAGGATCGCGGCGGCTGTGGAGAAGTCGCGGAGGTCGGTGGGAAAGCCCAAAATGTGGTTGGCTTCCACGGTGTCGGCACCCTTGGCTTGTTCGGCGTAGGCCAGAATCTTGTTGCCGAGGCCGATGCCTCGTCCCTCTTGGCGCAGGTAGACGATCGCCCCGCGGCGCCGCTCGCCAATGATTTGCATGGCCATGAGCAGTTGCTCCCGGCAATCGCATTTCAAGGAGTGTAGGACTTCCCCGGTGAAGCATTCCGAGTGAACGCGGACGAAGGGGGGCGGACCATGGGACAGATCGCCCATGGAGATCAGCAGCGACTCGCCTTCGCTCTCTGCTCGATAGACATCGACGCGAAAGACGCCGTGGGCGGTGGGGAGATCGCAATGGGAGTACAGCCGCACGCCGCTTTCGCTGCGATCCGGCCCGGAGTGGCTGCGCCGTGGTTTCTGAGACGCGGAGACGAAGTGCAGAAACGTGTCATCCCACGTCGGGAATGCCGGCGGGGGGCAGGTCGGCAGGGACCGGAGTCGCACGGGATCCTTCAACAACTGGGACACTCGCTTGGCCAGGTCCTCGAAGCGGAGCGGCTCGACCAGGTACCCGTTCTCGCCGTCCTGAATCCAATGATCGGCTTCTCCGGTGCGGTAAGTCACCACCGGAACCCCCAACGCGACCGCCTCGGCAGTCGCCATTCCGTAGGACTCGTAGGCGGATGCGGAAACGAAGAGGTCCGCGGAGCGAAGCTCGCGAGAGACTTCTTCCGGTTCCAGGATGCCCTTGTGCTCGAGGTCAATCCCGTGGGCCGCCTTTTCCACCGCACGGGTGTATTCCGGATCCAGGCTGTCGTCCCCGATCAACACGAGTCGCGCCGACTCCACGCCACTCGAGGCCACCGCCCGAGCGACTTCCTCCTGGCCTTTTTCCGGCATCAGGTTGGCAATGGCGATCACCGTGAGGATTTCGGAGGGAGACCGGGTTGCCGGAGCGTGCTGGAACAGCGATTCCATCCCCGGGCGCGCCACTTCGGCTTCGCGCAAGCCGCGGATGGCGGCGGCCGTGTGGAACGAGGTGGCAATGACACCGTCCACCGCATGGATCCAAGCGGCTTCCCGTGCGGCAGTTCGCTCTCGTTCGTCCTCACTCAGACGCGGGTTTTGACTCGGCAGGTAGTGCAGCAGCAATCGAGTTTCCACGCTCCCATCGAGGTTCGCGAGCACCTCGGGAGGTTCGGAGGCGCCGATGTACAAGCTGTCCAGGACCAGGACGCAACCCGGGTGGTCTTCGGCGAGAACGGGTAGCTCTCGGGCCAGCCGCTCGGCGGGAATATCTACCACTCGACCACGACGTTCGGCTTGAAGGCGCTTGCCAAGTTCTGAGTTGTAGCGATAGCCACCGCTGATTCGCCGGTGCTGTCGAGGAGGTTGTAAAAGAAAGATCATTGGATCTCCGCCGCTCAGACCGGGGCTTCGAAGCTACCCCATGCGACGTGGCTCTCTTCGAGGACCACTCGCAAGCTGCCCTGGAAGGAAGATCGCACGCGGCTTGCGATTTCCTGATGGACGTGTTGGGCCAGGAACTCGGTGGTGGTGTTCTTTCCCGCGAACTGGGGAAGTTCATCCAGATTCTGATAACGAAGTGGTGCCAAGACCTCTTCGAGCACTTGGTGCGCTTTGCCGATGTCGAGGACGATGCCGTTTTCGTCGAGTTCTTTGCTTTGATACTCGGTGGTGATGACGAAGGTGGCGCCGTGCAGACGCTGAGCCGGACCGAAGACTTCCCCGCGGAAGCCATGGGCGATCATGATGTGGTCCTTCACAGCCACGGTGAACATAGGCGCTCCTCTCAGAGACTGGCTTCGCCGGACTCGATCACTCGCCGTACTCGATGATCGGGGCGGGGAACGAGGCTTCGTTGGCGTACAGCTGGCTCATCCAGTTCGGCAGGTCGGGGAAGTTGAGGGGGGATCCGAGCAGGAGATCCAGGTCTGCATCGTCCAACAACTCGAGCACCACGTCCAGTCGTTCCCGGGGACCATGGGAACCTCGCCGGGAAGGGGCGACCGTCCCGACTTGAGACGCGCGGATTTGTTTGCGTTGGGAGTGGAAGTCGGTGCCAAGGCGGAGAGGGACCGTTTGGTCTCCGAACCACGACATCTCGATCACCGTCCCTTCGAAGCCGACCGAATCGAGCGCCCCTTGCAGGGCAGCCGGCGATCCGGTGCAGTGGAAGGCCTTGCCGTAACGCCCGGAGGAAACCTCTCGTGGCTCCCGGACGGTGCCGATCCAGGGCAGCGAGTTGGCGAAGTCTCGTCGCGGAGCGGTCGCCTCCACCACCTCGACAGACTCGAATCCCTGGCGCTCGAGCACGTAGGCCACCAGGAGTCCGACGATTCCCGCTCCCCAGATGACGAGAGGGGTGGACGGCTCTTGGCCTTCGACTTCGGCATCCCAAACGGCGTTCAAGGCCGTTTCCAGGTTGGGAATCAAGGTGGCGCGAATCCGGGGTAGCGATTCTGGCAGGATCACCACATCGCGCTCTCGAACTCGGGCCACGCCTTGGTGAGGATGCATCACGAATCCATGCTTGCCCGAGTGCTCGCCTTCTTCGATTCGACCGACCAAGTGGTAGCCGTACTTGATCGGCAAGGAAAAGTGCCCGGCCATGTATTGGCAGGCCATGTCGGACTGGCAAGACGCCGGAACTTTGCCCAAGCCAACCAGCCGCTCGGTGCCCAGGCTGACCGCGCCGTGGATCGCTCGGATCAAACACGTGTCGGGAGCTCCTTCGGCCGAGACCGATTCGGTCCGCAACTCCCCCCGGCCCGGTTCGATCACCCAGTACG
The DNA here is from genome assembly GCA_028289345.1 of Planctomycetota bacterium. Classification (GTDB taxonomy): domain Bacteria; phylum Planctomycetota; class B15-G4; order B15-G4; family SIAN01; genus JANQQL01. The sequence goes on along the minus strand of JANQQL010000033.1, from coordinate 1,058,606 downwards.
CTTGCGTCGTGATCTCCGTCATGAGGTCGCCCGTTGAGAGATCCTTTCCTGTTCGACTTGCCAAGTCGTCGGCTTCGGTGGGGGAGGGCTATACTATATCCCGCCTGGTGACACGGGGGTGTGGCGACGTTTGCGAAGGAGAGGCCTCCCGGTCGGTCCCCACGAAGGTCGACTCCGATGTCTGTTCCCTTGCTCCATCGATGGTTGCTCGCCCAAGCAGTGGTGTGGTTACCCACGCTGTTGCTGCTGGCAACGGATCCAGCCATCCCCGGCATCCTGGCGTTCATCGTCTTCGCCATGTTCGGTTCCTACGTTCTCTTGTGGCGCATCCTCGGCGCTGGCTCCACTCTGGCCGATGCGGTCACCGCCGCCCGTTTCTTGGGTTTGATGGTCCTCTTGTTCTTGGTGTTTTGGCACCGCGGCATCGGACTCTGGTTGTGGAGCGGGATGATCCTGGTGATCGTCTCGGACCTGTTCGACGGTTGGTGCGCTCGTCGCTGGGGAGGTTCCGAAGCCGGCGCGATCTTGGACATGGAAGCCGACCAGATGACTACCCTCGGGCTGGCAGCCGCGGGAATATTGCACGGGGGGGCCTCGGTCGTGCTCCTGATGCTCCCCGGGTTTCGCTACGCCTATTTGTTCTTTCTGCGCCTCCTTGGATGTCCGCTCCACGACCCGAAGCCTCGCGGCAAGGGAAGCCAGCGAGGGCGCATCATTTGCGCGACGGTGATGATCTTGCTGCTGGTCGTGCTGGCTCCCTTTTCCCCGGCCCCGGTGAAAACCGCGGCGACTTGGGTTTCCGTGGTCGCTCTGGGATACTCGTTCGGGAGCGATGCGATCTACTTGGCACGGCAGCGCCGCCGTGGCGTTTCACCGGCGGGATCTTGAATGGACGTCTCCGATTTCGTGGTGCTGGCGGCCTACGGCACTCTGATCCTGGAGTTGGTGGTCTTCCCCATTCCCAGCGAAGCCTCGACGTACCAGTTGTTCTTCAAGGCGGAGGGTGATGGCAACGACGGCCACCGCGATGCCACCGCGTCTTCGGAAGGACCCGGAGCCGATCCGCGGAGTTCCGACGCCCTTTCCCAGGCTCGTTCTCGATCGGCGCTGATCAAGTTTGTGCGCTTCTTTTTGCCCACGGCGTTCGGCGTCCTGTTGTTCCTGATCCCGCTGGTGGCCCTTCCTTGGCCCAAGATCCTGGACTTCCTCGGCCCGCTGCCGAACTGGAGAATCCCGGTTCTCGGGATCACTCTGGTGGTGGCAGGCCGACTGCTCACCTTCCTGTCGGTGTTGCAGCTCCGTCCTTCCAAGAAGGGAGGAGCGGGCATCACCCGGCCCCGTGGGTTCTTCGCATTCTCGCGCAACCCGGGTCTGGTCGGCATGTACTCGTTCTACTTGGGAATCTGTTTCCTTTTTCCATGCATCTTGCTGTTCCTGGGGTTCTTTCCCTACGTGCTGAACATGCACCAGAGGGTACTCATGGAAGAGAGCTATCTTCTCGAAACGCTCGGTTCGGGATACCGTGAGTACTTCGACCGAGTCCCGCGCTATCTGGTTTTTTGACCATGGGAACTTCTTCCACCACCTCCGAACTCTCTCCGGATGCGAGCCAGCGTGACGTTGCGCAGTGGTTCAACCGCACCTACGTGGAGAAGGGCTTCGGCTACCTGCGACCGCAGCATGCCTATCCGATCTTCCTTCAGCTGTTGGGGGTGACGCCGGGTTCTAAGCTGCTCGATGTGGCCTGCGGTCCCGGCTTGTTACTCCGGGCTGCTTTGGACAAGAAGCTCGAACCCACCGGAGTCGACCTCTCCAAGGAAGCGATCTCCTTGGCCAAGCGCTATGTGCCAGCCGCGGAGGTCAAAGAAGGCAACGCGCAGCAGTTGGAGTTTGCGGACGGGACGTTTGATTTCGTGACTTGCCTTGGTTCGATCGAACGATTCTTCGATCGGGAAAAGGCGTTGCGCGAGATTCATCGAGTCGCCGCTCGCGACGCGCGATTCTGTTTCATGGTGCGCAACTCCGCGACCTTGGTCTGGACTGTGTGGCGCCGCTGGCTTCGTCAACAAAACCATCAGGGGCACCAAGACGCGGCCTCTCTGGAAGGTTGGATCGAGCTGTTCCAGCAGACTGGCTACGAAGTGGATGGCGTCTACATCGACCAGTGGTTCCGACAAAAGCTGCGCAGGGCGCTGCGAGGGTTTCGGGCCCACGACATGTCTCGTCCGGAACCGATCGCGCGCCCCTTGCTGCCGTTGCGCTATGCGAACGAGTTCATCTTCATCCTGCGCAAGAGCGGCGCGTCTTCATGGCCGAAGTCTCAGAACGAGAACTGACCGGGCTTTACGACAGTCTGTCTCGCTTCCAATGGTGGAGACGACGCTGGAGCCGTCCCTCCCCGGGCGCCGGTTTGGAACTCCACAAACGGTTGAATGCGCCGGACTCATCCAAGGGAGGTCCTGCTGCAGGAACCGCGGCACTTCACGGCTGGTTGTTGCAGTGGGTCTCGTGGCCCGCGCGACCCAAGGTCCTGGACATCGGCTGTGGATTCGGCGCCACGATTTTCAGCTGGGCGCGCCAGCGATCTGGAGAGTTCGTCGGGCTTTCCCTGTCGGGTTATCAACTTGCCCGGGCAAACGAGCAGGCTCGACAACTCGGGCTGGCCGACCGCTGCGATTTTCGCACTCAAAGTTATGACCAGCCGATCGATGGCCACTACGACGTGGTGGTTTCCGTCGAGTCCTTGTTTCACGCTCCCGAGATCTCGCATACCATGACCAACCTGCGGCGCTCAATGACGGCGGGATCCACCCTGATGTTGTTGGAAGACATGGCCACGGATTCTCAGGTTCGGCAAAGGCCGGAAGCTCGACAGCTTCTCCAGGCTTGGAGTACTCAGAGCCTGCACACTCGGGAGGATTACCACCGGGCGTTGGCAGGAGCTTCTCTGGAAGTCATGGAGGAAATCGATTTGACGGCGCAGGTGCCCCATGGTGACCCGGAACCGCTGACTCGCTCCTCGGAGCGCATCGAACGCTGGAAACGATGGACGCCTTCCCGTGCCGGCCGGCGCATTCTGGACGCGTTTGCGGGGGGGATGGCGTTGGAACAACTCTACGCCGCGGACACCATGCGCTACGTCTTGATCGTTGCTCGGCCTTCCGGCTCGCTGAATCCATGAGCGAATCGCGGGCGCGGGATTGGAAGCCGGGCCGCGCGGCCCTGGCATTGCTCGCCCTTCACGCGCTTCTTGCTGCTCCGTTCCCGTGGGAGAACCTTTCCCTGGCCGGAGCTTGGCTGAGATTCCAGCCCGATTGGCTTCTGCTGCTGAGCGCGGGCCTGGTGGTGGCGTCTTGGCGTGGTCGGGCCGGGTTCTTGTTGTCTCACGGACTGACCGTGGTGCTCTTGTTCCTTCCCTTGTTGCGTTTTGGCAAGACCCTGATGCCGGTTTTCTATGGCAAAGAGTTCGAGTTGGTCATGGACTCGACCATGGTGCCCGGACTCATTCACCTTCTCACCCACACCTATTCGTTGCCGGTGCAGCTGGCCATGGGACTCGGGACGTTGCTGGTCCTGGGGTTGGTCTATTTCGTGGTGTGCCGCTGTGTCGGCGGGGCGTTGTCCGCGGCGGTCTCTCGCCGTTTCGTTGCCGGTTTCGTGATTTTCAGTGTCGTGGTTGGCGGCGCTTGGGGGATCGAGCGACTGGCCCGGGATCGGGACAGCGCGCTGGTACGACCCTCCATGTTGGCCGAGTTGGTGCGGCAGAGTGAAGGGGTTTGGGAAGCCTGGAATCTGAACGAGACATTCCGCATTCGGGCGGAGCAAGCCGAACAGCAACTCGCGGGAACCCCGACCAACTTGTCCCGTCTTGGCAACGTCGATGTCTACGTCCTGTTCTTGGAGTCCTACGGGGCCACGCTACTGCGTTCCCCGGGGACTCGGTTGCGTTTTGAAGAGTGGGCGGCGCCTCTGGAAGCGAAGCTTTCCAATGCCGGATTTCGCGTTGGGTCCGGGTACTTCTACCCGTCGATCAGCGGGGGCGCGTCGTCCCTTGCCCATGCAGAACTGTTGACCGGGGTCTCTGTTGACAATCGTTGGATGTTCGAGAGGGTCCTCGCCTCTTCGTTGAAGGCGCTTCCGAAGTTTTTCCAAGAGGCGGGTTACCGAACCTACAACGTACAGCCGGCGATGCCCGAAGAGTGGCCCGAAGGCAAGTTCTTCGGATTCACCGACGACGTGTTTCAGCGGGCGTTGGGCTACGACGGCGTGACTTACCCCTGGGGCGAAATGCCCGATCAATTTGCTCTGGCCCATGTCCTGCAGCAAATCACCCGTCCGAGCGAGACGCCAGTGTTCGTGCAGTACATCTCCGTCACCAGTCACGCGCCGTTTTCCATGATTCCTCCCTACGTCGCGGACTGGAACGACGCCTCCGATGCCACGGCCTACGCCACCCCGCGACTTCAATACGACATCCACTGGGGAAACTATGTCGGCCACCCGGAAGTGGAAGAGGCCTACCTGGAGTCCATCGACTACAGCCTGGAAACCTCCATCGGCTTCGTCGAGCAGCTCGAGCGAGACTCCTTGGTGATCATCCTCGGAGACCACCAGCCGCCGCTGGTCGGAGATCTGATGGCCGAGGATCCGTCGTTCGACGTTCCCGTCCACCTGATCTCCAACCGACCAAGCCTTCTGGGTCCTTTCGCGAGCCTTGGCTTCGCCGAAGGCATGGTGCCGCCGGAGGATCAAGGCTCGTTTTCGTTCGCGGCGTTTCTGGTGACGTTCTTGCGGATTTTCAGTGAGGAGTGAACGACTCTCAGAGATCGCCTGGGGGCTCTCTTCGATGGCGTTCTGAGCGCCGTCAGTTCATGAGTATTGTCAGTTCATGAGGACCGGAACCGCCAATCCCGCGGAGGTGCGAACTTCCACCGGTTGTCCCTGCGGCGTTTGAGTATGGAAGAACACTCCCTGAAATAGGATCTTGTCGTCCGGCGCGATGTCCAGGTTCAGGGGGATCGTGAAGTTGATCGACGCAATGCCGTCTTCGTTGGCTGCTGGAATGACCTTCAGCAACGGCTGGCCGTCGATGAGGAGGATGGCATCCTGATACTCAACGAACGCGGGTTGCAGTCCAACGGCAAGCAATCCAGCGAAATGTTCGGGTACCTGAAACTGGAAAGTCAACTCGTCGCCTTCCTGAATCGGCGAGGGCGGATTGACGAGCTCGATTGACAGAGCGTTCTGCGGATCCGCTCCGTTGTAGTCCACCCCGTAGTAGGTCGCCGGCGGATGGTAGTCCAGCGAGGCCACGGGATGATCGATGTCTTCATTGATCAAAGCCAGCGGCGCGGGCTCCATTTCGTTGAAGATGTCCGAGTCTAGCCCGTCGCTCCAGATGGGGGCGGCCGAGTCGTTGAAGTGCTCTGCGAGAGTTGGGTGATCTGGGTTCTCGTGGTTGCCGATCGGGTGCAATGCGTGTCCAGAGGTCGTCGGATGATCCATGTCGACCGAATGGGAGTAGCACTTACTGGCTGGCGACCAAAGGGTCCCAGTGTCGAGGCAGCTCAGGAGAATCGTTTCATTGTGGGCTGGATCGATGCTCACGCTGACCCCACCGAGTGCTTTCGCCCAGCCGAAGTAAGCGAGATCGAACTGCGGTTGGATGGTCTGCGGATCGTTGATCTGTGCGGCGAACTGTCGCAATGCCCATGCAGCGATCTCCCCGTCGTAGTTGGTCGGTTGGAGTCCGTCAAAGGTTGGGCTCAATGGCTCGTTGGAGTAGTCGACTTGCGACAAGTCGTCGATGAGGGAGTTTCCGGAGGCTCTCCCATATCCATAGTTTGCGATGAGACCGTTGAGTCCGCTGTCCTTTTGAATCCGTGAGGAAAACCCCATGACGATCGCGAGGGTCGCGTCGTCCACGCCGACGAGACTACTGGCACCGTTCGTCAGCCACTGCTCGAGGGCGGGCACCTCGTCCTTGATCTCTTGCAGCAGGAATTTGTCCGGAAGGTCCGCGCTGTCGTCGACCTCGTTCAGGTGAACAAGGAGCTCCGCGATTCCCTTTCGAATTGGATTGACTGCATCGAAGGATGCTTCAGCGACTTGCTCGGCGGTGGGTTGGGCGATCGAAGGGTTGGAGAAGTACCGTTTGAGAGCCAGTGAGCGAGAAGTTGGCCCAACGCTTGAGGATTCCGGGAACAAGGGGATCCCATACCAGCACCCCACCGGTCGTTGATTGGCGATCAGGAAGAGCCCATCGGAAGAAATACTCCATGGAAGAAGGTCGAACGGAACATGTCGCTTCCAGTCCATGTTTTGATCGTCGCCTTGGCCCACGGCGACGAGGCCCGCGTAGGGGTCTGTGTCACCACGAGTGGGGACCGCGGCAAGAGTCGTGTAGCCCGCGTCTCCTTGCGAGTCTGCGAAAACGCAGTGCAGCGATGGAGTCATCCAGTACTTGCAGGCTTCCCGGAACTGGTAGACATCGGTCGCTTTGATCATGCGAATTGCGGCCTGAATCGAGTGCCGTTTCACGTCCACATTGAAGTTTGAACGAAGGACAAAGTCTTCCTCAGAAGTCTCGATCGTGCCATCTTCGAACTCATACGTGACCATCACGTCCGGGTGATTTGTGATGACAGGGCCAAAGACCGTGCTCTTTAGTTCCACCTGAGGTTCGTCCTGGGGGAGTATCCCCAACCCTGAGATCGACTCTGTTCTGGATTCCAAGGGGAGGATTTGCTGGACGCCGTCTTTGTCGGTGTACCGGTAGTAGTACTCGACCCCTGGGGTCGGGGCCGTTTCGGTATCTCGAACGACACGAATGAGGTCCATGGTGTCCATGGCAAACGCCGTTGCACCCCAGGCAATCTGTTCTCCGAATCCCAGAAAAAGAGAAGGGCAGCCAGCGAAGGAGACTCCTCGGACGTTGAATCCAGCGACATCGCTCGTGTTATTCAGTCGGATCTCGTGAAAAACACTTGGGCTCAAAACTGGAATCTGCGGATCTGCATGAAGCACGGCTCCTGTCAGGTTGGCCGTTCGTGATTTGCTCAGGACCCAGGCATGGCTGAAGGTGCGTCCGGTTCCTTCTGTCAACACCGAGCAGTTGGTGTTGTGCCCGGAGTGATGCTGTGCGACGTATGCTGCTACGGCGGGCAGGTCGGTTCCGTCGCCGCTGGTCCCGTCGACATCGGTTTCTTGCAGGATCGTGTTCTCCTCGTCCACGGGGAACGGAGGGGGGGAGAATTCGTGGTCGGCGAGGAAGTTGAGCACCTCATCCTCAAACGGCTCTTGACTGAACCAGTAGGCCCACCATTCCCAGCAAGCCACGCTGTCGGTAGGAGTCCAGCGCGGGAAGCTGCCGTCTTCAAGAGAGGTGCGGAGAGACTTGAGCGGGGCGGCGAGACGCGGGCAATTCACTGGGTCGGTGGGGAGAAGGATGGCCAGCTCATCCAAGTAGGCATTGACTCCTGCAGCATAAGCGCGCAAGGCAGACCGAGTCATTCCATCGAGCTTCGCTTCTCGCTCATCGGCGGCCTCGTAGAGGCGAATGATTCGCATGTTCTTGTCTTGTTCAACAGCATTCAGGTTGTTCTGGACACCCTCGGGTTCGGGCTCATTGATGTATTCGGCAAGTCTTCCTTGAGCGGCCATTCGCGTTCGGTGCATCACGGCGAGAAAGTCGGTCGCAGCCGCATACCCTTGGCCGTAGAACACCCCCTCATCGGAGTCGGACTCGACGTGGGGCACTCCCCGGTCGTCCCATTGGACGTGAACGTTCTGAGCGGGAGCGGGGGAGTCGGTGGCGGTGAGGAGGATCGCGGTGATTGCGATCGATACGATTCGAGGACCCATGGAGTTTCCTTTGCAGAACCGGATGAATGAACTCGTTGGTCGTGCGTCGCTCCGGCGGGAGTGTTGCGGAACGATCAACTGAGGACCCACTAGGTGTCGCGTCTCCCGGGATGGACTCCGAAACCGTGTTTCTTTTTCCAATGCTGGCTTCCCTGGGAGCGGTGTGGGACGACCGCCGCGGTGGGCCGCCTTTCGGCAAACGCAGAAACGTTTGAGGACTTGCCCGATCGGCTGATTCGCTCAGCTCAGCTCAGCTCAGCCAATCCGGGTGCCGGGGAGTTCGGGCCGCCGAGTGGAAGGCATCGGGAGTCCTGACGTGACTCTCGAGACATCGAGCGGGATTCTTGCGAGGGAGCCAGGCTCCGATCTCGGGGCAGGGTTTCGCGTAGAGCCGTGAGAAACCCGTCGATTCCCATCGGTGTCGGTGCCCCGATTTTTCGCAGATCAGCTTTCTGAGGAAACCTCCGCGAACCAGTCCAACAGTTCCCCACCACACTCAAGAAGAGCCTCGCTCATGGCTCGCGCCAAGGCCGCCGGATCTTGTGAGCCCAAAGACGGTTCCACGGAAATGGCCCGCGTAAAACGTGCATCATCGGAAGGCCGGACGAGAGTGGCGTGCAGGGCCAGGCGAGCCACCAGGTCGCTGGTCGATCCCTCGAAGCGCGTCAGGTGCAGCTCGAGCTGCCACGGGCGCTTCGAAGTTTCAGTGGGGGGCGTTTTCTGGAAAAGAAAGAACTCCCGCACGCATTGCTCGACAAACACGATCGGCTCGTCGATCCAGCGATGAGTTTCATCCACTCGAAGCTCGTACTCGGAGGTTCGCCAGATCATCTTCTGGCCCAAGTGAGGGGCGGCGGTGACTCGACGAATGACGACTGGCAGCGGCTTGGCCGGGGAGTGACCTTGCCCTTCGGAAGCGGGAGATGAGGGAGCGTAGTGATGGATCACCGCCGGTGGTTCTTGAGAGAGACAAGCCGACAACAAGAGTCCCAGCATCAGCGGAAGCACCCGCAATCCAGATCTCAAACCAACCATCAGGGGGATTCTCCCAGGGTCTTGCCGTGAATCAGGGAACCGGGATCTCGTTCGAGCTGATCGGCCAGTCGCTCGATGGACTGCAAGGTCTTGCGAAAGATGCCGAGATCTTGATCGAGGTGGCGACCGAGAATGGTGAATTCGTTGGCCGCGGCCGTCAGGCCGGCCATCAGCTCGCGTGCTTCTTTGAGAGTGATCGGCAACTCTTGTTGGACTTCGCCGCCGAGTTTCTCGTAGCGATTCAGGACGCGAACCAGGGGGCCTTCCGCGTTGCGAAAGTCTTCCACCAGCGCGCGGGTACTTTCCAGAGTGGCGTTGGCCGTGCCCAGGGTTTCCGATCCTCGCTTGAGAATCTCCAGGTCTTCGAGATTGGTCAGGGTCTCGTCCAGAGTTTGCACCAAGTGACCGAGATCACTCCCGAGTTTGTCGGGAGCCAGGTCCACCACGGCGGTATCGATCCGTGATACGAGGGTGCGCACGCTCGCAAGAACATCGCTCACGTCGGTGACCAGCAGATCGAGGCTATCGGTCAATCGGTAGAAGGCGGAAGGGACCGAATGCACGGTTTCCCAGGGCACCTCGAACGGATAGTCGGGGATGGGATGGCTCTCCAGGTCGAAGAAATCGCCCTGGATGAACGTCTGGCCGGTCAGCAGATTCGAGTTCAGCTGGACGCGCAATTCTGGGTCGACCCAGGGGCCCTCGGCAGGGCTCTTCGGGCGCTGATCCGCGTCCAGCCCGAGGTCATTGAGGGCATCCACGAACACCGAGCCGATGACGTGCACGTAGCGGGCGTCGGACGCCACCTTGATGTCCGCCACTCGTCCGATAGGAACACCTCGGAAGCGAATGTCGGAGCCGACGTTGAGCCCGTCCACGGGCTCGTCGAAAAAGTAATGGGACGTGAAAGTCTTCCGCTCTTCCAGTTTGCGATTCAACCACCATCCCAGGGTGGCGATGGCCAGGAATAAGCCGCTGAGGACGAACAGCCCGAGCTTCCAGTGATTGGTCGTCGAGGTCGCCATGGTCAGGAGGCCTTTCCTTCCCGGTGGAAGAAGCGATGGACGCGGGGATCGTTGCTGGTGTCGCGGAGTTCGCGGGGGTCACCCCTCGCGATGATTCCGTGAGTTTCCCGATCCAAGAGGATGCAGCGGCGAACAATCTTGAAAATGCTCGGCAGCTCGTGAGTCACCAGCACCACGGTGACGCCGAGGTTCTCACGCATGGACAGGATCAGTTCGTCCAGCTCGTCGGCGCTGACGGGATCCAAGCCAGCGGATGGCTCGTCGAGGAAGATGATCGACGGATCGAGGGCCAGGGCCCGCGCGATGCCGGCCCGCTTCTTCATGCCTCCGGAGATCTCCGAGGGATAGTGGTTCTCGAAGGTTCCCAGGCCCACCAAGCGCAATCGTGCCAGGGCGACTGCGTCAATCGCGTCCGGCGGAAGCTCGGTCCACTTTTGCAAAGGGAGGCTGACGTTTTCGAGCAGGGTCATCGACCCGAACAGTGCCCCGGATTGAAACATCACTCCGAATCGAGGTGGGCCCTGTTCAAGATCAGGAGCTCCCATCCCGTCGATATGAATGGTGCCGGACAGTGGTTCATAGAGGCCGATCAGGTGCATCATCAGCGTCGACTTGCCGGTGCCACTGCCACCCAAGATTGCGAAGATATCGCCCCGTTCCACCTCGAAGTCGAGGTCTTGGAGGAGTGGCGTGTGCCCGTAGCCAACCGCGAGACCCTGGGCGCGAATCATGGGGTCAGATCCCGAGAAAGTTGTAGAGCGCGGTGAAGACCGCATCGAGGATCACCAGAGCAAACAGGATTGTCACCACCGCCGATGTGGTGGAGTTTCCGACTCCCGCCGCGCCTCCCCGAGCCGTGAGACCTCGCTGACAGGCGATCAACGCGATCGCAGCGGCGAACACCATCCCCTTCACCATGCCGCCGACCACGTCGCCGACTCCCACTGCTTGCTGCAACTGTTGGAAGTACACGACCGGCGCCAAGTCGAGCACCTTGGTCGCCACGAACAGTCCGCCCAAGCAGCCAACCACGTCCGCCATCAAAACCAGCAATGGCATGGCGATCATCACCGACAACACCCGGGGGAACACCAGGAAGCGCTGGGGGTCCAAGGACATGGTGCGCAATGCATCGACTTCTTCGGAGACGCGCATGGTGCCGAGCTCGGCCGCGAAGGCGGCTCCGGAGCGCCCCGCCAGGATGATCGCGGTCATCAGCGGACCGAGTTCCCGAGTCACGGAGAGAGCAACCAGATCGGCAACGAAGACGCTCGCGCCGAAGCGTTCGAGTTGAACCGCGGCCTGCAATCCCATGATCAGGCCGACCAAGAAATTGATCAGGGCGACGATGGGCACCGCGTCGGCTCCGGCCTTCTCCAGAAAGCGACCGACGTCTTTCCAGTGCACGGTCCTTGGCTCGCGCAGGGCGCGGGCTCCCGAAACCAGGACCCCGCCGACGAATGCCAGAGTCTCTTGGAAGTGGGTGATCATCTGGACCGAGGCCCGTCCGATTTGGTCCAGCATGGCCGTGCGCGTGGGGGCTGGCTTGGCGCACGGAAACCCGGACGGGCAGCCATACAGATCCAGCAAATCCGCCATCGTGGAGTCCGCTCCGACGAACTCGAAGCTCATTCCACGCTCCAGGAGTCCGGCCCGAAACGCCAGCAAGAGGGAGATTCCGGCACCATCGGTGTCTTGGACCGGGGCCAGATTCATGCGGCAGGACTTTGCTTCCCCCGGGACTCCGTCGCGGAGCCGGTTCCAGAGTTCGGCACCGTTCTCCAAGACCAGGCTGCCGTGCAGAGTCAATTCGACGTCGGTTCCGGTGACCTGGCTCTCGAGATCGAAGGTCGACGCAGTCATGAGATCCTGATTCGGCGGAGCTTCCCGGGGAAGGCGACCGGGTCGGAGCGGGTGACGTTTCCGAAGCCGATCGCAGTTCGCCGGAGAATTGTAAGCGGGACGCAAACCTGGGAAGGGGTGGTTCTTGACCGCTGTTCTGTCTCACAGTCGGCCGCACCCCGTGACTGCCAGTGACCGCGAGATGGACAGAGCCAACGGACCGGTGTCCTGACAATTCGCTGACATCTGTCTGTACGAAGATGAGACCGAGTATCTAAATGGGCTTCTGCGAAGGGGCTTCCAGGTCCCTGCAGAGCCGCAACCTGGTTCTTCGCGGGCGTTTGGGATCGGCGGAGAGAAGCGAAGGACGTCCAGATCTGGTGCACGACTTTTTTCGCGTTTGGTGAGCGCCAGTCAAATGTCAGAGAAAAATCTGACACCTCGAGATTTTGCCGGTAGTCATGGCCGCCGTTCGGGCTAGACCGAACACTCTTGCCCCGTCGGTCCCGGTCCTCGGAGCCGACTCCATCCACTCTGGAGAATCTCGATGACGTTTGCTCTGAAGAGGAGCGCGGCGCTGTCCGCTGCGTTCCTGGTCCTTCTGTCGCCGATGGTCTCGGCGCAGTATGCGGAACGACCGGACCTGGCGGGTTCGGGAAGCCCGGCAGTCGACGCGAGCGGCCGGTCCGTCAAGAACAAGCGGATTCGCGCCGTCCACAGTGACGATCCCGACGACGAAGGAAGCAGTGCTTACTTCATCGCCAAGGATCCGTTCCTGGCGTACCAGCTTGGTCGTAACTTGAACTTCCGCGAGTTCCGGGAACGGGACGGCATCTTCGATGCCCGGGTTTCCAACTTGGCCGGTCCGATGCCCGACGGCACGACCGCAAAGATCACTGCCAACAACCAGACCAGCTGCCTCGGTTGCCACAACTTGCCGCAGGGAAATCCCGGTGGCGGCGCCAACTTCAGCAAGGACGGTGGTCGTGGTCGGAATTCCCCGCACTACTACGGTGGCGGGATCATGGAAATGCTCGCCATTCAGATCCGTGCCGAGATGTTCGTGGCGATCGACACGAACAAGGACGGCTGGGTGAGCGCCGCGGAAGCCCAGGCTTCCGGAGGATCGGTGATGGTTCAGACCACGCCGGTGGGTCCCATGATCGACATGGGCGACCCGTCCTTGGGCGGAGGCCTGACCGGCTCTCCCGCGCTCAACAACATCTTCCGCGTCTGGTATGTGGACGCCAACGGTGAAGTGGTTCCCGGAGCGACCGAAGTCGACGGGATCAACACTCACGGTTACAACTTCGAGATGGTCGTGTGGGGTTGGGGACAGGGTCCCGGACGCTCCGCGCTGAATCCCACCAATCGTGCGTTCCTCTGGGATCCGTACAAAGCCCACGGTGGACTCGAAGCCTATGACCCGAGCACGACGAACGACCCGGACAACGACGGGGTCAGCGAGCCGACCCTGGCTGGCGCCATCCAGTTCCCCGCGACTCACGTTGCTCCGGATGCCGGCGCCAGCGTCGACGCCCTGGGCTTCAGCCGGGACGACCCCGACGGCGACGGTCACCTGTCCGAAATCACCGAAGGCGACCTGGACCTGGCCGAGTGGTTCATGCTGAACGCGCCGCGACCGGCCTTTGCCGGCACCCGCCGCGAATACAAGCAGGGCGTGGCCCTGATGGAGTCTTGGGGCTGCACCGACTGCCACATCGCCGACTGGCACATCCGTCGGGAGACTCAGGTGTTCGCCGGTGACCGCCGTGCGTTCGACCTGGAAGTCACCTTCAACGCCGACGAACGACGCCTGGAAGGTGAACTGGTGCCGCTCTACACCATGGACGGCGACGAGTTCGTGCCCAATCGCGAGCAGTTCCGCGTTTCTGGTTTGTTCACCGACTTCCGCCACCACGACATGGGCGAGCGTTTGGCCGAAAAGGATTTCGGCGGCAACGTGAATTCCCTGTGGCGGACTCCACCGCTGTGGGGCGTTGGCAGTGGCTTCCCGTGGAGCCATGACGGCCATTCGCTGACCATCGAAGAGGCCATTCTGCGTCACGGTGGCGAAGCTCAGGCGTCGCGCGACTACTTCGCCAATGCCAATGACCTGGACCACATGCGGATCATGAACTTCTTGAACAAGCTGGTGCTGTACGACATCGAGCGTTTGCCGACCGACATGGACGGCAACGGCACGATCGACAGCAGCTTCATGGTCGCCGGAATGGACACCGGGGAAGAGCGCTTCAACCCCGAGTGGTTGTTCAATACCCCGGTCGAGATCCAAGGCCCGTTCCTCAACACCGACGGTGTCATGATTCGTTCCGACGCGGCCACCAACATCCCCGCCGCCTACGGCGAAACCCTCCCGTTCCGGATGGACTCGGACGACGACGGTTGGCCGGACGTCTGGGACCACCAGCCGTTCGTCACCGGCTACATGGACGGAGAGAACTGAACCGTTCGACGTAGCAACCAGAAGCATCCTCGAGGCCGGGCGCGCTTGCGTCCGGCCTCTTTCTTTGGTTCCTCGTTGACGCCGTCTGCTCCAGGCGCTGCCCGAGTTTCGCCGAAGCGCCAATCATGGGAGCATTCAAGACACTCAACACCGAGGTCGAGTGCCCCAGATCCTCTGGGCGTCGGTCGTTTCAGCGTGGAAGCGAAGGTGCAAAGGTCGGGGGACACCGGAGCAACACGAAAGTGCACTAGTCGTTCGTGAGCTCTGACTCCGGAGCTCGTCGCCTCACCCGTCCCAGCAGGAACAACCCCGGCAAGCTCGCGACCAAGTTCGCGATTCCCACCATCAACGACACGGAAACAATCTCCTCCTTGCCGAGTCCGGTGGTGGACAGGACGACCAGCGCGACCATTTCACGGGTCCCCCAGTCCGAGAAAGAAATCGGCATGAGGGAAGTGGCGGTCAGCAACAGGGGGATGCTCAACACGAGTTGCCAATCCGGGGGTGTCGGTAGTTCGAGTGCCCTCGCGGCGACGTAGAACTCGATCCCAAGGACGAGCCCGAGGATCGCTCCGAGGGAGAACGGCACCAGTCCGCCCCGATCCTCGAACAGGGTCTTGAGAAAACGGCCGCGACGGAGCGTCCACAGACCTTGACGCGCCACGATCCAGCCGAGCACGAACAACACTCCGGGAACCACGGCAGCGATCTTCAGCCAGGTCGGATAGCTGGTGCGCGTCAAGTAGTACGGCAACAGCAAGGTGACCAGCAACAGCAGGCTGCCCTGATTGGCGAGGCGATCCAGCACGATCGACTTCAGGACGGTTTTCTTCGAAACGTCTGCGGGGAACACGGCGAATCGAGCGGCTTCTCCCAAGAGCGGAGAGGGAACGGCCTGGCTGGTGACCTGAAACAGGTACACACCGCGCAAGGAGTTGCCGAGGGTCATGGGCAATTCAAGGCGACGGCAGAAGTAGCCCCAGCGCAGGGCGAACAGGACGTATGCCGAGGTGTTCACCAGCAGCAGCGGGATCAGCCAAGGAACGGATGCCGATCGCAAGGTGTCGAGGCAGGTACGGACGTCGATGACGACGGCGAGAACCGACAACAGGGCCAAGCTGATCAGCGCACGAATCCAGATCATGGCCAGGAAGGTTCCCTCTCGTCCGTTCAGAGATTCTCGCGGCGGTGATTCTGCAACAAGCCGGCCGGTGGTCAGGAGCTGGAAATCGAAGCAATCGCGGTCATTGTCGAGGAGGTGGCTCGGTTTGGGGGATCGGGAAGCCTGCCTTTCGCCGCTCGTTCCGAGACTGTGACCAAGTGCCAGGGCTTGGATTGCCAGCCCCGACTCCCCGGGAATTCGCCCGTGGCTCTTCCCTCTCAACGCTCACCGGTCCCGTGAGCCAGACGCCGCCCGCGACCAGAAGAACGTTCCAATCAGGGAAAACTCTGCTGACTGCGGGGGAAGCGCCATTCGATAGAGTCGGGAAGACAGTGTCTACGCGGAGGGGAAGCGATCGCCAACGGAACGATGCCCACGGTCTTTCTGGGACGGCAGCCGATCTTGGATCGGAACCGGCAGTTGTACGGGTACGAACTGCTGTACCGTTCGGGAAGGACTGGCCAGGCCAATGTGGTGGAGGAAGACCAGGCCACTGCTTCGGTGGCCCTGGATGCCCTGACGGAAATCGGTCTCGACCAGGTCATTGGGGATCACCTCGGCTTCTTGAACATGAGCCGACAGTTCTTCGTCAGTGAACTCTATCTCTCGCTGCCTCCGGATCGCGTGGTGCTGGAAGTGCTGGAGAACATCCAGCCTGACGAGCAAGTGCTCGCCGCGATCGAGGAAGCGGCGCGCCGGGGCTACACGATCGCTTTGGACGACTTCGTCTACGAGGAAAAGCTCCAGCCGTTCGTGGATCTCGCCCACGTCATCAAGGTCGACATCCAGGAGATCGGTCTGCAACGCACCAAGACCGACCTGGAGCGCTTGCGCCGACCGGGTCTGAAGTTCCTGGCCGAGAAGGTCGAGACCTACGACGAGTTCGATTACTGCCGCAACGCGGGCTACGACTACTTCCAGGGGCACTTCTTCTGCCACCCGGAATTGATGAGCCAGCGGCGTTCCCCGACGGACACCGCCAATCTGGTGCGCTTGCTGGGCCAGGTCATCGATCCGACCTCGGATTTTCACGACATCGAAAAGGTCGTTGAGCAAAACGTGGCAATGAGCTACCGGATGCTCCGCTACGTCAACTCGGCCCAGTTCGCGTTGGTGGAACCCCTGACGTCGATTCGCCAGGCTTTGGTGACCCTTGGCCTTGAGCGCATCCGCAATTGCGCGATCTTGATGCTCATGGCGGACGCCGCCAACAAGCCCCATGAGTTGACCGTCACCGCTCTGGTGCGGGCCCGAACCTGTCAGCGTCTGGCGGAACGATTCGCGGGGGGACCCGGCAGAGAAGAGTTCTTCACCGTCGGACTGTTGTCGGTGCTGGACGCTCTGATGGATCACCCAATGGAAGAACTCTTAGGAGAGCTTCCCCTTGCGGATCACGTGCGCGAGGCGCTGATCAAGCGCGAAGGACCCCTGGGCCAGGCGCTCCTCACGGCAATCTGTTGCGAGGAGGGCAATTGGGAGGGGCTCCAAGAGTTCCCGTTCCCTGCCCACCACGTGCGCGAGTCCTACTTGGACGCGCTTCAGTGGAGCCGGATGATCGCCGACTCGGTCAAATAGAGAACCTTTCCGAGAGGTCTACTTCTCGTCGGCACCCACGGTCTGGGTTTGCACGACCCGAGTCTTGGCCGGCGCCAGGGTCAGGAAGTCGACCAGACTTTCCACCGCTTCCACGCCCAGTGGATCCAGTTCGTCTTCGTCCGGGGTCTCGGCTTCCAACTCGTCGAGGTCTTCGACGGGCTCCTTCCCCTGGGCAGTGCGGCGACGGTTTTCCATGGCGAGGAGACGAGCTTCCGCCTCGTCCTGCTGCTCGCGTCGCGTGGACTCCATGAGGGACACGTTGGTCCGCGAGCGAATCTCTTCGGCGTAGTCGATTCGCTCGTTCATGTACTGAAACTCGGGGTTGTTGCGGGTGCGGCGCTCATGAAGGTCGCGGACCACGGGCAACACGGCAGCCACGTCTTCCGAGCGCACGTGGGGGACCGGGTCAATTTCGTCCCAGGGCAACGCGTTGTCGAGGGCGCTTTCCCCGACTTCTTCGCCGTGATACAGCGAGGGAAAAGCGATGTCCGGTTCGACGCCGCGCTGCTGGGTGCTGGCACCAGAGACTCGGTAGAACTTTGCCTGGGTCAGCTTCAACTGTCCCCGGCCCACCGAGTTCAGACTCTGCACCGTGCCCTTCCCAAAGGTCTGGCCGCCGATCACCAGTCCGCGCCCGGTGTCTTGCACGGCGCCCGCGAAAATCTCCGAGGCCGAGGCGCTCAAACGGTTCACCAACACCGCGATCGGACCGTTGTAGGAAGGAAGCCGATCACTGGCCAGCACCTGGACTTCATCGGTCGGATCCTTGACCTGGACGTTCGGGCCCTGCACGAACAGCCCGGTCAGCTCTTGCGCTTCCCGGAGAGATCCACCACCGTTGTTTCGCAGATCCACGACCACGCCGTCGACGCCTTCTTGCTTCAACTCCGTGAGGAGTCGCTGCATGTCGCGGGTGCTGCTCTTGTAGTTGGGATCGCCACGCCGGGCCGCGCTGAAGTCCATGTAGAACGCAGGGAGTTGCAACACGCCGATCTTGTAAGTGCGGCCGTCGCGGGTGACCTCTTGGACCTTCTTCTGAGCCGCCTGCTCTTCCAACTTGACCTTGTCGCGTACCAGACTGACCACCTTGGGGGGGCCACTCTCGGATTGGTCCGCGCCCAGGATCTGCAGTCGGACGATCGATCCCTTGGGACCGCGAATCAGGTCCACGGCTTCGTCCGTGCGCCAGCCGACCACGTCGACCCATTCTCCGTCTTCGCCCTGGGACACACCGACGATGCGGTCGGCGGCCTGGAGCTGCCCGCTTTTTTCCGCAGGGCCCGCCTCGATCAAACGCACGATCTTGATGTAGGCGCCATCGGCATTCAGCAGCGCGCCGATCCCTTCCAGGGACAGGCTCATCTCGATGTCGAAATTCTCCGCATCCCGCGGGGGGAAGTAGGTCGTGTGGGGACCGTAGCTTTGGGTCAGGACATTCATGTAGACCCGGAACACGTCGTCACTGGTCGCTTGTTCCACGCGGCGAAGCCGGTTTTCGTAGCGTCGCTTCATGGTCTTCGTGATCTCTTCCGGCTTGGTGTCGGCCAGGCGGAGATTCAGGACCTCGTTCTTGAACTCCTTGCGCCAGAACTCGTCTGCCGCGGCAAGGTCGAACGGCCACTTGGCGTTCTCGCGATCCAGTTCCAGGTTTTCGTCGACATTGAAATCGAGTTCGGGAATCCCGTCGATCTGTTCCAAGACCCATTGAATGCGAGCGCGACGGCGTTCCTGGAAGCGGTTGAAGATCAGGAACGCGGGCCCCAGGTTTCCTTTGCGCCAGGCGTCATCGAGTTCGGTCTGGTAGCGGTCGAACTCGGCGATGTCGGATTCCAGAAAGTACAGGCGCGCCGGGTCGAGGGCTTCCAGATACTGCTGGTACACGTTGACCGAAAAGATGTCGTCGACCTCGAGGTCCCGGTGGTAGTGACCGTACTGGAGCTGCGCCAGGAGCTGCTGGGAGATGCGCGATTGGCTTCGATCCGGCTCGAACTCCGCCGAGGAAACTGATCCACTGGCCGCTGCCACGAGGGCGAGTCCGGTCAGGACCAGGGGGAGGCGAAGGCGGGTGATCGTCGACGGCGAAGAGGTCATTCCGTAACTCCAAGGTTGGAGGGAGACCCCGCGAGGCCTCCGGAGCGGTCGAGCCTGCTAGGGGATACCCTAGCGATGGGTGCTTCGAGCACCACTATTACTCTCGATCGGCGGGTCTCGTTGGCTCGCGGGAGGTTTCCCGCGGACCTGGACCTTTTTTCCGACCGCGACAGTTCGGTCTCGGATCGTCCGTTGCATGCGCCGCGACGCCACGCCGAACGATCCAGAATTCCGAGGTCCGGAAGGGGATACGAGTTTGGGTGCCGGTCGGTTCCCCCCGGTGACCGTGGACTCGGGATCGAGCATTGAGGCGAGCGGTCAAAGGCGGGCAGCACACATGTGGACTCTTCTTTCATTCCTGGTGGTTTCCATGGCGGAGGATGTCCCGGAGTCGCTTCCGCTGGTGGAAGTCGACCGAGACGATGTGGTCTTGGAGTCGTCCTGTCGGGTCCGTGTGACCTCTTCGGTGATTGAGGATGCGAACGGAGACGGAGTGATTCACGTCCTCGGTGACGACCGGGAGATCGTCTTTGAAAGCACCCCACTCCGTGGAGCTCCCGCGAACTCGGCTCCCGATGCCTACCAGGGCGTGGGAATTCGAGTCGAAGGCACTCGGGTGACAATTCGAGGCGCGGAAATCTCCGGATTCAAAGTGGGAGTTCGTGCCACGGACTGCGAAGAGTTGGTTCTCGAGGACCTCGATCTCATCGACAACTTTCGCCAGCGCCTGGGATCCACGCCGGCCAAGGAAGATCCCGCGGACTGGATGTTTCCGCACGACAACGACGACGGACAGTGGCAGGAGAAGTACGGCGCGGGAATCTCCGTTTCCGAATCTCATGGGGTCACCGTTCGGCGCTGTCGAGCTCGCTCTACCCAGAACGGCTTGTTGTTCGACCGAGTCCGAGAGTCCCGTGTCTACGACAACGACTTCTCGTTCCTGTCCGGCTGGGGGATTGCCCTGTGGCGTTCTTGCGACAACGTCGTTTCCCGAAACTCCACGGACTTCTGCGTGCGCGGCTACAGCCACGGGGTCTACAACCGCGGCCAGGACTCGGCGGGAATCCTGCTGTTCGAACAGTGCAGCCGCAACGTCATTGCCGAGAATTCGGCCACCCATTGCGGTGACGGGTTCTTCGGCTTTGCCGGCAATGAAGCGCTCGGGAAGGGTGGGAAGAAAGATTGCCGACGCCTTGGCAACAACGACAACCTGCTGGTTCGGAACGACTTTTCGCACAGCGTCGCCCACGGCATCGAAATCACGTTCAGTTTTGGCAACCAAATCCTCGCGAACCGCGTCGCGGGCAACGCGATCTGTGGTGTGTGGGGAGGGTATTCGAGGGACACGCTCATCGCCGGCAACGAGTTCCTGTCCAACGGCGATGCGGGCTATGGGCTCGAGCGAGGGGGTGTCAACATCGAGCATGGCGCGCGCAACCGCATTCACCTCAACCGGTTTCAAGACAACGAGTGTGGAGTCCACTTATGGTGGGACGAAGACCCTTCCTTGAAGGATCTCCCTTGGACCCGCTCCAACGGCTTTGCTTGCGAAGCGAACCAGATCCTCAGCAACTCGTTCATCGAAGACCGAGTGGGGATCCACCTGCGTTCCGCCCAGGACACCTTCGTGGCGGACAACCAGTTTCGTGACGTGCCGAAAAAGACGCTGGTGGAATCCTCGAACGTCGTCCCGGGAAGCGAGGCGCCTCCGTGGAGTCTGCCGGTGTATCCGGTGTTCGGCGATCGCAAGGCCGTCGGCTTGCGCAAACATCTCGCAGGCCGCCAGCACATTCGCATGACGCAGTGGGGACCCGAGGTTCCCCATTTGAAATAGTTCGCCCGCTGGTTGGCACCTGGACGGGGATGGAGGAATCGGACCCGTGGGGCATCAGAGCCGGTTCGAGGTTGGCTCTGGTGGGACCATTCCCGGTCCGGAGCTGGACCCGCGAACGGCGCTGACGCGGGTCATGCCTAGGGGCGCTGGCAGTGGCCGCGCACGAGAACATCTCGCCGGGCCGGGTCAGTCTCCCGCCACGTATCCCAGCTCGCGAAGCTGGGCTTCCATGTCGTCCGAGATCGAAAAGGTCTCGCTCATCGATCGGGTGGTGCGGGCTTGCCAGGCTTCGAATTCGTGGCGCAAGGCGATCTCGACCACGGGATGTTGGTCCTGGACCGGCGCTTGCTCGGTGGGATCTCGAGAAAGGTCGAAGAGCCAGGCAGTCTCGGCGTTTCGTGACCGGACCCATTTGAATCGAGTCCAGCGCACTCCGGATTGGAGAGGCGTGTCGTTCCGATAGCGAGAGGTTAGGAACACCGGGCGGTCCTTCGCCGTGGGGATCCGCGGGTTCCAAGGTCGAGCGTCTTCGCTGCCGAGGTTGCCGTGATCCAGGAGCAGTGTCAGCAAGGTGGGGGCGATGTCGGTCAGGCAGAACGGGGTGGCGACGACCCGGGCGCCGAGGGGCTCACTTCCAGGAGACCAAAGGATCCAGGGCACTCGCACCATTTCCTCGTGAACCAGGGTGTTGTGACCGAGCTGTCGATGTTGTCCAAACGCTTCGCCATGGTCGGCCGTGAATGCCACGGCCAGCGGCTGCTCGAGTGCCGACTTGCGAATCTCGGTGAGAAGTTCTCCCACGTTGTGATCGAGGTATCCCAAGTGGTCGTGGTACAGGGACCGCATGCGCTGGATCGCGGGGGTGTCGGCGGACGGTCGCTTGTCGTTCCATTCATGGAGGTTTTCGACCGTGCCGTCGACCCGCTTGCCGGGGCCGTCGCCGAAACGAGCTCGAAACGGTTCGGGGGGGAGGTAGGGAGCGTGGGGCGGCAAGTAATGCACGTACAGGAAGAAGGGAGTGCTGGGCCGGTTCCTCCACCAGTCGAGCACTTCTTGTTGGAACTGAGGATGGTCGGGAGTCCGGGCACCGGCCAAGATTCGGTATTCGTCGAAGCCGGCTGCCAGTCCCGTTTGCGGCGGCAGAATCGGGTTCTCGAGAAGCGCGGCGGTGTGGTACCCGGAGGCAGACAGTTCCTGCGCAAGAGTGGGAAGGTCTTCGGGAAGTTGCTGTCCGACGTCTCGCAGGCCGTGGGTTTCTTGCGGGAGCCCGGTCATCAAAGAGGCAATGGAAGGCACCGTCCAAGCCGACGGCGCGTACACCTGATCGAATCGGACGCCTTCGGCCGCCAGTCGATCCAGGTGCGGGCTGACTTCGGGATCGCCCCCATAGCAGCCAAGGTGGTCGGCATGCAACGCATCGGCCACGATCAACACGACGGAGTGCCCTGCCAGGTCAGGGCTCGAACGCGGAGCCATCGGCACCGACTGGTCGGTCACGGTGACGCGACGAACCCCGCCGAGGCCGCTCCCCCGAGTCGCGAGGACTTGGATTGCGCGACAACCGGTTCCAGGGAGCGCGAACTCGAAAGGAGGCGAGGACTCTTCCATGAGCCGCGGTGGTTCGTCGGCGATGCGGACTTCGATCTCCAGATCGTCGACGTCGGCTTCCACTTCGAGGAAGGCCGTGCCTCGCACGAGCCCGGCAAACAGTGTTGGAGAACCCGCCGTGGGTTCGGCGTGGCGGATGCGCCGTGGTGAGACGGAGTCGTCGAGTTCTTGGGAATCACACCCGACCCACGGCAGCAACAGGACCAAGGCCCCAGGAAGGCGGCTTCGAGCGACGAGACGATGTCCGCCACGCTTCAACTTTCCCTCACCGTCCTTTGAATCCTTCAATTCCTGGCCTTTCCGTCCTCTCGACGACCTGGATCGACGGGACCCGCGTCACGAAAGGATAAGGGTTCCTCCGTGGGGGTGTTCCAGAACGAGTTGGGGAAGCGTCGAGCATGGACGCCTGGGAAGATCCTGGCTCTGCCGGCCGGACGGGAACTTTGTGCCTTTCGACCCCTCGTTTTCGTGAGAGGCTCCCTGCGATTGGGGTTAGGAGAGCGCTTCTCCGAGTCCGACAGAGGGGGAAGGAAGCGCTCCTCTTGGAACCAGGATTCGCATGCTCGATCGCCGTCTCGCCTCTCAGATGAAACGCCTGGGACTCCGTGCGGACACCCCGCCGGACCTGTCGGCGTGGGGGCAGTTCCTGGAGCGAGTGAGCCAGGACTACCGCGAAAGTGCCGAAGACGTGGGATTGCTGGAAACGTCCCTGGAGATCTCGGCCGAAGACATGCTGCGTTTGCAGGAAGACGCTCGGCGATTTCATCAAACCTTGCAGCAGGAGGTTTCCGACCGGACCTCGGCGTTGCGCAAAGCCAAAGAACGAGCGGAGGCGGCTCAGGAAGCGTCGTCCGAGTTCCTGGCCAACATGTCTCACGAGCTGCGCACACCGATGCACGGGATCCTGTCCTATTGCAAGTTTGGGATGGCCGAGTGGGAGGAAGCCGATCGCAGCAAGCTCCGATCGTTCTACGAGAAGATCGACGATGCGGGGCAGCGCCTCCTGCACCTGGTCAACAACCTTCTCGACCTGTCCAAGTTGGAGTCGGGCAAGCTCGAGTTTCGCTTCGAACCCACGGATCTGAGTTCGGTGGTTCACCAGGCCGTGTCCGACTTCGGAGCATTGTTGACCGAGAAGCGCATTCGCGTTCACGTGGCCGGCAAGCTGACCAAGGTTCCGCTTCTGGATGCAGAGCGCATGGGGCAGGTGGTTCGAAACCTGCTCAGCAATGCCATCAAGTTCTCCTCACCAGGAAGCGCGATTCAAGTTCGCCTTCGCGAAGAAGGGAACTGGTTGCACATGCAGGTCGAGGACCATGGCGTCGGACTTTGCGAGGGCGACCTGGAAATCATCTTCGACAAGTTCGTTCAGTCGCGAGCCACCAAGAATGGGGCGGGCGGCACGGGACTGGGTCTTTCCATCTGCCAGGAGATTGTGGAAGGGCACGGCGGGAGGATCTGGGCGGAAGCCACCGCGGAAGGGGCTCGCTTCTGTCTGCGACTGCCGATGAGGCGGTCGAGTTCCCCCCAAGAATCTCTCGATCCCCAAGCACTCCCGGTGGAGGGCTGTCCGACGTGAAGAACCGCGGCCGAATCCTCTGCGTCGACGACGACCCGATGAACATCGACATCCTTCAGCACATGTTGGAGGAGGACTACGACGTGTTCGTGGCGAGGAGCGGGGCGGAAGCCATCGACAAGCTCGACTGCAGCCCGGACGTCATCTTGCTGGACATCATGATGCCGGAAATGGACGGTTATCAGACCTGCCGCAAGATTCGGGAGAACCCCCGCGCGCGGCACTGCAAGGTCATCTTGGTGTCGGCCAAGAACCAGGTGGCGGATCGTCTGCGCGGCTACGAGTCCGGGGCGGACGCCTACATCACCAAGCCGTTCGACCACGAAGAGCTTCGCGCCAAGGTCAAAGTGTTCCTGCGTTTGAAGACCGCGGAAGAGTTGGAAGAGT
Organism: Planctomycetota bacterium; assembly: GCA_028289345.1. Lineage (GTDB taxonomy): Bacteria > Planctomycetota > B15-G4 > B15-G4 > SIAN01 > JANQQL01. Next base: position 1,034,117 of record JANQQL010000033.1, on the reverse strand, counting down.
TGAAGGGCAACTTGCTCACCTACATCTCCCACGGCACGCGAACTCCTTTGACGGGGATTCTGGCGCCGACGGAGATCATCCTGTCGGACGACATCCAGAGCGTTCAGCAGTGCAAAGAATGGGCGCGGGTGATTCACGAGAACGCCACCCAACTCCACCGAATGGTGGAAAAGGGGATTCTGCTTGGACAGTACAAGGCGGGCTTGATCGGGGTGTTCCCGCGTCTGCTCGACGTCCGCGAGCTGGTGGAGGAAGCTCTGTCCTCGAAACAGGTGATCGTGGACGATCGCGGCTTGAAGATCGTGCAAGACTACTCGGCCGAGACCATCTTCGCAGACGCCCGGACCATGCGGATCGTGGTCGAATCCTTGATCGACAACGCCATTCGCTTCAGCCCGGAGAAGGGAACGGTCACCGTGTCCAGCGAGACCGTGGGGAACCAGTCCTTCTTGAGAATCACGGACCAAGGCCGCGGCATCGTTGAAGAGGAACTCGAAGAGGTGTTCGGCGGCCTGTTCGCCCCTCAGTCGGTGATCGGCGGCAAGCGACGCGGGCTCAGCTTGACCCTGTCTCGAACTCTGGTGGAGATCCAGGGCGGGCGTTTGGGGGCGACCTCCCAACCCGATGTCGCCACGACCTTCGAGGTGTGCCTGCCGATCGAAACTCCGGTGGTTTCCCAAGAGCCAGTCCCAGAGTCGAGTTCGGTCTGAGTCGCAGGCCACCGGACTGCGGCGGCTTGCTATCTTGCGTCGAGGTCGAGGTCTGCGGAAAGGTCTCGACACCCCTCACTCGGCTCACTGGGAGGGCCCGCCGGGAAATGGCTCCTGCTCTGCCACGCGCTCGCTTCGACCGTCCCTTGACCTCGTGATCCTTCGTCGCCCACGGTCCCCAAAACGCGTTCGATGGGCGGGGGGGGCCCTGCTTTTGGTGGTCGCGTGTGGCGAGCGGGTCGAGGAGCGGGACGGCTCCGAGTCCCATCTGTCATCCGCGGACCCGGAAGCGGGGGTTCCCTCATCACCCTCGAGCGGGTTGCCGTGGAGCGAAGCCGAGTCGGCGATCGACACGTTCGAAACGCCCACCGGGTTTCGCTGGAACCTGTTTGCCGCAGAGCCCGACGTCGTGCAACCCGTGGCGCTGGACGTGGATCTCCGAGGACGGGTTTGGGTCGCGGAATCGTTCCGAGTGCTGAACGGTGTGCCCGATGATGAGCACCACCTGTTTTGGCTCCTCGATGACTTGGCTTGTCAAACCCTGGACGATCGACGGGGCTTGCAGGACAAGTGGGCGAGTCGCTTTCGGGGTGGGCTGAAGTACTTCACTCGCGCCGAGGACCGCGTTCGCCGGCTGGAGGATCGCAACGGAGACGGTCGCTGCGACTCCTCGGTGGTCTTCGCCGATGGGTATCGCGATCGGTTGTCCGGGCTTGGTGCAGGAGTGCTGAGCGTGGACGACACGGTGTTCTACAGCAACATCCCGCATCTGTGGTCCCTGACGGACTCGACGGGCGATGGAGTGGCGGATGAAACACGCTCGATCGCCCATGGATTCGGCGTGCGTTACTCGTATTCCGGACACGACCTTCACGGTTTGACCCGGGGACTGGACGGCCGCCTGTACTTTTCGATCGGAGATCGCGGCTACGACCTACGCGACGCCGACGGAGCGGGGCCTCACGATCCGGCGACCGGGGCGGTGTTCCGCTGTGACCTCGATGGCAGCAATCTGGAGGTCTACTGCACGGGATTGCGCAATCCCCAGGAGCTGGCCTTCGACGACTTCGGCAACCTCTTCACCGTGGACAACAATGCCGACTCGGGAGACAAAGCCCGGGTGGTGTTCTTGATGGAAGGCGCCACCTACGGATGGCGCATGGAGTATCAGTTCTTGGGAGGAGAGACGCCGCGCGGGCCGTGGAACCTCGATCAGCTCTGGAAAATCGAAGGGGAGAACCGACCCGCCTATGCGCTGCCGCCGATTGGTTACTTGGGCGTGGGGCCGGCAGGACTGGCGGCCTACCCCGGTTTCGGCTTGCCATCCGAGTTTGAGAATCACTTTTTCTTGGCGGACTACACCGGACATCGCGGACGAGTGATTGCGTTCACCGTGGCAGAAGCAGGCGCCGGCTTCCAACTGTCGAGCTCGCGGCGCTTGCTCCGAGGACCGGCGGTGACTGACCTTGCTTTCGGGGTGCCCGGACAGATCTTCTTGAGCGATTGGACGGGAGGATTCGTTGGGACGGGGAAAGGGCGCATCTACACCCTGCAACACGACGCGGCGCAAGGCACCATTCTCGAGGAGTGGCAGCGAATGGTGCGGCAACCCGTGCAAGAGCTTCCGACCGCCGAGTTGCTGGATCGTTTGAATCATCCGGATCGACGCTTGCGGCAGTCGGCTCAGTTTGAGTTCGTGCGTCGCGGAGCTGTCGAAGAGTTGCGTTCCGCGACACGCCAAGGGGCCCCTTTGCGTCAGCGTTGTCACGGGGTGTGGGGGTTGGGGCAACTCGCGCGAGAGAACTCTCGATCTGGGAGCATTTCCCTTCTCGTTGCCTTGATGGACGACGCGGATCCGCAGGTGCGTGCACTGGCGGTTCGAGCGTACGGCGAGGTCAAAAACGCGGACGTGGGTTTGCTGTTGGCAGCGTTGAGCGACTCGGATCCAAGAGTCGCAAGTGCCGCCGCGTTGGCGCTTCGCGCTCATGGGGGAGCGGAGTGTCGGGGGCCCTTGCTCGAACGGGCTCGGCGGGAGCCAGGGGATGCCTTCCTGCGCCATGCGGTTGCCACCGGTTTGGCAGGAACCCAGTCCGGAGAGGCGCTGGCCGAACTTTCCTCGGCCCGCTCTCCCGTCGCGCGAATGGTGGCGATTCTCGCCTTGCGCCAACAAGGGGATTCGCGGATCGCGACGTTCCTCAACGACGAAGATCCGTCGTTGGCGAGTGAGGCGGCCTTGGCAATCTACGACCGTCCCATTCCCGAAGCCTTGACGGCCCTTGCCAAACAAGGCGCTGCGCGCCTGCTCGCGTTGCCAAGGGCGAATCACACCGAGGCGTTCGGGCGCCGAGTGCTGGGTGCAATGTTTCGGCGAGGCGGCCCGGCCGAGGCCCGGCAGCTGATTGAGTTGCTCGCCGGCCGTCACCTCGCGCCACCCTTGGAAGAGTTTCTTCTGGCGTTGTTGTTACGGTGGAAAGAGCCGCCCGCCACCGATCCCATTCTGGGCGTTCTCGATCCCCTCGATCCGCGGGATGGCTCCGCCTTGAAAGCTGCCTTGGCGCCGCGTTTGGCGCAGCTGGTCGAGTCACGGCGGGGAGTCGCCTTGCAACGGTTGTTTCAGCTTGCTCGACGCTTGGATCTCGACGAACTTCCGGATTTGCGGCCCTGGGTGTTCGATTCCTCGCGCTCGGTGGAAACTCGCTGCGAAGCGTTCCGCTTGATGTGGAAACATGGCGAAGACTCGAACTCGCTGCTGCAGCGGGCCTTGGACAGTCGCGAGCCCAAGCTGCGAATGGAAGCCGTGAAGCAGGTGCTTCGGGTGGATCCGCGCCGGGGGCTGGAAGAGTTGCAACGCTCCTTGTCCGATTCCCCGGTCGAAGAGCGTCAGCTCGCCCTCCGACTCCTGGCCCGGGTTCCCGACGCGTCGGCAGATCGGCGAATCGCTGTTTTGCTGGAGCAGTTATTGAAGGGGGAAGTGCCCGCAGCGCTGATGCTCGATGTCGTCGAGGCGGCCCGGGAGCGGTCTGATCCGGAAGTTCGCAAGGGCCTGAAGAAGTACTTGCGGCGCCAAAGCAACAAGAGTGGGGTCGCGGCCTACCGGGACGTTCTCGAGGGGGGAAGCGCGGAACTCGGGACGGAATTGTTTCGGTCGCGTTTGGAATTGCAATGCGCGCGTTGTCACACCCTCGATGGGACAGGAGATCGCACCGGTCCGGACTTGCAGGCCGTGGGGCGGCGTCTGTCCCGCGAGGAATTGCTGAGCTCGGTGCTTTGGCCCGACGAAGCCATCTCCCCAGGGTACGAGACGGTGGTGCTGTTCACGAACGATGGGGAGGTGGTGTCGGGGACGATGCGGTCGGAGGACTCGGCAGAGATCGTCTTGATGACTGCCGCCGGAGACGAAGTGCGCGTGGAGGTGGATCGGGTGAGAGAACGACGCACCGGGAAGTCCTCCATGCCTGCGGGTCTGGAAGAGACCCTGACTCGTTCGGAGCTGCGGGATCTCGTCGAGTTCCTCGCGTCCCTGCAAGGCTAGGGCCCCGACCGGTGCCAGCGACGAAACTTCGAGTCTGTCGCAAGTCGTTGCGCACCAGCAGCTTGTCCAACTTTGCAAGACTTTGTCAAACCGTCGGGGGCGGGCGTTCGTTGTGAAACAGACGCGCCGTTTCGGAGCTGCCCCGAGGGACTACAACTCGTTCGGTCCCAACAGGTTATGATCCCGGCGCAAGCGTTTCGGGGTTGCCGGCTGGGTCCGCGGTGAACCGGGAACCTCGGCCGATGGGACCGCCGGTCCGCGTCGGGAAACTATTCCCAAGGAAACTGGTCCAGCGGAGGGACCTGACCCAGCATGACGGTCTATCTGGACTGCGCCGCGACCACTCCCGTGGACCCCCGGGTCGGCGACGAGGTGATGCGCTTTCTTGGCAAGAGTTTCGGCAACGCGGGGAGTCGGACTCATTCGGTGGGATTGCGCGCCCGCAAAGCGTTGGAGCAGGCGCGCGACCGCGTGGCTCGGGCGGCGGGCACTCGCCGGGGCGATGTCGTTTTCACCAGCGGAGCGACCGAGAGCAACAATCTGGCGACCTTGGGGCTAGAGGCCGCCGCTCGCGACTCGGGGCGACACCACGTGGTGAGCACTCGTCTGGAACATCGGGCCGTGCTCGAGCCGTTGCAGGAGCTGGAGCGTCGCGGCCATCGAGTCGAATGGGTGGCCCCGCAACCGGAAGGAAGAGTCACCGCGGATTCGATCCTTTCGGCCTTGCGCCCCGACACTTGGCTGGTGTCGGTGATGCAGGTGAACAACGAGATCGGCGTCCGCCAGCCCATCGAAGAAATCGCCGAGCGTCTGGGGGACCACCCGGCACTCTTTCACGTAGACGCTGCCCAAGGGTTCGGCAAGGAGCCCGAGGCTTTGCGCCATCCGCGAATCGACTTGATCAGCATCAGTGGTCACAAGCTTCACGCCCCGCAAGGAATCGGGGCCTTGGTGGCACGCAAGCGAGGCGGCAAGCGACCGCAGCTACAGCCCCTCATGTGGGGTGGCGGACAAGAGCGCGGATGGCGTCCGGGTACTCATCCGGTGGCCTTGTGCGTGGGTTTGGGGCTTGCGGCGAAGTTGGCGTCCGAGGAATGCCACGAACGGCAGGTGCGCTGTCGAGAATTCGGACGACAGTTAGAAAGCGCGCTGCGCCAATTGCCCATCCACATCAATGGCGACTCTCCGCACCGAGTGGACTCGATGGTGAATCTGAGTGTGGAGGGGCTCGATGCTCGCTCCCTGATCGAAGCTTGGGAGCCGTTCGTGGCGATCTCCGATGGCGCCGCGTGTAGCTCTGCCACGGCGACTTGTAGCCACGTGCTTGCTTCTCTCGGCTTGTCCGCGGAGCGAATGGAAGGGGCGGTGCGTCTGTCATGGTCCCACGAAACTCCATTGCCGGACCTGGCCGGAATGGTCCAAGCAGTGCAGCGTGTGCAAGCGGGGGCCGCGTGATGGAACCTTCCACCGCTCCCCCGTTGCTGTACAAGCGCTCCCGGTTCACGACCCGATTGCCGGTGACCCATCGATACTCCGCGTCCCACTCCTGGATCGAACGACGGGACGACGGAGTCTGTCGGGTGGGTTTGACCCAGTTCGCGACCCGCATGCTCGGCGACTTGGTGGAGTTCGAATTCCAGGTGAGTGCGGGCAGCGAAGTTCGTGTGGGACAGGTGATCGGCACCTTGGAAGGTTTCAAAGCCTTGACCGATGTTTACTGCGTCGCCCAGGGAACCTTTCATCGAAGCAACCCGGATTTGGAAGAAGACATCACGTTGCTGGAGTCCGAACCGTATGGGCGGGGATGGCTCTACGAAGTGCGAGGCGAGGCCGACCAGGATGCGGGCGATGTCCACGCATATGTCGGGGTGCTCGACGCCATCATCGATAAGATGCTCGCTGAACAAGGCAAAGGACCGCAGCAGTGAACAAAGCCGAAACCAAGAAAGCTCAGTACGTGATGGTGGGTGGTTTCCTCGGTGCAGGGAAAACCACCTCTTTGCTGCGCTTCGCGCACTACTTGCGCGACGCCGGGAAATCCGTGGGGCTGATCACCAACGATCAGAGCTATGGGTTGGTCGACACGGCCTTGGCGCAGTTTCAGGGGTTCGACGTTGAAGAAATCACCGGTGGGTGCTTCTGCTGCCGCTTCGAAAGCCTGGTCGATGCTTCGCGCAAGCTTTCCGAGGCGACTCGGCCCGATGTGTTCCTGGCAGAGCCGGTGGGCAGTTGCACCGACCTGCGCGCTTCGGTGACCTTCCCGTTGCGTCGCATCTATGGCGAGGACTTTCGGGTCGCTCCGCTCAGCGTGTTGATGGATCCGATTCGCGCCTCCCGGGTGTTGGGCTTGCGAGAGGGAAAGGCGTTTTCCTCGAAGGTGCTGTACGTTTACGAAAAGCAGCTCGAAGAGGCCGATTTCCTGGTCATCAACAAGACCGAACTGGTGAGCTCCGAAGAGCTGAGCGCTCTGGATCGCGCTCTGGCGGAGCGCTATCCCGATGCGAAACGCTTCCAGGTGTCGGCGCGAGAAGGGACGGGGCTGGACGACTGGTTCCAGGCGGTTCTGAGCAGCGAACCCACGGCCAACACCGCTCCGGACGTCGACTACGATGTCTACGCGGAGGGCGAAGCGCTGCTCGGATGGTTCAATGGAACCTGGGACTTCGAATCGTCCGAGGCCATCGACGGCAACACGTTCTTGCAGCAGCTGGGACAGCGAGTGCGCGATGCCTGCCACGAGTTCGGGGGCGAGATTGGTCACCTGAAGATGATCCTGGCTCCCAGCGAGATGGCCTCGGACATGGCAGCGATTCACGTGGTCCGCAACGACTCGGCGTTGGAGCTGTCTCACCGTCTGCAGGCTCCTCTGGAAAGCGGCGAGCTGCTGGTCAACCTGCGGGTAGAGGGGCCTCCGGAGAAAGTCCGGGAGGTGTGTTTGCAATCTCTGCAGGCTCACCTCCAGGAGTATCCGAAACTGCAGGCGAAGCAGCGTCACGTGGAGAGCTTCTCGCCGGCGCGGCCCAATCCGACCTACCGGATGGCGGCTCGATGATTGCCCGCAACGAATCCCCGGCAGGCGATGGCGAACCGACGCGCATCCTGTATTGCCGTTGTGCTTACGCCAAGGTTGTCCCTGCCGACGTGAAGGAGGACGTGTTGCAGTCTCTTCTCGAATCCGGGGCGAACTTCGAAGCGGTTCCCGATCTTTGCGAGATGTCCGCGCGGAAAGATCCGCGATTGAAGGACTGGGCTTCGTCTTGTGGTGCCGCCGCGACGGATTCTTCGGAGCCGAACTCGGATCCACCGGTCAAAATCGTGGCCTGTTACCCGCGGGCCGTCCGTTGGCTGTTTCACGCCGGCGGCGCTCCCCTTCCGGAGAAGGGAGTTGATGTCCTGAACATGCGAGAGGAGTCCGCGGCAAAGGTCGCCTCGGCCTTGGGGGTTCCCGCGGTGGCGGGCACACCTTCGGAAGGAGAATCGTCATGATTGCTGAACGACGACGCATCGTGATGGTTGGTGCCGCCACGGGAAACGCCAAAGGCGCGGTGTCGTCTCTTTTGGAGAGCGGCTACGAAGTCGCCGTGACCACGGACGCCCACTCCGTCCCTCCCGGACCCGCCCCGTGGATGATTCTCGGCGACTTCGGCGGAACGCCACCGGCGGACCTTTCCGCCGAGGGAGGGATCCACGACATTGGTGGCACCGATGCGGCGGGAGTCCAGGCACTGGTGGCGCAACAGGGTTCGGCGAGTGCGCCGGAACCCTCCAAGCCATGGAAGCCCTGGTTCCCGGTCATCGACTACAACCGCTGCACCGATTGCATGCAGTGCCTGAGCTTTTGTTTGTTCGACGTGTACGGGGTGCGTCCGGGTGGTGGCATCAAGGTTCAGAACGAGTCGAACTGTAAGACCGACTGTCCGGCTTGTTCCCGGGTCTGCCCCGAAGTCGCCATCCTGTTTCCGAAGTACGCCCAAGGACCGATCAATGGCGCCGAAGTGCAAGCTCAGGATCTCCAGCGCGAAGCCATGAAGGTCGACATCTCGGCGCTGCTCGGTGGCGACGTCTACTCGATGATTCGCCAGCGCAGCGAAAACGCCAAGCAACGCTTCTCCAAGGAGCGCGACGACAAACGAGCGCTCCAGGAGCGCCGCAAGTGCTTGGTGGATCTGAAAGGCCGCATGGATATCCCGGACGAGGTGTTCTCCTCGCTGCCCAGCTTCGATGAGATCCAGACCAAGGCCGAGGAAGCTCGTGCCAGAGCCGATGCCGCGCTGGCCGAACAGTCCCAGGTGGAAGAAGGCGGGGAGGCCGGCTCATGATGATGCGTTTCGCCGGTCGGATGTTGCGGGAGACCGATCCTCGCCTGCTGTGGAAGTTCGGCTACAACTTCGGCTACAAGGGCATGCGCTCGGTGCAGAAGTTCAAGCAGCGACTCAAGAAGGGCGAGCACTTCCCGCCGTTCTTGTTCATTTCCATCATCAGCGGCTGTCAGTTGCGCTGTCAGGGATGTTGGGTCGACGTGGCGAGCCCGAGCAAGCACATCGATCTGGACGCCTTGAACCGGATCGTCAACGACGCCAAGAAGCACGGCAACAGCTTCTTCGGAATTCTCGGCGGCGAACCATTCTTGCATCCGCAGTTGTTCGACCTGCTCGAAGCCCATCCGGATTGCTATTTCCAGATCTTCACCAATGGCCAGCTCATCGATGACAAAGTGGCGGCGCGGTTGCGACGCTGTGGCAACGCTTCGCCCTTGATCAGCATCGAAGGAACCGAGGTGGTCAGTGACGAACGGCGGGGGCGGCCCGAGGTCCTGAACAAGACCTTGGCTGGGTTGCAGGCGTGTCGGCGCCACAAGCTGATCGTGGGGGTCGCGACTAGCGTCTGCAAGACCAACATCGACGACTTGGTTCAGGAGTCCTGGTTGCACCGGCTCATCGACATGGGCGTGCACTACGCCTGGTTCCACACTTATCGAGTGGTGGGGCCGGACGCGTCTCCGGAGCTCGCCCTGACGCCAGAGCAGGTGATCGACGTGCGGCGCTTCATCGTCCGCATGCGCAACAGGTTGCCGATCGCCATCGTCGACGCCTATTGGGATGACAAGGGCGAGGCTCTTTGTCCCATGGCCACGGGGGTGAGCCACCACATCAGTCCCTATGGCGACATCGAACCGTGTCCCATCATCCAGTTCGCTCGTGAGACCATTCACGACGGCGACAGCTTTTTCGACACGGTGACTCAGTCGAGTTTTCTCGACGACTTCCGCAAGACGGCCGCCAAGACCACCCGTGGTTGCATTGTGCTGGAACGACCAGATCTCGTTCGCGATCTGGCCGTTTCCCACGAAGCCCGCGATACCACCCAGCGGCAGACCGCGCTCGCCGAGCTCGAGTCGCTGCAAGCCCGGTCCAGCCAGCACCATCCGGGCCAAGAGATCCCCGAAGAGAACTGGATGTACCGCTTTGCCAAGAAACACTGGTTTTTCGGTTTCGGGGCCTACACGTGATCCCTCACTCGCCAGTTCCGACCGAGGTCGGGAACAGGAGCCATCGATGAAACTTCCCGCCGTTCAGCTGCCTCGGGCCGTTCCCGTGCAGAAGCTCCGGCCGACCCAGCCTGGCGTTCCTCCGACCAAGACCGAGCGCGACTCGGTGAAGCAATGGGTCGAGCGTTACGTGGAGAAGGTCAAGCCCGTTCCGCCGCTCTCGATGGAGGAACTGACCGAGCACATTCGCACGATTCGCGAAGAGCACGGCATCGATGAGAGCTTTCGGGACTTCATGGCGGTGTTGCTCAACAGCGCCGTGTGGCGTGACCAACTCGCGTCCATTCCCTACGAGCGACGCCTGTTGCTGCTGCCCAAGTGCCTGCGTCTGGAAGAAAAGTGTCCGGCTCCGTTCGACGAGTTCGGGCTGCTGTGCAAGACCTGCGGTCTGTGCTCCATTCAGGACTTCCAGGCCGAGGCCGAACGGCTCGGATACGCCGTGCTGGTTGCCGAAGGGTCGGCGCTGGTGATGCAGCTGATCCAGACCGGAAAGGTCGAGGCGATCGTCGGCGTGAGCTGCTTGTCGGTGCTGGAAAAGGCGTTCCCTTACACCGAGGCTGCCGCCATTCCATGCATCGCCATTCCTCTCCTCCAGGACGATTGCAAGGACGTCAACGTCGACCTGGACTGGGTGTGGGACGTGATCCATTTGACCAGTGAAGATCGCACCCATCGATTGGACCTCGACGGTTGGCGGGAAACCGTGCAGTCATGGTTCCAGCGTGACGCCCTACTCGAGACCTGGGGTCTCGACGAGAGCGACGAAACCCAGAAGCTTGCCCTGGACTGGATGGCTCGCGCCGGCAAGCGCTGGCGTCCGTTCCTTTCCGTGTGCGCGTATCAGGCGTTGCAGTCGGACCCGGAGCAGGCGGTTCCGGACAAGTTGAAGAAGGTGGCACTCGCGGTCGAGTGCTTCCACAAGGCGTCGCTGATCCACGACGACTTGGAAGATGGCGACGAAGAACGCTACGGAGAGAAAGCGCTCCACGCCGAAGTCGGCGATGGCATCGCCATCAACGTTGGCGACTATCTGATTGGAGAGGGTTACCGGCTGTTGGCGGAAGTCGAGGCGGACGGGGACACCCGGGCCAAGATCCTGGCCATCGCCGCCGAGGGACATCGCACTCTGTGCCTAGGACAGGGAGTCGAGCTGTCCTGGCAGCGCCAACCCGAGTCGTTGGCTTCGGTGCGTGTTCTGGAGATCTTCCGGCAGAAGACGGCACCCGCATTCCAGGTGGCGCTACAGATTGGAGCCACCCTCGCGGGCGCTTCCGCGGAGACCCTCAAGATTCTCGAGGAGTACAGTCGCTCTCTGGGAATCGCTTACCAGATTCGCGACGACATTGATGACTTGAGCGACGGCGACGGCATGAGCGACCTCGAGGCCTTGCGTCCGGCGTTGCCGCTTTCCATCGCGCTGGAGAAATCCCGCGGCGAGGACAAGGAACTGGTTCGAGCCGCCTGGAAACGAGATCCGAAGGTCGCCTCGGAAATGGCTCGATTGCGCGAGATCGTGACTCGCCAGGTCGTCGAGGACCGGGCCCACCGGCTGCTCGAGTCTTACAAGGAGGAGGCCGTTCGAGCATTGATGAAGCTCGAGTCGCCGAGCCTCAAGGGACTGCTGCGTCGCGTCCTGAGCAAGATCTTCACTATCGAAATCAAGGGCTGGTGCAGTGAGCTTGAGACTGCAAATGCTCCAAGTCGCGAGGTTGGCGCCTCGGCTACTGGGTGATTCCGCCAACCTCGTCGAAGACTTCTTTCGCCGTCACCAGAACACCGATGGTGGGTTCCAGGATCGTGCCGGAGACAGCGATCTCTATTACACGGTGTTTGGCGTCGAAGGCCTTCTGGCCCTGCAGGCGGAGGTCGACTACGAGCGTGTTCGCGCCTATCTGCTGACTTTTGGCGAAGGACAGGAACTGGACCTGGTCCACGTTTCCTGCCTGGCTCGATGCTGGGCCAACTTGCCGATGGCGTTGCGCGAAGGCATGCCCGTGGACGCCATGCGCGAGCGCATCGAAAGCCATCGCAAAGCCGATGGGGGCTACGCCGCGTTGCCGGAAGAAACCGACGGCACCGTGTACGGCTGTTTCTTGAGTTGGGCCGGGTATCAGGATCTCGGCTGCGAGATCCCCGATCCAGAGGGAATGGCGAGGTGCATTGGGAAGCTACGGGCGGAGGATGGAGGCTATGCCAATCAGAAGGAAGTGCCGCTCGGGTTGACTCCCTCGACGACGGCCGCGGTGACATTGTTGCGGCAACTGGGCGAGCCGCCGGATCCCCAACTCGGGGAATGGTTGCTCGCGCGTTTCTACGAGAAGGGCGGGTTCTACGCGATGCCTCTGGCGCCGCTCCCGGATCTGCTGTCGACCGCCACCGCATTGCATGCGCTGTCGGCGATGAAGGTTTCCTTAGAGCCGATCAAGGAACCCTGTCTCGACTTCCTGGATTCTCTGTGGACCAACCAAGGCGGGTTCCATGGCACGTGGGAAGACGATCAGCTCGACTGCGAGTACACGTTCTACGGGTTGTTGTCCCTGGGGCATTTGAGCCTGTGAGCGACGACTTTGGCGCTGGCATTCGTCGCGAGCTCCTCGAGCATCGAGTCGCTGGAGGAATGTGGCGTGGAGAGCTGTCGAGCAGCGCGTTGTCCACGGCCCTGGCTGCGATTGCGCTGACGTACCTGGATCGACTCTCGTCGGAAAGTTCCGACCATGGGGCCATGATCCGCGGAGGGATGGAATGGCTGGCCCGTTCCCAGAACGAGGACGGGGGTTACGGCGACACCGTGCGCAGCTTCAGCAATCTCAGCACGACCTGTTTGGTGTGGGCCGCGTTTCGAATCGCGGATGGGGAGGAGTTGTTTGTCCCGACTCGCAGGCGGATCGAGAATTGGTTGAGTCGGACCGTCGGGGGCACCGATCCGGAATCGTTGGCGATGGCGGTCTTGAAGCGTTACGGCAAGGACCACACGTTCTCGGTGCCTATTCTCACCGTGCTGTCTTTGGCGGGGGCTCTTGGACCCGCGCAATCGGGATGGCGGCGGGTGCGGCCGTTGCCATTCGAGCTGTCGGTGCTGCCTCGAGCCTGGTTCCGCTGGTTGCGATTGCAGGTGGTGAGCTACGCGCTTCCGGCCTTGATCGCCATCGGTCAAGTGCGCCACCATCAGGCGCCTTCGCGAAATCCCCTGGTGCGTGGCATTCGGTCACTGTGCCGTCGACCGACCCTGCGGCTCCTCGAGCGACTCCAACCGGACAACGGAGGATTTCTGGAAGCCGTCCCGCTCACCAGCTTCGTGATGATGAGTTTGTTGAACAGCGGCAGTGCCGATTCGATCGTGGTTCGCCGTGGTGCCGCGTTTCTCGAACAATCGGTACGTTCGGATGGTAGCTGGCCCATTGACACGGACTTGGCCACCTGGGTGACCACGTTGTCGGTCAAAGCCCTGGCGGAGTTCGGGCAACCAGATCTCGGTTTGTCCCAGGACGAGCGCCGTCGCGTCACGGATTGGTTGCGCGGGCAGCAGTTTCTCGAGATTCACCCATACACCGGATCGGCTCCCGGGGCCTGGTCGTGGACCGATCTTCCGGGAGCGGTGCCCGATGCCGACGACACCGCCGGGGCGTTGGTCGCGCTGCATCTCCTGAATCCCGAAGACGAGTCTGTCCAGGTCTCCGCCAAGCAGGGGGTGCAATGGCTGCTCGATCTTCAGAACAGCGATGGGGGAATCCCGACGTTCTGCCGCGGGTGGGGGAAATTGCCCTTCGATCGCAGCAGTGCGGAATTGACGGCTCACGCCTTACTTGCATGGGATCGCTGGCGAGACACCTGGTCGGATCAGAAGGAGACCATCGCCGGCGCCACCGGCCGAGCCATCCAGTTTTTGAAAGACCAGCAGCGACCGGACGGAACCTGGGTGCCGCTGTGGTTCGGCAATCAGTTCGTCGTCGAGGACGAGAACCCGGTGTATGGAACCGCTCGGGTTCTTTTCGCGATCGCGGAGCTGAATCCGTCGCTTCGCGAGGTCGAGCTGGACCGGACGGCGAGCCGCGGCGTCCGAGCGCTGCTCGATATGCAGAACGAGGACGGAGGCTGGGGCGGGGGCAAGGGTGCCCCGTCTTCGGTGGAGGAGACGGCCCTGGTGTTGCACGGGTTGTCTCGCTTCGAAGAGGTCCCGGAAGACGCATTGCAGCGGGGGGAGGCCTGGCTGCGCGAGCGCTGGGAGAAAAAAGAAACTTCGGCGACCCCGATCGGTTTCTATTTCGCGAAGCTGTGGTACTTCGAAGACTTGTACCCCGTGATTTTCACCGCGGCGGCGGTGGGAGCGTTGCAATCGCGTTCGCACGAACGCACGGCGATTGTGTCGTAAGGCTCTCCGGTGCCCCCGGCTGTGCCGCGGTCAGCGTGGAGCGCTCGAGCCATGGCCCGAATCCGGCTGTACCATTGGCATGCGGAAGAAGCGAAGGAGCGTGCCGCAAAGCTGCGCAAGGCGGGACATCAAGTCGGGGTCCAGCACTCCACGGGTCCCGAGGACCTGAAGAAGGTCAGGGCGCGTCCTCCCCAGGCGTTCGTCATCGACTTGTCTCGCATGCCGACCCAGGGGCGTGATTTGGCCATGGCGCTGCGCGATGCCAAGTCGACTCGCGTGGTCCCTCTGGTCTTCGTCGATGGGGCGGCCGACAAAGTGAAGATGGTGAAGGCTCGATTGCCCGATGCGACGTTCACCACGTGGACACGGGTTCGCGGAGCCATCACTCGTTCGCTGGCCAGGCCACCCACGGATCCGATCGTGCCGGGTCACCGCCTGGAGGGATACTCGGGCACGCCGTTGCCGAAGAAGCTCGGAATCAAGCCGGACTTCGTGGTCGGGGCGTGGGGTGCACCCGAGGACGCTGCCGCCACCGTGGGGGCGCTGCCGGAAGGTTCTGTGTGGAAGGATCAGCCGCGCGGCAATGTCGACCTGATGATGTGGTTCGTGAAAGCTCGCAAGACTCTCGATTCTCGCATTGTCGCCATGGCCAAGAAGGTTCCCGCCGGGGGGATGTGGATTCTGTGGCCGAAGAAGGCTTCGGGCTTGGCAACCGACGTGACTCAGGATCACGTGCGTCGCAGCGGCCTCGATCACGGCTTGGTGGACTACAAGATCTGTGCGTTCGACGCGACTTGGTCCGGGCTCAAATTCGGAAAGCGGAAGAAGTGAGGTTCTGGCGATTCGTGATGGTGGTGGGGCTCGGAGTGTGTCTGACGGCGCGGCCGGCAGAGCCCTTGGCGCAAGCTCCCACCCAAGAGCAAGACTCTTCGTCCACGGCTCCTCGCAAGAAGAAGGCGAGACGGGCGACGAGTTCCGCGCGCGGATCCGAGCCGCGCCCGTTGGGGGAAGAGAAAGCACTGGGGTTCGTCGACGCTCACCTTCACCTGAACGATGTGGCGATGGCGTTGGAGCTCATGGAGGAGCGCTCCATTGAACGCGCCGTGGTGTTCTGGGGTCGAAACAGTGACAACGCACTCTTGGCGGAGGCGGCGCGTCGCGACCCGTCGAAGTTCATCCCTTTCTACTCCGTCTCTCCGGAAAGAAAGAGCTACCGTTCGGCGTGGGAAGCCCGAGATCTTTCGTTGCTCGATCAAGTCGACGCCGCCCTGTCGACGGGGGTCTTCGCCGGCATCGGTGAGCTCTCGGTCACCCATTTTCCCGGTCGCGGGTTTCCCGAGGCGAACTATGGACCCTTGCACCCGTTGTCCGTCGGCCTCTTCGAACTTGCTGCCAAGCACGAAGTCCCAGTCAACGTCCATTGCGAGATCACCGACCTCAAAGAAATGGACGAGTTGCTCAAGCGTTTTCCGGATGTCACCGTGATCTGGGCCCACGGGGGATACACCCCGTGTTTCCTGGCGGAACGCTGGATTCGCCGACACCCGAACCTGGTCTACGAACTCAGCGCTCGCACCTGGCGGCACCACCCGCGATCCCCGGAGTACACGATCTACGCAGACGAGCAGAATGTCTGGCCTCAATGGCTCGCTCTGATCGAAGCCCACCCCACCCGGTTTGTCGTCGGCACTGACGCCTCGCTTCACTCGATGGAGCGCAGCTTGGAGCAAGTGGACGGAGTGCAACGGCTGCTGGAACAGTTGTCCCCGGCCACGCGCCAGCTGGTGGCGCAGGACAATCTGCTTCGAGTGCTCCGTGCCAGCAAGTGAGGGGACCGTTCCTCGAGCATCTGGTCCGGAGTCATTGCGTTGCCGAAACGGTCATTGCGAATCGACCATTGCGATTGAACGGAAGTGGCTTTCGATCGCTCAAGCGGGTCGTGCGACTCGACAATTCATCCCGGGACGCCGGCCACGGTTGTCGAAGGGCGAAGTCGGCCTAGCGAGGGAGCTCGAGGGACCGCGGGCCCCACGAAGGCTGTTCCGCGGGCGGTGGCACCATGCCCCGGTTGATCAGCGCCTGAAGGTGAGTCGCGACCAGACTGTCGTAGGCAGGATTGCCGTACAGGTTCGTGTACTCTCCCGGGTCATTGCCCATGTCGTAGAACTGGTGCAGTCCTGAGTCGCCCCAGTAGATGAACTTGTAATTGTCGCTGCGTGCCATGAAGGCTCGAGCTTCGTTGAGGGTTTCGACCATGGCGAAGGCCATATCGGTCGAGGCGGTCGGGTTGGTCAACAGGGGCACCAGACTGTCCCCGTCGAGGCCGCTGGGCTGGGACAGGTTGCTGAGTTCCATCAGGGTGGGATACAGGTCGACGTGATCGACCGGACGGGCGCAGTCCAGGCCATGACCGGGGTCGAGCCACGGAACCGCAACCGTCATCCAAGACTTGGCGGACCAATCGAACAACGTGCCTTTTCCGTAGCGTTGGTGATAACCGACGGAGTAGCCGTGGTCGGTGACCATCACCACGATGGTGCGATCGGTGAGCCCATTGCTGTCGAGGGCATCGAGCAAGCGTCCGACTTGGGTGTCGATGTAGGTCATGGTGCGCCAGTAAGCGACGGTGGCTTGGCGTCGGAACA
Source organism: Planctomycetota bacterium (assembly GCA_028289345.1). Taxonomy (GTDB): domain Bacteria; phylum Planctomycetota; class B15-G4; order B15-G4; family SIAN01; genus JANQQL01. Next base: position 1,017,313 of record JANQQL010000033.1, on the reverse strand, counting down.
TGGCCGGGTTCAAGGTGTAGCCCGGATCGATCTCGGTGAAGCTGTCATAGGCCTCCAGGTCGAGGCTTTGTTGCCAGTTGCTGAACTCCTCGTCCGGCAGGGGAACCACGTCGGAGTAGGCGCCGTACCTCGAGTGATACGACTCGGGATACTTGAACGGCGTGTGCGGGGCGATGAAGCCGGCAGCCAAGAAGAACGGTTCCTGGATTCCTTGCATCTCTTGAATCACATGATCGGCGACTTTGGTGTCCGACATCTTGCCGAGGGAGCCGTCCGCGCCATTCTCGAATGGGCCGAAGTACAGGCAGCCACCGCCGCACGGAGAACTCGGGTCGTTGATCCACGGATCGTTCTGGAACACCTGATAGCTGTCCCAAGAGGGAGGATCGATGTACTCCCGGTGAAAGATCTTGCCGGCTCCCGAGACGTAGTAGCCTTCGTTCTGATAGCGGAACGGCAGAGATTGAATTCCATTCAGGGTGTTCTGGTGCATGGGTTGGCGGTTTTGCCAGAACCCCGTGGTGATGGGCCATTGCCCGAACATGGCCGCGGTGCGTGATGGCGAACACACCGGGCTTGGCGCGTAGGAGTTGGTGAAACGCATTCCCCCTTGCGCCAGCCGCTTGAGATTTGGGGTGCGGATGGGGGAGGGTTCCCCACGGATCTCGGAGGCGACATCGACCGCCATGTCTTCAATGTAGATCCAAAGCACATTGGGTTCGGCGGGCGGGTCGACGACTGCCGTCATTGCGGCAAGCATGGCTGCAAGCATGGGGGGATCCTCCGGGGCGAGAGGCGAAGGGAGAATCATAGCCCCACGCCTTCCCCGAGGTCGGGAGGACAAGCGGATTCCGGGGCGCTCCCTGGGGGCCGCCATCAAGAGCCGGGGGGGACTTCGGACGACGAAGGGCGGAAGAGACGCGATGGGCGTCCGTGAGGCGGATGGACTGCGGGCACGCGGGGCTTCGTTTTGGGTCAGAGGGTCTGTTTCCTCGGCTGCCGTCATTGGTGACGGCAGCCGAGGAAGACCATTCAGCGATGATTGGTCAGGAGCATTTCCAGGCTGTTGGACAACATGGCGCGTTCCGACTCGGTCCCGTCCTGAACGATCTGACGAATCCGGTATTGCAGGAGTTCGAGGGACGGATCCACGTCGAGCAACAATTCAAGTTCGCGCAGTTCCCCACGCTGTTGGGCATTCTTTCGGTGACCAAGCGGGCTGGCGATCACCGACTGACTCAGGTCGAGCGGGCCGCTGTGGCTGAGACTGCTTCCCAGCGTGATCGGTGAGATGAGCAGCATGGACGGGGCCCCCGAACGAGGCTCCCGGACTTCGAACTTCTCCGGCGTTTCAAACTGTGGCCCGAGGGATCCGGTCAACGTCGACTCGGTGACCTCGAAGCAGTTTTGGCTTTCTTGAATGACCAGCGTCCAGTCGTCAATCCAGAACGACGGAGAGCCTCCCCCGCTGAGGTTGGTGACACCCCACTCGACCACGACGGGGACCTGCTGCGTGATGCTGGTGGAATTGGTGTAGCAGCGGTGACGACTGAAGGAGTGGGATTCGAAGGAACCGCTGCTGTTGTTGCCTCGATCGGTGCTGTCGAAAGCAAAATCGAGTTCGACTTGTGTCGCCTGTGGAAACGCCTCTTCGCCGTCAATGAGAATCTGCATGCTGCACCAGTTGCCAGTGTCGGCGCCGGACTCAACGCAGCGAGATTCGGCGGTGAATGTCGCGCTCAAGAGAACCGTGAATCCGGCGGGAACGGGAATGGTCGTGCTCACGAACTCCTGATAGCCGGCACTGAAGTTTGACTGGGAGTCGGTACCGGTCAAGACTCTCTGCAAGAACGGAACCTGGGAGAAGTAGTCCGTACTCTGCGCGGCGGCGCGGGGAAGGAAGGCAAGGCCGAGTAGCAGCGGGAGGGCAAAGGTCCGAATCATCGGGGTGTCCTTTTCTCAGGGAACAGAGGGGCGATGCGGGGCAATCGGCGCCACCTCGAAGTGGGCTTTCCCCGAGCGACGAGGCGCCCTGCAGACCGACAGCCGGGAAAGACCCAGAATGTCGCACGAATTTCCTGCTTTTTTCGAAGGGCACCGATCCATCGACGAACTTGGAACTTTGCGGAAGCAGGTCCTGGGTGACCGCGAGGGCACAGCCACCCGGGCCGCGGCGCGCGCTACAAGATTTCGTTGTCGGGGGGGCCTTGGAAGGGGGCCGAGTGCCTTCCCGATCGCTTGCGACAAACTCCGATGAGGCAGCCAGCCGTCGACTCAACTCCTGCACTCGACGCAGGGCGATCGGAGCTCCGCGAATCGAGAGCGACGAACCAAAACCAGCGGCCCATGGATCGGCGGCAGATCCGCATCGCTCTTTGTACGACGTTGTGTGAAGGGACGGCAATCGCGACCGAAAAGAAAAGGGGGCCCTCGCTCGGAGGGCCCCCTTGGGGCGATTCAAACTGCGGAGTGGACTCAGTCCTGAATGAACATGTCCAAGCCGTTGGAGAAGGTGAACTTGCCGACGGCGGCCCCGGAGTCCTTGCCCAGGAACTGCAAGTACGCGTGGGTTGAACTCAGGACCGGGGGAGACAGGCCGGTGATGCTCCATTCACCGGAGCTGTCCAGGTTGATCACCATGGTCAGGAAGGTCGGGAACCCGATCTGGAAGACGCACGGGGACGCTGACGGATTGTCAGTCGTGGACCAGAGCAGCAGGCCGAGGCCGTTCGACAGGCCGTCGCGAACCTGAATCGTCAGCTCGGCATCCGGGGTGGCCGATCCCAGTCCTTCGAGGATCGGCGTCTGGCCGCCGGTGCCAACGCAGCCGGTGCCGAACAGGGCGAAGGATCCGTTGTCGCATTCGAAGCCGTTGCTGCCCAGCACGAACACGTCGTCGATGGCCCACCACCATTCGAAGTTGGCTTGGTAGTAGTGGAAGCGAACCTGAAGGTCGGAGGCGCCTGCCGCCTGGGCCGTAATGTCAAGAAGGACATTGCCACTGGCGTCGCCACCGGAGTAGTTCGCCACGTTGACCCAAGCCCCGCCAGTGAGGCTGGAGCGAACGTCCACGTCACATTGCTCGTCGTTGCCGCCGGACCACCAACGGAACTCATGGTCGAACTGCAGCTCGACGATGCTGTAGGTCGAGACGTCGATCGTTTGGCTGATCAACTCCTCGTCCATGTCGAGACCAGTGCCGTGGTTGTCCGAGTCGACGATGACGTAAGGGGCCGTCAGCCCGAGGGTGCGACCGCCGGGGTTGCCATCGGTCCAGGTCTGAGCGGCGCCGGCTCCGGTGCCGCCGTCGACGATGGTCCAGGCGCCAAGGCCCGAGGAGTAGTCGTCGGTGTACTCGGTGATGAACGGAGCTTCCCCGGTCTTCTGATGGAACGCGTTCGGAGCGTCTGTGAAGGGGCCGCCTTCGTTGGCGGTGATGTTGATGACGTCCAAGATCACGTCGGAACCGCAGGCGACGGTGGAACCGATTCGGAAGCGAACCGGCGAAGCCGAGCTAGCGCTCTCGCCCGCATTGACGTTGCCGAAGCTGGCGACGGTGTCCAGCAGCGTCACCGCGGCCGAGCCGCCGTTCACCTGCATGTCCGCGGTCACGTTGGTCGCGTCGTCGGCGCAGGCCGAGTTGCGAACTGACGGGGTGACCTGCCAGACTTCTCCGGGGTGCATGATGGTGTCGCCGTTGCCGCTGACTTCCACTGGGGTGGTGATCGAGGCCGCCACGATCTCCAGGCTCGGTGTGCAGAGGAACCCTTCGATTTCCGGATAGATGTCCGACATCAGCATGCCGCGGTTGCCGGTGCCCGGGGTGGAGCAGCCGCCACAGTGGTGGAGACCGATGACCTTGTCGTCGGATTCACGGAATACGGGGGATCCGGAGCTGCCGCCCTCAGTGTCCAAAGTGGAGTAGTAGCGAAGCACGGTGCCGTCCACGTCCACGTCGGAACCACTTCCGTGGGTGATCTCGTGGGGGCGACCGGCCGGGTGCTGGATGATGTAGATCGCCTCGCCGTCGGTCAGCGGGTTTGGGTCGACTTCCGCGAAACCAAAGGTCGCGGCCGGGTCGCCGATCACGCTGCACAACGCGTAGTCCAGGTCGGCCAGACCCTGGTCGCAGCTGATGAACGGAGAGCTGGCCACGATGTCGTCGCATCGGAAGCTCTGCCAGTCGGGAGTGACCGGCGAGCCGTCATTGCAGCCTTGGCGGTAGAACTTGAACACGAATTCGCTGCTGTCACACTGCGCTTGGGTTTCGATGCAGTGATCGTTGGTCAACACGTAGTTGAGCGGCGATACGTTGCAGCCGGAGCAGAACAACGCGGTGTTCGGATTCCCGCCCACCGACATGACTCCGACGGAGGCCAACACGTTCGCCCACTTGGCGGCGTCGGACTGGTAGCACTGCACGTCTTCGAAGTCGCCGGGAGAGCAGATGCTCTCCGGCCCATCGCTGTCGCCAGGGGTGCTGAAGATCTGACCGTTGCCGACAATGACTTCGTCGACGCGAAAGGGCAGGTAGCCGTACTCGTGGCGGACTCGCAACTCGAGCGTCATCTCATCGCCGAACGAGGAAAGAGCCCAGAACGTTCCCCAGTTCTTGGGACCACGGCCGGTGATGTTTTCGACCACTCGGCCTTGGGAGTTGCGGATCGTCAACACGTCGCCCGCGCGAAGGTTGACGTTCACCAGGTGCGCCTTCAGGAAGCTTGCTCCTCGCACCGAAATCGTGCGGGTCCAAAGGCGTCCACCAGCCATCTCTCGGGCGTTTTGCAGGTCCGGGATGACGGCGATGGACCGGCTCTCGCCGACCACCGGTTCATCTGGCGTGTCGATGCTCTTCTGAGCGACCGCGGAACCCCCGAAGACAAGCATTGCCGTCAGAAGCCCCGCCGCGCGCCCACCGTTGCAGACTCGGCTCATTCCCTATTCCTCTCGTGAAACCCTTGTGGTTTTTCCCGCACCACGCGCGAGTGGGCGATGAGTGTAGCCCCAGGTCGGACTCCGAACAGGGCTTGGCTCGGTTCGCGCACCCGCTCCCCCGGCGGGCGGGGGCAATTCGGGCTTTGGACGGGTTTTCCGGACGGCGGGTTGCGCCGGATTTGGGATTCGGTGAGTGAACCTTTCCGCGTTCCGTTCCTGTCTATTTGCCGCCCGGATCGCCGGCGATGCGCTCTTCGCCTTGGCGAAGGAGGTTCCGCACCATGCGCTCGGAGAAACCGGCGAAGAACGCGAGGATGATGATCGAGGCCATTTCTTCCGGGCCGGCGCGACCCCCGCGCAAGATCTCAAGCAGGTCTTCGGCGAACCCCGCTGCCACTCTGCTTCCTGATCGAGGTCGACGTGGGCTTGGAGGCTTGCCACGATCTGTCCGTCGACGTCGATCTGAGCGCCGGCGCGCGATAGCGCGAACAGGGTTTCGAGATGTTCGCTGTGGAGATCGACGAGTGTCTCGATCTGGTCATCGGTGGGTGCTTGGACGAGTTCGGCCTCTTCCGCCGCTCCCGTGTTTGGCGACCTGGCCTGGATGCCAATGGCGTGGCAACGTAGCAAGACATCCATCCTGCTGCGCGCCGCATCCAGCACTGCCCCCTTGGTCGAGAACTCCGGCCGAGCCAATTGCAGGAACTCGGGGGCCACGACGGAAAGGGAAAAGAAGTACACGAACACGCCGGCCATCAGGCCAATGCAGGCGCGACCAATGGGCTCGACGAGCTTCTCGGTGACGCGCAACTGTTCGAAGCGAAGCTTGTCCAGTTGCTTCATTCCCAGCAGCATGCTGAAGCAGCCCCCCAAGAGGCCCGCAACGGCGGCCAGGATCACCCGGCTCGATTGCCCCTTGAACTGGAGGTACTGGAGGACAGCCACCGCGATCACCACGGAAATGGCGAACACCAAAAGGCGCCCCCTCTTGGAGATTCGAACGCTGGAACGTTCCGCCTCTCGAACCGTGTAGCGCCACTGCAGGTCGTCCAGCAGTTTGAGGTAGAGAGATTCTCGTTCCTCTTCGCTCAAGTCCAGCGTCGCGGCATCGTAGAAGTCCGACCGATACGAATCGAAGACCGACTGGCCCTCCGCCAAGCGTCGCTGGAACTCGACCTCCAAAGCGGCGGGGGTCAAAAGCTCGAACATCTTGACTTCCGCCCGGTAGGCGCGAGTCCAGCTTTTTGGTTCTTCCCGGAGGAGTTGTTGGATGGCGTCCACGGCCTCGGACTTGTCGCCATCGGGGTCTCGAAGTTCGAGCCGGGATTCGAGCGAACTGTAGAACTGCTCGAGCAGGATTCTGTCGCTTTGCCCGGAGAATGAGTGGAAGAGTGACTGGAGCCAAGAAAAGATCATTGATGGTGACTCACTCTTTTCGGCGGGGCCTGATTGTTCCGCGGGCTGAGGTCGCGTTTGGTCTGCGCGAAGCGACTCACTCCACCCTTCGGCGAACCGGTGCCCTTTGAGCGTCCACGCGACGACACCTTCTCCCTTGTCGCCCGAGGACAGGACCTGACCCCAAGGATCACTCCACTTCCAAAACCACTGGGTTGGTCAAGTTGCCGACCGAAGCCCCAGCAACCGACAGCGCTTGGGCCACCAGCAGACCGGGTGTCGGGAAGGTACCCGGGAGTTTGAAGGAGAGGGAGGCCGGAGTTTCGCCAAGGGGGATCGTGGTCAGGAGTGCCGACACGGGGAATCCCAAGCAGCCGAACGGTGGCAAACACAAGTCCGACGATTCCGAGGCGAGGGCGAGAAGGCTCGGCAACCCGGCCGGGCCATCGACGGCGAACTCGAGGGTGCCCCCGGGTGTGGCGTCACCGGTGACCGTGAGTCGCACGTTGATTCGCTCGCTCGAGCCCATGTCGACGCGCTGGTCGCCGTCCAGGAGGCCGTCGATCAGGCGCGGCTCCTGCTCCAGGTCCCGATCGCAACAGAACGAGAACGCCGGATCTCCGGTGTCGATGCAAGGCGAGCCCGCGAGCAGGCGAAAGTCACCGGCCAGCGGATCGACGAACTGCGGATCTGCGTCGATCATTCCCGCGCCAAAGTTGATCGTTGCGCCGGAGCCGACGAAGACGTCCGCTTCTCCTCCTTGAACGTTCGAGAAGTTCGCGCTGAACGAAAAGTTGTTCTCGACGTAGATCTGCGGTCCCGCCGGAGCGTTGTTGTCTCGCAAGATGGAGCTCAGGAGTTGGGCATCGGACTGATTCCAAATGCCGCCCCCTTGCAGTGCGACGTTGGCGACGATGGTGGTGTTGGCGAGGATCGGAGCTCCGCCGAGCAATTCGATGCCGCCGCCCGCCACTGTCGCGGTGTTGCCGACGATCAGATTGCTGAGCAACGTGGCGGTTCCGTTGAAGCGGATGCCCCCGCCGTTGCCTGCGGTATTGCCTTGAACACGATTTCGGCTCAGGCGGACATCGGCGCCAAACGCCTCCAGGAGCATGCCTCCGCCGGCGCCCAAGGTCCCCGCGACGTTGTTCTCGATCACGCAGTCTTCAATGGTGATGGAGCCCTGGGACCAGATGCCGCCGCCATCAGCAGCCACGTTTTCTCCAATGACGTTGTTCCTCAGGAATGGTCCCGGAGTGGGAACCTGATGGGAGGAATAGACTCCGCCACCCAAGCCGAACGTTCCCACGGCGCGGTTGTTCGAAATCACGTTGTTCTCGATCAGTGGGTCGGCATCGATGCATTGGATGCCGCCGCCCAAGGTGGTCGCCACTTGGGAATTGGCGAAGTTGGCCACGATGATGTTCTGATCGATGTGGGGAGCCGAGCCTCGGTCACAGAAGATGCCGCCCGCAAAGCCGACGTTGAGAATGATTCGGTTGCCGCGGATGGTGGGGCTTCCGCTGACATAGATGCCACCGGCGGCAGAAGTTCCGGCGGGAGGTCCGCCGCGACGAATGGTGAAGCCCTCCAGCACCGAGCCTTGGTCGTTGACCATGGAGACCACGGTGTTGGCGAGGCCTCCGTCGAGAATGGTGTTGACCGGATCCGGATCGATCGTGTTGGGATCGCCGTCCGCATCACTGCGGACCGTGATTGCCTTGTCGACCCAGCCGACGTTCTCGTTGTAGACGCACGGACGCACCAAGACGGTGTCCCCGGAAACTGCGAGGGTGACCGCGTCTTGCAGGGAGCAGAACGGGTCCAGAGCCGTTCCGGATCCGACGTCGGGGCAGGTGTTGCAGTCCACGAACCAGGTGGTTTGGGCCGTGGCCAGGGGCGCAGTCGCCAGGGCGGCGAGGCCGGCCGCGATCAAACTTCTCATGGAAAGGGGGTGCTCCAATGGTTCTTCCGCCAATGGGGGCCCAGACGTCCTCCCGAAGTCAGTGGAGGGGAGGGTGGGCTCTCGGTGCCAAAGTTGTTGGCAAGCTGTCCATATTCTCCGGGGACTTGCAGGCACGGACAACCCGTGGAACCGTTCATTTCACGAACAGGCCGCGTGTCCTCGGGGAAGAGTTCGGATTCCGACTCCGAGGGAGAGACCTCGGTTGCGGCGCTAGGCGGTGGAGACGCCCCGGTTTCAGGCCGGAATACACGTCTTGGCGACCGTCAGGCCATTCCACTGTCGCGGTGACGGACTTCACGGGCGGGAACCCAAAGTGGACGCGCAGGGGTTCCTGACTCAGGAACGACGGGTTGCCGAACACGGGACGAGTCATCGACAAAGAACCCGCCTGCAAACGGACCAAACTTCCCACGCCATCGGGGGCAAGGCCTTCGGGAGTCAGCAAGTCGAACTGGATCCATCCCTGCCGGGACGGGTTGTGCTCGTTCCGAAAGTAACGAAGCGGGGCGTTGTTGCCACTGACCAGGAGGTCGAGGTCTCCATCGTGATCGGCGTCGAAACTCACCAGTCCCTTGCCGTCTTCCAGGTCGACGATTCCGGCCTCTTCCGACGCCTCCACGAAGCTCGGTCCTTGGAGAAAGTCGCCCGTGTTGATCCAAAGCCGGCTTGGATCGGTGAGGAACGTCGGATCGGGGTTGCCGATTCCCGGAATGATGAAGCCATTGGTCATGGCCAAATCAAGCAACCCGTCGTTGTTGTAGTCGGCAAAGCTACAGCCCCAACCCCACATGCCGTCGCGCACTCCGGCCAGGTCGGTGGCGTCTACGTACTGGTGGTTCCCTTCGTTGCGATAGAGGCGGTTTCCGGTGATGCCCCAGTTGCCATCCTGCATGCCGTCTTCGTCGAAGATCGAGGTGACGAACCAGTCCAGATCTCCGTCGTTGTCGAAGTCTCCGAGAGCCGAGCCCATGCCGTTCTCGTCGGTTCCCGTGCCGTTGTCTTCCAGCAGTTCGAAGAACCCCTTGGCCCCTCCGGCGTAGTACTCGCTCGTGCCAAAGTCTCCGGCGACGAGAACGTCGCTGTACCCGTCCCGATCCATGTCGAAGACCGAGGGAGTGAATCCGCGGGGGAGGGTGAACTCTGGAAACAGGCCACGGTTGCGGGTCTGCTCCGAGAATTGGCCAAAGCCGTTGTTCACGAACAACAGATCACCGCCGGTGGCAGGAAAGTCCCAGTCCAGGGTGACCAAATCCAAGTGCCCGTCGTTGTCCACGTCGCCGAACGTGGATCCGTGACTGTTGAACGGCCGGTCGCCGCGCAGCACCGCTCCCGATTTCGTGCTCACGTCGTCGAAGAAGCCTTGACCGGTGTTTCGAAACAGGAAATTCGGTCCATCGATCGTGGTGACATAGAGGTCGAGCCAACCATCTCCGTCGACGTCACCGGCAATGGCTCCGGTTCCTTCGGCCTTGACCAGGTCCAGGCGCCATTCCCTGGCGCGATCGACGAAGAGCCCGGCGTGGTTGAGGAAAAGACGCCCGTTCTGTCCGGCCCCTCCCGCCACGAAGACGTCTTGCCATCCGTTTCGATCGAAGTCCGCGACGGCGATGCCCGGAGCGAATGCGTGAGGCTCTCCAGGAGACGGAGTGTTGGTCCCGTGTTGAAACGAAAGGCCGACCGCGTCCGCGCATTCCATGAATGGCGGCACGACCTGGAGGGCGAACAGAAAGATCAGGGTCACGTGGCCGGGTCCGTCGTTTTCAGCACGGGCACCGGACAGGAAACGCCGGTCCCGCCAAGGCCACAGTAGCCCCCCGGATTCTTGGCCAGGTATTGCTGGTGATAGTCCTCGGCAAAGTAAAACTCTGGTGCCGGGAGAATCTCGGTCGTGATCTCACCATGGCCCGCTTCTCGAAGTCGTGCCTGGAATTCGTCGCGGGATTGCTCCGCGAGCTCTCGTTGCGCATCGGTGGACCAGTAGATTCCGCTTCGGTACTGGGTGCCGACATCATTGCCCTGGCGCATCCCCTGAGTGGGGTCGTGGCTTTCCCAGAACACCCGGAGCAGTTCCGGGAACGAGATCGTCTCCGGGACGAAGCTGACCCGGACGACTTCGTTGTGCCCGGTGCGGCCGGAACAGACCTCTTCGTACGTCGGGTGGGGAGTGAAGCCCCCGGCGTAGCCGACCGCCGTCGATCGGACGCCTCGCTGTTGCCAGAACCGCCGTTCGGCGCCCCAGAAGCAACCGAGGCCGAACAGGCAGAAGTCCCAGGATGGGTCCGGTCGGAGCGGCGCGTCCAGGACGAAATGGCGATCGGCCACGGACAGCGGTTCCGTGCGACCCGGAAGAGCCTCTTCCGGGAGAGGCATGTGTGTTTTTCTGAGGAGTCCCATGGCGCCGATACTACCCGAGGGGTGCCGCTCTGGGGTATGAGAGGGCCCCAACAGCGCTGCCTCGAAACCCGTACCGAAACCCGCGAGTCGTCCGGACGTTGCGGGACCGGCGCAGGGAAGAAGAGGGTGACGGGAAAGGTCGAACGCGAGTGACGTTTCGAATGTGGACTGGGGCACTGACCCTGGGCGTGATCATCGCCGGTGCGGGGCCCGCCTCGACGAGGCTTCCTGTGGCGAGGGCGGCCGGCTTGGCGCCGTTGGCGACTGCGATTGCTTCGGAGTCCGGGCTCCGGTTTGTGCGTCCCCCGGCCGAGATCACCCTCGAGTCGGGTGGCAAACTGCACCGACGACTGCGGCTGACCAATGGCGGAGACTCCGATGTCGTCATTCAAAGCCTGCGCAGCAGCGCCGAAGGAGCGGGCTTTGCACTGAAATCTTCTAGCGATCAGCGAGCCTTGGAGTTGCGTGGCGGAGAAGAGCTGCAGATTCCCGTCGAGTCAGGAGGTCAGCAGCGCTTGGTCTTGGTGCTCGACGGGTCGGCTTGGGAACCGGGAGAGCACCCCCTGGACATCCAAGTGGACGTCGATGTCGGAGAACCGGTGGTCCTGTCCGTCCTCTTGAACGTGGTCGAGCCGGAAGAAGACAAGGATCGGATCGTCGGGGAGGTCCCCGAGAGGATCTTCTCCGAAGGCCCCCAGCCCAAGCTGGTCGTGGATCGATTCGTCCACGACTTCGGAGATGAACTTGGGGGAAAGAAACTCGAAACGGATTTCATTCTCCGCAATGAGGGCCAGGGCGACCTGCTCTTGCAGAGCATTCGGCGCTCCTGCACTTGCGGAATCACCGAGATTACCTTCCCGGAAGGACGGGTTCCTCGGGAGCGTTGGCGCGAGGACGTCATCGGTGTGTTGGCGCCCGGCGAGGAGGCGACTCTCGGAGTGTCGGTCGACACCTTGGGATTGACCGCCGGTTTGATGTCTCGCAAGTTCTGGGTCTACACCAACGATCCTCACAACTTTCCGCTGACCCTCAAAGTCTCCATGGCGCTCGACGATCCGATGACGTTGCTGCCTTCGTCGGTGCGCTTCGATGGAGTGATTCGCTCGAAGACTCCGTCCGAAAAAGTTCGGGTCAGTTCGGCAGTGATCGGCGAGTTCGACATCGTCGGTTTCCAGATGCCCGAGCCTCCAATCGTCGACGTGGAGTCCCGGCGCCTGCGGCGCGTCAAAGACGAAGTCGCCCACATGGTCGAGGTGAAGGTGCGCCCCGATGCACCTCCCGGAATTCACAAGGGGACGGTACGGCTGCTCCTCGATCACGAATGGGCTCGAGAGTGTCGATTGACCTATGCGGTCGAGATCCTTCCCGAAGTGCAGTTCCGTCCATTGGGGGAACGTCGTCGCAAGACATCCTCGACTCTCGACCTGGGCAACATCGAGTCACTCGGTGAAATCGTCGGCGGCTACTCGATCGAAAATCAGAATCCCGCGGTGCCCTATGTTCCCCGATCCGCTTCCGTGACTTCAGAGCAAGGCGAGAACTTGTTCGAAGCGGAGATCGTGCCTTTGGAAGAGGGCATGAAGTACGAGCTGCGGCTTCGGCTGGTGGGGGTCCCGAAGATGCGGTTTCTTCGGGGGAAGGTGGTGGTGGAGAGTGATTTGGGGAGTTTGCCTTTGCGGGAGTTGGAGTTTACGGGGGTTTATTCGGGGCCTCGGTGACTTCGTTCGGGGGATGGGGGTTTCTGCTGAGGGATGGGTGGGGTCGCCGGAGTGGATGCCATGGGTTGCGAGGGCCCGCTCCGCTCTTGAGCGTGAGATTGCGGGGGAGCTCCGCTGAAATCTCCGGGCCCACGTCGCGTTGGCGTGGGCGTTCGGTTTGGAGTCTGGGCCCTCCGACATGCCCTCTCCACCCATGGCATCCACTCCGGCTCTGCGCACCGATTCTGCGGCTGGCGGTGTCAGGGGATCCATCCCCCTCACTTCGTATTGGGGGGCGTGCGGTGGGGTTGGTCGGCTGACTCGGCTGGGTGTTGTTCGCACCGACTTTGCGGCTGGCGGTGTTAGGGGACCAGTCCCCCTTACTTCGTATTGGGGGGCGTGCGGCGGGGTTGGTCGGCTGACTCGGCTGGGTGTTGTTCGCACCGACTTTGCGGCTGGCGGTGTTAGGGGACCTGTCCCTCTCACTTCGTATTGGGGGCGTGCGGTGGGGTTGGTGGCTGAATGGGTTGGGTTGTTGTTGCGTACTGAGTTTGTGGCTGGCGACCGGACATCCGGGGCTCTCGCGGGTCGAGTGGGAATGATGGTGGCGTCACCCGCTATGGCGCGGGAGGGATCTGCTTTCGGAGGGGCTCTTGGGGAGTTTCTCTGAAATCCGGGACGAACTGCTGAGCGGCGGTTCGGGATCGGCGTAGGATCGAGTGCATGGACACTGGTTCCGACTTGGGGTTGCGCAAGCGAGAGATGATTCTCGTCACCGCTTTGACGGCGGTGGCGGCGGTGTTGCGGCTTTGGACGATTGCGGATTGGTCGTTCAAGGGCGATGAGTTCGGCACTCTGGAGTGGATTGCTCGGTCGCCGGGGGAGATCCTTTCGCATTACACTCAGCAGTTGACCATGCACCTGTACTTGCTGGGCCTGCGCGGGTGGGCGGCGTTGTTTGGGGACAGTGCCTGGTCATTGAAGCTGCCCTCGGCGCTGGTGGGGGTCGCTCTGGTACCGCTGGTTTTCGAGATTGGGCGGCGCTGGTTCGGGAAAGAGGTCGCGTTCGTGGCGGCGGCTCTGGTGGCTCTCAGCCCGCTGCTGATCCGGTACTCCCGGGTGGCTCGCGCCTACGAATGTGTGGTGTTCTTGAGCTGTCTGCTGTTCTGGGTGGAAGGACTCGCCTGGTCCCGGGGTGGGGTGGTTTGGCTGCTTTCACTCACGCTGGCGTTGTTCGGACTCCTGGCGACGTCTTTGAGTGCGGCTCCGGTGGCTTGTGTTCTGGGGGTGCATGCCGGGCTTCGCTTGTTCCAGCGCGAGGAACGAGGTCGACGCTGGCAGCGGACCGCCATGCTCGTGTTGCCGGCGGGACTCGCCGCGCTGGCGGTGTGGAGCTTCTATCGACAGGCAATGCCCGAAATCCTCGTGTTTCGCGAGCAATGGACGGGAAGTGGATGGCGCGTTGACTGGGTGTTGCCGACCTATGGTCATGTCCACCGGAGCTTGCGTTCGATCGCCTGGTTACTGATGGTGCTCGGCGTTTGGGAAGGGTGGCGGCGGCACCGGGAGCGGGCTCAGCTGACGCTTCTCTGGGCGACTTTGCCGTGGTTGTTCTTCGTCGGGGTGGGTTCGACTCACGCGGTGTCGGCGTTCGACCGGTTCGTCATTGCGACCGTGCCCGCCCAACTGCTGCTCGTGGCTCTGGGAGTCTGGCGAATCGCGGGATGGGCGCGGGGGGCTCAGCGCTCGATCGTCGGAGTCGTACTCTCGTTGGGACTGCTGGGATTCCTTGTGGCTCATCCCTCGTACTGGACGCGAATCGAACAGAAGATGGCCCGCCCTTTCGAAGAGGGGCTCGCCTGGGTCTCGCAGAAATCGCGGAGCAAGAAGGACGTGTTGGTACTCGGGGTTCTCGGGATCGAGAAGCCGGATCAGCTGGAGTGGGATCTCGAGCTTCCGCCCATGATTCCTTTCGCCAACGCGACCTCTGCACGGCCGGACCAACGCGGCCGATTGTTTCTCCTCTCGAAGCGGTTCTCTGGAGCCGAGACTCGCTGGAGTGAGTTCTTTGAAGTCCGGGTGATCGAAGAAGAGGACGCGAAAGGAGCGCTGGTCGTTCTGCGGGGAGCGAAAGCGACCGCCGGGGGGGAAGCGTACCGAGAAGCCCTGACCCGGTATCTGGAGGTGTGCGCGGACATCGGAGTGGAAGGGCGGCTCAGCGTCGACCCGGTCCGGCATCACCGCCGGATGCATCAGGTGTGCAAGAGTCTGACTCAGCTCGCCGGGCAGGCCGCCGACCACGAAGGGCGAAGGCGCTGGGAGGCGCTCGCGGGGGAACACAAGCAACGAGCCGCGGAGTTGCAGAAAGGCGCCGAGCGCTGAGTTCCGGCCGCCCTGACCGGGCCTCAAGTGCGGGTGAGCGGCCGGGTTGGCTCGATCAGCGTGATCCCTCTGCTCCGATGTCGATCAGTACGTCCCCAGCATTTCGAAGACGACGGTCGAGTCTCCCAGACAGATCCACAGGTCGCGCTCGACGGCGTTCTCATCCCAATAGACGAAGTCCTCGTCTTCGTCGGGAGAGAGGTTCAGGCCGAGCTTCTTGCCATGGGCGACCACGAACTTCCCGAGAGCTGCTTTGTCCTCGACCTCGCCGAGCAGGATCACTCGGAGATCCTTGACGCTTTCGGTTTCGTCGTCGACGAAGATCTCGAACACTCCACGCCACTCGCCCGGTGGACAATACTGGGTGTCGTCGAGAGAGAGGTAGTCGCAGCCCAGCATGTGGGCAGACTTCTTGGTGACGTTGGGAAGCGCCGTGACCGGCATCCCGAAGTAAAGGCCGGACTCTTCCTTCATGAGCTTCGTCATGACGAACTCGACCGCATTTTCCAGGCGCTTGGTGTTGCTGGGGGCTGCTGAGCGAAAGCTCGTGGATGCCAAGAGGCAGGCGAGCAAAATCAGTCGCTTTCCAGTGCTTGGCCAGTTCATGGTCTTCTCCTCATGTCTCGGAGGGGACTTGTCTACGAATCGCTCAGAAAGAACTCCACGTCCGCCGCGGCAGCCAGCGTCCTTTTGGATGGTTGTCACCGGGGACGAGGCAAAGCCCGGATTCCTGGAGTCCCAGGAGCCGGTCACCGTTCCACCGAAACGCGGTGCCAGCGTGGGTTTCGAAGCGCTCGTCGTTCGCGGTTGCGAGTCCTTGCTCCCTCGACGGTTTCGATGGTCTGCCCGGGGTGGTTCTGCACCTCGCCGTCGACGACGTACGGCGACGATTGTCCCATGTGGTTCTTCCCTTCAATCAATGCCACTCTCACGTCTGGTCGTGGATCCCTCGAGAGAGATTCATGCGGAGCGCGCCTCGAGGGGCTTGGTCAGCACGAGTTTGTCGTCCCCCGAGTCGAAGAAGTCCCGGATCGTCGCTTCTTGAGTGAAGCCGAGTTTGGCGTAGAAGGTCCTTGCTGTCGCGAACTCGGGAAGCCCGGAGGTTTCGACGATCAGGAGTCTGGCGTGTCGATCGCGCAACTCGTTCTCCAGGCGTTTCACGAGTCCGGAGCCGTGGCCTTGGCCCTGGCGATCCTCCCGAGTCCATAACATCAAGAGATTCCACGTCCCACAGGTGACGGGCTCCGGGGCGCAATAGGCCACCGCGACAGGTTCTCCATCGTCCGCGGTGAGCCAGATCTCGTCTCCTTGTCCGGCTAGGTGCTGGTCCAGCGTTCTCTGGACGTGGGCGAGTCCGTCGGCGTCGAACTGGCCACTGTTCTCGACCATGGCCAAGATGGCTCGGGCGTCGGATTGTTGGGTTCTTCGGATCATCCTGTTGTTCCCGTGTCCCGTGTCCCGTGTCCCGTGTCCCGTGTCCCGCGATTCCGGGTCCGCGATTCGACAGCTGCTTTCGCTCATCCGTCGAGGAACGACTCCAGATTCCTAAGTGGACGGGCGCTCCTTGGAGGCTTCGCAATGGGCGCGATCCAGATTCTGGGCGATCCGCTTCATTCCGTCCTCGAGGCTTGCGCCGAACGCAGCGCGTACCCCCTCGGCTTGGGCGGCGGCGGATGGGCCGTGAATCCCGACCCGTTGCCGAAGCGTCGTCCCCCCGTCAGGATCCGCGGAAAACGACCATTCGCAAAGTAGCCCGGCTCCCTCGAGGTCCGATTCCATGGTGTACCCCTCTCTCGGACGGACTTCTCGAAGCACCCAAGCGATCGGCTCCCTCCCCGGAAAGTGAGTTTCTCCGCGAGTTCCTGACTCGAAGGGGCCGTGAAGCACAAAGGAAGCCGGCGGGTCACTCCAGTTCTCGACCTCCGAGCAGTATCGCCAAACAAACTCGGGGTTCGCCGAAGTCACTTCTGAGTGATCGAGAAGCCACTGCATGATGCCTCCTCTGGGAGCTGGTCTCTGATCGCGTGTTCCAGAACTGAATTCGAGACGATCTCACCCCTTCTTTTCCAGTCAAGACCCGTTGATTTTCAATGGAAGGAGCGGACTCGTCGCGCGGGGACATGGGTTTGGCGAAGCGATCCGACCCAGAGGGGGCTCTCCACACTTTGCCCCGCATTCATTTCAAGGTCCTTGGTGGGCCCGGTGCTCGTTGGCTTGTCCCACCGAGCCTACCAAAGGGCGATGGTGTGGATCCAGCCAACGCCGAGGTCCAGGCAGATCAAGATCCCAAGAGCAAGGGCGTCACCCACCAATCTTGGAACACGCCCTCGGGAGTCTCCGGAGATCTCCATCCACACGCTGGTGGCGATCCAGCTAGCCATCAGTAGGTGGACGGTGCGAAACATTGGAAAAAGGTCCAACTCCGAGCCAGTCAGGAGCTCGGAGTATCGGTGAAAGTTGACGCACCACAGAAAGACAAACAGCACTCCACAGAGCAAGGAGTAGATCATCACCGTTCTCGCCGGATCCGAGAGGACCGGCGTACTCCATTGCCAGTGATGGATTCGTTGGCCCTGTTTCATCGAACCTCCCTCAGAGACTGCGGCAGATTCCCACCCTTCCTTCTGTGACACGAGGTGGACGGTCACTGCAATTCCACGATCCGCATTGGCTGACAGCTTGACACCATTTTCACACTGCGAAGCGCCATGATCGGGTGCGTCGAATCCGTCACTGCTACGGATTGTGCATTGACCCGAGTGAGGCCGTTTCGCAAACGCGGCCGTTGAGGGACTACGACTCCCGTGCTGGAAACATTCACCGAAAAATCGACAGGAAATCGCTGGGAGATGTCGGGGTCCGCTGAAGCCGATCACCGGGGCGCGTCTTTGTTTCGCGACCGCTACGTTCGCACGGTGATCATGAGGTCTCCGACTGCACATCCCAATGATCAGGAGGGCCAGCATTGTCGATTCTCGGTTCCTCCTCGGCTGGGTTCCCGGGGAGCAATCGATCGCTTCACCAGAAGAACGTCATGTCCTTTATGAGCCAATGTGTCTCGAGGCAATCATGGCTTCGAAGGCTCGGAGAATGACTGGCAGCTCGGATGGGTCGACGTCAAGACCACCGGAGACCTGGGTGATCCAGTGGGTTTGCTGTGCACCGTACCAACCTCGTCCGAGCACCACGGCCATCTCGAAGTGCCCGACGGGGCCGTTCGGGCGCAGCTCGACCGAGAATTCCCCAGGGCTCATGGCCTCAATCTTGGCGGCTGACTTTCGAGTCTCGACGAGTTCGCGCAGTTCTTCCACGAATCTCTCCAACGCGGCACGGTCTAGCCACACAGAGGGAGTGCGACCAGAGAAGTCGCGGAGGCGGACGCTCACCTCCAATCGAACATCCCCGCGAGTGGGAAGGTCATCCGTCACCCTTTCCACTTCCTTGAGCTCGAGATGCTCTTCTTCGGTACCAATGAACATCGCCCGATGACCCTCGTCTCAAAAAAGATCGTGAGAAGCCGCAATCACGAGGAAGCCCGAAGTTTGTGCGGAGACCTGGAGTCGTTTGTCAAGGAATGCTCGGTCCGACTCTGGGCCAGGTCGTGAGGGGAATCCCACGGGCCCTGGATCAGTACCGTCGACTCGAGGCAGAAGTGTCGTTGTCCACCCGGGTTCTCGCATGTCTCGCTGATCATCCTGCGACTCCTGGGCACGAAAAACGTCTTTCACTCAAGGGGACGCGGAGCCGCCTGGCTACCCGTCCTAGGGGCGTTCGAACAACCACCGGGTCCTGCTGATTTCCACGAGTCTTTCCTCGAGGAACCAGAGCCCGACACGGTGGATCCAACTCTCCGGAAGGTCAATCGTCCAGCGTTCGGCACGTTTCAGCACCGGGTGATTGGGATCGAGATCGCTGACCAGCGTCTCGTAGGTGTTGCGGAGAGTCCCGACCTGTCCAAACGCCGTGACTCCCAACATCTCCCGCGTCTCCGGTTCCACCGGGGAGGGAGTTTCCCATGAGGCGCGGAGGAAGTGGTCCGGCTCGTTGTAAATCGATTGGATTGTCGATAGGCATTCTGTTCGGTTCATTCCAATCTCAAACCCGTATGCCTCGCCTTCGAAGATGCTCTTCGTTCCCTCGACGAAGGGGATCCCCGAGTTGGCAAAGACGAAGATTGCCGCAGTCAGTCCGGTGGCAATGACGGCGAGCGCAATGAACAGGTCAGTGAGTCGGTTCAGCCACTTCGACTGGAAGACCGTTGGAGAATCGTCGAATGATGGCGGCGTGCTTGGTGGTGAGTGATCTGGGGTCTTGTTTGACACGGTCTTCGTCCTCGGCCCTCAGCCGTTGATGCGATGCCCTCGCAGCTTCCAAGGTGTCCAAGCATCGCGACGCCGTGGCCCAAGGACGGGCTTTGGCTAGGCGTCCGATGGTCCGGCAGCCCAGCCGACCTCTTTGGCCCAGCGGTCGGCTCTCGCGATGATCTCCCAGATCACCGGACCTTTTGCCTCGACATACGCCGCGCGATCTTCGCGAAACTCTTGGGCCAATTCTCGCTTGGAGCGTTCGTACCGGGCACATTCCTTCGGCGAAACCCGCAGGTAGTCGCGAAAGAGGAGTGCGAACTGCTCGTTCCAGCTGCCGGCACGGCGCACGTGAACGTGGGTTCTTCGGCGGCCCGGGGGCTCTCGGAAGTAGCGCTTGGTTCTCTCCGGATTGTCCTGGCGCCACTGGTATCCCAGCGAAGTGAGCGATGGCAAGTATGAGGCCATGGGCTCGAGAGTCTCGACGGAGATCTGAACATCCACGATCGGTTTGGCTCCGAGCCCGACGATGGCCGTCGAGCCAATGTGATCAATGCGCATCGCCACGGCGCCCAAAGCCTGCCGAATCTGTTCGGCCAGCGCGGCGAAGAGTGCTGGCCACTCGGGGTCGTACTCGCTGATTGCGACGGGGAGGGAGTTCACGCGTCTGCTCGTTCCTCGAGGATCGGTCAGGCTGAATCGCCGATTTGGTGGAACTCGTACAAAGGCAAGGGGCGACGACGTGGCTGGCGCCTTACTTTTCGGTCCGAAGGATGTTCTCCATCTTCTTGCCACGGGCTAGTTCATCAACCAGCTTGTCGAGGTAACGGCACTGTTGCGTCAGAGGGTTTTCGATCTCTTCCACTCGGTAGCCGCAGATCAGTCCCTTGATCAGGTGGGCGTTCGGGTGGATCTTGGCTTTCTTGAAGAACTGCTCGAACGTGATCTCGTCCTTGATGTGCTTCTTCAATGCACGTTCGTTGAAGCCGGTCAACCACTGGATGACTTCATGCAGTTCCTTCTTGGTGCGCCCCTTCTTTTCGACCTTGTCGACGTAGTGCGGATAGATGGAACCAAATTTCATCTTTGCAATCCGTTCGTCGCTCGTTACGGGCATTTCAGGTCCTCCTGTTCGTGGGGATGTTGCAAGTCTAGCGATCGCGCAAAGCCCCGCTGCGTTCCCATCAATCGCAACGGGACTCGGTTCCTGCACATCCGGCCCTTGCGATCCCGGTGCCAACATCCGAAGCGTCACCCATTGCGGGCGACTCTTCGTGTTCCGGGGAGCGGAGATCTGTCGTCGACAAAGTTCGGATTTCTTTCGGGTCGCGCCCCACCGTGGGGGAGTCTTGACCGATCAGGCTGGTGCAATCTCTTGGCCCCAATTATTGTCTTCCCCGGAGACTTCTGTCATCGCAATCCGGTCCCCGCATTCTTTGCGTCCAGGAGCCAGAAGATGAATCGCATTTGTGCAAACTTGCTGTGTGGAGTCTTCGCGGTGCTCCTGACGAGTTCGGGAACTGCGCAGGTCTCTCTGGATCAACTGCCGAAGCCACAACTGCCCTCGGGCTTGAGGTTTCCGTTCGGGACCGAGACCTTCGAGCAACTTGCACCTCTGGAAAGTGTGACGGATATCGAAGGATGGGAGATCGAGTACGCAGGCGTCGCCGGGAACATGCTGGCCTGTGCAGAAACTGGTTCCTCGGGAACCCACCTTCGTTTGGTGGATTCGAACCCGTCGGCCACGGGATGGGTCAGGAGCCCTGCCATGGTGGCACTTCGTGCCCGCGACTACCGGTGGACGTTCCGTTTCCGAATCACCGAGACGCTCTGGTCGCCCTCTTCGATCCCTGCAACCCTCTCCCTCGAACATCCCTCCGGGTCATCCGCCGTCTCCGTGTTGGCTTTGGAATTCCGCGGATCGGAGGTGGTCGCTGTGGCCGCAGGAGAGTTCGCGGAGTCGACGACGACGTTGATGACTGGCCAGTGGGCCCGCCTACAGCTCGAAGTGTTGTTCACTCAAGGAAAAGTGCGGGCGATTCTCGATGGGGACGTGATGGCCGAGTTTTCCCTCCCCTCCGACGTCGAAGCCGATCCAACGACTCATCGCTTGACCTTTCATGGAGGGAGTGAGGTCAATGCGTTCGACTTCGCACTCGATGATGTTCACGTGCAGTTCCTCGCGCTCACGGAGCCGCTCACGACAACGCTCGACTTCGAAGACTTCGTGAACGGGGAAGCCATCGGGGGGACCGTCGTTCCGGTGGTTGGAAGATTGACTTCGTCGGGGCCCAACGCCGGCCTGGCGGTGTTCGACTCGACCCCGAGCGGCCCGAATTTCGACGGGCCAGATCCGGACCTGCTTGTGGACCAGGGCAACGTTCTGGTCTTGCAGGATCCCCAAGACTCGGCCCAAACCGTCTCGGGAGTCTTTGATGTTCCCAATGACGCCATTCACGGGGGCACGATTCGATTTCAGTTTCCAACGGTGGTCGTTCCGGTTTCCATCGACCTCATCGATCAATGTCCCCAGGGAGCGCTCTCCGAGGTTCGCTTGAAGGATGAGGCCGGGAATCGCCGGGACTACCTGGTTCCTCCTGGGTGGACCAACGACCTCTTCGCGGTCGGTGCGCCCGGTGCCCAGACGTTGAATCTGCAAACCATGGATCCTCAGCCGGGAGTGCAGGCGGTCGCGACGATGCGACAGGACGACGGGTTCAACTCGGAGCGCGTGGTGGCGATCAATGTGCGCTTCTTGGGATCCGGCGCGGTCGACAACCTCGTGATACGGGCCGCGCAAAGTTGTGCCCTCCCGTCCGAGAGCATCTACGTATCCCAGTGTGAGGATCTCGTGGTTGCCGACCTCGATGGCGATGGCTCTCAGGATATCGCGCTGGTTGATCTCTCGACCGACTCGTTGCTGGTTGGGTTGAACGGCCCCTCGGGTCCGTGGGCTTCCCCGGTGGCCTATCAGACGGGGGAGCGCCCGCGAGCCGTGGCGGTTGGGGACTTCAATGGGGACTCGTTGCCGGACTTGGTCACGGCAAACGGAATCGATCAGGACGTCTCGCTGTTCATCAACGTTGGTCACGGGATCTTCTCCGATCGCCAGGATTTTCCTGTGCCCGACAACCCGGAGTACGTTCAGGCCACGGATCTCAATGGCGATGGCCTGGCAGATTTGGTGGTGGGACCTCAGATTCAGTCCGGAGGCTCCAGCTTCTGGGTGTTGATGAACCTCGGAGCCGGGGCTTTCTCAGAGGTGGTGAGTTACGGTTCGGGAACGAGTCCCAATACGAGGAGGCTCTTGTGCCGCGACTTCAATGGGGATGGCCATCCCGATGTGGCACACCTCGTGGACGATGATCTTCAAGTCAGAGTCAATGATGGCAACGGGGTCTTTGGAGGCCGACGCACGTTCCGGACGAGTCGGCCGCAAGACATGGTGGCATTCGATGGTGACGGGGACGGCGACCTGGATCTCGCGACAGTGAACTTCCTGGGTTCGATCACTGTGTTTCGCAACAACGGGAATGGGCGATTTCCCACCCAAGAGAATCTGGACATCGACGACGCCGGAATGACTTCCATCGCGTCAGGCGACTACGACGGAGATGGAAAGGCCGACCTGATTGCTGGCAACAACGGCAAGCTGTTCCTCTTCAAGGGGCTCGGTGATTTGGATTTCGAAGAGAATGAGACGGTGCTCGGTGGGAGCGCCCTCGCACTAGTCCTGTCAGATCTGGACGACGATGGTCTCGAGGACCTGGTCGTGGGCGATGGCGGTGGAAGTTCGTCGGTCTGGTACGCGAGGAATCTGGGCAATGGCACGTTCCATGCCCCCCGAAGATTTGCTGCGGGCAGAGCCACGGACGCGGTCTTCTCCGCGGATCTCAACGCAGACGGTGATCCGGACATCATCACCGCCAATCGCGATGGTGACTCCATGTCCGTGCTCTTGGGTCAAGGCAACGGCTTGTTCGATCCTCAGGTCGAGTATGCGGTCGGGGATCGGCCGAAGTCATTGACCACCGGCGACTTCGACGGCAATGGAACCCAAGACGTGGTGATTGACAGCACGGGCAGCGGCAACGTCCTGTTCTTCCCAGGGAATGGCGATGGTTCCCTCGGAACGCCAGTTCCCGTCCACCCGGGTCCCACGGACTTCGTGGGCTCCGCCGACGTCGATGACAATGGGACTCTGGACCTCATCATTGCGGACAACGATGGCATCTCGACTTTGCTGAATGGGGGGGATGCCACTTTCCACACCGCCAGCGTCAACAGCAGAGAGGTGGCTCGCTTTGCCACGGTCGATCTCAATGGGGATGGGCTTCCCGACCTGGTGGGGAGACCGTTGCTCCTGGAGGAGATTTTGGTCTTCCTGAATCAAGGAGGGGGAGTGTTCGTTCTCGCGAACACGATTCCTCTTGATCGATCGGGAACGACCCTGGCCGTTGGTCACGTGGTCGGGGATCTGAAGCCCGACCTGGTCATCGGGAACACGGGTGATGAGCCAGAGTCTTTCTCGACCTCGGTGCTCGAAGGCCTCGGCGACGGAGCCTTTGGTCCCCCCACGGAGTATCCCGTGGGGCTGATCCTGCCTTATGGAAGTTTGTTTCCCAGCGGCATTGTGCTTCCGGACTTGAACAATGACGGGCACCGTGACATCGCCGTGTCGCGAGGCAACTCCGGACTCGTCTCGGTACTCATGAACCGGGGCGATGGCTCCTTCTCGCCGTCTCGGAACCACTCCGCCGGGTCGACCGCGCGAGGCATCGTCGCCGCGGATTTCGATGGCGACGGATCTGTGGATCTCGCCGTGGCCTCGTTCTTCTTCACTGTGACGGTCATGCCAAACCTGTGCGAGCCCGTTTCGTCGTCGGAGCCCGGCGGCAAGGAAATGGCGACCCCCGGGACGAAGTGGGGCGTGGCGCCGTCGCGATAGAAGCGACTCGAACGGACAGGACTGTTTGCCCGCGTCAGAAGCCATTCCATCCTCGAGGAGAGTTGCGCCTCGACCGCTCCCCGTGGGCATTCTCTCGCATGACTCCCGCGGAAAAATTTCCGTGACGACGGGCGCCGGTTCCGGATTCCTCCGAGAACACTGTTCGGAGAATGGAGGCCCCCATGGCGACCACGAAATCCGCAAGCGCGATCCGTTTTCTTCCTGACCCCTGTCCTCCGTGGCGAAAGACCGTTTCGTCCCTGACGATTGGCATCGCTTTCACACTGATGCCCTCGGCGTTCGGGCAATCCGTGCAACGAGAGTGGGTCGGAGAACACTCCAACGAGCTGTTCGGCAACGATGTGGCGGCCGGCGGTGACTTGAATGGCGACGGGGTCCTGGACTTCCTGGTCGGGTCCCCATCTTTCAGCACCACGGAATCGACAGAGGTGGGTCGCATTCACGCTTTGTCGGGCGATGGCTCGGTCCTGGAAGTCTTGATCGGCACTGAAGAGGGGGAGGAGTTTGGCAGTTCCGTCGCCTTCATTGGGGATGTTGATGGAGACGGCGGCGACGACTTTGCGGTGGGGGCGTCGATGCACAGCTCCCTGGGGCCCGAAGCTGGGCGGGTCACGGTCTTCTCAGGAAAGACCTTTGCCGAACTCTATCACTTTGACGGCGCCGGTTTCTCACAGCTGGGAGAGTCGGTGGCAAGAGCCGGTGACCTGGATGGAGATGGGATTGGCGATCTCCTGGTCGGAGAGCCGGAGTTTGACGACGACGGCCGTCTCCTCGTGATCTCCGGGGTGGATGGGAGTGAGATCCGGCGCCACTACAGCTTCGTGAGCTGGAATGGCCGCGGGCTCGCCAGCATCGGAGATGTGAACGGAGACGGGGTCCCCGAGTACGCCTCGGGAAACTTCCGTTACTACGAGAATCGTGGCTCCGTTTCCTTGTTTGATGGCGCGACGGGCAATCTTCTGCAGTTCTGGACTGGGAATCCTGGCGATGCATTCGGTTTTGACGTCACTGCGGTCGGAGACATCGACGGAGATCTGATTCCCGATCTCTTGGTGGGTTCCCCCCATGCCTTTCATCGCTCCAAGAGGTTGGGCAAGGCAACCATCTACTCGGGATTGGGCCCTGTGATCCAGAATCACTGGGGGCCCGAGTCGGTCAGCTGGTTCGGCTATCGGGTCCAGGGACTGGGGCGTTTCACGGACGATGCCGTGCCCGACTACGCCATTCTCACCAAAGCTCCCGGGATGTCGTATCTTGACTGGGAACTGCACTTCTATCGGGGCGACAACCACTCCTCGTTCGCGGTGCGCGACACCTACGGCGATGGAAGGTACGGCCTTGCCTGCACCGGCGACACCGATGGAGATGGAATGTCCGAGGTCGTGTTCGGGATGACGCCCTATGGCGAGCCAGGCCGCGTGATGCATCTGGCGCCCTGCCACGGCGGATGGCTAAGCTATGGTGCGGGATGGCCGGGCGCTGACGGGGTTCCTTCCCTGACTTGCAACGGCGATCCCGTGCTCGACACCACCATCACGCTCCAATTCGGCAACGCTCGTGGTGTGTCCACGGCGATGATCGCCTTCCTGGGAGCAGGACCAGGCAATATGCTCACCAACAAGGGGGGCCGGCTCCTGGTCAACCCGCTCCTGACCTTGTCCAATCCGTTGCCCGCCACGGGCCTCGAGTTGAACTTTCCCATTGGCACGGATCCCGGTCTTTGTGGCACGAAGGTCTATCTGCAACACCTTCATGCGGATCCGATGGCTTCGCACGGCATGGCCTTCAGCCAGGGGATGGAACTGCAGTTCGGGTACTTTTGACTCGAAGCTCTCTCCACCATGGGGGGAGTGAGGCTCCCGGACTCCGGTCCCGGGCGATCCTTGGTGCCGCACTAGAAGCTGGGAACCAGTCAGAGATCGCTCGCCATCACCGTTCGGTGCAGATCGACTGAACGACATGGCGGTCATGAGCGCCCTGAGACATCCACTCAAAAGGCCAGGCTTCGTCTGTCTCGGAGTTCAACGTCGGCGTCAGAAAGCCACTGGATGCACTTCTCTGGATTGTACTCAATCCCATCATCGGCCACCGAGAGCAGGGCTGCTGGAACGTAAGCGAGCAAGTACTGATCGCGGCCATCTGTCCGATCGATCGAATCGCGAAAGTACGAAACCCAAGTTTCCCAGGGCGGAGTGTTGTCGCCGTCGAAGAATCCACTGGACACGGACTCCGCCGCTCCATCGCTGAGATTGCAGTGAGGGAAGTAGATCAACAATCGACCGCCCTGGAGATCTGGGCTTGTTTCAATCTCCCTGGTCGTGTGGCTCTCACAACGACGGAGGCCGACGTTGCACACCACATCGTCGTAACCCGAGTGAAACATACCCGGTCGGATTTTCTCTGACCGCATCGCTGGCGTGCCTGAGTGACTCGCGAGTTCTGTGCACCAATCAATTGTCTGCGAGAGCCGGGTGAGTATTACAACGTCCGCCACCGAGCGAGTGTCGACTTGACATCTTTGCCATAGCTCGAAACTGATCAACTCTGGTCCGTTCTCGTCTGCGACTGCTCGCGATCAGCCGCTGGTTGCCATCCGTCGGAAAGGCAAGCGTTCAAGGCTCTCTCGCTCGTCTCTTGGGCGCATGGGTGAGCTGAGATCCGTGTGGGTGATCAAGGGTAGGTGTTACCGCATTCCTGTAGGTGAGATAAAGTCTGATCAGGCCAGAGGTTCACTGATGATTCACCACTTGATCGCTTGGGTCATTTTCGCGAGCACTCATTCCGAGGGGCTTTCCATCCCCTCGCGCTATGTGATTCTGACCGAGGGAATCGTCGGGAGCGCTCGTCCACCGGTGGTTCGAAGCCGAGTCATTCTCACGGACCAGACCTCCCCGAAAACAAGTCCATCTCCGGTGTTCCGGATTGCGGTGCGAGCGAGTCGCTTTCGGGGCCGTGCGGCCGCGTTCTTCCAAGGGACCCTCACCCCGGAACAATCCCGGGAGCTATGGAATGTCCTCAATCCAGCGGTTTGGGATCTTCCCATCGAGTGCCCGTTCAACTGTGAAGATGCGTACCGGTTCGACACATCCATCGGCATCAGAGACGGCTCCCAATTCTGGAGAAACGGGGCGAATCGTGGATGCCTATGGACTTCGTCTTCCGTCCTTCCCACAAGACCGCAACGGGACGCATTCCTTCAACTCGTTCGAGCCATCGACCAGGCGATGGAACGGGTGTCGTGGTCGAGAATTCCAGCCGAGCAGTTCCTCGCCATGGAATCCCGTCTTCGGAGGGACGCAGACTTGCGAGCGGCCGCCAGCGCCGGCGTTCTTGATTCCCGCGCTTATCGGTTCATCGCCGACTGAATCCCGCGGAGCCCGGACCAGGCGCGACTGGGCGCCGTCAATTTCCCCACCCGGTCACTCCTCTGGGACAACCGCGACTGCCTCCACTTCCAGAAGGAAGTCGGGATGGGCGAGGGCGGAGACGAAAACAACGGAGATCGCCGGAGGCGTCGGCATCTTGCCGAATGCCTGCTGAAACGCGCCCATTGCTGGGCCAATGGGCTGTCCCTGAACGGCAAAGACGGTCCACTTGACGATGTGCTCCACGCTCGCTCCTGCTGCCCCGAGGGAAACTTGCAAGTTGGTAGCGACTTGCGCTGCTTGGACTCCGATCTCTCCCTTGCCAATGATCGAACCCGAGGAGTCGACGGCGTTCTGGCCGCCCACGTAAACCGTTCGAGTCCGACCCCGGGCCACCACGACCTGCGAGAACGCAGGGTTCCGGTGAAGTCCCTCGGGGTTGAGGTGAGTAACAACGCCCTTCATTTGATCCTCCGTCCTGTCCTGTGTGGCACAAGCGGCAAGCGCCGAAAGACTAGCCAGAGTCAGAAAGCGCTTTTTCATCAGATCCCTCGGAGGTAGCCGGGAGGGGCCGCCATACCCATGAAGGGCACGCCCTTTGTCTTGAGCGGCCGGGCGGAGCGGTCCGTCTGCATGATGCTCCCGAAAAGGTTAGTCCGTGGTTTCAGAGAGTTCCAGGAGTCGATCACTCAGCCAACGGGGGAGGTCGACGGCTTCCCGATTTTCGGCTCGCTTGGAGATCAGGATCATGAGAAAGGACCGAAGAAAGCTACGAGCTCGGATGCAGCAATGAACTAGGCTTTGCCAGACGGGCGATGTCGTCGTCGTTGGGGGATCTGTTGGTTCGCCGCCGGTGCCGATGTCGTGGTAGCCCTCGATGAGCCAGGGTCCGACCGACAGGCTTGCATGGACCGTCAAGTTCCCCAGCCGTACTTCTTGGCAAGTTTCGGGAACATCGAACCAAGGTCGTCTTCCGTCCACTCCTTGCCCTCCGGATCTTCGACCCGTGGAGTTTCTGGATACGGCATTTCGCGACCTGCGACCTGTTCGTAGGCAGTGGACGCCGCATACCCGAACGACTCGAGTTCCGCCTCGTCATCGAACTCGAAAGAGGCGAGAGAATCCGGATCACGGAGGGCTTGCTCAAAGACTTCGCGCCCCTCGGAGATGAGGGAATCACGGAAGTATCGAAACCCGTCGTCGGAGCATCCCCCGTGGATCAAGTAGACCGCGCCCCAGAGGTCCCAGCGATACGCCTTCGCCAGTTGCTGATGGTACATGTTGTCAAACGCCTGGATGCTTGGTGCAGCCATTCTCGCCAAGCGTTTCTCCAGGGCTCCCGGCCGTTCTTCGGGGCTCGCCACCCCATTCCGAACTTCTCCGATGATCTGCCAAAAGCTGTCTTGGGAGACTTCGTGTCGTTCCTGCATGCCTTCGTCCCTTGTTTCCCGATCGCTGCATCCGTTGACAGCAACTCCCAGCGCGATGAAAACAGCAGGCACAAGAGCCCTCTTCATTGCCATAGTCTCGGACGCCGAGTTGCGAGTACTAGGCGTACGCCTGATCCTTGCATTCTGGCCGCTCTCTGATTTCTATCCAGTACTCCTCTCGGACGTCGTCGTCAATCGCAACGGGATTTCGTTCTCCATAGAGGCGATCTGAACCATCTTTGCGACAACCGGAGATCCAAAACTCTTCGCCGCTGTCCACGTCGAAGTAGTTCGCCTTGAATCCGGACCCTTTCAAGCTTTGGAAACTCCTGTCGCCGTACCTCAGGGTCTTTCCGGTCTTCGAGAAGTGAACTCGTCCAATGCGCGCAGGTCCACTGAGCCCGGAGGACTTGTCTTCGATGTACATGACTCGACTGTTCATAAGAATCACTTGCCAGCGAACGTTGCTTCGAATCCGCGTGCGGTGAAGCCGCGGCCTGCCCGGTCAACTGGTGCGCGCGGCCGGGTCCAAAGGAGCCGTGATCGACCACGAAAACAAGTCGATCTCCGCGAGTCAGGCAAGAACCTGGACACGTCTCGTCACTCGCAAACCTAATGACGTTTGCCAATCAGCGGCGACTCGAATGGCTGTCCGGCTACATCGGACTGGCGGGTAGCTCCTATCAATCATGGCTTGGCCATTCCCAATCTGCTCTCGAGGCTTCTCACACGGACTGCGGTGTCCGGACTTCAATCATCTTGTATCCACGAAGTGTGTTGACGTGCGCATAGCCGTGGAGTCTCTGTAGATCGATAAGGCCCGTGAAATTCCAGCTAACCAGTGCGTCGACTCTTGCAACCGTCGCGATCGCAACGTGCCTCGGTTCGGCCTGTATCTTCGGGTTGAACAGGCCTTCCGCGATGTACGCCTCTGCAAGTTCACTGGCCTCGGCTTCGAACTGTTGCATCTCAATATAGGCCTCAGGCACAAGAGCGAGTCGCACGCGAGCCGCCGCTGGCGCCGTGGCCAATTCCTGGATCGTGAGGTTCGACAGGACCAACACGCCGTCACCTCGAATGAAGCGGTCAACGAGCGTCACTGAGTGCGGCGCTAGCTTGTCGCTTTCGTAGCCCCATAAGGCCGACCGATCCGCGTAAAGACGTGACCTCATCGACTCATCCTTCTCTGAAACACGAGACGGCGCGGGTTCGACGCCGGCCCAACGGTTGTTCGCCATCAGCCGCCGGCGAAGTCCGGCTAGTCTGCAGAGCGTGGCGATACGGGGTCGCCGCTCTGGGGCCACTTGAGGCCCGTGGGGAGGTACGTCCCATTGGGATCGTCTTCCAGGTTTCCCACAGACAAACTTAGTACGTAATCAGCCCCATTGAGTATTTCCTTCACCTCACCGTCGATAGAGCGGATCCGGTCATACCACTCCGGGCGAATCTCGAAGTCGCTTTGGCCACGGCCCCTTTCCAGGAATAGACCGTTCTCTTTGCAGCGGGCAACGCCGCCAAAGGCGACCCAATCATCTTCGCCAGACTCATCGGTGCCGCACAGCAAGAGTGCGAACGGTCTTGAGTCGAGTTCTTGGAGGTCTATTCCTCGGGGGTCCATTCCTTGGGGGTCCATCGGCATTTGCGTCCCATTCCGAATCACGCGGTCGCCCATTCGCTGGTTCGCGGAGCGTCGACCGCTATCTGTGCGGGTTATCCGTCCGATTGTGGTCGAGAATGCCGGTCAACGAGAAGTTGACATGCCTTCAGTACATCCGCCCTTACCGCATGTTCGAAAGCCCGCATGCGTTTCATGAGACTGTCGGAGACAAGAGATTCATCGACGCCGACAGGATATTCATCAGATTCAGAGTCGATACCGACCAGATCGTGCCACGCATCGTCGCTGATCGTATCGACCTTGCCACCAAACATCGAAAGCAGTTCTCTTACTTGCAGGAGGAGTTCGCCGCGACCCGCCAGAATGTCGTGACAGCGGGCAATGACCCGGTAGGACAGAACCAGATTGATCTCTGGTGAGTAGCGCGCCTCTGCCCAGGACTGCAGGGTGCGAAGAACGCTCTCGGTTGTGCCAGTAGAGTCTTCCAGTAATGCCAGATGAATCTCTGGTCCGATCTCCCTTTCGAAGGTTTCCGAGGCAATCACCCACTCTTGGAACTCAGACAGCGACCATGCGCCCTCGACGAGATCCCAGACTGCTTGTTCGGGGAACTTCATTCTTTTTCCGTATTGCGAATCACGTTGTTGCCCATCAGTGGTCGGCGCGAACAGCTGTCCACGGCACGCGCTTGTTGGTCGCCCTTCTCCGGGACTATGCCAAAATCAGGTGTCGTGGTCGTGGCCAAGGTCTTACCCCGAAAGATATGTGGCGTCAGGGGCAGACAGCGAAGATCGCACGACCTGTGTGGCGATCTCCGAGTCGGCTGTGACCTTCTCCACTACGTCAAAGAACCAGTTCGGCGCAAGGGGGTCGACGGTGACCTTTTCAATGAAGCTTTGCAGCTCTACCTTCTTGGATATTCCCTCATCTCCTCCGTCATGCGCCGCAATCGTGCGATCCTGGGTAAGGATGAGTGACTGCACGATTGCACGAAGCTCCTTCTCGTGCTCGAACGCCTGACGCTTGCAGATCATGGGCCCCACTGTGTTGTTCAAGTGTGGTCCGGTCGTTTGATAGTCCAAGTAGTGTACACGGCTTACTGCACTGAGGGTGAACTCAGTACTGCCATCCTCCGGTCGAACGACGGGAGCATCGGAAGACGTCGGAGGCACGACTTGCAGCAGCTTGGCAACCGTCGACTGAATGGCGACTCCCTGATTGTTGGGCGAGTAGATTCGCCAGAGAGCTTCGTTTTCGCGTTCCGAAAGATGCCAGCAGCTCACCCAGGTGTGCTTCCGAATATGCCGATGCGTGGCGAGAGCCGTCGCAATGAACTCGTCATCGCAATGGTCACGCAGAACTTCAACAGAGGCATCGGACCAGACTCCCTCCAGTGGGTCTCCCAGGCGGTCCGCACGAGACATGAACAACGACCCGGTCTGTAGCAGGCTCATGAACTTGGGTAGATCAAGGTACCGCCAGATCTTTGCATCCTCGTTGTCAGGCAGCGCCGGTGGCAGTTCCCAATCGGGACCCGGAATGACAAGTTGAAGGCCTGGAATCGTGAAGGGCATTTTCGCCGGTATCCTCAAATCTCAAGACGCAAGGCATGTTGTGCGCTGAGTCGCGAGTTGCACTTGGGTCGCCTTTTCGTCCGCCCAATGAGCCATGTCCCGAGGCCAGTGATCTCACCTTCGCCCGCACAATGCGTCCGCATGACAATGCACCATATCCGGTTCCCGCGAATCCGTTGTTGTCACGGGCTGTCCAAATCACGGTCTCGCCAGGAGCTCGGCCCGAAGCGAGGCGGACTCCAGTGTCGGATAAGGAAGCGTCTGTGGGGGAGATGCAAGCGTTACGCGCCGCGGCGAGATTGGCTGGTGCCGCGGATCACAACCTATACCCCGCGAACAGAAAGAGCTGACCTCCGCCACCACTCGCCAAGCAAGCGTGCGCAGGAGCCGGAGTGGATGCCATCGGTGGAGAGGGCATGTCGGAGGGCCCAGACTCGAAGCCGATCTTCCGCCAAAACGCGGCATGGGCCCGGTGATCTCAGCGGAGCTCCCCCGCCGTCTCACACTCACGAGCGGAGCGGGTCCTCGTAACCGATGGCATCCACTCCGGCGACCCCACCAGCTCCCGCCTTTCCCAACGAAGCCATTTCCCGAACGGGGCTAGTTTCCGAATCGCTCCACGGCGCCGGAGTTCGAAGACCCCGCCACGACACCGCCCCCGACCACATAGATCGCCCGGTCGCAATACACCGGATAGATCCCATGGCGAGGCGTCACCATCGCGGTGTCCAGACGCCAAGACTCGGCAACCGGGTCATAGACATCGACGCGGTCGTAAACGTTGCCCGCGACCTGGCCCGTGCCCGAGGAGGTGGTCTCGCCACCCATCACGTAGAACTCGCCTCGGAAGAACACCGCCTTGCCCATTCCGCCGCGCTTTTGGGGCAGGTCGGGAATGGTCGAGCCGATGTCGAAGCTGGCTTCCCAGGTGTCCATGACCGGGTCGTAGACCAGAACATCATCGAAGCCGATGGCCACGGAGTTGCCGTTGCCGCTGCCAGGGCCGCGGCCACCGAAGATGTAGAACTTCTCGCCGTCCGTGCCGGCGGCGGCGTGGTTGCGGCCGACGGGCATGCTGGCGATGGTGGACCAGGAGTCGAGTTCCGGGTCATACACCCAGGCGTCCGAGACCGTCGAGTTGCTGACGATGCCGCCGGCTACGTAAACCTTGCCGTCAATCACCGCCGTGGAGGCAGAACCGGTGGCCAAGGGAATGTCGGTTCCCAGGCTCCAGGAGTCCGCGAGGGGATCGTAGATCTGCACCTTGCCGGCGGAGCCGCCGCCAAGACCGCCGAACAGGTAGATCTTGTGACCAATCACTTCCAGGGAGTGATGGTCGCCGACGTGGGGACGGGCGGCACGGGTGGTGGACCAGGTCCGAGTCGACAGGTCGTAAGACAGAGTTGACGAAGAACCGGAGCCCACGAGGTACAGCACCCCGGCCACGGCCCCTGCCGCGACTTCCCCGAGATCGGTGGGGAGGTCCGCTTCGGTTTCCCAAGTCCCGACTCCCGTTCCCGCATCGAACACGTAGCGGAACGAATCGGGCAGCACGCGAACGGTCTCGCTCGAGGTGTCTTCCACCATCACGTCCAGCAAGTCGGCCGACGGGGTCGCGAGAGCGGGGATGAAACCGCGGATGCGATTGCTCGAGACCGAAGTGAGAGCGGCGGTTTGCCCGCCAATGGTGACGACCGTGTCTGCCAAGGTGCCGAAGTTTTCGCCGCCAATGACGAAGGGGACAGTTCCGTCGGCGCGGGCGCGCCAGGGGAAGATGTCGTACAGGGTCAGGCCACTCACCGCGGCGTCGTCCGGCTCGGCGAGCTGGACCTGATCCCCGGTGTAGTCGACGCCGATGATCACGCCACCAGGCCCCTGGATGGCAGCCAGGCCATCGATGCCGGTGGTAATGACTTCGGCCAAATCGATCGACAGGCTGTCGGCCGCGAGTTCGGCGCGGTACATGTCATCGTTCCACTTCTGGAAGATGAGGTTGTTCCACATGGCGTTGCCAAAGGTCGACGCCCGGTACTGGAAGATGCCGTTGATGGAAGAGGACTCCACCAGCAGCGGGCCGATGTGTTCCCCTTCGATGGAGGGATCGGAGGTGCTCTGGTAGACGTTGGCATGGTCGAAGTCGCGGCCGTAGGCCCGATTCGGGTGACCGTAGTAGCCACCTTCGACCAGGCGCACGATTTCGTCATCGTCTTGGGGAGCCGAGCTTCCCTGGGTGGTCGCGGAAGTGGAAGCGACGCCAAAGCCGCTGTCCGGTCCGTTGTCCGTGGCGAACATGTGATTGTCCACGGTGAGCACCATGCCGTAGGCGTTGCGCAGTCCCATCGCGCACGGATAGACGGTGACGTCCGGCATCACCGAAACGATGTCGCCGAAGCGCTGGTCGTTGTTGATGACGGCCGGGTCGGTTCCGGTCTCGAAGTAATCGATGGTCCCGTTGAAGTTGCTGTCCCCAATCGGGGCGCGGATCAAGCCGGCCGCCAAGGGAGATTCCGGCAACCCGCCGATGGAGCACTTGACGATGCCGGCGTTGGTGTTGCCCGCGGAGGTGAAGTACAGCTCACCATGGTGGTCGAACACCAGCTCATTGATGCCGTGGTCGTGGTTCGAGATCGGCAAGTTGGTGATCACCGGGTTGACCGTGTCGAAGTTCGGCCCTTCCAGCATCGAGATCTGGCCGTTGTAGGGGGCCGCCGCCAGCGGACAATCGCCGCCGTTGTGAGCGTACAGCTCGCAATGGGACAGGTAGAGCTTCACCGGGCTCGGCGGGTCGAGTGGGTTGAAGGCGATGCCGAGGATCTCCGGATTCGACAAGGCCGAGATGGTGGTCACCGTTTGGGTGGCGGTGATGCCGTAGTTGTCGTCGACCGTATGGATTTCGAGATTGCCGTCCAGGCTGGCCACGTACAGACGGCCGTCCGGACCCCAGGCTGCCCGAGTCGGGTTGTTGAACGTGTCGAAGGTGCTGGTGTTGAACACGATCGGCGCCTGGTTCGGCACGAACGAGTAGGGACGTCGGTTGCTCGTCCCGTTCGGTGTTTCGACTCGAATGTTCAATGAGCCGGTGCCCGACAGTGACAGGAACTTGATCTCGTTCTGAGTGATGGTGAGGTCCGGTTCCATCAGGGTCTGATTGCCCCAGCGAACCATGACGGATTCGGGCGGGAAGAAGCCCCACCCGGTCAGGGTGATCGTCTCGCCGCCGAGCTCGGAACCGGATTGGCTGGCCGAGTTGATGAACGGTTTCAGGTCCCGCTGGTCATGGTGCAGACGGGTGTCGATGACCGGCCCAAATCCGCCCCCGTCGATGTTCACCTCGACCTCCAGAGGCAGGTGGGCAATCGAGTCCACGGCTGCGACCACTTTCAGGTCGTGGGTGCCAGCATCCAGGAACGTCGAGCCCTGGATCCGCGTGTCATTCACCCAGACCAGACTGGAGCGTCCACCGGTGACCTGGAACTCGTAGGTGGCGCTGTTCGGAACGTCCAGTTCGCTCTCCATGAGCACGCGGACGTTCTGGGTGAGGTGCGATCCGCCAATCTGATTGCCGTTCGCTTCGACTCGGAGCGTGTCACGGACCTCGACGTATTCCATCTGCTGTTTCCGGCCCGCGCCCGCCGGAGAACGAGACAGGTAGCTGGTGAAGACCCCTTTGACCCGGGCGGCGGGATACACGGGAACCGCGACGGTGCCGGAAAGGGTTTCCGGAGGAACATTGTCGTCTTCGATGGTGAGGCTGACCGGGTGCACTCCCAGTCCCAGCTCGGTGGTGATGTTCTCGCCAACGCCCAGCACTTCTTCCACCATGGAGCCGCCACCACCGACCGTGGCGAATCCGGGAACCAACGTGGTCCAGGTGTGCTGGACCAAGTTGTGACCCACTTCGTGGGTGTGGGACTCGGCACCTTTCAAATCGACGGTGACTTTGCCGTCCCCGTCGTAATCGATCATCAGCTCGGGAGTGCTTTGGACCACGTGCAAGAAGGGGTGACCGTTCTCGACGTCGATGATCTCGATCGCGGAGATCAAGGCCGTGCCGATGTCACCGAAGAAGTCGATGTCCAGGTTGCCGTCCTCGAGATCGATCTCGAAACTGCGTGAAGTGGCCGTGAGGCCGCCATGTTCCACGATCAAGTCGAGATCGGTCACCATCTCGACCCCTTCGATCTCGACGTCGAACACGCGGGTGCCAGGATTGATGGCCTGGTTCTCCGCGAAATGCAGGGTCACGGAGTAGATCGCGTTGTTCAGCGGGATGTCGTAACTGAACGGCTTGCCGACTCGCGAAACTTGGAACAGGGGATCTTCTTCGGTCGCCGCGATCGGCTGACCGGTCATGTGCGAATTACTAGTGCCAGAAAAGTAGATGTCGTCTGCCCAAGTATTCCCCGAAGTGTCCACATAGGCAGTGCCGCCACAATTGATCCGCAGGGAGAATCCCTGGTGAGCGTTGGCGGAAGGGGCGGCGAGTAGCAGGAGGGCGAGGACGGACCAAGTCCCCGCGACTCGTCGGGTAAGCAGTGACACCGAACACGCTCCATCGGGTTGGCGGGATCTCTCCCGGATTTGTCTTTTGTGGGGTTGGGCTGCTTCGGCCCCACGTCTTATGCACCAAGGACCGAACAAACCCTGACTGGGATTCGGAAATTCTTGCTTTACCGGCCGGCGCAAGGACAGAAGACTTGGGGGGAATAGCTCGACCCAGGAATCATAGCCTCGCGTCTGAAATCGTGGTCGTCCTGTCCCCACACGACCCTCCCCCCTTTGTCTCGGAGGCCTGCGCGATTTCAGCACGCTCTTTGGTGGCGAAGTGTTTTTTTCCGATGGGAACGAGATGAAGGTCGCCCCCCCTCAACACGATGAGGGGACGGGGCGGGACCAAACGACACCTTGGGAGAGGAGCTCCAATGATGGTCGGGACAAACGTCCGGGGAGGGCGTGGTAACACTTCGAGTCTGATCGCTGCCACGATCTTGTGCGCCACCGCGGCGCAGGGCACGGCGGCAGCTGCCAATCAAACACCGACGGCCGATGCAGGGGCCGATCGATTCCTGGAAGGCGGGGCGACGTCGCTGACGTTGTCCGGATCGGGAAGCGATGACGGGTCGATCGAGAGCTGGCGCTGGACCCAATTGAACGGTCCCTCGGCCACCTTGACCGGAACCCGTCGCGCCGACCTGGACGTCTCGGGCTTGACGGAAGGTTTCTACCGGTTCCAGCTGACGGTGACCGACGATCGCGGTGCCACCAACAGCGACGTGGTGCGCGTGTTCGTGCCGGGGAACGACGATCACTCGGGGCCGGTCGGGGAACTCCGTCGCTGGCACAACCTGGTGTTCACCTTCGACGGGATCCAGACTCGCGAGTCGGCCACGCCGAATCCGTTCCTGGACTACCGCATGACCATGTTCTTCGTGCATCCGGAGTCCGGGACCAGCTACGCGGTGCCCGGCTACTACGCGGCCGACGGCGATGCCGCCGAAAGCAGCGCCACTACCGGAAAGAAGTGGCGTGCCCACTTCGTTCCCGATCGAACCGGGAACTGGCAGTACTGGGCTTCGTTCCGCAGCGGCAATCAGATCGCCATCGCTTCCGAGAGTGAAGATGGCGAAGCCCTCGCGTTCGATGGTTCCTACGGAAGCTTCGAAGTCGCCGAGACCAACAAGAGCGGACGAGACTTTCGCTCGAAGGGTTTGCTCCAGTACGTCGGCGGCCACTTCCTTCAGTTCAAGGGCACCGGCGAGTACTTCTTGAAGGGTGGTGCCGATAGCCCCGAGAACTTCCTCGCGTACGCGGAATTCGATCAAACCCCCAAGCAGTCGCACTTCTATACACCGCACGCGGGGGACTATGCGTCCTTGGGCGGAGGCGACACCTGGCAGGGCAACAAGGGGCGCAACATCTTTGGAGCGTTGAACTACTTGTCCAGCAAGGGCATGAACAGCGTCTACTTCCTGACCATGAATGTCGGCGGGGATGGCGACGACGTTTGGCCGTGGACTTCGCCGACCAATCGCAGGGAATACGACTGCAGCAAGCTGGACCAGTGGGAGCGAGTCTTCACCCACATGGATCAAAAAGGCCTGATGCTGCACGTGATTACCCAGGAAACCGAGAACGACGATCTCCTGGACGGGGGCAACCTCGGAGTGGAGCGCCAGTTGTACTTCCGCGAGTTGATCGCGCGCTTTTCTCATCACCTGGCGGTGACCTGGAATCTGGGCGAAGAGAACACCAACGATGGGGAGGCCAGGCGGGAGTTCTACGACTTCTTCCGTGCCAACGACCCGTACCGACACCACGTTGTCGTTCACACCTATCCCAGCGATCGGGAAGAGGTGTACTCCGAGCAGCTCGACCTGTCTTCGCTGGACGGCGCCTCCTTGCAGATTGCTGCGGTCGGCGACACCCACTCGGAGACCAAGCGCTGGCTCGACGAATCCGAATCCCATGGGACCCCGTGGGTCGTGACCTTGGACGAGATCGGCTGGTCTTACGCGGGGGTTCTTCCGGACTCGGTGGATCCCACCCACAACAAGCCGCGTCGACGCGGCATGTGGGGGAACCTGATGGCCGGTGGCGCAGGCTGCGAGTGGTACTTCGGCTACGACTACGAGCACAACGACTTGACCTGTGAAGACTGGCGTTCGCGCGATCGGATGTGGGACTACACCCGCATCGGTCTGGAGTTCATTCGCAAGAACGTGCCGTTCACCGAGATGAAGCACGCCGATCACCTGGTGACCGGACCTGAGAAGGACAACTTCTGCTCTCGCAAGGGAGACGAACTCTACCTGGTCTTCTTGGGCGAAGGGGGCACCGAAACCCTCGACCTCGGCTCGAACAACCAGTCGACTTACACCGTGCGCTGGTTCAATACTCGCGAGGGTGGCTCGTTGCAGACTGGCTCCAAGTCGACCTTGTCAGGAACCGGTCCCCAGAGCCTCGGCACGCCGCCGCAAGATGACGACGAAGACTGGCTGGCGTTCGTACAGAAGTCCACGACTCAGCCGACGATTCTGGACGTCAATGTCACGCCAGATCCGTTCGTGGGTCCGAGCGACTTCACCCTGGAAGTGATGGTCGACGATGCCGATGGCGCGGATGACGTGCGCGTCGTGCATGCGTTCTTCTTCGCACCGGATGGAACGTTCGTCGGTCGCCTGACGCCGCAATTGCGCAGCGACGGCACCTTCCGCGAGCGCATCAACAGTCTGAATGGGCTGGAATCCGGCGAGTGGACCTTCGTCGTCTACGCGTCGGACCAAGCCGGCGCGGTCACCAAGCGGACGGACCTCTCCTTCTGGGTCGAGTAGTCCGTCCACGGCAGGGGTACCCCCGCCCCCGGTAGACGTCTATAACCGGAGGCGTGCCTCGGTCTCGACAAGAGCGGACCTGCTTTCCAGGTCGACTCGGATCGAGCCGGGGGCGGGGGGCCCATGCCAGCCTGCAGCAACCAACACGTCTTTCGGTTTGCGCGATCGTGTCTGACGATCGCATGTTTGCTTCTGGCCGCCTGCGGTGGAGGCGGCGGAGGGAGTCGCGGCGAGACCGATGGCTCCTCGGCTTCCCTGGATGGCTTTTCCTTGGTGGACGTTCTGTATGGACGTCTGGTCGAATCTCCGGAAGAGTCTCGGGTCGTCAGTCCTTTGTCCACGTTGGAAAGCGATCCACTGACGGGGGAGCCGCTTCTCGAAACCCTGCGTCCACTGGAGCCCACTCTGGACCTGGACGAGCTGGCGTCCTTCGGACTTGGACCGGACTATGTTCCTCACACGGTGCCCCGCAATGGAGCCCTGGTCCTGCGTTTCAGTGAGCGGTTGCGTCCGGACTCGGTGTTTGCGGATCGCTGTGCCGCCGATGGGGCAGTGCTTGAAGAAGGCACCGTTCGGGTGCTTCGCAGCGATGGCGCGTCCATCCCGATCCGGTTGATCGTTCGCGATCGAGAGGTTTGGGTGTCTCCGCGATGTCAGGGACGCTTGTTCTTTCCAGCCACTCCCATCAGCTTCGACTGGCAAGGTCAACCGCAACTCGATCCGGAGGGATCGCTGCAGCTGATCGTCCGAGAAGGGCAGAACGATCGTTCGGTGGTCACGTCGGCGGCGGGAGCCTCGGTCGTACGGCGTCGGGACGGATGGGGAGCCACCGACCAACCGATCGGTTTCAATCCCGGCAACCGCTTCACGGACTTCGTCGAGCTCGAAGGAGTGGCTGAATCGGGAACGTCGTTCAACGGGTTCCTTCCCGATCGTTCCCTGCCTCGGGTGGTCCGCGTCGTGCGCCACGAAGCCACGTTTTCGAAGAGGGCGGGGGACCAGGCCCACGGGGATCAGTTGATCGATCCGGAACTCGATCTCGCCACCGCCTCTCGAGATGGCCGCGGGCCGTGGGCCGGAGGGCAGCTGGTGCTACGCCCCGGAGCTCCCAACGAAGAACGCCACCGAATTCGATCTCATGATCGAACCCACGTGTTCCTGGTCACGGCGTTTCGAGAACTGCCGGGTTCCGGAGATGCTTACGAGTTGCGTCGGGCGGAGTTTTACGAACCGGACTATTTCGATCCCATCGATCCCCAACACTTCGATCCCCACAACCCGGAACGGCAGCGAAATCTGCGCTTGCTGTTTTTCCTCGAGGCGTACGAGATCGATGCTCAAGGTCGTGAGATCTCCGGACCCTGGAGTTTGGGCGAGCCGATTCCGACGTTCTCCGAACTGCGCCTGCGTTTCAGTGAACCGATGGATCCGGACTCGTTCGGTCCTTGGGAGAGCTTTCGCGTTGCCCGTCATCCGGATCCCGGAGATGAGTTGCTGACTCGGATCCTGCTCAGCGAAGACGGCAGAGAGGCGCGCATTCAGCCGGTGCGCGAGATCCCCGGTCGGCGGGAGGTCGAAGTCGTCGGATGGGGCGCGGGCCGGCAACCGTTGCAACTGGATCTGACCACGGTCCCGGGATTGGGCGGCTTGCAGCAACTCCTTGACCAAGATCCTCTTCAGGAGTTCCTGGATC
The DNA here is from genome assembly GCA_028289345.1 of Planctomycetota bacterium. Classification (GTDB taxonomy): domain Bacteria; phylum Planctomycetota; class B15-G4; order B15-G4; family SIAN01; genus JANQQL01. The sequence continues at coordinate 976,260 of JANQQL010000033.1, read as the reverse complement.
GCGGTGTTCTTTCTTTGCGAGATCTGGGTGGCAACTCCCTTGGCTTTCCGAGTTCTTGGGTGGATGCCGACGATCCGGTGATTCGTTTCCGAGAAACCTTCGTTGCCGAGGAAGCCGTCAGCACTCTCGATCCACCCCCGGAAGCCGCGTCCTATGGTGTGATCGTGCATCGCTTCCAGGGCAAGCCGAGAAGTGGCGTCGATCCGGCCACCACTCACAGTGCCGCCAAGTTCGACGATCACGAGAACATGTACTGGCCCCTGTCCGAAGTGAACCTGACTCTGACCGGGTTTCTTGGCGGACAACCGGTGAGCCACGTCAGCAAGCATCATGACAACTTCCATCCGCCTCCGGACGGTCCTCTCGAGATCATGCCGTCCGGGGCGGCCTCGCCGTTGGCCACGCCTTTCTGGGCTCACCAGGAGCCGCCTTACCGGCACAACGGAGCGCGGTTCCAACATGTGTACCGGGACGTGGACGCATCGCCGGGAAGCTCCCTGAAAGGCACGTTCCTGAACCTGTACCGAGTGTCTTTCGCTCCGGCAGGGGGACACGTGACGACCGATGTCTACGAGGACGTGTCGGTGTATGCGGCTCATTCGCCGCTGCGTCCGGTGACGTTGTTGAACGATCGTGCCACGCCCGCCTCGCGTTTCTCGGGACTGGCAGAAACTCTTGACTACGACGCCTACTTCGAGATGGCGGTGGACGGCGAGAATCCCTGTGGCCTGGACGAGACGCCCCGTGGCCCGAACTACTTCGATGGATCGTTCACCCAAGTCGTTCCGGGGGGCACGACGTGGGTGATCGATCAAGAGAAGGTGTTCGTGCCACCGGGAGCCGAGACCGCTTATCACCCATGGCCGAAGTTCACCACCACCTTCCCCTACAACAACGGGGATCGTCCTCGCGAGCACCGGGACCAGAGACTTCGACTGAATCAGATTGCGGAAGAGCGAACCGGAGAGCGACCGTGGAAAGAGCTGCGAAGCACCGGGCACTTCGGCAACGCCGGCGGCGACAGCTTGTTGCTCGAATATCGAATTCGTCCCCAGGAGACTCCCGTGTCTCGCTGGAACAGCTTCGCCTTTGCGCGGGGAATCCTGAGCTGGCCGAGTCCGAACTTCCGCGCCCATTCCCTCGGAGCACGCCGACGCCGGCTGTTCCCGGACCCGGTGGCCGACGAGCCGCGGACTCGCTGTGCGACGTCCCTGTTCGGCAACCTGGCTGCCGCGGACAACAGCCGCTACTTCGTGTCCTTTGACTACGTGAAGTCCACCTGCCGCATCGTCTCGCCGTTCGTGCGAGGTGGTCCGGAGGGAAAGGTGGAGTTCCTCCCTCCGGTGGTTCGGCCGACGCCTGCACAACAGCCGCGCGGAACCCGAGTGCGCTTGGAGTTCGCGGGTGCCGTCAACCGCCATGGGGATGGACAGACCGCCTATTCCTCGGATCCTGCGGTGACTGGCGGCAAAGCAGCCATCGGATTTCGTGCTACGTTTGAAGCCAACACCTCGACGGGACAGCGGCCGGTTCTGGATCTTGTGGCGATTCCCTATCGTCTGCTCGAGGAGTGAGTTTCGAGATGGATGATGAGAGCCGCATCTTGGTGGAAGAGGCGTCCCAGGGAGATGGGGCGGCCGTCGAGAGCCTTCTCCAGCGTCACTTGCCCGGCCTCAACGCGTTCGTTCGCTTGCGCATGGGCCGCGAGCTTCGCGCCAAGGAGTCGTCGTCGGATCTCGTCCAGTCCGCGTGTCGGGAAGTGCTCCAACACATGGACCGCTATCAATACCGGAGCGAGAAGAACTTCAAGCAGTGGCTGTACATGACCGCCTTGCGCAAGGTGAAGAACCGGGTGGAGTTCTACCGTCGGGACAAACGCGACGTCCGGCGCGAAGTCGACAAGCCTCGCTCGTCCACTCCGGACGAAGAGCGGACTCTTTCCGATTTGTTCCAGACCTTGCACACTCCCAGCCGGGAACTCATGGCCAAGGAAGAGATGCAGCGGATCGAGGAGGCATTCTCCGAGTTGTCCGATTCCCAGCGGGAAGTCATTACCCTGTCTCGCATTCTCGGCATGAGCCACCGGGAGATCGCCGAACAGATGGGGCGCACCGAGGTGGCGACGCGAAGCCTGTTGCTGAGAGCGTTGGCGGCGTTGTCCGCCAAACTCGAATGAGTGGCTGAGAGTTGGTGGCAGCGATCACTCCGCTTGCCTAGCGTCGTGACAGGCGTCGTTGCCAGCGCTGACCGATCTTGCGCAGCAGCAAAGCCCCGAGCCAAGCGACGCCGGTCATCGTGAAGAGGATCATTCCGGTTTCCCGGACCTCGTGGGGGCGGAACGAGATTCTCGCATGACCGTGGCTGGTTTCGGGACCGGACAGGCACTCAGCCAGATCGGTGGCCAGGGATGGGACCAGTGCCAGGCCCAGGGTGGCCATCAGCATCCAGGTCAGCAGCAAGGTGAAGTAGGACCAGGCGCGTGGCGTTCCCAAGGATCGGATGACTCCGGTGGCTGGCAGGATCACTCCCAAGACCAGAAGCACCCACAGGAACACCGGAACGAGTCCCGCAAGCATCGCCACCAGCAGGCCGACCATGGCAAACACCCAGTGAGCCGCGAGTAGCCACGTCCCGCCTCGGGAGGGTCGGGGGGACGCCATCGGCGGCGACGGGGCAGGTCCCGGGAGCGGAGTTCCCCGCAGGCCGGAGGAGGCCAGCGCCTCGAGTGCCGTCTTCAGATCGCGCGCTGTCTGGAAGCGACGCTCTGGCTCTTTTTCCAGGCAGCGAAGGACCAGCGCGTCCATGCGTTGATCCACCGGAGCGCGTTTCGACGGCGGTTCGAATCGTCCGAGAGGGAGCTCTCCGGTCAGCAACTCGTACAGCATGACGCCGACCCCGTAGATATCGGCTCGATGATCCACGGCCCGCGGTCGCTCCCATTGTTCCGGCGCCATGTAGTGGGGCGTGCCAAGCACTTGGTGAGACCCGGTCATCCATGGGTTGCCGGGCGTTCCCAGCAAACGGGCCAAGCCGAAGTCGGCGATCTTGACCGAGCCCTGGCGATCGACCAGCACGTTCTCGGGTTTGATGTCGCGATGCACGACGCCATGAGAATGGGCGTAGTCCAGGGCGTCGCAGATCTGAGTGAGTGTGGCGACCACGTCGGCCGGAGTGAGCGCCGATTCTCGCTGAATCTCGCGCAGGTTCTTGCCATCGACGTACTCCATCAAGAAGTACGCGCGGTCCTCGGTTTCGCCGGATTCGAACAGGCTGACGACGTGGGGATGAGAGAGCTTGGCCAGGGCTTGGGCTTCGCGACGAAACCGTTCCCGGAACGACTCTTGTTGGGTCAGTTCCGCGGGCAGGATCTTCAGGGCGACCGTGCGTTGTAGATCCTTCTGGTGAGCCTTGTACACCCAGCCCATGCCGCCGAGCCCGATGTGATCCAGGATCTCCAGACTCGGAAATGACGCGGCCAGTTCTTCCGGAGAAGGTGAGGGACCGGTGGTGTGCAAGACCGCCGTCTCATGGGGATCCGAGTGATTCTCATCGAGGCCGGCTCGTAGCAGACAGCCCGGGCAATAACGGCGCGACTTGCCGTCGTCCGGGATGCGTGCCCCACAATCTGCGCAGAACTCGGGATCGGTCATTCTCGTGTCACCCTCCATCCCACTCTCCAGGAACTCTCGAGAATGGTTACAGCTTTTTTCTGTGGGGAGGCACCAAGGCGGCGAACAGGTCTCGCATCTCTTCCTCGATGGACGAGGGATGCTCCACGGTCTGGAGGACTTCCTCGCGGAGGATTTCCTGCAAGCGAACCCGCATGCGGTGCACGGTGACCTTCACGGCGGACTCCGAGGATCCGAGGTCGGTGGCGGCGCGTCGATAGCGGTCCGAGCCGTCCCCGCTGAGGAACCCTTCGAGACGTTGAAAGGTCGCGAGTCGACCGCGCCCGGCGTACTCCCCGCGCAGCCGAGCCACCGAGCGATCCACCAGTTCCAAGGCCCACTGGCGATTCAGGGCGCGGTCCGGGGTCTCGTCGTCGCGGGGCTCCTGGGCGAATCTCGTCGCCGCCTGGTCGAAGTCCATGGAGAACGTGGTTCGATCCCCGCCACGCTTCTTCGCCCCTTGGCGCTCGGATTGGTTGGCGAGGAACGATCGCAACGAGACCAGCAAGAAGCTGCGAAACCGGCCTCTTGCCGGATCCGCGTCAGCCAACCGATCGCCTTCCAGCAGCCGTGCGAAGAACTCCTGGGTCAGGTCCGCCGCGGAGCTTTCATCGTGGGCGCGGCGTCGAACGAACGCGTACAGCGGGTACCAGTAGGCTTGGCAGAGTTCGGCGAGAGCCTGGCGGCGGGCTTCTCCGTTGCTCGACCCGGCACGCGCGACCAGGGACCAGCGAGTCGGACGAAAGCGTCGCTCAGGAGTTCCGGAAGCGGGGGTGGTCATGAGGAGAATTGTACGGCACTCCGAGGAAGACGACGGGAGTCGGGGGGAAGCAGGAGTGAAGTACCGGGTTGCCGAGGAACGGGTTCTCCCAAACGGAATCCCGAAGCCTCTTGCCGTCCGGTGGCGGTTTTGCCCGCGGGGCCGTCCCCGGTCCCCGCCATAATGGGGCCCACGGCGGACCGTGACCTCGGCTGGTGGATCGACGGTTCCGAGCAGATCGCGGGGCCCGGTCCATGACCCGCGGGTCGCCTTCGTCGTCACGGTCGGATGGCTGGTGCGATCGGTGAGTGCCGATCGAGAGACAGTCGTGGGTCGCCGAAGCGAGGCGGAGTCGAAGGAGAGCGACGATGAAGGTCTTGCGAATCCTCGGCGGAGTGGTGCTGGTCTTGGCACTGGTGTTTCTCGGACTGGGTCTCGTCTCGACGATGACCATCGAAAACGAAGTGCTCATTGATCAACCGGTGGCCCGCACTTGGCAAGTGTTCACCGACGAAGCCAAAGCTTCGGAGTGGATGATCAATCTCGAGAAGATCGAGAACCTGGAAGGCGCTCCACTCGAAGTCGGGAGCAAGTGGCGCCTGTCGTTCGACGAGAATGGGAAGTCCGTGTCCGTGGTCGAAAAGGTGACCCAGTGTGTCGAACACGAGGTGTATGCGTTCGACATGGAGGCTGACCCGTTCCTCGGCAACACGGAGGTGCGGTTCGAGCCGGTCGGTGACCGAACCAAAGTCACCGCTACCACGATCATGGAAGGCCGCAACATCTTGTGGCGATCGATGCTGCGAGTCATGAAGGGCCAGATCACCAAACGCAACCAGGCCACCTACGAAAACCTGAAGCGCGTGGTCGAATCCGGCTAGTCGGGCGCGAATTCTGCGGGCCAAGGCGTTTGACGAGCCAGACAGGGGGAGGGCTCTTGGGCAACCCGTCCGACATCCGGGTATCCCTGTGCATGATCGTTCGCGACGAAGAGAAGCGGCTCCCCCGCTGTCTCGAGAGCGCCCGCCCATGGGTCCAAGAGATCGTCGTGGTTGACACCGGATCTCGGGACAACACTTGCACCATCGCCCGTCAATTCGAAGCCACCGTGGTGGAAACCGATTGGGGTGACGACTTCTCCGCTCCTCGCAATCTCAGCCTGGATCGGGCCACCGGACGCTGGATTCTGGTGCTGGATGCGGACGAGATCCTCGAGGTGGATAGCGCCGAGCAATGGAACTCAGCGCTCCACCGGGACGACCTGGCCGGATTCGTGGTTCCGGTCGTCAGTTCTCTGACGGGCAATCGCACCACGACGGCAACCTTGCTGCGATGCTTCCGCAACCATCCCACGGTTCGCTACCACGGGCCGTTTCACGAACGGGTGGATGAATCGCTTCACCGTTGGGCCCGAAATCAGGGAGCCGGACTCGGTCACTTGCCTGCGACCATTCATCACGTCGGCTACCAGGAACACGTCGTAGCCGAGCGCGGCAAGGAAGCCAGGGATCGGCGACTTCTCGAGCGGACCCTTCGCGAGTACTCCCACGACCCGTATCTGATGTTCAAGGTGGCCACTCACCCTTTGGTCTTCGGGGTGGATCGCCAACGCTCGCGAGAATGCCTGGAGCGTTCTTGGAATCTGCTCGAGTCTCTCGACGCGCCGACGGCTCGAGCCCATGTGTTCGCGCCGGAGGTGGCCGCGTTGTTGATCGGGGATCTCCTTCGCGAAGGCCTGGTCGAGCAAGCCGAGTCTCTGCGCCGGCGGGCCGACTCGCGGTGTGAACCCAGTGTGAATCTTCGCACGATCGGGGCGCGATTGTTGGCCCTCACGGATTGTCATGACCCGGCCATTCGGGAGTGGAGCGAGGTCCTCCCTTTGTTCGAGAAACCGTCCTGGCACGCGCCGTGGGACGGAGTGAACGCCGGGTTCGTGCTTTGCCGTCGCTCGGAGTCACGCTACGTGCTGGGAGACCGAGAAGGAGCCCGCGCCGACTTCGAAGCGGCAAAGAACTTTGATTCGAAGAGCGCCAATGCGGTGTGGGGAGACGTGTCTCGAGTGCTTGCGGACGATGACGTGGGCCGCTGTGTCACGGTGTTGCGGCAGCGAATCCAGCGGGCGCCTCAGGATCGCCAAGCTTGGGAGCGCGGACGCGATCTCTTGCTCGCCTGGGATCAGCCTCAGAAAGCCCAGGTCTGGTGGCGCGCGGCGGAACAATCCCTGGCCCGGTGACGTCCCGCATCACTGCCAAGGGACGAGTCGATAGATCGCGATGGGAGCTCGATCGGGACGCGGGGTCAACACCCAGTTCTGGAAGCTGCGTTGAACCACCGGGGTGACCAGGGACTGCAGCTTCGGGGATTGGCCGTCGAAGATGACGTACTGGGGTTGCCACTCCTCCAACAGTGCCGGGAGTCGATCGCCTTCCGCAAAGCGATACGTGAACACCTTGCGTCCGGTCAGCGCGGAGTACATGGGCGCGGAACTAGCCAGCAGGACCGCGTCTTCCGGGGTGTTCTCTTCGATCCACTGGGAGACTGCTTGCAGGTCCTGGACGAGTGGGGGTTTCTGCCAAAGAGCGATGGTCCGGGTTCCTCGCACGAGAGGAAAGTCTCCCGCGAGAGAGTCCTGGAAGAACACCAGGTTCCCCACGAAAAGCGGCACGGCGAGGAGTGCCAAGCGAGGAGCAGGGATCGATCCCGAAGTCAGCTTGTCGAGTCCGGTCGACACGGCCACCCACAGGTAGCGATACGCCAGCGGCACCAAAGGCAGGAACAGGCGAAAGGCGTTGGTGAAGTAGGTCAGCAGCAGCGCCGTGTAGAACACGGTCAGCCATTCGAACAAGGTCGCACCGCGTCGCCAGCAGATCCCGAAGCCGACAGCGACCAGCAGGGCCAGGGCCATTCCGACGGCGCCGTGCTTGGATCGAAAGACACACCACCCCAGGTCGTGGAACAGCGCCTGGCCATTGTCTTGCAGCCGATCCACGAAGTGGTTCACCGAGATCCAAGGGGACTCCGGGTTGCGCGGGTCCACATGGAACATGGAAGTGGTGTAACTGAAGTTCAGCATCTGGTGGGAAGGAGCTTCCGCTTGTTGCTCGGCTTGCTGAGCATGGAGGAACCAAGGAAGGCTCAGGGCGATCAACAGGACCGGTGCGACACCTCGCCGAAGTAGCTGCCCGTGGGTCGATTCCGTCGCTTGGGAGCGGGAGAGCAGCATTCCCGGAATCAAAAGAAGTCCGATGCTTCGCAAGGCGAGAGCCCCTGCCAAACAGAATGCGGCGACGATCGCCAGCCACCGTGCGCCGGGACGAGGACCTTTCGAACGTTCGAACAGCCCGATGCCGACGAATGTCAGAGCGAGATAGGGAAACTCGCTCATGACCCGATTGAACAGGGCCACGAATCCCGGGCTGGTGACGGTCAGCGCGGTCAGCACGACGGCGGCGCCGCGAGAGTGGAGGGAACGCAAACCGAAGAATACGGCGAATCCCGCCAGGATGGCGCTGCCCATCACCAGGCGGTTGACGGCTTCGGCTTGGAACACACCGTTCTCCATCACCAGCGACAACAACCAGGCCATTCCTGGAGGTCGCAAGAAGAACGGATCTCCCAGATAGGTGTAACCCTCGCCGAGTGCCAACGCTCGAGCGGTCAGGAGATACATCGCGCTGTCCCACTCGGGGCGCCAGTCGGGCTCGACCCAGAAGATCAGGCAAGCCATGGCATAGACCAGGGCCGTGGCCCATCCCAGCGCGGGGAGAGAGCGACGAAGGGTCGAATGAGGAGTGGGAGAGGTCACGATCGCAGCGCCAACTCGCGGAAAAGTGCGTGAGCTTATCAGCCGATCGCAACCAGTGCGGCTTGGCCTCCGGACGTTTTTGCGCGAACCAACGCGACGACCGGGTATGTTTTCTCCAGAGACCGAGCTGATCAGGAGAAACGCCCATGCCGCACTGTTCTGCACGTGAGAGCCAGAAGACTCGTCCCACTACCGGATGGTATCGGGGCGCGGCTCTCATGATGCTCCTATCGTTGTCGGCCTGCGTGATGGCCCAGACGACGACGGGGCCGGGGATTCCGCCGGAAGACATCGCGAAGATCAAGGTCGGCCAGTCGACTCGCTCTGACGTGACACGGGTGCTGGGTCCGCCGGACGAAATCATCTACTCCCAACGTGCCCACGATCCTTTGTTCGAGCAGGCCTACCGCTACCAGCGCATCAAGTCACGGCAGAGCGCCTTGTTCCTGATCATTTTTTCGACGTTCCGCCGGGACGAAAAGTGGGATCACGTGATCACCTTCTTCGATGAAGCCGGCACCGTGCAACACGTCGGCGTGTGCCTGGACCAGGACAGTGCCAAGTATGGCATGCCGTTCTGAACAATTCCCGAGGAGGAACTTGCTCTTGCTTGTCGCGCTGGGCTTGGCAGGCTGCCGCCTGAGTGTTCAGCGCCTCGAACAAGGCACCCCCTGGTCTCCGGATGGCTTCGAAGCCCTGGAGCCCCACGTCTCCGATCGAGGAGTGGTGCTGGACGAACTCGGCCCCCCTCATCGGGTCTTCTACACGTTGACCGAAGAGATCTTCGAGTACCAATACTCGGCGCACACCGGTTGGAACCTGGATTTCATCCTCCCGACCAACCTGATCCCGGTGTTTTCCCAGATCAGTCCCGCCGGAGCCGCCTTGCGATTCCTGACCCCGGCGGTGTTGATTCCCGACGAGTTCCAAGATCGAGAGGCGGTGGTCAGCTCGACCGACTTCGTCTTGAATCAAGGATTCGGCGTTGCGCCGGTCCCGGGCGGCGACTCGATTGCGGTGCAAAATCGGGCGCTGCGAAGCAACGTGTTGCGAGTCACCCTGGATCGAGAAAGCCATCTGGTCCTGGTCAAGGAGATCCTGTGGGTCGTCGACCCCGAGGAATTCGGGTGGGAGGATCCCGAAGCGACCTCTTGAGAGACTGCCATGACATACGAAGAGACGAACTTTTCTTCCCGGCGCCCTGTTCGAGGCGGAGCACGTTTTCCCTTCGGACAGCTGCTGCTGTTGGTGGTCGTGGCGTTCTTGGCGTTTCGGGTCTGGGCGATTGGTGGTTTCGCGTCCAACCAGACTCCGGCGCCGCCGCGGGAGATCACTCCTCGCGGTGAACTTGCCCCGTTCGAGCAGGACACGATCAATCTGTTCCGTCAGGCCTCACCGTCGGTGGTCTACATTCGAACTTCGGAGATCGGTCAGAACTGGTACCGCATGACCGTGGAAGTTCCCCGTGGCACGGGGTCCGGGTTCTTGTGGGACAACCGGGGGCACGTGGTCACCAACTACCACGTGATTCAGGGGGCGGATCGGGCGGTCGTGGTGCTGTCCGACCAGTCCTCGTGGCCCGCCTCCCTGGTGGGAGCGGAGCCGAACAAGGATCTCGCCGTCTTGAAGATCGAGGCTCCGACCGACCAGCTTTCCGCCATCGCGGTGGGGACCAGCCACGATCTCCAAGTCGGGCAGTTCGTGGTGGCGATCGGCAACCCGTTCGGCTTTGACCAGACGCTCACCACGGGAGTCATCAGTGGCCTCGGCCGAGAGATCGAGTCGGTGACGCGACGGGTGATCAAAGATGTGATCCAAACCGACGCGGCGATCAATCCCGGAAACTCGGGAGGACCTCTGTTGGATTCCGCCGGTCGCCTGATCGGCGTGAACACCGCGATCTACAGTCCATCGGGCGCTTACGCGGGGATCGGCTTTGCGGTTCCAGTCGACACGGTGAATCGAATCGTCCCCCAGATCCTCGAGTTCGGCCAAGTGCAGCGAGCTGGCTTGGGAGTGACCATTGCCGCCGACCACGTCCTGAAGCGCAGTGGTCAAGAGGGAGTCCTGATCGTTGAAGTGACCCGCGGCAGTGCTGCCGAGCGAGCCGGGTTGCGACCGACGCGACAGACCCGGTCCGGGGTCGAGCTCGGCGACATCATCATCGAGGTCGATGGCACGCCCGTGCGGCGCGGAGAAGATCTCCTGTCCGCCATGGATCGCCATGAGGTGGGCCAGGAAGTGACCCTGAAGCTGTTGCGAGGGGGCAAGGCCGTCGAGCAGAGAGTGCAGCTCCAGCAGATTCGCTGACTCATGGGCCGAGGGTCGGGCTGTGCGATCAGCATCGCAGGTGCGACGGACGATCACTGCGCCCGCCCAGGAGAGCTCACTCGGTTGCCGACCGACCTTCCAGCATGCCGCGTCCCAAGTACACCGGTTTCAGGGTCGCGGTGAGTTCTCCGGTTTCCAGAATCAGCGACTGACTCAAATGGGCTTCGATGGCTTCCGGGTCATCGACGTGAAACAGGAAGATCCCACACAGCCGTCCCTGGTCCTCCACCGGACCTGCGACCGCCAAAGGCCCGCGGTTGTCGGGAAAGGACAGTTCCGCGAGCACCTCGCCGACCAGTTCGCGCGCGTCTTTGGGAGAGCAGCCCGTCGGCCGTTGAATCATCGCCAACCAGTACTTTCCCATGTCGTCGGAGCCGTCATGGGCGTGAATGGTTCCCGTCATCTGCCACGGATAGGCGCTGACCTTCAGGTAGCCGTGCTCGACGAACGGGTCCGGTTCGAATTCCCGCATCAGCGCTTCTTGATCCGGCGCTTCCACGACGACGATGCCGCGGAGGGAGCCGCCATCCCCCAAGGGGCCGGCCAAGGGACTCTTGCCCTCTTTGTAAAGTCGTCCCAGGTTGTCGAGGTGCGCGCGCTGCATCTTGCGGCTCTGTTCCGGCTCCAACGCGGTGGAGTTGTCTCCACTCTCCAGGAAGATCCAGTAGAGGCTGGCTTCAGTTTTCTGCATCGACGCAGGGGCCGGGGTGTCGTCGAATCCGGGGAGCAGGGCGGCCAAAGTGAGAGCGGCGAGCATGAGGTTCTCCGAGAGGGGGAAGCGGGCGGGCGAGCGAATTCCCGGGGAGGGTCAGGGTAAGCCCCGGATGCGGTTCCGGGAACTGCCCGGTGACCATGCGACACCGGACTGCCTAACCCTTCACAGGCGCGAGCACTTTTTTTCACGGAAGATGGTCAGATGATCGTGAGGAGTGGGTGAGGAGCCGGTCATGAAGCGAGGTCTGGGACCAATGCCAGCGCTGCTCGCGGTGCCGCTCCTGTGCGTGGCCTTTCAGAGTGCCGGTCCCAGCGATCGAGAAATCACCGCCTCGGTCCACGCGGCGCTCGGCTACCTCCGGGCCCAGGGATCCACTCTCGGTCGCTACCCGGCACTCCAACCGTTTCCCAAAGGCGAAGAATGCTTGGTGTACTACGCCATGCAAATGGCCGGCGTCTCGCCCCGCGATCCCCTGTTGCAGGGATTGGAGAGCACGGTCCTGTCCGTCGTGGAAGAAGTCGATCACACTTACACCTTGGCCCTGGCGCTGTTGGGTTTGACCGCCACCCGCGACACTCGTCACAGCGAGACCGTCGGCCGGCTCATCACCCGGTTGAGTCTCGGACAGTTCAAACACGGAAAACAGGGGAAGGGGGCGTGGGGCTACGTGGTGCCACCCTATCCGGGAATGCCGAGTCGCTCCGAACATGATCCCGCCCACTGGGACACTCCCCAGGACTGGTACGACTCGTCGAACACTCAGTATGCGGTGCTGGCGTTACGCAGCGCGGCGGACTTCGGCTTCCAGATGGACCACCAAGTGTTTGAGAGAGCGGTCAAGCATTTGCTTTCCACCCAGCAAAACTCCGGGGGATTCGCCTACGCGCCAAAGTACCGGCGAGAGCCTTACACGGCCATGACCGCGGGAGTCATGGGTTCGCTTCTCATGTGCCGCGACCATTTGCGGGACAACGTCACCGGCCGGGGGTTGCGTCGTCGCATCGACAGTGCCAAAGACCGAGCCATGAAATGGCTCGATCGCTCCCTCGAGTTTCCCGATCCGGGCACCCCTTGGCCCTACTATTCGGTGTACTCGGTGGAGCGACTCGGACACTACGCGCAATCCGAAGTGTTTGGAAAACGGCGCTGGTACGAAGAAGGGGCAACTTGGCTCCTGAGTCAGCAGCGAGAGGATGGATCGTGGGCCTACCGACTCTCCTCGCGCATCGGCATCACCAGTCCTCGGGTCGACACCGCGTTTGCCCTGTTGTTCCTGACTCGGTCCTCGCGAACCCACACGCGTACGTCGGAGGAACTGTTCCATCTGGTGAGTTCGGTCGAGGATCGCGTTCCTCCGTGGCGTCGCGAAGAGATCCGGCGCCGGATCCTGGCCGAGGGAATGGCGGCGCTCGAACAATTGGTCAAAGTGTTGTTCGTCGACGAACTGCCTCCGCGGATGCTCGCGACCGAATGCTTGCGTGAGCTGACGGGGGAAGACATGGGGGGGCGTGAGGCGACCACCGAGTCGGAGTGGAAAGCGTGTCGGGATCGCTGGGTGAAGTACTCCATGACTCGTAAGGAGCGTCCGTGAGTCACTCGCACTCTTCGAGTCGCGAACGAAGAAAGCGCAGCTCCGACTCGTTCTTGGTCAGGCCGAGCGCAGTTTCGTAGGCCCGTCGTGCCTCGCCGGTTCGTCCCAGCCGACGCAGGAAGTCGGCACGGGTGGAGTGAAAGTACAGGTAGTGGCGCAAGCGGGTTTCGAGAGCGTCGGTTTCTTTCAAGGCCCTTTCCCAACCATGGACTTGGGCCAAGGCAACCGTTCGGTTCAAGGCCACCACGTCCGTCGGGTGCAGCTTCCACAGTGCGTCGTAGAGCTTCAGGATCTGTGCCCAATCGGTGTCCTTGGCGGAACGGGCCGTGGAGTGGCAACCAGCGATGGCGGCCTGCACCGTGTAGGGGCCAGCCCGTGAGTCCAAGCCTTGAAGAAGCTGCTTCGCTTCTTCGATCTCGGCTCGATTCCATCGGGATCGGTCCTGGTCTTCGAGCAAGATCGGATCGCCAGACTCCGAGGTGCGCGCCAATCGTCGCGCATTCTGGAAGAGCAGCAGGGCGAGAAGTCCCCGCAGCTCTGCTTCCCCGGGCATCAGTGCGTGCAGCACCCGGGTCAAGCGAATGGCCTCTTGGCATAGATCTTCGCGCAACAGGTCGGCGGAGGTGGTGCCGACGTAACCTTCGTTGAAGATCAGGTACAGCACATGCAGAACCGGCGGCAAACGCTCGCCCAGTTCGTCTGCTTCGGGGATTCGGTAGGGGATGCCTGCTTCGCGAATCTTGCGCTTGGCACGGACCAATCGCTGAGCCAGAGATGCCGGAGTCAGCAAGAACGCGCGGGCAATCTCTTCGGTTTGCAGACCGCCAAGGGTCTTCAAGGTGAGGGCGATCTGCGCATCCCGGTTCAGCGACGGGTGACAGCAGGTGAAGATCAAGCGCAGCCGGTCATCCCCGAAGTCCGTGGACCAAGCTGTGTTCACCGCATCCTCTCCGCAGGGTGCTTCGGCGATCTCTTCTTCCGGAACCAGCAGGGGCATCACGCGCACCGTGTTTTGGTTTTTCCTGCGTCGATCGATGGCGCGGTTTCGAGCAGTGGTCGTGAGCCAGGCGCCGGGATTGTCCGGAATGCCTCCCCGAGGCCAGGTTTCCATGGCCGCCACCAACGAGTCCTGAAGGACCTCTTCCGCGAGGTCGAAGTCCTTCAAGACTCGCAACAAGGTGGCCAGGATCGCGCCGGACTCGGCGCGAAAAACGCGTTCCACGGCCTCCGAGGTGACCTGGCTCACTGGGGCAGGTACTCGTCTTCCGGCCAGATCGGTCGGACCTCGACGCTTCCGGTGCGAGCCGAAGGGACCTTGGCCGCCCATTCCAGGGCCTGGTCGAGACTCGGGGCTTCGATCAGGTAGTAGCCGCCCAGCTGCTCCTTGGTTTCCGCGAACGGTCCGTCGGTGGTGAGGGTCTTGCCCTCGCGCACGCGCACGGTTGTGGCCGTGGAGACTGGACGCAACCGCTCTGATCCCAGGTAGGCCCCGGCCTTCTCCAGCTCTTCGCCGAATTTCATGTACTCGGTCATCAGCTGCATCCCTTCGGCCTCGGTCATCTGCGCTTCCTGGGATTCGTCTCCGTGAATCAGGATCATGTACTTCATCGTGGGTTCTCGCTGTGGAGGAGGCCGTGCCTCCTATTCGCCTCGAGTCGGGTCCGTGTGGTGCTGGACTCGATCTCGGATTCCTCCGGGCCTCGCCCGTCAATCCACCCGACGAGCGAGCGCTTCCCGGATCGACACAGAAATCCAAAAAACTTGTCTCGGTCGGCGGTGCCCCCGGGAGAGTGAGGACGACCTCGGGGTGGACTCATCCATCCTCGCCATCGACATAGCCGAGGGCCTGCAACCGCTCGAGGGTCTCTTGGTCGAGGTCCGGGGCTACCTTCGGCGAAGTCACCTTCATGCCCTGGCGGTAGCTGGACGGAATGCCGGCGGGGTCCGGGTCGGATTGGATCCAGGAGTGGAGTTCGGGAGGGGCCGCGGCGTTTTTCCAATTGCCCGGCTGTTGTTCCCCGGGGTCTGCCTCCAGGTCGTAGTGACGGCGCTCTTGCATGCGCCCGTCCGGAGACACGACGACCATCCACTTGTCGCGGCCGCGGAAAGCGGCGCGCCACTGCTGTTGTTTCAGGGAGGCTTCCGTGTGGATCACTCGGCCTTCCGCGATCCGTTCCGGGAAGCGCAAGTCCGTCGTCGGCAAGCCATCCGGGACCGAGCGTTGCGCGAAACGCAAGATGGTCGGGGTGACGTCGATGCCCGAGACCAGAGCGTCACTGCGCTGGGTGTGGATGTCGGGGCCGCGCACCAGGAGGGGGACCCGGACGATCTCTTCGTAGACGTGGTACCCGTGGGTGAACCAGCGTTCGTGTTCCATCATGCTTTCGCCGTGGTCCGCGGTGAACAAAATGAGCGCTTCATCCACGTCTCGCACCTTGGCGTAGGCGTCGATCACTCGCTGGATTTGCGCGTCCGTGTAGGCGATTTCCTCGTCGTAGCGGTCGACGTAGTAGTGACCGTTGCTGACACCTTCGACCCGGGTGTAGCCCGGAACCCGTTCCGGGGGAATGGGGTGCTGCTGGTCGGACTTGAAGCGCCGGGGCAGGTTCTCGGGAGGTCGGTAGGGGCCGTGGGGGTCGATGTAGTGGACCCACAAGAACAGCGGTTTCTGCGGATTCCATGCCGTGTCGAGCCAGCGCACCACCGCATCCGACGTCCGCTCGGCATTGCGTTCGAAGATGTCCCGCCGAGGCTCCTTTTCGTCGACGAAGTCGTCGTAGTGATCGAACCGTTTCGCGATCCCCAGGGCTTCGTCGGTCAACACGACGTTGGCGATGAACCCTGCACACACATATTCGGGGCGCAGGGCATCACACACCAGCGCGGTGTCTTCGGGCAGCATCTGGTACAGCAGACGCACGCCGTGTTCTTGGGGAAGCTGCCCGGTCAGCAGGCTGACGACGCTCGGAGAGGTGCTGGCCTCGGTGGAATAGCAGCGTTCGTAGACGATCCCCTCGCCAAACAGTTCGTCCAGGTGGGGCGTCGTCTCCCGGTCGTATCCGTAGATGCCGAGATGATCGGGGCGCAGAGTGTCCACGGTGATCAGCAGGACATCTCGGGCGGGGGCAGCGCCGGGCGCCGAGTGATCGACCGTTGCATCAGGTGGATCCCCGTCGGGAGCACAGGCGGCCAGGGCGAACAAGAACACGGCGGCCATCAAGGGAGTCGGGGGAGGAGCAGAGCGGCGTGTTGACACGAGAGTCTCTTCGTGGATCGCGGATGCCTCGGTTCGAGGAGCCGTCGAGGATCCATGGTATCCCGTGGTGGCCTGGTTTTTTGCGGTGGGTTGCTTAGGCTTCCCTTGGCCCGGTTCGTGAAAGGAATCCGAGGTGATCCGAAGGGAGGGGCCGGGATGCCGGGCAAACATCGGCGGACTCCGTCGGATCGGTGTCTACCGTGATCGACCGGATCCTCCACGGGCAGCCCGGGATTTGACGAGACGGACCATGGGCCATTCCCCGGAAGGTTTGTTCGCAGCTCAGGCGGCGAAGGGGATGACCAACTTGCAGAGGCAATCGACAATCTCGTGACAAACTCCTCCGACTTACTCCGCGGCACCCGGTGGCTGCTCCTGATGATCGCGATCGCGGGATGCAGTGAACCCGCAAAGACTCCTGCCGCACCCCAGCCGCCCGATCGCAACATGCTGTTGATCTACGTGGAGGACATGGGGGTCGACTTGACCGTCGACATGGGACAAGTCGATGTCTCCCCCATCCAGACTCCGAACCTGGACGGTCTGGCAAAGCGGGGGGTTCACTTTCGCAATGCCTACTCCCCGGTCCCGCTATGCAATCCGGCGCGACTCGCGACGTTGTTCGGCCTGCGTCCGTCGACCACCGGGGCATTCTTGAACCGCCACTCGTTCCGCGAAAACACCTGGTTCGACGTGCCGTGCCTGCCGCTGAAGTTCAAGCAGGAGGGGTTTCGAACCCTGGGGACCGGCAAGATCTTTCACAAAGGCTTCGTGGATCGCAGCATCTGGGATCAGTACCAGCGCTTTCGCAGCGATGAAGGAGTCGAGCAGCCGGAAGATCCCCGAGAAGGGGGCCGTCGTTACGTCTTTTACGGGCCCTACGAGAACGGTCCCGACGGTTCTCTCGCCCAGACCGCGGACACCAAGCAGACCAACGCCTGCATCGAGATGATGAAGAGTGCCGACGGACCGTTCTTCCTGGCCGTTGGCTATCACGCACCGCACTCTCCCTACGTCTACCCCGAGCGCTTCGGGAATCTCTACGACCCGGACCGCGACGTCCCTCCCTTGCCCGACGCCGAAGCCAGCGAGTGGAAGACTCAGGTGCCCGAAGCGGCTTGGGAGTGCATCCTCGACCTGGATCCGAAGATCACGGACCGGGAGAAGGGGCGACGCGAAGCGACAGTGGCCTACTGGCGCACCATGACCTCCATCGACGAGGAAGTCGGGCGCTTGCTTGATGCTGTCGAAGAACTGGGCCTGACTGAGAAGACTGCGGTGGTCTTCCTGAGCGACCACGGCTTCTCCAACGGTCATCACGATCGCTGGGGCAAGGACAAACTCTACGAGTGGTCGGCGCGCACCTGGTTCACGGTGTCGGTGCCGTGGATGGAGGCCGCCCACGGTCAGGTTTGCAACCGTCCCATTGACCACGTCGATTTGTATCCGACGTTGATGGATTTGTTCGGGCTTTCGGCGCCGGCGGCTCTCGAAGGGGATAGCTTGCGGCCGCTCTTGGAAGACCCCCAAGCTCCCTTCAAACCGGCCATCGCCATGACCGAACCGGATCCCGGGACCGAGGCCTACATGGTTCGCAAGGACCGCTACAAACTCATCTACTGGGAGACCGGGACTCACCAGCTCTATGACCTGGTGGAGGATGCCGGCGAATACCGCAACTTGTCTGCGGACCCCCAGTACGAATCGGTCATTGCCGAGCACGTGCAGATGCTTCGCGACGAAGGGGTGCTGAGCGAGGATGCCGGACCGTAAATGACCAGCGAGACCTCCCGCATCTTGGTGGAAAACCTGGAGTTCCGCTACGGCAAAGACGGTTTTCAATTGCGGGTTCCCGAGTTCCGCGTCGGCGCCGGGGAATCGGTTGGCTGCATCGGTCCGAGTGGTTCGGGAAAGACGACCTTCCTTCACCTTCTGGCGGGAATCCTTCTTCCCGAACGCGGAACCGTGGAAGTGGACGGAGTGGTCTGGAGTCGGGTCGCTGACTCGGTGCGCCGCAAAGCCCGTTTGGCCCGGATCGGGTTGGTGTTTCAGGAATTCGAGTTGCTGGAACATCTCACCGTGGAAGAAAACATTCGCCTGCCGGGGTTGATCGACTCGCGATTGGGTCGCGAGCTGGATCGATCCCGCGCCACCGAGTTGGCCCGGCAAACCGGGATCGATGCCTACCTGAGGCGCAAGCCTCATTCCTTGTCCCAAGGCGAACGCCAGCGGGTTGCGGTGTGCCGTGCGTTGTTCGCCAACCCCGCGGTGGTTCTTGCGGACGAGCCGACCGGCAACTTGGATCCGGCCCGCAGTCGCGAGGTGGTGGCCGCCTTGCAACAGACCGTGCGTCAACAGGGCGTGAGCCTGGTGATGGTCACTCACGACCACGGCTTGCTCGACGGTTTCGATCGAGTCCTCGACCTGTCCTCGGAGGTTTCATGACGGGGACGACACGACTCGCCTGGCGCTATCTCGCTCACCACCCGGGCCGTAGTGCGACCCTGGTGCTGGCCCTGGCTCTGACGATCTTGTTTCCTTGGGGAGTTCAGCTGTTGGTCGGCGAATTTCAGCGGACGTTGATTCGTCGTGCCGAACAGACGCCACTCCTGCTGGGAGCCCTCGGCAGCCGCTACGACTTGGTCTTGAACGCGCTGTATTTCCAAGGGGACGTGGCACGACCGCTGTCCATGGAGTCGGTCGAAATCGTGCAAGCGACCGGTTGGGCCCGACCGATTCCACTGTTCATCCGGCACCGGGCCCAGGGATTTCCGGTCGTGGGGACCAACGCCGATTACTTCTCGTTTCGCCAGCTGAGGGCGGCTCAGGGAACGCTGCCGCTCTTGTTGGGTGACGTGACCTTGGGCGCCAACGTGGCGGACGAGCTGGGGCTGACGCCGGGCGACACGCTGGCGACCGATGTCGGGAGCGGAGTGGATCTGTTGCAGTACCCCCTTCGCCTGAGTGTCGTCGGAGTGCTCCAGCCCTCGGCAAATCCCGATGACGACGCGGTGTTCGTGGACTTGAAGACGGCTTGGGTGATCGACGGGATTGGCCACGGCCACGATGCTGCCGAAGAGCAGGGGGAAGACCAGACCATTGCTCGAGATGGCCACCGCACGGTGTTGAACGCGGCAGTGTTCGAGCACGCCCAAATCACTGATCGGAATCGAGACTCGTTTCACTTTCACGGCGACCGTGGGGAATACCCCGTGACCGCGGTGCTGATCGACCCGCCGTCAGACAAAGCGGCGACTTTGTTACGAGGCCGCTACCGGGCTTCCGACACCGAGCAGATGCTGCGACCGTCGGTGGCGGTCGACGAGATCTTGGGATTCGTGGCTCGAATCAAGCGATTCTTCGACGCCAACTCTCTCCTGGTAGGCCTCGCGACGGCACTGTTCCTGGCGGTGGCTGTCACCTTGTCCTACCAGCTGCGGCGAAGGGAACTGCGTACCTTGCGCAAGATCGGCTGCTCGCGCCGGACTCTTTTTGAAATCTTTGCGTGGGAATCCCTGATCCTTGTGGGCGCGGCCGCTCTCTTCGCGGGGATTGCAGCATGGGGGGCGGTAAACTCCGTGAAGATTCCCTTGTCCTAAATGAAGCTTCGAAGTGAAGTGCGCGCAGGGAGTCGGTGCCGGACGAGATGAAACTCTTTGGAGGAAGATCGGACGGCCTGTTGACACGGGGGACGAAGTCCATGCCGAGGACGGCGCCAAAGCAAGTCTCACCATCGCCTCGCGAACCACGCCGCGCATCCGGCGAGAAAACACGAGTTCCGCTTCGCTCTGGGAGACCGTGGGGATGGTTCGCGGTCTGCGGGACCTTGGCGATTCTCGGCTCATGTGCCGAATCATCGAGCCCGGCCCAGATTGACGACGGGGCTTTTCGTGTTCTCACGACGTTCTATCCGACCGAGTACTTCGTCCAGCGAATCGGGGGAGACGCGATCGAGGTCCGGTGTCTGGCAAGCCCGGAGGACGATCCTTTGTTCTGGAAGCCGGGTCGGGACGACGTGGCGGACATGCAGGCGGCCAGTCTGCTGGTCTTGAACGGAAACGGGCTGGAAACCTGGCTCGACCAAGTGTCTTTGCCCGAGTCGCGGCTCGTCGATACCGGTGCCCCCCTGATCGATGACGTGATCCACTATGAAAACGCTGTGACCCACCAGCACGGAGATGGCGAAGAGCACACCCACGAAGGCATGGATTGTCACACTTGGTTGGATCCAAAGAACGCGTTGGCCCAAAGCCGGGTGCTGTTCGAGGCGTTGTCCCGGTCTCTTCCCGAGCGATCCCAGGAGTTTGCCACCAACTTTGAGTCCCTGGAAAAGGACCTGCAGCGGATCCACGAGTCCTTGGACGCTCTGGAACCGGGGCCGTTGCTGGCTTCGCACCCGGCCTACAACTACCTGGCACGACGTTACGACTGGCAAGTGACCAACTTCGATCTCGATCCCGATTCGGACCTCAGCGACGAGCAGATCGAGGAGCTGGTCCAAGCTCAGCGTGACACCGATGCAAAAGTCGTTCTGTGGGAATCCGCACCGACGGCTGCCACTCGGACTCGTCTTGAACAACAGGGGCTGACCTCGGTGGTGTTCTCCCCCTGCGAGACCTCGAGTGGGTCGATGAACCTCGACTTCCGGGCGGTGATGGAGAACAACGTCTCCCGGCTTCACGATGCCCTGACCCAAGGAGCGCAACGGTGACCGGCCGAAGAGGGGTTTCGGTTTGGCACCCGAGCAAGGGCACGTCATGACCCCGCAGCGAGAGATCGACCGCCTTCGGGAATCCGCGGAGTTCGTGCGTGCGGCGGGAGGGGAGGCACCGGAAGTCGCGGTGGTGTGGGGATCGGGATTTGGAGAGCTCGGGTCGGCCCTCGAGGTTTCCGCAACGTGGGACTACGAAGAGGTTCCTCACTTCTTTTCCTGCTCCACCGGATCTCATTCGGGAGTGTTGCAGCTCGGTCGTTGGGCCGGTCGTTCGGCCCTCGTCTATCGCGGACGCTTTCATCTGTACGAGGGCTACTCCGCCAAAGAAGTCGTGCGGCCGGTCCGGCTCGCGTCGCTTTTGGGGGCACGCACTCTGGTCTTGACCGCCGCCACCGGGGGGATCCAGCCCAATCTGCGCGTGGGTGACCTGTTGTTGCTTCGAGACCACTTGAACTTTTCGGGACACAACCCGCTGGTGGGTCCGGCCGATGGATTCGAACCCCGCTTCGTGGATCTGACCCACACGTACGCGGAAGGATTGCGAGCGATCGCTCAGGAAGCGGCCCAGCAGGCTTTCTCCGGTCCTTTGGCGGAGGGGGTCTACGGATCGTTACTCGGCCCTTCCTACGAGACCCCCGCTGAGATTCGCTTCTTGCGGGCAGCCGGGGCAGATGTGGTCGGAATGTCGGTGGTCATGGAGGCCATTGCCGCGCGACAGGCAGGAATGGACGTTCTGGGCATTGCTTCGATCACCAATCTTGCGGCGGGCCTTGGCGGCGGCACCCTCAGTCACGAAGAGGTTCTTGCCGTGGGCCGTGAGCAGAGGCAGTCCCACGAACACTTCTTTCACCATCTGTTGAGGCGGCTCGGTCCCGGAACCGATTCCGACCGAGGCGTCGACCCATCCTCGATTCGGTTGGCCGACCCGAAAGGGAACGAGCAAGGGGAGGAAGAATGATCGTCGTTGGACTCGTTTGTCGAGGAGCTTCGCCATGAGTTCTTTTTCGGTGTCACGGGTTCCCGTGGATGCCGTGGGACTGGAGGCGCGCGCCAAGTCTTTCACCAAGCGCAGCATCAAGGCCGCTTCCAAGCATCAGGCGTTGCAGTGGATCATCGGCATGATGGACCTGACCACCTTGGAAGGAGCCGACACCGAGAGCAAGGTGCGGCGTCTTTGTCAGAAGGCCCGGCGGCCGTCGGCAGAGCTGGCAAAGGTGCCGCCCGTCGCAGCCGTGTGTGTCTACCCGCCGTTCGTTTCCGTGGCGTGTGAGGCGTTGCGAGACACCCCGGTTCAAGTGGCGGCGGTCGCGACCTCGTTCCCGAACGGTCAGTCGTTCTTTTCCTTGCGGCTGGAGGAAGTTCGTCAAACGGTGGAAGCGGGTGCCGACGAGATCGACATGGTGATTTCCCGGGGAGCACTGCTTTCGGGGGACGAGGCACGCATCGTGGACGAAGTCGCGGCGGTGAAAGAGCTCTGTCCGAAACAGCATCTGAAGGTGATTCTGGAGACCGGGGAGCTCGAGACCTACGACCGCATTCGCCAGGCCGCCCAGCTCGCCATCGAAGGGGGCGCGGATTTCGTCAAGACTTCGACCGGCAAGATCGGCTTGGCGGCGACCTTGCCAATCACCTTGGTCTTGTTGGAGGCGGTTCGCGATCACTTCCTGGCGACCGGAAAGTTGGTGGGAGTGAAGGCCGCAGGAGGAATTCGCACCGCAAAGCAAGCCTGGCAGTACCTGGTCATGGTGAAAGAGACCGTCGGGGATCGCTGGCTGGATCCGTCGTTGTTCCGTTTTGGAGCCTCTTCTCTTCTGCAGGACGTCCTGTTGCAGTGGGACCGCGCCGCCGCAGGCCGCTACTCCTCCTCGAACCTGATTGGTCTGGATTGAAGGCGATGACGAAAGAATCCACGTCGGCGAAGTTCCCGCTGGTTCATCCCATCGAGCCCCTTTCGCCGGCTGCCTCGCGAGAGGAAAGCGGCCAAGGGGTCAAGGATCTGTTGTTCGGAGATCTTTGGGAGTACGCCCCTGCGCCAGAGTCTTCCGAAGTGTCCGGTGCGCGCGATCACTACGGCAACTTCATTGAGGGACAGTTCGAGGACGGTGGCGAGCGATTCGCCTCCCACAATCCAGCGACGGAGGAACTGTTGTTTGAGGTTTCGACCGCGGATGAAGCCTGCGTCGATCGTGCGGTGACGGCCGCCCGTCGGGCATTGCCGCGCTGGTCCGGGTTGCCCGGAGTCGAACGTGGCAAGTTCCTTTATCGCCTGGGACGGGTGATCCAGGAACGGTCGCGAGAGCTGGCGGTGTGCGAGACTCTGGACAACGGCAAGCCCATCAAGGAGTCGCGGGACGTGGACGTGCCGCTGGCGGCGGCCCACTTCCTCTACTACGCGGGTTGGGCGGACAAGCTGACCTACGCGTTTCCCGGCGCCAAGGTCGCCCCCCTGGGAGTGGTGGGCCAGGTCATCCCTTGGAACTTTCCGTTGTTGATGGCGGCCTGGAAGATCGCCCCCGCGTTGGCAGCAGGGAACACCGTGGTCTTGAAGCCCGCGCCAACCACTCCTTGGACCGCCAGCCGGTTGGCAGAGATCCTCCAGGAGATCGAACTGCCTCCCGGAGTGGTCAACATCGTTCACGGCGCTGACGCCACCGGGCGTGCATTGGTCGGGCACTCCGGACTCGACAAGGTCTCATTCACGGGGTCGACCGAAGTTGGCAAGGAGATCCAGCGAAAGCTCGCGGGGACCGGGACGCGGCTCACCCTGGAACTTGGCGGCAAGGGCGCCAATGTGATCTTCGAGGATGCGCCCCTCGATCAAGCGGTGGAAGGCATCGTGCAGGGGATCTACTTCAACCAAGGCCAAGTGTGTTGTGCCGGGTCTCGTTTGCTGGTCCAAGAAAGCGTGCACGATCTGGTCCTGGCCAAGCTTCGCCAGCGAGTCGCGACCCTGCGAGTCGGTGACCCGATGGACAAGAACACGGATGTCGGTGCGCTGAACTCCGCGGAACAGCGGGACAAGGTGCAGCGGCTCAGCGAGATCGGATTGCAGGAAGGAGCCAGCATGCACCAGCTTGCTTGTGACCTTCCTGAAAAGGGCTACTTCTTCGCACCCACGTACTTCACCGAGGTGTCTGCCAGCCACCGCATTGCCCGAGAAGAGATTTTCGGACCGGTCCTGACGGTGCAGACGTTTCGCACCGTGAAAGAGGCGGTCGACTTGGCCAACAACACCCGCTACGGGCTTTCGGCCGGGGTGTGGAGCGACAAGGGCAGCAAACTGTTTCAAGTGGCCGGAGCGATGCGCGCCGGGGTGGTGTGGGGCAACTCGTTCAACCAGTTCGACCCGGGAAGTCCGTTCGGCGGTTATCAGGAAAGTGGATTCGGTCGCGAGGGTGGGCGTCACGGCCTGCGCCCGTATCTGGAGGTTCGGTCATGAGTGATCCTCAAAATCCCGAATCGCCCTCCCAAGGTCGCCAGCCGGTGGCGAAGACCTACAAGATGTTCGTTGGCGGTCAGTTCGTTCGCTCGGAAGGAGGCAAGGTGCTGAGGCAGGAGAATTCCCAGGGAGAGTTCTTGGCCAACACGGTCCGTGCTTCCCGCAAGGACCTGCGAGACGCGGTGGTGGGCGCCCGCAAGGCGTTGGGCGGGTGGTCCGGTCGCGGGGCGTTCCAGCGCAGTCAAGTCATGTACCGCGTCTGTGAAGTCCTGGAGAGTCGCCGCGAGCTGTTCGAGCAATCCTTGCAACGGGTTGCCGGGATGTCTCGAGAGCAGGCGCAACAAGAGCTGGACGTCGCCATCGATCGATGGTTCTGGTACTCGGGATGGTGCGACAAGTTCGCCCAGGTCAGCGGCTCGGTGAACCCCGTCGCCACGCCATTCTTCAACTTCACGTTGCCGGAAGCGGTCGGAGTGGTTGCCTTGCTTCCGTCGGCTCGTTCGCCGTTGGCCGGGTTGGTCAGCGGTCTGGCTCCCATCGTCGCGGTAGGCAACACCGCGGTGGTGGTGGTGGAGCAGGCGCCGACGCTCGCCGTGGAGTTCGCCGAAGTCATCGCCGCCAGCGACTTTCCCGGAGGAGTGGTGCAAATCCTCACCGGTCAGCGAAAGGACTTGCTGGAAACGGTCGGGAGCCACGCCGACGTCGACGCGATTCAGTGGTTCGGGAGTCCAGGACAGGAGTCCGCCAACCTGGAGACTTTGGCCTCCGACCGGGTGAAACGAGTGCATTTGCATCGGGATCCCGAACCAGAAGCGTGGCTTGAAGATTCGATGCAGCGCTTGGACTGGATCGACCAATGCGTTGAATGGAAGACCGCTTGGCATCCCCGGGGGATCTGAGATGGAAGCGCCCGGCAGTGATCGTCAGTACCACATTGGCTTGGGGCCCGGTGAAGTCGCGCCATGGGTCCTGCTGGTCGGAGACCCGGCGCGCGCCCATCGCGTCGCAAGACACTTCCAGTCGGTTCGGGTCGAACGGCAGTCGCGCGAATTTGTCACCCTCACCGGAGAGTTTCAAGGACTGCCGGTCACCGTGACGGGAACCGGCATCGGTTGCGACAACATCGAGATCGCGGTCCTGGAGCTGCTCGCGTTGCAGCCGAACGCGACATTTCTGCGCGTCGGGAGTTGTGGTGCCCTGCCAGAGCACATCGCCCTGGGAGATTTGGTGATCTCGACCGGGGCGCTGCGTCTCGAATCCACGTCCTTGGGGTTTGTCGAGCCGGGGTATCCCGCGTTTGCTCACCACGAAGCGGTGCTGGCTTTGGTGTCTGCCGCGGAATCGCTCCGAGCACCCTACGCCTGCGGAGTGACGGCGACGGCTTCGGGGTTCTACGGTTGGCAAGGTCGCCAGGACATGGCGGTTCGTTCACGAATGCCGGACTTGGTGGCACGCCTCCAAGAGCAAAACGTCGCCAACTTCGAGATGGAGTCCAGCACTCTCTTCACTCTCGCCACCTTGGCGGGAGTGCGGGCCGGCACGGTTTGCGCGGCCTACACCAACCGGGCTCGGGAGCAAGTCATCGACGCGGCAGAGAAAGAGCCGGCCGAATCGCGGGCGATTGCCGTGGGTCTGCGCGCCTTGCGGTTTTTGGCACGCATGGAGGAACGGTCTCAAGGGAACCCGTTCCACCTAGCGAATCAGGAGGCCTTTCAGTTCGACGGAGAGCCCTGACCGGAAACACCGACATGGGCAACAAGGACGTTCGTCGCTCGCTGTTTTCTGACCGAAGTGTCCCGCAGCCTGGGAAAGAGCTGCCATTCCGCGTGTGCTTCCCTCGTCAGCCGGTCGCGATCTCGGGTCTCAGCGATCTCCCTCGGGATGCACAGCAGCGGACCCAAAGGCTTCCGGGAGCAGCGTGGCGAGGTTCGTGATCCGTTCCAAGTTTGGGGTCCCGCTCGCCACGGCTCGTGCCAGGTACACGGGCAACTGTTCGGCGAACTCGCGCAGGACCTGACGGCAAGCTCCGCACGGAGTTCCGGCCCGGGGGGTCACCAGGGCAAGTGCCTCGAACTGCCGTTCGCCGGCCGCGACGGCTTGGAACACCGCGTTGCGCTCGGCGCAACTGGTCAAGCCGAACGAGGCGTTCTCGACGTTGCAGCCGACGTACACGGCCCCGCTCTTGCCGAGGAGCGCCGCGCCCACCGGGTGATGGGAGTACGGCGCGTAGGCTTGGAGTTGGGCCTCCTGGGCCGCGGCAAGCAGTTCTCTCGGTTCCATGGTGATCACATTACCGAGCGGTGACGTTCCCCGTGAGGGTTCCCCTCCTCACCCACTGGAGTGCACAAGCGGAGAAGGGGAACGAAGGAGGTGGTCCATGCTTTGCTGCCCACGTACTCCCGCGGCAACGGTTTGCAAGGCATGCCGCATGCCCCTCAGTCGCCAAGGAGGTGGGTGATGATGACTTCTGGAATTCTCCTCGGGCTTCTTGTGACCGTGGCGCGGGGGACTTTCGAGGAACCACCCATTGACACGCTTTGCGTGAAGTTTGCTCGGACCCCAGAACGAGTTCTCCGCGACGACTTCCTGGGAAGGGTGAAGGTCGGGGTCCGGCTTCGGACTCTCGATCGTCAAGTGGAAATTCGATGGGAGGCTCGTGCCGCGGGTGCTCGGTGCTCCGCCGGGAAGCCAGAGAAGCATCTTGTCGACTACTGGCCGACCTACTTCGTTTTCTCCGGTCGGGACCGCCGAAGTTTCTATGTCGGTGGAAAGCAGGAGGAACGACAAGTTCTCGAGCGATGGACCTTCGACGAACCAGATCTCGAGGCCGAAGGCTGCAAGACGCGATTCACTCCGCCGTCTTTGGAAAGGACCTTCCTGCCCGTCGATCCAGCGATGCGCCGGGTCGCCTCGATCACGGCGGATCCGTTCGATCCGACGGGGGAGTCGGTTTGGATGCTCGAACTCGAATCGGATCGATTGTTTCGGATCGATCCCAGATCAGGAAATCGATCCCTGATTCTCGATCCGAAGGCGGTGGGCCCTCACCGTCACGTGGTGATCCGTCACCACAGTCAATACGGCAAGGTCGTCGCGCTGTATGCCCGTCCTTGGTTCCACCGGTCGTGTCACTTCGTCTATTTCCACTCGAGCTACCGCGTGTTCTACGACCAAGACTACGACGGGTGCCTCGACGGGATGTTCGACGTCGAGTGGAAGAAGCTGGGGGAGAGCCCCTTGCTCGCTTCGGGGAAGTACCTCCCGCCGCTTTGGCAAGAGTGAATCGATCGTTTCCACCGCGAGTTGCGTCCTTGGAAGCGTTGCTCGTCGGACGGTCGGTGGGGTGTCTCATTGAAAGACCACGTTGGCACTGTTGGTCAGAACGAGGTTTCCGAAGCGGTTGTGGCCAATCCCTTGGAAGTCGACGTCGACCCCGGTCAAGCCGGGGGGCACCGTCGCGCGCAATGTGTAGCGACCCCGGGAATCGTACGGTCCCAAGGTGACCACGACGAACAGGGGAGAGCCATTCACGGCCGTGGCGGTCAGCATGGCCAGACCACCGGTTTGCCCTTGGGCGATATCAAAAGAGATTCCGAGGCCGGGGGCCGTGCTTGCGGAAGAGACCTGCAAGACAAGATCGAGGTCGGAAATCGTGAGCTGGTCCCAGGCTTCGTTGATGGGAGAGGGGCTGAACAGCTCGATCTCGACAATGCCGGGGGCGGAGATGGCAAGCAGGTCGAACTGCAACGAGGTGTCCGCGATTGCCTCTCCGACCACCGTCCCGGAGCCATTCTTGGCTCGAATGCGGGTGTCCGAGGAGAGGAAGTCGGACCCGGGACCCGACAGCGCCCAGATCGACACGAAGTTTTGGGGAGTTGCCAAGAAGATGCTTCCTGCTTCGCCGCCACAGCTGCCCGCACAGATTCCGCGGGGTGACGAGAGGGGCCCGCTGTCCGGATCGTCGAGCACGGAGTCCGTGCTTTGCGGGTTCCAAAGGGCGATGTTGCCTTGAAAGGTGACACCGTCGGAGGAGTAGTCACTCAGATCGGCAATGTCGTCGAAAGAGTAGGTCTTGGTCTGAGCCATGGCCGAGCCGGAGCAAACAACCACGACGCTCAGAATCCATCGATCGAGAGTTCGGTACGGAAGCATGACTTCTCCTGGGGTCGTGAAAGATTGCGACGAATCACGGGGGCGCCTCTAGGAACCGAATCCGAAAAAGAATGAAGATGTTGCGCAAAGAATCTCCGCGGAGCTCTCGCTTCGTTCAGGTGCCAGGGACTGAGGGAGCGGAAGGTGCCGCGCTCCGATCATCGAGCTGCGTCTCGAGTCTGGACAGGATCTGGGCGTTTGCGTAAGACGGGTCATTCCTCGGAGACGCGGGGCCGCGCTGTCGTGCCACCGCCCGAGCATCGCCGATTCACCGCCGGTCATTGCGGGGTCACGCCATGCATGTCTTCGAGTTCTTGCGGATCGCTTCGTTGTGTGGGGCCTTGTGCGGGTTTTTGTGCCCAGCGATCGTTCGCTTGCCTTCCTCGGTCGATTCCGATCCCGAAGAGTTCCCGGCACTGCTCGAGGGATTGGTGTCTGCTCCCAAAGGGGACGCGATCTTGTCCACTCCTCCCAGCGGTGGGGTCAGGGTCGGAGACGAGATCTATCGATTCGAAGGCCTCGAGTTCGAAGTTGCGGATGACAGGGAGAGCACCATTTGGCTCGAGGGGATCCTCGAGGGCGGTCAGGGAGTTCTTCGGGTTCCACTCATCAATGGTGAGCCGGAAGGACCGGTCACCTTGGTCCTGGGGCTGCGAGAGCAGGAAGTCCAGAACGTCGACTTCCACGAAGGAGAGGATGAGGACGCCATGGGGCTCACCGGCCAGGTGACCTCGATGTCGGGAGCCTCCTTGAGCTTCGCGACGGCCTTGATCATCGGGGCGGGCACGAGCACGTTTCGTCTCGAGGGGGACGTGGCGTTCCTCAACGGCGAACTTGGTTCGGGAACCTACCGGCAAGTGTCCTACCTGATTGAGC
Source organism: Planctomycetota bacterium (assembly GCA_028289345.1). Lineage (GTDB taxonomy): Bacteria > Planctomycetota > B15-G4 > B15-G4 > SIAN01 > JANQQL01. The sequence goes on along the minus strand of JANQQL010000033.1, from coordinate 946,953 downwards.
ACTGCCCCGAGATCGGAACCATCGTCTTCGAAGAAGTTCCTGGTTCCGTGAACGATGAGGTCAACGTCGAAACCGGCCGGCTGATTCGTGAGGCGGGATACACGACGCTCCTCCCCGCGAGAGGCATGATCGCTTCTGGAGGCGTTGATCTTTTCTGCGCTGGCGAAACCAGGATCCGTGTGGGGGGACGGATGGGGGTGCACTCGTGGGGCGACCCGACCTCGAACATCGACGCCCATGACCTGCCGCGGGATCATCCCGCCCACCGCATGCAGGTTCGTTACTTCCGGGAGATGCTCGATCAGGGCGAAGAGTTTTATTTCTTCACCCTGGAGGCGGCGCCTTTCGCGGACATTCACTGGATGAGCGACCAAGAGATCGAGTTCTATGGGCTGCTGAACGCAGAACTCGAAGATCTCGATCTCGACTCGCAGGCTCTCTGGGCCTCGGCACCGCTGTCGAATCGCCAGGAAGCCGATCTGGACGAGGATGACACTCATTGGGGTGGGTGTGTTCTCAAGGAACCCGGACGAACGAAACCGGTGGATCCGTATGTCGTCAGTGACGTCACCGAGTCCGACGAATATGAACCGTTCTCGAAGAAACTCTCTGCTTGCGGGATCACGTTGATCGCGGGCGACGACGTCTCGGATTCGTTCCTGCGCCGCGTCGGGCAGACCATTGCCGAAATGTTCCCGCGCAACCCAGCCATGGACCAGGATGCGCAGTCGCGGATTCTCGAACTCCTGCACCAGCATCGCGCCGCCCTTCCAGTCCCGCGAAACGAACGATCTCTCGAACGTTTGTTGAGCCGGCACCCGGAGGCGGCGGAGAAGGTCTTTCACCGCAACAGTGTCTGCGACATCATCATGGCTTCCGTCCCCGAAGGCCAAGTGATGGAAGTCGTCGAGCACATCCTTCATGCGGTGACCGATGTCGGCCTGCATCTGCAGTTTCCCCGGGAATGGGGGATCTCCCGGAGTTCTGCTCTTTGGGAGGCGATGCAGAAGGCGATTGCGACCGGCGCTTACGACATCAGTTCCTACCACGAGGAACTTGCCGACGAGGATGAGGAGATTGCAGACCGGATCCTGTTGCAGGAGTTTGCATACTGGTTCATCACCACGGCTTGGGACCTTCAGGAGCCGTACGGACCACAAGAGGCCGAATGGGTCGTTGCAGACCGCCGGGAGCTGCAGCAGCGCTTCCCAGACTTCTTTGCGATCTACCAGGAGACCGTGGAACGAGTGATGGCGTGTCCGTCCCGGTCCACGCTGGAGCAGTTGGGACCGAGGCGAAGTCAGGAACGAGGTCGCTGACCACGCGACAACGATTCCTTCTGACGCTCGTCGACGCATCGTCAGATCTGATTGCCGTGGATGCCGCGGCAAGGCCTCGTGGGAAGTCACTTTGCCGCATCCTTGCGACGGGCTCATGAATCGTGCGGGCTTGGATCGATGCCTCGCTATTCTGGAGGCAACCGAGCCTTCGACTGAGAATCACCATCGATCTGTGCAATGACTGAGTTCCTTTATCTTTCCCCACGGGAGTTCCTGCACGACTCGTTTCGCCTAGGCAAGGCGATCGAAGAGTCGGGCTTTCGGCCGCGCCACGTGGTGTCCGTGTGGCGGGGGGGGACGCCGGTCGGCTTGGGCGTGGATGCCTACTTTCGGACCCGAGGGTTGTTCCTCGACCACACGACCATTGCCACCGAGTCGTACACCGGGGTGCAACAACAAGGCCAAGTGCAGGTCAAAGGGCTGGAACATCTGGTGGATGTGGTGTGCCGGGAGGATGGGCTCCTTATCGTGGACGACGTCTTGGAATCAGGGAACACGATCCAGGCGATTCTGAGGGAACTCCGTCGTCGGGCCCGGGCGAATACGCCGGAGGACATCCGCGTGGCGGCCATTCACCACAAGCCCGAGAAGACCCGGCTCGAAGAACACCTGCCCGTCATCAAGCTGCACGACGTGGCGGCCGATGTTTGGATCGCCTATCCCCACGAATTGTCCGATCTGGTGCGAGAAGACGACCCCGACGACCAGCGCATTCGTGACAAGGATCCGGAGTTGTGGGAACTGTTGCGAGGCAAAGACGCGGGCTCGTCGGCGCCCGATTCCGGTGACTACTTCGCGGTCACGCCTCGCGAGCTCTTGTTGGATTCCGTGCGGTTGGGCGTTCAGTTGGCCCGTGACAAAGAGTTTCAACCGGACTTCCTGGTCGCGCTGTGGCCAGGAGGGGTGAATGCCGGACTCCCGGTCCATGAGGTGTACCGCTACTTCTGGAAGAAAGGCTGGCTCGACAAGGTTCCGGATCACATCAGTTTGAACACGCGAAGGACTCGCAACAGCGCACGCGCCGACGTCATTGGGATCGAACACTTGGTCGAGCACATCGGCAAGTCGGACAATGTGTTGATCCTGGACACCGCGTTCGGGAGCGGGCAGCTGGTCAACAACGTGGTCACCCGACTGAAGGAAGCGCTGCGGCGCAATCTGGACCTGGACCGACTTCGGGTCGCCGCGGTGTACTTCAATCCCAAGGACCGTCTGACCTGGACGGTTCCTCGCACTTGGACCCACCCCGACTTCTACGTCAAACGCATCGAGTCAGAAGTCATCTATCCCCACAGCGTGCCCAAGATCCCGCGACCTCGTCAGCACCTGCGGGAGCACGATCCGGTGTTGTTCGAGCTGCTGTACGGAGCCGAGACCGGCGACTGATCGGCTCTTGGCGGACGAACAAGGTCCTGGGACGTCGGCACCTCGCGAACTCCGAACTCGAGTTTCCAGAGAGCGGCGGCGTGCTCGGCTTTGAAGAGAAGGACTGGATCGGGAGGCGCTCCGCCGGCCGGGCCTCCGAAGTTTTCTCACGAAAGCCCCTTGCGGCGGGCCCTGGATTAATTACTATTATTCGTAGTACTACTGCTTCGGTACTTGGAGGGATCCACCCGATGCGCAAGAGTTTGGACGAGCTGGGGGAGCTTCAGCGGGCGGTGATCGAGGTCCTGTGGAAGGAAGACGGGGCCACGGTGCACCAAGTGCGCGATGCACTGGCAGGAGAGCGACGCCCTGCCTACACCACGATTCTGTCGGTGCTGCAGAAGCTCGAGAAGAACGGCTGGGTGGCCCATCGCAAGGAAGGCCGCACCTACGTGTACACCGCCTGTCGCTCGCGAGGCGAAGAAGGGGCGAACTCTCTGCGGAGCTTCGTCGACAAGGTGTTTGCGGGTCAACCGACACTGTTGTTCGAGCACTTGATTCAAGACGAGCGCATCGGTGCCGAAGAGTTGGACGAGTTACGGCGCATGATCGAGAAGAAGCGGGAGGCCTCCGATGATTCCTGAAATCCTCGACCAGGAACCGTGGCTGCGCGATCTGCTTTGGCAGTCTTCGTTGTGTCTTGGGGTGGCTGGGTTGGTGGCTTTCGGGTTTCGACGCCAACCGGCAAGAGCCCACACAGCGCTGTGGCTCGGAATGCTTGGAGCTGTTGTCACTCCGGTGCTCACGGCGTGGTTCCGATCTCGGGGTTGGGGTTGGATGGCGCCGCTGGATGCCACTCCGGATGGACGTGCTGCGCTGCCGGTCGACTTGCTCCGAAAAGCCGGGGTTCCCGAGTTTCGCCAGCCGTGGTGGATTCTCGGGCTTCAGCTGGTTTGGGTTGCGGTCAGCGGGTGGCTCGTGATTCGTGCGCTGCGTTCTGTGTTCCTTGGCCGTTCCCTGTTGGGTCGAGCCCGCCGTTCGCGGGAAACCACTCTGCAACGGGCGGCCGCCCAAGCGGCGCGAGATCTCGAACTTCCTTCGGAGCCGACTGTTTGGGAGAGCGACGCGGTTGCTTGCCCAAACATCTGGTGTTGGAGCCAGCCGCCACGAATCCTGATCCCCGAAGATCCACAACGATTGCCCCGCGCCAATCGCTGGCGAGCCGTGTTCTGTCACGAGTTGGCTCACTACAAGCGTCGGGACCATTGGACTTCTTTGGTTGCCGATCTCGCCGTGTGTTTGATGCCTTGGCATCCCGGCATGTGGTGGGTGCGACGTTGGCTGAGTCGGCTCAGTGAGCAAGCGGCCGATCGTTGGGTGTTGTCGACCGGAGAGTCCCGGGTTGGTTTCGCGGAAGCGCTCCTCGGACTCGTGCCGGAAACTCCCAAAGCGACCCTTGCCGCGGTTTCGAAGGGCTCGGGCCTGGCCGCGCGAGTGCGATCGATTCTGGAAGCTCCTGCCGGTGCTCCCCAGGCCGGCTTCCGATGGCGCGCGGCGATGGGGGCCGCCTTGCTCCTGGCCACGACTTCTTTGGCGTTGGCGCAGCGCCGCGTTCCCTTGCGACCGGTGGTGTCGGCTCCCGTGCCTGACGTCGGGGTGTGGGAAATCACGGACCCGTCCTGTCCGCTGCGAGTGTATCCCACGACCCTGGACTTTGGTGCTGTGCCAGCCGGCATGACCAAGACCATGGCGTTGTGGTTGTTGAATCCAAGTTCCCAACAGGTCTCGCTCTCCGAGGCGAGGGCTGGTTGCGGCTGCACGACCATCCACGGGTTCCAGCCCACCTTGTTGGAGCCAGGGGGTGCTCTCCCTCTCGAGGTCACCATGGAGGCCCCGAGTGCCGTGGGAGAGACACGAGACCGTTGGGTGACGTTCACCTTGGAAGGGTTGCCCAAGGTGCGAGTGCCTGTTTCCATCAGCGCGGGAGTTGCTGACTCCGAGTGACAATTCTCCGCGAGCCGCGGGGATCCCTTCTCGTACGAAGAGACTTCTCGAGCGCGAGTTGATCGCTCGGGTGGTCTCTCATTCGCGAAGCAATGTCGTCGACCCGGGATGACGACGGACTGTCGCGAAAGTCCGCTCCTCCCTTTTCTCAATCTCAGCTCATTGCCCGCGCAAGAGACCCTGGCGCGTCACGCCACCGGTCTGTGCGTGGTGGAAGGATGAACTCGAATGTGGAATCTCCAATCCCCGAAGGGGCTGGTTCGTGTGGTTGCTTGCGCGGGGATGGCGTTCAGCGGAGCGACCGCCCATGGCCTCTCGGCCAACGCTGCGGCGGATGCCGATCTGAACGCGATTCGCGTGGTCCCGGAAGTGCTGGACCTTGGCTCGGCCGCCAGCGGAGAGCTGGGGCGAGGGAGCGTCTGGTTGATCAACACCGGAGAAAGTGCCGCGACCTTGGAGCGTGCGCGAAAGACCTGCGGCTGCTTGGAAGTCGACTTTGCGGGAACGACGTTGGGGCCCGGACAGGCCTTCGAGGTGACGGTGTCGATGAAAGCGCCGAAGCATGCCGGCCAGCAGGCCCGCAAGGCCGTGCGCTTCCCGGTGGCCGGGGGGCAATTGGCCGAAGCGGTCGTGCAGCTGGAGGCCGTTCATCCGCGAGTTGCGGTGGTCCAGGAATACCTCGAGGTGCGTCGCAAGGATCGACGGGATGCCACGCGTTTCTTCGCTCCCGAATCGCGGCTCTGGTTCGACGAAAAGGTTGGTCCGGGAACCTTGCGCGGGGACGACGGAAGCGGACCGTGGTCTGGTTGGGACCAGGAACTTCGCTCGACCAGTCGCTACACCAACTTCGAAATGGTCCAGGACGCGGTGCGCGTCACCGCCGTGGAGACCAATCAGTTCTTCGCCTTGCTCGACGCGATCGCGAATCCCTACTACCTGACCTACTACTTCGACGAAAACGACAAGATCAGCGGCATGCTGGTGTCGTCCATTCCGGGCCGCGAGAGCGCGCCCAACCGACGGGATGAATTCCAGCAGTGGTTGGCCCAAACCCACCCGCGCGACTTCGACGCGATCATGCCCGAGGGCAGCCTTCAGCCCAGCGCGGACAATGCCCGCCGGGTGCGGACCCTGTTGCTCGAGTGGCGAAAAGAACGCGGGCTGCCCAAAGTCGACTTGAGCCTGAGTGTGTTCTGAGCAACGCGAGTTGCGATCAGGAGTCGTGGCACCGAGCGGCTTCGGTGCCACGCTCCAGTCGTAGCTCGGCTCGCCAACGGAACTTGTCGCGGAAGCGGTGGGGACGGTCTTCGACCACGTCGGCAATCAACGGTCCGAGGGCGGGAGCGAATTTGAACGCGTGTCCACTGCCTCCGCTGGCCACCACCAAGCCTTGGCAATGGGGGTGCGCGGCGATCCAGAAGTCCTCGTCTTGGGTGTCGGAGTACAGGCAGAGCCGGGTGAACACGATCTCCGCGTCGACCAGCTCCGGGATTGCCAGCGCCAAGAACTCGCGAAGTTTTCGATGATGATCGGCGCTGACCTCTCGAGGAGCATCCGGGTCGATGGGCAGCCCTTGGTCGTGGAGCGCGATCTTCACGACTCCTTCTTTCGGGTGGCGGGGAAATCCGTAGAAGCCGGTTCGCGAAATGTCTGCGGTGAACACCGGGAACACCGCTGCTTCGAACCGCTGCGGTCTCTTGGGTTGCAAATGAAACACCGCGTGCCCGGTGGCACTCAGAGGACCGGCCAACTCCGGCAGCAGTTTCTGGGTCCAGCTGCCGGCAGCGAGGACCACGGTGTCGCCTCGATGCACGTTTCCCGCGGCATCGAGGACGCCCTCGACTCGGTTTCCGGAACGTTGAAGTTCGCGGATCGCTGTCGAGTGAACGGTTGCTCCCTCGTCGATCAGTGTACGCACCAGTGCCTCGACCACCCGACCGCTTTCCGCATACCCTCCCGCGGGATGGAAGAACCCGTCGGTGAAGTGCTCAGCGTTCCAGGCGGGAGCCCGCTCCCGCAGCCAATGGGAGTCGAGCCGTTGCGGTTGGTGACCGCGACGCTTCAGTAGTTCCAGGCTTTCGTATTCGTAGCCGCCTGGTTCCAGGGGGCCGGCGCGCAGCATGAGCACGCCGGTTTCGTGATAGAGCGGCTCGCCTCCCAAGTCTTGCCACTCTTGATTCCACCGCAACCAGCCACGCCGGGCCTGCTCCATGAATTCCATGTAGGTGGCGTCGCTGCCGTACTCCATGCGGCAGACCTTGCTGATGTCGGCGCTGGCCGCCAGGGGGTGGGGAAGCGGACCGGGATCGAAGAGGGTCACGGAGTGCCCGCGTTGTTGCAACGCTCGCGCCGCCGAAGTCCCGAAGATGCCGCCACCGACGACCAGAATGGGGGGGGAGCCGGGCACTAGTCGATCAGCTCTGCCCAATCCGCCAGCTTCATTGCCAGGCGACGCCGAGCACGCGTCAGCCGCATCTCCGCGGCACCCACCGAAATGTTGAGCGCCTCGGCGGCCTCCGGAGTCTTCTTGTGTTGGAAGTAGACCAGGGTGAGGACATCTTGGTCTTCCGGGGACAGCAAATTCAAGGCGAGTTTGAGAGCGACACTGCGCTCTTCGTTTTCGATGGAAGAGAACCCGCCGGTGGTGTGCATGACCTGATCGAGGGCCGACGTGTCTCCCCGAGTGACTCGTCCCATGGCCGGAGCGGAGGAACCGACTCGATTCAAGAACAGACGCCAAGCCGACCGCCACAAGTAGGTACTGAGCTGGCGGGGGTGATCGAACTGGGGAGGAGTCTCCCGCTTGAGGAATCGCACCACGGCTTCTTGCGCAAGATCACTGGCGCTCACGGAGGGCCGTAGACTTCCTCCGACTTTGGAGCGAAGCTGTCGCGCCAAGGCCTGGATCTCCAGCTGCAACAGCTGGTCTAGGGCTTCTCGATCTCCTTGGGTCTGCCAGCGTTCCAGGAGTTCGTCTGCCGGGTCCATCGCGTCGTCGTTCATCTCCGAACATGATCGCCCGAGAATCGGGCGAGACAAGAGGCGATTGGATCATCGCCGGGGGCGAATCGAAGACGGTGCTTTCCGAGCGAGCCGGCTGCGTGGGGAACGGGACCTCGATCCGCTTCGTCGAGCGAGTCGAGAGGCCTTGGTCGGCGCGGCCGAATGCGCCGATCAGCGCGGCTCCGGGGGAGGCTCCGCGGTGCCTTGACGTTCGACCCGCATTGCCGGCCTCACGCCAACGTGGTTGGCTCGCTGGCTGCGGTCCAGCACGTAGCGCGTGGCAGAACGGCATTCGGAGGCCATGCCAAGGTAGCTACCACCTCGCAGCACCCGGCTGGTCTTGATGACCGAGTCCGGCAAAATTCGCAGTCCCGTTCCCTCTTCGTATGGGAGTTCGTAGTTGCCGTAAGCGTCCAGGCACCACTCGGCGATGTTGCCGACCGTGTCGTAGAGACCGAATCCATTCGGGAGAAAGGTCCCCACGGGGGAGTGCATGGTGAACCCGTCGTTCAGCCAGGTCTCGTACTTCCAGTCTTCATGACCCCCGTTCCGTCGGCAGTAGTCGTCGACCAGATTGGCGTAGCCATCGAGGTCCTGTTTCCGGTTGCCGTTCCACCAAGCGGTTCGGGTCCCCGCCCGCGCCGCGTACTCCCATTGAGCTTCGGTCGGCAGCGTCAGCCCCAGTCGTTGCACGACTTCCAGGCATTCGTCCCAGCTCATGTTTTCGACCGGGTGAATGGGCGTGATGCGTTTGCGTCCATCGTGGCTGGTTTCGTCGTAGGAACTCGGATTGCTTCCCACGAAGCGCTTCCACTGGGCCTGGGTGAATTCGTACTTGGAGAGGAAGAAGGGCTCCAAGGTCACCAGTTGGGACGGGAATTCGTTGGCAGGCACGCGCATGCCGCCGAGTTCATCCGAACTCCTGGTGCCAATGCGAAAGGTGGTTTCGGGAAGGAGGACCAGAATCAAACCGGTCTCCGGATGCATGGCCCACTCGTCCTTGTCGGGATGTTTCTCCGGCGCCTCGCCGCTCTCCACGAACCAGAATTCCGCCAGTCCCGTCTCGTAGTTGATGCCCAAGGGAACCAAGCCGGTTTGGGGCTCCAGTTCGTATTCGTGATAGAGCTCGGAGAGGAAAATCTCCGTGGCGATCTCGTCCCAGGCTTCCGCCGAATCTTCGAGGCTCTGTTGCAGTGAGCGAGTCATCTGGACCCGGTCGGCCACGTTGGCACGAGTGGTGTCCAAGGTATTCATGCGTTGCAGCAGGTCCTCGGTGGTGGCCAGTTGCCAGCGCAACGCTTCCGGAGCCGTGGCTCGAGTCGGGTTCTGGGCGAATTCCTCGAAGCGCGTTCGCAGATGATCACGAGTGCGCTCGTGTTCGGGACGGCGGGCCAGCACTTGTTCCGCCCGGCCCAGCCAGTCTTGGAAGCGGGCCAGCAGGGCGGGGCGCCGTGGCCACAGCGCGTCCGATTCCTGAAGCAGCTCGTCCGTTGCCAGCACGTCCGAAAGGCGGAGCACCTCGTCCAGACTGGCTTCCAGGCGCTTTCCTGCGGCGACCGCCGCTGCCCGCTGTTCGTCCGCAGCATCTCGCTCGGCCTGGATGCGGACCTTGCTCGAGTGACTCAGCCACGCGTAGCCGAGCGGTCCGCCAATCAGAAGGATGGTCGCGAACAGCATGGCCAGGGCGGCGGCCGGGCGCTGTCGGGTCCACTTGGCCGCCATCTGCCATGCGTTGGCCGGAGTGGCTTTGACCGGACGCATCTCCAGCAACGCTTCCAGATCGTCGGCAAACTCCTGTGCCGAGGCGTAGCGCCGGCCGGCATCCTTCTCCATGGCCTTGAGAATGACTGCCTCGAGGTCTCGCGAAATGGAGGGGTTCAGTTTGCGGGGAAAGCGAGGACTGCGCACCAGGATCTGGTGGAACAGCTGTTCGGTGGTTTCTCCCCGAAACGGGACCTCGCCGGTGACACTCTCGTACAGCGTGACGCCGAGGGAGTAGATGTCCGTGCGGGCGTCGATATTGGTGCGGCGCACCGCGACTTGCTCCGGGGAAGCGTAGAAGGGCGTGCCGCGAAAGCGATCGTCCGAAGAGACCGTGGGCAGCTCCCCGCCGCGAGCCAGCCCGAAGTCGAGCAACATGGGGCGACCTTCGGGAGTGATGCGAATGTTCGACGGCTTGACATCGCGATGGATGATTCCTGCCTGGTGAGCGCAGTCCAGGGCCGAGGCAATGCCCTGCACGTATTGCAGGACCTCGCGCACGGGAAGCGGTTTCCCGGACTCCGCCGCTTCCCGGAGGATCTCGTCCAGGCCACGGCCAGGGACGTATTCCATGACCAGGTAGGGGAAGCCGTCCTCTTCGCCGGCGTCATAGATGGTGACGATGTGGGGGTGTTGTAGTTGCGCAACCGCCATGGCTTCTCGTCGAAAACGTCGCCCGACGATGGCGGAAGAGGCAAGCACCGGTCGAATCAGTTTCAACGCAACCTGGCGACCGAGGGGATTTTGTTCGGCCAGGTAGACCATGCCCATGCCGCCTTGGCCGAGTGGGCGCAGAAGTCGATAGGGACCGAGCTGTTCTCGAGGGAGCTCGGAGGCTGGGTCACGGGAAGAGTCCGGTTGCGGTTGTAGGACGCGGGCGACCCGGGAGATCTTGCGCCGCTGGGTTTCGGAAAGCTCGGGGTGCTCGGCGAGGAAGGCTTCGACGTCCACCGCCTCCCCGCGGAGGATCTCGTCCATGAACTGGTCGAGAAGCTCTTCGGACTTGTCGGGTTCAGTCATGCCGGTCGTTGTGTCCGGGGTTGGTGTTTTGGGCCCCTTGCTGCGGGAGAGTTTTGCTCCCCGTAGCTACCCAAGAGTCGAGCTTTGTTGCCCCACGATTCCATGGGCGGCAGGATTCGTGAAGGCCTGCAAATGGCCCCAGTCCCTTCGGGCCTCGTCATTCCGAAGTTCTCCATCCGCAACGGCTCAACGAGTCGTCAGTTCCGTTTGCAGTGAAAGAACGACGGAAGCCCTCGCCAGAAGGCATTTGGCTCATTCTCGCGACGATCCCATGAATCGTGCGGGCGAGACCAGAGATTGGAATAGCCATGGCTCTAACGGCGGAGGGGGTCGTTTCCCAACCCTGTTTCCGGCAGAAATTGCCGAACTCTTGACAAACCAGACGGATGTCTGGTTTGATGAAAGGTCCCTCAGGAAGCGGTCTCTCAAGGAGGACTCGACCGGCCATGGCCCCCCGCACACCCCCTGGAGAGACTCGACGGCGGATCTACGACTTCGTCCGCCGTTGCATCCTCGATGGTCGCTCTCCGACGGTTCGAGAGGTGCAGGGAAAGTTCGGTTTTCGGGCGGTGCAAACGGCGCGGGAACACCTGGAAACCCTGGTCGAAGAGGGGCTGCTGGTCAAACGGGCCGGTCAGTCCCGGGGCTATCGACTGCCTGGTCAGGAGCCTTCGGAACCAACGGTGTTGATCCCTTTGCTCGGCCAAGTGCAAGCCGGCTCCCTGACCACCGCGTTCGAAGAGCCGGAGGGGTTCCTGGCGATTTCCTCGCGTTCTTCCTCTGCCGCTTCGCGAAAGCAGTGGTTCGCCTTGCGGGTGCGGGGCCACAGCATGACCGGAGCAGGGATCCTCGAAGGAGACATCGTGCTGGTGCGTCGGCAGCCGGCCGCGGACTCCGGGGACATCGTGGTGGCTCTGGTCGGAGACGAAGCGACGGTCAAAACACTCCGGCTGCGCCGCTCCCGTCAAGGCAAGTCGACCCGTGTCGAGTTGCATCCGGCCCATCCCGACTTTCCAGTCCTCGTTCCGCCCCCCGAAGAACTCCGCTTGCTGGGGAAAGTTTTCGAGGTGCGGCGTTATCTGGAAGGGGTTCCCATGCAGCCGATCCAAACCCTTCCTCAGGAAGAGAGTTCTTCATGAAGAAGGCCTTTCCGAAAGAGGTTGGCTCCCTGAAAGAGGCTGACTTCATGAAGGCCAGGGGCGTGTTGCCGATGCCCAAGAGCTCGCGCAATGGAGATCCCTTGACCAGCGCTCCTTTGAGTGGGGCTGATCTTCACTCCTTTCGGGGAACGGGACCGCAGGCGAATCGACATTTTTCCCGAGGACTCGGGAACGAAGAAGAGGGCGGGGGGCAACGGTCCGAGGTCGCATTGTTGATTCCAAGGCCGGCGGATTTCGGCGCCGTGTCTCGCGGGACGCCGCGCTGGTGTTTCGAGCAACTCCAGGGCCGCTTGGTCGAAGTGACCGGAGGAGCTTGCCTGTCCCTTTCTCTCGACGTGGTTCACGAAGCCCAGAAAAGAGGGGAGCCGGTGGCGTGGATCACCACTTGTGCGGGAACGTTCTTTCCCCCGGATGTTCATCGAAAGGGCATCGATTTGGATGCCTTGCCGGTGATTCGACTCGATCGTTCCCAAGAAGCGGCGCGGGCGGCCGAACACCTGCTTCGCTCGGGCTCCTTCGGCATGGTCGTCCTGGAGCTGGGCAAGCGGTCGTGGATTTCCATGCCGATGCAGTCTCGACTGGTCGTCTTGGCGCAAAAGCACCAGGCGGTGGTGATGTGTTTGACCAGCAAGCCGGCGCGCTTCGACTCTTTGAGTTCTCTGGTTTCGCTGCGTGTCGATACCTGGAAGAAGCCGAGTCCGCCGGGAACACCTGCTCCGGGAACATCTGATCCGGGGATGGCAAGGGACCGTTCGGCCTGTTCAAGAAGTTTGCTTTCGAACGATGTTGCCAACGGGGGGGACGTGGCGGGCCATCTCGCCGGATTGACGGTGCTCAAAGACAAACAGCGGGGGTTGGGGTGGACTCACGAGGACTTTCGTCATGGACCTCCTGGCCTGTGTTGAGGTTCCCGCCTTTCCCTTACAGCTTCTGTTGCGCAAGCATCCGTCCTGGCGTTCCCATCCGGTGGCGGTGGTGGACAAAGACAGCCCCCAGGGAGTGGTGCAGTGGGTGAATGAGCGGGCGCGCAAGCGCCGCGTGTTGCCCGGACTTCGGTTCTCCGCCGGTCTCTCGCTGGCGTCGGACTTGCGTGCTGGAGTGGTCTCGGAGCCGGAGATCCTGCGCGGCAAGCAAGCTCTGACCGATCTCCTCACTACCTTCACTCCCGAGGTGGAAGTCTCCTCGGAGATCCCTGGCGTGTTCTGGTTGAACGCGGCCGGCCTTTCTCGACTGCACCAATCGCTGCAGGACTGGGCCAAGAAGATTCGTCGCAAGCTGAAGGCGCGCAAGTTTCAGACCTCGGTGGTACTCGGGTTCACGCGCTTTGGAACCTATGCCGTGGCCCGGGTTCAGACCGGGGTTCGCTGCTTTTCCGCAGAGTCGGAAGAACAAGAGTTTCTGCGCCGAGTTCCCTTGGAGCTGCTGCATGTCGACCCCGGTCTGCGTGAGGATCTGGACAAGCTCGGTGCCCGGACGGTCGGGAACTTCATGGACCTTCCGCGTCGAGGACTGCGGCGCCACTTCGGGGAGTCGGCAGCCGGGTTGCATCGTCAGGTGCAGGGAGCCTCTTGGAATCCCTTGTTTCCCGAAGTTTTGGGAGAACCACTGGAAGAGGTCGTGCATTTTGATCAACCGGTGAGGGACCTTCGCCGGTTGCGCCGCACCGTGACGAAACGGCTCGACAAGCTCTGGGACCGTTTGCCTGGGACTCAAATGCTGGAAGCGGTGGAGCTGTCGTTCTACTGCGAGGTTCCCTTCTCGGAACGGCAGGACGGCTGTTCGAGTTCGGATCGAGTCGTGCACGAAGAGACGCTGCGGCCCGCCACTCCGACTCGTGAGCGGCCCGTGGTGGCCAATCTGCTGAAGTTGTTCTTCGAGAAGCTGAAGTTGCCGGGAGAGGTGGAGGACTTGATCCTGCGTTGCCGCAAGACCGGCGTGCGGCGCCGACAGGAAGGCCTGTTTCGCGAGAATCCCCGTCGCTCTCTGCCGGCGGCGACGCGGGCGCTGGCCCGAGTGCGTGCCCAGTTCGGCAATCGGGTGTTCCTGGCGCGTCTCCGCGAAGGGCACCTTCCCGAAGCATGCTTTGCCTGGGAGCCATGGCAGGAGTTGGCGTGGCCCCGGCCGGTGGATGCGCCGACTCGTCCGTTGATCCGCCGTCTTTTCCCCCAGCCCGTGGTGCTGTCTCCTCGCCGTCGCCATGACCACGACGATGGCTGGCTCCTTCACGACCTTGCCCAGGGCTCTGTCGTCAAGTGCAGCGGCCCCTACATCATCTCAGGAGGTTGGTGGAATCGCGAAGTCGCTCGCGAATACCACTACGCCGAAACCATGCGCGGTGATTTCCTCTGGGTGTTCTATGACCAGGCCAGACGGCGCTGGTTCTTGCATGGAGAGGTGGAGTGAGAGGTCGGGAGACTCCGCTCCGAGTTGCAATCTGTGTCACCGTCCGGGCATGAGTATGGCGCGCTACGCTCCGCTCTGGTGCAAGAGCAACTTCTCGTTCCTGGAGGGAGCGAGTCGACCGGAAGAGCTGGTGGAAGCTTGTCACCGGCTGGATCTTCGTCACCTGGCTGTCACGGACCGGGACGGGATGTATGGAGTCGTACGGGCCCACCGCAAAGCACGGGAATTGGGCGTGCACCTGATTCTCGGCTCCGAGATCACGGTGGAAGGAGCGGTGGATGGGACGCTTGGAGAGAGGGCAAATGGTTCGGCGGAGGAGGACGGGGTGGGCAGGAGTCCTCTGGTGCTGCTGGCGAAGCATCGCGAAGGTTATCAGCAGCTCTGTCGACTGATCACCAAAGGGCGGCTGCGCTCGGAGAAAGGAAGCAGCATGGTGCGCTGGTCCGAAGTGAGGGACCACGCGAACGGACTGGTGGCTTTGGGAGGACTGTCTGCGGTCAAGGAGTTGCGATCGGCCTTCGACAAGAAGGACCTCTACGCGTTGCTGCCGCGGCATCGGCGAGCGAGCGACGTGCCGCGAGAACAGCGCTTGGCGCGAACGGCCCGGAAACTCGGTCTGCGTCTGGTGGCCGCGAACGAAGTGCTTTATCACAGCCCCGCACGGCGCTCTCTGCAGGATGTCCTGACCTGCATTCGCCACCGTTGTTCTTTGCAAGAGATCGGCCGCCGGACCCGGGCTAATGCGGAGCATTACCTCCACTCCGCGGTTTCCTTCGAGCGGCTTTATCGAGATGTCCCAGAAGCAGTGCTGGCGACCGAAGAAATCGCTGAAAGATGCACGTTCTCTCTTTCGGAGATCCACTACCGCTACCCCTCGGAGCGACTGCCGGATGGGAGCACATCTTCCGAATGGCTGCGCACCTTGGTCCAGAGGGGGGCTCATTTTCGTTACGGGGATCAGGTCCCGGCCGAGGTCTCCCAACAGATCGACAAAGAACTCGCCCTGATCGACGAACTGGACTACTGCGGGTACTTCTTGACGATGTGGGAGATCGTCGAGTTCTGTCGGCGTCAGAGCATCCTGTGCCAGGGACGAGGTTCGGCGGCCAACTCGGCGGTGTGCTACTGCTTGCGCATCACCTCCGTGGATCCGGTGCGCATGGGGTTGTTGTTCGAGCGATTCCTGTCTCGCGAACGAGCGGAGCCTCCGGACATCGACCTGGACATCGAGCATGACCGCCGCGAGGAAGTGATCCAGTTCGTCTATGAAAAGTACGGTCGCTCTCACGCAGCCATGGTGGCCAACGTGGTTTGTTACCGTCCCCGTTCTGCCATTCGCGACGTCGGCAAAGCCTTGGGTCTGGACGACACCTTGCTGGATCGCTGCGCCAAATGGATGCCCCACTGGGGTGACATCCCGGAGGGAGCCATTGCCCGGGCCGGATTCGATCGCGATTCGGGGGCCCTCCAGCATCTGACCCAGTTGACCAACGAGATCCTCGACTTCCCTCGCCACCTCTCGATTCATCCCGGAGGCTTCCTGCTGGGTCACGAAGCGGTGCATGACCTGGTGCCTCTGGAAAACGCCACCATGCCCGGCAGAACAGTCATTCAATGGGACAAGGACGATCTTGAAGAACTCGGGTTGTTCAAGGTCGACTTGTTGGGGCTGGGAGCGTTGACCCAACTACACCTGGCGTTCGACCTGCTTCGCCAGCATCGAGGTCGAGAGGTGACCATGGCCACGGTCCCCGCGGAAGATCCCGAAACCTTCGCCATGGTTCAGAAAGGCGACACGGTGGGAGTGTTCCAGATCGAGAGCCGGGCGCAGATGTCCATGCTGCCACGACTCAGGCCTCGGACGTTCTACGACTTGGTGATCGAAGTCAGCATCGTGCGACCCGGACCCATCACCGGAGGCATGGTGCACCCGTTCCTCCGCCGCCGCAACGGCGAAGAAAAGATCGACTATCCCCATCCCAGTTTGAAGCCGGTCCTGGAGAAGACTCTCGGGATTCCGTTGTTCCAGGAACAAGTCATGAAGCTGGCGGTGGTGGCGGCAGACTACACTCCCGGGGAAGCCGATCAGTTGCGCCGTGACATGGCAGCTTGGAAGAAAACCGGATCCCTCGAAAAACACCACCTTCGGCTGGTGTCGCGCATGAAGGAGAAAGGCATCGAGGAGGAGTTCGCCGAGCGAGTCTTCCAGCAAATTCGGGGCTTTGGGGAGTACGGCTTTCCGGAGAGCCATGCCGCGAGCTTCGCCTTGATCGCCTATGCCACCGCCTGGCTCAAGTGTCACTATCCGGAAGAGTTCGTGTGTTCTCTGCTGAATGCTCAACCGATGGGATTCTATTCGGTCGCGACCATTGTCGAAGACGCCAAGCGACACGAGGTGAACGTGGCGCCTTTGTGTGCGCTGGAGAGCGAGTGGGATTGCTCTTTGGAGCCGACAGGAGAATCCGGTTTCCAAGTACGGATGGGAGCGCGTTTCGTCAAAGGTTTGTCCCCGACAGAGTGGCAGAAAGTGGACGCCGCTCGAGAAAGAGTCGAGAAAGGCTTCGCTCCGCCGTTCGTTTCGGTGGAAGACTTCGCGAGCAAGACCCGTTTGACTGCTCCCGCGTTGCGCAAGTTGGCCGAAGCTGGAGCGTTCGAAAGCTTCCAGACCGATCGCCGACCCGCTTTCTGGAAGGTCAGCGGCTGGGTTCCCGAGCAGGACGTGCTGCCGCTGGTTTCCGCGGACTCGACTCCTTCCTTTGCTTCCTTGGCGCCGCTGGAAACCGTGGCCTGGGATTACCGGACGACTTCCCATAGCCCCCGTGGGCATCCCCTCGAAGCCATGCGAGAAGCACTGCAAGAGCACGGACTGCCGACCGCCCGACAAGTCAACGCCAGGGCTCACGGGAACCGAGCGCGCTATGCCGGCATTGTGATTTGCCGGCAGCGGCCGGGAACCGCGCGCGGGGTGGTGTTCATGACGCTCGAAGATGAAACCGGCTTCGTCAACCTGGTGGTCTGGCAGAACGTGTTCGAAAAGTACGAGCTGCTGGCCAAAACCGCCACGTTTCTCGGAGTGACCGGAAAGCTTCAGAGCCAGGATGGCGTGGTCCATTTGGTGGCCAGCCAACTGTGGGCGCCTCGCCTGGGGCGGCGGCTGCCGAGCGGGGGCAGCCGGGATTTCCACTGACCCTTGTTCTCCCGGTTCCTTTCTGCCGATAGCGGGCCAAGGTGCCCTCCACGGAAAGGAATCGGGATGCGATTGGGGACGACGATGAGAACTGCTGCTTGGCTGACTCTTGCCACCCTCGGAGCATGCGAAGGCCACGACTCGGCAGTCACCTCGGCGGGATTCCGTTCCACCGCCGTCATGGCATCGCCTGCGGACGTGGCCGAGCGCTTCGTCACCATCACCAAAGACGGGGACGAGTCACAACTCGAATCCGTGTTGACCCAAGCTGCCTGGGAAAGTCTCTCCACCGGCAACGATTTTCAGTTCTCCGGCGACCGATTGGAGGAGTTCGAGATCGGGGACACTTCGGTGACCGGTCAAGAAGCCCAAGCGGAAGTCTTGGGGCGAGCCGACGGCGAGGAGCAGAAACTGATCCTGAAGATGCGCCGAGAGCATGGCCAGTGGCGCGTCTACGGGGCGGCGGTTCCCATGGAAGGAGGAGCCGAGTTCACCCTGAACTTCGAGAACGTCGGTGACCTTGCCGAGGGAATCGGGGAACAGATCGGGGAGGCTTTCGCGGAAGAGATGCAGCGTTCGTTCCAACAAGCCTTTGAAGAGAGTCAGGAACAACAACGTTTCGAGCAACAAGCCCAGTACGAAGTGCTGCGCGCGGTGTCTCCCGAAACCTTCGAGAAGGCCTGGCGCGCGGATCTGTCGGCGGACGGATTGCCGGCAAGAAAGGTCCTCGGATGGATCCTCTCCGGGACGGACCTGGAGGCCGAAACCACCCAGCCTTCTTGGGAGACTCCCGTCACCCTGAACCTACGCGGCGTCTCTCGAGTCGAGGCATTGGAAGAACTGTGCCGGATGGTGGGCCTTTCTCCTGTCTACCCGAACGCCAATCCCGGCTGGGAAGAGGACGAGCCCTCGAAGGCTTTGACCTTCCACCAAGGAGAGCGACCATACCCCGTGACCTTCGCCGGGCCGTTTCTGGTCGAGGTGGACGATGTCGAAGAGAACGCTCCCCATGCCACCGGCAAAGTGAGTCTTGCGTTCCGCTCTCTCGGCCTGCCGAAGCCGGTTCTGGCCATGGCTGCGGAAATGGGCGAGATGGTCGGAGTCGGCCGCATCGAGAACGCCCGCGGAGACAGCTTGACCGCGGACGAGGGGGTCCGGTATTTGACCTCCCCCGAAGTGATCGGAGGGCTGTGCACAGTCCGCATCAACGTCGACCTGCGCCACCTCTTGCGCGATGTCACCCAGCTCGAGCGCATCCAGGGATTCGCACGACTCGAGTTGCCGCGGGCCGTGACCGAGGGAGAGTGGACGCGATTCGAAAAGAACGCTTCCGAGTCTTTTGGAAAGTGGACGCTGACGCTCGCCCAAGCCGGGTCCTATCAGCAGTTCGGAGTGACTGGCGAGGGGGATCATGAGTCCCTGCAGGTTCGCTTCTTTCCTCGCGATGCAGCGGGGCAGTTCCTCGCGATCCAGATGTCGGACACCAGTGCTTGGAGCGGCCAAGCCCAGGCGAGTCTGCAAAC
Source organism: Planctomycetota bacterium (assembly GCA_028289345.1). Classification (GTDB taxonomy): domain Bacteria; phylum Planctomycetota; class B15-G4; order B15-G4; family SIAN01; genus JANQQL01. The sequence goes on along the minus strand of JANQQL010000033.1, from coordinate 928,187 downwards.
CGAGACCGCTCCGGCCCACCTGGGAATCAAGCTGGTCGAAACCGAAACCTTCGAATTCCCGTTCGAGTTGAGCGCCGTTCCTCTTCACCAGTTCGAGCATATGCCGGCCGCATTGGAACCGATTCAGTTCGAGGGCAAATGGCCGGTCACCGTTCGGTTTCGCAAGTTCGTGAATCGTGACGCCGAATTCCCCGAGGTCGAATTCGGAATCGCGAGTCACTGCAACAAAGACGCCTCATTGATCCAAGCCACCTTCGTCTACATGGATCAGAACGGCCGGGAACTCAAGACCTTTCCGCACACCCTGAATGGCACGATGACCATGGAAGGACCGGAGCCGGTGGTGGTGTCTGGCACATCGATCACCCACAAGACCACGGCGTTCTTCCTGCCTCCCGAAACGCGAACCATGCGCGTCCACCTGGATCGGGTGGAGTTCCCGGACGGCACCGTGTGGGAGAACTCTGAGTCGCCGTGATGGTCTCGGCACCGTGATCGAGTCCATGGGGGTCAAGACCGGGCGCTGGCATCACTCGCTGGCAAGCAGGGCGGAGCCGACGGCTTCGGCAACCAGACGGTTGCCGCGCCGGCTAAGGTGCAAACCGTCCATGTAGTCTTGCTCACGGTGGACGCGTTGGTAGGCGCGCTGGAAGAGGAGCGCCTGAAGTTCTCTTCCTCCGGGCACGGATTGCCACATGGGGGCGTCGATCGATTCTCTCTGGAAGGCCGGTTTGGTCATTTCCAGCCCTTGGACGACATCCCCCAGGTCCAGTCCGACGGCGCCGTGCTCCCCGAGCAAGGCTTGCAGAGAAGCCCTGGTGGCGCGGTAGCTCTCTGTGGTCGTTCGCGGCGGGATGAACAAGTACACCAGTCGAGCCCCCGCGTCCGCACACGCCTGGGCCATGCGAATCATCGGCAGCTCCACCAGCAGGCGAAAGCGACGACGTGTGACCGGGCGACCCGTCGCCTTCAGCGCGTCCCACACCCGATCCGCGGTTTGAAAAGTCTCGATCAAGGACTCCGCTTCCTGCCGTTCCAGATCATTGAGATCCCCATGCTCGGGGAGTTGCTTCAGGTAGCGGACGCACACCTCGCGCACGTTGTGGAAGGGGTCCTCGGAGGGCAAGAAGTCGTTCTCGCAATAGTTGACGAGCACGATGTCGGGCTGCAGCGGGAGCAGGTCCCGCTCGAGTTGCAACGCTTGTTGCAGGGTGGAGTAGCCGACCACTCCGGCGTTGATGACTTCGTAGCGGGGTGCTGGGTTGTTTCGAGGCGAGTCCGGGGGGGATTCCCCGTTGCCGCTTGATCGGTCCTGGGAGTTCAACCACTGCCGGAGCTGGGAGGGGAGGGAGTCGACGTCTTTCACCCCCGTGCCCCACATGACCGAATCTCCGGTGGCGATGATCCGGACCGTGTTTGGTGACTTCTGGGCGGGGGTGGAGACGGAACCACGATGGCCCTGGGCGTTGGTACGAACCGGTAAGCCGCCGTACACAGTCGCCGAGAAGTCGCTCTTGTTTCGGTAACCGAGAACCGAGTCGTCCGCCCACATCTCGATCTCGTTCTCGTAGCGAACGGCCAGGTCTTCGACGCCATGAGCTCGCAGCGCCACCCGCAAACCCGCGAACAGGAGAACCCACAGGAACCCAATCGTGCCAAACAGAAGGAGCAGTTTCTTGCCGAGACCGGTTCTCTGACTCACGGAGGGGCGTCCCTCGACGGCGCTGCTTCGAGCCGATGAGCCAGCAGAGTTCCTCCTTGGAGACGCGCGTAGAGCAGCAAGAGCTGGACGCTCATGGAGTAGTTGGCGATGCCTCCCTCGACCTGGTTGCTCCTCAAGTAGGCGTGGTTCACCGAGTGTCCGACACGAGTTCCCACGCCTTCGAAGGACTGCCAGTAGTTGCGAGCATCGGTGAGATCCCGCTGCACGCCGGGTAGCCGCTGGGAAGCAAGCTCCTCTGCCAGAGGCCGGTCCGCTTTTGCCAGGGTACTCAGCATCTGGTTTTGAGCGAACAGGGTCCCCGAGTACTGGGCGCCGAGGTCGCGACTCCTGGTGGTCATGAGAACCGCCCAGAAGTTGGCCTCGGACTCTCGGGCCACGCCCCTTTGGTGAGCCATCTCGTGGGCGATCATTCGCGCCTGCTCGATCCCCGGCAGCCCTCGGCGCAAGTTGGCTTCTCCGGTCCATGGAAAATAGAAGCCGCCGATCCCGACTTGTTCCAACACCGGAGTCATCCACACAGTCTTCGGGTCTCCGAATCGCTCGGGAGCGATGGGAAGGTCCAGAGACTGTCGCAATCGGTCCCACGCGTTGCGCAGGTCCAGGGAAAGCTGGTCTTGGATGGGAAAGGTGGTGGCAGCTCCCACGTCTTCGTTGCCATGGATCTCCTGGTAGAGGTCATTGCCATGCTGAACGAGTTCGCGAGCCAAGGATTCGACTTCCTCGACGGTCACCTCGCCGAGGGCCGGCCATTGCAGTCGTTCTTGCACAGGGGGAAAGGAGTAACGGAATCCCCAGAGCAGGGTGAAAACCAAGCTGACCCAGGCCAAGTCGTAGCCGAGCCGGAGCGCTCCATGGGCGATCAGCGCTTTGGTCGTGAGCGCTTGCCGCATTCGTTGGCGCAGGCCCGAGACGACTCCCCAAAGTTGCCGCAAGGCGAACAGTCCGACCAGCAATTCAGCCACGGAAAACGGAGCCTTGCCGGACAGGGCCGAGAGGATCCGCGAAACGTCGTTGCCCCACCAGTGCTGGTCGAGCCACTCGACGCGCGCCGGGTCGTCTCCCAAGAGTCGAGGCACGAAGAACAGAACGGCAGCGAGTGCCATCCAGAACACTCGAAACTTCCATTTCATGGAGCGCTCGTTTCTCGCTTTGCTTCCAGCACCCGGCGGAAGCGGGGGGCGGGAAACAGGTTCAACGCTTGCTCCAAGAGTTGTCGTCCTTGGGAATCCCCTTGCTCCAGGAGAACCAGGGCAAGATGGCCCACCGCCCGGGCACTGTCCGGTTTCAGACGGACCGCCCCATGAAGGCTCTCCTCGCACCGGTCCCACCATTCGTGGCCGACCACCCCGCGAGCCTCGGTCAGACGGGCGCGCAGCCGGTAGACCAGAGCCTGGGCCACGGCGATTTCCTCGTCGTTGGATCGCAGCTGTCCGGCATCCTCCAAATCCTGCAGCGCAAGGCCGGTCCACTCCCAGGCTTCTTCCGAGCGCACCGCCGCGCCCGCCGCTTCGGCGCTGCGGCGCCGCTGCTGGCCACGGTTCAGTAATGCGAGGGCGAAGCGCGGTGCCTGTTGGATGGCGGTGGTGAAATCCTGCCCCGCCGCTTGGCGCTCCCGGGTGGCTTCTTCCACTCGGCCGAGCTCCAGGAACAGTCGCTCTCGTTCGGCGTGACACACCCCACGATTGTTGAGCGCGCCGGACAGGTGTGGTTGCAGCGTCAACGCGGCGTCGTAGTCCTCGATGGCCCGTTGCCAAGCCTGCAGAGCTTCCTCCCGAGTGTTTCCGTCCCCGAGTCGAGCCGCGCGACGGGCATGCACCAAACCACGGGTGCCGTATGCCATCGCGTCGTTCGGGTTGTCCGCCAGGGCTTGATCGAAGTCGGCCAGGGCGCCTTCGACGTCTTCGATCAGCAGTCGCGCTTCGGTCACCGGGAGTGGTTCGGCGGCATCGGACTCCGGGCTCCCGAGACCCGGCAGGGAATCGGAGCCTTGGCCAGAAACACTGGGCTTTTCCGAGGATCCACTTTGCGCCAAGTACGCAGGACCAAACCCGCGGTACAAGTCCAGCGCGCTCATCGCGGCGTGCCAAGCAGCGTCGGAATTGCCTTCGGACAATTCGAGTCGAGAGCGCGCCAGCATCGCTCCGGGATGCGCCGGGTCGATGTCTCGGATCCGATCAAGCAGCTTGCGTGCCCGCGGAGACTCGCCGCGCAAGCGAGCCACTTCCGCTTCCGCATGCAGGCGACTGGTCGTGCGCAGGACCGGAGAGGTCTCCGCAGCGGCGGCCTCCAAATCGGCCAAAGCAAGTTGCTTCCAGGCGTCGAGGTCGGGCGTTGATGGGGGAGATCCCTCCAAGGCTTGCCCACGTTCCTCCGAGGCGAGTTGATCCGCCATCAGCAGCCCCCGCTCGAGACGCGCCTGAATCAGCTCCGGATCGCGATGGAGGGCCAAGTCGAGTTCCGCGCGGGCCTCGTCGTGCAGGTTCTGGGATCGCAGCAACCGTCCGAGGAAGTAGTGCACCTCGGCGACATCATGCTTGTTCAGATACTCTCGGCATTGCTGAATCCCGGCGGTCCGTAGTTCGCGGGCTTCCTCGTTCTGGCCGCGGGAGTCCAATTGTTCGGCGTCGGTGACAATGGCGTGAATGGACTCGGAAAGCCGCATCGCACCCCGAGCCGCGCGTTGCTGAGCCCCCAGGACCAGCAACGAAATGGCGATTCCGACCACCCCGAGGCTTGCCACGGTGACCACCGCTCGTCGTCGCACCAGGAACTTGCCCAGTCGATAGCGCAGCGACGGCGCTCGAGCCAGGATCGGTTCGCCGGCGAGGAACCGGTCCAGATCCCGTGCCAGATCTTCGGCGGTGGCGTAGCGCCGTTCCGGTTCCTTGGCGAGGCAGCGCGCGGCAATGATGGCAAGGTCTCGAGGGACCTCGGACTGAACCTGGCAAGCGAGGGGCGGATCGTCTTCCATGACTTTGCGCAACAGTCGGTAGACGTCTTGGTCGGCGAACGGAGGTCGCCCGGCTAGCCGCTCGTAAAGAGTGGCCCCGAGTCCGTAGACATCGGTGCGTGGATCGGTGTCCTGGACGCGACCGTCGGCCTGTTCGGGAGCCATGAAGGCCGGGGTCCCCAAGATCCGTCCCGACACGGACAGCGATGAATCCAGGGAGATTTCTTTGGCCAGCCCGAAGTCGGTCACCACGATTCCGGCGTCATGGACCATCAGGTTCGCCGGCTTGAGATCTCGGTGAATGATTCCTCGCTGGTGGGCGTGGTGTGCCGCCAGTGCTGCATCGCGCAAGAACCCCGCGGTCTCTTTCCAGTCCCCTCGGGGGTAGCGAGACAAGGGAACTCCGTCGACCAGCTGCATGGCCAACCTCTGTTCGTCGGCCTCATAAACCGCAGCGATGTGCGGATGACTCAGGCGAGCTGCGGACCTTGCTTCGCGCAAGAAACGTCTGCGAGCTTCTTCGTCGAAGGGTGCGGAAAGCAGCTTGAGCGCCACCCGACGCTCCAGCTCCGTGTCTTCCGCTTCCCAGACCACCCCCATCCCGCCGCGACCGATCTCGCGAATCAATCGGTATTTGCCGATTCGATGGTCGCCCGCGGACTCCTCGTCGAGCAAAGGACGCGCGTCGTCCAGAAGTTTTCGCAAGGCATGGTCCGGCAGGCGGTCGGTCATGAAGCCGTGCTTCCGAACAACCAGGTCAACTCTTCCTGCAAGTCTGCAGGGCCGGTGACGGTTTCCTGGACCAGCCCGCGCAGCTTGGTTCGAAAAAGACGCTTGGCGCGCATCAAGTAGTTGGAAACGTCGGTCTTGGTGATGTTCTGTTCCGTGGCGATTGCCTGGTAGTCAACGTCGGTGGCCGGTTCCAGGAAGTACTTCTGGAAGACGTCGAAGACCACGGTGCGGTCGGTTTGCTCAAGCTCCTCTCGGGTTCGGTCAAGGGCTTGTTCGATCAGCTCCGCACGCCAAGCCTGATCGAGGATCTCCGCCGGCGAAGGAGAGGAGTCGCTCGGAGGGGGGCTCGGGTTTTCCTGGGAGCCGTGCAACGATTCGATCTTCTCGCGCCCGCCGCGCTTCCAGGCTCCTTTCTTCCGGAACTGATCGGTGACGTAGTTGCGCAAGGAGTGCTTGACGAAACTTCGAAAGGTGCCCCGGGAGGGGTGGGCGCGCTGCAGGAAGCCGCTCTCCAAGACCCAGGCGAAGAAGTCCTGGGTCAGGTCCTCCGCGTCCTGGGCCGCGATGTCCAGGTCGGCTCTCAGGTAGGCCTGCACCGGTTGCCAATAGGCGCGTGCCAAGTCATCCAACGCTCCCGAGGCGCAAGTCTCGCCTGGGGAAGCCCCGGCCCGCACCAGGGACCAACAGGTGCTGGGGAAAGAAGACAGGGGAGAACCAGCGTTCATGGCGGAAGAAATCGATTTCCTGCGATGAAGTGACCGCAGGATTCCGTAAGGGGCCCAGTGCCCGGAAATCGTAGGACGGATGATAGCGGAAACTGCGGAGCACCCCTGGGTGCTCTCCACCAAGGAGAACGTCATGAGTCGGTTGGTTCAGTTCGGTGTGGGGCTCACTGCCATGCTGGCGTCGAACCTGGCGCGAGGAGCAGAGGAGTTGCCGTCTGCAGCCCAGGTGCTGGAGAAAGTGGAGGCCACGGCGGGTTCCGAAGAAGCGCGTCGAGAAATGCGCTCGCTTCGCATGTCGGGACACCTGGATGTCGAAGGGTCTCCCGAAATCACGTTCGTCGAGAAGTGGATGGGCAAGCGTGCTCGCATGGACATCGATGCCGGTGCCCACGGAACCCAAACTCAGGGCACGGATGGCACCCGAAGTTGGTCCACGGACCCGGCGCTGGGAGTCACGGTGAAGGATGGACCTGACCAGGCCGCCGTCCAGCGCTTCTATGCGTTTCAAAAACGGACGCCGTGGAAGCAGATTTACACCAGTGCGCGGACCACGGGACGAGAAGAGATCGGCGGTCGTGAGCATCTGCGGTTGGAGATGATGGCCGACGAGGGCGACCCGGACATCTGGTACGTGGATGCGGACCAGTTCGTCGTGTCTCGGGTGGAAGTGATGTTTCCCAACCCGGCCGGTGGCCCGCTGCCGATGCGGTTTGACTTCCGGGACTGGAAGCCGGTCGAGGGACTGTTGTTTCCCCACCAGCGAATCCTGGAGATCGGCACGGTCGCCATGACCTACCAGTACACCAAGATTGAACTCAACCCGGAACTCCGCGAAGACGAGGTGGCTCCCACTGCCGAGGTCGCCAAGGCAATGAAAGAGGGGGGCACCAATCCTCGAGTCGCGGGTGCCGGCAAATGTCAGATCCAAACCGTGGCCCAGCAACACGTGGCATCGGTTCGCACTCGCGCTCGGGCCGACGAGTTGAGCAAAACTCTCGCCATGGTGTTGCCCGAAGTGCTGGGTCACCTGAACGCCAACGGCATCGTGCCGACCGGACCCCCGTTCACCCGCTTTCACAAGTTCGACGGGGACTATGTGGAGTTGGAAGCCGGGATCCCGGTCAAGGACGCCATTCCGTCCGGCGAGCGAGTGAAATCCTCGACGCTGCCCGGTGGCAAGGTGGCCACCACATGGCATCACGGCTCTTACCACACCCTGGCAAGCACCTACGACCTGCTGAAGCAATGGATGGAAGGCGAGGACTACGAGGCGCGCGGTGGGCAGTGGGAAATCTATTGGACCGACCCGGGCATCGAGCCGAACCCTTCCAACTGGAAGACCCAGGTGCTTTGGCCGGTCAAGGAGTGAGTCCGGTTCGACGGAGAGCGATGCGGGGAGACGGCGAGGTGTCTCTCGTGACTTGAACCAGCAACTCGCCATTCAACCGTCACGGATGCGGGTCGGGTCTCCCAGCCGCTCCACCAAGATGGCGGCCTTTGCCGGAACCGGGAGCAGAGTTCGAAGTCGGTTCCGACGAGGGCTGCGACCAGGAACAGAGAATCCCGCCGACCTCCCCGATGGCTCGAACGAGCGATTTGGGAGGTCGGCCCTTTTCTCGCGACCGGCCTGTTCGGCAATCGACAGTTCGGAATCCGTGAGTTCCCGGCCCCGGCTTCGGCATCCTTCGAGGGGGCACGCTTCGTTGAAGGACGGGCCCTATCCGAGACTCGGTGAGTACAATCCCGACCGTCGGACAAAGCTTGATCGCGCCGCAGTCTCCGGCGCCTTTTTCGGTCACCGGGTCCGATCGGCCTGGTGAGGAAGGAACGGTGGGTTGATCTCTCGAAAGACTTCTCCTGGCATCGTGGTGGGAGCAATGGTCGTGCTGGGAACCTTTCTGCGCGGGGCGCCGAACCCCGTGTTGCCGTTCTTGCCGACTCTCGACCTTTCCGATGCCGGCACTCCGTCAATGTCCGTCCCGGACGAAGGGGTGGAGCTGACCTACTTGGCCAACTCCGGTTTCCTGATTCGCTCCGCCGATGGCGGCGTGCTGATCGACGGGATGTTGGCGCGGCCCTACTCGAGTTATTCCGCGGTTCCCGCCGAAGTGCGTCAACAGATGTTGAGCGGGGAGTCTCCGTTCGACGACGTGCGCCTGGCATTGGTCAGTCATGCTCACGGCGATCATTTTCAAGCTCCCTGGGCGAGCGAGTACTTGGCCGCCCGAGAGGACCTCGTACTGGGCGCGTCCCCCCGCGTGTTAGGGACTCTGGCCAACATCGAAGGTTCGGCCGAGTCCTTGGAAGATCGGTTGACCGAGTTCGACGTCGAAGTTGGCGAAACGGAAACGTTCGAGGCCGTGGATGGAATCCCGGTGAAGGCCTTCCGTCTCCGCCACTCGGGTCGCCCCGGACACGATCTGGAAAACCTCGGTCAGGTCGTCGAACTTGGGGGAATCCGAGTGCTGCACGTCGGCGACGCCGAAGGGTCGGCCGGAAACTATCAGCCCTACGATCTAGCCAACGGAAAGATCGACGTCGCCCTCGTGCCCTATTGGTACTTCCTGAACCCTGGCCAAGCGGACTTCCTTGCCGAGCACGTCAACGCTGGCGTGTACGTGGCGATCCACGTGCCGCCCAAGGAACTCACAAGTGTGAAGGCCCTGCTGGAGAAGACCCACCCGGGAGTGGTGGTGTTCGAAGAGTGTCTCGAGTCGCGCACCGTCACTTCCTCGTCCTCGGCCGATGGGTGAGCGGTCGGGCGGGTTGAGTCTCCTGGCCCGTTTTTGAACGTGTCGGCGGCGCGGCGCCAGCTGGTTCTGGTGGGAGGGGGCCACGCCCACGTCTGCGTGTTGAAGCGACTGGCGCGGGTGCTTTCCGGCTGGGAGGTGACTCTGGTCGGAAAGGACGTGCTCACGCCCTATTCGGGAATGATCCCCGGATACATCGCGGGGCACTACTCGCTGGAAGAAGTGCACATCGACCTTGTTCCCCTCGCTCGTCATGCCCATGCCCGGTGGATTCATGACGAGGTGATTGGCCTCGACACCGAGCGCCGGGAGCTGCGAACCCGTGACGATCGGGTGGTCCCTTACGATTTGTTGTCCCTCAACACCGGTTCCACGCCGCGGCTTTCCGCGGTGGGAGCGACCGACCATGCGGTGGCGGTGAAGCCGATTGCGCGTCTTGCCGAGCGTTGGCAGCAACTTTTGGAACGAGTGCAACGTCACCGGGGAGCAATGACTCTGGCCGTGGTCGGCGCGGGAGCCTCCGGTGTCGAAATGGTCTTGTCGATGCAGCATTCCCTGGCGCAGCGCTGGCGTGCCCTCGGTCACGCGGACGAAACGTTGCACTTTCGATTGTTCAGCGCGACTCCAGAAATCCTTCCGACCCATCCGCCGAAAATGCGCCGACTGGTGGAGGGCATTCTCGAACGGCGGGGCATTACGGTTCACCGAGAGGCGCGAGTGCAAGAGGTGCACAACCGAAAGGTCGTCTGTGCGACCGCCGAAGAGTTCGAAGCCGATGAGGTGTTGTGGGCCACCGAGGCCGGCGCGGCGCCGTGGCTCGTCGACTCGGGTCTCGACTTGGACGAGGGTGGGTTCGTGCGAGTCACGCAGTCCCTCCAATCCTGTTCCCATCCGCAAGTGTTCGCGGCGGGAGACGTCGCCAGTGTGGTGGATCACCCTTGCGAGAAAGCCGGAGTCTTCGCCGTGCGACAAGGCCCACTGTTGGAGCAGAACCTGCGCCGTTTCGCTGCCGGGCAACCGTTGCATTCGAAGGTGCCCCAGCGTCACTTCCTGAGCATCGTGTCCACGGGCCGCCGTCACGCGGTGGCAGCGCGCGGTGCCTGGTGCGTGGCCGGAGGTTGGGTCTGGTACTGGAAGCGCTGGTTGGACCAACGTTTCATGAATCGTTTTCGGTTCTCGGGTTAGTCGTCGAGGGCTCCGCGGTGTCGACGGACACTTCGGTCGAGGGTTTTCGCTGACGAAGCCAAACGATTCCCGAAACCAGCACGGCCAGCCCCACAAACCACATCACCACCTGCACCGAGCGGCCCGGGGAGTCGGCCAGGTGGGCGCCGGCATAGCTGTAAATCACGCAGGCGGGCAGCTGGCCAATGCCGGTCGCCAGGAAGAACCGCCACGGTCGGATGTGAGTCACGCCGGCGCCGTAGGAAATGACGTCAAAGCTCACCACCGGGATGAGTCGAGCCACCATCACGGCCAGAATTCCGTAACGGGAGAAGAAACCATCGAAGCGCTGCAGATGGCGCTCAGGAAACAGCCGCTGCACGAACGGTCGACCCAGGCCGCGCGCCAGGAAGAAGCAGAGCATGGCCGCCAGCTGCGCCGAACTCCAGGAGATCACTGTGCCCCAGAACGTTCCGTAGAGGAGAGCGTTGGCAAGAGTGATGGGAAACGCGGGAATGGGCGCGGCGAGAGATTGGAACACCATCAGGAACGACGAGACGATCCATGCCGTGCTTTCGAACGGGAGCAACACGTCTCGCAATCCGGGAACATCGAGCGCGATGAGACAGGCGCTGGCCTCACGCAAGAACGCACGGGTTCCCGGAATCACCCACAGGGTTCCGGCTCCCAGCAGAGTCAGAACCGTGGTGATCCCCGGCAGACTTCGTAACCAGGAGAGGATTCGGGAGGCAGCCATGGGGAGGGAGTCTTCCGAGAGGGGCCGCGAGACTCCAGAAGCGATTGAACTTTTCCAGGCGGAGAAGGAAAAAGGCTCTATCGGAAGTTCCGAGAGAGGGGAGACTTCCACGGAAAGCCGAGGCGAAATGGTCGATGAACTTTGCAGCGGGGGCGAGGTGCGAGCCGGGGAGTGCTCGCGTCTGGTTGCGGAGATTGACCCGACCCAAGGCAGTGACTGCCTCCGGTGGGTCTCGTGATCGAGTTTCTGCAGAACTGGATTGTCTCCGTTTGGGTGATCTTGGGTCAGTCCGGCCCTTACCTGCTGTTGGGATTCACGATCGCCGGGTTCATCAAAGTGCTACTCCCGGAAGACAGAGTCTTCCGCCATTTGGGGAATGACAACTTCCGCTCGGTGTGGATCGCATCGATCTGTGGAGCGCCGATTCCGCTGTGTTCTTGTTCTGTGGTGCCGACCGCCATGGCTCTGAAGAAGGCCGGTGCCAGCAAAGGAGCGACGACCTCGTTCCTGATCGCCACGCCGGAAACCGGTGTCGACTCCATGGGTGTCACTTACGCTTTGATGGACCCCTGGATGACGATCGCTCGCCCGATCGCGGCGCTGGTGACCGCTTTGGGGGCGGGAACTCTGGTCAACCGGTTTGCTCGTGGAGGGAGCAAGGACCCGTTGCCTCCGACCCCCTCGCACTGTTGTGCAGGACCTGGTTCTGGACCGGGCAAACGACGGGGATTGACTCGCTTGGTGTCGGACTCCCTGCGATTCGGATTCGGCAAGTTGCTCGACGACCTGGCCCCCTGGTTCGTGGTGGGCTTCTTGGTGTCGGGACTCTTGGCGATCTGGATGCCCGATGACTTCTTCGATTCGGTGCTTCCCGGGGGGTGGGTGACCTCGTTGACCATGCTGGTGGTCGGGGTGCCGTTCTATGTTTGCGCCACGGCATCGACTCCCATCGCCGCGGCAATGATCGCCAAGGGCTTGGACCCTGGCGCTGCCCTGGTGTTCCTGTTGGCCGGTCCGGCAACCAATCTGGCCACCATGACCGTGGTGAACGGGTTCTTGGGGCGTCGAGTTCTGGGGATTTACTTGCTGTCGATTGCGTCTTTCGCGTTACTGCTCGGTGCTCTGGTCAACTTCTTGTACGACGTCTTCGAGACGGCTCCCACGGTGGCGTCGGTCGAGCCGGATCCCCACTGCTTGTCAGCGACTCACTGGATCGGAGGTTCGATCCTAGGAGTACTCTTGCTGCAGAGTCTGGCTCGCAAGAGTTGGATCGCGGCGTTCCGTCGGGCGCGTTTCAACGTCGAGAAACACCACGAAGGATGCCACGATCAGTGACCGCTCAGTGAATTGACTGATTTTGACCGGTCGGGTGCGTTTCCATCACGTCGCAGACGTCGTCGGAGTTTGAACGCAGCGATCCGAAAGCTCGACCAAGGATCGCAAACGAGTGATCTCCGACTCGAGGATTGCGCGGCCGCGAGGTGCCAAGGAGTAGCTCTTTCGGTTCCGGATGCCATCCTGTTCATCCGGGCAACGGTCGATCCAGCCTTGGGTCACCAGTCGTCGCAAAGCGCCGTAGAGTGTTCCTGTACTGAGACTTACGCGTCCTCGACTGAGTTCGCCGACGTCCTTGAGGATGGCGTAGCCGTGGCGTCGATGGGGGGCGAGGCTGAGCAGGATGAACAACGTGCTTTCGGTCAAAGGGAGTTCGTCGAGTTCTGGCATCGGTCACTCGCGCGAGAGAAAGGAACGGGCCGAGCTGGTTCGTGGCCCTTCGGTATATCAGAGACCCGGTCCGGGCAATCGGACGGTCTCGCGCTGACCGACGAAATCGGCTTCCTTCAGGTTCCGCGTCTATTTCGAGGCATCGGCAGACAGAACCTGTTGGCGCACGAAGTCCAGCAGCGGCTCCGCTCCCGCCACATAGTCTTCGAAGCGTCGTGGAATCCGGTGATCGGGATGGATCGTGGAGACCGGTTCGGCGGAGCGGCGGAAGTCCTTGGTCGAATAGCCGACTTGCAGCCCGGAATGGGGGAGGGAGAACTGGCGCACCTCGCCGAAGTGATTCGGGCTCCCTCCCGAGGGTTCGCCGATCAAGGGCACCTGAAAGCCGTTGCGATACTCCATGGCATTCAACACGGCAGAACTGAAGGTGCGTCGGCCAATGACGCAGAACACGTTGCTCCGCTCGCGCAAGGGAGATCGCTGGGCGAGCTGGCTGGTGAGCATCGATCCATAGAGCGAGCTCCCGCCGCCGTTGTACTGGACATCGAAAACCAGGGTGCGCACCTTGCCCTGTTCGCACAGACCAATGACCTGCCCGGCGAACTTCTGGAAGTCATGTTCCGGGGACGAGTCGCAGCGGTTGTACTGCACGTACAGCAATCCTTCCTCTTCGAGGAATTCGAACCAGTGCCACTCAGGTCGCGGATCGGTGAGGGCTTCCCGTTCTCGAGCCACTCTTGCGGTGAGAGCGGCCGAAGGGTCGGCGACGACGCGCAAGTCTTTGGTCGCGTGACCGTCCGACACCCGAAACACCGCGGTTTCCCGGTCGTTGATGAGCGTGGCGCCGTACAGCAACTGGGGGAACACCAGGAACTGTGCGACTTGGCTTTTCTGGCGCGACTCGTTCTCCATGACGACGATGTCGCCAAGGCGTTCGACGATCTCTTCCAGGGGGATTTCGTCGACGGCGATCACTTTGGCGCCGAGCGCTGCTCTTGCCGACTCGGAGGTGGCCATGACCCGCAATCCGTCTTCCCACCAGTACAGCTGCAGAGGGAATCGCGGACCAGAGAACGCGGCGCGGCCCCTCAGCGCGGTATGACTATCCCCGAGCATCGCCACCAGACTCATCAGTTCGACTTCGAGTTCGACGTCGTCCAAGTCCTCGATCTGCGCCTGGAGCTCTTCGGCCCGTTCCCGGAACTCCTCTTCGGTGACGTGGGTGAAGGGCTTGACGTGTCGCGTCGGAAGCTCCTCGGCGAGGAAGCGGATGTCTTCCCGCCAGCGCTCGGTGCGCGACGGAGTTTGAGCGGCGAGAGGCGTCGCGAGGACGACCGAGATCAGGACTCGCTTAGCGAGACGAGCAACCGGTGAGCGGAGCGGTGATGGTCTTGTCCTGGGGAGATCCCGGAATCGACGGACGGAGTCGTTGCAGTTCATCGACGAGCGACTGCAGGTGGGCGACCGCTTGGACATCCAGTTCCTCCTGGGTGAGCAAGTTGGAGAGTTCCGAAGGATCCGCTTCCAGATCATAGAACTCTGGCTCGCCCGAGCGATCGGGTCGCACGATCAGTTTGTAGCGCGAATCGCGGATCGCCTGCACCGAGGACGGGAACACGGCTCGAATCGTATTGCTGATTGCCACGCCTTGAAGCTGGGACGGGTCCTTGACCAAGGCTTGGAGATACAAGGTGCCCTCCAATCCCAACTCGCCCGCCGGAATGCGCAGCTGCCCCTGGTCGTCGGTGCGTTCCAGGGAAAAGAAAGCGGGGAGCGTGGTGAGTTGGCCTCCCAAAAACGGAGTCGGCGCGAAACGAACGGAGTGCATCAAGGCGACGGGTTTGTCGGGCGGGGCGCCGCTCAAGACCAGCTCCGCTTGGTTGTTCGGTGTCAACGAGCCGCCACAAATGCTGAGCCCCACGTGACCCGGTCCGCCGTAGCCCAGGTCCTGCTGGCAGTGGCACGGGCCCTCGGAGGCGAGGTCGGTGCCGTTGGGATGGAATCGTTCGGCATACGCGAACTGCCGCGGGGATTGACCGAACGGCGACTCGATCGTGGGAAGCAGGCTGTAGGAGTCCAGCGGACGGTTGTCCGGCACGACAGAGTCCGGATTGACTCCCGCCAGGTCGAGGATCGTGGCGAACAAGTCCGTGGTATTCACCAGGTCGTCGATGCTGCGGTTCTGGGCAAAACTTCGTGGACTCGAGATGATCAGGGGGACGTGCAGGCCTCCCTCGTACAGGCTGCCCTTGGCGCGATCGACTCCATGGGGACGAGTGATGACCGCGGTGTCGGTGCCGTTGTCGCCGACGAAGATCACGGTGGTGTGATTGCGTCGGTTTCCCAGACCGTCGAGCAGACGATCCATCTCGGTGTCCATGGCTTCGATCATGCTGCGGTACTGCAGCTTCCAATCGGATTCCGGGGACGGAGATTGGGAGACTTCCAGTCGCGTGGCGGGGCTCAACAAGGAATCGGGGGGCACGTGGAACGGGCTGTGGGCGGTTGGGAACGACACGTAACACAGCCAGGGACCCGTGGCTTGATCGATCCAACTCAACGCCGCATCGACGATGTCCGTGGGAGCGTAGCCTTGGTGCAGGAACTCCGTCCCATTGATCACTCGGTGGTATTCGGAGTAATCGTCTGGCGGAACGAAGTTGGTGTGAATGCCATCGAAGTGGTGGAAGCCCGCATCTCGCGGAGCATCCAAGGAGTTCCCCAAGTGCCACTTGCCGAAGGCGCCACAGGCGTAGGAGCCGGAGGAACTCTGGCTCAGGATCTCTGGCAGGGTGAGCTCTTCGTCGGGAAGCGAGTAGAGATTGAAGAACTCGATGTTGCCGACGCCAGTGCGAAACCCGTAGCGACCGGTCAGGAAGGTGGCGCGAGTGGGAGAGCAAACCGGGTTGGCCCACACGCGGCGATAGAGAACGCCCTCTTGGGCCAAGCGGTTGAGCGTGGGGGTCCGAGCAGTGGTCGTCCCAATGCCGTAGAGACCCACGGCATCGGCGCCGACGTCGTCCGCAACGATCAAAAGGATGTTGTGAGGCTCGGGACCGCTCTGGGACGAGGCGTCCCCGGGATGGCCCGCGATCAGAAGCAGCGCCCAAGCGGCGAGGAAGAAAGAGCGTCGGCGCCCACGGCGGCCATTCATCGTGGTGTCTCGTCAATCGCGGGGGGCCAAGGGGCCGATGCCGCTTGCTGGAAAGTCCGTGGGAGTGATGCCGATCCGACGATGGAGCGACGGGAGAAGTCCGACAAGGCTAGCCGGAGTTCCGAAGCCCCACAACCGTTGAGGGCTTCGTCTCTCGCGGCCGCCCGGGCAAGCGTTCGGGATCAACGCTCCCTTACGGGAAGCGTTGGGCGGATCCACGAATCCGCGCAGGTTCCTTGGCTCGATGGAACCCCGCGTCGAACCAGCCTCGCAGTCGGCGGGCGGGTTGCCACTGCCCCGACGCAGACTGGTCCCGTCCATCACTCCCGAGACAACTGTCGCAGACGCTGCTCGATCTTGCCCACCAACTCGGGATCCGCCTCTTTCGCCGTTTGTCGTGCGCGCTGCAGTTCCTCGGTGGCCTCGGCAACCTGGTCCGAGCGCAGCAGTGCCTCGGCGAGATTGAAGCGAGCTTCGGCGTAGTCCGGATTGTGTTCCAATGCGGTGCGGAAGGTGGCCGTGGCTGCCGGCAGGTCGCCGGTCTTTCCCAACGCGATGGCCAGGGAGTTGTGAAACGCCGCGTTGCCGGCTTGGAGTTTGACCGCGCGCTGCAGGGAACTGACCGCTTCTTGCGGATTGCCCGATTCGAGCAGAATTCGTCCTCGCAAGGCGTGGAGCTTGGCGCTTCGCGACAAGCGCTCCAACGCGCCGTCCAAGTGGCGAACGGCCCTGCGCGACTTGCCGGTGTCGTGCAGGAGTTGGGCGTAGTTCACGTGGGCGGTCAAGAAGTCCGGATCCAGATGAGCGGCTTCGCGGGCGTGGACCAGGGCTTCGTCGAAACGCTCCGCGCGCAGATGAACCCCGGCCACGATGCCGTGGGCTTCGGCCGCTTCGGGATTGGTTTCCAACCAGCACTGGCCAAACGTCAGGTCATCGACGAACGCCCGCGACCGACGAGCAGAGATTCCCGCCGCCAGGAGCACCACCACCAAACCTCCGGCGGCCATGGTTTTGACCCGTCCCGGGAGTCGAACGGAGAGATCCGAGATCACCGCGGCCACTCCCGCCAGTAACCCCAGGGCGGGAAGGAACACGTAGCGCTCGGAGAACGGGGCTTCTTGGACGAGGATGTTGGCCGTCGGCAAGGTCAGCACCACGAACCAGGCGCCCCAGAACAGCGCCCAGGGTTGTCGGGTCGAACGGCGAAACAAGGAGATCCACACCACGAGGAATGCCGCGGTGGCCGGGATCAGTTGCCACCAAGTCCGCCAGACTTCCAGGTCCGGTTCGTAACGCAGCGAGTAGAAGGGGAACACGGTGACTTGGAACGCGAACAAGAATGACCACATCGGGCCGAGGGGGTCCTCGGTGATGGCGAGCTGGTACTCCGTGCCGGCAAACAATCCATGGCGCATCCATAGGTAGAACGCGACGCTCAGTGCCATCGGCAGGTAGCTGAGCAACCGACGGCCCAGATCGCCCCCCGCGGGGCGGCCGAATCCAAGCAGGTCGGCAAGCACCAGCAAACCAGGGAGAACGATTGCCTGCTCCTTGCCAAACAGAGAGGCCAGCAGCAGGAACTGGGCAAGCACGTAGCCCGTTCGACTCGGCGTCGCGTAGGCAGCCAAGGTCGAAATCATCAGAAGGGCCGGAAGCATCGTCTCGCGGCCGGAACACACCGGATAAACGCAGGAAGAAGCGACCGGATGCACCAGCAGGAGGGCCGCGGTGCCCCAGGCGATGGGCGCGGGAATCCCGAAGCGCGGCCGACGCAGCAGCACATCGACCGCGACCGCGACGGCCCCCGCCAGAAGCAGGTTGAACCAGTGAAACGGCACCGGATTGTCGCCGTGCCAGGCCTTCTGCAAGAGAAGGGTGGTGCGAGTGATCGGACGGTAGTACGGCGCTTGGGGAAAGTGGGGCTCGCGAAAGATCTGGGCCACGTCCTCGAGGGAGTGGGCGCCCCCATGACGCAGAATCAGCGGCCGGTCGTCGTAGATCAGTTCATTGCGGAGCGATGGCACATAGGTCAACGCCACGAACGCGAACAGCAGTAGGCGAGACCACCAGAGTCCGCGGGTCATTCTCGCTTCAGGCCGCGAACATGCGGACGTGGGTGGCGATTTCGTCCGACATCTCGATGGTGGTCTTCAGGTCGGGATGGCGCACCACGATCCAGCCATCTCCGGTCACCACCTTGCGCCAGTCCTGCTTGGGGGAGCCAACCGGGACCAGGTCGATGTGCACGATGCTCTCGCCGTGGTGCGACATCATGTGTTCGAGTCCTTCGACTCGCTGGATCGTTCCGTCGCCGTGGGCTCGTAAGAAGATCAGGCAAGAGTTGTAGGGCCGTTCGATGTGTTGGGAGAGGCGTCCGTAACAGACGGCCTCGGCCCAGCCGCTGAACATGTCGGCATTGGCGGCGTAGTTCATGCCGTGGGTCAGGCGGCCGCCGGGAGCCCGGCAACCAATTTCGCCGAACACCGCTTCGCCATCATCGGTGCGAAACCACTCCATGTGAGTGAACCCCGACTCCATGCCCAACGCGTCGAGGACCCGAAAGCCCATTTCCCGACCCGCCGCGACCTCGGGCATGGTGGTGTCTCGGACGCACAAGGTGCGAGGAGGAATGCTCGGGTTCAGGCGCATCACCAGCGGTTTGGGTCGGTACCAAGCGATGTTGTGGAACAACGCGTTGCCGTTGGCACAGACGGTGTCGAAGGTGAACTCTTCGCCTTCGATGTACTCTTCGACGCTGACTTCGGGAACGTGATCGAGGAGTTCCAACGCTTGGGAGAACTCATCCTTGCTGTGCACCGCGTAGGTGTCTGCCGAACCAGCCCCATCGATCGGTTTGACGATGACCGGGTAGCCGATCTTTTCCGCCGCTTCGATACACTCGTTCTTGGTGGTGGCGCGGAAGTGGTGGGGCGTGCGAATCCCGGCGGCGTCCAGGACCTGCTTCATGCGCTCCTTGTCGCGGAACGGCAACGTCTGTTCGACGTTGAGCCCGGGCACGTGGAAGATCTCGCGCAGACGAGCGGCCAGGACCATCCCTGGTTCCCAGAGGCACTCGATCCGATCCAGGGACCGGCCGCGCAACCAGCGCTGGACCTGCTTGGCAACCCCGTCTTCGTCCCACAAGTCCTTGACTTGTAAGTAGTCGGTCAGGCTGTCCCGTGCTTCCGGTGGCATGGCTCGCAGGTTTTGATCTCCGACGCCCAAGACTCGAGCGCCGACCTGGGCCAACCCGCGGGTGAAGTACGCCATGTCACCCGGGAATCCCGGGGAGATCATCAAGACATTCATCTCTTCCTCCTCAGTCGCACGAACTTTACCGGGATCCTCGGGACGATGCCGCTTCCTTTGTGCCTCTGCGGGGATTGCCTATCCTGGTCCGGGCGAGAGAAGGCCGGCGGACGGACCGCCGAACGTTCCGCGTTGCCCGTGAGCCCGGTCGCTGAGCCGGCCCGCGCGCAGGGGAGACGAGTGGCTTGCGGGCCACCTTCGTCACGGCGAAGCGGACGACACAATCCGTGCAAGGATCGGCCCGTTCCAAGGGGCGGGTCGCGGGAGGAGTCGACGTGCGCATCGGTATCGATCTCGGTGGGACCAAGATCGAAGTGATCGCCTTGGACTCCGATGGCAAGGAGCTACTGCGTCGAAGGGTGGCCACCCCGCGAGTGTTCGAGGAGTCGATCGCCGCCATCGCGGGCCTGGTGCGCGACACCGAAGCCGAGCTGGGACACGAGGGCACCGTCGGCGTGGGGATTCCCGGAGTTCTTTCACCAGCGACAGGTCTGGTGAAGAACGCCAACTCCACTTGGCTCAATGGCCAGGAACTGGATCGTGCGCTCAGCCAGGCTCTGAGTCGCGAAGTGCGTCTGCAGAACGATGCCAACTGCTTCTGTCTGTCCGAAGCCACCGACGGAGCCGCCAAGGAGGCGAGTTTGGTGTTCGGGGTGATTCTCGGGACCGGCGTCGGGGGCGCGATCGTGTGGGACCGGAAGGTGTGGACCGGGAAGAACGCCAATGGTGGCGAATGGGGTCACAATCCGCTGCCTTGGCCCACGGACGACGAGCGACCGGGCCCCGCCTGTTTCTGTGGTCGCCGCGGCTGCAACGAGACCTATCTGGCCGGGCCTTCTTTGGAGCGCACCTATCAGGAAGCCGGGGGCGAGGCGCGCTCCGCGACCGACATCGCTCGACTCGCCGACTCCGGAGATGTGCGAGCGTCCGAAGTTCTTGAACACTACATGCATCGCCTTGCCCGAGCTTTGGCAAACATCGTCAACGTGTTGGATCCCGACGTCGTGGTGCTGGGCGGAGGGGTCTCGAACATTCAGCGACTGTACGAGCGGGTCCCCGAGTTGTGGGACCAATTCGTCTTCTCAGACCGCGTCGATACCCAGTTGGTGCAGGCCCGCCATGGGGACTCGAGTGGCGTGCGCGGTGCCGCTTGGTTGTGGCCGGAGACCAAGGATCGATGAACTTGCGCCGCGTGGTGCGTCGTCGGTTCCGGTCCTCCCAAGGGAATGATGCGACTCACGGACGAATGGTCACTGCACCGAGCGCGAGCGAGGTTCCTCCGGGTTGGATCACCGCGGAGCAACCGGCGGCAACTCAATCCCCGGCGGCGGATCGGTCAACAACACGGTTGCCTGGTTGCTGGCGCGGATCTTGTTGAACGGGTCGAGGGAGAAGCTCTGGAACGTGAAGGAGAGTCCGGCGAACTCTTTGCGCGGTGGCAGCATGCCGAGAACGTCTTGGGCCCCGCGTTCATCCAGCGGACCCGCGAACAGTGGCGCGCGCACGAGTTGTTGATCGACGGCCATGAGGAAGAGCAGGCTTTGCTGTTGCGGAGTGCCGCCTCCGGATCGCAGGCGGAGGAACGTTCCGGGCTGTGCGGTCTCTTTCACGGTCAAACGAAAGGACTGATCGAAGGCCAGGATTGCTTCTCGATTGCCGAGCCCGTCCAGGAAGTCCAGGTCTGCCTCCAAATAGAGCACTCCGTCGTCGGTCAGCGGCAATGCCGGACTGGTCGAGGCGCCCAGATTGAGATCGGTCACGATGGCGTCCGCGTTGCCGTCCTGGTCGACGTCCAAGACGTCACCGGTCCTCAGAATCTCGAAGGAGGTTTCGCGGAAGAAGCGAGTGTCCGCCACGAAGAACAGGCGTTCGCTTCCATCCAAAACCTTCCAGGCGTGGAGTGCGCTGCCCCGGTTGTTGAGCCCGATGGCGAGAGGACGGGCGGGACTGGTCAGCGGCGCGCCATCCACGACATCTCCTTCGCGCACCACGATCTGGCCGTTGTAGGCTACGAAGTCGTCCTGGTCGATGGCGGCGTCGGTGTCGCCGGTGAACAGGTGATTGCCGCGGTTTTCGACACAGACTTCTCCGAAGTTGTCCCACGAGTCTCCGGATCCGGTGGCTTCGGATTCCCGAGCGACCGCCACGCCGTCGACCGCGATGATCTGATCGTTGAGGACGGATCCTGTTTCCAGGACCAGCTCGTGAATCTGGTGTTGGCCTGAGTCCGAGATGTCGTAGTCGAAGCCAATGCCGCTGGGAGCAGCAATGGCGAAACCAGCGACAACTTGACCGGTCTGAAGAAGAGCTCCCAGAGTTCCGTCGGCGCTTTCTCGATACAGCACGCGGCCATCGGTGACGCCATCGCCGTCATTGTCGTATCCGGAAACCCAATACGCCACGCCCCAAGCATCCATCGAGGGACGACTGTTGAAGGTGTTCACGGCACCCGGGACGAGAGGGGCGGGATCTCCCGCCACCAACAGCGGCCCGTCTTCGGACCAAACCGCGTCCATGCCCTCGACCAGCGGGCTGTAAAGGAAGTCCCCTTCGGTGTCGATGCCGAAACTGCTTTCGGCCCCTTCCAAAACCACGGGGAGGGCCAACCCGTTGCGCCAGCGGAGGGAATCCCCGGACCAGAGGAAGTGCTCGCCTCCGTTGGCAGCGTGTAGCGTCCCGGTGAACGCGACCCGTCCACTGCCGTCGACGAAGGGAGATTGCAGTGTCGCGACCGTGGCACCAGGAACGGAAGGAATCGAATCTCCTTCGGCGAGGACGATCCCCGCGAAGCGACGTCGCAACGTTCCGTCGTGGATCGTTGCTGAGGACTCTTGCGATCCCACGGAGAACGGCGCGTGCCGCCGGCTCTCGTCACGATCACGGCCTTGGATCTCACTCGCCGGGTCGTGGGGAGTGGCGGCGACCAATGCCAGGAACAGAATCAGCAGGAGCATCGCGGCTCCCTGGTGACTTGGTGCGAGTTTCAAGGCGGCCCTCCTTTTCCCGGGCGGGATCATAGACCACCGCCCGTGGGGGCTGTCCAGACCTCGATTCCCGCGCGCGCGGCTCCCCCCGGGCCCGGGGGAGCACTTTGGGAAATGTCAGGGTGACTGGAGGGACCCGAACAGCTGTTGGCATCGGCGGATTGCGTCCGGGCCGTTGCACGCGTACAGCGCGAACACCTCCCGATCCCCTCGATTCATGGCCAGCTGCATGGTGCCCTGGGACTTGTGAGCCGCAATGCACCAGTTCACCAGGATCTTGTAGTTCAAGCGATCCTGGTGACCGAAGGATCGAGTGCGATCAAAAAGGAAGCGGGGTTCGCTTTGGCACGCAGCCAAGGGGTCGTCGATCAACTCCTCCGGTTCCAGGTGGAACGGTTCTTCGTTCGATCCGGTGCCGCCACCGAGGAGAACCGGGCGTTGATCCTCTGGCAAAGCCTGGGCGGCTCGCAACGCGAGCAACGTGGCCGCTTGGTGATGACCGTGGGTTTCCTTGCGAGGCAACAACGTGAAGAGGAAGTCGTAGTTCCCATCTTGCAGAATCTGAGTCAGGGATTGCTGGACGCTTTCGAGATCCCAGACTTCAGCGTGCTCGTCCAGAACTTCGTGGCGATCCTTGGTGTAGCGGTGGTCTTTCTGTTCCAAGAAGATCACCCGTCGAAGATTCATCAAGGCGGCGCCCTGCAACATCTCGGCGCGACGAATCCGCGGGAGATGGCGGCGGCCGACGGTTTCGTTGGTGAGTTCCAACTCGTAGATCGGCTCTGCCAGAGTCGAGTACTTGTAGCCGCCTTCCCCGTTGGTCACGACGACCACGTCGCAGTCCCCGTGCAGCTCGGTGGACACCGCATACATCGTGGCCGCAAAGGTGATCTCGTCATCGGGGTGGGCGACCACGGCAAGGATCTTCGGACCTTGATCGTGGGAATCCCGCAAGGCCACGCTGCTCGACTGAGGGTCGCTGGATTCCCGAGGGGCGGATGACTCGGTGTCGGGGCTCTGGCACCCGGTGGTGGCCCAGGGAACGGAAATCAACGCCGCAAGAAAGAGGGTCCGTCGGGTCATCGTGCGTCTCGGAAAGAGGAGCGAAAAGAAAACGGGAGCTCCCGAAGGAGCTCCCGTCCGAAACACAGATTACGAAACGCCGATCAGTAGATGTACATGTCCAAACCGTTGGACGCGACCTTGTTGCCGACCGGGGCACCGGGGTCGGTGCCGAGGAACTGCCAGTACAGATGCACGCCCGGCACCACTGGCGGCAGCAAGCCGTTCAGGGTGAAGGTCCCCGAGGCGTTCAGCGGCGCCAAGATCGGGGCGGGCAGCGGCGGGGCGACCAGCAGGGTGCAGCTGCCGGGGCCGAACGACGCGCTGTCCGGTGCGGCCGAGTAGAACAACAGGCCAAAGCCGTTCGGCCGGGCGTCGGTCACCTCGAGGGTGATCGGCGCGCTCGGCGACGGAGACCCGATTCCGCTCAGGTCCGGCACCAGTCCACCAGCTCCGGGGCAACCGGTGCCGTACTTGGTGAATTCGCCCAGCAGAATGCCGCTGATCACCACGTCGTCGATGTTCCAGCCCGCATAGATCCACGAGCCATCGGTCGTGCCTTGGGTCCAGCGCAGGTACACGGTGGACTCTCCATCGGCGATGGCGGAAATGTCGAACACCTGTTCGGTCCAGGCCGAATCGGTGATCTCGGCGCCGTTCTCCCACAATGTGGTCCAGGTGGAACCGTTGGTGCTGATGCGGAAGTAGGCGTGGTCGTAGAGGGGTTGCTCCACGTTCAACCAGCGCTGGAAGCTGACCTGGGCGCCGCTCACGCCGGTCAAGTCCAGCGCGGTCGTGGTGAGGTGAGTTTCCGGCATGTTGTTGGTGTAGTCACCGCTCAGGTTGAAGCCGTAGACGTTGGCACCCGTGGCGCCGCTCGACGGATCGGGCAAGCCATAGCTGACTCCACCACCGCCGGCCGGCACGCCGAAGTCCCAGGCACCTTCCGTGGTCCATCCCGGATCGGAGTCCATCGGGAAGCTGAGGATCGTCTCCTGACCGATCACGAACTGATGGGTTCGGGTCGAGGTAATGCTGTTGGTGGTGTCCTCGAAGTTGATGGTTTCGGTGTGGGTGCCCTTGGCCAGATACATGATCGGGGTGTCGAAGGTGACGTCGACGGTGATCGAGGCGCCGGCGATGAGGGTCCCGGAGATCGGCGCGGTGCCGCCGTTGATCAGCAGCCCAAGGGTGCCGACCAGCGAGACGTTGTAGCCGACCGGATCGTTCGAGTTGTTCTTCACCGTGTAGGTCGTGGTCGGATTGGTGAACGGGCCCAGGAACGGACCTTCATGAGTGACGGTGCCACCCGGGGTCACGCTCATGCCAATGCCGAGGGTGTCGACGGCAGTCGCGCCAGTGTTTCCGGGGTCGAGCCAGTCGGACAGACGGCTGGAGGCGGTGCCGCCACCATTCCAAGAGACCGAGATCCTGCCGTACCAGTCGGCATCGTCGTTGCCGCAGGCCGCGAAACCGCCGTGCAGCTGACCGATGACGCGGTGGTTTTGGTCATACAGCGGGGAGCCCGAGGAACCGGGCTCGGTGGTGCCGGTGTCCCAGTCCTCGACACGAACGTGGGTGCCGGCGCCAGGAACCGCGGAACTCAAGTAGCTGGTGGTGGTCGTGGGATCGAACTCGTAGCTGATGCGTTTCTCGTCGCCGTCGGGATGGTGAATGGCGACTGCCGTGGTGGCCTCCGCGCCGGTGTTGTCCCAACCGGAGTAGGTGATGCCCCAGGCCGGATCCGGATCGTCGTCTAGCTCGAGCAGGGTGAAGTCGGAAGGGCTGTGGGACGCGCGGTGCACGGCACCGGTCTGGAAGTCGGTCAGCACGCCGTCCGGGGTGCCACCGCAAGTCGAGGTCTCGAAGTTCCAGTACACGACCAAGGAGGCCGCGTTTCCGGCACCGATGCCGCAGTGATTGGCGGTCATGAAGTAGTTGGTGCGGTCATTGGCGGTGTTGTTGACCATGAAACCGGTGCAAAAGATGCTGCCGCCGGTCGAGTACGCGGCGACCGAGGGGATCTCGTTCTGCCAGTCGTCACCGTCCGGGCAGACCACGTCGACGTTGCACGCGCCGGACTCGATTTGCGGCTCCTGCGGACGGGTGTGGAAGCCGCGGTAGCCGTGACCGATGTGAATCAGTTCCAGTTCGTAGTTCTGGGAGGCTTTCTTGGACAAGGTCAGCTCGACCACCACTTCGTCACCCTGAAGGATCGGAGTCCACAGCTGACCGTGGGCATCATTGTCCTCGTGGGTGAACGGGCGAATGGAACGCTTCATGTCCGGGGAGTAGATCTGAAGCTGTCCTCCGGGCGGCATGAAGTACTTGCCGAATCCAAGATTCACAGACGCGGCACCTTCGGCGCGAATTCGCAGGCGCCACATCACATCGTCCCCGGCGTTTTCCCAGGTTCCGTGGGTGGCGGGAGTGATGGACACGACTCGCGGAATTGCAAAGCGGGGCGGCAATCCGTTGGCGTCGCGCTCTTCGTCTTCGAGGCGCACCCGACGTTGATCGATCGCGCCGGTGCTGACTTTGTCGATCTGATCGACCGACATCACATCGTGAAGACTCGCCGTCGCCTGGAACGGCCTCGCGTTTTGCGCAACCGCCGTTCCCCCGAGGAGGGCGACCACGCCAAGCGTGCACCAAGGTGTTTTTCTCAAAATCATGAAAGGTCCCTTATTTCCCGTGGGGTGTGCTGGAGATGAATGGCTGAGAGTGTAGCCCGGACCCTAAAGAGAAGGGGGCACCGCACGGTTTCGGGGGAGTGGCTCGGATTTCGCACTCCGCGTCCCTCGGGGGGAATTCGTGGCGCTTCTTCGCTCGTGGGGTCAGGGAGCGACTCAGATTCTGGGGTATGACTGCCGGTGCCTGAGGAAAGGTTCCGAAAACCGCTCCCTGTTTCGAGTTTTGCAGAACGTCAGCGCGGATTCCTCGAATTGCCGGGGGGCACGATGGTGGATCGCCGGGGAGGCTCGCCAACTTTCGCGGTCCTCATTCCACGGACCCCTCCATAATTGAGGAACAAGGGAGGTCGTGATGATGATGGCGCAAGACAGGCGGAAGCGGACGATGAGCTCGCGGCCAAGCGGGGATCTCGCAGGTCCCGACGAGCGGGAGTCCAAGGGGGAGAGGGCCCTGACGACAACTGGGGGCCGACGTCCCGCGTTTTTCCGTGTGGTTTGCCGGGTCGCCGGCCTGGTCGGGTTCGCTCTGCTGCTCAGCGGCTGCGTGACGGACAAAGTGACCGGCGAGCGACGTTTTTCCCTGGTGCAGTGGAGCCCCGAAGAAGAGTTCGCCCTCGGTTCCCAAGTTTCGCCGAGCATCGAAGCCCAGTACGACGGGGTCTTCGTTGATGCCGAGATCCATGACTATCTCGAGTCACTGATTCTCGAGATGACCGAGCACAGTGCGATCCGCTCAGAGTTCCAGTTCCAATTCCAGATCCTGAACTCCTCGGTGCCGAACGCCTTTGCTTTGCCGGGAGGCTTCGTCTACATCACCCGGGGACTGTTGGCTCAGCTCGAAACCGAGGGACAGTTCATCTCCATCATGGGCCACGAACTGGGGCACGTGGAACACCAGCATTCCATGCACGCGCAATCACGAGGCATCTTTGCCGGCGTGGCCTCGGCGGTCATTGGGATCGGCGGGTCGATGCTGGCCGAAGAATCGGACAACAAGGAACTCCTCGCTTTGGCGACCGCCGGAGCGGCCGCTCTCCCTGGCTTGGTCACCCTGCGCTACGACCGCGAACAAGAGCTCGAGTCCGATCGCCGGGGCGTCTACTACGCCGCGCAGATGGGCTACGACCCGCGGGAGGGGCAGAAGACTTTCGAGCTGTTCCAGCGACTGGAAGAGCAATCCGGGGGCGGCGGAACGCTGTCGATCCTGCGCACCCATCCCATGAACGATGACCGCATCGAAGAGATCGAAGGCACCTTGCGAAGCGAGTATCCACACCTGCTGAGGCAGGACTCCGGGGCCTTCCGGCGGGGGGATCAGTTTCAAAAGATCGTCGCCAAGGTTTCTGCGTTGTCCGAAGCGCACAACCTCGCTCAGCAGGCTCGAACCTTGTTGTCGGAAGAAGGCACGGCCAGCTTTTCTCAG
The DNA here is from genome assembly GCA_028289345.1 of Planctomycetota bacterium. GTDB lineage: Bacteria > Planctomycetota > B15-G4 > B15-G4 > SIAN01 > JANQQL01. Next base: position 901,036 of record JANQQL010000033.1, on the reverse strand, counting down.
GTCGAAGCGTTGCTGAAGGGAGCGCTTCGCATCGCGCCCGACGAACCCCTGTTCAAGATCTCCCTGGCGGAAGTGGAGCTGGAACGGGGAAACCGGCGCTCGGCACGGTCCTTACTGAGGTCGGCATTGCAACAATACCAGGCGTTCGATGCCGCCAAGGCCCATTGGAAAACCCATTACTACTTGGGCAGCCTCGACTTGGATGATGGGGACCCGTCGGCCGCGGTGGAGCACTTGGAAGCGGCGACTCGGCTCTACCCGCTTCACCCGGAACCCCACTACGCGCTGGGCGAAGCGCACCTGGGAACCGGACAAACGTCCTCCGCTGTCACCGCGTTCCAAGCTGTGCTGCAAACCGCTCCGGAAGGCTCGGACTTGTTCACTCGTGCGCAACAGCAGCTGCAAGCCCTCGGGGTCGGTGCCACCACGGCGGAACCGACGACCTGACCCACGAGCGGAGTGTGTCGAGCACGGTCCGAGGCTCTTTGCAATCACGGGCACTGGGGGACCGTCGGGATTCACGACAGCGGATCCGGGCTGGACGGAAGCATGGCGATTCGCGACCAGGTCGCGAGTCGTGACTCTCATCCAGAGCGGAGGGAATCCTTGCGAGGAGCCTTGGTGACCAGGCTACTTGTCACCGCCCAGCAGGCCTTTCAAGCGGTTGCCTGCTTCGTTGGCGGCATCCTGCAAGGCCTTGCCGCCTTCTTCCAGATCGTCTCCCACGGCGTCGCCGATCTTGTTGAGGCCAAGCTCTTCGAAGTCCTTGCCGAGGGATGAGAGCTTGTCGGTGAGTTCCGAAGGGAGCAGGCCCTGATTGCTGGCGATGGCTTTCTGTAGCTCGGTCAGGATGGTTTCGAACAGACCGGCGACCGTCGTTCCTTCCGAGTTGCCCTGTCCATCGCTGCCAATGTCGGTCAGCTCTAGGTCGGGAAGGGTCCACTCGGTTTGCCCGACACCCAGCAACGACTCGGCCACTCGTAGCCGCGGCTTGCGAAGCTGCACCAGCTGAACTTTGAGTTTCTTGCTGCCACCCGCGTCGTCGGAAGCGGGCTCTGTCGAGGTGGCGCCCTCGTCGGAAGAACTCGCGGTTCCTTCGCCGCGGAGCTGATCCAACAGGGTGCCCAGATTGGAGTTGCCGGAAGCAAAGTCGAGGGTGATCTCGGGAGAGTCGATCACGATCTTCTCGATCTCGACCAGATCTGACGCGAAAGAGGGCACGGAGGCGTCCAGTTCCACCGCTCCCACCTGGAACGCGTTCGGGGTTTGGAATCCTTTCGGGTTGGCGATCACCAAATCTTGCAGGATCACCGCGCCGCCGGTGAGAGAGACGTTCGCGGCTGACAGGGTGGTCTTGGTCTTGAGCGCACCGCTCCCCGCGACTTCGACGCCGTTTCGAACCAGGGAGTCGAGGCTGAGGATCAGTCCGGCCACGGCGATCACCACGAGGCCGAGCACGACGAAGAGGACTTTCTTGATCACGGCAGTTCCTTGGGGGTGACGACGTTCGACCCTGGGACGATGCGAGGGACCAACGGCCGGAAGGTTCGGGTAGCGCGTTACCCGATCAGGAATTCGAGGCTATCAGCGACGGCGAGCCTGTCTTGACGACCATATCATTTCTGTTCCGGCAATCCCCGACCGCGATCCTGCGGAGTTCGACGGAGACTGATGTTGTCATTGCGAAATCAAGGCTGGTGGGTGGCGCTTGCTCTTGCGTCGGTCGGTTGTTCCGGCGGTGGCGGAGGAGGTGGTGGGGGAAGCGGTCCGTTCGCGCTGAGCGAAGTCGAGTTTGGCCGTGCGTTGGGGGACGATCGGCGCACCACGTCCATTGTCAGTCCGCTTACCACGGTGGACACGGATCCGGAAACGACCATCCCGTTGGCGCCCAGCCTGGCAGACTTTGGTTCCGGGGACGTCAATCAACGAGTTCCCTTTGGCTTGGGATTTGACTTTCGGCCGCCGGTCGTTCCCCGGAACTCGGCGCTGGTTCTGTGCTTTTCACGGGACCTGGACGAAAACACGGTGATCGCCGACCGACTCGACGGGGACTGCCAAGTGTTGGAGAGCGGCACGGTTCGGCTGCGTTGGAAGGACGGTCGCGGAGTGCCCCTGCGTCTCAGTGTTCGACGAGGCAATGAAATCTGGATCGACCCGCGCACCGAAACCAGCATTGCATTTCCCCCCAGTCCGTTGAGCTTCGATTCCCGGGGACGAGCCCTGGTGGACCCCACGGGCACGCTGGTCTTGAGTCTGGCCTTCTCCGACGAACGAGTGGTGCTGCGATCTACCGCCGGGGAGCCCCTCTCCAGTCGCGACGATGGTTGGGGAACCGAGCGGGCGATCGCCTTCAATCCGGGGAACGAACAGCTTGACTTCATCAACGAAGGGGAGCTGCTCGCGATCGACGATCGCTTCCAAGGGTTCCTGCCCGATGAACGATCGCCACGCATCGTGCGTCGGCATCGTTGGTCCGCCACCTGGCAGACTTCGGCAGGAGATGACCACGGAGGCGCCTTCCTGACCGATGCCGACGCGAACTTCGAAGCGGCGGCCAAAGCCGGCCGCGGGGAATGGGCAGGCGGGCGATTGACTCTCCGCCCCGGGCGGCCCGACGAAGAACGTCACCTCATCGAGCGCAACTCCTCACGAAGCCTGTTCTTGGCAAGTCCCTTTTCCAAAGCGCCGAGCGAAGGAGATGCCTACCAGCTGTCTCGACTCGAGTACTTCGAGCCAAGTTCTCTCGACCCCATTGATGGGCGGGAGTTCGATCCAGCCAATCCACAGAACGCCGCCAATGAACAGCTGGCTTCCTTCATCGAAGTCCGTGAGATCGATGACCAGGGCCAACCGGTGGGACCGGTGCTGTCTCTGGATGAGCCGATTCCCGCGTTTTCGGAGCTGAGGATCCGCTTCGATGAATCCTTGAACACCGAGTCCTTGAGTCCATGGGAGAACTGCCTGGTCCGCAGTTCCCTCGAGGAGTTGGAGGGAGAGATTCCCACGGTGTTCGTCACCAATGCGGCTCAATCCGAGGTTCGCTTGCTACCGGCGTTCGAAGCGTCCGACGGGTCCCTCGAGGTCGTCGGCTGGGGAGCCAATGTGCAAGCGCTGCAGTTGGTGGTTCGAACAGTGCCCCGGGTCGAGGACTTGGAGACTCGGTTGAGCGCAACCCAGCTGCAACGCTTCTTGCGGGAAGGACGGCGGCCCGTGCAGGACTTGACCGGCCAACCCTTGGCTTATCCGCTGAGTCTGGTCGATCCCTTGGATCCGGTGATCGAATTCGTCGCCGACTTCCAATCCGACGAGTCGAAAAGTTCAGCATCCCCACCTCCGCAAGCGAAGAACGTGCGCATGCTCGTCCACCGCTTCCGCGGAACCCCGAGTCGCTCCACGGATTCCACGGGACGGGCCGGAATCATCTACGGCGAAGACGACCTGGCCTGGGCACCGTTGGGGGAAGTGAACCGGCAAGTGAACGGATATCTTGCTTCGCCGCCGTCGATCTTCCTGACCCGCATCTTCGATGACTTTCACCCGCCGTCCGATGGTCTGTCGCCGGTTCCTGACGAAGGGGTCGGATTCCCGCTGACCAGCGCCTTCGATTCCTCGGTCACGAGTGCGGCAGAACACAACGGAGCTCGCTTTCAGCATCTGTATCGCGATGTCGATGCCTCGCCGGGGACCGAGTTCGACGGCTCGTTCTTGGACCTGTATCGGGTGTCGTTTTCTCCGAGTTCCGGAGAAGTGGTGTCGGACGTCTACGAGGACATCTCGATTCACGCCGCCGTTTCACCCATTCGACCGATCACCCGCACGATCGGTGGCTCCATCCCGATCGAGTTCACATCGGGCTTGGGGTTTGCCTTCGACTACGATCAGTACGCCTCGGAAGTGTTGCAGGGTGTCTCCGCCTGTGATCCCCAGCAAGAGGCGCCCAACTACTACCGCAACTCCATGGTGACCGTGGTCAAGCCGGGAACGACGTGGATGGTGGCGCCGTCCAAGGTTTACACCGTGCCCACTTCTCCACGGGTGTTTCATCCGTGGCCGGAGTTCCGCAAGTCGTTTCCCATCCAATTCGGAGATGTTCCCGACGAGAACCGGAGGATGATCGAGGACTTCAACAAGGACGCCCAGCCGATCACGGGAATGGACGAGACCTGGCGGGACTTCCGTGTCGACGACCCTGGAGGGCGTTACGACAACCGCGGTGGCGATAGCCTGCTTTTGGAGTACCGAGTGAGGCCCCAGGCCGAGGCTGTTTCCCGACGCAACAGCTTCTCCTATTCCCCGGGGATTGGAATCAGTGCGACGCCGTACTTCCGGCTGTTCTCGTTGGGGGAGCGAGGTCGGCGCTTGTTTCCCGATGACAACCTCGACCGTCGCAACCGCTGTGCGACTCCGGCCTTCCCGGGTTTTCCGCCAGGCGATACGGCACGCTACCTGGCCGTGTTCGACTACGAGAAACGACGCTCGCGGGTGACCTCTTCTTACCTGGCTTCGGATCTCACCAACGGAGAGCTGGTTTCCTACCGAACCGCAGCGATGCAGCCTCCCGCTTGTTGGCTTCCGGCGGGCAGCACGGTTCAGATCGAGTATTCGGGGGCCGACACGCCGAGCGGGGAAGGCGCGACCCGTTACTCCGGCAATCCGGCGGTCGCGAATGGCAAGGCCTACCTCTCGTTGCGCATCACCTTGTTGGCGGGGGACGGTCGCGTGTCCCCTGCGGTCGACTGGGTCGCCATTCCTTTCGAGCTTCCCCGCGACTGACGTGCAGGACGGGGCCTCGCGGGGAGCGCGTGCGGGTGTCTCACGCCCGGGGGATCGGTTGGTTCAGGCCCTTCGGATGGGCGCGGCGCTTCTCCGCGAAGACCGGCAAGCCCTCGGTGGTTCATCAAGACCGCCAAGGGATCGCGGCAAAGGTTTGGAGCGCCCGGATTCGCGGTCTTTCCTGGAGGGAATCCTCCGCCGACGTCTCGGGGGGAGTCCTGTTGTATGGGATTGCAGATTCCCTAGTGTCCGGGACCAGAGGTTCCCTCCCTAGCAGGCCGGCAAAAAGGCCTTCGATGGTCGATCGAGAGATTTCCGTCTCCGTCGAGGAGTCGAACCGCGGCGCGTCGCTGGACTCGTCGAGGATTCGAGGACCGAGACGGAGTCGAAAAGACTCGATGAATTGCCGAAAGACCTTTTCACCGGCCTGCTAGTCCCGGCTCCTCCTGGCCCTTGGCTTCGTGGGATTTGCTCGACAACTCCCCTCGAGTTGGCTGCGTTCCTCCACTTCGCCCCGGCCCGGATGAGCGGCGCTTGATTCGTGAACTTCTGGCCCAGGACACGGTCCGCGGCCGATCATGGATGGAGACCCCGTCCTCCCGAACCGTCGAGAGACTTCCCGTTGCGCGCCCGACTCCCTCTATTCTTGTTGTCCCTTCTCGTGGCCTGTGGTTCCGAACCGGCGGATCTCGAGCCTCGGGAAGTGGTGCACCTGGTCGACCACTGGACCAAGTTTCGTTCGGTGGAGGGCAGCGTGGTCCGCTTCCAACCGCCCGAGCCAGTGTTTCTGGAGCCGGTAGAAACCCGCCCGTGGGAGAACGGTCGAGTCGCGGTGATCTTGCCTTGGCGTCCGGTCGAAGGCTCCTTGAAGGTTTGGGACGAGTCCCAAGAGGTTCTCGAGCCGGTGCGTTACTCCACGGACATCGAACGTCGTCAGGGCTACCTGCGCATTCCGCCGATCCAGGTCCTCGAATGTCCAAGGATGCGTGTGTTGCGCGGTCGACGAGCGCGTGACCGCAACCAAGGAGCCGCCTCGGCGCCCTCGGCGCGTCTCGAAAAGAGCGGGGACCACGTGGGGGATCGCGTGGAGTTTCTTCGAGACGAGATGCCGATCCGGTTGTTGGCAAGAAGCGGCCTGCGGTCGGGCTGCACCTTGGATGTGTTTCTCGACGGAGAGAAGGTCGGGGAAATCGCGGTGCGCGGTGCCAAGGATCGGGAGTACCCGTTCCTGTTCCAGTCGACTCGGGGAATGCACGAAGTTCGATTCGAAGCGCGCGCCGAGGTGGAACCCCAGGGACGGGAATACTTGGCGTCACTGACGAGCCTGATCCTGGAGCAAGCGGAACGAGAAACTCTGATCTTTTCGGAGTCAAAGCTGCCCGGAAAGCTCGCATTTCTTCCGCAGTCCCCCGAGCGCGAAGAACAGCTCCGACCGCTGGAAGGGGAGCTCACGTTGTTCTCGATCGGCGGCGACATGATCTTGCGATCTGCCGCCGAATCCGCCACGGATTCTCCGCCGTCTCGGCAGTTCGACTCGTTGGCGGCCAACCCGTTGAGCAAAGAAGAGCTTGCCGAAGGCGTGGTCTTGAAAGGGGTTCCCGCGGGCCTTCACACCCTGAGCGTTTCTCTTTCCGACCCGGTTCGGGTGAACCAACCCCTGGCCGATTTGGTGGACCTTGCCGTCGACCGTGACGCCAAGGTCGGAGACTTCCCCGCTCATCACGAGCCTCGCCAGCATCCGCAGTTGGACGAAGATTCGTTGGATCGGGTGATCTCCCGGGTCGAGGTGGAATGGGATCGTCGCGTCGGCTTCTGGCTGCCGACTCCTTCGCGCCTCGTGACCGACTTCGAAAGCCGAGCCGGGGACCGTTTGCGCTGTTCTCTGGGCGTGCCCAAGATGAATGGGGAAGAGGAAGTCACCTTCCGGATCTTGCTGAGGCGGGAAAAGGAAGAGCATGTGTTGCTCGATTCCACGACCATCGAGGACGGCAGTCTGTGGGCCCCGCGGGAGTTGGCGATTCCGTCATCGTGGAGTGGGGCGGCCCAGTTGGTCTTCGAAACGACGGGCAACCGCGAAGGAATCCCGGCGGTGTTCGGAGATCCGCGGCTGGTTCCCCCGCGGGTGACGTCTCGTCCCAACGTGATCGTGTACTTGATCGACACTTTGCGCGCCGACTACTTGACGTCCTACGGCGCCGATCCGCGGGTGTCTCCGTACTTGCACGAGCTGGGCCAGGACGGGTTCGTGTTCGAGGACTTCTTTGCGGTGGCCTCGTGGACTCGGCCGACCACGGCGACGGTGTTGACCGGGCTGTATCCCACTTCTCATGGGGTGTCCTCCGGCAAGGCCATGTCCAGCTCTTTGGTCACCATGGGCGAGTTGATGGGGTCAGCCGGCTATTCGTCCTGGGCCGCCGTGGCGAATGCCCAAATTGGATCCCGGACGCTGCAGTTCGAACAGGGATTCCACCGTTTCGTGCCCTTGGAAGGGCTGGAGCCGCCACCGGTCGAACGAGCCACCGAATCCTCTTCGGGGCAGATCAACGACACGGTGATTCCTTGGCTGGACGAGAATCGAGGCGAGCCGTTCTTCTTGTACCTGCACTCGTTGGATCCTCATGCGCCTTACCGCGCCCCCGGGCATTTCCAGGAAGTTTTCGGCAAAGACTATCGAGGTCCGCAACGTGGCAAGGCGGCGGCCCCGCGCATCGCCGAACAGATCGGGGCCTGGGACCTGAATGACGAAGACGTCGAGTACATTCGCGACACCTATCGCAACGAAATCGCCTACCAGGATCTCCAAATTCAGCGGCTGGTCGATGCACTGGAGGAGCGAGATCTTCTCGACAACACCGTGATCATGGTGTTGTCGGATCACGGCGAAGAGTTCCTCGATCACGGCGACTGGATTCACGGACACCGGATGTGGCAGGAGCTGGTCCGGGTGCCGCTGATCCTGTGGATGCCCGAGGGGATCCGCCGAGAGCTTGGCGTGCAGCCGAAGGTCGTGGCGGATCCGGTTTCCCAGTTGGATCTGGTGCCGACGGTCACGGCACTCTTGAACATCGATGATCCCTATCCGCGCCAAGGGGAAAGCTTGCTGCCGTTGCTCTCGGCCGAGCGTGCCGAACCGCGAGTCATCTACGGCGAGGAAGTGCGTTTCGATGATGACGACTATCTGGGGGCGATCGTCTACCAGGGCATGAAACTGATCTGGAAGCGGGATCGTGACACCGACGAGATGACCTATCGCTTGTTCGACCTGGGGGCCGACCCGGCGGAGCAGAACGATCTGGCCGAGGCCCAGCCCGAGATGGTGAAGAACCTGTTGCGACTGCGGGATCGCAAGCGCGAGGCCATTCAGCGTCACGCCGGCACCGTGGAAGCCGCCGGATTCCCCTCCATTGGTGCAGGGCAGCCGGCGTATCTGGACGATCGGGCCCGGCGGCAGCTCGAGGCGCTCGGGTATTTGGGAGAGGACGAGCATTGACCGCGACGCAACGGCGCCGCCGACCTTGGCTGGGGACCGGTTGGCTTGCTTGCTTGCTGTGGCAGTGTTCGACGGACCAAGAGCCAGCACCGAAGGCGAGTTTGGTCCGCTTCGTGGATCAGATTCCGGAGTCCGTGGGGACCGCCGAGGAACCGGTCCTGGTTCCCGCCACCGGACCCGTGCTCGCCTCGTTCGATCTGAGTTCAGGCATCCCTCGCGGATGGGCATGGACCTTGGCGGAGTCCAACGAAACCCGGACCGAAGGGGACATTCCCTGGTCGGAGCAGGGAGAGCTGCGCGGCGTGGTTCCGCTCGACGTCTGTCATGACGTCGAAATCAGAATCTTGGATGACGGGACGCTGAGTCCGGAGACGTCGGTGTGGGTCGCCGAAGTCGAGAATCCGGGGCTGTCCGCGGCAAGTCTCGGCAACCACGTGTTGATGGGACGGGTCGACGTCGTCGCCGAGCGAGTGACGAGCGACCCGGCTTCCCTGCGCATCCCTTTGCGCACCAGTCTTCGGACTCAAGCGTTGGTGATCGGGGTCCGGGGCGGATCCGGCGGGGAGGCGTCGTCCATCTCCGTCGGCGAATACCAAGGGGACGGGCGAGTGATGTTGACCCGGCGAGCGATGGCAGCGGTCAGGACTCCCGTGGGAGCGTCCCCCGTTGCGGGTCGCACCCGCGTGGGCCACTCCTTTGCCGAGGTCCTGTTCGCTCCCGCACCAAGCACCCTCGAGTTTGCCGTGGAGGGGTCGATGTCCGGCTCCGCGGTGCTGAGCTTTGGCTTCGGCGTCTTGCGCGATGACACCGGTCGCGGGGATGGGGACGTGACCTTCCGCATCCGTTGCCGAGGCGACGGCCAGGACGGGGTGGTGTTCGAAGAAGTTCTCGAGGGGGCGCGTGAGCAGCGTCATGAGGGACCCCACTATCGACGGGTGGCGCTCGAGATTCCTTCGGACGGGGGATCGCTAGTGTTCGAAACCTCGGCGAACAGTGCCGAGGGCGATGTGTTGCAAGCGGCTTGGTGTCATCCCACGCTCCGAACCGCGCCGCTTCCTGAGTCACCGCGCGGACTCATCATGGTTTCCTTGGATACCTTGCGGGCCGACCATGTGGGCGCCTACGGCGGAGACCCTGGTTTGACGCCGAACTTGGACCGGTTCTCGGAACAGTGTGTGATCTTCGACCGAGCCATGGCCCATGTGTCCTATACCTTGCCTTCCCACGCGTCGATGTTCTCGGGTCAGTACCCTTCCATTCACGGCATGCTGAAGCCGGGATACTTTCGAGATCCGGCGGTGACTCGTTGGTTGGCAGAGTTCGCCCGTGCCGACGGACTGCGAACCGCGGCGTTCACCGGGGGAGCTCACCTGGCCGCGACCGTGGGCATCGAAGGAGGGTTCGAAGCCTTTCACGTGTCCGATGCGATGTTGCGCGGAGACTTCGATCAGATCTCCGGCTGGCTCGACTCGGTGAGCGGAGAGCCGTTCTTCCTGTTCTTGCACACCTACGCCGCGCATCACTACCAGCCGCCGGACGAATGCCTGGATGCGGTTCATCCTCCCTGTGAGAGCGAGCTTCATGGAACCGATGTTCGCGGACTGTTCCTGGGGCGTGCGGTCGAGTTGAACGAAGCAGACCGGGTGCACCTGCAAGGCGTGTACGACGGCTGCGTGTACTTTGCGGATCGACAGTTCGGTCACGTCTTGGAGTTGCTCGAGGAACGCCAACTTCTGGAACAGCTCCCCCTGCTGCTGGTGTCGGACCACGGGGAAGAGTTGTATGACCACGGGAGTGTCGGGCACGGGGTCACCATCCCCTTTCAAGAGGTGATTCACGTCCCCCTGATGTACCGCCCCGCGGGGGGCGCGACGTCTCGGCGAGTGCCCGCGGTGGTCGAGCTGATCGATGTGCAGCCCACGGTGATGGAACTTCTCGGACTCCCGATTCTTGAAGGGATCTATGGGGAGTCTTTGGTGGGCCTCTTGAACGGCGACCTTCGCTCGTCGGGGGTGGCGTTCGCCGAAAGCAGTTCCGGTCGCCACCACGCGTTGCAAGGGGCGACGTGGAAAGCCATTCGAATCGACGACGGCATTCTCGTTTTCGACCTCGAACAAGATCCATTCGAACAAAGTCCTGTGGACGAAAGCTCCGAGCTGTACCGCCAGCGAGCCACGGAACTGAGTCGTACCATCGACAGCGTCGAACGTCGCAGAGCCAAGCTGTCTCGCCAGGTGGAGCAAGGGGAACTGGGCATTGAGACCTTGCGCGAGCTGGAACAAACCGGCTACGCCACCGAAGAGCGATGATTCTCGAAGCATCCATCGGGTAAGAGAAATCGAGTTTTTTTTCGACTGGAGCGAGACGGAAACACGAGGTCCCGTCGTGATCGTCTTTCGTTCTTACTCGTTTGTGAATTCGGTGTGACCGTCGCGATCTGGTCCACTAGAGAGCGACAGCGTTCATTCATTCATGCATCTCGCTCCGGAGGATTCCTGCATGAAGTCACTGTTCACGCTGTCTCTTGGATTTGTGGGTGGTGGGGCAATTTTCGCGGAGTCGATGTCGGCTCAAGTCGTCGGGGAGCCGGTTCCGGTGACCCTGGAAGCAAAAGTTTTCGACGACGGGACGGGCTCCGACTCTTGGTGGCGGTTGAACAACCCGGCCGGAACCAGCGATTGGTTCAACGTTGACTTCGAGAACGACTGTCAAAGTGCCTCGGTGTTTGGGATTTGCTTGGATGTCTGGGATACCTTGGAGGCGGGGGAGACCATGACTCTCGGGCTGTATCCCGAGTCCTCGGTGTTTGACCATGCCCCGGACCTCTCCTCACCCTTGCGCGAGATTTCCGCCGCGGTCGCCGTGGGAGATGGTTTCACCGATCTGGTCAGCTACGCGATTCCCTGTCTGCATCTTGGCTCGACCGACGTGCACGTGGCGATGCAGTTGCGCCAGGGGGACAGCGCCACTTGGCTGGGAGCCGACACCCAAGGGCCCGCCTTCAATCGCTCGTTTGCTTCGAGCAACGCCTACAACACCGGGGCCGTCCCCTGGGGTTTGAACTGGCAGCTCGGGCTCGTCACCCAACCGGCGTCGGTCGCAAAGAACACGTTCCTCGTGAATGGATCTTTTTCGGTGACTTTCAATACCCTGGACACCTTGTGCTTCACGTTCTGGGGCACTCAGCCCGGTCAGAGGTCTCTCGCGTTCTTCTGCTTGGGAGGAGTCCCGTTGGTGAGTCTGGGTGTCCCGATCGCACTCACCACGACTGGCAATCCATTCACTCCTGGGCCCAAGCCGGAAACTTGGGAGTTCTGCGGCCGTTTCCCGTGTGGGTTGGGAACGGATCCCATTCCGTTCTGTTTGATCTACCAGGACTACTGCGACCTGAAGCCCAACAACAAGCCGAAACTGAAAATCAGCAACACTGTGACCATGATCCCCTCGATCGACTCGTTCTGTGAGCCCGGTTGTTATGGCAAGCGCGACGATGGGGAACACGATGGCTTGGTGTGGAAAGTGGCCAACCCCTCAGGACCTTCGGATTGGTTCGTCGTCAACCTGGGTACTGCGTCCGGATTCACCGCGGCAGGGGCGGGAGATGTCAGCTTGACCAGCGTGGAAGTGGCGCTGACCGAGCTGTGTGGAGGTGCCCCGTCCCTGGTCGAATGGGTCGGCGCTCATCCCCTGGCGTCCGGGGTCGACCCGAATGTGAGCATCCAACCGGATCTACTGGCCGGCTCCGCGGTAGAGGATGTGATCGTTCCCGGGAACGTGACTTCGGATGGTTGCTATCCCGGCTCCCTGTTTTCGTTGCCCGCGCCGGTTCCCGTGACTGCGGGAGGGCCACCGACCCTCGCGGCATTTCGCTGGGGATCCGGGGATTCCTGTTTGTGGATTGCTTCAGACACCGACGGCACTGACGTCAAGTCAGGGTGCGGAAGCCCGCTCCCGAACACCTACAGCGGGCGGAGCAACGACACGTTCGCCACCAACACGGAATTCAGTTCGTTCGCGAACTGGGCCATCAAGGTGAACTGGACCGACTGAGCGGAACACTTCGGTGGGTGGTGCCGTTTCGAAGGAACTCGGGATTTCTTCGATGGGAACGGGCACCGGGTTTTTCGGAACGGTGTCGCCCGCCGTTTGCGGTCTCGGTCCGTGCCATCGGATCGAGCGCTGAGCAACGATTTCCGACCGCGCAACGTGAGAAACCTCAGAAAGTCACGGCGCAAGATGTCGAACCCGAGAAAGCGTGTGCTTTCCAAAGTCGCTGTTGGATGAAGATTCCTCAGGAGGATCCCGTGCGAACGATCCATGCCGTGGGTGTGGTTTTGGCTGTCTGTTGGACCGGCTCCGCCAGCGCCCAGGTGGCGGGAACCCCGGTTCCGGTGTCTTTGGAGTGCCGAGTCTTCGACGACGGCACCGGTTCCGATTCCTGGTGGAAGATCGGAAACCCGTCGGGGAGCAGTGACTGGTTCAATGTCGACTTCGACGCCGAGATGGCCGGCGAGCCGGTCCTCGGAATCTGCCTCGATGTTTGGGAGACCGTTGGCAGTGGAGAGACCATGACTCTGGGGGTCTACCCCGAATCCATGGCTTTTCCCGACGCCCCGGATCTCAACACACCGCTGATCGAGGTCTTCGCCAAAGTCAGCGCCGACGACGGATTCTCGGACATCGTCAGCTACGCGATACCGTGCCTCCATCTGGGATCCACAGAGATCCATATTGCCATGCAGCCGCGTCCCGGCGACAGCGCCACTTGGCTGGGAGCAGACACGGCTGGGCCCGCGTTCAATCGCTCTTTTAGCTCCTCGTCGGCCTACAACACCGGAGCGGCCCCGGCCGGATGGAATTGGCAACTCGGATTTGTGACCCGACCGGCGGTGGCGGCGAAGAACACGTTGCTCATCAACGGGTCCACTTCCGTGTCCCGAGGGCCCGCGGATCCTTACTGTCTCGTTTTCTGGGGAACTCAGTTCGGACAGCGCAGCCTGCTGTACTTCTGCATCGGCGGAGTGCCCGCCGTCAGTCTCGGGATTCCGATTCCGTTCACGACCACCGGCAACCCGTTCACTCCCGGTCCCAAGCCCCAAACGTGGGAACTGTGTGGTCAGTTTCCCTGTGTCGACCAAGGGTCACAGATCGCGCTGTGCGTCATCTATCAGGACTACTGCGATCTGAAGCCCAACAACAAGCCAAAGCTGAAGATCAGCAACGCAGCGACGATGACCTCATTGGCTGGATGCGACCACGGATGTTTCGGGATTCGTGACGATGGCGATCATGACGGGTTCGTTTGGAAAGTGACCAATCCGTCGGGCCCCTCCGATTGGTTCGTGGTCAACCTTGGGACAGCTTCGGCCTTCACGGGAGCCGGTTCGGGGGATGCGAGCATCACGAGCGTGGAAGTCTCTCTGACCGAGATCTGCGGGGTGGGCTCCCCGGTCGAGTGGATCGGTGTGCATCCGTTGGCGTCGGGCGTGGACCCGAATGTCAGTCTCGAGCCTGACCTGCTGGCCGGAGAAGCGTTGCAGAATGTGGTCATTCCGGCGAACGTCACGTCGGATAACTGCTATCCGGGGCAAGTGTTCACGCTTCCCGCGGGGATTCCCGTGAGCGCGGGCGGTTCGCCTTACCTCGCGGCGTTCCGTTGGAGTGCCGGCGACTCGTGTTTGTGGATTGCTTCGGACACCGATGGCACCGACGTGAAGTCAGCCTGCGGAAACGTCTTGCCGAATTCTTTCAGTGCTCAAAGTAACGATACGTTTGCAACCAACACCGAGTTCCAGTCGTTCGCGAACTGGGCAATCAAGGTGAACTGGACCGAGAACTGATCGGATCGTCCGCTGTCGACGGGCAGCGACGAGCCCGCAGATCCCCCCTGGCGATTCGGCCCCCGGTGGCTCTTCGCCTCCCGTGTGATTACTTGGTGTAACCCAGGGCTTCCAGGTCGGCGCTCGTTTCCTCGGAAAGATCTCCGAGTTTTCGCAGCGCCGGGCCCTGGGCACCGCGGGCTCGCAGAATCCGATCCAGCCGTGACTTGAAATCTTCCGCCTGGTCGGGATTTCGCTCCATGACGTCGTTCGACTCCCAGGGGTCGGTCGCCACGTGGTACAGCTGGTCAGGCCAGTCGGCGAAGTGGTGGTACTTCCACTCGTCCCCGGTCAGGGCGTACTTCTTGCCCGGAATCCACTCGCGGTTGCGATGGACCCTTTCGCTGAACGCGAAGTTTCGCGAGTTCGATTCCCCCAGGCGATCGCCCCCTTCGAACTGCCGCAGGTCTCTCTCGCTGAGGGGAAGGTTCAGTTGCTGAGCGAGCATGGGAATCAAGTCGACCGTGGAGACCACGGAGCGGATGCGGGTCCCTTCCAGGTTTCGCTCGCGACGCAGGTCCTTCGGGAAACGGAGGATCAGCGGCACCTTGATCTGCTCGTTGTAGATCTCGCCGTGATCGATCCAGTTGTGCTGCCCAAGGCCTTCTCCGTGGTCGGAAAGGATTGCGATCGCCGCGGTCTGGTCGAGGCCCAGCTCCTCAAGGCGATCCAGCACCCGCCCGAGTTCTGCGTCGGTGTAGCGGATCTCGGCGTCGTAGGAATTGTTGATCTCGGTGACTCGCAGGTCCGGAAACCGGTTGCCCCAAACCTGGTGAAAGGTGTCCTGGTCCGCGAACCCGTTCTGCTCGAGGTACTCGAGGAAGGCGGGTTCGGACTCGTCGAACATCGCTCCGTACTCGGGGGGCGGCGAATAGGGCAGGTGGGGATCCCAGTAGTGGATCCACAGGAAGAACGGCTCCGTCGGCGGCTCTTCCAGCCAAGCGAGCACGGCGTCGGTCGTGGCCGTGGCCTTTCGCATCACTCCGCTCGGTTCGTCGTAGTGTTCGAACCCTGCGGCGATGCCTGATTCGGCACGCAAGACCGCGGCGCTGACGAACCCGGCCGTTCGGTAGCCTGCCCGCGACACCATTTGGGCGAAGGTTTGCAGCTCGTCCCCGGCTTCGGGCGGATGGAAGTGGGCGTAGTTTTCCTGCACTCCGTGACGCAGAGGATGACTGGACGTCATCACCGACACGTGGGCCGGGAGGGTGGTGGCCATGGGAGTCACCGCGGATTCGAACAGGACGGCTTCTTCGGCGAAGCGGTCGATGTGCGGTGAAGTGTCGCGAAAGTAGCCGTAGCAGCCCAGACGGTCGGCCCGCAACGTGTCGATGGTTACCAAGACGATGGACGCCGGCGGCTGGGGCGTCGTGGGAGCGCAGGCCGAGGCAAGCGCCAACAGAGCCATGGAAAGGGCTCCGCGAAGGGGAAAAAAGTTCGCTTGGCGTCGGCGAGAGTGCATGGTCACTCGGAAGATTCGTTTCGAACGTCGCCCGGCAGAATCGCTTTCCAGGCATCGGTTTCCTGATATAGCTTAACGAACGCCCCTGTCTTGATTCCCGGACCTGTGGATTCCATGGCGCAGCATCGTCGCTCCTTCTCCTTCAGGAACCTGTCCTTTGCCGCCTACGTGGTGGTCTGCCTGGTCGGCTTGGTTTGGCCGGGCTACGCGTGGTGGGGTGCGCGCTTCGAGCCGGTGGTGTTGGGAATTCCTTTCTCATTGACCTGGGTGATCGGCTGGGTGGCCCTCACGTTCCTGGCCCTTCTGGCTTACGACCTCACCAGACCGCGGGAGAGAGAGTGATGGACTCGTTCTCGTGGATTGTGCTGTCCGTGGCGGCGGCCTATCTCCTGACCTGCTTGATGCTCGGGCTGCTGGCGGGACGCAAGACTTCGGTGGCTACGGAGGGCTATGTCGCTGGTGATCGTTCCCTGGGACTGGTCACGATGTACTTCATCACCGGGGCCACCGTGTTCAGCGCGTTCGCGTTCCTCGGGGCTCCCGGATGGGCCTACTCGCGCGGGGCGGCCGGCTTCTACATCCTGGCCTACGGAATTCTCGGATTCTTGCCGTTCTATTTTCTTGGTCCGAGGGCGGCGCGAGTGGGACGTCACTACGGATTCGTGACCCAGGCCGAGATGGTTGCTCATCGATTTCGGAGCCCGCTGCTGGCCGGCTGGATGGCCTTGATCAGCGTGGTAGCTCTGATTCCCTACTTGGCCCTGCAGATGAAGGGGGCCGGCCTGGTCATCCAATCCGTGACCCGCGGTCAAGTGTCACCCCAAGTGGGCTCCTTCGTCGTGTACGGCATCGTAACCTGGTATGTCGTGCGTAGCGGGGTGCTCGGCGTCGGCTGGACGAACACGTTCCAGGGAATCTTCATGATGTTGCTGGCGTGGGGGCTGGGGCTCAGCTTGCCGCGCTTGCTCTACGGCGGCGTGACCGAGATGTTTCAGCAGATCGAAGCGAGCCGTCCCGAGTTGTTGCGACCCCCGGGTTTGGACTCTTCGGGCAATCCATGGTCTTGGGGGGAGTACTCGTCGGCGGTCATCGTCTCCTCGATTGGGTTCACCGCTTGGCCGCACTTGTTCATGAAGGCGTTCACCGCCTCGAGCGTTCGCACCATTCAGAAAACGGCGGTCCTGTACCCGACCTTTCAGCTATTCGTGGTTCCACTGTTCCTGATTGGTTTCGCGGGCGTCCGGTTCTCGAGCGCCCCCGACCAAGTGGATCAAGTCCTGCCCCACATGCTGATGAACCTGGAGATTTCTCCTTGGTGGGTCGGACTGTTTTGTGCCGGAGCTCTGGCCGCCTCCATGTCCTCGGGAGATGCCATGGCCCATGCGGCCGCTTCGATTGCCGTTCGAGATGGGGCGTGCCGGGGGGCTGGCTGGAAGCCAACTCCGACTCAGGAAAGGCGCTGGATTCGAGGCGGTGTGCTGGTGGTGATGGGTTTGTCCTACGCGGTCACGGTCCACTACGAGGGGTCCCTGGTCACTCTCCTTCTGCGGTCCTACGGGGCGGTGGTGCAGTTCGCGCCGGCTCTCTGGCTGACCCTTTACGTTCCGCGAGTTTCCCGCGCCGCCGTCCTCAGCGGTTTGGTGTTAGGCAGCGTGACCACGTTACTGCTGATGCTCGAGCCCTCTTGGCGGCCCTGGCCGGTTCATGCCGGAGCCTACGGACTCATGGCGAACGTCGTTGCCGTGGGCCTCGCTCAGATCATGAACAAGGGACCCGAGGATCGCGAGTTCCTGAACGTGGCGGCGGGTTTGGGCGCAAACACTGGTGACGCCGGGGACAGCGGCGACCTCATTCTTCGGACGAGGCGGTGACTTCCCGAGGGACGAATGCAATTCGCTTGCTCTGGTAGTCCATCACGACTTCGAAAGGCTCCAGGAAGAATCCACCCAGGTTGCCCATGGTGTCAGCGTCCGCGAACGCGCCGACGGCTTCGGTGGCGAACTCCACCTGGGGCCATCCGAAGCGATGCCCGCCGATCTCGAAATAGGAGATCGTTCCGGACTTTCCGGTGATCGTGCCTCCGACACCGCCCATGAGGGTGTCCTTCACGGTGCGACCTTCCAAGAGTTGAAACTCCTCGACGGCCGGAGCGTGGAATGTCACGGTGCCTGATCCGGCGCCGGTGTCCAGACGGAACCAACCTTCGCGGTCGCCTTCGAACTTGCATTTGACGATCGGGTGTCCGTGAAGGATCTTGATCGGCTCCCAGGTGGCTCCTTCGGGAAGCTCGTACTCTTCCGGGTCGTGGAGTTCGACGTTCTGGAATCGGCGGTCCAACGTGACCACGGCGCGCGAGAACACATCAAATCCGCAGATGCCGACGACCGGAACGCCCATGGCGGTCGCAAGAAAGTCACACTGCATTTCCGCGAAGTTCGCCTCGTCGATGACCAGTGGACCAAGCCGGAACGTCTCGGCCCGCCGATTGGATCCCGTGTCCCCGGCGCCACCGACTCCCATGAGTCTCACGACCCCCCAAGACTCGAGCCCGAGTTCGTCGGCGTATTCGGGGTCGATGGTCGAGCGTCCCGCGCCGGAATCGAAGACCCACCAGCGCGGATCCTCTTCGTTCACCAGCGGACGCACGAGGATGTGCCCGGAGGGGGCGAACTGGCAATCCAACGTCGGAGAAATGTCGGGCTCGAAGAACAGATCGTCGGGAAGCTCGCCCGGTCCCGACTGAGCCACGGGGGAGGGGGCCATCAGCCCAAGACCAAGGACAGCCCCAGCCCAACGACTCCATTTCGGGTGAGAGGAACTCCCTGCTTGGATGAGAGTCATGAATCAGGTCTCGCTCGCTCGGAGAAGAGAGAAGGCTCGGCCCCTCGAGAACCGGTTCGTCCTCGCATGCCCGTGGGTCCTGATGCAGCCTACGTCCCGCGGTTCCGCGCGGTTGGAAATGAAACGGACAAATCCTTGATCTCTCCGCCCATCCGCCACGACCTTCCCGGAATGGTCAGCCTTGCTTCCCTTGTTTTCCCTTCTTGACCAGCTTGGCCCAGGTGTCTCGCAAAGTGACGGTTCGATTGAAGACCAGGCGGTTCTTCTGCGAGTCGAGATCGACGCTGAAATAGCCCGTTCGTTCAAACTGGACCTGGGCGCCGACTTCGAGTTCACCCAGAGCCGGCTCCACCACGGCTTGGGAGAGAACCGTCTTGGAGTCGGGGTTCAGGCCGTCGATGAAATCCCCGCCTTCCTCGACATCTTCCGGGTTCTCGTCTTGGAACAGCGTCTCGTACAGTCGCACTTCCGAAGAGATGCCGTGTTTGGCGGAAACCCAGTGCAGTGTTCCCTTCACTTTGCGTCCATCGGGAGCGTCACCACCGCGGGTCTCCGGGTCATAGGTGCAATGCAACTCCGTCACCTCGCCCGCGTCGTTCTTGATCACTTCCTGACAGGTCACGAAGTAGGCATAGCGCAGTCGCACTTCCCGGCCCGGCCCGAGGCGGAAGAACTTCTTGGGAGGATCTTCCAGGAAGTCGTCTTGTTCGATGTAGAGCTCACGAGAAAAGGGCACCTTGCGCGTGCCGGCATCGGGATCGTTCGGGTTGTTGACCGCGTCCATCTCCTCGACTTGGTCTTCGGGGTAGTTGGTGATGACGATTTTCAACGGCTTCAACACGGCCATGCGCCGCGGCGCCCACGCATTGAGATCCTCACGAACGCAATTCTCGAGCACGGCGAGGTCGATCATGCTGTTGAATCGAGCCACGCCAATTCGCTCGCAGAAGCTTCGCAGAGACGCCGGAGTGAAGCCACGGCGGCGCAGACCACTCAGGGTTGGCATGCGAGGATCGTCCCATCCGTCCACCCGCTGCTCTTCGACCAAACGTAGCAATTTGCGTTTGCTCATGACGGTGTGAGTCAGACGAAGGCGCGCGAACTCCGTCTGTTCAGGCTGGTAGACCTCCAAGGCTTCGAGGAACCAGTCGTAGAGCGGTCGGTGGTCCTGAAACTCCAGGCTGCACAGGGAATGAGTGATGCCCTCAAAGGAATCGCACAGCCCATGCGCCCAGTCGTACGTCGGGTAGATGCACCAATCGTTGCCGGTCCGGTGGTGGCTCTGGCGACGGATGCGATACATTGGCGGATCGCGCAAGTTCATGTTCGGCGAGGCCATGTCGATCTTGGCGCGCAGCGTGAGGGCGCCGTCCTCGAACTCTCCAGCCTTCATTCGCTCGAAGAGGTCGAGACTCTCTTCCATGGGGCGGTCCCGGTCCGGACTGTTGCGTCCGACGGTGTTCCAGCCGCCTCGGTATTCTCGGACCTGCTCGGCGCTCAGACTGCAAACGTACGCTTTGCCGCGCCGGATCAACTCGACCGCGGAATCATAGAGCCGGCCGAAGTAGTCAGAGGTGAAGAACAGTCGGTCTTCCCAGTCGAATCCCAGCCATTTCACGTCTTCTTGGATGGCCCGGACATACTCTTCGTCTTCCTTGACCGGGTTGGTGTCGTCGAAACGCAAGTTGGTCTTGCCGCCGAATTGGCGGGCCAAGCCGAAGTTCACACAGATCGCTTTGGCATGGCCGATGTGGAGGTACCCGTTGGGCTCTGGCGGAAAGCGAGTGTGCACGCCGGGGTACTTTCCTGAATCGAGGTCCTCTTGAATCTTGACCTCGAGGAAGTTCCTGGATTCAGATTCCTCCGCCGGTTGGTCCGGGGCGGGTGATGCGTCCTGGGTCATGGGGAGTCTCGAACGATGGCGGGTTGGTCCCGCGGAGGATCCTTCGCTCCGCGTCAGCGAACCTCGCAATTTACCGCATTCGGAGCCGGGACCGTTGCCCTTCGCGGAGTCGGGAACGTCAGCGATACAATCCTCCCCACGGGAATCGACCCACGGGGTTGGAGTCGAAACGGGTCTTTGCTGGTTCGGTCCCGAGTGTTCGGTGGGGGAATGCCGGCGATCGTCGGCAATTCGGAGGAACTGGGTTTGGGATCCAAGCAGCCACCGATCGCGCCGCGGATCGTCGAACGGCTCGAGGCTCACGGCCACGTCCGCGAAGATCCGTACTTCTGGCTTCGCAATCGAGAGGATCCGCGGGTGCTCGACCACCTGCGAGCCGAGAACGAATACACCGAGTCAGTGCTCGAGCCGGAGCGGGAGCTGCGCGAATCCCTGTACCGCGAGATCCGCGCGCGGATCCGCGAGGAGGACTCCTCAGTGCCCTTTCGTCGCGGCGACTGGTGGTACTCCTCTCGCTTTGAGCAGGGCGCCGAGTATCGCCTGCACTGTCGACGCCGAGGTTCCCCCGAGGCTCCGGAGCAGGTGTACCTGGACGAAACCAAACTGGCCGAAGGGCATGAGTTCTTCGAGCTTCGGGGCTTGGAGATGAGTCCCAACCATTGCCTGCTGGCCTATGCCGAAGACCTCGACGGCAGCCGAATCTGCACCTTGCGTTTCAAGGACTTGGAAAGCGGAGCGCTGCTCCCCGACGCGATTCCCGAGGCATCGGGGGCAGTGGCCTGGGCCAATGACAACGCGACGGTCCTCTACGTCCGGCTCGAGCCGGACACCCTTCGCGAGGCGCAGATCTACCGGCACCGGCTCGGCACCTCGGTGGAAGACGACCAGCTGGTTTTCGAGGAACGCGACGTGACGTTTTCGTGCACGGTTTCGCGCAGTCGTTCTCAACGCTACCTGATCATCAGCTCTCACCAGACGGTCAGCACCGAGCACCACTTGTTGGACGCGGAGCAGCCGGACGGTCATTTGCGAGTTGTGCATCCGCGGGAGCGGGATCATGAATACCACGTGGAGCACTTCGGGGATCAGCTCTACATCCTGACCAACTGGCAAGCCCGCAACTTTCGCCTGATGACGGTGTCCGACCGGGACCTCTCTCGGAGTCGATGGCAGGAACTGATCGGACATCGTACTGATGTGCTCCTGGACGACTTCGAGATGTTCCGCAACCATTTGGTGTTGGAGGAGCGTTTCGAGGGCCTGACACGGCTGACCATCCGGCGTCTCTCCGATGGTCAGGAACACCCGTTGCCCTTCGAGGAGCCCGCCTACGGGGTTTGGCTCGGAGACAACGAAGAGCCGGACACCGATCGCTTGCGCCTCGTCTATTCTTCCTTGCGGACTCCTCCCACGGTCTACGACTATGACATGGAGAGCGGTGAGAAAACGCTGCTCAAGCGTCAGGAGGTGTTGGGGGACTTCGATCGGAAAGACTACGTGGTCGAGCGACTCCAGGCGGTCGCCACGGACGGCACTTCGATTCCGATCTCACTGGTTTGCCACCGCGCCTTCGAAACACCGGGGCCGCGTCCTCTGTTGCTGGTTGGCTACGGAGCCTACGGCATCTCGATGGAACCGACGTTTTCCGCGGCGCGGTTGAGCTTGCTGAACCGCGGATTCGTCTACGCCATGGCCCATGTCCGAGGGGGCCAGGAACTCGGTCGCGCTTGGTACGAATCCGGCCGGTTGGAGCACAAGCAGAACACCTTCACTGATTTCATCGCCTGCGCGGAGTTTCTGATCGATCAGAAGCGCACGGCTCCCGACTGCTTGTATGCCCAAGGCGGGAGTGCCGGGGGGTTGCTCATGGGAGCGGTGATGCACTTGCGGCCCGACTTGTTCCACGGAATCGTGGCGGATGTGCCGTTCGTGGACGTGGTGACGACCATGCTGGATGACTCCATCCCGCTGACCGCCGGGGAGTACGACGAATGGGGGAATCCGAGAGTCGAGGAGGACTATCACCGGTTGCTCTCGTATTCGCCGTACGACCAGGTTCGTGCGGAGCCGCGCCCCCATCTGCTGGTCACAACCGGCCTGCATGATTCCCAAGTGCAGTACTGGGAGCCCGCCAAGTGGATCGCGAAGCTGAGAGCTCACCAGGTTGACGACCGCTTGTTGTTGCTGAAAACCAATCTGGAGGCGGGACACTCGGGCCCCTCGGGGCGCTTTGAGTTCTATCGAGAGATTGCCCTCGACTACGCCTTCTTGATGAGACTGGCCCAGGCCAAGGACGTGTCGCCACCGGCGAGAAAGGAAGAAGGGACGTGAAGAGTCTGGGGCTCCTCGGTTCTGCTTGCATCGTCTTCCTGTGGACAGGGTGTCATCTCGACCAGGAGCGAGGGCCGATGTCGGATGCGGGGAGTGTGCGGTGGAGCGAGGGCTGTGTCGCCGAGATCCACGAGCTGCACCAGTTCTTCCAGGACTGGTTCTCGGGTTCCTTGGCCGCGGACGATTCCTCCTTCGACCGATTTGCCAACGCCTTGGCCGAAGACTTTTCGATCGTCTCGCCCGAAGGGACGCGCCGGGACCGTGCCGAGCTCCTCCCGGGCTTGCGCTCGGCCCACGGGACGGATCCGGGCACGCGGATCTGGATCGAGAACGCTCAGCTTCGCTGGCAAAGGGGGGCGGTGGCTCTGGCCACCTACGAAGAGTGGCAGGAACGGGGAGGACAGACGACCGCGCGACGAAGCAGCGCCGTGTTCGAGCCGGCGGCAGAGGCACCGGGCGGTGTCCGCTGGATCCACGTGCATGAGGTTTGGCTTCCCGGCCACGGTCCCGCTGATTCCACCGGCGATTGAAACGGGGTCCCCTTTTCGCGGCGGAGCGCTATGGTTTTCCGCTTCTCGAAAGCGCCCGCGATTCCCCGCTTCAGGAGACTTGGGAAGTGGCTGAACTCATCGAATCCCTGATCAACAATGCGGTTTCTCGTAACCCTGGCGAGCCAGAGTTCCACCAGGCGGTGGAAGAGGTGGTTCGGTCCCTAGAACCTGTGTTGGAGCGGCGGCCGGAGTATCGCAAGCCCAAGATCGTCGAGCGAATGATCGAGCCGGACCGGATCGTTCAGTTCCGGGTCTCGTGGTTGGATGATCAGGGCGATGTACAGATCAACAAGGGCTTCCGAGTCGAGATGAACGGCGCCATCGGCCCCTACAAGGGCGGGCTCCGGTTCCATCCCTCGGTCAACCTGGGCATTTTGAAGTTCCTGGCCTTCGAGCAGGTGTTCAAGAACAGTCTCACGACTTTGCCCATGGGGGGCGGCAAGGGCGGTTCCGACTTCGACCCCAAGGGCAAGAGTGACAACGAAGTCATGCGCTTTTGCCAGTCGTTCATGACCGAACTGGCCCGCCATATCGGTCCCAACACCGACGTCCCCGCGGGAGACATCGGTGTCGGTGGCCGCGAAATTGGCTACCTGTTCGGCCAGTACCGCCGCCTGCGCAACGAATTCACCGGGGTCCTGACCGGCAAGGGGCTGAACTGGGGCGGATCGCTGATTCGATCCGAGGCGACCGGCTACGGTTCGGTGTACATGGCGGCAAACATGCTGGCGACGCGCAACGAGACCTTCGAAGGCAAAACCTGCCTCGTCTCCGGAAGTGGCAACGTGGCTCAGTTCACGGTCGAGAAGCTCCAGCAACTCGGTGGCAAGGTCGTGACTCTGTCCGACTCTTCCGGCTTCATCTACGACCCGGCCGGCATCGATCGCGAAAAGCTGGAGTTCGTGATGGACCTGAAGAACATCCGTCGCGGTCGCATCAAGGAATACTGCGACAAGTTCTCTGGCTCGGAATACACCGCGGTGGAGCAGGGCCGAGATCACGATCCCTTGTGGACCATCGATGGCGATTGCGCATTCCCCTCCGCGACCCAGAACGAGATCAACGAGAAAGACGCTCAAAACCTCCTGGACAACAAGGTGTACGTGGTTTCCGAAGGCGCCAACATGCCGACCACTCCAGAAGGCATGAAGCTGTTCGAAGATGCCGGCATCCTGTACGCGCCGGGCAAGGCCGCGAACGCCGGCGGGGTCGCGGTGTCCGGACTGGAAATGGCCCAGAACAGCATGCGCTACAGTTGGACTCGGGAAGAAGTGGACGACCGTCTGCAGAAGATCATGAAGTCCATCCACGACGCGTGTCTCGAAGCCGCGGACACCTACGGGACCAAGGGCAACTACGTGAATGGCGCCAACATTGCCGGCTTCCTCAAGGTGGCCAACGCGATGATGGACCACGGCGTCGTCTGACGACGGCCTGACGGCAACCGCTTCGAACGAACCACGGTCGGCTTTCTGGCGTTTTGGGGCAACGCTCTCCGGAACGGGGGAGCTGCCATGCACGAAGACCGGCGCTGGTCGACTCAGCGGCCTCTTCCCACTTCGTGGTTCGAAGGCCCTCGATGGGGGTCACGGGCGTTCGTGGGAGCCGCCGCAAGTCCTTGCCAGAGGCAGAGTGATTTCGATCCTCGACACGGCCGTGGTGTTCCTGGGTGCTTCATGAACTTTGCGAACCCGGGGCGTCGGGCTTGAGGATCACGCCACAGCCCTTTCGCCCATCGATCTTCACCGCCAGAGGCCCCTGGAGTTCCAGGTGGCGGAGGGGCGGATCGTCAGTGCTAGCTGGTTCCTGGGAGAGCCAATCCCAGTCGACGAAACCGTGCCCGTCGGTGTGGTGAATCGTGAAATAGCCAACGCCGGACGTGGTGATGTTCTGGAAGAAGTGGGATCCCTGGGAGGGAGCCACGTCGAAGTCCTTGAAACTGGACTCGACGATGACCTTGGCGCCGGCGATCTGTTCCCAGTGGATGGGAATCCCGAGCCAGGGGTCCGAGGCGCCCCAGCGGCCGACTCCGATCAACAGATAGGGCTTCCTGGCCCGGACCAGCTGGGCATTCAGGTTCGCCACCTGGCGAGCCACTTCCGTGCTTTGGCCGCGATCGAAACGGTCGGGGTCGACCACCACCACGTCCCGGATCTCGTCGAAGCGTCCACCGCCCAAAACAAGGTCGCTGCTGCAGACGACCTGGTCGCGCGGGTAGTCGTCCAGGTCGACGTCTTCGGTCTGATGGCTCAACACGAACGGGCGCATCTGGAGGAATGCGAACTCGCTGGGCTCTGACGGGTTCTTGCTCAGGTTCACGGCGAATTCGAGTTCCACGGGCCGGTTCATCGACCGGCTCCCGACATCGAGAAGAATCTGAGTCACCTCAGGCAGAGGAAACACCTCGTGTTTCAAGATGGGCGCAAACGTGATGACTGGCACGCCTTCTCGGCCCAGTCCGTCGTACACCGCATGACTCTCGGGACAGTAGGTGGATCCGAACGGGTCCAGAGCCCCGTCCTTCATCGCCGCGTCGATCCCTAGTCGGGTGAGTTGCAGCGCCGCCGCCGGATCGTCCCGCACGTTGGGATCGTTCATGTCCAAGGCGTAGAACTCGGACTGCGCATGGTCGAGGATCGCCTCGGGGGTCGAGAAGTGAATCGGGTGTTGCGGGTACAGCGGACAGAACGCGACCGACTTGCCCCCTTCGACCACCGCTTCCCCCAAGCCCACCGCGACGTTCACGATTCCCTCTTCCGGCTTCATGGGAGCCACCGGATAGAAGTTGTAGGAGCGTGCGACTCCGCTGAAGTCCGGATAGAAGCGCTGCCCGCGACGCTTTCCGACCAGCCGCTGAATGATCACGGCCATCTTTTCTTCTTCCAGCCGGTAGGGGGTCGGGGTGATGTAGTCCTTGGCCCGCTGGGAGAAGGTCGAGGCGTACACTCGCTTGATGGCATTGGTCAACTGGCGAATGCGCACGCTGCGGTCGTGGTGACAATTCGGAATCATGACCGTCTCGTACACGCCGGTGAACGACATGTACTGGGAGTCTTCGAGCAAGCTCGAGGAACGCACGGCCAGGGGAAAGTCGGCAAGGTCCAGGAAGGCACACAGATTTCGAAACACGAGGTCAGGAAATCGCGCCTCGAGAAAACGCTGTTCGATCACCTCATCGTCGTCTTCATCGAGAGCGAAGTCACGCAGGCCGTTGCTGTCCACGAACTCGTCGAACACGTCAGTCGCGAGGACAATGCCGCCCGGCACACCGATCTCGACGCTGGGAAAACGGCTGCGCACGCGATAGTTGCTGAGAATGCTCCTGACGAACGCGAGGCCGCGAGCCTTGCCTCCGAGGGATCCATCGCCGATGCGTGACAATCCGCTCTTCAGCAAGAAGTCGCCCGGGTTGAACTTGGTGACGATCTGGCTTTGCCGCTCTCTGCGGAACTCATGAATGGCGTCGATGAGGTAACGACGAATCTCGGTGGTGGAAGCGAACTCGGTGGCCTTGCGATGCCGCAGGTCTTCGGCCAGGCTGAACTCGGTGCGCGCTCGCAACCAGGTGGAAAAGTGGTTGCGGCGGGCATGGCGAAGAATGGATTCGTCCGGCACCTTGCCGAGCATCTCCTCCAACTCTCCCAGGTCCTTGACTCGTCCAACTTCGGTACCGTCGTCCAACCGGAAGACGAAATCTCCGAACCCGAAGTTCAGGTGGATGAAGACCGACAACTCATGGAGCAACCGGCGGGAGCGCTTGAGAACGACCTTCACTTCCAGCTCGGTGGCGCGGTCCTTCAGACTGACGTCGTTGGTTTGGAGCAAGATCGGCAGGTCCGGATTGTCGCGGCGGGCCATGCGCGCGAAGTCCAATCCAGCTTCCCGGTGCATCTTGCCGTCTTTCGGGAAGTTCACGTCGGAAATGACGCCGAGCACGTATCCCTTGTACCGCCGGTAGTAGCGTTCCGCTTCCTCGTAGGACGTGCAGTGGAGGATCTTCGGGCGAGCGCGCAGGCGCATGACCTTGTTTTGCAGGTTCACTCCTTCGGACACCACCCGCTGGCTTTGTTTCAGGACCTCCGAGTACAGCATTGGCAAGAAAGACGAGTAGTAGTGTTCACTGTCCTCGATCAGAATGACGGAGCTCAGTCCGACCCGCTGGCAGTCGTGGTCGACGTTCCAACGATCTTCCAGGGACTGCATGATGGCGAGCAACAGCCGGAAGTCGCCTTGCCAGACAAAAGGGCGTTCGAACAGCCCTTCTTGGGCGTAGACGCGCATCTCGCGCAGTTCCTGGTCATCAAAGGCCAGGGGCACCACCGGCAGGTGGGGATGGATTCGCTTGAGCTGTTGGGCCAGGGCCTGGATGTCCATGTCCCGAATGTGGTAGGTCATCAACACCAGGTCGAACTGGCGGTTGCGAGCCGCGGCCAACGCACGCTCGCCGGTCGAAACGCGGGACAACCAGGGGGTGGTTCCGAGATTCAGGTCCAGGAATTCGGACAGGATCAGGTCATTGAGGCCGACGTCCTCGCCGAGCAGGAACGAGTCGTAGCGACTGGCGACCAGCAACAGGCGCCGCACACGATGCGGCATCAGCTTCTGGAAACGTTGCAGCGGGTGACGGTATTCCGGGTGGGGTGAAGATTCCTCAGGAGCCATGGCCGCACATCTTAGCCCAGGGATTCAGATGGTCAGCGCGCCGTATTCTTGCTGGGAGACGACATACCCGAGTTCGGTGAGCAGCTTGGAAGCGGCGTGGCAGGTGTGCCATTGGTCGAGGGCTGTGCGGTCCATCTTGCGCTGATGAGAGCCGATGCTCGACCGCTTCAGACCTTGGGCGCTCCGCAGGACCAGGGGATCCGGGGTTTCGCCCAGGAACGCGCACAGCTTGTGCATGGTCGGGACCGGTTCCTTCACCATGTCTTCGTAGCGGAACTCAAAGTAACGTTCGGCCGGGAGTCGCCGGCCGTGTTCCAGAGCCGGACGCACGTTGTCGTGCCAGTACTGGGAGGCGGCGGCCCAGGTGGCGGGCGCCCATTCGGCATTGCGCCAGACTTCGGATCGTGACTTCATGGCCAGCATGGAGCAGGCGACGTCGCGACCATCGCGGATGATGTGGACGAATTGGCAGTCCGGGAAAAAGGACTCGATTCGCGCCATTTGTCGAGAGTAGGACGGCCATTTGTCGCCCCATCGCTTCTTGCCTTTTTGCCGCACCAGGGACTCCATGAGCGCGGATACTTGGCTCGCCGCGGACTGGTTCCAAGTTGCGTCATCCGCCGCCGGGAAATGATCGGCGAGGGTTTCGCGCAGAGAATCACGGTTCGACTCGAGGAGTCCGTTCACGTTGATTTCCATGCCGAGGAACAGGTCGGGGTGGTGGTTCAGGATGCTCTGAAGTGCGGTGGTCCCGGAGCGCTGAGATCCGAGCACGAAGACCGGTGGTCGCGTCGACAAGTGTTTTCCTCCCGAGACCAGAGTGGGCAAATTCCGGACAGAGAACTTTTCCTTCTCTCGGTCGCGAGACGCTGGGTGCTGGAATCGCGCGGGGAAACCCTGATCCATCGAGGAGAAGCGAGCGAATGGCGCTTGCGCTCCTGCAGACGGAAGGTGGTCCCTCGTGTTCGCCGACGTCTTTGATCCCTGTCCGTTGACGACACGAGCCCGGGACGCCAAATTCCTTTCCATGCTTGCCAGCGTGATCTTTTGGTGCACTTTCTCCTTGTTGGGGAGCGACTCCGAGGCGTCGGTCGCGCCCCGCGAAGCCGCCCATGTCCAGGGGGTGACGATCTCCTGCCAAACGTGGGGGATCGAGTGGGCGAGTCCCGGCTTTGCCGAAGAGTTGGAAGAACTCGCGCAGCTCGGGGCAAACTGGGTGGCGATCCACCCGTACGCACGGATCCGCGCCGACGGAGGAGTGGACGGAGGACGGTTCTCCCGAGGTGGTTCGCTGCAATGGCTTGAAGAACCCATCGAAGAAGCCCACCGACGCGGTTTGTCCATCCTGATCAAACCCCATCTCGCTTATTGGGGGAGCCCGTTTTCCTGGCGTGGCGAGATTGACTTCCCCGAGCCCGAACAGCGGCAGCGGTTCTTCCAGGAATACCAGGCGTGGATCACCGAGGTCGCTCGCATCACCCATCGCGCAGATGGATTCGCGGTGGGGACCGAGTTGGACCGGTTGTTGGACGAAGGGCCCTGGCGCAACATCATTGCCGCGGTCCGTGACGAGACCCAGGCGCCCCTGACCTACGCCGCCAACTGGACGGACTACCAGAGAGTGCCGTTCTGGGATGCCCTCGATGCCGTGGGGGTGCAGGCCTACTTTCCAGTGGCGGAATCGTCGTTCCCCACTCGGGAGGAACTCCGCGATGGTTGGAACAAAGTGTTGGAGCCGCTGCGTCGAATCTCGCTCGACACCGGGAAGCCGGTGATCTTCACCGAGCTTGGCTACTCCCTGTCCCTCAATGCGGCTCAGCAGCCATGGGATGGAGCTCGGAGTCCCCCGGGAAAGGTGGCTGAGGCCCGGGACCTACAGCTCATTTGTTATCGAACCGCGTTCGAAGTCCTGGAGCGGGAACGGCAGTGGCTTCGCGGTGCCTTCCTTTGGAAGTGGTTCGTCGGGCCGGCTCCGTGGGCCAACTTTGCCTTGGACGAGCCGTCGGTCCGTCAGGTCATGAAGGAGGCTTGGCGTTGATCGGACCCGATCCGGAATGTCCGGATCGGGCTTCGAGCGCTCCTTCTTGGGGAGACTCGTTCTTCCCTCAGGTCGCGGAGCTCGCGGTCGATCCTCGGAAGTCCGCCATTCGCTTTCGACGGGGAGCCGTTCGGTGAAAGAGTCTTTCGGCTCCTGATCGGATCCGTTCGCCCCCTTCTTCATCCTCGAATCCTCGAAGAATCCACCGACTCGCCTGCGGTCCGATTCCTTGATGGAGACGACAATCTCTCGATCGGCCTTGCACGGCCTTCCTCACCGACCCGCTAGGGGACGAGTCGGACCAGCGCCACGGCGTCTTCCACGAAGGAGGGCGGAGGATCGCCGATCGACACGTCGCCCCCGCCGGCGACCAGCGAAACGCTGCCGCTTTGCAGAATGCCGCCCGCCAGGGGGTCATACCATTCCACCGAATAGTTGCCGGCGGGCAGGGTCAACAGCGTGCTGTCGCCGTCGGGCAGGTAGACGGCATAGACGTCCGGAACCTTCGCGAACACATACGCGGTCGAGTTGCTCGCCAGGGTGCGGTCCGGGTCCATCTCGGTGAACGGGAGGTGGTCGTGGAAGAAGTCGACGGCGAACTTGGTCTGCCGCCACATCTCGTCGCGGGTCGCCCAGTCCTCGGTGGTCAAGTCATCACCGCCATCGAGGGCATAGTCCGATCCGAAGTACCACTCGACTCCGGCCGCTCCCGAAAAGAAGGTCGGCCACAGACGCGTCTGGCGAATCTTGTGATGGCCGGGATCGTCGGGATGCCCGTCCGGCGAAACCCCGATGCGGTTGGTGCCAATTTCATCGACGGTGACGATCCACTGACGCCCCGCCATCCCCGAGCGATCGATCCATTCGATGGATTCGTCGTGGGAGGCATCCGGTTTGTACCAGGGGTTTTCGCCGACGCTCAGGGTGGCGTGTTCGAAGTCGCCGAATCCCAGCAAGTCGGCGTACCCCATTTCCTGCTGATCGTGGTAGGTGTGCAAGGCAATGATGTGGTCGTAGGGGTCGATGGAGCGAAGGTACGTCGCGTACTCGCGACGCTCTTCCAGCAAGGACATGGCGCTGTTTTCTTCACCGAGGTTCCAAACCACTCCCAGGTGATGCCCAAACCGTGCCACCATTTCTCGATAGTAAAGTCGTCGTTCGGGTCCGAGTTGTCCACTGTCGAGTTCGTAGATCGATTCCACCTCCTGAGTCACGAAGTGGAGCATGAGTCCGAGCTGGTCCATGTGGGTGAACACCCGTTCCCACTGATCGAGCTTGCTCACGTCGTAACGGAATCGCTCCGACGATGAGGTCCACGGCCAGACGTCGTCTCCGTCTCCGTCGATGTTCATCGTCAGGAAGTACACCACGTTCATGCCACGGCTCGCGATGTAGTTCAGCGCACCCAGGATTCCCTGACCTTTGCCTCCTTGCCAGGTGGGTCCGCCTCCCAAAGACGCGTACTCGGTGAGATGGGGCGAGTACTGATGCAGGGGCACGTTTCCTGCGCTGGTTCCGTCGAAATCGGCGTAGGCGAGAAAGTTCTCCGGACTGTTCGGCCCGGCCTTCAAGAACCAGTCGCCGTTCTGATGTTGGAAGTAGCGGGAGCCGACGTACTGGATCATTCCCTTGGCACGGAAGTCGGGGGCGGTCTTGTCGGACACGTCGACCACGAAGGTCCCACTGGTGCCATGGAAACTGGTCGGATTCCCGGCGTGTGCCAGAGGATTGGTCGCGACGGCGGGACCGGATCGGAAAGAAACAGTGAAGTTCCATGTGCCGGTGGTGGGCGGGCAGAAGTGAACGCGCCACTGATTGCCGGCCTCGGCGCTGGTTTCCGCCGCTTTTCCGTCGGCGGCGAAGTATCCGGGAACTCGGAAACTCTGACCCCCCTGTTGGAAGGTCACTTCCAGTCGGTGATCGCGAAATGGATTCGGAGTTTCCTGCTCGCTGCGCCACGGACCACGGAAGGTCAAGGTGAGCGGGTGCCATTGGCGCAACTCGCCGCTGAGCTTCCACGCTTGTCGGTCGCTCCAGGCCTTGAAGCCGGGCGGTTCCATGGAGAGTTGGGCGCTGGCCCATGGCACGAGGCCCAGCCAGGCAGTGACAGCGAAGGACAGGTGACCGCGAAGGCTCATGTTTCATCCCCCGTCGAGTGAGCGGTGGTGAGGAGGGGGCGAGCCCGCAGCGGGGACGCCCGGCGAATGGCCCGAGCCGTGGTTCCAAGTGTGAAGTCTGAGGGGGGATACTCGGGGGTACTCGATCCTGCTGATTTGACTCGCTTGGCGGCTCGTTTCAAGCCGGAGCAGAGGGTTCTTGTTCGACGGCCGGGGAGGACGGACGCCGCGACCGGGCTCCGAGTCCGACACCGCCCAGAATCAGGGCGGTTCCCAGGACGGTGTAGGCGCTGATCGGTTCGCCGCCGATGGTGGATCCCAAACACAGGGAGATGACCGGGATGACGTAGGCGATCAGGCTGAGGCGCGACGCCGAGAGCGAGCGCATCAGCCAGTAGTAGAGACAGAAGGTGAGGATGGTGCCGGCCACGGCCAAGTAGACGATGCTGAACACAGCTCGGGCCGACCACACCGGCGTTGCGGTGCGTTCCCAAAGCAGCACTCCGATCCAAAGCGAGAGGGCGCCAATGAAGAATCCATTGCGATTGAGTAGCACGGAACTCACCTCACCGCCATGGCGTTTTGCGATGGTGGTGCCCACCGAAGACACCAGTGGGCTGAGCAAGAAAATGGCACCCATGGTCACGGATTTCGGGCCTGCTTGCCGTAGGTCCGTGACGAACAACAAGGCGACGCCGACGAAGCCCGCTGCGAAACCGATCCAGTTGCCACGGCTGAGTCGTTCGTCGGGCAGCTGAAAGTGGGCGGCGATGCCCATCAGGATCGGAAACACGGCCCAGAGCACGCTGGCGAGCCCCGACGGCACCACGGTTTCCCCCCAGTACACGATGCCGTAGGGGACTCCGAATACCAGGATTCCCATGGACAGGGAAAGCCACGGGCCTGGGGCCCTGCCGGTCTCCTTTTTCTGCAGCCAAGGGGCGAGAGCACCCAGAAGCAGCGCGGCCAGGGTGAATCGAATGGCCGCCGACGTGAAAGGCGGAAGATCTTTCAGACCGGTCGAGATGACCAACCAGGTGCTCCCCCAGACGAGGCACAGGACCGCCATGCTGACGGCGGTGATCCAGCGGCCAGGCGGAGCAGTCGAGTTCATCCGGTGATTCTTTCGCGTTCGGGACTGGCGGAGCGGCAGCGCTGCGGGAGAGCTTCAGGACCGAGGGAAGAACGGGCGATGCAATCGATCGGGGTTGAGTGCGTTCTTCGGGTCGGGAAACCACATGCTGCCTTCGATTTTCACCTTGGTCTGTCTCATTCCAAGTCTGCCGGCGTGGGCCGACACGCCCGAGGTGGAAAATGTCGCAGTCGTGCCCGACTCCGTGGTGGTTCGCAAAGTCTTCGCCCTGTCTCCACGGCGCCGCGGAGTGACCTTGGCGGTCGAGACGCTGGCCGAGGGAGCCGAAGCGCTTGAGATCCTCCAGCGTGCCGAGAGCGGCGGCCAGGTTGCCTGGTTCCAGGACCGTCTCGATCTCTGGGCTCGCTCGTATCCGAGCATTGTCCCGCGACAATCCGCCCAGCTCGAGGAGCTAGGGCCCGGACGCGTGCGAACTCGAGAGTGGTACTGGATTCCCGAGTTCTTTCGCCGTGGCGATCGCTTGCAAGAGACCGGATGGATCGATGAGCCGGGGCTTCGCCAAGCGGTGGACGGGGCGGTACTTTCACAGGTGCGGCGCCGCCATCACCACACCACGTTTCGAATTCCCGATTCGTGGGGGCTCTCCCAGCAGCAGCGCGTCGTCACGGGAGAAGGGTTCGAGTTCCAACGAACCGTCGAGAGCGTTCCTCATGCAATTCACTGGTACTACGACTGGGAAACCACGGGCGACGGTGCGGTCAATGCCAGGGGACAGCGTTCCTTGGCAAAGGTCCACGACCTGATCGGGGACGAGTCTCCCGCGTTGGGGCCCGTGTCCGCCTCTCGTCCTTGGAATCACGGACTGCTGCTCTCCCTCGGCATCTTGGGATACGTGCTGTTCGCGATGCTCGCCGGGCGCCGGATTTGTTCGACGTCCGCCACGGAAACCAGTCCCGGAGATCTTGACGCGGAGCTTCCGCCCATGGCGCGGCCTTTGGAAGACGAACCGGTGTGGGACGAAACACCAGTCGTCTCCGCCGAGGCAGGTCAAGACTTGCGAGCTGCCAAGTAGACCAGCGGCTTCCCCAGTTGCACCAGCTCGGGCTTCTTCTTGGGAAAGATCAGGGTCACGTCTTGTTCCATGGTGACCGCGCCGCCGCTGGCGTACTTGCCAAGCACGCTTCCGCGGGCGACTTCTTGCAGGTTGTTGCCCATCCCCGGCTCCCAACGAAAGCCTTCTTCTTCGCACGGGTGGGCTTTCTCCAATTCCAGGAACCGTTTTTGTGAGAACTCCTGGGCTTCCCCTTCGACCAGCCCCACGCCCCTTAGAACGTTGAGCATTTCGCCGTGCACCGACTCCGGAGTCAGTGCCGCATCGCCGATCCAGCCGGTTTCGTAACAGATCCCGACCTTGCCACGGGTCGACATCCATTCGTCCAGGGAGACTCCGCCGAAGTGCAGGTGCGGGTCGGCGAGCACCACTTCTGCACGAAGCCAGCGAGTCACTGCGCGATGGGCGGCGTCGTCCGCCGCCGGGTGGTGCATGAGAAAGCGTTCGCCGGGTTCCACGGTGCAGTGGAAGTCCACCAAGATCTCGGGTCGAAAGTCCTCCAGAGCTTGGACGATCTCGTGAGCGCGCTGTTCTTCGTAAAGTTCGGGAGTGCGTGACAGGGTGGCTTCGTCAAAGCAGCGGTTCAAGTCAACGCCGCCCTCGGACCAGCGCGAGTCTTGTTCCGAGCCCTTCGGGTTGCTGTGAATGAGAAGCAGGTCGCCGTGCTCGATGAGTTCGGGATGACGGGCCAGCTCTTCGGAGAGGCGCAGACCGGCATCGATCGGAGGTCGTTCGTTGCCGTGCACTCCGAAAGAAATGCAAACCCGAGGACCGGGTCGATGGGAGGGGAACTGCCAAATGTGATCGGCACGGCTCATCGTTGCGCTCCAATGGGGGGCCAGAGGGGAAAGGAGATCATCCGGTCGATGCGCGGGTCACGGATCCAAACCGAGCAATGCGGCACGCTGGCGCTCGTAGTTTTCCTGAGTGATGGCACCGTCTCGGTAGAGCTCTTCCAAGAATCGCAAACGCTGCAAGCGCTCTTCGGCGCTGATTTCCGTGGGTGAGAAAACCGTGGGAGGGGTGGATGCTTCGTCGCTGGCGACGGTCTTGGTGGACTCTGGGATTTGGATCCTCGTCGGGGTGGGCGCAGCCGTTTCCTCGTCGGTCGCAGGGTGGTGAGTGAGGGCATCCGCGGGGGGGCTCGGAGACTCGTCTTCGGCCGGGGACATGGTGAGCGTTGCCGGATCCATGGGAGCGCGAATCCAGTTGGACCGCGATTCGCCGTCGCTGTTCCGGGCAAGCTGCAGGGGAGGCGAGAACAGCAGTTCTCGTTGGGTGCGACCGTAGCGAACCGGGTCATGCCAGATCGGGTCGCCATCGACCAAGGACTCTTTCACCAAGTCGAACGCCACGTTGAAGAACCCGTCGCGATCCACGAAAGCGACCCCGTGAGTCGAATCGGTGGTCGGAAAAATGCCGAGGGTGGTTCCCGGATTGAGGACGGCGAAGCGGACTCGTTGGGTCGAATCCGCTTGGCTCAGACCGTTTGCGATGGCCTCGGAGAGCTCACCCAGTAGGTCCTCATGGACCACCGGGGGGTGGGCAGGCTGACGGCGAAAGCCGCGGATTTCACAGCGCACCGAACCAACCACGGCCCCGATCAAATCCGGGTCGAGAGAAGCTGGATGGCGGAATTCCTGGTCGAGGACAACACCCTCGTCCCAGCGTTGTTCCAGTTCCACG
This sequence comes from Planctomycetota bacterium, assembly GCA_028289345.1. GTDB lineage: Bacteria > Planctomycetota > B15-G4 > B15-G4 > SIAN01 > JANQQL01. The sequence goes on along the minus strand of JANQQL010000033.1, from coordinate 865,099 downwards.
GTGACGAAGCGGTGATCCACCAGAACCTCAGCTTGCTTCCAAGCGGGTCCGGCACAACCCGCGCAGGAAACACCGAGCAGTCCCACCAACCACCAGTGGAGAGCTCCCACAGCACAGCTCCTTCGGAGAGGGGAAAACTGACCATGATAGGCCCCTGGTGACGTTCGCGAACCCGGTTTTGCTACCCTCCCTGCCCTCGAATGGCATCGGCACGGAAACCAGGAAGGATGCAGGGCGACATGGCCAAGGAACGCACTCTCGCAGTGGTCGGCGCGGGCAACATGGGATCGGGCATCGCCCAGAAGATGGCCACCGAAGGATTTCGGGTGGTGCTCCTCGACCTGAACGACAAGGCGTTGGAGCGCGGTCTTTCGATCATCGAAACGACGCTCGCCGAAGCGGTGGAGCGACGCATCCTGCGCGAACCCCAGGTCGAGCAGATTCGTCAGCGCATTCACGGAACCACTGATTGGAAGTCCGTTCGCGAGGCGGAGCTCGTCGTCGAAGCCGTGTTCGAAGATCTGGAGGTCAAGCGGGAAGTGTTCCGCAAGCTCTCCGAGGCGTGCGAAGCCAGCACGATTCTCGGCACCAATACCTCGTCGTTCTATGTGAAGGACTTGGCTGAGGTGGTGCAGGCCCCGGAGCGCGTGGTGGGACTCCACTACTTTTACCACCCGGCGAAGAACCGTCTGGTGGAAGTGGTCCCCGCGGAGAAGACCAGTCCGGCCGTGGTTCGTGCCGCGTGGTCGGTGCAAGAAGCCCTCGGCAAGACCCCGATCGCTTGCGCCGATGCCCCTGGCTTCGTCGTCAATCGCTACTTCGTTCCGTGGCTCAACGAATCAGTGCGACTGTTGGAAGAAGGGGTCTCCCTGCCCACCATCGAAGCCGCCGCCAAGTCCGCGTTTCGGATTGGCATGGGTCCGTTCGAGTTGATGAACGTCACCGGCGTGCCAATTGCCTTGCATGCCGCGGAGACCTTGGGCAAGGAACTCGGCGAGTTCTACGCCCCGAGTGCTCGTTTGCGACAGCAAGTCGAGACCAAGAAGAACTGGGATCTTTCCGGCGATGCCGAGGAAGAAGGAGCGCGGGCAGTTGCCGAGCGATTGCTGGGAGTGGTGTTCCAAGTCGCCGGGGAGTTGGTGGACGAAGGCGTCGGCTCCATCGAAGACACGGACATCGGAGCCCGCGTTGGTTTGCGCTGGGCCAAGGGGCCGTTCGAACTGATGAACCGGCAGTCTCCGGCCACGGCACGAGATCTTGCCAAGGCCGTGGCTGACCGTTACGGCCGATCCGTGCCCAAGGTGATCCAGCAGCAAGCCGAACAGGGCAAGCCCTTCTCTTTCCGCTTGGTGGAAACCCAGAAAGACGAGGGAGTGGCGGTGTTGACGCTCAATCGTCCGGACGCGATGAACGCCATCAATCCCGAAGTCGTGGCCCAGCTCGAAGCAGGGTTCGAGACCGTGCGCAGCGACTCCGAAGTGAAGACCGTGGCGCTGGCAGGCAAGGGCAAAGCATTCATCGCCGGCGCGGACATTCGCTTCTTCGTGCGCCACCTCGAAGCCGACAACTTGCCGGCCATTCGCGAGTTCACCGAGCGCGGCGCCCGGTTGCTTGCCAGTTTTTCCGCGTCCGATCCGGTGGTGGTGGCGCAACTCGACGGCCTTTCCCTGGGAGGAGGGTCGGAGATTGCCCTGGCCTGTGACTACATTGCCGCCACGTCCAAGGGGTCGATGGGCTTTCCGGAGACCGGCATCGGGATCTATCCGGGACTCGGCGGGACTCAACGTTTGACTCGACGCATCGGGGTTCCGTTGGCCCGTTGGCTGGTGCTCAGCGGTGCGAGCATCCACGCGGCACTGGCGCAAGAAATCGGCCTGGTCGACGTGGTGGTCGATGCCGGGAGCCTTCCTCAGGCGATTCGGAAACTGGGTGAGCGGGGTAAGCCCGATCGGACCCAGGCCCCGCCGACGACCGTGCCGGCCGGATTCGAAGAACTGGTCGAGGTGTTCTCCGAACCGCTGAGCGACTTGCTCGCGAGGGACGAGGGTTCGGTGCAGGATGCCCGGGCGACGAAGGCGTTGCGGGCGCTCGCACGCAAAGCGCCGGTCGCCCTGCGAATCGCCGACGAACTCATCCGCGGAGGCGCGGAAGGAAGCCTGGCCGACGGGCTCGGCCAAGAACTCGCCCGCTTGGAAGAGATCTTCCGGACCAAAGATGCACTGCTCGGACTGTCGTCCCTGGGAGGACCGCCTCCCAAGTTTGCCGGCCAATGATCTTTCCCGTTTCTGCGGCTTCACGAAGGTGTTGGCGGAACAGATCGTGAGCGACGGAAACGAGTCCCCAGCCCATTGAGTTCCGGAGCAAGAGGATTCTGCTCGCTGGCCGGGTGATCGGAACCAAGAGCGCGGGGGCGTGAATTCCTACCAGTGAACGAAGTGGCAATGCCGCTTGGTTCGCCCCGTTCGAATGAACTCTCCACCGCCGACTCCGTTGGCCCCGCGGCGGTGCCTCATGGGCGGCGACTGATTCCGGGACGGGTGGCCTTGTGCCTTCGCCGACCCCTCGGTTTCGAAGGCGCAGACCCGTCATGAGCCCGGGGCGAGCCTGTTCCTTTGCGACGACGCGGCGTCTGCCGCCGTCCCCCGGGCCGCGGTGACCGGATCAGGAATCTGAAGATTTCGGTCCTCCCAAATGTGATCCGTTTCCGCCTTCCATGGTGAGACGGGTCCTCTGGTGGACTCCTATCGAGGAGTCGATCACGGTTTGCCGGTGTCCGATTCGGGGTCGAATCCGACCCGAGCTGCCTGCGATGAGCTTGCCCGGGGGCGTGCGTCCGTGGGGGATGATGTGATGGTGAATCGCATTGCTGGATGGTTTGGTGCGATGGCCGCGGTCTTCCTTTTCTCCGCTGACGGATCGGGAAAGGAAGAACGCCCGAAGCATCGAGAACTTCTCGCGAAACGAGAGATCACGAAGCGGCTTGGGCTCGACCGTGTCGAGATGGTCGATCTCGACCTGCCCGCGCAGCGCGAGGTGGCCGGTTTTCAGACGAGTCTGACCATTCAAGGCAGAGCCTATGTCTTGCAACTGACGCCGTACTCTCTTCGCGCCCAAGGCTTCGAACTTCTCGTCCAAGCGGACGACGGCGAACTCCATTCGGTACCAGCGCCGCCTGCCCACACCTATCGGGGGACGATTCAAGGGGTGCCAGCGAGCACCGTCACGGCGACACTGCTCCGCCGTGGAATGCGTGCGGTGGTTTCTCTGCCGAACGAAGAAACTTGGTATGTGCAGCCGGCCAGTGACGTGGTCCCGGATCTGCCGCGCAGCTGTCACGCCTTGTACCGGCAAGGTTCCGCGGCCGTTCCGACGAGCTTCTGTGGCGTCCGTGAGCGGTCCGGCGAGCGCGGGACGGGGGACTCCGATCGCATGCCCGGCCTGCGTGTCACGAGAGTGGCTGAGTCAACGACTCCCCGATTGGCGGAGATTGCTTTTGACGTCGACTACGACTTGTACGCGAATCTCTCGGAGCCAGATCCACTGAGCGCGACGATGGATCTGGTGGAAGCCTTGATGAACGCCGTCGATGTCATCTTTCGCCGGGACGTCGGCGTCTGCTTCGCCCTCACTGTTGTCGTCGTCCGGACTGCAGAGCCAGACCCCTACTCGACGCTTCAATACGAAGACCTGCTCCGTCAGTTCCGCAACGAGTGGAACTCGCCGACAGCCGGGTTGGCGGGGCTTCCGCGCGACGTGGCACACCTGCTCACAGGGAAGCCCATCTGGTACCACAACGGGGGCGTTTACGGCGTTGCCTATACGGACACCGGATGTCGCTTCGGTTGCTTCGACTCTCTCGACCAAGTGTCCTATCCGGACTGTGCGTACGGATACTCGGCCGGCATCTTCTTGACCCCCTTTGGCTGGCCATCGCTGACCGAAGAGGCACTCATCGCGTTGACCGCTCATGAACTCGGACACAACTGGGGTGCGTATCACTGCAACGACTCTGGATGCACCTCTGGCTCGAGTTGCCGGATCATGTGTAGCAGCCTCAATGGCTGCGACTTTCCAAAGACCGGATTCTCGCAATGTGCCATCGACGAAATTGTCAACTACACGAGTGGGGTCAGCTGCCTTGCCGAGCCTCAGCCGATTCTATACGTGGACATCTCCAGAACCGGAGGCTCTGGCAACGGAAGCTCCTGGCAGAACTCATTTCGAAGTCTTCAGTCGGCACTCACGGTCGCGGAGAAGATCCCAGGAATTGTGCAGGAAATCTGGGTCGCCGGAGGGGAGTACCGGCCTCGCTGGTATCTGAGTGGAAACCGGCGGGCGAGTTTCGAGCTGCAAGACGGGGTGGCGATCTATGGTGGGTTTTCCGGGAACGAAACTTCTCGGGAACAACGAGATTGGTTGGCCAATGAGACCATCTTGAGTGGAGATCTGCACGCGAACGACTCCGGATTCTCGAATCGGGAGGACAATAGCTACCACGTTGTGATCGCCAGTCACAACGATGCGACGGCGGTCCTGGACGGGTTCACCATCGAGGGCGGGAATGCCGATGGCAACGGTGCCGAGAGCATTGGCGCGGGGCTCTTCCTGGTGGGTGGCGATCCCACGATTCGCAACTGCCGGATCCTCGCCAATCAAGCCCTTCTCCAAGGGGCCGGGGCGTACGTCCAAGGAGGAGCTGGCTCGTTCGAGAATTGCCTGTTTCAGGGCAACCACTCCTTGGATCCGGAGTTTGGTTACGGCGGGGGGATGTGGAACGGAGGCGGGGGAGGCAGCCCCACGTTGGTGGGTTGCACGTTCCGGTACAACTCGGCAGCCGCGGGAGGCGGGATGTACAACGATCGAGTCGAGGCGTTGTTGGTGAACTGCTTGTTCTCTGAGAATGACGCGGATCGCGGCGCCGGTCTCTTCAACGTGGTTCCTGACTCTTCGGAAGCCCCGGAACTCGTGAACTGCACCCTGGCAAACAACTCGGCAACTCTGCTGGGCGGAGGCATCTTCAACCAGAAGCTCGGATCAAATGGGACAAGCCTCACGCTCACGAACTGCATCATCTGGGGCAATGGCGACGGTCTCTCCGTGGCTGGTGGTGCGCCCTCGTCTTTCGACATCGACTATTGTTCCATCGAAGGCTGGGATGGTGCCCTGGGCGGGACCAAGAACGACAAGCTGGACCCGCATTTCGTGGACGCTGTCAATGGCAACTTTCGTCTGTCCGTCAACTCTCCCAGCATCGACTCCGGAGATTCCAGTGCGATCCCCGGGACCATCTCGGACGATCTCGAAGGGGCGAACCGGTTCTATGACGATGATGGGACACCCAACGCCGGCGCGGGCTCTCCGTCCTACCTGGATCGAGGGGCGTACGAGTTTGGCGGAATCACCGTTCCCCCGCCGTCGCGCCTGTACGTCGATGACAGTGCGACGGGTTCCGACGATGGAACGAATTGGGTGGACGCGTACAACAGTTTGCAGGACGCGTTGTCTGTTGCCGCGGGTTCCGGAGGAGTCGTCGCCGAGATCTGGGTCGCCGAGGGCGAGTATGTGCCGGCGGGAGTGGGAAGCCGAGCCACGAGTTTCGTGTTGCAGAATGGGGTGTCCATCTATGGTGGGTTTGCCGGATCCGAGACGATCTTGGAGCAGCGGGGTGACCCCCGGCAGAACGAATCTTGTCTCAGCGGCGATCTCCTCGGCAACGACGGTTCGAACTTCTCGAACTATGGAGACAACAGCTACCACGTGGTGACCGCGAGCAATACGAACTCCACTGCGGTGCTTGACGGCTTCACGATTCGAAGCGGGAATGCAAACGGCTCCGGCGTGGACTCGATTGGGGGTGGCATGTACGCGTTCCTTGGTGGCGCAACGGTCAGGAACTGTTGGTTCGAACAAAACTCCGCGGAGAACCATGGGGGTGGCTACTACCATCAAGGCGGATCCGGGCAGATCATCCACTGTGTCTTTGAAGGGAACCGAGTGGTTCATCCCGGTCCCAGTGCAGGATTTGGCGGTGGCCTGCATCACGGCGGCGGGGGGGCATCCTTGACCCTGGTTGGGTGCGTGTTTCGCGACAATGTCGCCCACCTAGGAGGTGGGCTCTACAACGATCGCGTGGAGAGTCTCTCCATCAACTGTTTGTTTCACGACAATGAGGCCGACCTCGGGGGAGGATTCTTCAACTTCGTGAATCAAGGCTTCGACGGGCCGGAGTTGGTCAACTGTACGTTCAGCGAGAACATTGCCAATACCGAAGGCGCGGCGATGTACAACGGCAAATCCGGCGTTGGTGGAACGACGGTCACGATGACGAACTGCGTACTCTGGGGAAACAGCGACACTCTTTGGGCGTTCACTGGGTTCGCAAACTCGTACATCGTGAACTACTGCTGCGTGGAGGGTGGGTTTGGGTTGATTGCCGGATCCGGGAACATCCAAAACAACCCCCAGTTCGTGAATTCGGTGGCAAGAGACTTGCGGCTTTCCAGTGCTTCTCCGTGCATTGATGCCGGGGACAGTGACGTGATTCCTCTCGGCGAGGACCTGGATCTCGACGGCCTGGAACGATTCATCGACGATCCTGGGACATCCAACGTCGGTGCGGGGAGCATGCCCTATGTGGACATGGGACCCTACGAGTACTTCGCCGACTGCGATGGGGACGACGTTCCCGACTACCAGGAATCCGACGCCGACGGCGATGGGTTGATTGACGACTGCGACCCCTGCACCGACACGGACGGCGACGGTTTTGGGAACCCCGGGTATCCTCAGAACACTTGTCCGAACGACAACTGTCCCGAGACTTTCAATCCCGGGCAAGGGGATGCAGACTCGGACCAAGTGGGTGACGCTTGCGATCCGTGTACCGACACCGATGGCGACGGTTTCGGAGATCCCGGTTATCCGGCGAACGCCTGCACAGAAGACGATTGTCCGAACACGCCTGCCGGTGAGCCAGTGGACGCCAATGGTTGCTCATGCAGCGAACTCGATGCCGATGGAGACGGAGTCGATGACTGTTCCGATCTTTGTCCTGACACTCCGTCAGGCCAATCCGTAGACACGGACGGATGTTCTTGCAGCCAGTTTGACTGCAATGAGGCGTGTGTGTTCACATGGATCGGTCCCGACGACGGGCTTTTCCTCGAGGGGAGCAACTGGGACCTCGGCTTCCTTCCCAGCGGTCTGGTTGAGTTGCGGAATCTGGGCCCTCACAACAACTGCATTCTGGATGCCGGGGGCTATGTGGCCGTGTGTGGATTGACGGTCTCCGGGGCCCCCAACTCGCAGGTACTCGAAGTGCGAACCGGGACGACGCTTGGCGTCGACGGTCTCGCCTCTCTGCAATCGGGGGCCATCTTGGATCTCCAGGACGCCACCTTGGAAGGATCGGTTGAGATTCGATCTGGGGCGACGATTCAGGGGAGCGGAAACGTCCGCGGCGACTTGCTCGACGTTCAAACGGGGGGAGTGGCCATCGTCACCAGCAATGATTCGTTGGTTCTTGGTTCGGATGTCGTCGACGTCCGGGGAGACGTTCAGGTCAACATCAATGCGACCCTGGAGATCGAGAGCCCGTTCGAAAACCGCGGGCGTGTGGAAGTTCGTCTGGGGGCGTTGCTGGATACCGCAACGATCCGTACTTCGGGGTACAGCTCCGGCAGTGATCGCGGCCTGTACCTGACGGGAGCGAACGTGCAAGCCAGTCAAGGTTTGGTGACCAACCTCGACACCGGCTTCTTGGAGAGTGGTGGATTCTCCACCTTGTTCTGCGACTTCCACAATCAAGGCGATGGTGGTTCGAGTGGTCCCGGACCGGATGGCATCATCCAGGTGACCGATGACGAAACGGACATCCAAGGTTGTCTGACAAACGACGGCTTCGTTGGGATCAATCCTGGCGCAACGTTGCGTGTCGATACCCTGAAGGGCACGGGGGCAGTGTACGGGAACCTCCTCTGCGATGTGAGTTGTGCAGAGGGAGTTGGGTCACCAAAGGCTCGCGGTTCGTCGGAGATTCCGATCTTGAGAGTCGATGATGATCTGATCTTGGAGGTCTCGAGCACACTCAACTTCTCAAAGGGGTTGATTCGAGTCGGTGGGGACATCGACATCCGGATTGATGACCCGGATCGCTTTGATCTGGCAGACGGAACTCTTCAGATGGAGGGGTTCTTCTTTCTGGGATCCCAGGAGATTGAGGTGTTGTCGTCGGATCGGGGCGCCCGTCCCGACGCTTCGAGTCCTTTCACCATTGGCGAACTTCACCTCGGACTGACCCCCTCCCATGTGACGCTGGTGGACAACCACAACAACAGTGGTGGTTCGGAGAGTGAAGTGCTCTATGTGAAGAACCTGATCATCGAGGACGGTGCGACTCTCGATACGAATGGGCAGAGACTGTACTACGAGACGATCACACTCGGGACGAACGCCGTGATTCTTGGGGATCCGCCAATCGCCTACCTGGTCGATTGCAATGGCAATGGCATTCCCGATGATCTCGACATCGCCAGCGGCAGTTCGAAAGACCGTTTCCCCCACAATGGAATCCCGGATGAGTGTGATGGGCCATCGCGCAAGCAAACGTGGAAGTAGCCGGTCGCCGATCAACGCGACAGGGCATCCCTAGCGACCAGAAGGAGCGGGGGCGACACCAAGTTCCCGCAATCTTTGCGCGGCGGCCCCTTCGGGGTCCAGGGGCACCGCCCGCCGGTACAGTTCGACGGCATCTCCGACCTTGCCTTGGTTTTCCTGGATCGAGCCCAGATTGAAAAGGGTGGCAGGGGAGTTCGGGGCGAGTTCGAGTGCCGCTTGAAAGTGGGCACTCGCTTCTTCGATTCGACTCATCCGAAGGAGCGTGGTGCCCCAATTGTGATGGATCTCCGCGGTTGCGGGCGCCAAGGAAGCGCAGACTCGGAACTGTTCGAGAGCTTGTTCGAATTTGCCGTTCATCGCCAGCATCTGTGCGAGGCTGCTGCGATACTCCGCTTGACGCGGCTGCTGCTCGACCGTTTGCTGGTGATGAGCCAGGGCCTGGCTCCAGTCTTCTGCTGCTTCCGAAAGCTTGGCCAGCGCGCGATGGGCTCGACCGCTGTCGTCGCCCAGCTCCAGCGCCCGATTCAATGCCTTGTTCGCGTCGTCGTTGCGGGACAGGTTCGCGAGACAAACTCCGCGCCGCAGCGGATACAGAGGGGTCTCTGGGAACAGCTCTTCCAGGACGTTCAGATCGCGCAGAGCACGCACGAAGTCTCGACGGTCGATGGCTTCGTTGACGCGACGATCCAGGGAGGCGGGATCGAGGGAGAGCTCGTCCACGGCATAGCGCACCGAGTCCCGCACCGCTCGCAACGGTTCCGTTTCCCTAGCGAGGGCCGCGGCACGGGCGGACGCGGCCTCGTCGCCTTGCAAGTGATAGACCCGCGCCAACGCCCCGTGGACGACCGAGTCCTCTGGGGTCAGTTCCCGGGCTCGTTCCAGCGGAGCTTGCGCTTGCTTGGCGTCTCCCGTCTGGAGCAAGGCCTGTCCCAGGCCGCGGTGGGCCATGGCAAAATCATCTTCCAGCTGGATGGCACGCCGGTAGCAATCGATGGCGAGTTCCGTGCGTCCTTCGCGGAGCAACGCTTCCCCCCGTCGAAAATGAAAGGGAGCGTAGTCCGGCCGAATCTCCCTGGCGCGGGCAAAGTGATCTTCGATGTCCGTCAGGTCTCGCCCCAGAAAATCCATCACGACCGCCGAGTAGTACGGCCAGCGGAAGTTCTCGGGGTCCAGGTCTGCGGCGGCTTGGTAGCAAGTCAGCGCGTCCTCGTGCAGGGAGTGCGCGTCGAGCAGGGCTCCGTAGTGGCCCCAGGCTTCGGGATCCGTCGGTCGTTGTTCCACGGAGTCGCGTGCGGACTCCATGGCGCGTTGCAGGGGAGGGCTCATCGCCGTGACGTCCACCGTCGGTGGGGCGGCGACAGGTCCGTCCAACGCGCGAATCAGGATGAGGACTGTCGCCGCCAGGAAGAAGCTTCCTGCCGCCAGCACCATCATTCCCCGTCTCTTGGTTCCCGAACTCATGGAACAGACGTTCCCGATCCACGCTCGAGTTTCAAGCGGCGATTGGTCTCTCCCCCGGGAAAGGACTCCTCGAGGCCATCGGGCCACAGGACGCGAATCTCGTTCACGGTGTCTGCCGAGCCGAGGCCGAAGTGGGCGACGAGTGGCGAACTCGACTGGTAACTGCCCTGGCCGTCGATGGTGCGTCGCCAGGAAGCGGACTCAGCGCGGACCGTGATCGACGCACCGATTGCGTCGCGATTCCAGCGCGGGTCGAGGGCGCGAACCTGCAGCCAGCTTCCGCGAAGCTCTCCCGTGTTTCGGTACAGCCGGGCGGGACCTTCGACGTTGGCGAGCACCGCGTCCAGGTCGCCATCGCCATCCAGATCGCCGCAGGCCAGACCTCGGGTGATCTCGACCGGTTCGGTGAATGCACTGGCCGAGGTGACTTCTTGGAAGCGGCCCGATCCCTGATTGACGAACCACTGGTTGGGCTCGGCGTAGGTTCGCCAAGGATCGTCCGGGTGGTCTTCCTTTCCGCGGAACACTCGCCCATTGGCCACCATGACGTCCAAGTCGCCATCCAGATCCGCGTCCAGAGCCACGATTCCGAATCCGGTGAATGGCATGCTTGCCTTGGCCACCCCGGCAGTTCCCGTCACGTCCTGAAAACCGCGTCCGTCGACTCCTCGATACACGGTGTTGGTTTCCACGCCCAAGTGGGTCAAGAACAGGTCCAGCACCAAGTCGCCATCGAAGTCCGCCGAGACGATGCCCATGCCGGCCTCTGCGTGGCCGTGTTGGTTGAAAGCAAATCCCCAAGGGAGGGCGAGTTCTTCAAATGTCCCGTCCTGGCGGTTGATCCACAGGTGATTGGCCTCGGCGTCGTTGGCCACCGCAAGATCCGGCCATCCGTCGCCGTTGAAGTCCTGAGCCACGGCTCCCAGGCCGGCGGCGGCGACCCGTCCGATTCCCGACTCGTCGCTGACGTCACGAAACTTTCCGGAGCCCTCGTTGTGAAACAATTGGTCGGGGACGGGGGGCATGGTCTGGGGACCGCAGTAGTCAGGTCGGCCTGCCTTGTCGAAACAGCGCTCATCGTCGTCGAAGTCCACGTAACGAACGACGAAGAGATCGAGCAGCCCGTCCCGGTCGAAATCGAAGAACAACGCCGAACTCGACCAACGGGTGGACGAGATTCCGGATTCCTCGGTGACCTCGAGGAACGTCCCGTCTCCTTGGTTGCGAAACAGGCGGTCTGGGCCGACGTGAGTGACGTAAAGGTCCTGGCTGCCGCTGTTGTCCATGTCCCCCACGGCCACGCCCATGGCGATCCCGCGAGTCCCCAGACCGCTGTCTCGGGTGGCATCCTCGAAGCGTCCGGGGGCGACCTGCCGGTAAAAGCGATTGCCTCCCGCTTCGGCCGAACCATTGGGACAGAACAGGTCGAGGTCCTCGTCGCCATCGGCGTCGAACAGTGCGACCCCGGCCCCCATGATCTCGGGCATGGCTTTGTTTCCGGTCCCGCCGGATTGTTGTCGGAAGTTGACTCCGGCCGCCTTGGTGAACTCCTGCCACCGCGGCTCGGCGACCGGCGAGGAGTCCCCGCAACTCGTGAGAGTTCCGAGAAAGGCCCCTCCGAGAAGCCAAGTTCCCGGGGATGGGGAAAAGCGGAGACTGCGGAGCGCGACGGCCAAGGGTTTTTCTCGAATCTCCGGGTCTCGGTCCCGGTACCAGCGAAGCAAGTCACCAGAGCGGCCATTCTTTGGCTGCGAGCGACGGTGGTCAACCCGGGGCTATCATGCGGTCCGAAAAGGCGGGACTTTCGGGATTCGGCTTCGAGAAGGAGCAGCGATTGAGCGAGGAACCGGAGTTTCTCGAGGCTGCGTTGGCAGCCGATCCAGAGTCGTCGAGTCCCCCAGCAGATTCTCACGACGTCCCTGGCGGCGACCAAGAAGCCACCCCATGGCGCGCGTTGCATCCTCGCTACGTGGAGCTGGAGCGGCTGGTGTCTTGGACCGTGACCGGCCTGTTTCTGCTCCTCCCGGCGACGGTCACCCTCACCCTTGCCTGGTCCCACGGCTGGTTGCCCATGATCTGGCGTGGGCTGGCCACGGGGGCGGGAGTGGGCGCCGCTCTTCTGCTGGCGTGGACGTCCCAGGTGTATCCGCAAAAGGCGTTCGAGCGGACTCGCTATCGGCTTTCCGACTTCGGACTCGAGATCCGCAAGGGGGTTTACTGGAGAAAAGTCCTGAGCCTCCCGCGAGCACGGGTGCAGCACACCGACGTTCGCGAGGGACCTCTGCAACGTCGTTACGAAATGGCGACCTTGGTGATCCACACCGCAGGAACGGAAAACGCCTCGGTCGAGCTCGAGGGGCTGCCGCGTGACGTTGCCTTCGAGATTCGCGATCAACTCCTTGCCGGAACGGCCGATGACGCGGTCTGAATCTCCTGACCTGTCGGTGCGGCAGCGCCTGCATCCCTCTTCGCCATTCTTCAATGCGGCCCGCCATCTGAAGAAACTCATCTTGCCCGCGATCGTCGTGTTCTTGGTGGCCCAAGCGGCAAGCTGGGAGCGGTGGCTGTTCTTGTTCGTGGTGCCGAGCATCCTTTACGAGATCTACCGCTTCTTCACCGTGCGATTCCATTTTGCGACGGGCGAGATGGTGGTCCGCGATGGCTGGTTGTTCAACAACGAACGGCACATCCCCTTCGAGAGAATCCAGAACATCGATTTCACCCAGACGCTCTTGCAACGCTGGTGTGGCGTGGCGGAAGTCCGCTTGCAGACCGCGTCCGGACAGGAGCCCGAGGCGGTGCTGCGGGTCCTGGCGGTTCCCGTTGTGGAGGAGATGCGACGCCGGGTGTTCGAGTTCGGGGAGCAGGCGGGGGCGGAGGTTCCGCCGGACTTGACGACCGGGTGGGAATCTCGGGAGCGCGAGTTCGAGGTCGAGGACGATGGGTCTCCGAGCCCAGCACCGGTTTCGGATCGGTTGCTCTTGCACCTGCCTCCCGCGGCGTTGATGAAGCTCGGGCTGATCAAGAACCGCGGACTCGGATTGGTCCTGGCCGGGATGGGGCTGGCGTGGGAGTTCGATTTGTGGGAGCGCTTCGACTTTGTCGAGAAGGTGCGCCCGTGGTTTTCCGACGCCACGTGGCAGAGAATCGTGTTGCTCGTTGCCGGAACCGTATTGGCTGGCTTCGCTTGTTTGCTGTTGTTTTCTTTGGTTTGGACCTTCTTTCGTCTGTACGACTTTCGACTGACCCGCCATGGGGATGATTTTCGACTGCAGTGCGGAATGACGACTCGCCTTTCCGCCACGGTTCCTCTGCATCGCATTCAGTTCGTTTCGGTGCAAGAGACGGTCCTGCATCGAGCCATGGGAGCGGTCTCTTTGCAAGTCGAGACGGCGGGGGGCAAGTCCGAAGGAGAAGAAAACGCCTCGATGAGTCGGCGCTGGTTCGCTCCGTTGGTCACCCCCGGTCAGCTGACGGATCTTGTGGCGGAGATTCGCCCCGGCTTGAGTTTGGAGGGGCTGGACTGGCAAGGCCTCGATGCCGTGGGACGCCGTCGCTTGCGTCGCCGAGCGCTGTTCCTGGCGTTGTTGTTGAGTGCAGGGCTCGCGTTGCTGTTTCGCCCTTGGGGAGGACTCGCCATCGCTATCCTCGTTCCCTACGCGCTGCTCCACAGCGCTCGCGAAGGGATGTTCTTGGCATTTTCACACTTTGCCGGCGGCATTGCCTATCGGAGTGGAGCCTTCACTCGGCGCACGAGCGTCACGTTTCACGACAAGTCCCAGGTGATTTCGCTGCACGAGTCACCGTTCGATCGTCGCTACGCCATGGCGTCCCTCCATGTGGACACCGCGGGAGCAGGGACCGCCGGCCATCGAATCCAGATCCCCTACCTTTCGCGCGGAGTCGCGAAATCCCTGGGCGAGGAATTGGCCACCCAAGCCGAGCAGGCTGCATTTCGTTGGTCTTGAGGTCGGCAGGGGGCTGAACCGTCCCCCCATAACGCGAAGGCATCGGCGGCAGGCAGTGCCGCGGTGGTCAGCGGAAACGCAGGTTCACGAGGGGCAACAGGCGAAACGGGACCGGGTTGCTGGCGACGTAGTTGAGAAGGCCGACCTGGAGTCCCTGCAGGTCTGAGGCGTAATTGAAGAGTCCGAGGGTGAGTCCTCGAGTTCGCTCATGGGCGACGGTGAACGCGGCGGCCGCCAGTCCGTCGATCTGGCGCGCTCGAATCAGGCCGCCAGCGGCACTCAACCCTTGCAATCGGGAGACATGGATTCGGTAACCCGCGAGCTGCAGTCCGCGGGCCTGGTCGCACAAGGTCCGGCTCGCATCGAACGCGGCAAACGGATTCCAGGCCGCGTCGCCGACGCTGACCCCGGCAACGTTCAGTCCGAGCATGTCTTGTTCCGCGGCCAGAGTGAATCCTGACAGGCTCACCCAACGCGTGGAACCGTGGCTCACCAAAGCGACCCCGGCCGCCTGGATGCCTTGCATATCCGCGTCGCTCACCATGGCGATGCCGGCGGCACTCAATCCTCGAATGCCCTGATTGGCGATTTGGGCGATGCCGGACAACTGCAACCCAGACAGCTGGCCTTGGCTGACCACGGCCAGTCCGGCAGCGGTGACACCCGTGACACTTCCTTCGTTGACCGAGGCCAAGCCCGCCAATCGCAGACCGCGGCTGGCGCCATCACCGACGACCGCCAATCCGCCCAAGGCAATGCCGTTCATGTCGCGGTCGGTGACCACGGCCAGCCCTGCGAGGCCCAGTCCGTGGAGTCGCCCCCCGGTCACGCAGGCGATGCCGCCGAGGTGAATCCCATCGGCGTCCCCGGTGACGGTGGCGATGCCTCCCAGGCTGAACCCGTGGGTGAACTCGGAGCTTTCCGATGCCAGCAAGCCAAGGCTCACGCCGGAGATTCGCGCCGCGCGCGCCCCGTAGAGTCCCAAGGAAATCCCGTTCAGTTCGAAACTCGGATTGTCCTCGGGCTTCCACAACGTGAAGTGGAGTCCGTTCACCTCACGAACGGCACGATCCACGAAGTTCAGCCGAAACCCGTTCCAGCGCGAGGAATTGCCGAGGCTCAAGCCGGAGTTGCGAAAGCCGAGGTCGAGACTCCAGCCCTCCTCTTCGACTTCTGGGAGCTCTTCCCACTCAGGCGCGCTTTCCTCAGGCAGGGCTCCGGTGTCTTGCCCGAGCGACGTTGGTTCGTCGGTCGCCAGGGGAACGGTTTCCTGGGGCATCGCGTAGAAGGCGAGGTACGTCGTGAGGACTTTGGTGATCACTAGCATCGAACTCTCCCCGGGTGTGGGCGACCGCGCGGAGCCCCTGGCGGACGCCGTGACGCGCGCTCCGGATCATTGGGGAACGGTCGGCGCGGCACCAGAAAAAACGGGGAGGAGTGAGGAGGGTTTGGCGAAACCACTCACTGGGTCATCGACGCAGGGCTCCACACGCTTCGTGACAGAACGGCGGGGCTGGACGGATCACGCACATGGAGCTGCTCCGTCACTCGCGAGTCGAAGTTCAGCTGCAACCCGTCCACGCCGTCTCCCGGCACCAGCACGCCGGTATCCGCGGCGACCAGGGCGCCGTTCAAGATGAGCTTTCCCTCGTAGTCGGATTCGCCGCGCGCGATGGTCCAAGCCGAATTGTTGGTGTACAGCAACGCGTCGATTTCCATCGCCCCGGAGCCGTGACGGTCTTCGGCTTCGTCACAGAGGTCCTGGAACTTCTCCTCGCTGAGCCACCCGCCATCCGGGGCCAAGGGAGAAATCGCCGCGGCAGCGTAGCGCGGGTCGGAAGGGTCGATGCGCTCCAGCCACACATCACTGTAGCTGAGAGTCAACTCTCGCCCCTTCCAGGTGTTGGTCGACGTGTCGAAATAAACTCGGCCGCGGTCACTGGGATCCAGTCCGTCTCCGTTGAAGATGAAGACCGGGTCGTTGTCCCCCAGCACGTAGTAGCGCGGCTGGTGGTGCGGATCGTAGAGCGGGTTGTCCACCATGCTCCCATCTTGGGCCGGGAGC
This sequence comes from Planctomycetota bacterium, assembly GCA_028289345.1. Classification (GTDB taxonomy): domain Bacteria; phylum Planctomycetota; class B15-G4; order B15-G4; family SIAN01; genus JANQQL01. Next base: position 848,989 of record JANQQL010000033.1, on the reverse strand, counting down.
TTCGGCTGCGTCTTGGTCCACTCCCCACGGTTGAACAGGGTGATCTCTGCCATGGTGAAATTGAAGCCGTTCTTGCCATCGCCAGTGACCGGGCCGCGGGTTCCGTAGCGGCCCGCTTCACTCAGGTGGTTGCCCACCACGATGTTGCCGCCGGAAGCGAGGGCGAGGACGTTCTTGGTGCCGTTTCCTTGCTGCCCATAGGTTCGGTGGTTTCCGCTCGAGGCGTCGTCGTAGACCAGATCCCCCAAAATGTAGACATTGCCGGAGGCGTAGATCGCCCCGTCGCCACGCACGACCCCGGTGATTGCCAGGTCACCGTTCACTGCCAGGGTGCCATCGATCTCCAGAGGATTCGCTTCGGTTCCGACCAGCAGCATGTGCTTGTCGACGCTTCCCGAAACGACCGAACTGTTTCCGGCAGAATCCAGGTCGCCCGAGAAGCTGCCGCCGTGGTCGATCAGGGAGATGGACCCAGAGGACACATGGCCGTGGGCGGTGTTGGCGATGAGCTCAAATTCGTCGGCGTCGACCTGTCGATTGCCGTTCAAATCGGGAATGGGGGGCGGGAACGCGGCCGGCAGGATGCCGTCGCGCTGGTCCACCTCGTCCAATGGATAGTCCAGGTAGAGCTGACCGAGCTCCGGCGGCGGAGTGCCGACCGCCGTGTGCAGCGGCACGTCGACCAGTTGTCCCGAAGCGTCCTCGACCAAGTGGCCGTGGGCGTCGAACTGGGAGCCGGTCAGTGTGGTTCCCACCAGTCCGCCAAGCTTGTTGCCGTGCTGGTCCATCAAGTTGCCGCGCACGTACAGACTCCCGGCGATGGACGAATGAGCCGTCCGGGTTCGAATCATCAGCGATTCGAGGGTGCCGACCTTGACTCGGTCGAAGCTTCCGCGCGCCCCGGGGTCGTCATTGTAGTAGTGCGCGACGTTGTCGAACTCGGCGTGACACATGATGCAGTTGACGTTGTTGGAGAGCAGGGCGTATTGGAATCCGGCAAAGATCTCTCCGCCGATGGTGAATACCTGACGCACCCGTCGGCGGCGAGAGGCCGCGGCATCCCCGGTGCTTGCGGTGACCGTCAACTCCAAGTCGGTGGCCAGGGGGAAGTCCCGTCGTCGAAGTTGAACCTGCTCCATGACCAGGCCACTCCAGGCCGAGGCACCACCGGCCGCCACCAGGTCGGTGGCGTCGACCGGCGCGCCGTTGTCGGTCATGCCAAGGTCGCGGTTCTGGTCGTCCAGCAAGGTTGCGCCCGGCTGGAGCGGGGAGGGCAGGGGAGAGGCAGCAGATTCGAGGAAGGTGCGGAATTGATCGAGTCGGCCGGCTTCTCCGCCGCTCCATTCCACGAACTGGTTCCACAGCTCTTGGGCGACCAAGTCGGCGGTGGCGGTCGCTGCTGCTTGCAGACGAAGGCTCTCGCCGCGGCGCGCCGCGTCTTCCGAGGTGTTGCGGGCCACCGTGAGGAAGACGAGAGAAAGTCCCGCGATTCCGGTGAACATCACCAATGCGGTCAGGAACGCCATCCCGCGTTCCTGGCGCGAGCCACGTCGGCGGATGGCGCGATGACCCGGTCGGTGGGACAACGGATGCCGCGAGTGGCGAGCGTTCAACTCGACACCCAGTCGTTGCGAAGGCTCACACTGTACTGGTAGCGCCACTGGCCCCACTCCCCTGCGTTGACCGGCCAAGCCGTGAATAGATCCATGGTGACGAGCTTGCGGTCGCCGTTCTCTTGAATGCGGAACACCGGGTCGGGCAACAGGTCCCCGTCCACGTCTCCGCCATGATTGCCCAAGGGTTGCAGTACCCAGTTTCCGGTGAGCATGGAGCGCGTGCCATCGGACAGGGTGCGTTCCAAGTGACCTACGTCGAATTGGTCGAGCTGGTCGCCATCGCCGTTCACATCGGTGCCGAGGATGGTCTCATCGATTTGTCCATCCACGATGTAGGCGAAGGTGCCGGTGGCTCCGGACTGGTCCACTCCATTGATGGACATGCCCCAGGAAACGATGCCGTTGCCGTCGTGGAGCACGCCGTCGCCGTCCGGATCGACAGGCATCTGAAACGTCACGGACGCGCCGTCACCAGCGGGTGGATCGAGGCGAGCCACGGCCAACTCACTCACCACTCGGTCCGCAGCAGAAGAGGTCCGCAAGCCGAGCGCGGCGCGAGACATCTCGACATTCGCCAGTCGGGCGAGGTTGACGTAGGCCGCGCCGAATCCCGCGAACAGTGCGACGAGTACGGCCACGCTGACCGACATTTCCACGGTGGTCAGTCCGGCCTGTTGTTTCGGCTTTGCAATGCATGGTTCCATGGTCAATCTCTCGTCAGCACTGCGTGCCAGATCTCCACCCGGTTGTTGCCCCGGGCGCCGCGCCAGCGAATCTGGACTTGGACGGGAAGCACCCGCGCCAGGACTTGGCCATCGGGCCCAAGCCGGCCGACATCCGCGTTGCCGAGCAGTCCATCGCCATCCAGGTCTCGGGGCAGATTCAGTTCCGGACGCACTTCGTTCTCGTTGGTGAAGAACAAGATCTCGACACTGGCCTGGGCGTCGGGGTTGTCCTGGTTCACCAGCTCCGGGATGTCGAATCGAGGGCCAGGCCCGGATCCAGGAGCCGGGAACGGATCTCCGTTGAGGGCCGGCCGATATTGTTGAAGCGCATCGGTGGGTCCCATGGTCTGCAACGTTTCCACCACGGTTTTCAGGGCCAGGTGTGCCTGATGCACTTCGGTGGCTGACTGCCGGGATGTCTTCAGTGCGACCAGTGACGAAACGAACATGCCGAGTCCGGTCAACAGAACGGTCAGACTGATGACCACATCCACCAGCAGGATGCCGGCCTGGCGCCGAACCTCTGGGTTGCGGGAACTCATCCGGCCTTGACCTCTTGCTCGGTGGTTTCCAAGGGGTGGACCACGTCGACGCCGGTTGAGTTCTCGGTGAGGGAACCCGACTCCCGCGGCCGCAACTGCAATCGGTGCAGCGTTTCATTGACGGTTTCCATGGATTCCGCGAGGGCGTCCATGTGTGGGTCCGGGATCTCCTGCTTCTCGAGCACTTGGCGCAGGGCCTTCATGGCGTGGCCATGGCGGTTCATCACTTCTTCGACGTTGTCGTGGAGCACTTCGAGGGAGCGATCCAACTCTTGACCGAGTTCCCGCAACGGACCGCGATGGCGGACCGACACGCCCCGATGAACTTTGCCGAGTCCGACTTGACGAATGACCGGCGTCAGTCGGCGTTCGGCTCGCTCCAAGGCATGGGTGGCGACCAGCGTGTGAACGAATCCACACAGCACGGTCAGGAACACTGGCAGCGCCACCAGTGGCACCAGAACATCGGCGCGCAGAGTGGTGGCTGCCCATGCCCAGGATCCGAGCATGCCTGCCGAGTCCAGGAACAGCGGAACGATGCAGCTGAGCAGCAAGAACAAGACGAGATAAGAGCAAGCCAGACCCGCCACCCGCAACACAGTGGAAGCGGTGGGGGGAGTGGTGTGCTCCACGGACGTGCCTGAAGTCGGCATCGGATTCTCCCACGAAAAAGGAACCGAATCCCTATCGACGTGGCAGGCGACCGAGCTTCAAAGGCCCCGAAGGATCCGGGGAGAACCGGAAGATTCTTCCGTTTCGGGGTGCGGAGACCTCGGGGGAGGCTCGCTCAGGGCTCGCTCAAGCCCTCTCGAATGGCGAATCGCGCCAGCTCGACCCGATCGTGGATGTTGAGCTTCGCCATGAGGTTCTCCGCATGCTTGTCAATCGTGCTGTAGCTGCGGTGCATGGTGGCCGCGATTTCCTTCTTGGACAGTCCGCGGGCCAGGTAGCGAAGCACCTCGCGTTCTCTTGGAGTCAAGGAAGAAGTGCGAGTCGCGGATGCCGATGACAAACGCACGCGATTCTCCGAGTCGACGATCAGACGAGATTGGACCATGGGAGAAAAGTAGGCAAAGCCCTTGGCGGCTTGACGCACCGCGCGAATCACCACATCCGGGGTCTCGTGTTTCGTCAAGTAACTGATGGCGTCGGCGTCCAGGGCCTCTTCGATGTACAGGTCCTTCGAGAACGCACTCAGGAACAGGATCTGGGTGGACTCCGATCTTGTTCGGATCTCTTTGGCCACGGAGAAACTGGTGACTCCCGGCATGTCGATGTCGAGAACCACGACGTTCGGTTCCAGTTCCTGGGCAAGGACCAAGGCTTCATCGGCGGTGGAGGCGGTGGCAACCACCGTCAGGTCCTCTTCGCAGTTCAAGCGGTCGCGCAGGTTCTCCCGAAACAACGCGTGGTCATCGGCGAGGAGTATGGTTGTGGTCACCGTCCACGGCTCCGTTCTTTGCCTTGATTCAGCTGGGAGTGGGCAAGGCGAGTCAGTTCGGCCATCGGGAATGGCTTCATCAACAGCGTGGTGCGGTGGTCTTGCATCGCCTCGACTTCTTCCGGTGGATTCCCCGAAACCAGGATGGCGGGAAGGTGGGGTTTGCGTTCGCGAATCTCGGCCAGGCACTCGACCCCGTTCCGGTAAGGAAGATCCAGATCGAGAACGACCAAGGCAATTTCCTCTTTTTGTTTCTCGAAGCGATCCAGTGCTTCACGACCGTCGGCGGCGCCACACAGGGAGTACCCGGCGGAAACCAAGGTGCCTCCCATCACCGCCCGCACCTGGGAGTCGTCTTCGGCGAGCAAAATGAGCTGACCACTGCCGGTGGCAACGGGAGCAGGATCCGAGTCCGGCTCCACCGGGGGAGCGGAGACCTTCGGAAAGGTGGCTCGAAAGCAGCTTCCGGATTCCCCTCGGGAGTCGAGCTCCATCGTTCCCGCGTGATCTTGCACGATGCTTTGCACGACGGACAGTCCGAGGCCGGTGCCTTGATGAGTCGTGAAGAACGGTTCGAAGACTCGCTCGCGGACCTCCTCGGGAATGCCGGGGCCTGTGTCTTCCACCTCCAACACGGCTTTGCCATTTCCGGGATCGCGCACGCGTAGCTCGAGGACGCCTCCGTGAGTCATGGCGTCTCGAGAGTTGACGGCCAGGTTCAGGACGACGTGCTGAAGTTGGACGGGGTCTGCTTCGATCCACGGCGAGGGATGGGGGATCTGGGACTTCAGTTCAATCGCGGCGGGCAAGAGGCGGTGAAGCATGCGCGCGGCCTGATCGACGCTGTGGCCCAGGTCGATCGGGACTTTTTGGGGACGCATGCGGCGGTGGAACGACAGGAGCGCGCGCGCGATTCCGGTGCCCTGTTCCACCGCGCACCGCATGCTTTGTAAGGACCGCTGAATCTCTTCGCGGGTTTTTGCGCCATCCAAAAACTCGACATGGGCGGCGATGACCGTCAGGAGGTTGGTGAAGTCGTGGGCCATCCCGCTGGCGAGTTGACCGATCGCCTCCATCCGCTGGGCTTGCAGGAGGCGCTGACTGACGTCTCCGTTCTCTGCCATGAGAACCTCCCTTGGCGGCGGGCTTCCCCGTCGCTCGTTGGCGAATCCAGGCGAGCGCTCTTGGCACCCGGGTTTGGACACGGCTCCCGAATCCGTAGCTCGGGATCCGCAATCCAGTCAGGGGCGAACGAGGCGTTTCCGGGAAGCGGCGACCTCTCCAGCGGACGCGCGGGAACTGTGAGCGGAGAATGCCGCAGTGTAGCTCACGAACCCGGTTGCCCCAGGTTTGCCCCCGGGAGATCCGGGAGAATCAGGAGTTCACCCAATAGGGACACTGTCAACTAGGCCCGATATTAGGAGGGGGGAAAGAGCACTTCGAGTCGGAGCCCTGCGCTCGAAAAGGACCGACCCATGCAAACTGATGGATCCCACCCGAGTGTTTCGGTTGTTGGTGGTCAGGAAGACACTCGCCAAGCTCTCTGCCGCTTGGGTGACTCGGTTGGATACCGAACTTTTTCCTTCGGGACCCCCGCGGAATTCCTCGACGCGTGTCGTTCGGCGCCCATGGAAGGATGCGCGCTCTTGGACGTGCCCGCGCCCAGCGGTCTCGCCGAGTTTCAGCGGCTCCTGGACGGGGGCGTGGATGTTCCGGTGATCATCTTGGCCGACTCGGCCGACGTTCCCATGGTGTTGCGGGCCATCAAAATGGGCGCCTACGACTTCATCGAGAAGCCGGTCTCTGGGAGCGAACTCCTCGAGAAGATCCGCTCTGCCGTGCATCACGATGCCCGAGTTCGACGTCTGGGCGTGATGCGAGAGGAAGCTCGTCGGCGCATGAGCCGCCTGACCGGGAGAGAAACCGAAGTCATGAATCTGGTGGTTGGAGGACACTCCAACAAGGGCGTCGCTCAGGAACTCGGAATCAGCCAAAAGACTGTCGAGCAGCACCGAGCTCAAGTGATGCGCAAGATGCGGGTGCGCTCCTTGGCCGAATTGGTTCGTCTGGTACTCGTTGCCGACTTGGAAACCGAGATTCCTCCACCACGGCGTCTGGACACCGAAGAGGAAGAAGGGCAGATCGGCGGCGCCAGCTGAGGCGCGCGACGGGCAGCAGTGGCGAACTCAGTCGGTGACCGGCACCGAAACCCGTGTTTGCAGGTCCCGAAGGAGCCCCTTCGCTTCGGCGTGATCAGGACTGCGGTCCAGAATGTCCAGGAGGATGCGCTCCGTGTCTCCGCTGGCTTCGGGCTTCTCCATCAGAGTCTTCGCCAGAGCCAGGAATCCATCCAAGTCGTAGGGATCCATCTTGGAGATCTCGATGCGGAGCTTCTTGTCAGCGATTCTTCGGACGGGCATGCGCTCTTTCCCCGAGGTTTCGGCCTTCTCGTCAGCGGCCCATCAATAGCGACCTTCGGGCCTCACGTCATCTCCGGATCGGCGAGGGATCGTGGGGCGCTTTCGGAACTTTTCCGATTCTGATGAAGCCGTTTCTGCGTTTTCCTCGTCTACGAGGGAAAATCAGCACTCCCACGGTCTCAGGAGAAACCCATGCACCCGATCACCCGCGCCGCCGGAGGCTTGTCCCTCGCATTTCTGTTCACGGCCAGTTCCGCCACGGCCCAGCTGTCTCTGTCGATCCAACAAGAAGCTCGAGTCAAAGAGAAGCTCGGCGTGACTGCCTTCCAAACGCGCGAGATCGTGATGCCGGAGATTCCCGAAGCGGGAGGGTTCGAGCTGCCGGTGCACTTGGAGGGCGAGGACTACGTGCTCGACATGCATCCCCACAGCTTGCGCTCTCGCGACTTTCGCTTGATCGAAATCGTCGATGGTGAAGTGATCGATCACGTGCCGCCGCCGCCATCGACCTATCGAGGCGATGTCTTGAATGACCGCGGAGAAGTGGTCGGCAAGGCGCTGGCTTCGGCGGTGCGAGGCAAGCTGGACGCGACCATTCGTCTGGAGCCGACCCGCAAGCGGTGGCTGATCCAGCCGTTGTCCGATGCACTGGAACTCTCGCCGCAGGCCTCCCACGTGCTCTACCACGAAGACGACACCATTCCGGCGGATGGCGTCTGCGGCAACGACTTCGCAGAACGGGACCGCACTCACACGGTCCCCGTGCCCTCGCCGGCGACGCCGCGTGCGGCCGGGGACAGTATCTGTGACATCGCCATCGACATCGACAAGCCGTACTGGAACTGGGCCGGGAAGGACTTCACCCTTGTCGTCGGTGATATGGAATCGGTCATGTTGAACGTCAGCGAGATCTATGAGACCGAGGTCGACATCACCTACGAGATCACCTTGATGTGCGTGCGCCGAACCTGGGACGACGACCCGTACAGCACCAAGACCCCTGGGCCGCTATTGAATCAGTTCGGCAGTGAGTGGTCCGGGAAGGACTTTCGGCGAGACGTTGCCCACTTGTTCACCGGACGAGAACTGGCGGGCAGCACCATCGGGATCGCGAGTCTCACAGTCATTTGCAGCGATTTCAGCGGCTATGGCCTTTCCCAAACGAACTTCTCTTCGAGCATGGCGTTTCGGGCCGGGCTCACGGCTCACGAGCTTGGTCACAACTGGAGCGCGAGTCACTGTGATTCGGCTGCTGGTTGCCAGATCATGTGCTCGGTCATCAACGGCTGTGCCAGTGGTTTGACCCGATTCAACAACCAGTCGGAAACCTCGATCAACAACCACCTGTCGTCGCGAAACTGCCTCAGCACCGAGGGAGCTGACATCAGCTTGCCCTTCTTCGATGACTTCGAGACAGGCAGCTTCGATACCGACAAGTGGACGTACATCAACCAAGCGCGCATTCGCAAGGGCGCGGTGGCCGAGCCCAGCGGGGTCTGGTCGTTGAAGATGAAGTCGTTCGGCGACTCCGACGGTCTTCGCGATGACGTGCGCAGCAACGAGCTGGACTCGAGCGGCGCCTCCCAAGTCAACGTCAGCTTCTACACCGAGGCTCGCGATGTCGATGACGGCGAGTGGCTGCGGGTCCAGTACTACAGTTCCCAAAACCGCTGGCTGAAGTTTGCCGAGATCTTCTCTGACGGGACGACGGAAGACACGTTCACCTTCCACAGCTTCTCGTTGCCGTCGGATGCTTTCCATGATCGCATGCGCATCCGATTCTTCGCCAAGGTCAACAACGCTCAGGACAAGTGGTTCATCGACGACGTTTCAGTCACCACGAGCGCTGCTTTGACCGTGGACCAGGGCTGGGACGAGAATGGCAACCTGCGGCCCTTGAAGTTCCACGTCGTGGGAGCGCCACCCCATCGTCCAGTCATCCTCTACGGCGGTTTCGATGGTCTGCGAGGCGGAGCGTTTCAACCCAGCAAGGGAATGGAGCTGGACCTGGAAGGGGCCGCGACACCGCTGGCCGTGGGACGCACCGACGAACAGGGGCGGGCGGTGCTGAGCCATTGGGGAGAGATGGGAATCGACCGGGGCGCGTTTCACGTCCAGGCCCTGATCCTGGACGGCGACGAGGGGGTTGGCTCCGAGAGCACTCCGCCGGTGAAAGTTCGAGGGACTCCCTGAGCCTGTCGAGATCCGTGACCGCCCCGTCCCCGTGAACCCGTGGGGCCGGCCTGGCTTTCGAGAAATCCTCTGCGCCTTCTTCGCTTGATGCGGAGAAGGCGCAGTTCTTTGGGACGGCGGAGTTGGGACTTCCCCTTCTCGACCGGAAAAAAACAACCTTCGGACTTAGGTCAGGGAAAACCCTGTGACGATAGGGTGCTTACCCTGATGGCAAGCATCAGCAAGACGCCCACCTCCGCGGGCCCCTCGCGCTGATCTGTCGTGATGTTAGATGGCCCGGTGGGCGGGATTCCGGGATCCTTTGCCCGACCACCGGGCTGTCTTTCTTTTTCGCGCTCGGGGAACACTCAGTTCGAGTTCGCGGGCCCGCCGGCCTTTCGCATCGGCGTGCTAGGAGCCCGGCTCGGAGGGGCGCAGATCGAGGCAGCGCAGTTCGTCCTGACTGCGCATGAAAAGTCGGCCCGCGCTCAGGGCCATGGGGCCCCACATTTGGTGGTCGTCGCTGTCATCGATCTCGAAAACGTTCGCTTCGGAGACGGGTTGATAGCGGTCCGGGTTCGGTTGGATCACGCGCAACACCCCGTTGTCCCCATCCTGGATCAACAGGTGTCCGTCCGCGAAGATCATGCTTCCTCGACCAAAGAACGGCTCGTCCCCCGTCCGCCAGCGAACCTGACCGTTCAGGTCCAGGCACATCAGCCCGCCTTCTTTGCGACGTCGGCGTTCGTCGTTCCAGTTTTCGTTCACGAGGACGTAGAGGTGGCTCTCGTGGAGGATTGGCATGTGAATCTGAGCGCCTTGTTCCAGTCGGAACTGTTCGGAAAACTCGAACTGGCCATCTCCCGACGCAGCCACATCGAGCATCAGCGAGCCGGCTCGATAGCCACCGGTGATGAACAAGCGTCGGTCATCGACGGGGAACGGAGCGGGAATCGGCAGGCGAACGTGATAGGCCTCGGACTCCCACAAGAGTCGACCATCCTCGGGCACCAAGCTGGTGAGTTTTCCACTTTGACTCGTGGAGCTCAGAAACAAGATTTGGGACATCCCGTGGAGGTTGGCCAAGACCGGAGTGGAGTGGGAGGAGCCAAGCGCAGGAGACTTCCAGACTTCGTCTCCGGTGCTCCGATCGAACGCAATCAGTCCTGCTTCTTCACTGAGCGCCGCCACCACCACTAGGTCTCCGACGACCAAGGGCGAGTGAGACCAGCCGAAGGTGGGAAGTTCCCCGTCATAACGTTCGACGAGATCCACCGACCAGCGCAGTTCCCCATGGCTGCGCTCCAACGCGTACACGTGACCGAAGCCTCCGGCGCAGAAGACCAGTTCTTCACCCACCGTGGGAACGGTGCGCGACCCGGGAAAGCTCAATCGGCCCGGCGCTTCCATTCTTCGCGTCCAGAGCTCTCGGCCGTCGTCCAGATCGATGCACCGAACCAGGTCCGCCTCGCCCATCTCCCGGTCCATGACGAAGACCTGCTGGTCTCGGACCGCCGCGCCCCCGAAGCCTTTCCCAAGGGATTGCTTCCAACGGATCGGAGGGAGGTCGTCCTCCCATTCGAGCCGCAACTCGGTTTCCGGTGATTTGCCGTTCCCGAGGGGGCCGCGAAACCTTGGCCAATCCGTGGCCATCGCGGACGCCGAGCAACCGATGCCAAGGGCCCAGCAAAGGAGCTGAGTTCGCAGCGGCCTCGGTGATTTGCACGGCATTCGAATTCCCTTCGCTCAGGTCGAGGTTGGCGCGGGAGAGGTCAAGCGGCCAGAGGAGCGTGGCCTGTTGAGATCGTCAGAGCATAGCTAGCGAAGCTCGGTTCGCCGGTCACCGCTCGTTGGGGGAGGTGTGCCTTGTCCGATTCTCTGCCGAGTCGCCCCAGCGCCCCGGGGGGGAAGCTGGTCTCAACGATTGGCTGACCCAGGAGCGCGGGATCGGATCCATGGAGCCAGCACGCGGGTGATCGCCGCCGCCGCCACCGAAGTTCCGTTGTCATTCCAGTGCGGGTCGTTGACGAAGCAGGTCGGGAACAGTCGGGTGGTTTGGAACGCTTCCAAGATGGAGTGAATCGGATAGGGGACGCGTTCGGAGACCTCTTCGAAGAACCGGAACGGAGCCAACGAGTGGGGACCCAAGGGCGTGACCCGCCGACCGTATTGGTCCATCGGTGCTTCGCGATCGCTGTACTGGTAGGACCGTGGCAGGGCGATGACCAGGAACTCGCAGCCCTGTGCCTCGCACCAAGTGTGAATTGCGTCCAGATTGGTCACCAGCGGTTCCAGGAAGGGGCGGGTTTTCTTCAGCGCGTACTCGGTGGGAAACAACCGTTTCTTGGGAGGGTCTCCCTGGGCGGCCAAGCGTTGGTCACGCACCCAGCGCGGGGCGAGGGACTCGAGGATTTTGGTCAACATCGGGAAGTGGCGGTCCCACCAGTAGAAGCCTCGTCGCTCCAACATGGCCTTCCAGCGCAAGTCGTCGGAGAAGTCGGTCATGTCGATGCATTGGACTACCAAATCGGGATAGTAACGGGGGCCCAAGGCTTCGAGACGTCGATGGCTCAGCAGGGGAGATGAGCTGATCCAGCCAAAGTTTGCCACGCGAATACCGCGTTGAGGAAACTCCCGTCCAAGCGCCGTCTCGACCTTGGATGGGAACGACTGCTCAGGCGGAAGCCCCGAGCCGAAGGTGAAGGAGTCTCCCAAGAAAAGCAGGTTCAGGTCTTCCGGGCGAAAGCTGTCAGCGTTCGAGGAGCAGCGCAAGGAATCGGAGTTCCACCCTCGTTCGGCGTCGGTGGAAACCGGCCAATGATCCGGATCCGCCACGTAGTACTGTTCATTCATCAGGAACGGGATGAAGAGAAATGGTGCCATCCACTGTTCCAGGGCGACATAGGTCGCCAAGAATCCTCCGATCCAGATCACCCAACGCGCCCTCCGAACCCACAGCACGTAGGTCACCAGGGCGACGGCCCAAAGGCCCACCAGGCAGGCAAGGACTGCCTGGAATGCGGTTTCTGCGGCGGACACGTCGGTGCCCTGGACGGCCTGACTTTCCATCCAGTTGCGCATCGCGGGAGATTGTTCGGACAGGGCTTTTTCGAGGAGCTGCCTGCCGCCGGCGCGGTCCATCACGACCAGTGTGCCCGCGAGGATCGCGACCGTGGCCGTCATCAGCAGAAATCGAGCGTGGCGTCGGATTCCAGACAACCGAGGAGAGGTCGTGCTCAGTGGCCCGCGGAATCGGATTCGGGAGTGTCGATCTCGGACCAGTCCAACGAACCCGGGTTCCAGGTGAAGCGTTTCATCGGGCCAAACTTCAGATTCAGGGTGAGACTCTTCGGCGTCGGCGACGAATCGAACAGGTTGAAGTCGCGGACCACGACGTAGGTGTGATGGCCATCTTGGATCTGGTTGCAGGCGGTCACCATGTCGGACAAGTGTCGGATCGGCATCCCGTTGATCTCTTGAACGACCACCTTGGCGTTCCCGGAGCGGGCGAGTTGGCCAATCCTCGAGAAACTGCTGCCCGGATCGGCAAACGACATGAAGACCCCCTCGTCATCGAAATAGAGGACCCGCCGCAGACGGGGCGTGATGTCGTGAAACACGGCTCCCGCGAAGAGCAGGAACTCGGAAACCTTCTGGTGCTCGAGGTTCTCGACCGGGACCTCGCATTGAAGGGGGGCGCCGTTGCGATAGACCTGCAGCTGCACCGTTTGTCCCACGCGCTGGTTCAGCATGGCATCCAAGCCGTACAAGTCGTCACGGATCAACTCCCCGTCGATGCGGTACAGGATGTCGGATGCGCGAAGAATGCCGTCTCCGGTGGAGTGGGGCACCACCGAGTCGATTTGGATCACCTTGGGAGGGCCCGCCGGACTGAGGCCGATTTCTTCGGCGCAGGTGGCGGGGAGGCCGAAATGCTTGATCGCCTCTCCAATGGAGATGAGCTCGGCATCGATGCCGACGTCGCCCCGCTCCACCGGGAGGCCTTGCTGCAGACGCTTGAGGGTGTCCGTCACGTAGTCAATCGGCAGTTCGAAGCTGGAGGTGTCCGTCCCTCGGGCATGAATGGCGACCACCTCGCCGCGGGTGTTCCAGACCGGGCTTCCCGAGGAGCCTCCGGTGCGATCGAACGTCGTGTGGATGTAGGTGGAGTGCCGGTCGCCCTTGTTGACGTTCAGGTTGGCCACGGTGCCGAACTTGATGGAGTATTCTTCCTTGTCGTTGTTGCCGATCAGCAGCACGTCCTCGCCGAGCTTCAGGTCGCGCCAGGAGCCCAGGGTCACGGCTTGGAGCGAGAAGTCGATCTCATCGGGCTGCACTTGATAGAAGCCGAAATCGTGGGTCGGGTCGTAGTACAGCTCCTTGGCCTCGGTGAAACTGCCGTCGAAGAAGTTGATCTTCACGTAGGAGGGGCCGGACCCGGTGACGTGGCGATTGGTCGCCAGGATGCCGCGCTCGGCGTCGACAATGAACCCGGTGGCGAACCCGGTCCCCTTGGCTTCGGTTTCCAGCGGCACCTCGGTCGACGTTTCGACGTTGACGACCATCGGTTTGAACGACTCGATTTGCTGGGCCCATTGATGTTGGCCCGTGGCGGGGGCGCACCACAGTGCTGGCCACAGACTGAACAACCACCACCGTGCCTGGCCGCACCTCTTCATCGGTTCGTCTCCAGTCCTTCGGGAAGCGAGCGCAAACCGGGAATTGTAGCCACGAGGCGACTCGGGACGACGCAGTTCGAGGGTGTGGTTTGACGGGCGAAGGAAGGTCAAGCCAGCAATGAGGTGGAAGCCACCGAATCGTCTTCTTGGCCGAAACCTCGAACCGGTTGGCTGGCGGCTTGTTGGTAGGCCCGCAACTGGGAACCGGGCACGCTCGGCAACCGAGCGTCGTCCGTCTCCCCGGTCTCCTCGGAGGCAGACGCTTGTTCCAGCTCCGCTTGCCGCGCTTTCTGAGCGGCCCTCGCCGCCACCGCTCGGTCTTGGGAGGAGGGACTGGTGGGTGCCAACGCGGCTCGCTGAGCCTGGCGAGCGATGCGTGCGGTTTCCTCCGGGGTGTTTCCTTCCGGAATGCGAATCTGGACTTCGCCGCCGATCGCGTAGCGCCTTCCGTCGGGTCCCTGGGTGTACTCGTAGGTCGGTCCCCCGGTCGCCAGTTGCCCGGCCGCGCGCTTGTGGGCCTGCTCATGGGCGCGCACTTCGCGATCGCGTTCCTGCAACTCCCGAACCTCCTTCTGCTCTTCGGGAGTAAGCTCATGGATGCCGCGCGGGGAGTCCGCGTTTGTGGATTTGTCCGTCAGTGACTCGGGGTTGCTTGCGGATTTGGGCGACAGGGGAGCGCTGTGGTCCGGAGGCACCGCCAGTCCACTGGCCAGCTGGCGAGCCAGAGCTTGGTGTACGAATCCTGTGTGAGTCACGCCGTCGATCGACATGGATGATTGCTCCTGATGGCGAGGATCGGCGTCATCTCCGCGAGGGAAGAAGGAAAACGGTTCTAGAACCTGGATCTGCCCCAGGGAGGCGGCTCCTTCAGAGAGGAATGAGCATGAAGACCCTGATGTGCGTAGTGGTTTTCCTGGCGATGGCAGCGGGTCCGGCGTCCGCGACCACCGAAGAGTTCGAGGAAAAGGTCACCCATCACATGGTGGCCAATGGCGACGTCAACTTGCACTGTGTCAGCCTCGGCGAGGGACCCGTGGTCCTGATGCTGCACGGTTTCCCCGACTACTGGTACACGTGGCGCGAACAGATGGAGTCTCTTGCCGTCGACTTCCAAGTGGTGGCGATGGACCTTCGCGGCTACAACCGTTCGGATCGTCCCAAGGGGCTGCAGAACTACGCCATGCCGATCTTGATCAGCGATGTGGTGGCGGTGATTCGTGAGTTCTCGGAAGACCCGGTCGTGTTGGTGGGTCATGATTGGGGGGGAGCCATCGCTTGGAACGTGGCGATGTTTCGCCCGGAAGTGGTCGAGCGGCTGATCATTTGCAACCTGCCCCATCCCCGTGGCATGGGACGCGAGCTGCGCAACAACGCCCAGCAACAAGAGAACAGCGCCTATGCCCGGAACTTCCAAAAGGAAGATGCTCACCAGCAGCTCACTGCCGAAGGACTGGCGGGATGGGTCACCGATGAAGCGGCGCGGCCGAAGTACGTCGAAGCGTTCCAGCGCTCCGACTTCGAAGCGATGCTGAATTACTACAAAGTGAACTACCCACGGTCGACCTCCGGATCCTCGGACGCGTCGTCCCCTCCGATCAACTATCCGCCAGTGCGTTGTCCGGTCCTCATGATCCACGGCCTCGACGATCAAGCGTTGTTGGCTTCGGGACTCAACGATACTTGGGAATGGTTGGAGAAAGACCTGACCTTGGTCACCGTGCCGGGTGCAGGTCATTTCGTCCAGCAAGATGCTGCGGACATGGTCACCCGCAGCATGGAGATGTGGCTGCACCGCTGAAATCCACGCGCCGCGCGACCCGTCCGGGAGTTGGTTGGGCGGATCGCGCGCGTTTGCTTGTCATGGCCCGGGGCTATTAGTGGCGCCGGGGGGCGACGTCGAGAAGGGATTGGCTAGAGTGTTGGATTGCGGTGTGCGCGTCGCCGAGTTTGGTACGCGCAAACCACGGGAATTCCGCGCAATGACGCAAACCGGGCGAACTCCCCGGTTGCATCGACACCACCACGAGGGAAGTCACAGCCGAGATGCCAGTTCGTTCGACGATGATTTTGGGGACCCTGTTGTTGTGGGGCTTGGCGGCTTGCGGCGGCGGAGGCGGTTCGGGAGGAGGCGCTCCTGCCGCAAATCCGCCGGGCACCGGAGGAAATCCTCCGAATCCTCCCAACCCACCGAGCAATCCTCCCGACGTGACCGCACCTGCGTTCGTCGGTGACCCCGTCGTGACTCCCAGTCCGTCCGGGTTCGCGCCATTGACCGGCACTTTGTCCATCACCGTCGACGAAGAGGCGGTGATCACAGTGGAAGTGGACGACGGGGATCGCACCTTCGAGTTGCCAACTCCGACAGACCCCGTCACTGACACGGTGGTGTCGTTGCTCGGGATGCGTCCCGACAAGACCCACCAGATCACCGTGAAGGCTGTGGATGCCGCCGGCAACGAAGCGGTGAATCAAGCAGCTCAATTCGTGACTCCACCGCTTCCCGCGGACTTTCCGCCGCTCCATTTCGATGTTCTCATGCCCGACCAGATGGAGCCCGGGCTCACGTTCTTCGCCACCATTGCCGAGCTGCCGGGCGGTGCTCGTCGAGCGACGCTGATGATGCTGGACGATGCGGGCGAGGTGGTGTGGTACTACCAGAATCCTGAGTACCAGATGTGGATGGGGTCCGTGACTCGAAGCGGAACCATCTTGTTCTTTGAGGGGAGAGGAGATCTGTTCGAGATCGACCTGTTCGGATCGCTTCTCAATCACTGGCACGCGGCCGGGCTCAATGAGGGCAAGCAACCTCCGGCCGGCTCCATCGTGGTGCGACCCAGCGACCCGAACGATCCCTATCTCCCGGACGCGTTCCACCACGAATTGTTCGAGTTGCCCGAAGAGTTCGAGGGGGATTTCGTCGCCCTCACCACGGAGATGCGAGAGTATCCCGACTATCCGTTCGACGAGCTCGATCCGTCGATCACGGTGGCCGTCACCAAGGTCGTGGGAGACCGGATCATCGAGTTCAAGCGGGACGGGACGATTACCCGCATGTTCAGCCTGCACGACATGCTCGACCCCTACCGGCTGGTCTACGACTCACTGTTGACCTTTTGGGATGGGCTCTATGGCGGACGGACCGCCGATTGGACCCACGGCAACGGTCTGGCGCTGGACGTGGCAGACGACAGTTACTTGATGTCGATGCGACATCAGGACGCATTGATCAAGTTCGACCGCAGCACCGGGGAGCTGCGTTGGATTCTCGGTGATCCGCGTCGCTGGGAGCCTCCCTGGCAGTCGCTTCTGCTGACCCCGGTTGGTACCCCGTTCGAATGGCCCTTTCACCTGCACGCGCCCGCGTTCACCGGAGATGGCGAAATTGCCGTGTTCGACAATGGCAACTACCGCGAAATCCCGCCGGACACCCCGGCCTCTCCTGGCGACTGGTACAGCCGTGGCGTGGTCTACAAGATCGACGAAGGTGCCGGAACGGTCGAGCAAGCCTGGTCCTATGGGGAACCTGGTCAAGACTTCTACTCCGGCGTGTTGGGCGGAGCCATGCCTCTGCTCAGCACTGGCAACGTCCTGTTGACCGAGGGGCGCAAGAGCAATTCCACCCACGTGCTGGGCCATGTCTTCGAAGTCACTCGGTCATCCCCATCCGAGATCGTTTTCGATCTCCGGGTCGAAGACGAAAGCGGAGTGAACGGTTACACCGTGTATCGCGCCGACCGTCTCAGCTTGTTCGAGTGAACCAGGTGCATTCGCGGGCTTCGCAGACCGTTGGAAAGAGTCTTGCGGTGCCCGATCGGACCTTCCGCCGGTCTTCGTCCTCGAGTCCTCGACGAATCCAACGATTCGCCCGCGGTTTGACTCCTCGGCGGAAACAAACTCTCGATCGGCCATCCGAGGCCTTTGTCAACGGCCTGCGAGGACCTCACTGGTCGTTGAGGTAACCAAGCGCTCGGAGCTGCTCTTCCATTTCGGTATTGAGCGCGCCTCCTTCCGAGGACTCGCTCAGTTCATGGGCTTGGCGGAGCCGATCCAGGTGTTCCTGGGCACGCTTCCACGTGGCTTCCGCCGTTCGCCAACGTGGGTCGTCCTTCGCGATGGCGGCCGTTTCGTCGGCGTCCTGTTTCAAGTCGAACAGGGCCTTCCATTCCAGCGGTTCCGGTTGCAGCAGGAGCATCCAGTCTTCGGTGCGTAGCGACGCCAGGTTGCCTTTCTTCAAGCGGACCAGCTCGGACAAACGGTAGTCCGAAGGCTGCCACGATTGGTGGTTCAGGCGCGGCGCGAGGGATCGTCCCGCCACCACTTGCAAGGGGGGGAGATCGAGGAGATCGAGAAGGGTCGGCGCGATGTCCACCAGCGCGACTGGTTCGCGGACGACATCCGGAGGGAGTCCCGGCGCCCGAAGAATCCACGGAATGGCGATGGATTCACGGTACAGCTCTTTGTGATGTCCAAATTGGCCGTGCTCGAAGAACTCTTCACCGTGATCCGCGGTCACTGCCAGAACGGTCTGGTCGCGCAAACCGGCGCTGTCGAGTAGGTCGATGATCTTGCCGATGTGGTGATCGGTCCAGGCAATCTCCCCGTCGTAGCGGGCCACGATGTGCTGCAGGTCGCGTTCGGCGATCCCTTCCAAGCGGGCCGGATTGGACAGACGTCGACCGTCCTCCGGACCCGTGTAGTCGGGGTCGAACATGGTGCCAAAGGGTTCGGGGGCAATGTAGTCGTAGTGAACGTCCCAGAAGTGAAGGAACAGGAAGAACGGGCCTTCCGGGCGCTGCTTCAGCCAGGTCTTGACCGAGTCCACGATGCGAGGACTGGTGATGTCGGAGTGGGCCAATCCATGGGCACGGTTTTGGCCCTTCGGCTTTTGGTTCGGCTGGCTGCTGCGCAGAGACTGTTCGGAGTACATCTCGTAGCCCGCACAGCTTTCATAGGAGTCGAAGCCCTGGGCCATACCGAAGCGCGGATGAAGGTACGGGCCGCTGAAGAACCCGGCAGTCGTGTAGCCGGCTTCGCGCAGCACTTCCGCGAGAGTGGTGCGTTCGGGGGCCAGAACCCGGGAGTTTCGGTCGCAGCCGTGAATCGAATCGGGCAGGGCCGTGAACAACGCGGCGTGGGAAGGCAAGGTCCAAGAGGTGGTGCTGGTGACGTTGTCGAAACGCACGCCCTCGGCGGCCAGAGCGTCCATGCGAGGGCTGGTCGCTCGATCGTATCCGTAGCACCGGAGGTGATCGGCGCGCAGACTGTCGATGGAGATCAGAACCAGCGACAACGGAGAATCGGACGGGGCTGGTTCTGTCGAACGGTCTCCGCAACCGATCACGCTGGCAATCAACAAGCCGGGCAGGGCGCGCCGTAAGGGGAAGTTCCGGTTCGTGTGGCTTTGCACAGGCTCTCCGCGCTCAGGAGTCTTCAGGTTTTTGGCGCTGCAATAGTTCTTCGGCACGGGCCCGGTCTGCTCTCGACAGGTTGGGTCGCTGGAGCAGCGCTTGCAGGACCCGAGTCGCCTCTTCCGGAGATTGCTGGTCGCGATGGAGTTTGGCGAGCAAGAAATAGCTTCGCACCGGTGCCCCGTCTTGTTGGGTGGCACGCACCAGAGGTTCCTCGGCCAGCTCGGGGCGGCCCGCCTTGAGTGCCGATTCCCCGACTCGGGTCATGAGTTCCCCGGAATCGGGGCGGCGCTTGAGCGCTTGCTGGTAGGAATGGAGCGCCTTGTCGTGTTCCCCCAACATTTCATGACACAGCCCGAGGTATTCCCAGGAGGCGAAACACTGGGGGGCGAGTCGCAGGGCGTGGCGAGCGGCAACGATGGCAGTCTGGGGCTGGGCCGCTCGGACCAGGCGCAAGGCCTCCGAGAGATGGAACAGGCTGAGGGGCTGACCATAAGGGTCGGCGAGGGAAGACCGTTCGGCGTCGGCCAGATCGCCGCCGTGACTGACGTAGCCCAGCGCTTCGAATGACGCGCGTTCTTCGGGGCTCAGAGTCCGAGAGCCACCGGGCTCGCTTCGCTGTTGCTCCCATTGTTCGAGACGCCGTTCGAGTTTTTGCAGAACTCCCGGTTTTTCTGCGGCGACGTCGCGGTTCTCTTGCGGATCTTGACCCAGGTCATAGAGGTAGCTTCTGGCACCTTTGACCAGTTTCCATTCGGGCGATCGCAAGCCGGTCAGCGGTGCATAGCCGTATTGCACGAAAGGAGCGATCGTCTCCAGGTAGGCCCACTCCTCGCGCTCCGCCGACGGGTCTTGCCAGAGAGGAAGGAGCGACTCTCCATCGCGCAACTCCGTGGGTGAGACGCCCGCCAGCTCGAGCAATGTGGGGCCGACGTCTGCGAGGGTCACCAAAGTGGGAACCCGACCAGGAGTTCGGTCGGGCAGCATCAAGATCAACGGCACTCGCTGGGTTGCGTCGTGCAGCAAATGCCCGTGGGTCACTTCGTAGTGTTCCCCGAGACCTTCTCCATGGTCCGAGGTCACGACGATTGCGGTGTTGCCTCGGTCCTTGTCCGACAAGGATGTGACGATCTCCTGGATCGCGCGATCGACGGCAGCGATCTCCGCGTAGTAGAGATCGATGGGATGGGCGCCGGGGGGAGGCGCCAAGTCGGCAGGAGGCGAGTAAGGGAGATGGGGATCGTAGAAGTGAACGAACCCGAACCACGGAGCAGAGCCGGCGAGGAGTTCTCGAGTCTTCGCAGCGACTTCCGGGGCGGCGCGCTCTGCCGGTCCCTCGATCGGGTCGAGGGATCCTTCGTCGAACACGTCGAATCCTTGGTCCAGGCCGGAACTCGCTGCCAGGACAATGGAGGCCACCACGGCGAAGGTCCGGTAGCCGTGCTCTTGCAGTTGTTCGCCGAGCAAGGGGACCGCGTCTGTGACCTGGAATCCAGTGTTGTTGCGCACGCCATGACGAGTCGGGGCCGAGCCGCTGAGCAAGGTGGTGTGGGCGGGAAGGGTGAGAGGAACGGGGGAGAACGCGTTCTCGAACACCATGCCCTGTGCTGCCAAGGAGTCCAGAAACGGAGTCGCGCCTCGATCGGATCCGTAACAGCCGAGGGCATCGGCGCGGGTCGTGTCGATCGAAATCAGCAACAGATTCGGCGGATCGCTGGACGCCGGTCCGGAGGAGTCGACGTCACCGCACGCCGAAGCCGAAACCGCGAACGCTAGCCAGATGCCGCGCGGGGGTCGCAGGAGGTTCATGGAGGCATGAAGTATATAAGACATGGATGTCCGGCCCGGATTCTCTCGATTCGCCTTCATGGAAACAGCGACTTCACTTGCTGGGACCGGGTCTCTTGTTGGCAGCCACCGGGGTTGGCGCCGGGGACCTGGCGGTGGCTGGCTTGGCCGGCAGCGACATCGGTGTGGCCATGTTGTGGCCCGTGGTGATCGGCGCGTTCTTCAAGTTCGTTCTCACCGAGGGCTTGGTGCGCTGGCAACTGGTGACGGACCAAACGTTCCTCGAGGGACTGGTCCATCGCCTAGGCCGCTGGGTCGGGGCGCTGTTCCTGGTCTACTTGGTGTTCTGGAGCTTTTTCGTTGGCTCTGCCCTGATGGGCGCCTGTGGAGTCGCTTTCCACGCCCTGGTTCCATGGTTCGATCGCGCGGAGGACGGCAAGGCCTATTGGGGTTTGATTCACAGCCTGGTGGGAGTGGCCCTGGTGCTGCGCGGCGGGTTCGCCCTGTTCGAACGCGTCATGCGTCTCTGCATCGGACTGATGTTCGCGGTCGTGATCGTCACCGCCCTGTTGTTTTGGCCGGGGACCGAGGCGGTCCTGCGTGGACTGTTCGTCCCTCAACCCGAGTCCATTCAGGGCGAAGGGCTGGCGCGCAGCGTCGCCCTTTTGGGGGGCGTTGGGGGGACGGTCACGATCCTCTGTTACGGCTACTGGATTCGGGAGAAAGGTCGTTCCGGCCCGGAGGCCTTGATCGGCTGTCGATGGGACCTGGCGGCGGGCTACTTGGTGACCGCGCTGTTTGGTCTCGCGATGGTCATCATCGGACACCGAGTCACCGTGGAAGGAGGAGGGGCGGCGCTCATCGTGCGCATCGGGGAACAGCTTGGAGAATCCCTCGGCGCCGTGGGAAAAATGGCATTCCTCGTGGGTGCGTGGGGTGCCGTGTTCAGCAGTCTGCTGGGGGTTTGGCAGGCAGTGCCATTCTTGTTCGCCGATGTTTGGGGGCGGCTTGTGGGGGACGCCACGTCCCACGAGCCGGTCAGGAGCCCCTCTGTCAGTCGTCCCTACCGGTGGTTCCTCGTGGCCCTCGCGCTGGGGCCGGTTCCCGGATTGTGGATGACGTTTCGGGCGGTGCAGAATCTGTATGCGGTGGTCGGCGCGGGATTCCTGCCGTTCGTGGCAATCGCGTTGCTGGTCTTGAACGGACGGCGCCAGTGGGTGGGAGCGGCCCGCAATCGTCCCCTCACCGTCTTGACCTTGTTGGGTATTCTCGGATTCTTCCTGGTGGTGCTCGCGCGGAAGGCCGGCTTGCTGGGTTGAAGCGCGGGGATTGCCCCCGACGACGAATGGTGAGAGAGGATCGATGGCATCTTCCCCCCCTGACCTCGAAGTGCGCCAAGCAACCGCCGCGGATGACGTCTATGCGGAGGCGGCTTCGCAGCTCATCCAGAAAGCCTCGAAAGACCACGACATTGCCGAACGGAGCCCAGATTGGCTGCGCGGCAAGATTCGTGGGGGCAAAGCCGCGGTGGCATTGCAGGGTGACCAATTGATCGGGTTTGGTTACTTCTCGGACTGGCAAGACGGCAAGTTTGTCTCCCACTCCGGCTTGGTCGTGGACGATGCGTTTCGCGGACACGGCTTGGGACGCCGATTGAAGCAACAGCTGATGGCGGGCACCCGTCGATTGTTCCCCGATGCCACAATGATGAGCCTGACCACCTCTCCCGCGGTCAAGGCAATGAACCTTTCCCTGGGGTTCCGCGTGGTTCCTTTGGATCAACTCACCTCCGATCAGTCGTTTTGGGATGGTTGCAAGACGTGTCGAAACTACGCCGAGGTGCAGGCCCGCGGAGAGCGCTGTTGCTGTGAGGGGATGATCCTGCCTGCCGAGAGTGAAGCGTCTTCGTGAATCGGGGGGGGTGGATCGCCACAGTCAACGTCGTCGCCACGATGTTCTTGGTCGCTTGCCGGACACCGGCGACCGCACCAACCTGGCAGTACCGTATTCGGGTGATCGACCAACAACCCCTGGTGCTCGAGGTCACCGCCCACGTAGCGTTCCCGTCGTCCCAGCCCTGCCGGTTCCTCCTGGGCCAGGACATCGGAGCTTCCTTCCTGTCACAGGTCGAATGGTCGGCTGGCACGATTCGTCGGGACGGCGATCAATGGGTGACTGAGTCTTCCTCCTCCCAAGGGACTCTGAAGTACCGGGTGAACGTCGAGGATCTCGGACGTGCGGTGCGTCGGGTGGAGCAGGGAAAATCCTCGGGCCGCTCTTGGATGCTGGCCTGGAACACCTTCCTGTTGGTTCCGGAGTCGGTTCCCCGCTGGCAGCAGACGCGGGTTTCCATCGAGGGCGGGGCGAAGGTGGCCTGCGCTCTGCTCGATTCTTCCAACGAAACGATTGGTTCGGCGCACCGCCTGCGGCGAGGCGTTCACCTGGTGTTTGGCCAGGTCGAACGGGGTCGGGTTCCGGTCGTGGCCGACGACGGGCAACTCCTCGGAAGCGTCGAGGTCGCGCTGATGGATGGGCCCATGCAGTTACCCCATGCTCGACTCTTGGAACGCGTCACGGAGGTGTTTGCCGCCGCCGCGGAGTTTTGGGAAGGGCTTCCGGTCGACTCGATCCTGGTGAGCTTCTTCCCGATTCCCGGTCGCGACGATGTGCTGTTCGGCAAGGTGCTCTCCAGCCCCGCCCC
This sequence comes from Planctomycetota bacterium, assembly GCA_028289345.1. GTDB lineage: Bacteria > Planctomycetota > B15-G4 > B15-G4 > SIAN01 > JANQQL01. Next base: position 825,497 of record JANQQL010000033.1, on the reverse strand, counting down.
GACGGTCTGTGTGTGGATTGGCGCCGAGTGTCGACCCGATCAGCTGCGCGACGACTGGATGTTCATGCACGAAGTCTTGCACCTGGGCTTCCCCATGACCCGGCGAGGCAAGTGGCTGGACGAGGGAATGTCGACCTACTTCGAGCCTCTGGTTCGAGCTCGGGCCGGTTGGGCGACGGAGCAAGAGGTTTGGGAGGAACTGGTCCGCGGGATGCCGCGAGGCCGCGCCACGTTGGAACAGCGCGGCATGCTCCAAGCACGAGGCATTGACGGAATCTACTGGGGTGGTGCCTTGTTCTGCCTGCTGGTGGACCATGAAATCCGACGGCGCACCGCGGGGAAGCAGGGGCTGGAGGACGGCTTGCGCCGCTTGTTCGCCGACGATTTGTGCATTGACTCCGGGGTTTTCGATTTGAGTCAGGTGGCTCGCTGTCTGCGCAGCGCTTACCCGGACAACGTCTGGGATGACCTGTGGGCCCGCTATGTCGAGGGCTCTGCGCCGGTTCCGCTGGAAGAGTTGTGGGGGAGTCTCGGGATTCGCATTCGCGGCGAGCAGGTGGAACTCGACGCCGACCACCCGCTCCGGCACGCGCTCCTTACCGGACAGCCGCTGATTTCAGGAAACCCGCAGAAAGACTGATTCTTCCGCGCAGCTCTGGTCGAAGTCTCCTTCAGACAGTTTGCGACCTTCTCGCGAGGTCGTTCGACCCGAGCCCGGAAGGAGTCGAGCGGTGGTGATCCCCGTCAGCGTTTGCATGATCGTTCGGGACGAAGCCGAGTCCCTGGCACGGTGCTTCGAATCGCTGCGTCCTTGGGTCGAAGACTGGGTGGTCATCGACACCGGTTCGGTGGACAACTCGCTCTCGATCGCCGAGCGGTACGACGCGCGAGTCGAGCAAATGACTTGGCCGGCTGACTTCTCCGTCGCCCGCAACCGATCTCTCGAGTTGGCTCGCTGTCCGTGGATCCTGGTCATGGATGCGGACGAGGAATTTGACCCCGCGAGTCTGGACGACCTGCGCCAATCGATCGACAACCCCATGGCATCCGCATACACCGTCCAGGTCGAGAATCGATTGAGCAGCGGACGGTCGGCGTGGGTGGCACTTCCGCGGCTGTTTCGCAACGATCCCCAGATTCGCTTTTCGCGTCCGGTGCATGAGTCCGTGGTGCCGGCGCTGCGTCGCGCGGGGCTCGCGCTGACCCCGAGCGGAGTGCGGTTGATTCATCATGGCTATCTCCCCGAGGCCATCGAGGCCAAGCAAAAGTACCGACGCAACCAGCAGCTGCTGCGGACCCACCTGGAGCGCGAACCAGAAGACCTCTACTCGCAATACAAGCTGGCCATCACCTTGAAAGAGGCCCACCAGCGCATGGAGCGCAAGAAGTGCTTTGCCCAGGCCCTGGACTTGGCTCATCGAATCCCGGCGGCCCAGAGTCAGGAGTATCCGTTCCTTCCCCAGCTGTTCCGTCAAGCCGCGCTTGCTCAGCTGGAAGATCAGAACCTGATGGGGTTTCGGCGAACCGTACGCTTGGGGCTGGCACGCTTTCCCCAGCATCCCGACCTATTGCTCGAAGACGCCGACCGTTGCCGCCGGGAAGGGGATCGAGATCGGGCCTGGCGAAGGCTGCGGGACGCGACGTTGGCGGCTCCCCCTTCACTCCTGGAAGCCAGCGACGAAGGGCGCCGCCGTCGCCGTATCCAACTTCTGCGCACGCGAATGCATCTCGAGGACAAGGACTTCGCAGCCGCTCGCCGCGCCATCGGTGAGTTGGACCCGGGAGCGCGAGACGACGAAGAGCGGTGCCTGCGAGCAGAAATCTCGTTGCAAGAGGGAGCGGTCGACGCCGCCTGGACGGAGTTAAGGAACGCCGCCGAACCCCGTCGTCCCGATGTCAGTTTGCTCCGTGGTCGTTGTCAATGGGACGGGGGCCAACACCAAGAGGCGGTGCGCACTTGGTCACGGATCTCCGGTTCCAACGAAGCCGCTCAAGAAGCTCGGTGCCGGCTTGCGATCGAGGCACTGGCTCGAGGAAGCCAACGTGATGCCCAGGCTTGTCTGGCCGGCATTGGCGAAGTCCACTACCGGATTCGCGCGGCACGGTTGATGGTCAGCCAACTTGCGGGAACCCACTCCGCCGGTCCGGAACTCTTCGCCCCGGTGGCGCTTCGCGACGCGATTCACGACTGGTTGAAAGACTGGACCGATGCCGCGGGAGACACGGCCTATCGAGAGCTGAAGCGGCGAGGGATCATCCCGCGCATGCCCGCACAAGTGTCACGCTGAGTCGAGCGAAACGGCCTGCTAGCTGTCGCCCTGAGCGCGAGCCGCCTCGGCACGTTCCGCGTTGATCTGCAAGCAGCGTTTCAGTTCCTTGGCGACGGCTCCCGGACCGCGAGCGATGGTCCGATCGTCGAGAGTTCCGAGACGGCGCCCATGGGAATCCAGCAAAGCCACGTGGGCGGAGGGCTTCTCTTTCTTCTCCGAGAAGCTGCGCAGATAAGTGCTCACCGATTCCCGGCCAGCGACTTCTCGCAATAATTCCTCATCCGCCACGCAGACCTTCTCACAGATGAAGTTGCGGGCCAGGTCGCGAATCTTGCGGTCCGCGAAGGCACCCTGTTCCAGAGACGAGCTGTACTCGAACTCAGAGCCTTCGTAGACGTGTCCGTTGAAGACGTACACGAGAATGGGTTTCTCTTCGACGGGAACCGTGGTGTTCCAAGCGAAACTGTTGGTTTCCCCGGGAAGGAATCCGTCAACGGCTTGGCTGACGTTTCCTGCCACTCGACCACCGAGACGTCCGGCGCTGGTATTGGTCGCTCGAGGAGCGCCAGCAGGCGTCCGCGTGCCGGTACGAACCGGGGCTCGTTTCGTTGCGCGTGGTGACCGACGGCCACACCGTCCTCCCACTCAGCCAAAGGCCGAAGCATCCGCCGCCAGGGACAGACTGAAAAGCGCGACGAGTCCGCCAACCAGCAAGCGGGAAATGGCCATGGGACGTCTCTCCGGGAAGGTTCTTCAAAACGGATCGGTTTCCGAATCCTAGCCGTCGAGAGGTGTTCTGGCGACGCACAATGTCCGGGATTCCGCGGCTGCTCGGATTCCGATCTGTTGTCCTCGACACGCCACCGGTTCCCGAACAAATACCGCACGGATCGACCGCTGCGCCGAGGGTTTGCGCACACAGCGTGGATGGCGGAATGGAAGGACGGTGGTCTCACGTCCCTCGGTCAATCCCCCCGACACGCCCGGCTGGAAACCACTTCCTGCCGCCCAAGGTGCGGACGTTGGTATGGCGCCGGCACCCGGGCGAAACCGGACGTTGATGAACGACGACGCTGGTTCAGCAGGAGGAATGGGGGGAGCGACGGTTGGCGAGTGCGACCGCTTCATGGCTCGATGGGAGCCGGATTCGAGGGCGGTGATGGCACAACCAATCCGGATCGGACCCTGGCAACGCCGGAAGGCGAGGCGGACGCTCGTTGCGCCGTCGGGTCCCACAGGGGCACCAGCCCGTGGCGCACTGCTTCGGCTTCCCCGCGGTTCGCGAGGAGACCCGCGACGCTACGCATCGACCGAGGAGTGGGTCGAGTTCCTGCAGTGGTGCCTACCCCGTTTCGGTTTGCAGTGGCGTGGTTTCCGGCGACATTGGCGTCGACTGAGCGCCCGACTGGTCCGGCATTTCGAGCAGAATCACGTGCACTCATTGGCGGAGGCTCGCCAACTCATCGAGTCGAACCGGGATTCCCTCGCTCGCTGGGACCGACTGTTTCGCTGGACACGCTCGCGGTTTTTTCAAGATCGTGGTGTCTACGAACACCTCCGTCAAGGAGTCCTCCCCTTTCTCGCGACCCAAAAAGGGCCCGGCGAGGAACTGCGTTGCTGGAGCGTTGGATGTGCAGCCGGGGAGGAAGTGTATTCCCTGAGCGCTCTCTGGCAGCTCGAACAAGCATGGCAATCCGGGCCCGAGTTGCGGCTGCTCGGGACCGATGTCGACGAGTCCCTCTTGGGTTTTGCCGATCGAGGGGAGTTCGCCATCGATCGAATGGCCGAGGTTCCCTCCGCTTGGAGGTCGCGAATCTTCGCAGCCCACGAGGGGGAGTCTTCGTCAAACGCAGCGGGAACCGTTCCCATTCATTCCCAACTCCGGGAAGGAGTGATGTTTCGTCGTCAAGATGTGCGCGAGGAAACTCCCGAAGAGTCTTTCGCTCTCATCTTGTGCCGCAATCTGGCGTTTCGAGGATTCCATGCCGACCTTCAGCAGTCGGTGTTGGAGCGCTTGATTCGGTGCTTGGAGCCGGGCGGGTTCCTGGTCATCGGAGCCCATGAAACACTTCCCACCAGCGCCGCCGAGCGGTTCCGTGAGGTCGGCCCGGGGATCTTTCAGCATTGTTCCGGACCACGGTACGATGCGCCGTCTCACCTCGCCCGTTGGTTGGCATCGACGGATCTCGCGAACTAGCCGGCCCCGGTCGGGCAATCGTCAAGTCGGGCGTTCCGCTCGACCTCACTCACCAGGACCACACACACCAGGGATCGACTCCATGAGTTCTCGCGCGTTGGTTGCGTCGTTGGTTGCCGTTGTTTTCAGCGGGGGCAACGTTTCATTGCAGGCTCAGTGTGAGGCCCAAGCTCCCCAAAAGCTGACGGCGGGGGACGGCGCGACGTTGCATCTGTTCGGTTACTCGGTCGACCTGGACCAGGACCGAATGTTGGCCGGCGCTTGGAAGAAGGGGGATGACGGTCCCTATTCCGGAGCGGTCTACGCGTTCGAACGAACCGGTTCGCAGTGGGGAGAGACTCAGAAGATTCGCGCCAGCGATGCTGCCCAAGAAGACCAGTTTGGGTACTCCCTGGCGATGCACGGCTCCTGGGCGGTGATCGGCGCGCGCTTCGACGACGACGGGGCCAACAACGCCGGTTCGGCGTATGTGTTCGAATACGACGGTTCCCAGTGGGTCGAGCGTCAGATCTTGCGCGCTCCCGATTCCGCGGCGGACGATGAATTCGGTTCTTCGGTGGCTTTCGCGGAAGACGTGATTGTGGTGGGATCCCCGTTCGACGACGACGGGGGGGACAAGTCCGGTTCCTGCTATGTCTTCGAACGGAATGGCGCCAGGTTGTTCCAGTTCACCCAGAAACTGCTTGCTCAAGATGCGGCCCAGAACGATCAGTTCGGTTCCGCGGTCGACACCGACGGCCTTTCCGTCGTTGTTGGTGCCAGCTTGAACAATGACGATGGGTTCGATTCCGGCTCGGTCTACTTGTTCTCCAAGAACTTCGGCAGCTGGGAGCAACAGGTCGAATTGCACGCCGACGATGCTTCGACCGGCGATCAGTTTGGAGCCGCCGTCGCGTTGCAAGGCGAGCGATTGATTGTCGGTGCTCCTCGAGAAGATGAAGGCGGAACGGACTGCGGAGCCGCCTATGTGTTCGATCGCGAAGCGCAAGGTTGGGTGCAGTCGGCCAAACTCTTGCCCGACGAGTCTTCGCCCAACGGAGAGTTCGGTTCCTCGGTGGCGTTGTCCGGGGATCGGGTGATGGTGGGGGCGCCTCTCGACGACGAAACCGGCACCGACGCAGGTGCTGCCTATTCGTTCGAGCGTGGCACCGGAAACTGGTTTCAGATCGATCACTTCCTCTCCGAGACCGGACAATCGGCCGATCAGTTCGGCTTTTCGGTGGCCGTTGACGGCTCCTACGGGGTCGTCGGAGTGTTCCTGGATGACGAGCGCGGCCGGGATGCAGGCGCCGCCTTTGTGTATTCGCTCGATGAGTTTCGGTTGAACGTCGACCCACGGTTCCCCGTGGTCGGGCAGACGCCTCTCACCCTGTCGACGGTGGGGGGGATTCCTGGCGCCCCGATGCTCCTCGCCATCGTCAACATCCAGGGCGTCGAGAGCTTCTTTCAGGTTGTGGTGGACACGTTCGACACGACCTGCGGCTGGGATGCGTCCCTGGTGCCTGGGGTCGGGTTGGGTGGCTGGTTCCTCACCCTGCAAGCCTATTCCGTGGATGGCAGTGGCACTCTCCAAGCCACCAATCGCGAGATGCTCTTCTTTATCGAGTGACGGATGTCGCTCGACGTCACGCGTTCCTCGCCATCCACGCGTTTCTCGCCATCACGGTGGCGGTCTTCCCGCCATGTCGGGGGAGGCAACTCGGTCCATTCGTGGTCGCCCTGCAAGAGGAACCCGGCTCAGAACTCCGCGTGGATCTGCAAGGATTGCACCGTGGGCTTGGGCGTGTCGGCCTGGACCGGATTTCCATTCACGCCCACATCGAACGTGATTCGATAGCGCAGGAACTGCATTCCGTTGGCAATGGAAGGACGCGGGCTCCACTCGGTGAGTGATTCGAGGTCTACTTCGCGGGAGCCTTCCGCCGCCGCATGGGCTCCCTGAAACTCGACGAACACTCGAGCGTTGCTCGGAATGAAGTGGGGGCGCGGCTCCTGGCCGTTCAGGAACTCGCCTGGTTTGTCCGGGTCGGGAATGCCGAGAAAGTCGACTCGAATGTCGCCGTCGGTGGGGTCGATCACGTTGCCTTCGGCGTCGGTCACGACCATTCCGGTGACCGGGTCGGTGCCTCGAAAACGAAACACGGGGTTGGTCGCCGCAGGCGCGCGTTGAATGGTGCGCCCCATGTCGTACCAAGTCGAGATGGCGCGGCTGATCGGGCCCAGTTGAGCAGGATTGCGCGCGTTGGTCTTGTCGACCCAGGCGCGGGGAGTGATGGACGAGGAAATCTCTGGAAGCACGCCCGGAGGGGCTCGGAACTGAACGATGCCGACTCCGCCGTCCCCGCCCGCACCGATGGCAAAGGCACCCTTGGAGCAGGAAGCATTTCCTGGGTGTCCCACGTTGCGAAACGCACCGGACCCGGTGCCACCGCCACAGACCACTCGCGCGCCGCTGTCGGCGCGGATGTCCAAGGCCGATTCGAAAAGGAGCGCTCCGCCGGATCCCCCCCCGGCGCAACCTGCCCAGTTGCCGCATCCAATCGCTTCTCCGCCGCCGCCGTCACCGCCCCGAGCAGAAATGAGAGCCGTGGATTCGATATGAATCGAGCCCAAGGCTTTCACCAGAAGCGCGCCCCCACCGCCGCCTGCCGATCCGCCGCGGGCATCGCCCACCGTGTCGGCAAATCGTGGGGGGTCGCCGAATTCCGGTTCGCACAACTCGTCGTTGTTCGGATCGGCATCGCGGCGACACCAGATTCCGCAAAAGTAGGCATCCAAGATCGAGGCGCCCGCGCCTCCCCCTTCGCCTCCCCCGACACGAGTCATCTCGCCGATCCCTCCGACCATGTCGTTGTTGGGATTCTCGTCCCGGAACGGAGAGTCGCCGGGGCGTCCTGCCAACAACACGTCGAAGTCCGGACCGTGGGTTTCCGGAGTGCGAATGATGAAGTTGCCCTGCCCGTCGGCGAGCACGTTGCCTGAGCCGTTCTTCTTCTTGGTGCCGCGAGTCTTGAACGAACCACCACCACCGCCGGGACCTTTCCAGCCGTTGTTGTGACGTTCCGTTTGGATTTCGCAGCAGTTGATTTCGCGACCGGTGCCGTACTCGCCGTCGTCGTTGGGGTGATCGCGGATGCCGGACTGGCCGCCGTAGCCGCCGGTTCGTTTCTCGTCTCGCGGACCCCATCCGCGTCCGCCGGCCGGGGGCGAAGTCTGAGTGAAGGTGGTCACGAAGTTGCCGATGTAGTGCAGCGGGTGCCCTTCCCCGCCGCGTCCGCCTCCTGGTCCTCCGCGTCCCCCAGCCAACTCACGATTGGAAGAGTCGAACAGGAATTCGTCGCGTCCGTCCTCGGCATCCAGCAGGATGCTGCCGGCGATGCGGACCGAACCGGTGGCGGTGAGAATCAACGGTTGACTGCCGAGTGGGCGCAGAGTCACCCCTTCCGGGATGTCGATGTCGGTGAAATGAAACACGCCTCCCACCACCACGGTAGGGGAGGAAACATCCGGGGTCGCGTCGATGGGCAGCGACTGGACGTCCGTGTCGAGAATCAGCTCCTCGCCGTTTCGGGTTGGCTCGAGGGGCAAGAAGCGGCCCAGTTCCCCGGACCCTTCGAACCCGAACGCAGCCTGGAGTACTCCCGAGTCGTTTTCGTCCCATCCGGCGAGGATCTCGCCTCGTTCCAAGAGTTCCGGATCCCGTTCTTGCCGGACCTGATCCTCGAAGTTCTCGACCAAGGTGTCACGGATCGTGGGTCCCGGAGACTCGGCCACCGTGAAAGTCGCCGCGACTTCGGTGAGGGCTTGCGAGGAACCCGCGGACACCGCGACCTCGCCGCTTGCCAAGAATTGGGGGGCCTCCAAGGAAAGCATGTGGCCGAACGGCAGGATGCCCGTGGGGGTCAATTCGACGATCGATCGCTGCGGTGTGTTTTCTCGAAGCTTTGCGGACACCCCCAAGGGGAGTCCATGGGGGTGATCGGGGGTGCGATGGTCCAGATCAATGAGGAAGAAGGTTTGGTCGCCCACCTGGTGAGGATCGAGGGGGCCGTCGAAGTGCAGCTCAAACGGTTGCGACGGCGGAAACCAGCCGTCCGGGTCGCTGTACAGCCACGGAGAAATCCCTGTGGATCCATCCTGGGGACGGATTTCGAGGAGTCGGGGGCGCCGAGTCACCAATCCGAGGAAGTAGCGTTCCGCGAGTTCCGTGGTGCGGAACGGAACCATCACTCCGCGTGGATCGGCCGGGTCGGGGTGTCGTTGCAGCAGACTTTTGTCGACGTCGACGAGGAATTCCGGCCAAGTGCCGGGACCCAGGCGCACCTGATAGGTCGTCGCGGGATGCAGGCCGGCTCCGCCGTTGTCTGCGGTCGCAGCATCGGGACTTTGTCGCGGAAGAGTCGGGGTGAAGGTCACCCGACTCCCTTGCCGCTGGTACGTTCCTTCGACGGGCACGCCCCTTTGATCCTGAATCCGGATCGTTTGGGGGCCGACGTCATCCAGCGGTGGAACGTCCGAGAACTCGAACACGACGCTTTGGATCAGCGGAGCGTCCTGGGGTCCAAGAGTTTCGGGCTCCGCATTCGCCCCGACCAGGTCTTGAAAGGTGACGCCCAGGAGGCGACCGGAGCTGGCCGACGACGAGCCACCGCCACCACCGCCGCAGGACAGCAGTGGCAACAACAACATGCACCATCCCGCCGCCGTGCGGAGACCCGCGCAGCGGCGCGCTTGCCAACCCATGTCAATCATTGAAGGACGCCCATGAGGACGGTGGGCCACCCGGTCAAGGGCCCGACCGCTTGTCTCTAGGCTAGCGTCTTCTGGAATGGTCGGCGACGTCGATCGTGAACCGCGTTGTGCGGAATGCGATCATGCCTCCCTAACCCGCGGGGGACATCCGGAGAAGTCTTCTCACACGTTGGCGGGTTGTTCGGTGCTCGACTCGCTGTGGACTTCGGACTCGACCGCGGCCGCTTCTCTTGCGGTCATCGGTTCGCAGACCGGAGCCTCGGTCACCAGTTCGAAGCGGTCGGCCGAGCGATGGATCTGTTGAATCAGATCGCGAAGCTGCGCCGAGGTCTCCTGCCCCGATTCTTGTTCCGCGTCGAGGAGTTCCACTGCCTGCTCACTCAAGAACTGAAGGCTGGCCACTTCCCGGTGGATGGTGGCGAGGGCGGTGCTCATGTCCTGAGCGGTTTCCTGCAGGTAGTCATCCTTACGAATGCGGACGCCGCGAGGAATCTGCAGGTTTGCCATGTCCTGGAACACGATGCGGAATCGCTGGTTGGGACCGGCAATGCGGAAGGTCTCGCGGATGCCTTGGCCGAACAGACACAGGAACGTGCAGATCAGCGGCAACGCCACGGCGTAGAGCAGAACCTCCGCTCGAAACACCGCCTTCATGACTCCCCAGTTCGGGTTGCCACCGAACAGGCCGAAGGCGGCCGGTGCCATGACCGACAGAACGAAGAACAGAGCCAGGCTGGAGGCGAGGACGACCGCCAGACGCGTGACGAACTGGATCTGGAACTTGCGATCGACCAGAACCTGGGTTCGCTTGTAGCCTTGCTTGGATGCATTCATGGTCTGGAATTTCCTCTATTACCCATTGGTTCGTTGGCGACTTCGTTCCTGCAAAGCATCGGACCAAGCCGCCGTGGTCGGCGGAACCTCGAGCCCGGTGATGGATCGCAATCCGGCATAAGCAACGGCGCGCACTGCCCCGTGGGGATCCTCGAGTGCGTCGACCAGCGGTCGGATGGCGGTTTCACTGTTCAACATGTGCAGCGCGGCGCAAGCGGCGCTCCGCACCCACGGCGCCTCGCGCTTCAAGGCTGCCTCGAGAGCGTCCGTCAGGTCGTGACGGTAAAGCGGATGAGTCGCGGCATCGCGAACCAGGCGGACGCAGTCTTCTGGGGCGGCGCTCTCTAGTTGAGACTCCAAGGAGCTGCCGATTTCCTGCCACCAATTGCGCTCTGCTTCCCACCAACCCCACCAAGTCTCGGCTCGCAGGGGGAGGCGCCGGCCACTCAACGTTTGCAGGCTTTCCCACGCGACCCGCGAGGTGATGGTTTCGTCTTGCTCGAGCAGCCGCAGGAGCGGCTCGGTGGATTCGCGGTCGTGCAAAATGGCAACCGCGGCGACCGCGGCACGCAGCACTTCAGGGTCCCGATGGGTCAACCCGTTGCGAACGCGTCGAAGCACTGCCGTTCGATGAGGAGAGGCCCCTTCGCCGACCAGCCATGCTGTGGTGGTGAGGATCAGGGTGTCCCCCGCTTCCGAAGATCCAATGCGTCCCAACAGGAAGGGAATCGCTTCGTCCCCGCCAACGTGGGTCACGGCTTGCAAACAGAGGATTTCGAGGGGCACCGGCAGGGTCTTCCACTGCCGCCGCAACGCCGCGAAGGTGATCTCGGGGTTCTTCCCGAGCAGTTCTTGCAGTGCTCGAGACACCGTGCCGTGGATCACGGGGCTGCGCCATTCCTCGGCGCTGAACGGGCCACTCAGCTCCAAGAGGAGCTCGGTGCTCCGCGGATCCCCCAAGGAGCGAAGCAGGTCCACCAGGCGCAAGCGCTCTTGCCAGGCCGGATGGTTCTGCGCCACGAAGCGAAGGAAGGGAGGGAGCTTGGTGTTGCGGTACTGGTGAAGCGCCCGTTCCATGGCTTCGCGTTCCGCGTCCGCGCGGGTCGGCGAAGTCGCGCGAGCTTCCTGGTCCGTGGAGGGGGACGGCCGGTGACCGGTCCACGCCGAGTACAGCGCAGGAATCAGTTCCGGGCCCTCTTCCAGGAGTGTCTCGGCCATCTGCTTGGCGCTGGCTTCTGGCTCCTGGGATTCCAGGAGTTTCCAGACCCGCTTCGCTCCCGGGTCCGTGAACCCGGGTTTGGCGGCATCACCGTCGGCCAGGGCGGACGGGGTCAGGCTTGCCAAGGCAAGGCAAAGAGTGATTGGTCGGTTCAATGCATGCTCCCTAGGGAACGGCCGAAATCTCTTGCCAGAGCACGAGCCGCACGACGGCACCGTCGTCCGCGTTGGGAAGTCCGGGAAGTTCCAGTCCGCCGCTCAGCAACCGATCGTCGAAGTTCATCACGAACTTCGAATACTGAGTGGCGAAATTGCGATCGATCGCCACGTGATTGCCAGCGCTCATCGTGCCATACACGATGATTTGGTCGGCTCCCGACTTGTCCATGTTGTTGTCGATGAAGTCGTTCTCGGCATACATGTAGGAGTGCATGGTCTCCAAGGTGCCGGCGCTTGGGTCGCCGAAGTAAATGTTGCCGCTGTCTGGAACGTTTTCATCTTCGATGGTGATGAACGCGACTCCGTCCTCGTCCATGTCGTCGTAGAAGATGTTGTCCCCGATGTAGAGATTGCCCTTGATGACAAAAGTCGTGCGGAGAGCTTCGGAGCCCGGGGAGGCAAACTTGAACGAGTAAGTCGGGTAGTTGTGAATCCACAGGTTGCCGTCGATGAAGAACACCTTGTTGTTGGAGTTCACTCCCGGCTCACTGCCCATGCCACTGAGAGTGACCATGTAGGCGTCGCTGCCGTCCCACGCCGAGTCCTTGTTGGGGGGCTCGTAGGGATCCTCAAGGAAGTAGTCGTCCTTGGTGGTGGCGTTGGTCACCGAGGTTCGATCGCTTGGGTTCTTGCGAAAGATGTGCCCGGGATTGGACTCGGGAAGCTGGTAGGCGCTGCCTCCCGCATCGTCGGATTGGTAGACGCCGTGGGTGGTGAACTCGGCAGCCACGTCGATGTCGTGGTTGTTTTCGTAGTCCATGGCGCTTAGATCGGGGACCCCTTGATCTTCGCCCTCTTCGCCGCTGGCTCCGGTGATGGTTCCATGGGCGCGAAGGTCGCCGTCCATGTCCGCGTCGTCGGAAACCGTGATGTCTCCGCCGGAGTACACGTCACCGTTGATGTCGTCGGCCGACGCGCCGGTGCCGCCGAACTCCATCACGTAGTTGGGGTCAGCGGACGCGTTGCCAGCGAACAACGCATTGGCAAACGGTCCGCCGGTGCGGCGAACCACTCCTTGAACGATTCGCGAACCGTTCTCTTGGGTTCCTTGGGCGGTGATGGTGAAGGTCCCATCGCCGTTGTCCACCGTGGTCGCGAAGAACGTGCCCTGACCGAGAGCCTGTGGGGCGACGGCGGTGCCGACGTTCCCGTCGTCACCCTCCATCAGCTCGACCAGCGCGTTGTTCAGAGCCGCTTCTGCGAGATACAGCCGCTGCTGATGCACCGTGGCGCTGCGTTCTTCCTGGTAGGCCGAGGTCACCACGGTGAGCGCCGCGGTGGCGAAGCCGGCCAGAAACACGGAAATCGCCAGGGACACAACCAGGACGTTGCCGCGTTGGCTGCGTTTGGAATCAGTTGCGTGCATCGATCGAAGTCTCGAGAGTTCGTGTGAACACCGATCCATCCGTTCCCCTCCTTTGGAGACTCAGGTGGATGTTGATGGCTTCCCCGAAATCGAAAGCGAGTCCGGTTTCGTCCACCAGGCCATTGCCGTTGTCGTCCACTCCGTTGTCGTCTTCCCCCTGGAGGAACTCGGACACGCCCGTGACCAGGGTGTGAACCGTTTCCGTGGCCAGGTCCGCGTCGATCCGCAGAACCACGGCGCCTTCGTCCACCAGTCCGTTGTTGTTGTTATCGATGCCGTCGTCCGCTTCGGTCGGGTCGTAGCGGAACTCGATGACCGCCGGGTTGTCCCAGACGACTTCGCCATCTTGAAAGCCGATGGCCCGCTGGAAACTGATGGAGTTGGTGCTGAGCGGGGTAATGGTGGGGGGCGCGATGGTCTCTTGGCCGGCCTGGGTCAGCCGATTCACGATGTCGCGAATGGCGCGGCTGGTTTCTTGATCCAGGCGCGCCAAAACCGAAGTCAGCCGAGTGGTGCCGAGACTGACCTGCATGAAGTTGAACAGGCCGCCCACGATCACCGTCATCACCACGGTGCTTAACATGACCTCGATCAGGGTGAATCCGCGAGTCTTGCGAGTTGGGGTTGGCGATTTCATGGTCAGCCCTCCTCGGGGGCCAAAGTGGCGTAGTACTGCACGCGGCGGATGCCTTCCGGAGAGTCCCACTCCACGTCCACTCGCACCGGAAGAATGTTGTAGTCCGTGGAGTGGTTGTCGCCGTCGATGACGCCGTCGCCATTCAGATCGCGAGGAAGTCCGAGCGCCGGCACGTTGATGTTTTCCAAGAGTTCCACGCCCGTTCCCGACGGGAACTCGATGATGGCTTGGGTGATTCCTGTGTCGCCGGCGCTGACGGAGGTGGGGTCCAAGCCGGCGATCGTTTGCATCGTGGTCCCGCCAAGACCCGGGGGCGTTCCGCCATGACCGGGGGGTGTTCCACCATGGCCCGGCGGCGTTCCTCCGTGGCCCGGGGGGGTGACTGCTTGGGCTCTCGCGTGGGCGACTCGGATCTGCGAAGGCCTCACCCGGACGCGGAAGGACGTGTCGAGGGTCTGCTGGTTGTTGATCCCGTTTCCGTTTCCGTTTCCGTTTCCGTTTCCGTTCCCGTTCCCGTTCCCGTTCCCGTTCCCGTTCCCGTTCCCGTTCCCGTTCCCGTTCCCGTTCCCGTTCCCGTTCCCGTTCCCGTTCCCGTTTCCGTTTCCGTTCCCGTTCCCGACCCCATAGGCATTGCCGTTGTTGCCGTTGCCGTTGCCGTTGCCGACCCCGTAGGCATTACCGTTGCCATTGCCGTTCCCGCTGTTCCCAATTTCCAGATGGGTTTGCATGGATCGGTACTGGCCGTAGTTGCCCACGCCGAAGGTGTCATAGAAGTCATCAATGTCGACTTGGCGGCCGGGAGCGGTGCCGGGGCCGTCCGGGTCGTCGGCGGGGTCGGCGTTGTACCGCGCGTAGACCTCTTCGAATGGCGCAGCGCTCAGCTGCTCGACGATCTGCTGCGCCATCATGGCGGCAACGATGTAGTCGCGGTTTTCACCCTGAAGGTTGTTGGTCGCCACCGAGACGCCGACGAACCCTGCGGACGAAATGGAGAACAAAGCGATCGCAACAATGGAATCGATCAGCGAGATTCCCCGTTGGTTGCGAGCTTTGGCGGAGCTCTTTCCCATGGACATCGGTCCCCTCTCAAATACGGGCTTCTCCCCACTCATCGGGGCAGAAGGAAGAGGGACCAAAGTCAAACGCGAATCGGGGAAGACCTTCCGGTCAGGAAAAGAGTTCCGTTGTTGGTTGGATCTACCAGCCGCGGGCTGGTTGAGCCCCGAGTCCCGGGCCCAAAACGACCGCGTTGCCAAACAGCCGGGCCGTGGCGCGCATCTGGCCGCGATAGGCGGGGGGCGTGGAGAACAGAATCACTTGGCCACGTCCTAAGGACTCCAAGGTCAGGTACGCGGAGCGCTCCAGACGCCACCGGGCCTCGGGCCACAGCAGGCCGGAGACGCGCAGCTCGTCACTCGGCGCCAAGCGAATGGCCGTGCGAACCGGGGTTCGCGCCAGGAAAACCGATGATCCTGCGACGGGGACCGGCATCTGAGGTTCGCAGCCGGCGGTGATCCAAGACAGTTCGTTGACGAGGCCTTTCAAGAACGCCCCCGATGGAGAAAACCGCTGACGCCAGGTGTCTTCTTGGTCCGGATTCGGGTGAGCGGTGGTTTCCGCGACACTCGAGTCGTCTTGGGGCTTCGGTTCCTCGTCCTGTGGGTTCGTGCCGCGTTCGGGCGAGGCGATTCCCTGCCATACCAGGTTTTCGTCCAGCTCGACTTCGCGGGAGTCCAACTCGCGCTGAGCCGCAGATTCGTACTGCTCGAGCTCTTCCAAAGCGTGACGCCTCAGGACGACGGAAGTGAGTGGCTCCTCGGTTTGGCACAAGGCGGCGGCGGCATTGCCACAGGCGACCAGGGTTCCGCCTTGCCGGACCCAATCTTCGATCTTGCTCCTGTGCTGGGACAGGAACCCGTCGAGTCCCCAAGCCGGAGGCAACACCAGCACGTTGTAGCGACGCAGATCGGTGCTGCTGAAGGATTGGGCGTCGAGTTGAGACAGGGGAATCCGCAGTTCTTGATCCAGGTGATGCCAGAGGTGCCCATAGGTGTCCGGCGCCACCGGCGAGTTGCCGAGCAGCGCGACCCGCGGACGTTCCAGCAGACGGAAGTGCCCTCCGCCGAGGTCCGGACCCTCGTCGGGAGAGCGGCCCGTCGTCTGTGACAGGAGTTTCGCGCCAGAGGTCGAGGCGGCTCGTTGAACTCGGCGGGCGACCTCGGCGGCGTCCCGCCCACTGCGTTCATTTTCGTGGCGGCGAATCAGCAAGCTCCCGCGGGGGAGGACTTGGCCGGCGAAAGCGAACTCCCGGTCCGAGATGTGGACGGACAGGTCTTGTTCCATGGCGGCGACCGCGAACGGCAGGAGGCCATCGCTTTGACTGGTCATGGCCCAAGCGTAAGTGGGATCGTCGCCGGATGGGGAGGGCGCCGCGGAGCCGGGCGGGGTCAGGGTTTCCAGTGGGTTCCCATCGATCTCTTGGTCCTCGCACCAGTAGGCGTTCAAGTCGAAGGCCAGAGGAAGCGACCAGGCGGTCGCGTCGTACAAGGTTGTTTGTCCCTTCTGCTCCAGCTCTTTTCTCTCGTGAAGCAGCGCTGCTTTGCCGAGGCGAACGTCGAAAGTCAGGGCGGACTTGATGAGTGGGCTTTGCGGCTGACGGGTTCGGATCACCCAGGAGCCGGCGGGAAACTCGACGGAATCCGCGGTTTCTCCCAACGTGTTCCGCGCGGCATTGCCCTGCCAAGATTCGGTGGTTTCGAAGATTCGTACCCCTTGTTGCCGGAGCAGCGAGAAGAGCTCCCGTTCCCGTTCCGGGTGGCGGCCGGGAACGAGAACGAACATGCGGTCGTTTCCCGGAGCGTCCGCCGAGGAGTTGTGGCGTCGCCCTTTCCAGAAATCTCGAAGGACATCTTTGCGGTGAGTCGCCAAGGTGGTCAAGTTGGCCCAGCTGCTGACGACTTGGTGATGCACGGCCTCGCGATAGGTGAGAATCTCTCCCGACTGCCGGCGAAGGGCGAACCCCGAGGTGCTTGCTTGTTCGTAGAGGATCCCGATGGCTCCTTGCAGCGAGCCCCAGGCATCGGAGTAGTAGGGGCCCCAGCCGTCTGCCCATTCCCGCGTGTAGTAGCCCCATCCGTAGGAATCGAAGGCAGCGGCTTGATCGTTGCCGAACTTCTGATGCCAGCCATCCAAAGTGGCGGGCAGGAACGGGTTGTGGGGCTGGTTCTGGGGATAGAACAAGAAGGTGTCCAAGGAGCCCATTTCGTGGGCATCGACAAACAATTGGGGGTGGTACTGGCGGGCCGCACTCCAACGCCCACGAGTTTCCGGCTGGGTCCCGACCAACCAGTCTCGATTCATGTCGAACAAGTAATGGTTGCCCCGACCCCACGGCCAGCGCCCGCGTTGCATGCTCGCGTAGTCCAGGTTGGGGACGGTTCCAGCGCCTTGTTCGACCATGGTCAAGATGCGCTGCCGCCCATCGGGATTCATGCATGGATCGACCACGATGACCAGCTGATCGAGAAGCTCGAGGACTGGCTCCGATCGATCCGCCACCAGGTGGTGAGTCAATGCCAAGGCGGCGTCGCAACCGGAAAGCTCGTCACCATGAATGCTGTATCCCAGCCAGGCGCTGGCGGGGGTGGCGTCGATCAGCGCGTTCGCTTCGGCTTCCTCCAATCCTTCCGGATCCGCGAGGCGCCCCAGGTTGGTGAGGATCTCTTCGAGGCGTTCCTGGTTGTCGGGGGAGGTGATCACCGCGTGGATGAGCGGTCGGCCTTCGTGGGTCACTCCGTGATTGCGCAGCACCAACCGATCGCTGGCCTCGTCCCAACGACGAAAGCACTCGAGGATTTCCGAGTGACGACTGAGTCGAGTTCCCAACGTTTGACCCAAAACCTCTTCCGCCACGGGAATCGAGGGGTCGGGATCGGCGTTCGCGAACCAGGGGATCCGCTCGGTGTCGACGGGGTCGCCGAAACGCAGGGGTTCGAAGGCAGGCGCTTGGCCAAACAGCTGCGTGGTGAAAACGACGATACCGCCAACGGTGGCCCACACGGATCGAAGCATGGTTGGTCTCACGGATCGGATCACGAACCGGGAGAGTCCGGCTCTGGAATCCGACCATGATGACCGCGACGACGATTCGGTCAAGCCACCCGCTCATCGCGGGGACGGAGAACTAGCAGGGCGCCGAAAGACTTTTTCAACGGTCTGCTAGGGAAAGGGCAGCCCGTCTCGGTTGGAGAAGTGCTTTCCGTCCCCGAAGAACAGGGCTTGGAAGTAGAGCGACTCGCCGGACAGCACCGGGATGTCCGGCATCAGGAAGGGAAGTTCGTAGAGACCGTCCGACGGAATCGTCCCGGACGCGAGGCGCGCCCAGCTCGCCGGGTCGATCAATAGGGAACCGCCCCAGCCGTTGAACGAAAGGTCGACGGTTTCCGTGCCCACGTACAGCAAGAAGAAGCGTCCGGGCTCACCACCGACGTTCAACATCATCGGTCCGTTGACGACTGGTTCGCCGTAGAGGTTCAGTTTCGACAGGGAGTCGTAGGCAATGATCTCGACGTCGTCGATGGCGGCTTCCACCAAGGAGTTGTTGGGGTCGTCTTCGGCGATGAAGCGCAGGCGCATCTGATCCGTGGGAGGCAACACGTCATCGACACGGAACGAAACCCGCGTCCATTCGTTGATGTGGCGATCCACTCGTTCCAGATCGACCCAGGAGCCTCCGTCATCGTTCGAGATCGAGATTTGGAATTCGTCGTCGATGTTGTTGGTCAGGGCATACCAGCGTGCGAAGGTCAGAATGGAAACGGCCGGTCCGGACAGGTCGAACGGCGGCGAGATGAGAGTTGTCAAACCTCCGTCCACGTCGTCCGCACCGCCGCTTCCGCCCCCGTTCCCGGTGACGTAGCAATTCACACCAACATCGCTGGCGTCGTCTTCCGGATTCATGGGCTGCCCACCGGACGTGGTGCCGATCGGGTCTCCGTATTCCCAAAGCCCGGTGCTGGCGGTGTCGGACGGCAGCCCCGCGATCCAGCCGCGGTCCTCTTCCAGATCATCCCGAAGGAAGGGAAACGAGAACCCGGCGGTGAACGAGGAGTCGCTGGACTGATCCAAGCCTTCGGCTTCGACGACCACGGTGAACTCGATCACTTCGGCCAAGGGAGTTCCTGCAGAGACCTGCGCGGTGAGGAGGCTGCCACTGTTGTCCGTTTCTCCGAAAGAAGCCAACGAGGGCAGGGTTTGGGTGGAGGTCACTAGGGTCAGGTGCGGATCGCTCGACTCGAGGCGCAGAGTCACTGCGCCGCTGGTGGCAGCCCGTCCACTGTTCTGAACCGTGACCAGGAAGCCCACGGTTTCGCCTGGTTCGAAGTTGCCGTCGGCGTCGCCGAGATCGATCACCTGAACATCCTTGGGATTGGCATAGGCGCCTGCGGCCAAGGTGGTGCGCTGGAACGCGAGCAGGTTTTCTTCGGCGAGGGGGACGATTCGCGAGGACGGCGGCCAAAAGCCGTCACTGGTGCCACCGATTTCCGGGGTCCAGCAGAGTGTGCCATGGATCCCGTGGTCGTAATCCGTGGTGACCCCGTTGGCGGCATACAGCACGATCGCGGCCGGGCCCGCCAGGTAGCCATTCTCTTCCGTGGCGAGGGCCGAGACTTCCTCGTATTCGTCGATGTTCGCGGGAAGGATGGTGTCGTAACCCCAGGCGGAGAGCCAAAGGTTGCTGTACGTATGGCAGGTGAGAGCTGTCTCGAACTGTCGCGCGTCGATGAAGTTCTTCATCGACAACGTTTCCGGCTCACTGAACGCGGCCGTGCCTCGGTACGTTTCGGAGTTGGTGTTCGGGCTGGATCCGACGTTGTCGTAGCCCCACTCGTAGGAGTAGTTGCGGTTCAGGTCGACGCCGAAGGTCGAATCGCCATTGTCGCGGCGGTTCTTGCGCCACAGGCCACCACCGGAAGGATTGGTGGTCTCGTTGTAGACGTAGCCATCGGGATTGACGATCGGGATGAACCAGGTCTCCCGCTCATTCACCAGGTAATCCGCGAGAGGATCGGTCCCGTAGTTCTCCAGCAGAAACAACATGTACCAGAGAACGCTTTGCATGCTCTGGGGTTCCCGGGAGTGGTGCATGGAATCCAGGCGGTTCTCGGGCTCGGCTTCATCGGTGTCGGGGTTGTCGGAGATCTTCATGGCCCAGATCTCGCGTCCTTCGATGGTCTGACCGATGCTGAACTTGGCGGTGGTGATGGTGGGATACGCGGCGTGCATCTGGTCCAGAATCGAGGCGACTTCGGCGTAGTTGTAGTACCCGCCAAGGGATCCTTGACCGAAACCGGGGCTCAGCCAGGTACCCAAGGAACTGCTAGCTCCCGAGACTTGGTCGAGCCGCGAGGCATAGAACGCTTCCAAGTCGTTGACCATGACTTGGTAGGGGACGCCGCGACGGTCCAATGCCATGAGGTCGTCCTGGCTCGCCAAGACTTCGACGCCGTATTCCGGATCCACCGAGGCAACGTCCAGGTTCAACTCGACGGCGGTGGTGGCGAAGTAGGCCTGAGACGCCAATCCAGGACCGGGGCGCATGCGGATCAATCGGGTGGGTTCACTCGCGGCTGCCGCCGAAGCGAGCAGACCGAAGCCGGCCAAGCACACGAAGCTCAGGGACAGTCGCGGAGCCATCAGATTTCTCCTTGTCGGGTCGTTCCGAAAGGGGGGAGTCAGGACCACCGGGAGACGGACCGGCCATCGGTTCGGTTCCCGCAAAACCCACCCCGCGGTGGCTTTTCGAGCAACATCGTCTCGAGAACCCGGCGCAAGCACCTCGCGCGCGTTACGCGGATCGGCCTCGAATGCTAGTGTTTCTGACTCTCCCGGGTTCCGGGATTTGCGACCGAAGCCGGGTTTCCCACGACGCCGACCGCTCCGTTTTGTCTGGATAGAGAAGGGAGAATCACGATGCGTCGATCGTTGGCAATGGTGACCTTGCTTGCGCTCACCGCGCGGGCCGACGGTCAAGAGCCCACTCCGTATCAGCGCTTGGCCAGGAGTTCGGTGAAGGTCACCTGGGACAGTGTCGATTTCCCGGAAGCCATGCAAGAGTTGTCCGCGATCGTGGGGGTCCCGATTGTGGTTCTTCCGGAGCTCGCGGATCGCGGCGAAGTGGTGGATCTCACCTGGACTCGCGGACGCGCGCTGTCCCTTCTTCGCGTGCTCGCCCGACGTCACGACATCCATTTCCTCTTGGAGGACGGGGCCCTCATTGCGACGACTCCCGAGGAGGCCATTCGTCGCACCGCGGTCGTCAAGATCTACGACGTGCGAGGCACGGTGTTTCCGCTGACGGATTTCATTGCGCCGGAGTTGGGATTGGGGCGCCGCGAATTCGACGAGCCGCCTCCGCGGGAGGTCATCCAAGAAGGGGTCACCGAGGACGACTTGGTGACCGTTCTTCAGAACGCGACCGGCAACGACTCCTGGGATCACGAAGGGGTCAGCATCCAGTCCACCCACGGTCGAATCATCGTCCGACACACTCCTTCAATGCACCGCCGCATCGAACGGATTCTGAGGGTGCTCGGCAAGCTCTAGCAGTCCGTCGTTGCGCAAGGCCTCGACGGGCCAGGCAAGAGTCTCTCGTTTCCGACGAGGAGTCGGACCGCAGGCGAGTTGGTGGATTCGTCGAGGTCTCGCGGGCGAAGACAAAAAAGGGTCCGA
This sequence comes from Planctomycetota bacterium, assembly GCA_028289345.1. Lineage (GTDB taxonomy): Bacteria > Planctomycetota > B15-G4 > B15-G4 > SIAN01 > JANQQL01. The sequence goes on along the minus strand of JANQQL010000033.1, from coordinate 804,273 downwards.
GCGATCGCTGAGAGAACTCTTCAGCGGCCTACCCGGCTTCTCCAAGCGGGCGCGCGGAACCAAATGCACGCGGAGAGTTTCGTTCGATGCGCCTCAGCGACGGAACACTTCGAGGATGGCCGAGGAAGAGTGTCCGGCGACGACGCCGCCCCCGGCAACGATCAGCCGATTGCCGTGCACCACCGGGTAGATGCCGTGGCGACCCGTCGGGGTGATCGCTTCGGTGCGCCAGGTTTCAGCGACCGGATCGAACACGTCCACGCGGTCGTACACGTTGCCGGCGATGGCTCCGACTCCCCCGGACGTGGTCTCGCCACCCATCACGTAGAACTCGCCTTGGAAGTAAGCGGCTCGACCAGTTCCGCCGCGCTTTTGCGGAAGCGCCGGCAGCGTGGAGCCAAGGTCGGCGCTGCTTTCCCAGGTGTCGGTGACGGGATCGTAAACCAGGGTTTCGTCGAATCCTTCCGCGACCGCGTTGCTATCGCCGCTTCCGGGACCCCGCCCGCCGAAGATGAACAGCTTCTGACCATCGGTTCCTGCGGCCGCGTGATTGCGACCCACCGGCATCGGAGCCAGGCTGGTCCAAGTGTCGGCGACCGGGTCATACACCGCGGTATCCGTGACGGTGGAGCCAAGCACGATCCCACCGGCGACGTAGACCAGGCCACCGATCAAGGCGGTGGATGCCGAGCCGGTCGCGAAGGGCATGTCCGTTCCCAGACTCCATGAGTCCGTGAGCGGATCATAGATCTGCACTTTGCCCGCGGAGTTGTTCGAGAAGCCGCCGAACAGGTAGAGCTTGCCGTCGATCACCTCGGCGCCGTGATGGTTGCCCGGATGGGGACGCCGCGCCAGGTGGTCGTGCCATTGCTGGGTGGCGAGGTCATAGGCCAGGGTGACATCGCTGTCTTCCCCGACCAGGTAGAGGATGCCGTCGATGATTCCGGCCGCGACCTCGCCGAGGGCCTGAGGAGCACTCGGACCGCTTTCCCAGGTTCCTTGCCCGGCATGCGGTGGAAGCACGTAACGGAATGCATCTTCCAGCAATTCGGTGGTGCTGGTGGAGGTGTCCGTGACTTCGATGTCGAGCAGTTCGGCGGTCGGGGAAGCGGAAGCCGGGATGAATCCGCGGATTCGGTTCGAGGAGACCGAGGTCAAGACCGCCAGCTGACCGCCGATGCGAACTTCTGTTTCCGCCAGCGACCCAAAGTGGGCGCCGCCGATCACGAAGGGCACCGTGCCGTCGGCCTTGCCGCGCCACGGGAACACGTCGTAGACGGTCAGGTCGAAAGCCATGGGATCCACCGGCAAACTCACGGTGATCTCGTCGCCGGAATAGTCCGTGCCGAGAATGGCACCGCCCGGGCCGGGAATCAGGTCGAGTCCCTGGGGGCCGCCGGCGATCTCTTCGATGCCGAGAATCGATCGGCCGTCGCTCTCGAGAGTGGCGCAGTATGACTTGCCACTCCACTTCTGATAGATCAGCTTGCCGCGCATGGCACCGTCGAAGGTCGAGGCGCGATACTCCGCGATGCCGTTGACCGACGAACCCACCGCCGCCAAGGGCGACGTGTACTGGCCGAGTTCCGCCGTTGCATCCGGATTGCGGTAGGTGTTTTCGCGCACGGACGTGCGGCCGCGGTTGCGATTGGGATGACCGTAGTAGTGGCCGTCGGTCAGCAGCAGCAGCTTGTCCATGTAGGCCGGGTCCGGTCCTTCGTTGAAGGCGTCCAGGGATTCGGCACCGAAGCCCGCGTTCGGGCCATTGTCCGTGGCATAGAACTCACCGCGGGTGGTGTAGGCCATGTCCCAGGAGTTGCGCAGTCCCGTGGCGACGATCTCGAGATCGACTCCGGGGACCAGATCGACCACATCGCCGAACACTTGGTCGTCGTTCAGAGCGCCGCCGGGCAGCATGTATTCCACCACCCCGTAGAAGCCAGGCTTCGAGAGTCGAGCGCGAATCAGCGCGGCGCTCAGGGGAGATTCGGGAATGCCACCGATCGGGCAGGCTTCGACACCGGCATTCGTGTTGCCGCCGACCAGGACGTACAGGTCGCCGGCTTCGTCGAACTCCATGCCATTGACCGCGTGATCATGGTTGGACACGGGGAGTCCGGTGATGAGCGGAGTGACGGTGTCGAACAACGGTCCTTCCAGCATGGAAACCTGGCCGCTGTACGGAGAGGTTCCGGTGAAGCAGGCACCCCCGTTGGCGAACAGCTGACTGTGCGCCACATACAGCCGCGGAGGATCGCATGGGTCCTGGGGATTGAACGCCATGCCCAGGATGAAGGGATTCGACAAGGAGGTGAGCGTGCTCACGGTTTGCACCGCGGTCACGGCGTAGTCGTCGTCGAAGGAGTAAACGGTGATGCTGCCATCCAGGGAACCCACATAGAGGCGGCCATCCGGGCCCCAGACCAACTGGGTCGGATCGTTTTTGGAGGCGATCGCGTTGGTCACGAAGGAGATGGGAGCACCGGTGTCTTCGTAGGCGAAGCCGCGGAAGTTGCTGTCCCCCTGGGGGGTGCGCACCATCACTGGGAGGACGCCGCTGCCCGGTGGAGTCTGGAAGACGATCTGATTCGGGGTGACTTGGATGTCCGGCTCCATGAACACCTGGTTGCCCCAGTGGAGTTCCACTTGGTCCGGGGGATAGAAGCCAAGGCCCGGGATCTCCAGGGTCTGGCCTCCAAAGGACGACCCGGTTTCCTGGAACGGGTTGACGAAGGGGCCCATGCGGTCCTGTTCATGGCTCAGGAGCGCTTCGGGAATGGGCTCGAAGGCACCGTTGTTGATCTTCATCAAGACCTGGCCCGGGAGTTCGTCCACGTCGCGAATGACCATGCGGACTTCGAGTTCGTGATATCCCGGATACAGGACTTGCGGGCCCTGATAAGGCTGCCGGTCCAAGAACAGGCGACCGCGCACACCGTCCAGCTTGAATTCGTAGGTCTGACCGGGGCGGCGAACCTGGATGCGGGAGTGCATGATGGCTCGCACCGGAGCTTCCACCGACAGGTTGCCAACCCCACCTCCGACCCGGGGGACGGACAGGCCGGGCAGCACTTCTTTGCCCGCCCGGTAGATCTCGCGGCCACCATTTCCCGTGTTGCGCAACGACACGTATTCGGTCATCGCGCCACGCACTTTGCCGATCCGATCCACGATCACCTGGAACGAGTCGGCCAGGGTTTCCTTCGGGGTGTTGTCGTCCTCGATGGTCAAGGTGACCTGGTGGGTCCCTTCGGGGAGAGCCGTGGTCAGGTCCTGAGACGTGCCGAGGACCTGTCCCTCCAGGGTCCAGGTGAAATCGGTGAGCTCGTGGCCGATCTCGTGGGTGTGGGAGTCCCTGCCTTCGAGAGTCACTTCGACCGTGCCGTCCAAGTCGTAGTCGACGAAGTGATTGTCACCATCGATCACGACGTGCAGGAACGGGTGACCCACGTCGGGCTCACGCACCTCGATGGCGGACAGCTTGGCATTTTGCAGCTCGCCCATCAGTTGCAGATCGATGGTGCCGTCCGTCACTTCCAGCTCGACACTCGAAGTCAGCGCGGCGTAACCGCCGACCGTGGCCGCGAGGTCGGTGTCGTCCAACACCAGGCTGCCCTCAGCATCGACGTCGAAGATCCTCTTCCCTCCTTGCTGGAAGTAGATCTCCGCAAAGTGCAGCGTCACGATGTAGGTGCCGTCGGCGACCGGGATCTGGTAGCCGAAATTGTTTCCGTAGCGTTCGGATTGGTACAGCGGATCGTCGTCGGTCCCGGCGATCGGTGTCGACGTGGAGTAGGTCGCACCTCCGGTGAAGTTGATGTCGGCGGACCACAAGTTTCCGGCGGTGTCGACGTAGCTACCACCACCGCAGTTGATCCGGATCTGTGCTTCGTGAGCCATGGCCGTGCCAGAGAGACCGGCCAATCCCAACAAGCAAAGGGCGGCGAAACGGCGGACGTTCGTCATGGAGAGCATCTCAGGTGCAAAGTCGGGGGGATGGGGGGGATCGGAGGAAACGGAAGGGTGCCGGTCGAGAGTCAGGAGCGCGTGGGCTCGTGCCATCGAGGGGCGAGGAACGTCATCGACCGGATTTCGTCGATCGAATAGTAACCCGGGTCAAGCCGGGTGGCGGAATCAGAGAGCGATCCAAGAAGAGCTTTCCGAGGTCTCTTGTCCCGCAAGGAAACTGATTCCACAGGGATTCCTAGCACGGATTGCGAACTTGGCTAGTCCCCGGGGGGCACCGCGTTCAAAGAATGCGCGATTCCCGTGAAGATTCGAAAAAGGTCATGAGAAATCAGCCGCGCAAAGCCAGCCACCAGGCAAGTGCGACGCAAGCCAAGGCGGCGAGGCCGATGGTCCCTGCACCACGGGTGGGCGAGGTCGGGGCAAGCTTTGCCCAACAGGATCCCATGCCGATGCCCAGCAACATTCCCAGTCCGTGAGCGGTGACGTCGGTTCGTTCACCACCGCCACCGATCAGTCCGAGCAGCACAAGACCCAAAACCAGGGGAGCCCAGCGGTCGACGGAGCGCAGGCTTCGGCCGCTGCGCTGCCTCCACGGATAGGCAGCCAACATTCCAAGGGCCGCAAACACCGCGGTGGAGGCACCGATCGAAGTGTGCCCGCTGTCCCGAATCCAGGCGTTGCAAAAGTTGCCGGCCGCGCCGCCGAACAGGATGGATCCCCAAGCTCGAGCATTCCCGAGGGTCATGGACATCAATCCACCGAACAGGGCTCCAAAGAACATGTTGGACGCAAGGTGAGTGGCGTCGGCGTGTAAGAAAAGGGCCGACACGGTTCGCCACCAAGCTCCGTCGCGAATTTGTTGCGCGTCGGTCTTGCCCCGCTCGATGAGCTCATGACCCCACGAGGTCTGGCTCACGAGAAAGTGAAAGCCACCGACGAGAAGCAGGTAGATCACGATGCCGGGAATGGCCCGGCGAACATCGAGGGGGGGAACGGGACGGGTCGCGGGGACCGGCTGGCTGTCGGCTTCGGCCTCGAAGAGTGAGAGTTCTCGCTCCGCCCGTTCCCAAGCAGAAGTCGGAACGAGCAACACCTGATCGGATCCGTTGCGTGCAACGCGCGAAGGAATTCCCACAGATTCGAGGACCAGGATCCGCTCGCGCAACCACGCCGAATCGGGATGACGTCGAACTTCCGTCCACATGTCGACGACTCCTGGTTCACGAGCGTGCGGGCTTCGACTCTTGCTTCGTAAAGATCAAAGGAAGTGCCGCGTAAGAATCCGCGTCTCCCGCTTTCTCGAAGGATCCGGCGAGGGAAACCTTCCCACTGGCCATTTTGCGCGAAGAATTTTGCCGGAAGGAAAGCGATTCTGGAGAAGGTACGAAGCCAGCGCTTCGCTGTTCCCGAACTAGAAATCTTGGGCTAGCAGGCCGTTGAGAGTGTCTCTCGGACGGAAAGTGTCCTCGGACTGAGAATGCCCTCGGAACGGAGGACGGTTGTTCTAGCAAAATGAAGAGCGGCTCCTCGGAAAGCCCGACTCTCGAGGGAACTGCCCGGCTTCGAGAGGCGTCACGCGGGAACTGAACTGCAAGGATTCCATGGTTTCGATGATTTCGTTCCAGCTGGATGGAGAAACCGTTCGGTGCCCTCCGGGGCTAACGGTGGCCGGAGCTCTGTTTCGACAGGGGTGTCTGGCAATCCGCCAGACCTCGTCATCGGCGCCTCGTTCATTGTTCTGCGGCATGGGCGTCTGCTTCGAGTGTGCCATGACCATTGATGGTCGCCCGAGTGTCCGGGCCTGTGTCACTCCCGTCAAGGAAGGCATGGTGGTGACCACCCAGCGGGGACCTGCCGACTTGGGACCCGGTTCATGAGCGCGCCGGACGTTCTGGTGATCGGCGGTGGTCCGGCGGGAATGGGGGCGGCCCTCGAGGCGGCGAACAGTGGTTTGACCTGCGTCTTGGTGGATGAGTCCCCCGAGTTGGGAGGACAGATCTACCGCGCACCGCTTCCCGAGGCCGAACAGGCGATGTCGCCCCATCCCCATGGAGCCTATCTCCGCCAGAAAGTCCGCGAGAGTTCGGGAATTGAGGTCCGCACGGGATGCAGCGCGTGGGGCGTGTTCGAGGGACCGGAAGTGCCGGTCTCCAGCGAAGGCTCGACGATTGTCTACCGGCCGAAAGCCCTGGTCATTGCTCCGGGGGCTTACGAGTTCGTGCCGCCGTTTCCTGGATGGACGTTGCCCGGAGTGATGACGCCGGGGGCGGCCCAAATCCTCGTCAAGACCATGGGCATCGAGCCCGGCAAGCGGGTGATTCTGGCGGGAACGGGTCCGTTCCTTCCTGCCGTCGCGAGCCAGTTGGTGCGCGCTGGGGTCGGGGTGACCGCTGTTCTCGAGGCGTCCCCTCGCCATCACTGGTGGACGCTTCCCTGGCACGGCTTTCGGACCCCGTCGATCTTGCGAGAAGGGCTTGGCTATCTTGCCACGCTGCGTCGAGCCCGAGTTCCGATTCTCTATCGAAGAGGGATCGTGGAGGTGCGAGGGGGCGAGCGCATGACCCATGTGGCGCACGCTCCTTTGGATGATCATTGGGCCCCGAACCTTTCCCGGCGCGAAGAGATCGAGGCGGACACCCTTTGCGTCGGCTACGGTTTTGTTCCACGGGTGCACCTCGCTCAATCCGCGGGATGCGAATTGGAGTTTCGCGACGAACAAGGAGGTTGGGTGCCGCGTCGCGACGCCGAGTTCGCCACCTCCGTGGAGGGCGTGTATTCGGTGGGTGACGGCGCGGGAGTCGCCGGGGCCTGGTCTGCCGAATCCGAAGGCCGCATCGCGGGACTGGCCATTGCCCGCCGACTCGGTGCGTTGGAACCGGGCGACTTCGACCGACAGCAACGGCCGTGGCGAACCAAGCTGGACCGGCTCACACCGATTCGTCGCGCGTTGGATCGGATCTGTCGAATTCGCTCTGGACTGTTCGAGTCGATCCAGGACGACACCCTGGTTTGCCGGTGTGAAGAATTGCCGTGGAAGACGGTGCGCTCCGCCATCGACTTCGGCGCCGACCAGTTCCGGTCGTTGAAAGTGGCGACGCGATTGGGGATGGGGCCCTGCCAGGGGAGGTTCTGCTGGCCCGCCACGAGTCGCATGATCGCTCGCCAATGCCAAGTTGGCGTGGAGCAAGTCGGTCCCTCCAGTGCTCGACCTCCATTGCGACCGGTGAGTCTCGGTTGCCTGGCGTCGATGGATGAGGAGGCTCGGTGATGTTGGTGGACACGGTCGTGGTTGGCGGAGGAGTGATCGGTTGCGCAGTCGCCGATGCTCTGGCGCGCGCAGGCCGGAAGGTGCATTTGCTGGATGCCACGCTTCCGGGAAGGGCCACCTCGGCGTCCGCGGGCGGACTGTGGGCCGTGGGGGAGTCCATCGGGCTTGGTTGCGGAGTCATTCTCCACGCCCAGGAGAATCCGGACGCGGAACAAGCCGGTCCGATGCCCCTCCCGCGAGTGTTCATGGACTTTTTGCTGGCCGGGAATCGTCAGTTCCCGCGACTCGGCCCTGAGCTGAAAGAGCGAACCGGGATTGATGTCGAAGTCGAGTCGGGCACCGGCCTTCTGTACTTGCTCTACGAAGACAACCACGTCCAGCATGCGCGTCAGCTGCAAGATTGGCTGGGCCAAGAATCCGACTTGATGGTGACCTGGTCGCCGGAAGAAGTTCGTGACCACGACCCCTGCCTGACGGACGAGCTAGCGGGAGGCGTCTTCTTTCCCGGCGACAACCAGGTCAATCCCATGCTTTTGGCGGAAGCCTGGAAACGGTCCGCGATCTTGGCGGGAGCGGAGTTTCACCCTTGCCGGGTGGAACGCATCGAACGAGCCGGCAAGTCCTTCTTGTTGCACTCTGGGAGTGAACGCTGGGAGTCGCCGGAACTGGTGATTGCCGCCGGCGCTTGGAGCGGGGACTTGGCGCAGATGGTGGGGGCTTCCTTGCCCGTGTTTCCGGTTCGCGGCCAGATCGTTTGCACCGAAACCTTGTCGCGAACGCTTCGCTCCAATCTGAGCACGCCAGACTGTTACGTGCTGCAAAAGTCCCATGGCGAGGTGATCGTCGGCAGTACGACCGAGCGCAGCGATTTTGGAACCCAGGTGCGACCGGGCGACCTTCGCGATTTGGCGAGGGGGGCGTGCCGAGCGGTGCCGGGACTGGCCAGCCTTGCCGTCAAACGAACTTGGGCTGGCCTGCGACCGGGAACGCCGGACGAGTTCCCGGTGCTGGGACCGGATCCCGACATCGAGAATCTCTATTACGCGACCGGAGGTTTCCGGACAGGCATCGTGGCCGCGCCGATCACGGCGGAACTGGTCGCGTGCTCCATTCTTGGGACGACCCCGTCATTTCCCCAGGAGCCGTTCCTCGCGCGGCGTTTTCGCGACGCGCCGGGCCCCGAGGCAAGTCAGAGGGATTCGTCCTCCTCGTCGCGCACCGAGTCGGACTCTGTGGCCTGACGGAGGGAGGCTCGAACGTCTTGGGAGAGGCGGTAGCGCAGAATGTCGTCGGGGAGTTCGAAGTTTTCGGCCAGGGCGAAAAGCGCCTCCCTCGACGAAGAGAATCGGCCCATGCGCTCCGCCCGCCACGGGTGCTCGGAGTTCTTTCGCGAGCAGATCTCAAAGCCGATCTCCACCCACGGGGCGCCCAACGGATCCATCAGCGGCAGCCGCGTGGCGGTGGGTTGCATGGTGAGCGGGCGAATGGTGAATTCGCGGTATTCCCCGTCGACCTTCCCGGCGGCGATGAGGTCGCCGGGGCGCGCGGGTTCCTGAGGTTCTTCGGGGTGGTCCACCGTCATTCCTCAACGAGTCGGAGCTGCCGTGAGAACTCGCTACAATACCCCGTGACCGCTCGGATCCCCCCATTCGCGGGGAGTCGACCCGTCTTCCCTTCACGATCTCGAGAACAACCCGCAAGGTGAAATCCCATGGATGATTCTCTCTACGACCGCAGCGCCGTGCAGCCGTTCCAAGAAGAACTGAATACCGTCGCCGTCCGATCCCTCGGAACGCCGGAAGAGGTCGATCAGGCACTGACCAAGAAAGATGGCAGCGTGCTGGTGGTGGTCAATTCCGTCTGCGGATGTGCCGCAGGGAACGCCCGTCCGGGAGTCACCCGCGCCTTGCAGCACAATGTCATTCCCGACGACATGGTCACGGTGTTCGCCGGCGTCGACCGTGCCGCGACCGATCGCGCACGGGAGTACTTCCAGGGCGTTCCGCCTTCGTCTCCGTGCATCGCGCTGTTCTCCAAGGGCGAACTGGTTCACATGCTCGAGCGCCGGCACATTGAACAGATGGACGAGCTGGCTGTCTCCGGCAGTTTGACCGAGGCATTCGACAAGCACTGCTCACGCACCGGTCCGTCGGTGCCAGCCGAGGTGTACGAAAAGCTCAACCACGCGCGCCAGTGCGGCTCCTCGATTCCGCCCAGCTCGCCCATGCGGCCGAACATGGGGTAAGTCGCACACGACGCCCGGACTTCCCTGGTGCCTTTCCCGCCCTCCATCTTCCCATTGCGTGGCCTGGAATGGGGCTATAGAGGGCCGTTTCCTCTCCAATCCTCAGGAGGAGGGGACCGGTTCCCCCGCCGTTGACGCATTGGCGCTCCAGCGGGTGAAGCTGCTGGTCTGAAAGCAGCTTCGGGGGAGCACACACCAGGGAGAGAAGCACCTGTGACGATTTCCATTGCCGCCCCCTCCGGGACGGGGCGTGAGCGTGTCTCCGTTTTTTCCGCGGTCCTCCTGACCATCTTCCTCTTCGTGAGTCCCGACGCGCGCGGGCAGGGCGCGGATTTCGTCGACGGAGAATTGCGAGAGTTTCACAACATCACTCTCACCTTCGTGGGGCCCTCGCTGAACGAAACTTCCTCGAGCAATCCTTTCCTGGACTACCGCTTGAAGGCCACCTTCACCCACCCTGCGACTGGCGCGGTGATCGAAGTTCCTGGGTACTTCGCGGCCGATGGCAATGCCGCGGAAACCAGCGCGACGTCCGGCAATCGCTGGCGCCTTCACTTCGTCCCGGATCGTCCCGGAATCTGGAACTACAGCGTAAGTTTCCGCACCGGTTCGCAAGTGGCGATCAGCACCAGCTCGCAGCCGGGCAACGCGACTCATTTCGATGGCGCCTCTGGACAGCTGGACGTCTTGGCCACCAACAAGGTTGGCCGGGATTTTCGAGCGCGCGGCATTCTCCGCTACGTTGGCAAGCATCACCTTCAGTTCTCCGGTTCCGGGGAGTACTTCCTGAAGGGCGGGGCCAACAGTCCCGAGAACTTCCTTGCGTTCCATGAGTTCGATGGGACGACCGACACTCATCGTTATGCACCCCACGTTGCGGACTACAACGCTTTGGGGGGAGGTCCGACTTGGCAAGGTGGGAAAGGCAAGGGCATTCTCGGCGCGCTCAACTATCTGGCCAGCAAGGGAATGAACAGCGTCTACTTCCTGACCATGAACGTGGGTGGCGATGGCGACGACGTTTGGCCCTGGATCTCCGAGACAGAAACTCTCCGTTACGACGTGAGCAAACTGGCCCAGTGGGAGCGGGTGTTCTCGCACATGGATGAACTGGGCCTGATGCTGCACATCGTGACCCAGGAAACCGAGAACGACCAGCTGTTGGACGGAGGCAGCCTGGGCGTGGAGCGAAAGCTCTATTACCGAGAGCTCATCGCTCGCTTTGGTCATCACCTGGCCATCACCTGGAACTTGGGAGAGGAAAACTCCAATACCTCCCAACAGGTCGAGTCCTTTGACGACTATTTCCAGGACATGGATCCCTACGGTCATCACGTGGTGGTGCACACGTTCCCGACTCAGATCTCGACCGTCTACGACGCTCAGTTGGACAACGGGTCGCTCACCGGGGCGTCACTGCAGGTTGCCAACCTGTTCTATGTGAACGACCGGACCAAAGAGTGGATCGATGAGTCTGCCGATCATGGTTTGCCGTGGGTGGTTGCCATGGACGAACTCGGCCCACCGACCCATGGAGTGGTCCCGGACGCGAACAACTTCAACCACGACGATGTGCGCCAGGAAGTGCTGTGGGCCAACTTGATTGCCGGTGGCGGTGGCTGCGAATGGTACTTCGGCTACAGCTTCCCGAACGACGACTTGGACTGTGAAGACTGGCGCTCTCGGGACCACATGTGGGAGCTCACTGACCACGCCCTGGGGTTCTTCCGGGATCATGTTCGATTCTGGGAAATGTCCCACGACGATGGATTGGTGACCGGGTCCCAGAATTTCTGCTTGGCGAATCCCGGCGAGTCCTATGTGGTCTACTTCGAAGAGGGCGTGTCCAACGACACCCTGGATCTCGAAAGCAACTCCCACACGTACACCCTGCACTGGTTCGATCCTCGCAATGGAGGAAACCTGAGGCTCGGTTCCGTGACGGAAATCACCGGACCGGGCAAAGAGAACCTCGGCAGTCCTCCGAGCCAGTCGTCTCAGGACTGGGCGCTGCTGGTGCGGCGGAAAGACAACCGCAACCCGGTGATGGTGCGGTCGGAGATCTCCCCGACCCCGTTGTTGCAGCCCCACGAGATGACGATTCGAGTGTTTGGTGACGACCCGGATGGTCTCGGGGACCTGGCGCCATCGGCGTTGGGATTCTTGTGGACGGCGACCGGGGACTACGCCGGTGGTTTCGTGATTCCCTCCGTTGGCAAAGGCCAGTATCGCTACCAGGGGATCGCCCAGAATTTGCCGCCGAGTACTTGGATTTTCTTGCCACTCGTTGGGGATATGTCGGGGACAGCGGGAATCGGCGAGTTCAGCACATTCCAGCTCGAGTAGAGCGGAGCGAGGGCAGCGCTGGAGCCGGCGATTTCCCGGCCCGGCTTGCCACTCGGAAAAAAGCCACGTCTTACGGGTCTGCACACGTTTCGTGCGAATCTGCTCCGGAACCGAGGCTATCAATCGGGCGGTTCCCGATCCGGACCTCGTCCTTAAGTGGGGGCCGGTGACGCTGAACCAGGCGGCGACGTTTCGGTAGCGTTACAAGTAAGAGGAATTCGTTTCTCATTCTCCCGTCCGAAGGACGAAGAGGAACCTAGGAACGAACCCTCCAAGGCTGGCGTGGTGACGTCCTGATCCACGGTCTTGGCGGCTTGCGTGACCTCCTTGCCGGAGGAAGAATGGTAGTTCCGGCCTGGTTGGACCGAATAGACGCAAACCGTTGACCGCTGGGGCGTTACCGACAGGTGCAACCGGAATAGCAGTTGCTAATGATTTCCTGTCGGGCGGCCAAGACCGCCCCGTCGGTGAAACTCAATCCGTGAGACAAGCAAGAATGTCTGGCCCGATCGCTCGTCTGCTGGTTCTCTCTGCACTCGTCGGATCCTCGCTGATCGTTTCTGCCTGTGGCGGCGGAGGCGGTGGCGGAGGAGGCGGGTTCGATAAGTCGGGAGAGCTCCTCTCCATCGAATTCCCCGACCCCAACAACGTCACCGGTGCGGCGGCGACACCTGGGGTTCCGCCGGTCACGGCACCGCTGAACCAACAAGTCGTCTTCGCCTTCTCCGGCAATCCCGATCCGAACACGGTGACCGCCCAAGCGATCCGTGTGCGAACCGCCGCGGGCGGCACGGCCGCGGTGGGACAACCGGTCGCAGGGAGTTTTCAAGTTTCGGGGAATCGAGTGATCTTCACTCCGGCGCTCCCGATGGCCGAGGCGTCAGCGCAGTCCAATGGCGGAGCGGGGCTCGTCGGCGGTGGTTTCTACGACATCGTGATTGGTCCCGGCACCTGGTCGTTCGTGAATGGCGTCAGCAAGACACTGCTCACCGCGTTCCCGAATGCCGCGTCACCGGGCAACGTGCGTGTCCCCTTCGGCACCACGACCGTTGTCAGTAACTTCTTCAAGGGCCTGGAAAAGATTCGGCCCCGACTGGTGGAAACGGATCCCGCGGACGGATCGATCAATGTGTCTCCGCAGCTGTACACGGATCCCGATGGACTGTTTCCCCCGCGCGCGCCGTTCCGTCTCTACTACGACGCGCCGATCAACCCTCACTCCCTCAACCTGGCAGGCTTCCAGCTCATCGACATGGAAGATCGGCCGACCGGATTCAGCGAGGGCTTGCCCCTTGGCCTGAACGTGAACCTGGTTTCCAACGAAGTGGATGGAGCGATCGTCGAGTTGACCCCCAGTGGGATCTTGCCGTTCGGCCACCTGCTCAGCTTGGAGTACCCAAGCAACTTGCGCGGAATCGCGGACGAGGACGACCCCGGATCCAGACGCTCGGTCGCAGCGACCTTCACGGTGGCTTCCGTCAGTGACCAGCGAACTGTTCGCGACACTCTGTTCGAAAACTTTGATTCTTCGGAACGGGAAGCCGACCCGACAGAACTGGCCGCGAGTCAGAGCCCGGCTTCTTGGGACGAACTGGACTCCAACGTTCTTCAGCCGCGTTTCGAGTTTGCGGGAACCGGTGAACTGGGTCCATTTCGTCCGGTGCCTCCGTCTGATTTGAGCGTACCCGAGATCGTCATCTTGGACACCAGCTCTCAGCCCATGCCGCTGTTCGACGGCTCGACTCCGGAAGCTCCGCCGAACACGGTGGTGCGGGGCGGGGTCTTCGAGTTTTCGGAGATCGACATTCCCGAAGGCGTCATCGTCCAAGCCCGCGGTCCGAACCCCTTGATCTTGAGCGCCACGGGCAACGTTCGCATTGCCGGTGACATCATCCTGAACGGTCAGCGGGGCAACGACGAGAACACCTTCGACTCGAGCCTCACCGCCAATCCCGGCGGAATCGGCGGGGTGGGAGCAGGCCGCGGAGGCGAAGGCCAGCCCACCATCTACCTCGGTCAAGAAGGCAATTCGCCCCTGGTGTCACCGACTCGCGGTGGACGTGGCTGGGGGCCCGGCAACGAAGAAGCCATCGGTGGCGAGGGCGGCCAGTCGGGCATGCTCGACCACCCCGACGAAAATGGTGAGTACACCACCGACTACGAGCTGGATTCTGGCTCCGACAACGTCCGTCATGGAATTGGCGGTCCGCCGTCGAATCCGTGTCAGGAGCTGACCCACTTCCACAACAATGGTTACAAGCCGCCAGGAGGTGGTGGCGGTTCCCATCGCCAGGAAGGTCGCCAGCCGAATGATGGCATCGGCAACGTCTTGGCGGACGGTCTTGGCAACTACATCGTGCGAACCGAACAAGCCGACCCGATCGGCTGGAAGACGCTCTCTGGAGGACGACCTGGCGAGTGGAAGTTCAACGATGGAAACCCGGACAACAACTTCATCGGTGCCCGTGGTGAGCGAAGAGAGATCTTCGGAGGCCAAGGCGGGGGTGCCGGTGGTTCCGCACTGGACAGCTACTACTGCGGGATGTGGTGCATGACCGACTTGAACCCGGCCAACGACCAGGTTTGTGTCAACGAGCAGTCCTACTCCATCATCGAGTTCGATTCCGAAGGCGACGCTCGAGGCGGATCCGGTGGTGGCGGCGGCGGTGCCCTGTTGGTGCGCGCGCTTGGCTCGATCACCATTGTCGGTTCTGACAACAACTCCGGAGATGGAGCGACGATCCAGGCCCAAGGCGGCGAAGGTGGCGTCGGAGAGGCCGTGGGTTGCGGCAACTGGGCTGGTGGTGGTGGTGGCGGTTCCGGAGGAGCACTCCTCTTCCAGTCGGCCACCGGGATTCTCGTCGAAGACGGAGCCACGGTGAGGGTCAGCGGCGGACTCGGGGCTCGAGCCACCGACGAAACCAGCAGCAACAGTGGCAACTTGTTCGAAGCTTTGTCGTTCAACGAAGACGGAACCGAGTTGTTCGCCGTGACCGCTGACCGTCCGCGCGCCGTGCCGCCAGAACGACTTCACACTCTGGATCTGAACAATGCCCTGTGGACGCGACGCAACCCGCTGGTCAATGACCGACTCGGTGACGGTTTGGCGTTCCGACCCGTGGATGGCTTCTTCTACTACGCCTCGGGTCCTCTGCCACGGAGCAGCAGCGACGAACCCCAACTGTTCTTCCAAAGGATCAATACCGAGGTGGCGGTGGACGATCCCGAAGCGATCGTCGACATCGAAGTCACGGACGCGACGATTCTCGACAGCTACGTGCGGGCGATTACCTACTCCGCCAAAGAAGACGCGTTCTACTGGGCGCAGAAGAACCGGACGCTTCTCTTGGTCAGCCCCCAAGGGACACTGATCCGGAACATCGGTCTGATGGATGCCGAATCGGGTGGCTTGGTGGCCGTTCCCGATGGCCAAGGGGGCGAGCGACTGTATTCGATGGCCTTCGACGCCAACGACGTTCCCCAGCGGAAGGTCTGGCAAGAGATCGACCCAACCGACGCGTCGCTTCTGTTCGACGAGAAGATCAGCGTGGTGGGCTCCAGTCGAAACGTGGCCGGAGGCCATGGACTGGCACTCCACCCGAAGACGGGCGACATCTGGGGGTTGATCGATATCGGTGCTCAGGGCTCCGGCGAGCCCTCGGGCTACGAGCTCGTACGGATGGAGCCGGACACTGCCATCGCGAATCCGATTGGATCGACCTATCGCTATTTCAACACCGGCACCGCATGCCGAGGACTGACCCGGTCCAAGATCGGTTCCGGGGGACGCGGAGGCGACGGCCTCATTCAGTTCCAGGTGCCGGGCGGCAGCACCGCCAACGTCGAGACTCCCGATGACCTGACCAGCAACGCTTGGGTCGACCAGGACAACACGATGAACCCGGTGGAGTTTGGCCGGGAGAGCGTGGCGCTTTCCGACTGGTACGACATGGGCCGGGTGATCAAGCGCAGCCCGCGGGGAACCAACCCGATTTACCGGTTCCGCGGTCTGGATGGAGACGGGTTCGTGAGAGTCCTGGCCGACGGACAAGTGGCCAATCCGGACAAGACTGACATCCGCATCGACTTCCTGGGCAATCCGGATCCGAACAACCCGGGTCAGTTCCTGCCGGGTCAGACGCCTCGCGCCAACTTCCTGCCGACCAATGCCTCCGTGAAAGTGGAGTTCCAAGGTGCCAAGGCGATCGAGGAAGGCTCCAAGGAAATCGATCCCGCGCAGATGACTGAGTTCACTGCGAAGATCTCGGACTTGTCCAGCTATCAGTTCATCCGCTACCGGATCACCCTGAACATCCAAACGGACGAGAACGAGTCACCGACTCCCTCGACCCCGTTCCCGACGGTCCAGAGCATCGCCATCCACGCTGAGTTCTGAACTCGGTTCCCCGGGGAGCAGACGTTGCGGAATCGGTTCGAGGGGTGTGCCCCTCGCCCGGTGCCAGGTGGCCATGCAAATGGGCCGATGCTTGAAGCAAAGCTGCCCATCACCTGACCGGGCGTCGAACTGCCTCAGCTCGGTGATCAGAGGCCCGAGCTGTCCTCGCGATCGTCCTCGGTCGCGTGGGCCTCGTCGTGCATGCGAGCGCTTTCGAGGACCAAGTGAGTGACGTTCAACCGGATGCGTCGATCGGCGTCCGGTGGCAGGCCCTCTTGAAAGGTGAAGCTGGCTTTCTCGGCTTGGAACAGTCGATTGAACAGCGCTTGCACCTGTTTCTCGAGGGCGATGCGCAAGTCGTCTTTGTTGACGAGCTCCTCGCGCTCCAACGCGGCGCCCAATCGTTCCCGCGACGACGAGTAGCGCTGAAAGAAGTCGTCCAACTGTTTCTTTTCGATCACTCCCATTTCGACCAGGAGCTCCCCCAGACGTGCTTTGGGAGGACTGTTGCTGGACAGGGCATGAATCAAGTTGCCCATCTCGAAATACATGGTGACCGTCTCATTGCTGGTCTGAATGTGCAGGACTCCGTCCTTTTCCTGCAATCCAAGCCAGTTGATCAGTTCCGCCAAGGAGATGGTCTGGGTGTCGCCTTGCAGTCCTCCGGCGGTGGGGGAGGTGGATTTGGCGCTGGGTTTGGCGGCGACGGCTTTTCCGGTGTTCTGCCGGTTCAACCCGTCCATTTGGTGTCCGACGATGCGGGACACCGTATCCTCCATCTCCTTCTTCTCGGTCTCTTCGGGCTGGTAGAGCAAGCGCTCCACTGCCTGAGTGGCGAGTTGTAGGTGACGTTGGGCCTTGCGCAGATCCGATTCGAACTCGGACTTTTTTTCCGGGTTTTCCGGCAATCGCTCGGCAGATCGGAGCAAGGCCCCGACGCTCTCGATGAATGCGAGCCGAGCTCGGTTCTTGAGTGACATTGCGAAACACCTCCGCTTCCGGGAGCGGCGCTCCCGCGGTGGGATGCACCCGGGAATGCCATCGACGCTCGGAGGGACGCTCCTGAAGGGGAAACCAGCCCTCGCACCTTGACTTGACTGTCTCACCGCCGATCCTGGGGGAAAGAACAGGAGGGCCTCCCCATGGAGCCGTGGTACCGCGCGGCCTTTCGTCGCGACTATTCCTCCCTCTACCGGCACCGGTCGGTCGAGGCCGCCGCAGCGGAAGTGGGCTGGGCGCAAGGGGTTCTTCCCGGGGGAGGGCGCTGGTTGGACCTGGCCTGCGGCAATGGCCGGCATTTGTCGAAAATCCTCGAAAGCGCACCGGGTTCGGTCGGCCTCGATCTATCCACGGACCTGCTCCGGGAAGCTCATGACCGGGGCCTCGGCGGAAGAGTGGTGGGAGCGGACATGCGTCAACTCCCGTTTCGCAGTGCCTCGTTCCTTGCGGTCACCTCGTTCTTCACTTCGTTCGGTTACTTCAAAGAGCAATCCGAGGACGAGCGAGTGTGCCAAGAGATCGCTCGAGTCTTGCGTCCGGGAGGGGCTGTCCTGGTGGACTTTCTGAACGCGGATCACGTGCGTGCCACCCTGGTTCCCGAGGATGAGCGGGTCCACGAGGGACGGGTGTTTCGCCAGCATCGCTCCGTGTCCGCGGATGGTCAGCGGGTCGAAAAGCGAGTCGAAATCCTTGAGACAGATGGCCGCACCCACTCGTATGTGGAATCCGTGCGACTCTACGGGCTGAGCAGTTTCCGGGAGATGTTCGATCGCGCGGGGTTGCGCCTGGTCACGCAGTTTGGAAGCCTCCGCGGAGATCCCCTGGAGGCGGACTCGACGCGGCTAGTGTTGCTGGCGGAGAAACCCGAAACATGAGTCGAACCAGCGATTCCCTCGATGTGCTAGCGGTCGGCGCCCATCCCGATGACGTGGAACTGACCGTGGGGGGGACCTTGCTCCTGGCCAAGTCTCGAGGCCTGCGAACCGGAATCTGCCACTGCACTCAAGGAGAACTCGGCACTCGGGGAACCGCGGAGATCCGCGCTGCAGAGGCCCGAGCGGCGGCCGAAGCCCTGGACGTCGACGCGGTCGAGCAGTTGGACCTTGGAGATGGTCGACTTTGCGTGAACGAGCCGAACAAGAAAGCGCTGGCCCGAGTCTTTCGACGCTGGCGTCCACGGGTGGTGTTGGCGCCGTACTATCGAGACCTTCATCCGGATCATGAGGCGGCGGGACAGTTGGTCCGTCAAGTGGCCTTTCTGGCCGGGTTGGTCCACTGGAATCCGGGGGACGAGCCTTGGCGTCCCGAAGGGGTCTTGTACTACATGTCCCACACCGCCATCGAGCCAAAGCTGATCGTGGACATCTCCGCCCATTTCGAGCAGAAGAAGGTGGCGGCCGCCTGTTACGCGTCGCAGTTCTTCAATGCCGAATCGACGGAGCGTTCAACGTTCATTTCCGGGGAGGGCTTCTGGGACTGGTGGGAAGGACGCAGTCGCTACTTCGGACATTTCGTGGGTGTGCCCCACGGAGAGGCCTACTTCGTCGACGGCCCGCTGCCGATGGCCAACCCATTTGACGCATTCACCGGGTTCGGGAAGTACCGCAACTCATGAATCACCTGCGCATTGGGATCGCCTGCTATCCAACCTACGGGGGCAGTGGGGTAGTGGCCACGGACCTGGGAATCGCCCTGGCGAATCAGGGTCACGAGGTCCACTTCTTGTCCTATGAGAATCCGATTCGCTTGACGGGCTATCACGGCAACGTCTACTACCACCAAGTCGGGGTCATGGAGTACCCCCTGTTCAAGTATCCGCCCTACGCGTTGGCCCTGGCCACTCAATTGGTGGAGGTGGCAGAGCAGCACGACTTGGACTTGGTGCACGTCCACTACGCCATTCCCCACAGCGTGAGTGCTGCGTTGGCGCGAGACATGATGGGGGAAGCGGCTCCGCGGACCGTACTCACTCTGCACGGGACGGACATCACCATTGTCGGCAATGATCCGGCGTACCGGCGGGTCACGTGTTACGGCATCGATCATGCGGATGGCGTGACAGCCGTGTCCACGTACTTGAAGGACGCCACCACGCAGACCTTTGGCACCACTCGTTCCATCGAAGTGATTCCCAACTTCATTGACCTGGAGCGGTTCCAGGTGACCCCGTGTCCGGAAGCTCAGTCCCTGCGCCACGGGGAAGAGCGAATCCTCATGCACGTCTCGAATTTTCGTCCGGTGAAGCGGGTGCCGGTGCTCGTGGAGGCGTTTGCTCAGGTCGCCGCCGAGTTACCCAGCCGTCTGGTGCTGGTCGGAGACGGCCCCGATCGTCCCGCGGCTCAGGCGCTGGCCGCAGAGCGAGGAGTGGCAGACCGGGTTCACTTTCTTGGCTCTCAAGACGCGGTGGAAAAGATCCTGCCGTGCGCCGATCTGTTTGTGCTGCCTTCGGAATACGAGTCGTTCGGACTCGCGGCGCTGGAAGCCATGGCTTGTGGGGTGCCGGTGGTGGCCACGCGAGCCGGGGGCCTCCCAGAAGTCGTGGCGGACGGGGAAACCGGAGAGCTTTGTGACATTCACGAAGCTGACTGCCTGGTGAAGGTCATCCTCCGGCTGCTCGAAAGTCCCGATCAGCTTGCGAAAATGGGCCGGGAAGCCCGGCGAAGGGTCGAACGGGAATTCTCTCTCGACAGCATTCTGCCGCGCTACGAAGCGTTCTACCGGCGCGTGCTGGAGTCCGATTCGGGCTAACTCCGACGTTCGCTAGCTCAGCTCATTGACAATCTTTGCGAGGCCGTCGAGGTCGCGATTGTCCACCAGCTGTTTGGCGTGGTGTTCGTGGACTCCGGCGTGAAGAAGCTGAGTGTGGACCGACTTCCAGGCACGCTTGAGCTTGGCTTCGGACTCTTCCAAGTACAGATTGGAGACGGTCTCTCCCAGCTTCTGCAACGCCAGGGTGTCGCGGTTCTCGTAGAAGCGACGAATGATCCCCTGTTGGTACTTGCTGTATTCGGGCATCGAATTCTCCTGGGGGTGACGGATCTGAAAACCGTCCCGCGAGGTCCAATGACGGTCGAAGGCGGCATCGGCTCAGCGCACATTCTAGCAGTCCGTGGAAAAAGGCCTCGGATGGCCGATCGACAGATTTTCGTTCCGGCCGAGGAGTCGGGCCGCATGCGAATTGCTTTTGCCACGGCCTGCGAACTCGCATTGTTCATGAAGGCCCTCGCGAGAACGAGCGAAAGTCTGTCTGGGACGGCTGCGGGTGCTCATGACGGAGTCCGAGAGCACTCCTCCCATCCGCGACAAGCCTCCCGAAATCATGGGGATGGGCCCGAGCATGATCCAAGGATCTTTCAGGATTCTGCGACGGACAGACGTCGAATGAGTTCCCGGCAGGGGTCATCCAAGCCGTGCATCTCGAGGTAGCGGTGCAGCGACAGTTTGGCCTGTTCCGAGTTTCCGGTTTCCAGGAAACAAACGACCAACGACCGGAGATCCTCCGGCAGCGGCTCTTCGACATCGGCCAACACCGAGAAGTGTCCGGCGGCCGCTTCCCAGTTTCCCGCGTCGCGCAACGTGGCGGCGATGAAACGACGGAGTTCGCGTTTGGATGGGTCCTTGGCAATCGCCTTGCGCCACTCCTCCATGGCTCGATCCGACTGTTCGAGTTGCTGAAACCCGTGGCCTCGCACCTCGTGCCATGGAGCGAGATTCGCGACGCTGTCAGGCAGCGGCTGGTTCAGCCAGATCGACAGAGCCGCAGGATCGCCCCAGGCAAGGAGGGCCTCCCCGCGGCGAAGTTCCAAGGTGTCATTCCAGACGCCGCCGGCTTGGGCACGGTCGTACCAGCTCAAGGCTTCCTGCCAGTGTTGTTCTCGTTGGGCGATCTCACCCAGAACGCGCGCTTCGTGGGGAGACTGCGATCCGCTCCAGTAGGCCTTCTGCAATGCCGTGGAGGCCTCTCGGAACCGTTGTTGGTCGAGAAGCGCGTTGCCCAGCAAGAGCCAGACTTCGGGGCGATCCGGATGATCTCTGGCGACTCCGCGAAGGACGGCCAGGGCCTCGTTCGCGAAACCGGAATCCAGCAGGCGTTGCGCGTGCAGGAGTGGGTAGTCGGGCTGGCTCGGGTCAAGAAGCGCCAGCCACGAGAGTTCGACGGAGAGCGAACGTTGGTGGTCGAGTTTTTCGTCAATGGAGGCGAGGCGGGTCAGTACGTCGACCGTGAACAGTCCGAATCCTAGAGCCTCGACCAGCTCTTGCCGAGCTTCTCGTGGGCGGCCGAGTTCATCGTAGGCGTGGCCGAGAAGGCGATGGACATTGCCTGCCTCGGCAGAACCCGGATCGATTTGTTTCAAGAGTTCGACGGCCTGCTGGAACTGGTTGGCTTGGAGAGCTTGTTGAGCTCCCTGCAAGCGCTCCCTGTCTTCTCGGGCACCCGTCACGGCAAGACTGAACAGGCACCAGGCGACGAGATTCATCGCCGGCCTCCCTGGCGCAGCTCGAAGTGAATGGTCTTGTTCACCCACACGGCAACCGGGCGGCCGCGGTGACAGGCTGGCTCCAACTTCCAGGTCGGGAGCGTCTCTTCCACGGCACGGCGGAATGATGAGTGCCCTTCCACGGAAATCACTTCATGACGCTCGACGCATCCATTGGCGGAGACCAGCATCCGAAGCTTGACCGCTCCTTCCAGGCCGCGCTGCAAGGCCAATCGGGGGTAGCGGGGATCGGGGCATTGGATCTCCCGCGGTGGCTGATCCACCACGTCCTCCTGCATGGGTTGGTCGGGAAGAATGTCGTGAAGGTCCTCGCTCGGGAGGGAGTCTTGCCGGGTGGCGGTGGTCGCCGGCACCGACACCGGGATCGCTGGCGCGGCCAACACGGAAACGGTGAGCGGACTCAGCGGCAACGCGGTGGGAGTCAGCGGAGCCGTCGTCGGAGCGGGGGTGGAGGGAGTCGAAAACGAAATCGGTGCCGGAGAACTTTGAGGCGGCGGCGGAACCTGTCGAGGGGGAGGCTCAGCCAGGGCTTGGACGACGCGCAAATGGGAGCGGGGGGCCACCGGAGGAGTCGACACCGACCGGTTCCATTGCCAAAGTCCTGCCAACAACACGGCGTTGACCCCGACGGCAATCAAGATGCCGAGGAGAATCGCCTTGTGAGAGAAACGGCTCGGTTCGAGGAGAGTCATGGAGCTTTCCCCGGAGGTGCCGTGGCCACCGCGAGCTGCTCGGCGCCTCCCGAGCGAGCGGCATCCATGACCCGAACGAGGGTGCCCGAGTCGAGGGACGCTTCGGGAATCAAGACCACCGTGCCGTTGGCATCCTCTGCCAGGAACTCCCGAACCAGGGCGGGGAGCTGATGGAAGTCCAGCGGCCCTCCCTCTGCGTAGAGAGATCCTTCGGCGGTGACGCTGACCCGCAACGCGGCAGGTGGCAAGGAAATGGAGTGAGCCGCTTCCGGTCGCTGGACCTTGATTCCGGTTTCGTTCAGGAAGGTGGCGGTGACCAGGAAGAAGATCAGCAGAATGAACACCACGTCGATCAGCGGCGCCACATCGACGGGCGTCGTCTCGGAGGAAGATCGGTCGCGGCGAACAGATGCAAACATGAGAACTCAGCTCTCGAACAGCACGCGTTCAACGCGCAGCAAGTAGAGGGCGATCCGGTCCGATGCGCGGCGAATCCGAGATCGGAGCCAGTGGTGCATGAGAAGAATCGGCACGGCCACCATCAGGCCGGCCTGGGTCGTGATCAACGCTTGGGAGATACTGCCGGTGAGCTCTTCGACGCGAGCGGAGCCGTCGACGGTCAGCGCGGCAAAGGTGCGGACGATTCCCAGGACGGTTCCGAGCAAACCCAGCAACGTCGCTGTGACCCCCAGGGTGTGAATCATTCCCAAGTGGCGACGCAGGCGGCTGACTTCGGCGCGCCACACCGGACGCAGGCGCCGTCGAAAGCGGGCCCGATCTCCTTCGGCGATTTCGAGTGCGGCGCGAAACAGGCGTCGCAAGAGCTGGGGTCCTGTTTGGCACAGTTGGATCGCTGCTTCTCGACCCCCGGACTCCAAACGTCTCAGGATCTCCCGGGCATCGGCGATGGCACCACGAGTCTCTCCCCGCAGTCGCATCCACTGCAGCAGGATCAAGATCCACGCCAACGTGGACACGCTGAAGATGGCGACCAACACCCAGCCTCCTTGATCGAGAAGACTCATGGGGTCGCCTCATGGCTCAACACATTGAGCAAGCTTGCCGCCTGTTTCTCTGCCTCGGCCATGGTTCGGTCGACCCGGCCACGCAGAAGGATGTGGAGAAGGAGAGTCGGAATGGCAATGCCCATCCCGGTCGCGGTGGTGACGAGAGCTTCCGAGATGCCTCCCGCCATCATCGACGGGTTGGCGTTGCCCGCGATTCGCAGGACCGCAAACGTGTCGATGATCCCCGTGACCGTTCCCAGCAAGCCAAGCAGCGGCGCCACCGCAGCGAGAGTGGCGATTCCCCCTAAGAAGCGTTGCAGGCGTGGCAGCTCGTGGAGCAACTGTTCTTGGATACTGTCTTCCATGGCCGCTTGGCCTCGGTGTCGGCGGCGCAGACAAGCCGCGAGAGTGCGCGGGACCACGCCGCGAGTCGCTTCGCAGAGCTCCAGGGCCTCTTCCTGATTCTGTTGGCGACACGCCTCGACCACGCGGACCAAAAGGCGCGGAGGCACTCGGTTGCGGAAATACAGAAACCAACTCCTTTCGGCGATCATTGCCGCGGCCAGCAACGCGACCAGGCCCAGGGGAAACATCACCGGTCCTCCGGATTGCAAACGGTCCAGCCAGGACTCGGTTCGCGGCAAGTTCGCGATCCGCAGGCTGCCGGACACGTCGGCGAGGATGGGGATGGGCCCCGGATCTCCGGATTGGACGCTCCGCACGCTTTGCCGGACCAGCTCGGCATGCTCTTTGGAGAGAGCCTCGGTCCAGCGAAAACCTCGCGCGTCCTCGGGAGCATTCACCGCCATGCCAACCCGGCCGTCGTCACGGGTCACGTAAGCAAACGCGTTCAGGCCAGCGGACAACAACGTCGCCGACTCGCGAATGTTGCGAGCGGTCCACAGCTCGGTGTCTTGGGCCGAGATCGAGCAGGCCTGCAGGTGCAGGCGATTCAGCACCTCGAGGTACTCTTGAATCGATGACGTGGCTGCCAAGAACTCGGCGGACGAGTCGGTGCTTGGCACATCGATGGATTGCTCTTCCCAGCCGGGCCACTCGGTCAGCCAGAAGCCCACCTCGTCCGCGCTCGATGCGAGGGCGCGATGCAACCGTTCCACGGAAGACTGGAGGAGCTGGTCTTCTTGGTCCTGGTTGCTCTGTTCGGTTCGCAATGCATCGTGGTCGCGACGGATCGTCTCTCGGGCCAATTCTGAGTCGAGAAGCTGGGAAGCCAACCCCTCGCGTTGTTGACGAAGTTCGCTCCACTCCGTCTGGGAGGCTTGCTCGAACTCCCGCTGTTGCTCGAGGAGCCGAGCAATTTCCCGATCCAAGTCGGTGGGCTCTGGCTCTTGAACCAAGCAGATCAGAGCGGCGAATCCCCATTCAAGCAAAGCGCCGGCGATCATCGGGGGGAGCCTCCCGAGAGCGGCGACGGAGTCGGCACGGGGAGCGGGATCCAGCGGGGCTGCTGTTCGCCGGCAAGCACCTGAATGGCCGTGCGGATTGCCTGCGACTCATCGATGGGCAGGTCCACGGACCAGTCGTCTCCGGTGGCGACACCGACTTGCGAGCGGTCCTCCGATTCCCATGCCTGCCAAAGGATTCCCCAACGTGCCTCGCGGACATGAAGGCGATGGGCTTCGTTGCGCTGAACAGGAGTGTGTCGAAGTTCTCGAGTGCGAGCAAGGCGGAGTTCTTCGGTCAGTGTGGCGACCAACGCTTGCAGTTGTTGCGCCTGTTCGGGGGAAGAGGGACTGTTGTTGGTGCTTGCCGGCAACCGCGCTTCGCGGCGGTAGGGAATCCCTTGCTGGATTCGTTGCCGCACAGCATCTCGAATCGGCCCTGAAGACTGACTGAGTTCGGACAGGGCCGAAACCAGCACTTGTTGGCGAGCTCGGCGGGCGGCGAGGGCCTCGGCCTCGGCCTCGAACTGTCGTCGCTCTTCGGAGAGCTGGTCCCGCGAGCGTTGAAGCTCGGTGTTCAAGCGATCCAGGTCGCGTTGCGCGCGCTCGGTGCGATCGCGGTGGCGCTGACGGGCCAAGCGAAGGTCTTCTCGAAGCTGAACCAGTCGTTCCACTTTCTCGTGGACCAGGGACGCATCCTGAGCCGATTCCTGCCCGGGCCCGAAGGCCGTCAAGCAAAGAAGCAGCGCCGTCACCAGCAGTCGCGAACCGCGCGCCCGCGGAGGCTTGGTTTCAGAAGCGAACTTCGAATCCGACATAGGCAAAGCGGGGTTGTCCGGGGCGTGGGCCGTGGGGATGTCGCGAGGCCACGTATTCGTCGTTGAACAGGTTCTGGACACCGGCCAGCAGTCGAGTTTGCGGTGTCACCTGCAGGTATCCGCTGAGATCGACGACGACATAGTCATCGGTTTTGCCAAAGCGAGAATCCGGGTCGCCGTTGGCGTTCACTTGCTGGCTCGTGTTACTGGCGGACGTGTAGGTTTCGTCGACCCAGGTTGCCGTGACGAACGCGCCGGCCTTCTCGCCCCGAACTCCGGTTCCCGCGGTCGCCGAGAACTCTGGGATGTAGGGCACATCGTTGCCATCCTGGCCGCCCGAGAAGATCGACTCTGCATCGGTCGATGTCGAATCGTTGGCGAGTTCTGCGTTCGTGTAGGTGAAGCTCAAGAAGGTGGGGAACTCCAGCGGCCAATCCTGGGACGCCGAAGGGTCGTACTCGAGAAACAACTCCACGCCCATCGTGTCGACATCTCCGACGTTCTCCGAATCTCCGTCTCCGGAGCCGGCGCCACCGACGTTGTCGAGCACGATCAAGTCCTCGAACTTGGAATAGAAGCCCGTCACTTCTCCGCGCACTCCATGGTCCGGGTTGCGGTAGCGCATTCCCGTTTCATACGCCCACACCCGTTCTTCGCGCAGTCCGTCCTTGATGGCTGCGCGGGGTCCAGGAGGGGAGAATCCGCGGTGAGCTCCGGCGAACGCGGTGGTGTTCTCCGAAACTTCGTACGCGACTCCCACGCCTCCGCCGAGCATTTTCATCCGATTGTTGCCGGAGTTCTCCGGAGAATTGTTGTCGTCGTGGTGCTGCCGGAGGCGCTCAACCCGCAACCCGGCGTTGATGGTGAAGCGTCCGACGGTGATCTCGTCTTCCGCCCACACGGCGACGGCTCGGGTCGCTTGCCGGCGGTCCCCCGCATCTCCCGGGGTGCCTTCTTCGAAGACGATTCCATCGCCGTCGTTGTCGGCGATGGCTCCGGTCAAATCCTGCTCGAAGATGTCGTTGCGCTGAAAGCGGTTCACTCGGTCCGAGTGGTAGCGAGCTCCGACTCGGACGGCGTGAGACGTGTTCTCTGTCTCCAGGTACAGGGTCGGTTCGATCTGCAGGCCGCCGCTCCGGTAGTCTCGGTTGTTGGCACGGATGCGCAGATCGCCGGCGCGGGCCCCTCGCAAGACGTCCAAGGCGGCCCCTCCTTCCGAACCGGCCAGGGCGGCCGACAGAGAGGAGTTCACTCCATCCGGAGTTCCGTCGCCGTCCGTATCGATGTTGCGAACGTCGTGCAGCTTGTACCAGTTGCGATGGAAGTTGGTGTGGTAGGCGGTGGCAACGATGGTCAAGTTTTCGCTGATGTCTGACACGAAGTTCAATGCAAAGCGGTTCTGATAAGAGTTGAACTGGTCGAATCGAGACGACGAGTAGCGACGCACTGGATCGGCACTGAAATCCGCCTCGGAAAGGCCGAGGTAGGTTTCGTTCGCGTCACGGTCGGTGTAGCCATACTTGAATTCGATCGCGTTGCGATTGTCCGTCGGCAGATCCCATCTCACCTTGAGCATGGGTTCCGAGTTGGTGAATCCGGACTCGCCGCCGCGACTGTCCATGGCCGGATCGAGTTCCTTGAACCCGTTGGTTTCGCGGAAGTACCCTTCCACCAGAATTCCGATGGTGCCGGACTTCTCCGTCTCCAGGACGGTGCCGTAGTAACCGTGGATGCGAATCTCGTCATTTTCCCCGAACAGGACCTTGAGGTAGCCGTCGGAGCCGCTTTCGGGAATGGGAGTCGATGAGTAGTTGATGACCCCGGCCGTGATGTGAGGTCCATAGCGAATCTGGCTCCCGCCTTTGAAAACCTCGATGGCGGACATGCGCCCGGCGGTGGGGGAGAAGTACGCTTCCGGAGCGGAGTACGGAGCCGGCGCCATCAAGACGCCGTCTTCCATAATGGTCACCTTGGCACTGCGAGTGGTGTCGACGCCACGGATGCTCAGATTCGGAAACAGGCCGAAGCCGTCCTCTTGGCGGAAGGAAACCCCGGGAACCTTGCTCAGGATCCGGTTGATGTCGTCGTAGCTCTGCAGCCGGATGTCATCGGTTTCCACGTAGAAGCCCGAGCCAGGGACCTTTTGCAGCGCGTCGGCGGACCCAAAGACGACGGTTCCGGGCAAGTCGGTGCTGGTGCTGGGGTCCTGTTCGTCTTCCTTGCGGTCCTCGGAGGGAGGGGCGGGAGGCGAGTTGGAAGGATCTTCTTGTGGGAGGGCCCGGGTGGGAGCACAGACGAAAGCCAAGAAGACCAGGCAAAGGGAGCGGCGGGGCATGGGTGAAATCTCGATGAGGGGTGGTGCACGGAGTCTTTTGAAACTCGTTATGAGACGCAGTCTCAAAAAGAAGCTAAGGAAGACTACTGGGGAATGGAAGGTGACGCCAAGACATTCCTCGGCCTTTTTTGAGGTGCGACGGACGGCTCGAACGGGCGCTCGCTCGAGCCATCCAGACGGAGCGGAGCATGTCTGCGATCCGCCGCGCTCCGACAAGTCGTCAACGGTCTCGGGAGGCGGAAGTGTCCCGGATGGCCGAAGAGAAGAACAAGGAGTTGGCCATGAGCTTGTTCGTGCCGAGCCAGGTCCCCCGGAAGTTCGGATTGTCGACCAGCCGGATGAGGACCCCCGCGCCCAGCCGAACGGCCGTGACGACCGCGCTCTGCTGAACCTTCTCCAGGTTTTCGGGAGACACGAACCCTCCGAGCAGCGGTTCGTCCTCGTACACCAGCACGTTGGCGAAAAGATCTTCTTCTCGGTCCATGATGATGGTGGAGTTGCGAAACACTGCAACCCGATCTTCCTGGAAGCCGAATCCCAACGGGTGGGTCCGGTCCAATTCTGCGGCGAAGATTGCACCACTGATTCGCCGACGGGCCATCCACTGTTCATAGTCGGCGTAGGCAAGGCGTGTCGGCTCCGGTTCCTCGGATTCCGCGTCCGCTTGGTCAAGGTCCTCCTTGTCCTCGTCGCGCTCGCGACCCAGCAGATGCCTCTCCGACCACGGCACGGAGCCGCGGATGGCGACGACAGTCCCGCCACGTTCGGCCCATTCGTTGAGCTTCTCGATTCCCGCAGGCGAGAGCGCTTGGCCGCCACCACTGACCAGAATCACATGGGTGAGCGGAGACTCGTCGACTTGCATCCAGCGGTCTGACTCGAGCAGCGTGACGTCCACTGCGTAGCGGTGGTCGAGCAGATGCCAGACTTCTCCGGCTTCGTATCCGGAAACCCCGCGGCCGACGATCAAAGCGACCCGTGGTCGCCGAACTTCGCGAACGTTGGGACTCCCCAGATCGATGCCGTCATCGGTGAGTCCGGTGGACACCGCGGACACCGTGAGGCCGTCTTCCACGCTCAGCGACTGGAGCACGACCTTCCAGTCATCGTCCGCGGCGTCCTGCAGCCCGGCGGGGATGACCAGGGTGCCGGGTTCGAAGCTCTGATCCCCGGACTCGGTGCGCGCGCGGAACGGACGCGTCGCCACTCGCACTTTGACGTTGGCACGCAACAAACGCTGCAAGCCGCGCGGCGCGAGGTCCTCGGTCCAAGGCAGGAGATACGCATAAGCGTCAGTGTTCTCTAGGGGCGTACCCGTGGGCAGGGGCATTCCTTCGACGGGATCACCGAGGATCTCGCGCCGATACTCCGAAGCAGGCCATGGGGCGAATGGGATGCCGTAGGACAGGGGAAGGGTCCAGCTGGAAACGTCATAGAACACCGAATCGCGAAACTCGGTCCGTTGTTCGAAGACCGCTTTGACCAAGCGGGCTTCCGGCTGAGTGAGGGGAACAGCGAAGGCTCGACCCGCCTCGAAGCGCCGATCTCCGAGTGTCAGGTCTTCGGTCAACGGGCAGACCAGGAGGTGATGCTGGTGCAGGACGTCCAGGAAATGATGCAGGCGACTCGAGTCACCACACTGAAAGACGTAGGCGCCCACCTCGTCCCGCTGCGCTTCTTCCAGCGCCGTTCGGAAGAATTCTCTTTGGTACTCCTGCAGCTCCGAGCGCAACTCGTGGGCGGCTCGCAGCGTCGACAAGGAGGTCAGGAACTGGTTGCGAATCGCGAAGCGAAACCGCAGATCTCCATAGCTGGTTTCGGTCAATTGGCCGCGAGCACTGGCCTGCTCGAACAAGATGCCGATGCAACCGCTCACGTCCGGGTAGGTCGATCCCTTCCCATAGTAGAAGTCGTCGAAGGTTTCTTCGGTGTAGTACAGGTGGCCCTGCTCGTCCAAGGCTCGCGCGTGGTACTCCGCGACTCTCCGGGTAAGGGTCAAGTTGTCGGGAGGAGTCAGGGGGTTCTGGCGACTTGGGACTCCCGGCTGAAAGAAATAGGTGGAGTCACTTCCCATTTCGTGGAAGTCGGCGAGCACGTGGGGTTTCCACTGATGGAAGCGGCGCACCCGCCCTCGACTTTCCGGCTGGGTGAGAAGTAGCCAGTCGCGGTTCAAGTCGAACCAGTAGTGGTTGGTGCGCCCTCCCGGCCAAACTTCGCGGTGCTCGCGATGTTGCGGATCTCCCACCAGCTGATTGCCCCGGTGGCTGTTGGCCCATTGAGCAAAGCGACCCAAGCCATCTGGATTCAGGCAGGGATCGATCAGGAGGATGGATTCCTCCAGCAGTTTCTCGATCGATTCGCCCTGACCTGCGGCCAAATGGTAGGCCACCAAGAGGGCGGCGTTGGTCCCGCTGGCTTCGTTGCCATGAACGCTGTACCCGAGCCAAACGATGACCGGGAGTTCTTCCTGGGACGTGTCGTTGCGGAGCGCTTGACGGTGAGCGTCTCGGAGATCGCCGATTCGTTCGAGGTTTTCAGGAGAGGACAGCGCGGCAAGCAAGAGCGGGCGCTGTTCGTGAGAACTCCCGTGACGGGTGAGTTTGACCCGCGAGGAGGCACGCTCCAGGGCTTGAAAGTACTGAACCACCTGATCGTGGCGCACGTGCCAATCCCCGACTTCGTAGCCGAGCACCGAGGCCGGGGTGGGCACGGCCGGATCGTAGACCGCCTCGGGCGGCAACAGCGACTCCGGTTCGTTCACAGAGATCGCTGCGATCCAAGCGGCCAGGAGCAAGTTCATGGGGTGGCATCCTCGAGGGGTTGGGGCGGCGAAGAAAACCGCTGCCGGACGGAGCGGTCGAGCGTATCTTGAAGAGATCGGTCTCTCTGTCGAGGTTTCTCATGCGCACACTGCTTTTCCTGGTGTTTTGCAGCAGCGGATTGGCCCAGGCCGGGGAATCGGCCTACGATCGAGTGGTTCGGACGGCGCTCGAGCGCGCTCAGTCCGAGCTGGAGGACTCGGTGGACATCGACGTGGCCGAGGTCGACTGGGCCAATGCGTACGAGCAGACGGTCGGCCGGTTCACCGTGCGTACGGTCCGCAGCCCGGCGTTTGCACGGAGACTTGCTCAGCGCCAAGACGCGATGTTCCCGCGCTACCAAACCCTCATCGAGCCGGGTTTCGAACCGGGCAACATGGTGGTCTGGGTGCTGCCTTCCATCGATGACTACAACGAGTTCGGCAATCGCTACGGCGCCGAACACTCATCGATGCATGGGAGCTTCCTGACCAACGAGATTCCCGGCACCAACTTCGAACCAATCGTTACCTACCACCCCGGGAGCGAGACTCAGCTAGACATGTGGATCACTCATGGAGCGGTTCATCAGTTCCTGGAGCGGCGCCCGCGTGGGGATCCGGATCTGTGGCTCTCGGAAGGTCTGGCCTCTTATTTCGAACTGAACTGGAATCTCGACTACGGCAAACAGGCGCTTCAGAACTACTACCGGCGCGGTCGCACCGTGCCGACCTTTTCCTTGCTCCGCCAGGGAATTGGCGAGTACCAAGCCCAGCCCGAGTCCCTCTTTCAGATCGGAATGCTGTTTTCCTACCTACTCAATCACCGAGAAGACACGCGCACCGTGATCGACGAAAATGGCAAGGTTGTGCGCCAGCCCTTCGTCGACTACTTGCAGGGGTTGCTGCAAGGAAGAGATGTCTCTGCCAGCCCGGTCAACAGCTTGCTCGGCCAAAACCTGGTGACCCTGGACAACGACTTCCAGCGATTCGTCATGGGCAACGGCTGAACGATTCGTCGCGAGGCGCAGACTCTTACTGGCGAAGCTCTCGCAGCCAGCCGTTGACTCGCTCGTCGGTTCCCCCAACCGCTTGATACTCGCGGAAGCTCACCGCCGCTTGGGCGGGATCCCCCAGGTAGGTCATGTGCAGGATGCCGAGGCACAAGAGTGCGAACTCGTTCTTTGGGTCTTCCTGCAGCGCCGTTTGGAACAGGAACTGAGCGTCTTCGTATCGCTCCAGTTCAATCATGCAGATGCCCTCGTTCAGCGCGACCGAGGGAGGCCCGTCGAACATTCGTTCCAGCGCGTACTCGTAGCAGTCGATGGCGCCGGACAAGTTGCCGTCCTGCTGGTGGAAGATTCCGAGCAGGACTCGAGTCGCGTCATCGAAAGGATCTCGTTCCAGGGCATCTTCGAGGTGCTTGGTGGCGTCGGCCCGTTGGTCGCGCGAATAGTCGGCGATGCCGGAGAGGACGTGGAACCGGCCCTCGTCCGGATGACGCTGGATGCCTTCGGCAAGGAGTGGGTCGACGGTTTCCCATTGCCCCTGCTCCGTCAGAAGCGCGCACAGCCGAACCCGAGTCTCGCGGGCGTCGGGACGTCGCTTCAGCGCTTCGCGGAACTGAATCTCCGCTTTGTCGTTCTCGCCTTGCATTTCGTAGGCCTGGCCGTGCCCCGCATAAGGGTGCCAGGACTGAGGGTCGGAACGTTTCGATTCGATGAACGCTGTTTGGGCCGCCGCGGCGTCCCCTTCGTCCAAGAGAAGCCATCCCAGATAGTTCTGGGCCACCGCATGACGAGGGCTCAGTTCCAGGGCCCGATCAACGCTCTCTCGTGCTTGGCTCCGACCGAGGTGAAACAAAGCAGCGCCCTTGCCTGCCCAGCCGCTCACCGATTCCGGCACTCGTTCGACCGTTTTTTCGAAGTGCCCCAAGGCCGCATGCCAGTCGCCCCGGTCGAATTCCAGCCAGCCAATGGCGGCCAGTGCTTCGCCGTACTCAGGATCCCGATCCAGGGCGTCCTGCAAGTCGAGTTGTGCCGGCTCACGGTCCCCCAGCTCGCGGAACACCAAGCCACGAATCAGATAGGCCTCGGAGTCGGCACATGGGTGGGCGAGGGCGTCCCCGACCGCTTGCAATGCCCGTTCGAAATCCTTGGCATTCAACGAGCGGCGGGCTTGGGCGATGCGTTCTGCGTACTGTTGCTGGATGGGCGTGCGAAGCTCGTCGGGGATTTCGGTCACCCGAACGGCGGTGATCTCGAGAGGGGTGTCTGCGGAGGATGCGGTCTCCTTGGGGACCGCCTCCGGGGTGGTTCGAAAGCCCATCATCAGGCCGATCGCGACCACAATGCCAGCTACGAGGAGCCCGCCGACCACCAACGGAGCCGTGCGCGACCGAGCCTTGCCGGGCACCGCGGCGCTGTCCAACGCCTGGGTGGCCTGGGCCGACGGAGCAGCGAACACGTCTCGGCGCAGGGACCTCAGGGATTGCAGCATGTCGGTGGCTGAGGAGAACCGGTCATCGGGGTTCTTCTCGAGACTTCGCTCGATGATTCTCACCAAGTCTTCGGGCAGTTTTTTGCCCGCACAAGCTTCCACCAAGGAAGGAGGAGGCTGGGTCGTGTGCTTGTAGAGGATCTCCCCGATGTTCTCTCCGCCAAACGGCGGATGCCCCGCCAGCGACTCGTACAGGATGAGCCCGACCGCGTAGAGATCGCTGCGGTGGTCGACCGCACCGCCGCCACACTGTTCGGGAGACATGTAGAGCGGAGTTCCCAGAATCCTTCCGGTCTGGGTTTGCATGGCCATCTGGCTCGGAATGTGGACCAGTTTGGAAAGCCCGAAGTCGAGCACTTTCAATGGGTGCTCGCCCCCCGCGCTTTCGGACACCATGAGGTTTTCCGGCTTCAGGTCACGGTGGATGATGCCCTGCTCGTGAGCTTCCGCCAGGACGCTGAGGAGCTGGTATCCCAGTTCCACGGTTTCGTCGACGCTGAGGGGGCCTTCATCCCGGATCCGTTGCCCGAGAGTCTTCCCGTCCACGAACTCCATGGCCAGGTAGAACACCCCGTTCTCTTCGGCCTTGTCGAAATCGAAGATCTGAATGGCGCTCGGGTGCGAGAACTTCCCCGCGGCGATTCCTTCGCGTTGCAGGCGCTGCAGCGACTCTTCGTTGACTTGGAGGTCGGCGTGCAAGACTTTGAGCGCGACCCGCTTCTTGAGCCGAATGTGCTCGGCGAGGAAAACCGTGCCCATGCTCCCGGCGCCGATTTCCGACAGCACCTGGTACTTGCCCCCGAGGACCGACCCGACCAGGTTCTGACTTGCGCTGGCCACGAACGCCTGAGTCCCGCACGAGGGGCAGAAGTTCGTCTGTTCCGTGGTCTCGAAACCGCAGTTCGAGCAAAAAGCCATGCACGGGTTTCCTGAGAAGCTCGAAGCACCAGCGCTTCGAATCGGGTCGGGTTCGTTCCGTCACGCCCCGAGTCGTCGGGTGATACGACAATAGCGAGTGAGCGGTTGAGGTTTCCAGCGGGCGGAAAACGGGCCGAGTCGCAATCGCTCCCAATCTTTCGCCGAGTCGGGACCGTCCATTGCTACCGGATTCTCGCTCGGGCGGTTCTCATTCGTGCTTGCGGGCCGAGATGTCCCGGGGGCCGGGTAAGATCCGTCGGACCGACCGGTGCTCTGTCCCATGCGTGGGGACCCCGGTCAGCCGAGACGTCGGACGTCGCCCTCGAATCCCGACACTCGGTCCGAAATCCGAGTCAGCCAGTTGCCGTTCTCGGTTTGGTGGTTGCGAGCTTCGCTTCCTCGCCAATCCTCAACTCTAGGAATTGCCCATGCCCACCCGTTTCTTTTCCGTGTTTTGCATTCTGACCAGCACGGGCTTGCTGCATGCACAGCAGGTAAGCCCGGAAAGCTTGGTCCTCGACAACGGCATGGAGTTCTTGCTCATGCCGCGGACCGAACAACCCAACAGTGTCGCCGCCGGTTGGGCGGCCAAAGTCGGCAGCGTCAACGAGCGTCCCGGCATCACCGGCATCAGCCATTTCTTCGAACACATGATGTTCAAAGGGACGACGACCATCGGCACCCACGATGCCCAGCGGGACCGGGAAATCATCGACGAGCTGGCCGAGCTGCGCCACCAGTTGCGCGACCGCCACTTGGACCAACAGTACCAGCGCTTCCTGGCGGGTGAGATCGACGACCCCTGGTCCAAAGACGCCGATGACGAAGAGATGGCCGAGATTCGTACGGCCTTCACCAAGCTCCTCGAAGAGCAGCGGGAAAACACGGTCAAGGACGAGTTCGACCAGGTGTACACCAAGATGGGGGCGTCCGGCATGAACGCCTTCACTTCCCACGACTTCACGTTCTACTTCATCAACGTGCCTTCGAACAAATTCGAGCTGTGGGCATGGATGGAATCCGACCGTCTCAACGATTCTGTGTTCCGGGAGTTCTACGCCGAGCGCGACGTGGTGCACGAAGAGCGCCGCCTGCGGACCGAGTCCACGCCGACCGGCATCTTTCAAGAACAGTTCGACGCGATGTTCTGGCAGTCCTCCCCCTATTCGTGGCCGGTGATTGGCTGGACCAGCGACTTGAACAGCTACACCCGCGAGCAAGCAGAGGAGTACTACCGAACCTACTACGGCCCGGGAAACCTGGTCGGCGTGATCGTCGGCGACTTCAAGGTTGAGGAGGTCAAGCCGGTGATTGAGAAGTACTTCAGTCGCCTGAAGCCGGGCCCGACTCCGCCGCCGGTGGTGACCTTGGAGATGAAGCAGCTGGCGGAGAAGCGGATGTACGCGGAAGGGGACTGCCAACCCCAGATTGAGATCCGTTACCACGCGGTTCCGTGGCGCCATGCCGACAGCTACGCCCTCGAGATGATGTCCGAGGTCCTGAATGGCCGAACCGGTCGCCTTTACAAGGCCATGGTGGAGGGCAAAGAGATCGCGGCGACCGCGTCGGCGGGTCTGGACTCGCGCAAGTACCAGGGCGCCTACTCGTTCAGTGCCGAGTGCAAGAAGGACGCCACTCCGGAGGACTTGGAAGCGGCTTGGGAAGAGATCCTGACCGAATTGCAGCAGAACCCGGTCTCCGAGCGCGAGTTGCAAAAGGTCAAGAATCAGGTTCTCGCGGACTCCTATCGGCGCTTGCAAAGCAACTTCTTCTTGCTGATCCAGCTCGGCATCTTCGAAGCCCAAGGAGGGTGGGAGTACATCAACGAAAGCCCGTCCAAGCTCCGGGCAGTCACTGCCGAGGACATCCGTCGGGTGGCGAACACCTACTTCGCGAAAGAGAATCGTTCGGTGGCGATCTACCGGCGCAAAGCAGGAGCTGCCCCCGAAGATCCGGAACTCGCGGCGCTGGATCCCCAAGCTCGGGCCATGGTCAAGCAAGCCATCGCGCAGTTCGCGTCGGTGGACGACGTCGACCAGCTCCGGGAAGTGCATGCGCGGATGGAAACCGGAATCTCCCAGGCGCCGGCGGAAATGGCTCCGGCTCTCCAGTACATGTTGAAGAAACTTCAGGAGCGTATCGACGCGCTCGGATCGGCAGGCCAAGAATGAACACTTCACGACAAGGAGCGCGATCCATGGGATGGGCAATGGCCAGTTTGTTGTTGCTCTCTGCCACCGGCGCCCGGGCCACGGACGGAGAGATTCCCCCACGACCGGAAGACATCTCGTTTGAAGAGTTGAAGTTCGAACCGCCAATGGCGAATGAGTTTCGTCAAGAGCTGAGCAACGGAATCCCCGTTTACCTCGCGCCCAGTCAGGAGTTTCCTCTGGTGACCCTGACGTTCCACTTTCGAGGTGGGAGTTATCTCGAACCCGCCAGCAAAGCAGGGTTGGCGGGAATGACCGGAGCCTTGATCCGTCGCGGCGGGAGCGAATCCATGAGCGCCGAAGAGATGGACGAGGAGTTCGATTTCTTGGCGGCTCAGGCGTCCTCGTTCTGTGGGGGAACCCAGTCCGGGGCCAGCCTCAACTGCCTGAAATCCAACTTCGATGAGGCCCTGGCCCTGTTCCTGGACATGCTGCGTCGACCTCGTTTCCAGGAGGACCGCATCCGTTTGCAGAAGGACCAGGCGCTGGAGTCGATGAAGCAGCGCAACGACGACGCCGGGTCCATTCTTGCACGAGAGTGGGACTTCCTCCTGTACGGAGAAGAGCATTTCCAGGGCCGGGTCGCGACTCAGGCTTCGATCGATTCAATCACCGCCGAAGACTTGCGGATGTTTCATCAGCAGGTGTTCCACACCGGCAACATGATCATTTCCGCGACAGGAGATTTCTCGACCGAGGAGATGCTCGCCAGATTGGAGAAGGTGACCGCGGACTGGCCGACCGGAGAGGCGGCTCCCCTGCCTCCGGAACCGACCGAACAGTTCTCCGCGGGAGTGTTTCGGGTCGAGAAGGACATCCCCCAGGGCAAGATCAATTTGGGAATGCGCAGTGTTCAGCGCGATCATCCGGATGCGTTCGCCCTGCGCTTGATGAACGAGATCCTGGGCGGCGGCGGATTCACCAGTCGCATCACCAGCCGAGTTCGAAGCGACGAAGGCCTGGCCTACACGGCCCGCTCCAGCCTCTCCATGGGCACCTACTACCCGGGAGAATTTCGAGCGTTCTTCCAGTCCAAAAGCCCGACCGTGGCTCTGGCGATCAAGATCATCTTCGAGGAGATCGAGAGAATCCGTAACGAGCCGGTCTCGGCGGAGGAACTCGAGACTGCCAAGAATTCCATGATCGAGACGTTTCCACGGACCTTCGAGTCCAAAGCGGGAACCCTGCGAGTATTCGTCGGTGACGAGATGACCGGTCGCGCTCCCGACTACTGGAAGACCTATCGCGACAACATGCAGGCGGTGACCCAGGAAGACATTCAACGCGTCGCCCAGGAACACCTGAAGCCGGAGAACATGGCGATCATGGTGGTGGGCAAATGGGAAGACATCGAGGCCGGAGAAGAACGTGCTTCCATGGCCGACATTTCCAACGGCGTCTCTACCGAGATCCCGCTCCGAGACCCGATGACCATGCAGCCCGTGTCCGCCGAAGGGCAGTAGGCCCCCGGAAGTCTGAAAATGTCGTTCCTCGAAGGCGCGGCGGAAATCCCGTCGCGCCTTCGTGATGGACGGGTCTGAGTTTCCTCGGAATTCGGCTTCGCAGGCTTTTTGCAGCGACCTGCTAGCGGGGAGGGCGAAAGTCCTTCGCCTGAAGAGGAGCGCGGAAGCGAATCTTGCCCACGTACAGGGTCTGCGCCGGAGATTCGTTTCCAGGAACGAAAATCTGAATCTCCCGAGGCACGACGATTCCCTCTTCGTTTCGTTCGTGGGCCCAAAAGCACAAGTGCAGAGACTCCTGGTCGCCATCCAAGTAGGTGAGACGCGCTCCGTAGAGTCGGAACGAGTCGTGCTCGATCCACAGTTCCAGCCGGGCCGGACGATCTCGCCCTGCTTCCTCGTGTGAGCCTTTCGCGGCGACTCGGTAGGCGGTCTTTCCGAAGGCGGACTCGTCGGGAAGTCGCTCGAAGTCGCTCATGGTGGGAATGAGGTTGGCTAAGAAGAACACCCTCATCAAAAGCTGGGTTTGGTCGATGTCGGCGCGCAGCTTCTTGCGGTCGGGTTCGAAGTCGGCGCCGACCAGGAGTTGCACCCGGTCGTCCTTGCCGGAATGGAACCAGCTCTGGGTTCCATCGAAGCCGACCGTGTTGATGGTTCCCGTGTGCTCCTCTTCGAGGCGCGTCCAAATGAGGTGGGGCGGTTGGAACTTGCGCTCCGCGGTGACTTGAATGTCGTCTCCTTGCTCGTCGCGAAGGTGCAGAACCATTTGCGCGTGGAGGGAGATCTGGTCCGGGGCGAGGGGGGGGCCCTGAGCCTCGGCCGCCCGCGACAGAATCTCGGAAGCGGTGAGTTCCTGGTCTCCGGCAGGAGCGCCGGGATCGGCAGATCTTTGATCCTGGGCCGTGGCGGAAGACCAGGCGGTCAGGATTCCCACCAACCAGCCGCCGAAGGTCATCAATTGAGTCCGCTCGTGGCGAAAGAGATACTTCACCGATTCCACTCCTTGCGGGCCGTGCCCGCCGGAATGTCGACGGGAGCCTGCGACCCATGAAAGTGCCAGCCTTCACTCCGCGCCCGCAGGATGAACCCCTGCTCGACGAAATCAAGGCTGCCGTCAACGGCGTCCTTGATTCTGGTCAGTACATCGGTGGGCCCGAAGTGTTGGCCTTGGAACGAGAGTTCGCCGATTTTCTTGGCTTGCCCCATGCCGTGGCCATGTCGTCGGGCACCGATGCTTTGCTCGCTTCCTTGATGGCCCTGGGCGTCGGCGACAAAGACGAAGTGCTGACCACGCCCTTCACGTTCTTCGCGACCGCGGGGGTGGTTCATCGCTTGGGGGCAAGGCCTGTTTTCGCAGACATCGACCCAAAGACTTTCAATCTCGACCCCCACGCTGTGGAGTTGCGGCTCAAGGAACCTGGCCGAAGAATCCAGGCTCTGATCGCCGTGCACTTGTACGGGCAAGCGGCCGCGATGGACGAACTGACCTCCTTGTCCCGGGACTTCTTGGTCCCGTTGGTGGAGGACGCGGCCCAGGCGGTGGGTTGCCGAGTCGGTTCCGACAGTGTCGGCCACTGGGGCCGATTCGGGTGTTTCTCCTTCTATCCCACCAAGAACCTGGGAGGCTTTGGTGACGGAGGCATCGTCGTCTGCAACGAGGAGAAAGACGCCGAGGCATTGCAAGTCATGCGCAACCACGGAATGGTCCGCCGTTACTACCACGACTCGGTGGGCGGCAACTTCCGAATGGATGCCATGCAGGCGGCCGCGTTGCGAGTCAAGCTGCCTCACGTCAGCGACTGGAACGCGGAGCGCCAGCGCCTGGCGGCGAATTACACCGAGCGATTCCGAGGGGCGTCGGGTCACCCGGTTCGAGTGCCCGAAGCGGCGAGTCCCGAGCGCCACGTGTTCCATCAGTACGTGGTCCGAGTTCCCAGGCGCGACGAGCTGCGAGAGTTTCTCCAAGACCGGGGAGTCGGATCCCAGGTTTACTACCCGGTCCCTCTTCACCTGCAGCCGTGTTTCGAGTTCCTCGGTCATCGGGAAGGAGATTTCCCTCACGCCGAGCAAGCCTGTCGAGACGTTCTGGCGCTCCCCCTCTATCCGGGGCTTTCGGAGTCGAGCCAGGAATTGGTCGTGGACTCCGTGCTGGAGTTCTACCGAGGTTCCGGCGGCTCGTGAGTCCGGAGCCCGCGGCAAGTCGCTTTCCCCTCCCCGCCGTCTTGGCGGCGATGGTGCTGGTCGGAGTGGTTCACTGGCCACTCGTTTCGACTCCCGCCTTGTTTCAAGAGGGACCGTTGATTCGCGGAGAGATGGAGATCGAGAGCTCCCTCCCCGGTGCCACCTGGCTGGAGACGGAGATTCGATGGTTCGGTCCGTCTCTCATTTCCTACCGATGGATTCCGTTTCTTTTCGAGCTGTTCACCATCGTGGCGGTGGCTCGTTGGGTTTCGTGGCGCGGATCCCACGGCGGGCTTGCCGCGTTGCTGGCAGCTGCCTACCTACTCCACCCGGCAAGGACGGAAACCGTCGTGTTCCTCGGGCTGCGCAGCGTGTGGTTCAGCGAGCTCATGCTGGGGATCGGGGTGTTCCTGTGCTCGCCGTCAGCTCGACGGGTGCCCTGGTTGGTTGGATCGGTGTTTCTGGGAATCGGTGCGTTTGGCCTGCCGGCAGTGGTCGCCGCCGCCCTGCCTTTGGGATTGCTGTTGGGGGGAACTCGGGCTTGGTGGCCCGCGGCCGGGCTGTTGCTGGGCTCTGTGGCGAACTTCGTGGGGGAGTCTGCTCCCTTTCTGCCCCGTCTGGCTTCGATCCAGGCCGCCGAGATGGTGCTCGCGCCCTGGAATGTCGGCCTGCTGCATCCCGTCGTTGGCTCGTGGGAGGGCCTGTGGTTGCTGGGCCTGCTTGGCGGATTGACGATGCTCGCCGCGCCGCGCTGGCGTCGGGCCAGTCTTTGGACCGCCGTGGCCACGGTTCTGGCAACCGCGTCGGTCACGCGGTGGAGAGCGCCCCGGCTTGATCTCGGTTTGCCTGAGACGTCGCTCACTCCGGAGAACCTGCTGCCTGCCGTTGCGATGGGACTGAGCCTGTTGTTCTTGGTGGGGCGGGGGTCTCGGTGGCGACAGGCCTTGGTCTTGGTTGTGGCGCTGGGCGCGATGGTCCCAGGCGCCTTGCGGGTCCGCCATTTTCAATCCGAGCGGGAGCTGTTGGACCACGCGCTCACGGTTCACGAGGAGTCGCCGTACTTATGGGTCCAGAATGGACAAGCGTTGCTGAGAGAGCCCCGCCCGATCTCCGACTCGGCCCCGGAGGCCCTGGAGTCAGCCGATCGCGCATTGCAGCTGGACTCGGAACTCATCGCTGCCAGGGAACTTCGCAGTTTGAGCTTGGTGCTGCTCGGCGAATACGACAAGGCTTGCCGAGAGAGCGACGTGCTGTTGGCGGAGCGCCCAGACGATGCGGAACCGAGACGAATTCGGGGCCGCATCGAGTCCATCGCGGGACAGGACTTCGAGTCAGTGCGTTGGTTTCGCGAGGCCGCGGAACTCGATCGCCAGGGACCTCGAACCGAACTATTCGTGGCCATGGAACGCTGTTACGCCAGAATTGAAGAAAGCCTGCAAACGGCGACCCCCGAAGAGACCCGCCGCTGGTGCGAGCGCTTGCTGGAGGTCGCGCCCAATGATCCCCGTGCCAGGGAAGTGCGTGCTCACACCTATGCCGCCGAAGGCAACCTGGATCGCGCGGTGAAGGAGTTCGAAGAGCTTCGGGAGCAGGCTGCCGACCCGAGTCTCGCTCTACGCGCACTGATCCCACTACTCGAGCGAATTGGCGATCAAGATCGTGCCCGCGAATACCGCCGGCAGCTTCAGGAGTGGATGTCCCCGGTCACCCGGTGAGAATCCTGGGGGCGATTTCGGGGAGGGATTCCCGCAGGAGCGACGGACGGGAAGGGAACGTTTGCGAAGACGGCGGGCGCGGGACAAATGGTGCCGAAGAGAGGACTCGAACCTCCACTCCCTAGAACGGGAACCAGATCCTGAATCTGGCGCGTCTGCCAATTCCGCCACTTCGGCCCAGTGCAGCGGGGCGTTACTCTAGACAGGCTTTTCTCAGAGTCAAGCAAGCGGGACCCATGGCTGAGAAACCGTCACCGAAGCGATCCATCGCCAAGAACCGGAAGGCGCGCCACGACTACCACGTCCTCGAGACGATGGAGGCGGGGCTGGTGCTCCAAGGGACCGAGGTCAAGTCGCTGCGCAACGGGCAGGCCTCGCTGGTCGGCTCGTTCGTGCGCTTGCGGATCGGTGAGGCCCATCTGGTGGACTGTCAGATCCCCGAGTACCGCTACGGCAACCGCATGAATCACGAGCCCAAGCGGGATCGAAAGCTCCTCCTGCACGCGCGGGAGATCCGCAAGTGGTTCGATCAGGTCCGGCAGGAGCGCCTCACCGTCGTCCCCCTGGAGCTTTACTTTCGCGGTCCCCGCGCCAAGGTCGAGATCGCTCTGGTGCGTGGCAAGCGCCAGGCGGACAAGCGCCAGGACATGGCCAAGCGGGACGCCAAACGCGACATGGATCGAGCCATGCGCCGCCGTCGCTGAGCGGCCTGGCTGCTATAGTGACCGGGTTGAACAACGGGGGCGAAACGGTTTCGACCGGGTGGCCCCGGGTTGTTGGTGGCGCTCCGAGGTTTCAGGTCCTCGTTAATCCCTGAGCCAACTTTACATGCGAACTCACGTTACGCATTGGCTGCCTAAAAAACGGTAGCTGCGTTCCCTTCGCCTTGCCCGCGGGGTGAAGGGAACGACCTCTAGCGGGCTGGTCGGCTCTGCCTGGCCCGGGCAGTGCCGACGAGATTCAACGGGCTGGCGAATTCGGAATCCTGTTGGCCGGAGTTCGAAGACGCGAGACTCTCGTAGACCAACTATGAGCGTAGAAGCCAGCATTCCGGCACTCAGGGACGCGGGTTCGACTCCCGCCGCCTCCACCATGCGTGACTTCCGTTCCTCGGGATCCTGGGGATCGGTCGAGCACCAGCTTCGGGAGAATCATGATTCGCAGGTGCGACGTGGCTCGTGGGTCTCTTCTGGTGCTGGCGTTGTTGCCGGTCTTGCAGTGTGCTCATCCGAGAATCTCCTTGCAGCAGCTGGAAGAGATTCATCACGACGAAGGCGGCAAGTTTCTGGCCTACCGACGCGAGGTCCCAAATCGGGGGCGCTGGTCCCGTTTTTGGCGAAGCGCGAGTCGACTCTTTCTGTCCTCGGGGACACCGTCGCCGACCGAAATCGATGATCCGATCGGCTACTGCCTCAGACGGTTGCGCGAGCTGCGCGACGAGGACAACGACGTCGCGCTCGATTTGGCCCGGGGGTTGATCCTGACTTCGGAGATGGCGTCCCGGGACCTGTCACGGGTGGTCCGTACCGATTCATTTCGCACCGCCAGGACCCTCGCTCAGCGTCTGAGTTTGACCTACGACGTTGGCGAAACTCAGTCGGACGAAGCCATTTCTCCCATCGTCGAGCAGGTCTCGGCGCGGGTTTCTCGCCCAGTCCCCCCGGAGTCGGCCGCCAGCGAAGATCCGCGGTCGCTCGCCGTTCAGTTGGGGAGATGTCGGGCGGAACGACTGTCCTTGGCCCATCGACTGGCGCGACTCGCGCTCGTCGCGGCTCAACGCTGGACGGTGGAAGGAGGGGAGGACGCGTCTCTCGCCTACACGGAGGCCTCCGTGGACCTCGGTGCCCACGCCCTGTACTTGGCGGCACTGCAGAGTTTGGACGACGGGTCCGAGGCGGTGCGCGTCGAGGCGTGTCGGACACTACTGGGACTTGCGCCGGGTCCGGGATCGGCCGAAATCGCCGAGCGCTTCGAGAGATTGGCGACGTCTCGGACGAAAATCGCCATCTTCCAGACCCTTTCAGGCGGGGCGCTGGCGCGTCAATTGGACCCGTCGTTTCGCCGGGTGGTGCTCGACGAACTTGCCTCCCAGGACGTGGCCGTTGCATACTGGGCGCGCCACAGCATGGCACTGCTATTGGGGCTGGAACCCGAAAAGTCGTCGACGGAGGAGGTCCGCTCCCGTTGGCGAGCTCTCGGGGACTGGGATGCCGCTTCGGAGCGTTCGTGAGCCTGACGTCGACGTTTTTCAGTCCAAAGGATCGTCCCTACCGCGGCCCCGAATTGCGCTCTCACTTTTGTTGGGATGTGTTCGGAATCGCGGGAGACGCGGTCGTTGCCTTCGTCGGAGAGTGTCGGGTCGAAATCGCCGACCTGGTCGATCTGGAGGACGCGCGCAACCAGGACCCCATTTACAGTCCTCGGATGGTCCATTTCCTGGGAGAGCACTTCGGGGTCCCGCTGCGGGAGGGGGTCTTTCGGCAGCGATTTCTGTGTCGCCTCGCGGCCGAACTCCTGGCCGATCACGGGATTGCTGCGAAAGTCCAGGGGGACGACGTGTATGTCGACCAGCGAAAGGCCACGGTTTCGGTCGCTACCGCTTCTCCGGTGTCGGTCGTCATGCACCTGGGCGTCAACGTCGAAACGAAGGGGGTTCCGGTGCCGGCATTCGGGCTCGCGGAAGCGGGAGTCTCCGCTCAGCCCTTCGCCGAAGAACTGCTGAGAAGGTACGCCGCCGAGATTGACGATGTGCACCATGCGACGACCAAGGTGCGAGGAGTCCGTTGAGCAAATCCCATTCAGGCAAGAAGATCGCCGGGCTGTTGCGGCTGCTGGTGGCGGTCGTGCTGTTCACGGTGGTGCTCTACCTGGTGCCGATCCGAGACACCCTGGTCTGGGAAGGGGAATTCCCCAACCTGGAACTCGTGGGAAAAATCGAGCACCGCGAGGGCGAGCTGGCGTTTCTCAGCGAGGATCCGGAACGCGGGGGCTCGCTGGAGATCGCCTTGCGGGACTCCAGCAAGGACGGGCTCTGGGACGCTGTCACCCTGACCCGTGAGGGGGGCTCTCCGGAATCCCGTGCCCTTCGTCCGGAAGAGCAGACCCAGCTCGAAGAGCAGCCCGTCGAAGGCCTCATCACCACCTTT
This sequence comes from Planctomycetota bacterium, assembly GCA_028289345.1. Taxonomy (GTDB): domain Bacteria; phylum Planctomycetota; class B15-G4; order B15-G4; family SIAN01; genus JANQQL01. Next base: position 759,370 of record JANQQL010000033.1, on the reverse strand, counting down.
CGCAACATGTCGCCGGGGCCGGCACTGATCGCGCTGTTGCTGTACTTGGCGGCGGCCGCGCTGTCGTTCGTTCGCTGGCATCGACTGCTTCACGCCGTTCAAGTGAAGGCGGGTTTCTGGAGAGCCCAACGATTGGGATTCTTCGGACTGTTCTTCAGCAACATCATTCCCGGGATGACGGGTGGGGATTTGGTGAAAGCGATCTACGTCGCTCGCGACCATCCACAACAGCGGGCGGAAGCCGTCTTCTCGGTGCTCGTGGATCGCGCCATCGGGCTGTTCGGACTTGCGCTGCTGGCCGCGACGATCCTGTTGTTCAAGCTGGATGAGTTCGGCAACGTGGCGGGGCTTGTGTTCGGCTTGGTGGCAGCCATGGTGGCCTGCAGTTGCTTGCTTTTCTCGCGAAGGCTCCGCCGATTGGTGCGCTTCGAACAGATCGTGGCGCGATTGCCCGGTGCGCAACTGCTTCAGAAAGTCGACCACGCGGTCCTCTTGTACCGGGATGCGCTGGGTGCCATCGTGGTTGCAGTGGGGATGTCGCTGGTCGTCCATGGGTTGGTGCTGACTGCCATCGGCATGGTCGGCGTGGCGTTGGACCTGTCTCTCGACTCGTTTCTTCACTACTACGCCCTGGCACCGCTGCCGCTGATCATTCAATCGGTCCCGATTGCTCCTGCGGGGATTGGGGTGGGGGAAGCGGCGTTCGTTTACTTCTTCTCGACCTCCACCCAAGTGGTTGCAGCGCCCCGAGCTCTGGCCCTGGCTCTTTCCTATCGAGCAGTGCAGCTGGTCATTTCGATGATCGGCGGGGTGTTGTTGTTGCTCGGTGGTGAAAAGCGAGTCACCGCCCAAGAGATGGAAGACTCCGAAGACGCCGCCGAGACCCCCGAGTCCGAGACCGTTCCGTCCGGAGAATGAGCTCGAGCGATGAGACGCGTTGGCGCCTGTTCTTGGCCATCCCGTTGCAGCATCACTTGTGCCGTCGTTTGCATCGGGTGCAGGAACAGCTGGCCGCCTCGTTCCAGCAGGGTTGGAGCATGCGTTGGTCGACCCCCGAGCAAATGCACCTGACGTTGAAGTTTCTCGGGGACGTGGAAAAAGACCGGACTCCGGATGTCACCGAGGGGGCCCGGGAAGCGTCCGAGCTTGTGTCGTCGTTTTCGCTGCAGTTCGAGGGGCTCGGAGCCTTTCCTGGGTGGAATCGCCCGCGCGTGGTCTGGGCGGGGGTTCGTCCGGAAGCCCAGCTGGACCGCCTCGTGGGAGGCCTGGAAGACAGCCTGGGGAAGCGGGGATTCGGGCGCGAACGCCTGGCTTTCACGCCTCATGTGACGATCGGTCGCGTGCGGCGTGGACGGCGAGTGGACAACCCGCCGGTAGGTGGCGAATACGGGTGGCTATCGGTGAGCGGTTTCTCACTGATCCGCAGCGTTCTCGGGCCGGCGGGTCCTCGTTACGAGACTCTCGAGCAGATAGGCTTGGCTGCGGTCTGACCGCATCAGTCGACGGCTGTTTGCCGGATCCTCTGAATCGTCCTTGTCGAGCAGGGAGTGGTGTTCTAGGATCTGTTCTTAAATCGTTCGTATTTCGTCGCGCGGGACTTCGTCCCGTTGACACGGGATCACACCGTTTTTGAAGACACACCGCTTTCAAGGAGAGCCGCTCAAGAAAGCAAGACAGTTCGAGAAGCAAGAGCAGTTCGAGATGCGAGAGCAGCTCAAGAAAGCGAAACTTAGAAGAAACAGGGCATTGGGAGGGAGCAAGATGGGAATTCGAAGAGTGGATAAGGCGATGTCGGGTAGCGGTTCCGGTGGCGACACTCCCGCCCTGAAGGACACTTTGAAGCAGATCGAGAAGCAGTACGGCAAGGGCTCCATCATGCGCCTGGGCGAGGGCAACATCGTTCCTGTGCAGGGGGTCTCGACGGGCTGTTTGTCGCTGGATGCTGCTCTGGGGGGACAGGGGGTTCCGCGGGAGCGGATCACCGAGATCTTCGGTCCCGAATCCTCGGGGAAAACGACTCTGACGCTGCACTGCATTGCCAATGCCCAGAGGGCCGGCGGGGTGGCGGCCTTCATCGATGCCGAGCACGCCTTGGACCCGGCCTATGCCCAACGGCTCGGGGTGAATCTGGACCAGCTTCTGGTCTCGCAGCCGGACACGGGCGAACAGGCGCTGGAGATCACGGAGATGCTGATCCGCTCGAATTCCGTGGACATTGTGGTGGTGGACTCGGTGGCCGCTTTGGTGCCCCGCGCGGAAATCGAAGGGGAGATGGGTGACTCCCACGTGGGCTTGCAGGCTCGGTTGATGTCGCAAGCCATGCGTAAGCTCACCGCAGCCCTGGCCCGTTCTCGCTGCTCGCTCATTTTCATCAACCAGATCCGCGAGAAGATCGGGGTCATGTTCGGGAGTCCCGAAACCACGACCGGCGGTCGTGCCCTGAAGTTCTACTCCTCGTGCCGGATCGACATTCGTCGAATTGGGGCGCTCAAAAACGGAGAGACCACCGTTGGGATGCGGGCCCGTGCCACGGTCGTGAAGAACAAGGTGGCGCCGCCGTTCCGCAAGACGGAGTTCGACATCAATTTCAATGAGGGGATCAGCTGGCTTGGCGATCTCCTCGATCTGGCGGTGAATCACGACATCGTCGAAAAGTCGGGGGCATGGTTCTCTTACGGGTCGACGCGCCTGGGGCAAGGACGCGACCGAGTTCGGGAGTTCCTCAAGGAGAACGCCGACGTCGTGCAAGAGATCGAAGCCAAGGTGCGGAATGCCATCGGGATGTCCGTGGCGGCTCCGAGCGACCCGGCCAAGGCAGAGGGAGGCAAGGCGTCCGGTTCCGGAAAACCTGCGAGCCCGGCGGCCAAGGAAAAGCCCAGTGGCCCTTCGGCGAACGGCGATTCGGCAGGTGCTCGGAGCAGCTCTCGCGCCAAGGGAGTGGCCGCCGGCCGCCGTTGATTTTCACCTCTGGACTCCAGGGCCGGAGGTGACGGTACGTTCTGCGTTCTCGGTTCGCTGAGCGGAAGTCCTATGATGTCCGGTTTTTCCACCTGACAGGACTGATCGCGATGAAAGTCGCCGAGATTCGCAGGACGTACCTGAAGTTCTTCGAGGAGCGCGGACACTCTCCGCATCCGAGCGCTTCGCTGGTACCCGACGACGACCCGAGTTTGTTGTTCACTGGGGCGGGGATGAACCAGTTCAAGGACATGTTCCTTGGGCGCGGCTCCCTACCCTTCAAACGCGCCACGACCAGCCAGAAGTGCTTGCGCGTTCCCGATCTTGATGAAGTGGGGCGGACTCCGAGTCACCACACGTTTTTCGAGATGCTCGGCAACTTCAGCTTCGGCGACTACTTCAAGACTGAGGCGATTGCCTGGGCCGACGAGCTCCTGCGCGAAGGGTTTGGACTCGACCGGAGTCGTCTGGCCATCTCGATCTTCGAAGATGATGATGAAGCCTTCGAGTGTTGGCGCAAGATCGGCTATTCGGCGGATCGCATCTTCCGCTATGGCGAGAAAGACAACTTCTGGCCCGCGGAAGCACCTTCCAAGGGACCCAATGGCCCGTGTGGTCCTTGCTCCGAAATCTACTACGACTTTGGAGAGTCCGTCGGCGGTGTGGCCGACCCTTCGGAGAACGGCCAACGCTTTGTGGAGATCTGGAACTTGGTCTTCACCCAGTTCAACCGCCAAGACGGCGGGGAGCTGCCGCCTCTCCCTCAGCGCAACATCGACACCGGCATGGGACTCGAGCGATTGGCCCGAGTTCTCCAGGGAGTTGGGACCAACTTCGAAACGGATGCCTTCCGTCCAACCTTGGACTGGCTGTGCGAGAAGACGGGATGTGCCTATGGGGAGGACGCTCGTCGCGACCGGGCCATGCGGCGCATCGCGGACCATGTCCGTGCCGCAGTTTTCTGTGTGGCTGATGGTGTGGTTCCTTCCAACGAACGCCAAGGTTACGTGGTTCGCAAGATTCTGCGTCGGGCGGTTGCCGATGGAATGGATGCGCTCGGCTTTGAAGACCCCTTCGTCGGACAGCTGCTCGACCCCGTACTTGCGGTCGAAGGATTGGTCGACGTCTACCCCGACCTCACCCGGCTTCGGGACAAGATCCACTCGGTCCTGGACGAAGAAGAAGAAAAGTTCCGCGCCACCTTTCAGCGTGGCAAGAGCCTTCTCGAAGAAGAGATCGAAAAGCTGCCGAAGGGAGCTGAGTTTCCGGGCAAGGTGGCGTTCTTCCTGTGGGACACCGTGGGCTTTCCCCTGGACCTCACTCGGCGAGTTCTGGAAGACCGGGGACTGGGGCTCGAAGAAGAGGGCTTTGATCGGGCCATGGAGAATCAGCGCTCCCAGGCTCGGGCGGCGACCAACCTTCAGGCCGAAATCTTCGACTCGGGCCCTTTGGCGGAGCTCAAGAAAGAACTGGGTCCGACGGTGTTCGATGGTTACTCCCATTCGAGTGTGGAACAGCCGATTCGAGCTCTGTTGAAGTCCGGAGAGCTGGCAGATCAGGCGTCGGAAGGGGACGAGGTGGTGTTGATCTTCGACCGCACTCCGTTCTACGCGGAGGGCGGTGGGCAGGTCGGTGACAAAGGCACGTTCGAATCCGCATCCGGCAAAGTCCGGATCCACGACACCCAGCAGCGCAACGACTTCCATTTGCATCTCGGAGCGGTCGTTTCCGGTTCCATCGGTCAGGGCGACTCTGGGACGTTGTGCGTGGACGCAAGCCATCGTCTTCCGACCATGCGCAACCACACGGCTACCCACTTGGTGCACTGGGCCCTGCGTCGAGTGCTCGGCAAGAGCGTCGAACAGAAGGGTTCTTTGGTGGAAGCGGAACGGCTTCGTTTCGACTTCAGCTTTCCAACCGCGGTGGCGCCTGAGCAACTCCAGGAAGTCGAGCGCTTGGTGAACGAGCAGGTACTGAAGAACATCGAAGTGAGCAAAGAAGAGAGCAGCTTTGATGCGGCGGTGAAGGCCGGGGCGATGGCCTTGTTCGGCGAGAAGTACGGAGACGAAGTGCGGGTCGTGAAGGTGCTGGATCAGGAGCCCGATCGCAGCAGCGTGGAACTCTGTGGCGGCACCCATGTGACTCGGACCGGCGACATCGGCGCGTTCAAGATCACTTCCGAGTCGGGGATCGCTGCCGGGGTGCGACGCATCGAAGCGGTGACCGGCATGGGTTCCGTCCATCATTTGCAGGACCAGGAAGGACGGTTGCTCGAGGTTGCCGCCGTCTTGAAGTGCAATCCCAAGGAGCTGGCGCCGCGGGTTCAGGGACTCCAGGACGAGATCAGGCGACTCCGCAAGGAACTCGATCAGTCCAACCGCTCTCAGGGAACTGGGGCTCTCGAGGAGATCCTCGCGCTCAAGGAGTCGGTCGGGGAGCTCCAGCTGTTCATTGCGGATCGAGAGCTCGGGTCGGCCCAGCTTTCGGGAATCGGCGACTCCTTGCGGGATCGAGTCGAGGGAGCGTTTTGTGCGGTCCTGATCGGGCGCGATGACGGGGGCAAGGTCCCGGTGCTTGTCTGGGCCAGCAAGGCGGCTCAGTCCTCGGGAATCAACGCCGGGGCGGTCTGCCGCCGCGTGGCCGGGGTTCTCGGTGGCGGGGGCGGGGGGAACCCTGGGTTCGCCCGGGGGCAGGGCCGCAAGGCTGACTCCGTGGAAGCGGCCCTGGCGGCGGCTCGAGAGGAGATTTCGGGGCAGCTGAGTTGACCTGGGGGCCGCGGGCGCATTGATCGCCGCTGCCTAAGTCCCTATCTTGTGACGGTTTGTGCGTGACCTGGAGAGGGGCTCGACGCAAGGTTGGGGGTGATCTAGGCTGATGGGTTCGTTCATCAGCGTCCAGCTCCTGAATCGCCAGAGCCCGGAACCAGTCTGAAGTGGAAACGTCCCCGGAGGAGACCTCGTCGGTCGTCTTCCGGTCTTTTGGATGGCGGAGAGAACATGGCAGTCCCCAAGAAGAAGATCTCCAAGCACCGCAAGCGCATCCGGCGTTCGCATCATCACCTGTCCCCGACGTACCCGAGCCGTTGCTCGCGTTGCGGCGCAACCTCCAAACCCCATGCTGTCTGTGACGCATGCGGGTACTACAAAGGCATCCAGGTGCTCGCGGATGCAACCCCGTCCTCGGTGTAGCTCGACCCTCCTTTCAGGAAGGACAGCAACATCCCATGAGAATCGCCGTGGATGCCATGGGGGGCGACCAGGCCCCGACGGAAATTGTCCTGGGAGTCGCGTCAGCCATTGAGGCGGGTTACGTTCGACCAGATGACGTGATCCTGGTCGGCGCAAAGGACAAGGTTGCTCCTCTTCTGGAGGGGAACCCCGTTCTGCGTGATATCCCGTTGGAACATGCCAGCCAGGTCGTGGAGATGTGTGATTCTCCGACCGGGTCGCTACGCACCAAGCCCGACTCTTCGATTCAAGTGGCGGTCCGTCTGGTCCAGAAGGAGCAGGCGGGTGCATTTGTGTCGGCGGGCAACACCGGGGCGGTGGTGGCCTGTGCCGCGTCCATGCTGGGGCGTCTGCCGGGCGTGCGGCGGCCAGGAATCGCCGTCACGTTCCCTTCCTTGAAGGGACCGGTGACCATCCTGGATGTCGGTGCCAACGTGCACTGCAAGCCGCATCACCTGTACCAGTACGGAGTCATGGCGGACATCTTCAGCCGCGACGTGCTGGGCATCGAATCGCCGCGAGTCGCCTTGCTCAACATCGGAGCGGAAGAGGGGAAGGGCAATCCCCTGGTCCGCGAAACCCGCGAGCTGTTCGAACAATCGGATTTGAACTTCGTGGGCAACATCGAAGGCAATCATTTGCTGTCCGGCGAATGCCAGGTAGTGGTTTGCGAAGGATTCGTCGGCAACGTGGTTTTGAAGGTCGTGGAGGGAGTCGGTGCGTTCGTCCAGCAGACTCTCACCAACCAAGTCCTGTCGCAACCGAACCCTGAGCTCGCCCAGTCATTCCGCAAGATCACCAGCAAGATGGACTATGCAGAGTATGGAGGCGCCCCGCTGTTGGGTGTCAATGGCATGGTCATGATCATGCACGGTCGCTCTGATCGCCGGGCGACGGCGAACGCGATGCGGGCATCCAAGCAGTTCCTGGATGCTCAGGTCAATCAGCACATCCAACGCGCCATTCACGCGAACGAAACGGATGCGGCTCAATTGGGAGACCCCCATGGTTGAGTCCCGGAACGGCGTACTCCGTCGGGTGGGACTTTTCGGAACTGGCTCGTACGCTCCGGAAAAGGTCTACAGCAACGCCGACTTCGAGAAGATGGTGGACACCACGGATGAGTGGATCACCACGCGAACCGGCATCAAGGAACGCCACATCGCGGCCGAAGACGAGGCGACCTCCACCATGGCGGTCCGTGCCGCTCGGTCGGCGTTGGAGGCGGCCGGGATCGCGCCGGAAGAGCTGGACCTGATTGTGGTCGGCACCGTGACACCGGATCACCCGTTCCCGGCTTCGGCCTGCTTGATTCAGCGAGAGCTGGGGGCGTGGAACGCTGCAGCCTTCGACCTTTCGGCCGCTTGTGCCGGATTCCTCTATGGAGTCTCGGTGGCCTCGCAGTTCGTGGCGACGGGAGCGGCGAACAACGTTCTGGTGGTCGGGGCGGACACGTTGTCTCGCATCGTTAACTACAAGGACCGGGGTTCCTGCATTCTGTTTGGCGATGGGGCCGGTTGTGCCGTTCTGTCGTCTCGCGACGGCGGTCATGAGATCTTGCCATCGGGAACCCTTCACGCCGACGGTCGCGGCGCCGAAGTCATCTACATCCACTCGGGTGGCTCTCAACACCCAATCACCCACGAAGCCTTGGAAACTCGTCTGCACCAAATGCAGGTCAGCGGACGGGAAGTTTACAAGTTTGCGGTGTCCAAGTTCGTGGACCTGGTTCGCGGACAGTTGGAAGCTCATCCGGATCTCGAACTCGGATTGGTGATTCCTCACCAGGTCAACCAACGCATCATCGATTCGGCGAGGTCGCGCCTCGGACTCCCCGAAGAGAAGGTCTACAGCAACATCGCTCGATTCGGCAATACGTCGGCGGCGTCCATTCCCATTGCTTTGGACGAATTGGTTCGAAGCGGACAGATGGACGAACATCGGGGCAAGCTCATCGTGTTCTGTGCGTTCGGCGCCGGCCTGGCATGGGGCTCGGCGGCCATGCGCTGGTAGACCACGAAGCGGAGTCTCAGGAGTTGACTATGCGTGCCATCTTGTTTCCCGGGCAGGGTGCTCAATTCGTGGGCATGGGGAAAGACTTCTTCGACCAGTCCCAAGCGGCCAGGGAAGTGTTCGAGAAAGCCAATGAGGCTCTCGGAATTTCGTTGTCGGAGCTTTGTTTTGACGGGCCGAAGGAAAAGCTCTCCGAGACCGACATCTGCCAGCCCGCGATCTTGACCACTTCTGCCGCCATCGTGGCGGCCTTGGAAGAGCGTGGGGTTTGTCGGCGGGAAGAATTCGACGTGGCAGCTGGGCTTTCGCTCGGCGAATACACGGCGCTGTGGTTCGCCGGGGCGTTGGATCTCGAGGACGCCATCCGCTTGGTGCGCGTTCGGGGCCAAGGAATGCAGGCGGCTTCCGACGCCGCCCCGAGTGGCATGGCTTCGATGATCGGCGCCAAGCCCGAGGCCGTGCAGGCCTTGTGTGAAAAGTACGGTCAAGGAGAGGTGCTGCGACCCGCCAATTACCTGGCGCCGGGGAACATCGCCATCTCGGGAGCCAAAGAGGCCTTGGACCGGGCCGTCGCTGGCGCCAAAGGGGAAGGGATCCGTCGTGCGATCCCTTTGGATGTCGCGGGAGCGTTCCATTCACCGCTCATGGAGCCCGGGGTGCCCCGGCTCCAAGAAGCGCTGGAGCAAATCGATCGCAAGCCGCTGCGCATTCCCGTGTATTCAAACGTGACCGCCAAACCGCACGAAGAAGCGGGGGTTCGGGATCATTTGGTGGAACAGGTGACTTCGCCGGTTCGCTGGGAAGACTCGATGCAGGCTTTGCTGCAGGCGGGGGTCACGGAGTTCTGGGAACCGGGACCGGGCACGGTGCTGACCGGTCTGATGGCAAAGATCCAGCGGGACTCGGTGCGTCAGAGCGTGGCGCGCTACGAAGATCTCGAAGGGTTGGCGACGGAAGAGGGGACGGGATGAGCAGCGAGGGCAAATCACTGCAAGGCCGAGTGGCCATCGTGACCGGCGCGTCGCGGGGCATCGGTCGGGCGATCGCCGAGTCCTTGGCTCAGCGAGGAGCCGACCTGGCCTTGGTGGCCAGGAACGAAGAGGCGTTGAACGAGACACGTGCCTTGGCGGAACAGTCCGGGGTTCGTGCGTTGACCCTGCCCCTGGACGTCTCCGATGCCGACGCCGTCAAAGGGGCCGTGGAGCAGGTGACTGCCGAGCTCGGCGGACTCGACATTTTGGTCAACAACGCCGGTCTCACCAGAGACGGCCTGCTGATGCGGATGTCCGAGGAAGACTGGACCCAGGTCCTCGATGTGGATTTGAAGGCGGTGTTCTATTTCTGCCGAGCGGCGGCGCGGCCGCTGCGCAAGAGTGCTCACGGCCGAATCATCAACGTTTCTTCCATCGTCGGCATCATTGGCAACGCCGGACAGGCCAACTACGCCTCGGCGAAAGCCGGATTGTTCGGCTTGACTCGCTCCCTGGCGAAAGAGCTGGGGGGGAAGGGAACCACGGTGAACGCGGTGGCACCGGGGTTCATCGAAACCGACATGACGGCGTCCTTGCCCCAGGAAATCCGGGACAATTCCCTGAAATCCATCCCCGTGCAGCGACTCGGGGTTCCTCGCGACATTGCCGAGGTGGTGGGGTTCTTGTGTGAGGACGGCGCCGCCTACGTCACGGGGACGGTCTTGCCGGTGGACGGAGGGATGTCCCTGGGGTCGGTCGGCTAGCCTGCTTTGCACACCGTGGTTGTGGAGAAGTTCATCGAGAAACTCGCAGGCGCCGGGTCCACACCAGCAGCGGGGAGCCGTTTCCCGCCCTGGCCATGACAATTTTCGGTGCCTCTTGGAGACGATTCGGGAATAATCCCGGGGTTTTGGGGGGGACGGGAAAAAGGAATTCCCGCGGACCCTGCATCTCTCACACGATGCCCGTTGTGCGGGAGAGCAACCATTCGCGAAACTTGGAACATAAGGAGGGCAGCCAGTGGCTTCAGGCTCGCAGTCTCAAAGCATTGAAGAGCGGGTCATGAACATCATCTGCGAGCAGATGGGGGCCAGCCGTGACAAGATCAATCCGGAGACGTCGTTCGTGAATGATCTTGGCGCCGATTCGCTGGACACCGTGGAGCTCGTGATGGAGTTCGAAGACGAGTTCGACGTGAACATCCCCGACGAAGACGCAGAGAAGATCCAGTCCGTCGGTGACGCGATCAAGTACATCAAGGAGCGCGTGGAGTAATCCTCCGCCATGAACAACATGCAGCGACGCAAGGTCGTGGTGACTGGGCTCGGGTGTGTGAGTCCCCTCGGCATCGGGGTGGACTCCACCTGGGATGGGTTGGTGAACGGGAACAGCGGGATCGGACCGATCACGTTGTTCGATGCGAGTGACTACGCGACTCGTTTCGCGGGGGAGTGCTCGGACTACAAGGTCGAGGACTATTTCCCCAAGATCGAATCGAAGAAGCTCGACCGGTTCAGCCAGTTCTCTTTGGTGTCTGCGGAAGAGGCCCTGAAGGATTCCGGACTCTTGGACGCCAAGTACGACCCGGAACGGGTCGGCGTGATCATGGGCTCTGGGATCGGTGGCATCGCGGAGATCGAAAGCCAGCACACCGTGCTCTCCAAGCGAGGTCCGGGGCGGCTGTCGCCGTTCTTCATTCCCAAGATGATGGTGAATGCCATGTCCGGGCAGGTCTCCATCAAGCATGGGTTCGAAGGCCCGAACTTCGCGACGGCTTCTGCCTGCGCGTCGGCTTCTCACGCGATCGGAATGGCCTTGCGCACGATCCAGTATGGAGAAGCAGACGTCATGGTCACCGGAGGAGCCGAGACCAGCGTCACCCCGCTGGGGATCGGCGGCTTCTGCTCCATGAAGGCCATGTCGACTCGCAATGAGGATCCGCAGGCGGCAAGTCGGCCGTTCGACAAAGACCGAGACGGCTTCGTGATGGGAGAGGGCGCGGCCATGCTCGTCCTCGAAGAAGAAGAGCACGCTCGCAAGCGGGGTGCGAACATCCTGGCCGAAATGGCCGGGTATGGCGCCACGGCGGACGCCCATCACATCACCGCACCAAGGGAAGACGGCAAGGGGCCTTCGCGGGCGATGCAGATCGCCATGCAAGACGCCGGCATGAAGCCGGAAGATGTGCACTACATCAACGCCCACGGTACCTCCACGGAGTACAACGACGTGGTGGAGACTCGAGCCATCAAGTCCGTGCTCGGGGATCAGGCCAGCAAAGTGGCGATTTCTGCCAGCAAGTCGATGCTCGGCCATTTGCTCGGAGCTTCGGGCTGCATGGGTGCGGTCGCGGTGGTTCTTTCGATTCACCGTGGCGTGGTTCACCCCACCCGAAACCTGGAGAACCCCGACGAACGGTGCGACTTGGATTACGTGCCGGGAGCGGCTCGGGAGATGCGAGTGGGTGGTGGTCTTGGCAATTCTCTGGGTTTCGGCGGCCACAACGCGTGTCTGGCGTTTCGTGCCGTCGGCGGTTGATGGGTGACCCCCGGCGGATCCATCCCCCATGATTGCGCACGAAGAAGAGATCCGTCGCAATCTGTGTGACTCCGACCAGGGCCACGTCTTCGCCTACTGGGACGAGCTGTCTGCCGAAGAAAAAAAATCTCTGATCGCGCAGCTGTCGGCGATCGATTTGGACCAGGTGAATCGTTTGATCGAGATTCACCTGGCCACTCCGCCTCCCGCGGAGTTGCCGTCTCTCCAGCCGGGACCGGTGGTTCCCGTGGAAGGCAACGACCCTGGTGTTTTGCACCGGGCCCGGGAGCGCGGCGAACAGGCCCTGCACGAAGGTCGGGTCGCCTCGTTGGTCGTCGCCGGGGGCCAAGCGACGCGACTGGGGTTCGATCTGCCAAAGGGAAGTTTCCCGATCACCCCAGTGACCGGAAAATCTCTGTTCCAGCTTCACTGCGAGAAGATCATCGCGTTGCGCCGACGCTACGGCTCGACCATGCCACTTCTGGTTTTGGTCTCGCCGCACAACCATCAGGCCACGCGCGACTACTTTGAACAGAAGCAGTACTTCGGCCTTCCCCCGGAAGACGTCATCCTGTTCGAGCAGGGCATGCTTCCCGCGGTGGATCGCGACGGCCGCCTCCTGATGGCGAGTCGCGGACAGATCTTCCTGAGCCCCGACGGCCATGGAGGAGTGTTCCGCGCGATGGCCAAGGCGAACCTGTTCGAGGAAATGGCCGGGCGAGGAATCGAATCGGTGTTCTTCTTCCAGGTCGACAATCCGCTGGCCAAGATCGCCGATCCGGTGTTCATGGGTTACCACCTGGAGGAGTCGGCGGAGGTCTCGCTGAAAGTGGTGCGCAAGCGTGAGCCAGCCGAGAAAGTCGGGATCTACGTCCTCGAGGGGGGAGCTCCCGCCGTGCTCGAATACTCAGACACTCCGGCAGAGGTCCGTGAGGCCCAAGACGAGTCCGGGCAGCTTCGATATTGGGCCGGGAACATCGCCATCCACGCCTTCCACTTGTCGTTCATGGAGCAGCTCGGGCGGGAAGAGAAGCACCTCCCGTATCACATGGCGCGCAAGAAAGTCCCGTGCATTGATGAAACGGGAGAGCTGTCCCAGCCGAGCGAACCGAACGGCATCAAGTTCGAGTCCTATGTGTTCGATTCCCTCGCCGTTGCCCGCAAAGCGGTCGCGATGGAAGTCCGGCGCCATGAAGAGTTCTCCCCGGTCAAGAACCGAACTGGCGAGGACTCCCCAGCCACCGCCGTGGAAGATCAGTCTCACTTGTTCCGCTCCTGGCTTCGAGATTCTGGAATCCTCGTCGAGGACGAGAACGCCCAGGTCGAGATTGGTCCCTTGTTCGCTCTCGACCGCGATGAGCTGATTCGCAAAATCCGAGAAGACGGATTGCGCGGTGCTCGCAAGGTCTTGCTCGACTAGCAGGCCTGTGGGGTTTTTCATTCCACAAGCCTCTCGCACCGGGCGGGAAAACTGCCGCTTGGTCGGCACTGGAGGAAGCCCATCCCGAGGAGCGCCGGCCGGCCTCCTCCTCGGCGCCTGGCACGGACGGTCTACCGCGGACGCCCTGGGCCGACCCGCTGCGAACGGGTCTCCTGTCAGGTTTGGGGGGGTGCCGGGAGGAGCGTTGCGGGCGGGGTAGAATCGCTGCCATGGCGGAAGCGGAAATCGATGTGGCGGTGTTGTTCGGCGGGCCCTCCGCGGAACATGAGATCTCGGTGCAAAGCGCCGCGACGGTCATTCGCTGCTTGGCCAAGGGCAAGTATCGCGTTCATCCCGTTCGATTGGAGCGTCACGGCTCTTGGTCGGTCGCCACGCCGTGCAAGGACCTCGGTGACGCGCGCTTCGGCGATCCCTGTTCGGTGTTCCAGGGACTCGCGCACCTGCAGCAGGTCGACGTGGTCTTTCCCTGTGTGCACGGAGAGCTGGGCGAAGACGGCAAGATCCAGGGAATGCTGGATGTGCTCCGAATCCCGTATGTGGGATCTGGTGTCCGTGCTTCTTCCGTGTCCATGGACAAGGAGAAGAGCAAGGCGCTTGTGCAAGCGGTTTCAATCCGCGTGCTTCCTTCCTTGACCGTCGATCGCTTTCGCTGGCAGAAGGACCGACAAGCCGTTTTGGAAGAGTTGGGTTGCCTGAGCCTGCCGCGAATCGTCAAGCCCTTGGATGCCGGTTCGAGCGTCGGATTGACGAGGGTCGACCGACCCGATCAGTTCGAGGCCGCGGTCGAAGCCGGACTGTCGGTCGAGGAGTGTTCGGCGGTCGTGGCGGAGCAGTTCCTTGCCGGAGAAGAGATGACCTGCGTGGTCATCGGTGGTGGCGATCACGACGTCGTGGCACTGCCGCCGATCGGAATCCGAGTGCCGGGAGGGGGGTTGTTCGACTACCGGGCAAAGTACACCCCGGGTGGCGCGGAGGAGATCTGTCCCGCGCCGCAACCGGCGGAACTCCAGGAGGCCGTCAAAGCGGCCGCTTGCACGATCTATCGATTGCTCGGGTGTCGTGGTTTGGCGCGAGTGGATTTCTTGATCGATGACGAGACTCCCGTGTTTCTCGAGTGCAACACCCTGCCGGGAATGACCGATGGCTCTCTGGCACCGAAAGCCGTGCTCGCGGCGGGGATGACCTTGGAGGGGTTTGCAGACCGGTTGGTGCGTGAGGCGTTGCCGCTTGCCGGCCCGCGAGCTCGCACCCGGGCGGGGTCGGGTTCGTGATTTCCGTGCTGGTGGCGGGGGCTGCCGGTCGCGTCGGGTCTTTCGTCGTGCGAGCCTTGGAAGAGCACCCGGATTTTCACGTCGCCGGAACTTGTGGCCGCGGGGACGACCTGGCACCAGGGCTTGCGGAGTCCCAGGTGCTCGTCGATTTCACCTGCCCCGAAGCGGGGTTCGGCAATGCGATCGCCGCCGTCGAGGCGGGGGTGCACCCCGTGATCGGGACCAGTGGCATTACGGAATCCCAGCAACGCACGCTTCAGAAACGCTGCAAGGACAAGCGGCTCGGCGGTTTGCTCGCGGCGAACTTTGCGCTGGGAGCGGTCCTGCTGCAGCGCTTGAGTAAGCAAGCGAGCGAGTTCTTCCCCGACTTCGAAATCATCGAGTCCCACCACCCGGGAAAACGAGACGCGCCGAGCGGCACGGCCATCGACACTGTCCGAAGGATCAAGGGCGCCTCACCGCGAGCCTCGACTCCCGAGGATCCGAGCCGAGGTTGGAACCTGGACGGAGTTTCGATCCACAGCGTTCGGCTGCCGGGACTCATCGCCGAGCAAGAAGTGCGCTTCGGGGGGCCGGGACAGACGCTCTCCTTGACCCACCGAATCTACGAACGGGCCGCCTTCGTCCCTGGCGTGCTGCTGGCCTGTTCCCGGGTCCTGGAGCTGGACCATTTGGTGGTCGGCCTGGACGCGCTTCTCTTCGGGGCCGCAGACCCTGCTTGAGGACCAGGACCACCCGTGGTACAACTCCCGGGCTTTTGTCGGAACAACCGGTCGCCAGAGTGGCGGAATTGGCAGACGCAGCGGATTCAAAATCCGCCGTCCTCACGGACTTGAGGGTTCGAGTCCCTCCTCTGGTACCAGTTTTCCGCTCTCGCCAAGCGTCCCGTGGGCCGTTAACTCAGTGGTAGAGTGCTATCTTCACACGGTAGAAGTCACTGGTTCAAATCCAGTACGGCCCACCAATTCTTCCTCGGGACATTCTCGTCGTTCCCTCTCCCCCGCGGCGCCTTCCCCGGTCGAGTTTGCCGCTACCCTTGGGAGCGATAGTCGTCCACGTTCTTGAGTCCCGAAGCAGTCAAGAACACCACGATTTTGTCGTCGGGACTCACGTCCTGACGCTCGCGCAGGAGCGGCAGTGCCGCCACCGTCGCCGCCGCTTCCGGGGAAACGAACAGGCCCTCGCTGCGCGCCACGTGTCCCGCAGCTTCCAGGATACTCGCGTCTGACACGGAGACGGCGCATCCACGGGACTCGCGAATCGTCCGGAGCATCAGTCGGTCGCCAATGGGAGCGGGAACGCGAAGCCCCGCCGCCATCGTTTGCGGGTCCTCAATGCCGGTGGCCTGTTCTTTTCCTGTTTCCCATGCGTCGACGATCGGGGCACAACCTTCTGCTTGCACCGCAATCATGCGCGGGCGTTGCTGGATCAAGCCAGCCTCTTCCAGTTCGTCGAATGCCTTGCCCATCCCGATCAAACCGGTCCCACCACCGGCGGGATAGACGATGACGTCCGGGAGCTGTCCGCAACCTTGCTCGTAGAGTTCGTAACCCATGGTCTTCTTCCCCTCGAGCCGATAGGGCTCCTTCATGGTGGAGAGATCGACCCATGGGGCACCGAGGTTTTCCTTCAACCAGACTCCGGCTTCCCGCAGGCTTCCGGGAACCAGCTCGGTGTCGAAGCCGAAGTAATCACACTCGAAGCGGTTGGCGAGCGGGGTGGTGTCGGGCATAGCCAGGCGCAACGTGAGGTTGCCGCGGCGAGCGTAGGCGCTCGCGGATCCGGCGGCGTTGCCGGCACTGGGGAGAGAGACCTGGGAGATTCCATGGGCACGCACCTGGTGGAGTGCCACTGCCATTCCGCGGTCCTTGAAGGAACCGGTGGGATTGGCTCCTTCGTTCTTGCCGTACAAGTGGGAAAGTCCCAGTTCCCGACCAAGGGTCGGCAGGGACAGTAGGGGAGTCCAGCCTTCGCCGAGGCTCAGGGGTTCGTCGCCCTCGTGGAGCGGGAGGACTTCGTGATAGCGCCAGAGACTGCGCAATCGACCCGCGAAGCTCTTGGCGGAGAGCTGGGACAGCGGCGTCAGATCGTAGCGCGCGAGGAGGGGCCGCTGGCAATCCGGACACAGGCCGATCCACGGTTCGGCTGGCAACCGATCCCCGCACTCGGAGCATTCCAAGTTCAAGACTTCGGCCATGGCGACTCTCCGAACGTTCCGGCCGGGGTGGATCCGTCGCTTGGTGGGAGATCTCCAGGGACGGCGAGAGTGAGACCCCCCACGATATCATCGCGGGATGGGGAGTGACTCGTTTCGCGGACTTCTGCCGGTCGGGGACGAATCGCCAACCAAGACGCGTCGCGAACGAGAGCCAACTCACGATTTCAGGAGAAGCGATCGCCATGAATCAGCTGGAGGATGCGCGGGACCTGGCAGCTTCGTTGCAAGAGTGGCGCCGCGACTTTCATCAACATCCAGAACTCGGGTTCGAAGAGAACTGGACGTCGGAGCGGATTCGCCGAGAACTCGACGAACTTGGCATTGAGTACCGGTATCCGGTGGCGAAGACGGGAATCGTGGCTCGAATCCGTGGAGCCGGGGGACCGGCGGTGGCGTTGCGCGCGGACATGGATGGTCTCCCGGTGACGGAAGAAACCGGTCATGACTTCGCTTCTTGTCACGAAGGTCGCATGCATGCTTGCGGCCATGATGCGCACCTCGCCATGTTGTTGGGTGCTGCCAAGATCCTAGTCGGGCATCGCGACAAGCTGCCGCGCGATGTGGTCCTCGTGTTCCAGCCGTCCGAAGAACTTCTTCCCGGAGGCGCTCCGGCCATGATTCGAGAGAAAGCGTTGCAGGACGTCGAAGAGATCTATGGACTGCACGTGATTTCGTTGATGCCCACGGGATTGATCGCCACGCGGCCGGGGCCCCTGATGGGATCTCCGGCCGACATGACCATCCGCGTTCACGGCGTGGGAGGGCACGCGGCCATTCCTCACCGTGCGGCAGATCCGATTGTCATGGCGTCCGAAATCGTCAGTGCCGTGCAGCGGGTGGTGAGTCGACACGTCGACCCACTGCAGCCATCGGTGGTCACCATTGGCTCCATCCATGGTGGGACCGCTCGCAACGTGATTCCCTCCGAAGTGGTCTTGGAGGGCACGATTCGGACCTTGGACGATCAAGTCCGAGAGGATTTGTTCGAGCGCTTGGAGCAAGTCGGCAAGGGGATCGTCGAGCCGGCCGGAGGGCGAGTGGAATTCGAATTCCAACGGGGATACCCGGTGGTGTTCAATCACGAGGGCGCGGCCCGGCGAGTCCACCAAGCGGCGGTCGAGCTGCTCGGGGAGGAGAGCGTTCACTTTCCCTGCCAACCGATCATGGCCGGAGAAGACTTTTCGTACTTCTTGCAGCACACTCCCGGGGCATTCGCGTTCCTCGGTTGTGGTGGTCCCCCCAGCAAGGTCGGCGAATCCCGGCCCAACCACCACTCCCAGTTCGATGTCGACGAGGCCGCCTTGCCGGTCGGTGCCGCTCTGTTGGCGCGCATGGCCATGCAATCGGGACCGAGCTTGACCGTACCCAAGCCGACGGTTTGACCGAGGGCCGTTCCGCCCGAGATTCCTCGGTTCCCCCCGTGTCCCATCGGCTTCCGGGCTCCAAGCGGGAGGGTTCCCTCCGTTGCCCCAGTAGAATCTTGCGTCCAGGGTCAATCCCAGCACTCCGGGATCCGATGAGAAACCTCGGTGGTTTCTCGGGGTTCCAGGGGGTCGGAGGGTGCATTTCGTGATCAGTGTGTTTGGAACAGCTCTACTGGCATCGGTGACGGGCTTGGGGGCGGGCGCCCCGGTTCCCGCGTCCGTGGTCTTCGCGGCTCTCCAAACCACTCCCGAGACTGAGTTGTTTCCTCAGCCAACGGGAGGACGCGGGGGCAAAGGGGGGCGGTCCCGATCGAGTTCGTCTTCGCGTTTGCGACTTCCCAAGATCCCGACCGGACTGACTGGATTGACGGGAGCCGCGCCAAGCGCACCGACGGCAAAGACCTCGGCGATTCCGGACTTTCTCGCGGAGCGATTGGAACAAGGCCCGTTGACCCGGGAAGAAGCGCGGGAAATCGTGGAGCTATTGGCCGACCCGGTCAAGCTTCTCGAGTTCTCGTTGGAGGCCATGCAGAGCGGGGAAGAGGAGAAGGCGGACCCGGAACTGGTGGAGCTCGTGACGGGACTGTTCGAATCCTCGGAGATCAGCATCACGGTGTTGTTGTCTCGGCCTCAGACGATCTCCGTGGATGCGCGTCAGATCCGGTCGTGGTTTGCAGGGATCGACCTTGACGCGAGTGAAGGGGTCGATTTCTTGGAGTTGCGCGATCAACAGATGGCGAGTCTGCGCTTCTTTCGTGCCCTGGACCGAGACAACACCGGCGAAGTGGACTTCTTCGAGTTTGCGGAACCAGTGACCAAGATGATCGCTGAAGCCGGGGTGGATGTGCGTCCGGAGCTTTTGGACTGGCTGGATGTTGAACGCCAGGCGCGCGAAGTGGTCGAAGAAGAAGAGGCGGAAGAAAAAGCCCCTCGTCGAACCTCCGCCGCAAAACGCAATCAAATCGTGATCGCCAAAGCGCGCGCCTATCTCGGTTGGGAAGACCCCTTGTTGTCGGAGGCGGCGACCGGCGAGCCTGGTTCGACGATGGCGGCCGAAGCGACGATGGTGGAAACCCCCGGCGAGCGAGCGACGAGAATTGCGCTCGAAGCCTATCCGGTCGGGGGTGCCTCTTGGCTGAAGGACGAGTCAAAACCTCAGCCAAAGCCGAAGAAAAAGAACTCGGAGTCGAACAACGGCAAGGGGAGCGGTCCGGACGAGGAGTGAAACCTCGTTAGCCGGATGCTTGTCCTCGTTCGAGAGTGCCGGCCAGTTGGAGGAACACCTCTTCGAGATCCTTCGCTCCGGTACTCACCAGAATCTCAGATTCCGTTCCTTCGTGGTGAAGTCGGCCGTCGTGCAGAATTCCGATTCGGTCGGCGAGCTTGTTCGCCTCCGGCATGAAATGGGTCGACAGGATCACCGCCTTGCCGTCTTCGCGACATTGGCGAATGAACTGAACGACCGCTTGGGAGGTGATGACATCCAGGGCCGAGGTCGGCTCATCCAGGATCATCACCGGAGGGTCGTGAATCACGCTGCGCGCGAGGTTGACCTTCTGCTTCATCCCTTGGGAGAGCTTGTCGCAGCGCTCGCCAAGGAAGGTGTCCATGGAGAACACCGAGGCCAGATACTCGATGCGACCAGCGAGCGCCGACTCCTCCAGTCCATAGAGGCGCCCGAAGTAGAGGAGAACCTCGCGAGCCTTCAGCCGCCCGT
The DNA here is from genome assembly GCA_028289345.1 of Planctomycetota bacterium. Lineage (GTDB taxonomy): Bacteria > Planctomycetota > B15-G4 > B15-G4 > SIAN01 > JANQQL01. The sequence goes on along the minus strand of JANQQL010000033.1, from coordinate 739,592 downwards.
AAAGCGAGGTGTTCCCGGTCAGGAACCCGATCGAGCGCCGCACTTCCTGGGGATTCTCCACCAGGTCGTGACCGCAGACGGTGGCCGTCCCCCGGGTCGGGCGAAGGGTGGTGGCCAGCATGCGTAGGGTCGTCGTCTTGCCGGCGCCGTTTGGCCCGAGCAGAGCGTAGGTCTCCCCCGCATCGCAACGAAAGCTGAGGTCGACCACGGCCTCGGCCGGGCGGTTCTTGCGCCGCGAGCCCGGGTACACTTTGGTGAGCTGTTGGGCTTGGATCATTCTCCAGCACGGGGAAGGATTTCGACGACACAGGAAAAGCCGACACCTGGAGACGCGCGGTCGAAGAGGACCGCCGGTTCTCCCGGGGGCGTGAGGAGCGTACCCTACGTCCCCGGAAGGAGCGCCGCAAGCATGGGGAGGATGCTCATGGCCTCGGAAACCACGGGGACTCGGGTCGATCGCGACGAGTTGCTGGAGCGCGGACGCCGATGCGTGTTCGGGTACTTGTGCCCGATGGTCCTGCACGAGACCAACAACGTGCTGACGGTCATGGCCGGAGTTCGGCAGCTCATGCGGATCGGACAGTCACTGCCCGATCGGGTCGGTCCGATGATCGACAGCCAGCTCGAGAAGATGGAGTCTTTGCTGAACCGCATCCATTGGATGGGGCAGGAAGACGGCCTCGAAGCGGCGCCACCAAAGACGGTCGAGGAAACCCAAAACAACCTGCTCGAACTGGTTCGCCTCGGAACCAAGGGCCGCGTGCTCAACGTGACCGAGGGCGGCTCCACCACGGGAAGTCTCGATTCCCGCGAGTCGGAAGTCGTGGGACTGAGTTTCCTTTGCACGTTCTTCGGGGTTCTTCCCGAAAAGTCGGCCGCCCCACGGGTGAACTTGCATCTCGAGCCGGCCCTGGACGGGCCCTCCAAGACCATGCGCTGGCGAATCGACCCTTTCCGAGGAGATCCGCGCTCTCAGCCGGAGATCTTGCTGGCTCTCGACATCGTTCAAGCCACGGGCGGGGAAATGACCGTTTCCGTCGAAGAACAGGGTGGCCTCAGCGTGTCCTTGCAGCTCTCGCCGCCCAACTGACGGCGCCATTTCCGAGACCGAGAAGTTTCCTCCGGTCCGGCAAGGGGTGACCTCGGCTCCCGGAAGTCGTCCCCCCGGGTTCCTGGTCCGAACGCTTCGCATCCCCGGCCGGTAACATAGGCGCCTTGCGCAGCGCACGGTTTCGGACTATTCAGCCACCCGGCGGTGTGGTCACGAGCGCGCAATCCGTGCTTCCCGGGGAGATCCCATGAGAGAGCAGTTCACCAATCTCGGTGTCGTGGATGGCATCGCGTTGCTGTTGTGTCTGTGGTTCATGGTCCGCGGGATCTTCAAGGGCTTCGTTTGGCAGGCGGCGGGACTCGGTGCTTTGATTGGTGGTTTGTTTGCCGCGCGAACCTTGTCGCCCAAACTGGCTCCTTCACTGCGCTCCACGTTCCCCGCGCTGTCCGAAGAAAGCAATCTGGACATCATTGCGTCCTACTTCCTGATTTTTGTTGCCGTCCTGCTCGTGGTCATGCTGTTGGCCCGACTGCTGAAAGGCCTGATTGACGGATTGCACCTGGCGTCCTTTGACCGGGTCCTGGGCGGCTTGTTCGGCTTGTTGAAAGCCGGGGCTTTGGTCGTCATCGCGGTGTCTTTCTTCTCCTTGTTCGACCCGTTCCAAGAGCGCATTGCCAATGCGTACACCGGCCGTTTCGCCGATGAGGCGATTCAGCGCGGAGGCCCCTTGTTCCCGGAGGAGGTCAAACAGCGGGTCAGCGACATGATGTCGAAGTTGAGGAACAACTTCGGGGGAGACGGGTCGCGGCGTCAGACCCGCCGTGTCGAAGATCGCCCGCCCCGACGGCGGGACGACAGCGAGCGCCCCCGCGCCAACCGAGACCGCTAGTTAGGCCTGGGAAGAACTCTCGCGAGAGGGCGATTCGGCGAACAGCCCTCCCGGCTGATCTCGTTCGCGCAAGATCTCTTCCACTTTCGCTTGGAGTTCCTCGATCAGAATGGGCTTGGCCAAGTGGTGAGCCCGGGATCGTTCCAGGAATTCCTGAGTGGACTTTCCGACCGTGTCTCCGGTGAGGAACAGAAATCGTCCGAGCAGTTCGGGACGGCGCGTGGCCAAACCCCGATACAAGTCGACGCCGTTCAATCCCGGGCGGTGAATGTCGCTGATGACCAAGTCGACGGCTTCGCTCTCCAGATAAGGGAGGGCGTCCTCGCCCCGTTCGAAGGCCACGATTCGGTTGCGATTGCCGGTCAGAGCGCGAGTGACGATTTCCCGGATCACTGGTTCGTCTTCGACGACCACGATCCGACGTCCACGGATCGGGCGGGGGCGCGAGGACTTCGGCAGCTCCGGTTCCGCGGACGACTCCTGGTCGTTCCATGTCGGCAAGGTCACCCGGAAACAGGCCCCCGGCCCCGGTCCGTCTGCCAATTCAATCTGGGCATCGTGCTGCTCCAGAATCTCACGACAAAGGCTGAGCCCGAGCCCGGTTCCCTCCTCGCCGGAGCGACGAGTGACGAATGGCTCGAAGAGAGAGTCACGGATCTCGGCAGGAACTCCGGGACCGTCGTCGCTGACTTCCAGCACCAAAGAGTCCTCGCGTCGACGCACTTGTAGGCGAATCCGTCCGTGATCCCGGACCCCGTGAATACTCTGTTCCGCGTTCGTGATCAGATTGATCAAGACCTGGAGGAGTAGTCCTTCGTCGCCCAGGACGTGGGGGAGCGAGGGTTCGAGATCGAGGTCCAGTTCGATGGACTTCAATCGCAAGCTGCGCTGCTTCAACTCGAGGCAGCGGCGGATCAAGCCGCGCAGGTCGATTGGCTGTTGTCGACCGGTTCCTTGGCGCGAGAACCGGAGCAGGTTGTCCACCACCTGGGAAGTGCGGATGGCCTCCTGGTGGATGCGCTGCACATCTGCCTGCAGCCGGCTGTTCTCGCATTTTTCCTGGAGGAGTTGCGAGTAGCCCACGATCCCGGACAGGGCATTGTTGATTTCGTGGACGACGGCGGACATCAGCTTGCCGGCAGCGGCGAGTCGAGACAGGTGGAAGAGGTCGCGCGGCAGTCCCTTGGCAAAATCCACCCACACGAGTAGCTGGGAGGAGTCGCTCAGGGGAAGCGTCACCGGAGCCGCGGCCGGATCGTCCCAGGGGGGGGGCGGAGCGCCGAGCTTCGGGGTGCTGGATCCGCAGCGCCGTCGGTACTTCTGATTGGTCGCTTGGAGCAAACCATCAGCGTTCACCACCGCCGCGGGGAACGGGAGCGCTTCGACTTCGAGGGAATAAGATGTCATGGGTGAGGACGCCCCGGTGGACGGGGATCCCGATTCAGGTCTCCCCATTCTAGTCATCCGCTTCGCTATCGGAGTTCGAGCAGCCTGGAGAAAGCCGGGCGGAGGCAAGCGGCGATTGGAGGTCAATTTCCGCGGCGGGTCCGGCCGAAGGGGGCTCCAGGAGGAGGGCGACCATGACAACCCGAGAATCTGGCGGCCGCGTGGCGATTTTGAGCGGAGTTCGGACTCCCTTCGTGCGAGCTGGGTCCCGGTTCGCACGAGTCGAAGCCGCGATGCTCGCCCGATCCGCGTTCGTCGAGACCCTGGCTCGATCGTCGGTGTCTCCGGATCAGATCGACGAAGTGATCCTGGGCTGTGCTGGTCAGCCTCCCGATGCCCAAAACCTGGCCCGGGTCGCGGCTCTCCGCGCTGGAGTTCCCGAGCACGTTCCCGCGGTGACCGTGCACCGCAACTGTGCCTCTGGCATGGAAGCGGTGACGGAAGGTGCACTGCGGATTCAGGCGGGCCGAGGCTCTCTGTTCCTGGTGGGGGGCGTCGAGGCCATGTCGAAGGGGTTGGTGATGTACCCCGACTCGGCCGCCGAGTGGTTGGCCGGGTTGGCGAAAGCGAAGACTCTCGGCCAGCGGCTCGGTCACTTCTTGCGCTTTCGACCCCGATTTCTGAAGCCTCGGATTGGCTTGATGGAGGCTCTCACCGATCCCGTGTCCGGACTGATCATGGGCAAAACTGCCGAGATCCTGGCGCGGGAGTTCCAGATTCCCCGGGAAGAACAGGATGAGTTCGCTCTGCGGAGTCACGAGAAAGCCCTGCGGGCTGAGCAAGACGGAGTGTTTCGGGACGAGATCGCCCCGGTGCTTCCGGATCCGCAGCATCCCGAGGTGACCGAAGCGGACAATGGAGCCCGGGAAGGACTCACTCGGGAAAAACTTGCCAAGTTGCGTCCAGTGTTCGATCGACGCCACGGAACCGTGACCGTGGGCAACGCTTGCCAGCTCACCGATGGGGCGGCGGCACTGCTGCTGGCCTCCGAGGAAAGGGCGGAGCAGCTGGGCATTCAACCGCTGGGCTACTTGAACGACTTCGCGTACGCCGGACTGGATCCGGCGCGCATGGGATTGGGGCCCGTCTACGCCACGTCCAAGCTGCTCAGTCAAAGCAGCGTTCGCTGGGAAGACTTCGAGCGCATCGAGCTGAATGAGGCGTTCGCCGTTCAGGTCTTGGCCTGCCGTCGCGCCTTTGCTTCGGAGGAGTTTGCCCATCGCCACCTGGGACGCGCCGACCCGATCGGCGAACTTCCCGACGAGAAGCTCAATGTCAATGGAGGGGCGATTGCGTTGGGCCATCCGGTGGGGGCCACGGGGATTCGTCTGGTGTTGACCCTGCTTCACGAGCTTGCCCGAAGCGACTGTCGTCGCGGGCTCGCCACCTTGTGCATCGGTGGAGGACAGGGCGCAGCCCTGGATTTGGAGGCGGCATGAGTGCTTGGACCCTGACCCGTCACGGCGATCTCTACGAGCTGTCCTTCGACGTTCCCGACGAGAAGGTCAACGTGCTGCGTTCCGACAACATGGAGGAACTGGAGCAGCGCTTGGACGAACTGGCCGGGGTCGATGGGATCCAGGGCTTGATGGTCACGAGTGCCAAGCGTCGCTGCTTCATCGCCGGAGCCGACATTCACGCGATTCGCAATGTGAAAGACGAGGCCGAAGGCGAAGCGGCCGCCAAGAGTGGCCAGGACGTCTTCGCGAAGCTGGAAGCTCTGCCGTTCCCGACGGTCGCCGTGATCCACGGTGCTTGTGTCGGAGGTGGATTGGAGCTGGCCCTGGCTTGTCGTTACCGAGTTGCCTCTGACGACTCCTCGACAAGGCTGGGTTTGCCGGAAGTGATGCTCGGCATCCTGCCTGGATTCGGGGGAACCCAGCGGCTGCCCCGTCTGCTGGGCTTGATTCCGGCGCTGCCCCTGCTGTTGACCGGCAAAATGCTGGACGGTCGACGCGCCCGTCGGGTCGGTCTGGTGGATGCGGTGGGGCCTGCGGAACTGTTGAAAGACATTGCCCAGACGTGCATGCGCCAAGGAGTCCGTCGCAAGCGTGGCATGTTGAACGGCATGGTGCGTCTGCTGCCCTGGTTGCGTGGCCGGGTGCTGGCCAAAGCTCGCGCGCAAGTGGCGAAGAAGACGGGAGGACAGTATCCGGCGCCGTTCGCCATTCTGGACTGTGCCGATGCCGCGTTCCGTGGATCGAAAGATCGGGGCTTTGCACTGGAAGCCAAGCGACTCGGAGAGCTGATCGTCTCGAAACCCTCGCGGAATTTGGTCCGGCTCTTCGTCTTGGCTGAGCAGGCGCGCGAAGTGGAGTGTGACGCTCGCGAGGTGGAGCGGGCATTTGTGGCCGGGGCCGGGACGATGGGGGCCGGAATCGTCGCTCTCATGGCGGGGCAGGGTGTCCGCGTGCGCATGATGGACCCGATGGCCGAAGCACTGCAACACGGCGTGAAGACGGTTCGCGACCTGCTTCGTAAGAAGACTCGGCGCCACGCGAAACCGAAGCACGAGTTGGGCCGGCTGCTCGACTTGCTCGAGCCAACCACCGACACCACGGGACTCATCCACCAGGACCTGTTCCTGGAAGTGGTTCCCGAGCGCCTCGACCTGAAGCAGAAGGTGTTGGGTCTGGCCGAGAACGAGCTTGGCTCCGAGGCGATGTTGGCGACGAACACCAGCTCGTTGGATCTGGATGACATCTCTCAGGGATTGAAGAATCCCGAGCGCCTGGTGGGAATCCACTTCTTCAATCCGGTGCATCGCATGCGCCTGGTGGAGATCGTGCGCAGTGAACGAACGGGCCAGGAGTGGGTGACTCGAGCGACGGCATTGGTGCGCCAACTCGGGAAAGTCCCCGTGGTGGTGAAGAGCGCCCCCGGGTTCCTCGTGAACCGGCTGCTCACTCCGTACCTTCTGGAAGCCGAGCGACTGGCTTCGGAAGGAGCCGCGATCGAAACCTTGGATCGTTTGGCGTGCAAAGCGGGCATGCCCATGGGGCCGTTCGCGTTGTTGGATGAGGTGGGCCTCGATGTCGCGGGTCACGTTTCCAAAACTCTATGCGATGCATTTCCGGATCGATTCGAAACGGCCGGCTTGGTGCAACGACTGGTGGATGCCGGAGAGCTGGGAAAGAAGTCGGGGCGGGGATTCTTCATCTACGGCAAGGAGCGAAGTGTCAACGCGCGAGTGGCGGGAGGGTCGACGAGTCCTTCGCCGGATCAAGTCGAGGAATGGCAGCAGCGCATGATCTTGCCAGTCGTGGCCGAAGCGCTGCGTTGTTTGGAAGAAGGGATCGCTTCTTCTGCCGACGACATTGACTTGGCGATGATGCTCGGGGCCGGTCTTCTTCTGCCGTTTGGCGGGCCGATGCAATGGGCTCGGGATCGAGGGTGGGGTGAAATCGCCAACCAGTTGAGCGCGTTGAACTCCAAGCACGGTGCGCGGTTCGCCACGCCGAAACTGTTGAACGAATGGGCGACGAACGATGAGCCCGCGCCCGTTCCGTCACCTTAGAACTGCTCAATCGTTTCCGCATTGAGCCGCGTTTTCTGCATCGCTGACGCGACATTCCAGAACGGTTTTCCCGACTGCCGGGAACACTCGGACGTTCCCTGAAAAACCCTACAGCAGATTTCCAGGGTGGACGATACGCAGGTCGGAAGTCGAATTCCTCCTACGAATGGTGGCCTGGAATGAGCAATGAGTTCCACACGGACGTTCGGGACGAGTTAGCGTCCCGATCCACAAAGACGAGCGTCAATGAACTCCGCGACCGTGGCATGAAGACGGTGCGCGTGATCCGTTCCAGCCAGATCCTGTCGCTCATCGAGAGTGCCGTGGACCGTGCGCTCGTGGAGCATGGGCTGATTCCCACCGATGGGGATCGCGCCGCGGTGGTGGCATCGTCCCAAGGGTTCCTCCGACAGATGGCCAATGGCGAACAGCCAATGGGGGGGATCGATCCCGAGCAACAGCGCCGTCTGCTGGAGGCAGAGGCGGAGGCAGAAGCTCTCAAGCACCAGCTGGCGGAACGAGAGGCGGAGTTGTCCCAGGCGGAAGCGCGTTCCGCCGAATTGGATGCCGAGCTGCGCGTGTTGCACCAACGGGCGGAAGCGGCCGCGCCGGACACGCTGTTGGAAGAGCTCAAGGCTCTGCGCAGCGACATCCAAGGCGTGGCCACGCAGCCGGCGGGGGGACCTGCGGGCGAAGGGGAACTCAACGACAAGATCGCCGACTTGGGCAAGGAGCTGGGCAAAGAACTGGCTCGCATCGGGCGCAAGGTGGGCATCGCGCCGGCCGAAGAGGCACCCGCGGACATGTCGGCGTTGTTCAACGAAGTCCCCGAACTGGAAAGCAATCTCGACACGGTGGCCCCCAAGGAAACCAAGGGCACCGACGTCGAAGAAGCCTTGAAGCGCATGAAGTCACTGAAGGGTGGGAACTGAAGCGAACGGCTAGAGGTCGTGACCGAACTGCCGGTACCGAATCGTCAATCTTGGGGAAGTGGAGTCCAACATGGAGTCGGATCAAGTGAAGAACATCAGTGACGGGACAACCTCCACGGACGAGGTGGTCTCCCAGGATTTTGTGGGTAGTGTCGAGCCAGTCGAACCTTCCGACGTGGCGTCTTCGGTCTCGATGAGCACGCCGCAGACCAACGTGGCGGTCGGCAAAGGCCTCGACATCGGCACCGCAAACATCCTGACTGCTTTGCGCGACGCCGACGGTGGCATCACGATTCGCCGCGAACGAAACGCGTTCCTCGACATCGACGGCGACGTGCACTCGCGGTCCATGTTGACCCGACTCAACGTGCCTTACGTGGTGCGGGAAGATCGGATGTACGTGATCGGTGGAGCTGCGTTCGAGTTGGCCAACATCTTCGGTCGTGCCACGCGTCGTCCGATGCATGACGGTCTCATCAGCCCGGCCGAGGTCGATGCTCTGCCGATGGTCCAGCTGATCATCCAGAAGACCCTCGGGGAGCCCGCGGTGCCGAACGAACCGGTGTACTTCTCGGTTCCCGCCGAATCCGTCGACTGCGACAACAACATCATCTATCACCAGGGCCTGTTTTCGGGCATGCTGAGCAAGCTCGGCTACGCTCCGACGCCCATGAACGAAGGCCACGCGGTGACGTTTGCCGAGTTGGCTGCTCAGGACTTCACCGGCATCGGGATTTCCTTCGGCGGTGGAATGGTCAATTGCTGTGTGTCCTACAAGACCATTCCGGCGTTGACGTTCTCGATCGCCCGCGGCGGTGACTGGATCGACTCGAACGTCGGCAACGTGCTCGGGATCCCGAGTTCCAAGGCCACGTATCTGAAGGAAGGCGGCATCGACCTGCGCAACCCGAAGGGGCGCGAAGAAGAAGCCGTCGTGATCTATTACCGCAACCTGATCACGTACACCCTGGACAACATCAAGAACCGATTCGTCGAAGGTCGGGACATGCCGAACTTCAACGAGCCGGTCGACATCGTCTGCGCCGGCGGCACGACCATGATCAACGGCTTCATCGAGGTCTTCCGCGAAGAGTTCTCCAAGCAGAAGTTCCCGATCCCGGTCAGCAACATCCGCCTGGGGGAAGAGCCGCTGAACTCGGTCTGCAAAGGCTGTCTGGTCGCGGCGATTTCGTCGGCCGACTGAGTCGTCTGACTCGAGCCACTCGATCCACCAACCGCCGTGCGATGTCTCTCGACATCGTGCGGCGGTTTTCGTTTGACCGGAACACTTGAGATTTCCGTCGACGACCCCTTTGCGTCATGCGTTCGGAAGCCTTGATGCCGGATGCCGGATGCCGGATGCCGGATGCCGGATGACGGATGACGGATGACGGATGACGGATGACGGATGACGGATGACGGATGACGGATGACGGATGACGGGCGGGCGTCCGGGCGGCGAGGGTGTCCCATGGATGGACGGTCTAGGAGGTCGGTGAAGAAATCTGTCCGGCTCCCGAACATGTCTTGCCGCCTCCGTCTGCCCATCCGCGACGAATCCACCGATTCGCTGGGGCCCGACTTCTCAACGGAGACCAAGATCAATTCGATGGGCCATTCGAGGCCATGTCCACCCGTCTGCTGGACCGGCGCGGGATCCGAAGATTTCGGGTTTTTTGAGTTTTTGATGTCTTTCCGAGTGGCGAAGGGCGCTTACCGGTTTGCAAAGTAACGGAGCGTTCGGCTCTGTGGCCGGTGGTTCGTTTCGGAGATGGACATGCGGTGGTTGGACCCGCGAGCCTTACGGGTGCTGGGGGGAATCGCGGTCGTCATCCATCTCCTCATGACGGGATGTGCAGTGCTCGTGCCGTCCAGTGATGGTCCGGTTCTATTCGGGCTGGGAAGCCACCGGGAGGTGGCGCTGCGCAAGGGCACGTGTGACTGGATCCGGTGTCCGGGGTTGTTCTTGCGACTGTTGCCGGACCACTGGGGGCTGTCCTTCGGGCACTTTGACCTCCGCATTTTCCGACCCGAAGGCGACCCGAGCGGGGGGCCTGTGGCCCATCACCGATCGTGTTGGGGAGTTGATCTCGGCAACGAAGGCCTGCAGCTGGGAGCTTCCCAGAGATTGACCATTCGAGGCGCGTCTGACGCTCACCTGATCCAGGAGTTCGTTTACCACGAGGACCGTCTTCAGGAGACGATCGCGTGGAGACAGGAGATCCATTGAGATGAGAACCCTCTTGTTCGCGATGGCGCTGTTGCTGACAGGCTGCAAGAGCCACCTTCTCTTTACCGAGGGCTCCCATATGGGGCTCAAACTCAACTTCCGGGCCACCCAGACGAGTCCGGCGGAAATCGACCTGGGATACCGGCGAGGGATGCTGGCGATCATCCCGCGTCAGGACTCGGGAGATTCCGAGACCACTCAACCCTTGGTTGACGAAAGCGACGGGCAGGTGGTGATCCAGCAAGACGGCCAGGAGGTGATGAGTCTCTACAGTCGCTTCAAGGCCAATGTTGGGTTCAACGACCCGGTCGAAGTGCGTCACTTCCTTGCCACGGGCAATGCAGCCATCTTACTCATGTCTCGGAAAGATCAGCTTGGCTCGTTCACGGAGGAGTGGAACGAGGATCCTGATCACGAGGATTCCGAAGATGATGAGCTATCGGGAGATGAGCCATGAGATTCGGGGTGAGAATCACGGCGGTGGGGGTCGCGCTGCTGGCGCCGCTGCTTCCAGGGTGTCGAAACGTGGGCGTCGTGTATGGAGAGTATCAGCAGTTCAGCCTCGCTTCCTTTCGTGTTACTCCTGAGGAGGCTTCGCCGCTGTCCGTCAACATCGGGTGGAATCAGGGGAACCTCGCAATTGTCAGCAAGAAAGGCAAAGGGGCCCAAAGCGGCGAAGCGGTTGCGATGATCGCCAAGACGGAGCTCGGTTCCGGCCATGACCTCACCGGGAACTCGAACGGCAATCTGCTTGCGGCAGATTCCTACTTCATTTCCGGGAACGCGGCGGTCGTCGCGTCGCTGCCGGATGGCAAGCAGGTCGTCCTGAAGTCCGGCGCGACTGAGACGGTGGATGGGATCGAGATTGAAGGGACTCCCGCCGAGAGGATTGGCAGCGCGTTCAACCTACAGGTCGAAGAGGTCGACGAAATCCGCGGGCGAGTCGAGGTTCTCCAGGGACAGGTGGATGAGATCCTCATGGTGCTGTCCGAAGCTCAGCTCGAGCGGGCACGGATAGCGTTGGCTCAAACCAGCATGATTGACGAGGGCGATTCGTGGGACGCGTCGGCGACCGAGGTGCAGAAGCGTCGCTGGCTCCGGACCTCCAGTCGCGGCGGAGATGAGCTGGTGGACGTGGAAGATCTGAATTCGTTCCTTGCCGGCCTCCGTCAGATTCAACAGGAAGGGTGATTTGTCATGCCGCCACGTCCACGCAACATTCGGGCACCGCTCACCAAGGCCTCGGCTCGGGAGATTGAGAAGGCGCTTCAGAAAATGGATCGGGACTTTCCGGGCGGAAGCTTGGTGGGTCTCAAGGTTCGCGAGGTCACGGTCAGTGGCAAGACGGGGAAGGAATTGGTGATCAGCGTTCGTCCGTGACTCGCAGTGCGGCGGCTGCTTGTTTGGCGGTAAGGGAGGTTTGCATTCCCAGGATTCCTGGTGTTGGTCTGGGCGTGACCGCGGTCTGTGTGCGGAAATCGCCAAGTCGTCCACTGTCTAGTTGGGTCTGATAATTTATCTTCTGTTGAGTAATGCCCGGGGCGGCGCAGCGGGGAAGATCCGGTCGGATTTCCCTTGGCCATTGGCCGAGTCTTGCTGCCGTGCCCCGATCGTGTCACGTGCTGGCGGTTCATGGCGGCGCTCCTGGTTGTCCGAGTTCCCAGCGCGGCTCATGGTCCGTTGGACTCGGGTTCGTTGGACCCGCGAACGAAGTTTCCTGTTCGGGCTTCCCATTGGTTCCTCTCTCGCGGGCCCGCATTGCGAGCAGGCCGTGCGGAATCGTCAGAACCTGTCCTCGGTCTGAGGCAAGCGCCGCTTAGAGTTCCTTGTCGTGTTTTGACAAAGGCGTGGAAGGTCGGCCGGATTCTTGGCGAGGGAGCCGCGGGTGATGACGAGGCGGTTTGCGGCACCGGGTTGGCGGGTTCGGTTGCTGTTGGCCACGGTCGTTCCCGTTCTGTTGGTCGGCGGCGGACTGGTGGCGATCGAGCTGGTGCTGCTGGCCACGGATGCGTTTCCTGAGCCCCGAAACTTCGACGTGGTCCGGCTCGATGGCAGCGAATTCTTGGTGCCCTCGGCGGCACCGCCCCGGCCGTCCACAGTGTTTCGTCACGAGCGAATTCCGGTGGTGGCTCCGGCGGGGGTGCGACGGGTTGTTTGCCTCGGAGGATCGACGACTTTCGGGCATCCGTTTCTGCCGCCCGCCCCATTTGCCAATTGGCTGGAAATCCGGCTCCAGCACCTGCTTCCGGAGCAGCAGTTCGAGGTTTGGAACTTGGGTGCGAACGCTTGGAATGCGGCAGCTGTTGCAGATCTTGTTGCGGAACTGGGCGACCTTCGACCCGACCTCTACGTGGTCTATTCGGGTCACAACGAGTTCCTGGACGAGAACTTGCCGAGTCTGACGCCGTCGTTCGCGAAATGGTGCGAGCGTTGGCGGATCGGGCGCTGGATGGCCAGCTGCAGAAGAAGCGGAGACGTCGTTCCGACGTACGATTTCGAGAGCCGTCACGACGTGGCAGTGCATGGGGCCTGCTTCTTGACCGCCGATCAGTTGGATCAGGGGCATCTGCAATATCGACACGCGCTGCGGCGGATCATCACACTGGCGCGCGAGCAGTCGGCGCAAGTCTTGTTCTGTCATCCGGTTTCGGATCTCCGGGATACACCGGTGGAGTACTCATTCTTCCGGAAGTCCACCGGTGAAGAGACGCGCCAAGGATTCTTTCAATCGCTCGAGAAGGTTCAAGGTTGGCGCCGGCAGTTTGCCGCGGACCCAGGTCGAGGACCGAACCCCCCCGCCATCGATGGAGACGATTGGCGGGACCAGCTCGAGCAACTGCGTCAATGGGACGATTCCGTTGCCCTCATCGATTACGAGGCAGCCTGGTATGCGCTTGCTCGCGGAGAGCAAGACGAAGCGAAACGCTTCTTTCGACGCGCGCGAGATCGCGACGGCCATCCGATTCGCGCGACTCAGCGCATCCAAGAGGTGCTGGCGCAAGTCGCGAGCGAAGAAGGTTGCGTGTTGGCAGATCCTCGTTCACTGTTCGATCAGGCCGCTCCTGAAGGCGTACCCGGACAGAATGGACTGTTCGTCGACTATTGCCACCCGGACTTGGGTGGTCATGAACTGATTGCGGAAGCCGTGATTCGGGCATTGGCCCAAGCCAAGCTGTTTGCCGAAACAGCTGATTGGAAGTTCGCCCAAGAGCCTTCGACGGATCGATATCGTGAGCTCCTGAATCTGAGCCAGCGAGATCAAGCGGAGAGCTTTGCCCAGCGTGGCATTGGAGTGATCTTGCAGTCCTATTTGGATCCCCAGCGAGTTCAAGATGCTCGAAGACTTCTCGAGTTGGCGATTCAAACGGATGCCGATTGTGCGTTGGCGTACGCCGGACTTGGTTTCCTCGACGTGGTGGCTGGCACCCAAGACTCTGCGCTGAGACAGTTCGAGCGGGCGTTCGCCCTGAACCCCGAGGTGTTGCGCCCGTTCGCGGCCGCGCTTCGTGATCACGAGGCCATTCGGCAGATGTTCGCGGCGGTTTCCCTGAGCTTTGACGAACAGAGTCTGCGGCCGATTTCGAAAGCTCCCTGAGCGAAGGCTTCCGGGTCCCCCACTCAGTGCTTGGCCTTGGGATCCGAAGATGAGCCGTGGCTCGAATCGGACAGATAGTCAGTCAAGCGATGGAACTGCGCGTGCAGGTCGTGTTCTTCGCAATGCACGGGGCTCTTGAAGAATGAGGCGAGGTGCAGGAGCGGCCCCGACTCATTGCGCTTGAGCGCGACATCGGCAAAGCGAACGAGATCAAGCACCACCGGAGCGGCGAGGATAGAGTCGCAGCCGTGCCAAGTGAATTGCATCGACATGCGGTAGTCGAGGAAGCCGCGGAAGTGAATGAAGTCCCAAGCGACTTTCCTGTCCTCCAGCGAGGGGACGTAATCGATGCCCACATGGGAGTGCAGCGGATATCCAAGGATGCTGGACAGGACGCTGTCCTTGCTCTCGACTTTGGATTGGCGGTTCTCTTCCCGAGCAAGAACCTCCCCATCCCGATTTCCGAGCAAGTTGTAGCCCATCCACGAGTCCACGGTGAGACCGCGATACTTGAACATCGGTGCCAGGGCAGACTTGACCAGAGTCTCGCCGGTCTTGCCGTCGTTGCCCATGAAGGGCACCTGTTGTTCCGCCGCCAAGCTTTCCGTGGCGGGACACAAGGAAGAGTTCGAAGGGGTGAAATTCAGGTACGCGGCGCCGGCGCGGAAGGCCGCGTAAGTGTAGAGCAGTCCGGGGCGCAGCGTTCCCGGCGGGGTGGAATCCAGCGCCGCTTCCAAGGCGTCGCGGTCCCGGTAGGCGTCGGTCCAGTCGGTGGGCGGTTCCGTGGACGACAGATTCACCACGATCAATCGGGCCAGGGAATGTCGCGTGCGAAACTCTTCGAGATCACGGACCAGGCTCTCCACTAGTTCGCGGGAGCTCGCATGGGCCGCTGGCACTTCCGCCAGGCCCTCGATCGCGTCTCCCCCACCCTGGGCGGTCCCGGGGCGAATCTCTCGAGAGATGTTGGAGAGGTCGCTCTCCAATTCTTGCAGGAGCTGGTACCCCAACGAGCCGTTCTGGCGGTGAATGTCGTGGGCGGCGGTCACCAAGTCACCGCGGCGGACGTCGTGCCCCCCGAAGACCAGGTCCTGTAAGGCGGGGAGTTCCAGTGGTGCGAGTTCGGGGCGCTCGGTCAGCAGGCCAGTCGACGCACTCAGCCCGCGCGCGATGCCACGAGTTCCGGCCACGATGGTGGTGCCGAGCGAGCCGAGGGCGCCAATGACCCAAACGCCGGTCTTGTTCGATTGCATGGTTTTTCCTGCAGCTCTTTCGGCTCCGAAGAGGAGCTTCTCGTGCGCCAACAGCGCAGGCGGCGGCACCGTACTTGACCGGGACCCCCAACCGCAACCTCGCGAATGCGGGGGTGTTTCCGGAGGTGTTCGATCGTCGGATCTCGGGAATTCCTGAGACGGTTCGACGGTCGGACTCGAGGAAGGGTTCGCCTGCGGGCACTTTTTGTCGTTGGATCGTGAAGGAACGGCGCCCTAGGACTAGGCGTTCGCCAAGATTCCGGGTATTCCGGGACCTCTTGGAGAATCGATGGGATCTCTGTCCAACGAGCGTGTCCAGAAACTGCACGACTTGGCGAACAGAGGCGTTCCAAAGTCGTTCTACGGCTCACCAAATCTTGCAGGTGGCTCGGGCGAGAACGGCCTCAAACCGCCTCGAAGATTGACAAAACGAGATCCTGTAGATAGAGTGATTGCTTGCACCATATCTTGCAATCATCAAAAAGAAAGGAGGGTGCCTTGGCCGCTACCGCCAAGGAGTCAAAGCGCCGCCGTAAGAAGCGAGCCCCCACTGTTCTCGAGCAACTGATTTCCGGTTGTGACGCGGAGCGAGTGTCGGTTCACTTCGTAGACGGAACCGTGAAGGAAGGCGCTCTGCTTTACAACGCCATCAAGCAAAGTGGCAAGCTGATCAACATCGATCAGGAGTTCTCCGTCGACTTCGAGCCCATCGAGGTCCGCGAGATTCGCGTCATGAAAGGGCGTGACCTGAAGCCGGAACCGGTGGAGAAAGCGCGCTAGTTCCGCGAAGTAGTGCCGGCCGAGACGTTCCCGTTAGGTAACGCTCCGAAGCCCCGTCCGCGACCAACGGCATCCCCGATCGCGGCGGGGCTTTTCTAGCTCTGGGCGAATCTTCGAGAAATCGTTCCGAACCCTCGGATTCCGCTCGACTGTGGATGACCTCTGAGTTTCCTAGTCTCCCTGGGCGTCCCAGGGAAATTCGAAGCTTTCCCAAGGCCACTCGTGCGGCCATCATGGGTCGTTCTGTCGCAGTACCGACACGGAACTTGTGTCCCAGGCGTGCTTCTCGGAGTAAGGGGAATGCGGCTTGCTGGGAAAAGAGGAATGTAGTCGGTCCCCGTCCTGGGAGGAGAGGAGTTCCCTCGAATCCCCCACGCACAACGAGGAGCTTGAGCATGCTAAAGAACCTGTTGGCGGCAGGGCTTTCGACGGTCCTGCTCCTGTCCGTTGCCCCGGACGTTTTCGGGCACGGCGGACAGTATCGCGGTCCTGGTGACACGGTTCCCCCGAACCTTGGTGGAGGTGGCGACACGGCG
Source organism: Planctomycetota bacterium (assembly GCA_028289345.1). Taxonomy (GTDB): domain Bacteria; phylum Planctomycetota; class B15-G4; order B15-G4; family SIAN01; genus JANQQL01. Next base: position 723,363 of record JANQQL010000033.1, on the reverse strand, counting down.
CCTCCTGGTAATCCCGGCGGACCCGGCAGCCCCGGGCCTGGCGCTCCGGCTCCTGGACGTGGTCGCTCGGCCGCTGCCAGTGGTGCTCCTGCGGCCCCGACGGCAGCCAACGCCGCGGCCGGTCGTGTGACCACCGCCAGCCTCGGATTCGTGCGGCGCAGCCGCGCAGAGGGTTTCGAGCGCTGGGAATTCTGGTGGGAGCACAACAAAGAGCCGTTCCTGAACCTGAAGGCTCGACTGGACAACTCGGCGGTCATGACCGGCTCGGTTGGTTTCTTCACCGGCCGTGGTAAGCGCAACGAGGCGCTGTCGACCAATCGTCCTTCCGCGGAAGACGTCAAGCAGCGCATCATTCCGAAGCTGATCCCGCTGATGGGCGAGAAGCACCCGGACGTGGTCGACTCGTCCGTGCTGGCCGTGGGTCGCATGCTGCGCGTCGATGACGCTGCGGAAGCTCTCCAGCCGCTGATCAACACCCTTGGTCACGACGCCCAGACCGGGCGTGAGTCCGCCACCCTGTCCCTTGGCGTGCTCGGCTCCAGCGAGGCCATCGAAGTGCTCAAGCACCTGATGCTCGACACTCGCGAAGGTCGCCGTCTGACCAACAAGCCGGCCGAAGTCGAAGACGTGGTTCGCGCGTTTGCCGCGGCCTCCCTCGGCATGATCGGTGACTCCTCCGTGGTGGACGACTTCAAGAGCGTCCTGAACGACGACCGACTCAAGTCCAAGCGTGACCTGCGCGCCATGGCACTGCTGTCCATCGGTCTGATGCGCGATCGTCACGAAGAGATCGTTCCCTTCCTGCTCAAGTGCATGACCGACCGGAATCTGGACCGCATCGTTCGCGCCCAGGCGCCGATCGCTCTCGGCAAGCTGAAGGAACTGAATCCTGAGTCGACCGTGGCCACGGCCGCTCTCGGCGAAGCGGTCAACGTCTTCCTCGACGACAAGACCGACCTGCACCTGAAGCGTTCGTTGGCGGTCTGCCTCGGCATGCTTGCCACCGTGCAAGACACCCAGGCCGTCGACGCTCTCATGAACGCGGTTGCCCAGGACAACGACGATCAGGTGCGTCACTTCTCGATCATGGCCCTTGCTCAGATCGGTGCCCAGGACGAAGAGCCCGACAAGAACGCCGAGACTCACTCGAAGCTCGAAGCTTTCTTCATGCGCGAACTGTCCCGTCCGAAGCGAATCACCCACCAGCCGTACGGTTCGCTGGGTCTGGCCGTCTATGCCCGCAATGAAAACCTGCAGGGCACCAAGGCCCGTGCCATCGGCAAGATCATGGAAGCTTTCAAGAAGACCAACAACCCGTCCTTCAAGGGCGCGATGGCGGTCGGCCTGGGTCTGCTGAATGCGGAAGAGGCCAGCGAGCTTCTGTGGGAAGAGTTCGAAGATTCGAACGACCAGCCGCTGAAGGGCTACATCGCTCTGTCCCTCGGCCTGACCCGTCAGGTCTCCAAGGGCGACACCTTCCGGACGCTGATCCAGAAGAAGGGGCTCGACTTCAAGTTCCGTCTCCAGCTGGCCCGTGCGTTGGGTCTGATGGGTGACGCCGAAGCTGTGTCTACTCTGGTGAAGTACCTGCAGGAATCCGGCACGTTGAACGAGACCTCTTCCGCCGCCCAGGCCCTCGGGCTGATCGGCGACAAGAGCGCCATCGATCCTCTGATCGCGATCGTCGAGAACAAGACCAAGAACCCGTTGCAGCGTGGTTTCGCTTGCGTCGCCCTCGGCATCATCGCGGAGAAGGCCGACCTTCCTTGGAACGTCGTCTTCTCGGTGAACTCGAACTACCGCGCCAAGGTCCCGGCTCTGTCGGAAATTCTCGACATCCTGTGATCTGACGTTCGTCGCTTTTCTAGGACTACTGCCCGGCGAGAGGCTTCGGTCTCTCGCCGGTTTTTTTTTATTCCTCCCCCTTTCCCGTGCCGCCAAGTTTCATCGTTACCAGGTCGCGACGCTTCGCCCCGGTCCCTGGCTGCTCGGAGCAAAACCCGGATCCCAAGTTTCGGGCCCTGTCATTGGTTGTCCCCGCATTTCATTGGTGAAGGATTCATGGGTGTAGGAACGTCACCCAATCCTTGGCAAAGCAAGTCCGTTTCCGCCAAGCGCCAGGACCGTTCCGTTCTGCTCGTGCGTGCTTCCGTCTCTCCGCGTTGAGATGCCGCAGATTCGGTTCGCCGCGGCGGGTGAGTCGAGAGGCGGAGTCGGCTTTCTGGAATCACAGAAATCACCCACTGCATGATCACGCGGGTTTCCGGTCCCCTCGTCGGCATGAACGAGTTCCTCGAACACAATTCGATCCATGGAATGAGACTTGCTCCATGGAGTGTTGAGAAAGTCGGTCCCCTGACTTGGGGGGCGAGCACTGCGCGAAATCGTGGTCCACCCCCCCTCTCTCAACGAGGAGCTTGGGCATGCTCAAGAACTTGTTGGTGGCGGGGCGATTGACAGCCCTGCTCCTAGCTTTGTCGCCGACGGCATTCGGTCATGGCGGACAATTTCGAGGACCCGGGGATACCGTTCCACCCAACCTAGGTGGCGGTGGAGACACGGCTCCTCCGGGCAATCCCGGAGGCCCGGGAAGTCCCAGTCCCGGGCGCGGGGCCCCGACGGCGGGCGTTGGAAGAAGCGCCGCGAGCGGTGGTGGTCCCCGCTCGCCGGCGATTGCCAATGCGGGTCAAGGACGGGTCACCACCGGAGGAGTTCTCTTTCGAAGTCGGGCGCGGGGAGAAGGTTTCGAGCGCTGGGAGTTTTGGTGGGCGCACAACAAGGAACCATTCCTGAACCTGCGGGCCCATCTCGAGAAGAGCCAAGTTCGAACCGGCTCGGGTGGATTCTTCGTCGGCCGGCAGAAACGGAATCGGGCGAACGCCACCCAGCGGCCCGATGCCACGGACGTCAAGCAACGCATTCTTCCGAAGCTCCTTCCCCTGCTGGCCGAGAAACATCCGGATCTGGTGGACTCTGCCGCACTGGCGGTGGCCCGCATGCTTCGAGAGCAAGAGGCGGTGCAGGCATTGCCGGCCCTGATCCAAACTCTCGGCCATGACGAGAAGACGGCTCGGGAGTCGGCCACCTTGGCCCTCGGCGTTCTCGGGTCGCGAGAAGCCGTCGAGGTGCTTCGTCACTTGTTGCTGGACACTTCCGAAGGACGCCGGCTCACCAGAAAACCCGCCGAAGTGGAAGATTTGGTGCGCGCGTTTGCGGCGGCGGGGCTCGGCTTGCTGGGAGATCCGAGCACGATCGAAGACCTGCAGCGGGTGGCCCTGGATCGAAGGTTGAGCTCCAAGCACGACTTGCAGGCAATGGCTCTGCTGTCCTTGGGACTGATGCGTGAGCGCCACGAAGAGATCGTCCCGTTCTTGTTGAAGTGCATGACCCATCGGCAGCTCGCTCGCATCGTTCGCGCTCAGGCTCCCATTGCGCTGGGTCGATTGGCAGCGCGAGACTCCCTCTCCGTGGGAGTCGCCACCGCCGCGCTCGGCGAGGTCCTCGATTTGTTTTGCGACGACAAAACCGACCACGACCTGAAGCGCTCGCTGGCGATCTGCCTCGGAATGCTTGCAACCATGGACGACACTCAAGCCGTGGACGTCTTGATGCAGGCGGTCCAACAGGAATCTGACGCCCAGGTTCGCCACTTCTCGATGATGGCTCTCGCGCAAATCGGTGCGGCCGACCTGGAACCCGATCGCCATTCAGAAACCCATGCGCAACTCGAGAAGTTCTTTCTTCGAGAACTCGCCAGTCGACGGGTGACCCATCGACCGTTCGGTTCCTTGGGGCTCGCGGTCTACGCGCGAAGCGAACAACTTCCCTCCTTGGCGTCACGCGCGACCAGCAAGATCATGGAGGCCTTTGCTCAAACCAACAATCCGTCTCACAAAGGAGCGATGGCGATCAGCCTGGGACTCCTCGGAGCAAAGGAAGCGGCCGAGCTTCTGTGGGAAGAGTTCCAGTCCTCCAACGACCAGATCCTGAAAGGCTACTTGGCAGTTGCTTTGGGGATGACACGTCGCCTCGAAGACCTCTCCACGATTCACTCTCTGATTCAGAAGAACGGATTGGATTTCAAGTTCCGTCTGCAACTGGCTCGAGCCTTGGGGCTCAGCGGAGACGATCAGGCCGTTTCGACGCTCGTCGAATACTTGCAAAGCGCGGACACCGTGAACGAAACGTCCACGGCTGCTCAAGCGCTGGGTTTGATCGGAGATCGGACAGCGATCGATCCACTCGTCGCCGTGGTCGAAGACAGATCCAAGGCTCCCCTGCAGCGTGGCTTTGCGTGTGTCGCTCTCGGCATCATCGCGGAGAAGGTCGACCTTCCTTGGAACGTCGCTTTCTCGGTGAACTCGAACTACCGCGCCAAGGTGCCGGCATTGTCGGAGATCTTGGACATCCTGTGAGGCGGTGGGCGTGTTTCGAAGGAACCAAGACCCGGTGGGATTCCCACCGGGTCTTGGTCATGGGCCGCGGAGAAAGGAAAGTCACTCGCTGGTGCAGTTCATCGCATGGTTTGCGGGAGACAGCGTCCATGACCTTGGAATCTGCGCGCGGTCGGGGGGCCCCGCTCCTGTTCCCGTGGCCCAAAGTTGATGAGCCACCACGCATTGTCAGACTCTTGCGGGGAATCGGAATCAGCGAGACGGGGCCGATCGTGCCCTTCGAACTTGGAGGAGAGGAGTTCCGCGCCTGGTCAGGGGCGCATCGCAATCCAGGAGATGAAGGCGATCCCCGCCCCCGCGATCAAGACACTCGTCCAGAACCACCGCTGCAATCCGGCGAGCGAGTCGCGGAGGTCCGTACGCTCCGCGAGAAGATCGTTCAAGACGGGGAGGGAGGCTTCGACGCTGGCGCGGTAGGGACTGTCGGCCGAGAGCTGCTCTTCGAGCTGCAAGAACCCGTCGTGAGCGGCTTGAAAGTTCCCCCTGGCCCACTCGCAGCGCGCGGCACGATGTCGCGAATCGTCGCTGGCGAGCCCCTCGGCTTCCATTCTTTGCAGAGTCGCCAGGCAACCCGGATAGTCGCCTCGATACTCTTGGAGGACCGAGCGCAGCGGCAGGGTGGAGGCACGGGGGTCGCGCTCGAGCTGTTGAACCACGGAGTTCAAATCTCCTGCCTTGGCCTGCTCGAACAAGGCATTCACATCGCTCGTTTGGGTCGTGGTCAACCAAGCATGCGCCCAAAGAAGCAACAGCCAACAAGGGGTCACGGGCCGTTCCCCAACAAGGCTCGAGCTCGGTTCTTCAAGCGTTGGGCTTGGAGTCGCTCGGCATCTCCGCCGTGGTCGGTCAATACCATCCGTTCCGGGGAGAACTCTTCCCGCCAGCAGCGAATCGGAGCTTGCAACGGTTCCAGCACCGGTCTCAGGTCCTCCCGGACCGCGTCTGGGTCCAACTCCTGGGGCAACACCGGAATCTCATCTCGGCGGGCGTACACGAGAAAGTTGATGGTGTCCGGGATTCGGCACAACACCGTGCCATGGCGAAACTCTTGAGCCATGGTGTTGGTGACGGCCTGCACGATGGGATCCAGGGATCCGTACCCGGACAGGTTGAGAGCCAGATAGCCACCGGGCCGAACGTTTCGTCTGGCGAGTTTGAAGAACTCTTCGGAGATCAGATGGAACGGCAAGTAGGACTGCTGCGCGTAGCAGTCCACGATCACCAGATCGAATTGCCGGTCGCTCCCCAGGAGATAAACCCGTGCATCCATGTCGGAGATCACCTCGAGGCGCGGATCGTCCGGCAGCTCCAGGTGTTCTCGCGACAGTTGGACGACCTCGGGATCCAATTCGACGCCGACGACGCGCAGTTCGGTGGTTTCCCCGAATCCATGGAGAAGTTGCCGAGCGTGGGTGCCGCCGGCGAAACCGAGAATGAGAACATCCAGAGTCCCGGCAGCCTGCTTTGCGAGGTGCGCAATGATCAGGAACGAGTCGTAGTAACCACCGGTGAGGTAGCCGGATTCCGGAAGGATCGAGTGGTAGGAATCGTTGCCTTCGTCCAAGGTCAGGACCCGACTGTTCAGGTCCGGTCGTTCGCGGATTTCGATGTGTTGGTAGTGGCTTTCTTGGGCAGCGACGAGATCACCGTGAGACATCCCGGAAAGGGGGCGGCGACTGGAAGGGTGCATTCCCAAGGCACCCGTCACCAGGATCCCCCCCATCATCATCAGGGCGCCCGTGCGAGAGGAACCCATCACCAAGGGGGCTGCGGAAAGCATCAACAGCATCGCCGCGAGCAAAAGGCTTCCGCGGCTTCCAAAGCCCGGCAACAGGACATAGGTGGTGAGAAACGTCCCAAGGATCGAACCAAGAGTCGATGCGCCGTAGAGGAGTCCGCTCCTCGCGCCCAACTGTTGAAGGTCCTGGGTGCAGCAACGCACCAAGAACGGAGGGACCGCCCCGAGCAAGAACACCGGGGGCACGAAGCAAACCAACGTCGTCACGAACGATCCGCGGAGCAGGAACGGGTACGACGACTCCAGGGGCAGCCGTTCCGGCAAGAGAGCGCGGGACAGCGGAGCCGGGGTGTACGCCGAGGCCACCACGAGAGCGGCGGCCGCCGCAATCAGAGCCGCCAGAATCGTGGGCTTTGGCCAGCGATCGGCCCAACGCCCCCCGGCCATGCTGCCGAGAGCCAGGCCGAGGAGCACCAACCCAATGACGTTGGTCCAAACGAAAAACGCCTGGCCGTAGAAGGGTGCGAGGAGCCGCGTCGCGGTGAGCTCGACCACCAAGACTCCGGCCCCGGAAAGGAACGCGGTGCACCAGGCGAAGGGCAGTCGGATCGATCCGGTCGGTCGGCTCACGAATCCTCGATTCGGTGGGGAATCGTCAGAGTTCGACTTGAATGTCCGAAACGAACACTTCCCCGAAGTTGCCCGTGGTTTGGTTGAAGGTGAATTCCAAGGTGTCCTTCAGGTTGCGGGCCTTGGTGCCTTCGTAGCGGATTTCAGACACTTGTTCCTCGGGGTTGTCCCCCGCTTCGGTTTTGTGGATGACCTTGACGGGCTTGCTCAAGTCGACCAAGGCATCGTTCAGGTAGATGACGAACTGTTTGACCTTGGGACTCGTGGTCACCGTGATTTCGTTGCTTTCGCGATTGACCTCGCCCACGATTCGCGCCGGATCGCGGCTTTCTAGCGTCCGGTCGAAGTCCCGGATCTTCAGCCAGTAGGCCGAAGCGTAGGACAGTTCGTGGGCGTGAATCTCCACTCGGTTCGGGCAGAACTCTTTCGAGTGCTCCTGGAGCCACTGTCCCAGGGTCGCCGCGTCCAGGGAATCCACATGCGCCAGGTCGAATCCCTCTTCCTTCGACCAAAGATCGTGAAACGCTTTCGGCTCGGAACCCACCATGAGGAACGAGGATTCTCGGCAATTCTGAAACAACACTTCGTTCGGGGTCGGGCCGCGAATGATGGCTCCGGCAAGCAAGCCGGGGAATCGTGAGCAAAACTGGATTGCGGCGGGACCGGCATCGCCGTGACCGTCAATGAAGATTCGAGTCGGGTCGAGATTCAGATTCTGCATCACCATCTGCACGGCACCGAAGGTTCCTTCCATTCCTTCGGGGCTATCCCAGACGGGACGGGACCAGACGAGACCATTGTCGGTGAAGACGCGGTCCATGATCGGCGCGACCACGATGGCTGATTCCAGCAGTTCCTTGGGATAGGTCTCGATCACCCATTCCTTCACGGTCTTCACGACCTCCGATCCCTTGCGCATGCTTTTCAGAGACACGCCCTGCTCTTGCACTGTGGGGTGCAAGGCCAAGATGACGGGATGGGCCTTGGAACGGGAATCTCGCGGCACGGACAGGAATGCCTTCAAGTCTCCGTCGTAGTAGTTCTTGGCTTCCTTCTCGTCCTTGCTGATGTCGAAGTAGCTTTCCTGGACCACGACGGGCTTGGACCCGAACGCGCCAGAAGCAGACACCCGCATCGGCTTTTCAACGATGAAGCTCTGACGCAGGATTTCGCGCCACTCGGGAACCAGGGAGAGCGGGTCCCCGAGCTTCTGCTTGTCCGCCAGTTTGTCGAGCATCTCGCGGAGCTCTTCGAGTTCCTTCTTGGCTTTCGCCAGCTTTTCTTCCTCGAGCAAGGTGAAGTAGCCCTGCACCGAACCGACGATCTTCTTGAGATCAGCCGCACGGAGTTGCAGCTCGGCATCTTCGGCGGCCGCGGCCGGGGCGGTCGCCGTGGCCATGAGGAGCAGCATTCCTACCAGCGAAACCATGGAGTTCTCCTGGATCGATTCGAAGTCACGGAACGGTCGGATCCCAAACGGCGGAAGCTAGGGGCTCCCCCGGGGGCTGTCAACGTTGCCCGGAAGAGGACGTCGATTCCTGTTTGGCCCTATATCGGGACAGCTCCCGATAGAAACGGGATTTGGGTCGATCGCGCTCCCGCAGTAGGACCTGGCCGAACAGATCCGAGGCTTCTACGAAGCGGGCATCTTTGGTGTAGGCGATGACCCCAAGATTCTCGGCCGCGTCGAGCGCTCCCGCCGCGGCGGCGCGCTCGAAGTAACCGAGCGCGGTGCCAGCTTCGCCGTTGCCCCAGAGCAGCAGAGCCAGGTCGTTCAAGAGTTGTGGGTGCTCGCTGCTGCGCTCCAGCCCGGACTCGTAGGCGGTCCGGGCAGCTTGCATATCGCCCATCCCTTTGAAGCACAGCGGGCGTCCCAACAGGGCCCACTCGTTGGTGGGGTCCAATTCCAGCACTCGGTCGTAGGTCTGGAGGGCCAGGGAGTGTTCACGCGCTCTGCCGCGGCCCGCCGCGACGTCCAGCAGTCCGAGGACGACTTCTCCTTGCAGGCCGGGGTCCGCGGAAAGAGCGGCTTCGAAGTGCGTCTGGGCTGCTTCTCGCTGACTCTGCCGGACCAGGCAGCGCCCCAGGAAGAGGTTCGCTCGGGCCCCCACCTTCGAGTCCTCCACGGCACGACGGAGGTCCGCTTGGGCTCCCTCGTAGTCCGCGGCATAGAATCGAGTGGCTCCTCGAAAATAGGAGTAGGTCGCGATGTTCGGTGAGTCTTCGAGATACCTCGAGTACTGGGCCAAAAGGCGTTCCAGATTCAATTCCGGCTGGGACCAAAACTCCCACGTCAAAAACGCAACGAGCCAGGGATCCCCGCCGGCTTGGGAGAACTCCCGACCGAGTTCCATCGCACCGTCTTCGTGATGCGCGACGGCGAGTCGGAATCGGAGACCCAACAGGTCCTTCGCGGGAAGTTGAGCGGAAGATTCCAGCGTTGCCACGAGCTCAACGGCATCCGACAAGTTTCCCGATCGCAGGTGGACGTTGAGCAAAGCCTCTGCTGCTTCCGGTTGCGGGGATCGGATCCATGACTCGTGGATCCGGCGCACGGCACCCTCTGGGTTGCCCAGCAACTCCGAAATTCCGGCCGCTTCACGCACCCATCGGAAGTTCTCCGGATCCCCCGACGATGCCGAGTCCAAGAAGCCCAGCGCTTCCTCGGCGAGTCCCGTGGCGAGGTGGACCGAAAGGTCCGAAGTCCAATCCATCGAACGTGCGTTCTGGGCGAGGAGTTCCCCGAGAAGACCGCGCGCTTGGACCGCGTCGATGTCTTCCCCTTCGGCAAGCTGACGAAGAAGAGATTCCGCGGCCGTCCAATCTTCTGCGACGAGGAGCGCCCGCGCCTGGTCCACGCCCTTCGCGTCACCCTGCGGAAACGGCGGAGTGCGCACGGTGATTCCTGAGGCCTCCGTGACTCCCACGAGTGCCAGGCAAATCACCAAGAGCCCGCGACAAATCGGCGCTTCGAGTCTCATGCAAGAGTTCCTTGCGAATTGCTGGCCAAAACCGTAACTGCGCTGGCTGCGCTCCGAGGACTCCGGGGAGCGTGCCGTATAATCGTCGGGGTCCTGTCGTCCCAGGTGCCCTTGCCTTCCCGCTTGGAAAGGTCTCCCATTGTCCATTCGACGCGTGCTGCTCCTCGGTTCCACCGGAAGTATTGGCTGCACCACCTTAAGGGTCATGGAGGAGCTGAAAGAGAGCCATCGGCTGTGCGGACTTGCCGCCGGTCGGAACAGCGCCCGCCTGGCTGACCAGATCCGCGAATGGGAACCCGACGGCGTCGCGGTGTCCGACCCTGCGGCGGCGAAAGAGATTGATGGGCTTTTTCCGAACCGAGAGTTCGCTCTGAGGCAAGGGCCGGATGCGGCGGCATCGATGGTGGAAGCGTTGGAAGCCGATGTGGTGCTGTCGGGCATCACGGGAGCTGCGGGTCTCGGCTCTAGCTTGGCGACGATTCGGGGCGGCAAAGACCTGGCGCTGGCCAACAAGGAATCGATGGTCCTGGCCGGTCCGGTGCTGGAACGGGAAGCCGAACGCCATGGAGCCCGGATCATTCCCGTGGACAGCGAACACAGCGCCATTTTCCAGTGCTTGCAAGGCCACCCCGCCTCCGCCGTCCGAAGGGTTTTTCTGACTGCTTCGGGGGGGCCGTTCCGGGAATCCACGGCCCAAGAGCTCGAACAGGTGACTCCAGAACAGGCCCTCAAGCATCCGACCTGGAACATGGGGGCGAAGATCACCGTGGATTCGGCGACCCTGATGAACAAGGCCCTCGAGGTGATCGAGGCTCGCTGGCTCTTCCATCTGGATCCCGATCAGATCCAAGTGGTCGTGCATCCGCAATCCATCGTCCATTCGATGGTGGAGTTTCAGGACGGCTCCATCCTTGCTCAGATGGGTGTTCCCGACATGGCGGTACCGATTCGATATGCACTTTCCTACCCGGGCAGGAGTTCGACCCGGGACGACTACTTCGATTTGACTCGTTTCCGGACCCTCACTTTCGAGGAGCCGGATCTTGATCGTTTTCCTGGGCTGGGTCTCGGCTTCGAAGCCGCTCGGCGCGGGGGCACGGCGGGCGCGGTCGTGAACGCAGCGAATGAAGTAGCGGTGGATCTGTTTTTGAAAGGAAAGCTCCCCTTCGTGCGCATTCCTCAGTTGGTCAAAAGTACCTTGGAACAAGTCCCCCACGTGGACGATCCCACGATCGAAGAGATCCTGCTTGCCGATCGCACCGCTCGAGAGGAGGCGCTGGCATGCCGGTGCTGATGCTCCCCCTGGCTTCGATCTTGGGCGTGTCGACGAGCTGGCTGCTCGCTGTGCTGGGAATTGGCCTGGTGATCTTCGTGCACGAGCTGGGTCACTTCTTGGTCGCCAAGAAGTGTGGTGTTCGCTGCGAGATCTTCTCTCTGGGATTCGGGCCTCGCTTGTTCGGGTTCCGAAGGGGTCATACCGACTATCGCATTTCGCTGGTACCGATCGGCGGCTACGTGAAGATGGCCGGCGACAATCCCGGGGAAACCCTGGAAGGCGACGAAGGAGAGCTCCCCAGCAAGTCGGTGTTGCAGCGATTGGCGATCTTCTCCGCCGGCGTGGTCATGAATCTGCTGTTTGCTTTGGTCACTCTGCCGGTCGTGCTGGCGGTGGGCGTGATGTTCCACAGCACCGTGGTTGGCACGGTCGAATCCGGCGGACCTGCATGGCAAGCCGGATTGCGTCCCGGGGACGAGATCGTTCGAGTTGGCGATCACGAGGTCTATGACTTCAGCAACGTGGTGGCTCAGATCGCCCTCAGCGATCCGGAGTCCCTGGAGATCGAGTTCGTTCGCGACGGGCAGACCATCCGTCGCGTCGTTCGTCCCCAGAAAGACGATGGCAAGGGCCGGTACACGATCGGCATTCAGCCAGCCGCGGAGGACTGCTACCAGATTGTTGAGGGGGGGGCCGCAGAAGCCGCGGGCATGACCGACGCGGATTGCGTGATCGCGGTCGATGGCAAGCCGGTGAAGCACTACACGGACTTGCGCGACATCATCGTGGCCAACGAGTCTCCGCAAGTGACCTTGACCGTGGAGGACAAGGAGAATCCTGGGTCGACTCGCGAAGTGATCCTCCGCCCTCGTCCCTCTCCGGAAACCCCACGCATGATCGGCGTGCGGGCTTACGTCGATCAGGTCAAGGCGTTGCGCGGCGAAGCGCGCAAGCTGGCTGCGGGCGGTGACTTCGTCGAGCCGGGAGACGTGCTGCGCTCGTTGCATCTGTACGAATCCGATCCCCAGGAAAGTCAGGCGACCACTCTGCCAGTCCGGGACCCAGAAGAGATGGAGAAGGCGTTCGAGGTGGCGTCATCCGCTTCAAGGAACGCGTCGTTGAAAGTCCTTCGGGAAGGGGTCGAGAGGTTCGTGCGACTGCCTCGCGGGGTGAGCGCCTCGGTGGCGGATGACATTGCCTTGACCCAGAACCTGCAGAGTCGGTTCGTTCGAGTCCGTGACGGATTGTCGGCGCAAGCTGCGGGCATGCCCGATGGCTGCGAAATCGTCAAAGTCCGAGGGGTTGCCATTGAAGAGTGGCAAGACCTGCAAGAGCAAGTGCAAGAATCCGAAGGAGTGATCGACGTCGAGGTCTTGGTCGACGGAGTGAGTCAGACCTTTTCTCTCCAACCCGCGGTGGAATCTCGTTTGAGCGACTTTGGGCTGGTGCCCGTGTACGCCATGGTCAAACGTCAGTACGGCATTCTCGAAGCCGCCCGTGTCGGAGTCATTGAAGCCGGCTACATGCTCAAGAACGTGTACCTGACGCTGAAGAAGATCTTTGCCCGGGATGTGAGCCCCAAAAACTTGAGCGGCATCCTGACCATCGTGGTGGTTTCCAAATCTCTGGCCGAGTCGGGAGTGCCAAGCCTGTTCTTTTTCTTGGCGGTTTTGTCTCTGAATCTCGCCTTCTTGAACTTGTTGCCCATTCCTGTGTTGGACGGGGGCCACATCTTGTTCCTCCTGGTCGAGAAGATCAAAGGCTCTCCCGTGAGTGAGAAAGTGACCGGCTATTCGCAGCTGGTGGGAGTGGTGATGGTCTTGGCGCTGTTGTTGTACGTGACCTACAACGACCTGCTGCGTATCTTCAGCCTCAGTTGAACGCCCCTGCTTTTCTTCGCCTGACCCGCATCTCACTTGCCCCGTCGCTGTTGGCGGATGTCTTGGCCGGCACGGCTTGGTCCGGCGTGTTTCTCGCAGAAAACTTCGTGGTGGCCGGGTTGGCTTCCTTGGGCCTGTTCGTCGGCGGCATGGCCCTCAATGCTCGGGTGGACTACGAGGAAGACTGTCGCACCCGACCCGACCGTCCCTTGCCGAAGGGGGAGGTGTCTCGCGCTCAGGCCACGGCGCTGGCGCTGTTCGGTTTGGGCATGGGCCCTGCGCTGGGCTTCCTCGTTTCCCCTTCGCTCGGCGGGTGGACCCTGGCCATGGCGGGGGCGATCGCTCTCTACCATGGCCCGATCCGGCGCAGCGTCCTTGCCGGCCCTCTTTTGCTCGGGGCGATTCGAGGGAGCAACTTGTTCCTCGGTGCGGTCGCGGGCGTCGGTCTCTCGGCAGCCTTGGACTCGGTTCTCTGGGCGGCTCTTGTCTATGCCGCATACGTGACGGGCGCGTCGTTCGTTGCCCACGAGGAAGACCGCAAGCCGCGAAAGTCGATCGTTGCCGCGGGCGTGACTCTGGCCGTCGCGGCTTCTGCGCTGCCTGTGGGATTCGCTCTCGGGTTCGGAGCACCGGTTTGGCGGATTGTCGCGCTGGTGGCGATCGTTGCTTTTCACTGGAGTCCGTTCTTGGTGGCCGGCATCCGTCATCGTCGACTGCCTCGCTTTCCCCATCTCGCAGCCTTTGCCGGGTTCCTCTTGGGGCGCATGGCTTTGCTGACGACCGCGCTGACGTTGGCGAGCGGCGCTTGGCAAGCCGCACTGGCGGCACTCGGCGCCTTTGGGGCGGTGCGGCTTCTGGTACGCTGGATCCCTCCGACCTAGGGCTAGGAATCCACGATGCGCAACGCAGTCCCAGTGATCCTGATCTTGGTGATGGCCGCGTTCACGGCCTTCGTGGTGTCGATGGGCACAACCGGTGCCGAGCTCCGCAAAAAAGAGCAGCGGGCGGCTCGGGTGGTCGAGCAAATGATGCTGGCCCAAGAAGCTTGGCGTGCGCAACGCTCGGACGACTCCGTTCCCGCGTTCGCACCCGCGGCCGAATTGCTTTCCGAGATCGACGCCGAATTGGAATTGGTCGACGATACGGACAGCAGTGCGATCCTGTGTACCAACGAGTACGTCTTTCAGTGGAAACTGCTCTCGGGAGACGACCCCTCCTTGCCCAAGAATGCCCAGCGCTATGAGATTTGGGCCTGGCCCCTGGATCCCGAGGACCGCCGCCTTGTCTTGTTCTATGCGAGCAACGCCGGCTATTTGATCCAGGGCGAGAACGGCGAGGCGGCTGGACTCAGCGAGCGACCGCCGGATGCGCAACCGCTGCGGGAACTGGGACAGGACGCATCCCTGGTGTCGCGACGCTGGACCATCCTTTGGGAGTTACCCACAGAAACCGCGGCGTTGACTCAGTAGTAGCACAGGAGAACCCGTCGCAGCCGTTGCACCAGCGTGGTGTCTGCGACCGTTTCCATCAGTTCCGGGATCAGGGTGCCCCACGGCATGCCTTCCAGGAAGGGCATGCTCTCCGCAGCGCTCACGCGAATCAGGGTGGGAAGAGACTCGTCCCGGATGAGTTCCAGCCAAAACTCCCCCACCTCGGACGAGTCGGCCACTCCTCGGAGCGCGTCCAGGAATAGCAGCTTGGCGTAGGTGTTGCGGCTCTCCCGGTATCCCCGAATCAGAGAGGGAATCGTGATCGCCCCGAACGTTTGCACATAGATCGAAGCATGCTTGCTGAGGTAGGTCTGGGTCCCCCCGCGTTCGTCTTCCGGGGTCCCCCCGCGATGCATGAGCTGGATGAAATGGGCAATGTCGCTTTCGTTTCCAACGAAGCGGAGTCCGAACAAGAGGTTTGCATGATCCGAAGGCTCGACCGTTCCCTGCACTCGAGCCCGAATCAATTCGGCCGCTTCGGAATCGCGTACCTCTTCGCAAAGGAACTGAACGGCTTCCTTGAGTTCGTCGCCATGGCCGCTGCGAATCTCCTCACGGTAGCGCCGCAAGTTTTCGAAGGAGCCGTGGCGGAGCAGCTCTTTGGTGGCGGTTCGCTTGATGGAGTAGGACGTCGTGTCGGCGAGCCGTCGCAGAATCGAGACATAGCGCTCCGAATGTTCGTCGAATCCTCGGCATTCGGGGCGAATGGCCTGGGCAAGGCAAAGGCGAACGTCAGAGGACGGGTGTTCCGCCAGCCGCTCGGCAAGATCCGGAGGAGGCGCGACCGTGGCATCGCGATAAATGCTGAGCCCCAAGGACACGCGGTCCGGATTGTCGGAACGGATCTCGACCGCGGCTTGCTCGTCGCCGCGAGGATCGTTCAATCGAAGCAGGGTTCGAATGGCGATTTGTCGCGTCAATGTGAGGGGGCTCTGCAGATGAAGAGCGACGGCATCGGCAGCGAAGTGCAGGTCCTTTTCCCCGACCTCGTCTAGCAGCACGTTGACTTCTCGGCCCTCGAACACGGTCAAGAATTCGACGATCGTGTCCTGGTCCCAGAACCCTTCCCGGCCGAGCACCGCGCGCTGGGCGGCATCGCGGACCTGAAGATTCGGGTGGGTGGTGAGTTCTGCCAAGGTGTCCTCGACTTCGGGAGTCCACGGGCTGTGGGTGAGGGCCTGGATCGCAACCACTTGCAAGTAGTCCGGATCCTGCTTGGCGTAGCGCAGGAGAGCAGGGACGACGCTCTCGTGATCAAGCAGCCCGAGAGTGAGCACCGCGTTGCGCGCCGCCAGCGGCGCGCCTTCGACAATTCGATCGAGTTCCTGCACCAGTCGCCGGGCAAGCCGGTCTTGGTCTTCGGGCAGGTGTTTCTGGGTCCAATAGAGGAGGTCGGGAGTCCCCCACAAGAAGCGCTGCACAGCGCGTTCCACGGGGTCGCTCAAGACGGATTCGCGGAAAGCCGATTCGGGCGGTTCGGTGACCGCGAGGTCATTCCCCCACTCGTAGACCAGCACGGGAGGCACGGGCGGTGCTTCCGAACGTTTCGGCTTCAGCCCGTAGAAGACCAGGGCGGCTCCCAGGAGCAGCAAACCGACCACGAATGCTCGACGTTGAAGACTTCGGGATTGGGTCATTGGGGGTCTCGTCCGGAATCCGAACCTACCCCGCTACCATAGCGGCAAGATTCTTCGAAAACCGATGCCGGTGGCGCCACTGGGCGCTGCGCACTAGGTGAAGCCATGATCGCAACCATTGTTTCGCTGCTCTTGTTGGCGGCGGCGTTGACCGTTCAAAGTTCGCCGGATCCAGCTGCCGTCGAGCGGGAAGCGGCGCGAGCGGTCGCTTCCGAAGCTTGGGACCGCTTGTATTCGCGGGTTGCTCCGAAGCTTTTGGCTTATCGAAACGCCGAAGAAGAGCAACGCGCGACACTGTCGTTGGAGGACGAGATCGCCGCCATTGGCGCCTTCGTTCGTGAGTCTCGGGAGTCCGCGCCGGAGATGGCCTGGGCGGCTCGGGTCTTTCTGGCGACCCAGGTCTTCTCCGAGACGTTGGGGCGAAAACGCGAAGCGGTCGAGGTGCTGAGCCGAGTTGTCGCCGAAGCGGACAGCGCCATGGTCACTGCATCCGCGGCCCTGCAGGCCGCCGACATCCTCATGAAGCAAGGGGATGTCGAGGGGATCGAGCAGTTGCGAGAGCTGTACGGATCCCGGTCTCACTCGGAACTCCCGTATCGGGAAATCCTCGAAGAAATGGAAAACAAAGCTCGATGGCGTCCTGGCCGGGAGTTTCCGGAATTGGATTGGATGAGCGGGCAAGGCCAGCCGGTTCCTCGAACCGTGGCTGGCAAGCTGTCCCTAGTGTTCGTGTTTTTGTCCGAACACCCGGCCTCCCGAGAAGCGTTGGACCGAGTGGCGAAAGTGGCCGCGGAGCGTTCGGACCGGTTGCGCGTCGTGGCCATTTCCTTGGACGAGGATCCGAAGGCCATCGCTCAGCTCTGGAAGGACCAGGGCCTAGAAATCCCATGGATCTGCGATGGTCAGGGGTGGAAGTCTCCTCTGGCGAGGAAGCTCGGAATTAGCACGTCCCCCGCCAGCTTCCTGCTCGACGACCAGGCGACGATCCTTCACGTGGGTGTGCCGCCGACGGAGTTGGGGGAGGTCGTCGGCGACGTGATTCGAACGAGATGGCCGACCCCCGCCGAGCCCAACGACTCTTCCGAGTGATCGCGCAGGCAGGGCCGACGGACAAAAACCCCCTTTGCCACCCCGCAAAGGACCGATACCATCCCCCCTCCCATCAGATACAGAGGCTCGAACGACATCTGGTCGAGCCACCCCCCTGGAGGACTCCATGAAGCTGCTTCGCAACCTTCTTTCCCTGGCGGTCATGGTCTGCTTGCTGTCCGCTTGCGGTTCCACCGTGGCGGGAACCCGTTCCGCGGATACCACCGGTTTCTGGGTCAAGAACATGCGCGGCAAGTGGGCCGTCGTGAAGCGTGACATGACGAACTTCTACCGGACGACGGATCGCCACCTGTTCAACTACGACTGGAACGATCCGTACATCGACTGATTCCCTGCTGGAATCGCTCGAGGACCCGGTCGCCGATCGACTCCGGGTCGTCCTTCATGGGGATCCAGTCAATCGAAGGAAACTGGCGGAACCAGTTCTCCTGTCTGCGTGAGAACCGCCACGTATTGGTCACGATGCGTTCGCGGCAGGTGGGTTCGTCGCCGTTGGTCTCGAGCATCTCGAGAACTTCTCGATAGCCAATGGCCTCTGCAGCGACCGGACCCAAGCGCCCGGCATCGCGCAGCTGTCGTACTTCGTTCACCAAGCCGTTCTTCAGCATCCGGTCGACCCGAACAGCAATGCGGCGGCGAAGTTCGGAGGGCTCCCAGCGCAACCCGACCAAGACATGGGGCCCGTCGAACGGAACCTTGGTGTCTCGTTGTTGCCAGTCGCTCAAGGCGACTCCGGTGGCGGTGTGAACTTCCAGTGCCCGGGTGATTCGCTTGCCATCGTTGGGGTGAATTCTCGCCGCGGCCGTTGGGTCGACTCGAGACAGTTCCTCATGAAGCGCAGGTCCCCCCCGCTGGGAGAGCTGGCGACGCCACTCGTCACGAATTCCAGGCGGGATTTCTGGTCCTTCGAACAATCCTTTGGTCAGCGCGCGCAAGTAGAGACCGGTGCCGCCGACGAAAAGCGGATGTTCCCGAGCGGAACGCGCCGCGGTGACCTGTTCCTCGGCCAGGCGTGCATAGTCCCCCACCGAGAATGGTTGGGACGGCTCCACCAGATTGGTCAGCCCAAAGGGGATCGAGTCAGACTTGTCCGTCCCCCGATCCATCCCACGGTAGACCTTCATGGAGTCCAGGGACAGCAGCCGAACGGGAAGGGACGTGGTCAGCTTTGCGGCCACCCGCTTCTTCCCAGAAGCCGTGGGACCGACCAGGAACAACACCGGGAGTGGCGAACGAGGACTCATCGGGGGGAGCACCCGTGGGCGCGAGAATCGGGACGCGAGAACAGGTCGACCGGCTATCTTCACGGGTCGACGCAAACCATTCTGCGGAGTTCATGCACGAGTGTCATCCTTCAGCGATTGCTTTGGAAGCAAGCCCGTGGTCCTCGGTGTGGTTCATCTCCTGCCATTGCCGGGGAGCCCGCGCGCCGAGAGCATGGATGCGGTGATTGCCCGAGCCCTGAGAGACACCCGAACGTGGGTGCAGGGTGGTGTGGACGGGCTTGTTCTGGAGAACTATGGCGACGCTCCCTTTCACCCGGAGTCGGTCCCGCCCGTCACCGTCGCGGCCATGGCTCGTGTCCTGGAGAGTTTGCGAGTCGAGGTTTCGATTCCCTTGGGAGTCAACGTGCTGCGCAACGCGGCTCAAGCGGCCCTTTCCTTGGCTGCGGTGTTCGACTTGGCATTCGTGCGAGTCAACGTCCACTGCGGAGCCACGGTCACGGATCAGGGATTGATCGAGGGCCGGGCGGATGCGACCTTGCGCTTGCGTGCCAGTCTTCCCGGCCATCCGCTGATCCTGGCGGATGCAGGTGTCAAGCACGGTCGTCCCTTGGCGCCTCGCCCCTTGGAAGAGGAGGCCGCGGACCTTTGGGAGCGAGGGGGCGCCGATGCGGTGTTGCTCACAGGAACCGCGACCGGTGCCCCGGTCTCCCCCGACGACTGGGGCCGCGTTCGAGCCAGCGTCCCGGACACGCCCCTGCTCCTGGCGAGCGGGGTGACTCCCGAGACCATCCGCCAAACCCGGGAGGAGGCCGCGGGATGGATCGTCGGAACTTGGGCGAAGGAAGGTCAGCAGACCGCCCAGGCTCCGCAGCGGGACCGGGTCGAGGCCCTCGTCTCCGCGGCTCGATCGAACTGACAATCTGGCAGGAAAACGCTGCCGTTCTCGCCGGGGGAGAGATTCCCGGCCTTGCACTGTGCGGGAACGGTGGGTATCCGAAAGGGCTTGCCCTCCGCCCAGGGCTCCGTGCGACCAGGAGGTCCCCCTTCGACTCCCCATGACCGAGTGTCAGACCTATTCCACCCGTGAGTTTTCCGGGGATCTTTGTCCGATCCTGGAGAGTGCTCTCGACCCCGATGCTGTCGAGGTCGTTCGCCGCTTGCGCAAGCAAGGTCACCGCGCCTACCTCGTCGGGGGTTGTGTGCGTGATCTTGCGTTGGGGAAGATCCCCAAGGACTTCGACGTGGCCACCTCGGCCCGGCCACGTCAGGTGAAGAAGGTCTGTCGCAACAGTCGCATCATCGGCCGCCGTTTTCGTCTCGTGCATGTGCACTTTCGGGACGGAAAGTTCCTGGAAGTCTCGACGTTTCGCAGCGACCCAAACAACGGGGTCGAGGGGCATGGATCGACAGAGGACGGCGACGAAGAAGAAGACGATCTGCTGATCCTTCGCGACAATGTCTTCGGCACCGAGGAAGAGGATGCGCGGCGCCGAGATTTCACGATCAACGGCCTGTTCTACGACATCGAGAAAGACCAGATTCTCGACTACGTCGGAGGCGTGGCCGATCTTCGCAAGCGAGTGCTGCGAACGATCGGGAGCGCTCAGCGGAGAGTGCGGGAAGATCCGGTTCGAATCCTTCGCGCGATCAAGTTCGTGACCCGGCTGTCTCTCACCCTGGATCCAGAGTTGGCGGCGGCCATTGCCGAGTATCACGAAGATTTGGTGCGCAGTGCCGCGCCGCGGGTCTTCGAAGAGATCCTGCGCATGTTGGGAGGTCACGAACCGGCCCGCTCGGTCGAGTTGTTGGCGCGTTTGGGAATCGTAAAGGTGTTGGTCCCAGAGTTGGAGATTCGCCCCCATGCCGCAGACGAAGACATTCGCTTGACGCGATTGCTGTCTCGGTTGCGGGTCATGGGCGAAATGGATCGAGGCCGTCGATCGTTCCCGACGGCGTTGTACTTTGCGGTCCTGCTCTACGACGAGGTCCGCGAACGGCTTGGAATGCCGGGAGTGAGCGGTCGTCCTCAAGAGGCCGTCGAAGGGTTGCTCCGGCCGTTTGCCACGCGCGCTCGCTTGTCCCGTCGAGACACGGCGCGCATCCGCGCGATGTTCCAAGGGCTCAAGCGAATCGACCCGAGTCTTGCCCCCAGCAAGAAAAAGCGACGTCGCCGACGCATTCCCGTCCGGGATCTGGTTCGACGGGAGTACTTCCACGATGCCCTCTTGCTGTTTCGCATTTTGAGTGTGGCAGAAGATCGTGATCACGAAGCGGTCGAAAGTTGGGAACGACGCCGGGACGAGTTCGAACAGGAAGAGCCCACGCCCTCCGAGGCTGCCGAGAATTCCTCGCCCCCCTCTCGATCCCGCCGCCGTCGCCGTCGCCGGGGACGAGCCCGACAAAGTCCCACCGCACCGTAGGACCCCTTTCCCTGGCCGCTCTGCGCTCCTCGCGAGGAAACGTTTTCCCGCTCGGGGGTGAAACGAAGGGTTTCCCCGTGAATGGCGTCCAGTCCCGACTCGTTCAGAGACGATGCCTCCCTCAGCGTTTGCCGCAACTCGGGGGATGACCATGAGCAAAGTACTGGACGAAAAAGCGATCCAAGGCATGAAGCCGGGCGATCGCAAGAAGCTTGCACGCAACCTTCAGAATGCCAAGAAAGGCGGGCAAGCAGCGCCGCCGCCGCGTTCCTCCGGGGGCGGTGGCCGAGTCTTCTTCTTCCTGGTGTACAGCGTGGCGTGTGCGGTGGGCGGTGCCTACCTCGATCGCAACTGGATGCCCCAGGCGCGACTTTGGCTCGGCGAAAGCGTGCAGACCCTGCAGGGATTTGGCGCCGAGCAGACCATTCTCGGGGTGCTGGAACAAGCCGGGTACTCCGACGCGGAAGCCCAGACCGCCATGGTCAGCGTCCGAGCGGCGTATGAGCGGAAGAACCAGGGACACCTGGACGACGACGAGGTCGAAGAGCTTTGGCGGGCGGAACGCGCCTTCGAAAAGGCCTCCCACCAGGGACGGGTGATGTCGAAAGACGAGGCGGAGGATCATCTCGACGTCTTCCGCGACTTGGTCCGCTAACCGGACCCGTCGAGTCGAGACCCGCTTGCTGGAGAATTCCCGCGGTCGCCGTATCATCTCGCCATGAACGGTGACCTCGGTGGACGGCTAGTCGAGAACCTCGGGCGGGTGATCCTCGGTAAGGCCGAGGTCCTGGAGCAGGCCGTGACCACTTTGTTCGCGGGCGGCCACTTGCTCATCGAAGACGTTCCCGGAGTCGGCAAGACCATGCTCGGGCGTGCGCTCGCTCGTTCTTTGAACCTGGACTTTCAACGCATCCAGTTCACGTCCGACTTGTTGCCGGCGGACATCCTGGGAGTGTCGGTGTTCCGTCCGGAAAACGGGGACTTCGAGTTCAAGCCGGGCCCGGTGTTCGCTCACATCATTCTTGCTGATGAGTTGAACCGGACACCGCCGCGGACCCAGTCCTGTTTGTTGGAGGCGTTGGAGGACGGTCGGGTGACCATTGATGGTCAAACCTACCAGTTGCCGGCCCCCTTCTTCGTTTTGGCCACCCAGAACCCGATGGAGTTTGCCGGGACCTACCCGCTTCCCGAATCGGAGCTCGACCGGTTCACTTTGTGCGTGAGCATTGGCTATCCGGATCGAGAAGCGGAGCAACGAATTCTCCAAGATCGGCGCACTGCCTCTCCGTTGGAGTCCTTGGAACCGGTGGCAGAAGCCGCAGAGATCCTCTCGGTTCGAGAATCCGTGGAGCAGGTGCGAGTGGACGCCTCGGTGCTGTCCTATGTCTTGGATGTCGTGGAGGCCACACGTCGCGAGCCGCGAGTCCGCTTGGGGGCCAGCCCTCGGGCCGCGCTTGCCCTGGACCGCGTGATTCGCGCGCGGGCCGTGGTTCGCGGCCGAGACTACTGCATTCCCGAAGACGTGAAGGACATGGCGGTCCCGGTGCTCGCTCATCGCATTGTTCCCGCAGGGGTGGGTGGCGAAACCGGTCGCGACGAGTCGGCGCGGATCCTTGCAGAGTTGTTGGAGCGAATTCCGGTTCCCGCCTGATGTCCGGCACCGTCCAACGCCATCGGATCCAACTCACGGCTTGGGGAAAGGTGGCGCTCACGGGATGGGGCTCCCTCGCGGTGGCCGCCGTGGTCTTTCCCCATCCGGGTCCGCGTTTCGCCGTGGCGTTCCTGACCGCGGTCCTGCTGATGTCATTGCTTGCCGGGCGCTGGTTGTCTCTGTTGCAGGTTCGGGGAGTTCTCGGCAGCGATCTGACCGAAGGGGATGTGCATTCGGTGGAGCTGCACCTGCGGTGGACGGCGCCCGTCCCGCTACTCGCCGTGGTCTTCCGACTTCGGAGTGAGGGAGTGGTCGCCGATCGTCAGGGTCGACTGCTATGGCGGGACGGGACTCCCCGGGTTCCCTTGAGAGCACAAGCCTTGCACCGCGGTCACATTCGCCAGATGGCGGTGAGCTGGGAAACGAGTTTTCCCCTCGGTCTGTTGCGTCACCGTCGTTCCGCGACGGTGCCGAGCAACGTGTGGATCTTCCCCCAGACCCGGAGCATTCGGGAATCGGTGCTCGAAGAGCTTCTGCGCTTGCGACCGCGGGGGCTGGACTTGCCCCAACCGACCGGCCCGGGCGACGGGGAGTTCTACGCCCTGCGCGAGTTTCGTCAGGGGGATGTTGAACGCCGGGTTCATCACCGGGCATCTGCACGGCTTGGAAAGAAAGTGGTGCGAGAGTTTCGCGGGGAAGCGCCGCCACGGGTGGAGATGGTTCTGGACACGCGACTGGCGCCGCAATCCGGAGCTTTCGAACAAACCGACTTCGAAGAGGCCATTCGCTTTTGCGCCGGATTGATTCGTTCCCTGGTATTGCGGGGCATTCCGGTTCGCCTGTCGATGTTGCGTCGCGCCGGTCCCGAGATTGTCGTGGCTCACGGTTGTCGGCACCTGGGTCCCTACCTGGCCGCTCTTGCCACTGTCGAGGCCGTCACTGTCTCCGCCTCGTCGACACCGTCGGCTCCCCCGCTCGCCGGCTTCGACGTTTCGGAAGGCCGTGGTGTCATCGTTCACCTGGGATTGGTGGACGAAGACACGGTGCCTTCCCCATGGATCGCCATTCCGGCGGGATCTCGCCGCTACTACCAGCTTCTCCAGCCACGCTATGCCCGCTCACTCGCCGGCGAGGGAGCTGTTCCGAATGCTTGAGACGGGACGTCAGGGAGAGATCCGAGCGTTCTCGCAGCCCATGCTGTGTCGTTGGCTGGCCTGGGTCTTCCTCGTGGCCGTGGCAGCCACCGCTTCGGAGACCCCGGGAGCCTTGACTCGCTGGTTGCTGGGGTTGTTCCTGGGAATTGCCGCGTGGAGCTTGGCGTCCGGTCCGTCCTCGTGGCTCAAAAACCTGGTGGTCGGTCTGGTGGCAGGAGCTTCCGTGGCGTCGATTGCCTGGGCGTTGCAAGCGCCCCCCAATCTTTCCCCGTCGTCCTTGGATCTCGGTTGGGTCAGCTTGGTGTTCGTTCCAGGCGTTTTTCTGTTGCTTGCGGATTCCCGCGCGTCTTCACGAGTGCTCCCAAGATTCGTGGTGTCCTTGGCGGTTCTGCTCGGTGTGTTTCGTGTCGAGCCATGGCGATCGCCCGAATCGTTGGTGTTGCTCGGCGCCGCCATCGGCTTTCTGGTTCTGCAAGGAATCCTTCGCGAGACAGACGCGATCCAGCGAGTCTCCGCGGCCGGGACCCGACCCGCTTCGAAAGCGGTGCGCGGGGTGCTTCCCCGCTTCGCGTTGTTCGTCGCGGCCGTGATCGTGTTGCTCTCGTTGGCCATGGAGTGGGGGATTCGTGATCTTCCTGCAGTGATCGCCGAGTCACCGGCGATGGGCGGCGACGCTTCCTCTTTTTCAGATGACCGCTGGTGGGATGCTGGCGTGGGACGCGCGGTTCCTGTGGGAGACGAGCCCCTGGCGACGGTTCGCGTCCTGTCCGAGCCGATTTCGGAGCGACCGAAAACCTATCTCTACCTTCGGGAATACGTCATGGACCGAGTTGGTTCTCGGGACGGAAGCGCTGCGTTGATGCGCCGCCAAGGAGCGGTAGCTTTGCGACGCGATGGCGACGACGACCAGCAAGACCACCGGGTGATTCTCACTTCCGTTGTGGATCCGGTTCCCACCCGGGAGTCCGGGCCGCCTTTGACCTACGAGATCAGTCTGGTCACCTCGGATCTGCGCAATTTGTTGCTGCCCCTGCAGCCGCGCAGTCTGGAAGGGGATCTGTTTCGCTTGCGACCCGATGGATCCGTCCCCCGTGACAGCGAGGACGAGACGATCCACTATCGAGTGGTGTCCTCTCCTTGGCTGGCGGCGGGACGAGGACTGGAGGCGGAGACGGCCCGGCTGGACTCGCCTCACCGGCACTTGCCGAAGGAGCTGGCGGATCGCTCTTGGTTGCAGAATCGAGCAGATCGCTGGACGGCGGAGGAGACCCATGACCTGGGCCGAGCCCAGCGAATGGAGCGGCACTTGCGCCATCGCAGCCGGGTTCGCCCCAGCTCGCCATTCGACGGAAGCTACCACTCCCTCCTGAAGGGAACCTGCGGAGGCGACAGCGTCCACTACGCCCAGGCCTTGGCGTTGCTGGGAAGGCTGGTGGGGATTCCCACGCGGGTGGTGGTTGGGTTCCGGACCCGGGAATGGGATTCCTTGGGGCGCAACTACTTGGTCCGTGGATTCCACCGCTATGCATGGACCGAAATGGAGTTCGAAGAGGTCGGCTGGGTGCGGTTCGATCCAACCCTCGAGCCGATGACCGATCCCCCCTCCCCTGCGGGTGATGGAGGTCATTCTCCGGCCGCTCTGGAGCCGAAGAGCCGGGACGACGCGGGGGCGGCGAAGACGTCGCCGACCCTGTCTTCTGCGCCGGTTCCTCCTGCGGGAGAGCCGTTCCCTTGGATCCCGGCAGTGTTGCTGCCGGTCCTTGGGCTGGGTTTGGTGATCTTCGTGGTGAGATCTTTCCTCGCCCGAGTGGCGATTCGACGGCGCCGGGACCGAGTTCCCGATCGTCGCCAGCGCCACGCGCGGAAGGCTTGGAAGTACTGGCAGCGCTTCTTGGATCTGTGCCGGCAGCAGGGTTGGAACAAGCCCGACTCTTGGACCGCTGCGGAATTCTCGGCGAAGCTCGAGCCACGCCTGGCCGCGGAGGCGGAATCTTTGCGTTTCTTGGTCGACACCTATCGGCGCTGCCGCTTCGGGGGCGCGGACTTGCAAGCAAGCGAAGAACGGCGCATTCGGGAGTTCCTTGCAAGGGTTCGTCAGGTGCTACCCACCCAATCTGCTTCCCGGGCGTCGACTCGTTCGTGACGAAGCTCGCAAGGACCCTGAAGAGAAGCGGCACTCGATCGGGTCTGTTCGCCCCCCTCTTCGTCCTCGAGTCCTCGACCGATCCGCGGGCGGCCCGATTCCTCGCCGGAAACGAAGGTCTCTGGAATCGGCCATCGGAGGCCCGTTCAACAACCTGCGAGGTGCCGTCAGGCTGGCGTGGGTGGGTCCTTCTGACGAACCACCCGCTGTGGCTGACTGTAGACGTTGAAGCGGCGGTCGCGGAGAAACCCGATGAGGGTCAGACGCGCGGCCTCGGCAAGCTCGACTGCGAGTGAAGTCGGTGCCGAGACTCCCGCGACGATGGAGATGCCCGCGGCCATGGCTTTCTGGACGATCTCGAAGGAGATCCGTCCGCTCACCATCAGGATTGTTTGGGAGAACTCTGGGGGGCCCGCTTTCCAGGCCGCGCCCACGACCTTGTCCACAGCGTTGTGACGACCGACGTCTTCTCGAGCGATGAGAAGTCTGCCCTTCCCGTCGAACAACGCAGCGCCATGCACTCCGCCGGTGTTGTCGAAGGTGCGCTGATGTTTGCGCAGGGTTCGCGGCAGTTCCTGGATGGTTTCGGCGGGGACCAAGTGACTGGAAGGAATGGGCGAGAAGCGTTGCAGCAGATCTTCGATCGACTCCTTGCCGCACACGCCGCAAGCGCTGCTGGTAAGGAGGTTCCTTCGAAAGTCTTCCAAGGAGAACTTCACCGCGGGGTCCAAGTCGAACCGAACCACGTTTCCCCGTGCTTCCCGGGGAACGTCGAGGCATGGGGTGATGGCGGTCACTTCTTGGGCGGAGCGGACGATGCCTTCGGCCAGGAGCAGGCCAAGGGTGAGTTCACGGTCGTGTCCCGGGGACCGCATGATGACGGCGAAGACGCGGTCGCGGTGGCGAATTTCCAAGGGTTCTTCGACGGCGACTCGATCTTCGCGGGTTGCTTCGGGAATCCCCTCGTTCCACGGCCAAACGGGAGCGGGCGAACCGAGACTGGGATCGACCATGGCCGCTTTCTTCGTGCGGACGACCGAGCGAACCGAGCCCCTGGGAGTCGTCCATCCGCAGGTTCTCGAGGTCGCGACAAGACCTCGACCTGCAGGGATCGTAGAAAACCCGGGGTGACGGTCCCCCGGAATTCTGCCGGAGGACCGGCGAGTTCAGAGCGCGGACCTGGGGCTCAATCCCAGGTCCGTCGCTCCTCTCCCATCACTAACCCGAGATGGCGAAGTACGTCGCGACGACCACGGCGACCCCGACCATGAGCCCTACGCTGATCCACGCGAAGTGGTTGGCGCGCGCAGGAACCCGATTGTCCCCACCCCACATCCGGTAACCGGACAAGGAGTAATAGCTACTGCTCTTGTGATCTTGCATTGGCCTGTACCAATCGCCGGAGCCGTGACCCCGGACACCGTCTCAAAAAAGCGATTTCCCACCACGAAGGTACCTCGGAATTCCCCGTAGGCGAGGCAGCCGGAAAACATTGGCTCTTCCCTGGAATGTGGCGTTCGATAACTGAAAAGTTTGCCTTTCTCGACCGCTCCGCGGGGAACAGTTGTCCTGGTCGAGAGTGCGGGGCATCCTGGCGTCCACTGACCCACGGAACGGAGACGAGATGTCATTGGACTCCTCACTTTCGCGAGGAAGGACTCGGCCTTTGCACCAGATTGCCACGGCTCTGACTCTTCTCGTTCTCAGCGCCGGAACCGCGGCCGCGGAAGACGGACCGGATCCGCGTTCGTTCTACGATGTCCGCGACTACCGGATCGACCTGTGGGTGGACCCGGAGATGGGATCGGTCCGAGGGGTGGTCGGCGTCAGTGGAGTCACCGTTCGCGACGGGGTGTCCGAGATCGTTCTCGATGCGGAGCGGCGCCTTCTGATCGATGGCACGAGTTGGGTGGACGGCGACGACTTGTTCGCCGAGCCGCTTCGGGAAGTGACTTCGCTGTCCTTCCGGCGAACTGCCGATCAAGTGCGAATCGAACTCCCCGGTCCCCTGGACCGCGGAGAGGAGTTCCGGGTCCTGGTGTATTACTCGGGACGCCCTCTTCGTTTGGATGACTTCAACGGGTTTCACTTTTCCCGAACCGAAGACGGCGCGCCGTGGATTGGCACTTCCTGCCAGACCATTGGGGCTCATACCTGGTGGCCCTGCAAGTCTTCGTTTTTTCATCCCGAGGACAAAAACGAGCGGCTGCAGTTTCGCGTGACCGTGCCCGAGGGGCTCACGGCGGTGTGCAACGGTCGACTGGAGTCAGTCACCGAGCACGGAGGGTATCGGACCTTCCAATGGCGTCACGACTATCCGCAGCCCACCTACAGCGTGGCGATGAACATCGCCCCCTACGAACTGATCGAAGAAACTGCCACTCTTCCGGGACTGGAGATGCCTCTGCAGTTGCATTACTACGTGCTGCCAAAAGACGTCGACAAAGCGGCGCTGGAGTTTCAGGTGGTGCCCGATCTGCTCCGGTTCTTCTCCGAGAAGTTTGGCCCGTTCCCCTTTCCCGATTCCAAGTTCGCTTTGGTGCAGTCGCCGATCTGGGGCATGGAGCACTCGACAGTCATCGCCTACGGCAATAGCTTCCCCACCTATCGACGCCGTCACGGGCTTCCCGATCCGTTCGCGATTCGCAACCGCCGCTTCGACTACATCTTGGTCCACGAGTCGGCGCATGAGTGGTTCGGGAATGCGGTCACCGTGAGCGATTGGGGGGACTTCTGGCTCCATGAGGGATTTGCCACTTACGCGGAGGCGCTCTGGGTCGAGCACCGCTTGGGGCGTGGTGAGATGCTCGCCTTCGTCCGGGAAAGCAAGCCTTCCATTCCCAAACAGGCCACGTTGTTTCGACCTCATCGAAGGGACGCGGGCACCGCCTATGCCGAGGTTCTCTACGAGAAAGGCGCTTACGTCCTGCACATGCTTCGCTACGTGATGGGAGACGACGGTTTCTTCGCGGCGATGAAGGAGTACTGCACGAGTCCCGAGTTTCGCTACGGCCACGCAACCACCGGGCAGTTTCAGCGGTTGTGTGAAAAGCACTATGGGGAGTCGCTACGTTTCTTCTTTCAGCCTTGGGTTTACGGGACGGGATGGCCCCATTACATCGTGCGCGATGCGAAGCGCGAAGGCAGCAAAGCGGAGATTCAGGTGGATGCCCGCGCCGACGCGTTGTTTCCATTTCGGATGCCCCTCGACGTGGAAGTGCGCACGGCTCAGGGGGCGACGGTTCAACGCCATTGGCTCGACGAAGGCAGCAACAAGTTCACGGTGACCGCGGACTCGGAGATCGTCTCAGTCGAATATCCGGGCCTGGACTGGATCTTGTGTGACGTGACCCGGTCCCCCTGAACGGGAGCCGCGACAAAACTCAGGGATCGGGACCCTCTTCCTTGCCGAGAACCGAGGAGCCCGTCTCTGCCTTCGGCAAGTTTGCCAGTCGTCGGATCGCCGTGGCGACGCCGCGGAGCATGGTGCCATCCCGTCGGTGTCCCCCACTGCGGTCGAACATGTCCATGATGCGACGAAGCACGCGTCGATGGAGCGTTCCTCGACCGGTGGGTTGATAGCCGAGGTGTTGCAGAAGGTCGTGCCATTCGGCGCGAAGGGAGGCGCGGGACTGAACCGTGGCGATCGGCATGGGATGTTCCGCCGGCATCTCGGGGGCGACGTCGATTTGGTCTTCTCGGACGAGTTCCCAGAGAACCAGGAGGACCGCCTGGGCAAGATTCAGCACACTGTGCTCCCCGGGAACGGGAATGCGTGCGATGTCTGACACGTGAGTGAGATGTTCTGCGCTGAGACCTTTTTCTTCCGTGCCGAAGACCAGGGCGACTTGGGTCCCCGTTGCCGCCATTTGGCGGGAGGAAGCCATGGTCTCGGCGAAGGTTCCTTGGGGCCGACGGTTGCGACCGGTTCGGGCACTGAATCCGATCGCGTAGCCGCAGCCCGCGAGGGCCTCGGGCAGCTGATCGTAGAACTTGGCGGATTCAAGAATTGGCGTGCCGTGAGTCGCCAAGCGACGAGCCTCGAGAGACATCAGTCGCTTTCGATGAGCGGGCTGTTCGACGACCAGACGCAAGTCCCTCACGCCGAAGTTGCCCATGGCGCGGCAGATGGAGCCAACGTTGCCGGGTTCCCACGGTTCGACGAGGACGACCGGGTAAGAAGAGGTTTCAGCCATGGGCGGCGTGGGACTCCTGATGCCAGTCCGCGGTCAACAACATCCATAAGGCCAGGCCTTGATAGGGCCGAAAGCGTTGAACCCGGCGGGCGATGGTGGTGTCTCTCGGGGGGCGGCGACGGCCTTTCATTCGGGCCCACTTGGCTCGACACCACGAGTCGAGGGCCAAGTCTTCAAAGGCTCCGAGCAGTCGCATCGCCTGTCCGACCGCGTAGGGTCCAAAGCCGTCCAGCAAGGATAGGCGCTGACGGATCTCCGGGATTGAGACTTTTCGAGGATCGAGTTCCGCTTCCAGGTCGGGATGGGCGGCGACGGCCTTGGCCAAGCGAGCCATGGCTTTGGCCCGGTAGCCAGCACGGATCACTTCGGAGAAGTACCGTTCGTCTTTTTCTGCACAGCGCTCCGCGGTGGGAAATGCCCGCTCGCCCTCAGCGGTTGGCTCTCCGAGTTCCGTGACCAAGCGTTGGGTCATGTGTCGAGTCATCGCCCATGAACAGTTGGTGGTCAGCAAGATCTTCATGAGGTCTTCGAACAAGGTCGGAGCTCGCAGGAGGCGCCCCGCCCCATGACGGGCAACCCAGCGAAGCTCGGGATCCCGTTCGCAGTGTTGCCAGAACTCCGTCAAATCGAGATCAAGTTGCAGCACGCGCCGGGCCGCTGCTCGCAGAGAGAGGGACGCGGAGGTGTCGTTGATTCGGGCGCTCACGGCCGCACCCCGCCGGGCTTGACGAAGCTCGACTTTTTGGCTGATTCCGTCGAGTTCCATCACGGTGGAGAGACGACGTTGCTTCGGGTCCCAATGAAACGGTGGCAGGTCGTACCAGCCATGACTGGTGGCGACCAACGGGAGGTCGAAGTGCGGAGGAGTCGAGAGAGAAAGTGAGCGAGGCACTGGCGAACTCCGTCAACCGGGCGCCGGGATTCCCGCGACCTGCCCCTCCCCTTCCGTTCGGGCAATGATCGCGGCCCCGCACGAGTCGCTCCACACGTTGACCATGGTGCGCATCATGTCCAATGGGCGGTCGACGGCCAGAAGCAAGGCGGCGCCTTCGACCGGAAGCCCCAAGCCGGTCAGGATGGTCAGCATCATGACCAGTCCGGCCGAGGGGATTCCCGCCGCGCCAATGGAGGCCATCAGCGCCATGACCACCACGAACACTTGGTTGCCGACGGTGAGTTGGAAGTCGCCGACTGTCGCGTAGAACTGAGCCAGGAAGATGACTCCGACGCATTCATAGAGCGCCGTGCCGTCCATGTTGATGGTGGCCCCGAGTGGCAGCACGAAAGACGTGGTCTTGTTGCTGACCTTGCCTCGCTTTTCGACGGCTTCCATGCTTACCGGGAGAGTCATCGACGACGAGGAAGTCGAAAACGCGGTCATCAGGGCGGGACCCATGGCTTTGAACCACTGCCAGGGCGAGATGCCGCCGACAAATCGCAGCAGCAGCGGCAGCACGACGCAAGAGTGCACGATCAATCCGAGCGCGACCGTGACCACGTAAACGGCGAGTGCCCGGAACATGCCGAACCCGGTTTCTCCGACCACCTTCACCAGCAGAGCCAGCACCCCGTAGGGAATCAGGCTCAGAATGAACACCGCCATCTTCATCATGACTTCGAATGCGGATTGGAAGAACTCGCGCATCCGGGTGCGATGGGGCTCGGGGGCGCGGGTGATGAAGAATCCGAACAACAGGGCGAAGAAGATCACCTGGAGCATCTGCCCGTTGGCAGAGAATGCGGAAAACACATTCTCTGGCACCATGCGACGAAACACGTCGAAGATGCCCTGCTCGGCGACTTGCTCGAACTTGTCACTCGGGGTGAGGCCGAGTTCGGCTCCGGTTCCCGGACGAATGACGTTGACCAAAATCAGCCCCGTGAAGATGGCAAGGAAGCTGGTGGAAACGTAGTAGCCGAACGTCTTGCCGCCCAAGCGACCGAAGTCTCGCCCCGAGCCGACCCCGGAAACGCCAGTGATGATCGACGTCAATACGACGGGAACGATCAGCATTTTGAGTAGGGCAAGGAAGATGTCCGCGACGAAACGGAAGGGCTCCAGCCATCGGTCCCGTTGGCAGCCCGGCTGCATGGCAATGTTCACGGACACGGGGCGATCCTTGCCGGCCACTTCGATCCAGATCAAGTCGCCGACCTGCGACCGAGACAGCACGTCGTCGAGGTCGCCGGCGGTCCGGACGGGAATCGCCTCCTCTTGGCCGGGCTTTCCGCGATTGCGAATGATCGCCGCAATCTGTTCTCCGGGCTTGAGTTTGGCCGAGCCCGCGACATCTGCTTTGGCGGCCGGGCTTCGGGAATCCAGACTCTTGATGCGGACTCCGGTTTCGGTGTCCTCCACCGTCACTCCGATCCACGCCGGCGCGTCGAGGAATGCCTGGAACACTCCACCCAGCAGAGCACCCGCTGCCATGAAGAGGAGAATCTTCCAATGGATCTTCAAAAGCGTCTCCTTCGTCCCGGATCATTCATGAAGACCGGGGGAATCAACGGATCCGTAGGGAGGCGAACGGATCCTCTTCGGCCATCAGAGCTTCGATACCCTCGATGGATTTCGGCGCGCGACCCGAGAGGATCTCGGAGCCGGTGCGCGTCACCAGCACGTCGTCTTCGATGCGGATTCCCAGGTTCCACCACCGGGGATCCACTCCTTCCATCCCGGCGGGGATGTACACGCCCGGCTCGACCGTGAGCACCATTCCCGGTTGCAGCGCCACGGAGTAGATCGGACCACAGTCATCGTGAACGTCCAGGCCCAGCCAGTGATGGAACCCGTGCACCGTGAAGTCGGACAAGCGACGCCGTGACGAGAGAATCTTCAACGTCTTCAGTCCCTCGGCGATCTCCTGTTGGACAATGCCGCGGATGGTGGTCACGGTGACTCCCGGTCGAATCTGCTCGATGGCTTTCTCTTGGGCGCGCAACACGACCTTGTAGAGGGCCTTCTGATCGGTACTGAAGGTGCCGTTGGCCGGGAAGGTCCGGGTGATGTCTGCCGAGTAGTGGTCCCACTCCGCGCCGATGTCCACGAGTACCAGGTCCCCATTGTCGATGGTGCGCCGGTCTCCTTGGTAATGGAGAATGCAGGAGTTCGGTCCCGATCCAAGGGTGCTGGGAAAGCCGGGGCGGGCGACCCCGGAGTCGCGATACACATAATCGATGACTGCCTGGAGCTGGTACTCCTGGAGGCCCGGCTGGCAGCGACGCATGACCTGACGGTGCGCGTCGCCAGTGATATCCGCGGCTCGGCGGAGCAGTCGGATCTCTGCCTCGGACTTGACCAACCTCAGGGATGCGAGTTGGGTAGCGAGGGATTGTGCGGTGCCGGTGCGAGAAGGAATCAGCTCGTCCCGAAGGCGGGCGGCCTCGGGATGAGAACCGCCCCACCAATAGACGTGGCGGTGATCGGCGAGCATGGCCCGGAGGACTTGCTGTCGTTCGTCCCACGCGCGGGCCTGATCGGCTCCGTAGCGTCGTTCCGCTCCCTCGAGTCCGCTGCGGGGTCCGTTCCAGACGGCATCGAGCGGGTCCTTGGGACGGACGACCAGGGTGTAGGTCAGTCGCGATTTGCGCTTCTCGAGGATTGCCAAAGCTTGGGGTTCGGCGAAGCCGGTCAGGTAATAGAAGTTGCTGTCCGGTCGGTAAGGATGGTGGACGTCGCCGTTTCGAATTTGTTGCGGAGCGGTCCAAATCACGGCCAGGGCGTTGTCTTCGAGGGAGGCCATGAGCGCCTCGCGGCGACTCGCGAAGGCTTCTCCGGGAAGCTCCGAGGCGGAGGCTCCTCCCGTTGGGAAGAGCAGGAGCAGCACCAGGACGACCAGACTCAGGAAAGGGCGTGAGATCATGATGGCCCGGGATTCTCGCCCATTCCCGTCACTGGCAACAGCGGAATCCTCTTCCCCAGTCTCCTCCGTCAGGCGGCCCCCTCCATGGTGTGCACCTCGCGGCGGAGGAGATCCAGGGCTTCGTCCACTCGGTCTCGGTGGGTGCGGAAACTCAGAATGCAGAACTTGGCGACATAGCGTTTCTGAAAGTAGCTGCCGCTGATCATGACCCGCTTGCTCGCGACCAGTCGTTCCAGCAGCGCTTGGGTTCGTGTCCCGGAGTCGTCGTCGTTCTTGAACCGAAATGCGACCAATGTGAGAGGAGCTTCCCCCACGATCTCCAGGGCGGGAATCTCGCGAATGGCCTCCTTCACGACCGTGGTCAAGTCCAGTTTCTCATCGAGGCAATCCCGAAAGGCGCGGGTCCCGGCGAGTTGCAAGGCGAGCCACAGACGAAGACCGCGGAAGTCTCGCGACAACTCGGGCGAGTAGTCGCAAAAGTCCTGGGTGTCGGAGCTGTCCTGCATCTCTGGCAAGTAGTCTGCTTCGACACGATGAGAGTCTCGCAAAGCGGTGCCGTCGCGCACCAACAGGCACCCAGTGCCGTAAGGCAGGAAGAACCCCTTGTGGGGATCCATGGTGATGGAATCCGCTTTCTCGATTCCTTGCAACAGTCGCTGTCCTCTTTGGGTGAGCTGAAACGGGCCACCGTAGGCCGCGTCCACGTGGAACCAAAGTCCTTCGCTTCGAGCCAGGTCCGCGAGCTCGTTCAGGGGATCGACGGCTCCCACGTTGATCGTGCCTGCGCTTCCCACCAGCATGGCGGGACGCTTGCCTTGGGAGCGATCTTCGGCGACTGCCTGGGCCACGATCGAGGGTTGCAACATTCCCTGGTCGTTCACGGGTAGCAAGCGAACCTGATCGTGACGAAACCCGGCGAGCATGGCGGCCTTGCCGGTGGAATGGTGCAGTTCTTCGGCGCCGTACAAGACCCCGTCTTGGAACTGCTCTCCCAGTTGTCGATGCCGTGCACAGACGACCGCACTGAAGTTGGCCATGGACCCACCGCTGGTGAAGATTCCGCGGGCCTCCGCCGGGTAGTTCATTTGGTCCATCAGCCAGCGAAGAGTGACCACTTCCAACCGCACCAGCAGGGGGGCGGCCAAGGACACGCCGATGTATCGATTGGTGATGTTGGAAATCAAATCCGCCAGAGCCGCGTGGACCAGGCCACCTCCGGGGATGTACGCGAGATAGCCAGGACCCGCGGTGTGGAATGAGCGAGGAACGTAGTCTTCGATGACTTCGCGGATGATCGCGACGGCGTCACCTGGATCCTCGGAGAACGGGCGGTGCATGGCTCGAGCCGCGTCTCGGGCTCCCTCGATGTGAGAGGCCGGCTGCTCGGCAAGTGTGTTCAGGTTGGCATAGAGCAGTTCCAGAGTTTCGCCGAACCAACGTCGCAACGTGGCCTCTTCAGGCTCGAGGGGGAATGAGGTCATGGGATGGTTCTCCAGCGAAAACTGAAGGTCTTGATCAGGCAGAAGACCGGTGCCCCGACGGTGAGTGACAGCTCGCGCACGGATCGCTCCGTCACTTCGACCCGGAGGGGCTGGCCCACGTCGACGTGCACGAGGAACTTGCCGTGGTGAGTGCTGATTCCTTGCACCGTTCCCTGCAGTCGATTTTGCGCCGAGGTCCCTTCAATGGCTTGGCGAGCGAGAATGATGTCATCCGGGCGGACGGCCACCCAGCCTTTCCCGGGGGCGGCTTCGGCGGCCGGGGGGAGCAATACCTGTTGATCCCCGAGCCGGCCGGTCACCGCTTGGTCGGGACGGTGATCCTCGACGTCCACGTGCAGCAGGTTCTCGATGCCGAGTCGATCGGCCAGGGAGATGGAGTTCGGCGCTTGCAGCACTTCGAAGAAGTCGCCGGAGGCCAGCACCTGTCCTCTTTCCAACACCACCACTTGGGAGGTGAGTTCCAGAATCTCCCCCATGGAATGACTGACCAGAAGCATGGGGAGACTCCGCTCCCTGCGCAGGGTCCGCAAGAACTCAAGGACCTGCCGCTTCTTGCCAAGGTCCACGCCGCTGAACGGCTCGTCCATGAGCAGCATCTGGGGACCCGAAAGCAAGGCGCGGCCGAGGGAAACCAAGCGGGCCTCGCCTCCCGAGAGTTGCGCCGGGCGTCGTGGCAACAGGTCTTCGATGCCGAGAGAGTCCACGACTTGGGGCAACGACGGAGCGTCCGCTCTTGGGTGCGAAGGTTGACCGTAGGTCAGATTGCGGCGGACGTTGAGATGGGGAAACAGACGCGGCTCTTGGAACACCACCCCAAAGTTCCGCCGATGCGCAGGAACGAATTGTCCCGGATTCGAAAACACGCGGCCTCGGAAGTGGATGTGCCCGCGGTCGGGAGGAAGAAGGCCGGCGATCAGGTGCAGGAGCGTGGTCTTCCCCGCTCCCGACGGACCGAACAGTGCGAGCGCTGAATCTCGCATTTCCCAGCGAGCTTCCAGAAGGAAGCTTCGCCGCCGATGGGTGATGTCTACGTTCAGCCAGGCCTCGGTCATGTTTGCTCCGGCGCGCGAGCGATTCGGCGCACCAACCATTCGTGGAGGGCCAGTGCCGACACGGCAATCACCACCGACAGGGCGACGAGCCGAGCTGCCGCCACGTCTCCGTCCACCCGTTGCAAGGAGGAGTAGATCGCCAAGGGAATCGTGCGGGTCGATCCTTCGACGTTGCCGGCAAACAGAATCGTCGCTCCGAATTCGCCGAGGCTTCGGGCAAAGCAAAGAATGGTTCCCGCGAGGACGCCGGGCAAGGCGAGAGGCAGAGTCACCCCAAGGAAAACTCTGGCCGGAGAGGCTCCGAGGGTGCGTGCCGCGGCTTCCAGTCGTGGATCCACTGCTTGCATGGAGACTTTCACGGACCGCACCATCAGCGGGAAACTGACCACGGCGGCTGCCACCGCCGCCCCGCTCCAGTGAAACGGCAGCGTCCATCCCCACCACTCTTCGAACCAGCGCCCGATCCATCCATTGCGGCCAAAAGCGAGCAACAACAGATAGCCGGTGACCACCGGGGGAAGGACAAGTGGTAAGGACAGCAAGGCTTCCACGATGAGCTTGCCGAGGAACGTCTTGCGGGCGAGGAGCCAACCAAACAAGATTCCCAGTGGCAGGCAAAGCAAGGTCGCAGTGGCGCTGACCTTCAACGACAACTCGAGGGCAGAAAGCTCCGTGGGTGTCAGCGGTTCGAACAAGTCAGTGAGTGTCCACCAGAGAGAAGCCGAAGTCGCGATAGGTGTCGCGAGCTCGAGATCCCGTCAAGGTGCTCCGAAGCCATTCCCCCACCGTGGAATCGGTTTTGGGAAACCAGGTGAGGGTGTAGCGAATGGGCGGGTGGAGATCGGAAGGGATTTCGGCCACGACCTGCAAGCGCTCATCGCGCAGAGCTTCATGGCGATAGGTGATCCCCCATTCGCTTTCTCCTCGCTGCACGCGCACCCGGGCCGCCGTGTCATCAGGGGTGGCGATGACTCGTCGTCTTAGTTGTTCCCAGAGCCCTGCTTCTTGCAAGGCCTGGCGCGCGTAGGTGCCGACCGGAACATGTTCGGGATCTCCGAGGGCGACGTAGCCATGGGCGTCCGCGAGCTCGGTCCATTCGTTCCACGGACGCCGGGATGGGGACGGGGGCGCCACGATGACTAGCGAATCAGACAGCAACGGTTGGCTGAGTTCTTGACGGGCGAGTCCCTCGCGAATCAGCGAATCCGACCATTCCGGATGGGCGGACAGGAACGCGTCGACCGGTGCGCCTTGCGCAATTTGCCGAGCGAGTGTCGAGGAGGCCGCGACATTCATGCGCACCTCCGGGCGCGGCGAAGGATCCGAGTCCCGTTCGAGAATCGTCTCCACCACTTCGGCGGCGCTCGCCGCCACGAAGAGATGAGCCAGCGCTGATTCCGGCGGCTTCTCGCGGCATTGTGAGAGGCCCGGGAGGAGCGCGATCACCAGCAG
Source organism: Planctomycetota bacterium (assembly GCA_028289345.1). Lineage (GTDB taxonomy): Bacteria > Planctomycetota > B15-G4 > B15-G4 > SIAN01 > JANQQL01. The sequence goes on along the minus strand of JANQQL010000033.1, from coordinate 685,508 downwards.
TGCCTGCGTCCTTCGGTGGAGCTTTCTTGTCCCTCGGCGGGACGGCATCATGGCGATCTCTCGAAGTTTCATTGACCGGAAAGCGGACAGGATCCTACCACGCGTCTTGTCGGGACTTTCCCAGGAAGGATGGGGGTTCCATGGGCAGTCTTCTTCGCATCCCGACGCTGTTTGTCTCACTCGCATGCGCGGGTTCGTCCGGGTCCGTGGCTTTCGGCCAGGAGGCCGCAGAGTCCAAGACACGACTTCGCTTGGAAAACACCTCCGGCGATCTCGCCGCGAACTTCGGGGGAGATCTGGAAACCATCGAGTGGGCGTCCGACGGAGTGCACTACGTGCGCACCGTGGATGGCAAGCAGCTGTGGATTCACCCCGAAACCGGGGAGTCGTCCGTGCCCGCGGCGGAGCAGGTTGATGAACGAGAAGCTCTCCGTCAGCAGTTTTCGGCCGCCTTGGCGAAGCTACCAGGGATGAGCGAATCCGATGCCTCGAGCGCGTCACGGTCGTCTGCACGGTTTTCCGAGGACGGGGCTTCGGTGGCGGCCAACCTCGACGGAGATCTGTTGTTCTTTCGGCGAGGAGAGGAGAAACCGCTTCGCTTGACCGCGAGGGCGGCTCCCAAGGAGCTGTTGCGGCTGAGTCCCGATGGCCAGTTCGCCTCCTACGTGGCGGAAGGAAACTTGTATGTCGTCGAAACGGGAACGGCGACTGAGCATGCCGTCAGTGACGACGGCAGCGAGGGGCTGCTCTACGGCAAGCTCGACTGGGTCTACCAGGAAGAGATTTACGGCCGGGGCAACTTCAATGCCCAATGGTGGAGTCCCGATTCGCGTCACCTGGCATTCCTTCGCATTGACGAGTCGAACGTGCATCCGTTCACGGTGATCGATCACATCCCCACCCGACTCGAGGTGGAAACCACCAACTATCCGAAGGCCGGAGATCCCAATCCGACGGCGTCCCTCGGGGCGGTGCGAGCTCGCGACGGAAGGATCGTATGGATGGACCTCTCTCGCTATGACGGCAGCCAATTCTTGATCAGCTCCGTGGGGTGGTCTCCCGATGGTCGCCAAGTGGTGTACCAAGTGCAGGACCGAGAGCAGACCTGGCTGGACTTGAACTTGGCCAATCCGGCCACCGGCGAGAGCAAGACCCTCTTCCGCGAAAACTCGGAGACCTGGGTCGAATCCGGCGGCGATCCGCGCTGGCTGGCGGATGGCTCGTTCCTCTGGTTCAGTGATCGCAGCGGCTATCGCCACTTGTACCGCTATTCCGCAACGGGAGAACTGCTGGGGCAAGTGACCGATGGTTCGTGGAATGTCGACTCATTGCTGTTCGTCAACGAAGATGAAAAGTGGCTGGACTTCTTGGGACGCCGGGATGGAGCGATCAACGTCAACGCCTATCGCGTCGGTCTCGACGGCTCGGGCCTGACTCGCCTCACTCCGGATGACGGCACTCACCGCGTTCAATTCAATGCCGATCGGTCCTACTTCCTCGATACCCACAGCAGTTTGGACACGCCGCCTCGGGTTCGTCTTTGCAAGTCGGACGGCACCGTGCAAGAAGTGTTGGCGGAGTCCGTCATTCCCGACCTCGACAAGTACGAGTACGCCGTGCCCGAGCTGTTCGAAATCTCGACCCGCGACGGGTTCAAGATGGACGCCACGCTGATCCGCCCCCCCGGCTTCCGCGAGTCGGGGCTCTACCCGGTTTGGTTGCATACGTATTCGGGACCGAATGCGCCTTCGGTTCGGAATCGCTGGAACACGAGCCCGTGGTTCCAGTTCCTGGCACAGCAAGAGATTTTGGTGTTTCAGGTCAACAACCGTACCTCGAGTGGGAAGGGCAAGGTCACCACGGATCATTGCTACCAACAACTCGGGGTTCAGGAGCTGCAGGATCTGGAAGATGCGATCGGGTGGTTGTGCGACAAACCCTGGGCTGACGGAGATCGAGTCGGGATCTCCGGCTGGAGCTACGGTGGTTTCATGACCGCCTACGCACTGACTCACAGCGATCGATTCCGCGTGGGAATTGCCGGCGCTGGCGTCTACGACTGGCGGGACTACGACACGATCTACACCGAGCGCTACATGCGGACGCCTCAGAACAACCCGGAAGGCTATTCCAAGACCTCATGCATCGAGGCGGCGGCGGACCTTTCGGGACATCTGCTCCTGGTTCACGGCACCATGGACGACAACGTTCATCTGCAGAATGCGATCCAGTTCGCCTACGCCCTGCAGATCGCCGGTCAGGACTTCGATTTGATGCTGTACCCGAAATCTCGGCACCGGATCGTTCCCGAACTGCGCTGGCATCTGCGCCAGCGGGAGTGGCAGACGATCGAGGAGCATCTCCTGGTTTCCTCCACTGATTCTTGAGGAGAGGGGAACCGAGATCGCTTCACGCTCGTAACTAGGCAGAACCTGGGGGAGTTTTCGCACAATTCGCCGTTGACCCCCCCCTCCTCAGCGCGAGAATTGAAAACTTACGGATCAACGCCCATGGAACGGACCACGCGGTCCCCGGCGGGCAAACACCAGTCCGGCTTGACGGTCAACCCGAAGAACCCGGGCTCTAGAGGACGGAGCAGTTCTATGAAACTTCGAGGTCGTATGGTGAGCAAGCTGGTGGTCGCCGCTGCCAGTGGTTTGGTCGCGGGTTCCCTGGCCGGTTGCAAGTCGACGGACGATCACGCCATGACGAAGGATGGCTGTGGTGGGAAGGACGGCTGCCCGGGCAAAGATGGTTGCCCCGGCAAGGACGGTTGTCCTGGCAAGGATGGCTGCCCGAGCAAGGATGGCTGCCCCAGCAAGGACGGCTGCCCGAGCAAGTAATTCGGAGATTCTCTCCGAAGCGCAACCGGCGGGGCGAGTGGGATCGGGAACCTTTCAAGGAATTCCGACTCGATCGTCCCGCCGGTTCGCGTAGGGCGACCTGGCTCGAGGGGGCTTCCCCATCCACCCTGGCGTCGCCCCGAGGTCCCGAGATTCCACTCCATGACTTCCAACAATCGATTCGGCCTTCCCCACCTCGGTTACGGCGTTGGTCTGCGCAGCGTCCACTACGATCACGTGACGTCTGTTTGGCCCAAGGTCGATTGGTTTGAAATCCTGAGCGAGAACTACCTGACCAGTGGCGGTCGCCCGGCGCGGGTGCTGGATCAGGTCCGTGAACGCTACCCCATTGTCATGCACGGAGTGTCCCTTTCCATCGGTTCGACGGATCCTCTGGATTTCGATCACCTGAAGCGCTTGAAAGCGCTTGCTGACCGCGTGGACGTGGCGTGGATGGGAGATCACGTTTGTTGGACGGGAGTGGCCGGTCGCAACTCCCATGACCTCTGGCCCATCCCCTACACCGAAGAGTCGCTGGATCACGTGGTGCGGCGAATTCGAACGGCTCAAGAGGTTCTCGAGCGCCCGTTGATTCTCGAGAACGCTTCGACCTATTTGACGTTCACGTCTTCAACCTTGTCTGAGCAAGAGTTCTTGAGGCGGATGACCGAAGAATCGGACTGTGGACTGCTCCTGGATGTCAACAACGTGTACGTGAGCTGTTTCAATCACGGACTCGATGCCCAGGAATACCTGCACGGCATTCCCATGGACCGGGTTGTGCAGCTACATCTTGCGGGGCACGCGGATAAGGGGACCCACTTGCTCGACACCCACGGGGCTCCGGTCGTGGAAGAGGTTTGGAAGCTCTATCGCCAAGTGCAGCAGCTAACCGGGGGTAAGTCGACCCTGGTGGAATGGGACACGGACATCCCCGAGTTCTCGGTCGTGGAAGCCGAGCTTGCCAAGGCGCGGGAGGCCTCGGTGGCGGTGGGAGTGGGCCCTTGAGCAACTCGTTCGGCGCCGACCTCCAGAGTCTCGAACACTGGATGCAGGAAGTCATTCTGCAAGGAGTGGGTGCGCGCAAGGGATTGGAGCATCCGGGGGCCCGTCACTGGATCGATGTGGACGAGGCTCGCCTGGGAGAGGTCGTGCAGCCTTCCGCCACTTTGACCTCGCTGGAGCGACTCGAGGTCTACGCCGGGATGTATGTGCGTCGATTGGTCGAATGTCTGGAGCTGGACTATCCCGTGGTGCGCCGCCGGTTGGGAGAGCCCCGCTTTCAAGAGTTGGCCCGCCAGTTCGTTCGTGAGCACCCCTCGTCTCTGCTTTCCCTCAACGACTACGGCACCGAGTTTGCCAGTTTCCTGGAACAGCGACAGCAGCCGGATGGCAAGTTCTTCGGCGCTCTGGCGACGCTGGAGCGTTCCGTGGTCGAGGTCTATCACGAGCGCCAGGCGGACCCGTTGACTCCCGAAGATTGGCAGAAGCTGCCAGCCGAAGCCTGGAGTTCGATTCGTCTGGTGTTGGTTCCGGCGTTGCGCTTGTTCGAGTTCGACTTCCCGGTGAACCAGTTCCTCGACCAGGAACGGGCGGGAGACTCTCCCGCTCTTCCGGCCACAAAAAAGAGCTGGGTCTTGGTCGTGCGCCGCGGGTTGCACGCCCAACGACGGACGCTCGAAGAAGCTCCCTTTCGGATTCTGCATGCCTTGCAAGCAGGTCATGCTCTCGAGCAAGCACTGGAAGCCGGTTTGGAGGGCGACACGCTGACCGTCGATGAACTTCTCGCTCGTGTCCCGGAGTGGTTCCAGGATTGGGCATCGATGGGCGTGTTCTGGAAAACCGAGGACCACTGAAGTGCCGCAGGATCGTCCGCGTGAGATTCGTCCCTGGCCGATTCAATCGACCCGCGAAGGCCCCGACCTCCGACTCTTTCGGGTCCGCTTCGACGCCTTGCAACATCCGCAAGATCATCGCGACTTCGAAGCCACGGTGCTCGAGACTCCGGATTGGGCAAACATCGTTGCCGTGACCTCCTCCCGGCAGATCGTGCTGGTTCGCCAGTTTCGGTTCGGTTCTCGAGAGGTCTCCTTGGAGATCCCCGGCGGACTGGTCGATCCAGGCGAGAATCCCCTGGAAGCGGCCCAGCGCGAACTGCGTGAGGAAACCGGTTACACGGGCGACCGGTGGACGTCCCTCGGCTGTGTCCAGCCGAACCCCGCGTTCCACACCAATCGTTGCCATCATTTCCTGGCCCAGGACGTGGAACCGACCGATGGTCAAAGCCTCGACCCGTTTGAAGACGTGGAGGTGGTGACGAGTCCCGTGGAAGAGGTCCTGCGCAAGGTCCATCGTGGAGAGATCCAGAACAGCTTGGTGGTCACCGCTCTCTCGCGCGTGTTCGATCTGCGTGATCCCCGGGTCGTCGCCCCGTGAGTGCCCGGGTCCCTGTCCGGGAAGATGACTTCGAGGTCGAGGGGAAGGTGGCTCGTTGGCGCCGCGAAGGGCGGTTGACCGGGAGGACCATGGTGTTGTTCGCCCATGGAGCGGGGGCCCCATGGACCAGCCCATTCATGGAGCACGTGACCCAGGAACTGTTGGCAAGAGACCTCTCGGTGGCTCGTTTCCACTTTCCTTACATGGAGCGAATGGCCCGAGGGAGTGCTCGGCGCCCCCCAGATTCGTCTCGAGTCCTGCTGGCGACCTGGAGACGGATGTTGGAGATCGCCTTGGCATGGCGTGGCGTGGGGCCTGTGTTTCTGGCCGGGAAGTCGATGGGCGGGCGCATCGCTTCCATGGTTGCGGCCGAGGGTGTTGCCGAGCAAGTCCGCGGACTGGTCTACTTCGGCTACCCCCTGCATCCACCGGGGCGCACGGACAAGCTTCGCAGCGAGCACCTTCCCAAGGTCGAACGACCCCAGCTTTTCGTCACCGGGACCAAAGACTCCCTGTGCGACCTGACACTTCTTCGAGGTGTGCTTCGATCGGTGCGACGGTCGAAGCTGCACTTGGTCGAAGGGGGGGACCACTCCTTGGCCCAAAGCCGATCCCGTCCATTCGAGAATTCCGCATCCTGGATCGACGTGACCGCGGAGTTTCTGACAAAGCACTGAGAGGGACCGGGGACCTGCCGCGTTTGTTTCCCCGGGTGTTTCTGTCTCGCAGCCGCTGCATGCTGAGCGTCGGGGTTTCGGTGCTTCGCCGTCCGGTGCTCTGTGTTTCTCGGAGCTCTGTGTCGCTCGACCGCGTGTTTCTCGACCGCGTGTTCCTCATCGGGAGCCCGATCGAACAGAGGCCGGAAAAAGAGCTCCGCGCCGGGTTTCGCCCAGTTCGCGGCAGGTACTGCGGTGGCGGTCATTGAGGAACTCTTCCGCCAACTGAGCGAAACCCGGCGCGGAGCCAGAACAACAGGGATTGCTGATTCCGAGAGGGCGCGTGACCCGAAAGCCGGGCTCGGAAAACAACGCTGCGATCTTGCGATTCGTGCTCAAAACCGCGTTCGCAGATGCCAACTCGAGAGCGACAGGGGTTGGGGAATGCCGTGCCGCCGAGAAGTGCCGATGTTTTCCTGCCCCGGATCGGTCCAGCGAGACTCCCGGAGGAGGGGACAAAGAAGGGCCGCGAAAGCCTGTCAGGAAAGCGGACGAGGGCTTCTTCTGACCTTCTTTCTCGTCCCTCACCAACCAGGCTTTCGATTTGGGTACACTAACAAAATACGAACACCTGACAAGGCTGGAATCCGGCGAATCTCTGCCCTGGAAATCTCGGCACCATGCGTCGCATCGACAATCCTCCCAACCCCTTCGCGTCTTCGGCCCAGGTCTGGTTGGAGGAGCCCCCTCGCGTCGCTCTCGAAGTCTTCGAAGAGGAAGCGCGCAGCATCGTTTCAGAGAACGACAGTCCAGACCTGCCGTTTCGCTACAGCCTGAACCCGTATCGAGGTTGTGCCCACGGATGTGCGTACTGCTACGCCCGCCCCACTCACGAGTACTTGGGTTTTGGAGCAGGAACGGACTTCGACTCCAAAATCGTCGTCAAGGTCAATGCCGAAGCCTTGTTGCGAAAGAAACTGGCCTCGTCCCGTTGGCACCGCGAGCCGATCGCGTTTTCTGGAGTGACCGACTGCTATCAGCCGTTGGAAGCTGCGTATGAACTGACTCGTGATTGTCTCCAGGCCTGCGTCGAGTTCCGCAATCCGGTGAGGATCGTGACCAAGTCGTTCCTCATCGTTCGGGATGCCGAACTGTTGGGGCGTCTTGCTCGCCGTGCTTCTTGTCGAGTCGCCATGAGCATGGCCTTCGCTGATCGGGAGACGGTGCGCGCCTTGGAGCCGGCAACCCCAGTTCCCTCCCGTCGATTCCAGGCAATCACGGAGTTGAGCCACCACGGTGTCGAAGTGGGAGTCATGGTGGCGCCCATCATTCCGGGTTGGAACGATCGAGAGATTCCCGAGATCTTGGAACGGGCGCACGAAGCGGGGGCGACGTTCGCGACCATGATGGCCTTGCGACTTCCTGGGAACGTGGAATCCGTGTTCTTGCAGCGTTTGAGAGAACGCTTGCCCTTACGCTACGAGCGAGTCGTCCGCCGCATCCAAGAGATCCGCGGCGGCTCGATGAGTGAGTCCGGCTTTTTTGCCCGCAATCGCGGCGAAGGGGCCTACTGGAAATCGATCGAGGGGCTGTTCACTGTGCACGCGCGACGTTTGGGATTGCGCACCGGAGCCCCCGTTGCGAAAGAAGCTTCGGCAGATTCCCGCTCGCGGCGGACGAGTGCCTCTTCCCGGCGTCCCCCCGCTGCCAAGGGGGTGCAGGGGTTGCTCCCGTTCGCGAAGAAACGAAGTCGCCCTTCCTGACTTCCTCCGCCAATGCCCCCCGAAACGACGGGGATCCGGGCTCTCCGGGATTGGCTCCAAAGATCCGTCCACGGTCTCCCCGCGGGCACGGCGCTCGGGCCCATTCCCTGCCGCGATCGCTGGGACGGATCAGCCTTCGAAGGGCTGCTCTTGGTCCGGAGACTGGGTCAGGATCCTCACCCCGCGGTCCGTGCACAAAACGGTGTGTTCGAACTGGGCGCTGAGTTGCAGGTCCGCGGTCACTGCGGTCCAGTCGTCATCCCACATCACGTGACGCCAAGTCCCAAGGTTGATCATGGGCTCGATGGTGAACGTCATGCCGGGGACGATTTCGTCGCGGAACTGAGCGTCGTAGTAGTGCGGGACTTGAGGGTCCATGTGGAAACCGGGCCCGATGCCGTGACCCACGAAGGAGCGCACGACGCTGTAGCCGAAGCGAGTCGCGTGGGCTTCGATGGCGCGACCGATCTCGCGGATCTTGCCGCCAGGACGCACCGTCTCGATGCCGCGCAGAAGGCACTCCCGAGTGACCGCGACCAGCTGCTGAGTTCGAGGGTCCGCCTCCCCCACCACGACCGTTTCCGAGCAGTCGCCATGGACGCCGTTCAGGTAGATCGTGACGTCGCAGTTCACGATGTCCCCGGTTTCCAGCACGGTGTCGTCAGGGATTCCGTGGCAGATCACTTCGTTCACCGAAGTGCAAAGTGACTTGGGGTAGCCGTGGTAGTTGAGCGGCGAGGGGTAGCCGCCGCGGCGCAAGTACTCCTCATGAGCGATCGCATCGAGTTCGTCGGTGGTGATGCCCGGACGCACCGCGGCGAGGACCGTATCCAGGACTTCGCGCGCCGCCCAACAGGCCTTCTCCATGCGCTCTCTCGCGTCATCGTTGCGCACCACGTGGCGGCCTGCGTGACGCTTCGGGATGCTGGTCTCCGCGTAGTCCGGGCGCGGAATGGTTTCCGGGACCGCCCGGCGCGGCCCCACCACTCCTTTCTGGATCCGGCGCCTCTCCGGCTGGTCGCTTCGGCGAGTGGGTGCGCGCACGGACCGGGCCTGGTCCATGGCACGATGGCAGCGCTTGTACTTGCGGCCACTTCCGCACCAGCACGGCTCGTTGGGTCGCGTCTTGGTCAGGCTTCGCTCCGGTCCGGTCATGGGAGTCTCGAGGTTAGTTCGGTCACAGTTCGGATTGTACTTGGTTCGTCGCCTGTTCGGTGACGTCCTCCGCCACGGCCAATCCTGCTACTCTTGTCGGGTCATCATGGCGGACTCCCCCTCTCCTTTCTCCGACGACGAGCTCGAACTGCAACGGCAACTGGGCCGCCCCCCTTGCACCCTCGGGGTCGTGGAGACCCGGTGTGCTTCCGGCCATCCCCAAGTCATTCGGAACTACCCGCTGCAGGGCACCGGCAACTCGAGAGCTCCCTTCCCCACCCTGTTTTGGCTGGTTTGCCCAAAAATTCACGACTGCATCGCTCGGTTGGAACGGAGCGGGGGTGTGCGGGCGGCGGAGCGGTTCCTCCGCGAAAACGACGATCAGCAACGGAAATTTCTGCTCGATCACCAGCGATACATCTCAGAACGATGGGAAACGTTGCAGCCGGAGGATCGGTCTTTTGTCGAAGAAAGGGGGTGGAAGCCCGTGTTCTTCGAGCGAGGGATCGGGGGGATTGCGGATCGCCGGCGGGTGAAGTGCCTGCACCTGCACTACGCCCACCACCTGGCTCGTGGCAACACGGTGGGTGGTTGGATCGACGGGGTCTCCGGGGGCGAAGTTTTCTGCGCTGGTCCCCGAAGTTTCTGATCCGCTCCTCCCAGGAGGCGAACGCTAACCTGGGCTTGACGCGAGGCTCTGGTTCGGCATGGGATTCTCTTGGGGCCCGCCAGTCATGGAGGCAGGCATGAGTACGAGTCGTTGGGTGCTGGGACTGGGGTTGTCGGCCCTTGTCGGGGCTTGCGGTCCCGAGCCGGTCAATGAAATCACCGAAACCCGCGAAGTCGAAGTGCCCCCGTTCCGGGTGAAACCCCGGGCCACCAGTCAAGAGCGGTTCGGGATGGAAGGGATGGGCGTCCATGGCAGCAGCCCCGCTCAGAACGAGGGCGCGCCGGAGTTCGCTTGGGAGACCCCCGAAGGCTGGGTCGAGCGCGGTGCCACCTCGATGCGAATCGCGAACTTCTCCCCGGCGGGTCACCCCGACGCCGAGTGTTACCTCACCATGCTTCCCGGAGGCGCCGGGGGATTGGTCGCCAATCTCAATCGTTGGCGTTCGCAAATGGGTCAGCCCGAGCTTGACGAGACCCAAATTGGCGAGTTACCCACTCGTGATTTCCTGGGCATGACCGCCACCGTCGTGGAAGTCCAAGGCACCTATTCCGGCATGGGCGACATTCCCGCGAAGAGCGACTCAGGGCTGCTGGGTTTGATCGCCGTGCGGCCCGAGTTCTGTGTCTTCGTGAAGATGGTTGCACCCCAGGACGTGGTGAGCGCCGAGTCAGACAACTTCTTCGCCTTCTGCGACTCCCTGCGGCTGAGCACGTCCGCTTCGCCGCCGCCAACCCCTGCGGGAGGCCAGACCTCCTCCGCGACCGGGTCCACGACGTCGGAACCGGGTCCCGGCCAGGAAGGCGCGGGGACTTTTCGTTGGACCGTTCCCGAGGGGTGGGCTCGCGGGGGCGAGCGTTCCATGCGACTCGCCACCTATGTGGCGAGTGAGTCGGGTCCGGGTTGGGAATGCGCGATCACGGTGTTGCCGGGCGGCGCGGGCGGCCTGGGTCCCAACTTGAACCGTTGGCGCCAGCAGATGGGCAACGGCCCGCTCTCGGAAGCGGAGATCGCCGCCTTGCCGCGGGTCGAGGTTCTCGGAGTTCCCAGCGCGTTGATTCGCATTCAAGGGGATTACACCGCCATGGGCGGCGGACACACTGCCGACGCCATGATGATCGCCATCGTCTGTTCGCTTCCTCGGGAGACCGTGTTCATCAAGATGACCGGACCGGCTCAGGAAGTTGCGGAACAAGAAAACTCGTTCGTGGAGTTCTGCCAGTCGTTCCAGCAGTAGGAGTTGCTGAATCCATGTCCTCGTTTCTTCAGAAGCTGGCGCAAGGCCTGGCCTCGTTCGGCTTCTCGTGCATTCTCCTGTTATTCATGATGTTCCTGGTGTGGGCCGGGACCATGGAGCAGGTCGACCACGGCCTCTACGAGGTACAGAAGAAGTACTTCGACTCCTTCTTCCTGGTGCACCGGATCGGACCGATCTCGATTCCATTGCCCGGGGTTCACTTGCTGCTTTGCTTGATGGCGGTGAACCTGACCATTGGAGGCATCCTGCGGCTTCGCAAAAGCTGGTCACGGGCAGGAATCCTCGTTGCTCACTTGGGCATCGCGATGTTGTTGCTGTCCGGGTTCGTCAAGTTTTGGTTTGCGACCGATGGACACATGACACTGTTTGAGGGCGAAAACTCCGCGGAGTACCAGTCCTATCACCTGTGGGAGCTGGCGGTCATCAAGAGTTCCGGGGACACGGGCACGGCGGTGGAGTACTTGATCGACGGCAACGTGGCGAGGGAGGCCACCCCGAGCGATCCGATCCGGTTCGAATCGGGACAGATCCCGTTCACGGTTTCCGTTCAGGAGTGGTTCCGGAATTCCCGGGCGCTGCCCAAGGGGCCGATGTTCGATGTGCCCGTGCCGGTGGTGGATGGCTACTTCCTCCAAGCTCAACCTCCCGAAAAGGAAGCGGAGCGAAACATCGCCGGCTGTTACGTCCGGGTGCAGGATCGCTCTGGTCACACCACCGAAGGCATCCTCTGGGGTCTCGAGAACTATCCGTTTTCGGTCGAGGTTGACGGGGAGTTTTGGGGCATCTCCCTGCGGAAGAAACGCTGGCCAGTGCCCTTCGACGTGACCCTCGAGGACTTTCGAGTCGAATTCCATCCGGGCACTGGAATGGCCAGCACCTACGAAAGCGACATCATTCTGAAGGAGGGCGGAGTCGAACGCCCGATCAACATCTCGATGAACGAGCCGCTTCGCTACCGCGGCTACACATTCTTCCAGGCCTCTTGGGGACCCCAAGGTTCGCGGCCGACGGATCGCCTGTTCTCGACCTTCGCCGTGGTGCAGAACCCGGCGGACAACGGCCCCCTGTACGCGTGCATCGTGATCTGGATTGGTTTGATGTACCACATGCTTTGGAAACTCTGGAAGTACTACAAGAGTCAGCGACGGGAGATGCAGTCGTGAAGTTCCCGACCTTGCGGTTTGCGTTGGCGTGGTGGGTCCTGAGCTTGGCCCCGGTGCATGCTCAGCACGACGACCACGAACACTTCCACGGTTCGCCGGACCAGGCGCCGGCCTTGCGTCGGGAGGCTTGGGCTCCCGAGGTGTTGAAGCTGGCCGCCTCGATTCCGGTGCAGGACGGCGGGCGGGTCAAGCCGCTCGACACGTTCGCATCGTTCGCGATGCTGAAGATGAACGGCAAACGCCGCGTCGAAACGCCCCAGGGAGAAGTCCTGAAGCCGACGGCGTGGATTCTCGATTGCCTACTCTTTCCCGCACAGGCGTCCCACTACCCCCACTTCTTGGTCAGTACCTGGGAAGTGTTGGACTCCATCCAAGTGGACCGCACTGGCAAAGAAAAGCGGGATCACTACAGCTATGCCGAACTGAGCCGCGGCCGAGACAAGTTGTTTCAGCTGGCCGGTCAGTACTCAAAGATCGAAGAAAAGAACCGAAGCCCGGTCGAAAACCAGATTGTCCACCTGGGCCACAACATCCTCGAGTTCGAAGCACTCATCGACTACCTGGAGTTTGCTCGGCGGCCGTTGACGGTCAACTCCAGCCAAGGGCTGAAGGAAGTGTTTGGAGACGCTTCCACGGAGTCTCTGAGCGTGGTTCTTTCACGCATGCCGGATCTCTACGAAATGGCGAAGAGTCTCCAGGCCGATGGCGAAGCCGCACCGGAAGAGGAGCGCACCGCTCTCTTCGAATTGCTGCAGCGGGTCCAGTTCACCGCGCAACGGGCGAAGATGATCCGCATGCTTCCCCCCGCTGATGCGGAGGAGCCCGAGTGGCGGACGCCTTTCGAAGTGGCGGAACAGGCGTACATGACCGGCGAGGCGCCTTCCCGAGAACAGTTGGCCATGCTGGCCGGCTTGGAGCAGATGGTGGGCCTGAGTGCTTCCCCGCCGGACTTCCAGAAGGCCCTGGAGTCGTTCCACCAGAAGGTGCGCGAGACTTCCGAAGCTCGGGATGAGTACAGCAAGATCGAGCTGGAAGTCCTGTTCTACAAGGGCGACTTTATCTACCGCAGTCTGGCCATGTTCGGCGGTGCTTTTCTGTTCGTGGCATTGGGCTGGCTGATGCCACGAGTCAAGCTGCTGGGCTGGGCCGCCCTTGGTTTCAACCTTGTCGCCTGGGGGACTTTGGTCGCAGGAATCACCCTGCGCTGCATCATTCGCTCCCGTCCGCCCATCAGTACCTTGTACGAGACGATTCTCTTCATCGCCGCGGTTGGCGTTCTCACCGCGCTGATCGCCGAGTGGATCAATCGCAAAAAGGTCGGGCTCGCCCTGGCCTCGATCCTCGGCATGGTTTTGCTGTTCATGGCCAACAAGTACGAGGTCAAGGAGGGAGTGGACACCATGCCCAGTCTGGTGGCCGTGTTGGACACCAACTTCTGGCTGGCCACCCACGTCACCATCATCGTGACCGGCTACGCGGCGGGATTGCTGGCCGCGGTCATCGCTCACGTGTACCTGCTGGGCAAGCTCTTTGGCTTCCGCAAAGGCAACAAGAAGTTTTACAAAGACGTGTCGCGCATGGTTTACGGGGCCATTTGCTTCGGCCTTCTGTTCTCCGTCGTGGGCACCATTCTCGGCGGCATCTGGGCCAACGACAGTTGGGGCCGCTTTTGGGGATGGGATCCCAAGGAGAACGGGGCGCTGCTGATTTGCATCTGGCAGCTGATCATGTTGCACGGGCGATTGGGCGGATATCTGAAAGACCACGGCATGAGCGTCGCCGCCGTCTTCGGGGGCATGGTCGTGGCGTTTTCCTGGTGGCATGTGAACCTTCTAGAAACCGGGCTGCACAGCTACGGATTCACGGCAGGCTTGAAGCGCAGCCTGTTCACGTTCTACGGCATCGAATGCGGTGTCATGCTGCTGGGATGGATTGCCTGGGCAAGGCAGTCGCTGCGGATCCAGGTCGTCAAGTAGTCCAGCCGTGTCAAGCGAACGAGGGATGGAGGACCGCGGAGATGACTGGCACGGACTTCGCTCATCGATTCGCCGGTTGTTTGAGCAAAGATCCCTCGCGCAAGAGGGTTTTGGTGGGGCTACCCGACGACAGTCGCTCTTCGTACCTGCGGGGCGCAGCCGCGGCTCCGGAAGCGATTCGTCAGGCCTACGATGGACGCTGCTACAACTCCTGCAGTGAATCTGGCGAGGATCTCGCGGGGCAGGTCTTTGATGCCGGAGACTGGGAGTCGGGGGCCACCTGGGACGAGACGGCCCGCCGCTACGAGCAAGCGACCCGCCAAGTGCTTCAGAGTGGCCGGACCCCCTACTTCCTCGGCGGGGATCACGCGGTGACGATTCCGGTTCTGGCTGGGTTTGCCGAACTCGGCACGCGCATCCACGTCGTTCAGTTCGACGCCCACCCCGACCTCTATCCGCAGCTGGACGGGGACCGGTTCTCCCACGCGTGCGTGGCCGCTCGCGCCCTCGAGATGTCCCACGTGGGCTCGATCACTCAGTATGGGATTCGCACGATGAATCCGGTGCAGCGCGAGGTGGTCGAAGGGAGCGACGGAGCAGTTCTCGTGAATCCAGCGAGTTCTTGCCTCGGCGAGCTCACGCCACCCCCCCATTGGTCTCGGGGAGATCGTTTCTACGTGACCGTGGATCTGGACGGCTTGGATCCTTCCGAGGCCCCGGGGGTTTCCCATCCGGTTCCGGGCGGACTGACCTTTCGTCAGGTGGTTGGGTTGATCGCCAAGTTGCCCGGTCCGTTGGTCGGGATGGACGTGGTGGAACTCAATCCTTCACGAGACCCGAACCACCAAACCGCCGTCCTCGCCGGCCGCCTTCTTCACGAAGGCATGGCCCACGAGTCTCGGACGACGTCGGGGAGGTGAGTCCCCGCAGAGGTCTGGGGATTGGCGCGCTCGCCAGCTGAGTCGAAACGAGTCCACTGGTTCCCCGCCAGCCCAACTCGACCACCGACGGGAACAAAGCTCAAACCATCCGCGACCGTTCGATCCCGGTCCGCCTTCTTCGGCGCTGCCCCTACGAGCTGGCAGACTCCTCTTTCTCGAACCGGTAATCGATCTCGAAGTCCGGCTTTTCCGTGTTGCCCTTCATGAGGAAGTGGTCGAACCAGCGCATCATGCGCAAGTTGTAGTCGTAGCGCGAGGCGGCGCGACGATTGCCGTGGCCCTCGCCTGGATACAGCACCAGCCGGACCGGCACGTCCCCCTTGATCTTCAGCGCACGGAACAACTCCTTCGACTGCCCAGGATCGACTCGCGGGTCTTCCTTGCCGTGCATGATCAGCAGCGGAGTCTCGGAGTTGTTGACGTGGAGCACCGGGCTGCGCTCCAGGAACAGCGGCAAGTTTTCGTACGGCGTGGTCAGCCAATGCACGAGACGCATTTCGTGAGCGATGTCTGTGGTGCCGGACTTGGAAAGCTGGTCCGAGATTCCCACGAACATGACGCCTGCGGCGAAGCGTTGGCTGTGACGGGTGGAAGCCCAGGCGGTGAAGAACCCACCGTAGGAACCGCCGGTGATGCCAACGCGGTTCTCATCGACCAGTCCGGTGGAGATCAGGTGATCGATCCCGTCGAGGACGTCGTCGAACTCCTTGCCCCCCGCGTCACCCTGATGCATCTTGGTGTAGGCGACCCCACGTCCGGTGCTGCCGCGGTAGTTCGGGTAGAACACGGCGTAGCCCTTGCCGGCTGCCACTTGCCCGGGCATCGAGTAGGCGGTCAGCCACCCATTGCTGTAGTGGGCTTCGGGACCTCCGTGGGCGACGACGATCAGAGGCACCCGCTGGTTTTCTTCACGCGCCAACGGACGAATCAGCAGGCCTTCGACGAGCAGATCGTCGGCGGCGTAGTACGGCAGGACTTCCTGGGCTCCCAAGGAAATCTCGTCGAGCCAGGGATTGGAGTTGGTCAATCGCTTGGGCTTGTCCGGCGCGTCCATGGACAGCCAGAACAGCTCCCGAGGATGGCTGCCGGATTCGCCGCGCAGCGCCGCACTCGAGCCGTCTTTCGACATGCTGAATCCGGAGAACACCAGCTGCGTGTCTTCGTAGACGACCTCATAGTCCTTTCGGTCGGGACTGATTCGACCGATGCGGGTGCCGACGCCGACGGACGCCAAGTAGGTGAGCGAGCCTCCTTTGGAAAAGTGGAAGTCATCCACGTGGGCCTGGAAGTCCGGCAACAGGTCGGTTGGCTGCCCGCCTTCCGCCGAGGCCATCATGAGCCGTCCCTCGGCCGGGTCGTGGATGTCCTCTCCCGAGATGAAGACGATCTGTTTCCCATCTGGTGACCAGCGGGCCACCCCCAGCTTTCCGGGGTTCTCGATCTTTGCCTGGACAGTTCCCGTGGCGACGTCCAGCACGTGGAGGCGCCGGTACATGTAGCGATCGTCAACCAGCGGCGTGGGCGAAATGTCCACCAGCAGTCGGGTCCCGTCGGGACTCCAGGTGGCGCTCCACGGCTCGCCGGGCAAGGATTCCATGGCGCGCGGCTTGGCGCCTTCGGGCTGGTCGGTCACCGCGACGATGGACACCTGTCCCGGCTGCCAGTCCTCTTCGTACACCTGCTGAGTGAAACCCTTGTCGCGCAGAGACTTGGTGTCCTTCGGCGTCGGTGTCGAGGAGACGAACGCGATGGCTTTGCCATCGGGACGCCAAGCGTAGGAGCGAATGCTCGCTCCATGTTCGATCAGCTTGCGCGACTCGCCGCCCCCCATCGGGATGAGATACAACGACGAATACTTGTCGTCGTCTCGCTTGGCCACGTAGGAGAGAGTTTCGCCATCGGGACTCCACTTCACCTGGCTGATGCGCACATCGCCAGTGATGAATGGTCGTGAGCTGCCGTTCTCCCACACGTGGAGTTCCGAGGCCGCCGGTCCATCTTTGTCGACACCCGGATTCTTCGGCACCGAGAGCGTGTACGCGATGCGGTTGCCCGGGGGACTGATCTGGGTGGTGGAAACGCTGCGGATGCGGGCAACGTCCTCGGGAGTCATGGCCCGGTTCTGCGCGTGCCCTTCGAAGCAGGCGACGCCCAGAAGCATCATCGCCAGAGCGGCGGATCCGAAAGATCGAGCGGGGGCGATTCGGGGACACAGGGCGGTTCGTTCCTGCGCGAGGCAGCGTCGCATGGGGATCTCCGGAAGTTTGGTTCCCAGGGAATTGGTTCCCGAGGAACCCGGGAAATGCGTGGACTCTCGCCCGACGGGACGGACGCGGCAGGTTACGAGCGCCTCGGCGTGGGGACAAGCCAAGAGCGGTCGGCGCCCCTCGCCGTCGGGATCCCATCTGTCACCGCATTGCTTACTTCGCGGCGTCGCGTTCCGCTTCGATGTTGCGCTTGAGCTGTTCGAACTGGGGGCCGAATCCCGGTTCCAGCTTGAGCGCTTCTTCCAGGCACTGGAGGGCTTCGTCGTAGCGCTTGCCTTGGAGGAACAGCTTGCCCTCCAGGAACCATGCTTCCGCTTGAAGTTTGCTCGGCGCGTCGGTGTTCTTGCGGAACTCTCGGCAGGCTTCCATCGCCATGGGCAGTTCCCCGCGACCCATGCAGTGTCTGGCGAAGCGCAGTCGCGTTCGCGGGGAGCGCGGCTCGATGCCGTCCAACTCGTCATAAAGGTTCTTCAGGTCTTCGAGCGCGACCGCGGCCTTGGTGCCTTTCTCTTCGATCTCCTCGAGCAGCACGCCAGCGCGACTCTGCTTTGCCGATTGCTCGGTCTTTCCGGCTCGCTCCAACACTCGCGAATAGAGTTTTCGCACATCCGTCGACTCCGGCAGTTTGACCGCCAAGGCGTGGGCCAGCTCTTCTGCTTTCGCGTGGTCCCCGCGACCCAGAGTGATTTCCACAACCAGGCCATCGGCGTCGCGGGTGATCCCGAGGATTCGCGCGCGTTCCAGCGCGTTGAGCGGGCGACCCAAGGTGGCGCACTCGTTGACGATCTGCAGGGCTCGCTCCAGGTGTTGTTGCGCCCCCTCCCAGTTTTCGTCCGCGAGGTCCAAGCGAGCATGTTGGAAGAAGGCGTCGGCAAGGAACGGGCGGATCGGCGCTTTCTCGTCGTCGACGAAAGGCCGCAGACGTTTGCGGGCCTGGGCATTCCGGTCCAGCTCGATGAGGGCGTGGGCCTGCCACACTCGAGCGTCCTGGAATCCAAGCTTCTCCGAATCCTGGAACCGCTGCAGAGCTTCCTCCAGGTTCTTGTCGACCGTGTTTTCCATGAGGGCGGCGCCCAGCGCGAGAGGCAGCGCAGGGTGTTGAGGATGCTCTTTCACCGCTTTGTCGAGCAGGACGATCACGTCCAGGACTTCATTGCTTAGCAGGTGAGCTTGCGCGCGATCCAAATACTGGGCGGGGGACATGGTCGGCGACCCGCCGGGAGCCTTGCTCGGAGCCGCCTTGTTGAGGGGCTTCTTGGCTGCCGGAGAGGCGGGAGCGGTGCCTCGAGTTTCGGCCCCAGAGTCGTCCCCACAACCCATGAGACTGCATGCCGCAAGGAGCCCACAGATCCGAAGTCCGTTCATCGATCGATCGTTTCCCATGCCCGCGGTTGTGCCTCCTGGGAGAAGGCGGATAATTCTGAAGAATCGGTCCGCGCCGGTCTCCAACCGAAGTTCCGTTGGTTCGAGACCTGAGCCCGAACGCGGGCCGCACGATACCAAGCCGTTTGGAGGAACGCGTGGCAGGCGGCCGAGCTGACCGATCAGTCTCGAGGCCGAGTTCCGGACCCGGACTCGGCAGAACGCGGCGACCGAGCGCTCCGCGATGAAGCGTCGTCGGAATCTCGGCCTCCTGGCGATCGCCGCGGTCTTGGTTTCAGGGATCGCCTCCTTCACCATCGACGGGGTCGGTCCCGCGCTCGAAGGGACAAGTGCCATCCGCTTCCAGAGGATCACCGGCGGATTCGGCATTGGCGGCGTGGTGGAGCCTTCGTGGTGCTTCCACGCCATGGATCCTCGTCGAGAATCGCTCTGTCCGACCGCCTTACGCCCCGTGCCCGGCCTCTCGACCTACTGTCCGTTGGAATCGACAGGGCTCTCCGACCATGGCCACTGAGCTGCGAGGATCCTGGGGAGGGCGAGCGCGCAATCTTCTGGGAATGGCGGTCGACGGATTGATCGCCAGCCGGTGGCGATCGCTCACCATCATTGCATCGGTCGCGCTCAGCCTGTTCTGGGTGGTTTCGGGGTTGGCGATTTCCCAGGGTTTGAAAGGACAGGCACAGGTCGCCCTCCAGGGGGCAGGCGATTTGTTCGTGAGCGCCGACGTGTTTGGAGCGGATGCGCCCTTGAAGGGCGACCTGGCGAACGACCTGCGGCGGCTTCCCGGAGTGCGTCGCGTGACTCCGCGCATCATTGGCCGGCTGCGGGTCGGCAACGCCTGGGCGTCGGTGGTGAGTCGATTGGTCGAAGATCCGAGCGACCTCGCAAGCAATGATCTGCCGCCGTCCGGAAAAGTGCTGGTTGGTTCGGCGTTGGCCAAGCGAAGTGGCTGGAAGGTCGGCAAGCGAGTGTTGCTCGAAGCCCAGACGAGTGCCGTGTTCGAAGTTGCGGGGCTGTTTGATGCGGGGGCTGGAGTCGGGAGCGCCCACACCATCGTCATGGAATGGTCGGACATCCAACGGCTCTTTCAACGGACGGAGTTCGTTTCTGACTTCGTGGTGGATTGCGAGCCGGGTCGCGCTGCTCGACTCGCCGAGTCGATCGCCGCAGATCGAAGCTTGCGCGTGCAAACCAAGGATCTGGTGGAACAGTACTTGGATCGCGCCTACACAAGGCGGGCGGGAGTTTTGTTGTTGGTCTTTGCGGGGGTCTTTGCGATCGCCGTGCCTTTGTTCTTGCTGCTAGCGGAGCTCGGGGTTTCTCCGCGGCGACGAGAACTGGGTGTGCTGAAAGCCTGTGGCTGGACGACCGGGGACGTTTTGGTCCTGACCCTGCTGGAAAACGCGCTGCTCGCCGTTCTTGGGGCGGCCTCGGCGGTGGCGGTGGCGTGGGTCTGGGTTCGGGTCTTCGACGCGTTCTGGATCCGCGGGTTCTTCATTCCTGGCTCGACAGGGACCGAGGGAGCTCTCACCGTTCCTTCCGAGTTTTCCGGAATGCCGGTTCTGGTGGGAGGCCTGCTGGCGGTCTTGCTCACGACCACCGCGGGATTGCTGTCCGTGTGGCGGTCAAGCACGGTTCCCCCTGCCGTGGCGATGCAGTCATGACGGCACTGCGAGCGAAAGGCATCTGCAAGAGATTTGCTCGTTCTCGCGGCGGGTGGTTTTCGGTTCTGGAAGCGGTCGCATGCGAAGTGACAGGGGATTCTCTGGTCGTGATTCGCGGGATTTCCGGATGCGGAAAAACCACCCTCCTGCAGATCCTGGCCACTCTGTCAGAACCCGACTCCGGGGAGCTCTGGATCGATGACGAGCGAGTGGCGGATTGGTCCGCGGAAACCTTGGCTTCGTTCCGGCGCCTTCGATTGGGACTGATGCATCAGGAACCCGCGCTGATCTCTCGTTCCACCGTGGTTGAGAATGTAGGGCTGGCGTTGATTCCTGAGGGCCTCTCTCGCGGCCATCGACATCGATTGGCCAAAGAGCGCCTGCGCCAGGTCGGCTTGGCGGACCTCGCGGAAGAGGTGCCGAGAACCTTGAGTGGCGGAGAGCGTCAGCGGGTGGCGCTCGCCCGGGCCTTGTTGACCGAACCGGATGTGATCATTGCCGATGAGCCAACCTCCCAGGTGGACCCAGCGACGACCGATCTGATTGTCGAGCTTCTTCGGGCGGAGCGGGATCGGGGTGCGGCGGTGTTGGTGGCGTCCCACGATCCCCGGATTTGGTCCGCGGCCGATGAGCTGTACGAGTTGGATGAAGGGCGACTCTCGCCAGTGCGGGTGAGTTGATCATGGACGGGTCGGCGATTCTCTCGCTGCTGTTGAGCCTGGTCACTGGCACCGTATGGGTAGCGACTTTGATCGTGGCGTTGCGCGCCTGGGTATGCCCCACCGACCAGAGATCTTCGGCGGTCCTTCTCTCTCTCCTTTGTCTGCAGCTTCTTTTCGTTCGCTTGTCGACTTGGCCGGTCTTGCTTTGGCAGCTGCAGCAGCTCGTTCCCACCGTCCCGGGTGCCATGTGTGGGTTTGGGGTTCTGCAAGCGACTCCAGAGCTCACCACGAGGTTGTTTTTGGGGAAGGCGCTGTCATTGGCGTTTGCCACGTGGCTGGCGGCGACCTGGTGGGCCTTGCGGTTGTCTCGCCAACGCACCGGTCGGATCGTCAAGCTCGGAACGTTCGCCGCCCTGGGGTTTTTCGGATTCGACGTTTGGTGTGAGGTGGCATTCGTTTTGGTGGAGCGAGCAGACACCCTGGTGTCTTGTTGCACCACCATTCTTGATGTTCCCGACCGATCCACGAGCTCCCTTCCCAATTCCTGGTTCGGTCCTCGCGGTGCGGTCGTCGTCTTGATCGCTTACGCAGGATTGTCCTTGGGATTCGCGATGCTTGGCATGCGGATGGCTCGAGGGGCCGGGCCGTCGGGCTTCGGCTTGTTCGTGTGGGGGCTGGGGGCCGCGTTGGTGACGGGGCTGGCCGTCGTTGTTTTCGTGGAATGGTTGACCCCGGCTGTCCTCCATCTGCCTCACCATCATTGTCCGGTCGAGCTCTGGTCGGCCACTCTCGACGGCCCGCTGTTGTTCCTGTTCGTCCTGGGGCTGTGGTGTTTGCCGTGGACCGCCTTTGGATTGAAGCTGGCACTTCCGTCGGCGGACGCGGGCGCGTGGATCCGTCGATCGGTGCGTGGAGCTGCTTGGTGTGCCGGGTTGCTTTGTCTGATGGTCTTGACCCACCTCGCCGTGGCCGAGTGGATGCAGGGATGACTGGGCGCGCGATTCTTGCGGGATTGGCGGCGGTGTTTGTGGCTGGGATCAGCCAGTTCTTCACCAGCGACGAAGCGCGAGAGTGCGTTCAAGACGGGCTTGCGGTCCAGCGGGCACGGTCCGTGGTGGTGACTTGCCAAGGGCGCGGCGAAGTTCGCCTGTGCTCAGTGGATTGCGCCATGCAATGGCTGCCCCACGAAAACGGGGTGACGGAGATCGTCGTCCACGATGAGCAGACGGGAGAGCCCCTCGCGGCTCATCGAGCTCACTACGTGGAAACGTCGAACCAGCGGCTGCACGCCTTTTCGCGCTGGACGGACGCTCACGACTTCGCGGAGCGATCCGCCGCGCGCGTCGTCCCGGATCCATTGACCCCATGGATGCGTGATCCGACCAAGCTTGAGCGCACTTCTCAGGATTGATTTCGAGGGAGGGCCGGGTACGTTGACCAACGTCGTCGGGAGCACGGCGGCACCATCCCCAGGAGGAGGATTCAGGATGTTCGGGCGTTGGCTTGGCTGCATCACCGTGACCGTTCTCGTGGCCTGTGCCGAGGAGTCGACGGAAACGGCCGGGACCAAAGAGTCGAAGGTCGCGCAGCCGCCGTCGGCGGCCTCGGAGCCCACAGCGGATTCGTCCGAAACCTCCATTCGGTTCCGCGATGCGTTGGCCGACAGCGGCATCGGCTGGAAGCACGAGTTCCTCGACAACGAAACCGGCACGACCTACCGGTTGAACCCCTACGACCATGGGTCCGGGGTGCTGGTCGCGGATGTGGATGGCGATGGCCGAGATGACCTGTACTTCTTGAACTTCTTGGGCGGCAACGCCCTGTACCGTTCCCTGGGCGGCGGCAAGTTCGAAGACATCACTGCCGGATCGAACGTGGAGATGACACGTTCCATTTCCGTGGGCGGCTGTTTCGCCGACATCGACAACGACGGCGACCAGGATCTGTATGTCACGACCTATCGAAACGGCAACCGGCTGTTTCGAAACGCCGGCGACGGAACGTTTGAAGACGTCTCGGAAGTCGCCGGGGTTGCTCACCTGGGCCATTCGAACTCGGCCACCTTCTTCGACTATGACCAGGACGGGGACCAGGATCTCTATCTGACCAACATCGGCTCATTCACGACCGAGACTATCAACGAACAGGTCGGCTACTACTACGAAGGAGTGGCCCTCAACTTTGACGCGGTGGCGGAGGACACCGATCGTCTCACCGAAGGCGAACGAAACGTCCTGTGGCGCAACCGCGGAGACGGGACTTTCGAAGACGTGACCGATGCCGCCGGCGTATCCGCTCCTTCCTGGAACGGCGACTGCTCGGTCTCCGACTACGACGGCGACGGCGACTTGGATCTGTATG
Source organism: Planctomycetota bacterium (assembly GCA_028289345.1). Classification (GTDB taxonomy): domain Bacteria; phylum Planctomycetota; class B15-G4; order B15-G4; family SIAN01; genus JANQQL01. The sequence goes on along the minus strand of JANQQL010000033.1, from coordinate 662,313 downwards.
TCGCCAACATGTTCGGCCCCAATCATCTGTACCGCAACGAGGGCGACGGGACGTTCGTTGATCAGGCGGAGACGGCGCTGGAGCGCACGACCTGGGGAGCGATCGGCTGTCGTTTCTTCGACGCGGACAACGATGGCCGCGATGATCTTCTGGTGGCGGACATGCACTCGGACATGTGGATCACCGAAGACAATGCGGATGGGTTGGACCCCAAGGCGAAGTACCCCACCCCCTATGGTCCGACTCTTCGCGGTCGAATGGGTCAGCCGGTGGAGGACACCAAGGATCTGAAGGGCAAGGTTCTGTTCGGCAACTCGTTCTTCCACAACCAGGGGGACGGAACGTTCGTGGAAATGTCTGGGCCGGCCAACTTGGAAACCTACTGGCCGTGGGCGGTGACCGTGGGCGACTTCGACTACGACGGGGACCAGGACGTGTTCTTCCCGAGTGGAATGAGCTACCCGTTTTTCTACTGGCCCAATGCTCTGATGGAAAACCGCGGGGGGCTGTCCTTCGTGGATGTGACGGAGCCCGCGGGACTCGAGCCTCGTCCCGGTGGGAACGAGTTGGATCTGATCATTCATGATCGAGTGTTCACCAAGAGCTCTCGAACCGCGGTGGTGCTCGACTTCGACGAAGATGGCGACCTCGACCTGGTCGTGAACAACTTCAACGATGTCCCCCACGTGTACGCCAACGAGTCTCCCAAGAAGAATTGGGTGGCGGTTCGCTTGGTTGGCAACGGCCAATCGACTCCGCGGGATGCCACCGGTTCTCGGGTCACCGTGGTGGCCGGTGGCATGCGACAAACTCGAGCGGTGGAGAATGCCACCGGGTACTTGAGTCAGTCCACGGCCACCGTGTATTTCGGAATCGGTGACGCCAAGAAACTGGATCGAGTCGAGGTGGCTTGGGCCGGCGGTGCGACGGAAGTTGTGACCGATCGAGTGAAGCTGGGGAGCGTCAATCGGATCCCTCAGGGACCTTGACTCCGCCGGCGGGAAGGCACAGGAACACGTGACCATGGTTTCCCTCGGGATGCTCGCTTGGGTCCTTGCGAGCGCGCTGTCGTTCTCCACAGTTGCGGCGACCGTCGAGGAAAAGGACCAGGCGGCCTACTTGCGAGAGCACTATCGCAAGCAGGAAGTGCGTATCCCTATGCGTGATGGGGTGAAGTTGTTCACCAGCATCTACCAGCCCAAAGACGATTCCCGCAGGTACCCGATCCTGATGAAACGCACCCCGTATTCGGTGCGGCCGTATGGCGAGAACGAGTGGGCCACTTCCTTGGGGCCGAACTTCTCTTTCGTGGAAGAAGGATTCATCTTCGTCAACCAGGACGTGCGCGGTTGCTTTCTGTCCGAAGGAAAGTTTGTCAACATGACTCCCCACGTGGCGGAGAAGTCATCCCCGCTCCACGTGGACGAAAGCACGGACACCTACGACACCATCGAGTGGTTGATCAAGAATCTCGAAGGCCACAATGATGCGGTCGGCATGTGGGGCATCTCCTATCCGGGGTTCTATGCGGCCGCTGGAATGATTGACAGTCACCCGGCGTTGAAAGCGGTGTCGCCTCAGGCGCCGATCGCCGACTGGTACTTCGACGACTTTCATCACCACGGTGCCTTTTTCCTCCCTCACGCTTTTCGTTTCATGGCCTCGTTCGGCCAGGCGCGTCCGGAGCCGACCACCATTTCGCCGAGTCGGTTCGCGTTCGACACACCCGACGGTTACGACTTCTACTTGCGGCTCGGACCGCTCTCCCAAGCCAACGAACGCTACCTCCATGGCAAGATCGCCATGTGGAACGAAATGGTCGAGCATCCCGACTACGATGAATACTGGGAGGCCCGCAACATCCTCCCCCATCTGAAAGGGATCTCGGCGGCCGTGATGGTGGTGGGCGGTTGGTACGACGCCGAGGACTTGTACGGCCCGCTCAAGATCTATCGAAATGTCGAGAGAAACAACCCGGGCATCTTCAACATCCTGGTCATGGGGCCGTGGCGTCACGGGGGCTGGGCTCGGGACTCGGGGATCTCGTTGGGGGACGCTCATTTCGGAGCGGAAACCTCGGCCGATTACCAAGCGAAGGTGGAGCTGCCATTCTTCCGCCGTTTCCTGAAGGGCGAAAAAGTCGGAGGCTTGCACGAAGCCCACGTCTTCGAAACCGGTTCCAACCGCTGGCGGACCTTCGATCAGTGGCCCCCCCACGGGCTGGCGGAGCGCAGCCTGTTCCTGCGCAAAGACGGCCAGCTCTCGTTCGGGGCGCCGGAAGACGAGGAAGAAGCCTACGACGCGTTTCTGAGCGATCCGGATTGTCCCGTTCCGTTCACCGAGGACATCGCCATCGGCATGACGCGGGAGTACATGACGGATGACCAGCGCTTTGCTTCTCGCCGACCGGATGTCCTGACGTTCTCCACCGCGGTGTTGACCGAGGATCTGACCGTGGCGGGACCGGTGCTGGCGGATCTCTGGGTCTCCACGTCTCAAAGTGCCGCGGACTGGGTGGTCAAGCTCATTGACGTGCATCCAGGAGATGCAGAGGCTCCCCAAGGCTTCACTCCGAAGCGCGCTTGGGGCGGGTGCCAGCGAATGGTGCGCAGCGAGGTGATTCGTGGCCGTTATCGCAACAGCTACGCGGAGCCTGAGCCGTTCGTTGCGGGAGAACCGGCTCACGTGCGGTGGGAGTTGCAAGACGTCCTACACACGTTCCAGAAAGGACATCGCTTGATGATCCAGGTGCAGAGCTCCTGGTTCCCCTTGGTTGATCGCAACCCCCAGAAGTACGTGGACAACATCTTTCTGGCCAAGCCCGAGGACTTCGTTCTCGCGGAGCATCGAGTGTATCGCAGCCGCAATCACCCCAGCTTGCTCCGCATCGGCATCCTCCAGAACTCCAAGAAATGACAAGAGTCGAGCCCTTCCTATGAAACTGACCAGTTCCGACTTTTCCGACAACCAGCCCATCCCATCGGAGTTCGCGTTCGGTCAAAAAGACCCGGAGAACCACTTTCGGCTCTCGGACAATCGGAACCCCCAGCTGGCCTGGAGTGATGTGCCCGAGGGCTGTCAATCCTTGGCGCTGCTGTGCGTCGACCCCGATGCGCCGACCGTGGCCGACGACGTCAACCAAGAGGGCCGTACGGTTTCCAAGGATCTGGCGCGCGGGGACTTCGTCCACTGGGTGTTGGTGGACATTCCTGCGACCGTGTTCGAGATCGAAGCCCGACAGTGCAGCGATGGGGTCACGGCGGGCGGCAAGCAGGCGCCGTCTGGGCCGGAGGGCTCTCGCCAGGGAATGAATGACTACACCAGCTGGTTCGCCAGTGACGAGGCCATGAAGGGTACCTACTTCGGCTACGACGGCCCGGCGCCTCCCTGGAATGATGAGCGAGTCCACCGCTACTGCTTCGAGCTGTACGCGTTGGACGTTCCCCGTTGTTCGGTGGAAGGCACGTTCGATCGGCAGGACGTGATGAACGCCATCGAAGGGCACATCCTGGCCAAGGCGGAGCTGACGGGGACTTACACCCTGAACCCGAATCTCGGCTGACTGATTGGCCGGCTTGGTCCGGCGGAGCAGAAGGTCGGCCGTTGCCACAGAAGCGAATCATTCCGACCATTTCGAATGCGGAAAGGAACGGGCTCCGAGTGGGATTCCCTCGGCTCCAGGTCCTCGGAAGGAAAGCTGCCTCGTGCCTTTCAAGACGGGGAGGTCGTGGTCTCCGCGGGAAGCGGAGATTGCACGGCCAAGGCTTCTCCCGGGGAGGCTTCCTGGTCGGTGAAATCCCGTTCGCCGGTTCGCGAAGACCGGGTCGCGAATGCCGCGATGGTGAGGATGAGCATGAACGGACGCACCACGTAGGCGTAGCCGAAGTTGACGTGGGTGACGTAGTAGGGCAGCGGCACCAGCAGGAACATTCCCAGGAACATCCAGCCAGCCGGAAGGTGCTTCCATCGACAGCGGGTCAGGGCAAACACCAGCGCCAGGAACGGCAGGAAGCAAAGAACGACGCGCCTGAGGTGAATGCGCGAATGCCAGGAAGGCGCGGCACGCTCGCGTGACCAGGGCCATTGACCGAACAGATCCCCGCACCAGTACACGTAGGCTTTCTGCAAGGTGCGTTTGCAAGTGACCCAAGGGTGGGCTCTCATGAACTCGAACGCCTGGGCCTGTTGCTCCCGGCTGTACGCCACTTCTCCGAGTTCCCGGTAGCGCGTGCGCTCAACGGCATCGAGAGCGGGATGAGGCGAGTCTGCGTTCTGGGAGATGTCGCCATGGGCATGGTTGCCCTGATACAGTTCCACGCCCAGATTGGTGCGCACGAAGGAAAGTGTTCCGAATGCCCGGTAGTTCCGAACCAGCCAGGGCGTGAATACCAGGACCGACACGGCGATGGCGAGGCTCGACGGGAAGAGGCTTCGGGGCAGGCCGACGTGGCTCCCCCGCTCTGTTTTTGAACGTTGCCAGCGACTCCAGCTCACTCCGGCGGTGACCCAAAGGAAGAACACCCAGGGAACTGGGTTGATCAAGCAAAGCAGCCCGGACAGCAGGCCGAGAACCACCGTTCCGCGCCAAGGGGTTTGCAAGCGATTCCAACGCAGGGCGTACCAGAACAGCGCGGCGAGTCCTGCTTCCTGGTACGTGCAGTACCAGGGCCGGGCCACCGACAAGTAGGACTCGGGCCACAGCACCAGCAGAATCACAGTGACCGGGACGAACCAGCTCGCGATGTGGCTTGGGTGGCCGGATTCGCTTCCATCATGAGTGGGCTCGCCGCGTCGTCGAAGCTCGGAGACGGTCGCGGCGTAGAACCCGCAGGCCAGAGCCGAGGCCAGGGCCTGAAGGCCGAGCACGAGGGCCAGGCTCCGATCGCTGAAGATGCCGAAGCCGCGAAAGACCCAGGACCACACCCAGGGCACGATCGGCCCGAACCAGGACGTCGGCTGGTCCCCGTTGCCGAAGGGAGAACTGAATCCTCGGCCTTCGGCGAGATTGCGGGCAATGCTGCCAATCTCCGCCCCTTGGGCGACGCCGGGGGTTTTCCATGAGTCGGGGACGGGATTCCCGGAGAACAGCAGCAGGAAGCCGAGACGCAGCAACAGTGCGACCGCGACCACGGCCCAGAAGCCCTGCTTCCCGTAAAGTCTCATCTCCGAGGCGCCTCCGGCCACAAATCCGGATGTCCATCGGCGAGATGGGCGGGGCGCCTGTGGGGAATTCCGGAGCCTCGATTGCGGCTTCCGCTATGATCCGGGAAAATTCGCAGAGGAGTTGCGATGCGACCCGGGCCGATGGGAAAAGAAAGCCGGGTCCGCGGACGATCCGGAGCGTTCTTCCCCCCCGCTGTTTCATGAGTTCCGTCTTGACTGATCCTTCCCAGACCGACCCCGATCCCCAACCAGAGTCCAACAAAGAAGCGGACGACGACTGTACCTTCGCTCAACTGGGCTTGTGTCCTGAGCTGCTCGAAGCGGTCGAGAGTGCCGGCTTCGAAAAGCCGACGCCAATTCAAGCGGCGGCCATTCCCAAGATCCTTGAAGGACGGGACGTGGTCGGCATCGCACAAACCGGAACGGGGAAGACCGCCGCGTTCGGCCTGCCTTCCATGCATCGATTGGGAGCGCGGGGAGGACCGCGAGGTTTGGTCCTGTCGCCGACTCGGGAACTCGCCATTCAGACCCAGATGTGCTTCGAGCAGTTCGGCAAGGGCATGGGGTTCCGATCGGCGTTGATCATCGGCGGCGCGAGTTTCCGAGACCAGCAGAAGCAACTCGGCGAAAGTCCCGACATCGTGGTGGGCACGCCGGGCCGAGTGTTGGACCAGATCGAACGCCGGCACCTGTCCTCGAAAGAACTCGAGCTGCTGGTCTTGGATGAAGCGGACCGCTTGCTCGACATGGGGTTTGCGCCGCAGATCAATGCGATCCTGGAGCAGCTGCCCCGCGACCGTCAGACCCTGTTGTTCTCCGCGACCATGCCGCCGGCCATCGAAAAGCTGACCACGGATTACTTGCGCGATCCGGAAACCGTCACCGTCGGCCCGCGACATCAGGCCGTGGACCGCTGCACTCAGGAGCTTTACATCACCACTCCCCACGAAAAGCTGCTGCTCTTGCAGTATCTTCTTCGTGAGGACGAGGGCCAGGTGTTGGTGTTCACCCGAACCCGTCGTGGTGCAGACGAAGTCTACCGCTGGATCCGTCGGGCCGGCCACCAGGTGGCCGTACTGCACGCCGATCGACGGCAAGAAGAACGGATCCGGGCGCTCAGCGGATTCCGGGATGGCAACGTGCGCGTCCTGGTCGCAACCGACATTGCTTCCCGGGGTCTGGATGTCGAAGGCATCTCGCGGGTTATCAACTACGACGTTCCGCCGACCTCCGAAGACTACTTGCACCGAATCGGTCGCACTGCCCGCGCCAGCCGCGAGGGCCACGCCTCCACCTTCGCGTCGATGGAAGACCTGGGCGCCTTGCGCAGTATCGAAGCCGGCATCGGCGCCGAGATCCCCACGGTGGTGATCCCTCGTTCCGAACTCAACGCCATCGCCCGAGAAGAAGCCGCCCGGGAACACGAGCGTTCTGATTCGCGATCCGGCAGTGGCAGAAGCTCGGGACGAAACTCGAAGCCGCGCCGTCCGCGTGAAGACCGAGGTCCTGAGAAGGATGCCGCGGATCGGGATTCGAGCGAGAAGGGTTCTTCTTCTTCGAATCGCGACTCGAGCGACAAGTCGTCTTCCTCGGAGCCGAGCCGCGCTCGCCGTTCGCGTCAGCGCCGCCGTCGCTCTTCGCGATCTCGGGCTTGACCTGACACGAACTCGTTCCCGCAAGGATCAAGCGGGTCAAGGCGTCGCGGTCCTACTCCAGCCGCTTCCAGAACTCTGCCGGCGTGTCGTGGGACATCTTCAGAGCTCCGTCGGCCCCGGCGAACTGGGAATCATCCACGCGAGTGACCTTCCCGGAGCCGAGCTTCTGAATCATCGCCTGCTCGAGAATGATGTCGAGGCCGCCGATTTGGGAGCCGCCGCCGGACAGCACGACGTTGTCGCGCATGGTCTTCTGGAAGTCCGGGTCGTAAGACGAGATCAGTTTGTGCAGGGAGTCGACGATCGGCGGGACGATCATCTTGCAACCTTCGCGCATCGGTCCCGTCACATCGAACTTTGTGGGCTTGCCGTCGACCAGGAACTCTGCTTCCACGGCCGGACCGTCGTCGCTGACGTAGGCGTGCTTCTCCTTGAGTTCCTTGACGGCGTGAATGGTGAAGTCGGCCTGGGGGATTTCTTTCTTCAGGAGCGAAAAGATCTGTTTGTCGAGCCAGTCTCCCGCCGAGGTGAGCGTGACCTGGTCTTCTTCCGCGGGCATGGTGCCGTGCAGGCGACATAGGTCGACGGTGCCGGCGCCGATGTCCACCACCAGGGTGTCGTCCAGGAGGCCCAGGGCATAGGCCACGGCGAACGGCTCGGAACAAATCATCACCGCATCCAGATGACCGGTGGCCGCTTCGATCAAGAGCTGCTGGTTCTGGATCGAGGCCTGGGCTGGCGCGCCGATCACACCGTAGATGAGCTCGTCCTTGCGCGGCTTGCACAGGGAAAGCGCGTGTTGGACCAGGTCCTTGGCGGCCTTCATGTGATGGGACAGGGCGTCGCGGTCAATCTTCTCGGAGTCGTACTTGATCAACCCTTCGGCGAAAGGACGCACCAGGTCCACGGACTTGCGCTTGTCCACCGCATGCTTGCCAAACACCTTGTCGGTGCCGAGCAGCTTCATGGCGATGTGGTCCTTGGGATAGCCGACGTAAGACCAGACGGTCTCGCGAATGCCGTTGCTGGCGGCCACCGACGTCCGCGACGTCCCGAGATCGATTCCTACGTACAGGACGCCTCCGTCCTTGCCGGAGGATCCGGCATCGGTGGCGGGAGTGTCTTTCGCATCATCCATGGGTCAGGCCTTTCTTCTCGGCTTGCGGCAACGAGGGCCTCTCGTTCCAAGCATTTCAGAACGCGGTCTCGTCAGTGACGGGCTCGACCGGAGTCTGAAACTGAAGCGTGGGTGATTGTTCCGTGGCGGCCTCGGGTTCGGAGGCCTCGGGCTTGGAGGCTTGGGTCGAGGCGGCTTTGTTCCCGAGCCCATCGCCATCGATGGATGACTCCCCTTCCGCGGTCGAAGGAACGGTCAACAGTAGTTCCTCCGGGATCCCCTCCAAATCCTCGGCCGTCACTTTCCGGTTGCGCAGGCGCAAATTATTGACGAACACCACCTGGATGAGCTGGCTTTTCTTGTTGGCCTGAGGATCGTTTTGCGCCAGTCCCTGGACCGACCGGTAGATCGAAGCGACCCCCGGATCTTCCAGGTTCGCCGAAGCCAACGTGGCCAGCTGCAGCTCGGAAGTTTGCAGCGCCTCCTGGAGCTTGCGAATGCGCCGCTCCATCCGCTGCACTTCGGAGCCGCGAAGCTCTTCCTGGTGGCTGCGCACTTTGTCCCGTTCTTCGCGCAAGGTGCTTTCCAGAACCTCGACGATGCGCTGTTCCGTGACCGACGCGGGGCCGCGGGTGGCCGGCGAGCCGTCGTTGTCCACCACATGGGAGACCAGTTTGCGGACCCGCTGTTCGACCTGGGTCAGGGAGTCCTCCGACAGGTGAACCGCCGAAGCGGATCGGGTTTTCTCGAGTTCCAGCATGCGCGTCTGAGACTGGAGTTCCCGTTGCAACGCGGCGACCTGGGTCTGGAGCGCTTCGCGTTCTTGGCTGCTGTCGGCGCCTTCGTCGCCGCCCTTTTGATGGGACGCCAGAAGTTTGTGGAACTCTTCCGAGGTTTGCTGGCGAAGCTTGTCCCGCTCGAGCAAGGGGTCGATCGCGCCCTGGAGCAGCACGCTCTCGATGGCGTCCATCATGATCTTTTCCAGAGTCTTGATGGAGACGACCCGGGCGACCTTCTTGCGCCGGGCCAGCTGCCCGAGGTTCACGGTCTGGCTGTGCTGCTGGATGGCTTTGCGAAGCGAGGAAGAGGAGCTCCCTCCCGTGCTTCCCGAAGCGTCAGTGGCCATGAACCAGTCCCTTCCCGTACGTCGCGACCCGTGAGAGAACTCTCGCGGCCGGCGGCAGCCCTGCGATCGACCAATGGCATTAGAACCGAACCCGTCCGCGAAGCCTACGGCCTCGCCCCCCATCACCGATCGCGAGTTTGCTCCCCACCAGCCGGCCCCACGCCGACTGATGAGATTTCGGCTACCGAACACCCTTGCTCCAGCGAGATCCAGGCGTCAGGATCGAATTTCGACACGGATCCTCGACACCGGGGGATGGCGGCTGCCGCGAGATGGCTCGCGAAGCTTGATACCGATCCTCCCGGGCGACGCCCCGCGCCGGAGAGCCCCATGCCCGATCGACCCGAACAAGATTCCCGTCCGGATACCAAGCAGCTGTCCCCGGACTCCCTGATCGGCAAGGTGCACTTGCGCGACGTCGAGCACGAGGAGGACTCGCCGTTGGTCAAGACCCACGGCGAGCAGCCGGATTCGATTCGCTCGCGACGCTCGGAGTACCAGGTGCTCGGGGAGATCGCCCGAGGCGGCGTCGGAGTGGTTCTCAAGGGACACGATCCGGACTTGGGCCGGGACGTCGCCATGAAGGTCATGCGCGACGACCACGTGAACAACGAACTTCTGGTCCAACGTTTCGTGGAAGAAGCCCAGATCGGCGGTCAGTTGCAGCACCCGGGAATCGTCCCGGTTTACGAACTCGGCCAAGGGGAAAACGGACGCCCCTACTTCACCATGAAGCTCATCAAGGGGCGGACCCTGGCGGCTTTGCTGAGCGAGCGGTCCTCGCCGCAAACCGATCAGCGGCGGTTCCTGTCGATCTTCGAGCAGATCTGTCAAACCATGGGCTACGCCCACACGCGAGGAGTGATCCACCGCGACCTGAAACCGGCCAACGTCATGGTCGGAGCATTCGGCGAGATCCAAGTGGTGGATTGGGGCTTTGCCAAGGTGGTGGGACAAGGCGGGGTCGAAGACGAAAAGAAGGCGCTGCAACGACAGTCGGAAGTCAGTGTCATCGAGACCGTCCGCAGTGGACCGGGATCTTCCGGTTCCGATTCCGTTGTCGGTTCGGTACTCGGAACTCCCGGCTACATGCCTCCCGAGCAAGCGCGCGGAGACATCGAGAAGATCGACGAACGCTCCGACGTGTTTTCCTTGGGAGCCATGTTGTGTGAGATCCTCACCGGGAAGGGCCCGTTTGCCGGCTCCGACAACCTGGTGATCGCGGCGGCGGAAGGCAAGTTGGACGGCGGCTTGCAGCGCTTGGAGGAATGTGACGCGGATCCGGGGCTGGTGGAGATCTGCAAGCATTGCCTGGCCCCGGCGCCGATGGCTCGTCCCGCCAATGCTCGGGTTCTCGCCACCAAGATCTCCGAGCACCTGGCGTCGGTCGAAGAGCGAGCTCGCCAGGCTCAGCTGGCGGCCGCGGCAGCCCGAGTGCGCACCCGCATGACCATTGCTTTGGCCTCGGCGGTCTTGCTTGGCGTGATTGGTCTGGGCGGAGGCACTTGGTGGATTCAACAGCAGAAGCGGGCGCGCTTGGAGCAGACCTCGTCTCAGGTCAGCCAGATCCTGGAAGAGGCCATGCAGCGACGCGGCCAATCTTTGGCGTCCTTCGAGCCCGATCTGGCGTCGTTGGACGCTGCCCTCGTTTCGGTGGAACGAGCCGAGGCGGCGCTCCAAGCCGGGGTCGCCGACGATGCACTGAAGGAGCGGGTGGTCACCATCCGTGAAACCCTGTTGGCGGATCGAGTGGCCACCGAAGCCCGCGCGGCCAAGATCGCCAAGGACGATCGGTTGCTCGATCGGGTCAGGAAACTGCGAGAGATGCGCGGTCCTGGCAAAGAAGGGATGGATCGGGGAATCGACGCATTCGAGCGCAGCATCTCCGACGCGTTTCAGGAATACGGCCTGGATCTGGTGAGCCTGGACGTGGACGAAGCTTGCAGCCGCATTGCGGAAAGCGATGTGTCCGTGGAACTCGCCGGAGCGTTGGACGACTGGGCCGAACTCCGCCGCCGGGCGGGCGATGTGGCGATGGCAGAGAAGCTCACCGTGATCTCCATGGCCGCCGATCCCGACGAACTCCGCAGCCGCCTTCGCGAAGCCGTGCTGAACGGCAATCGCAACGACCTGCTCGACTTGGCCCACTCCACCGAGTTCGAGACCATGCCCCCTGCCACGCAATGGATGCTGGGCAACTCCTTGGCGCGGACCGGAGACTTGGAAGGGGCCATCGATGTTTACCGTCGCGGATTGAGTGACCACCCCGGCGACTTTCGCTTGCGCATCACCTTGGCCGAGTTCGAGTCTCGGCGCGAGGAGTTGGCCAAGGCAGAAGATCACCTACGGGTGTGTGTGGCCCTCCGGCCGGATAGTTGGACCGTGCGACGCATGCTGGCGAGCGTTCTGGAAAAGAACGGAAACTCCGAGGCGGCGTTCGAAGTCCTGCGGGATTGCTTGCGCATTGCTCCCGAGTCCGCCGAGCTGCGCTTCCTGGTCGGTCAATCCGAGCTGGAAGCGGGCCGGGAAGACGCGGCGCTGCAGTCTTTTGAAAAGGCCATCGAGTTGGATCCGGACCGCGCCGAGTTTCGGATGAAGATCGGCATGCTGCTGGCCAAGCGAAAGGAGTATCCGGCCGCCGAAGCCCATCTGCGCCGAGCCACCCAGCACGAGGAGGACTCCTTGCGGGCTCTGGTCGAACTCGGCTGGGTCCTGGCCGCGTCGGGGCGCCGCCAAGAAGGGGCCGACGCCATGCGCGAATGCCTCGAGAAGAACCCCCTCTACTACAAGGCACTCAGCAACCTCGCCCTCCTGATCAGCAACACCCCCACCGCGACCCCCGAAGAGGTCGACGAAGCCCTCGGCTACGCGCGGCAAACCCTTCGCACCGATCCCAATGACGCCGAAGCCCTCGCGCTGATGGGCATGCTCCAGTTCCGCAACGAACAGTTCGAAGCCGCTCAGCAGATTTTCGATCGAATGCCGATCATCAGTGACAAGTTCCCCTACCCCGGCTGGCATCTGTACTTCGTCGCCATGAACCACTGGAAGCAGGACCAAGTTGCCGAAGCGGATGACGCCTATCAGCTCGCTCAGGAATGGAAGAAGACCCCGTTCTTCACAAGACTCCCTTGGTTCGCCCAAGTAGAAACGGAAATGTCCGAAGCCGAGGCCAAAGAACTGTTGGGTTTGTAGCTCAGGGTGAATGAGGCTTCTGATGGCCAGAACGCCGATTCTCGAAGCAACGATCCGGAAGCAACGATCCGATCGTTGATGGGCAAGAGAAAGAGAAGCATGATCGCATGCAAGCGTTCATTGCTGATCCTCGCGCTGGCTGCGTGCGCCGAGTCACCAGACTCCCCGCCGACCGTCCCTCGGCTTGCCGATCTTCCTCCGGGAAGCAAGGCTTCGGTGACCTATACGAACTCTGGCTGCTGGCACTTCTCGCAGTACCAGTTCACTCTCCAAGGGGATCAGCCGGGCAACATCCAATACGAGCAAGTCACGGACACCAGCGAACCACGGCCGCTGACCGGAGAACTGAAAATCGACCCATCGCTCCTTGACCAGCTTGACCTTCCGCTGGACTTTCTTCGGAACCCGAATCTGGAGAACGGTGAGGTTCCCGCCTACGGCGAGGAGGTGAAGATTCACTGGCCATCCGGCCAAGTCGAAACCCACGAAACCGCCGCGTTCGCCATCGACAAAGAATGGACGCTTGGGTTCGACGATCTCATCGAACAAATCGAAACCAGTGCCGGCAGAGAGCCTTGGGGAGGATGATGAACCAGAGACTTCCTCTGGGCACTGCGAGCGAATCTCGAGGAAATTGAACGAATCTACCGAGCACTCTTGAGCGGAGTGCAACGCCGCCCGTTCGAACAGAGGCTCTTCCGGTTCGCACCCAAACTAACACGTTCCTCAGCCCCAAACGCAACAGCCTCTCCAGGCGAACCAGGCGCCAGCCTCCCCCCCGGCGGAGCGAAAAAAGCGGCCGCGTGGTGCGGTGGGCGTTTCCCCTCCGAGTCGGGGGTCTATGCCGGCGTCGTTCTCAAAAGCGCGGTCCGACGCAACGCGAAATCGGCGTCGGCGCCGAGCGAGCCCACCCCCAGAAGTGCCAAAAGAGGCGAGTGTACCCCCGACTCGGAGGGGAAACGCCCACCGCACCACCCCCGCCCCAAGAGCAAAGCCCCTCAATACCGAGCAGCTCGATAGATGGTCCACCCGCGTTCCGGGTCCGGATCCGAAAGCACCAGCTCGAACACCACGCCCGGCGGGTTTTCCGGGGTCAACTCGAAGATGCGCGCAAAGGAAGACCCTTCGTCATCGACCCGAGCCCCATCGGTGACCAGGATGTTGCCTGTGTTCGGCAGAACGTCGACGTTCCCGAACGCGCTCGAGTACCAGGAGCCGTCCCCGTAGGACCAAGACTGTCGCACCGTCCCCTGCTCTTCATCGATGGTGTATTCGACCACCCGCGACCAGGAATCCTCGGGAGCCATCGGGGGTTCTGGAGGAATCGCGCGATGATTGCCATTGTCGAACACGACCACGCGTCCTGGGGCAATCAGCTTCGGAGCGTGTTGATGGAACGGCCACTCGAAGGGCTCGGCCAGGTTCTGCAGGGGGCGAAGCAGGGTCTCGCTCCAAGGACTGTTCCAGCGTCGCGGGTCGCCCAGGATCCACAGCAGCTTGCCACGCCGACGCTCGAGTTTGACGATCGCGTCCTGATGGCGCACCGAAACAATGTAGTTGCCATCTGCCGGATCAATGATGACCGCGTTGCTGTGAGACCAGTCCAGGGACACTCCATAGAAACCATTGTAGAAGCCCCCTAGGGAGTCATAGGAGACTCGGTAGGGATCCAGGGAGTCCAAGAGCGAGTGTTTGCGAACGATCTTGCCGTCGCGGCGGAACTCGACCAGGACGTCCCCCACCACCGGGGCCATCGCCACCGTGTTTTCCAGGTTGGTTTCGTCGATCGGGTAATCCGGAAGTTGCCGCAGTTCGGTGCTGATGGCGAGAAAGTCGGCGTCTTCCTGTTCGGGAAGCTCGATGAGTTCATGGTGGAACGAGTCGACGTTGACGGGGGTGGCGTCGATGGGCCGGAAACTTGGCAGTCGTCGATTCGCGTACCACATGCCGTGGACATCGCCCCACAAGTCCACTTCTTTGATCAACAGACCATCGTTGAGCAACAAGTTGCCGCCGCGCGCTTTGATCACGTGGAACGGTTGGTATTCGGGGTCGTCGTAGTACCAGACCACCTGCCCTTGAGAATCGGTCATCAAGACTACGCTGCCCGCCGCGGCAGTGGTTCCGGCCTGGGCGCAGAATACGGTCAGTCCATGGTCTTGGCGGGACGGGTCGAGAGTGGTGACTTCGAAGACGGGAAAGTCTGGCGGGACCGGAGCTGCATCGAATCGGAGAACGTCCGGGTGCAACGTTTCTTGTCCCGTCACTGATTCGATCCGGACCCGAATCCAGTGACGAGTCCCGGCTCGAAAGCCGACCAAGGGCAGGACATGGTCGGTTTGATAGGTGTCCCCGGAAACGACGGTCCAGTGGCGAATCCCATCGGTGATGTGGGCCCAGGCCAATGTCGGCAAGTCCGTTGCAAGTTGGAGCTTGGTCGCCAGCGGACACAGGGGGTGCGGAGGAGTGAGTCGCGGCTCGCCCCGGATGCGGGGGGACAGCTCCTGCAGCGAGTCTCGCGACTCGGGAACCGTTCCCGCGACCGCGGGAACGGAGAGCAATCCGATCGCCGCAACGACCCTGGCCAGACGGCTCATGCTGGGGATCTCCCTCCCGACGAGAACGCGTGCTCCGCCACCCAATTCCGGGGGGCCGAAGACCACGGCGGACCCAGCTTGGTTCGATCAGGGACTGGCGGCCCTGTCGGACTCTTGGGCGGACCGCTGCGGCCGACGCGGTGGCGGGCCCGGGAGTCTGCGTCCTGAGCGAGGGGGAATCAACAGAACGTCCCTCGAACGAGCGAGAGACCTTTGAGTGACTCTTTAGTGGACCTCTTTTGGGTCTTAATTACTCGATGTCGAGATAGCTCACGAAGCCGATAAACATCTCTTCCCAGGTCTGGTCTCCCCAGCGGACCCGCGCCTTAGGGTCCGGGTTGTGGGGATTGGCCGAGGAGTTGTCGTAGACCGCGGTGACCCTCAGGACGTCTCCGGGCTCAACTCGAGGGGAGGAATCGAACTCGAAAGAATACTGCCAGTTGAAGTCGTAGTTCGGGACGTTGAGCAACTCCTCTGGCGGTTGGCCGGGACGGATCAGCTCGTAGAGAAATGACTTGCCGCGACTGTGCATGTGGGGAGTCAGCGACAGGAGTTCCATCGGCCGATCGATGGTCTTTTCGGCGGAGAACGTGGCGGCGGGCTCTCCCGGCGGAATGTCGATTCGGAAGTTCATGATCGCTTCACCGCGGACGATGCGCTCGTCGGTCCGGTCCGACCACCAAATGCCGATCTTGCTGCGGTCCGTGCTCTCGACTCCGGTCGCGGTGTAGTGTAGCTCGAACAGGAACCGTGAGCCGGCGGGAATCAAACCCGCCGTGCCTTCGGGATGCAGTTCGTAGCCGGATCCCGGGGCGTAGCCGGCGAGCATCCCCGCTCCGAGGGCGACGTTCGGATCGGAGAGCATGGCGCCGCGGGCCGAGCCCGGAGCCAGCAAGTACACGATCACGTGATGGGTTGCGACCAAGTCGGTCGGCAGAATCTGCATGGCGCGCACGTAGCGGTCTTCGGTGAAGCCCGGGTCGACCTCGAGATAGCGATACGGAATCGTCCCTTCGGCCGGAATGTGCTGTTCTTCAGGGATTTCGAGGACGAAGTCGGGGTCGTCTCGGAACCACTCTCCGGCTTCGAATTCGCGAGGTTCCGGTGCTTCGGCAGCGTCTCCCTGATCCGCGCCAGACAACGCCCAACGCACCAGCGTCGCTTTCTCGGTTTCGGTGAGTCGCCGTTCGTTACGGAATCGACCATCGTGCTGAGCGCTCGCGTGCCACGGAGGCATGCGTTCGGTGCTGACCACTTCGGCGATCATGGGAGCCCAGCCCCGGACGTCATCGTAGGTCTCGAACGCCATGGGAGCGCTTTGTCCAGACCGGTGACACTCGAGGCAGTTTTCTTGGATGAGAGGTTCCACGTCGCGGTGGTAGCGGACCTCCATCTGCACCGAAGCGGCGTCGATGGCGGTGAACTCCGAGCCTGTTCCCGATCCCCGCAGCGGGGACACTGAGTCTTCCATGATCATGGCTTCCAGAGCTTCCGCCACTGCGTCTCCGGACTCCCCTTCCAGGTCCCCGCGGTAGACCAAGCCCAGGTCTGCGTTCAAGACGACGAAGGTCGCGTTGCGAGTCACTCCCAGGTGCCGGGCGAGGTCTTGAAGGGGGTCGACCAGAACGGGAACCGTGACGCCAATGGTGGAGGTGAACTCGCGGATCTGTTCCTCGTTCTCTCCCGCGTTGGAGTTGATTCCCAGAAACTGAAAGCCCTCTTCTTGGTAGGCCTCGCAGAGCCCCACCCACTCCTCGCCGAGTCTCCGACTCTCGTCGCAGTGGCTGGAGAGGAAGAACAGCACGGTGCCGAGCAGGTGGTCGTCTTCGGGGCTGACCACGTAGTGCTCGCCTCGGGTGGTGTCACCGCTGAAGGGCAGGACGATTTCTGGTTCGACGGGCCGGTTGGCCGCCATTCCGGTCGAGGCAGAGAGCCCCATCACGCTGCTGAGAATCCATGCCGGTGAAGATTTGCCCATCGTTTCGTTCTCCCAGTCCGGAGCCGGTTTCGGGAAGGCTCCACCACTGTCACCATTTTCGACGGCCCTCCGGGATGTCGCAAGGGCCATGTCGGTGCCGCGCGATGACGTACCTGGGACTTTGGAGCCGCCGTTCACCAGCGCGAGGTCGGGGTCGTGTGCCCGGGCGAAAGCGAACGAGAAGCTCCGAATGGAGGCACTCGCAGGTCGTTGAAAAAAGCCTGGATGGCCGATCGAGAGATTTTTGCTTCCGCCAAGGAGTCGAACCGCGAACGATTCGGTGGATTCGTCGAGGATTCGAGGACGAAGACGCAGGCGAAAAGCTCCGATCGGGCGCCGAAAGACTTTTTCAACGGCCTGCTAGAATCGGCGTTCTCGAAGAACCTGCGGCGGGGTGAGAAATCGATGTCAGCGCTACTCTTCTTGGTCGTGCTCGGGGCGTTCGCAGTCGACGACCCTCCCCCGGTGTTCGGGCGCTTCCTGGTCGAAATTCGCGATTTGCGCGAGCCCCACGCGGTCACCGTCGCGCCCAACGGCATCCTGTACATCACGGACACCGGCAATCACCGGGTCCGCGCGTTCTCTCCCCAAGGGGTCGAATGGCGACAATGGGGTTCTTGGGGACAGGAGCCGGGAGAGTTTTGCTTCCCGGCAGGGATCGCCGCGGATGCCGGCGGCAGGATTTACGTGGCCGATTCGGGCAATCACCGGATCCAAGTGTTTCGATCCACGGGAGAGTTCGAGCGCACTCTCCCGTCCCAAGGATTCGAGCTTCGCTGGCCAGGACGAATCAGTGTCGACCAAGACCGTTTGGTGGTGGTGGACCGAGGCAACCGGCGCCTCGTCTCTTTGAGCCTCGTCCCGGGCGACGACGCGGCCCTCGAGATGCGTCCCGACAACGTGAGCCATCCCTGTGCCGTGACCATCGCTCCGGGAGGCGGCGTGTTCGTGAGTGACTCGAATCGCCATCAGATCCTGCAGCTGGATTCTGCGGGTCAGCCGGTGGCAAGCTGGGCCGGATATGGGTCGTTTCCCGGGTTGTTGTCGAGCCCTCAAGGCATTGCGTTCGCTCACGGCCAGCTGTACGTCACCGACTCTCACAATCATCGCATTCAGCGCTTCGCCATGACCGGTCAAGTGGTGGATCGTTGGGGGCTCCACGAACTCGAACCCCACGTCGGAGAAGGCCGGCTGCACTACCCTTGTGACGTCGCGGTGGCACCAAACGGGCAGTACGCGGTTGTCGCGGAAGCCTTCGAGGATCGCTGCCAGGTCTTTCTCCCCGGCGAGGACACCTCCGAGGAAGCCGGCATCGTTGCTTCGGCTTCCGTGCACTATGGGCCGTCGATCCAAGTGAGTGGGCAGCGGGTCGTGGTGTCGGACCTCGAAACTCACCAACTGTTGCTCTTCGAATTGGAGGACCAGGACCCCTTGTTCCTCGGACGCATCGGTCGATTCGGGGAAAGATTCGCTCAACTGATTCGACCTCAGGGTTTCGTGTGGCGGGATGACGGGCAAGAGGTGTTGGTCTGCGACACGGGCAACCAACGATTGCAGCGCTTCCGTGTCGTCAATCATCCGGATGGTCGCAACCTGCCCGGGGGCATCGGAAAGTTCGTGGCTGCGGTTGACTTGAGCGCGGTGAACCCGGACGGGCCGCGGCCCGTCGAAGCCGTGGCCATGACCGAAGGGCCGGACGGTCATCTCTACATTCTGGACGCGTGGGGCAGCCGAATCCTGGTTTTGGACGAGAAGCTGGGTTTCGTCAAAGAGTTCGGGGAATCCGGGACGGGACCGAACCAGTTCCTGGCCCCCACCGACTTGGCGGTGGCGGCGAACGGGGAAGAACTCTTGGTCGTGGATGCCGGCAACCGGCGCGTCGTTCGCTGTGATCGGGAAGGCCGAGTACTTGGCTACTTGGGATCCCCGAGTGGAGGATTGGGCGAGGGGGTTCTTCCTCGAGGCATTCACGCCGCCGCGGATGGCTCGGTGTACTTGACGGATGCCGGACGTCACCGAGTGATGAAGTGGACGGCGGACGGTGAGCTGGAACGAGAATGGGGTGGCATCGGTTTGCGGGCCGGAAGCTTCTTCAAGCCTCATGGCGTTTCCCAGGATGGAACGGGGCGCCTGTTCGTTCTGGATTTCGGCAATCACCGCTGCCAAGTGTTCACCGAAGACGGCGAGTTCGTCACCGCCTTCGGTGCGGAAGCCTACGTCGGGAACAAAGGGAAGGGCGAATGAGAAAGGTTGCTTGCGTCTGGTGGGTGCTCGTCGGGTTGGCCGGTTGCCGCTCGACCACGGAGCCGGAGAGCGCGGAAATGATTCGTCCGGTCGCGGAATCCTCTCCCGTGGGCGAGCAGTCGCAACCCGAGACCCTGGGCGACGGTTTGGAGACACTCAGCAATGGCGGTCGCTACCTGGTCACCTGTTGGATCGTCCCTCAACCTCCCGGGGTCAATGAGTTGTTCGAGTTGGTGGTCGAGATCAAAGAGGCGGCGGACCCGACCAGCCGAGTGACCGACTTGGAGTTGATCGCCGATGCCGACATGCCGGAGCACGGTCATGGAATGAACACTCGGCCGGAAGTCCAGTCTCTGAGCAACGGCCGTTTCTTGGTTCAAGGCATGATGTTTCACATGTTCGGATTCTGGGAAATCTACTTGGACATCACGCGCCACGGTGTGACGGAGCGGGCGCAGCTCGAGCTGACTTTGGAATGACCATGACTTGGGGATGGTGGCTCGTGACGCTGTTCGGATGGACGGGGCTTCAAGAGCTACCGGCGTTATTTACCGAAGCGGAGCAACGGGAGATCGATCGGCTGTCGCCGTTGCCAAAGGCACCCGTGGATGAAACCAATCGTTTCGCGGACGACCCGGCGGCGGCCCGCCTTGGTCAGTACCTCTTCTTCGATCCGAGGTTCTCCGCTAACGGAGAAATCTCCTGCGCCACCTGTCACGATCCGGCGCTGGGATTCGCTGATGGTCAATCGCTCGGAGAAGGGTTGGAGGTGCTGCCCCGCCATACCCCGTCCATCTGGAATTCGGCCTATTCGCGCTGGCTGTTTTGGGATGGGCGAACGGACAGCCTTTGGTCTCAAGCGATGCGTCCGATGGAAAGCGCGGTGGAGATGGGCGGTCACCGGCTCCAGTTCTTCCAGCTGTTGCAGAATGATGCGGCCTTGCGCGAAGCCTACCAACAGGTGGTGGGAGACCTCCCGACCTTGGAGGTCCCGGCCGAGAACTTGGGGGACTGGGCGGCGCGGTGGGAGACCATGGATCCCTCGGATCAGTCGCAAGTCACCGAGGTTTTCGTCAACCTCGCCAAGTGCATTGCCGCCTACGAACGTCGACTGGTGAGTCGCAACTCGGTCTTCGACCGCTTCGTCGAGGGGTTTCGACGTGGCCACAAGGCGGCCCTGTCTTCCCTGTCTCCGGCGGCCCAGCGGGGATTGAAGACCTTCGTCGGACGAGGCAATTGCACCTTGTGCCACCACGGACCGACGTTGTCGGACGGAGAATTCCACGACATTCGAGTCCCCGACGGAGACGGAGGGGAACCCACAGACTCCGGTCGGTTTGGCGGGGTTCCGACGTTGCTTGCCGATGAGTTCAACGCCCGCGGTCCCTACAGCGACGACACGGGGGGCAAGGCGGCGCGTCGCCTGAAGTTCCTGGTCAACTCGCCGGAGAACTGGGGGACTTTCAAGACACCGTCCCTGCGCAATGTTGCACGCACGGCGCCCTACATGCACCAAGGGCAGTTCAGCACTCTGCGCGAAGTGGTCGAGTACTACTCGACCTTGGAGAGCGCTCGTCCTCCCGGGCACCACGGCGGCGAGCAAATTCTGGTGCCGCTGTTCCTCAGCGATGAAGAGATCGACGACTTGGTCGCGTTCCTGGAATCTCTGACGGACGAAGAGATCGATCCGCTGCTAAGGAAAGGACCCTCGTCCCCACTGTTCATCGAGTGACGCCGACTCTGTTTTCTCTCCACAGAGGACGGGTGAGGCAAGTGGGTCCCCCGCCGCCGCAGACACACAGAGCCGAACCGGAAAACGTCCGGACGTCGAACCCGGCCGATTGCAGGCGGGCGTTGGTGTTCTGATTCTCGCGGATGGCGAGGAGTCGGCCGTCCCCGAGCGCGAGCACGTTGCAAGCCAAGGTGGCGCGTTCCGAAGGCTCCATGTCCAAAAGTCGGAAGCCACGATCTTCCAGGAACTCGAGGGTTTCCACGGCGAGCCAGGGACGATCGATCAAGAGAGTTGTTTCATCGAGCATGCTGAGCAGGCTCATCAAGTGCAGGCAGGATCCAGGTCCCTGGTCGTAGGGCAGCGGGACGGATCGCACACTGACGCGGCTCCCGACCAATTCTTGGAGCTGGCGAATGCCGTCCGGATTGCTGCGAAATCCACGCCCCACCAGCAGCGTTTTGGAATCCAGCCACACCACATCCCCGGCCTCGACGTGGCCCGGTGCCTGGATGGCGCCGAGACGGGGAATGCCGGAGGCTTCATAGAACGCTTCGTGAGCATCGGCCTCACCGCGACGGTTGACCTTCCCCGGACGCATGGCCACGAAACCTTGATCGGTGACGAGGGAAGAGTCGTGGGTGTAGACCGCGTCGAGGGTGAGACCCGGGTGAGCCGGCAGCACATGAAGCTCCACGTTCGCGTCGCGAAGTGCACTGCAAAGTTCTTCGTGTTGCCGGGACGAGGTGACGAAGTCGGGCTCTCCCAAGAACCCAAGATCCTCCGCCTGGGAAACCTTCTCTTGATCGTTCCAGCCCGCGAGATGCGGAGAGCAAACCAAGGCAGACCGGAGCCGCCCGACCATGGAATGGCCACCATAGGACGGTGGCGAGTTTCCCGAGGCCCTGGTCAACGACCGGGGATCAGATTGGCCAAGAAACTGTCGAGTTCGTCGTAGGCCGACTGTGCCGGCAGGTCCAGGGGGAGGGAGTCGAGCAGGTTGGTGTTTTCGTACGGGTCGGTGATCAGATCGAACAGCAGCTCGGGTGCTCCGTAGGGGTCGGTGTTTCCCGTCACCACGCGAATCAGCTTGAAGCGGCTATTGCGGACTGCTCGGTAGTCGGCCTGGGGGTTCGTTCCGTTGGGGATGAACTGTTCGGCGTAAATGTGAGTGCGGATCGAGGGCCGATTGGGGCCAAACAGGTACGGCTTCAAGCTCAGGCCATCGAACTGCACCCCTGGGTAGACCGAACGAACATTAATCTTGGCCATGTGGGCGATGGTTGGGAACACATCGCAAGCATTCACCAGAGCATCGCAAACCGTGCCCGGCTGTTTGGCGGCCCGCCCCGACACGATCAACGGGACTCGGATGCCACCGTCGAACAACGTGGACTTCGCGCGATCGGGGTCGAACGGAGCGACGGATCTGCCACCAGCGGTCCCATTGTCACACACGAAGACGATGCTGGTCCGATCCATCACTTCGGTCGGAATCGACAAGAGAAGGCGGCCCATTTCCGTGTCCATCGCTTCGATGATGGCGCGGTATCGCTGGTTCGCGGTGCTGCCCTGACTGAAGTCGTAGGTGTGGAGGTCGGAAGGAGGCTCATCGAACGGAGAGTGTGCGGCGTTGTACGCAACGGTCAAGAACCATGGTTCTTGCGCCGTTTCCAGCCACGACACGGCTTCATCCGTGGTTTCCGTGGTGGCGTAGATCGAACTGGTCGATTCCACCCCGTTTTCGGTCTTGGGCCAGTTGTAGTAGTCGTTGGTCCACGGCGGCGGGCAGGCGGGATCTGGGCAGGCGATGTTGTACAGGGTGCCCGAGAACTGTGGATAGCCCTGCAGGTTGGGGCCGTCTGCGCCTCCCTGGTCGGGGTTACTGAGATGCCATTTGCCGAAGTAGGCGCAGTCGTAGCCGCCGTTGGTCCCACGGTCGAGCATCTCGGCCAAGGTGATTTCGTCGAGCGGAAGGGACTTGCCCCCGGTCAGAACCGTCCCCACTTCATTGCGGAACGAGTAGCGGCCGGTCTGGATGTTGGCGCGTGTCGGGGAGCACAGCGGGTTGCCCCAGCAGTTCGTGAACAGAATTCCGTTGGCGGCGAGAGAATCAAGGGTGGGAGTCGGGGGCAGATCGTTGCCGAGACCGTACGCGCCCACCACATCGACGCCCATGTCATCGCCGATGAAGAGCAGGATGTTGTCCCGGTCCCGAGCGGGTGCCTCCCCTCGAATCGGTTCTTGCGGGGGCGGCTCTTTGGTCGCTTGAGCGAGTGCGACATTCCCCATCAACAGTGCACCCAGAGTGGCTGGGAGCGCTTTCGTGAGGAACCTGCAGCGTGTCGGGAAACCGGCTTGCTCGAACTGTCCTGGCTGAGGACGATTCACAGTTGAGCGGTCCATGTGGCGTAAACCCCCCGGAAGGACACTGAAAATCGGCGCAAGAAAACTAGCCTGGAGACTCAGATACGTCGAGCAACGGATCAACAAAAGCTAATAAAGCTCGGATTCCGAACGATTGAGTGGGTCCCAACTAGGGACGACGACCGCATTTCGTGCGCATCGGAGGTCGCGCGTGGGAAACCCGCGAGGCGCCGCGTTTCGGACCGCCCCGTGGCTTCAGGACCCGTGCTCAGGATGCGAGAAGTGGGCGTCCGTAGCTCAGCGGGGTGGGAATCTGAGCTCGTTCCGAGACGGCCCGGAATAGCTCCCCGAAGTCTCGCTGGACGTTTCCGATCAGACAATCGGTCAAGTCCGCTTTCAGGTCGGGACGCTCTTGGATGAATGCCCCAAAATCGAAGGTTTCGTCGTAGAACGCGTAGACCAGTTGTCGCATGGCTTCGATGGCGTCACAGAAGCCGTCGCCGTACTGGGCGAACCGGTCCGCGGAAACGTCTCCCGCGGTGAGTGCCTCATGCACGGCGTCTCCCGCCATCACTCCGCCTTGCAGGGCTAGGAACACGCCGGAGGAAAACACTGGGTCCAGGAACGCGAACGCATCCCCGGTCAGCACCAGTCCGTTTTCAGCGCAGTACCGGGAGCGGTATGAGTAGTCACTGGTCACCCGGCACTTTTGGGTCTTCTCGCCGGGTTCGAGGTGGGCTTTGACCCACGGCTGACCACCCACTTCCCGATCGAAGATCTCGTCGGGATCGCGGGAATCTCGGTACAGGTAGTCACGATCAGCCACGATTCCCACGCTGACCATGTCATTGGAGAGTGGGATGTACCAGAACCAACCCTTGCCGGGCACATAGGCAATGGTGGTTGCGCCTTCGTCGATTCCCGGATCGCGCTGGGCGCCGCGATAGTACGTCCACACGGCGATCTTCTTGAGCTTGGGATCCGGCACTCGCCACTCGTTGCGCACTTGCGCGAACATGTCGCGGCCGCTGGCGTCGATGGTGACCGGGGCGCGGATGTTCAGCTCTTCGGTGCGCTGGCGCACGGCGATGACTCCCTCCACCCCGTTGTCCGAGCGGATCAGCTCACGAGCCGCGGTCTCCTCGAGGATGGTCGCCCCCTTCTCTTCCGCATTGTCGCGGAGGAGCTGGTCGAATTCGCTGCGGACGACCTGCCAGGTACGGGAGCTGTCATGGTCGCTGTGCTCGGAGAAGTAAAACGGTGTGGAGAGCTGCCCGTCGGTCCCCACGAACTGCACGCTGTGCTTGCGGACCACGAACGGGGAGGAGTCCAGCTTGTCGACCAGTCCCAGACGCTGGAGGGGAAACCAGCAGTGGGGAATCAATGACTCGCCGACCTTGTAGCGGGGGAACTTCTCGCGCTCGAGGAGGATGACCCGATGGCCCTGCTCGGCAAGAACCGCCGCGGTCGCGGACCCTGAGGGGCCAGCACCGATCACAAGGGCATCGCATTCGAGGGTTTGGAGGGTCATCGAGAGCGTCGAGCTTTGTGGTTTGGAAGAAACTTGGAAACGGGAGAGGTTGTCGCGGTCATTCGAGACAACAAAAACCACGCCAGTGTACGACGGAAACCGACTTCGGGTTCTTTCGGGATCGATCGACGGGCGGATTCAGTCGTCAACCACCCTTGCCGCCCAGGGAAACGAGCAAATAGTGCGGGTTCGGACCAAGGGAGAGCATCCGCCGCCGCGAGTCGGCGATGACGACTCCGTTACCGGGGTCCCTCCCGATTCGGCACGCCCCCTGTCCGGTTCACGGTCCCTCGCCGACGCTCATGAGGAAGCTGCGGGTCCGGATGATCAGGGAGTTTCCTGCGATGGCGGGAGTCGCCATGGTCGGTTCCCCGTTGTCGTTGACCGCGACTTCCTCGTACTTCGGTCCAGCTTTGACCACGTAGGTCTCTCCGTCTTCACTGGTGAAGTACAGGTGTCCGTTGGCCGCCACCGACGAAGCCGTGAAGCCGGACTGCCCTCGTCCAAGACGCTGGCGGTACTTCTCCTCGCCGGTGCGTGCCACGTAGCAGGTCAAGACTCCCGCATCGGTGCACATGTAAAGGTGGTCACCATAGACCAGCGGGGTCTGCATGTAGTTGCCCCGGGTCGGATAGCTCCACACCATGCCTTCGCAGGTGTCGGCATCGATGGTGAGTTCGCCTTCGGCCATCGTGTCGATCGCGTAGATCGGCGCCATTTGCCCGTGAGCGTTGGTGATGAAGACCAGGTCATGAGCGACGACCGGGGCAGGAACCGGGATGTCTCCTCCCCCCACCAGCTTCCAGATCTCCTTGCCGGTGTCGAGTTCGTAGGCACCGATGTGTTTGTAGCCGTTGACGATGATCTGACGGCGTCCGTCGCGGATGTCCACGGTCGGCGTGCTCCAGGTCGGCACCTCCTCTCTTGCCGTTCGCCAGAGCTCCTTTCCTGTCTTCAAATCCAGAGCCGCCAGGAAGGACCCTTTCTGAATGTCACACTGGACGATCACTTTGTCTTCATGGATGACTGGAGAGCTGGAGAATCCCCATTCGGCGGAAGGGACCATGTAGAAGCAAGAGCTGAGTTCTCCCAGATCTTTCTCCCAAGCCAACTCGCCTTCCGAGTCGAAGCAATAGAGGCCTTCAGTGCCGAAAAAGGCGACCACGTAGTCACCGTTGGTGGCGGGCGAAGACGCGGCAAAGCTCCCCTTGGGATGGCGAGGGAAGCGGGGTGATCCGACCCAGGCTGTTTCCTCCCAGAGAATCTCTCCGTCGTTGCGATCGATGGCCATGACTTGGAACGATTGCTCGCCTTCGTCAGGCACCGGCTCGATGCTGCCGTAAAGACCGATCTTCAGCTCTTCCTCATTGCCATCTTCTCGGAGGGCAGTGGTGACGAAGATGGTGTCCCCCCACACCACGGGAGAAGAGTGGGCCAGTCCCGGGATGTAGCGTTCCCACTGAATGTTCGTGCGTTCGTCGTAGTCCCACTCCGTGGGTGGTTTGGCTCCCTCGGCGACACCCGAAGCCCGAGCGCCACGGAACGAGGGCCAAGGTTCCGAAGTGGTTTCCGTGGACGAGGTCGTCGCGGCGGCGAAAAGTAGTGTGATCCAGGTCCCCATCGAGCTTCCTCCGCAGTTCCGTGCTCATTTCCCGTTCGAGTCGGCGGCGTCTTTCGTGACCGGTGGTTCCTGTTCGATTTTGGTGTAGCGGCCGAACATATGCCCGCCGTGGGTCTTGCCGGACCAAGTGCCGACATACTTCCCCCGATAGAACAGGACTCGGGCGGTGTAGGTTCCAAGACCTGGAATCGTCATATCGGTGAGGGTGATCACCGGGGTGTCGTCGGCCCAGTAGACATTCAGCGGAATCGGCACCCTCACGTCACGTCCCGCGTACTGCACCCGAGCGTCGAACAGAAACAAGTGATCGGAAATCTTGCTGACCTTGGTGATCGTGTAGCTCTCTTCCGTGAGGGGCTGATCGGCCGGAGAGTCGTTGGCGGTGAAGGATCCGGTCAGCTTGACTCCACTCAGCATCTCCATGAACTCTTGTTCGCGCTTTTCCTGGAGAGCCTCCGCTGTTTCCTCGGCGTCCTCGGTCTTCGAGGAGACGGTCGCCGCGGGGAGCGGCAGGGTCACCAGAACGAGCAGCGCCGCGCTCCACAACGAGGAGTGCCCCGGCCGTCGAAATCGAACTCTGATCATCGTGTCCTCTCTTTCTATTCGCGTTGCAGGGCGACCCAAGGATTCCCGCGAACGGCGAAACGGGACGCCAGCACCACCCAGAGGGTACCGAGGACCACCACCCCTGCCACCATGCCCCAAGTCCATGGGTCGAACGGAGACGTCGATGCGGTTCCTCGGAGCGCGGGACGAATCGCCAGCAGGGCGGCAACCGTTCCGCTGACCAACCCCGCCAAGAGCAACCAGAAGTGCTCACTCACCAAGAGTTGCCGAATCTGGGGCCGGCGAAAGCCGATGACGTCCAGCAGTGCCATTTCTCCCCGGCGTTCGACCACGTTGCGCAGAACTACCATCCACAACCCCACGCTCCCCAAGAGAAGTCCCAAGGCTCCCAAAACCTGGAAAATGGTCAGGTAGGAATTCTGCACGGCAGAGAATTCGGCGAGCCGTTGCTGAGTGGTCACCACCTCCATGCCACGGTCTTCCAGTCCTCGGGTCAACTGTTGGGCGACCTCTTCTCGGTTTTCCCAGGGGGCGTCGATCAGGAAACGTTGGGAACCGCTAACCGTTGGAAAAGCAGCTTCCAGGTCTTGTTCGGCGACCACCAAGTTCCCTTGCAAAATTGAACCACGGAGAGTCCCAACGATTTTCACCGGCCACGCATGACCTCGTTCGTCCTGATATTGCAAAACGTCACCCAACTTCTTGTGAAGTGCCCAGGTCACACTGGCTTGATCGCCGATGGCGGGAATCCAGCCGTCTCCCCCCTCTTCCAGAAGTTCCCAAGGCGAGTCGGTCGCGCGCGAACCGCTCCACACGTCTTGGAACACGAACGCGTTTCGACTGGCGAGCAACCCAGGATCCACCCCCAACAGCGTTGGGTGCTGGGAAAGGTTGAGATTCAGACAGCTGGCGTCGTCGCCGGGCCGCACCCGGAAGGGAACGAACGACACGCCACTCCAGTCGAAGTCTTCCAGGCCGTAGTTTTCCCGAGCGGACTCACTGTTCAGATCTTGGTGGACGGGCAACGTGGTCTCGGCCCAGAGCGCGAACCCACCCGTGCCGGAATCTCGAGCGCCCCGCTCAGGAACATCGAGTCGGTACACCCCGACCGACAAGACCAGGAACACTCCGGTGGCCAGCAACGCGACGGTTGCCAAGCTGCGGCCCGGTCGTCGTGCACTCGATCGGCGTCCGAGTTGAGAGATCGAATGTGCCAGAACCTTGGTCGAACGAGACGTTCGCCCCAATCCCCACCGGAAGGTCGCGAGCAACCCGATCAAGCACCCAGCTCCTGCACCGAAATATGCACCGGCGGCAGCGGTTCCCGCCGCGGCGTCGACGCTGAGGCAAACCGCGGCGGCACTGGCGAGGCCGGAGATCGCGATGGCCAGAGAGACTCGAGAAGGCTTCGGGGGGAGGGTTTCGGCAGGGGCGACCACTCCTTCGTTCGCGGTCAACAAGGACACGTCTGCTTGCTTGAGCACACCTCGCAGGGTGGCCGCAATGGCGATCAGCGCCACGACGACCGCGCTCAGCGCCCCCACCCCCACCGCCATCGGTCCCGGTGCGAAGCCAAGGATGGTGCCGGCCACGGCGTCACTCCAGATGCTGTTGAGCGCGGTCAGGATGCCGCGGGTGTACAGCAGGCCCGTCGGAATGCCGAGGGCGGCGCCGAGAACCGCGACCAGCGCGGCTTCCCGGAGAAGAAGTCCCAGGATTCGAGCTCGGCGAAATCCCAAGCATCGCAAGGTTCCAATTTCACTGCTCCGTTGGGTGACCGAAAAGCTGAACAGCAACACCGTCAGGAGTCCAGCTGCCCCAATCAGAAACAGACTCAGCCCCAGAAATAGACTGCCAAAGTCGGTGGCCGCCGTGGTCTGCATGGCCGCCTGGCGAACGTCTTGAAAGAACAGCCCCAGGTCGCGCGGAGTCAGACGGTCACGCAGAAGTTCCCGAAACGCGGACGCTTGGGAGGCGTTGACCCGCAACGCGGTGCAGCCTCCGAAGCGATTGCTCCACAGTCGGGTGGCGGTGTCCCACGAAAGAAACGCCTTCGGAGTGCCGCGGTGGTCGTCCCAGTAGGCCTCGTCCTTGTCGCGAATGCGATCCAAGTCGACCGGGATTCCTGGTTCCCAATCGCGGCAGTTTTCCGCGTCCACCAAGCCGGGAAAGTCGGGCATCAATTCCGGGTCGGCGGTCCAGCCTTCCCGCTCCACCACGTGACGAACCTGGAACGTGTGCTGTTCCTCCTGCAAACGCCGTTGTTCGTTGATCACGTAGTAGCGGAGCGTCAGGGAATCTCCCGGAGCGGCAGCCAGATCCTCGGCCAGCCAGGATTGGATGGCCAGGTCATCACCGGTCAGTTTCTCCAATACGCTGGGGGCGGCGGGATTGCCGATCGACGATTGTGAGTTCGTTCCGAATCGGGTGAGAGCCGACACCATGGAATACGGAGTCGTTCGTTCCCCGACCGAGAGTTCGTTGACGAAGTAGGTCATGACCGCGATCCCTGCCTCGGCGCTGCGGTTCGCGGCACTCAGAACGGCGGGATCCAGGAACACTCGTCGCGTTTTCACTTCGACGAGGTCGAGGGACTCGTGGGGGCGAAATTCGAGTTCGCCGTCTTCCAGGGTCCATTGTTCCGCGAGAGCCTGTTCCAGAACCGCAGGGGCGACCGGATCTCCCCCAACGAGAATCGCGTTGGCCCGTTCTTCGAGTTCCCACTCTTTTCGCAGCCAATCGGCGCTCACATATGCGTTGAAGGGAGGGACGGGATCCGCGGTGAGCGCGAAGCGACCGAAGTGATCCGGGCCGACCACCGTCTTCACCTGGGCGCGTAGCGCGACCAAGGCGTCTTCTTCGCCTCCGAGCACCATGTCGCGCGGCAGACCGCTGGGAATCTCCACGCGCAAGATCACCGAATCGCCATCGGAAACGCGGAGGTGATCCGCCAATCGTTGGTTGAGGACGACTTCTCGAGAGCCGGGAGCGAGTTCCGGAGCGGCCTGGGCGGACAATTGGAAGAACGACGAGTCGATGCCGAGGACCTGCACTCGATTCGCGCGGGCCGACGCGTCCGGAGTGGCCACCACGCCACGGGTCATCACGAGTCCCGCGAGGGTCGAATTGGGGAGTGCTTGGTCGAGGCGAGAAACCAGTGCTTGTTGAAAGAACCGGTCGCCGCTGGCGAGTACGGCATTCACTTGTCCGATGCGGGCCACGGCCTGTTGCCGAAGGCTGTTGCGCACCGAGTCCCCCACACCCAGCGCCCCGACCAACACGGTGCTGGAAATCGCCGTTCCCAGCAACACACCCAGATGGGATCGCCAGAAGTGGCACAGACTCTTCCTGGCGAGCGACCAGCGGGAGATCACTTCGGGAGTCCTTCCCCGCGGAGCGTTCCTTGGGCCAGTTCCATGCAGTGTCCCATGCGCTCGGCAAGTCGTGGGGAGTGAGTCACCACCATCATGGTCACGCCTTCTTGTTGATTGAGGTCGGCCAGGAGTTCCCCGAGAGAGTCGGCTGAGCGGGCATCCAAGGAGCCGGTGGGCTCGTCGGCCAGCAACAACTCCGGTTGCAGGATCAGAGCTCGCACCGCCGCCACTCGCTGCCGCTCTCCTCCGGAGAGTTGCGCGGGTCGGTGGCTGCTGCGACCTTCGAGTCCGACCCGAACCAGGAGTTCCTCGGCACGGTCACGGAGAGTTTCCGGCTTGGTCCCCGAAGCAAGGGTCGGAAGTAGGACGTTTTCCAAAGCCGTGCACTGGGGCAGCAGGTGGTGCGATTGGAAGACGAAGCCCATCTTCTGGTTGCGCAAATCGGCCAGCTGTTCTGCGGACCGTTGGGCCAAGTCGACCCCTTCGAACAAGACTTGGCCGGCGGTCGGCTGCATCAGTCCCCCAACCAGATTCAGGAGCGTGCTCTTGCCCGAACCCGAGGGGCCGACGACGGCCACCGCTTCCCCTTTGCCGAGCCGCCAATTCACGTCTTCCAGGACGCGAACCTCGGTTTCGCCACTGCCGAAAGACTGGTGAACGCCTCGCAGCTCGACCAGGGCAGAACTCTCCGCGGTCGAACTCACGAGGCAGATCCGCTTTCGGACGGGGATGCCGGAGGCGGGGAACCTCCGCCAGGAGCCGGCTTGTAGAGCGAAACCAAGGTTCCGCCGAGTGCCGCGAGGAGGATGCCGAGCAAGAACGGCCAGCGCAGAGAGGAGACCCCTCCGGCGGGCGGGTGAAGGATGAGAGCGACCACCGCATTCACCACCGGAGCGGCCGCGAAGATGATCGACATGACGACGGCCGGTTGGCCTTTCGCGCCGAACGACAGCAGCACCCCCAAGGCCCCGATTGCGCCGAGGGCTCCGGCGATCAACGACCATTTCACCCCTGCACCCGGCATCTGCCAGTTCGATTTGTTCATCCACAGGAGGATGGCGGGACCCAACACCGCAATCAGCAAGTACGCAACGCCCACCCAGAGAAAGGCCTTGTAGCGGCCGTTCTGCGGGTCGCTCATCGCCATTTGCCCGGAGTGCAAGAACAGGCCGTAAAGGCCCCAGCACACGGCGCTCATGAATGCGAAGGCCAGCCAAAGATGGCCGGAGGATTCCGATGGCATGCTCGTTCCTTCCTGTTTGGAATTGCTTGGGTGGGAGTCGGTCACAGTTCCCAGGGTTTTCCGGAAGCGACCTCGATGCGCGCCGCGATGTCTTCCGGAATCTGACGAGCGCGAATCTTCTGCTCGTTCGGAGGCCTCACGATGCAAACGACTCGCAGCTGTCCCTCGGCACACAACACCGGGCCCTGGTCGTCCTTCCAGAATCGAAAGCGGTAACTCAGAGAGCGCCCGGTCTTTTCTTCCACGAACAGTTGGATCTCGACTTCGTCGAGGTACTTCAGGGGAAAGCGGTAGTCACATTCGGCATGGACCCGAGCCCATCCGATCATTCCCTCGGAAGTGTCTTCGTGCAGGACCAAACCTTGGGAGCGGAAAAACTCGTGCTCGGTGGCTTCCATGTAGCGAAAGAAATTGGAGAAATGCACGATCCCCGCCATGTCGGTTTCGGCGAATTCGATGATTCTGCGGGTCGTGAAGGTGGAAGCCATGGCCAGGGTCGGTCTCCGGACTCAGTTCGCGATCACCATCTTACAAACGTCCGCGAACCCACTGGCCATGTGCCTTGCGGTGAAGCCTTGCTCCACCGCTCGTTGTCCTGTGCGTCCGAGATGCTCTCGTCGTTCGGGATCGAGGAACAGACCTTCCAGTTTGTCGGCGAGGTCCGCGGGATCTCTCGGCTCACACAGGACCCCGCCGCCGGTGGCTTCCAAAATCTCTGGAAACGCAGCGTGGCGAGGTTGGACGACGGGGATGCCGCTTGCCATGGCCTCGAGTAGGTAAAGTCCGAAGGACTCTTCGTAGTTGGCCGGTACCGACAGCACGGTGAATGTCTTGACCAGTCGGATCTTCTCGGACTTGTCCACGTTGCTGTGGAACTCCGCGGAGTCTTCAAATCCGGCCTTGCGTAACTGGCGGCGCAGGGATTCGAGCAGCGGCAGATCCATCTTCAACGTCACCCCTACCGCACGAAGGCGGAGGTCAGGAACACGGCCGC
Organism: Planctomycetota bacterium; assembly: GCA_028289345.1. Classification (GTDB taxonomy): domain Bacteria; phylum Planctomycetota; class B15-G4; order B15-G4; family SIAN01; genus JANQQL01. The sequence goes on along the minus strand of JANQQL010000033.1, from coordinate 629,812 downwards.
TTTGCTTCAGGCGGACGAATGCATCCACCAACTCCGGCAGACCTTTTTCTTCGCAGAGTCGCGCGAGGAATCCCAAGACCGGAGGCCCTTGCTGGTCGCGTGGCTCACTCCAGTCTTCGGTGGCAATGCCGTTGTGGACGACGTGAACCTTTTCCTTTGGCAGGTCCAAGCGTTGGCGAAGTTGTTCACCGTAATGATGGCTGACTGCCAGGAACGCGTCCACGTCTTGGGCGCGTTCGCGGACGGTTTGCCAGGCCGCCTCGCGATATGCCGAAGGCAGCGAGTCCAAGAAGGGAAGCTCGCCTTGCATGCTGCACACGATGGGTGTGCCGAGGGCTTGGCGCAGGCGTCGAGCCGCTCCGACCAACATGATGTTGGACAAGCAGACGACGTCCATTTTCGGCTCTCCTTGCAGCCACTTCACCAGCCGTTCGAGTTCTTGGGCTTGGTTGCCTTCTTCTCCGCGCAAGGTCGAGAGCGTGAGTTCGCCCAGGAGCGGTGCGTCGGTCATGTCCCCGAACCGGGAGACGAAACGCAGGAACCGGGGAGCATCGAACAGGCGCCGTAACCAGCCGGGCAGCTTCTTCGACCAGGCGGCTTTCTGCTGTAGATACATATTCACGCCGCCGAGAAACACCGGGGCATCTTTGCCCAGGGAGTCCCCCTCCTGAAGAACGAACGGGAGATACAGCGGCACCATCAGCACTTCGTGACCCAGTTCTTGCAACTGGCGACAGAGGTCTTGGTCGCGAAGGCAACTTCCGCAGTAGAAGTGCCCGGTTCCGGGGGTCAAGTGCAGGATCTTCATCGCCGAGGACCGCTTCACGCGTATCGGGTTCCCTGGTGTTGCTCCAGGAAGAAGGCGTGAAGAAGGCTGTCAATGGTTAGCAGCGCCGACCGGGTGACCCGCAACGATTCTCCCTCTTTGCAGAAGTCTCCCGCGTCGAAGCGACGTTGCAGCGGCTCTCGAAATCGCTCGAGGACTTCGACCCCGAACTTGTCACGGAAGTAGGCTCGAGAAACCCGGCCGAGCTTCAACTGCAAAATGAATTCGCGGATCAATCGCTCTTCGTCGCTCAAAGCCAACGCGCGGTGGATCGGCAGTTCTCCTTTTTCGATGCGCTGCACGTAGGGACCGAACTGATGTTCGTTTTGAAAGTGAATGCCCCCGGCATGGGAAAAAGAGGACACACCGAGGCCCAGCATGTCGTTGCCGGTCCACAGGGAATCCCGGTACACGAACTGCACCTGGTCACCTTTCTTCGCAGTGTAAGCGCTCCCCACGGTGTAACCCTCGGCTTCGAACGCCCGGAAGGCCTGGTCGGTCCAGCGACGCTTGGTCTCCCAGTCCGCCACCGGCGCTTCTCCGTCACCGGATTCCTGCATCTCCCGGGAGAGCGTCGTGTTGTAGGGGATCTCCATCTGGTAGATGGTGACACTGTCCGGCGCCAGCCGCAAAGTTTCTTCGATGCAGTGCTGCCAGTTGGCGTCGGTCTCGCCGACCATTCCGGCGATCAGATCCAGATTGATCTGGTCGAAGCCCGTTTCCCGCGCGAATTCATAAGTGCGGAAGATTTCCTTGGCGCGATGGGCTCGGTTGTTTTTTTCGAGGATCTCCGCGTTGAAATTCTCCACGCCGAGGCTGAGTCGGGTGACCCCGAGTTCCTTCAGAGCCGTGATCTTCTTCTCTTGCAAAGTCCCGGGCTCGCACTCGAACGCCACTTCTTCCATCGCGTCCCAAGAGACTCGCTCGCGGATCCCGCGGAACAACACCTCGAGTTGCTCGACCGACAAGTAGGAAGGCGTGCCTCCTCCGAAGTAGATCGAGCGAGGCTTCCTGTCGGCGAAGTAAGGTTGACGCACGTAGGCATCCAGTTCGTCGACAATGGCCTGGAGGTAGCTCGCGATTTCTTTGCTGTCTTTGTCGGTGTACACCTTGAAGTAGCAGAAGTCGCAGCGCTTGCGGCAGAACGGAAGGTGGAGGTAGAGACCGAAAGAAACTTCGGGCTTCGGGATGCGTGAAAGCAGGTCGGTCACCTTCCCCACCTCGGACTCGGACCACGCCGAAAACGGCGGGTAGTTGGCGACGAAGTAGTTGCCGACCTCGGTCTTGGCGGGGCTGCCCCCGGGATCCATGGCGGTCACGCTCAGGTTCCTTCTTGCTTGGCTGCGTCGCCAAAGCAGTACAGCAGTCCGTCACTTCCCCCGACGTAGACGCGCCCGGCGGCCACCGCCGGCGAAGCGTAGATTCCTTTGCCCAAGTCGTAGGTCCATTCCTGCTTTCCGTCAGCGAGGGTGACCACGAACAAACGCCCATCGGCGGAGCCAAACACCACCTTGTCTCCGCAAATGACCGGGGAGCCGTCGACCTTGCGCTTGGTGGGGACTTCCCACAGGGTCTCCCCGGTCTTGCGGTCGACGCAATGGAGCTTCTTGTCTCGACCGCCAAAGACCACCCGATCTTGACCGATGGAGGGCGAGGAGAAGAAGGGATGACGCGGGTGAACATGGGACCACTTGCGTTGATTGGCCTTCATGTCGAAGCACAGGAATTCGTTGCCGTAGTGGCCGAAGTAGACCTCGTCATCGATCCAGGCCACCGACCCCGCGACGTGGCAAGCTTCGCCAAGTTCCACCTGTCGTTTCGAGGTTCCGTCCCGCACGGAAACGACGTGGAGGATGGCATCGCAACCACCGAACACGACCTCTTCTCCGGACACCGCCGGGGTGCCGTTGATGTAGTTTCGGGTGGCGTATTCCCAGTGCTTCTCGCCGGTCTTGGGGTCGAAGCAGTAGAGCTTCGAGTCATAACTCCCGACCACCAGGCGCGGTGAGCCGTCAGACAAGGTGACCCAATTCGCGCCGCCGAGGATCTTGTCTTCGGTCTCATGCTTCCAGCGCAGCTCACCGGTCCCTGCGTCGAGGCTGTAGAAGAAGAAGTCCGAGGATCCGATGAACAGCATTCCGTCGCGCACCAAGGCGGGAGCCTCGATGATGTCGTCGGTTTCGAACTTCCAGAGGCCCTTGCCGGTCTGGGCGTCGACCGCGTGGACCGCCATGTCGTCCGAGCCAAAGTAGACTTTGCCCTCGGAAACCACCGGCGAGGAAGTGATGGCTCCCCCGCTTTCATAGGTCCATAAGAGTTCCAACTGGGCGGGCACCGTTCCCGGCGCGACTCCTCGCAGAGAAGGCTCGCCGCGGAAGAGGGGCCATTCCCCGACCTTGAGAGCGTCCGAGCTCTCCGACCAAGTCAGAAGGGCCAAAGCCATCCAGAAAACCATCACAGCACTTTCCTCAGAAAGAGTGACGCGGCCGGTTCGGCGCCGCGCACGAAGCCGATCATAGCTACGTCCCCGAGGGCTCGAGCGCAGCGCGATAAAGCTCGCGGGCGTCGGTTTCTTTCAACGGGCGCGGGTTGAACTGAGCCGTCCACTGGCGCACGGCCAGCTCCGCCAACTCCTCGATGTCTTTCGCGGCCACGCCGCAGTCGTGGAGGGAGCGCGGGAACCCGGACAGGGAGAGCAGCTCTTCGACACGGTCCCGCAGTCGATCCGCGGCCTCGTTCGCGTCTAGGCTGGCGAGGCCTGCCGCCGAGGCCAGCTCCTGGTATTCCCGACGGGTTTGTGGGTCCTGGGCGTTGAAACCCATCACGTGAGGAAGCATCAGCCCGACCGCATGGCCATGGGTGACGCCGAAGCGTGCGGTCAATGGATTGGCCAAGCCGTGGGCGGCGCCCAACATGCTCAACTCGATGGCCATTCCCGCATAGGCGGCGGCGAGCTGCAGTTCCCCCCACGAAGAAGAGTCTTCGCCGCCTTCCAGAATGCGTGGATAGGCACGGTTGGTCAGAACGAACGCTTCGCGCGAGAACATTTGGGAGAGCGAGTGGCGCTTGGTGGTGACGAAGGTCTCCACCGAGTGGGTGAGGAGATCGAGACCGGTGACCGCTGCCACTCGGCGCGGCTGCGTGCTGGCCAGTTGTGGGTCCAAGATGGCCACCCGCGGCGCAGCGCCTGGATCTCCGCAGGCCATTTTTTCGTGGGTCTTGGCCGCGGACACGAGGGCAAAAGATTGGGTCTCGGTTCCGGTTCCCGTCGTGGTCGGGATGGCGACCAGTGGTAGCAGCGGTTGCGAGGCTTTGCCGTACCCCTGATAGTCCTCCATTCGTCCGGAGTTGGTGAGCAGAAAGCTCGTCCCCTTGGCGGTGTCGATGCTGCTTCCGCCTCCCAAGCCGACGATCAGGTCGACCGGCCGTTGGACTGCCGATGCGCAATCTTCCACATCGGCCGACGTCGGATTTTCGTGAACTTCCGCGTAGCGTTGCACGTGACAGCCGGCGTCTTCCAGGAGTTGCTGCACACGATCGGCGTGACCCGCCTGAACGAGCCCTTCGTCGGTAACCAACAGCACATGTTCCGCGTGGAGTTCTCGAGCCAGGGGCCCCACTTTCGACACCTCTCCGGGTCCGAACACGATCCGGGTTCTGATTTGCGCGTCGAAAGTCCCAAGGTCCCCCATCGTCAAGCTACCAGTCCTCGACGGTTCCGATGGCGCGACGCTGGTAGAGGAACTCGAACAAGTTGCCTTCGTGCGGTTGGTCCCACGCGACCTGGGTGGTCGGAATCGGGCCCAAATTCAGACGGTGAATGTCCGGTGAGTTTTTCAGGCCGGCGACGAGTTCTGGGTCCTTGGTGATCGCGCTCACAACCAAGCTCGGACCGAGTACCTCCAGCATCTGGTCCGCCGGCACTTCAACCACGCTGACGAACGGGAACAGGTATTCGCTCCTCGCGAGATCGTGTTCCACTCGATCGCAGTGAATCACCGTGGGGCGAAGATACGTTGCTCCCTCGTGAACAACTCGGCGATCTCCCGATCGGTGCTCAGCGGTGACGTCTTTGGCTCCTCCCGCTCGCACTCCTTGGTCGATGGCCTGATCGATGAACTCGGCGAACTTGGGATTGGCGAAGGCGGACAGCCCGGCAGATTCGTCGTCCCAAGAAGCCGGCTCCACCGTCGCCATCTTCTTTGCCAAAGCAGTGGCGATTTCTTCGCCGTGAGAGGGCACGAAGAGAGAGGAGGCGTTCACGCAGCTGCGCCCGCCGTTGGCCAACACCGACTGAAGAATCACGTCCAGGTGCGAATCCCAACGGTCGATCTGATCCGGTCCAAGGAGCACCTTGCTGCGTCCGGGGCCATGGATTTCGATGGAGGGATTGCTGGCGTAGGGGCGGGTGGTGTTCTCGTCGCCGAACAAGAGGGACCGTGCGCATTGATCCAAGATCGTGGCGGCCCCGTCGTGGGTCGTTGGGTACAAGCTGAATGCTTCGGCCGGAAAGCCGGCGGCGATCATCGCTTGCACGATGCGCCAGGGAGTCCACGGCTCTTCGCGCCCGGGTTTCAAAACGACTGGCACTTTCAACGCCACCGCGGGAATCCACAGGGAGTTCACTCCCGGTGAGTTGCTCGGAAGAACCACTCCGAGCGGACCGGGCGGTGCGGCATACCACAGCGTCATGTCGTCCTGGACCCCCACCCCGTCGTCGAGGAGGGAAAGGTCGAGGCCGCGGGTCAGCCCCCTCAAGATCGTGCCCATCTCGGCAAGCACCGACGCCACCTTTTTCATATTGGCGCGGCCCATCGTGACGGGCAGCCCGCTGGTCGCGGCAAGGCAACGCAGGTACTCGTCCGGTCCCTGGGTGCCTTCGACTCCTGCCGGAAGTTCGGCTTCCAGGAACAGTCCCGCAGCCTTCTTGCAGATCTCCAGGATCTGTGCCATGGACAGGTCACGCAACGGCTGGGCTTTGGCGTGGGTTTTCTTCAGGTCGCGTCGGACCAGTCCGGCATTGGCTTGGCTGACCTTGGCGCAGATTTGGCCGTCGCGATGTCCCACGACTTCCAGCTGGTCCAAGCTTTCGTAAAGCTTGCCCGAGCGCATCACCGGGATGTGAACAGGATCGGACACGGTGTTAGTAAACTCCTTCGATGATCTTCTGCTCGTTCGCTCCGAACGGTCGCACGTCCCCCACGCCGTCCCAGGGATAGAGTTCACATGGTTCGCGGCGGATCGCTTCATCCCGTTCCAGGAATCGGGGCATGAAGAATTCCTTGGTCAGAGTGGTGAGCTCGACTCGCCCCCACTCCCCATAGGGAATTAGTTCGTCCGGCTGATCTGGATTCACCACCCGTAGCATGGCCCGCGGTTGCGGGGCGTAGTAGGTGATCGAGTAGCCCTCGTCCGGCGTCAGGGGCTTGTGCGCGGCCAGGCCCATGAGTGTGTTGCCGTAGGTCGGAACGAGGTGCACTTCTCCTTCGAGGACCTCTTCGATCAGGAAGCGAACGGTCTGCGGAGACATCTCGGTGCCGCCGCAAAACACGCCGCGGATGCCGGCTTCCACCAGGGAGACCTTTTCGCTCAGGGCTTCCAGGAGCTTGGGGGTGGTGAACAGCACCTGCACCTTGCGGTTCTTGAGGATGAGCAACGCCTGGTCGACCACGTGTTCCATGTAGGCCTTGGCTTGGTCCGGCTGCTTGGTGGCGATCAGCTTTTTCACCCAGCGCGGATCCAGATCGACAAAGTAGCAAGAGGAACCGCGCACGTTGGCCAGGTGTTCGATGGCAAGGCGCAAACGGCGGGGCCCCGTGGGGCCGATCATCAGCCAGTAGCCCCCGCGCGGAAACGCATCCTCGTCGAGGGTTTCGGAGAACTGGCTGTAGTCAATCTGGTAGTCCTCCCAGCTGATCCGTTGTTTCGGCATGCCGGTGGTGCCACCGGTTTCGAAGATGCGGAACGGTTGGCCATGGTACGCCCGCGGCACGAATCGTTCGTGCGGCTCGGTACGCAGTAGCTCCCCATCGAAATGCGGGAACTTGGTCAAGTCGGCCACGCTCCGCACTTCGGTCAACGGGTCCATGCCGGCGGACTTGGCCCAGTCCCGCCAGTACGGGGTGCCGGTTTCTTCGGAAAAGTGCCAGCGCAAGATCTCCTGGAGATGGGTGTCCAGGGCCTCGGTGGCCGCCTGCTGTTGTGGAGCAAGCTCGGAGGAACTCATGAGCAATCCCTTGCAAACGGAGAACGCAAAGTCACAGGGCGAGCACTCATGACACCACTTCTCGCGGAGGCAGGAAGCGTGCCACGGATTCTTCGGAGGGAGGTTTGGTCATCAGCGAAACGACCACCAAGGCTGCGGCGGAGGCCAGGAAGATGACCGTGACTGGCATGACTCCTGCCACCAGGAAATCTCCCTCGGTTTTCTCGTGGGCAATGAGTCCTTGATAGAACAGGTAGATCCAGGTGCCGGCCATGACCAGGACCGAGGCGATGGCTCCGGCGCGGGTGACTCGGCGCCAGTAGATCGCGGCGAACACCAGAGGGAACAGGCTGGCGAAACCGCTGAAGCTCCACACCCCCAAGTCGAAGACGTTGGCCGGGGGGAACAAACTCAGCAAGTAAGTCACGGCGACGATGAAGACGATGAACGAACGCCCGAGGAAGATCTTCTGCTTGTCCGTGAAGCGATCCTCTCCGACCCAATGGACCACGACATCGTGGGTGAACATGGTGCCGAGACACACGAACTGAGAGTCCAGAGAAGACATGATCGCGGCCAGGATGCCGGCGGTGAGGACACCGGTGAGCACAGGATTCGACAGCAGTCCTTTCACCATGCTGGGAAGAACCGCGTTGACGTTGCCGCCGGGGGCCTTGATGCCGGCGCCCACGGCCCAGATGCCGATCAAGATGCACGGTACCCAAACGATCATGATGAAGATTGGGTGTGCGACGATGCTGAGTCGGAACGACTTGGCGCTCTTCGCGGTCAGCCAGTGCTGGAACAGGTGGGGAAACATGCCGACCGAAAGGGGGACGAGCGCGTAGCTCAGGAACTGGCCGTGACCAATCAGGCCTTCTCGGGCCAGGTGCTTGGGAGAGTTGGCCAAAACCTGCTCCGAGGCCGCCTGCATTCCGCCGAGCTTTTGGGAGATCATGACGAAGGCGATCACCCCGGTGATCATGAACACGATCGTTTGCAGCGCGTTGGCCCATGCGGCTCCGCGGACTCCCCCGAGAAACACGTAGGAAAGCACCACGCCGCAGACGACCAGGCCACTCAGCCAAGGGGGAATGGCGCCAACGAACATCATGTCTCCGGTCACCGGATGAGGCTGTCCGGCGAACGTGTCGGGGAACATGCCTCCCGTCACGCCTCGAACCACTGCCCCGGCGCCGAGGATTCCAATCAACAGGTAGGGAATCACCAACAACACGAGGATCGGAAACAGCAGCGTTCCCAGAAATGGTGACTCAAATCGCTCTCGGAAGAATTGAACCTGGGTCACGAACTGGTGGCGTTTGCCGATGGCCCACAGCTTGATTCCGACCAGGAAGAACACCAGGGAATGCACCAAACCGGAGGTTGAGGCCATCAGCCCGTACACACCGATGCCACTTTGAAACGCTTTGCCGGTGGATCCCACCAGGGCGAACGCGGTCATCGTGGTCCCGAACACGCTCATCAAAAGCAGGAACGAGCCAATCGAGCGAGTGGCGACGAAGTAGTCGGCACTGGTGCCTCGAAAGTTCAGTGTGCTCACGAAGCCGAGCCCGACGAGCAAGGCCAGGTAGCCAAGAATGATCCAAAGCGGAGTCACGTCTCCGACGGCAAGGCTCATCAAGAGTGCTCCCCTTCGTCCGCCCAGGCCTCGAGTCGGTGCGGCCAGGCGAGCTTCAACGCCGACGCCCACACCAGACCAGCAGCCACCGAGAACCCGGCGTGATAGGCCAATCCCACCGGAAGAAATCCAAACAGCAGGGTCCGGTCATCCCAGTACCAGAAGTCGTAGTGGATGATGCCGAGGAACACGACCAGGCCCCACACGACCCACCAGCCTGTGCTGCGTCCGCGGGATGTCATTCGTTCGATGCTTCCTTGGCTTGCTCGATCGCGAACAGATGGGTGTGGCTGCCGACGAACAGCGTGCCGTTGGCCGCGATCGGCGACGAATAGATGGGCGAACCCATGTCGATCTCTTTCACGTCTTCTTTCTTGTACTCCTTGCGCGCGGGGATGATCGACAAGTAGCCGTCCTCGTTGCCGATGTAGACCTTGCCGTCCGCGACCAAGGGCGAACCCCAGATGTGACCGAACGTGTCGTGCACCCAGTACTCCTTGCCGGTTTCCGCATCCAAGCAGTACACGAACCCGGAGTAGTCGGGGATGAACACCAGACCGTCCCGAACCGCTGGTGTGGACAGAGAACGGTTGATCTTCTGGTAAGACCAGACTTTCCCAGTCTGGGTGATGTCCCCTTCTTTTGAGGCATCGATGCAGACGAAATTGCCGAGCCCTTCGCCGTGCTCCGGGTCTTGGCCAATCGCTGTGTACACTCGGTTGTTGTGGACCACCGGAGTGCCGAGGATTTCACTGGGTCCGGCGCGAGTCGCGTACTTGACGGCTTTGCCGTCCTTCATGCGGTATTCCGGCGGGTTGCAGTCCATGCGCCAGATCTCGTCCAAGATCGGATAGCCATCGTCGTCTTCGGTGGGCTTGGGACTGAACGCATAGCACACTCCATCCGGCCCGCCGAAAATGGCCAGGTCGAGGGAGTCGCTCTTCAGATAGGCCGGCGAGGTCCAGTTGCCGTGCAGGATGCGCTGACTCATTCCGGAGGCTTCTTCCGCGAGCAGCTCCCCGGTGTTCTTGTCGACCAAAATCAGGCATGGGGCGAACGGCGCTGGCGTCTCGACGTGGCCATAGTCCACGCCATTGGAGGTCGACACCCAAAGCTGGTCGCCGACCACGTTGATGGCGCTACTGGTGATGTTGTGCGGAAACACGCCGCACTCGTCGATCATGTTCAACACCCAGATGATGTCGGCATCGGTCTTGGTGACTTCCAGGGGCTCCTTGCCGGGGCCCGCCATGTACTGGCCTTCTTCTTGGAACGCGCCGTCATTGCCGTTGGCCATGCCCTCGACATCCAGGCACACGACCTCGCATCGGTTGCTCACGAAGTAGACGCGATTGCCGTCCACGGACGGGGAGGAGCAAATGCCCAGGTACTCCCAGTCACTCACCTTGCCGGTACCGAGCTTCGGTGCGTTGAATTGCCAGAGGAAGTCACCGGTTTTCTCGTCGAGGCAGTACACCGCGCACCGGTCCCCCTGCATGCGCGGGTCGCGCGGCACGTCGTTGTTCGTTCCGACGTAGACGCGGCCGTCGGCCACCGTCGGGTTGCCGTAGCACTGGGACCCGACCTTGGCGATCCAGCGCACGTTCTTGGTGGTCGAGAAGTCGATTTCGTCGGAGCTACCGATGAAGTCTCCCGCGAGGAAGTCATCGGGCAGGCCGGTTTCGTCGCAAGTCATGTTCTTGGTCTGGTCGTGACCCCATTGAGGCCAGTCCCCGGCACCGTCTGCGACACCGCCAAGACTCAGGAAACCGAGAGCTGCGAAAGCGATCTTGCTGCGTTCATTCATGGGGAATCACTCGAATGTTGTCGACGTAGACGGGAAAACGGTTTTGAGGAGCAAAGCCGAACAAGCCAGGAGCGCCCGATGCGTGGGCGTGCTTGTGCGGCATCTCGAGGGTCCATGCTTCGGGTTCTGCTTCGTCGCGCTTCCAAGCCTTGGCGCGAACCACGCCGGAGCCGTCGGCGGCGACGTCCACCCGGGTCTTCAGGGTGTACCAAACATCCGGCTTCCAGCGGAACGGCACCGAATCCTTGATGCGCTCCGCGTTCGAAACGATCTCCAGGGTCTGGTAGTTGCCCTTGAGCTGAATCACGTAGCGCTGGTGAACGACGCCGGCGCTCGACATGGTGCGCCGATTGCCGTCGGTCATGATGTCCATGCTCATGGTGTAGCCGGACATGTCTTCGCGGCCGAGGAAGCCCTGGGCCCGCTGGAACAAGTTGTTGGTCAAGGTTTTGACCAACACTTGGTTGCCTTCCAGTTCGATCACCTCCCACTTGGGGTGGACGCCGATCCATTGGCTCGGGGCCATGGCGACCGGGGTTCCGTCCGGGCGCTTTTTGTTGAGTTCGATGCTCTCGAAGTCTTCGTCGAAGGCGTTCGCTGCCACCACTCGCACCCGACTGGTGCCGGTGAGACCGTCCGCGGTCACGCTCAAGACTCCGGAACCGAGCGCGGTGTCGGAGGCAACTTGGAGCTGGCCATTGTCGGTCAGGCTCAGAGACATCTTTCCCTTCACCTGGATCTCCCCGCGTCCCTCGGTTTCTCGGACCAGCTGTCCGTTGGCGTCCAGGAAGCGCAGCGAGAGTGGCAAGGTTTCGCCAGCCGTGACCAGCATGTCCGCGGGGACGACCTGGAGCTGAGCGGCTTCTCCGGCGGGTGGAGCCGCGGGTCGTTCCGGCCACGGATGCGACTCCCCCGAGCCGGAGCCAAAGCAGTACAGCTTGGCGGTGGTGTGGACGTAGACGTTGCCTCGATAGATGGCCGGCGCCCCGAGTCCATTGCCTTCGAGCTGCACACTGCACAGGACTTCGGCGCCTTCTTCTTCCGGCCGAACGATGTGAAACGAGCCGTTGTTCATCGGGACGTACAGCTTGCCGTCTCCGTACACCGGGGAGGCGTGGATTTGGTCCGGTGCCAGTTTGTGATGCCACAGGACTTCGCCGGTGTCCGCGTTTACGCAAGCTAGTTCGCCGTGCTGATCGGTTTGATACACCCGATCTCCAACCAGGACCGGAGAGCTGGTAAACGCGCCGAGGTCATTGCGCCACTTTTCCGCCGCGGCCGGGAGCACCACCGGTCCCGGCTCGCCGGGCTTGGGAGTGGCGCCGACCTCCACCGCGACCATTCGTCCGATCGTGGAGCCATCCAAGTTCTCGCGGTCATGCAGGGCGATCACCGTGTCCTTGTAACGGAGAGTCGACGAGTTCACTCCGCCGGTTGCCAAGGGGAAACGCCACAGCGGCTTGCCGGTGCGGGCATTCAGACAGACGATGTGACCACAACCCGTGCCCGCGTACAGCACCCGTTGTCCGTCTTGCCAGTCGAGGACCGGATAGGAGTAAGGATTGTCTTTCGGCGTCGGTCCAGGAGTCGAGCCCCAAACGCAGCGACCGGTGTCCTTCTCGAACGCGTAGAAGCGATCCTTGGCGGGCCCCTCGACCTTGCCCCAGTGGGCGTTGACGATGTGCATGATCACCAGATCATCGTCGACCACCACCGAGCCGGTTCGCCCGTTGGGGAACGTGAGACGGCCAAGCTCTTCCATCATCGACACTTGCCAAACCAGTTGACCGTCCGCGGTGAAGCAGTTGAGCAGGCCCGGTGCGGTGGCGACGAACACGTTGCCCGTTTCCGGGTCGATGGTCGGACTCGAGATGCTGTAGCGGTTGTAGATGAGGTCGGAGAGGAAGTCGTTGAAGCGATGCTCCCATTGGAGTTCCCCGGTGGCCGCATCCAGGCATGCGAGGACTTCTTGGAGATCCGCGCCTTCGCCCTCGTAACCGAACACGAAGAGGCGCCCGCCGGACGCGACGGGAGTGCCGCGTCCCTGGAGCGGGTAACTCCAGCGGTGAAGCAGACCTCCGACCTCCACCTTTTCCGGCAGGTCAGTTTCCGGAGACGTGCCGTTTTGCGCAGGTCCCCGCCAGCTCAGCCAACCCTCTCGAGGGGTGTCCGAGGAGCCTTTCTCGGTTCCCGCATCTCGAGATGCGGCGCAAGTCACGGACGCAGCCGCGGCAAAAGTGCCGAGCAAAGCGAACGCAAAGGTCCGGAGCGGATTCAATTCTTCCTCCTCGAGTCAGTATTCGGAAACAGCGTTGTTAGCGGGTGCCAGGGGAATGAGTTTTCCAGCCGCTGAGAAACCGAGGATCTTACGGTCGAGTCCCCTGGCTCCGTGCGACAAGGAGCAGATTGAGGCGAGAAGGTTCCCGCGTCGTCCCCCGCGAATTGCAATCTCTACGCCAATCGAGGCCACATGGCGGAGAAAAAAGGTGGTCTTCGAGTTCCCGTCCGGGGGCAGGCGAGGCGACGCCGGGACGGGCGCGGGTCGAGGTTGATTCAGGAATCCTCGCCAATCGCGACCAGCTGGTGGCGGGTTCGGAAATAGAGAGCGCCTTCCGAGATGGCCGGCGTGGCCATGCAGGAGTCGAGCAGGTCGTTGTCAGCCAGACGCTCCAACGCGGCGCCGGCACCCAGCACCGTGACCGAGCCCTCTTCGCTGGTGAGGTAGAGCTTGCCGTCGCCGGCAACCAGCGAGGCCGAGTAGCCCGCCGTGCCGTCCCCAATCCGCTGTCGCGAGAGCTCTCGTCCAGTGGAGGCTTCGTAGCAGGCGAGAACTCCCCCATCGCTGCAGCAGTACAGGTTGCCCTGATAGACCAGTGGGGTCTGCATATAGTTACCGCGACGCGGATAGCTCCAAGCAAGGAACGGGTCTTCGTCGCTCATGGTCAGTTGTCCCTTGGCCTGCGGCCGAATGGCGTAGATTGGGGCCAATTTGCCGTGTGCGTTGGTGATGAAGATCAGGCCGTCGCTGAAGACCGGTGTCGGGACCGGAACGTCTCCGCCACCCACCAGCTTCCAGCGTTCTTCGCCGCTTTCCAGGTCGTAGCCGCCGATGTGGCGGTAGCCGTTGAGGACCAGCTGTGCAGTTTGCTCGGAGTGGACGACTGCCGGACTGCCCCAGGTTGGCCCTTCGTCTCGCAACGTCCGCCAGAGCTCTTCGCCGGTCTCGGCATCGAGTGCTGCGACGAAAGATTGGTCTTGTACGTCGCACTGGACGTAGACCTTTCCTTCATGCAGCACGGGAGAACTGGCAAAGCCCCATTGCAGATCCGGAACGTCGGGAGCGCCGCAATCCAAGACGCCGAAGTCCTTCTTCCACAGCAGCGCCCCGTCGTGGTCGTAGCAGTACAGCCCTTCGGATCCGAAGAAGGCAATGACTCGTTCTTGGTCCGCGGCCGGGGTCGAACTCGCGTGGCTGGCCTTGGGGTGTCGGCGAATCTTGGCGACTCCTTCGTGAGCCAGTTCTTCCCAAAGAATTTCGCCGCTGTGCTTGTCGATGCAGAGAACCAGAAATGCCTGGGATCCTTCGTCCGCCACCGGGTCTCCACTGCCGTAGAGGCCGATTTTGAGAATCGCCTCTTTCTCCGCTTCTGCCGTCGTCACGAAGATTCGGTCGCCGACGATCACGGGGCTGGAATGGCCGAGCCCCGGGATCTCCGTCCGCCAACGAAGCCCCTCTCCGGCGTCGATGTCCCACTGGGTCGGAAGCGGGTGCCCTTCCGAAACTCCGGAGGCGAACGCGCCTCGAAAGGAGGGCCAGTCGGTCCCTGCATTGAGGAATGATAAGCAGGCGACGAGGCCGGGGAGGATGGTCATCGGTGGTCCTTACGCGACGGATTTGTGGGCGGTTTTAGAACTTCAAGACCGGTGCAATTGCTCTGGAAATCTGGGAATCCTGGGACTGGCCGCAGGCAGCGAGGAGAAACGGTTGATGGTTCTCTTGGCAGGAACTTGCAGGGTGTTCGCGTCTCTGATGTCGACATCACTTCGATGGTTATCAACAGGTGTTATGAGGTAGTTATGCACATGTTGTAAACCGATTGTGTAGCGGTTCTGTTCAGTTTTCTTCCATCCTTGTTCAGTGAATCGCTCACGTTTCCATCGCCGCGAGCGCACCTCTCTTCGCGCCATGACGAGCCTCGAGACAACTGTTCAAACGGTCGTAAGTCCAGTTTTTTCAAAAAACTGTTTGCAATCAGCCAGGGAATTTTTGAAACGCATCTCCGGCGGACGGGACATCGAACCGGTCCACGAGCCGCGACCGATGTGCGAATGTTTCGGTTCTTGAGGAGGTTAGGAATGTCGAAGCTCTTTACTGCCATTGCGCTGCTGGGCCTGATCGGGCTCACCGGCTGCATCGGCTCCACCACGTTCTCCGGTGGCTCGCTGCCGGGAAGCATCGTCACGGACATCAATTATCCGAGCGCTCTCAACCCGAGCACCAACCACGAGATCGAGATCGGTCGCGATGACATCGAGATCATCGGTGCCGTCAGCGCCACCGCCGAATCCTTCACGATCGTCGGCATCATCGGTCAGGGTGACTCTGGCTACGGCAAGCTCCTGGAAGCGGCTCGCGCCAAGGGCGCCGATGGCATCATGAACGTGACCATCGACACCCAGATCCAGGCCTACGTCTTCGGCGCTTACAACAAGGTCGTGACGACCCTCAGCGGGACCGCCTACAAGTACAAGTGAGCCCGCCGATCAAAGCAGTCGACTCGCTCCTCGGAGCGAGACACGAGCCCGGAGCCAAACGGCTCCGGGCTTTTTTTGTGCGAAAAGCGCTCGGCTGTTTTCCTGCAGTCCGGAGCTTTTTCTTCGAACCGACATCTATGCTTATAGTACTAAGCATCTAGTATTTGGAGTCGCGCGCTCTTCCAAGGAACGAACTCATGGGACAACGAGATCAGCTGGGAGAACTACAGCTCGCCATCCTCCGAGTGTTGTGGAGACGCTCCCAGGCCTCTGCCGCGGAGGTCCACGAGGAGTTGCGAGAGACTCGGGATCTTGCCTTCACGACCGTGGCGACGACCCTGGCGAATCTGGAGAAGCGGGGCGCCGTTACCCACGACACGGAAGGCCGCAAGTTCATCTATCGGGCGGTGGCGCCGGAGGACGAGACCCAGACTCGGCTGGTGAAGGAGCTCATCGATCGGGTGTTCCTCGGGAACTCGAGCGCGTTGCTGAACCATCTCGTGCGCAAGGTGGACCTGCCACAGGATGAGCTCGAACAGCTGAAGGACGAGATCAGTCGCCGCCAGGCGGAGCGTTCGGATGATTGAGGCGACCGACGTGGTCAGCTGGCTCTGCCACTACTGCTTGCATTCCAGCGTGATGATCCTCGCTGCCGCTGGTTTGACCCGTTGGTTCGACTGGAAGTCCGCGGACGAAGAAGTGCTTTGGCGGGGAGTCCTGATTGCAGCCATGCTGAGTGCGAGTTTTGCGACTTGGCGTGGATCGACCCAGAGTCTCGGGCCGATGCCAATCCCGGCCGCCGGATTGCCAGGAGCCCGTCTGGAGCCGGCCTCCGAGCCTTCTGCTCCGTGCCGATCGATTCCTTCCGAATTCTCTGCCACCAGAGCATCGGTTGAGCGCTCCTCGAGTGAGCAGGGGACACGGCGGAGCAGTCGTCGGGCCGCGGATTCTTCGTCTTGGAGCATCCCGCTGCCCGAGCCTGCCGCGGCGGTGTTCCTGGCGTTGGCGATGGGTGGTGCGATCTTGGGGCTTGGTGCCGGTGTCGTCGCGGTTCGCCGCGCTCGCCGCTCGTTGCGCGGGAGGACCGAGCTGCTGGCGGGTTCACTGCATGACCGGCTCCAGCGCTTGGAGCGCCAGGCAGGGATCCGCAAGGGAGTTCGAATCTCCGTCGCCCCCCACCTGTCCCTGCCCGTCAGCTTCGACTGGGGAACCCCTGAGATCTGCCTGCCCCCCCTTGCCCTGAAAAGTCTCACCCTCGATCAACAAGAGGCGATGCTGGCCCATGAGTTGGCCCACTTGCGTCGTCGTGACAGCTGGTGGTGGCTGGCGTTCTTGCCGATTCGGTGCCTGGCGATGATTCAGCCGCTCACCCACTTGGTTCTGCGGCGCCTCGACAGTCTCACGGAGCGCTGCTGCGATGACTGGGCGGCGAAGGTGACCGGGAAGTCTCTAGATTTGGCCTCCTGTCTCATCGAGGTGTCTGCCTGGGCTTCCTGTCCCAAGCCGGCGGTGGTCGCTGGGATGGCTCACTCGCGCTCGGAGATTGGCCATCGCGTTCGGCGCCTGCTGCGAGATCCCGCGACCGAGCCGTCGCGCTCCCCCCCCAAGCGGTACTGGTGGCTCGGGTTCTTGGTCGCCTCTGGATTGGCGTGGCTGCCCACGGTGTCCGTGGTTGCCGAGCCCCTGTCACCCGGCGGGGGCACACCCAGAGACGTGGCGGCACAGCGACGACGGCTGCGTTCCACCATTCAAGAGTTGCACCTCCTGAAACAGGAAATCATCGAGCTGCGCGATCTTGCAGATCAGCTCTCGGAGGAGGAGCCGGAACTTCTCGAGATGCTGGACTCCTTGTGGGATCGGCAGCGTTCCTTACACGTCTTTGCTTCGGACCTGCGCTCTCGGCTGGCCACCGGGACAACTCAGCAAGTCCAGGAAGCTCCCCCCAATCAAGAAAAGGAAGTCTCGCCATGAAAGCCCTCGTGGGAATGGTAGGAATCATGACGCTGCTCAGTGCCAGCGTGGCTGCGGCCTGGACTGGAAACGACGCCACCGAAGAGTGTCGGCAGGCGGGCAAGGGCTCGGTCCGAATTCGCGTGGCGTCTTCGCGGGATGGAGTGGTCCCCCACCCGTTTCTTGCTCGATGGACGTCGACCTCGGGAGACAGTGTTGCTTGGGTGAGTGGCGACAGCTGTTCTTGGGTCCCCGGGCCGGACGAGTCGGCGGGCGAATCCGATTCCTCGCCGAGGTCCCCGAAGAACGATCGCTCGCAGAATCGGCCCAGCCGTGGCGGCCGTCGCCGAACCACCAGCTCGCCCTCTTCTTCTCTGGAACCGCAATCCCTGGAGGAGCTGACCATCGAAGTCCGTGCCCTCCGTGAAGAGATGCGGAGGCTGCGGGAACTCCTGGAGAAACGCACCTCCCGTGACGAGAAGTCCATGATTCACTGAAGGTGCCAGCCCGCGAGCACTGCCGGTTCTCGGACCGGCAGTGCTCGAAGAGAGATGGGTTAGAGTAGGGGGAGTCGGAGGCCGGAAGTTTCGACCCATTCCGCGGGACTCCATGGCATGCCTGGTCTCGCGCTTCTCTCTCTTCGTGAGCCTTCATGAACAAGAAGACCAAGAAGCAGATCCAGGTGTTGAGTCAGAAGATTCAGCAGCTTCAGAAACAGCTCGCTGGCGCCAAGCAGCAGTCGGAGCCAGGCGAAGTCGCACGCCTGGAGCAAGAGCTTGCCAGCGCGCACGAGAAGCTGCAGAAGCTTCGCGCCGAAGGCTGAACGGGTTCTTCGGCGGTCGTGTTCGTCCAAGGCCTTGGATGGCCGATCGAGAGATTTTCGTTTCCGCCGAGCAATCGAACCGCCGGCGAATCGCGGGATTCGTCGAGGATCCGAAGACGGAGGCGAAAAGGTCCGATCGGGTGCCGAAACACTCTTTCCACGGCCTGCTAGGCTCAGCCCTGTTCGTCGATGCCCGTGGTTTCGCTGGGTGGCGCGAACACGTCCAGGACGACCGAGTCTTCCAAGGCGGTCGCCGCGTGGGGAATGCCGGAGGGCAGGTGCAACACTTCTCCGGCTCGGACCACGAGTTCGTGGTGTCCGTCGGATTCGGGGTCACCCAGTCCAAAGCGAACGGCGCCCTCCACCACGCACGCCATCTGTTCGTTGTCATGGGAATGACTGGCAACCACGGTGCCCTGGGCGAGGGCAACTCGTGACAGCATCACTTTTTCCCCCAACACACGCCAACGGGTGATTCCCTCCAAAGGTTGGTCCGACTCCAGTTGATCCCAGCTCCAATGGTTCGCTTGCCGTTCCATGGTCTCTCCTCCACCACGCTCCCAATGGCCCTCGGTGTGCTTTGAAACCGCGCACCTTGGCCTCCTCGTCCCATCGATCATCCTCTATAATCCTCTCGGAATGGCTGGTTCGGGGAAGGTTGCCGTCCCAAGGAAACGAGGGCTGTCTCAAAACACCTCCGAGGGCATCAGAGCCGAACCGCGCCAAGCGAGTGCCAAGGAAGTGTTTGATGAAACGTCCCGCGCCGGACACCCCATTTGACCATGCGGTCCGCGATGTTGGTCGCAGCACGACTCCGGAGGAGCTTCGCTCCCGCGGCGTGCGGCGCATTCGCTCGGTGACCCCGGCCGAACTGTCTCGGCTGATCGAGCGTGCCATCAATCAGAGTTTGCTGGAGCGGACGTTCCAGCTCGACGAGGACGAAATGGAGTCCCTGGTCGAGCAAGCCCATCAGCGCATGCTGGTCCAGATGGAACGTCAGGTGGAGCTTCGGGAACGCTGGCGACGCTTGGACGAAGCGCGCCGAGAGCTGGAAGAAGAAGACCCCGAAGAGCCCGTCGTTCACGAAGACACCCTGATTGCGGCGTCCGAGCAAGCCTTGGTGTTGCGCGCGCGGGAACTGTTTCGGGGAAGCCGTGTGCCGGAAAGCCTGCGTCAATCGATCGTCGACGAATCGTGCCGGGTTCTGCGCAAGAACGGCCGCAAAGTCGCCTCGACGGTGTTGGAATCGAAAGATCGGGAAGTGGCTCTGCTCCGACGTCGGGTCAAGAAGCTGCTCTCGCGATTGGACGAAACCGAACAGGCACTGGAACGCGCCATTCACGCCGGTCCCGTCGAAGAAGTTCCTGTGCCACGTTTGGACGCGTCGTTGGCGAATCGCAAGGTCTCTCGCACGCCCCAGCGCCAGAAGATGTTGCGCCAGGTGTTCGAATTGAATCGGCAACTCCAGCAAGTCACGAGCTGACTCGTGGCGCGGAGCCGTGGACTCTCATTTCGGCCTTGCCGGCGGTGCGATCCTGGAGTTCTCGCGAGATTTCGGAGCACCGTTCGGGAGCGAGGCGAAGCCAATGGCTCACGGTTTCTCCGTAGTCCGAGCGCTCGGGAATCAGCCCGTGAGCCGCAAAGAGTCCCTTCACCGGGCCGGTGAACTCGTAGGGCAGTGAGATTTCGACCGAGACCGTGAGCTCGACGTCCACGAGTCGCGCCCGATCCAGCGCCTCGGCGGCGGCTCCCCCGTAGGCGCGGATCAGTCCGCCGACGCCAAGCTTCACCCCTCCGAAAATGCGGGTGACCACCACTAACGCATCGCAAACCTGCCGGGATTCGAGCTGGCGGAGAATCGGGGTTCCCGCAGAACCGCTTGGTTCGCCGTCGTCCTGGGCACGGAATTGAGCGCCGTCCGGTGCCAGGCGCCACGCGAGGCAGTGGTGATTGGCATCTGGAAACTCCTCGGCCAACTGGCGGCGAATGGGGCGCACCTCTTCTTCGGAAGAGATCGGGGCGACCGTGGCAATGAAGCGTGACCCCTTGATCTTGTCGGTCTCGTGGCGCAGCGTCCCTTGAACGGTGCGATAGGTCTTCACTTGCGCCAGACCCCGAGGATCGACTTGCCGAAGGTGAACGCCGTCAGTCGATCGACCCAACGCGACAGAGGAACCAGAACTCGATCCCAGAAGCGCAGTTGAGACGGGGTGGGCATCCCCTGCTTCATCAAGAATCGATTGGCTGCCGAGGCCATCACTCCGACGCTGTCGAGATAACGCATGCGCACGCAGTCAAGTCCATCCGGGGCGGCCGCACGCAACGTCTTTCTTGAATAACGACGGTAGTGGCCGATGGCCTGGTCGAAAGGGCTGTACAGCCACTGGTACGAGGGGGACAACACGACGATTCGTCCCCCAGGGGACAGGTGTGCTGCGGCCGCTGCCATCTCGGCGGCGTCGTGTTCGATGTGTTCGAGAACGTCGATGTAGAGGATGGTGTCGAACTGTTCGTCGGAGCCGAGGTCACTCAGGATTCCTTGGCGTGGTACGCAACCCCGCGGCAGCTCACCGCGGTCGCATTTTTCTTGGATTCGCCGAATGAGTTCCGGGTCTGGCTCCAGGCAGACCCACGAAGTTTGGTCGTTGCCAGCGAGGCGTTCCGTGGTCCCTCCCATGCCGGCTCCTACTTCCAGAACTCGCTGGCCGAGCAAAGGCCGGATCTGCGCGGCCAGATACTCCTTCCAATTGGTGGCGTGACGGAACAGTTCCAGCTCCGTGCCGATGTAGTGTTCCGAGGTCGATGGTTGTGCCACGAAGGGTCCTCCTGGCCGAAGATGCCTCAGCGATTTACCACAGCGCGGAATCCGTCACCACCGTTGGCTCGCGGCGCTCACCTCGGAGTGGTTCTCTCGGTCCGGAAAGTCGGATATCGTCCCATGTTGGCGGTCCGTCTCTCGCATTGGTCCGATTCGCAAAGGCTTGGTTTCCTCATGCGCCGTCCCCTCCTCTTCATTGCCGCGCTCCCTCTCCTCTTGTTGGCGCTGTTGCCCGGTTCGGCCCAGGCCGGGGTGTTTCCCTACGAGGTGCATCGACTGCAGCTCGACAACGGCTTGAAGGTGCTTCTGGTGCCCATGCCATCCGAGGGGCTGGTGGCCTACTGGTCGATCGTGCGCACGGGGAGTCGCGACGAAGTGGAAGAAGGGGTGACGGGCTTCGCTCACTTCTTCGAACACATGATGTTCCGCGGGAGCGAAAAGTATCCCGGAGATGTCTACGACTCGATCGTGACATCCATGGGAGCCGACGCCAACGCCTACACCTCCGATGACCTGACGGCCTACCACCTGGGGTTCACCCGCGAGGATCTGCCGACGGTCATCGAAATCGAAGCCGATCGTTTTCAAAACCTCCAGTACAGCGAAGCCGATTTCAAGACCGAGTCAGGGGCTGTCTATGGAGAGTACCGCAAGGGGCGCACGAATCCGTTCTGGGCGCTGTTCGAGGGGCTCCACTTCGAGGCTTTCGACCAGCACACCTACAAGCACATGACGATTGGCTACGAGGCCGACATCAAGAAGATGCCGGAGCAGTTCGAGTATTCGAAGAGCTTCTTCCAGCGTTTTTATCGGCCGGAGAACGTTGTGCTCCTGGTCGCTGGCGACTTTGATCGAGACGTGGCCGAGAAACACATCCGGGCCAACTACGAAGGCTGGAAGCCCGGGTATCAGGCCCCCGCCATTCCGAAAGAACCGGCGCAGACCGCGCCCAAACGCACCACCATTCCGTTTGACGGTCAGACGCTGCCAATCCTGAGTGTGTCCTTCAAAGGGGAGCGGTTCTTGCCCAGCGATCGCACCATGTTGGCGGCGACGCTGATTGGCGAGCTGGGTTTTGGTCAGACGTCTCCCTTGTACAAGAAGCTTGTTCTCGATGAGCAACGGGTGGAAGTGTTGTTCGAGGACTTCGGTTACAACCGGGACCCCGGGCTATGGTCGATCATCGCGCGGGTCAAGGATCCCGCGGATCTGGGCGCGGTGGAGGCCGAGATCCTCGACACCCTGGAGTCGATGCAGCGCACCCCTCCCACCGAAGAACAGCTGGCGGCGGTTCGGTCGCGTAGCAAGTACTCGTTTCTGTCTGGCCTCACCACTCCCGGTGCCGTGGCCGGGGGGATGGCGCGGTTCATCGCGATCACCGGTGATCTCACGTGCGTCGACGAGATGTACGCGACCCTCGACCAGGTCACTCCAAAGGACGTGCAGGTGGCAGCGCAGAAGTATCTGACCGCGGACCGGCGGACCGTTGCGGTTCTGCACAGCAAGGACCAGGCTTTGCCCGAAGTGATCGCCGAGGCGCCGGGGGCGTCCGAGGCGGTGCTGTTGCCTGTCGCGGCGGACCCCAACCTGGCATTCAAATTCTGGTTCCGTGCGGGGAGCCAGGATGATCCTCCGGGAAAAGAAGGCCTGGCGAGCTTGACCGCGGCCATGGTCGGCGATGGCGGAACCGCCCATCGCAGCTACGACGAAATCCTCGAGTCCCTGTTTCCGATGGCTGCCTGGTACGGGGCGTCGGTGGACAAGGAAATGACCGTGGTCACCGGCTCGGTGCATCGTGACCACGCGGAGGGCTTCTACGATTTGATGAGCGATGCTCTGCTCCATCCCGGTTTCCGACAGGAGGACTTCGAGCGACTTCGCGACCAGACAGTGTCGGGCATCGAAAACTCGCTGCGTTTTTCGTCCGATGAAGAGTTGGGCAAGGCGACCTTGTCCGAGGCGGTGTTCGCTGGAACTCCCTACGAACATCTTGTCGAGGGCACCGTGGCTTCTTTGAAAGCATTGACGCTGGACGATGTTCGAGAGTTTCATCGCCAACACTACACCAAGGACAACGTGGTCCTGGGACTCGGCGGCTCGTTCACGGATTCCCTGTTGGCTCGAGTGCAAGCGGACTTGCAACGGCTGCCGAAAGGAACGGCTTCGGCCGTTGCCGCTCCTGAGCCCGCCCCGATCGAAGGACGTCATGTGGTCCTCGTGAAGAAGCCCGGGCCTTCCACCGCGATCAGCTTTGGGGTTCCGATCGATGTTCACCGGGGCAGCCGCGAGTTCTACGCCCTGTGGCTGGCGAACTCCTGGCTGGGGGAACACCGCAACAGCTCGAGTCATCTCTACCAAGTCATCCGCGAAGCGCGGGGAATGAACTACGGGGACTATTCCTACATCGAGGTCTTCCCCAATGGCGGCCGGCGCAGCTTTCCCCCCACCGGGGTTGGCCGGCGTCAGCACTTGTTCGAAGTCTGGATTCGGCCCGTGCCCCAGGAGCAAGCGCTGTTCGCGACTCGTGCAGCGCTGCGGGAAATCGATCTGCTGATCGAGAACGGCATGACCCAGGAACAATTCGAAACGACCCGTGGATTCCTGCAGAAGTATGCGCTGCACTACGCGGAGACGACCATGGATCGGCTCGGATACGCGGTGGACGATCGATTCTACGGGATCGAAGAAGGGCACTTGAGACGGCTGCAGAAGACCCTGGGCGAGCTCACTCTGGACGAGGTCAACGCCGCCATCCGAAAGCACCTGCAGACGGACCATCTGATCTTCGCCATGGTGACCGAGGACGCCGAGGGCATCCGCGACGCCCTGGTCGCCGATCAGGTTTCTCCGATCGACTACGGCGAGGTGGCAAAGCCGGCCGAAATCCTCGAAGAGGACCAGGTGATCGAGAGCTATCCGCTTGGGATCGAGGCCTCCCGGGTTCGGATTCGCCCGGTCGAGGAGATGTTCGAAACCACGACCGAGCGCGCCGCCGAAGCCGAATGACACACGCTTCCTGGGAGGGACTCAACGACGAACTCCGACTCGCCAGACCGTGAGCCGCGGATCCATGTCGTGATCCCTGCGTACAACGAGGGCGCCGCGATCGCGGCGGTGCTCGAGGGTTTGCGCAAAGAGTTTTCCCATGTCGTGGTGGTGGACGACGGGTCCACGGACGAGACGTTTGCGATCGCGAGTCGCGGTGGCGCTCACGCGTTGCGACACTTGATCAACCGGGGCCAGGGAGCGGCGCTGCGCACCGGCATCGAATACTCGATGCGAGCCGGCGCCGACATGATCGTGACGTTCGACGCGGACGGACAGCACCGGGTGGAGGACATCCACGCCCTCCTGCAACCGCTTCGGGAGGGGCAGTGTGAGATCACCCTCGGCTCACGCTTTCTCGGAAGTACCGTGAATCTGCCGAAGAGTCGTTGGTTGGTGTTGCGCCTTGGGGTTCTCTTCACGCGGATCTTCAGTCGCCTGAAGGTGACAGATACTCACAATGGATTGCGGGCGTTCACCCGCCGGGCGGCCGCGCACTTGAAGATCACCATGGATCGCATGGATCACGCCAGTGAGATCATGGACCTGATTCACGACAGTCGGCTTCCCTATCGAGAGGTCCCGGTACAAATTCGATACACCGAGCACTCCCTCGGCAAAGGTCAGTCGTCATGGGATGCGCTCCGAATCGCCGCGCGCTACTTGATTCACAAGGTGACGAGATGACCCGCTACCAAATCTTTGTGCTGACGCTCTTTGCCGCGTTGCAGGTGGGAACGCTGGTGGTGGCCTCGCGCGGCGCCATCCGAAGGCGGGACTTTTTCCTCTGGTCGCTGTTGTGGCTTCTCGCCGCGGGTGCCACGGTTTGGCCGAATGCGGTGTCGGCAGTGGCCAACTTGCTCGGCATTGACCGTGGCGCCGATCTGGTGTCGTACCTGGGGATCGTGGCCATGCTGGTCGGCTTTTGGTGGATCTCCCTCCATCAGCGTCGACAGCAGCGCGAGCTGACGACTCTGGTCCGGGAACTTGCCCTGCGCGATGCTCGGCCGCCGGAGAACAACCGCGGCGACTGATCGGCTTGGCTGTCTTGCGGAGGGGGCCGGGACGGACGGCCACTTACCCCCCCATGAATCACGGTTCGTGGAGAGTCATTCCTCTGGGCGGCGAGATCGGGACCGACAGCGCTTGGTCACCGCCCGCCCGGGGCGACCTGATCAGCGCAGCGATACAGGATTGCGCAGTCGGTACTCCTCGTAGGAATGGAGCTGCAGGTCCTTCATGGATCTCTTCCAGCGCAGGGCCTCGACGACGGCACGAGCGAGTTTCGGATCGGTGACCAAGGGGATGCCGGCGTCCACGGCCCGGCGACGGATCAAGTAGCCGTCCGGTCGACCCAGTTCGTCGTACTCGACCGGCACATTGATGACCAAGTCCACCTTGCCTTCGTCGATGGCATCCATCGCCGTGTCCTTGCCGGTCTCGCTCTTGGGCAAGCTGGTGCAAGGAATCTGGAGCGCCGACAGTGCCTCCGCGGTGCCAGGAGTTGCGTAGATCGGCAGCTTCAGCTCTTCGGCGATGACCTTGGCGTCCTCGGCGAACATGTACTTGTCTTGCAAGGGGCCCAGGGAGAGCAGCACGCCTTTCTGGGGAAGACGGAAGCCCGTGGCCAGGAGCGCGTGCAGCAGCGCCTCATGAACGTCATCGCCAAAGCAGCCGACCTCTCCCGTGCTCGCCATTTCGACGCCGAGCATCGGATCGGCCCCCACCAGACGCGAGAAGGAGAACTGAGGCGCCTTCACCGCCACGTAGTCCAGGTCGAGGGCTCGGTTCTCTACGCGAGTGGGAATGCCGAGCATGCCGCGCATGGCGGTGGCGACGAAGTTGTTGCCGGTCACCTTGGAAACGAACGGGAAGCTTCGGGAGGCCCGCAGGTTGCATTCGATGACCTTCACATCGTTGTGCTTGGCGAGAAACTGGGCGTTGAAGGGACCGGTGATCTCGAGGGATCGAGCCAGGGCCGCGGCGATCTGCCGGACCCGACGGATGGTGCCGATGTACAGGGTCTGGGGAGGCAGCACCAGCGTCGCGTCGCCGCTATGCACCCCGGCGTCTTCGATGTGCTCGCTGATCGCCCAGAGGACGAGTTCGCCATCGTGAGCGACGGCGTCGATCTCGATCTCGCGGGCATGGGTTTCGAACTTCGAAACCACCACCGGGTGTTCCGGGGAAATGGCCCGCGCTTTCTCCAGAATGCGCTGCAGTTCGTGGGTTTCGTGGGCCACCGACATGGCGGCCCCGCTTAGCACGTAGCTGGGTCGCACCAGAACCGGGAAGCCCCCCAGGTCCTTGACGATTTCGGCCGCCTTGCTGACGTCCGTGATGTGTGCCCAACGCGGCTGGTCGGTGCCGATCTGGTCGAGAAGCTGGCTGAACTTCTGCCGGTTCTCGGCCATGTCGATGTTGGTCGCCGAGGTGCCGAGGATCTTGACTCCCGCGTTGTGCAAACGGATCGCCAAGTTGTTCGGCAGCTGGCCACCCATGCTGACCACCACGCCTTCCGGCTGCTCCCGTTCGTAGATGTCGAGCACGGTCTCGAAGCTGATCTCGTCAAAAACCAGCTTGTCACACATGTCGTAGTCGGTGCTCACCGTCTCCGGGTTGTAGTTGAGCATGATGGTCTCATAGCCGGCCTCACTGGCGGCTTGGACTGCATTCACGCAGCACCAGTCGAACTCAACGCTCGAGCCAATTCGATAGGACCCGGACCCCAGCACCATGATCTTCTTGCGCCACGAGGGCTCGATGTCCGAGCGCGAGCCGTGGTACGTGGAGTACAGGTAGTTGGTCTCGGCCGGGAACTCGGCGGCCAGGGTGTCGATCTGGGCCAGATGGGGCACGATGTCGTTCTTCTGGCGCGCCTCGCGCACCTTGCCCGGGTCCTGATTGGTCAAGCCGGCGATCATGGCGTCGCTGAAACCCAGTTCCTTGGCTTGTTTCAGAGTGTCGGCGGCCGGAACTTTCTTGCTCTTCTTGAGGTCTTCGTGCATCTGCACGATCGGGACCAGGGCATGCAGGAACCAGCGATCGATCTTGGTGAGTTCGTGGACCTCGTCCACGCTCATCCCATCGCGCAGCGCGCGTGCCACCGCAAAGATGCGGATGGGCGTGGCATTCACCAGCAGATCCTTCACGTCCTCACACGGGTGGTGATCCGGGTCCACGCCCTTGACGCCAATGTCGAGCATGCGCAGGGCCTTTTGAATCACCTCGGGGAACGTCCGGCCAATGGCCATCACTTCCCCGACGCTCTTCATTTCACTGCCGATGCGCATCTCGGCACCCTGGAACTTGCCGAGGTCCCAACGCGGCATCTTGCAAACCAAGTAATCGAGGGCAGGCTCGAAGAAGGCGGTGGTGCGTCGGGTGATCGCGTTTTGAATCTCGGGCAGGGTGTAGCCCAAAGCAATCTTTGCCGCCACGTAGGCCAGCGGGTAGCCGGTCGCCTTGCTGGCCAGGGCGCTGGACCGGGACAGCCGTGCGTTGATCTCAATCACCCGGTAGTCGGTGCTGTTCGGGTCCAAGGCGTACTGAATGTTGCACTCGCCGACGATGCCCAGGTGACGCACGGTCTTGATGGCGATCGTGCGCAGGAGGTGGTACTCCTCGTCGGTCAGAGTCTGGGACGGGGCGACGACGATGGATTCCCCGGTGTGGATCCCCATGGGGTCGAAGTTTTCCATGTTGCACACGGTGACACAGTTGTCCCGCGCGTCTCGGACCACTTCGTATTCGACTTCTTTCCAGCCGCGCAGACATTCTTCGACGAGCACCTGCGGAATTCCGCCGTCGAACGCGCGCCGTAGGCGATCCTCCAACTCCTCTTCACTGTCGACGATGCCGCTGCCCTTGCCTCCGAGAGCAAAGGCACCGCGCAGCATGACCGGCAGGCCGATTTCTCGGGCTGCCTCGCGTGCTTCGTCGATGGTGTCGCAGGCCTTGCCGCGCGCCGTTTTGACTCCGATTTCGTCCAGTCGTTGAACGAACAGGTCACGGTCTTCGGTGTCGCGGATCGACTTGATCGGTGTCCCGAGCACCCGCACGCCGTACTTTTCGAAGACGCCGGAGTCGTGCAGGGCCAGTCCGCAGTTGAGCGCCGTCTGTCCCCCGAACGACAGCAGAATCGCATCGACCTCTTCCTTGACCAAAATCCGCTCGACGAACTCGGGAGTCACCGCGGATAAGTGCAACTGGTCCGCCATCCCCTCACTGGTTTGGATGGTGGCGATGTTGGGGTTGATCAGGACCGAAGGAATCTTCTCTTCGCGCAGTGCTTTGACGGCTTGAGAGCCGGAGTAGTCGAACTCTCCGGCTTGACCGATTTGCAACGCGCCCGATCCCAGGACCAGAACCCGGCGAGGTTTACGAGGGAGGTAGGCACCGTACACCGGACACCCCTTTCTAGCGGTTGTTGGCCGTTGCCCCGACCAGTCTCAGGAAGTCGTCGAAGAGGTACGCGGCGTCTTGGGGACCGGGGGACGCCTCCGGATGGAACTGCACGCTGAAGAACGGTCGCAGCCGAGAACGGATGCCCTCGTTGGTGCCATCATTGATGTTGACGAACCAGGGTTCCCATTCGTCGGGAAGGCTTTCTTCGCGGACGGCGTAGCCGTGGTTTTGGCTGGTAATGAAGCAGCGACGGGTGAGGAGATCTTGGACGGGCTGATTGACGCCACGATGGCCGTAGGGGAGCTTGAAAGTGTCCCCCCCCGCTGCCCGCGCCAGGATCTGGTTGCCCAAGCAAATGCCGAAGATCGGCTTGCGGTAGCTCTGCAGCAGCACGCGGATCTGTTCCACCAGCGGCTCCAGGTCTTTCGGGTCGCCCGGGCCATTGCCGATGACAATGCCGTCGGCCCCCAGGGCCAGTTCGGCCAGCCGGGCATGCCAAGGCGCACGAATGACGCTGACGCCGCGTTCTAGCAGGGAACGGACGATGTTGTCCTTGGCCCCCACGTCCACCACCAGGATGGTCAATTCGCCGCCGGGGAAGTGCTGCACCTCGCTCGGCGCGACGAGGCGGAATACTTCCTCTTCCATGTCCACCGCGGCGGCTTTCTTGCGAGCCTCGTCGTCGCTCATGTCGGTCGGATAGATCCAGCCCTTCATGGTGCCGTGTTCTCGCAACCGTCGCGTCAGGGTCCGGGTGTCGATCCCGGTGATCGCCGTGACGTCTTCGTCCTTCAGCCACTGACTCAGGCTGCGACGCGAGGAATGATGGCTGTGATCGTCCACGTAGTTCTGGACCACCAATCCCAGTACCTGGATGCGGTCGGCCTCGTAAGGGCGGGTCAAGCTGCCGCTCTCGCGGGGTGCCGGCACCCCGTAGTTGCCGATCAAAGGGTAGGTGGTGACCAAGATTTGGCCGCGGTACGAGGGGTCGGTCAAGGTCTCGGGGTAGCCGGTCATGGCGGTGTTGAACACCACCTCGCCGGTGACCGGTCGACTGCCGCCGAAGCTGTGTCCGGACAGCTCCGTCCCGTCTTGCAGGACCAACTTGAGGGGTTCAGGATGAGTGGCCACGAGTGACCTCCGAGCGAAGGTGGAGCGCACGGCGAGGTGTCCGGACCGGGGTGTGGAACGGGGCTCGCGGGACAGACTCTAGCCCGGATGATTCATCAAGGCCTACTACGAATGGCCCAAGTTCCTCCGGGCTTCGTCGTGACGACGATCTCCCTCCTCGACGGATCGTTCGATCCGTTTCCGGGGAAGGCCGCCGTAAGTCCTCGCCGCACGAAACTTTGGCTCATTCTGGGGACGGGCTTGATGAATCATCCGGGCTCAAAGGCCGTGGACGAAGGCCTCGGAGGGCCGATCGAGAGATTTTCGTCTCCGTCGAGGAGTCGGAGTGCGAATCGGTGGATTCGCCGCGGATTCGAGGACGAAGAATGTGGCGAAAAGATTCGATCGAGCGCCGAAAGGCCTTTTCAACGGCCGCCGAGGGAGAGATACCAAAGGTCCGGGGACAGAGCGAGACGGCGCCACCGCAATCGACCGGAATCCGATTTTTCCGCGGGCCGGACGGCTATCGTTCGTAGGCAACCGGACTCCGCGTGGAGAGACCTGTCCGACCCGATTCTCCGTTCTGGAATCCAAGCCATGTACCGCGTTGCTCTGTTCGTCGCAGTGGTGCTCATGCTGATGCGCTTGTTCCAGCGTCGAGCGGCCCACGGCGCGAATCCTCCCCCAGGAGCCCGCTTCCGCATCTCGCTCTACCAGCAAGGGCGTCCTGCCAAGACTTGGTACGCCAAGGAGATTCGCCAGTCCCAAGAGGGAGTCGCATTCACCGACATGGTCAGCGGCAATCCCATCGGGCTGCCTTCTCGGGAGGGGGTTGTTCTGGAAAAGCTGTGAGTTGCGGCGACTCGAGAGCGGCGTCGACAACGTCGAGCTGCTTTCGCAGTCCCCAGAGACTCGACCGATGAGCGGTCAGTGAATCCCGGTGCTCATTGGCTTGCGGTCCGAGTCATGGCCGGATCGTAGGCCAGGGACGGGGCCAGCCAGTGCTCGACTTCTTCCGAGGTCATTCCCTTGCGCTTGGCATAGTTCTCGATCTGATCCGCGCCGAGTTTTCCAAGGGTGAAGTACTGGGATTCCGGATGGCCGAAGTAGAGGCCGCAGACGCTGGCGCCGGGGACGATGGCGCAGCTCTCGGTCAAGGACATGCCGATGGTGCCAGGATCCAGGAGTTCGAAGATCTTCGGCTGCTCGGAATGATCCGGGCAGGCCGGGTAACCGAAGGCCGGTCGGATCCCGCGGAACTCTTCTTTCAGCAGATGGGTCTGGTCGAGATTGGTGCCGCCGTAGCCCCAGTCTCGACGCGCCCGAGCGTGCAAGGCCTCGGCGAAGGCTTCGGCCAAGCGATCGGCGAGCCCTTTCACCATGATGGCGCTGTAGTCGTCCAGGTCCTGCTCGAACTTTTCGGCGAGAGCGTCGACGCCGAGCCCTGTGGTGACCGCGAACGCGCCGAGGTAGTCGGTCAAGCCACTGTCTTGTGGAGCGACGAAGTCCGCCAGGCTGCGATGAGGTCGGCCATCGGAATGCTGGGTTTGCTGGCGCAGCATGGAGAAGCGAATCAGTTCTTTGCTCCGACCTTCGTCTTGGAACACGATCAGGTCGTCGTCTTGGCTCACCGCCGGCCAAAACCCGTACACCGCGCGGGCACGAAGGAGCTTTTGGTCGATGATGCGGTTTAGGAGAGATTGTGCGTTCTCGTAGAGATCGCGGGCGGCGCTCCCATACTTCGGGTGCTCCAGGATGGCCGGATACTTGCCCTTCAGCTCCCACAAACTGAAGAAGAAGGTCCAGTCAATGAATGGCACGAGTTCCTCGACAGTCACATCGAGCACTTCTCGGCGTCCGAGAAAGGAGGGGCGAGAGATCTGTTCTGAGTTCCATTCGATGGCCGGTCGATTTGCCAGGGCCTGGTCGTAGGGCAGCAGCGGATTGTCGTGGCGTGAGTGGTGCAGGTCTCGGAGCTTGTTTTGGGCGCGCCGGTTGCTGGCTTCGAACTCCTCGCGCTTCTCGGGGGAAAGCAAGCCGGAAACGGTGGATACGGCCCGGGCGGCGTCGAGCACGTGCACGGTGGGCTGCTGGTATTCGGGCGCGACTTTCACGGCCGTGTGCTCGCGGCTCGTGGTCGCCCCGCCGATCAGCAACGGAATCCTCATGCCCCGGCGCTGCATTTCTTGGGCGACGTGAACCATTTCGTCCAAGGAGGGAGTGATCAGCCCGCTAAGGCCGATCAGATCACACTGGTGTTCTTCCGCGGTTTGCAGAATCTCGTCGGCGGGCACCATGACGCCGAGGTCAATGACCTCGTAATTGTTGCAGCGCAACACGACGGCAACGATGTTCTTGCCAATGTCGTGTACATCCCCCTTGACGGTGGCCATGACGATTTTCCCGGCGGCTCCGCCCACCTCGGTGTCGGATTTCTCGGCTTCCATGAACGGCAGCAAGTAGGCCACCGATTTCTTCATGGCTCGGGCGCTCTTCACCACTTGAGGCAAGAACATCTTTCCGGCACCGAACAAGTCGCCCACGATCTTCATGCCGTCCATCAGCGGCCCTTGGATCACGTCAAGGGTTCGGGGGTAGTTTTGGCGAGCCTCTTCGGTGTCGTCCTCGATGAAGTCGGTGATGCCGTGAACCAGGGCGTGAGACAAGCGCTCCTCCACCGAGCTTTCCCGCCAAGAAAGGTCGATCTCTTTCTTCTTGCCCTTGCCTCGGACGGTGTCCGCGAGCTCGACCAGTCGCTCGGTGGCATCCGGGTGGCGATTGAAGAGCACGTCCTCCACGTGTTGCAGCAGGACTTCGGGGATCTCCTCGTAGATGACGATCTGTCCGGCGTTGACGATGCCCATGTCCATGCCAGCGCGGATCGCGTGATAGAGGAATGCCGAGTGCATGGCCTCCCGGACCACATTGTTGCCGCGGAACGAGAAGGAAAGATTGCTGACTCCCCCGCTCACCTTCGCGTGCGGGCAGGTCTCCTTTAGGGTCCGAGTCGCCTCGATGAAGTTCTTCGCAAAGTCGTTGTGTTCTTCGATGCCGGTGGCCACGGCAAGGATGTTCGGGTCGAAGATGATGGCTGCGGGATCGAAGCCCACGGTCTCGGTGAGCAACCGATAGGCGCGCTGGCAGATCTCGACTTTGCGCTCCACCGTTTCGGCCTGGCCCTGTTCGTCGAAAGCCATGACCACCACCCCGGCGCCATAACTCTGAATGATTCGGGCTTTGTGAAGAAAGTCCTCTTCACCTTCCTTGAGGCTGATCGAGTTGACCACACCGCGCCCCTGGATGCACTTGAGGCCGGCTTCGATGATGGACCAGCGAGAACTGTCGATCATGATGGGGATGCGCGCGATGTCGGGCTCGGAAGCGATCAGATTCAGGAAGGTGGTCATCGCTTCGACGCCATCCAGCATGCCGTCGTCCATATTCACATCGAGCAGATTGGCTCCCCCCTCCACCTGGTCGCGGGCCACCGAAAGGGCCGTGTCGTAGTCCCCTTTCAGGATCAGTTTGCGAAAACGCGCCGAGCCCGTGACGTTGGTTCGCTCCCCCACCATCAGGAAATTGGTGTCAGGATGGATGGTCAAGGTTTCCAGTCCGCTGTAGGTGGTGACTGAGACCTCAGATTCGGGCACGGGGCGCGGGGGCATTCCCTCCATCGCTTCGCGAATCGCGCGAATGTGGTCCGGGGTGGTGCCGCAGCATCCCCCCACCAAGTTCAACCAGCCTTGCTCGGCAAAACCCTGAAGCAACTCCGCGGTCTTTGCCGGAACCTCGTCATATTCCCCGAACGCGTTGGGCAAGCCGGCGTTGGGGTGACAGCTGACCGGGACCGGACTCCAGCGTGCGAACTCGGCCACGTAGGGAGCGAGCTGGGTGGCCCCGAGGGAGCAGTTCAGGCCGACGCTGAGGGGATTGGCGTGCCGGACTGAGGACCAAAAGGCGTCCATGGTCTGGCCGGACAAGGTTCGACCGCTGGCGTCGGTAATGGCCACCGAGATCATGAGAGGCAGTCGTTGCTCGAGCTGATTCGTCGCCTCTTGAAATGCGACAAGTGCCGCTTTGCAGTTCAAGGTGTCGAAGATGGTTTCGATGACGATGCCGTCGACTCCCCCAGCGATCAGACCTCGAATCTGTTCGGTGTAGTCCCGTCGCAGTTCATCGAAAGTCATGGCCCGAAACGCCGGGTTGTTGACGTCTGGCGAGATCGACAGGGTTCGGTTGGTGGGGCCCACCGATCCAAAGGCGAATCGCGGCCGATCCGGGGTTTTCTCGGTCCAGTCCGTGCAGGCCTCCCGCGCTAGCTGAGCTGCCGCCCGATTGATCTCCTCGACGTGGGCCTCGGTTCCATAGTCCGCTTGGGACACCGCCGTGGAGGTGAAGGTATTGGTCAAAATGATGTCGCTGCCCGCATCCAGGTAGTGATCGTGGACCGAGCGCACGGCGTCCGGCTTGCTCAACGACAGCAGGTCGTTGTTGCCTTTCAGGTCTTGGGGATGATTCGCAAAGCGCTCGCCGCGATAGTCCGATTCGCCAAGGCGGAGGGTCTGAAGCATGGTCCCCATGGCACCATCGAGAACGAGGATGCGTTGCTTCAGCAGTTCACGAAGAAGGGCGGCGCGGTTTGCCGTGGTCATTTCTGGAAGACTTTCCCGGAAGCGATGAAGGTTGCGGGCAGATTCTTGTCCGCGGATTCGGAATCGAAGGTGTCCCAATGCACGTCAGGGACGCCGGCGGCGTGAAACCAGCCGACCACGTCCTTGCGTGAGAAGCCAAGCCATTGAACGCCGAACTCGACCGCCATCCATTCGGCGTCGTTCTCGACGAAGTCAATGACCACAAGAGTGCCGCCCGGTCGAGTCACTCGAGCCATTTCCCCGAGGGCCCGCGGCGGGTCTGGCAAGTAACGCAGCGCCATGTGGGCGAAGGCGGCATCGGCTTCGGCGTCCCCCAGGGGCAGGTCGCAAGCGTCCGCCTCTTTCCACTCGATGCCGGACACGCCGCTCGCGCCCCCTTTGGAGCGCGCGGCTTCCAGCATCCGGGAGGAGTGGTCCACCGCGATCACTTGGGCACCCAATCGGGCCAGCTCCATCGCGAGAACTCCGGTTCCGGTCCCCAGCTCCACGACCTTCTGTCCGCTCGGAACCAGACGACTGACCGCGCGAGCTCGCAGCGCATCGTCATTGAAAATGCGGCGGATGGAATCCCACTCGGGAGCGACTTCGTCGAAGTAGGAGCGAGATCGGTGGGCCCGCTGCTCCAGAACTTGCTCGAGGAGTTTGCGGTCTCGCTGAATCTGTGGGTCTTCGGTGAGGCAGCGCTCGACCAGGTTCCAGGCCTCGTCCCAGGCCTCGCCTTGGCGTCGTTGGAACCGATAGAAGGAGTAGGTCCCCTGGCGCCGATCCGCCACCAGGTCGGATTCCCGCAGGATCTTCAGGTGCGACGAGACTCGAGACTGGGCCAGCCCGAGGATTCCCATGATTTCCTGGACCGAGAGCTCCTCCCGCTGCAAGAGGGCCAGAAGGCGCACTCTGGTCGGGTCGGCGAGGATCTTGAATGCCTTCTGGATGTCACTGGGAATCACGGATTCATCCATTGATCACGATGGAAGGATGTCACTATAGTTCCGTCGTCAATCGTTTCATTCGAATCCAGTGATTTTGTTTCCTATGAGCGGAAAAGGCTCCTATTGCGCGTCGCTCTCGATCGCCGGCTCTTCGGGAAGAGGAGTGATCTCCACCTTCTCGGCGCGTCGTTCCGAGGCGCGAAGGACCCGAAACCGGAATCCTTCGAAGGTGGTCTCGTCCCCGGTCTTGGGAACGACCCCGAGTTGGGTTGCCAAAAACCCAGAGATGGTCACCGCTTCTGACTCGGCCTCGATGCCGATCAGAGAGAACACTTTGCGAGTCTCTGCCGAGCCGTGGCAAGTGACCCGCCGGTCCCGGTCCATCTCGACGCTGGCGTCCAAGCGGTCGCTCTCGTCGCGGATCTCGCCGACCAGTTCTTCGAGCACATCCTCGAGTGTCACGACGCCAGACACCCCGCCGTATTCGTCGACGACCACGGCCAAGTGCCGACGTGCCTCTTGGAAGGCCGGGAGCAGTTCATTCAGAGCCTTGGTCTCGGGAATCAAGATCGGTTCGCTGACGATGGTGTCCCAGTCCACTTGGTCGCCCTTGCCGCGGGTCGCTTGGTCTCGCAAGTGGAACAAGAACTCCTTGGCCAGAACAATTCCCTCGACTTCGTCCAGTTCCTCGGTCGGTGTGAGAGGGAAGCGGCTGTGGCCACTGGTTCGCACCGTTTCTAGGTTTTCTTCCAGGCTCCTCGCTCGCGAGAGCGACACCAATCGATTGCGTGGAACCATGATGTCTTGGGCTCGTAGGTCTCGAAGCTGCGCGGCCCCTTCGATGATCTGGGCGGCATTGCGCCCCACCACTCCTTGAGCACGTCCCATCGCTGCCAGGAGCCGGATCTCTTCGACGGAGGTGACCGGCTCTTCGGACTTGGTGCGCAGGACGGAAGACAACTTTCTTGTCAAGAACAACACGGGACTCAGCAGCTTGACGAGTCCGCCGACCGCCAATGCCACCGGCGCAGCCAGTCGACGGGCGAACGAGATTCCCAGAGTCTTGGGAACGATTTCGGTGAACAGCAGGACGGCGATTGTGAACACGACATTGAACAGCCAAAACGTGCCGGTGCTGAAGACTTGAACGTAGCTGGCCCCGCCCACCGAAGAGCCCACGGTGTGTGCCACCGTGTTCAGAATGAGGATCGCGGCAATGGGCACGTCCATCTCGCCCTTGAATCCGCTCAGAATCTTCCCCGCCCGCGAACCCGATCGGTTCATGGTCTCGATCTGACTGTGACTGATGCTGAGCAGAACGGATTCAAAGATCGAACAAAGGAAGGAGATGACCAAAGCCGAGGACACGGCCAGGACGAGGGTGATCATCATTGGATCAAGACTCTTCGGAATCGTCGGGAGTGGCGGGGGCCGGCGGCGGGTACTCGAAGCCGGTTTCATTCTTCACGCGGCGCAACGCGCGTTTCATGGTTTGAAGCAGTTCGCGGCACTCTGGCAGAGCGACGCAGTTGTAGGACTCGTCCGGAGAAGTGGCAAGATCGTACAGTTCACTCGAGGTCTCCGGGGAGTCGGGGTAGGTGACGTACTTGGCTTTCTCCGTTCGCACCCCGAGGATGGTCGGGGTCGGATTGTTCGGATGACGGAAGTACTCGTACAAGAACGCGTCGCGCCAGTCATTCGGGGCGGGTTCTCGAAACCAGGGAGTCAGTGACTGTCCTTGCATGGTGGGAGGCGGAGTGCCGCCCGCCACGTCGACCAGGGTCGGCGCGAGGTCGGTGTTCAGCGCCATGCCGGTGGCGGTGGAGCCGGGACGGATGAGTGGCGGGTAGCGCATCAAGAAAGGCACGCGGATGGAAGGCTCGCCCATGGTCAGCTTGCCTCGGGCCTGGTTGTTCTCTCCTCGAAAGAAGCCATTGTCGCTTCCGGTGACCACGAGGGTTTCGTTCCATCGACCGAGCGTCTGGAGCGTTTCGCGAAGGTGTCCCAGTCCTTCGTCCACAGCGAGCAGGCAGCGAAACTGATCCAGGGCGTTCTGCACGTCGGCCTGACGTCGACTGGCAGGGACTTGAGACGGGTCGGACACGCCGCGGTTGGGATCGCCAATGGCCGAATCCGTGGTGTCGAGCTGGACCACGTCCTGAAATCGTTCGCGGTGGCGTGGGGCCGGTTCGAATTTCTTGTGAACTGCTTTGTGAGCGAGAATGAGGCAAAAGGGGGTGGTGGGTTCGAGGGACTTCAACCACTCCGCCGCCCGCTCGGTCAAAAGGTCGGTGACGTATCCGGAGGTCGATTCGAACGAGCCATTTTGGTTCAGTTTCGGGTCGAAGTAATCACCCTGGCCCCGAAAAGCCAGCCAATGGTCGAAGCCGGGTCGCGGCCGAGCGCTATTGCGCATGTGCCACTTGCCGAAGAACGCGGTGCGATAGCCCAGTTTCTGGAGCAAGCTCGGGAAAGTCGGAAGGACGTCCGGAGGGTCTCGCATCAGGGCGTTGTGCCACACTCCATGGCGGTGAGCGTAGGTTCCTGTGAGAAGCGTGGCGCGACTCGGTGAGCACAACGAGGTCGTCGTAAAGAAATTTGCGAAGTGCAGGCCTTCTTCGCGAAGCCGGTCGAACTCCGGCGTGGCCCCTTCCAGGAACTTGTAGCGCCCCATGAAGCCGAGCATGTCGAAAGGTTGGTCGTCGGTGAGGACGAAGAGGATTCCGGAGGGTCTCGATGCGGCATCCTGGCAGCGGACGCGGGAGAGCAACGACGCGCTCAGCACCGAACCCAGGAACTCCTTGCGGCTGATCTTCATGAACTTTCAGGCGAGCGCCCTTCTCCTCCTCCTCGTGCCGGTCATCGGCTGCCGGGCACGGGTTCCCTATCGGGGCTCCGCCCGCGTGTTGATCGAAGCCACGACCCATGAGCCGGGACTCCGTGATTATCGAGGTCTCCTGCAGATTCACAGCGAGCATTCTGCGGACAGCCAGGGTACCCGGGAGGAGATTGTGGAGGCGGCTCGGTCCGTGGGCGCCGACTTCGTTGTCATCACCGATCACGACAACCGCAACGCGGAGCCATGGGCGGGGCAGCAGGGGGATGTGCTACTCATGGTCGGAGAGGAGCTGACGCTTCCGGACGGACACGTGCTCGTGGTGGGACCGGGGCCTCGGAAACTCACGGCATTGCCGGAGAGCGGGTCTTCCAAGTGGTTGGTCGCCCTTTCTCATCCGTTTCGGACCCGCCATCCATGGACCGGATGGGATCAGTCCGCCGCGATCACCCACATGGAGGTGTACAACTTGGGGAGCGATCTTCAGGAGAGTCGGGGAGACCTGATTTTCTCTGCGCTCAGCTACCTTCTCGCTCCCCACTTCACCCTTCGAGCTCTGATGGACCGACCGCGCGCCGCGCTGGATCGCTGGGATGAACTCCTGACGCACCGAATGGTCGTGGGACTCGGGGGGCTGGACTTGCATCGCCGCTGGTACCAGGCCTACTTGCCGGCCGCGCGCATGGTCAGTACCCATGTTCTTGCACCGGAAAAAGACCCCGACGCGATTCTTCAAGCGCTGATTCAAGGGCGTTGCTACATCGCCTTCGAAAGCGAAGGAGAGAGTCCCGGGTTTGACTTCGTGGTGCGGAGCCATGGCCGACGCCTCGAAATGGGAACGACCGCGGCTTGGCACCCAGCCCTCGAGTGGGAGTGCCAGGTTCCGTGGGACGCGGAAGTGCACCTCTATCACAACGGTGTTCGTCTGCAGGTCCTCGACTGCGAAGCGGGGCGCCACTGCCAGGGTGTTGCGGCGCCCGGGGCCTATCGGCTGGAGGTGTTCCGGAACGGGCGCCTCGCAATTCTCTCCAACCCGATTCGTGTGATGGCCGAGCCTTCCGAAGACTCAAATCGGCGTCCGTAGCGCTCGGTCGGCTTCTCAATCCTCTTCGAGGAATCCGATGCGGGCGTGCTTGTAGTCGAACACCACCGTGAACGGTTCCAAGAATTGGCCGCCAATGTTGCCGGCGGTATGCACGTCGGAGAATGCACCCACATCCTGAGTGGCGAAACCCACCGACACCGTTTCGAACGTTCTACCCGCCAGTTCGAACGACGTCATGGTCCCCACTCGTATGTCGAGAGAACCGGCGGACCCGAAGATCGTTCGTGGTCGAGTGCTGCGCCCCTCGAGAAGGTCGTAGGCTTTGACCGCCGGGGCGTGAAAGGTGACCGTGTCTTGAGCGGCTCCCGTGTCGACCCGAAAGACCCCCTGATGCCCTTCGAAGGACCCACGAACGAAGGGTGTGCGTTGGTAGATCATCAGACCCTGCCAGTCCCCGTGAGGTAGCTGGTAGGCGTCCGAGTCATGCAGTTCGACAGTGGATTCGGAAAAATCGACCACGACGACACATTCAGAGAACACTTCGTAGCCGAGGATTCCGCCGATCGGTCTGCCCATGTGCTTGGACAAATACTCGAGATCCATGCCAATCAGACGAGGTTCATGAAAGGTCGCCGGGCCGAGGGTCATCTGAGTGGCTTCCCACTCGATGAACGGCACCATGGCTTCGCTCACTCCTCGATGGAGGCCCCGTCCTACCGGTTTCAGTGACAGTTCGATGGCCGCGTCCACGGACAGAGCGCTGGCCCCGGCTCCTGAATCGAAGATGAACCAACCGAGGTCGCGATCGTCGATGCGTGGATGAACCAGCAGGTGACCGCTCTTGGCGGTGCGAACCGAAAGGCGCGCCGGCTGGTCCCGATCGAAAACGACGCTGGCAGGGGTCTCCTCTGCTGGAGATGCGAAGGGCGCGACGCCGAGCAACAGCATTGCGCGGATTGCCAGCCAGCAGGTCATGGACGTTTCAACTCCTCAAGCAGGACTTTTCGCCATGCGGGACTAGCGACCCCGAGGGGGGTGAGCAACGCAATGCTCTCGGGATGCTGTTGGAGGACCTGACGCACCGCGTGCCATTGCTGGGTGTCGACCGCCTCGATCAGGGCGACACCGAGACGAGCGCTGACGAGGTCGGGGTTCCATTGCAGCGCAGTCGAGAACGCCAGCCGGCTGGAGGGGCGAATGTTGCACCCCCGGTGGGCGAACCCGCGCAGAGCGATCCAACCGACCTCGCAGAGGCGCTCGGCGAGAATCGGCTGGCGGGCCGTGAGCTCGAGTCTTGCGGCGGCCCGATCCCAGCAGCGCTTCCAGTCGTCGGATCCACCGGTGTCGAGGACCCCGGCCTCTTCCAACCCAAGGAGGCAAGCTTGAGCGAGCAACGCCTGTCCTTGCCAATTGGGATGCACGCTGTCCCAAAAACTCTCGGCTCCTGGAATTCCACCCGGGGCCCGATCGAGAAACTGGGGTGTCGCGTCCACCAAAAAGGTTCCAGCCTCTTCCCGAAACTCGTCCTGGACCTGCCTCCATGCAGCCGGTGCGCGGAACGGATAGAGATCCAGATGCAACGCTTGCTCGAAGCCCTCTCTGGCGCGGGGGACATCTTCCGTGGTCAGATCGAGTCGTGCAGCGAGGAACCACAGCTTCGCATGGTCGGGAGCCTCCTCCAGGGCTTGCTCCAGCATCGATCGGGCGACCTCCTCCACCGGTTTTGGCCAGCCGTTCGAGTCATGGGTTTCTAGCCATCCGGAGCCGTTCGGCTCCGTCACCTCCGGAAGGCCTTGTTCCCGACGCAACAGGTTTCGAATCTCTCGTTCCTTGTCAGCGACGGATGCTGCGTGCTCGTCCGCAACCACCGACCCGGTCGGCGGATAGTCGCGGTGGTTCGAGACCAAGCGGCTCAGGATCAACGGAATCCGAGCACGTTGCGCCGCGTTCACGATTCGTGAAAGGGACTGTTCGTACAGGCGTTCGGCTTCCTGACGCAACGGATCGGGGAATGCCGGTTCGCCGCGAGTTTCCGACAGCTCCCCCATGGATTCGAAGCCATGGCCAGCGGTCGGTGCCGACGGACCGATCCAGTGGAACGGTTTCAGGAACAGGCGTCCCAGAGCAAAACGCCGACCCCAGGTTGTCCAATGGCGCTTTCCTGGAAACGCCAGTTCGAGTCGGTTCTGCAGGTGGAGTTCGTTGTGACCGGTGTAGACGATCAGGGCATCCGGTTCATAGTTCACCAACTCTTCGGCGAGCGTGGCGACCGCTCGAGCGTTGCGTCCGTTCTGGGCGAACGTGTAGATTTCGACGGGTTGATCCGGATGCCGGTGAGCAATGCCCTCACGAATCCAGTCCGCCAGAGCAACTTCGCGCTCGAAAGGAAACCCAAGAACCGTCGAAGCACCCATGCAGAACAAGCGGAGGGTTCCGTTTGGCTTGGGGATCTTGAGTTCGAGGTCCCCAAAGACCTCCCGGACATCTCCCCAGGGAGAGTCGGCGGAGGGAATCCAAACCCCCGGCCGGTGCTCGACGAGAAACCGCGGCTCCGGTGCGACTCCCGTCATGGACATCAAGAACTCGACGAGACCGAGAGCCAAGAACGGAATCAATGCCAGGGCGACTTTCGGGGCGAGCCTGCCCACCCGTCAGAAGCCCCGCCTCTTGAACATGTTCTCCAGTTCCGCCACCGGAATCACGACCCGAGTGGGCCTCCCGTGAGGGCAGGTGTGAGAGTGTTCGATTTTCTCGGCTTCGTGAAGTAAGCCCTGAACTTGCTCTTCGTTGAGAGGATCTCCCGCGCGAACCGCTCGATGGCAAGCCATGGTGAACAGCATCCGGTCGGCGAAGTCATCGGCGCGTCCTTCCGGGCGTTCGCCGGCGACGAATTCGGCGAGTCGGGAGATCAAGCCAGGAACCTTGCTCATCCCAACGACGGCCGGAACCGAGGATACCGCGACCTCGGTGGCGCTGAACGGGCTGAGCCGAACGCCGACGGATTCCAAGAGTTCGGAACTCTCTTCCAGATGAAGAACGTCGGCGGCTTTCAGTTCGACCCGGATCGGCGTCAACAGGTCTTGGCGACGAACGGCTTTGCCGTTCCATTCTCTCCGCAGGTGTCGGTAAAGGACACGTTCGTGAAGCGCATGCTGATCGAGAAGCAGGAGGCCCTCTTCGGTTGCAGTGACCAGGTAGGTGTTGAGCACTTGCACGTAGCGCCCGGGAATCATGCGCAGGTCCGCGCCCGGGACCCGGGCAACCGGGGGCACGGAAGGGGGCGGAGAAGAGCTTGAGGATGCATTGGCGGGTGGTGCGAACAAGGCCGGCTGCGCACTTGCCGCAGGTGGCGGGAGAGGAGCCACCGGGGCAGGGACCGGAGCGAAGGTGCCTTCTGCGACTTGGGTCGCGGCAGGTGCTCCGGGGACACGGGTCAAGGAATGACGGAATCGAGGAGCCAGATCCGCGTTCTGCAACGTCTTCTCGATAGTGCTGACCACCAAACGAAACACGTCGGAGGAGTTTCGCAGACGCACCTCAGTCTTGGTGGGATGCACGTTGCAATCGACTTCTCGCGGATCCACGTCCAGGAACAAGAAGTAGATCGGGCGCAGGCTTTCCGCCAAGAAATCGTGATAGGCGCGGCGAGCGGCTCCCTGCACGGTGCGATCGCGAACGAACCGGTCGTTGATGTACAGGTGCTGCAGTTGAGTCCTTGCGCGAGCTTCGTCCGGCGGGGCGATGAAGCCCTTCAGCCGCATTCCGCTGAAGCCCGCGTTCACTTCGAGGAGGGACGCCGCAAGCTTCTTGCCGTAGCCGTCAGCGATGCGCTCACGAAGCGAGGTTCCGGCTTCCAGCTTCAGGGACTTGCGCCCGCCGGTTTCGAGGAAGAAGCCGATGTCGGTTCGAGTCAACGCGATGCGCAGGATGGTCTCCAAAACGTGTCCTGTCTCGGTGGCATCGGCCTTCAGGAACTTGCGTCGGGCCGGCGTGTTGAAGAACAGATCTCTCACGTCGACGGTGGTTCCGGGTGCTCGTGACTCGGGGCGA
Organism: Planctomycetota bacterium; assembly: GCA_028289345.1. Lineage (GTDB taxonomy): Bacteria > Planctomycetota > B15-G4 > B15-G4 > SIAN01 > JANQQL01. The sequence continues at coordinate 586,912 of JANQQL010000033.1, read as the reverse complement.
CAATCTTGGACCTCCCCTCCACGACACACCAAGCTGGCTCCCATGGTCGCGTCGGCCGGTCGCGAGGTGAGTTTCAGGTGGGAGATCGATGCAATGCTGGCCAAGGCCTCGCCGCGAAATCCGAACGAGTTCACGGCGAGCAAGTCTTTGGCGTCTTGGATCTTCGACGTCGCGTGACTCTCCAGAGCCAAAGGCAGCTGATCCGCGGGAATCCCTCGTCCGTTGTCTTGGATCAGTATGCGTCGTTGCCCGGCCCCTTCGATCTTCACGTCGATGCGGGACGAGCCGGCATCCACGCTGTTCTCGACGAGTTCTTTGACGACGCTCGCCGGGCGTTCGATGACTTCTCCGGCAGCAATCTGATCGACCAGAACTTGGGGCAGGCGGCGGATGGTCATCACGATTCTTTCGCCAGTTCGGCATACAAGAACAACAAAAGCTCTTCGTCGGAGATCCACGCGCAGCGCTTTTGGATTCCCTCGGCACGAGTGGCGGCCGCGAGGAATCGCGACAGCCGCGGGGCGCCCAAGCTTCCGGCTTCTTTGGCCAGACGATCTGCATACCAGGGGTTGGTCTTCATACTCTCGATCAGGGCCTTGCGGACTTCTCCCGGTGCCGCGCCCAACGCCACCATTTGCCGGATCCGGTTGAGCAGCAGCGCCAGCAATGTGGAAGAGGTGGCGTTTCGTCCGTATTGGCGTCCCCCGTCGAAGGTTCGCAATCCTTCTCGCGCCATGCGCTCCAGGGATCCCAGTCCCTGACCCAGAGATCCGCGACGCATGCTTTCATAGAGCGCGTCGAAATCTCGTCCCGCACTGCGACCAATGAGAGCCTCGACGTCCTCCGTTCGGATTTCCCCACCATCGCGGTACAGGCACAGCTTGTCGACCGCAGCGGCCAGGGGGTCCAAGGACTCCCCCAGGAGTTCTTCGAGAAGGGCACTGGCCTTCTTGTCCAGCTGGCACTCCTGCTTCTCGGCGCGTTGAGCAAGCCAACGGTGTCGCTCCGCGGCACTCCCAGGACCGCGGTCTTGCCACAGAGGCATGGGCAGCTTCTTGAGAGCCGCCGGAGGTTTGTCTTTCGCCGTCCGCGCCACAGCGAGTACCCAAAGCCCCGCGCCGGGAGACGGCTGCTGGATCCATTGGGCAATCGCCTTGTCGCGCAGAAGGGCCGCGCCTTCCCAAACGATGACGACACGTTGCGCAGAGAACAGAGAGCCAGATTGCAGATGCCCGAGCACGTCTTCCCGAAGCTGGGCTTCGTCTTTCTTGTAGGCCTTGGCAAGGACGGTGCGCGTTTCGGCGGAGTCGTCCAATTTCTGGCGCATTTGGTCGACGCGTTCTTCGATCAGACAGCGCGCCGGTGCCCAAAAGAACAGTCCTCCCAGAGGACCGGTCTTGGTTCCCGATCCCGTGCCTTTCATTGCCAAAGCCGGTCTCCCACGATCGCTGCCAGAACCACGAGTCCAACCACGGAGTTGACGTGGAAGAATGCGAGGTCTAGGCGGTTGCGCGAAGGGTGAGCCAGAATGTGTTCGACGAGGAGCAAGCCGGCCACCAGCAGGACGCCCATGCCGTAGATCCAGCCGAGGCCCGCCAGGGGAGCGACGCTTGCAAGCGACAGCACGGCGCCGACATGAAAGATGGCAGCCAAGTGGCGGGCCCGATGGGAGCCGAAGCGAGCCGGAATGCTGTGCAAGCCACTCTGGCGGTCAAAGAGAGCGTCCTGACACGAATACAGCAGATCGAATCCCGAGACCCACAGGACCACCGCCACGGCCATGGTCACGGGGAGGAACACCGAACCATCCACGACCCCGCGTTCGGCGACCCACGCGGCCAAGGGCGTGAGGCCCAAGGCGATTCCCAGCCAGACGTGACACAGGTAGGTGAACCGCTTGCTGTAGGAGTAGCCGAGCACCACCGCCAAGGCGACGGGCGACAGCCACAGACAGAGGGGATTGAGCATGGCGGCGGCGATCACGAAGACCCCACACGCGACCAGTGTGAACATGGCGACGAACTGTCGAGAAAGGGAGCCGGAGGGAAGTTCGCGCTTCGCCGTCCGGGGATTGCTCGCATCAAAGGGTTGATCCACAAGTCGGTTGAAAGACATGGCGGCGCTACGGGCGGCCACCATGGCCAGAATGACCCAGCCCAGAACCGAAAGAGAAGGCCAACCGTTGGCGCTCAAGAACAGCGAGGCCAAGGCGAAGGGAAGCGCGAAGATCGAGTGGGAGAACTTGATCATGCGCAGGGTCAACCCGGTCTTGCGCGACAGTTCGCGCAGGGGGTTCACGGCGTTTCTCCCGTCCATTGGATCTTGGCGTCCTGCAACACCCCCAACGACTGAAGACAGCGCTCGACCAAGAAGCGCACCAAATCGTCGATGGTTTGCGGCTTGGCGTAGTAGCCGGGTGCGGCGGGAAGAACGGTCGCCCCGGCGCGCGCCAGCCGCAGGAGGTTTTCCAGGTGGAGCACGGATAGCGGGCTTTCGCGGAACAGCAGGACCAAGGGCCGCCGCTCCTTCAGTTGGACCTCAGCTGCGCGCTCCACCAGGTTTTGAGAAATGCCGGAGGCCACCCGCCCCACCGTTCCCATGGAACACGGCACGACTGCCATGCCGTGGCACGGGAACGATCCGGAGGCGATGCTGGCGCCAATGTTGGCGTAGGGATGTCGATTCACCAGCTTGGCCTTGTCCCCCAGAAGCTGGGCAAGGGATTCGGGCTCGTAGGAGAAGTCAAGCTCCTCCTTGGCCACCCTTTGTCCGGCGGGAGAGACCACCAGTTCCACCGAGCGTCCCTGAGAGGTCAAGGCCTGGAGCAGAGCGCGGCCGTAGATCGCTCCGGAGGCTCCGGTGACGGCCAAGACGACAGGTTTCACGGGAGAAGTTCCGCTGCTTTCAAGTCCTGGAAGATGTCATAGAAGGCGTGCAGATACACACAGACGGCGAGGCCTCGTACGACGAACAAGCAGCCCAGGACTATACCCGCGACGAATCGGAACCCGAGAGCCCCCCAGCTCCAGGGATCTCCCAGCGGGCCGAGATGGTGGTACACGCTGAACGCCGTGGCGGAGACCAACACCGCGCTGGCCACGGACATGCGCCAGTCGATGCCCAAGGCGCGGCAAAGGACCCCATGGAGGCCCGCCAGGAGGAGCAGTCGGAAGAACAGCTCCTCGTAGATTCCCGCGCCCAGGGAGAGCAGGAACTCGGTGGTGCCAGTTGTCGGAGCGGCCGGTTTCAGCCCCCAGCCGTTCACCATGGCCCCCACCACCGGCCCAAGCAGCAGTGCCAGCAGCAAGGACTCCAGCAGCAGCACCGGGAGCAATCGGTAGGTCGGAATTCGGCGACGAGTGGTTTCCCACGCCACCGCCGCGATCGCCAGGAGGAGCAGGTGGTGGACCCAGGGGGAGACTCCCTGAAACAGGCCTTTCCAGACCAGCTCGGCAGAGTTCCGGTAGCCGATGTCCGCACGAAGCACCCCGATCTCGTAAGCCACCAGGAGCGGCAAAATCAGGACACAGGACACAGCGACGTCTCTGGTCCACGCCAGATACGTCGCCACGTCCAGATTCGCGGCTCGAGCCCCCCTCCCCATGGGCGGCGAAGTCTACTGTTTGAAGTAGGTGACGAGCTTCCTCACGCCGACTCCCGTGGCTTCGACGGTTCCCACGGTTCGTCCGGTGATCACCGGGTCCAACACCTGGACCACATCGGTGTCCTCGAACGCGACATACAAGCGATCCGGTTCCCACGCTGGCACCGTGGGCCGGGTGTCGAGACTGACGTTTTGGAACGCGTTGCGAACCGGGAACCGTGAGTTGAAGGCGGGGTTGCCGCGAAGGTCGAATCCCATGTCCGAATTGTTCGGCCGGTCCGTCGGCACTCGCATGTAGTTGGAGCGGCGGATGTCCGGCAGCACCACGGACACGGGACGTGTTCCGAGCAGCAGATTGGTCTCATTGAGTCCCCACTGGGCGACCACCTCAAAGCTGCGGTCGTTGAAACCCTTCGGCACCTGGAAGAACCGTGGCGGCGGCGCGCAAGGCAGCGGTCCAGGAATGACCTGGTGAGTGAACTGAAGATGGCTGACCACCCCCACCCCACTCGTGTCGCGATGAGCAATGAACACTCCCCCCGCGATCAATCCCTGAGGATTCGGGAACGGCGAGTAGCACATGCCCCGCGGTTCTAGGAAGTCGATCTCTGGCTGCTCGTCGGTCGGCAAGGCGCCCACGATGTTGTTGCAGCCGATCCCCTGAGGACCGTCTGGACCCGACTCGTACACCACGATGCTGTTCGCTGTCGTGTTGGCGATGTAGGTCTGGTAGATGCCGGTCAGGAACCCGAACCCGGACTGGCGCGGGCTGCAAATGATCTCTGTCGGGGTCGAGATGAGCGCGTTCACGGAGCGACGAACGGTGAACGAACCGAAGCTCACAATGCTGACCGAGTTGTCTCCCAGGTTTCCGACGAACACGTCTTCGTCGTCCGGCTGGACGGAAACCGTGTTGGGACCGGCCCCGACCTGAACCCGGGCGATTTCCTGGTGAAAGTCCAACTCCCGAGGGTCGCAGCCGATGATCGATAGCGAATCGTCCGCCGAGTTGCTGACGAATAGGTACCGCGATTCGCTGGAGATGCCGAGACCGGTCGGATCCGGTAGGTCAATGCTCTCGATGATCTCGAAGGTGTTGGAATTGAGTGCGTGAAGCTGACGGTTCTCGACGTCGGTGACGTACAGGTAGTTGCCGATCTGCTGGCGAGCGGAGTAAGGAACCGCGAGCCCCGCGGTCGCGGATTGGGGAGTCGGTCCGATGGCCTGGCCAAGGTAGGGGAAAATGTGGAGCGCGGCCGGAGGCCCGCTACCACTGGCCGAGAACGAGGGGATCTGATTCGAGGGAACCATCGTCAGATGCGGAGGCGGAACGTCCGGCAGAGACATTCCGTCCGGGTTCGGCAAAACCCACTGATAGCTCTGGGGGAACAGCTGGATCGAGGGCGCCACTCCCAGATTGAGGAACGCGGTGAACGACTGGTCACCGGCCCAGATTTCTTCGCCTTCGATCATCTGAGCGCCACGGCCGGCTTGATCCACCACCAGGTCGATGGGCTGCAGTCCTACCCAGTAACGCGAGGGCGGCGGATTGGGAACCGGGGGTTCTCCGATCGAGTTGGAAGGAACACCGGTTCGCACCGCGGGGAAGAACAGGCTCTGATGTTGCCCCGCCGAAGCGTTGAAGTTCCCGGTGTCGAAGATCGTCATGTCCAGGAACTCACCGACGGCGATGTCGTTCACCGTTCCCACTTCCGAGAAACGTCGGCCGGTCAGAATGATTTCTCCGGCCGCGTCACGAACCAGAGACTCGAAACCGCTGGACATCTCGTTGATGCCGGGGACTGGCGTTCCGGGATTCCCCATATCTGCCGGGTCCGCCCAGTCTGGCGTGTTCGGATCGCCCGGGCCGTAGCTGTAGCCTCCGGTTCCCACCGGCCAGGCGTACTGGTTGTGGGCGGCGCCCACGGGCAAAGCGGACAGTGCACGGCCGTTGATCAGGTTCATCCCCGTGGTGAAGTTTGGTGGAACGTAGGGCCGGGTGATGATCGCGGCCTTGCGGAAGTCTCCCGCGTTGGCGCCGGGCTTGTTGGTGTTGAAGCCCATGCCATTCAAGTCGATCGCGCCGAGTCCCCTCAAGCCAGAGGGCAGCCAATAGATGGCTTCCGGAGAAACGGGAGCGTTGACCGGGCTACGACCCGGACCGATTTCGAATTCCCGCTCTTGGTCGGCGCCGGGGGAAAAGATGTTTCCGGCGAAGTCCAGGGCCGCGAAGGAGTTCCCTCCGATGTCCATGTTGGCAGTCGCGTCAGCAATCACCACCGTGACCGTCGAGAACGCCGGCAGCTCGATCAGCGGTCGGGCGATGTACACCGACAGGTTGTTCGAGTTCAGCGGCGTCACGTCGCAAGGAACGAAGATGGGGGCGACCATGGCTCCGGGTGCCAGCGCCACCGGGGTCAGCCGAAGATGCAGGTTCGGCAACGGTCTCGGCGGAGCATTCGGACGTGGCAGGTTGCCCAGGTAGAACAACGGATCATTCAGTTCCACCGACTGACCAACCGTGGTGGGAATGCAAGGTTCGTTGAAGCGGATGCGGAACTTGGTCGAAGTGGCCGCTTCGTTGAGGGCCAGCGGGTTGGCAGGGTTCGGAGAGTCGGCGACCACCGAGATGAGGGTCGGAGATAGCATGTCCGAATCCCCCAGGTTGCCGACGGTCACCGTGTAGAACCCATCGATGCGACGGCCATTGATCTCCGCCACCGTCAAGCGGATCTGGGTGATCTCGGTGGTGTCCGCGCGAGAATCGCTGTCCGAGAGGCGCCCGCCGAAGGAGGCGATCGTCGACAGGTCTCCGTCCCCGTCGTCGGCGATGAAGAGAATCACCCCCGGGCCGACGTTGAGGTCCTTGCCCGAGGCGGTCAGGGAGCTGGGAAAGCCGACGTCTCCGGTTCGATCCACGCCGAACGCGTCCCGTCCGTTGACCACCACGACGCAGCGCAGGTGGTTTCCGATCTCGTCCGAGATGGTGATCGTCCCGGTCAGTTGGGAGAACGGTTGCAGAAGTGGGTCTGGCGTAATGATCGACGCCGGATCCACTTCGAATGGGCACTCGAGGCGCAGGAACTGATTCTGGTTGTTCTGAGCCGCGGTCGGCATCAACGGCGGTGGGGTCAGCACCGGCGCGTTGAAGGCGGCGTTGGCCTGCTCGGGAGTCAGCGAATACTTGCCCGTCGTTCCGACCAAGGGAATCACTGGGTCAGTGATGTCCACGCCGGTGTTGCGAGGATTGGAGGATCCCCCCCCTCCTCCGCAGGAGACCACCAACGCCATCATGCTGACGCTGGCCAAGGGGCGAATCGAAGGCTTCCATGTTCTCCGCACGGTTGCGGCTCCTTGATTGAAGTCGGCTGACCCGGTCAGGGGGAAGTCGCCCCCACGGGGGAAGGCGAGTTGCTGCAATGGGTTGCTTGGTTCGGTGTTTCGATTTTCCTGCCGATCAGCAACCCCACGGCTCCCTGCAGGAAAGACTTGTGTTCTTGAACTTGGATCCCCGCGCCCTGCACCCAGTCGTTCACTTCGCCAGGAGAGGCGAAGGATTCGACAGACTCTGGCAGATAGCGGTACGCGTGAAACTGTTGGGCCCCGCTCAAGAGTCCTCCCACGGTCGGCAAGATGGACCGGAAATAGAACCGGAACAAGGAAGCCAGACCTCGGCTGCGGGATTGATAGAACTCCAGGATCGCGAGAGTGCCTCCCGGAGCCAGGACCCGTGACCACTCGCGCAGGCTTTCTTGCGGCGCGACCAAGTTGCGCAGGCCAAACGCCACGGACACCACGTCGAACGAGGCACTCTGAAAAGGAAGGTGTTGGCTGTCCGCCGCCACCCACTCCAACGACTGGCGACGAGATTTGTGCACCGCTCGTCGGAGCATCTGCTGGGAGAAGTCCGACCCAAACACCCGCTGGGTCCGTGCGCTGCGGTCGAATTCCAGCGACAGATCGCCGGTGCCACAGCACAAGTCCAGAACCCTCGCGTCCTTCCGCCCGGCAAGCGCCTCGCCGACGCACGCGCGGCGCCAATGGCGGTCGATGCCGAGAGACAGTAGGCGGTTGAGAAGGTCGTACCGCGGAGCGATGTCGTCAAACATGCCGCGTACGTCACGAGGGGTCTTCTCTGCGGGATTGAGGGATCGAATCGTCACGGTCTATTGGTGATAGAAGGTCATCAGTTTCTTGATGCCGCCCTTGGCGGAATCGGTTTCGTTGATGATCACGCCGGCGAGACTCGGGTCGAGCACTTGGACCACGTCCGCATCTTGGAAAGACACGTACAAGCGGTCCGGCTGCCAAACCGGGATCAGGGCCGGTGGGACGTACACGAAGTGGTTCCGCGAGTTGATGGTCCCCACCTTGATGGGATTGACCGGGGAACCCGACAAGGACTGGTTCGGAGCCTGCGCCGGATTCGCCTGGTAGACCTCCACGGTCATGTCCGCAAGAGTGACGTCGGTCGGAATGAAGCCGGCGAGGCGATTGTCGTTGCTTTGCCCCCAAGCGGCCACCACTTCGAAGTTTCGTTCGGTGAAGCCAGGCGGAATCAAGGATCCCGGCGGCTGGTTGATGGTGATCACGCCGAACTGTGCCTGGTTGGTGAACTGCACGTGGCTGACCCGGCCGAATCCTTCCTCGTCTCGGTGGGCCACGAAAACGCCTCCGGCATCGAAGTTCTGCGAATTCTTGAACGGCGAGTAGCAGAGCCCGCGGGGAGCAATGATCGGCGGGTCTTCGTCGCCGGTCGGAATCTCGCCGCGCACATTGTCGATCCCGATGCCTTGAGGCCCGTCAGGGCCGGATTCCAGGACCACCAGGCTGTTGCCTTCGAGATTGCTGACGTAGCCGAAGAAGATGCCGCTCTGGAAACCGAACGGGGCGATGCTGGACGGGTTTCCTTGGCGTCCCGTCAGGCTGATGTCGAATGGTCCGTTCAGCAACTGAGTGAGGGTCTTTCGGACCGAAAGGCTTTCTGGATCGATGATGGTAATCGTGTCGCCGAGGAAGTCGCACACGTAGACGTCCTCGAAGTCTGGCTGCACCGCGACGGATCGTGGACCACGTCCCGTCTTGATTCGAGAAATCTCGGTGTGGAACGTGGGCGAGAGCGGATCGGTGTCGACGACCGAGAGGGTGTCGTCGCCGAAGTTGGAGACGTACAGCCACTGGCTGTTCGGCGCGATCCCGAGGCCGTTCGGGTCCGGCAGCGGGATGCTGTTGATCACCCGCATGTTGTTCGAGTTGACCGCATGCAGCAGTCGGTTCTCGACGTCGGTGACGTAGAGGAAGTTGCCGATCTGCTGGCGAGCACCGTAAGTGAGGCCGGTGGGCGGGAACTGGATGCCGGTCCCACTGCCGGTCGAGGTCCAGCTGAGCTCGGGCCGTGGTCCCACGTTGGCATGGGGGAAGATGGTGACGTCGGGACCGATCCCCGGGTTCTCTGGATTCGGTCGCAGGACCTGCCAACCCTGGAACCAGGTCGTGTTCGGGAACACTTCGGCGCCTTCGATAAGGAACGCAGAGTTCACCGGGTCGGCTTGGTCGATCACCACGTCCAACTGAGGAAGACCGACCCAGTAGCGCATCGGAGGCGGATTCGGGGTCGGGGGAACGGCAATCAAGTTTCGGTCGACGGTGAAGGTGTTGCCGAACAGGATTCCTCCCGTCGTACCACCGAACAGCGCCGTGATGTCACGGAACGGGACGGATGCGTTGAAGTTGGTCTTGTCGAAATAAATGGTGTCGAGGAACTCGCCAACTGCCAGGTCGGCGGCGATTCCGATTTCCCCTCCGGTTTCCCCGGTGAGGATGACCGAACCGTTCGAATCACGACACAAGGTTTCGAATCCGGAGGATCCTTCGTTGACGCCTGGGAATGGTGTGCCCGGATTGCCGGGATCGGTGGGGTCGACGAAGTCGGGGGTTTGGCTTCCTGGGTTCAGCGTGGGATCACCCCAAAGGAAGCTGCCGGTTCCGACCGGGTAGCTGTATTGGTTGTGGTCTGCCGGGCCGACCGGGATTCCGTCCAGGCTCCGCCCGATCAAAGCGTCGAATCTGCCAACGGTCGTGATGATGAGCGCGTCTTCCGGACGATCACTCTTGGCTCCCGGCGTGTTCGTCGTGAAACCAAATCCGTTCAGGTCGATGGCGCCGACGCCGCGGCCTTGCTGGGGAAGCCAGTAGACGACTTCCGGGGAAACCGGGATGTTGACAATTCCCGGACCCTCTGCCGTTTGAAAGTCGAGAACGACGTCAGGATTGCCGCCGCCGATGTTGGGAATGTCCGCCTGCCCGTTGTAAGCGTTGCCGAAGATGTCGGTCGCCGCGGTCCCGCTAGAGCTGGCGGCGCTGAAGGCTCGAACCCGGAACCGCAAGGTGTTGTTCGGAATCAAGGGCACGATGGGAGTGAAGCGGAATCGTGTCAGGTTGTTGGTGTTGAGTGGTTCGACGTCGTAGGGAATGTTCAGGGTGCTGGCGCCGATGTTGGTCGCCATGGTCAGGGTGACATGAGGGTTGGGAGGCAGGCCACCGGTGACCGGAAGATTGGCGTTGAAGTCTTCTCCGGCGAGCATGCCGTTGAGGAACGCGGACTGCCCCACCGTCTCCGGAATCATGGGCTTGTTGAAGCGCATGACGAATGAGCTGTTGACGTCGACCAAGGTCTGTCCAGGGTTGGCGGGATCCGGGATGGTCCGGTCGGCACGAACCCACTCGACGCGCGGTGGAGTGGTGTCGGCGCCGATGGAAATCGTCCAGCGTCCGTTGATCGTCACGCCCCCGTTGACCGTCCCGAGGGTGATGTTCACGAAGGACAGAGGTGAGGTGACCGATTCGCCGCCTCGCGTGAACGCGGTGAAGGTCGAGAGATCGTCGTCATCGTCGGCGATATACAGGAGCACGTCGCGACGCACTCCGTTTCGATCGCCATGTTCGAGGTTGCGATTCTGGCCTCGCGTGTCGATGTCCTCGGGAAAGCCCACTTCACCGGAGCGATCCACTCCGTCGGCATCGATGCCGTTGATGAGCACGATTCCCGGGATGTGAAAGCCGTCCTGGTCGGTGACCGTGACCTGACCATTCAGGGTCGAGAATGCCGTGGCCGTCGCGTCCAACAACGTGGTCGGATCGATTTTGAACGGCATCGCCAGGCGGAAGTAGTGGTTCTCGCCACTGACCGTCACCGGCAAGCTCGGCGGTGCATCGAGCGCATTCGTCGAGCGGTCGGTGATGCGCGCGTTGGCTTCCATCGGCGTCAACGAATACTGGCCGGTGGGTCCCGCAACCAGGATCGTCGGATCATCCAGGTTGTTGTCGAAGCTGTCGTTGCCGTTTCCGCCACCACCTCCGCCGCAACCGATCACGGCCAAGAGGGTCCCGAGCGTAAGGCTCCGAGCCCAGTTCTGATGGGAGCGTTGGAAGAGCTTCCCTTGCATGTGGATCGTTCTCCTTCAGGACGTCGATCGTGAAACGGCCACCCCAGGTGCAGAAGCAATATCGCTCAACTCCTGAGCCGAGACGCTCAGCAAGATCTCGTTCAGGGCTTTGCGCTTCTGACGTAAAGCCGGGAATGATAGGAGGTAGCGCAAACCTGGTCAAACTCCGCACACGGGTGTTTCTAGGTCCCCACAGGCCCCCGGTCGAGAGTTGCTGCAGCTCTCGTGCCAGCCGCTCCCTCCCTTGGCGGCGGGAACCCAGTCTTCTGAGATTGTCCGTGGCGAGTTACCGGTTTCGCCAGACGTTTCCAGCAGGTTCCGTACCAACGCCTCCATTTGCTGGCAACGCCCCCTTCTCAGGATTGTGGACAAACCTTGGATTCAGGTGAGGAAAGCGTTGTGAGGAATGGACTTGCGTGGAGGGGCGGAATCCGAGTGATGTGGGATCGAGCGGGGATCTCGAAAGGACCGCAAGTCTCGAGCTGTTTCGCACTCCGTTCGGTGGTTCACGAACAGTCCTTGCCCTTGGCTCCGCCGCTTGCAGCGAAGAATGCCGCCCGTTACAGTTTCGTTCGCTCCTCGAAACGGACCATGGCGGGTTCCTCCTCGAGGCTCCGCAAGTCACGACACCCGGCTGCCGCACCATCCCTGGGGAGGGAATCATGGCGGAGGAACAAAGTACGCCGCGGGCCAGTTTTCAGCAGCTCAATCATCCCGAAGAGTGGGACTCGAAGCTGCGTCCGCAATCACTGGAAGAGTTCGTCGGCCAACATCGCGTGGTCGACAACCTGCGCATCGCGTTGCAGGCAGCGCGCATCCGATCGGAAACCGTGGATCACGTGTTGCTCTCGGGCTTGCCGGGATTGGGCAAGACCACCCTCTGTCATCTCATCGCGATGGAGATGGGCGCTCATCTGACCGTGACTTCTGGTCCGGCATTGGGCCGCCCCGCAGACCTGGCGGGGATCCTCACCGGGCTCGAACGAGGGGACATCCTATTCGTCGACGAGGTGCACCGACTTCCGGCGCCGGTGGAAGAGTACCTGTACGCGGCGATGGAAGATTTCGTCATCGATGTGCCGGTGGATCAGGGCATGGGAGCGCGCAGCGTTCGTTTGCCTTTGCCCCCATTCACCATGGTGGCTGCCACCACCCGCGAAGGCATGCTCAGCGCGCCGTTCCGGGGCCGATTCGGAATCTGCGAGAAACTGATCCCCTACCCGCGAGACGACCTGGCGCGGATTCTGGATCGAACCGCCGGTTTGTTGAAGGTCAAGCTCGACGAAGCCGCGCGCTCCATGGTGGCGGATCGCGCTCGCGGCACTCCGCGGATTGCCAATCGACTCTTGCGCCGCTTGCGCGATGTGGCGCAGGTCCGCGGTTCCAAAGAAGTCGACGCTGCGGTGGCGGAAGAAGGCATGGAGCGCCTGGGCATTGATGCCTGGGGATTGGAGGAAACCGATCGCCAGCTGCTGGGCCTGTTGTACCGCGGGCGACCACGGCCACTCGGTCTGAAGACGTTGGCTGCAGGGATCGGCGAATCGGAGGATGCCATCGAAGAAGTGTACGAGCCGCATTTGCTGCGACTCGAGCTGATTCGAAAGACACCTCGGGGTCGGGAATTGACGCTCCGCGGGGAGCAGCTGTTGGCGGGGAAGGCAGTCGCTTCGGCGGCCGAGCAGGGAACGCTGTGGTCGGCTTCCCCATGAAGCCCACTCCCCCTCCGCGGCCGACTCTTCTGGCGGTCTTGGCCTCGGCGTTCGCGCTGGTGGCCCTCACCTGGTCGTTGCCCACTTGCTCCCTGGTCAAGCCGGCTCTGGCTCCCCCGGAAGTTCGAGTGCTGCTTGCCAAGGAGCGCCCCAGTCTCGAGTTGAGTGCCGATGGTCCCTACGAGGTGTACGACGGCCGCGGAAAGTTGGTGGCTCGCGGAGAACGCATGGGGCGCGGCGTGTTGCGAGGAACTCGTCACGGGCAGATCGAGCTGAACGGCGTGGTGTGCACGGGGCCGACCTTGCAACTGCGGCCGCTGTCCGGAACCCGTTTCCAATTTGCAGACACTGACTATCCCGGGGACCTCCTGGTGTTGCAAAGCACCACCAATGAACTGAGCGTGCAGAACGTTCTCGATCTCGAGACCTACGTGGCCGGGGTCCTGTTGTCGGAGATGCCTTCTTACTTTCCTCGAGAAGCCTTGCTGGCTCAGAGCATTGCCGCACGTTCCTATGCCCTCTGGCAGTTGCAGAATGGTCAAAGTCACTTGTTGGCGACCCAGTCGCATCAAGTTTACGGAGGTACCGGGCCTCGTCAGAGTTTGGCCCGTGAGATCGTGCAAAGCACCCGTGGGCAGATCCTGGAGTCCCAAGGGAAACCGTTTTGCGCGTTCTTCAGCAGTACTTGTGGTGGCGCGACCGGAGATGTTCACCGCGTCTATTCCGGAGCACCCCAGCCCCCGCTCACGGGCGTGGCTTGCGATCACTGCAAGGACTCCAGTCTGTATCGATGGCAGCGTGAGTTGTCGCTTTCCGAAATCGGTCGGCGCTTGGCCGTTCCCCGGGGAAGCGTGGAGAATGTCTATCTTCAGCGCGATCGCTTCGGTCGGCCCTCGAGAATGCGTTGGACGGGAAAGGGCTGGGAAAAACAGTTGAGTGCTCTGGATTTCCGCTACACCTGGAATCGCGAGGCGGCCAAAGACGAGCAGCTTCCCAGTGCTTTTTTCCGGGAACTCGACTGGAAGGATGGAGTTCTGGTCGTCGACGGGGCAGGATTCGGGCACGGAGTCGGCATGTGTCAGTACGGTGCCGCCGGCCTGGCGAAGGCCGGCCACTCCTACCAGCAGATTCTCCAGTACTACTACCAAGGGGCGCAGACGGTGCGGCGCTGGTAGTCAGCGCTGCTCGCCAATGCACAGACTTCCCGTCCGTGGACCGCCGCCCATGAGTGCCACTCCTGTTTCGTTTTGTATCGAGGCCCGACGAGGAAACGCCCGTTCGGCATCTTTGACGGTTCGTGGGAGGACCACCAAGACCCCCGCGTTCATGCCGGTGGGCACCCAGGGCACGGTCAAAGGAATCCCCGGCCACCAACTCCATGAGATGGGCTACCGCGCGGCCCTGGCCAACACCTACCACTTGCATTTGCGTCCCGGCGAGGAGACGGTCGCACGCCTGGGAGGGGTGCACCGCATGATGGACTTCCCGGGGATCATTCTCACTGACAGCGGCGGGTTCCAAGTGTTCAGCTTGTCGGAGCGCAACGTCGTCGACGACGAGGGGATCACCTTCCAGTCTCATTTGGACGGCAATCGCATTCGTCTGACCCCCCACCGCGCGATGGAGATTCAGCACGCGCTGGATTCCGACATTGCGATGGTGCTGGATGAGTGTCCCCCCGCCGATGCCAGCGCCAAGGTTCTCGAGGAGGCCGTTCGCCGAAGTATTGATTGGGCCGGCCGTTGCTGGGAACACCATCGTTCCTTGAGCCACGACCGAGCCGTGTTCGCGATCTCCCAGGGAGGGAAAGATCCGGTCCTTCGGCGCCAGATGATCGATGAGTTGACGACCGTGTCGTTCGACGGCTTCGCGCTCGGTGGAATCAGTGTCGGCGAAGACCGGCAAGTGATCCGCGACGAGATCCTCGCGTTCACCCAGTGGCTTCCCGAGGATCGACCGCGCTACCTGATGGGGGTCGGAAGTCCGCGAGAGCTATTCCTCGCGGTTCGTCAGGGAGTGGATCTGTTCGACTGTGTGATGCCGACGCGCAACGCTCGGAATGGCCATCTGTACACGCGCGAGGGCATCCTCAAGATGCGCAATGCCATTCATGCGGAGGATCCTCGCCCGGTCGAAGCAGACTGTCCTTGCACCTTGTGTGTTCGCTACTCGCGAGGAACCTTGCGGCACTTGCTCCATGCTCGAGAAATGCTCGGTCCCATGCTTGCCACAGAGCACAACCTAACGTTCCTGCTGCGATTGATTCAGGACCTTCGCCGTTGGGTGGAACGCGGAGACGCTGCCGTGGACTTCGACTGGCTGGACCGCCACTATCCTTGAGTTGCCGTCGCGTCGTCGTCGCGAAGCTCTTGGAGGAGACGGCGCCGCAACTCGGGCAGCGGCATCGGAATGTTCCGGCTAAGGCGGTCCAGATCTTCGAACTCGAGCGACAGCTCTTCGCGCCCTGATGGGCGTTCGGCAACTTTGACGCGAATCGGGCCGAACGAAGTCTCGCGTCGCTCGACACGACGCCGGAGCACCGCTCGATCGACCCCGCGACGCCGAACACCGAGCGTCGAAGTCTCTTCCAAGAGCAGCCGCTGCAATTCGTCGACGTCTTTCTGGCGAGCTTGCACTTGCACGAGGTGACCGGGGCGGCCCTTCTTCATCTGAGCCGGAACGACCAGTGCATCCAGTGCCCCCGCATCGAGACACAGGTTCAGGACGCGACCCACTTCTTCCCCGGTTGCGTCATCCAAGTTGCTTTCGAGAAGCACCACTCGGTCTTGGTCGAAAGGTTCGCGGTCGGCGAACACCGCGCGCACCGCATTGGGCGGGTCCGAGCGGTCTCGAGTGCCGAGCCCGTAGCCGATGGAACAGGGAACAAATGAGAATCCCCGCCCGTACTCCTGACCAAGGGTGCTGAGCAGCGCCGCGCCGGTCGGCGTGACGAGCTCCCCAGGAATGGACGTGGTTTCCAGGGGCATCCCCTTCAGCAGCTCCAGGGTGGCCATCGCCGGGACCGGAATCTTGCCGTGTTCCGTGTCGACGAAGCCCTTCCCCACGGCTAGGGGAGAAACAAGGATGGAAGGAGTTCCAAGATGATGCCACAGCGCACAAAACCCGACGATGTCGACCAGCGAATCTTCCGCGCCGACCTCGTGAAAGTGGACGTCGTCCAGGGCGCAGCCATGAACCTTGGCTTCGGCATGACCCAGGTTGTCGAATACCAGACGGGCACTGCTCTTCACCGAGTCCGGCAGGGAACTCCGATCGAGAAGTTGGCGAATCTCGGGCAGATGGCGTCGAGGAGCCTGGGGATTCGTGCGCACTTGGAAGCGGGTTCCCGCGAGGCCTCCTCGCCACTCTTTGCTGGCTTCGACCGAAACCGCCTCCAGGTGGAGCCGCGCGACGGTGTCGCGGACCACATCGACCGAGGCACCCGCATCCAACACCGAGGCGATCAGCATGTCTCCGGCAGCACCCGAAAAACAGTCGAAGTAGAGCGTGTTCATGGGGATCGCGCGGGCTCCGAGGGGGTGACTTCCGGGAGGCGAGCATTGTCCCCCGACCCCTTCGAAAGCGAACCGATTTCCCGAACTCGAGCACGGACCACCCGCCATTCGCGGATGGGAAAAATTGGTGCGCCAATTGCTAACGAGAACGACCGTAGGCCCGATTCCGGGCGCAAGAACAATCGGACCCCCTGCCGAAACATAGAGGCCAGTAGGCCCAAACCGTGACCGGGGAGTAACCACTCATGAAGCCCACACCAATCGTCGCGCTGTTGCTGCTCCTTGCCGGAGGTGCTCCGGTGCAGGCCCACGGCGGCCTTTTTCGCGGCCCCTCCGGTCCGCTCCCAACGGCGACTCCGGCGGGCACGATCGGTGGATCCACGACGACCACCACGACCACGGTGGTGGGTCGACCCCAGGTCGTGCTGTTCCCTTCGGCGCCCCCAGAATTCCCGTTCGTTCAGGACCGTTGGGAGTTTTGGTGGGAGTTCAACCACGACACGCACATCAATTTGCGGCCGACGTTGGAAAAGGCCAATGGGCGTCCGGGTTCCAGTACCTTCGTGCCTCTCAGTGACGACGAGAAGAACCAGGTCTTGACCCCCGCGTTCTTGCGAGCGCTGCGAGATCCGGACGATCAAGTTCGCTCTGCGGCTGTCTTCGGGTTGGCGCGCATCGGTCACGAGCGCGTGTTGTCCTACCTCAAGCACGCTCTTGGCGAAGATCCGTCCCTCGCGGTTCGCACCAATGCGGTGCTGGCGCTTGGCCTGAGCCGCATTCCGCGAGCCGTTCATTCATTGCGCGGAGTGATGTTCGACGACAACGCCCCCGACGAGATGCGGGCCTATGCGGCTCTTTCCTTGGGTGTGCTCGGCACCGCGGACAGCAGCGCGACGCTGCGCGAAGTTCTCGCCCAAGGGCAAGAGAATCGCCTGCCCCACACGGTCCGCTTGGCATCCATCTACGGTTTGGGTTTGACCGAAGACCCGGCCAATGCGCCGTTCCTTCGCTCCCAGGCGGTGGCTCGTCATGGGGACGACGAAGTGCAGGCCCTGATCGTCTTGGCGTTGGGCCGAGTGGGAGATCGAGCTGCCAATTCCATTCTCATCGAGTCGCTGCGGGACCGGCAGATGCAGGTCCGTCGGTCGGCCGCGATCTCTTTGGGAGTGGTCGCTCATCCGGATGACCTGGATGTGGTGGACGCGCTCGATCACACCGCGCGTCACGATCCCGATTTGATGGTTCGGAATTTCGCCGACCTGTCTTTGGGACGGATTGCTTCCCAAGGCTCTGCGGACATCGTCGGCAAGCTGCGGGCTCGGTTCCGTTCCGAACCGATGAATCGCCGCGGTTACCTAGCTCTCTCCCTGGGCATTGCAGGACACGCGTCCGCCATGGGCGACCTGATGCAGACCTTCCGGTCCAATCCGGCTCACTCTCTGCAAGGTGCGTGCGCGCTCGGCCTGGCCATGCTGGATCGACCCGAGGCCGCTCCCCTTCTGCGCAAGGCGTTTCGGGAAACCAAGGACGATGCGCTGCAAGGCTACTTGGCTTACGCGCTGGGACGTCTCGGCGACCAGGACGTGAGAGAGGATCTGAAAGAGATCCTCGCCAACCAAACCAGTCCGCACTTGTTGAAGTGGAGCGCGATGGGACTCGCGTTGCTCGGCGACTCGGCTCTGATGCAACGTTTCCAGGAGCGCCTCGGAGGTTCTCCCGAGCGAAACGTACGGGCCAGCATGTTGCACCTCAGCGGGCTGCTGCTCGACCGAACCGCCCATGAGTACTTGATGGAAGTGGGAGACGACGAGAAGCAAGGGGACTTTGTGCGGGCGTTTGCCGTGCACTCCCTCGGGCTGCTCTGCGAGCGCGCTCGGGAACCGGCGCCGTCCATCTACTCCCGCGACCACAACTACACCATGAACCTGGCCTTCATCCCGGAACTGTATTACCTGTTTTGAGCGCGTCTCCTGGCCGGAAGACACTCCTCTTCGTCGCTTGAGGGAAGCCGGCGACGGGTGATGAAGCAATCGAGTTCCGCCGATCGAGAGACGAAGTCTCGATCAGGCGGTGGCGGCATCAACCCGCCAGCAGGGAAGTCAGCTCCGCCTGCTTCTGATTGAGGAGCTCCGCCGAGTCAGCCTCGAGGAGCAGGCGCAGCAACGGTTCGGTGTTCGACTTGCGGACGTTGAACCAGTGGTCCGGGTACTGGATCGTGATGCCGTCGAGTTGGTCCTGTTCGCCATCGGCGTACCTGTCGCGAAGAACCTGGATCATCGCGTCCGGGTCGTTCACCTCGAAGTTCACTTCGCCGGAGTTGTGGTAACGACGCAGCGGCTCGACGATCTCGGAGAGAGGCTTGCCCTCTTTCGTCATGAGATTGAGGATCGACGCCATGGCCATGGTCGCGCAGTCGGAGTAGTAGTGGTCGCGGAAGTAGAAGTGTCCAGAGAGTTCTCCGGCAAAGGGACAGCTGGTCTCCCGCATCGTGGCCTTCATGAAGGAGTGACCGACCCGTTCGCGGACCGGTTTTCCTCCTCGGCTCTCGATTTCCTCCCGCACGGCTTTGCTGGAGCGCAAGTCGTAGATGATCGTGGCTCCGGGCTCGGCCTCAAGGAACTCTCGTGCGAGTAACGCAGTGACCAGGTCCGAGCCGACGCGCTGGCCTTTCTCGTCGAGCACGCAGCACCGGTCCGCGTCTCCGTCGAAAGCAAATCCGACGCTGGCTCCACTGGCCAGGACTTCGCGCCGCAAGTCTTCGATGTTTTCGTCTTTCAGGGGATTCGCTTCGTGATTGGGAAAACGTCCGTCCACTTCGAGGAACATCCCCTTCCAATTCAGTCCCGCCCCCTCCAAGACAAGCGGCACCTCCAAGCCCCCCATTCCATTGGCGGTGTCGATCACCACAGAGAAATCACCCCAGGGTTGGAACTTGGACTGCAGGTGCTTTCGGTAGTCCTCCTGGAGGTCCACGGTTCGCACTTTTCCGGGATTGGCGGCCGGAGCGAACTCCTCTCGAACCATCTTTTCGAGTTCCTTGATCCCGGTGTCTCCGGACATCGGGACCGCGTCGCGCCGGCAGATCTTGGCGCCGATGTACTCGGGAGGATTGTGCGAGGCGGTGGCCGAAAGCCCGCCGTCGGCGTCCAGCGCGCCGATTCCGTAGTAGGCCATGGGAGTAGACACCAGGCCGATGTCGATGACATCACATCCTTGAGAGGTGATCCCGTCGATCAGGGCTTTCTGGATGGACGGGGCGGATTCACGCATGTCCCGGCCGACCACCAGAGTGCGTGCCTCCAGCAACCGCACCAGGGATGCTCCCAGTCGGGTGGCGAGCTTCTCGTCGATCTGATCGGGGTAGATGCCGCGAATGTCATAGGCCTTGAAGATGGACATCAGCTCGCTTTCCAGTGGGAGAGAATTCCTCGTCGGCAGTGCCGAGTGAGAGGCGAACGTCTGCGGATCCTAACCCGGATGATTCACGAAGACCTGCGGGGAATGATGAAGTTCCCGTGGCCCGGATCCGTGAAGACCTCAGAGTCGGGGAGAGTGGGGATGCGAATCGGGAGTTCTGGACGAGATCGACTGCGGATCACCCCGCCAGGTGATTGCGCATGCGATCCAGGGCCTTCTCGAGATTCGGGACCGAGTTCGCGTAGCTCAGTCGCAGGTAGCCTTCCCCGTGTTCGCCGAAGGAGGTGCCGGCGAGGGCAGCCACTCCGGCCTGTTCCAAGAGTTCGTCTTGGAGCTGGCGCGAGGTACGGCCGGTCTCGCGAATGTTGGCGAACGCGTAGAACGCCCCGCGCGGGACGATGCAGGTCACGCCGGGGATGTCGTTCAGTCCATCGACGACGACCTGTCGGCGCTTGCGAAACTCCTCGACCATGAGATCCATGGGCTCCTGAGGACCACGGAGGGCTTCGATGCCTGCGATCTGAGAGAAGGTCGCCGGACACGAGTTGCAGTTGGTTTGCAGGCGAGCGATCTTGGTCGCCCATTCCACGGAAGAAACCGAGTAACCCAGGCGCCAACCCGTCATCGAGAAGATTTTCGAGAACCCGTCCAGCACTACCATGTTTGACGGGTCGCCGTCCTTCCACGGCGTGTGATGATCGCCGTCGTACAGGATGCGGCTGTAGATCTCGTCACTGAATAGCAAGATGCCGCGTTCGGCGGTGAGTTGAGCGATGCGTCGGACATCTTCTTGCTCGAGAACGGAGCCGGTCGGGTTTTGCGGAGAGTTGATGATCACCAGGCGAGTGCGAGGCGTCAGCAGCGACTCGAGTTCATCGACGTCCATCCGGAACTGATTCTCTTCGCGCAACGGCAGGGGAACCGCCTTGGCTCCGGAGAACTCGATCATGGATTGGTAGATAGGGAAGCCCGGATTGGGGTAGATGGCTTCGTCCCCCTCTTCCAAGCAGGCGATCAGGGTGAAGAAAATGGCCGGCTTGGCCCCGGCCAGGACGACGACCTGATCGGGACTGACATCGACACCTCGCCGCTGGGAGAAATCTTCGGCGATGGCTTCTCGCGCCTCGAGGAGCCCGGCGGCCGGGCCATAGTGGGTCATGCCGTCGCGCAGAGCTTGCGCCGCCGCCTCGACCACGTTCGGAGGCGTTTCGAAGTCGGGCTCGCCGACCTCGACGTGGACCATGTCCTTGCCTTCCCGTTCCAGCGCCTTGGCGCGGGCCAGGACTTCGAAAGCGGTTTCCGTCCCCAGTCGCTGCATGCGCTGGGCGAGATGGTTCGGTTCGGTCATGGGAGAGTCCTGCGCGGGAAGGTTCCGGGACAAGCACGGAAGTAGGAACGAATCGCGCGGGATCTTACCGAACCGAGAATGCGGTCGCATCCGTGGACACCGCCTGCGGTTCCAGGTGCTGTCCGGCGGCGGACAAGGTGCTCCCGCCCCTGGAATCAGGTCAGGATGGCGTCAGGATGGCTTTGGCACGCTCGACGATTTTGCTGGGCGAGAACGGTTTGGTCATGTACTCGTCCACCCCCATCGCCATGCCTTTTTCGCGGTCGGAGTCTTGGCCCTTGGCAGTGAGCATGATGATGCGACAGCTTTCGAGTTCGTCGGCGGAGCGAATCTCCTCGAGGACCTCGTAGCCGTTTTTCTTGGGCATCATCACATCCAAGAAGACCAGGTCTGGTTGCTCCCGCCGCACCACCTCGATGGCCTCTTCTCCATCGTGGGCCTCGAGCACTTCAAACCCTGCGCGCTTCAGCACGAAGGTCAGCGAGCGCATGATGAATGGCTCGTCGTCGACGACCAGAACTCGTTTGCTCACGGGGCCCATCTCCGAAGGCCTTCGCGGTGGCTCCCCTTTGGGGCTCGATGCCACGGCACAGAGAAGGCGACTAGGAATCTTCTCATTCGGTTTGATCGACGGTGGGAGCCAAGACCTTGACCAAAACGGCGGTGCCGTCGTCCTGCAGCACTTGCTCGCCAGTGAAATGCCGGATCTCGGCTTCGATTCGGGAAAGGATTTCCGTAGCGGACAAGGAGTGGTTGTCTTGCAGCACTCGTGCCAGGCGTTCCTCGCCGAACATCTCTCCATCGGGTCGGGCCGCCTCGGTCAGGCCGTCCGTGTACAAGAGGCATAGATCTCCTGCTTCGAGACCGCGATGCTCTTGTCCGATCTTGGCCACAGGCACCACACCCGCAGGCATCCCGGTGGCTTCCAGTGAGTGAACTTCGGTGCCATTCTTCTGAATCAGGAGCGCCGGGTTGTGACCGCCGCTGGCGTACTGCAACGTTTCTGAGGTCGGGTCCCACTGGATCAAGAAATAAGTCAGGAACAAGCCGGCCCCAGACAGGTCTTTGTAGAGCTGTGCATTGAGCCGACTGGCCGCCTCACCCAGGGAACACTTGTGGCGGAGTTCCGAGTGGAACTGGGCGCGCGCCGATGACATCAGCAACGCAGAACCGAGGTCGTGCCCCGACACATCCGCGATCACCGCTTGAAACACTCCGTCCTCGGTCAACCCGACGTCGTAGAAGTCTCCTCCCACGACGCGAGCCATGGCGCAAAGCCCAGCCACTTGGGTCCGGACGGGTTGCGGAATCTCCGAGGGCAACAAGGACTGCTGAATCTTGCGACCGATCTCCATTTCCTTCGAGTACTCGGCCAGGCGCATGCCAAGGATCATGGCCGCCCCTTGGGTGGCCGTGGCGTCCACAATTTGGCGGTCTCGCGAGTCGAATGCTTGGGACTCTTCGTCGAGACGATCGACCAACACCAACACGCCGTGCACTTGATCTCCGGCAAGCAACGGAGCGGCCAGCACGGAGTGGGTGGCTTGATCCAAGAGTGGATCCTGATCGGCATTCGTTTGCGCCACCGAGTCGACCAGGACTCCCTGTCCGCTCTCGAAGATCTGTTGCAGGATTCCCACCGGAGACACTCGGCCTCCCGCCCGCCAATCCGGCAGCTCCCCCACCGTCGCCGCGATCTTCCAGCTGTCGGTGAGGTTTTGGTGAGACTCGGCCATGAGGATTGCGCCCCCACGACTCTTGACTTGGCGAACCAGGTCTTCCAGCAGCACTTGGCACAGTTGCTGGGCCGAAGTCGTTCGTGTCGAGGCCTGGGCCACGTCACACAGCAGGTGGATGGACTCGTAAGTTTCTGCCAACTCGCTGGACAGGTTGTCGAGTTCGTAGTCGAGAGTTCCGATCCTCTGGACGAGCTGGCGAATCAATCGAGTCTTGTTCAGCTCCGCATCCGAAACGGGGCCGGTGGGTTGCCAGATCAGGCGACCAATGCGTTCGCCATAGGCTTCCAACGTTTGCACCAAGTACTGGCGGCCTTGGTGAACAACGCTTTCCTCGGGCTCGACCGCCTCATCCAGAATCCAGGCGGCGGCCTCCACCGCCAACGGGGCACCATCGCTCCACATGGCTCCGCCTTCGGCATCGTAGAGGGCGACGCCCTCGAAGTGTGCCGTGGTCAATGCCTGGTGGAGCTCGCGCAGGGTCGAGGACGCGGCAGTCAGGGTCATTCCGCGCTCTCGGTCGGAGGGGAGCCGAGCGCCGTTTCCATGATCAAGTGGTTCTCTTCCCCTTCGCGCACGTAGGTGACGCGCGACATGATTTCTTTGATGAGGAACAATCCGTATCCGCCGTCGGTCGGGTTGGCGAAATCCGGGGAGGGGGCACCGTCGAAGTCATAGGGAGGTCCTTCGTCCACGATGGTGATGCGAAGTACCAGGTTGGTCAGCTCGAGCTTTGCTCGAAGGAGACCCGGGGGGTGATCCCGGTACGCGTGCCGAACGACGTTGGCGCAGGCCTCTTGGACGGCCAACATCACGTCTTCGAACGGGAAATTCGGAAACGTGCAACACACCTCGGTCAGGAGGAAACGCTCGACCGAGGCACGCAGCGTGCCGAGGTTCTCTCGCACCCCAAGCACCTCGACGTCGAGGTCTGGGCTGCTGACGATTTGGTCGTTCGGGACCGTCATCGGCATCTCCCTTGTCCCTGTTCTTCCCGATGGCACCCTCGAAGATTCCCATCGGAAAGCGCCCCGGGGGGACTTGATGCAGGGATCCCCCGGGATCTCGGGGATTGCCCTTGAAGCGGGCACGCCCCTGGGGGTACCGTCTCGGCGGCGGATGATGGAACTCGGCCGGTCGAGGCCGAGCGAAAGATCGAAAAGAACCAGCGGTTCAGCCGGGGAGGGCTGTTCGATGGGCAGCGTCACACGTCGGAGGGTCTCCGACCCACAGGCCCCGTGGTGGTCAACGGCAAGTTGGCGGACGAAATGGGGTGCCCGGTCATCAGGGGGAAGGCTGTCCCGCCTCGTGCGTCGTCGGCTCCCTGGAATGCTGACTGTCGCTGGCCTGTTCGCCACGACCGGTTCGTGTGTGACCAGCGTTCCGGTGCCTCCCGTGGGAGCCGAGTCTGGCGTCCCCCCGCTTTGGACCCAAGCCGAGCGGTACTTGCACCAGAAGCGCTACCGGTTGGCGGGCGACCGCTACCGCGATGCCGCGCGGGTGGCCAGTCTGGAAGGCAACCGGAGAACCAAGGCCGAGTCCCTGGTCGCGGCGGGCGAGTCCTACCTGACCGGCGGGGAGCGAACCCTCTCTTGGTTGGCGTTCAGTGACGCCAAACAAACGCTTTCGAGGCTGACGCCGAGTGATTCGGTGCGGGTGTCAGGGACGATTCGGGTGAACTCGGGTCTCGGTGACCTGGACTTTCTCGCGGGCCGACTCGGCAATGCCGTGACTCACTACCGGGAAGCTCTGGCATCGGCTCGTGGAGCGACTCGCGACAGCCTTCACTACCGCCTTTCCTTGGTTGCCGAAAAACAAGGCGATGCGGATGCCATGTCGGCCAACCGTCGCCAGATTCTTCGCGACGACGTGGTCGCGTTTCGTCGCTTGCGGCAAACATTCTTGGGTTCGACTCAGGAGGCTCCCAAGGCGACTCCGGGCTGGGCAGTTCCCCTACCGGGAACTCCCTTGGCGGTGCGCCCCCGTTCCACCTGGGCCGCGGAAGCATCCCGCAGCAACGTGACTCCGATGGGACGCATTCACCGAATCACGGTGCACCACACAGGCGACGAGTTCGTGGCCGTGAGTGCCGCCGACACCGCGAGCACTTTGAAGCGGATTCAAAAACACCACATTCGCAACAATGGGTGGGCTGATATCGGTTACCACTTCTTGATCGATCCTCAAGGGCGCGTGTGGGAAGGCCGGTCTTTGGCGCACCAAGGGGCCCATGCCGGCAGTCCGGATCTGAATCGTGGGAACGTGGGGATCGCATTGCTGGGCAACTACAAGGCCCGACATCCCGGAGTCAGTCAGACCAATGCATTGCACCAGCTGATGGACGCACTGCGGCGCCGCTACTCGATGCCTCTGAGCCAGGTGTTCACTCATCGAGAGATTCGGCCGACGCCGACGGATTGTCCCGGCCCCATCATTCAAGGCTTGGTGAACGACTACCGCCGAGCACCGGCCCTGGCGTCCCGCTGAGGGGATCGGCTTTGTGCATTGGCGGTCTGGGTGGCGTCCGGTCATGAGGATTCCGTGAAGCGCTGACCTTCGTCGGAAGCGTCGACGAGGCCCAGACCGCTCGGATACCGCCAAGCAGGTTTCGGGTCGCCGGACTCGGTCCCTTCGTTTCCTACGAGGTGACGGAGCGCTTGCGAATCAGTGGCTTCGTCGAGGGCTCGAGAACGAAGGCGGAGGCGAAAGCGTCCGGTCCGCCTTCGTCGGACGCTCTCCACGGCCTGCTAGGTAAGGAACAGAACCACCAGCGCGAGGGCGCCGGTGTACGGAGCAAACCACTCGAGTCGGCGACGTCGGATGCAGGAGACGGTCCATTTCACGGCCAGCCACCCGGAGATCGCAGCGATCGAGAAGCCAACCCCCAACGGGAGGAGCGTGGCTTCCTGGGGCGGGTGACGGATCAGTTCGATGAGCGTTCCTCCCAGCACCGCCGGGACCGCGAGCAAGAACGAGCAGGCTCCGATGCGGGCCAGAGGAATGCCCACCAGCAATCCAATGACGATGGTCGTTCCCGAGCGGGAGACACCCGGAGTGATCGCCAGCGCCTGAGCGATGCCAACGAAAACCGCCTGGCTGATCCGAAGATCCGGTCCGGCGGGCTCTCGTTGACGGAGCAAGCGAGCCAAGACCAGTAAGCCGGTCGTGAAAAGCAAGGCCACTCCGGTGGCTCGGGGCGAGTCGTAGAGCCCCTCAAGGAACTCCATGGCGGGGAATGCCACCACCATGGTCGCGATCGTGGCAACGGCGAGGAAGCGGAACAATTGCGCGGATTCTCCGGCATTGTCAGCCCTCCACCGCCAGCTTCGGCGGTCGAAGGCGCTGGTCAGTACCTGCCCCACCTCTGCTCGGAAGAAAATCAGGATGGGCAGAAGCGTGCCCAAGTGCAAAACCGCTTCGGTGAGTGCTCCCGGCGAGGACGTGCCCAAAAGGTGTTCCATCAACACCAGGTGTCCGGAGCTGGAGACCGGCAAGAACTCGGTCATCCCCTGCACCAATCCCAACAGAGCGAGTTGCCAGAGTTCCACGTCGTCCCCGTCGAGTTCGTTCCCTGAGTTTGGATTTCGCGGCGGCGGAGGCGTTCCGTGCCTCTGTTCCAACCCCCACGGCTGTCTGACCGCGCCCTAGGCGACTTGCAGCAGCCGAAAGATCTTGTCTCGCGCGACTTCCATGTCGAAGGGCTTTCGCAGGAAATCGTCCACCCCGGTCGCGACGATCTCTTTGGCTTCCGCGTCGGACAGATACCCCGACATCACCAAGATTCGAATGTTCTTCAGGTTCGGGTCGGCGCGCACTGACTGGGCCACCTCACGACCGGTGATGTCGCCGAGGTTGTGGTCGAGCAGCAGAAGATGAGGCCGGAAGGAGCGGGTCTTGAGTCCCGCATCGAACCCATTGTGAGCGACTTCGAGGTCGAACAGACCAAGTCCCTTGAGGTATTCCTCGAGAAGTACTCGAACGGCCTCGTCGTCGTCGACGATCAAGATGCGCCGTCGTGTCGAGGATTCGGCCTCCAGCGCATCGGTCGGGATGTTGTGCTCACGCATGAACTTGAGCACGTTCTCGCGGGGGAAACGCCGATCCCGAGATCCGGGGATTCGGTACCCCTCGAGGAGCCCTTTTTCGAACCACTTGATCACGGTGCGAATCGTGACCTTGCAGTGCTTGGCAACCTGTCCAGTCGTCAGGACGTCGTTCATGGGCTCTTTGAGGTGAAGATCCGAGATTCCCGCAGCCGGGAGAGTGATCCCATCATCGGTCGCTGGACCCGCCAAGCTTGATTTTGTCTGGAGCACCCCAGACTCCCGCCGGAGAAGGCGAGGCAAGTCCGGTCAAAGCAACGAGGCGGCCTCTTGGAATGGCATGCCGAAGGCCTCGGCCACGGCTGGGTGAGTCACCTTCCCTGCGAGAATGTTGGCCGAGGTCCGCAGCGCGGTGTCCTCTCGCAGCGCGTCCATCGGGCCGCGGGCGATTTTTCGGGCGTAGGGGAGTGTGGCGTTCGCCAAGGCGAAGGTCGAGGTGCGCGACACGGCGCCCGGCATGTTGGCCACGCAGTAGTGGACCACGCCGTCGACCTCATAGGTCGGGTCCGCATGGGTGGTGGGATGACACGTCTCCACGCATCCCCCCTGGTCAACGGACACGTCGACGATGACAGATCCCTGCTTCATTTCCGAGACCAGCTGGCGATTGACCAGCACGGGGGCGCGCGCCCCCTGCAACAAGACGGCCCCCACCAAGAGGTCCGCACGCCGTGCAAACGTGCGAATATTGAAGGGCGTCGAGTAGATGGTCGTGATGTTCTTGGGCATCGTTTCGTCGAGGAAACGGAGACGATCCAGGCTGGTGTCGAGAATGGTGACGCGAGCCCCAAGCCCAGCCGCCATGCGCGCCGCGTTGGACCCGACCACGCCACCACCGATGATCACGACATGTCCCGGCTCCACTCCCGGGACGCCCCCCAGGAGGACGCCGCGACCACCGAAAGGCCGTTCCAGCCACTTGGCCCCTTCCTGAACAGACATCCGACCCGCGATCTCGCTCATCGGTGTCAGCAGTGGAAGGGCGTTCCCCACGACCAGGGTTTCGTACGCCAGGCAGTGGGCGCCGCTTTCCACACAGGCTTCCGTGAGTTCGCGGGAGGCCGCGAAGTGGAAATAAGTGAAGACGGTCTGTCCGGAGCGCATCAGCCCGTACTCGGCAGCGAGGGGCTCCTTGACCTTGTAGATGAGATCGGCCCGCGCATAGACGTCTTGGGCATTCGGGGAGATGTCCCCCCCGGTCGCCTGGTACTCGTCATCCGGAAAACCGGACCCGGTGCCTGCGCCGCTCTGAACCAAGACTTGGTGACCGTCAGCCACGAGTTGCTGGCACCCCGCCGGAGTCAGGGCCACTCGAAACTCGTTGTCTTTGATTTCCGCGGGAACTCCGATGATCATTCTGGAAGCTCCTCCAGCGTGTGTCCGAATGGCTTTCTGCCGAGACGATGCATTGTCCGCCCCGCGGGGAAAAAAGCAAGCAAGCCGGGCGTCGGCGCCAAGCGTTGAGGAAATTCGCTTGATGGAAATGCTCGGCCGCGCCTATAAGGTGCCCCCTTGGAGGGGCGATTAGCTCAGTTGGTTAGAGCACTAGCTCGACAAGCTAGGGGTCGCTGGTTCGAGTCCAGCATCGCCCACCACCTCCTTTCTCTCCGCGGCGGTCCCGCGGATGCCGGCGGGCGTCAAAGCGGTTGCCGTTCCGTCTCCAGGCCTCTGTCGGCCCCGGATTCCGTCCCGAACCGCCCAACCTCCAACTCCTCCCGCCGACTGGCGTACCAGGGCGAGGTTTGGGCTGGGGCCACGAAATCCCCAGCGAGCGGAAAGGAGTCCCATGCGGTGCGCTCGACTGATCCTGATCGGCTGCTGGCTGGCACCAGTCGCGTCGGCTCAACAGGAACTTTCCACCCGCCAGCGTGTCACCCCCATCGTCGAGGTCGTGCGTGAGGTCGGTCCCACGGTGGTGAACCTGTACGCCAACATCGAATACCTGCGGCAGGGATTCTGGAATTCCAGCCGCGCCCAGACCGGGTCGCTCGGGTCGGGAGTCATCATCCATCCCTCGGGGATCGTGGTGACCAATGCTCACGTCATCACCGGCAACATCGACACCATTCGCGGCGTCGACATCTCTGTCACTTATCGGCCGGATTGGAGCGGGGCCAACGTCAACCAAGAGATGCAAACCTTCGAGGCGACCTTGCTGGGATTCAATCCCGAGAACGACCTTGCGTTGTTGAAGATCGACGCGGAACGAGAGTTCCCGGCGGCACAGATCGGAACTTCGTCGGACCTGATGGTCGGAGAAACTGTGGTGGCGGTCGGCAACCCGTTCGGTCGAGAAGGGTCGGTCACCCATGGCATCATCAGTGCCACCCACCGAGTGCTGGCCGGCCCCAGCGGCGAAGAGTTCGACGACCTCATCCAGACCGACGTCCCTTTGAACGCCGGCAACAGCGGCGGCCCCTTGTTCAACATCTTGGGAGATCTGATCGGGGTCAACCAAGCCATTGGTGCCGATCGTCGCTTGGGCCGAGCCGAGGGTCAGGGCCTCGCCATTCCCGTCGACCGTGTCCGCAAGCTTCTCGAGAACGGCTGTCAGCCGTTCGCATTGGGATTGTACTTGGGCCTTGGATTGGAAGACCGGTCAGTCGGAGGGGTGGTCGTGGATCGAGTCGACGACGACAGCCCGGCGCAGCGAGCAGGCTTGCAAGTGGGCGATCGAATCCTTGGCGTTGGGACCTACGAGGTCGACGATCGGTTGACGTTCAATCTCGCCGCCGCTTCCTTTTCGGCGTCGAGCTTGCCGGCAAGCGACTCCACCTCCCGAATCTCGATTCCGGTCACTACCTTGCGCGACGGCGCGCAGGGAAGTCACACGATTCGCGGAGCCTTCGTCGAAGAAGTGGTGAGCGAGTTGCTCGGTGCACGCTTGGAAGTTCACGAGCGAGGGCTGCGGGTGCGTCGTGTGTATGCCCGAGGAGCCGCGGCCGGACTCGGACTGGAGACCGACGACATTCTGTTCGAGCTTGGCGACCAGCGAGTGGAGACCTTCCAGGACGCCTTCCAAGCGCTGCGCAATCGGGAAAGCGACTTGATCCCGGTTTCGATCTATCGCTACGAACGCCGTGGTGGACGACGACCGGCGGAATACGAGGGTGAGCTGCGAATTCGCGACGATGTTCAATCCCGGGCCGATTTCGAATAGCGGCGCTGCTGCTTCGACCACTCGTCACTCGAGACCAGCACTCGAACGCCTTGCAGCGCCTTGGCGAAGGACACCACGTCGCCGGATCGCGGCCGCTCGAGCCCCTCTCGCCCCTGGTCTTGAAGGTGTCCGACGATTCTCCAGTGATCCGGGTCATGGGTGCGCGCGGCAAGCCGAGCCATGCCGGCCGCGGCCAACAGCGCCTCTCCGCGAGTCACTGTCGCGGGTTGGCGTCGGATCTCTCCGTTGCGTGGATCCAACAGCAGCACGCTGGCGAGTCGGCCGTCTTTCCAGGCCTGGTCCACCAAGCGCTGGGCAAGCCGCTGAGCCCCTGCCTGGGCGTCGGGCCATCCCCACTGCTCCGCGGCTCGCTGGAGCGAATCCACGGTGATTCCCAGACTGACCCAAACATTGACCCAGATCCACTCCCGTCCGTCCAGCGTGCGCCGGTCCCCATCCAGGAATCCCGAGGCTGTTTGTCGGGCCAGAATTCGATCCACCATCACCCGCGCCAATCGCTGGGCGTCAGGGTCCGCATCGAACGCCGCGAGATCGGTGGCGGCGCGCAACGGCCAGGCGAGTTTTCGTTCCGGGCCTTCGAAAAGAGGCTCCTGATCGACCAGAGAAAGCAACCCGTGAACGGTGGCCTTCGCCGCCCTCAATGACTCCTGGTCCCCGCTGCAGCGGTACCACTCCAGGAATCCACCGATCCACTGGTGACCGGTTTCCCAGTGCTCCCCCGAATGGCGGGTGCCATGCATCCAAGACAGCCCGGGCAAGGGACCGTCCGCGGAGTCGGTCCCGCGATCCCACTCGAGTTGATGCCGAATCATGCCGCCACCGAGACGAATCAGCTGTTCGTCTCCGAGCTGGCGGCCAAGGTTCAGCAGACTTCCTCCGAGGTCGTACTCTCCGTTGGCGAAGGCCCCGTGACGGGTTGGGTAACAGCCATAGTCTTCGACCGACCCGCGTTTGCGCAGTTCCTGTTCGAGATGGGTCGCCCACTGGGCAAGCCAATCTTCCCAGTGTCGCCGCCAGGAGAGCGATTCGGTCGGCCTCACTAGGAACGGACGATGACGAACCGACGACGAACAGAGGTTGAGAAGCCAGTGATGGCGAACCACTTGTCCCGGTTCCAGGAACACTTCGTCGGGGACGAGTTCCGCGAAGAACCTCCCGTCCTCGAGCAATCGAAATCCGCAGGGACGACGAATTCCGAACTCCGACCAGTGGACCGCGATCGACTCGGATCCACTCCCCAGCTGAAGTTCCAAAGGTCCGAGCGTTGGAGCCATGTCGCTCCAACCTTGTTCCAAGCCGCGAGTTTTCTGCTGGTTCCGTCCTGCTTGCCATTCCCGAGGAGGGGAGGACTCGACCTCTCCCCAGCGAACCCTCACCGGGTCAGCGTTCCAGGTTCCCGAAACCAGCATTCGCCGCAAGACGACCGGATGATGAGCATGGAACTCGAACCACAGCTCGGCGAACTCCACCTGAGGATGGATCGAACCGCGAATCAGGAATCTCCCGGGTGCTTCGACTCCACTCAACGCTTGCAAGGGGGCGCTCCAGCTCCAATGAAGCCCACTTGGGTCCGGACCGCGAATGGTCCAACCGCGGTGCCGCCCGCTCTTGCTGGGAGTGACGTGAAATGTCAGCCCGTCCAACGCCAATTCCGTTTGTGCCAAGTCCAGTTCGAGTTGGGAGTCTCCTCGGCGCCACGTCGGGTTGGGGAAGAGGCTGGCCCGGCGATTCCGGTGCTCCTGCTCGTTGGCCCCTTGCGGCAATGGGTCTGCCGGGGGACGTCTCCGATGTCGCGCGTAGCGAAGTTCGACTTCCTGGCATCCGGGAGGCAATCCGCCGAACTCCAGAGTCCCCCACCGCGGAGCGCCACTGGGCCAGCGATTCACGGTTTCCCAACGGACCGGGACTTCTCCGACCCGACGGGTGG
This sequence comes from Planctomycetota bacterium, assembly GCA_028289345.1. Lineage (GTDB taxonomy): Bacteria > Planctomycetota > B15-G4 > B15-G4 > SIAN01 > JANQQL01. The sequence goes on along the minus strand of JANQQL010000033.1, from coordinate 554,927 downwards.
AAGCTCGCCATTCGCCGAGCATCCGGGAGGGGTGATCAGGAAGTTCCCAAGCGACGGGAAGAGGCCAGAACTTGCTGTTCGCTGGCGCCCCCACGACTCGCAGGCTCCACGAGGACGAGGAACTGGGGCTGAGCAAGGCAGTCAGCACACAGAGAATCGGAATCGCTCCCATCGACCTTTTTGTCTCTCCCTGTCGGTTCACGGTGGCGTGCCGGCTGGTCCGCAAGGGGAAAGACGCCGGGAAAAAGCAGCGGTGACGACGCGATTGCCAAGAAGTTCTTGCCCGAAGGGCGGATTCCGGAGACGTTCGAGGATTGCACATCGGCGGCTCCGGGCTAGCCTGCTGGAACAGTTGTCAGTGCGTATCCGGGACTCCGATTTCCCGTTCTTCCTGATCTTCCTCGAACAAGAGAGTTGTCATGAGCGAGACCTCGAACACCGCTTGGGATCCCAGTGCCGCTCCGGCGGAGGCCGCTCCTCGTGGACTCGTCGGCGACTTTTTTGCGTTCTTGTGGGAGAACAAATGGTGGTGGATGGTTCCCACTTTTCTGATTCTCGGGCTGTTGGGCTTCGTCATCTTCAGCGCCCAGGACAACTCGGTCGCGCCTTTCATCTACGCGCTGTTCTGATCTCGCCTCGCTGCAGAATTGTCAGCGCGGCGCGGACTCTATGGCGGGACCTTTGACCCGCCCCACCGTGGCCACCTTCATGTGGTCGAATGCGCGCATTCGGCGTGTGATCTGGACTACATCCACGTGATCCCCGCGGCATGCTCGCCGCACAAATCGGATCAGAGCGCGACGTCGCCCGAGCATCGCTGGGAGATGGTTCGTCGCTTTTGTCAAGCGAACCTTTGGTTGCATCCCGATGACCGCGAGCTACGTCGCGGCGGGTTGTCCTACACGATCGACACCGTGGAAGATGTTCAACGCCAGTATCCCGATGACGAACTGCTCTTGCTGATCGGCCTCGACAGTCTGTCGGGGTTGGCGTCTTGGTGGCGAGTTCACGACTTGTTGAAGATGGTGACGGTCGTCACCGTTTGGCGTGACGACACCTCCTGCGAAGACGTGGAAGCTTGGTTGAGTGCCTTCGAGCCCCACGAGGCGCAACAGCTCCGCGCTCACCTGCTCACCGTGTCCGCGGTGCCCGCTTCTTCCACCGAGATTCGTCGTGCGCTCCGGGCTGGAGTTCCGACCGCCGAGGATTGGCTGGATCCGTTGGTTGCCCGCTACATCACCGAGCAGCGTCTCTACCGCTCTCCCTGACCGGGCCCGGCCTGCTAGCGAAGCGGGCCTTCATCGGCCAACTGCGGTGTGTCCCAAAGGACCCCGTACTCTTGAGCCAGGACTCCTTGGACCTGCTGCAATGTCGCCCAGGCAATCTCGTAGTCGACCACGGCTCGGATTTCGGTGTCGATCGCGGTGAACAAGTCTCTTTGGGATTCGCGGACGTTGAAGGTGGTGGAACGTTGGTTCTCCAGTCGAATCTTCTCGGCCTCGTACTGTTCCTGCGCGAGTTCTCGAGACGAGCGAGCCGCTTCGACTTGGGCCCTCCCATTGACGACCTCGCGGAGGGCGGTCTTGGAGTCTTGCAAGATGGTCATCTTGGTTTGGGAGATCGCCATCAGCGACCGTTCTTTCTCCAGTCGCGCTCGCCGCAACCCAGCCCGAGCAGCTCGATTGCCGATCGGATAGGAAAACTCCACACCCACGCTCCACTCTTCGAACTGACTCGACCCGATCTGGGTGAAGGACTCATCGAGGATGCGCGAGTTGGAGTCTTGTTCGATGCCGATCGCGGGACTGAACGGGTTGGTGGGATCTTGCAAGATGGCCGTGTTCCCCCCGAGCCCGGCCAGTCCGTAGGAACCGCTCAAGTTCAGGGACGGGAGCATCGCGTTCTCGGCCACGGCCAGGTTCAGGTCGGCGATCGCGACGTCGGCCGCTTGGGCGCTGAGATCGGTGCGATTCACGAAGGCATTGCGCACCACATCGGCCGCGCTGGGGAACTGCAGTTCGCGCTGTTCCGGAGTGGTGGTTGGCACGACATGAATGTTCCAGTCGTCCAGGCTTTCGCCGGGAGACAACAGGAGTTTCAAGGTGTCTTCCGCCCCGCCGACGCGACTCTTGGCGCGGATCAGCTCTTCTTGCCGACGCGCCGATTCCGCTTCGGCCGTCAACACGTCGAGCCGGGTCATGACCCCTGCCGAGCGTTTTCTCTCATTGTTGCGGACCAGTTCTTCTGCGACTTGGAGCGCCGTTTGGGCGGTGTCTCGGCTGCGCCGTTCGAACACCAGATTCCAGTAGGCGCGAACCGCTTCCAGAGCTTTTTGCTGGACGGTCCACATCAAGTTTCGGTCCCCTCGGACCACCAGCAACCGATTGGTTTCGACGGTGGCTTCCGTCACCGTCGCTCCGGCACCGCGTAACAACGGCTGGGTCAACGACAGAGTCACCGAACTATTCAGCAGAGGGTTGGTGATCTGGAAAGAACCCACCGCACGCTGACGTTCGTAGTTGGCGGTGGCGGTCAAGTCCCAGGTCGCCCCGGTTCGGGCCGTTCCGGACAACGTGGCCGAGTTCTGCATCCGTTGCAGGCTTCCCGAAGAAAAGCTGTCCGCCACGGCCCGCTCTTGGTCGATGCCGGTGCTCGACAGGCGAAACTCCGGGTCGAAACCGCCAAGGGCGGAGCGCACATCAGTGCTGATGATCTCCTGGTCGATCTCCGCCAGGCGCAGGTCCAGATCCCGCTTCAAGACGGTTCGAACGCAGTTCTCGAGACTGAGTTCCAACGTCGCCCCCGGTTCGAAGCGGTCGGACGCAGGTCGCAGTCCGTCCTCCACGACCACCGAGGGACGTAGCACAGCCGTTGGTCTTTGATCTTCACTCGAAGTCAGGCTCGCCAAAGCGGCCCAAAGCAAGATTCCCATGGATTCCTACTCCCGCATTGCCTGGGATGACTCGTCGTCGGGAAAGCGTTTTTTCAACAGAGCTCGAAGCTCGCGATGGAAGCGCGCGTCGCGAGATTCTTGGGCTTGGCCAATCTCTCGCAGGCGTTCGGCATCGTTTTCGTCGAGCATGTCCGGGTACTCTTCCAGCACGTAGGCCAGTTCGCGGAGCATGTTCCAGCGCATCCACGGATCTTCCGAAGCGGCGTGTTCCAACAAGAACCCACGGGCCATTTCGCGGCGACCGGTGGTGTCTGTCTGACTCTCCAGGAGGAGCTGCTCTCGCAGGTACGCCTCCTTGGTTTCGTACTCGGGATCGGTGGTCGAGATCCGGTTGAAGCAGGTGAACCTCGGCCCCTGCTGGTACAGCTCAAGGAACAGCAGGAGTTCGCTCCCCGCAAAAAACTCGCCGGGGTTCGCCAGGACGACCACTTCTTCGTCCACGGAACCCTTGAAGGGCTCCTGGCTTTCGACTCGCACCACTTCCAGTCTTCCCGCGGAATCCACGCCATCGACCCGGCCCCGCAGAATCGTCTGGGAGCGGCTCAAGATCTGGTCCCCGAAGCGAGTGAAGTAAGGGCGTGAAGCGGAGGCCCTTGACGACATCCAGCCGAATGCCAGCAACAGGATCAAGACGCGCATAGAACTCGTTTCCGGAGAGAAGGCGGACACGCCCTGGAGTCTAGCAGTCCGGGAAAGAAGTCCTCGGCCACACGAGTGGGTCTTTGCGCCTTCGAGTGCTCGCCAGGGCCGAGAACCGACCCAACGCTGTCGTTCAGCGAATCGGCGCTTCTCGAACCGCTTGGGACACGCTCATGGGCTTCCACGCAGCAAGGTCAGACGGCGACGAAGCGGGTTCTCGGAGCGAGGCCCCGATCAGCAGCGTGGCCACGGTGACTCCGAGCTGAAGCCGCACTAAGGTAGACGTGCGCAATCGGAAGCGAAGCAGAGACCAGCGAAAGCGGATTCGCTCCCCCCAGCGCTGGCGCGTCAAACTCACGAACTGCTCCTGATCGACCGCATCCAGCCGGCTTTCCAAGCGCGGGCGGAAACGAGAGTGAGCGGGGACCGTGGCGAGTGCGGTCAGGTGCCCGACCGTGGACTGAAGTTCCGACCACTGCTGTGCACAAGCGGCGCAATCGCGCAAGTGCTGACGGAGTCCGAGGTCCTCGTCGGCTGGACGTCCGGCGATGGCACCCTCGACGAGTGCTTCTTGGTGATCTTGGCAGCGCGTGGTCATGGTGTCTTGACTCGCGAATCTCTTGGGGAGGGCGGATTGTGGAGGCGTTCGCGCAGCGCCAGCACTCCGGCGTGAACCCGTGACTTCACGGTGCCAATGGGTACCTCGAGAATCCGGGACACTTCGGCGTAGGGCAATCCTTGGATCACTCCCAGAAGAATGGCTTGGCGCTGTCCCTCGGGGAGTTCCTGCAGGGCGTGGTGCAGCAGTGCAGCGCTCTCCACCCGTTTTGCTTCTTCCAAGGGGCCTGGTTGGGGAGCGAGGACTTCTTCTTCGCGACGATCGTCTCGACCCGACAGCGACGCTTCCGTGGGACGGACTCGGCGGGCTCGGGTCACGTCGATCCAGTAGTTCCGAGCAATGGTGAAGAGGAACGTCGTGAATTTGGCCGATGGCCCGTAGCGATCGCGGCCCCGATACAGTCTCACGAAGACCTCCTGAGCGCAGTCCTCCGAGAACTCCCGATCCGCGCACTGGCGGTAGAAGTAGGCGATCAAGCGGCCCTCGTAGCGGCTCACCAGCTCCGCGAATGCTCCCCGAGAGCCTCGGGTCACCTGGAGCATCAGCTCCCGGTCGTCCTCCGGCAACATGTCATCCGGGGTCAACGTTCCGCCCCCGGGCCCGGTTCAGCAATTCTGCAGGGGTCCCGCTTCCCGTGGCAGACTCTCCCAGAGGGCGGCACTGCGAGGCCCCCGGGGAGAAATCCGGAGAATGCGTTCCTGGACTGCGGCGTGCTCCAGCTCGATTTCCACTCGGTCGGCGGGAAGGAACTGGGCGAACCGGTCCCCCCACTCCACGGCCACCACCGCGCCCTGCTCCAGAGTTTCTGCCAGTTCGCTTCGTTCCAGGTCGCGTGGCTCGGAGGTGAAGTAGACGTCGAAATGATGAAGGTCTTTCCGTCCCGTATAGGAATGCATCAGTGTGTAGGAGGGACTGCAGACTTCGTCAGGATCGCATTGCAACCCTCTTGCGAGCCCGCGGACGAAGCAGGTTTTCCCTGTTCCCAGTTCGCCTCGCAACAGGAACAGCTCGCCGCCTTGGCAGGCTTCTCCGAAGATCTCCGCGACCCGTTCGGTTTCGGCGGCGCTTCGGGTGCGAATCTCATGAGTCGAACTGATGTTCATATCCTCCCCGTGGCCATGGGGTCACGTCCCCCTGTTCGTTTCGGGAGTGCATTCCTTCCGGGACGATGCACCCGATGCGGGTCAGTGGCACTCGCTCCAGGCTTGCCGACTGACGCCATCGATTTTCCTTCCCCGCGGCAGTGGTGAACAACAATTCGAAGTCCTCGCCGTCGTGAAGGACTTGATTCCAAGTCGCCTCCTGGCCGTCGGCTCGACGTCGCCGCGGAGTTTGGGACTCCTCGACCAGGAACCCGACCCCGGAAGCTTCCGCCAGCAAGGTCAAGTCGCGAGCGAGTCCATCGGATAGGTCCATGCAAGCGTGGACCCACGGGCTGTCTGCCAGCGCCACGGCTTCGCGCCATCGCGGGGCAAAGCGCAAGTGGTGTCCTTCGCGAGAGGCGCCGAGCTTGCCGGTCACCCAGAGCTCGTCGCCGGCCTTCGCGGCGGAGCGTAAAAGGGGCCGACGGCCTTCCAGTTTGCCAATGACGGTGACATCCAAAGAAACCAACTCGGGCGTGCGGCAGAGGTCTCCGCCAATGATCGAGGTTTCGTTCGCCTCTGCACAATGCCAGAGTCCTTCCAGCAGTTCTTCCGCTACAGCGCGTGAGGTTCCTGCCGGAATTCCCAAGGAGTTGAGTGCCAACCAAGGACGCGCTCCCATGGCCGCCAGGTCCGAAAGATTGCGAGCGAGTGCCTTGTGACCCACCTCGGACCAGCGGGCTTCGTCGCGACGAAAGTGGACGTTCTCGACCGTTTGGTCGCAAGCAATGCACCACGGGCCATCAGGAGATGCGTCGACGATCGCCGCATCATCCCCGATGCCGGTGGTGACGCCGGCTGCTGGTTTCGCCCGCTGGCGAATCCATTGGACGAGATCCTGTTCGCGAAAACCCATGGCCGGATGCTAGCAGGCCGGTGAAAAAGTCCCCGAGCCCGCTCGGATCTTGCCTCTTCTTCCTTCCCATCCTGGACGAATCCACCGGTTCACCTGGGGTCCCGCGTCTCGACGGAGACGAATCATCTCTCGATCCGCCATCCCGGGACATTCTCCTCGGCCAACGAGCCCGCAGGATTCACGACGGCCGAATCAAAGTGGGACCCGGTTGGTCCGAGATTCCCGATCGTCGACAAAAGCGTCCCCACGATCGCGTTCGAGATCGCGGGGCTCCCCGCCTGGAACAGCTTTGACTCGTTTGCGACGAATCCTTGGTGAATCTTGGGCGGAGCGTCCGCACCGAGAGCTCAGAAAGGAATCCTTGCCACCACGCGATAGACCAGGTGCTCCACGGGAATCGCGCCGAGCTGACGGGAGTCGGGGTGCAGCCAGAGAGGGTCGGGCACGAATGGTTCGTCCGTGAGGAGCAGAACATGGTCGTCGGGAATCTCCGGCGGCCACTGCGATCCGACATGGGCGGGAATCGCCAAAGGGCGCCCGCCAATGGAGACTCCTCGGTCGTCTCGGTGGATTCGTTCGCCGGGCAGACCCACGACGCGAACCAGGCGCAGAGTGGGGCTTTCTCCTTCGGCCCCGTAGGGAGCCAAGCACAGGATTTCGGGAACGAGCTGATCGGCTTCGACCGGAGTGACGAGCACTCGTGAGCCGGCGGGAATCTCCGGAGTACTGTGATCGTCGGGTTCGATCTGGTGCAACTTGACGTCGATCGTCAGTGCCCCCAAAAGCAATGCGGCGACCACCAGCAAGACGATGAGCCGTCCTCTTTTTGGAAGGATCCGTGCCACAGGTCAGCATTCCTCCAACGCTTGTCGGCACTGCCGTGCGGTGGCCTCGGGATCGTTGCTGTCGAAGAACAAGCGGATGGCAGCCGCGTGACGAATCCCCACCTTGGCAAGCTGGGGAATCGTTCCCTGATTCACTCCTCCGATCGCGTACACGGGGACGCGGAGTCGGGAAGCCAGTTCGAGAAAGGTCTTGGTTCCCAACCAGCGGGTGGTCGAGGGCTTGGATGGAGTGGCGAAGACCGGCCCGAGAAAGCCGTGATGGACGGCGCCGAGTTGCTCGTTCCAGCGCTCGGAATCTCGATGCAATGACACACCGAACGGAAGCGGGTCATGGCTGGGAAGGGAATCGGACTCGGCCAGGTGCACACCCGCCAAGCCGAGGCGACGAGCCGTTGCCGAGTCTCCGGAGATCCACAGCCGAAGCGGGAGCGACGAGCAAGCTTCGAGAACTGCCTCGGCAAGCGCGCTGCGACGACTCGGCGAGAGCTGCTTCTCTCGCAGCAAGATTCGAGTGACTCCACCGCGAACCAGTGCCGGGACCTTCTCCTTCAGTTCCGCCTCATCGCCCCGTCCCGGGGTGACGGCGAACCAATCTCCCGCGATCTGTTCGGACATCGCGAAAGATCACTCTTCGTCTTTGTCGGTCGTGCCGGGGGTCACCCCTTCCAGGAACACTCCGTCTTTCTCCAGGAGTGGAATCAATTCTTCGAGGGGCGCATCGGGATGGAGCGCGAGCATGCGCGGTGAGAGACGCTCCAGCACGACCTTGCGAAGTTCGCTGTGACGCAGAACGTGGTCGATGATTTCTTTGTGGCGAGCACTGACCAGCACGGCTCGTTGCATTTGCACGAATCGAACCCGTTCCGCGAACTCGCGGACGGAGTAGACGATGTTCTGGGGAAGCTCACTCTCGGAATGTTCCGAAAGGGTTTCGAGGATCTCGGCAACTGACATCCCGGCGGCGACCGCTCTTTCGACGGAGCGTGCCGTGATGCGGAACTGTCGGGGTCCTTCGGGACTGACTCGCTCGGCGAATCGATCCAGACGTTGGATCAAATCGTAGGTATCCCCTTCGGGCAGCAGGAGGATCTCGAAATCGGGGTTGACCAGAAGACGCGGTCCTCGATCCGCGCTGGTGGACTCGGTTTCCTCCACGTCGAACACCTTGCAGGCGAGCGTGGAGAGTCGCAAGGCGGCGGGCTTGCCCTTGATCAGGGCCAGGTCGACAAGTCCGAGCAAGTGCAAGTCGCGACTCAGGAAGTCCACGATCATGTTGGCGAGTTGGGCAAGGTCGCGCATGTGGGCTTCGGAGGAATATTGGTAGCGACTCTGGTAGGCCTCGCGGATTCCCGATTCGTCAAGAGAAGCCAGATAGCGGTGGCGAATGGAGCCCACGAACAGGCCGAAGTCGTACCACCGATCCGAGCGGATCTTCTTCAGATGTTCGAGAGTGAGCTGCTGCAAGCGTGGCCGGTGGAAGTGCTGGTTGGGGTCGTCCAGGACGGCGTTGAGTAGCTCTTTGAGCTTGAAGGACACCGATAGGCGCGGCCAGGTGCGACCTTTGGAAGTGAGTGCCAAGCGGCGGTCGGAGGTTTTGCGCGCCAGGTGGCGACTCACCGACAGCTCGAACAAGAATTGGAACAGGTTTTCGCCGGAGAACTCGGACTTGGAGACCAGGATGAGTTCTTCTTCGATCTTGCGTGCGGCGGTTCGGTAGACCGTTCCCGCTTGGGTCAGGCGGACTTTCTCTCTCGACAGTCGCCCAAGGAACTGGGACAGATCCGACAGGAAGTCAACTCCGAGGGAGCGTACCGTCAGATCACTGGCTCCCTCGAAGGCTCGGGCATCCATCTCGGCCCGGACGATCTCCTCGAACAGGATCACCGTATCGTCGAAGTGGTTGATGCCGTACTCGCCCAAGGCCAGGTGACGCACGGTCCCGACCCGAGCGTTCTCCAGGGCCTCTTTGAGTTCCTGGCGAGGGAACGTTTCGGATTCGTGGTGGCGGATCCACAATGCCCGTGGGAGCAATCCGTAGCCGGTCTCCAGCGCCCAGTCGTACACTTCCTGCTGGTCTTCTGGCAGGGCTGCCCGGCGGCCGCGGATCTGTTCGACCGGAGTCAAGTCTTCCACCCGTTCCCGGTTCGGCGATCCGTTCTCTCGGCTGCGCAGCATGCGAGCCAACGAGAAGGCGTCGCACAACTCCAAATCCAGGTCTTGGAGTTCGCCCCGGAGCAAGCCACCCAGTTCCCAAGGGACCGTGTACATGGAGGGCCGGGCTTCGGTGCGGTGGCAGGGGAACAAGAACCCCCGCTTGACCAGAGCTCGCACGGCCGCCTCGACCTCGTGAGGGCTCATGACGGAGAACAGTTGGGAACGTCGAATGTTCTCGAGATTGGCTTCGAAATGGCGCCGGGAGAGAAACAGCCGTAGCAGATCAATGAGCTTGCGAGACAGGAAACGCAGTCGGCGGCGTACCAAGTTGTCGTCGGTCATGTAGCCGAGGAGCTGTCCGCGCAGATCGCCCGACGGCTTGCTGCCGTTGCCATCCCAAAACGCATAAAGCTCGGCAAGTTCGCTGGCGTTGCAAACTTGAATGAGTTCTCGCAGCTTCATTCCGTGGCCTCGTCGTCGGGCGCTTCGCGACGGGGAGGTTTTCTTGATTCCCGATCCAGCTCCGACGGTTCACAGATGTGGTAGGAATAGCCTCGTTCCGTGAGGAATCTCTGGCGCTTTTGCGCGTACTCTTCCTCTTTGGTGTCGCGGGAAACGACGCTGTAGAAAGTGGCGGGCGCACCGTTCTTCTTCGGGCGAAGGATTCGGCCCAGTCGTTGCGCTTCTTCTTGTCGAGATCCGAACGTGCCGGACACCTGGATGGCCACCGTGGCATCCGGCAGGTCGATGGCAAAATTGCCCACCTTGGAGACGACCAGGACGCGGACGTCGCCCTCGCGGAATCGACGATACAAGTCTTGACGCTCCTTGACCGGGGTCTTCCCCGTGATCAAAGGAGCCTCGAGGTGACGGGCCATCTCCTCGATCTGATCGAGGTATTGGCCGATGATCAGGACCAGGTCCTCTTGGTGAACGTGCAGAATCTTCTCCAGGACCGGCAGCTTGTCCGGGTTTTCGCTGGCAATGCGAAATCGGTCGCGGGCCGGAAGGGACAGGTAGGTCATGCGTTGTTCGCGGTTCATGGGGACGCGCACTTCGACGCAACGCGCGGTGGCGATCCAGCCCTGGCGTTCGAGGTCCTTCCACGGCATGTCGAACCGTTTGGGGCCGATCAAACTGAACACGTCCTCTTCCCGTTGATCTTCGCGCACCAGCGTGGCGGTCAGGCCGAGGCGGCGACGGGCTTGCAGATCGGCCGTGGCACGAAACACCGGCGCCGGAAGCAGGTGAACCTCGTCATAAACAATCAGTCCCCAGTCCTTGGCGTCGAACAGGCCGAAGTGAGTGAACGGCGTGTCCCCTTTCTTGCGCCGATGGGTCATGATCTGGTAGGTGCTGATGGTGATCGGCTTGATCTCCTTGCGGGCACCGGTGTATTCACCGATGTCCTCCTCCGGCACCAAAGACTTGTCCAATAGCTCTTGCCGCCATTGACGGACCGCCACGGTGTTGGTGGTCAAGATCAGCGTTTCGGCACGGACCCGATTCATGACCGTCATCGCCACGATGGTCTTGCCCGCGCCACAGGGCAAAACGACCACCCCGCTTCCGCCCCGCTCACTCCCGCCGGCGTAGAACAGCTCCGCCGATTGCTCTTGGTACGAGCGAGGCGCGAAGGGTTGCCCGGACCGGGTTTGGTCGCGGAGGGCAAAGTCGTAGGGAGCTCCGGGGGTGTATCCGGCCAGATCTTCCACCGGGTAACCCACCCGCAACAGCGCCTGCTTGACTTCTCCTCGACAGGCATCGTTGAGGCGCAGGGTTCCGTCATCTCGGCGCTCTTCCAGGAATGGTTCGAGCACGGAGCTGTGCGAGAGGTCCTCCAAGAGTTCCGCATCGTCGGAGCGCAACAGCAGCCCCTCATCGCCGCGTTCCAGTCGCAAGAGTCCGTAGCGGCGCAGGAAGTCGCGAATGTCGTGCACCACGTTGTCGGGCAGGGCTTCTCGCGACAAACGGGTCAAGAATTCGAGGATGGCATCGACCGTCACCCCGACGGCAGCGGCGTTCCACAGGCTCAGAGGGGTGATCCGGTAGGTGTGGAAGCGCTCCGGGCTCTTCTCCAGCTCGGCGAAGCGCGGCAGGAATGCCTGGACTTCTTCGGCCTGAGGATTGTCCACCTCGAACAACACGGTTCGATCGGATTGAACCCAAAGTGGCGGCGCGGGATTCATGAGCTCGCTCCTGCGCGGCGCCGTGGACGGCTCGAAAACCCTGGCAAGCGTTTCAGGTGAGATCCGGTGTGAGATGTCGCATGGTCCGCGACCTGCTCGGGGGTGCCGGCGATCACCAGTTGTCCGCCGCCAGCGCCGCCTTCCGGGCCCAGGTCCACCAGATGGTCGGCATTTTTGATCACGTCCAAGTGGTGCTCGATGACCAACACGGTGTTGTCACGCTCGACCAGGCGGTGGAATACCTTGACGAGTTTTTCGACGTCGGCGAAGTGAAGACCTGTGGTCGGCTCGTCCAAGAGGTACAAGGTGTGGCCGCGGGAGGAACGAGCCAGCTCCGCCGCGAGTTTCACCCGCTGGGCTTCCCCACCGGACAGCGTCGTCGACGATTGGCCAAGCTTCAAGTACCCCAGCCCGACGTCGTCCAGGACCGAAAGGATGCGCTGGATGCGTGGATGGTTCTCGAAGAATTCGCGAGCTTCTCCCACCTCCATTTGCAACACGTCGGAGATGTTCTTGCCCTTGTAGGTGATCGCCAAGGTTTCTTCGTTGTAGCGTCGTCCTCGGCAGGCTTCGCATTCCACCCACAGGTCGGACAGAAAGTGCATCTCGACCAACAAGGCTCCTCGCCCCTGGCACGCCGCGCAGCGACCCTGGCCTTGGTTGAAAGAAAAGCGCGACTTTTGAAAGCCTTTCATCTTGGCGTCGGGAGTCACAGCGAAGACGTCCCGAATCGGATCGAACACTTTCGTGTAGGTGGCCGGATTGGACGAAGGGGTCGTGCCGATCGGGGATTGATCGATCACCACGAGCTGGTCCACGTGATCGAGTCCGCGCAGCGCCTTGCAGGCCACCGGGGCCGATTCTTCTCCCTTGAGAGCCGATTCCAAATTGGGGCGCAACACATCCATGATCAGGGTGGACTTCCCGGAGCCGCTCACCCCGGTCACAACGGTCAACGTGTGCAGTGGAATTTGGATCGACAAGTCCTTCAGGTTGTGCAGGCGAGCGTTGCGCAGCTCGATCTTCTTTTCTCCCGGCCGGCGGCGTTCCGGAATCGCGATTCCCTGGGTTCCACGCAAGTAGGATCCGGTGAGAGACTGCTTGTTGCGTAGGACTTGTTTGACGGTGCCCTGGGCAGTCACCCTTCCGCCGTGGATGCCCGCTCCGGGCCCCAAATCGACCAGATAATCGGCGGCGCGGATCATGTCCTCGTCGTGCTCCACGACGACCACCGTGTTGCCCAGATCCCGCAATCCGACCAGGGTGTCGATGAGCTGTCCTGTGTCCCGAGGGTGCAGGCCGATGGAAGGTTCGTCCAAGACATAAAGGACTCCGACCAATCCGCTTCCGAGTTGGCTGGCCAGGCGAATCCTTTGTGACTCTCCGCCGGAAAGGCTGCGACTGGGACGGTCCAGAGTCAGATAGCTGAGTCCGACGTCGTGAAGGAATCCCAAACGGCTTTGGATTTCTTGCAGCGGCTGTTGAGCGATCGCTTGCTGATTCTTCGAGAGTTTCAAGCCGCCAAAGAACGTGCGATTCTCTTCGATGGTTTGGGCAGTGACCTCGTGAATGGCTTTGCCCTGCACGCGAACCGCCAAGGCGTCGCGACGCAGGCGTCCTCCTTGGCAAGACGGACACGGCCCTTCTTCGGTCAGAGCCATCAATCGTTCCGTCCACCACTTGCCTTCGGCCGCGCCGCGCAACCAGTGCTCGACCTCGCCGAGAATTCCCCGAAAGCGTGCCTGGAACGAATACTCGCGCCGCCGACCGGAACGAGCTCGGCGCATTTGGACTTCGAATCGATCCGGCAGTCCTTCGGCGCGCAGGAGTCCTCGCTTCTGCTTCGGTGTTAGCGACTCCCACGGTTGATCGAGGTCGGCGCCCAGAGACTCCGCCGCCGCCCGCACCACACTCCCGGTGTACGAACTCTTGCGTCGGAAATAGCGACCCGGATAGTCGACCATGGCTCCCTTGAGCAGCGGCCGGTGCGGCTTGGGGATCAGCAAGTGCTCAACGGCCCGTCGCTGGCGGCCAAAGCCCTCGCAGTCGTGACACACGCCGAGGTGGTGATTGAATGAAAAGTGACGGGGCGAAAGTTCTTCCGGCAGCGCATAGCCACAGGGGTCACAAGCAATGCGCGACGAGAAGGACCGGACTTCTTTGCCTTCGACCCACACTGCCACCCAGCCATGACCTCGACGGAAGCCTTCCTCGAAGGCATCGGCCAACCGAGTTCGAACGGAAGAGCGGGCTCTCACCCGATCCAGCACCAAGTCGATTCGTTGCGGTTGCTTTCTCCCCCACCCTTCCCAGCCGTCCAGGCGGGCCTCCACTCCGTCGACGAGGATCCGGGTGAAGCCGTCGCTTCGAAACCCGCTGATGCAGGCTTCGAGTTCTTTCGGTTTGGTCAATGCCAGGCGCCTGGATTCCCCCTTGCGGAACAGCGGTGCGGTCACGACGAGTTTCTCGCCCTCGAGTTCCTTGATGACCGCGCCAGCGGCGGCGCTTGGAGTCCAGGCAATGAGTGCTCGATCACATTCCGGACAGTGGGGTTCGCCGGTCTTGGCGAACAGCAGACGGAGGTAGTCGTAGATTTCGGTGGTGGTCGCCACGGTCGAACGCGGATTGCGCGAGGCGTTCTTCTGGTCGATCGCCACCGCCGGCCGCAAACCCGCAATCTGATCCACCGGGGCGCGATCGAGTCGCGAGAAGAACCGACGGGCGTAGGTGGACAACGATTCGACGAATCGGCGCTGTCCCTCGGCGAACAGGGTGTCCAGGGCCAAGGAGGTCTTCCCGGATCCCGACACGCCGGTGACGACGGTCAGCTTGTCGTGAGGGATGTCGACTTCGACGCTGTCCAGGTTGTTCTTGCGGGCGCCACGGACCGACAGCCGGCGACCGTTGCGGCTCGGGTCCTCGTTCACCGAAGCGGTGCGCCGCTTGGGCCGACTCGTGACGGCTTGGGACTCCCGCAGCGATTCTTTGAGGAAGCGGCCGGTGTGAGAGGTGCCGTGCTTCATGAGCTGCTCTGGCGATCCCGTGGCCACCAGCTGGCCCCCCGCCGCACCACCTTCCGGACCCAGGTCGATCAAGTGGTCGCAGGCCAAGATCACGTCCAGGTTGTGCTCGATCACCAGCACCGAGTTGCCGCGGTCGACCAGCTCGCTCAAAGTCTCGAGCAGCTTGCGAATGTCGTGGAAGTGCAAGCCGGTCGTGGGCTCGTCCAAGATGTACAGAGTTCGCCCCGTCGCGGGCCGTGCCAGTTCGGTGGCCAGTTTGACCCGCTGGGCTTCCCCGCCGGAGAGGGTGGTCGAGGGCTGGCCGAGTCGGACGTAGCCCAGGCCCACGTCCAGAAGGGTATTGAGGATGCGCGAGACCTTGGGGAAGTTCTCGAACAGCTTGGCTGCTTCGGCGATGGTCAGCTCGAGGATCTCGTGAACCGTCTTCCCCAGGAACAGCACTTCCAGGGTCTCGCGGTTGAAGCGTCGGCTGGAACACTCGTCGCAGGGAACCTGCACGTCGGCCAGGAACTGCATTTCGATCGTGCGCACACCCGCGCCCTGACACTCCTCGCAGCGTCCGCCTTTGACATTGAACGAGAAGCGGCCCTTCTTGTAGCCGCGAGTGCGTGCTTCGGGGGTCGCGGCAAACAGGTCGCGGATGTGATTCCAGACGCCCGTGTAGGTCGCCGGATTGGAGCGCGGCGTGCGTCCGATCGGCGCCTGATCGATCTCGACGACCTTGTCGATGTGTTCGATGCCTTTGACCCGCCGGTGCTTGCCAGGAATCGCCTCGGCTTGGTGGAGTTGTCGAGCCAGTTCACGGCGCAAGATCATGTGAACGAGAGTGGACTTGCCCGATCCGGAAACGCCGGTAACTCCCACGAGCATCCCGAGCGGAAGGTCGACGTTCACGTTCTTCAAGTTGAAGTGGGCGGCCCCTTCAATCCGAATCTTCTTGCCGTTTCCTGGACGACGGTGCTCGGGCTGGAAAACTTTCTCCTGGCCGCGCAAGTACTTGGTCGTGAGGGAACGAGGGTTCTTCAAGACTTGGGCAACGCTTCCCTCTGCCACGATGTGACCGCCGAGTTCTCCGGCTCCCGGTCCAATGTCGACCAGCCAATCCGAGTGCAGCATGGTGTCTTTGTCATGCTCCACCACGACGACGGTATTGCGCCGATCTCGCAGTGCTCTCAGCGTGCCTAGCAAGCGGTCGTGGTCGCGGGCGTGCAAACCGATGGATGGTTCATCCAGAATGTACAGCACACCTTGCAAGCCGGCGCCAACCTGGGTCGCGAGGCGGACCCGCTGAGCCTCCCCGCCGCTGAGAGAAGCAGCGCTGCGCGCCAGAGTCAGATAACCGATCCCGACGGATTGGAGGAAATGGAAGCGGGAGCGCAGTTCCCGCAGGATCCCTTCCCCGATCAGATGTTCCTGCTCCCCCAGCTCCAGCTCGTCGAAGAATCGAGCCGACTCTTCGATGGTTTCCTCGGCGAACTCGCTGATGGGCGCCCCGCGAAACGTGACCGCGCGCGCCTCGGCTCGCAATCGTCCTCCCTCGCATTCCTCGCAGGTGAGTTCCGAGAGGAACTTTTCCAGGTGGCGCGGGTGGCTTCGCTCCCAGGCCTGGGTCATGGCGGCCAGGATTCCGGGGATGGCGCGGTGGTCGAATCCTTTGACCGACATGCGTCCCGATTTGGATTCATGCTGAAAGCGGATCCGGACTTTCTTGTTGGACCCGTGGAGGAGTCGGTCACGCTTCGATTTGGCCAGCTTCTTCCAAGGAAGGTCCAAGTCGATGTCCAGCTGCTTGGCGAGGCTCTCCAAGGCGGAGGCGTTGAGCTTGACGTAGGGCAAGTAGCCGGTCTTGGTCATGACTCGCAGCGCGCCGCCTCGAATCGAAAGGGAGGGGTCGATCACCTTGTCGGGATCGATGCGTCGGAGTTGGCCGAGCCCGTTGCACTCGGGGCAGGCGCCGTGGGGCGAATTGAATGAGAACAACCGTGGTTCCAGCTCCGGAAGACCGATTCCGCAAGCCGTGCAGGAAAGGCTGCTGGAGAACTCTCGGTGAAGTTCGGTTCCCACCAGCACCGACATCTGCCCATCGCTGAGTTTGAGTGCCGCTTCGACCGCTTCGGCAAGGCGGTGGCGACGGTCCTCTTGCAGGACCAGACGGTCGATCACCAGCTCGATGGTGTGGCGCCGGTATCGATGCAGTTCGATCTTTTCGTCCAGACGGCGAACCACTCCGTCGACGCGTGCCCGAACGAATCCCTTTTGCCGGTATGAGTCGAGCTCTTTGCGGTAGTGGCCCTTGCGGTCGCGAACCACCGGCGCCAGCACGAGGCACCTCTCCCCGGGGAACTCCTTCAACACCGAGTCCACGATCTGATCCGCGGTCTGGGCTCTGAGCTCTTTTCCGCATTGAACGCAATGGGGAGTGCCGAGTCGTGCGAACAGCAGACGCAAGTAGTCGTACACTTCCGTGATCGTGCCGACCGTGGAGCGCGGGTTGCGATTGACGGTCTTTTGGTCGATCGAAATCGTGGGAGAAAGTCCGGTGACGGATTCCACCGCCGGTTTCTCCATGCGACCGACGAACTGTCGTGCGTAAGAGGACAGGGATTCGAGAAAGCGACGTTGTCCCTCTCGAAAGAGTGTGTCGAAGGCCAACGAAGACTTGCCGGAACCTGAGACGCCGGTGAACGTCACCAGTGCATCTCGGGGCAACGTGAGATCCAGGTTTTGGAGGTTGTGCTCGCTGGCACCCCGGATCACGATGTCTCGTTCGACCATCCCTGTTCGTCGCTCGGGCGTTGCTTGGAGGCTTTCGAGTTCCGCCCGCCGGACGACGAGCGGCGCGTTGTCGTGGGTGGAACACTGTTTCTTCCACCCCCAGAGGAAACTTGACATCGTACCACGCCGGGAGGCGCGGGGCCCATTCTCCTGCGGTTTCCTAGAGGCCTTCTTCACCCGAAAAATCGGACTGGGCAGCGCGACACGAGGCAGCTAGGCTGAGCGCCTTGGGGCATGTGATGACCGCAGGTTCTCTGCGCGAAACTTGACCGGTGACTCTTGGCCCACCGGTCTTCGATCCGGGATTCACCAAATGCGAACCATTATTTCTGATGCGGCGATGGAGTGGTCGGAAGTTGCCCGTCAAGTCGCCAACGACTGCGTCCGCCCACTCGCCTCGAAGTACGACAATCTCCAAGAGTATCCGTGGGAGATTCAGAAGGTCATCGCAGAGAAAGGTCTGTTCGGCGTCTGGATCCCGAAGGAGTACGGCGGGCATGGCGCTGGGATCGTCGCGCTTTGCAAGGTGATCGAAGAGCTTTCCCGGGCTTGTGGCGGCGTGGGCGTCTTGTTCGCCGTCAATGCGCTGGGTTCGTTTCCTGTCATCATTGGCGGCACCGAAGAGCAGAAGGCGGAGTTCCTGCCCCCCATCGCTCGTGGTGAAAAGCTCATTGCGTTCTGTTTGTCGGAGAAAAGTGCCGGATCCGATGCTGGCGGAATGCAAACCCGCGCCGTGCTCGACGGGGACGAGTACGTCGTTCGCGGAGAAAAGAAGTGGACCACGAACGGGGGCGCGGCGCACTACTACACCGTGTTTGCCGTGACCGATCCGGAATCTCGGAGCCGGCGAATCTCGGCGTTGCTTTGCAACAAGGAGATGGACGGATTCTCGGTCGGCAAGGTCGAAGACAAAATGGGCATCCGCTGCGTGCCGGTGGTGGAGACCCACTTTCACGGAGTGCGAGTCCCCAAGGCCAACTTGCTCGGTGGCAAGCCGGGAATGGGATTCAAGCACGCCATGCAGACTCTGGACTGGGCACGACCGGGCGTCGCTGCCCAGGCCGTCGGGCTGGCCCAGGGGGCCCTCGACTATGCCCTCGTGTACGCCAATCGACGTCGCCAGTTCGGGCAGACCATCGGTTCATTCCAGATGGTGCAAGAGATGCTGGCGGACATGTCGGCCAAGATTCAGGCGGCGCGCTGGCTCGTCTATGCGGCCGCGTCCGCAGTGGACGAAGGACAGACCAACTCGCGCCTGGCCGCCGAAGCGAAATACTTTGCCACCGAAACCGCGATGGATGTGACGACCAAGGCGGTGCAAGTGTTCGGTGGCTACGGCTACATGCGCGACTACCCGGTCGAAAAGTACATGCGTGACGCCAAGATCACTCAGATCTACGAAGGCGCCAACCAGATTCAGAAGATGGTCATCGCGCGCGGTCTGATCAAAGAGGCGGTCCGGAATCTGGGGCATCTCGAGGACTTCATCCCTCAGGAAAACCAGTGCACCTACGAGCCGGAAGCCGTCAACTAGGCCGGCGAGTTCTTCCCGTCATTTGGTCGACCCCGGTTCCTCGGAACTGACTTCGGGGGTGTGTCTCGCTCGCAGAATCTGGCGTAGCTCCTCGTGGAATCGTCCGTTGCTGGCCACGAAGCACTTGGTTTCGATCATCCGATTGCCGCCGTCGAAGTCCGTGACGGTGCCTCCCGCCTCCTGAACGAGCAGGGCTCCCGGGGCGATGTCCCAGGGGCTCAGGTGGAGTTCCCAGTATCCGTCGTAGCGACCCGCAGCCAGCAAGGCAAAGTCCAAGGAGGCGGATCCGAGTCGCCGGATGTCGTGGCAGCGGAGAACCAGCTCGGAGAAGTGATCAACGTTGTCATCCGCGACTTCATTGCGTTCGTAGCAAAACCCGGTGGCGAGCAAGGAGGAATGCACGTCCGGGCATTCGCTGACCTGCAAGGCCTCTCCGTTGAGCGTCGTCCCGTGGCCGCGCGCCGCGCTATACAACTCGTCGAACTCGGGGACGTAGACGACCGAGGCGAGGGCCTCGTCCCCCTGGTAGGCGGCGAGGGCCACGGAGTACATCGGCAACCCGCGGGTGAAGTTCACCGTGCCGTCCAAGGGGTCGATGATCCAGCGCAGGTCCGAGGATCCCTCTTGGGACGCGCCTTCTTCGGCCTGAATGCCGTGATCGGGAAAGCGATCGGTGATCGCTTGCACGATCGTTTGTTCCGCTTCTAGGTCGGAGCGGGTCACCGGGTCGCGACGTCCCTTGAGCCGCACCTGATCCTTCTGCAGCCGCCGGAAGTAGCGCCGGTGAATGCTCCCCGCTTGGATCGCGATGTTTCGAGCAAACTCCACCAGACTCAACGGGTCTGTCGTCACGGGGACGCCTCGATCAGGGCCCGGCAGATGTCATCCTGGACCTTCTTCATGTCGCGGTTGCTGCCGCGAAACCCGTTGATCAGGATGGAGAACGCGAGAATCTTGGGAGATTCCCGTTCACCGGTGTCGACGTAGCCGGACAATCCGCTGACCCGCAACAAGTAGCCGGTCTTGGCACGTACGCGGTAGCAGAGGTCCGGTTCGGTCATTCGTTTGGAGAGGGTTCCGTCGATTCCAGAGATGGGCAAGCTGCGCAAATAAGGCTCGCGCAGCGGCGAGTCATACATGGCCGCCAGCAAGTCGACGAGCAGCTTCGGGGTCACTCGGTTCTCTCGGGAGAGCCCCGAGCCGTCGGTCATCTGGAACCCGCTCACATCTGCCCCGAGACTTTGCAAGAAGGAGCGGCAGAGTCGTGCGCCACCGGCAAAGGTCCCCACCTCTTCGGACTCCGAGGCGCACTTCTTCAGCAAGTGTTCCGCGACCAGGTTGTCGCTCTCCTTCCCACAGACGTAAGCCGGTGGTAGGAGCGGGCTCTTGCACACGTACAGGGGGCGGGTCTCCGGCCGTGGTTCGTTCGCGGCACGATGACGCACGTTGCCGTTGACGAAGACGCCTTCCCGCAGCAAGCCGGCGTACAAGGATCGTCCGAAGAACAGCGCCGGGTCTCGGACCGGTAGCTGGAATCTCGCGGTCCCTGCCTGGGGGCCGACTTTGCCCCGCACCTGGACCCGGCCTTCTCGGTCGGGGCGAATCAGCCAAACCATCATTTCGCGGGATGATGTCGACGTCGCGACATGGGACACCGGTCGGTAGGAGCGAGTTTCCGGTCGCAAGGAGACCTTGGGTGATCCCGAGGGCGAGGACGTCACGACGACTTCCAGGCAGTTCGAATTCAGGGAGAGTGCACCGACCGGAGCACAGTAGTCCTGGTCGAGCTGATCCGACGGCCAACCGGGAGCCGTGCCCTCGTCATCGAAGAGCGTTGCGTCGACGACCAGGTCGCCCTCGATGCCGCGGATCCCCTGCATGGTCAGAGCATCGACAAAGCGGCGGACGCCGGATTCCGGGTTGCCCGAGTCTTGATAGCGAGGCGCCAAGCTCGGGTCTCCGGAGCCCACGACCCACAAGTCGCCACGGATGATGCCTCCGTGGACTCCACCGGTGGCGATCAATGGCGTTTCGAACTGAAAATCGGGCCCCAGCTGATCCAGCGCCAGTGCGATGGTGAGCAGCTTCTGATTGGACGCGGGAATGAAAGAGTCTTGGGACTGGTGGGAATAGATGGAGCGACCATCACGCAGCGAACGAATTTCGATTCCCACTTGGGCGCCATCGAGTGCAGGGCGCTGCAAGATCCGCTCGATGGAACTCGCCACCGAGATCGGCACCGCGTCGGCCGAAGCCGTGAATAGAGCCAGGATCCCGAGGCATCCCAGCAAGACTCTCCCTCCCAAGGAATCGACTCCTGATCCATGGCCCGAGCGAACCGCCAACGGGATCGATTCTAGGGGAAAGAGGGCCGGGACGACCCTTTCGAGGCTTACAAATGGAGCCGCATCCCATCCTCCGCCAGGAGGACCGACCCGGAGAAATGCTGCGTGGCGGCGCCGAGCACATCGGACTCGTCGGTCTCTGGATAGAAATGGGTCAGCAGCAAGCGTTGGCAACCGGATTTCTCGGCGAGCTGGGCGGCTTGCGTCGGTGTCAGGTGTTTGGCGGATTCCTTCCCATCGGGAAACGCCGCTTCCAGCAGGTAGAGGTCGGCGCCCTCTCCCAGCTCGACCACTGCGTCACCAGGTCCGGTGTCTCCGGAGTAGGCCAGGGACTGCCGGGATCCGTGAATCCGGTAGCCCAGGCTGTGGGCCAAGTGGGGCATGGCCACTGCCTCGCCCTGGAGCACGCCGTCCCCGACCTCGACCTGGAACGCCCCTGGCTCCAGTTCCAGGATGTCCCCCGAACCTTCACGCAGACGAACCCAGTCGCCGAATACGCCAGTCATCCGCTCACACAGGTCTTTCAATCCCACTGGTCCGAGCAAGAGGACCGAGTGCCCCGCCATTGCCGGATTGCGCAGTCCAAACAGCAACGCGAACAGGTCCAGGCAGTGATCCGGATGGAAGTGAGTCAACAGCACGCCACGCAGCCGCTCGAGGGGGAACCCGTGATGGGCCGCCGCTCGTACGGAACCCGGCCCGGCATCCAGCAACACCCCACTGCCGTCCGGGAAGCCGAGTAGGTAGCCAGGAGAACCTCGAGTGGTCGTCGGAAGCGCCGTCCCCGACCCCAAGACGATCAGCGACTCCGGCAGTCGCGAGGTGAGGTCGGCGTCTCCTGGAAAGTGCACCGAAGTCGTTCAGGCTTTCGGGTAACCGTCCGGGTGGTTCTTCAGCCAGTTCCAGGCATGGCGGACGGTTTCCTCGATGTCTTTGTAGCTCGCCTCGAAACCGAGGACGTCGCGGGCTTTGTCGACGGCGGCAACTAGCTCAGGAGGATCGCCGGCACGCCGCCCCACCACGTCGTAAGGCACTTCGGCCCCGGTGACCTTGCGCGCGGCTTCGATCACTTCGATCACGCTGCAGCCCTTGCCGGTTCCCAGATTGAAGAACTGGAACTCACCCGCCTTCATGACGCCCAGGGCCAAGCGGTGGGCCTCGGCCAGGTCAGTCACGTGGATGTAGTCCCGCACGCAAGTCCCGTCGGGAGTCGGGTAATCGTTGCCGAACACCTGCAGGCGCTCGGTCTGGCCGCTGAGCTCGCAACGCAAGATGCGTGGAATCAAATGAGTTTCCGGATTGTGCCATTCCCCGAGGCGGCCTTGGGGATCCGAGCCGGAAGCATTGAAGTAACGCAAGGCCACGACCGCGAAGTCGTAGGCTCGGCAGTAGTCCTCCAGCATCTCTTCGCAGAAGCGTTTTGTCGTTCCGTAGGGGCTGATCGGACGGCGCTCGCATTTTTCCGTGATTGGCACTTGGTCCGGCGTCCCGTACACCGCACAGGTGGAGGAGAACACGAACTTGTTGACCCCGACCGTGCGCATCGCCTCCAGCAACTGGAACATCCCAACGGCGTTGTCTTGGTAGTACTTGGCCGGATTCGTGACAGACTCTCCGACGTAGCAGCGCGCGGCAAAGTGCATCACGGCTTCCACTGGGTAGTCACGCAGAGTTTTTTCGATCAGGTCCCGATCGGCCAAGGAGCCCTGCACCAGGGGAACCCCTGCCACCGATTCCGCATGCCCCTCGACCAGATCGTCGAAGACGACCACGTCTTGGCCGGATTCTCGCAAACCGAGAACCGCGTGACTGCCGATGTAGCCGGCCCCGCCGGTGACCAGAATCATCTCGAATTCCTCGCTTCGTCCCGTAGTCTCACAACGGGCGGCATCCTACATTCCCGTCGCCCGTCGGGAAGTCCGGCCCGAAGAATTCACCCCCCTCAGAATTCGCTCTGTCGAAGAATTCATCTGGTCCTCGTCGAACTCGGGAGTTGCCTTCATCATGTCCGCCAGTTCCGCTCTCCGGGCTGCCGAGCTGCCCGGCTACGAACCGATTCATCGCGGCAAAGTGCGCGACTTGTTCGCTCTCGGGGACGCCCTCTTGATCGTGGCGTCGGACCGGGTCTCGGCGTTCGATGTGGTCTTGCCCGACCTCCTTCCCAACAAAGGTCGGATTCTCACCGGCATTTCCGAGTTCTGGTTTCGGCGCTTCGAAGACTCCGCACGTCACCACCTGTTGACGACGCGCATCGCGGAAATGCCGGCGCCGTTGCCGGATCTTCCCGAACTGGACGGGCGTTCGATGTACGTGCGGAAGGTGAAGCCGGTGATGGCCGAGTTCGTGGTGCGCGGCTACCTCGCGGGCTCCGCGTTCAAGGACTATCGGGCCACGGGCGCCGTCTGCGGGATCCCCTTGCCCGAGGGAATGCAGGAATCCGACGAGCTTCCCGAGCCTTTGTTCACTCCGAGTACCAAAGCGCCCCAAGGGGAGCACGACGAGAACATCAGCTTCGATCAGCTCTGCACCATTGTCAGCCCGGAGGTCGCCGAGGAAGCCCGCGATTTGGTGATGCGGCTGTATCGGGAAGCGCATTCGTACGCTCGGCAGAAGGGCATCTTGTTAGCCGACACCAAGATCGAGCTGGGGATGGACGAGCAGGGAATCCTCCTGATCGACGAGTTGTTCACGCCGGACAGTTCGCGCTTTTGGCCGGCCGACCGCTATCAACCCGGCCGATCTCAGCCGTCCTTCGACAAGCAGATCGTGCGCAACGCATTGGAAGAAATGGACTGGGGAAAGACGCCTCCGGGACCCCATCTGCCGCAAGAGATCCTCGATCGAGCCCAGCAAGCCTATCGAGAAATCTACCAACGACTGACCGGGCGGGAATTCTCCGGCTGAACGTGGCCGTCTCGCTGCGGAACCGTCGACGAGAAGGAACTTCCGAGATCGATGCCTCGCCGTCGTCAGGAAGGCCCGTGGGTGCGGGCGATCGGAAAATAACACCGCGGCTTCAGCGGCCTGAAGTTTCGCGGTCAAGATGACCCCTTTCGAATCCGACCATCGACACACGGAGAAGCGGATGCAGGTGCCGACCATCGAATGGGCCGGGGAACTCCCCGGTCGAGTTCGCTTGATTGATCAGACTCTCTTGCCGGGAGAACTGAAGGTCTTGGACCTTCAGACTCCGGAAGAGATGTGGGGAGCCATTCGCCGCCTTTCGGTGCGTGGCGCTCCCGCCATTGGGATCGCGGCCGCGTTCGGTCTGATGCTCGGGATCCAAGACATCGCGACCGAATCGACCGAGGAGTTTGCCTCCAAGGTCCGCGAAGTGTCCGACTACCTGCGAACGGCTCGCCCCACCGCCGTCAATCTCTTCTGGGCGCTGGATCGCATGGAAGCTCGATTGGCTCGGGAGCCAGGGCTTTCGGTGGCCGAGCAGAAGAACGCCTTGTGGCAGGAATCTCTGGCGATCCTCGAAGAGGACAAGGACATCTGCCGCCGCATTGGAGAGCACGGTGCTTCTCTGGTGGGACAAGGTGACGGAGTTCTGACTCACTGCAACGCAGGGGGGCTTGCCACCTCGGTCCGCGGAACGGCCCTTTCGGTGTTCTACGCCGCTCACGAGCAAGGCACCAAGTTCCGCGTGTTCGCGGACGAGACGCGGCCGCTCTTGCAGGGTGCGCGCCTGACTTCCTGGGAGTTGGTTCAGGCGGGAATCGACTGCACGCTGATTTGCGACAACATGGCCGGCTTGGTCATGCGCGAGGGCAAAGTCCAGAGCGTTGTGGTCGGTGCCGACCGGATCGCCGCCAACGGAGACACCGCCAACAAGATCGGCACGTATTCCGTAGCCGTCTTGGCCAAAGAGCACGGAGTGCCCTTCTACGTGGCCGCTCCGACCTCGACCTTCGACTTGCAGACGGCCGACGGCACCGGAATTCCCATCGAAGAACGAACCGCGGACGAGGTGACAGCCCCGCTCGGAGTGCAAAGCGCGGCCGAAGGCGTTGAAGTTTACAACCCCGCCTTCGACGTCACCCCGCACCCCATGATTCGCGGCATCATTACCGAGTTTGGAGTGATCGAGGCGCCGAGTACCGAGGCGGTCCGAGCTTTTTTCTCCAAGCACTGTCCGGACCGACTGTCCGCGACCTCTTGAGGGGCCATCCACTCACAGACGACTCACCGCAGCCATTCACCACAAGAACAACAGCAACCGGGACATCGCCACGAGAAGCGGCGAAGCAGACAACAGGGAAGCGAGTTTCCATGAATCAGACGAAAGCCCCGAAGACCAAGCGTCGGAGGAAGAACGAGCGGAACGCCGCGCTCTTCGATGACGAAACCGTCGAGTTCATCCAGGCAGTGGATGCTTACCGGCGGCGCTACGACCGATCGTTCCCCGCTTGGAGCGAGGTGCTGTCGATCGTGAAGGCGCTCGGCTACCGAAAGGTGGCCCCGCCGACCGACGTGTTCGGCGAGACTCCGGTCGAAGAACCGGTCTCGGCGGTCGACACGGAACCGGTGGATCCCCTTCCTGAGGAATGATCCCAGGTTCGTTCACTCACGGGGGAACAGCTCCTCGAGAAGGGAACGGAAACGGCGGCTGGCGTCGGGCAACCCGACGAAGCCGCCGTCATTGTGGCCGCCGTCCGTGGGGATGAACCACTTGCGGGCGGCGGTCGCTTCGTACAAGCGCTGGCCCATGGCATACGGGACCAGTTCATCCTCTTCGCTGTGCAGCACGATGACCGGGGAAGCGAGGTCCGCCATGCGTGACAGGGAGTCGTAGCGGATCCGACACAGCCAGCGCACGGGTAGCCACGGGTAGGTGCGCTGTCCCATGGCCATGAGCGATGTGAACGTGGCCTCGAGGGCCAAGGCGCCGGCGGACTGCTGGCTGGCAAGTTCCACGGCCACCGCGCCCCCGAGAGATTCCCCGTAGATCAGGACGCGATGGGCACTCCAGCCCCGGGTTTCGGTGACGTGGGCCCACGCCGCGCGCGCGTCCTGATAAGTCCCCTTTTCGCTCGGACGCCCCTCGCTGTTTCCATACCCGCGGTAGTCGAACAGCAGCACCTCGAAGCCGAATTCAGAGAACGCTCGGGCGAGACTCAGCCGCCCCGCGATCGATCCCGCATTGCCGTGGCACACGATGACGGCTCCGCGCGCCGAGGAATTAGCAAACCACCATCCGTGAAGGGATGTTCCATCCTTTGCCGTAAGGGTGACGTCCTCGAACGCGAGGCCGACCTCGGAAGGGCGAAGACTCGGCAGCGGACTCGGGTAGTAGACCAGCTTGGCTTGGAACAGGAACACCGCGACACAGACCAGCGCGTAGCAACCGAACAGCACCAGCACGAGCTTCACGACGGGGCGCTCGCGGCGGTCGGATTCAGGCACGGATTCTTCAAAACTGGGTCAGCTTTGATCCGAGCGGTGGTCCCGGCAAACCAGTTGCCCCAGGCTGTTGCGGCAATACAGGCGGCCGTCGAGGAGGACCGGAGTCGTCCAGTAGACTCCCCCATCGAGGATCTTCTCGCGCGACAACTCCTCGAACTTTTCGGGGGAGGCCTCGGCGATCACCAGTTCTCCGTCGGCAGTGAGAAGAAGCAAGCGTCCGCCAGCGATCAAGTGGGCTCCCTTGCCAAGTCCCCGCTGAGTCCACTGCTCGTTACCCTCGAGGTCGAGGCATTTGAAGGTGGCGTCATCGAACCCGTACAGGTGGTCTTCGTACACGATGCAGCCGGTCATGTGATTTCGCATGGCCTTGCTTTCCCAGACCACGTCGATGGCGTCTTCGCCGAGTTGCAGCATCGCGCAACCATGGTTGTAACCGGAGGAGATGAACACGCGATCTCCTTCCAGGACAACCGGAGTGGCGGCATTGATGTGGTAGCTGGTCTCCCACGGGTGGTGCATCAGCTCGGTTCCACCTCCACGTTCGAGCACGACCAGCCCCAGCTTGTTGAAGACCGCCAGGCACTCTTCTCCCTGAAACTCGAAATCTGCGGGAGTGGAGTAGGCGTCTCCGTAGTCCTCGTCGCTGACCCAGATCTCTTCGCCGGTCTTGCGCTCAAAGGCGAGCACCCGCCCCATGTTCATGACGACCATGTCGTCCAAAACCAGGGGAGCGGCCGAGTAACCCCAGCGCGGAAACGACAGGTCGTACTCTTCCTTCAGGTCCTTTTGCCAGTGCACCGTTCCGGTCTTGGCATCGAGGCACAGGAATTGGCCGAGTCGGTTGGCGGTGTAAACCACTTCGCCATCGACGGACGGAGTGACCAGAGTGCCGCCCCCGTGCGCTTCGTTCATGAGCTTAGATGGCAAGGAGTGACGCCAGATCTCCTTCCCGGACTCTGCTTCGAAACAAAAGACGTGGTCGAGGTTCTTCGCCTGATCGAAGCCCATGGTGTACAGGCGTCCGTCAGCGATCGAAACCGTCGAGTAGCCCAGGCCGACGTCGACCTTCCAGAGTTCCTTGCCCTTCAGAGCCCAGTCGGATTCCGAGGAGATTCCGTTGCGCTCGGGGCCGCGCCACTGGGTCCATTCGGTGCGGCCGACGGCAGGAGTTGCCGTCACCACGGCAATTCCGAGAGCGAAGGGAAGCAGGCTGTTGTTGGAGAAGACCATGGCGCTCTTTCCTTATCGATTCTGGAAGATCGGAAACTCCCGCTCACGACGCAGAGCCGGGTTTCCCTCGGGCAGTGTAGCTGGGCCCGCGAGGATCCGGCCCTCATCGAAAGGCTGATACGAGCGAATGGGGCGAGCGGTGGCGGGTCGAGAGATTCCGGCTTGATGTGTTCGGCGAAGGGAGCGTAGGGGTGAGACCGCACGCCGAAGACTCTTCCCCGGCCTGCTTGGGCCCGGCAGGACAGGAGCTCCGGCGGGTGAGGGGAGCAAGCGTTCGAATTCAACACCCTGCGACGGTATCCTGTCGGTCTTCGAAACAGCCGACCAAAAGAGACAGAAGGAACCTGCAAGCTCATGAAAACCCCGCAGCTCGAAGTCCCGGAAAACGGCGAGAAAATCAGCATTGAGAACGGCGTCCTGCAAGTTCCTTCGCATCCGATCATTCCCTTCATCGAAGGGGACGGGACCGGGCCAGATATCTGGAAGGCCAGCGTTCGCATCATGGACGCGGCGGTGGAAAAGGCCTACGGAGGCGAGCGGAAGATCGAGTGGATGGAGGTTTATGCCGGGGAGAAGGCGTTCCGCCAGTTCGACTCTTGGCTTCCCGAATCGACTTTGGACGCATTCCGGACTTACCTGGTCGGGATCAAGGGGCCCCTGACCACCCCCATCGGCGGCGGCATTCGTTCGTTGAACGTGGCGCTTCGCCAGCTCCTCGATCTGTATGTGTGCCTGCGTCCGGTGCGCTGGTTCCAGGGAGTGCCTTCTCCGGTTCGCCAACCCCAGGACGTCGACATGGTGATCTTCCGCGAGAACACGGAGGACATCTACGCGGGTATCGAGTTCCAAAGTGGTTCGGAGCCGTGCAAGAAGTTCCTGCAGATGTTCCAGGAGGCATTCCCCAGCGAGTACCGCAAGATCCGTTTCCCGGAAACCTCGGGGATCGGGCTGAAGCCCGTGTCGCAGGAGGGCAGCG
Source organism: Planctomycetota bacterium (assembly GCA_028289345.1). Lineage (GTDB taxonomy): Bacteria > Planctomycetota > B15-G4 > B15-G4 > SIAN01 > JANQQL01. Next base: position 526,238 of record JANQQL010000033.1, on the reverse strand, counting down.
GGCGCCTGATTCGTTCCGCCATCCGCTACGCGATCGCCAACAATCGCAAGAGCGTCACCTTCGTGCACAAAGGCAACATCATGAAGTTCACGGAGGGGGCGTTCCGCAACTGGGGCTACGAGCTGGCCGAGAAGGAGTTCGGCGAGCACGTGTACACCTGGGATCAGTGGGAGCGCACCAAGGCGGCCAAGGGGGACGAGGCAGCCAACGCCGAGCAGAAGGCCGCGCTCGACTCGGGCAAGATCCTCATCAAAGACGCCATTGCGGACATCACCTTGCAGCAGGTTCTGACCCGCCCCCGGGACTTCGACGTGATTGCCACGATGAACCTGAACGGCGACTATCTGTCGGATGCCCTGGCCGCGCAAATCGGCGGCATCGGCATCGCGCCGGGTGGCAACATCAACTACGACACTGGCTTCGCGATCTTCGAAGCGACCCACGGGACCGCCCCCAAGTACGCGAATCTGGACAAGGTGAATCCGGGTTCCGTGACCTTGTCCGGGGAGATGATGCTTCGCCATTTGGGATGGACCGAGGCTGCCGATCGAATCATCCAAGGCATCGATCGTGCCATCGGGGACAAGATCGTTACCTACGACTTCGCCCGGCTGATGGACGGGGCGACCGAAGTCAAGTGCAGTGAGTTCGGAGACGCAGTGATCGAACGCATGGGATGAGCGCCTCTCCTCCCTCGAACTCCCCCGCTGGCGACTGTGCGCACGCGATTCAGCGAGCGTATCACCGTTATCAGGGGGAGTTCGAAAAGATCACTCGCCGCGCCCAAGCTCGATTTGAAGAGCGCGATTGGAGTGGCGGGCAGCGCGACGCGCGTCAGCGCTTGGAAATCTACGGCCGCATCATGACGGCCATCGTGTCCAAGTTACGAACCGATCTCGGCAGCGATCTCGAAAGTCCTTCCATTTGGAAGGAAACGAAGAAGGCTTACCTGGGCTTGATCGACGGGACTTCGGACCAAGACTTCGCCGAAACCTTCTTCAACTCCCTGACCCGCCGCATTTTCACCACCGTGGGGGTGAATCCGGAAATCGAGTTCGTTCGCGCTCGCCCCGCTTCCTTCCAGGAACCGGGCGCCGATTGGACGCGAACTTTTCGCCGCACCGGAGCCATTCGCGAGACGGTGGCGGAGTTGTTGCAATCGCTGCCGTTTCAAGTGCCTTTCCATGACCTGTCACGGGACGCTCAACGAATCTCTTCTCGCATTGCCTGGGGCCGCCGCCGAGCCCTGGCTCGGGGAAAGATCGACGCGCTCGAGTTCATCGACTCGGTGTTCTACCGCGGCAGTCGAGCCTTTTTGGTGGGTCGCATCCTTGGCGGTGGCACCGTCACTCCTCTTCTGATCGCATTGCGGAACCACGAACAGGGGTTGGAAACCGATGCGGTGTTGTTGACCGAGGACGAAATCAGCGTGGTGTTCAGCTTCGCTCGGTCTTACTTCCACGTGGTGATTCGGGAGCCTTGGTCGGTGGTGCGGTTCTTGCGGACTCTGATGCCCAAGAAGCCTTTCGCCGACCTGTACATCTCCTTGGGCTACAACAAGCACGGCAAGACCGAGATGTATCGGGATCTCTTGCGCCAGCTCGAAGAATCCAAGGAGCCCTTCGTCAAGGCGCCGGGGGATCGGGGCATGGTGATGATCGTGTTCACCCTGCCCACCTACGACTACGTGTTCAAGATCATCCGGGACCGATTCGACTATCCGAAGAACTCAACCCCCGAAGAAGTCATCCAACGCTACCAGCTGGTCTTTCAGCATGACCGCGCCGGGCGACTGGTGGATGCGCAGGAGTTCGAGCATCTGGAATTCGACCGTGCCCGTTTCTCCGAGGATCTGCTCGCAGAACTTCAGCAGTCCGGTGCCAACAACGTCACCATCGATGAACACACGGTGAAACTTCACCACGTCTATCTGGAACGGCGGGTGGTGCCTCTCAATCTGTATTTGCGCAGCGCCTCTGAGCCCAGCCGCTTGGACGTGGTCCTGGACTTCGGGCAGGCCATCCGCGATCTGGCCGCGACCAACATCTTTCCCGGAGATCTGTTGCTCAAGAATTTCGGCGTGACTCGTCATGGCCGGGTGATCTTCTACGACTATGACGAACTCTGTCTGCTGACCGACTGTCAGTTTCGGGACCTGCCTGCCGCCCGAAGTCACGAAGAAGAGGTCGGCGCCGAGCCCTGGTACTACGTCGATGAGCACGACGTCTTTCCGGAGGAGTTCATGCAATTTCTTGGGCTGCAGGGGGAGTCCCTCGAGCTGTTTTTGGAAGCCCACCGCGACCTGCTCACGGCTGCCTACTGGCGGAACTTGCGCCAACGCCATCTCGAGGGAGAAGTGATCGACGTCTGTCCCTATGCTCCTTCGCGAAGATTGATGTTCTGATTTGGCGCGGGTGGACGAGGGTCTGCCGAAGAGGGCTCGGGAGAAGACCGGTCGGGTTCTTTTTCTTTGCGCGCGAGGTGCCTCGGTCTTTCGGACCTGCAGCGATTCCACGGAAACTTCCACCTTCGCCGAGAAGAGACGTTCCTCGATTCGACTTTCGCGGCCTGGCTTTCCGGGCTGCGAGCGGATGTTTGCTCTGGTCCCTGGGAGGCTGTTCCGAGCCGTCGAGTCCTGCCCCCCCCTCGGGCCCCTCGGTGGTCCGGCTTCTTGACGCCGATCATCCCTTGGAAGTGAGCGGGGACATCCAGCGCCTTCATTGGCGCACCTCGCTTCGCGTGGACGATTGGCAGGGGTTCGCGTGGATGGACGGAGTCGTGGCAGGCTCCCTTCCTTCGGTCCCGGCAGATGAGCCGAGGGTGACTTGCGCTGATGGTCGCACCTTGGAGCAGCGACGCAACCTTGGCGCCCTGCTGTCCAAGGGCGGGTTTGTGGTCATCCCTCCGCGTCAACGCAAACTGGCCCCCGAGATCGTCGAGACTAGTGGTTTTCAGCACCCCGGCTCCTTCGCGCCACCCGTGCCGGCCCAGCTGCACTTGCGCAAGGTGGGCGACTGGTGGCGTCAAGCCTTCGACCGGCCCGCGGAGTCGGCAACCTTGCGTTGCATGATTCGCGTCGGTTCCGAAGGGGAAGCTCGGTTGTCAGTCTCCCTGTTCTCGAAGCCAATCGCCACGATCACTGCGCAAGGGACGGACTGGAAGATTTACGAGGTTCCGATTCGTTCTTCGCTGCCCCGTTGGCCGATTCGCATCGAGTTGGACAGCGTTTCCCCGCCACCCCATTCGTCCCCGGTCCAGGTGAGCGTCCTGTGGATGGAGCTGGTCCACGCGGGGCCAGCGCAATTATTTGTCGAGGAACGATCGGCCGAGGGATTGCAACTGGAGTACGAATCTCGCCCGCCGACCGAGGTCGAGCGGCTCTTCCGCGACCCCGAACGTCCGCAGCGCTACACGTTCGTGTCCGCGGGCGGGGAGGCGACGCTGCGTTTGACGAGGCCGTTGGCGGAGATCCGCGTCGATGGCCAGCTGCGCCGTCAGCAGTCCGCGCAACAGTCTTGGGAGCTGGGCGAACTGGTCGGCGGCTTGCACTTCTTGGAGCTTTCTGATCCTGGAGAAGTCCTCTTGCAACAGCCGCTGGCTCGGCTGATTCGTCAAGGACGCCACCGCGATCTGGAACTCGACGACCAGCCCGATGGCGATGACCCTCGGGAAGACTCTCTGTCATTGCGGGTGCTTCGGCGCTTCGAGGTCCAGGAAGATCGTCGGCCCGCCTACTGGGTCCCCACCGACTCGCGAGTCCAGGTCGACGCCGAAGCTCGCCAAGGCGATGAGTTGCGCTTCTCGGTGGGCGTCCCCGACGATCCTCCCGACTCCCTGGTCGAAGAGATCACAGCGCGGATTGTCGGGAACGTGAGAACGGAAGCGCGGGCCCGGTTCCAGCTGAGTTGGAAGCAGGACGACCGGCAGCTGGTCCTGCTCGAGGGCTCGGCACGGGCCGGGGAGCCGTGGCAAGACCATGTCGTGTCCCTTCCCCCTGGCTCGGGAGGGCGCGGCTCGTTGGTTTTCGAAACCGAGAGCCAAGAGCCGGGAGTCTCGGTGGCCTGGGCAGATCCTCGGTGGGTGCGAGCCGGCAGCCGCTCTTCTGGCAAGAACGTGATTCTGTATCTGATCGACACACTGCGCGCCGATCGGCTGTCTTGTTACGGCGCGGATCGACCGACCTCTCCGGTCCTGGATTCTCTGGCGGACGACGGGTTTCTTTTCGAGCAGTGCTACTCCGTGGCGAGCTGGACACGGCCTTCGGTGGCCTCGGTCATGACCGGCTTGTTCCCGCGTTTTCATCTCGCCGGAGATAGCCACGCCTTGCCCAAGAACTTGCTCACGCTCGCGGAAGTGTTCCGGCGCGAGAATTACTCCACCTGGGCGGCGGTGGCCAACATTCAGGTGTCCGCGCGGGGGTTGGCCTTCGAGCAGGGCTTTCAACGATTTCTGGCGAAGGGAGGGCTCGAAGCCCGTTCGGACGACCCGTTCTCTCACTCGACGTCCCAACTGATCAATCAAGCCATGATCCCCTGGCTGGAAAACCACCACGACGAAGCGCCGTTCTTCCTTTACCTCCATTCGCTGGACCCCCACGCGCCCTATGCCCCTCCGGCGAGTTTCGAGCGTCCGTTTCAAACGGAGTACGACGGGCCGCTGCGCGATCGCCCCCTTGTCCCCCGCTCGACTCTGCGGCCCATGCAGGCCGAGCTGGACGCGGAGGACCTGGCCTACGTGCGCGAGGTCTATGACAACGAAATCGCCTGCCAAGATCAGTCCTTGGCACAGCTCTTGGAAGCGTTGGACCGCCTCGGCCTGCGCGACGACACGCTCCTGGTGATCCTCTCCGATCATGGGGAGGAGTTCCTCGAGCACGGAGACTGGGACCACGGTCATCGGATGTGGGAAGAACTGGTTCGCGTTCCGTTCCTTGTGTGGATGCCGGAGCGATGGCGGCAGGATCTCGATCTCGTCCCCCGCCGCATTCGAACCCCGGTTTCCCAAGTGGATGTTGCCTCGGGACTCGTTGACCTGCTCGGAATCGCCGACCCGTTTCCTCGCCAAGGACGCAGCTGGTTGCCACTGCTTGTCTCCGAACCAGAGGAGCCCTGGGTTTGTTACGCCGAAGAATCCAACACCTTGGTCGCGGACGAATTGGGGGCCGTGCGACGGGGCCGCTTCAAGTTGATCTGGAGTCTGAATGAAGGACAGACTCCGCGTTTCCGGTTGTTTGACTTGGAGAAGGATCCCGGGGAGCAGCGGGATCTTGCCAACGAGCGTTCTGACGTCGTCCAGGCAATGATCACTCAACGGAATCGCCTCCGGGAACAAATGAACACCCTTGATTCTGCCCTGGAGGCTGCCGGCTTCTCCCCAGTCGGAGCGGGGCAACCGGTGGAACTCGATGCCGCAGCTCTGGAAGAGCTTCAGGCGCTTGGCTACCTCGGCGACGACTAAGGCCGATCTCTTGCATCGCTGAGGCTTCTTCACGTTCCCAGGAGGAGGGTGTCAACAGCCGTGCCATTCGCGTCGGGACCGAATCTCCCCGCTGATTCAAACCGGGGTGTTGACGACTCCGTCGACGAAGTGATCCCGACCCGGCCACCTCTAGGACTTGGCTGCTGGATGGAAGGACCCTCGGCGGGCGAACCTCCATACGGAAGGGGCTCCGAGGAAGAACCAGAGGGCAATCATGGGATCGAACACTGCGCAACCCAAACTTGCATGAGGCGGTTGTCCCACAAGTCCGGCATCTTGACTGTATCGGAACGTATCCCAGGCAGCGTGTAGGAGCCAGCCGAGGCCGATGAATGGGTAGGACTTCAATCCAAAGTAGCCACACGCGGCGATCACGGCACCTACCAGGAAACCGGCTTCGGCAAAGGGCGGTGTGGCGAATAGCCCTCCAGCCATGCCGACCATGATGGCCATGGCCCTTTGCCGGGTCGGCTCCTTGAGCAGCCCCACGACGGCGACAAACAAGGCAGCAAGCCCAAGATTCTGAACGACGAGCAGGAATGAAAAGTGTGTTGACACGGCGAGCTCCATGTAAATGATCGATTACATAGGGCAATGTATCTCGTTGGCCGCTAGATGTAAATGGATGTTTACAGAGCGGGGTGATGGCAAAGAGGTCACAGAAACGAACGAAAGACCGAGCGGAGACCGAGGCCCGGCTGAAGCAGGCCGCCGCCGACGTGTTTTCGGCCCATGGGTATGACGGCGCGAGCGTCAAGCAGGTTGCCGACTCTGCGGGGGTCAACGTCTCGTTGATCAATCGATACTTCGGTGGGAAGGAAGGTTTGTTTCTCTCGATGATCGAGGAGCTCGTACAACAAAAACAAGGTGGCGAGCTTGGCTACCCGCCTCAACCAGATCTCCGCAGCGAGATTTTCGAGTACCTCGAGTTTCGGCTTCGCGCGGACGTCGCGAATGATCAACTCACTCGAATTCTCATCTCCAAAGTGGCTGTGGATGCAACCTTCAGCAAGCGGGTGCGAAAGATGCTGGACTCAGAGGTCGACAAGAATCTGCGAGCACGCTTCTTCGATCTTCAAAGCAACGGTCGGATTCCCGCCGACAGGGACATCGACCAGCTTTTCAGGATGATCAGTGACTACTCGTTTTCCGCAAACTTCCTCGGTTACGCAGTTCTGGGCCGCTCTCGTCGGGCGATACGGAGAGACTTCGAAGCTTTTGCGCGAACATGTGCGAGGGGATTCATCGGCAATGAATCCCGCGTTGTCTGACGAAAGCATTTCGCGGCGGACCCCGATGGCGGCCGACATGAGTCAGGCTGACTCAAAAAAAACTGCCCGCGAACCGGATTCGGTCCGCGGGCAGCTTGCTGAAACTTTCGAGGATTCAGGCGGTGATTAGTTTCCGCCTTCGAGGAACTCGCCGTTCTCCTGGGTCTGCGCGCTTTCCCAGAGCTCTCGCCCGATCGTTTGCGGACTCGCACCACCGGAGGTGATCGCCCCGTAGATGGCGCCATCGGCGGAGATCACCTGACCTCCTTCGGTGGTGACCAGGATGCTGTCCATGAAGAACCAACCCGTCTCCGTGTCCCCGACGCCGTCACAGTCCAGATCCAACTCGGTCGGATCGTTGGGTGTGTTGAGCGCCAGGTAGTTGTTGCGGAACACCGGGCTGATGGTCTGCAGGGGCTCGTCGAACCAGCACTTGAACTCGAGGGTGCTCGACAGCGGGAACTCGTTGTCGTTCCAGATGCGGAACTGAACTCGGTTGCATGCGCTGACACCGCCGGTCAGGTTGAGCAGCGTCAGCTGATGACCACCCATCGCATCGAAGGTGTCCTGCATCAGCTCGTCCGGCAGCGACTCATATTCCTGACAGTCGAAATCGACGTGACCGTCCATGTCCAGGTCCGTCGGCATTCCTTCATCGACGACGGCCCGGAAACCGCTTGCGTTCAGCACGTACATCGCACCACTCGGAGTGATGAGAGCTTCGGAACCGACCAGGTAGTCGTGCGCCCAAGGGGTGTCGAACAAGTTCGGATCTTCCGCGGTCACCACCACGTAGCCCTGAGTGTTGGGCACGGCGTTGTGACAGGTGGTCGCCACGCAGAACGTGTCGGCCGGAGTCAGGTACTCGACGCGGTCCATCACGAAGCAGCCGAGCGGCTTGAACGGATTCTCGGGGTTGGGAACCGTGTTCACGTATTCGTAGTGGACGTTGGTACCGCCTCCGAAGCTGACCGGAGTCTCTGGGTTCAGGTTGGTGTTGGTCACGCAGAGGATGGTCAAGAAGTTGTTCGATCGGTGGATCGGGAAAATCAGCACGCTGGCGGGGCAGCGGGGGTTGCGCTCACACAGGACATCGCAATCGTCCGGGATTCCGTCGCCGTCGCTGTCCGGCTCGCAATCGTCGGGGGTGCCGTCGCTGTCGCAGTCCGGTTCGCAGTCGTCGGGAACGCCGTCGTTGTCGCAATCCGGCTCGCAATCATCCGGCAGGCCGTCGTTGTCGCAATCGTCTTCGCAATCGTCCGGCAGGCCGTCGTTGTCGCAGTCCATCTCGCAATCGTCGGGCAGGCCGTCGTTGTCGCAGTCGTCTTCGCAGTCATCCGGCAGGCCGTCGTTGTCGCAGTCCATCTCGCAATCGTCGGGAGTGCCGTCGTTGTCGCAGTCCGGTTCGCAGTCGTCGGGAACGCCGTCGTTGTCGCAATCCGGCTCGCAATCATCGGGGATGTTGTCGTTGTCGCAGTCCGGCTCGCATTCGTCCGGGATGCCGTTGTTGTTGCAATCCTGGCTGGTGCCGTTGGCGATGTCGTCTTCGTCCGGGACGCCGTTGCCGTTGCAATCATCCTCGCAATCGTCAGGGACTCCGTCACCGTCCGAGTCGGGCTCGCAGTCGTCCGGGATCCCGTCGCTGTCGCAGTCACCCATTTCGCAATCGTCGGGCAGCCCGTCGTTGTCGCAGTCCGGCTCGCAGTCGTCCGGGATGCCGTCCGCGTCGCAGTCCGGCTCGCACTCGTCCGGGATGCCGTTGCCGTTGCAGTCTTCGCTGGTACCGTTGGCGATGTCGGTCGCGTCCGCGACGCCGTTGTTGTTGCAGTCCACGCCAGGGGTGAAGCAGATCTCGTCGATCCCGCCCGAGCCGTTCAGGACGACTTCCATGAAGGAAACGCCGACCGCTCCCGGAAAGTTGTTGAGCGTGACGCCGTTGTCGCCCGTCTGCTCCATCTCGTAGGAGATGATCTCGACGCCATTGGAATCGAAGAACGTCGCCGTGGCCTGGGGCTCCACGGCCTCCACGTCGATCAAGGTCATCTGATGAACGTCGACCGGACCGAGCAGCGAGAAGTCGAAGGAAAAGCGAGAGCCCATGAGGTCGGCGTCATCGGGTTCATCGATGATTCCGTCATTGTCGGCGTCGTCGAGGTTCTCCGCGATGACCAAGATCTTGCCCAGCGGTCGGGTGTTGGCGTTCGGGCTTCCCATCGCGCCGCCGCCGCCGATGCCCGGGCCGCCGAAGTCCATGTGGGGAGACCCCAGGTCCTCGTCCATTCCGGTGGGATTGGCGGAGTCGAAGATCAATGCGGCGTTTTCGGGGCCAAGGTTCGGGTTGAAACCCGAAACGATCACCGGCCCGGTGCCGTCGTCCGCGAAGACTTGGTCGGCGATCTCGCCAGCCAAGAAGTCTTCGAAGGTGATGATGGTCTCGCAATCGGGAGTGCCGCGGCCACCGATGATATGCAACACGCTATCTCGATCCCGATCACTCGGAATCTGAGATTGAGCGGAGGCATCCGCGGCCATTACGAGAGTGACGAGGGCAGACACCGCGCTGGCGGTGCGCCAATTCCTTAGTTGCCCGATCATGGGTGGAGCGTCCTCTTCCTGGATCAATGAAGTGCGAATCCGCAGGTGTCTTGGCCGTGCCTTCAACGCCGAACGACGAGCGCGAACCAATGGCGGACCAGGAACTTAAGGGCTGGACGAGGGATTTGGAATTGTGTGTCCAGTGTTTTCCCTAAGGAGTGTTGGTCGGTTACGAACAACATGCGATCAGTGACCGGGGATAAAACGTGTACAACCCGCGCAAATCGTCCAGAGCACTCAGCCTTCTCGCGCTGCGGCAATGGCGGCTCGGCGTTCGTTGATCGTTTTGCGTTGCTCACGACCGAGGTCGACGGAGGCTTCGGCGCGTTTCAGGTAATTCAGCGCGCGGTCCCAGTCCTTCTGTTTTTCGCAAACCTTGCAGGCGCTCAAGTAGAACTTCAGCTCCCGCGGGGAGTGCTCCAAAATCAACTCCAGGGCTTGCAGGGCCCGCTCGGGTTGACCTTGTCGCCGGTAAAGCCTCGCGACGTTCTGCGCCGTTCCCAAGATGTTCGGTCGTAACTCCAGCGCCCGTTCCATGGATCGGATTCCGGCCTCCACTTCCCCTTCATTGACCAACACCTGTCCCAGCCAGGCCAAGGTTTCCGCATCGTCGGGGCATTTCTCGAGGACCTTCTGGAAGGCCTCCTTGGCTTGGGCCAGGTGCCCGGCATTCATCGCCAGGTAGCCGGCGTCTCGTAGTTTCTTCCAGCGCAGGAAATCCTTGGGGTCCATCTCCGCGTTGGCGCGGGGACCGTCCTGGACGTAGCCGAGCTGGGCGAGTTTTTCGGCCTCCTCTTCGCTCATCTCTCGCAAGCGGACGGCGTGGACGGGACTTTGCCCGGAGCGGAACCCGTGAATCTCCTGCTGCAACCGACGCGCTTCGTCGGGCAGAGACTCCATCAAGTTGCGCGTCTCACGGGGATCGGCTTCCAAGTCGTAGAGCTCCGGGCGAGGGGCATGGATGTACTTGAAGCGGTCTCGACACAGCGCCTCCAAGGGAGCGATGCCATTGATGTAGAGCGGGTTCTGAGTCTCGAGGTAGATGGGCCGTAACCAAGGAGTGCCGGAGGCGATGCCGGGCAGCAGCGAGCTTCCCGTGAGTCCCGCGGGCAGGGCGACGCCCACCAGGTCCAGGATCGTCGGCACGATATCGATGACCGAGACTCGTCCGGGAATGCGCTTTCCGCTGCCGAGGGCGGGGTGACGAACCAGGAGCGGGACCCACATGGTCGAGTTGTAGACGAACAGACCATGGGTGTCTTCGCCGTGTTCCCCGAGCCCGTCTCCATGATCCGCGGTGGCCACGGTCAAGGTCGGTCGCGGTCGAAGGGAACTCCAGGCATCGAAGAATCGACCGATCTGCTGATCCATGGCGGCGATCTCGCCGTCATAGGCGTTGGCGAACTTGCGCTGGAACATGACCGGTGGCTGGTAAGGAACGTGCGGATCGTAGAAATGCAGCCAGAGGAAGATCGGTCGCGAGTCACCCGATCGCTCGAGCCATTCCAGGGCTGCGTCGATGGTCTCGGCGGCAGATCGCTCGACCCGCGGGTGCTCGGCTCCACGCCCCCCTTCCGAAGTCATTTCGTCGTCGAAATGGGAGAAGCCCTGGCTCGTGCCGTAGCTGGAATTCAGCACGTAGGAGGACACGAATCCGGCGGTTTGGTAGCCGGCGTCTTGGAGGTGTTCGGCCAAAGTGACGGTCTTCGCGGCGACCCGGAACAAGCCGTTGTCGCGCACGCCATGCTCCAGGGGATACTGGCCGGTCAGAATCGACACATGACTGGGGAGAGTCATGGGTGTCACGGTCATGGCCCGTTCGAACAGCACCCCTTCTGACGCGATCCGATCCAGGGAAGGGGTTTCCGCCAACGTGAACCCGTAGCAGCCAAGATGGTCGGGACGAGTCGTGTCCATGGTCAGGAGAATGACGTCCGAGTCGCGACCACGACCCGAAAGTTCACTGGATCGATGCGCGGATTTGTATTCCTCGGCAACCGGAATCGAGGGGTTTTCCTGCACCAAGGTGGAGGAGTCCGTGAGTGCGGAGTCCTGTTCCCGATCGAATGGGGTTGCCTCGTCCCCTTTGTCGCACCCAAAGAAGGCCAGGCTAGCCGCCCACAGCCAGGCAGCCGGGCGTCGCGCAGGTCGCGAACTCAAACCTCACCTCCCAGACCGTCCAAGAACCGAGTGATGTGATGGATCACCTTTCGAAAATGGTCCGTCACTTCCGAAGGCGGGTGCGCCATGCCGAAGGTGTGTCCCGCTCCCTCTACCCAAACGGGTTCGCAGCCGCCGTGAGCTTTGGCGATCGCTTCGGCGTCGTCCATGGGCACGGTTTCGTCCGCGGTCCCGTGGATCACGAGCAAAGGACGCGGCGAGATCCCGGCGCAGGCGCGAAGCACATTGTGGTTGTTGGCGTCGTCGAGTTGCGCCCGGGACACCGGCATGACCTGACCCGTTCGGGCGTTGGGGATCGGGTAGTACCCGAGTTCCCGGAGTTGTTGCTCGGTATCCGCGGGAACGCGCTGGGGATCGGCCACCGCTGCCAGAGTGATGACCGCGCGGACCCGGGATTCCTGGGCGGCGTGGAGCAGCACGTCGGCGCCGCCACGGCTGTGTCCCAGGAGTACGAGCGGAACCTCCGAGGAAAGGGATCCGACGACGGCGGCGAGGTCCTCTTGGTGTCGAGTCCAAGTGTCGAGCAAGAAGAGATCGAGCCGGTCGAAGTCGGTTTCCTCGACTCCGTTGTGAGAGAAGTCCAAGCGGCTGCTCGAGTGCCCATGAGTAGAGAGTTCTTCGCAGAGGCCCGGAAAGAACCCCCACTCTCGGAACCCCTTGAAGCCGTGGGCAACCACTACGTGGCATCGAGGGGAGTCCACATCTCGATGAGTCAGGCGAACCGGTCGTCCGTCCGACCCCGGGAGGGACTCCACACGTTCGGTCATGCGCTTCTCTCCTTTGTCTGAGTCCGGAGCGGTCCCTATCATGCGCTTTCTCGTACGGTTCCTCCCCTTTCTGGTCTGGAAAAGCAACGGATGACCGAGTCGCGACAGGCTCCGGTGAGCCGCATTCTCGACCGCATCAATGCGGGCGAGTTGGATCGCGCGGAAGAGCTTCTTCCCTTGGTCTACGAGGAGCTGCGCCGCCTGGCTCGGGTGCGCATGGAGGCGGAGCCCGCCGGCCAGACGGTGCAAGCGACGGCTCTGGTTCACGAAGCCTACTTGCGATTGGTCGGTTCGGAAGATCCCGGCTGGAATGGACGGCGGCACTTTTTCGGAGCGGCGGCCCAGGCCATGCGCCGCATCCTGATCGAGCGGGCTCGCCGCAAAGGCCGAATCAAGCATGGCGGAGGTCTGCAACGTCGCGAACTGGACGATCTGGAAGACGCGGGATGCATGCCAGACGAGGTGTTGATTCAAATCGACGAAGCGATCGGGCGCCTGGAAAAGCAAGACCCTCAGAAGGGCCAGATCGTGAACCTGCGATACTTCGCCGGGCTCTCGAATCAAGAAACGGCCGATGCGTTGGGAGTTTCCCTGAGCACCGTGGAGCGCCAGTGGCGGTTCCTCAAGGCCTGGTTGCGGACCGAACTGCCCGATCCTCCGCCGTGACGGCGGAGGATCCTCCCACAATTTTCTTGAAGGGACGGGTGGTCCGGCGGCGCACCATCTTTCGGCTGCGGAAACCGGGATCGAGCTGATGACTGCCGAAGACATCCGAAGAATCGAGGAGCTGTTCCACCGGGCGAGCAATCAGCCGCGGGATTGCTGGGAGGACCTCCTGCGAGAATCCTGCCCCGACGATCCCGGACTCCGTCAGAAGGTCCTCGCCATGCTCGAGCAAGCGGACCAGGACCGCTCGTTTGCACCGCCTGGTTGGAGTGCGGAGGGCCCGGAAGAGTCGCTGGGGCCGGGCAGTGTCATCGACCGTTACAAGCTGCTGCAGGTGATCGGGGAAGGCGGCTTCGGAACCGTGTACATGGCGGAGCAGCAGGAGCCCGTGGTGCGCAAGGTCGCCCTGAAGATCATCAAGCTGGGCATGGATACCAAGGAAGTGGTGGCGCGCTTCGAGGCCGAGCGCCAGGCCCTTGCCTTGATGGATCACCCGAGCATTGCTCGAGTTCTCGACGGCGGAGCCACCAGCACCGGGCGCCCCTACTTCGTGATGGAGCTGGTGCGTGGGGTGTCGATCACCGAGTACTGTGACCAGAATCGCCTCACCACCCGGGAACGCCTGATCTTGTTCCAGGACGTGTGTGCCGCCGTCCAGCATGCTCACCAAAAAGGGGTGATCCATCGAGATCTCAAGCCTTCCAATGTGCTGGTCACTCTGCACGACGGAACTCCGGTTCCCAAGGTCATCGATTTCGGTATCGCCAAGGCCATCAACACTCGCCTGACGGAGCGCACGTTGTTTACGCGCTTTCAGCAGTTCGTCGGGACCCCCGCCTACATGAGTCCTGAGCAGGCGGAAATGTCGGGCCTGGACGTCGACACTCGCAGCGACCTTTACTCGCTTGGCGTGCTTCTCTACGAATTGTTGACCGGCAGTACGCCGTTTGACACTCAGGCGCTCTGGCAAGCGGGCTTCTCCGAGATGCAACGGGTGATTCGCGAGGTGCCGCCGGAACGGCCTTCGCTACGCATCAGTACCAGTGGCAGCGTGGAGCTGGCGCAACGCCGGGGCATTGATGTGTCCGGGCTGAGTCGGCGTCTGCGCGGTGACCTGGATTGGATCCTGATGAAAGCGTTGGCCAAAGAGCGCGGTCGACGGTACGGAACTGCCAGCGAGTTTGCGGAGGACATTCGTCGTCACTTGGAGCACGTTCCGGTCGACGCGAGTCCTCCTAGTCCGCTCTATCGCCTAAAGAAGTTTGTGTCCCGCAATCGGGCGGCGGTGATCAGCAGTGCGTTGATCGGAGTTGCCGTGTTGGTGGGAATCGTTGGCGTGACCGTGGGCTACTGGGAAGCGTCCGCGCAACGCGACCGAGCTCGGGCCGAGGCCGCCAACGTTCGAGTCGTGACGGACTTCTTGGTGGAGACCATTTCTCTCGCCGATCCCCATGTCGTCTTGAACGCCGACATGTCCGTGGGGCACTTGCTGGACGAAACCGCAGCCAAGATCGAGGGGGCGTTTCCCCATCAGCCAGAGTCCGAAGTGCGTCTCCGTTCGACGATGGGGCATGCGTACCGGTCGCTCAGCGAGCCGGAGCTGGCCGATCGCCAGTTTCGCCAGGCGGTCGCGTTGATCGACGAGATCGGAGACTACGACCCCCTGCAGTTCTACCAACTGCTTTGGGCCCAAACGAACGTGGCATTCACTCTGGAGCAAGATGATTGCTTCGCCTGGGCCAACCGTGCCCGGCGAGTGGGACACGATGCCATTCGGGCCGGTCATCCGGACCTTGCCGAGGTCCTTGATGAGTTCCACTTCGCGATTGAACACGGCGCTCATGGCGTTGACCCGGCGCCGATTCAGAAGGCCGTGGGATTCTTCGAAGATTCATTGCGAATTGCCGAAGCGTCTCTCCCGAGGGGCGATCCGTTGTGGACCATCGTTGCCGAGACCTATCTGGCCTGTGCCTACTGGTTGTGGTACTCCCCCCATGAGCCGGTCACGGTTGCCTTCTGTTCGGCCTGTGTCGAGATCCGGGAGCGGGAGTTGCCCGCGGGCCATCCTGATATCGCGGAAGCGGTGGCGTTGCTGGTGGGAGTGTTGGGGCGGACGGGCCGTGCGAGCGAGGTCGAAGAGCGAATTCGCAGCTCGGTGCAGCAGTTGCGACGGGCTCAACCCCGCGGCACGTTTCATCTGGCGTTCGTCGAATCGATGCTCGGAGATTGCTTGACCAAACAGGGCAACTACGCGGAAGCCGAGGCCTACCTGCTGGAAAGCCATGAGGTCATCGTCAAGACCACTCCCCCCACCGCGTTCTATGCGACGGACTCTTTGAAACGAATCGTGGCGATGTATGACGCCTGGGGCAAGCCCGAGCTGGCCGAGTCCCATCGAATCCGGTTTGCTCGGTCCATGGCATCGGCGCGCTTCCTTCAGCCGTGGCCCATGGCCCGTCCTGCACTGGGCCCAGAGCAGCGGGAGCTCGGCGACACCTTGGACCAATTGCACCAGGTGTTGGGAGTCTTCTCCTATTCGCTCTGCGACGTTCGCTCGCCGGACGGGGACTTCTTGGAACCTTTGCAACGGCTCCAACGCATTTTGTCGGAGCGGTCCAAGGTCCCCGAGGATCCCTATGGGTTGTTGATCGGCCGAACGCTTTGGAATTGGGTGAAGACGATTCCTTTGGATCAGCACCTTGCCGAGATTCAGATCATGCTGGAAACGGGGCTGCAATGGATCGACCGGGATGCCCCGGATCTGAGTGTCGAGCTGTGCGACGCCTTGACCAGGCTGGGTCTCGTCGTGCAGCGGCAGGGGGATTCCGAGCGCGCGGCCCTGCTGTTGGATGAGGCCGTCGCGTTGGAGCCGGCCTTCGTCCGACCGGACCATTGGATCAATGCACTCTTGAGAATCAACATTGGTCGCAGCTTGTTCCTCGCCGGACGAATGGCGGACGCCGAATCATTCTTGGTTCCAGCGTTCACGGTCTTCGAACGTCATATGGGCGCGACCAATCCCGATTCTCGCCTGGGACGCACGTGGCTCCGAGAACTGTACGAGGCGACGGGTGAGACCGAAAAGGCCCAGGCCCTCCGCGTTTCGAATCCTTGACCGGGAGTCGGAACGCAGAACGCTGGTTGAATCAAGTCGTGGGGATGGTTGTGATGGAGACGGAGGTTTTCCGAAGTCATCATGCCCAAGCCCGCCCGCTCTCGCCGTCGACTCCTGGTGTTCTCGCTCCTCCCGGGGCTAGGACTCTTGGCGGGCAGCGCCATCGTCGGAGAGCTGGTCTTGCGCGGACGCTACGAAACCATTTCCGCGATCACCGGGGCCGTGGAATGGGAGGTCGGAGAATGGGACGGGCTGACCTACTACTGGGACGAATACCACCCGGACTATGGCTGGACCAATCGCCCCGGTTATCGCAGCGACGCCACGGTGCCCTTTCAGGTCACGATCAATCAACAAGGGCTGCGTGCCGGCCGGGAGTATTCCGAGCATCCGCGGGAGGGCCGAACTCGCCTGCTTTTCTTCGGAGACTCCTGCGCGTTCGGTGAGGAGGTCGACGATGGCCAGACCGTGCCGCATTTCCTCGAAGGTTACTTGCCAGGGTCGGAGGTTCTGAACTTTGGCGTTCGTGGCTATGGCGTGGGCCAAATGCTGCTGCGGCTCGAACAAGAGGGTTTCGCCTGGAATCCCCATCACGTGGTGTTCTTGATCCTGGTTCCTTCGGATATCCACCGAGACGTGGTTACCGAATTCACCCATCCAAAGCCCAGCTTCCACCTCAGCGACGGTCAGTTGGTGGTTGCCAATCAGCCGGTGCCAAGAGCGTCGCATCAGTCTTGGTGGAAGCGCCATTGGTACGGGGCGGCGTGGTTGTGGGGCCGTCCCCGGGAGATTGCGCCGGACCCTCCCGAGTATGTGGAAGATGTTCTGCCCTTGACCGGGGCTCTCCTTGACAAAGCTCGTTCGCTCTGCGAGGCGCGCGGGGTCGGATTCACCGTCGTGCATATGGAGACCGGGCCCACGTTCCATCAGATGGCTCGGGACCCGGAGATGCGCGACACCGTGAATCTCATTCGAGGAGAGCTCAACCAAGGTTCCGGGACTCCTTTGGACCTGAGCCGGTTTCTGGCGCAGTTGGTTCGCGAGGGAGCTCGAGAGCTGGTCGCGCCACGGGGCCATTGGAATGCAGAAGGGAATTGCCTGATCGCTGGCAAGATCGCCGAGCACCTGGTGGAGCAGCAAGTCGTCGCGACGCTTGCCAAGACCGGTCCGGACTGTCGAGCCAGGAGTGACGGGGATTGAACCAGCCCATGGATGCTCCGTCGCCATCGTGGCGCACTCGCGGGCTGGTCTCCACCGCACTGGTGCTGCTCGTTGCGTTGGTGTTTGGGCAGACGGCCGGTTTCGACTTCGTCAACTATGACGACGACGTCCATGTCTACGAGAATCCACGAGTTCTCGGTGGGTTGACCAAAGACAACATTGTCTGGTCATTCACGATCCACGGCCCCGGGCAGTGGCACCCGCTGAACTACCTGACCCATCAAGCGGTGGTCGAGTGGTTTGGCGCACAAGCCGGTCCGCACCACGTCGCCAACGTGCTCATTCACGCTCTCGCCGCAGCGGCCTGGTTCTTGGCTCTGTTGGCGCTGACCGGTCGGGGCTGGTCGGCGGCCGTGACCGCCGCCTTGTTCGCGGTCCATCCCCTGTCCGTCGAATCCGTGGCCTGGGTGTGTGAACGAAGGGACGTCTTGTGCGCCCTGTTCTGGGCGTTGACCCTGTGGGCCTATGCGGGTTTCGCCCGCCATGGCGGGGTCTGTCGTTGGAGTTTGGTCACGTTGGCCTTCGCGGCCAGTTTGATGTCGAAACCCATGGCGGTCACGCTGCCGTGTGTGCTGTTGCTCCTCGACGCATGGCCATTGACCAGGAGCAATGCGGGAAAAAGTTGGGGATCCCTCCTTCTCGAAAAAGTCCCCTGGTTCGCCATGTCCGGAGTTGCCTCTTCTTTGACGTTCCTCTGCCAACCCCAAGCCGTGGTGTCCTTGCAAGTGATCGATTTCGGAGCTCGTCTTCTGAACGCGCTGGCTTCCTACGCGATCTATCTGGGGAAAGCTCTCGTCCCCTCCGGACTTGCCGCGTTTTATCCTCACCCGGCGATCGTTGGTGGTTCTGGCTTGGGAAGTCTTCGAGTTCAGGCACTCCTCGCTGTGCCGGTGTTGGCGGGCTTGAGTGTTCTGGCTTGGAAAAGCCGAAAACGGGCAGGGTTCTTCACCGTGGGGTGGTGTTGGTACCTGGGCGTCCTGTTTCCCGTGATCGGGTTGTTCCAAGCGGGCGAGCAGGCGCGCGGAGACCGGTTCGCGTACCTTCCCCTGGTCGGCATTTTCTGGGCATTGAGCTGCGCCGTGGAACTTGCGGTGCAGCGCGGATTCATCCGCCAGTCGCGGGCGACCGTGATCGCCACGACGGTCGTTCTTGGTCTCGCGGTCCTGGCCTGGCGGCAAACGTCTCATTGGCAGAACGGAACGACTCTGTTCCAGCGTGCTTTGGACGTCACCGAAAACAACTACGTCGCGCACCAAAACCTCGGACGGCTCCTGCAAGATCAAGGGCGAGAAGCACAAGCGGTGGAGCACTACCGTCTGGCGATTGCGATTGCTCCTCGCCCCGAAGCACTCAACAACTGGGGGGTCATTCTCGGCGGCCAGGGGCAGTGGGACCAAGCGCGCGAATACTTCCAGCGAGCCGTGAGCTTGCGCGCGAGCTACGCCGATGGCTGGTACAACCTCGGGGCCGCTCTGGAGCTGCAGTCCCGTCCCGATCCTGGCGCCGCTCTCCAGGCTTATGAGAGGGCTTTGCGTCACGCACCGAGAGACGCAGATACGCGAGAAGCCGTGGCTCGATTGAGGGGAGCTCGCCGGTGACGCGCGAACGGTCTTCTTCTCAGTCGCCGGTGATGTAACCGAGTTCGCGAAGCTCCTCCAGAACCTCGTCGGAGAGCGGCACCGAGGTCTTGTCGGGATCGATCTTCGAGTGCCTGGCCAAGAGTGCGCGCAGGGCACGATCCATCGGCTTCAGGGCCACTGCGTGAGCGTCTTCGAGAGGGGCGTCGAACAGATTGTTCGTTTCCTTCGGGTCCTGGGCCAGGTGATAGAGCTCTCGATGGTCGTTCACCTGATCGAAGATCAGCTTGTGGGTGGGACTGCGGACCATGTAGCGATCGAAACCCCGCAATCGATAAGAGGCGGTCACCAGCTCGTGACCCGAGCCGACGTTTCTGCGCCGGAGATCCTCGGACCAGTCGCGCCCGTCCATCCAGTCCGGCACCGGCACTCCGGTCAGGCCGAGAATCGTCGGTGCGATGTCCATGGTGCCAACCAAGCTCGGCCAGGTTTGCCCGGCAGGCACTTCCCCGGGGAAGTGAAGAATCCACGGGACGCGCACCAAGAAGTCGTACAAGTACAGTTCGTGGGCGAAGCAGTCGTGATCGCCGAGGCCCTCGCCATGATCAGAAGTCACGGCGAACAACGTGTGTTCGAGCAAACCCGCGGCCTCCATCTCGGTCAGGAACCGGCCGACAATGGCGTCGGTAAAGCGCACCGCACGGTCATAGCGGTTGATGTAGAAGCCGACGTCGTGCCGGTTGTCGAGCTGGACGGACCCGGGAATGCCTCCCTCCCCCACCCAGTTGGCCTCGATGAACGGATACTCCTTCTCGCCGCCCGGGGGCATGTCCGTGAAGTAGCGCTCGTTGTCGCTGACCGGGTACTTGGTGTAGGGCGCGTGCGGCCCCATCAACACCAAAGAAAGGAAGAACGGCTTGGTTTGCTCCTGGGCCCAAGCCAAGGCTGCTTGCAGAACTTGAGGATCTTGGTGGTTCTTGGCGATGGTCTTGTGGTCGTACCCGCTGTCCAGGCGGCCGACTCCGCGGTGCAGCGCGAGGTGGGTGGAAAACAGGCCGGTCGCATAGCCGTGATCTTGGAACAGGGCTGAAACCGGTGCCACGTCCTCGGACAGCTCGTGGGAAAAGTCGAACACTCCGTGGTGCCAGCTGGTGGTTCCCGTGGCGATCGTGCAGTGGGAAGGAGCGCTCCAGCTGCTGCTGGCGAGAGTGGCATCGAACCGCACCCCTTCGCGGCTCAAACGGTCCAGATGGGGCGTGGTGTCCCGGCCATACCCGTAGGTTCCTAGGTGATCGGCGCGCAGGGTGTCGATCACCAGCATGATGACGTTCGGTTCCGAGGGGCTCGGCGCACAGCCACCGAGTAGCCACAGAGCGAGGAGCATTCCCCTCGACAACTTTTTCTTTTCCCGTTCGCGATATCGACCCATGATGGTGCGGGATGGTAGCGACTTGTTGCGCGATTTTCTGGTTTCCAACGCGCGTACCATGGACGACGGACGGCAAATGAAGAATCGACGCGGGGCACCGAGAGAACTGGCGGAGAGGTGTTTTTCCTCGCGTTCCGGTGCTCGGTGTGTGGCGATTTGGGCATTGTTTGTCGTGGGATGTGGTGGCGACGGATCGGAACCCGCGGTGCCCACGCCTCCCCCCGCTCCACCACCGGCCTACGCCGAGCCGCCGTCCATTCTCATGCTCACCATCGACACGCTGCGAGCGGATCACTTGGGCGTGGACAGCGACCGGGACTCCACCCCGTTCCTGAACGAGTTGGCCTCTCGTTCCATCGATTTCCGCCGCTGCTTCGCCCAGAGCTCTTGGACACTGCCGTCCATGCTGTCTCTGATCTGTGCCAAGAACCCCCCCGAGATTGGGGTGAAGGACGGCATCAGCCTCGAGCGGCACGGCAAAGTCGAAGGGGGCACTTCCAAGGTGGAGTACTTCGCCGAAGGTCATGTGACTCTTCCCGAGGTGTTGCAGGATCAGGGCTACTACACCGTGGGAATCTCCAGTAGTCCTCACTTGACCCGACGCCAAGGTTTTCATCAGGGCTTCCAAGTCTTCGAAGAAGAGAGCTGCATGTTGAGCAACGCCGAATGCGTGCTCGATCTTGCCCGCAAGGAGTTGCGCGAGATTCCCTCTCAGCCGTTCTTTCTTTGGGTCCACTTCTTCGATCCCCACTTCGATCAGAAAGGCAGTCCCCCGACCTATGCGACCCCTCGGGGTTACGAGCGGCTGTTCTCGGAGCCAGATCTCGACATGGTCGAATCCGTGCAAGCCGATTACGACCGCAAGATCCGCTTTCTCGACGATCGGCTGCGGGGCTTCTTTCGATTCTTGGGTGACCGGGAACTGCGCGGAAATTTGATCGTGGTGATTGCCGCGGACCATGGCGAAGAGTTTTTGGAGAAGCAGCGTTGGGGCCACGCAAAAGCACTCACCAACACTCTGCTGCACGTGCCGCTGATCCTTCGGCTTCCCGACCACGCCTACGGAGGAACCGTGGTGGATCGAGCAGTTTCGAACATCGATGTGATGCCGACCTTGCTCGACTTGCTGGACATTCCGGTTCCTTCGGGCATCGAAGGAGTCAGCTTGGTCCCGACGTGGACCGGGGGCGACTCGGAATCTCGGCTGATCTACAGCGAAACTCAGCGACGCGGGCTGAACATGCGCTGCTTGATCGACCCGGAGACAAACTTGAAGTTCGTGTTCGACCTGCACTCCGGGACGAAGGAGGTCTATGACCTGGCTCGAGACGGACTCGAGCTCGAGAATCTCGCGAGCGAGCGGGCGGACGAAGTGGCGGCGGCCGAAGAGAGGTTGCTGCGCTGGATCTCCGCGATGGAAGGGCGGGCGATTCGTCAGGAGGGAGTCTCGGAGCTCAGCGAGGAAGAGGCACAGGCGTTGGAGAGCCTGGGATACCTGGGTGACGAATGACTGAGCGACGGCGGAAATCGGGTCCGGGTCGTTGCCGGCAACGGTGGGCGCTGTTTCTGGTCGCGATCTTCGGGAACCAGTGTCACAAGAGCGACGAACACCCACCAGCAGGCGAACGAGAGGAGGAGCTCCGCACCGTCCTGCTCGTGGTGGTCGACACGTTGCGGGCGGACCGCCTTTCGTGCATGGGCTACGACCAGCACCAGACGCCGTCCTTCGACACTTTGGCTGATCGCGGGGTGTTGTTCCGGAACGCCTTCTCTGCCGCGAGCTGGACCCGACCCAGCATGGCCTCCTTGATGACGTCTCGATACCCCACCGAGCTTGGTCTGGTGGAAACGTCGACTCCGCCGGGAAAAACCTGGGGTGCCCGCGAACGACGAACTCAGCAGTCCAAGGCTCTTCCCGATTCCGCGGCGACCATGGCAGAGATCCTTCAGGCCGAGGGGTTTCGTACCGCGGCGTTCGTCAATCAGCCTGCTCTCAGTCGCAAAGCTCGGTTCTCTCGAGGTTTCGAGGACTGGTACACGGCGGATGGATCGGGGCGTGTCAGCCAACACGACCCCACTCTCCCGGAAACCAAGCAAGCTTGGCCCAGTACCTCGGTCTCGGCAAGCATTGACCGTGGCTTGGTGCAGGCGCTGGTCGAGTGGCTGCAGGATTCTCCCGATGCCAAGGCGTTTGCCTGGCTGCACTTGCTGACACCGCATGGTCCCTACCTACCGGAGGAACCGTACGCTCCGAAGGAGCCGGCGTCCGATTCCCAGCGCTACGACGGAGAAGTCCGGGCGGTGGACGCGATGCTGGCGCCTCTTTGGGAGCTGGCAAGGTTGGCAGACCCGCGACGAACTCTGGTGATCTTCACCTCCGACCATGGCGAGGAATTCCTGGAGCATGGAGACACAGAACATGGCCACTCCCTTCACCGGGAAGTGGTGCAGGTTCCTTTGATCGTGGCAGGTCCCGGCTTCCCCCCCGGAACGGCCATCGAGGATGCAGTGCGAACCATCGACATCCTGCCCACGGTCGCCGATCTCTTGGGTCTCCCGGGTCAGCCGGACTGGCGGGGTGAGTCGCTACGCTCCTCCGCGAATCCATCGGGGGACAAGCGAACGGTGTACGCGGAAGCCATGCTCTACGGGAGCTCCGAGCGGAGCTTGTTGCAGCATCCTTGGAAGATCATGCACGATCAGCAGGGCGAGCAATGGTCGCTGTTTCACGTCGAGCGTGATCCTGGGGAGCAGGAAAATCTGGTCGATTCCCACTCTCGGGAGCGCGACGGAATGGTCCAGAAACTTCAGGCGTTCCACCAGCAGATTCGCCGCGCTGCGACCCGACCAGCTTCCCCCGACGGTGACGAAGCGCTGGACGAAGATCTGGAAGCCTTGCAAGCTCTCGGCTACCTGCGCGACGAATGATCATTCGGCAAGGGCGAGTCCCTTGCCACGCAGCCCTGGGTGATCGGCGGGGATGCGAGTTGCTCGGAACAAGGCCTGCGCGGGAACCGGCGGGCCGTTGCCACTGTCGGCTTCCACGAACGGATTGCGGAACTCCCAAACCGTCTTTCCCGCGGCCGTGACCTCGAACACTCGTCCGGCGGCACCTTCGCAGATCAGAGTGTTGCCGTTGGGCAATCGCTGGGCTCCGGAAATGAAGGACGAGAAAAAGTCCTCCTTAGTCGGGGCGGTGTACTCCCAGGTGGGTTGTTCGGGTTCGAACGGAAGGTACTCCTCTTTGCGATAGGTTCCGTCCTTTTCGAGGGGGGGAGTCAGTTCGACCACCGACGAATAGTCTCCATCGGCCCGGCCACGGCCGTTGTTGTAGATCAGCAGGTTGCCGGCTCCGGGATAACCGCGCGGAACCCAGGTGACGTCGTGCTGAAAGAAGAAGCGCTGGTCCTCCGGAGCTCCGGTGCGATAGCTGGCGGGATTCCCCCATCGAAACAGCAGGTCTCCGCCGCGTCCGCTGATTCCCCCCTCATGGCTCGCGGCTTCGTCTGGCGTCGTGCTGTGGTCGATGATCCAGATCTCGTTCATCCGAGGCACGCTCAAGGCGATCTGGTCGAGGTCGGGGTTGTAGTTGATGCCGTTGGTGTGGAGCCAGTCGGCTTGGCTATCGCCTCCCGCGGCGCCGGCGGCCAAGTAGCCCAACGCCTGGAGATTGCTGATCTCTTCGCTGGAGAACTCCTCGGCGCTGTCGCCATTGATGTCGATCAACTCCGGATGGAGCGCCGGACTCCCGTAGTTGTCCAACGACTCATCGATGTTTTGCACGAGGTGATCCCAGGCATGCCACTCCCAGATGATCTCCGCATCGTCGGGATAGATGGGCTCGATCTCCACGACCCAGTCCGGCCACATGCCGTCCTTGCCCACCAAGGTGGGATTGCGGCCGGCGTCCAAGGCCTCCTTGCGAGTCTTGTGCTCCCAGGCGATGAGGAGGATGGTGCCGTCGGGAGTCACGGCAATGTCGTGGTGCTGCAGATACTCGTCCTCGGCGAAGCGGTAGTCCCAAACGAGATTCCCGTCCCAGTCGATTTCCTGCAGCCGTCCTCCCTGCCCACCGCCGGAGAAACGACTGACCTCCGGCTCCTTGGCGGAGCGAAGCAGGTGACCGTTCTCCATCATGTACTCGGCGCCGGGGATGTAGTCCGTGGCCCACTGATGAACGACCTCTCCTTCCATGTCGACCAAGTAGATGGTGGTCCCTCGCAAGGGCGCGAACATGGTGTAGCCGGACAGTGCGCCCGCTTCGTGGCGGATCAATCCGACAGGCTCATCTGCTCCGGGGGCTTCCTGAGGGAACGCAGCCAAGGTCAGCAGGGCGAAAAGGGACATGGCCATTTCTCAATCTTGGGTTGTGTTCGGAGATTGTGCGAAGGAGGTGCGAGTTGCGAGGGGGTCACCATGGAGGGTGGTCCGAACCTGCCGTGGTACGAGCATTACTCGACAGAGTTGGCTTCCGGTTCATCCCGCCGAACCGTTCTGGACCTCGACGATCTGATGATAGCTGTAACGGCGAAGCGGAGGCGCGCAGTGGTAAAGAAGCCGGTCCAAGCCCTTCATCAGCTCCAGAATGGGAGTGAAGATCTTCTTGTTTCGAAAGAAGTACACGTTGATGAGTTCGAGACAGACGAACTCGGCATGATGGACTCGCACTTCCGGAAACTCTCGTTCGAGGAGCTGAATCTCGCGGATTTCCAGAGGGTGTTCCTCTTCGTCGCCATGCTTGGGAACTCCGTAGCGACCGACGACATTCCGGCGAAAGAACATGAGGAGCGGGTTGCGGGCGCTGTTCTCGTAGAAGACGCCACGTCCTCCCGGAGCCAAGGACTGGGCCAAGACCGGTGCGAAGTCCTCGAATGGCTCGATGTGGTGCAGCACCAACTTGCCCACCACCAAGTCGAACTGGCCAGGGAAGCGATCGACTTCCATGGCATCCAGAACCTGGGCGTTGACCCGAGAGCCGACTCCGTTGAACTCGGCCAAAGCGTTGGTCGCGGTGACGGCTTCGGGCGATGGGTCGATGGCCGTGACCTGGGCACCGCGCTGGGCAAGGTAGGTGGAGATCACTCCATCGCCGCAACCGATGTCCAGAACGTTCCGGCCCTGGAGATCCCCCATCAGTCGGAAGAACGCGTGGCGCGGTTTGGGGTGCATTCGCTGTTCGTCGACGACGAAAGGTTCGGCGCCTTTCCAAACTCGATCCCAGTGTTCTTTGGTGGCCATGAAGGCAACTATAGCCCCGGTCCACTTCGGAGAAAGCCAGGGGCCGCCGCTTCTGACAGCGCCGGAAGCCGGGCGCTCCCGGCATCAGGGGGCGACTCGGACCCGTGAGCCACGGGGAGTTCACCGCCAGCTCGCGTTTCCCAGCGGTCGACGTGGCGATATGATCCGTTCCAGCGCGGCCGCGATCACCGAGTCTCGGTGGCTCCCGCGAGTCAATCATTCGGAAGGAGGCGGGTCCCCCCCAAGCATGCGGCAGCGGATCTCTGGTCGGAGGGAACGGTTCCTCGCTCTTGCCCTCTTGGCTCACCTCGCGGTGGCCTGTGAGGGCCCCTCGGAGCCCCCTGCTGCGGGCCGAAACCTCATTCTCGTGTCTTTGGACACTTTGCGGGCCGATCACCTGGGATGCTATGGCTACCCGCGTCCCACTTCGCCAGAACTGGATCGATTCGCGGCCGAAGGGACCGTGTTCGAGCGCGCGAGTGCCACCGCGCCATGGACCGTACCATCTCACATGTCCATGTTGACGGGGCTCTATCCGGCGCGCCATGGAATCAACGGTTGGGAAGAAGCGCTTCCCGAGGACATCGAGACCCTGGCGCGTCTGCTGCAAGAGCAGGGCTACCGAACCGCAGGCATGGTCAACGTGCGCCTTTTGAGTCGCGATCGTCACTTCCACCGTGGGTTCGACTCGTATCAGATTCTCTCGCTGAGTCATCAGGAGCACGGGGCGCGGCCCATGATCGACCGTGCCATCGAGTTCCTCGAGCAGGACCACGCGGCGCCGTTCTTCTTGTTCCTGCATATCTACGATCCTCACAGCGACTACAACGCCGAGGCGTCACACCGCGAGCTGTTTGAGCGCCCGTACTCCGGGGAGGTGGACGGCACCACGGCCCAGCTCCGGGCATTTCGTCAGGCGGACCCGATTCCGGACTGGGGAGCGGCCGAGGCTCGTCGCTTGGTCGACCTCTATGACGCGGAGATCCACCAGTTGGATGCGGAGCTGCACCGGTTCTTCGAATGCTTGCGATCGGGCCCGTTTCCAGACAACACCGTGGTGGCGGTGACCTCCGATCACGGAGAGGAGTTCTTGGAGCATGGTTCCGTTCTTCATGGTCGAACGCTGCACGAAGAGCTGCTCCACATTCCCTTGATTCTGTGGGGTGCTGGCGTGCCCCACAATCGGCGCGTGGACACCCCGGCGTCCTTGGTGGACCTGGTGCCCACTCTGCTTTCTCTGGCGGAACTGCCCTGCCCCGTGGGGCTGGATGGCATGGATCTGACCCCTGCTTGGAGTGAGCCCGACGGCTGGGAGTCGGATCGCTGGGTGTTTGCCGAAGCCGACAAGTGGAACAACCAGAAAGAAGGCAATTTCCGACGTTCCGTGCGGCGGGGAGATTTCAAACTTCTCTACGATCACCATTCCCAGACTCGGGAGGTCTACCGGCTTTCCAAGGATCCCGAGGAGCGCCAAAACCTGGCCGATAAGGAACCCGAATTGACCCGTGCGCTGTCCCAAGCGTTGGACCAATTCATGGAGCGCGCTCGAGTGGTGGAAGACACCTTGGAAATGTCTGAGGAGGAGTTGGAGCGGCTCCGAGAACTCGGCTACCTCTGATGGG
Organism: Planctomycetota bacterium; assembly: GCA_028289345.1. Classification (GTDB taxonomy): domain Bacteria; phylum Planctomycetota; class B15-G4; order B15-G4; family SIAN01; genus JANQQL01. The sequence goes on along the minus strand of JANQQL010000033.1, from coordinate 499,078 downwards.
TGAGCGGATCGCGAGGACGCTTCGCAGCCTGGTCTGTGGCGCGGCGCTGCTCGGAATCGGTCTCGGCGTCGCTTGTCGATCCGACAACGAGTTGTTCGAGCCCCCCAACGTGTTGCTCCTGGTCTGGGACACTGTGCGCGCCGACCGGTTGAGTCTGTACGGCGCCGATCGCCCCACCACGCCATTTCTCGAGAAGTGGGCCCGGGAAGCAAGGGTCTTCGAAAACGCCATGGCCGCGGCCAGTTCCACCTTGCCCAATCACGCGTCCTTGTTCACAGGACGGCTGCCGACGGAACATGGAGTTCACGCTCGCCGACCGCGGCTGGAGGAAACATTCGTCACCCTGGGCGAGGAGTTTTCGGCAGCCGGCTATCGAACATTCTTCTGGTCGTCCAACCCCCATCTGACCGAGGCTCGCGGATTCGCCCAAGGCTTCGACAAGATCCTTCACCCCTGGAGTGAATCCGTCGCCGATCGCACCGCTCGTCATGTGAAGAAGAAGGTCGAGCGGGGCGCGGGGGATGACGAACTGCGTCAGAAACTCGAGCAAGGGGACGTCGACCCGTGGCTGATGAAGGACGCGGCGCCGGTTTCCGAAGCGGCACTTGCGGAGTTTCTCTCCAGCGACGGAAACCGGCCTTGGTTCGCCTTCGTCAACTGGATGGAAGCGCATCGTCCTTGGCTTCCGGTCACCCGCCATCGGCGCCGAATCTTCTCGGACGACCAGGTGAAGCGTTCCTATGACGTGGACCAGTCTTGGGAATCCACGTGGAGCTACTGCTTTGGATTGCGAACCGCCGACGCGGACGAGCTTGCGTTGACCCGCGGGCTCTACGACGCGACGTTGCGAGAGCTGGACGAGCGTTTGGAGAACCTGCTGCAACGCCTCGAAGAAGCGGGTGAGCTGGACAACACGCTGATCGTGGTGACCTCGGACCACGGCGAACTCTTGGGCGAACACCACCTGTACGATCACCAGTTTTCGCTTCACGCTCCGTTGACTCGAGTCCCTCTTGTCTTGTGGGATCCGCGGCGAGTGGCACCGGGCCGAGTGAAGGAGCCGGTGATGGTGCTCGACCTCCGAGGAACTCTTCCACGCCTCGCGGGGTTGACGGATCGAATCGAGGGTGATGATCTGATGGCGCCACGGCAGGATCGCCCTCGCCTCGCCGAGTATCCGGCTTGGGACCAACACGCGTTGGAGTTGGTGGGCCGCCAGTCTCCGGATTTCGACGCTTCGCCGTGGTCAAGGCGACTGCGAGTCTTGCAGGAGGGAAGTCTTGCCTTCATCGAAGGCGAGGATGGTCGTCACGAGCTCTACGACTGGAACAAAGACCCCCAGGAACAACGCAACCTGATTGACGAACTTCCGGAGCAGGGCGAAGCCATGGGCCGTCGTCTCCGCGCCATGGTTCGGGGGCTGCGGTCGCCTCCGCGATCGGACGAGGTGCCAGCACTGAGTGAGGCGGAGCGTGAGCGCTTGCAAGGCCTCGGTTACGCGGGAGGCAGCGGCGAGCCTGACTCGCTTCCCAAGCAGACGTCTTCGAGCTGGGCAGTGTCTGCGCCTCCCCATTGAGTTGGCTCGGTCCGGTGGAATTCAGGGTTGCCGGGGTGCTCCTGCCCTTCTTCGGCTCACTGGCTATCTGGAACTGCTTCCCGTTTCGCCCATTCCTTGGGGAGCACGATTCCTCGCCGAAACGCGATGGTTCGCGGACTCAATCCGTCACCATCAAGGTGGTTCCCGGAGTGAAAGAGACACCGCGCGGTGCTCCGGCATCCGAGAACATTCCCTGAAAGTGCAAGGTGAGTCCCTGGAACCCGGAGAAGTCAGCCCCAAGGTCCAGGAAGCCGCCCCCCGGAATCCCCTGGAAGCCGTGGAGCCGAGTCGGCAGCCGGGCCCAAGTCCCCGCCAAGTCGATCAGCAAGGTTCCGCCCAAGGCCGGGAGACTCGCGGTTTCGGTGCCGACCCAAAGGAATCCGAAGGCTCCGCCGAGACCATCGACGATGCGGATCGAAGCATTGCTGGAAAGGCAGAGATCACTGGCGCCGACGATCTGCGGAGTCCAGCCACCACTGCCGGGCAAGCCCTCGCCATAGGACTCGAAGGAGAGCCGGCAGCCTTGGATGGTGACCGGAAACGCATCCCAGCCGTCACTTTCGTTGTTGTCTGGTTGGGCATCCTCGGCCTCGAGCAAGACACCGAGCCAGTAGGACCCGGACGCGATGTCGGCGGGAATCGGGAGATCGAGAACGACTCGTGCCACGCCATGGGGTCCGAAGTCGTGGGAGAAGCTGTGAGTGTCGATCAGGCGATCGAGGGGAGAGATGTTTTCGTTGGCGGACAAGTAGATTCCCACGTCGAAGTCACGGACTCCGGGGTCGGCTTCAGAAGCATTCGCCACGAGGTATTCGAAGTCGAGGAGTGATTCCCCGGCCACCACCTCGGACCCAGGGGCTCGCGCTTGCAGTGGTAAGAAATCCGCGGCTGTGGGATAGGCTCCTGGCACCACTTGGTTGACCAGTGCGTCGAACTTGTCCGGGGTGACTCGGGTGTGCCCGATGACCAGGGGGAAAGACGCGGTGTCGAGGAACGAGTGCACGCCGTGTACATAGCGGGTGCCCTGATCGATCCAATAGGCTCCCGCCCCACTCATTCCGAACGTGTCGCAGGTCCAGTGCATCTCGGCCAAGAAATGCGTCGGAATCACCAGATCGTAGGTGCCGAGACCGTGGTACAGCTGATCGGGAATCCCTGGATAACAGCTCGGAGCGGCGGGGTACCCGGCCAAGTGAAACGTGACGCTTTGATAGAAGGTGTCGTCGGAGCTGAAGCCGAAACCGTGCACCCCGGTCAAGTAGCCGAGCGGGCGATCCAACACCAGAAACCCCATGTCCCCTTCGAAGGCACCAAAGTCGGTCCACTCGGTGAACGCGGCCATGGACACCGCAGTGGCCGCGCCGAACGCGTCGTCATCTCCGTCCCAAGCTGGGTGGACCGTGACCCGCGTCATCCAATCGCCCCCCGGTCCCGGATGAAGGCAATGGGCGGCAGTCACGACGATCTTGGGATCAATGAGCGTTCCGGAGCAGGCGAACACCTGGCCCTCGGTGTTCTCGGCGAACAGCCGGACCTGGGCGCTCCAGGGATAAACCGAGGGATCAGGAACTGCGGCAAGGTCCAGGTCGAAGGCCCGGGCTAGCTCAGATCCCCCGGGAATCGACTCCCGGGAAGGCGGTCTTGCTTGCCATCGAGCTCGAGAAAGCGCGTGCGGTGTCAGGGAAGCCGTCCCTCGAGTCTCGGTGCCCGTGGCGGGATGGAACACGGCAAGGGATGAGGTGTCCCGGGATCGCGGCGTGCCGGAGCTCCTGTCGGGAGATCGAATCGTAGACACAGAGGTCGGTGCGGGAACGGGAGCGAAGCGAAGCGGGGGTTCTTCTTGCGCGACCGCGAATGCCTCTCCGGTGATGAGGAGCAGACTTCCGGTCAGCGCGCAAGCAATCGGCGCAGACAGGGCCATGGGGATCCTTGGGAGTACTCCGAGCGATGCACTCGCTCGACAATCGCGGGGCACCTCGTTCCGGTCGAGGCGGCACAGAACGAAATAGTGCGGTGTCCCGGGTGTGGCGGAACTCCCTGATTCGATCGGTGGAATTCAGCAACGAATTCCCGATGCCCCGCAAGCAACTCGCGTGGCGGGGAAAAGGATGCCGGAGCGGGTTGCTGCCGGCGTCTCGTGGTGCCAGTCAGGAGTTCGCCTGGAGGAGCCTGACGGCGACCCACCGCTCCCTGACGATTTCGGAGACCTGCAAGTTTCCTTGGATTCCTGATTCCCGATTCGCGGTGGTGTGGTCCTGGCTGCGGCGACTGGCCCCGGCGCCATTCGGTTTCTGGTCGCGTTGTGCGATCTCCGCTCGGTCTCCTTGGAAGAAACCAAGGAACCTCGGCGAGGCAGGGAACCGTCTTTTGGATCGTTGGTGGAACGACGTCTCTTCATTCAAGGACAACCGAACATGAATCGAACCGGAATCTCTTTGCTCCTGATGCTGGTCGCCTCGCCGGGTTTGGCGGCTCAGGTCGGCGTGGAGAAGTCGCCAAAGCTCCGCCTCAAGGGTTACGAGTTTGACCTCCAGCAGGCGTCCCCGGAAATCCCCGATTCGCTCGCGTGGAAACGCCCGCTCGGGTCGGCGAAAGACTACTTCTTGGTGCAGCTCGACCACAAAGCGACTCCCGAAGATCGCGACGCATTGGTCGGGCGAGGAGCCGAGCTTCTGCAGCCGGTTCCCGACAATGCCTATTTGGTGCGGGCCAAACTCAGTGACCTCGAGGGGCTCGGCGAGGTGGCTGGCGTTCGAGGGGTGGTGCCGTTCCAACCCGCCTACAAGCTGGCCATGGACTTGCGGCAGGAATCCGGGAGCGAGCCTCTGGACCTGGTGGTCGTGCTCCATGACGGCGTCGATGCGGTGGCCGCGACGAGTGCCATCGCTGGCCTGGGAGCCTCGGTGGAAACGTGGGATCCTACGGGTCGTTCGCGCCTGCAGGTTCGAGCTTCGGGCGAACAGCTTGCGGACCTTGCGCAGATTCCCGGGATCCAGTGGATTCAACGCGAGCCCGTGATGACCATGCGCAATGACACCACTGCCGGGATCATTCAGTCGAACAATCCCACCTTGACGACGCTGTGGGACAACGGTCTGTTCGGAGAGGGCCAAATCATCGGCCACATCGACGGCCCGATCGACATCGACAACTGCTACTTCGACGATCCGGCGTTTCCTATCGGGCCCTTGCATCGCAAGCTTGTCCTGCACAAAGGCAGTTCGTTCTTTGCCGATGATCACGGCACTCACACGGCCGGCACGGCGGCGGGTGATCAGGAGCCGGTCAACGCTTCGACCTTCCGCAACGGGATTGCCTACAAGGCCAAGATTGCTCACACCAACAACAGCGAAGTGTCCGGCACGGACTTGGACTTCGAGTTGCAGGTGCAATACGACACCGGCGCCCGGGTGTTCACCAACTCTTGGGGCAACGACGGAACGACGGCCTACGACAACTGGGCCCGGGACATCGACCTGTTCTCCTGGAACAACGAAGACGCCCTGGCTGTCTGGGCGGCGACCAATCTGTCGAGCTTGAGGAACCCCGAAAACTCGAAGAACTGCCTGGCCGTCGGAGGAAGTTTCCAGTCTCCCAGCCAAGACTCGTTCTGCACCGGGGGCATTGGGCCGACGTCTGACTCGCGTCGCAAACCGGAAGTGTTCACCCCGGGCTGCGGAATTCAGTCGGCGGACGGTAACACCGCCTGCGGCACTCGAAGTCTGTCGGGAACCAGCATGGCGACCCCGGCCGTGGCCGGCGCTTGTGCGTTGACTCGTGAGTACTTCGAAAAAGGTTATTACCCCAGTGGCGCGGCCGTACCCGGCGATGCGTTCACTCCGACCGGCGCCCTGGTCAAGGCAGCGGTCATCAACGCCACTCAAGACATGACCGGCGTTTCCGGCTACCCGTCGAATCAGGAAGGTTGGGGCCGGGTCAACATGCGCCGCTCGTTGTTCTTCACGGGGGACACTCGCAAGTCGTTCTTTGCCGATGTTCGCCAGGCCGATGGATTCACCGCTCCCGGTCAGAATCACGGCTACACCTTCGAGGTGTTCGACAACTTGCCGCTCGAGATCACCTTGGCGTTCCACGATTTCCCCGGCGCGTTGTTCACCGGCTCCGCTCCGGTCAATGACCTGGACCTGACGGTGACGGGACCAGGAGGCGTCGTCTACCGGGGCAACGTGTTCTCCGGGGCCGGCGAGTCCACCTCCGGTGGCAGCGCGGACGCGATCAACAACGTCGAGCGGGTGCGCTTGAATGCTCCGCCGAACGGAACCTATGTCGTCACCGTGAATGCTTCCACGATCGCTCAGTCGGGTCAGGGATACGGCTTGGCGGTGGGCGGCGAGATCGTCCAGTGTGTGCCCTACGTGGAGTACGGCACGGGTGTGGCCGGCACGGGCGGACTGGTCCCCCACTTGTTCGGCTTCGGCGACAACCGGGTCGATGTCGGGACCACTGGGTTCGAGTTGGAAGATGCCGTCGGGGGCAGCCTCGGGTTCCTGCTTATCGGCGCGGGTCGAACCTCGATCCCCTACAAGGGCGGCGAGCTGGTGGTCAGTCCTCCGTGGACCATCGTGCTGATTCCTCTCGGCGGAACGCCGGGGGTTGCGGGTGACGGTGGGTTCTCGACCTCGACGACCTTTGATTCTTCGGTCTTGGGGGCTGTCATTCAGATGCAGGTCGTTGTCGGCGACAGTGCGGCCATTCAAGGTCGTGCCATCAGCAACGGTCTGGAGTTCTGCTTCGGCGGCTGAGTTCGACAGCAGTGATGGAAAGTCATCGTGGGCGGCGCCTTTTCTTCGGAGAAGGCGTCGCCCGCTTCATTCGTCGAGGCTGGTCGGCGGAGAGGCGATCTCCCCCACCAGGCTTCGGTCGTGGAACCGCGCCGACTCAGCGACCTTCGTGGCGTGGACGCGCTTCGTTGACCGTGAGGCGCCTCCCCCCGAACTCCGTCCCGTCGAGGGCAGCGATCGCCTCTTTGCCGCCGTCGCCTTCCATTTCGACAAACCCGAAGCCCCGTGATCTTCCGGTGTCTCGATCGGTGATGACGCTGACGTCCGTGACGCTGCCGTATTCATCGAACAGCTGTCGAAGTTCTTCTTCGGTCGACGCCCAGGAGAGATTGCCTACGTAGATCCTCATGACTGCCCCATGGCTCGCAGTGACTTCGAGACCTGTGGACGATGCCTCGGATTGCCCGGGTGCCGAGGCCCAGGAGCGGAAGAGTATCGGTGGCTCGAGACGATGGAAAGCAAGCGGTGCGAGGGGAACACTCCGCTACGAACGAATCAAGAACCCCGAGATGTCACGCTTTGGAGAGTTGTCTCGTGGGAGAAAACGAACGACCTAGGAACGGGCCATCGGTGGGGTCGCTTCTCGGAGCGAACCTGAACGTCTCCCTCGAACTTCCCTCGGGCGAATCGTTCAATCGCCGACGTCGACTCGAACACGACCATCCGGGCTTTGATACCGCATGGCTCCGGGAGAGCTCGGAGGAACGCCAATCTCCAGATGACGTTCGAGGGATCTTCCCGACTCGTCGAGACAATCAAGGATCAAGTGCAAGCTGCCGTTCTCTTGCTCTTGCAACGAAACATCCAGACTTCTCAAGGTCGGCGGAAGCCTGCCGACGAGTTGCACACATCGACCGTCAGGTTGGTCCAGAGCTTCGACGAGTATTTCGCTTCCACTCCCGGGAGGACCTTGCTTGATGTACAACCGCCGCCAGCCTTGGGCGGTCTTCCAGAGATGCAGCGGTGTCAAGTCCGCGATCTCGGATCGGGGAGCGAGGGTTGGTTCGGAGCGACGGAACTCTTCGACGTCCTGGGTTTCCATCCCTTCATTGCTTTGCGAAACCTCGATCCGTGAGACGGCTTGGGGACCCGCGGCTCGTGACACGCGGATGCGAACTTGGGTGCCGTCGGACAACTCATGATCGAAGACTCGGACCCCCGGGCCGTCAGCGACGCCGCGAATCTGGGTCTCCCCCACGACAATTCGATACCACCACGACTTCAACAATCCCTGTTGGGCGGCCCAACCGGTGCCAGCCACCGAGACTGCGAAGACGGCGACCGCGACCCAACCGAGTCGCCAATGGCGCCGTGGTTGGGTCGGGTTCCGGAGTTGTTTCTCGAGCTGGGGATCCGGCATCGCCAGGTCCGAGTCTTCGCGCAACAAGGAGAAGGCTTGATCGACGGGGTCAGTCGGGCGGCTCATGACGTCCATCCTTTGCGAGCAAGCTCCTGGCGCATGGCTTCGCGACCGCGAGACAGTCGAGACTTCACGGTGCCCGGCCGGCAGCCAAGAATTCGTGCGACTTCGTCGACCGACCAGCCTTCCAGATAGTGCAGGGACAGGACGGTCTGCCAAGCAAGGGGCAAAGACAGGAGCGCGGCGCGGGCGACATCCCTTTGTCCGTCGGGGTCGTCGCTGGGCGCGGCCGGTTCCTCGTTCCACGGTGTGCTCGCATGTCGCCGCTCTTGACGAAGCCAACGAGTGACCGCGGTCGTGGCCAGACGAAACAACCAGGCTCGAATTGGCAGACCGCGCCATCGATAGCGGGCGATCGTCTGCCACGCAGTTTTGAACGTCTCTGCCACCAGGTCTTGGACCGTTTCGGGATCACCGATTCGTCGGCGGAGGTAGCGAGACACGGCCGGTCCATGGCGACGGTACAGCTCGGCGAACGCCTCGGGATCATGACGAGCCTTCTCCACAAGGTGTCGTTCGTCCCACACTCGGGGATCGGGTCCGTCGGGAAGATCGGATTCTTGGGCAGGAATGAGCTCGGGTCGCGACACGGCAGGTGGGTTCTCCACGGGAGAAAGCCTCCACGGGCCCCCTGCGGTTCCAAGAAATTCCGGGATCTTTGGTGACCCCGGGGAAACGGCGAGCGGTTTCGACTTCGAGGGTCTCTCAGGGATTGCTCGGAACAGAGCGGGGATCCTGAAGAACGGCTCCGGGCACCGAAAGGTTGGGTTGCAGGACTAGCAACGTGGAGTCTGCTCCGCTTCGCACCCGCATGGCGGCGGAAATCCCCGGACCCAATGACACTTGGTGGACCCCAGCCGGAAGGGACACTCGGGCGACCTGAATTTGGGCGGGCAGGGAACTCCAAATCCGAGTGTCCGCATGCTCGGTCGCGGTGGCTGCCAGATTGAAGAGCGCTCCGACCAGAGCGCCGATGGCCCCGGCATACTCTCCGGCGGTGCCATTGGATCGCTCCAGGGCTCGCTTGGTTCCGTGTTGGGCGGCGAGTGCCGCTGCAGATTTCACGGTACGGCGGATCACCGCCCGGGCCACGATCCAGGGCAGGTTCGCGTCAAGCTGCTCCCGAGCGATCTCGTTCACGTCGAGCAACGGTTCGGTGGTGGCGACGGCGGCACCGTTCACAACGACGCTGCGCTCTGGCACGAAAGGAGTGGTCGCTTCGACCCTCGGCACAGGAACCGCGGTCTGCACCAGGGGCGCCGGCGACTCCAGCAAGATGGCAGCGACGACTCCCGCCAGGCTAATGGCGAGAGACGAGGGCTCGTGCTGGGTCTCCTCCAAGTGGGGGCCGGTCCCCCCCAAGTAAAACACGTGAATGCGTCCGTGACCCGGCTGGCTTGGTTGGCCTCCGTTCAATCGGTCGCGAGCGGCTTGCAAGATCTTGCGATCGGAGTCGTAGTTCAGGGCGCGGCCATAGGCGAGTCGTGCTTCATCCGATTCCAAGTTGGCTTCTTTGAGGATGCCTTCCAGGTAGGCACCAAAGGCAATCCGTCGATAGTTCTCTCGCGGTCGGTAGCCCTGCTCTTCGCCGAACTCGGACCCGAGAATCTGCTCCTGCATGACGCCGATTTGCAGCGCGTAGGCGTAGGCGTCTTGCCCGCCACTGACCAAGTCGGCCAGGGTGAGCAGCACGCGGACCAAAACGTGTTCGTAGTCAGCCCCGACGTAGTCCAACGCTCGGTCGTCGTGGATGGCCTGGATGACGCTGGCTGATTTCCCCAGGAAGCCATCGGTGTCTTCGTGAAAACGGCGGTCGAGTTCGTCTCGTCCGCGACGAAACAAATCCTGGGCGGCTTGAGGATCCCCCAACGCGAGACGGACCATGCCCTTCTCGAGCAGGAACAGAAACGTGTCGTCGTCGCTCGGATCGAGATCCGGACTCAGGCCTTGGGTGAGGGAAAGAGACTCGACCGAGACATCCGCTTCGTCCGCGAGGAGTGCGTTGATCTCCTGGTCCGCGGACGAGAAATCACCTCGCCCCCAGGCATCGCGAAACGCCTGGGTGCGTTCGACGTGGGTCGCGCAGGCGCCCAGCATGCAGATCCACCCTAAGGCAAGCAGGCAAGAGGGGGATGTTCCCCACTGCTTGGGGCAGAACCAGCGAGTGAGTGATGGCGAACGCGGTTTCACGAAGGAGCGGTCGGCCGCATGCTTCCTGACCGACGCTTAGTCGAGGTATTCCTTCGACACCAGCGCGGTTTCTTTTCGGACGGTGAGACCCGAATTGGCATCCACCAGGTCGAGCGTCATCTGATAGTCGCGCTGGGAGACGTTCTCTCCGAACGTCGACATCGTGCTCAGCTTGCACCAGAGCAAGAAGTCCGGGGTGATCCCCTGCTTGGTCAATTCGGCGCGAAACAGATCTCGGCCCGCGGCTAGGAACAAGTCTTCCGGGACGATGTCGTGCAGTTTCAGGGTGTGATCGACCATGCGACGAGACACCGGAGTGTAGGCCGCATTGTTCACCAGGACCGTGTCGATGGACTCATAGATGGCTTCTCTCGAATCCCGAAGCTCTTCGACGGTCTTGTTTTCGACGCCGACGAATGCCACGTAGAAGGGTTCGCCGGGACGCAAATCGCGGGCGTGGCCATCTAGTAGTTTCTCCGTGGACTCGGCGATGAGCATGCGAAACGTTGCTCCTCCGGCTCGGTTCTTGCCCACCAAGTCCTCTTCGTCCGCTCCCTTGATTCGGCCTTTGGGGGCGCTGGAGCATCCCATCAGCAAAAGGGCGAGAAGGGCAGTGACGCCTACGAGTCGAGCAACTGGCATGATTCTTCGCTTTCTGTTGATTCCCACGGCCGCACGGATCGATCGAGCGGACCGAACTCCCTGGCTCCGGTCTCCTCGGGTCCGACGCGTTCTACGTCGGGAACCGGGGTGTGAGGCACGTACTCATCACGGGGTCCGCGGCATGCGGGAAAACAGCAAAGCAGTCCCAGCACCCACCACCGCGCTTGCTTTTTCGACATCGGTGTCCCCTCTACTGAGATCGAGTGACTGGACGCATGGTATCGACCGCGGCGCCGTCGGGTCGGGTGGAATTTCAATGGGTTGCCGGAATCCGAGGGTGACCGCAATGTTCCGGGAAGTCGCCAACGCAGCGAGTCGGATCCCGTAACGAAAGCCGTGGCTCCCTCCGCGTGGTGGATGGACGGGATGCTATCGTCGCCCGTTGGAAGGGCCGTTTTTCCCCGATCGGGACCTCAGGAGATCATCCATGTCCACTTCCCGTCTGTTCCTCGTCACCCTGATGTTGTCGGCCCCCGGACCCTTGGCTCGAGCGGGCGACGACGTGGCTTGGGGAAGCTTTCGTGGTCCGAACGGGTCGGGAATCAGCTCATCCGAGAGCGTTCCCCCGTCGTTGGATCCGGAGCAGACGTTGACTTGGCAGACGTCGTGTTTGCCCGGGTATTCCTCGCCCGTCTTGAGCGAGGATTACGTGTTCGTGACCGGCCATGAAGAGAAGCGGATGTTCGCCTTCTGCCTGGACCGTTGGACCGGCGAGCAGGTTTGGAAGGTCGAGGCCCCGGCCGCGGACGACAGTCCCTACAAAGGTCCGAACTCTCCGGTTTCGTCGACCCCCGTGACCGATGGCGAGACTCTGTTCGTCTTGTACCCGAGTTTCGGCGTCGTCGCCTACGCCATGGATGGAAGCGAACGCTGGCAGCACCAGACCGAAGATTTCAAGGTCCCCCATGTCATGTCCACGTCTCCGATCTTGGTCGATGACAAAGTGGTCGTGCAGTGTGACCAAGATGTGGATTCGTTCTTGCTGGCCTTGGACAAGGGCACTGGCAAGCAGTCTTGGAAGACGTCCCGCCCCGGCGTCACCCACGGATACTCTTCCCCGGCGGTCTATCGTCCAGAGGATGGACCCGCCCACATCGTCGTTTCCGGGTCGTTCCAAACCGTGGCGTACTCGGCAGACACCGGAAAGAAGGTCTGGTGGGTGGATGGGATGTCCTGGCAAGGCTCCACATTGCCGGTGATCGAGAATGGAGTGCTGTTCGTCCACTCGTTCGTGCCCCCGCTCACCGAGTTTGGAGCTCCTCCGATTTCAGGATCTTTCGAAGCCGCGCTGGAAGAGAAGGATGCGGACGGCAACGGGCTTCTGTCTCGAGACGAGTGGCCCGACGAGCGATTCCAGCAGCTTTGGTTCCTCTACGATCTCAATAATGATGACATGCTCGGGGAGGAAGATTGGAACGAAGCCATTCGCCGATCGGAAGCCAAAGGTGGACTGTTCGCCGTGCGCCTCGGAGCCGAAGGAAACCTGAGCGAAGAGCACGTTCTGTGGACCTACTCGGACCGGCGAGGCATGCCTGGATATGCCTCTCCCCTCGCGCACGGTGGCGCCCTGTATTTGATCCGCGACGGTGTGGCGACCTTGTTGTCGCAGGAGGACGGATCCGTGCTCTCCCAGAATCGATTTGGAGAACCGGATTCCTACTACGCATCTCCGGTGGTCGCCGCCGGCCGAATGGTGATGGCGGGGTTGTCCGGTCAGTTGGCCGTGATCGATATGGAAGGGTTTGAAACTCTTTCGGTGAATCACTTGCAGCAAGAGATTTGGGCCACCCCCGCGCTTGCCGATGGCCAAGTGATCGTGCGAACGGAAGAAGGGCTCTACTGTTTCGAGGGTTGAGCGCTTCCGTCGGTGATCGCTCCTCCTTCAAGGAAGGGAGTTCCGCACAGCAGACTCCGCAGGAGGCGGGAGGCGGCGCTGATTCGGCAAGGACCCTGGCGTTCCTCTTGGCGGCGGGCCTTGGTTGGCCGGAGCCATTGCTCATCGATCATTGAGGTCTTCTCGCAGTCGGTGGCTGGCGGACGCGTCCAACTCGAGTCCATAGACCCGTTTCAGGTCTTGAATGCGCTCGAGTGTGGTTGAACCGAAAGCGCATTTGCCGTCGAATGCGTGGAGCACGATGCCCTCCATCAAATCACCCAGAGTGATGTCCAGGTACTCCGCGAGTCCCTTCAGGACTTTCAGAAGCCTGCGCTCGATCCGCACTCCGGTCTGGACTCGCTTCACCACAAACTGAGGACTGGTGGGAGGTTCGTCGTTCTTCTGGGTGCTCATGTCGGATCCTTCGTCGTCTGCGGAAACAAGGCGTACCATGGTACCCAGATATTCGCCAGAGGAGAGAAGCACCTGATCGCAGGAGCGTTTTCCCGACTAACATCTCCCGCCGCCCCGGCCTCCCCGGTCGGGGGACCCTGGGAATGGGAGGAATCCGATGAAAACCGTGCTGTTGCGATGGGTGATCGCTGCGGCGTCCCTTTGGCTGGTCGCCAAGCTTGTGGATGGGATCAGTCTCACCGGGCCAACTCTCGAGGTGTTCGCGATCGTCCTCGTGTTCGGGTTGGTGAACGCGATCGTTCGACCGATCGTCAAGGCGTTCTCGATGCCGATGATCTTGCTCAGTTTGGGGCTGTTCATCCTGGTGCTGAATGCGTTGATGTTCGGGTTGGTCGCGAGGCTCACCCTGGGACTGGAGGTCGATGGTTTTCGGGGGGCTTGGCGTGGGAGCCTGGCACTCTCGGTGATCAGCTTCATTCTCAACGCGGTGTTCAAAGAGCGCTCGAAAGACGACTGACGCGGAGCCCCGGCGAGTCCAGAGTCGACGGGTCGGGCCGCGACGATCTGTGCCCCGACGGCGACGTCGTGCGACTCCGGCACCGCGGGGACTCAATTCGTGGTCGTTTTTCTCGCAGCGAGATTCGGGCACGAGATTTGGTGAGGCACTCCAAACGAATCGTTTCCGAACCTGGTATCCGGTATCTTGGAAGGCGGGATCCCGGGCTGTCGAAGCCTCCCCCGCCCTCGGAGAATCGCCGGCAGGCGGCTCCCAACGTCGAACCGAAACGGGGAAAACGAATGATGAACACGCGTATCGCAGGATTGCTGATGGCCACTGGCGTGACATTCCAGCCGGGGCTGTTCGCTCAGGATGGGGCCACCCCGGCCACGCCAGGCACCCCGACCGATGCGGCGGAAGCCGCGCTTCCGGAACCCGTGGTCAGCAAGGCAAACATCGGTGACTCTCTGGTCGTCTTGAGCATGACTCCCGCCGACTTCGACCAGCGGATGAGTCAGGGGTTGGAGTTTGCCCCGGCGCTTCAGGCCTTTCCGATCCAAACCGCGTCTGTGCAGGTGAATCGCGCCCCGGTGTTCCTCGGCGAGCAGCTGATTCCCGAAGGGAACTACTCCGTGGCGTTTTGGAAGTTTTCGGACGGCAACTGGGAACTGATCTTGTACCAATCGCCCGGTGTCGCCCAGTTCAGCGGGTTGGAGCGCCACTATCGAGTGCCGGCCACCATGCAGGCCGATGCCGAACCCGCGCTGGCCCAGTTCCAATTGAAGTTCGTCGATACGGAAGATGGTGGCAAGGCGATGGAGTTCGGCGGCGGCCCCATTCGCGTCCGTGCCGGCTCTCAAGCGGTGGCGCTGAAGGAACAGCCGTTCTCCTTGAACGGCAATGATGCGATCGCCACCTGGTATGAGCGCCAAGGAACGGTGCCCACCGACAAACCGCTCCTCATTGGGGACATTGACCTGAAGATCGGTACGCGCAACTGCCCGATGCAGGTGTACTTAACCTGTGACGACAGCAAGATGACTGCCACGTTCCGCAGCGTCGGCCGTCGCCAGGCGGAAGAAGCTCACTCTTTCTTCAGCACCTTGGTCGACGCCGTGCAAGGCGGCCACCCCTTCTTGCGAGATTTCGAGAAGCGCAAGCTGCGCGAAGAGATGAAGCTGGAGCTTTACCAGACCTTGCCGGACAAGCTTGCGTTCGAAGGCAGCGTGGTCGCGACGGATCAGGATGGCTCCATGCACGCATCCATCGTGCCCCTGGGTCGCCGCACGCTTTTGGACGTGAGGGTTGGCTCGAGTCAGGCCGAAATCGTCATCGACGACTCCAAGTTCGCCCTCAACGAAGGACCCTGAGTCCCGCGCCGTTTCTTTCGACGTCGTAGAACCAAGTCAAGGGTCACCGGGCATTGCCCGGTGACCCTTGTTTCGTTCGTTGTTCTCTCTGTGGGCCGTCCTACTTTGCCAAGGTAGCCCAAGGGCGCCGTTCAGTCGTCGTTGATCAGAGGCTTGGCGCCGCCGCGGGCATTGCTGTTCGCATCCAACCAGGAGTCGAGCACGATTCCGGTGTCCGGATCCGCGAGCTTCTCGATCAGAGTGGCGCCAAGCGGCCCCGACAGGTTCGGGAAGGTGGCGCCGTCCCGCAGTGTCGATGGTCCGTTCAGCATCATGTGATTGTTGGATCCGGTTGAGACTCCGCTTTCATCCACGATGCGATCCAGACTGAAAACCACCCGTGCCGGGTCGAAGTTGTCGGCGGGGGCTTCCCCGTCACAACCCACGCGGTCGTCGAAGTCATCGATGTCGTTGACCGCGCAGCCGTCCTGGTCGAACAGGAACAAGCCGGAGCCCAAGCCGGCGACGTTGTGGACCCAGAACGGCGAATTCAGCTGGTTGCCGGTGTTCTGCCCGAAGTGTTCCTTGAGCAGCTCGAAGTCCAGTGCTCCCCAGTCCTCGGTCTGAATCGCGTTGCGGAACTGGTCGTATTCGGTTTCCCAGTTCTTGACCGCGGCCTTGGTGAGGTGGCAAGAGACGCAGTAGCGCGGGCCCTCGTCGGTCTTGCTGACCTTGCCTCGGATCGAGTGAGGCATCATGACGTTGTGGGCCATGGAGGGAACCGAGGTCGACGTCAGGTCCACTCCCTGCCCGTTGCGGTCAGAGAAGGAGAACACGTCCGACTCGGTGCCATGGCGATCGGTGTACTTGAAGAATGCATCGGTGTTGGCGGTGATCGGTGCCACCTTGTCGTGGGTGTTGATGCCGAGCTGGAAGAACACCGGAGACTGGTAGACGAATTCGGCGTCGTCTTCCCGGAACACGATCCGCTCGCCGGTAATGTTGCTGAAGTCGTTGGCGTACTCGCCGCTCAGGTGGCAGCCGATGCAATTGTTGGTCCAGGAGGCGTGACAGGCCACGCAGCTCACGTTCGTCATGTGGGTGAAGTTGGCCGACACCGGTCCGTTCTGTTGCGGGCCCAGACCGGTGTCCGGGTCGCCGTCGACCGTCCCCATGGCGTAGGAACCGCGGGCCGAGTAAATCGGTTCGTCGGTGAGTGGATTCACTCGGCCGTTGTCGACGATCACGTCTTTGACCTGGGACACGTAGTGGCGCTTTCCGGTCAGGCGGCTGTACAGGTAATAGTGTCCATCGGCCTCGAGGCGAACGTGCTGCAGCGGGTTGCCTTTGGAGTCCACTGCCAAGTCCGCCAGGGTGCCGTCGTAGGTGACGCCTTGTTCGGTCTCGGCGTATTCCGTCGCCGTGCCGTGGCAGCTTTCGCACTGAATGGACACGGCCTGTTCCATGCGAGAGTACATCCCCGCGTTGGTGGCGTCTCCCACGTTGCCGCCATGGAGGTCGTGACTGCCGTGGCAGTCGATGCAGCCGAGCCCGGCTTCGTAGTGGACGTCGGCCGGCGTGTCGTCTCGGCCATCTCCGTCATAGTCCTCGAACAACAGGTACTGGTTGGCGTTGCGCCCATTGAAAGTGTTGTTGTCGACGACCGGATCGAACAGTCGGGTGTCGTGGGCGGTGTTCTCGAAATCTTCGGGGTCGGCGGGATACTGATGTCCGCGCCGCACGTCTTGATTCTGGTCGAGTCGGATGCCCCAGAACTGCATGACCGTGCGGTTGGACCCTTGGTGGCAGCCAGCGCAGGTGTAGTCATCGATGCCAAGTGCCATCTCCCCGTTGGCGAGACGTTTCGCGACGCTTTGAATGCGATGGGAGTTGGTGTGAGGTCTTTCCGGGTCGTCGATGTCGTCGGGATCCGCCGGCTCGAACTTGTTGATGTTCGGGTCGGTGCTGCGGCTGCGTCCGTCCAGGCTGTAGCGCATGTGGCACGCAGTGCAGCCGGAAGATCGGAAGTCGCCGTAGCGGTTGTTGGCACCGGCACTGCCCAAGTGGCAGTCGCCGCAGGTGAAGGCCACCTGCTCGTGGTAGAGATTGGCGAGCGGCGACCCAGTGATCAGCTGGCCATTGGCCAGTTGGTCGTCGTTCAGGTCTTCCGCGTTGTAGAGGTCGTTTTCGAAGATGGCGTTCGGGGCGTTGTTGTCCCGTCCGCTGAACACCGGGTACTCCACCAGCTCCCCCACCGATCCCACGTCGTTGGGATCCACGGTGTAGTTGGCGTCCGTGGCGGCGCGGAAGGACATGTCCGCAGACGTTTCTTGGTAGAGGCCGTCGTTGGCAGCGACCCGGTTGTCCACGCCTGCGGCGTACATGGCTCCGGAGAGGATTCCCGCAGAAGTCGCGAGAAGGCTCTTGGAGACGCACTCGGCGTGGGTCATGTGACACTGGCCGCAGCTTCGCCCCTCCGTCACCACTCGCAAGTCGCCGGGGTTGACGAACTGCAGATAGTCGAGGGCGGAGTAGGTCACTCCGTTCACCTCGTAGTCGGGGAACTTGTCGATCCCGGTGAGGGTCAAGCGATTGAAGTAGGCCAGGGCGTTTTGGTCCTGGAACTCGCGGTCGCCGATTTCCGGAGGTGGCGGCACGTGGCTGTCCAGCGGCCCGACTCCGTTCGGATTGCCGCCGTGGCATTCGGTGCACTTGAGAGTTCCCGCCCCGGTGAAGGGATGAGGATTCTCTAGCCCACTTCCCCCGTAGTCGTCGTGGTTTGAGCCATTGTGACAGGACATGCAGGATTCGGCGGTGGCGACCAAAGTTCGCCCGTCACCCTCACTGCTACTGCTGCTCGAGTTGAAGCAACCTGCCAGGACGCCAAGGCATCCAAGGGTCAGCCACTTCTCTGTTCGAACTCGCCTGGTCATCGGTGTCTTTCTCCCGCTGACCGCACCTTGTTGCGCTGAGGTACCGGCAATCCCTCGTCGCTGCATCTCGATTCGTCTCCCTCGCGCGGGCGTCCTCCGAGAGGGCTCCGCGCAGGCCGTGGGCGAAGCTTGCTCGTCACTGATTGGGTCTTTTCGTCCCAGCCTGCTATTCATCCATCGCCATCGGCGGGGATTCCCGGCAGCCGGAACTTGC
Source organism: Planctomycetota bacterium (assembly GCA_028289345.1). GTDB lineage: Bacteria > Planctomycetota > B15-G4 > B15-G4 > SIAN01 > JANQQL01. The sequence goes on along the minus strand of JANQQL010000033.1, from coordinate 481,121 downwards.
CCGATCGCAAAACTTTCCAGGGGTTTTCCCTCTGCCTCGCTCACCATCGCCTCGTCAAACCGATTTCCATCAGAACTCTTTGCAGGTCGTCCGAGGCGGTGTACGTCGCCCCTCCGAACATCGTCCAGTTGCGAGAGAGTCGCCCGTGCAGGCGCAGGGAGCCCTCGCCGACTTCGAAGTCACCGCCGCCGGTGCCGAAGTCCACGTAGCGGAACGAGATCCCCGGTTGCAGCGTGAGACGTCGGGTGGTGCCCAGCGGAATGAACGAAGACAAGCGGGCGCCGTAGCCCTGCTGCTCGTCGGCGGCAATGTTGTAAACGGTCAGTGTGGTGCTGGACCCGGAGCCGCTGAGCGAGCGCTTCGTGATTCCAACGCGCCAATGGAACTCGTCGGTCACTTCCGAGAAGGTGTACGAGACCTCTTCGTCCAGGGTGAAGCCGCCTCCCAGGTCGTGATTCGCGCCCAACCAGAAGCGCCATCGTCCATCGTCATCGAAGAAGTCTTCTTCCGCCAACACGATGGGCTCGATCAGGTCTCGCTGGGCCTCGGTGTCCGGGAATTCGAAGCGATTCATCCCGAACCGAGGGGTCCATCCTTCCCGAGTTTGGAACACGGTGATGTCCCAGCGAGTGAGGCGAACTCCGTCTTGAAAGTCGGCTCCGCCAACGTCCACGTCGACTTCTGAACTCGACGAGTAGTGGACGTTTCCGGTGCGACCAATCTGATCGATCAGCAACGCCGCTCGGTCGAGTTCGCCACCGAGGGAGGTCAGGAGTAAGCCTCCGGTGGCGGTGTACTCGCGGTCGTCGGTCACCGAGGAGTAGGTGGCGTAAGGCACGACCACCGGATTTCGAGTGGTGAGAGTCAGGTCTTCTTGTTCGGGTCGGAACCCAAGGACGGTCCCCACTCGCCAGCGAGGATCGAGGATCTTCTCGCCAAGGACTCCGTCCACATAGCCGATCGACGGCAGCGGCCGAGGGATGAAGCGACCGATGCGAATCATGCTCTCGTCGTCGAAGCGACGGGAGAAGGCGAATTGATCCAACTCCAGTCGAATGTCTTCGAAGTCATCCACGTCTTCCAGGCCATCGCCGAGCCGGTAAGACAGGTCTCCTGCCCACTCCAGGGTCCATGGCGTTCCGTCGATTCGCTGCAGGCTTCCCGTCGTCCGTAGGTGGCTGCGTTGGTAGTCGAGACGATTGTCGGAGGTTTCCTGAAAGTGTTGACGAAACGTGATTCGGCCATGGAAGACGTTTTGTGGGTCGGTCACGCCGGCGTCGCCTTCGGCGGGTGCGAGAAGAGGAACGAACTCCTCGTCGCGTTTGGTCTTCAGGGTGTCAGACAGGGACAGAGGATCGGTGTCGGATTGCAGGCGCAGCTCGTCCATCACCAAGGTCAGGCGCTGCCCGGAAGCCGGAAACCCGCCGCGAGGGGTCGAAACGAACTTCAGGAACGAAGACTCCTCGGTGGAGCCCCCGACTTGGATCCTTGCCAGCTGCTGGCCTTCCTGTTCAAGCCAGCCTTGCAGTCCGACGGCAAGCCCGACCTCCTCACCGAGGTCGATGTACAAGCCTTCGACAATGGCATACAAGACCCGGCACTCGAAGGTCGTGGACAGCTCCCCCTTGGCAACCGCGGACGGAGCCGTGAAGGCTCCTCCGAGAGCGCAGAGCATCAGGAGTGGCAACAGCCGTTTCATCGGTTCGGTGCGAGGCCTTTTCTGTTCAGGGAATGTCCCAGGCGTCCGTGTTGTGGCAATCGTCGCAGTTCGTCGAGAACCCGTTTGCCACGTGGTCGTTCGTGTTCAGGTAGTCGTTGCGGTGGCACGAGAAGCAGTCGTTCGGAGTTCCGACCACTTGACCGCCAATGTGGCACTGGTTGCAGTCGGCGAGGGCATGGGCGCCATCCAGCGGAAACAGAAGGTGCTGGAAATTGACCGCTCGCCAGTCGTCCACGTCGTGGCATTCCTGGCAGTCGCGCACCCAACCATTGACGACGTGATTCGGCTGGGCGAGAAGCACTTCGGACTGATGGCACAGGTGGCATTGCACCGGTGCTCCACGGAAATCTCCGACGGTCGCTCGGGTGTGACAGGATTCGCAGGCCGCGAGGGCATGGGACCCGACCAGCGGGAAGCGCGTCCCGGCGTGCTCGGCCACCAGACCGTCGGGCTCCCACCAGTGAGAGTTGTGACACCTGGTGCAATCCATTCCTAGCGTGGTCTGATGAGGATCCGTGTGGCAGCCACCGCAGCCACGTTCGAGGTAGGCCTGCACGGGGCCGCGGTCGTTGTGACAGCGCAAGCAGGCTGCTTGGGAGTGGGCACCTTCCAAGACGTACCCGGTTTCTGCAGCGTGATCGAAGTGAAAGTCGTCCTTCAGCCGGTCCCAGCTGTTCGACACGTGGCACAACGAGCAGTCGGAAGGAAAGGTCTCGTGGGGCACCATGGGTCCCCACCGTTCGCTCCAGGTGTGGCGGGGCACCAATCCATCGAACACGCTGCAACCCAGCACTCCCCCCAGAAGCACCGCGACGACGATCCGGCGTCGGCGTCTATCGATTCCTGGAGTCGATTTCATGACAGTCCACGCATTTCCGCCCAAGGGGCTTGTACCTCACGAACACCGATTCATCCTCCAAAGTCACCGGCTGGTGACACTCCTGGCATGTCACTCCCAGATGCGCTCCTTCCAGCACGAATCTCGATTGAGTGTTGTGATCGAATTCGATGGCGTGCCACTCCGACTGAGACACGTGGCACACGCTGCATGAGTCGTAGTCTTCAAACTGCCCCCGATGCACGTCTTTGTGACAGGACGCGCACTCCTTGGGAGTGTTCGGGAAGCGGCGGGCGCGGACCATCTGTCCGCCGTGGTCGAAGGTCTTCTCCACGTGGCACTTGCGGCAGTCTGCTTGAGCGTGGGCCCCTTCCAGCTCGAAGCCGGTGCGCTCGGTGTGATCGAACGGCTGGATGCGGAACGTGTCCGCTTCGCCGCGATGGCAAGCCGTGCAATCGTTCTCGGCGATCCGGTCGGCGAATTGGCCTGCATGGGGGTCTTGGTGACACTCTTTGCAGGAGTTCGGGGTCCCGGCGAATTGGCGAATGTGCTCGGGGCCTTCGACTTCGTGGCAGCGAGTGCAGTCCACCGCCTTGTGGGCGCCTGCCAGGACGAACTCGTTGGCGTGGGCGGCGTGGCCGAAGTTGGTCGGAACGAAGAACCGCGAGTCGTGGCAATCCCGGCATTCGTTGTAGTCGGCTTCGAACTGCCCACGATGAACGTCTTCGTGACAGCCCTGGCAGCTGTTTCGTTCCCGGTCATAGTGGGGATCGGCGGGATCGGGATGGCGCTCGTCATAGGGCAGGGTCGGCTCATGGCATTTCTGGCAGGCCACGGCGTCATGGGGAACCATCAGGTCGAAACCGGTCTGGAGATGGCGTTGCGCCGTCATGTTGCGGGCGGCGACGGTCCACAGAGGATCGGTGCCTCGGTGGCACGCATTGCAGTCTTCTTGGAAGGCCACCCGGTGCGGCGTCTCATGACACTCGGCGCAGGTCTTGCCTCGCACCTCGTGGAACGGGAACGGGTGTTCTTCGATTTCGACGTCCAGGTCCGGGAACTCGTGGCAGTCCGAGCACTGCAGTCCCCCATGGCCACCGCTCAGGGGAAAGTGCTCGCCGTGGTCGAACTCCGGCGGGCCGAAGGTTTCCTGGCCATGACACTGGCTGCAGTCGTTGACCAAGCCGTTGGCGTGGGGATCGTCGTGGCACTGACCGCAGGTCTGGGACAGGCCGAGGAAGGTCTGGCTTCGTTCGTGTCCCGGGAAGTCTGCGAGAACAAAGGGAGCCTCGCGCATATCCACGTGGCACTCGGCGCAGTTCAAGGAAAGGTGACTGCCCGAAAGTCCGTAGTCCACGTGAGGATGGTCGAATGCACGGATTTGCTGGCCTTCCCAAGAGATCTCGTTGACGAGGCGAAAGCCCTCGCCGTGGTGCTCTTGGTGGCACGTCTCGCAGCGCATGGATTCGCTTCGCTGGTCCAAGAAACCGTGGTAACCAGTGCCGTCGTCCAATTGGGATTCGATTTCGTCGTGGCAACTCAGGCATCCGACGGTGAGCCCTTCGGGCTGATGGCAGATGCGACAGCTGTTCCCGCCCTCGAATCCCGGAAGCTCACCGTGGGCAAGGGACAAGTCCCCGGGCATGGGCGCCTCTTCGTAGAGGGTCCACACCAAGGCACCGACCAAGGGAATGCCGACCAGGAAGGGAAGACGAGGATCGAGAAGCATCACGAAGGCCCCCCGAAGATCCACAGCTCCCCGTATTGAACCGCCACCAGGATGTGGAAGAACGCTCCCAGAAGCAGCAACACCGTGAACCAACGGTGCAGAAAGCGCCAAGTCCCCAGAACCCTGCGGAGTTCGTGGTAGCGGACGAACACTTGCCGCTCTTGGCAGAGACGCTGCACAAGAATGAGGACGACCCGTGCTTCTTCACCGAGACCGTGCACCGCGTTGACGGCTTGCTTGAGTCGACGAAACTCTCGTTTGCTGGCTCGGTCGCCCCACAGAATGCGCACCAAGGCGGCGATGGACCCAACGCGGCGCGAGCGATCGTTTGCCTCGTCCGTGCCGAGCATCTCCGGCGCCATGCCAAGACTCACCAGTCGGCCCTTGTAGACCTCGAGGCGCTTTTGCACGACGTCGAATCCGCTGTCGCTGGTTTCGACGGCGCGCGGAATCACGGTCAGTAGGTAACGCCCCATGATTCCGCTCATGACCACCACGAGCATCGCACCGAGTGATAAAACGCCGAGTGCGCTGGTCGGGAGGAAGCCGGTGTGAATCACCACCGCGACGGATCCCAGGGTGGAGGCAGCCATGTGGAAGCGCAGCCAGCCAGGGAGGGCCGCCGCATTGGAGGTCCCACCGACGTACTTGCGAACCACGTAGATCAGGCTGGTCAGGATCAAAGCACAACCCACCAGACCCGCAGTCAGGCCGACGGTTCCCGAAGGACGCAGGGCCTCGTGCATCGGATGGAACGGACGTTCGACCGATGGCAAGGAGTAGTAAGGCCAGCCCAGTGCCACGGCGCCGGGAATGACGACCGCAATCACAATCCCGAGAGCCTTGGTCAGGCGCAGCAACGAGACCAGGCGCTTGCGCTCCCGATCTTCCCGAGAAATTTGGTCGGCGAGCTCCTGATCGATCGACTCCGCGGTCGAGCGAAGCGGATCCTCGGGATCCACCTCGAGGGGAGTGGCCGGCTGTTCGAATCCTTCCGGGAACCCGAGGAGCTCGTCATCGGGCAACATCACGAGCATCAGGTCGTCGGCCTGATCGGTTCCCGGTTGATTGTCTTGAGTTGCTGCGGCCATTCCGATTGCCTGGATTCCGTCAGGAAACCGCGAACTCGGTTTCTGTCGGCTCGGAGATCATCACCGAGCCCTCTTCGGCGCCGAACTCCACGCCGATCTCTTTCAACAGTCGGTAGGGTGGTTCCCCTCCGGCGCAGACGAAGACGTAGTCGTTCTTGATTTCGACTTCGCCGCTGCGGTCTCCTTCCTTCCAGGTCAGGGTCACTGATTCTGCGGAGATGGATCGGACCTCGGACTGAAACGCCAGGCGAATCCTGTCGCCGTACTTTTGAACCCGATCGCGATTGCGTTGCTTCAGTCGGAAGAACTCGGCACGACGGTAAGAGAGCGTGACCGTGTTGCCTGGCTGATCCGCCAACGCCATGGCGGCCTCCACCGCACTGTCTCCTCCACCCACGACCAGGAGGTGCTGGTCGCGGTAAGTCGCGGCATCGATGAGTTGGTAGAGGACTTTTTCCGCTTCTTCCCCAGGAACCCCAAGCTTGCGTGGCGAGCCGCGTCGGCCAAGGGCGAGCAAGATGCGGCGGGCGTAGAGAGGACCGCGGCTGGTCCAAGCCACGAATTCTCCGGCCTTGCCTTCGACCGATTCCAGCTTCACCCCCATCTGCATCGGCAGACCGTGGGATTCGATGATTCCTTCCCAGAACTCGATCAGCTCTTCCTTCAGGAACTCTTTCTGGCGCACCTCTCCGTGAAGAGGCAGCTCCAAGGCTCCCACCAAGGTGAGTTTCCGACGCGGGTACTTGCGAACCGTACCCCCGATGTCTTCTTGATCGATGGTCATCGAGATCAAGCCAAGCTCGGTGGCCCGCAGGCTCGCCGCGATCCCGGCGGGACCTGCTCCGACGATCAGGAGGTCCACCAGTTCGGACTCCGCGGCCGGTTCCGGTTCTTGGCGGAGCTCTGTGGCAATGGCGTCCACCGCTTCGACGGCTTGTCGCGTAGCAATGCGAATCAAGGCCATCCCGCTCAGCTCTCCGGCGATGGAAATCCCCGGAACCGAAGTTTGGTAGCGGTTGTTCAGGAGCGGGATGTCCGGGCGCGATTCCGCGGCATCCAGTCCTACGTGGATGGCACCGATGGGACAGGCTTCCTCACAAAGCGCGTGACCGATGCAGCGTGAGCCATGAATGACCCGGGCGACTCCATCGATGAGACCCAGCACGCCGTTTTCGGGACATGCCTGCACGCAGCTTCCACAACCGATGCAAGCCTGCACATCGATCATGGGGAACTGAGCCGGAGCCTTGTCCGTTCCATGAGCGCGAGCGGCGTCCAGATCCGCCATGGTTTGACCATGCTGGGCATCGGCGATCCTCCTCTGCCACCAACCCAGCAGATTCAGCACCACGACCAGCAGGGCGAAAACCCCGAGTACCAGTGAAATGTTCAACGCAAGAAGCCCTCCCCGCCTTTCCTCCATCGGCGGTTTCCCCGGAGGAAGGCAGCAACAAAGATTCTTCTTCGGCTGAACGGAGGGCTGGAGTGGACGGGGGTCGGAACTTCTTTCTCAGTCCGGGACATCCCCAGGGATGAAATGCCGAGCAACGACCAAACAGGGGGCGCGGATCCCTGGAGGAGTTTCGATCCTCTTGAATGAAAACGGGCCCCTCGGATTCGAGGGGCCCGCGGTGGAATCACACCCAAGAGGCGACCGGCAAGGAGGCCGCCGGGAGGACGTCAGCGTCGAAGCTTAGACAGATTGCGATCGCGAGGCACGGGCGGGGTTTGGCCTTGGCTGTCCAACAGAGAGCGCAGGATCGCGCGTTTGCCCTGGCCGAGCTGTTGTTGCACCGCTTCCGACGTTCCGACAAACACCAGCAGTCCGTAAAGCTGAACGTCTTCGATCGCGCTGCCATTCACCTCGAAGAAGTAGGTTCCCGCGGCTCCCACCGCTTCGGGGAAGAGAACTTCGAAGGCTCCCAGTCCCCCATTGTTAGCGGAGCGCAGGGGGGTGACGCCGTCGGTGTTTCGTTGGGTCAAGCTGAGGTCGGAAATCTGGGCCGCGGCAATGTCCTGTTGATTGAGGCAAAGGTTGAACAGCACCTGTCCACTGTTGGAGTAAGTGGTTCCCACCGGAACAACCAGAGCAGCCACCATCGATCCGGCAGGGACGAACACCGAGTAAACGTCGACGTCGTCACCGTCGTCGAGACTGACTGCGGTGATCCACTGAAAGCCCTGCACGGCTCCCAGGCTGGTCGCTTGACCGGCGGAGTCATTGGGTTCCTGCGAATCTCCATAGTGGCGCTGGGCGCCGCGCACGTCGTCTTCCTGAGGCCCGTTGAACTGGCTGGAGATGAACGGCTCCATGAGCTTGGTTTCATTGACCGGGCAAACGTGAAGGAAGCCGAGGCCGTGCCCGTGCTCGTGGAGAATGGTGTTTCGAAGCAGCAGGAAGTCGCCGTCTGGATCCCCCCACAACTGGGTGTCCAGTGAGTCCAGAACCATGTCTCCGCCGCCGGGGGTGAGAAGGTCGGCCTGGGGGAAGTTGTTGAAGGCGAGAATTCCTCCCGGACCGTCCAGCGGGCGGGCCGAAATCCTCACGTCGCCGCGACTCGCCGAGCCGTCGGAACCGAACAAGGGGGCGCCATCGTCAGGGACTTGCTGATAGGTCAATCCGGCAAGCTGCGCCCAACGAGCAAAGCTCTCTGCCCAAAACGGCTGCCAATCTGCAGGAGTTCCGAATATGCCATTGAAGGTGGCGAACAGTTCATTGGGGGCGCCGGGATCCAGAGGCAAGATTCCCGGAACCGACACGCCGTCGGGAACAAAGCTGTAGGTCAGGGCGCGAGGATCTCCTTGTCCTCCTCCTGGCCAACGCCGAACCTGGGCGAACTCTTGGTCGGCCCCGGGCCACAGCAAGCGAAGAAACGCGTTGACGATTTCGGGAGGAGTGTCAGGTGCGAACGAAAGGGAGGTCGCGGGGCGCTGCGACGGCGCCATCTGACTCAGCGCCTGGTACAGCTTCCGCTGGGCGGGATTCATCGCGGCAACGGCGGTTGCTTCCTCGGGAGCAACGGACTTCTCGGTGGAGGCCTTGGTCGAGGGCAAGGTCATCAATCCGAACGCGACGGTGAAGACGGACCGGGACAAGCGAGAACCCATGAATCTCTCCTTCCGAAACTTCCCGAATCAGGCACAGCCTGTGATTACTTGCGGCGGATGCGAACCGTGCGGTCTTGCGCGCCGACGTCGTACTGGATGCGACGTTCGTTGTTCGTGACGAACACCTTGGACGGCCCCTCCGTGGTTGCACCGGAGATCGTGGCGTCGGTCCATCCTTCCGGAAGGACGGTTTGCAGGGTGAGCGGGACCGGGTGCTTGGGGAGTTCGTCGATTCGGATCTGCACCCGAAGTGTGTTCGGATCCTCGAGTCGAGTGGTCAGGCGTACCGAATCGCGCTCCACCACATAACTGATCACGTCAATCATGCGGGTGATCCAAACATCCTTCGTCAGCGCGTCGTCCAAGAATCCGCGGTAGACCGAGGCCGGGACTGGTTGCCAGGCGGTGGAGTTGCCGATGCCGTGGATCTGGACGATGAGCCAGCCTTTCTCCGCCATCACCCGGTCGAGTTCCACCTGCATCCTTGCCAGGTTCCAAGACGAGATGGGCACGATGGCATGGAGTCCGTGCCAGTCCGGCGGGGCCGACGGGTTCACGGTGTCGAGGAGCGGTCCGGCTCGAGAGGCGACGTAGTGGTTGCTGGCAACCGCTCGAATCGCGTCGTTCTCCGCCGAGAACGGGTAGGCGAAGGTGAGGACTTCCTGACCGATCTCCGCTTCGAGGATGTTCTTGGATTCCAGAAGTTCTTGTTCGACTTGCTCGAGAGGGAGTCCGGTCAGTAGCGGATGAGTGACCGTATGGCTGCCGATCTCGTGGCCTTCGCTGGCCAGGTCGCGCCACGGTTGCCAATCGGTGACCCAATCGGTGGGCAGATAGAAGGACCCGAGGAGCCCGCGATCTCGCAACATCCGCGCGCCCAAGACCCAATGAGACTCGTCGGCATCATCGAAGGTCATGGACACCGCGGCGGGGGCATCCCCCTGCCACCGAGTGACTTGGGTCGTGGCGACTGGCAACGGCATCGTCGATGCGAGTTCCGCACTCGACGAAGAGCCTCCTCCGCCACAGCCGGGCGAAAGGGTGAGGGCAAAAGCCGGAGCCAGGAGTTCCTTCAACATGGCAAGGAGGTGATGTCTCAAAGGGTGCGGAGAGTCCACACTAGCAGGCAGCGCACACTCTATCTCTGTAGCGCGGAATAGTCATGGCGGGGTCGGGACAAAACCGCCGGAGGTCGTCAGGTTCGGCCGATCGTCGGGTGACTGGTGAGCGGTTCAGCCAAGCAACTGCAAAGCGATCTGGGGTTGGACGTTGGCCTGAGCCAATACTGCAATCGCGGCCTGCTGGAGGATCTGGAGCCGAGCGAAACGCGCGGTTTCCTCGGCGATGTCCACGTCCCGGATTCGGGACTCGGCGGCCGACAGATTGGAAACCTGGACGTCCAGGAAGTTGATCGACGATTGCAGGCGATTCTGCACGGCGCCCAAGCGCCCGCGGTTCTGGACGACGGCGTCAATGGCGGTGTCGAGGGCGACGATTGCCGTCGAGGGGCCGTCCGGAGTCGCAGAGGAAAGGTCGAGTCCAGAGATTCCCAGATCGCTGGATCGACTCGAACTCAGCACCATCTCCACCACGTTCTGAGGGCCGGTTCCGGCCCCGACTTGGAACGAGACGGAACTCGAGGCGCCGTTCAGCAAAGAGATGCCGTTGAAGTCCGTGGCCTGCGCGATGCGATCGACCTCACTGATCAGTGCCGAGAACTCCGCATCCAGCGTGTCGCGATCCGCGTCCGAGATCGTGCCGGTGTTGGCTTGTACGGCCAGCTCGCGCATGCGAATCAAAAGGTTGGAGATCTCGTTGAGTGATCCCTCTGCCGTTTGGACCAACGAGATTCCATCGTTGGCGTTGCGCTGAGCCTGTTGCAGGCCGGCGATCCGTGCTCGGAAGCGTTCGCTGATGGCGAGCCCTGCCGCGTCATCGGCAGCCGTCACAATGCGCAATCCCGAAGAGAGTCGGCGCGCACTCTTGCCCAGCTCGACCGTGATCGAAGCGAGATTGCGCTGCGCATTGAGCGAAGCCAGATTGGTGTTGATGCTCAAAACCATGAGGGTTGCCGTTCACCGAAGAGCAAAGTCCGCCGAAACAGGTTTCGGCAACCGTGCGCAACCTGGGTCGGGAAAAGGTTCCTCGACCCGAGGATTCACCAAGGAAACCGCTTCCGGCACAATCGGGGTAACCCCGCAAGCGGCACACTTTCGCACGGAAAGAAGATCGCGTTGGGCAGGTGTGTGGTGATTCAGACGATTGCCGGCCCCAGGGCCGGTTGCTGATCAAGGATGGAAGCAACCAATCCCAAGCCCTCGGCGAGCTCGTCACGAGTCCGAGCGCCGCTGAAAGACAGGCGAACGGCTTTGGGCGCGACGTTGGATCCGACGTAGAAAGGCTCGGGGGATGTCACGTTCACTCCCCGCTGCCGGAGCTGGCCGGCGAACTGATCCGCGTGTTCCCAATGATCGGGCAAGTTCAGCCAACCGTGATAACCGTTGGGGGAAGTTCTCAAGACCTCTGCGGAAAGGAACTGGTGGGCAAGGTCGACGCGGTTTCTGGCTTCCCGCCGCTTTCGTTCCAGCGTTTCCTCAGCGGTGCCGTCGAGAATCCACTGGGTCATGACTTCGGCGGCCAGGGGACTGACGACCCAATTGGTGGCCCAGATGCGCTGACTCAAATCTCCGATGAGAGAGCGAGGAGCGGTCAAGTACGCCACGCGCAGACCTCCGCACACGACTTTGGAAGGGCTCGCGATGTAGAAGTCTCGCTCCGGGTTCCCGGTCCACGCCAAGGATTCGGCGCGATCGAGGAGGAGATGGTGGATCCCGTCTTCGACGAGAGGCACCCCGTGCGTTTCGGCGATGGCCGCGATCTCTCGGCGACGCATCGGGGAAGCCGTCGTCGCCGTGGGGTTTTGGATGGAGGGAACCCAGTACAGGGCGCGGGGGCGATGGGCCTTGCAGGCGGCTTCGAACCCTCCGGGATCAATGCCCTGAGCGTCCGTGGGAAGACCGACGACCTTGAGGCCCAAGAAGTCCGCGACCGCGCGAAGCCCGGGATAGGTCAGTTCTTCGGTCAGGATGGTCTCCCCTGGCCGTGCCAAGGTGGCGATCGCCACCAACATGGCGTGCTGGGATCCGGAGCAAACCAGGACTCGATCCGGGTCCACGGAAACTCCGTGGCGTTTCAGCCACTGCACGCCGGCCAACCGATGATTCCCCATCCCGCCATTGGGTTGGTACTCCAGCAGACGACTGAGGTCCCGCTGACGGCTAATTCGGCGAAGGGCCACCGACAAGTCCGGGTTCTCTTGGTCGAGGGGCCAGGTCATGCCCAGGTTGATTCCCGGGGGCATGCGTTCACCGGAATCCCCGACGGGCAAATTGGTCGAGACATGGCGCCCGACGAATGTGCCACGTCCTCGTTCCCCACGGATCAAGCCACGCAGTTCCGCCGCGGCGTAGGCCCGGGTCACGGTCCCGATCGCGACGCCGAGGCGGGCGGCGAGCTCCCGGTGTGTGGGCAACCGCTCGCCCTCGGGCAATCTCCCCGAAGCGATGTCGCGGTCCAAGGCTTCCACAATTGCCAGATAACGCGGGGACCCGTCGTCCTCGTCGAGAGTGGGATTCCAAATTGTCATAGTTCAATAAATAGATTGTCACATCTAATTTGTCAACCTAGTGTCCTAGTTCTCGAAGGAGAACTCTTGGAGACAAGGAACCCCATGAAGCGATCCAACGCCCCCGAGCCGTCCCTGGACCCGAAGGATTGGGATGAGCTGAGAGAGCTGGGCCAGAGGATGGTGAAGGACATGGTCGACTACTTGAAGACGGTGCGCGATCGGCCCCTCCACCGAACCATCCCAGAGAACACCAGCCAGTTTCTGCGACAACCAGTGCCCCACGGCGCCCAACCGGCGGAGGAGGTCTACGACGACTTCTTGGAGCACGTCCTCCCCTATCCACACGGGAACATCCACCCGCGCTTCTGGGGCTGGGTGGTGGGCACCGGCACACCGTTCGGAATGCTGGCCGACATGCTGGCCGCGGGGATGAACTCCAACTCAGGGTTCGGCAATCAGGCAGTCATCCACGTCGAGTCCCAGGTCATCCGTTGGCTGCGTGAGGCGCTGGGACTCACGGCGAACGGGGGCGGATCGCTGACCTCGGGATGCAGCATCGCCAATTTGAGCGGACTGACCGTGGCGCGAGACACTCGCGCGCCTCACGACATCCGTTCGCGGGGGCTCCAAGATCAACCGCCCATGGCCGTCTACGGTTCGTCCGAGACGCACTCCTCGAATCACCGCGCGTTGGAGATTCTCGGTCTGGGGCGAGCGGCGTTTCGCACCATTCCCGTCGACGGCGAGCACCGCATCGTGGTGGCTGAGCTCGAGCGACGAATTCGAGAGGACCACGCCGCCGGAGTGATCCCCGTGGCGGTGATTGGCAACGCGGGCACGGTGAACATCGGGGCTTTCGATGACCTGGAGGCTCTCGCCGCGATCTGTGGGGAACATGGCGTGTGGCTTCACGTGGATGGGGCCTTTGGCGCGTTGGCGGCCCTGGCGCCCCGGCAACACCATCTCCTCGCGGGTCTCGAGAAAGCAGACTCCGTCGCGTTCGATTTGCACAAGTGGCTGCACATCCCCTATGACGCCGGAGCGGTTCTGTTCAAAGATCCGCAAGTCGCTCAGCACACGTTTCAGATGACCGGAGCGTATCTGTCTCCCTTCGAAAGCGGAGTGGCGACGGGGCCGATGAACTACATGGACCGAGGCCTGCAGATGTCCCGCGGGTTCCGGGCACTAAAAGTCTGGATGTCGATCAAGCACTTCGGCATCGATCAGCTGGCCGCAACGATTCAGCAAAACATCGAACATGCCCGCTATTTGGCAGGTTTGATCGATGCCGAAGAGAGCCTGGAGTTGCTGGCGCCAGTGCCACTGAACATCGTGAACTTTCGTTTCTCGCCGCCGAGTGTTCGATCCCACGCCGAGCAACTCGATCGTTGGAATCGTCAGATTCTTCTTGGCTTGCACGAGGACGGAGTGGCCGCACCGTCTCACACCAATCTGGATGGGCAGTTTTCGATTCGCGCGGCAATCACCAATCACCGCAGTCGATTTGAGGACTTCGATGTTCTGGTTCGAGAAGTGGTCAACCGAGGAAAGCGGTTGATCGACGCGGACACGAGGATCCCGTCCTCGCCGAAGGAACCAGAAGCCAGCGTCGACCGCGAGGCTCCCTGACGGGGGGCATGTTCGCCCCAAGAGGGATCATTCGGGCTCCGCAGCTTCCGTGGCACAGGCTTCGAAGTCGGAGCGGAACACTTCGGCAGCACTCAGCACGGGGGCTGCGGCCATCTCGATCAAGGAGCAGCGTCCTTTGCCGGCGGTGAAGCGAGCGATTTTCTCGAGCTGGCCGGAGAAGTCCCCTCGCTTGCCGTCGCGCACTCCCTTCAAAATGTGCGCGAACTGATTGGTTTCCATGCGACAGGGGGGGCACTGACCGCATTGTTCCTTCATGAAGAAGTCGGCGATCGACGCGACTTTCTCCATGACATCCTGTCCTTCGACGATCACGTGCACTCCCCCACAGCCAGGTGACGTGCCCAGCGACTTCATGGTTTCGTAGGCGATCGGAGTGTCGAGCTGATCCGCGCTCAAGAAACGACAGGAAAGCGCCGGAAGCACCGCGCGCACCGCTTTCTCCCCTCGCACGCCGCCGCCACAGTCTTCAAGCAGTTGTCGGTAGGTCGTTCCGAACGGCATTTCGTACACGCCGGGACGATTCACTTCCTTTCCCAGAGTGAACAGCATGGTGCCGGTGCTCTCCTCGGTTCCGATCGCTGCAAAGGCCGGCGCTCCGTGGTGGCGGATCCAAGCGACGTGGGCCAAGGTTTCGACGTTGTTCACCGTCGTCGGTTGACCGAACAGGCCGGCTTCCCCCGGATACGGCGGTTTCTCCCGAGGCTTTCCGGGTCCCCCTTCAATCGAGTCGAGGGCCGCTGTTTCCTCTCCCGCAACGTAGGTGGTGGGTGCTCGGTGAATCTTGATCTCGAACTCGAAACCGTTGCCGAGCGCAGTGCAGAGAAGGCCGGCCTCGGTGGCTTCTTCGATGGCGCGCTCCGCCGCGGCAATCGGCGCCGCCATGTCTTCGATGAGGTAGAGGTATCCGACCTTGGCTCCGGTGGCGTAGCCACACCACAACATCCCCTCGAGGACCCGATGGGGGTAATACTGCACGAGGTGACGGTCCTTGTGACTGCCCGGCTCGTGTTCTCCGCCGTTGGCCACGGTGTACTTGACCGTCGCTTCCGCCTGTTGGGCGAGTTTCCACTTGCGCGCCGCCGGGAACGCGGCTCCGCCTCGCCCGCGCAGTTTGGAAGCTTCGAGCTCTTCGAGGATCTGAGCGGGCGACACCTGGTCCAAGGAGGAAAAGCCGGCATAGCCCCCCTCTTTGCGGTAGTCCGCCAAACTCTGCGCCTCGGTCGCGGGCTCTCGGGTCAGTAGCAAGGGAGTGTTCATGAAGCCTCCTAGCCCGGCTCAATCAAGGCCGATGCCAAACGGCCTTGGTCTCTTCTGGCGATGTCATGGCGCGGTTCTTCCTTTCCCGCGGATCTTCCGATGCGCCCACGGGAAATCGGCGCCTCCGTCGTCGTCAGGAAAGCTCTGGCCCGCGACCGTCTTCATGAGTCATCCGGGCGAGCCACGAGGAACTCAGTACGGCGAGTCGAGCATCTCCCAGATGATGTCTTCCACGTCTTTCTTGACGATCCCGCACAGGCGCTCCAAGGGTGGCGCGTTCTTTTCGACGTGATCGACGATCTCGTCCAGGTCGTCCTCTTTCACCTTGCTGTAGAACACCCGGTCCGGCCAAACGGTGAGATTGATGCCGTGCTCGCATCCTCCAAAGCAAGGGTACTTGCGCACCCGCGCCTTCTCTTCGCCGGGGTCCACTTCGGCGAGGCGATTGCGAAGCTTCTCGAACAGCTCGACGCTGCCCTTCTCGCTGCAATCTCCTCCATCGCAGACATAGACGAGTCGGTCCGACATCGGCGGATTCTCCTTCAGCGCTCCTTGGGGAGCTTGGGCGGTTCTTGGGGCACGGTGAGGGAAGAGCGATCGCTCAATGGAACTTGACGTACTCGAAGTCGAGGGGTTGTTCATTCACGCCGACGCTGTGAGGTCCGATCCAATTGGCGTACTTGCCCGGTTCCCGTACCGGCTTCATGCAAGAGGCCACGTACTCCCGGTCCGCTTGGGTCGGGAGCCAAGAGTCCACGTTGGCCGCCCAGTCGTCCTTGCTGATGAGCTCGCCAGCCGGGTTGAAGTCGAAGTCGGCGTACACCCCTTGGTGGCGGTGGAATCGCTTGGACGGAAGTTCGATGGTTTCCTTCACACCGAGGCGCTCCAGATCCCGGTTCCAGCGGCTCACGATCCGCTTGCAGTCGGCGATGTAAGCATCGAGGAGCAGGCCGTTCATGGCGCGTCGCAGCGGAATCTCCTGTTCGACGAGGCGATTGCCCTCGGGAACTTCCAGCTTGTAGGCCTGTGCCAGTGCCTTGGGATCCTTGTAGATTCCATCTCCTTCGCGGTAGCGGCCCTTGAGGCCGGAAGCGAAGGACTCGGCCGCGTTGGTGGAATCTTCTCCGCCGAACAGGTCCATGCTCACCGAGAACCAGGCGTTCACGTAGCGCTGCACCAGGTCCAGCGGCATCGCCCCCACCGATTTCGGATCCTTGCCTTCGGCCAGCAGTTCACCGGTGCGGTGCAGCACGCGACCGACGCCGTTCTCGCCAGTCTGCATGTGATACGCTTCTTCCGTCAACATGAACTGGGTGGAACGAGCCAGAGGGTCGAAGCTGCTTTCCGCCAGACTGGCGAGCTGATACTTGCCGTCCCGGTCGGTGAAGGTGGTGAAGCAGAAAAAGTCGAGCCAGGACTCGATCGGTTTGTTGAAGGCCTCCAGAATGCGCGGCTTGTCGGCGTTGCCGCTGCGTCGCTCCAGCAGTTCTTCCGCCTCATCTCGACCGTCGGCGCCGAAGTAAGTGTGCAGCAGATACACCATGGCCCACAGGTGTCGCCCCTCTTCGACGTTGACTTGGAACAGACTGCGCATGTCCATCAGCGAGGGTGCCGTGTCACCAAGAAGACGCTGCTGTTCGACCGAGGCCGGTTCAGTGTCAGCCTGGGTGACGATCAGTCGACGCAGGCGGTTGCGCATTTCTCCCGGCACTTCGTTCCAAATGGGAGAACCAATGTTGTCCCCGAAGTGGATCGTGCGCTCGACCGGCTCAGCAAGAAAGATGCCCCAGCGGTAGTCCGGCATCTTCACGTAGTCAAAATGAGCCCAGCCTCCCTTGCCGACCCCCACCGCGGTCCGCAGATAGATCTGGTCAGTGTTGTAATCGGAGGGCCCCATCTCCTTCCACCACTCGCGGAATTTCGGTTGCCATTTCTCGAGGGCCCGGAGTAGCCGCTTGTCGTTCTTGAGATCGACGTTGTTGGGGATCTTCGCTTCGAGGTCAACGGCACTCATGTTCTTCTCCAGTCGAATCGTGCACTCTCGGGATGTCCGTAACGAACCAGCGCCCCCTCTTCCCCCGTGGCGTTGGGGCGAATGAAGATCCAGTTCTGCCACGCCGACAGCCGGCCGAAGATCTTCGAATCACAGGTTTCTGCGCCGCCGAAGCGCAGCGAAGCTTCCATGCCAGTCAAGGCGTCCGGGGACAGGGACACCCGTTCCTCAATGGCGATGCGAACCTCGTCTTCCCAGTCGATGTCGTCCGCCAGGACTGTGATCAGTCCCAGTTCGTCGGCATCCGGGCCGTCGACTCGGGGCAATTCCTGTGCCAGTCGTGCGGCATGGTCCGGTTTGGCCAAGAAGCGGTTGTGCAGGCGAGTCAGGCCACTGGACATGGGAAGCAAGCCGCGCGAAACCGGCGACAGAGCGACTTCGCAGGGGTGATCCGGATCATCGAGCATGTAGATCCGATCACAGGCCAGCGCCAGTTCGAAGAGGGAACCCGCAAAGGCACTCCCAGCTTCGATCAACGCGAACAAGCTTCGCCCGGTCAGTTCCCAGCGGCGGATGGTCCGCGCCATGAACGCCAGGATTTCGTTGCACAGCCAGTGGTCCTTGGCGGCCACCAGATCTTGTTCCACCTGAAGGACGGTGTCGATGTCACCGCTGGTCTTCAACAACAGCAGTCCGACCTCGGGGAACTCGAAGCGGAGCTGGCAAATCGCGTCATCGAGTTCGCGGAAGGCCTGAATCGCCCAGGAGGAATCTCCTGCCTGAAGGTACTCCTCGCCGTTCGTCGGCTGTTTGCCCGACGGGCCTTTCACGGTCACGGTGGCGCGACGCTGAGGAGTGTCGAGCTCGACGTCGATGTACTCGTAACGGAAGCCCCCTTCCGTTTCGCGCGGCGAGATCGGGGACAGCGTGATGCCGGGGCCCTCGGAACGGGCCGGGTTGGACTCCACGAGGGCCGCGACTCTCTCACCGATCTTCTCGTCGAAGCGGCTCTTGGGGAAAGAGTCGTCGATCAGGTCCCAGGCCTTGGCTTTCTTGGCTCGAACGCCTTCGACCAACGTGGAGAACATGTCGGCGAGGTCGCGACGGACCTTGCGCTTGTCCACCAGACGGGTCAGCCCGCCAGTCCCCGGCAGGACCCCCAACAGCGGGACCTCGGGAAGGGACACGGCGCTATTGCCGTCGTCCACCAGGTAAATCTCGTCGCACGCGATCGCAAGCTCGTAACCACCTCCCGCGGCAAGTCCATTGAGAGCCGCGATGGTTCGAATCCCGGAATGCCGGCTGGCGTCTTCGAGAGACAACCGGGTCTCGTTGGTGAACTTGCAGAAGTTGACTTTGAAGGGATGGGTGGAGCTGGCCAGCATCGGGATGTTTGCGCCAGCGCAGAACGTGCGATCCACGGCCGAGGAAATCACCAACACCTTCACTTGCGGATGTTCGAAGCGCAGGCGTTGCACCGCATCTTGGAGTTCGATGTCCACGCCCAGGTCGTACGAGTTCATCTTCAACTCGTAGCCGTCGCTGAAAGGGTGCTCGGGGTCCACTTGGAGGGACAGCCGTGCCTCGGCTCCCTCCACTTGGAACTTCCAGTGGCGGTATTGGTCGGGATGAGTGTGGAATGAGATCATCGATCCGGTTCTCCGGGCGAGCCACGCAGGGAGGCGATAGGCGCTCGATCGCAAACCAGGCAGCATAAGTCTAGTACGCCTTGGAACGGCGGGCAGATTCAGGCAATATACTGCCAATGAGCGAGCGAAGAATCCTTCAGATCCTTGGCGACGGGGTCCTCCGCCGACGCCGAGAGCGCAACTGGACGCGCCGCGAACTGGCCCATCGTGCCGGGATTTCCGAGCGCTTCCTGGCCGACGTGGAGCGCGGCCGCGCCAATCCTTCGATTCTGCGTCTCGCCGAGATTGCTTCGGCCCTCGGCACCACTCCCCCGGCTCTGCTGCAGTCCACTCCCCGTCCGGACGGGCGATCGGTCGTGGCCCTGCTCGGCTTGCGCGGGGCTGGGAAGAGTTCGGTGGGCCAACGCCTGGCCGACGTGTTGGACTGCGCCTTCGTCGAGCTCGACCAAGCCGTCGAGAGGCACGCCCGTTTGCAGCTTTCCGAGATCTTCGAGCTCCACGGGGAAGACTACTACCGTCGCCTGGAGCGGGAAGTGTTGGCTGCGGAGCTCGACGGGGCCGAGCAGAAGATCTTGGCGACCGGTGGTGGAATCGTCACCGATCCGGAGAACTTTGGGTTGCTTCGCGGCCACGCGGTCACGGTCTGGTTGCAGGCTCGTCCAGAAGATCACTGGAGTCGCGTCGTGGAGCAAGGGGACACGCGACCGATGGAAGGGAACGAAGGGGCCTTTGCCCACTTGTGCGCGATTCTTTCCGAACGGGAGAAGCTCTATCGCATGGCCGACGTGCAAGTGGTCACCTCGGGACAGACGCTGTCCAAGGTGGTCGAGGAGGTTCGTTTGGCGTTGCAAGCCCGTGGCGTTCCGGGGGCCAGCGGCAAAGAATCTCTTCGATGACTTAGCGGCGACGGCTGCTGGCGAACCCACTCACTCCGCGCTTGGATTCGGCGTTCAACCATTGCTGGACCACACGCATTGGCTCGCAGTCCGGACCTTCCCAGTCTCCGCCCCGTCGCATGGATCGAAAAGCTCTTTCGAGGGCCTGGTGGTGTTCGGCGTCCATTCCCGAACGCCGCAGCCCGATGCTGTTGAGGCGGTAGTGCTTGGCGGGGTTCGTCGCGGCCATGGTGTAGGGAATGATGTCTTGCAACAGGATCGCCCCCCCGGCGATCATCGCCCGGGTCCCGATTCGCACGAATTGGTGCACCCCGACCGCTCCGCCCAAGATCGCGTGGTCGTCGACGGTGACATGACCGGCAAGCAGCACGTTGTTGGTCAGGATCACGTGATCGCCAATCTGGCAGTTGTGGGCGACGTGAGCGTGCACCATCAGATAGCAGTCGGAGCCCAGCCGCGTGGCGAGTTCGTCGGTGGAGCGATGGATGGTGACGGATTCGCGAAAAGTGTTGCGGTCGCCGATGCGGACCCAGGTCTCCCGCCCGTCGAACGAAAGATCTTGAGGAAGGTCGCCGAGGACGACCCGCCCGTGGACCTTGTTGTCGACGCCCATCTCCACGTAGGAGTGAATGATCGATTGGGGACCGATCTGGCAGCGATCGCCAATGCGGACGTGGTCCTCAATGACCGTGTGCGGCCCGACTCGCACGCCTTCTCCCAGCTCCGCCCCGGGCGCGACCACCGCGGTTGGGTGAATCTCGGTTGCCGTCACATTGCTCTCCTTGTCGCGGGGCCATGGGGACGGAAGAAGCTACCAGCTCGGCTCCTCGGTCAGAAGCGGGGGCTATGATCTCGCCGCGTTCGTCTCGCTCGAACCCGTGGCCACTCGGTGGAATTCATGAACCAAGATCGAAGACTTCTCGTGGCTCTGACCGGGACCGGCATGGCAGCCCTGGCGCTCGAGGTTTTGTGGTCGCGAGCCCTCGTGCCATGGGTTGGTGGCACCGCTTTGTCTCAGATCATGACCGTGGCCATGTACATGTTTGGCCTGTTCTTGGGATCGGCGGTCGCGGTCGTGTGGTCCAAGCGAACCCATCGTCCCCGGCATTGGTTCTTCGTCGCCGAAGCGGCGGCCGTGGTGTGTTCCACGGTGGCGGTGTTCTCCCTCCCCGCCCTGGATCCGCTCTTCGCCCTGTGTTCCCGCGGGGATTTGTTGGCGAGTGACTGGGGGGCCGCGCTCCGGGCCATGGTCGGAAGCGCCATGATCCTTCCTGCCACCACCCTGATGGGATTGGGATTCCCATTGGCCATCGCCGCCTTGCAACGAAGCTCACCTTCTCGCGGAGCCGCGGCCCTTGCCTACGGCGTCAATACGCTTGGCGCGACGGCGGGTACGTGCTTGGGGGGATTTCTCTTGTTGCCATGGCTGGGAGTGACCGGCGCAGCTCTGGTGGTCTTGTTCGTGGATCTCGTGGTGCTTGGGTGGGCATGGCGGGGAACGGGCTCCCTGGGTGACCAACGAACTCCACGATCGACCGAGGAAGTCAGTCAAGACGAGCCTTGGCTTCGTGAACTTCCCATGCTCGTTGCGGTCACCGCAGGCGGGGCATTGGCACTTGCCCTGGAAGTCCTGTTGTTTCGCATCCTCGGCATGATGCTCGGCCCGACCGCCCGGGCGTTCACGGTGGTGCTGGCCAGCTACGTGTTTGGTCTCGGAGCCGGGGCACTCCTGGTCAAGGGGATGGTGTCGCGAAGCGTCGGGGCGGCCCGGGCGGTGTTCCTGGGCTGCTGGATGTTCGTTGGGTTGGCCGGCTTCCTGCTGGTGATCGTGGTGGCGAGCCGACCGGATCTGCTGATGCTGAAGAGCACCGGAGACTCGGTGCTGACCCAAACCTGGCGACGACTGGTGATCGCGATCGCGGTGCTGGTTCCTCTGACCCTTGCCTTTGGAGCGTCTTACTCCGCGGCGGTTGCTTGTGGGGTTCGAGCAGGTGCTGCTCGAGCCGGACGACTCTATGCGGGACTGACCGTGGGGAACATTGCCGGACTGGTTCTGGCGGCGCTGTGGATGATGCCGGAGTTCGGCATCGATGGGAGCGTGCGCGGCTTGTTTTGTGTGGCACTGTTGATTCCCCTTCCCGTGTTGTGGACCGGCGCCTGGCGTGCCGGGACCCGAGTGGCGCTGACGGGAGTCTTCTTGGCGGGAGCGTTCGTCGTTGCCAAGTTCGCGCCGGAATGGGAAAGGAAGACCCTCAACGCCGCTCCCTACCTCTACGACGACTCTGCCGAGAGCCAGCAGTACGACCATTTCCTGTTCTTCGAGTCGGGTTTCGAAACCACCGTGGCGGTCATCCAGCGTGGCGACGACCGGATGTTCACGTTGGATGGCAAGACCGATGGGTCGACGTTGTTGTGGGACCGCTTGACCCAGACTTTTGCCGGCGCCCTGCCTGCGGCTCTTCACCCCCAACCGGAATCCGCTTTGGTCATCGGCCTCGGAACCGGGCAAACCGCAGCGACGGTGCTTCGCTTTCCTTCCATCGCCCAAGTGGATTGCGCCGAGCTGTCGCCTCTGGTGGTGGACGCTCTTCCCTATTTCGACAGTTTGCACCAGGGCATCCTGGAGGATCCTCGCTTTCGAGTTTTGAAAACCGATGGCCGAACCACTCTCCGTTACGGACATCGCCAATACGACCTGATCGTTTCCGAACCCTCCAACGTCTGGGTGCCGGGGGTTGCCCATCTCTTCACTCAGGAGACTTTTGAGGAGGCTCGCGGGCGTTTGGCGGACGGCGGCATCCTCATGCAGTGGTTGCACTCCTACAACATGGACGAAGAAGCATTTCGGACCGTGGTGCGCACGCTCCTCGATGTGTTCCCCCACGTCTCCCTGTGGACAACGTCGCTCTCTTCGGAGGAGGCGATGTTCGTGAGCAGCGTGAGTCCACTGAAGTTGGATCCGGAGGTCATGGAGGCGGGGCTCGCCTCGGCCAAGGTCCCTCGCGTGCTGTTCCCGGATCGAACGGTGAACGCGAATGCGCTGCTCCGAAAGTTCGTGGCCGGCACCGAGACCTTGAAGGGATGGGCCGGTGAGGGACCCCGGACCCGGGACGCCCATCCCGAATTGGAGTACGCCGCCGAAGCGGCCATGCTGGAACAGCGGGGGGATTGGTTCCACGGCATGCTCGCACAACTCCGTCAGTCGAGCAGCACCTTGGTTCCCGCGGCCTCGATGGAGCGGCGCGAGCAATTGGATCGAGCCGCGATCGTCGCTCGTCGCATCAACGAGTTGATGGCCGCCAAACCAATCTCGGCCCCGGCGCTCCAGCACCTGGCGGAGGAACACTCCGACGACGACGAGTTGCGCTGGTTGGCCGCTGAGTTGTTTCGCGATCTTGCTGCCGAGTACTACGGCCAAAGGAAGCAGGAACAGGGGGATCGATTCCTGGGTCTCGCTTTGGAGATGTGGCCTCGTCATCTGGGAGCCCGCACGATGAACGCGGGACGTCTGAGCCTTTCCGGCCAGCTTGGCGCGGCCCTCAAGGAAGCTCGTCTGCTGGAGCAATGGAAGCCCGGGTCGGCCAGTCCGTTGCTGTTGCAAGCGGAGATTCTGGGGGCTCAGGGCAAAGTCAAGGAAGCGGTCGATCGACTCGAGCGCGGCGTTCAGCGCAATCCGTACAGCGTGCGTGGTTTTCTCAACTTGGGGATCACGGCAGGGCATCTGCGCCAGTGGGAGAAGGCCCGAGCCGCCTTCGATCGTGTCTTAGAGCTGGATCCAGGGAATGCGACGGCCCTCGCTCAGCTTGCGGCCTTGGCGGAGTGATGCACCGGAACGCACGGATGACCCCGCGAAGTGTTCGGTCACTGATGGACTCGTTCGTGACGCGGCGTCGATCCTGAGGATGTTCACGAAACGAGGCTGTCCGGGTTCACCGGACAGCCTCGGAAGAGTATTCAGTTGTCGCGAAGATCAGGCGTCGAGTCGGACGACTTTGTCCGCCGCCGGCCCCTTCTGACCGTCGACGATTTCGAACTCCACCTTTTCTCCTTCTCGCAGGGTTTTGAAACCCTCTCCTTCAATCGCACTGTGGTGCACGAAGCAGTCCCCGCCTCCGGATTCTGGAACGATGAACCCGAAGCCCTTTTCCTCATTGAACCACTTCACAGTTCCGTTGGTACGCAATGCTGCACTCCTTTTGCTTTGAATCTTTCTTCTGACCCACAAGCTCCTGAAGTGACCCTTGACAGTCAGATCTTCCATCCAATGTTGTTCGAACTGCCTGGCCCTGGAGAACAACAATCGATGGAAAGAACTCGTGTCTTGGGATGCGTCGCCGGTCGGCGAGCGCTTCGCTCTGGAACAACGTCGGTCAGAAATACTGGCTTCTCTCGCCCTCACTTGCGGAAGGGGGAACCAGATCGCTTCCACCCGGATCCTTGAACAGCGGGTCAACGAACAGCTCGACTCCACTGACAGCCCGGTGTGTCTTCCTACGGCCCAGCTCTCCCGGTTTCTCGCGAGCGAAGTGCGAGACGAGGCCGAAACCACGGGGGAATCCTGGCCTCGGGCGCCGAGGGTATCGAGAACCCGGAGTTTGTGCACTTCAAAATCCTCCCAGGAGATGACCGCCCGAACGCCTTCCGGGGAAGCGCGAACGAACAGCGACCGCTGACCAGGTCACCGCTTCCAAGGATCCTCTGTCGGCCCGGACTCCCCCGAGTCAACGGCTTCACGAAAGCTCTTTGAGGGACCCGACCTCGCCGAAGAACTGCCAGAACTCCCCTCGACAGTAAGGGTGAACGAAGGTCCGACGTCGTCGCACGGCGCGACGTCCTCGGATTCGCTCCGGACCGGCCAAGTCGTTCGTCAGCCACCATCGATCGTCGGCAATCAGTCGAGGGGGCTCCTGCGATCGGGCAAGCCGCAGACAAGCGTTCCGGTGAGTTCGCCGAAACCCCTTCCCGCTCATTGCGTGTCGCAACGACCTCGATCAGTCTCCAGGTCATCCTTTGGATGCGACGGATCTCGCATGTTTCACGCGCCGTCATCTTGTGCAAAGGTGGATCCAAGCAACGCGCCTTTTCTACGGGTTATCCCTCGAGGGCTGGTGACAAAAGCGTCATCGGGGATTCGCTCTCGGCGATCCTCTCAAGGCGGGCGCGCGGGCCGTCGATGAGGCAAACATGACCCGGAACAAAATGCTCATCCTTCTCGACTCTCGCGCTCGCGTCGACGCCACCTCCGAAGAAGTGGCGCGCATCGCTGGCTTTTCGCAGCGGCTGGCCCAGCTGGAAGCTCCCCTCGTTGCTTGGGGAAGCTCGAGCGACCATGCCCCGACGGTGGACTCGCGTGAGTCTCTGCTGCAAAAATGTCAGGGAGTCGGCGCCGAGACCTTGGTGCTGGTCGGACCGGATCAGTGGTTCCTGGATCCTCGGCTCGTGCAGCGTGGCTTGTGGCAATTCGAACCGGAACGGCATGACTACTTCACTCAGTGGGAGCATTGCCGACTTCCCGTCGGTGTTGGTGTTCGTGCCGTCTCGGTGCGGTCGTTTCGCCAGTCGGATGCTCGTTCGCCGTTCGATTTTCTCCAAGAGATCCTCGACCATCCGCCGAGTTTCAAGTTTTGCTACGACGTCGAGCATCGGGTGGAGTTCGCAGACAGTTTGCTCGATGCTCGCGACCACGCGGGCCTGCGCCGAGCCCTGGCAACGGGAGCGCGGCCCGAGTCTTGGGATCTGTCGGGGTTCCTGAATTTTGCGAAGTGCCAGGGCGAGGATTGGCGCTATCGGCCGTCACCCGTGGCCCCGCGCCGCGATGAGCGCGGCATGCCGGCCGCGTACGGGTTCGAGTCGGCGGCCTGCGCCGAGTTTCCGACCTACGTGATGTTTGACGTCACCAACGTCTGCAATGCTCGCTGTGTGCACTGCCCGCAATCGCTGACGACCGCTGAAGGCAAGCGCCCCGAGTTCTTGGCGGACACCGATCATCTCACCTTGCAAGCGTTCCAACGTGTAGTCGACGAGTGTCAAGGAAGAGAACTCCAGTTCGTTCGAATCACCGCGGACGGCGAGCCGCTCGTGCACCCCCACCTGTTCTCCATGCTGGAGTATGCCAAGGAAAAAGGCGTGGGGCCGGCGGGACTGACCACCAATGGCTCGCTGCTCAACGAACAACGAGCCGAGCGCCTGGCCCACTCCGGCGTGGCCATCGTCGACTTCTCTCTTGACGCCATTCGGCCGGAGACTTTTCGGCGGATCCGGGTCGGGTTGAACTTCGCGCGTACTCAGGAGAACGTGCTGCGGTTCTTGAAGATTCGAGACCAGGAACGACTTCCGATCAAAGTCATGGTCAGCTTCGTGAAGCAGGCGGACAACGTCGACGAAGTTGAGGAGTTTCGGGACTTCTGGGCACCGCGAGTCGACAAAGTCCTGATCCGGGAGATGATCTCCAACGTTGGTCTGAACGATCCTTCCGAAAGCCTCTGGCCGGGTTGGGACAAACGGTGGCCCTGTGCCCATCTGTTCCGCCGAGTGGTGGTCAACCACCGCGGAGTCTTGAAGTATTGCCCGATCGACTGGGAGCAGCGCACCACCCATCGCTCGGTCTTGGAATCGAGCCTGCAAGATCAGTGGCATAGCGACTTCTATTGGCGCAGTCGCATGCAACACTTGAACGATCGATTCGCGTCGGGATGTGCTTGCGAGGAATGTCCAGATTGGGCGGGGACGCCCTGGGACCTGGGGTACGAGAAAGTGGTTGCGCAACTCGCCGGGAGCAGCGCCGCCTCATGACCGAGCGAATCCTGTTCTTCTCGCCCTACGCCAAGTGGGCGTACCACACGGCGTTGGAATGCACCTGGGCCCATGGGCTTGCTCTGCGTGGCGAGTCCTTGAAGTTCGTCTTGTGCGACGCCCAGTTTCCGGTCTGCGACGTGTTTCGCGCCGGAGTCAACCCTCGCGATGGCATGTCGTGCAACAGCTGCCAGCGGGACGTCGCGGATCAGTTCCACGCCCTCCGAGTGAACTACGAGTGGCTGGGACGCTACGTGCCACCGGAAGTGCCACGGATCGCGGAGGAATTCGCCCGAGACGTGGCGACCGCAAGCTTGCTGCAAGCTCATTGGAAAGGGCTGCCGGTCGCGGCGTGGACCGCGAGTTCCGCGGGTTTCCACTACCGCTCGAGTCGTCTGAATGTGGACGATCCGGTGATCGAGATGCTGTTGCGGGGGCACCTGAAAGCCGCGGTGATCGCCGCCGAGGGGTTGCGGGTCCTCTTGGATGATTTTCAGCCAGACACCATGGTGACACTGAATGGCCGCTTCTATCCCCACTGGATCGCGATCGAACTCTGCAAACAGCGAGGCATTCGCTTCGTGACCCACGAACGCGGGCTTCGCAAGAACACGATTCGCTTCACCGAGAACTCCCGGATGCACGAGCTGGAGAGCAACCGAGAGCGTTGGAGTCGATGGAAGGACGTGCCTCTTCAAGAGGATCAGGTGCAACACATCCAGGGAGTGTTGCAAGATCGCCGAGATGGCAAGGGCTATTCCTGGATGTGTTTCAGCCCACCTCCCCAGGCCCGGGAAGAAGTGTGCCGGAAGCTCGACCTGGATGATCGTCCGATCGTCGGAGTCTTTGGTTCGTCCGAAGACGAAACCGCCGCATTCCCCGACAGAACCGCGGGCGCGTTTCCCGACTCCCGCCAGTTCCTCCCCGCGGTCCTCGACTACGCTCGACGGCGCCCGGAGTATCAGTTCGTGATTCGGGTGCACCCCAACGTCAACTCACTGGGAACCAACCACCAACAGCTCGAGCACGCCCGAACCATGCGCGAGTCTGCCCCAGAGAACGTTCGCGTGGTCATGCCGAAGGATCCGGTCAGCTCCTACACTTTGGCGGACCTTTCTTGCGCCGGCATCGTGTATGCGACCACCCTTGGTCTGGAGATGGCCGTGACGGGGAAGCCGGTGGTTGCCGTAGCCCAAGGAACCTACTCCCACACCGGTTGCACCACGCAAGTGGAGCGACCGGAAGACTTCGAGCAGGCCTTGGACCACGCTCTGGGAGCTCCGCCGTCCCGAGAAACCGCGAGACTCGCCCTTCGCTGGGCGTACCACTACTTCGATCAGTTCGCGATCCCTTTCGATTTGGTCCGGGAAGAGCCCCAGCACCACGCGGAGCTTCGCTACTCGACCGCCGCCGAAATCATGCCGGGGAAAGATCCGACCCTGGACCGCGTCTGCGAGTTCCTTCGGGGACGGGAAGACATTCTCCCATCCCCCGACCTGGGCGCCTTCTCTCTTGGATGCGACGCGGAGGATCGTTTCTTGGATCAGTTCCTGATGGCGGGGTCTTGCTGAGTCCGAGCTGCGGAGTCGGAGTTGGCGGACCTTGAGCGCCGCGGAGGCCATCCGGAGGAACCTCGGTCGATCGCGCCGACTCGGTCGACTTCCCCTTTGACCTTACTGACTTCAGATTCCCCGAGGACGATCGGCGAGAGTCTTCTCGTATGCTGCGGGCTCTAAATCCGTCTGTGACGCGTTTGCAATCGGGCAGCGCCAACCGGGCGGGCAGGCTTCCGCGACAATGACCGACCCCCGCCTTTTGACGCTCCGTCGACCCGACGACTGGCACGTTCATCTGCGTGACGGAGCCATGTTGGAGCTGGCGGTCGCGGCGACGGCCCGCCAGTTTTCACGGGCGATTGTGATGCCGAACCTGGTCCCTCCCGTGACCACCCGGACCGCGGCGGTCGAGTACCGGGAGCGGATCCTTGCGGCCTGCCCAGCGGAGTTTGAATTCACTCCGCTCCTCACCGCTTACCTCACCGACACCATCGACGCGGACGAAGTCGCCGCGGGATTCGAGGACGGCACCTTCACGGCTTGCAAGCTCTACCCGGCCGGGGCAACCACGAACTCGGCGGCGGGAGTGACCGATGTTCGCAACATTCATCCGGTCCTCGAGCGCATGCAGTCGATCGGTATGCCGCTTCTTGTGCATGGCGAGGTGGTTCACGGAGGAGTGGACGTCTTTGATCGGGAGGCGGTGTTTCTCGAGTCGGTTCTTCGGCCTCTCGTGGATCGGTTCCCAGAACTCAAGGTGGTCTTGGAACACATCACGACCGAGGCCGCCGTGGACTTCGTCACTGCGGCTCCGGACAACGTCGCCGCGACGATCACGGCGCATCACCTCCACATCGATCGCAACGCGCTGTTCGATGGCGGGTTGCGTCCCCACGCCTACTGCCTGCCGGTGGCCAAGCGTCGCGAGCACCTTCACGCGCTGCGGCGAGCCGCGGTTTCCGGCAATCCGAAGTTCTTCCTCGGAACCGACTCGGCCCCCCATCCCCAGACCGCCAAAGAAAGTGCCTGCGGTTGCGCCGGAATCTACAGCGCGCCCGTGGCACTGGAGAGTTATGCCCAGGTGTTCGAGGAGGAAGGTCACCTCGAGCGTCTGGAAGCCTTCGCCAGCGAACACGGTCCCCGCTTCTACGGACTTCCTTTGAACGAAGGAACGATGACTCTCGAGCGTGCGCAACAAACCGTTCCCGAGAGCATCTGTCAGGCCGGTCAGACCGTGGTTCCTTTCCATGCGGGCGAGACGCTGACCTGGAGACTCCGCGAAGCGGCGAACTGATCGCGAAAGGGACGCTGCCAGCGGGGGCCTGGGGGAGCCATTCCGAGGGCTGCCACAAGCGGTTGGGCGGAGTTGCCGGTGGCGGTTTGGTTACTCCTGGACGAATTCAACGAAGACGTCACTGGTGAGTTCGGGAGGGACGAAGAAGCCCGGTCGATTTCGAATCTCATAACGAGTCATCGATCGTCCCGTGTTGTGCTCGATCACACTCTGGGCAAGCGCCAAGTCCTGAACGCCGATGCGGACTCCCATTGCCGCGACGGCCTGGCCCCGCCCGCGGAGGAAGTTGCCGACGATCCCATCGGGTTGCGTCGCTTCGAGGAGGAGGAGGTCGGCGCTCAAGGCAGGAAGTCTCGCCATACGCGCCCCCCATTGCTCGTGCTCACCAAGAGCCGCACGGGTGAATCCGAGACTTCGATAGGCGGAGAGGGCTTTGTCGAGGTCGTCGACCGCCATGTACACCGCCATGATCTGGGTGGCCGTGTTGGGGTGGGTGTGACGCAATGCCGGGTGGATGTCTTCTGGCCGCCGCTCTCGGCCATCCTTCCGGGCCACGTCGGTGTAGTTGGTGAAGTAAAGCGGCGCGACGTACTGGTAAGGCTCACGCTGGTCTTGCGCCAGAAGCACGGCCGATTTGTTTTCGTACGGGGCTTGGGTCCCCTCAAAACCAGTCTGGGCTGGGGAGCCCAGCGAACCTTGTTCGGGAAGATTGAGTTGCCGGACGCGGCGTCTAGCTTCGGGAATGTCGGAAACGCCGATTCCGACTTGGAACCCCCCTTGGTGCTTCTCGAGAAATCGAACTTCGACGTCACCCCATTTCTCCTGCGCCAGCTGCTTGTTGTAGATCGACTGGATTTCGAACAGCGGCCGTCGATGGAAATAGATGTAGTTGACGGCAAAGCCATCATCGAAAACCTGGCCGGGGATGACGTGAAATCCAAGCTCGTTGGTGAAGAACTCCGAGGTGGCGCTCAAGTCGCGAGTCAGGGTGACCAAGCGGTCCAGTCCGACGCCCTCGCCGATCCACTGTTTCCATTCCTCGGGCGTCTCGAGCGTGAGCTCCGTATCCTGCGCCGCCGTGGCAAGGCTTTCGCCGGAAGCACACGCCAACAAAACGGTCCTTCCGATTCGCCGGACCCATGGACTGGTCATGCGAGACTCCGATTCCCACGATGTTCGAACCTGTGCCCCATGCCCGGCAAATGCCGTTCAGGCACCCGAGGTTCCCGGCGGAATGAGGACACGACACTGTCGCTCTGCCCAGAGGGCGCGACTGGTCTCCGCGACCAGTCCAGACTCGGGCCACCCATTCACGACTTGATGCTCAACCCCGCTCGCGGTCAGCATCCTCGTGAGTCAGGCGAAGCCGGCCCTGGGGAGTGATGCGCGCTACGGGTGGAGCCCCACAGCCAGCGCGTACGCCGTCATCGCGGTGCCCGCAGCGGTGAACTTGGTCGTGTTCAGAAAGTCTCTCGCTGAGCCATCTTGCCGTTGAACCTTGACTAAGTGCGGGCGGAGTCGAGCGTGAAGGGATTCCCGGTCGCGTTCCGGGAGGAGTTCGATGACCTCCGCGGCGTAAACATGACCGAAGAGGTAGAAGTACCCGGAGTTGTCGTAGTAGGCCTCGTGGACGTCCGGCCGCATGCGAGCGACGTCAAGAAATCGGTGGTGCTCGAAGAACTGGTCGAGGCCGGTACGCAGGCGATCCTGTCCAATCCTCCGGTCGCCGGTGACGGCGAGGCCCCAATGGGCGACTTGGGTGCGACCGAGCGAACCACGGATGTCATCGATGGATTCGCCTGCCCGAAAGCGTGATGCGGTGTCGACGGTGTAGGTGTAGGCGCCATTCGGCAGGGCGCAACGCCGGACGGCGTCCTGGGCGCGGGGAAGCACGGTTCGGTCGGAACTCCACCCCAGTTCGAGCGCCGCCTGAAGAGCCGGCAGCACCATGGCGGTGCAAAAACTCGTCGCCCATTTTGGGCGTCGGGTGTACGGAGCCTCGAGGTCGTCGTAGTAACCCCAGCCGCCGTTGGGCACTTGGTTTTGGACGAGGAGTTCATGGAAGACTCGTCCGCGTGCGCGGATCCGTTCGCTCCATGGGCTTTCCTGAAAACGAGGGTCCCTCGCGGCATCGACCATCGCATCGATCCCACAAAGGGCCGTCCAGACGTAGTCCGTGTCCCAGTCTCCGGGTCGCTTGGGGACTCGCGCCGTGCAGAGCCAGCGGAGGCCATGCTCGAGGGCCTTGCGCCGTTCGGGGGTTTCCGGTGCCACGAGCAAGGCGCGCACCACGAGGGCCGAGGCCGCCATCTTCCAGGCGTAGTAGGTCTCCGTCTCCGCAAAGTCGAACCAGAGGGTCTCTTTCACGGCGCTGGCCCAGGAGCCGTCTTGGTTCTGAGTGTTCAAGAGGTAGCCGATGGCGTTGTCTAGGGCGGGTCGTGCCTGTTCCTTGGAAAGGGTGGACGGAATCGAGAGTGGCCCAAGGGCTTGGGCTTCCTGCTGCGCGACGGAGTGGTGGAAGGATCCGACACCCAACAGCGTCGAGAAAACCATGACCCTCGGCCGCACTCTCATGACGGGGACTCCTTGTCCGTTCTGCTCGTCGTTTCGTTCCACGCATTCTGATACGAGCATGAGGGCGCGAGTGACGGGATTTGTGTCGTCCGAGTGGCGAGGCCGTCGGTCCCGAGTTGCAGTGATCCGCGGTCGTTGATCGGTGGAATGACTGACCGAGAGGCTGCCTTGCCATGCGGAAGAGCGATGCGAGCAACCATCTTGATGACCGCACAAGCTTTGCTTGTTGCGGCGCGGTCTTGTTCATGCAGCGAGGCGAGGAAAGTTCGTCCGATCCGCCGAGCGTTATGCGGACTCCTCGAGCATCTCCTCGGATTCCTCGAGCATTTCCAGGGCGGGGAACGGGTTGTCGAGGTTGCCCCACTCGTCCGGATTGGCGAGGGTTTCCTCGTCGAGCAGGCAAGCGTCGAGTCGGGCACGAATGGCCTTCTCGTCCAATTCCTGACCGATGAAGACGATTTGCTGCGCACGATCCCCGAACCGCGCATCCCAGTTGGGTTTCTCGTCAGGTCGCTCGCCTTCGGGGTGCCCCCAATCCTCGCGCGGCATCGCAGCCCACCAGGTGCCGGCCGGGGACACGCTGTTGACCCCACCGGCCTGAGCGAGCTCGTAGAGAACCCGATCGTCCGCAGCCACCCAGAAGAAGCCCTTCGAACGCAACACTCCACGCCAGGCTTTTCCGTCGTTGATGAACTCCCAGAGCTTCGAGGCATCGAACGGATGCGAGGTTCGATAGATAAAGCTGGAGATCCCGTACTCCTCGGTCTCTGGGGTGTGCTCCCCTTGCAGTTCGCGGATCCATCCGGCGGAGTTCTCCGCCTTCTCGTAGTCGAAGAGCCCCGTGTCGAGAACGTTGGTGAGGGGGATCTGTCCCCGCGTGGTCGGCAAGATCTGCGCCCCCGGGTTGAGTGCCTCAAGGACGGCTTTCACTTCCCCGGCTTCTTCCTCACTGACCAGGTCGAGTTTGTTGAGGATGATGACGTCCGCGAACTCGACCTGATCGATGAGAAGATCGGTCACCGTTCGCTCGTCGTCATCCCCCAAGGACTCCCCTCGTTCCGTCAGGTCCTCAGCTTCGAAGTAGTCACGAAGGAAGCGGTTGGCATCGACGACCGTGACCATCGTGTCGAGTCGCGCCACGTGGCCGAGGCTGACCCCGTCTTCATCCTCGAAGGTGAACGTCTGAGCGACGGGGATCGGCTCCGAGATGCCGGTCGACTCGATCAGGAGGTAGTCGAATCGCTTCTCCTTCGCCAGTCGAGCCACCTCCTCGAGGAGGTCGTCGCGAAGGGTGCAGCAGATGCAACCGTTCGACATCTCAACGAGCTTCTCTTCGGTTCGCGAGAGCTGAGCCCCCCCACGCTCGACCAAGGCGGCGTCGATGTTCACCTCGCTCATGTCATTGACGATCACGGCGACCTTGCGGCCTTCGCGATTGTTCAGAACCTGATTGAGGAGCGTGGTTTTTCCGGCGCCGAGGAAGCCGGACAGGACGGTGACGGGAAGGCGGTCATCGCGGGATTCAAGGGTCGTCGTCATGAGAGGTCAGCCGTTCTTCCTGTCGTTGGGTGCGGAGGCCACCAGGTCTACGGACCCTGGAGAGCTCGTGCCAGCTCCGGGGCGTGCTCCCTGGCGGATGCCCCCCGAGTCCTCTGAGTTCCCGGGGTTTCCCACATTCCGCGCGCGCGAGAGAGGAAGCTCCGGAGTCTCCCTGTTGCCACTTGGAACCAAGACTTCGCTCGCCTGGTTTCAAGGGAACTCCCGAGACGGGATCGGCATTTCACCCCTGCGGAGCAGCGCCCCGGGACGAGTCAGTTCTGCCGCGGGAAGGGAGCCGTTCGTGAACGAGATGGAAGTCACCGACCGTGGTCTTCGGGGCCCCGTGGTCCTCGGGACGGAGCTGGCCGACCTGGCCTTGCTCTACGAGCCGGAAGTGATGCTCGCGACGGCTCCGACGCGTCCGGGTCCAGGGGCGCGAATTCATGCGGAAGCATTGGCCGACGGGGACCTGGACGTGTCCATGGTTGCCGTGGACACCCCTCACGGGACTCCCGAGCCAGGAGTTCTCGAGCAACTCCGCGTCGGAGAAGGAGAAGACGCGCGGGAATGGGTGGCGTACCTCGAGGAGGTGACCGGACTGTTCGCACACCTCCTCGGTGCGCGCGTCGTCGGGGTCCGGCAGATCGTTGCGGAGGGACCCCACTGCCCTCGCTTTCACGTCGATCGGGTGGTCGCACGCGGGGTGCTCACCGTCGTCGGGGCCTGCACCGAGTGGCTGGCCGAAGCCGACATCGATCGCTCCCGTTTGGGGCATGCGGGGGGGCCCGACGATGCGACCTCGGGACTGGTCCGAGATGGGAGTCGGCTTCGTCGAATTGACACGGGCGCGCTGGCTGTTTTCAAGGGCACGGACTGGGCCGGGGCGGAAGAGCGAGCAGTGGTCCACCGTTCCCCTCCTCCCAACGGCAGCCGCCGAGTCCTCCTGACCCTGGACTGGCTCGACTGAGAAAGAAGAGCGGTCCACGGTCTTTTTCTGCCCGTCGTTTCAGGGGCTGCAATCTTGCGAATCGCGGGTTCCTTCGGTGTTCCGCTGACAGTGATCCCAGCCGCCCTTGATGAAACCGGACTCCAGGTTGCGGCCGATCAGGACAAGCCGAGATTCTTCGGGCGCCGGACGTTCGTCAGGTCCGATTTCGAGATACTGATACACCCCGTGCACGACGACGCCGGCCGCGATCTGAACGGTTCGCACGATCCCCTTGATGCGCATCACTTCGTGGTCCTTGAACTTGGCGATGAACTGCAACCAGATCTTCAGCTCGTGGAGATCGAGGGGCGCTCGAGTCGAAAGGACGACAGCTCCGATGCCGTGGGAATGAGCGTGGGCCGAATCCTGTGGGGGGCTTTCGCGGGTGGGATGACGGGTGCCCTGGCCGAAGACCTCCTCGGGGCGGACCTCGGCACGGACAGTCCGTTGGATGTCGAGTTCGGGGTGGAGCGTTCGCAACGAAGCGGTCGCGGCTTCCAGCGTGGCCTCATCCACGCGATCGGCATGATTCAGAAGCAGTTTGTCGGCATAGGCGATCTGTTCCGCGACCTCTGGCTGAGACTCGAGCTGACGTTCGATTTCGGCGGCATTCGCCATCGCGACGATGCCATCCAGGGCCACCCGGCCAATCAATCGCGGGTCCACCAGCAACGTTTGGACCGCGGGGCCTGGGGTTGCCATGCCGGACGCCTCGATCAAGAGTCGATCAAACGTCAACCGACCAAACCAGCGGCGCGTTCGCCGGCGAAGCAGGCGATCGACGCCACGGGCGAGGTCGTCGCGCACAGTGCAGCAAATGCAGCCGTTGGTGAGCTCGATGACTTCTTCGTTCGAAGAAATCACCAAGTCGCCATCAATGCCCACGTCGCCGAATTCGTTGACGATGACAGCAATCCGACTGCCGTCGGGCTCCGCAAGGAGCCGGTTGACCAGAGTGGTCTTGCCACTGCCGAGAAAACCGACCAAGAGCGTTGCTGGAACTGCTTCACTCTCCTGCGCCATCTTGCTTCCTGATCACCAAAGTTCGCTGTGCCGCGGAGAAGCGTATCAGACGGGGAAACAACTGTCGTGGGAATGAAGTGGCGACCAAGGACGCACGGAACGAATCGCACGGCCGTTCAAGCTCTTGGTTCGAGGCAGTCAGTCCTCGGGAAGATCTCCCCCAACTGCCTGCAGTGCTGCGCGAACTTGTGAGGCAAGCCCTACGAGTCGACCCGTTCCACTTTCTGGCACGGTGGCAGCCATGAGGGAGAACAGGTGGCCGAGAGCAGGAGGCCGCAGACCCTCGACGATGGCTTGTCCCTTCGAGATTCGGTAGACGCTGGCGCGGTCCACGGACCGGGGCCAGTAAAAGAGCTGTTCGGAGTCGCAACCGGGTTCGCCCCAGACTTTGCGGTCCTCCAGGGTGGAAAGGACGCGGGACGCCTCGTGCATCAAGCGTGCGACCGTCCCTTCCGGAAGCTCGAAACGGGTCGGATTGCCGCGTCCGACGGAAAAGAGGTCCTTCTCGTTCCAGCGCAAGAAGAACTCTCCCTTGCGACAAGAGCGAATCTCGAGCCCGAGCACATTGCCCTCGAGGAAGCCGGTGGCGCGGGCCACGAGGGGAAGTGGCGGAGGGTCCGGACAGAGGTCGAGCAGAAACGCTTCGATCTCTGTCGCAGCGAGCGCATTGTCGGGGGCATTCCACGGGAGTTCGGCTTCAAAGCCAAAAGTGCGACGGCCGGTGGCCAGTTCGTTCTCGAGAATCTTCAAAGATTGGTAGCGGGCCAGCTTTCCCGTCTCCCGCCCAAACCAAGAGTCGTCTCGCTTAAGCTCCTCCACCAGCCAAGTGACGGCGCATGGCTCCCCCCAATTCGTCAGAACCTTGGCCGCGTTGCGCCGCACTCGGTCGTCCGGATCCTCGAGGCAACTCCGAAGGGAGTCGAGAGCCTCCCGATGCTCGAGCCGTTCGAGAGCGAGGATGGCCGGCTCTCGAACTTTGGCGATGGGATCTTCCAGGGCTTCCACGAAGCGATTGGCTTCTTTCGGGGTCGCGCTCCGTGCCAACCCAAGAACAGCCGCTGGTCGCCACGGAAAGTCGGGATCATCGACGGCTTTCCAAGACAGTGCACGCAAGCGCGGATCGCCAAAGTCGGGAAGGACCCCCATCACCTCGGGCCCGAGATCTGAAAGGGGATTGTCGGCCTCTTGGATCCAGCGGACCAACCCCTCCGCGGCGGGAGGACCCAAGGAAACCAACCGTTTCGCTGCTTGCGGTCGAACCACGGCTGCGCCTTCTCGGGAAAGGCGCAACAAACGGTCGAATTCACTTTCTTCCGGGAGCCAGGCGAGCGCTGACCCACCCACCAGACCCACCGATGCCAGGACCGCAACGGCGAGTTTGCTCACTCGATGGATTCCGCTTTCAGCCGGTACAGGCTCACGACAAAGCCGTCTTCGGTTTCCTCACCCACGGAGAGGGTTCCTCTCAAGGTGAGCCGTTCCGGGCGGTAACCCACGACATCGTCCACGTCGACCTGAACGAAGTGATTGGGTTGGGCGTTTCCGCAGCCGCATTCGTAATAACTCAGGCGGAACGTGGTAGTTCCCTCGGGCGTGTCGAGGGCCATGTAACCCTTGATCTCGATGCTTTCCCCGTCGAGAGCCGTGATGCTGTCCGGCAGCTCGCCCCCCGGTTCCCAGTCGAACTGGGTCAACTCCATGATGTTGACCTCGACCCACGACGAGGCAGCCACCGCAATGCCGGCGGTGATCAGAGGGAGGAGGACGGAGAGGAGAAGGGGTCGGTTCATGATCGATGGGTGAGACATGTTAGCACGCGGAGAAAGCCGGTTGAGAGTTCATTACGCGCTGATCGCTGATGGCGCGGCCTGGCCAAGGTCTGCCTGCATTCCGTTGCACCCAGCTCTGACTTCCGTGGCCATCGTTTCCCGGGCGATGGCTCGTCCCAGTGTTCGTGCGAGACCCGAACCAAGCTCGAATGGTGGGTCACCGACTTGTCGAGGCTTCGGGAACTCCTAAGGCCTGGGAGGCTTTTTTTCTCAGCCACCACTGCGAAAGGCCAACCGTTCCCGCCGCTTCCCTGAGTGGTTCGTCGATCACGGACACGGAATGATTGAAGAGACCAGCAAGCCATGATCCGCAGCTTCCTCAGAGGTTCCTTCGCGCTCACGCTTTCCGGCTGGGCCGTCACCCAGTCCCCGATGGCTCGGGAGGAATCCCAACCACTGCTCGATCGAGTCGAGGAGAGGCTCCATCAGGCTTGTGAGGAGTGGGTCTACTGGCCCCGGGGCTTCCATCAAGAGTGGCTTCCTGACGGGTCGGGGTACGTTCTGCCCCGAGGCGAATCTCGATGGCGAGTGGATCTCGAGAGTGGGGAGGAATTCGCCCTTGTTGAGGGCGAGCACGAGCCACCCGAAGATTCACGGCGCCGTTCTCCGGATGGTGCACGCCTCTTCGAGGAACGAGATGGCAACCTCTTCATTCGGTCCATCGAGGCCGGCGAAGGCCGGCAGCTGACAAAAAGTGAACGGCCGGAGGAGGTCAGCCACTGGGGGATGTCCTGGAGCCCGGACGGTCAACATCTCGCCTTTGTGGAAAGCGACTCCGCCAAGGTTCGCATTCGCACTGACCTGCTCGGCGACGAGCCGACCTATCCGAGCTTGCGAGAGGTTCACTTCGCGCGCGTCGGTGGGACGATTCCGCGGCTTCGCATCGGGATTGCAGAGGTCGAGACGGGAGAAGTCCGTTGGGTCCCTCTCGAAAGTCCGAAGGAGGGGTTCTATTTGGGCCAGGTGGAGTGGGCCGGTGACGAGCTGTTGATTGAGTACTTGAGTCGCTTCCGAGATGAGCGTCGGTTCTTGCTGGCCGACCCCAAGAACGGGGATGTTCGTACGATCTTCGAGGAATCGGATCCTGCATGGGTCATGGCCAGTTACGAGTTGAACCGTGGCCTCGAGTGGCTCGAAGGAGGCAAACGCTTCCTCGTCATCCATGAGAGAAGCGGTTGGCGCCACGCCTACGTGCACGCGCGCAATGGGGACCCGCTGCTGCACTTGACCGTTGGGGAGTTCGACATTCTCGAGCGTGCCTCCGTCGATGAGAAAGGCGGGTGGTTCTACTTCTACGCATCTCCCGACAACGCAACCCAAAGGTACCTTTTCCGCGTGCCTCTCGACGGGTCGGTTGGCTGCGAGCGCGTCACGCCAGCGGATCAACCTGGAACGCATCGCTACGTGTTCGCTCCGGATCACCGCCACGCGTTCCACACATACTCGAGATTCGATGAACCGCCGGTGATCGCATTGGTCGAGTTGCCGAGCCATCGAACGGTCCGCGTTCTG
The DNA here is from genome assembly GCA_028289345.1 of Planctomycetota bacterium. Lineage (GTDB taxonomy): Bacteria > Planctomycetota > B15-G4 > B15-G4 > SIAN01 > JANQQL01. The sequence goes on along the minus strand of JANQQL010000033.1, from coordinate 442,455 downwards.
GAGGACAACGCCGCTCTTCGGGCTCGAATCGCAGAGGATGGCTTTCGGGAGACCGAGTTCCTCCAGTTGGACATTGGTGATGACATCACCCTCGATGCGTGGTTGATGAAACCGCCGGACTTTGATCCTTCGATGAAATGGCCGGTACTGGTCTACGTCTACAGCGAGCCCCATGCGCAGACCGTGCTCGACCACTGGTATGTCACACATTCCGAGTACCACCGTGTCGTGTCTGACCTAGGCTACCTCGTCCTGTCGATCGACAGTCGGGGGACTCCTGCTCCGAAGGGGGCTGCGTGGCGACGGGCGGTCTTCGGGAGCCTCGGACCGCTCTCGACGCGGGAACAGGCAGAAGCCTTGCGTGAGTTCGGCCGGCAGCGCAGTTACGTTGACATGTCTCGGATTGGCATCTGGGGCTGGAGTGGTGGCGGATCCAATACGCTCAATGCGATGTTCCGCGAGCCGGATCTCTACCAGGTCGGCATCGCCGTCGCCGCCAAGCCTCAGCCGTGGCTCTACAACGCCTGGTTCCAGGAAATCTACATGCGCACTCGCGAGGTCAATCCCGAGGGCTACCAACAATCCGCGCCAATCCACTTCGCCGAAGGGCTCGAGGGCGATCTACTGATTGTTCACGGCTCGGGGGAACGGAACACCCATGTGCAGATCATCGAGGGGCTGGTCGATCGGTTGATCGAACTCGGCAAGCGCTTCGACTACATGGTTTACCCGCACCGCTCGCACGGAATCTGGGAAGGCAAAGGCACCAAAGTCCACCTGCGATCTCTGATGATCCGTTACCTACTGGAGCATCTAGAACCGGGACCGCGTTGAGGCGACCCCGGCCGTTTCGCGAGTTCAAGGCGGGTGAGACAACGCGCGGTCATGAAAAGGGGCCGAACCGGGCTGGCAAGATCGGATTCCGGGGGAGGGGTTCTGGTGGCGCCCCATGAAGCGGGAACTCCCGCTCCGATTGCCCTTGTTCACCCTTCCGTTTGGACTGGAAGGAATGGCTCCCCGAGTAGGACTCGAACCTACAGCCCTGCGGTTAACAGCCGCATGCTCTACCATTGAGCTATCGGGGACCCGTTGGACTTCACCCTCGAGCAAACGTGGCTCTCGAGCGAAGGCCGGTCATGGTATTGGGTCTCGGCGTCAATGCAAGGCCGGCTTGAGGGGTTCTCGGAGTCTTCTGTGGAATCTCTCGTCCAACGCGCTCCACGAGAAGATTTGGCCCCTTGCGGCCGTCTCGCTCAGGCCTGGCCTTCGGCGCTTTTTTCCCCACTCGCGGCGGGGCTCACGGCCTTGCCTTTCTTGCTCGCGGAACCGCGGCTGGTCTTGGCCGAACTCTTTCGGCGACCTCCGGAAGCCGCGTCGACGGGCGAGCCACCGGAGCTCGCGGAGTTCTTCGCGTCGGCCTTTTTTTCGGCTTTCTTTTCGGCAGGGGCCGAGGATTCCTTGGAACGCTTCTTCTTGCGTTTGGGGACCGGCCCCAGGCAGTAGTGGAAGATTCGATCGAGCTCTTCCACGATTGCTGGGCGCTCGACGATGCGGTCCAGTTGCCCCTTCTCGAGCAGGAACTCCGAGGTTTGGAAGCCTTTCGGGAGATCCTGGCGAATCGTGTTCTTGATGACTCGCGGTCCCGCAAAGCCGATCAGGGCCTTGGGCTCGGCAAGGACGATGTCCGCCATCGTGGCCCAGGAGGCGGTGACCCCTCCGGTGGTGGGATGGGCAAGGACACTCACGTAGAGCCCCCCCTTTTCGTGGAGGCGGGCCAGGGCGGCGCAAGACTTCGCCATTTGCATCAAAGACAGGGCGCCTTCGTGCATGCGCGCGCCGCCCGAGGCACTGAACAGGAGCAGCGGCAGCTTGTGCTCCGCTGCGTATTCGGCGGCCCGGGCGACCTTCTCCCCCACCACCACGCCCATCGAGCCGCCGAGGAAGTTGAATTCCAGGGCTCCGAACACCAGAGGTCGGTCACGCAGTCTGCCGGTGCCGATCACCATGGCTTCGTTGCGACCGGTTTTCTCCCGGTTCTTGACTAGCTTCTCGGTGTAGGGCCCGGAATCGGTGAATTCCAAGGCGTCCACCGTGGTCATGCCTGCGTCGAGTTCCTCGAAGGAGTCGTCATCGAGGGTCAACTGCACGCGATCCGCCACGCTGAGTGGCAAGTGATGGGCACACTTGGGACAGATCTTGAAGTTCTGTTCCAGGTCTTTTTGGAAGAGCATTTCGCCGCAGGAGGAGCACTTGCTCCAGAGCCCTCCGGGCATCTCACGTTTCCGAAAGCGCATCCACGCCATGCCGCGTCTCCCCGTTAGGCGGCAACCCCGGCCGCGAGTTCACGGAGCTCCGTGATCCGTTGGCTCAGGTCGTCGGCTGCAAAAATCGCGGTCCCCGCCACGAATACGTTGGCTCCCGCTCGAGCCGCTTCTTCAATGGTGGCCGGTCCGATTCCCCCGTCGATCTCCAAGTCGCCCTGGTACCCGGCCTCGCGCAATTCCGTGAGTTTGGGCAGGACTTCCCGCATGAACTTCTGCCCACCAAACCCGGGGAACACGCTCATCACCAGGACCATCGAGAGACGTCCCAAGTGCGGTCGAACGCGATCCAGGGGCGTGTCCGGATTGACTGCCATGGCGGCCTTGCCCCCCGCTTCCTCGATGGAGTCGATGATCGTCGTCGGATCTTCGTCCACCTCGGCATGGAACGTGACCGTCCGAGCCCCCGCCTTCACGTAGGTGGCGGCGAAGTCGGTCGGGTTGCTGATCATGATGTGCACGTCGAGTGGCACGCTCGCCGCCGCGTGGATCCTCTTCACGACGGGAGGCCCGATCGTGAGGTTGGGCACGAAATGGCCGTCCATCACGTCGACGTGGAGCCAGTCCGCGCCGGCCGCCTCGACGGCCTGGACCTCCGCCTCCAAACGGCCGAAATCGGCGGCGAGGAGCGACGGGGCGATTCGTATCGGAGGGATGTTCATGGCTCCGATAGTACGCCGTTCGGTAGGGGAAGATGTAGGGACGTCTCGCAAAACTCGTTCGGAAACAGCGAAACCGGCGGAAGTCCTCCGGGGAAAGCGGGATTCCCGGACGATTCCCGGGGCAAGATTCAGGGGAAGACCTCCGCCCGCTGAGACTCGAGGTCTCCCCGCGAGCGCAGCCGCTCCCAGTGGCGAGCCACCACATTGCCGGCGTCCCGATGACTGTCCCGATCGTCGGCGCGGTTCGCGGCAGCTCCCCAGTTCAGGGCGTACTCCAAGGTCAATCGAGTCATGCCCAGGCCTTCCACAACCTCGACTCCGCGAGCCCAGGCGGCGGCTTCCTCGGTCCAGTTTTCAAGGAGCTGCTGGAGCTCGGCCCGGGCCCGAGCCAGCTCCCAATGAAGCATCGGGTCGGTTTCGTGGCAAGCGCGCGACTCCAGGCGGGACAGTCCTTGCTGGGCCGCCTTTCGATTGCGGTTTTGCACGTGGGCTCGGAGCAACAGGACATCGGAGTAAAGCGTCCAAACCAGTTCTTGGCGGGGACGCTGTTGGGCGTCATCGAGGAGTCGCTGCAAAGCCTCGATCGCTTGTTCCGGGCGACCCTGAAGCAGCGCCAGGCAGGCGCTCCAATAGGTCCATGAGGAATGTTGAAGCTCCTTGTCGGAACTCGGCAAGCTCAGTCCTTCTTCCATCATCTCCGCATCGCCGCACCAGAATGCCGTGCGCCACCAGATGTCGAGGGTTTCCACGTGCGGGCCGAGATCCTTCTCGTAGAACTGCCAGAGGTCTCGCAAGCCCTGGGCGATGCTGGTTCGAAACCCGGGGGCGTCGATCTTGTGGTAGGCGCGGTACAGCTCCAGCTCGATGCCCTTTTGCAAAGGGCCTCCGCGCAATTCCGTTTCCCCGAGCTCCGCGTGAAGTCCGATCAGGTGTTGCAAGGCGCGGGAGGGCTGGTCGAGAGCGAACGCCTGGGTGCGCCCCATCAGATAGCGAACCACCCATCCGAAGCGCTTCTCGCTGGTTTCTTGGCACACCTCGTGCAGCCGATCCAATCCGGTCAGATAGTCCTCGGCTCGCGATTGGCCGGTTTGGGTTTCCAGCAAACCGAACGGAATCAACAAGTCTTCGCGTCCATGGCGCCGCAGACGCAGCACCTCACCCATAGTCCAGCGCCACAGCAACTCGCTGCTTATGTGCATGGGTCTTCTCGCCCGAGAGCAAGAAGGGTGGCAAGGGACTCCATCGCACTCTCGAAGGAGGAGCGGCACTCCTCCGCGGAACGATCCTTGCCCGCGAAGAACAGCGCGAACTGCTGCACTAGGTTGATCGCCGGCTCGAACAGGAAGGAACGACGGCCACGTTCTTCGATTTCGGCGAGCAAGGGACTGTCCGCATTCAAGTGCAGCACCGGATCTTGGTCAGCACCGGCCGGGGCTCGGTGATCGAGGAAATCTCGCATGATCTCGGCGAGCGGGCCGGTGACGGTTTCCTGGTCCACGGCTTCTCGAACTTTCCGAATTTGGTCGTGGGCTGGCGGATAAATGAGAAGCGCCGGCAGGGAAGCGGGTTCGAAGCGAACGACTCTGCACGGCACCCCGCGAGTTGCCAAGAGCGCGGTGATCTCGGGCAATCCTTCGTCCCTTGCCTCCTGGAAAAACGCTCGGGATCCCGGATGAAGTTGCTCGAGGCGCAACGTGGGATCCGACTGAGCGGCGCGTTTCAGGAATGCTTCCTCGGCGAACTGAGAGGCATCGATGACCAGAACGCCGCACAGCTCGTGTAGCATCTTCTCTTGGTTCGAGCCCGTCGAGTCACTGTAGTAATAGACGCGGTCGGAGGGGTGAGCCGCGCGGATCTCGGGCAAGGTCATGCGTCCACGAGACGTTTGGAAGTGAACCAGGTCGCGAACCGCTTCGAACAGTTCTGGTTCTTGCAATGACCAGCCCTTGATCAGGTCGTTGTGTCCGACCACGATCTCTCGCCAAACGTCGGGAGAGTTCGTCGCGAGCTGCTTCAGGTGCGTCAACAGCTGGCGTCCGAGACCCGCGCGGACTTGCTGAAACACTTCGTCTTGACGAAGGGACTCGCGGCTGACCGTGGGACGGAGTCGCGGAGACTCGACCACCCCCGACACGAACCTTGCCCACGGGGGAAGGAGGTCGCGCTCTCGCTCGCAAATCAGCATGTGGCGAATGTAGACGTCGACTTCGCCGTATTCGTGCAGGGACGTGACCGAGCCGGGCGGCACAAACAACACTCCGCGCAACGGAAGGGTGATTTGGTCGTGACCGAGGGGAACTCCGTGATCCCGCAGGGGAAGGACCGTGAGCGGATCGATCCCGAACCGTTCGCGAACGAAGCGGCGATAGTCCTCTTTGTGGAACTTCTCGCTCCAAGGAGGGACGACCCCGCTCAAAGGAACGCCCTGGTCGCCGACGGAGATGGGCACGTGCAAGTAGCGAGTGTACTTCACCACGACTTGTTCGAGTCGTTCGATGGCGAGCAGGAATCGGGCGGAGGGCTTCAGCGACAGGGCCAGGGTGGAGCCATGTGGCACATCCTCGACTTCCTCGAGCTCGTAGGACTGGCCCCCCCGCGAGGTCCAGCGCAGCCCGGGGGAGCCCGGTTGACTGGAGCGCGTTGTCAGGGTCATCTGATCAGCCAACAAGAATCCGGACAGCAGACCGAGTCCGAACTGACCGATCAGAGATTGCGCGGCCTCGGGGTCTTCCAGTTCGAGTTGTTGACGAAGCTCCCCGGTGTAGGAACGTCCAATGGTGGCGAGAAACTCGCGGATCTCTTGGTGGGTGAGCCCGCTGCCATTGTCTTCGATCTCGAGAAGGTTGTGACGGGGATCGGCACGAACCCGAATGCGAGGCTCGTAGCCGTCTTCCGGATACTCGACCCGACGCCGCTCGCAGGAATCGTGAGCATTCTGCAGAGCTTCCCGCAATGCGACTTGCGGGTCGGAGTAGAGGTGTTCTCCCAAGATTCGCAGCAATCCCGGGAGGTGCAGTCCGACAGAGTACGATTGTGGTTCGGCCATGATTCTTCCGCGCGGTCTGGATGCAACGTCGACCTGGCTGGCGGTAGGGTCCCGGCGTGGAGTACTTTACCCCTTCTGCACACGGAGCGGCCAGATCGCGGTTTTCCCGGGGGTAGACTCGGGAAATGGACCCCTTGCTCTCTCCTCTACCGCGTCGGTTCTACCATCGACCCGTGTTGCACGTGGCTCGCCAGCTGCTCGGGAAACTCCTGGTTCGTCGGGTGGGAGGTGACTTGTTGGTCGGACGAATTGTCGAAACCGAGGCCTATGGAGGTCTTCTGGATCCGGCCAGTCATTCCTATCGAGGCTGGACGCCGCGCTGTCGCAGTATGTTTGGGCCGGTGGGCCACGCGTACGTGTACTTCACCTATGGCAACCACTACTGCATGAACGTGGTGGCTGGCTCGCGTCGCCATGCCGCCGCGGTTTTGCTCCGTGCGGTGGAGCCCCAGCGTGGGCAGGCGACCATGCGACGGTTGCGTGCTGGATCGGGACCGGGAATTCTTGCCGACAAACTGGCTCGCGGCGAAGCGGATCGGCAGCTCACCAACGGTCCGGGAAAACTGGCCCAGGCGATGCAAATCGGGGCGTCCCAGGATGGCAGCGACCTGATGGCGACCGACCAGCTATGGATCGCCGGAAGCCGGGGCTCGGTTCGGGATGTGCGCTGGACTGTGCGAGTTGGCCTAGGGAGAAACCCGGCGGCTGCTTGGGTCTGGCGATGTGTCGACAACCGTTCCTCACACACCACCCCTGCTGCCCGCAACTGGGAGTCCTTCGCGGGCCCTACGCCCACGCTTCGCGAAGCGCGGATCCTGGACGCCAAGACCCGCAAAGAAACGGAGCAGCGAGGATCGAGATCGGTCCCGCGCCCTTCCTCCGCGGATGCAGGCGTCGTTGAGTGACGCCCTTGCCTCGGTGGTCGCGCCTGCCGGAGTTGGTCCGGCGAGGCGTACTGGCCATCCGAGGCCTTTTTCACCGGACGGCTAGCTCTGGAGAATCGCCACGCCCGGTAGGTCTTTGCCTTCCATCATTTCGAGGAACGCCCCTCCCCCCGTGGACACGTGGCTGAACTTTCCTTGCAAGCCGTATTTCTTGATCACGGCCAGGGAGTCCCCACCGCCCACCACTGTCGTGGCGGAAGAGGCCGCCACGCACTTCGCGAGGGACAGAGTGCCTTCGGCGAATCGATCCCACTCGAACACGCCCACCGGTCCGTTCCAGACGATGCTTTTGGCTTCTTGCAACGCAGATTCGAACTTGGCTCGTGAACGGGGACCAATGTCCAACGCCATCTTGCCGTCCGGAATCTCGATGCCGTCGGTGACTTCCGCGGCAGCGGATTCGGAGAACTCGCTGGCGATGACGTGGTCTTCGGGAAGCAAGAGCTGGGCTCCCTTGGCCGCGGCTTTGTCGAGGGCCGCTTTGGCCACATCGATGCGATCGGCTTCGAGCTTGCTGGCCCCAACCGCGTGTCCCTGGGCCTTGAGGAACGTGTACGCCATCCCTCCACCCACCACAAGCACATCGACCACGTCCAATAGGTTGTTCACCACGGTGATCTTGTCCGACACCTTGGCTCCGCCCAGGATCGCCGCGAAGGGACGGGCCGGCTCTTGCAGGATGTTGCCAAGAGCCGAGAGTTCGCGCTCCATCAGTCGCCCGGCGGCCCTTGCCTCGGCCGGGAGAGCCGCGGCCACGCCCACCACGCTGCAGTGGGCGCGATGGGAGGTTCCGAAGGCGTCGTTCACGAAGAGGTCGGCGTGCTCGGCGAGGGACCGGGAGAACTCCGGGTCGCCCTTGGTCTCCCCGGCGTGGAAGCGCACGTTTTCGAGCACCACCACGTCTCCCTTGGCGGCCGCCTCGCAAGCCGAACGAGCCGCGTCGCCGACACACTCGTGGAGAGCCGTCACCGGCTTGCCCAACAACTCTCCGAGTCGTTGGGCCACCGGGGCCATGCGTAGGGACTCCACCACCTGACCTTTGGGACGACCCAGGTGCGAGGCGAGGATCACGCGAGCGCCCCGTTCGGTCAACTCCTTGACCGTCGGGAGCGCCGCCTGGATCCGCGTGTCGTCGGTGATGTTGCCATCCGCGTCGAATGGCACATTGAAGTCGACACGCACGAACACCTTCCGGCCTTCGACCGGAAGGTCGTCAATCCGTCGAAAACCCATGGATCATCCCCGCTCGACAGCGAGTTTGATCAGATCGCAAACGCGGTTGGAGTAACCCCATTCGTTGTCGTACCAGGACAAGACTTTGACGTTGCGTCCGTCCTGCACCATGGTGGCCAACGAGTCGAAGATCGAGGAGTGGGGATTGCCGACGATGTCGCTGGACACCAACGGGGCTTCGCTGTACTCGAGGATGCCCTTCATCGGGCCGGCGGCGGCTTTCTTGACGGCTTCGTTGACCTGCTCTTTGGTGACGTCGGTCTTCAAAGTGCAAACCAGGTCGACGATGGAGCCGTCGACGACCGGAACGCGCAGGGCCATGCCGTCCAGCTTGCCGTTGAGTTCCGGAAGGACCTTGCCAACGGCACGGGCGGCGCCGGTGGAGGTCGGAATGATGTTGACCGCCGCAGCGCGCGCACGACGCGGATCGGAGTGCACCATGTCGGCAATGCGTTGGTCGTTGGTGTAGGCGTGCACGGTCGTCATCAGGCCCTTCTCGATCCCGAACGCATCGTGCAGAGCCTTGGCCAGAGGCGCCAAGCAATTGGTGGTGCAGGAGGCGTTGGAGATCACTTCGTCGCCGGCCTTGAGTTGGTCGTCGTTCACTCCCAGCACGACCATCCGGTCGATCTCGTCCTTCGGGGGAACGGTCAGCAAGACTTTCTTGGCACCCGCCTTGAGATGAAGCGCGCATTGCTCACGCTTGGCGAAGACGCCCGTGCTTTCCACCGCGACGTCCACGCCCAAATCTTTCCAAGGAAGAGCCGCCGGATCGCGTTCGGCGAGAACCTTGACCTCTTTGCCATCGACACGAAGGAAGCCTTCTCCCGCTTCGACATTCTTGTCCAGGGGGCCCATGACCGAGTCGTACTTCAGAAGGTGGGCCAGCATCGACGGATCGCTGAGGTCGTTGATCGCAACGATTTCGAAGTCGCTCGAGCGCTCGTTCATGATCCGGAACACGGTCCGCCCAATACGACCGAACCCATTGATGCCGATACGAATGGCCATGGAACCAAACTCCTTCTTCAGGTTTGAGGGACCGGAACAGGGCGCAGGCGAGGGTCCGGCGATGACGGACGTGCCCCGCGAGAGCGGCATTCGTTCGCACGCTCTTGGCGGGCGGCCCAGAAGGGGAGGGAGGTTACGATGAGCATCGGCTCGAGTCCATGCGTGATCCCACCGTCAATCCCGGTCTAGCTCCCCCACCAAGCGCCGGTGGCGTTCTGGTCGCCGTGTCCGGTGGCCCGGACTCGTCAGCGCTCGCGGTCTTGCTCCACGAGGCAGGCGTCGGTCCGCTGCATTTGGCCTGGGTCCGCCACGGGTTCTCCGACGATGGTTTCGCGGCTGGCGTCTTGGAGGCGCTGTCGACCCGGCTCGGTTGCCCACTGCACCGCCTGACTTGTCCGCCCCCGCCCACGTGGAAACCCGGGGATGCGGTGCCGGAGGGACGAGCTCGGGACGGACGGTACCGGCAGCTTTTCGCCTGTGCTCGAGAGCTTCATCTGCCCGTGATCGCAACGGCCCATCACGGGGACGACCAATCGGAAACGCGATTGTTGCAGCTGCTCCGCGGCGGGGACCTGCGTGCACTGGCCGGCATTCGTCCAGTTCGTTCCGGATCCGGAGTGCAGCTTTGGCGGCCGCTCCTTCACTGCACGAAGTCCCAGCTTCGTCAGGTGCTCCGAAAGGCGGGGCTTGGTTGGGCGGAGGATCCAACCAACGCGGACCTACGCCTCCGCCGAAATCGAGCTCGGCACCGAGTGATTCCTCAGCTCAGACTCGAGAGCGACCCGTGGTGGCAACGGGAGCCGCAGCTGGGGAACCGGGCCGCGGGTGCCATAACTGCGATTGAGGATCGGGTCCGTGAGCACGGCTTGCGGCACCTGGTTCCCAGTCTCTGCCGCAACGTTCTGCTGTTGCCGAGACATTCGCTCGAAGGGTTGGGCCCGGCGTTGCTTCATCACTTCTTGGAACAGATGGCGGAACGCGTGGTGGATCGAGAGTGCCGGGTGACTCGAAAGCACTCGGCGCGAGTCACTGCCGAACTCCGAGCAGGCATCCGCAGCGGTCGCTGGTCTTGGGGAGCGGCCGGGTTGGAGTTGTCGAGCTCGTGGTTGGCCGTGTTCTCCAGTGATGTGCTTGACGTTCCTCCTTGGCAGCTCAAGGACCCGGAATCTGACTGGAGCGGTCCCCCCTCCGCCGTCTGGCAAGTCAGGTTTGCGGCGGGCCCGCGCGCAGATCGACACCGGCCGATTGTGAGAACGTTTCGTTCTGGAGACCGGGTTCTTGGCTTCTCTCGCCGGAAAGGCAAGCAGTGGTTTCAGGTCGCAGGAGTCCCCCGCATGGAACGGGCTCATTGGCCGGTCGTGACCCTCGCAGGAGATCGGGTGTGGATGCCCGGATTGGGGGTGTCCCCGCCTCAAGAACTCGGAGTCACTTTTCGAGGATTGTTGGACCCCCGAGAACGACTCAGCGCAGTGCGTAGACGTGGCCGCGACCGTCGCCGATGACGAGGATTCCGCCTTGGGGAACGGTCGGCAAGTGTAGGCCACGAGCATCCAGCCGCGCGACCTCGGCGCCATCGGACACCTGGCGCACGCTGACTTGCTGGTTGTCGGTCGCGAGATAGCAAAGCTCTCCGACCTGAGTGACGAAGCGCTTGGACTCGGTGCAGTTCCACAGCTCTTGGCCGGTTTCGGCGTCGAACACGGTGAGTGCGTTCTCTCCGGGGACGTAGACCGCTCCGTCCACCGAGCGAGCCGGTCCGGTCACTCGGCCGGCAGCACCGTTCTTCCACAGGATTCGGCCGCTGCCTTCGTCCATGCAGTACAGAAACGTGTCGTCCGAGCCGACGAACAGTCGTCCATCGCTTCCCGAGAGCGAGGTGATTCGAGCGGCCGGCAAACGGCGCTGCCAGTTCTCTTCGGTCGGCGCCTTGCCAATCGCGGGCCAGGTCGGCAACGAGACCAAGAAGCCGTCCTCCGTGGCGGCAACGACATCGGCGATTCCGCCGGAGCCGGCCATCATGACGTGAGACACCGCACCCTTGGTGTGATACTGCCACCCCGAGACGCCCCGCTGGGAATCGACCGCTTGCACGCCGTAGGGTGCCGCACGGCCAACGTACAGGGACTGATCGGTGGAGACCGCTGCGCTCCACGGCCAGAAGTCCAGGCGCAGCTCTGGCTGACCGATCACTCGTGCGCCGGAGTCAGTGCGGACGCTGACCATGCGATCGTCGAACACGAACGTCACCAGCTCTCCGGCGGCCTGCACGGGTTGGGACATCTCGCCACTCAAGCTGACCACCCACTCATGGATGCCGGTCTCGAGATCGATGGCGTGGACCAAGTGAGTCTGGTCCTGGACGTACAGCAGGTCCCCTTCCACTTGCAGGACCCGATCGTGAGTCTTTTCCTTGGCGAGCTGGCTCAGATTCAGGCGCCACAGCTCCCCCGAGAACTGGCCATCGGCGACGAACGACTCGACGCGCTGGTCGAGGCGCGTCGGTCCTCCGGTCGGAGCCTGATCCGACGTCGTGGACGCGCAGGACAGGGCAACCGTGAGCAGCGAGATCGGAAGGAGGTGACGAAGTTCCATGGATGGCCTCGGATGCGGACGCCAGACAAGCCTCGTGCCCCCCTAGGGAGCGGGCAAGGTGCCGGTAACGGAAGGGATGCGCGAAAGCTCGGGACTATCCGGGGGGCGCACCCTAAAATCAAGGGGTAACTCATGTTCCGAACACTGAGGGTGCCACTGGCAAGGCGCGATTCGAGGTCTTGGCGCACAATGCCCGAGGGCCCTCCCGGACCGCCGAATTCCTGCCCTCGACGATGCCCATTCCTCCCCTGGCCGAACCCGCGCGCCGGCGCCTTCGCGACAACTATCAGTCGGTTCGGGAGCGTATGAATCGGGCGTTCGAGAGTTCCTCGAGGACGGACTCTCCGCCGCGCTTGCTGGCGGTGACCAAACGAGTGCCTGACCCGGTGGTGGCCGCTCTGCTGGGGGAGCTGGATCACAAGCAGCTGGCCGAGAATCGCTTGCAGGCTCGCCAGGCACGCTCACCCGAACTTGCCGAAGTCTATGGCGGGCGCTTCGAGCTGATTGGCCATCTTCAGACCAACAAGGCCCGCCGCGCGGTGGAGCTCTTCCACGCTTGTCACTCCCTCGACTCCGAGCGCCTGGTGGAGCGGTTGGATTCGGCGGCGTCGACCATTTGCCCGTCCGGATGGCCGGTCTTGGTGCAGGTCAATGTCGCTCGGGAGCCCCAGAAGTTTGGTTGCCTCCCGGAGGATTTGGAGGGATTGCTGGAATCGGTGTTGCGAGCACGCCACCTGTCCTTCCTTGGCCTGATGACGATGGCCCCGTTCGACGAGGATCCGGAAGCCGCGCGCCCGTATTTCCGGGAGCTTCGCGAGCGTTCCCTGGAGCTTCGACGAATCGGGAAGTTACCCTCGGACGCGAGGGAACTTTCCATGGGCATGTCCCACGATTTCGAGGTCGCCATCGAAGAAGGGGCGACCATCGTCCGCGTGGGAACGGCCTTGTTCTCCGGCGTGGATGAACCCAGTCCGGACCCCACCTCCTTCCGCGGATGACCAACCTTGCCTTGTTTGGTGCTTGAAAACGGAGCGGACCGCGGTCGCGGGGTCGAATTGTCTCCGGGACGAGTTTTCAAAGTTGGTCGAGACGCCCGTTGCGACCTCGTTCTCGAGGACGACCAAGTCTCTCGGTTGCACTGCAAGGTCAAGGAATTCAAAGGGGCTTGGTACATCCGTGACCTGGAAAGCACCAACGGAATTCTGGTCAACGAACAACCGGTGACCCAGGCCGAACTAAAGTTCGGCGATCGCGTGCAGGTTGGTGCCGCGGTGATGACGTTTCTGGCCGAGAGCCTCGAACAACTCAAGAAGGTCAAGACCCTTGGCGGTTACCAGTTGCTGCAACGCATCGGCCGCGGTGGCATGGGCACCGTGTACCGTGCGATTCAGGTGTCCTTGAATCGGGAAGTGGCGCTGAAAGTACTGTCCCCTCACCTGGTCAAGGACTCAACCTTCGTGGATCAGTTCTTCCGCGAAGCACGGGCGGCCGGGCAACTCAACCATCCCCACATCGTGCAGGTCTACGACGTCGGGCACGAAGGAAACACGTACTTCTATTCCATGGAATACGTGGCGGGGGGAAGTCTCGAGGAGCGGCTTCGCGAAGAAGGAGTGGTGCCGCCGGAAGAGGCCATTGCCATGGTCCATCAGGCGGCCCTGGCCCTCGAGTTCGCGGAATCCCGGCAGATCGTTCACAGGGATTTGAAGCCGGACAACCTGATGTTGACCGACGATGGCCAGATCAAGATCGCGGATCTCGGTTTGGCCTTGTCGTTGAAAGAAGGGGCGGCGCTGGCTGGGCAACCGATTCTGGGCACGCCCCACTTCATTTCCCCGGAACAAGCGTTGCGTCGCGAAGTCGACATCCGATCCGACATCTACTCTCTCGGGGCGACGTTCTATCGGATGCTAAGCGGGCGCACGGTTCACCAGGGAGAGACTCCCGAAGAGATCATTCGCAAAGTGGTTCGCGAAGAAGCCACCCCTCTTCGAGAGGTGGCGCCTGACGTTTCGGAGAAAGTCGCCCACGTCGTCCAAAAGATGATCCAGCGGTTGCCCTCCGAGCGGCACGCTTCGGCCACCGAACTCCGGGAAGAGTTGGAAGCGTTGCTTTCGCGTCGGGGCCGCACGGTGGTGCTGTGGTCCGCGGTGGGCGTGGCGGCGGCGGCGGTCGCGGTGTCCGTGACCCTGGCATTGCGCGGCCCGGCGACGGAGATCATCGTTCGGGAAACGGAAGATTTGGAAAGCCGTGCCGCGGCCTTCGAAGCCAAGAGTGCCTTGGAGAAACGCGAACTGGAATTGGAGGCCGTGCGTGCCTACTTGCAACTGGTGCGTGCTTCTCCGTCCCCCGTCCAAGAATTGGCAAATCTGAAACAGTGGTTGGCGTTGTACGACTACCTTCCCATCCCGGAGCGGGGCGAAGCAGAGCAGCGCCAGCAACAGCTGGAGATTCAGGAAGAACAACGTCAACGGCGCTGGGATCAGGGACAGCAGCGGATGCAGGCCCTTTGGGCAAGCTTCGATCCCCAGTTGCAATCGGCACTGGACGAATCGCGCTACCACGACGCCCTTGCTCTGTGGCAGTCGACGGATCGGTTGGAAGAGTTGGACGAGGATCTGCGGACGGTTTTCCTCTCTGAGCGAGAAGATCGCCGGAGTCGCATCGAGGAAGCGGTCCGCACTTCCCAAGACGCGTGGCAACAAAAGGTGGAGGGCTTTGCCGCGGAAGAGGATTCCCGGTCGCTGTTGGAGCAACTCGGCGAAGCTCGGGACGCTTGCGGGGAGATCCCTCCCGAATGGAACGGTCCGGCGGTCGATTTGGCTCGGGAGCATCGGCAATGGCTGATTGCGAAGGTGGCCGAGTTGGAGTCTGCCTGGTCCGAGCGTCAGGCAGAAATCGCCAGTCACGATCGCCGGATCCTGAGCAGTGCTTGGGGGGGCGACTTTCAGTCACGGTTGCACTCTTTGGATTTTGTGGGCGCCGCGGAGCATTTGGAGTCTTCGGCCGAATCCATGAACGGTGCGCCCTTCCGTCCCCCATTGGAGCATCACGCGATCCAATTGAGGCGTACGGCGAAACTCCTGCAGGAAGTCTTGCAGAAGTTGAATCGTGGCGAGCTTGCCCAAGCCCCAAGGATTCCCTTGCCGGAAGGAGATTTCGCCGAGCTGGTGGGTTGGGAATCGGATCCGGGAAGAGTTCGACTGCAGCTTCCGGGAAGCCGAGGGGGAAGCGTGACTCGTTGGCAAGGTCATGAGGTCCTGGCCAATCCGGGAGCCCTCGAAGGCACCCTGTGCCGGAGTTTGGTGTTGTCCGAGCCGGACCTCGAGTCGGTCCTGGAGGTCATGACGTTGCTCGAGGTCGCCGGCAGTTTGCGCAGCCTGGATTCCGTGTTCCGAGCTTTGGAAACCTACAATCCCGAGCAAGGCTGGAGCAGCCTGGGAGCCGGGGTGGCAGAGTCGATCAAACTTCCCGAATCGATCATCCCGAGGATTCTCGATGCCGCCATGGAGCGCCATCCTTCTTGGCGCCCGACCCTGCAACGAATCGCCAAGGACCATCGACGGGAGCGAGCCATTCTCGAGGAGTTCTGGCAAGGAATGGCGCCTTTCCTCGATCAGGAAGGAAACTGGGGGCAGGCGGCAGCAACGTTCACCAGGATTCTGCGGGACAAGAGTGATTCTTTGGTCGTGCGACTTCTGCTTCGCGTGTTGGATCGCCGTGCGTCCTTTCCCGTCATTGCGATGAGCGTGCCGGAACGTTCTCCCACGGAGGCCAAGTGAAGGAACAGCTCTCAGATCGGGTGGCGTTGACCGCGAAGCATTTGGCTCCCCGGTTGCGGTCGTTCCTCCCCGGAGCTCCCGCAGCGGTTCTCAGTAGTCGCTTCGGTTTGGATTTCCTCGAAGAGTCGGTGGTGGAACGCTGGCCGGCGACGCGGATCCCGGGGCTGTCGACGGTTCCCGGACTCGGTCAGGGGATGCTCTGCCTCTGCGAGATCGAGGGCACCTTTGTTCTCTGTCACGAGTGGGAGGAGTACCCGGGAGAGTCGGTCACGGAGCAAGAGGAGGCCTACCTGGTTTGGGTGGCCGCTCAGTTGCAGGTGCCCCGCCTCGTGGTGTTGGCGGCGGGGACCAGTCTCCATGGGTCGGTCGCCGGTGGATGCGTTGCCGTGGTGAGAGATCATGTGCGCTGGGACCGGAGCGATCCTCTCACTCATTGGCCGGTCGCTCCTCCCGGTTCCCGCTATCCGCAAATGCAAGATCTGTACGAACCGTCGCTTCGCCGCGCGGCATTGCGAGCCTTGGCGGAGAATGGTGCGTCCGAGTGCGAGGTGGTTGCCTTGATTCGTCGCGGTCCCTGCGGAGCCACGGACGCCGAGGCGCGAGCTTTCCGCAGTCTGGGAGCCGATGTGATGCTGGAAGGCGGTTGCAGCGAAACCCTGGCGGCTCGACACAGTGGACTGGAGGCCGTTCTTCTTTCTCCGATCCTGCGTGGTTTCGAGGACCCTGTGGATGCGCCCTCCATTCTGGCCCATGCGGATGCGGCGGCGGCCCAGTTGCCAGCAGTGATTTCGCGGATTGTTCAGAGCCAAACCGAGGGAGACGTGACCCAGTGACTCGGCCCCTACGACTCGGGGTGTTGTTGTCCGGCACCGGACGCACCTTCCTCAATCTGCTGCAAGAGCGAGACAAGAGTGGCTTGCCCATCGAGCCGCGCTGTGTGATTTCTTCTCGCGACGGCGTGAAAGGACTGGAATACGCGGCCGCGGCCGGCGTGCCCTCGTTGGTCTTGACTCCGCCCCGCCCGCGAGATCCCGAACACTACGGTCGAATGATCGGCCAAGCACTGCAAGATCACGGGGTAGACCTGGTCGTGATGGCCGGCTTCTTGCAACTCTGGCGAATCCCCGATCAATATGTGGACCGTGTGATGAACATCCATCCATCCTTGCTACCGTCGTTTGGTGGCGAGGGATACTACGGACACCACGTTCACGAGGCGGTGCTTGCAGCGGGGGTGAAAGTCTCGGGCTGCACGGTGCACTTCGCGGACAACGCCTACGATCAGGGCCCGATCATCGTCCAGCGCTGCGTTCCGGTCGGCATCGACGACACCCCGGACACCTTGGCGGATCGAGTGTTCGTCGAAGAGTGCCGCGCCTATCCCGAAGCCATCCGATTGTTCGCCGAGAATCGCTTGCGGCGCGAGGGGCGTCGGGTGGCGGTCCTGCCGCTGGCCTCGAGCGGCCCGTCCTCGACTCCCTGAGGTCGCCCCGCTTCCTCGCGCGACGCGGAGGCGCCGTCTTCGAGGGATTCTCGGTCAGAAAAAGTCTGTCGTGGGTCGATGGGGACGTTATGTCGATCCCCCCTCCGGTCGCCCGACTCCGCCAGCTTGGCACTCGTCCCGAGTTTTCCTGTCCTTGGGTTCCGAGCCTCGAATCGGAGGGGGTCGGCTGGGATCGTTCGGAGTGGATCTCGTGGCTGGGGGCGCAACCACTGGTGGTGGTGGGTGATTTCCATCCCCATGCGGGAGTGAAGAACTGGCTGTTCGACGTCCTGGCGGCTCTCGCCTTGAGTGGCCACCGCCCCGTCCTCGGGCTGGAATTGATCGAGCACCGCTTCCAAGCGCACATCGACACTTACCTCCGCGGAGGCTCGAGCGAAGCCGAGCTGGAGAGCAAACTTGGCCTCGAGGCGACTTGGGGGTTCGATTGGTTGCCGTTCCGCGGACTGTTGCGATTGGCAAAGTTCGCCGGGCTGCGCGTGGTCGGACTCGATGATCGAACACTCACCGGGGTGCAGAGAGATCGACGACTTGCCGCGCAGATTCGGCAGGGTCTTGCCCAAGAGCCACAGGAAAGCCTGATCTGTCTGATTGGCGAAAACCATCTGCAGCCCAATCGCTTGCCCCAGGAATGGCACCGTTTGCGAAGCGACGTGGAATTGCAGCGTGTCTTGATCGACGTGCAAGAGAAGACTGGGCCAATTCGCGAGCCGGGAACCTTCTGGCGAGTGGGACCGGACTTGTCCGTGGCCTTCTCCGAGTCTCCGCTCGGCAAGTCGCGAGCCGCTCAGCCCGATCTGGATGGAACGATGGAGTTTGAGTTCGAGGACTTGCTGAGCGAACTGTGTGACTGTTTGGACGTGCCCGAACCGGAACTGGACGAGTGGCACTTGTTCTTTGGCGAACGGGCTGCCTGGCAGCGATGGTGCTTGGCCCGAAAGCCCGAGCAGGCTTGGGCGACTCCCTTGGGCACCATGGTGACCCTCGGACCAAGGGCGTTGTTCCTCCCCCGCCGGGACCCGTTGTCCCTGATCGGAGCCGGATTCCTCGTGCTCCTGGGAGCCTCCGCTCGCTCCATGACCCGGGCCCAAGTGATCCTGGCGGAAGAGCTGGGGCGAGTCCTCGCGTCCCCCGCGATCTATCCAAGCCACTGGCTGCATCGTTTTCGCAATCCGGCTCCCTACCTCAATGTCGGGCCAGGACTCGAGCCACTCGAGATGGCTCATTCGTTGGCTCGTGATCTGGTGGACGGTCGGCTGCCCTGGTCGGCACTTGGCGAGTTGCTGAGTGCCCAGGAGTTTGATCCGGAACGGTGGCGTCAAGGGCAACCGAGCTTTTCGTTCCCCGCGTGATTTCGTTTGCGATCCGAGGAGAGCAGGCCTGGTTTCCGGCGGTTCTTTGCAGCCAGGTCCCTGTTTGCCCGAAGGCCACCCGAGTCGCTCCTCACGCCAGCGTGCGACGGAAGTCCAGGGTGGCGTCAGAATCGGGGCGCTCAGAGGCGAACTAGAGCGACGACAGGGGCGTTCCCTTGGTGGAACTCGCCGTGGAATTGGCGAAGAATGAGACGCTGGGCACGTGGTAGATCCAACCGGTGCTGTCGTCCGCCCGAGGCGAATCCCCTTCGGTGATGATCTTGACTGTTCGCATCCGGTTGAACGGGTTCGCGGGGATTCCTGCCGGGAGGTAGGGCCCCAAAGGAGCCGCCGTCTCCACGAGGCCGCGGGCGTCCGTGCGCAGGGTCAAATGGCGAACGAAGGTGTTCTCGGAAGATTCGCCGTTGAGGACGCCCGGAGGAAGCTGATCGTGTTCTTTTTGGTACAGGCTGATCGCGTCCCGGACCGCCGCGAGATCTGTGATCAGCGCGGCTTCTTCCGATTCCTCCTGGAGACGGAAATACTGGGGCACGGTCACCCCGGCCAGGACCGCCAACAGGCTGACCAGGATCAGGAATTCAATCAGGGAAAAGCCGTTCTGTCTCCGCATTCTTTCGCCCTCTCGCGCTCTCGCCCCGGGATCCGGGGAGAAGACCCTTGGAGCATCGGCGTCCAAAGCGTTCCGGCTTGAGGCCGTCCGCAGATCTTGCGGAGGGGCGCAGATCTTGCGGAGGGGATGGTTAGACCCCTGCGGGCTCCACCAAGGATCCGGAGTGCTCGGACGGTCGGCGGGAACGAGGTTTGGTTCCTCGTCGAGCGAGGGGAGCGGCGACTCCAAAGCCGAATTCCCGATCCACGTCTCGCCAGCACTCTCCCCCGAACCGGGCCAATGCTTTGGCAGCTCGAGAAAGTCGCTCCAAGGGAATGGCACCCGCCTCCGCTTCTGCTCCGACGACTGCGGACACGCAGAGGAAGTGGCCTTGCTCCTTGGTCCGCACCAAGATGGTTGAACCGACCGGAATCTGAAGCAGCAGTTCGGAGAGCAGCGCAGCCAAGCTGTCGAAGAACACAGACCGATCGACGCGGATTCGATCCCGACGATGACCCACCAGCACGCGTACCTGCAAGTCCCGCGATTGCAGCACGGACCGCAATCCTCCCAACACTCGCTCCAGCATCGGCGTGGCTGCCAGCACTTCTCGCTGCGGCGGCAACGCAGCGTCCCAGGCGGAGGTTTCGGTCCACTGGGACAAGCGATCGCAAAGGCGGGTGGACTCTTCTTCCAAGGTTTCGAGGACGCGGTCCGGGTCCTCTCCTTCGCGGCCGCGGAGCAGGTTCACCAGATGGCGTAGCGAATGGAGCGGAAGGGAGACGGTTTCTCGCAGATCCCGCAGACTCTGAGGATCCGGGTTCCCTGCCGGTGCGAGGTGGTCCGAGGGGGGACTCGCGGTCGGGGTCCGGTTGTCGACAGCGACTCCGCCACTGTGGCGCAAGAACCATTGAAGGCCGGCGGATGCCGCCAAAATGCAGCCGACACTCAGAAGAGGGTAGGACCCCGAACTCCAGGCCATTCCAACCACCCAAATGGCGGCAACCCCTGACAATCCCATGGCGAATTCCGGGCCGTGGCGCAGAGGTCGTCTGCGCCCCTTGGGATTTGTTTCCATGCAGCGTACTCACTCTTGTTGTCGGGGCAGGTTCCCTGCCGCTTCCGGGATGGATTCCGACGCCTATCGGCTTTTCGATCCGGGGCGAGGACGGAAATTCTGTGCATGGGACCCGTTTTCCCAACAGACGGTAACCCGCTCTGGTGTTCTGTTGCTGGCCGGGTAGCCTGCCGCGGCAATCGAACCCGCAGGTCATTCCAGGGACGGTGTCGAGGAGGGATCCATGAGAGCCAGGACCGTTGGGCTGATTCTCCGCAAGGAGATTCTCGACATGGTGCGGGACCGCAAGGCTCTCTTCTTCATGATCTTGTTGCCCATGTTGGCCATGCCGTTGCTGATGGTGGGGATCACCCGCCTCGGAACGACTCAGGCCAAGAAGACTCGGGAGACTCGTCTGCTGGTTCAGACGTCTCGGGAAGAACGCGATCGATTTCTGGAAGTGCTTCGAGCGCAGCTCCATGAAGAAGACTGGGAGCATGCGTTCCACTTGATGGGCCAAGAGGTTTCCGATCTCATCTCGGAGATGGCCCAGGATCTGGAGATGACGCCGGGAACGCTCATTCTCGGGATCCTCGAAGACTCTCGAGTGCAGGATCACCCCCGCTTCCAGGAGCTTCAAGAGCGGCTGGGCGCGTCAGTCCTGAAGCTTCCGGGCAAAGCAGACGAAGCGGCGGATCGGGAAAGCGGCTCTCCGAGCGACGGGATGCCCACCGATCTGACCAAGACCCCGATGGCCAAGCGCTTGCTTCGTCTGTCGCGGTTGCTGCCTCCACTGACGACCATTGACTACGTCACCGCCGAACAGGTGGCAGAACTGGAAGCCACCAAGGCTTCGGTGTCCGAAGAGCACTTGCCCCAGGAACTCACCCGAAACTCGACGTTTCTTGCGGCCGCGAAAGACATCACTTCGCGAAAGATCCACGCCTACCTGCAGGTCCCCGAGGACTTTGGCGCGAGCGCGGTGGATGGCTCCGATTCAATCCAGCTCGAAATCCTCTACGACTCGACGATTCCGTTGAGCAAGGAGGCCCATCGACGGTTGAGCAACGCGGTGAAATCTCTTTCCGAGGAGCTGCTTCAGGCGCGGCTCACCCACCGCGGCCTTCCCAGCGATTTCTCCCAGCCCGTGCGCCTCGAATCGGCGAACGTCGCTCCCCCCAAGAAGCAGGCCTTGCAGCTGCTTGCGGGGGTGCTCCCCTACTTCATCATCCTGATGTGCTTCTTCGGGGGGTTCTATCCCGCGATCGATGTCGGCGCCGGCGAGAAAGAGCGCTACACCCTGGAGTCCCTGCTGGTCACTCCGGCGCTGCGTTCCGAAGTGGCCTTTGGCAAGTTCGGGGTGATCTTCCTGGCTTCGCTCATCGCCAGTGTCTGCGCGACCGGTTCGCTGGCCTACACCTTCAAGTCCGGCCTGGCCCCGGACGAGTTTCGGAAGGTCCTCGACGTGAACGTGGACCTGGCAACCACCCTGCTCTGCCTGGTCCTGATCGTCCCCACCGCGGCCACGTTCGCTTCGGTCTTGCTGACGCTGTCGATCTACGCCAAGTCCTTCAAGGAGGCCCAGGCCATGATCAGTCCGGTGCAGTTTGTGGTCATCGTGCCGGCGGTGATTTCAATGATTCCGGACATCGAGTTGAACTACCAGCTCGCCCTGGTGCCAATCCTGAACATTGCCTTGGGATTGCGGGAGATTCTGGGAGGCGGCGGAACCCTCCCGCCGATGGGACAGATCGTGACGATTTTCGTCTCGACGGCTCTCCTCGCGGTCGCCGCGATCTACTTCTGCGCGCGGCGCTTCGATCAAGAGAAGGTCATGTTCCGCAGCTAGGCTGCGAGGAGGCTGGGCTCACGGGGCAGCACGACCCGGCGCGCGGCAAAGTAGCTTGTCGGTAAGCAACTCGATGCGCAGGTCCTTGGCGCCCAGCGGGTCGCCGTCGACCTGAGCATCCCCGACGTCCTCGAGAGTGACCGAGCGACAGGTCAGGGATTCTCCATCTTGAAAGTCGGCGAGTCGACCACGGAACGCACGCCATGCGGTCCGCACGAAACGAGGAATCAGAGGGTCTCGAATCAGAATGAGGTGGAGCTGCCCATCATCGGGGCGAGCCGGCGGGCAGATCCGGATGCCTGGCCCGTAACGACTGACGTTGAACACCCCCACCCAGCAGGCGCCGCCGAGCGGCTTTCCATCGACCGTGACCTGAAAGCGAGACTCGACCTGATGGCGAACCGCGAACACTGCTCGCAGGTAGTCGGACTTGCGAATCGGGCCCTGCCGCTGAGAAGCGACTCGCGAGACGATCGATGCATCCAGGCCCGCGCTTGCCATGAATAGGAACTGACGCTGGTCGTTGACCTGGCCGACGTCCAGAGCTCGCGGGATGCCATGGCAGGCCAGGCGATAGGCCTCGGGAAAGCGTCGGGGAATGCCGAGTTCGCGTGCCACGATGTTGCCGGTGCCAGCGGGCAAGATGGACAGCGGCACCGACGTGCCGGTCAATTCTTGAAGAACCTCGTTGATCGTCCCATCGCCGCCAATCGTCCACACCCCCCGTGCCGCTCCTCGATCGGCCACGGCACGGGTCGCATCACCGGCGGCTTTCGTGAGCACCGAGCGAAAGGGCACTCCCTCCTGGCTCAACCGCGATTCGGCGCGGCGCAGCCAACGCTCGGACCGGCCCCGGCCCGAGGTCGGGTTGGCGACCAGCAGGAGTGGGGCTTCGGGAAGACCAAAAGTGGATCCGCGCATTCCGCTCATTCTTGGTTTTGTCTGGGGTCACCGGGTCGAGAATTTCTGGAAAAGCAAACCGAACCGAGTGAGGATCCGTTTCCTCGAGCAAGACCCGGTCCGCCTTTGGAGAGCGAGTGCATGATTGTTTCGAAGCCTTGGCACCCCACGGGGAATGTCGGTCAGAGGGTGCGAGGGATTGTCTCGACGGCTCGGCTTGCCTTCATGATCAGTGCCGTCCTCTTCACGGCCGCCCGCGGGGCCTTCGCTCAACAGCCCGATCTGAAGAGCTTGGTGGATGGTGGCCTTGGCATTCTTCGCGACCGGCAGTTGGAGAACGGTGCTTACGGAGACGGACCGACGACCGCAGTGGTTCTTCTGGCGTATCGCCAGTCCCACCGCCAGTACGGCCCCTCCGATGGGCCCTTCCTCCGGGAGGCCCTGGAGTGGCTCCATTCCGAGAGCGGCGCCAAGGACTTTTCGGATCACGACCGGCGTTTGGTGGGACAGCTGGCGGCCGCGTACGACGAGGACTCCCTGCACAAGTGGGCAGCTTCCCTGCCAAGGCTCGAGGAAGTCCCGCCGCAGCCGGTCGCGCAGGTCTGGGAGGAGTGGCAACAGAGCGGCTCCGTGTCCGCAACGTTGCTCGAGAAGCTGCATGAGTCGCTGGTCGTCGGGCAGCAAACCGGGAACCTCGATGCTGATCTCTGGAAGTCCAGCGGTCACTGGAGTGTCGGAGTGAGCGGGAGTCTGTTGGAACGCCTCGGTGGGATGAGTGGTCTTGCCAGTGCCGACACGCGGACCCTTGCCGCGGCTTGCCGACTGTGGTCGTTGTGCAAGAAGCACTTGCCGGCAGCGAGCGGCGCCTCCCCGGCTCCGTCGATCCAGGGAACTCCCCATGAATGGGACGGAGATTTGGCGAGCAACTACGCCGTCGCCGCTCGCTCTGCCCTCCAGTTCTACTCTCGCGAGCAGCAAGAGGGCCGGTTTGGGTTCATGGGACGGATCGACCCGGGCATCACGGCCATGTGTTTGACGGCAGTCCTCCGCACATGCAAGCGACTGCAAAGCCCGGCACCGGAGTACGCTTTCGAAGGGCTGGATTGGCTGGTCTCCTTGCAGCAGGAGGACGGCAGCATCCATGCCGGCTCAGTCAAGGTCTACACCACGTCGGCGGCGGTCTTTGCGCTTCAGAGCGCGGGCCGTGAGAACGACCAGGCGGTGATCCAAAAAGCCGTCGAGTACTTGCGAACGGTCCAGAGCGACGAAGGCGAAGGCTACGACAGTGAATCAGACTGGGCCTACGGAGGCATCGGATACGGAGGAGATCTGCGTCCGGACCTGTCGAACACTCAGTTCGGGTTGGAGGCGTTGAAGGAGGGAGGAGTTCCGGCCGACGACGCCTCGTTCCAACGAGCGTTGGTGTTTCTGGAACGGTGCCAGAACAGTCCCGAGATCAACCGAATGACGGTCGAGCGGGGAGACGGTCGTCAGGTGAAGGCCGGGACGGATGGTGGCGGCATGTATCACCCAGGCGACAGCAAAGCAGGGTACGACCCCGGCGAAGAGGGAACGGTTGTCGCTCGCTCCTACGGGTCGATGACCTATGCCTTGCTGAAGTGCTACCTGTTCGCGGGGCTTCCCTTGGAGGACTCGCGGGTGCAAGCCGCTTTGAACTGGATTCGCCGCAACTACACCTTGGAATACAACCCGGGGTTCGACCGGGAGGCCGATCCAGCGGCGCAGTACCAAGGTCTCTACTACTACTACTTCACCATGGCCAAGGCCCTTGACGCCAGCGGATTGGAGGAGGTGGAGGACGCGGACGGCAAATCCCATCGGTGGCGTGAGGAGCTCTCGCAGCACCTCCTGCGAGTCGGCTTTCGCGAGGGCTTCTGGAGCAACACCAAGTCTCCGCGCTGGTGGGAAGAGCTGCCGGTGCTTGCCACGGCCTACTCCTTGATCGCCCTGGACCACGCCATGCCCTGAGCGGCGGGACCCCGGCTTCGCTCCCCCCTGAATCAGGGTAGTCCCCAGTGGGGACGAACCGATCCTTTGGGGGTTGTTGGTGAAATGAGCCGACGATTCACTCAGAGAATGTTGGAGTGGGGGTCGGAGTCTCGAGATGGGCTGTGGTTCGTTGCCAAGGACAAAGGTGATCGTCAGTGACGACGCCATGGCGGCTTCGATCCTTTGGATTCCTGATACTTCTGCCCCGGCACTCAGCACGACTTTCTTGAAGGAACTGCTGCGCGGAGCGCAGGTTTGTCAGGGAATCGACCAGGGGCAACTCGAGAAACTCGTGGGCGCCGCACCACAGCGGCCCTGCCGACTCGTCGTGGCGCGGGGAACGGCGGCCGTCGCCGGTCGCCAGGCGGTCTATCATTGGGACCTCCACACGCAGCAACCGGGGACCCTGAACTCCGCGGGCGCGATGGACTTTCGAGAGCGCGCCCTCATCCAAAATGTTCAGGAAGGCGAGGTCCTGGCAATCATCGAAGAGGCATGCGAGGAAGCTTGGGGGACGGACGTCTTCGGCCGACCGGTTCCTCCCCCACCCACTGACCCTGCCCCCACCAGCTCCTGGTTTCCTGCCGAGGGAATGCGGACACGGGTCCTGCCGGACGGCCGCCATGCGGTCGTGGCAACCCAAGCGGGAATTCTGGTTCGCGAAGCGGATCGTCTATCCGTGGGTCCTGGAATCTCGCTTCCTGGGGACGTCGACTACGAAACCGGCAACATCGGGGCGCAGGGCAGCGTTCACGTGCACGGCACGGTTCGCCAAGGGTTCCAACTGACCTGCCACGGCGACCTTCTGGTCGAGGGAACCGTGGAAGCCGCCCGTGTTTTCGTGGCCCGGGACATGACCGTGCGAGGTGGCCTGATCGGCATGACGAACGAGGGCAAGATCCGTGTGGGCGGCGACCTGAGCGCCCGCTTTGCGCAGAATGCACGGGTTCGCTGCCAAGGCTCGATTGTCGTCGAGGCTCACGACACGGGGAGTCACCTGGAGTGTCGCGGAACCTTGGGGTCTCTGCAGCAAGCCGCCAAGTTGCGCGGGGGCGAGTACGTCGCGCGCAAGGGGCTGATCGCGGAAGAACTCGGTTCGAGAGCGGGGGTGGCAACCCGGGTCCGGGTGGGAGTCGATCCGGATCTGGAACGCAAGTTGGACCGACTGCAAGGAGCGGTGACTCGAACTCGGCAGCACGGGCGCAAGGTCAACCGTCAATTGCGGACCCACGCTCCTCGAAAGTCGCTGGCCGGGTCCGGGCCGAGCTTGACCTCGACTCAACCGGCTCGAAGGCTTGTGAAACAACAGAGAGAGCGATGGCGCAGCCGTCAGGCGGTGGTTCGCCAGAAACGCCGCGCCGAAGCGCACCTGTTCGAACAAGAGTCCGTGGAGGTGCAGGTTCTTGGAATGGTTCATCCCGGAGTTGTGATCGAAATCGGCGGCTTCCGTCGACCGATCCGTGAGCAGTGCCGAGGAGCCGTGTTCTTCTTGGACAAAAAGACGGGCCAGTTGATTCGGAGGGACCCGTGATGGGCGAGAGGCGCGAGATGCACGACATCCTGGTCCGGGACGTCATGTCGACCTCGGTTCACATCGCGGTGCCGGAAATGGACCTCGTTTCGGCCTCCCAGCGAATGTTGAAGGAAGCGGTCTCCTGCTTGATCGTCGAACCCGCGAATCCCTCCGACGGCTATGGAATCCTGACCCAAAAAGACGTGTTGTCCGTCATCACGGAGCAAGGCCCTGTGGCGCGAACCGTGGCGGTGGAAGAGGTGATGACCCAGCCGGTGCTGTCCGTGTCACCGTCCTACAACTTGGAAACCTGCATCCGCCTGATGCAAATGTTGGGGGTGCGCCGGACGATCGTGGTGCACGATACCCAGCTTCTCGGTCTGGTGACCTTCACCGATTTGTTCAAGGCAGCGGTCGAGTCGCTGGAAGGGTGATCGTCACACGCTGAGCGACGCCTTGGCGCGCTTGCGTTCTTTCTCGTTGAGGTGAATCTTGCGCAGACGCATGGAGTTGGGAGTGATCTCGACCAGCTCGTCTTC
Source organism: Planctomycetota bacterium (assembly GCA_028289345.1). Taxonomy (GTDB): domain Bacteria; phylum Planctomycetota; class B15-G4; order B15-G4; family SIAN01; genus JANQQL01. The sequence goes on along the minus strand of JANQQL010000033.1, from coordinate 415,533 downwards.
TTCGATGTACTCCAGGGCTTCTTCCAAAGACATGGCGCGTGGCGGGGCCAGGACGAGTTTGCGGTCGGATCCGGCGGCTCGAATGTTGGTCAGCTTCTTGGTCCGACAGACGTTGACCACGATGTCGTTGCCGCGACAGTGCTCGCCCACGATTTGACCTTCGTAGACGTCGTCTCCGGGTTTGACGAAGAAGTCCCCCCGGTCTTGAAGGTTGTCCAGGGCGTAGGTCACGGTCTTGCCCCGCTCCATGGAAATCTGCACGCCGTAGCCGCGAGCCGGGATGTCGCCGCGCAGTGGCTCGTAGGCGTGGAACGTGTGATGCAGGATTGCCTCGCCAGCGGTGGCGGTGAGCATTCGGGTGCGCAGGCCGACCAAGCCACGGGCCGGGATCAGGATTTCGAGGTGAGTGGTGTCTCCCTCGACCTCCATCTTTTCCAGCTCACCGCGGCGGGTGCCGACCAGCTCGATGACCCGCCCCACCACGTCGCTCCGCACGTCTACCACCAGCAGTTCGATCGGCTCGCACTTCTTGCCATCGATCTCGCGCACGATGACCTGGGGTTTGCCGACCGCGAACTCGTAACCCTCGCGGCGCATGGTTTCGATCAAAACGCCCAGGTGGAGCACCCCGCGGCCCGAGACCTTCCAGGCATCGCGGTCCCCAGTTTCTTCGACGCGAAGCGCGACGTTGGACAGGATTTCACGCTGCAAGCGTTCGCGCAAATGCCGGGACGTGACGAAAGTGCCTTCGTTGCCGGAGAACGGCGAATCGTTGACTCGGAACATCATCGACATGGTGGGCTCGTCCACCGACTGGACCGGAAGCCCGGACGGGTTTTCCGGATCCGCCACGGTGTCTGAGATGTGCAGTCCTTCGACCCCGACCACGGCGGCGATGTCACCGTTCTCGACTCGATCTGCCTTCACCCGTTCCAGGCCTCGGAAGGTGAACAACTCTTGGATGGAGGCCCGGACTTGGGCTCCGTCTGGTTTCACCAGGACCACCGGTGCTCCGACTTCCAAGTGGCCGGCGTGCACGCGGCCAATGCCGATCACCCCGACGTACTCGCTCCAATCCAGCAGCGAGACTTGGAATTGCAAGGGGTCCTGGGAGCGGTCCCGTGGCGAAGGAACATGCTCGAGAATGGCATCGAGGAGCGGCGTCAGGTCGTCATTCCCATCGCTCGGATCCAGGCGGGCGTAGCCCTCCTTGGCCGAGGCGTACACCGTGGGGAACTCGAGCAACTCTTCGTCGTCGGTCAGTTCACAAAACAGATCGAAGACTTCGCCCAGCACGTCTTCGCAACGAGCGTCCGGGCGATCCATTTTGTTGATGACGACCACCGGGCGCAGGTGCTTTTCGAGGGCCTTGCGGAGCACGAAGCGCGTCTGCGGCATCGGCCCTTCGAAGGCGTCGACCAACAACAGGCAGCCGTCGGCCATGGACAGCACCCGCTCCACTTCTCCGCCGAAGTCGGAGTGACCCGGGGTGTCAACGATGTTGATCTTGGTCTCGCGGTAGAGGACCGCCGTGTTCTTGGAGAGGATGGTGATGCCGCGTTCCCTCTCCTGGTCGTTGCTGTCAAGCACGCGTTCTACTGGCGCGCTGCGGCTGGAAAGCGCCTGGGTCGATTGGAGGATCTTGTCGACCAGGGTGGTCTTGCCGTGGTCGACGTGGGCGATGATCGCGATATTGCGAAGGTCAGTACTCATCCGAAACTCGACACTCTCGGCACGGGGGTGCCGTCATTGGGCTGACGAAGGAAGCAGGGAAAGCCGGATCAGGCGTAGAGGCCGCGCAGCCGGGTGTAGTGGGCGACCCGCTCGATCCCGAGCATGTACGCGCCGATGCGCAAGTTGGTGTTGTTTTTCTCGGCCATGTCCGCGACCTCTCCGAAGGCGCGAATCATGATTTCGTCCTGGCGCTCGTTGACCAGATCTTCACTCCAGAAGTACCCGAGTCGGTCTTGCACCCACTCGAAGTAGGAGACGGTCACTCCTCCGGCGTTGGCCAAGATGTCGGGGACGCAGTGGATGCCGCGTTCCTCCAAAATCCGGTCGGCGTTGTCGGTGGTTGGGCCGTTGGCTCCTTCGATGATGAGCTTGGCCTGGATGCGCCCGGCATTCTTGCTGTTGATCTGGTTCTCGGTCGCGGCGGGGATCAGGAAGTCGCAGGGCAGTTCGAGTTGGGATTCCCGGGGAACCTCGTCGCAATTCGGCGCCCCGACCAAGGAGCGGGTGGCCTTGGTGTGTTCCAGTAAGGCGGGAATGTCGAGTCCGTTTTCGTTGTACACCGCCGTGTGGATATCCGACACCGAGACCACTTTGATCCCCATTTCGTGGAGAAGCTGGGCCGCCGTGCCTCCGACGTTGCCGAATCCCTGAACGAGGGCTTTGGAATTGTTGAGCGGGATCTCGAAGCGTTCCGCGGCGACCTTGAGGATGGTCATCAGTCCGCGGCCAGTCGCCGCGACCCGTCCCAAGGATCCACCCAGTCCGAGCGGCTTTCCTGTCACGCAAGAAGTAACCGTGCGACCATGGTGCATGGAATACGTGTCCATGATCCAGGCCATGATCTGCTCATTGGTGCCGATGTCCGGAGCCGGGACGTCCTGTTCTGGTCCAATGAAGTCGCAAAGGGCGGCAGTGTAGCGTCGGGTCAGCGCTTCGATCTCGCGTTGACTCAGCTTGCTCGGATCACAAATCACCCCACCTTTGCCGCCGCCGAACGGAACGTGAACGACGGCACACTTCCAGGTCATCCAAGCGGCCAGCGCCCGGACCTCGTCGATGTTGACGTCAGGAGCGAAACGGATTCCTCCCTTGGCCGGTCCCATGGCACGATTGTGCTGAACCCGGTAGCCGGTGAACACCTGGTATCCCCCGGAGTCGAGCTGGACGGGGATGGAAACCGTGATCTCGGTATCCGGACGGCTCAGGATTTCGAACAGGCCGTCTTCCAAGCCGAGTTTCTCCGCAGCGACGCGGAAGCGACTCAACATGGCTTCGAAAGGATTGGATTCCTGGTCTCGGGCGGGAACGCTCATGGGACGACGATCCAGAAAACAGGGTTTGGTAGGGGAGGCGGGGTTCGAACCCGCATGACCATAGGCCACGAGATTTTAAGTCTCGCGCGTCTGCCAATTCCGCCACTCCCCCGCTTGGAAACCCCCGGCTTCAAAGACCGGACAGGACCCGTGGTCCCGTGGCCGTGACCTCGGAGGAATTCCCGCGGGAGAACCGGAGGAGCGAACATTCTTGCCCGCCCCCAGGGAAACGCAATGGTGGAAATCTGGCGAAGGTGCGGCGGGGTGGGACCGGATCCGTAAGATCCACCGCCTGTCTGTCATCCGGGACTCACTTTGGGCCGGCTTTTGGCCGTCCCGAGAACCACTCGCCGCCTCTCGTTTCCCCTCGCAGGAGAACCTCGCGCCGATGAATGCGGACACCCAAACGATGGAGGCTCCTCACGCCAGCGTGGCGGAGCGCACCCTTTTCGGCCACCCCCGCGGGTTGATGACCCTGTTCTTCACCGAGCTGTGGGAACGCTTCAGCTACTACGGCATGCGCGCCATCCTCATGCTGTTCATGACCGCGGCGGCGGCCGAAGGCGGCCTCGGCTGGGGGACCGACCAGGCCGGCTCGGTGTATGCCCTGTACACCTCGCTGGTCTACCTGGTGTCCCTCCCTGGGGGATGGCTCGCGGACAAGTTCCTGGGTCAGCGAAAGGCGGTGCTCTGGGGCGGGGCCATCATCATGCTGGGGCACATCGCCCTGGCGATGCATGGAATGGTGTTCTTTTTCTCGGGACTGCTGCTCATCGTCATCGGAACCGGGCTCTTGAAGCCGAACATCAGCGCCATGGTCGGGCAGCTGTATGCCCCCGGGGACGCTCGTCGCGACGCCGGGTTCTCAATCTTCTACATGGGGATCAACATCGGCGCGTTCCTCTCCCCCCTGGTCTGCGGCTGGCTGGCCCAGCACCAGGACTTCCGAGACATGCTGGAAGGTTGGGGAATGAACGCCCAGAACTCCTGGCATTGGGGCTTCGGAGCCGCGGCCGTAGGGATGTTCTTCGGGTTGGTGCAGTACGTGCTCGGTGGCCGAAACCTGGGCACCGCCGGCCTCCACCCCGCCCAGCTGGATCCGGAAAGCTACGCGAAGGCCAAGCGGCTCCTCACCATCGGTTTGGTGAGCACTCTGGTGGTGGTCGGGGGACTGGCGGCCATCCACATGGGCGGCATCTACGAGCTGTCGGAACAACGCATCAACAACGGCTTCAGTGTGTTGGTGGCAGCAGTCGTGATCGGCTTCTTCTGGTGGCTCTTCAAAGCGGGTGATTGGAAACCCGAGGAACGCAAACGCCTGTTCGTGATCATGGTCTTGTTCTTCGGCGCTTCGGTGTTCTGGTCGTGCTTCGAGCAGGCTGGCTCCACGTTGAATCTGTTCGCCGAGGAAAGCACTCATTGCACCGCGTTCGGTTACGAGTTCCCCTCCAGCTGGTTCCAGTCCCTGAACGCAATTTTCATCATCGCTCTGGCTCCGGTGTTTGCCTGGCTGTGGGTGGCGCTGAAGGACCGGAGTCCGGGGAGCCCCGCCAAGTTTGCCTTCGGCCTGTTCTTCGTAGGCCTCGGATTCGCGGTGCTGATGGGCGGCGCTCGATTGGCAGGGGACACCGGCCGCGTCAGCCCCTGGTGGTTGTTCATGACTTACTTGCTTCACACCATTGGCGAACTGTGCCTGAGTCCGGTGGGCCTCAGCGCCATGACCAAGCTGGCCCCCGCTCGGGTGGTCGGCATGATGATGGGCGTCTGGTTCCTGGCCACCTCGGTCGGCAACCTGATTGCGGGCAACGTGGCCCGTCTCTATGGAGAGGTGGATCGGACGGATATCTTCCTGTACGTCACGATCTTCGCCATGGCCGCCACGGTGGTCATGTTGTTCACGATCCGACCCATTCGCAACATGCTGGGTGGTAAAGAGGAACTGGAAGCTTCTGGCTGATCCCATGAACGTTCTCGAAAGAATCCAGTCGTTCCTGCACGAGGTCAAATCTCCGTCCTGGTACGTGGGCGGGGAAGTCAACGAAGTCCGCAAGGACGCGAAAGATCTCGCGGGGCGAATCGCGCTGATCTATCCCGACTGCTACGAGGTCGGGATGAGCCACTACGGCTTGAAAATCCTGTACGAGGTGGTGAACCGCGAGGCGGACCTGGCGGCCGAGCGCTGCTTCGCGCCGTGGCCGGATTTCGGCGAGCGCCTGGAGAAACACGGCATCCCGCTGTACTCCCTGGAGACCCACACGCCGCTCAAAGAGTTTGACGTTCTCGGATTCACGATTCAGTCCGAGATGACCCTGACGAACATGCTCTACGTGATCGACCTGGCGCAGATGTCCCTGCGCAGCGAGGAGCGTTCAGACGAGGATCCAATCGTCATCGCCGGAGGCGCAGGCGCCTACGGTCCCGAAATCCTGGCCACGGTGGTGGATGTCTTCGTGCTCGGCGACGGGGAGGAAATCACGGTTCCGCTGTTGCGGGAGATCGCCTCGAAGAAACGGGCCGGTGTTCCTCGGGCGCAGCTTCTGCGGGAGATCGCCGAGCGCTTCCCGTTTGCCTACGTGCCTTCGCTTTACGAAGAGAAGCATGGCGAGGATGGCACCTATCTGGGCTTGGAACCGAGGATCCCCGGGTTGCGGGAACGACACCGGTCGGCCTACGTCTACGACCTCGACCAGGCCCCCTATCCGACCGCCCCGGTCGTCCCCCACACTCGCGTGGTGCACGACCGCATCGCCCTGGAAGTCATGCGGGGTTGCGTGCACGGATGTCGCTTCTGCCAGGCGGGAATGTTGACTCGCCCGTGGCGGGTTCGGTCTCCGGAGCGGCTGCTCGAGCTCGCTCGGGAAAACTACGAGAACACCGGCATCGAAGAACTGAGCCTGCTCTCCCTTTCCACCTCGGACTACCCCCACTTGCAAGAGACGGTGCAGAACCTCACGGGGGAGTTCCAGGGCTGTGGGGTGAACGTTTCCCTCCCCTCACTCCGGGTGAATGAAGAGTTGCGCGTGATTCCCGACATGAACAAGGATCAGCGCAAAGGGGGATTGACCCTGGCCCCCGAGGTGGCGACCGATCGACTGCGTCGCAAGGTCAACAAGCCGATCAAGAACGAGGACCTCTACGCCGGAACACGAGAGGCATTTCGCAAGGGCTATCGCCATGTGAAGCTCTACTTCATGATTGGCGTTCCCGGGGAGCTGCCCTCGGACCTGGATGGCATCATCGAGATGGGTGAGAAGTGCTCGCAGATCGGCAGCGAAGAACTGGGCTCCCCCGCCAAAGTGGTCGTGTCTTGTTCGACCTTCGTCCCGAAGCCGGTCACGCCTTACCAGTGGGACGGCATGATTCCCATGGACGAAATCCGCAAGCGCCAGAACTACTTGCGCTCCAAGAAGACTCTGCGTGCGGTGACGTTGAAGTTCCACGATCCCCGAGAGTCGTTCCTGGAAGGAGTCTTGGCTCGCGGAGATCGTCGCGTCGGGGAAGCGGTGATCCGGGCCTATCAGCTCGGCGCACGATTCGACGGTTGGAGTGAGATGATCAATCTTGACGTCTGGGAGCAGGCGTTCAAAGAGACCGGGTTGGATGCCGAGGCCCTGGCCTGCCGAACGATTCCCTACGACGAAGCGTTGCCGTGGGATCACTTGGATGCCGGCCCTTCGAAGAAGTTCCTGCAAGAAGATTCGGAAAAAGCCCGGGCGGAAGAGACCGAGCATCATTGCTTCGGCAACACCTGCAACACTTGTGGTGTCGATGTCCAGGACTGCTTCGAAATCAAGCGCGCCATCCCTTCGATGTCCGGTTCCTGACGAGATGCCGTGAAGCAAGGACCGTTTGCCGCTTTCTCTCGCGCGCTCACTTATCTCCCCCGCTATCGGCGCGAGTTGACCCTTGGGTACTTGTGCCTGATTCCGTCCAGCATTCCCGACTTGCTGGGCCTGTGGCTCATCCGCTGGGGAATCGATGGCGCTGCCGCGGGGGCGCTTAGCGTGACCCAGATCGTCGCGGTGGCGGCCGGCGTTCTCGCGCTGTCCGCGATCCACGGCCTGTTTCGATTCGGGATGCGTTGGTACTTGGTGGGAGTCAGTCGATCCCTGGAGAAGGACCTGCGCAGGGACCTGTTCCACAAGCTCCTCACGCTGCCGCGTTCTTTCTACGCCCGATCGGCGACCGGGGACTTGGTCTCTCGCATGACTTCCGACGTGGAAGCAGTGCGCATGACCATCGGGCCCGGAATGATGTACATCGTCAGTGCGGCGACCGTCATGCCGGTGGTGCTCGCCATGATGTTCTGGACCGACGCGACCCTCACCCTGTGGATCCTGCTGCCGATGGTGGCCCTGGCGACCGTGTTTGCGCGATTGTCTCCGGCCATGGAAACCGCCTCCCAGGCCACCCAGAAGTCCATCGGCGAGCTGTCGGCCGAGGCGGTGGAGAGTTTCTCCGGCATTCGCTTGCTGAAGATCTTCACTCGGGAGCGAGCTCATCTGGCGCGGATGGAAGAGTTCTCTCGCGCCTACCTGCTGGCTCAGATGCAGATGGCGCGGGCCCGGGGCAAGGTCATGGGCTTGCTTCACTCGGTCAAGGACTTGGGGTTGCTCGCGGTGCTCGGCGCGGGGTCCTTGCACGTCATCGATGGCAAACTGACCATCGGCGAGTTCTTCCTGTTCAACGGGCTGTTGCTGCGCAGCTTCTGGCCGTTGATTTCGATCGGCTGGATGATCGCCATGGTGCATCGCGGGGCCGCGGCCATGAAGCGGATCAGCGAAGTCCTGGAGGAGCCCAATCCCATTGGCGAGTCGGGCCAGGCTGCGACTCCGACCATCCGCGGGGCGTTGGAGTGGCGCAATGTTTCAGTGGAGATCGAAGGCACTCGGGTTCTCGACGGCATCGATCTCCGCATCCTAGCGGGCCAGACGGTTGGCATCACCGGTCCCACTGGATGTGGCAAGTCTACCTTGGCTTCCCTGCTGCCTCGCTTGCTGGATCCGAACGAGGGCACGGTGCACGTGGACGGGGTCGACGTGCGTCAGATGTCTTTGGCCACCTTGCGACGAGCGATCGCGTTCGTGCCCCAGGATGCATTCCTCTTTTCCGAATCGTTGCGTGAGAACCTCCGATTTGGGGTGCCGGACGCCAGCGATGAAGCGGTGGCCACGGCGGTGCGTCGCGCCGGACTGGATCGAGACCTGGACACCCTGGAATCGGGTCTCGAGACGGTTCTTGGCGAACGAGGCATCACTCTTTCAGGCGGCCAGAGGCAACGCGCCACTCTGGCGCGGAGCCTTCTCAAAGACTCGCCGATCCTGGTCCTCGATGACTGCTTGTCGGCGGTGGATGCGGAAACCGAAGCGCGAATCCTTGCTCGTTGGCGGGAGGCCTTTCACGGTCGGACCACCCTGGTGATTTCCCACCGCTTGGCACCCCTGCGCGGCCTGGACCGCATTCTGGTGATGGAGCAAGGCAAGATCGTCGAGCAGGGGACTCACGAAGAATTGCTGGCATCCGGCGGCCTGTATGCGCGGCTGGATCGCCACCAAACCTTGGAGCGGGAGCTCGAAGAGCTGTGACCGACGATCTCCCTCCCCCCTCCGCGCGCAAGTTTCTGGACCGAGCACTCCTGGCTCGTCTCTATCCCTTCTTGCGCCCGCACCGCGGGCTGTTGCTCGCCGGCATTGGGATTCTGGTGCTTGGATTCGCGGCGGACCTGCTTGGCCCGTTTCTGATGCGCCAGACTTTGGACGGGCCGGTGCGGGGAATCCTCGAAGCGTCGACGGTCGAGGCCGACGTGGAATCGGTCGAAGGAAGCTCGCGGTCGGAGGCGCTTCGCCAGGTCCTATTCTACACCCTGGGCTTTCTCGTCGTCGCCCTGGCGGGAGCGGGCTTGCGGTATCTGCAGGTCACCGTGCTGACTCTGGTGGGCCAGCGGGTGACCTATGACGTGCGCCGCACTCTGTTCTCCCATCTCCTGCGGTTGCCCCAGTCGTTCTTCGATCGACGCCCCACCGGGGAACTGACCACCCGCATCACCAGCGATGTCGAGAATCTCTCGGAGCTCTTCGTCTCCGGAGTCGCGACGGTGTTGTTCGATTTGTTGCGCATCGTCGGAGTGCTGGTGGTGCTGGTGTGGATCCATCCGGGCCTCGCCCTGGTGATTCTTTTCGGCATCCCCCTCTACGCGTTTCTGTCGTTTCGCTTTCGAGCTCGCGCACGAACCGCCTACCGAGAGACCCGGCGAACCCTCGCTGCTTCCAATGCCTTTGCCCAAGAGTCCTTGTCGGGCATGTCGGTCATCCAGCTCTCGGTCCAAGAGTCTCGCATGGAAGAGCGTTTCGAGGAGAAAGCCGAGGACTTGCGTCAGTCCTGGATGCTCACGGTCCGCCAGTACGCAATGTTCCTGCCCTTGGTCGAGTTTGCCAATCAGCTGGTGGTGGCGACCACGTTCGGTTTCAGTGCCTGGATGATGCTGGATGGAACCATCACCGAAGGGGTGTTCGTTCAATACTGGTTCTACCTACGCTTGATCTTCGACCCGATTCAGGAGATCGCGGATCGCTACAACGTGCTGCAATCCGCGCTGAGTTCCACCGAGCGGATTGCCGCGCTCCTCGATGAAACGCCCGAACCCAGCGGAGATCGAGTTCCCGAGGGCAAGGGTGCCTTGGAGTTCGATCGCGTGTCGTTTTCGTACTCCGACGGAGCTCAGGCGTTGCACCGGGTTTCGTTCCAAATCGAACCCGGGGAGACCATTGCGGTGGTGGGTTCCACCGGTGCGGGCAAGACGACCCTGACTCAGCTGCTCTTGTCCCTGTACCGCGCCCAAGCGGGGGCCGTGAAGGTGAACGAGGTTCCGGTGCAAGACTGGCGCTTGGAAGACTTGCGGCGCGGCATCGGCGTGATTCCCCAGGACGTGTTCCTGTTCGCGGACACCGTTCTCGAGAACATTCGGCTGCGCGACGACTCCGTCTCGGAGGATCAAGTCGTGGAGGCGTGCAAGAAAGTCGGCGCCCACGAGTTCTTGAGCCGCCAACCAGAGGGCTATCACTCGCGCTTGGGTGAGCGGGGAATCAACCTCTCTTCCGGCCAGCGGCAGCTGCTGGCATTCGCTCGAATCTTGGTTCATGCCCCGAGCATCTTGGTCCTCGACGAAGCGACCAGTTCGGTGGACAGTGAAACCGAGCACCTTTTGCAACAAGCGGTCGAGCAGATCGTGCGCGGCCGGACCTGCATTGTCATCGCTCATCGCTTGTCGACGATCCGGTTGGCGGATCGAATCTTCGTGATGCATCACGGCGAGCTGCGAGAAACGGGGACCCATCGGGAGTTGCTCGGCAAAGGCGGCCTCTACGCGCGGCTTCACGAGCTTCAGTTCGATTCACCCGCGTGAGGGCGGAACCGGCGCGCGAACTCCCGGGGGGCGAGGAACCTCGGGTCCGAAGGAGTTCGCACCCCCATGCTTCTTGGGATGGAGCTAATCTACCCCCACTCGACGGCCGTAGAAGAAGCCTTCGGGCGTTCGCTCGGGTCTGTGCTGCCCAGACGTCCAATCTCCGACGAAGTTGCCCGATTCCCTAGCGTTTCGAATCTTCGGAGAAGACGAGGATCATCGCGGGATTCTCCGAGGCCTTCTTCAACGGCGTGCTCGCCCGACCTGGGAGTTCTCTGCCATGATTTCCGCTGCGCTGCTTGCCGCGATGTTCACTAGCTTCGAGCCCGGCAATTGCCTTCTCATCACCTTCGATGACATTGGCAATGACGCGGTCGGCATCTACGACGAAGGCGATCCGGAGCAACAGCCACGGACCCCGTACCTAGATGGACTTGCTGGCGTCGGAATGCGGTTCTTGAACTGCTACTCGAGTCCCACCTGCAGCCCCACCCGAGCGACTCTGATGACCGGCCGACACGGTTTTCGAACCGGGATTGGCGGGGTGATTCGAGACGAATCGGAACAATCGTTGGAGCGCAGCGAGTTCACCCTCGCCGAGGCGCTGCGCGGCCAAGGGTTCGCCACCGCCCTGATTGGGAAATGGCATTTAGGGGGAGAGAAGGATCCGTTCATCGAACCCCTCTTTCACGGGTTCGATCACTACGCTGCCACCCGTGGCAATGTCCGTCGTTTTTTCAATTCGAACTATTGGATTGGGTCTCAGGACTCGGTGGTTCGGGTCCGTTCGAAGTATTTGACGACTCAGGTGGCGGACGACACCATCGTGGCCATGAAGACCCTTCCTGAGCCCTGGTTCATCTACGCCAATTTTCACTCCGCTCACAAGCCGCTTCACGTTCCCCCCCGCCGTCTTCATTCCTACGCGGATCCTCAGACGGATCAGGAGAAGTTTTCGGCCATGGTCGAGTCGCTCGACACGGAACTCGGGCGAGTGCTGGATGCGGCGGACCTCTCCAACACTCACGTGTTTGTGATGGGAGACAACGGAACCGTGGAGGAAACCGCCACGGCGCCGGGTCGAGGGTTCAAGGGATCGGTCTTTGAAGGCGGAGTCAACGTTCCCTTCTTCGCGGCCGGTCCGACGGTTCCGGCGGGCAAAGTTTCCGACGCGCTGGTCCAGGGAGTCGACTTTTTCGCAACCATTTGGGACCTGGCCACAGGAGGTGCGCGGCTCCCGGCGGGACCCGAGGACTCGGTGTCCTTCGTGGAGGCGTTGCAGGGCACGGGCCCGGGGCGTCGTCAGCTGGTGTTTGCGGAGAGATTCGTCCCGAATGACGGGCCTCCGTATGACATCATCATTCGCATGGTTCGCAACCACCGCTACAAAGTCGTGCGCGACGAGCGAAATCCGAGTGTTCCAGGACAGTTGTTTGATCTTCAAGGAAAGCGAGGATTCGACGGTCCGCCGGTCACCCCCACGACCGGGGCGGAGCGGATGGTGTTCGAGGAGCTCAACCAGGTGCTCGACACGTTTCCCCTACCCGGAACACTCCCCTGAGTCGAGGCCGCTCGGTTACTCGATGTACCCGAGCTGACGCAGGTTCTCCTGCTCTTCCGCATCGAGAGATTGTTTCTCGCGGAACTTCCGGAGCGCTTCCCGGGAGCGGTCTGCCTGCACGCTGAATCGGCGAAGCTCTGCCACCAGCTCGTTCTCCTGGTCGATTCGCGTCTCTTGCCAACCTTTGGGTTGGAGAACGGTCTCGCGCGGGTCGCGCAATGGAACGTACGGAGCTTTGGTGTACGGATTCCGTGAGTTCCAGAACTCGGTGGCACTCAGCGGATATCGATCCAGCCTCACGTATTCGCCCCCGCGAAAGGCGGCGCGCTGGGTGACGCTTTCGGCAAAGCCGATTCGTGCGGCCGGCTCCCTCCCGCGTTGAACGGCATCTTTCAAACTGTGGCTTTGGTGGGTGCCATTGTCTTCGATTTCCAGCAAGTCCAGCACCGTCGCGAAGACGTCAAGATTCGAGACGGCGCTGTTCAGCTGGGTGCCTGGAGCGATTCCCGGCCCGCGCATGAGCAATGGCACCCGGGTTTGGTCGACGCCCAACCCGTGACCGTGGGCGCAGTAGTAGTCGTTCTCTCCAAACGCTTCCCCGTGATCGGCAGTGACGATCACCACCGTGTTCTTCTCCAGTCCTTGTTCACGCAGGGCTTGGAACACCTCCCCGAGCTTGCGATCCATGAAGCGGATCTCCGCGTCGTAGCGGCGGATGTACTCGCTGAGCTGGGTCTGTCCGGGGAGCTGCTGGTATTCGGGAATCGCGTTCAGACCCGAGGAGTTGCGACCGGGTTCGAGTTCTTGGGAACGACGCTGATCTTCAGGAAGTGGCTCGGTCTGCTCGAGGTCCTCGGCCGGTGGCGTGTAGGGGCCGTGGGGATCTTGAAAGTGCAGCCAGAAGAAGAAGGGGTCATCCCCGAACTCATGAAGCTTGGCAATGGCGGTGCGCGCGGCGATGTCCGCCGTCTTCTCGCGGATGCGGCGATTCAACTCGGGTTTCGGAAATCGATCGTCGTAATCATTGAATCCTTGGGCGAGTCCGAGTTCCTTCTTCAAGACGGGATTGCTCACCACGGCGGCGGTACGCAGTCCCGCGTCCCGGCAGCGCTCGGCCAACGTGGTGGTGTTGCGACCGAGCTTGAGCTTCGAGTTCTCGATGTCGATGGTGTGAAAGCTCGGGTACAGGCCGGTCATCACCGAGGCGTGGGAAGGGGCGGTCCGGCTCGAGGTGGAGAAGGCGAAGCGAAACAGCGCCCCCTCCTTGGCGAGTTGGTCAAGATGAGGAGAGGTCGTTCTCGGGTGGCCGTAGCACGACAGGTGGTCGGCACGCAAGGTATCCAAGGTGATGAGCAACACGGACTGGACTGCGGGAGTCTCGTCCGCCGGACTGCAGCTCGCCGCGCTGCCGAGGAGAATGGCAAGCATGCCCCTTCGCACGGGGGACCTGCCCGGCGAGGGCCGCGGGGGAAGCAGAGGTGGTTTCCCAGAGAGTCTCATGGGCCGAGAATTATTCATGAACCGGGCAGTGCCGGACGTACAAAATCCCGAGGGCCGAGTCGGGCAGGACCGCGACTCCATTTCGACTGACAGCCATCGGCAAAATCCTGAACTCGTGGAGCACGAATGATCCTCCCTTCTCTGCGACCTTTGTGGCTCGTGGTCTTCGGCCTTTTGGCCAGCCTCGCACCGCATGCGAGGCCAGAATCGGCCCCCCCCCATGTCGTGTTGTTCCTTGCTGACGATTTGGGTTGGGCCGAGGTTTCCGAGCATGGCGGTGCAGCGGACACCCCCCACTTGGACGGGATGGCTCGCGCGGGGGTGCGACTCGACCGCTACTACACGGCGCCCATTTGCTCCCCTGCTCGCGCCGGCCTGATGACCGGAAGAGATCCCGCTCGCTATGGAATGGCGTACTCCGTGATTCGCCCATGGGCTAGCTTCGGCTTGCCTCCCAAACAGCGGACCATGGCGCAAGTGTTTCAGCGTTCCGGATACCAAACTGCATTGGTTGGAAAATGGCACCTGGGTCACGCACACCTGGCCCACCATCCGCTGCAGAGAGGGTTCGATTCCTTTTATGGCAATCTGACTGGTGCTGTCGACTATTTCACCCATAAGCGTTTCGGCGCGTTCGACTGGCAGAGAAACGGGGAGACTGTTCGTGACAAGGGCTACTTGACGGAACTCACCGGAGAAGAAGCGGTTCGGGTCGTGAAGACTCGCGATTCGAACAAGCCGTTGTTCCTGGTGGTGTCGTTCCAAGCGCCTCACGATCCCGCCGATGCTCCGGCGGGACTCATCGAAAAGTACAAGACCCGCGGAGTCGTCGGTCCTCGCTACGCAGCAATGATCGAGGCGATGGATCGCTCGATTGGCAAAGTGCTGAGTGCGCTGAACGACCAAGGCATGCGAGAGAACTCGCTGCTGGTGTTCTTGAGCGACAACGGAGCACCGAGTGCCTACCCATGGCGCAACCATCCGCTGTCCGGCGGCAAGAAGTCCGTGTTCGAGGGAGGAATTCGCGTACCGGCAGTGTTCTGCTGGCCCAAGCAGCTACCCGAAGGAAGCCTTTCGAGTCAACGTCTCAGCTATCTGGACGTGTTCCCGACCGTGGCGGAAGCCGCGGGCATCGGCTTGTCCGCCAAGCTCGAACTGGATGGAGACGGACTTTGGAACGAGTTGCGGACGGACACCATGCGCGACGCCAAGGATCTGTTCTTTGGCGCTGAGGATCCTTTGGTCGTCGGGCAAACCGTGTTGTCCGGCTCCTGGAAGTTGATTCAGTATCACCACAAAGTGAAAGACGAAGACCGCGTGTTTCTGTTCGACTTGGCCAAGGACCCGAGCGAAGAGACCAACCTTGCTCAGGAACATCCGGAGAAAACCCAAGAGCTGCTGAAGAAGATCGAACAATGGCAGGAGCGGCATCCTCCGGGCAGCTCGCGTTACACTCCCGAAGATCCACATCCCGGCTGGATTCCTCCTCGGGATTGGGCGATTCACGGAAAGCGCAGCTAATCGGCAAGCCGCAGTTCGGGCCTTGCTCGGAACTGGTGGCGCGGCGTCTGCTTTACGGCAATTCGTAGATGGTGACCGGCGCCGCTTCCAAGTCTCGCAGAATCCACTTGTTCGGAGCAACTTCTGAAGCGGACCGCTCGAGCCCCTGACGAAGCTGTGGAGTCCGAACGTCGAAGACCAGGTAGTCCGGGCGGTACTTGGAAAGAATGTCGCGCCGCGGGAAGCGATAGGTGTAGACCTCTCGCTGGCTCAACAAGCGATACAGAGGCGCCTGCGCACAGAGAATCACCGCATCGGAAGGAGTGTTGTCGCGGATCCAGTCGGCCACCTTGCGAATGTCTGACGCGGGCCGAGCCACCTGGGTGACGGTGAATCCTCCGGAGAGGCTCGTCGGCAGGCGGACGAGCTGGGCCAGAAGAAGCGCGGCCAAGCATGCGGTCATGACCTTCTGAGCACGGCCCGAGGGATGCCCTGCGGGAGACACCCGGTCGGAGTGTTGCTTCGCAAAGATCTTCGCCAGCAGTTGCATCCATGGGAAGAGGGATAAGTAGAGGATCGGCAAGAGAGGCAGGATCAACCGCGGGGCGTAGGTGAAGTAGGTCAGTAACAGACCGAGGTAAGCGAGGGAGAACCAGTCGAGGATGCTTGGCCGGCGCCAGCGGAGTGCCATTCCGCCGAGCACCAAGAGGACCAGGAGGCTGGTCGCCACCACGT
Organism: Planctomycetota bacterium; assembly: GCA_028289345.1. GTDB lineage: Bacteria > Planctomycetota > B15-G4 > B15-G4 > SIAN01 > JANQQL01. The sequence goes on along the minus strand of JANQQL010000033.1, from coordinate 399,788 downwards.
GGGAAGTGCCGCACAAGTCCCGGGCCAAGCCTTGGGCAATCGCACTGCCGTTTCGCTTCACCCGTTCCGCGAAGCCGGACAGACTGACTCGCGGTGATTCGGGATCTCCTGGGTCTTCGTGAAACAAGGCGGTCCCGTAGGTTGCGAGCAACAGTTGATCGCCGGGAAGAGTGGCTTCCTCCATGGCCTGGCGCGAATGCCACATCCAGGGCAGCGCCCCCAGCACGACCAGGCCGAGTGGCAGCAGGCCGCGGCGAAAAGACTCCCGTCCGGCCGCGAAAGGCACTGCGGGCCAGGCCAGCATCGCCACCGTGCGGAACCAGTAGGACCCGATCAAACAGAGCGCGCCCGCAAGAGCCCATCCCCACCACCGGGGCGAGCTCTCCCCCATCTGGCGCAAGAGTGCAAACCCCGCCAACAGCAACGCCAGCGCGGGAAACTCGGACAGCACGAAGTTGAACGTCCCCACGAACTCGGGATTGGTCCCGACCAGCCAGGCAATCATGATCCCTGGTCCGCGACCGATGTGTCGGGCGACACCCAGGTACACCGCCACCACCGCCAAGCTGGCAAAGGCCATCATCCAGCGGTTCAACAGTTCCGCGTCGAAGTCACCGGGATCTCCGAGCCAGGGGCTGAGAAACGCTGCGAGTCCCGGGGGGCGCAAGAAGAATGGCTCTCCCGCGTAGGTGTAGCCGTCCCCGGCGTCCATGGACTGAGCGAGCAGGACATACATCGAGGCGTCCCAGTGCGGTCGAAACTCCTCTTCCAGCCACACGGTTTGCCCCAGAACTCCGTGCACGAGGAGCAACGCCCACGCCACCAGCGTCCGCCCGGGTTTGTGCGAGGCTGGGTCGCTCACTCGGAGCCGTCCGCTTCTTCCACGTATCCCAGCTCGGCCAAACGAGCGAGTTCTTCCGGGCTGAGTTGTGCTTGATCCGAGGAGCTGCTCTGGATGGGTTGGCCCGTGTCTTGATGGACGGCGGGAAAGGAGCGAAGGGTCGTCTCGTAGAGCTTGGCTCGTGCCTCCAACAAGCGGAACTTCTTGGTTTCCTGGTCGCGGAGGTTGACTCGTTCTTGTGGGTCTTTCGAGAGATCGAAGAGGAAGCCTCCTTGATCGCCGAAGTGGTCATGGCCGGCGATGAACTTGGCGGATTGCAAGAGAGTGACCCGTCGCAGGGGCTTCTGCTCGCGGTGAGCGGGACGAAGGACCGCTGGATGAATCACCCGTTGGTCGTCGATGGGTGATTGCCCCCGCAGCACGGGTGTCAAGTCCACGCCCTTGTCCTGAACGGGTGTTGGAATCCCCGCCAAGGAGAGGACGGTCGGGAAGATATCGAGGTGCCAAGTCAAGCCAGGAACTTCGTAGGAACCGGATCGACTCGCGAGAAGTCGAGGGTAGGAAATGACGCAAGGCACCTTCAGAACTTCATTGAACGGAATGTAGTCGTGGCGCTGCAACCCGTGTTCGAAGAAGGCCTCGCCGTGATCGGACAAGGCGATCAGCAACGTGTCTTCCCACTGACCCAGGTCCTCGAGGGTTTGGCGGATCTTGCCAATTGCTTCGTCAACGAGCGTGATGCGTTGGTTGTAGCTGGTCTTGATCTGATCGATGTCCAGATCGAACCAGTCCGTTTCGTCGAAGTCCTCGGGGAGTTGGTTCCAGCCGTTTCCGATCGCTCCGCCGTGCTTGGCCGTGAAGTGGTTGTAGACGATGCAGCGCAGTTTCTCGGCTTCGCTGAAGGGAGGTTTTCGTTGAGCGACGCGGGAACGAAGCTGGCGAACTTCCTGGTCGTCGGGAAGACCACGTTCCGGGTGTTCCTGGCGATAGCGCTCGATGCCGCCGTAGGGGTAGTGGGCGGCGTAAGTGTGGACGAACAGGAAGTAGGGTGCCTCGCCTTGGGCGCGCATCCATCCCAGGATTTCGGGAAGTGCTTGCTTGGCGACCGAAATGCGCGGCCGTTCCTCGTAGGAATCGAAACCCCGGTCGAACCCGAAGCGACCGGCGATGAAGCCACCCTCGTGATAACCCTGGGTTCGGTAGCCCGCGTCTTTCAAGTGCTGGGCCAGGGTGGTCACCCCGGGCCCGAGGCGAGCCGCCAGCACGCTCATGCCATGCTCGGCGGGGTCGAGCCCGGTGAAGATCGACGCATGGGAGGGAATGGTGTAGGTGGAGGCCGCGTAGAAGTCGCGGAGCAACACGCCTTCTTCGGCAATGCGACGCAGCTGGGGAGTGGTGTCGCCTCCGTAGCCGCTGACGTGATCAGCGCGGACCGTGTCCATACTGATCAAGACGATGCGTTGTGGGCGGGGAGTCGGGGGCGGGGTCTGGTCGCTTCCGCAGGCGCTCGCGACGCCAAGCAAGGCGAGGAACCGCCACGAAGAGCCGCGGCGTCGGATGGTTGGCGAGGCGAGATCAGATTCCATCACGGGAATTCTAGCAGGCGGTGGAAGAAGCCCTCGGATGCTCGATCGACAGATTCTCGTCCCCACCCGAGGGGCACCGGCGGGTCGGTGGATCCGTCGAGGAGTCGAGGACGAGACTCAGCCGGAGCGGTGGCGAGCCGCAGCGAAGCACGGTGACGTCTGGGGTGGATCGCCACGGAAACGAGTGGTCCGCGCAGTTGTCGTCATCGGGCGACGGCTTTTTCGTTCTGAGTTCCGCCGGAGTTAGCATGCCGAGGGTCCATTCCTAGCTCCGGAGACACCTCATGAAACCCACTTGGACTCGCCGGGAAGTTCTCGCCACGGGTGCCGCGGCTCTTGCTGCCGGGACCTTCGCCCCGACTGCCAATGCCGCCCGAAAAGCCCCTCGCAATTACAAGAAAGCCGTCAAGTACGGGATGGTCAAGACCGAGGGGTCTGTCGAGGACAAGTTTCGATTGCTGAAGAAGCTGGGCTTCGACGGGGTCGAGCTGGATAGCCCGGCGGAGTTCGACAAGGAGGAAGTCCTGGAAGCGATCCGCACGACCGGGCTGCAAGTTTGCGGAGTCGTGGATTCGGTTCACTGGCGCTTTCACCTGTCCGATCCGGATGCGAACGTGCGCAAGCAGGGTCGGGAGGGGCTAGAAACGGCGCTTCGCGATGCCCATGACTATGGTGCCAGCACCGTGCTGCTGGTTCCCGCGGTCGTTCACAAAGACGTTTCCTACGCGGACGCCTACACCCGGTCCCAGAAGGAGATCCGGCAGGTGTTGCCGCTCGCGGCGGAGCTGCGGGTGGCCATTGCCTTCGAGAACGTCTGGAATCACTTCCTGCTCAGTCCGCTGGAAGCGGCTCGTTACGTGGATGAGTTTTCGAGTCCCTGGGTTGGTTGGTACCTCGACGTTGGAAACATCGTCAACTACGGCTGGCCCCAACATTGGGTGAGCGCGTTGGGCAAGCGGATCCTCAAGTTGGACATGAAGGAATTCTCTCGGTCGAAGCGCAACGATGAGGGGCTCTGGAAAGGCTTCCAAGTCGAGATCATGGAAGGCGACTGCGAGTGGTCCGAAGTGATGGCGGAGCTCGACAAGGTGGGATATTTCGAGCGCACCGAGGGTTGGGGAACGGCGGAAGTTGCCGGTGGAGACGAGGCCCGACTCGCGGACATCGCCGCGCGTATGGACCAAGCGTTCCGCGCCTGAGTTCCTTGGGCCAGGACCGGAACTCCCCCTAAATTCCCAGGAGTTCCTGTTAACGGGGCCTCTCCATTGGGGTCTCCCTCTCGCGCCTCCTCGGATTCGGGGCGATGGCGGGAACCCGAGATGATGTCACTTGAGCGAAAGTCCCCGCATTGCTTGGGCTGCAGCGGAAAAACCTTGCGCGGCCCTGGGGGCGTTCTCGAGGTTTTTCCGTCACCTGCTACGTTGGCTCCCCATTCTCAGCCGATAGTCTAAGGATCTCGGCGGACCGCGGTTGCTGCCCGTTCCTCGGCGCTCGGCGGTTCCGGAAACCTCTGGATGGGGAAGAACTCAAAGTCATGAAGCTGTGGACTCCTGCTGTTGCCATCGTCTCTGCCCTCCTTGTCGCGGCCTGTGGTTCGGCTCCTGCCGAATCGACCCCGCCTCCCAAGCCCAAAGCGGTTCCGGCTGCAGAAATCGTCGCGCCCCGTCCCGCGCCGCAAGAGCCTGTCGATGCCGAGGAACCAGAAAGCGGCGAAAGCGAGGAACACGAGTCGGGTTCCACCGCACGGGACCTCGAGCTGGCGCGCATGGAGTTGAAGATTGCCGAGCAGACGGCACAGCACGCCATGGGCGAATCTCGCGAGGACGTGCGCGCTGCTCGAGAGAGCTTGCACCTGGCCCAGATGGCTCTGAAACAGTTTGTCGAGCGAGAAGCGCCACGCCGCTTGGAGTCGGCTCAGATTTCTCTCGACCGTGCTCGATACGACGCGGAAGAGGCGGGAGATGAGTTCAAAGAGCTGGAAGCCATGTACAGCGCCGATGAATTCGCGTCCATGACCAAAGAACTCGTGTTGAAACGAGGCCGACGTCACATGGAACTGGCCCAGCGCGACCTGGCGGTGGAAGAAAAAGACCTGGAGGACCTGCAGCAGTACGAACTGCCGCGGGAACGGCGGGAACTCGAAGACGAAGTGAAGTCGGCGGAGACCGGGGTCACCTTGGCCGAGCAATCCGCGGCAACCACCGAATTGGAACAACGTCTGGCGGTGGAGCAGGCACGAGACGAGGTGGAAGAGGTTCTCGAGGAACTGGGGATGGGTGACGCCGAGGACGGCGAGTGATCCTCTCCTGGGTTCTTTGCGCCGGGCTGTCGGGCGCCATCCTGAGCGGCGAAGACCAGTCGGCTGCCGAGGTCTTCGTCACTCCCTCGGTGCCGACCATCCTGGATGCGGACACGGCGAGACGAGCCCGGGACCGCATGCTCGACTTCTTGGTCGAGACCCAGCACCACGACGGGAGCTGGGCGAGTGGAGCCATTGACGGACTGCTGGACACCGGTTACGCCGTTTCCAGTTTCTACGACTGGCAAGTGGCGATGCACGCGCTCGCCTGCATGGCCCTGCGGGAATGTCCGGAAACGACCGAACGGCGGGCCGCCCTGGACCAAGCACTGCACTGGTTGATCGAGACACGACTTCCGGCGCGGGGCAATGACTGGGACAACGATGCGATGTGGCCGGCCCTCTACGGCTTCGTCGCGTGTTTGGAGGCGGCTCAGGACTCGCGCCTAGAGCCCATGCGCGACGGACTGGTCCGTCGCGGTCGCGAATTCCTGGATTTCCTGGAGCGCAACCAGGTACCGACCGGTGGTTTTGGCTACTACGACAACCCGCCCTATTCGCGCCGCCCCAAGTGGGGAACCAGTTTTTGCACGGCCCTGATCCTGCCTTCCTTGGTGAAGGCGGAGCAACTTGGCTGGTGCAAAGATCCAAAGACCCCTCGCCGCGCGTACGAGTACGTGCGTCGCTGCCTCCTTCCCAACGGCGCTTACGAGTACGACCTGCGGCCGATTCCTCGGATCACCGGGGGAGAACACATCAATCGGATCAAGGGAAGTCTGGGACGGATTCAGGTGTGCAACTGGGGACTTGCTGTGGCCGGCGACACCAGTATCACACCAGAGGTCATCCGAAAGGGACTCGATCCCTTCTTTCAGGAGCACCGATTTCTCGATGTGGCTCGCATGCGCCCTATTCCTCATGAAGCGTATTACGCCAACGCCGGCTACTTCTATTACTTCGGCCACTACTATGCCGCGCTGGCGATCAACCTGTTGCCGCGTAGCGAACGCGAAGACTGGCACGCGCGATTGCGCCCGCACATCGTGAAGACCCAGCGAGCGGATGGCTCGGTGTGCGATTTCCTTGGCCAGCCCTACTTGGTCGTGGCTGACACCGCGTACGCGGCGCTGACTCTCAATCTCGGCCTCTAGCATGCCGTTGTGAGAGGCTTTCGGCGCCCGAGTCGGGTGACGAGGGAACGGCGTCGTTCCGCGCGATTCTGATCACCGTTCGCCAGCCGTCGTTCCGGCAGTTGGGTCGCACTGGCGGGTGGAGCACGTGGTTTGCCTCTTCGGCGTCGGACGTCCCGCGCCATGGGCTCATCCCACCGGATTCCACGGCGCCGGCTTTGACGTCTGGCAGCCCCCCTTCGCGGCCACGCCAACAGAAGGAATGTGGATACACTGGGTCCGCGGTGTCGTAGGTCTCAGAGGAGCGGGCATGAACGTCGACCAGATGTGGACCCTGGGAATCGTCCTGGGCGTTCTGATCTTGCTGGTCACGGAATGGGTGCCGCCTGGAATCGCCGGGCTCCTCGCCATTGTCTCCCTGGCGATCACCGGGGTTCTCCCCACCGACGACGCCTTTCGCGGCTTGACCAACAGCGCTGTCCTGACGGTTGGCTGCATGTTCGTGTTGTCGGCGGGCATCTCTCAGACGGGCGCGGCCGCCGCGGCAGCAAACCGCATCGCGGCGACCGGGCTCGGTCCGAAGGCCACCTACGTGGCTCTGTTGATCCTGACCATGATCTTGTCCGGATTCGTCAACAACACTCCTCTTGTGTTGATCGTGATCCCGCTGGTGTTGGGCCTCGCGAATCGTGCTCAAGAAGCCCCCAGTCGATTGCTGCTGCCTCTGTCTTATGTTTCGATTCTCGGGGGGATGTGCACGCTGATCGGAACCTCGACCAACCTGATCGTCGCGTCGACGTTGGAGGAAGTGAGTGACGGCGCGATGCAGATCTCCATGTTCGACTTTTCACGGCTCGGAGTGATTCTGGCCGTGGTCGGAGTGGTCTTGGTGCTGGTCTTGCGCCGACGCCTGCTCCCCGAACGAGCCTCTCTCGATCTACGAACCCATCGCGGCGTGGCGGTCGAGTACATGACCGAGATCGAAGTGCGTGACCAAAGCCCCTACATCGGGCGTACGCTTCAGGAGCTCTACGACAAGAAGCTTCTGGGAGAAGACCTGCGGGTCTTGGAAGTCGTTCGCGGGGAAGTGATTTGCATTCCGCGCCCGGAACTGAAAGTTCTGGCGAATGACCTCCTCTTGGTCAAGGGAGGCCCGGAGGCGGTGGCGGAGCTTCGCCTTCGGGAAGCCGAGGCTCCCGAGGAGAAAGGAGCCTCCGTTCGTGGTGTGGCGCTGACTCTCTTCGAAGTGGTGATCATTCCCGGTTCGCCTTGGGAAGGGCGTAAGGTGAGCGACCTCGGTTTTCGGGAGCGGTTCGGGGTCAGCATTTTCGCCTTGCAGCGTCACGGCGCGCACCTGCGCGACAAGATTGAACGCCAAGTGCTTCACGTGGGTGACGTTCTTCTCGTCCAAGGCAGCGAAGAGTCCGTCAACCGGATGCGTTCCTCCCGCGGCTTGTTGGTGGTCGAAGGCGTCGACACCATCGTCAAGAAAACTTCGCGGGCACCGGTGGCAGCCGCGGTCATGGGGTTGTTCCTTGCCCTGGCCATGACCCAATTGGTCCCCATCGAAGTCGGGGCTCTTCTCGCTGCATTGCTGATGATTCTCACCCGCTGCGTGTCTGTGCCACGAGCCTACGAGTCGATCGGCTGGGATGTTCTGTTCTTGGTGGCTGGCACCATTGCGCTGGGACTGGCCTTTGAACAAACGGGGCTCGCCGAAATGACCGCTCAGGCGGTCGTGGAGTTTGCGCGGCCCTTTGGCGTCCGAGCGATTCTCGCCTGTCTCTTGATCCTGGCGATGTTGCTCACCCAGATTCTGTCCAACAATGCCACCGCGGCCTTCATGACTCCTCTGGCGTGGCAGATCGGCCACTTGGTCGAGGGGGCGAGTCCCCTGGTTTTCGTGATGGCGGTGGCGTTCGGCGCGAATTGTTCCTTCCTGACTCCGGTGTCCTACAACACCAATCTGCTGGTGTACGGACCGGGGGGATATCGATTCCGGGACTACTTCCGGGCAGGGCTCCCGTTGACCCTGGTGTTCGTGTTGGTGGCGATCCTGTGCTTGCCATGGTTGTACGACTGACGAAGGGCTTTCGGCTGTCGACCAAACCGTGGGAGGCGGCGGCCGGCGGATCCCGGTGGTAGGATCCTCCGGGCTGCTTCACCTTTCGTTCAGCGGCAACCTCCTCCCCCGCCTTGACAGAAACGAAATCTCGATGGACATGCATCTTCGGCTCGGCAGGGCCTATCTCGAAGCCGAGGGGCTGGCGAGCACCTTTGTCGAGACCATCCATCCCGAGGATGAGATGCACTCGACGCTGGAAGCGACGGTCGGCGCCGGGAAGTCGGCGCGGGTCGAATACTGGAAATCCGGTCGGGAAGTGATCCTGGCTTTGGAGAACATCCTTTCTCATTGCGGCAAAGGCTGGGGCGACTTGAACCACGTGCTCGAGTTCGCTTGCGGGTACGGGAGGGTCACCCGGCACTTGATTCAGGTCGTCGACCCCAAGGTCGTCGAGGGTTCCGAGATTCTTGGCGACGCGGTGAAGTTCGTGCGCGAAACCTTTGGCGTTCGGGCTTTTGAATCGAGCACGGATCCGGATCAGCTCGAGCTTCCGCCCCACTTCGATCTGATCTTTGCTTCTTCCTTGTTCTCTCATCTGCCACGGCACCGGTTCGAGCAGTGGCTGACCAAGCTCTCCCATGCACTGGCTCCCGGAGGGATCCTCGTCTTCAGCACTCATGGGAGCACGGTCCGTTCCGAGGTTCCCAAGGACTCGACCGGCTTCACCTTCATTCGCCAAAGCGAAAGTGCGAATCTCAGCACAGACGAGTACGGTTCGACCTTTGTCACTCCCGAAGTCGTGGAAGAGATTGCTCGGGACTGCCAAGTGGCGAGAATCGCCGGAGTTGAACGGGAGCTTTGGAGCTTGCAGGACCTCTACGTTGCGAGCCGGGACCCGGCTCTCCGACTGGACGATTGGCGGAACATGTCCTTTGTTCGCGGCTCGATCGATCGTTTCGACACCTCTCCGGAGGGGCAGTTTCGGATCAGTGGATGGGCGGCGGACGCGGCCGCTGGCGAGAAGGTCTGCGAGGTGACGCTACTGGTGGACGGTTCGCGGGAGGTGCCCGCCATCCTTGGCCAGGAACGGCAGGACGTGGCAAACGCTCACTCCCGTTCCGAGTGGAGTCACTCGGGGTGGTATCTCGAGGGGATTCTGCCCCCCGAAATTGCCGCCGGGGATTACGTCATTGCCGCCTTCGGGCATTCTTCGTCCGGTCGGAGGATGTGCTTCGATGTTCGCGCCATCGAGGTCCCGTTGGCATAGCGTTCGTGGCGAGACTCCATCCGTGGATGCAATGAACCGATCCATCCGCTTCGCGGTCCCTCGTGTGTTGCTGTTCTGGGTGGGATATCTGGCGCTCACGCTCCTGATCGGTTTCCTGACCTCTCACGGCATCGGTTCCGAGGTTTGGCAACTGATTGCATGGGGGCTGCTCAGTAGCGCCGGATTGCTCGCGCTCTCACGGTGGATGCAACGATCTGAGAAGGGACTGGGGACGGATCTCGACGACAGCTCGAGTCCTTCGAGCCTGAGGCGTTTCGCGTTCGGAGTGATCCTGGGTCTGGCATCGTTTGGTGTTCACGTGCTCGTTGTCTCTGGTTTCGCAGGGCCGATCCATTTCGAGAGGGTTGCCGGCGTCGGAGCGGGCGCCGCCATGGTCTACTTCGTTCGATTCCTCGCAACGTCGTGCATGGAGGAGATCGGGTTTCGTGGCTACCCAGTGAAACGACTGCAGCGAGCCATGGGGATCTGGCCTACCGTTTTCGTGACTGCCGTCGCCTTTGGGCTCAGTCATCTCTCCTATGGATGGGACATGCAGACGATTACCCTCGGGGTCATTCCGGGCGGTCTGCTTTGGGGGATGAGCGCCATCGCGACCCGAGGACTCGCCGTTCCCATTGGCCTGCACGCCGCCTGGAACTTCTCCGCGTGGTGTGTCGGGGATCGAGCAGAGACAGGTCTTCTGCGCATGGTCGTTGAGGAAGACGCTCAGCGGTCGACGCTGGTGGGGACGGTGAGCTACCTGTCGATCTTCGGAGTGCTCACCGTGGCCTTTTGGTGGGTCCATCGGCGGAACGGCCTTCGCCCGTGAGCGCTTGGATCAGATCCTGAGCAGGGTTCCGATGATGGCTGCGCGGTCCATCGCCTTGTTCTCGGAAAGTTCGTTTCCGGATCTTCCCTTGGATTGGTTCCACGCCAACCCGTCAGTTGAGGGGAGCCGCTCCCTTCGGGGACCTTCCAAACCCCTCCTCGCCCCACGGGGAACTCCGTGGACGAGGTCGATTTCCACCGGAGAACGCCTGCTGGGCGGTCCTTTGCTAGGTTGAGCCATCGCGGCCGGGCGAAACTCGCCCGGTTCGGCCATGGATCCCGTGGGCCTTCTCCGGGTTACCAAGGGGACACGCTGATGAGGATTGTCTGATTCAGCAAACGGGTCCGCGTTACTGGAGTGCACGAACGGCGTAAGGCATTGTTGTCGGGGGCCCATTCTCGATCGTCTGATGGTCAAGGAGACACTCCCATGTCCCTCCCGCTGCTCGCCCCGAGGTCAGTCTTCCCTCCCGTTCGATCATGGGGTGTTCCCATTGTGACAGTCGTTGTGGCTGGTCTCGTCAGTCTGGAGGGACTTCCCGCGCAATGTGAACTCGGGACTCCGGATCAAATCGCGGCTCCGGTTGCCGTGACTGTTGGCGATTTCGTCGGTTGGTCAGTCGCGATTCACCAGGACACCGTGCTGGTCGGCGCGCCCGAACGGGGCGGTTTCGCTTTCGAGTCCGAGCCCGGCTACGCCACGGTCTTCCAAAGGGAGAACGGACTCTGGACCGAGGAGCAGCAGCTCGCGGCCGATCCAGGACAGCCCTTCGATCAGTTTGGATGGCGCGTCGCGCTGACCAGGGAGTGGGCGTTCGTTTCGACCAATGGAGCTCGACTCAGCCGCCCCGGTGCGGTGCACACGTTTCGACGTGGCGATGGTCCTTGGACGGAGGTCGCCGTCGTCTCACCGACCGATCACGATCCGGGCACCCGGTTTGGATCTCCGCTGGTGGCGTCGGGCAATGCGTTCGCGACGATGGGAAACCAGCATTCCTATGTGTATCGCTTCCTGGGTGGTGCATGGCGCGAGGAGGCACGACTGGACCGGAGCAGCTCCGTCGCCTTGCAAGGGGATCTCCTCGCCCTCGGCGACGGGTCCGACGACAGCGCGGCGAACGATGCCGGTGCGGTGCATCTCTATCAACGAGTGGAAGGCGCTTGGATCTACCGGGAGAGCCTCTCGATCCCCGTCGCTTCTCTGAACCTTGGAAGGTCCTTGGCACTCCGCAACGATCTGCTGGTGGCGGGTGCGGACGACGAAGTCGTGATCTTTCGCCGTGCTCGCGATCAATGGACTCTCGAACAGCGATTGCCCCGCGAGGGTGGAACTCCGTTCTTTGGGTCCCAGGTGGGAATCGGTCGGGACACGGTCGTGGTTGTCGAACCCGACTTCTTCAGAGATACAGACCTGGGAGGACATGCACAGGTGTACCGTCGTGTGGCCGGGCTTTGGGAGAAGGTCCGAATTCTGCAGGATCCAACCATTGGAGGTGCGGACCTCTTTCCTCAGAGCATCGCCGTGCACGGCGGGCAGTTGGTGGGAGGGGTGCAGTCCAACAGTGATGAATTCCGCGGCTGGTGGAGTTCCTTTCAACTCGGCGAGATGGGTCTCTCTCGGGTCCAGGACGACGGGCCGAGCGACGAACTGACGATCCGGATCGGACCGGCCGCGATCGGAACCACGGCGGTCCTGCGCGCACGGTTCGATGGGAATCCCCGCCCTGAGACCCTGACGACCGTGAACTTCGACACCGATTGCTATGTCATTCTCCCCCTGGGCGTTGCCGAGGAGCTGGCGGAGCAGTCCATCCGCCTGAAAGCCTTCGCGACCTCTCCCCTGAGTGGCGAGGTCTTCAGCAGTGCCCCTCTGGAGATCACTGTTTCGCGTTGATCTCGGTCCAGAACTGTCCAGCGATGCTGGAAGCCAGGCGCCGGTCGAGCGTTTCACTCATGCAGCATCCGAGGAGTTCGGAGCACGGGGAATCCCGGTCACCTCGGTCGCTCCTGGCCCATGGTCACTCCGTTCTTCTACGGCCAGGCGAGCGAGGATGCGGTCCAGTACCCCAAGACGGCGGGAGAATCCTGTAAGCACAACACGGCAGCCCTTACGGATGTGAAGGAGATCGTCCCTCTGATCACTTTCCTGGTCCGCGAAGGCTCGAGGATCACCGGCCGGGTCATCCTGGCGAACGGCGGGCGACACGACCAAGGAGGTTCGGTAAATATCAGGGCCCTCGGTGCGGCTCGGTTGGCCGTGACCGGGAACCCCCTCCGTTGGCACGCTGGAACCCATGCCGCAAGTCGAAAGGAGCCAGAGCGACCGACCCTCCTCGTGAACGAGCGATTTCCCCCAAACCAAGGGGCGGGGAAGACCCGAGCTCCAGGACAAAAGAGGCAATGGCCCGAGACGAACGGCTATCAGATCCTTCGTAGAAGGGGTATGCCATGGGTCGTCCAAGTGGCATTCCCCGTCTGCCGTCTGAGGACGAAACCCCGGCTTTGGGGCGAGCCTGGCCAGTGTCACTGCTCCATGCTGGGATCCCCGATCTGCGCGAAAACGAGGGCTGAATCCATGAAGTCAGCGAAACTCCTGTCATTGTTCCTTGCAGTCGGTGCGGCGTTCTTGACGAGTTCCCCGTCAGTGCGCGCTTTCCCGTTGGAGGCCTCTCCCCCTTCAAAATTTGCGGTGCTCAATGCATTGACCCCGGAGCAGCTGGAGATTCTCAACCATCTGAGCATCGTCGAGCTCGATGACGGTCAGGGGGGAACGGTCAAGACCATCCGTGTCACCGGCGCAAACTTTCAACTCGTCAACGGGCTCGGCTCGACCGCCACGACGAACGGCACCGGAAACCTCATCGTGGGTTACAACGAGCTGGGCAACCCCGATGGCGACGACCGAACGGGCTCGCACAATCTAGTTGGTGGAAGTTCGAACAGCTTTTCGAGTTTTGGTGGCCTGGTCGTCGGGCGAACGAACACCGCCAGCGGAAACTACTCGTCGGTGAGCGGCGGGGTCAGAAACAAATCCACCAACAGCTATGCTTCCGTCAGTGGAGGGTCGCTCAATGAGGCCAGCGGCAACTCCGCCTCTGTCAGCGGTGGTCAGAACAATACGGCCTATGGCAGCCAGGCTTCGATTAGCGGCGGCTTCGAAGGGATGGCGAGTGGTGTGTGGTCCTCGGTGAGCGGCGGGGAGTACAATACGGCCACCGGCAACTCTGCGACGGTTGGCGGCGGTCAGTACAACACGGCGAGCGGTCGTTTGTCTGCGGTCAGCGGTGGCATCTCCAACGTAGCCAGCAATACCTGGTCGTCGGTGAGCGGTGGCAGTGGAAACAACGCGAGTGGCCAGTTCTCGTCCGTGAGCGGCGGGGCTTCCAACACTGCCTACGGCAGCCGGGCTTCGGTCACCGGTGGGTTCGGGAATTTTGCCAACGGCGCCTTCGCTTCGGTCAGTGGAGGGCAGAACAACACGGCGGGCGGCAACTATGCCGTGGTGAGTGGCGGTCGATCGAACACCGCTTCTGCCAACCGCGCATCGGTGAGCGGTGGGCTCAGCCGCTCCGCCGCGGGCGCCTACAACTGGGTGGCCGGCTCCCTGCTCGAACTCAACTGACCCTCATCACCCCCCGAGGCGCTGATCCGACGAAGGCCAGACGGTGGAGGCGTTGGGCAAGAACTGACGGCGTCCACTGGCCGTGCAAAAGGCAACGGCCAAACGGCAAGGAGTCCACAGCGCTCACCCGAGGCGTGAAGGTATCGACCCTCTACGTGACCGACCACCCCAGCTGTTGGGGTGAGCACGTGGTTCCCACGTGCGAGGGGTCTTCCCCCGTGGTCCGAAATCCAGTCGCGATGGGAGTCCACAGCGCTCACCTGAGGCGTGTAGGTATCGACCCTCTGCATGACCGACCACCCCAGCTGTTGGGGTGAGCACGTGGTTCCCACGTGCGAGGGGTCTTCCCAAAGACCCCTAGAGTGATGGTGACCCCAACGGGATTTGAACCCGTATCGCGAGCTTGAAAGGCTCGTGTCCTAACCGGATTAGACGATGGGGCCAGCGCTTTCAGACGGCAGGGATTGTATCGGGGAAGGAATGGTAGGGGTACAAGGATTCGAACCTTGGGCCCACGGATTAAAAATCCGTTGCTCTACCAACTGAGCTATACCCCCATTTTTCTTCCGCGAGTTGTTGATCCTGCAAGTGAGAGCCATGTTCGCGGCTCGGGAGGCGGATGTCGAGTCCCGGTTCCCCGCGGGGAGGAGCCGGCACCGGGAGGCGCCAGGAAGGCCCTCGCCTGCTACTCCTCCATGACCTCGGTGGTCTTGGCTTTGAGGAGCTCGTCGACCTTGCCCTCGTGCTCTTTCAGGGCAGCCTGGATTTCATCCTTGAGGCGCTTGAGATCGTCCTCGGTGAGCTCCGCGCCCTTGGCCGCGTCGGCCTTCTTGTTCGAATCCCGGCGCGCATTGCGCAGGGACACCCGAGCCTGCTCCCCCATTTCCTTGAGCCGCCCCACCAGCTTCTTGCGCTGATCCTCGGACATCATGGGCACGGTCAGGCGCAACACTTTGCCGTCACTTTGCGGATTGATGCCGAGCGCCGAAGCCTGGATGGCTTTCTCCATGGCGGAGATCGCGGAGGGATCGAACGGCTTGATTGCGATCTCGCGCGGTTGGGGAATCTGGATCTGGGAGATCTGGCCCAAGGGGGTGGGACTGCCGTAGTAGTCCACCTTGATGTTCTCGACCAGCGCCGGGGTTGCTCGACCGGAGCGCAGGCCCCGCATCTCGTTGGAGAGATGCTCGAGACTGGCCGCCATCTTGGTTCGAGTCTCTTTGAGAATCGGATGGTCCACGGGTTCCCTCCTTGCCTACTTCGCTTGACTCGCCATCCCCAGGCAGGTTCGCCGCCTGGAAAGGGAGTGAATGCCTCAGCTGGTGATCCTGGTACCGACAGTTTCCCCGGCGCAGGCCCGGATCAGGTTGCCCTGTTCCATGAGCTTGAACACCAGGATCGGGATTTCGTTCTCTTTGCACAACACGATGGCGGAGGTGTCCATCACTGCCAAGGAATCCTCGATCACCCGATCGTAGGTCAGCGCATCCAATCGCTTGGCCCCGGGCACTTTCTCCGGGTCTGCGTCGAACACACCGTCCACCTTGGTGGCCTTGATCAGGCAGTCCGCCTGGATCTCGCTGGCACGGAGTGCGGCCGCGGTGTCGGTGGTGAAGAACGGGTTGCCCGTCCCGGCCACGAGGATCACCACCCGCCCCAGATTCAAATGGCGCAGGCAGCGCCGACGGATGAACGGCTCGCAGAAGGAAGTGATCGGAACCGCGGACATGACCCGGGTTTCCAGGCCGGCTCGGTCCAAGCGGTTCTGCAGCGCCAGGCCGTTGATCACGGTCGCGAGCATGCCCATTTGGTCCGCCACGGCCCGATCAAAGCTGGGCAAGTGAGCGCCGCGGATCAGGTTTCCGCCGCCGATCACAATGGCGACCTGGACCCCGGCTGCGGTCACCTCGCGCAATTCCTGGGCGATCGATTCCACCACCTGAGGGTCGATGGTCCCCCCGCCGCCGGCCAACGCCTCCCCGGACAGCTTGAGCAGGATCCGCCGGAAGACGGGTCCTTCTGAATTCACACGCCGACCTCGTAGCAGACGAAGCGTTCGACCTTGATGTTTTCACCCAAGGTCCCGATGGTCTCTTTGAGGTACCCCTGGACCGTCTTGGAGTCGTCCTTTACGAACGGTTGGTCGAGCAAGCAGCAGGATTCGTAGAACTTGCGCAGGCGCCCTTCGACGATCTTGCCGCGGGCCGCTTCCGGCTTCTTCTGCAGCTCGTCAGAGGCGAGGATCAGCTCCTCTTCTTTCTTGACGATGTCGGCGGGAACCTGCTCCCGGTCCACGTATTCCGGCTTCATGGCCATGATGTGCATGGCGACGTCCGCAGCGAACTGCTGGAACGCGTCGTTCTTGCCGACGAAGTCGGACTCGCACTGGACTTCGACCATCACCGCCTTCTTGCCGTCATGGTGGCGATAGAAACCGATCGTTCCCTGATGAGTGGCTCGCGCAGATTTCTTGTCCGCGGTCTTGAGCCCCTTCTTGCGCAGGATCTCCGTGGCCTTTTCGATATCACCATCGGATTCGACGAGGGCCTTCTTGCAGTCCATCAACGGCGAGCCGGTGCTCTCCCGAAGGTCACGAACCGCGGTTGCCGAAATCTGTGCCGCCATGATCTTCTCGTTCCTTGCAGTTTGTTCGATGAATTCTGAGCGCTGTCGGAGGCCAGAAAGGCATTCCTGGGTGGGGAACCGTCGCGCTATCAGGGGTTTGTTCTGGACGGAGGAAATCCCAGGATTCCTGAACTCAGGACTCCGAGCCTTCCCCCTTTGCTCAACGCAAGCCCTACTTGGCCGACGCAGTCGCCGAAGAGTCGCTTCCGCTTACTTCGTTTCGCCGGCGGTGGTGCCTTCTTTTGCCGCTGCGGCAACCGGCGCCTTGTCCTGGCTGCCACCGCCCTTGGAGGCACCTGCGGACTCGGACTTGGCTGCTTCCATCGCCTGCTGGCGCGATCGGGATTTGCCGTCGATGATCGCATCCACCAGAGGCTTCAGGAGCACCTCGACCGAACGCATGGCGTCGTCGTTGCCGGGGATCGCGAAGTCCACCTTCGACGGGTCGCTGTCCGTGTCGAGAATCGCCACGATGGGAATGCCCAGTCGATTGGCTTCATTGACAGCGATGTACTCCTTGCGGGAGTCCACCACCAGCAGAGCGCCGGGCTGCTTGTCCATTTCTCGGATGCCATCCAAGTTCCGCCGAATGCGACGGAGTTCGCGCTGGGTGAAGGACTGGGCCTTCTTCGGCATCTCTTGAAGCTTCCCGGAACTCTCCAGCTCTTCCAGTTCGTGCAGTCGCTTCAGTCGAGAGCGGACGGTTTCGAAGTTGGTCAGAGTGCCACCCAGCCAACGTTCGCTGACGAACGGCACGCCGGCGCGCTTGGCCTCGGAAGCCACCACGCCGCGAATCTGACGCTTGGTGCCCACCAGGACCACGTCGTGTCCGGCCGACGCTAGGTTGCGCAGGAAATCCCGGGCCCGGGCCAAGCCACGAACCGTCGAGACCAGATCGATGATGTGGATGAGGTTGCGCTTCCCGTAAATGTACGGCTTCATCTTGGGGTTCCACCGCCGCGTGCGATGGCCGAAGTGCACCCCGGCTTCCACCAGTCGTTCGATTTCGATCATGGAACTCTGCACAGCCTCCCCGGCAACCGGAAAAAGGGATCCCGAATCAATCGCATCGACATGAGGAAGACCAACCCGTCTTCCCGAGGATGATCACGATTCACGGATGATCACGATTCAACGCGCTTGATCGCGGTTCGAACCCGGCCGAACCGGGCGTCTAGGATCACGACGCGGCACGGACCGGTGTCCACACATCGACCCGGCCGATGCAACACCCGCAACCATTACGGCCCCGAGGCGTGCATGGAAACAGCCCGACCCAGGGTTCAAGGCCGGGAAAGTCTATGCTTCGTCCCGGGGGGATCAAGCAACTTCGTCCGCCTCTCCCCGGAGGCAGCGCCGCAACATAGAATCGAGGCGGCGACCGATTCCCCCGAATGTCGACTCCGGGGAATCAAATTCAGGCGGCTCATTGCGTGGAAATGCAGGGCCGCTTCCGCACATCACCTGAGAGACTCCATCGCGAATGGCGGAAGCTTTCCGAGTTCTTCTCGCGGATCACCTCGGAGACGGCCTGGGGGACGTCCACGCGGATCTGGTCAATCACGGCTACGGGGTCACTTCCTCCCAGAACTTGGGGGAGACCGTCCGGCACCTCAGCGAGTCGTCCCCAGATCTGCTGATTCTTCGGCCCCTGAGTCGCCAGCTTCCGGCCTTCGAAGTCCAGCACACTCTTCGCCTGTTGTCCCGGGACGGGGACCGTCCGGTATTGTTCCTCCTCGAAGAAATCCGTCCGTTGGAAGACTACCGGTCCCTGCCCGGAGGACCCCTCGACTTCCTGGTCCTTCCCGCCTCGACCGAGGAGATCCACGTCAAGATCGGCCTGCTCCTGGCTCACCGAACTCGCTGGGAGGATCTTCAGGCTCGCGCCCAAACCATGGAGGATCGAGCCCTTCGGGACTTCAAGACCGGGCTCTCCAACGACCGTTTCTTCTTCGAGCGCCTGGAAGAGGAGCTGAGCCGCTCGAACCGCCACGGCCTGCCCCTTTCCGTCGTCATGTTCGACTTGGACGATTTCAAGAAGATCAATGACGAGATCGACCACTTGTTCGGGGACTTCGTTCTACGACGGTTCGCCGAGCGATTGGAAGCGGTGGTGCGTCGAGCCGACGTCGCGGCCCGACTCGGCGGCGACGAGTTCGTGCTTCTGCTCCCCAACACCGACCTCAGCGAAGCCACCCAGATGGTCGCGCGTCTGCGCAAGCTGGTCCGCGAGGAGAGATTCGAGAAGGACGGGCACTCGGCGGTTCTGGGCTTGTCGGTCGGGATTGATAGCACCCAGGGACACTCGGATCTGACGGCGGAGGAATTCCTACGTCGGGCAGACGCCGCCCTCCTCGAAGCCAAGCGGAGAGGCAAGGGGCGCACCTGTCTGTCCCAAGAGCTCGACTACCGGGATCAGGACTCCGTCGATCCGTCCGCGACTTTGACCAGCACCCCCACCGAAGCCTCCCCCACGTCCCAATCGAACCGCTGAAACTCGTCGGATTCGGCGGCCACTTCCGGGCCCACGTCCAAGCTTCTCGCCAAGGTCTCTTCCTGAATCTGCTCCGCGTACTTCAAGGCAGCCGCGGCCAATTCGCCGGAACACACGAGCTGCAGAGCGACTCGGTCCTCCACTTGCAGGCCGGCCTCTCGCCGAGAATTGTTGATCCGCTTGACCAGCTCACGCACCAACCCCTGCTCGATCAGTTCGGGAGTGAGGGTCGTGTTCAACGCGACCAAGTACTGGCCGTCGCTTTCGACCCCGTAGCCATCCTTGCCTTGCAGAAGGACTTCGAGTTCGCCCTCGCCCAGCTCGATCTGTTCTCCGTTCAGGGTCAAAGTCAGACGGGGCTCGCCCAGGAACTTTTCCAGGTCCGCTTCGCTCAGGGCCTCGATGGCCTTCTTCGCCGCTCCCATGTTCTTGCCGAGCTTGGGTCCCAACGCCTTGAAGTTCGGCTTGGCCCGCAGGGTTCGCAACTCCCGAATCTCGTCGGTCGCGACCCTTAGTTCTTGGACGTTGAGTTCGTCTGCAACGAGTTCCCCAAAGCGGCCGCGCAACACCTCATCGGTCGCGCCATCGGGCCCTTTCACGTACAGACAAGCCAAGGGCTGGCGGTTGTTGATGTTTTGGCTGCTGCGGGCCCGACGTCCCAACCCCACGACGCGTAGAACCGCCGCCATCGAGGATTCCAGCTTTGCGTCACGGGAGTCTTCTCGAGGCCTCGGGTAGTCGCACAGGTGGACGCTGCGGGATTCCGGTCGTAGGCGACGATGAAGGGCTTCCGCGAAGAACGGGACGAACGGGGCAAGGAGCACCGCGACCTGATCCAAGACCTCGAACAGCGTTTGGAACCCGGATTGTTTGTCCTCGGTTTGGGCCTTTCCCCAAAACCGGGAGCGACTGCGTCGCACGTACCAGTTGGAGAGCTTGCGATCCACGAATTCGGTCAGGAACTGGGTCGCACGGGTCAAGTCGTAGCGCTCCATGGCGCTGCGCACATCGGCGATGCAGCGCTGAAGCTCGGCGAGGATCCAGCGATCCATTTCTGGGCGCTTGGCGAAGTCGGGAGCCGCCGAGACGTCCGGATCGAACCCATCGATGTCGGCGTAGGTGACGAAGAATGAGTAGCAGCTCCACAAGGTTCCCAAAAAGTCGCGGCTAGAGGTTGCCACCGCTCGACCGTCGTACACCTTGGGCAGCCAGGGATTGCTTTGACCGATCAGGTACCAGCGAATTGCGTCGACCCCGTGGGCATGAATCTCTTTCCACGGGTCCACGGTGTTGCCACGACTCTTGGACATCTTCTGGCGCTTTTCGTCCAAGATCAGGTCGTTCACCAGGCAACGACGGTAGGCGGGTTTGCCGGTCAGGAAGACCGAGATGACGTGCAAGGTGTAGAACCAGCCACGGGTCTGGTCCAAGCCTTCCGCGATGTAGTCGGCAGGAAACAACGCGGGCGGCTCGGTTTCTTCCGTGGCCAACCAGCCTTGCTGGGCAAATGGCATGGAACCCGAGTCGAACCAGCAATCGATCACTTCCGGAGTCCGGCGCGCTGTGCCATTGCAGCCGTCCACCGAGCACGGCAGGGTGATCTCGTCAATGAACGGCCGATGCAAGTCAAAGTCTTCGGGCAGATCCGGACGGCGGCGCCGAAGGTCCTGCTCATGGTCCACGGCCTGGATGTCTTCGCAAGTCTCGCAGATCCACAGGTTGAGCGGAGTGCCCCAGTAACGTTCGCGGGACACTGCCCAATCGACGTTGTTCTTCAGCCATTCGCCGAAGCGTCCCTGGCCGATCTCGGGAGGAAACCAGTCGATGTCGCTGTTGCGCTCGACCAGTTGCTCGCGCAGCCGGGTGGTGCGGATGTACCAGGAGGGGCGCAGCCAGTAGAGCAAGGGCGTCTTGCAGCGCCAGCAGTGCGGATAGGAGTGCTCGACCTGTTCCTTACGAAACAGACGACCCCGCTCTTTCAAGTCCCGACACAGGTCTTGATTGGCTTCGAGCGTACGCTGCCCGGCCCACTTGCCCATCCGGTCGTCGAAGGTGCCTTCGGCGGTGACCGGGTTCAGCTCCGCGAATCCGTGTTCCTGGCCGACTTGGTGGTCATCGACTCCGAAGGCGGGAGCAATGTGCACGATGCCGGTGCCGTCGTCCGCAGAGACGTACTCCGCGGTCACGACCCGTTGCCCTTGGTCGTCGGACAACTCCAAAAGATCGAAGGGGCGTTCGTAGCGGCTGTCGGCCAGCGCTTGGCCCGTCATCGAGTCGAGGACCTCGACCTTTTCTTTTCGGAAGACCTTTTCGACCAGGGTCTCCGCAAGGATCAGCACCTCGCCGTCTTCGCGACGCACCCGAACGTAAGTCAGGTCGGGGTGGACGGCCAAAGCCACGTTGGACGGCAGCGTCCAAGGAGTGGTGGTCCACACCAGGAAGGATTCGCCGGGGTGATCTCGGCGAGGGAACCGGATGAAGACCGAGGGATCGCGAACCGTTTGATATCCCTGGGCGACCTCATGGCTGGACAGCCCCGTTCCACATTGCGGGCAGTACGGCAGGACTCGGGATCCCTTTTCCAGAAGGCCAGCCTGGAAGAATCGGGACAGGATCGACCAAACCGAAGAGATGTATTGGTTGGCACAGGTCACATAAGGGTTGTCATAGTCGAGCCAGTAGCCCATCCGGTCCGACAGCTTTTCCCAGTCTTGCCGGTAGCGAAACACGCTGTCCTTGCAGCGGGTGTTGAATGGACCGATCCCGTAGTTCTCGATCTCGGGCTTGATTTCGATGTCGAGTTCTTTTTGCACCTCGATCTCGACCGGGAGGCCGTGGGTGTCCCAACCCGCCTTTCGGGGAACCGAGTAGCCGTTCATCGACCAGAACCGACAAACGATGTCCTTCAGGGTGCGGGACAGGACGTGGTGAATGCCGGGCCGCCCGTTAGCGGTTGGCGGTCCTTCGTAGAACACGTAGGCCGGTTGGTCGTTGCGGGACAACACTGCTTTGGGCAGTTCGTCCTTCTGCCATCCGGCGAGAACCTGTTCCTCGAGTTCCGGAAGATTGAGTCCCGCGGCCTCGCGCGCGAAGCGAGGTTTGGCGTTCGAGGGTGTCCCCTTGTCTGTGGTCACGACTACCACCCCCCTTGTTCGATCTGTTGTCGGACCTGGGCCGCGGCTTCCAAAGCGGCCAGAGCTTCCTCTCCCGGAACTTCGGGACGCTCCCCGGACTGCACGCTGTGGACGAAAGCACTCAGCTCCGCCTGCAGAGGCTCGACCTCGTCCAGATCCAGCTCTTGGATCTCGATCAGGTCCTGAAATGCCAGTGCGGCCAGGGAGGACATTTGGTCGCCGGACTTGCCGGTGAGGAGTTCTTTCTTGCTCGCCACCTTTTCGTCGAATCCCTCCCCCTTGCGAGCATAGAACGCGTACTTCTTGTCGAAGTCGAGGGAAACGAACATTGTCGAAGAGAAGATTCGCATGCGGCGCATCGTTTTCAGGCTGATGCGACTTGCCGTCAGGTTTGCCACCGCACCGTTTTCGAACTCGAGCCTTGCGGAGGCGATGTCTTCCGACGATGACAACAAGGTGCCGCCGCTGGCATGAACCTGCTTCAGCGGCGAGTTCACCAAGTGCAGGACCAGGTCGAGATCGTGGATCATCAGATCCAACACCACCCCGATGTCCGTCGAGCGGAACGAGAATGGTGCCAAACGATGGGCTTCGATGAACATCGGCTCGAGGCCGAGTCGTTTGCCGGCTCGAAGCGCTGGATGGAAGCGCTCCACATGCCCCACCTGCAGCGGTGTCTGTTGGCGTTCGGCAAGCGCTGTCAATGCTCGCGCCTCTTCCAAAGTCGCGGTCATGGGCTTTTCCACGAGGACCGGGACCTTGCGTTCCAGGAAGTGGGTGGCGACTTCGGCATGGTCCACGGTCGGCACGGCGACGCTGACCAGATCGAGCTCCGGGAACTCGACGTGGCTCGGAAATACCGTGGCGCCGTAGGGCTCTGCGACTTGCTTGGCCCGTTCCTGATCGTGATCGGCGACTGCCACCAAGTCCACGCCATCCATTTGCCCGTAGATGCGGGCGTGATGGCGTCCCAAGTGGCCGACTCCGACGACTCCTGCGCGAAGGCTCATGGCCTTCCTCCCATTCTCGTGGACGGTCCCGAATTCCTCGGGAGCCCTGACTGTTCCCGTGTTCTACCGGAAGGATGCGGCGGATTCTTCAGCCCGGATGATTCGCCAAGGCAGAGGACGAATCCCCCGAGATTCCCGGCCGCGATCCTGTCTTGGCCGCGAGCCGGATGGGTCAGCCCGCGTCGACCAGAGTGAAGGTGAGCAGGGCCTCGGCCACTTTGTGCGAGCCGACTTTGGCGACCGCGGCGCCTTGCCCCATCTTGCTGCGAATCTTGGTCGCTTCGATCTCGATGCGCAGCTGATCGCCAGGTCCCACGGGGCGGCGCAGCTTGACCTTGTCAATGGACCACAGCACCGCGAGCTTTCCGGTGTTTTCCAGACGCCGAAGTAGAAGCAGGCCGGCCAGCTGGGCCATGGCTTCGAGAATCATCACCCCAGGCATGACCGGTTGGTCGGGCCAGTGACCCTGGAAGAAAGGTTCATTGATGGTGACGTTCTTGATTCCCACCGCTCTCCGGTAGCCATCGAGACGCAGCACTCGGTCGATCAGTAGGAAGGGATAGCGGTGCGGCAAGAGGTTGAGGATCTCTTTGATCTCCATCCCCGTGGGAGCCACGGTGCCGACATTTTCTTGCAGCTCGATCCGCTGGGCGAGTTCCTGCACCAGCAGTCGGTTGGCGGAATGGCCGCTCTTGGTGGCGTGCACCTTTCCCTTCAGGTCCACTCCACAAAGGAACAGATCGCCGAGCAGGTCGAGAATCTTATGGCGGACGAACTCGTTGTCGAATCGCAGTTCGTTCTCGAGCACCGACCCATTGCGAATGACCAGAGTGTTCTGAAAGTCGGCTCCCTGACCGAGGCCGTGCTTGCGCAGCTCTTCCACCTCGGACTCGAAGCAAAAGGTACGAGCCGGAGCCAGGTGAGTGCGAAACGCTTCTTCGTTGACGTCGACACAGTAGTACTGGCTGCCGACCGAGGTGCCGGGGAAGTCGAGGGTGTAGGCCAGAACCAGGTCGTCCCCGTCGTGAGGAACGATGGTCACCGAGGCGTCTCCTGCGGACACGGTGACTGGTTCGTGAACTTCGTAGGTCGCCCGTGGCGCTTTTTGTTCACTGACCCCGCATTCCTGGAGGGCTTCCAGGAACGGGAGGGCGCTGCCGTCCAATCCAGGAAGTTCGGGGCCGTCGAGGGAGACTTCCAGGTTGTCGATGCCCATCCCCATGAGCGCCGCACAGAAGTGCTCGACCGTGTTCACTTCGGCCTTGCCATTGCGCAGCGTGGTCCGACGGGGATTCTGTTCGGTGTGGGCCAGATTGGCGGGGATCGGCGGCTCGTCCGGCAGATCGGTGCGAACGAACACCAACCCGGTGTCCGGCTCTCCGGGAGCCAGTTTCATGTGTACGGTTGCCCCAGTGTGCAGCCCGACCCCCTCGAGCTCCGCGCTACTCTTGATGGTTCTTTGGTTGCGCCTCACCGGGCCCCTTTCTGGGGTGTCTCTCGGAGATGTCTTGCGAGTGGGGAGTTTCGGGGGCGGGGACTTCCGCGGGGCTCCCGTCAAACCTGGTCGCGGCCACCACCGCCGCCGCGCACATTTTCATCGGGTGCGTTCGGATCACTGGCCCTTGAGAATGCTAAGAACGGCTTCGGT
The DNA here is from genome assembly GCA_028289345.1 of Planctomycetota bacterium. Taxonomy (GTDB): domain Bacteria; phylum Planctomycetota; class B15-G4; order B15-G4; family SIAN01; genus JANQQL01. The sequence continues at coordinate 375,239 of JANQQL010000033.1, read as the reverse complement.
GATGTCAAGCTGATCAGAGAAGGCGAGCACGGCACGCGGCACGATCTCGGCCGCCACGATCTCCCGCTTCATCCCGGCAATCGCATTGGGGTTGTACTGCATGACGATGCCGATGCCTCGCTCCTGGCGTACCTGCTCCACGGCCGACTCCACGGTCTTGTAGCCTGCGGCCAAGGCCGCCGCGCGACGCTTGTCCAACTGGTCGTTGAGCAAGGACACCCGTCGATCCAGGAGGAATTTCATCACCTCGAGGTCTTCCAAGAGCTGTTCGAACTCCTCGGTGCCCGGTCGGTAGGAGTCGAGTTCGGCTCGGCGGCTCTCCAGCTCCTTGGTTTCGGTGTCCAGCTGGGCTTGTTGGCTCTCCCGCCACTCGTCGATCTGAGACTCGGCCGACAGGTAGTCAGGATTGGCCTTGATGAGCTTGCCCAGGTCGACCACCGCAACGGTCAGCGGGGAGTTTTCCGGGCGATTGGCCGAAGTCCAGGCCACCGCAGCGGGAATGGTGAGAGCCAGCAACATCATCACGGGCACGGGTTTCATGGGGTTCGTTCTCCAGGGAATTCCGCGCCCTCCGTGGGCGCCGACTCGATCGGAGGGGCGAGTCTACGCGCCGCCGCTCACAGCGGGCACAGGAACCCGGGGCGGACCCAGCCGGCGATTGAAAAAACAACTGATGGCCGTTCTCGCGCCGCCCCCACCGCCGCCAGGCAACCGTCCGAATCGGCGAGTCCCCGAGACTCCCTCAATCAACCAGACTAGAAGCGAGTGCTGAAGTTGATCGTGAACGATTCGCGCTCGTCCGTTCGACTTCGGTTGAGAGGAACCCCGTAGTAGACCTCCAGGGGAGCGGCCAACAACGGAATGGGAATCCGGAAGCGGATGCCGACGCCGGCCGCCATCCGCCAGGTGCCATCGGGAAGGTCCTCGAAGTCGGACTCCAGGGAACCCTGGTCGAAGAACAGGATTCCACGCAGCACCGGAATGTGCTCGCGCAGTCGCGCGTCGTAGGTTTCGTAGATCGGGAACACGTAGTTGGTGTTGATCACGACGGTTCCCGTTCCCCCGACCGGTTCGTCGGATTGGTGGGGCCCGACGCCCCAGAAGTCAAACCCGCGCAAGGTGAACGGGCGCGAGATGCCGCCGACCCGGAAGCGCTCGAAGAACGGGATCTCTTCGGTCTCGTCGTACTCGTTGGCCCAGCCCATGGAGCCCTTGATTTCCAGCACGTGGCGCTGCCCCTCTTCGTTCTCATAGAGAGGGTAGAAGTACTCGCCGCTCAGCACGAACTTGACGGCGTCGACGTCACCCCCGAACGGGCCTCCCAAGAGTTCTGCATCCGCATTGAGCAGGAACCCGTCGGTGGGATTGCGAATGGAGTCCAGCGCTCGAAACCAGCCTCCGCCAGTCAGCGCGCGGGTCGAGTGTCCCCCATCTTGGGAAACGACATCGGGAACGTCCTCCGCCGGGTTCGAGATCTCGATGCGTTCCTGACGGACGCCCAGACTCACGCCGGAATCTCGGGTGATCCCCTTGCCGATGCTGACAGAAGCCCCGACCCGGTCTTCATCGTAGAGACGCAACAACGATTCGCGAAAGTAGCCCGTGGTGGTCAGCGACACCGGGCGTTCCAACGGCCCCAACAATGAGGGCTCGGTGAAGCTGACCAAGTAGTTCGAGAAACGGCTTCCCGGGTTCGCACGCAGTCGCAGCCGCTGCCCCGCGCCATGGAACGCTTCTTGGTCGAAGAACTCTTCGAAGAACGACCAGGGACTGGACGGCAGGTCGGTCAGGTCGAAGTTTTCCTTTTCGATGGAGATCCCGAAGAACACGCCGCTTCCCGATCCGATGCCACCGAGGAAGTTCATGAACCCGGTTTGACCCTCCTCCACCTCGATCACCACGTCTTCGTAGTCGGGGTCCTCGGTGGGCTCGTTGCGAATGAACACGTCGGGCAGTTGGTCCGGTCCGAGGAACAAGCGGCTGGCGCGCAGGCGGTCCTGGGAGTAAGCGATCTCTTCGAGGTCGAACAATTCACCGGGATAGAAGAACAGCTCACGACGGATCACTTCGTCCCAGGTGCCGTGATTGCCGACGATGCGGATGTCGCGAATGCGCTTGGCGACATCTTCGCGCACGCGATAGGTCAGATCGACAATGGGCGCGTCGAGGCGGTGCGATTCCTCGGGGCGGTCGCCGAGATCGGCTCGGATGTAACCACGCTTCCCGTAGTAGTCGAGAATGCGCTTCTGGTCGCGGCGAAAGGCATTGGTGCGATACGGTTGTCCGCGTTTTAGCTCGATCAGGGGGCGGATTTCATCTTCCGAAAACGCCTGCAGACCCTCCAAAGCAATCGAACCCACGGTGTAGCGGGGCCCTTGCTCCACGCGCAGGACCAGGGTCACCTTGCGGTAGTTCTTGCTGGGAATGAGTTCTTCGAGTGAGACTTGGGCATCGAGGAAGCCCTCGTCCCGAAAGAACTCTTCGAGTCGCGCCAGGTCGCGTTCCAGAGCCTTCTTCTTGAAGGTGTGGCGGAAGAACAGGAACGATTCCTTGGTTTCCATCAAGTCGTGGAGGTGTCCCGGCTTGAAGAAAGATAAGCCGCGGAATTCGATGTCGTCCACTCGGACCTTGGGACCTTCCAGGATCCGGAACACCAGAACCAGTTCTTCGTTTCGGCGCTCTTCCAGAGACGCTTGGATCTCGGAGTAAAGGTAGCCTTCTTCCTCGTACCGTTCTTCCAATCGACCCACCAGCCACAGCAGCGGTCCTGGTCCGGTGAGTCCGCGTGGGATCACCCCGCGTAGGGACAACCCGAGAGCTTCGGCCAGCTCCTCGTCATCCAGCTTGTCGTTGCCTTCAAACTCTACCTTGCGAATGGCATCCGGTTCGACCAGCTGAAAGGTGACGCGGACGCCGTCGGGTTCGAGGGTTTCGATTCGGCAATTGGCAATGACCGCGAACCGTTCATACAGGGACTTGCTGTCCAGGTCCGCGTCGATCCAGGAAAACGGCGAACCTACTTTGGTGCGCAGCTGAGTGCGTAGATTCTCCGGAGACAGACGAGTCTCCCCCTCGAACACGACTTCCCGAACGATGCTCTCTTGCGAGGCCCACCATCCGAGAGCCAGAATCAGTCCGAGGATTCCGCTCAACACCGCTTATCCCATGTAGTCCAGGTCCGAGTACGGCTCGAACCGAAGCTGTTCGGGAATGAAGGTCAGGTCGACCTCGCCGATGGGCCCGTTGCGCTGTTTGGCGATGATGAGTTGCGCCTTGTTCTTGGTGGAGGGGTTCTTGCCGCGATCGAAATACTCGTCGCGGTGGAGGAACATGATGACGTCTGCGTCCTGTTCCAGGGAGCCACTTTCGCGCAAGTCCGACATGCGGGGGCGATGGTCCTCGCGAGCTTCGACGCTGCGGTTGAGCTGACTCAGAGCAATGACCGGAACCTCCAGCTCTCGGGCCAGCTGTTTCATTCCCATGGAAATTTGTGAGATTTCCTGTTGCCGGCTCTCGCTCTTTGGACCCGTCACCAGCTGCAAATAGTCCACGACGATCAGATTGATGTCGTGCATGGCTTTCAAGCGCCGAGCCTTGGCGCGAATCTGCAGCATGGTCAGGCCCGGCGTGTCGTCGATGAAGATGGGTGCCGCCGAAAGATCATTGCAGGCATGCCCCATGCGCTCCCAGTTTTCTTGATCCAAGGAGCCCTGGCGCAGCTGATGGGCGTCGATCTGTGAAAAACAGCACAAAATGTGCTGGGCGAGCTGTTGGCGGGTCATTTCCAGGCTGAAGATTGCCACGCCGTGCACCGGTTCCCCCATCGTGGCGACCCGCATCGCGACGTTCAGGGCGAATGTCGTCTTTCCCATACTGGGACGGGCCGCAAGGATGAGCAGCTGGCCTCCTTGGAGTCCACTCAGGCGTTCGTCCAAATCTCGGTAGTGAGTCGGGACTCCCGAGAGATCTCCTTCGCGACGGGTCTCCAGGAAGTGAATGGTCTGCGCCAGGATGTCACGGAACGAGGCCTGGTCGGTTCGCACACTGCGATGGGCGACCTCGAAGATGAGTCGCTCGGCATCGTCGACCACCCCCTGGATGGTTCCGCTTCCCGAGCGGGTTTGTTCGAGGATCTGATTGGCGGCGGCGATCAAACGCCGCTGCAGGGACTTCTCCAGGACGATCTGAGAGTGGTAGACGACATTGGCGCTTGACGGTACGCGTTCGGTGAGGCGTGCCAGCTCGAGGGCGCCCCCCATGCGCTCCAGCTCGCCGCTCTTCAGCAGCGCCTCGCCAACGATGGTCAGGTCGGTTCCCGTGCCCCGATCGAACAGGTCCAGCATGGTGCCGAACAGGATCTGGTGGGAGCGGACATAGAAGTCTTCGGGAACCAGGAGTTCGGTCACGTCGGCAATGCAGCTCTCGTCGAGAAGCATCGAACCGAGCACCGCTTCCTCGGCCTCACGACTGTAGGGCAAGGCCATTGCCGAGGTGGCACCAGGAGCTGCCTTGCCAACTTTTTCGACCGCTGCTCCTTGCTCGACCGACACTTGGCTCCCCCCCGGTGTCACGAACCTTCGTGGATTTCGACGAAGGTTCGCCCCTTGGCATTGCGTGGCTTCACGGAACGAGGGTCACTCGCGAATCGGGCTCGGCCAACGATGCATCCAGAAACCCGGACCCACCGCCAAGGGAGCAAGTCGCGAACCACCCGATGGCAGACCATCCAACCACCCACGAGGAATGGCCCACCCACGAAAAATGCTACCAAGGGAGGTGGAGGCGATCCCAGCGTGCGGAAGGCGAAGCCGCCTGACAAACCGGTGGAAAAAGAAGCTCGGCTACGAAGAGGCTTCCTCTCCTGCCGCAGCTTCCGCAGACGCCTCGTCGCCGCTGCCCTCTCCGGCCTCCCCTTCGGCGCTTGCTTCCGCGGCAGCTGCCGCTTCTGCTTCGGCTTTGGCGCGCTCCTGCTCTTCCCATTCTTTGAGAAGGCCGGTTTCGGAATCGACCACGACGGTGAATTCGGCGTCGACGTCCGGATGCAGTCGTGCGGTGACCGTGTAGGTGCCCACCGACTTGATCGGCTCCGCAATCCGCAGGTTGCGATCCAGAATCTTGAAGCCGCGGTGATCCAGCTCTTGGCTGATCATGCTGGCATTGACAGATCCGAACAGGTGTCCCTCTTGGGTGGCCTTGACCGCCATTTCGATGGAGGTCTCACCAAGCGCCTTGGCCAGCTCCTGCAATTCCGAAACCAGCTTGGCTTCTTCCAGCTCAAAGCGCTTCTTCAGGTTCTTCAGTCGATTCAGGGTGTCCGGGTTGACCGGCATGGCCTTGTGCTGGGGCAACAGATAGTTGCGTCCGAAGCCGTCCTTGACTTTGACGACTTGACCTTTGCGGCCGAGGGAGTGAATCGACTCGAGCAAGATGACTTCCACGACAGATTCCTTCCTCTTCCTTAGCGACCGGAAAGGGGCGAGAGCAGACCGACGTAGCGGGCCTGCTTGACCACCATCTTGAGACGGCTCTGGCCCTGGGCCGAAAAGCCGGTGCGCTTGCGCGACATGAGCTTGCCCTGAGGCGACAAGTACTTCTGCAGGGTGCCGACGTCCTTGTAGTTCAGGTCAGGAGTTTCCTTCTGACCGAGGCGAGCTTTGCCAACGAACTTGCGGTAGCGCCGCTGGCGTTGGCGAGCGAGTGCGATGCGGGACTTCTTCTTCGGTTTGACCATCGTTGGTTCCTTGGGAAGGGGCTCGGATCAGGAGCTGGATTCGGAAGCGGCTGCCTCGTTGGGCTTGGACTCCGCTGCGGGGGCCGACTCGGCGGGCTGGTCGGACTTCTCGTCCTTCTTTTCCGCGTCGCCCTTGTCGCCGGACTCACTGCTGGCGGCAGGAGTGCCCGACCCTTCCTCTTCTTCTTTTTCCGCGCGCCGCCCGGACTGGCGGCGGACATCCTCTTCGCTGGGAATCTTGTCGAGGCGCAGGACCAACAGGCGCAGCACCAGTTCCGACAGCTCGCATTCCCGACGCAACTCGGCGATGACACTGCCTTCGGCTTCGAAGAAGCACAGGTAGAAAATGCCGTCGCGCTGGCCGTTGATCTCGTAGGCGAGCTGACGCTCATCCCACTTGCTCAAGCGCTTGACCGTCCCTCCGACCTTGTCAATCAGCTGCTTGACATGCTCTTCGAGGTAGTCATGGTCCTTCTGTGCCTCTTTGTTGAAGAGGACGAACATCCCTTCGTATGGATTCAACAGAACTCCTCCATCGGGTGCCGGATCGCTCTGACACGTCTGCCGCAGGGGCAGGCTCGGTGGTGGACAATCGCCCGAAACGTTTTCGGACGAGGCGGTTCCAGGTCTCTCTGGCGCTACGCTGGGTCGGATTCATCCGGCTCCGTCTGTCGGCGCCGGTTGAATCGGCTCATCACGATTTCCAGTGAGACCGAGTCGAGCCAGGTTAGCACGGCCTTGGCGGCAGCCGCAACGGCGTTTTGCTGGTGTTCCCGCTCCTCCCCTTGCGCGCGGCCCAACACGAAATCGATGGTGTCAATGTCCGCGGGACGAGGCCCGATGCCGAGCCGCATGCGCGGGAAATCGGTGCTTTCGAGGTGCTCCTCGATCGACCGGACCCCGCGATGACCGCCATCCGATCCCCGAGGGCGAATCCGCAGATCACCGGCCTCGAGATCCAGCTCGTCGTAGACGACGAGGATCTGCTGGGACGGCCAGGTCTGTTCTGGGTCCAAAGCGGCGAGTGCCCGTCCCGAGCGGTTCATGAACGTTTCGGGGCAGCACAGTGTCACCGGGCCAACGGCCGCCTCCGCAGTGCCAACTCGAGATGGCCCGGGACGCGGCTCGAGGGTCACCTGCAGCTCACGGGCAACCTGCTCGACGACCTCGAAGCCGAGGTTATGACGAGTGCCTTGGTATTCGGGCCCAGGATTGCCGAGCCCCATGACCACGTGCATGTCGAAGCGGCGGAGCTTAGTCCGCTTTGTCCTCGCCGTCCTTGTCCGCCTTGCCGATCACTTCGGGTTCGGCTCCGCCTTCGCCTTCTTCGCCGGCGGCAGCTTCGTCAACCCCGTAGCGCGGCTCGGCGATGGACAGCAGCACCTTGTCGCCGTCGTCAACCGCTTCCATGCCTTCCGGCAGGACGACGTCGCGGACGTGGATGGACTCGTGGATCTTCAGTTCGCGGATGTCGACTTCAATCTCTTCGGGAATCTGCAGCGGCAACACGCTCACCGTGATGGAGTCGTTTTGCTCTTGGAGAATTCCGCCGTCGACCTCGCCCTGGGCGGGACCGTGCAGCTTCAGTGGAACCGCCACCTCGACCTTCTTGCTCAGGTCCACGCGCAGGAAGTCGACGTGCAAGACTTCTTGGGAGATCGGGTCGTGGTCGACCTTGTGGATCACCGCGTCCGCCGCGCCGCCGTCGAACTTCAGGGAGGCAACCCGCGCGTGATGGCGCAGCGCCTGCTCCAGGGTGTGGGCGTCGATGTGCAGCGCCAAGGGGTCGCTGCCTTGCCCGTAGAGGTTCACCGGCAGACGGCCGCTGCGACGCAGTCGGCGGCTGGGAGCACTTCCCATCTCGGTGCGCTTCTCTGCCTGGAGTTCAAGAGTTTCCATCGTTCATCAATCCTCAAACAAAGCGCTGACTGACTTGCTGTGGTGGATCGCGTCGATCGCACGAGCCAGCAGCGGAGCCACGGAACGACTGTGGAATCGCTCCGGGAAGGGCGCAGGATACGGGACGGTGTCCGTCACGACGACACCATCCGCACCGGAGGCCTCGAGTTTCTGGACGGCGTCCTTACAAAATACGCCGTGGGTCACGCCGACGAAGATCTTCCGAGCGCCGTGCTCCCGGACGATCCGAATGGCCTGCACCATGGAACCGCCGGTCGTGATCATATCATCCACGAGCAGGGCGTCCTTGCCCTCGACCTCGCCGATCATGTGCTCCCAGTCGACCTTGTCCGCGGCCAGCCGGCGCTTGTCGATGATCGCCACCTGGGAGCCGAGGGTCTCCGCGTAGGCGCGGGCCCGCTTGAGCCCCCCCATGTCCGGGGCGACGATCACCGGTTCCTCGAGGGCTTTGGCGAAGTGGTCGACCAGGACCGACTTGGCGTAGAGGTGGTCCACGGGAATGTCAAAGAACCCCTGGATCTGAGCGGCGTGGAGGTCGATGGTCAGCACCCGGTCCGCGCCGGCCGTGCTGATCATATTGGCCGCCAGCTTGGCGGAGATCGGCACTCGGCCTTCGTCCTTGCGGTCCTTCCTGGCGTAGCCGTAGTAGGGGATGACCGCGGTGATTCGACCGGCACTGGCGCGCACGCAGGTGTCGATCAACAGCAGAAGCTCCATCAGGTGATCGTTCACCGGGGGGCTGGTGGGCTGGACGATGAACACGTCCGAGCCGCGGAGGTCGTCCAGAACCTTGACGTCGATCTCGCCGTCCGGAAAACGTCCGACGGTGGCGCGCTTGGTTTCGACACCGAGTCCTTCGGCAATGGCCTGGGCCAGCTTCGGGTGTGCGTTGCCATGCAGGATGCTGATCTGGTCACGGGTCACGACGGCTCCCCCTCCGGTTTCGAGCTTTGATCACCACCGCCTTGCAATGGTCGGGCGGGAATTCCGACCACCACGCTTTCCGGGGCAACCGGTCGACCGCTGGTCACCACCGCTCCGGCCCCCACCGTGGCACCGTCGCCCACCTCGGAGGGGGCCACCAAGATGGCACCGCTGCCGATGAATGCGCCGTCACCGATGGAAGTCGGATGTTTCTTCGAACCATCGTAGTTCGCCGTGATCGTTCCCGCTCCAATATTGGTTCCGGCGCCGATGGTGGTGTCCCCGAGGTAAGTCAGGTGCTTGGCCTTGGAACGAGGTCCCAGGGTGCTGTTCTTCATTTCCACGAAGTTGCCGACCGCTGCACCATCGCACAGGGAAGCGCCCGATCGCAAGTGGGTGAAGGGGCCGATTTCGCAGTTCTTCCCGATCGTGACCGGACCGCGGATGACGGTGAACGGCAAGATCACCGTGCCTTCGCCGATGCTCACGTTCCTGTCGATGAACACGGTGTCGGGATCTTCGATGCTGACACCCCGGGCTTGGTGGTCGGCCAGAATCCGATGCTTCATTCGGCGCCGGATGTCGAGCAACTCATCCGGGGTATTGAAACCGAAGCCTTCGTCGGTTTCTCCGAGCGCGACCAAGCGGACGCTTCCCCCGTCTTCTTGCAGAAGCTGATACGCGTCTGTCAGGTAGTACTCCCCCTGCGCATTGTCTTGCCCGATTCGGCCGAGAGCTTGGCGCAGCGCATCCGAGTCGAACACGGCCAGGCCGCAGTGCACCTCTTGGACGGCTCGCTGGGTGTCGGACGCGTCTCGCTGCTCGACGACGCGATCCAAAGTCTGGTCCGGCTTGCGGAGGATCCGGCCATAGCCGGTGGGGTCTTGCATCCATGCCGTTGACAACGTGCATGCCGGCCGGTCTTGGCGATGAGCATCGACCAGGGTTTGCAAGGTCTCGGCCCGCACCAAAGGACCGTCTCCGAAAAGAACCAGCACGTCGCCACGGAAGTCTGGGATTCCCTCCAAGGCCTTCTGCACCGCGTGGCCGGTCCCGAGAGGCTCTCCCTGGTCCACGACCTCGAGTCCGGACCGCCTCTCGAGCAAGGCTTCGACTTTTTCTCGCTGATGACAGGCCAGGACCACGGTGCGATCGGGCCGGAGGGCGGCGGCTGCTTCCAACACGTGGTCCAGGGACGTGACGCCGCAAATCGGCGCCAGGACCTTGGGACCAGCGAAGCGGAGCCGTTTGCCTTGGCCCCCGGCGAGAATCACGGCCGCCAGCGGGCGCGGAGGGGAATTCGTCACACGTCCTCCTCGTGACTACGAAGGGACCGAGAGCTCTCCGCAACGACGATCTGCGGTCCCGTCCGTGGATCACGGCAGACCACATCCAGGGCCGCCTCCGCGGACCGCAAATTCAAACACACGAACGGAGTGCACATGGGCCCGGGCAAGTTGGACGGGAAGGGACGGAGCGCTCATGGAAATGAGCGAAAAACGGGCAGACCTTCTAACAGGCTGCCAGACTCCGTTCAAGTCGAGCGCGGGACGGCGTCCGTGGACGCCCGACTCCGGACCCGGGCCTCCGCTTCGAGGGCCTCTCGAATCTGCGGCATCGCCTCGCGGGCGGCCTCCTCGCCGGCCACGTAGGCCTCTTCCGGATCGGAAAAATCCAGCCAGAAGCGTCCGTCCATCTGGGGGGTCACCACGGCCAACGCTTCGCGTCCACGCAGTCGGCTGTTCCAGCGGGAGCCGATCTCTTCCGAGCGCAACATGACTTCGATGCCGGTGCCGAAGTCATCGCGGTGCTCCAACGAGGCGCTGAGGTTGACGGCGATCACTGGATCCCCGTTCAACGCCTTGGCGGCCTGGACTGGGAGATTGTCCGACTGCCCGGAATCAATGAGCGTCCTGCCGTTGAGCTCCACCGGCGGAAAGAACCCGGCGACACTGCAAGAGGCGAGCAGAGCTTCGTGGACATTGCCCGAATCGAGCATCACCTCTTCGCCGGTCGCGAGATCCAGCGCGACGACCCGGTACGGAAGCCGGGCGTCCTCGATGTTGATCTCTTCGACGATGGCACGAATGACCGCGTCCAAGCGGCGAGAATGGAACAGGGACGGACGACGAAACAGGAGGTGCATCGCCACTTGTCGGCGCCACCCGGAGAGCAGGCGACTCAGGACCGTGGGAGGTTGCTTGGCTCCGTCCTTCTTGGACAAGCGGAACGCCAGCTTGTGGCGCTGGAATCGCGGACTGTCAAGGAACTCCAGTGTCTGTCGAGCCGCGCTCTTGGCGTCGGGGTTTTGCAGATAAACAGCACCCGCAATGGCTCCGGCGCTGTTCCCCACCACGCCTTGGATGCGGATGCCTTCGGCTTCCAACACGCTCAACACGCCGAAGTGAGCCAAACCACGGGCTCCCCCACCGCCGAGCGCGACCGTGACTCCGGGCAGTTCGGAGGAAGTGTGTCCGTGACCGTTGTTGCTCGTATCCAAGACGACTCCTTCATCGGAGGAAGCAGAGCACCCTTCTCATTCCATTAGCCAACGAAACCGGGGAACGCTGGGCACCTGCCGTTTCTTCGGCAGGGATCGGGAAGCCTCTCAAGGCACGGTTCCCCCGCGACGGTGGGGACCGGAAAAGGATTCTCAGTGCGACCGCGACTCTTCGTCGCCGAAGGAGTCTGCCACTTGGTTGCCGCGCAGGCGGAAGATCTTCTTTCCAGGGAACAAGCGTTCCAACTCGGCATCACTGACAAAGGTGGCGAAGACGAGGTACTCGTCGTCCAGGGGCAGAGCTCGCATGCTCAACGGTCGCCCCTCCAACTTGCGTGGCTTGCGGCCGCTGCCTTCGGGGCGTGGATGGAGGAGGTCGCCGAGCACGTCGAACACCGCGACCTCTCGTTCCACCAGGTACTGGTAAGGAGCGTCCCGTTCGTGAGCCACTTTGCCTCGAGCCATCAACGGCAAGTGAGCAATGTACGAGTCGTTGAGCCCGCGCCGGTCCACGGTGGTCCACCCGGTGTAGTAAGGGACCGCTCCGGCTCCTCCGACTCCAAGAACCAGGTCCGCGGGCAATTCGCCGGCGTCGATGGCGCGGCGCAGCGTGCGTCCTGTTGCCATGCGTCGCTCCGCGTAGCCTTTGACCTCGCGAAGCGTCGCGACCCCGTGAGCGTAGTCCACGTCTTTCCAGGAGCCGGCCCAGGTTGTTCCCAGGAGTCCGGCCGCCATCAGGATCGCGAATCCGGACCCCAGGATTCCTTGAACGCGACAGAGCCAGCACGCGACCGTACGAAGTCCTTCCACCAGAACCACCATGGTGAGAGGAAGCACGACGACAAGGAACCGGAACTCAAAGCGATCGCCCCCAATGGAAACGACGTAGGTCAAGTACACGCCGACCAGGAGAGAAATGCGCCGACACTCCTCGCCGCGTGCTCCGAACATGGCGGGAACGGCCAGAGGAAGAAACCAGGCGAAACGGTATTGCTCCAAGAACATCGCACCGTACGCCAGACCCTGGTCCCACCAGACCCCAGGGACCTTGGCGTAGAACGTGTTCGGAAACCACTGGCCGAAGTACCAGTACCTGCCGGCGAACAGTGCGATCGCTGTGGCAATCCAGGGCAGTGCCCAGGCAACGGTCTTGCCGAATCGATGGCGACCAAAGGCCACGTCGCAAAGTCCCCAACCCCCGAGCAGTCCTGCAAAGAGCAGGCCTTCGGGACGGGTGAGGATCAGGACGGAGAGAACAACGCTGGTGGTGAGGGATGCGTTTTGATGCTCCTTCCAGGCACGCAAAGTGGACAGGGTCGCGAGGGTCAATCCGGCCGTGAAGAACATGGTCTCCAGCCCGCTCGTGCACCAAGCGGTGAAGGAACGGGATGAGGCGAGAACGGACACCGCGAGTAGTGACGCGGGGGTCAGAAGCCCTCCCGGGGCTTTGCGCCACCAGCGAATCAATCCCCAAAGAAGCAGCGCACCGCTGGCGACTCCGATCGCGTTGGAAGACCATTCGGGTGCGATCCCCACGGCCAGACTGCCGGCCATGATCATCACCCACAGGAAGTTGGAATACCCTTCCACGCGCTCGCCCGGATTCCACACCAGTCCCCATCCGTCCACGAGGTGCCGTGCGTAGCGAAAGCTGATGAAGCAGTCGTCGCCGAGAAACCAGTGGCGATGGACATTCGCGACAAAAATCACCGCGGCGACGCACAACCCGAGCGACAAGAGCAAGGAAAACCACGGCCGGACCGCCCGCTCGTGCGACTCAGAGACTGGCACCTCCCGAGAATTGTTCACGGAGACGCGACGCCCTTCCAGGCTGGCTGGTTCATCGACCGGGTAGCGAGGGCTCGGACGCATGCTCCGAGCGAATGGTTCCCCGACCAGGGCTCGAACCTGGGCTGGCAGATTCAAAGTCTGCTGTGCTGCCGATTACACTATCAGGGAACCGTTGAGTCAGCATCATGACATCGCCTCTGGAGGCGTTCAACCACCGCGGTCCTCGACGGACAACGCTTGCCTCAGTTGCTCCCATGCGGTCACTGCAGTTCGCAAGCGAATCACTCCCCGAGGGCCGGACAGTCGCAGTCGGCGGTGGATGGTTCCCGCTGGCCCGCTCCACGCAACATGAACCGTGCCGACCGGTTTGTCCGGAGTTCCCCCTTCGGGCCCCGCGATCCCGGTGATCCCAATGCCCCAAGTGGTCTGGCAGCGCTGGCGAACCCCTTCTGCCATCGCCCGGGCGATGGTTTCACTCACCGCCCCGTGTTGCTCGAGGTCCGATTCGGTGACCGCGAGATTTCGCACCTTTTCCGCGTTGGAATAGGTGACGACGGCACCGGGAAAAACCGCCGACGCCCCCGGGACTTCGGTCAGTCGCGCGGCGGCCAAGCCGCCGGTGCAAGATTCCGCGGTCGACACGGTTTCGCCTCGCTGGATCAAGCGATTCACGACTTCCTCTTCCAGCGTCGAATACCCGTCACTCAAGCAATGAGGTTCGAGCACCGCGCGGATGGCCTTCTCCGTTTCCTTGAGCAGCTCCGGGCCCCCATCGCGATTCCAAAGAGTCACGGTGATCCATGCTTCATGGGCCGTGACGGCGACCTCCGGACCCGAGGGATCGGCCATCCAACGATGAATTCGCTCGCCCAACACCGACTCAGGCAAGCCAACGACTTGCAGGGAGATCTCGCGAATGGCTTCGCCGCCCTCGGGCCGCAGCCACGGGAGGACTTGTTCGTCGATCATCCCGCGCATTTCAAAGGGAACTCCAGGCAGACTGATGACCGAAGTGCGGTCGATCCCCACCCGAAAACCAGGAGCGGTACCACGCGGATTGGGGAGGCGGGCCGCGCCCTTCGGCAACTGGGCCTGGCGCAGATTGGACGGAGAAGCGACTCGACCTCGCTCGGCGAAGAACCGTTCGAGTTCGGCACGAGCTGCCGGGTCCTCTTCGAGGGGTACGCCAGCAGTTCGCGCCACGGCATCGCGCATGCGGTCGTCTTCGGTTGGTCCCAGTCCACCGGTCGTGATCACGAGCGGTGCAACGCTTCGAAGCTCTTCCAGGCACCGGACGAGTTCTTCGATGCCGTCTCCGACTTGGCGGCACTGCACCACGGAAATCCCGATCGAAGCCAAGCGGCGCTGGATGAAGTGAGAGTTGGTGTCCACCCGACGGCCGGTCACCAGTTCTTCTCCACTCGCGAGGATGGCGGCATGAGTGATGGAGGAAGAATCAGAGTCCATGAACACACTCTCCTGGCGGCGATCGATTCTCTGCTCGGATCACCAAGGCCGAAGGGAAGGCGCACTCGCTTCCGATGGGAAGGGCGACTCCTCCGCGGCGATCACACGTTGAAGCGAATGTTGAGGATGTCGCCGTCCTGCACCACGTAGTCCTTGCCCTTCAGCTCCGGACGAGACGTCGCTTTGTATTCTCGTTCGTCCTTTGCTTCCTGAACTTGCGAGTAGGCCACCACTTCGGCGCGAATGAAGCCCCGCGCAAGATCGGAGTGGATCTTGCCCGCCGCCGTCACGGCGTCCGATCCACGGGAAATCGGCCAAGCCCGCACTTCGTCGGGACCCACCGTGAAGAACGAGATCAGATCCAAGGCGGCCGAGGCCAGGCGGGTCAATCGTTCGGAAGCCGGTTCGGTCAATCCGTACTCCCCCAGAAAGTCGGCGCGTTCGGATTCTTCGAGCTGGGAGATTTCGACTTCCACCGGTGCGCAGAGCACCGCGACCTGGGCTGCCGCTTCCAGGAGTTCCTGGTTGTCGGCGTCTTGCAAGGAGGTTCCCTCTTCCCGGTTGAACAGAACGACGACCGCCTTGTCGGCAAATAGACGCATTTCTGCCAGCAGCCGTGCCTCTTCCGAATTCTCTGGCTCAGGCATCGACTGTCCTTGCTCCAAGGCAGTCTGTACCTGGGAAACGAAACGGATTTCCCGTTCCAAGGCCGCCTTGTCCTGTCCGCCCTTCTTCTTTCGCTCCTCCAACCGTTGCAAGCGTTTCTCGACGATGTCCATGTCGAGCAACAGAAGGTCTTCCCGGAGTGCTTTGCACTGGGCGAGCGGATCCTGGAGAGACTCGGGCAAGCCGAGCAATGCTTGTTCGAAAGCGCCAACCACAAGCACGATGGCATCCGGTTCCCGGAGCGATGCCAAGATCTCGCCCTTGCCCTTCAGATCGCCTTGGGGCAGCGGTGCCAGGTCTTCGACGTCGAAGCGCGCACGGGTGAACTTCTTGGGTTGGAAGACGTCCCGCATGTGATCTAGGCGACGATCGATCACTTCCACGGTCCCGCGGTGCTTCTCGCCAGGAATGGGGTGTTCGATCTTTTGTCCGGTGAGGGCCGAAAAGACCGAGGTCTTGCCGACGCCCGAGTAGCCAAGAATCCCGACTTTCATGAGGTTTTTCTCCGTTCCGCCAACCAGGCGAGGAGGATGCCGAGTTCGTAGAGAACCACCAACGGGGCCGCCACCAGGAGTTGGGTGACGTAGTCCGGAGGGGTGAGGATCGCCGCCATGATCACCGCTCCGAGCAAGAAGTACTTGCGGCGTTCTCGGAAGGTCTTCGCGGTCAACGCCCCAACCGAGGCCAGGACGGTCATGACCAACGGTACCTGGAAAATCAATCCCATCACGAACAGCAACACGAACAAAAGAGAAAGGTAGGAGCCGACGCGGATTTCCGGATCGATGACCTCCGGGTCGCCGTACGCCAGTAAGAAATCGAGCGATACTGGAACCAGGACGTAGAAGCCGAAGAACAGACCGACGGCAAACATGGCCATGGAAAACGGCAGGACTCGCAGCAACGCCTTGCGTTCTGTGGGATACAGGCCAGCTCCAATGAACTTCCACATCTGATAGAGAATCATCGGGGCCGCCAACAGCGCCGCAGTGAGCAGGGCCGCCTTCAGATGAGCCATGAAGGATTCCGTGACTTGCACCGATCGCAGAGGACCAATGTCTCGCCCAGGGAACTCATGGGACTCCCGCCAAGACTCCAGGTCCTGCTCCGACAGCACGCCCTTCGACTCCAGCAAATCGGCCAGTGTCGACCACGCGGAATCTTGAGTGGGCTGTCCTCCCGCCTGGCGCGCTGAAATGGACTGCCGTGCGGTGTTGTAGGGACGGATGAAGAAATTCAGCAGCTCGCGTTGAAAGACCAGGCACACGCAGGCCGCGACGAACAATGCGAGAAGACAGCGAATGAGACGCGAGCGGAGCTCCTCGAGGTGCTCCGCGAACGTCATGCGAACTTCTTCCACTTCCGTCCCCGCTCAGGCGGCGTCGTTCAATGTCGAGTCTGTGGAGAACGCCGCAGCACGAAATCAATCGTATCGAACGAAGTCGATGATCTCTCGGGCCGGGAGGATTTGGACCTTGTAGAACTGGGCCAGCCGGTAGGCGTCAGAGTCCAGCGGATCCGAGGACTCTTCCTCGTCGCTGTCGTCCTGGCGCTCCGCATCACCCAGCACGAGAACGTCGGTGCTGGCAGAGACGGTCTCGGCGACGTCGGCACCCAAGGAACGGAGGCGACTGGCGACCACTTCTCGTGAGTAGCCACTGGGGAAACGACCCAGCAGCACGAATTCACGCTTCATCTCGCGGTCGAATGTCGGCGCCGCGATCATGTCTCCGGCCGCGATCGGGTCGAACTGGCTGTAGGACTGGACGATGCCGGCCTCGGACTCCAGCTCACCGACCTTGCGGACTTCGATCAGGCCCTTCGAGATGACGTCTCCGCCCTTGCCGTGTCGGAACACTTCGAATCGGGTCCCACGTTGCAAGAGGTTCTTCTTGCCAAGATCGATGTAGCAAGTTCCGACCGAGCTGACTGCGAGGATTTCGCCGTCGGGACGATCCGGGGAGCCCATCAGCTCCACTTTTTGGGAAAGCTCGGCGATTCGGGCATCGCGCATCTTCAGCTGATCTTCCACCTGCGCCACCGAGCTCGCGGCCTCGTCCTGGGCTGCCGAGGCGCGGGACTGGGCGTCCTGGACCTGAGACTGGAGTGCGGTGATGCGATCGGCGTCTTGCTGCTCTTGGGCGGCGGCGCGATCCCGCTCATCCTGCAGGTTCTGACGCAAGTCGTTGATCTGAGTGTCCTTCTGGGCCAGCTGGTCACCGATCCCGGCCTGCAGAGCGGAGCGGGCGTCGTTCGCGGCCTGGACTTGATCCTTCAGCTTGGTCACTTCTTGATCGAGGGAGTCGCGGTTGGTGGCGAGCGCATCGATCACGCCAGAGAGGTCGGTGGAGTTGACGAAGTCGTAGGTCTCCCCCAACGAGGTGAGCTTGCCTTGGATCTGAGTGACGTTGGAGAAGGACATGGCATCGGCCGCGTCCTTGAAGCCGACCACGTCGGTGAGCGCCTTCATCTCGCCGGAGACTTCCGTCACGCGTTCGCTGACCCGGTCCCGCTCTACCTGAAGCTTCTCGATCTGATCGATGTAGCCGGCTTGCTCGCTCATCTTCGAGTACATGCCGAACGCTGCCGCGGCCAGGAGGATGAACAGGACGATGACCCACATCACGCTGACTTCGCCAGCGCCGCGAACTCGATGACTCATGAGTGACTCCCGGTACGGAGTTAGGTGTTGGGACAGAATCGGGGTGGTGCGCTCTACACGGTGAAAAAGCGAGTGGGCCCCGGGCGGCCCGCACGTTACGTCGCATGGCCCGGGAATCCACTGTGTTCTCCGGCATCCCGTAGGAGGGAATGCTGCCCCGGGCAACGCCCAGGACGGCAGACTTTCCCAACCAACTCCGGGAAGAACTCCGAGGAACCACCCCCAAGTGCTTGCTCATTCCTAAGATAGAAACGATGTGGCGGCGGATTCTAGAGCCGGCTTCTCCGGAGAGTCAAGCGGAGGCCGGTGGCTGATTCAGAGGCGGGCTCGACGATGACCAAGCAGCGAGCGGTGGTGCTGGGGATCACCGGTGGGATCGGGAGCGGCAAATCGGCGGTGTCCCAGGTGCTTGGGGATCGAGGGGCGGTGGTCCTGGACGCGGATCAATCCGCCCGCCAATGCTTCGAGGACGAAGCGGTTCGTCAGGCCCTTCGGGCCCGTTTTGGCGACTCGGTGTTCCATCCAGAGGGCGTGGATCGCCAGCGGATTGCCGAGGCAGTCTTCGCCGATGCCGCCGAGCGCCGCTGGCTGGAAGCCCTGGTCCACCCGTGGGTTCGGTCGCGACTCGAAGGCGCTCTCCGCAAGCACCTCCAGGACGGGGAGGCCGCGGCGATCGTGCTGGACGTCCCTTTGCTCCTCGAGTCCAGCCCACTGAGAAAATGTTGCGACATCCTGATCTTTGTCGACACTCCGCGCGACATTCGCCGACAGAGGGTGAAGGAACACCGCGGTTGGTCGGAGGAGGAGCTGGACCGCCGCGAACGCCACCAATGGCAACCGGAGGAGAAGCGAAAGCTGGCAGACGTCGTGATTCCCAACGACGGCTCGCTGACTCAGCTTCAGCAAACGACTTTGCAATGGCTCGAAAGTGCAGGCGGGTTCGATTGCCTGCCGCGTCGGGCCGCAGAGCTTCCTCCTTTTTCGACGATCGACTCCTCCGATGACTCGCACCTCGACTCCGACTCAGAATCCCACGTCCCCGAAGAACCTCCTCGATCTGGGCCTTCTGCACCTCAGTGATCTGAAGAAGATGCCGATTGCGGACGTGCGCCAACTGGCGGCTTCTCTCGACATCCATCCAACGTCAGGAGTGAAGAAGAATGATTTGGTCTACCGGATCCTGCAGGAAACGGTGGGCAAGCGAGGATTGATGTTCGGAGAGGGAGTCCTCGAGGTGCTTCCGGATGGGTTCGGCTTCCTTCGCTCTCCGGATTACAGCTACCTGCCGTCGCCCGATGACATCTACCTGAGCGCGCCGCTCATTTCTGAATTCGGATTGAAGACTGGATTGGTCGTGGGCGGACAACTCCAGCCCCCACAAGAGAACGAGCGGCACTTCTCTCTGCTCCGCGTGGAACAAATCGAGGCCGAATCGCCGGAGAATTTTCCGGCGTTGAGCAATTTCGATGACCTGACGGCCTTGCATCCCGACCGGCATCTTCGCCTATCCGGGGGCGAAAACTCCTCGGTAGCGACTCGCATCATCGATCTCCTTTCCCCCATTGGTTTCGGTCAGCGGGGGTTGATCGTGGCGCCGCCCCGAGCGGGCAAGACGGTCCTATTGCAAGAAATGGCTCGCTCCATCACCGCCAACCATCCGGACGCCGTGTTGATGGTCTTGCTCATTGATGAGCGGCCCGAGGAAGTGACCGACATGGCGCGGCGTATCGATGGCGAAGTGGTTGCCTCGACCTTCGACGAGCCGCCGTCCCGTCACGTCCAGGTGGCGGAGATGGTCCTCGAGAAAGCCAAGCGACTGGTGGAGTTCGGCTATGACGTGGTCATCCTCTTGGACTCGATCACTCGCCTGGGCCGGGCCTACAACGCCGAGATTCCCACCACCGGAAAAGTCTTGACCGGTGGCGTCGATGCCAGCGCCCTACAAAAGCCCAAGCAGTTCTTCGGGGCGGCGCGCAACGTGGAAGGTGGTGGATCCTTGACGGTGCTCTCGACCGCGTTGATCGAAACCGGATCACGCATGGACGAGGTGATCTTCGAGGAATTCAAGGGCACCGGGAACATGGAGCTGGTCTTGGATCGGCGACTCTCCGAGCAGCGTCTGTTTCCCGCGGTGGACCCCCACCGCTCCGGAACTCGCATGGAAGAACGTCTGCTCAGTCCTCAAGACCTGCGCTTGAGCTGGATTCTGCGCCAGGTGTTTGCCGGGATGAACTCGGTGGAAGCCATGCAGCTGCTGATCGAGAAGGTACGCGCCACAGAGAACAACGAAGAGTTGCTCGCGTCCATGTCCCGCAGTGGCTGAACCGTCTGTGCGTCCACGCCACTGAAACCGTTACACGTCGTTGCCCGAACGGTACAGAGGAGCGAGCGCTTGAGGGAGACGGTCGAAGTCAACCGGTCCGTTTCTTGGAATCTTCTTCGGGCGCTCACTCTCGTTTCGGCTAGTCGGCTTTTTGAATCGGCCTGCCGAGCGCCGCGTTCCTCGGGAGACAAGCTTCGACCGTTCAAAAAATGGTGCTTTTTCGACACACTTTTTTGGGTTCGATGCGTGTCCGCAGAGGGGCAAAAGCGCTACACTTTTCGGTGACTTCGATCGGCACCGTCTGACGGATTCCCACACCCTCGCTGTACCCACTCGCGGTTGTGGGGGGAGTCGCTCGGGACGGAGTTTCTGTCGATTCCTTCTTTCAATGGAGGTGAAAGTATGCGTGGAACGAAGTGCTTCGCGATTCTCGGAATCGGTGCCTTCGGTCTGACTCTGATGATGCCCGATGCCGATGCTCGGGAGATCAGGTTGCTTCCCGGTGGCAACACCGGAGCCACTTGGCGTTGTGGTCCCCCGCCCCCGCCGCCGAAGCCCGGCGCTCGGAAGGGTAGTGGAATGCAGCGTGGCGTCAGCGGCCCGAATCTCAACACCCAGAGCGTTGGTCACCGGGTCACTCGCCCCGTGAATCCGCGAATCATGGGAATGGAGTTCCAGCCGGGTCAAACCAGCAGCTTTTCCTGGAACGGCACCACTGACGTCGAGAAGAACCCGATCTTGGTGTACGTGTATGACCGCGACAGCAAGGCTGGCACGGACTTCGAGTACAGCAAGTCGATGGAGTCCGACGTCTTCGAAAACAGCAAGGTTCGCCAGCTGAGCCGCGAGTTCATCTGCGAAAAGGTCTCGTCGGACGACGCGGAATTCTCCCGCGAAGTCACCGGCCGCGAAGCCGTCGCCAAGTACCTGAACAACGTTCAGGAACGAGACGCTCACGTCGCCATGCTCGACTCCTACGGCGGACTCATTGAGTCTTTCACCGTTGCCGAGTTGGAGAGCGGCGCGCGCGGCTTCGAGCAGAAGATGCGCCTTGCGCTGGAAGAAAACCAGCGCCGCACGGTTCAGTAAGACTCGTGCTGTAGCAATCGGTACCCATTGAGCATCACGGAAACCGCGGGGGTTCGCTCCCGCGGTTTCTTTTTTGGGGTCGATGCCGGAGTCAGACGTTCTCGAGAAGAGGTTCCGAACGGCTCCTCTGTGACCGGAGTTGCGCTTAGCGGATGTGGACCTTTGGGTGGGCTTCCACCGCGGCCAACATCGACGCGTAGTTTGGGTAGGACACCCCGTCGAAGACGCAACGGCCAACGATCACGCAGTCATCGTCCAGCACGATGGATCCGGTGATCAGGTCGGACGCGATCTCGAGGGCGGGACGCGGATCGGGACCGAGTTGAGCAATGCGCGTGGCTTCCAAGACGAAGCTCCGGCACTCTCGGATTTCCACGTTGGCGCGGCGCGCCGCCCCCACGCCGTCGTAGAAGGGGCCGACCTGGAAGTCGCATTGGCGAACGACCAGATCGCCATTGGGAGCCCCACCGGTATCGCCTCCGGCGAAAGCGACCAGAGCGCCGGTGATGTTGCGGTTCCACGGCTCCGGGAGTTCTGGGTTGGCGCCCAGTCGAACCTTCACGCGCTCGAGAAGGATCGTTCCCTGGTGTCGACCATGGAAGCTGAAGGCGCTCCCGCCCCCGCCGTCTTCCAAGCAGGTGTCCTCGACCACGATGTCGCGGAACGTCAGGTTTCCGTAGCCCGCCGGCCCCTCGCCTCGACGGTTGGCCATCTGAAAGAACGTGCGACCGGCCCAGCGAGCGCGCAACGGACGGTGGGGACCCTTCCCGCCGATCCAAACATCGCCCTGAACGTTGTGGAAGTAGTGGAAGTGCTCTTGGAAGACCCCTTCCATGGAACCGCCCTTCCAAACCCAGCCCGGAGCATCTTCGGCGCTTCGCCCCATCTCGTAGTTGAGGATCCCCCACTTGCCGGTGGTTCCGGTTCCAAGCAGCGGATTCCATCCTCCTTCGACGTGACAATCAAAGAACCAGAGATCGCGAAACCCTTGGTGAAAGGAGAAGCGGTCGCTGGCCGGACGCTCGGATGCGAGCGCGCTCATGTCGTCGCCGGTGAAGATGATGTCTTGAAACGTGAACGCTCCGCCCCATTCGAAGTAGAGCGTTTGGGAGCCCCCCACCGGGTTTGGCAGGATGCGAACCGTGCCAGGCAGGCGAGCGCGAATCGTGGTCTGAGGATCCCTTCCCCACACCACGTCGGCCGCCTGTTCGACTCTCTCGACACCCGGTCGGCGGTCCGTCGAAAGGGTGATGCGAAAGTGCCGAAAGTCACCGGGCTCCAGTTCGATCACGTCGCCCCTTTGGAACAAGCTGGGCCGGTTCCTTCCCGAACTCGACCAGTGATCGGCTCCGATGACGTCTTGGAGCGCCTCGTCGGAGAACTCCCAGGAGCCTTGATCGGCTCGGCGATAGCGGTTCGGGGCCACCACCCAATCCACGAACCGGTCCGGCATCGGGAAGCCTTCTTCGCAGTCCAGGATCCGCTCTTCGTACCAATCCAGCACCGCGTACAAGGCGGATGCATGATCTTGGATCCGCTCTCGGTCGAGTGTTCCCGTCATTCCGAGGTACATCCAAACGAGACTGTCGGTGACTTCCTGACGCTCGGCACTCAAGTCGGTGGAGCCACCTTCGATGCAACTTCGATAGGCCTCTTCGTAGGAGAGGATCGTGCCGACAGCGACGAGGCGATGGTTGGCCACCAACGCGGGATTGGAAGCGTGGGATTGCAAATCCCAAAACGTGGTCGCGGTGTCGGAGAGCAATGATTGCAAATCCAACATCCCGGCGCACAGCAGCCAGAAACACCACATGAACGTTCTCGCGAATTTCAACGAAAGGGAGGCTGCTCCTCGGCAGCTGTCCCGTTGATTCGCATGGAAGAACGTTCACGGTCTTACGAACAGCTGGTGTTCGGCGTTCCTTCGGGAACCGACCGCCAATTCTTCACGATTTGTTCGAATCGTTCGGTGGCTGTTGGGGAATTGCGGTCGGTCGCACAAAAAAGACAAAAAACACCCAATCGAAACCGGGTGATCGGTCAGATTTCGTCCAGAACCGCCTGCGCCGTTTCGGCCGGCGCGTACCCGCGAAAATGGCGAACCACGGAAGTCAGGATGCGCTGTGCCTCTTTGACTTGCCCTTCTCGCACCAGAGATTTCGCTTGTTCGACTTGCTGGGTGCCCTCGCCGATGATCGCCTCCAGGACTTTCTTGGCGTACGCCTGGAAGTGGGCGGTTTCGAAATGGTTCTTCTTGATGAGCCGGTCCAGCTCGTTCAGCGTCGAGAGGTAGCCACGGCGCCGCCGATTGTCTGCCAGCTTCTTGAGCTTCTCGAGGCGGGCTCGGTAGTCCTTGGGGGACATGGGCTCACCGAGCACTTGTTCGATGTAGTCAAGCTCTTCTTTCAACCGTTCGATGGTGGTCATGTGCCCCTCGACACGACTGATTTCTTTCCCTTCCGGTTCGAGAAACACCATGCATGGATGCCAGAATTCTCGACGAATCAGCGTCGAGAAATAGATCTCGTAGTTGTCTCGGTGTTTTTGGCAGGGCACGTCGAAAATGAGACACCATTCAACTTCTTGTCCTGTTTTCCCGGCTCCATCCTCGACTGGTTTTCCGTCTTGGTCCCGGTCTTCCTTGGCATGCTTGGAACCACTGAAGGCGGGAACGGCCAGGAAGCGATCCGCGAGCTTGTGAAAGTCCGGCTGGACGAAGACGTTGAACCAGACCATGTTGAAGCCGTCGGAGTCGTCACTCGAGATCACGACCATCAACGGGCAGTTGCGGCGTCGAGCTTCTTCGATGATCTCGGCGCGATCCGCCGTCCATCGCAGATTGCGTCCGTCGAACTTTGGGGGAAGCTCGATGTCGAGCGGGTCCCGGGTGTAGGCCGGAATTCGAGGAGGGCCCGAAGGGACGGGCAAAAGGATTCCCTCTTTGTCGTCTTTCTTGGGGGGCTTTGTGCCTTCGGTCGTCGCGGGAGCCTTGGGCGTTTCTTCCTGAGCTCCGGGATCTTGGGCACGAAGCAGGCCACCCCCACTCAGGATGACGAGCAGGGATGTCGGAAACCATCGCTGACGAGAAACGTTGCGCCGTCCCATGGTTGGATTGCCCCCTTGGGGTTTCGGTTCCGGGGATCCCGCATCATTGTAGCGGATCCCTCATTGTCTCCGGGTCTTCCACAGCCAGTAACCGAGCAGACCCGTGATGGCAACACCAGTTGCGAACCACAGGATTGATCGCCAACCCCGCGCTGGCCGTGTCGTGGTCGGGAATTCCACGCATTCTTCCAAGGTCACGTAGCTCCCTTGGTCGGGATCGAAGTAGGTCCACTGCACAGGGAGGGGGCCCGGTGATGACCCCGCCGAAATCACGAATCGTTGGCGCCAGACACCAGGGGCGACGTCGAGTTCCGAGGAGTGAACGAGAAACTGAGACTGGTGAGCGAGATCGGGCAACGCACCGTCAGGCACGGTGCCCGCTCCGCGAATGATCAGGTCAAGCAAGTGGCAATC
This sequence comes from Planctomycetota bacterium, assembly GCA_028289345.1. Taxonomy (GTDB): domain Bacteria; phylum Planctomycetota; class B15-G4; order B15-G4; family SIAN01; genus JANQQL01. The sequence goes on along the minus strand of JANQQL010000033.1, from coordinate 350,647 downwards.
TTCATGGTCGGGAGCTCCGCGCACGGTGACCTGCCAAGTGAGCGTGAACTGTCCCGTCGCGCCAGAATCCTGATGTCCCAAGGGCGCAGCGGGTCGTTCGTGAATCTCCCATTGCCACTGCACCAACCTGGTGACTCGGCGGCGCACTCCGTTCTCGAGAAAAGTTCCTGTCAGAGGCAGTTCCCAACGATGGGATCCTGGAACAAGAGCCGCCAGTTGGCAGGTGCCTTCCCAGGTCCGGTCTTCGGAACTTTCTTGCAAGGACGGAGGCCAGAACGATGGTTCCTCGAGAGGCTTCACGGGAAGGGGTGTTTGATGACGGACGGCGAGGCCCCATTCCCACCCATCGATGACTCGATCTGGCGATCGGACGATCACGTGCTCGAGAAATGACTGGCCGGCGAACAGCTTCGCTGGATGATCCAACTCCACCTCGATCCTCCAAGGACGAGGTCGCACCTGCAAGTTCAACACGGGGGTGGAGAGCGCAAGACCTTGCTCCTCGATTTGGACGACGAGAGGATCCAAGGCAACCTCTCCCGAATGCAACGGGATCAACTCGACGCGTTGTTCCCACTGCATGCGGGCATTGCCCGAATCCGCCCATCGATTCTCTCGGGATCGGACCAGGAATCCCTGATCACGGAGGGCTTGCCACGAGGAGTCGGCCAGTTGGATGTCCGCCAAGACTTCCCCTTGGACTTGGAGGACGAGATCCACGGGCACTCCCACCTCCACGGATTCCTCGCTGAATTGTGCGAGCACTTTCCATTCGGGTTCCAAGAGCAAGAAGAAAAGCGACCAGCCGATCACCATGGCCGTTTCTCTTCGGGGAAAGCACGGGAGTGGCGCTCTCGCTGACGTTGAAGCGCCTCTTGGAGGGTGCTGTCCAGGGTCTTCCAGAGTCGCTCATGATCTTGCGGCGAAAAAGGTCCCCACGTCCCACTCTCCGACGAGGCCTCGCCTGCTGCAGAGTTGGCTCCTCCGCTTCCATTCGTCGTGGACTCGCGGCCAGTGGAGTTGGATGCGTCGTTGGTGTCCTCCAGACGGCCCGTGGCGGTCTCCGCCGTTCCTGCCGTTCGAGCAAGCACCCCTCCCACCGCTTCCAAGCTTTCCCGAAGCAGTGTCGAGTCGGGTTCCTTCTGCAAGAGGTCGACCAGTTCCCGTCTCAAGCCGAGCCATTCTTCCCGTCGGTTCCTTCCCTCGGAACCTTCTTCGCGCAAAGCGTCGAATCGACAGCGCAATGCGTTGAAGCGAGATGGTTTGGCAACCTCGTCTCGCGACTGCTCCGAGATCTCTCGAAAGAGGCGCTCCGCGGCTTGCCAGTCGCCATTCCCGTGAGACGTGACGGCGGTTTGGAAGCGCTCTGCAACCGAAGGGCGCTTTGCCGGCGACGAGTCCTGGACAGAGGCAATCGCGCTGAAAACCATCAGAAATGCGAGGAGCAGCGTCTTCATCGGCGCCCTCGCATTAGAAGTCCTGTCCAGAGGATCAGGAAACTCAGGCTGAGTGGCAAGGACGCCGCGTGGCCTCCCGAGGCCAGGGATTGTTCGCCCTCGCTCTCGATTCCATGGAGAGCCACTTCCTCCGCCATCTGGTCCCAGGGAACCGCGGCGCCTCCGGTCGCTTCCGCCCAGCGTCGCATGACCCGAGGATTTCCTCGACTCACCACCGGTTGCTGCTGGAAACGGATCGGTACGCGGCGGCCCGCTTCCTCCCGGAACAGCTGAGCTCCTGTTTCCGTGCCAACACAGGCGGTGTAGATCGGCACCCGTTGTTGCTTCGCTGCCTGGAGTGCCGCTTGCATCGCCGTCGAGTCGTCGTGGTTCTCTCCATCCGAAACCAACAGGATGGCCGCTGGCTCCGAGTCTTTGGCGAGCCGGAGGGCTCGATGAACGCCCATGCTCAACCCGGTGCCCCACCGGGTTTCGAACTCGAGATCGATCCCCCGAAGGATGGTTCGAAACGCCCCCATGTCCTGGGTGACGGCACAACGGGTTTCGGCTTGGTGGGTGACGGTGACGAGAGCCGCTTGAGGGAATGCCCCTTCTTGCGCCGCTCGATCGAGTTGTTCCTTGGCACGACTGAGTCGATGCGGAGTCATGTCGGTCGCACTCATGCTGTGAGACGTGTCCAAGACCACGATCCACGTTGGTCCCGAAGGCTCCGGATCCGAAGGAACCGACCCCGGGACCTGGGAGGCCCAGAGGGTGGTGAGGAGGGCACCAAGGAGCCATCCCCAACGCCCCATGGGACCGATTCCGAACCCCGCAACACGCCCCCATTTCTGGGCTCGTTTCATGGCCAGCGCTTCCAACACAAGAAGTCGAGGACGCACGAGATCGCCCAGACGACCAATGCCGCCCAAGCCGGCCAATGGTGCAAGCCTTGGCGCATGGTCGCCCGTCGTTCCACGAATCGTGTGGGCTCCAACGCGTCCAATCGGTCTGCCAATCGTGCCAGGGACGAAGCGTCGGTCACCGTCCAATGACTTCCTCCCGTCACCGCTGCCAGCGCAGACATATTGCGCGATGCTCCCTCCGAGTCGCCCACCACCAGTCCATGGACTCGGATGCCGAGATCGCGACACAGCATCGCTGCCTGTTCCGGCAGGATGTCGTTCTGATTGTTCTCGCCATCGGAGATCACCAGGAGGACGCGGCTTCGGTCCGACTGGTCCTTCCACAGGCGAGCCCCGAGAGTGAGGGCGACTCCCAGCGCGGTGCGATCTTCTTCGTCACCGACCGGACCGGGGGAAAGACTCGACAAGGTTGCTGCGAGAGCGTCCTGGTCGAAGGTCGGCGGGCAGTGCAAGGTCGCCGAGCGGCGGAACGTGATCAGAGAAAGGCGATCGGAAGTCCGCCGCCGAACCAGCTCGACCAATGCGGAGCGCGCACTTTGCCAGCGACTTTCTGGGAAGCCACGATCCACTTGCCCCATGGAAGAGGAGCGGTCCAAGATCAGGGCGAGATCCCTTCCCTCGACCTCTCGCAACGTTTCCTGGCGGGTTCGCTGCGGACCGGCGAGAGACACCGCCATCAATGCCGCCGCCGCCAGCTGCAACCCCCAGCTGCCGTGGCGTCCGAGAAGGGACCTCGGCAAAGCTTGATGAGACCAGCGTTGGGCCAATCCGTGAATCAGCGCCGGAGGACGCGGAGCGCGAAATCGCCAGAGCACAGCAATGCCGACCATGAGCATTGCTAGCGCTCCCCACCAAGGCCGTGCCCACTCGATCATGACGCGTTCCTTGAGGGCTGGAGGCTCTCCTCCAGTCGATCGAGAAGTTCAATCAGGTCGTTTTGCAATGCGGAACTGGCCTGACTCGAAGGGGCGTGGGCGAAGCATTGCCGCTCCCGCCTCGACGTCCATTGGCGAATCGGCTCGCAGAAAGATTGCGCGGCGGGAAGTTGTTGCAACCAACGAAATCGCTCCTCGGCAGTTTGACGCCGAGCGGGACAGCCCCAGGCCGCGGCGACGAAATGACAGAGAAGCCGATCCGCCTCTCGAACAAAATGGCGAATCTCCTTGGGGGAGGCTTCGGGGGAAAGAGCCATCGAGCGCAAGCGCGCGAGAACTTCGTGGCGTGACATGCTTGGAGGGGCCGGAGCGAGGGTTGCCCGTTGAGCTCTCGCCCGGGACCTTGACCAAAGGAGCGCAAGAATCAGTGCGACTCCGAGCAGGGGCCACGTCCCATCGAATGAGGAGTCTCCCGCTGGCCATGGTTGGATCGCTCCGAATTGCGCTTCGCGATCCGCAGGAACGGTCGAAGTCACCGACAGTTGCTTGGCCGGCAATGAGTGGCGGTTCGATCCCACCCGGTATTCCCAAGGGCCGAGCTGGACGTCTCCCGGCCGATCGAAGACCAACTCCATTTCCAGGACGGTGGCTTCTTCCACCGTTTGCCCGCGGGCTCGACGAAGGAGGACGCACGAATCCGGGAGAGGCGTTTCCAGCGTCACATTTTCGGCGTGGTCGGGCAACCGCCAGCGCACCACCGTCGGGATGCCGACGCCCGTGCGAATTCCCGAATTCACCGTCGCTGTGTCCATCCGCGGCGCCTTTTGGGTTCTCCGAGGAACTGGATGAGCGTCGTCGCTGGGGACGCATCCTCCGCGAGTGCACAGGCCTCCACTCCGGATCGTCGCGCCCAAGCGAGGAATGCGTCACAGCGGGTTCGTTCGTCTTGAACGATGGCTTCTCGAACCTTGCGCGAACCAAAGTCCACGAAACTCCGGTTCCCTCCCTCGGCGTCGGCGAGATCCCAACCACCTCTCGATTCCAGCAGTGGCTTCAAGGGGTGCGCAATTCGGATGCAGTGGACGTGATGATGGTGGGCTGCTGCCTCGAGAACTGCTTCCAAGCCTTGGTCTTCGAAGTCACTCAACACGAACAGCATGGAACCTCGGGGAAGACTGATGGAAGCGAGTTCGACCGCGTGGTCGAAGGAGCCGGGCTGGTCGGAGTCGGATCGGACCACGAGCTCTCGGAGGATTCGCAAGGCATGCTGTTCACCGCTACCGAGAGGCACTGGCGGATTGGCGAACCGGGATCCAGAAAAGCAGGCTCCGGTTCGGTGGCCGAGCCGACTCGCCGCCAGCAACAAGATGGCCGCGAGCCGCCGAAGTCGGTCTCGCACGGTGGTTCCCGCTGGCCCAGACTGGCTTCGCGGAGAAACATCCAGCACCAAAAACACCGATTGACGCTGCTCGCGATCGTGGACCTTGACGTGGGGACGGCCGGTGCGTGCCGTGACGTTGCGGTCCAAGAATCGAACCTCGTCTCCGGCCTGGTACTCCCGAACGTCCCGAAACTCGAGTCCTCCTCCGGCAAACAACGAGCGAAGTGTTTCGGGCCCCCATTCCGCAACCCGGTGGGTGGCAAAAAACCGCAGTTCTTCCACCGCTCGTCGGTCTTCGGGAGTGGCCGGGATTGGAGCCCTCACGGCACCTCCACGCTTTCCAGGATCGCTCGAACGACGTCTTGACCCGTCCGTTGCTGTGCCATGGCTTCGTAGGTGAGGCCAATTCGGTGAGCCAAGACATCCCCACACAAGTCCTTGATGTCCGCAGGCAACACATAGTCCCTGCCGAACAAGACGGCCCGGGCTCGGGCCCCGCGAACCAAGCAGATTCCGGCACGCGGGGAGACTCCGTAGCGAACGAGCGGGGCCAGTTCGTGAAGTCCAAACGCGGAGGGATCACGCGTGCGACTAACCACGGCCACCACGTAGTCCAACAGCGCCTCTTCGACATGCACTTGATCGATGCCGGCTTGAAGCGATTGGAACTCCTCGGCCGAACACACGGGGCGAACCTCGGGGACCCGAGACGTTGCCCCATGGCGACGGAGCACCTCTTTCTCGGCGGCGGGTTCCGGGTAGTTCAGAGTGACTTTGAGCAAGAACCGATCCACCTCGGCTTCCGGAAGGGGATACGTCCCTTCGTGTTCCACCGGGTTTTGGGTCGCGAGGACCAAGAACGGCCGAGGGAGCGGGAGGCTGTCTTCGCCGATGGTGACCTGTCGCTCTTGCATGGCTTCGAGCAGCGCGCTCTGGACCTTGGCAGGGGCACGGTTGATTTCGTCGGCGAGCACGATCTGAGCGAAGATCGGCCCTTTGCGGATCACGAACTGGTCCTGGCCCGGACGAATCACCAAGGTGCCGGTGAGATCCGCCGGCAACAGGTCGGCCGTGAACTGGATGCGCTGAAAGGTCAGGCCAAGGCTGTTCGCGAGGCTCGACACCGTAAGACTCTTGGCCAACCCGGGCATGCCTTCCACGAGCACGTGCCCTTCGGTCAGCAGGCCAATCAGCAATCGCTCCAGCAGAGGGCGTTGGCCGACAATCACGCGTTCGACTTCTTGCAAGATGTCCGCGAGGACACCGGACACCGGCTCACCACTGGTCATGGCAGGTTCAGCGATCGGAGAGGTCCTCGCCCGCGGCAACGGCGGCCACCCACTGCCGAGCAAGTGCCCGGGCCTCTTCGGGTTTGGCGTTGCGTGTCAACGTCCCGAGGTTGTGTCCGGTTTCTCGCTCGAGGAACTCCAACGCGCGTCGCCTCACGAACCACCTCTCGTCTGCCACGGCCTCGGCCACGATGCGGCGAAGCTCGGGATCGGCGGGGTCCACCGGGTCATCGAGGCGGGCACCCCCGCTTCGCATCGCCGCAAAAAAGTGCTGATCGGCGGTTTTCCCAGGGCTCGCCTCATAGAGGGAACGAAAACGCCAGGGTTCGGTTTCCCAATCTTGGCAAAAGAGCAATGTCAGCTTGAGCATCGCTCGGCGGTGATGACGATCCGTTTCAAGTTGGTCCAAGAGGAAGGGAACGGTTTCCATTTCCCCGACGTCTGCCAGAGCAAATCGCGCCTCCCGGGCGAGTTCCGAGGAGCCGGACTCGGCCAGTTTGCGGAGTACCGGACTGGCCACCGAGCCCGGCATGCTTTTGAGCTGGGACAGCGCGAGGTAGCCGCGGGGTTCTCCGGGGCCGACCTCGGCGACCACGGAACCCAAGGTGGCGGCCGCCCCGGGTCCGCCCTGCAACCCGAGGCCTTGGATCGCCGCCTGTGCCGTCGCCGAGTCATCCTCTCGCAATGCTTCGGCAAGAACGCCGAGCACCCGGTCATCGTGGACACGGCCCAGGACCTTGAGAACCTCCACCCGGGCGGCGCGCTGATCTCCCGTGGCAAGGTCGAGAAGGAGCTCGCCGTGCCGGGGAGATGGAGAACGGGAAAGCAGTGCGAGCGCTTCGCTCTGGACGGCCAGATCCGGATCCGAAGTTGCGGCAGCTTCCAAGCGATGCCAGGTTTCTTTGGGATCCTCGGCGATTGCTCGCACCGCCGCTTGGCGAACCCAAGGGCGTGCGTCCCGAAGTGCCGTGTCGACGCGATCAAATCGGCGAAGGAGCTCGACCAGGCCATCCATCCCGAGCACCGAGTCGCCGCGAAACCCTTCGAGCACTGCTTCGTAGCAGTCGCTGGGAGCCCGCTTCAGGATCGACAGGGCCAAGTCGCGTCGAGCATCGCGCCAGCCCATGTTCGAGACCGCCGTGGCCAAAGACCGAGCCTGCTTCGGAGACAGCCAAGGATCCTCTTCCGGAAGCCGGTCCAGAAGTTCTAAGACCTCTTGGCCACGACTCGAATCGGCGTTCTCCAAAGCCAGCAGTCCAAGGCTGACCAGCCGAGAGTGGCGTTCCCCCGCCCCGCGGTGACGCGTCCACCAAGCCTCTTCCTCGGCATAGACTTTCTCCAGACGCTCATCCCGCGGTAGCAGGACCTGCCACAAGAAGGGTTGCACCGATTCCCATAGCAAGGTGGTCATGGGCGAGAGGTCGTGCTCCGGACTTGCCACGATGGAGCGCTCGGACCCGCGAACGGAAATGGTCAGACGCTCGGCTCCCTGGCTTGGTTGAACGAGTTCGCGGGGACGCTCGGCGGAGAACAAACCCTGCTCGCGAAGAGACAGGAGGAGACTTGCCAAGGATTCACTCGGCATCACAACACCATCCTGCCACTGCTCGCGAAGCCAGCGGTTGTAGTAGTTCTCTCCCCAGACTTTCCAAACGGGAACCCATTCGAGTTCCGCGCTCATTCGTTGCCATTCGAGGGCGACCGAAGGTTCGTCTCCCTCACGCAGGCCGCTCAGCTCACGGACGGGTTCAAATTCGGCCCCGCCTTCCCGGGCCCAGTAGTCGCGCCAGGCAGGGACGCTTTCCCCGAGGGATTGGCCGGTGAGCCGTTCCAGCATCGCCACGGCGGCCCGATGACACAGGCGAAAGTCGGCGAACATTCGCACGCGAGTAACGACGTCGACCAACGCAGGGAGCACCGAACTCCGCGTCGCCTCGGCAAGGCTTTCGGTCCGATAGCCGATCGTTGCACAGGCAATACTGGCCACGGCACGGAGAAGCGGATCGGAGCTCTGCATTTCTCCGAGGTAGCGTTCGAACCAGTCTGCGGGCAACCAGACCTGACGAGAACGACGCTCCGCCATGGCCAACACCAGCAGGGCGTGGAGGCTCTCGCGAGTTGGCTCTTCGCCGACTTTTTCCGTCAACGCGGTGGCGAGCGCCCCATCGAGCCGAACACTCAGGTACTCCGCGATCGCTTCGGCGAACGGAGCATGATCGTGGCCGACTTGGGCCAAGGCAGATTCGGGCAAGGACTCGTCGTCCCAGTCAACCAACAGCTGGAAGGCTTGGAGTCGCGTTTCCCCCCGCTCGCTCGAAGTGAAGCGAAGCCGCGTGTCACGTCGCACTGCCTCGTTGGGTTCTTCGCGCAACAATGCCGCGGCGGCGGTGCGCAGCGACGGTGAGGAGTGGTCCAAGAACTGCAACGCCAGGGCGATGGCCCGGTCCGGGTCCAGTTCCGCAATGGAGTTCAACAATGGGCTGCAACGGGAGGCATGACGACGGTCCTGCAGCAGCATCTCGACGGCGCGCAAGGAGTCTCGATCCCCGAGCAGGCAAAGGGCCCGGGCCGCGGCGGCTTTTTCCAGGAGTGAGCCGGCGCGCAATCGATCTCGGAAAGCGGGGATCATGCTTTCGCCACGCGCCACCAAGGCACGAATGGCGACTTCACCGCGCTCCTTCGGCCACGAAACGATTCTCGGCAGGGCCTCTTGCAAAGCCTCGTCCGGAGACCGTTGGCGGCCCTGTTCCGAACGCACGGCGGGAGCCGCGACGTCGAATTCCAGGACCGAAGCGGGGTCGGCTTGCTGAGCGACCGCGGGTGGAACCGCGACCCCGAGGCATCCGGCCCACAGGCTTGCGGACATCGAAAGAATGTTACGAGCCAATGCCACGACGATTCTCGAAAGACGGAGGCCGTGAACGGAAGCTTCTCACGGCCGAAAAATGACCGCGCTTCACTACCAGATCCAGCGGCGAGGAGCAACACCAGGAGGGTCGAAATCCTGTGGTGCCAGGGACTTGTGAATCTCTTGGGCACGTTTCATCAGGCTCTCGTCGGTGAGCACTTCGGGAAACGCGGTATGAAACAGGCCGTGCTGGCGAAACCCTTCGAGCTGCCCCGGTCCGCGCAGCTCCAGGTCTTCTTGGGCGAGGCGAAATCCATCGTCGGTCTCGCAGAACATCTCCAGTCGCTCGCGGGTGGCATCGGCCGGATCTCCCGAGACCAAAAGGCATTGCGCGGGTTGCCCCCGACGGCCGACCCGGCCCCGAATCTGGTGGAGCTGGGACAACCCGAAGCGCCCCGCCCCCAAGATCACGACCATCGAGGCATCGGGAACGTCGACCCCCACCTCGACCACCACGGTTGTCACCAGAACCCGAGACTCGCCTCGAGCGAATCGGGAGATGACCGCCGCTTTCTCCTCGCTTTCCATCTTGCCGTGCAGGAGTTCGAGCGCGACGGGAGTCGAGAGGTGTCGACGCAGCCAGTCCCCCACGGGGACCGCCGCCGGCATCTTGGCGGGTTGGTCAGGGACCCCCCCGATGGCTGGACACACCACCAGGACGCGGCCGTCCTTGGCCAGCTCCTGTTCGATGCGAGGGAGCACCTGGGCCCGCTCGTCTCCGGTGAGGAGGCGCGAAGTGACCCGGCGCTGTCGTTCCGGGGGCAACGCCAAGATTGAGTGATCGAGGTGGCCAAACCGAGTCATGGATAAAGTTCGCGGAATCGGGGTGGCGGAAATCATCAGCAGGTCCGGGCGATCGCCTTTTGCCCAGAGTGTGAAGCGTTGGCGAACGCCGAATTTGTGCTGCTCATCCACCACCACCGCCGCGAGTTGCTCGAATTTCACGGGCCGGGACAGCAGGCGATGGGTGCCGACGATTACCGGCTGCTCCGAAGAGATCCGTCGCCGAGAGTTTCTCTTTCCCGACAACAAGAGCGGAGCCGCAAGTCCGGCGCGTTCCAGAACCGGTTTCAGGAACTCGGCGTGCTGAATGGCCAAGATCTCGGTCGGTGCCAACAGGGCGCCCTGCTTCCCGCTCATGGCGGCCACCAAGAGTGGGAACAATGCGACGGCGGTTTTCCCGGCTCCCACTTCCCCACTCAGGAGTCGGGTCATGGGTCGCGGTCCGGTCAAATCGTGGAGACAGTCTTCCACCACCCGGCGCTGCCCCGCGTGCGCGGAAAACGGGAGGATTGCCTGGTAGCGATCCAGGCAATCCTGAAGAAAGTCCGGCGAGTAAGCCGGCCGCGTTCCCCGCAGCGCACGGAGACGTGCCAGGCCTTTCTGCAGGCGGATGGCCTCGCCCAGGGCCAGCGTGCGCCGGGCACGATCGGCCTCCATCGAAGACTGGGGAAAGTGCAGGGATCGATACAGGGTGAGGCGATCCATCGGATCTCCGGACTCTCCGAGTACGGGGATCCGATTCCAGCGTTCTTTGACTCCTTCGAGTGCTTGTTCCAAGAGCCGGCGATGCAGTCGAGGCGCGATTCCCTCCGGGAGAGCGTACTGTGCAATGCACGAGGATTCCGAGTCGTGGGGATCTGGCTCCCACCAGTGGCTGACCTGAAAGGCCTTGTCGCGCAACTTGCCGAGCATGCGTAGGCGTTTGCCCTCACCCAGGTTCCGGTCGAGAAAACGGTGACCGAACACCCACGCGGTCAGTACTCCCGTCGAGTCCTCGACTTGGAGCCGGGTGCGGGCCGGTTTTCGATGGCGCAGGGTGCGACTTTCTCGAACGGTGACATGGATGGCCGCCGAGTGATTCTGCTCCAGACTGGCGATTTCGAGGATGGGTTCGAACGCCACGTACTTCTTCGGCAACAGGAAAAGCAGATCCCCAAGGGTCCGTACCCCGGCATCGGCGTAAGCTTGCAGTCGGCGCGGGCCGATCCCGGTCAGTCCCGTGAGTCCGGTCCGCTCGTTGAATGAGGAGTTGATGGCGCGCTCTATAATCCCCGGACTCCGCTCTCGTCCCGGCAGCATAAGGAAACCCATCCCGGCCATGATTGCTCGTTTTCTCGCCCTCGTACTCTTCATTCAAGAAGACAGCTCGGAGTTGGAGCGCTACCGAGAAGCCGAACGAGCAACCGAGGCGGCGCTGCTTGCGCTAGAAGCCTCCTATTCCCAGCGAGAAGCCGCGCTCGAAGCTTGGCGTGATGCCGAAGACGCGGCTGGCACTCCATTGGTGACGTACTTGTTGACCGAGTTGCGCCAGAAGCTGCCGACCATCGAGGGCATCCGCCGCAAGCATCAAGCGGACGGGGTGATCGGGGCTCGACGAGCGCGGCGTGAGGAACAGGATCTTCTGGGAGGCATCATCGACCAGGCTCTTCTGCGTCGATCCCTGTCCGACCCAGAGCTGCGCAAAGCCATTTCGTATCGCATTGCCAAAGCCGCGGTCGGCAAGTTGGAACGCGACGACTTTCCCGATCGGTTGCGCGGTTCGCTGGCAGGAATGTTGATCGACCCGATCCCATTTCACGAGCTGTGGAATACCGTCTTGGTGCGACAGGTGTCCGAGGCCAAGGAGTATCGGGCCCGATACAACGAGTTCATCGCCGCCGGAGTGGAGCGCGACCGTTCGCGTCACCCCGAGTTCTACGAACCAGGGGGACACCGAGTCCGTCCTGGAATGGTGTTCATCCCGGGCGGCAACTACGTGGTGGGTCCCAACCGAGGCATCGAACGACGCAAGCGCCGAGTGTCCTTGCGCCCCTATCTGATCGACCAGTACGAAGTGACCAACGCGGACTACTCCACGTTTCTGGAAACTCTGGACGTGGAAGCTCGATTGGAGAATGCGCCACGGTTCTGGGAACCCGATAGCCAGGGCAAGCTCTATCCAGGAGAAGAACGCTGGGATCATCCGGTCAGCGGCATTCATTGGGGACAGGCGGCCGCCTATGCCCAGTGGGCCGGGAAACGCCTCCCCACCGAAGATGAATGGGAAGTGGCCTGTCGAGGCAAGGAGCCGTGGGATTATCCGTGGGGCGAAGACTACCGCCAAGGACTCTGCAACGACCTCAGCTTGAGTTTGTCGGACACTGTCCCGGTGGCTCACTATCCCTATGGAAAGTCACCCTTTCAGGTGTTTCAAATGGCCGGCAACGTGGAAGAGTGGACGGCTTCGCGCGAAGACGGGGATGTGCTGGAGAGGTTGGACTCCAGCATCAGCCCGATGGTCCTTCGGGGCGGTCACTTTCTGAGCCCACCGGAGAACGTCGGATCCCTGTTCCGCTGGATCGCACCAGGCGGTTCGACCCGAGAACCCACCATCGGATTTCGCTGTGCCGCCGACCTCGACTGACTCGGAGGGGGCCTGGACTGGCTTGCCTCATGAAGACTCCTGGACACCAGGCGTGTGGCGACTCTTGCTCGAAGCGATCGCGGGACTTCTTCTCTTGCCTGGTCGTGCGCTGCTTGCCATCTTGTTTCATCAACGTCGCAAGGCCGCCACGCGCGAACTCATCCTGCAGGCTTCTCAACCACTCTCTTCCCAACAACCGACCGAGCGAAATGCCGATCCGAACCCGAATGCTCCATGAGAACGAGGAATACCTCGTCGTCGAAGAGGGCGGAGACCCGGTTCGTCCACCTCTGAAAATTTTTGCACGTGCGACCAACGAAAAGGCCGGAGGCAGCAAGTCTTCGCCCGCGTACTCCACGGAACAGGGACTCTGGTGTCTGGTCGCTTCCTACGACGGGAAGGAAATCCGGGCACTTGGCAACAGTGGCAGTCAGGTCTTGGCCACTCAGGAAGACGTCGCCCAGAAACTGGTCCGGCACTACCTTCTGCAGCGGGCTGAAGCGAAGCGGTCGTCTCCTCACAGTTACTTCTACTTGGCAGCGGAAGGGCGCCCGGCTCACGATTTGATTCGCGCCCAGCCCGGCGGGCTCGTGTTGCGCCTGTTTCGGGAGGAAGAACAGGCGAAGGAGGCGCTGCGCGACTGGGGCATGGCGGGGACGATCGAGCGAACCGGCGCGTTGCGTGAGTTCCTGGCACTGCGATCGGAAGAGGGGTTCGCGGGAGCCGTGCTGGACGAGAACGAACCGGTGTACTGGTGCGTCGACGGCCAGAGCCAACTCCAGTTCCTCAAAGTTCGAGTGGATGCCTCAGCGGAAACCCTCGAAGAGCATCTGCTCGATGCTCGCGGTCAGTGGCAAGTCTACGAAGGGGACGAGATGCTCGACCTTTTCGAGGACCAAGATGCCTGGGACCAGCTCATGCAGCAGGTGTTGGGAGCCCAACCCTTTCTTGGATACGACGCGTTCCCCGCCTTCTACTCCCTGTTCGACGGAGACACCCCGGTGTTCTTGGAAGAACAAACCGAGGACGAACAGGTGCAGCGGGTTCTTCCCGTGTTTCACGATCAGGAAGCCGCTCGCGCCTTCGCGGACGGGGAAGAAATGTACGAAGCCGAAGTGCGCTCCGTTGATGACTTGCACCAGCTGCTGACGGACGCGGCCGCAGAAGGTGCAGTGAGCCGTTTGCATCCCGGCGACCATCGCTGCCGTGGTGGCAACCTTTGGGTGGATGGCAGGCGCGTCGTGCTCGACAGTTTCAGCGGTTTTTGGGGTTCCGAAGACGGACGTGAGTTCGTTCGCTACGCGTAGTCCAGCTTGGCGATCTGAAAGCGGTCGAGTTGTTCGAAGAAGCCCGGATAGGACACTTGGACGCTTTGGGAGCCTTCCAGGTGGCTGGTCCCTTCCGCATGCAACGCCGCCAACGAGAGTGCCATCGCAATCCGGTGATCGTCTCGCGCCGAAAGGGAATTCCCACGGAGTGCTTGAGGCCCCTCGATCCGGAAACCGTCGTCGAAGAGTTCCACCACCGCGCCAAGAGCGCGAAGCCCACCGGCGATGGCCTCCAGCCGGTCGCTTTCCTTGACTCGCAGTTCGGCGGCACCGCGGACTTCGGTCACCCCCTCCGCAAAACAACCAAGAACGGCAACCAGGGGGAGTTCGTCGATCATGTCCGGCACCTCTTCCGGAACGATGGTCGTGCCCTGCAACGGGCCACCTTCGACGACGACATCCGCCAGAGGTTCTCCCTGTTCGTCTCGCGTGTGTTCCTGACGAATCGCCACCCCCATCCGAGCCAACGCTTCGAAGAACGCGAACCGTCGTGGGTTGACCAACAAGTCCGAGAACCGGAGGCGCGAACCCGGACGCAGTGCTGCCAGGGTCGCGAACGGCGCGGCCGAAGAAGGATCGGCCGGGCAGGTGACCGGGCAGCCCTGCAGCGACGCCGGCCCCGAGACTTCAACCCGAGGGCCGGCCTGGTGCACCGGAACGCCGAAGCGGCGTAGCATGATCTCCGTGTGGTCGCGAGTGCGACGCGGCTCTTCCAGCACGGACAGTCCTCGTGCTCCCAGTGCGGCAAGGAGGATGGCGCTCTTCACTTGGGCGGAAGCGACCGAGGTTTGTCCGTGAAACGGGGACAAGGGGAGCCGCGAGAGGAGGGTCACCGGCAACCGCCATTCGCGATGGCTCTCGATCGTGACTCCCATAGAAGCCAGAGGGGCCAGGACTCTCTGCATCGGGCGCCGTTGAAGCGAATCATCCCCGGTCAGCGTGGCGCGCACTCCTTGCCCGGCCAAGAGTCCCATCAGCAAACGAACTCCGGTTCCCGAGTTCTGCAGATCAAGGGGACGAGAAGGAGTGCGCAATCCCTGCTCCCCCACGCCTTCGATCTCCCAACCGTCCGGGTACTTGGTGACGGTGGCTCCGAGCTCTTGAATCACGGACAGAACGGCCAGCGAGTCGGCGGAACGAAGCGGGGAAGCCACGTGAGTCGTCCCGCGAGCGACGGCCCCGAACAACAAGGCGCGCTGGGTGATGGACTTGTCCGAAGGAACCCGGAGTTGGCCTTCGAAGGGATCCGCGTTTCGGGCAGAAATCTTGAGAACGTCGCTGCTCAAGGCGCGAACTCGCCGATCACTCGTCGTCGTGAATGACGTAGTGGTTGCCCTTGGCCTCCATGGCCGCACTGCCGGCCAAGAAGCAACCGAGCACGTTGTTTCTGGCGGCACGCAGGGTTTCGAGAGAGCGCTCGACCTGGTCGCGAGGAGTCTTTTCCAACCGCACCACCATCAACACGCCGTCGAGACGCGATCCCAGGACCGAGGCATCGGCAAAGGGCAACACCGGAGGGGTGTCGAATAGAATGTAGTTGTAGTCGGCTTTCAGCGCGTTGACCAAGTCCCCGATGCGCGGAGAGCCGAGCAACTCCGAGGGATTGCGAATCTCTCGCCCAGCCGGAAGGATGGACAGGTTGCGGACGATGGTCGGGCGGATCACCTGGTCAAGCGGCAGCCCGTCCAAGAGTAAGTCCGAGAGTCCGGGAACCGGTTTGCGGCCGAAGAGTCCCGCCACGGTCGGCTCCCGCAGGTCCGCATCCACCAGCAACGTCCGAGTGTCGGGAAGTTCGACCAAAGCGAGAGCCAAGTTGGCGGCTGTGATCGATTTGCCTTCGCCCTTGATGCTGGAAGTCATGGCGAGTGCTCGGGGAGCGCCCTCGGAATTCAGAGCCACGAGGTTGGTGCGAAAGGTCCGGTACTGCTCCGAGATGGGACTCGAGGGATCGTGGTAGACGATCAGGTGGCTATCCATGGAACGATCCACCAGGACCAGCAAGTCCTGGGATGGATCGCCCGGGTCCGGAGACCGCAGCCGTTGTTCGGGAGCAGGGTCCAGCATGCGCGAGAATCCTCGTGTGATTCCGAAACGTCTCCCTGCATTATCGACGGGGCAGGGAAGAAATCTCCGGGGAAAGGTGGTTCCTTCGGTCCAGCTTCGGGTGAGAATGTCTGGTCGCCTGAGGATCTTCTTGCCGGAGTCACGGCGCCGCGGGGACGAACCCGCCTATTCCTCTCCTGGATTCGCGGATTTCCGGGGACCAAAAAAGTTCCCTGGGAATGCTGTCCTCGCTCCGGGTCCTCAAGAACCCGATCGGCCGACGCCGATGGAGCTGACGGGTTTGGGTCGAAATCCGACCCCACCTTCGCGTTTCCCCTTCAGGATTCAGGATTGGCCAACCCTCTGACAAGTAGCCTCGCGCGTCTCTTCCGAGATCGCGCCAAGCCCACGAGCCTCCGGCGGCTCCACAAGGAGGGATTCCGGACGGTCCCCGTCCTCGACATCGCCCAGCTCGAGGAACTGGTGGGCCACGCCATCGAGAAAGTCATTCTCGAATCGACGGACGATCCGGAAGAAGGAATGCGCCTGGCCCGGACCGCCCAGGTCGAATTCCTCAAGATGTTGGGAAACCCAGGGGCGATCGACCGCACCTCCCAGGACTTGCGTAGAGAACAGGATGCACTGGAGCTCAACCTCCAGAAGCTTCGGGATTCGCTGGAGTCCGCGCGCACCGACCTCGAACACCAGGTCGAAGAGCGCGATCGGGCGGCGGTGGATTTGTTCCGAAGTGGTCTGGACGAGTCGGTGACCGAGATTTGGGGCCACGCGTTGCAGACTTACGGGGATGAATCCCCGGCGGTTCCCGCAGCGCTGGACCACGTGCGGGGTTCCATCCGCGACTCGGTGATGGCTCTGTTTCAGCGCATCATCAGCAAGGTCCAGCCGACCCGCTCCGAGGCCCACGCCGGAGGACGGGTGGAACTGCTGGAGCGCCGGGTCAACAAGCTCACCGGGTCTCTGGATCACGCTCGCCAGCTGCTCAAGCGTCTGCGCGAGCGCAAAGATGGAGAGATTGACGGAATCGCGTCGATTTACGACGAGGTTCAGGGCCTGAGTGGCCGAGAGGAGAACTATGAGCAGCGCAAGAAACTTCTGGCCGATGTGTTCCAGTTGAATCTCGATATTCGCAAGGACATCGCGGCCGAAAGCAAAGGCGCTCCCACGACACCGAACGCTTCGGCGGTCTAAGGCAATTCAGGAAGGCACGGTTCAATGAGCAAGAAAGACTCGGCCCTGGTGGAGGACAAACCGGAGGCTCCCGTGGAAAGCAAGGACGGTGGAAAAGTGCGCGAGACCCCTGATAAGCCAGAAGGCGTCCTGTACGTCGGAATCGACTTAGGCACCTCCCGAACCTCTGTGGCCGCTTCGAACGGCGTTCGGGAGACCGTGGCTTCCTACGTGGGCTATCCCAAGGACGTCGTCAGCCGCAAGGCCCTGAAGGTGGACAAGCTGTTCGGCGACGAGGCGCTGGAAAAGCGTCTGATGCTGGACCTGTACCGGCCCCTCGAGCGCGGTGTCATCAAGTTCTCCGACACCGACAACCCCGATTCGCCGGAAGCGAAAGCAAATTCGCGAGCGGCAGCGGATCTGGTCCGCAAGGCGGTTGCCCTGGCGAAGCCACGCCCCGACGAGCTGGTCTATGCGGTGATTGGTTGTCCCGCGGAAGGGTCCATCAAGAACAAGAAGGCCATCCTGGATGCGGCCCGAGAAGTCGTGGATTCGGCGATGATCTGCTCCGAGCCGTTCGCGGTGGCTTACGGGCTCGACCTGTTTTTCGATACCTTGGTGATCGACATCGGTGCCGGAACGACGGACCTGTGTCGGATGCACGGAACCATGCCGGCTCCCGAAGATCAGATCACCCTCAACACCGCGGGCGACCACATCGACTCCGTGATGATGGAGAACCTCAAGAAGGCCTGCCCGGGCGCTCAATTCACGGTCCACAAGATTCGCGAGATCAAAGAGAAGTTCGCCTACGTCGGCAATCAGCGCGATCCCATCAACGTCGAGTTTCCGGTGGAAGGGAAGCCGACCAACTTCGAAGTCAGCGAGGTGGTCAAGGAATCGTGCCGCTCGATCGTTCCGCCGTTGGTGGACGCCCTCGGCAAGCTGATTTCCACCTTCGATCCAGATTTCCAGTCCAAGCTGAAGAACAACGTCCTCCTGGGTGGCGGCGGCAGCCAGATTACCGGGCTGGGCGAGGCGCTCGAATCCGAGATGCACGCCATCCTGGGGGAGGGCAAGGTGACGACCGTCGAAGAGCCGATCTACGCTGGCGCGAACGGCGCCCTGAAGACCGCTCACGACATGCCGAAGGAATACTGGGAGCAGCTTCGCTGAATGGCGGGCTCCCCGTTCGGGGCGTCTCTTCTCAGAGAAAAATCAGACACCACGGCGAGGAAACCGCCGTGGTGTCTTTCATTGTCAGGCCCATGGGAAAGCCTTTCGCCTTCTCTGCGGGAACTTTTCACTCCGCGGCTGCGGCCCGTCCGGTCGACCGAGCTAGAAAGTTCGTTGCACTGCGAGTCAGGAAACGGAAGCATTCCGCCTGGACGTTGCAGCCACCCTCCGTTGTTTCTCGATCCGTGACCAAATGGTCCCCGGCCCCGGAGAAGACCCATCCCGCCTCTGATCAAGGCCATGCGACCCCACCAGTGGACCAAGAACCTCGCGGTCTTCGTCGGGTTGCTGTTCGCGCAGAAACTGGGCGACGCCACTGTTTGGGGGCCGGTCGGCCTGCTTTTCGCCGCCTTCTGCCTGGCTTCGAGCTGCGTCTATCTATTCAACGACATCCGTGATCGGGAAGAAGACCGCAAGCATCCCGTGAAGTGCAACCGGCCCATCGCCAGTGGAGCGCTGGGCGTTCCGACGGCTTGGGGGATGACCGTTGTGCTCGGCGCGGCCGCCTTGGCTCTTGGTTGGTGGATCGGTCCCCCCCCGGACGCAGATGGCCTTCCGGTTCCATTCGCCACTCTCGCCCTCGGCACCTATCTGGTGCTGAACCTCGCCTACACCGCGTCTCTCAAGACGGTGCCCATCGCCGACGTCACCTGCGTGGCTCTCGGCTTCTTGATCCGCGTCGCCAGCGGCCCCGCCGTCGTCGGCTTGGAAGTGTCGCCGTGGCTGATTCTCTGCACCTTGTTCGGTTCGCTATTCCTGGCGTTGGCTAAGCGGCGGGGCGAGTTCATCTCGACCGATGGCGGAGCCACCGGCCGCAAGGTCCTGAAACAGTATTCGGCAGAGGTCCTCGACTTGCTCCTCGGACAGGCGGCCACGGCAACGTTGGTCAGCTATTCCATCTACACCGTCTCGTCTCAAACCGTGGACAAGTTCGGCACGACCAACTTGCTGTACACCATCCCCATCGTGTTCTTTGGACTCGGCCGCTATCTGATCCTGCTCTACAAGCGTGGCAAAGGAGAAGACCCGGCAGCCGTCCTCTTCACTGACCGGGGAATCCTGCTCGCCGTGTTCGGCTGGGTCCTGGTCTCCGCACTGGTGATTGGAACGGGCCCCGTCGCGGCGGGCAGCTAGTTCGAATCCCGGCTAGTCAACCTCGTTCGTCGGCCGACGAATCTCTTCCCGCTCCCAGATGGGAGGCGCCAGGCCTAGTTCGCGAACCAACGCCTGGACCAATCGCAGGGTCACTTCTTCGTGAGTGGGCACCTCGGTCAACAACGCGGCGAGGGTGGTCATCACTTGCGGCGAAAACCCGCAGGGCTCGATCAAGGCGAAGTCCGACAAATCGGCATCCACGTTCAACGCAAAGCCGTGGTAGGTGATTCCCCGACGCACCGCGACCCCGAGGGAGGCGATTTTCTTGTCTCCGATCCAAACGCCAGTCGCCCCCTCTTCGCGCTTTGCCGCGACCTCGTAGCGACCCAGGACCTCGATCAAGACCGTTTCCAGGACCCGCAAGTATTCGCGAACGCCGAGCCCGGCATCTCTCAAGGAGACGATGGGATACCCGACGATTTGTCCGGGGCCGTGCCAAGTGATCTTGCCGCCTCGCTCGATGGCGTGGACCGGAATCGGTGAAGCTGTGGGCAGGGGGCCACTGCCCCGACCCGCGGTGAACACCCTTTCGTGCTGGCCAATCAAGATGGTGTCGGGGGTCTCGCCCGTGGCGCGTTGCTCCACCAGTTCTCGCTGTCGTTGGTGGACCGCGGCGAAGTCGCCAGGGGAGAAACTCAGCACCCGGGTCCGGTCGAACGGCAGCTCCGCCTCGGGCTTGTCGGTCATCGGGTCCTGCGACCTCCTGGAACGAATCGGCTGTGCCGGAACGTTTGCCTTCATTCGAACCCCATGATTCCTGGAGCCCTTGCGAGTTTGCAGGAGGCCGGAAAGCATCCTGCGGTCTCGACTTCTGTCCCGGGAAGTCATGACACTATCAGACCGTCGAAAAAGTCTCTCGCCTCCAGATCAGTCTCGGCTCCTCGATCTCCCTCTTCGAGTCTCCGGCGAGTTCGCGGATCCCCCTGGCTTGCAAGTCTGGCGAGAACCCTTTGATCTGAGATCGCCGACTCGTCTCCCCCGCCCGGCGATCGGCGGCCGGACCATTCGAAGCATGGAAGATCGTCGGGGAAATCCAAGCGGGCGAACGGTGCAAAACAGCTCCCCGGGCCGCGCGAGGGATTCTTGTTGCGCCTCCGAGCACGACACCCGGCGAAGCCGCGAATCGGTCAAGGCTCGAGGAAGATGGCTGGGGCGAAATGGTCCGATCGGGCACCGAAAGACTTCTTCCACGGCCTGCTAGACTCCTGTCGATGCCAACCACCTCCGGCCAAGACTCCAGTCGTTGCTCCCCCACGGGGATCTCAGGGCGCCATCACCTCGACCAACTCAACCGGTTGGTCTCATGGTTGCTGGCCCTCGGACTGAGCGCTTGCAGCGAATCACCGAGTTCCGCCCCCGCGCCGCCGACCAATTCCTCGGGGAGCACCCTCGATGAAGAGATCGTGGTTCCCGTGGCCGGCGATTCCCAACGGGCCGCACAGCTCCTTCAAGGGGCATTGCAGAGCGACGCGGCGGTTCGTTCGGGCGATGCCCACCGTCTGTTTCAGGAAGCGCTGGCAGCGGACCCGACCCACCGTGACTCCCGGATCCATCTGGGGTACTTCTTGTTGCGCCAGCCGTCGGATTTCACCAATCAGGGGCTGGCCCTGCGACATTTCCGTATTGCGCGACTGTTGGATCCGCGCGATGCCGAGGCAGCACTCGGGGAAGGGATCGCTCGCGAGCAAGTGGGCGATCCAGGACCCGCCGAAGCATGCCTAGAACTCGGCTTGCAGGACGCTTCGATTCGTGCCGATCGTCGCTGTGAAGGCCACTTGTCCTTGGCCCGGCTGCGTTACGCTTCGGGGAAGACCGAACAGGCAGAGCAGCACTACGGGGAGGCGGTCACGCTGGCCGCACCCCTTCAGCGCAGTCGAGTCCGCGCGGACTACGCCACGTTTTTGAGTGACGTCGGTCGAGACGCCGAAGCTCATCAGCTTCTTCTCCAGAACGTCGCCGAGCAGCCGGATCATGTGAAGTCCCATTATCTTCTGTCACGCTTGCTGGCACGCATGGGCGACCGCGACGGGGCTGCGAAGGAGCGACGGATTCATGGCATTCTTCAGCAGTTGACGGACTACTCGCGCAAACTCACCAATGAGGAATCCGAACGACGACTCGGACTCCGTCGGGAGCTGGTCGAATCCTATCCGGAGTATGCCCGGGCCCGCCTGGAACTGATCCGTGAGCTTCTCGGGCTGCAACGCCACGCGGATGCCCTCGTGGAAATCGCCAAGGAAACCGCGGCGCGGGGCGACACGGCGGAAACCTATTACCTTGCCGCCCGGGCTCACGCCGGAAGCGGTGACCTGCAGGCGGCTCGTCAAGCGGCGCAACGGATGAAACAAGAGAATCCCCGAGTCCCCGATTCGGTCCTCAAGGATGTCCTGGACGAGTGGAAGAAGTCGTTTGGAATTGATGATGCGACCTATCGCGCGACTCTGCAGCAATGGATGACTGGTTCGTGAAACCGACTCGCTCACTCCTGTTGATGACGGTGATCGCCGGACTCCTCCAGTGTTCGGAGTCCACGGGAGACGGGAAACCGGGGACTCTGCCGGGAGCTTCCGACGAGTTCTTCGTCGAGCGACTGCATGGATCGGGACTGGACTTCGTTCACGACGCAGGGCGAACCGGCCACAAGCACCTTCCGGAGATCAACTCCGGTTGTGTCGCCGTCCTCGACTTCGATGGGGATGGCCTTCAGGACTTGTGCTTCGGTCAGGGCGGCCCGTTGCAAGGCGATCGATCGGGCGACGAGGTTCGCGATCGCTTGTACCGAAACGAGGGCGGCTTTCGATTTCGGGACGTGACCGAGGAAACGGGCGCATTCGAACCAGGCTACACCTTTCACGTGGCCGCTCCGGACTATGACGGCGATGGAGATCAGGACCTCTACTTCTGCAACTACGGCGGAAACCGGTTGCTGCGCAACGACCAGGGAAGCTTCACCGACGTGACCGAGGAAACCGGCATCGGAAGCGATCGGTGGTCCACCGCGGCTGCCTTCGCGGACTTCGACGGCGACGGGGACTTGGACCTGTTTCTTGGAAACTACTGCGAATACTCCTTCGAGCATGCGGGTTGCGAACAAGTGGTGCAGGGAGTTCCCGTGCGCTCGTACTGCAATCCTGACACGTTTCCCGGGGCGCGCGACCAGTTGTTCCGCAACGAGAATGGACGGTTCGTGGACATCAGTCCCTCGGCGGGAATGGAGGAGTCGGCAGGCACCGCGCTGGCGGTGACGGTGTCCGACTTCGACGACGATGGAGATCTGGACCTGTTCGTTGCCAACGACGGGCGCCCCAACGCTCTGTGGCGCAATGACGGCGACATGAAGTTCACGGACATTGCTTGGGACGTGGGAGTGGCGGTCGCAGAGAGCGGTCTGAGCGAAGCCTGCATGGGGAGCGACTTTGCCGACCTCGACCGCGACGGAGATTTCGACCTGGTGGTGGCCAACCTGGCCATGGAAACCAACACGTTCTATCGAAACGCCGACGGAATGTTCGAGGACAAGAGCACCCTGTCGGGGCTTGGGCCTCCTTCGCTGCGCTTTGTCGGATTTGGTTGCGAGGCCTTCGATTTCGACAATGACCGGGACGTCGACGTGGTCGTGAGCAATGGCCATGTGCTCGACAATGTCCACGAAATCGAACCATCGCAGACTTTTGCGCAAGTCCCTCATCTGTACGTGAACGATGGGCGCGGGCGCTTCGAAGAAAAAGGAGCCGACCACGGCGCCTATTTTCAACGACCGCGAGTCGGTCGCGGGCTTGCCGCGGTCGATCTGGACAACGACGGGGACTTAGACCTGGTGGTCGCGCACAACGATGGCGAGCCGGTCCTCCTGGAAAACCGTCAGGGCAACCGCCGGTCCTGGATCGGATTTCAGCTCCGGGCGACCGGACGGAACCCGCTTGCCATCGGTGCCAAAGTGACGGTCCGGGGTGGAGGCCTGTCCCAGGTCGAGGAAGTTCGCGGGGCGAGTTCCTATTCGGCCTATCCGGACCTTCGGTTGCACTTCGGACTGGGACAACAATCCGTCGCCGAAGAAGCCATCATCCGCTGGCCCGATGGTGAGGTGCAACGGCTCTCGAACTTACGGGCCAATCAGTACCACACCGTCACTCAGGGAGCGAACTCTGCTCGCTGATCTGCCGCGGCTGACCAGCGTGTGCGCGTTTCGGAAAGGATCAGGGCGAGTCCCACCGCCGAAAGGAACTCTCGCAATTCTTCGATGCGAAGTGGCGTGGCCGGGAACACCCGAACGATCCACCACGTGTGCAGCAGTCCGACCCCGGCCATGGCCAGTGCCAACCCGGGTGACGCGACCGGCACTCCCCAACGGTCCCCCAGTCGATGCAGCCACTCGTAGTGGATTGTCAGAAGAGGAAAGATGCTGCCATAGAGCAACAAGCCGGCAATGAACAAATGGTCAGCGGCGTAGCCGAACAGATTGTGAAGATTGGCTTCCCCCTGAACGTTGGCATCGCGCAATGCTTCGGGAGTTTCGAAGTGAAAGAGCCGCTGGCCCCAGCTGAACTCTTCGCCGACGCAGACGGCGAACCCGACGACCAAGAGGCCACTCAAGAAACGCTCACTGCCACGCGGGAGAGTTCGAAATACTCCGAAGGCGAGGAGCGCGGCGACGGCAAACACATAGGCGGTTCCTTGCTCGAGGATGCCATCCTCGCGGCTCAACTCGCGATAGGTCTCGGGCGGGAAATACGACTGGCCAGCGCTCAGAAACCAAAGAGCCGCGCCGAGCAAGGCGGTGAGCACTCCCGCGGGAAGGTTGAGCAGCTGCCTTCTTGTCCACGCCGGAGAGGGGCAGCGAGGAATGCGTTGGGCAATTCGCTGCACCCAGTTCCAGCGGTGGAGCCGCGGCCAGCGCCAAGCAATCGCAACCAAGGTGAAAGCGAGTCCGAGCGCCGCGACTCGGGCCGCCGTCACCTCCCATTCGGCGACCTGGCGGACTGAGTCGTGAGGCGACTGCAGGCTCCGACGCATGGGCCCCCAGCGAATCAACAACTCGGGCGTCAAGCCGCCAGCGACCAGCGCACTCCCTCCCGCCACCAGCCAGAGCAGCCGGGGGGCGCGGGCGGGCCGCGCGGACCGAGCCACCGTCACGGAGGTCCCTCGGCGATCAGAATCGGGCGAAAGCCAATGTAGTCACAGGACGCCAGGTGGTAGGTCGTGCCCTGCAGGGTTCCAAACAGCGGCGACGGCAGATCCGTGCGGAGCGAGTGCAGATGTCCGAAGACCACGTGGTGAATGCCGGCTTCTTCGAACAGTGCCGTGGCTCGCGAGGTCTCCAGAGCAGGTCCGCAGGGCGGGTAATGAGTGACGACAATGCGCCCCGCCTGGGGCGCTTGTTGAGCCAATCGGTCGAGGTGCTCCAAGGCTTTGTGGAGGCGCCCCATTTCGCGTTCGAAGATGCGCCGCGACTGTTCCTGATCTTCCAGGGTCTGCGCCGCGGAGATTGCGGACTCGTCGCCCTGCCAGGCAATGATGTGCCCAAACTGGAGGTCCGGATCATCCCACAACCGGGTTCCTCCGAGAAGCCAAGGTCCAATCTGACAGGCGTCACCCTGCACCGCATGCAATGACTCCGGCAGCGCCCGTCGCACTTTGGACAGCGAGGACCACCAATAGTCGTGATTGCCCTTCAGCAGGAGCTTCTGGCCCGGCAGCGAACCCAGGAATTCCAGATCTGGCAACGCTTGCTCGAGCTTGATGGCCCAGGAGATGTCTCCGGGCACCAGCACCAAGTCATCGTCGTTGACAAGAGAGCGCCAATGCTCGGCAATGACGTCTGCGTGGCGGACCCATTGCGGACCAAAACGGTCCATCTCCTTGCCCGGAGTGCCGAACGAAAGGTGGGGATCAGAGAGAGCAAAGACTCTCAGAGGAACTCACTCCTCGACCAGATGCTGATACACCTTGTGCTGCATCCAACCCTGCTTGACCCGCGGGAACGACTGAACTTCGCAGTCGCCGTAGACGAAGCATTGACAGGCGAGGCGGACCGATGGGTCGGTCTGTGGAATCTTGGCCTTCTCGACTTTGGTCGGTTCCGAGGCGACTTCCTGATTGTGGACCCGCACCCGGCAGGTCCCGCAGAAACCGCGACCCCGGCAATTCAGGTACTTGAGCATGCCCGGGTACAGATTGATTCCGTGGCGGAGGGCGATGCTGCGCAGGTCCTCTCCTTCTTCCACTTCGACTTCGCGGAATTCTCGGGAGAAATAGATCTTCGCCATCAAACCTCTCCTGTCGTGTGAGTGACCCTGGTCTCTGGCCGCCACGCGCGGCAGGCGCAGGAGTGGCGGCGTCGGTCGCCTGGGGCGGGCCACGCCGGGCGGGATTCAAGGCGATTTCCGATCCCCAATCAAGGATCGGCTTCCCGGGCCCGCCTGCCTGACGGGAAGTCCGACCACTCCGGTAGCGTTGAGGAGATTTCCCGCGTGGGCTAAACTGTCGGGTTCTTTGGCGCCTCCGATCGGGTGGAACCTCGAGCCGGAAGGACGGAGGTGCCTCCACCAGGCGCTCGAGGCGGGGGAGGTTTCATGGCCATCCGTAGCGGTGTTCTCGTTCTGAACAAGCCAGCCGGCATCACGTCGCGGGATGCCGTGGACGTGGCCTGCGACCGCCTCCGTACTCGCGAGATCGGCCATTGCGGCACTCTCGACCCCCTGGCCACGGGGGTCTTGGTCCTGGTGGTCGGTCGCGCCCGACGTCTCCAGGAGCTGTTCAGTCGCTCCGTGAAGGTGTACCGGGCGAAGGTCCAGCTCGGCCACACCTCGGAAACTGACGACGCCGAAGGTCCCCTCCACGAAGTCGAGGTCTCCGGGGCGCTTCCGACGGAAGAGGAAGTGCGTCGCATCGCCGCGCAATTCGTGGGAGAGATCGAGCAGCGGCCTCCGCGCTACAGTGCGGTCAAGGTCGAGGGCAAGCGCATGTACGCTCTGGCTCGCAAGGGGGCCGAGGTTGAGGCGCCGCTGCGGACCGTGCGAGTGTTCGAAAACGAGGTGGAAGCGTACGACTACCCGGGCGTGCAGCTCCGCGTGGCCTGTGCGGGTGGGACCTACGTGCGCTCGATTGCCAGGGATCTCGGCGAAGCCCTCGGTACCGGCGGCTATCTCGAGCAGCTTTGCCGCACGGAATCCGGAGGCTTCTCGGTCGAGCAGGCGGTGAGCCCCGATGCGGTGGAAGAATCTCACATCCTCAGCCTCGAAGAGGCGCTCTCCAGTTTTCCGCGAGTCGATATTGCGGGTTCCCAGGCACGACGCCTCGCCAATGGCGCCGAGGTTCGCGTAGATCTTCCAGTGCTCAGCCTGGCCGAAGAGAAGACCCTGTTCGGTTGGGTGAATGGCAAGGCGGTGGCGATTCTGAAAAAGATCGGCCCGTCTCGCGTGCGATCTGGGCGAATGTTGGTGTTGCCGGAAGAGCTCCTGGAGCTGGCGGACGAAGAGCTTCGCGCGTCCACCTCGGCAGGCTGATTCGCAATTGGCTGCCGCCCCACCGACTGCCCAGTCGGTCCTGAGCAATCAGTCCCGCGGGCGCAGCCGCACCGGTTCGTCGTAGTAGACCGCACCGCCTCCGGCATCGGTCTCTTCGGCAGCGATCAACACGTTGGCACAGCGGCCGTCACGCAACATGCCGCCTTTGGGAACAAGCACCACGTCGGGGTGCACGTTTTCATCCCAGCGAATGGTCACGTCGAGAGATCCTCGAGCGCTCTCCAGTACGGCCTCCGTCCCGTCACTCAGATCGCCTGCAGATTGGGGATGAACCGTGGCCGAGAGTGGTGCATGACGCAGCTTGTCGATCCATTGCGACGATTGTCCCTGAGCCGACGAGACGGCAAGCAACGTCAGTGGATAGCCGTTGCCATTGCCCGGCTCTTTCGGTGCGTCCGTGACCAGATGAACCTTGCCGGTCGCGGTGGGGAATTGGCGATCGGCGAATAGCACCTTGGCGGCCATGGGATTGCGGCGCGGCTTCTCGCGCAGGGCTTCGACGGTGATCCCTTCCCCCGCAAGTTTGCCAAGGACCTTTCGTTTGGCCTGGTCGATCGAATCCGGAACGGCGTGCGCGACCCCCATGCGTTCGGCAACACCTCGCAAAATCTCGAGTTCGTGACGGACCTCTCCGGGCGCTGCGATCGCCGGCTCGGACAAGCGCACGAAGTGACTCCCGTAGGCGCCGATCACATCATCGTCTTCCAGAAGAGTCCGGGTCGGCAAGATGAGGTGGGCCAAGTCCGTCGTGTCCGTGGGATGGGTGTCGACCACGACGTTGAATTCGCTCTTCTCGAAGCCGCGCTTGACAGCCGGGGCGTCCGGCAGCATGGAGACGGGGTTTCCAGCGGTGACCCAGATCATGCGAATCGGAGGATCCTGAGCGGCCAGGATCTCCGCCCCCAACCGTGCTTCCGCCAGGGTCCGAGGAGCCGCGTCCCGCCCTTGCACGAAACTCAGATCAAACGGACGGGTGCGATGAAAGTAGTAGGACACTCCTCCCCCCGGAACTCCGAGGTTGCCGGTGACCGCGCCCAACGCATCGAGTGCTCGCACCGTTCGCGAGCCATGGCGACGGCGTGCCATCCCCCACCCGACCAGCAACGCGCTCGGTTTGTCGCCGACGTATGCGGCGGCCATTCGACGCGCCCGGTCCGCGTCCACTCCGGTGGGTCGCAACCACTCGTCGAAGGACTGACTTTTCACCAAGGCCAGGAAGTCGTCGTGTCCTTCACAGTAGTTGGCGGCTTCCGGATCGAGCAAATCCTGGTCGACCGCGACGCGAGCGACGGCCATGGCCAGCCAAAAATCGGAACCTGGACGTGGCTGCAAAAAGTCGTCACAAAGCTGACTGGCCCGGGTTCGGACGGGGTCGATGCCATACACCTTGGCGCCCCGGCGACGCGCTTCTTTCAAAACCGGAATCAGGTGCGGGCCGGAGACGTGGGGGTTCTTTCCCCACAACAAGATCGTCTTGCTGTGGTACAGATCGAACAGGTCGTGACTGTCACAGACTCCGAAGTCCGTTTCTTGGGCCGCTTCACCCGCTCCCGAGCAGATGTCGCCACGCTTCACCGTGACCGGCCCCACCGCTTCGAACAAGGCGTCGGCAAAGTACTTCAGAATTCCGAGCGAGCCGCCGGAGCGATAGTGAAGGATGGACGCGGGCCCCGACTCGCCACGGAACTGATCAAGCTTGGTCGCGACCAAGTCCAAGGCTTGCTCCCAGCCCACCGGAACCCATTTTGAGCCTTTTCGCAGTAGCGGCTGGGTGAAGCGGTCCTCTCGATACTGGCGTTCCAAGAATCGACTGGTCCGCTCGCACAGGAAACCTTGGGTGACAGGGTCGTCGGGATTTCCCTGCAAGCGAACCGCTCGGCCCTGGTCGACGGTCACGACCATGGAACAAGAATCCGGACAGTCGCGATTGCAAGCGGTGATGTGACGTTCGGTCATGGGACGCCATCCGAGGATTGGATCATGGGTCTTGCTTCGAGGATGCCAAGGAGATCTCGAAGCGCGCAAAAGTCTACCCGGCTTGTCGGGCGCCCACGACCTCAGCTCGAAAGCCGCGCCGGCTTTCCTGACCGCTTCCCTCACCGCCCTGGTTATGTTTCCGGGAAACCCAGGGATTCATGATGGAGACCCAGCCATGACCGCCGACAGAATTGCTCGGTTTCGGCGACTCATCGAAGACAACCCGGACAACGAGCTGGCCCGCTACAGTCTCGGGACCGCCTTGTTCGATGACGGCAAGTTCGAAGAGGCTCAGCAGCACCTGGAACGAGCGTTGGAACACAAACGCGACTGGGTGCTGGCTTACATTTATCGGGCCCGCTGCCTTCTGAAGCTCGGTCGCGAAGACGAAGCACGGGGCCTGTTGGAAACCGGCCGCAAGTATTCGGTTCAGCAAGGTCATGACGGACCGATCGAGGAAATCGACGAGATCCTGGAAGAGATGGTGTGATCGGACGGATGGGCCGCCTGCGGCCATGGGTCCCGTTGCTGATCGCGATGTGGGCTTGGCCCCGCACTTCCGTCCAAGCTCAGGAGCGGAAGCTGCCCGACGCGTTCTTCGAATGGCGCCTGTCGGATGCTGCTCTCCTTTCGAACGAAGAGTCGCCCGGCGCCGACCGAGGGAACTCCGACTGGCTGCGCCAGGGGAGTCCACCGTTTGCCAGTCCCGAAGAGATGCGCGAGTTTTTGGTCGCCGCCAGATTCGGCGCCGTCATTCTCTGGTTGCCCCTTGCCCAAGCAGATCTTCCGAAGGAGCCCTCTGCAAGGTTCGTGACTTCTGAAACGCTTCCTCGGGTTCCGGGCTCCGTCGCGGCCTTGGTGAGTGAGCTCCATCGCGAGGGAATCCTGGTCGCGATCGGTCGTTCACGAGCCCTGGAAGAGGACTGGTGGTCGCCCCAGGCATTTCTCGGGATGGTCACCCTGCCCCGGGTCAGTCGACCCGGGAGTCGACGTGCCCTCTGGTTCGACCCCGAGTTTTGTCGGAACTGGTTTCGGGATCATCCTGGCTCCCGATACTCCGTTCCTGGGGATCTGGTGCGCCACCTTCCAACCCCCATCGCCACGACTCAGGCTCGCTTGGATGCCTTGGCGTTTCATCAGGCGGCCCAGCCGGCATTGTCGCCCGCCACCAACCAAGATTCGCTGGTCGCTGTCTTGGCGGACCGCGGATGGACCGCGCAGCAAGTCGAAGATTTCTCGGGCCTCCTTCTCGACCAAAGTCGTTGCTTGTCCGAGATGGCACGGCGATTTGGTCGCCGGGAACCGCATCGATTTCACGGATTCGCCAACGAGTGGATCGGCACTGCCCCGGCCAGAGACGTGTTTCCGACTTGGCGAACTGCTCCCTCGAGCTTGGATCTAGCCGAGTGGGCTTTTCAGAAAGGCTCCGTGGACACCTTGGCCAATGGAGGTGTCACTGTCTGGAACTGGCCGGACGCCACGGCTGGTGAGTTGCGGGATCCTCGCCCCGACGGCCTGCTTCCTCCGGATGCCATCGCTTCCATGACGGCCTGGTTCGAGAATCGTTGGAGCGCGGCAGTGTCCCTCTCTCGAGCGTTCCTCGAGGGGGACACGATCAGCCGCAACTTGGCTCGCGTGGCACTTCAGCGTTCTCGCCGAGCCGCTCGTTCACTTCCCGAGGAATGGCGGCCGAATGCAGGTCTCGACCAGTCAGACGATCAAATCCTCGAACAACTCGAGCCGGTGCGAGGCTTGCGAACCCGTTGGTCGGTGTGGGAAGTGTTGCCCGAGGAAGACTTGTTCCTCGGCGAATGCACCAGCGTGGCCTTGGATGACGGACGCTATGGCGACTGGGCCGAGGCGGCGGTGAACGAGTTGGGGCAGTCTTCCATTCCCCTCCGCCAACTCGCTGGCTCGACCGCAGCTCGAACGTTCTTGCTTCGGGCAACCTTGGAACAGCCTCAGTCTCGGGCCTCACGGTTGAGTTTCGAGGGCGATGCGGTGTTTCGCGTGCTTGCCAACGGCCGACCGGTCGGCGATCGGATTCAAGCACGGGCGTCGCTTCCGATCACCACCACCGTGGTCCTCCCTCCGGGCCAGAACGTGTTGGAGATCGAATTGCAGCCGACCCGGGAAGTCCAAGCGGTCACGCTGCAACGAACGGAGATCCCGCGACGACTCGAAGCGATTCCGCTTACGCCGCAGAGCGCTCGCACCATTCATCCCCCGATGGTTCGCGTCACTCACCCGGTGGCGTTCGATGACGAAGTGTTCCTCTTGCCGGCCCAGCGCCGGAGCGAAGACCCCCTGGAGGGACAAGTGGACTTCGTGGTCGACACTGGTTCGCCGAGACGCTGGGATCTGTGGATTCACGGCGCCGCACCGGAGTTCGCCACGGGGGTGGTCGAGGTGGAGTTTGATGAGGGACCTCGGCGTCCCGTGTCCTTTCCGCCGAGACCTGGCTGGCAATGGCGGCGCTGTGCCGCGCCCATCTCCCTTTCCGCGGGGAACCATCGCCTTCGGTTGTCTCTCCAGCAAGCGGGAATGATGTTCGATGCCGTGGCTCTGCTGGAAAGCGGACCACAGTTCCCCCACCCGCCACCGGGAGATCAGCGGTTGATCGACTTCGCCTGGCGCTTCGATGTCCTCGGTGCCGGACACCGCTTCGAAATCCCAGCTCGCGAAGACCTCATTCAGCGCTCGTTTCGGCTGAAAGAAGGTGGACGGTACGACGTGTACGTGTGGATGCACGGCACGCGCCCTCTCGCCCCGGGGGAAGTCTGCGAGATCGAACTTACCTGTCACGCGGGAGCGTTCCGCCATGCATTGACTGGGGGCGTCACGACCGAAGAATGGATTCGCGTCGGATCTCTGCCGGTCGTCGCGGACGAACCCTTGAAGATTCGCATCTACGGGCCGGGCAGTCCGGCGTATTTGTGCTTGGTTCCGTGACCACCATCTCCGCCAACCGCGACCGACCGGAGCATCCGATCCTGCTCGGGTATCCGCGCCCCATTTGGGTGCTGCTTTCCGCGGTCTTGGTCAATCGCTTGGGCGTCATGGTGGGCCCGATGTTGACCTTGTATCTGCGCGATCGTGGCTTCGATGAGCGAACGGCACTTTCCTCCGGAAGCTTCTACGCCCTGGGAGCCACGATTTCTGCCTATCCCGCCGGGCTGCTTGCCGATCGCCTTGGTCGCCGCGGCTCGATCGTGCTGGTGATGAGCGGAGCTTCTCTTGCCATCTTTGCCCTGTCGCGTTGCCGGGAGCTGGGTTCGTTGCTCACGGGGATTTTCTTCGTCGGATTGTTTGCCGAAGCGTACCGACCGGCGGTGACAGCCATGCTGACCGATCTGGTCGAGCCCGCGCGCCGACTCCCGGTGTTTGCATTGCAGCGCACGGTGGTCAACTTTGGACACGCCACGGGACCCTTTCTCGGGGGCCTGCTTGCCGCTCATCAAATGTACGGCTGGATCTTCACGATCAACGCATGCACGACGGCAGCGTTTGCCGCCATCGCGGCTCTGTTCTTGCCGGAAACTCGTCCTTCTCTGAAAGCTCCGCCGATCCCCACGGACAAACCGAAAACCCGTTTCAACAAAGTGTTCTTGTGGTTCTGCCTGGGACTTCTCCCCGTCAGTAGTGCGTACTTTCAGGTTCTCTTCACCCTCCCCATCCACTTGCGAGACCACTTGCCGTCTCTGTCTGGGGCGTATGCCAGTGCGGTCCAGACTCTGGTGCCAGGAATGGCGGAGCGATTGCTGCAGCCACCGGCAGTCTTTGGGGCGCTGCTGTTCTTGAATGGCGCACTGATCGTCTGCTTCGAGTACCTACTCTCTTTGCGTCTGCGGCGCTTTTCGGCGCACCACGTGATGATTGTCGGCGCTGTCCTGACCGGCTTGGGCTTGGTGGTCGTGGGTGTTTTTCCTACGGTGGACGCGGCGTTCTTGGGAGTCATCATCACCACCGCGGGAGAGATGTGCTTTGCTCCCTCGGCCCTTGCCTTTGTGACGCACATCGCACCGGTGAACTCACGAGCGCGCTACATGGCGATGTTCGGCTTGGTCCACGGGATGGCGTTGGTTTTGGCGCCCACGGCGGCGGGACAACTCTTGCCCAGTCTTGGCCCCCTTTGGTTCTGGCCGATGATCGGGGGATCTGCGTTCCTGGGAGCCATCGCATTCGCCGCGCTGCCCGACACTCGCGAGCACTCCCAGGTTCGGGCGCTGCAGCCCGCGCAAAAAGACTGAGGTCGGGAACGACTTCCGTCGAAAGAGAGAGGGAAGACCAAGGGAGCCAACCATGCCACTCTACGACTATCGATGCGAAGCCTGCGGAAACGAGTTTGAACAGCTCGTGAAAAGCGCACGTTCCAAAGTGACCTGCGACTGCGGTTCCTCGAAGACGGCCCGCCAGATGCCGCGGGTGGCGTTGCGTACGACCTCTCCCAACGCCCCCACGCTTTGGACCGGCGCCAACGATGGCATGCCCAACGGCTGCGGGATGATCGAGCGCGACGACGAATCCGGCTGCTCCCACTGCCACTGAGACTCGACCGCGTTTCTCCGCCGGGTGCCCTCAGGATCTTGGTGTCCGCATCCGAGGCCACGGTATCATTCCCCCATGGCCCGATCGGGAGCAACCGTAGCGATTGACATCGAGGTGGTGGGCGTTGGGTGGGAACACCTCGACGAAGCCACCCGTGGGTACCTGCTGGAGCGTTGTCGAGACGATCAGCAGCGGGCGCTGGTCCCCGATCGTCTCGCCTTGACGCCCGGTTGTGGACAGATCATTGCCATCGGCATCCACAATCTGGAAGAGCAACGGGGGGCGATCCTGGTCGAGGGCGAAGGCAACCAGTGGGAGCCTTGGTCAGGACGTCGCGACGGCGCGTTTATTTTTCGCGGCAGCGAAGCGGAAATGCTGGCGGCGTTTTGGAGCCGGATTCAGCACTACGGAAAGATCGTCACGTACTGTGGACGCACCTACGACGGTCCGGTTCTGATGATTCGCTCGGCCATGCTCGGCATCACCCCTTCTCGAAACCTGGTCCCGCCGCGCTACGACCGCTCGGAGCACGTCGACCTGATGGAAGTGTTGACCTTTCAGGGGGCGCTGCGCGATCGCTTCAGTCTTGAGTATTGGTGCCGCCGCTTTGGCATCGAATCTCCGAAGGTGATGCTGGATGGCTCCCAGGTCGAGCGCTCCTATCGGGACGGCCAGTTGGACCTGATCGCCGACTACTGCCTGCGGGACTGCCGGGCAACCGCCGAGCTCTACGAACGACTCGCGCCCACTCTCTTGGCGCACTGAGTTCGGGGCCAGGTTCCCCCCGAGCTGGGTCGGAAACCTTTTCCCGACGGGTTTGCCCTCAGGCCAGACTTCAGCCCGGCCCCCAACCTCAGCCGATAACGAGGAGGAACCCGACTAGCCCATTGACCAAGCCAACCTCGAGCTCAATTTCGATGAATTCCAAGGCGCCGATCTTCATTTTCCTCGCCACCTTCTTCACGTTTCTCCTCGTCTTCGGAGCGCTGATCATCTCGGCCAAGCCGGAACTGCGGGAGAAACTCAATCTGGAGGACATCCATGCTCGGGTCATGGCTCTGCTTCCGGGAGAGGAGGGGAACGAAGTCGCGGAAGAGGAGTCCATGGAGCCGAAGACGGCCTCCTTGGGATCGTCCCCGGCGGTTCCCCGTGTCGACAAGGAGTCCAGCGAGGAGTCTCGTGAGTCGGATCCGTTGCCCCCCATCGCCCGTTTCTCGGGAACCCTGCGAGGGATCAATCGGACCCCGCTCTCCGGAGGCCGAGTGGCGGTGATTCGCGCCCATAAAGAGGAAGGCGCCAAGCACTTCGAGATTCTGGCCGAGGACACCACTCGCCGCGACGGATCGTTCGAGGTCGAACTTCCGGAAATGCAGGGGCAAGTGCGAGTCATGGCATTGGCCGACGGATACCAGCGTTGGCAGGGGCCGCGCATCGCCATTCGCCGCGGCAAGCACCACAATCTGGGCTTTGTTCAGCTTTCCAAGGGACGCATGTTTCCTGTGTCGGTCCAGGACCAGGATGGGAATCCGGTCACGGATGCACGGGTGACCGTGCGCGATCTGGGCGAGGACTTTGCGGAGTCCATGTGCCGTCCGGACTTTCACGGCGAGACCGGAGAGGACGGCGTGGCACGGCTCCTGGGAGCCGATTTCGGCCACCATGACGTGCTCGTGGAAAAAGCCGGCTACGCCTCTTGGGAAGGTCGGGTCACCCTCGAGGACAACAATCGAGAAGTGGCGATGGTCAACGCAGTCCTGGCCGAAGCCAACTCGTTCTTGGTCGGGACGGTCATCGACACCTTTGGCAAACCCGTGGTGAACGCCCAAGTCACCGCCATTCCCAGTGACCGCCAAGGCTCGACCGGTGACCGAACCACGGGGACCGTGGATCCGGCCGGGGAGTTTCGCTTGGGACCGGTTCCCCGCGGTTCCTACCGATTGGAGCTGACCAGCCCGGGCATGGTGCAACGTGGTCTCGCGACGGGAGAAGCGGGTAGCCGTCCGGTGCAAGTCGTGGCCGAGTTCGCCGGAGCGATCTCGGGACGCTTGCAAGCGGACAGCTTCCTTCAGGACGCGGAAGTGACCCTGTTGCGTCGAGACGATCGAGGTCGTCTGCTTCCGTTCGCGGGAGTTCGCGGCCGAGTGGACGGCAGCAGTCTCACCTACCAGGCGGAAGGCGTGCCCCCGGGTCGCTACCAGGTCCGCATCACCGCCAGTGGATACGCGCCGGCACGAAGCCAGGAAGTGGTCATCGGGCCGGGAGAGAACTTGGATGACGTCTCGTTGACCATGACCGCCGGCGGGAGCGTCGGAGGGACCGTGGTGGATTCGCGAGGTACGGTTCTCTCGGACATTCGGGTCACGGCGTTCGAAGGCGAAGCAGCGCCACCTCCGGCGTTGGCAGGCTTGTTCACGGGAACGTCGCGGATGGTCGTGTCCACCAATGATCAAGGGGAGTTTCAGCTGCACACCCTGTCGCCGGGGCTCCAGGTGTTGGTGTTCGACGGCCCGGGTCGTCCGGCTCGGACCATGGGTCCCATTGAAGTCCGCAACGACACCGACCTGCGCTTGGGCCAAATGATCATGGGTGGCGGTGGCAGCATTTCCGGCACCTCTCGAGACGCGACCGGCGAGACCCTGGCTTCGGCTCGAGTGCTGCTGCGCACTCCGGACGACTCTC
Source organism: Planctomycetota bacterium (assembly GCA_028289345.1). Classification (GTDB taxonomy): domain Bacteria; phylum Planctomycetota; class B15-G4; order B15-G4; family SIAN01; genus JANQQL01. Next base: position 314,746 of record JANQQL010000033.1, on the reverse strand, counting down.
TTTGGATGGTGCTCGTCACCGACAGCGGAGGCAACTTCAGCATCCGCGGACTTCCTCAGGGGCAGTACGTGATGCAGCTGGTTGATCCAGCGGCCGACAACCAGTCCCTGGAGTCGATCGGAGATTCGGTGACGGTGGGGCTGGCCTCGGGCGAGCACGCCCGCCAGGACGTGGCGGCGCGAACCGAGTGAGCCCCGGGGCCGGGATCGCGTAACCTGGCCCCCATGAGTCGCTGGATCCTCCACTGTGGCCGCATCGGCCCGTTCCCCCTGCGCGTTCACGTCGGTTTTCTGGTCCTCCTGAGCTTGTTTCTGGCCTGGAGTGGGACCTCCGGGGGACGCGTGCGTCTGACCTGGAACGGAACGTTTCTGGGGATCGCGCTGCTCAGCTTGCTGGTCCATGAGTTGGCCCATGCCGTCGCCGCTCGTTGGCGCGGCATACCCGTCGGGTTTCTCCTCTTGGGACCGCTCCTCAACGGGACTTACCTGACGCATCCTCCTCGACGACCCGCGGATGAGCTTTGGATTGCCCTCGCGGGACCGCTCTCCAATGGGTTACTCGCGGCCCTGCTCGCCCTCGGGGCGACGCTGCTCCCGGCTCCCTCGACGATGGCCTCTTGGATCCAGGTGGCTCTGTGGATCAACCTGTGCATGGGAATCGGCAACCTCATCCCCGCCTTTCCCCTGGACGGAGCCCGAATTCTCCGGGCGTTCCTCGGTTTTCAACTGCCCTGGCTCGTGGCCAGCCGCCTCGCGGTTCGCGTTGCGTCCCTGTGCGCTCTGGCGCTTCCGCTGGTGCTCCTGCTGATCCCGGAGCCGATCGGCGGTGTTCCGCTGTGGATCGTCGCATTCGCGTTGATGCTGGCTCTCCTGGGCGCCGGGCGTCGTCAGGGGCAGTCGGCCCTGATCCGGGAACTGGAGCTCCAGGCAGCTCGTGGCACGATCCCCGTCCCGCCTCCCCTGCAGGAATCTCTTTCCGGACTCGATCGGCTCGAGGAGGATGCCTACCAGCCGCTGAGCCCGTCGGCCTTTCGAGCCTGGCGGGAAATTTGTGAAACCGCGTTGCAGAGGAATCTCGCGCTATCTGACGGACACCCAGAAGCTGCACCTCAGGAGTCCTCCCCGTGGCACAGCCCCCGCCCATCCGTCGATTCGAGAGAATCTTCTCCCTGAGTTGCGCGGCGTCACGACGTCGCTCAGTCGCTCCCGAGCTCCCGCCTTTGCTCCATCGGTTCTATGACTGCTTGGATCAAAGTCCTCCGGACCCGCTTGCGGTTCGTGGGGCCCTCGTGGCCTTGTTGTCGTTCCTGAACTCTCCCAGCGGGAACCATCGAGACAACCGGGAAACCGTGAGTGACTTCGTGCTTGCAGAAAACGAATGGGAGAGGGATTGGTCTTACCTTCCCGAGCCACTGGAGGAAGTGATGTACGACCTCACTTGCGATCCGCCTCCGCCCGATCTGTTGCAGCGGGTGAATCGTTTGTCCTTGCCGACGACCCGCGAGCCTTCCTCGTAGTCCGGATGCTCCAGACCCCAGAACGAGTCGTCGCAACGGCAAGTCACGCTCACCACAACGTACCCGCTCACGTCGGGGACACTGCAACCGGTCGCGACCTCCTCGGGGCCCTGCTCGTCAGCGTCGGGTTCTTCACCCTGTATCGAGTCTTTCGCCAGGACGGATACTTCAGTGATGGACGCTTCCTTATCGAAAGCGTGAACGCAGGGGAATGGTGGCGTCATCACGTGTTGTATCTCCCGGTCGGCCATTTCTTCCGGTGGCTGTTTCAAGGATGGTTGGGTCGCGATGCCGAGCCCAGCTTGCATCTGCTTTCGTCGATTCCCGCGGCAGTTGCCGTGGGAGTGACCTTTCTCGCGGGACGTCGGATGGGCTGCGGGTTCGCCGCCGCGTTGCTGGCGTCGGTGCTCATGGGGACTTCTTGCAGCTACTGGTTCTTCTCCACGTGCGTGGAAGTTCATGGCTTGCACCTCCTGTTTGCGGCGGTGGCGCTGTTGGTCGCCACGGCGCGCGGGCCGGGCGATGCCGCAAGCGCGCTCACGACTAGCTTGCTCCTGTTCGGGTTGATTGGATCCCATCTGTCCGGGGTCCTCTGGATTCCGGCCGCAGTTCTGTGGGCTTTTCGCAAGGATCGAGGTTGGGAGACTCCGCGCAATGTCGGAATCGCTGCGCTCTTCTTGCTCCTGGCCTCGATCGGCGCATGGGTAGCACTGGACGGCTTCGCGTCGCTCACCCGACGAAGTTGGCAAATCGTGACCAGTTCGTGGACGGTGGAGAACTTCCTCGCCACGATCGTTTGGCCGGCCCCCTTGCTCGTCTCCGCGGGAGTTGCGAGCGGGGCTTCACTCGCGATGGCCGACCGCGGTGCCTGGCGTCGCCCTCTCGGCCTGGCAACCACGGCGTTGTTTTTGACCGCGCTTCCCTTTGCGTTCACGATGCGTGAAGGTGCTCTGGGCGCCTACTACGTGTCCTTGCTTCCGGTGCTCGCATTGACCGTGGGGTGGGCCGTGCATCGGGGGCGTGTTTTCCAGCGACTTCCCCGGGGCGCTCTCGCGATCGGAGTCGCTCTCGTTGCCGCCAACCTCACTCTCTCCCTCCGCCAGGTGAACGAATGGGAACACCGCTACGCGGGCGTCGAGTGGGCGACCCGCTTGTTCGACGAGGCCGAAGGGTCCGATCTGGTGCTGACGCGCCACGGCTGGGAAAGCCACACCATCCTCCGTCATTCCCGGCTCAGCACCGCATGCTGGGAGAACGCCACGAAGCGCTTCGACCAACTCGCCGAGCCGGTGCTCTGGTCACGAATCTCGAAGAATGAGAAGGGCGGCGGGGCTTTGTGGATGACTCGCGCCTTCCGCGAATCCAAGGAACCGGCAGTTGCCGAACTGGTGCAACGCCTAGTTCAGCGGTATGGCGAACCACGGCCGGGGAAGGGATCGGACTACTGGGGATTCGACGTGGGTGCTTCCCGAGGTGCTCCGGCCTCCGCAACGACACCGGCCGGGGTTCTCCACCAGACCAAGAGCCCCAAGAGCAAGATCGCCACAACCAACAGAATCGGCGATCGGTAACTTTCCGTCACATCCACCAACAAGGTAAACGCCGGCAGACTCAGCAGTGACAGCTTCATCGTCAGGCCATACATTCCAAAGGCTTCGGAAGCCTCCTCTTCCGGATTCATCTGCAACAGCCACAACCTTCCGGCGGTCCAGACACCGGCAATTCCAACCCCGCCCAGAACCGCCATGGATCCCTGGCGGAACCACGTGCCCGGAACCCACTCGGCTCCGGCAATTCCCAAGGCCAAGCAGGCGCCAGAGAACATCGTCATGGCCTTGCCCGAGGTCCGATCGGCGAGACGGCCAATCACCAGTCCTCCGACGACCGCGGCAATGTTGATGGTGATCATCAGCCGTGTTCGGCCGTCGACCGTGAGCCCCAAACCCGAGGGGTGCTCTGCGTAGCGCGACACCTGCAACAAGACCGTATTGATGGCATCACAGACCAGAAAGTTGCCGATCAGAAACCAGCCGAAGCCGCGGCGGCTGGAAACGCGTCGCAAGGTGCCGAGAGTTCCCGCGATCTCCGAGGCGAAGAGCTTCCCGTGAAACTTGCCTCGCTTCTCCATCGCCGGCACGAACCAGGCGAAGGGAATCGTGAAGAGCAAGAACGCAAGGGCAGCCAAGAAGAACACCGCCTCCACTCCGTGGGTCTTCTCCAGGGCGGTCCAAATCAGCAAAGCCAGAGCCACCACGTTGCCCAGGTATCCAAGGGCCACTCCCAGCCCCGAAACCCTGCCCGCCTTCGCCGGCGACGCCACGTGGGGCAACAGGGATTGGTAGGACACGCTGGCGAGTTGGTAGCAGACCAGACCAAATCCAAAGACCGCGCTGATTGCCACCCAAGAATCGAGAACGGCCATGGCCAAGGTGGACGCCACGCATCCGGCGGTCAGGGCCAGGGTCCAACCTTTCGCTCCCCCGATCTTTTGCAGGACTGCACCAAAGGCAGGGCAAAGGATTGCGGAAGCAACCATCGCCGGCAGGTAGCCCACATTGATCCGACTTTCTTCCCCGGTCAGTTCCGCCAGATGCTTGGGAAGACAGATCGTGACGACCAGTAGGTAGAAGACGGTGTTGGCCAAATCGTAGAGCGACCAGCCAACCACCACTGGGAACGAATCTTTGGGACCCGAGGTTCTCACCACCCCATCATGGGGTCCGTTTGCTCATGGTGCAACGACGGGGATTACGCGGGTGTTGGTTGGACGTGGCGCCGAATGGTCTGAATCAACGCTTCCGGTCGAAACGGCTTGCGGAAGTATTCGACCGCACCCATCGCTGCGGATTTGGCCCTCCCCTGATGGTGCTCCCGGGCGGTGAAGACAATCACGGGAAGAGGGGCCACCTCCTCATCCGCCTTCATTCGCTCCAAGGTCTCCCAGCCGTCCAGTTCCGGCATCATGATGTCCAACAAGATGATCGAGGGCTGAATCTCTCTTGCCATTTCGATGCCCTCCAAACCGCTGAGAGCCGAATGGACCACGAAGCCCTCGGCCTCCAGAACCATGGCGGTGGACATGGCAATCCACTTGTCGTCGTCAATGATCAGTACCGAGTCCGCCATGTCGCGCTCCTACTCGCCTGGTTTCGACAGAGCGACGGGAGCTGTCCCCGTCGGAGTCTTGGTGTGAACTGCCTGAGGGATGCACAGCACGAAGGTCGAGCCCGCTCCCACCTCACTCGTCAGCTCGACTTTTCCGCCCCAGCTTTCGACGATTCGCCGGGCCAGAGCCAAACCGAGCCCCGCTCCGCCGTAGGTCCGGGTCAACGGGTGTTCGAGCTGGCGGAACTCTTCGAAGACCGCTTCGTGATCCCCGGAATCGATGCCGATTCCGGTGTCTTGCACCCGCACTCTCACCAGGGTCCCGTCCGCGTCCACCGAGACATGGACTTGGCCTCCGGCGGGGGTGAATTTCACAGCGTTCTCGAGAAGTTCCCAGAGGGCCTTCTGAAAGTCCTCCGCGTCGGCGAGACCCGCCACGGGTGTTTCGGGAAGCTCGGTTCGCAGTCGGACTTCGTGCTCCGTGGCCCGCTGCTCGCAGTCTTCGAGGACTTGACGAACTGCGGTGCCAACGTCAAACGCTTCGGCGGTGTCTCGAATCTCTCCGCGCTCCAGCCTCGCCAGCAGGATCAATTTGTCCACTTGGTGGCTGAGTCGTGTGACCTGTTGCCGAATGCCTCGAACCAGCACGGCTTCGTTCCATGCTCCGCACAGCAAGGACGAGAAATTGGCCAGGGCTGTGAGCGGGGTGCGAAGCTCGTGGGAAACGACGTCCAGATAGTGGCTCTTGAGTTCTTCCACTCGTCGCTCCGCGGTGATGTCGCGAAGCACGAAGAATTCGCCACCGCGGGCGGCCGGAGAAGGGGTGAACGCCGAGCGCGTGACCTGGACGGTGCGTGCCGGATCCTTCAAGTGCAGAGTGGCCGGTCGAGCCACTCCTCCCGCCAAGACCCGCCGCAAGCTGTCCTCCATCTCCAATTCGCCGACCGTGCGTCCCAAGGTCGCGTGGGGTTCCCACTCCAGCAACTCTCCTGCGGCCGGATTCATCAACACCACCCGGCCCCACTCATCCAGAATCAAGATGGCGTCACGCAATGGGTTCAGCACGGCCGATGCCGGAGAGCTTCCGACCCGTGCATGATCTGCGGCGAAATAGGTGTCGCGCCTCGAGAACTCCTGTTGAGGACGCCGGCTCTGGAAACCGGCGAGATCGCGCACGGTGCGTTCGATGTGCTCCAGGTCCATGAACGGTTTGGCCAAGAATGCGTCGGCGAGTGCACCCAGCTCGCGGTCCAACGATCGCAGCCGACGCGCTTCTGCCGTGGCGATGATGCCGATGCCGCTCTGGTGTTCATCGCGCAGCCGGCGCAGCGTCGAGTGGCTGTCCGGCAACTTGGAGTCAGCGGGCACGATGGCCAGGGCCGGTGGACTCTGCCGGACGGATTCGCAGGCTGCTTCTGCATCGCCGTAGTGGCAGATTTCCCAATGGGAGGAACGGAGCGCTCGCTCGAGGAGACGGACCGCCGCCATGTCGTCTTCGACGATGACGATTCTGTCGGTCATGCAAGCACCCCCCGCACCGCTGTTTCGCTTCCCCCGGTGTCCCTTCGTCCAGCAGCGCTGCCGCCACTGTGAGAAAAACCTTCCCCGGCGGGCGCGGGCCTTCCATCCAGGAGCCAAGCGACCGCGGCAACGGGTCGATCGGCAGGACCGTCAGGCGGTGGCTGCCACCAACTCTCGGACCTCTTCTTCCGTGCTGACCACGTTGAAGTATTGGTCCAGGTGCATCATCCGGAAGATCTTCTCGAGGAATCGAGTGATCCCGGTCAGGTACAGGACGCCTTCCTTCTCCTGCACCAAGTTGTGGATGCCGATCATGAGCCCCACGCCGCAGGAGTCGACAATGCTGACCTTGGTCAAGTCCATGACGAAGTAACGGACCCCACGATCAAGTTTCTCCTGAACGGTCTCGCGGAGCCGCGCTTTGAGCCCGTCAGAGATGTCGTAGTTCAGGTATTTGGCCGTGATCTCGACCGACACCCCACGCCCGTCTTCCCATTCCTTCAGGGAGTAGACCTGATCGTTCGATTTCGCATCACTCATGGTAGACCTTCTCCGGCCTTGGCAGTCGCTTTCGGTACAAGGTGTCCCTTCGGAAGAACCGGGAGGGTCGCTCAAGCGATCTGGGGGATTCCGCAGCCAGGAAAGTTTTTCTGAGGTCAGGACTGGGAGGCTTCGCTGCGCTCCTGAACAGCCTGCTGCAGGAGGGAGCGAACCTCGGCCTCGGTCTTGAGGTCGAGGAGATGGTTGACCAGAGCGGCCGCCTCGTCGGGCTGGAACATCTCCATGATCCAGCGAGCCTCTGGCACGTGGGAGGGCGACATCGAGAAGCGCCGCAAGCCCAGTCCCATCAACGCCAGCACGGGAAACGCCTCGCCGGCCATCTCTCCGCAGACCGAGACTTCGGTGTTCTGGCGGTCCGCCGCATCAATCACGTTCTTCAGCAGCCGCAGCATCGCCGGATGGAGGGGTTGGTAGAGCCTCGCCACCTGCAGGTTGTTGCGATCGACGGCGAAGAAGTATTGACCCAGGTCGTTGGTTCCGATGGAAAGAAAATCCGCCTCGGCAGCCAGGTCCTCGGACGCCATGGCGGCAGCGGGCACCTCGATCATGACGCCGAGGGGCGGCAACCCGGGGATGTCCTCCCCCTGTTTGATCAAGTCATCGCGAAGCTGGGAGAGCAACTCCTTCGCTTGGCGGAGTTCTTCGACGGTCGTGATCATGGGCAGCATGATCTTGACCTTGCCGAAGCGAGAGGCCCGCAGCAGGGCTCGCAACTGCGGAATCAGCAAGTCCGGCCACTCGAAGGTCAGACGAATGCCCCGCCAGCCGAGGGAGGGATTCAGCTCTTTGGGAATGCTCAAGTAGCTGAGGGGCTTGTCCCCGCCGACATCGATGATGCGGAAGGTGACCTCACGATCCCCAATCCTTTCGACGACCCCGCGGTAGAACTCGAACTGCTCCTCTTCCGAGGGGAACAGATCTCGACCCATGAACAGGAACTCGGTGCGGTACAAACCGATTCCGTCAATGCTGGCCAGCACCTCGGGCCGAAGCGCTTCGAAGTTCTCGATGTTGAGAAGCACGCGGATCCCGGCTTCGTCTTCAGCCCGAGCTCGAGCACTGGCGCGGACATTCCAACGCTCGCGTTCCTGAAGATGCCGACTCCGTGCTTGTTCGAGTTCGTCGGTTTGCTCCGCCGTCGGCTCCAGCCAGACCTGTCCGTGGGTGCCATCCACCGCGATCGTGAAGCCGGGGCGCACCCGAGATTCGAGATCTCGAATGCCCGACACCGCGGGGATGTCGAAGGCACGAGCGAGGATCGCCACGTGGCTGGCGGCGCCGCCGAGCTCGGTCACGATTCCCAGCAGCCGCGTCCGGTCGACCGTCAGCGTGTCCGAGGGAAGGAGCTCCCGGGCGTACAAGATGAATGGCTCGGTCCCGCCGATGAGCGACGCCTGAGCTTGATTGAGCAGGATGCGGTTGATGCGTTGTCCGACGTCTCGAATGTCGGCTTGGCGTTCGCGGAACAAGGAGTCCATCCCTTGCAAGACGCCGGTCAGATGCTGGATCTCGTCCAGAATCGCGGCTTCCGCATTGATCTTGCCGTCTTGGATCCGCTTCTCGATGGCCTCGCGGAACACGTCGTCTTGATAGAGGTGGAGGTGGGTGTCGAAGATCCGACGCTCCGCTTCATCGAGATCGCCGCCAAACTCGATCGTCTGCTGCCGGAACTCTCTTTCCGCTTCTTCGAGGGCGCCGCGAAATCGGGTGACTTCGCCGTCCAAGGCTCCCTGGCTCAGGGCGCGGCGCGGCACCGAATGAATCTTGCCAGGCAGCAACACCAGCGGCCCCCACGCCACTCCCGGCGCCACACCGATCCCTTGCACGCGGTTGTCGGAGGAAGAAAAGTTCACGGAACCACTCTCTGCACGACCCGTCGACTCATCAGCCGTCCGCGCTGGTCAGAGAGCCGTGGATGCGCTCGTCCAAGAAAGAGAGGAGCTGGTCTTCGGCGACCCTTTCCTGAGTCATGCTGTCGCGGTCACGAACGGTGACCGCCTGATCTTCCGCGGTCTGGCCATCGATGGTGACACAGTAGGGCGTGCCAACTTCGTCTTGCCGGCGATAGCGGCGGCCAATCGCGGCGGCCGCGTCGAAGAAGGTCGGGAAACGTCGGGAGACCGCCTGTTGCAGCTTGCGAGCCCGTTCCGGCATCCCCTCTTTCTTCACCAATGGGAGGAATGCCGCTTTGATCGGGGCCAAGCGAGGATGCAGCTTGAGAACCACTCGCTCCTCGCCTTCGACCTGTTCTTCGGTGTAGGCGTCACACAGGAAGGCCAAGGTGGCTCGGTCGCAGCCGGCGGCGGGTTCGATGACGTACGGCGTGTAGTGCTCTTTGGACTGGGGGTCAAAGAACTTGAGCGGCTTGCCACTGCGCTCGGTGTGTTGCAGGAGATCGTAGTCGGTTCGAAAAGCGATTCCCTCCAGCTCGGACCAGCCGAATGGGAACTCGTACTCCACGTCGCTGCAAGCGCGCGAGTAGTGCGCGAGCTCGTCCGCTCCGTGTTCCCGCAAACGCAGCCGATCGCGGCGGACGCCAAGGTCGACGTACCACTCGAATCGCGTCTTCTGCCATTCTTGGTACCAACGCTCCCAGTCGTCGGGCGGAACGAAAAACTCCATCTCCATCTGTTCGAATTCGCGGGTGCGAAACAAGAAATTGCCGGGAGTGATTTCGTTGCGGAACGACTTGCCGATTTGGGCGATCCCGAAGGGAGGCTTGCGTCGGCTACTGGTCAGCACGTTGGAGAAGTTGATGAAGATGCCTTGCGCGGTTTCCGGACGCAGATAGGCGACGGAGGCGTCTTCCTCCACCGGGCCGACAAAGGTCTTGAACATGAGATTGAATTGACGGGCTTCGGTGAGCTCGCCCTCGCACTCTCCTGGATGCTTCGACGGTTTCTCTGGGCAGTATTGATTCTGCAGATCGTCTGCTCGAAACCTCCCTTTGCACTTCTTGCAGTCGATCAAAGGATCGGTGAAGTTGTCGACGTGACCGGAAGCACGCCACACCTCCGGACTCTGCAGAATGGCGGAGTCGAGGCCCACCACATCATCGCGCTCCTGCACGGTGGCTTGCCACCATGCATCCTTGACGTTGCGCTTCAGTTCCACACCGAGCGGACCGTAGTCCCAAGACGAAGCCAGACCCCCGTAGATCTCGCTGGCGGGGTACACGAAACCCCTCCGCTTGCTCAAGGAAACCAGCTTGGCCATGGTGTCTTCCGCAGGCATGAATGGGTCCTTCTCGGTTGAGGTGCCCGCTCCGGAGCGACGAATCTGCCGACCAGGCAACGTGCTTTCTCGCGGAGCGCGAGAAAATCTGCCTTCATAGGGGCCACGGCACTGAAAATCAATCTCAAGGATTTACCTGTCCGCGCTCCGTTCTTATTCTGAACGATTCCTTTTTGTCTTCCTGACAAGCTCGCCCGAGGATGTCTGCTCGATGATCGTTCGATCGCGCTCCGTGGAAAACTCTGAGCAAGCGACCCGTCCGACTGATCTCCGTCGTTCCAGTCGCGATTGGCGCGAAGTTGCCGAAAAGGTTCGTGCCGGAGAACGACTCTCGGCAGAGGACGGGTTGGCGCTGCTTTCCTGCAACGAACTGCCCGTTCTCGGCGAGTTGGCGATGGAAGTCCGGTTCCGGAAGAACCCGGAGCCACGAGTGACCTACATCGTCGATCGCAACATCAATCCCACCAACGTTTGCATCGCGAAATGTCGTTTTTGTGCTTTCGATCGCCTTCCGGGAGATCCCGAAGGTTACGTGCTTCCGAAAGACGAGATCTTCCGCAAGATCGACGAGCTCATGGAAGTCGGTGGTGTGCAGATCTTGATGCAAGGGGGCCACCATCCCGATCTCGGGATCGATTACTACGAAGACTTGTTTCGATCGATTCGAGAGCGCTACCCGGACCTGCACATTCACGGGCTATCCCCCTCGGAAGTGTCCCACGTCTCGCGGGTGTCGAAGATTTCCCTCGAAGAAGTGGTGGGACGTTTGCAGAAGGCCGGTCTGAACAGCATCCCCGGCGGCGGTGCGGAGATCCTGGTGGACCGGGTTCGGCGCGAGATTGCCCCGGGCAAGTCGATGACGGATGACTGGCTCGGGGTGATGCGTATCGCTCATCAGCATGGGATGCGAACCACCGCGACCATGATGTACGGCCACGTCGAGACCCCCGCCGAGCGAGTCGAGCACCTGTTGCGGCTTCGCGAGCTACAGGATGAAACCGGCGGGTTTACGGCGTTCATCTGCTGGCCCTTCCAGCCCGGGGGAAGCGAACTCGACTTGCCGCGCACCGGAGCCAACGAGTTCCTTCGCATGAATGCCGTGGCGCGCGTGATGCTCGACAACTTCGACCATCAGCAGACCTCGTTCGTGACCCAAGGTGACAAGCTGGGACAGATGGGCTTGTTCTTTGGCTGCGACGACTTTGGCGGCACCATGCTGGAAGAGAACGTGGTTTCCGCCGCCGGCACCCAGTGCCTGATCACCATGCAGGAAATCGAAACGACGATTCGTGCCGCCGGTTTTGTCCCGGCTCGGCGCACCATGTCCTATGAGGTCCTTGCGTCATGAATCCGGCGACCTCCCTTCCTCCACGTTCCGTGTCCCGCGCCTTTGCGGACGAGGGCCCGCGCTTTGCCGAAATCGAGGCCAAGGTCCATCAAGGGCAGCGCTTGGACTACGAAGACGGTGTGTTCCTCATGCATGCCCGCGACGTCCATCGCTTGGGACGAATCGCGAACGAAGAGCGCGAGCGGCGGCATGGCAACGATGCGTTTTTCGTTGTGAATCGACACTTGAACCCATCGAATTTCTGCATCTACACCTGCAAGTTCTGCGCGTTTGCCAAGAAAGCGGGAGATCCAGGCGGTTATCGAATGTCCCTGGAGCAGGTTCGTCAAATGGCTCGCGACGAGTTCGAACCGGACCTGCGCGAGGTGCACATCGTTGGTGGCATCGATCCGAAGCTGCCTTACGAGTACTACGTGGACCTGTTGCGGGTGATCAAGGAAGAGAAGCCGGAGATTCACCTCAAGGCCTACACCATGATCGAGGTGGAGTGGCTGGCGCGGATCGGCAAGCGAAGCGTCGATGCGGTGTTGGATGACCTTCTGGATGCCGGCCTGGGGTCCTGCCCGGGCGGCGGGGTGGAGGTCTTGTCCGATCGGGTTCACCAGGAACTGTTCCCGGGGAAGCTGACGGCGGACGACTGGTTGGCGACCGCCCGCGCGGTTCAGAGCCGTGGAATCCCGATGAATGCCACCATGCTCTACGGACACATCGAGACTCCCGAGGAGCTGGTCCGGCACATGGTGCGGATCCGCGAATTGCAGGACGAGACCGGTGGGTTCCTGACCTTTATTCCCCTGGCTTTTCATCCCGCGAACACCGAGCTCTCCCATCTTCCGGGGCCAACGGGTATCCTGGACATTCGCACAATCGCGGTCTCTCGACTGATGGTCGACAACATCGACCATCTGAAGACCTACTGGATCATGCACGGACTGGGGGTAGCGCAGGTTGCCCTACGCTACGGCGCCGATGACATGGACGGGACGGTCGTCGAGGAAAAGATCACCCATGATGCCGGTGCGGATTCGCCACTGGGAGTCACCAGGGACGAGCTGATCCGGCTCATTCGGGAAGCAGGACGGGAACCAGTCGAGAGAGACACGACCTACACCCAGCGATTTCCCGTTCCCTCCTGAACCCCAAGTTCGCTCGCTTGCCTTCCGGACGATGATTTCGACGCCGACCCCCACCTCTCTCATCCAGCCCCCCTCCGGGACCTGAGGAGCCCCATGCCCAAGACTCGAATCGGAACCGTGGATTATCTGAACGCTCGTCCCCTGGTCTATGGACTGGAAAAAGAGCGCAACGTCCAGCTCGTCGCCAAGTCTCCCTCGGAGCTGTGCGAGCTGCTCAAGAAGGGGCGTTTGGACGTGGCCCTGGTGTCCGCCATCGAGTGCTTCCGTAATCCCGACTTCCGAATGCTGCCGGACATCGGCGTCTGCTCCGAAGGGCCGATCAAGAGCGTCAAGATCTATTCCCGGGGCGATTTGAGCAGCGCCCAGACCATTGCGCTGGATCTCAGCAGCCGCTCCGCGGCGACCCTCACGCGACTGATCTTCTGGGATTTCTTTGAGAACCTGGAAGTCGAGTTCGTCGACATCAAGCCCACGGAAACCCCGGACGAAGTCGATGCGGATGCCGTCCTTCTGATCGGCGATGCGGCTCTGCGAGCCAATCCTGGCGAGCGTCAAGTGACGGATCTGGGCCGGCTTTGGACCGAACGGACCGGGCTCCCCTTCGTTTACGCCGTTTGGGCCTGTCACAAAGACGCGGCGACCGATCAGATCCTTCCCATTCTGATGAAAGCCCGCGACCGCGGCCTGCCGGAGCGTCCGCGGATCGCTCAGAACGCAGCCAAGCAGCTTGGGTTGCCGGCGGCTGGGCTGACCCAGTATCTGACGCGCAACCTGCGCTACCAGCTCGGCGAGCGAGAGATCAAGGGGTTGGAGCGTTTCCGAGACATCGCCGTCGAGCACGGTCTCTGCACCAAACACGACGTGCCGTTCCTTGGCGCACGAGTTCAGGTGGTGTGATCGGCGCAGACCCCGGGGGCGAACCTGGCTCCGGGAGTCGAACGGAGCCGGGAATGGCGGCTGATGAGGGCGCCGTGGCTGTAGAAACTGTGCCCGGACCCACTCGTCGTCCGATACTGCCCAAAATGACCCGCCCGAATTCGCCCCCAGCCGCCTCTTCCCGCAACGGCTCCCCGCCCCCTCGACTCTCGGGCTGGGGTCGGCTGTTCCAGCCTGGGCGACAGGTGCTTTCCGAAGACCTAGAACGGCTGACGGAAGGGGCCGTTCTGTGCCGCGGGCTCGGCCGTTCTTATGGGGACTCATCCCTTCCTCCCGCCTCGCATCCCGAGGTCGCGGGAACAACTCTGGCGGATCGGATCCTGGACTTCGACGTCACCAGCGGTCGAATTCGCGCGGAAGCGGGCCTGTCTCTGTTCGAGCTCAATCGGCTTTTCTTGCGCAAACGATGGTTCACTCCGGTTTCTCCCGGAACTCAGTTCGTGACCCTTGGGGGCATGGTGGCCGCGGACGTTCACGGGAAGAATCATCACCAGAAGGGCTGCTTCGGTGAACACGTGCGATCCTTGCGGATGCGGATTGCGAGTGGCGAGATCGTTACCTGCTCGGAGGAAGAAAATCGCGAACTGTTCCTTGCCACCATTGGCGGCATGGGACTGACGGGTCACATCCTCGAGGTCGAGTTTGCTCTCGAGAAAATCCCCTCTCCATGGATTTGGTGTGAGAGCGAGCGGATCCGCGACATCGACGACTTCATTCGCGGCCTGAAGGAAGCCGGCCCCGACTGGCCCTACACCGTGGGGTGGATCGACTGCATCTCTCGAGGTTCGTCGATGGGACGTGGCATCCTACAGAAAGGGCGCTGGGCTCATCCCTACCTCGCTCCTTCCAAGCCACCGGCTTTCAAGAAGCGTTTCACCGTGCCCTTCGAGTTTCCCTCCTGGGTGTTGGGACGGCCGACGGTCCAAGCATTCAATACCCTCTACTACTGGAAGCACGTTTCCAGGTTCCAGAAGGGCATCTTGCATCCGGATTCCTTCTTCTATCCCTTGGACATGGTGAACCACTGGAACTTGATCTACGGCAAGCACGGTTTCACTCAGTACCAATGCGTCATGCCAGAATCGTCAGGCCGAGGGGCCGCGCGCCGGTTCCTGGAGCTCCTCACCAGCAAGGGAGGGGCATCGTTTCTGTGTGTGATCAAGGATTGCGGTGCGGAAGGGCGCGGAATGCTTTCATTTCCGAAGCCAGGGATTTCGATCGCTCTCGACATCGCGGTTCGACCGGACACTCCGCAACTCATCGACGCGCTGAATGAACTGGTCATTCGCGAAGAGGGCCGAGTGTATCTTGCCAAAGATGCCTTCACCCGCCCTGAGGACTTCGCGGCGATGGAACCTCGGCTCGCCCCATGGAATCAAGTGCGCCGCCGTTGGGACCCCGAGCAACGACTGAAGAGCGCCCAATCGATCCGCGTTCTAGGAGATTCCGAGTGAAGACGGTGATCTTGGGAGGCACCCGAGGCATGGGACGTGCCGTCGCACGAGCCCTGGTGGAACGCGGGGATTCGGTGTTCCTGCTCGGACGCCAGAGCTCAGATTTGGAGAAGTGCGCGAAGGACCTCGAACACCGCTCGGCGGGTCAGGCGCAGGTTCCGACCGCGATCTGCGATCTCGAGGATCCGAGCGGGTTCGACGCGGCCCTGGATGCGGCGGACGAGGCCCTCGGTGGATTCGATACCGTGGTGATCACGGCTGGGTTGTTCGGCACTCAAGAGAAGCTGGAAGAAGACCCGGAGTTCGCGCGTCGCATGCTCACCGTGAACTTCACCAACACCGTGGTCTTCTGTGAAAACGTCCGGCGGCGGCTCCTGGAACGAGGCGGCGGGACGCTCTGTGTCTTCAGCTCCGTGGCGGGTGAGCGCGGTCGCAAACCGGTGGTTCTGTATGGTTCCTCCAAAGCGGGGTTGTCCCGCTACCTGGAGGGCCTCGACCACCGCGATCGAGAGAAGGGACTGGTCACGATCTGTGTCAAACCGGGTTTCGTGAAAACCGGGATGACCGAAGGATTGGAGCCCCCCCCCTTCGCTGGGACCCCGGAGCAAGTGGCGACGCGGGTGGTGCGGGCGTTGTCTCGGGGTGAGCCCGAAGTGTACACCCCGGGTCCCTGGCGCTTCGTGATGATGGTGATTCGCTGCCTGCCCCGATTCGTGATGCGCAAAGTGGGGTTCTGACTCACGCCGTCGCGAGCCCCCCCTAAGCCCCATCCCTCCCCTGCTGCTACAATGACTGAGTTCCAAGGGGAGAGGAGCCATGAAGACGCGAAGTCGCCGTCAACAGGGCCTGTTCGGCGACCTGGGCCCATCGAAGAAGAAAAAGAAGAAAAAGAAGAAGATCCTGAAGAAGCCGTCCCGAAAGAAGACGGCGAATCGCAAGAAGCGATCCACGGGCCCCAAGAAGAAGCCCGTTTCGAAGAAAACCAAGCGACGAACCACGTCAAACGCCCGTCGAAGCACTCCCTCCCCGGCGTCCCGCCGGGGAAAGAACGAGAACGACGGCTCCCGGGACGGAGCCACGGCTCGCAAGCTCGCCTCGCGTCAGCGAGAGATCTCGGTTTCCGAGTTCTTCACCAAGAACCGCCACCTGCTTGGCTTTGACAATCCTCGAAAAGCGCTCCTGACCACCATCAAGGAGGCGGTCGACAACAGTCTGGACGCTTGCGAGGAAGCAGAGATCTTGCCCGAGCTGTTCGTCGAGATTCGTCCCACCAAGCGCGATGATCGCTTCTTGGTGATCGTGGAAGACAACGGACCAGGCATCGTCAAGAGCCAGATCCCGCAGATCTTCGCCCGTCTTCTGTACGGCTCGAAGTTTCACTCTCGCAAACAGCAACGCGGCCAGCAGGGAATCGGGATTTCTGCGGCGGCGATGTACGGCCAGATCACCACGGGCAAGCCGGTTCGGGTGGTGTCTCGCATCGGCAAGCGGCACCCCGCCCAGGCAGCGACGCTGAAGATCGACACGGTTCGCAATCGCCCCGAAGTCGTGCGTCAATCGAGCGTGAACTGGGATCGGGCTCATGGAACCCGGATCGAGCTAGAACTCGAAGCGCGGGTTCAACGGGGAAAGCAGTCGGTCGACGAGTACTTGCTGCAAACAGCGATCTCCAATCCCCACGTGCAGATCTCTTACAAGAACTGGGATGGCGAGACGCGGGTTTTCGAGCGAGCGACGCGCAAGGCGCCTCCCCCCGCTCGCGAGATCAAACCTCACCCCTACGGAGTGGAAGTGGGCCTCCTCGGAAACATGCTGCGGCACACCGAAGCGAAGAAGCTGGGGGCCTTCCTGAAGAAAGAGTTCTCTCGAGTGAGTCCGAAGGTTGCGGCGCAGATCGCCAAGCAAAGCGGACTGACCAGCGACACCTGGGTTCGGTCCATCGACGACGAGCAGACCGAAGCTCTCCAGTCGGCGATGCAGAGGGTCAAGTTGATGGCTCCGGCGACGAATTGCGTGACACCGATCGGCGAAGCGGGCTTGGTGGCCGGGCTGAAGAAGGAGCTGAACGCCGACGTCTACCTTGCCAACACGCGGAGCCCGAAAATCTATCGGGGCAACCCGTTCGTGGTGGAAGTGGCCCTCGCCTATGGCGGCGAACTTGTCGCCGACGACAGTGTTCGTGTGCTCCGGTTGGCCAATCGAGTGCCGCTCCTCTACCAGAACGGAGCTTGTGCTTGCAGCAAAGCGGTGGTGACCACCGATTGGCGAAACTACCTGCTGACTCAGCCGCGTGGCTCCCTCCCGCTTGGGCCAATGGTTGTGCTCCTCCACGTCGCTTCGGTCTGGGTCCCCTTCACCTCGGAGGCCAAGGAGGCAGTGGCGCACTACCCAGAGATCCTGAAGGAGATGCGCCTGGCCTTGCAAGAAATGGGACGCAAGGTCGCCACGCACATCCGCAAGCAGCGACGTGAAGCAGATCAACTCAAGAAAAAGTCCTACATCCAGGCCTACTTGCCCGCCATTGGAGAAGCGCTGCGCGACATCCTGGAACTGAGCGAAACCCAAGCCAACAAGACCGTCTCGAACCTCCGACACATCCTCGAGAAGTCCCGCAAAATGTGAGTCGCAAGCATGGCCAAGAAGAAGACCACGAGACGTAAGGCAGCGGCGAAGAAGAACTCCTCGTCCGACAAGATCGACCGGGTCACTGTCGGCTGCATTGATTCTGCGGCGACCAAGGTTCACCAGCGGATCCAGCGCAAGAACAAGCCGGACCTCGTGTTTCCGATCCGAGCGCTGTCCAACGTGTCCTATGACCCCCGGAAAGGCTACTTCGAGCTGGGAAGAGGCCGGAGCACTCGAACTTTGACGGTGAACACCGTGAAGACCTTCGCCCAAACTCTGAAGATGATGAGCCTCTCCAAAGACATGATTCAGGCCAACGATTTCGCGACCAAGCGAGACGCCTACTATCAGTCCAAGAACTGGGGCAACGCCAAATTCGGCTCTCAGGAGGAGTCGGACACCGTGATGGACGACATCGAAGCGATGTTCTCCTTGGACGGGGTCTCCCGCGAACAACTGCGCTACTACCCCGAAGAGCACGGGGGAGCCGTCGCCGGAGAGCTCGTGGTCTTGGATCGAGATCCGACGTCGGGAGAGGAACTCGAAATCGACTGCACCAAGTTCGGCACTGGGGCCTACACCATTCCGCACTCGGTCGAACACTTGAAGTTTCGGACCAAGGCCAAGCTCATCTTGGCGATCGAAACCGGAGGGATGTTCCAAAGGTTGCAGTATCACGCGTACCCGCAGAAAGCCCATTGCATCATCGTATCCATGGGCGGGGTGCCGACCCGGGCCACTCGGCGGTTCATTCGCCGATTGTCCGACGACTTGAAGATTCCGGTCTATGCGTTCGTGGATTGCGACCCCTACGGGATCTCGAACATCTACCGGACGTTGAAGGTGGGGTCCGGAAACGCCGCCCACATCAACAAATTCTTCTGCGTTCCCAAGGCTCGGTTCCTGGGAGTGACGCCGCAAGACATTCTTGATTTCAAGCTCCAGGATGCGACTCACCCGCTGAAAGACATCGACATCAAGCGCGCCAAGGATGCGCTGAAGAACGACCCGTTCTTCCGCAAACACAAGCCTTGGGTGAAAGCCTTGGAGCAACTCTTGAAGATGAAGGTTCGCGCGGAGCAACAGTCCCTGGCGAAGTGGGGGCTCAACTACGTCATTGACGAGTACTTGCCCCACAAGTTGAAAAAGACGGCTGGCTTCTTGCCCTAGGCTGGAGACGATGAGACCGTCACTCGCGCCCGTCCGTGCCGTCGTCGTGGAACATGGACGACTCCGCGGGCTCGCCTGCGATCGGATTGGCGAGTCCTCCGCTCCCAGCCCGACTTGGGGCGAGAGCCTGAATCCGTCCCTGACGCAGCCATGGAAGGCTTGTTCGGCGGACCGCTAGCGCAGGAGGATCCGTTTGCTCGAACGAAGTCCCGCTTGCCTTGGGAAACGGTTCCATCCCGCCGTGACCAAGCGTCACTGTCAACCCTCTTTCGAGCCGCTGCGAAGAATCTCTCGCCAACGCTAAGTTGTTGATTTTGAAGTGGTTAGCTAGAGCCGGGGCGCGTTGAAAAATGACCGTGGGACAGGAGAAAAAAACGCGCTAGTAGGGAGGAAGTTCGACAGAGCCCTCGACGGAGGAGGAGAGGGTTCCGTCCCGTGCGTGAGTTCGGGAGAGAGGGATGACACGGCCCCAGGATTCCAGGCCCCCGTCCCATAGACCACCGTCTCGTCGTGTCAAGCAATCGCTTGAGCGAGGCGAATTCCCGATCGACGTACGACTTTCCCCCTCGGGAACCAATCATGAGAGTCCTCCTCGCAAGCATCGTCCTCGCCGGCCTGATCACCCCGACCGCGCTCGCTGACCGCGGCAAACCGGGCAGTGTGCTGATCTTCCCGGTTCACAAAGCCGGTGGCGTGTTCACCATGATCTCGGTGACCAACACCAACCTCATGCCGGAAACGCCAATCAGCTTCGGAGGCAGCACCAACCTGCACTTCGAATACGCCAACACCGTGCCCGACCCGCAAAACGACTTCTGCCCCCAGGACTGCATCATCATCGACCGGGTGGAGTTTCTCACTCCGGCGGACACGATGACGGTCGCGGCTGCGTGCCACAACGCGCTCAACGAAGATGGATATCTGGTCGTCTCCGCGGAAGATCCGTCGCTCTTCAGTACGCCATGGTCCCACAACTACCTCATCGGCTCGGAGACCGTGGTCAACCCGACGGGTTCGATCTACAGCATTGATGCGATCCCGCTTCTTGCGGTGGGCGCAGCAGGATCGGCGACGGATCTCGATGGAGACCACCAACTGGATTTCGACGGTTTGGAATACGAGGAGCTCCCGGACATCTTGATGATCGACTCCTTCCTTCCGGCCGGGAATCCGTTCCTCACCTTGATCAACCTCACCGGCGGCCCCACGGCCCGGAACACCGTTCTGTTCCAGATCTGGAATGACAACGAGTTCCCCCTGTCAAGCACCCTGACGTTCAAGTGCTGGTTTGACCAACCGCTCTCCGACGTCAGCCCGGTCTACACCGAATCGTTCCTCGAGAACAACACCCCCCATGACCCCTCGGAGTTCGACTTCGACTGCGACGGGTTTGGCGAGTTCGAGCTGGGCTGGACTCGCATCGACAGCATTCTCGTCAGCACGGCCGGTGGAGGCGTGGTGGCCGTGGATGGAGCCCTCTTGGGGGCACTCACCGCGGGCGGGGGAACTTTCGTCGATGGTGGTCGATTGCTTTGGGAAAGCAGCGCGACCCAGGTCAACGGGCAGTTCGTCGACTACCGCTAACCCGGATCCGGCCGACTCAAGCCCCCTTCCCTTTCCCCCACCCGTTGGGACGGAAGCGACCCACGGTCCCACAACTCCCGTCGACTTCGGGCTTCACGGCAGGAGGGCGCGGAGTAACTCTTCGGGAGTGTGCACCGGGGCTTGGCAGCGGAAGTCCTGGCACACGTAAGCGGTCGGCTTTCCATCGATCGCGGTTTTGCCCTGAGCGAGCGCCGAGAATTTCTCGAGCTCTTCGGCGGTGTCAGGAGTTCGAACAACCAGAACTCGGTCCAGGAACAAGCGGGAGCGAAGGGCATCCAGCATGGGTGCCAGAGCTTGCAAGGATTCGCCGGCCAGCACGATTTCCTGGGGCTTGGCGAGATGGAAGGAAAGGTGCTGAACCATGTTCGAGACCGCTCTCGGATGCTGCTCGATCATGGGTCGGTACAGATTGGCGGTCTGCAACGCTGCCTCGATCCAACTTGGCTCCCCCGCAAGCTCTGCCAAGCGGAACAGGTTGCCGACCTGGACCGAGATCGCCGAGGGCGTGGCGCCATCGTAGGCGTCCTTGGAGCGAGCAATCAGTGCTTCATGGTCGTCCGCGGTGAAGAAGAAACCACCGCTCTCCGGGTCCCAAAACCGTTCGCGAGTGATCTCGAGCAGGCGCCGGGCTTCCCCGAGATAGCGAGGCTCAAACGTGGCCTGGTACAAGTCGATCAGTCCTTCGATCAGGAGCGCGTAGTCCCCCAAGTTGGCTTGGAACCGTGCCCGCCCGTCCTTGAAGGACCTCCGCAGCCGCCCTTCCACGACCATCTTGGACAAGCAGAACTCGGCCGCATTGCGGGCCGTTTCCACGTAGCGCGAGTCGTTGAAGTGGAAGCCGGCGCGGGCAAAAGCACCGATCATCATGCCATTCCAATCGACCAAGATCTTTTCGTCGCGCCCCGGCTTGATTCGTGATTCGCGGGCTTCGAAGAGTTTCTTCCGTGCTTCGTCGACCAGACTCTGGAGTTCCGAGACCTCCATGTCATGAGCTTGGGCCACGTCTTCCCTGGAATTGGGGCGCCACAGAGCGCTCTTTCCATGTTCGAAGTTGCCGATTTCCGTCACCCCGAAGTAGTCGGAGACGACCTTGCCCTGATCCCGCCCAAGCACCCGACCGATGTCTGCTCGGTCCCAGGCAAAGAACTTGCCTTCTTCGCCCTCGCTGTCTGCGTCTTGAGTCGAATAGAACCCGCCGAGGGGGGACACCATTTCCCGGAGAACGTAACCCAGGGTTTCTTCGACGATGCGCCGGTGATCGGCTTCGCCGTTCAACAGGGACGATTCGAGGTACACTTTGGTGAGCAGGGCATTGTCGTACAGCATTTTCTCGAAGTGGGGAATCAGCCACTTCTCATCCACCGAGTAGCGGTGGAAACCGCCGCCGAGTTGATCGTACATGCCCCCCGCCGCCATCTTGTCCAAGGTGAAGGTCACGACGTGACGGTAGCGTTCCTCTCCCGTGCGGGCCTGCATGTGAAGGAGGAACGAGAGGTCCATGGGATGAGGAAACTTCGGCGCGCTCCCGAAGCCACCCCAGGTGGAGTCGAAGGCGCCGCAGATCTGAGTCGCGGCTCGGGTCAGAACCTCCTCCTCGAAGGCCTCGCTTCCCGAGCCCTGGGGCTTCACCGATTCCTGAAGGTACTCGGTCATGCGGCGCGCATCGGAGACCAGCTGCTCGCGATTGTCCTTCCACAGCGTGCCAATCCGCTCGCACAGCGCTCCGAATCCTGGGCGCCCGTAGCGGTCGTCGGGTGGAAAGTAGGTGCCCCCATAGAACGGTTCGCCCTCCGGGGTCATCCATACGGACATCGGCCAACCGCCGCTGCGGGTCATCGCCTGGACCGCCTTCATGTAGATCTCATCGACGTCCGGGCGCTCTTCCCGGTCCACTTTGACGTTGACGAACAAGCGGTTCATGATTTCCGCGATCGCATCATTCTCGAACGACTCGCGCTCCATGACATGACACCAGTGGCACGCCGAGTAGCCGACAGAGAGAAACACCGGCTTGTCCTCGGCACGGGCTTTCTCGAATGCCTTCGTGCCCCACGGATACCAGTCGACGGGGTTGTGAGCATGTTGCAAAAGGTACGGGGAAGTTTCTCGAGCCAGGCGATTGGTGTGTTGGTGGTCCACGGCGGGAGGCTCCGACGAAGAAGATTGCACGGGGGTGGATTCCTGGCACGCACCAGCGGTTGGGACGAGAAAGAGAAGTCCCACGGTGAGTCCCGGAAGGCGATTCATGGGTTGGTCCGTTCTTCGAACTGCGCGACGAACTGGATGACGGGTCCCGCCAGATAGCGGTACGTTTCGTCGAAGCGGGTTCCCAAGAGGGGAATGTCTTCGGAGGAGACCGGCTGGCTGTACACCCCGACGTTCTCCAGGAACAGTGACCGTGGGTCGGACAGATAGTTCTCCATGCGGACATGGAACTGCCCTTGGTCCGGAGCATTGCTGGGGAATCGAAGGCGCATCCCGACGAGTCCAGGATCGTTCCCGAACACCGAGAAGTTCTCGTTCTGGAAGCCGAGCATCGATTCGCGCACGTAGTCGCGAGCTTGGGAATGGGCGCGCGGATTGACCAACGACTGGATGAGGAACTGCTGGTTCGAATAGGCGGCCACCTGAAGCTCTTCGTGGACCAAGAACGCCAAGCGTTCCACCCGCATGCGAAAGTCCTCGCGAGAGATGCCAGTGCCTTGTTCCTGGATTCGCAATCGATCGGGAAGGATCAGCGCGTTCGAAAGAACTCCCGGCGCTGCTGTGGGATTGGCCAGCTGAACTCCTTGGGGAAGCACCTGAAAATTGGCGTAGCGAGTCGCGGGATCCTGGAACGCGATGTGGTGAATCTGCTGAAGTCGTTCGACCGGGTGGGCTCGCTGGGGAAACAAGCACTCCGTGACGAAGCTGATGCTGCGCAGGGGATAGACAGCCATGTTCGGTCCCTTCCCGGAGGTTTCACCATCACCATTGTTTTTGTCGAAACGCTGCGGGAGCCAGTAGACGAACCACGATCCAGGGCACGAAGACGGACATCATTTGGAGCAGGCACAAGCCCGCAACTTCCGCATCCCGAGCATAGTGAACCTTGTTGTAGAGCCGCAGAGGAAGTGTCCTTTGAGCACCATCGAGGAGCACGATGCTGTCGAGATCTCGCAGTGCTAGGCCGAAGCAAAGCGTTGCAGCAACCACGATTCCTGGAACCAGCAGGGGGAACGTGCACTTGCAGAAACGGGCGACCGGAGAGCGCACGGAAAGCTGGGAGGCCTCGTGAATCTCCGGGGCAATGCGCAGCGCGGACGCCCGCAGCGCCAGCACTCCCAAGGGGAGATAGCGCGCAACATAGGTGACGACGACGAGCCCGCCACCCGTGAAGAAAGGGTCCGGCACGAGCGCGCGGTCGAAGGTCTGCAACTGAGCCATCCCGAGGAACACGCTGGGAATCGCCAAGGGCACGAATGACAAGAGGAGTCCCCCGGAACTCGAGCGGCGTCTCCGCGCGAGAAGAAGCGCCGGCCCCACCGCCACCACAACGATGACGGCCGCCGCCAGCCCGGCATAAAGCATCGAGCGCAGCACGTCGCCGCCCGCCGGACCTTGCAAGAGGCCCAGCAAGGTGACTTCCTCCACGATTGCGTCGGCCCCCGAAGGCGGTGTGGCGATCATCGCTTCCTCGGCAGGCGTTCCTTTGGCCAGCCAGCTCAGCACCACACCCATGGGAAATCCGGCGCTGAGGACCATCACAGAGCACAGGTACGCGTGGGCGATCCAACTCCATCGCCCCAGTCGGACCGGCGGCGGAACGCGGTGACTCCCTGTGATCGCACCGCGTCCCCGTCTTCCCTCACTCCACGAAATCCCGACCATGGCCGCGCAAGCCAACAGAAGGAGAGGCATCGCCGCAGCCACGGCACCCTCGGAATCTTGCTCGGCAAACCAGCGGAAGTAGACGTTCGCGGAGAGGACTTGGAAGCTTTGCTCTTGGTTCCCGGCGAAGCTGAAGAAGTCGGGCACCCCAAAGTCAGAAATCGAAAGGGCAAACACCAACAGAGAGGCCGCGAGCACCGACGGCACGGCCAAAGGAAGGGTGACCCGACACATTCCGTGAAGCGTGCCGAGTTGCAAGCGTGCGGCATCTTCGACTTCGTGACCAACTTCTCGCAACCCACGGCCCGCCAAGAAGGCGACGATGGGGAAGAACGTGAGCGTGAGGATGAAAACGATGGCCGGATAGCCACCCATCGGTTGGATCTGGGTCCAGGCGATTCCACTGACGTAGGAAGGGATGAGCAGTGGAATCACCGAGACTGCGGCGTAGAGAGACCTGCCGCGCAGATCCGTGCGGCTGACCAGGAATCCGAAAGGGAGACCCAACAGCAGGCAGCCGACGGCGACTCCGCCCCCCACTTGAGCACTGTTGATCAGGAGTTCCCATTGCTTGCGAGAACCCCAGCTGTCCCGGTAGGCCGCTAGTGTCCAGCCTTGGCCGTCGACGAACAGGGTGTCGAGCAGCAAGGCCAGAAATGGGCCGATGGCGAGAACCACGAAGGGCACCCACACACCCCACTGCCATCTGCTGCGGCCACTGGCCATGGTCACCCTCTGAAAAGAAAAACATCGGGGCCGGCCCCTGAGAGCCGGCCCCGATGATTATTCCGAGGGGTGCCGCGTATCCAAAGGCCCTGCGGGCCTTCAGACGCTGGAGCGGGATCAGTCGATCTCGCCCCGGTGACTGACGATGCGGTCCACCAGTCCGTATTCCACGGCTTCCTGCGGCGCGAGCCAGAAATCGCGATCGGCGTCGGCCTTGATCTGGTCCGCGTCACGACCGGTTTCCGCCGAGACGATGGCGTTGTACTTGTCGCGGATCTTGTTGATCTCGCGTGCGGTGATTTCCAGGTCGCTGGTCTGCCCCATCATTTGCATGGAAGGCTGGTGCAGCAGGAAGCGCGAATGCGGAAGGGAGAAGCGGCTGCCCTTGTCTCCCCCGAGGAAGATCGGCACGCCTGCCGACGCCGCCAAACCCGCGCAGATGGTGCGAACCGGGAAACGGCAAAAGCGCAGCATGTCGTAGATCGCGAACCCACTGTCGGCGTCGCCGCCCGGGGAGTTCACGAAGACGGTCACGGGCGCATTCGAGTCCTCGTTCTCCAGAAGCAGCAGTCCGGTGGAGACCTGCTCCATGAGCTTGCGATCGACCGGCTTGGCAACCAGCAACACCCGGCTTTCGAGCAGGCGCTTGAGGACGAAGCCTCCGGGCTCGCCTTTGTCTTCTTTCTTGTCCAGAAAGGGGGTCGGGAGAATGGAATCAGCCATGGACCGTGGTCCTCCGGATTTCCGTGTCGTTGGTTGTTTGAAAAAGGCCGCAAAGAGTGGACGTTTACAAATCGTCCATCAAGGACAATTTGCTGGAGTCCCGACTTGTCATTCCCTACCTTCTTTTTCGCCAATAGCTTACGCCCGGCCAGAGGGCTTCCTGGGGCGGACGGGCGAGGAAAAAATGCCCCGAGCAGAACCCGGCGGACTCGGAACGATTGCCGCTATGCTGCGGGGCTGGAGTCCAGGGAGTGCGCCCTTCGCTCTTTGAGCGAGATTCGCACATTCGGTCTTGGGAATCTTTTCTCTCTCCACGGAGGGTTGTCCGTCGGAGCAGCGGCCACAGTGTTCGGCCCGACCGAGACCCGGGATCTGGGATACCTGGGATCTGGGGTTCTGGGGAACTGGGATTCTGTCGTGACACCGGAGGGATTCGCCGAATCCGTGCCTCCCTGTCCGAACAGGCTTGATGGAGACTCACACGGTGACAAAAGCGCCCGCCGCAGCGGCAGAGGTTCGCAAAGAAGCAAAGACGCAAACGGGAAGGGAAGCCATGGCGACAACGTCAAAAGAGATCTGGATCGACGGCGAGTTTCGGCCCTGGGCCGACGCCAACGTTCACGTCATGACCCACACCCTCCACTACGGGCTGGGCGTTTTCGAAGGAATTCGGGCTTACCAAGGGGCCACCGGCAATGTGGCCGTGTTCCGTCTCGCGGAACACATCGACCGTCTGTTCGACTCGGCCAAGGTCGCGCGCATGGAAATCCCCTTTGAGCCGGAAACCCTGGTGAAGGCCTGCCTGGAGAGTATTCGCGTCAATGACCTGAAGGATTGCTACCTTCGACCGCTCGCATTTTACTCCGATGGCGAGGTCGGTCTGGGCGCCGTGAATCCGGTGCGGGTCTCCATTTCCTCGTTTCCCTGGGGGACCTACCTCGGGAAGGACGGACTCGAGAAGGGCATTCGCGCCAAGATCTCGACCCTGTCACGCCAGCATCTCGGCTCCAACTTCCTCCGAGCCAAGATTTGCGGTCAGTACACGACATCGATCCTGGCCAAGCGTGAAGCTCTCCGCGAGGGATACCAGGAAGCCATCTTCCTCGACTCCAACGGCTACTGCACGGAGGGCACCGGCGAAAACCTGTTCATGATCAAAGATGGCGTGCTGAAAACTCCTCCGGAACGATCGGCCATCCTTCCCGGCATCACCCGCAATACCGTGCTGACCCTGGCTCGCGACCACGCGGAGGAATTGGGCATCGAGATTCGCGAGGAGAGCTTTGCCCGCGACGAGCTGCTGCTCGCCGACGAAGTGTTCTTGACCGGGACCGCCGCCGAAGTCACCCCCATTCGAGAAGTCGGGGGAAGCACGATCGGTGAGGGAGGCCGCGGCCCCATCACCACCCAGCTGCAGAAGAAGTACTTCGATGCCGTCGCCGGCAAGATCGACAAGTACCGCGACTGGTTGGCCCCCGTGGAGTGATCGATTGCCCGCACGGGCTCGCCACATCTTCTTGAGCGCGGGGGACGCTTCCGGAGATCTTCACGGAGCTCGCCTGGTTCGTGAATTGAAACGCCAATCGCCGGGCCTGCGTGTCTCAGCGTTTGGCGGAGCGGCGATGGCCGATGCCGGTGCGGAGCTTTTGGTGCCATTGGCCGAGAACCCGATCATGGGGTTTCGGCGGGTGTTCGCGTCGTTGGCTCATTTCATCGGGCTGCTTTCGGACGCGGATCGATGGCTGGAAAAGCTACGCCCTGACGTCGTCGTTCCGATCGATTACCCGGGGTTCAACGTGAACCTCGCGCTCCTGGCTCGTCGCCGGGGAATCCCGACCCACTACTTCATTTGCCCGCAATATTGGGCTTGGGCGCCCTGGCGGATTCGTCGCTTCGCCAGGGCCGTGAATCGCGCCTTGGTCATCTTTCCGTTCGAAAGGGAATTCTTTCGAAACGCCGGGGTCGACGCGGAATACGTCGGCCATCCCGTGTCGGACACCCGACCCGAGGTTTCCCAAGAGGAACTGCTCCCCTCCTCCGATCGCAGCGCGATCGCCCTGCTGCCCGGGAGTCGCAGCCACGAGGTTTCTCAGCACCTCCCTTGGATGCTCAAAGCTGCCGATCGGCTGGTGGCAGAACTCGGCCAACCGGTGAGATTGGTGTGCACCCACCTGTCTGCAAACAAACGAGACGAAATTCGCAAGACGGCGCGTGACCATGACTGCGACCTGGAAGTTCGAGACTGCTCTCTTGCCCAGTTGCTTCGGGAGTGTCGCTTGGCCCTGGTCAGCTCAGGAACGGCAACTCTGGAAACCGCTCTCTTCCAAGTCCCATCTTTAGTGCTCTATCGCGTCACCCCTTGGCAGCGACGTGCCGCCCACTACCTGGTGACGAGCCCCTACATTTCCCAGCCCAACCTCCTCGCGGGGCAGGAAGTGTTTCCGGAGTTTCTCGCCACCTCGGATCCGAGCGAAGCCATGGCCAAGAAGGCGGCCCTCCTGTTTCGCGACGGCCCAGACCGGGAGAAATGCGAGGGGGAACTCCGCCGCATGAGGGACACCTTGCTCCAATCCGGTGTTGCGTCGCGGGCGGCCCAGTCGATTCTGGGCGCTCTTCCGCCGGCCGAATGACCGAGGCCCCGGCCGGCAAGCGTTGCGAAACAGGGCGGATTCCGTACGCTCGCGGGCCAGGAACCGTTTTCTTCGAATTCCCGGAAGGCGTGCGAGTAAGGCGTTCACCACTCTATGGATCGTGAGAAGGAGAAAGCTGCTCTGGAATCAGTGCTCCGTGGCCGGAAGGAAGACTTCGAGGCCATTGTGCGCGGCTATCAGGGACAGGCCTATGCGGTGGCCATGGGCCTCGTCAAAAACTCCAACGATGCAATGGACCTCTGCCAAGACGCCTTCCTCCGTTCCTTCCGAGCGCTGCGCTCCTTCGACACGAGTCAGCCATTCTTTCCTTGGTTCTATCGAATCCTGCGCAACGTCTGTCTCACGCACCTCAAACGTCGTCGCACCTTTTCTTTTCTTCGGCGGCGCAACGAAGAAGATGAGTTTGAGATGGACATCCCCTGCGAGGCGGCGGGCCCCGAAGACCGCGCCGAACAGGGGGAAGAGTTGCAACGACTGGCAAAAGCCTTCGAGGCACTGCCCCCCCGGGATCGAGAAATCTTGTCCCTGCGCCATTTCCAAGAGATGCCCTACGCCGAGATTGCGCAATCCTTGGAGATTCCTGTGGGCACGGTGATGTCCCGGTTGTTTTATGCCCGCCGCAAGCTCAAAGAGCGGATGGAGCAGGCATGAGCCAGCAGTCCACGCAGTCGGGCAGCAATCCCTCTTCCGCTCACGAAGAGTTTGAAATCCTGATGATGGGAGCGCTCGATGGGGAGCTTTCCCAAGGAGAGCAGGCCTCCCTCCAATCTCACTTGCAGGGTTGCGCCTCCTGTTCGCAGAAGCTGGCGCAATA
Source organism: Planctomycetota bacterium (assembly GCA_028289345.1). Lineage (GTDB taxonomy): Bacteria > Planctomycetota > B15-G4 > B15-G4 > SIAN01 > JANQQL01. The sequence continues at coordinate 285,751 of JANQQL010000033.1, read as the reverse complement.
CCGTCACTTGGTCGACTTGACCGACTCTTTGCGCCTCGAAGAGCCCCAGGACTACGAGCTGGATCGATTTTGGAATACCCTCTACAACCGCATGGAGAGGCGCTCCGCGTGGTGGTTCCTGGTGATCGGGGTGGTCGGGGTCACCAGCGCCTTGATGTTCGAGGTGTTTCGCACGGACCTGCTGGCCTGGTGGCTGAAGGCAGGATTGGGGCTCGTTGCCACTGGGTTCTTGCTCCTCTTCGTCAGCGTGCTTCGGGTTCGGCTGCGAACCCTTCCTTACGATCGCTACCGCGAGGTCCATCGATGACCCCCTCTGAAAGGTTTCCTGTGGCCACTTGCGAAACCTTGCCCGGCAAGCGAGTCGTGAAGTTCCACGGGCTAGCCAGGGGCAACTCCATTCGCTCGGCTCCCCTGAGTACGGATGTGGTCGCCCGCATGAAGAACATGGTTGGCGGCGAAATTGCCGAGTACACCAAGATCCTGGCCGAGTGCCGCGAAGAGGCCTTGGATCGCATGGTGGAGCACGCCCGAGCATTGGGCGCGAACGCGATTCTGGGCGTTCGATTCACGACCTCCGAGGTGGCACCTGAGGCCGCGGAACTGCTTGCCTACGGCACCGCGGTGACCGTCGAGGACGTGGTCGGCTGAGGCCCATTTAGAGGTGACGAAGAATCGCTTCCGCAAGGATCTGATTTCCTCGCGAGTTGATGTGGCAACAGTTGTCCTTGTAGATCGTCTCGGTGACGTCGGCGAAGACCGCGGTCAAATCCAGGAAATCGACTCCGAAAGCCTGCAGACGCTCGCCGCGTGCTTGCAACAAACCATAGGCGTCCACCACTCCTGTGCGGTACACATGGTTTTCGCGATAGGCGATCTTCCGTTCTTCTTCGGTGAGGAGCTTGGAGCCCGGGACGTACTGGTTGGGTTGAAGACAGTGCAAATAGCGAATCCCGTTGGCTCGACACAACTGATCCAGAGCAAGGGATGAGTTCATCCAAACGTCCGCGAGAAACTCGTAGGGGTCTGCGTCGCCGGGACCATCCCAACGAGGCCCGGTTTCCCGGTAGCTTGCCGTAGGCCGATACTCGGCCAGGGCCTGTTCGCCCGCTTGAATCTCCGCTTGCAAAGAACGATCACGCATCTTCCACAAGAGCTGGTAGCTCAACGAACGAGACCAAAGCGAATCCCGCGCGGCCACGGCCGCCGCCACACGCCGCGCCGTCAGATAGGCCACCCGCCCGTGCAGGATCGAAAAGGATGCATCCGGGAGTGGCGAAACCCGATGGAACCAGGATCGAGGATATGGCGCAAAAACGTCCTTCTTGGCGTTCTCTGCCCCATGAAGAGCGATCTCATTGAATCCATCCAGATTGATGAGCAAGTCCAGTTGCCCGCCGAGTGCCAGAACGTAGTTCAGCATCATGAGCTGCTGCGGCTGTTTGGCGCCTCCGTAGCACAGCGCCACAAAGAACAGCTCTTTGTCGTGAAACTCCTTGGCTTGGCGCAAGCGCTCGGCGAGAAGCTTTGTCGCGTCGTCGAAGAACATGAGTGCCAGCGATCCGCCGGTGATCCCCACCACCGCTGTGTCCGAGGAGGGTTGGAACAGCGGGTGATCGTCTGCATAGAAGCCGTGTTCATAAACCTTGCGCCGGCGGGGATGCTCCCCGTCGCGCAACTTGGGCAAGTACCCCAGGTACGGGTGCAGAGAGTCCCCTTTCAAGTTGGGAAGAGACGGGCGGAGCGAATTGGCGTTCAACGATTGCAGGGACGTGCCGGCCAGCTCGCCTTGCTCGAGGCGGAATCGAGCGAAAGAGGGCCAGGCTCCATCCACCCGACGCAGCGCCAACGCGGACCCCGCTTCCATCATTAGTCCCAATCCCAAAGCGATCAGGGCCACGTACGCGGAGCGACGTCGTCCCGAGCGGCGACGCGGAGCAGGCGACCGAATCGTCTGGTTGGCCGCCGAAGCCGTTGGTTCCCGCTCGATCACCGGACTCAGAAGCGCTCCAGGAAAAACACCCAGCGGGAAACCAATTCTTCCCCGGCGACCTCCGCGGGGCTTGCTCCGGCGGCGGATGCTTGGTCGCGGGACGGATCCGGCTCGACGGCGGTCCAGGGGATCGGCTCCTGGTCGAATCGAAGTTCCTCGATTCGTGCGCCGCGTGCCAGCCAGGGCTGCAAGGCCTGCCGGACGGGACCTGGGGGACTTCCGACCACACCGACTTGTAGCGCCGGTGTCTCGACCACACTCTGCACGCCGGGGAGTCGATCCTGAAGCATCGACAGCGCCTTCGGATCGCCGGTGGCAGAGACTCGGAGGTAGCGAATCGGCGATTCCCGCTCGATCCTCAACTCCTGCTCGGCCAACGGGAGTGGTTGGCGCAAGCCCGCTCGGCCGCCAGCGGTCTGCTTCTTCCTTTCTTCTTGCTGAGAGCCCGGGAGCGTCAGTTGGAGAACTTGGGTCAATTCCGGGATGTCTTGAGTTTGCTGCAGGGCCACCTGCTGAGTCTGCAGGCCGTCCCACGCTTTTTGACCGGAACTCGGGGAGTCGGCTCCGGACTCTTGTTTTGATACGGACTCGAGATCGGAGAGGTCCGCGGCCGATTGCCGATTCTCGCGACTTCGTGCCGCTGGTGATTCCGCCAGCTCCTGGTCCCCCTCGATCTGGTCAACCAGGATCGTCGACGGCTTCTTTGCCAACGAGTCGTCGGAGGTGGGCGCGGACTCGTTGCCGGAGGAGGCGGTCGCAGGCCCTTCGGAAGCAACGCGACCCAAGGGGGCCATCTCTTCCCGGAGTTCCTTCGGGGAGTCTGCGCGGAAGGTCTCGCGTGGCGGAGCCGGCGCAGATGTCGCTGCGTCTGGTTCCCGTTGAGCCACTTCGCTCGCGACAGGTGTCTCGTCGCCGGAGCTCAATTCCCAATAGGTCACAGTGGCCACTCCAAGGGCCACGAGAACCAACGCGGCGGCCGCCCAGCGAGAGGCACTCCAAAGGGAGGCCCTCGGTCGAGTTGACTCCAAGCGCTGAAGCACTCGGTCTTGGAACCCGTCGGGAGCCGGGCGTGTCGGCAACCCCTGGACCCTTTGTTGGATTCCGCGAATCTCTTCCTGAACTGCCCGACACGAGGCGCAGGACGCGAGGTGGGTCTCCAAGGCCTCCGACTCTTCCTTTGCGATCAATCCGTCGATCGAAAGATAGAGCAACTCGCGGAGGGAATCACAGCCGTTCATCGACCGCTCCTTCCCGGCGTGGACGCCAACTCGTTCATCCGCGCCCGAAGGTCCGCGCGGGCCCGAAACAGCCGGGAGCGGACCGTGCCCACGGCCAGACCCAGTAGCTCGGAGATCTCTTCGTAGGAGGCCCCCTGCAGTTCGCGAAGAACCAGGACCGTGCGGCGATCCGGGTCGAGGGTGTCGATGCAGCGTTCCAGCTGAGCCACTTCTTCCGCTCGAGACGCGGCTTCCGCGGGCCCTCGCTGCGGTGTCGGGAAATCTCGATCGCCGCGGGAGTCTGGCTCTGGTGTGGTCAGCGACACCGAATCACGGGCCGCCTTCGAGGCCAGGGTCGACTGTTGGTTGACGTGCAGATTCACCACGATGCGATGCAGCCATGTCGAGATCCGCGCCTCGCCCCGGAATCCAGGCAAGGCTCGAAGCGCACGAAGAAAAGTCTCCTGAGCAAGCTCTTCCGCTCGGTGCGGGTCTCCGCCGACTAACCGAAACGCCAGCCCATACACGGCGTCTTGGTAGGTTTCGATGAGCCAGGCCTGGGCCTCTCGGTCGCCCCGGCGAGCCCTTGCCAACCAGGCGGATTCCGCCGAAGGGTCTGGCTTGCTCCGATCTGGTTGGATGGGTTTCAAGGGCCTGGGTTCCCGACTCCCGGTCTCGACTTTCCCTTTTCTTCATGAACGGCCGGCCGCCCCGGGAAACCCGAAGAAAAATCCCGAAATCCAAGGTTCCCCGGACAACTCTTCTTGGCCCCTACTCCCGTCCAACCTAGGCGGACGATATGGTTCCAAGTGTCTCGAACCAGTAGTTCGCAAAACAAGTCGGAAATGCTTCCGAGCCCCATCGAGGAGCTCCCCCCATGGCCGGGTCGTTGGGTTCAGCGACTCAACGGCGCCATGGGGCCCGCGGAGTCCGACCGGTACGGCGACTCGCTGGTTTCGAGTGCTCGGCCCCCTTGCCTTCGTTCCCGGAGAGAACTCCATGAAGAGAATGCTTCTCGCTTTGGCCGCCGCCCTCCTCCCGGGGGTTGTTGCCGCGGCTCAATCCACCGCCGTCTCGGGAAAGGATGTTGCGCCTGGCTTCGAAGCTCCTGCGGATGAATGGGTGAATTGGGACGCAGACCTTTCGCTGGAGAAACTGCGTGGTCACGTGGTGTGGGTGGAGTTTTCTTTCATCCACTGACGGGGCTGCAACCAGATGGTTCCCCACCTGGTCAGGTGGGATCAACAATACCGCTCTCGAGGACTTGTGGTCGTGGATGTCGACGATGGACGCATCGACACGAAAGATGCCGTGGCGAAGCATGTGGCTTCGAAAAAACTTGGCTTTCCGGTCCTCTGGGATCGCGGCGGAAAAGTTGTGGCGAAGTACGGCGTCCGCATGTATCCGACAGCGGCCTTGATTGGTGCGGACGGCAAGGTTCTCTGGAAAGGAATTCCCCAGGCCAACCGTGCCGGCGAATACGCCGCCATGATTGAAAAAGCCCTGGCCCACGTTGATTTGGAGGCGTTGAAGAAGAACAGCGACCCGTTCGTGACTTCCTCCGCCAAGTCGGTCAACCAAGCAACTCAGAAATCCGAGTCTCACTAAGAGCACGCGGTTGCGGAGCATGATGAAGAACTCGCTGTGGATGGGAGCCCTCCTGGCCGTGCTGTCAGGATGTGGCGGTGATGACGAAACGCCGGCCGCTTCCGAGGGCACCGAGACGCCTGCGGTGAACGCCGAGCCGCGGGACGTGGCGCACTTGCTCGACCAGTGGCATCGGGTCAACGAGTTGGAGAGCCGAGCGGTCGACGTCGTTCTGCCGGAGCCGACCGCCTTGGACGACGTGTTCGTCCCTCGTGGGGACGGGACGTTTCTGGCGTCGGTGCATTGGCCAACGATTCGGGGCACTTTGCAAGCCGAATCGGCGTCCGGCCCTTTGCCGCGCCGAGCGACCCAAGAGCGCCTGCAGAAAGACCCGGGGTTCATGGAGTTTCCGACTCGACGGCGTTGGCAAACCGAGGACTGGAAGTCCGACAAAGAAACGACCGCCAAGTTCCAGCGAATGGTGTTCACTCGTGGCGAACCGGCCCACCTGAGCTTTGCCCCCCAGCAATCTGTCACGTTCCACGCCGAGTTCCTCGATGAAACGACGCTCATTCGATTCAGAGTTCGCACCGAACAAGAATCGCCTGCGAAGTTGTCCATCGAAGTGAACGGGGAAGTGGTCGGCTCCATCTCGTGCCAGTCCACCGATTGGAAACTCCAAGAGACCACGGTGCCGGTGCCCCCCTCCTCGCAGATTCGATTGGTGGGTGCCGGTCCAGACCCGGTTCGGGTGGACTGGGTCGAGCTGGACTCCGAAAAAGTCGATCGAGTGCTGGCCCGGCCGAAGGACGGCGACGCCGTCGGCTTGACTTTCATCCCCATCGCACCGCGTCCCGCGCAGCCAGTGGAGTCACCGGATCAGGGAGCGGCTCTCCTGTATTTGGTGGGTGGTCCCGCATCGTTGCAAGGACCCGACGGAAGTGAGCAAATCCTTGACCTGGGAGTGGGACTGCACTCTTGGACCGAGGCTCTCGAAACCGGAACCACCTTGGTTCAGCCCTATGCAGAGCTGATCCCCTTTCTTCTCGATCCCAACCTGAGGCTGGCGGAGGATTCGCGGGCAGAAGCCCGGGATTCCGACTTGCCCGGCCGTGATCAGGTGTTGGCTCGATTGGACTGCGGCGGCGACCGTCGTGCAGCGATGTGGTTGCCGCCACCGGCAAGACTCTCGATGGAAGTGGAACTGTCCGCCGGCGATCGACTGCGACTGGGAACCGGATTCGACCGGGCAGTCAGTGCGACTCCCGAGGGCGACGTGATGTTTCGAGTCACCTGGACGGGGCCGGACGGCAAGACCCACACGTTGCTTGACTCTCTCGGCGACCCCGATCGCTGGACTGATCACGAGATCAAGATCACGTCCTCCATGGCGGGCGCTGGAATACTCACTTTCGCGACTGAGGGTGACGAACAAAACGTGCTCTCCGGATTCACCAATCCGCGCATCATCCCCGTGGTCCAAACGCCACGTCCCAACGTGATCGTGTACTTGATCGACACGCTGCGCGCCGACCACCTCTCTTGCTACGGAGCGGAGAACAAGACCAGTCCGTCCCTGGATGCAGTCGCCGAGGACGGTTTCCTTTTCGAGCGTTGCTATTCTCCGGCCTCGTGGACGCGGCCTGCCACCACCAGCCTCCTGAGCGGACTCTATCCGACATCCCACGGAGTGCTTGGAACCGACATTGGGCTTCCCACCTCGATGCTCACCATTGCCGAAGCGATGCAGTCTGGGGGGTACTCCACCTGGGGTTTGGTGACCAATCCCCAAATCTTCGCTCGCGGCCTCAACTTCGAGCAGGGGTTCCATCGCTTTCTGGCCAACGATTGCATTGTTGCCAAGGATCCCGAGCAGGGCAGCTTGTCTTCGTGCCGGGTCAACGACACCGCGTTTCCCTTGCTCGAGGCGAGCGGTGACGAACCGTTCTTCCTCTATTTGCACTCCATTGACCCTCACTCTCCCTACACCGTTCCGGAAGGATTTGAGAATCCCTTCTACGGTGACTACAAGGGTGTCCTCGCCGGTTGCTCTCTGGCTCCCAAGTTGGAGTTCGGGGCCATTGAAAATGAGATCGGCGACCAAGACATCGCTTACCTAAAAAGCGTCTATGACGCGGCCATTCGCTACCAAGACGACCAAGTCGGTCGTTTGCTCGTCAAGCTGGACGAACTCGGCATCTACGACAACACGATCCTTGTGTTCGTTTCCGATCACGGCGAAGAGTTCCGCGAACATGGACAGTGGGAGCATGGTGGACGCATGTGGAACGAGTTGGTTCACGTTCCCCTGATTCTCTCGATTCCGGAGGGCGTTCATCCGGGACTGACTCCTCCGCAGCGAGTGCCCGCGCCGGTCTCCCTCACCGACGTCATGCCGTCCTTGTTGGATCTTCTTGGGCTGAATTCAGCCATGAGCTGCCAGGGCACTTCATTCCTGCCGTTCATGCTCGACCGGTATGCCGAGGACCAGCCGGTGTACGTCGAAGAGCGCGAGAACCTGGGTTCCTTCATCGCCGGATCCTGGAAGCTGATCTGGAAGAAGCAGAAGAAGGGCGAGCTTCGCGAGCTGTACAACCTTCGCGACGACCCGGACGAGCAAAACGACTTATCAGAGAAGCACCCCGAGATCGTCGAAGGACTGGTGCGGCAGCGGGACAAGATGGCGGAACGTTTCGAAGCCACGTCACTCATCGGCGAAGCGAATTCGGTGGAGATCAACGACGAGGCAAAGTCGCAGCTGCGAGAGCTCGGCTACATCGAGTGATTTGATGCCCTGGGCCCCCCTCCAAGGGGGGGGTGCGCGGGAGAGGCCATCGCTCAGCGCGGAGTGAGCCGCTGTCGTCCGTCCGAAACCTGGGGAGCGAAGGCATCCTCGGCGCGGGACACTCGATACAGGAACGGCTCCGCTTCCAGCCTGGAACGGCCGACGCCCACGGCCAAGCCGACGAGCGCGAGGGACGACATCATCGAGGATCCTCCCTGGCTGATGAACGGCAGCGGCAACCCCGTGATGGGGAGCAATCCCATCGTCATCGCCATGTTCGCCATCGCTTGGGTGACGAGCGCGACCGCGGCTCCGGTGGCCACCAAGCGCCCGAAACGGTCCCGGGTCCCTCGAGCAATTCGGAGAAGCAATGCTCCGAGTAGGAAGAATCCGGCAATCAACAACGAGGACCCCATCAACCCGGCTTCCTCTCCGACCACCGCGAAAACGAAGTCGTTGTGTCGTTCCGGTAAGTATTTCAGGCGGTTTTGGGGACCTTGGCCCACCCCCTGCCCGAACCAACCGCCAGAACCAATCGAGACCTGGGCGAAGTAACTCTGGTAACCGGACTTGCGCTTCAAGTCCCGCACCTGTTGCTCGACACGCACCGCTTCGGACGTATCGCCACGATGACGCGCTTCTTTGGCTTGGGCTGTCATTGCCGGCACCGAAAGCTGAAATGCGCGGATCCGCTCTTTTTGGTAGTCCTTGAGAAGCGGCGACGACAGTAGCAACGGAAACAACACGAGCGCTCCAAGGAGTCCCGCTCCGAAGTACCAGCGGCGCGTACCCGCGGTGTACAACATCCCTGCGAGAATGGCGGCGAACATCATCGCCGTCCCCAGATCCGGTTCCGCTTGAATCAACAAGAACGGCGGCAGCATCAACAGGAGTGGCCCGATCAATCGATGCCATTGGTTGGGTTCGGGACGGAACTCCAGGTAGCGCGCCAGCGCCAAGACGAACACGGGCTTGGCGAGCTCACTCGGCTGCAAGAGAAAGCCACCGGGCCCGGCAAACCAGCGTCGGGCGTGGTTGATTTCCACGCCCACGACAAGAACCAGGGCCAGGGCGATCAGGGTCAAGACGTACAACGGGGTGGCGGAGCGGGCCAGAAACCGGGACGGCAAGGCGGCGGCGAGCAAGAACAGCGGCAATCCCATGACGACCGACAGGATCTGCCGTCGATGCCAGCCCTCGAGCGCGGTGCCCATGGTGCTCGAGCGAATGAACGCAACCCCGGTTGCCACCAGCACGCTGGTCAGCAAGATCACGGACCACGGGATCTTCTTGAACCCCCTCACCCTCATGGAGGATCTCCGCGGCGTGCCAACTGTTCCAAATCATGCATTGGCGGTGATTGCAGGATCTGCTGCAGCACCGGAGCACAGGCATCGCCCCCGTGGAGTCCCGTGTGCTCTTGGAGCAGAGCGAAAGCGTACTTCGGAGCCTTCGAAGGAAAGAACCCCGCGATCCAAGACGAGTCTTCTTGATCCTGGATCTGCGGAGTGCCGGTCTTGGTGGCCAGATCGTATCCGGAGAGATCCAAGCCCTCTTGACGCCCCGGCATCGCGGTGCCATCCGGGGGCAGGGTGACTTGCCGCATGGACTCGACGACCTGCTCCCAAACCTCCGGAGTGATCTCCAGGGGGTCCCCCTCCGAGCGAACGGTCTTGCGTTCGCCGATTCGCTCGACCAGGACCGGAGGAACGTAGCGGCGCTGGGCGAGAGCCGCCATGGAGGCGGCGACCTGAAGCGGCGTCACATCGTCGATTGCCCCCTGACCGAAGCCAAACACCATCAGGTTTCGTTCACCCCGCTCCCGTTGATTCATCGTCCCGGGAACTTCCGGCGGAAACAACCGCCGAGGTTCCTGCAGATCCAAGGAAGCGAATCCGGTCGACCGACCGAAGCCGAAGTCCTCCATCCAATGGAAAAGCTGCTCGTATCCCAGCCGAATGGCCAAGCGAGCAAAGAAGTGGTTGCAAGACTTGGTGATCGCCGGCCCCACCCTCACGTCTTGATGATTGCCCAGGCAACGCACCGGGTGATTGTCGGGACCCAGTCGATTCTGATTGCAGAACAGGGTTTCGTCGGGGTCGAGAACGCCTTGGCTGATCGCCATGGCCGCAACCAGCGGCTTGACGACGGACCCTGGAGGAGGCGGAAAGTAGGGTCCATAGGCCCTGGGATGCCCCGCAAACTGACCGCGGGGATCGGCGAATCCGTGCTGGCGGATGTCGTCCCGGGTGAGGCGCGGTGAGGACGCCAAGACCCGAATGCGTGCCTCGGGGAGTTCCAAAAGAACGAATGATCCGGTCCAAGCTTGCTGATCCAGAATCGTTTCCGCCACCTGCTGCCAGCGACGATCCAGGGTCAACACCACGTCCATGCCCGGTGTTGCCGGCACTTCTTCCAGCACCCGGACGACTTGCCCCAGGCGATCCGTTTCCACCTTGCGGTAGCCGCGACGCCCGCGCAACAGGTCCTCATAAGTGGCCTCCAACCCGAACCGGCCCACTTCGTCCTCGGCGCGATAGTCGGTCTCGCGGATGGCCTCCCGGAGCACGGTCATTTCCCGAGCGTCCTCGTGACCAATCTCGGGCTTCACCAGCAAAGTGTCCAGCCGAGACTGGTGTCGCCGAGACTGCTCGAGCAGCTCTTCCGATGGACCGCCCACCCAGCCGATGAGCAGGGCACAGGTTTCATCCTCTTCCGGATAAACCCGGCGGGTTGCTTCCAGGGGCACCAATCCGGCGAATCGTTGGGGATCGACCATCAGCTCGAACACCGCGTTGTGGGGTACGTTGCGAGCCGCCATGCGCGGGCGATAGTCGTACTCGCGGTGCAGTTCGCGTTCAATTTCGAACGCCCGGTCCTCGACGTCTCCCCGTTTCGCCAAGGCAATCAGAACCCGCTCATCGATCCACTCGATGGCTTCGTCCATTCGCTGGGTCAGCTCTCCGGGCTGCCAACCAAGGCGGAGTTCCAACTCTTGGACGAAGTGCGCTTCGACGGAAACCGTGTCGGCAATGGCGTTCCACTCCTCCACCAGCGGGCGACAGAACAGCTCGTCGGGGGGAGCGTGGTTGAGGAACTCGATGAGTTCGGAACTGGATTCCTTGCCTCGTAGCCAGCTCACGTAGGTGCAAAGGTCCAGGCGTCGCTGACGAGGTTCTATGGAGCGATACTCGGCAACGGTCAGCGGAACCAAGTGCTCGAGAACCCGAGTCGGAGTGGAAAGGACATCGCCGATGCGAACACGTTCGCCCGACAACAGGTACTGGGCCAGCATGAGCCTGCCGGCTTGAGTCCCCTTCCGAAAATCACCGAAGCGAAACTGCAGGTCGTACACCGACTCGGACGACGCCAACTCCCGGCCCTTGGTGTCAACGATGGAGCCGCGCCGACTCGGCGTCGTCCAGGATCGCGAACGGGCCTTCACCGCTTCCGTCGACCAAAAGTCGTGCTCCACGACCTGCAGCTGCACCAATCGACCAATCAAGACGCCGCCAATCAGCAAGAACATCCAACGGATTTCGCGGATTCGACCGTCGCCGATCATGCCGAGTCCATCGTTCCCGGATGGTGGGCAGCTTCACTGCGGACCGGCTCCACCCGTACCAATGAGAAAGCGATCGGGGCCAGTCCCAAAGTCACTGCCAGACCGACCCATTGGTCCATGCCCCACGGCGTTGCAGGAACGAGGTCGAGGGTGGCAGCGGCGAACTTGGCGGCGGCGAAGCAGCACCAGCTGAGAAGGACCACCCCACAGGGCACCACCCAGTGCTCCCAATAGAACAACTCTCGAGAAGCCAGCAACACAAGGGCGGCAAGCCCCCCTCCCAACAGGAACACTCCGATCGGATCCGAGGAACCTGCGGCGTAGCCAAGAAGCAACGCCGCAAATCGAGCCCCCGCCCGAGCGAGATCCAGCCGCACCAGCACGAGCGCCGACAACAGCACCAAGGCATCCACCGGCAAGGGCAGGAAGTCCGACTGGGCGCGACTCAAGAGCACCGCGGCGATCGACCACACCAAGAACGTCATGGGGTGGCCTCCTTCGCCGCGAACACATGAGCGGAGAGAGGGCCCTCCTCGACCGGCCGACGAACTCTCCAGCCGTCCGAACTGCGCTCGAGGACTCCCACCGACAAGCCCGGGGGAACCTGAGGCGACGAGCCGTCCGTCACCAACAACGCCCCTTCCCAGGATGGATCCCGCGGCGGAGCGGCGACTCGAACCGAGTTCTCCGTTCCCCCTTCGGAAATCAGTTCCCAGCCGTGACATTGGCCTTCCTGGAGAACGGACACCGAGCAGCGAAAGCCCGGGTCCTCCACTTGCCGGACCCAGGAAGCCTTCCATCCGGCGCGCAAGATTCTTCCCACGAACACGGTCGAACGGGTCAACGCGACCCCTCTCCCAAGACCGGACTCCCAACCTTCCCGAAGCCAAAGAAGTTTGCGGTTCGGAGGATCGGCCCTTTCGCTGGTGGCATGGACGAGCACGTGTCGGAATGAGTATTCGGTGGGAGGTTCGGCATCGGACGGCAACAAGATCGCGACGTCCCGCAGCCAGTCGGAGCGCCACACCGGGTCCACCACCAAGTCGGTCTCACTGGGGGATGCCGTAGCGACCGTACCGAGAATCAGCGGTGGTTGATCGGGGAGTTCCCAGCCGCCACTCCACGAATCGGTTCGGGTGCGCGGGTCCGCCCAAACCAAGTCGCCGCGTTTGATTTGGGATCGTCTCTCGGGACCTTCTCCGGAGAGCTCGTGGGAGTTGGTCCCGGAAACCACAAAAGAGACGCCACGACTGCGGCGAGGATCACCTGCGAATGCGGCGGCTCGAAAGCCCGCCGCAGTGAGAGGCACGAACCCGCTTTTCCCGCCTCTCTGGGCGGTGAAACCAACCAGAGTCGTCGCTACCGTGTCGCCGACACGGACATTTCCGAGCAAGACCGGCACGCCTTCAGGAATGGGACTTTGCACGACCAAGGAGTGAAAGTCGGGGCGACGGATTTCCCCCACCGGGATCACGTGAAACTGTCCCCCACCGGCGAATACCCGGGGAGGCAAAATCGCCTGGGCCGCATCCGCGAGGGCGTCGAGAACCAACGGCTCCGGGCGAAGTTCGCTGGCGGCGGATACCTCGTCGGGCGAAACCGTTCGCTTCCAAACCGCCAGCTGATGCGCGACGGTCAACAGAAACTCCTCGGCAAGCACCACGACCCCCTGAATCGGGGCGATCGGAAGCATCGTCAGGATGCCAGCCGCGACCAACCCCCAGGGCCAATGAGCCGCTCTCGCCTCATTCCGCCACCACATTCAAAGATCGTCACCGCTGTCCAGGACTTGTCGATACAGCTGAAGCTGATTCAAGAACTCCGCGGTCCCTCGAGCAACACAGGTCATGGGGTCGTCGGCAATCGTCACCGGCAACCGAATCACCTCTTCGATGGCCGAGTCGATGCCCCGGAGGAGCGCGCCGCCGCCGGCCAAGAGCACTCCCGATTGGACCAGGTCTGCCGAGAGCTCTGGCGGGGTCATCTCGAGGGTTCGGCGAACGGCATCCGTGATTTGATGCACCGGTGCGTGGAGAGCTTCCCGGATCTCTTCCGAACGAATGATGGCGTGGCGGGGCAGTCCGGTGATCGTGTCTCGTCCGGCCACCTCGACTTCCATCTCTTGGTCGAGGGTTGCCGCCGATCCAATCTCAATCTTCACCCGTTCGGACGTTGGTTCTCCCACGAGCAGATTGTGCTCGCGGCGCAAGTACTCGGAGATCGCCAGGTCCATCTGATCGCCGGCAATGCGAATGGACTCGGCGTGAACCAAGCCGAACAAACTCATCACGGCGACCTCGGTGGTCCCGCCCCCGATATCCACGATCATGTTGGCGACGGGATCGGTGATGGGTAGTCCGGCCCCGATTCCCGCCGCAATGGGCTCGGTCACCAGGTACACCTCGCGGGCTCCGGCTCGCTCCGCGGAGTTGATCACCGCGCGACGTTCCACCGCCGTGATTCCAGACGGCACCGAGACCACGATTCGCGGCTTGACCAAGTAGCTCCGCTTGTGGACCTTTCGAATGAAGTAGCGAAGCATCCGCTCGGTGATTTCGAAGTCGGCAATGACCCCGTATTTCAATGGACGAATGGCTTCGATACTTCCCGGGGTCTTCCCGAGCATCTCCTTGGCCTGGTAGCCGACCGCGTTGCCGTCCAACAGGACTTCGTTGGTGCCCTTTTTGACGGCGACGACCGAGGGCTCGGCGATGACGATGCCTTCCCCCTGCACGCAAACCAGAGTGTTTGCGGTTCCCAAGTCGATTCCCATGTCGACCGAGAACCGACCCACGAGCCATTCCAATGGTCGAAACAAAGGCGCCGGGCTCATGGGGAGAATCCCCCTCTCGCCGGACCGAAGTCGACGCAGCCATCGGTGTTTCGAACCGAGTTTCCCTGCAATGCAACGTCAACGATCGTCGACATGCACCTCCCCATGTCCGCCATCCCCTGTTGCGACGTTCGCCAGCCGAGCGAACGGAACGGCGAAGGGTGATTCCCTTCCGCCGATCTCCGATCCCACCCCCAGAACAGTTTCTCCGGGACCCCAAAAGAAAACCGGGCCGGCGCTGCCATCGCGGCGCCGACCCGGTCTAGTGTATCCGCTAAGGGGTTACCCGCCGAAGAGGCCAGAGTCGAAGTGTTCACTCAAAACGATCTGGCACAGAATCAGGCCGGCGACCACGCTCACCAAGGTGGCGAAGATCACCCCGGTTTCCAGGGTCAGATCGGAGCCAGGAGTCGGCTCGGACTGCAGATCGGTCACTTCGTCGCCACGGGATGCTGCGGATCGGCGTGCCATTTCCTGTCTCCGTTGTCCTGCTGGTGCTCTGGTTTCCTGAGTGTCGCTGACTGATCTCGATCGATGCCCCGTGGATAACCCGGGGAGTCATCAGCGAACGACCTACAAACGAGTCGTGGCGTTGTCGAGGCTTTCGAACTCGAGATCCCGGTTCTGCACTCGAACGCGGGCCGTGCAGGTGTCTGGGTAGACCTTGTCGACGATCACTCGGCCGACGTAGTTCTCGCCGCGGTAGACGTCGAACGGGTATCCGATCTGGACGCCATCTTTGTCACCGACGTTGAGGACGACGAATCCTTCACCAACGTTGGAAACCTTGGCCTCGATCAGCGGCACCGCCTGGCCGATCAGCTCGGAGACAGGAACGCCCATCTGCACCAGCGCTTCGCGCTCGGCTTTCAACAGGTCGCGCTCTTCCTCGAGCTCCGCGATGCGGCCTTCCAGGTCCGCGCGGAAACCGGACACGTTTTCGAGTTCGCGACGGGCATCGTCTCGTTCACGCTCGGCGACCATTTTGGCCTGATCTGCCTCGGCAGCTTTGTCCCGGGCCGCGTCTTTCTGGGAGGCGAGATCGGCGTTGCGGCTGTCCATGTCGTTCAGCGCAGTCTGCACCGATTGCATGGAGCTGCTGATGCTGTCCACCGAGGAGCGCAGCTGGTTGTTGTCGGCACGCTCCTGATCCCGCTCGGTCTGCAGGGTCTGGTTGTCAGATTCCAGGTCACTCACTTGGTTCTGGAGGCGACGATTCTCGCCTTCCATGTTCTCGATCTGGCCGCGGGCAGTGGCGAGTTCGCTCTTGAGGTCGGCAGCTTCGGTTCCCTGGTTGTTGGCCAGCTCGTCGTACTTTTCCTTGTACGTGGCCGAATTCGACAGGATCGCAGCCACCGAGCCCAACAGGAACACGGAGAGCACGAGGTTCACAACGATGAATACCTTCGAAATGGTGCTCATTGGGTTTCCTTCCTAAGGGGGGCATCCCCAGTCGATGTCCCCGAGAGATCTCCAAGCCCAGCGTAGGTGCTGCAACGCCGCCGTTGAAGCCAGCGTTCTACTGCGATTCCGATCGTTCGTCGAGTTCGTCGGAGGTGTGAACGACCGCCCGTCGAAACGAGCCCCGCGGGAAAGTCCCGGATTCCCAGGCGTTTCCCAACACCTTTCGAGCGCCCAACCAAACCTAACTCTTGAAATACAATAGAGTTAGAGTAGTCGGCGAGGATTATAGGCCGGTCCTCGGGCCAGTCAATCCTCTTTCTCCCCCTCGCGAGGGCAAGACCGCTCCCTTGCATCGGTCGCGGGCAGCCGATTTCGTCCCCCTATATTCCCTTCCCGATCGGGTCGGTAACCGGAGGTTTTCGTCGGCGGACGGCGCCCTCGAGAAGAAGGACCCACGCCAGCCAGGCTACCCAATCTCCAAAGCGCAGATACAGGGTTTGTTCCTCGGACTTCGCCGGGATCCCCGCGAGAGTCCCCGGAAACCCGTGAAGGGCCCCGTCCGTGCCGCGCAGTGGGCTCACGCGTCCCCACGGATCGATGAAGGCAGAGGTCCCACTGTTGGCGCTGCGAACGACCGAGCGCTTGACCTCGGCCGCGCGGAAAGCCGCCATGGCGGTGTATTGGGCGAACTCGGCGCTGTCTGGAAACCACGCCTCGTTGGAGAGGTTCACCAGCACCTCCGCCCCGGCCTTCACCACTTGCCGACCGAAATGTGGGTAAGCGATTTCGTAACAGATCGTCACCCCCAGTGCGGTCCTCCCGCTTTCATCTTCGTGGTGAAACAGGACCGGTCCCTCCCCCTGTTCCAAATCGGGAAGGAACCCCGCCATGTCCACCACCCACTCTTGAATCCAGCGCCTCATGCCCGCTGGCAACCATTGAATGAGAGGGATGTACTCCCCGCCTGGAACCAGCACACACTTGTCGTACACCGCCAGAACGTCCCCGGCCGCGTCGAACCACAGCGCAGAGTTCCACCGTTGGCGACCACCGGGTCGCTCCGGATCCAACTGCATGGTCAAGACTCCCGCAAGCAGCCGAGTGTTTGGGTTGCGGAACACCGAATCTTCCAGCAGGGTCCCGATGCGCGTGCCGCGGGTCGTTTGGTACTCGCGAGGAAGTGGCGGGAACATGGTCTCGGGCCACACGACAATGCGGGCCTTGCTTTCTTCGAGGCCCTCGCGGGTCAACCGAAGATGGTCGTCCAAGATGGCTTCCATCGAGGAATTCTGCGACTTGAGCTGCTGGGGAATGCTGGCTTGGACCAGCAGCATTTCAGGACCGGGAGTCAGTGGAAGAGATGCGCTGAGTCGCCAGCTTCCATATCCCCACGCGCAAGCAAGAGCGGTCCCGAACGCGGCCAAGGGCAACCAGCGGGCTCGGGGAGCGCGACCGCGGGACACCACCACATGATCCAGGGTTCCCGCGGACCACGCGAGTAGCCACGACATGCCGAACACCCCGACCAAGTCGCTGATCTGCAGCAACTCCAGCCAACGGTATTGGGTGTAGCCGAGCAACAACCACGGATAGCCATCCAGCGGGATGTGACTGCGGGCAAACTCCATGCTCACCCAAGTCACCGGAAGTGCCCAAGCGCAGGAGATGCCCCGCTGGACGTGAAGGAATCGCAACGCCAAGGCAAACAAGCCGAAGTAAAGGCTTTCAATTGCGCAGGCCGCGAGGAGATTGGTGAGGCTCGACTTGCCGAGCCAAGCGCAGCCCAGACCCAGAATTCCCCACCCGCCGAGGTACCCCATGCCAAACAGCCGCCCCCCCCGGTAACGGCGAACCAACCAACACCAGGGCCACAAGGCCAGGAACCCGAGTGGTCCCCAATCCAGCGGTGGGAACGCGGCAACGCCCAATGCGATGGCGGCGACGAGTCCTGCCCAACCCTTCACGAGCACGGCTCCGACTGTCGGGGAAACGCCTCTCTGGCATCGCGGAGCGGAAACACCGGGGCGAGCTGCCCTTCTTCGACGGTGGAATCCATGGGAATCCTCACCAGCGCGTTGGTGGCGTTGACCGAGACCAAGTCACCCGAGCCAGACCATGCAATCGGCTCTACCTCCCAGCTGGCTCCGAGAGTCTCCACAGAACTCGTGGCCACGATCCGGGAAATCTGAAACAGATCCCTCGGACGCGGCGCACTCATGGTCCTTCGTATCGGGAGTTGCAGCGGGACCGGCCAAACGTTGCGCAGGCCCAAGCGTTTCTCCAACGCCGGGCGCACCAAGAGTTCAAAAGTGACGAAGGCCGACACCGGGTTGCCCGGCAAACAAAAGACCTGGGTTTCGTCTTTGGTCAGATACAAGACGGGTTTGCCAGGTTTGATGGCAACCTTGTTGAACCATTGTTTGGCTCCCGCCTCCTCGACCACTTGCAACGAGTAGTCGTAGCGGCCGACCGAAGATCCTCCGGTCAGAATCAGCACGTCCGATCGCAACCCGTCGTCGACCGCTCGGCGCATGGCAGCTGGGTCGTCTTCGACGATGGGCAAAACTCTTGGTTGGCAGCCGGCACTGAGGACTTGGGCAGCAAGAGTCGAGCGGTTCGAGTCTCGAATTTGCCCGGGACCGGGACTCTCGGACGGATTCACGAGCTCGTTGCCCGAGGTCAGGATGGCGACCTCCGGAACTGGAAAGACCGGGACTTGTTCGCAGCCCAGAGTGGCCAGGAGCGGGATCGATGCGGTCGTGATCCGCGTTCCGACTTCGGCGGCCGTCTGATCGAGCCCGAGATCCTGACCACGACGGTGAATGTTCTGACCGGAGCGAAGCGTTTCTCGAGACTTCTCGGAGAACTCTACAACGTCCCCGCTTTCCCGCGTCTCCTCGACCATGATGATGGCGTCCGCGCCCGGGGGCAGCGGGGCCCCCGTCATCACCCGGTACGCCATGGCCGGAGGCAGAGGGCCCGGCGCGACACTTCCTGCCGCCACCTCTCCGGCGATCGGGAGCCGTGCCGAACTCGTGAGGTCCGCAGCCCGTATCGCATAGCCGTCCATCGTGATGCGGTCGAAGGGAGGCAGGTCTTGATCACTTTGCAGGTCTTCGGCCAGAACCCGGCCCAAAGCGTCGGTCAGAAGAATCCGTTCCGGTGCGGGCAAAGAAACCGGGAAGGAATCCACCCTGGACTGTGCCTCGAAGAGCGAAATCATTGAGAATGGGCTCCAGAATTCGTTCGGAAATCGCGCATGGCATCCCACTTGCCACGACTTTGAAAACGACACGGGGTTCCTGGGGAAGTTCAGGACTCCATGGTGCGGAACTGCTGCTCGAGATGACTATGGAATTTCGCAAAAACCGCGTTCCCATTTCCAGAGCTCGCGCTGCCGCGCCGCTCCTCTCACTTCTGGTCGTGATTCCTGCGTGCAGCGCGGACGTGGAATCCGATGCCATGGCGGCGACGGAAGATCGCGTCGAGGACGAGCGTCCTGCGGAGATCGTTCGAGATCCCGTCCTTGTGCGTGTCGAGCCGGTCAAGGTTGCGCCGATTGAGCACAAACTGGAAGTCACAGCCACGGTCGAATCCCTGGATGTGGTGGACGTGATTCCAGAACGCGCGGAACCAGTTCTAGAAATCCTGGTGGAAGAAGGCGATCGCGTGGAGAAGGACCAGCCATTGGCACTTCTTCGCACGGACGTTTGCCAACTCGGCTTGGCCGAGGCTCAGGTTCGCCTGCAAGAAGCGCGTGATGACTTGGCCCAGTCGCGCCGCGATTACGATCGTGACCAGGCCTTGGCGAAGGATCAGGACGGCAATGTCCCGTTGATCACGACTCGCGAACTGGAAACCAGCGCTCAGAACGTGGTCGTCAAAGAGACGGCATTCGAGGCGGCCCAGGTTGCGGTCGATCGGGCGCAGTTCGATCTCAACCAATGCACCCTGCGCTCTCCCATCGCCGGCACGATCACGGCTCGCGACGTTTCTCCGGGAGACTATGCCACCGTGGGCCAAAGGGCGTTCCAGGTCACGGACCTGTCCGCGCCAAAGGCGATCTTCTTCCGGCCTCAGAGGGAACTGGCCATGCTGTCTCCCGGGCAACGCCTGGAAGCAACCAGCGAAGCCATGCCGGGAGTCACGATCACCGGCTCGATCGAGCGAGTTTCTCCGACCATCGACGCGCGGAGCGGAACTGTCAAAGTCACCGCCGCTCTCGATGCGGACAACGTCACCATCCCCACCGGCATCCTGGTTCGCATCGTCCTGGTCCTGGATCGCCACGAACAAGCGCTGTTGATTCCCAAGCGTGCGCTTCTTTACGAGGGCCGTCGCCCCTACTGCTTCGTGGCCCGCAACGGCGAAGCGGTTCGCGTGGAAATCACACCAGGCTTCGAGGACCCCGATTCCCTGGAAGCGCTCCCGGGTGAAAACTGCGTGCTCCCGGAAGATCAAGTGGTGGTGGTAGGAGCGGACCGACTCACGACCGGTGATCCGGTGGAACTGGCCGAAGAATGAACAAAGCACCCCAAGGGCTTCTCGCCCTCGGCATCCATCGTCCCGTGGGCATGGCCATGATTGTGCTCGCGGTGTCGGTGTTCGGGGTCGTGTCCTTGGGGAAGCTCCCCGTCGACCTGCTTCCCCCGATCAACTACCCATCATTGGTCGTTCGCACCTCCTACGAAGGTGCCGCGCCCGAAGATCTGGAAGAACGGGTCACCGAACGACTCGAAGACGCTCTTGCCACCGTTGGTGGCTTGGTGCGCATGCACAGCTCGTCCCGCGCCGAGATTTCGGAGATCACTCTCGAGTTTGAATGGGGAGCCAACCTGCCGTTCCTCGTCCAAGACGTGCGTGAGCGACTGGATCGAGTGTTCCTCCCGGATGGTGTCGATCGTCCCCTGATCCTGCGCTACGACCCGAGCCTGGACCCGATTCTCCGCGTCGCCTTGTCCGGCTCCGACGATCTGGTGCGCTTGCGCGACACGGCGGAGCGGGAAATCGAGCGGGAGTTGGAGGGCATTCCAGGCGTCGCTGCGGTCAAGGTCCGTGGCGGTCTCGAGGACGAAGTTCAGATCCGTCTCGATCCTCAGCGCTTGGCGGCCTACCAGGTCTCCAGTCAGGACGTGTTGCAACGTCTTCAAGAGGAGAACCTCAACGTCCCCGGTGGGACGTTGGAAGAGGGAGCGGTGGAGTACGTCGTTCGGACCTTGAACGAGTTCCGAACTCTCGGCGAAATTGAAGACCTTCCGATCGTCGTTCGGGGCGACCGCTTCATCAAACTGCGAGACCTGGGATTCGTCGCGCGAACCCACAAAGACCGCGACGTCGTGCTCCGGGTGGCGGGCGCCGAAGCTGTGGAAGTGGACGTGTTCCGAGAAGCGGGCGCCAACATCGTCGAAACGGCCAAGTTGGTCAAGGATCGCCTGTTTGGCTCCGAGGCCCAAAAAGAGTACTGGGAAGAGCAAGCAGAGAAAGCCGCGAAACGCGCCAAACAAGCTGCCGAGCAGGAGGACGACGAGGAAGACGAGGCAGCGGCCAAAAAGAAGAAAAGCGACGATCGTCTGGCGCGCGAAGCGCTGATTCGCGAACGCATGTCCAACTACATCGAACGCAAACTGCCCTCTGACTTGCAGCTGACCCTGTTGAGCGATCAGGCGAACTTTGTCAGTGCTTCCATCGACGAAGTACGCACCGCCGGCATCGTCGGGGGAGCTCTGGCGATTCTGGTGTGCTACTTGTTCCTGGGGCGACTCTCTGCAACGTTTGTGGTCGGGTTGTCGATTCCGATCTCGGTCGTCGCCACCTTTGGTCCCATGTATCTCTCCGGCGTCTCACTCAACGTCATGAGTTTGGGAGGACTGGCGCTCGGCATTGGCATGTTGGTGGACAACACCATCGTGGTGTTGGAGTCGATTGCGCGTTGTCGCGACGAGGGGGATTCGCCGCTGCAGGCGGCGTTGCGAGGAGTGCAGGAAGTCGGCGGCGCTGTCACCGCCTCCACCTTGACCACCATTGCCGTGTTCGCTCCGATCGTCTTCGTCGAAGGCGTTGCGGGGCAGACCTTCGGCGATCAGGCGTTGACGGTGGTCGCTTCTCTCGGCATCTCCTTGGCGGTGGCCCTGTACTTCATTCCGGGCATCGCTGCTCGATTGGATCGGGGTCGGTCGAGGCAAGTCGAAACCAATGAGGAGGCCTCCGCGCCGGATCATTCCTCGCCCGCTTCCCGCTGGCAACCTGGCAAGCTTGGCTGGTGGTTCGGCGGATTTCGATTTCCGAAGAAGCGCTCCCACTGGGTCCTCAGCATCGTGCTGCTGCTGATCGCGCTCTCGATCTTCGGTTACACCGGGCTTCTCGCCGAGCAGCTGGAAGAGTTGGAGGACAAGAGCGGCGAAGCGGTGGTCGAGCAAATGCGATCCACCGAACAGGCGTTGATGACCTATTCCGTGGTCGGCAGCGCCCTGTTCCTCGCCGGCGGCTGGTGGCTGGCGGAGATGCTCTTCGTCTTGCAGGGGCGGCTGTTGATCGTGACCGGGCTGCTTTGCGCCGCGTTGATTCGCTGGATTGCCATCGCCTTGTTCGCCACGCTGACGGTTCTGTTGCGCCCGCTCTCGGCAGGAGTCGGCTTGCTCTTGGGGGGGATTCAGCGGATGTACCCCCCGCTCCTGCGTGCGGCTCTGCATGCTCCCTCGCTGGTTGTCATTGCCGCGGCGGTCTGCGGGTTCCTCGCTTGGAGGTCGGTGGGGAATCTCGGCCGGGAACTGCTGCCCGAGGTGTACCAGAGTGAGCTGACCGCAGAGCTGATCTTCCCCGCCGGGTCACCCTTGAACCAAACCGACCTTCTGGCCACTCGCATCGAGGAGAAGTTGCGGGAAGTTCCCGGAGTCGTGGAATCGGCAGTGGTCTCCGGTGCCGACCGGGAGTCGATCAGCACCGACGAGGAAGGCCCCCACACCGCTCGCATCTTGATCCGAACAGAAACTGGAGAAGGGGCGCGAGACATCGAAGCCGAGGTGGAAGCGGCCATCCGCGCGGAACTGTCGAAGGAAATCTCCCTCGCCAAATTCAACATCCGCCGTCCCACCCTTCTGGCACTGCACGCCCCGCTCGAAATCGAAGTCCTTGGCGAGAATCTCGAGGAGATCCAGCGCCTGGCCAAGTCTGTGGAATCCGAGCTGCGTTCCATGGATCGCATCGTCGACGTCCGCACCTCGGTGCGACGCGGCAATCCGGAAGTCTTGGTCTCCTTGGATCGCGAGCGGCTAGCTGAACACAACTTGCAGTTGGCTGAGGTGGCGCGACGTTTACGCATCGCGGTGGAAGGCGAGGTCTCGTCGACCTTTCCGGGACCGGATCAGCGCATCGACATCCGGGTGCGCGCCGACCTCTCCCAAATGCAGCATGTGGATCAGCTCCGCGACCTCCCGGTGAATCCCACCGCGGAGCGTCCGATTCCTTTGGGCGCCGTTGCGGACTTTCGCATCGCCGATGGTCCGAGCGAGATCCGCCACGTCGGCAATCGTCGAGCGGCGGTCCTCAGCGCCTCGACCGGCGGCTTCGACCTGGGGGGCGTCACCGACCGGGTCGAAGAGCGCCTCGCCACGGTTCCCCATCCCCCCACGGTGGACTTGCAGGTGGGTGGCCAAAAAGCAGAGATGGAGGCCTCACTGCGATCACTGCTGCTCGCCCTGAGCTTGGCGGTGTTCCTGGTCTATGCCGTGATGGCCGCCCAGTTTGAGTCCTTCGTTCAGCCGCTGTTGATCATGTTTTCGGTTCCTCTCGCCGCAGTGGGCGCCGTGGCCGCCCTGGCCATGACAGGCACTCCGGTTTCGGTGGTTGCCTTGCTGGGTAGTGTGATCCTGGCCGGGATCGTGGTCAACAACGCCATCGTGTTGGTGGACCGTATCAATCGCAATCGCCAGGCGGGCCTGGAGCTGGAAGAGGCCATCGTCGAAGCAGGCAAGACCCGATTGCGTCCGATCTTGATGACGACCGTCACCACAGTTCTCGGGATGATTCCTCTGACCGGTTGGTTGCAAGGCCTGCCGTTGGTGGGAAGCATCGGTGCCGCCCAAGGCACCGAGTTGCGCGCGCCCATGGCGCTGGTTGTGATCTCGGGTCTCACGGTTTCGACCGTGCTCACCCTCCTGGTGATTCCCACGGGATATCGCATCCTGGCTGCATTGACCCCCAAGGAGCGGAGCGATGGCTGAGTCTCCCCTGGTTCGGTTCTTCCAACGCCTGGTGTCGCGGCCGGTGGCCGTGTTCATGCTGGTTCTGGCGGTGCTCGGCATGGGATTGATCGCCGCGGCCCGCATTCCGATTGAGCTTCAGCCCTCGGGATTCGCCTCGTCGCGCATCTGGGTCAGCGCCCCCTGGTCGGGCGCCAATCCTCAGGAACTCGAGAAGCAGGTCATCCTTCCGCTCGAGGAGGAGTTGCGCACCGTGCGCGGCGTGAAGGAGTTCTATTCCTACGCACGGCAAGGATCGGGCGGTGTCGTTGTTTCCTTCCCCGGTTCCATGGACATGGACCTGGCCTACGCCGAAGTCGCAGACCGGGTCGAGCGCGTGCGTCCGCGTCTCCCGCGGGAAGTCGATCGGGTCCAAGTTCGCCGCTGGACGACCGCAGACACGCCGGTTCTGTGGTGCGGCGTGATGTATCCCCCGGAGGAAGCCGAAGCTGCCCAAGACACACTCAAGGAAGTGTTCCAGCCGCGCATTGAGGCGGTGGACGGCGTCGCCAATGTGAATCTCTTCGGGATCGAGCCCCGTTCGGTCCGCATCTGGCTGGACGAAGATCGGGTCACCGCCAACAACGTCGACATCGGCGCCCTGATCACTCGCTTGTCCAATGACAACACTTCAGTTCCCGTCGGCGACCTGGACGATTCCGGTTCGCGCTTCATTGTGCGCGTCGATGGCCGCTTCAACTCCCTCGAGGAGATCGAGAACTTTCCGATTCGTCAGGGCCTGACGCTGAAAGACGTGGGTCGGGTGGTGCTGGCCCGCAGTGCTCCGGAGAGCCTGTTCCGAGTCAACGGCCAATACGGTGTGGGCATGGCGGTGACCAAGGAGAGTTCCGCCAACACCTTCGAAGTTTGCCAGGCCGTCAAGAAGCTGGTGCGCGAAGAGATTCCGGACGACCCGATCCTCGGGCAGTTCGAATACAAGGTCTTCTGGAACGCCGGTCAAGCCATCGAGAATTCACTGCGCGGACTGGTGGAAGACGCGGCGTTGGGAGGTGGGATCGCTTGCGTGGTGCTCATGGTGTTCCTCCGTCGCCTGCGCTACACACTGCTGATCGCTCTCTCGATCCCGTTCTCGGTCATCGTCACCCTGGCGTACCTGTACTTCTCGGGGGATAGCTTCAATCTGTTTTCCATGATGGGGATCACCATCTCCATCGGCATGCTGGTCGACAACTCGGTGGTCATCGTCGAAAGCATCTTCAAACGTCGGGAACAGGGGACCGGGATTCAAGAGGCCGTCACCCGAGGCCCCGCGGAGGTCATGCTCGCAGTGATCACGGCGACATTGACCACCGTGGTGGTCTTCATGCCGCTGATTTTCATGAGCGAGAACCGGAACGCTCGACTGTTCACAACGTCCATCGGCATCCCCCTGTGCGTCTCGCTGCTGGCGGCGTTGGTCCTGGCCATTGTCATCGTGCCGGTCGCTTCGCGCTACCTGACGCGAACTCATCAGCAACGGACTTCTGCCGGCGGCGGCTTCTTTGAGCGGCTGGGCCTGACCCGGGGGCTGGTCCGCTTGGTGGATTGGTCACTGCACAACCGGATCTCCGCCGCGCTCATTGCCGGACTGTTCTTCTATTCCGGAATCGCCGCGGGAGCTGGCAACGAGGTGCGTGACAACCTCGCGGGTTTCGGCGGGGAAATGGAAATCGAGTTCGAGTTCGCTGCCAACACCACCCTTTCCGCGGCCGAGAAAGAAGTCATCGCCATGGAAGAGGCGCTGTTGCCACTGCGAGCGGAGATCGGTGACCCAACCATCGGCGTCGACTTCAACCGACGCGAGGGTCAGATCAACCTTTGGTACGACGTCGAGCTCACCTCCGAGGAAGAGAAGGAAGTGTACGCGACGCTGGAAGAAAGGCTGCCGCGCCGCGCCGCGGTGGAATTCCAGTTCGACAATGCGTTCGATCGCCAGAACACCGAAGACGAAGAGTGGAATCGGGTGGCGATCGAAGGGCCCGACAGTGAAGTGGTGGCGCGCATCGCCGAGCAGATTCGCGCCCTCGCCCGCAATGACGACTATTACGAAAAGGTCGGCGAGGAAGATGACCCGAACCGCGAGGTGCTGCTGTCCCTCGATCGGGAACAGATGCAACGGCTCGGAACCAACAGCCAATCGGTTTTGGGGATCGTCGAGTGGACTCTGCGCGGTTTCATGGTGTCGCGGATGCAGACCGACCGTACCGACATCCCGATCATCGTCGAATACGACGAGCCCGACTATCCGAATCGTGCGCGGCTCGGAGAGATGCCGATCGCCGGATTTGATTCCGGGGCGTCGGTGCCGTTGGCCGCCATCGCTTCCCTGGATCACCAGTTGGCGCCTCGCAGCATTTTCCGACAGAACGGCAAGACCACCGACGTCGTCGGCCTCAAGCCGCGCAACAAGGACCTGCGCAGCAACGCCGCGCACCTTCAGGGGCTCTTGTCCGAAGTGCACTTCCCGGAGGGCTATCGCTGGAATCAGTCCGGCGGATGGCAACGCTTCCAGGACGACATGAGCGAGCTCGAAAACGCCCTGATCCTGGCGGTCTGCCTGGTCTTCTTCCTCATGGGCCTGCTGTTCGAATCCTTGCTCCTGCCCATTTCCGTGCTGTTCACCATCCCGTTCGCCATCGCCGGCGCGAACTGGGCCTTCTTCCTGACCGACACCCCCATGGACATCATCGGCATGATCGGAATGATCGTCCTCGCCGGGGTGGTGGTGAACAACGGCATCGTCTTGGTCGACCGCATCATTCGCCTACGCCACACCGGGCTGCCTCGCCGCGACGCCGTGCTCCAAGGTGTCCAAGACCGAGTCCGTCCGGTGCTGATGACCGCCATGACCACCATCACGGGTCTGCTCCCCATCGCCCTTTCGAAGCCCGACGGAAACGGGTTCTCGTTCCAGGGTTTGGCCATTGGCGTCGCCGGCGGTCTCGCCTTCACCACCGTGTTCACCCTGTGGGTCGTGCCCCTCGCCTACAGCTTGCTGGACGACCTGGGCATCGTGCTCATGCGCTTCGCCCGCTTCCGCCGCAAGACCGAGGAAACTCCCGCGCCGGTCGCCGGTGCCGCCCAACCCGGGTGATTTCCCGCCAAGAGATCGGCCCCTCGATCTCCAGCGGATCGACCGGTAGAATCCTCGGCCCACGGTGGGTGGCTAGCTCAGTTGGGAGAGCGTCGCGTTCGCAATGCGGAGGTCGTGGGTTCGAGCCCCATGCCATCCACCACTCTGTGTCACCAGCCGAATCCAGTCGTCAAAAGGCTGCCTGCCCAAGCCGTGGTGGCTCTGTGGATCCCGATCACCCTTTTTTCGACGGCCCGGGATCGAGTTGAGGGACGCGGGCGGTCCATGTCCAAGGGCGTGCGATCGGCCATGACTCTCGGCGAGGCTTCCTCCGTACCCACGGCTGGAGGCAGGGAACTCCGAGACGCGCCGCCGACTCTCCAGCAAGTCGCTCTCCCGTTCGTGAATCACGACGATCCGCGCGGCATTTGGGTCAAAGCAACGGGAGGTGGAACAGCGGGGGATCTGCATTGTCAGAGATCCCTGCGGTGGCTCCCTCGCGGGGCGATCCCCGTGATCGAGTCGCTCAGGATGCCCCCAGACCGTCGATCGTCGTTTCGAGCTCCCACCAATCACTCGATCCGCTTCGCCTCGTCCAAGTTCGTCGTCTGGTTGCGTTTGACCCAACGGCCTGCCCTTCTTGCTGCCACCGTGCCCTGATCTCCGCAACCGCGAGAAGCCGGTCAGAGGTCCCGATGAGGCACGGCTCCCCAAGACGTGGCAGAAGCCTGATCCAAAGGGGAATCCAGGGAGTCATTCGTGTTCGCTTCGCGCGGAGCGGACGCCCCTCCGAGAGTGACGACCCGAAGGACCTTCGCGCAGGTTCAAGCTTCGCCAGGTCCGAGGTGCGTCCGCGTCGATCCAATCCACGAAGATTCGACATCGCTTCGACAGTTCCGCGACCGGGGTCTTCCTAAGAAAGAGCCCCGATGGTGCATGGGGCACCGTCCGTCGCGTACAAGGAGCGTTCTCATGTCCTTCTTGCTGCTTGCGTCGATGCTTGGCGCGATTCCCTCCGAACCAGTTCAGCCCGTCCCTTTCCAACAATTCCAACTCGAGAGAGCCTCCTGGCAGTTCTCCGAGGATCTCTCCACCTCGGCGCCGGACACGACGCCCCCCCGTCGCGCACAGAATCGCAACCCGTTCAGCCCGTGGTACCGAGCCGACGACACCGATGAGTGGTACTTCGACTTTGCTCTTGGCCTGGAAAGTGAACCCGACTACGCGGGAAGCGACGACAACGAGGTGGAGCCGGATCTTTTCGCCCGAGTGATTTACAAAGACCGTTGGAACCATCGATACTTCTTGAGTCTCGGCGAAGCCGGCGCGGTGTTCGATCTCGGTGACGATTGGGCGCTCAGTGCCGTGCTGGAGTACGAAGAAGCCCGAGAGGATGAAAACTCGGCACTTCGCGGACTGGACGAGGGGGAAGACACCATCGAGGGGCAGTTCACTCTGGCAAGACGCTTCGGAGACTTCACCATTGCCGCGGTGGCTCAGCCAGACATTCTCGGCCGTGGCAAAGGCTTCGTCACGTTTGTGGGGGTTGGCTGGGATCGTTTTCTGGTGCAAGATCGCTTGCGAGTTGCCGCCGGGATCGACGTGAGCTTTGGCGACGCCGAACACATGGCCACAGAGTTCGCCGTCTCCCGAAATGAGGCCATGCGTACTTCGTTTTCTCGATACGCACCCGGCGCCGGCCTGAAGTCGTCGACCGTCGATCTTGGCCTCGAGTATTTCTTGTCCGACCGCTGGAGCGTGCTCGCCGGCGGCGAGTTCGAGTACTACTTCTCTCGAGCCGCCCGCAGCCCCTTGGTTGACGACGAAGGGTCTCGATTCACCTACGCCCTCTCGCTTGCGCTAAGCTACCGCTTCTAGCAGACGTGAGAAGCCGGCTTTTCAACGTCCGATTGAGTCGGCCGGAGGTTGAAGTCCTCATCCGTTGCTGGCAGATGCCACCTCGACATGGTGCTCGGGGTCCCCGAGGTGGTGGAGCGATGCTGTTTGGGAGCAAGTGTTCTCGTGCGTATCTTGATCATTGAAGACGATCTGGATCTGGTCGACAACCTGGCAGAGTTCTTTCAACTTCGTGGGACGACGACCGAGTTTTGCCATCAGGGCCCTCGCGGATTGCAAAGAGCCCAAGAAGACGAATGGGACGCCATCGTTCTCGATCTGGGGCTTCCGGGTCTGGATGGGTTGGAGCTTTGCCGACGACTTCGCAAAGAAAGCTCGTCGGCGACTCCCTTGCTCATGCTCACGGCACGAGACTCCCTAGAAGACAAGGTGGCTGGATTCGAAGCCGGAGCCGACGACTATTTGGTCAAGCCATTCGCTCTGCTGGAGCTAGAGGTTCGTTTGCTTGCATTGCAACGGCGTGCCGGTCGGAGTCAAAGCGACACGCTTCTGCAAATCGCGGATCTCACCTTCGATCCTGTGTCGCGAAACGTACAGCGTGACAACCAGCCCCTTTACTTGAACCGCATCGGAGAACGTCTGCTCGAGGTGTTGATGCGGGCCTCCCCAAGGGTGCTGCCAAGAGAAGAACTCGAGAAAGCCATCTGGGGACAGTTCGTTCCGGACCGAAACCTTCTCCGGTCTCATCTCTACAGTTTGCGAAAGATCATCGACCGACCGTTCGAGTTTCCCCTCATCCACACCGTTCATGGGCGCGGATACCAGCTCGTCGATTCGAGAGCCTCTGGTGCAGACTGAGCGACCCGAACTCCGCATTTCTCGGCGCCTCGTTTCCAGCCATGTGTGGCTGGCGATCGGCCTTGCCAGCGTCGCATCTCTGATCGTTTGGGCCGTGCTGTTTCGCTCGGAAGATGCCATTTACCGACGATTGCTCGAGCACCGTCGAGATCAGGATGCCAATTCGCTGTTTCGGCGCATCCCAGAGTCGCAGTGGGACGCGGCCCTCCGGGACGCCTGCGGGGTTCGGAGGCGTGGCCCGTTCGAGCTCGAACGGGATGGTCTCGAGTGTCATGGAATCATCCACGAGGAAGAAGATGGCTCTCGGAGCGTGCTGCTCTTGCAAATCCCCGAGGAAGAAAGCGAGGCCACACTCTTCCTGTGGTTGATTGGCGGTACTTTTTGCTGCGCGCTTTGCGCTGTGGCGCTGGGCTCTTGGATGGCACGACGAAGCTTGGCGCCGGCCCTGCGATTGGCGGACAGCCTCCAGTCCGCCGACATCCTCTCCGCCTCTGGCCTCTCGACCCGCTATGACGACGACGAGATCGGTTTCCTCGCCAGGCGCTTGGAGCAGTACGTTCACCGGCACGAAGCCGTTCTCGAGCGAGAACGGGTGTTTCTGCGCGATGCGAGTCACGAGCTCCGAACACCGCTCTCGGTACTCCGCGGTGCTCTCGAGTTGGCCCTCCAAGAGGGAGGGGAGTCCCCCAAACATCGCCCCCGCTTGGAACGCATGGATCGAGCCGCGCGCCGCATGCAAAGTGCCGTCGAGACACTCCTTTGGATGGCGCGCCAGGAGCGGGAGTTTGAAACAAGCGAGGCCCGCCCTCTCTCCGACAGCGTGAAAGCCCTTTTGGAAGACTTCGTCCTCTGTCATCGAG
Source organism: Planctomycetota bacterium (assembly GCA_028289345.1). Taxonomy (GTDB): domain Bacteria; phylum Planctomycetota; class B15-G4; order B15-G4; family SIAN01; genus JANQQL01. The sequence continues at coordinate 255,485 of JANQQL010000033.1, read as the reverse complement.
GTCTCCTGGGACTTGAGTGGAGATCCACCGGGGCCCCCGGAAGCTTGGCTGGTGATTCTCCGCAATCTCCTCGACAACGCATTCCGCCACACGGAATCCGGCGAGATTCGACTCGAAATTCGGCCGGACCATGTTCGTGTCAATGACACAGGCGAAGGCATGCATCCGGAACTCTTGAACACGGTCTTCGAGCCGTGGCGTCGCACGGCGGACGCGGGCTTCGGGCTGGGCCTGTCCATCGTGCAACGCATGGCGCAGCGACTCGGTTGGCAGGTAGAGATCACCAGCCAACCAGGCAAGGGAACCAGCGTCTATCTGTTCCCGAACGGGGGAAAAGTCAACGCGGTGGAGCCGAAAACTCGTGAGCGCTCCGTCGACGATGACGATCACAGTCCCCGAGAATCCGCGTGATTCTTGGTCAAGCGTTTGAGGAAACTCCCCCCCACCACGATTGGTCCATGGTCTGGGTGGCTAGCTCAGTTGGGCGAGTGTCGCGTTCGCAATGCGGAGGTCGTGGACTCGAGCAACCATCGACACTCTCACCGTCAACTGGTCCCGCTTGTTCCCGCTGCGACGTCGCCTGTATCACCCCAGCCGAGCAAGCCTAGGAAGAGACCCGCTCTTACTTATCGACAAGCTGATTTCGAACCTGCTCCAGGATCGCGACTAGCGAGTCTCGCGCCTTCACGGACCACCTTCCAAGCCGAAGGCGGTACATGCTCGTGTACGACGCATACCAGTGGTTTGCCAATGCCTGACCATTTTCCTGGTCACGCGTCACTTTGATGCTCGGGACCCACTCCAAGAGGGAACTCGACACATCTCCCACTGAATCAAGTGTGTTCTGCCGAAACTTCTGCAAAAACTCTCTTCGATCCTTGGCATAAAGGGAGAGGAGCTGAGCGAGGCACTCATCGGCCATCGTCGACGGATCTAGCAGCCGTCTACGCCAAAGCACTTCTAGATAGCGATCATGGCTTTCATCCAGCCCGCCGAGATCATTCAGAGCTTCATAGATGTCAATCTGTTTGCCTTGCCGCGATCGGCGTTTCACTCGAGCGACGATTCGCGCGTTTCGATACCACAAGAAGGGCGTTATCGCGATTCGGGCCACCATCATTGTCGGTACGACGAAGAAGTAACCACCGGAGAACAGCAGCACGTCAGGCAACTGACGGATCGTCTGCCAGAAATCGATGGCAAGGGCCTGCAGCTTCATGACCAACCCACTGAGGCAAGTTTGAATAGCAAGAAGCGGGTAAAGCGGCCACCACGTCATTCGTTGCAGGCGTCCAGTTTCAATGGCAGAAATTGCACCGAGTTCCCAGATGCATAACGCGGTTGTGATCGCCCAAGAAGTCAGCACAAGCACTCGGAAAGATTGCTCTCTCCAAATCAGCGCAAGTGCAACTCCTGCGGCTCCGAGCAGTCCGCCAATCCCGAGGCAAAAGGTTGCGCCATCTCTCCACTTCCGATGGATCCTTGGAGGCACAACATCGGTAAAGGAATCGTAGTTCCAGGATTTGCCTGCCCAGACCACCATCGCCGCGCCGATGCCGGAAGCGAATGTCCACGGTATCGGTGGAGCGTTGCATTGCGAAACCACAGCAACTGCCGCGGAACCTTGCCTGAGATACCTAAGGATCGCGACGGCTTTGGCCAAACGCAGCGATTCAATCAAGTCTTCTCCACCAGTCAAGCGGGTCACCTGCGCGCGAATGGTCGACGCATCTCCGATCAGCTCTCCCCGGTCCAATCGGGAGATCAGCCATTGGCGAATGCCAAGTTGAACCTCTCCTGGGAGCCGAGGGAGTTGGGCGCACTGGAGGAACGCGATCTCGCCTTCTAGCCGGCTGCTTCCAACGAATGCGTCAACGATCCACTGGGAGAGGGTTGCTTGTTTGACGGAACCCGCAACTTCCAAAGCTAACTTGCGGTCTAGAAGGAAGTCCGACTCAAAGGCTGGTCGAAGGATCTCTTCAATCAAGGCCTGTAGACTAGCAGGGGTCTCCTTACGTCGTCCCGAAAGCCCCGTCTGAAGAATTCCCAGGATGTGAAGCGTGGTCGCAGGCCAGGGGAATGAGTGGCTTGGAGCATCTCCTTCGTTGAGTTGCCGTCGCTGATCTCGAAGCAGACTCTCTCCCGTATCTAGGATCGACGCAATCCTTGGAAGGTCCTGAGTCTGCAGCAAGGCAACACAGGATTCTCGCCAAACAGCGTCTTTCAGCAGTTGAGGAGCTGGGACAAGGCTTGGACGCCGAAGGATCAACGACGTCATGAAGTATTCCTGGAACCGGCGATGGCTGAAGGAAAAGTAATGGTGCTTGGCCCCAACTTCCACTCGGCCCAGGCGGAGTTCGACGAGAGCATCCATGACGGACCTCAGATCCACCGGACTCAACCACGAGATCTTGTTCACCTCCCTGGTGAGTTGTTCGGTCTCAGGACTCAGTCCAATCTCCTGAGAGGACATGCAATAACCGATGGCTTCACTCGCCAATTGAATCGTGTTGGAATCCAGCTGATAGGAGATCTGAAGGCGCCTCGAGTCATTCGCGAGCCGCCCTCGAACGAGACTCTCAAAAACTCCATGCACATGCTGTGGGAGGGCGCTCGAGGCATCGACGGTTGCTACCAGAAGCGCGAGGAAGAAGGGATTCTTGGAGAGTTGGCCCAGCACGGAATCGTGCTCGACCACCCAGGCTTGAATGAGCTCGACTCTCTCCTCGACATCGTGAGGAGACCACTCTTGCATGTGCGCTCGGAGCAATTCAGTTCGTTTCTGGGTAGAGAGTGGGATCAAGCGAAACAGTGGCCAGGCCATTTGTCGCGGTCCCCGGTACGGCCTCGATGCGACCACTGCGCGACATTGTGTGTCGCGAACGAACTCTTCGATGGCTGCTCCAAACGCCAAGATGGTCCGATCGATCGCGGTGGAGGCCAAGACTCCTGGGATTTCATCGAATCCGTCAAGGAGAAAGGTCCACCACCCATTCGAACAAGCTTCGTCAAAGTGGAGGTCGACCAGTCGGCGACGGTCAGGTTTCACCTGAGCCGACACCTGTTCGAACACGAATTCGCGAACGTCTTTCTTCGAAAGGGATGAGGAATAGGAGAGCCGGCGGAGGTCGAGATGAATCGGGATGGGGAGACCGCGGTCTTTCACAGCGATCGCGAGATCTCTTGCGTAGTGACGGAGGGACACGCTCTTGCCGGATCCAGGATCGCCTTCCAATAGAATCACGGGATGTTTTGCTTTGGCGAGGGCACTCGACAATCGTTCCCGACGAAATCCCCGGCCAAAACTGGCTTCCACCTCCGCTTCCAGTTCCACGAACTTGTCTCGGGACCACCGCTCGTTTTCGTCGATGTGATCGATGTATTCGCGAATGTCCTTGGCTAGGTCCCGAAATCTCGAATTGCTCGGTGGAGTCGACTCAGCGGCAGCGACAACGCGACGATGCGCCTCGGGGGCATTGCGGACCAACTTTCGGATTTCTCTCGCGGTCGCGGCCCATGCCTCATCGGGCCTTTCCCAACTTGCGATGGGATTTCCACCGGGGGGCAAGGCTTGAGTTCCTTTGAGAAATTCTGCTCCTTCTACGTCCACGTTTCGGACAAGAATGGGGACGACGACCGCCGAGTCCTCGGGATCCCGATGCCGCTTCAACGCAGGCCGCATCTCCTCTTCCCACGCGTACCGGGACTCGATGAAAGAAGAGGAAACGAGGAGTAGAATGAGATCAGAGGACGCGAGCTGCTCTTGAATCTCGTCAGACCACGTTTCACCGGCGGAAAGCCGGCGATCGCTCCAGATCTCAATCAGCCCTTGCCGGCGAAGAAGCGCAAGGTGCTCTTCGAGGTCCTTGAGAAATGCCTCGTCTTCGTGGGCGTATGACACGAAGACCTTGACGGGCCGATTGTGAGCCATCTTCCTTCAGCACACCATGCTGGTGACGAGTTTGGCGGAAAACGAAGCGCTCTCCACAGAATCTTGCGACGGAACCAAGAAGTGCCACAGGCGAGAGTGAGCGATCATTTCTTGATTGTCCGCTGGAGATTCACTCTGTGCGTGGTCAGTGATTCACTAGTTTGCCCTGGGCCCGGCACCCTTGGCGAGGAAATCTATGACCATCCGAAGCTTGGTCCACAATCTCGGGTCTCCGGGTTCCTGGGAGAGAGCTCTCGCTGAAACGGCAGCACCTGCGACCCGATGAGACGTCGGTGTTTCGCGCATGGACGAGGATTCATAACGGCCTTCAATGAAGACGACTCTGGATCTCCCATGAGGCTGGTCTTCGTCCCCACGAATTCAGAAGCAACCTCGACCATCCCCCACCGTCTTTCATGAGGCGTGCTGGCTACAGCGGCCGCCGCGCCGGCAGCAATGCCGACGCCAACAGCAATCCCATCGCCAAGGCGATACCCACGGTCAAGACGGAGAACGCTCCCTGCACACCAAGCAGGGTGTTCTCTTGGGAAAGGGCGGCGACACTTCGCACGCCCAGGGTCCCGGGCACCAGGACCACGAGTCCGGGGACCTGCATGACGGACGCCGGGCGCCGGGCCAGTCGAGCAAAGAGATTCCCGGCGAGGCCTACGGTGAAGGCCGCGGCCCAGGTTCCCAGCTCCGACCCCATGATCGGGACGAGCCACTTGGCCCCCAGCACTGCGAGGGCCACGCCGATCCCAATCCAAGGCAAGTCGCGGGTTTGGCCACAAAACAGAATGCCGAAACCGAACGCGGTCGCGAGCAAGGCTGGCCCATAAGCCCAAAGACTCCAAAGGATGGGATCCCTCATGGTCTCAGGTTCAGGAGAACTGCCCACGCGAATGCCCAGGGCAGAACCGATTCCGAGGGTCAAGAAGACGATCGTGGTCCCTCCGAGGCGCGATGTGCCAGAGACCAGGTGACGCGAAGCAATCTCTTTGATCGCCACGGTGAAGTTCAAGCCCGGCAGAATGGGAATCAGCGCACACACGATCACCGTGGCGGGACTGAGGGAAGGAATCCGTCCGACCAATTCGGTGGCTGCGGCGGCGACGATGAAGGAACCCAAGAGCTCCGTCAATCGGTGGGAAGCCTCGAGGCGGGCCGTCAACAAGCTGATCCCGTGCACCACTCCCCCAAGGATTGCGGCCAACGCCAGGTCGGCTCCTCCTCCCCCGAACAAGAAAGCCGCCGAGCTCGTCACAAGCAGAATCCCGACGAACGCGAGCAGCTTGCCGAGAGACGGAGGAGTTCCTTCCAATCGCTCGAGCCGAGCCTCGGTCGTCGCCGCAGGATCTGAGGAGGTTCCCGCCTCCAAGAGGAGCTGATCCAAGTCACTGAGTCGGCGCAGGTGGAGTTCGCCAGGGTCCAGGCGCTCCAAGCGCGTTTCGACGGTGTCGCCCGAGCGCAGGGACATCATGATCGAAGTCGGCGTTGACAGAAACTGGCCGTGAACACCGAGGGTGCGAGCCAGGTTCTGCAACGCAAACTCGAGTCGGTCCGAAGGAGCGCCGCTCTCATGCAAGAGCCGGGCGAAGCGGGCAATGAGGTCCGCGGTTCGACCAAGCGATCGCGTTGGATTGCCTTCCGACTCCACCTCGCCCCTCCTCGCCCGGTGGTTATGGGGACTGTATCCCGCCGTGGGTGCTAGGGTAGCGCGAAGCCGAACACGCTTTCGAGCAGCGCCTGGAGTGCATCGGCCCGTGCCTGATCGGCCGGGGTCGTATTGAAGCCGGAGCATGCCGGACCACACAACTGCGCGTTGTCAGGATCACTGGAGGTCATGTCGTAGAGGAAGCGATCGCCTTCGCCGTCGATGCGCAACTTCCGGTCCGCTTCCCGGATCGCAACCTGGACGATGTTCCATGGCCCCAGGCCAACAGGCTTCAGTCTTTCCGCATAGATCCAGGAACGCGGGGAGGGACCCCACGGGTTGCGCAGAACTGGGGCAAAGTTGACGGAATCCAGCTCCAAAGCTTCCTTGGAACGCACCCCTGCCAACCCCAGCAGCGTCGCATAGAAGTCGGTCGCGTCGACCAGAGCCTCGGTCTGAACTCCCACGTGCCGTGGATTGACCCCGTAGCCCGCGACGACCATCGGCACGTTCAGCCCTCCCTCGAAGGTCGTCGACTTGCCGCGGCCGGCCGGAACGTACTGGGTCCTGCCACTCACCGGCCCGTTGTCGCCCATCAGCACCGCGGTCGTGTCGGAAAGGTCCACCGCATCCAGCAGCCGACCGAACTCTGTGTCCAACGCTTCCACCATCGCGAGGAACTGGATCGTCTTGTCCGTGGGCTCCCCTTGGGAGTGGAGCTCTTGAGGGGGAACATGCAGCGGCTTGTGCGCTGCGTGGTAGGACACCACGACGAACCAGGGCTCCGGCAACGACGAGATCGCTGAGATCGCGAGGTCCGTGATCCAGGTGGTGTCGTAACTCGTCGTCCGAGTCGTGAACGAAGTTCCGGGAAACGTCACGTTTTCGGTGTGTTGGAAGAAATCGCCGATGTTGCCCCTCGTCCCGGAGAACCAGTCGAAGCCCCCCACGATCTGGGGAGTGAATCGATCGTATTTCCACCCGAGGTGCCACTTGCCCAGCAAGGCCGTGGTGTAGCCGTCGTCGCGCAGCGCTTCGGCCAAGGTGTATTCGTCTTCGGAAAGCGTGATCGAGTCTCCGATCACAATCGCACCCAATCCATGGCGCGACGGATAGCGACCCGTCAAGAAACAAGCGCGGGTCGGCGAGCACGTGGCCATGCTCCAGAAGTTCCGAAAGGTGATCCCTTTGGTGGCAAACGAGTCCATGGAAGGAGTCGGCGGCTGCTCCTCCACAGCACCCACCCCATAGAAATCCACCACGTCCCGGCCGACGTCATCGATGATCGTGACCAGAATGTTCGGTCGCTTGTCACCCAGACCAAGCAACGCGGCCGTCAGCGCAATCCCTGCAATCATCCGTCCCGTCCCATCGATCCCCCGTCTCCCTAAGGAGCATGATAGCTCTCCGCCCAGCCCGCGCAGTCCCCCCGGTCGCCGCGCCCCATTCGCCCTCCCGGGGGCGGTGAGGAAGCTTTCCCCGCAGGCGGCTCCGAACAAGTGCGCCCATCGCGGGCAGTGGAATCGCCCTCTCGTCGCTGTTCGTTGGCCGGGCCACAAGACCAGCATCAAGAGTCCCGTGCGTTCGGGTCGCAGACTCGAGGGGCCAAGCAAGAAGCAAGGGTCTGAACCGGCAACGTCTGACAGCAAGCAGAGCACTGTCCGCAAAGAGGGACGAGCTGGGCGACCCACTCTGGGGACGAGGGACGAAAACTCGTGAACGACGCCCGCCCCACACCTCGACAAGGAGCGATCGCTCCCCAATCCCCATCTTCCTCCACTCGCACGTGCGGAAAGGCGTGGGGTCGGGTTTCTCCTCCGCCGTGGCGGTCCAAGCCGGCGTCGTCAGCCCCCCCGGTCCACCAAGCCACGCGAATCTGGCACGGGCGCCGAGCGAGCCAAACCCCAATCAATCACGCATAGGGCCAGTGTACCCCCGACGGCGGAGGAGAAACCCGACCCCACGCCGCCCCCCTCGCGAACCACCCCACCTCAACAAAAAAAGAGGCCGCCCCCGGCAGGAGCGGCCTCGGAAGAATCAAGAGGGTTTGACGTCTCGATTACTGCTCGTAATTGAAATTCGACATGTCGTAGCCCAGATCCTCGATCTGGCTGCGAGAGAACTCGTCCAACGAGAACAAGTGAATCCGGTCGATGCAGAAGTCCTTGGAGCGAGCGGAGAAGTTCAGGTAGTGAATGCCCGCGTCGAGGGTTTCCTTGTAACCACCATTGCCCGGATCGACCGCGGTGGTCCAGACCCAGCTGCCAGTGCCCGAGGAGAAAACCTTCTTGCAGTCGCGATCGTTGATGAACACCCACACGTCGTTGTTCTCGTGACCACCCACGTGATAGGAGTGCAACGCCAGCGCATACTGACCCGGCGTGTCGACCTGAATCGGGAAAGTGATGATGCCGTTTCCGCATTGATTGAAGTGATTCGAGCCCTTCCAGACTAGGTAGCCACTTCCGCTGAAACCGGACTCGGCATTCTCGAACTGCCAGTCATCCACGGGCTGCTCGAACTCCATCTCGATGACGAACAGGCCTGGCTCCGATTCCCGGTAGACCCGCTCACCCTGGAAGAAGGACGAACGCAACGTGTTGCTGGTGTCGATCCCGCCGTTGACCGTGTCGAGGGCGAACGCGCGGAAGTAAAGATCATCGAATGCGGAAACCCAAGGGACCTGGGCGTTGAAGGTGGAGCTGTAGTTGCCTCCACCCTGCGGCACCCCATTGGTCAAAACCAGGTTGATGCCGGGCAGGAAATTCGGGTCGACTCCCAACTGCAGGAGCGACAAGAACGGGTGATCGCAAGTCGTGGTGATTGAGGTCATCAGGCCCGGGTCAAGGGACGAGGGTCCCGAAACCACACATTGCGCCTGGGACGGGACGGCCAACAGGGCCCCGGTCAGAAGCGCTGCCCCCCCAGGCAGACAACGACGGATGCGCCTCCCGAGAGGCGCCAAGGCGTGGGTCGAATCAGTGCTCATGGATGTTTCGCTCGTTGAAAGACAAAAGGATGAGAAAGCCTACACCCGGTTTCCCGGGCGTCAAAAAGCCGGAAAGCTTTGCGCGATCGGCAGAGCCTGGCAAAGCGTACGCGCAAGGGAAGAGTCAGGCGGTCGCGCGCTTTTCGAGAAATCTAGTCCTGGTATTCGTCGTACCAAGCCATCTGGATGGCCTCGAGAATGCCCTCGCTCGACCCCTTGGGGTCGTCGTCGAAACCGTCGAGTTCCGTGACCCATTGGTGGAGATCGGTGAATCGGACCGTCAGCGGATCCACGCCGGGAAACTTTTCGAACAGCTGGTAGCCGATCTCATCGGCGTGGGACCACTCCAGCTTTTGGGCCATCGGTCATTCCTCTTCTTCGGGGCGGATGCTCCGCCAGGTCCACTCGGCGTCGAGCGCCGTGGGTCAGGCATGTTCCTCCGGAGGGGTCGCTCCCTCCGGCTTTGCCGCGTGGAATCCGTCTCCCAAATCTCCGCAATGGAGGCCGTCCTCGCCGGAGGCATCTCCCCCTTCGGCCGGGGCCAACTGGGATTCATTCAAGACTTGCTCGACGGTCTTGCCTTGAATCGCCTTCTGGGCAACCTCACTCATGACTTCGCCCGCCAAGGGAACGGTGGCTTCCACGAAGCGGTCGTACAAGGCCTTCAAAGCCTTGGTGTCTTCCTGGTCGAGGTTGGCTTCCACCTCTTGCACCATATCGCGAATGGCGGCCACGGCCCCGTCATCCAACTGATGATTCCCGGTGCCAAGAATCTTCTTGGTGGCGCGAATCATTGTCTGGCACTCGTTGCGCAAATCGATGCGCTGGTGGGCCGAGAAGTCGTCCCTCGCATGCTGAAAGGACTCTTGCACGACGCGCGCGATCTCGTCGTCGGTGAGACCGTAGGAAGGCACGACTTCGATGCCAGCCTCGGTGCCAGTCGACTTTTCCACGGCGGAAACGTTCAGCACGCCGTTCTCGTCCACCAGAAAGCTGACTTCGACCCGAACCATCCCTGCAGGCAAAGGCGGCAATCCGCCCAAGTGAAAGCGTCCCAGACTTCGGCAATCCTTGACCAGTTCTCGCTCACCTTGCAGAACGTGAATGTCCAGAGCGGTCTGATCATCGACGTGGGTCGTGAACGTGTCCGCCGCTTGGGTGGGAATCGGGCTGTTGCGCATGATGATCTTGGCCACGGCCCCGCCATAGGTTTCGATGCCCAAGGACAGCGGGATCACGTCCAACAGCAACAACTCGCGCGACTTTCCATGAAGGATGTCCGCCTGCACGCCCGCTCCCAGGGCCACCACTTGGTCGGGGTCGATTCCCGTGTACGGCCGCTTGCCGAAGAATTCTTCGACCTTGGCGCGAACCAGAGGGACTCGAGTCGAACCGCCCACCAAGACGACGGCTCGAATCTCCTCTTTGGAGAGTTGGGCGTCATCGATGGCACGCCGGCAACATTCCAGAGTTCGAGTCACGTCTGGCTCGATCGCTTTCTCGAACTCCGCTCGGGTCACGGTGGCCGTCAGGTCCAGGCCGAGCCGCTCGTCCCGAACTTCGTAAGTGACCTGGTCAACATCGGTGAGCTGGATCTTGGCTTCTTCGGCCGCTCGCTTGACTGCTTGAAGGAGCTTGGCGTCCGGAGTCGTGTCTCTCGCCCGTTGGTCCAGCAACCGGGCCATCAGTTTCCGGTCGAAGTCGTCGCCGCCGAGCTGGGTGTCCCCCGCCGTCGCTCGCACTCGAAAGATTCCTTCGCGGATCTCGAGCACACTGACGTCGAAGGTCCCGCCGCCCAAATCGTAAACGACCACACATCCATCTCGGGTGCGGTCCAGTCCATAAGCCAGGGCCGCCGCGGTTGGCTCGTTCACGATGCGGAGAACGTCGAGTCCGGCAAGCTTGCCGGCGAGTCGCGTGGCTTGACGTTGGGCGTCGTCAAAGTAGGCCGGAACCGTGACCACGGCGCGAGTCACCTCGGTTCCGAGCACTCGGCTGGCGCGCTCCCGCAGTTCTCGCAAGACGATGGCGGAAACTTCTTCGGGACTCACCGTTCTTTCGCCCACGCGAACGCAGGCAAGGCCCCGCTCCGACGCGACCACTTGGTAGGGAAGGCTCTCCCGCTCCGCGTCAGACAGATCGCCAAGCGATCGCCCCATGAGTCGTTTGATCGAGTAGACCGTGTTTTCGGGATTGTCGAGGGCGTGATCCCGGGCGGCATCACCGATCAGGAGTTGCTCCTCGGTCCAAGAAACCACGGAGGGCAAGGTCGCACGCTCCGCCTCCCCTTTCAGGACTCTTGGCTTGCCCTGGTCGACGAGCGCGATCAACGAGTTGGTGGTCCCCAGATCGATTCCGACGATGGGACCCGTGTCTTGCTCGCTCAACGCTTTTTTCTTTCCTCTGCCACGAATCCGGAGCTGTGACTACGCCCCGTCCCGTAGATCTCGCAACAAACCGCGAAAGTACGCGGCGACGTTCAACGTCTGTCGAATCTCCGGAAGGTTTCGAGCCTCGACCGCGAACAGGTCGCGGAGCTCGTCCCTTAGTGTTCCGAGGCGGCCTTCCAGGAATTCGCGGAAACCGGTCACTCGTTCTTGTTTTCCGGAGGCCAAGTGTCCTTCGAGATCGTCGCGCAGCTCGAGCATCTCTTCGAGGAATCCCGCCGGCACCCGTTTGTCCTCGGAGGCCGCCGGACCACCTTCCAACCCCAGCAGGTATTCCGCCCGCTGGAATGGATCCTTCAAAACAGAGTAGGCCTCGTTGACCTGCGCGGAGAGCATCACGGCTTTGGCCCGCGATGCCGGGTCATCCCCCGCATGATCCGGGTGCAACCGGCGGCTGTAGGAGAGGTGTCGTTCGCTGAGCTCCTGCGAACTGACATCGAAGGAGGGGGCCATTCCCAAGGTCTGGAAATGGTCCTCGCCAAGCTCGGGCTGTCGCATCGTGGTCACCGTCCTTCTCCGCCGAAAGGCCTTCCGAGCCCCTAAACGGAGAACGACGCCCCACAGCCGCAGGTTCCACTGGACTGAGGGTTCTTGAACACGAAGCCGCGATTGGTCAGGTCATCGTTGAAGTCCAGCTCCGTCCCTTCCAGGTAGAGATAGCTCTTCGGGTCGACGAACACGCGAATGCCCTCCGCCTCGAACACCTCGTCCCCGAGACCCGGCTGGTCCTCGAGACTCATCACATAGGAGAAACCGGAGCAGCCGCCACCCTTGACGCCCATTCGGACGCCGCCGGTATCCGCGAGGGACTTGTCCTCCATGACGCGGCGTACCTCGACTCCTGCTTTTTCAGAAACCGTGATCGACATCGTTGGTTGGTCTCACCTGGGCCTTACTGCTGGGCGGCCGGTTGCTCTTTCTTCGCGTTCAGGTCGGACAACGCCGCCTTGATCGCATCTTCGGCCAGCACCGAACAGTGCACTTTGACCGGAGGCAGCGCCAGCTCTTTCACGATATCCGTGTTGCGAATCTCCAACGCCTGATCCACGGTCTTCCCCTTCACCCACTCGGTGGCGAGGCTGGAAGAGGCGATGGCCGAGCCGCAGCCGAACGTCTTGAACTTTGCGTCTTCGATGACCCCTTCTTCGTTGACGCGGATTTGCAGCCGCATGACGTCGCCACACTCCGGTGCGCCAACGACGCCGGTGCCAACTTGGGGATCCTCTTTGTCCAACGATCCGATGTTGCGCGGGTTGTTGTAATGCTCGATGACTTTATCGCTGTAAGCCATGTTTCCTACCCTTGCTGAATGAGCCTCTCGTGGGAGAGTCGTTGCCTAGCTATTTCGTATCCATCTCGGGTTGCCGGCCATCGATGCTGACCGGAGAACAAGTTTTCAGTCGGCGACGGGATTCCACCGGACCTCGTTCAGATCGACCCCCTCTTTCGCCATTTCGTAAAGCGGCGACATCTCGCGAAGCCGCTTCACCGCGCCGACCACTCGGTCCGCGACGAAATCCACTTCTTTCTCTGTGGTTTCACGGCCTAAGCCAAAGCGAATCGAGGTGTGGGCCAAATCATCCCCCACCCCCAGTCCTCGCAGAACATAGGAGGGTTCCAGGCTCGCTGAAGTGCATGCCGATCCGGACGAGACCGCCACATCATCGATTCCCATCATCAACGCCTCGCCTTCGACGTAGGCGAAGGAGAGATTCAGATTTCCCGGCAATCGTTGGTCTGGATGACCATTCAGATACACCTCGTCGAGTTCACTGGTGATCTTTTGGTGCAGCCGATCGCGCAATCCGGTCAGACGAGCGCCTTCCTCTTTCATCTCCAAGCCTGCCAGCCGACACGCTTCGCCCAGTCCGACGATGCTCGCCACGGGAAGTGTGCCAGAACGCATGCCCCGCTCATGGCCGCCACCATCCATTTGAGCAACCAAGCGCACTCGCGGATTGCGACGGCGAACGTAAAGGGCTCCGATGCCCTTGGGGCCGTAAACCTTGTGCCCGCTGATGGACAGCAGATCGATCTGCATCGCTTCGACGTCGACCGGAATCTTGCCCACCGCTTGGGCGGCATCGGTGTGGAAGAGAACCCCTTTTTCGTGGCACACCGCGCCGATCTCGGCCAGAGGCGCCAGGGTTCCCACCTCGTTGTTGGCAGCCATGATCGAGACCAGAATGGTGTCTTCGCGAATCGCGTTGCGGACTTGTTCCGCGGAGACCTGGCCGAATTTATCGACTTCGAGGTACTCCACGTCGTAACCATCCTTCTCCAGGCGCTTGCAAGGATCAATCACGGCCTTGTGTTCGATCGGAGTGGTCAGGATGTGCTTGCCCTTCTCCTGATACATCTCCGCCACGCCCTTGATCGCCAGGTTGTTCGACTCGGTGGCACCACTCGTGAAGACAACCTCTTTCGCTTTCGCGCCAATGAGCGCCGCGATCTGCTCGCGTGCCTCGTCCACGGCTTTCTCGGCCTCCCAGCCGTAGGCGTGATTGCGTGACGCGGCATTGCCAAACTTCTCGCGGAGGAAAGGCAGCATCACGTCCAGGACTCGCTCATCCAAAGGCGTCGTCGCCTGATAGTCCATGTAAACCGGTTGATTCATCGCTCCTGCACTTCCTCTCGTTGCAATCTCCCGAAGCATTGCTCGGGGTCAGGTTCTGATCGATCTTGGTCTTGCCTGCATTTGCTTCGCTGGGACTTGCCGCCAGGTTTCACTCGTCCCGAATGCTCAACACGAGTCCTCTGCCACTCCGAGAGGAACGGCGGAGGCGCTGTCCCGATGCAGCTGATCAAAAGCCACTTCATCAAGAAGCTGCTGAATGCGCCCGTGCAGCTTGCGGAGCGGAGTTTTCACGGCACACTCCGCCTGCAGGTCACAAACGCTGTGATCTTGCTCGTCTCCTGGAAGCGGCACGCACTCCACCAATCGTGTCGGACCTTCCAACAGTCGAACGACGGTGCCCACCGAGATCTGACGCGGCGGGACTGCCAACTCGTAACCTCCGTTGACGCCTCGCACCGATCGAACGATGCCGCCCTTGCTCAGTTCTTTCAGGATGTTGGCCAGGATCGAGGCAGGGACTCGACAACGGTCGGCCAACGTGCGAGCGCTGATCGGCCCGTCCAAGGAGGGGTCGCAGAGCTGGGCCATGGCAACGATGGCGTAATCGAGTTTTCGACTGAACTTCAGCATCGAAGATCCGAAATCTGTTGGTCGGCGCCGCGCCGATCGGAACCAGCACAACTCCAGAATTGCGCGCACTCGCCGGCTTTGGTTCGTGCCGAACTCCCATATAGGAGCCTTCTGGTTCTAATTTACGGCAGGCTCGACATGCGCGCCACCAGAATATCGGATACTTTTGGTCCTATTTTGGAGGTTCCCCGGGGAAATCGTTTCCCTCCAGGGTCTCTCCCCGGAGAACGGCGCGCTCGGGGATCTTCCGGGACCGGGACGCGTCCCCACTGACGAGTCGCAAGCCTCCCAGAATCTGCGGAAGACCCTCCGACGGCTCCGTGGAGTAGGGAATGCGGAGCTGAAAGCGCCCATCCGGACCAGTTCTGGCAGCCGCGATGTATTGGAATGGGCGTCCCTGGTTGGACTTCAATCTCAGCCTTGCGTTGACTTGGGATCCCGGGTTCGCTTGCCCCTCCACCAATGCGCCAGGCACGAACTCAAAGACTTTGTACAGCGGCCAAGGATCCTTGCGACCCCGACCCGGGTCCGGGCCGGATTCGTGCACCAGTCGAAAATGCTGCAGGCGGGGCCATCGCTCGCCGCCGGGGCTTGACCAGACATTCCCATCGTTCGCGTGCAACCGATGAACCACGCTACCCGGGACGAGCTCCCCTTCCGATCGGGGGGAGCGAGTGACGACATAGCGCACGCGATACTTCTCAAGGATCTCGAGCGCACGCGATTCGTCCTTCACGAGCAGGAACTCCATCGAATCTTCGAAATGCCGATCGCCGAGGTCATCACCGAAATTGTTCACCACCACGGGTCGGCGGCCCACGCTTTGGATCACGTGCCCGAGATCCCAAAAACAAAGCACGCTGTATTGCAACGTCCCGTCGTCGCCAAGAGGACTCGGCGTCCACTCTTGGATCCAGCGGGCCACTCGATAGATCTCCCACTGCTGCGCGGTGCGCAAGGAGTAAATGGGCGGGGAACCTCCGGCCACTCGCAGAGCGTTGCCTGCGCGCGCCCATGGCAGGCTCAGGCTGGGCCAAAGACCGGCAAGCAGCAGAAGGAACCCGATGACTCGGAGCAACCGGGGCGGCGCATTTCGAAACAGCCGCGAGCGGACAGACTCGAATGCGGACCAACAGGCGGCAGCCAAAGCAATCGCCCACGGGATCGAAAAGGCATCGGTGAATCGGCGTTGGAGCAAGGTCAGTCCTCCGAGCACGACCACGCTCCAGAACATCAGCCCCTCGCGCCGGAATCCGCGACGACGAACCCGCCAAACCGAAAACCCAAAGACTCCCGGCAATAAGAGCGCGAACCAGCCCAAGCGGGCAATTGCGGCGCCGATCCACGCCGAGGCGCCGCTGGCATGGACCTCGCGGCTCGAAAACAGAGGACGGGACTCCCCCACCATGGACTGAAAGCTTTCGTCCTTGGAGACCCACTGCAGCGCGTCCGCAGCCGAGGATCGAACACCCTCGAGGGCGAACAATCCCAAGACCAAGACCAACCCGCTCCCCAAGAGCGCCATTGCGTTGATCAGGGGCGTGCGACGCTGACGCCCCCCCCAGGTTCCCGCAAGGACACACCAAACGGTTGCCATCCACGCCAAGGAGGGCTGCATCCACGAGAGAGTGGTGAGAGTCCACTGGCCTTCCTGCGCCCAAGGACTCCTCGCGCAACCGAGAATCAGAAGGCTCGCGGCAGTTCCGTGAAACCAAGCGCCAAAGTTCCACGCCACCCGGCGAAAGCGCGACGGGTCGTGGGAGACTCCGAGGAGCAATGAAATCAACCACAGTTCGGCGATGGCCAGAAGAACCAGGCAACCGGGCCAAGTGAGGATGCTTCCGGCAATGACGACGCCGAACAAGGCGCTCCAGCCGCGGGAACAAGACCGAGCCGCCGCGTTCCCGACGAGAAGAAACAACCCGACCCAAACTCCCATCGCCGCATGGTGATCCAAGAAGCCCAACTCGGTGGGAATCAAGTGCCCCCCCAACAAGCTGAGAATCAACGCCGCGAGCAATCCGGCACCAGCAACCAGAGAAGCACCCATCCCCACCAAGCCGATTGCCACGGCGCCCAGCAACGGAGGGACGAAGGCTGCGATGCGTTGCGCCGTGGCACGATCGTCGACCCCAAAGAGCCGCAAACCCGTCGCGATGCTCCCATCGAACCACGGCGGCCATATCGCCGCCGCCCCCTCAGGAAAGTGCATCCATGGGTCAAACTCCAGGAAGTCGGGGAAATGTTCGACGCCGTGGGCAATGCGATGCATGTGGTAGTAAGCGTCGCGCCCGGTGAAGACGACTCCCTCGGGACGGAATACCTCGTCGAAGTGGGCAATGCGCAGAAGGAAACCGAGCAACACAATGCTCAGCAGCAATCCGGCCCGGCGCCAGAGGTTTGTCGGGGCCGTCGCTTTGTCTTCGCTCACTTCTCGAGGACCGAATCGGTCCAACCGAGGATGTTCGATTCGAGCTCTTGGCAGCGGTCTTGCAGCTGTTCGATGGCCTGCGAAAGTTCGGAACGGCGAGGTGCATTGACCAGGGAGCCCACGTTGACCCGAACGTTCTGAAGGGCGCAGCGCCCGGACGCGTGCAATAGCATTGCGGCGGAAGCGACGTCGGTGGCGAGGTGCGGGTTGAGTCGCTTCGCCAGCCCTTCCAACATTTCCAAGCCGTCGCGGCACAGCTTGGCGGTCCGCAATGGAACTTCGGCCGCCTGGTCCAACGCCTCCTGGACTGCTGCGTCATTTCCCGACGCCGCCGTCTGCTTGGCGTTGCGCCATGCTTCGTAGACACGCGAGTCTTCATCCGCCTGAGCCGCAAAGCGCTGGGCCAAGTCCACCGTGGCGGTCTCTACCGTCGCCAGCACTCCCGCCAGCTCCGCGTCTGTCGATTTGCGATTTTGGGTGAAGCGAATCGCCATGGTGCCCAACGCGATTCCGAGGGCAGCGGCCAACGGCGCAGCCGAACCACCTCCCGGAGTCGGCGTACGAGCCGCGATCTTGTCTACCAGAGTCTCGAGGGACTCCTCGGTCATGCCCATCGTGGGACTCCCTCGGAAGGAAAGACTGGAGCCTTCTTGGCGCTCAGTTGTTTCGCGAGGCGGCGATGATCATCACCAGCTTGATGAGCTCAATGATCGCCACCGCGGCTGCCGCAACATAGGTGTAGGCGGCCGCTCGCAAAACCGTCTTCGCTCCGTTCAGCTCATCTCCTTGGAGAATCCCGCTGGTTCCAAGGATGCGAACCGCTCTCATCGACGCGTCGATCTCCACCGGAAGGGTGACCAGGCTGAACAGAACAGCACCCAGCATCCCGATTGCCGCCAGGGTGAGCACCGGGACCGCCAGCTTCCCAGACACGAACAGCAGGATCATGCCCACCATGACCAGCACCGAGGCCATCTTGGAACCGAATCCGACCACGGGCACGAGGGACGATCGAAACTGCAACCAGCTGTAGTTGTCGGCGTGCTGGATCGCGTGACCGACCTCGTGGGCGGCCACTCCCACGGCCGAGACCGAGGAGCCGTGGTAGTTGGAGCGTGAAAGGCGCAGCTTCTTTTCTCTGGGGTCGTAGTGATCGCCCAAGAATCCTTGGGTTTCTTCCACCTGCACATCGCGAATCCCGCGAGCGTCCAGGATCATTTGAGCGACCTGGGCCCCGGTCAGCCCCGCCCGGGTGCGCACCTTTTCGAATCGGGCGAAGGCAGAGCGAACCTTGGCCTGAGCGCCAAGAGCGATCACGATTCCGGCGATCATCAGCACCCAGTACATGGGATGGAGTCCCGAGGGAACGAAATAGAAGAACGACAGAGAAGTCATGGGAGGGGTCCTCCGTAAAGCTGCAGCACGACAGAATGTCATGCTTTTCGCGATACCCCCCTTGAGGGAAGGCACCACGACTCTTCCTTAGCAACCCGAGGACCCGATCACCGCGATCGCCGGGGCCCGGCCCAGGAAGATTCGAGACGTGGGCCTCCCCCATCGAGAGAATCTGTGGGAACAGCGCGTGGGAGAGATCCCCTTGGCAAACAGGAAGATCCGATGTTGCAGCCTGATGACCTTTATTTGGATCACAACGCGACTCGCCCGCTGAGCGCTGACGCCCGCGCAGCAATGGAGGAGGCCCTCAACAAGTGCCTGGTCAATCCGGCGAGTACCCACCGAGCGGGACAGAGATCGGCCCAGCTCCTCGAAGAGGCCCGTGCCATCGTGGCTCGGACCATCGGCTTGGATCCCCGCGCCGTGGTCTTCACTTCGGGAGGGAGCGAGTCCAACCAGCTGGCCATCTTTGGCCGTTTCCCGCCCGGACGACCAGCTCATCTCCTCGTGGGGTCGACGGAACATTCCTCGGTTCTTGGACCAGCCCGAGCCCTGGCGGCTCGCGGCACCGCTGTCGACGTCTTGCCATGCGCAAGTGACGGAACCATCTCTCCGGAGACCGTTCTCGACAAGCTTCGCCCGGAAACGGCGCTCGTGTGCCTGATGTCGGCGAACAACGAGACCGGCGTCCGGCACCCCCTGGAAGAGATCGCCTCCGAGTTGATTCAGCGGAAAGTCCCGCTCCACATCGACGCGATCCAGTCCCTGGGAAAGGAGCCGATTCGATGGAGAGAATGGGGAGCGACTTCTCTTTCTCTTTCCGCTCACAAGATTGGCGGCCCCGCCGGCATCGGAGCCCTTGTGCTGGATCGCAACGCCCCGTTTCAATCCTGGATTCCCGGAGTCGAACAGGAGCGAGGACGGCGAGGAGGAACGCCAAATCTGCTGGGCACCCTCGGCTTTGCCGCCGCGATGGCGAGAGCTGCCCAGGACTCCGCTGACCGCGCGGTGCGGGATCTCTTCGAAACCTCCCTCAAACAGGTGTTTCCCGGAGTTCAGGTGAACGGGGAGGGTGCGCCCCGCCTCGGCAACACCTCCAGTGTTTCCTTCCCCCATCAAGACGGGCGGGTACTCGTGGCGGAGCTGTCACGTCGCGGCGTTCACACCTCGGTCGGTTCCGCCTGCCATGCGGGCTCTGCGACTCCCTCCCACGTGCTCCGCGCGATGGGGCGAACTGCATCGGAAGTCCGCGGCTCAATCCGGTTTTCCTTTGGCCCCGAGCACTCCCAATCAACCATCGATGCGCTGATCCGACGAATTCGTGAGGCGATGGCCGCGCTTTCGGCGCCAGAAAAGATTGCATAATGCGCGGAATCTCGGTTGCCTGCCGGGTTCTTGCAAGATTCCACTGCCCCCTGCCGTCTAACCGCCGAGCCTTTTCTTGGACCCTCACGTCGTCGCGAAGTCAAACCCATGAAACCACAGCAGCTCATTGGTCTCTCGTTCTTGTTCACCCTCCTCCTGGTCGGAGTGGGCTTTTTGGCGGTCCGGTTCCTGTCCGACGATCGCGACCAAGCCCCCTTGCCGGAGATCACCGCGGAAGCCGAGCCGGAGGAAGAAGAGACCTTCCAGGACGACAGTCCCAATCTGGTCCGTCGCCAACAAGAGTCGATCCCGGTCTCCGAAGAAATCATCGAACCTGAGGAAGAGGCTCCGGTCACATCTGCGAATTCCAATGGAGTGATTCGTGGCCGCGTGCTGGACCCCATGGGCAGCGCGCTCGCTGAAGCGGAGGTCGAACTCGCCCGCGGGCCGGCTTTGGTCGTTTCCATGCCCAGCTTGCGAACGGCCACCGGCATGGTGGTCAAGACCGATGGAAACGGTGGCTTCCGACTGGAGGGGTTGACCCCGGCGGAAGACTACATCCTTGTTGCACGTCACACCCAGTTCGGCGAGCGAGTGGTCGGCCCGGTGGCCCTCTCGGATGGAGAGGTGCTGGACATGGCCGACATCAAGCTGCAAGGCGGACAACGCATCTACGGCTTCGTCGGGGCCGGTGGTCGACCGATCGAAGGAGCACGAATCGTCTTGGAAGACTCGGCGAGTGCCGGCGTGTTCCGCCGCCAGAAGAACAATCAGCCACCTTCCCAGATCTACGAAACGACTTCTGATGGCCAGGGCAACTATGAGTTCGTGGGCATTTCGGTCCGCAACTTCCAGGTGACCGCTCACGCCGAGGGATTCGGCACCATCACCCAGGCCAATCGACACTTCCTTTCCACTCCCGAAGATCAACCGATCGACTTCGAGATGAGTCCAGAGATGTCACTTCTCGGCATCGTCGTCGACCAGAATCGCACCCCGGTCGCGGATGCCACGGTGACGGGGAGCCTCTCCGGACAGCACTACCGCTGCGAGAATGAAGCCATCACCGAACCTGACGGGACTTTCGTGTTGAGCTCCTTGGTTTCGGGGCAATACCACCTCACCGTCAGCTGTGACGGGTACTCCACCGCGACCAAGCCACGGGTCGAAGCGGGCTCCGCCAATGTCGAGCTCGTCGTTCTCCCTCAAGGTTCGATCTCGGGTCAAGTTTTCGATGAGCGCACCGGCAAGCCCGTCACGTCCTTTGAAATCTACGTGATGCGCAGTCTGAATGGACGCCCGCCGGCGCGGACCGGACAGAGCCAGCGTTTCGAGGACGGGGCGGGCCTGTTCGAGATTGGCGGCATGGATCCCAACTCCTACATCGTCGAGGCCCGTGCCAAGGGCTACGCGCCGTCCCGTTCCACGGAGTGCACCGTGGCCCGGGGAGAGGTCGCGTCCGGCATCCGCGTCCCCATGAGCCGCGGCGGAATCGTGGCCGGCCGATTGACGGACTCCGACGGCAAAGCCATGGGCGGGATTCGGGTGTCCCTCAACGAGAACAAATTCAAATGGAACCCGGTCCACGATCTGTTGAACCGCATGTCCAAGGACACGGGCGACATCAAGCGACGTGGCCGCACCGACGAGGACGGTCGCTTCGAGATTCCCTTGGTGGTGCCCGGAACCTACCAGATCTCCGCCAAGAGTCCGGATCACGCCGGGCTCGAGATGAACGACATCGAAGTCATCAAGGATCAGACGACGGACCTTGGCACCCTGGTGATGGTCCGGGGTGGTGTCGTGGAAGGTTTCACCTATGACGAACTCGGCGCAGCGTTGGTCGGCGCCACGGTGACCGCGGTGTCCACCGATGGCGACTACCACAGCTCCTTGTCCGACGGAACCGGTCGCTTCGAGATTGCAGGTTTGCGAAGCGGTGAGTACTCGGTTCAGATCAACCAGTACACCGCCGAGGAACCGGAGAACATCCTGTTGCAGATGCTCAAGGCCAAGAACAGCATGCAACAGATCACGATCATCGAAGGAGAAACCCAGACCGTGAGCCTGCAGCTTTCTTCGGAGAAGAACTAGCCAGGGTCCGACCGGAAAGATCGCGGTGTCAAACGGGAGCGAGTTCTCGTCGGCGCGAATCGGGTTTCGCGACCGCGTCCGGAGCCAAGAGTCGAAGCACCAGAACCGTCGCACGCCCATTCGGCGGCCACACTCGCACCCGGGCACTGACCGAATCGAGAATCGTTCTCGCTCGCGCCAATCCGGACCAAGGCCCGCCACGCTCCTGACTTCGCTCTTGGAAAGCAGCGCGGAACACCAAGTGCCATCCGGCTTTCCACCGACGAGTGGTGACGTGGACCAAAGTCTCCGGGTCGACCATGGCGTTGCCAATCTCGGCAAAGACGAGTCGAAGGGCCGTGGCCAGAAGATTCTGGGATCCTAGTACTTGGTCGGGAAGCTGCCCGAAGTTCATCGGTGGTAGTGGGGATCCGGCGTCCTCAAAGGAACGACGCACTGCTTCGACGATGCGCGGTAGGGAAGCGCGATTGGCCGGCACCGCACGTCGTGACGGAGGTTGGTATCGGGACACGGCTTCCAAGTACTCCAGGATCTTTCCCGAGTCCTTGACGGCCTGGGCCAGCGAAGGGGACAGCTGGTCCGATTCGCGCTGAATGTGTTCCATCAGCTTGCGCAGATACTCCCACGGCTTCCGGCTGTCCCGTTCGAACTTCGCCAGAGTTCGGCGCACCCGAGCCAAGTCTTTCTCTGCTTGCTCACGCTGTCGATCCAGACACATGCCCTGCAATTGGTCCGGATCGTAGAACTCGATCGCTGCAAGCGGTTCCGCGGGTAGTGGCGGCGGAGCAGGAATGTCCTCGCTCGAAGTCTGATCGATGGTGAGAGTGGGCTCCGAGTTTTCCGGCTCCACCACCTCGGGCTGGGTGGTTGTTTCCGCGTTGGAATCAGAGGCGATTTCCGCGGACTCTCGCGCCCGCTGGGCCGCTCTTGCGCCAATTTTGGCGAGGGCGTCATCCACGGCCGCGGTCAATGCTCCCCGGTCGATTCCGTAACCTTCCAGTCGCAGCTCGATCTGAGCACGCGCCACCATGCGTCGGACGATTTCCGAGAAGCACATCCCGACCCCGCGCCCCTGGGTGGCCACTGCTTCGAAGGAGGGATACGATTCCGGGTTGATCGCGGCCTCGAGATCCGCCGCATCCATGCTCGAGGGGAGATCCAACTTGTTGAGCTGAATGACCACGGGCAAGGTCTGGAGATCGCGCCCTTCGTCACGCAAGCACTGCAACAGGTCGGCCCAGCCCACTAAGTTGTTGCGAAGGCTTTCCCGGCGGGCGTCCGCGACGAAGATCAGTCCATCCGCTTCCGCGAACAGGGCGCGCCTCGTGCCTGGGTTCTGACACTCGCCCTGCACGGTGGAGACTTCCAGGGCCAGTTCCATGTCGAAGGGAGCCTTCAGACGGAGCGGCGGGGCTTGGAACGTAACGACCTGGTCCCCGGCACTGTCATTTCTCTCCACCGGGCAAGTGGCGTCTGGGTCCAGCGCGCGATGAACCTGTTGTAGGTTCGTCGTCTTGCCCGCCTCGGGTGCTCCTCCGTAGGCGAGTCTGAGCAGCAGTCGTCGTTCTGACTCGAAGTACTTTCCCATTTGGCTGCCGCTCTCCGCAGTTCCAGCAATTGATCGGGTCCCGATTAACGCTTTCGGCAGACCACGGGAGCCAGCCCATCCCAGGCCCCAGTCATCGAACCAGAAAAAACTGCCGGCCTCGGCGACTCGAGGTCCGCTGCGGAGCTCATCCCCCGGGGACCCAACCCAGCCCGGACAGATCAATCTGCCAATCCACGTCGCGCGAGAGAGATCCAAGGCGCAGCAAGTCGGTGATGGCCTGCTCGAGATCCTCACGAATCTCCGGGCTCGGCTCTTCGGCAAAGCCTTGCCGCATTCGCGATCGACACAACCCGACCAACAGCGAATCCTCATCCACGCGAGCTGCCAGCAAGCGCAGCAGCAGATCCAACCGACGCTGCCATTGAGAGCGAGAGGCCGGAAGCGCTCCCATCATCGCACCCACCAGAGTACGAATGTCTTCGCTGGACAACTCTTGGCTCAACAGGTGCAAGAGAACGTCGCTCGTGGTCGCGACCTCTTCCAGCGCCTCCCAAACGGATCGAGGATCGGTGGATTCCTTCATTCGCAGTCGTGGCGAGCTTGCGGCCAGTTCGAGTTCCAGACCGAGGGATTCGATCATCGCACGTTCCGCCGATCCAAACTCCTGAGGCGGAGTGCGCCAGCTCCAGGGCAGCCGCGCGTCGTCAGTTTTCTTTGCCGAGCAGCCAACGAGAGCCGCCATGGTCCAATTCGCCTCGTCCCCCTGGAGAAAACCTGTCGCCGCCTCGCGTGCTGCGAGCGGGCGCTGGCGCGCGACCAGGAAGGAACGAAGTGCCGGTTCCAGGTCACGGCCCGTCCAGTCCTCGGGATTGGTGCGAAGCAAGGCCCGGGTGGCCAGGGA
This sequence comes from Planctomycetota bacterium, assembly GCA_028289345.1. Classification (GTDB taxonomy): domain Bacteria; phylum Planctomycetota; class B15-G4; order B15-G4; family SIAN01; genus JANQQL01. The sequence continues at coordinate 231,521 of JANQQL010000033.1, read as the reverse complement.
TCGCCCGGCTTGCAGGGACGGAAAAGGCCCCGCGGGGACGGGTCCCCCTCGATAAGCAGCGGCGACCCATGCCACGGATAGATCGAACGAATCGTGATCAGATGGCGATGGCTGGCACGGCAGTCCCAGCTGGGCCAGACATTCCGCCACCACCCATGGTCGGCGTTCGGCATCCAACAGGGCGACCGCCTCGAGCATCTTTCGAAACCAGGCGCCCTCGGCTTCTCGGAGCACCGTTTCCCGCTGAGCGGGAGACTCCGGCCATCCGCTTTCGAAAAGCTGTTCCGCCCACTGTTGAGGAACGATCCACGTGGCTCGGGGCAAGCGCACCGCCGCCAACTCTCTCTGGCCGAGTTCGTGATGAAGCATCCACTCTGCGGGCCGCCATGAGTGGATCCCTCGAACCGGAGGGCTCTTGTCCATCACCCCTGGAAACACGACCAATGGGGACAGGGAAACTCCCGAGTCCTGCAGCAGCCGCACCCATTCATGGAGGGAGAGTTCGAGGGAGTCGGGAACAAACAGTCGGACTCGAAGTCCGGGAGGAGTCAGGAGAGACAGTCGATCGCGATACACGATGTCTCGCGCCGTCCAGGGCTCGACTTCCCGCGACCGAAGCACGAACTGGGACCACAGGAGCTCTGCCGCTGCGGGCGAGTTGTGAAGACAGACTTCTCGCACCAACCCAGCACGCAGTCGCTCCGAACGAATCACCGCAGCTCGGAGCCGCAGTGCTTCCTGCGGAGGCCACTCTTCGAGCGCCTCGAGAAGGGCGGGAACTTGACGCGCATCGAGCTGCGTGGCGAGCCGCGCCACCCAACGGTCCCGCGCCGAAGGCGGCGATGCCTCGAGTTGCTGACGCACCCAACTCAGGTTGCTGAGCTCTCCCTTGGATTCGAGGGACTCTTCTTCATCAGGATTCGCGGTCAAGACACCCGCAATCAGAAACAGGACGAGAGCAGCCTTCACTTTCCGGGCTCTCGCAAGCGACCCGAGAAGCGGACCGAGTCCACCCGCAAGGAGGACAGGCAGCGCAGTTCCAACCCGTCCACCGGATCGGTGATCCGATCACTCCAGGTCAATGAGTAGACCCGCTCCCGATCGAGGTGGATGCGAACGGACGGCTTGCTCCCCGGTTCATACAAGACTTCCAAGACTTGCCGGCGTGCACGGTCAAGGCCCACCGGCCGGACCTCCCCCAAACGCGGTTCGCTTTCCCCCAGGGCGGGATCGAAGAACCAGTCCCGATACTCATCGAGACGGCCACGCCATGCGCTGAGTTGAGGCGGATAGGCTTCTTGGAGAGGGGCGCGCGGCCGGAAGAAGCCAACGCAAAGAAACCCGATCCGAAGAGCGACGTAATGCGGAGGCTCGTCTTGTTCGTAGGGCGAGTACAGATCGATCTTGAACTCGAAGGGATGGGAAGGATCGACCGCGAGGGGCAAGCTCAGCCCGGTGATTCCCGACTTCAGAGCGGCGGACATGGCGTGGGACTCGAAGCGCAGCGCTCCGTTGGAAACGGACACCCCCTCGCCTCCCAAGTCGAAATCGGCTCCCTCCTGAGAACGATCGAAGTCATAGGCGATCTGCACTCGACCTTCCTGATCGATCGAAAACTTCGTGGCATTGCGATACAGGCCGGCCCACAAGACCTCCCGAGTTCGATTCTCGCGACCCGCACGGATGCGCCGCTCGTAATCGTCCAGTTTTGTTCGGTGGGGCCGCAACACGTCCGTCGCCAGCAGCCTCGGACTCTCTCGGACGCGTCGAAGTGCAGCCTCGGCATCTTCGAAGCGCTTCTGAACGAGGGCTTCTTCCAGGGAAGACCACGCGGCCCTGGCTTCATCCTCCGTCTGATCCCTCTGAGTCTGGGAAATCTGCTCATCGTCGGCGCGCCAGCCGGCGAGATACGAAGAAAGCGTGCTGGCATCTTCGTCCAGTAACAGGTCAAGGTGAGCCAGATCCGGCTTGCCTCCCCAGGCGAATAGCAACAGCGCTTGACTCGCTGGAGTGGACGGATCTTTCCCGGCGATGTCCTGCAAGGTCGCGACGGAAAGATCCCGAAGCGAAAGTCGAGACCGGGCACCGACCCGATACTCCTTCCGACTCGAGTCGAACCGCAACGTGCCGCGATGGAGAATCCCACTTCGATCACGCAGCTCCACCACGGACCCCTCTTGGCTTCGCAGCCTCTGCGCAGCCACTTCCAAATACTGGTGCAGTGATTGGAGCGGCTCCTGAAAAGCACGAACCGCTTCTTTCGCCAGCTCGGAGGCCTGATCCAGGTTCTCAAGAGACTCGGGAATCCGACGCTGCCGGATCAGCTCTTCGAGCCCGGGTTCCCCGTCGCTGCCAAGGAACAAACGATCCAACGCTTGCTGTTGGGCACGCGCTCCAACCCGGCTTTGGGTCTGCTCCAGAACGGACTGGTACTTCGCCAACAGATCCTCGGCTTCCCATGGTTCATGGGCGCCTTGGATTTCCAGTTTGGCGAGCGACAGCTCGCGCTCGAGATCTGCCAGCCACGCGCTGATGGGCCGCTGAACTTCCCCGGCTTCGATTCGCGCTTGATCTCTCTTGGTCGCGCGCGCCACCAAGTCTCGGCGGGCGCCGCGAAACTCCTCTGCCGCTTCGTCGATCGCCTCGAGCAGAACTCGCGATCGTTGCTCCCCGGACCACTCCCTGACGAATTCATCCGGCAACCTCTGCCACAGCGTTGCCCCGGAAGGCAGCGCCGCTTGGGAAACTTCTCGTTTCGCTTCAAAGGCGGCGCTCAACGCCGCTTCGCGACGCATCGGGAGCTCCGCAACCGCGGCACGCGCCTCGTGGAAACGGTGTTCCGCCAGAAGCCCCGGCCGATCGGGGCCCCCGAGCACTCGATGACGAAGCTGTTCCTCGATTGCTTCGAGGTCTCGTCTCAGCTGCCCCAAGAGTTCGTGCACCCAAGTTCCCGCGCGGGTCAACAACTCTTCTTGTCCCCGTTGCACTTTTTGGTCCAGCATCGTGTCTTCCGACGACGGGACCGGTGTTCCCCACTGAGCGTCGAGACCTTGGCGATATCCCTGAAGGATTGCTGGCTCCCAATTGGTCAGGGTGCCGTTTTCGAGTGTCCGGCGTCCTTCTCGCCAAGCCCGCTCCAGCGCCTCCGCGAATCCAGCTTGCAACTGGTTTCGCAGCGCCTCTTCCAGGGCGACTCGGGACCCTGCGGAAACGTCCGTCAAGGCCCCTTCCTTGCTGAGCCTGTGCAACTCTTGGCTCAAGACCCAAGGTGGCTGCACGGCCACCTGCTCATTCAACGACTGCAGGATCGACTGTTCTCGAATCGCCGGGGAAGGAGCGTCGTCATCATCGCTCGACCAGGTCACCACTCCTCCCAGAAACACGCCGATCAGCAGCAGCCCCAACGCTCCCAGCAACAACGGAGATCGCGCACCAAACAACGGGGCACGGGCGGAGTCCTGCCAAGAAAGCCCAACTTCGATTGGGTGGCCGGGCGCGCCGTCTTCCACCGCTTCCAGATCCTGAATGAGTTCGTGCGCCCGGCGGTAGCGTCGCGCCGGATTGCGAGCCATCAGGCGCGCGATCACCGCGGACATGGCAGGCGACACCTCGGGGTTCCAGGTTTCCGGCGGTTCTGGCCGTCCGTACAGAACTTGATGGAGCACTTCCGCGACCGACTCCCCAATGAACGGTGGCCGGCCACACACCAGGTGATACAGCGTTGCACCGAGACTGTAGAAGTCGCTGCGCAAATCCGTCCGGCGGGCATGGCGCACCTGCTCAGGAGACATGTACTGGGGGGTCCCCAGGGTCCGTCCTTCCCGCGTGAGTGAACTGTCCCCTTTGGATCTCGCCAAACCGAAGTCGGTCAGTTTCACGTCGCCGCTCTTCGCCAGCAAAATGTTGCCTGGCTTCACGTCGCGGTGAGTGATTCCATGAGAGGCGGTGTATTCCAAGGCGCTGGCCAGGCACGCCGCGATGTGGCAGACTTCGTTCTCGGGAAACGGTCCCTTGTTTTCCAGATGCTGTTTGGCGCTTTGTCCGTCGACGAACTCCATGACGAAGTAAAGCAGTCCATCGGCGCGACCGAAATCGATCGAGCGCACCACATGGGGATGTTCCAAGTCCGCGAGGACGCGAGCCTCCTTCTTCATGCGCTGGACCGGGAGGTCCTTCTCCCGGCGTTCCTGACGAATGACCTTGATCGCGACGCGCCGCCCCAGGGCGACCTGCTCGGCCTCGTAAACCGAACTGGTGGCCCCCGAACCCAAGAGCCGCTGGATCCGGTATCCCGGGATCGGTTGAACGAAGCGGTGGCGTTTGGCCATGGAGCTACTCAGCGCTCGGCAGCTCATCGCCGGCCGAGTCTTCCGACACTCGTCGACCGTCGGGGCCGATGTGGTACTTGTCGAGCTTGCGCTGCAGCGTGAAGCGACTGATTCCCAACATCTCCGCCGCCTTGCTCTTGTTGCCGGCGGCCTCTTGGAGGGATCGGCGAATCTCGCGACGCTCGAGCGCTTCCACCTGCGCCACCAACCCCGAGCCGGCCGCCTCGTCGCTCTCCCCGTGTCCCGCGCTGCGAATGCGCTCGGACACCCGGTCGAGGGTGATGGGGTCGTCCGAGAAAGTGATCAGCATGCGGATCTCATTCTCCAGTTCGCGGACATTTCCGGGCCAACGATAGTTCATCAACGCATCCATGACCTCGGGCCGCATCTTCATCACGGGCCGCCCGGTCTCGCTGCAAAACTTCTTCAGAAAGTGGTCGACCAGCAAAGCGATGTCGTCCTTACGCTCGCGAAGCGGAGGCAAACGCACGGGAAGCACATTGAGGCGGTAGTACAGATCCTCTCGAAACTTGCCTTGGTCAACCAACTCTCGAAGGTCTTTGTTCGACGCGGAAATCACTCGAACGTCCACGTGCACCGGCTCGCGCCCACCCACCGGCCGAAACTCCCCCTCTTGCAAGAAGCGCAGCAGTTTTTTTTGGACGTCGTGACTCATGTCCCCCACTTCATCGAGAAACAACGTCCCACGATGGGCTGTCAAGAGAAGACCCTTCTTGGCACTCTTGGCCCCGGTGAAGGCTCCCTTCTCGTAGCCGAACAACTCACTCTCGAGCAAGGTATCCGGTAGGGCGGCGCAGTTTTCCGAAACGAATCGATTCTTGGTCCGGGGACCGTTTTCGTGGACCGCCCGGGCAATGAGCTCTTTCCCGGTGCCGCTTTCTCCGTAGATTTGCACGGGAAAGTCGGACGTCACGACTCGATCCAGCAGCCGAAAGATGTCCATCATTCCCTTGGAGCGACCCACGATGCGTGAGTAGTCGTTGCCGGTAACATCGGCGCGCTCACGAAGCCTTGCGCGGGCTTCCACCAACTCGATTTCTTGCACCGCGATGCGTTTCTTCAATTCCTCGTTGAGGATGCGAACCCGCTCTTCGCTGGCCGAGAGGTTGCGATTTGCCTCCTTCAAGTCACGAACGAGTCGGGTTCTTTGGATGGCCAGGGCTGCGTAACTGGCGAAGGACTCGGCCAGCTCCAGATCTTCATCGCCGAACTGCGCCTTGGCCAACCGATGGTCGACGTACACCGCGCCGATCATTTCTCCCTGGGCTCGAAGCGGCGCCGCCAGGACCGAGCGAAGTCCGAGGTTGTCAATGGACGGAACGCCTTCGAAACGCTCGTCGTCGCGAGCGTTCACGGTGAGCACCGGGTGTTCCTTTTCCATGACGCTCGCGGCAATGGACCTCGAGATCTTCATTTCCGGCTCGGGCACCGAGTCTCCGTCGAAGTTCCTCGCCGCTGCAAACTCCAAGTCGTCGTCTTCATTGCGCAGGATCAGGAAGCCCCGTTCGGCTCCGGTCAGCTCGATCAGCGCATCCACCAACAGGGTCAGTAGCTTGCCAAGATCGTTCTCGGTGGAGAGGACCTGGGCAATGCGCTGCAACCGCATGAGATTGGAACGCTCGCGGGTCAAGCGACGCACCAGCGTGTCCGTCGGCACGCTGCTTCCCGGGATCACACAGGTGTCATCGGGGTCCGGCTCTTCTTCGAAGTAGATTCGGGTCCCGCCAATGGAGATCACATCTCGCTCACGAATCGGAGAGCTGAGGATTTGCTTGCCGTTCAGAAAAGTCCCGTTTTGGCTGCCTGTGTCCTGCACCACGTAGTCGCCGTTGCGACGATCGATGCGGCAGTGGGTGCGCGATGCCAGCCGATCACTGATGCGCAGATCCGAGCTGGGCCCCCGTCCGACCGTGATGCGGTCTTCGTCGATCTCGATGACTCGGCGATCCTCATCGACATGCAAGATGAACCTAGGCATGGAGGGACTCCTGAGAATCTTCCGCAAACCGAGTCAGCAAGCGATCCGCCGCAGCCAAGACATGATCCGAAGTGAGACCAGTCATGCAGCGATGGTCGAGGGGGCATACTTTCAAATGGCAAGGTCCGCAGTCGACGTCAATGCGAAGGACTTCGGTTCGCTCCAGATTGCTGGCCGTGTAGCGAGGGTCCGTGGGCCCCATGAGAACCACCGTCGGCACGGAGAATGCGGTGGCGATGTGTCGGGGGCCCGTGTCCGTGGTGACCAAGAGGCGGCTGTCTCGCAGCACCGGCTTCAACAGTTCGAGCGGCAACGGCGCAGAGGAGGTGTCGACCACACAATCTCCCGCGGCTTCGGCGATTTGTCGGGCCAGAAACTCTTCCCCGGGTCCACACAGCACCAAACTCCTTAAGCCGTGTCGGGTCAGAAGCTGTCTGGCTGAGGATGCAAAGCCATCCACGGTCCAAAACTTCGACGCACCAAACGAGGCCCCGGGGTTGAGCGCGAAGAACTGCCCAACTTCCAACCCGTGCTGCTGAAGAAACGCGGACGCAGCCGCTTCCTCAGCCTCTGTTGTCAACAATTCCAGGCGCTCATCGGACGACTCGATCCCCCAGCCTTTGAGAAGAGTCAAGTAGTGTCGAGTCATCGGCTCCGGCACCCGCTTGCCGTTCTCCAGAATCGGCTTGGGCGCATCGCTCAACAGGAACCCGCGGCCCGAACTCCAGTAGCCGAGCAAGTGCCGAACTCCGGCCAAGCGCAGCAAGATCGCGGACGATTGGGAGTGGGGAAACACGATCCCGTCTTTGGCGCCGAACTCGCGGATCTCCCGAGCCGCCCGCCACATCCCGGTCAGACCCCGGTGCCGCGTCTTGCGTTGGAGGGGCAGGAAACAATCCAACCAGGGAAGGTTTCCGAGGAGTTTTTCGAGGACCCCCGGCCCGACGGCCACGATTGTCGTTTCCGGGAGCGCCTGCTTGAGAGCGCGCAAGGCGGGAGTCACCATGACCGCATCCCCGACCCAATTCGGGAGTCGGACGGCGATCGCTCCTGCACCAATCTTTCGGATTCGCACGGGTTCCCCCGGTACCCCCCTCTAGCCCCGCTCTACATTACGAGCAAAACACCACAAGGTAACGTGCGACCTTGCACATTTCGGGCCGGGATCGAGGTGGGGACAAGATGCCGGTGCGCGCAGGGTGGGAGCCGGCGAGGAAGTCTCCGCCTCAGCCGGGAGTCGACAAGGAGCGCCCGGCGAAGAGATGGGACGACGAAGCAATGCCCGGGACCGGCACGCGGCTGATCAGTCCCGGGGAGGGAGAATTTGCTGGAGAACGGTTTCCTCTGCCAGCTGAGCTTCTCGCTCGTCGGGGCGAGAGCTGAACGGCCATTTCGCGCCGACGAACTTCCCCAGACTTCCGATGAATCCCGGCGATTCCCCGCCTCCCTCCAGCAAGCCACGTCGCGAGCGCTGAAAATTGGGATTGGTCATCTGCCGGCGGAGGCCGTGAAACTGCGGTCGATCCGGCGTCAGGCGGTCGCGGACGTCCAGCAGCTGCTCATTGCGAAAGTGATGCGGGCCCGCCTGCTCTGCCAGCTTGTTGCGGTACTCGGCCAGGGTGCGAGGCTTTCCGGAATCGAACACATTGATCGCCTGTACCATCGAACGCCCGACCCCGACGATGGAGCGGTACTCCGTGCTGGCCTGCAAGGCTGCTTGATGAAGCGCATCCGAAGTCGCATCCACAGGACCCGAGCCACCACTGCTTTTGCAGCCGGTGGCAGAGAGGAATGCGATCGGAATCAGCGCAAGCCAGGTGCGCAGCATGAAGGAGCCTTTCATCAGAGCGGCCGGTTCTAACAGAGGTCCCGAGAGATTCCCAGTGCGCCGGGGTCTCTAGGCTTTCTCCCCGGCGCCGGTCACCGCGGCGAACCACGAGGGAAACCACCTGTCGACACCATACTCCGACTCGGCACGCCCTTGAATCGCCGACGGCTGGTCAGACACCGGAGCCTCTCCTCGGGCGAAATCCTCGAATGCGATGGCCCACTCTTCTTGGTTCGTGACGATCCGCACTCCCGGAACTCGCTCGGCAATCTCGGCCTGACTTCCAACGGGGGAAGCCAGCGCCGACAGACCGGCCCGCAGGTAGCCAAGCAGCCGCGCCCCACACTTTCCCTCGGTCCATCGATTCTTCGGAAGAGGGGCCAACCCCAGGCTCGCTTGGGCCAAAGCTCTTGCCTCCTCCTGAGGTGACCAAGCCGTGAACGAAACCCCGCCAAGGTCCAGGTTTCTGCCACTCCCCACAACCTCGAGATGCAGCGCGGGAAAGCGATGGACGATCCCCTGCCACGAATCCAACAGCGGATGCAGGTAGCGAAACGTGGACGGCTGTCCGATCCACAAGGCTCGATGAGGAACCCTCGGAATCTCCGGGACCTCCAACCACGGGAGGAGTGTGGGCACTCGAGTCGACGCTCCCCCGAACTTTTGGACCAAGCGTTGCAGCGCTTGGTTGCCCGCCAGGGTGCGGTCAGCTTGGCGAACGGTGACTCGGAACTTGGTGCCCCGCGTCCAGGAATCGAAGGGTTCTCGATCTCGAATCGCCAGGGCGTCGTCCAAGTCATAGATCAGACGGCGAGTCCGGCGCCGAAGGAAACGTAGCTGCCACGGGAGCAGCAATCGTCGTTGCAAGAACACCACGTCGAACTGATCCGCGCTTGCGAACAACCGGCGTTGGGCACGAAAACCATGAGGAATCCCCACCGCCGAAAGTGTGGCCCCCCGGTGGGACGCCGGTTCGGTGTAGCAATGAAACCGCAGTCGCGCGCTCGGTCCCTCCGGATCCTCCATGAGTCCGAGAATTCTCATGACGCGTTGCGCTGACCGTCGATTTCCCTCAGGAACGACTCGATGCGATCCGTCATGCGGCGCGCATCGAACACCGTGTCTCGCTGGGAAAGAAAGGCGGGCGGCCTTTCGCGCCACGGTTGTTCCAAGGCGGCGACCAGCTCTTCGACGTCAAAGCGATCTCCGAGAACTCGCCCCCCGCCCTGCTCCACCCACGGCCATGCTCCGTTCTGGCGAGTGGTAATGACCGGCAATCCACTTGCCAAGGCCTCCAAAGACACCAGGGCGCAAGGGTCATAGTGAGTCGGGTGGACCAGGACGTCTGCGGCCGCGTAGCAAGACTCCATGTCGCGCTGGGGACCTTCGAGAACGACCGCGTGTTCCAGGCCCGCGGCCCGCGCCAAGCTTCGAACTTGCGAAGTCCGGGCGCGGCCAACCACACGCAAGCAGCTTCCGTCCTGGGCACGCGAGGAGAGAGCGAAGGCGTCGAGCAGGCGAGGAAATCCTTTCAAGTGCAGGTCGTGCCCCACGAACAAGAACTCCAACCCACGCTTCCGTTCTCGAGCCGCTCGCCACTTTGGTTGTTCCCGAAGCTCCGAATGAAAGCGCCGATCAATCGCCGGCCACACAACCTCGACTCGGGGATCGAACCGACCGTAACGCCGTGCAATGTCCTCTCGAACCATCTCCGAAACCGCCAACGTGACCTTCGGTGGAATCCCGGCAAAGACCTGTTCGTCGGCTTGGCAAAAGTATCGTTGCTTGGGGCTGAGTCGATCCCAGCGGCGTCGAATGGCGCCTGCGCCACGAACCCGATGGCGGGCCTCTCGAGTCGCCGCCCAGGTTCCTCCATGGGGCTGGTACAGGTCTGCATCCAGCAAGTGGCGGACTCCGTACACCAGCCGATGGTCTTGGCGAGCTGCATTCACCGCCGCGGCGGCGAACTGGCGCTCCTGCTTGCCACGCCCCCCCCAACCGACGGCAACCTTTGCAAGGGTGACCCCCTTCCCGGCCTGACCATCTCGGCAATACACGACGACGTCGTGACCACGCGCCGCCAAAGCTTCCATCAACCCAAACAGACTCGCTTCGGCACCGCCGCGACCGGGCCAGAAGTGGTCGAAAATCAACCCGAGTCGCACGGCGCCCCACCCGATTCTGAAGGACACGGCACCGGAAAGCGGCCTCCACGAGTCTCGTGACGTTGAATTCGATCGGCCTTGCGTTGGACCGCGCTCCACAGCGCCCCCGCATTCATGGGCAAGCCTTTGCGGTATTCCCGAAAGAAGCGTTGCCGCTCGATCAAGGAGACCTGGGCGGTTCGGGCCGAGTATTCGAGGGCAGCCAGATCTTTGACGCGACAGCGCGTGGGCAACATCGGGAACTCGCGTAGCCTTGCCAGATCGATCAATGAGAGTCCCTCAGGGCGGGAATCGTCGATCAGAAAGTGATCGAGGTAAAGATCCCGATGATGGAACCCGGCCCGATGAAGCCGTTGAACCAGCCGGGCGACCTTCAGGATCACGTGGCGGCGTTCCCGCCAATCCCCGCTTCGCCGGTGGAACCAGTCTCGCAGGGTGGTCCCGGGTTCGATTCCACGCGTCCAAAGCACCGACTGCTTGTGGGAACGAGCGACAATCACGACCTCGGACACGGGCAGGTTCAACCATTCCAAATCTTCATGGTGGAAGGCCTCGTCCGCAGCCATCTTGGGTTGCGGATAAAGCTTGCCGTACCACACTTCCGAGTTGGACTCGGAATCCCGTCGCAAGGTCAAGTTGCGGCGTCCGTCTCTTTCCCGGATCACGGTCGCGGCGGTGGGAAGCATCCACGGAACCGCCTCCTTCCCCGAAACTTCACGGGCGTGGCGGTGAGTCACGGGATAGCGACGGCGTTGGCGCCAATGACGATGGGCTCGAATCAGCCTCCCCCTTGCCCGACGCAGTTCCCGAGAACGGATCCCGTACGACTGGAGCAGCCGCGCCCTCAGCAACATCCCGAACTTGCGAAAGGGCAGAGTGGCAAACAAGGCGGCAAGGTCAAGCGATCGCCGTCTCCAAGGCGCGATCCGGCCGGCGGTGGTGGCCGCCTCGACGTCGGTGAAGGTCACTTTCGAGCCGTCGGCGTTCAGGTAAACATGCCACGCGAACAACTGACCGTGAACCACCCCCGCCTCGTGCCAACGGCGGAGCTCTTCTCCCAACCGGCTCACGATTTGGCGAACCGGGGCAGTCGGCTGATCCAACCAACGGTCCAGTCGCATTCCGTGAACTTTCGAGGTCCACAAGATCGACGTTCCGCGAGGCTCCACCCCCACGGCAGCAACTTCAGGCACCCCGAGCTTGCGGGTTCGCAAATCCTCCAGCAGGCGACTTTCCACATGGGCCAACGAACGGCCGGGCTCTCCAAAGTGGCGGGTGCGAACAAAGGAGACCCGCCCCGGAGCCTCGAACAAAGCCACGTCCTTGCTCGGGCGGCGACTCAACCAGCCGACAGAATGCTCACCGCAAAGTTGGCCCTGGTCATCGACCCAGGTCTCCAGAGCATCCCGGTGTTCAGCGGCGATCGAGAGCTCCACGGATCCTCATGCGGTGGCCCGCCGCGCCGGCCCTTTCTTCCCCGCCTTCTTGCTCGTGGTCTTCTTGCCACTCGACTTCTTGGAAGCTTTCTTGCCGGTCGCCTTCTTGACCACCGACTTCTTTGCAGCGACCTTCTTGGTCGTCGACTTTCTGGAAGCCTTGGACTTGGCCTTCGCGGTGCTTGGCTTCTTCGCGGGAGCACTCTTGCGTGCCTTGGCACCGTTGCGAGAGTTCTTGGTTTGGATCTTGCCAAGGAGCTCACTGGTCGAGTGGCTCTTCGGATCCCCGACGCTCAACAGCTCCGCGCCGATCTCCGCCAGAGTGTCCGCCTCGGGCAAATCCTTGAGTTTGTACTCGGGCCCCTTGGCGACGGCGGTTGGACGCAACGAGCGCAGGACGTTGTCAGCGGTGTCTTCCTCGAAGATCGTGACGTAGTCCACACCTTCGATGGCGCTGACGATCTCTGCTCGCTCCATTTCTGGTTGCAGCGGTCGATCGTCCCCCTTGAGGCTGCGCACCGCCGCATCGGAATTCAGTCCCACCACCAAGTAATGACCGCGGCTCGCCGCGTCGATCAGGCAGCGGATGTGTCCCACGTGAAGCAGATCGAAGCAGCCATTGGTGAAGACCACCGACTTGCCTTGATTGCGAAAGACGCGCAGGATCTTCGCCAGCTCGTCGTGATCTCGGACGATCCTACCCATGGCTCCCCCTTTCTTTCCCGACAGGAAGCAGCGCCTCGCCAGTCCCTCCTGGCCTGCTGCTTCAAGCGTCAGGTTGTTCCGCCAGCAAAACCTCTCTCAGCTCATCCTGCGAACACGCCGATGCACCGAGCTTCATGACCACGACACTCGCCGTGCAGTTGGCGATCCAAGCCGCCTGGACCGGCACCGCGCCCGCCAACATCGCCATCGTGAACGCTGCGACCACGGTATCCCCCGCTCCGCTGACATCCACGACATCTTCGGTACCGACGATCGGCAGCGAGACCATTGGCTCCCCGCGCCGAAACAGCATCATCCCCCGCTTCCCCCGGGTGAGCAAGACTGACTCGACCCTCAGGGTTTCTTGCAGGGCCCTCCCCAGTGCCTCGGCATCGCCTTTCTCAGCGATTCGCATTCCGATCGCCTCTTCCGCCTCCTCTTCGTTCGGCGTCAGCACGCTGACGCCGCCGAACAGGCCCATCCGGTGACGAGAATCGACGACAACCGGCTTGCGCTCGGCGGTCTTCCGCAGCCACTCAATTGCCCGAGGATTCAGGAATCCGTAGTCGTAGTCGGAGACGATCCACCCCTCGACTTCGTGGTCCACTGCTTGCAACGCCGCCACGACTGCCGCTTCATCACTTTGGGCACCCGGCTGGGGATCGCGGTCAATTCGAAACAGTTGTTGCTTGGTCCGATGCACCTCTCCCGCAAGAACCCGAGTTTTGGTCACCGAAGCGCGGCCGGGCACCACATTCACGCGCTCGCAATTCACCCCTTCTTCCCGAAGGGTCTTCAGGACCGCCTGGCCCGGAGCGTCATCGCCCACCTCGCCGAGCAACGTGGCTCGAGCGCCAAGAGAGACCAAATTGCGAACCGTATTTGCGGCTCCCCCAGGAATCGTCTCTTCTCGCTCGTAGTCGACCACGATGATCGGCGCTTCGCGAGACAATCGAGAGGGGCGGGCGTACAAGTAGACGTCGGCGATCAGGTCGCCGATCACCCCGACTCGCCGGTCTCGAAATCGATCCACAATGTCGACCAAGGAGGACACTCGTCACCTCCCCGCCGAATGAGCCTGGATGTGCTCGATGATCCGCGTCGTGGAGTGATTGCTGAGCAAAGGCACCAGCACCACACGCCCACCTCGACTCTCGACCCATTCCCTGCCCACGACCCCTTTGTCCTTCCAGTCTTCGCCCTTTACCAGGATGTCGGGAGACACTTGGCGGACCACCTTCTCCGGCGTGTCTTCGCCGAAGGAAAAGACCAGGTCGACGGCCGCCAAACCGGCAAGAACGCGCATGCGCGACTCCAAGCTCTGCACCGGACGGAGGCTCCCTTTCTGACGTCGCACCGACTGGTCATCGTTGACCGCCACCATCAAGAACTCCCCTTGCGCGCGGCAAAATTCCAAGGACTCGACGTGCCCGGCATGGAGCAGATCGAAGCATCCGTTGGTCAGTACGACCTTGCGTCCCTGGGAGCGAAGCTGTTCCGCGGCCACCACCGCACCCGCCAGGTGCGACACCTTGGACACGGAGGAGGATCCCCCACGCAGTGCTCGCTCGAGCTCCGCGGGGCTGAGTCTCGCAGCCCCCAGTCGTTCCACCACAAGCCCTGCCGCCGCGTTGGCCACTTCGACCGCGTCTCCCCAAGACTGTCCCGCGGCTCGCGCCAATGCCAAGACGGCAATCACCGTATCGCCGGCGCCGGTGACATCGAACACGCTGCGCGCCCGAGTCGGCACTTGGCCTTCCTTGCCGCGACGCGTGCGATAGTAGATGCCACTGGCCCCGCGAGTGATGATGACCACCTCGAAGCGTCCTTGACGCAAGAGCAGACGCGCCGCCCCGCGGCAACCATCGAGCGTCGACGTATCAACCCCGCTCGCCCGCTCCGCTTCTTTGGCGTTCGGCGTGATCCCATGGGCTCCGCGATAGCGCCGATAGTCGCGCCCCTTCGGATCCACTAAGACTTCGGCACCGGTCGCGCAGGCCGCTTCAATCACTCGGGGAGTCACCACCCCTTTGCCGTAGTCCGACAACACGATGGTCGGCACCGCATTTCCGGCCTTGGCGATTTGCTCACACACTCGCCGTTCCACTTCCGGCGACAACGGCTGGACATCTTCGCGATCGACTCGAAGCACTTGCTGGTGGCTGGCCAAGATCCTGGTCTTCTGCACCGTGGGACGGTTCCCGTCCATCCGCAGCAGGCCCGAGCCAACCCCGCTCTTCTTCACTTCTTCCTTCAAGTGTCGGCCTGCTTCGTCCTTGCCGATCACTCCGATCAGTTTCGGCTTGGCCTCCAAGCTATGCAGGTTGGCCGCCACGTTGGCAGCTCCCCCGACTCGCACTTCTTCCTCTTGAACATGGACCACCGGCACCGGGGCTTCCGGCGAGATCCGTGGTGCGTTGCCCGTCACGTATCGATCGAGAATGACGTCGCCCACGACCAACACCGCGCAGTGACGGAACGATCGCACGTGGTCGGCGCCGATCATTCGACCACCTCGGGTTCCTCTGCCAGAACCAGCCAGCGAAGCAACGGAATCAGAATCTCGTGGTGACCCCGCAGATCGTAGGCCTGGCCTCCGGCGGGGCGCTGAAGGACGTTCACCCGTGGACGATAGTGAGGAAGCTGATCCAAATTGGCGGTCGTGAACTCATTGAGCTCGTGGCCCAGATTTCTGGCAATGGAGACGGCTTTCAAGAACACTTCGGGAAGGGTCACCGCGGAACCAATGTTCAAGTAGGCGCCCTTTTGCATCTGCGTGACAAGTCCGGCAAAGCGTCGAAAATCCAGGAGGCTCGCCTGACCGATGGCGGCACCATCCGCCGACGCGTGCATGTGGACGATGTCGGCTCCCATGGTGACATGAACTGTGGCGGGCAAGTCGCGTTCCACCGCGGCGGCGAACAGGGACAGCTGGCGATGTGGTAGCGACGCGTCGAGGATGGCCGTCCCCACCGACTCCCCGAAGCCGAGCCCCTTCGCGGCTCCTTTTCGGACCGCATGGTTCACGAAATCGGCGGTCTCTCGAGCCATGCCGAACGAGCCGTCTTTCAAGGAGTCCGCCACGTCTTCGCTGGTCGCACCGATCATGGCGAGTTCCACGTCGTGGATTGCTCCCGCTCCGTTGAGCGCCACCCCCTGAACGAATCCGCGATCCATCAAGTCCCGCAGCAGAGGCGTCAATCCGACCTTCAGGAAGTGCCCTCCCATTCCCCACAGAATTGGGGCCGAGGACTGCTGGGACACGCGCAGGGCCGCCGCCAATCGTCGCAAGCTGCGGGCTCCGTAGATGTCCGGCATGGTTTCGAGCAACGCTTGCACGGCGCCGGGTGGTGGCAACCGCGGCGTGGCGAACTCCGCTTCGGACACCAGGCTCGGCCGATCGGCGAGAGCGTAGGTCTTGAGCTTCTCGAGAGGGACTGGATCGAGATCGTTCATGACGCCCCAGCATAGCGCGCCAGCCATTCTGGCTGGGGCTCCGTCCCTCCCGGACGCCAACGACGATGGAACCACAGGTACTGATCCGGGAATCGGCGCACGGTCTCCTCCAACCGACAGGCGCATTCCTGGGTCATGCGATACAAGTCTTCCTCTTGATCCAGGTCGGGGTTGGCATGGATCGGATCGCCGATCTCGACATGGATGCGCTGGAAACCACCTTGCCGATAGCTGGCCACCGGAAAGATCGGCACTTCGAATCGACGAGCGAACAATGCCGCACTCGGGAACGTCGATGCCGAGCGCCCGAAGAACTCCACCCGAACTCCTCTCCGTCCCGCGTGTTGGTCCAGGAGGAGAGCCAGGCAGGCGCCGCTTCGGATCTCCCGGGCCATCTGCCGGGGCGCCCCCTTCTTGTCGATCAAGACTTGGCCAAACTCGCTACGCACTTTCTTCAGGAAGCCGTTGACCAGGGGATTCTCCACCGGACGCCCCACCGTCACGATTGGCAATTCGAAGTACGGTCCCAGGGTTCCCATGACTTCCCAGTTCCCCAAGTGACCGGAAACGAAGATCGCCCCCTTGCCTTGGGCCAGCCAGGCGTCGAGTTGCGGACGGCCAATCAAGTTCAAGAGTTGTTCGGCAGGCGTGGTTGCCAGCGCCTGGCGCAATCTCATGAGTTCGAAGGGAATCGTCGCGAAGTGCCGAAAGCTTTCCCGAATCGTCGCGACGGCTCGCGGGTCGGTGGGTTCCCAGCCGAACGCTTGGGCCACGTTTTCCCTTCCCAGGCGCACTTTGCCCGGCAACACCAGGTGAATCAGGTCTCCCAGTCGGCGTCCGAACCAGGGACACCAGCGCTCCGGCAACAGACGCACGAACAGGGAGAACGTCTTCACGCCGAAGTATTCCAGGCGCCACAAGAACGCTTGGCCTCGGCTCACCCCCCCGCGCCCTTCTCTTCGGCTTGCTCGTCTGTGAAGCGGATCGCCATCGGTTGAGACACCCCGTTGTCTTCCATCGTCACCCCATAGATGACGTCGGCCACCGCCATGGTCCGCTTGGAGTGGGTCACGATGACGAACTGGGTACGTTCCAGGAAGTCCTTGACCATGCCCGTGAAGCGTTCGATGTTCGCTTCATCCAAAGCCGCATCGACCTCGTCGAGTACGCAGAAGGGCGATGGCCGCGTGGAGAACAACGAAAACAGGAGCGCCGTGGCGGTCAGTGTTCGTTCGCCGCCGGAGAGCGCCGCAATCGATCGCGGTTCTTTCCCGGGGGGAGCGGCCACGATGTCCACCCCGGCATCGCTGGGATCCTCGGTCGTTTCCAAGATCAGATCGGCGCGCCCACCGCGGAACAAGCGCCGGAACAGAATCCGGAAATGATCCCGCACCGCCACGTAGGTCTCTTGGAATCGCTCGGCACATTCGCGATCGATGTCCTCGATCATGACCCGCAAGCGCTTGCGCGACTCGGTCAAATCCGTCTGCTGCTGGGACATGAACGTGGCACGGCTTTCCACTTCTTCCAAGTCGTGGATCGCTTCGAGATTGACCGGGCCCAGGCGCTGCACTTGCTTGCGAAGCTGTTCGGCCTCCTGCTCCTGGGGTTCCAAAGGAGCCTCGAGCAATTCGCGGGTGGACTCCTCCGCAAGCGCTCCTTTCAGAGCATTGCGTTCCCCGATCCGACGCCGTTGCTCCGCATCCACTCCGTTGCTGGCCACGACTTCGGTCTGGTTGTCAGTCGGCTCGGGACTCTGAGTCGGTCCCGACCCGGCGATCACGGTCACCCCGGTTTCCGACTCGCTGCCGCTTTGCCTCTCTTCCGCTTGCTCGCTGCTCGACTCCGCGTCTTCCTCGGTGTCGATCGGTAGTTCCGGCAGGGGTTCGTCTTCGATCGCCTCTCCCTGGACGATTCGACACAGCAGGTCCAAGTCGAAGTCGAGGTCTTCCTTGGCTCGCTCCTGAACGCCCTCCCAATGCAGGCGTCGTTCTTGCTCACGCAGTTGTAGCTCCTGGAGCTTCTGTCCGGTTTCTTCGACTCGCCGTCGACCGAGAGAAAGTTCCTCACGCAAACCGGAGGACTCCTCGCGGAACTGGTCAAGGGCCTCGCGACGCTGTTCCAGGTCGCGCTCCCCTTGCTCGATCTCCGTCCCTAGCAACTGCAGCTCTTCTTGAGAGGCGGCGGCAGACTCGCGGGCTGCAACTTCCTGGCTCTTCCATTCGCTGAGACGACGGGCCAAGTGGAGGGCCTCTTCTTCGCGCTCGCGACGGCGCCCCTTCACTTCCTCGACAGAGCTCTGCGCACCATCCCGTCGCTCCTTGAGTCGGGCCACGTCCAGGTCGTACTCGTTGACCTTTTCTTCCCCTCGACGCTGATCCTCGACCAAGCTCCGCGTGCGTTCTTCGTGCAAGTGACGCTCTTCATGGACCTCTTCGCGCCGCTGCTCCAACTGTGCCTTCCGCGGTTCGAGAGCAAGCCGCTCGGCGCGCAAGGATTGACGGCGTCGATCGAGTTCTTCGACCTCATGCTGATCGAGCACCAGCTCTTCGCGCAGCAGGCCGAGTCGATCCCGAAGCCCACTCAGGCGCTGCAAGAGTGCCGATTCGTTCTCAACGACAGACTCGAGTCGCTTGGCCCGTTCCGCTCGATCGGCCTCCCGCTCAGAGATGCGCTCTGCCAAGAGCCCGAGAGTTTCCGCCAACGCTTCGGACTCGCGTTCCCGCTTCTCGACCCGGGAATTCAGTCGCTCGCACTCGGTGCGGCGGGTGATCAATCCCAGGTGTTCAAACTTGCCACGGCTCACCGTTTCGAACGAGGTCAACATCACTTCGCCATCGTGACTAACGAGGCAGCGGCCTGGGCGCGGCGAACACAAATCCATCGGCACGTCCGGCGGCAGCAAGTCGAAGGGTTGCAGCAAGGACTCAAGCAATGCCCGGGAGCCCTCTCGTGCTCTTGCTCCCTCGAGCAATCGGCACCGGTGACCGTTGCTCGGAGAATGCCTCATCAGTTCCTGACGGCTCAGCACCCGGACCTTGTCCAACCCTTCCTTGCGCACCACCTGCATCACTTCGATCGCGGCTTCCCGATGAGGCACGACGAGAGCTTCGGCCCACGGCCCGAGGGCCGCTTCGACCGCGCGGGCCGTTTCCACCGAAGGCACGATCATGTCCGCGAGGATTCCCTCGATCTGTCCCAGGCCGGGCTCCGAGGATTCGGCACGACGCAACAGATCCCGCACTTGGTCATTCACGCCTTCGTGGCGCGCAACCGCTTCCTCCAACACCTGCAAGCGGGATCGATCCGCGGACACGGCGGCTTGCAGCTTCTGGGCTCGATCTCCCAAGGTTTGCCGTTCTTGGTAGTAACCAGACAAACTCTCATCGTCCTGGGACAGTTCGGCTTCCAACGCCGCCCGTTCCTGACTCACGGTGCGTGTCTTCTGCAGCTCACGACGATGCCTGCCCGCGTATTCGGCAAGAGAGCGGGTCAACTCCACACTACGCTCGGCGAGCTTTCGCCGACTGCTGAGCAACGCCCGCGACTCGGATTCCAAGTCGGTGATGTCGTTGCGAATCCGCTGCTGTTCCTCGACCAGGTCGAGGAGCTCCTGCTCGAGTTCTTGCAATCGCCGCTGCAGATCGGCCCCGGACTGACGCAGCTCTTCGAGTGCTTCCGCCGCCTCTTGACGAGCCGCGCGGCGTTCTCCGAGCGAACTTTCGATTTCCTGGAGCGCCTTCTCGACCGCCTCCAGTCGCGAGCTCAGCTCTTCGACTTGCTCCCGCATCTGGTCTGCGCGCTCTTGACCTTCCTGCTGTTCCTGAAGGGATTGTTCGGCGCGCGCCTCGAGGTCACTGATGCGGGTGATCAGGTGTTCTTTGCGGGCCTTCTTTTCCGCCAGCGAGGTTCGCACGTCCGAGACCTCGGTCGCAAGCACCGACTCCTGTCGCTCGCGGTCCGCCGCTCGCCGTTCTGCTTCGCTCAGCTTGGCCCGGTCGAGCTCTAGCTCTTGGCCGAAGGTTTCTTTCTGCGCGAGAACCTCTGCCAGGTCCGCCTGGATCTCCAAGTGCTTGCGGGAGTACACCACCCCGAGGAGCACCTGAAGCCGAGCACGCTTCTCGACGTAGTTGCGTGCCTTGCCCGCCTGAATCTTCAAGGATCGGACTTGTCGCTCCAGCTCCGCCAACATGTCGCCCGCACGGGCCAGGTCTTGTTCGGTTCGCTCGAGCTTGCGCAACGCTTCTTTGCGCCGCACTCGGTAGCGGCTGGTGCCGGCCGCCTCTTCCACCAGCATGCGCCGCTCGAGTGGGCTTGCGTTGAGGATGCCGTCGATCCGTCCCTGCCCCATGAACGAGTACCCGTCCACACCGAGCCCGGTGTCGAGCAGCAACTCGCGAACGTCCT
Organism: Planctomycetota bacterium; assembly: GCA_028289345.1. Taxonomy (GTDB): domain Bacteria; phylum Planctomycetota; class B15-G4; order B15-G4; family SIAN01; genus JANQQL01. The sequence goes on along the minus strand of JANQQL010000033.1, from coordinate 211,197 downwards.
TGAGACGGACTGGCCGGCGATTGATCGAGTACTCGCTCTGGCCCTCCCGCGAGACGCGCCGGGTGATCTCAATCTCGGCCTCGTACTCCTCGTGGATGCCCTCGCTGTTGTCGAACATGAGGGACACTTCGGCGTGATCCACCTTGGCGCCGTGTCCCCGGTACACGAGGTCCGGCATCTGTCCGCCGCGCAACAAGGTTGGCCGCTGCTCTCCGAGGACCCAGCGCAACGCGTCCACCAGATTCGACTTCCCACAGCCGTTGGGACCGACGATGCCGGTGATGCCACGGCCGAACTCGAATTCGGTGCGTTTGGCGAAGGACTTGAAGCCGTAAAGGGCGATTTTGCTGAGTCTCATGGTGCAATCGTTCGTTCAGGAGAGCGGACGCTAGTAGACGGAGCTTCAGAACCTGCAATGGCCGGGTCCCGAGGCCTCCCGAACAACTCGTCCAGGTCGGCCTCCGCCACCACGGAATCGATGCCGGGGTCGAGGCAGTGCGGAAGTGCGCCTCGCGCGCCACCTCGCCCATATCGATAGGCCTCTCCGTCGTGGGAAAGCCGCAGGATGTCGCGGCCGCGAGGATACGCCGAAAAATCGCGACGGCCGAAACGCCCCTCGGCCACCTCGTAGGATTCCAGACTCAGCTGGTAGCGAGCGTCCTCCCCGTCGGCAGGCATCGCTCGTTCGATCACGTGAACGGCTTCTGCTTGGAGCTGTCGGGCAGATTCGGATTCCCGAGGGTCCCGTTCGGTGACCGCTCGAATCGCGGAATCCAAACCGACCGGGATGATCGCCACTTGGTAGCTCTGAGCGCCCGGCAACTCGAAGGGCAGCTCGTGGCGGACCCGAGCGAGGGCCTTTTGAAACCGGTACCGAGGCCCGCGCCCGGCTCGATCCAGCGTCAGCAGATGGCGAAGCCGCTGTGAGCCGGCATGGGTGGCGGACTCGGTCAACTCCTTGAGCCCGTGCAGGAAGTCTCGCTCTTGACGCCGTCCATGACGCAGGGCCACCCGAGCCACATTCATTCCAACTCGCGCTCCCACCAGTCGCGCCGGGCGTGGGGCCGTTGCGATGCGGCCCGCATCGAGAATCCCAGCACCCACCGCTTCCCGAACCGTGTCCTCCAGCTCGGAGGGGAGGAAACTTCCGTCCGGAACGAGCAATCGCAATCTCGGAACGCTCTGCATCCGCGAGAGTTCGAGGCCTGCCTGCAAGAGTCCCCGAACAAACGCGCGAAGGCGTTGGCCGGCTTCCTCCAGATCGGCGCGCTCGTGGAACAAACGCCGTTGCCACTCCCGCCGCGTATCCGAACCCATCACCAAGACCAAGCGCGCATGATTCGGAGGCGCGCTGCGGGGACTTTCCGAGAGCGCCAACATGAGCGTGCGGGCGATCCGTTCGGCTTGCTCTTCGTCCGCCAAGACCGGAGCCAGGCACTGTTCTAAGTGGGCTAAGTACACTGGACCGTTGGTACACGCCAGCAGGTCCCGCGCTAGGGTGACGATGGCACGCACCATTCCATCGGCACGAACTTTGGCTCGCACCTCGCCACAGTGCAGGGAAAGTGCAAGAGTCTTCCCCGGACTTTCCAGACCAGCGATCTGTAACTCGCCGCGTAGATGGGATTCTCCACTGGTGCCCTGGAAACGGGTACGCAGACTATCCCGACGCAGAACTTGCTCACCCACTCGAGTGGCGAGCCACGGCTCCGAAGTCGCAGTCATCTGCTCCAGGAGCCGGCCGGGAAGTGCCACTCGGCTCGCCGATGGCGAGACTCCCCGCTCCAGCAGCTCCAGTTCGACCAAGTCCTCGATCAAGGAAGCGCTGAGCTTGCCAAGTCCCAAACTCATCACCCGGGTTTCAACACTGCACGCCACCTGGGAAGCGGTCTCTCCTTCCACCCCGGCATGCAACACCAGGTCGGCAACAATTCGGGAGCGACTCCATTCTTCCTGGCACTCTCGACTCACCGACGTGACCAAGAGTTCTGGCGACACCCGCCGCTCCGGCCGTCGCGTCGGCAACCGGGCAGCCCTTTGGCCGTGAACCAAGAAACGCCGAGCGACGTCCCAGTGTCCACATTCCAAGAGAACCCGTTCGACCACCTCGCGAACTTCACGAGTGCTCGGCACTTCCCCGGCGAATTCACTTTCCAGCACCAGGGTCACCAACGCCGCCAGCTCTTCCGCCAACAGCTCGTCCCCGCGCCCCACCGAGTTCGCGGTGCACTGAATTGCATGAGAAATCTTGGCGATCCGAAAACTCTCGATCGCGCCATTGCGCTTCCGAACCTGCCGCACCGGTTTTCCCGAAGACCTAGTGTCCTGAGTCGGGCAATTCATCCAGCACCTTTCCCGCTTTCTTGAGCAGGGGGCGGAGTTCATCAAGGAACTGGTCGACGTCCTTGAATTCCCGATACACCGAAGCAAAACGAACGTAAGCCACCGGATCGAGCTGGCGCAGCTCTTTCATCACCAGGTTCCCAATGAATCCGCTGGCGACTTCCTTGTCGAACATCTCGACCAGCTGGCCTTCGATGTTCTGACAGACTTCTTCGACGCGTTCACTGGGCACCGGGCGTTTCTCGCAGGCCTTCAGTACCCCACCCAAGATCTTCTCGCGATCGAAGGGGACTCGCGTGCCATCTTTCTTGATGACCCGCAAGCGCACTTCTTCGATGCGCTCGTAGGTGGTGAACCGCCGGCCACATTCGAGACATTCCCGACGACGGCGGATCACCGCCGCGTCGCCGGAAGCCCGGGAATCGATGACACGGTCTTTGTTCGTTTTGCAATACGGACACCGCATCGCGGTCTCCGCCCCTCCCCTAGAGTTGTGGAAACTTGATTGTCGATGCTCCCGCCATTCGGGACGGCCTGCGCGGCGGTCGTGACTGCGGGTTCCGCCCGAAGGTGGATCCGAAATCACTAGTGCGAGAAACGAACTTCGGGTGCCACCCCAAAGTCCCAAACGCACTTGCGCGGTCAGACCGCTTTTCCCCAACACCTAGTGTATCAAAGACTTGCGAACGGCCATGCCTGGTTTTTCCGGACCCTCGCACGTTTCAACGCCGAGGCACCAAACCCTCGCCGTCGATGGTGAGGTTTAGAGACCGCAGCGCCTGCTCCAAAACCGGGGCGCCGGCGACCAAAGCCGCCACTTTTTCGAAGATCTCTGGCGCGACCTCTCGGGCTCTGGCCGACTCCTCGAGTGCCGTCTCGCGATCCCCCTCCAGCACGGCGACCAGCGCCATCCCGACCCGCGCCTCGGCGTTGTTCGGCGCCACTTCCAGGGTGTACTGGAAACCGAGCTTGGCCAGTTCCCGTGGGCCGGACGAAGTCGGGCTTTCCAAGTACGCAAGGAGGTTCAAGCGCGCCGCGGGAAGAGAGCGCTGGGCGAGGAATTCTCGATCGAGGCCGAGCCGCTCCAGCCATGGATCCCAGTTGCGGAGTCCAGGAGCGGAAAAGTCAGGCAACCCACTCGCCGGCGGATCGCGGGGAGTTCCGCGCGATTCCAACCAAGGCCTCAGTGCCACCACCACTTGTTGCGCAAGAATGAACGTTGCACGCAAGTTGGGATGGCAATGATCAAGAAACAGGTCTCGGCCGGGGGCCGGCCCTGCACTGACATCGAACAACCGCGCCTCGACGTCGATCAATGTCGCAGCGGACTCTTGGGCAACTTCACGAATCACTTGGTTGAAGGCCCGATTCGCTCGATTCGGATAGCTATCCCGCTGGAGCGCTTCGAGGTACGCGCTGCGAGCTTGCTCCGAGCGCTCTTGACGTTCGAACTCCTGCGCCAACAGGAAGTGAGTCTTCGCGACTCCCTCGTCCCATTGCACCAACTTCTGGAGCGTATCAACGATCTGGCCCGCATCGTTGTTTCGGCTTTCCGCGGCCTCGAGTCCGGTGTGGTAGTCATGGCGCTGAGCTTCGGACAACTCTTTGGTGAACGCGGAGTAACTAGGAGCAAAGTCTTTCAAGTTGCAGGCCTGGGTCATCAAGAAAACAGCCGATCGGGAATCCTGCAACGCGTCCACCATTTCCGTCATGTTCTGACGAAAGCGGCGCTCTCCACGTTTCTTGTCTAACTCGGTCAAGAACGGCTCGTCCCCCACCAAGCGACCGGACGGAAGCCGTGGTGCCTGGGAAGCGGTGACCTCGGCCGAGGGCATCTTGCGGATCAGCCATCGAACCAAGTGCAGCCTCGTTGCCAGACCACCGAGCAACGAGGAGTTTTCCCGCAACTCATTGCAGTAGGGAATCTGAAAGTCGTTGTGGCCGCAGTACAGCAAGCAACCATCGGGAGACAGTCCCCGCGCAGCTTCGACAACTTCTCGCACGCGGTCGGAAGAGTCGGCTGCTTTGCCGAGATTGACGACCTCGACGCGCTGCCAACCTTCCTCGACCAGGAGACACTCAACCACCCGTCCGAACGACAGGTACGGATAGAATGGAAAGCCAGCTGCGGTGGACTCTCCCACCACCACAAGTCGAGTGACTCCTTCTGACTTCCGCGGAGCACAGGCGATGCGATCCACGGCATGGGGGCGTTCGCCGGCCAGGTTGGCGTAGCCCGGTTCTCGGGTCCACTTCTCGACGCCTCGGTCCTGAATCGAGTGAAACACAGGATCGATGGAGGAACCGCCCGAGACTCTCAGGGCAAGCTCCAGCACGCCGAGAATTCCCAGCGGCAACGAGATGCCGAACAGCAACGCGAGCAACCTCGATCGAGTGGATGGTCGCCTCACCGTGGCTGGAATCCCTCGCTTCCGACTCCAACTTGAATGGACTCGAAGGCGGATCGCAGGACCTGGTGACTCGCCATGGTCGTTGCGTACGTGCGGCACTCCTCGGGATCCAGTGCCTCGGACTCACGGATCCAACGAAGAGCGGGCTCTCGCTCACTTCGCAAGGCGGCAATCAAGGCCAGACCCAGGCGAGCTCGCACGAGATCCGGGTCCATGCGGAGGGCCACGTGGAACATCTCCTGGGCAATGTCGAGGTAGCCCTCTCGAGTGCTTGGCTCCGCCAGGTACTCTCCCACCGATCCCTGGGCCCGCTCCAATCGCGCCAGAGCGAACTGCTGCTCCGAGATCTGCAGCCTTTCCACGTGGAACCCTTCCGGGTTGGTCCCCTCCCGTTCCCAGGCGAATTCGGAAGACGACCCGAGCCATTCCGACTCGACCAATGTCCCCAAGATCTCATCCGCGAGGAGCCAGTGACCTCGGAGATTGGGGTGGCAATAATCGAAGAATAGGTCACGACCGGGAACCTGGTGTTCCGACTCCCGAGCGATCCGTGTTTCGCAATCGGCAAGTTGCGCTGTGCCTTGGTGACAAACGTCCCGAACGATCTGCCCAAAGGATGGCGGCGCGCGCTCCGGCAAACCATCGCTGCTCAGAGACGCAGCGAAGGCGGCGCGAGCTTCCTGATCTTGTCCAAATGCGAGAAGGAAGCGCCCCTCGAGGAAGCGAGCAAGAGACGCCTTGGGAAACTCTTGAAGGAAGGAAGCGAGGGATTTCGCAGCCGTCCGCGATTCGGGTGAGTCCGCAGGAATGGCACGAGACACGCCACCGTCCTCGGGAGCCCAGCGTTGCCAGAACTGCACCAGCCAATCACACTGTTCGGACTTCGAATCCGGCAGCACGGTGAGACGCGGAGCCTTGTCCCGCACGTTGGAGGCGGGAGTGCAGAGAATCAACCCCACGCCTCTTTCCCGACTCGCGGCCTCGGTGTCCTGCAGAAAGCGCCGCCAACCCTCGTTGGCACGAGCCAAGACTTCGGGGCCCAGGAACGCCTGCTTTTCTACCACCGCCGGCAAAGCGGCCGCCGCTCGTTCTTTCGGCAGCAATCGCCGCAGGAGAGCCGACTGCGCCATCCACCGAGCCATGTGCGAAGCGGAGGGATCGCGCAGCTGGGCGAGATGCGGGTACTTCAACTCGTTGTGCCCGGCATAGAGCACCACGATGTCGGGTTCGAACTCCCACAGCTCGTCGATGACCCGGGTCAGGGAGTGGCTGTCGTAACCGCTGATTCCGGCGTTGATGACTTCCACTGTCTTCGCGCTCAACACCTCGAGGCGGCTTTGGAGAAACCTGGCGAATGAAGCAAAAGGGGCGTAGCCCAGGCCATACGTGGTGGAGGCGCCAAGACAAAAGATGCGAGTGATGCTCGGGTCCTTCTCTTTCGTGAAGAAGCGTCGGCCGGGGTTCTCACTCAAGAATTGCCCGACCTTGGGATCGTTGGACCAGTAGCGTCGGCCCTGCGAATCGCGGCATGGATCGCCTTCTGCGTCCGAAAGTGGCTGGAAGATCCGTGGCGACGGGGGCATGCCCCAAATCAATCTCGCCACGCCTTCTGCCAGGGCCGCCACCAACAACGGACTGACGAGAAGAAAACCTCGGGCGATCCACGCTCGCTTCAAACAACGCTCTCCTACACCGAGCGCCGAAGCCATGAGCCCCGAACGCCCACCCTCCGCCGACCGAACCGTGACTCAGGTCTCGGCGGCGGCTTCGTCAGGCAGAGGCGACCTTGAGGAACTTGGCCTGGACAATCCCCAAAAGCGCATTGGTCAGCATGTACAAGGAAAGCCCGGACGCGTAGCTGTACAGGAACACGCCGAAGATGAACGGCATGAACAACATCATCTTCTGCATTTGAGCAGCTTGCGGATCCGCAGGCTTGGGCATCAACTTGGTATGCACCACCATCGAAGCCATCATTAGCAGCGGCAAGACGTTCAGTGTGGCGCCTAGCAGCGGCAGCGCGAACGGAAGCCCCAGTGCGTCGGGCTGGGAGAGGTCGTCGATCCAGCCGAAGAACGGTTGATGGCGCAGCTCGAAGCTGGTTCGCAGAATCTGGAACAAGCCGATGAACACAGGAAACTGCAAGAACAGGATGAGGCACCCGAAGACCGGCGGTCGCACCTGGTGTTCGCGCATCAGCTTCTGCTGAGCTTCGTGAAACTTGCGGGTGTTGTTCTTGTACTTCTTCTTCATCTCCTCCAACTGTGGTTTGAGTTTGGCCATTTTCTTCTGAAACTGCTCCATGGTCCGGCTCTGCATCCGGTTCATGGGGAACAGCAAGGTCTTGACCAGCACCGTCAGAAGAATGATTGCCACGCCCCAGTTTCCGGTCAGGTCATGGAACCGGCGAAGCGTCCACAGCAGGGTCTTGTTGATCCACGCGAATCGTTTGTAGTCCGCAATGTAGAGCGTGCGAAATGCCGCGTAGCGCTCGTCTTCCATCAGGCCCGGATCTTTCGGACCCGCGAACAGCTGGAAGCGCAGCACTTGGGGCTCGGCGGAGTTCATGGGTACTTCCAAGATCGCCATCGCCCGAGCGTTGTTCTCGGCATCTTCTCGAATGTCTCGCAGTGTCGCGGAACCGGGGGCGCTCCCCTGAGCGGCTCGGAACTCTTCCACCGCCGTATCCACCGCGAACCGATCCAGGACGGCTTCGCACTTGACCCTCAGCACACAGCCTGCGGTCGCTTCGTCCAACGGTTCGAGAACCGCCGCAAAGAAGTTGGTGTGACTGCCAAAGAAGCGAGCCGAGCCAGATGGGGTCTCCACCATTCGAGAGTCCCCATCGGACAGGCTGCTCCCGGGGAAGTCCTCGAACTCCGGATCATCGCCGAAGACGACCACTGCGCTGGGCGGCCGCTGCCACTTGGCGCCGCCTTCGCCGGGCATGTTGCCAGCCGCCGTCAACAAGAACGAACGGGTGCCACCGCGACTCGGGTCCTGATTGGCAATGCGGATCTCGACATCCACCGCATGCAAGCCGTTGCGGAACCGAAAGACCTTTTCGTAGGACATTCCGGCGCCGTCTTCGAGACGGAACCGAACCTCTTCCCCGCCATCAACCGCCTCTCGGGTCACGGCCCAAACCGCGCGCTCCAGTTCGGGACCGTCGCCGGAATTGGCCCGCAGGCCCAACGTGCCAAACTCCGGATCCATGTCTTGGATATAGGGGAGCCACTCCGACTCCGGCGGAGGCTCCTCCGATTGACTGCTTTCCACGCTGCGCGAATGGACTTTCGAAAACAGCTCCCGGATCACGGCACCCCGGTTGGAGAGTCGGGCCCGGAACAGGTCGGTATCCACCAGGATCTCTTCGTCGAGCTCGGCGTCAGTGGCAACGAAGTCCTCGGAAAGCCCCACCGGTGTTTCCGGCGTGGCTGCGTTTTCGGTTTCCGCTTCCGTGGTCGCCGCCGCCGAATCCTTGCGCGGAGGAATCTTCGGCTGCGTGAGGCTGACGTACATGAACACGAAGGCGAGGGAGACGAGCAATGCGAGAGAGAAACGTCGATCCATGATTTCGGAGTAATTCCTCAGCGTCCGTGCTGCAAGCGATTGGCGAGGTAAGGCGGCAGAACCCCCGTGTCGAGAATCTTGCGCTGGGTTCTCTGTACGTCATATTCGACACGGTGAAACCAAACTCGCGATCCGTCCCAAGTCACGTAGGACGCCCGCGGATCTCCGTCTCGAGGCTGGCCGACCGACCCCACGTTGACCAAGGCCTTCTTCTGGGAATGTTGAAAGCCGTGCTTCAGTTTCGCCGGTGGAAAGAAACCCGTGGACTCAAGATAAACCCCGGGAACGTGGGAGTGCCCGACGAAACAGAAATCTCCCGGAATGAGCGAGAAGATCTCCTCCATCTTCTCCGCGTTCAAACTGTCCCGCGGCACCACGTATTCCCGAACCGGGTCCCGAGGAGATCCGTGAACGAGGAGCGCGTTCTCCAGCTCGTGGTGCTTGGGCAAGTGGCCGAGGAAATCCCACCACTGGGAGGCCTGTTCCGAGCAGTTCAGCTGATCTTTGGTCCATTCCAGGGCGATTCGAGCTCGGTCGTTGAAGTCTTCCGGATAGTAGAGAGCCGCCTCTTCGTGGTTGCCGAGCAGGGTGACCTGGTAATCCATGGCCCGGCGCAAGGTGACCAGCGGCTCCGGCCCGTAGCCGATCACGTCCCCCAGACACAGGATGCCCTCCACCCCGCGAGACTCGAGATCGCGAGTGACGGCGTCGAGTGCCGCGACGTTCGAGTGGATGTCAGAGAGGATGGCCCAGAGCATGAGTTGACCCGTCGGTCCCACGGCCCCGGGACGAACGGCGCCGCCGGGCATCGGAAAGGCGTGGAGCCAACAGCGAAACAGCCGCCCCGCGCAGTGCCCACCAGATTCCTCCCGGGACGACCCGGGTTCTTTCGGTGGAACCCCAATCGGGAGCAGTTAACCCCAATCCGTCAGGAGATTTCGAGGGAAAACTGGAGGCCCCATCGATCCGGGAGGAGTTTCCCCTCGGCCACTGCGGATCAGTTCCGCAGACCGGTCCGCCGTGGAAGAAAACCGGTCAAACCGGGAGGGCCTCTTCGATCAACATGATCGGGATCCCGTCGCGGACTGGATAGAGCACCTGGCCATCTTCCCGCAGGAGGCCCTGGGTGATTTCCTCGCTGACCTTCTCCCCGCCACGGTTCGTCAAATCCCCGCGACGAATGCGGTCGTTCAGGGCTCCCAACACTTCCGACCCAGCGGGTGCCACGGGCTGCTTGGTTTCCGGGCAGGCCAGGATTTCCAACAACTCAGGATCGAGGGACGATTCAGCCATCGATGGGTTCCTCTCGAGTCATGCTCCGCCCGCCAACCAGCCCTCTTCGCGGAAGCTCCGGTAGCCTTCGGCGGCAATGATGATGTGATCGACCAGGTGGATGCCAATCGCGCGCCCTGCCTCGCAGAGCCGCGCCGTCACTTCGTGATCCTCCACGCTCGGAGTGGGATCGCCGCTGGGGTGGTTGTGAACGACGATGACCGAGGCTGCGGCGAGGGCGATGGCCGGGCGAAAAACCTCCCTCGGGTGCAAGATCGCGGTCATGAGCGAGCCCACCGACACGCAGCGTTCTCCGATCCAACGATGCCGTGCATCCAACAAGAGGGCAAGGACACATTCTCGTCGCTCATGGGCGAGGCGACCGCGAAGCGCGCGATCCACGGCCTGGGCGCTCTGCAGTCTCTGTCCCGCGCGACTCGCGTCTCGTCCGAGTCGATGGGCGATCTCCACCAGAGCGGCCAATCGGCACGCCCCGACCTCACCAAGCCCGGGAAGCTTCTTGAGCTCGGCGATTCCTCCATCCGCAAGACCGGACAGGGAGCCTTGACGCTGCAACAACTCGTCGGCCAGTCGCAACACCGGCTGCTTGCGAGTCGCCGACCCCAAAATCAAAGCGATCAACTCACGATCGCTGAGGGCCTCGGCTCCGAAGAAGATGAGCTTTTCGCGCGGCCGCAGCCAACGAGGCAGTTGCTTGAGGTCCGGTCGAGCGACCGCGGGGTGCGGGGACGAAGATCCGGAAGAGAGTTCGAGCTTTGCCATGGGACGGCAACGGACGAACTCCAAGTCCCTCGGTTACAGACGGTGTCACTCGGACCAGAGGACCGGCGCTCCCCAGATCCCGCGATCGCCCACGTCGGCGTCCGCGGCGAAGTCCGCGAGGAGTGCCAAGCGAGAAGCCCCTCCCAAGGGGATTTCGATCCTCTGCGGAGGGTCCGCCACACTCATCGGCACTGACCGGAATCGTTCCTCCCCATCCAACAGCACCACAAACTCAATGGAGCCACGCACCGACAAATCTCGCACTTCGTCCGACAACCCGCACCACACGCGGAAGTGAGAGTACTCTCCGGCCGGCAGCTCGAACTCGAGCTGAGTTCGGGTGTGGCATCCGAAACCTTTGGGGAAGAAGCGTCCTGCCATCTGAAGCGGCAAACCCGTGACCGTGCGGTCCCGGCGATAGGGATACAGGAACTCATCCCTTCCCCCGAGGAACGGAGTCTGCTCGACAACGGCTGGCTCGAGATCCGAAAGCCACGTGGCGGATCCGGCCTCGAAACGAACGGCGCGAAGGTCTGCGAGAGGAAACAGCGTCGGCTGCTCGGCAAACAGCGGAAGAATGGAAACACCCTGACCCGTCATGGCCACGAAGGTGCCGCGAATCGTGCCTTCCGGATGGACGTCCAGTTCGATGCGCGGCGCGTCGAGCGGCTCCAGGTCAATCTGCATCGACAGAAACACCGCCTCGAGCTCATCGTAGGGAAAGGTGCCATCTCCCAAGGAGTACTCGAATTCGAGGCCTTCGTCGGCGAATCGAATCAGCGTTCCCGAAGTGAAGTCTCCTCCGACCTCCTGACGGCGATAGAGCATGTCGTTGCCGTCGCGACGGGGAAAACGATTGGCCGCGCTGGTCGTGGCCCGCGGCCCAAAGAACACCGCCGCCACGGCGTCCAACGACAGCTCGACCCGGGTCGAGCCGCCCAAGTCGAAGTGCAAGAAGTCCTCATCTCCCCCGGCCACGGACCCGGCGAGGAAGCTGCCGTCATGCAGGTGCACCACGCTGGCGGGGTCTGGAGCCCGTTCCTCTGCGCTGGCGAGGAACTCCAGTTCCCACAGGTCCTCCAGGGCGCACTCACGCAGCTCCTCCCCGAGGGTGTAGGAGCAACGGTCCACCTCCAGGCTCAGGGCCGAGGGGCGCAGGACCTCGCCATCAGGCAGGGTCAGGCGAACGCCTGGCTCGTCCCAGGCGACACAGACAAGCAGAATCCAGCAGCTCAACATGGCGCGGAGTCTATCGGCGGCCTCCGGACCGTCCCTGAAGATTCCCGGGCGATGCCAATTTGTCCGCCGGCCTCGAAGCCCGACGGCCCCGCGTGACAAAGTGACGCCGAAGGGCCCTTTCAACTCCGGTCATCGGCTAGGCACTCCGTTTGCATTCAAGCTGGGATCCGCTGCGCCCACGCCCGCCCGGGCTTGCAGCCAACCCGAACCGAAGGTTCTAAGGAGCATCTCCCGATGGCGAAGCAGATGGTCTTCGAGCAAGAGGCCCAGGAACGACTCCTGGCCGGGGTCACCAAGCTGGCCCGCGCCGTGAAAAGCACTCTCGGTCCGAAGGGCCGCAACGCCGTCCTGGACAAGGGCTGGGGCGGTCCCACGATCACCAAGGACGGCGTCACGGTCGCCGAAGAGATCGAGCTCAAGGATCCCTACGAAAACCTCGGCGCCCAACTGGTGAAGGAAGCCGCCTCGAAGACCTCTGACGTGGCCGGCGATGGCACCACCACCGCCACGGTGCTGTCGGAGGCATTGGTCCGGGAAGGACTCAAGCTGCTGACCGCCGGCGTCAACAGTGCGGCCTTGATGCGCGGGCTGAAGCAAGCGAATGAGGTGATCGTCAAGGGCCTGCAGAAGCAGAGCACCGCGGTCAAGACGAGCAAGGAGATCGCCCAGGTAGGCGCCATCTCCGCCAACAATGACAACGCCATCGGCAAGATGATCGCGGACGCCATGGACAAGGTTGGGAAGGACGGCGTCATCACTGTCGAAGAAGGCCGCTCCTTGGATACCGAGGTCGAAGTCGTGGAAGGCATGCAGTTCGACCGCGGATTCTTGTCACCCCACTTCGCCACCGAAGCGCAGCGCATGACCACGGCGTTCGACAATGCCTATGTGCTGATTCACGAGGACAAGATCTCTTCTGTGCAAAAGATCGTGCCGCTGCTGGAGAAAGCCTCCAAGGCTGGCAAGCCGCTGCTGATCATCGCGGAAGACGTCGAAGGCGAAGCGTTGGCGACGCTGGTCGTCAACAAGCTGCGCGGGATTCTGCAGTGTGCCGCGGTCAAAGCACCCGGCTATGGCGATCGACGCAAGCAGTACCTGGAAGACATCGCGATCTTGACCGGCGGACGTGCCATCTTCAAAGACCTGGGAATCGAGCTCGAAAAGGTCGAACTCTCGGATCTGGGTCGTGCCCGCAAGATCACCATCAACTCTGAAAACACCACCATCGTCGGCGGCGCCGGCTCCAAGACCGACCTCACCGCTCGCATCAATCAGATCCGCAGCGAGGTCGAGAACTCCACCTCGGATTACGACCGCGAAAAGCTGCAGGAGCGTCTCGCCAAACTCGCGGGTGGCGTGGCTGAGATCAACCTCGGCGGCGCAACCGAAACCGAAGTGAAGGAAAAGAAGGCACGAGTGGAAGACGCGTTGCACGCCACTCGAGCCGCGGTGGAAGAAGGCATCGTGCCCGGCGGCGGCGTCGCTCTTCTGCGCGCTCGCAAAGGACTGAAGCGCAATCAGCCCAAGGGCGACGAGCGCTATGGTTTTGAGATTCTCTATCGTGCCCTGGCGCTTCCTTGCCGCACCATCGCCGACAATGCCGGTTTCGAAGGCGCGCTGATCTGCAACGAGGTGGAGCAGGCGACCGGTTCCGAAGGTTTCGATGCATTGACCGGGAACCATGTGGACATGCACCAAGCCGGGATCTTGGATCCCACCAAGGTCGTTCGCACCGCGCTCCAGAACGCCATCAGCGTCTCCGGCGTGCTGCTGTCGTCCGACGCACTGATCACCGACGCCCCGAAGAAGGAAGACAAGGGCGGGGACATGCCGGACATGGACGAGATGGACTACTGAGTCGGAGTGCTGCGCCGTCGTAGCCACGGGCCGTCCGATCCACGGCCCCACCAACCAAACGAGAATGACCACGGCGCGCATTGGCGCGACCGAAGAGAACCAGGAGAGAATTGCAATGGCGAAGATTCAACCGCTCGAGGACCGCGTCGTGGTGCAGGTTCTGGACGCCGAAACCAAGACCGCGGGTGGCATCATCCTTCCGGACTCCGCGCAAGAGAAGCCGCAGCGCGGCAAGGTCACGTCGGTCGGTTCCGGAAGGCTCACCGGTTCCGGTGATCGCTCGAAGATGACCGTGAAGAAAGGTGACACCATCATCTTCGGCAAATACGCCGGCACCGACGTCGAAGTCGCCGGCAGTGAATTCAAGATTCTGAAAGAGACCGAGATTCTGGCCCGGATTGAGTCCTGAGCCCAGAAGTGTCTCTCTGATGGACTCCGGCGTTTGTTTCCTCGGGCGCCTTTTCGCAGTTCTCACCCGACCGGGTGAACTCTCCACCTGCTACCACGCAAGGAAAAACCAATGGCCAAGCAGCTCCTCTTCGATGACGAAGCACGGCGCAAGATGCGCGACGGCGTCAACAAGCTCGCCCGTGCGGTGAAGGTGACCTTCGGTCCCGCCGGCCACAATGTGATCTTGAAGAAGTCTTTCGGAGGTCCCCAGGTCACCAAGGATGGGGTCACCGTTGCCAAAGAGGTCGAACTGGAAGACCCGTTCGAGAACATGGGCGCCAAGCTGGTCGTCGAAGTCGCGAAGAAGACGGCAGACTCCTGCGGTGATGGCACCACCACCGCCACGGTGTTGGCAGAGGCGATCTTCAGCGAAGGCCTCCGCTACCTCGGTCAGGGTGTCAATCCGGTGGCGCTGAAGCGTGGGATCGACAAGGCCGTCGCTGCGGCCACCGCCGAAATCGAGTCCATGGCTCGCAAAGTCAAAGGCAAGGACATCGGCCAGGTGGCAACGATTTCCGCCAACGGCGATTCGCAGATCGGGGAAATCCTGGCCGAGGCCATGGACCAGGTCGGCAAGGAAGGCGTGATCACGATCGAGGAATCGCGCTCCACCGAGACCCTGGTGGAAGTGGTGGAAGGCCTGCGCTTCGACAAGGGATTCTTGTCGCCCTACTTCATCACGGACGTCCAGGCGATGACCGCGGAACTGCAGGACGCCTACATCCTGATCCACGAGAAGAAAATCTCCAATCTGCGCACCCTGCTACCGGTTCTCGAAAAGATCGCGCAGACCGGCAAGCCGCTCCTGGTGATCGCCGAGGACGTTTCCAGCGAGGCGCTGGCCGCCCTCGTGGTCAATCGTCTGCGCGGCATCTTGCAGTGCTGCGTGGTCAAGGCGCCGGGTTTCGGAGATCGTCGGAAGGCGATGCTGCAAGACATCGCCACTTTGACCGGCGGGAAGTGCTTCTCCGAGGATCTCGGGGACAACCTCGAAAACCTGACTCTGAACGACCTCGGCACCGCCAAGCAGATCACCGTCGACAAGGACAACACCACCTTGATCGAGGGGGCTGGCAAGAAGAGTGCGATCAAGGAGCGCTGCGACCAGATCCGCAATCAAATCGAGCAGACGACCTCCGACTACGACAAGGAAAAGCTGCAAGAACGCCTCGCCAAACTTTCTGGGGGCGTGGCGGTGATCCATGTGGGCGCACCGACCGAAGCGGCCATGAAGGAGCGCAAAGCTCGCGTCGAAGATGCGATGCACGCGACCCGTTCCGCGGTCGAGGAAGGCATCGTCCCCGGTGGTGGCCTGGCCTTGCTGCGCTGCATTCCGGCGGTCGAAGCGGTGAAGGTCAAGGGCGAAGAGAAGCTTGGGCGCGACATCGTGCTGCGGGCCATGGAAGCTCCGGTGCGACAGCTCGGCGACAACATGGGGATGGACGGTGCGGTGGTCGTGGCCGAACTGAAGAGCCGCTCTGGCAACGTCGGATTCAACGCCCACACGCGCAAGTACGAAGACCTCTCCAAGGCAGGCGTTCTGGATCCGGCCAAGGTGGTTCGGTTGGCCCTCACCAACGCCGCCTCGGTGTCGGGATTGATGCTGACCACCGAAACCCTCGTGACGGATCTGAAGGAAAAGAAGAAGGCCGTGGAAGGAAGTACGGTCTGACCAGCAACGTTCCGTTGCAACACCTGGCGGACCGGGTGCTTTCTCCCACGGACGCCAACCAGTGCAGTCGCTGACGAAAGGAACCTGCGGCCCCTCCCGGTTCGACTGACCGAGAGGGGCCGTTTTCACAAGGGCGAGAGCAATGCCGACTCAGCGGGACTACTACGAAATCCTCGGCGTTGAGCGCGACTCGTCCAGCGACGACATCAAGCGCGCCTACCGCAAGCGCGCCATGAAGTTCCATCCGGACCGCAATCCCGGTGACGCCGAAGCCGAGGAGAAGTTCAAGGAGGCCGCGGAGGCATACCAGATCCTCTCGGATGACGAGAAGCGCCGCATGTATGACCAATACGGTCATCAAGGCGTGAACCAGAACATGGGTGGCCGTGGCTTCGGCTCTTTCGAAGAAATCTTCTCGGCATTCGGGGACATTTTCGGATCCGCCGGCCAGGGCGGGGGTTCCATCTTCGACGAGTTCTTCGGCTTCGGCGGCGGTCGCCAAGCCGGAGCCCAACGCCGACGAGGAGCGAGCCTCAAGTGCGAGATCTCCATCAGCCTGCCGGAAGCAGCGCAGGGCACCAAGCGCACGATTCAAGTGACCCGGGCCGAAAACTGCGGCACTTGCCACGGCAGTGGCGCCGCCGCAGGGACTTCTCCGAGTGTCTGCCCCTATTGCCATGGGATGCGCCAGGTGCAGCAGTCCCAGGGGTTCTTTTCGATTCGAACCACTTGCCCGCGATGCCGGGGCGAAGGGGAAGTGATCGAAACTCCTTGCAAGAAATGCCGGGGAGCAGGACGCGAAAAAGCCAACCGCGAAATCACGGTGGAGATCCCCCCGGGGGTCGAAACCGGAACCCAGTTGCGCATCACCGGCGAGGGGGAACCGGGCCCGAGAGGCGGCCCACGCGGCGACTTGTACGTGTTCGTGGTCGTGGAGCCCCACTCGGTGTTCGAGCGGCAAGCCGACGATCTGCTGCTCGAGGTTCCGGTGGGTTTCGCGAAACTCACCCTCGGCACCAGCATCGACATTCCGACATTGGACGGCAAAGCCGAGCTGCAGATTCCCAAGGGCACCAAGTCCCACCGAGTCTTCCGACTGCGTGGAAAAGGAATGCCACGATTGCGCGGCTCGGGAGCCGGCGACTTACTGGTTCGAACCGTCGCCGACACTCCAAAGAAACTCACCAAGCGGCAAGAACAGCTGCTGAAGGAACTCGCGGAAATCGAAGACAAGAACGTCTCCGCAGAGCAGAAGTCGTTCTTGGACAAGATGAAAGATTTGTTCGGATCGTGACATCGCCATGACCAATCCTTCGCCAGAACAAGAACACCTCGAAGAGCTCGCCGAAGACGAGAACGACGGCGCGGGTTCCATTCCCGAGACGGAGCAGTCCTCGGAGGAATGCGACAGCACTGACTCGAGCGAGCAGGACGGGGATTCCGGTGCGGGCAGCGAAGAAGATTCGCCGCCCAGCGAATTGGAAAAAGTCTGCCAAGAGCGCGACAACTTCAAGGACAAGTGGCTTCGCTCCGTGGCTGAACTCGAAAACTTCCGCAAGCGAACCCGGCGCGAGATGGCCCAGTCTCGCGAACGGGCCATGGGTGACCTTGCGGGACGAATGATCGAGGTCCTCGACAACCTGGACCGCGCCCTGGACGCGATTCCGGACGATCAGCGAGAGACGGAGCTGACGCGTGGCGTGGAGATGGTTCGCACTCAGTTCCTTGACCAGCTTCGAGGCGCAGGCGTCGAGCCTCTGGATCCCTCAGGGAAGCCCTTCGACCCGCACTTCCACGAGGCACTCCTGGAGGAGCCCCGGGAGGACATGGAACCCGGGACGGTGATCGAAGAGCTGATTCGCGGGTATCGCATGGGCGAAGTGCTGGTGCGCGCCTCGAAAGTGAGAGTCTCCAAGGCACCGGCTCCGAATGCCGATGAGAATTCGGGGGATCCCGAATCTCCCTCCCCTGGAGAGGACGAGGACTGAACCGATGCCGACCTACGACTACGTGTGTGATGCGTGCGGACACGGGTTCGAGCACTTCCAAAGCATGTCCGATCCGCACCTGAAGCAATGCCCGAAGTGCTCGAAGAAAAAGCTGCGACGACTGATCGGGACCGGCGCTGGGCTGATCTTCAAAGGCTCGGGCTTCTACATCACCGACTACAAGAAGTCCTCCAGCTCTGAGTCGAAAGGATCTTCCGACTCATCCGCGGCGAAGGAGAGCAAAAAGAGTCCTTCTTCCACGAAGGATTCGAAAAGCTCGAAAGATTCGAAAGGTTCTGCGGGGTCGTCCTGAGCCATTCCCCCGGACGACTCGAGTTCGCGAAAGGCAAAATCATGCATCGACCCAGTGCCTTGCTCCTGACTTTGCTGCTCGCGGCCTGCGGTTCGCTGCCCGTTCCGCAAGAAACCTTGGTCGAGTTTCAAACCGAAGCAGGCCTTCGCTACGGCACCTCGACCGAGGGAGGGCTGCTCGTCCTTTCCGAACTGCTGGATGAGAAGGAGCAGGTTCCTTTCCGCTACCGTGTCGGGAACGGCTTCTTCGACGACGTCGCCACCGTTGTGACCCGAGGCGATCACCTCTCCGTACTGAGTCCGGTCAGTTCTCAGCTCAACCAGGCTCGCTTCGCCCGATCTCCGGTGCTTCCCGATGAACCCGTTCTCTTGGAGTCTCGCTCCGAAGAAGGGGAGCCAGAGTTCATTCCTCTTCGCCTGTACCGCGGAGGCGCGTTCGGTGACCTGCTGATCGATGAGGAGGAAGACCGCACCGCAGCGGAACTGGCCGCCGCTCACTCCGGCGCCGGCGTTTTCGTAGAACGGGATGGGTTTCTTCAATTGGTTGGCATCGTCAACGGAGTGTATGTCCCTGCCCACAACTCTCTGGCGTTCATCAGTGCCGATGCGCTCTCCGACGTGCTACCGAATGCCGCAACGTTCCTGGAACGGATCGCTCTGCCGATGCGTGCCGACTTCGAATACGGCGTTCCCCGAGAGTTTCAAGGCGAGCGCCCCCATGCCTCGGGCGTCCAGGTTTCGAACCAAGCCGACTCCGAGGCTGATTCGACGCCTCCTCCGGCCCTCGATTTCGTGCCAGACCCCGAACGCGAATGAATCCGTGGGGCTTTCCGCGAAACCTTCATCGTCGCCGTTGTCGCCCCCACCACTCCCTGTTTGACGCACCTTCTGGCAGCCGGTAGAACGCCCTCGGAATGATGTGTCGGCGAGGAATTGCCCACATCAAGTCCGGGGGGAGCAAGCATCGAAACCTACGCGCCGCTCATCGTTCACGTCGCGATCGTCCTCGTCATTGTGATCGCTCTCCTTTGCGTGTCGTTGCTCCTTGGGCCGCGCCGGCGGACCGTTCCCAAAGACCTCCCGTACGAATCCGGAACCTCGACTCCGGGCACCGCGCGCCAGCGGTTTTCCGTGCACTTCTATTTGATCGCCATGCTGTTCATCTTGTTCGATGTCGAAGCGGTGTTCCTGTTCAGCTGGGCGATCAGCGCGAAATCCCTGGGGCTCTTGGGATTCGTCGAGGTCTCTGCCTTTGTCGCAGTGCTCGGCCTCGGCCTCGGCTATGCCTGGCGCA
This sequence comes from Planctomycetota bacterium, assembly GCA_028289345.1. GTDB lineage: Bacteria > Planctomycetota > B15-G4 > B15-G4 > SIAN01 > JANQQL01. The sequence goes on along the minus strand of JANQQL010000033.1, from coordinate 192,003 downwards.
AGGGAGCGTTGTCATGGGGCTAGGGCCATGAACGAAGAAGCGTTGCCGCGCACCTCCCCTCCGATTCCACAATCATTCCGCCGAGAACTCGAGGAACTGCGCGAGCACTACCCCACCCAACGCGGCGCCCTGCTGCCGATTTTGACTCGACTCCAAGAAGAGCATGGACACGTCTCGACGGATGACATGCGACTGGCGGCAGACATCACCGGCCTGTCGGCGGCGGAAGTGTTCAGCGTCACGTCCTTCTACACCATGTACCGACAATCGGCGGCCGGGGCCTACCCCTTGGGTATCTGCCGCAACATTTCTTGTTGGTTGTCTGGCGCGGAACGGCTGGTTGGGTGCGTGCAGAACGAGTTGGGAATCGGACCAGGCGAAACGACATCCGACGGGAAGTTCAGCCTGGAAGAAGTCGAATGCTTGGGCAGCTGTGGAACCGCTCCAGCGATGGAGATTCACGGCCATTACTTCGAACAGATGACTCCGGAAAAGCTCAAGAAGCTGCTCGACAAGCTGCGCAATGGCAGCCTGGAAGTCACTCCTTCCTCTCCGCTGATTCGCTGACGAAACCATGGAGAAATACCTTTCCCTCCATTTCGAACGCAGCACGCCCCTCGGCCTCGAGGAGGCGAGAGCGCAAGGTCGATACGCCACTGCCGAGACGGTTCTCCGGCAGAAAGCTCCCGATGAGGTCATCGAGGAGGTCAAGGCAGCCAACCTTCGGGGCCGCGGAGGAGCTTGGTTTCCCGCGGGAGTGAAATGGAGCTTCATGCCGAAGGAGCCGCAAGGTCCCAGCTACTTGGTCGTCAATGCGGACGAGGGAGAGCCGGGGACCTTCAAGGACCGCCAGTTGATGGAGAAGAACCCTCACTTGCTCCTTGAGGGGATCCTCTTGGCGTCCTACGCAATCCGTGCTCACACCGCATACCTCTACATTCGCGGCGAATACTTGGCCTCCTACCGAGCTTTGGTGCAGGCGGTCAAGGAGGCTCGAGAAGCGAGATTGCTCGGCCCGAACCTGTTTGGCACCGACTTTCATTTGGAAGTCGTCATTCATCGAGGCGCGGGCGCCTACATTTGCGGGGAAGAAACGGCGCTCCTCAACTCTTTGGAAGGTCGGCGGGGCGAACCTCGTCCCAAGCCGCCGTTCCCGGCGGTGTACGGAGCGTTTGGTCGGCCCACGACGGTGAACAACGTGGAAACCCTCGCCAACGTGCCGTTCATCCTCGAACGGGGTGCTCGCTGGTTTCGCGACCTGGGAGCCCCGACAGCTCCTGGACATCTCCTGTTCGGCCTTTCGGGCCCGGTGCGTCGACCCGGGGTTTACGAACTGCCGACCGGGACCACCGCTCGCGAACTGGTGGAAGAACATGGCGGGGGCTTGATCGGAGGAAAGGCTCTCAAGGCGTTCGTTCCCGGCGGAGCCTCGACTGGATTTCTGCCTGCCGATGCCCTCGATGTGGAGATGGATCCCGAGACTCTTCGGGAGCGGGGCACCATGCTCGGAACCGGCGGAATCATCGTCATCCCGGACGACGTGCGCATCGTCGATGCCGCGCGAGTGTTCTCTCGGTTCTTCCGCCACGAGACCTGCGGTCAATGCAGTCCGTGTCGAGAAGGGGCCGCCTGGTCGGACCGGGTCCTCGCACGTTTCGCTCGCGGCGAGGGACATCGAGACGACTTCGATCTGATCGAAGACATCGCCCGCGGGAGCACCCGCCGCACCATTTGCGTATTTCCTGAAGCGTTCGCAGGACCGATGCTGAGTGCGATCCGACATTTCCGAGATGAGTTCGAGAGCGGTGTCGCCGCACCCGACAACCCCACCTCCGTGGCCCATCAGGAGGCCTGATCGATGCCGACCTTGACCATCGATGGCCAGTCGATTGAAGTGCCATCGGGAACCAATCTGATCGAAGCGTCGCGCCAGATCGGTGTGGACGTCCCTCACTATTGCTACCACCCGGCCCTGTCCATCGCGGCGAGCTGCCGCATGTGCCAGGTGGAATTGCATCAAGAAGGCGCTCCTCCGCGCGTCGTTGTGGCCTGCCAAACCGAGGCCGCGGACGGCATGACGGTGAGTACCGATGGCGCCGACTGCAAGCAGGCCCGTGCCGCGACCCTCGAGTTCTTGCTGGCCAATCACCCCTTGGACTGCCCCATCTGTGACAAAGCCGGGGAATGCGACCTACAGAACTTTTCCTACTGGCACGGCAACGCTCAAGGACGCTTCCGCGAGCCCAAGCGGGAGGCAATAAAACGAACCTCCATCGGCGATCACATTCTCCTGGATCAGGAGCGCTGCATTCTCTGCACCCGTTGCACGCGTTTCATGGACGAGTACGCGAAGGCTCCACAGTTAGTGGTCGCGGGTCGGGGTGATCGCAATGTCATCACGACGTTTCCGGGCGAAAAGATCTCTTCGAACTACGAAGGCAACCTGGCGGACATCTGTCCGGTGGGCGCCCTGACCCTGGAAGAGTTTCGCTTCAAAAGCCGCGTGTGGGACCTCACCCACCAAGACTCCGTCTGTCCCTCCTGCGATCGGGGCTGCTCCATTCGATTGGAAACCAAACGCAACCGCCTCCTGCGCGTGCGACCGCGGGAGAACCCGAACGTCAACGGACACTTCATGTGCGACATTGGCCGCTTCGGCCTGCTGGAATCTTGTAACCCGGAGCATCGTGTTTCGTCGCTCCGTCAGCTCGACGACTCGTCAAATGCGCCGAACGCCGTGGATCTCGCCCGAGAGCTGCTTGTCACCCACGCGGGAAAATGGCTCATCCTGGCCTCCTCGCGAATGACTCTGGAAGAAGCCGTCGTGGTGCGCGACGCATTCGCGCCGCACCTCGCCCCGGACGGTTTGGTCTTCATCTCGGCCGCCGAGCAACCCGGGGACGACATCCTCTACACTGGAAAACAAGCGGCCAACGAATCGGGACTGCGATTGGCCGGCTACCGAGAGTGCACCTTGGGGGAGGTGCGAGAGCGCGTTGCGGCCGCGCCCGACACCGCTCTGTGGAGCTTCGACGGTGACGTCGCCGGGCAGGTCCTCGTACAGAACCGGACCCGATTCGCGGCCATCATGGATTGTTGGAACTCGAGCCACGGGCAAGAACACCCTGACGCCCGGCCCCACGACGTGGACCTTTTCTTGCCCGCGTTGCTGTTCTCGGAAAAGAACGGAACTTGGGTCAACCGCGACGGGGTGCTGCAACGTTTGCGGGCCGCGCAGCGCGCCCCCGTCGGGACCTTGTCCATTGCTGAGTTGTTTGCGGCCATTCTCGACCGCCCCGCGTCTTCTCCGGGCTGTCCGGATCGCACTCACCACAGCCTCGGCACGCTCGGTCTGAATCGGCTGCCGCTGAGCCAGATTCCCGCCACCGGAATTCCCATCGATTCGTTGCGCGCGGAGGTGGCAGCCTCGTGAACGAACCCTTGTGGCTGACCGCTCTCAAGGCTCTCGGAGCACTCGGGATCACACTTTCCATGGTTCCGATCATGGTCCTGGCAGAACGTCGCGTGTCCGCATGGATCCAATACCGCATCGGTCCCAATCGCGTGGGGTTTGCCGGCAGCATGCAGCCCCTTGCCGACCTGGTGAAGATGCTGTTCAAGGAAGAAGTTCGCCCGCGCGGAGTGGGCTCCTTCCTCTTCACTGCCGCACCGGCCATCACCGCAATCAGCGCCATGGTCATGACCGCAGTCATCCCTTTTGGTGGGACCCTCGTGCTCGGGGAGCATCGCATCCCGCTCGTGGTCGCCAACGTGGACATCGGGATCTTGCTCGTCCTTGCTGCGGGTTCCATTGGCGTCTACGGCCTCACCCTGGGAGGGTGGGCATCCAACAGCAAATACAGTTTGCTCGGAGGATTGCGTTCTTCGGCGCAAATGATCTCCTACGAGCTGACCCTTGGATTGTCCCTTCTCGGCGTACTGCTCGTGACCGCCTCCTCCCATGACTTTGGGACGTTCAACCTCCACGAAATCGTTGTTCGGCAGGCGGAAGTTGGCCTCACCGGCTGGCTGATATTCAAGGCGCCCGTGGCCTTCGTCCTGTTCACAATCTCCGCGTTCGCTGAAACCAACCGACTTCCGTTCGACCTCCCCGAGGCTGAGCCGGAACTGGTTGGCGGCTACCACACGGAGTATTCCTCCCTTCGTTTCGGCCTGTTCTTCCTCGGCGAATACGCGGCGATGTTCGTGGCGTCTTGCGTCATCGTGGCGCTGTTCTTGGGAGGCTGGCACCTCCCATTCGTGACCGAGAGAGCCGAAGTCGGAGTCGTCGGTGCGCTGCAACAACTCCTGGTGTACTTCGGCAAGGTCGGCGCATTCGTGTTCTTTTTCATTCACGTTCGCTGGACCCTTCCGAGATTTCGGTACGACCAGCTCATGGATCTGGGCTGGAAGCTGGCCCTCCCTCTGGCGCTCGTCAACCTGCTGGTGACCGGTGGATTGGTGGCGTTTGGGATACTCTGAGAGACTCTGGTGAGCGAAGCCCTCTCGTTTTACTTCTTCGGCTCCATCGCCTTGCTTGGCGGCGTGAACCTATTGTTTTGCAAGAACCCGGTCCATGGGGCGCTGTTCCTGGTGTGTTCGTTCCTAGCGATTGCCGGCCTGTTCCTGGGGTTGAACTCAGGACTCTTGGCAGCCATTCAGGTCATGGTCTATGCCGGGGCAATCATGGTCCTGTTCCTGTTCGTGATTCTGCTGCTGAATCTCGAAGTGGAACCGCACCAGTGGATGTCACCGGCGCGCGTCGCCTCGGCTCTGGTCGCCATCACCACGATCGGCCTGGTCCTCCAGCCTTTTTTGTTTGCTCCCAAGCCGGCCGTCGAAGCGGAACCCTCCCTCGTGGTCCCTCCCACCGCGCCCAATGTGGCGGAAGTCTTGTTCCGGCAGTACGCCCTGCCGTTCGAGGTGGTTTCTTTGCTTCTCCTGGTCTCCATGGTGGGCGCCATCCATTTGGCCCGGCGCCCGCAACGGACGGAGGGAGTTTGAGTGGTCGAGCTCAATCACTACCTGATCTTGAGCGCTCTCCTGTTCGGTTTGGGGCTGATCGGCTTCGTGGTACGGCGCAACAGCTTGATCATGTTCATGAGCATTGAACTCATGCTCAACGCGGCGAATCTCACGTTTGTGGCCTGCGCCCGTCATCACGTGGGTGCGGAAGGCTCTGTGCTGGCTCTTCTGGTGATCGCTGTGGCGGCCGCCGAAGTTGCCGTCGGCTTGGCCATCCTCCTGGCGCTGTTCCGCCTGAAGAAAACGGTCAATGCCGACGAGGCAAGGGAGCTTCGCGCATGACGTTCCTTGCCGCGCTGATTCTGCTCTCGCCCTTGGCCATGGCGATCGCATTGGGACTCTTCGGCCGTCGTTTGCCAGGGCGAACTCCGGGGTTTCTGGCTTTCGCGTCGGCAGGCGTCTCGTTCCTCTGTGCCGCGACGTTCTGTCTTCGATTGCTGGCGCTGCCGGCGTCAGAACGTGCCTTGTCGCTTCCGCTCTACTCGTGGATCTCCGTCGGCTCGCTCGATCTGAACCTCGGAATCTTGGTGGATCCTTTGTCCGCCACCTGGGCGACGGTGGTCACCGGGGTCGGAAGTTTGATCTTTCTGTACTCCATCTCGTACATGCAAGGAGACTCGGGGTACCGCCGTTACTTCACCTACCTGTGTCTGTTCTTGTTCTCAATGCTCATTCTGGTGCTCGGCGAGAACCTGGTCCTGACTTTTCTGGGCTGGGAGGGTGTGGGTCTTTGCTCGTACTTGTTGATTGGGTTCGAGTACGACAAAGAGCAAGCCGCGGCGGCTGGACGCAAGGCGTTCTTGGTCAACCGAATCGGCGACGTTGGCTTCTTGCTTGGCATGTTTTGGGCGTTCTGGAGCTTTGGGACTCTTTCTCACGAAACCCTGGCCAGCAGCGTTGCCGGCCAAGCGGTCTCTCCTTGGTTGGCCCTTTGCTTTTTTCTCGGCGCAGTCGGCAAATCCGCCCAGGCCCCCTTGTTCGTCTGGCTGCCCGACGCAATGGCAGGCCCCACTCCGGTCTCTGCCCTCATCCACGCAGCAACCATGGTCACGGCCGGGGTCTATTTGCTGTGCCGCCTGAGTCTGCTGTTCGCTCACGCCGGCTGGGCCTTGATGGTGGTGGCAATTGTCGGGGCCTTCACGGCTCTCTTGGCCGCGGTGATCGCGCTGCGGCAATACGACCTGAAGCGCGTCCTGGCCTATTCCACGATCTCACAGCTCGGCTACATGTTTTTGGCCTGCGGAGTGGGAGCCTTCAGTGCCGCAGCATTTCACGTGACGACCCACGCGTTCTTCAAGGCCTTGCTCTTCCTCGGTGCTGGCGCCGTCATCCATGGCCTGAGCGGCGAACAGGATCTGCGCAAGATGGGCGGTCTCAAGAAGTCGATGCCCCGCACTTACCGATCGATGTGGTTCGGCGCCCTCGCGCTGGCGGGAATCCCCCCCTTTGCCGGGTTCTTTTCCAAAGATGAGATTCTCGGGAGCGCCTTCGCCGGAGGACACTACGTGCTGTGGAGCGTTGGGCTGGTCACCGCGGCTCTCACTGCCTTCTATACCGCGCGCATGATGACGCTCTGCTTCCATGGGTCGTCGAGGCTGGCGGAAGGGGTTCACCCCCACGAAGCGCCCCCGTTGATGGGTGTTGCACTGTCCCTATTGAAATGGCTGTCCCTGTTCGGCGGGCTCGCCTTGGGGGTCGAGGCACTGCACTTCCGACCACTCCATGAATTCTTGCGTCCGGTCCTCGACCCAGCCGCCGAGGTTCTCGCTATCGAACACTTGAGCGTTTCCACCATGGTGGTTTTGCTCGCCCTTGCCGCGGCTCTCGCACTTGCAATGTGGACCCTCGCAAAGCATTGGTATCTCGGAGACCGGCAAGTGCTGCGACGGTGGGAGCTTGCAGCTCCCGCGGTGGCCCGTTGGATTGCCCACCGGTTCTACGTGGACGAGGCCTATCACGCGGCCATCGTACGTCCCTTGGGCGCGCTGTCGCGTCTTTGCCGCAACCTGGACACCCATGGCGTCGATGGCTTGTTCCGCGGTTGCGCAAGAAGTGCCGCCGGAATGGGGAGCGTCGTGCGGCTGCTGCAAACGGGAGTCGTCCACGCCTACGCGCTTTGGTTCTTGGTCGGTGTCGTCGTCTTCCTATGGATCACCGTCGGGTAACGGGTCGGACATGAATGAACTCGGAATGCTCACCGCGTTGATCGCCCTGCCGCTGGTGGGAGGGATCCTTCTGGCACTGCTTCCCGGTCTACGACCGGAGCCCGCGAGAATCCTGACCTTTGCGCTGATGCTGGTGACTTTCCTGCTGTCCCTGGCCCTTCTTGCCATTCCCGCGGGAAGCTCTTGGAACGAAGGCCCCTTCCCTTGGGTTCCGCGTTTCGGCATCTCCTACTTGTTGGGCGCCGATGGCATCGCGGCCCTCCTCATCCTGCTGACCACTCTTCTGGCCCCCCTGGTTTTGCTTGCCTCCTACGGCCACGTCCACGACCGGATTCGTCAACACTGCGTGCTGCTCCTTCTGATGGAGGCCGGTGTGATTGGCGTGTTCTGCGCCTTGGACCTGGTGCTCTTCTACGTGTTCTTCGAGATGAGCCTGATCCCCTTGTATTTTTTGGTCGGGATTTACGGAGGAGCCCGTCGGGTCTACGCGGCCTTCAAGTTCGTCATCTTCACCATGGCCGGCAGCTTGCTCATGCTCTTGGGCATCCTCTACCTCATTCACAAGACGGGAAGCGCGGCTTATCCGGACCTCCTTCGGGTCTCCCTCTCCGCCACCGAACAGTTCTATTTGTTCTGGGCATTCGCGGCAGCCTTCGCGGTGAAGGTTCCGCTGGTTCCCTTCCATACTTGGCTGCCGGATGCTCATGTGGAAGCGCCCACCGGCGGATCCGTGATCCTCGCCGGGGTCACCTTGAAGATGGGGACCTACGGATTGCTGCGCTTTGCCTTACCGCTGTTTCCAGCGGCGGCAGTGGATGCGGTGCCTTGGTTCCTCGCCTTGTCCGTGATCGGCATTCTGTACGGAGCCCTGCTGGCGTGGGCTCAGCGGGACATGAAAAAACTGATTGCCTACTCCTCGATCAGCCACATGGGATTTGTGGTCCTTGGCTTGTTTGCGCTGACGGGGACCGCCACGTCCGGGGCAGTCTTGCAAATGGTCAATCACGGCATCGCCACCGGCGCCCTGTTTCTGCTGGTCGGGATGCTCTACGAACGCGCTCACCGCCGAGGATTGGACGATTTCGGAGGACTGGCTCAGACCATGCCGGTGTTCTCCGTGTTCCTGGTTCTCGCCACCCTGTCCTCGATCGGATTGCCGGGCCTGAACGGATTCGTCGGAGAGTTCCTCATCTTGCTCGGCACCTTCCGTGACCACCCGGTCGCCGCCGCGTTGGCCAGCCTGGGGGTTTTGCTCGGCGCGATCTACATGCTCGGACTGCTCAAGGCCGTCTTGTTCGGACCGGTTCGGAACCACCGCTCCGCCGCGTACTCCGACTTGACCATCCGGGAAGTCTCCATGCTCTGTCCCCTGGTGATCCTGATGTTTTGGATCGGACTGTTCCCAGGACCCCTCCTCCGACGCATCGAGCCGTGCGTGAATCAAATGCTGGAGGCCCCTCAACTCGAGCTTTCTCGGCATCGAGAGGAAGCCTCTCCCGTTCCGAGAACCGCGACCCTCCGAGACGGGAGCCAACCATGATCGCCGACCTGGCCCAAGTTGCTCCCATCTGGATGCCCGCGGCCGGTTTTCTGCTCGTGCTGTTGATGGAGACGGTCCTTCCCCAGAAAGACTCTTCCACCGCGCTGTCCCTCACCCAGTTGTCTCTCTTGGGTGCCTTGCTTCTGGCATTCGGTCCGGTCGCCAACGGAGACACAACGGTCTTTGCAGGAATGCTCGCTCTCGATCGTTTCACCATGTGCTTTCAGGTCTTGATCGCGGGCATTGCTCTCCTGATCACCGTTTCTTGTGAGTCCTATTTCAAGGGGTGGAAACTCGCCGCGACCGAGGCCTATGCGCTCATCCTGGCGGCGGTCACGGGGATGATGCTCGTGGTGGCTGCCCGCGACTTGATGGTTCTGTTCCTCGGAATTGAACTCCTGTCGATCCCCTTGTACGTCCTGACTGCCTACCGACGCCTGCAGGACACGGCGGTCGAAGGAGGCTTCAAGTACTTCCTGATCGGGGCCTTCGCCTCGTCTTTCCTGATCTACGGCATCGCCCTCGTGTATGGGGCCTCGGGAAGCACCCTGTACGCCCAGGTGGCTCGCGCCGCGGGGACCTCCTCGACGTTGTTCACCATCGGCACGGCCATGATGTTGATCGGACTCGGCTTCAAGATTGCTGCCGCCCCGTTTCACCATTGGGCCCCGGACGTTTACCAAGCGGCCCCCACCCCGGTCACCGGATTCATGGCCGCGGCGGTCAAGACCGCCGCTTTCGGCGGCCTTCTTCGCCTGGCCATGGAGGTGTTGCCTGCCACTCCCGCATTGCTGAAAGGCCTCAGCGTCATCGCCGGCCTCACCATGATCATGGGAAACCTCGGCGCGCTCCTCCAAACCAACTGGAAGCGTCTTCTCGCCTACTCGTCGGTCGCCCATGCGGGTTACTTGCTGATTGGGGTGATCGCCACGATCGTATCACCCGAATCCGACGCGGTCTCCGCGGTGATCTTCTACCTGTTCACCTATGCCATCATGACCGTTTGTGCCTTCACCATCATGGTGTTCTTCCTGCGAGAGAATCGAGAGGGGCAAGATCTCTCATCGTTGCGCGGCTTGAGCCGAACTCATCCCTACCTGGCATTCGGCTTGGCCCTGTGCTTCCTGTCGATGGCGGGAATTCCGTTCACCGCAGGTTTCTTCGGCAAGTTCTATCTCTTGTTGATGGCTTGGAAAGCCGACATGGTTGCGCTGTCCGTCCTGTTGATTCTGACCTCGCTGCTTTCTCTCTACTATTACCTGCGGGTGGTCGTCACCCTGTACATGAAGGCCCCCAGCGGGTCGCGGTCCCCGACCATCCAGTCCCGAGCCTTGTCGGCCGTCACCCTGGCGTGTGGCGCGGCAATCTTGGTTTTGGGGTTGTACCCTGCGCCCCTTCTCGAGTTCTTGCACTAGCAAGCCTTCCACCGGTCCGCTCGCCGCGCGACACCGAGGCCGCCGGATTCGCCGGTGAGCCATGCCAAAGGGAATTTCTTTCTCTTCGGTTCCGATGAAGGACCAGCGCCGTCCCCTTGGGTTGAGGCTCCTCCGTCCCGAGATCACGGGGCTCCCGTCCTCGTGTCCTCTTTGCCTGAGCCGCCCACACTGCCCGGAATCGTCGTTCGATTCCGGGAACCCATCCCCTCTCACGCGGTTCCCGGGAGAGCCCGCGAATCAAGCCGTCCCCCGGGGTTGGCCGATGACTTCCCGAGGAAGTCCAAGGGAGACGGACGGAGCGCCCATGAGTCAGACACTTCACGTCACCGCCGCGCGACTGGGGGAAACTCCGGTCTCGGGACGGATCGCCACAATCGATGCGGAATCCGCTTCGCTTCGGTTCGAGGGTGAGGAGACGCCGACCTTTTCTTGTGGGGAACTGGTGAGACTCGACTTCGTGCACGCGGAAAGCTCCCAACCGCTTTGCATTCACAGCGTCGTTCGTTCGCGCTCCGAGGTGGCACCGGCTCCGGTGATCGACTTCGAGTTCTTGGACTGGATGAGCGTTCGCGAACAGCTTCCCCCGGACCTCCTTCCGGTCTTCTCCAATCGACGCAACCCCCGGGTTCCCGGACCACAGACGGATCTGAGCGTGCTTCTGGTCACGGTTCCGGGGCGCAACAAAATCCCCGGGGCGTTGAAAGACATCTCCTCGGACGGATTGGGAGTGTGGTTGGACCCCGCCTTCGAGACCGCGGTCCACCTGAATCAATCGGTCACCGTGCAGTTCCGTCTCCCCACCTACCCCTACGATTTGCTCCTCGGTGCGGTGATTCGCCATTGCCAAGAGGCGGACGGACGATTGATCGTCGGCCTCGCCTTCGATCCAGACAACACCGTCGAATACACGGAGCAGCAGAACATCATCACCCACTACATCCAGCAAACCGCCGTGCCCCCTTCCCCGGATTGTTGAATCACCCCCCCTGGTCCTTCCGGACCATTCACCGAGCATTCGAGTCCCTTCATGAACTCCAGCCTGATCGCCACCAATCTTCTGACCCACTCTCACACCCTGCTTCCCGTTGGCACCCAGAGTATGCGAGAGAGTCTGCTCGGTCAGATCCTGTTGAACTTCCACCTCATCACCCCCGACCAGCTGGATCGCGCGTTGCAAGTGCAGGCGAAACTCAAGCCTCCACGCCCGCTCGGCGAAATCCTGATCGAACAGAAGATCCTGGACGAGAAAACGGTCGCCAGCATCCTGAACGTGCAAAAGCGCAAGCTGGCCATCGACCCCGTGGTGAGCCCCGAGTCGGGAGCTTCCGAGGTCGAGCAATACCTCGAGAACATCTCTCCTGACGAATACCTGAAGATTACTCGCGACCTCGGAGCCTCGGATCTTCATCTAGGCGCCGGTCTCGAGCCGGCCGTGCGGCTTCACGGAACCCTGTTCCGTTTGCCGCGAAAAGCGCTTTCCGCGACCGAGGCAGAGGACGTGTTGTTTACCTTCCTGACCCCGGAACAGCGCCAGGAACTCCGTCAGAACAAGCACGTCGATGTGGCGATCAATCACAAGGACTATGGGCGATTCCGCCTGAACGTGTTCGTTCATACCCTGGGAATGGCGGGAGTGTTCCGTGCCATCGCCGATGAAGCCCAGGCCTTCGAAGAGCTGGGACTTCCGCGTTCGGTGCTGTCGGTCATCAACAACAAGAACGGCTTGGTCCTCGTGACGGGACCCACCGGATCCGGAAAATCCACCACCCTGTCCATGCTCCTGGATCGGATCAACGAACGGGACCAGCGCCACATCATCACCCTGGAAGAGCCGATCGAAGTCGTCCACCGCAACAAGAAGTCGGTCGTGTCCCAACGAGAGATTCCCACTCACGCTCCGACCTTTGCGGCGGGACTGCGATCGGCACTGCGCGAAGACCCGGACGTCATTGTGGTCGGAGAAATGCGCGACCCAGACACCGTGGCAACGGCTCTCACCGCCGCGGAAACCGGTCACCTCGTCCTCGGGACCCTCCACACCAAGAGCGCTCCCCAGTCGATCCTGCGCATTCTCGATCTCTTCCCCGAGGGACATCGCGAACACGTCCGCACACTGCTCGCGACGGTTCTGCGCGGGGTCATCGCCCAACAGCTGGTGCCGAACATTGATCAGCAAGGACGCAGCCTTGCCACCGAGTTCATGGTGGTGAACCCAGCGATCGCCAATTTGATCCGCGACGATCGGATCTGGCAGATCAAAACGCTGATGCAGCTCGGTCGCGAGGAGGGGATGCGCCTGATGGACGATTCGCTGCTGCAACTCGTTCAATCCAAGAAGATCTCCCTGGAAGAAGCCTTCTCCCGCGCCACCGAGCGCGAGAAGTTCCTGAGCCAGCAGTAGAGGAAACTCGAATGCCCGAAATCGTAGAACTTCTCCGCGGGATGCAGCAAGAAGAGGCTTCCGATCTCCACCTCAAGGTTGGGAGCAAGCCGCTCTATCGCGTCCACGGATCACTCGTGCCGATCGAATCTTGGCCGATTCTCAGCAACGCACACTTGGAACAGATCCTGCGCGAGATTCTGACCCCGGACCAGACCCGTGCCTTCGACGAGCTCCAGGATCTGGACTTCGCCTATGGAACCGACAACGGCGACCGCTTTCGATGCAACTGCTTTCGAGAACTGCGTGGCATCGCGGCGGTGTTCCGTCGAGTCCCTTCGGTGATTCCGACGGTGGAAGAACTTGCTCTCCCCGAGTCGATCGAGTCGTTCGCTCACCTTCGCCACGGCTTGGTGTTGCTCACGGGGGCCACCGGAAGCGGCAAGTCGACCACCTTGGCGGCACTGATCAACATCATCAACAGTCAGTATCAGAAGCACATCATCACCCTGGAAGATCCGGTGGAGTACACCCACATCAGCGATCACAGTGTGATTCATCAGCGCAGCCTTCACACGGACTTCCACAACTTCCAAGACGACATCGTCGCCGCGCTGCGCCAAGACCCGGACGTCCTTCTGTTGGGAGAGATGCGCGATCCCGAGACCATTCGAATGGCATTGACCGCTGCGGAGACCGGCGTGCTGGTCTTCTCCACACTCCACAGCAACGGCGCCGCAGAATCGATCGACCGCATTGTCGATGTGTTTCCCTCCGGAGAGCAGTCCTACATCCGTTCGATGCTTTCCCAGACCCTGGCGGGCATCGTCCACCAGGTGCTGCTCACGCGCCGCGACGAGTCCGGACGCATCCCTGCGACCGAAGTACTGGTCAACACCCCGGCGGTCAGCAATCTCATTCGAGAGGGCCGCACTCGGGATCTGGCAAACGTCATTCAGGCCGGTCGTGCCGAAGGCATGCACCCCTTGGACGACTCCCTGGACATGCTCACCCAAACCCGCCAGGTCTCCCTTGCCGAGTCTCGTTACTACGCCAAAAACAAAAACCGCTTTGCGGATCTCCCTGTCTGAAAGCACCGGAAGAGGAGCTGCCTGTGACTTCCCGCGACCCATTGTCCTCTCTGGATCGATCCTCGGGGCCGACCGCGGCCGATCGACGCCGGAACCCTCGTCGAGCCACCCCGGCGGAGGTCTCCATCGACTTCGAAGGAAGCTCACTGCAGGGCGCGGGAAGGAACATCTCGGACAGCGGGCTGTACTTCGTGACCAGTGACGAGTTGAAAGTGCACGTGACGATCGAGCACAACGGTCAGAAGACTCAGGTTCCCGCGCGACTGGTCCGAATCGATGATGTCACTCCGAGCACGTGGGGAGTGGCCCTCAAATTCGACCAATCGCTCGATCCCCGGAATTTCGACAGGGACTCATAGCCCCCAGCGCCGGAACGCGGGCTGCCAGTCTCGACCGGTCAACTCTTCCATCATTCGGACCAGTGCACGACACTTGCTGCGCTCGTCCTGCGCATCCTGCAATGCCCGAACTCCCGGGTGGGACGGGTCGCTGAGCGCGCGGCTCATGTTCCCCACGAAAGCCGAACCGAGGGCCTCTTGCATCTCCCAGAGGATGGCATAGGCCCACTCGTACGATTCCCGGGACAATGGGTGACCGACCGAGTTCGCCTTGGCATCGAACATGGGGTTCTTGCTGCCCTGGCCGAAGCGAGGCGCCGGCTTGTCGGCCAAAAGTTCGCGAAATCCGGACACTCGCTGCGCCACCAATTCTTCGCGACCAAACAAGAGGCGTTCGATGTGCATGGCACTGAGAAACGCCACCCCCTCCCGAAAGAACAATGGGACGCCTTCCACCCAGCGTTCTTGAAAGACGTGGCTCAGCTCATGGGGGTAGTTGCGCCAAGCAAAGTGAAGTTCGTCCGCGCGCAGGTACACCAGTGTGCCGCTCTGGAAAGCCCCGGTCCCTGGATCTGGCCACTCCTCGGGATGCACCGCCATCAAGGTCACGAGGGGCGGACAGGGAATCCCCAAGAACGCTTCGAGCGCGTTGCATTGCTCCCGCAGGATCTTCAGGACCCACGGGGCATCGAAAACCTTGCTTCGGTCTGTGGCACGAACTTCCAATCCACCGGACCGCACGACCGGCGGAGACCATTCCGGGGAGGGCGTCCGGTCTTCCGGGAGGATGGCAACCTGATCCAACCGCAGACGGCCTTCCGGGTGAATCTGAAGGGGTCCGGCCCGAGTCGCTGTCCACGGGAACGAGATCCACTCGAATCGGTCGCCATGGCCCGTACTGGGCAGTTGCCCCTCCACTTTCACGGTGTCTTCGCAGGAAACCCGGAACGCGACGGGCTCCTTCCCGGCCACGGAGTAGCGCAACCAGATTCGCGCCAAGACATCGGGCACGGGGAGGCCGTCACGCAAGCAAAGGTGGTGTCCGGGTTCCGAACCGAACCCGCCCCCCCAGGCCTCTCCACCACTCGCACCGAAACGCGATTCGCCTCGCCCACCTAGGGAACGGTTGTCCTCGCGATCTCGCTCGGCCTCCCAATGGGGCCAGGAGCGCGGCTGCTGAGGACTCCTGCAGCCACTTCCCAGAGCTGCCAAAAGAATCCACTCGATGCCACCCCGTTTGTTCACGAGCGGGCCTTCTCCACAGAGGATTCCGCGAGATGAGCCAGAGTGTCACGGGCCGGCCCATACAACTGAGCGAGGCGTCGATAGAATCCCCCACAGTGGACCGAATCGCCGAACGCTTGGTAGTCGTAGTGATGGACCCACTCATGAAGCAAGGTCTGCAAGAAGGTCAAGAGCGCGATCGGCTGTTCACGAACAGCCGTGCGCAAGAACACGCGAATGGAGCCGCCGTAGGTGCAGTCGCCATGCAACTCTTCGACCACCTTGCCTTGGCGATTGCGGCGATGAGGTCGCGGTTGATCGCAAAGTTCCAGGGGGCGCGAACCGACATAGAAGGCCTGGTTCAGCGATTCCAGGATGGCTTCCGAGGAACGATGCAGCTCCACGGGATCCCCGCATTTGCGAAATGCGGCGTGGTCTTGGCGAAGCTGGTCCAGCGAGTTTCCCCAGGCCTGCATGACATGAGCCACGGCTCGTCGCTCGAGACGAGCGCGATCCAGTCGACGGAACATTCTCGGTGGTCTGAGTCCCACGAATCCGACGCTCCCCTTGGTCGAATTCCCGGCCGGGAAACCCGCGCCCGGTGAACGATCCCGATCATAGAACAGTCAGCCGCCGACGACTCGGGAATCGCGCAATCCTTGTCCTTGCGCTGTTCTGCGTCTCGGTGTCCTGGGCATTGTGGGCGCCTCCCACTTCGGAAGACTCCCTGTTCCCCAAACCGCGCACGGTGTGGAAGTTTCGTCCGAAGACCTCGATGAACCCGGAAGGACTCCAGGTCGACGCCCCCGGAAACCTCGCCGCGGAAGCCGACCAAGCACTCCTGGACGGCGACTGGGAGATGGCGCTTACTTTGTACTCCAACGCCAGCGTGCCAGGAATCTACGAGCAGTATCTCGAGGCCTGCCTACGCATCCAGCGCGGGGAACTCAAAGCAGCCCACGCCCTGTCCCAGCGGTTGGTCGAACGCGGTCGTTTGCTTCGCTCGGCTCACCTGCTCGAGGAGTATGTGCGGTCCCGACGGGCCCGTCCGAGTTGGACTTCCGATCGCTGCTACCTCGAAGCGGTTCTGCGCGTTGCGGGCTCGCGCAAGGTAAACCTCCCCGCCACCATGGATCCTCTGCAGGACCTCCTCGAAGCGCGGATTCTCCGTCCCGCCAAGAACCCCACCCAGGAATTCCGAGACCCCCTCCTCACCACGTTCTATCGAGCCGATCGTGAGGCAGCTCGCGAACTGCTGAACTCTTCGACCTCGATTGCCCAGAGCCTGATCGCTTTGAAACCGCTACTGGACTCGGAAGAGCCCCTGGACCAGACGCTGGTCCTCGAAGCGTTGGACATTCTGCAAGCCGAGGAGCCTGACAACGCATACTTCGACTACCTGTTGGCCCTTGCCTCGGGATCTCCCGCTCTGGTGAGCTCGTTACTCCCCGAGTTCCCCCAGTTCCCGGAACAGTCGCGACGCTCCTTGACGACGGCATTGAGCAAACGAGGATTCGACGCCCATCTCGACGAGCTCGCCGACGAACTCCGCGCCTCTTGGAAACGCGCCGGAGCAATCCTGCTCCAGCCGCTGGCCCAGGAGATCGCCGACCAGGCCTTTCTCGGGTTTCCACAATTGGAGAGCCATCTCGTAACCCGAGCCGTCCGTTGGGCGCCGACGATGGATCGCGAGTCGTGGCAGATCCTGGCCCAAGCATCGGCACATCTGCTGCGCCTCTGTTCGGAGCAGTTCCCGGCGTCCACCCTTCCTGGAGCCGCCGAGGAACGCCAGCAGTTGGCCCTCCTCTTACTCGAGGCGGGGCACCAAACAAGTCACTCCACCGAAGCCCTCGAGAGCATCCTCCGTCACCTGCCTCCGCCAACGCCCCGTTGGGGAACGGCGACGCGGCGGGCGGTGTTTTCTCCTCCCCCGATTCCGGAGCTTGTGGAGGCGTTGTCGGAGCGATACGACGGTCGCACGGAACAGTTGTGGCGCGATCTGCAGGGTTGGCGATGAAAAATCGGCGGACGACGACCAAGCGGTCGCCGTCCACCGTCAACGGTTCACTCGAAGGTCACGGCAATGGCATTGCTGGTCCCGTACAGCGGGCCCGACGCCGACTCACCCGTCACCACCTGCATGCCAAAAGTTCCAGACGCGCCACCATCATTGGCGGAGTTGAGCGTCGCTTCCCCGTTGCCGTCGAGAGCCAGCACTTGCGTCACCAACGGGCCCCCCGAGAAATCAAGCCCGAAAAAGAGCGGCGCCGGCCACGTCGTGTTGTTGACCGCAAACTCACTCCCGACAACACCCCCCGTCAAGTACAGAACCGCGACTCCATTCGGAACCCCACCAGTCACGGTCAACTGATAGGCACCGACTGGAATCGACCCACTGGGGCTGGTGGCGAGCTCCGGACGCTGAGGACTGGTGCGGACCACTTGATTGAAAGAAAAAAAGTCCGTGCTGACACAGTGCAGCGTTCCTCCACTTTGCGGCTGGAATCGCTCGAAAGCGCCATGGGTGCCGGGGATCCAACGGACGTAGGTGAACGCTCCTCCGAAATCAGATCCGGCTGCGACAATCTGCTCGGCACCGGTTTCTGCGTCGATCTCCACCACCTGCTGAAGCACCGAGTCGGTGACAAAGAGGTCACCGCTGTCATCGCAGGTCAAGCCATAACCGCCATCGACCAAACCCAGCAATGCCCCTTCCGACGCGTCCCAAACCTTGTTGGTGATGGAGGCACACTCCACTTGGGAAGCCGTCAGCCTTCGCACTTCCGTCGAGTTTGCGGGCGGCGGAAATCCGCTGCCAGGCATCGTGTAGTACAGGTTGCCATCGGCATCGAATTCGACGCCACCGCTCGCCTGGGTGCTTTGCACGATGTCGATCAGCATCCCGTCGTCACGAACGATCGAGATCAGCGAACCATTGAAGTCGAAGGCCCAAGAAAGGGCCAGGGTGCCATCCGGGCCAATGGCTAGGTCGAAAGGAAACACGGCTCGGGTGATGAAGGAAAGAGCGCCGGTCCGGACGTCGATCCCCATGATGTTGCCGCGAGTACTCTCTCCAAAGTAAAGCGTGTTTGGATCTCCGGGGTCCTGCTTCAAGAACGCTCCGAAAACCTTGCCGGGTCGACACAGGGGACGAACGACGGTACCGCTCGGAGACACTTCCAGAACCTGAGAGTCTTCGACCTGAAACGAAGCGTTCAAGACCGCATACATCACCGCGTAGTTGCCGTTCGGCAGGACCTCCATGCCTCCGACGAACGCTCCCGGGGGAGCAACCTCAACAACCGCCGATTGATACCCGGACTCGGCATCGACACTCCCTGCGGCGGCCACGCCTCCCGTGAACAGACTTGCCCACGCAACACTCGCCATCATCCAACGACCCATGGGTACGCTTCCTTCGGACCCCGATCGATCCCCGCGGATCTCCCGAGATCGCCCTCAAGATGGGTTCCGCGATGGGAGCATGGACTCGCGCAAACGGGATCCCTCGGCGACAAAATCCGTCGACGGATCGCAGCCTGGAAAAGGCCGAACAGACCGCTCGCATGGTCCGACTTCCCCCTCGGGAACCGAAACAGGACCACATCGATGGGACGGTCTTCTGGCTCACGGGCGATCGATTTCGCTGGCCTTCCCAACCTGGCAAGCTCGGCGCTGAATTTCGTGCCGGTTGACGAGCAACCCGCAAGGCGTCGAACCTGTCGATCGGTCAGTGGCGCTGAGTCGCGAAGTCGTTCCCGATGACAGCGGCGGGGCCGCGCCGGATTCTCACCGGCTTCCCGGACACCCATCGATCACAGGCAGGAGAGGCTACCTCCCCACCAAATGGTTGCTAGGGAATTTCCGAACCGAGGGCTGCCCGGGGACGCTCCTCCGTTTTTCCCCAAGCCCCAGCAAGTCATCGCCCGCACTGGGCTGCCCGAAACGGTCGGTCGCTCAAGGATGCCAGCCGTGGCTGATGGGAAACCGCCACCCTTCTCCAAAGGCGGCGGGGGACACACGGAGCGCCAACGCGGCCTGTCGACGCTTGTATTCGGCACGGATCAAGAGGGAATGAACCTCGTGCCAGCGCTGCTCCGACACTCCGCGATCCAGCATCTCCTGACGCGACCGTCGCTCCACAATGATTGCTTGCAAGAGAGGGTCCAACTCTTCGTAGGGTGGCAAACTGTCCTCGTCTTTCTGATCGGGACGAAGCTCGGCGGTGGGCGGGCGAGTCAGAACTCGATCGGGAATCACTTCTCCCGCTCGATTCACATGGCGAGCCAGTTCATACACCAAGGTTTTGGAGCAATCTCCGATCACGGCCAAACCACCGGCCATGTCCCCGTACAAGGTGCAGTACCCCACGGCCATTTCCGATTTGTTGCCGGTCGTCAACACCAAGTGTCCGTGCTTGTTGGAGATTCCCAACAACAGATTGCCGCGAATTCTGGCTTGCAGGTTTTCCTCCGCGACGTTTGGTTCGGTTCCTCCCCATTGCGATTCGAGAGCCAAGTCATACGCACGAGTGAGCGGTTCGATTGGAATCACTTCGAACCCAATGCCAAGATTCTCTGCCAGAATGCGCGCATCGTCGTCGCTCATGGATGAAGTGAACTGAGACGGCATCGCAACACCGAGAACCTGGGACGAACCGAGCGCCTCGGCCGCCACGGCCACCGTCACGGACGAGTCGATGCCTCCCGACAGTCCGACCACGACGCGTGAGAATCCGGTTTTGCGAGCATAGTCGCGCACTCCAACCACCAGCCCCTGCCAGACTTCCGCGACCGCGTCCGATGGGCCCTTTCCAGACTCGGAAGGGAACGCTGCTTGGTCTCCGCCGACTTGGTCCACGTCGACCACCAACAGGTCTTCCTCGAATGCCGCTCCCTGGGCGAGCACCTGCCCTCGAGCGTCCACCACCAAGCTGTTGCCGTCGAACAGCAGTGAATCGTTGCCGCCGACTAAGTTGCACAGGGCCAAGCCCATCCCATGGCGACGGGCGCTGGCGACGAACATCGCGCGCCGTTCGGTCGGCTTGCCTTGATGGTACGGAGAGGCCGACGCGTTCAAGACCCAGTCGCAGGACGCATCCCGATACTCCTGCCACGGATTGCGCTCGTACAAGCGGTTGGGATCCGCTTCGTCATTCCACAAGTCCTCGCAGATCGACATCCCCCAGCAGTGACTCCCCTGTTTCCAGTGCCGGCACTCGCCGGCCGGATCGAAGTAGCGTCGCTCGTCGAACACGTCGTAATTCGGGAGCAACGTTTTTCGAGCGACAACTTGCACGCTTCCCGCCTCGAGCCAAGCAAGGGCGTTGTGACGCCCGACTCCGGAGTTCCCCATCGCGGTCTCCACGAACCCCACCAAGACCGCGGGCCCTCCTGCAAGAGAGCCGGCCAACTCGTCCAGTGCCTGCTGCCCGCCCTCGACAAAGTCGGGAAACTCGAGCAGATCCCGAGGAGGGTATCCGTGCACCGTCAGCTCGGGGAACAACACCAGCTGCGCCCCGCGTTGGGATGCTCGATCGGTCCATTCGAGAATCTTCCGGACGTTGCCGGAAAAGTCGCCCACGGTCGTGTTGATCTGAGCCAGAGCCAGCTTCATCGATCGCTCACTTGTTCTCGGGCGCGGCCGCCTCGGACCATCGCCTCCATTGGTCTTCAATGCTGGACCACTCATACACGCCGAACAACTCTCGAGCAGCGCGCTCCATCGTGTCGGGATCGCGGTCGAACTCTCCGCGAAGACAGGCCAAACCCAAATCTCGGAGCGCCTCTGCGGCTGGAGAGTTCTCGCCCTCGGAAAAGCAAAACGCCATCCACGAAGCCGCCTGACGACGAGTCCTCGAGTTCAGCGCTCCCGTTCCGCTGCCCTCGCGAATCACCGAGGGGACATGGACAGGATCGACGGTGCCCAAAGGCGTTCCCGAGCCAAGCCCCCCTTGGGCCGCCGCGATCACCAATCCTTCCCGCCACCACGCGGGCACACGGTCCTTGGGAACGCTTCCTTCCACCAATAAGTCGAGCAGCGCTGGAGTGAGCTCTTCATCCGTCGTCGGGTCCCCCACGAACCACCAAGTCCCGTGGTGGAACTGCCTCGTCC
Source organism: Planctomycetota bacterium (assembly GCA_028289345.1). GTDB lineage: Bacteria > Planctomycetota > B15-G4 > B15-G4 > SIAN01 > JANQQL01. The sequence continues at coordinate 170,690 of JANQQL010000033.1, read as the reverse complement.
AAGCAGAGGCGCCCTCCTGCCAGAGAATCGGAACCAGGGTGTCACGGGAGATCGGCAGCCCCATGGGAAGAAACACCAACCGCTGCAGCGATCGATAGGCGTCCGCGGCGCTTTGCAGTCGCTCGGTCCAAGTCGACGGCCAAGTCGGAGAGGGCGACACAACCACGAACGGATCGAAGCGCAGGAACGAGCAGTGCAGGCGAACGGCAGCCACCCCAACGAGATCCCGTGCGTGGTCCAACAGGACTCCGCACTGACCATGACGTTCGTCACGCTCGAGGAATTCGATTCGGGTCCCTGGGTCCATGGATCCGAGCGAAATCAAGAACGAGCTGGGCTCGCGGGTTCGGTGGGTCACTCTGCCTTCGGAAACCGACGGATTGAAGCTGCCACGCGGTGGACGAGATTCGAGCTTCGCCGGCGAAGGATCCGACGGGACGCCGCCCCCTGACTCTTCGACTGCGACCGCAGGGAGTTCTTTGGCGAGCACCGGTTCCGCGCTCGCCACCGGACTCATCGCAGAATCGAGGGAGCTCTGCGAGTCGCGGGAAAGGATGGCGAACACGGCCATGAGCGCCAAACCTGTGGGGATCCAAATCCGAGGCGGAATGACCGGGTCACGATGCATGCTTGCATCTTATTCCCTTGGACAAAGGGTCGGCTTTCGATTTGGTCGTCGCTCACGGCCCTGACGCGGGCAGAATCAGGGGGCGTCCTTCCTCCAACCTCGGGAAAGCTCCATGAACAAGTCGTCTTTCGAGACCGTGGACTGGTACGACAGCCCCCTCTACTACGACATGGTTTTCGACGAAGACACCCACGTCGAGGGGGATTTCCTGGAGCAGGCGCTGGCCCGGTACGGACGCTCCACCGGCCGCGAAATCCTCGAGCCGGCCTGTGGAAGTGGTCGGCTTCTCGAAGAAATGGCGAGCCGCGGGTACTCGGTCACCGGATTCGACCTGAATCCGAAGATGCTCGAGTTCGCCGGCCAACGACTGCGTCGGCGCAGCTTGGTGGGAACGCTGAAGACGGCGCGGTTGGAAGATTTCCGATTTCGCAAGAAGTTCGACCTGGCCCACTGCCTGGTCAGCACCTTCAAGTACCTGCTGGACGAGAAGTCCGCCCGAGCCCATCTGGAGTGCGTCCGTGATTCCCTCAAGCCGGGTGGCCTCTACGTTCTCGGCTTTCACCTCTCGGACTACGAAACCACCTCTCGAGCTCGAGAACGATGGGTCGCGAAACGAGCCGGGACACAGGTCACTTGCAATATCCAGAGCTGGCCGCCCGATCGGCGCAGTCGACAGGAGAAGGTTCGGTCTCGACTCGTGGTCGAAAAGAATGGTGCCACTCGTCGCTTCGAAACCTACTGGCAGTTTCGAACCTATGACGCCGCACAAGCCCGGCGTTTGTTTCGTTCGGTGCCGGAACTCGAACACCTCGCCACCTACGATTTCTGTTACGACTTCGACGCGCCCCGCCCGTTCGACGATGATCAGCAAGACTGCGTGGTCGTGTTTCGCCGAGAGTCCTAGGTTGGATGGGGCGCTGAAAGACTTGTCGGCGCCCTGCAAGAAGTTTGCGCCATCGTTCGTCCCTCGGCAATCGGCGAGAGTTCTTCATCCTCCTCGCGAGAGGACCCACGTCGGCGGTTGGGGGAACCCTCAAATCTCCAAGAGTTGCTCCATGACCTCCACCACGGTGCGAACCAGCATGCCGTTTGCCCCCTTGGGAACATCCGGTCGGCCCTTGTCTTCCCATCCGTACAAGTCGATATGCGCCCAGGGAACATCGCCCGCGAAGCGTTGTAAGAACAATGCCGCCGTGATGCATCCGCCGCGGCTGTCCGAGGACATGTGATTCACATCGGCGAAGGGGGTTTCAAGAAATTCGTTGTAGCGCTTGACCAGCGGCATCCGCCACAGAGGCTCGTCCCGGACCAAAGAGGTCTCCAGAAGGCGCTCCACCAAATCCTCGTCCGTTCCAAACAAAGCGGGCACGTCGGGTCCGAGAGCAACCCGAGCTGCTCCCGTCAATGTCGCCAGATCCAACATGCGCGCCGGGCTCTGGTCTCGGGCAAACGACATGGCATCGGCGAGGAGAAGCCTTCCTTCCGCATCCGTGTTTCCGATCTCGACCGTCGTTCCGTCGTAGCTACGAAGCACGTCCCCGGGTCGATAGGAGTCGGGGCCGACCGCGTTCTCTGCCGCAGGAATCACGGCAAGAAGCGGAAGCTCTTTGCCGAGGCGTCCCCACGCCTCCAGAATGCCGAGCACCGTGCCCGCGCCTCCCATGTCCTTACGCATCAAGAGCATGCCGGAGGCAGGCTTTAGATTCAGTCCACCGGAGTCGAACACCACCCCCTTGCCGATGAGCGCCAGCGCCGGGGGAACATCCTTCGGACCCGCGCGCACCACGGTCACGGTGGGTGCTCGGGCGCTGGCCCGCCCCACGGCATGGACCATTCGAAAGCCTCGCTCGAGCAAGTCGGAACCACTCCACGTTTCGGAACGCATTCCGTGACGTTGTGCAATCTCCACGGCTGCTTGGGCCAGCTCGCCCGGCCCCAAATCTGCCGCTGGCGTGTTGACCAAATCCCGCGTCAGGCAAGTGCCGGCGGCAATCGCCTCGGTCCACCGAAGCAGCGACTCGCCATCCACTTCCGAGGGCACCATCACCGAACAGCAACCGAGACTTCGCTCCCGTCGCTTGTGGAGATCGAACACGTAGCTTCCGAGCAGCAGTCCTTCCATCACGGCTTGCACGTGGGTCGCACCGACGGAGCCAGCGAGCGGCAATCCCAAGGTCCAGTCCAAGCCGTCGGGAATCACCGACAGACTGGAAGCGGCCGCTCTTCGGAGCTGGGCCGTGGCCAATCCGGTCCCGCAACCCACCAACCAGGAAACCGATCCATCGTTTTCGGTCAAAGCCAGCGTTTGCCCGGACTTCGCTTGGAAACGCGATCGCTCGAGAGTGGCGGAAAGGCGATCACCATCCCAGCCAGGAAGCCGGGGATGGCCCTCTTGCCGCATCGCGGTGAAGGATTCGGTGTTGATCAGCAACGCCTGCAGTCCGCGGGCCCCCTCGCCCACGCGAAGCTCCAACCTGCCTTGCTCTCCCATCCCTGCGCGCCCTCCGTCTCCTGGGGTCTCGGTGAGACCGCGCATGGTAGCGCACGGATCGCCCGCTCCTTCACGTTCCCTGGCCGCGTCCTGGCCCACCACTGTCAACCCAAGGTAGGATCGGCGTCATGCCCTCCGAGTCACGCCCGCCCCGTCGCCAGTTCTTTCGACAAGCCCTTCGGTCGCTTCTCGAAGCGGTCGACGAGGTGGTCGAGGACCGCGTGCCGTGGACGCCGTCCGAGGCGTCACGCAAGCGCGTCCATCTCCGCCCCCCAGGAGCGATCCCCGAAGCCGAGTTTCTCGAAACCTGTACACGCTCCGGCGCGTGCGTGGAGGTGTGTCCGGTCAAGGCGATCCAGGTCGTCGTCTCCCGAGACCCTTCCCAGGACGGCACCCCGTTCCTCCTTGCCCAGGAACGGGCCTGCGTCGTCTGCGATGACCTCTCGTGCATGAAGGCGTGTCCGAGCGGAGCCCTGGAACTGTTGCCGCGGGAACAAATCGACATGGGAGTCGCGGTGATCGAGGATTCCTTGTGTCGACGGAACTTCCGCGAAGATTGCACGGAATGTGTGGACCGTTGCCCCCTCGGGCCCACCGCCCTGACCATCAACGACTATGGGCGACTGGAAGTCCGCGACGGCTGTGTCGGCTGCGGAGTGTGTGAGCACTACTGCCCGACGTCGCCTCGGGCAATCCGCGTTCACCCATCCTGATCTTCCCCGGAGATCGGCACCAGCGGCAGCGGAACGACCCCCACCTCGGCTCCTCCTGCAGCCATGGACTCCGCGGTTTCGAGAACCTGCGTGACCACTTCTGGAAGCTGGTACTCCAAGATCAGGTGGCGCGGAGCGCGCTGTTTGGCACGCTCCACGACGTCTTTCGAGTCACTCACTCCGAGAATCAGCGGGCCCCGGTCCGAACGTTTGAATCGGTCCGCGAGCGACACGGCACGGGTCGCAGTGCCATCCGCTCCCAAGACCAAGTCGACGCTGCGACGAGCGGCCAGGGTCGCTTCGATCATCGACTTGTCTCGATCGAGGTCTCCCACGACCCGGAGACGGGCCAGCACCTCGAGACTCGAGAAAGTCTCCTCCAATCCTGCGAGGACTTCGTTGACGAAACCCTGAGTTTCCGACCACCAGAAGCGATCTTCCACGATGAGCACGACGGGAACCTTCACGTTGCGCTCCATCAGCTGATCCGCGGCTTGCCGACCGAGATCTCGTCCGGCGGACTCGTCCTGGAGAATCACGCAGGCACCCGGTGTGTTGCGCCCGTGCAACATCATCAACAGCGGCACTCCCGCGTCCTGGGCGTCCATGCGAGCGCGCAGCACCACATTCGGGCCAACCGGGAAGACGACGACGCACGACAATTGGCTGTCGACGAGTCGTCGCAGTTGGGTTTGCTGTGCCTCGCTCTTGTCGTACGCTTGTTCGACTTGCAGGCGAAGCCCTCGCTCGCGAGCCTCTTGCCGAAACATCGCTTCCAGCCCATCCACCCGGGGCCCGAGCGAGATCCCCACGATGGGTGCGGTATTGGCAACGACTTTCTCGCCTTCGCCTTCTTCCCCGGAACCTCCACAGGCGGCGAGGAGCAGAGTCATCACCGTGGCACCCATCGCCCTCCACGGCGGCTGTGTCTTCGATGGTTGCTGCCGATCTGCCTGATTCAACAACTCGACTCCTGACAGAAAAGAACTCTTCGATCCAGCTAGGGAAAGCCCAGAATCGCCGATTCCCATCGTACCCCGGCCCCCCGCGGAGTCCCGCCATGGCTGCATTGGTTCTCAATGCTTCTCTGCTCCTGACCCACGTTTTGCTGCGCGTTCCGCCCTCCGATCCCTTGGCAGAAGCCAGGAACTCCATCGTGTCCGAGGATTTCGAAGATCTGGAAGCGTTCTTTGCTTCCGATGAGCTGCGTGGACGGGACACCCCGTCCCCGGAGTTGGATCGCGCCGCCGATTACCTGGAGATGCGCTTCGAGGAATTCGGTCTGGAACCTTGGGGCAACGCACCCTCCTATCGCCAATCCGTGGAGTTTCCGATTCACGTGTCTCCCGCAGGGTCCGTCGTCATGGATTGGCAGCGGGGCATCGAGCACGGGTCCTGGGAACCAGAGACGTCCTGTGTGCTGTGGCGACCACGGCAAGACCTGCGTCTCGGGAACATCTCGTTGACCGCCTGGGCTTGGGACGGAACAGCACCTCCCGCGCCGGCGGAAGACGCAGCAATCCTGCTCTCATGGCCGAGCGCTGCCGGCGAACCCTGGCAGGAAGTCGTGTTTGCGTTGGGTCGGCAGGGGTGGGAGGCCGTCATCCTGACTATGAGCGACCGAGATCTGCTCGAGTCCGCGCAAGAGTGGTCGGCACGACCGCGCATCGCTTCGGAGCGGGCGCCGCGCCTGCCCGCCACCCTGCTCACCACTTCGCCGTCCTTGTCCGAGTGGCCGCCTTCGAGCAAAGGTCAGTTGCAACTGAGCGTTCCGGCCTGGAAGGTGGAGAACGGGTCCTCGGACAACGTTGGTGCGCTCTTGCGCGGCCGTGACCCAGAGTTGGCCAAACAGATCCTCGTCGTCTCTGCCCACTATGACCATGTCGGCATGGGCTGGGGCCCCGGGGACCAAATCTTCAACGGCGCCGACGACAACGCGAGTGGAACGAGCGCAGTGCTGGAGTTGGCGGAGGCGTTCAGTCAGCTCGAAGAGGCCCCGCGCCGGTCTGTCTTGTTCCTAACCTTCTGCGGCGAAGAAAAGGGTCTGCTTGGTTCTCGGGAGTTCGTCGAGAACCCCACCCTTCCGTTGAGCTCGGTGGTCGCCAACGTCAACATCGAGATGATCGGCCGTCCGGGGGACAACGACAGCGGGCGTGGATGGGTCACCGGCGACCAGTTCTCAGATGTCGCGGAAATCCTGAACGCTGGCTGTGAATCCACGGGTTTCGAGTTCATCCACAACGGAATGTGGAGTGACCGGTTGTTCTTCGCGTCGGACAACTTCCCCTTGGCGCAACACGGCATCCCCGCCCACTCGGTGTCCGGCGGATCCATGCATGACGACTACCATCAGCCGACCGACGAGGCGGACCGGCTCGACTACGAGCACATGCAGGAAGTGGTGCAAGCTCTGTTCCTCGGCCTCTACGAAATGGCCGAGCGCCCAGAGCCGCCTCGCTGGAACCTCAACGATCCCCAGGCCAAGCAGTTCGCCTCGCGGCGAGCGTCGTCGGGATCCCGCTAGCGCCCGAGGAACTCGGCGGCGAGTCCGGTCAGACTTCCGCCGGATCCGCGGTTGCCAGGCTGTCGTCGCCGTGCTGTTTGCGGAGCTTGTCAAGGAATGCCTCGGTTCGCTCTCGCAGTCGCACATGCTGCCAGCCTCCTGGCTGCGGCGGGAACAAGCGCGCGTCCATGTCGCTGATGGACTGCCAAAGGCCACATCGGTACGACTCTTCCGGCTTCGACTCGGCGAACAACTCACGAATCTGCGATCCCAAAGCCCGCCACCCCTGATAGATGGGCAGCTCCTCGACCTCACGAGGCATGGTGTAGCCGGTGTTGCGGCGAATCAACTTCATGACCTCACCTTCCAGCGGCGCAACCCCCTGCATTTTCTCTCCGGCCGCTTCCACCCCAATGACGTCTTGACCACCGACGAGAATGTCCGTCTGTAGAACCGCCGCTTTCTCCGGCGATCCACCGTCCGGGTCACTGAGCAGTTGGAAAGGTCCGCCCGTTCCCGGACACCCGTCGCGGGAGTAGACCGCTTCGACGATGGCGTAGTGCACCGGCAGAGCACGAAGCGAGGCGAGGGTCAACTCGTGGGGGTCGACTCCCCGCTCCAAGGCCACCAGTTCGGTCGGAGACGCCAAGGTTGCCAGCAGGTTGTAGAAGACCAGCGCCGGTCCGAACGTTTCGTGGGTTCGGTTCTTCGCAAACACCAGGCGACAGTCTGCCGACTGCCAAGTCTTCCCGGTCGGGACCATGCCGATCGGTGCCCCGAAATCCACCGGGTACAGCTCGTCCTGGAAGTCTCGCAACTCGTAGCAAGATTCGTCGTAACCCAGTGCCTTGCCCACTTGCTTGACCGACCGATTGCGGTGGAAACGAGCGAGTTCGTTGGTCTTTTCCATGACCCGCAACACTCGAAAACCGCGGTCGAGCAGCTGATTGAACAGGTGAGTGACCAGCTTCGGGTCGACATAGGACACCGGAGTGTCCTCCTTGCGAGTCGCGTGAAGAAAGTCCACCTTCGCCACGATCTCGAACATTTCTCGCCGCTTGCCAGATTCCTTCAAACGCTCCTCGAGCATCTCGAAGAAGCCTGTGTGCTTGAGCACCTCGTCGAAAACGAGCAAGGGATCGTCGCCACGAGCGACGACGAACGGAGGAGGAGTGGTGCCTTTGGGCATGGCTAAAATTCCTGATGGCTGAACCGCGTCCTGCGGATCCGTCGCGACACTGCGTCGAACCAACCGAGGCTGGGCCGGGGATTTTGGCAGAGTCGCGACTCCCGCGGGATGCGAGTTCGAATACTCTCGATCTGCGACCGAAACGTTGACGACGGCTTGGTCCGGAATCGCCGAAGACTGGACCTCGCGGATGCTGGGCGCGGCCTTCTTGCGTGCCGTGGACTTGGCCTTGGATCGCGTCGCGGACTTCGTTGCAGAGTTGGATCGGGCAACCGTCTTGCGAGCCGCCGCCTTCTTGACTCGCGCCACGGTTTTTCGGGCGCCCGCTTTCTTGGTGCTGCTCTTTCTCAAGGCCTTCCGCGTCGTGGCCTTCGCGGTCGACACTTTGCGGGAACTGGTTTTGGCGGACCGAGCCTTCTTTGAACGCTGTTTCTTGGCGGCAGTCTTTCGCGGAGCAGTTTTCTTCTGCGCCTTGCTCTTGGATTTTTTAGCCCCGGTTTTCCGCGGACTCCGGGTGGTCTCGGTCCGCCTCGACGAGGACTTGGACCTCGACTTCTTCTTGCGTGACGCCATCAAACTCCCGCCCCCTCGGGGATCCTCGATCGCAGATTCTGGAACGGGTCGGTCCAAATGGCCTTCCCGCGGCGACTCGCATCCAGGTGACCACAGCCTCGGAAACCAATCCGCGGTGATCACGAGCTCGGACACTGACCGCCATAGACGCTCGGAGCGACAGCCCGTGCGCCCCTCGCCGCACATGGCATTCGGCGAAAACATCGAACGAAACGTCGACTCGACGTACACATTTCGTACCACTGTCGGTCAAAGGAAGCAAGTCTCGGGGCGATCCGATCCGACGATTCCCGTTTTTTTGCCGCCCCGATCGCTGCCAAACCCCGAAGACCGACCATCCGTGGACGGCTGCCGCCGGGGACACTCGGCCACACCACTGCTCTCGTTCAACCCCGCTGGAAGAGAAAGGATCCCTCTTCCAAGCGGGCCCCTGCCGCGTCGGCCACCGCGAACTTGCCCCCGGAATACATCGAGGCCCCGGCGTACTTGCCATCTTTCGAAAGCGCGTAAAACCGAACATTGAACGACGGTCGCCCCTGATCGTCCGCCAATCCGTTGCGGCGACTTTGGTCGACGATTCGTTCCAGGATGTCGTGACAGGCCTGCTCGGGGGTCCGTCCTGATCGCATTCGCTCCACGATCGCAAACGAGCCGCAAGACAGGATCACTGCTTCTCCGCGGCCGGTGGAGCCGGCGGAACCGACTTCGTTGTCGAGATACAAGCCATCGCCGATCAACGGCGAGTCTCCGACCCGGCCCGGAATTTTGAATGCCAAACCGCTCGTCGTCGTGACGCACCCGAAGTCCCCGCTCTCATTGCGAGCCGACAAATGGATGGTGCCCGGGGGACGCTCGTTGCGCAGAATCGGGTCCTCGGCCAGCTCCTCGTCGCTTGGGGGGAACCAGTCGTCCCGATCGCTTCGCCGCTCCTTCCAGTACAACCAGAGTTTGCGACTTCGCTCGGTGAGGAGATTCTCTTCCTGGAATCCGTGAGCGCGGGCGAACTCGAGCGCTCCTTGACCGACCAGCAGCACGTGATCGGTGCGACGCATGACCCGCAGTGCCACCTGTGAGGGAGTTTTGATTCCGCGCAGAGAGGCGACCGCACCGGCATTGTGGGTGGGACCGTCCATCACCGCCGCGTCCAGCTCAACCACACCGTTCTCGTTGGGCAACCCTCCGTAGCCGACGCTCAGATCATTGGGATCACGCTCGACGAGGTTGACCCCCGCCACCGCCGCATCCACCGGCCGGCCACCCTGGCTCATCCCTTCCCACGCGGTGCGGACCGCCTCTAAGCCATTTGCGGAGGAGACCGCGACGGCTCCGCCTTCGGATTGAGCGGCGGGAGCCCGAGCGCCAAGGCTCAGGGCCGCGTAGCCGGCGGCAGTGGCGGACAAGAACTGGCGGCGAGACAAGTCGGGCATTCCGGTCATGGGTTCCCCTCAGGAAGGCAATCGAAGCGGGAAGCTTTTGCCGACCATCGTACCACCGGGAGAAACTCCCCCGCTTTGCTCGACCGCTGCGCGGCGCCTGTGCGAAGGACTCCTCGGACACCTCGATTGAAAACATCCGCGCGGCGGATGAGCGGATTCCGACAAGCGAGCCGCCAATCGACCGCGGGCGCGTCGTCTGCGTGCCTGACAGAACGGAAGATCCGCTTCCGCAACCCTTGAATTGCAACCGGGAGGAGTGACTTGTGAGGGGATTTTCTAGGTGGTGGGCGGGTTCGGTCATCCTGGGCGCGGGAATTCTCATCTCATCCACGCCAAGCTCATGGGGTCAATCTGTCGGCAGTTTTGTCGAGGGGGAACGTGCCCTGTACCTGGAGATGGATCAATTCCAGGAAGGGCAGACGACCACTCTTGAAGTGAAGAACCTCTCTCCGGACACCCGCGCTGTCGCCCTCCTCTGGTCCTCCGAAGTGAATCCCCGCGACGTGTCCGGAAACGGCATTCCCGGCAACCTCGGGCCAGATCTGGAATCCGGCGGACTGATCATCCTGCAGTCCTCGCAGCTGCAGGTCACCCCCGAGGCGACGACCAACGGTGCCACTCTTTACTTGCAGGCCTTGGCCGTGGAGAACTCTGGGAAGGCGCGCCTCAGCTCCATGCTCGAAGTCACTCAGGTTCCGGCGTCCGGCAATCCAGACCCCGAGACCACGCGCTTTCCCATCCCGCTCACGACCCAAGAAATCCTGCCCGACAACAAGCCTGGGTGGAACCGCAGCAACGGCCCTGTCCGCGTCGGCATCCCCTTCCCCCAGGGGGAAATCGCCAACGCGGGAGGCGTGCCCCAGCTGGGCCTGAACGGGCCCGCCAGCGAGGGACAATTCTCGACTCTCGCCACCTGGCCCGATGGATCCGTGAAGTGGGCGCTGGTCGAATACTTGACCGATCTGAATGCCGGTCAGTCCCATCAGCAGGTCGAGGTCAAACGAGGTGGAGGCAACTTTGGCGGAAGCAATCTCGCGGTCCAATCCGGCAACTCGATCGTGGTGAACACCGGGCCGTTGTCGATGGTCCTGGACGGTTCGTCCGCCAATTTGTTCGACCTTCTGCAGGTGGACGGGAAGAAAGCGCTTCGCACCACCGACGAGAACCGCTTCCACCTGATCGGCCCCGGCAACGTCGAATGGACTTTTCATCCACAGGGCGCGACCATTCGCCGCAACGGACCGGTGCGTGCCGAGGTGCAGCTTGACGGGATGTTCACTCGCACCACTTCCGCCAGCGATCCTGACCGAGTTTATCTGCGTGTGTTGGTCGAAGCCTTTCGCGAGGACTCGGCGGTTCGGGTGCAGACCTCGTTGCGCAACTCCAGCATCCAGTATCCGGAAAACCTGCAGTTCCGCGGGTTCTACTGGTCCGGAAAACTCAAGACAGACGGGACCCTTTCGGTTCGCGCCCCTCGAATTGCTCAGAACGGCGCTCCCCAAGGCTGGGTGCAGGACACTCTCAACTCCAATGAGTCCGCTTCCCTGTACCAAGGATTCGCGAGGCACACGGAGTACCCGACCACCGACGACGCCAACGGTTCGAACTACACACCATTCATCGAACGCCTCGGAAGCAACGACTTTGCCATCGAGGGAACTCGGGTACGCATCGCGGGCGTCGACCACACCGGCAGTGCCGCCACGGACGGCTTCTCGGAGGAGACCTTCTTCGCAGATCCCGCGTACCTGGAAACCTGGTCAGCCAGCGATGGACTGGGCGCGCTGATCTCGGTCGAGCACGCCGCCGCGACCTGGCCGATCGAACTCCTGGTCCTCGGCAGCGGAACGGTCGGCGTCATGTTGTTCCCGATCAAAGGAGGGGCGGACGCCTACGACTATCCTCTCACATGGGGGACCTCGGAAACCCGCACGTTCGTCGTCAAGCCGGTCAGCCAACGGGCGGCCGATCCACGGGCCACGATGGCCGTGTTCGACTATCCGCTGGCTGCTCGCGCACCACTCTGGGCTTACAACCAATCCGATGCTTGGCCCTGGAAGTTGGTCACGCCGACTCAGTTCAACACCTTTGCCGATGCCACGGGACTGGACCACCCATCCCAGCCTCCTCTCGATCCCTGGCGGACGATCTACCGCTTCGCCAACGGCACCGGTGGCTCGAACAATCGTTGGGGATCCACCGTCACGTTCCATCGATGGCTGCGGACCGGGGACAGCGCGGGATACCTGCGAAGCTGGTACGAAGCGTTTTACAAAGTCGACAAGATGCCGATGACGATCGACGATGGCGACGCTCGAGATGCGCCGCCGGTTCGTGACGAAACGACCGCCACCAAACGCGGCAAGTTCTATGACGGCTCCAAACACACCTTCCTCCAGAGCGTGCCGGACATTGGATTCACTCGGGGGGAAACGTACCTCCTGGATTCCCAAGACCACTTCGCCGAAACGTTCCTCGACTCCTCTCTGACCAGCACCCAGCCGGACGGCAACTTCGTGAACGGGACGTACGGGGCGATTTCTTCGTCCACCGCAGCGGTGCTGGAGTTGGGTTCGCATTCCGAACTGGAAGCCAACCTGCGTGAGTACATGGAACAGTGGGTCCACCTGGTCTTCCAGCAGCCCAACTCCCTCGGGGTGGACACGGAGACCAAAGGCTGGCAAGCCGGTCCCGATGCCCCCGTTGGCTCCGCGCTCAATCCCGACGCGTACTTCGTCACTCGTGCCGCAGGAAAAGCCGAGGACTGGGAAGACTACGGCTACACCGTCCAGATCTGGACCGACTCCCGACTGGGAGCACTTGGCTATCACACCGTGCAACACTATTTGGAATCCAAAGACCCGAACGATCCGCTGATCGAGGATTTGGGTCGTCGCGCCGACGACTTCTATCACTTTGCTCGCCGCGCGGCCCTGGACGACTACTTCAGTGGCACCGGTGAGTATTTCAACATTGACGTGTTTGCGGGCGATGGACTGGGAATCAATGTGGACCCCTTCGGGCTTCCTGGAAGCGAGATCTCCAACGCCCAGCCGACCTCCTACGTGTTGCATCCTTGGATCAACTTCCGCCTTCGCCAGGGGCCCAGCAAGTCGGCCTTCTCGTATGGCGTGGAGCTTTGTCGCAGCATGTCGACCAGCCAATGGGACCGACAGAACTCCGACCCGTCCTTGGGTCATTTCGTGTGGACTTACCTGACGGAGCACGGCCTGCTCGCCGAAGATTGACCCGGCACCCCGAGTCGCATGCCCGGGGCTCGGCGACACCTCAGAAGTTTTTTGTCGCAGCAGTTTCCCTCTTCAGAACGAGTCCCTGCACTCCGAGTTCAGGAAGGCTAGGCGTCGCCCCGGGCCGGGCGTCGCCGCCTCCGAACTCCGGAGGGCAGGATCACACCGGGCACTCTGCCGACTCGTCGCCGCAGGTGACGGGCCGCTTCTCCGCGGGGGACGTACCATCGGGGGTACGTCCCCTTCTTCTTGTCCTTCTCCCCTTCCGGCCCAGTCCCGATAATCGGTTTTGGTGATGGCTGCCGAGCGGCCGATGGAATCGGGAGGAGCAGACACGGAGAAGGAAGGGGAACCGATGACCGTGGCCGAGGCCCGGAAACCGTCAACGCCCGCGCAACCCCTGCCCGACGCGGATTCTCGAGGAACCATGGCCCGCGGCGCCATGGCCTGCGGGACCCTGCTGGGGTGCAGCCACGCCACGGCGGAACTCACCCTCCTCGGCGTGCTCGGACTCCATCTGACCCCCGTGGATCTGATCCTGACCCTGACCTCGTGGGCGGGACTCGGTTGGCTGGCCGGGGTCGCCATCGCCCTGATCTCGCGAGTCTTGCCGGTCCTTCGTGGACACACCCATTTGATGCTGTGGGTGATCTACGCCACCGTTGCCACCCGGATTTTCTCCCAGACGGGGGCGCTCTCGCTGCCTGGGGCCATCGCCCTCAGCTTCGCAGCCACCACGGGAATGTGGATTGTTCTTCGCCGAAGGAGTGACCGCCTTCGAAACCTGGCCACCTTGGTGATCAGCTTCACCCTTGTCGCAACGTTCTTCTGCCAACGCCAAGAAAGCAGCGTTGCCGAGGCCAGTCGCTTCCGCTTCCTCCTGGCCCTCTATCTTCCGGCCGGATTGCTCCTCGCGTTTCTGATCGCGTCCCTCCGTTCTCGCGCCACTCCCAAGCCTCGGCCCGTGCCGCTGATTGCAGTTCTGATCGTCGGGAACTTTCTGCTGTGGTTCACGGTGCTTCCCTTGAACGCCAAGCACCATGTGTTGGAGTTCTCGCATTCCGAGTCTGCCACCGAGTCCTCATCCCCGAACCTGTTGCTGGTCGTCCTCGACACGTTGCGGGCGGATCACATGGACCTGTTCGGATACTCCCGGCCGACCATGCCGCAGGTCACCAAGCTCGTCACCGAGGAGTTCGACGTCGTCACGACCAGTATGGCGACCGCCCCTTCGTCGTTGCCGTCCCATGCATCCATGTTCACGGGCCTTTACTCGTCTTCCCATGGCGGTCACAAGCCGTTCATCCATGACGAAAACCCGCCTCCCTACGCCTATTTCATGCGCGACGATGCCACCACCTTGTCCGAGGCATTGGGCTGGCTCGGCTATCACTGCGCTGGGATCTCCGCCAACTTCGGGGTCTTGTGTTCCTACGGCTTAGAACGGGGCTTTCATCACTACGACGTTGCTCCGGGCTCCCCATTCGTCGCCGAGCGACTTTCTTGGCTGCGATCGTGCCGCTGGCTTCTTGGAAAAGAGCCCGCGTCTGTCGCCGAGCGCTTTCTCCCTGAGTCCATCACTCGGGAAAGCTGTTTGTTCACCCATCGTCAACCGCCCTACCGCCGCGCAGGAGAAATCAACGATCTGGCATTCGAGTGGATCGAACAGCGCGAACAACCAGATCAGCCATTCTTCCTCTTCCTGAACTACTTTGACGCCCATGACCCATACCTGCCGGAGACAGAGTTCGACGGCAAGTACGTCACCGAACCTGACAGTTTGTCGTGGATGGGATTCCCCAAGAAGGACTACCACAAGATCCTCGCCGGCGATCGCACGCTGCCTCACGAAGAGCTCCAATACCTGATCGGTCAGTACGACGCAGAGTTGAGCACGCTCGACCGGGAAGTGCTGCGTCTGGTCAACTATCTCAAAGAACGCGAGCTGTACGAGAACACCATGATTGTGATCCTCAGCGATCACGGGGAAGCATTTCTGGAACACGGTTTCCTGCGTCACAGCACCTCGCTGTACGACAATCAGATCTCGGTTCCATTTCTGGTCAAGCTTCCAGAGTCCAGCCGATCGAATCCTCCTCCAAACGTCGCCAATCTCCAGTTCGTCGATCTGTTCCCGACCGTGATGGAAGTGATTGGCGGACCGGTGCCACCCGACCTCCAGGGCTCACCATGGGCGCGGGATCGGGACTGGGCCATGGCCGAGGTCTTCTGCCACAGCGGCGAGATTGAAACCTTGCGCCGCGAGATGTGCGCGGTGGCACGGGATTCGAAGAAGTACATCCGCTCGACCACGGGCCAAGAAGAACTCTACGACCTTGCCAGCGACCCCAACGAGGTGAAGAATCTCATCGCCAGCGAACCTCCGTTTGTCGAGGACGCCCGTTCTTTGGTGGATCAGCGCAATGAATGGCTGCTGGACAACTTGGGAACGAGCGAAATGGACGAAGCGCTGCTCGACAAGCTGAAGGAACTGGGATACGTCAAGTGAGCGGATCCGGGGCGAGTCCGAGGGCTTCGCGGATGCGCCCCTTGACACTCGTCATCGCCACGCGATCGGCCTGACCGACTTTCGTCGACGAGAGGAACACCGGCCCTTCTTCCGGCCGCTCCGGCAGCCGTCCATGAGAACCGCGAGCCAAGTCCGGGCGCTGTGAGATT
Source organism: Planctomycetota bacterium (assembly GCA_028289345.1). Taxonomy (GTDB): domain Bacteria; phylum Planctomycetota; class B15-G4; order B15-G4; family SIAN01; genus JANQQL01. The sequence continues at coordinate 155,230 of JANQQL010000033.1, read as the reverse complement.
GCCGTCATCAATGTCCGAAAGCCGAGTTTCTTGCGGAGCAGCATCCATGCCAAACGCGGCTTGAGGAGACGTTGGTCGGGATCGAAGAACAACTCCGACGGGTCGTAACCCGGTTTGCGATGAATGTCGACCGTGGGAGCGAAGTCCGGCGCCCGCCCCTCGTCCAGCCAGTAGTGGTAGGCGAAAAAGCGATCCTTCTCGCTCACGGCGATGAGCTCTCCCGAGCGGGCATGGTCCATCCCCCATTCCGGCTTCTCCGCTTCTCCCAGTACGTTCTCGATTCCCTCACAGGCTTCCAGCTCGCGACGGACCGGAATCACGTCTTCGGGGTCGCGGACGTACACGTGGGCGACCTGATGGTCGGCAACGGCGAACGCCCTTGACGCCCCGGCATCCAGCAGCTCTCCGTGGGAAGTCTTTTGCACCTCCAACCAGCCCCCTCGGCGGAGCACGCGGTTGATGTCCACCGAGCCTTTCACTCCGACGATGCCGTACTCGGACACCACGAAGACTTGGGTCCCCTTGGCATGGGCTGCATCGAGGAGGCGACCCACCTCGGTGTCGATCGCCGCGACTTGCGCCGGAATGCGCGGGTCTTCGGGCCCCCAGCGCTGCAGGTCGTAGTCCAAGTGAGGCAGGTAGGCCAACGTCAACGCCGGCTTCTGCTGCTCCATCACCTCGAGTGTGGCATCGACGATCCACCGGCTGGAAGCAATGCCCGCGGTCGGTCCCCAGAATTCGAACAGCGGAAATCGACCAAGTTTCCTTTGCAGTTCCGCGCCAAGCGCCGCGGGCTGCGAGTAGACCCCGGGGATCTTTCTTCCATCGGCGGGGTACTCGGGGCGTGGCGTGACGGACCAGGTCGCGGCACTGTGCATGTTGTACCACCAGAACATCTTCGCCGTGGACCGCGGCGGCTCTTCCGCGGCCAACTCATCCAACAACCGCGAGCCTTGCACCAAGCGATTCGACTGACGCCACAACCAAATCTCCGCCAGGTCTCGGAAGTACCAACCATTGGCGACGATTCCGTGGGTCCGTGGCAGCGAGCCGGTCAGCATGCTGGCCTGGGCGGTGCAAGTGACTGCCGGGAACACCCCATCCATCGGGGCCACGAAGCCGTCCCGACCAAGTGCCGCAAGTCGGGGAGCATGGGGCAGCAAGTCCATGGTCAGCCCCACCACATCGATGACCAACAAACGATTGGCTGTCATGGTCCCTTTCCTTCGCCGAACACCACGTACGAGCCCCTCGGACCCCACCGGTCGGCTGTCTCCGACACCTTGGGAGTCAAGAGTTCTCTTCGAGGTGGTGTCGCGCCCCGTTCATCATGACGTCCAACTTCGCGGCCTGACGTCGCAGCTCGTCACTCGACGCCCCGGTTTGCAGCAGCCGATCCAGCTTCAGCTGCTCTTCAAGAATCGGTCGCAACCAATCTCCCTGGTCCCCCAGCTGATCCGCCAGCTTGCGCAACTTGCTGGTCTGTGACTTGAAGACCAAGCGGTACTCCGCCTTGTCCATGGCGTCCCACTGTCGCACGACTCGTGGAATTACCTGGACGTTGTTGTGATACATGTCGTACACGGTGACCAGTTGGGTGCGGGCCCCTTGTTGACCGGCGCCTTTCGAAAACAAAGACCAGGTTCCCGTGCCGAGCGAACCCAGACAGACCGCGAGCGCAATCAATGCGGCGATTCGGGCCCCGGGCCCCTCGCCTCTGCGAGTTTGCTCCCGCGTGCGAAACCACAACCCGATGGCAAAGCCAGTGACGAAGCCGCCGACGTGGCACCAGTTGTCGACAAGGGGAGCCGCCATTCCCCAGACCAAACACAGCACCACCACGAACATGACCCGTTGGAACAGCATCCGCCCTTCCGCGTCGCGGCGTTGCAGGGCATAGGCGCCAAGAATCCCCAACAATCCGAACACGGAACCACTGGCCCCAACCGTGGACGCATACGGCCCGCGAATCCACAACGTGAGGGCGGCGCCGAACAGGCCAGAGACGAGGTAGAGCAGAACGAAGCGGGCACGTCCGTAAACTCGCTCCACCTGCGTTCCATAAACTCGCAAGAAGAACGAGTTCATCACCAGGTGCAGAGCACCCGCGTGAAGGAACTGATAGGTGATGAGTCGCCACCAAGCGTTTCTCTGAAACACTTCGTTGCTTTGAGCAGCGCCAAAACGAAACAGCACCTCGCTCCCCGGCAACACCTGAAGAGACTTGAGCAACGAACCGGGGAGGCCCCCCTGCACGGCAGCCACCACGGACAACGCCATGAACACCACGACGTTGACCACGAGAAAAAGCTGGGCGTAGGAAAAGTTCGCACTGAACAGGCGGTCCAGCACCCATGCTTTGCCCCACAGGGTCGGCGCCAAACGGCCACAGTGAGGACATCGAGAAACATCGTGGTTCACCAAGCGCCCACACCCTGGGCAAACCATGGCAGTCGGGCGGGAATCGATCGTCAAGGGGGGTCTCTCGGCTGATCGTTTGCTATGGATACTCGTAGGCTGCTTCTTCGCATGGCTCGTTCGCGAGTGAATCGCGACGACTGGAAGGATTCAACATGGTAGCGCGCCGCACGGGCATCCTCGTGTCTCGTCTCATGGCTCTTGGAGCCTTGTTCACCGCAAGTGGTTGCCACGGTTACTACTCCTCATATCGGTATTCTCCAAACCGCCAAGTGCACGAGTTGCAACTTGAAGAGGAGGGCCGGCCGGTGGCTCGGGTTTCCGCCAGCTTGGTCGGGGTGCTCCGACCCGGCGATCTGGATCACCGACGCCTCCACGCGCTCCTGGAAGTCGAGAATCCCGGCAACGACCAAGTCCAGATTCCCGTGCAACAGATCGAAGCGGTTCCGAGTGGGGTCCGCAAACTGCAGCCATCCAACGAGTTGCAGGAAGTGGTCTTACAACCCGGGGAAGAACGCTCCATCGACGTGTTCTTCCCCTTGCCCACCGGCAGCCAACTCCCGGCTTCGGCCATGTCCGAAATCGACCTGTCCTGGGTGGTGAATGTCGCGGGGGTGTCACGACGCAGCCACGCCACATTTGAACGCCGCTCCTCTGGCTACAATCGTTGGGGATCCAACGATCCGTATTTCTGGGGCCCAGGGCCCTTCTTCGGATACCGCCGATTCAATTACTACCCAGGGTTCTACTGGCGACGCTGCTACTGAAAGACGGCGCCCAAGGCTTCCCGGCCGAGACGGCTCTACCTTCGTTGTGGATAAGCTGGGCAGGAAGAGGAAAGCCGCTGTGATCGCGCGACGCGATCGACCCCCATCGGCTACCCTGGTCCCATGGGGAGGCCAACCACCAACGTCACCGTGAATCCAGATCCACGGCGGCTCGAAGACGAATTTCTGAAGCACGTCGCGGCGCTCCGACGCAGCCACCCGATCGGCCCACACCTGATCCTGGCACCGACCCAGCGCTTGCTCGACCGCCTTGCTCAGCGCATGGCCCAGCAATTCGGAGCCTTGGCGGGTTTTCATCTGCATCACCACCACTCCCTGAGTGTGGCTCTTGGCGAGGAGCAAGGATCCACGTTCCTTCGTGAGATCCCGCAACCCTGGCTCGCCATCGCCTTTCTCCAGCGGCTGGACCCCCGCCGCTCGTCATTCGATCGGTTCCTTCGAGATCACCCACGCTCTCTTCCGAGTCTGTTCGCGACGTTTCGTGACCTTCGTGATTCCGGCCTGGAGCACGGTCCGGAGCCAGCCTCTTTGCGGTCGTTGAGCCCGGGGGGACGGCGCACGATGGCGCTGTTCGTGGAGTACCAGCACCTCTGGCAAACGCTGGAATCGCGCGGTTTCGCCGACACGGCCATCCGGGCACGGCGGGCCAGGAAGCACGTCCAGCGGTCCTCGTCATTTGTTTCCTTTCAGCACTACGGCGCGTACGACCTCATCGGTGTCCACCTGGACCTGGTGAAGAGCCTCCTCGCCAAGTTCGCCTCCCATCTGTGGATCCCCGGGGACCCCGGCACGCAAGACCAGTCCCTGGCCACGACTTTTCTGCACGAACTCGGCGTGCCGCCACCCCGCTTCGACGAAACGGATTTCGTGCCGCCTCTCATTCCGTGGACCAGCTTGCCCGATCCGCGTTGGGAGGTTCGATTCGCCCTCCGCCTCGCCCTCCGATGGGTGAAGGAAGGCATACCCCTCCACGACATCGTTCTTCTGAGCCGAAATCCCACCTCTCATGGGGAAGCACTCGCCCGGGAATGCGATCGCTTGCAGCTTCCACTGTCTTCTTCTTGGAAGGTTCTCGAGCGGGGAAGCACTGCTCATCTTCGCGCTCGCCATCTGCTGACTTCGATGGCCTCCCCGGGTCGACTCCCCCAGACTCTGTCCGATCTTCAACGGCAAGCCGAGAGCCAGAATCTCGAAACCCTCTCTTCCCTGGCCGCGGCAATGACGGACTCACTGCCACAGCTGGATGACCTGTGGACGGATCCCCCTTCGGACGAGTGGTTGCCCTGGATGGAGCAAGCCCTAGACGCGGCCCAGGCTCCGGTTCGAGAAGACTCGGACCCCGGACTCACGGTTCTGGATTTGCAACAAGCCCGGGGACTCTCCTTCGAACACGGGATCTGGCTGGGTCTCAACGAAGGCCTGTTTCCCCGACAGCCACGGGAAGACTCGTTCCTGCCCGATCGAGACCGCTTGCGCCTGCGAGAGATCACCGGATGTCCGGTGCCCTTGAAGGGCAGCTCCCGACGCGAAGAGGAGCTACTTCTTCGCTTGACCCGTCACAGCGTCAGACACTTGCAGGGAACCCTGGCTCGCGAAGACGGTCGCGGACGGGTGCTGTCGCCGTCTCCCTGGCTGCGCAATTTCGGTGACCCCTCCCAAGTCGATTTCGTGCCCTCCCATCCCTTGGCGGCCACTCGTGAACTCCGCGAGCGCACCGGCTTGCTTCGATTTCCCGAGGTCCTGACGCTGCACGGTCTGGAACAAGACGTGGACGGCCTGCGTCGCCGCGCCCAAGGCAATGCAGAAGCGCTGCCTTTCCTTGCGGAAGGGATCCGCATGGTGCGCGAAACGGAGCGCTGGACGGCAAAGACACTTCCCTACGACGGGCACTTCGGAAGCTTCGCCGGATCCTTCTCGGCAACCTCGCTCACCGACCTCTCTCGGTGTCCGCTGCAATTCGCGATGCGCCATCGACTCGGCCTCCGCCCCGAAGAAGTGGTGGACGAAGGCATGGAACTCACCGCAAGAGAAACGGGGATCCTGGTTCATGAGGTGTTGCACCGGTTCTATGACGGCTCACTGCCCGAATCTGACGCGGAGCAGACTCGCGTGGATGCGATCCGCAGGCGATTGAACCAGTTGTTCCATGAAGAGCTCGACCAGGTCCTGGCGACCCGGCGAGTGCCCTTGGCCTGGCGGAACGTTCGCGGCGAAATGTGGGTGGAGACTCTGACCCGATTTGTTCTGGAAGATCTGAACCGCTGGCGGAAACACCATCTGCGGGTGAAGTTGTTGGAAGAGAAGCATCGCGTGACCGTGCAGTGGGGTGACCCGGTTCCGGTCACCGCTCGCTTTGACCGGATCTTGATCGACGACGCAGAGGAGGAGTGGGTCCAGGACTACAAGACCAAGCCGGTCGCCCGGCTCAAAGATCAGGCACGTCTTCAGGATTGTCTTCGCGGCCGCGACCTGCAGCTGGCGGTTTACTGGAAGATTCGACAGACCCAGGGCCGTCGCGTCGGTCGACTGGAATACGTTTCGATTCTTCCGGAACGGCGCCGAGATCGCCCGGTGTCCGAAGAAGATCCTTTCGTTTCGTTGGAGGTAAAGAAGGTCGAAGAGCATGCGGCGGACATCGATCGCGTGTTCCATACATTGCAGCAGATTGCCAAGCGCGGCCAGTATCCGATGCTCTCCGGTTCTTCCCCGCGAGCCAACGGTGAAGAAGCTTGCGGCTACTGCGACTTTCGGCGGGCTTGCCGTCACTCGCACTTCGCCTCCGTGGCTCGCGTGGAATCCGAAGAACCTTTCCGCCCCTACTACGAATTGCGTCGCGGACCGGAGGCTTCCTCGTGAGCACCCTAGAAGCCGATGCTGCAGCTCGCCTCGTGGCCGTCACCGAGTTCGAGAAGAATCTGGTCATCACCGCCGGGGCGGGAGCCGGAAAAACCAGCCTGCTGATCGAACGGTTCCTGGCGGCAACCCTCGGACGCGGCATCCCGTTGCCACGCATTGTCGCGATCACTTTCACGGAAAAAGCCGCCGCGGAAATGCGCGTGCGACTGGAGCGAAGCCTGGAAGAGCTCGCCGACCCCGCGGGCGAGTTGGCGGGCGGAGAATCGAAGCGCACCTGGGAACGGCTGCGCACCCAGGGAGTCTCCGATGAGCTGCTGCGAACAAGAGCCGGGGAGGCTTTGGAAAGTTCTGGTTCGGTCGAGACGATTCACGGGTTTGCGTCACGTCTGCTGCGTCGCTGGCCGGAGCGAGTCGGTCTTCCCCCCAGTTTCGAAGTGGATGACGGAACCTTCGCTCGACAAGAACTGCAGCGCTGCTGGCCTCTCTGGCTGGAAGACGAACTGGCTCGCCCCGCCCACCGCGAGGACTGGAAGCAAGTCCTGCGCTGGGTGCGACTTGACGAGCTCCGCGAACTGACCGCCACCCTGGATCCGAATTCGGACGCCTCGGCCGAAGAGTCCGGCCCCCGCCGATGGGTGCAAGACTTGGCGGAATCCCTGCTCCACGAGTTTCGCCAAGATCGATCCGATCTGATTCCCGGCAAGGCGCGAAGCTTTCCGGCACTGCTCGACGCTCACCTCGCCGCGCTCGAAGCCTTCTTGGAAGGGGGCTGCCAGGGCATGGTGGAGAGACTGGATCGAGAGGACCTCCGCCGACACTTCGAGCGCGCACCGTCTCGTGCCCCTTCCACCATCCGTGGAATCGATGTCGGCGCCTGCGTGGAACGACTGCGCAAGTCGAGGTTTTTGATTCGCGACTTGATGGGGGTCGACGAACCGCTTGCCCGCCGACTCACTCGCGCGCTCCTTCCACTGGCAAAGCGCATGCGTCAGCACCTACGCACTCTCGGTCGGGTCAGCTTCGATGATCTGTTACTGGAGTGCCGCAACCTTCTCGCCAATGACCGCGAGGTCCGTCAGAAGGAAGCAGCCTCCATCGAACTTTTGATGCTCGACGAATTTCAGGACACCGATCCACTGCAGTGCGAGATCGCATTCTTGCTGTGTCACGCCCATCCGGAACAACCCGTCGACTCGCCGTGGCACCTGCCCCTTGCCCCAGGAAAGCTGTTTCTGGTAGGCGATCCGAAGCAGTCCATCTATCGGTTCCGCGGCGCGGACTTGGAAACCTACGACGAAGCGGTCGCCCGGGTGCAAAGCCAGGGCGGTGCCTCGCTGGCACTCTCGGCGAATTTTCGCAGCGTTCCGGCTTTGGTCGAACCCATCAACCAACTGTTTCGAGCGACGTTCGATCCGGAGAAGGAGGCCGACCCGAAGTTCGAACCCATGGCGGCGACGCGCACGCCGCTCGGGGAAGAACCGGCCATCCAGATCTGGACCGTCTCCTCAACCAGCGGACGGGTGACCGACGGTCGGCGAGAGGAGGGGCAAGTGATCGCGGCGGAGATTCAACGATGGGTCGAAGCCGGTACCCGTCCGGGCGAAGTGGCGATCCTCTTGTGGTCGCTGAGCTCCCTGGGGTTGTACTTGCGCCCATTGCGCGAACGTGGCATCCCCTACGCGATCGACGGAGGCTCGACCTTCCTCGAAAGGACCGAGGTGAACGAGCTTCTCTGCGTTTTGCGCAGCGTCGCGGACCCCGACGACGCGGTCGCGTTTCTTGGCAGTCTGCGGTCCAGCGCATTCGGGGTGCCGGATCGGCAGATTGCGGAGTTCGCCGATCAAGCGGAGGAGTTTTCCGTGGGCGCCGCGCAGAACTCTTCCGTGGCAGCCGTGCAGCGGGTCGCCCATCGCCTTCGGCAATGGCACGACCAAGTCGAGACGTCCTCGGCCGCGGAAGTGATCGACGAGATCCTCGAAGACACTTCACTCCTGCCGATTGCCTCGACCGCCTACGAGGGCGCGGAACGCATCGCCAATCTGAGAAAGTTGGCCCGCCTGGTCCAAGGCAATTGCCAGGAACTCGGGCGTCCTCTCAAGGACACGCTGCAAGACTTGGAGCGGGCGTGGGAAGGTAGCCAAGGAGAGAGCGAGAGTTGTTTGTCCGAGGAGTCACTGGACGCCGTTCGGATTCTCACCATTCACAAGTCCAAGGGCTTGGAGTTCGCGCGAGTGGTGGTTCCGGACATCGGGCGGGAGGAACGGGTACCGCCTCCGGGTCGGCCACGGACTCTTCGACATCGATGTGGCCCCGCGGTCTATCCCGCCTTCGAAGTCCCCGCGGCCGGGTTTCGCAACCTGGCCATGACACGGCAAAAAGAGCGCGACCGACAGCACCGCACCGCGGAAAGCAAGCGCCTCCTTTACGTAGCCATGACCCGAGCCTCGGAGCAATTGGTCCTGGTGAACTCGGCTCCGCCGGGCCGAACGCGCCTGTGGCAAAACTCGCTGGGCGCGTGGGGTTATTCGAGTGAGGTGGATGCCAACCCGACTCCTGCCCCTGGGGTGGTGTTTCGTTCGCTGAGAGCCAGCCCCCAACCGCGAGTCGTTGGCGGCGGCGAATCGCCGCAGGAGCCACTCGGACGGCCCGAGGAGGAGCTGCGCGACGCCGTGGCCCGCTGTTGGTCCACGCCTCCCCTCCGTTGGCAGCCTCCGGAGAAGCGGCGAGCGGTTCCCTCCGCGCACGGCACCGACGCGACCGACGACAAGTCCGCCCTCTCGCTGGCGTTGGGAACCGCCTGCCATCGAGTCTTGCACCGCTTTGGTCCGGGTCCGGTGCCCCCCGTCGATGAGTGGCGACCGATTGTCGCGGCGGTGGCGGAAGAATGCGCGGTGAGTGCCGATCCGTTGATCGAGCAGGCGATGCAGATCCTGCAAGCGCCGCCCCTGACGAAGGCTCTTCGGGAGTATGGACGACACCGGATCTTGGGCCGCGAGCTCCCTCTCCTTGGCCTTCGCGACGGAAAGCGGTGGCGGGGGACGGCGGATCTCGTCCTGAAAAGACGAGACACTTTGGTCATCGTCGATTACAAGACCGATCGTGAGTCGGACCCGGTCCGACTCGCCGACCGACACGGGCCGCAACTGCAGGGCTACGGGCAGGTCCTGCAAGAAGCTCTCCAGGAACCGCGAACGCCGGAGTTGGAGCTTCTGCTCCTGCGCAGCGGTACCCGCCTACGGCTCGTTTCCTCCGCTTCTGGCTGGGCGGCCAAGCGCCAGCCAGAAGTGAAGACCACGCCCCTTCTTTTTGACGAGGCTCCTTGATGCTGCTGGATTGGATTCCCGGACCTCTGATTCGCACTTTCGCCAGTCCCTACGTTGCGGGCGACAGCCACGATCAGGCCCTGCGAGTCGCCCGAGAGCTGCTGGACAGAACGGGCATGCTTTGCACTCTCGACCTCCTCGCCGAAGAAGTGCAGTCGACCGATCAGTGCAGCGCCAATGAGCGCGCCTACCACGACCTCCTGCAAGCCGTCGCCGCCGACCCACACTTTCCGTCCCGCGAGGTTCGCCCCACCGTGTCCGTCAAGGCCTCGTCCTTCACGTTGGAACCGTTCGACCGAGGGGGCCTCGCCCCGGGCAGCCGCGAGGCCGTGTTTCGCATTGCGGCGACCGCGCGGGACCTCGGCATCGGACTGACCATCGACATGGAGGACCACACCTGGACAGATTTCACGCTCGACATCACCAATGAACTATTTGCCTCCGGTCACGATGTGGGCACAGTCTTGCAGACGCGTTTGCACCGAACAGAAGCCGACCTCGCCGCGATTCCCGAGGGGATGAGAGTCCGGATGGTGATCGGGATTTACCCGGAGCCAGCCGAAATTGCGCTTACGGACAAACGTGCCATGAAAGAGCGCCTTCTGACACAGTCTCAGACCCTCCTCGAGCGCGGTGCCATCGTGGAACTCGCCACCCATGACGAGGCAATCATTCAGCGGTTCTACTCCGAGGTCGTCAATCCGGGCAATGTGGCGAGTGAGCGTTTCGAAATCCAGATGCTGTACGGGGTTCCCCGGGGTCCCATTCTGAGACGGATTCGCAATGGTGACCTTTCCAGCAACGGCACAGGAACGCCGTCCCTGCGCCTGTACGTGCCATTCGCCACTGACTGGAGCCAAGCGACTGCCTACTGCCGAAGGCGCCTCCAATCAAACCCCGACCTCGCCATCTACGTGATTCGCAATCTGCTCCAATCGTTCTTCGGAAGACGATCCGGCGTGTCACAGTACGACGATTGACTTTGCGGACCCTTAGCCCCCACTCTCGCTCATTGCCCGCGACCAGGAAAGCGTTCATCCCGCACATTCGCGCATTATTTCGCGCACAATGAATCAGTCTTTTCGGGATCCAGAAACAGGGCTGGAAAGGGGAGCGCTCCGGGAGCGAGCGGATCGCGCAGCAGTGTTCGATGGACGTTGGTCGACTGTACGGCTAGGATGAGAGACGTCGAGAGAGATGGCGTCTCGGGCCGGGCAAGGCATTCCCCGATTTCGGCATTCTTCGATCGCAACAGCGGGTCGAGCCAGGACCGCCCGTCGCGGTGCATCCACAGTGCTAGATTCATCGAACACCAAGAAGCGGCGTTGTCAAAAGCACCGTTGTGAGGAGTAAGGGAGTCGTAGCGATGCGAGAGGCCTCGCTCACCTAATGCCGTACCAGATGGGTGATTTGCAGTTCTTTGACGGTCTGCACCTCGAGAACGGAGGCGAGAACTATGGAAACACTCCTTCCGTCCAAGAGAGGCATTCACATCGGAGATCATTTGTGTCGGTCGGCGATGTTTTTCGGGAACGTTGGTTTCCGCGGAAGTCGTCCTCTTTGGAGGCGCACAGCCGATGGAAGGTTGTCTGCAAGCCATCGGACATTTCCGATTGTCGGTCGTCGACACGGAGCACACCCACGATCATTGACCCGAGAATCCCCATTGAGGGGCTCCCTCCAACCAGGAGGGACACTGAAACGTGAGAAAACACTGAACAAACACATGTGAAGGCGACCACCGGACTCCGGGGAGCCAAGGATTGAGGAATCCACAGCCCAAGGGAGCGACGCGAGCATTGGGTCTCGAATTCGCAAGCGTCGGTCAGGCACGACCGGCACGAGCAATTCCCAATGCGCTCCCAGCCTCTTTTCTCTGTCCCCCGCCGATCCGAGGGCCGGTCTTCTTCCAATCGATGAGGCACTCGACCGTTTGTCTGGCACGGAATTGCCAGAGGCGTCCGGTGGAAGGCTTTGATGTTGGGACTTTCGCGAGGCCCCGGCACCAAACTCCCGCGGGAAGGATGGGCGCTAGCGGTATTTGGCAGTAAAAGGAGTCAGAGGCATGTCTGATGTCCAGCTTTTCCCGCAAGTAAGCCGGACACGTTGGGGCGAAGACGAATTGACAGAAGCGCTCCATTCCGCATCACCTCACGTTCGTTTCCTGCTGAAGGAATTGTGTGAGGCCGATGACGATGTTCCGGCCCGTGAGCTCAAGAGCAAACGGGTGGCGTATGCAATTGTGCAACGCATTTGCAATTCTTCGAACAAAGACGCACTGGTTCTCTCCAAACTCAATCCGGAAACCGGAGAGAAGACTTATCGGGTCAATCCCGAGTATCGCAACGCGGTCCGACCAATCGTTTCGGAATGCGAAGAGCCCCCTCCGACGCCTCCGCGACCGCGTCGAAAGACCTTCGGGGTGGGAAGGGGACGACGCAACATGTCCTCCCTGGATGGCATCGCGGACCCACACGGCATCGGCCGCATCCGTCAAGTGACCCAAAACTCCAATGGCCGCTCACTGGCGTTTCCTGACGGTGTGCCCCTGAACTTCTGCCAAGAGCTGATCGGCTTCTTGAATTCCACGTCGATTGCGACGAAGTACCGCATCGTCCTGGACACCACAGGTCCCCGACTCGAAGTCGTTTGACGGCGATTTCGCCGTCAGCCGCCTCCCAAGGCCTTCTCCAGGCGCTCCCGCTCTCCCTCGTTTTGGGGAGAGCGGGGCGGCTGATCATCGTCGCGGTTCTGCAGATATCCCGGTGGCAATGAAACCTTCTGCTTGCCGGCGCGTTTCGCGCGACGCACCCGGAGGGCTGTGACAGGGAACGGCTGAGCGAGATCCAGATCTTCGATCAGCTCTTCGATGTCGCTCCATTGGTGAATCTTCGACAAAGCTCCGCGGACCTTCGAAGATCCCGGGAATCCCTTGAGGTACCAACCGCACCATTTGCGCAGTTCCAGCATTCCGAGTCGCGGACCAAACAATTCCACCAAGAGCTGGCTGTGCCGCTCGAGCACGCGCAAGATTTCTCCGAGGTTGGGTGGCGCGGTGGGCTCCTTGCCGTCAAACACCTCTGCCAGCTCGCGGAACAACCAGGGGCGCCCCAGACAACCACGTCCCACGATGACGCCATCGCAACCGGTTTCACGCATCATTCTTAGAGCGTCCCAGCATTCCCAGAGGTCACCGTTACCAAGCACGGGAATGGTGTGCACCGCTTGCTTGAGACGTGTGATGTGATCCCATCGTGCGTGGCCGTCGTAAAGTTCCGCGGCTGTCCGTGCGTGGAGTCCGATCGCCGCACAGCCTTCCTCCTCTGCGACTCTTCCCGAGTCCAGGAACGTCTCACACGTTTCGTCGATTCCCAGACGCACCTTGATCGTCACGGGAACCTTTCCGGCGTGTTCCACCACCGCACGAACGAGTCGAGCCATGAGCCGTGGCTTTGCGGGAATTGCCGCCCCGCCACCTGCGGCGGTGACCTTGCGGACCGGACATCCGAAGTTGAGATCGAGGTGATCCACGGCTTCTTCGGCCATCAGGATTCGGGTGGCCTCGCCCAGGGCCCAGGGGTCCGAGCCGTACAGCTGCAATGACCGGATCGGCTCGTCCTCGGAGAAGGACGCCAACCGCCGGGTCTTCTTGGAACCTTCGACGATGCCGCGAGCGGTGATCATCTCGCTCACATACAACCCCGCTCCGTACTCGCGACAGAGCTTGCGAAACGCGCTGTTGGTCACTCCCGCCATCGGCGCCAACACCACCGGGGGCCAGATCTCCAGGGAGTCGCCATACCGGAGCGCCCGGAACTCCTCCGGTCGCGCGGGCGTGACTCCGCGATTGATTTCCGTGCGAAACAGCTCAGCCATCGCTTCAATCCGATCTCGGCCGTAGTGCGTACCGCTTGCCCACAGCTTGCTCACAAGCGCGGGACGCACGATTGTACCGCGGTCCCGCCAGCGTGCGTGCACCGACCGGGCGACTTGCCCTCTCGGTCCCGCGCTTGAGGAACAGTCGGCAGAGGAACGACCTCGCCGAAGCAGATCTTCCGAGAACGATTCAGCGACCGCCGAGCGCTAACATCAGAGATCTCGCAAGAACAATCGGCGTCGACGAGTGCCCTGGGACCAGGGTCCCCCATCAGTTTGACGCCAAAGAGGGAGACTTCCGATGGCCCGCTACTTCGTGGTGCTCATGCTTCTTGTCACCGGTTGCACCAGCCCGATCTCGGTGCTGCGTGACCACTCCGCGCCAGAGACGGAAAGCCGACGGGTGACGGCCGTGTTGGAAGCCCATTCCAAGAAACGCTACTCCGCACTGGTCACGATCTACAACGAGAGCGACCAGGCCCTGGCGCTATCCCCCACCATGTTTCGCCTGGAGGGATCGCCGCCTTCCCAATTCGTCCGCTCGGAACGGGTCTGGTTCTTCCAACCGGGATACCGCATGCCGGCCTCGGTTCCCGCAGGGAACATGGCTCAGGGAGAGATCCACTTCGAATTGAAGGGGACGCCTCAGCCGACTGGCCCGGTTGGCCTGGTCGTCACTTTGCCAGAGGGCGATCACCGCTTCACATTCGAGTTCTTCTAGGGCGAGTTCTTCTAGGGCGAGATCTTCGAGGGCAAGCTCTGTTCCGGAGGGGAAACCCAGGCGGGAATCACCACTGCCCCTCTTCCTTGAGCTGCCGCGTCATCAAATCGCCGACGGCCTTGGAGGGATCCTTGGCGTCGTAGAGAATTCGGTACACCTGCTCACAGATGGGCATTTCGACTCCGTGCTTCGACGCCAATCGATGGATGGCCTCGGCAGTCTTGACCCCTTCGGCCACCTGTTGCATGGAAGCCAGGATGTCGCCCACGCGTTCGCCGCGGCCGATGCGCTCTCCCACGGCGCGGTTCCGCCCGTGAGGGGAAATGCAAGACGTGATCAAGTCCCCGATTCCCGCCAGTCCGAAGAACGTGTCTCGTTGAGCTCCTTGGGTCTCTCCAAACCGGGCCATCTCGACAATACCGCGGCTCAACAACGCCGCTTTGGTGTTGTCGCCAAATCCCAGGCCGTCGACGATACCGCCAGCGATGGAAAGGACGTTCTTGACCGCACCTCCCAACTCGACTCCCACCGGATCCTGGTTGGTGTAGACCCGGAAACGATCGGTGTGCAGCAGGTCCTGGATGCGCAACGCGTGCCCCGTATCCGCCGCGGCGGAGACCACCGTGGTTGGCATTCGTCGCGCCACTTCTTCGGCATGACTCGGCCCGCTTACCACGATCAGAGGGACTGGACCGAGGGTGTCCGCGATGATCTCTGAGGGCCGTTGCAACGACTCGTGTTCGATGCCTTTGGTCGCTGAAACCACCAGCTTGCCGGGACTCCAGTGAGGACGAAACTTCTCCATCACGGCCCGCAAGTACTGACTCGGAACCACGGAAAACCAAGTCGAGCAGTCTCGCGCCGCCGCTTCGTCGGTGGTCACCCCGATGCGTCCGGGAATCTCGACCCCGGGAAGGTAACGAGGGTTGCGTCGGGTGCTCACGATTTCCTTGGCGTACTCGGGATCGTGCGACCAAAGGGACACGTCCACACCCCGTTCGTTCAGCACCAACGCAAGGGCCGTCCCCCAGCCACCGTCTCCCAAAACCAGCACCTTGTCGAGCATGGATTGCAGTCCTTGTCAGCCCACCCGGGGCTCTTCGCCCCGAAACATCCGGGCCAGGTTGGTGCGATGACGAAGCGTGATGAGCAAAGCCATCGCAGTGGACGCCGCGAGCAATGTGAGGTCCGCCACTCCTCCCGCTCGTCCTCGGCTGTACCAGAAAACCAATGGGAACACCCAGGCGGCGCCCAGCGATGCCAGAGCCACCATGCGAAACATGGCGAGCAGGGCAAGCCAGGTGAGCAATGACGCCCCGGTCGCCAGCGGATTCAAAACCAAGAACGCGCCGCCTGCCGTGGCGACTCCCTTGCCTCCCCGAAATCCCAGATACACCGGAAAGATGTGTCCCAAGATTGCGGCCGCTCCACACAACAACGCCAAGACTCCCTCGGGGAGCCTCTCGGTCGGGCCCAAGGTCTGGGCCACCATGACAGGTCCGGCTCCTTTGGCGAAGTCGAGCAAGAACACGGTGAGCCCAATCCCTCGACCCAGCACGCGCCAGGCGTTGGTCGCCCCAATGTTCTTACTTCCCCTGTCCCGAAGATCGACCCCTCGCAGCCACTTCCCGAGGCACAGCCCGAAAGGGATGGCGCCCACCAAGTAGCTGCCCAGGATGAAGACTGCTGGTTCCATGCGGCTTCGCTCTCTCCCCGCGGGTTGCCTCGCCTGCACGAGAGATGCATCATCCGCTTTGATGCGCTTCAATCCAATCACCAGTGGACCGCAGTGGTCGGTCGGCATCGACACCGGGGGGACGTTCACCGACCTGGTGGCCGTGGGACCGAAAAAGCAGATTGCCTTCAAGGTCCCCTCGACCCCCTCGGACCCGGCGCGTGCGGTGCTCGACGCGCTCGAGGAACTGTTGCGTCGGCGACCCGATCTGGACTCGGTTCCTCTGCGACTTGTTCACGGGTCCACGGTCGCGACCAACACTCTGCTCGAAAACAAGGGAGCCCGGGTCGTCTTCATCACCAATGAGGGCTTTGAAGACCTGATCGAAATTGGCCGCCAGGCGCGCCCCCACCTCTATGAACTCCACCCGACCAAGCCGCCGTGCCTGGTTCCGCGCGCCGATCGGTGGGGAGTGGGCGAGCGAACTGATGCGGACGGCAGGTGTTTGCGATTTCCCCCGGACCAGGAACAAGACGAACTGCGGCGCAAAGTGGATCGCCGCCAACCGCAAGCCATCGCGATCGGCCTTCTCCACGGGTACACCAATCCGATGTCTGAACGAAGATTGGCTCGCTTGTTCCGTTCCCACGCCCTGCCGGTGACTCTGTCGAGCGAGGTGGCGCCGCGCTTCCGGGAGTTCGAACGCTTCTCCACCACGGTCGCGAACGCGGCGCTCCTCCCGGGATGTCGCCAGTATCTGTCTCGGCTCCGACGTCGCTTGAAACACCGAACCATGCTCGTCCAGCAATCGAATGGTGGCTTGACCAGTCTCACCGACGCTTCTCGCTTTCCGGTCCGCTTGGTGCTTTCCGGACCCGCGGGCGGCGTTCAAGCCGCCACGCGCTTGCTCGGGATCAATCAATCGGCGGTCACCTTCGACATGGGCGGCACCTCGACGGATGTGGGCTTGGTGCATGGTCGACAGGCCAGTCGCACCGACCAGGTCCGGATCGGCGGTCGTCCGCTGTTGGTCGATTCGTTGGAGATCCACACCATCGGCGCAGGAGGAGGATCTCTGCTTTGGCTCGACGACGCCGGAACCCTGTGTGTCGGTCCGGAGTCAGCGGGTGCCGACCCCGGACCTGCCTGCTATGGCCGTGGTGATCGCCCCACATTGACCGACGCCCATGTCGAGCTCGGACGCCTACCTCTCGAGACGCCTCTCGGGGGCTCGATCCAACTAGACCCGCATCGCAGCTCTCGTGCGCTCGCTCCACTTGCCAAGTCCCTCGGCGTCTCGGTCCGTCGCGTGGCCTTGGCCGCCTTGCAGATCGCAGATGCTGCGATGGAACGAGCGGTCAAACGCATCTCCCTCGAAAAAGGCAAGGACCCGCGTTCGCTTCACCTGTTTGGCTTTGGGGGCGCCGGGGGCCTCCATGTTTGCCGTTTGGCAAGTCGCCTCGCCATGAAGAGTGCACTGGTGCCGCTTGCGCCGGGAGCGACGTCCGCATGGGGAATGGCCACTAGCGACGCTCGACTGGATGTCTCCAAGGGCTTAGTCACTCCCCTGGACTCGCGCGGGGAAGCCGAGTTGGAGAAGCAGATGCGTGGACTCGAGAAAGAGGCCATCCGCCGCCTGGACCGAGAACTCGGTCCCGGTCCACGGGCCTTGGAGCGGACCTTGGCCTGTCGCTACCTCGGACAATCCCACGAACTGACCGTTCCTTGGCGCCGCGGCTATCGGCGCGCCTTCGAACGACTGCACCGAGAGAGCTATGGGTTTCTCCTCCCGGGGCACGCTCTGGAGGCCGTCGCCCTTACCTGCACCGCCGTCCGGCGCTTCCGCCGGCCGCCGGCGGCACCCGTCTCCGAGCCTCGAGAGAAAGTGACTCCGGCCGGGCGTTGCCAAGTTTGGTTTGCCTCTCGCCAGGCCCGAAGCGTTCCCATTTACGAGCGGTCGTCGCTCCCCGAGGGCCATCAAGGTTCGGGGCCCTGTGTGATTCGCGAAAGAACGGCGACGACCATTGTCGAGCCAGGGCACGGTTTCCGAGTTCTTCCCGGAGGGATCCTCGAGATCTTGGGAACTGCCTGACCCAAGCCAGCGCCCATCCCCGGCTGGAAAACCGCCAAGGAAAAGTTCGTTGGGCAGCTGTCGTCAGCGCAGCGGGGTGAGACGGAGCAACCCTCGATCCGGGTCGATGCCGACGTCGTAAGCACTCAAGAAGTTCAAGCCGATCAGCGCCTGGGATCCTCCCGGTTCCTCCAAGGGCATGACCACTGCGTCCACTTGCTCTTGCACGGCCCCCTGCAAGTCCACTCGATGGAGGGTGACGACAGGAGCACGCACTCGCCCGCTTGCGGTGATCACTTCCACGTGGCGTCGCGCGTTTCGAAACCCGAGTCTCAGTCGATCCGCCAAGGATTCCGAGATCGCCGTCAACGAGGCTCCGGTGTCCACCAACACTGGCACATCACGAAGTCGGTTCAAAGTGGCATTGGTCCGAATGGCTCCGGCGTGGGGGTCATAGCGGATTTCCGTTTGCGGAGGTTGCTCGCGTTGCAGGCGCAGACGAGCGAGAAGTGGCTCCAAGGATCGGGCTTGGGATGGATCGCGCGCAGCGACTTCCTCCAGAATGCGCGATGCCTCGAAGTCGTCACCGGACTCGTAGTACGCATAACCGAGGGATTTGAGCAGCGAGAGATCGTCCGGGAACTGGGCGACTCCGTCTTCCAGATGCCGAAGAGCGGGACTCAAAGCGCCCCGATTCCTGGCGTCTTCGCCAGCGCGGAGGTAGGCACTACGCAGCGCTTCCTGCACTCGCGGCAAGAGATCCTGGGGTGCCTGCTGCAGCGCGTCTTGCAACGCTTGGATCGCCCCGTCGAAGTCTCCGTCTTCGAGTTGGGCGACTCCCCAAGCGTGAAGCAGCGAGGGGTCCCTCGGGACCCAATCGACGATCTCTGCCAGGCGACGGGCAAGTTGCTGCGTCCGGCCTCCGCGAATCGACTCTCGCGCCCAGTACAACGCGGCGGACGTCAACGCCGCTTCGATCTCCTCTCGAACCGAGGGCTCGAGACGAAGCGCCGCCAGGAAACTCTCCACCGCCGCTTCCCAGTGGGAACCGGCCGCGTACAAATGACCGCGATCCCGGAGAGCGGCAAAGTCACGATCAAACCACTCCGCAACGGTGGTGAAGGAATAACGCGCTCCTCCGCCTCGAGACTGTTCTAGGACTTGCTGGGCGGAACGAATCCGCTGACGACCCGGCCTTTGGGACGACTCTCCGATCCCGATTCCGACCAGGCATGCGGATCCATCAAACACGAATCGCTCGCGGAGGTTGCCGGCGCTGCCAACCAAGAGTCCTTCTTCTCCCTGGTCTTCTTCCAAGACTCCCGCGTGGTTCCAAGTCCACGCGGAGTCCGCATCCAGCGCCCACAAGGGAGCTCCCGTTTCCGGAACCTTCTCACAGTGATTCACCGAGCGGTCCTGCAAGAAGCGAAACCGCGGCGAGCCCTGCTGGCGTGGCTTGACCAACGCGAATTCGCGCGGCGTGTAGTGAGAGACGTCATCAATAGGAGGGGAGAGCCCTTCCACCCGCAAGCCTCGCGCCCCGTTCAGCAAACTCCATGGCACAAGGATTCCCTGACCAGATTCCACGGCCAGGCCGTGACCAATCCGGACCACGCGCTGCTTGCCATCGAGCACTTCCAGACGAACAGCTGCCGGAGTTGAAGAGGGAGGCCGACCACTCACGGGGGCGGCGGCAACCTTGGCGTCGGAAGGCCGCGGGATCGGCGGCTGTTCGGCCGGCTCCTCCACCAAGGAATCCGCAGGGTTCTCCGCCGCTCGGTCGGGGAGGCGATTCGGTGGCTCAGGCGCGGCGACGGGCGAAGTCGACGGAGCCGACGCCGAATCGGGCAGCCAGGCAAACACCGCGAAGGAAATTCCCGAGGCGGTGACGAGCAACGCCGCGAGCCACCACCATCGCTTCGCAGAGGAAGCCGCCCCGCATTCCCGGCAGATGCCGGAAGTCACGGCGTAGGTGAGGCAGCGTGGACATCGGGACGGAGTATTCATTTCCAATCAGCCTGCGGCGGGGCTCGGCCCATGCTACCCAACCCGCGTTGCTTTGCCTCGGACGCAAACCTACACTCGCCAGTTTTGGCCCCCTCTCCTTCAAGGGACCCCCCTCTCATGCTCGCCTCGCTGCTTGCCCTGATGTTGGCCGCCCCCGCCCTGGAGCCGGCCCAAGCGAATGACCCGCTGTTCACGACCATCCGCCGGGCGGGTCTCGAATTCCGCTACATCGGGACGGAAATCTCCGACGAAGAAGCCGAGCTGATGCTGGGGCACTTCGCCCAGGTTCGTCGCTGGTTCGGCGAGACCTTTGACATCACCACGGCGACCGAAATCACCATCACCGTGCGCTTGCGTCAAAGCTTGCGTCGCTTCTTCTACACCAACGGTAAGGATCAGGTGTTCATTGACTTCTCGGACCCCGGCCTATTCCGGCCGATCCAAGAAGACGACGAACGACTCTACTCCATCGCTCGCCCCGTCTTTGCCCAGCTTTGGCTGTCCGAGAAGCTCACCAGCATGGCGGGCCTTGATCCACGCGTCGTGCAGTCGATCGACGAGTTCATCAAAGCCTACTCGACTCGCGGATCCCGGCAGTCTTTGGGAGAAACCGTGGGCCAGGTGTGGGAACACCTCGACACCTTCTATGGGGACGGGGTCAGCTCGTTCGTGCTGAACAGCTTGGAGGGAGAAAAGATCCCGGCCCACCTGCTCGGCAAGCGTCTTCGAGAGATCGCCGCAGACGCCACCGAAGACGAGGAATCCGGCTCCCTGTTCGACACGATCACTCCCCCCACGCCGATCTACGCAGCGGAGGATTTCGAACCCGGGGATCCTTTGGTGCCCGGCACCACCTTGCGACTGTCGCGAATGGCCCTGTCCAACGGCGTCCGCTTGACTGACCATGTCGGCGAACCTCTCGCGCTCGCCAGCCGGGTGGTCGACTTCGACAGTATTTTCATGCTGCTCTCCAAGACCTACCCCGATTCGGCGATCTCGGCTCGCCCCCCCACCATCAACGACGTCGATCTATGGCAGCTGTACTTTGAGTTCCGTGCTCGAGTCGAGCTGGCCAAAGACAATCTCGACTACTACCTGGTCCTCCGTGAGTTGCTGAGCCGGTTCCGCGACCGCTGGATCAACATTCGCAGCACTCACGGTGCCCCGCACTGGATGGGGGTCCCTGGCATCGACCTCGAATTGGTCGGCGACAAAGTCTTCGTCTCGTACATTTCCGAGGACTCGGCTCCGTCCGAGGCGGGAGTGCGTCGGGGAATGGAGCTCGTCGAAATCGACGGACAGCCCACCAGAATTCGATGGCAAGCCCTCAAGGATTACTTCCTCCGAAACGAGTCCTGCAACAGTGACAAGCAGGCGGAAGCCCGTGCCTTGAACGTTCTTCTGACCGGTGCCGAAAACACCTCGGCCGAGGTGAAGTTGGTCTCCCCCGGAGGGGATAACGCCGCCGAGCTTTCTGCAAGCCTGCCCCGCGGCCTGCCCACCGGCGGTCCCTCCTCCGAGTTTCGATTGGTCGAGCACGAGAAGCGCGACGACGGCATCTCGGTGATTCGGATTCGCAGCTTCGCCGGCGACGCCGGAACTCAGTTCTCCGTCGCGCTCAACGAAGCCATGGGGCAGAACGCGAAAGGGGTGGTGATCGACGTTCGTGGGAATGAGGGCGGCGACCGCATCGGCGTGCTCGCGGTCCTCGGGCGTCTCCTCGATGACAAAGTCGTGGTGGGCGAGATTCGATCTCGGGATCCTCAACAACCGGACGGCTTCCTGAACAAGACTCAGATTCAGGTCAACCCAATTCCGCCGGTGTACCCCGGACCGGTTGCCGTGCTCACCGATGAATGGACATCCGGCCCCGCGGAACTGGTGGCCATGGGCCTGCTGGTGGCCAACCGTGGCCCGGTGGTCGGACGCACGACCGCGGGTTCAGCCAATCACCCGATCATGCCGGCTCAGCCCTGGCAGACCCTTTCCTCCACCGGCATCACCGTGTCGATGGCGGCCCACTTGGTGCACAATCGGGATGGCTCGGCACTGCAAGGTTCCGGAGTCACCCCCACCATTCCCTGCGAACGAACTCCTCAGGAAATCGCCCAAGGCATCGACGCGCCGTTGGAAGCCGCGGTCAACGCGCTGCGGAAGTAACCCGACCTGAAGGACGCTTTCCTCAGAAGTGAACGCGTCCAGCAAAGGACAGGTGTGCAACGTCATTGCGAGGCACGGAGATTCGGCCGTTCTCGAAGCCGAGAACCACGTGCTCCACGGTCTCCATGACCAAGTGTCCGCGCAAGCGCTGGCCGTTGTGCAACATCACCGAAGCCGAAGGCAGTTCGCCCCACTGGCGGTATTCCGGAGAACTCGGATCCAGAATGGCGATCTCCGTCAGGTCGAACGTGAACTCTGCTCGACCATCGGTGAGAGTGAGCTCGTTGCCGCGGATTCGCTTGATGCGCCCCTTGAAGACGTGGCCGTTGGCCAACTGAATGACCGTGTCCCCGGATCGAGGGATGTTCGCCGTGTTGGCGCTCTCGGTCGGAGTTCTCGGCCCGCGAATTCCGGAAGCGGGTCCCGCCACGATCCCTCGCGGCGGTGAGACGATGGACACCGGCTCTTCGGTCGGAGTCGAGCGAACGGCTGACGGCGCATCACCAATGGACTCGCGAACAAACTCCGGAGTCGTCGGCTCCGGCTTCACCACTTCCACGGGAACGACCGAAGTGCTGGGCGCGGCCTCGAATGATTCGACGGGCGTCTCGGTTTCAGACGTGAGCTCGCTGGTCCCCGTGTCCGCGGTCGGCTCACCGACGATCGGACTGGCGTCTTCGGCATCGGGCGCCGCGCTGGGATCGGTGACCGGTTCCGCCGACTGCTCCGTGGCCGCAGGCGCCGAGGACTCGGCCACCTCGGTGACAACCGCCGGTGGAACTTCGCTCGGACCGCCCCGGAAGATGCGCAGTCCGAAGAACCCAGCAGCGACAAGCACTCCCGCTGCCAGCGCCGCGATGACCAGAGGCTTGCCGGTGCGAATCTGCGGCCCTTCGCGCAAATCGGCGAAGAACTCTTCGTCTTCCAAGTCGAGCTCGGTGGTGGCCTCGGAGCCCAGCTCGGGAGGAACGGGCGGCTCCAAAGAGTCGTCCCCGGTCGGTTCGGCAACCACCACGTCTTCTTGCGGCGGGAGCGGCGGAGGCGTCGGCAACCCGGTCGCCATCTCGGCGGCTTCGGCCGCTTCCGGCGCCGGGTGGAAATCATCATTCGGTTCGGCCACCGGAGGAACGGTGTCCGAGGAAGACAACCACGACGGGACTTCCTGGAACTCTTCGGTCGGCTCTGGAGCGGGTGGCGGAGGGGGAACGGCGGCCGCAGGTTCTTGCTCCGGCGGCTGGCCTTCCTCCATCAACCAGCTGGGGGTCGGCAAGTCGCCAGCCACCGGAATCTCGGGCTCGGCTGGAGCCGGCTCTTCTTGGATCGCCTCGACCTCAGGAACAGGCGGTGCCGCGGGAGCCTCGGCCTGCTCCTCCAGCACGAACCACTCTTCCTCTTCTTCCAGCTCGAGGACGAATTCATCGTCGATCCGCGGTGCCGGACGGTCTCCCGTCCCTGGGTTGGCGGGCTGCCCCGGACCCAAGTTGGGATCCTCCGGCTGCACAGCGTCGGCGGCGGTTTCCGGATCGTCCTGGTTGTTCTGTTTGCCCTTGTTCGGCATCGAACCAAGCCCCTTGTCGGTCGCGTGCGAAGATTCCTCACCTCCCTCATCGTCGACGCCTCTGGGCGACATTGAGCACCACCCCGGGTTTTTCCCTCCCGCTGCCGAGAATGCCGCTCACCTCCGCGGGAATGACCGAGGACGGGAAAACCATTCCCTTGCGACCGGGAAGGGACAACCGACCCGGTCGGTCAAATGCGCTCGAGCCACTCCTTCACTTCGGCCACCATGGTGGCGAAGTCTGCGGCAACATAGAGAACTTCCTGGTAATGGGTCGGGTCGTACGGAGTGGCGGCCATGACTTCCAAATCGAACGCTCGGAGTCGAGCGGCGCAATCAAAACGCTGCAACTCCCCGAAGCTGGAGAGCAGGCCCGCCCCATAGACCTTTCGCTGACCGCCTTCCTCCACCACTCCGAATTCCAAGGTGTACCAGTAGATTCGAGCGATTCGCTCGATCGTCTCGTCATCGTTTGCACGCCGAGCTGCCCGGCCGAATGCTCGGTTCAGTTCACAAAAATCACTGCTGGCAAACGTGGCGGCGTGTCCAATGATCTCATGGACGACATCGGGCTCCGGAGTGTACAGCGGCACACTTTGATGGCGCATGTACTGCGTCGACAAGAACACTCCTTCCGAGAGCCGCTCCAAGAAGTGACGGGCCTGCACCAGCCCTGCCACCGGCAACATTTGAAAACCGTGCATCGGCCCAAGAACCTGATTGAGTTCACAGAGCTGCGGAACAAGTCGTCGGCTCAGCCCGATCGCGTCCACCAACCCGTGATAGGAGGCTGCGGCGAACTGCTGGTGGAGCGGGGTCAGATTCTTCCAGACTTCGCGCCACACCTGATGCTCCTCGGGAAGGTACTCGACACGAGCGACCGGACTCGGCTCCTCGTGGGCGAGGGCGATCGCCGCGATCTGATTGCGGCGTTGGCGGTAGGCAGGATCCCGGAAGCCCGGATGGTCCGCGTCGAGTTCCACCAAGGATGGGCTGTCGGGGGTCATGGGAGTTTCAACCTTCGAGATTCATTGGGTCGCCGGGGGATCGAACGCAAGCGCTCTGCCTTGGATTCACGACTCCACCGACGTTGAAGTTCCAAGAGATCGGCAACCACCGCTTCCGCCGTAGGCCAGCGGCCCGCGCCCTTCCCCCGAACCACCCACCAGCGGGCTCCTGAGGAGATCACCATGCCGTTCTCCTCGTTGCGGAGACGGGCGAGGGGGTGGTCCGGCGTCAGAGCCGTGGGAAGCACCGAGGCCTGCCATCGGTCCCCGTCGCGGGTCAAACGAGCAACCTGGCGAATGACCCGCGCTGCTGACCCGCTCCCCCGCTTCGCTCGGAACTCCTCCAAGGGAACACAGCGGACGTCCTCGCCGGTGATCCACCTCCCCGTCAATCGGTGGTGCAACAAAACCAGCTTGTCCGCCGCATCTTGGCCGGAAAGGTCTCTTTGCGGATCCCGTTCCGCGAGTCCTGCTTCCTGAGCCTCGCACACCGCGGTGTCCCAAGACGCTCCTGCCTCGAGTCGATCGAGCACAAAGTTGGAAGTCCCGTTCAACACCGCCTGCAGATCCGTGATTTCGGCGCCCGGCGGGACCGCGCCCACGTGCTCCAAGCAAGGAACCGCCCCGCCCACCGCCGCAGAACCCAGCAACCTTGTTTGGTGCTGTTGTGCCGTGGCTTCCAAAGCCGGGCCATGAGCCGCCAACACTGCTTTGTTGGCACTCACCACAGGAATCCCTCGCTGCAGGGCCGCCGAGATGGCGGGGAGCGCGGGATCAAGACCTCCCATCGCCTCCACCACCACGTCCGTCGCACGGGAAGCCACGGCAATCGGATCCCCGTCGACCGCAAACCGGCACTGGCTCCTGCGATCCACCCGACGCACCGCGGCTTCCTGAATCTGGAACCGACCCGGCATTCCTTCGAGGAGCTGGCGCACTCCTTCCCCCACGGTCCCCAATCCAAGAATCGAGACCCGCCAGGGACTGGGCGGCACACACTCTTTCTCGAGTTGCGCAGCGCAACGACCAATCCGGGTCGCGGAGTCCTCTCCCCAGGCGCCCAGTTCGAAGGTCAAGCCCTGGTCACGGGCGAAGCGAATCGCCTTGTGCTGAATCACCGACCCGTCCGTGCCCAGTGCATCGGAGTAATCTGCCGCGACGAAGCGGCGCGGGGCAGGCCCCTGTTCGGCCGGGTCCCATTCGTAGAGCCCCGCGACGTCTTTGACCAAACGGCAGGCGGCTCCCAGGCGTTGGGCAATGAACAGGGCGGTCAGGTCAGAACCTCCTCGCCCGAGCAAGACCTGATCCCCCGCGGCACTCTCCGCGATGTACCCGGGAAGGACCACGACCCCGCAGTCGCGAAGAGCTGCTCGCAATCGGCCGCAGTCCAAGCTCAACGGGTTCGAGTCCAGTGGATCCCCTTCGGCCCTCAGATGCAGCGCCGACGCCGAGCGGATCGCACAGGTCACTCCGGCGCGATCGAGAGCGACCCCCAATCGACCGGCGGCTTCCCACTCACCGCTGGAAACCAGAGCGGCGACGACTTCTGACGAAGCCCTCGTCGAGATTCGCCTCGTTTCCTCCAGCAATGCATCGGTGGTTCCGGCCAACGCCGAAACCACGGCGACCACGGCAAACCCCGAGCGACGCCAGCGGTATATCTCATGCACGACCAGCGGGAGGGTCTCGGCGCTTTGAAGCACCGAACCACCGAATTTGAGGACGATGATTGGTTCCGTCATGACTTTCCCTCGCTCGCGGTGACCACCGTCGATTCGCCAACCCGTGCGGCATTCAACGCGCACTCGAGATCGGATCGGAGGGCCAGGACATCTTCCAGTCCGATCGACAACCGCAACAAGTCGTCCGTGACTCCGACCTTCTCGCGCTGAGCCGACGTCAATCCGGCGTGAGTCATGGACGCGGAGTGAGTGATCAACGTTTCCACCGATCCCACGTGCTCGACGAGTCGCGGCAATCGCAACGTTCGAAGGAACTCATTCAACGTTCGAGTCCCGCCGTCCAGCTCGAAGGACAGCACCGCGCCGTGGGCCCCCAAGTGCTGCCGGTTCGCCAACTCTGCGGCTTCCCCTTTGGCCAAGGATGGGTAGTGAACTCGCCGAACCTCCGGCCGGGTAGTCAACCAGGCCGCCAAGCGTTTGGCAGAAGCGGATTGCCGCTGCAGACGCAGGGGGAGTGTCTTGAGGCCCTGGAGGGTTAGCCAGGCGCTCCATGGAGACTGGATCCCACCCGTGCACTTCCTTACGAACTCGAATCGCTCGCGCAGCTCCTCGTCACGGGTGATGAGGGCCCCACCCAAAGCAGCCGAGTGGCCTTCCACAAACTTGGTGGTGGAAACCACGGAAACGTCCGCTCCAAGCGCCAGTGGCTTCTGCAAGACGCCGGTAAGAAAGGTGTTGTCGACCGCTACCCAGGCGCCGACCTCCCGTGCCAGGGCCGAGACGGCTTCCACGTCGGTGAGGTCGAGGGTCGGGTTTGCCGGAGTTTCGAGAAAGACGAGTCGAGTTTCCGGTCGCAGGTTTGCTCGCACTTCCTCGGTCCGAGTGGTATCCACGAAGGTGGAAGAGACACCCATGCCGCCCAACACCTGCTCCAGCAAACGCGTGGTCCCGCCATAGAGTGCTTGGGAGCACAACACGTGGTCACCGGACTTCAGCAAGGCGAGGAACAACGCCGTTTCTGCAGCCAGACCGCTGGCGAATGCCAAGGCGGGCAAACCACCCTCGAGTTTTCCCAGGGAACGCTCGAGTGCCGCAACCGTGGGATTCGAAACTCTCGAGTATTGATGCTCGGATTCGCTATCGACTCCTTCGCGTACGAAGGTGGTCGAGGCAACGAGTGGAGGAACCAGGGGCTCCCCATCCTCCACCGGAGCAGGAATCTGGACACAGTCAGTGAAAACGTCGGAACCGAAGTTCATCGCGGCGCTCCTTGGCACCGCATCAAGAAGCCGCTCGGTGACGTAGGCTGCACGCGACAACGTGCTCTTGTGACGAGTGTCCCGGGAGCAACGACCCAGAGCCAGTCCGAACGCATCGCACGGACATCGCCACTGGCCGGAAGTTCCAAGAGAAGACGGCCAAGACATCGTCGCCACAACACCGAACGGACAAATCCCTACGAGGGTTTTCGTTCGGGTGGTTTTGACGATGCGGTTCTTGTCGCCGCACTCGCCCGCATCGCTTCCCACGTCGGGGATGGCTCGGCACCGCGACCAGTCCCATGACGAGGGCCAGCTCGGTTGCCGCCCGGGAACCAAACACCTTCCCAGGTCTCTTGATGCAAGGCGGGGCAAACTAGAGAGACGCTCTCCGCTGTCAAGAACACACCTTGGTCTTTTTGTGATTTTTACCAACCATTGGAACAGTCAACGCCCAGGCCCACCTCCTCCCGACTTCGAATCGACACGAGACATCAAAGGGTCGTCGACGCTTTCCGAAGGGCTGGTTCTCGTCCGCGAAACCGCCGCGCCAAGACTTGCATCGAGTTCGCTCCGAAGCCTTCGTCCACGGGGCCTTCTGGAAAAAGGGCTTGCGGATCACGGAGATGCCGTTAAGAAGTCCCGCATGTCTCGCCAAACGCAACTTTTCTCGGAGCTTCGTCAAGCGACTGCGCGCTTCCGCGCTGCGCGTGTTGCGATTTGGTCGGTCTGTTGTCCACTTCCCGAGACCGTTCCGCCCGGCTGTTGAAGAATCGTTTCCTTGATTCCCTTCGACCCGTCGGGCCTGACCGCCCGGCGGGTTTTTTCTTGGTTCCGCCTTTCCCGAACTTCCTCGAGACACCCATGAGTCATTCCCTCCTGCATCCGTCCGCGTGCCTTGCTTCCCGCGAGCGGACCGGCGTTCCGTGTCGTGGGTGTCGCTGCGTGTCTTGTCTCGGTGGAACCCGGATGAGGAAGTGTTGATCGCCTGACAAACCACTTCCTTTCCCCGGGTCCCAACGACCGGGGAAATGCCCCGGTCGTCCTCCTCTTCCCTTCCGATGACCGGAGCCAGCTCCATGAGTTTTCACCCGTCTCTCCTCGACGGTTTCTTTGCAAGTGCGCCCCCCGAGGCGGTTTCTCTCGAAGCCGCTCGGGACCCTCGCCAAGTGCTTTCCGTCGCCGTTCGTCACCATCCGCGAATCGTCCTTGCCTCCGCCCTGGGTCCTCAGAGCCTCGCGTTGGTGGACATGCTTTCTCGGTTGGACCTCCTCTCGGACGTCGACATCGCGTTTCTCGACACTGGCTTGCACTTCGCCGAAACCCTTCAGCTGAAAGCCCGCGTCGAAAAGCGCTACGCCATCCGCATCCGCACGGTGAAACCCGCCGTGCCCCTGATGGAACAAGCTCGCCGGCATGGGGAAGAGCTTTGGAGTCGGGATCCGTCACGCTGCTGCGCGCTTCGAAAAGTCGCTCCCATGAGAGAACTGCTCGCTGGCTATGACGCATGGATCACCGGGATTCGTCGTGCCCAGACACCGGAGCGAGCTGGCATTCAACCGGTGGAGTGGGACTCCACGTTCGAGCTGGTGAAGGTCAACCCCTTGTTCGCCTGGAACGAACTCGACGTGGAACGCTATCTCGACGCCCATCAGGTTCCCCGCAACGAGCTTCGCGAACAGGGCTACCGCAGCATTGGTTGCTGGCCATGCACGGCTCCCGCGATGGATTCCTCCGACTCCCGCTCGGGACGCTGGCAGGGGCGCACCAAGACGGAATGCGGACTGCACTTGACTCCGGCGGATCTCGAGAAAGCAGGGACGCCATGACTCGCGCTCACTCGATTGTTTCTTCTGGAGACCAAGCCGCCCTCGAAATCGACGGCTTCCGAAGTTCGATCCCGCGTTGGAAACAGGGAAAGGTCCGTGACGCGGTCTTCCTCGAACAGCGTCTGCGATTGGGCGTGTATGGCCAGCGCCAGGACGGCGTGCACATGATGCGCTCGAAGATTCCGCTCGGAATCCTGGACGCCAATCAACTCGAAGCCCTTGCGGATGTTGCCGAACACTTTGGCAACGGCACGGCCCACCTGACGACTCGCCAGGACGTGCAAGTTCACTTCGTCGATTTGGACGAGAGTCCGATGGTGATGGAAGTCCTGCATCGAGTCGAGACCACGACCAAGGAAGCCTGCGGCAACGTCGTTCGCAATGTCACCGCGGCCGAAACTGCCGGCATTGACCCGAACGAGGTCTTCGATGTGACCAGGCTGGGGCTGGCGCTCTCTCGTTACTTGCTCGCCCATCCCGACGGGCAAAGCCTGGGGCGCAAGTTCAAAGTGCACCTGAGCGGCAGCGAGGCCCCCTCCCGCGATCACGGCGCCTTCCACGACCTTGGACTGCGCGCGGTGTCTCGCGAGGAGCAAGGCCAGATCAAACACGGAGTGCACGTCGTGGTCGGCGGGGGCCTCGGTGCCATCGCGTACGAGGCTCAACTTTTGGCTCCCTTCGTCCCCTTGGAGGAACTCGGTCCGGTCGTCAGAGCCGTGCTCGTCGTGTTCGCTCGTCACGGAGAGAAACGAAAAAGAGCTCGAGCGCGCCTGAAGTTCCTGGTTGCGCAATGGGGCATCGAGCGGTTCCGCGAAGAAGTGGAAGCCGTGCAGAACGTTCTCGGTGAAGATCCCCGCTGGAACGTCTGCTGGACGCAGTCCACGGTCCGGGAGCCCTCCCCTCGCCATCCTCCGGGAAAGGGCTTTCCGGAAAGCGAAGACGCAAAGGAAGCGGCCTGGCTTCGCACCAATGTGATGCTGCAGCGGCAACCCGGCTACGCGGCGGTTCGAATTCGCGTTCCTCAAGGGGATCTGAACCCCGGTCAGCTCCGAGGACTTGCGACCATCCTTCGGGATCACAGCGGAGAGACCCTCCGCGTGACCGTGGGCCAGGGACTGCTGTTGCGTTGGATTCCCTTGGACCGACTGACTCAGGTGCGACGAGCTCTGGAGTCGTTGTCTCTCGAGGCCACCCACGCCGAGGGTTTGGGTGACACTGTCACCTGCCCCGGTGCGGACACTTGCAAGCTGGGAGTGACCAGCCCTCGACTGGCGGCGCGCGCCATGCAGGATTCCCTCGATGCCCTGGCTCGCAACCCTCGACTGGAGAGACTTCGGGTCCACATCTCGGGATGCCCCAACGCCTGCGCCCGCCATCAGATTGCCGATCTTGGTTTCTTTGGTGCCGTCCGACGAATCGGTGGTCATGCATTGCCCCACTACATGGTGGTGCTTGGCGGCCGCGAAAGCGGCAAGTCCCGAGAAGAACTGGGTGACGGTTTCGGAACGGTCGTTTCGAAGGTTCCGGCGTCGCGGCTCGCGACCACCGTCGAACGCCTCACGGGGCTGTTTCTCGAAGAAGCGCTCCCGGATGAAGAGTTCTCCAGCTTCTACCGCCGCGTCGGTCGCAAGCGGGTCCAGAACCTATTGAAGGATCTCGCTGCGGACGCCTCAGAAGCGGACAAGCTCTCCCACGAACCTTTGACTGCACAACGGTTTCAAGTGAGACGAGGAACCGGAGAATGCGCCGGGCAGTTGGTGACCGCCGCGGACCTCGATCTGGCGACCGCGGACCGAAAGGTCGAAGCCGCCCTTCGGTTCTTCGAGCAGGGCCGCGCTCCCTCGTTGGTCGCCGAGCACATCCGTTCTGCCTTCCTGGCCGCTGCAAGGGCGCTCTTGACCGCTCACGACATTCGCTGGGAACACAGCGACGACGTTCCCGAGCGATTCAAGACTTCGATCCTGGAGCCAGGCTTGATGCACGAAAGCACCGGGCTGTGGTTCCTCAGCGAGTTCGAACAAGTGGTGTCCGCCTCGGCCCCGCGCCGCTCGAACCAAAACCTGCGGCGGCGTTGCGACGAGGCCAGCTTGTTCGTGGAGGAAGTCCACTCGATGCTGGCTCGCCAGGCAAGCCCGGGGGGAGGTCAACCATGACTTTTGAATCTCCTCCAGCACTCATGGTGGGATGGTGCCTAAGCAACGCGGCGGTGACCGTCGTGGGTGGCGGAGTCGTGGCAGAACGCCGGGTTCACGCGCTCCTGCAAGCCGATGCCAGAGTCAAGTTGATTGCTCCCACACTCAGCAACACCCTTCAGCAACTCGCGCACACCCGAAGAGTTCATTGGCGGGGCCGGCGAGCCAAACCCGAGGACATCGTCGGACAACGAGCGCTGGTCGTGGCCATCGACGACTCGATTGCCGCGCGTCACCTGGCGTCGCTGGCGCGGGACCAGGGTGTGCTGGTGCACGTCGCGGATGATCCCGAGTGGTGCGATTTCGTGTTCCCTGCCGTCTACCAAGAAGGTGACCTCACCATCGGGGTCGCCAGCAACGGACGTGCTCCGGCTTTGGCAGCACGACTCCGAGACCACCTCGCGCGGGCCTTGCCACCGGGAGCTGCCGCCGCCGTCACAAGGTTCGGAGAGCTTCGCGACAACGTGAGGCGCGCGTGGCCGGGCAAGCAGCAAATGCAACGCCGAATGACCTGGCTGACCAAGGTCGCCAAAGCCATGTCCTGGGCAGAGCTCGCCACCCTTCCGAAGGAACGGAACGGCGCCCCGAATCCCCTCCGCATCACCGATGTCGATCCGGACTTGCCGGTCCGCTCAGAACGGGAAGGCTCCGTCACGTTGGTCGGCGCCGGTCCGGGAGACCCCGATCTACTCACGGTCGCCGCTCACCGAGCGGTCAGAGACGCGGACCTTGTATTGGCCGATCGGCTGGTCTCGCCGGAGATTCTCAGTCTGGTTCAAGGTCGCTTGTTCGTCGCTCGCAAGCTCCCCGGAGCGGCAGATCACGCACAGGCGGAACTCGAAGACCTCATGGTGGAAGGAGCCCAGCGAGGACTTCGCGTGGTGCGATTGAAGAACGGAGACCCCATGGTCTTCGGTCGTGCCGGCGAGGAGCTCGACCGGCTTACCCACGCGGGGATCCCTGCCACCGTTGTTCCCGGCGTGAGCAGCGTTCTCGCCGCACCGGGACTTGCGGCCCTCCCTCTGACTCAACGGGGAATCTCACAACGCATCGTGATCTCCCCCGGCCATGCCGCGAACGACGGGCCGCTTTCCGTGCCACGCTTTGAGCCCAAGACCACCTTCGTGTTCTTGATGGCGGTGCGCAACCTGCCAAGGCTCTTGCAGGCCTTGCTCGAGCAAGGCTTTCCTGGCGAGGCTCCGGCGGCACTTCTCAGCGACGCGAGTCTCCCCAACTCCCAAACGATCCAAGCGCCCGTGCAGAGCTTGCTGGAAGCGGCCCGGGACCATCAGGTTTGCCCCCCGGCGGTGCTGGTGATTGGCGACGTGGTGCTCGCCCTGGCGAATCAAAAATCCAACCAGCCTTCCCATTCAGAATCCATGAACCGCCATCAAGAGACCCCATTCCTCGGGAGCCCGACTGACTCCAGTTCCCAACGAGACCTCTTTCCCAGAAAGGCAATGGTGTCATGAACACCAAATCGGCCGCAGGCAACGACCTGCAAAGCTACGAAGTCCATCTTCCCCTCAGCGTCCGCACGCGACTCTGTCGCGAAGCCGAGCTAGGTCATCCCCACGAAGTTTGCGGGGTGTTGGTCGGAATCAGTCGCGGCCGGGCCGGGGAAGTGCGCTTGGCCTGGAAGCTTCGCAACGTCTGCACGGAGCGTGCGCACGATCGATTCGAGTTCGCTCCGGAAGACCTCAAACGGGCCTTTGACCAGGCCACCGAGTTCGGCTTCGACATCATCGGCATTTGGCACACCCATCCCGATCATCCTGCAAAGCCCTCGGAGACCGACCGAGCAGCCGCGTGGGAGAACTGGTCCTACGTCATCCTCTCGGTCAGCGCGGAGGGCGTTCAAGACTTGCGCTCTTGGCGATTGTTCCACGGTCAATTTCAGGAAGAGAAAGTGATTTCCCCATGAGCGATTCTCCCCTCCTACGAATTCCGGCTCCCCTTCGGTCTTTCACCAACGGCCAAGACCACTTGAACGTTCGCGGCGCGAGCCTGGGGGAACTGTTGGACCACCTGCGCGAGGAATGCCCGGACCTTCACTCGCGCATCTGTGACGAGCAGGGGCTGCCCCGCCCGTTCGTTCGCTTCTTCGTCGGCGAAACCGACGTCGACACGTTGGGCGGCCGCGCGGCCGCGATCCAACCCACCGATGTGGTCTCGATTCTTCCCGCCGTCGCAGGTGGTCGACCCGCGCTGTCATTGCAAGGACGACTCCAGCGACTCCGACAGGACATTCCCGAAGTCACTCCCCAGGAAGCATTCGACTCGGTTCGTCAAGGAATCCCGTTGATCGATGTTCGAGAGCCCGACGAAGTTCGTCAGGGCAGCCCCGAGGGTGCTCTGCGGCTGGGACGTGGTTTCCTCGAGTTGCGCGTCGAGGATGCCCTTCCCGAAAAAGGAGGTCCCGTGCTGCTGCTGTGTGCCGGCGGAGTTCGCTCCCTTTTCGCGGCAGAGAGCTTGCGGCAACTCGGCTACTCGGACACACGATCCGTGGTCGGAGGATTCACGCGCTGGAAAGCGGAGGGAGTCCCCTTCGAGGTTCCGCGGGTCTTGGAACAAGCCGAGCGCGAGCGTTACGGACGGCACCTTCTGATGCCAGAAGTGGGCGAAGCCGGCCAATTGCGGCTCTTGGAATCCAAGGTGCTCCTGGTCGGCGCCGGGGGTCTCGGTTCCCCGGCCGCCTACTATCTGGCCGCGGCGGGAGTTGGCCAGTTGACCATTCTCGATGACGACGTGGTGGATCGCTCGAATCTGCAGCGGCAGATCTTGCACTCCGACGCCCGAGTCGGCCTGCCCAAGGTGGAGTCGGCAAAGGACACGTTGAGCGCACTCAATCCTTCGATCCAGATCCACGCCAAGGCAGAGCGACTGACCGCAACCAATGTCGAAGAACTTCTTCGGGACCACGACGTCGTCGTAGATGGATCGGACAACTTTCCGACGCGCTACTTGGTCAACGATGCTTGTGTCCAGCTCGGCATCCCCAACGTTCACGGCTCAGTGTTTCGCTTCGAGGGTCAGGTCTCCGTGTTCGACCCGGCAGCCGGCGGTCCCTGCTATCGCTGCCTTTACCCCGAACCACCACCTCCCGGATTCGCCCCCTCTTGCGCGGAGGCCGGCGTGCTCGGGGTGTTGCCGGGTGTCATCGGAACTCTCGAGGCCGTGGAAACCCTCAAGGTTCTTCTTGGTACGGGAAAGCCACTCATTGGTCGCGTGCTTCACGTGGATACGTTGGGCCCGACGTTTCGGACGTTCCCCATTTCGCGGAACGCCCAATGCCCCATTTGCTCCGAAGGCGCAGAGTTCGAGGGCTACGTGGACTACGCCCAAAGTTGCTCGGTGAAAGTCTGAACCATGCGCCCACTGACGTCCCACTTCGCCCCGCCGGTTGGAGCCACTCCCTTGCTCGAGATTCGCGACTTACCGTCGCAACCCCGGGGCAGCGTGATTCTCGCCAAGCTCGAGTCAGCCAACCCGGGAGGTTCGATCAAGGATCGTCCGGTGCAGCACATGCTGCGCCGGGCGATCGCCGAAGGTCACTTGCAGAATGGCCGACGCCTGCTGGACTCCTCCTCGGGCAATGCCGGAATTGCCTACGCTCAGTTCGGAGCGTTTCTCGGAGTGCCGGTGACTTTGGTCATCCCTGGCAATGCCAGTGAGGAACGACTCGACCGGATTCGAGCCCATGGAGCCGAACTCATCCTGTCGGACCCCTTCGAGGGTTACGACCATGCAATCCGCGAGGCTCGACGACTGGCCCTCGAATCCCCGGACCGCTTCTGGTACTCGAACCAGTACAGCAACGAGAGCAATTGGCGCGCCCATTACGAAAGCACTGCGGTGGAGATCTTGGGACAGAGCCACCAAGCGCCCGAAGCATTCGTCGCCGGAGTCGGAACCGGGGGAACCATCACCGGGGTGGGACGTCGATTGCGGGAGACCTCACCTGACGTTTTGCTTGCCGGGGTGACCCCCGAGGATTTCCCTGGCATCGAGGGGCTCAAGCCCCTGACCCAACCGAAGGACTTCGTGCCCGAGATCCTTGATCAATCTCTGCTCGACACCCAGCTGGTCGTGTCCTCGGAAGAGGCACTGGCCATGTGTCGACGATTGGCCCGCCGGGGTCTGTACGTGGGTCCGTCCTCAGGCGCCAATCTGGTGGCGTCGTTGCGCCTCGCTCGGCAACAAGGCCTGGCCATCGTGGCCACGGTCTTGCCCGACGGCGGCGATCGCTACGGATCAACGGGGATGTGGCGATGAGCTGACCACAGGGTTCCCCCCAGACGGAATCGGCTGGTTTCGCCTATGCTCAGGGCACGCCGGGGCGCACTCCTCGCTCGACGACACCTGTGACCATCTCGCCTTCGCCCCTCGGCGCGCCCTGTGATCGCGACACGGGGGCTGTTTCCGTTCCGTGGGGCCCGGCAATTCATCGAGACCGACACCTTCACCCTGCAGTGGGTGGTCCTCTGGCTATTACAGAGGCGAAACGGCTCCGGAGGGGTGCCGACGGCCTGCTTCCATGATCGAGGATTCCCGATTGGCCCTGCAACGCTGGTCCCTTTGTCTAACGCTGCTCTTGTTCCCATTGGCAGCGTGCTTCAACGACTCGGGCTCCTCGAGTTCTGGAGGAACCACGTCCGAGGCGTCCGGTTCGACGGTGTTCGTGGCGTCCACCAACAACACCGGCAAAGCAGACGGCACCCTCGACCACCCATTCATCGGCCTGGCCGACGCCATTGAATCGGCTCCGGAAGGCTCCATCATTCGCATCGGCTCGGGGGTCTTCGAGGAATCCACACTTCTCATTGAAAAGCCGTTGCAAATCGTCGGGGACGGTGCGGCCCAGACGACCATCATGGGCGACGGAGTCTCCCGCATCTTTCAACTGACCAACCGAGCCGAAGAAGTCGTCATCTCCGACTTGACGATTCGCGGGGGGTTCGACCCCCTCGGTTCGGTGATTGGCTTCAACCGGGCTCAAGTGACCTTCTTGCGGTGCTTGTTCACCGACAATCGATCTCGCTCGACCGACGGCTCCGACCTTCCCAATTCCACGGCGGTGGTTCGAGTGCAAGCCAATTCGAGCTGCTTGATCGACCAGTGCGTGTTCATGAACAACGATGCGAGTGCGATCTCCTCTCTGTCCTCCATTCGAGTCGACATCCGAAACACCCTCATCGCATTTCAAGGGAAGAACGGAGTCTTCGTGCGAGGCAATCCGGACACCCTCGATCCGGACGTCATTCTGGAAAACGTCACCGTTTCCGTGCTCGCCGGCAACGGCGTCAACCTGGTCGATTTCGCCGACGCCAGGCTGACCAACTGCATCCTCGAAAGCCCTGCCGGAAACGTCCGAGAAAGCACCCTGAGTGGGGATCCGATTCTTCTCTACAACACACTTCGAAGAACCTACGTCGACATTGACAGCGACCAGACCTTGTTCGATGCCGACCAGGTCAACGCACTGACTCCCCCGGGCACCAATCGTGGCAATCTGATCGACAACCCCCGCTTCGTGGATGCCGACGCGGGAGACTTTCAACTGGCCGACGACTCGCCGTGCATCGATGCCGGAGATCCACAAATCCTGGACCGGGATGGCTCTCGTAGCGACATGGGAGCCTTCGGCGGCCCGGGCGGGAATCTGCAAGAACTCCAGGAAACCGCTTTGGACTTGGCCTTTGACGAGATGCCGCCACCCGACGAGCCAGCTCTTCGCGCCGCGCCGTTTCCCTCCGAACAAGTGGTCGACTGGAATCAGGATGGATTTGAGGACTCCTTCCGCGTCACCGACGCCGGAGCCTTGCAAGTCCGTTGGGGCATGCCACACGGGACCAGCCGTCCGGCCCCCTCCCCTCGCGGGTTGAGCGCCGTGCAAGGAATTCGCTTGGGTGATGTGAATCGCGATGGGGAAACCGATCTCTTGGTCCGCACCGAATCGTCGCTGCGCGTGTTCCAAGCCGGGTCCCCGCGGCGGCGGGCGGCCCTAGTCATGGCTCGACCCGGAGATGAAGTGGTCCTTTCCTCGGCGATCGCCTCCGCCACCCATCGTGTTTGGGAAAGTGGGCGCCTGGTCCTCTCCGTGCCTCCCGGAGAGTTTCAGCTTCGAGTCTTGCGCGACCAACAAGTGGTGCTCCCCGACACTCCCATCAAGGCCGCGGATGTCCTCGTGGTTCCCGGAAACAACTGAGGATTCCCGTCCATGGGGAAGCGTCTGCGGCCGTCTCTTGCTCTCCTCGCTCTTTGTTGGCTCCCGATCGGGTGCAACACGGTTCCCCCGGGAATCAATCGATCCTACGTGCAACTGCGAATCGACGGGTCGGGCCATAGCATCGAGGCCGCCGAGAATGACGGAACCGGGCCCTTTCCCGGGGCCGGCTTCCTGTTCGGCACCCTGTTCCAGCTGGACGGAACCTCGGGGGTCTTCGGGGAAGTCGGTGGCAAAGTGTCGGACCTAGACCAAGGAGGAGATTTGGAGGGGACCAGCTACCACCTGCACGGCGGGTTGCGGCGCACCTTCCGCCTGGATCGCCCCCTTCAGTATTCCCTGAGCGGTGGCCTGGCCTGGCACGAGTTCAAGTTTCAGAATACTTCCAGCGACTTCGACTTTCGCGGACCGGGCGCGTACGTGGGAGGCGCCGTCGACTACTTGATCCGACCCTCGCTCTCCATCGGCGCCGAATTTCAGGTTCACTTCTTCGATGCCAACGGCGATGAAACGGACGAGTTCTCTGTGTTTTCCGACCTGGGCATTCGACTGCAGTACCGGTTCTGAAAGGATCGTGCGATGAGAGGCGGTGTGGGACTGGCCTTGATCGGGATCGTGGCGGCATGCTCCTCTCCGCCCCCGGAACCCCGAGCCATGACTCCGGTATTTCCCGTGGCTCTGGAAACACCGGTGACCCTGGACACGATTGCCGTCCTTGACTTCGAAGATCGGCGGCCCGAGTGGCAGTCCTCTCCGGAGACCATCGCCGAGAGTTTCGATGACTCCCGAGTGGCCCCGGACAATCGCTTTTGGAACTTCCGGGCCAGCGCTGAAGTGAACTCCACCGGGATCGACCAGCCCTTCCTGCGGGTCACGGGAAACGGGGCCTTTCGCTGGTATCCGTTCC
Organism: Planctomycetota bacterium; assembly: GCA_028289345.1. Taxonomy (GTDB): domain Bacteria; phylum Planctomycetota; class B15-G4; order B15-G4; family SIAN01; genus JANQQL01. The sequence continues at coordinate 116,675 of JANQQL010000033.1, read as the reverse complement.
CGTACTCAGGGACCGGGGGTGCTCGCGGAGCGCCTCCGTCGCGCGGAGTCGCCGACTTCGTGGCTTTGTCACTGGAAAGGCGTGGCCTGAGTTCGCGGGTGGTTCGAGCCGCCAATCTGGAAGAAGCGCGGCGCCAGGGTGCGACCTTCGTCCTCCGCGGCGTCCTCCAGGAGTTCGTGGGATTGTTCTCCGAAGTCCACGATCCTCAAGTGCCCCGCCCGGACGACTGGCGCGATTCCCGGGTATGGAGTCGAGTCGGAGTCGATCTCTCGCTGCTCCAACTCCCCGGAGAAAACGTGGCCTGGTCCCGGGCATTTCCGGTCGTCGAGGGCGAGACCCCGCCCTACCTATTCGACGAATTGAGCCGTTTCCGCGGAACGGGGTTCTACAAGGCCCTTCACTTGGACCAGGAATCCCAGCCGGAGATGGCATTCTCGGATCTGGTCACTCACCTCCAGATCCACCTGGAAGCTGTCACCGTGGCCACTTTGAACGACCTGGAAGACTCACTCCGAGGAAGCCGCCGCTTGGACTGATTGGCTCCTCCGGGACTCCCCCAGGCATCGCCCACCAGACCGGGCGGCATCAAGCACCCCCCTGGTCGCCCTCAAGCTCCCTTTCAAGAAACGTCGAAGACCGAATCATCCGCTGATTCCGGAAAGAGACGAGGGTATGGCGCCGGGCGAAAAACCAACCGTTCTGATCGTCGATGACGACGAGGCTCGAAGTCGGTCCCTGAGTGCGGAGCTCGAAGTCCACGGCTTTCGCGCTCGAATCCTGGACGACGACTATGCGGCGCTGGAAGCGTGTCGCGGACTTGATCCTGACTTGGTCGTGATCAACGGCAGCCTGCCGCGGCGCAAAGGCATGGACTTGTGTGGCGCCGTCCGGCGAGAAACCCACCAGCTCACTCCCTGCCTGATGATCGTCCCCGAGGACAAGGACATCATCGAAGATGCGATCAACTCGGGAGCCCATGACCTATTGGTTCTTCCCGAGCGATGCACCGCCTGGGCACAGCGACTTCGCTGCATCGTGCAATCTCAACATCGGACCAGTCAGGCCGCCCCGGACGTGGAAGTCGTGGAACCTTCCAGTGTCGACTCTCTCGCCCGGTCCGGGTTCGCCAGTCGCCGCCAGTTCCTCCAGCAAGTCGCCACCGGCCTCGACCGAGTCCGGGACACTCGTCAGCATGTCGCCGTCATGTTCATGGACGTGGACCGATTCAAGCAGGTCAACGAATCCTTGGGACACGCCGTGGGCGACACTCTTCTGGAGTCATTGGCCGAACGCTTCCGCAGCGGTCTGACCTGGCCCGAAGGCGTGGAAGGGCACTTCGTTCACTTCGGCGGCGACGAGTTCGCCTTCTTGCTGACCCCTCTTCCTCATGTCCAGGATGCGGCGAAAGTCGGCCGTCAGATTCTCGAAATGATGAAAGAACCATTCGAGATCGACAGTCACGAGATCTATGCCTCAGTCAGCATCGGCATCTCGATCTACCCGGTGGATCATCTGGACGCGGAGAGCCTACTCAAGAGCGCCGAGACGGCCATGTATCACGCCAAGGAGCAAGGGCGTTCCAATCTTCAGTTCTACTCGCGATCGATGAACTCGATGGCCTTCGAGCGATTGACCCTCGAAACCAGCCTTCGGAAGGCTCTGGAGCGGGAAGAGCTGGCGGTCTACTACCAACCGAAGGTAGAAGTCCTGACCGAACGAATCGTCGGAATGGAAGCCTTGATTCGTTGGAACCACCCCGACTTGGGAATCATCTCCCCCAACCAATTCATCCCGATCGCCGAAGAAACCGGACTCATCGAACCGATTGGCGAGTGGGTGTTGGAAACCGCGTGCCGCCAGTGTCTGGCTTGGGAAAAGAGCGGACTCCCGCGCATCCAAATGGCGGTGAACCTGTCGGTGGAGCAGATGATCAAACCGGGACTCGCCCAAAAACTCTCTCGGATCATCCGACGCACCGGGCTGACACCGAATCGTGTGGAACTCGAGCTCACCGAGAGCATGCTCATGCGAAACGTCGATGACGGCGTTCGCATCCTGCAAGATCTCAAACGACTGGGGATTCGGCTGGCCGTCGATGATTTCGGAACCGGCTACTCCTCACTCACCTACCTCAAGCGTTTTCCCATCGACACGTTGAAGATCGACCGGACATTCATGCGCGACATCATGGTCGACCCGGACGATCGCTCGATCACCACGGCCATCTTGCTGATGGCCCACAGCTTGCGCCTGGAGGTCGTGGCGGAAGGTGTCGAATCCCAGGAGCAGCTGAAGTTCCTGCGAGAGCGCAATTGCGATCTGGCTCAGGGCTACTTGTTCAGTCCGCCGGTTCCGACCCAAGAAGCCACGGACCTGTTGGCCGGTCGCACGGCGCTGGCCAACTGCTGATCGCCTCCGAGCGAGCGCAAACTTAGCCCGCGACCGTCCTGGCCCCCACGGTGTCGAGAATCTCTCGATGGGGTGATTCTCTAACCGCCACGATCACCGTCCGCGGGAAGCAGCCCGACTCCGAACAAGGGGCGGGAGGGATCTCCGGCCGGACGAGGGCAATCGGAACGGGAGCCGTTTGGCAACGGTGATGCTCCGGGCGGTCACCCGGGCGTCGTAGGCAAGGACTTCCACTCCTCCCTCCACGGCCTTCAAGAGTTCCTGGGCGTAGGTCGGGTCGATCTCTTCGGCGACCTCCACGCGGTCGCAGTCCCCGCGATTGACCAGAAACAACATGACCGCTCGGGTCCCCTGACGAGCCAACAGGAGAAGTTCGCGCAAGTGCTTGGCACCTCGAGCCGTCACCGAATCCGGAAACCGGGCCACTCCGCGGTCCGCCAAGGTCACGTTCTTCACCTCGACGTAGCAGTCGCCCTCGGCGTCACGAAGGACGAAGTCAACCCGGCTCCGTTCCCCGTAGGGCACTTCGCGACGAATCTCGTCGAAGCCGGAGAGCTCCGGAATTCGATCGTTCCTCAGACCGTGTTCCACGATCCGATTGGTCAGGGCGGTGTTGATCCCTACCCATCGACGCCCGACACGAACCATCTCCCAGGAGTAGAGCAGCTTGCGTTTGGACTCCGGATGGTGCGAAAGAAGCACAAGGGACCCGGGGCGGTCGCAGCCGCTCATGCTGCCAGGATTGGGGCAGTGAGCCTGCACTAACTCCCCGGTCTCCTCGAGCTCGACATCGGCCAGGAAACGCTTGTAGCGACGTTGCAATCGGCCGCGATGGAGACGAGTTGGGAAGCGCATGAGCGTGCCACCTCGGCACAGGAGCAAACGAGCGGTGGTCCGAAAACCTCCTGGGTCCCGGGGAAATGGACACGGTTCGAGAATTGCTGGAGCGAACCCCGTGGTTTTCCAACCGGTTACCTTGATTGGTCTGGACGACCACATTGCCAAAGGAAGGTGGAGACGCGACGCTCCTTTTCGACGGGGACCTTCTGGATGAGCCCGACCTTTCGCTGGAAGAGCTTTTTCCGCGCCACAATGGCGTCTTGGCCATTGGCGTACACGCTGCTCTTGATCACTGCCGGCTGCCTTGCCTGGCAGCTCCTGCAGCCGTCTCCCCTGCTCAGCCCTCAGGCCCGCGCCCGTCCCGTCACTCCCCGAGGCCACCTCGCGTCCGGTGAGCTGTCCACGATCGACTTGTTCGAAGCGGTTTCCCCGTCCGTGGTGAACATCTGGGTCGCTCGTGCCGAAGACATCTTCCGCAACGAGTGGGAAATGGACGGCTCGGGGTCCGGGTTCGTCTGGTCTGACCAAGGCTACATCGTCACCAACTATCACGTGATCGCCGGCGCCGAGCCCCCGCTCGTCACTCTCTCGGACCAAACCACCTGGGAGGGTCGCCTGGTCGGATTCGACGAGGCCAGTGACATCGCCGTGTTGAAGATCAACGCGGACGCCCATCGCTTGCGCCCCATCGTGGTCGGCACCTCGGACGACCTGCGTGTCGGCCAGCAAGTGTTTGCGATCGGCAACCCCTTCGGACTGGACCTGTCACTCACGACGGGGATCATCAGCGGATTGGGGCGGGAGATTCAATCGACCTTCAATGACCAACGAATCTGCGGTTTGATCCAAACCGACGCCGCCATCAACCCGGGCAACTCCGGCGGCCCTCTGCTGGACAGTGCGGGACGGCTCATCGGCGTCAACACGGCCATCGTTTCGCCGAGCGGAACCAATGTCGGCCTGGGCTTCGCAGTCGCCGTGGACCAAGTCAATCGCGTCGTCCCGCAGATTCTGCGAACCGGTCGAGCCACCCAGCCCGGGCTCGGCATCAGCTTGTGGGACGAACACACCAATCGGGAACTGCTTCGCAACTACGGCGGCCAAGGGGTGTACGTTCGCTCGGTACTCGCCGGGGGCGTCGCAGAAGCCGTCGGGCTCACCCCCGCCACGTTCCCCCTCCCTCCAGGAGACCAGATGCGTCACGTCCTTGGGGATCTGATCGTGGCCGTGAATGGCCAGCCTCTGTCCGGCGTTCATGCGTTTCAAGACTTGCTCGAATCCATGGATGCCGGGGACAACGTCCGACTCGAGGTCGATCGCCACCGCGAAGGCGAAACCACCAGAATCAGCCTCTGGGTCGCCCTGGACTGCCCCACTCCCCCCTGCTCCTGACGCCTTCGCGGTTTGCGGGCAGGTGTTACGATGTTCCTGACCCCGCTGCCTGAGCCCCCGGCAGGAACGGGAGAAGGGGCCCATGGACGTCGAATCGTCACAACTATTCGCCACTGCCATCGCAAATCTCGCGGACTGGTTGGCCGGTGCGGTCGTTTTGCTTGTGCTGGTCGGAACGATCTATTGGCTGAGGTCCCGGGCGACTCTTCTCGACCAGGAAAAAGAAAAGGCCGAAACGAGCTTTCGTCGGTTCGTCGAAACCTGCCAGGAAGGCGTGTGGATCTTCGACTCCGCGCTGCAGGTGACCTGGGCCAATCAACAAGTCGAAGAGATCCTGGGAATCGACGCCTGCTCGACCGTGGGAACACCACTCTTGAACTGGGTCCACGCGGCAGACCGGAACCGGGCCATGGGACTCTTGAACAGTGCGGGGCGCGGCGTGCCCGGCCAAGAGGAACTGCGATTCGTTCATGCCGATGGCAGCGAGATCTGGACACTGCTCGGAGTCAACCGCTTGAGCGATGCGCCAGCGGACGACTCGAACTCCAAGTGTCTGGCAATGATGACCGACATCACCCGCCGCCGACGAGCAGAGCGCAACCTCTTGAGCGCCCAAAAGCTCGAAAGTCTGGGGGCCCTCACCGGGGGAATCGCCCACGACTTCAACAACCTCCTGATGGTGATTCTTAGCAACCTGGATTTGGCGCGCACGGTCCTCGAGGACGACTCTCCCGGCCAGGAGTTCCTGGTGGGCGCAGAGAATGCCGCCACGCGAGCAGCGGCGCTGTCCAAGCAGATGTTGGCCTACGCCGGCAAGCAGAGCTTCGACAAGGAAGAGGTCCACCTCGAACGACTGCTGAAAGAGATGCAAGACTTTCTCGCCGTCTCGGTGAAGATCCCGGTGAAAGTCCACGCCCCGTCGGATTCACTCTCCCCGGTGCTCGCCGACCCCGCCCAGCTGCGCCAAGTGTTCCTCAACTTGCTCCTGAATGCTGCCGCGGCGATGGAAGACAACGAGCGTGGCAGGATCGAGATTCGGATCAGCGAAGAGTGGTTCGATCGCGCTCGTTTGGAGGCGGCGGCGCTATGTCGCGACGTCGAGCCGGGGCCCTTCGTCGTGTTTCACGTGCAGGATTCCGGCTCAGGGATCGAACCGCGAGTGATGCCAAAGATCTTTGATCCCTACTTCACCACCAAAGCTTCGGGCCGGGGGCTCGGGCTTGCGGCCGTCGCCGGGATCGCCTTGGCCCACGGAGCCGCCCTGGAAGTCGACTCGCAACTCGGACGCGGCACCACCTTTCGTTTCGCCTTGCCGGCGCTCGACCTCCCGGCCGCAGAACCCCTGGTGTACCGGAACGAGGAAACCGACGCCTCCCCAGTGGCCAAGAAGGTCTCGTAGACACTCTCCATCACTTGTCGTCGGACACCCCGATTCGCTTCCAGACCTTTGCCAAGCTCTCGCCATAGACATTCAACTCCCACTCACACAAGTAGCCGAAGGGAGTGCACCAAACCTCGTACCCAGTGCTGACCAGCCGGTCCCGAAGCTCCTCGAGAAACGCCTGGGCGAACTCGGGGTCCGCACTGTCGCTGCCCAGGTGGGTGAAGGAATGCAGAACCACCTTCTTGAAGTCTCGTTTGTTGGCCAGCCACTTCACGTGCTTCAGGGTGTGCCGAAAAACTCGGGAACGATCTTCGCAATCGCTGCCTTCCGCCTGGGCAAAGACCACCACGGCTTGTTCCACTCGCTCCTCTTTTTCCTTGTCGGGAACCGACTCGAGAGTTCGCTTAAAGGTCTTCCACGAGAAGTGACGAGCGTGAAACGTGAGAAGGAGCATTGCAGGATTGATCCTCCATGGTCGAGCTGGGCCGGCGATCCGAACTTGAAGATTGTGCCGTCGAGGGGAGCCTCCGTCACGTCCGGGCCGGCATTCCACCCCACCGAGAGGCGCGACAATGAGCGCCCCACTGCAAGTCGTCGGCCCCATGGAACCGGGATTCGACAGAATCCTGACCCCGGAAGCCTTGGCCTTCGTCGCCGAACTGGAGGCACGATTCGGATCCACTCGTCGAGAGCTTCTCCAAGCTCGTCAAGAGCGACAGCGACGAATCGATGACGGGGAGCTACCGAACTTCCTCCCGGAAACGGCGGAAGTTCGGTCGGGAGACTGGAAAGTCGCTCCCGTTCCTCCAGACCTTCAGGATCGCCGAGTTGAGATCACCGGACCGGTCGATCGCAAGATGATCATCAACGCCTTGAACTCCGGCGCCCGGGTGTTCATGGCCGACATCGAAGACTCAAATTCTCCGACTTGGTCCAACTGCGTGGGCGGACAGATTCACCTGTTCGACGCGGTGCGCGGTACCATCGATTTCGTCAATGAATCGGGCAAACGCTACGCCCTTCGAGAACGACCCGCCACGCTCATGGTTCGTCCTCGCGGATGGCACCTCACCGAGCGTCACGTAACCGAAGCCGGCGAGCCCATCTCTGCCAGCTTGTTCGATTTCGGTTTGTATTTCTTCCATAACGCCAAGGAACTCTTGGAACGAGGCACCGGACCGTACTTCTACCTGCCCAAGCTCGAAAGCCATCGCGAAGCGAGGCTGTGGAACGACGTCTTCCTGTTCGCTCAGGAATTTCTCGGCATCCCCCCCGGGACGATCAAAGCCACGGTTCTCATCGAAACCATTCTCGCGACTTTTGAACTCCACGAGATTCTGTTCGAGCTTCGCCAGCATTCGGCAGGTTTGAACTGCGGACGCTGGGACTACATCTTCAGCTACCTCAAGAAATTTCGCAATCATCCGCGCTTCCTGTTGCCGGATCGCTCCCAGGTCACGATGACCACTCCGTTCCTTCGCAACTACTCCTTGCTGGTCATCCAAACTTGCCATCGTCGGGGAGCCCACGCCATGGGTGGAATGGCGGCGCAGATTCCCATCAAAGACGATCCGGCCGCCAATGAAGAAGCCCTGGCCAAAGTCCGCGCGGACAAGGAACGCGAAGCTCGCGATGGCCACGACGGCACCTGGGTTGCCCACCCCGCATTGGTCGCCATTGCCGAAGAGATCTTTGACAAAGAGATGCCGACCAAGAACCAAGTCGATCGGCATCGGGACGACGTCCAGGTCTCCGCCGCCGATCTACTGGCGGTCCCCTCAGGAGAGATCACGGCGGACGGCGTCCGCGTCAATGTGGATGTCGGCCTGCGATACCTCGAAGCTTGGCTGCGTGGGCTTGGCTGTGTCCCCCTTCACCACTTGATGGAAGACGCAGCGACCGCGGAGATCTCGAGAACTCAGCTTTGGCAGTGGATCCGACACCCGGACGCCAAGCTCCCCGACGGCCGTCCCATCGACGCGGCCCTGTTCCAATCCACTCTGAATGAATGCCTGGCCGAGGCCAAATCACGGCTCGGCGAAGCATTTTCCACCAGTCAATTCGAAGCCGCCGCGGAACTCTATCGCCACATCGTCCTCGACGACGAGTTGGCCGAGTTCTTGACGCTTCCGGCCTACGAACACCTGCCCTAGCACGGAAGGAAGACACTCCATGGACTCTCAACTCTGGCTCGACGCCGACCAACTGCAGGCAAGCTGGTCGAAAGACTCCCGCTGGCGCGGCGTCGAACGACCCTACTCTGCCGAGGACGTCGTCCGGTTGCGCACCACGCTGCCGTTGGAGCACTCCCTGGCACGGGCCGGAGCGGAGCGGCTTTGGCAACTCCTTCACCAAGAAGACTATGTCCACTCTCTGGGTGCCATCACCGGACACCAGGCGGTCCAGCAGGTCCAGGCCGGGTTGCAAGCCATCTACTGCAGTGGCTGGCAGGTGGCCGGCGACAACAACGATTGGGGCCAGACCTACCCGGATCAAAGTCTCTACCCAGTCAGTAGCGTTCCCGCCCTGGTGCGACGGATCAACAACGCGTTGATGCGTTCCGATCAGATCGATCACTCGAACGGGCAAAACGGCGTCCATTGGTTCGCCCCGATCGTGGCGGACGCCGAGGCCGGATTCGGCGGTGTGCTGAATGCCTTCGAGCTGATGAAGGCGATGATCGAAGCCGGTGCTTCCGGGGTCCACTTCGAAGACCAGCTCTCCTCGGCCAAGAAATGTGGCCACATGGGTGGCAAGGTGTTGGTGCCAACTCAGGAAGCCGTCCAGAAGCTCGTGGCGGCGCGCCTCGCGGCGGACGTCCTCGGAGTGCCCACCGTCCTGGTCGCGCGTACCGACGCGGACAGTGCACAGCTCATCACCAGCGACATCGATACACGGGACCACCAGTTCCTTGCCGGCGAACGCACCGTGGAAGGCTTCCACCGAATCCACGGCGGACTCGAGTGCGCCATCGCCCGCGGCCTGGCCTACGCCCCCTATTCGGACCTTTTGTGGTGCGAGACCTCAAAGCCCGACCTGGACCAAGCAAAGACCTTCGCCGAAGCCATCAAGAAGCAGTACCCGGGCCAGCTCCTCGCCTACAACTGCTCGCCTTCTTTCAACTGGAGCGCAAACCTGGACAGCGCGACGATCGCCAAGTTCCAGCGCGAGCTGGGAGCGATGGGCTACAAGTATCAGTTCGTCACCCTGGCCGGGTTCCACTCACTCAACACCAATATGTTCGAGCTGGCCCGCGGCTACAAAACCGAGGGCATGGCGGCCTACTCGGAGCTGCAGAATCGCGAGTTCGAACTCCAGCAAGAGGCCAATTACCGAGCGGTCAAACACCAGGCCTTCGTGGGCACCAGCTACTTCGACGACATCGCCCAGGTGGTGGCCGGCGGAACCTCCTCGTTGACCGCCCTGACCGGCTCGACCGAAGAGGACCAGTTCGAGAAGTAACCCCCGCCTCCTCTCGGAATCTCACCAACGGGCCGCCCCGGTGCAAGCCGCGGCGGCCCGCTGGCTTTTGGAGACGTTTCTGCGACCCCTGGCTCCCCCGCCTCTTGCCGAGGCTCTGTTGCGACGTCATCTCGGTTTTTTCTATCCTGCCGGGTTTTCGGCCGTACTGAAAACTCGCGGGTGGGACGTCCTCGCCGGACACCTCCTGTTCCGCAGCGGAGGGCCGTCGCTGTGCCACGCGGCGCTCCCCCCGAATTCCCGTAGAAACAGGCCTGTCGAGCCAGGGAGGATCAGTTCAGGATGCAAGTCGATGTTCAGCAGATTCGGGACCAGATCGCCGAACAAGCCGATGTCGTGCACCGGATCCAATCCGAAGTCCACAAAGAACTGATCGGGCAAGAAGGCCTGGTCTCTCGGCTGATGGTCGCCATGATCAGCGGTGGCCACATCCTTTTGGAAGGCGTCCCCGGGCTCGCCAAGACGACCGCCATCAAGGCCCTGGCGTCGGCCATCGACACCGGGTTCCAACGCATCCAGTTCACTCCGGACCTACTGCCGGCCGACTTGCTCGGAACCCTGGTGTTCAATCCGCGGGAAGGGACCTTCACCACCAAGAAAGGGCCGATCTTCTCGAACTTCATCCTGGCCGACGAGATCAACCGCGCGCCCTCGAAAGTTCAGTCTGCGCTCCTGGAGTCCATGCAGGAGCGCCAGGTCACGATCGGGGACCAAAGCTTTGACCTGGACCCCTTGTTCCTGGTGATGGCCACCCAGAACCCGATTGAACAGGAAGGGACGTACCCGCTGCCCGAGGCCCAGGTCGATCGCTTCATGTTGAAGGTGCGGGTCGACTACCCCGAAAAGGCCGACGAGCGAAAGGTGATCGACCTGGCCCTCGAACAACGGGACTCCCGCGTGCAACCGGTGGCCACCCCCGAACAAATCTTCGAGATGCGCAAGATCGCCTCGATGATCTACCTGGATGAAAAGGTGAAGGACTACATCCTTGCCTTGGTGCACGCCACCCGTCGACCAGGAGAGCATGGCCTCAAGGACCTGGAACCGCTCATCGAGTACGGCGGTTCTCCTCGCGCCTCCATCTTCCTGGCCATGGGCGCCCGAGCGCTCGCCTTCCTCGAAGGCCGGGGCTACGTGACCCCGCAGGAAGTGAAGGACGTGTCCCACGACATCCTGCGCCACCGCATCGTGCTTTCTTACGAAGCAGAAGCTGAGGAGGTCAGTTCGGACGACGTCATCGACAAGATTCTCGCGGAAGTCCCGGTTCCCTGAGCGAATCCGATGGCGGAACTCACGGTTGCCGAGATCGTCCAGAAGGTGCGCCGCATCCAGATCGTGGCGAACCGAGTGGTGAACGACCTGTTCGCCGGGGAATACCATTCGGTGTTCCGCGGTCGAGGAATGGAGTTCGATGAGGTTCGCGAGTACCAGCCGGGGGACGAGATTCGTGACATCGACTGGAACGTCACCGCGCGTCAGGGCACTCCGTTCATCAAGAGATTCCGAGAAGAGCGAGAGCTCACCGTGCAGTTCCTGGTCGATGTCTCGGCCTCGGGAGTGTTCGGGTCCAAGGATCAGTCGAAACTGGATCTCTTGATCGAAGTTGCCGCCCTCTTGATGTTTTCGGCGTTGAAGAACAACGACAAGGTCGGCCTGGCTTTGTTCGCGAATGATGTGCATCGCTACCTGCCGCCGAGAAAAGGCAAAGGCAGCGTGCTACGGCTGCTGCGCGAGCTGGTTGCCGCGCAACCGGTGCACGCCCCCACTCGCTTGGACACCGCACTGGACTTCCTGAATCGAGTGCAAAAGCGCCGTGCCGTGGTGTTCGTGCTGTCGGACTTCTTGGCAGAGAACTGGCAGCGAGGACTCGCCGTTGCGGCACGACGGCACGACGTCGTCGCCCTGCGCTTCCAGGATCCTCGCGAAGAAGAGTGGCCCGCGGTCGGCTTCGTCCTTCTGCAGGACGCCGAAACCGGAGAAGTGGTGGAAGTCGACACCTCGCACCGCCAAGTGCGGGAACGATTCCGTCGTCACCAACAGGATCACGAGGAGCGCCTGCAACAGGACTTCCGCCGAGGCAACGTCGACCAGCTGTTACTGCGTCCCGGGGAAGCCTACACCACGCCTCTCCTGCGATTCTTTCGGCAACGGCAATCGAAGCGGCAATGAAGACCATGGACCACTTCTCATTCTTCGCCAAAGTGACCGGCGCCGCGAAGCGGCTCCTCGTGGCAGCAGCGCTGGTCATGCCCGCTTGCGGACCCGATGGGTCTTCCCCCGCCGAGCCTGCCCCCAGCGAGAACCCCGTCACCCGCGTGGAAACGACCAAGGGCCCGGTCACTGTGACTCTCGAGTTGGAGCCTGGGGCCCCTCGTCTCTCGGACGAGCCCCACCTGACGTTGACCGTCGACGCCGAAGACGGGGTCGAGATCGCCATGCCGCCCTTCGGCGACTCCCTTGGGCCATTCCTCGTTCGAGACTACTCGACACCCCTTCCCGAAGCTCGGGACGGGCGACGAATTCAACGCCAGATCTATCAGCTCGAACCGCTGGAAGTCGGCCCCCAGACCATCGCTCCCATTCCGCTGGTGTTCGTCGACAACCGCGCCCAAGGCGACGGCAAAGAGCACAAACTGGAAACGGACCCACTGGAGTTCGAAGTCACTTCCATGCTGACGGATCAGGCACCGTCTTTGGCCGACCTGCGGCCCCGTCAAGAGGCTCTGGAACTCCCCGTCAAGTCCTCCTGGCCCCGCTGGTTCCTGATCGGCAGCGCGGCAGCCCTGGCTCTGGTGCTGGCTCTTGTGCTGTTGGCGACCCGTCGGAAGAAGACCGCGGTCGAGCGGCAGCTCACCCCCACGGAACTTGCCGAACGTGAGTTCCAGAAGCTCCATCAGGAAGATCCCTTGAGCCGTGGAGAGATCAAGACCTACTACGTGGAACTCACCGCGATCGTACGGCGCTACATCGAGCGCACCACTGGCTTGCGAGCGCCGGAACAAACCACTCAAGAGTTCCTGCGAGCCATGCGCAACTCGACGGCGATCCCCGCCAACGATCAGCAAGCGCTCCATCGTTTCCTCGAGTCCGCCGACCTGGTCAAGTTCGCCGCCCACGAACCCCGTCCCGAGGACATCGAAGCGTCTCACCAAAGCGCCCGTGACTTCGTCGGCCTTGGGGGAAACGCGGCGCGAGGGAAGGCCGCATGAGCGAACTCCGTCTGCAAAGCCCCGTCTGGCTCCTGGCTTTGATTCCGGTCCTGCTGCTGGTCTGGTACCGCGAGCGACGGCGCCGATCGTTCCCTCTGGTGTACTCCAGCGTGGCGGGACTGAGCGCGCTGCCCGTCACGCTTGCCCACCGCATCAAGAAGCTGCTTCCATTGCTTCGGGTGGCGGCCCTGACCTGCTTGGTCGTTGCCCTCGCCCGCCCCCAGCGGGGGCTCTCGGAGTTCCGAGTCCGAACCGAGGGAATCAGCATCATGATGTGCCTGGACCGGTCCGGGTCCATGGAGGCCATGGATTTCGAAGTCGATGGCAGCCGGGTCACCCGCCTCGATGTGGTCAAGCGCACCTTCCACGACTTCGTCGCAGGAGAGGGGACCCTGAAAGGGCGTCCCGACGACCTGGTCGGACTGATCGTCTTTGGTGGTTTCGCGGAGAGTCGCTGTCCGTTGACGCTGGATCACGGAACCCTGTTGAATATTTTGGGTGACGTCGAGATTCCGGCGATCGTGCGCGACGAATACGGACAGGTGGTCGACAAGAAGTTCCAGGAAGCGGAACGAGCGACGGCCATCGGGGATGCCATTGCCCGCGGCATCGACCGGCTGAAGAACGTGGAGTCCAAGAGCAAAGTTCTGGTCTTGCTCTCCGATGGCGAGAACACCGCGGGCGTGGTCGAGCCGTTGGCGGCGGCCGAGGCGGCCAAGTCTCTGGGCGTCAAAGTTTATTGCATCGGCGTCGGCAGCACCGGAATGGCCCCGTTCCCGGTCCGAGATCGCTATGGCAAGGTTGTGCTGGAATCCCGTGGTGTCGCTTTGGACGAACAACTGCTCACGAAGATTGCAGACACCACCGGGGGCCGGTACTTCAACGTCCGCGATACTGACACTCTGACCGACGTCTACGCCACCATCGATGAACTGGAGAAGACCGAGACGGAAAGCTTGCTCTACACCGAGTACCGGGAAATGTTCCCTTTCGCTCTGATCCCCGGCGCGGTCTTGCTGGTCGCGGAGTTGCTCCTGCGCGCCACACGCTTTTCGAGCATCCCTTGATGGAGCAAGGATGATGGAGATTCACTGGGACAACCCGGAAGCGTTGCTGATTCTGTGGCTCCTGGTTCCGGCCGCCTTCGCGATCGCCTATCGCCGACGGCGACAGCGGCGCGCGGCCGAACGGTTCCTCCAACCATCCATGGGTGAAAGGCTCCTGCCGACTTCGTCCCGTTCTCGCACGCTGACTCGATCAGTGCTGCTTCTGGGCGGCCTAAGTCTATTGGTCGTGGCCATCGCTCGGCCCCGTTGGGGAGTGTTCTTCGATCAGGTCACGCGCCGCGGAGCTGATCTGATGGTGGTACTGGACGTGTCGAGGTCCATGCTGTCGGAAGACGTCAAGCCCAACCGCCTGGACCGCGCACGCTCGGACATTCGCGACCTGCTGCAGCAGGTCAAAGGTGATCGAGTGGGACTGGTCGCCTTTGCCGGCAAAGCGGTGCCGGCCTGCCCACTCACCACGGACCAGGGGTTCTTCCGACTGGCCTTGGATCAGATCGGCCCCCACTCCGTCCCCGTGGGGGGGACAGCGATCGGCGATGCGATCCGTTTGGCTCTGGATTCGATGGAGAAAACTGCGGAGCGCGACCAGGCCATCTTGTTGATCACCGATGGCGAGGACCATGACTCGTTTCCCAAGGAAGCCGCACTGGCGGCGGCGGAACGGAAGGTGAAGATTTTTGCCGTTGGACTCGGGGACACCAGCGAAGGAGCTCGGGTTCCAGCATCCAGCGATCCGCGACAACGCACGTACCTGAAGCACGAGGGCCAGGAGGTCTGGTCCCGCATGGACGAGAGCTTGCTCCAGGATCTCGCGCTGTCGACCGGTGGCGCCTACATCCCGGCCCGAACCCGAGACTACGACCTGGGGACCGTCTACGAAGAACACCTCGCTGCACTTCAGGCCGGGGAGCTTGCCTCAGAGACGCGAAAGCGTCACCAGGAGCGCTTCCAACTCTTCCTGGCCTTGGGCCTTGTCATGATTCTGCTGGAGATGATGGTTTCGCCGTTTCGCCGTGACCGCGCCATTCGCGTGACGGCGGGGTTGCTCCTGGGCACCGCCTTGCTTCCTGCGACCGCTCAGGCGGGAACGGAGAAGGAAGCGGCCGCCGAGATCCGCGCCGGGATCAACCATCTTCGAGAAGGTCGGCCCCAAGAAGCCCTGGACCGCTTCGAATCGGCTCGAGAAGCTCTGCCCGATGAGCCCCTGGTCGCCTTCGACGTGGGAGTGGCCTCGGCGGCCAAGGGTGATTTCGACGCGGCCCGCTCGGCGTACTTGCAAGCGGCCAGCGCCCGCGACCCGGAGCTGGCGGCACGGGCCTTCTACAACTTGGGCGCCATGGCCGCGGAGCAGGCCCAAACCTTGTTCGGCGAACGGCCGGAAGAAGCCAGCAAGGACACTCGCTCCGAAGGCGTTGCTCTGCTGGAGGACGCCATCCGCTCGTACCGTTCGTGCCTGGACGTTCAACCGGCCCACGACGAGGCGCGCCACAACCTGGAGCTTCTGCGACTTTGGCTGAAGCACATGAACAACGTCTGGGCCGAACGAGACAAGCAAGAGGAACAACAGGAACTGGATCTGCTCGGTCTGCTCGCCAAGCTGAAGAAGGAACAGCTCGAACTCCGTCGTCGCACTCGCGCCATCGCCAGCCAAGCCGACACCCCGCCATGGCGCGCCCAGCTTGAGGAAATGGCGGCCGCCGAGGAAGGCCTCGCCGAGCAGATCCCCGTCGTGAAACAAAAGCTCGCGCAACAGTTTCAACAGGCATCCGCGACCGCTCCGCCCGGCCAGGGCGGCCCCGGGGCGACGCCCCCGACCGGGCAAACGATGGATCCACAGATGGCTCAGGCCATGGCCCACTTCAACGGACTCGCCGATCAAGCCAGCAGCGGCATGAGCGAGAGCGCCCGACTGCTCCGCCAGTTCTCTGCCGAGGAAGCAGGCCCTTTGCAGCAAGAAGCCCACGATTCCCTCGACCAGATTTGGTTGGCGATGGCGCCGTACGATCAAGTACTGAACGACGCGATCCAGCACGAGCAAACCGTCGTCGATGACACCATTCCTCGAGTGGAAGGTGGTGAAGACCCTGCGGTACCGGCCGACCTGCTCGAACTCCTCTCCCGCACCGAAGACCAGGCCCGAGTCGCGATGATCGCTCCCCTGCTGCCGCAAAAGGGCGAACAGATGCTGGCCCAGATGGAAGCGATGAGCGCGGCGGCTCCTGGACCCGGAGGCAACGATTCAGCTCCCCCGGCCCATCCCCTCACTCCCTCCCCGAAGGATGAGGGGGACGAACCCGACGCCGACTCGGCCGACCAAGATGCCCCCCTCAGCGAAGAAGAGCTCGCCGCGCAACAGATGCAGGAGCAAGTCGAGGGACTTCGGACCTCCGTCGAAAAGGCCAAGGAGCATGCTGGGCGCATCGAGGAGCTAGCGACCGAAGCCACTCAGGATCTGGCAGCCCGCGACTTTGCCTCGGCCCTGCCGAAGGAAGAAGAGGCTCTGCGACTTCTCCAGGAGATTGCGGAGAGCCTGCCCAAGAATGATCAGGATCAACAGGGGCAAGACCAAAACCAGAACCAGGATCAAGATCAGCAAGACGAAGAGCAGAACAACGAGAACCAAGACTCGGAGGACTCCGAGAACGACGAGAATCAAGACCAACAAGAAGAGCCACCGCAAGATCAGGAACAGCCGCAGGACCAAGACCAGTCCGAACAGGAGCAGCCGGCACAGCCCCAGCCGGTGACTCCCGAACAAATCGAGGCCATGTTGAGGAAGGCTGAGGAGCAAGAGCGCGAAGCGGCCGAGAAACGCCGGGCACTCGAAGCCTTGGTCGCCCCCCGGAAGGTGGAACGTGATTGGTAACGGGACAGCCTCGCTCAGCCGAGCGATCGGGGCCACACTTTTTCTGACCAGCTTTCTCGCTGGTCTTGCCCCCGCGCAGTCCGTCGAAACAGAACTGGCTCGCAAGCAGATTTACCTCGGGGAGGCGGTCACCTACCGAGTGCATGTCCTGAATGCGGAGCCGGAGTCTGCGCCGGACCTCCAGCTGGAGGACATGGGGGTCGAATACCGGGGTCAAGGCTCACAGATCAGCTCCTTCAACTTCAACTCGCGCAACATGAGCGCGACACGCAAGCTGACTTATGAGTACAAGTTGGTTCCCGAAAAGTCCGGGCGGTTGGTCATTCCCGGTCCCACCGTCGAACTTCCCGGCGGAGAGACTCTGCAAGGGCCGAAGAGAACTCTGAGGGTGATCCCCCCGGAGAAGCAAGACCTGGTGATCGGCCAGATCGCGCTCGATCCCCCCCAGGTCTATCCACTGCAACCGTTTCTTGTCACCCTGAAGCTGTTTGTCCACGTCCTGCCCGACGAATACCGAGACCAAGATCCGCTGCGCTTTCTCGCCGACCAGCCCCCCGCGCTAGAGGTCCCGTGGGTCGAAGAGATCTCCGGGCTTCGCAGCAACTCCTTGAGCGACTGGCTGGGCTCCCGCAAGTCCAACAACGCTCCGCGCGGCCAGACGTCGTGGGGATTCACAATCAACGGGCTCCAGGAGGCGCAACGCAGCTTCTTTCTGTTCGATCGCCAGACGGATCGAACCATCGTGTTCGATCTGAAAGGGCGCCCGGCCACAGAGCAAGACGTAGACGGAACTCCTGATTTGGCGGGCAGGGCGGCGGACTACTGGGTCTATTCCCTGGAGCGGGAGTACGTTCCGGAAAGTCTCGGCAACTACCGGTTCGGCCCGGTGTCCATCAAGGGGCAGTTCCTGGACAAGGAATTGCGCAATGGCCGCGGTCAGGGGAGAGACATCTACACCCTCGCTCCCGCCATCGAGATGAACGTTCGCAACGTCCCCGAACAAGGCCGGCCCGATAGCTACACCGGCGCCTTCGGAAAGTTCCGGGTCTCGGCCGAACTGACACCGCGCAAGGTGCGTGTGGGGGATCCCATGACCTTGACGCTCTCCGTGATTGGCAACGGCAACCTGGAGGACATTGCACCTCCGCCCTTGAAAAGCGTTCCCGCCATCTCCGACCACTTCAAGATCTACGAGGCGACCTCGGAAACTCGCGACCAACAACGAGTGTTTACTTGGAGCCTGCGTCCTTCCCATGCGGAACTCACCGAGCTCGCTCCGATTCCTTTCTCCTACTTCGACGTCGACAAGGAACGCTTCGTCACGATCCGGACCGAACCGTTGATGATCCAGGTCGAAGAAGCCGCCCGGATGGACGCTCAGGAAATCGTCGCAGCCCGTCCCGAGACGGTGTCCGACAGCACCACCCTTCAAGCACGCACCGAAGGCCTGTTCGCTCCGATCACCGATTCGCGGGGGCTCCGTGTTCAGAGCACCAACGTCATCGCATTGTCCGCATACCTGGGCGCCCTGGGTTTTCTGTACCTCGCGGCTTTGCTGATGATCCCTCGCTGGAAACGCCTGCGAGAGGACCCGACCCATCGACGTCGGCGTGGAGCCGCGCCCCGCTGTCGAGAGCGGTTGGCCCAGTTCCGCAAAGCCGTGGCGGAGCAAAACCTGAGCGAGGCTTCCACCAGCGCACGCCTGGCGCTCGCCGGCGTGGTTGCCGACGCGGCCCAGGTCCCCGAAGCCGGACTCACCAGTCGCGAGGTTCGCGATCACCTCACCCGTTTGGGGGTCGAAGAGTCTCTGGGGGAGCGAACCGCCAAACTCTTGGACGACTGGGAAGCCAGCCTGTACGGAATGCCTCCGGAGGATTTGAACGCGCTCACCACCTCCACCGGTGATCTAAGCGAACAACTCCTTCGCGCGTTGAAGAAGGAAGGGCACCTGACATGAAGCGCTTCATCCTTCTCGCGACGACCATGGCGGTGGTGGGCTGTGGTGGCTCCGCATCGTTGGAGCAGGCTCGCCAATTTGAACAAGCGGGACAGAAACTCCAGGAAGCCTCGACCCCCCAGGATTCCTTGGAGGCAGCGTCGGCCTACGAGGCATTGCTGGACTCGGGCCTGGAGAGCGGGGCGGTGTACTACAACCTCGGCAACGCGTATCTCCAAGCGGGGCAAAAAGGCCGCGCCATCGCGGCCTACCAACAGGCGACGCGATACCGGCCGCGAGATCCCTACCTGGCTGCCAACCTCGCCAATGCGCGAGGAGACCTTGCGCGGATCGCCGACGAGAGATCCTGGTCTCGTCGCATGCTCTTCTGGCAAGACTGGGTGTCATTGCCCGACAAGCTGCGCATCACGGCGATTCTCGCGACAATCGCGTTTGCCTTAGGCCTGGTTGCCTTGTTGCGCGACGCCTGGCGAAAACCCTTGAGACGAGCGGCCGGGGTCGCCTTGGGGGGCACACTGTTGAGTGGTTTGTCACTGGCCGTTGAGGTCAGCGACACCAAGTTCACGCAACATGGCGTCATCGTCGAAGACGGCACGGTTGCCCGGAAAGGCAATGCCGAAACCTACGAAGCCGCATTCACCGAAGCGCTCGACGAAGGGGTCGAATTCACCGTCCTCGAGCGCCGCGGCGATTGGGTTCACCTGCGCTTGGGACGAGACCTCGACGGGTGGATTCCGGAGGCCAAAGCGGTTCTCTACTAGACCCCGACTTTGCGGCCGAGGATCCCGCGATCACTCAGCCATCGCCAAGGTCGATTCCGATTCTTGCCCGGGCGGCACGGCTCGGTAGATCACCCCGGCGATGACCGCATCGGCGTCGTAGTTCCCGGAGCAAATGTACAGCCGGTCCTGGGAGTCGAACGCAATGTTGCCGGTCCGTGCCTTGGGGTTGTCGGTCAGCTCCTGAAGGTCCACATAGGGGATCTGCAACGACGGCTTCTTCTGGCGATCGTCGCCGTCGAACACTCGAGAAGGATTCGGAACTCCCACCTTCCAAATGCGGCCCTCGGTCGCACAAGAGACAAACAGCTCTCCCTTGCCGTTGAAACCGATGTCGACCAGATTGCTACTGTCGCCCCAATGGTCGTCCCAGCGAGCGAACTGCGCCACGACTTCCCCGACGACCGGAGTCACGATGTCTCCCCGATCGTCGAGGGGAAACCGAATCACATCCGACGACGTCCGGGAACCGAGATAGAGGTATCCGCCGCTGGCAGCAAGAGCGCTGTGCCCCATCACCTCGCGAGCCACGATCTCGTCCCCGTGACGGACCATCACTTCCCGCCCCAGGACCAAACGACTCGGCGGGCAGCCGGCCTCTGGATTGTGTCGGATCTCCCGCAAGTCGTACTGGGCCAAGGTGTGATTGTCTTTGCCCACCGCGTACAGATAGTCACCCACCACTTCCGCCCCGTTGGGCCCGTTGAGCCAACCATGAGGAGCTTCATGGGTGGCCGGGTCGTGATGCGGATAGGTGTGATTCGGCACGACCCGGCTGAGTTCAGACTCAGAAACCAGGTCTGGATTGTGGGACTCCACCATCGACCAAACTCCGGTGCGCTGATCGAAACGGCAGATGATGTCGGTGGCGTTCTTGCGGAACCGACTGGCCGGCAAGTCCACTCCGCTGTACCCGCAAATGAAGTAGTTCCGGGACACTTCGTCATACACCAGCGTGCAGAACGGCCGATTCATCATCGAATCGTCGATGGGAAGCACACCTCGATCCCAGATCTGGAAAGGAGGCGACGTGGGTCGGACGAAGACTGTGCCATTCGTCGAGACTCGAGCCGAGGCGGGTTGGCCGTGGATCACGGGCTCGGCGATCGACGGGTCCACGCGAAACAGCGACCCCGCGTGGTCTTGAATGTCCGGGTCGCAGCCCCCCGCTCGCCGATGGCGGCCGCGCGCCAGCACGACCAGATCGTCTCCGGCGAACACCAACCCTCTCGGCCAGGGAACCCCGGAAGAGACGCGCTCGAGCGCCCGAACTGGTTGGGTCACAACCGGCTCTTCGAGGTACCGCCACGGAAAGTCAGGCACTCGAGCCTCGGCCGCAGAAGCAGTGCGTTCGTGGCGACTGGTCGGAGCGGAGCACGAACACACTAGGGTCGCCAAGGCACACCAGATCGGAAGTCTGAACATAGACGTTGTCCCCTCGAAACGCGTGCGGTGATACCAAGAGCTAAGCGATTGCCGGACCACAATGAAGATCATCCGCAAACGCTAATAGGAAAAAGACTTATGGCACTCCAACAGGGTCCAAGAGAGCGCCCGGAGGAGGCAATTGTTACCTCCTCGTAACCTCGGGAAGTGGGACGGGAAACGGCCCGAACTCCAGGGATTCCCGGCATTGGTCGATAGGGAAACAACGTCCCATTGCTTCGAGGAACCGCCGACCATGACCCACCGCCGCCTGCGATCTGTTGCCACCCGCCGCCGTCAGCGGAGGCGGTGTCACGTGCTCGGCGCCTATCCAGGAATCGTTGGCGTGCGTTCTCCCTCGGAATCCCTCTCAGAACCGGAACTGAAGCCGGGTCTGCACCAGATGACCGCCCCCCGCCGAACCGAGGTCGAAGACCACCCAGTTGGCCATCCAGCGTAGTTCCTGGGACAGCGACCAGTTCAACCCCACGGTCAGGGCCTTCAAACGTCCCCCTCTGACGTCGTCATCGCTGAGGTCCAACTCGGAGTAGCGAAGCGCAGCCTCCCAGACGCTCGCCCCTCTCTCTTTCCATGGCCCCCCATGGGCGGAATTGAAAACCGCGTTGTTCTTCCGAAAGGACCGTCCGGGCCCACGAAGAGTTCTGGTGAGTTGCAGGGTGTAGCCCTGGAAGCGCAGGTGGGATCCGGAGTCACGGCTCATCGACGTCACCGCATACTCCCCCTGAAGCGACCACTGATTCCATACAGCCGCGCCTTCTGCCATGAACATTTGCTGGAGACGAACGTCATCGACGTTTCCCGTATCGATGAGGACGGGAGCCAAGTTGCTCTCCGGCCTTGCATCGAAACGAGTTCGGTCCTTCGGCAGGCGGCGCAAGCTGTAGTTCAGGCCCCAGTGAACTCGGTTCGCGGAGTCCTGCCACGGTGAGCCGGTCAGTCGCGCCGTGACGGCCCCCTGGGAACTTCCTCGGGAGTTCCCGTTGTCGTCGGTTTCGTGAAAGACTCCGACAGCCGCGACCCCTTGGGTCTCATCGACCGGGGTTTGATAGGAAACGCCCAGGTTGCGGCCTGGCGTCAACTCGCTGACGAGAGACCGTTCCAAAAAGGTGATCTCGTTGGTGCTGGTCTGGGCCTCGAGACCGAACGGCTCACGCAAAAGCCCCAGGCGAACCCGGCCCCTCGCTTGAGAATCGAGCCATTCGACATAGGTGTTGCGAAGCTCGAGATCGCCGCCGGACAGCTCGACTTCAAAGCGAAGCCTCCAATCCTCAGCAAAGGATCCAAGGAACCCGAGCCGCGCTCGACGAACCTTGGTGCCACCGCGGAACTCGCCGGCGTTCGGGTCCAGGGACTCGCCAGGCGCCAAGTCGGCCGCTTCTCGTGCCGCCGCCCGTCGTTCGGCGCCCCGTGAAGCTCTGCCCTCCATCCCGTCCAGGTGCAGCCGGGAACGCAGGCGAAAAGAGAGCGGGGAACGGCGGCGGTTGCGAAGCAAATCCCACCAAACCGGTGGGTCCTGCTCCGCGTCGAGTGTCGGAGCCAGATCTTCCCCTTCGTCCCGACTCAAGCGCTGCAAGGAGAGGAGTTCGTCGCTTTCGAGTGACGAGCCCCCGAAACCACGGGACTGCATCAAGACCAACGCGAATCCCCAAACCCACGGGGAACCAACCAAACACACCCCTACTTCGACTTGCCCTGATCTGCGACAGATTTCATGGCGGACGCGATGGCATCCGGATCACCGAGATACGAGCTTCGCATCGGTTTCAGCTCATCGTCCAGTTCGTAGACCAGCGGGACCCCGGTGGGAATGTTGACTTCGACAATCTCTTTTTCGGAAACCTGGTCGAGATACATGACCAAGGCTCGCAAGCTGTTGCCATGAGCAGCCACCAACACCTTCTTGCCGGCATTCAAGGCCGGGGCAATGTCTTCGTGCCAGCAAGGCAAGAAGCGGTCCACGGTAAGCTTCAGGCTTTCCCCTGACGGCAGATCGGCCGCGGACAATCCTGAATAGCGGACATCCTGACTGGGATGCCTCGCATCCCCGGGCTCCACCGAGGGTGGAGGAATGTCGTAACTGCGCCGCCAGATCTTGACCTGATCATCGCCATGCTTGGCCGCGGTCTCTGCTTTGTCCAATCCTTGCAGTGCCCCATAGTGCCGCTCGTTCAAGCGCCAGCGCCGATGCACGGGAATCCACATGCGGTCCATCTCATCCAGCGTCAACCAAAGCGTGCGAATGGCCCGCTTCAACAACGAGGTGTAGGCCACATCGAAGTCTTCTCCGGCCTCCTTCAGCTGCTGTCCCGCACGCCTCGCCTCGCCCACTCCTTGCTCCGAGAGGTCGACGTCTTCCCACCCGGTGAAGCGGTTTTCCTTGTTCCAGACACTCTGTCCGTGACGCAGTAGAACCAGTCGTTTCATCGGCTGCTCGTTTCTCCATCGGTGTCGGGAACCCGCCCCGCAATCTCGGGAAGGGCACCGGGGCCCGGCGAAAGGGGCCCCCGGCCGGCGAGGTTGGATTATTCATGAAAACCGCCGCGAGGATTAGCCAAAGTTCTCCCCGTCGAGCCGTCGAGGCGGTCACCAATGGCGGCCAACCCCGCCGTCACCAGATTCCCACCCTCGCCCTCAGGAGCGGTCGGTCAGGATCGGCTCCAGCGCCAGCGCAGGAAGAGAGTCAAGAGAACGGTGACCCCAAAGAATCCGACCGCAGCCAACCACTTGCCCGTCGTGACGGTGTGGTCCAGGTGCTCGTCCGGAATCTCGCCCAGGGCCAGGATCATCTTCTGGTCCAGGTCCCTCCACAGGAACGTCAAGCGACCGAGCCAGCGCTCCACCGGACTGATGGACTCCAGCTGATCCCGGAGGTAGCGAATCAGCCTCACTTCCAGAATCAGGATCAGTCCAGCTCCGGTGGCCATTCCTCCGAGCACCGTACACAACCAAAGGCCAGCGACCTGAAGTCGGGAGAACTCTGCGCGTTTGCCCCGGGCCACCGCGATCAATCCGATTTGGAAAGTCGCTGTTTGATTTCCTGAATTCGTTCCTGGGCCCGCGGATGGAACCAGAGGTTGACCCATTCTTCTTGACGACGCTCGTGGTCCTGACGGATTTGCAACAACACTCGGTCGCGCAATCCGGCCTTGACCCGATGAAAAGCCACTTGGGGACGTTCGGCCCAAGTTTGAGCCCGGTGGATCGCCAGGTCGAGGAGCTTCGCCGCAGGCTGAACTTCATCTGCCAGTCCCAAGCGCAGAGTGGCCGAGTTGTCGTGCAGTTCCCCGCCGTACACCACCTCCGCCCAAGCATGGGGCGTCAATTGGGCACGGGCGATCTCCAACCCGGCCTGGGGCAGGGGCAAGCCCAGGTTGATCTCGTTGAGACCCACTTTGAAGCTTCCTTCGCCCAAAGTTCTCCAGTCGGCGGCGAGGGCCAACAAGCACCCCCCTCCGATGGCGTGTCCGTTGATCGCCGCGACCACCGGGCGCGTCCAAACGTAAACCGTCGCCAGCAGGCCTTGCAGCCGGTCCACGAACGCCAGCATGCGGTCCTCATCGAACTCGGCCAATTCGACAACATCGAGACCCGCGCAGAAAAAGCCCGAGTCTCCCGTCATCACCAGCGCCCGCGCTTCTTCGGCCACATCCGGACGCTGCAACGCCTCGAGGAGATCTTCCACCAACTGCGGATTCAGGGCGTTGCCTTTGCCACGCACCATCTTTAACACCGCAACGTCTTCACGAATCTCGACTTGAACGGTGGATGCCATCCGGAACCTCCGTTGGAAGCGACCCCAAGGAACTCTCACCGAGACCGTATCGTCAACCTGGAACGGACCGGGGTCAAGCAATTCCCGCGACACTCGCCGGACCAATCGCGATCCGCCCGGACGCTCGACAAGTTTTGGTTGACTGAGAGCCGCCGGTCAGTTTGTTGTTCCATTGCACCGGGATGAGGAGGATCGAAAAACCACGGCCTCGGAAGGATCCGAGACGGCCAGTGACTCATCCACCCGCTACGCTCGGTTCGAAGCCCTGATCGTCGGAAACAAACGGCAACGGGTGTCTCTCGGCCCCCTCGTTCCAAGAGCGGTCCAGGCGTTCTTGGAGACCTGCGAGGATCCGCTCGGTGGCTCGTCGAGAGCCAACCACTCGGAGGAACATCCACGCGCCACGCAATCGCCCCACCCGATCTTCGTCTCGGGACCAGGGAGCCTCGGCACGGCGCGAGGCGCCAACGTAATAGGCGTAGGTCGTCAACATCAGAAGGAAGGCGGCGCCGCGAGCCAACGACACGGGACGCGATGGCATGCCCACCACGAACGGGCGCATGGCTCCGGACTTTCGCAAGGCTCGCAAGATCAGTTGCCAGCGAACCTCTCGGATCCGCTCTGGACGCCCTTCGCCGCTCCTCGGATCGAAAAGTTCTGGGTGATAGAACACCCCCCGAGCCAGGTCTTTTTCGAGGTCTCGAGTGACATTGGCCAACTGGACGAACTCGCCCACGTCGGCGCAAATTCGCAGGCGGTCCTCCGGAACATGAACTCCGGCACCTTGATCCAGGCGTTGAACCTGCTCGGCAAACAGAATCGGATTTCCCAAAACGTTCCAGCAGTAGCGCGAAAGTTGCCCCGGGTCCCGCAAAGAACCCCGTTGCTCGGCAAAGACTCGGGAAGACCAGATCATGCCCTCACCCATGCGCTGAACCAGATGACGGATCGCCTGTTGTTGCCCCGGCGACAAACTCAAGAAGGACCGATCGATCCACTCCGCCCGATTCACCAAAAGGACATGGGTGCTCTCCCGGGGATCGTCGGTGATTTCCTCGGACAAGGACTCCGCGGGTCCCGGAACCTCTGACGCGAATCGATCGATGAAACCGCGCAGCGCCCGCTGCTTCTCTTCGAGCGTTGGCAGGAGGTCCTCGTAGGTATCCAGGATCCGGCAATACAAGTAGGCCACCGCGACCGCGGAAGCCATGCGCCGAGGCAGAAACACGATGCAAAGCGAGAACGTTCGTGCTGCGTGAGGAAGGATTTCCCACAAGAACGCCTCTGGGTCAGCGATGCGCTTCAGCGCTGCCAGCGGCGGGTCTCGCCGGTTGGCGCGGAGATTTCGGATCACCCGCCTGAGCAACGGTCAGCCCGCTTCACCCATCGGCAGCCACTCGCTCGATTCGTTGCGAGAGTTCTTGGAGTTCCGAACGGCAGCGCGTTTCGACCTCTCGTAACGCTTCATCGTTCTTCCGCGAACGGAGTTGGGCCAGCGTTTGGGACAACAGATAGAAGGCGGTGCCTCCCCCCAAGAAGAACACGCATGGCAAGAACGCCTCCTCCCCACCCCACAGGAGGAAACCGGCTCCGGAAAGAAAGCCGAAGAAGATCAGCACTCGCACCAGCTTGGTGGAAAACTGTCTGTGCCACTGCGAACGGTCGAGATGGGCGATGCGGGCTCGATCGGCCGTTTCCAAGATCGCGAAGAGCCGCGCCCACCACTCGTGCTCACGGGTGTCGTGAAATGCCGCAAAGTCTCCCAAAACCTCGGGAAACCGTCGCGGAGCAGATTCCTCGGAACGGATCAGGTCCAGGAGTCGGCGGCGGTCGGCCGCGTTCACAGAATCACTTGCCCCGCAAGATCCGCGTGAAGCAGAACAGATTCAAGCCCAGGACCACAATCCAGCTGAGAGCCATGAAAATCACCGCGGAGGTATTCATGCAGCGGCTCCTTCATTCTGCTCGTGACGGCGGAAGGAAGATCGAATCATCCACAGAAAGATGAGGACAAAGGCTCCGATCTCGGCGCGCGCCATCCAAATGTAGGGGGCCTTGTGGCGCACATCGATGACCAACGGGACCTCTCGGGCGAGGGCTGCCTCATTGCCCACTTCTTTGTAGGCGGTCCCCCGACTGATCAAGTACTCGCTCAGACGCGCCGCATCGGTGAATGCAGAGACACAGCCTTCCGCGGAAACATCACTCACCGAGACGCCGCCATCGGCACCCAGCTTCACCGTGGCACGGATCGATCCATCGCCTCCGGCGGTTTCCGCTGCTTCATCCAGTTCTTTCTCGAACGCTTCGACCACGGTCTTCTTGCGTTGGTCCTCCGGAGAAAGGTCTTCTCCGAATTCTGTCGCACTCAGAGTTCCTGCAAAGCGGTGAGGCTCGGCGATGGCCACCGTCCGCTTGGGTGTTGGAAGCAGCTTTCCGGTCGAGATGGCATCCCATCCCCACCCCACCAAGATGACGATCAGGGCCACCGGAGTGACATATTTGACGATCACTCGGAACAGTCCGGGAACCTGCACCATGGCGCCTCGTGTGAGCTCGGCCCACCCCTTCTCGATGCCAAAGATCCAGGCAAAGAGGACCGCCTCGATGAGCGCCAAGACCACCAGCCCCATCGTGCCCGACCAGAAATCCAGCTCGTCGAGGTAGCCGTACTTGAAGAACACGATGACCGGAATCACCCCGACACCCCACAACCCAGCGAGCCACAAAGCCGCTTTGGCCCGGGACACTTTGAACTCGTCCTGGAAGAACGCCATGACTGGCTGGGCCACGGCCACCGACGACGTGAAGGCCGCAAAGAACAACAGCAGGAACCAGATCCCGCCGAAGATCTCCGCACCGGGAAACTCGCGCAACACTTCGGGAATCGAGATCATGCCCAGCCCGAACGTGCTGCCGGCCACCTCCGAGACTCGGTCGACGCCGTAGAACAAGGCGGCCGCGGGAATGGCAATCATCGAACCGAAGATGATCTCGACGAACTCGTTGGTGGCTGCGGTACTGAGACCGGTCAAGGCGATGTCATCGTCTTTTTTCAGATAGCTGGCGTAACATTCCAAAGAGCCGAAGCCGATTGAGAGAGTGAAGAAGATCTGCCCCGCCGCTTCCATCCACACCTGGAAGTCCGAGAGTTTGGTGACGTCGGGGGTCCAAAGGAAGTTCAGGCCCGCGATGGCGGTGTCTGCCTTGGCCTCCAACGTGAAGATGCGAACCACCAATGCGATGCAGAAGATGAACAGTAGCGGGATGGCGATCTTGGCCAAGACTTCAATGCCCTTGGCGACTCCGCGGGACAACACCCAGACATTGAGAACCAAGGTCACGCCCATCGCGGCCAGCGCGGCGCCGAGACCTGAGAAATACGAACTGGTCGGCGCGTCGCCGAGGAACTCATTGAAGTACGACGACATGTGCACGGTTCGATCCGCGGACTGCAGATAGTCTCCGCTGAACGAGAACCACGCGTACCCCAAACACCAGGCTTCGATGTAGGTGTAATAGAGAACGAAGACCATCGGCAGGGCCAGCCCCAACACGCCGACGTACTTCGCGCCCTTCCATCGCCACATGCGGTGGAACATGCCCGGCAGACTGCCGTGACCAAACGCGCCGCCGTGTCGTCCAATGGACCAGGCCACCCACATCATGGGAAGGCCGAACAACAACAGACAGACGACGTAGGGGATCATGAACGCCCCACCCCCGTTGTCTGCTGCTTTGCCGGGGAAACGCAGCAAGTTGCCGATGCCAATGGCGTTGCCGGCAGCCGCGAGGATCAGCCCGATCTTCGAGCCCCACGCATCCCGGGTTTGGGTGTCACTCATGAGCGCTCTTCATGGCCGATGATCCCCCCGAACGAGCTTCCAAAGACGGCGGGCGGAGCGTATCCGTGGCCCGGAGGCGTTGTCAAGAATGGCGCGGCAGGGTGGGAGGCGGCAAATCCGCGGGAGACATTGGGTGAACCACTCCCGGCGGTGTCCGGCTTCGCGCAAGGGCCGCGGTCAGCGCCAAGAGGACAAACGCGGATCCGAAGATCAGCAATCCCGGTCCATCGCCCCATTGCATGCCGCGGACCCCGAGGAGCATGACACTCGCTCCGATTCCTGTTCCGAATGGAATGAACCATGTTCGAAAGCCCACGCGAACCGGGCCCTTCTGAAATCGAGAGCGGCGCTCGAGCAACCAAATCCAGGTCCCGAGAGCTGCCACCGTTCCGGTCAGCATCAACAGAGAGGTCGCGATCCACGGGTCCACGTCGACTCGGGCGTAGCTTCGTCGAGGCTCCGCCGAATCGACAAAGATGCTGGCCTCGGAGCCAGAGCGCCAATCACCCAGCAGCGAGCGGTGGTAGCCGTTCACTCGAATCGGCAACTGGGAAAAAGGCGAAAGGGACGTCCCCTCGTATTCCTGACCGTCGAGCTGGTAGGTGTAGAAGACGTGCGCGCGCTCTCGAATCTCGACCCGCCCCAGCGGGCGAAGATGCTCGCTCCGCTCCAACCGCGCCTCGAGGATCGTCCCCGAGACCTCTTGAAAAGTCGCTTCGATCCACCAGCAGCGGCCGACAAACCAGACTGCCGAGGCAAACAGCCCCAAACCCACGGCGAGTAGCAGCGCGGGGGCAATTCCGAGGCGAATGGGTGGTTGCGGTTTCAAAGACGGGCTCCGAAGGGGAAATCGGCAAATGTTTCCGATTCCTTGAGAGTCAGCGGTCCGCGGGCACGGCGCCAGGCTTGTCAAATCCCCCTGGTTGCGGCAGTATCCCCGTCATGGGCGCCGATCGATGGTTTTGACAACAAGAGGGTGTCCATGTCGCGTCCGCTGGTTCTAGTCGCCGTCACCGCGCTGCTCGCCATCGGCGGAGCTCTGTGGTTCCTGCAGCTGGAGGATTCCGCACCAGCGGAATTCGCCGAACGCTCATCCCCCCCGGCGACGACCCCGTTTGTCGACGAAGTCAACCTTGCCGCGGATGCTCAGCGGGTCGAAACCACGGTCCCGGTGGATTCCCCGGTCACAACCGAAACCCCCATTCCTCCGAGTTACCAAAAAGCACTGTCCGGGATCACCGGACGGATTCTGCATCCGGATCTGACCCCGGTCCCGAACCTCCCGGTCTCCATCGTCCAGGGAAAGATCCTCGACTGGTTCCTGACCCCGAACGCCTTCTTGAGCGGCGTTCCGAAGTATCCGTCCTTGGAAGCATCGCGCGGCGACACCGACGAAGAAGGCCGCTTCCTGTTGAAGCATGTCGAGCCCCATGCATTGCATCTCCTCGGCATTGACTTGGGAGGCCCCCTGTCGACCTTTCGTGTCATCGACGAGACGCCACAACCTTCGGCACTGGTCGATCTTGGCGACATCGTGCTGGAACCGTCGGTGACATTGGTCGGACGGGTCCTGGATCCGGAAGGAAGCCCGGTCGCAGGTGCACGGGTTCGTGCCACCAACCTTCCCTCATTGATTTTCCAATTCGGGGTTCAGGACATTCGCCGCGGCGTCGCGTTCGTCGTCGACGAAGGTCCTCAGAAGACGGTTTTCGAGATTCCGCCTGCGCTGTGGAAGTTCGAAAAGCTGCTACCGGTCCCGACCACCACCAGCAACGAACAGGGGGAGTTCCGCCTTGCAGGAGTCCCCATGGGACTGGTCAACGTGGTGGCCGACAAGCTGCAGTACCTGGGCACGGTCAAGTCCGGAGTTCCCACTGGACGTCGCCCGGAACGAAAGATCGGGGACATCTACCTCACCGCCGGCGTTCGCGTGCGTGGCCAGGTGTTGCGTGGCGACGGAGAACCGGCAAGCGTCGAGGTGAAAGTTGGCATGCCGATCGCAGGCTTCCCTGCACAAGGCGCCATGCTGCAGCCGGCGGAACGGACATCTGCCGAGGGTCTCTTCGAGATGTCGGGGCTTCCGTCCGGGAACAACTGCTGGGTCGCTCTCCGCGAAAGCCGCGGTCATCCCTGGAAAGCCCATGGTCCTTTCCCCATCGGGGAAGAGCCAGTGATCATCCGACTCGCTGGGAGCGTCCCGGTCCAAGTCACGCTCCGCTCGGTCGACGGGACCACCATTCCCGAAGCAGAATTGTTCGTCGCTCCGAAGAGCGAGATTCCCCTTTTCGTCCCACTCCTGTCCCCGCCCGTGCAGCGGCTGCAAAACGTCAAGGTCGTCGAACCCGGGGTGATGTCGATCCAGGAACTGGGATCCGGTTCCTACGAACTGGTCGGCAGCGCCGAAGGCTTTGCCCTCGCTCGAACCATTTTGGAAATCGACGACGCCCCCTTGGAGTGCAGCCTGGAATTCGAAGCCGGGCACACCGTCGAAGTGCGAATGACGGAAAGCGACGAGCAAACTCCGCTCGAATGGGGACTCGTCAGCATTCGTCCCTCCGGCGAGTTTCGTCCTCCGCTGGACCAGCAACGCAGCGATGACCAAGGAATGGCCCGGCTCTCCCGGCTGCCCGCGGGTGAGTACCAACTCACCGCAGAGCACCCTGCCTGGGCCAGCCGCACCGTTTCGATCACCGTTCCTTGTGACCCGGTCGAACTGGCACTGGCAAGCGGTGGCGAGCTCCAAGGGCGGGTGCACCACGCCGGCGCCCCTCCCAAAGATCCAGTGTTCCTGATGGCGATGCCCGACATCGAAGACGACGAATGGAATGCCACCGTGTTGCCGCTCTTGATTCCCACTCTCCCTGATGGGCGGTTCCGCTATCCGGGCATGCAGGCGGGGGACTACGAGTATCAGGTCCGGGACCGCATCGTCGGCAAGGGGCCTCTCTCTCTCGTCACCACCATGCGTGACGATCCCCAAACCGAGGGAGAGTTCCGCATCGACTTGGGAGAAACCACGGTCGTCGACATCGACCTGAGCGGCGGCGAAGGAGGAGCCACGGCGCAGCTGCGCGGCTCGGTCTGGATCAACGGTGAACCACGTCCCGACCTCCTGGTGCAATGGGAAGGAGACAAGAGCCGCACGGTAGAAACCGAAGACGATGGGCGGTTCGAGTTCCCGGCGCTCCCCAGCGGAGAAGGCACCTTGCGGGTTCAAGACGTCTCCGACGGCGCGTTCTTTTCTTTGGCGTCCAGTCTCTACGAAGAGGAGATCACCCTCGAAGTCGGCGCAGTGATCGAGCGGTCGATCGACCTGGTGGTCACGTCGCTTTCTGGAAGGATTACCGGTCCCGGCATCCTCCCCGCCGGCCCCGGTACGTTCGTCATCCTGCGCAACAACATCAACAACTCCAACCAGGTCACATCTCCCAACTTGCTCACCGGAGGTTACGAATTCCGCAGCGTTCCCCTCGGGGAGTACACCCTGCAGGTTTACAAGGAAGGTGCCGCGCCGTACCAACGGACGATCGTGTTGGATGCCCAGCGTCGTGACAATGTGTACGACGTCACTCTCTACGAACCCGTGACGATCGATGGCGTTTTGGCCTTCCCCCCCGAGGTGGAGCTGGCGCGCGCCGAATCGATCCAATTCCGCATCGAGTCCGCCGACGACTCTGGGCAACGCATGGGTGGCACCCGAGTGGATCCGACGACGAGAAGCTTCGAAGTCACCAACTTGAGCCCGATGAGAGCTCGAGGCGTGGTGGTCGTGGAGTACCCGGAAGGCGATCCTTGGAACGGCTCGGTCGATTTCGAGATTCCGTCGGGCAGTACCACCGGATTGGTCCTGCAAGTCTCGCCAGGAGCAACTGCTCAGTGAGTCGCGGGCGACGGGGTCCTGAAGCTGCGAATTCGCACTCGTCCATGCCCTCCGGTCCTGCGTCTCGGCCACTCGCCTTCGGGGCGGAGGCGCTCCCTGATCAAGAGTCCGGGTCGGCGCTGTCGCCCATGGCCGCGGCCAGCTCCGCCAACGCCCGGTACAGAAGGCTTCGCGTGGAAGACTCGGTCCGCCCCATCGACGCGGCGATCTCCTGGTGGGACATGCCCACGATGCGCGCCAGCAAGATCACTTCCTGGTAGTGCTCAGGCAGTGATTGAAAGGCGTTCTCCAGCTGCTCCGCCCGTTCGCGCCCCATCAACTCCTGACTTGGGGTGACCAGGTTCTCGTAGATCTGGCTGATGGTGACGTAGTCTTCTCGAGGGTTGCCTTCCCGGCCCACATCGCGCTTTGCCGCTCGGTAGTACTCGACCTTATTCTTGATGCGGCGCAAGGCGGTGGTGAACAGCCAGCGGCGGAAGTTCGTCTCCCCCTGGTACTGAAACCGCTCTAGGTTTTGGAGAACGTCCCGACAGACCGACTGAACAAGGTCTCCCGCCGACTCCTTGGCGCGCAGTTCAGGCCCCATGCGCAGCCGAATGAAGGCTTGCAGACGCGGCAAATGCTTCTCCAGGAGCACGCCAATCGCCACCTCATCGCCCTGGGAGGCACTTTCCACCAGTTTGCGGGATTCTTCATCCATAGGGCCCCTCAGGATAGCACCCGAGGCCCCCTCGCCTCTCCTGGCCCAATTCCTCGCCCCCGCGCCAATGGGAAAAATGCTGCCAAGACCTGAAACCGAGCCTTTTCCGTCGTATAGAAGCTGAACCGGGAGTTTCTGCAGGATTCGACGCCGACGCAGGGAACGGGCGGCCAACCTTTCAGGATGTGGATCGAGGTCGATGGGCACAAAAGAGACGACAGTTCGGACTCCTCGCCGCCGGCAACCCAGCCTTTTGTTGGGCACCCTGGCAGCTCTGGCCGTTTCCGCGGCCCCCCCCGCCAAGGGCCAAGACGCGCCCGTTCCCTTCGGTTTCGCGGATTCGGATCTTCCCATGACTCTTCCTTCGGGAAACGAGATCCAGCGCGAAATCGTGCTCCGAACGGGGCCCACCACGACCGTCACCGGGTTTCGGGTCGAACCCTCGGACGCGCCGATCGAGCTTTGGGATCCGAAACAAGCGAACCAACCGCTCCGCAAAGTCTTGCCGTACAAGCTGTCCGCCAACAGCCTTTGGCGACTGCGACTGAAGCTCGACACGAGTCCCCTGGCCTTGGGCGAAACCGTGGTTCGGGTCTTCCCCCTTGCCGGTGATCAGATCGGGTCCCCCCTGCAACTGCGAGTTCTCGTGACCCCGGCCACGGATCTCGGCGCCATTGAAGCCGAAGACCGCGCAGAAGGACTGCCGGAACAACTTCCCGTCGAAGGACCGCCCCCCAAAATCGTCTTCGACCGCTACGTCCACGCGTTCGGCACTCGACTCAGCGGAGAGCGTCTGTCCACTACCTTCGAATTCGAAAACGAGGGAGAAGGAGAGATGATCATCCAGCGGGTCAGTCGCCAGTGCCACTGCAGCGTGGGTAAGCTGGTGCTTCCTTCCGGAGAGGTCCGCTGGGAAAAGCAAGAGCGGGGCAAGCCCCTGGGGGTCCTGGCACCGGGGGAAGCCGCGACCTTAGAGGTCGTGGTCGACACTTCCGACATCGGCACCGGAGCCATTGCCAAAGAATTCGGCGTGTTCACCAACGACCCCGTCAACCATCCCGCCACGGTCACCGTGAAAGTCCAAGTCACCAACCCCTTCCAGGTGGTGCCACCCGTGGCCCTCTTGGGCGCAGCTGCTCGTTCCGAGTTCCAAGAGAAGGTTCTTCACGTGTCATCCTCGGTCCTCGGGGACTTCAACATCGTCGGCCATGAGATGCCGACTCCGGCGGTCCTCGACTTCACCCACGAACGAGACCCCAAAGGAGGACATTGGATCCGTTTGAACTTGCGGGACGATGCGGTCTTCGGGATCCACAAAGGCTACGTCATCGTTCACGTGGACCACGAGCGCGTGCAACGCTTTCGCATCGAGTACTCCCTCGAACTGTTGCCGGACATCTTGTTCATGGCCCAGGGGACCGGCAGCAACAATCCCCACCAACTGCAGTTTGGGGTCGCGCGAAAGCTCGGCGAACTCGGCCGCTTCGCCATCGACAACCACAATCCCGCCGTGCCCTACGTGCCTTCGGCGGTTCGGGTCGAAGCAAAAACCGGGGCCGAACTCTATGAGGCGGAAATCATTCCCGTGGAAGAGGGTTCGAAGTACGAAGTGGTGCTGAAGCTCAAAGAGAAGCCTCGCCTGCGCTTCCTGAAGGGACAGCTGGTCGTCATCAGCGACCACCCCATGCTGCCCGAGCAGGTCCTCGACTTCAGCGGTTTGTACCAAGGGCCCCGCTGAATCCCAGCCACGGCGACTACTCCAGATCGTCGCCGGCGATGTAACCCAGCTCGATCAGCGCTTCGATCTCTTCCGGAGTGGGTGCCTGCTGGTGCATGCCACTCGCGGGCGCGAAACCGAGCGCCCGCTCCCGCTCGAAGACCCCCATGAGTTCCAGGTACCAGCGCTTGGCGTCCGCCGGCCGTGCCGCCGCGAGATCGCTCTGCTCGCCGGGATCGGAGGCCAAGTCGTAAAGCTGCAAGCGGCGCTTGTCGGGATCCTCGTCGTCCCAGGCGATGATTTTGACGGGACCGCGAACCAAACAACGCAGGTTGGGCTCTTCCTCGGCCAGGATGTCTCGCTCGCCGGAGAACTCTCCCCGTGCCATCGGCGCCAGGTCGAGCCCCTGGACCGAAAACTCCGGCAGGGTCAAGTCGAGGCCGGGCGCGACCGAAGGGAGCACGTCGATCAGGCTGGCGGGGACGGACACGCGGACTCCGCGGGGAAGTTTGCTGTCCGCCGCCGGCTTCCACAGGAACGGCACTCGCAACAACTCTTGCCACAGCCGGTTGCCGTGGCCGAATCCGCCGTGTTCGTGAAACTCCTCGCCATGATCCGAGACGACCACCACCACCGTGTTGTCGTACAGACCTCGCTCCTTGAGCTGCTTCATCAAGCGGCCGAATTCGCGGTCGTTGAACAAGATCTCTTCGTCGTACAGATCCCGCAGGTATTGAATGTCCTTCGGTCCGAGGGACTCCAAACTGGACAGCGTGCGCGAGTGCGTCAAACTCGGGTTCAACACCCCATCGTAGGGAGCCTGGAACGTGCCGGCCGTTTCCTCGGGCGGTTCGTAGGTCGCGTGGGGATCGATGGTGTGCACGTACAGAAAGAACGGCCGATCCGAGTGCCCCTCGAGCCAATCGAACACCAGCTCGTTCACGTCCGAGGCCCGGGACGCTCCCTTCACCTTTTCCACCCCAACGAAACGGCTGAAGCCTTGTTCGAAGTTGAGGGTGCTGCCGTGTACATGGGCATTCGCGATGAACGCGGCAGTCTCGAAGCCCTGGCTGCGCAATCGTTCGGCCAAAGTATTCAACTCGGGAGCCAAGCCGGTGGTTTTCCCGGCCCCGTGGGTCCCGTAGCGCAAGCCGCTGAACAAAGATGCCACGGAGGGCCGTGTCCATGGGGACGTGGAGTAAGCCTGTTCGAACAAAATCGCGTCCTTGGCGAAGCGATCGATCTTCGGGGATGTCTTGCGGTCGTATCCGTAGCAAGAAAGGTGATCGGCGCGCAATGTGTCGATGAGGTAGATCAGCAAATTGGGCGGCCGTTCGACGTTCTTGCGCACCAGCCGTGGCTCTGCCACCACCAGACACAGGTGCGTGTTGGCAAGGGTGGCTCGTCCTTTCGAACGGCACTCCAGCACAAGCCGCGACCCTGGCTTGCTGTCGCGGGGCATCGGCACGCGAACGTCTTGCCAGCGAATCGCTTTTCCGAACCCGGCCTCGTAAAGGATCTGCGGAGTCTCCGTGTCTCCTTCCAAAGACACCCGAAAGACCAGCTCTGACCGGGGCCACGAACTCAGGCCAAGCTCTTCCAGGCCGAGAGAGAACTCGAATCGATCATTCGCGCGATAACTCAATGGAAAGGAAGCGCGAGTGCCCTGCACGGTGATCATGGAACGCCGGGTCTCGCTGGCGATCTCCACCTGTCGGACCAAGGGGTGGCCCGGCTCCTCACCTTCCTGACCGCGGACGAAGGGCAGAGGCTTCAGGTACAGCGCTCCGGGTTGAATCAACCAGAACTCCCCGCGCAACCCGGCACGGCCGCGAATGGTCAGCTCGCCCAATCCGAACTGCTCTTCGCGAAACACCACCTCCATTTTCTTCTTGCCGTTCACCGCCCCGACGACGACCCCGTCGCGAAGCACTTCGAACGGCTGGAGAACTTCCGCCATCACCGAAGCCTCCCCAGGAAGGAAGACGCCGGCGCTGGTCAGAGAACGGCGGCCGCTCGCCTTGGCGCTGCGGAACGCAGGAGGCGGCGCGGGCGAGTAGCTCACCACCCCCTTCTGGGCCAAGACGCTTTCCGGGACGGCGACTCGGTCCCGACCGTCGGCCACCGTGAGCACAAGATTGCGCAACATCGACGTGGTCGCTCCCGAGCCCGGCGCCAAGAACTCCCAGCGTAGCACCACCTCTTGCCGCCGCCTTTCCGCCGGGATCTCAAAGACGAGTTCGTGCAGACCCCGGTGGTCCATTCGCACTCGCCCGATTTCCTTCCCATCCACCCAAGCGGTGTAGAGAGGATGCTCGGTGTGACCTTCCGGCATCGGCGCGTCGATGCCTCCCGGGCCAGGATGCAAGACCAGGGTGCCGCGCATTGCTGGATCCAACGGGCGAAGGGGAATCGCGACTTCCCCCGGTCGATCGAGCACCACCCGTCGAAACCCGACGTGATCGCGGGACGTCTTGAACTCGGCAAAGACGGCATGGGAGGAAGCCGGCACATCCCGCAGAGCCGGGATCACGACCGGATCCACGGCGGACAGCGGCTCGCCATTTTCGCCAGCGACGTCGACCCCGAGGGGGACGCCGAAGGAGTCGGTCTCGACCGCGTAGGGCAGGGTGAGGCGGACCATGCCGCCCCCCGCCAGCTCCTGGGGCAGTTCCGAGAGCCGGCAGCGAACCGTTCCCATCCGCGCCTGCTCCAGGACCCGCGATTCGATCTCCGCCTGGTCGATGCGATCCAGGAGGAATTCCACGGATCGGGAGGGCTGGGTCGTCGCGGGGGTCGACGGATCCGGATGCGGCGCAGGGGGACTTTGGGGTCCCGAAGCGCGGTCCTCCGCGCAGGAGGCCAGCACCCCAAAGAGTGTCAGAAGAAGGAAACGGCCGGAGGGCACGCGCAAGCCTCCTCGGAAAAGGGAACCGCCCCATGGTAGCCGCGACCGTACCAGGGACCACCTTCGGGAAGCCCCCACGCTTGGACGATCCCAGAAGCAGTGAGATACTGTCTGATCTGCTTGGCCAATGAATCTTCTCCTCCTCCTCTCCCTCATCTCCGGATCCCCCGCGATCCCCGCTCCGCAGCCAACGCGAAACGTCGTGTTGATCTGCATCGACACGCTTCGTGCGGATCGGCTGGGGTGCTACGGCCACGATCGCGACACTTCGCCGAACCTGGACCGGCTCGCGGCCGGCGGCCTCCGCTTCGAGCGAGCCTACGCCGCCGCTCCGTGGACCTTGCCCTCGGTCGCCACGCTGTTCACCGGCTTGACCCCCGACAGCCATCGCGCCGAGAACTTTCAGACTCCCATTTCCCCCCAAGCTCGGCTCCTTGCCAGCCTTTTGTCCGAAGCCGGGTTCAAAACCCAGGGAATGGTTGGCAACTACTTCTTGCAACCGCTGTTTGGGCTTCACCGCGGGTACGACCACTTCGAAGGCGGCTGCCTGATTGACCGCGCCGGGACCAATTCGGCCTGCCTGTCCGACGAGGCGGTGACCTGGATCCAGACGGATGCCAACCCCGGTTTCTTCCTCTACCTGCACTACTTCGACCCCCACTACAACTACCAGGAACACGAAGGATTCACCTTCGGAGGAGAATCTTCTCTGGTCACGAGTGGAGCGGACATTTGGGACCTCCGCGACCGGGCCGACTCGTTCCAAGCGGCAGACTGGGATCGCCTCTACTCGCTCTACGACAGCGAAGTGGCGTTCACCGACTTTCATGTGGGACGAGTCCTCGATGCATTGGAACAGCGAGGGTTCGCCAAGGACACCTACGTCATCGTCACCGCCGACCACGGCGAGAATCTGGGGGAACACGACTGGATCGGCCACACGATCCAGCTGTACGAAGAGACCGTGCGCATCCCGTTGATTCTCAAGGGCCCCGGAATCCCGGCGGGTGTTTCCGGAGAAGTCGTGCAGCTCTCAGACGTGACTCCCACGTTGCTCGACTTGCTGGAGATCCCGGAGCCCTTCTACGGACTTCAGGGAATCAGCTTACGCCGCCACTTCGCCGGTGCGGCCGGGGCGACTCGAGCAGCCCTGCCGACCTCCGAACGCGAAGCCTACGTGGCCGTCCACACCACCGAGATCGAACTGCCTCGGGACGAAACCGAAGTCGCCAAGCGCCGGAGCTTCGAGAAAGACAACTGGAAGATTCTCGTCGATGTCGACGAGGCGGGCGAGCCCAGCTACCGGATCTTCAAGACCGACAACCCCAAGGGCTTTCGCAAGAAGCTGCCAGAGAATCACCCGGAAATCGTGTCGATGCTCCTTCAGGCCATCGAAGACGACTACCAGGAGCGGCTCGGTCAGTGGCGTCAGTCCCACTCGAAACGCAATTCCGTGGTGGCGCACATGCAGACTCTGATCGTGTGGCCGTTCAAGTACATCCGTGATGAGAACCGTGGCACGGAGGAGCTTTACAACCTGGATCAAGACCCCAAGGAGAGGCAGAATCTCGCCGCAGAGCAACC
The DNA here is from genome assembly GCA_028289345.1 of Planctomycetota bacterium. Lineage (GTDB taxonomy): Bacteria > Planctomycetota > B15-G4 > B15-G4 > SIAN01 > JANQQL01. The sequence goes on along the minus strand of JANQQL010000033.1, from coordinate 77,440 downwards.
GGATCGATTGGGGGAGTTCCGCAATCGCCTCGAGGCGTGCCTCGCCGACCTCGAAGCCAAAGCGTTGGCAGACCCGCCGACGATTTCTCGAGAAAGCGCCGAAAGTCATCGCTACCAGGTGGAAGCCCTGGGTTACACGAGAGACCAATGACCTCTCCGGAAACGTCCGCCCGCGAACCCGTGGCTCCCGACACCTCCTCCTCCGCAACGCCGAAGGCGCACTGGATGCTTGGGTTGTTGGTGTTGTTGATCGCGGTCGCCGTCACTCTTCTCCACGTCCAGCGCGTCCAGTTCTTCTGCGACGACTCGTACATTTCCTACCGCTATGCCAAGAACCTGGCGGACGGTCATGGCCTGGTCTACAACCCCGGAGAACGGGTGGAAGGCTACACCAACTTTCTTTGGGTGGTGCTGCTTGCCGCTGGCCTCGCGGCTGGATTGACGGCGGAAACCTGGTCCTTGATCCTTGGAGTGGTTCTGCTCGCCGCCACTTACGCAGCGACCTGGTTCCTGGCGCGACGCCTGCTCCGTGGTTCCTCACTCTTTGCGTCGCTCACGACGGTGGTCCTCGCATCCCTCGGTCCGATCGTTCTTTGGGCCACGTCGGGCCTGGAGACCATCTGCTTCACCGCGTTCGTCTTGGCCGCGGTTTGCCTGTACGAAACCGGCCGCGACTCTCCTCGAAAACTCCTTCTGTCCGGCCTGGTCTACGCGTTGTCGACCATGGTGCGACCCGACGGAGTCGTGTTTGGCGCAGCCACCGGTCTTCACCTGATGATCCATGCCGTGCTTTCCCGGTGGGAGAGCCGCGCACTCTTGACTCGCGCCGGAGCCTTGGCCGGCGGTTTCTTCCTGACCTTCGTCCCGTTCCTTCTTTGGCGACATTCCTACTACGACGACTGGCTGCCCAATACGTTCTACGTGAAAGCCGGTTCGGCAATCGGCCTTTCCCTGGGGCTGCAGTACCTGAAGTCCTTCGTCGAGGCCTACCCGGGCCTGTGGTTGATGACCGTGGCGGGTGCTCTCGCCGGGGCGATGAACCGTGACCCTCTGGCACGCCGCGGCGCCGGTCACGTGTTGCTCCTGATCGCCCTCTTCTCGGGATACATCGCCTGGGCCGGGGGGGACTACATGGCGCTTTACCGATTCACTGTTCCCCTGTTGCCCTTCGTCGCGGTGCTGGTGGTCCTGGCCCTCCAAGTGTTGTTCCACCAATTGAAATCGTGGATTCCTCACGCGGTCGCGCGCGCGGCACTGGTGGTCATGGGCGTTGCCGCCCTGTGTTCCTGGAACTACCAGCCGACCCTACGCAGCACGAGTGAGGGCGCGGCGCAAAAGGTCAGTTTCGTCAACTCGGTCAACATCATGCGCCGCAACTCAGCTTGGTGGGTCGAAGCCGGAAAAGAGTTGAAACGCACGCTGTGGAACGACGCGACGATCGCCACGACCGCGGCCGGAGCCATTCCCTACTACGCCGAAGTTTCCACCATCGATCAGAGCGGCCTGTGCGACCGCCACGTGGCCAAAGTCGAGTGGGACCCTTGGATCATGGATCGCCCCGGTCACATGAAGCAGGCGTCTCGGCGCTACCTGCAGGAGCGACGCCCCGACCTGATTCTCTGGCACCCTCACATCCGCGCGGGCGGCTCCATTCCCCGCGTCCCTCCGCCCTCGCCAGACTATGTGCCGCGTTCTTTGGCAATTCCGGCCTTGCCGGACGAAAACGGCAACCCGCTGTACCTCTTCTTCTGGCTGCGTCGCGACCGGATCGGGGCAGCGGACCAAGCGGGCATGGTGGATCCGCGGCGTGTCGGCTAGCGGGCTGCTAGCGGAGTTTTCGGCGCCCCCACTCTTTCGAGGACCTTCCCATGTTGCGGATCTTGTTGACGGCGCTCACTGCCAGTTTCGTCCTCAGCGCTTGTTCCTCCGACGAAACCGAAAACTACCAAGCCGCTTGGGCCACTCAGCGGGCCAAGGCCGCGCCGTTGCAGGACGCAACGTTGAAGGTTTCCTTCGGGGATGAAACCCGTCCCATTCTGACCGAACCTCGGGTGGACCTTTCACTCCCTGCCACGACTGAAGGTTTTCTGGAGTTTGCGGTGAGCTCGCGCAAGCACGCCGAACTCGGCACCTGGCAAGTTCGCTTCTTTCACGAAGGAGGCCACGAAGACCGACCAGCGAACGTCCAGTCCAGCATTTCGCCGTGGATCCATCTCCGCGTGGACTGCCAGGATCTCCCCGCGACCCGCGGCTTCGAGGTGATGGTCGATGGCCAGCCTGCGGACGCCAGCCGAGGCTGGGCCGTCAGCGTCCCCACGATCTGCCGACAACGAGACTCCGGGCAGCGTCCGAATGTACTGCTGATCACCGTCGACACACTCCGGGCGGACTACCTGGGTTGCTATGGGCACGATCGCGACACCTCCCCGGCCCTGGATCAGTTGGCCTCGGAGTCGGTGTTGTTCGAACGAGCGCTCAGCCAAGGTTCGTGGACCTTGCCCTCCTACGCCTCGGTGTTCAGCGGTCTCTATCCCGAGAGCCACGGCGTGATTCACCGCAACCACCGGTTCGGCTCGCACTTCGTGAGTTTCGTCGAGTCGTTTGCGAGCGCGGGGTACTCCACGGGAGCGGTGGTCTCCGGCACGTTCACGGACGCGGAATGGGGATTCGATCAGGGCTTCGATTCCTATGACGACCTGGGCATGGTGACGCCCGATGGCGGTCCGAGAATCGAGGATCCATCCAACCCCGCGGCGATGAACGATGCCGCCAAGCGCATCACTTCCCCGCTGGTCACGGACAAGGCCATCGATTGGCTCAAACGGAATCGCGAACGTCGCTTCTTCTTCACCGTCCATTACTTCGACCCGCACAGCGACTTGCTTCCCCACGCAGGAATCACCGAGCGTTTCCCTGTGCGCCCTGCCACCAAACGCATGGACCTGAACGGTCAGCCGATCCCTCAAAACACCGATCGTGCCCGATCGCTGTACGAGGGAGAGATCGCCTTCACGGACCAACACATTGGGCGACTGCTCGACAGTTTGAAGGAGCTGGGACTCTCCAAGGACACCGTCGTGGTGCTGTGCGCGGACCACGGGGAAGAGCTGTTCGAGCGGGCCAAGCTCGGTCACGGTCACGGGCTCTTCAACGAGCTGGTCCACGTGCCGCTGCTGTTCCGTGTTCCCGGCCTCGCCGCTTTCCGAAGCGACACCCCCGTCGCCAACGTCGACATTGGACCGACATTGCTCGACCTGTGTGGCATCGACTACGCCGAGCCCAGCATCGGAGGGCGCTCTCTGGCTGCGATCCTGCGTCAGCGGGAAACCGATCGCGGAGAACCCGTTTTGAGCGCCCGTTTCCCCACCGTCGCTCCGCCCAACATGCCGGCGGCGCCGCGCGACTGGCACCGCGTCGATCACGAACAATGGAGTTACATTCGCTACTACGGGCGTGGTCGTCCGCTGGAGTTCTTGTTCGACGGCAACCAGGACCCGTACCAGCTGAAGAACCTTGCCGGCGAACAGGCGGCCGCCATGGAGCCCATTCGTGCGTTTCACCAGCGCGCCCAGGGAACCCTCCGACAACTGGCCCCGAAGCAAGTCGACGAAACTCGCGATCTGTCGGATGACGAAATGCAAACCTTGCGCGGGCTGGGTTACGTTGGCGACGAAGACGACGACGTCATGGCTCCGCCAGCGGAACAAGAGCAAGGAGAACGCCCGCAGTGAAGAGGCGCCGCGGAGGAAGCCTCGCCGGCGCCCGCGCGGTGTTCCGGGGGATGTCGCTGATCACCAAGCCGAGGCTGCGCCGGTTTGTGATCTGGCCTCTGCTGCTGAACGTCGTCTTGTTTGTCCTGGTGGGCTGGCTCGGCCTGCACTTCTTTCAAGACACGGTGAACTGGGCCATGGACCGCACCTGGAGTTCGGCCAACCAGGTCGTCCAGTTCGTGCTCTGGCTACTTTTCGCCGTGCTCTTCCTGCTCGTCGCGCTGAACAGTTTCGTGGTGATGTCCACCCTTCTTGGATCGCCGTTCTATGGCTGGATGACGGAGACTCTCGAGAAGCAACTTTCCGGAATCGGCTCTGAGGACTCTCTCTCCCTCGGACAGATCAGCAAAGACGTGATCCACTCGCTGAAGCAAGAAGTCCACAAACTGGCCTACTTTGTTTGCTGGATGATCCCGCTGCTGATTCTCGGATTCATCCCGGTGGTGAACGTCATCGCGCCCTTCGCTCTCTTACTGTTCGGCATTTGGTCCCTGGCTCTCGAATGCATGGACTTCACCTTGGCCAACCATCGCATCCCGTTCTCAACGCAGCGTTCTATGGCACGCCGACATTGGTTCCTGATGGTGGGTTATGGTGGCGCCACACTGGCCCTGACGCTGATCCCCATCGTCAACTTGTTTGCCATTCCCGCCGCCGCTGCGGGCGGAGTCTTGCTCTGGCGCGAGTTTGTCCAGCCTCACGAGTGAAGGCTCCCCGCAAGGGTCTTCACTCCGACTCTTCCTTCGGCACGGTCGGCAAGTCCCTCGTGCAGAGATCTGGAACTGGCGCCGCGGACAAACGCGCCATGAGAAACGCGAAAGGCGTGCCATCAGCCCCCACGCTCTGGTTTTCACCGAGATCTGAAGAGACGTTGGGGTAAGCTTCCTGCCCATGGGAGAAGTTCGGGCCCCTAGGAAGCAAGTCCCACCGGTGATGCTCATCGAGAAACCATTCGGGGTCGGAGCACGGATTCACCGCTGATCGAATGAGCTGGCCACGACCGGAGACGCTTCCGAGCGGTCGAGCAAGCACACGTCTCAGCGACTACGAGAGTTCTTCAAGAGAGAAGGAAACACGCGATGGACTATTCGAATCTCGTCGACTCTGTCTTTCGATGGATTCACGTGGTGGCCGGGATCCTGTGGATCGGATTGCTGTACTTCTTCAATTGGGTCAACACCGCATTCGCTCCCACGCTGGACGCGGACTCCAAGAAGAAAGTCGTGCCGGAACTATTGCCTCGAACCTTGTTCTGGTTTCGATGGGGTGCCGCTTACACCTGGGTCTCCGGACTCGTTCTCCTCATCAAAGTGTACTACCACGACTCCGAGGTCATGGTTTTCGGAGGAGAAGGGGGCTGGGCACCTCTGGGTTGGATCGGCCCGGCCATCGCATTCCTTGGCTTCATGATCTACGACCCACTGTTCAAGGCGGTCAAGGATCCGAAGGCCCAATTCATTCTGGGATGGGTCCTGGCCTCCGGGGCAGTCATCGTCATGCAGAAGGTTTGCGGCTTCGGATTCCGAGCCTATGCCATCCACCTGGGAGCAATGTTCGGCACTTTCATGGCGGCCAACGTTTGGATGCGAATCTGGCCGAGCCAGAAGAAGATCATCACCGCGGTGAAGAACGGTGAAGCGCCGGATGGAGCCTTGGTCGCCTTGGCGGGTATGCGCTCCAAGCACAACACCTACATGTCGATTCCATTGGTATTCATGATGCTCAGCCAGCAGTCGACCTGGCTGACGGCACCTGCCAACATCAGCTGGGTGTACATTCCCGCCGTGATCCTGATCGGCTGGTTGGTCTGCTACGCGCTCTACCAGAAGGCCAAGTCGGTCCCGGGGTTCTGATCGACCATCGCTCGCGGCGACCTTCGTCGTGAAAGAAAGACCTCTTCAGGGCGGGCGGGAGCCGACAGGTTCCGTCCGCCCTGCTCTTTTGCTTTGCGCTTCGCTTCGGACCCGCCAAGCAACCGTTGGAGATTGGCTGCATGCTGCGTCTTCGCTCCCCCCTTGTTCCGGCGGCTCGACGCCGACGATCGTCCAAGCGTCTCTGTTGGCTCGGGCTCCCTTTGCTCGGGCTGGGGGCCTGCGCCACTCTTCCGGCAGACTCCGGTTGGGAGCAAACCACTCGCGGATTCGTCCGCCACGAAGGCTACTTCCCGCTCCATCTCCACCCGTCCCGAGGACGCCTGCTCCTCGAAGTACCCCAGGATCGAACGGAATTCCTCTATTTCGTTTCCCTGGCAGAAGGCATCGGCTCCAACCCCCTGGGTTTGGACCGGGGAGCTGTCCAAGGCAACGCTCTGTGCGAGTTCCAGCGCTTTGGCGACAAGGTCCTGTGGGTTCAGAAGAATCTACGCTGGCGCGCTCTCGAACGACAACCCACCGCCTTGCAGCGAACGGTCGACCAGTCTTTTCCGGACTCGGTCCTTGCTGCCTTCGAGGTGCTCGCCGAAAACAAACAGAGCTACCTCATCGACGCCACGGAGTTCTTCCAACGAGACGCGGTGCACGGTCTCGAAGTCCTGGAGCGTGGCGGACAAGGCAAGTACCGCATCGATGAATCCTGCTCGGTGTTTGCACCCCCGTTCACCAAGAACTTTCCCGGAAACACGGAAATCAGTGCGTGGCTGACCTACGCCGCCGAGCGTGCAGGGCCGATCCTGGCCCAGCAAGCAGAGGACGGCCGACGCGTGACCGTTCGCCAACATCACTCTCTGCTCCCACTTCCGGAAGACGGCTACCAGCCTCGGGCCTTCGACCCCCGGGTTGGCAGCATCTCTTTCGGCTTCACCGACTTTGCTCGACCGCTCGACGAACCCTTGCAGCGCCGCTGGATTCAGCGTTGGCGGTTGGAGAAGAAACACCCGGATCAAGCGCTGTCGGAGCCGGTGAAACCCATCGTGTTCCATCTCGACCGAGGGATTCCCGAACCGCTGCGTTCCGCCATACGCGAGGGCGCGTTGTGGTGGAACTCGGTCTTCGAGGCCGCCGGATTCGTGAATGCCTTCCAAGTCGAAGACCTGCCCAACAACGTCGATCCCATGGACGCCCGCTACTCGGTCATCCAGTACGTACACCGAGCCGAGCGGGGCTGGTCGATCGGTGCCAGCTTGATCGATCCCCGAACAGGAGAGATCCTCAAAGGCACCACTCGCATGGACTCCCACCGCGCCCGCACCGATGCCAATCTGGCCGCGGGCTTTGGACTCGTCGGAGAGTTTGGCCAAGACCAATGTTGCGTCGATCTCGCCTGGCCCGTGAGCTGGGCCGCGGACGCGGTGCAACCGGGCAGCGCTCGAGATCTGGTGCTCGCGCGGGCTCGACAACTCGCCGCGCACGAGGTCGGACACGCCCTTGGGTTCAGTCACAACTTTGCCGCGAGCACCTACGGACGCGCCTCGGTGATGGACTACCCGGCTCCTTGGCTAAGACTGCAAGATGGCGAACTGCGGGCCGCCGATGCCTACGCACGCCAACCGGGTGAGTACGACCGTTTCGCGGCCGCCTACGCCTATCAGCCGGTTCCCGACGGACGCAACGAGGAGGACTTCTTGGACGAGTTGGTCCTCGCGGGTCTCGAGCGGGGCCTGGTGTTCCTGACCGACCAGGACTCTCGATCTCCGGGCGCCGCCCATCCCGCCGCCAATCTGTGGGACAACGACAGCAACCCCTTGCGCTTCCTCGAGGAAACCTTGCAGGTCCGAGCTCGCCTCTTGGATCTCCTCCCCGAACACGGGATCGATCCGCGGGAACCTCTCGCATACCTCGCCCGCCGCCTGGTTCCGGTCTACTACTACCATCAATTTGCGTTCGAGGCGGCGACCCGGTTGGTCGGCGGGGTCCGCTACCGTTATGCCCTCGCAGGGGACGGGCAAATTCCACTCGCCGTTGTTTCCGCTGCCGAGCAACGCGCCGCCCTCGACCTCCTTCTCCGCTGTTTCGAACCAGACGTCTTGTCGATTCCCACCGCCATCCTCGACCAGCTTCCGCCGGCTCCTCCCGGCCTTCGACTCAGAGCCGACGGCTTCGACTCCAACACAGGTCCCACCTTCGACCGGCTCCACGCATGTCGCGGTCTGGTCGCTCAGGGCCTCGCCTTGCTACTCCACCCCCATCGATGCGCTCGCCTGGTGGATCAGAGTTCTCGAGACCCGCAGCAGCTCGGATTGGCCGAGCTCTTCCGTCGACTGAGAGATCACGCGTTCTCTCCGGCAAACCAACAGGCGCTCGCGCTTCGCGGTGTTTTCCAGCATCAGCTGGTGGAGTCCCTGATCGATCTGTCCCACAACGCGAACGCTTCCGCGGAGGTTCGCGCCCTCGCCGAGTGGGAGCTGACGGAGCTGGCGACGGATCTCACCCCGATCATCGAACCGACCTCCCAGTTCTTGGTTCGTCGCATTCGTCGCGGACTGGAACGCGCGCTTCCTCCCGCCGAGCGCCCGACCGCGCCCGTCTCCCCACAAACCAGCCCGATTGGAATGGCGACATCGCCATGAGGGAATGCCCCCCAAACCGCTGCGCCAAACCGGCACGGCGCGGCGAGACGTTCCCATTGGAGCCTTCTGAAACAAGCCGACGTTGCGAGGGGCCCCGCGATTGCGTAGTAGTTTTTCAGGCACCCCCCAATCCTGGCGGTCAACCATGAAAACCCTCTTCGCACTCGTCCTCGCCACAATGCTAGCGAGCTCCCAATCCCCGTCGACGGAGGATCCCGCTCCGGGCGTGGTGATCGTGCCCATCCAAGGCCCGCTTTCCGAGGGGATGGTGGCGCTCACCCTGCGCTCGGTCCGCGAAGCGGAAGCCAGCGGCGCCAGTCATCTGATCTTCAAGATCGACACGGAAGGCGGCCAGGTCACCCTGATGGACCGAATCGTCGACGCCATCGAGAATCTTGACGGTCCGGTGACGGTGGCCTGGGTCGGGCAGAAAGCGGCCTCGGCGGGCGCCTTGATCGCCATCTCCTGCGACTACCTGTTCATGACCCCCGGGGGCAACATCGGTTCCGCTCGGCCCATTTGGATTTCTCCGATTCCGTTCCTGCCGGTGGAGGAACTCGAGCCTGTCCGCCAACAGCGCACGGAAGAAGAAGAGAAGTTCATTTCCCACTTCCGCAGTCATTTTCGTGCCAAGGCTCAACGCACCAACCGCAACGACTCCATTGCCGAGGCGATGGTCGATCCACGACTCGTCCTCTACGAGGTCGAGGTGGATGGAGTGCGCCGGTTCGTCAAGGACCAGGAGTACCGCGAATTGGTGAACTTGTACTCCGAGCAACGAGTGCACCGGGTGCGAGAGATCTGCGGGAGCGATGAACTTCTCAATCTCACCGCTCAAGAGGCCATGGAGGTGCAGTTCATCGACGGCATCGTTTCCAGCCAAGAGGAACTTCTGGGACTGCTGGAAGCGACCAACGCGCCGATTCGCACCATGACCGCGTCCTGGTCGGAAAGCCTGGCCGCCTTCGTGCAAAGCTACTCGTGGTTCTTTTTGATCTGTGGCGTTCTGGGAATTCTCATCGAGGTGAAGGTCCCGGGTTTCGGCCTTCCCGGGGTCCTCGGAACGCTATGCATGGGGCTTTTCTTGTTTGGCAAGTACCTGGTCGGCTTGGCCGAAGTGACCGAGATTTTGTTGATCGTCGCCGGGTTCGTGCTGATCGCGATCGAGGTGTTCCTGGTGCCCGGAACCTTGGTGGCCGGAATCACGGGAGCCCTGGCACTGCTGGCCGGACTCGTGCTGAGCCTGCAGTCATTCGCGCTGCCTCCCGACGGACGCCCATGGGTCGCGATGGAATGGTGGGAAAACGTCCAGTGGCTCGGGGTGTCGCTGGGGGGCGGATTGATCGCCGTCCTGCTGCTCTCCCACTTCCTGCCCCAAGTCCCGGTCTTCAATCGGGTGATGCTGAAGAGCAGCTTCGCGTCTCCCACGGCGCGAAGCGCCGCCGCCTTGGTCGACGATGTGCGCCGCGAATGGCGACCCCAAATCGGTGCCTTGGCCGTCGCTCAAAGTCCTCTCCGCCCGGCCGGAAAAATCCTGCTGGAAGGAAACCAGCTCGATGCCGTCGCCGAAGGCCAATTTGTCAGTGAAGGAACTTCGGTGCGCGTGGTAAAGCTGCAAGGCAACCGAATCGTGGTGCGCCCGGCATCGGGCTCCGACGAATCCGGTGTCCCTCGTCCCGGACCAGGAAACGAGGGACCAGACACCAGCGGTCCCAACGCTCACGGCCCTGACGTTCAAGGCCCTGACGTTCAAGGCCCCGACGTTCAAGGCCCCGACGTTCAAGGAACGACGAATGTTTGAATTCGGCTGGCAAACCTATGCACTCTTGGGCGCAGGGTTGTTGTTCGTCGTCTTCGAAGTCTTCTTCCCGTCCGGCGGGCTCCTCGGGATTGGAGCGGCGATCTGCCTGGTCCTGGGTGGCTACTTCAGCTACCAGTCGGGTGGAGTGGGTCCGACCATCACCTACGGCGCCAGTGTCGCGATCCTCGCTCCGTTGACCATGCTCGCGGCCTTCGCCATCCTTCCCAAAACCCCGTTTGGTCGCGCGATCATCCTCTCCGGCCCGGGCATCGATCAGCGGGAGGCCACAGAATCAGGTTTGGGCTCTCTGGTCGGGCAAACCGGCTCGGCCATCACGGACCTTCGGCCCTCGGGCATCGCCATGCTGGGAGATCGCCGGGTCGACGTGGTGACCCGCGGAAGCCACTTGCAAGCGGGCGACGCGATTCACGTCGTGAAGGTCGAAGGGAACCGCGTGATCGTTCAAAAGAAAAACGAACCCTCGGCGTCGTCGGACCTCGGCTGACGCCCAAAACGGAGAAACCGATGATCTCCCTGCCGCTCCTCGCTTCGGACAGCAATCTCCCCGTCATCTTGGGGGTGGTGTTCGGCCTGGTTGCCATCATCCTCCTGATCATCATTTTCAAGTATGCGAACCTCTACATTCGCTGCCTGACGTCCGGCGCCGGCATCGGCCTGATGGAACTGTTCTTGATGTCCCTGCGAAAGGTTCGCCCGGAGGTGATCGCGTCGGCTCGCATCTCTGCCGTGCAGGCAGGCATCGACGTCACCACCAAACAGCTGCAGGCGCACTATCTGGCCGGCGGAAACGTGGTGAACGTCGTGCGCGCCCTCATCGCCGCCGACCGAGCCGGCCTCGACCTGCCGTTCAACGTCGCGGCAGGAATTGACCTCGCCGGTCGTAACGTGCTGGACGCGGTGCAAACTTGCGTGAATCCCAAGATCATCGACTGCCCGAAGCCTGAATCTGGCAAGACCGAGATCGTGGCCATGGCCAAGGACGGCATTCAAGTGTTGGCGCGGGGTCGAGTCACGGTGCGGACCAACATCGCCCGACTGATCGGTGGCGCGACCGAAGACACGATCATCGCTCGTGTCGGTGAGGGCATCGTCAGCACCATCGGCTCCTCGCTCTCCCACAAGGACGTGTTGGAGAATCCAGACCTCATTTCGCGCACGGTGCTGGAAAAGGGACTGGATGCGGGCACTGCCTTCGAAATCCTCTCGATCGACATCGCCGACGTGGATATCGGCGACAACATCGGAGCGAAGCTGCAAACCGACCAGGCCGAAGCAGACAAGCGAATCGCTCAAGCCAACGCGGAAGTTCGCCGCGCCATGGCCGTGGCCCAAGAGCAAGAGATGCAGGCCAATGTCATGGAGAACCGCGCCAAGCTGGTCGAAGCCCAGGCCTCGGTTCCCCTCGCCATGGCCGACGCCCTTCGCAACGGCCAGCTCGGGGTCATGGACTACCTGCGTTTGAAGAACATTCAGGCCGACACCGGCATGCGGCAAAGCCTGGGTGGGGACGATTCGAGCAACGAAGACGCGGACTGATCCCTCATGGAGGAACTGCTCGATCTCTTGCTCAAGAACCTGGTTCCGCTGATCTTTCTGTTCATGATGATCGGTCCAGGACTGTCGTCGTTGCTTGGCAAGACAGGCAACAACCAAAGACCGTCTGGCCCACCCCCGTCGTCCGGAACGCCCCCGGTTGTTTCCGACCTGGAAGAGCGAGTTCGACGCAATTTCGAAGAGCTGATGCGAAAGCGACGCAAAGGGTCGACCCCCGACCCTTTGGAGTCACCACGTCCGGTGGCCGAATTTCCCGAACTCCGGGAGCCAGACCCGACTCCGCCCCCGGAACCTCCAACGGCACCGCCCCCGCCGCCGGTTTCCCATCCTGCGACGCCAGCGGCGCATCGCCACTCCCCACCATTCCCCGCCAGGGCATCGCAAAAGGCGAGTGCCTCCCCGACGCCACCATCACCCGCTGGCGCCTACAACATCGATTCAACGAACGCCTATCAGATCGAGACAGACCAGGCCTATGAACTCGAAGGGGACGCCTACCGGGTGGATGTGAACGCCTACAAACTGGGATCGGATCAGGGAACCTTGCGATCCGCCCGAGACTTGTTCCGGGAAACGCCGCTGAACCGGCGCACCATGCGACGGGCGATTCTCATGAAAGAGATCTTGGACAAGCCCACGGCGCTTCGCGAACCCGGCGAATACTGGTAGTCCCGGTCAGCCACCGTGTGGGGCGCGAAAGAGCCCAGGGACTATTCGATCATCCGCAGGTCACGCCAGACGCGGGCGAACAGGCAGCGCGTGTCGCGACAAAGCTTCGAATACCACTTGCCTGTGGAACGGCTGAGCTGGTCTCCTCGGTGGGAGAACTCGTTCGCCAGAGCCCGTGGCGTGGCGGCGATCGTTTTGCCGGTGATTTCGAACTCGTCGGCCTTCTTGGCCCGGAACGAATCCCAGTCCTTCCCCAAGTAGTCGGCGCGGGTCTCCAGGTCCTCGGCGGCCCAGTCATCGATGCGGGCAATCCCCTTGCCGAAGTCGACGAAGCGCCGGCCAAGAGGCATCACTCGCTCGTGGGTGTTGCAACCGTCCACGGTGATGCGGTCCCAATCACGATCTAGGTCGCGACTGTCAGAAGTCTGACAGCCGCCCGCAGGCAAGATCAGAAGGGCCAATCCCAGGCATCGGAAATCGAGTTTCATGACCATCCAGTCTTCGGAGAGCCGCTGCTCCGGGCAAGAGCCAAAACTCCCGGAGCGGTCACAGGGTCGAGGCCGCCAACGAATCCCCCGCCGGACCGCCCCAGCCTTCTTCGTTTGAGACGTCCCGGAGGCGCCCCGCTTCCAAAAGAAGCACACGATTCAAGCGATGGGCCAAGCGAAGGTTGTGGGTGACCAGCACGAGGATCATATCCGGGTGCTCGGCGGCCAGCTCCAACAACAGGTTTTCGATCTGATCGCTGGTGCGCTCGTCCAGATTGCCGGTGGGTTCGTCGCAGAGCAGGAACTCCGGCTGGCAGAACAGCGCTCGGGCGATGGCGACGCGCTGCCGCTCCCCTCCGGAGAGCTTCGACGGAGTGTGCCGGAGCCGATCGCTCAAACCCACCCGCTCCAAGAGCGCGCGAGCCCGTTCCCGCTCCTCCTTGCGGCGTCTCCACCAGCGCAGCGGACTCTGGTGCATCATTCCGGCTAGCAGCACATTCTGCTCGGCGGTCAGTTCCTCGAGGAGGTGATAGAACTGGAACACGAACCCGATGTGCTCGAGGCGCAGCCGATTGCGGACCGGGCGGGGCGCGACGACCACGTCGATCCCATCGATCTCCAGGCTGCCGCCACTCGGCCGGTCCAGAAGTCCCAACAGGTGGAGCAGCGTCGACTTGCCGGCTCCGCTCTTGCCGACAATGGCGGCGCTGGTTCCCGGTTCTAAGTCAAGGTCCACGCCACGAAGGATCTCCAAGCGATCCCGTGCGGACACGTACTCGCGACGCAGTCCACGAATGCGGACGCCACGCCTGGGCTCACTCCCTTCGAAGGGCATCCACCACCTCCATGCGGCTGGCCGCAAAGCTCGGGAACAAGGTGAAGAGCATACTGCAGCCGAGCGCGGACACGACGAACCAGGCGATCCGCCCGCCATCGACCTCGGTGGGGATCTCACGGAACGAGTAGAACTGCGGGTCGAACAGATGAATTCCTGACACCCCGGCAATGAAATCGTGCACCGGGTTGATGTTCCAGGTCAACAGAAGCCCGCCCCCCAGCCCAGCCACCGCGCCGAGAATCGCGATCAAAAACCCGCAGCCCAAGAAGATGGACGCGACCCGCTGAGAACTCGCGCCCATCGAAACCAAGATCCCGATCTCTCGAACCTTCTCGCTCACCATCATGGACAGGGTCACCAGCAGGTTGAATCCGGCGACGAGGATCAGGAAGAACAGCACGATGTTCATGATGATGCGCTCGTTCTCGATCGCGCGCAGCAAGAGCTGCTTCTGATCCTGCCAGGATTGGATGTCTTCGGACGCCAGTCCGTGAGCCGACAGAGCCAATCGAACGCGATCCCGGACCTCTTTCTCGCTCACCCCGGGAGCCCCGCGCACGGCCAGCTCGCGGGCGCTTTCGGACACGCCCGCGAACTCCTGAAGTCGATCGCGGGGGACGAACGCGTGGGTTCGCTCGAACACACTGTCCTCGGTCCGATAAGTCCCGGTCACCACCGCATAGCGCTTACGGCGAGGGAAGCGCTCTTCTTCCGGCAACGGTTCTCCGAAGGTGGCGAAAGACACCACGGATCCAACCCGGAGGTTCATGAGTCGTGCCATGGGCTCCCCGAACAGCACCGGGATCAACGGCGCGAAGCGCTTGCTGGGGTCGACCCGATCCTTCCAGAACTGGTCGTGAGGGTCGTACCAGAACGGATCATCCAACCGCGGCGCGCGAAAGCCCTCTCCCTGCACCGCCGTCAGGTGCATGAGCTCGTCTTTCTCGCGGGCGACTTCCAGATCCAACCCGACCAGCTGCAAGAAGTGGTAGCCCCCGTATCGGGAACCCCAGGTCGGGTTCACCTGATCGGTGTTCTGGTACAGAGATGGCCACTCCAGGCGTCGCGCGACGCTGACGACGCCAGGGACCTGTTCCACCAGCTCCACCGACTGTTGGACGAACTGGGCTTGTTCGCGGCGCCCCTTGGGCAAACGCACGGTCACGTCGGGCAACGTTCCGCGAACGACCTTCATCTGCTCGCGCAGGAAGCCATTCATGACCGAGTCCACCACCACGATCGAACCTACCCCGACCAACACGCCGAGCAGGGACACCAGGCAAATGGGTCGGCCGATCAGATATCGGGACGCGACGAGCAATCGGTCCATCAGCTGGACCCGGCACCTTCCGTGGCAGTGGCAAGCTCTTCTTCGGTGGGTCTTCGAAGTGGGAACAAGATCGTGTCCCGAATCGACTCGAAGCCTCCGAGGATCATCATCAAGCGGTCAATGCCAATTCCCAGCCCGCCAGCGGGCGGCATCCCGTGCTCCAAGGCGCGCAGATAGTCCTCGTCGATCTCGGCCAGGCTTTCTGGATCCCGCGATGCGACCTGGGCTTCAAATCGCTCGCGCTGGTCCACCGGGTCGTTCAGCTCCGAGAACGCGTTGGCAATCTCCCAACCGTTGATGAACAACTCGAAGCGCTCCACCAGTGTGCCGTCGTCCGGACAAGCCTTGGACAGTGGCGAAATCGACTTTGGGTAGAACACCACAAAGGTCGGTTCCAGCAAATGCGGAAGCACCGCCGCGTCGAACAGTTCTTCGAGGACCTTGCCCGGCTCCAAGTCCGCAATGTCCAACTTCAACTCGCGCGCCTTCGCGGCCACTGCCTGCTCATCAGCCGCATCCACTCCGGCGTGCTCGCGGATCAAGTCCGCGTAAGACGCGCGGCGGAACGGACCTTTCAACGAGATGGTGTGCTCGCCAATTTGGGTGGTCTGATCTGCCGTGTGCCGCTTGGCCAGCTCCACGATCAGATCTTCGGTGAGTTGCAAGACCGCCTCGTAGTCCACATAGGCCCAGTACAACTCGAGCATCGTGAACTCGGGATTGTGCCTCGGGGAGATGCCTTCGTTGCGGAACACTCTCCCGATTTCGTAGACCCGTTCCAGACCGCCCACCAACAAACGCTTGAGGTACAACTCCGGAGCAATGCGAAGGTAGAGTTCCAGGTCCAGCGTGTTGTGGTGGGTCACGAATGGTCTTGCCAGCGCCCCTCCTGCGATCGGATGGAGCAGCGGGGTCTCGACCTCGAGGAAGCCCCGCTCCTCGAGTAGCACCCGCAAATCGTGGATCACCCGCGAGCGAACGACGAAAGAGTCCCGGACCTCAGGATTTGCCACCAGGTCCAGGTATCGATAACGAGTTCGCAGGTCAAGATTCTTGAGACCGTGGTGCTTTTCCGGAAGCGGCCTCAAAGCCTTCGACAGGATCCCGCCGCTGGCCGCGAACACCGTCGTCTCTCCGGTCTTCGACTTGCCCAACTCGCCGCTGATCTCGAGGAAATCGCCATCGTCCAACGACTTGCGGACCAAGCGGTGAAGATCCTCGTTGGCCTTCTTCTGCACCATGATCTGGATCTCGCCAGACTGGTCCATCAGAGTCAGGAACACCATCTTTCCAAAGTCGCGGCGGCGCAGCACCCGGCCCGACACCGTGAGCGTCGGCAGCGGGTCCTCCTCGACGCGAGCCCGAGCCTCGGCAATAGGGGTTCGCTCCGCACCACAGCGTGGCGGATACGGATCCACTCCAGCAGCCAGAAGCGCCTCCCGCTTCTTCTGGCGCTCGTCCAGAAAGTCGCTCAACACAACCTCCCAAGATTCTCGGCGAGTGAGGACAAAAGGGGGCAGGTTACCCGAGAGCTGTCAGGACCCCTCCACCGAAGCCGGATTTCGACATCAACCGCACGATTCACGATCACTTCACGGCATCTTGATGAAAGGCCTCCAAGGGGGGCAGTCCACAAGTTTCCCCCGCAAGAAACCCGAAACTTGTGGAAAACCACCAGTCCATGAGCGCGAAAATAGTTCTGAAACAGCTCGTTAGGGATCGGTGCGGATTGCGTGTCACCCATTCTCGCTGTATTCAGTGGTAGCAACCCCTTCAGGAGACGGGACCTTCGGCGGTTGGATTCGTGTTTCCTGGTGGTCCCCCCCACCACTCTTCGAATTCGCAGTGTGCCCCGGAGATGCCCAGACTCGTCTCTCCAGCCAGGAGAACCGACAGATGTTCATTGACACCTCTTCGATTGTGCGTGCGCTCCTCCTCGGCACCTCAGTCGCGTTGTTGGGTTGCGACGACTCCAGCTCGGGCTCAGCCCTTCCCTCGCGCTCAGCCAACTCCATCGAGGAGATCCCCGTAGGCAACGACGACCTCGACCTCGGTCTCCGAGTCGGTGACGAGGACCCCACGGATAGCGACCTGCCCGACGACGAACTCGGCGGCGGCGGAGGTTCCGGCAGTGGCAACGAGGGTGGTGGTGACGACGACGGTGGTTTGGGCGGTGGAAACGGTGACGACGACGCTCCCGTTCCCGAACCCGGGACCATGCTGATCCTCGGTGGTGGCGTGGCCGCATTGGCCGCCTCGCGGCGTCGCCGCAAGCAAACCTCGTAAGTGCCGTGCCCGCAACCACGGGCACCTCTTCCACAACAGTCAAGCCAGGAACGTCTGCGGACGGACCTGGCTTGCATCGTGGATGGGCACTTCTACAATCCCGGAATGCGTGTGTTTTGGCCCGGTGGTTTCATGAACCTCGTTCGCGATAGAGCCCAGCCGATTCGACACTAATCCGGCGAACCTTCCGCATGGGATCGGTTGCCGGGAGGACACTTCCGGGGGAGGACCCGCGCCCTGGCGAAGTGCCCGCAAGACGAGTGGGTGGACCGAGGTGCGTGCTCCAAGGAGTCTTGGCAGCGGCTGCTTCGGCCACGAATCGTGGGCTCCGAGGAGTCGTGACGCAATGTCGTTCGAGGTCGATGCCAGCAGTGAAACCGAAGCCACGGTTTCCATCACCGTGCCTTCCGCACGAATCGAAGAGGCCATCCAGCTGCAGCTGCAGGATCTGATGGGCAAGGTCAAACTTCCCGGATTTCGCCCGGGAAAGGTCCCCCGCAACATCATCCGTAAGAAGTACGGCGAGGCCATCGAAACGGACGTTCGCCAGAAGCTGCTCCAAGACGAGTTCCGTTCGGCCATCGAGGAAAACGACCTCCGCCCTGTCCAAGCCCCCACTCTCACCCCCGAACACTTGGAACCGAAAGAGAGCGGGGATCTCCAAGTCGAGTTCCAGCTCGAGCTGATCCCGCGTTTCGTCCTCGGCGAGTACAAGGGTCTGCGGGTCTCCGCTCCCCCGGTCACGATCAAGGACGAGGACATCCAGCGCGAGATCGAGAACCTGCAGCACCAGCGAGGCACTCTGGATCCCGTGGAAGGGGCGGCCGGAGACGGCGACACGGTCATCGCCGACATCCAGATGAGCTTCCTCGACGGAACCTCGCTCCCGGTTCAGGAAGAGCGGCTGATCGACACCAAGCGGGGAAGCGTGGACGGCATCCCGTGTGAAGCGGCGATCGGACACTTCGTCGGCTTAGAGCGAGGCTCGGAAGCCAAGCTCAGCGTCGAGATCCCCGAGGACCACCCGCTCGAAGAGCACCGCGGCAAGACTGCCATCGCGATGTGCACGGTGAAGGACATCCGCCGTGTCAATCTCCCCGAGCTCGACTCTCCGGAGTTTCTCCAGGAATTCGGGGTGGAGTCCGTGGATGCCCTACGGGAAATCGTTGCCGGTCGAATGAACGAAGAAGTCGAGCGGCGCAAGCATCGACTCCTGGAAGCCATGTGCGTGGACCAGCTTCTGGAGCGCCACCCGTTCACCCTTCCTCCCAAGCATCTGCAGGAGGCCGTGGACGCGGAGAAAGAGCGAGTCCGCAAGGAAATGACCGAACAGGGCGCCGCCCCCGAGGACATCGAGCGTCAGCTCCTCGAGGGCGAGGGGAGGCTTCAGCAGCAGTCCGAGCGTCGCCTCCGTGAGACCATCATCCTCGACCGAATCGCCGAAGCGGAGAAGATCGAGGTCCAGGAAGAGCAGATTCAGCACCATTTCGCGATGATGTCTCAGGTCCTGCAGATGCCGGCACAGCAACTCTTCGACCATTTCGCCGAATCCGGATCCCTTCACTCCGTGGTGGAGGGAATTCGCAGGGACAATACCCGACGGCTCTTAAGGGAATCGGCGATCACAACCGACGAAATGGATCGAGCGGAAACTTCTTCGACACCCGAATCCTCTGAGGAGACGACCTGATGGGTCCCGTGGGCGAGATCATTCCCAATCCACCGTACGTCATCGAAAAAACCGGCCGTGGCGAGCGTGCTTACGACATCTACTCGCGCTTGCTGGAAGACCGCATCATCTTTGTCGGTTCCTCCATCAACGACTTCGTGGCCAACTCTGTGGTCGCCCAGCTCTTGTTCCTCGAAAAGGAAAACAAGAAGCAGGACATCCAGATGTATGTCAATTCGCCCGGAGGTTCGATTACCGCCGGCCTGGCCATCTACGACACCATGCAGCTCATTCGCTGCAACATCGCCACCTGGTGCCTGGGTGCCGCTTCCAGCATGGGTGCGGTGCTCCTGGCCGCAGGTTCCAAGGGCAAGCGCTACAGCCTGCCGAACTCGCGAATCATGATTCACCAGCCGTGGGGCGGGGCACATGGCACCGCCGAGGACATCACCATCCAGGCCACGGAAATGGGGTACCTCAAGGATCGGCTGGTCGACATCCTCGCGTCCCATACCGGACAGACCGCGGACAAGATTCGCGAAGACGCCGACCGCGACTTCTTCATGTCTGGCGTTGAGGCGAAGGAGTACGGTATTGTAGACGAGGTTATCGAGCCGTCGGAAGACGAGGAATAACCGGCGCACGCGACCATCTCGCGGGCCCGGACGACTAGACGAGCACGACATGTCGAAAGGACGCGGTCCGCGAGACGCTGAACGCTGCACGTTCTGCGAAAAGGATCGGCGAAAGGTCTTGAGCCTGATCGCCGGCCCCCCTGGCACCTACATCTGCAACGAGTGCGTGGAGTTATGCAACACGCTGCTCTTGGAGGAGATGAAGCCGCGGGCCACTGAGCAAGAACGCGCTGCGGAAGTCGCGAATCCGTTCGAGAAGCCGCCCACTCCGCAAGAGATCAAGGACTACCTGGACGAATACGTCGTCGGCCAAGACCATGCCAAGCGGGTGCTGGCCGTTTCGGTCTATCACCACTACCAGCGCATCCTGCACCCCGAAGCGGGCGAAGACGACGTCGAAATCGAAAAGTCCAACGTCCTGCTCATTGGTCCGACCGGATCGGGCAAGACCTTGATGGCGCGAACCCTTGCGCGCTTCTTGAAAGTCCCGTTCGCCATCTCTGACGCCACCACTTTGACCGAAGCCGGGTACGTGGGCGAGGACGTGGAGAACATCATTCTTCGCTTGGTGCAAGCCGCGAACTACAACGTGGAACTTGCCGAGCGCGGCATCATCTACGTGGACGAGATCGACAAGATCGCCCGGACCACTCAGAACGTCTCCATCACTCGAGATGTGTCGGGCGAGGGCGTACAGCAAGGCCTGTTGAAGATCCTCGAAGGCACCACGGCCAACATCCCTCCCCAGGGTGGACGCAAGCATCCGGAGCAGCACTACCTCTCGGTGAACACCGGCAACATCCTGTTCATCGTGGGCGGAACTTTCGTGGGCCTGGAAGAGATCATTGGCCGGCGAATCGGTAGCAAGGGAATCGGCTACCACTCGGACCTGATGGAGTCCACTCCCGACGGCAAGCGGCGGGAGATGTTGCACGACGTCGAAAGCAGTGACTTGGTTCAGTTCGGATTGATTCCCGAATTCGTCGGACGCTTGCCGGTGGCGGGCATCCTCAACGAACTCACCGTGGATGACTTCATCCGCATCATGCAGGAGCCGCGCAACGCGCTCATTCGCCAGTACCAGAAGCTGTTTTCCCTGGAACGCTCAAAACTCGATTTCACCCAGGAAGCCCTGGTCGAGATCGCCAAGCGTGCCAAAGATCGCTCCACCGGCGTCCGAGCACTCCGCTCAATTCTGGAAGAAGCCATGCTCGACGTGGTCTTCGAGCTGCCGGATCGGCCGCCTTCGCACTACACCGTGACCCCCGAGTTCCTGGCCGGCAAGGAGCCGCTGCGCTCCGAGCCTCTCAACCTGCCGCCCGTCGAGACCAAATCTGCCGCGCCCGAGCCAGATCGTTCGGGGGACAGTCCGGAACACCGCGAAGCGGGATAGCGTCGGTGCGATGAAGCCACTGCGCTGCCTCACGGATCTGCCGGTGGACGGATTCGAACAGCTGGCGACGGACTGGGGCCAACGTCCCTTCGCCGGGCGAAATCTGCGTCGCTGGGTCTACGAGCGTCGCAGTCATCATTTCTCGGAAATGACCGATCTGTCGGGCAAGTTCCGAGGGCAATTGAGCGAAGCCACGGTGGTCCGCTCCCTGGGCATTCACTCGCGACGAGAAGATGACGGCGGCACCACCGCGTTCTTGCTTCAGCTCGATGACGGTCAGCGAGTGGAAACGGTCCTCATCCCGGAAGGGGATCGCAATACGGTCTGTGTCTCGACCCAGGTGGGCTGTGCGGTGGCCTGCGTGTTTTGCGCCTCGGGCATGAAGGGGCTGCGCCGAAACCTACGCGCCGGCGAAATCGTGGAACAGGTCATGCTCGTTCAAGAGTCGTTGCCGGAAACCGAACGGGTCACCAACGTGGTGGTCATGGGAATCGGTGAGCCGACCATGAACTTCGCAGCCCTTTGTCAGGCACTGGAGACCTGGAATCACCCGGACGGATTGGGGCTCGGGGCGCGGCGGATCACCATCTCCACCGTTGGTTACCCCAACAAGATCGACCAACTCGCGTCACTCGGGAAAGAGTTTGGCCTCGCGGTCTCGCTGCATGCACCACGACAAGACCTTCGTGAACAGCTCCTGCCGGGCGCCGGCAAGGTTCCGTTGCCAGACCTGCTGGCGGCAGCGCGCCGCTACTACCAAAAGACTCATCGAAGAGTGACCTTCGAGTATGTGTTGCTCGACGGCATCAACGCGTTCGCCCGAGACGCCGAGCAGCTCTGCCAGCTGCTTCGCGGGTTCCCGTGTTTCGTGAATCTGATTCCGATGAATCCCGTGGACGGGCTTCCCTACCGCCGCCCCCCTGCCGAGATGGTGAATGCCTTTCGCAACATTCTCGAGCAGAGCGGCATCGAAGTGACTCAGCGCAAAACCCGCGGGGACGGCATCGCCGCCGCCTGTGGGCAGCTTCGTTTGCGCGAGGAGGACGCCGAAGCGACCGAGGTCGGCTAAGACCGGTCGCCGCCGGGCGCCGGAGTGGAGAGCAACCATCGTCACTCGTGGATCCAAGCTGCTGGTGCCGATCCTCGGACCGGCCCTGGTCGTGACGACCTTGTGGGCCACGGCCAATGAAGATCCCCCGCCCGATCGCCGTCGATCTCCCGTGGAGACGTTGGCGACGACCTCGCTCCAAAGAACGACCGGCATTCCCACTCGATCGTTGCTCGACCCGGCGTTGATTCGAGGCCCGGACGGCCTTCCCGCCCTGGCGTTCCTCGCCTACGAGCTCGGACGAGGCGACGTACTGACGGTGCAATCCCTCGCTGAGGGCGCGCAGCCCCTCGAGTTGACGGATCCGGGCCAGCTGTTTCGACCCGTGGGAGTTCAGTCGGCAAGGGCCAAACCGCAGTTGTTCTGGACGGAGCTCGTCAACGAGCAACCACGGCTCAGAACGGCCAGGTGGAACGGCTCCTGGGCCCCCCCCGCCTGGCTCGAAACCGGCGAGGGAGCCGCGCTGAATCCCGATTGCGTCGTGGACGCCTCGGGCCGCGTTTGGCTCGCTTGGCAGCAATTCCACCGTGGGGAAGACCAAGCCCGTGGTGGCTACGACCTGTTCGTCGCGCAAGTCGACGACTCCCGGCTTCGGCAAGTCCGGCAAATCACTCAGGACTTCTGGAGCGACTGGGATCCCGTTCTCGCGGCAGGCGACGACGGTTCCGTGTGGCTGGCTTGGGTCCGGTTTTCGGGACGTGACTACGAAACATTCGTGGCTCGCTTCCCCGCGGACGGCGCCATGGAAGGCCCCTGGAACGTGAGCCGAGATTCCGCCTCGGATGACTTCCACGTCGACGTCGCCGTGGCTCCGGATGGCGCCGCCTGGCTCGCTTGGGACCGGGTTCTCCAACCCCATCGGGGGACTTCCTGGTCAAAGGATCCCGAACTCGACGAAGATGACGGCACGGAAGCCTCGGAGATCTCCCTCCAAGTGGCGCGCGTGCACCATGGCGAGATCACCGTCACTCGGAATCCGGAGCACCCCGGACGGGTGCCCTCGGAAATTCCCTATTCCCAGAACGGGGGATCACCCAAGTTGGCGTTTGGCTCCCGAGGCGAGCTGCATCTGGTGTCTCGATGTCTCGATCGCCGCCCCAAGCGGGTCATGGGCCGTGGCCTCTACGGCTACCCCCTGGTCCATCAGGTCTATGAAAACGGCCAGTGGTCCGATCCCCGCAAATGGGAAGACTCGGAGGGCACCCCTTCCGAGCCTCGGATGATGTCCGTGGATGGTGGTCTCTGGGTCGTCGGCGACCGAAATCAAGCGCACGGGGTCCAAGGCTTGAAGCTTCCCCCGCGCCTTCCTGAGGCCACTTGGAAAACCGTCAAGAGTCTAGGCGTCGAGCTACGCGGTGACGTGGGACCATTCCAGATCGCCCTTGGTTTCGTCCCCCATGCAACCAAGGACGGGAGCGAATCGATCGTCGACCTCCCCACCACCGAGCCGCCTCCGGGACGATTGGATCCCCGAACCCATCCTCTCGGCAATGTGGAAGCCAATCCTTACTTGACGGGCGAAGCCCATCACCAGGTTCATCGCGGCGAAGAGTCCTATCGCGTCTTCTACGGAGACCTCCACCGTCACTCGAGTGTCTCTCGTTGTAGTCACGGCCGAGAACCCAGCCCTGATGTGCGCTACCGTTTCGGCGCCGACGCTTGCTTGTACGACTTCTACGCGCTCACCGACCACTCCGGACACTTCGAAGCCACCCAGTGGTGGGGTCTCAGCAAGCGCGTCGATCTCTATCGGACTCCGGCCTTTTGCACATTGCAAGGTTACGAGTGGGCCAGTGGCTTTGCTGGTCACATGAATGTCATTCTTCGCGAGCGCGTGGACCAAGTGCTGAGCACTTCGCTGGCGGACATGTCTTCTCCGACGGATCTGTGGCGCCGACTGACTCCGGGGGATGCTCTAACGATTCCCCACCACCCGGCCCATCGACGCATGCCCATTCAATGGGGCAACCATGATCCGCGCTTCCAGAAGCTCGTCGAGGTGTACCAGGCTTCGCGAGGGAGCTACGAGTTCGCCGGGGCCTTTCGCCAAGCGAAGACCGCCACCTTTGACGGCAGTTTCGTTCACGACGGCCTGGAACAGGGGCTGCGCCTAGGTCTGATCGCCAGCACCGATCACGGCAATGGCGCCGCCTATGCCGCCGTCCTCGCGCCGCAGCTGGACCGCGAATCCATCTTTCAAGCTCTGTCCGCGCGGCGCACCTTTGCCTCGACCACCAAAGGCATCCTCATGGACTTCCGCATCGATGGCAGGCTCATGGGTGAGGAGTTGTCTGCCGACGGACCGGTGGAGCTGAGTTTGGACGTTCTGGGAACCGAAGAGATCGCCGAAGCCGTGGTGTTCCGAAACGGAGAAGAAATCTGGCAATGGGGGCGACCGACGGCGTTGCCCGAGGAGCCGCGCTCTTACACCCTCGAGGTGCGATTCGAGCGCCGACGGAATCGGCCGCTGAGTCAGGATTTTCAACTCGAGGTCCGGACCGACCATGGCACATTCCAACCCTTTGGGTCTCGTCGCTGGCCCTCCACAAGCTCGGGAGATCCCGGCTGGGCGCCGCGGGAGGATGACCATGTCGTTTGGATCCACCCAGCCCCCTATCGAGGCGAGGTCCATCCCCATCAACGCAAGGTTCGAGTCACCCAGCGGGGAGCCCAACAAATCATCGTGACCGTGGCAGACGCGCTCCATACGGTCAGTCTCGAGAAGCTACGAAGAAAGCCGCTTCGCATTCGCGATCCGGCCTACACGCTCACCGTGGGACTTTACGGAGCTCTCGATTGCAGCGTTGACCCCGCTCGAGGAACGGGCGACCAGGAAATCCACGAAACCTGGACCGACGACCCTCCGCCTGGATCCTCGTGGTATTACGCACGGATCATTCAGACCAACACCGAGATGGCCTGGTCGAGCCCCCTCTTCGTTGACCGACCCAAGCCAGAAAAGCCAGACAATCGAGACAAGCGCCGGCGATGAAGCGTCACTGCGCCGGCAGGAACTCGACGTCCACGACGTTGCTCGCGGAAAGCAGACCGTCCCGGTCGTAGCCGAAGGCCTGGAACGAAAGCGTCTGTCCAGCGATGGTTCGCGGCACCGTCGGCATGAACACCCACACCCCATCCGGTCCGGTCACGTCCAGGGTCACCCGCACAAAGTCCATGGAGGGAATCCCGAGTCCCCCCACGATGCCAAGGAGCACCGGACGATCGGGCATCCCTTTGTAGGACACAAAGGTCATGGTGCCTTCCTCGTAGGCCACGCGCTTGTCCGTGAGAAGCGGCAACGCCAGGGGCAGGTCTGAGGCGTCCACCCCATCGATGAATCCCACACTTTGCCCGTGGGGATCTAACCAGGCTCGCTTCTGGTCCCAAGCCCGATGCATCTGGCCATAGCGCGTCTTTGCGGTCGCCGGACCGCAGCCCGTCCCTCCCGAGCTCAGCTGACCGACGACCCGGCGATTGGGATCGAACAGCGGAGATCCCGAAGCCCCCCCTTCGATCGAACCTTCGCGAAACCCACTGACCTCCCACATCTGAGCGTTCTGAGACAGGCGTTCGTCTTCGTGGGCGATCTTCTTCGGCTTGCCGCCGCCGTGATGAATTCCATAGGCTTGCTGAGGGTGCCGCCCCCGGTGATCCCACCCGGCAAAGTGAGCGTCGAACTCTTCGGGAATCGGCTCCAGGATCTCCAGCACGGCCCAGTCCGAGATGATCGCAGAGCCCAGCAGCTCTGCACCCTGCACGGTGAACTCTCGCGGCGAAGCTCCGGCTCGACAGAACTTTCGTTCGTAGTTGAACATGAACACCCAGTCCGCCTCGTTTCCGTCCAAGCAATGATCTGCTGTCAGGAAGAGCTGACGCCCGTCGTATTCGGCGTTGTTGATGAGAGAACCGGTGCACAAAGCGCCAAAGGTGCTCAGGATCATCGCCACCGATTGCTTCTCAACGACCCAGTCGTCTCCCAAAGGACAGCGCACATCGACGTTGCAGGGATTGGCACGCGACCAAAGCTCATCACTGGAAAAGTCGATCCAACCGTGCAACACGGTTTCGGTGACGAGCCGCGGCCGGCTGTGTCGCGCTCCGTGATACTCCAGTGTGAGTTGTTCACCCACTAAAGGCGCGACCACGAAGCGACCGTCGGGACGCTCCCGTTCGGGGCGCACGACCTGCTCCTCGATCTCTCCCTGAATCCGAAGCTCTCCGCCATCCAGCGCCAGCTCCGAAAACACCAGCCCGAGCGCACGGGCCCCGGGCGATGCGAACCGCATTCGGACCACCGTGTCGCCGTCGGGATTCCTTCCGTGTCGCCCTTCATTCCAAAGATCCAACGAGACAGCAACCGGCGTGGCGTAGCGAAGGGGCGATCCTGGGTCCCCCGGCTCGGAGGACGGTTCCTCCACGTACGCAAGCACATGGGTTGGCACCAAGTCCGAGGGGCCGGTCGGGGAGGCTTGGGAATGGGGCACGAAGCCGAGGGCAAGGGTCGCGAATGTCGCGGCCCCAAGAAGAGAGGGCGCCTTCACGGGGGACTCCTGAGATCCACGGAGGAAAAGTCGATCCAGCGGAATTCTAGCCCGGTTTCCGGGCAAGAACCGGAGTGACCGGACTTGCGCGGAGAGCACCCCAACCGCCGTCAGCGCGAGCCGAGCCGGACCGTCTTGCCACGCCGCAGAACCTCGTAGCTGATCTGCTCCGGGGATTTTTCGGCGGCCCTCTGGCGCACATCCTCGACCTGGACAATCGGATGGCCATCCATGGCCACGAGAATGTCCTTGCTCTGCAATCCGATCTGCTCCGCAGGGTATCCCGGCATGACCTCTTCAATCATCAGGCCGGTTCCTGGTTCCAACCCCAGGTAGTCCGCAAGCACGGGATGCACCCCATCCACGCGAATGCCAAGAACCGGAGGCGAGGCCTTTGTGGATTCTAGATTCGGTGGGAGGCGTGGAGTCAGTGGCGCAGGCCTCAGCATCGGCCGGCCCGGAGACGGCTTCGCGAACTTGTCAAACCACTCGCCTCGGTCCTCTTGGAACTGCTCGACCGAGTCGTACTCGAAGGATCTCTTGTCTTCCCCGATCCATTCCTCGCCGGAGACCCGGCCTTGCTCGTCGACTTGGATCTTGATCGTACGCTCTGTCCCCTGATCCACTTCGGTCCACTGCATGCGACTTCCTGGGGCCAGGCTCCATTCCTGCCCCTGCTTCTCGACGAGTTCGTCAATGATTCCAAACGGATCGTCGAAGAAACGAAAGTGAAACGGACGTCCGCGGAAGAAACCGCGCATGTCTTCGGGATGCAAAGTTTCGAGCTCTTCGAACAAACTCTCCATCTCTTGCTGCAGCTCGGGCCAAGAACGAAAGTCCTGCAGGCGCCGCTGGCCGAGAGGAGCATCGAGGCCCTTCTCGAAAGGAATCAGCCGTAGCTTTTTTGGAGAGCGCGACTCGGCCTCGGTCAGACGGTCTAGCAACTGGGCCACTCGCCAGCGCACTTCGGGATCGGCGTGGTCGGCCGCAGCTTCCAATTCGGCACGCACCGCGCTTTGCATCTCTTTCAGGCGATCGAAGGCTTGCTCCCGCTCTTGGAACTTGGCGCTACCCAGCTGCTCGATCAGCTCTTGCACGTCTCGTTCTTGCCCCGCGGAATCCTGCGAATTGGTTGTTCCTTGGGCGAATGCCGCGGCGAGCCCGAGAACCCCTCCTGCCCATCCCAGAGCCCTATTCATTGCAACTCACTCCTTGGCACGGATTCTATGCCTTGCAAAGCCCCATGACTCGTCATTGTTCCCGCGTCCGCCATCTGAAGGAACAACAGCAGTCTTCGCCCAATCCTGGCGAGGACGTCCCCGTGATGCCTCAAGAGTCGAACGCGACCTTGCCAGGAGAGGCGGACCGACGATGCGCCGACTACCAGCTCGCGGGGGTCAGGGAAACCTCGAAGGGCTGGCCTTGGCGGATGGCTTTCACCAGCACCGGCTCCCCATCCTCGGTTTGTCGAACCAGCCGATCCAAATGCCGACGGTTCTTGATCCGCTGCCCGTTCCAATGCACGAGCACGTCCATCCGATCGAGACCCGCGTGCCGCGCCGGACTGTCTTCGAAGACGTCGACGACGATCACACCTCCGTCCAGCTGAAGGTGTTCCTCGAGCATGGTGCCCACCAGATCCAGGCAGCCAATCCCAATCCAGCGCCGCGACGAACTCGGCTTGTGAACCTCGGCCCGCTCCACCAAACGGTCGACCCCCGCCAGCACGTCCGCCATCGGCAATGCGAAGTTCACCGCGGTTTGCGCGGACGCCGTGGCTTCCTTCAGCGAGGGCAACAAGATTCCGACCATCTTGCCGTGAGGGTTCGCGACTAGACTGCCCGTTTGGTTGGTCTGCATGTCGCCGGACACGACGAACAATTCCTTGAACTCGCGTCCCTGCCATTCGCAGTTCTTGCGTCGACCCGCAATCATTCCCACCTTCGGCGTGTCGTCGCTACAGATGCTGATCACCATCTGACCAAACGCTTCTGGATCTTTGTCCAAGGCCTGCGGCGCGGGCGCCTCGACCGGCCCCACGCGGAGCAAACCGATCCGAGTCTCCTCGTCGATCCCGAGGATATCCGCGCGCCGCGGAGCGGACTCCGGCATGCCGCGGAAACGAGTCACGACTCGTTGCGCCCCTTCCAGAACGTCTCCGGTGGTCACCACGTATCCGTGAGTCGGTTCCACGAGAAACCCGGTGGCGGCCATCGAATCGAAGTCGGGTCCTTGATCAGAACGCTGCACACTCAGTTCCACCACGTGGGGACTGACCCGGCGCAGAGTCTTCAGAAACAAGTGGTGCAACGTTTCTCCGTCGTCCTCGCGTGCGGAGCGAGTTTGCCATTGGAGCTCCACCTTGACCGTCCGGTGAGATTCCACAACGGACACCACCGGGTCCCCTTCCGAGGAAGGCTCGCCCGCTTCCTGGGCAAACTCCTGCACGAACAACAAGACCTCGGGCGGCACGCGACCGGACTCGTCATGGGAGGTCGGCACGTCATCCGATTGGCCGGGCTCCCCCGTGGGGTTGACCGTGGGGTCCGCCGTCTGCAGAGACAGCGACTCTTCCACCCGTCGCAATCCCGTCGAAGGAGTTTCTCCGACCACCTCGTTCCACAGGGATCCGTCCTCTGGCGCAATGGGCCAGGGAACTGCGCTCAACGTGAAACAGACGAAGATGGGAATCGTGCGAATCATCGTCACACCCTCACCGAATCAACACTCCTCGGTAGGAGCGGCTTCGCAATCATCAAAAATCGCTGCGGCCATTCACCGGGACATAGTTGACGGGGACCGCGCCCGAAAAAGGCTTGCGTCGCTCGCGGGTCCACTCATCTCGAAGCAGTTCTTCGACGGTCAGCGGGGTCTGCTCTTCGTCCAGCTCGCCTCCCTCGCGCACCAAACGCAAAGGACTCGCCGGACGCTCTCCCGCATTCTCGAGCCCTTGATTGCCGACCGTGGTGCCCGGCACCAAGGGATCTGGAGTTTGATCCACGCGCCCATCGCCGGATCCCCACAGGAGGAAAGCTCCCAGCATCAAGGCGGCGGCCCAACCACTCATGCTGACCAATCGAGGAAGCAGTCGCGGCATCGGCGGAGGTCCGTCGATCTGCGCCATCACTTCCCGCGAGAACTGCTCGCCCAACGGAGAGGGCTGGGCCTCGCGTTCGGTGCTCGCCATCGCTGCGAGCAGCGAACTGTCCTCGCGATACTCCAACGACTCTCGGTAGCACCCCAAACAACGTTGCAAGTGGGCCTCGACTTCCGACTTCTGTCGCAAGGAAAGGTCATCGCTCGAGTAGAGCGGCAGTCGCTTTTGAATCTTTTGGCAGCTCATGATTGGGCTCTCCCAGGATTCTGTGGCCGGGGAGTTCGTTCCATTCGTTCCCAATGTCCACGAAACATTTTGCGGGCCATGTGCAAGCGCCAGCGTACCGTCGAATGAGTGGAGCGAACGATCTTGGCGATCTCTTTGCACGAGAGGCTCTCGAGATCGCGCAACACCATCACCGTTCGATACTTCTCGGGAAGCTTGTCGAGCACCACGCGCACCTGGCGCGCCACGTCGCTCTCTTCCATGCGCTTCGACGGCCGGTCTTCCTCGGCGTCCCCGGGAAGCCCGGGCGCGACGTCGTCCAAAGCCACCGGCCGGAACCGGGAGCGGCGACGGAGCTGGTCGATGCACAGATTGACGACAATCCGGTAAAGCCAGGTGTAGAAGCTCATCCCGAAGTCGAACCGCGCCAATGCCCGGTAGGCCCTCAAGAAGGCCTCTTGGGAGACGTCTCGCGCCTCTTCCGCATCGCCCAGCAAGTTGGAAGCGGCCCAAAAGGCCCGCTCCTGGTAGCGCTGGACAACGCGCTCGAAGGCGTCCCGCTCCCCCGCCAAGGTTCGCTGGATCAGCTCCGCATCGGTCGGCTCTGCCGGAGTGGGCCCGGTCGACTGTCCCTGGCCCTCGGACTCGCGTTGCTTTGCCAAGACGCTGACTCTCGCCATGGTCCTCGCAGCCTCTGAAAGAAGGGATCCCCGAGAGCTCCCGGGGAGAGGAACCGCTGTTCCTCCGCCGCAAGGTACGGTTTCTGCATTCCGCCGTTGGAGGGACGCGGGAATCAGAATGGATTTCCCACATTTTCCCGGGGGCCGAGCGCCGCCTTACTCGGCTTCCGCCGACTCCTGAGTCGGGGTGGCGGAGGGCTCCGCCCACTGGAAATCTCCAATGGATCGGTACTTACGATAGCGCTGTTCCAGCAGCTGGTCGACCGGGACGGCCCTTAGCTCACGCACCAGGTCGCCCAGTCGGGTGCGGATCGAATCGGCCATTTTCTCGGGATCCCGGTGCGCTCCCCCTGGCGGCTCTTCGATCACTTCGTCGACGATGCCCAGGCGGAGAAGGTCGGCAGAAGTCAGGCGCAGGGCCTCCGCGGCGCGAGTTTTGAGCTCCCCGTCTTTCCACAGAATCGCGGCGCACCCCTCGGGAGAGATCACGGAGTAGTAGGCGTTCTCCAAGATCAGGAGCCGGTCCGCGACGCCGATGCCAAGGGCGCCGCCGCTGCCTCCCTCGCCGATCACCAGACTGACCACCGGAACCTTCAGGGTCGACATCTCCATGATGTTGCGAGCAATGGCGCTGGCCTGGCCGCGCTCCTCGGCGCCGATCCCGGGATAGGCACCCGGCGTGTCGATGAAGGTCACGATCGGCAGGCCGAACTTTTCGGCGAGCTGCATCTTGCTGAGCGCCTTGCGGTAACCCTCCGGGTGAGCGCAGCCCCAGTAGCAGGCGACTCGTTCTTCGGTCGTTCGCCCTTTGCGGTGCCCCACCATCAACACCCGTTCGCCGTCAAGCTCGGCGAAAGCCGTGACGATGGCGGCATCGTTCCCGAACACGCGATCGCCATGCAGCTCCACCACGTTCTCGAACACCGTTTCGAGGTAGTCCGAGGTCAGCGGGCGCCGCGGATGCCGGGCCAGGCGGACCCGCTCCCACGGGGTCAACTCCGAGAAGATCTTCTTCAGCAGCTTGTCGCGAAGCATGCGCAGCGGAGCAATCTCG
This sequence comes from Planctomycetota bacterium, assembly GCA_028289345.1. GTDB lineage: Bacteria > Planctomycetota > B15-G4 > B15-G4 > SIAN01 > JANQQL01. The sequence goes on along the minus strand of JANQQL010000033.1, from coordinate 45,777 downwards.
CTGTCATGATCGATCTGCTGAGACACAGCGATCTTCTCGAGATCCTGGATCTTTTGTTCGAGTTCGGCGATGGGTCGCTCGAAGTCGAGGGAATCCTTCAGCTCGTCGGAATCAGCCATCGGTTGGTTCTATCCAGGAGGGGAAATGGCGGGCAGGCTCGCACGGACAATAGGATAAACTACCGTTTTGTTCCTCCCCTCCCTCCGGGAGGCTCCTGGGGAAGACACTCGTGAAGAACTCCTCGCCGGGTTCCCCCGGCTTCTGGCGCGTCGAAGTTCGAACGCGATCGGATCGTCAGGACGCCGAAGCGGCCCAGCTCCAGCAAGAGATTCGGCACCGTTGGGAGCGCGACGTCGAAGTCGGACGCGTGCGAGGCTTCAGCCTGGTCTTTCCCCATCGATCCAGCGCTCAGTCAAAGAATCGCACGGCCGTGGAGGCCGCGATCTCGCGCGTCCTGGTGGACCCAGTGCTGGAGCACGCCGTCGTGCTTGCCGCGGACGAACCGGTCCCTCCGGTGCCCTCGGGCTCCCAGCGCATCGACGTGACCCGTAAGCCCGGAGTCATGGACCCCGTGGCCGAGTCGGTCTGCCAAGCATTCGAGGCGGTCGGCGAACCGGTTTCTTCGGTGCGAACCTACAGCGCCTATCTGCTCTCCGGCGATTTCTCTCCCCAGGACTTGGAAGACGTTGGCGTTCGCTGCCTGGCCAATCCGGTGATCGAAGAAGTCCGAGTGCAACCCAAACAGGCCATCGAACCGGTGGCGGCGCTGCCGTCGCCGAAGTTCGCTCGTCAGGAAGTCGACCTGCTCGAGTCTTCGGACGAGGAACTGCAGCGGATCTCCCGGGACGGCCTGCTGGCGCTCAACTTGGAAGAGATGCAGACCATCCAGTCCCACTTTCGGGAATTGGGCCGGGCCCCCACCGATGTCGAGCTCGAAACCTTGGCGCAGACCTGGTCCGAGCACTGCAAACACAAGACTCTGACGGCCACGGTGGAACTGGAAGATCGGCGTTACGACAACTTGTTGAAGGACACGATCTTCGCGTCGACCCAAGAATTGGCCAAACCGTATTGCCTGTCGGTCTTCCGGGACAATGCCGGTGCGGTGACCTTCGACGACGAATACGCGGTCACCTTCAAAGTCGAAACCCACAATCATCCCTCGGCCCTCGAACCCTATGGCGGTGCCGGTACGGGCATCGGCGGCGTGATCCGCGACACCATGGGCACCGGATTGGGCGCCAAGCCGATCCTGTCCACCGACGTGTTCTGCGTGGGGCCTTTGGACTTGACCGAAGAACAACTCCCGCCGGGCACCTTGCCTCCCAAGCGCATTCTTCGCGGCGTCATCGCCGGCGTCCGCGATTACGGCAATCGCATGGGCATTCCCACCACCAACGGCGCGGTCTTCGTCCACGCGGACTACCGTGCCAACCCGTTGGTGTTCTGCGGGAACGTCGGACTGATTCCTCGTGACAAGCTCTCCAAGCGGGCTCAGGCCGGAGACCGGGTGTTCGTGTTGGGCGGTCGCACCGGTCGGGACGGGATCCATGGCGCGACCTTTTCCTCTGAAGGCCTCGACAGCTCGAGCGAATCGGTGGCGGGCGGTGCCGTTCAGATCGGCAACCCGATCGAAGAGAAGCGTCTGCTGGACGCCTGCCTGGAAGCCCGCGACCGTGGCTTGTTCACCGCGATCACCGACTGCGGCGCCGGAGGTTTGTCCTCCGCGGTCGGCGAGATGGGCGAAGAGTGCGGTGCCAAGGTCGAGCTGAACCGAGTACTTTTGAAGTACGCTGGGCTGTCGCCCGGGGAGATCTGGATCAGTGAAGCGCAAGAGCGCATGGTGATGGCGGTTCCTCCCGAACATGCGGAGACCCTGAAAGCGCTGTGCAAGACCCACGAGGTGGAAGCGACAGACCTCGGGGAGTTCACCGGCGACCATCGTCTGGTCCTGACCTACGACGGAGAAACCGTCGCGGACATGTCGATGGAGTTCGTCCACGACGGAGTGCCGCGCCCAACACGCAAGGCGCGGCGCCCTGCGGTTTGTACGGAACCGGTCCAAGTCCCGGCCAACGCGGATCTCCAGAGCGCGTTGCCAGCCTTGTTGCAACACCCGGACGTCACCAGCAAGGAAGAGATCGTTCGCCAATACGATCACGAAGTCTTGGCAGGTTCCGTCGTCAAACCGATGGTGGGACCGGGCGGCTACGGTCCTTCCGATGGCTGCGTGGTCGCGCCACGACTCGGCCACTCTGGTGGCGTGGTGGTGGCGTGCGGCATGAGTCCCACCCTCGGAGTGCTCGACCCCTATCAGATGGCCCTGCACTCCATCGATGAAGCGGTGCGCAACGTGGTGAGTGTGGGCGGGCGCTTCGACCGCATCACACTGCTCGATAACTTCGCCTGGCCTTCGGTGAAAGACGAGGAGTCCCTGGGTGCGGTGGTGGCTGCCGCGGAAGCCTGCCGCGACGCCGCTCTCGCTTGGGAAACCCCGTTCATTTCCGGCAAGGACTCTCTGAACAACGAGCTGCGCACGGACCAAGAGCTGATTCGCATTCCGCCGACCCTCCTGATTTCGGCCATGACCCGCATCGACGACGTCACGCGCGCGGTCACCATGGATCTCAAGGCACCCGGCAACGAACTGATCTGCGTCGGCCCGACCCAGCCGGACTGGGGTGGCTCCCGCCTGGCGGAACACTTCCAGCTCGGCCCAGCCCGGGCGCCATCGGTCGACCTGGTCCGAGCGCGGGCCATCCACGAAGCCGTGGCTCAGGCGATCGCCGAAGGCCTGGTCCGTTCCTGCCATGATCTTTCCGAAGGTGGATTGCTGTTGGCCGCCGCCGAAATGGCCCTCGCCGGCGGAGTGGGCGCCTCCTTGAACTTGACCGAGTTCGAAAAGGACCGGGACCTGGCCACGGTTCTCTATGCCGAGTCCCCCACTCGTTACTTGCTCGAGGTCGAGAGTTCGAAACGGCCGGGCTTGGAGCGAATCCTGGCAAGCCTCCCCTTCGCCACGGTCGGTGTCACGACGGACCAGGACTCATTGAACGCGACCCGAGGCGACCACGCACTGACCTGGAACTTGCAAGACCTGACCAGCTCTTATCGAACCGGACTGGGCACGTGAGGAACCCCCTTCCTCGCCGCCTGATTGCGGAGTTTGCTTGATGGCAACGCCTCGTGCCTTGATCCTTCGCGCGGCAGGTACCAATTGCGACCAAGAGACAGCCCACGCCTTCGAAATGGGTGGGGCTCGCGCCGACGTGTTGCCACTCCAGCCATTCTTGGAACGACCGTCCCTGCTCGCCGACTATCAGATCCTGGCCATCCCCGGCGGCTTCTCCTACGGCGACGACATCGCGGCCGGCCGCGTCTTCGGTTTGCGACTCGCGCATCGTGCCGGAGAACAGATTCTGGACCTGGTGCAACGCGGCGGCGCCGTGCTGGGAATCTGCAACGGGTTCCAGGTTCTCGTGCAGATGGGGCTGTTGCCCGGTCTGGCGGAACCACTGGGGCAGGTTGAAGTCACTTTGACCGACAATGACCGGCCGATCTACCAAGATCGCTGGGTGAATCTCGAAGTCACCACCGACCGCTGTGTGTTCCTGAAGAAGGGGGAACGATTCTCCATTCCCATGGCCCACGCCGAAGGCAAGCTGGTCCCGCGGGATGACGCAACGCTCCATTCCCTGCAAGATGGCCAGTTCATCGCGGTGCGATACGTGGGACCGAACGGTGAAGCGCAACCGGCCTATCCCCACAATCCGAACGGATCCGTGGACGCCATTGCCGGTCTGACCGATCGCACCGGACGGGTCCTGGGCTTGATGCCCCACCCCGAGCGATTCCTGTTCCCGTTCCAGCACCCCACCTGGACCCGGGATGGATTGACCGACACACCGGAAGGCCGCCAGATCTTCCACAATGCGGTGCAGGCCCTGCGTTGAGTTCCCGGCGCGCCTCTGCCGGAACGGGCCCACTCATGCTCGGTCTGGACCAGGGCACCGGTTCCTCACGAGCGATCCTGGTGGACTCCCGCGGCAAAGTGCACGGCCTGGGAACGGCATCCGTCCCTCGGGTCGAGCATCCCCAAGGCTGGATCGATCAGGATCCCGTTCGTTGCCTTCGCTCCCTCGGCCTGGCCGTGCGTCGACTGTTTCAATCGAGCTCCGCCGATCCCCATCAAGTCGAAGGCATCGGACTGGCTTGTCAGCGATCCACAACCGTCGCGTTTCGTCGAAGCGATCGACAAGCGTTGCTGCCCGCCATTTCCTGGCAATGCCTGCGCACTCAGCCGTGGATGGAAACCCTCTCGGAGCGATCCCGAAAGGGAATCGGTCAGCGAAGCGGACTCCCGGTCGTCGCCCACTATGCGGCGAGCAAAATGCGCTGGGCGTTGGATCACGTGCCGACAACCGTTCGACGCAACGCCGCGACTGACTTGCACCTGGGAACGCTCGACAGCTTCCTGGTTGCCGGGGTCGCAGATCACCAGGAACCGCGAACCGATCTCAGTCAAGCGACCCGCACACTGCTGGTCGAGCTGGGACAAAGCCGTTGGTCCGCGCGTCACCTGCGGCTCTTTGGGTTGCCTCGCGAGTGCCTCCCTCCGATCGTTCCCTCCATGGGAGAGTACGGCCGACTGCGTCGTGGCATGCTGCGTCCCTTGCGATCCGGGATTCCTTTGCTGGCTCTCGCCGGCGACCAACAAGCGGCCCTGTTCGCCTCCGGAATGCGGCAACGCGGAACCGCCAAGATCACCTACGGGTCAGGTGCCTTCCTGCTCGCTCCTGCCGGTCCCACTTGTCCTCCGGTCGGGGAAGCAGCGTTGATTCGCTCGGTGGCGTGGAATAGCTCGTCCTCGGTGGAGTATCTCTACGAGACCAACGTTCCTTCGGCGGGTTCCGTGTTTCGTTGGTTGGAGCGGCTCACCGGAACGTCCATCGACGAGTTGCTTCGTCGTGCATCTGCCAAGCGCGACTGGCTCGAGGCCTTGCAGCCCTTGCTGTTCTTCCCGAGCTTCGCAGGCCTCGGCCCTTTGGCGCCCCACCTCGGTGCGTCCGGCCGCATCGACGGCTTGACCCACGGCGACGACGGCCCGCGACTGGCCCTGTCTCTGGCCGCAGGAATCGGCGCCGCCCTGGCTGAGGGAACGCAGTCCGTCGAACGAGCGCTGGGTCGGCGCCTGGCCACCCTGCTCGTCGACGGCGGCTCGGCCCGGGATCGTCGCTTCCTTCAACTCCAGAGCGATGTTCTCCATCGCGCTCTCACCCCCGCTCGCGAAGCAGAGGGCACCGCTTTCGGTGCAGCCGCCATGGCCTGGCAGGCGGCCGGGAGTGACGCCCCACGGATCTCTCGAGCCACTCCGACCCGGCCTCGCCTCTCGGCCCAGCGAGCGCGTACTTTTCGGCAATGCTGGCGTCGCGGACTGGACGCCTTGATCCAGGACTTCGGCGATTCTCCTTGAAGCCTGGCCGGTGGCCCAGGCAATGTGCTTCGCCCTATGAAAGCCAACCAAGACATCCTGCCTTCCTTGCAGCTCCCCGCGGAACGCCTGCGTTGGCGTTGCGACCCGGCGGTGTTCGAAGTCGCGAACAGCGGCGAGCTGGAATCCCAGAAAGAGGTGATCGGCCAGGAGCGGGCGCTGAAAGCCTTGCAGCTCGGCGTCGAAGTGCGTTCTCCCGGCTACAACGTGTTCGTCTCTGGCCTGTCGGGAACCGGACGCATGACCGCCGTGCATCGACTGCTAGTCGGGATCAGCGATCACTGCGTCGACGTTCCGGACAAAGCGTTCGTTCACAACTTCAAGGACGCCACTTGTCCGCGGTTGGTGGAGTTGCCACGCGGCCGGGTTCGACGCTTCCAGCAGGGCATGGAAGAGTTTGCCAAAGAACTGCCCCGCGGGCTACGCGACCTCTTCGAAAGCACCGACTACATCGCCCAGCGCCGCGCCCTGGAGGAGCGCGCCCAGCAACCCCAGAGAAAGGCCTTCGACGCCCTCCAAGAAGAGTGTCGTTTGTCCGGCCTGGCGCTGGTGCAAGTGCAAAGCGAATCGGTCATCCAGCCCGGACTGGCCATTCCCGTAGAAAAGGAAATGGTGCCGTTCGCCGCTCTCGACAGCTTGGTGTCCCAGGGCAAACTGGACCAAGAACGCGGCGAGTTGCTGCGCAGCAAGGGCGAGGCGTTGCAAGCCAAGCTGGACGAGGCCATCGTTCAAGCCCGACGCGGCCTGCGCAAGCTGCAGCGCACCCTCGACAAGTTCGATGCCCATAGCGCAAAGGCGACCTTCAAGGATGCCTTGGACGACCTTCGCGACGAGTTCGGGGAAGCCGAGATTCGCGGTCACTTGGATGCGGTCGAAGGTGCGATTCTGGACAACCTGGAGTTGTTCGCGGACGACGACGAAGAGAGCGCCGCCGCTCGCTCCATGTTCTTGCGTCGACTTCGGGTGAATGCGGTCCTCGACAACGCGGAACGCGAAGACACTCCCGTCATCGCCGAGTCAAACCCCACGTTCACCAATTTGTTCGGGACCGTCGAGCACCGGGTGAACCGATCCGGCGACGTCTGGACCGATCACACCCGGATTCGCGGCGGCTCCCTGCTGCAGGCGGACGGCGGCTACCTGATCCTCAACGCCGACGACGTGCTGATCGAGCCGGGCGTTTGGCAGACGCTGAAACGAGTGCTGAAACTCGGGCGCATCCAGATTCAACCGAAAGCCTCGGCATTCGGGGTCTCCCCTCTGCTGTTCAAGCCGGAACCCATTCCCCTCAGCGTCAAGGTCATCCTGATCGGAGACAGCCACACCTACGGCATGCTGCACTCGATGGATCCGGACTTTCGCAAGACGTTCAAGATTCGCGCCGACTTCGATTCAGTGATGGACCGGACTCCGGAGAACATCCGTCGCTACGGTCACTTCCTGCGGCGTTTGGGCGACGAAGAAAACCTGGCCGCTTTCGATGCCGGCGCCATGGCGCGGATCGCGGAACAAGGCGCCCGACGAACGGAGCAAGACGGCAAGCTCTCGACGCGCTTCTCCGAGATCGCCGACCTAGCCCGAGAATCCCAGCACTATGCCCAGAAGGAAGGAGCCACGGTCGTTTCCGCATCCCACGTGGAGCAGGCGCTGGACAATGCGGTGGAACGGGACAACCTCTACGACAGCAAGCTCGAAGAACGAATCCTGGATGGAACCGTGCGCATCGACACCGAAAACGCGGTGATCGGCCAGGTCAACGCCTTGACCGTCTTCCAATCGGGCAAGTTCAGCTTCGGGAAGCCTTCGCGCATCACCTCCACGATTGCCGCCGGCGACCATGGCATCCTGAACGTCGAGCGCGAGGTCCAGCTTTCCGGCGAGATCCATGACAAGGGGGTTTTGATCCTGGCCTCGTTCCTGCGGGAACGTTACGGGCAACGCCACCCCCTGTCGCTCTCGGCCAGCCTCTGCTTCGAACAGAACTACGTCGGGGTCGACGGCGATTCCGCCTCCTCAACGGAGCTCTATGCGCTGCTCTCCAGCATCGCCCAGGTCCCTCTCCGACAAAGCATTGCGGTGACTGGTTCGGTGGACCAGAAAGGCTTCATCCAGCCGATCGGAGGCGCCAACGAGAAGATCGAAGGATACTTCGACATCTGCGCGGCGCGCGGTTTGGATGGAAGCCACGGGGTCATCCTCCCGGTGCAAAACATCGGCGACTTGATGCTTGCGCCGCGGGTGGTCGAAGCCGTGGCCGCCAAGAAGTTTTTCGTGTGGGCCATTCGCCACGTGGACGAGGGCATCGAAGTCCTGACCGGCATCCCGGTTGGCACTCCTGGCAAGGACGGCAACCACCCGGAAGGTTCACTGGGAGCTCAGGTGTCGGCACGACTTCTCGAACTGGCCGAGCTCGCCCGCGACTTCAAGGGTTCGGGCTCCGACGAGAAAGGCGCCGACGGCGGGTCCGACTCCGAGTCCGGCGGCGACGTCAGCTTGGAGGAGGAAACCGACACGCCTGCGGAGTCCACCGATGATTGAGTGGGCCCGAATCGAATCTCCTCATCCATGGGGAGCAGTCTTTCTTCTGTTTCCTCGCCATGAGGAACGGGGGACGGAAGTCGGGTGCCGCGCATGAACGCCCCCACCCTTCCCTCTCGAGTGGTGGTGGTGACCGGCGGAGGTTCCGGCATCGGACGCGCCACGGCCCTCGAGTTCGCTCGCCAGGGAGACTTCGTGGCCGTGTGGGACGTGGAAGAGTCGGCCGGTCAGGACACCGTCGAACAGATCCACGCCGTTGGAGGCGACGGCTTGTTTTGCCAGGTCGACGTGTGCTCCGCGGACCAGGTGAAGTCGGCCATGGACACCAGCGTCGGAGAACGCCAGCGGCTCGACGTCTTGGTCAACAATGCCGGAATCGCCCGAGACGCCTTGCTGGTGAAGTGGAAAGAAGGCGAGCTCCTCTCGTCGATGTCGGAGAAGGCCTTCGATCAGGTCGTGGACGTGAATTTGAAGGGCGTCTTCCTGTGCACCAAGACCGCGGTGCCCTGGATGCTGCGCAGCGGCGGTGGCGTGGTGTTGAACGCCAGCTCCGTGGTCGCCTTGACCGCCAACATCGGCCAAACCAACTACGCAGCCACCAAGAGTGGCGTGATCGCCATGACCCGGGTCTGGGCCCGAGAGCTGGGACGCCACCAGATCCGCGTCAACGCGGTGGCTCCCGGGTTCATCCAAACCGAAATGCTGAGCTCGATCCCAGAGAAGCAGCGGCAGATGCTGCTCGCCAAGACGCCTCTCGGTCGGGTGGGCAAACCGGAAGACGTGGCTTGCGCCTATCGCTGGCTCGCCTCCGACGAGGCGAGCTTCGTGACCGGCACCGTCCTGTCCGTGGATGGCGGAGCCGTTCTCGGTACCTGAACCCGCGACGGGAATCGCGAGACAGCAACTCCACTGCTCGAAGTCCTTGGCACCGTCAGACTTTTCGAGAATTCCGCCGACTGACCGTGGCCGGGTGGACGTTGGTCTCCTGCCAAGGGATTCGTCCCATGGCGACCCGTTCGAGAACGGCATCCGGTTCTCGAACCGGGGATGACCTCGTGATTTCGTCTGTGTTCGAGTGAGGTTCGGAGAATTCGGTGGTTCCCGATTTCGGATCACGACCTCGGATCTCTTGATCTGGCGTGGGAATCGCGGGATTCGGGAGCTGTTCGGGCCGGGCGTCTCTCGAGGTCATCCGAATGGAAGAAAATCTCAGGAACGGTCTCCGGGGAATCGCCGAAGACCGTTGCCAGGTTGGACCTCTGGACCTATCTCAGGATCCCCGAGGTCGTATCCGAGCAACTTGGAGGGCACTGCGTTGAGCATTGGATTCAAAAGCCGGCGTCCCGGCCGAATCAAAGGAACATCCCTTGGAGTCATTGGCCTTCTGGCATTCGCCGCTCCCGTTTGGGGGCAGCAGAACTGGCAGCCCCCGAAGTGGGTTCAGGGGGAATCCGGCAAGTACGTGATCGGCGGTCCCACGGACGGCACGACGTGGCACGAATCGGTCATCATGGATTTGGACCAAGACGGGTATCCCGATCTCTTGGTTCGAACCGAGAAGAATGGAGTGAAGCGCCTCGCCGTCTCGCCCGCTCCGATCATCTACGACGCGCACGTTCCTGACATCGACGACATCCTCAGCTCGGGAACCCTCGACGAAGTTCGCGATTTCGACGTGCTCCCGCCGGAAACCGCGAACGGCCAACCGAGCATCGTTTGCGTTGGCCCCCAAGGCTTGGTGGAAGTTCTGCGTGAGTCCACGGGCCTGGTGGCCCGCGTGCTCGATGCCAGCTGGAACAACGTGGAGCGCATCGCAGCAATCGATGCGACCCACGTGGTCGGTGCCGAAGCACTCACGATCCGCGTGTCGGAACTCGATCAAGGTCAGTGGAGCGAAACCGCAAGTTGGTCCACGACGACCGCGGTGGTAGACCTTTGCAGCGCCCGGCTCAACGTCAACGAAGCGGCGAAGGTCATTGTCATGAGTGCCTACGAAGTGGATGTGTATGCACAGGACGGCACCCTCGACGACAACTACGATCCTCCGGTGACGAGCATTGCCGTGGTTCCCATTCGCAAGGTCGACGAGTCCCAAGAGTGGTTCGGCTGGATCGCCCAAGGCCCTGGGAACGGTGATTACCTGGGCATCTACAACGATGGCACCAAGATCGATTCCGAATTGATCGCCCAGCACCTCGACACGTTTGCCGCCGCCACCATCCAACGGGCCACACCACCACCTCCCCCGGGACAAAACCCGGAGCCTCCCGGCCCGGGAGTCCTCTTGGGAGTGCAGTCTTCCCACAAGACCTTCGAACTGAAGGAGCAGGATGCGACGGCACTCGATTACGACAAGAACGACTTCGTGGTGCTCGGCTCGGACACGGCTGGCCTCGGGTCCAACAACCACATGACCCCTTCGGCGGGTGACTTGAACGGGGACGGATGGGTGGACGTGTGTTCCTACGACGGCACCTTGAACCAGCTGATCATCGATTTCGGCTCCGAAGAAGGTCAACTCGACCTGACACCGACGATCGAGGACGACATCTACGGCTTCTACCCCCGGCTTCACAGCGAGCCGTCCAAGATGAACTTGCAGCTTCGCGTCACGGCGACCATCGCCCAAATCGAGGAAGCCGGCGCCAATGCGGTTCAGTTGATCCTGTTCGAAAAGTCATCCACAGCGACCACCGTGGCTTCCGACGCCATCGCGGCGGCGGTCAAGGCGACGATCGAAAACGAAGCGTTCGACCAGATTTTCAGCTTCGAGCTGCCGGGTCAGACCCCCGTGCCGGTGGGAGAGGATCCCAATGTGACCTCGGTCTACTACTGCTTGGCACGCCTGGTGAAGGCGCAATCCGGCCACATTCAGGAAGCGACTTCCCCGAAACTGGTCGGCTTTCAGGTCGGGGACATCCAGGCCAACTTGGATTTTCTCGACGAGCACAATTGGGTCGACGAGCCGGAAGCGATGACCCTTTGGCACCTTTCAAACATCCCCCCACCGAGCGGCATCGACCCGAACAACGGTGGTGGTGACGACGTCGGCAGCGGGTCCAACGAACCGTGCATGCCGGCCGGCAACGGCATGCCTGGCTGTGGTCCTTGCACCACGTGGCCCGAGTAATCCGTCCCGAACAGATTCTCCTTGCGCTGATTCATCGCCCGCGCGTCTGGGTTTCTCACCCGGGCTCGCGGGCGATCTCTTTTTTGCAGCTAAGCGGTGGCGGGCTTTCGGCGGGCCACGAGCATCGTGACAGCGATCGCCACGGCTGCGCCGACGCCTCCCCACCACCACCAGCCGAGTCCCTCGTCCTCGAGGACGGTCGCCGCCTCGAACAAAGGGAGATGGGCAAGCCCAACCGCTTGATGGAACGTCCAGTAGTAAGGGTCGGCGAACTCCTTCGAGTCCACGAGAACACCTCGAGCGATGCGTAGCGCTTCGGCCGGGGAAGCGCCGGAAGCGAGCTCATGGTGGAACCTCTCCATGAGCGGAAGCGTTGCCTCCAACACCAGGTCGGTGTCCGCCGCGACAGTGGCCTGAGCACCTGCGAGGAGGAAACCACCCGCCAGATTCGTGGTCGCCGAATCCCCGACCCGCAACGGGCCTCCTCCGGCCTGACACGCGGACAGCAGCACCAGGTCGCCCGCGGGCAACTGCTCAGCGTGCTCGCGAAACAGCAAGCCCGAATCCTCCACGGTGGAGCTGAGCACAATGCCGGCTGATCTCTCCGCGTCACGCTGCACCCCATGGGTCAGGAAGTGGACCACGCGAAACGGCGAAGACAAGACGTCTTGCAGACGCTCTCGGTTCGCTTTGGCTCCTTCCAACAGGACCACCGAGGAATCGCGATAGGAGTCCATCAGCCTCTGCAGGCGCGGGGATTCGATGCGAAGAGGCTCCAAGTGCGGTGCCGCCTCTCGCGCTTGGGCGCCATGAGTCGAATTGGTGACCAGGCAAAGGTCGTTCGGAGAAGCCTCCGACCCCTTGGAAGCATGTCGCTGCGCAAGCAGTTGGCCGAGCGGCAGACTGGGCAGCAAAGCGACGGCTTTTTGCACACCCAAAGGTTGTTCCTGAAACGGAAGGCATTCAAAGGGAAGGTTTCGCAACAAGTCCGTCCCCACCAAGGTCACCGCGTCCCATCGCTCGAGGGCGGCAGCGATGGACTCGTCTGCGCAATTCGGCGGCTGAAACTGATCCGATCCCGACACTTCTGAGCGAGCGACGGTGCCGGGGAACAACCGAGTAGAGAGTTCGCCGAGTAGTTCTTTGATCCGGCGCTCTCGGCGCTGACGCCCCACCTCTGTCATCTGGAAAGGACGAAGGCGCAACTCCTCGGAGAGCTGGTTCACCTGCTCGAAGTCTTGCAAGGACCAAGGAAATGTCGCACAAGCGACCGAATTCGAATCCACGGCGAACACCAGGCCCCACGGCCGATTGGGATAATAGACCAACAGCCCTTGCTTCTCGGTCGTCAGCGCCCGTTGAACCTCAGCCACCGTCGGCGAGGCCCCTCCCATTCTTCTCACCAAAGTGTTCAGGCATTGGAAGTCGAGGAGTTCTTGCAAGGAACGCTCGGGGCCATCGTCCCGCATCAGAAGGTGCGTCCACAACAACTCACCGAGCGGGAATCGATAGCGCCGATACTCCAAGTAACCCCACCCACCGGGCCGCGGCGGTTGTCCAGCAAACTTCTCGCGCATCGCTTGGATGCTCTCCTGAAGCACCTCGTACCGAACCGCCTGTTCGGCGCGGTCGATTCCCGAAGCGATGGCCCATCGACAGTCCAACGCCGCGAGGTAGGCGCGATCGATGGGATTCGAAGTGCCTCCGGGAGTGACTCTCCGCCGAGCCGAGTCGATCAGTCCCTTGGCGGCATCCGGATCCCCGGCACTGAGTTCCAAGTACGCCAGCCGAAGTTCCGCCGTGAGCCGATCGGCCGGCCATGTGTGGCTCGAGGCCAGGGCCTCTTGAAAGAACCGCCGGGCGTCCCAATCCCTCAAGCTCAAGTTCTCTTTGAAGCAGGCCAATCCGGCCAGCACCCACAGTTTCTCGCGATTCCCGGGGAACTGGTTCAACAGTCGCTCTCGGTTCTCGAGGGCCTCGGAAAGCTCCTCGAGTAACTGGGAATGATCTCGACGGGCGAGGCGAAGGTTGGCTCGATACCGGTATGCGTCCAACAATTGACGTCTCACCGGCTCGTCTTTGGCGTACAAACTCTCGAGGGTTTCCAGGGACTCCAAAATCAAAGGCGCCGCTCGATCGGTGAGCCCCATGCCAAGGTAGGTTTTCCCGAGCAAGGACCGAATCATCGCGAACGCCGCCAGACTTGTTGGTGGGGAGCCGAGGTCTTCGATGGCTTGAAGAAGGACCGTCTCGGCTTCGGACCACCGCTGCCGGTACTCGTCGAGACTGGCAAGCTGATGCGCCACATAGGGACGCAGGAAGTGGTCCCGAGGCATCGATTCGGCGGCAGCCTCCAGCACCTCGTGAGCCGTCTCTCTTCTCCCATTTCTCTCGAGATTCTTTGCTGCACTCACGGAGACCTGGCCCACCACGTTCGAGTCCTTGTCGAGTGGGAAGCACTCAACGAGGGCATCGACCAACTCTCGCCATTCGTCTTCGTCGTCGCCCCGATTCACCGACACAACCAAGAGATGACGCGCGGTCCAAAGGACGATTTCGGCATCTGAGGGATGCTCTTCGCGCCCCTCGAAGGCCTCGTCGAACAACTGCCACAACTCGTCTTCGGACAGACGTCCTTCCTGGTTCAGTGCTTCTCGATCTTCTGCCGAGAGGACGACCTGGGCGACGGCAGGTCCCGCGGCGACAGTCTTCAGGGAGACAAGAACGCCGAGGCCGAGCGGGAGCCAATGAGCCGGGTGGAACCGTCGAACGCCCGAACTTCCCATTCGATGCGCTCCGGCAGCAGCGCGATCTCTCGAGGACTCAGCGACCATAGAGACTCCGTCAAGCGAGGGGACTCGAGCAATGCCCGGTCAGTGGAGGAGTCCACGGAGAATACCTGGACGACGAAGTAGCCGTGGGCGGGGCCGTCGTACTCCCAAGAAAAGCCGCTGAACTCAGCACACGGACCCGAAGGTTCGAGGGCCGTGAATGAGGATCCGAGAATGGTTCGGGTCGGAGCCTCTGGTTCGCGGGTCGGCCACAGGCTGATCAGCATCAGCAGAGCCGCCGCCGCCATCAGTGCCGGAATCCACAAACGGCGCCGCGACCGGACCGTTCGCTGCTTGCCGCGCTCGGCCACTCGCTGCCCCACGAACTGTTCGATCCACACCGGGACCTCCTCGGAGGTCACGCCATGGAGATCGGATCGCTGCAGGTCTCCGGCACGCTCCAATCCCGCCACGAGTCTCTGACAATCCCTCAGCTCCTCTTGGGCTTCGACCGAACCCAGGAGTTCCCGCGCCTCGTCGCTGGACGGGTCGAGACCTTCCTCGAGAGCACGGCGCAGTTGGTCATCGTTCATCGCGATGTCCTTCCGGAGCCAGACCACGCAGGCGGTGACGGAGCCGCCGAATCCCACGGTAGTAGCGCGTCTTCGCCGTGCTCGAGGGAATCCCCAACGCTTCTGCCGCCTGATCGAATGACAAGTTTTCGAAGTGTCGCAACCGGATGACATCCTCGTCGGGATATCCCAACTCGCGCAGCGCCTCTTCCACCTCTTCCTGAGCGGGCCAGTCGGACGCCCCCTCCCCTCCCTCCAACGTGTCCAGCTCCACGGGCATGGGCCGCGGCATCCGGCCCTTCACTCGGGACCGGTTCATGAACTCGAGGAAGCAAAATCGGTACAGCCACCCCTCTAACGTCGTCTGGCCACTGAATTTTTCGAGTTTTTTCCAAATCGCGATCAGCGCGTCCTGGCCCAGGTCTTCCAGGTCGTGGCTGGTGAGTGGTGACCCGCGCCGAGCGTTGATCCGTGCCAGGAGTTTGGGGACACAGCCCAGACGCTGGGCCAAAGGGCGAACCGCGTCGGAGTGGCCGTTCAGAGCCCGCTGAACGAGGGCGAGGTCCTGGGACGGGGATGGCTCGGGAGATGGCAAGGGGGAACTCTGCGACCGATCGCGAACGCAATGCGGGAAAAGAGAGGTTTTGGCGGGACAGGCCTCCCAGGACTATAGCCCGGGTTTGACCAGCTCTTGGACACAGCCTTCCAGAGCTTCCAGCCCCCGAGGGAAGCAGAGTTCGTGCACGGCGGCGCAGGCGACCCTGCCCTGAGTGTCGACCACGACGCTGGCTCGCTGGGCCACGCCTTCCGACCGGCTCACCCCAAACTGACTAGCAATCTTCAAATCCGGATCCCCCACCGGCCGGAGCGCGGAGGCTCCGAGGAACTCCAAGAAGCGCTTCGCCTGCACCTCTCGGTCGACGCTCAAGGTCAAGACGCGAACGCCTCGCGCTTTCCATTTGTTGGCGAACTCGTCCAGTCGCCGGAGGTCTTCCCGACAAACCGGTGAAAAGGCCAGAGGGTAAAAGGCCAGGACCAACGGACCGTGCTTGCATTCTTCGGCGAGCGACTTGGCCACGCCGTCTTCCGTCCAATGGACCGACGGCGCCGCACCTCCGACCGCAACCAGCTTGTCGTGTTCCGTCAAGACACCGCCTTCCTTCCCGGGTCGTCCTCCCGGTGATCCTCGGCCAGCTCACGAGGTCCGGCACTCGCGCCCAGGCGCCACACTCGGGGAGTGTCTCCGTAAGCGCCGCGGAACATGTCCGAGACTCCATGGATCAATGCCTCGGCGAGGTCGGAGTCTGCCAGGGCCAGCACGCAGCCGCCAAATCCCGCTCCTGTGAGCCGAGCACCGTACGCTCCGGCGTGGGACTTCGCCACCTCGGCCAGGAAATCCAAGCGATCGGTACTCACTTCGTAGTCCTCCGCCAAGGACTGGTGAGAGCGAGCCAGGCAATCCCCCACCACCTGCCATTCGCCACGGGCGAGAGCGGCCCGAGTGCGAGCCACCCGCTCGACCTCAGTGACGACATGACGGGCGCGGCGCCGCTCGACTTCGCTGAGAGATTCGGACTGCTCTTCGAGCTCCTCCGCGGTCACTTCGCTGAGCCAAGTCCGGTGGGCGAGACGCATCTTGAGTTTCACGAAGGCCCGGTGGGATTCGGCGACCCGTTGGTTGTAGCGACCGTCGGTGAGCTGGCGTCGATCCAAAGAATCGAAGACCACCATCTCGGGTCCCGAGACATCCCAGGGGACCGCTTCCCATTGGCGATTTTTGCAGTCCACCATCACTGCGTGACCAGCCCGACCCAGGGCAACCGCATAGTGGTCCATGATGCCGCAGCGCACGCCGACGAACTGAGTCTCCGCGCGGTGGGCCAGTTCGGCCAGTTCCTGGGCAGACTGCCTCCTTTGGTGCAGCCGGTCCATGGCGAGCGCGGTGGCGACCAGGACCGCGGCGGACGACGCGAGGCCCGCCCCCATGGGCAAGTCGCCGGAGAACAGAAGTTCCACCCCTCGCGTCAGTGGGCCCTGTTCCGCGGTCGCGTTGAGGGCTGCCAAGGGATAGCGACACCACGAATCAGCGGACCAGGAATCGATCGCCGAAACGTCCCCGTCGAAGGTCTCTGGACAGTCCTCCGAAGCCACAAGGACTCGAGAATCTTGACGGATCCGAGCCGCGACAAAGACGCCTCGCTCGACCGCAACGGGCAGGACCGCCCCGCCGTGGTAGTCAACGTGCTCCCCGATCAGGTTGACCCGACCCGGCGCAAAGAACACGCGTTCCCCCGTCCCACCGAAGCGACGCCGGAATCGGTCGCGCAATTCAAGAGCATGGGGATCCGCCATCCGGTGAATTTTCAGACGGCGATCGCGAGAACGGGAGAAAAATCGCAAGCGTCCGCACCAGGAGAATCCCCTTGGAGAAAAACCACCGCCGCGCTACCTTTCCGAGGTCGGGTCGCCAGTGCCGTCAGGCAACCACCGTTCGATTCCGAACAGGCAGCCCAGACGTCTCTGTGGTGGGTGTAGCTCAGTCGGTTAGAGCGCCAGATTGTGGTTCTGGAAGTCGGGGGTTCGAATCCCCTCACTCACCCCAACATCCTCCCTTGAATTCCGCTTGCCGCCCGCAAGGGCGCCGAGTAACTTCCCCACCCTTCCGGTGCGCCTGTAGCTCAATTGGATAGAGTATCGGGCTTCGAACCCGAGGGTTGCAGGTTCGAGTCCTGCCGGGCGTGCCAACTTTTCCTCCCGCGAAGCCAAGTCGTGATCTCTTCGCGAGAGCCGCCGTCTTCTGTGCCCGTGTAGCTCAGTTGGTAGAGCAGCGGATTCTTAATCCGCGGGTCCAAGGTTCAAGTCCTTGCACGGGTACCACTCGTCCTGTTGCGATTGCTTGCGCTCCCGGCCCTCCGCACGGCAACCTTTCAGAACGGACGAGCGAGGGCTCACCGTCTCCCGCATTCGACGCCTGCTCGCAATTCATCCCGGCCAGAGGCAATTCGAACGGCGAAGCGCCCCGTGACGTCGATCGGGTCAAGCGGCCCGCCCGTGCCGGGAAGTGACGCCAAAGCCTCGAACTGCCCGGGATTGTCCGGCGCCTCGGCGCAGGACCCCCTTGACGCTTTTCCGGATTTCTCCGAAAGAACCTGTCACCTCCGGGAACCGGTCTCCGCGGTCACCAACAACGACCCGCTCTTCGAGTGAAAGGAGATCCCATGCGTCGCCGAAATGCCTCGCTCGCCCTCATCATTGCCCTGACCACCGCCACGAGCCTCCTCCCCGGCCGCGCGGTGGCCGACGTGACCGTCCTCCAGTGGGACTCGCCGGTGAACTACCAGTACCAGGTCAACTGGATGCCCGACCTCGATCAGCGTCGTTTCGGCATGCTCGACAACGGGTCGGCTCACTGCGTCCCGACCTCGCACATGAACATGCTCGCCTACGCCGCAAACTTCGGCTTTCCCAACCTCTCTCCTTTCCCCGGCACGTGGACCAACCCGTCCGTGCACAACGTCATGACTTCCCGGATCCAGTTCCTGGGCAGTGTCATGGGCACAACCGGCGGAGGGACGTCCGGGGTGGGCGCGGAGCAGGGCATGTCGCTTTGGATCGAGGACTACGCCCTGTCTTACGACCGGAAGTACTTCACCGAGGAAGGCGGCGGGCTGACGATCTCGGGACTCGTGCAGGATCTCGCCGGGGGACACATCGCGACCCTGTGCTACGGACGGTATCAATGGACACCCGCCACCGCCAACGTCGCTCGGTTGGGGGAACGCACTGGCGGCCACTGCGTCACCCTGGCGCGCGCCACCGCCAACGGTTTTGGGACCGAAGAGCTCTGGGTCTGCGATCCTGCCGACGACCGCTCTCCCTTTGACGTGAACACTCAGTCGGCCTATCGCTTCCGCCAGTTCGACGTCGAGGTGACTTCGTTACTTCAGCACGATCTCAATGGGGATGACTTCTTCGTGCCGTTCACAGGTGTCACCCTGGACTGGAACGGCTTCTCGACACCATTGCGTCTGATGGACGGGTACTCGATCCTTCGGCCAACGGAAGGTTTGTTCTACAACAACGTGGTGGTGGCGGTTGAGGGGCTCGTCCAAGGCGACTGGCTCGCGTACGCCCCGCCCACGTCGCCAGAGCCGTACACCGGCACGAACATTGTCTCCGTGTCCCCCTTCGTCGGCTTCAACGACTTTCTGATCGCGTCCAACGTCGGCACCCAAAGCGCCGAGCTGGTCGTCTGGAACCAGTATGAACAAGTGCAGGACGACGCGATTCGGCTCAGCTTCTCCATCGTGGACACCCACGTGGACCCGGATGGCGCCATCGTGATGGCTGGGCCCCATCGAATCGAGCGGCGTCGCCACGACGAGTACAACTCGCCGGGCTCGATCGCTTGGATCTCCGACACTCTCGATGCCATGATCGGTGACGATGACCGACGCGCTATCTGGGCCTACACAAGCGATTCCCAGTCGCTGATTCGTCTCGATGGCCGCGCCCCTTCGGACGATGACCTCGAGTACATCCCGGTGCCGTCCTGGATGCCCGCGACACCCATGGTGGACCTGGATGTCTGCCCGGTCACCGGCCACCTGTGGGCCATCTTCGAGGGCAGCGACAAGATCTATCGGATCTCCGTCGATGACGACAACGTCGCGTCTGCGGCGAGCTGGACCGATCACAACGTGAACGACCCGGCCAGCATCTCCTGCGACGGCCAGGGACAGGTGGTGGTGTCCGACGGCACGGACCTGCAGGTCTTCCGCAAGCAAGCCGATGGGAACTACCGGGTGGTCAACGATCCACGCTACGCCACCCTCTCCGGCAGCGGCAAGTTCCTGGCCGACCATGGCCGGACGAACTACGACCCGGAGATTCACTCGGCGATTGGGTGGAACACCAACATCCCTGCGGAGGATCTGGCGCCAGCGAATTCGTTCCTGGCTTGTCCCGCCGACTTTGATGGCGATCGAGTCGTGGGCCTTCGCGAATTGCGGAGAGTGCTCGCGAAGCTCGGCAGCGACGATCCGATCGCGGACATCGTGCCGTTCGGTGGGGACGGCATTGTCGGCATTCGTGACCTTGTGGCCGTCCTTCTCTCCTGGGGATCCTGCGACTGACGCTCGGCCGCGTCCACCGGAACTCGAAACCAGGGTCGGGAGTTCTCTTGTCGAACCTTCGCGAGAAGACTCCCGACCCTGCGTTTCGGGGAATCCGAGGACCGCCGGTGGAATCGCCAGTCATCGGCACTCCCGGCGGTTCCCAGCACCGGAATCAAAACCGCCAAGCCACCTGGCAATACCCGTAAGCCGTGTCCGTGTCTTGCCCCCCGGTTGCGTCGCGCTGGAATCGTCCATCGAACAGATAAGCCGCACCGAACTCCAAACGAACGCTGTCCTTGATCAGGTCCCAGCGAACCCGGCTCTCGACCTGCTGACCGACGTGACGCCCGGAGCCTCCGGTAGGATCCGCCACGCGTGCGGCGGGCCAGGCGTCTTTGCGGCTGGCGAGCCAAAATCCGCGCCAGGCCACCATGACCTGCACTTCGCTGCACGGTTTGAACATGACCCGCAGGTCGGGGGAAAGCAGGTTGGTCCGAGCAATCGCCCCGTAGATTCCCGTCGGTCCGTACTCGAAGCGTCGCGCCCCGAAGAGGGTGTCGAATCGGCCGTTGTCGCCATCGTTGGGGTTGCGGTCGCCGCTGGCGTAGTCCACAGCGGCGCGCACTCGCGGCGTCCAATCACAGTCGAAGGTGTAACCCACCGAAGCATGTTGGAACCAGGCGCGGTGGTCGAGTCGGGATCCCATGCCGTTCGGTTTGATGTCGCCGAACTGATAGGCGGCCTCGTATTCGTAGTCGTACCGAGCACGCTTCGCGGGACGACGAATCCGGAATCCCGGGGTCAGCAGCATTCGCTCTCGGGAGCGTTCGTCCTCGAACAAGCCGTACACATACACTTCGAGCTTCTGGTCGTGGCACATCTCGCGCTCGTAGAACGCGCCGAAGAATTGCAAGTCGACATCTTCATTGTCGAGTTCGACTTCGTTGTCCACCACCGAGGGCAGGTCGCCAGGGCGCCGGCGAACGGGCAGGGTCCAGAACGCCTGGAACGAGGAGTCTTCGGAATCCCACAGCCAGCTTGCGCCAGTGAAAGAGTTGATGGTGTTCCGGTAGCGGTTCCGCGCCACCAGCCGTCGGCTGCCCAGGTCAATGGTGTGCCGGCCAAAGCGCAGACGATGCTGCCCTTCGCCACTCTCTCCCAGCCGCACCTCTGCGTAGGCCTGAAGGAAGTCGAGGGTGTTCACGTTAGACGTGTTGAGGGTGGAATTGTTGCTACCCCCGTAATGGCGGCTGTCCATGACCTCGGCCGCCACCGCCACCGTCTCGAAGTCCGCCTCGGTCTTCAGGATGGTTCGCTGAAAACCCAGGTGATCGGTGTGGGAGAGTCGGGGCGTCGAGCGAAACTGGCCGTCGATTCCTTCCCAGCGCAATCGCAGGGAGCCACTGACTCGGAGCCACTCGGGCCCTTCAATGGCGTCTTGCAGACGAAAGGGCTTGTTCGATTTCTCCTCTTGAGGACTGGCGGACGCGCCGGAGGAGAGAGACAGGACTAACGCGAACCCCCACCAAGTGGCACACACCCATTGAGCCCGACCGGGCTCCCTGTGGCGACTCATGAGCGGGCTCCTTGGCCCGGTGTCGGTTTGGCTTCCAGCTTGCGAAACTCTGCTGGCAACGCGGAAGTCGAATGGACGACCCCAGGGAGGATCGTCGATAGAACCACAGGGCCTGAGTTCATCCGGGAATCTCCGAGTGGAAAACGGAATCGGGCGGGTGGCGCGCGCGCCGTCGAGAACTGTGGTCGATCCTGTGGCAAAGCCACGGGCAGCCCTCGCGTCGTCGAGGCCCCTTGTCTACTGCGGGCAGGATTTTCAGTCCGAGCGTCCCTGGTTCAAGTCCCAGCAGTCCCTCGAAAAAGAAAAAGGGCGGCGACTTCGCGATTCGCGAGAGGTCCAAGACGGAGCTGTCGCTCAAACCGCCGAGGCATGTGGCCTGATTCCGCCAATGAAACTCGCCCCTTCCTCATTGAGCAATCGACAATGCCGGAGTGGGAGTCCACTTCAGAAGCGTTGTTTGCGTCAGTCAATGAACGCTTCGATGCACCCGAAACTTGTCCGCCGTTCCTACCGCAAACTCGAAAACAGCGGATTCACAGCGTTCCAGAAAGATTGGTACCTCTGGCGTTGCGGGGAACACCCCCCAGGTCAGTCGCACCCCGAGAGCGGAGCTCCCCTTACACCTCACGGGAATGACAGCGTCTGCACGTTGCTAGCCTTCCCCTTGTTCTCGAAGTTCTTGCCGAACACTGGCAGGTCCAACCCGTCCTCTCTCCGTTCGGTCGGCCCCCCTTATTCGCTAAGCAGGCTTTCGATCTGGGCTTGGAAGTCGGCCCGGAGCTTTTGATGGGCGGCGCCCGTGGCGGGACCGGAAAAACCGGTAAACACAGCTTGCACGGTGCCTTCGCCATCAAGAAACACGGTCGTCGGGTAGGACCGAATGCGATCCAAGACTGGCACGGCTTCCGACGCTTTGCTCTTGTCCGAAGTGCCTGCCAGGAGGACGGGGTACTGGATTCCCTGTCGCTGAATGTAGGTGCGAACCTGCTGCGCATCTCGTTCCGCGTCGCCGGTGAGTTCGAAGGCGAGCCCGACGATCTTCAGTCCTTCGTGGGCGTATCGATCGTGCAACTCGACCAGGAACTTGGTGGCGTCGTGACAGTTCGGACACCAAGTGCCGAAGATTTGAATGAGCTGGGCCCGGCCGACCAACTCTTCCTCTCCCAAGGACCGAACACGGCCCGCCAAGTCCGGGAAGCTCAAGTGGTGGAACGACTGGCCGTCCAGGCTTTTCGTCAACAGAAACGCATCCGGCATGACCACTTCGTCGTTGCGCTCGGCCGTCCAAGTTTCGTGCCACGTGTCCCGCGACCAAAAACTGCCCTCGAGAGCGCCGTCCTCCCCGAGACGCGCGTCGAACAAGAACGCGTGGGCCCCGTCGAAACACGACAGCCGCAGTCGATCGCCATCCACCTGGCCCGCGAGGTATCGGTAGTCTCCGACCGTGGTGAGGAACGTGCCTCGCACGGTGCCATCCGCGTCTTGCTCGAACTCAGCCACGGAGTGATCAGAGTCGGACTCGAACTGGACTTGCCAGCGCCCAGCAATGTCAGCCGTCGATCGATCCGTTCCCGCGGCGGACTCCTCGGGAACGAAGCGGGAGGACGATCCGGCGACGGCGTGGAATGCCATCTGCGTCAGGGCATCCCCGACACTTTGCTTCACCCAAGTTCCCTCCAGTCGCGAGCCATGCTCTGCAACCGATGCCGTGATCTTTGAATCGTAGAAGTCGATGTCGAGCACCAGCTTCCCTTCGGCGAACTCGACCCGGGGAACCTCCATGCGCTCTTCACCGTTGAGGATCCACGCCTTCCACGGTCCGGTTTGAATCTCCAGCTCGAACGGCAGCTCGCCGCCAGGGGAATCCAGCCAGGCGTGCCAGATCCCCCCCTGAATGCGCCCCGGTTCTTTGGCCATGCCGGTCGAAGCAAGGTTTCCTCCAGGAATCAGAAGGATCAGCCCAAGAACCGAACTCTTCCACGATCGCCAGATCAAAGTCATCAGGCCCTTGCTCCTTTTCGCTCGGGCGACATTGCAGACAACACCGCCATCAAGCCACCCCCGAGAGATCGCAGATTGCGAGCGCTCCAGTTCGCGGCGTCGAGTCTATCGACGACAGCTCGCCTTCCTGTTCCCGGCTCCCGAGGAATTGAACGAATCTCTCCCACTTCTCAAGCTTCGCCCCGGAGAGCGCATTCCGCATCGCCCTCCAAAGTTCATGTTTTTTCAGAACTATCGGCGACCGCTCGCGCGCGAACCATCGATCGATTCTCATTCGAACGGATTCAGGTTTGGGAATCGATCGCCCGAACACCAACCGGACTCGAGTGGAGACACAAGAGACCATGCTTCTCTCGGAGAAAAGGTCGCCGAGGGGAGCTTTCGACGAATGCAGCGGACGTAGTTACAGAAACGCGAAGCGGTGCTAGATTCTCCGGGTCAGAAATCCCCCGCAGTCTCGCTCCGAGCCCTTCCACCCCTGGTTCTTTCCGAGAGACGACCATCATGCCCACGCTTCGAACCGCGGTGACGCTGATCGCTTTGGGAGGCCCCGCGACCGCGGTTCAGTTCGACGAAGCCGAAGATCCGTATCAGGTTCCTCTTTTCCTCAACCAATCCGACCAGTTCTCCCCGCTGTCGTGGGGCAATCTGGACAACGACTTCCTTCCGGATCTTCTCACGGTTCGCAACGGTTCCGCGCGGGTCTACAACGGTGTGGCGGTCTATTCCTTCGGGTTTCCGGTCGAGTTGCCAGATGGTCAAGTGCCCTCGGCCAGCGCGGCCATTTTCGTCCGCTCCAACGATGGTTCGCCGGATTCCGTGGCCATCGGTCACAGCACCGGGGTGGACCGCTTCTCTTTTCATGGAACCGTTTGGAGCTCCACTCCCTTGCTCGCAACTCCCCCCTGGGCTTCGCCCAAGTTCCTGCGCTCTGCAGACATGGACCAAGACGGCACCGAAGACCTCCTGATCGTCGATGCCACGGGAACCCAGGTCGCTCTTATTCTCGACGTGAATGCAACTCCCGTGGCAGACCCGATCCTGTGGCCCGCTCTTGCTCATCCGGTCACCGGGATCGTCGTCGGCAATTTCAGCGGCGACAACCATCGGGAATGCGCGGTGGGTGACGCCCACGGGGTCGCGATCCGCGACGCTTCCGGAGCGCTGTTGTTTCCGTTTGCTTCTGGTCGCAGCGGCGGCTTGATGACCACGGTGGAACGACCTCGCAGTGCTCGCGACTCCCTGGCCTGCATCGTCGAGAACGCCGGCGCCCGCGAGCTGGTGTTTCTCGGAGCCTCGGGCCTGGAAGCCCCGCTCCCTCTGCCAGGCACCACCTTCGGCGACATGGTTTCCGAAGACATCGATGGCGACGGCCGGGGAGATCTCTTGCTCACCCATCGTGGCCTTGGTCAAGTGCAACAACTGTTGCAACAGCCCGCTCCCCCCTCTTTCCAATGGACCAGCGGCTCCCACCTCATCGACCTTGGAGAAGATCTTCCCCCCACCCTGGACAATGAGTGCTTCGCGGGATTGTCGGACTACGACGGGGACGGGGATGTGGACGCGTTGATCGTGCGTGAGGCCATCGACTCCAGCGCCTCACAAACCCATCAATGGATCAAGATCCTGAACCCGAGAATTTCGGCGAAGGACCAGATGCCGAGCCTTTCCGAAGCCTGGTTCACCTATCACGCCGACAGCGATTCTGCGCAGTTCCAACTCGCCATCGATGCCGCGGACGCGCGAGTGACCGGCCTCACCGACATCCAGCTCATCGCTTGGAACGAACTCAACGGGATCTACCCAGAGCCGAGCGCCTTCCTGCACCAGATATTTCCCGGGAGCGGTGGACCCGAGCTTCTCGACTTCACCGTGGATGGGGAGTTCAGTCCCTCCGACGCCGCCTTTCAGCACTATCAACTGCGCTGGGTGGACTGGAATGGAGAAGAGGTCGTCGCGGCCGGCCCCACGGCTGTCTACTCCGTGACCGCGAACACCGACGCCCATCATTTGCGACAAGCATCCGCTGGCATTCCGGTACCGTTCGTCGTGTTCGAAGGCAACTTAGTGTGGGACGGCGGCATCGATCAGCCGACGCCTGGGGTCGTGGATGTTCCTGCGCTTCCGGCGATGGCGGGAACGGTTCTCCACGTGGGCGAGCCGACCGTCAATGACTGATCTCTCCTGCCGGACCAGAGTCAGCCTTCGACGACGGTCGACATCGAGGCCCCCCCCGAGCTCATCGTGACGGGAACAGCTCGCGGTGGCCGTCACCAACAACTTGCAGGAGGCCGTAGTAGTAGGGGTCGTCGAATCGCGACTCTTCCCGCAACCGCTTTCGGGCAACGCGCATGGCTTCCGCGGGAGTCGCCCCCTCGGCCACCGACTCGAGGAAAGCATGGCAGAGTGCTCGAGTCCCATAGAACTCGAGATTGCCACGACTCTGCACGATCACTCGCGCACCACTCCTCAGCCAAGCTCCCGCCATCCCCGCAGCTCCCGGATCTCCCATGCGCGCCGGTTCGCGGCCGGAGCCGCAACAGGCAAGCAGAACCAAATCGGTCGGGCTTTGCTCGGGGACATCGCTCACTCGAAACAAGCCTTCGGCATCCGAATCCGACGGGGCGAGGGCGATCGCCATCGGAGCGATCTCTTCCACCAGCTCCACCCCGTGAGCGAGCACGTGCAGAATGCGGGTGCTGAGCGGACGCCGCAATTGATCCGCCGTCGCCTGGGAACCAGCCAGGAGTCGCGAACGATCCGCCTTCATCCCGGACGGCACCGGAAGCGGGGACGAGAACGGCAGTGCTTCTAACTCCGGCCAGCGCTCCCGAACCGAATCGCTCCATTGGGAACCTGCGTTCAAGACATAGTCGAGGTCGCGAGATTCCCGCATTCGCCGCGCAAGAGCAACCCCCACGGTGAGCGAGGGAAGGTAGCTCACGCTCTTGGTCAATCCCAGCCGCTCGCCGTCACCGCGAATGAGGCATTCCATCGGCAGTCGCTCGAGCCATCCGAACGAAACGAACGTCAGCGAATCAAGTTGATCCACTCGTTCTCCCAGCTCCCCGGGTAGCAGCAGGTTGCCAAGATGCGCCGCAAACAACCGCTCATCCTCGAGTCGCTGTCGACGAGCCATGTCGGTCGACAAGGAAAACGGGGGCCGAGTCAGGATTGCCAGGTACTCCTTCACCAGGTCGGTCACCTCGTCTTCCCCCGGCAACAGGGCATGGCGGATTCGGTCCGGCTCCAACAGCACCACATGGGAATCGTGAGGTCCCAGCAAAGTCAGGAGCACCCCCCGGCCTGGTGCAAGCAAACTCGTGTTCACGTCTTCGATGGTGACGGGTGCCGGCTGCAGGGCGCGATGCAGGGAGCTTTGTTCCATCGCCGCCAACAAGTCAGGAAGTGCCGCGCGAACGCCCTGGGAGCCTCCCGCCTTGGCCATTTCGAGATGGAGGATTTCACCAAGAACCGCTCTTCGCAACGAGTGACGCAAGAACGCCACCCCTCCGACAATGTCAGGAATCCCTTGCCAAGAATGAATCAGGTCTCGCTGACAGCGCCGAAGGACTGCTAAGTGTTCGCCGAGTCGCCTTGGCTCGGAATCCCAGCGACGGATCCAGCGTGCGTCTTGGATGGCGAGCTGCAGCCGTTCCCGCAAGCGCGGCTCCCGATGACGGATTCTCTCCTGGATGTCTTGGGCGGCGCGATCCAACAAGGTTCGAGAACGCTGCCGATCTCCGGCCGAAATCGCGAGCTCTGCTCGAGTCAGGTCCAAGGCGATGGCCACCCGAGGAGGCAAGCCGTCGGCCGACGATTCCTCAGAAGCTGGTGGGCGACTGGTTCTGTTCACCAAGGCCTGGTAGGCAAAGGCGGTCGAACGAATGAGTTGCAGCTCGGCATGGGCTTCGACATGGTTCCGAGTCGCATCTTTGGCAAGCGCCGCGGATGCGATGTGGATCGCGCCTGGGTAGTCCGCCCGAAGCAATCGAAGGTTAGCTTGGCGAACCGCATGGGCGGCTCGCAGCGAGTGATCGGCAGGCAGCGACTCGAGAGCCCTCGCTTCCAGGACGAGAGTCCGTCGCGCTTGCTCGGCGAGTCCCAAGTCCAACCACGTCTGAATGCGCGTTCCCAACACCCCAAGAATGGCAAGCTGTCCGGAATCCGAGATTTCCCTCTCGAGCTGGTCGGCCAGCTGGAGCGACTCACGAAACTCTCCCAGTCGGCGGTGGATGGCCGCCAACAAGGCGCGCGCGTAAGGAAGTTCCACCCGGGCTTCCGGTGACTCGACAATCGCCAGTTGCAGCCGGTCCCGCGCTTCCCCCAGCCGGCCCTCCGCCACCAGCAGCTGCGCCTGGAAGTAGCGACAGCGCAACGGCGGAGCGTGGTTGTTGGTCAGAATCCCGTACTCCCACGCCTGGTCGAGCATCTCCAAACGCGCGTCCACTTCCTCCTCCGTCGACCAGGCAGCCAAATCGTGCATGGCCAGAAACAGCAGGAAGGCTTGCTCGGGGCGCAGTTCGTCGCTGCCGGAGTCCAGCTGGTCTTGCATCTCGAAGACCAGATCTTCCAGGGCTTCCCGCCCCTGCCCGTCTCCGCGAGCGAATTGCTCTTTGGCCTCGGCATGGCGCAACGACCACTCGGCCAGGCGTTCATCCTGCTCTTCACCGATCCAACCGACGCACAGGACACAGATCAGCGCGAGGCAACGCCCTCGACTTGCTGTTCGACCCCCGAGGGCGTGACGACGCGCACCTGCCAGCGAATCTGAGCGGGCCACGAATCGACCAAAACGCCGGGATTCCATGCGTTCTCCTGAAGCTGGGGACTGGTTGCCAAGGGGCGACTCAGGCGGTTTTGAGAGGCATCGAAGACTCGAACCTCGAACCACCCAGAGTCCGGGCATTGTCCTTCCCAACGCAGCATCGAGAAAGTCGAGTCCCGGCCAACAGGAGCCGTCAACCGCAGACCAGAGTCCTCTCCCAGGAGCACCGGTTGCCCCCCACTCCGCTCAGGCTCGGTTCGAATCAACGTTCCAGCGCCCCACACCATGAGCAGCAGGGCCGCCGCAGGGATCCACCAGTGCCAGCGAGGCAAAGAAGGACGGCTTGGAGGGGACGGAACGCCGGCCAGGCGCCGAAGCGTGTGCTCCACCAGGGCTTCTCCCGGCGGGGAAGTTTCCGAGTCGGCCTGGTGGACGGAGGCTTCCTCCCACTGGGCGAGTCGACCGAGCTCTCTCCCGATCGTTTCCTGATCCGCGGCAACGTCTGACAGATCAGCCCCGGACTCCCCCGACTCTCGCAGGAGCGACTCCAGGAGTTCTCTGTCCCGAGTGATTTCGTCTGGCTCTTTCACGATTGCCTCTCCCTCGCCTCCAGGGATCTCTGCGCGCCGAGTCTCCTCCTTAGTTTCAGAATTCCGCGGTAATACCGAGTCTTTGCCGTGTTGACAGAAACGCCGAGGATTTCCCCGATCTCTTCGAAAGTCCGTCCCTCCAGGTGCTTGCACCGCACGACCACTTCTTCGGAGGCGGGAAGCTCTTCGAGTGCAAGCAGCAATCCCTCATGATCGGCTTGACGCTCTTGGGCGACATCTCCGGCCAGGGTGGCCGTTTCGTCCCCAAGCAACCGCAAACCGCGATGCCGCGCACGAAGCGCGGTGAGAAACTCCAGGTAGCAAACTCGAAAGACCCATGTCTCGAGTCGCGCTCGACCTTGGAAACTGGGAAGTTTCTTCCAGATCACTTGGATCGTTTGCTGGGACAGGTCTTCCAGGTCGTGGTCGTCCAGCGGGCGGCCATGCTGCCTGTTCTTCAGCGCCAGCATCCTCGGCACACATGACAACCGCCGAATGAGCGACTCCAAGGCCGGGGGATCCCGTTGCAGGACCCGTTCGATGAGCGCCTGATCGGCCGCATGGGAACCGGAAGGTGAGGACGAATCGGGGTCGGGCATGGGTCCTTGCAGGTCAATCGAGCTGGTCCATGGATGATAGGGTCTCCCGGACTCTCGCGGCGGCAGCAAGAGGCTCCCCTCCGACGAATCGGTTGTTCGGGATCTTGCCGGGTCTTCCCCCGCCAAGGGAGATCCCAACGTGCGCTTTCGCCTCTACTAGCCGCTTTTCTTTGCAGCCTGTCGGGCAGAACGTCGCGATTCCCGAACCAGTGATGGCTCGATTCCGGAAAATGCGGACGAGCAACGTCCGGCCCTTGAACTCGCGAGGCCCCCCATGAATCGCTCTGTTGTCGTCCCTCTCCTTCTGGCCACCTTTTCCTCCTCGGGATCCGCTCAGAAAGTGATCCACGAGTGGACCAAGCCCGCCGACGATTTCTTCGGAGTAGCGGTCACGGGGGTGGGAGATTTGAACAACGACGGATTCGACGACGTGGCCGCCTCTGCGCCGGCATGGATCGCACTCGACACCGGATCGGTGGACATCTACTCGGGGCAAGACGGCTCGCTGTTGTACGCCGTCGAAGGCATCTTCGGATTCGGCGACGGCGGGCTGGACGGCATTGGCGACCTGAACGGAGACGGCACTCCCGACTTCCTGGTCGGCAACCTCACCCTCGCCGACCTCACCGTCCACTCAGGAGTGGACGGCAGCGTCCTCGACACCATTGACTTCGATCCGGGGGGATTCACGCCGCCCTCCGGGTTCCCGGCAGACCTGGCCGCGATTGGAGACGTCAACGGCGATGGAGTCGAAGACTTTGCCGGCGGGGCCACGGAGCCTCAGGGATGTCACGCGGGATCCTGCCCGGCAGGCAAAGGTCGGGTCTATGTGTTTTCGGGAGTCGATCGCAGTGTGTTGTTTTCCCGGGAAGGCGAAATCACCGAGGACCACTACGGTTGGGCAGTCGATGGCGCCGGGGACGTCAACAACGACTCGGTGCCGGATGTGATCGTGAGCACCTTGCCACGTTTTCAGGCTCCGTTCGTCGAAGTGATCTCCGGCATCGATGGCAGCCTGATCCATCACTTGGAAGGAGCCGACGGTTTTGGCCTGCAGGTGGCGGGACTGGGAGATCTGAACGGAGATGGCCATTCCGAATTCGCCATCAGCCAACCCGATGACTCGACGGTGGCAAGCCGCGCAGGAGCGGTGTGGGTCTACTCAGGAATCGATGCGACGGTCCTGTACTCCTTTTTCGGGAAGACGGCGGACGAGCAGCTGGGAACGGTCATTGCCAACGCAGGGGACATCAGTGGCGACGGCCTCAACGACTTGATCATTGACACCGGAACGTTCTACGCTCGGGGACCCACCAGCTCTTACGAGAAGCGACGCACGCTGCTGGTTTCCGGAAAAACCGGCTCCATCCTTGCCCAAATTCGAGACGGTTCTCCCGGGGACCGTTATCGTCACTCCGTCGCCGCGGCCGGTGACGTGAATGGCGACGGAATCGGCGATTTGATTCGCGCCAACACCCGCAACGGCGACGCTTCGGGCCAGGTCGCGGTGCACGCGGGGAGCCCGCTCTACATCCAGGTCAACGGCAACGACTTCTTTGCCGGCGACCAAGTGAACTTGACCGTCCTGGAAGGCGCCCCGGGGACCCCGTGCCTGCTTGCGGTCATCGAGCTCAACGGCACCCCGACCTTCCTCAGCAAGGGCGTGACCCTGTTGAACGCGGCCGGGCGTCGCAAGGAGTCTCTGCAGGTCACCCCGGCGTTTGCGGGGATCGTCGAGGTCTACCAGGCCTACGGCATCAATGCTTTGGGGCAAGCGGTGACCAGCCACCTGGAAACCATCACCTTCGACGCACCGGTTCACTTGCCCGGTCCGCAGCCCGACCTGCGGTAGGACCAAGGGGAAGGACTCGGCTCACCACGCGAGACGGATCCCCACTCGTCGTCCCTTTCGGTCGCATCGCGCAACCCAACCAGGACGGGGCCACCTCGGGTGCATGAGGCCCTCCCTGGAATCTTTCGCGTTCTTTGCCCCATTCCTTGAGTCCTCCCACAGCACAGCATCATCCCTTCTTCGGATTCCCTTCCTGATCCGGAGAGTTCGATCGATGCTGCGTCAGCCTTGTGCCACACTCTGTTCCGCGATGCCCCTGTTCGTCGTCATGTTGCTCTGCAACTTGGCCAGCGCTCAAGACGCAACCATGAATCGCGTTCAGCGCTATTTGGACCAGGAAGACTGGAACGAGGCGATCGACGCTCTGGAAACAGTGACGAAGCGGAATCCTTATCACTCCCGCGCCTTCTTCCTCCTGGGCTACGCCCTAAGCAAGGCTGATCGTCATGAAGAGGCGATTCGAATCGCTCATCGGACCACCCAGTTCTCCGACTATCGAGGCCCAGCGTTGTTCAACTTGGCGTGCAGCCTGAGCTGTCTCGGCCGCACTCAGGAAGCCGCCGACGCCCTTCGCGATGCTGCCGATCAGGGCAGTTTGAACTACGACCTGATCGCCACCGACGAAGACCTTCAGCCGGTTCTCGACGAGGGGCTCTTCGCGTTGCCGGACGCCCATGAATACGAAGCGTTCCTCGGGCGCAATCGGGTCGAGTTCGCCTACCACCTTCAACTTCCTGCAAACGACGACTCATCAGAACCATCGCCCGCCTTGGTCGTCTTCCCTTCCGGGGATGGTGGTCCAGCAAGCGCGGACTACTTCCTCGCGGACATTCTCGAGGACTTCGACGAGTCCGATTGGATCGTTCTTACTCTGATTGCTCCGGAGAGGAGCTGGTTCACTCACCCCTCGCACCACGCACTTGAAGACTTGCTGAAGAAGGTTCAGAAGGATCACAAGATCCGGGGAGAGGACTTTCACCTCCTGGGATTCGGCGAAGGCTGCCGGGCCGCGATCAACTACTCGCGGATGTCCCGATCCTTCTTTCAATCGATGACCTTGCTCTCTCCGCCGTCGACGACGTCTTGGGGCACCGCTGATCCCCGAAACTACCGACACGTCTCCATTCTGCACGTGGCAGGAAGTGAGCACTCGCCCTGGCAGGCCACGGCCGAAAAGATGAACCGAGCTTTCTCCCAGCGAGGCTTCCGCTCGCAGATGCTCACTTACGAAGGAGAGGGGGCAACGCTCGAGGGCGTCAGCGGCGAGCGATTGCTCCAAGATCTCGCAAACTGCCTGATCGAAGGGTGACTCGCCCTCAAGCCGTGCAAACCCCGCCCGTCGAGATCCGCGGCCTCAAGTCGAAGCGTTGGGTGCCACCGTCGGCGGCGGCGCCGTTCGACCGAACCATGGCTGGGTCCTTAGACAGAAACGCACCAGAGCCAGCATCAGCGGCACTTCGATGAGCACCCCCACCACCGTCGCGAGGGCGGCGCCGGACCACAGTCCAAACAGCATGGCTGCGGTGGCAATGGCCACTTCGAAGTGATTGCTCGCGCCGATCATTGCAGTGGGAGCCGCGTCGGCGTAGTCGAGCTTGAACAATCGCGCGAGAAAGTACCCCAAGGCAAAGATGACCAGGGTCTGAATCGTCAGGGGAATGGCGATCCAAAGAATGGTCAGGGGATTCTGAACGATCACGTCTCCCTTGAAGGAGAACAACAGGACCAGCGTCAACAACAGAGCACCGATCGTCACGGGGGTCAAATGACGCAGAAACTTCTCGCGGAACCACTGCTCTCCGCGACGAGCGAGGATCCACTGACGGGTGAAGTAACCGGCGATCAGGGGCAACGCCACGTAGATCGACATCGACAACAACAGTGCTTCCCAGGGCACGGGAAGCCGCCCCACTCCCAGTAACCAGCCGCCCAGCAATCCGTAG
Organism: Planctomycetota bacterium; assembly: GCA_028289345.1. Lineage (GTDB taxonomy): Bacteria > Planctomycetota > B15-G4 > B15-G4 > SIAN01 > JANQQL01. The sequence continues at coordinate 12,829 of JANQQL010000033.1, read as the reverse complement.
AGGACCAGCATGGTCAGGGAGTTGATCGCCACCATGACCAGGGTGTGACCACTGCTTCCGCGAGCAAGGGCCCCCCACACCAAGACCATGGCAGTGCAGGGAGCGATCCCCAGGAGAATGCAGCCGGCGAGGTAGCTTCTCCAGAGGGGAATCTGCAGTTGCTTCACCCCGTCGTGAATCACCACCTGTCCCGCGCCGTACTCGGCGCCCTCTGGCAGATCGACGCCGAAAGGCAGCTTGACCAGGTCGGTCGCGTCCGCGCCCAAGAACGGCAAGAACACCGAGCCCAGGAAGAAGCTGGCAATCGCGAACATGGTGAAGGGCTTGATTCCCCAGTTCAGCAACAACGTCAGCAAGACGGGACGAGTGCTCTTGCCTGCAGCCATGACCTCTCGGAAGTCGATCTTGACCATGATGGGAAACATCATGAAGAACAGGCAGATGGCAATGGGAATCGAGACCACTGGCGCCCCATTCACATCCAAAGTCATGGAGTCGAGGACACGAGCAAAGCCCGGCGCCAGGCGACCAAGCACGATGCCCCCGACCATGCAAAGAGCCACCCAGAGAGTCAGGTGACGCTCGAACCCTTTCATCTTCGGTGCCGCGTTCACGGCTCGCACTCCTGACAATCTTGCAAAGCCACCGGCTTCGGCGCGCACAACTCTGGGCGCCCCTGACAGCAGTCGTCGGTGAGGAACCCCAGGAGCTCCTGGATCGCCTCCACTCGAAGCCCGTAGAAGATCGTCCGCCCCTCTCGGCGCGAGTCGATCAGACCGGCGTGGACCAACTGGCTGAGGTGGAAGGACAGGGTCGGCGAGGCCACGCCCAGCTCGGCCGCGATCTCTCCGGCAGGGATGCCTTCGGGTCCACGCTTGGCCAGCAGCCGGAACGCCGCCAGACGGGAGGGGTGGGCCAGAGCAGAAAGGGCGGTTGTGGCGCTTTTTATTTCCATAGTTCTAGAAATATCAAATCACAGGGTCGATGACCCCGGCCTTTTGCCGCGCTCTTTGATTTTTCTGCGATACCACGCAACTCGGACGGGTCTGCTGAGGGAAGTCCGCACCAGCGAGACCGGACTGGTGACGGGGCGGGAGTCGTAAGGACCACCATTGGCAGACCCGAGCGCAAATCTCTTGCAACGGTGTAGTCAGGGCGACATGTCCGCTTTGGCAGAGCTCTATTCCCTTCACGCCGACAGGGTCTGGAGGATTGCACGCAACTTGTTGCCCGAACTGGCGGACGCCGAGGACTTGGTGCAGGAAGTGTTCTTGAAGGTCTTCGAGAGGGCCAAGCAGTTCCGCCGTCAGGCGAAGGTATCTACCTGGCTCTACCGCGTGACCGTGAACACCTGCTTGCATCGACTGGAGTCGGAGTCGAACCGCCGGGTTCGGCTGGAGGACCGAGCGGATCGACTGCAACCCACCGCCAGCGAAGACCCGTCCGCCATTTCCGAACGAGAGGAGCTCCGATCGGAGGTGCGCCGGATCCTCGATGACCTGGACCCCACCACTCGGGCGATGATGCTGCTGCGCGATGTGGAAGAACTCGAGTACCGGCAGATCGCAGAAGTGCTCGGACTCCCGGTCAGCACCGTGCTTTCACGAGTGGCGCGAACCCGGCGACGACTCGAGCAATCGGCCCAGGTGCGGCGCCTGAAACCACCGGCATGACCAGAGGTACGAACTCTCATGAATGACGAGAAACGATTGAATCCAGCCGTCCCTGACTGGAATCGAGAACGCTGCCCCGACGCGATCTGGCGAAGCCTCGAAGCGCAGGCCAAGCCCCTCGCTCGCCGGCGGCGCTGGTGGATGCGAACGCGCCATGGAGCCGCCGCCGTGATCGGTTTCGCCAGCTTTTTGGGAATCGCCGCGGGAACCCTGGACGGACCATCACCTCCCTCCTCCCCGGCCCCCCTCCCGGAGGATCTGCTGGGAGTGGTTTCCATTTTGCACCGTGACGAACTGATGCCGGAAACCCACTTCCTGGCATTGATGAGCCAACCACGATCGGAAGCGCCATGAACGCAACCATGATTTCTTGGGCCCTGGGCGGCGTCCTCACGGCATCCCTGGGCTGGAACTACCTGCAGCAGGCACAGCGTGACGAAGAGTTGCGTGCGATCCGCAGCCTCGCCACTTCCCGTCGCCCCTGTGAGTTTGCCGAGCAAGGCTGTCAGCAAGACCCGTGCAACGAATCAGCCGTCCCCTGCTGTACTTCCGAGAGCCTCGAAGGACTGGGCATTCCCGCGGACCGCTGGGACTCCATCCGCCGCCGCTGTGCCGCGTGCACGGAATCCCTGGTCGATCTGCGCGAACAGATGGCGTCAGTTCGAGAGAGACTCAGTGAAGAGCTTGCAGCGAAGGCGCTGAACGAAGAAGTCGTGCAAGCGCTCACCGACGAACTCGGCAAGCTTCGAGCGGCCGAAGTCACCCAAGCGGTGAACGTCATGATCGACCTTCGCGAGTTGCTGACCGCCGAGCAAGTCACCCGGCTTTGGGAGTGCTGTGCCGAGTCGTTCCCAGCGTCTCCCTGAACCGACCTCACGTCGAACCGCTCAAGAATCCATCGGAACCAGAGGACGCCCTGGAGGCCCCTCTGGCTTGACTCGTCCATGAGTTCGTGAGCTACCAAAGAAAGAGTGCACGAGAAATCTGAAAACGTTGCGATCTTTGACGGACTTCACCGGTCCGATCGGAGTCTTGCATCCAACGGGTTGACCCAATCCGGGATCGCCGAGGCGAACACCGACTCACGAAGAAAGGACCGTCGATGACCACACTTTGGATGCTGCTCATGACCTGGTGGAGCCCGCTGTTTGGTCCGTGTTGCCAAGGGCCTGGATCCTCGCCCTCCATGCCCTGCACGGTGATCTGCACCACGGAAGACGGCAAGGCCTGCGAGTTGACGCTGGAATGCTGCGACGACGAGTGCGTGGTCGTCGAATGCCGTTCGGTGGATGCCGCCGACCAGGAAGTTTGCTGCGACTCGCCGAAGTGCGAAGTCACGGCGCAACGCTGCACGGTCCAAGCGAAGACGCCGTGGGGGGACGGCTGCGAGATGATCCTCGAATGTTCGGAAGGAGAGTGTCGAGTGGTGTCGTGCCAGCCGCTGACTTCAGGGAGTGACTCCCCGTTTGACCGATGGCTCGAACGGCCCTCGTCCTCCTGCTGCAGCCAGTAGTTCCGTCGCCAGACATCCGGCGATGCGGGTGATTCCTGCTCGCCGGATGAAGTCGCCGGCAGCCCACGCCATCCTCGACTCCGCAGAAATCCAGAATTCCGATGCAGCCGGCGACGGTTCCCCGGGAAGAATGTCCGGATGCGCATTCTACTCACCAACGACGATGGGCTTCACGCACCTGGGCTTCGCCATCTGTACCGCGCCCTGGTCGATTCCTCGCGCCTCTTTCCCCAAGGGACCGACGCCGACGACGGAGTCGTCGTGGTCGCTCCGTCCACCGTTCAGTCCGCGACCAGTCACGGAGTCACCTTCGATGAACCGCTGATGGTGCGCCGGGAACGGGTCTGCGAAGGCATGCACGGAGTCGCCGTGGATGGCCGCCCGGCCGACTGCGTGAAACTGGCGTTGAGCTGCCTGTGGCCGGAGCGCTTCGGCGAAGGCACCCGCCCCGACCTGGTGGTCTCCGGGATGAACAGCGGAGCCAACTGTGGGATCAACGTGATCTACTCCGGCACCGTCGCCGCCGCGATCGAGGCAGCGTTCTTGGGAATCCCGAGCATCGCGGTGAGTCTGCATCTGGGGAAAGGGACCCCCCGCTGGGACGTCGCCGCTCATCACGCCGAGCAAGTGATCGTTCAGCTTCTTGACCACGGGTTGGGGAATCACGAATGTCTGAACGTGAATCTCCCGAGGACCGAAGCCGAAGGGGAGCTGCCACCGGTGCGAGTGGCCGCCATGAACGCCCACGGCCACATGGATGCCTACGAACGGCGCCGGAGTCCGCTGGGGGACGACTACTATTGGGCCACGGGGAGCGGCCTCGACTTCCACGAAACGGAAGCGGGTTCCGACGTCGACGAGCTGTTTCGCAAACGCATCACCGTCACTCCGTTGCAGTACGATTTGACTCGCCATCCATCCATGGACCACTGGCGACAACGGCTCGATGAACGACGTGGGCCTCGAACGATGAACGACGTAGGCCTCGAACAATGAACTACCTGGCCCACGGCAAGGACGTGCTGCACGATCCTTACCTGCTGGCCGGCACGGCACTTCCGGACTGGGTGCAAGTGCTCGATCGAAAGAGCCGGCTTTCGGACCTCCCCCCGTCACCATGGGAAGCCGCGACGAAGCCCCTGGACGCCCTGGTCGCCGGAGTTCGCAAGCATCATGAAGACGATCTTTGGTTCCACCGTCACCCAGAGTTCCAGCGCCTGGTGACGGAAATCCGACGAGATCTTCGACAGAACGCATCCCCGAAGTTTCGCGCCGGTTTCGTCGCTCACCTGTTGGTGGAGCTCTTGCTCGATGCTTCCCTGCAAGAGAAAGACGCCGAGCTGGCGAAGACTTACTACGCCTCCTTGCGACAAGTCGACCTTGCCCTCATCGAGCAAGGGGTCGAGCTTCTGTTCGGCAAGCCCCTGCCGGAACTGCCCCGATTGGTGAACCGATTCCTTGACGAACAGTTCTTGCTCGACTACCGCAGTGACGAAGGATTGGAGTTTCGCGTCTCGATGGTGCTCAGGCGTTTGCGCCTGGATCCGCTCCCCAGCGACTTCCGCTCGAAGCTCCCGGCGATCCGAGAGTCCGTGGACCAATCGTCGTCCCGTCTCCTGAATCCGAGCCAGGCCCCCGGAGAGCACTGAACCCCTCACCATCGGAGGGGTGCGGGGAACACTCCCCCTCCTCTCCCAGGGTGGATTACAATCCGTGGCGCTAGCCAGGCCCACCCCGGCCGAGGATCCTCCCCCCGGTGTCCTCGTTCGATCTCGTGAGTGCCCCCATGACGATCGGATTGCTTTGGATGTTGGCCGTGCTCCCGACGGGAGGCTCCCCCCAAGCCCCGTTCACGGAAGAAGCCGCGAGCCGAGGCATTGGCTATGTCTTTGGCTCGGACAACTCCACCTTCGGCCACGGCGTTTGTTTCTGTGACCTGGACCGGGACGGAGACCCCGACATTGTGCTCATTGGCGCCGCCGATGGTCACGTCGGCGTCTATGAGAACGACGGCAGCGGCTTCTTCACCGATCGCTCGGCCACCAGCAACATCCTTCCCATGAACAAAGCCTCTGGGATCAGTGCCGCGGACTATGACGGGGATCAGGATCTGGATCTGTACTTCACCGTTCACGGAAGTTCCAACGTGCTCATGCGCAACGAGGGCAATCTGACGTTTCTCAACGTGACTCGGAACGCCGGAGTGGGCGATGCCGGATGGGGACAAGGCAGTGCCTGGGGCGACTACGACAAGGATGGCTGGCTGGACCTCTATGTCGCAAACCGGACCCGGCTCGGCGAGATTCCCAACCGCCTGTTTCGCAACCTCGGCGATGGCACCTTCGAGGAAGTCGCTCAGAACCTTGGTGTTTCCGAAGAAGAGGATCGCCTGACATTCATGGCCACCTTCGTGGACTACGACCGCGATCAGAACTTGGATCTGTATCTGTGCACCGACAAAGGGATGGAGTGCATCGAAGCCTCCAATCACCTCTACCAAAACCAGGGCGCGGGATTCGTGGAGGTGACGGAAGAGGCGGGCGCCGAAGCCTGCGTGGGATGCATGGGAACTGGCATCGGCGACTTCGATGCCAACGGCTACCTGGACTTCTATTGCAGCAACGTTCCCCTGGGCAACGTCCTGCTCCTGAATCAAGGAGACGGCACGTTCGTGGACTCCGCCGCAGAGGCCGGCGTCGCCTCCTACCTCCTGGGTTGGGGCAATCTCATTTTCGACTTCGACAACGACACCCACCAGGACATCTACGTTTGCAACTTCGGCACCAATCGGCTGTACGACAACAATCAATCCTGGCCCTGTGACGACGTCGCCTCTGGGTTGGGAGTGGCATTCACCGAAAACTCTTACACCGTCGCAGCGGCCGATTTGGAAGGTGACGGCGACCGGGACCTCCTGGTGCACAACCTCGGCTCTCCCCCCCATCTGTTCGTCAATCACGAAGGAGATTCGCGGCACTGGACGAGCATTGCTCTCGACGCTCCAGCTCCCAATCGCCACGGCATCGGGGCGACCGTCTTCGTCACGGCTGAGGGAGTCACTCAGCTCGCCCAGGTTCATGCCGGCATTGGATTCAAATCGATGTCCGCCCTGGACGTTCACTTCGGCCTGGACGACGCCACGGTGATCGACCGCGTGCGAGTTCTTTGGCCCTCTGGCGGGATGACGGTGCGGGAGAACCTGCCGGTCAACCAGCGTCTGGTCATCTCACCGGATCAGCCGGTGAACAAGGATCCCCACGCATTGCCCCTCACGGGAAATTGACCCGGTCATTCCCGAGACCAAGCAGGCCGTTGGCGCGGTCCTTGTTCTTGGTTGCCGGCTGCTCCGGTTTGGTCCCCCATTTGAAAGGAAACGATGGTTCTCGCTTGCTTGATGGCTCTTGCGTTCCTGCAGCACCCGTACCACCACGAGGAACCGGAATTCCAGCTTGAACTGCCCACGGAGCGATGGGAAGCCAAGAACACCGGGGGCGGCAACGTCTTGGCCATGGTGTTCACCCCGGTGGCCGACATGTCCACCCGATGTTCGGTGTTGCGATTCCCGGTTTCCTTTCTGCCGGAGGGATTGAAGACTCGCGAAAGCCAAATTGTGCAAGCGGCCGGGACCGCCTACCAGCTGGTGGAGTTCCGCGACGAGACGATCGACGAACGGGACGCAGTGCGTTGGGAATACACGGTCGCGGGTGCAACCTCCGTCGAGTGGGCCTTCGAGGAAGAGGACGCCTGGGTGATCTTCCAGCTCGCGGCTCCCGCCGCGGTCTGGGCCGACCAGGAACAACGGCAGGACCTGGAAGCCATCCGTGACTCATTTGTCTGGGTCGGTGGAGAAATCTCATTGGCGATGGTGGATCGAACCCCCGCGGAAGAGATCCGCGCGCAGCGGGCTGCCACCGCCGCCGCCAGTAGCGACCGGGCTTTCGAAGTCACCCAACACGTCATTGAGGCGACTTTGGAGCCCACCACTCATTCCCTCGAGCTGGATGACACGTTGACGATCCTCTCTCGGCGAGACGACCTGCGGGAGATTCGTTTGTACACCTCGACCGTCAAGGTTGACGAGGTCACCGCCGATGTCTCGGTGTCGTGGCGAATGGAGTCCCTTCCCCAGGCGGATGTCTTGATCATCAATCTGGACGATCCACTGGCAGCCGGAGAGAGCTTGACCTTCGACGTCCACCTTTTCTGCGAAGACTTCCTGCAAACCGTCGATCAGCATCTCGTTCAAGAAATCTCCGTGGTCGGACAGATTCGGCCGCGCTCTTCGTTTTCTTCTCACGTGCTCTGGTACCCCATCGACGACGGCAACGATGCCGCGGTCGACATCACCTTCGACGTCCCCCGACCCTACACCGCTCTGACCGGAGGGACGCTGATCAGCCAAGAAGACGACGGCGACCGGCGACGCTTTCACTACCGGGAAGACCTCCGCATCCCGCGACAGATCCCTTTCGGATTCGCCGTCGCTGACTATCGCTCGGGGAAGGCCACCAGCGAAGCCGGACTGGAACTCTCCGTGTGGGGATTCCCGGAGGAAGGGAAGAGAATCGTCCAGCGCCAACAGGTGCTCCTCGAGTGCGCCGCGGCTTTCGAACGGGCACTCGGCCCCCTGCCTTGGTCCCCGGTACGATTTGTTCACGTCGCCCCGGTCGAGAAAGAAACCGGCATCAGCCTTCCCGGGATGATCGTGGTCTCGGATCAGTACTTTCCGGATCTCGAAGGCTTGGACGCGAGCAGCGGCAACTTGAACGACCCGGCGGTGCTCGGACTCCTGGTTGTCGCGGATGAACTGTCGCACCAGTGGAACTTCTACGCCTCCGCCTTCCCGAACGAACTGGCGGAAGGGATCTCCACCTATACCAATGCCCTGTTCCTGGAAGAACGGGAAGGCTTCGAGACTTACGCTCGCACCGTGGGCTTCTGCCGTGACGCATGGATCGGAGGCGCCGGCCAGGAAATGGAGTTCGCCATCGCCAATCCCATGGTGTACTCCAACACCCGCTACCGCTCGGTGGTTTTCTGCAAGACTCCCGTGGTCTTGGATGCGCTGCGCCGTCGCCTGGGAGACGAGACATTCTTTGCCGGATTCCGACGAGCTTTCGATCTCCCCGCGCGGGACGTGGACGGCTTCGAACGAATGCAACAGGGTTTCTCGGAGATCGCCAAGACCGACCTTCGCTGGTTCTTCGACCAATGGTTCTTCACGGCCGGGTTTCCCACCGTGGAGTACGAACACACTTTCTCCGGCGGGTCCCTGGAACTCGTGGTGAGACAAACTCAGGAAGAGTCGACCTATCGCCTCGCGACCACCGTGGAAGTCCTTTGCACCGATGGATCGAGCCACGAGTTCGCGGTGGAGATCACCGACCGCGAGCACAACTTCTCGTGGGAGCTGCCGACGCCGCCGGAGACGGTCACTCTTGGCCCCGAACATCGGCTCCCGGCACGGCTGGTTCGTCGCTAGCAGGCCGCGGCACGAAGGCCTTTGGAAGATGACCCCATCCATGTGGGTGCTGGGTGACGGATGGACGCGAGGGATCTGAGTGGACGCCAACTGCGACCGCTTCCCCCCCTCGATCCATGACCCCAATTGCCAGGTTCCAGCGGAGTCTTTGACCAACCTCAGTCCCTCGCCTTCACCTGGAACCAGGCGAACCAACGCGTCGACTCGCCCCATTCGACTCGGTCATCCGACCCGGTTGTGACGGGCAAGAAACGAGCCCCTCTCGAAAATCGAAAGGGGCTCTACGGGCATGTGACCAATCAGCATTGACTCTCGATCTCAGGCGAAAGACTCGACGAGTCAGGGCGGAGCCAATTGGCCAATTCTTGTTTCGCTGGGGAATCGGACAACCACGAGAACCCGCCCAAAGTACGCGGCAGTTGTGTCGATTCCGTGAAACAAGAATGAAGAAGTCTGACACTCTTTCATCAAGCGGAATGAAGGAAACATCAAGTCTGAGAGGCCAGTTCCCGCACCCATGGCGAAAACGCCAGACTTCCGTTGGGCACCCCCAGCTGTTCCATGGTGCCGACTGGAGATCTCGACATGGGGTTACGGATGACGTTCGCGAACGGGTTCGCCGTGGGGATGCTGTTCTGCAGCGCAACGGGAATGGTCGTGCGTCTCGCGTTCCCGTACTTCCTGGCACACGAACGACTCATTCCGCTCGTCCTCTTGCTGGCATCTGCCATGGGTGGCAGCTGCATCGCCCTCGTCCTTCGCCTCCTGACACGCCGAGCCCTGCCGCTCACCGCGGCGGCATTCGGAACGGTGAGCGGCATCGTCCTGGCCTTGATGCTGCTCCCGGACTCCGAACTTGCGGCACCGGCAAGCGCCTCCGCGTCTCCTCCCTCGTCCCTGGTGTTCCTTGGACTGATCGCGTTGTCTTGCGGGGTGGTTTGCGGCTACGGGGCAAGCCTCTTGCAACGCGTCGTTCGCCGCCCTTGGGTCTGGTTGGCTGGCGCCTCTTTCCCACTCCTGCTGCTGGCGGCCATGCCCGTTTCAATCGCCCATGCGGCGGAGGATTCCGGACGCCCTCCGCTGTTCCTCTACGGGCTCGATGCAGGAACCTGGACGGTTCTGAATGACTTGTTCTCGAAAGACGATCTCCCCTCCCTGAGGAGACTTCGAGACGAAGGATCGTCCGGAGTTCTTCAATCCGAGCAAGTGTCTTTGTCCCCAAGACTGTGGACCACCATCGCCACCGGCAAGCAACCAGAGAAGCACGGGATCCTGGACTTCTGGAGTACTCAAGACGAACACCTTCGCTCGGCTCGCCTGTGGGACATCCTCGCGGCCCACGGATACTCCGTGGGCTTGTTCCAGTGGTTGGTCACCTGGCCGCCGGATCCTCACGACCCCTTCGTCATTCCCGGATGGATGGCGCGAGGACCAGAGACCCACCCCAGCGAGCTTTCGTTCGTCAAAGAACTCGAACAGGCCTTTCAAACGGGTGCGTTGGATGCGCTGAAGAATTAGGGATGGATCCCCCTCGGCACCACGTTTCGCCGCTGGGCCCTCGGCTACCTGAATCACGGACTACGAGCACGAACCTGCTGGAAGATCCTGCAGATGGGCACCCGTGACATCCTGATGGATTCCCGCTGGGAGACCTCCTATGCCGCCAAGCGCCGGATTCAACTCTTGCTCAATGGGGATCTCGGGCTCCACTTGTACCGGCAGCACCAACCCGAGTTCTTCGCTTTCGTCGTCTATGGAACCGACAATCTCGCCCACAAGTTTTGGAAGTACTACCGGCCTCGAGACTTTGGCATCTCGGAGGAGGAAGCCGCTCCCTTCGCCGATGCGCTGACCGGCTACTACCGAGAGGCGGACCGCATTCTTGGGGAGTTTCTCGAATTGCTTCCCCAGGACACCACCGTGGCTGTCGTTTCCGACCATGGATTCGGCTCCGCCGAAGAGGCCCGAGAAGCCACCGTCGACTTGGAAACGAAGCCTCGCATGGAGCCCCTCGTTCGCCTCGCCGGAATCCAAGACCAGGTTTCCGTGTCCAGCGTCGCCACCCGCGGCTACGTCACCCCCTTCGGCGACGCTCGAGCATCGACCACACTCACCAAGTACTTCCTTGGGTTCCTCGACGGCGTGCGAAGTCCCGACAACGACTTGCCGGTGTTCTTTGGACGCCCCATCGCCAACGGAATGATCGAAGTTTCGGTACGTCACGATGCCCCTCCCTTGGGCCTGCTCTCCACCCCGGCGGGACCGGTCGAACTGACCGAACTCGTCGAGATCGAAGAGCGTGCCGGCAGCCATTCTCCGGAAGGCATCCTGCTGCTTCGGGGCCCTGGGGTTCGCGCCAATCACACCGTTCCGGAAATGCACCTGGAGGACCTTTGCCCGACGCTCCTCCACTTGGCAGGGATTCCCTTCGCTGACGACATGGACGGCAGAGTTCTCTTGGATTGCCTTCTTCCTGAGTCTCTCCCCTTCCGCCGGGCCGTTTCGAGCTACGACCATCTGCTCCCTCGTCGGGACCATGACTTCGCGGAAGAAGATCCAGAGATGCTAGAGAGTCAACTTCGTCAGCTCGGCTATCTTCGCTAGCCACACTCTCAGGTCACAAATCCTGCTGACAGAACGAGTCACGGTCGCTTCTGCAGGCATGGGCGGTCACCGGAGCGGCAAAGACTCAATCGCACGGAACATCGAAGGACCTCTTCGAGGCCTGCTATGCTCCATTCATCCATCACGGGCGAGCGACACGGTCGTCGCGGTCAGAATGTTGAAGAAACGCGGGGGAAGTGGTCCCACCGCGATGAAAAGCGAGGGACTCGATGAAAATCGGCACATTCGGCACGGGCAACATGGCTCGCGCAATTGGGGGAGGCCTCGCTCAAAGCGGTCACTCGGTCATGTTCGGCTCCCGCGATCCTGGGAAAGCCACCGCGGTAGCCACCGAGATCGGACATGAAAGCCAAGGAGGAACCAACGATGCTGTCGCTCAGTTTGCGGAAGTGATCGTGCACACCGTGCGAGCGGTCCCCAGCACGTTCCTCGCTTCGACAGAGCCCCTTGCCGGCAAGACGGTCATCGACGTCAACAACCGCGACTTTCCCCGCGCCCTTGACGGAGAACCGCTCTTTCCGTCCCTCGTGGCACAAAACCAAGCCGACTTGCCGCAGTCCTTCGTCATCAAGTGCTTCAATACGATGGCGATGGAGGTCTTTGACCATGAGCCGGAAGCCTTGCGCAATTTTGGGGTCTCGGCCTTCGTTGCGGGAGGTCAGCCGGAGTCCCGGGAAGTGGTGGCCCGTCTGGCGGAGGAACTCGGGTTTCACCCTGTCGACTTTGGCGGTGCAGAGAATGCCGATGTCGTCGAGATTCAGGGCGATTTCATCCGAACTGTCATGTTCGCTCAGAAGAAGTTCCTGTTGACCTCCCAGGTTCGCGAAATCCCGCCGGCTTCGACGAGCCGGACCGGTGGACGCCGACCCGGCTCGTACTGAAGCGAACCTCTCCCCCAGGAACATCGCTGGGTTGACTTACCACGGCGACCCGAGGTTGTCGAACTCGGCCAGAATCCGCTGACGCAACCCGTTGTCGGGTTGAACTCCGTGGCGAGCCAGGGACAGACAAGTCGCCGTCAGATCCTCGGCTCGAGGTCGCGAGTTCACGTTCTGCACGCTTTCATGCACTGCCGTCTTGTAGACCTCGAGGGCCGAGGCCCAATCTTCCATAGCGTGGAACGCTTCGGCGAGAGGGAGCAGTGCTTCGGGTCGGAAGATGTCGACGATGCGGTCCCGTTCCGACTCGAACATCGCCAGAGCCACGCCAGCTTCCAGCTTCGCCTTGCGCTCATCCTGGGCTCGATGAAACGCCTCGGCCACTTTCGCCGTCAGCGGAATGTGGTGCTCGGGACTCCATCGTGCCCCTTCCACGACCCGTTGGGCCGCTTGGGCCAATTCCTGAGCCTTTTCGAAGTCCCAGTGCTTTGCGGCACGACGATTCAGTTCCAGAAGGAAGTCGATCCGCACGCTCGCCGGCACCTGCTTGTAGTCAGCGCGGACTCGCTCTTCCATCTTCGCCCGCTTGTCCGCGTCCTCGTAGAAGCGGTCGTACAGTTCCACACAGGCGGCTAGCACCGGGCGAATCTCGTCGAAT
>JANQQL010000025.1 GCA_028289345.1 Planctomycetota bacterium | reverse complement strand
CCGTTTGGCCGTTTGGCCGTTTGGCCGTTTGGCCGTTTGGCCGTTTGGCCGTTTGGCCGTTTGGCCGTTTGGCCGTTTGGCCGTTTGGCCGGGCAACTTCACAGCACTGTGGAGAACAATACGGCGCACTCCTCGAGACCCCGGAGATTTCTCCGATCTCGCAGATGCTCCGCTGCGTTGGAAAGGTACGCGGCTCATGATTCCCAACACCTCGCGTGCGCCAGTGCAGACGCGCGATCTCTAGCACTCCCAGGCCCCCCAAACTCCAAGGCCCCACTTCCACACCACTCAAACCGCTCGAGAACTCTGAATTTCCGCCGTTGACGCCTCGATAGCCCCAGCGTCCAAGGGTGAACGCCGGCATGCTGTGTGGTCGACTCCGAACTCCTTCGAGCTTCTCTGAAATGAAACCCATGAAACCTCTCTCAACCACCCTCGCCGTCCTCACCTTGAGCATCTGCCGCCCGGGCATGCTTCCAGCCCAACCAAGCTCGGACGACAAGCCCCCCACCACCGCCGCCAAGTCCTGCCCTTCGCGGCGCTTTTCCAAACCGGGAAGCTTCGTCCTTCATGACGACGGGCACCTCATGTTCATTCGGGACTGGGACGTGCGGCGTTCCCGGGACGGTGGCCTGACTTGGACAGATGAGGAGCCCTTCCTTCCGGACGGACTCGACACCAGCGATCTGGGAATGGACGCGGTGCTACGACTCCAGAGTGGTCGACTAGCAGTCATCGCCGACGAGGAAAAGGATCCGAACGACGACAACTTCGTCGTGAATCGACTGTTCTGCTGGACGACGGATGTGGATGGCAAGGCATGGCAAGGTCCGTTCCCCATGAACCCTGCGGGTACCGAAGGCCTGCCCTATCGCAACTCTCTGATTCAGACGAGCAAGGGTCGGCTGGTGCTCCCGGTGCGGCTGACTCATCAAGCGCATTCCCGCATCGAAGCGGACTCCATGAGCATGGGGACTCGCGACGGCGAACAGTTCGAGGTCACCGAGCACGCGCGTTACCCAGAACTCGACGTGACGTTTTGCTACCTGTCCGATGATGAAGGCAAGACTTGGTTTCGTAGCAAACGGGAGATCTTCGTCTGGAAGGATGAAGGGCGTGGCGGCATGTGGCCGATGGACGAGCCTTGTGTGGTTGAGCGGAAGGACGGCGACCTCTTGCTGTTCGGCCGGACGACCCTGGGTCGCTTGTACCAGTGTCGGAGCAGCGACGGAGGAGTGCGTTGGTCTTTGCCCGAACCCACGGAGCTGGCCAGTTCCTATTCCCCTTGTCGGGTGGTCCGGTTGCCCGCCACCGGGGATTTGCTCTGCCTCTGGAATCAGGTGTCCCCCGCGGAGATCGAAGCAGGCTACTGGCGCAGTCGCCTCAGCTCCGCCATCTCGCGCGACGACGGAGCGACGTGGGAGAGTTTTCGAACGGTGGACGTGATGGGTTTGGAACCGGCGGGAAGGATTGTGCCGGAAGCCCCGCGAATGGTTCGCCCGGCAGATCACATCGGCGAAATGCCTGCGGACTACGGCAACGTCGACTATCCCAACTTCGGCTTCTACGAAGACCAGGTCCTGATCACCTACAAACGCAACCTGGTGTGGATGAGCGGACGTGATCGCCGATTGGTGATCGTCCCGACCCAGTGGTTCTACGAATGAGAAGGCGGTTCCGGGGTCAACCGACGACGCCTCAAGGGTCGCCCTTCTCTGGAACCAACCCGGCATCCACGAGCGCCTTGGTCAGAGAGCCGACGATGTAGGGTCGTGGGGTGGCCACGACGAAGTCTCGGTTCTCGACCAGCTCTTCCAAAGCCTGCTCGAGAACGGACCAGCAGGGGTGACTCTCGAAGTGTTCGTACGGGTGGTTGGTCATGGCAGAGTCCTCTTGGCCATACTCCTCGGTAACAGGGAATCGGACGAGGTTTGGCCGAGCCTCGGCGTCGCCGGAGCGCCCAGGGAGATGTCGCCCTCTCTAGACAGGGTTGCTTATCGAGAGGGGCGTTGTCACTCAAGGTCGGTGATTGCAATCCCCACCCCTGGGAGACTTTCAGAAAGAGAGACCCCGAATCTTGCGGGTTTGGTCGCTCGAACTGAATATCTCCTTCCCCAAGGAGTACCTCGGGAAACCCTCGGGAGAGTTCCCCCTCCTTCCTGATCGCGCTCCCACGCCCCAGGAGAGATGGTCCATGCAGATTGTCGAATGCCGCCATTGTTTGCACAAGGTCGCCGTGGCCAGCGACGGACGATGCCCTGGCTGCGGAGAAAATGCCCGACAGGGGGGAGTGGGAGATGAACGGACGGGGATGACGATCAGCGCCAAAGACAACCTGCCTTCCGTCTGCCATCGGTGCGGGGAATCCACCGCGAGCGTGACAAACGTTCAGCGACGAGCGATGAGCAAGACCAATCTCCGGGAAGCAAAGGAGAGAATCGACGGGGACAAGAAGATCGTCCGTCGAGGCGGAAACAGTGACGCGGGCGCTTTGATCTTGCTTCCGATCCTTGTGTTTCGCTGGATCTTCTTTGCCCTGACCGGTGGAACGAAAGTGAAGATTCGACTCCCACACTGCCGCCCATGCCAGGCGCTCAGCGATCCCCAACCACTATCCGTTTCCTTCGAACAGAGAACCATGCGCTTTGCCGTTCATCCGCGCTTCAAGAGCGCGGCACGCTGACGAAGACTGGCGGAGTCGTCCAGATCGTCCGGGCTTCCCTCCCGGCCTCCGAACCCGAACAACGGGTGTGCGGCACTTAACTGCCGGAAAAGTGCGACAAAGTGTGCGGCTCCGTATGTTTCGCCTCAAGTAAGGGCGTACCCTTCCGAAAAGACCCTATTGGTGCGGCTGATTCGTGATGTCCGAGCTCGGGGGGGCAAGGGACAAATGCTGGGTCACTGCCCGGATTGCAATGCTTCGGGACCCTGTTTCCATCGGAATGGAACCAGTGCTCCGGAAGCCGAGCAGACACTGCTCAAACTGGTCGAGAACAATCCCGACCTAGACGCCGAACTGCTGGAGTCGTTGCAAAGCAGTTTGGAAGCGACACCGTCGGAGCCGGAGCTCACGGCTCCTTCCGCTGAGGTGGTCGATTCGGAGCCCGTCGAGTCATTGGATTCGGCTCCCTTCACCTGTGGACCGGAACCGAGCCCTCTGCCGGCGGCTCCTGTGGTTCCGGAACCGACATCGCACCGGGAAGCGTCGCCACGCAAGACTTGGCGAGACGCGCTTCGAGATCGCCTTGCCACGACGGCGCGTGGAAGCTCTTTCGGCTCCGACACCCGCCGCCTCGCCGACACGCCACCGCGCAACCCCTCGGTTGCCCTGGCCAATACCAACATCGGCACGTTGTGGGAAAGCGTGCAGTGGACCGGCCTGGAGGGAATCGTGGTCGGGTTGGTCTTGCTTGCCGCTTGCTGCGTCACCGGCTTGTTCGTCACGGGAGAGCTGCCGAGGCTTCCGATGGAAGCCCAGGCCAAGGGCCTGTTCGTCGTGGTCGTGTCATTGACTGCGGTGCTCTACGGAGGAGTCCGTTTCCTCAACCGCAAGCGCATGGTCCCCCAGCTCGAGCGACTGGGTCTTTCTCTGGCATTGTTGCAAGCCCCCATCGCCACCTTTGCCGCCGCCCAGGTGCTTGCGCTGAACTGGACGACGGGAGCCGTGCTTGCACTGATTGCCATTGCGGTCCAGGCCGCGGTACAGCGTCGGTTGGCCCTCGTCTTCTTGCCAAGTCTGCGCCCTTTCCTGCTGGGCCATGGACTCTTGCCTTTGGTGTGGATCCTCCTGGCACCCACCGGCGGACTTCTCACCACCGTGGCCGCCACCGGTGGCGCATTCACCTTCGTGTGGCTGCTCACGGTGATTCGCCAACAGCTTGCGCGGCATGAAGAGACGGTCGAATCCCGCGGGCTGATGGTTCTCTGGCAAGTTTGGCTCATGGTGATCACCATGGTCACTTGCAGCGTGACCATGCTGGAGCGACCTTGGGCCGGGCTCGCTCCGTGGGGAGCTCTGCTGGTGGCGACTTCCGTGGCGCTGCTGCGTTCGCCACAACTTCGTCATTGGCGACTTCGTGGCAGCTCCGCTCCGACCACTCCGGTTGCGGCAGCCCTTCTGGCAGCCGCCGGCACCGGATTGAGCTTCGCGTCCCCGGGATTGTTCCTCGTCGGGTCCTGCACCACGGCATGGATTCTGTTCACCGCCGCAGGAACGTTACGCAAACCGGCTCTCGTCGTTCCTGCCATCGCGCTGGGAATGGCCGCCTATGGACTGCTGCCCATTCCGTTGTCCCTCGCCGCGGCGTTGCTCACAGGAGAAGAACTGGCGCTTTCCTTGGACAGCCCGTGGCAACTCTTCCTCGATTTGGACGCGGCGTTTTTTGTGCTCTACTTCGCCGCGACCATGGCGCTGTTCACCCGCGAGCGACGCCGATGGACCGACCGTGCCCGCGTTCTCGAGTTCACCCTCGTTCCCTTCGCGATTCTATTGCTCGGCAAGGCGAGCATCCTGGATTCCAGCTTGAGATCTGCCGGCATGACCGCAGCCGGTCTCGGCCTTTGCTTTCTGATCGGTGGGATCGCCGGACGGCACCGAGGCTTCGTGATCACGGGATTGATTGGTGCGCTCGCGGGTACGGCTTGCCTGCTTCTCGCCTTGGGGGTACTGCCTGTCGACGTCTCCTTGTTCGAGTCGACACCACCGACACCTTGATTTCCAAGACAGCAAAGCCGGCCCCGGAAACTCAGCCTCACTGGGGAGACCGACGCCGAACTCCGAGGTCATCAATCGGCAGCGAAGACGGACCGGTGGTGATGCACGGCGGCTCTGGCGTGTTTGCCAAGGGAAGCAGGACGAGGGAACCACTCCCCCCTTCAAACTCCGCAAGGATCGTTGCAGAGTCGGTCTGTTTGACCCCAGCAAACTTCCAGTAGTTCTTGTTCACGAACAAGGTGTCCGTTCCGGGAACACCATTCTGATTCACGAAGAACTGAGTGGCGGGAACTGCCAGATCGAAGATGTTCTTTCCGGTCTGTGCGGGATTGCTCCCAAATAGCTTCAGATGAAGCGCGTAATTCGTATCCAGCAATCCATCGCTCGTGCCGGCCGCGGTGAAGCGGTTGGTTTGAAAGGTGACGTCCCCTCCCGAGGGAACCGAGGTGCGGAAGAACTCCACCGCCAGACGATTGTGCTCCAAGACATTGCAGCGGAAGTTCACGTCGGCGCACTCGTACAGGAACAGTCCGGCGCCATCCCAATCGAGAACTTCGTTTCCGTTCACGTTCAAAGTTCGTTCCCCGGGCGCACAACCCCACACGACTTCGATGCCATTGGCGCCACCGGCTCCGATTCCAGTCCCGGTCACCACGTTCTGTTTGATGATCGAATCCCGCGGGGTCACCGAGGCCTGAAGACAGTTGTTGCGGCTGTTCTCGAAGCGAATTCCGACCGAGGCCTGTCCCGAAACCAGGTTGTCTTCAATGCGCAAGGGCTCACACTCGAAGCTCCAGATCCCGGTGTCCCCCCCACTCACCACATTTCGCAACACCTCCACGCCGTCGCCGATGGCATCCACCGCAAGAACCCCAGTCTCGCAATCGGTGAACAGGCTGTCGGTGACCGACGCCTCGTTGTGGGAGAGGGCGACGCCGATCTCTGCATGACGAACATCCAGGTAGGCCAGGTCGGCGCTCACCCCACCGGCCAAACGAATCCCACTCCAGTCCGTCGTCGTCGCAGGATTGCCGTTCTCCCCTGCACCGAGGGAGTGCACGAAGCCGGGATCCCGAGACGAGGTGAACTGCACCGGCTCCACTCCCGTCCCCAGAAGCTGCAAGTTGCCACTCACCAGCAGTTCGACCTGGGAGGGGTCATCGCCTGCCGCCTGGGCATCTTGGTTCGCTGCCGCGACGAATCGACTCCCCGGCTGCATGGTGACCGTGTGTCCCGCGGGCACCTCGACATCCGCCGTCACCAACAAGGTTCCATCCACGTGCATGCCATCCGGTAGCTCGAAAGGAGTGCCTGCAGGCGGCGGCGTGTCGCCGTCGTAGCGAATGGTCACGCGAATCTTCCCCTGGCCGTTTCCTGGCGGGATCGCCCACTCGATGTTGAAGAAACTCAGGCCACTGTAGACCGTCTGGTCTTGGCGCAGGGGGCAGTTAACCAGGTCGTGATAGGCGGTCCCATCTTGTGGGTAGTGGTAGAGATTCGTGTTCGGACTGGTGTAAGGGGTAAACGCGTTGACTCCTCCCGGATGGAAGAAGTCCCTCGGACCGTCGTTCTGGTACGCATCGTTCTCGAACAGCGACATGCGATCCCAACCCCGAATCGGGTCCGGAGCCCAGGTCAAGTCATGGAACATCCCGCTGGCAAGCTCCACGTCGACGGCGGGAGGCGTCGTCTGATTCGGACAGCAGCCGGTGAAGTCCGGCACACAGCCTGGCATCGAGCAAGCAGGAGGATTCTGGTCATTGGTGCCCCCCGGAGTCAGCCACCATCCGCTGTTGGGAACGTAGCTGCTCACACAACCCGCGATCTGTTTGTCGCGCAGATACTCAGAATTGTGAGTGATCAGCAGCCCGTCGAATCCGGTCAGGTCGCTGCGGCAGGGATCTTCCGGAAGTCCCCCATTGGTGAAACGAGTCGCGCTGCGGTCGCGACATTCCAGCAAGAAGAACTGGTTCGGATCCAAAGTGCGCACCACGGCATATCCATCGGCACCAGTGGTCAACACGTCGGTGAGTTCGATGGTCACCTCGTCCCCGGGAGAGTTGAGCACGATGTCGTGGGCCGGTTTCGGAGCCACCCAGCCGAACTCCTTTCGGTAGATGGTGGACATGGCGCCACGCCCCATCACGTCGAAGGCGGCGGTCCCATCCATCACGCCGTAGGGACCAATCGAGCGCAGATGACCGCCGGGCCAGCGGTCGCCCAGGTACGGGTTCAGGTCGTGAACGTACTCGTGCAGGGCCAGATCGCGCGTCCATTTGAGCCCTCGATGGCTCCCGGCAGGAGTCATCGTCGCACCCGATTGCGGACCGACGACCACGAGCTGACCGGTGAACGAGCTGAGGTCATTGGTCACGAAGTCCACGGTTCCGATGTGAGAGAACCCCGCGAACGAGGAGCCGATGCTCGCCCCCGTTCCCCATTTCTGGCGATACAACACGAACACGAAGTCCACCATTCCATCCTGATCCATGTCGTACTGATCGAAATCCACCTGAGGATCGATGATCTCCAAGATGTCGTGGTTGACGTCGGTGAAGCCCTCGCCGTCGTCGAAGTACTGCTGCAAGGTTTTCGGCGCGACCACCACCTCCGGGTAGGTGGTTCCGCGCAAGATGTGATGCCCGTTCGACATGAGTTGGAACCAGGTCGTCATGCTCTGAGGATTCACCGGCGTCACCGTGTCTTCCAAGAGGTCGAAGCCCCAAGCGGGGGGAACGGTCAGCTCCGGTGGCCACGGATCCGGCGAACAGGGTGCTCCTACGAGAAACTCGTCGGTGAAACGAGCAAAGACGAAAAGTGCTCGCACTTCGTCGTCGGGCTCGACGCCCGGATTCGCTCCCACCGGAATGCCTTCGGTTGCAGGAGAGACGGATGTGGGATCGGGAACGCAACTGGCACACCACGTGTCCTCGGTTTGCAGGTTCTGCGCCACCCCCACAGCCGGCAACAACCACACGAGCCACGTGGCAGCTCCCCACCCCTTCCATCCCCGACAACCCGAAGCAGGAACCGCAACGTGTGACACGGACATACTCTTCTCCCTGATCGTGGACACTGGGGAGAGCGCAGAGAATGGTTCGAGCGGAGCCGTGCCATCCGTCGCCCTCGAAGAGCTGTGCGCCGTTCTCGGAAGAAAGAGCTAAACGAAATCCGCCAACAGACCGGAAATCGAGCGGTCCTACGGATGGATTGCGGGCATCCCAATCACGCCAACGGCCCAGCATTCGGCGGATGCTCGACTTCGGAACGGAGGTCTTTCGCGACAGGGGCTCTTTCGGGAAGGGGACTCTGACTCCGCCATCCCACGAGCCCGCCAATCGGAGACCGCGTCCAAGGAACCCATCGGCACAGACGGACGTGGCGTACGAAGAAAGAAACCGGGGGAGGGGAGGGCCCGACGTGCTCGAGTGGGAGTCCAGCACCCCACCGCGCATAAGGGGTCCAGCGAGCGCCTAGTTTTACTCGCCAGCGACACACGGCAACGAGCTGACCTCGCCACGCCGTGGCCTCGTCCCCACCCCCGAACTCACATACACTTGACGGTGCGCGACCGTGCGGATCGCCTCCACGAGATCTTTGGGTCGGTCCGTCTTCTTCACAAAGCCCATGGCTCCTCGTACGAATGCCAGCTCGGCGTAGAGCGGTTCGTCGTGGCGAGAGAACGCGAGCACTTCCGCCTCCGGAGCGACGGCCTTGATCTTGCCAATGAACCCGACGGAAAAGACTTCCTTCCCGAGATCTGCGAGGACCACGTCGGGTTGCAGCTCGCCGATCGGAGCGATCGCCGAGTCCAGTGTCGCGGTCCCACACACCATGAGATCCTTCTGCGGTTCCAGCAACCCGCGGACTCCCAGCCAAACGATGGGCTGATCGTCGACCACGAAAATCCGCTTTCGAGTGTCCGCCAATCGTTCTCTCAACCTGGAAACTCCGTCGGGTGCCTCCCTCGAAGCGACATTCCGGAGCCGGACCCGACACACTTTTTCGATTTTCTTTGCCGAGCCGTTTTGGCGGCTCCCATCCCTCAGAAGTCGGAGATTCCGCCTCCTCATTGCCCCTCCTTGGAGTTCTATGATGAGGCCATGGCGGACACACCCTCGGCGCAGTCACCCCCCACCTCGTCGGAGACCCACTCGGCTTCCTTCGTGGGAACCGATCGCTTGCTCGAGCTGCTCTACCGCGAGCTGCGCGAGCTGGCCGACCGCTTCTTGTCGCAAGAGCGTGAAGATCACACGTTGCAGCCCACCGCGTTGGTGCACGAAGCCTATCTGCGTCTCGCCGGTGGACGATCGGTGCAGTGGTCCGATCGGAAACACTTTCTTGCCACGGCCGCACGAGCAATGCGTCGAGTGCTGGTCGACCACGGAAGAACCAAGGGACGCCGCAAGCGACGCACGGCAGGCAACCAAGTAGAACTTGAAGGTGTTGCCTCCCGCGAGCCAAGCATCGACTCCGTCGACCTCGTGGCGTTGGATGCGGCTCTCGTTCAGCTTGGCGAGCTTTCTCCCCGTCAGGCCCAAGTCGTCGAGCTGCGGTTCTTTGGCGGCCTTCCGGAATCCGCCATCGCCGAAGTGCTCAACGTGTCGGAGCGAACGGTCGAACGCGACTGGCGCCACGCCCAAGCTTGGTTGTGGCGAAGACTGGAACCCCGATGATTCTCCCTCGCAAAGAAACCCGCGAATGGTTCGAAGCCACTCGAGATCTCTTCGATCAAACCTGTGAGCTCGATCCGGAAGAAAGAACGGGATTCCTGAAACAAGCCTGTGAAGGGGATGCAGATCTCCAGAGGGAAGTGGAGGATCTCCTTCAAGCTCACGACAGCGCAGCTCACGTCCTCGTCCCTCCCACTCCGAGTTCCTGGTCCCCGTCGGAAGGCGAGGCCGAGCCGGCTCGCATCGGTCGCTACTCCATCCGTCGCCGTCTTGGCTCCGGTGGCATGGGCATCGTGTTCGAAGCGCGTCAGGAAGATCCGGACCGCTCCGTCGCCCTCAAGCTGATTCACCCGGCCTTCGTCAGCGAACAGCACCTGCGACGTTTCTCCCAGGAAGCGCGGGCGTTGGGACGCCTGCGCCATCCAGGCATTGCTCACGTGTACGAGGCCGGCACCGCCGACACTGGACACGGTCCGCAGCCGTTCCTGGCCATGGAACTCGTGGAAGGAGAACGTCTCGATCACTACGTCCGTTCCCATCGACTCGACTCTCGCTCGATTCTCGAACTGGTGGCGAAGATCTGTGATGCCGCTCACTACGCGCATCAAGAAGGTGTGGTCCACCGAGATCTGAAACCGGGCAACGTGCTGGTCGATCGCCACGGACAACCCCGCATTCTCGACTTTGGGGTGGCACGCCTGACCGACGCCGGTGTGGACAGCATCACTCGAGGCACGTCCGATGGCGAAGTGCTCGGAACCCTGGCCTACATGAGTCCGGAGCAGGTCTCCGCCGACCCCTCGGCAGTCGACCCCCGCACCGACGTGTATGCGTTGGGCGTGGTGGCCTACGAACTCCTTTCGGGAAAGAAGCCTCTCGAGATCGACTCCGCGTCCTTGGTCGCGGCAGCTCGCATGATCTCGGAAGAAGACCCCCCGGACCTGGGCACCATCCATCCCTCGTTCCGTGGCGACGTGGAAACCATCGTGCACCGCGCGATGGACAAGGACAAAGAGCGTCGTTACCCGAACGCCGAGGCGATGAGTCAGGACATCCTCCGTTTCCTCACCAACGAGCCGATTCAAGCGCGGCCACCCACCTCACTGTATCGATTCCGCAAGTTCACACAGCGCAACCCGTGGTTGATCGGCGGGGCCGCCGCCACCTTGGTCGCCATTCTGCTGGGCCTGTACGGAACGCTCACCTTCGCACTTCGGGAATCTCGCCGAGCGGAGCAAGCAACTCGTGCGCAACTGGACGCCACCAACGCCCTGCGCCATGCGGAAACGGAAACCAAGAAAGCTCTGGCCTTCCGCAACCTGTTCTTCAGCATTCTGGAGCGGGGCCGTCCCGAATTGGCTCGGGGCGCAGAGATCACCATTGGCGAAGCACTAGAGTCAGCGTCCGAGCGAATCTGGGAAGAGGACTTCACCGACGGCAATCCGGAGGTGGAGGGCGCTCTTCACTTCACGTTCGGCAACTACTACCACTCCCTGAACGACTTTCCCCGTGCAGAGAAACACCTGCGGGAGGCGGTGGCTTTGCAGACCGAAGCCTTGGGGCCAGGAAACCGCGAGACCCTGGATTCCCAACTCATGCTGGGCTGGGTCCTGAATGCCCAAAACCGCCCCGACGAAGCCATCCGGGTGTTCGGCTCGATTGTTCACTACGGAGATACGGGAATCGACAATCCCGAGGTCTACATCGCACTCGGCGATCTGGCCTACTTGCTGCGATCTCGGGGTCAGGTCGAAGACGCGATCGGATTCGGGGAGAAAGCGGTCGCCAATCTTCGGCGGTTGCCCTCGACTGCTCCCGAGGACCTGATGGAGTGCTTGTTCTCCTTGTCGACCAGCTTCATGTTCTTTGGCGTGATCAACAAGACCTTGGAACATGCGGAGGAGGCCTACTCCATCTTTCAGACCTTGGATCCGGAGAAACAGGTCTACCACCACCGCATCCCCCTCCAGTACGCCAACGCCCTCGACGACAACGGCTACCACGAAGAAGCCGTGGACATCTATCGCCGGCTGCTCGACCGATCCCTCGAATGGCCCGGGGAACGTGGTTCCCAAACCCAGATGATCCTCATGAACATGGGAATCGCGCTGAATCGAATGGAGGAGTACGAAGAGGCTCTTGACCTGTTGATCGAAAGCTACGAGATCGCCGCCGACATCCGGGTCGCCAACTACGAAAACGAAAGAGCCATCGCTCTGCGAAACGCTCTGGACGCGTTCATCGATGTCGACCGCTGCGAAGACGGCCTCGAATGGAGCGAAGACCTGACCGTGAACCTTCCCGACAACTACAACGGCTGGTCCGCTCTCGTGACTCGTGGAGTGATGCTGGAGCAAGTGGAGCGCTTCGAAGAAGCCCAAAAACTTCTCCAACCGAACTTCTTGAAGCTCGAACGAGTCTTGATTGCCGGACACGGGTTGCTGGTCGAGTCCGGACAATCTCTGGTGAGGGTCCTCGATGCTCTCGAAGAATTCGACGAGGCGGAGGAGTTGCGTCAGCGGGTCATTCGACACGAGGAACTGCTGAGAGAGAAACCGGTCCCCCTCGACCCCCGCAATCCGGACTGAGGCCACGGGGTCCGCGAATCGCCAATCGAGGGCGAAGTCGCAATCGCCCTGCCCCCGCCAATCAAGGCGTTACTCTCCAGCGGCCGCGAGAAAACCCATGGAGCGCAGCTCCCGCGCTTCCGAAATCGCCCCCACGACCATTGAACTGACGATCGCTTCAAGAGCGGAGGCGACCCAGAAAGCTCCCTCCCGGACTTTCCGAATGAGAATCTGAGGAACCGGGCAGTATGGTTCGAGTACCTACCTAGAAGGACGGTGAAAACGCCTGCGAGCGGCCTTGTTCGGACCTGCTGTTCACCCCCGGCGCTCGCGCCACACCGTCGGCTCCCTCACCTATGCCAAGAATTCTTTCGACCGCCACGACTCGACCGCCTCACCGCCTTCTGCAAGAAGAAGCGCGGGAGTTTGCGCGATCCCACTTCGCCGATGCCCACGCCGACATTGAGCGGCTGCTGCCGGTGTTCGACAACGCCGGAATCCAAACTCGATTCCTTTGCCAACCACTCGACTGGTACACCGAGCCTCAATCGTTCGCGGAGAAGAATCGCCTGGCGGTGACCTGGGCAGAGCAACTGGCAGAAGAGTGCGCGCAGCAGTGCCTGGCCTCCACGGGATTCACCGCCGCCGACATCTCCCACGTGATCTTCGTGTGCAGTACCGGCTTGGCCACCCCCAGTCTGGACGCGCGACTGATGCAGCGCATGGGCGTCGCCCCTCACGCGCGCCGCACTCCCTTGTTTGGCTTGGGTTGCGCCGGGGGCGCCGCCGGACTGAGCCATGCGTCCCGTTCCGCACTGGCCGAGCCTGAAAGCCTCGTGCTCCTGGTCGCGGTCGAGACCACCAGTCTCACGTTCCTCTCCGAAGACCATGGCAAATCCAACCTGATCGCCACCGCTTTGTTCGGTGACGGCGCCGCCGCGGCCTTGATCGCCGGAGACGCAAGAAGCGAGTCAGGCCCAGAGATCCTCGCCACTCGCAGCACCTTGTTCGAAGACAGTCTCGCGGTGATGGGCTGGAACTTCCTAGAGCACGGACTTCAGGTGGTGTTCTCTCGGGCGATCCCCGGGCTAGTGAAACGCCACAGCCGCGCGGACATCGAGTCGTTTCTTGCCGACCGCAGACTCGACATTGCCGACATCGACTGCTGGATCATGCATCCGGGCGGCGTGAGAGTGCTCGAGGCCTACGAACGAGCTCTGGGCATCGACCCCGCGTGTTTCGCAGTCACTCGCGAAGTGCTGCGCGACTCCGGAAACATGTCCTCGGCCACAGTGCTGCACGTGTTGGACCGATTCCTGGGACAGGACATGCTAGGCGCGGGCCAGTGTGGCTTGCTGAGCGCCCTCGGACCGGGCTTCTCTTCCGAACACGTGTTGTTGGGCGGGTGAGAGCCCGACGACGGATGAGCCTTCGATTGAGGGGCGGCGGAAGCTTTGACTGCTCTGACCCCGGACGATCACACGATCGGGAATCCCGAAGCCTCAGCTTTTTGTCGAGAGCCGCTCTCTGAGACCCTTCCTCGAATGACTCTTCCCTGCGACGAACCCGCGTTCTTGGTCGTGGCGACTATCGCGAGCCGCCATCGGAACCCATGAAGCAGGTCCGCCGCAGGAAGCAAAGCGATTACATCAAGGCGTTGATGCGGTCCAGCAGCGGCTGCAGAACCTTCAGCACGCCCTGGTCGCCGGCAAACTTTTCTTTCAGCTGATTCGCCGCATTCTTCACGGCATCCATGTTCGGCATCTTGTCGTTCAGCATCTTCTTGGCCTGTTCCAGCTTGTCCAAGATCGGGTTCAGCATGTCCCGTGCGGACTCGGCGGAGGCCTGGTCTTTGATGTCCGAAAGCTTGTCGGCCAACATGCCCTTCAGCTCGCTCGCCTTCTCCTCCAGCGCGTCGCCGGAAAGCGCGCCGAGGTCCAGATTCTTGAGTTCGCCGGCAGCTTCCGAAAGCTTGCCCGCGGCGGCGCTGAGCGAGTCCTTGGCGCTCGCCATCGTTTCCTTGTTCTCTTCCCCACATCCGACCGCAAACAGACAAACGGCAACCGACAGAGCACTCAGGGTCTTCATGGCATTCTTTCTTGGTTGATGAACTGGATCACATTCCCTCCCGGGGGGCCGTGGCAATGGCCGAGTCCCGGGCGCGGGCGTACTCTAGCCCGGATCATTCATCAAGACCTACAGCGAATGGTCCGAGTTCCTTTCGACGTCACCATGATGACGCTCTTCCTGCGCGACCGTCGTCAAAGCCCCGTGCCGTCGAGACCGTCGTAAGTCCTCGCCAGAAACAACGTTGGCTCATTCTCGCCACGGTCTTCCGCGAATCATCCGGGCACGCGTCGCCGCTGGAAGACCCTCGGCGTTGTCGGGTTGTGTCCCACCTCCGAGTGCATTTTTTCGGATTTTTCGAGAGGATCCCACCGAGATGGCGCTTACTCCGTGGGAATCACTCGGCCCATCGATCAGGAGAGGGAGGAAGTCATGGCCAAGCGAACCGCGGCACGGCGCGGCAGCTCATCGAGCAGCGTCGTCAAAGTCTACTTCGCCACCAACCGCGACCCGAACCGTGCGGACAAGCCGGACAAGTTCGGGGGCAAGTTCAACCCGGATTCCGCGGACAGCATCCGATTCGGTGTGGCGCGTTGTTCCATCCGCGGGAAAGAACCAAAGCTCCTCGGCATCGAAACCGCCCCGGAGAAGATGGGGAAGGACAAGGAGGCAAAGCACCTGCTCGGCAGCAAACACATCTTCGCCGAGTTGCAAACCAGCATGCGCAAAGGCGTGGACACACTCGTCTTCATCCACGGCTACAACGTCTCATTCGAGCAGGCCCTCGAGACCGGAGCGTGGATCCACAAGCGCTACCGGACCAACCTGAACGTGGTGGTCTTCAGCTGGCCCTCTGACGGCAAGATGACCCCGATCCTGGCGTACAAGCGAGACCGCAGCGACGCGGTGGCCTCGGCCCCGGCGTTTGCCCGGGCCATGCTCAAGCTGAAGGACTTCCTTATCGACGTGCGCCGCAAGGAGAAGGGCAAGAAGAGGAGCAAGACTCAGGAAGGCTGTGGCGCGAAGATCCACTTGATGGCCCACAGCATGGGCAACTATGTCCTTCGCAACGGAATCCAAGAAGCCATGCGCCATGAAAGACTGCCACGGCTCTTCGATCAGATCTTCCTGATGGCCGCGGACGAAGACGACGACTCGTTCGAGAAGCAACACAAGCTGCGACCACTCCCCGAGTTCGGCAACGGCGTCAACATCTACTTCAACCGAGGCGACACGGCACTGGTGATCAGTGACCGAACCAAGAACAACCCGACTCGACTGGGATCCCAAGGACCGCGCGAGCCGCTGAACGTTCCGGCCAACGTCACCAACATCGACGCCAGCGAGATCGTCAGCGGCTTCGTGGAGCACAGCTACTTTTACGAAGATCGCCGGGTCGTGGCAGACGTCGAACGGGTTCTACGAGGTCAGGCCCACGACAGGATTCCCAAGCGTCGCTACGTCGCGTCGCAAAATCGCTACGTGCTCAAGGAGTAGGGAACCGCTCGTTGGATCAGAGCTGCTCCACCAACGCCTTGGCGTCTTCGTAGAACTCTTCGGCCTGCAATCGATACGGGTAGCGCGTCCATGCCGGCTGTTCGAGCCATTGCTTGCCTTTCTCGAACGCCTGCCGGGCGCGAACTTCGTCACCGAGTTGGTAAGAAGCGATCGCGGTGCAAAAGTCGACGATCCCGTGGGGGAACTCGCGCTCTTCGATCTTGCCGCGAGGGAGAACCTGCAGCACTCCGGTCCAGTCTTCCAGGTGCAGCCGAGCCACCGCAACCACCAACGCGGTCCACGGTTCCGGCGAGAGCTCCATCGAGCGTTCCGCTGCCTGCAGCGCCTGATCGGGATCCCGGTCGTCCAGCTCCGGACTGGTCGCGAGGATCCACGCCAGGTTCCACAAGGTCGCATCGGTGGGTCGGGATTCGGCGGAACGACGCGCCGAGTCCAACGCTTGAAACGAGAATTCGCGGACTTGGTCCACGTCCCCTTGATCGCGAGCGATCATCGCCGCGAACAGGAAGCCATCGAACGACCGCACGCCGAGGAACTCCGCCATAGCTTCGTCGATCGCCCCCGCGTGCCACAGCGCACTCGCCAGCGCGGTCTGCCGGTCGGCGTTGGGACCCGGGCGCAAACGGAAGCACTCCTGAAGCGCCTCGATGGCCTCTTCGTACCGTTGCTCGCCAAGATACGCGTAGGCCAAGTTGTGATGCGCTTGCACGTGTTGAGGGTCCAGGCGAATGGCCTCGTGGATCGCGGCCAACTCGCCCGCGACATCGCCTTCCTGCCCAAGGAGAAAGCCCAGCTGGAAGTGATAGGTGGCGTACTCCGGATCGCGGCGGATTCCCTCGTCCAGGATCAACCGTCGAGCTTCCAGGTTCTGGGTGAAGGAGATGAGCTTGCGCCGGGCAAGACGGCTTTGGGGGCGCAGCGCCAGCGCCATCGCATAGGCCTGGCGTGATTCGATCGGCTGCCCCACTCGCTCGAGGGAAAACGCCAGGGAGATGCAGAGCTGGTAGTCGTTCTCGCGGATGGATTGCACGTAACGGGTCAGCTCGAGCCCTTGGTCTTTTCCCACGATGTCGTTCACCGCTTGGGTCAGGAGCAACAACGTGGGACTGGGCAGTCCGCGCAGGTTGGGCGACGCGGCGATCTCTTGAATTCGTTGGCGGTCCCCCTCGATGATCGCATCGCGAAGCTCGCCGCGGTATTCATCCGGATCCGCGGCTTGAGCAATGGCAATCAGATCCTCCCAAGGATGCATCACTCGGCGTGGCGCGAAGTTCGCGGTTCGCAACCAACTCGCCCATTGATCGAAGATGGGGGCAAGTTCGATGCCGATGCCAGTTTCCGCGATCTGCTCGCAGATGGCGTCCAGCTCCATGGTTTCCACGTCGAGGCCGTAGTCGCGCAGTGCCCGGGACAGGTTCTCTTCCACGAAGACCATCGGATCGCCGCCGGTTCCGATCTGGTCCACCGCCACCGCCCAGATTTCTTCCAGTTCGGCCAGCACCTCCTGGTCCGCCGTCGCCTGGGCCTGATCGGCGATCATCCGCTGCTCGTCGCGACGCAGTTCCTCGATCAGTCCATCGACACGCTGGGTGTCCGCTTCGGTGATGGCACCCGACTCGAGCAGCTCACGGGATCGTTCCGCCACCTGAAGGGCATCCTTCAGAAGTCCCAAATCGGCACTGGCTGTCGCGCGACCCCGAAGCTCTTGTGCTTCGTGGAGAGACTCATCCACCTTAGCCAGGGTCATTTCTCGAGCCTGGCGCTGATTGCGCTGGTAGGTCAAGTACCCGCCGCCGCCAATCACCAAGGACAGCATGATCGTCAGCGCCAAGGCCAGGGTCAGACGGTGAGCCTTGCGCGCTGCGACCTCTTTCACCTGGGCCTCGGCCGCTTCCAGCTGGGCCTGTTGAGCGCGCTCTTCCACCGAGTGCAGGAACTCGGTGACCGCATCGGCGACGGCTTGGGCATTGCGTGGCCGCGTCGCCGGCGCCGGATTCAAACAGCGCAACGTGAGATCAACCAAAGCCCGGTCCGCGTCGCACCCGTCGAGAAGCTCGCGCACTTCCTTCTGCTTGGCATCGGCCGCTTGGATCAACACCTCCTCAGCCGAGCCGGTGTAGGGAGGCCGTCCCAACAAGATTTCACACAGGATCGCGCCCAGGGCAAACACGTCGGCCCGCTCGTCCAATTCGTCGATGTCGCCACGGGCCTGTTCCGGCGGCATGTATGCCGGAGTGCCGAGCACGGAACCCGCCACCGAATCCGAACCCGAGGATCCCGGTTTGGTGCGGACGGTTTCGATCTGACTGACATTGGCGGGGGCCTTGCGGGCTCGTTTCTCGTCTTCGATGCCGCCCCGCCGCAACACTTTGGCAAAGCCCCAGTCGACCACCTGCACTTCGCCAAAGGCTCCCACCATGACGTTGGCGGGCTTTAGGTCGCGGTGAATCACCAAACGTGAATGGGCGTAAGCCATGGTGAGACAGATCTGCTCGAAGATCGTCACCACCCGCCGCATCCACGTGCACCCCTCGGCACGATCCTCCAGCAGCTCGGCCAGCGTCCGCCCTTTGATCAGCTTCATCGTGAAGTACGGACGGTCGTCGGCCTGCATCCCCAGTTCGTAGACCGGCACGATCCCCGGATGCTGAAGCTGCCCTCCGATCTGCGCCTCTTCCACAAAGCGATCGAACACGGTCTCGTTGTTCGAATGCTCCTGCCGCAGTACCTTCATCGCCACATCGCGGCCAAGATCGACGTCGTGGCCTTTCAGGATCACTCCCACTCCGCCGCGGGCCAACTCTCCGAGCACTTGGTAACGCTCACTGGATCCCCGCCCCGCCTCCACTTCTCGGCCACCCGGCTTCACCGGCGGAGCCTGACTTTCTTCCCCTTCTCGCAACAGGACCTTTGGCGCCGGGCGTCCCTTGCGCTCGATCGACTTCAACACACTTTGATGAACGGGACGAGTGTCCGCGTTCGGGTCCGAGGCACCCGGTTCCTGCGAACCAGGCGGCGGGGATTCCGGCATGACGGGCGAGCTCCGAGGAGGGCGATGACGAGCGGAGTTCCGATTGTAGCGAGGGAGGCGAGCGGAGGCCGGCAACAAGCGGCGGGTCGCAGTCCTCGAACGGCGCGCTTGTGGCGAATCGGCTTTTCGAATGGGAACAACCGCTCCGGCGCACGGCGCGGTTCACACTCTTTCCCAGCGAAACTTCAAGGAAGCGTTCGAAAGAGAGGCCGCGGAAGTCGTGCGCAGCAGAATCGCGCCAGCGTGGCTCTCGAACGGATCGGGACCAAGGAGTCCCGCGTCAAACGCCGCGCGAACAAAGCGCTGACAACCGTCCCTACTTGGGACTCACTTTGCCTCTGGCCTTGAGGTTCGCGAACCCGTGCACGCTCCCCATGTAGATCAGCAGCAGCACCGAATAGACCGCAAACATGGGAATCAGCATCAGGGCGGAGACCACATAGCTGAAAAGGATGGCGCCACAGCGATTGACCAGCTCCGCCACGATCAAACCCCAGATCCCAAGACACGCAATGCCGATGATGACGGCGCCGCGGTTGGTCCGGTACTTCTTGTTGATCTGATCGCGACGAGCCATCCCCGACTCGCCCTCGTAGAAGCCCTTCCGCTTGTTTCTCGCAATCATGACCTTGGACACGACGACGCCAATTCCCACCAGCGGAACGGCGACTTTGAAGAATAGGTCGAGAAGCATGGGGAGCACCGATCAAGAGAATGCGTAGGCGGCGCATCGGACTTTTGGCCTCCTGGGCCTGAACCGATCGATGCGGAAACCTTTGCGTTTGGTGCCTTCCCCGAGGCCTCGGACTGCCGTCGTGAACTCTAGGAACAGAGGCAGTGACGGACGCTCCGTCGCTTTCTCGTCGTCGATCCGAGACTGACCGATCTGGTCAGAAGCGTGATGGCCTTTGCGCCCTTCCCGAATTTCACCCGAACAAACACCCCGATTCCCAACAAACGGACAACCCACCCCCGAATCGCCTCACCTTCTATGATTTCTCTGAAACTATCCTCGAGCTTCGGAGCACAGCGTGGGTCCTGACCCATCACTCCAACTACGGGACGACTTTCATGACACGCCGACGCAGTTTTCTTCTTTGCTTGCAGTGGTTCCTGACAACCGGTGCGCTTGCAATGGCCCAGGGCAGCGTTTTCGACGACCATGGGCGAGAGATCGAATGGCCCGCCGGAGGGTTCATGGCGGGGCAGCATCCTCACGACATGGTCACCGGGGAGTTCACCGGGGACCGCCAGCCAGACGCGGTGCTCCTCGAGGGGACCCAGCCCGTCCTGGTGTACGGACCGAAGCTTTACCGGGTCCTGATCCCCATCCCTCGCACTGCGAACGGGATCGCCGTTGCTCCCGGGGCCACGGGCGGGGATCCCGACCGCCTAATCCTGGTGAACAGCGCCGGAGTGGAGTTCCTCCACGAATACGGGGGAACCTCGGTGTTCCAGTCCGCGGCAACGCTCACCGACTCCCAGTGGCAGGGCGCTCTCGACGTCGAAGCCACCGACTTCGCCGGACTCGGCGACATCGACCTGTTCGGGGTTGGTTCGAGCGGAAGCGACATCGTCGTCACCCTGGACTCCCTGGGGACTCCAACGACCAGCCAGTTCTCCGTGGGCTCCACGATCTTCGACATCGGAACGATGGACTACGATGGAGACCAGCTTCCGGAAATCGCCACGATTCACGCCAGCGGCGTCTCCATCTACGAGAGTACGGGCACTCTGATCGGCTTCTTCGGTGGCACTCTCGCGACGGGATCGTTCTCCGCCTTCACCCATGACGGCCTGGGATACGATCGTGGAGCCGTGGTGTACAACTCGTACGGAACCGACTGGATCACCGTGCTCGACCAGAACCTCATGGAATCGCCGGTCGACCTCGGCCCCGTCGGCGCCCACGCCTCGGCCTGCGGAGAGACGAACGGCGATCCAGCAGGAGACTTCTTGGTCTCCCATCGAGCCACCAACCAACCGATCCTGTTCTTCAACCAGGCGCTGGGCGTGCCGATCGGCAGCGTGCCGACGTTCGACCTCAACAGCCTCGAACTCGTCGATCTCGGCCCCTTAGCCGCCCCGACGGCGAATCAGCAATCCACCCCGGTTCTCGCCGATCTGGGCCTGGACGGCGACACGGACCTGCTGTTCTATTCCGAGCCGGCTGACAGCATGTTCGTGATGGAGAACTCGACGGTCGACGAAACCAATCACCACCTGACGATTGATCAGCAAGAGGACATTGACTACGTCCACGATTTGACCGCAGGCACTTCCTCACTCTCGTTCGACGTCATCGACCCGAACCAACGAGCGGAGGAGGTGGAGATCGTAGTCTGGGCTCGAACACCCACTTTCGAGGATCCCGGTGGATACGAGTACGACCAGCTGGCAAGTTCGGAAGCCGTGGTATCGGTGACGGAGACTCTCGGAAGTCTCGGCACGGGGACGGTCGTGATTCCCCTTCAGGGCGCCTTCATCGACCAGTCGCAGATCTATTATATCGAGCTTCGCCCGCTGGTCATCGATCCCGCCCAGGTCCGCTACCAAACGAGACCCACGACGGTCATTGCGTTCGCGCTGGATAGCGACTTCGTGTTCCAGGCCCTCAACGAGTCGGAAGGCGGAGCACTCATCGGCGACCTAGAAACAACCCTCTCCACTTACCCTCCCCCGCCTCCAACTCCATTCGAGAATGACAAGAAGCTCACTCCGGGCATCGTCGAAACCTATGAAGTGCCCATCGAAGACGACCCGAACCCGGATCCGGATCCAGGAATGGGCATGGGCTCCTGACGGACACCCAGCAGGCCGGTGAGAGAGGCCTCGGTTCGCCAATCGAGAGATCTTCGTTTCCGCTGACGAGTCGGACCGCGGCGAATCGGTGGATTCGTCGAGGGTTCGAAGACGAAAAGAACTGACCGGGCGCCGAAGGACTCTCTTGCCGGGCCTGCGAGCCGTGATCGGTGTGTGCCTCGCCACGACGACACCTCCGATCGCGGCTCGTTTGCTTTTCTGGAACGCTGTCCGTCAAAGTCCCTGGCGGAAATCCATGCGATGCTCTCCAGAACGCCTTCCCGTGGAAACTCAGACAACGTTCTTGGCATTGCTCCGAGTGAGGAACACGGCTCCCACAGCGCCCAGGGCGGCTCCGGCGGCAAGCCAGATTCCCGCACCGATCTGACGCGGATCGCTCTCTGCCGTGGGACGGGCCCGCGGAGCAGACCAGACCGCTCGATTGCCAAATCCCACCACGTGAAGCAGACCGTGGCGGAACGGTGCTTCGGCTCCGATCTTGGCGTAGAGTTCCCGTCGTGCCCCTCGCAATGCCCGGGACAAGGTGGCTCCCGAACTCAGCGTCCGCACGAGGGATTCCGTCACCCGCTCGACCTCTCCGTAAGTCATCAGAGTCCGCGAGACCAGCACGGCGTCCGCGCCCGCCGACAGCCATGCTCCGGCAAGGTCCGTCATTCCCGGATCTCCTCGCCGCAAGGGGCCCACGCCCGACGCACAGGAGGGCATCAAGACCACCGATGGCGCGGCCAGGTCGCGAATCTCTTGGTATCGCAACAAACCCTGGTCGTCCCCATCTCCTTGCAGCACCAGAGCCACGGGCTGCTCGTCGGAATCGTCGTAGATCGAGTGGACCAGGAACTGCAACACTCTGGTGCGATTCAGATCTGCCCGGATCAATCCGAGCTTCGAGGCACAGGGACCTTCCAGGAACCTCAGTCGATCCGACGGGAGAATTCCTGCCAACGACTGCTTCAATGTTGAGGTGAGGGGAATCGGACTGGTTTCCGGCCACCGCGACCGGACTTCCGCATGGGGTTCCACACCGCCCACCATCAAGAAGTCGTAGTCCGGCTCGCCCGCGCAACCTTGCCGAGATGCCCAGGCACACGCCAACGGAATGGAAGGCAGGTAGTCGACGTCCATCGCCAGCCCCAGGTAGTCCTCGCCATGGGAGGGAAGCCACTCGAAGGGAAGATGGCCAAGGGTGTCACTCCCGACGATGGTCACCGAATCCCAATGGCGCAGCTGGCTCTGAATCTTGTTCGGGAGCAATGCCTCCGACAAAGGGGCGGCGAGTCGTCGTTCCTGCTCAAGGACCCACGACTCCGCCTCCTGTCCGATCATGGATTGAGAGAACGACAGAAGGTGTCGTTGATAAGCGTCCTTTCGTCGGTCGATCTCGTCAATGGACGGCAACAAGGCATGTTGAATCTGGCCGGCGTCCAGAGCAAACACGTGAGAATTCCCGGTCGACGGCAAGAACACCAACAAGCCCTGCCTATCGCGAAGAAGTTTGTCCCGGATCTCATCCATGGACGGAACCACAGCTCCCTCGCGCTTCACCAGGGTTCCTTGCGCCTGGAGTCGGAGCAACGTACGAAGTCCCTTCTCCGCCCCCGCGTCGGGATCCTGATGAACGGCCAGCCGCACGAGCTCCCCGGCAATGGCACGACGCTGGGGATAGTGCAGGTAGCCAACGCCCCCGGATCGATCCGGGGCTTGGGACCAATGCTTTTCCAAGCGCGCCAGCGCCTGCTCCAATCGAGATTCGCACTCCAGCAGTTCCGGCTCTTCGGCACCACGGAGAACCGCCAGACGGGCAGCAAGCACCGCGCGATCCGTGGAACTGCGGCGAGGAGCTTCCGCCTCGGAATCATCCCCGCTCTTCACTCGAGCCAAGGAACGCGCCGCCTGTTCCCAGTTCCCCAGACGAAGCTGAACTTCTGCAATCGCAAGCCAGGCGTATTCGTCAAGGTCTCGGCCCAGTGGCTCGGAATCAAGCAGTTCCTCGAGAACTCGAATCCCCTCCTGAAGTTCCGGGTCGTCTAACTGCTGATGAAAACGGGAAGTCCCGAGAAAGGTGCTCATCCGGGCCCGGAACCGCGGCTGCTTCGCGTAGGTCTCGGCATCGGCTGTCAGGTAAGAGGTCGCCGACTCGACGACAAAATCATGGTCGCCCAGTGCCTTGGCCAGTTCGATCCTCCGCTCGCGAGCCAGCAGCAATCGCTCGAGCGGCACACTCCCTTCCAAGTAGGCAGTCTCGGTCTGGTCCAGGTGTTCGCGAATCCAGGCACTTGGCAAGTCCGGCAGGCCGCACTCGAGGTAGATCAACGCGCGCATCGACTCCCAGCGATCGTGTGGCCCTTCCTCTTGCTCGAGAACATCCAACAGCAAGAGTGCTTCGCGACTGTTCCCCACAAGTCGTTGGATGTTGGCGAGCTGGTAGCGAAGCGGGGCTCGCAACTCCGGGCGACCGGCGTAGCGATCCACGGCCGCAGACAGGAACTTCGCGGCCTCCGCCAACCGTCCCGCACTCTGCAGAGCCTTGACGGCAATCTGATCCGCCGCCGCAGCCTTTCCGACTTCGCCCGCAAGGAGCGCGGCCCAACGCGCTTCCTTGAGCAGATCGAGTCGTTCTTCCAGGTCCGGCCCCCAGTCCGAGTCACTCGCGATTCTTCTCGCAAGTGAGCTTCGTTGAAGCAGAGCGGGATCGGTGAAGTCCCGGGCCTCGTCGTGAAGGAGCTGAAAGTCGTCGATCGCTTCCGAGCGCGTGGCTTCTTGACGAAAACGGCTCAGGATCTCGGCAGCTTCGGCCTCCCAGTCCTTCCACCGCTCTTCCTGAGCCGCCAGGGGAGCCCTCCACAGGACTCCCATCGCAACGGAAAGTCCGATGGCCTTTAGTCCGGCGATCGCTCCGCCCATGCTTGACAGGACGCCACGGCTTCGCTGGAGGTCGAGCCCTGGAACACCTCGACTTTCCAGAGAATGCGATCGGGCCATTGCTGCGCGTCTTCCTCCGCCGGGGACCAGAGAGGATTGTAGACCCGCGGACTGCGGACGATCAGCCCAAACTCCCCGGCTTCGTTCTCACCGAAGACGCTGACTTCGAACCATCCGGCATCCGGCACTTCGCCACTCCACTGCAGCGGCGTGTAGCCACTCACTCGCCCCACCGGCGAGACTGCTTCGTACGAAGTGCCGAGAGTCACGTTCGGATCGACTCCCGTGGGTTCCTTTTTCACAGAAACCTGCCAGACCAGCAAGAGGATCGCCGCCGCCGCAAGTGCTCCCCACATTGCACGCGGCCAGGTTGCCAGGCTCGGCCAGCGAGATCTTCGAGTTCCCACATCGGCATCAATCTGATCGCGCAGGCACTGTTCGGCCCGTCCCTCCTTCATGTCCGCCTCGTCTTCGAGCGCGGCCTCGATGGCACGGGACTCGTGCTGGCCCAGCTTCTCCAGATCCAAAAGCGCCCTCTGGTACTCCGCAACGAAGTCCTGGCACTCCTGGCAGTTTTCCAACTCCTGCCGACTCTCCAGGGCTCGCGCTGGATCTTCTGCGCTCATGAGCAGCTCCTCGAGGAGTTTCTCGTGACCGTTGCGCTCGTGATTCACGATTCTCCTCCCGCCTGGCTCCGCTCCCTCGAGGAACGCAGCAACGCCTGAAGGTGACGAATCGCTCGGTAGTGTCGCGTCTTGACCGTGTTGACGGAGATTTGCAGGTGTCGGGCCACCTCCTCGAAGGTTAACTGATCCAGGTACTTCAGCTTCAAGACCAGGCCCTGTCCCTCCGGCAATCGATCCAGGGCCTCGTACATTCGCTCCAGATCCCACGAGCCGAGATCTTGCCCCTCCCCCGCCTCAACGGTCTGCTCCGGAGACTCCAGTTGTCGAGGTTGAGTCCGGTGCTTCCGCAGGCGGGACATCATCACCAAACTGCTGTAGCGATAGAGCCACGCCTCCAACTGGCCCCGCCCTTCGTAGGTGTCCAGCCGACGCCATGCCGTCAAGTAAACGTCCTGGATGGTGTCTTCGAGTTCCTCGGCACTCAGAGGATTCCCGTACACCAGATTTCGGAACGAAACAAAGCGTCGGACACATTGGATCCGGGTCATGAAACGGTCGATGGAGGCCGAATCACCAGCGCGAACTCGGTCCACCAGCTCCAGGTCCACGCGCAGGTTGGCTTCTTCTGGCTTGGGACTCATCGACTCCTGACCCATGATCCTTTGAAGCGTTCTACGAACACTCACGCGATGGAGGCGAGAGGGGGTGTCCTGATTCCGAAGGTGGATCCTCGCTCATGATTCCTCCGTCATCATGAAAGAGCGGCCGCTTGTGATCAACCCGATGGAACACCGAACGAACGAAAGGGACGCGACGCCGAGTGTGGCGCCGCGCCCCTCTTCCTGACCAACCCTGAACTACGGGTTCAAGGCGACTTCCAAATCCGTCGACAAACCGCCGGTTCGATTGCCGGCCTCCCGGTTGTTCGGATCGACCCACAGAAGTCCGTTCACTGGCTCAGTGTGGTTCAGAGGAACCGCGGAATTGAAGAACCCATAGAGGTCTCCAAAGTAGGAGACCGCTCCCGCGTCAAACAAGTCGAACCAGAACTGACTCGGAGCCGAGGGACCGTCGGGAGGAACGGAAGACTCTCCCACCGTCCATGCGGCTGGTTCGGTCAAATAGGTGTACACCAGCCCGAGGTGCCACACTCCCTCGAACCCGAATCCTGACGGCACGGAAACCTGATGGGTCGTGGAGGTCATCTCCACACCGGGTGTCGTGGTGAACGGCGTCGCCCCAATGAACCAAGGGATGAACCACTCCCCCGGAGCCGGCGTAATCGCCCCACTCGGGAACCAGCTGGAGTCGACCAGCGAGAGCAGCTGAATTTCGTAACGGGTTCCCGGAGGCGCCGACACGTTGATGGTGAACGTCTGGTCGAGGGCTGGGTTGAGAGCTGCCTCGACGATGACCGGCGCCCTTACCGGATCGAACTGTTGACCCACATACGCATGTTCTTCGGCGACGGTGTCGGGCCGATAGTGATAGGTTCCTTCCTCCGAAGCCGGCGGGGACTGAGAGGTCGCCACTCGCTCGAGGAGATCATAGAAGGTCGGACAGGCGTTCGTTGCAAAGCCATGCCCCAGGCGATAGCCGATCTCGAATCGAGTCCGCACCCCTGCACTCAGCAGATCTTCGTGGTACTCAGTCATGTGCTCGAAGGGATGGGTTGTGTCGTGAGTGCCGAGGCGCAGATAGACTCGAGTGCGCTTCGCATCCAGCTCGTCGATGAACGCCTGGGAACCGTTGGCGAGATTTGCGTCCACGGCAACGAAGTCAGTCGACCCGTAGAGTGTCTGCAAGGCGAGTTCTTCGCCGGTCAAGCCTCCCGCCCCCACAAAGCCAGGTTTCCAACCACCCGCGTACCCCGTCGCGATCGACCCGTTGGCCTGAATGAGCGGATAGGTGGGGTTCTGGTGGTTGTCGATGCCATCTCCAGGTTGCGTGGTGGGATTCGATGCGAGCACATAGTCCGCCTCAAACGTGTAGGCGTCAGCGTAGGGGCTCGACGAAAGCGCCAGGCCCGCCGTTGCTCCTCGAGATCCGCCGGTCACGACCACGCTCTTCCGGTCGATGCCCAGGCCGAGGGCCAGGGGATCCGAGGCGTCGTCGAAGAGCTTCGCGACGTTTCGATAGATCGACTGCTGCTGGGTCAGGGAACAGGTCGACCCACCACCGTTGGATAGGATGCCAACGGCCTGTTCTCCATGGTTCAGATAGAGCCTCCCGATGTCCTTGAGGAGTCCGACTCCGGTCCCCAGGGTGTTGTCGTGGATGTCATAGAACGCATGAAAGGCCACGGGATACGCATTCTGCTGCGCTTCCGTCCAGAAAGGCGGGATCAGGAAAGTCGCGAGACTGTCTTCCGCTCCTCCGGAGGTGCCGGGGTGTTCGTACTCCACGATGTAGGCATGCACCACCTGAAAAATTGGCAGACCGGATTGAAGCCGTTGGGTCTCGGGCACCGTGCCCGGCGCCGCAAAGGCTGGAGTCGGGTTTCGATGGGCCACCGGCAGACCGGTGCAATGGCGGGAAGTGTCAGACATCCGGATCAGCGCCAGATCCGAGACGGATCGCAGCGACCAGTTCTCGCCGATGTAGCGTTCGTATCCCGGCCGGTGAAGACTGGCTGGCTCCGGGTTAGCGATCGTTTCGCTGCCGTCCGAGAACAGCGCATAGTCCTGAGTCTTGAACCAGTACATGGCATCCTCGGGGTCCGCGAGGATCTGCGGGTCCAGGATGATGCTGTCGTCCCGGTGCGCCGGATCGGCATTGTAGATATCGGGTGACTGACTCAGTGACGAGGGATACCGATGCGCACCAATTCCATCCGTCGCATCCGGAAGATGTCCGCCTCGCCCACCATTGAGGGACGAGTCCCAGTGAGTCACGATCGCCTGGTCGGTCCCCAGGAAGTGATTCTTCAGCAATGCCGAGGTCGCCACCACCCCAACGCCGGCTGGTGGCAGGCATTCGATCTCGCCCGAGACGTTGTCTTGATTCAAGACAGGAACCGGTGAGCCATTCTCATCGAAGACCTGGATCGTGCCACCATTGGTCGCAATCCACTGCAGGATCTCCGGACGCACCTGGAGAACGACGTCGTTGGTTCCGTCGCCGCTAGTGAATTGACTCAATGGAACCTCGCCATTCGGCGGCGCGAAGAACGGGACATCACTTGCCGGAGCCGGGAACGGGCAGGTGTTGGGACACTGCGCCTGCGCAAACGGCGTCATCGAAACAGCCACCGCCATGGCAGGCAAGAGAAGCAGTTTTCGAGAAAGTAGAAGTGACGTCATGGTGTTTCCTCCCTTTACGAATGGGAATCGAGAACTTTCACGTCCACGGAAGAAAACAGCGGATCCGTCGCCGGGACGGCATGCTCCTGGGACGCCGTCGGGTAGATCACTCACGCACGGACCGCATCACTCTCCGCAAACACGATGGGCAGCGGTCATGTGCGGAACGAGGCTCGAATAGTTTCAACGACTCGCGAAGTTTGCTCGGTGAGGCGGGGTGGTCTCGCGGGTCGTGACAGATCTCTGCGCGTGCCGAATCATCCGCGACCGTAGTGATCGGGTTTCGGCAAATGGTTTCAGAGAAATCCCGTCTTCGTCTCGAGTGGTTTGCCGACCCGCGGCTGATCTGTCGGGGATCCATCGGAGCCACCCGGCCTGTCACCGTGCTGCGATTCCTGGCTCTCTCCAAAAGGTATGGAACCAACCAGCATCCGCGAGGGCCGCCTCTTTCGGCGCACGCCTTGCAAACAAAAACAGCGCCCTGCCTTCCGGCAGGGCGCTGTTGAGCATCACTCCGTTCGGTCGCGCGTGGCGCGTCCGGTCTTAGAACTCCGCGCGAATCGAGATCTTCTGCACGGTGGGCAGCGGCGGAACGATGCCGGGGAACTCGATGTCGGGGTTTTCGGCGACGTTGAAAGTGACTCGGTAGCGGATGAACTGCATGCCGTCCGCGATGGTTGCCTTGGGGCTCCACTCGTCGGGGCCGGGCATCAGGGTCGCCGGGTCGATTTCCTTGGAGCCGGGAGCCACCGCGTTGGCGCCCTGGAACTCGACGCGCACCGAGGCGTTCGGCGGAATGAAGTGGGAGCGCGGTTCTTGGCCGGGCAGGAACTCGCCCGCCTGATCGGGATCCACCTGACCCAGATAGTCGACACGGATGTCGGTGCGGGAGGGATCCGTCACAAAGCCGTCGTCGTCGGTCATGACGAAGCCTTCACTGTCGAGCCCTCGGAAGCGGAACGACGGCGTCGCGTTCTGAGGCGCCCGCGTGGTCGCCCAACCCATGTCATACCACTCCGAGGCAGCCTGGCTGAACGGGGTGAATTCCACTGGGTTGCGGATGTTGTTACGGTCCGACCAAGCATTCCCGGTCAAGTCGGAGGGGCGCTCGACGTTGGCAACCTTGCCGAACGGCACCTGCAGCTGAATGATGCCGCGCCCTCCACGACCACTGGAGCCCGGCCCACTCGCGTCGAGTCGGAAACACGGTGGCGGGACATAGGCTCCGAGGAACTGGGAGGCGGACTGGAAGCCACCGAACGCCACGTTGATG
Organism: Planctomycetota bacterium; assembly: GCA_028289345.1. Lineage (GTDB taxonomy): Bacteria > Planctomycetota > B15-G4 > B15-G4 > SIAN01 > JANQQL01. The sequence continues at coordinate 841,575 of JANQQL010000025.1, read as the reverse complement.
TTGGCACCCTCTTCCACGTGAATGTCAGTCGCCGATCGCAGAATGATGGCACCGCCTGACCCACTGCCGCCGGAACCGGAGTAGTTTGAGCAAGCGACCTGCTCGCCGCGGCCACCGCGGCCTCCGTTGCAAAGGATCGCAGCGCTCGACGTGACCAGGATGTCGCCCAGGGACTCCACTGCGAACGCGCCCCCACCACCTCCAGCCGCACCACCACGGGAGTCCGCAGTGCTGTCACCGAATCGGGCAGGATTGCCGTTCAAGAAGCCGTTGCCCTGGGTGCTGCAAATCCGGTCGTTGTCCGGGTTGTCGTCCAGGTCACACCAGTTGCCACAGAAGTAGCTGTCGAGGGCAGAGCCGCCGGCACCGCCACCTTGGCCCCCCTGAATCTCCTTCAGCTCGCCGCGGCTCCCGATGAAGTCATTGTTCGGATCTTCGTCACGGAACACGGCCTGACCGGCGCGACCGGGATCCAACTCATCCCAGGTCTCCCCATGAGTGTTGGGACGTCGCACCATGTAGTTGCCCTGGCCATCCGCCAACACATTGCCGATGCCCGGAGAGCGCGCGTCGGCGCCCAGCTGGAAGAACGAGCCGCCGCCACCTCCTGGCGGCTTGTAGGAGTAGTTCTGACTGTGATGCCGGACCGCCAGGTGATGGCGGTTGTTGAGCTCGTCGCAGTTGATTTCCTTATCGAGCTCGTACCACGCGTCGTCTTCGATTCGGCGAATGCAACGCGTGACGCCGTCGATGTCCTTCTCTTCCACGAAGTTCTCGGGACATTCTTCGTCCCGTGGCTTGTTCTGGATGTTGACGTTGATGTTGGTGTCCAGCATGCCGCTCTGGCCGCCGGTGCCGCCGATGCGCTCGCGGTTGCGCGGGCCCCAGCCCTGGCCTCCTCGAGGCGGCGACACGACCGTGGCATTGCCCACGACACCGCCGCGGAAGAACAGGGGCTGCCCTTCTCCGCCGCGACCACCACCCGGCCCCGGGTTGCCGCCCGGAAGCGACGTGTTGGCCGAGTCGAACGTGGCTTCCCCGGTTCCGTCCTGACCTGACAGGTCCACTCGACCCGCAATGCGAACCGAGCCGGTGGCGGTCAAGATCAGCGGATTCGGTCCCAGGGCACGAATCGTCACGCCTTCGGGAATGTCGATGTCGGTGAACGCAAAGACTCCGCCGCGGACCGAAGTGTCCGGGGGAGCCTCGGGAGTCGATCCGTCGAGCAGCGGAAAGCGCTGCACGCTGGTGTCAAGAATGACCGTGGTGTCTTCCCCATCGTCCGGGGGGATCGGGCGGAAGGAACCAAGCTCGCCGTTGCCCTTGAAAGCGAAACCGGCTTGCAACACGCCGGAGCCCAAGGTGTTCCACTCGGCGATGGCATTGCCTGGCTCGACCGCGTCGACGTCCGCGCGTTCGTCCGAATCGAAGTCTTCCGCCAGAAGGTCACGGATGACGGGAACGTTGGGATCGGGCGCCACTTGCAGGGTGGCCGCCACACGGGTTTCGGTCAACGGATCGGTGCTCTGGGTCGACAGGCCCCGCAGACCTGTCGGATATTCCAAGGAGAGCAAGTGGCCGAAGGGCAGGATGCCGCTCGGCTGAATCTCGACGCGGGCTCCCTCGAGGCTGTTTTCGAGCAAGGTGACCAGGATGCCGACGGGCTGACCCGTGGGATGCTCGGAGGTGCGGTTGTCCAAGTCGATCAACTGGAACGCGTCAAGGTTGAGATTGTCCGGATTCAGAGGCGCGTCGAAGGTCAAGACGAACGGCCGACGACGGGAGGGGAACAGGCCGTCGGGGTCGCCGTAAAGCTGGGGCGAAACATTGCTGGTCCCATCCGGAGGATCCGTGGCGACCAGGCGCGGCGACTTCTCTTCGATGCCCATGAAGAAGAGCTCTTGGGTGGCCGTCGTGGAGAAGACGAACCGAATGCCGTTGGCGTCGGAACCGTCGGGGTAGAGCTTGCGCAAATCCGAAGAAACGCCGGTCACGAAGCCCGGCCAGGTGCGCGGTCCCACGGTCACCGAGTAAGTCGTCCCCGGCAGCAATCCCGCCCCACCGTTGTCGAACGGTGAAGTCGAGGCGCGGGTCGGCAGGGCCGGCGTGAAGATCACGTCATTGCCCGACACATGGAACGACCCGGGAACCGTGGTGCCCCGCGGGTCCTGGATCAGGATCCGTTGGCCGTTCACCTCATCAGGACTGGGAGCCCCGGTGAAGGAGAGAACGATTTGCTGCACCAGACTCGTCGCCGTCGGCGGCACGTCCAACGCCGTGGCGTTGATCTCTGCCGGATCCGGGAACGAGATTCCCGTTAGCTCCCCGGAACGCGAGAAGTTGCCTCCGCCACCGCCGCCGCCTCCACTACAGGCAGCCAGCAGCGCCAAGGCACCACTAAGAAAGATACGACGCCCCCGGCACCACGTGTCCGGGGCGGACAGACTCACCAGATCTTTATGCATGACCTTAGAACCCAGGACGGGCTTCGCTCAGATTGGTTCAGACAGGGACCGGTTCGCCCCCTATTTTGCTCTCTGGTAGCCTCGGAGGCCAAAGGTAACCAGGGCAGAATGGTGCGAAAAAAGCGCACTCCAGGTACGAGAGCAGGATTGTGTCACCGGTTGCCTCAGCCGCGCCGGGCTGATCGGGCACTTTGCCGAGTCCGCCTTTCCAAAAGGTGAACTCCATTCAGGGATTTCCCTCAATGGCCGAATGAGGATCCCTTGTTGGGAATCAGCCACCTCTGATACTTTGACCTTGGAGGATGTCGGAGAATTGAGGCACTAGTCACTCAGTCTCAATTGGATTGGAGAAGGAGCTTGGCCCGGAACAACCAGGGCAAGAACCGCAAGGCAAAGAAAAAGCCGCGCGGCGGCCAGCCAACTCCACGTTCCGGGGCCAAGAACCCAGGATCCCCCAGTCCCATACGAGTCAAAGACCGCGTCCATCTCCCCACCACCAATGACTTCCTTCTTGTCGCCGAGGTCGAGCGACTGCATCCCGAATGTGCGCCGATCATTGACTACAGTCAGATCACTGCCGGCACCGAGAGCCTGGAAGTGTTCTCACTGCAGCTTTACTGGCGCCTTCGAGCTCGCGGAGAAGATCTCGAGCGCCCGGTCTTCATGGCCTTTTGCCATCTCAACGCCAACCGCCTGACCGACTACATCCGCAGCCGCCTTAACGAAGGCGCCTACCCGCTCGACATCGACGAGATCTTGTCGGAAGTCTACTTCCGGTTCGATCGACACCTGCGAGGACTCGGGGCCGGTCCGTTCTTGGACCCGAACTTTGCTTGGAAACCTCCGCGGGGAGGGTGGACGCTGTTCCACATGCTCACCGCAGCGACGAACGCGATCATCGAAGAGCAGCTGGAATGGCTCACGGCGTCGGCCCGCCCGCTGCCGGGGATGCCGACCATTCGCGTGAATCCTCCTCGCGCACTGATCGATCTGACTTCCAGTCTGATCGAAGACAATCGAACCACATTGAAGGAAAAGGACCTTCATCAGTGGGTCGTCCATTCCACTCTCACCCTGAGTCCCGAGCACCGTCGAGTCTTGCACCTGAAAGATCAACAGAAGCTCTCGATGGCGGAGATCGCCGAGGAACTCGACACCTCTCCCATGGATGCCGCTCGCGTCCTGTGCGAAGCACGGGAAGCCTATCGCGATCGAATCCTCACTCTGCTCGCGGACTTCGTGGGCCCTCCCCACGCCGGTGCGTCCCCAACCAAGGCATCGGACAGAAGCCCGGCTCCCATTCGCAAGCTTCCAAGCGTCGACCAGCGCCCAGACGAAAGCGAGGACGACGATGCCTAGCGTGCAAATCAGCTTCGAACCTCCCTGCCCCGAACACCGACTCGCCCTGCACGGAATCCTCGACGGCTATCCCGTCCCCGGCATCCCCAAGACCCGGCGTCACCTCACCCAATGCGCCCGCTGCCGAGACTTCCTCGAACTCTTCAAACTCCAACAAAGAGCCACCCACAAAAGCAAACTCCTCCAAAAGTGCGGCCCCCACGAAAGCCAAGCCGCAGCCAAGAGCCTCAAGCAATTCGAGAAGTGGCTCGACAAAGAACTCAGCTGGCACTCGGAGCAGGAGCTAGCGGAGAAGGTTTGCTTATTGGGGAGGCGCTTGTTGTTTTCGGACCCGGTGCGGCGGGAGAAGGTGTTTGAGACGGAGGTCACAGCGAGACCTCCAAAGCACTACAGCGAGATGTTGATCAGGGAGACTAGGCAGCGAGAAAGGCAGTCCTCAAGCAGCACTGCCCACGGCGTCAGTCTCGACGATATCGTCGCAATGCTTGACTTGGTCACTCTCGACCTATCTAGCTTTAAGCAATTGGTCAGAATCTCCGAAGCACTCCAAGGTGGCACGGTGGGTCACGTCGCGTACTTTGCCGCACTGATTGAATCCCACCTAGGCAGCACCGAAGCCGCAACACCACTATTCGAGACCTCTGCGAGATCCTCGCGCAACCGAAGCATTCAAGCAGCATCTTTGTGCCATCTCGCGGTGATTAAATCAGACTCACTAGACCTCGAAGAGGCACTGCGGCTGAATGCACTTTCCATACAAACGACTCCACGTCGCATTCATCAGATTGGCCCCCGCTTGAACCGAATCACGGCTCTGCAGGGCGCTGGCGCGAACAAGGCCGCGGAGCGCGAAGCGGCTTCCCTGAGAGCACTCGCCACACGAGACGAGATACGCAAGATGTTCCCTTACCCTCGAATGATCCAAGTTGCTCGATTTGTCGCCAGGATTTTTGAAACTAAACACGCAGCGCAGGCAAGACTTGCAGGAATACTTGGAAGTATCTACGGGATTCCGATGAACAGAGATCCCATGAACTTCGAGGTGAGGCAATGAATTCAACAAATCTTCGAAAGAAGAAGTTCCTCGCTGCAGCTTGGATTCTCTTGTTGCCACCCCTCGCTGCACCTCGCTCCGGGGCTCCCGAGTCAATAGATCCGGGGGCCCACAGCAGCCCAAGCCCCACGGATTCGCAGGGCTCCGGACCTGGAAGTGGCGGTACTTTTCCGAGCAGGAAAGCGGGGAAGATGAAGCCCACGTTCCCCTAGACGGAATGCGGCTTTGTTGCCAGCCGGTCAAACTAGGACTTGCACTCTGACATGAAGCACAGTTCGCACACAGCACTCAAGCTGTTTGTCCTTGCAGCTATTGCCATGACAGTTTGGCTGCGCCTTGATTCTCCCGAAGACAAAAACGTACCTTCCGATCCAACAAGGGAATCGGGCTCGACAGACTCCAACACGATACCAGACCAGAGTCTGACGGTACTCCGAAGGGCCGAATCGCCTTCAAGCACCCAAACGCCGCTCAAAGCAGCAACGAGTCTCAAACAAACGAAGTTCGACCTTTCTGCAAACATCCGTGTACTCCGCCCGTCGGGAGCTCCAATATCAGGAGTAACGGTTTACGTTTTCGCGGATGCGCCAATCGATAACCCGAAACTATTGTCATCAGATCCGAGCATCGCGCGGAAAACCAAATCTCTGATGTCGGCGGTAACCAACGAAGCGGGCCGTGTATGCATTGACGCAGAAACCACTGAGACTTTCTTGCTAGTAGCCAGCAAGAGCGGGTTCTCTGCTCACTATGGATGGCATAGTCTGACCTTGGAGCGCGAGGATACGAAGGAACTAGAGGTCACACTTCGCCCCTGCGAGCCCCTAGCTGGCATTGTTCTCGATGGCGAATCCGATCTTCCGATCTCAGGCGCGAGAGTTCGCATCACGGCAATGGACCGAGGTGGTGCGACGAGGCCATATCGAGGAGTGCTCGACAGGGTTCTCCTTGCCGACGAAGTCACCACCAACTCGAGGGGGGAGTTTGTATTCCAATCGCCTCGCGACGAGTTTTCCGAGGTTCGAGTCTTTGTGCAGGGCGAGCCGGTTTGCTCGGTCCCCGTGGGTTCGCCTCCCGGAGAGCATCTAGTGATTCGAACCTATGCCCGGGGTCTCGTTCGAGGAGTCATCCTCAACGAAGAAGGAGAACCCCTAGAGGGCGCCTTAGCGATGGGCGGATCGAGGGGCAGAGAGCCAACGATCACCGCGCGAATCGTGGAAGCGGACGCCGAGGGAAGGTTTGCCCTGGAAGATGCTCCCATTGGCCCCATGTTCATCCATGTGAATGGTCCAGGGTACGCCGCGCAAAGGCGCTACATCACCGTTTCTGACAAACCGGGACCTCCGCTCGAATTCCGGTTGGCTCCAGAGTGTGAGGTCAAAGGAGTTGTCGTAGACGACCTTGGATCACCAGTAGAAGGGGCGGAGGTTTGGGTCTCCTCTGACACGATCGAGTCGGTCATTGGTCAGATGCAATCGCAAGCTGATGGCTCGTGGTACATGAGCTGGGTGGGAGAAGGACACCGAATCGAAGTCGACGCCTCCAAAGACGGTTACGCGATGCACCAGGTCTCTGGGGTGATCGCGCCCCAATCAAGCTTTGTACTGACACTCCGCCGTCGGGGTTCCATCGTTGGAACTGTCGTTGACGACGGCGGAGAGCCGGTGCCCGAGTTTTCGGTCCAGTACACGCCTGCCGACGCCTCTGAGCCGTGGGAGAATATCGCCCGAGATGCTGACAAATGGACCCCGTTCAGCAGTCCGGATGGCTCTTTCGAAGTATACGAAGCATGGCCTGACCGACTCGAGGTCTTAGTAAGCGCGCCGGGTTTCGTACCAACCGTTGTCCAAGACGTGATTGTGCCTCCCGGTGGGAAATCGGAACCAGTTCGGGTCACTCTCGTCCGAGGCGAGGAGATCTGGGGACGAGTCATCGACGCTCGTGGCGCTCCCGTAGCGAACGCGTCGATCTACCTTCCCGGGCGTAACTTCTCAGGCCAAGCCCTTCCCAGCGCGACGAAGACCCGAACAATCTCAACCACCGACGGTGCCTTTCGGCTCGATGGCCTGCCCGAAACGACCTTCGACCTAGTGATCGAAACCCAAAGTCACGGAACCAAGCTCTTTCCTGATCTCCAGCCCGATGAGTTCCCTCGGGATTTTGCGCTCGAACACCCCGGACAGATCTCGGGCAGAATCGATGTTCCATGGCCGCGCCCCGACACAGCATGCAGAATTCAGGCGTCCATTCCGGGCACCCGCATTCAGACACTGGTTCACCCGGATATCAACGGCAGCTTCTTGATCCCGGCAATGGCGCCAGGCACCTACACCGTGAACTTGATCGATGAATGGGGAACCCTCGATCACGACGACGCGAGTGCCCTCACCCGAATCGTCCATGTAACTCCTGGCGCCACCGCGAACGTCGATTTCTCCACTCGCGGTCACGGGTCCATTATCGTTCGAGCGATCCCTGAGAAGCGTCGAGGACACTGGTACGATTTTAACGCAAGGCTTTCGATCGCTTCGGGCGACGGGAACCTCGAGCTCGTTGCGTTGGAACAGATCGGAGACAACGGAGAACTCGCCTTTCGGGGACTTCCGCACGGCAACTATTTGGTTGAGATTCTCTCCTCTTTTCGAGGAGACATGCTGCAGCTCTCCAAAGACGCTGCCCTTTCCAGCGATCAGGCAGAGGTCGAAGTTGAGTTTTCCATCCCTACGGCCTCCCTTGAAGGAACGGTTTTGAGTTTCGATGACGAACCGGCAGACGCTTCAATCTCACTGATCGACGTCCAGTCAGGAAGGACGCTCGTTCAAACTCGAGCTAGCAGAGATGGGACCTATCGGTTCTTCGATATACAAAGCAAGAAGAGTCTCATTTGGATCTCGGGTTCCGGCTTCGCAGACGATTACTACGACACTCTAACGTTTCCGATCCGCGAGGGCGCGGAGCCTCTTGAGCATTGGTTGGAGCCCGAGGCCCGACTCTCGGTTGAAGTAGTGGACGACATCGGAGCCTCCATCCCGTTGGCCAATGTAAGAGCGAGCTTTGAAGATCGACCGTCGATTCTTCCACCGCTCCAAGGAGAGACGGATCCCATTGGCAGGATCTCATTCACTCGCCTGGCTTCGGGACGAACAGTCATTCGCGCGTCAAAATCTGGCTACGTTTCGTCGGGTGACCAACAAGAGACCCTTGTCGCTGACAGCACGACGACCGCCCAGCTCCGATTGACCAGACTTGGCTCTTTGCTCGTGAGAATCACGGATGCCGAAACGTCAACGCCAGTTGAAGATGTCTTGGTTCGCTTAGAATCGATTTCTGCACTAGCAGAAGAGCATTCCAAGACTCAATCAACGGATGCTGACGGGACGACAACCTTCACAGAGCTATCGCCAGGCTCTTACCTCATTCACGCTCCAGACTCCAAGTACGCGGAGGTGGAAATCCTTCCCGGCCAGCAAGTGTCCGCCCAGCTGTCGATCTCCCCAGTCAACGCTTCCGAGAGCTAACCCCGCGTCAGGAGCGAATCGACGGCGAGTCACTTACGCGTGATCCCCGGTCCGCTGGCGGCGTACATCCCTGAGTAAGCGTCACCTCCTCGAAGCCTCGACGAAGGGGTAGGGGACCTCAGGATTCCCAAACTCAGGATGCGACCGTGGCTGCCAACCAACCGCACTCGACTCGACGAATGGTCTATTTGCTACTTGGATGTGTTTCCGTGGCGCTCTTAGTTGGGGGGGGCCTTCTAGACGACCGAGAGTCGGAAACTCAGCTCACTCGAAGGGGCGATGGTAGTTCATCACGAGACACACCGGGGACCGAGAGAACTCTCGCAGCGCAGACCGCTCTCCTCCAGGAGACCAGAGCTACCGCACCGTCCATGCAAGAAGTCGTTGACGTCATCAGGGAAGATGATCAACACCCGCGAGCAATTCGCGCAGTTGACGTCCTAGTCCAGAGTGTTGCACGCGATCCCATTTCCGGCGCAAGCGTCATCATCTTCGGCGACGTGCCGGAGAATCTGGTCGATTTGACTTCGGCACACGCAGGTAAGCTCCGGAAATCGATGGCCATCGATTTCAAAACAACCGACTCTCGCGGACTCGCGAGAGTGGAGTGCCCCACCGAGTCATCTCACCTCATCATTGTCCGAAAAGCAGGATTCTCTCCCCACTATCGATGGGTTGAGCAACGGCAATCAACTCACGAAACACACGTGACGCTGCGCCAAACGGATACGCTCACGGGATTAGTTCTAGATGCAAGGAAGCAGCAACCCATCGAGAACGCAAGGGTATCCATCCGCGCTCTCTCACGGGGAGGCGAGAAGAACGTTCAACGCAGCCTCTTCGACCGAATTCTCATGGGGGATAACGCTCGGACAGACCGTAACGGTTCATTCGTTTTCAAGAGTCTGCGCGACGAGTATTCCGAGCTCCGCGTCGAAGTCGACGGTTATCCCACAACTGTGATTCCCGTGGTTTCGCCTCCGGGCGAACACCTCGTTGTTCATGTCGATCATCGCGGCAACGTTCGTGGAAGCGTGCGCGATCTCGATGGGGAGCCCATTGCGGACGCGCCCGTCGGGTGCGCCTCCCGAGGACAACTCCCCGCCCTCAACTCGACGCTCGTCCGGAGTGACCAGAACGGCTTCTTTGTCATTGAGGACGCGCCTCTGGGCCTCTCCTTCGTATTTGCCATGGTCGAAGGGTACGAGCTGAAGAAACACTTCGTCACGATCGAGCCGGACACCGTCGCGTTCGCCGAGTTCGAACTCCGCCCCCAGGGCGAGTTTCGAGGAACCGTGGTGGATGAGACGGGCGCACCGGTCGATGAAGCCAACATTTGGATCACCTCGGACACCGCGCAATCCAACATCGGTCAGATTCAAACCGACCCTGATGGATCTTGGTACATGCACTGGATTCCTGAAGGGCATCAGGTCACGGTCGAGGCTTCCAAAGACGGCTACGCGATGCAAAGCCTGGCGGTCGTGTCGCCGCAGTCGGATCTCCAGCTAGTGATTCGTCGCCGCGGATCGATCGTAGGGACCGTGCATGACGAGAACGGTGATCCGGTCCAAGACTTCCAGGTGCATTACACTCCCTCAGAAGCGTCTCGCGTGTGGGAAGAGATGGCACGGAATGCCGAGAAGTGGACGGCATTCTCGGGCACAGACGGGCACTTCGCGGTTCACGAAGCTTGGCCCGACACGCTCGAGGTGTTGATCTCTGCGCCCGGTTTCGTTCCGTATCGGACCACCGCAACGGTTCCCAGCGGCGGCGAATCGGAACCGGTCCAAGCCATCCTCTCTCGCGGAGAGGAGATCTGGAGTCGCCTGGTCAACTCCCAAGGTGCTCCGGTTCTTGGCGCGTCCATCTACTTGCCAGGACGCAATTTTTCCGGCCAAGCCACCCGGCTGGGCACCAAGACTCGAACCATGTCGGGATCCGACGGAGCGTTCCGCCTTGCGGGTCTGCCCGAGCGTGGGTTCGACCTTGCCGTGGAATCCCCCGCCGTCGGATTGAAGCTGTTTCGCGACATGGACGCAGCAAGCTTCCCCGACCAACTCGTGATGGATCCCCCGGGGGCTATTCGGGGACACATCGACCTCCCCTGGCCCCGTCCGGACACGGTTTGCGAAGTCGTTCTGTCGGTCCCCGGAACCGAAGTCGACACCATGGTCTTGCCTGACAAGGACGGCAGGTTCTTCTTTCCCGGCGTGGCTCCAGGCTCTTACGTCATCGAACTCATGGACAACTGGGGATCCGGGGAACACTCTCAAGATGGAGCCCAAGCCCAATTGGTCCGCGTTCTGCCCAACCAAACGACCGAGGTGAAGTTCGGCGCTCAAGCTCCCGGCGAGATCCGTGGGCAGATCCGCATGACCCATCCGAGAGAGCGCTGGTTCGACTACGAAGCGACTTTGTACTCACTCCAAGCGAATCGGGATGACCGACTCGTCGCTCAGTGTTTCTTCAACGATGCTGGGAACATCTCGTTCTACGGACTTCCCGTGGGCGACTACCGCGTCAATGTGACTTCGACTCTTCGCGGCGACATGTTGCATCTGAGCAAACCCGTCACCTTGACAGAGGGACAGCTGGAGCATGACTTGACCTTCCTGGTCGACTCTCCCCTCCTCGAGGGAGTGGTGTTCGATGAACACGAATCTCCCGCGGACGTGTTGGTCTCGCTGATTGATCCTTCGAACCAGAAGCTGCTCGACCAGACCCGAGTTGGAGAAGAGGGGACCTACCGCTTCTACGAGGTTCAGGCTTCCCAATGCTTGGTGTGGGTCAGTGGTCGTGGCTACGCCGATGACTATGGCGAGACTCTGAAACTCCCCGTCGAGGAAGGAACTCCTCGCCTGGAACACTGGATGGAGCCCGAGGCTCGCCTCCACGTCCGCGTCCAGAATGATCTGCGGCACCCCATTCCCTTCGCACCCGTCGAGGTGTTTGTCAAACACCGTCCCTCTTCACTCCCACCACTTCTCGAGACTTCGAACGCGAGGGGGACAGTTGGCCTGACTCGCCTCCCCTCCGGAAGAACTCTGGTGAGCAGCAACGTGGCCGGCCACGTCCCGGCGACCCATGAGATCACCCTCGTCACCGGTGACACCAGCGAGGTCACCATTTCCTTGCTAAGGTTCGGATCTCTCGAAGTCTTGGCGAAGGACGCCAACTCCGCGACCGCGATCCCAGAAACCATGGTTTCTCTGACCTCTGCTTTCGAGATCGACTCTTCCATCGAAGAACGAGCCGCGCCGACGGACCGGCAAGGGAGAGTCGTCTTCGACGAACTCCCCCCAGGTCAATACCTCGTCCGCTGTGGCGATTCGGAGATCGAGGCGGCGATTGTCCCAGGCGAGCGGCTGTCGATCCCTCTCACCGTCGATTCGGCGGAAGTTGCGGAGAGGTAGGGAATTCTTCAGTACTCCGAACCAAGACCCTTTGGCACGCAACGTTCCGCGTGCCCTTCACCAACCCTAGCCCACCCGCTCCGACCCACTCCGCATCGCCCGCTCCGCCGCTGACTGCAGCTCCTCCAGCGTGAACGGCTTCTGCAACACGGAACACCGCGGCACCGCCCCTTCCTCGAACGCGATGCCCCCATCCTCACACCCAGTGATCAACACCACCGGCACATCCGATCGCGTCACACGCAACTCTTCCAAGGTCTGATGCCCCGAGAAGCCTGGCATCTTCCAGTCCAGCAGCACCAGGTCCACGGCACCGGGATCTTCGCGGAAGCGTCGCAGTCCTTGGCGTCCTCCACCACTGGCGATCACGTCCAAGCCGAGACCGCTCAACATGGTGGTGAGGGTTCGTAGGACCACGGGGTCGTCGTCGATGACGAGGACGTTGCCGGTGAGTTGGGCCCCGGACAGGGCCAGAGGCTCGGCGACTTGGAACTCGGGCTTGGGGGTTTCGACGATGGGGATGTAGACGCAGAAGCTGGTGCCACGGTTGAGTTGGCTGTCGACGGTGATCATGCCGTGGTGGCTGCGGACGATGCCGGCGACGGTGGAGAGGCCAAGGCCCCGGCCTTTGCGATTCTTGTTGCGGGTGAAGAAGGGTTCGAAGATTCGTTGGCGGGTGGCCTCATTCATGCCGCGTCCGGTGTCGTTCACGATGAGGACGACGTAACTGCCGGGATGGAGACTCCCGAGGCCTCCCGAAGGAGCTTCGACCGGATCCAGGAAGTGCTTGACTAGGGTCCGCACTTGGATGGTGCCTTGCTCGTCACCGATGGCGGTCGCCGCATTGGTGACCAGATTCATCAGCACGCGGCCGAGTTCGGTGGAATCGGCGTGAGCATGGGGAAAGTCGGGCGACAGGAAGTATTCCAAGCGGATGTTCTTGACCGTGCTGACGGGCAGCATCTTGCAAGTCCAGCGCACCAGCCGGTTGACGTCGACGGGTTCATAGCTGAAGCGGCTGCGCCCGGAGTAGGTGAGCATGCGCTGGGCGAGGGTGGCACCGCGCTTCGAGGACTCTTCGATGCCGTTCAGGAACTCATTCATTGGAGAGTCACCGGGCACCTGGAGCCGAGCTAAGCTGATGTTTCCCTGGACCCCCATCAAGATGTTGTTGAAGTCGTGAGCGACTCCTCCGGCGAGCAACCCCATGCTCTCCAGCTTCTGGCTTTGGAACAGCTTGTGTTCCAGCTCGCGCTTCTCTTCGAGCATGCGACGCTCGCGACGACCGGACAGGAACCGACTCCACCCCACCCAGCCGAGCACCAACAGCAATCCGCCGACGAGAAACGAGGCGTTGCGCTGCAGCTCGGCGCTCCTGCGCTCCGCCACCTCGATTTGCCTTTCGCTTTCCGCCTTGTTGAACTTGGCTTCCCACTCAGCCATGCCAACGGCGTATCGATCCGACCACAGCTCCTGCTGCAAGGGGGCGCGCTGCAAGAGGCATTGCGCCGCCAGCTCGTGATCGCCAAGCTCTCCGTAGAGCTCGCTCAGGGCCAGAAGCGCCTTCGACTGGCGGGCCTTCATTTCCATCCGCTCGCCAAGTCGCAAGCCCTCGAACCCCGCTTGCTGAGCATCGGACGAACGGCCGAGCGCTTGATAGACGGGCACCAATGCCGCCAGGGAGTTGGCCATCGCGGGAGCCAGAAGCAGGCGCTCTTGGGTCTTCAAGGCGGCTTCCAGTTCGCGGAGCGCTTGGGGATACTCCCCCATCGCAGCGTAGATTTCACCGAGACGGAATCGAGCTTGGGCAATGCCCGCCTCGGTCCCGACTTCGGACTGCAACGCCAATGCTTCGCGGTGCAGTTCCATGGCCCCTGCCAGGTCGTCCCGCTGCCGGCAGATGTCTCCCAGGTTGCTGAGAATCGCCGAGCGCTCGTTCTTCTGTTCCGGCGCGGTGAGGGCGAGGGCTTCCTCGAGGTGGATTTGGGCAACCTCCAATCGGCCCATGTTCAGCGCAACGGCGGAGACGTTGTTGAGCCCTTCTACGATGCGCTGCTGATGGTTGTCCTCGCGAGCCATCTCCAAGGCTTGGGAGTAGGCGCCGAACGCCTTCTCTGCATCCCCGAGCTGATCGTGTGCCGTTCCCTGGTCAAGGATGATCGCACTGATGAGATCCCGCCTCTGCTCGGACTCCGCGGCGCGCAGAGCCGGACCGGCCGCGGAAATCGCCTTCTCGAACTCGCCAAGCACGAGGAACACCTTGACCAGGTTCGCTCCCGACTGTGCTCTGGTGAGATCGTCGCGAAGCCGTTCCCCCAGTTCGACGGCTCGCTCCAAGAACTCTCTGGCCGCGTACGCGTCTCCGTGTTCGTTGAAGAGAAGGGAGCCGTAGCGAGCGTGGACATAAACCTCATCTCGGTCACTGGGCCGAGACTCGAGCAGCTCCAAGACATGCTCGACCAGCACGTCCGTGTTCTCATCGGCGGGCCAGCCCGACTCATCGAGGGCCTTGATCGCCTCGGACAAGTTCAGGTGCGAGACGTCTTCGGGCAACAGGATCGGTGACACCTGGGCGACCGCGGTCGAATCGCTGCACCAGGCGCAAGCAAGACCAAACACCAGCCCGAAGTCGACGAGCCTGGTGCGACCGAACCGCTTCGTTTCCTTGGCCGCGAAAGGGCGTTCCATAAAACTCTTGGTTTTGGGTCCCGGAACCATCCTCCGAAAACCATCCGGGGGAAGTAAGGGAAAAACGCGGTTTCAGGTGTGTAAGCAGTTCATGAAGAACCGCATGGCACCCATTTGTGCCCCCGAAGAATCACCGAACAAGGGGTCGGACGACGCGCGCTCGTCCCGGGTTCCCCCGTCACCGATTCCCTTGGTCGGGCGCAAGGGGCCGCGTGCCGTTCTCGGAAAGATTCCGCGCTCTCCTCCTCGGCCAAACACTGGCCACCGGAACCACAGAGACTCCCAAACCACCAGGCCTCCGTACTTTCCCGAAACCACGGTCAAACAAAGGTCCGAACAAAGCCGCTCCCCCCCACCGGAACGCCGGTTGAGCCACCGAGCCGTCAAACAAGCGACATCCGACGACAACACCCGTCATCCCGTTTCAGACATTTCTCGCGGCAGCGCGCGGGGAGCTTGGTCAGAGCCGGCTCCCCTGAGACGAAGAGCGGTGGCCGACCAACGGTCTTCGGCTCGCGGATGTGGGAGGGATGGCCTAGTCTTTCGACGAGAGGAACCGCGAGATGACCCAACCATCCACCCGAACCCGCGGAGGCACTCCGCATCACTGTGCGGTCTGCGGGAAGGAGGGATGGATCGAACTGTCGATTCTCACTTAGGACGGCCCATGCCCGAATTGCGGCACCCTCGCCTGGTATCGACCGGAAGATCGAACGCGTCCGCTCCCCGACCCGCTTTCGAAGCGGTCAAGGGAAGTGCTAGTTCTCGTGTTGGGGAGCAATCTGACGGTGAAGCAGATTGCCGAGCGCAAGGGCTGCAGTTACGACGTCGCGAGTCGCTGGGTACGCAACGCACTGAGGGACATGCGGAATGCGGCGATCGCAGGAACGTGGGAGGCAATCCAAGGAAGCCTCGAAGGGTGGCCACTGGACCCAACCACGTGAGTGGGCATCTGCGATCTGACGAAGTGCGGGTTCCATTTGGACGACCTCCCATTCGCCCATTCGAAGCAATCAAATGGCGCGTCCGTCCAACCCTTCGGTCGGCTCTTGCCGTAACATTGCCCCCGGCTGGCCCCCTCCCTTCTTTCCCATTGTGCGAGGCATTGTCATGGGTCGTTGCGCTGCGGTGATCTGCACCGGGATTGTCCTCCCACTCCTTGCTCCTTCTCTTCCTGCTCATGTGTGGACGGTCGGAGGAGCCGATGGTGACTTCTCCGAGATCCAACCGGCAATTGATGCGGCTACCGCCGGAGACACCATCTTGGTGAGGCCCGGGACGTACCTGAACTTGGTCCTGAACAAGGGCGTTCTGGTGCGCGCTTCGGACGAACCCTTTCTGCTCGCGTTCGGAGGAGCGATTCGCGACGTGCCAACTGGTCAGACCGCGGGGCTCGGCGGTGCCGAAACCCAGGGCTATCCGCTGTTGGTCGAGAACTGCCGCGGCGAGGTGGTGCTGGAAGACCTTCAGCTCTTTGCCGGCGAGAACACTCTTTGGATTCAGCAATGCCCGAACGTCTCGGCCAGCGGCATTGATGTCCGGCTTGGCAGTGGCGCAGGATCCAGCGCCGTCAGCATCGAAACATCCACGGTGCAGATGACTGAGTTCGTGATTCACGGGAACGACGGAAGCACTTTCTTCGAACGAGATGGAGGCGCCGCCCTTTCGCTCACGGACTCACGGGTGATGCTGAGCAACGGAGAGCTGCGCGGCGGGGCCGGGGGGCTGGGATCCTGTCCTGGCAACGGCGGCGATGCTCTCCAGATCACTCGTTCTCAAGTGCACCTGATCGGCAACGGCAGCGAGACCTTCCAAGGAGGAGCCGGCGGAGACTCGACCAGCGCGGAATGTCCCGGCGGCCAAGGAGGCAACGGAGTGAGTTCCACCGGACTGTCCGTCATTCGCGGCTCCGGAGTCAACCTACTGCCCGGCGCTGGCGGCGGAGGCCCCGGAGCTTCCGGACAAGAGGGCCTTCCGACCCAAGGAGCCATCCCCATCTGGAGCAACCCGGTTCCTCAACTGACCGTCACCGGAAACCTCAATCCCGGAGACACCTTCCATGCCGAGTTGACGCAAGAAGAAGCGGGGACGGCGTTGCTGCTGTTGGGAGGAGCCGGCGGGTGGACCCCTTACGGGTCACTTGGGCCGGGACTTGGCATCGCTTTGCAGGGGAGTTGGTTTCAACCGGTGCTGCTTGGATCGGTTCCCGGTGCATCCACGACTCCGTTCGATTCTGTACTTGGACAGAACAGCGATCTGCTGGGGCTCATTGTGCATGCGCAAGGGGCGGTGTTTGCGGAGTCGGGGGCTCTTCAGCTTTCGAACAAGGTGGTGCGGACTGTGGGGGAGTGAGTTCAAGCGCTGCAGCGTTTATTCAGCCACTGTTACTCACCTACAACCTCTCACGCCTCAGACCTGCGCCTACTGGCCGGCACTGGATTGGAACGAAGGCGAGTCGGACAACCGGGCGCTCTGTTGTACCCACGGAGTGCTAGACATACTGCGGAGCGAGTGATTGTCGTGAGCATTCGCCCAACCCCTTTCTCCCTCGCCGTTTCCCCTCAATTGCGAGGACGGCTCTTAATGGCCTCCTCTATTGAGGAAATGAACAGAGCTTTCTTCGTCCCTCGAACCGCGCAATCGACAAGAATTGGCACAATGCAGTGAACCGTTGCCCACAATGAAACAGACCGAACGAATGCTCTGGAGTATCCTCGGCGAAGCATCTCACGCGCGTCTCGTCTGATGTCTCGAAGGGCGTGATCGAGAATCTGGCGACTCTCGCCCCTACAGAACCAACGAAGGTGACGGATCTGGTTATCTCTCCCAAGCACCAAACAACATCTCACAAACAACTTCACTAAGCACACCAGACCCGGAATCACCGCTACAGAGAGCGCAACCACAAGTAACAGGAGTGCTTTTCCGTTCCATGGGAAGAATCCGCTCTCAAGGAACAACGTTACAAAGACATTCTCCTCCAGTTCAGCAATCTTGCTTCTTGTGCGAGCAAGTTGCTGCCTTATCACCGCAACGCGTTGGGCCCTCTCTTCAGCAGTCCACGGTGCCATGCTGGTGTCGTCAAGACACGTGACATCTAGTGCCATTACCGGAATCGGCCAGACGCCTGACAGGCTTGACAATGCTCGTTTCGCTTCAGCCGACAGACAACACGGGGCCGACCGAGACCTCAGACATGCTTTCTCCACGAGAACCTCGGTAAAGAAGGCTGACTCCACAGCGAATGCCGCACTCTTCTCCAGCACTCGGAGCCGGAGAAGTTCTCGTGAGCACTGCTGCACTATCCAGAAATAGGGCGCTGCTGAAATCACTAGGAGGGAAATCAGAGCTGGGAGCCATCCTCGCCACCGCTCCATAGTGCACCTCAACCGATGAAGACTTTTGGTCACGCTAAGCCCTTCCGCAGACCAAACGCGGCGAGTCTCTCATACTCCTTGCGTCCCATCTCGACGGCACTCGCTCCAGCTGCGGTTAGTTGAAAGTACCGGACCCGACCGTCACCTTCTTCCGCCTCGCGAGTGGTTACCCAGCCTCGATCACGAAGTCGGCGGAAGGTCACGTAGAGCGTGCCGTAGCTAATCCGTGTGCCAGTCTCCCTTTCGTAGAGCTTCGCCACTTCTCGGCCAGAGAGTTCCGTGACCACCAATGACAGGAGCTCTTGCTCCTTAGGGCTGGGAATTTTGGTATTCATATGAAATCAATTACACATGAATACTAAATCGATTTCAATTGCTTAGTTCCAAAAATTGGACACAAGACCTCCGGCCCGCCAGGCCGCCGAAGAGCTGGCTCTCGACATCCTCCCTCCGGGGATCAGCACCCGGTGCGCACCTACCTCGCGGGGCTGGCCCGAGGCTCCCAGAGAACCACGCACCAGACCCTGGCACGGTTCTCCCGGGTGGCCATGAGAGACGCCGATTTCGGCCCTTTCTGGTTCGCCTGGTCAACGCTCCGATTTCAGTAGGTCCAGGCCATCAAGGCGATGCTGGCAGCCGACGTGGCTCCAGCAGCTCCGGCCACGGCGAACAAGTGCATTTCAGCTCTCAAGGGCGTCGTGAAGGCTCGGTTAGATGGCCGAACCGGGCGGTCGGCGTTGGCCAGGTAATGGGTTCAAGGCTTCTGAGTTGCCGAGGGCTCTCAATCGGCGAAATGCGGGCCTTCTTCCGACATTGCGCGAAAGATCGCCGGAAGGAGTTTTTCTCGACGCTGCGCTCTTCGCGGTGATGCTTGGCGGTGGGCTCCGACGCCAAGAGGTCGCCGAACTCACCCTCTCTCAGTTCAATCGCAACAACCAGACTCTCCGAATCCTTGGGAAGGGCAATAAGGAACGGGAGGTTCCCGTCGAGTCTGCGACTACTCCTGCCGTTTTCAATGGATCAATGTCGTCCGGGGATTGGAGCCGGGCCCCCTCTTTTGCCCGGTTTGAAAAGGTGGGCGTCTCAAGTCTGGTCACATGAGCGCTCAGGCCATCTGACCAGCCCCCAATCGCGCTCCCACCCACTATGAGAGCTTGCTGACCTGCTTCGTTCCGGTGAGCTTGCCCCAAAGTGAGGTCCACCGATTCTGCAGGTATCCAGCGCTCGGCGACATGGTCCCACACGAAACCGAATTCATACCGTCCCGCACAAGGGAGTTCGAACCACTCCGACGCATAGGGCACTGTCCGCAGCGGGACCGGCGAGCGTACTACTAGTACTGGCGGCCCAAACTCACTCGTGATGTCTGAGACGAGAATTGCCCAACGACCGGTTACCAGAAGCAGCAACGTGACCAACACGGTGATGATCCAGATTTTCATGAAACTGCATCTTCGCGGCTCCGCCCTTCTCGCTCACCACTCATCTCCGACGAAACACGACAGTCACTTTCCGTGCCGTCAGTCCCGCCACAATCCACGAACCCCCTTGTCACCAACGCTTCCAAATCCCGATAGAGACTTGGGTAAGACCCCGCCGCCATTCACGGCAGGGAATCCCCCGAGACGCTCGCCATCCCGAACCCGCAACCGCGCCGGACGACCGACCGCTGTTCCCGGTCGGTAACGCCTAGGGTGGAGCGGTTCAGGAGCCTTCCCCCGGGGGAGGGGGCGGCACGATGGTTGCTCTCGGGTACGGTTGCTCGGGGTTTGGTACCTTGGCCTTTCGGGGCGCACCACTCGCCCACCTGGCTTTCTCGAGGAGTGGAACGATGGCAAGCATTCTTCTGGTCGCCACGGCTTTTGTTCTGGTGGCTCAGCAGCATTGTCCTCCCCCTCCGCGACGACCTCGGCCGGTGCCTGTTTCCTTGCCGTCCCCTCCGCCTCCGGAGATGGGAACTCTCCCGACGAACGGCTCGGCACCGGCTCCGATCAATACGTCGCGCGGACGCGGCCAGGGTCCGCTGCCGGCGCGCAGCGGAGCGCCGGCGACAACTCCTCCGCGCGTGACGACTCCGGGCGCCGAAGGAACTCGTTGGCAGGACTGGTGGGAGTTGAATCACGACGAGTTCGTGAACGTTCGCGATCGCTACGACGATCTGCGTGCCGCATTCGTGCGCACTCAGTATCGGCCCGGCAAGCATCCGCGCCGTCCCTCGAGTGACGAGGTGCGTGGCCGTATTCACCCGGCTTTGAGTTCCCTGGTCGAGGGCAGCTCCGAAGTGGGCGCCGCGGCAATCTTCAATCTGGCGCGTTGCTCGGACGCCGCTTCGGATCGAGCCACGTTCGAAACGGTGAAGGGCTACTTCCGTCGCGCCAAGCGGGACCATCATGGCGAAGGGGTGTTGGCCCTCGGGTTCCTAGAAAACGAAGACGCGCGCCAAGTGTTGACCGCGATCGCCCTCGACCAAACCGTGGGACGAAAGTTTCTGCGCCAGCCGGCCATCGCCGTGTCCAAGGAAGTCCGGTCTTACGCGGCGTTGGCGCTTGGCTACTCGGCAGAACCCACCGCCGTGGAAACGTTGATCGCGATCCTGAATGGCAAGAAGGATCCCGGTGCGGAACTGGCTTCGGCTTGCTTCGCCAGCCTGGGAATGCGGATCGACGATCCCCACCATCGCTTGCGGATCACCCAATTTCTAATCGCCGCGCTTCACGAGCGACAGTGGCCGGACAAGGTCTTGGCCCATATCCCCATCGCCTTGGCCCGCTCCCACGATCCGGGAGCCGTGGCGGCGTTGTGGATGGTGTTCGAACAGAAGCACGTGGCTCCCGAGATCCTGCGCTCTTGCGTTCTATCTTTGGGACGTCTGGGATCGCCGCTGGAACCCCACACCACCGATCTGATGCTCGAGGTGGCGCAGCAACACGCGGACTCGGCGACTCGACGCCTGGCCTGGCTTGCGCTGGGGGAACTCGCCATGCGAGCGACCCACAGTGACAAGGCTCTCTCCGCGCCCGAGTACGAGACGCTGAAGAAGATCGCGGACGCCCAGCGTCGAGGTTTCACCAGCGACCACCCGGATGCGCCGTGGATGGCGTTGTCCGCTGGCATGCTGTCGTCGGCTCACCCGGCCGAGGGTCAGGTGTCGATGGACTTGCTGACCGCTCGCCTGTTGCAGATCGCTCCCGAGACTCGATGTGCTGCGGCTCTCGCACTTGGCTTGTCTTCTTCCTTGCAGGCCCTCGATCCCCTGCGAACTCTCGCGCAACAGTCCATGGACGAAAGCGTCCAGGGTTATGCAGCCGAGGCCCTGGGAATGCTGCGCGATGGCCAGCACAAGAGCGACCTGTTGAACTTGTGCTTGTCTTCAGAATCCTCGCCGGTGCGCACTCAGGCAGCACGAGCCTTGGGCTATCTGGCTGAGCCGATGACGGTGCAACCGATGGTTCTGGCATTGCGACAAAACGACAGTCCGCAAGTGCAGAAGGAACTCCTCCGCGCCTTGGGAGAGACCGGCGATCGATCCAGCATCGACGCTTTGATTGCCATTGTCACCGACGAAGACCAGGACGCCGGCCTTCGAGTCCGAGCCCTGGCCGCTCTCGGACGCATCGGCCAGCCGTCGAATCGCCCGTGGAACTGGCCCTACCGCCAGGGCCACCACCTGACCGTGACGACGTACACCCTCGGACGAGTCCAGTCGATGCTTTGAGCCGGCTGAACTGGACGGACTTCGCGACCCGAGCCTCATCCGCAGACCCGTCCGCTCCCTCCCCGAGGAGTCCGGCGCGTGCGGCTGTCCTTGAGAGAGGGCGTGCTTCTCTCCTTCAACAGCGTTCGAAGTTCCCGCGATCTGGATCGGTTCGGGACGAGTCCAAGAGCACGACTCGCAGAGCTTCTCGCCTCGCATATCGTCGCAACGAGGGTCTCCACGCCAAGCACTGCATGTCGCAAACCGCGGCCACTCGTGACACTCTCTTGGCCGGCTCACACCAGCCTTTTTGGAGGGGGCTCATGCAGCCACGGGCCATCAGGGTTAAGTCCTCCCCCGGCAATCTCCGACACCGAAAAGTGGAGGAGAATCCAAATGAAGAATCGCAAGTTTGCTGTGCTCGTCGCTGCCATGTTCTTGCCGCTGCTGTCCGGATGTGCTTCGGGCCCCTCAAAGCTGTCTCGCGGATGGGACGACTTCGTGAATGAGAAGTACTCGGAGAACGCGTGGGTTCACGGAGCGGTGTTGCAAGACATCCTTCCGGTGTACCCGCTGGTCGGACTCTTCGCCGGACTCGGCGACGGCCTGTTCGTGAACCCGTACTACTTCTGGGGCAAGGACGCGTGGGACAATCGCGGCACCGCGTACCACCACAAGAACCCTCACACCAAGAAGTACGTGCCGAAGGAAGACGGCTCGGACCTCTACTACGAGGAATGAGTTCCTTCGCGGGTTGAAGCGAAGACGGCGGTGCTCTGAGGCTTCGGTATCCGCGTTCGGTGTTGAAGTGACACGGCTCTTAGGAATCCCCACGGAAGCCTAGCTAGCGTCACGGAAGCCTTTCGCCGAATCGATCGCTCAATTGTCCGTGCAACGCGACACGACCAGACTCCGATGCCGGGTGCGACCTGCCCTGGGACCGGAGTCTGATTGTATTTGGGCTTGGGTGGTCCCAATGGCCGAAAGATTGCACGGCGGCGACGCCTTGCAATCTTTCGGCTTCGCTCGCCGTCAAGCGCGGTCACCCGTCGTCACCCGTCGTTAGCGAATATCGCCGTTGTCCGCCACACTTGACCAACCGTATCGAAGGCATCGACAACCGCCGAGCAGGCCGCTCAAAAAGTCCCTCGGCACCGCTCTGACCTTTCCCTCTCCGTCCACAACTCCTCAACGAGTCCAGCGACTCGCCTTTGGCCCGACTCCTTGGCGGGAACGAGAACCTCTCGATTGGCCATCCGAGGCTTGCTTCAATGGCCTGCTGAACGATCCAACCATCTCTAGCCGCAGCCCATCGCCGCGGTCCTTGCCGTCGCCTTCCGACGACCGTTCCGATTCGATGCTGGTCTGGGACAAGAGCCTCTCGATCGGGCTTTCCGACGTCCGCTCAACGGCCAGCAAGACCGCCCCTCCTCGCCAGGACGCCATCTGCTACCGTGGCAAGCACCGCGACCGTTCCCAGGAGAAACTTCCGTGTTCACGACTTCCCTCTGCGTGTTAGCCCTGACGGTTTCGGACGGTCACTTTTCCGAGGAACTCGAGTGGGGACCTCATCCGGTGGGGTTTCGCTCCTCGGTGGAACTGGATCCGTCGCGTCAGTACGTCACCGCGTTCGATGACGGGGCCACTTACGGCGGAGATCGGAAGCGCCCCCGACCACTCCTCGTCAACGTTTGGTACCCGGCCAACTCCGACGAAGCAGCAACCTCTCTCCCCTACCACCGGTATCTGCAACTGGACGGGGATGACGAGGCGATCAACCGCTGGACCCAGGGACTCTCTGACTTCGCAGCGGACGTGATTGCCGGCGAGTTGTTCGGCAAGTCGGTGAAGGAGATGGACGGCTTCGAACAGGGTCTGTGGAAAGAGTTCCTCGATCGTCCCACTCGCAGTCTCGAAGAAGCCGAACCCCTCGCGGGCCCTTTCCCGGTGGTGGTCTATCACTCCGGCGCCGGCTCGTCCTTCGAGGACAACTCGGTGCTCTGCGAAAACCTGGCGAGTCACGGGTATGTGGTGCTTGGCAGTGCTTACCCCAAAGTCGATGGAACGCGCTACGGAGTCGATGGCAAGGAAGGCTCGGTTCGAGACATGGAAGCCTTGGCGCGATTCGCGGCGGGGCTTCCTTTCGCCGACTGGCGCCGCATGGCGTTTGGGGGACACAGCCTGGGAGCGCAGGTTTGCTTGCAAGCCATGGCGCGACCCGATTGTCCGGCGAACACGATGTTCCTGCTGGATTCCACGGTCGACTACTACAGCCTGGAGATCCCCACCTACCGCAATGTCACTGATCAGGTGCTCGACAATCGAAAGCACTTCCACCGGCCGATACTGATCGCCGCGGGTCCCGAAGCGACGTTCCAGTTGGCCGACCAACTCGTCCACGCCGAACGGACTTACCTGACCGCCCCCAAATTGGGTCACAACGAGTACATCGCCCAAGGAATGCAGAGGCTTGAGATTCTGGAACGACTTCAAGCAAAGCGCCCGGACGAGGGCCGTGCCAAAGAGCTAAGCGGAGCTCCCGAAGTCAGGCAGCGCTACGCCGAGCTTTGCCACCTACTCAGACTCTACCTGGACAAGCACCTGAAGGGAGAGCCCCGGCCCTACGCCGAGGCTTCGCGCTCCGTTCTGTCGACCGCTCTCGGAGAGGGGCTCGCTATGATCGTCGCCCCGGTCGGAAACTCAGGAGCTCCCCCCTACTCCGAAGAACAGCTGGGACCTCTTACGCCTCGCCAGATCATGTCCTTTGTCGAACAAACCCCCATCGAACAAGTGATCGCGGTTCTCGACGAATCTCGGGAGGAAAGTCCCAACAATCCGGTTTACTGGAGCCCCATGATCATGGGCTCCCTGCTTTACGAGCTCGTTCAGGACGACCGTCTTGCCGACGCCCAACAACTGCATGAGCGAGCCATGGAGTTCCCCGTGAACGGCGTTTGGAACCTAGGGTTCTTGGCCCTGATGAGCCAGTACGGCGGACGCCTCGACCGAGCTCGCCACTTTTTGGAGATCGCCGAACAGATTGCCCCGGAAGATTCGGGCACGGCGAGCAAGCTCGAAGCCCTCGAGAAACTGGAAGCGGCCGAGCGCGCCGCGGAGGAGTGACATCAGCAGGAGACGCGCTCGCGCTCGACACTCGCATCCACTTCAGATGCCTTGGGTGTCCTAGGTGTCCTGTTTCCCTGAGAAGCTTCGGACTGAGTGTCAGCGTCGGCCGTGTGGGGCTCTGCGCATGCTCCGGCGAGACCCTCGATCATTCGCTGAAACACGACTTCGTGGATGGGCATGAGCAGATACCAGTAGACCAGGCCGAACAACCCTTGGGGATCGAACCAGGCTACCTGGTGAATGGTGCAACCTTCGGAGTCGGGCTCCACCCGAAACTCGAGCCATGCTCGGCCCGGCACTTTCATTTCGGCGTGCAGGCGAAGCTGATGGGGTCGATCGACGACCTCGACTCGCCAGAAGTCCAAGCTCTCTCCCACCTTCAGCCGGCGCGGATCTCGGCGCCCTCGGCGAACACCGACGCCGCCGATCAACAAGTCGAGGAATCCGCGCAGTTGCCACAGCCAGTCACAGGCGTACCAGCCCTGATCGCCACCGATTCGCTCGATCACTTGGAACGCGCGATCGGGGGAGGCTGCCACGCGCAAGGAGCGCGCATCAATGAGCCGATTGCCCCTGCGGCCATCGTTCGGCTCTCTCGTTCCTGCGGACGAGATCGCGTCACTCCAACGAGTCAGCGCGAACTCGCGGTCTTCGTTCCGGATGGCCTGGGTGATTGCCTCGGCGGCGCCCACCGGTCGAACGTCGAAGTGTTGGTGGGCGGAGGTGTCGTTGACCACGGAGGGGTGACGAATGCTCTCGACAAGTTTGCGTCCCACTCGGGCGTAGAGAGGGGTCACCAGTCCGAGCCACAAACTTGAAAGCCGGGGCGTCAGAACCGGCACTCGAATCATCCAGCGACGGAGGCCTCGTTGCCGTCCGTATTCGAGCATCAGCTCGCCATAGGTCACACGGTCGGCACCGCCGATTTCGAACACTTCGTTCTGCAAGGGAGAACGCTTCAGTGCGGCAAGCAAGTAAGCCAACACGTCAGCGATGGCAATCGGCTGGGCCTCGACCCCCACCCAACGCGGAGTCACCATGATCGGCAAGCGTTCCACCAGAGCCCGGATCATCTCGAACGAAAGACTGCCAGAACCGACGATGACCGAAGCGCGAAACTCGATGGTGGGAATGCCGGAGTCTCGCAAGATCCGACCCACCTGGAGGCGACTGCGGGAATGAGCGGAGAGCTCGCCGGCCTCTCCAAACAGGCCGCCCAAGTACACGATCTTCTGGACCCCTGCCTGGACCGCGGCTCGTGCGAAGTTGGTGGCGGCCTGCGCCTCGTGAGCTTCGAAGTCGGCCGCATCCCCCAAAGAATGGACGAGGTAGAACGCCGTATGAACTCCCCGGAATGCGGCGGGAAGCGATTCCGGATCGAGCAAGTCGCCTTGCACCGCTTCGGTCAGATTGTGGCTCGGAGTGAACTCGTTGACGCGTCGGTGAAGACAGCGAACCCGCTGTCCCCGGCTCTCCAACAAGGGAAGGAGACGACCGCCGACATAGCCGGTGACGCCGGTGAGGAGGACTAGATCGCTCTGCTTTGTTTGGGGTGAGTTCATGAGCAAGGGAAGAGTTCGGCTCCCGACACACTGCGGATTCATGGCACCCCCACCAACTCGCCGGTGAGGAACAGGATTCTTCGGCGCGCCTAGCAGGCCGGTGAGAATGGCCTCCCAGGGCAGACCGAGAGCCCTCGCCTCCCCCGAGAATCCGAAGATGGAGGTGAACAGAGGAACGGGCACCGAAAGACTTTTTCACCGACCAGCGAGCCTCGGGTTTGTGACCAGGGCTCGCCCGGGAGCGGTTTCGCGCGCCCCGGTCATCCCCCTGCGCCACGGGGTGCTTGCCGATTCCTGTCTTTTCGGATCCCTCGTCAGCTCGTCGACCGTTTCACCGACGCCAGGGAGTCTCGAATCTTCGACCCGTACGGAAGATCCCTGAGGTCCCCGCGTCACCAACGCCTCAGACTTGCCGAATGACCGGGCAAGACGCGGTGCCGGAGGCAGCGAAACCACCTCGCGAATTTGAATCCGTCGACGATCGGCTTTCGATCTTCCTTGAGCGAAGCATGGGCGTCCGTAGTCTCGCGAAGCAGCGATGACCTCGCACCGCGGTCTCGTGTCACGACAGCCGGCCGAGGATCGTCGCGGCATGACCCACCCCCCGCGACTCGGACTCTCCACGCCAAAGGGGCATCAGTGCGTATGCAAACCGAAGAGCCGCTCATCGGAATTTCCTCCTGCCTCCTTGGGGAGAAAGTGCGTTTCAACGGCGGACACAAGCGCAACGCCTACGCGGTGGACACCTTAGGCCAGTTCATGAAGTTCGTCCCCGTCTGTCCCGAGGTGGAGTCCGGCATGTCGACGCCTCGCGAAACCGTGCGCCTGGTCAGAGACAGCGATGACATTCGCATGGTCGCCCCCAAGTCGGAAACGGACTACAC
This sequence comes from Planctomycetota bacterium, assembly GCA_028289345.1. Lineage (GTDB taxonomy): Bacteria > Planctomycetota > B15-G4 > B15-G4 > SIAN01 > JANQQL01. Next base: position 814,432 of record JANQQL010000025.1, on the reverse strand, counting down.
TGCTTCGATGGAACGTTTTTCTCGCAGCAAGGTGGCCGCGCTGGAGAAGCAGAATCTGAGCGGGTTCTTGCTGAAAAAAGACTCCCCGAGCTGCGGCGTGTTTCGAGTCAAGGTCTACGACCACAACCAAGTGCCAAGCAAGACCGGTCGTGGGATGTTCGCACACCGACTGCTGGAAAAGATGCCGTTGCTGCCGGTCGAAGAAGAGGGACGACTGCAAGATCCGCGACTTCGCGAGAACTTCATCGAGCGAGTGTTCGCTTATCAACGCCTGCGTCGCCTGTTCGACTCTCGCTGGTCGGTCGGGAAGCTCGTCGTCTTTCACACCCAGGAAAAGATGCTGCTTCGCTGTCACAACGAGACCGCTTACCGCGACCTGGGAAAGATGGTGGCTGCGGCGAAGCAAACTCCGCGGGCCGAATTGAAAGACGCTTATCAGCGACGGTTCATGGAGGCCATGACCACCTTGGCTACGACGAAGAAACACACGAATGTCCTGCAGCACATGTTCGGGTATTTCCGCGACGTCCTTTCCCCCCAAGAGCGTTCCCAGATGCGCCAGGTGGTCGAGGACTACCGACAGGGATTCCTCCCCTTGATCGCGCCCATCACTATGATCCGCCATTTCGTTCAGCTTCATGGCATCGCCTACTTGGCGGACCAGACTTATCTCTCTCCCCATCCGAAAGAGCTGATGCTGCGCAACCATGTTTGAGCGACTCGCCATGAACTGCTCTGCACAGTCCTAGCGGCTCGACTCGGGCCCCGAGAGTCCGCCGTGAGCACCGAGGTTTCTGTCCTTCCATCTGATTCCTGCGCCCTCCGAGGTTCCGCCCGATGAAGTCTCGAATTCCCCCGCTTCGCATTCGAACGATGAACCGCGCCGAAGTGCAGAAAGATCGCGCGTTCGTCCTGTACTGGATGACCGCGTTTCGGCGCCCCACGTGGAACTACGCGTTGGATCGCGCCGTGGAATGGAGCCGGGAGCTGAATCGTCCTTTGGTCGTTCTGGAAGCGGTTCGCTGCGATTACCAATGGGCCTCCGACCGGTTCCATCAGTACATCGTCTCCACCATGGAGGCCAATCAGCGTTCCTTCGAAAAGACCGACATCACTCACTATCCCTACGTCGAGCCAGAAATCGGGGCGGGCAAGGGACTTCTGGAAGAGCTGGCAGGCAACGCTTGCGTGGTGATCGCCGACGACTTCCCGGCGTTTTTTCTGCCGAGGATGGTGAGTGCGGCGGCAAAAGCTCTGGATGTCCGCTTGGAAGCGGTCGATTCCAACGGCATTCTGCCGATGGCGGAGCCCGAAAAGGTTTTTCCCACGGCCCACTCATTCCGTCGACATCTGCAAGCGGTGCTGCGCGATCATCTCGGAGAACGGCCCAAGACCCGACTTCCCAACCAAGGGTCGCTGCCAAAATCGAAGCCGGTACCCGCCTCGATCCTGCGACGCTGGGCCCCGGCGTCCGCCAAGATGCTGGAAGCCAGTCCGTCTTCCTTCGCCTCCCTCCCCATCGACCATCAAGTCACCGCTGTTCCAGAATCGCGGGGGAGCGAAGCGGCTCGCCACCAGTGGCGCGAGTTTCTCTGGGAGAAACTCGACCACTACGACCAGGATCGGAACCTTCCCGAACAGGAGGGCAGTAGCGGCATTTCCGCAGCACTCCATTTCGGAACACTGTCCTCTCATCAAGTCGTGACCGAGCTTTTCGACCGAGAAGACTGGAACGAATCTCGTCTCGCCAAGACGAAGGATGGCAAGCGAGAGGGCTGGTGGGGCATGTCCAAGGCCGCCGAAGCGTTCCTCGACCAAGTCATCACCTGGCGCGAAGTGGGTTACAACTTCTGCTCCCACCGGACGGACTACGATCGCTACTCGTCACTGCCGGACTGGGCGCGGCAAACCCTTCGCGAGCACGAAGGCGATCCTCGTGCCTCGGTCTACAGCCTCGAGCAATTCGAGACCTCGAAGACCCACGACCCTCTGTGGAACGCGGCGCAGCGCCAGCTAGTCCTCGAAGGAAGAATGCACAACTACCTCCGAATGCTGTGGGGCAAGAAGATCCTCGAGTGGTCGAAGACCCCGAAGCAGGCGCTGAAAGTCATGATCGAGCTGAACAACAAGTACGCCCTGGATGGCCGCAACCCCAATTCCTACAGCGGCATCTTCTGGATCCTCGGTCGCTACGACCGTGCCTGGGGCCCCGAACGGCCCATCTTCGGCAAGATCCGCTACATGAGCTCCGACAACACCGCTCGCAAGTTTCCCACCAAGCAATACGTTCAACGCTACTCGGCCCAGCAACCCATGCTCTGGTGAGAGGACGGCGCGATCGGGAGCCCGTCATGAAAGAGCACCGTCACGTACATCAACCAGCGTCCCTCGGAGCGACCGCGAAGTATTGAGGAGTCCCGCGATTCCCTTCTGTTTTCGCGCCCCCGGGGGTCTGGCGAATGGCACCCTCCCCGATCACTCTCAGGCTCCAGAAACCTGGCCCGTAACACTCGACCCAACCACGCCCCTCCCCCCCAGGACTCACCCGAACTCCCGCTCGAACTTGCCTTTTTTTCGCGTTGCGAACCCTTCGTCGTGAATCCGAACTTTTTGCCTGTCGAGGATTCCCCGGGACGCCGACGAGGCCCGCAAAGGGAGACTCGAAATGGGCCGAATCGTTGGCATTGATCTGGGCACCACGAACTCGCTGTGCACGGTCTTCGAAGAAGGGGAAGCGCGAGTCATTCCCAATGCGCTGGGAGCGTGCATGACTCCCTCGGTGGTCGCCGTGCTTCCCGATGGACAGATCTTGATCGGCGCCGCCGCCAAGGAGTTCCAGGTCACTCACCCGGAACACAGCGTCGCCTGGTTCAAACGCTGGATGGGCACTCCCAAGAGCGTGGAACTCGGCGGACGACTGTTCACGCCGCCGGAACTATCGAGCCTGGTCATTCGTTCGCTGGTCGAAGATGCCAAGGCCGACCTAGGCGAGGACATCGAAGAGGCAGTCATCACCGTGCCCGCCTATTTCAACGAGCACCAGCGGGAGGCCACTCGCGTTGCCGGCACCCTGGCGGGCTTGAAGATTCGACGCATCCTCAACGAACCGACCGCCGCCGCACTCACCCACGGACTCATTCACAAGGACAGTGACAAGCGCATTCTGGTGTACGACCTGGGCGGGGGAACCCTCGATGTCACGGTGCTGGAAGTCTTCGAGGGGTTGCTGGAAACCACCGCCACCGCCGGAGAATCTCACCTGGGTGGGGAAGACTTCACCGAGCGCATGATGGACACTCTCTTGCGCCGTCATGGAGAAACCCTGGAAGTGGCAGAGTTCAAATCTCCGCTTCGCATCTCCCGCCTTCGCACCGAATGCGAACACGCCAAGTGCGCGCTCACTGACGAGGACTCCGCGCTGGTGCGACTCCCAGGACACGACGGGGTGCTCGACGAGTCCTGCCCCACGGAAGTCATCACTCGCCAAGAACTCGCGGAAGCGATCCAGGATCTTCTGGACCGCGCCATGGTTCCCATCGACCGAGTGCTGAATGACGCGCGAATCGCCGCGGAGGACATTGACGAGGTGGTGTTGGTGGGCGGCGCGACCCGCATGCCTCTCATTCGTGAGGCAGTCACCCAGAAGCTCAGTCGCGAGCCGCACCGCAACACCGACCCGGACACGGTGGTGGCGATCGGCGCCGGGATTCAGTCGGCGTTGCTCGAGAAGAATGCGGCGGTGGACGACGTCATGATGACCGACGTGTGCCCATTCACTCTGGGCATCGAGATCGTCAAAGAGTTCGGGGGGAGCCTCAAGCAGGGGTACTACCTGCCCATCATTCACCGCAACACGACCGTCCCCGTTTCCCGCGAAGAAATCGTCTCGACCATTCAGGACAATCAAACCAAGCTCCGGGTCAGGGTCTACCAGGGGGAGGGACGCAAGGTGGAAAACAACCTGCTCCTCGGCAACCTGAACGTGTCAGGGATTCCCAAGGGACCCGCGGGACAACCAGTGGCCATTCGCTTCACCTATGACGTCAACGGCCTCCTCGATGTGGAGGCCAAGATCGAGGCCACCGGGAAGAAGTTCCAGACGGTTCTTTCTCATCACGTGAAAGAACTGAATGAGGATCAAATCGAGGAAGCCAAGCGGAGGCTTGCCAAGCTGAAGTTCTATCCGCGGGACGATCTGAAGAACCAGCACCTACTTCGTTTTGCAGAAGCCGTCGTCGGACAGGTCGACCCGTGGTCGCGGGAGTCCCTCGAGATGAGCGTCGACCAATACGAGCACGCCCTTGCCGGAACCGATCGGGACTTCTTCCGCGAGGCTCGACAAGAGCTCTTGCATTGCCTTTCGGCGGCGAACCAACCTTACCAAGAAGACCTTTCGGAATGAGCGCGCCGACCGATTCTCCTGCCATGCAGTACCTGGAGTCTGTTCTTCAGCTCGATCCCCACGAGCACCCGCTCGACATCCACCGGCTGCGTTCCGAATTCCTCGGCTTTGCCGAAGAGTCGAGTTCGACCAGTGGGCCGCGCCTCTCCCACGCCCAGGCAGAGCAAGAGCTGCAGGAAATCGCCGAGGCTTGGTGGAACACCCCGGACCAGTCTTTGGAAAGCGAATTGGAAGCCATCGACCTGGAGAGTTTTCCGGACCTCGACGAGTGGCGTCAGAGGATGCGACAAATCGAAGGATTGCGCCAGCATCTGGCCCAAGCACGTCAGGCTTCCAAAGTGAATCCCGGGGTGCTCGATGCGGTGAAGCAAATGACCCTCACTCCCCCCAGCCGCAAGGCGGGAGTTCGAGTGGCATTGATTCACTCACTGAAGCGAACCAAGAGAACCGGTCGGACGGTGCGCTGGCTGGAGCGCAATCACCCGGATCTGTACGCGGCCGACACCCCCCTGATGACCGGCCTCGAGCGAGAACGGAAGGGAATCGGACAACAGCGACGTCGTCGGTTCTGGAAGACTCTCATCGTGGTGAGCTTCACCATATTCATGGTGGCCCACGTCATTCACAAAGTGCGGATGGCCTCATGACGGACTCCGCGGACCCGCGCTGGGACCTGGTGCACGACCCGGTCGCCTTCTTCGGTTTGGAGGGCGACTTCGACCGCAAGCAGCTGAAGCGGGCCTACAAGAAGCTGGTTCTCCGTTTTCGGCCGGAAGAACACCCGGAAGAGTTTCAGAAGATCCGCACCGCCTACGAGGCCCTCGAACGAGAACTCACCTACGGCATCCCTCGGACCCCGGCGCCGATGCCCCTCCGGCAACTGTCGATGGCCACCCGCGGTTCGGAAACCACTGAGCCGGATCGCCCCTGGATCGATCGCATCCGCGAGACCACCCCCCAAGCACTTGTCGAAGAACTGCAGAACAAGAGTCACGCGTCCGAGGAAGAGCTGATCACTCTCGCCTTGCTCTCCGACATGCAGGACACCACCTGTTCCAAGACCTATGCCGGTTGGCTGATCCATGCCCTGGAGAGATATCCAAGCAGCCGTGCGGTGCAGCAGCTGCTTCGCGCCTGCTGCCACGGAAACGAGGGAAAAGCCCAGGCGGAAACCCTCGTTCAGCAGCTCGCCGATTCCCGGCTGAGCGCATGGATCTACGGCTGGCTGTCGGAACCCCTTTGGATTCATCTGGTGCAGACCCTGACCACCCGGGAATTCGACCGTTTGTCGAAGGACTGTCGGGCTCGATTGCGTGCTCCCGACTTGAACGCCCTGGCCATTCTCGAAATCAACGTGCTTCGAGCAGGGGTGTTGTGTGCGGACTTCCCCTGGGTCGAGGAGCGTCGCCGGTGGATCGAACAGAACTGCTACGAGATCCCGGAGCCCGCGGAGTACAACCTCGAAGCCATCGACGCGATGCTCCGCTACCGGAAGTTTCGGGACGAGTACCTCACCAGTGGTCGCGCGGCTCGCCAAGAACTCGACGCAGTGTTGGTCGCATGGACGAGAAGCGACTCCTTTGCCTTAGACACCACCTTTCAGCGCTGGCAACGGAGCGTCCGGGCGCAAGGCGCGGACTGGTTCTTGGCCATGGGGCCGGAGGATGACACCACCCACGCATTGGCCTTCGAAGCTTTGGGCTGGGTGGCCTGGGAGGTTCGCTCACGGATCCCTTCCGCCGCTCCCCCGATCGACATGCTCCAGGAGTCGGTGCAGAATCTCGCCTACGCTTTGCAGAAGCGCTGTCGCGGCAAGCCCAGCACGCCTCGAAGTCTGGAACACCTCGCGCTCATCTTCGTGGTGATTCTGGGCACTTTGGGGATCACGATCGGATTCGTGAGGATCATGGGCCTCGCCGAGTGGAGCTTGTGGTCGGGGCCCGTCTCGTTCCTTGGGATTCTTCTCGCGATCCGACCCTGGTCTCGATCGATCAACCGGCGCTTCGAAGTGAAATGCCAGCGAACCGTCTATCGCCCCGAACTGATGCGCTACTTGGAAGAAACCAATCACCCCCTCAGCAACGTTCTCGAGATCGTCCAACGCTCGACCGGCGACGAGGTCATTGCCAAGGTGGTCATGCGCCTTCAGACCGATTACGCGCTGAAGATCTACGCGTTCGCGGTCTGCTGACCTTCGCGCCGGGGCGCGATTCTTTCAGTGTCCGCCATGAATCGCTCGCACCGCGGCCACGGTGTCGCATTGGTCGGCGCTCTTGTCCGGGCGATAGCGTTTCACTCGCGCGAACCGCAGGGCCATCCCCGCGGGGTAGTGGGGACTCTCCTGGACGCCGTCAAACGCAATCTCCACGATCAACTTCGGCTCCACGACCACCACAAAACCGTCGCGGGAGATCTCCAACTCTTGCAGCTTCTCGGTCTGCCACGCCAGCATCTCGTCGGTCATTCCCTTGAAGGTCTTGCCGAGCATCACGAACCCATGGCCGTCGTCCCTGCGCGCCCCCAGATGCAGGTTGCTGAGCCACCCTTGGCGACGACCACTGCCCCACTCGGCGCCAAGAACCACCAGGTCCAAGGTGTGGGACGGCTTGACCTTCCACCACCCGGAACCGCGGCGCCCCGCTTCGTAGGGCGCCTCGAGGGACTTGGCCATGATTCCCTCGTGGCCGGAAGCCAGCGCGGCGGCAAAGAACTCTTCGGCCGCTTCCGCGTCCTCGGTCACCAATCCCGGAACGCGGAACTCTTCGGGAATCCGCTCGGCAATCAAGCGACCGCGCTCCTCTCCTCCCAAATCGAGCAAGTCCTCGCCGTCCAAGTGGAGCCCGTCGAAGAAGAACGGAACCACGGGAATCTCCCGGCGCAACCGATCGACATCGAGGCGACGACCGAATCGACGCATGGTGACCTGAAAAGGCCTCGGGCGTCGATCTTCCTCGAGTGCGATCACTTCGCCATCGAGGACGAACCGCTTGGCGGAGAAACCTCTCGCAACTTCGACGACCTCTGGCAACGCCGTCGTCACGTCATTCAGTCGCCGCGTGAAGATCGCGACGTCATCCCCGTCGCGATGGACCTGGATCCGAGCCCCATCGAGCTTCCACTCGAGAGCAGCTCGACCCAGCTTGCTCAGCGCCTCGTCGAGATCTCCCGCCGGCTTGGCCAACATGGGCTGAAGGGGTCGAAAGAGTTGCAGCGAGAACCGCTCGAGGGCGTGGCGACCTTCGGTCAGCGCCGCCTTGGCGACCTCCGCAGCACTGCCACTCAACATGACCGCGCGTCGGACTTCTCGAGAAGGGAGCTCCGCGGCGGCGGCAATCCCATCCAACACCAATCCTTCGAGCGCTCCCTGGCGAAGCTCGCCGACCAGGAGTCGTCGCAAGAACTGCTGCTCATCCTCCGTCGCCAGAGACAGCAGCTCCGCCAACAACTTCTGGCGGGCCGCCTTGGAACCGCTGCCGCGAACCTGCTGGATCTTCGTCAGGACCTCGTCCACCGCGAGGACCGTCCAGCTTGGGGTGTCCGCCGCCACCGCGGTCACTTCAGCCACCGAAGCGTATCCCAAGCCGATCTTCCCCTGGCGCGGCACTCCACAAAGAAAGCCCACACAGGAAACGACTTCGGAGGCGTCCAGACGTCTCAGGCAATCGGCAAGGACTGCGGTCTTGGTCTTCCGAGACCTCGTCCCCGCAACGCGCAGGGATGCTTCGACGACGAGAGAGAACAGGGTCATGCACGAGACTCGAACGGCCGAGGACCAGGGGGGCGGCTCCTCGGGGAGCGGACGGGCGGAATCATAGCGCCCGCGTTACCCGGAGCTCTCCCTTGGCTATTCCTGACACCCCCCCACGACCTGGACCCATCGCCTTGACCCGCCCCGTTCCTTCTCCCGCAGAATTCTCCGATCTTCCCCACGGCAGCTGGGTGGTGTTCGAAAGCTCCATGGTGTCTGTCGGAGTCGTGCGTTGCCCCTCGGATCATCCCCACTTCGAGGACCCCGGTCCCGTGGGCCAGCACACCGTTTACTTTCCCCACGGAACCGTCTTGGTAGAGCGCGAAGGCTTGCCGCCGCTCCTCGCCGATCCAGGAATCGTCACCGCCTACAACGTTGGCGACATCGTGCGGCGATCCTCTTCCACCAATCAAGGCGATCACTCGGAATACTTCGCTCCGAACCGGGACGTCCTGCTTCAGATCCTGCAAGACCACGATCCTCAGATCGAAGACTCAGATGGTCCACTGTTCCCCTTCACCCACGTCCCGGTCGATCGAGGAACGTTCCTCCGCCAGCGGCTCCTGACCCAAGAACTTCTGCTGGGCGAACGAGATCCCTTGTTCGTGGAAGAAGCTTGCCTGGAGATTCTGAGCCGCATTGTCGCGACCGGAATGCAGCTTCGCGGTTCCTCGGATCCCGAGAAGCCTCAGCTGGCCGAACGCCGCCGTCAGCTGGCCCAGGCCGCGCGGGAGCTCGTGGGCGAACAACTCGGGGAACCGCTGCAACTCGCAGACATTGCCGATCGGCTGGGCTGCTCCGAATTCCACCTTGCTCGAGTCTTCCGCCAAGTCATGGGTACGTCGATTCACGCCTATCGCAACCAGCTTCGCTTGCAGAATGCCCTGGACCGAGTCACCGACAGCCGCGAGGGGCTGACCCAGATCGCGTTCGACCTGGGCTACTCCAGCCACAGCCATTTCACCACCGCGTTCCGGAAACTGTTTGGCACCACTCCCTCGGAACTCCGCAAAGGCTGCACCCCGCGCCAGCTCCGCCGGCTCCGAAATCGGGCCCTCTGTCAGCCTTGAAGCCCTGTTCCGGCAGGTGATCGGGCAAGCAGCGGAATGGTGGGTTTTGCCGGAACGGCCGACGGAGACCACTCTCGATTCCGGGACGTTCCAGAACTCTCTTAGCACCCGATCGGATCGTTCGACCTCCGTCTTCGTCCGTGAATCCTCGACGAAGCGACCGATTCGAGAAAACCAAGCGAGCTGGTTGATCACGCTCTGACTTGCGGCTCTGCGCGCCTCGCTTCAAAACTCGAACTTGGTCACATTGCTGACCCGACAGTTCGAAAGCTCGACCGCTTGGCTGTAGAGCGTGATCCCCGCAAGATCAGGAAACAGGAAATGAGACTGTCGAGCGCGGCCCTGTTCGTCGGCGGTTTCGAAGACGACAAGAGCCGGAGGAAACACGCTCAACGCCGCATCCGTGCACCCCAACGGAAGGAACGTGGTTTCGAAGCCATAGACGAACGCCAATCGACTTCCGGGTGTCGCCAGGGAGATCGTATAGTCCCCGTTTGTTCCAAGGTCGCTCGGCACCGGTCCAAAGTGCAGCAGTTTCTTGGTTGGAAGGAACAACAAGTCGATGGGAGCTTGCAAGTTGCCTTCCCCGGCAGCGACCCAAGAGTCCAAGTAGTCGCCAGTTTGCCCGTCAAAGCGACGCACCTCGTTGGTTCCGAAAGAAGTGACGTAGAGATTCCCGTCGGGGCCGAACTCGAGCCCGTGGGGATTGACCAACCCTCCTTGCCCCGCCGACACGAACACGTCCATGAAGTCGCCATCGCTGCCCCGATAACGCAGCACGGGGTTGGACCCGAACGAGGTCACGTAGAGATTGCCGTCCGGGCCAAAGACAGAGTCGTGAGGATCCACCAATCCCCCCGCGCCACCGCTCACGAAGCGCCGGACCAAAGTGCCGGTTTGACCATCGAAGCTCAGGACCCGATTGCGAGGTCCGTCACACAGGTACATGTTGCCATCCGGGCCCCAGGTGAACGTTTCCGCGCCCTGCAACCCGGCAGTGCCCGGAGCGATGAACTGATCCAGGAAGGCTCCCGTCGCCCCGTCGTAGCGCAACACCGCGCCCGTGTTGAAACTGCTCACATAGAAGTTGCCGTCGGGGCCGAACTGCGCGTCAGTAGGCCCGGAGAGACCTCCGGCGCCAGGACTCACGAAGCTGTCCAGGAAGGCCCCGGTTTCGAGATCGAAACGACGAACGCTGTTGCCCCCCACCGAGGTCACATACAAGGACCCGTCGGGACCCACATGCAAAGAATGAGGATTGTTGAGGCCTCCCCCATTGCGGGTCACCAGGGCGCCGATCAGCTCCCCTTGCGCGTCGTACTTCAAGACGTTCCGGCTGGTCCAGCCGGTCACGAGAAGCTCCTGTCCGCTGGCATCGAACACCGCGAGGGAACTCAACACGAACAGAAACCGCCGAATCGGGTCGCGACCCATGACACCCCCCTTGGCTGCTTGGAGCAAGGAGCTCCGACCCATGCTGGCCCACCGCGGTCCGCAAACAGACGAGAGGATCCCACTCTTCTCCATGCGGATCATCGGTGAGCTTCGAGGCGCCAGGTCGGCAACTGACCACCGCTTCTTCCTCGGCGCCTGGATCGATCCATCGACCGACCTCGGCCCGATTCCGTCGCGGGAACCAGCGGCGCGATCTTCCTAGAAACTCACTCCACCATCCGCCTTGCCTGAAACGAACGAGCAGCAACCGGCATGGGCCGGAACCATCGATTCAAAGAAACGTGTGCTCGACGAGATTGCTCACCCACTTGAGGGGGGCATCCACCGTTTGGGTCAGGAACGAAAGCCCGGAGAGCTCGCTCGCCACGAAAAGATCCAGGGAGTAGAGCCCCTGGTTGTCCGCCGTCACGGGGGCAAGGAAGAAGGGCCACTGAATGCCGATCTGGGTCATCCCGAAGGGCAGCTGCGCAGGCGTGAAGCCAAAAACTTGCAGCACCGTCGAGTTTCGCTGGGCCCCTTTTCCGGCGAACGAGTTGATTTCTCCGGCGGCTCCCGGGCTCGGTGCGGACAGTTCCATTCCGCCGGACACGATGTAAACGCGGCCGGCATTGCCACTTCGGTTGGCCGAGGTGATCACGAAATCCATCGCGCCATCGCCATTCACATCGCCGAGACCGTGAGCGTCGAATCCAAGGCGGTCGTTCGCGACCGTTCCGGTCCAAGCACGCAGAATCGAACCGTCGAGCCCCGAGTAAACTCGCACTCGGCCCCCGGCCGAGGCGGCCTGGGATCGGGTCCACTCGGCAATGAACAGATCATCGTATCCGTCGCCGTTGTAATCGCCGACCGCTCGACCAGGGCCGATCCCTGCGTTGTTGAGGCCGTTGATCACCAGGATCTGATCACCGGTTTCCCCGCAGTACACGAACGCATTGCCGGACGTCCCGCCTCCGGTCGTCGCGGAGACGTCCGCCACATACACGTCGGGAGTCCCATCGGCGTTCGTGTCTCCCGCGGCGCCGGCAAAGAACCAGCCAAAGTCGACGCTGCCCGTCGTGGCCGGCCGGAGAGTTCGAAAACGGGTTCCGTCCACCCCGGAATAGAGGTACGCCCGTCCGGGATTGCCGTTCGCTGCGTTGCGGGCGCCCACCACGAAATCGTCGAAGCCGTCCTTGTCGATGTCACCGACGTTGCCCACCGCGCTCCCGAAGAGATCTCCCGCGGCCACTCCATCGACCGAATAGTAGATCGAAGCGTCAGCACCGGACATCACGTAGGCACGGCCAGCGTTGGCGCCGATCGTGTCGTGATTGATGGCTCCCACCAAGTAGTCTTCGACCCCGTCCCCGGTCAAGTCGCCCATGCATGCCACGCCGTAGCCGAACGAGTCGCCTGCCGCTTCCCCGAAGAAGGACTGCAACAACGTTCCGTCAACGCCGGAGTAGATGAACGCTCCGCCGGTGCCACTGTGACCCGGTGCTCCGCCGAGAACATCCGGCACCCCGTCATCATTCCAGTCCCCGGCATCCCCCACGTCGAAACCGAGATTCGCGCCGTTGCTGCTGTCCTTCACAAACAGCTCCGCCCCAGTCGCACTGGAGTAGACATAGAGCCTCCCCTGGCTGGACCCTCCGTGAAACGGAGCGCCAACCCCCAGGTCATCCGCACCGTCTCCGTCCAAGTCTCCCAGTCGCTCGGTCACCCAGCCAAACTGGGCACCTGCCTGCGGCCCGTCGAACACCTGCAACGGGACGCAACCTTGGGAAAACTGGGCTTGGGCCGAAGCAACCAGGGCGCCCGACGCCAAACAAAGCGCGCCGGCAACACGGGCTGCGTGTGGGGAAATCAACATGGGGGGAGCACCTCGCGACTGGGACAACTTGGTGGCGACGACACGGTGAGCTGGAACACGAGAAACTTAGCCCGGCGAGCAGAGAAGGACTTGCAGGATCGTGCTCTGGGGTCGATTCCCCCGGGGAGCCCGGGCGGCGCCTGACTTGACGGGAAGGAGGCCTGTGGGCATTGTCTCCCTCGGCGATCATCCGCGCCAAACCTCACCCGCTCTCCCCCAGCGAGGGCTGCTCTGAGGCAAAGGGGGGAATACTCCCGGACCGAGCCATGCTCGAAATGCGACATCGCATCGAAACACTCTTCGGATTCCGTGAAGTCTGATTGCTGGGGAAACAGGGTTCATGGAAGAGCGAAAAGGATGTTTCCGATGCCAACGAACAAAGATCTCAAGCGACGCGTCCGTCGCCGCATGCAGAAAACGGGTGAGTCTTACACCGCGGCCCGAGTCCAGGTCCTCAAGAAGAACCAGGCCCCCAAGAAGAAGACGACTCGGAAAGCAACTGCACAAACGGTCGCCAAGAAGACTTCTGGGGGCACGACGCATTCCTCCTCCCCGTCCGACGATGCGGCCCTTGCGGGAACCTCGGACAAGTCGGTTCAGGAGAAGACCGGCAAGACTTGGAAACAATGGGTGAAGGCACTCGATCGCGCCAAGGCCCACCGAATGTCTCACCGGGACATCGCCCGCCATATTTCCGAACACTTCGACGTGAGCGCATGGTGGTCGCAGACTCTCACCGTCGGATACGAACGGATCAAAGGACTGCGGGACGTCGGCCAACGCGGAGACGGATCTTTCAGCGCCAACAAGAGCAAGACCTTTCCTGTTGCCGTGATGGATCTCTACGAGGCATTTGCGACGGCAAAGGGCCGCGCTCGCTGGCTTGCCGACGCTGGCCTCAAGCCTCGCAAGTGCACACGACCGAAGTATGCTCGCTTCGTGGCGGAAGACGGAACGACGATTGAAGCCGTGTTCACCGCCAAGGGAAGCAGCAAGAGCCAAGTCGCCGTCCAGCACAACAAACTTCCGTCCGCGGCGGACATTGCCAAGCGCAAGGAGTTCTGGGCCGAGCGATTCGCCGCCCTTTCGAAGGCACTGAAGGACTGAGAATCTCCCTCGGACCGATCGATGCCTGAGAAGCAGGTCGACTCCTGAAAGAACAGAAACGGCCGGTGCTCGAGTTTCGAGTCACCGGCCGTTTTTCGATGCAAGACGGTTTCGACGGAAGTCAATCAGGGAACGGCAATCTCGATCGGGTTGCTCAGATTCCCAGTGACCGCATTGAAGGACACGGCCTGAAGGAACAACGTCCCGCCGCCACCCAGGGCGCCGGGAATCTTCATCGGAAAGCTGGTCGGCGCACTGGCCACGGGGAACAGGATCCAAAACTTGGTCAGGTCCGCGAACAGGTAGCCGAAGCGCGGAAAGAAGACTCCCGAATCGCTCCCGACCCCGAGCGACAAGTACGTCGTGAGTCCCGGGGTTCCGTCGATGACGAGCGTGATCGGCGAGCCGGCCACCGGCGTTCCCGTGTAGTCCAGAGTCACGTTGGAGTACTCGTGGGCTCCCACGTCCGCGGTGTTGATGTCATTGACGTCGCCATCCAGCACGCGCGAGTTGCCGTAGAAGTCCTGGAACGAGTCGAAAGAGCTGCCGGGCACTCCCGTGTCGATGCACGGGGAATCGGCACGCAGTCGATAGTCTTCCTGCGCCGGATCCACGAAACCCGGCGCCGCTGCCATGTTTCCAGAGGCAAAGCTCAGTGCGTTGATGTCGTCGATGTCGTTGAGGTTCTGGCCCCGGACATGGAACAAGGCAAACCCGTTGTTGAACAGCAGGTTGTTGCGAAAAATCGGGTCGTCAGTACTCGAAATGGCGCAAAGCCCGGCACCGGTGTTGTTTGCAAAGATGCTGTTCTCGATGACAGGGTCGGCGTTGTTCTGCATGTGAAGGCCGTTGTCGAGATTGTCGTAAACGACGATGTTTCGAAACGTGCCCTTCGCGTTCCACACGTCGATCACGTGGCCGTTTCCGACGTTGCCGACGAAGAAGCTGCTCTCCACCACCGGATCGGCGCCGTTGGTCACGAACAACGTCGATCCGCGACCTCCGACGTTCCGGTTTCCAGTGAACCAGCAGCGGCGAATGGTCGGATTCGTCCCGTCCACCAACGCGCCACCGCCTCCCACGGAATCGGCTTGGCCATTGCGTACCACGAAGCCGTCCACCACGCACGAACCCAGGTTCAGGACTCGATCGTTGGACTGCCCGTCCAGGACGGACCGTTGGAGATGCGGCCGCCGAGCAATCAGGGACTGGTCGCCGGATCGAAATCCGCCGTACATTTCGACCCCATTGGGAACCGTGAATCCGCCGGAGTAGACCCCTTCGGCCACCCAGATCTGATCGCCGTTGGAGGCCCCGGCCAGGGCCGCCCCCAAATCATTTATGGCTTGGGACCAAGAGCTCCCGTCTCCGCCAGGAGCGCTCTGGTCGACGAAGATCTGACCGGTCGCCACGCCGGACCCGGCCAGAAAAGAGGAGGTTGCGAAAAGGCAGAGGAACATCGCGCGCATGACCAAAGACTCTCAAAGGGAAAAGACGAGGAACGTCGAGTCGGGGCGCTCGACCTTACGCACCAGGGTGCGCGGTGTGACTCCTTGCTCGAAGAATTCCCGCCAGGACCCGAGCCTGGGAGAGTTTCGAATCTCGGTTCCCCGGGGGGCGACGGGGGGCCGGTCCCAGGCGTGGGGCCGGATGCCCCCGGCCCCGCGGAAATCCTCGCGCTCCGTGGGGCCGGCGATGGAAGAGCGTCTGGTCGGAGAAACCTTTTCCGGCCAGTGGGAATCGATCCCCGCTACTAAGACGCCGATGAATTCCCCGCTCAAAGTGGCCACGCCTCCACCCCACCGTTCGCGCCGAAGATCTTCCTCCGCCCAAGCGAGGAATGCGGTGCTCCCGAGCCCCATCTCCCACTTGGATCCCTGGACGGTTCAACAGGCCTTGGATGCGTTGAACTGGCTCCTGATGGGGATCGCGACGTTGGTCGTCGCCGGGACCCTGCTTGGCACCGAGATTGACTCCAGCCGGAGCCTTTGGACTCGCTTGGCACTCGAGTTCGACCTCACCAAAGAGGGCACGGCCGCGACCTGGTTCGAAAGCGTACTGTTCCTTGCCGTTGGCGTGTCGTGCGCAGTCCTCGGCTGGGCCCGACAGCGGCCGAGCACCATGACCCCTGCCATCGCTGGGGCCTATCGAGCCGCCGCGTTGCTCGCCGCCTTTCTCGCCATGGACGAAGTCATCGTCATTCACGAGATGCTGGGCACGCGTCTCACTCAAACCACCGGCATCGGGGAACAGATTCCCTCTCTTGGGGGTGGGTATTCCTGGTTGTTGCTGTACGGACCGGTGCTGATTTTGGTCGTGGCCGTTTTCCACTACGCGGTGCGCCGACTTCTGGCCCCCTTTTCTGCCAGCGCTCGTCGGGCGATTCATCAGCGGCTCGCAACCTTGGCCGTCCTTGTCCCACTGTTCCTCGGACTCGAGTGGCTGGGCGGACACCTGTGGTCCACCAAGTCTCAGATCGACCTGGTTCCCGCGATCGAAGAGACCCTCGAGTTGTGCATTCTCTTTCTCGTGTTGAGCGTCAACCTGCGACTGATCCGACACTACCGGCTCTGAGCCATCGATCCGTGCGAGGGCGTTTGGGCAATACAGCTGGGCCGGTTGACGGATCGATCCCAAGCACCGCGTCCCGCTCCGCGATTACGACGAGGTGCCGCGCAGCTCGGTGACCGAAGGGTTGTCCCTCAAGCACTCGTGGACCAAGTCAAAGACGGTCTCCACCGAGTCTTTGGCGTGAGGTCGACCAAGGAGGCGCGCCCCCCAACCTCCTTCCGAGAACACGAACGTACGCCACTCGGTGGTCGATTCCTCGAGATTCGCGCACGCCACGAAGAGTCGACCGGCGGGACTCGAAATCGGGAGGCACCAGCCGAAGTCCTCGGGCAGAACCTCCTCGCAACTCATCCCACGATCGGTCAGTGCCCCCGCCAACCACTCGGCCAGAGACTTGCCGAAAACCCCGGGATTGGTCGACTCATCCTCGCCGGGGAGTGGCGTGAACTCCTGGGAAGAGAACAGCAGCATGTCGCTTTGACTCATGGCTCCTCGCCCTCTTCGATTCGGCTCGGAAGACCGTTTCCAACCAGCCGAGCGGGATCCGCTATATTGGGACTTCGAGCATCTTGGTCGTTTGACTCAACCAAATCACCGGGCCGGAGCATTCACTCCGCCTTCACGATTTCTTGTTTTGGATTCGCCAGACTTCCTTCACGCAAACTTTCGGGAACTCTCGAAAACCAGGGCAGCCCCAGCCCTCTCTCGGCCGCGGCTCTCCTCTTCCGAGTTCGCCCCAACTCTCCTTCGGAGTCCGTAGTGGAGCGCCAAAAGATCCTCGTGGTCGAGGACGAGCCCGACATCCTCGACGTCATCCGTTACAACCTGGAACGTGAGGGGTTTCGAGTCCTCTCCAGCCGCGACGGCAAGGAGGGATTGGACACCGTCCGTAAAGAACTCCCTGACCTCGTGGTGCTGGACCTCATGTTGCCCGGAATGGACGGATTGGAAGTCTGTCGCCGGATGAAATCCGACCCGGTGACCAGTCCGATTCGCGTCGCCATGGTGACCGCGAAGGGAGAAGAGTCCGACGTGGTCGTGGGACTGGAACTCGGCGCCGACGACTACGTGACCAAACCGTTCAGCCCGAAGGAGCTGGTGGCTCGCGTCCGCGCCGTCCTACGCCGCGGCCCCTTCAAAGAAGCCGAAGCCACCAGCAGCCGGATTAGCTTGCCTGGCCTGGTCATCGACCCCGACCGCTTCGAAGTCACTGTCGACGACGAACCGGTTTCCTTCACCGCCACGGAACTCCGTCTACTCCATTTCCTGGCGTCGCATCCTGGTCGGGTGTTCACCCGCAGCCAACTGCTGTCGCGCGTCATCGGGGAGCACGCCGTGGTGTTGGAGCGCAACATCGACGTGCACATTCGAGCCATTCGCAGCAAGCTCGGCTCTCACAACGACCTGATCCAGACCGTGCGAGGAGTGGGTTACCGATTCCGCGACGGGAGCTGATTCTTGCTCCGCGTTCGGTTCCTGCTGCGCCTCTATCTGGCCTACGCCGCGGTGTTGGCGCTTTCGACCATCCTGGTCTGGGTCATTTGCTCCCGATGGTTCGTCGACGAAGCTCGCGACGAAATCACCCGGTCCCTCGAAGCTCAGGCGCGACTGATTCAAGAAGCGGCCTTGCCCGTCCTCGAGGGTGGTGACCAAACCGGGTTTCAACAGCGGATTGCAGAGCTCGGGGCCGAGGTCGGCACTCGTTTCACGATCATTCGAGTCGACGGCACGGTGATCGCCGATTCCGACGAATCGCCCTCCTCCATGGGCAACCATCGCGACCGTCCGGAAGTGATCGGCGCTCTCGAGAACGGAGTGGCTGCCTACTCGCGGTTCAGCGACACCATCGGCACGGAAATGATGTACGCCGCGCTGGACGTCCAGAGTGATGGCAAGAGCTGTGGCATCGTGCGAGCCGGGATCCGTCTGAATGCCGTGGATATCCGCCTGGGGAGACTGCGCAACGCTCTGTTGATCGCCGCGGTCGGCGCCACCCTTCTCTCGCTGGCAGTGGGCTACGTGTTCGCCCGTCGCGTCACCGTGCCGATTTCCGAGATGACTCGCGCCGCCGAACGGGTGGCCGCGGGTGGATCGGCGGGGATGGCGATTACCCAAGCCCGTCGCGACGAGATCGGAGATCTCAGCCGCGCCCTGGCCTCCATGGAAACCCGGTTGCACGACCGACTCGAACTGCTGCAGGTCGAGCGCCACAAACTGGCCGCCGTTCTGGCCGGAATGGTGGAAGGCGTGGTGGCCGTCGACGACGAGCAGCGCATCCTTCACGTCAACGAGGCGGCCGCGCGCATGCTCAGTGTCGAAGTGCGCGACTACGCGGGCGGATCGTTGTTCGACCTGACCCGTGTTCCCAAGGTTTCGGACACGGTGGCCACGGTGCTTCGCACGGGAACGAACGCTCAAGACGAAGTCCATCTCCCGGGGAGTCCCCCACGGATTCTGCAGCTTCACGCCTCTCCTTTGCGAGACGTTGGCAACCAGGTCACCGGGTCCGTGGTCGTGCTTCACGAGGTTACGGAGCTGCGTCGTCTGGAAACGGTCCGGAGGGACTTCGTGGCCAACGTTTCCCACGAGTTGAAAACGCCTCTCGCGGCGATTCGCGGCATTCTGGAAACCGTCGACGAAGATCCTCAGATGCCGGACGAGATCCGGGTGAACTTCCTTTCCAAAGTGCGCCGCCAATCGCAACGCCTGAGCGCCTTGGTAAGCGACCTTTTGGTGTTGTCTCGGATCGAGTCGGACCATGCTTTGGACCAACGTGACATCCATGACCTGCGAGACGTCGTCGGGGACTCGGTGACCAAGTACGCCGATGACGTGAGTGGCCAGGGACTAACCCTGGAAACCGACATCAGCGAGCACCCGGTCCAAGTTCTTTCGGACGAAGAGACTCTTCGGGAAATCGTCGACAACCTTCTCACCAACGCGGTCCGCTACACCCCGTCAGGAGGTCAACTTTGGCTCCGAGTTCGCTCGGAAAGCGGCTCCGCGGTATTCGAGATGGAAGACACGGGCATCGGCATCGAGCCTTCAGAGCAAGATCGAATCTTCGAGCGGTTCTACACCGTCGACAAGGCCCGCTCGCGTGAGAAGGGAGGGACGGGCCTGGGTTTGGCGATCGTCAAACACGCGACCGAAAGCATGGGTGGCCAGATCTTCTTGGAAAGTCAGCCGGGCCGTGGCAGCACCTTCCGAGTTCGCATCCCACTGGCTCCCGAACGTCGTTGCGGAGTCTGAACCCGGCCCTCCAGAGCTCGTCGCAGTCGTTTCGCCCATCCATTCGCAAACGGGTCGCCGACCGAAGGGCCCATGGATCGCGACCGGTCGAGGCGACCGAGTTCACTCAGAGCCGTTCGCGCTCCCTGAGAACGGCTTCCCGTTCAAGTGAATCGTCGGCGAATGCTCAAGGCCGTAGTGAGCCACGAGCGCATTCGACAAGGGAGCCATCAACGACAGGCACTGATCCTCGGTCTTCCCGATTCCCTTGACGTGAACCAGCTCCTCCACAGGTAGAGATTGACCGAGCACGGGGAGCAGACCACTCTGCTGGGAGCAGATGGAAACGCAGTAACCGGTGCCTGGGCCATGGGTGTGGTAGTTCAGGATCAGGCAAGCCTGCTGGGAAGCTGCCTGTTTCATGGCCGGCCCGTAGCTGGCGTGAGCTTCGATCTGTTGGATCAGTCCTTCGAACATCGCGAAGTGATTTCCTTGCTTCGGATTCTGAACGCCCTGGATCTTATCCCGTCCCTCCCGGAAACACTGGCCGGTTTCCTTTCTCGATCGAGTTGGTTGGGAGGTTTGACAAGCCGGGAGCATCGTGCGCCTCCGGTCGGTTTCCGAGTGGAAGGCAATGGGTGAAAGGAACGCCCCGACCTCAGGCGGGGGGAGGGAGCTTCGACTCGAACCAGGTCGTCGCAAACTCCACCAGGGCTCTCATGGAAAAAACCAGGCACTGCGCGCGGCCGAGAGTTCCGGATCGAACATGCCCTGCCCGTTGGAAGTCTTCGCCGATCGTCGGGAAACACCTGCCGTTGTCATCCGCCACGTTGGGCACCTCGACCCAAGTTCGCTCCCCGTTCTCTTCGACCGGGAACCGAACCTGCATGACTCGACGATTCGCCACGAGGGATTCGGCGTAGTGAAGAGCGGTGCAGCGGTTGAAACCAACTCCGAGGAGGAGGACCTGCGCGTCTAATTCATGAAGCCGTCCAAAGGGCCCGTCCGGTCCTTCGGAGAACGCCAAGGGATGAGGGCGCGTGATGGTGGCTGCCGCGGGGCCGGCTGCGCAGACAGACTCCAACGGATGACCGCTTCGGAGGGTTCCAGGCCAGGTGCGAAATGTCTCGGGAATGGCACCGAGCGTGGTTGGAGTCGTGTCGCGATCGAACAACGGGAGGATTTCTCGAATCCGCTCCCAGTGCTCCTCGGAAACCGAAGGATCGACCCAGCTCGCCGGATCTCCACAGAAAGGGGTCGCGGCTGGCATCACGAGTGTGCCCGATTCGCCGAGGGAATCTTGCAACGCCAGAACGACGGTCGTTGCCCCCCCAACGACCCAGCCGAGAGAACTCAGAGAGGAATGAACGATCCAGACGCCGCCATCTTGAAACCCAAGCTTCCGAAGATCGCGTTGCAAGTCCTGCAGACCCAGCGGAGGTCCCTGGAAGTTCCAACCCACGAGCGACAAGTCCCTTTCGAAGCCACGAACCACGAATCGTGTGGTTCAGCGTTCCTTGCTCAGTTCCAGAAGATCCCAGAGGTTCCCGTACAAATCGCGGAAGACGGCAACGGTCCCGTATGGCTCCACCTTCGGCTCGCGGACAAACGTGACTCCCTTGCCTCGAAAGATCTCGTAGTCGCGCCAGAAGTCATCGGTGTGGAGAAAGAGAAACACCCGGCCTCCGGTCTGATTGCCCACTCGCGAAACCTGCTCATTCCCCACTCCTCGGGCCAACAGGAGCTGGGTCCCCTGGGAGCCCGGCGGCTCGACCAAGACCCAGCGTTTGTCCTGTTCCGGAATGTCGGTGTCTTCGACCAGCCGGAACCCGAGAGTGTCCACATAGAAGCGAATGGCCTCGTCGTAGTCCCGCACGACCAGGGCCACGTACCCAATCGACCGTTTCATGGCACCAGCTCTCCGGGGTCGCTCGATCGCCCGTATCACGAACTCGAAACCTCCGATGGATTCAAGATCTCGTTGAAGTCGGCCACCGAAGGCACTCCCTCGAGATACCCGAACGTGCCCTGTTCCAACACCTCACGAGCTGCGGTGCGCACCGCGTGGAGGGCCGTTCGAGCAAACGAGGTCCCGATGCTCACGCGACGAACGCCGAGCCGCTTCAGTTCGTCCAAAGGGAGTCGAATCGGTCCGATTCCCGCCACGTAGTTGAACGGCTTCTGCAACGCATCACAGACCTGGCGAAGAGACTCGGCATCTGGCATTCCCGGGGCAAACAAGACGTCGGCCCCTGCGGCTTCGAACGCCAATAACCTCTCCATCGTGTCGTCGAAATCGGGACTCCCTCGGATGAAGTTCTCCGCGCGAGCGGTCAGCATGAAACGGTGCGGCAGCGCTCGCGCCGCTTCCACCGCGGCATGGATTCGCTCCACCGCCAAGGAGCGGTCCAAGATCGGCGCCTCGGGGCGATAGGTGGCGTCCTCGATCGATGCGCCGACCAAGCCGACTTCCCCGGCGCGCCGAATGGTGTTGGCCACGACTTCGGGCGACTCGCCGAATCCGTTTTCCAAGTCCGCAGACACCGGCAAAGGGGTGGCTTCGACAATCTGCTGGGCATGTTCGAGGGACTCGTCGGCGCTCACCACGCCATCTCCGTCCCGTCGTCCCAGCGAGAACGCGAGCCCGGCGCTGGTTGTGGCCAGTGCCTGATAGCCAAGGTTGGCGAACAGCTTGGCAGTTCCCTGGCTCCACGGATTGGGCAGCACGAGCATCTCGGGGCCTTCATGAAGCTGCGCAAAACGCTCGGCAGCGGTCGCCCGGTCAGCGGATCCAGTCATTCCTTCGGTCCTCAAGGTTCAGAGTCCGGCGAAAGCCTCGTGGTAACGGACCAGACCGGCCTTGCCGGCCAGGGCCCCGGGTCGCAACTCCTGCACGAGAAACGTGTCGTCCGGCACGTCATACTCCGAACGAATCCCATACTGCGAGGAAGGCACGAAGCCGAAGCGTGGATAGTAATCCGGATGTCCAAGCACCACCACGCCGACCGCTCCGAGAGAACGGCAAGAATTGAGGCCCTCGGTCACCAGCAACGACCCCGCGCCTTGGCGTTGCCTCTCGGGACTCACGGCCATCGGCGCCAAGCCCATCAGAGAAAGGGCCGGATCTCCGTCCAGCGTCACTGGAGAAAACAAGATGTGGCCGATCACGGCCTCGTCAATCTCTGCGACCAGTGAAAGGACCGGGTCGGCGATCCGACGAAGCACGTTCACGAGCTTCGCCTCGGCCCCGGTCTCGAACGCCGCTGCATGGATCGAAAACACGGCCTGGTGGTCGCTTGTCCGCTCTGGTCGAACAATCATTCCCGATCCCTCATTGAGTGAATTCGAGTCCGTGACATCCTTGCAACCCCGAGCCTGCTGCCGTGTTTCGCTTCTCGAACCGAGCGCCCCTTCCCCGTCGATCCTAGCAGGTCGGTGACAAGGTCTTTCGGCCAACCGGAGACCACCCGAGCAGGCGACCGGAGCGCACGAACCTTCCGCCAGGACAAGGACGATCGGAACGAGGAAACAGACGACACGCCTCGGGGGTTCGAACCCAAATTCCCTCAATCCCTTTTCAGAAAGTACGAAGGGTGATCTCGCCCTGTGGGTCCGTAGTACTCGTCATGGGAATAGAGAAAACCCAGCTTTTGGAGGAGACGACGGGACGCTTCGTTGTCCGGATGGTGCCCCGCAAAGAGGCGGTCCACCTTGCGGGTCAGAAACGCGTCCTGGATCACGGCTCGCGCCGCCTCTTCCGCGTATCCCTGACGCCAGTGGTCCGCACAGATGTGGAATCCAAGCTCCCGAACTCGAGGATCCTCGAGGTAAGGGCGCAAACCGCAGCATCCGACATGCTGGTTGTCGGCGCGTCGGAAGATTGGCCAGTACTGAACCCCATGGAGGCGCTCGGAGTCGATCTCGACCGCGAGGCGGGCCTGCACTTCCTGTTCCGACAATGAGCCCGACGCCGACACGAACCGAGTCACCCGCGGATCTCCCCACAGGTTCCTTGCCAAATCATGATCCCCTTCGGACCAACGTCGGAAGCCAAGACGACGCGACCGCAAGAAGTACGAAGTGTCCGAAGCCATGGCCTTCCTCCTGGGATCCTCCACCGAAGATTCTGTTGCAACGGTGACCCGGTCCGGAGGCTCTATCATCAAGTTTCCAACCAATGTTTCGAGACATCCGAAGGAGGCCGTGTTGATGCCGTCCATCCCCGCCCGCAACCACCGCCGGGATCGCCCGTCCACGTCGCCGCGATTCGAAGCAACCGAGACCGGAAAAAGGCCGCGGCATCACCCGCAAGGACTCAGCGCCCATGGGCGAACCAAACGGCCAGGCTCGAGTGTGCGAGCGAGGGCAACGTCCACCGGCCCAATCGGCGTTTGCTCGCGCCGACGAGGACAGCTGCTGGCCTGCTTGGCGGCGGCTCTGGCCTCGACCCAAGCCGTGCAAGCAAGCGCCCCTCCGGCGTCGGAAGCGAGCGACTCCTCGCCTCGAATTGCCCAATGGCGGGCGGCGACGGAACAGCTGGTCGCCCGCGAGCGGCTTCCCGGACTCTCTGTCGCGGTCATGCAGGACGGTTCCCTTCTTTGGTCCGAAGGGTTCGGCTTTGCCAACCTTGAACATCAAGTCCCTACGACTCCCCAAACCAAGTTCCGGGTCGGAAGCGTCTCCAAGGCGCTGACCTCTGCTGCGATTGGAGCATTGGTGGAATCGGGGCAACTCGACCTGGATGAATCGATCCGGACTTACGTCCCCGAGTATCCCGACAAAGGATTCCCCATCACCACGCGTCAATTGGCCGGGCACCTTTCGGGGATCCCTCACTACCAGGGCGAAGACATCGTCAACCAAGTTCGCTACCGAGATGTGATCCACGCATTGGACAAGTTCAAGGATCGGCCGCTGCTCTTCGAACCGGGAACGGACTATGCCTATTCCAGTTTCGGCTGGAACTTGATTGCAGCGGTCGTCCAACGCGCCGCCGAGGAACCTTTCCTGAGATTCATGCAGGAGAGCGTCTTCGAGCCCGCGTCCATGGACCACACCATCGCCGATCACTACGACCTCATCATCCCTCACCGGACCGCTTTCTACGGGATCTCGAATGGGGTTGCGCGGAATGCTCCTGCGGTTGACAACAGCGACGTTTGGGCGGGCGGCGGGTTTCTGTCCACCTCGGAAGACTTGGTTCGATTCGGCCATGCCATGCTGAGTGGGATGGTGGTGGACGAGGAAACCCTGAATCTTCTTTTCACTTCGCAGAAGACCTCCTCCGGGAAGGAGACGGGGTACGGATTGGGCTGGCAAGAGGAGCAGATCCGAGGACACGCCGTCGTCGGTCACGGCGGGTCTCACGTCGGCGCCACCGCCGACCTTCTTCTGGTCCCCGACCAGTTCCTGATCGTCGCCGCCCTGACCAATGCCGGGAGCTCTGGGATGTCAGAACTCACCCGCGAGATCGTGACCCAGCTACTGCCCTGACCAGCCCGGAGTGCCCGGCCGACTCGGAGTCCACCCCTGGCTTTTCAGAAAAGCGATTGCGTACCTACTACTAGGTAGGCTATTCTTCACCCCATGAAGACCAACGAAACCGCGACCCAACTCCTGGACGCGGCCCAATCCCTGATCCAGGAACGAGGCTACAACGCCTTCAGCTACAAAGATCTGGCGGCCACCGTCGGCATCCGGACCGCGAGCATCCACTACCACTTCCCCTCCAAGTCCGATCTCGGAGTCGCGTTGATGGAGCGCTACGTCCAGGATCTGACCGGCGCACTCGCGGCCATTGATCAAAAGACCCGCTCCAGCAAGTCCAAGCTCAAGAGCTTCATCAAACTCTACACAGAAACAGAACGACGCGGGGCCATTTGCCTATGCGGCTCCCTGGCATCCGATCGGGAAACTCTGCCCCCCTCCCTTCAAAAGGCGATTGCCCAGTACCTTCAGCAAAGCGAGCGCTGGATTGCCGAGAAGATCCAGGAAGGAGTGAAGCACGGCGAACTGGGATTTCGTGGGAAGCCCGCGGATGCGGCGGCCACGCTTCTTTCCAGTCTGCAGGGAGGCCTGATCCTCTCTCGAGCACGAGGAGGGGGCTCTCTCCTAACCACGGTCCAGCGAGTGTTCTTCGAAACTCTCGAGGCGGCGTGAGCCATGGCCTCGTTTTCTTTTTCCACAGCCATCTACCTATGCATTGGTAGGTATTCGAACCAGGAGATTCCTCATGTCCCCTTCCCCCAAGAAGGCTCTGATCATCGGCGGCTCCACCGGAATGGGCCGAGCGACCGCCAAGCGACTGCTGGAACGCGGCCTCACGGTGCAGCTGGTGGCGCGCAACGAGAAGCGACTCGCGGAAGCCAAGGCGAGCCTGGAATCTGTCGGGCCGGTCGAGACCTCCACTCTCGATCTGTACGACGGAGATTCCGTGAAACGGTTCGCCGACTCCCTCCGAGATTCCCCGGACCACATCCAATCGCTGGTGAATGCCGCGGGGTACTTCCATCCAACGCCATTTCTCGAGCACCGCGTCGAAGACTATGACAAGTACCACGATCTCAATCGGTCCACGTTCTTTCTCACCCAGGCGGTGGCCTCCAATATGAAGAACCATGGAGGCGGATCCATCGTCAACATCGGCTCCATGTGGGCAAAGCAGGCCATTGCCGCGACCCCGTCTTCCGCCTACTCGATGGCCAAGGCCGGTCTCCATTCCTTGACCCAGCACCTGGCGATGGAGCTTGCCAAGGACGGCATCCGAGTGAACGCCGTCTCCCCCGCCGTGGTCCTGACTCCCATCTATGGAGCCTTCATCGAGCCCGAACAAATCGAAGAACAGCTGCAAGGGTTCAACGATTTCCACCCCCTCGGACGAATCGGCACCGTTGACGACGTGGCCGCGACCATCGACCACCTGCTCTCCGACGATGCGAGCTGGGTGACCGGCGCCATCTGGGACGTTGACGGGGGCGTGATGGCTGGCCGCAACTGACTCCGGCGCTTCGGCCTTCGAGAGATTCGCGATCGCTTCCGCAAGCGCCCACCCGGAAGCAGACGATCTCGCTTGACCACTTCATGAGGGAACGAGCACCGCGTGCTGCGGAAGTTCGAGCTGCCGGTCCTTCTGGGACACACCGGCTCGGCTTCCGCAGCGCCAGGAACTTTGCGGACACCTCAGCCCGCTTGGATCCATTCGCGATCCAAAAGCCCCAACCAGATCGAATCTTGGATCTCGCCCTGGTTTTGCCAACGCTCCCGCAAATAGCCTTCGCGTTGGAAACCGAGCTTCTCGAGCACCGCCAAGCACGCGACGTTGTCAGGATGCACGTCCGCTTCCAGTCGATGGAGCCCCAGTTCCTGGAAGGCAAAACGGAACAACCGACTCAGAGCTTCGGTCGCCAACCCCTGGCCCCAGACTTCTTCGGCGAGAGCAAATCCGACCTCGGCACGCCGGTTGGCAGAGTCGACGTCGGCCAACGTGCAAGTTCCAAACACGCGATGGCTGTCGCGAAACGCCATCCCCCATTGAAACAACTCGCGATCCGCGAACAGCTGGTGAATCTCGTCGATCAGCTGTGCGGCCGCCTGGGGGCCTTCGAGCGCGGGAGAACTCCAGTAGCGAGTCACGTTCGGGTTCCCGAAGACTTGGAACACCGCGTCGACGTCGGCGGGATCCAGCCAGCGCAGTTCGAGGCGGCTCGCCGTCAACAAGGGGAGCCGCGAACCCCAAGAGTACTCCGAAGGATTTCCCGGAGGACTCTTCCCGGACATCAGCCTTCTCCTTCGCGACTTGTTCGGGACTGCGAAATGTAATACTCCTTGGCCTTCGCAGTGACCCTGCCAATGAAATCCGTCTTCCCCTCGGTGTAGGCAACTCGGTCGTCGCCGGCCGATTCTTGGAGCTCGAGTTTGTGCTGCTGGTAGGCCTTGGCCGCTTCCGGAAACTCGCGAAGGTAGTCACGGAAAAAGAGCCGGTCCCAGTGTCCCTCAAAGGTTCGCTCGACCATGTGCAAATGGTGGGTTCGCTGTTTGGTCTCCCGGTCCCGTTTGATGAACCAGGCGTAGAAAGGAGGAACGTCATCGCCTCGGGTCGGTCTCCAGAAGTAGTCGTAACCCTGGGCTTCGAGGATCGGTGCGATTCGACGCCTCGTTTCTCCGAGATCCGTCACCTCGATCAGCACGTCGACAATCGGCTTCGCCATCAGCCCAGGCACCGCCGTACTCCCGAAATGCTCGATTCGTCGGATCAGCTCGTTTGGCAAGACTTCGAGCAAATGCGCTCGCTCTTCTTCGAACAGGACCGGCCACTGCGGGTCAGGAGCTGCCAGCTTCACCGGTTCCCGAGTGACCCGCCGAATCTTGTCAGCAAGGGTTTCCTTGGCGGAAGGATTCTGACCGAGACTCATCCCTCGTGCCTGGGTAAGGGCAGCGCGGTTTCCCACAACATCACACTCGAGTCCTCTCCGGGGAGGCGTACCATCGTCTCGTGGCTCATGCCCAGTTTCTGCAGCAAGTGAATCGAACGCTTGTTGTCAGGAGACACAATCGCCGCGATTCTTCCCAGGTTCAGCTTCGAAGTGGCGAACTCCAAGGAACCGCGAGCCGCCTCGATCGCATAACCCTGTCCGCAATACTCGCTCAGGAACGCGTAACCCACGTCGGGATGTTGCAACGCCGGTCGCTTCAAGACCCCGCACATGCCAATCAGCGTCCCGTCACGAAGTTCCACTCGCCACAATCCAAACTCGAACTCGCGGTAGCTTGCGAGAGGCCCCTTGCGCAGATAGTCGTGGGCGTCGTCGAGGGTCCGGACGCCCTTGTCTCCCAAGTTGGCTCGGAATCCCGGATCGTTCAGCAACCGCAAGAGAAACTCGCCGTCTTCCAGGCAAAACTCACGAACGACCAGTCTTTCGGTGTCGTAGACCTTGGCTCCACTCATGGATGGGTTTGGGCTCGAAACATCTCTCTGGTACCAACGAACATCGTGGTAGCGACCAAACTTGAATCCCACTTCCCGAAAGGTGCCAACCGGCTGGAAACCGAGCCGCTCATGGAGCCGGGCCGACGCGGGATTGGGAAGAGCCACCCCGGCCAGAGCACGATGCACGGAAGGCTCGCTCTTCAAGATCTGGAGCAGCGCTTCGTACAGCGTCGAGCCCACGCCTTGGCCGACAACCTTTGGATCCAAGTACACGGTCGTTTCGACGGAGGATGCGTAGGCCGGCTTCGCTCGAAACGCATGACTGGACGCGTAGCCGATGCATTGACCATCTTTGTCCGCGACAAGGAGGCGATGGGCTCCCTGGTCGGCGAACGCTTCGAACCACGCCCTGCGCTCTGCCACGGAGAAAGTTCGGGTGTCGAAGGTGACGTGGGTATCGGCGACGTAGTGGTTGTAAACGTCGACCAGGCGCGCCAGGTCATCTGCAACCGCGGGGCGAATTCGCACCGCGGCGAGAACCTGGTTGGGACCCTGACGCTCGTTCGGCATGGACCGATTCCCGCTTGCTCATCCACCAGCTCTGTCTCGAAGGTCGGCGGTTTCGCAGCGAGGACCTCCGTGCGCGCCACCTTACCGCTCGTCCCTTGCGCAGGACGGCGAAAACCGGACCGCTCCACAGGCGGAATCCCGGCGATTCCCCGGCAGACAAACGCCAAGGGAGCGCAGACGTAAGATCAGAGCGGTTTCTGAATCAGAACAGGTTTCCGCGAGGCGGATTCGGTCGGACCGCCTCGACGTCACGCATCTCGAGAGACTCCCGATGGCCCCTCCGCAACGTCCCAACTCCCCCCGAGTTCTGTCCCTGGTCGCCTTTGTCCTCGGGATCAACCACGCAGTCGCCGGAACCGGAGAGCCCTACGAGTCTCCCGTGTACATGAACTTCTGCCAGGCAGAAGAGCTGCTACAGAAGGCTCTCATCGCACACGGAGGAAAGGCCCTGCGGGAGCGATCAACAAACATCACCATCGCTTACGACGGACGATTTTCCAATGAAGCTCATTACGCTCGCCCCTGGGCGACCCGCGACTACGACATCCGCAACGGCATCTGGAAGTACTCCTCGGAGTGGAACGCGTTGTTGTCTGATTCCACGTACTTCTTCGATCGGCCCCTGCCCACACTCACTGTTCTGGACAGTCAGCAAGGTTGGCAACGAGACGCCGGAGCGCCCATGGCCGAGGCGATCCTTCCGGAGGACCTGAATCGCGCCTGGCAAAGCGAGTGGGAGATGTTTCCCCACGAGTTCCTCCGTCAGGCAGAGACGCGACGGGAGACCTTGAGACATCTCGGCGGCGACGAACAACACGACGTTCTCGAGTACAACGCGGAAGACGGAACTCGCCGCGCGTTGCTGCTGGACAAGGAATCATCGCTGCTCCATCGAGTGGAGAGAATCGGCCACTGGAAGCGCAAGGGCGACCGGCTGGAGTGGCGAGAGTTTCGCGACTACCAACCCGACGAGGACGCCCAGATCCCCCGAACGATCATTGCCCACGAGGAGCATGGGGGTTCGAAATCTCGGCTGACCCTGCACCTTCGAAAAATCCAGCTGGGCGTCGAGCAAACGGACGACGACTTTGCGATTCCCCACAGCCACCGCTCGGCGATCGACCGCTGGGATCTCCAGCGACCGAGCCCTCCCGAGGTCGACTCCGGCTTCCTCCCGGTGCATGACCTCGGGGATGGCGTCTCGATCATCGATCTCCCATCCAGCGACGCTCGCTCACTTCTGGTGGAGTTCTCGGACTTTACTCTGATTGCGGAAGCGGGAGACAACAGCGAAATCTCGGAACGAATGCTCGCCACGGTCGAGAACCGGTTTCCGGAAAAGCCGGTCCGTTACGTGGCGATGAGCCATCACCATCCCCTGTACACCGGCGGCATTCGCCCGTACGTGTATCGAGGCGTGACCATCCTTGCCACCGAAGGCAACGTCGAATACCTGACCGACTTGGCAACCCGCCCCTACCGAATCCAACCGGATGCTCAGCACCAAGACCCGCTCGACCCCGAGTTCGAGATCATCGACGACCTCTTGGTGCTGGAAGACGAGTCTCAGCGAGTGGAGTTCCACGAGTTCGATTTCTCCCAACACACCGACGAGTTCGTGCTCACCTTCGTGCCCTCCCATGGGCTCGTCGTGACCGGCGACCTGGTGTCTGTCCCCACCGAGGGAGAACTCCGTCCCGCCGGACCAAGGGCGCGAGCCGTGCATCGATTGATCCGGGAACGAGACCTGGACGTCGAAGTCCTGATGCAGACCTGGTACCTGAGAGACGGCAAGCAATTGGCACCCATAGCCGACCTGCGAGAGATGGTGGGGCTCCTGAGGTAAAGGAGCACCCGCGGATCGAGTCCCGGATCGCGGCAAATTTCGAACAATCGATGAACCATTGGCCGGCTAGGTCTGTTTTTTAGACTACAATCACAAAACAGACCTTGTCTCCGGGGAAGCGCCGGGACCCTGAGCCCCAAACGGCTCGGATACCACACCTCCCCTCAGAAAGCCGGAGTCCGCTATGAAGCTCTCTCTCGCCCTGCAAGGAGCCCTCGTCGCGCTCGCCGCGGCGGCATTGTGGGGCTCGTTCCAAGCCCGACACGAACAGACGAATCTCGAATCCGCCGTCACCGCTCGACTCACCGCCCTCGAACGGACGCTGGACCGCGTGGGAGAAAACCTGGACCGGCTGGAAAGGCAACGGGCTTCGCTCGGCTCGCCTCTCCTGACCCGGGCGGTGCAAAGCCGCTCCGACGCCGAGCTCCCCAGTGCGTCGGGCAGCGACCTGCCGGCAATTCCCGAAGACGAACCCGCCGGCGCCACGACCCCAGGAGGCGATCAAGCGACGGTTCAAGAGTTCGCCGAGATCCTCGAGGGAGTGTTCGCAGCCGGCCAGTCCATGCAGATGGATCTTGCGGCCCACGAGAGGTTTTGGGAGTTGGCTCGATCCACCGGCGTCTTGAAGGATCTCATCGAAGACCTGGAAGCCAAAGTCAACAAGCGCCCCGGAGACTTGGACGCACGCCTGGAGTTGGCGGACGCCTACGTCGCCAAGTTGCTCACGGTTCCCATCGGGCCCGAGCGCGGAGTGTGGGGAACCAAAGCCGAAAGCGAATGGCAAGAAGTGTTGCGTCAAGACGACCGCAACTGGGAAGCTCAGTTCAAGCTGGCCGAGTCCCTGAGTTACTACCCCGACTTTCTTGGAAGGGGGCCGGAAGCCTTGGCAAGCTTCGAGCGAACTCGAGAGATCCAAGAGTCCGGCCCCACTCGCAAAGAACACGCTCAAACATACTTGTCATTGAGTCGCCTGTACCAGCGCAGCTCGCAGCCGGAACGCGCCGTGGAGGCGCTGCGATCCGGCCTGCAGCGTCACCCAACCAGCAACGAGATTCAGCAGGCGCTCGCCGCCTTGGAGAAATGACCATGGGTGCGACTCCTGAGCCAACCGAAGGCACCACATCGCCGGAACAGGCACAACGAGATCTCCAGTTCATGGCCGAGGTGGTCAAACGGACCCACGCGCGTGTGGACCCCCATCTGTTCCACTATGTGCATTGGGGGCTCATCGTGCTGGTGTGGTATCCCGCGGGAAACTGGCTGCAGAACCAGGGGCGCCTGGGTGAATTCCAGATGCTCAGCATTGCCGCGCTCATCCTCGGCATTGCCCTGAGTATGGGACGCGAGTTCTTCCTGGCCCGCAAGCCACGCATCCGCGGGGAGAATACGGTGATCTCTCGCCAGGTGCAGCTGATGACCGCAAGCTCCATTGGTGCAGGAATCTTGCTGAGCGCGCTGGCTCCCGGCCTGGGAATCCTCCGTGGGGAGCACGTCCCGATTCTTTGGGGGTTGGTGTACGCGAACCTCGCATTCTCGATTGGCGTCGTCTACCGACGCGACTTCCTGTACGCGGGCATCGTCATCTTCGCCGGGACCTTGCTCGCCATGGTCTTTCATGAATCGGCGGGCTACCTACTCGGTCCTTTCATGGGACTTGGGATGATTGTTCCTGGCCTGCGCGGCGAAGCCCGAGTGAAACGACTGATCGAAACGGCTCCCCTTGAAAGCCGGTGAATTCGACCCGCTCTTGTTGTCCCAAGTTCGCCTCGGAGTCGTCTCAATCTTGATGACGCGCTCCCAGGCAACCTTCACCGACCTCCGGGAGCTTCTCGGGGTCACCCAAGGAAACCTGGGAGTGCACCTTCAGAAGTTGGAGGATTCGGGGTACGTCGAGGTGCAGCGCGAATTCGTCGGCAAGAAGCCACGAAGTACCTGCCGAATCACCGCTTCCGGACGGAAAGCGTTCCACGAACACCTCGCACGGTTGCAACAAATCGCCGGCGAGTCTCCGCAGTAGCGCCACCACAGACCATCGTTCCAACTTGGCGTCTCGCCCTGTCACAGACTTGGTGCCCGAGTCTCTGGCGCAAGAAAAGGAGTTCCCATGTCATTCCCAACCATCCCCCACCGCTTGCCTTCGTCCCTCGGACGGCGAATTGCGATCCTTGGTCTGATCGGTTCCTTGGCTGGAGCCAGCAAAGCCGTCACGCAGGAAGCCCCCACGAACGGCAAGAACCCTGCCCAACTCGATGCCCTGGCCGAGAAAACCTTGGCTCGATGGGAACAACGCGCTTATCGACCGGTCGAAACAGGCCTTCTCGGAGGGTCCTTTTCGATGCAGGTCCATCTCACCGGACGCGGCGAGCAAAAAGGGAGCGCGACCTACCAGTGGACCACCCACCAATCAAGCGAGCTGACTTGGAAGCCGGCGTCCCTCGGGATCCAGCTCGCCCGAGAAGGCTGGTCCAAAGGCCGATTCGATCACGAATTTCTGTCCCTCGATGAACGTGGCGAGTTCCAGGGATGCGAGCTCGTGGGACGCGAGACAGAGAGCGGCGTGACCCTCGAAGTGAAAGGAGGAGAGTCAGGAATTCAAGAGCTGCACTTCGACTCCGACGGCACCCACGTTCGCTCCCGGTACCTGGTCGACACGGGTTGGGGCGATCCCATGAACTTCACTCTTTCACCGGCTTACGAGCAGCGGGCGGGAAAGCTCGTCAAGACCCAGGAACGTTTCGAAATGAACATGGGCGACTACGGCCAGGTCGCTTCGGAATCCACTCTGGAGTACCACGAGGTGCAGGGAGTTCTCGTTCTCCACCGCATCACCGAAGTTTCAACGTTCGCCGGTCAGCCCTCCGGCGAGAACACCTTCGAGTTCGTGGACTGGAAGCTGGTGCTGCCGAAGGACGAGACCACCTCGAAGCCGGTTTCTTCGGAGTGACACTCGGGATCACACCACACTTCGCTCAGGAACCGCGACGCCGGTCCACGAAGGAACCGCCGGGTACCGGAGAGGAGAGGTAGAAGAACGCGATCGATGCTCCCAGCGCAGTTCCCAAGAACACCAAGCAGGTCTGCAAGAATTGGCGGCGAGCCTCCAACGCTTGCACCTGAGCTTCGACCACTGCCGGAGACATGCCTTCCTGCACCGTGACGCCAAGGCTTCCGAATCCCGCGACCAAAGTGATGACGAACAGTCCCAGCAGAGTGGCCGGCAATGCGACCCGGAGCGCCTGCGGTGGGACACTTCGAAGCAGACCCGGATGAACAGGCGTCCCATGCTCGTCCATGGGCTCCACGACCACCGGCTCCCAATCCGTCTTGCGATCAGCCAGCACGAAGACCTCCTCGCCCACGGGACGGCCCGGATTCGAAGCGTCCGTCGGGAGCGGCTCCTGAATGGGGCCTCCCACGGCGTCGATCGGATGTGTCAGATGCTCGGGAATGATGGATTCCTCTCGGTTCTCCCGTGATTCGTCGGCCAGCCCCGCGGCCGGTCCCGAGACTCTCTCGCGGATTCGGAGGAATCTTCCCGATTCCGTCTCGCGGACCTGCGCCGCGGTGCTCCCGAAGTCCGCCCTGGGCACAGGAGGGCGACTCCAGTCGTCAGAGGGTGGAGGACCCCATCCCCTGGGAACCGATCATCGGTCGGCGTCGAACAGCTCCTCGTCCAGAAAACGCAGGGCCTCCTCCAGCTCGGTGTCACGGCCGGCACACAAGTCTTCCCAGGTGGGCTCGATTTCGATGTCGGGAAGCACGCCCACTCCGACGAACTCGCGGCCATCGGGATACGAGTCCCGCTTCACACAGACCCGAGCTGTGCCACCGCCGGGCAACGTCAGGAAAAGAGGTTGGCCGGTGCTTCCTCCGGTCGGTCGACCAATCATGGTGCCCCGACCCGAGGCATCGAACGCGACCGCAAAGTCTTCGGCGGCGGAGAAAGAACGGGGACCGATCAGCAGAACCACCAGCCCGAGGAAGGTCGGCTCTGCGGGCTGGTAGCGGCTCGGACTCAGGATGAGCCAGTCCATCGGAGGACGCTGCGGACTGCGTGCCGTGGCCAAGGACTCCTGGTTTCGGGATCGAACCTTGCTGGTCAAGAATGGCTCGCTGACCAGGTGCTGAAGAATGGAGTAGCCGTGCCCCGAATTCCCTCCCCCGTTCCTGCGAATGTCGAGGATGAGTGCCTGGCACTGCTGGATCCTCGGCATGTTCTTCAACAACTGACGGAGGCCTCCGTCATCTTCGAATCCATCCAGAGCCAGATAGGCAATGTCCTCATCGAGCATCTCGAATCGGTTGGCTTTGTCGCGCGGAAGATCCCAAGGCGCTTCGCGATCCACGCGGCTCTCCCAGGTCTTGCCTGACTCGTCGCGCCACTCCACCAACGGGCGGACGCTGCGGTCGCCGCGCAGCAAGTCGTAAGTGAAGATTCGCACTTCCGCGTCTTGGGGTGTGGAAGAGCAGGCGAAAGGACGAACGTTCGTTTGCGCGTACTCTTCGACCGGAATGCCGTCGATCGACAGGATCTCGACACCGGGCACTACGCCTGAAGACTTCATGCTCTCATTGAAGACCCCGGTCACCACCACCCGCCCCTCGATGCGTGCGGTGCCCACTGGCGGTGTCACCCGGTAACGCCGCCCGAGCTCGCTCGGGAAGTACACGTTGGTGTGTCCATCTTCGAGAAGCGGTGCCAGCCTTCGAAGGATCTGGTAGTAGTCGAAGGTGGTCTCGGCCTCGAGAACCTGGGGGATAGACTCCAAGTACACATGGTCCCAATCGAGATCCGGCACTTGGTCGAAGAACGCGAAGTGTTGACGAGCCTGGGTCCAGAAGAGCGACAAACCCGCGATCTTCTCTGCGGGAGTCAGGCGTTCGCGGTAAGGCGTCTGGAAAGCTTCTCCTGCGAGCACGGCCACTTCCGATTCGTTGCGAAGGATGAGCCGCTTGACCTCGGGACGATCCCGAAGGCCAGCGAAGACGTCCTCATTGTTCAGCATTTGACTGAGCGCGGAGGCCCCCGCGTCAGATGCCAAGGAAAGACAGCGAACCGCTCGCTGGGTCTGACCTTGCAGGGCATGAGCGCGGGCGAGATCCATCAACACGTCGGCGCGACGAGCCCTCAGGTAGCGACTGCCCAGACCAAGATCGCGCACGATCGGTCGATCCAAGTACTCCAGCGCCCCGTGCAGGAGGTTGATGGCTTGGGCGATCGACTCGTCGTTTGCCTGCTCCCCCCAAAGCAGCGGGCCCGCTTTTTGGTGTCGCAGATCCTGGACGTAGTCGTAGGCCTCGCGCCAGGAGCTGGGAGCAGGGCTCCCCTCGCGCAACTCCGCAGTCGCTGATTCCGCGGCTCCGTCCCCCGCGACGAGCAGGGCACCACTCGGGAAGATCGTCGCTAGCAAACCCACACCCAAGACTCTCTTCACGGCAACACTCCTTCCTTGGAGGAAATCGGGAAGCTTGCGGAACCAACGCACGGAGGAAGCGTCTCGCGAACCACTTGGTAGCGAAGTTCCACGGTTTCCACATTGCGGGGAACAACTTCGGACGCCCGCGATCGACAAGGAGTCGTGCAGACCACAACCTCGACGGATTCGGCCATGCGTCGCACCTCGGCCGGGTGGTCCACGAGAGCGGACCCCACGATCGGAGATCCGGCAAGCTCTTCGATCATCCGTTGATAGCCCGGCAGAGACTCTTCATCGCGCAGCAAGAGTCCAATCCGACGGCCCGTTCTCGCGGCAATCTGATCGGCAACACGATCCGCCAAACAAACCTCAACTTCGATCACCGGCAGGTCGGATCCGTCCACGAGTCGCTCGCACTCGGCTCGATGCCACGCGGTCGTCAACAGCGCGCGCACCGACGGCGGAATGACCTCGGCCTTTCCTTCGAGATCGTGCAAGTCGAGCGCAAGAACCGAGCGGCCCCAGACTTCCTGGGTGAATGCCGCGAAGTCTCCCGCCTGTTCCACGCTGCATTCGACGAATGCCCAGCGCGGATGTTGTTGGTCATGATGGCGAGCCGCCCGCTCGACCTCGGTGGCGAACTGCAAAGCGTCCACTCCACGGGCTTCGGCGCTTCTCACGGTCTCTTCCGCGAATCGGCGAAGTGCCTCCTGGGGAGCGAAGTCAGCGAGTTTCCGCGGCGTGGCGACCTCAAACGCCTTCCCCGCATGAGCGACAAGAAACCCTTCGTCGACGAGGGTGAGGAACGCTCGGCGGACGGTGTTCCGGTTGACGCCGAGTCGCTTCTCCAGCACTCGTACCGAAGGCAACGAATCACCCGGACGCAACGCCCCCACGGTCCGCGCGTAGCGCAACTGGTCCGCAATCTGTGCATAGATCGGCGTGTCGAGACTCGAATCAACGGTGAGGGGAAGCGCCATGGCATTGTGTTATATCTAGCTATAACAGTTCCCTAAAACACTTATTTTCAATGAATTACGACTGAATTAGCGGTCGGATTCCGCGTCCTTAGACGCTCTCCGGAGGGCCGAGAAGAATGTCACCCAAGTGAGCCGCCCCTCCCCATGCGCCCCGGGATCAACCCCACCCAGATTCCCAGAGCCCGTCCGCCCGCGACTAGAATCCTGGTTTCTCGAACGTCGCCCTCGCTTTCCGGGAACCGATTCCATGCCCACTCGATCCCCGTGGATCATTCGGCCAATGCTGCCTCTCTGCCTGGTCCTCGGCTGCTCCGAACCGAACCCGCCGAGCTCTGACGTGGCGCGGAACCAAAACGAGAAGACCTCTTCCCCCACGAGCGACGACGAACCCGTCCTTGAAGAGAATCGCTTGGCCCCCGCGGCGAACGACCCCGAGGCCGCTCAGCCGTCGCCCACGACATCTGAACCGGCAGGTGCAGGCCATGACTTGCTACTGATCACCCTCGACACAACTCGCACGGATGCCTTGGGATGCTACGGAAGCAAGAGTGGCGCCACCCCGACTCTGGATCGCTTGGCTGCGCGAGGCGTGGTGTTCGAAGAGGCATTCACTCCCGCCCCAATGACCCTCCCCGCCCACGCCACCATGCTCACCGGCGTGCTTCCCCCCGAGCACGGCGCGCGGGTGAACGGCGAGCATCAGCTCGCGGACGAAGTTCCCTCTCTTGCCGAGCGACTGTCAGAAGCCGGGTATCGAACCGGCGCCTTCATCGCCGCATTCGTTCTCAATCACCGCTTTGGCCTGGCACGTGGTTTCGATCACTACGACGACGACTTGTCCGGTGCCTATGAGCAAGACGTCCCTTCGGGATTGGCTCGTTATCGACCCGGAAACCTGGTCGTCGATGCGGCGCTGGACTGGTTGAGTCGCGGCGATCAGGAACAGCCATTCTTCGCCTGGATCCATCTCTATGACGCCCACTTCCCTTGGTTCTCCCACGACGATCCGACGAGCGATCCGCAACCCGGCTCTGGCAGCTACGAGGGAGAAATCGCCTTCCTGGACGCCCAGGTGCAACGACTGCTGAGCGCTTTGCAGGAAAGTCAGCGCCTCGAGAACACTCTCGTAGTCGCGGTCGCCGACCATGGCGAAGGGCTCGGTGATCACGGAGAAATCGAACACGCCTACCTGCTCAACGAAGAAGTGCTGCACGTTCCGTGGATCATGGCAGGGCCCGGCGTGAAGCCAGGGCATCGAGTATCTTCGCTCGTCTCTCTGGAAGACCTCGCGCCGACGCTCAGCGAAGTCCTTGACCTGGGCCCGTTTCCCTCCGCCCGTGGCCGCAGCCTGAAGGACGCGATTCGCGGAGAAGAGATTGATCCGGGAGTTTCCTACGCGGAAACGGACTTGCCATGGACCGCCTTTCGCTGGTCGCCCCAGCGCAGCTTGACGACCGAGCGCTGGAAGTACATTCGCACCCCCCTCCATGAACTTTACGACCGTTCGTCGGACCGCGAAGAGCTCATCAACTTGGTGGACGTGAAAGCCGAAGTCCGCGAATCCCTCGAATCCCAGTTGCAGGCATTGGAAGAACAACTGAACGAGCGAGAAACTCAAAGAGCGTCTCTTTCGAGTGAAGAAATCGAGGAGCTTGCCGCTTTGGGGTACGCGGTGGGCGGCGGCAACACCGATGCCGAGGAAGGCGCTGCCCTAGCAGACGTCAAAGAACGGCTGCCGGCGAAGCAGCTCGCGGCTCGACTGCGAGAAGGAATCGCGAAGGAGGAGTTCGAGCCCCCCACGTTGCTCCAGATGGCGCAGCAGCTGGTGCAGATGAGTCCGGAGACGCCCGCGTTCCATGGGCACCTCGGAACGGCGCTGGTTCAAAACGGACTTGTCGAGCAAGGCGTGCGAGAACTCGAGCTGGTCCTGGCGATGGAGCCGGAGAACGCCGGAGTGCACTACGAGCTTGGCGACGTGTTGCAACAACACGGGCTCGCGGAGAAAGCACGCCCGCACATTGAAAAGGCCCTCGAGTTGGAGCCGAAGATGCCCGCAGGCCACGTAGCCATGGGCAACATCCTTCGTGCCGAGGGGCGCCCCGATCTAGCGGCGGGTTGGTACACCGAAGCGATCTCACTCCGCGAGGAGTACCCGGAGGCGCACTACAACCTCGCCTTGACCTTTCTTGACCGTGGCAATCCGGAACGGGCCGAGGAGCACTTCTTGCAAGCGGTCGCCCAAAAACCCCAGTGGGACTTGGGACATGCTTCCTTGGCCAATCTCTACGCCAATTGGGGCAAAGGCCTGCAAGCGGTGAAGCACTACCAGATCGCTTTGGAACTCGCTCCCCAGGATCCCATGCTGCACCAGGAGTTTGGCCAGGTACTGATGGCCCTCGACCAACCCGAGGATGCCCGCCGCCACTTCCAAGAAGCTCTCCGCCTCCACCCGGCGTTCTTCCAGCCTCACGTTCAACTCGGCAACCTGGCGTTCCGTGCTGGCGACGACCAGGCTGCCTTGTCCGCGTACCAAGAAGCGTTGCGTCTGGAACCAGGACTGGCAGAGACCACCGCGAAACTCGCGCGATTCTTGGCCACTTGCCCCGACCCCGCGTTCCGCGACGGCCCGCGGGCGGTTGCCTTGGCAGAACGGGCTGCCGATCTGTCGGACTC
The DNA here is from genome assembly GCA_028289345.1 of Planctomycetota bacterium. Taxonomy (GTDB): domain Bacteria; phylum Planctomycetota; class B15-G4; order B15-G4; family SIAN01; genus JANQQL01. The sequence continues at coordinate 774,584 of JANQQL010000025.1, read as the reverse complement.
TCACCCGAAAGTGCTCGACACTCTGGCCGCTGCCTACGCGGAGAACGGAGATTTCGCCAAGGCCGTCTCGACCGCGCACCAAGCCCAACAGCGAGCAAGGCAGGCGGGCAATCAGGACCTGGCGCAAGAACTCGAACAGCGACTTTCCCTGTACGCCTTGGAACAAACCTACACCCTCCCCCGGCCCCCGAAGCAACACTCTTCCACCGGGGAGTAGGGCCGGACGCTCCGCAGAAAAGAGGGTCAACGAGGGATGACAAACTCGAACCGAGCCCCTTCTTGGACCATGTTCCTGGTCGCGGTCGTCGCATCGATCATTGCTTCTGTCTCGGTAACTCTTGGAGTCATGCTGTTCTTCTTCGACGCGGGGCGGCCCCCCGCCTCGAACCTCGACCAGCGCCCCTTGGAATCCTCGTCCGAGCTGGTGGCGCTGACCCAGCGAGTCGCCGAGCTGGAATCTGCAGCGAAGGCGTCTCCCGCGCGCACCCGTCAAGCCGACGAGATCGCCGTGTCACCCAGCAAACCAACCCCCGTGCAGAGCACGAACCTCCCGACAGAACCAAAAGACCCGTCCATCACGGATCGCCTTTCCTCATCCCGAGGCGAGACCATGGCCCTCCTCATGAAGATGCGTCAGAGCGGAAGCTCCCAGGAGCAACTGGCTTTGGCTCGCCAGATCCTTGCCGACTCTGAATCCGCTGGCTGGTGGATGGCGGTCCGCGTGCTCCTAGAGTCAGAGCCTGCCGAGGCCCTGACTCACCTGAGAGCGAAGGCCCAGTCCGCCGATTCCAGCGGCGCCGGGATGTGGGAACACTCGTTTCAAACTCTCTCCCAAAGCCCCGGCATCTCCTTGTCCTCAGAACTCCCGGCGTTCTATGAGTGGGGAGACCTGTCGGTGAAATCGGCGGCCGCACGCACCCTGAATCGCCACGGGGACGAGAGCCTCATGCAGCAATTCGTCGCAGAGGTCGCGCAACGCATCCAATCCCAGGAGCCCAAGGAACGCCAGGAAGCCATGGAGCAACTTCCTTACCTCGATGCCGAACACGGCCAAGGGCTGGTGCTTCCACTCCTGCGCGATGAAGACCCGGAGATTCGCCTGCGAGCATTGAGCGCCATTCCTCGCTTCGACCTTCCGAACGGGCTTTCCATCCTCGAAGGGTTGACCAGCGACCCGGATTCACGGGTGAAGGACCGCGCCACACGCCTCCTGGAGTCTCTCCGACAACGGCAGCGGATCCGTGAACAAAGCAGCGCGCAACGAGCCGGTCGCTGACCCGCGTGATTCATGAACCGGAAGTGCGGTCTACTCGACTGCCTCTCGAGCGAGACTCCATCAAGAAGAAGACCGGGACGCCAGCAGCCAGGATTCCGACTCCGATCAGCGCATTGAAACGAGCCTCGGGGTCGACCAGGGTGTAGCCATCCACCAGCAAGGCCGCCGCCATGAAGAGGGCCGGCGTGACCGGGTACCCCAGCGTTCGATACGGTCGCGGTTGGTTCGGTCGCCGAATGCGCAGGACGTACACCGCGCCCACTGCCATCGCGTAGAACAGCAGTCCGGCGAACACCACGTATTCGGTCAGATCACGGAAGGTCTGCAACAGCAGCACCAGCGTCATCGACCACAGCGCCTGAAACCAAATCGAAACGGTCGGGGTTCGATACACCGCGTGAACCCGAGTCATGGCTCGAGGCATCAGGCCATCGTGTGCCATGGCATAGAACGCGCGGGGACCGGACAACAGATTCGGATTGGCAGCGCCGAACACAGAGAGGCAGATCAAGGCGGTGAGCCAGGTGGCAGCCCCCGGACCGAAGACACGAGTCATCACCAAATGGGGTACGGCCGCCTCGGAGTCCAAGCCACGCATCTCCGACTGGGGAACGACCGACAGAAACACCACGGTGACTGCCAGGTACGTTGCAATCACCAACAGCACGCCAAGAATGAGACCTCGGGGAAGATTGCGCTGGGGGTGAATGATCTCCGCAGCACTAAAAGGCAACAGGTGCCATCCTTCGTAGGCCCAGAAGATGGCCACTGCTGCTGCCACCAGCCCACCCCACAAATCTGGCGAAGAGCTGGGCTCTGGCTCGGGAGCCACGTGGGGCTCCCCTCCGAACGCCAGTCCAAACAAGACGATGGCCGCAAGCGCTCCCAGCTTTGCGAAGGACGAAAGGTTCTGCACCCAGGCGCCCCAGCGAACTCCCCGGTGGTTGGCAATCGCCAATACCAGAATCATCAGCAGGGCGATCCCCAGCTGCCAACGCTCCAACGCGGGAACGATTTTGGTGATGGAATCCGCGAACACCACCGACAACGCCGCGATCGAGCCGGTATTGATGATCAACAGGAAGCACCAACCGTAGAGAAACGCCGGGAGTCTCCCGAACCCTTCCCGGAGGAATGCGTACTGGCCCCCGGCCTCCGGAAGCATCGCACCGAGCTCGGCGAAGGAGATCGCTCCGCAGAGGCAGACCAAGCCAATGATCGCCCAACCGGCAAAGATCCAAGTGGGATCCGGCACGGATTGGGCGATGTCCAGATGCTTGAAGAAGATCCCGGAGCCGATGATGGAGCCTGCCGTGATCATGACGGCGGACACGGGCCCGAGAGAACGGCGCAGTTCCGGTTGATTCATGAGCTCGCCTGAAGATTCGAAAGAGGCGAGTCAGAGCCTAGTGTCCTGGATCAGAAATTCGTCACTGGTTTCGCCGGCCCGATCGCGCGGCCGACACCTCTCCCCTTCTCCATCCCCGATCAATCCACCGGTTGGTCAAAGGACTCGGCTCGTCCCTCGGAAGAGTCGCCAACGGACCGACCCGAAACCGCGTCCACGTGTTTCGTCGGTCCTGCAACGCGAGCGTTCCAAGCTCCGTGACCGAACCGGGTGACGCCACCTCATCCGTACTCCCCTCTCAACCACCTCCGCCGATGCAGTCCTGAGACACCACTCCCGAAGGCAGGTGCTCATAGGTGATCTTCGAGTAGGTGAAGCTCACTTCTTCCAAGTGGGCAAAGCTCCCATCACAACGTTTCACCTTCTTGGTGACGAACCCGGTCACGAGACCATCTTCGATCGTGATGATGTAGTCATTGTTGTTGTGCTGATTGAAAAACCGGAAGACCGCCGTTTCGACGGAGTCGAGACTGACCAGCGCTTGCATCAAGAGTGGCGAACTCCGGTCCACGGACTTGGTGATGGTGAGTTGCCCCCGCATCGGCGTTCCTGGAAGTCCCGTGACTTGATCGATGGGCAGGGTCACCGCGTGGTGCAGGCCTCGCACCGTGATGGTCTCTCCCGGCCCTCCCCCCTTGATGGTTCCCAAAGAGCTGGTGGTCACGATGGCGGAGCCTACCCGGCGGTCGGGTCCCGGAATCGCCTCCCCGCACGCGAGGCTCTGAGAAGCCTGGGCGGCCTGAGTGATACTGGCCGATTCCCATTCCCGCGGAAGCCCCTGAGCCCTCAACACCGGAGCCGCCGCCACTCCGATCGCCAACATCCCCAAGAACACCTGCCATTTCATCAGCACTCGATGACTCATGCCTTGCTCTCCTGGAGTTTGGAACTCGATTTCACGGTTCCCTCCACGAGCCGCATGGGCAGTGATCGGCCAACAGAGAATGCCGAGGGAGATCGTGGACGACCCGGCTTTTCCCGGCAACGGGATCACGCTGGCCGACACTCAATCAACGCCATCGGTGGGCTGCCGTTACATGAGATTTGGCGTTCTTCTCGAAAAGCCGAAGGCAGGTGCCAGCACCGCCCGGCGCCAATCACCCCTTTGGCGGCGAAGAATCCACCGGAAGCGAAGCGAGGGCGGCCAAAGGTCGCCCTCGCTTCATTCGAAAAACCGATCCAATAGACGCTCTTGGGTGACTACTCCGTCCAGTAAACCCGGATCGCCCAATTGACCGTCGTGCTTGGCACCGCGTTGGTCGCAAAATCGTCGGCACTTGCTGCACTACAGTTATTCGGCAGAAGGCTGCCGCAACCGGATTTCACATCGGTCCCGTCGGTGTCGGAAGCGATCCAGATGCAAGTGTCACCACTGACCCAGCGGACCGCAGCGATGTACGGAAGACCGCCCGGGTTAATCGGCACCGCATCCGGTAGCACGTAGCGTTGGCCTGGATAGCAGGAGTCGGAAGTGACGTTGGCGGGTACCAGGATGTTCTGCAACGCCTCGCCAGAGGCGAGATTCGGAGTCACCGAAACATTGGGATCAACGCCCGAAGCGAGGGGGTGGTAACCGACGTGGGCAAGCTCGCCATCCACACCACAGATTTCGGTCAGCGAGACATCGACGCTGGTGACAGAAGCGCTGCCGGCGCCCGCAGCGGTGTTGGACTGGGCGGTACCCAGGTTGACCACGAACCAGTCGGACGGCCCTGACGGATTGGTGACCTTCCACACGAAACCATCGTGATCACCATCGTCCTTGATGCCGTAACAGCTCAACGAGCAGGCCAAGACCGGATCCACGGTCGTGACCGTGATTGAGTTGCTGACCTTCAGCTTTGGTTTGTTGTTCGGCTTCAAGTCGCAAAAGTCCTGATAGATCAGGCACAAGGTCACGGGACCAACCAGGAAACCACATCCCGTGTTGCTGCAGATCTCGAAGGTTTCCGACTTCGGTCCTGGAAAGAAAGCGTTCCCGGTCGTCGTGAACGGAATCGGAATCCCAAGATTCACGAGCGGTGCGCCACCAATGCAGAAGAACATCAGTGATCGCTGACTGATCTGGGTTCCCCAGAACACCATGCACCAGGTCGCGCCCACGTTCAGCGTGACAGACGGCGAACCATTGACGAGAAAGCTGTTCTTGGTGGCGTTCACCGGACGAATGGTGAGGCCGAGCTGCCAGTTCAGACCCGCAACCAAAGCACCGGTGTTGTATGCTGTCGTTGACACGAACGATCGATTGAATGCTGGGCCCATCGTGTCGGCGCCGATCCAGGTCGCACTCTCTCCGCTGCGCTGCTGCATCGCCACGTGAATGTCGGTACTTCCAAGGTGAAAACAGGGCAAGGCGTAGCTGACCAAGTCCGCGAAGCCGTCCGACGACTCGACCAGGGCATTCACCTCCTGGATCGGATTCGCAATGTCCGGGGTGTTGGGGAACACGCCGGACTCTGGGTACACCCCGAGCGTCATGGTCTCGTCAACGCCTAAGGCATTCCAGACTTCGGTACAGATCCCCAGGACCGCCGAGCTCTGGCATTCGGTGTCGAAATCCACGTTGAACCAGTCACTGGAACCCGCGGGATTGTTCAACTTCCACCAGGAGTCGGAGCCTGTGCCGTCGTCGAAGATCTTCCGCTCGAGTGACAGCGGGAAAGGACCACCCGCCACCTGTGCACTCGCGGGCCCGGCTAGGCACACCGGGGCAAGCAACACAACGAGTTTTCTCATGGGAACCCTCCGTTCAGTAGCCCCTCCGCTCAAGCAACCAACGAGGAAATAGTTCTCGACCCAAGAATTGGTTACAGAAAACTTCAGACGCCGAACAAAAGGCCAACAAAAAAAGGGCGAGACCCGGTGAAGGGTCCCGCCCTAGAAGACTACTTGTTACTCAGGTCAGATTAGTTGCCGCCGAAGTCGACGAACTGACCGTTGAACTGCAGGTCGGTGCTTTCCCACAGCAGCTTGCCACCGTCGAGCTGCGGGTTGAAGCCGGCCGTGATGGCGCCGAGCATCGCACCGTCGGTGTCGATGACGCTGCCACCGAGGGTCTGAACCAGAAGGCTGTCGATGACCGCCCACCCGGTTTCGATCGTGCCGTTGCCGTCGCAGTTGAGGTCGAGCTCAGCAGGATCGTCGGGGGTGTTGGCCGCGAGGTAGCCAGCGCCGAAGACGGGGCTGACAGCGGACAGAGCCTGGTCGAACCAGCACTTGAAGGTCAGGGTCGCGGAAAGCGGGAACTCGTTGTCATTCCAGATGCGGAAGAGAACGGTGTTCTTCGCGTGCGGGCCACCCGTCAGGTTGATCAGGGTCAGGCGGGAGTTCAGGACGGCGATGAAGGAGTCGATGTACAGCTCATCAGCGATACCTTCGTACTCAACACCGTCGAAATCCAACTGGCCATCGTTGTCAGCGTCAGTCGCGGCACCAGCGGCAGCGACGGCGTTGAACGGAAGGGCATTGATGGAGTACATCCCACCACCCTGATTGAAGACCACCTCGGAACCGATGAGGTAGTTGTGCGACCACGGCGTGTCGAACAGAGTCGGATTCTCAGCGCTGACAACCAGGTAGCCCTGGTCACCGAGCGGGTTGACGGCGTTGTGGCAGGCCGTCATGACCGAGAAGGTGTCGGCCGGGGTCAGGAACTCAACGCGGTCGATGATGATGCAATCCGACGGGCAGAACACATTCGTCGGATCCTGAATCGCGTTGGCGTATTCGTAGTGCAGGTTCGTGCTTCCACCGAGGCTCACCGGCGTTTCCGGGGTGAGGTTGGTGTTGGTCACGGCGACGATGGTCAAGAAACCACCAGAACGAGCGACCGGGAAGACCAGGACGCTACCGGGATTGCGGCCATCGGCGAGGGCGGCAGGCGCCAGCGCCGCGCAGACAGCAACCGCTGCAAGAGACTTAGCAAACACTTTCATTCTTTACTCCCCTGTTGGCGAATTCGGAACAAGGTGAACGAAACCCAAATGAACTGAAGAAGTTGGGGCGGACCCGGGCCATGGTCTGCCGGGGATGGCACCACCTAACAAAGTGTTCCAAATCCTCCACCGCATGGTCCACTTCCCAGTTCCTGAACGCATCTTTGAAACTTCGTTGCTGCAACTTCCTTCATCGATGTTGCTGATTGGTGCTGCGTACTTCTTGATGCATCGCTGTGTTGGACAACCTTCTGTCTTGAACAGCGACGCCTGTTTCCCGTTTCAGTTTTCTTCCAATTATTTCTGCGTCGCCGCAGATCGTTTTGTTCTTCCCGTCAGCTTCCACGGAGTCTCGAGCTTGCGAACTCTTCGGTTCTGTCGACGGGTTTGATTTCCGTGCAGTCGAATCGAGAGCGAGCTCTTGAGGACCTTCTTCCACTCCGGTCCTTGGTCTCGAAGACCGTTTCGCCGGCAGCGGCTTCCCCATCGCGACTCACTTCGTCGTCAAGCTGTGTTGTTTCCCGGATGTTGTCGGTCGGTCGCGGTTCCCAAGCTCTTGATCCCCCGACCAAGGCTTTCCCAAGGGTTCCGTAGAACGCCGTAGTTTCTTTCAGTCAGTCGTGCGTCGCCGAAGCGTTCTGGCGTGCTCTCGTGAGCTGTTCCCGCTTGAGAGCGGTGTCTCGTCAGCGGTCTTTGGCCGCCGCTCGACAAACACGGAGATAGCACCCATTCCCAACTTCGCGCAACCCATCTCCTGAAATTATGGTCTTCCTTCGGTGAACTAACAGAGAAGATCGGAGACCAAACAAGCGTGCCTTCGTTCTCCCGGTACTGCAAACGCGATCGGCCTTTCAACGTCACGCGAGGAAATCATGTTGCTGGAAGAGCAGACCGGGGAACACCGAACGAGCAACGCGCGATCCGCGACTTGCGGATAGGCCGACTGGGCTGTTCCCGGCGAACCGGCTGCCACGGCCTGGCGACTTGTTCTCATGCTGTCCATCCCGGCTGTCCTACTTCCCCCCGAGGGCTTTCCCCAAGGGGCACTACTTATAGTGTGCTTCTTCGACGGTGCTACCGCGGTTCGTGTCAGGCCGAACGTGGAGCGAATCGACTCTGCGAAATCGACGCCGAGAGAAAAACACTGAGCAAAGCGTCGATCCTCGGCACGCCTGGCGGCGGTTGCGGTGCGGGGCTTCGTCAAACCGTGATGGTCATTCCACCTCGCCTCTTCCGTCCAGAAGCGGGGTTAATCTAAGGCGAACAGAACGAAATACAAGGCCTGCAACAAGTGGAAGCAGGTGTTTTCTGGCGTTTTTGAGATTGGATTCCGAACATATTTTTTGAATGAGTTCGCAACTAGCACATTCGCCGCGTTTCCCCATTTTTCGGACCTTCCCGGCGAATTGCTAGTCCACCAATGCCGGCAGAAGCGCCTTATCCGATCTCAGAATCCGCGCTGAATCCGCAACGCCTCGATCGCGTCTGCCCTCAAAAGGCATCCTGGCTGCTTCGTCATTGCTGTCTCTCCCTGACAAAAGGCGAACGTTCGCATTGTGTTTGAGAATGGCGGTCAACTCACGAAACTCCTCATCCCCTAGTGACTCGAAAATCGACGGACCCTGGGGATGGGCGCTCGGCGAAAGGAACTTGACGGGATTGCCACGGCTTTAATCACCTCTTGTTTGCACCGCCTCGAACACAAGACCTGTTCGACCGTCTTGGCGCTTTCGTCGCGAGGCCGACGCACCATTGGCGTTGTGCGGCGCGCACGTGGTTGATGTTCGCAATGGCTCGGTTCTCGAGAACGTCAACCTGATCGTTCAAGGGAGCCCGCTCGAAAGTACCAGTGAACGACTCATCCCAGAGCCGGCAGTGACCAAGCAACTCGACGGCAAGTCCGTCGTGCCCGGCCTGAGGATCCTCACACCCATATTCAGATGAGCGTGACGCCTGAGTCGTTCTCATCCGACGAGGCCCCGAGCCTCACAAGCGCCTGCCTTACCTTTTGGATCACGGAGTCACGGTGGTGCGCGAGTTGCCGCTGATCACCGCGCTCGCGTTAGAACTCGCCGCGCGAACCCAGCAAGGACTGTTGCCCGGACCGCTCGTGATTCCAGCCAGCTCCGGATTCGAAAGACGCCAGGCCACCGCTATGCTCTTCTCCCCTGGGATTGGAAAGAATGTTGGGAGGGAGAACGGGAGCAATGGTCGGGGATTCAGAGGGCCCGAAGCCGTACATCGCACCCGCGGTTGCACTGCTTGCCTTGGCCCTGCTCTTGGGATGGATGTTTTGGCCCGCTCCTCGCGAGGAAACCGCGGCGGCCTCAGTTCAGCCACAACGGGTCGAGCAACCGGCAATGGTCAAAGCGTCGCCGATTGCACCGCCGCTTGCGAAGTCGGAATCCACCATCTCGCTCCCGCCGTCCGAAGACCCTTCTCTGGCAGCAGCCTCCGCTCCTGCAGAATCAGAAGAAACCGCTGCCTTGGCCGCGGCTCTCGAGTCGAAGCCCGAGCAACCACCGGCCATCACCCAGCCCCCACCACGGCTTCCGCCTCGTTCCTCCCTCGCGACACGAGCTCCCGGCGACGTTCGCGGGACGTTGGTCGAAGCGGGGGCCCAAGGCGGGGTCCTGGCCGTTCATTGCGTGACGCAAGAGTCCCATGCGACCTCTTTGAATCCGGACGGAACCTTCGAGTTGACCGCGATTCCTCCCGGAAACTACGACATTGTCGTCGCCACCCTTGATGAGCGGATCGCTGTGGCTGCCAGCTGTCGCCTTCCCGAAGACCCGATTCCACCAATGACCCTGCAGGCGGCATCGCGGTTGAGAGTTCAGATTCTCGGGATGAGCGATGGCAAATACTCCATCCACCACCCCTCTCTTTGCTTTCCCGTCACGGGTTCCTCCGCGGGAGTCCATTTGCTCCCTCCGGGGAAATGTCGAGTGATCTTGCGCGATGCGCAGGGGAATGCCCACGAGCGGCAGATCATGGCCGAGGCAGGGGAGAGCCACGCGCTCTTCGATTTTCGAAAGCCGTGAGCTCAGGCTTTGCCAGCACCGCCAACGCAACCGTGGTTACTCGTCAGCGACGTGGACGACACGTTGCTCGGAGACGCCTCTCCCGTCGCCGAGCTGACCAAGGCTCTCGGTGAAAGCCAGCCTCCGGTTCTCATGGCTCTGAACTCCAGTCGGCCGGTGGCAAGCGTCCAGGCCACGTTGGACGGTTTGCAAGAAACGCTGCCTGTTTCCGCCATTGTCGGCGCCCTCGGCACCGAGATCGAGATTGGCGGCGATCCCTGGAAAGCCTGGCAGGCGCAGTTCGCCGAGTTTCGACGAGAGCTGGTTTGGTCGGCGCTCGAAGGCCAAGGGTGGCAAGCTCACTCTGCAGAGTTCCAGACGCCGTTCAAAGCGAGCTTTGCCGTTCCACGCGAACAACAGTCCAGAGCTCGACAGGCTCTCACCGAACTCCCCTTTGCTTGCCGAGTCATCGCTTCTGGAGAAAGCGACTTCGACGTGATTCCTCCCATGGCAGGCAAGGGCCGAGCGTCGGTCGCCTTGGCGAAAGAGCTGGGGGTTCCTGACTCGCGTTTGTTGGTCGCCGGAGACTCCGCCAACGACCTCGACCTATTCGAGCATGTCGAGCGAGGCATTGTCGTGGGGAATGCTCGGCAGGAGCTTCTCGATCGCGTCGCTCCGACCGTGTTTCGGGCCGAGCAGCCGCGCGCCGCTGGGCTTCTCGAAGGACTCCGACACTACGGCGCAATTCCGCGAGTTTGAACCCAACCGGCTCACCGGACCGCCGGAGCGACCTCATCGGAATCGCTCGAAGGGCTCGCCAAGGGCAGGCGGCACGTGTCGGCCGAAGCCTTGCGACCGGGAAGCACCCAATGCGATCGAGGCCCATGTTCCGCGTTCAGACCAGCACACGTCCATGCCGCCAAAGCCATGGGATTCGCCAAGCGGCTCATGGACAGCGACCAATTCCGAAGAGACGCGGCCAGGTCACACCGCTGACATGAATGAACGCCAGCGATCGGCAAACCGGGTGTATGGCCGGAATCTGGCGCGGACTCGATCCCTGCAAGACCAGGGAGAGATTGGTAGCGGGGGCAGGACTCGAACCTGCGACCTCCGGGTTATGAGCCCGACGAGCTGCCAGCTGCTCCACCCCGCGACCGATTGAAGGCGGCAAAGGTTAGGCCGGCATCAGGTCCAACTCAAGTCTGGTCCCGAAGTTCCTTGGACGAAGTTTCAACCCAATCAGTCGCGGAGCCCCATCGACGAACCGCCAGCAGAAGAGGACATCCAACGGGTTGCGAGGAAAAGTCCGTGGTCCCCGGTTGGGTCAGATCCCGTGACTCATCGCGAGACTCGACGAAGCGGTGGAACTGATCATCCGCTCGACCCGCGAGAGTCGGGGTTCACATGAAGTCGCGCGGAGACGGGAGCCATCCCAGACACACCAAGATGATGAGGGCGCCGCTGAGAATGCTGATCAGCGAGATGGCGACCGCACCGCCGAGGGCCGGCCCCGCCAGGTCTGGCTGACCTTCGGCCCATTTCTTCGCAACCCCGAAAACCGTGGTGGGGAGAGCCAAACCTGCGATCCCCATCACAATGGCGATTACCGGAATCATTTCGCTGTGAAACGCCATGCAGTTCTTGCCCCGATCCAGTTCCTTCGCGGCGGCATTCCCCCCGCGGTTCCCGTTTTACCAGGACCGACCCTCGACTGGTTCAGGCAGGAAGGGGGGCCCCGATGACCGCCAGAGAGCTTGAATTCGAGGGGCACTTGAACGGAATCTCGAGAATTCTCCGGTTTCTCGACAGTTCTTCGAATCGATCCAGATTGTACAGACTGGCCCCCAAAGCCGAACGCTGCCCACATAAGTCATTTCATGACAGAGGCTTATGAATCAGGAATCGGATTCCCGGTTGCGCCAACGGAGCGGCGATCCGCGCCCAGATCCCACCAGCCCCCGATCTCGGAACCTTCGTCGATACATGGTTTGCGCAAGGCGGCAAACGCCAACGGCCGCGGGGCCGAAAGCAGCCGCCGGGTTCACTGGAAACGGAGCCAACGCCTATCGGAAACTGACCATCCTCGGGCACGCCTGAGGACTTCCGCAAGCAGCACCGTCCTTCTGGATCTGATCCAAGAGGACACGAAACCAAAAAAAGCGCCGCGGTGACTCTGAGTCTCCTCCCCCCCCCTCCCGAGGGTCACCGCGGAGTCCCAACCCCTCCCATCAGTGCTGGTGGGCCGATCCGGTGGCGGCCGGATCGGCCCGCTCCCTTTTTCGCGGCTCGTTCTACAATCCCTTCGCGAGGGTCAACTCGCAGGCCACGATCGGAAGGCCACGGACCGCCGCTCTGCGGCAGTCCCCCATCGAGCGACCCGTCGGACCGTGTCGATTCGGGAGGGGTCGCCGGGAATCCGAAAACGAGCAGCGGGGAAATCGCTGGTTCCAGCGCAGCACAGCGAAGAGAGAGAAACGCGGGGAGAGGATGGCGAAAGACACCGACGACCAACGACTGGCAGTTTTCATCGACTTCGAAAACCTGGCCCTGGGAGTGAAGCAGGCCAAGTTCGAGAAGTTTCGGCTCGACCTGGTGTTGGATCGTCTCGTGGAAACCGGGAAGCTGATCTTCCTGCGCGCCTATGCGGACTGGACTCGCTACCGCACCGAGAAGCACAACTTCCACGAGTCCAACATCGAGCTGATCGACATTCCGAAGAAGCGAATCTCCGGGAAGAACTCCGCCGACATTCGCATGGTGGTCGATGCCCTCGACCTTTGCTACACCCGAGACCATATCAACACGTTCGCCTTGCTGACCGGCGACAGCGACTTCACGCCGTTGGTGTCCAAGCTTTCCGAATACGACAAGTACGTGATTGGCCTGGGAGTCAAGAACTCGACCGCGGATCTCTTGGTGAACATTTGCGATGAGTTCATCTACTACGACGACATCATCCGGGATGCCAAGAAGCCCATTCGCGCTCGCGTGAAGGGAATGAAGGCGAAGGAAGGCAAGATCTTCGACCTGCTCCTGGATGCGATCGACGCACTCATGCGCAACAACCACGATGTGATTTGGGGGTCGATGGTCAAGCAACAGATCAAGCGCAAAGACCCTTCCTTCACCGAACGCTCTTACGGCTTCCGTTCGTTCTCCACCGCGTTGGAGTCGGCGCGCAAAGCCGGGTTGATTGGGCTGCAGCGCGACCAACGGAGCGGAAGCTACATCATCACGGAGTCGGACGCGGACTCCGGCAACAATCGATCCGCCCGCGCCGAATAAGGAAGACCAAGCCCGCGGCGAATCGATCCAAGCTCCGAGGTCGATTCAGCCGCGGTCAGCAGACCGTCGGGTACCCTCGGGTCGCTCGCCCGGCTCTTCGCCGACTGGAAACGCGCGGCGCCGGAGCAAGGAGTCCTGACGCTCCCGAGGAGCTTCCACGGCACTTCGCTCACAACCCTGCAACCAACCTCGGATGCGGCGGGCCAGGCTTTCCACCACTTGGGGACGGCTCTCAGCAAGGTCTTCGGCTTCCAAGCGGTCGCCCACGGCATACAGCTGCTGGCCGCCGTCGGCGCTCAAGATGAGCTTCCACTCATCGTCCTGGACACTCCACTGCACTTGCTCGGAAGCTTCGGAGAACGCATTCCCCGAAAGATGCGCGTAGGCGAGGGTGCCCTCCTTCCCCCATGGGGGAAGAGGCAGGGAACGGAACCGTCCTGGCGGGAAACCCATGGCGGTCAGCGCCGTCGCCGCGACCCGGGAGACATCCACAGGATCGGTCACGCGCCCTGGATCCTGACGAGGGACCCGAACCAACAATGGCACGTTCAAGCTCTCCCCGTGCAGGGTGCGTCCGTGGGTCAGTCCGCCGTGCTCGAAGAACTCCTGCCCCTGACTGGAAGTCACGATCACGATGGTGCGGCTCCACAAATCGTGGTCCTTCAGGATCTTGAAGCAGCGTCCCACCTCGGCATCTGCGGCGGCGATCTCGGAGTCGTACAGATCGATCAGCTGTTGGCGATCTTGCGCGGACCAGTCGCGGAGCAGAGACCCGGTCGATTCTCCGGTCGCTTGCTCCATCAGTTCGTCGTTCACCGAAAGATCGGTGCTACCGAATCTCCCTCGGAATCCCTCGGGCGGATAGTACGGCGCGCGAGTCTCGGCAAAGTGCAAGTAGGTGAAGAACTGGTAGTCGCGGAAGCGAGCGACGAAATCCAGGAACTCACGGTTGACCAGCTTGCCACTGCGGAATGGGAACTCGCGCCAGATCTCGAAGCCCTGGTGAAAGTTCTTCTTTCGAGACACAAGGTGGTTGGCAGTCCATCCTGCCGTGGTGACGCCGTGAGACTGGAGAACCTCTGCCAGTGTCACCAGGGAGTCGGACAGGAACCCCTGCTCCTTGGAAATCACCCCATGAGACGGCGGGTACAAGCCAGTCATCAAGGTCGCCACCGACGGCCTCGCCCACGGCGCGACGGTGTTCGCCTGGTCGTAGACCAAGCACTCCTCCGCGAATCGATCGAGTTGCGGGGTCGTGTCTCGGGAATAGCCATAGGCACCGACGTGATCGCGGCGCAGGCTGTCGAGCACGATGACGACCAGGTTCCAATCCCGGCCCGAAGCGGGCTGTCGAGGGAGTCGCTGTGTGTGGACGATCCGCGGCAAACTGAACCCCGCCCGCAGAGCCGGCACCGCATCATCGGAAGCTTCAACGGCAAACGACAGCGTCGCCGTTTCGCCGGACCGATCCTCCAGCTGTAGGTCTTCTTCGAACCAGCGCTGGTCGCCCTCGTCCGCAGGACTCAAGCGGTCCCGGAAGATGCGCTTCCCGTCCAACGTCACCAGGAACGTCACCTTGAGTTTCTTGTCGAAGCTTCCTCGGTTGGCTGCGAGATTCACTCCGTACCCGAAGCGAAGATGATGCTGGGAGCCCGGACGGACTTCGAATTCCACCGAAGCTCCCGGCGGCACGATCAAGCTGGGACGACTCCCGCCGGCTTCGGCGCCGCGACCGGCCAGGATCGAACCGACCTCGATGTTTCCCGTCTTTTGCAGTTCGTCCCGCTGGAATCGTTGCAGCAGATCGTGATCGGGCAGGGTGACCTCGCGCACCAAGACCACTCGGCGGTGATCGACGACGAGACTCGCTCCCAAGAAAAAGAAGCCCCCCGCCAACAAAGCCAGCGCAGTCAACGAGAAACGAGTGACCAGTTGGGAGCGAAGGAGACGTCGCGGGGCTGCCAAATAGTGGTCGACCATACTGACGATCACGGTCAAGACCCCGATCGCGCCCCACCCGAGTCGGCCCTTGATGCTCCACCAACCCGGTCGATATTGGATCTCTCCGTCCGGCCATCCCGACAACAACACCAGGCAGAAGGCGGCGCAGCCCACGAACCGAAGCCAACCAACGGCCCCACGGCGACGCGGCACCAGCACGAGAAATAGGATCAGGAACAGGGTGGCGGGGCGAGTCGCGACCGCCATCACGTGATCGACCAAGTGCTCCCACAACCGATCGCCACGCAGTCGCTCCACCGTTCGGTCGATCAGGAACTGCATCCCGACCCGCCCTGCAAGCACCAGCATCGCCGTCCAAAGAGCGACAGGGAGGCGGTGACCGACGGTAGGAGCGACCGGCAGTTCTTCCGTCGACGCTGGCTGGAGGGAGGGAGCGGTGGGGTTCAATGAAATGCCTGCTGAATGGCCGAGGGGCTGCGGAAGGCATCGGCCACGAAAAGAATGAAGAGGGTCGATTCTACGTGGGCTCCGCCTCGGGTTTTTCCGCGAAACCGCTCGTGAACCAGCGGAATCATCGAGGATTCGAGGACAGAGGCAAAAAGTCCGATCGGGCGCCGACCGACTTCTTTCGCGGCCTGCTTAGCTCCGAGATTTGCCCACCGCCACGAGAACATCCGCAGGTCACGAATCGACGGCGAGCCATTCGAAAACCCTTCGCCTGCCCACATGGGCCGCGTATGGTCCCCGGATTCTTCCCGTCGTCCACGGTCACGATCGTCGCATGAACACCGAATCTACCGCCGCTTCGAGCCCTTCCCGCGCCACGAGCGAGCGGGAACCTGGCAACGGCACGGTCGAGATCGTGCTCGCACTCATCGCCGTGGCCATCGCGGCCGGATTGCGCCAGTGGCAGCTGGCCGAGTGGACCTCGAGTGAATCGGAAGCACAGCTGCTGACCGCCATGCGTCGCGGCGACTCACTTCCTTGGTGGTTGGCGCCGCTGAACGCCTTGGGCTTCCCCTCAACCCTCTTGATTCGTTTCCTGCCGTTTGCAACGGGACTCTGCTCGCTGCCCGTGTTGATGGCCGTCGCTCGCGCAGCGTTCGGAACGCGGACCGCCCTGGCTTTCGGTTTCTTGCTCGCTCTGAGTCCCGGGCACCTCGCCTTGTCCACTCATGGAAGCCCGGCCACCATCTGGTTCCTGCTCGCTTCTCTGGGAGCCGTCATGGCGAGCTCCCCCAAAAGTCGCATGGTGCAAACGCTGTTGGGAGTCCTGGCCCTGATCGGCGCCGCATTTCTTGCCAAGGACGTTCCTCGCGCACCACTCTTCCTGCTCGCAGGGCCGATCGAAACCGCCGTCCATTCCCTGGGTCTCGGGACTTTGATCTTGGCCCTCTTGGGAACCTTTGCGGACGCTCGAAGTCACCCAGGCCGGATCGGTCTCCTCTGGCTCGCAGGCGTTGGGTCCGTGTTTTTCGAGGAGGGTGGAAGTGCCAGTTTCGAAGTCACCCATGGCATTTGGATTCTGCTCGCCGCCCGCGGACTCGCCGCGATTGCACCACGCCCCTTGCTCCTCCAGGCGGCCCTGATCGTTCTTGCCGTGGCCCCTTCGATCCCGACGTTGCTGTCTCAGTTGCGTGACAACGCGCGCTACCCCCTGCAAGAAATCACCCGCGAACTGCAAGAACAGCGATTGGCGGGCGAGCCCGTTTGGTCGACCCACCCGAACTGGGTCACCTCGTTGACCACCCTGCCCTGCCAACCTCTTCCGTCGACCGGCAATCAACTCCAAGCCGGTCTTCCGAGCAACTCGCGCGGCTATGTCGTGGTCCTTCTGGAGCGCGGCCGCCTGATTCCACGGGAAAACCTGGCGCTTCAAACATCCATCCAGTCCTCCCTGAAACTGGCGAAACGGGTTGCTCGTCGGCGCTTCGACCGATTTCGGCTCGAAGCCCGCTTGTATGTTCACGAGCCCACGGAGGATTGACCCTTGTCACGGGTGCTCGCCATCGATTACGGACGTGCGAGAATCGGGCTCGCGCTATCCGACGGTTTGCGGCTGACCGCCCGTCCTCTTCCGTTGCTCGAATCCAAGACCCTCGACGAAAATGTCGCGGCCATCGGGAAGGTCTGCGAGCAAGAAGAGGTCGGGGTCATCGTCCTCGGACTGCCTCTGCGCTTGGACGGGACCGAAGGCGAGGCAGTCCAAGAAGTCCGCGCTTTTCAGACCGCCCTGCGTGAAGCCGTCTCGATCCCGATCGAGGAAGTGGACGAGCGACTCACCTCGCGCCAGGCCCACGCCCTGCTGAAGGACGCCGGAATCAACCATCGACAGCGGCGCAAGCGGGTCGATTCCGCGGCCGCGTTGCTGCTACTTCGAGAGTTCCTGTCTCGCAGTCGGTGACCCGGAGAGCGCGGTAAAGATTTCCGTATCCGACTACGGACCCCGGGGAAATCCCGGACTTTGCGATTCTCGCACGCGCGCCCGAAGGGCGCACCCAAAGGTTTTCACCGGGGGAATCCGATGGACCCTGAGCTGCTGTCTGCGCTCCGACGGGCCACCGTTTCCGTGGGGCGCACGGCTCAGGATGGAGACTCAGGACCAAGGTATGCCGTTGGTGATGACTTCCCCCCCCGAAACTGGAGAAGCTCCGCTCGAGCAAGCGACGGGGCATCCATTCACGGAATTCATCGACACTCTGGGACGTTTGTTCGTTTCCCACACGATCTACCCCGGATCCCATCCGCGCTGCCAGGAGCTGGCAACGATGGCCCTCGACAAGCTTGCCGGGATTCTCGAGCAAGATGCCGAGGTGTTCGTCGGGGTCACCGACGACGGCTACGAATGGGGAGACCAAGTCGTCGAGAAGGGCTCGACCGGGCAAAGCGAGCGGCTCCACCACAACTTGGACGCCCTGGCCATCGCCGGCCTTCGCTTCACCAGTGACGCAACGGTTTCCGACGTCAATCAGCTGCTGAGTGGAGTCCAAGAAGCGGTCCAGATGAGCCTTCGCGGCAAATGGAACTTCGAGTCTTGGGCCGAAAACCTGTCTCCCGCGACGATGGCCGTTCAGGCCGACTACGGGACTCCCACCAGCACTGCTCCCGCGCTCGACACCAGCATTCGCCGTCACCTGGTGCAAGAAGTGATGCGTCCGCTCCGCGACCAAGACGTGTCGGAAAGTGTGCGCACCAAGATCCGCAGGTTCGCGGAACAGATCATCGAAAACACCGCCCGGCTGGCCAAGACCACCCCGGAAGGCGCGAAGCTAAAGAAGAAGAAGAAGGGGGAATCCGACGGCAAGTTGGCCTCGGATGACATCATCACGATGGCAGCGGTGACCCTGCAACGGGTGATTCAATCGCGCCTTGAGGACGGCGAAGAAGACCTGTGCATGGATTCGCTGTTCGACGATTTCGGCCAGGTACTGAATCGCTCGTTTGGCGCTCTGGAAACCGACGGCATCGTTTCCCAGCTTCGTGACACCACCGAAAACGTCCTGATGGAGAAGTTCCGCTATCGCGGCAACTTGGTCCAGCGGAAGAAGAAGAAAACGGAACCCTTGGTTGGTTCCTTGGACGGTTTCCACCAAGAGCTGGACGAGTTCGTCGGCTCATTCCAGATCCCCAAAGACCAGGACTGGAGCAGCGATCAAGAGCACCTCTCGATGCTGATGATGATGCTGCCCGGAGCTGAAGAGTCCGTCGTTCCGCAAATCGAGCGGCGCATCTGCCAGATGCTCAGTCGCAAGCCGTCCGAGCGGGACCTGCAGATGGTCTGTTGCGCCGTGCTCGAGAGCTACCTGTTCCTGACTCCGGGCACCATCGACACAATCTTCCCGGTGCTCGGCGAGCAGATGCAATCTTTGGGAGTGCGGGCGTTCTCGGAGTTCCTCCTGGAGCTTTCCGAGAAAGGTGGTCGCTCGACCACCACCCATCTGTGGCCGCACTTGGCCTGGGAGTTCCTGCACCGAGTCCCGGCGGATCAAGCCGAGGTCCGCGTGGCGTTGATGGACCGGCTCCATGAGGTCTCGCCGGACGTGCTCGCGGCCGAAATGCCTCGCTTCCTCGCACTGGTGGGGAAGTACGACACCCAGGACATTCACTCTCCGCCGCCAATTCCGCGGCTGTATCCGTTTTATGAAGCGCTCCTGGCAACTTCCGGGTTGGCCGGAGTGCGCACGGCCATCTACACGGCGTTTCAGAACTCTCCCCCGCTGTCTCCGGCAGCCAGCGCGCTGTTCGCCATGGAACCGACTCAGCAAGGGGCGATTCATTTTCTCCGGGAAGTGCTGGCCGAGTTCTCCTGTGGAAGGCGCAGCCACGAACTCCTCATCAAGGCCGCGGGCATCCTGGAGTGGCGGCTCAAGAAACTAGCTCGCAACCGTCGGGGAGACCCCATTGGTCGCAAACTGATTCACGCTCTCGGCAAGCTGCCGTGCCCAGACTCGGTGCGAATGCTGAAAACCGTGCGGGATGCCAAACGTGGCTGGTGCCGACACGAGTGGCCCAAAGTCTGCCGCATCGCTGCGACCGCGTCGCTGGAGGAAATCCAGCTAGAGAAGAACACCGAACCCAGCGAGAGACTCGATGCAAAATGAGATCTCCGGCCTCCTGAACCAGCTCACCGTGGGGCTCAGCTTCACGTCGGTGTACTTTCGCGATCACCCTCGAGTTCGAGAAGTGGCCGACGAGTTCACCCGGCGGCTGCGTCTGTATCTCGCCGATCAGTCCCAAGACCAGCTTTTCCTGGGCGTCGTCAAAGGCCGCATTGCGGTGCAGGGCAAGTTGATGGTCGGACCGACCCTGATTGCCCGACGCTACGTCGATGCGCTGGAGAAACTGCATTCTGGAGGGCTGATGATTCAGCCCGATGTTTATCCCGGCGAACTCATCGACTTCTTCACTCTTTGTGCCGAACAGGCTCCGATCAAGGATCGCGAAAGCGCGATGAAGACGCTCGAAGAGCGCGGCATTCGCGGTATTCGCCTCTCCCCCAAGTACGGGGAACCAGGCTGGCTCGGTGACGACGAGATCGATCAGGAAACAGACATCGAGCTCGATGATCTGGACACCATGATCAACTACTACCAGTCTCTGCTAGAGACGGTCGAGTCCTCCCACGAATCCGCCACCCGCGGACACGACGTCAAGTTGAACAACGCTCGCTCCGTGGTCGAGGACCTGATTCACTCGATTCAGTCCAACTCCGACGACTTGATGGCGTTGTCTCGCTATCCAGACTACGACAACTACACCATCGGTCACTCCGTTCGAGTTGCGCTCATCGCACTGTTGGTGGCGCGGCAGTTCGAGGTGTCTTCGCGGTCCCTGGTGGAAATTGGAGTCGCCGGTTTGCTCCACGACGTGGGCAAGTCGAAGATTCCTCACGAGATTCTGTACCGCCCGGGTCGCCTGTCTCAAGAAGAGCTGCGCATCATGCGCTTTCATCCGCGCTATGGCGGAGAGATCTTGCTCGAGGCAGAAGACAGTTCGCCCTACAGCATCGGTGCCGCGTTCGGCCACCACATTCGCCCCGACCGCCGCGGCTATCCGCGAACCCCGGAGTGGGCGCGCATCGGTTCCGTCACGGCATTGATCCAAGTCTGCGACGTGTTCGAAGCCCTGACCGCGGTGCGCCCCTACAAACCAAGCCTCACTCCGGCGCAGGCGTACAAGATCATGCTCGGGGACAACCGCGGGTTCGATCAAACCATGCTGAAGTCGCTCATCCGCAGCATGGGTTTGTACCCCCCAGGAAGTCCGGTTCGACTGTCCAGCAACGAGCAAGCGGTGGTTTGCCAGGCTGGTTTGAAGCTCGACCGTCCCCTGGTGAGAGTCACCCACGACGCGGCGGGAATCGCCCTCCCCAAGGGAGACCAGAAGACCATTCAGCTGGACTTCCGCGAAGACCTGCACGTGACCGAGATCACTCTGGGCGACGGCACCCCGGTGAAGGTCGAGAAAGTCGAGTCCCCTCCCGACGAGGTGATGGCCCAACCCCGCGCCTTGGAAGAGGTCGTCAATCTGCCCTGTCGCTGAGGCGCGCGGAAGTCTCCCGAGAATTGGGGCCAGGCTGCGAGCCCGCGGGAATCCTCCGGGCGAAGGGTGTAACGAGGTCCCTCCGGTTTCGCTAGCACGGATAGACTGATCCGAACTCCCTCGCAGGCCGTGGAAAAGGTCTACGAGGCCCGGCATTCGTCCCACGGAACTCGACGGGGAACGCGCCATTGTCCCCCGCACTCCTCCGAACCAGGAGAGGGACTTGGAATCCTCCGGCTCGTCCGCGCCTTTGCCCGAAGACCCCCCTCCCTCGGGGGAGTCATCGGCCGCTGCCGATCGAGCCGAAGAATTGATCGCCGCTTGCTTGGAACGTCCCGAAGGCGAGTGGGAACAAGCGCTGGATCAGGCGTGCCAGGACCACCCCGAGCTGGCCAACGCCTTGCGCCGTCGGTGGACTTTCCTGGAACGAGCGAACCTGATCGAATCCGGACCCCGGTCCGGCAGCGGAGATCTGCCCGAACGCCTCGGCGACTATCAGCTCCTCGACGAGGTTGGTGGCGGCGGAATGGGCGTCGTCTTCCTCGCCAAGAGGCAAGGGGACGAGGAACCGGTGGCATTGAAGCTCGTGCGCCCGGACCAATTGCTGTTCGCTTCGGCGCGGCAGCGCTTCCAGCGGGAAGTGCAAGCCGTGTCCGCACTGTCCCATCCCAACATCGTGTCCATCCTGGACGTCGGCGAGGAACGAGGGATTCCGTTCTTTGCCATGGAGTTCGTCGCCGGTTGCACTCTGGCGGAAGTCCTCCAGGAACTGGAAGGCTCCGATCCCTCGGAACTGACCGGTCGGGATTTTTGGGAGGCACTGCAACGTCAGGGCACTCCTTCCAAGTCTTCTGGAATCGCGGTCCCCAAAGAGTTTGCCGGATCGTGGACCCAGGCTTGCGCCCACGTCTTGCAACAAGTTGCCGAAGCGTTGCACGCGGCTCACCAGCAGGGAGTCCTGCATCGAGATGTGAAGCCTTCGAACATCATGGTCACGGCCGACGGTCGCGCGAAGCTCATGGATTTCGGTCTCGCTCAGAGTGAAGGAGTGAGTCGCATGACTCGCACCGGAGCGACGGTGGGATCTCTGCCGTACATGGCCCCGGAACAAGTCTCAGGCGGGCACCGCTTGGACGGTCGCGCCGACGTGTACTCCCTCGGGGTGACCTTCTTCGAGTTGCTGGCCTTCGAAAACCCGTTTCACGGTGCCAACGCCCACCACGTGCGTCAGCGCATCCTCGACGGAGAATCGCCTCCGCTCACTCGTCTGCATCGAGAGGTTCCGGTTGAAGCCGAAACGGTTTGCGCCAAGGCCATGGAACCACGACCGACACGGCGCTACCCGAACGCCGACCTGATGGCTCGTGACCTTGGCTGCATTGCCGGCGCCGCGCCCATTCACGCCCGCCGCCGCACTTGGTGGCTGAGAACTCTACGCCGTGCAGAACGCCATCCGGTGCTCGCCGCCGCGGTGCTGTTACTCTTGCTCCAGGGGCTCATCGCCCAGGGCCTGTGGATGTGGAATGCGTCGAGCGAACGCCTCGATGCCCTCGAGGCACGAGATGCGGCACTCGCCGCTCAACGGGAAACCCTCGCTCTGAAAGAGCAGACCGAATCCGCATTGCGCGAGAGTCGCCGGTTGTTGGACCTCGCCCAGCTGTTCTCCCTGCCGCGGATGGCGGAAACCCTGCGCGCTGTCGACGACTCGTCGGTGCCGACTCTCGAGGACTGGATCGAAAATGCCCAGCGCGTCCTCGAGCAGCGAGAGTCGGTGGCGAAAGAATTCGAATCGAGAATCCGCAGCGCAGAACAAGAGAACTCGCCGCAACGCGCCGAGAGCTTGCGCATTCAGTGGCAGCAGATTGAAGAGCAGTTCCGGCGGCTGGAGGCGGTGCTGAACGGAGTCGAACAGGATCGCGACTATGCCTCTCACGTGCGCTGGGAAACCCTGGACAGTCCCAAAGCCCAAGAGGCTTGGCTCGAAGCGTGCGATGAGATCTTCCTGCTGGATGTGTACCAAGGACTAGAACTCACTCCTCAACTGGGTCTGTTGCCGCTCGGACAAGACCCCGACAGTGGGCTCTGGGAGTTTTGGCACGTGCGCAGTGGAAAGCGTCCTCCCCTTCGAGAACGGGGCAACCCCTACGGGGGATGGACCACGGATTTCGCTTCGGGAATCACCTTCGTTCTTCTCCCGGGCGGTGTGGCCTTCACTCAGCCGGAGACTCCCCGACTGCCCACCGCCGACCTGCAGCGTCGACTGGAAGAGGGCCCGATTCACGTGTCCCTCGAACCGTTTTTCATTTCCAAGTTCGAGCTGCATTCTGGTCAGTGGCGACGAATGGAACTCGAGCGAGAGCCGATCTTCGAAGTTCAAAAGGCGGCGTTTCTCGAGGCTCCTTTGGTTCCTCTCACCGGAGTTTCCTGGGTGCAGGCCGAACAATGGTTGGTCCGAAACGGTTTGGCGTTGCCCACGGACGCTCAATGGGAGTATGCCTGCCGCGGAGGAACCAAGACTCGCTTCTACACCGGCAACGCCCCTTCCAGCCTGTATGGCTTCGCCAACTTCGCGGACCAATCCACCACGCTGGAACTCCGCGCCACGCGCATTCACGATGGCAACTGGTTCGATGGGTTCCCGCAGCTTGCTCCGGTCGGCGAGTTTCCTCCCAACCCGTTCGGGCTGTACGACATGGCGGGCAATGCTTCGGAGTGGTGCGCCGACTCTTCGGGCAAGGGCTGGGTCCTCGCACCGCAAACCGGCAGCGGTCTGCGTCGCGCCCCGAAACCCGGGTTGCAAGCAACGGTGCGCGGCGGTAGTTGGCAAGACACGGTGGAACGCATGAGTTCGGGCTTCCGCAGCGATCGCAGCACGTTGAACGGATCCGAAGACGTGGGCGTCCGGCCGGTCCGTCCGCTTCTCCCATGATGCCAATCCATCGCTTGCCGGCCGGTGAAAAAGGCCGGCGAGGCACGCGCTCACGCAAACCATGGATCAGGACGAGTCGTCCGAGTCGGTGAGCGTGGAAAGTCGTGCCAGAGCTCTCGACAGCAAGACTCTCACGGCCCCTTCGGAACGTCCCATGCGCCGCGCCACTTCCCGGTGGGGCAAACCCATGATGCGCGAAAGCAGGATCACATCGCGCGAGTCTTCGGGCAACAAACGAAACGCTTCCTCCACCAGTGACAGCTCTTCCCGACTCATGGCATCGCGGCTGGGAGTGCGATAGCTCTTGCCACCATGGGATTCCGTCAGCCCTTGGCTCGAAGACCCGGAATCGTGCGGGGTGACCAGCCGATCCGGATGGCGCTTGCCCGCTTGGTGAAAGCGCGCTCGATCCACGATTTTCCTCAGCGCGGTCGCGTGCAACCAACGCCGAAACGACTCCTCATCCTGGGAACGAAAACGGCTTCGGCGCGACAGGATCTCGCGACAGGTGGACTGAACCAGGTCCGAGCTCTCTTCCCGAGACAACAGAAATCGCCCGGCCCGGGCGCGCACGAAAGCCCTCAACTCCGGAAGGTGATCCTTCAAGAGCGCGTCGGTGCGCTCCCCGGAGCTGGCTCGATCGCCCTTGCTGTCACTCACGGCCTTCGAGTCTGCCATGGCTTGGTCTCCCGTGGAGGGGAGGGATTCCCCCAGGAATCCCCGCCATCTTTGGTCGATTCTCCCTCGGCATGTAACGCCCCCCGACCAGTTTCGCTCTTTTCTTTCAGGGGCCGCGGGCTTTCAGTTTGGCGGTCGGAACCGCCCTGCTCTCTCGGGCTTCGCGGCCCCTCCCTTTTCTTGGTCGCCTCGGAGTCGCCCGGGTCATTCTTGGAGACCGTGATCAGGGCACTGACCGTCGATCCCACGATCTTCTTTGCAAGGGAGTTCCCGATGATCCATAGCACGATTCTCTGTGTGGTGCTGGGTGCAACCACGGCTGGGGCCGGCAGCGCCGCGGTCACCTCGCCGTCCAACCTGAAGGCGGCCAACATCCAATCCTTCACCGCCAAGTACGAAGTCCACCTCCTGCCGATGTTTCAAGCGGTCGCAGGAACGGCTCAATGGGGTGTGCAGCGCGGAGACGACGGACATCTGCACTGCAACCAGGCCGTCTCCTACTTCCAAAAGAAGACCGAAGACGAGATGAAGAAGAAGTGGAACAAAGACGCTCTCGCCAAGGAGAAGGCCGCCTGGGAGGCCAAGAAAGCCAAGCTCGCCAAGATGGACGCGGAGAAGGCCAAGAAGTGGGAAGAGAAACTCGCTTCGATGTCCGCGGACGAACGGGCGATGATGGAAAAGAAGATGGCTTGGAAGAAAAAGGTCAAGGGAATGGTCCACGCGGGAGAGATCCAGCAGGAAGACATTCTGCTTTGCGGCGCGACGTTGGCGACCATCAACCGCGCCGAGGAGTACTACGATGGAACCGTCATGGAGTATGACGTGTGCTCCTCTTCCACCATCGCCACCAAGACCAGTCCCGAAAGCGATCCCGAAGAAGTGGGAGAGCTTGCCATGGAAGGCCCCGTCTATGACCGGATCGGCCTGCCCCTGGTCCTCGCTTCCCTGCCGCTGGCCGAAGGCTACGAAACCGAACTGCCCGTCCTCGACCTGCACGGCGGTGGAGTGACCTTGGCCCACATCCGGGTCGTCGGCCAAGAAAAGCAATTCTCTGGTCCCCGCCAGGGCACCGTCGGCTGGAAAGTCAAAGCCAAGATCGGCGGGGAACTCCACAACTATGTCATCAGCAACGAAGCTCCCTACCTGCTGACTTGGAACTTCGACAACGGGTTCTGGAAACTGTCCGACCTGTAAGACACCACGCAGTCGAGCAAGCCCCCGCGCGCCCGGCGAGCCAATCAAGGCTCGCCGGGCGTGCCTTTTTTGATCCGGTGCCGCGGCAGTTTTGCCAAGTTGGTCAGCGAGTCAAACACCCACACCGAGGGGCTCTCAGTCGGAATGCCTCGCAGTCATCGGTGGTCGTCATCTGGTACCGCCGCAATCACAACCAAAGCCGCTGCCGCGCCCGACAAATCGCCGGGTGGGTGTGGATTTCGGCGGGATTGGCGCGGTACCGTAGGACCGAGTACGACGGCGGCAGTCGGCGGAGTTCGTCGGCATTGCCGCGGCACCGGATGACGAGGACGCTCGACGTTGGGGAAACGCGATTTTTGTTTGGCTCTCGCCTGCCTGTTGCTGGCGAGCGCCTGCCAGTCGGAGGACCAGTCTTCGCCCACCCCTTTCCCTGATCGGGAGGGTGAAGTGTTGTTGGCTCGCCTGCAATGCCTGGCTTGCCACGGTGCAACAGAAGATGTGGCGGCTCGGATTCCAGCGATGCCCGCCCCGCGACTCGAACAGGTAGGCGGCCGAGTCGCGGAGTCATGGATCGCCGCCACGTTGCAAGACGGTCCTTCGCCCGACTCTCGGATGCCCCACTTGTTGGGCCAACTGCCAGAATCGGAACGAGAGGCGGTGCAAGAAGAGCTGGTTCACTTCCTGTCCAGCCAAGGCGGCCCTTTTGTCGCGGCGCCGACTCGCCAAGAAGACTGGCGCGAAGGAGGGCAAGAGCTCTTCGACCGCCTTGGATGTCGCGCCTGCCACGCCGAAGGTTTGGATCGCGAGCGCCTCTCGCGAAAGACCGGCCTCCAGGAACTCGCGGAGTTCCTGAGTGATCCGCTCCCCCTTTGGCCCTCGGGAGAGATGCCGGACTTGATGCTCAGCGACAAGGAATCCTTGGCCTTGGCGGCGTGGATTCTGGACGCTCAGTACCAAGCAGGCCCTTCGGAGACGATTCGCATCCCCGGTCTTCTGTGTGAGGTGTTCGAACCCGACATTTCTCCCGTCGTGGTTGCTGACGCCATCGAAGGGGAGCCGGCCGAAGTCACCGTCGCGGCAACGGTTGGTGTCGAGCCGGCCACGCGCGACGACGACTTTGGCATTCGTCTCCGCGGAGAACTCCATGTGCCCGAGCCACGATCGGGAGAGATGTTCGTCGAATCGGACGACGGATCGCGCCTGTCTTTGAATGGCGAGGAGCTCATCAACAACGACAACCTCCACTCCCAGCATCGGGAAGCCGAGGAGGTAGAACTCGACGCGGGATACCACGGGATCGAAATCACCATGTTCGAGGCCGGTGGCGATGCCTACTTGGATGCTGGTTGGGGCAGTGCAGACGCAGAACAAGTGGAGTCGTTCCGCGCCGAACAACTCAGCCACCTCAAGTTTCGCTACTCACCGATCGCCCATGAACCATTCGTCCCGGATGCGGCGAAGGCCGAGCGAGGCCGGCAGCACTTTGCCCGACTGCGTTGCGCAGCCTGTCATCCCTTGCCTGGCGTTGAGCCTGCCAGCTCTCCTCCTTTCGCCGATCTTCGCTCTTTGGACGAAGGCTGCTTGAGCGAGACACCCGGTCCAGGGATCCCGGACTTTCGGCTGACGTCGGGACAGCGGGAGTTGCTGCGAAACCTTCTCCGCCATCAGGAAGAGCTGTCGACTCCTCTCCCTCCAAGAACCCAGGTCGATCACGAACTCGCTCGTCTCCGCTGTGACTCCTGCCATTCTTATGCCAAACGAGGCGGCCCCTCCCGAGACATCAAGGCGTTCTTCGTGTCCGATGCCGATCTCGGAGAAGAAGGACGCATTCCCCCGGACCTCACGGAAGTCGGCCCCAAGCTGACGCCCGATTGGTTGGGGAAAGTGCTGTTCGAAGATGGCAGGATCCGACCCTACATGCACACTCGCATGCCCCGCTTCGGCAAGAACAACCTGCAACGAATCTATGACGCCTGGCAACAGGACGCCGCAGAGAGCTCGTGGATCCCACCGACTCCCATTGCGGAACAAGTCATGGAAGAAGCCGAGGTCATTCTGGTCGGACGAGACCTGGTGGGCACCGGAGGGTTCTCCTGCATCACTTGCCATACGTTTGGCGGTCACCCGTCCTTGGGGGTTCCTGCCGCCGACCTGCAAACCACAGCCGAGCGACTGCGCCCCGGATGGTTTCAGCGCTGGATGGAAGAGCCGAGCAAACTGCGTCGCGGCACGCGCATGCCCACCTACTTCGAGAACGGACGCTCTGCCCTCGATCAATTCTTGGACGGCGACCAGAACGCGCAGATCGCTTCCATGTGGACCTACTTCGCCCGCGGATCCGACCTGCTCCCTCCCGGTTTGATTGCCGATCCCGCCGATTACGACCTCACTCCGGTTGATGCGCCAATCTACTGCGGCGTGTTCGCGGAAGACCTCAGCGCCCGAGTCCTGGCGATTGGATTCCCGGAGCAGGTGCACGGGGCGTTCGACCAACACCACGTTCGACTCGCGATGGTCTGGGCCGGTGAGTTCCTCAACGTCGAGGGCACTTGGAAAGGACGTGGCGGCGAACTGGAAGTGCCGGCAAGCGAACAAGTGATCACTCTCCCTGACGGTCCGACCTTCGCCATGCTGCCGTCCCTCGAGGCACCGTGGCCCGAGGAGTCAGGCCAACCCGCGGGATGGCGCATGCTGGGACACGATCGCGATGCCGAGGGCCGCCCGACATTCCGCTATCGGCACGAGTTTCTTCTCGTCGAAGAAACGCTCCAGCCCCAATACGTTCCGGGGCACGGAACCTTGACCAGACAGTTTCGGGTCAGTGCAAGCCAAGCTCGGTGGTACGCAAGAGTCATCCGTTCCAACAGAATCGTCGTCGATGGGAACCACTTCGTCACGGAAGAAGGAGTGCAGCTCCGAGTCTTCGGCGCCACTGCCCAGGCCCGCGACTGCGAGGTCGGCCAAGAGCTTCTGTTGGAACTCGATGACGGCGAATCGAACTTCTCCGTGGAGATGCAATGGTGACCACCACCCCGCGAATGCCCCTCATGACATCCGCCGGTTCGTCCCAGCAAGACCCCGGACAGCTCCAAATCCGGTTGACGGATCCCCGAATCCGATCCCACGACCGACCAACGCAAGAGATCCCGGTCTGTCGAGATCGGACCGAGCCAAGTCCACCAGGAGCAACCTGTTCGACTCGTTCCTCGTCTTCTGTTCGCTCGCTGTTCCGGACTCTGGGCCTCGTGGGAATGGTGTGCAATGGCTCGGCCATCGGTCAGCCCACAGCTCCTAGAGAATCCGACTACTACGAGGTTACCCCGCTGCCGACTCCTGACCACGTGTCGCTGGAGGTCGGTGGGCTCGCGAGGGATGAGGACACCGTCTATGTGGCGACTCGCCGCGGTGAGATCTGGACCATCCGCGATGCGTGGGGCCCCAAGCCTCGGTTCGAGCGCTTCGCCGACGGTCTTCAAGAGCCGCTCGGGCTACTCCTCCACGACGGCTGGATCTACTCTGCTCAACGCGGCGAACTCACGCGGATGCAAGATCGGGACGGCGATGGCAAAGCGGATCGCTTCGAAACCGTGTGTGACGATTGGAACATCAGCGGCAGCTACCACGAGTACGCCTTCGGCCCGCGCCTCGACCCCTCGGGAAATCTCTGGGTCACCCTGAACGTGCCTTTTGGGGAAGAGCCGTTCGGGTCGGTGAACTGGCGCGGCTGGGCGATGCGGATCACCCCCGCCGGCATCATGGAACCTGTGTGCGCAGGTTTGCGCTCTCCTTCCGGTCTGGAATGCAGCCCCTGGGGAGAGTTCTTCTACACCGACAACCAAGGAGAGTGGTGCGCGGCCAACAAGCTGAGCGTGTTGCGAGAAGGGTCCTTTCACGGACATCCCCATGGCATCGAATCGGCCAAGCTTCCCGAATCGAAGGTGGAGTACCCCGGCGAGCTGCCCGATGGCATGCTCATGGCCGAGGCCGCTCAGACCATTGCCGGCTTTCAACTTCCTGCAGTCTGGTTTCCCTACGACAAGATGGGACGCTCTCCAAGCGGCATGGTCTGGGACCGAACCGACGGCGGGTTCGGGCCCTTCCCCGGTCAATTGTTCGTCGGTGATCAATACGCTGCCTCCCTGCAACGAGTCTTCCTCGAACAAATCGAAGGACGCTGGCAGGGCGCGTGTTTCCCGTTCCGCAGAAGCCTCGGCTCGGGAGTGATTCGCGTCGCGTTCGCGGACTCGGAGAGCCTTTGGGTAGGACTGTCCGATCGCGGCTGGCCGTCGGTTGGCAAGACCACCTCGGGTCTCGAGCGCGTTCGTTGGACCGGCAAGACGCCCTTCGAGATCCGCGAGATGCAAGCGCGACCCGATGGATTCCACCTGGTGTTTACCCAGCCGGTCGATCCAACCACCGCGGCCGATCCGGAATCCTATTCGCTGATCAGCTACACCTACGAACTGCACAGCGACTATGGCTGCGACGAACTCGACGAGCAATCCCTGTCGATCACTTCTCTTCGGGTCGGCGACGATTCCCTTACGGTTGATTTGACTGTATCCGGCCTGCGAGAGTGTTACGTTCATGAGCTCGTCGCGGAAGGAGTCCGAAGCGCCGAGGGGCTCCCCTTGCTCCATCCCGACGCCTACTACACCCTGATTCGCCGACCGCGCTGACAGGAGCGATCCCATGGAGAGCACCGTCCTCAATCCCTTCACCGGGGATACGGTGGCCACCGTCGAACAGCACGAAGGCAAGGCGCTCGAAGATCGCTTGTGTGCCGCGGTCGAGGCGCAACGACAGTGGCGTGAGGTCGACCTCGCCGAACGTTGCGCTCGAATCTCCCGTGCTCTCGATCACTTCCGAGATCAACAGGAAGCCATCGCACGCAACGTCACCTTGCAGATGGGCAAGCCGCTTAAGGAAGCGCGAGCGGAGGTGAACACCATGCTCGCACGCGCCGAAACCATGATCGCCCTCGCCCCCGAATCCCTCTCGAGAGTGGAGATTCCTCCGGTCGAGGGATTCGTCCGCCGCATCGAGAAAGTGCCACTGGGCGTCGTGTTGGTGATCGCCGCGTGGAACTACCCTCTCTTGATCCCGATCAACACCGTCGTTCCTGCCCTGCTCGCCGGGAACAGTGTCCTGCTGAAACACAGCGCTCGGACTCCGCTGACCGGCCAGGACTTCGAAACAGCTTTCTCGAACCTGGAGCCGGCGGGACTGGTCTTCTCCCTCGCCTTGAGCCACGAGAAAACCTCCGCCGTGATCAACGACCCACGCGTGGCTCACGTTTCTTTCACCGGCTCGGTCGATGGGGGCCGCGCCGTGCACCGGGAAATCGGCCACCGCCTCATCGACGCTGGCTTGGAACTCGGCGGCAAGGACCCCGCGTACATCGCCGAAGATGCAGACCTCGAGTTCGCCGCCGCCAACGTCGTCGAAGGCGCCTGCTACAACGCCGGCCAGTCCTGTTGCGGCATCGAGCGCGCCTACGTCCATCGCCGTCACTACGACGCCTTCCTGGATCTGGCGAAAAAGCACATGGCCAGTCTCAAGACCGGCGACCCCCTCGTCGGAGAAACGACTCTCGGCCCCCTCGCGAACCCTTCCGCTTCGGCGGACCTCGAACAGCAAGTCCAGGAAGCCGTGAAGCAAGGCGCTCGCTTGCTTTGCGGAGGAAAGGCGGCCTCACCGTTCTTCCCACCAACCCTGGTCGCGGACTGCCCTCAGGACAGTGTTCTGATGCAAGAAGAGAGCTTCGGCCCCATCCTGCCCGTCCACCCCGTCGACAGCGATGAAGAGGCGTTGCAGAAGATGAACGACTCTCGCTACGGACTCACCGCATCGGTATGGACCAAAGACCTTTCACGCGCCGAGTGGTTTGCCCAGCGGCTCGACACCGGAACGGTGTTTCAGAACCGCTGCGACTTTCTGGATCCCGAGCTGCCGTGGACGGGGGTGAAGGAGAGCGGGAAAGGCGTGACGCTGTCTCGATTCGGATTCGACCATCTGACGCGGCTGAAGGCTCTGCACTTTCGGGTTGGGTAAGGGGGAAACCCACTCGACGGCATCCCTGGGTGGCAAGACTAGGGGAACTCCGGCCCACGGGAGGACTCGCCATCCATGCTGTCGGGGTCGGACCCACCGTCATCCGCGCCCTTCGAGATCAAGAGTTCCGAGGGAAGAGAAGCGTCAGCCTCCGCACGCTTCTGAGCGCCCATGCGAGGGTCGTCA
The DNA here is from genome assembly GCA_028289345.1 of Planctomycetota bacterium. Lineage (GTDB taxonomy): Bacteria > Planctomycetota > B15-G4 > B15-G4 > SIAN01 > JANQQL01. Next base: position 742,609 of record JANQQL010000025.1, on the reverse strand, counting down.
TCCCCCACAAAAGAGAACGAGATTAGCAACGAGAGATTCTCCGGAGAGATGTCTCGGGTGCTGATGGACGGGGGTAGGACCCGCTTCTGTTCGAACAAGTCCTGGATGTGACCGGGCTCCTTGAGCTCCTTCGCCAAGCGGAGAAACATGCTTTGCAAGGTCGTCCCGGGCTCGTCAGTGCCCAGTCGGCTCTCGGCAGAAAGCTCTCGCAGCGCGTGGCGGGCCAAACGGAGGCGCACGGTGCTCAGCGCGAGGATCCCGACCATGGATTGCTTGATGTCGACCCCGGGATCGCCTCCTCGCTGGGACCACAGCAGCTTCCAGATTTTGTAGACGTTGGCTATTCGCTTCGCAGAACGCGGGGTCAGTCGAAGTGGTTTGCATGCACCAACGAGCTCGCGAAACTCCTCCTCCTCCACCTCAACCACCCTTTGCACCATCGGCACCTCCGGGATGGTGATCGTACGCGGCGGAGAATCCCCGAGGTTCGGTGCAGGGAGCGAGTCCTCTCCCCCCCGACCCTTCTTGGCTTTGACTTTCCATTGTCCATGAAAAAAAGCCGCCATGCTGTCTTCTGCGATGGGACGAACTTGATAGGCAAGCTGCACAATCTTCTCGATGTAATCCAAACCCGTGGGGTGTTCATCGTGAAACAGGATTCCCGGATAACGGGCCTCAATCGCCCGCGTGACGTACCGAAGGTCGAGTGCGATCAAGACAACGAACAGGGGTGTCTTCACGAGGAGCTGCGCCGCCTCCAGGACCTCGACGACCTTGGCAGGTGGACACCGATCGATGTCATCAATCACAAGGACAACGCGAGGTCTGCCACGCGGAAACGGATGATCCTCCGCAGCCCCCTCGGAACGCCGCTGGTGCCATTGGTTGATCAACAGCGAAAGCTGTTCCAGGTGTTCCTGCACCTGATGCATCAATCCAAGATGTTCGCGGTACATTCCGGCTTGCCGGATCTCAGACAAGAAATCTTGAATGTCGCGAAGTTGCCATTGGCTGTTCCTTTGGGAACCACGGTGCTCTTCAAGTAACCGTCGCGCCTCAACAACGGCCTTGCTTGCATCGTCCAGAGCATCTTTGTCATCGAACTCATCGATCAATGACTGACGGGCCTTTTCGGCAGCCTCTTGCGCTTCCCGGTTCACCTTTTGAATCGCGTCACGAACTTTCTCTCGGACGCCCAAGAACCTTGTCATCGCCGCGGCGAGAGCACTCGGGACGGACAGGAGTCCCACGGGCAATGCCCACTGATGTTGCACGAACGCCAAGCCGATCGCCGCGAACCCGAAGACGGAGAGAATGGCAACCAAGGGGGACCGAAACGCGGTGAATGTATTCTGAATCAGCGTGCGATCTTTCTGCAACATGTTGCGCAGGCCGCCAATCCCTTGCAGTGCCTTGATGTCCTTTTCCTTGACGCCGATCGCCGCGAGCAAGTCAGCGGGGAGGGCGACGGCAAGGTCTCTTGCCACTTGGGCCGCCAGTTTCTTGTCGACGAAGGTGTTTCGCTCTTGAAGGAGCCTCTTCTCCGTCTCCTTTGCCAGCGTCACCTCGTTCAACAGACGTTTCTCTTGTTCGAGATAGGCCTTTTCGTCAGATCCGGCGAGGATGTCGCGAAGATCCGCCCCGTTTTCCAACGCACGACTCCATTTGGCCACCTCTTCGGGGGGATGCTTCGCTCCATCTTCGTCGACTTTCCGGTCAATGATGTCCCGGACTTCCCAAGGAGCGAGATTGGCCGGGATCACCGGAGTCCCGTCGCTCACTCCTTTGCGTTGGACTTGTTCGATTCGAAGTTGGTCTTCCAGCCCCGTACAAATCCGGTCCATGAGGCTGGCCCAGAGGTTCTGCTTGGAGTAGGTCCACGCATCGAACCTGACCCGGTACAGATGTCCAACGTGGAGCGGTTTTTCGACCGGAAGCTCTTGCGTCCGAATGGCCTGGAGACGTTCGTCGATCAAGCTGAACACAAACGACTTGCCGCCACCCCAGCCCCCACAAATGCCCACGACCAACGGGGGACTCAGCTCTTCGCTGGCAATCGCGTCGGCGATGGCCTCGACCTCTTGCGTCAAGTTCAACAGGTCGCGACCCTTTGCCTGATCGTTGGCAATCGACTCTCCGATTCCCTCGGTACGGTCCGTGGGTTGCAAGCGATAGGCGAATACGCCCGAGGGGTGTTCGAGTTGCGCATGGACGGGGAATCCCCCCACCATGACAATGAGACGGTCGTGACAAGGACCGACGACACGCGACAGCCAATTGCAGGCTTGCGTCGCGGTCTTGCCTGCAATGCCATCGAGCTCCAGCAACAAGATCACTCGGTGGCCTGTTGACGACCCAGTGGAAAGCTCTTTCGACCAGCTCTTCAGCATCTGATCCGTCGCCAGGCCAGGAGCAGTGCTTTGCCGGAGAGAGAGCAGGAGTCGGTCCTGCGCGGCCTTCTCCAGCTCGACTCTGCAGAAATCAGCCAGCTTGGTCGCGAGATCCTCGGCCGAGATCCGAACACGGATCAAGTGGCAACGACGTCGATCGAAGTCAGAAAACCAGGAAGCCACGTCCGAAAGGTCTTCATGAGGGGAGTAGACAATGGCGGCACGATCTCTTCCATGAGTCTTCGCCTTGCCATCCGTTTTGCGAGCATTCTCGACAAGTTCGAAGAGTTCCTCAGAACCAACCAATTCATGACGCCGGTGCACGTCTCCAATGAAGTCCCACAGGTTTCGCCTCAACACCTGATCAACGGAAACCGAATGAGCCGACGAAGACGATGTCGACGCCTCGATGTCGGAGGGTTGGTCGACCTTCGTGGTGGAGAAGGCCGCGGCCACCGCTGGCGAAGACCTCGCGGTCAGAAGGAGCGCGAGATCAGTGTGAAGCACCGAAACAAGTCCCTCGCAAGATTCCTTCCAGCTCGCGAGCCACTCCTCAAAAGGGAGAACGGGATCGAGATCCCCGGTCAAGGTGCGAACAAGGTCAGAATAGGGGGAGCTCTTGGCACCATGGTTCTCGCAAATGGTGCGAACAACTTCGGCCGCAGAGACCTCCTTGCCCAGGAGCGCCGACCGCACTGACTCAATGCATTGGGACAGCTGCAGGGATGACTCTGCCATGGAAACTCTCCATCACTGGGCAATGGAACCGCGGCATTCGTAAGACACAGTGCGTTCCGAGGGCTCGGCGTTCGAGGCGGCATTCTCTGAAGTGGCCGGCCCGCATCCAACTCTCCTCCAGCCCAGCGAATCCCCGCTGGGCCACTCTCCTGACGCAGGTCCGGCTTCACGCCACTCCACGGCGTCGACGCCTTGAAACTTCCGCCGCTTCCGCAGCCGACCTTCCGATGATTTCAGGGATGGCTCCTTCACGCCCCCTCCCGGAGCGGAAAGCTATAGTTGGGCTCCCGATCTTCCTGACGACTCCAGCCCTTGCCCCAGCCCGCCCCCACTCCCGAACAGGATCTCACCCTCGTCGAGCGCGCGCTCGGCGGGGATCCCGACGCGGTGCGCCCTCTCGCCCTGCGGTTGACCTGTGTGCGGCGGATGCTGTCGGCGATCAACGTCCATCGGGGAAGACCCCTGAGTGCCCACGACCTCGAGGACCTCGGGCAAGATGTGCTCATTCTGTTTTGGAAAAAGTTAGGCAAGTTTCGCGGCCAGACGACGTTAGAGGGCTGGCTGTACCGGTTCTGCTTTCTCGAGATGATGAACTTCCTGCGAACCCGGGGTCGCCGTCAGCGAACCGTCTCCGTGGAAATGGACTCGTTCCCCAATCCGGACCGACACGGGGAGGGAGACCTGCCGTCGGAAGAAGAGCTCGAGGTGGCGCTCCAAGAGGTCGGCCCCCCGGACGAAGAAGTGGTACGCATGAAGCATTTCGAGGGGCTGTCCTTCGAGGAGCTCGCGGTGGCACTCGGCATTCCGAGCGCGACCGCCAAGACCCGGTACTACCGAGGCCTCAAGCGGCTGCACCAGAAGCTGGAAGTCCGGATGCGGGAGGGTCCTGCCCGTGACTGACGACATCCTGCAACGTCTGCTCGAGGGAGCGCTGGACCCTGACAGTGCCGAAGCTCAAGAACTGTTCGTGGAGCATCCCGAATTGCGCGAAGAATACGAAAAACTCCTGCGACTGCAGCGAGGACTCGATCGCGCTTCGGCTCTCCGAAACAAGATTCTGGAGTCCGCGGCTGCTGCCCCAGACGAAGCCCCGTCCGCAGAACTGGAAGAGTTCATTCGCCAGCGAATGACAGCATCCGAGGAGTCGCAATCGCCGGCCATGAATGCACCTCGCCGAGGTTGGGCCATGGCACTTCTCGCCGCGGGACTCCTGGCCATGGTGGCGATTTGGCAATGGCCGGCGGACAATCCTTCGCCATCCCAGAACCCTCCCACCGTGATGGGCGGAGCCTTTCGGGATTTGCAGCCCGAGGGAACGGTGGAAGAGTACTCCCAATTCGACTGGACCTATGATGACCCGGACCGTGACCACTTCCGGGTCCGTGTGTATGCGTCGGAAGCCGGTCTCGCCGATTCGCCGATCTTGGAATCCCCCCCCCTCACCGAGACGACATGGACCCCGACCGCATCCCAGCTGCAAAAGCTCCCGGCCTCCATTCGCTGGGAAGTTCACGCCATGGATGGTGGCGGCGCTTCTCGATCTTCGTCGGCGGCGCAGGCCTCGCGATCGCCCTGATCGCCGTCGACCTCTCAGCTCAAGAACAAGACCTGCAATCCCTGTCCGAGTCCGAGTGGGCCACGCAACGCGCCGAACTCTGGGAAGGCACCTGGACAAGAGACCGCCTGTGGGAGCGTCTCACGCTTTCACTCGCGGAGCATGAATTCAGTCAACGCGATTCGAGCGCCGCCCTGATCGCGGCAAGCCGACTGCTCCAAATGGGTCTGAGCGATGGCATGAAGGATGCCGAGATCGAAGAACTCGTCGGCTATCTCGAAGAGTGCTGCGGGACCAACTCATTTCCTGCGGTGTATGCCAACGTCATCATTCCGACAAGTCGAAAGCTCCAAAGCACCGGCCATCGGGAGCCTGCGCTACGAATTCTTCAGGCAGCGCTGGATCAGCTTCCCAAAGAGAACCCGCTCCGTCCCACGGTGGCCACGGAAATCGCCCTCCCGCTTCAGAATCAAAAGGAGTGGGCAGGAGCCATGGCCGTGCTGGACGATGCACTCCGTTTCGTGGACAAGAGCGAGAACCCGGCGGGTTGGGCCGCGCTCCAGTCCCTTCGTGCCGATCTCTTCCGAGCCATGGGGACGCCGGACCTGGGTGCCCCGCTCCTTCGCGAAGCGGTGCGAATTCTGGAAGACCTGCATCGTCTCGAACAACCGGTGAAAGCTCAGCTCTCGAACGCCTACCAGCGCTTGGCAAACCTTCGCCTTGCCCAGCGTGACGGCGACCTGCTCATTGCCGAAACGACGCGAGCCCTGACGGAGAACGCCAAGCTATTCGAGAGCCCGCGACAAACGGGACGCGTGGCACTGGAAGTGCGCCTCGCCGTCGCCAATATGCTGGACCGGCGCAACGCCGAACGCATGGCCCTGGCGCGACGACAGCTTCAGAAAGCCCTGGCAGACCCCGCGATCCGGGCTCAAGACGCCTTGACCTGCGAACTTCGTCTGGCCGACTTTGCTCTTCAGGAACGGGACTTCGACCACGCCGGTTCGCTGATTGCTGCGGTGACGACTCGCCTGAACACCATGGGGACCACCGCAGAGACAATTGATTGGGCGACGGTCCATGCGCTCGAGAGCCAAAAGGAGCGCATGGAAGGAGTCCTCACTCCCGCGGTTCTTCGCAACTTGGAAACCCGAGTTCGCGAACTACTGGAAAGATACTCTCGCGAGCCGCCGCGAGAGGGAGGGACAGGACATCTGCGCTTTCGACGGAATCTCCTGCCGTTGACCGAGATCTTGCGCAGAAATCTCGACATCGACGTGGCACAAGCCTTTCAGTGGCTGCTTGATTTCCATGCGCCCTCGACCTTGGCGCGAAATCTCGGGGTCTCGCAAGTGACCGTGGATGAAGTACAAAGTCTCCTCACTTCCGAAACCCAGGGCTTGCTCGCCTATTTCACAGGAAGCGATCAGTCATTCGTTTTCGCCCTCGATCGAAGTTCGCTGACATGCACCAGCTTTCACTGGGGCATGGAAGGCATGGAGGACTGCAAGCGTTTGAGCGAGCTCGTTCGCCAGCGTCCTTTCGAACTTCGTGACGATGACGCGCGAAGACGTCGCACCGAGGCAATCGAGGAACTCACCCGTCGCCTCGCAGAACGGGTGTTTCCCCGGGGTCATTCGTCTTTGAATGAGCCCCCGACGTGCCAAGACGCGGACATCGCGGATCAGCTTCGCCGCTGGGACGCCATCACCATCTTCGGTTCGGATTTGATGAGCGATCCCCCCTGGGAGATCCTTCCAGTGAATGGAGGGCTCCTGGGGACAACCATTGCCCTGGGCCGTCTGCCGAACGCCTCGGTGGGAGTTGCTCTCGCCCGTCGCGACTCATCGGTCGAATCAACCCAGCACGCACTCTGCCTGGTCGCCAACGTTCCCCACGGCGAAGAAGTGCTCGCTCGGTACCCCGATCGACAGCCATTGTCCGTCGAGGAGTCCCAGGTCCGCTCACTCGTCGCACCATTTGGCGAGGAACGGTGCACCGTCCTTCAAGGCGAACAGGCTTCGCGCCATCGACTGGTCGACACACTCCAAGAAGGCAGTCGAATCCTTCATCTCTTGACCCACGGCATTCGCCGCGCAGAAGAGAATGCCCCCGGCTTGATCCTCGCTCCCCACGAAGATGATCCGGGACTCCTGTTCAGCGAGCACGTCGTGACGCTCCCCAGCCCGCCCCTGGTGGTCGTCTCCGCCTGCAACGCCGGCTCTGGCGCCGTCCGCGTCGGCGACGAGGGAACCACCGACTTGTCCGGGGCTTTTTGGATCGCGGGAGCCCAGACCTTGTTGATCGCCAACATGGAAACCACGCTGGAAGCCACCCTTCCGATGACCACACGCTTCCACGAAGAGGTGGCCCAAGGTGTCACTCCGGCGGAAGCACTTCGGCGCGCCCGCACTTCCCTACTGCAAGACGACCGTTTTGCGGATCCTTACTACTGGGCCGCCAGCCGACTCATGGGACGGGCGCACCAGCCCCTGTTCGAGTCCACCAATACGCAAGCGGCTCCGACCAAGAGACCGGAAAAGAGGATCGTGACGGCTCTCGCCGTTCTGGCTGCCAGCGCAGTAGGCATCCTCGTCACGAAGAAACTCCTGCGCCCGTCACCTTCTTGAGTGCTGGTTGTCGTTGACGTTGCTGCGGGCGCTGGAGCGGAACGACCCTGAAGTCGAGGGGCATTCCGCTCCAGACAGCCCGTCCTCTGCATTCGTGTTGATCAGCTCGGATGCGTCGCACACGGACCGCAACCGGGAAAGCCGTTCCCACTCGGCATGCAAGGTTCGCAGGAACCAGAGCCAACCTCTTCACCGGTCCCGGGACCCTGCACAGGCCCTCCTGGCTCGGGGGGGGTGGTGTCGATGAAATAGAGTTCGATCGTATCGTCTGGCAGCACGTCGTCGTAGTTGTGGAGTTCCAAGTACTGAGCGTTGGGGTCACTCCCTCCACCTGGTCCCACGTAGAACCCCATCAGTGTGCCAGGAAAGGAGTCCGAGATGGTTCCGGACGACTCGTTAACGAGTCGAACCAAGCAGTAGTACACCGAATTGAAGTTATTGTCGAGAGTGTCTCTGTCGAGAGCGGCGACTTCATCAGGCAGAGGAATCGAGAAGGTCTTCGTCTGGTCCCCCGTGCCGAGGGCAAGCGTGTCCGCAGCGACAGCCGCAGGAACAACGTCCGAATCAAGGGGCCCCTTGCGAAACACGATCGCTTGAAGCGCGTTTGCCCCGGTCGCGACGATCTGTGAACCATCGACTTCAGTTTCGAGCTCGATGTAAAGCTTATCGTCGAAGGTGATTAGCCGCGGAAACCACGACACTTCGTTCGCGACGATTCTTGGTGCCAAAGAAGAAGCCGCCACCGCCGTGTTCCGATCCAAGAACAGCTTCTGCGCCGTGTTGTCGTAGTGCGCAATGTCCAGGTCGCTGTCCCCATCCGCGTCCCCGATTCCGGCGTTCATCTCGTTTTGAGAGGCGCCTACCGTTTCTTGATCGAGTGGGCGGTAGGTGAATCGGTCATAGTTCGGCTCGGAGATCCCGAAGTTCTCTAGCTCGAACAGTTGATGGGACCCCTGGGTGGTCATTACCAGATCGTCGATGCCATCGATCACGGTGTCCCCCGCGCTAAGGGCCGTGGTGGTCAACTGGTATCCCGCAATGAACGAGTCGGCCAGTCCGAACGGATCGGTGGGGTCTGCGGTGTCGAGCGTTCCAAACATGCCGCAGTATTCCCAGCCGACGGCCCCCCTGGTCAACAAGGCGAACCACTCGTGATCAGAGCCCGACCACTTCACCTCTGTCAACGCACAGCTGGTCGACAGTGTGTTCGGGTAAAGGTCCCCATCGGTCCCATCGCTATCGCTATCGAACACCTCGACTCCCAGCTGCTGCATCAGCACCACTTCGTTACCATCCGCCAAGTCGAGCTGAGGTGTGCAGAGATCGAGAACCGGAGCCGCCGCCGGCCACGTGTGGATCTGGGTCCATTCCGGAGTCGAACGCTGAAACACCCGAACGGTGCTTCCTTCGGACCCGACCAAGTGATCGTTGTCGAGAACGTCCAGGCACTCCAGGGAAGTGTAGGTGCCATTCAGTAGCGTCGCCGTCAGCGCCGTGCCATCATGAGACACTTCGTAGATGCCGTTGGAGGTCGCCAAGACCACCCCATCCCCGAACTTCTGCAGGTCTTCGACGTCGCCGAAGCTGACCGAAGGAATCAAGGCGTCCAGGTCGGGAATGTAGGCGTCATAAACCGAGTATCCAGGAAACACCCCCAGCTTCTGGTTGCGCCCGAACTGGTCGTCTCGCTCCGCGAGCGCCAACAAGTCCAGCAATCCGTCGTGGTCCAGATCACAAACCACCGCTCGGGACAACGTCCGCCCATCCGTCGGTCCTCCCAGCGTGAATGATCCACCCGACCCCTGAATGTAGTCCGCAAACTCATTCTGTTGAGCGCTCAGGGAACCACCTAACAGAACCCCGAACATTGCTCCCACCCATCGTTGTTTCATCGTTTTCCTCTCGTGTCAGTCTCCGCTGCACTCCCTTACCACAAGGAAATACCGGAGGACGCCATGGCTGGCAACCTTTGCGGGGGCATGCGTACGGGGGACGGGGAATAGTTTTGAACAAATCCGTGAATCAAGTGAACGAGATCGGCGCGCACCGTTGAGACAAGAAGGCTGGGAGCGGCCCCAACTGGCAAGCGGGACCGCCCCCGACTGGACTAGTAACGCCCACCCATCCAGTAGGTTTCCTGGCCGTGCCATTTCGACTGACTGAAATCTGGGTTCAAGTGCAACGTAAATGGAAGATGGTAGCGAACTTCAAAGCTGGCCTCGGCTCCCCAGGCTTTGAACTCCAAGTTCGCTTCCACGTAGAACCCATACTTCTCATCATGTCCAACGTGGACTGGAGATTTGACTTTTCCTTTCAATGACGCTCTGTTCCCAGTTTCATCGTTCATGTATGTCACCTCTTTCGTAGACACACGCCATCTGCCGTTGCCCTCATCGGATTCTCCAGACGATTCAGCGGACTCACCTTCCGATGCTCCTTCGGAATCTGATGCGCCTTGTTCGTCGATTGATCCTAGGAAGTCATCCATCGGCTGAGCATCAAGCTCAATGAGGTCCATCATCTCACTTGCCTCTGCATCGGTCGTCGACAAGTCCTCGAGCGCCTCCATGCGTTTGTTCGAGTCCTCCATGAGAAGCTGGTACTCCGCCTCACTGATTTTGCCTTCCTTGAGAAGCTGCTCGATTTCCTCCTGACGCGCCTTCTCTTCGTTGATCAGCCGTTCTTTACGCTCTTCTGGCGTCTCCTCGGTCTTCAAACCGGACCGATCGCGACGGCTCCACGGGTTGTTCCCGACGTAGGTGTAACCGTTGCCGAGATTCACCGCGTCCTCCCAGATCCCCAGCGGATCGCGGGTGGTGAAGCGACCGGCTTGTGGGTCCAGGTAGCGGTGACGGAAGTAAAACCAACCAGACTCCGCGTCGAAGCGCCGGCCGGAGAACAGGTACGGATTCCCGATCGACGAGCCGCCCGACAGGGGAGCCCACGTGTTCGGATTCAGCGGCTGCCCATAGTCTTCGTAGTCGTAGCGCTCTGCCACATTGCCGAACACGTTGGTCAGCTTCATTACATTGCCGAGGTCATCATTGTGGTACAGATAGTGGACTGGACCGATGCACATGGCGACGAGATCATCGGCGCCGACTCCGTGCACGAATGTCGCCAACGTGGCTGCTTGATCATCCTGCTCTTCGATGCACTCAAAGTCTCGATACAGGTAGACGGTTTCCACACCTCCCACCCCCTTGGAAATGCGGCGGCCGAGAGGGTCATAGCCGTAAATCGTGACAACGCCGGTGGCCACATTCTCATGCCGGACCATTCGGTTGCGATAGTCGTAGGCGATGAGACGATCTTCGAACTCGTACTGGGGCGGGAATCCTCCCGACACGCTCAGGATGACCCGTTGACGGGTCAGGTTGCCCGCATCGTCGTAGAATCGACGGTCCGGCGGCGTCGCGGTGTACTGATGAACCCCCGCATCGAGTCCGAGCTGAGTGTAGAGCCCCGGCTCGGGCCCCCCGGCAACGTCCGTGCGATTTCCGACGCCGTCAAGGGTGTAGGTGATCGTCCGATCCTGACCCACACTTCCTTGGCGCTCGGATTCGACCAGCTGAGAGAGGGAGTCGTATCGATAGTCGTGGGTGACGCCGGTGTCGACGTCGGTGCGCGACAGCTTGTTCCCAGCGCGGTCCCACGTGTAGGTGCGATGGTCGATCGACGCCCCTGTTGCGAGCTTGACACCCTGGGTCGCGGCGATTCGCCGTCGAGCGTCGTACTGGACCGTGTTCGCCACGGTCGGGGTACTCCCGAAGAACGCGCGTTCCTGCCGTTCCAGGCGCGAGCCGATGTACTCCCGGCTCTCCATCTGCATGCCTAGACCGACGTCGGTCATCGATTCCAGACGGTTGAGCCCATCATGAGATCGAAGAAGGTGACGACCGCCGGGGTAGCTCAGCTCGGTCATGTTCCCCACCCCATCGAACAGAGACACCACCACCTGCCCGTTCTGGGTTTCTCGTACCCGGCGGGACAAGGAGTCATATTCAATGGTGACGCTCGCATCTTCGTCCGTCGCGCTGACCATGCGATCCATGCCGTCATACTGAAACGCCTCATTCGCGGCCCCCAGGACTCCGGGAGCTTTCTGAATGGAGCGTGAGGTCAACCGTCCTTTGGCGTCGTACCCAGAAGTGATCACCGAACCATTCTGGTCCGTGACCTGCTGCACCAAGTCCCGTCGGTCATAAGAGACGATCGCGTGCGCCACGCCGTTCTCATCGAGGGTCGCCGTCAAACGCCCCAAGGGATCGAACTGGTACTCCGTCTCGAACCCGGCGTCGTCGCGTCGGGCAATCACCCGGTCATTCTTGTCATAGCCGGTTTCCATCGTCACCACCCCATCTCCCGCCTGGGTCGGATCAATCGCGCCACTTCCCACGCCGCCGACCCGCTGATGCCGCTGGAGCTTCACCCGGCGTCCGGCGTCGTCGTATTCCATCGTCCGAGTGTTTCCGTGGTTGTTGATGGGAAACAGCGGCGGAGGGTTCGAGAGCGTCTGGTGGTCGCTGAGCGAGTCCAAACCCAAGAGATGGGCAAAGGCGATGTCTGCCGAGTTCCCATCGCTGACAAACACCAAGTTCGACCGTGAGTCGTACAGGGATCGCTCGGTGCTCCCGTCATTGCGGATGGTCGCGGTGCGGCGGTTGCGAGAATCGTAGCAATGCCACGTGTGAAACGCTTCCGAGGTCCCGTCTTCACGAAATTCCGTCAACGATTCTTGAAGGACGTTCCCGGCCGGGTCATAGATCCAGGTACGTTCGCTGCCCACGGGAGTGATCCAAACCCCGCCGGCATCCAGGTGAAACCCACTACTGTCCCACGACCGAATCAGACGTCCTCGAGAATCGTAGGCGCGACCCTCGAAGTCACGGTTGTCTCGAGCCCTGACAATCGTGCGGCCTTCCCGGTCGAACACCGATCGTTCGGTGGCGTAGTCGTCGTTGGGAGTCAGTGGCCCATCGCTCACACCCAAGGCGGCATCGTCGGCGACGAGAAGGTGATGCACTTCATACTCTCGTCGGCGCTCGTCGAATCGGCCGATGCGCTCGGACAAGAGCTTGAGCGTTCCCGTTTGCCCGTCGTAGGTGCGTGAAGCCACGAGATTGCCGGCCACGTCCCACACCAGTTCTTCGAGATTGCCCAAAGGGTCCAGTCGATAGTTCAACCGATTCCACCGGTCATAGAACCGGGTCCACTCCTCACCCTCTCCATCAATGCGCTTCGCCAGGTTTCCATGACCGTCGTATTGAAAACGCTCGGTCGACTCTTGCAACGGCGAGGTCAGTGGCGGTATCGAGGCCGCCTCAGAGATCTGGGAATGTGCACTCAACCCCAAGAACTCGGGGGCCAAACCCCCTCGTGTTTCGGAGTACACCAACCCTCTTTCGTCGTAGACCATGGACGTCACGTCGTTGGCATCCTCCCCGGAACCCGTGCCCCATTCCGGGTGAAGGACCAGAACCCGGTTGTCCTCGCGGTCATTGCGATATCGAGTCACCCGGCGTCCGGAAGCATCGCCGGGACGGTCCTCTTCGATCAATACATCCATGATGTCGTAGGTGAGATACGTAGACAGCACGGGAGAAACGGGGTCCGTCACACTGATCCCGGTCGGCCACGCCGTTTGAGGATCGATCTCGGGAGACGAGTTGGTGATCCGAGTTTCCACGACATTGTCGTTCGCGTCATACAGAAGAGAGGACACGGTCAAGTCGGGAAGGGTGGTCGACACGAGCTGCCCAAGCGCGTTGCGCTCGTGGACGGTCGGATTTCCGCGTTCATCGGTCCCGCCCGTCGAATGACCGACGAGGTTGTACGAGAAGGTCTCGGAAGTCCCATCGTCGAACTCGCGCTTCGCGAGAAGCCCTCCCCCATTGGCCGAGGGCGCTCCCTGCTGGCCCGTCGGATCCAGTTCGTCAAAGTAGTAGAAGAGAGTTTCTTCTCCCTCGGCATTGACAAGCGACATGACACTGCCGAAGTCGTTGAACTGAGCAAACGTCTCAGCCGTCTGAGGGGCAAGGACCGGAGTGACCCAAGAAGCGGTCTGCGGCTCTACATACTGCGCAGTCGGCAGCGTGGTTCGAATCACGCGACCGGCGTACTGAAAGATACTCCCGTCACCGTTCACCTCCCACAGTTTGTCCGAACTCTCGATTTCGTTCACGAACGAGGCGATTCCTGGCACGGCGGCAAACATGCTGGCTTGCAACATGTCGATGTCCCACTCGCCAGCGATCTGATTCACTGGGTTAAAGATGTCTTGAATATCGTTTTCCTGATAGTCGAAGGTTGAAACCGTGGCGTACCTCGCCGGGCTGGTCGTGCCTCCGTTGGGTGGCAGATAGGATGGGTCATTTCCGCGAGGATCCACCTTGACACGCACCGCGTTGTACACCGGCTCGTAGGCCCAAGTGCGGATCAGTGGCGCGGAGCCATCGTCCGGCACCGGATGCTCTTCCTGACGAAGCAGGTTGCCTTGCTGAAATCGATCAGGACTCAGTTCGTCGTAGACGGACACCGTCCGCTTGCCCGACGTTTCCAGCTCTGTCACCAAGCCGTGAGAGTTGGTGACCTTTTTCGTGAAGTAGCTGCCGGGGTCGTCGATGCGGAGTGGCGCCACGTAGGAGGGAGCGGTGGATCGCAAGAAATTCGCCCCTTCGTCCTTGGCGTTGACCTCGGTGTCTACCGAGGTGGCCACCAGCGAACTGATGCTCACCGACGTTGGGTCGTCGAAGGCGGAGTCCTGGGGATCGAGGCGTCCGGTGAATTGGTACGAAAGAAAGTCTCGACCATCCTTGTCGAAAATCGTCAGCGACACATTCCCGTTGGGACTGATGACGAGGGTCCGGCCAGTTTCCTGGAACCAGCCCCAGTTGATCGCGCTGCCGTGGTTCTCATACAGGAACACATAACGCCCACCGGCGGCAACTCCGCTCGCATTGGTGCCACCGACAATCTGGGCCACCACACGGTCGCCCGCGGCATCGTAGGTGTTCACCAAAGACGAAGAACCTCCCGCGGCCACTTCATTGGGCTGGGTGATGGTGAGAATCTTCTCCGCCAGCGCCGGGTCGGCGGCATCGCCATAACCGTAGCGCCGCGTCTTCCCCTGAGGGAAGTCGTTCGCCGTCGACGTCCCCACGACCACCGGCGAGCGGACTTCGTGAAGCCGGCCCGCGTCGTACGAATACTCCACCCGGCGGCTGTCGAAGTCTTGAATTGCCTGGAGCTGGTCGTTGCTGTCGTAGAAAAAGTCGACCTGTCGACCAAACACATCGAACATCTTCGAAAGTCGCTGATAACCGACGTCCTCGTACTCCAAGAGGATCTGGTTGCCCTGGGCATCCGTCACGGAGTTCAGGTAAAAAGTCTGGCTACAGCCTCCCATGTACGGAGAGGTCGTGTCATTCGTTTCGAAGACGTAGAGCATGCCGTCCTGGAAGCGCATCTCGAATCGAATCGGCACGAAGTGACCATCCGGGCTGTCCTGGATCGCTTTCAGCTTTGCGAAGTATCCGTTCGGCATGTCAAAGAAGTTGCCATTCGGGGGAGTGAAATCGATGCGGGTCGCGCCGTCGTAGTAATAGACACCCGAAACGAGAGCTCCCGGACCAAAGCACTGCTGGGGCGGATCCGATGAGAATGGCGCGTACTCGACGACGATCCGCTTGAACCAGTTCAAATCCCATTTGGGGCCGAGGGCTGTGGTGACCGCCGTGCCACTCCGGTAGGTGCGCTTGATCTCGAGATTCATTCCGCGGCCCGGGATCTCCAGGTCCGTCTCGTCGAACGTGAGATTTCCAGTCCCCAGCTGGACGGGATCACCATCTTCTTTTTCGTCGACGTTGTCGTCGGACGACTGATTGTCTTCCGCCTGTTGACTCGGCGGGTCCTGGGCTTGCGCCAGCGCCGGAGAGAAGAAAAGAGAAATGGCCACGGCCCACAACAATGCAAAGCTTCCGTTCATGGTGATGCGCTCCTGAGTTCATGAGAATTGCACCACCGTGACGTACGGAACGAGAAGAATAGTTCTCGAGAAACGGGGAGACCCCGCGACCAGCAACGCGATCAACGACGGCGCTCGTTGCACGGGGAAGTTCTGTTTTTTTCGAGAACTATCTCGCGAGACTGGTACGTCCGCGACCGAGGGAATCACCTCTTCTCTCTTGACCAGGCATTGCATCCTGCGCAGAGAGAACCGTTCCTGTTTCCTGACAACCCGGAGACCCCATCGCCACGGGAATACTGGCAGGGAATCCGCATCTCGATCGTCTCCAACCATGAGGGCCGGACGACAGGCGAAACAGGCTTCAATTCCTGACTCGGGGACTTCATCCACCCGGAAACGCTCACCCCAGCTTCAGCGAGCAGGTTCCTCCCCCACCCCACACTCCACCGCGGTGTACCCCAACCCGTCCGGCTCTTTCCCCGCTCTCCAGCGATCGACCACCGCCAGCTTTTCCAGATCAATGACACTCACCACGTCGGCGTTGGTGTTCGCGATGAATGCCCGCTTCCCATCGGGCTCGATCAGAATCCCGACGGGCACAGGGCTCTCCCCAAAGGAGTCGCCAAACAAGCGGTCCTGACGATCACTCACCGCCTCCACCTTCATGGGAATTCGGGCCAGTTCCTTTCGGGTCGCCGCGTCGAAGACGGCGACGTCAGCGCTACGGGCGTTGGAGACCAGAACCCGCTGACCGTCAGGAGTGAACTTCACGCGAATCGGAAACGAAGGACACCCAAGGGTCTCGGTGATTTCGAGGGTGTCGGGGTCCAGGATGGTGAGGTTGTTCGCGTCGCGGTTGCCCACCCACACTTCCTTCCCGTCCGGAGAGACATCGACGCCCTCGGCGCCGGCACCGGTTTCCACGATTTCGATCAACTCGCCGGCTTCCAGATCGAGAACACTCACCGAACCCGAACCGATGTTGGCGACAAATGCCAGTTCCCCCTCGGGGTGGAGTCCCAACATGTGGCTGATTTCTTGCTCCGTGCTGCTGACTTGAACGACCTCGCCACTTTTCACGTCGACTTCGAGCACGGCCTTCTCGGCCTCGCAAGTCACCACCACGTGCTGGCCTTCCGGGAGGAACGCGATGCCATGGGGGCGGTGGTAATCGCCCAGGTCGATGGTCTTGGTGACCGCCATCGACGGCATCGCGACCACGGTCAGCGTGGAACCAGGCACCCGAGTTCCATAGTTGCCGACGACCGCGGTTCGTCCATCCGGGGAAATCGCGACTTCGTGGGGGCCGTCTCCCGTCGGCGCTCGCCCGATCTCTTTGCCAGTGGCGCAGGAAAGGAAGGACACCGAAGCCTCGGATTTGTTGAGGACGAGCAGCGTCCCGCCGAGCTCCTCCGCCGACGCCGGCGCTCCCCCACTCAGCATGCTGGTCATCAACCCCAAGGCCCAAAGCTTCATTCTTCCATTCCTCTCAAGGACGCCGATTCGACCGGGATTCTGCGCACCCGATCGAACCAGGCTACTATCCTCCCACCTCCTCGGCCGCTCATTCCGGAGAGCTTTGGTGTCTGCCCCGACCAAATCTCGACGACATTTCTCGTTGCGACGAACCAGAATCGTGCTGTCCTGGGCGGCTCTCTGGACAGTGACGGCCTGTGAGCACCGCACGACATCGAATGTCCCGCAGAGACTCCCTGTGCGGGCCGAATCGGGCGTGGGTGAGCTTCGATTCGAGCCGGGCCCCGCGAAGGCAGCTCGCTGGATTCCGATTGCGAGCGCCCCCGGCGATGGGTTGCTGATCGCATTTGACAAGGAGGGACGGCCAACCAGTCCCACTCTTCAGGGGCCCGCCGCCGACTGCTTGGACACGCTCCACTCCTACCTCTGGCTGTGGGAGATCCCGACCAATCAAGAAGCTTGGTTATCCATCGATCTCGAGCAAACGGAGTTTCCGACCCCGACCGACCCGAACACCCTTCCCACCGGATTGCATGCATTCCTCGCCTCGGAGTTTCCGGACCCAGCATCGCCGAGCCTCACCGAGGCCATCACAAACAGTCGCCCCCGGACCCCGCTGAAAGAAAAGCCACGCCCCGATTCGACCGACAACACCACCTACCGGCTTTCCGCTGGCAAACGGCGAATCGTGGCAGTGACCTGGAACGGACAGGGGTCACCAGTGGCGGGACCTCACGACATTCGTGTCGAAGAACTCGTTCGTACTTCTCCAGGGAATGCCGCGGATCCGGAGTTCCACCCGGTGAAAGTCCTCCGTCAGTCTCGCCACGCTTGGCGAAGTACGACTCCCAGCGCATTCACCTGGAGCATTGACGTGCCGGAGGGCGCAGAAGAACTGCAAACCGGGATCGCGGTCCTCCATCGTCGCCACCAGGAATGGGGCCAGACCCCGGTGGAATTCACGATCACGGCTAACGGAAACTCTCAAGAGCCCCTGTTCCGGCGCGTGGTGGCAGTCCGTCAGCAGACCGCCGACCTTGGATGGCAACAAGTGGCGATCTCGGTCAAGCCGTGGGTCGGTCGCCGCGTCGATCTGAGATTCTCGGCCCAAGGGCACGTTGACTCTCCGGACGAAATCGCCTGGGCTCGTCCCATGCTGGTCGGAACGCGCAGCAACAGCGAGCGCCCCTCGGTCATTCTGGTCTCCATCGACACCCTTCGGCCGGACCGGCTCGGGTGCTACGGCGCTTCGGCCCCTGTTTCCCCTCATCTGGATGAATACGCCGCCCAAGCCGTGGTCTTCGACTCCGCGTTGAGTGCTTCGACGTTCACCCTTCCGTCTCACGCCACCATGCTGACGGGACAACACCCTCTCTATCACCGAATCAACCGCAACCCCCTTTCCGGAGCGACCGATCGAACGGCGTTCCTGGCCGAGATTCTTCGCGAGCAAGGCTACGTGACGGCTGCTTTCAGCGGTGGAGGGTTCGTGTCGGCGGAATTCGGCTTCGACCGAGGCTTTGACCTCTACAGCGAGTTGGACTTGATTGCGCCAATCGAGTCCCAGCCGCAGATCCCGGTCGAAGGAGCCCACGAATTCAATGCCCGCTATCGGTCTTCGCACCGTATCGAAGATGCTCTCGAGTGGATCGAAGCCCAGGAAGGGCGGCCGTTCTTCCTGTTCCTGCACACGTTTCTCGTG
Source organism: Planctomycetota bacterium (assembly GCA_028289345.1). Lineage (GTDB taxonomy): Bacteria > Planctomycetota > B15-G4 > B15-G4 > SIAN01 > JANQQL01. The sequence goes on along the minus strand of JANQQL010000025.1, from coordinate 724,149 downwards.
CACAGCTACCGCCCGAGTGAGGAGGCGCGGCTCGCCATCGACCCAGAGCAACGAAGAACCCAGGGGCTCACGCGAGCACCACGACATGCGTTCGGGGTCAAGAACCGCGATGCTCAGGAGCGAAGCCCAGAATACGTGGACGCTCTGTCAGCACTGTACGAGGCCACGATCCTCATGCTCGACCAAGAGCTCAAAAAGCTCTTCGAGCAGATGGGATCCCTCGGGTTGGACGATGAACTTGTCTTTCTGTTGACCTCCGACCATGGGGAAGAGTTCGGCGAGCACGCAGGACTCGGTCACGGGCGAACTGTGTACGACGAAACAATCCGCGTGCCGTGGATCCTCGATTATCCCGGCGCACCCGGAGGCACTCGCGTGGACGAGCCCGTTTGGTTGATGGATGTGGTTCCCACGATCCTCGACCTAACTGGCATCGCGCCGCCTTCCCTTCCCATTCACGGGACCAGCGTACTGCCGCTGCTCCAAGGAGGAACCTTGGGCGATCGAAGGGTCCTGGTCGAGAATCGTTGCCAGCTCCATTGGGAGCGTTACGCCTTGAGGGGGCCGTTCGAAAAGATCATCTGGAACCGTGCCGCCGACCTCGCCGCGGGACAGCAGGAATACGAGTGGTTCGACCTTCGCTCGGATTCTTCCGAGCAATTCTCACGCTTCGAAGCGGACGACCCGAACTGCCAGCGCCGCATCCGTGCCTTGGATCAAGCCCTCAGCGCTTTCATGCAAGGCTCGCACTCCGGGAGCGCGCTCGCCCGCGATGACGAACTCATCGGCGAGCTGATGGCTCTCGGTTACGCATTCGAAGGCGAGTAGCCCCTCAGCTGCGCAGCACGATCGAAAGCTCACTCGGGCGTCACGTACGCTGCGGTCAACCCGCCATCTACGGCAAACTCCGTCCCCGTCACGTAGGACGACTCGTCCGACGCCAGGTAAAGCGCGGCCTGAGCCATCTCGTGAGCCTCTCCAAAGCGCCCCATGGGAACGTGCACCAAACGACGCTGCTTCTTTTCTTCGGTGTCCAGGAAGTCCATGAGCAGCTTGGTGCGGAGCGGTCCCGGGCACAGAGCATTGACCCGAATTCCCTCGCGAGCATGGACGACCGCGAGTTCGCGGGTCAAAGCCAGCACGCCTCCCTTGCTCGCCGTATACGCGAGCTGAGGCGTCGCGGCACCCATCAGGGCGACAAACGACGCTGTATTGATCACCGAGCCCCCCCCACTGCGGCGTAACGCCGGAATGCCATACTTGCAGCCGAAGAACACTCCCTTGAGATTGATCGCCAAGGTGAGGTCCCAGACGGATTCTTCGGTGTCAACCGCATCCGCGTCATCTCCGTGCATGATGCCCGCGTTGTTGAACAACACGTGCAGGGCACCGAGGGATTCTTCAGTTTCTGCCACCATCGACTCGCAGTCGCCAGCGCGAGACACATCGGCTCGCACGGCAATGGCCTTGCCTCCCGCTGCCTGAATTTCCTCTGCGACACCGGTGGCAGCATCCGAAGCGACATCCACCACCGAGACCGAGGCCCCCTCCTTCGCGAACAGCAACGCGGTCTCCCGGCCAATGCCGGCCCCTCCTCCGGTGATCAGCGCCACCTTTCCCTTCAACCGCATGGGTGTCTCTCCCCGTCCCTCAGATCTGTTCGAAGTAGCGGCGTCGTTCCCAGTCGCTCACGGAACGTTCATAGGCCTCGCACTCGGAGCGGTAGAAATGCACGTAGTGGTCGACCACCGGGTCGCCGAAGCTGCGCCGAGCCACGGCACTGCCGGCAAGAAGTTCGGTGGCTTCGCGGAGAGTCTTGGGCACCGTGGGAATCTTCTCTGCCTGGTAGACATCCCCTTCGAACGCCGGCGGTGGCTCGGTCCTCTGCTCGATCCCCTCCAACCCCGATGCCAGGGAAGCGGCGAATGCCAGGTAGGGATTGCAATCGGCTCCGGGAATCCGACATTCGATGCGCAGACTGGAACCACCACCCACCACGCGAAACCCAGCGGTCCGATTGTCGAAACTCCACGCCAGTCGAGTTGGTGCCCAGGACCCGGATTGGTAGCGCTTGTAAGAGTTCACTGTGGGCGCGTAGAAGGCCATCATCTCCGGGGCGTGAGCAATCCAGCCCCCCAGGAACCAACGAAACAGATCGCTTCCCTCCACCGGTCCCAGGCGCTGGTCTCCCGGGAACACGTTCCCGTCGTGACTCCACAGGCTCAGGTGCAGGTGGCAGCTCGAACCAGCTCCATCCTCCGAGTACTTGGCCATGAAGGTCACGGCCCGGCCCTGCTGTTCGGCAACTTCCTTCAGGCACTGTTTGTAGACCACGTGGCGGTCGGCCATGGACAGGGCATCGGCATAACGCACGTTCAGTTCGTGTTGCCCGAGCCCCCATTCCCCCTTCGAGTTTTCGACTGGCACTCCGCTCTCGCGCAAGTGTCGTCGGACCGCGGCGGTGAACTCTTCAGTCCGCGTGCCTTGCAGGATGTGGTAGTCTTCGATGCACCACCCCGCCGGGCGCAACCCGTGGTAGTTGCGATCCTTGGCATCCCGGTAGGACGAGTCGAACAAGTAGTACTCGAGCTCGGACGCCCCCTTGGCCATCAGCTCTCGATTCGCCGCTCGCTCGAGCTGGGAGCGAAGCATCGAACGCGGCGCAAGAGGCAAGCGCTGGTGAGTTTTGGGATCCGCGACGTCGCACAGGACGAGTGCCGTGCCGGGAAGCCAGGAAACCAGACGCAACGTCGTGAGGTCCGGGACCAAGTGAAAGTCGCCGTAGCCTCGTTCCCAGTTGGCGAACTCGTAGCCCGGCACCGGATTCATTCCCACGTCCACGGTCAGCAAGTAGTCACAGGCGTGGGCGCCACCTCGCAACGCGTCGCTCAGAAAGAACTCCGCGTCGTAGCGCTTGCCCATCAAGCGGCCATACAAATCCGTGAACGCCACGATGACCGTGTCGATTTCGCCACGCGAGACTCGCTCTCGCAGCTCGTCTTCCGCCAACATTCCCCGCACCGCCATCCAATCCCTCCCCAGGGATGAGGTTCCCGTTAGCGAAGCGTCCCCTGCAAGTCCGGAAGCTCTCGATACAGGCCGCCGTTGGGAATCAAACTCACATCCAGTCGAGTGGCGTCCCCGCTTCCCACCACCACCGGCAACACCTTCTTTCGATACCCCGGTGCCGTGATCCGCAGATGATACGAGCCGGGCTCGATCATGCGGTGGTAGTCACCCACGTCCGGGTCGGTGTAGACATCGTGATCGATCCCGACCACTCGAATCGTCGCCGCCAGTGGATCTCCGGTTTGCTGATCCGTGATGACTCCACGCACACCCTTCAGGCACAAGTCCATGTAGGCCAGCATCGAACCACGATTGTCATTCCACAGACCGGGCAGCTGACTGGCCGGGGGCCATTTGGTGTCGTTGAGTTCGATCGTGACCTCATTGCAGCCGAGCCAGTGGTAGTTCCAGTCCTGCATGCCCCCGTGAACCAGGTACCACTCCACGCCATTGGTGATTCCCTGATTGAACCAGAAGCTGTTGTACATCGGAGTATTCAACGTGGAGTAGGTCAGGGATTGGTCCACGAATAGCGAATCGTCAGGAGTCGCCGAGTAGGAAGCGAACGGGTTCGGGTCCGAGTCATAGGGGTAGTTCACACACAGGGCACCCGTGTGAAGATTGGCAGAGAGCACCGTGCTTTGCTGGAACGCCCAGTTCATCACATGAGCGACTTCGGGAGCGCGACCGGCGGTGGTGTTGACCGGATCGCTGATTCGATCGGGAAAGTCTCGGTTCAGGTCGACTCCTTGGGCGTTGTAGCGACTGCCGGCGTTGTAGCCGTCGGGATTCATCAGCGGCATGATCCAGATTTCGACCTCGTTCACCAATCGAGTGATCTGCGGATCACTGCCGTACTCACTCATCAGCTCTTCGATCAGATCCATCATCAACACGATTCCGACGGTTTCGTCTCCGTGCATCGAAGAGATGTACTTGAACTCCGGCTCATCTTCTTCGACCGTCACATTGTCGGAGATCTTCAGGATCCACAAGTCGCGACCCTGCACCGACTTGCCGATGCTGAACAGCTGGCACAGGTTGGGATGCGCCGCGGCAATCGCCTGCAAGTCCGATCCCAGCTGAGCAACGGTCGGATAGCCGCCGCCTTCGAAGTTCGGCACCACCCGCGGAATCGGCGTCACCCGAAAGCCCAGCTTCTCGACTTCGTTCAGCAACGCGACGTCGTTCACGTAGACGCGAGCTCGACTGCCAAACATCCCGTCGAAGTCGACACCGACCTTGGACAAAACGTCCAGGTCCCCGGCGTCCACGTCTTCGATCCACGCCGCCGCATCGTCACCAAATCGAAAGCCCCGGTCTTGAGCCACCGCCGCCGGAGTCACGGCGAAGAGCGCGAGCAGCGCCCCGGTCGCAAGTCGCAAGAAAGTGCTGCGAGGAACCGACCTCGAAGAGCGCTTCAACATGGGATCGAATCTCCACTGGGAGCCGTCAGGGGCTGGGCTTGTCGGACGGCCGCGGGGAAGGCCGCCCGCAGGCCGGAAAGGCCTCGGCCAAACAATACCTGGCTCGGGTGGTTCCTGAAGGCCATGGCGAGATTGAGCCAAAGTTTTGTCTGACGAGGACTTGTGACGATCTCGGCGGTCCACCGATTGGCGATGAATCCTTGGAATCCATGGCCTCAGGTTCCATGATTCCTCAGTGGCGGAGGACGTCGCATCGGCTTGCGACTGGATCCACGGAGATCCGATTCGACCGCTGAGTCGAAGCCTCGGGGCTTCCTACCAGTCTCGCTCTCGGGCGAAACGGAGGACTCCTCCCAGACGCTCGAGCCGCAGCGTGAGGCCGCTCTTCGAAATCGAGCGCCCTCTGCAATGCCCGTTCCCCCCCTTTTTCATCGCCCACCCGATCTTTGCCACGGGATCATTTCCTACCCAACCCACGAGTCGAAACCATGCGCGCCGTTCTTCGCTGGATCGCTTTTCCTTTCACGCTGTCCGTGCTGTCCTGCGCCACGGGCCGTCACCAAGACACGCCGGGGAATCTGCCGTCGATCACGATTGGTGACGCAACTTTCGCTCGGCGCCTGTTGCCCAACGGCCTGCGAGCCGCCGCCGTCCGAGACTCGGAGAAAGGTGTGTCAGTCTTCATGGTCGTCGGTGTCGGCAACCGGCAAGAGACCGCCGGGACGACGGGAATCGCCCACCTGACGGAACATGCGATGTACACCGGCACGGCGACCACCGGGGCGGATGAGCACGATCGCCTGGTGAACGAGATGGGTGGTCAATCCAATGCCTACACCCGCAACGACTACACCCTGTACTACGACCATGAAATCCCGGTCGAGAAGCTTTCCGACGTCCTTCGCATGGAAGCCGATCGGCTGCGCGGACTGACCTTTGACGAAGCCGCCGTGCTCCACGAACGAGATCGGTTGATCGACGAAGAAGCGAACACATTCCAGAGCGAGATGGCCCGCGAAGAACTCCTGGAATCGGTGGTCTTCCGTCGCCATCCCTACGGCGTCGGCGTCCTGGATGAAAACGGTCACACCAAGGCAGGGAAGCTTGGCATCCCGCTGATTCGCAGTTTCTACGACATGTTCTATCACCCGGACAACACCTCGGTGGTGGTGGCCGGAGACGTCGATCCGCAAGTCGCCTTGGACGCGATCGAGCAAGCGTTCCGAGCTCTTCCGCGAGGTCCGGAACGGCCCGCACCCATCCAGGAACCAGACAGCCAAGCGCGCGAAGAACAGCTGGTCACGGACCTTCCTCGAGATCGCTGCGAGTTCGTGTGGATGGGCCCAGATGCAGAACACGAGGACCGCCCGGCCCTGGATGTCTTGGCAAAAATCCTGGACCGCAAACGCATCTCCGACCGATCGGCCGTCACCGCCTCCATGGGGGGCCGGGTCGATCGTGACCTGTTCCGCGTGGCCGCCACCGGAGACAAGGCGGATCAAGAACTGGAAGCGATCCTGGGTCCCCTGAACAACGCGGAATGGACCGACTCAGAAATCGATGAGGCGAAGGAACTGATTCGCGACCGGTTCACTTCTTTGTCGATTCGCGGTCGCCCCTACTTTTCCTTGGCCGCCCTGTTCGGCGTGTACGAAGTGCACGGACTGATCGACCGTCTCGCCAAGTACCCGCAACAGATCGACCAAGTGTCTCGCTCCGACCTGAAACGGGTTGCTCGCCAGCATCTGTCACCGGAGCAGCGGGTCACGGTGTGGTTCGCCGCGAGCGGTTCCTCGCGAGGCCCCTTGCCCGACGACCCCCATGAGCTGAGTGACGTAGCCCAAAGCGCCAGCTCGGGCGGAGACTACGACCGCGCCATCGCCGCCTACACCAAGCTCCTCGAAGGCAAGCCGAATCGCATGAACACGGTCATCTATTTGGCGAGCCGCGGGCAAGTCCGCATGGACCAAGCGGACTATGCGGGAGCGATCCAAGACTTCGAACAAGCGCTGGAGGTGGTCGACTATCCGGCCGTACGCGAACTCCTGGAAGAAGCACGCAGCTTGCAGTCCGGCGACGCATCGGCCGTCACCCGCCGTTCGGAGGCAAAGAAAGCGAAGAAGAAGGAGCTCCCCGAGCGCCTTGCGGACGCCATGGAGGAGCTCTCCGCTTGGCGAGAGCTCGAGTTCTTGCGCGTCGTCGAGCCCGAGATCGTTCCCAAGAGCGACGAGACCGGAAAGCTCGCCGGGTGGTACGAGCCCGATCAGGAACGACTGGTCGTGGTGGATGGCAAGTCGGCGGCATTCAGTCGCGGCACCCTTCTTCACGAGCTGCATCACGCGCTCCAGGACCAGCACTTCGACCTATCGAGACTCCACGACGAAGCCGATGCCCTTGGACCCGACGCCGCTCGGGGTCTGGTCGGTGTGATCGAGGGCGAAGCGATGATGGCGGTGTCGGACTTGATGGACTACGACTTCGAACAGCACGCCGGCATCCCCGAAGCGGGCGAGAAGGACCGCTCGCGATTCGAGAAGATCTACCAGTATGGAGCAGGTCTTCGCTTCATCCGCGCGCTGCACGAGTCCGGTGGCTGGGAAGCGGTCAGCAACGCCTTCCGCAAGCCACCTCGGACGTCGGCGGAGATCTACCACCCGGATCGCTATCCCGCCCCCGCTCCCATTCCTCCGGAGCTCGCCGTCGAAGGAACCGTCCTCACCTCCGAGCAACGCGGCGAGTTCGAACTCCGCTGGTTGCTCGTGCAGGAGCCCGCCACTCGGGCAGCGATGGACGGCATTGCCAGCAACCTGACCGGCGATCGCTACCGAACTGTCGAAGTCGACGAAGACGCCCCCCTCGAAGTGTGGGATCTCGCCTTCACCCATGAGTCGGTGGCGAGTGAACTGGAACACCTGGCGATCACTTTGAAGGAATCCCAGGGCTGGGCTTGCGAGCGCCACGGCAAGGTGATTCGGCTGTCTCGGCGCCTCATGGAACAAGGCGGCGAAGGAAGCTAACTCCCCGAGAAGTGTCGCATGAACAAGCGTCGGACTTCGGACTCGCAGGAGCTTCCGGTGGGAGATCGACGAGCGCAGTCGGCTTTCTCCGACTGACAGTACTGGACGACCTCGCGGACCTTGGCACGTTCTCCAGCTTCGGCTTCTCGTCGAATCTCTTCGGCGGTCACCCCTAAACAGGGGCAGATCGGTCCGGCAAGGTCCTTCGGATACGTTTGCTGGATGAGCATCGCCGCGGGGATCTTGAATCCGTAGGGGTTGTAGTAGGCGAGCGAGCAATCCGCGCTGGAACAGTAGTACAGGTTGTTCGGAAGCGACAGGCCGTGACCCGCCCGCAATTGGGATTCGACCGTCGCAAGGGCAACGGAAGTGCCGATTCCCCCACATCCTTCTGGTAGCGGGCAGCGCGGCTCTTCGGGCTCCGGTTCCTTGACGAACGCTTTGTTCATGGGCGGAATCTTAGCTCCAACTCGGCAGAAGGTGATTGGAGTCGCGACGCCACCAGCGGTGAAGCATGCGGAGAGGGAGCGTCGCCAGGCTCCATCGCTGGCGGCGCCACGACCGGAACGCGCTGGGGGAGCGGGGGAAAGGTGGAAGCGGAAGATTCTCGGTCACAGCCATTCCAGAACCTCACATTCGTTCAAGACCGCTTGGCGGGCGCTCTCTAGCCTCTTCGAACTCTCGAGTGGTCGGCTGGAAACAAGGCCCTCGGGCGTTCTCGTCAGGCGATGGCTTTCGCCTCCCTGTGCCCCACGATTTGCTCGCCATCTCATTCCCAAGGACTTTCGATGCATTGCCGAACCGCCGCCGGTCTCAGCCTGATCGTGTTTCTCTGGACTCCTTTCGCCAGAGCTGGATGGCCTGCGTCAGAAGAGGGAAGCGCCTCTTTGGAGTCACTCGGAGTCACCCTCAACCGTTGCGGGATCGAGGCCAACTTGGAAACGATTCCCCAGATCGCCCAGCAGTTGCGAGACATGGAGCCCTTGTCAGAGCCAGGTCTCGAGGCGAATCGCCACTACCTACTCGGGCTTGCCGATGTCCTCCAATCCATGCTGCAGAACGGCTCTCCCGACATGCGTGATCCCATCGGGACCCAGCAGCGAGTTCTGGCGGCGACCAGGCACTTCGCCCAATGTCGAACGCTGAATCCCGACGAAGGTCGAGCTTACGCGGGAGGCGTTCTGTGCAATTGGTTTCGCTTCATGCTTGGACCGGAAGACATGATGGCCCTCGTGAACGAGACGCAGGAGCTGCTCAATGAGGCAAGGGAACGGGCGCCCGATCAGTGCTTCGTCCGCCTCATGGCGCTACAGATGGGAATCTCCGGGCCCAACGCCGCTCAGCTGTTCGACTCCCTGGAACGCGACGTCTTCGTCATCATCGAAGACTTACGAACCAAGCGAGACACCTCGGAGCAACCTCCCGAATTCTGGGACGTCTTCACCTACGGGATGGCGGCCCGCGGTTTCCTTTTCCTGCCGTCCCCCCGCGCAGACCTGGCGGCCGACTTGGCCGACGAAGTCCTCGGTTGGGAACCGGACTTCCTCATGGCGAACGATTTCCTGGTGCCCTTCGGCCAATCCCGCCAACCGATGGACCCAAGCGAGTTCGCGAATCGAGAGTGGGTCTCCCTGGCTGACGATCCCCGAGGCGACGGCGCGATGGAGGGACTTCCCGACGCGACGGGCTTGCAGTATTCGCCGGATGCCGCAGACCTGTGGATTCGAATCCCATTGGCCACCCCACCCCCAACTCGAGCATTTGGTCTCAACCTGGTGTTAGCCTCCGAGGACCCGGACAACTCCACGGCGTGGTGGGGAGGCAACAGCGGACTTCGCTTCCACCGACTGATCACGGCGTGGGTCTCTCTCGATCCGGACGATGTCTACCGAGGAGCGGTCGGGATCGCCGATCACCACGACGCGTTTGGCGGCGCGATGACGATGGAAGCGGACGACAACGTCGGCTTTGCGGCCGACCCCACAAGTCCAGCATTCATCGTGCGTGTTCCCTGGTCCGACCTCGAGGAAGACCACCTCCGATTGATCGCGGCGGTGGGCACCAACGCGATGTGGAACGACAACGCTCCCAATGGCGAGGCCGTAGAAATCACTCGCCCGCTTTCGGGAAAGTAATCACCGCGACGATGGCTGGGGGATTCGGTCCCGGGGGTGACAGAAACGACCGATCGCGCACGGGCCGACCGAGCGCGAACGATCCACGAGCCCGTCCCATGACCCCGTCATCGCACGAAACGGCGGTCAACCTTTGGTGATCCGCCGGTAGGCTCCGGGAGTCATCCCCACCATTCGGCGAAACACGCGGGTCAGATGGCTTTGATCGGCAAAGCCGGAGTGAACGGCGATCTCGGCGATGGAACGATCGGATCGTAGCCGTCGCTTCACCGACTCGATCCGAAGTCGCCGCAAGTACTCCCCCATCGTGCAGCGATGGTGGGCGCGGAATGCTCGCGACAGATGGGAGCGGTGGGCTCCATACTTGGTCGCGAGTTCTCCCAGCTCCAAGGGTTCCGCAAAGCGTTGCTCGAGCTCTGCGGTGACCCGTCGAACAAGGTCTTCTTCTGCCGCGTTGGGCTTGCCCGTGTTGGTCCTCGCGAGACCCGTCAACAGCTCGAGGCACAATCCTTCCACGGCAAGCGGGGTGAATGGATCCGGCGCCCGGTACTCCGCCAGAATCCGCCGGGCGAGGTCTCCCAAGGAGTCCTTGCGCAGGTGATGAGTCCGCAGACCCAGCGGCCGCGTCTCTTGCTCCGACCATTCGATGCGTAGGGTCCGTGCGCCCTGCTCGGGAAACCGATTGGAATGAAGCTCGCCGACGGGTTTGTACAACAACGATGCGGCGCAATGGGCCTGAGTCCCGCGAGTGGTCGTCTCTTGATAAACCCCACTCAGCACGAAGTGCAGACAGGCACTTGCATGGGAATGGCGGGGCAACACGAGACCGCCGGGGTGAGACGTTTCTGCGACTTGAAACGGGCCGGCCCGAAGGCGTGGCCCTTGGGTCCCGTAACAGCGACTCATGGGAGATCCCGTTCTAGTGTCCGCGGGTGCCCTCCGCGAGCGGACCTTCGGATCATCCCCTTGGGCAAACTCGAAAGCCGCGAGCGCCCATTGTACTGCCATCAAAGAACGGGGGGCAGCCGTGTCTACGGCTACCCCCCGCGATCATTTCACCCAGGACTTCAAGGCAGCGTGGGGGCCACCGTCAGGGCTTCCCCTCGAACTTCAAAGCGCCCCTCTGCCGGCGACTGCTTGGCGGCGCGCCCCGAACCGAGCGCGGAGATCGACCAGCGATAGCTCCCGTCAGGCAATCGCACTCGCAGGCTCTCGCCGTTCCAGGCGCTCTGCAACTGGACCGGGCCGTTCTCCCCCTCGAACACCTTCAGGATCAGCGCATCACTTTCCCCGGACATGTCGCGTCCTTGCTGTGACACGAAGGCAACTTCGCGCCACTCGCTCAGGGCCAGTTCGAGATTCGTCGCGCGTCCTGCTTCCACGTCGAAAGGAATGGCGCGGGACACGAAGTCTTCTCCTTGAATCCAAAGGAGATAAGAACCCGGGAACAAATCCTGGGTATGGGTCTCCTGAAACACTCCTTCTGCCACGCGCGGCGCCACCGGAGAAGAGGTCGAACGAATCAGGAACTCAACCGGGCCGGAATCGGCCACGGCCCAGTGAACCTGTCCCGTGCCAGGCAACGTCGCGCTTCCGAGATCCGTTTCCTGGCCGCTCTCGACGTACACCCGACCCAAGGAACGCCAACCCAGTTGCGGACTGTGGACCGATGCCGAGTAGGCACCGGCAGGGAGTTTCTCCATCCGATAGCCGTCGTTGCGAGAAGTCATCCAACGAGCCTTCCCTGAGGCTTCGTGCCAGAGCTGAACCTTGGCGTGGGGATACGCCCGCCCCTGATCATCGACCACTTGCAGGAGTGCGCTTCCCAGAGCACGCGGCTCCAGTCGGAAACTGCGGGCCGCCTGACCCGGAGCCAATCCGTCGTACACCCACTCAGGAAAGGCGGCATCGGACCGGCGCACCATCAGAGTGGAGGATCCAGTCGGGGAATTGGGGAACGCGAATCCCTTCGGATTGGCGTCTTGGTGCCGGGACCAGTCAAACCAAACCCCGTGGGACGACTGAGTCCGAGCTTCCAACACCAAGTCCTCGTCCGCGCTTCTCTCCCACGTCAGCAACTTGCCGAGGATTTCCATGCCGCGGTCGAGTTGTGGGTTCCACGACAGCGCCTCACCTTCCGCGATCGTCACACCACGATTCCAAGCGATCCCGTGGTCGCCGCCTCCGGCGCGCAGCTGGACATCGGCTCCGACAGGAAGCGCCACCCGGAAACGTCCTTCGCGGTCCGCGCCGACTTGGACTTCCCAGTCTCCGCCCACGGAGTAGATCAAGGCACCCGGCACCGGCTGCCCCGAAGGATCAAGCACCTGGCCGGCGATCGTGCCGCGGCGATCCCCCCGGACTTCTTCGAACTCGAGGTCCGCTTCGGCGCGGAGCTCCACGATTTCGTTCAGCGAGACGTCGCGACGGGTCAACACACCGACCCAGCCATTCTCCTCTTCGATTTCCACCGACATGGGCGGAGCGGGCCAGCGGAACTCTTGCTCGCCGCTCTCGCCATGGAGCATCGAGATGCGCGGTTCCGATTCGCGGACGAATGTGGAAATGCCGTAGGACACCTCTATCTCTGCATCGGTTTCGACGAGTCTTCTCAACGGGCGTCGCGAAAGTTCCACGTTCTTCGAGAGTTCGAAGCTCTCCGAGGCCGACGAGTCGACTTCCACTTCCGAGCCCGTGGCGACCACGGAACGGCCCGGCAGCAACAACCGCAGTTCGAGAGGCTTCCCGGCGCTCACCGAGATTCGCGTGAGCTCCTGAGTCGGCGCCCCCTTGGCCACGGCCACGGCCATCGCCAGGGAAGGCGTCGAAGCGCGGAACTTGACGTGGAAGCGACCTTCCCGATCGCACTCCCCCCAATCGTTCAGCGGCTGCTGCAGAGGAGCCAGGAAAAGATGAGCACCGTTGATCGGCTTGTCCCACTCGTCGACGATGACTCCCGAAATCTCATACTCATATGGCAACCGGAACGCCGCCGGCGCCAACTTGGCGCTGTGACTTCGCCCGGTGCTCTCCAGCAGTCGCCGGGTCGGTCCTTCGCTCTCTTCTTGCTCCACCGGTGCCAGGTCCAAGCTTCCTGACGAGCCTGTCTCGACGACCGCCGCCAAAGACCGGTGATCCTGCGAAGGGTCTTTTTCCGACGTCGTTTGCACCCCCACGACCACCGCGCCGCTCACCACCGCGGCACTTGCCAACCACTTCCAAATCATCGTTGTACCCCCTGCTGCAACGCTCGTTCCCGCGGCCACCGCAGCGGCCGCCTCTTTCGTCCAGCCGGTGGCTGCAGCAAGGACTGGAATCCACGCGCCTCGCCGTCCCCCGGTCTCCGCGTCGAGGCGAGCGCGCAATTGCTGACGAGCACGGTGCAACTGACTGTCCACCGTGGCCACGGGAACTCCCCGTTTTCGGGCAATGACTCGCGGCGGCAGATCCTGGTAGTAGCGCATGGAAATCACGGTTCGGTACGGCTCGCTGAGCGACTGAACCGCGTTCACCAACGCTGTCACGATCTCCCGCTGACTGGCGCTCTCCTCGGCAGAATCGAGCGCCTCGCTTTGAGCCGCGTCCCGTTCCCGTTGCTGACGGCGCCGATCACCTCGCTGGCGCCGAAACGCCAAAGTACGGGTGACCTGTCTCAACCAGCCGCCGAGTCGTGCTCGGTTCGCCGGCGGACGTTCCAAGGCCAAGAGCCAGGTCTCCTGCACGACGTCTTCACTCGCGTGCTCGTCGCGCAGAAGCCCTCGAGCCAGGCCCCGCAGTCCTGCGGCGTGGCTGCTGAGAGTGGATTCAGGGATAGGGGGTAATGCGGTCATGACGACCTCCGCTCGTTCCACCCTGGAAATCCCGCGAGCCGGGTTTCCTTGGCGAGAAAAACGGAAATCTCGACCGCGGCGGGGTTACGACTGGGCCGTGAGCACGTCGGTGCCCTTGATGACCCCGCCGTCCCGCAGGAAGAACGCGAAGGTGACGTTCAGTCCGGACGGCAGGTCGATGTCGAGCAGGCACTGGTCCGCCAGATGTCGCGGCGGCAACACGGCGAGAGTTCCGGGCGTGGTCGAGAAACCACCCGCGGTCAACCAGTACACCTGCCCGTTCACCAGAGCCGCCAGGTACCACTCGACGTCGTTCGGGATTCCGCCACTGGTCGTGCTGATCGTCAACTTCAATGGGCCGCTGATGTTCACCACGTCGGACGCCGGATGCTCGCCATTGATCTTCAACAAGGAGGTCGGCACCGGGTCGATGAACTGCTGGACCAGAGGGTAGATCTGGCTGGTGGGCACTCCGCGATTGGGGCAATTGGCACAGTGATGCAGGGCGATCACTCGATGACCGTTGCGAGCGATCACCGGTGACCCGGACGATCCCCCTTCCGTGTCGGCGTAGTAACCCACGTCGGAACCGAGGAAGGAAGTGCAGCCCGGCGCGTCGTTGGTGAACACCCGGCAGACGCCCCCCGCATCGTTGGGATCAGTACTGTTGATGGCGATCTCTTTGGCACGGCCTCCCGGATGCTGGGGAATGTAGATCTCTTCGCCGACCACCGGGGAACGAGGATCCACGGTCAGGTGTCCGTACTGCGAAGCGGGGTCCCCGGAGTCGATCTTGATCAATGCATAGTCCAAGGCAAAGTCCACGGACACCAGGGTTCCTCCGGAATACACGTCGCCGGCCCAGCACAACTGGCAATTGGCGCTCGGGCAAGTCGGCGCTTCGGCCATGAACTCGAAGTCCGTGTTCAGGGCGGCATCGTTGTCCGCCACGCAGTGCTGATTGGTCATCAGGTAGTTGTCGGAGGAGGCCAACCAGCCGGTGCACAGACCGCTGCCGTTGATCAACAATCGAGCCACCGCACGGGCATGCTCGTACTCCTTCGGGTGACTGCCCTCGAAGCACTTGGCGTTCTCTTTGTCGTCGACTCCACAGATGGCCTCGTACTGGTCCAGGTCTCGAAACCCGGCGGCATACTCGTCGATGTGCAAGCGATTGGGTCCCGGCCGCGTTCGCACCAGGGTGAGCTCCACGGTGTCGCCCTTGACGTGCTTGGCCCAGAAAGTCCCGGCTTGCTGCTTGCCACGACCGGACATCTCGTAGCTTTGGTTGCCCTCGCCATCGGTCACCATCAACCAGTTGCCAGGAGCAAGGTCGAACTCGGCAAAGTGAACCGCGATGTAGCTCGCCCCCGGATGATGGATGAGCTTGCTCCACGGCACGGCGCCGCGTTGGAACGCCTCGTTCGGCGCCTGCACGTCCAAGGAGTAGTGATCCCCCACGCGAATCTGCGCAGAAGCCGGACCAGCAGTCACCAGGGCAAGGGTGGTGGCGAACACGGCAGCAGCGACGAAAGTCTTCACGGCGTCTCCTTGGCGTTGACGGCCCGCTGCCCGAATCATTCCGGGGCAGCTCCCTTTGAGATCAACAGTTTCCCTGCACTTCCCCAACTGGTCAATTGGTGCGAATTCCGAGGCCATGGGTTCTCTGGTTCCCCTGGAATGCGCGACTACGAGTCGCCGCGAAGGTCCACGCACTTCAGTGAATCCTGATTGCGAATCAGCAGGCGCCCGTCACTGAGAGCCATCGGCGCCCAGGCCTGCTGATCGTTGCGCGCGTCCGCGGATCCAAAGAGATCTGCTTCGGCGAGCAACTGGTACCCGTCCGGGGAAGGCGCCACCACGCGAAGGGCCCCGCTGTACCCTTCCTGGATGTAGAGAGTTTTGTCCGCCAACAAGACGTTGCTGGATCCATAGGCCGCGTCGTCCCCGCTCCGCCAGACCTCGTTGCCGGAAGAGTCCACGCAGATCAGTCGCCCCAGTTCCCCGCGCCCTCCGCGGCGCGAGCGATCCCGTCCGCTGCCCCGCGACTCTTCCTCCTCCCCCGCCTCTTGGTTTGATTCGCCGCCATCGGAACCGCGATTGCGTCCGCGCCGACCACCCCCTCGTTCGCCGCTGGTCACCAAGTAATAGTGGTCGTCATGGGCCATCACCAAGTGCAGAGCAGAGCCCTCTTCGACCCGGAACACGGGCTCGACCTGAAAGCCATCGTTGTTGGTCTGCACATCGAACAAAGTGGTCACTCGACCCGTCATCAAGAGACGGTTCTCGGCAACTCGAACGGGGGCGACGATGGATCCCGCGCCGCCGGTGTCGACGCTCCACAAGACATCTCCGGTGTCCGGGTCGTAGCTCCGCAAGACGGTGGCCGCCTGGGCGCCCTCTCCCGAAGCTCCGACGAACAACACTTGAGGAGTTCCATGCAGTTCCACCAGCATCGGGCTGGCCTGAATCGGCCGGAGGCCATCCGTGCTCCACACCTCGTCTCCCGAAAATCGGTCCAACGCCACCAGTCCGATTTCCTCGCCCATCGGCGCCACGATCACCAAGTCTTCGTAAACCACGGGAGATTGGGAGTACCCGAACTTGGGGAGTTCTCCGCCAAACTCGTCTACCAAGTGGACCATCCACTCCATCTCGTGACTCTCTCGGCTGAAACAGGTCAATTGACCGAAGCCTCCAAGGGCGTACACGTATTCTTCTTCTACGGTGGGAACGCACCGAGAACCCGGGAAGGACAACCGACCGGGCGCCTCGTATCTCTTGCTCCAGATCTCCTCTCCGGTTTCCAAATCGAGACACCGCATCACATCGGCTTCCGAAAGAACCCGGTCCAAGAGGAACACTTGACCATCTCGAACGGCGACTCCTCCGAAACCAGGGCCCACGTCGCAGGACCACGGAATCGCGGGACCGGACTCTCCCCAGTTCTTGCGCAACCCGGTTTCCGAGGAGGTGCCATCCCCGTTGGGTCCGTGAAACTTCGGCCAGTCCGTCGCCGCCGCCAGGCCGGAACACCAAACCACCCAACCTGCCATGGTCATTGCCGTCCACTTCATCGTTTCCGTTCCTTTGCTGACAACGGCTCCTCGAGCCTGCTTCCCGACACCCCCGACGCGCGATTCCGTTCGGCTCCTGAGGCCGAGCCCGTACGTTAGTCTGCCTCCCTTACGAGCGAGTCGTCTCCTTCGCCGGATCCGAGGTTCACGAATCGACAAGTGCGGGTTTCCGCCACATCGGGTGGCGCGCTTTGCAATCCCATGACATTCCGCCGAATCGAGCGTCGGGGAGTCGTTCCTGGTAGTTTGCCCGTCCTTGCTATCCCCGATGGAGAAAGTGCATGACCCCCGGACTGCTTGGCTCGCCACTCCTTTCGACTCGCCGGGCTCTGATGCCCTGGGCTGTGAGCATTGTGATGATTGGCAGCGGCGCGCCGATGTTCGCGCAGCACCCATCGGTGCCCCAGGGCCACCCGCCACTGCCCGCGGGCCATCCGCCACTTCCTGCGGCTCATCCCCCGATCGAAAACCCGGATCTGGACTCCGAAGACGCAGAGGACACGTCCGACCTCACTCGAGTTCACGAACTGGTGGACGAGATGCTCGCCAGCGATCCGGTCGACGGGGAGATCTTCTACAAGCTCATCGCCGAGGTCGTGGACCAGCAAAGTCGCCGTGGACTGTCCGTGTGGCAGAGCCGCGACGCGATGTACACCGCCGAACAGGTTGCCTTCCGAGCGGAGTGTTACGGCAGACTCCTGGAAAACCCCCGCACCCTCGAATACCTGCGGGCGACCGCTCGTGACACGACCGTGGGATGGACTCTGGAGCTGTTGACCGCCGCGGTGCTGTTGGCGGACAACGCCAATCGAGAGAACCTGGTCGCTCTTTACGAAGGCTTGGTCAACGACACTTCCGGACGGGGTTTGGTCACCCGCCAGGTCGGCCGAGCCCTGGCCGCGTTGCGCGACACGGAAGACGACGAGACGGCCCATGTGGCGCAACTCGTGCTCGAAGACCTGGAACTCAGCGCCATGTCTCGCGAGCCGCAAGAAATGGGACTCGCGGTCCAAGCCCTGTTTCACGCCGGCGAAACGGAAATGGCGATCCGTCACATCAAAGAGATCGCAGCCACCGTAGAAAGCCCGGCCAAGGCGCTGGAGATCTTGGAGCGCTGCTCCGCCGTGTTTCGATCCGAAGGCTTTCCGCCGTCCCTGATCGAACAGTACGCCGCCATGGCCATCGAGGTGGCGGAGGCCCACTGGCCGGACGAAGGCGCCGTGAGTGGTTCCTCGGTGATGTCCTCTCGCTCCACCGCGTTTCGCACCGCCGTGCAGTTTCTCGGATCGATCGCCGCCTTCGCCAACCGGGACTTTTGGCAAGAAGCCTACCTCGAGCCGCGGTCGTCTGGGTGGCTCGGCATTGATGGACTGCAAAGTCTGCGTTTTTCGATCCAACGAGAGCGACGAAAGCTGGACGAGGATCAGAAGGCCGAACTGGACGAGTTCTTCATCGAGCACGTCCGCGAGATCGGTCTTCGCTTGTTCGAACTGGGCGAGAGCCCCATGGATCCGACGGAATTCAGCGAGTACGGCGCCCTCAAGGATGCCCGCTACAACTCCGTCTCCTACGTCAACTCGATCTCCGATCGAAACCAGGACCTTCAGCGCCAACTCGCAGAAGACGAAGACCTGCGAGACATGCTGAGCTTGATCGCCCTATCCAAGGAAGAGAAGGCGGAGGGTGAAGACTTCGACCGTTTGTACTACGGGGTGAAGGACAAGACCGAGACTCGCCTGGTCGCTGCGAAGATCCTGGCCAACCTTCACAAACACCTGGAGCAACCGTATCCGGTCGAGCTGAAGCAGCAAGCGTTGGAAGCTTTGGCTGTGGAGGTGGGAACGCCGCAGGCGGCCGCCCAGCAGATCGTCGAGCAAGCCGATTGGGAGGGAGAGATCGCCTTTCCCGTGATCCGGGTGCCGGCGGATCGCTTCGTGATGGATCTGTCGCTCCGCATCCTTCGCTTGACCGGTCAGAAGGTCAAGCGGGGCAAGGACATGGTGACGATCACTCCGCGCGACCGCGAAGCCAAGGCGGACATGGACACCGCTGAGGCCGGCACCGCCGGGGAATGACTCGAACAGCGGTTCCTCTCAGCCGTTGGCGTGCACCCGAAACTCCATCGCGCTGACCGCCCGGCGATCGCCGTGGCAATCGGTCATGAGCGTCACCACGAACAGGCGATCGTACGCATCCTCTCCAAAGATGAGGCCATAGGCAGACTCTTCCAGGTCGGAGGCTTGCTTGCCGCTCAGCTCTTGGAACATGGCAGGAACGGTATTGGAGTGCCCGGCAACCACCGCCACGGAGCCTCCCTCAAGTTCGCGAAGTTTCGTCAGCAAGGCCTGTGGCTCACGAACGTTGTACTCCACGACCTCGTTGTCCGAGAGTTTCGCTAGCGGAGCCAATGTTTGGCGAGTGCGCCGGTAGGCCGAAGAGAACAGATGGGTGACTCCGGCATGCTCAAGCATCCGGGCCAAGGCTTGCGCGCGTTGTTTCCCGGCACCGGAGAGGTTCGGGTCTTGTGGATCATCGGTGGCCTTCTCGGCATGCCGAACCAGGAACACCGTGACGGCTTGCTCGTCCGTGGAAGGCTCGTCGGGCGCGGAGCGAAAGGTGGCGACACTGCTCCACAAGGTCAGGGAGACCCACAGCGCCAAGCTCGCGACCTTTCCTTGAACCGTCATTCCACGAAACATGCTCACGAGTGCCTCCTTCATTGGGACATGAGTGATGAGCGAAACCGCAGAGCTGCCCTCGAACGGCCCACCGAATTCTGACACGGAGCGTGTGCAAACGCTTGTGCCGAATGGCGAACGGGGCCCCTCGTGGGCTCACTGGGTCAGTTTCCTCGGAATCACTCCATCCGCCACCCAGCGAATCGACGTGGTGACTTGGTCACGCACTCTCCGCTCCTGGACGTCGGACGCCAGGAACCGGATCAAAGCGAACAACAGATGATCGCGATCTGGATGTCCTTCCATGGCATCCCACTCTTCAAACGCGGCGAAGGTCGTTTTGATGACGTGCACGACAACGATCGGTCGAACCACCACGTCTGCGAGCCCCAGATCCTCGATCTTCTCGCGAAGCTCTTGACGGTCGCCACCCGCCTCGAGGAGAGCCCGGGTACGGGCGACCGCTTCGTCAGCGCGGCGGCCCACAATCGCGTCCAAGAGGTGGCCCACCGTGTTCGTGCCGCTCCACGATGGCGGCAGGCGAGAGTCAGGATCGTCCATCGGCTTCCCGGTGTGAAGGAACGCCAAGCCGTGAACCAAGAGCCGCACCGCGTTCGGGAAGGTCACGCGAGACACCGCGTGGCGAACCGCCGCCGACACCGTCAACCGGTGGGTGATCCAGATCCAGTTTTCCGCCACCTGATCATTTCGCTCGAGTCGCCGGTCGAAGCGGTAGAAACGGTGAGCTGCCGCCGCCACCAGTTCCGTGGCGATGACTTCGACCCGCACTCCACGCCGTAACGCAGACTGCAACGCGACAAATGCTTGCTCGGCAGTGCCATCGAGAACGGCGAGTTTCAGCTCCTGCAAGTTGCCGTCCTCGGGCGACTCCTGGCGACTCGCCAGGCCTTCCAACTCGGACTCGAACGCTCGCAATCGTTCGGCATAAGGGCGCCAATAGGGCAGCGAGTCTTCGCGAGTGCCGTAGACCATGCTGTAGGCAAGGGACCCCGCCAGCGGTGCCAGCTGTTCTCGACCGGCGGCTTCCCATAACTCCAGCAGTTTGATGCTGTAGATGAGCGGGTGTCCGAAGTCGTAGAAGTGATCGGCGCAAGCGCCCAATAGCCAGCGTTGGATGACCTCGGCTTCATCGCCACGTTCCACAGCCCCCAAGATCAGACCTTCGGCAAGCGCTGCGTCTTCTTTTTCGACCGCCTCCCGAAAGCGCTCCTCGGAAGGATCGGTCACTGCCGGCGGAATGGAGCGCGCCGGACGATGTTGATTTCGTTCGCCACAGTAGTCGATGGCGGGAGCGATGGCGTACATGGCGTTGTTGCCGGAATAGCGCCTCAGGTAACGGCAACAGTCCGCCGCCACCGCCAGCCCGTGGCTGGTTCCCCACTCCGAGTGCCGCGCGTCCACCAACGCCACTTCCCGCAGAAGCTGTTCCGGTGCCATTCCCGTTTGCAAGAGTCGAACGCCATCGCGAATGGCGCGGTCGTTCTCGAAGCGCAAGATGCCGCAGCGGAAACTTTCGAGTAGCCGTTCGCGAACGATGGCCGGATCGGGATCAGCAAGGTCCACTTCCACCATCCCCGCTCGGGTCCGAATCGGGAACGAGCGAACGTCCTCCCCTCCCACCTGACACTTCCCGTCTCGAGCATCGAACTTCCAGTTGTGCCAGGTGCAAGTCAGAACACAGCCCTCCAACGTGCCCTGCACCAGGGGATAGCCCTCGTGGGGGCAGTGGTTTTCCACTGCCCAAATCTCTCCGTCGCGTCCGGTGACGAGCAACACCGAAAGCCCCTCTCTGCGCACGACCTTCATGGATTCGGGAGACAGGTCGTCCACCTTTGCGACGGCGACCCAGCGCGCGGCGACCCGCGCCTCGGATCCGGTGAAATCGTTCATCGTTGATTCGCTTTCGTGATTTCGAGTACTGTCTTCGGGGCGACCGGCGGGTCGCACGCACTCAAGACATTGAGGGGAACGTCATGACGTTGCATCTGAAGTCGTCCGTCGCCGCTCATCTCGACAACGCCTACCGCACCGTCGAAAAGGCTGTGCTTCGCAGCAAGTCCGGCACTGTCTACGCGATCGAGATCGGCGAAACGCTCGTTCCATCCGCGCGCCGCTATGCCGCTCGCGTTTCTCGAGAGTCCCCGTCCCCCCTCCACATGGGGACCTGTCAGGGAGAAAGCGTGGAAGGCGTGTTCCGAATGGCCCAGGACCTCCTCGAGAAGTCCGTCGGAGCCGAAGCCGTTCGGGAGGCGGGTCAAGAAGCCGGATAGGTTCGCCCGCACCCCTGGTTCATTCTCCTTGCGGGTTCGCCGGAACATTCGCCACGGGGATCGTCGGTAGCTCGATTCGCGAGGCCATTTGTGGGGCCCGATGGAGCTGCACGACCGGCAGAGGTTCAAACACCGGAGTGTCGGAGTTCTCGTGGTCCGCGCAAGCCACGGTGACCCGAATGCGGTGGCCACGGTCAAACAGGTTGGAAGTGGGTTGTAGATCGATGACCAGCTCGACCGGCTTGCCATCCATGGGCTGGACATCGCTCGCGTAGCTGCGGTGGAACGGCAGTCCGGCGCGCTCCTGCAACGCACGATGGGAGGCCCGCAAGCATCCCTCGGTCACGTAGGTGGATGCCCCGTCCGGCGTCACTTCCTGGAGGTAGACGAAGAAATCCCCGTCGTCGTGATCGCTGCTGACCCAAAGCCTTGCCACCGGATGCCCGGTGACCTCGAGGTCGGCTTCCAGGACCGGACTCGTGTAGGTCAGACTGCGCTGGTCGTTGGCCCGCTGGTCTTGGTAGCGAGGACTGGGGCCGCCGGCCCCGACCGCCGTGTTCCAGCGACTGACTTGGCCACTGGAGCATTCGTAGTCGACCACGTAGCGATCCGAATCTTCCGATGAGCTCGGAGTCCGCTGCAACGTCCCGTCATTGATGGACTTCACACTGCCGGAAGGACCAGCGCCAAAGAAGTAGTCGACCCGCCGTTCTTCCGCGAGCGGCCATTGCGGGGTGGAACGCCACTCCTGCCCCCGAGGAGCACCCATGGTGTAGTAGTGAATCGGGTCTTCGTCCATCACCCCGTTCTCCACCCCCTTGAGCCAGTAGTCGAACCAGCGCCGAAACTCTGCCGACCAATCGACGCCCCCGGCCTCGGTATGGAACCACGGACCGATGACCATCTTCTGCGGATTCTCCAGGCTGCGATACATGATCGCCGCATCTTTGGGGAAGGTGTCGAACCAACCCGCCTGGTGATAGATCGCAACGTCGGATTCCTCGATTTCTTCGAGGTAGGTCACGGGACTCCCGATCTCGTACCCCGTGAATCCGCTCGGATGCTCGGAGTCGCGGAACGGCATCGCGCGCACGTGACTCTCGAACTCCAGATTCGCTTCGTGCTGGGCCAGAGCCTCTTTCTTGTCACTCTCCCCTTCCAGCCCATCCACCGGCAAGACTGCCGAACTGCGATCGAGCATCTTGGTGAGCTCGCTCCAGGTATGGGTGAGGTCATCCCGGAAGATTCCACCGGTCCAAACCACGTCGTACTGGTCGCAAAGAGCGACGAAGGGAAAGATCGCCCGCAGGTGGGGTGACTCCGTAGCGGCGGCCATGAACTGGGTGCCTCCGAGGTAAGAGCCGCCAAACATGCCCAGGTTCCCGTCGCACCACTCCTGACCGGCGAACCATTCCATGATGTCGTAAGCATCCTGGGTCTCGTCAGGATTGAAAATGCCGGTCCAGTTCCCGAATGACGCGCCCCCGCCTCTCACGTCGACGGTGGCGACCAGGTAGCCGTGATGAATCATGTCCGCCAAACCGGGATAGACGAGCAGCTTGGTGACGACCGCTCCGCCTTGATTGCTGGAGCGCTGATAGCGGTCGTGGGTCCAGACCAGCGGCAGCGGCTCCGTCGCGAACCTCCCAGCCCGCGTCGGTCGGTAGAGATCGCAGGCCAGCTTCACTCCATCTCGCATCGGGATGTAAAACGACTCGCGGACATACCCGTCGTAAACCGGCTCGCCGTAGCCCGCGTATTCCCCGAACCGAGAGATCTCTTCGGCAGGAGCCGCGGTTTGCGCACCGGCACTCGACACGACCAGCGCGTGGAAGCCGAGGAATGCCGCGACGATTCGCGACCCTCCGGTTCGCTTGACCGAGATCTCCATGGGTTCGTTCCTCCGAAAACAACGCCGAGTGGATCGGCAGATCTTCCCCTGGAAGCGGTTCCGGACCCCGTGTTCCTCGGGACGCTTCCTCGCAAACTCCATCGGAGGCAGCAACGGGAGTACCAGTTCCTTCGGGAGACACGCGCCGGCCGCCGCGGCTTCCGTCACCCGCCTGGGCCCGGCCAGAGCAGTGCCGATTCGGCACAACAGCCCCTCGTTTGAGCAAGAGTCCCCGCCCCGTCTTCACGGTTTCTCCCTCTGAAATTGATGAATCAAGGCCTCGCCGGAAGGCGTCTACGACTTCTGGCAGCTCGAACGAGCGCCGTCCAAGAAGGTGGTGGAATCTTTCGGATCGAATTCGTCGGGGTCGACGGGAACTGCCCCGCACTTCCCGCCCGAAGGGGGTTTTCATGCAGTGCATTCAGCCAGGCAACCCTTCCGTTCACGCCAAGGATCACCCATCCGTGGCCACATGCGTCCGAGGTGGGAGTCGGTGGTCGATCCGCGCGGTCACGGGCTTGCTCCTCGGACTCGCCGGCAACCTAGCCGTCGCCCAATCCGGCGATAGTTACTGGGTCAATCAGGGATTGAGCGGTGGTCACGACACCACCCTTGGTGAATTCGCCATCGACGTCGGCGGCAACATCCCGTTCGAGAACTACGACGACTCGAACCACTACCTGGCTCCGATGTGGACCTGCACCTCGACGTCCCCCCGCAGTCAAATCCTCGACAAGGTGCACAACTTGGTCGCCCTGGAAGTGGGCTTGCAAGCTTGCAACGGGGGCGTCCCGATGTTCTTGCACAAGCTGGATCCGACCGATCCCGCCACGGTCGTGACCGCGGACGCGGCACACACCGGACAAACCACCACCTTCTGGAACGCCACGGTTCAAGTGAGCTCGTTCCGTGTCAACGGTGGCTACGTGCAAGCCATCTATGACATCAACAACGTGAACTCCCCCCCACACATTCTGTTGGTGAACTCCCCCGGTCATCCTTCTCACTTCAGCACCGCGGGTTTCTTTCCCCTCGACGAGATTCTGGCCACTCCCTACGGCTGGTCCGCGACGACCAATGGCCTTCCCGTCGACCAAGCGATCAAAGCCGGTGATATGGTGGTCATCGTTCATGAAGGAGTGAGCTCGGACCTGTGGAACGCGCTGCAGCGGACCCAGGAGGCCCAGTACTTCATTCGTCACCACCATCTGAAGACGGAGCTGGGCCTCACTCCCGCCCAGATCGACGATGCCAAGTCGTTTCTGTACGGCGGCTCTTGGGGTGGTCAGGTTTCCCAGTGGTTCTCGATGTTGCAGCCGGACACCTATCACGGCGCGGCCGGCGCCTTCGCCTCGGACATGGGCATTTTCATCATCGGCGACTGGTTCAAGTTCGCGGGACACGTGCAATCGGGCCTCGGCAACGGAGCGTTCCCGCAGATTTTCTCCAACGAGCCTCTGAAGAACATGTTCCTGCCGATCGACTTGCTGGGGATTCGCTTCGACAATCCAGAGCCGGGCCTGGAGGGATGGGACTACGCGGCATTCTCCTTGACCCATCGCCGCGACGACGACCCCAACATCTTGCAAGTTCCGATCTACGGCAACATCGGCTCCGAAGACCTGATCTTCAACTATCACTGGGACGTGCAGAACCTGGTCGACTCGAACTTCCGAGTCAACTACCTGAAGAACGTGGCTCACGACGGCGACCACGGCATGGAGGACGGGAAGAACGAGTTCTTCTTCACGGACAACAACGAATGGTCGACTCTGGTGAGCGCCGGCACTTCGGGCAACAAAGTTGACCTCGCACCGATCTCCAGCGCACCGGGCTACGACCCGTACCCGGATCCGTACACCCACCTGCTGCGTCGCGAAGACACCGGTCCGGCGATCCCATGGGACAACTTCTTGCAACAAATCGACTTGGCTCCGGATTCCCCCCTGAAGTCGATTGGGCAGGGAACTCAGATCGGTGCCGGCGGTGGTCATGGAGTCGAAGACCTGGACGGCGACGGTCGCCTGGAGGTGTACTTCGGGAACTTCGAAGGCTTCTTCCACGTTCTCGAACTGCGAGACTTCGCCACGGACAATCCCATCTTGGTCGACGAGTACAAGAGTCCGTACCTCGGCTGGGGACTGTTCTCCATGGACCGCGGCAAGTCGGGGACGATCTTCCTGGGCGACTCCCAAGGACGCATCCATCGGGTGCGAGCCACCGGCCCCGATTCCTACCAAGTGAATCCCGCGCTTCGCCATCAGGATTACAGCGACGTCTTGTACGACGGGCCGGTCGTGCTTCTGTATCGCGGCAACTTCCATCCCGGCGAAAAGGGCGAAGAAACCCTCGTCCTCAATCAGTTCCTGGACTGGGTTCTGATCTCTCAGAGCGGCAAGGTCTTGCAAAAACTCGAGCGGGACACCGAGGCCCTTGGCCCAGGCGAATGCGTGGTCGTCGACCACCTTTCGCCGCTGCCCGTGAACAACACCGACGAGCTGGTCATTCCCGCTTTGGACGGTCACGTCTGGGTGCTTCGATGGGACGGCTCTCAGCTGGTCAAGGAAGAGTTGATCGCCCAGTCCGAGTTCGCCTTCCCCTTGGCTTTCTACAAGGTCAAGTACCTGAACGAAGACGAACTGCTGCTGTTCGGCAAGAACGACTCCGTGTCTCCCTCGGACCGCACGATCAAGTACTCGTTCGCCTCGGAATCACTGCGCATGGGCAACCCGACTCCGGTGATCGAGGGCGAGTTCCAAGACTTCGAGCCCCCAGACATCAGTGCCGGCGACAACTTTGGCACCGCCGTGGACCTGGACTGCGACTTGGTCGTCGTGGGCGCTCCGGGGGACAGCAGCAGCGTGGGATCGGCCTATGTTCTGCGACTCGCGGACAGTGACAACTGGGAGCAAGAGGCCAAGTTCACCCCCATCGATCAGGTCGGCGATGACGCCTTCGGCAGTGCCGTGAGCATCTCCGGCAACACCGTCGCCATCGGCGCACCGGGCCGCCTGGGTGGCACCGGCAAGGTTTACATCTATCGCTACAACCCGCTCACCCAGAACTGGTTCGAAGAAGACAAGTTCGCGGAGCCGAGCATCGCTCTCGGCGATCGGTTCGGCGCCAGTGTGTCGCTGAATGGCGACGTTCTGGCCGTCGGTTCGCCGGGCGACACGGACTTTGGTTCGGAGTCCGGATCCGTTTCGATCTTCCGTCGGAGCGGCGGCTCCTGGAGCTTCTCGCAAAAGATCACATCCTTTGGCGCAGCGCCCGGCGACAACTTCGGCTCGGCGTTGAAGCTGCGGGACAACTTTCTGCTGATCGGCGCGCCCGGCAAAGACGTGCTGGGGACCGATGACGGGGCGGCGTTCGTCTACAACGGCACGACGGGAACCTTCCTGTTCCACTCGGCCCTGATCGCCCCGGACACGGTCGGCGGCGAGATGTTTGGATCCAGTGTGGCGGCGGATTCCGGTCGCCTGCTGATCGGGTCTCCGATGAACAGCGAGTTCGGACCGGGCTCCGGCGCCGCCTATGTCTACGAATGGAACGGGACCTGGACCCCGGTCGCCAAACTGGGCCACTTCGGTGCCATCGGCTTCGAGTCTTTCGGCACCTCCGTGGCGCTGAGTCGCAACGTCGCCGTCATCGGTGCCGCGAACAGTGACCTGGCCGGAGAGATTGGCTCTGGCTCTGCCCACTGGTTCCGCAGGAACCCGCTGGATGGCATGTGGAGCGAAGAGTTCCAGTACACCGCCAGCAACGCCCTCGGCGATGACGGCTATGGAGCCGCGGTGGCGGTGAGTGGGGAAGTGGCGGTCATCGGCGCTGGCGATCACGATGGAGCCGGCTCGAACTCGGGCGCCATCTACGTGGTTGGCGCGGACCCGGCGATCTCGACTCCCATTGAGTTCACCCGCAATTTGAAGGTCGTCGTCGACGCCGAGAACGACCTGTTTTACGCCGCTGCCGGCAACGTGGTCGGACGCTTCGACCTCAACACCCTCGAGCGCCTCGAAGAGTTCGACGTTCTGGAAGAGTCGCAGATTCCCGGGACGGCGGCGGCCCTCGCCGCATGCAATCGCTCCTTGGACAACAACATTGCCTCGTCCTACCAGAATTCTCCTCTGGTTCAGGAACCCGGCTTGGATGCGGTGAAAACCAGCATCACCAGCCTCTCTCTGGTGAGCACGGGTGGTGGTTCCCTGTCTCGCAGCGGCCCGGAAGGAGGAGGTGCCGGTCAGCTTTCCGCCGCCACCAACGACGGCCGTATCTTCTTGTTCAAGCCAAGGACCTTGGAGCCGGCCCGCCTCTCGGACCAGATCTTCGACATTCCCGCCGGCGAGAACGCGGAGCCTTGGCCCTCCAACGAGACCTTCGCGCACGTGCAAGCGGCCGACGTCTATCAGGATGGCCCGAAGGCGAATCTCTACCTGGCCGAGTTCAACTACCCGGTGTCGCGAGAAGACCCCAGCAGCGGAGACTCGCGCAACCGCACTTGGCGAGTCGCCGAGCTGAACGTGGGTCGAGCGGCGACCCTCGACACGCCGCGACTCGATCCCTTCGTCTTCGAAGGACATCAGCGAGCCGAGCGAGCCATCACTGGCGAAGCGACCTTGACCCGCTCCTTCACCTACCAGGACCTCGATGGCAACGGCACGCCAGAAGCCTACTTCTTGGGAGAAACCGGCGCACTGATCAACGACAACGGCACGATCCGCCGTTTCTGCACTCGAAGCACGGACCGCTCGATCATGGAAGTGGTTCCCCAGTGGGCCATGGGTGGCTACTTGTTCGAGTTCTTTCCCGAAGCCGACGAGGATGATCCGCAAAAGGACTACTCCGTTCTCACTGGCTTCCATGTGCCGAAGACCGACTCCAACCTGTACGAACGTCCTGGCTCCAATGGCGTCGACTGGTTCCACGCCAAGGTCGGCTCAAACCGCTACACCGGGCAAATCGCCACTCCCCAGCAGTCGGCCAACAAGCTGTACGCCGGCACCAGCCTGATCTCCATCGACCTGCCGGACCCCAACGACAACGACACCGTGAAGCCCCACCTGGTCACCGGGACCCTGGGCGGCTACGTCTACGGCGTCGTCCCGGGTTCTCAGCAGTCCGGCTCGGCCAACGCCAACAACTCCACGCCGTCGACTCTTTCGTATCACTCGTTGGATCTGGGCTGGTTCGCGATCGGGATGGATGCCGGAGAACTTCCGGGAACCTCGGATGGCCTGCCTCGCATCGTGGTCGGCACCATGATGGACACCGGTTCCTTCGACGATTGGGCGGCCGGATCAACCACCAAGAACCGTGGCAAAGTCACCATCCTGCGCCCGGACCCCGCCAAGGGTGAGTTCGTCATCGAAGACGAATGGAATGCCGACGAACTGGTCGGCACTCGTCACGGCACCAGCGCCGTCGCCGGCATCAAGATCGACGACGTCAACGGTGACGGCGTGAACGAGGTGTGGGCCGGAGACGCCGCCGGCTTCCTGTACCTGTTCGAGTACGACGCAGTGCTGGACGAGTGGAACGCGGTGTATCGTTCCGAGTGCCTCGGAGCCTACCCCGGCTACTTCAACAACATCTTCCCGATCAAGGGCCCGAAGGGTCAAACGGTCAAGCTGGCCGTCTTGTCTTCCGGCTACGTCATGGCCTTTGACGTCGACTGGGAACGCGTCGGCGCCAATGACGGGTCCGAGAGCCGACCGAGGGCAGATCTGCCGCGGCCGAATCTGCGTTAGACCTGCAGCAAAAGAAGCAAGTCCTCGCTCGGGGGATCTCCTGGCCTCGATGTTTGGGTCAGGGGGTCCCCCGTTCCCCTTGTCCCGAAGTGCCGCGATCGGGCTTGTGCTGGAGAACCCAGCGCTTCACCGCCAACTCGCCGTCCGACCATCCCGAACTCGCGACGTCGCCATCTTCGAAGGCCCTGGCCGCCTCGCCACTCAACGAGGCGGCCAGGAAAACCCGAGAATCGATGAAGTACTCAACTGGCTGTCAATCAGAACCTGCTAGGGAATCGAGATGGTGGCCGGATCGGTGTAGCTCACCCCTCCGGTGTAAGGGCCGATTCCAAATGCCTGGTAAGTGTAGTCGAATCCCTGAAGACCAGGACCCGGCGGGAAGCTCAAGAAGGTGATCGCTCCGGACGCGGGGACCACTCCATGGATCACCTTCACGAACATCGGCGTGTAGGTGGTGCCGTCGTTCATCCCCACGAGATACAGGATCGCCAGAGTGCCTGGCTGAGCGCAAGTCCCCAACGTCATCACGTCCCCTGCCGGTACGTTCACCACTTTCGGCTCCGCGCGCAACATCATGTCGGCACCGCGCACGAAGAGATCCCGTTTGCCGTTGGTATCTCCGGCCACCAAGGTCGTCGAGGCACTGCAGAACACGGAAGTCAACCCATCGTCGGAGATGACGCCGAATCGCGAACCGCCGTCGTCGGCCGCCCCGGTGCTGCTCAAGTGAACGTCGGAGAACTGAGTGGTTCCAAAGTCATAGAGATAGGTGTCCCGATGACCATCGTTGTCCGAGGGAATCAGGTTCGTGGCAGTACTTTGGAAGAGGATTTTGGATCCATCTCCCGAAACCGAAGGAAACTCGTGCAGTCCGTCCGCGTTGCCGGCCAGAACGGTGATCGGCCCCATGGCTTGGATCCCCCCGGAACCGCCGATCGTGATCTGGCGATAGAACACGTCGAAGGCATTGTTGTCCGCCGGAGAGCCGAACTGCTCTTGGGAGTCGAAGGCCACGAGGGTGCCATCGGCAGCAATGGAAGGAAAGGCCGATTGGAGCTCTGGCCCTCCCACGCTCTGACTGATCAACTTCAACCCACCATTGAATCCATTCAGTTGCATGTCCCGGAGATAGACATCCTCGCTCTGATCGGTGTCCAGGCTTGTGAGCGCAGTGACCGTGGTGAATGCGACGAAGCGGCCATTCCCCGAAATCTTCGGCTGGTAGGAATACTGCCACTGGTAGATTCCCGGGAACTGATCCTGAATGTCTACGTGTTCCAGCAGGTCGTTTTGAAGGTCCCTGCGAAACACGGCGGAGCGTCCGACGCCAACCGAGAGGAAGCCAAACCCGTTCTCACTTTCGAACGCCACGTAGCGACCATCGTGAGAAAGTGTCGGCGCCCACGAAAGAAGGCTCTGGGTCTGGCTCACGTTTGACGAAACGCTGACGAGACGCGGAGCCGTCGCCAGCGCCCCAGGTGCCGGCATATCGACGATGTACACGTCGTAGTCGCCGTTGGTGTCATTCGAAACGAGAGAGTCTGTCGTGACGAACGCGAGCTTCGAGCCATCCCCCGAGACCTCGCCATGGATGGTGCCGCCGGCGTAGGTGAACGGGGTCCAAAGCGTACAAGTGCCGCGGTCGAACAAATAGACGTCGGTCTCCCCATTCGTGTCGTTGGGGTCCAAGTTGTCCGATTCGACGGTGTACACGACGATGCGGCCATCTGCAGAGACGCTCCCCACCGACGAGTCGGCGGTGGCTTGGCCTCCTGCCGCAGTTTGGTTCGCGCGAAACGTCACCGGGTTGGCCTGCACGCCAACACTGAGAGAAATCATCAAGGGGATCAACACAGCGGGTCTCCTTTTCGAGTTTTGTCAGGGTCCGGGAGCGGGCTTTGCCCTACGAATGCAGCACGCGCCGAGTCCCAAAACAGAAAATCGAAAAAGATCACCCCGTGAACCGGCAAGACCGGCGCCGAGGTCTCCATGCGCAACCTGTTCGACACTGAGGTGGCCGCGGACATCGACGACTTCCACTCCGTCGCATTGCCGCTACCGAATCCTTCCCATCGGTGTCACCAAAATCCGATCGCGGAGTGGACGGCCCGCCTGCGCCTAGAGGCGTTTCCTGGCCACGGCGTGTAGCCCTAGTACCTCATCCATGACCGGGACTCGATCGATGGCGACGTGGTCGACGATCGGCTGGAGACCCTACAGATCGACCTTGTCGTCACGGCCAGACAGAGTCCCTGACAGAGCGGCGACTGCGAACGCGTCATCGGGTCGATTTGACGCGAGTGAACGGATCACGTCATTCCGTTTGGTGAGCGACAACTCATCCGGCTCGCGCGTGCGTACCAGGATTTCTACAACCGCCCACGCCCTCACCTGGCCTTAGCCGAAACTCCCCCATCGCACGCCAGGCCATCGGAGGCCACGCGATGTCAAGCAAGCCAGCCAGAATCCATTTTTCGCTTCGAAGAGTCGGCATGCACACACGAACCAACGGGCTCAGCGCTCCACAGAACGGCTCAGTATCATTCGATCCTTGACTCATGCGGTACACTTCGCAGAGCAAGCGCGAACGATCCTGTCGCGTCCGGCGGTAATGGGCACGAGCTAATCCAGTGACCCGAGCTTCTCAAGCGCGCGCACCGCGACCTCGACGATTCGCCGGTCCCCGATTTGTTCGCCAATTGACTTTGCCTGTCGAAGCAATAATCCGGCCTTCTGGAACTCGCCAAGGATCGCGTAGGCGACGCCCAGGTTGCCGAGGGTGCTGGCCTCCCCCTGGCGGTCGCCGGTCTCGCGACTGATCACCAGCGCCTGCTCGTGGTGGCCGATCGCCTTGTGGACCTCGCCGAGGCTCGCGTAGGCGAGGCCCCAGTTGCCGAGGGCGTTGGCCTCCCCCTGGCGGTCGCCGATCTCGCGGGCGATGGTCGCGTGCTGCTCGTGGTAGCCGATCGCCTTTAGGAACTCGCCCAGGCTATGGTAGGCGACGCCCAGGTTGCCGAGGGCGTTGCCCTCCCCCTGGCGGTCGCCGATCTCGCGAGCGATGGTTGCGTTCTGCTCGTGGTAGCCGATCGCCTTGTGGACCTCGCCGAGTCTCGTGTAAGCGAGGCCCAGGTTGCCGAGGGCGTTGGCCTCCCCCTGGCGGTCGCCGGTCTCGCGACTGATCACCAACGCCTCCTCGTGGTAGCCGATCGCCTTGTGGACCTCGCCGAGCCTCGCGTAGGCGACGCCCAGGTTGCCGAGATCGCTGCCCTCCCCCTGGCGGTCGCCGATCTCGCGACTGATCACCAACGCCTGCTCGTGGTAGCCGATCGCCTTCTGGAACTCGCCCAGGCGATCGTAGGCGCTGCCCAGGTTGCCGAGGATGTTGGCCTCCCCCTGGCGGTCGCCGATCTCGCGACTGATCACCAGCGCCTGCTCGTGGTGACCGATCGCCTTTTGGAACTCGCCGAGCCTCGCGTAGGCGAGGCCCCAGTTGCCGAGGGCGTCGGCCTCCCCGTGGCGGTTGCCGATCTCGCGGGCGATCACCAGCGCCTGCTCGTAGTAGCCGATCGCCTTGTGGACCTCGCCCAGGCTCGCGTAGGCGCTGCCCAGGTTGCTGAGATCGATGCCCTCCCCCTGGCGGTCACCGATCTCGTGGGCGATGGTCGCGTGCTGCTCGTAGTAGCCGATCGCCTTGTGGACCTCGCCGAGGCTCGCGTAGGCGAGGCCCAGGTTGCCGAGGGCGTTGGCCTCCCCCTGGCGGTCGCCGATCTCGCGGGCGATCACCAGCGCCTGCTCTTGGTAGCCGATCGCCTTCTGGAACTCGCCCAGGCGATAGTAGGCCAATCCTATTGCCCCGAGCACTCTCCCAAACGAACCGCGGTCCATTCGTGACTGCACTGACTCCGCGAGAAACGGTTCGAGCACACGCAGCCCCTCCCGAACTCGTCCACGCACCCGGAGCCAATCCGACGCCCTACCCAACACGGGGCAAGCGCGGTCGAACTCTCCCCCCTCGAACAGATGGTGGCCGGCCTCCAGACCGACTTCGATGTACCGAGATTCCTTGGCGACTGCTTCCAGGTGCTCCCCGATGCGGCGGTGGACCTGCTTCAGACGTTCTGGGGATGCCTCCTGCGCTTCCACGATGAACCGAACCGTCGCTGGATGCAACGCGTAGCGGGTGATCGTGCCGACTTCGCCCTGAGAGACTCGAGCTCGAATCTCCACTTGTTCGAGAAGCGAGGTATCGCGCAAACGCTCCGCCGTCGCGGTTGCTTGATCGAGCGGCTCGTCCGGCTCGCCGAGGAGTTCGAGGAGGCTCCACTCCGCGGGGCGACGCAAGACGGTCATTCGATGGAGGAACCGTCTGGCTCGCTCGTCCAGCACCCGATCCCACAGTGCCTGAAGCAGCAAGTTGTCCTTCAGCTTTCCTTCGACCTGGGGGAGGCAGGGTGTGACGAGGTCCGTCCACTCGTGCTCCATCTCGTTCGGAGTGGGAGGGACGGAAGTGCGCCATTCCCCCTTGGTATTGCGGTACTTCGTGAATGCGTTTTCCACGAGGTCGTTGGCGTATTCCACGGCCCGTGGATGCCCATCCAGACGAGAGACCAGGCGTGCTCGGGAAGAAGCCGTGAGCCTCCGCAATGCCGGGAACCACTCCGTCAGGCGAAACAGGGCGTCCGAAGGGAGTGGGGCCACCGGGAGAAGTGCGTTCGCGAAGTCTGGATTGCGGTATCGAGTGGTGGCAACCAAGAAGATCGCCTTGTTGTCTTCGGCGATCCCATGCACGATTTGCCAAATCGCCTCCAGTGCCGGCTCGGCCCACTGTCCGAACGCGCCCGCGTCTCCGTCCTCCGGGCCCACGAGAAGCGACTCGAGGTTGTCGAAGTAGAGCACAAGTCCCGGAGCATTGTTGGCCAGCGTCTTGAGGAAGAGTTCGAAGCGTCGAGTCGGATCATCACCCGCAATGTGATCCACTTGCTGGACGACGCCCTCCCAATCGAGCCCGCATCGCTCCCGGCAGTACCTCAGAAGCTGTCCCACGAGGGCTTCGGCACGATTCTCCTCGCCTTCGACTTCGTGGCACCACAGCGTGCAGACCTTCGATTCCTCGTCGGTCAGCCACGGCAGCACGCGCTGCGCGAGCGTGCTCTTGCCCAGCCCCCCCAAGCCCTGAAGGACCATGACGCGACTGCCTTCTCGGAGTTGGCGACGAATCTTGTGCTGCTCCCGTCGGCGACCGATGAACCCCGTCTTGAGAATCTTGCGGTCACGGGTTCCCTTGAATCGGCGCTCGAGGACCCGCTCCGTATCACGCCGGCCAGCAGCCACCGGGACCGAGAGGGGCCACTCCGGACCGCGATGGTAGAAGACGAGCTGAGCCCATGCGAAGGGGTGGGTGTCGACGGCTTGGGCCTCCGCATCTTCGTTCCCGCGTTCCTCGGCGAGACCTCCCGCACGGTCGATCCGAGTCGCATGGGGGCGATGCTGGGCGTTGGGGTCATGGAGCGGATTCTTGAGGTGTTCGCGAGCAAGTCGGACGGCGTCCCGCGTGGATCGTCCTTCGGCGATTGCTGCATAGATCGCCTCCTCGGCTCGCGTCGAAAGCTCGTCCACGATGGGACCGAAGTAACCGACGACCTCGGTCACCCCCGCCTTGTGGAGCTGAACCGCGGCCGAGGATGCCGTCGCCTGCTCCTTGCCGGGAGGAACCGGGTCGTTGCCGTGGCAGCTCGCCAGGTAGAAGAAAGGCGGCAAGCGTCGAGCGTCAGGGAGCTTCTGTCGAATCTGGCGGATGACTTCGTCGACCTTCACCCGGGATTCGTTTCCTTCGTCGTTCTCGAAGAGCAGAGCCCCCGGTGTGCCGTGCCCAGAGAAGTGGATTCCCGTCGGATCTTCCGCATCCACGGTCTCCACCAGATCCTCCAGTGTCCCCAATTCCGTGTGCACGACCGGGCAGCGTTCCGCGGTCGCGAGGGTGATGCGGTAGCTCTCCCCCTCGTAGCTGAGCGCGGCCCCCTCCGGCGCCGAGACATTCACGACAAGCTTGAACGACTGAGTGGGCTTTCGGAGCAAGGACTCGCCTGCCGCCGCGCCTGCGGTCGTGCGCACCAGATCGATCTTGCCCTCGCGCACGAGGAACTCCTTGCCGTCGTGCAGGAGCTCCCACGGTAGCGACATCAAAAGATCGTCATCGCTGCGGATCTGCACGACGGGACGGGCGCGGTCCGCAGTCAAGAGCTCGGCAAACTGCTTCGCCTGGTCGGGATCGAACAACACCTCGAAGAGCGATTGCCCCAGCGAAATCGCGTGACGGAAAAGGTCGCTGCGATCGCTCGCCTCGATGACCGGCTGCCGGTGGAGATTGCCGAATTCCATGGAGGCGACGACAAAGCCAGGGTCGTTGCTCCAAGGCACCGGCACGCTGCGTGCCACGCCGCTGGGAGGAATCACCTTTCCTTGATCTTCCTCCGCTCCTTCGCGCGTCAAGGTGAAGACGAAGTCCCGTCCGAGGACGAGCCGGCGAGCATCGTCTTCCTCGAGCGTCGCGGGGTCACCGATCGCCTTGAACAGCTCGTCCGCGACTCGATCAGCCTCGCGGTGCGTGGCGTCGATCGCCTGGGTCGCCTTGAGGATCGTTGGCAAAGCGACCGAGTCGACCTGCACGGGGAGAAGCCGCTGCAGCGGACCGTGCTCGGCAAGGTAGCTCGTCCACTCCTGCATAACCCAGGGACGTTCCTCGGTGTGCTTCGAGAGCACGAGCACCATGTATCGGCTCCGCTCCAGCCCCTCGTCCAATCGCAACACGAAGTTCTGGCCCACGGCGATCTCGCGGGTGTCGACGAAGACCCGGAGACCGAGGTGCTCGAGCCGATCGGCGAGTGACAGCACCCATTCCTTGTCCGGAGTCGCGTGCGAGAGGAAGACATCGTATTCCCCGTCACTCTGAGGAGTATTCGTCATCGGTCTCTCCGGAACACGCAGATCTCTATGGACAAGAAGCAATGCATCGAGCCGACGTCACTGCCCGCAACGACTTTCCACTCGACAGTGATCGTGGCAGTGACAGTACGTCGTGGTCCACCACGTCGCCCTCGCTTGATGACTGGGAGCAGGACGACCAGCGGGAATTGTAGGGCACCCGTGACTCGGAACACGGGAAACTTGGCCGTGCGCCCGGCGACCACCCAGGACGACACACTTCACCGTCTCCACAAGGCGACCACCGTAGCGAAACCGGAGACGTCAACCGCCGATGTCCGCCCCCTGTTCAGTTGCGCCACGAACGTAGGGACAAGTGACAGACACCACTTCGATGAGTACGCGCGATTGTTGAAGAACGCCGTCGCAAAGAACCGGGAATTCCTATCGCGAGTGAGCCCTGGCTCGCTCCATGACTGGGAAGCCATCGCCGGAATCCCAATGCGTCCAACATCTGGACAGTGCGCCCAGGGCGACCCAGTGAGCGTTTTGTGAATCGGCCGGCGAATGCTCGACAGTGGATCGCAGGCGAAGGAACCTGAGCATCTGCGAGTCCACGCCAGAGGTCGTTTCTGGCGATTCTGCTAGCCCAGCATCTCGCCGTACACGTGATCGAAGTCCCGCAGATAGCGGTCGAGCGAGTAACGGCCACCGATGTGCTCCCTCGCTCGGGCGCCTCGCTGACGTGCGGCCTCCCGTCCGCCGTGGCGAATCTCCTTCAAGACGTCGCACAGGTGGTCCTGGTCGAACTCGTAGTGTTCGAGCAGCCATCCGCTGTTATCGGCAAGGAGTTCGGGCACGTCGCCGACCGCCGTCGCGACGGTGGCCAATCCAAACGACGCCGCCTCCAGCACCACCAGTGGGAACGCCTCGCTCTTGGAAGGCAACAGCAGCACGTCGCTCATCGCGTAGAACGGCGCCACGTCCGATTGGCTCGGGAGCAACTGAAAGCGCTCTCCGAGATTCAACCGCTCCATGTCCGCATGGACCTGAGCCATGTACTCCGGAGAGTCCGAATCTCCCACCGCCAGGAAGTGAGTATCCGGCCACTCTTCCAACACCTTGGCGGCCGCCTCGACGATCATTCGAACGTTCTTTCGAGGAATGATCGAACCAACGAACAAGAAACGGAACGACACCGGCTCCACTCCGAGAGCGCGAGCGCGTCGTTCCAGGTCCTCCTCCGGATCACGGGCGGAGAACTGACTGCCGTTGGGAATCACCGTCACGTCGCCGAGCCCCGGCGTCTCGGACACCCGCTGAGAACAGGAAACCACTCGGGTGGAGAGCCGCTTGACCCACGGCAGTCTGCGCTTCATGCGACCCTGAAACTCATCATGCAAGTGCCACAGTACAGGGATTCCGAGCAGACGAGCCACCATGGCGAAGGTCTTGGAGAACGCCACGGCTCGGTTGACATGCAAGACGTCAGGCTGTGCCTCTCGCAACACACGATAAGCGTGGAACCAGCCCGCCAAACCCCGAGCCTTGCTCTTCGGCAAGTGGTGGAGCTTCTTGGTGCGTTCGGCAAAGTGGGAACACAGCGGCCCGTCCTCTTCGACCGCGACTTCACAATGGTAGCGGGAGGAGTCGAGCCCTTCGACGAGCTCCAGTATGCAGCGAGGGGCTCCCGTGAGATCGGCACGGTGGGTCACAAAAAGTACCCGGCGGCGAGTCGTCGGAGAGCGTTTCATCGGCGTCCGCCTCTGGCCATGGTCCTCGATTTCGTGGTGGAATAGGCGCATCGCAAGTCGAGCCAGAACCGAGGCGCCGAGAAGGCTCGACGACTGCCCTGCAATTGGTAGCCCTGACGTTGCATACGACGGTCCAAAGAGCGCTCGATCCAGTCGACTTGGGAACGGCTCAGATCACGGCGAAAGCGTCCCACGAAACGAGAGGTGATCGACCACTCCCCGCGTCCTTCGCAGGAGTTTGCCTTCCAGGGACGGCCGTCGAACGTCGGACGCAACAGACTCGGATCCCACTCCAACCCGAGGTGCTCCGCGACCACGCCCATCACGGCCTCGGGATCCGCGACCAGCTCTTCGTAGTGAACGATGTGAACCGCGGGGTGCCCGCGGAAAGAAACCGCCATGGACTCGGCCTCTGCCCAGCGCTTGGCCACCCCTCGCCAGGGCCGCGACCATTCTTGCAAGTGCGATGCCACCACGTCTCGGGGGTCGCGAACCAGAAAAACCACCCGAGTCCCCGCACCGAAATCGCGAAGGATCTCACTCAGGTGGCAGTAGTTTCGCGGCGTCTTGTCGATCCATAGTTCCGACGAAACCATGCCCTGGTGTTCTTGACGAACCACCGAGAGCTCCGTCAGTGCGCGAGCGGTCGGGGTTGGCGCCGGCAACCGTTGGCGCAAGACCTGCTCGAACGATCGGCGTGCTGACGTTCCTTCGGGATACCAGTCACGGTAGTACGACCCCTTGAACAAGCCGGCAACGGGATCCGACCGCGTGGCCCATTTGTAGACATGGGTCTCCCCCAGCGACAACACCTCGGGGTGCGCGTCGAGCAAAGCGTTCAGGAGAGACGTACCCGAACGGGGCATTCCCACGATGAATCCAGGCCGCATCCGGGAATCGTAGGATTCGCCCCGAGGCGGAGCAAATGGCCTTCCTCGCCCGGGGCGGCGAGAGATGGAGTCGAGGAGGAAACGAGCTTTGGCCGGGAGCTCGGCGGCGCGAGGCGGCTGACTCCCTGGGTCGGCGGCCTCGGTCCGAACTTTGGTCGGATCTCCGCTCACCAGCGAAGAGTGGAAAGCCTTGGATGGTCAATCGAAAGGTCTCCGCCAAGGAGCCGGACCGCGGGTGACTCGGGTGACTCGGGTGACTCGGGTGACTCGTCGAGGAGTCGAGGAGTCGAGGAGTCGAGGAGTCGAGGAGTCGAGGACGAAGACAACATCGAAAGGGTACCGATCGGGTCCCGAAAGACTCTTGCACCGGTCCACTTAAGGCCACTCCGCCTGGAATGGGTCGACGAGTCCGCGACTGTGCGAACCCGCGGGCCGACGTTGCGGTAGCAGGGGTCTTCGACCTTGTTCTGTTCTCCGCTCGAGAAACCGTCATGACCCGAGTCTGGCTCGCAACACGTTTCCCTCGTCACTCGACGCCACGGCCAACCCGAATCTGGCGATCCCTGGACCGGCTTTCGATCGCTTTGCTTGTCACCGGCTTTGTCTCCCGCGGGGGAAGAGCTGCCCCCACGCCACCACCCACGCCTTCTTCGGGAACTTTGTCGCCCACCGCGCGCCCCCTTGGGGAACCCCGTCTCGCGACAAACGCGCTGGCCGTGCTCGACGAGAACATTCCCGTCTGGAAGCGAGAGCTGCACATTCCTCATGTCGGAATTGCTCTCCTGGAACGCGGTCACGTGGTTGCGACGAAGGTTTACGGCCCGGAGGGAAAGATCGCTCCGGTGGACACTTTGTTCAACATCGCTTCGGTCACCAAAGTGCTGGTGGCGATGACCACTCTCAAGTTGATCGAGGAAGGGGATTGGGAGCTGGACGCTCCTTTGTTTCACGACTATGTCGATCCCGAAGTCGCCAGTGACCCACGCCACGAACGGCTGACCACGCGCCACGTGCTCTCTCACCAAACAGGTTTCGTGAACTGGCGCTGGAATCATCCCACCGGACGGCTCACCTTCGATTTCGAACCCGGGGAGAAGTTCCAGTACTCCGGCGAAGGCATGGAGTACCTACGCAAGTCGCTCGAAGCTCGCTTCGAGCAGTCCTGGAGCGAACTGGCCCGGGACGTTCTATTTTTGCCCTTGGAGATGAACGACTCGCGGCACTCGTGGGACGGAAAAGTCGACCGGGAACGCTTCGCGGCTCCGTTCGACATTCGCGGGGAACCCCACGACGTCGACCACTCCACCTCGGACAACGCGGCGGATGACGTGGTGACGACCGTCGGAGACCTGGGGCGATTTGCGGCGGATGTCCTGGACGGAGGTGGACTCTCGGAAGAGTTGTTCGCCGACATGGTTCGAGCACAATCCGAGATCAACTCCAATTCGCAACAAGCATTGGGCTGGCGGCTGGTGTCCGGTCTTGCGCACGACGAGTATGCGATTCAGCACGGGGGCAACGACATTGGTGTCGCCGCTCTCGTGGTTCTGCTTCCGGAATCCGGGCGCGGCGTCGTGGTGCTGACCAACGGGGACAACGGTCTGTACCTGTGCAACAATGTGGTGCGGGCAGCCCTCCCCGAAGGCAAGGAAATCATTCACCGGTCCTATCGAAGCTCGGACGTGACCGAGCTGCCAGACGTCATCAAGGTCAGTGCCGAAACGCTTCAGCAATACTCCGGCACCTACGAGCAGCCCAGCGGCCGAGTGGTGCAGATCCGGGCGCGTGACGACGGCGTGGACCTGGAAATGCCCGGCACCCCCATCCTGCGCTTCTATCCCCGTTCGGCAAACCAGTTCTTTCTGTACGACTTCGACGCCGAACTCGAGTTCACCAAGGACCCGGCCGGCGAAATCGATGCGGCTCTACTCATCGAAGGTGACAACGTGATCCGCTGTGAGCGCAAGAGCTAGCTGCGGGAACCAGAGACGTTCGTCAGTGACCCGGACCAGACCTGGGACGATCGGGATGCCGGAAGTCTCGATCAAACCAGCGAGGCGGCGCAACGCTATGATCCACGCCCCATCTCGATAACCACCACACCCCCCACTACCTCCGCGAGGTTTCCATGCTGTCCATTCTCGCTTTCCTCGCCCTCCAGGCCACGACCACCGAGGACCTGAACGAAGACGCCTGCACGTCAATCCTCGTGAGCGCCGGCGCAAGCACGGACGGCTCGGTCTTCATCACCTACAGCGCGGACGCGCCGTTCATGCCGAAGCTGCTGCTGCATCCCGGGGGCGAGCACGCCGTGGAAGAGACCACGACGATCGAGGGTTGGGAAGACGATCAGGTGGATGGCGAGATTCCGCAAGCACCGCGAACCGCGAGCGTGGTCGGTCTGATGAACGAGCATCAGCTGGCGCTTGGGGAGACCACCACGGGCGGCCGCAAGGAGCTTCGCGATCCGGAAGGTCGGCTCGACTACGACGCGCTCATGTGGCTGACTCTGCAGCGAGCGACGACGGCGCGCGAGGCGATCGACGTCATCCACGAGTTGGTTCATACCTACGGCTACCGCAGTAGTGGCGAGACGATCTCCATCGCCGATCCGCAAGAAGCTTGGATGATGGAGATCATTGGCAAGGGACCCGACCGACCGGGGGCCGTGTGGGTGGCTGCTCGCATCCCCGACGGCTCGATCTCGGCGCACGCCAACCACAGCCGCATCACGACCTTTCCCCTCGATGATCCCGAGAGCTGGCGTTACTCCCCGGATGTGATCGACTTCGCCGTCGAGCAGGGCTTCTACGACCCGAGTTCAGGGACGCCTTTCTCCTACCGAGATGCCTACCACCCCGATCTCTCGCTGCGCACCAAGCGAGTGTGTGCTGCGCGCGTCTGGAGCGTGTATCGACGAGTGGCGCCGAGCCAGAGCTTCTCCCCCGCGTTTCATCGAGGTGATCCGGCAGCGGAGGACTATCCGCTGTTCATTCAACCTGAGGAGAAGCTCAGCTACGCAGACGTCATGGGGCTGATGCGGGATCACTACGAGGGAACCCAGTTCGACATGACTCAGGGAATCGACGCCGGTCCCTTCCAGAGTCCCGTTCGCTTCCGCGGGTTGACCTTCGAAGTCGACGGTCAGGCAAACTGCTGGGAACGTCCGATCTCCACCCAACAGGCCGGGTTCGTCATGGTCGCGCAGTGCCGCTCCTGGCTCCCGGATCCGGTGGGCGGTGTCTACTGGTTCACTCCCGACGACTGCTACACCTCGTGCTTCTTGCCGCTCTACTGCGGAATCCAGGGATTGCCGCCGTCGTACACCACGGGGGACTACTCGAAGTTCCAGTGGGACTCCGCGTGGTGGGTGTTCAACATGGTGTCGAACCAGACCTACGATCGCTGGTCCCGCATCCTGCCCGACGTTCTTGCTGCCCAGTCGGAGTCCGAAGGCAACTTCCAGAAGGCAATTGCTGAGCTGGATGCGGTTGCTGCGGAGCGATTCGCCGCGGACCCCCAAGGAGCTCGAGAACTGTTGACTCAGTTCTCGGTGAGTGCGGGGGAAGAGTTGTTCACGCGCTGGCAAGAGCTGGCGACGTACCTGCTGACGAAGCACGTGGATGGATACGTGCGGGACGATCAAGGGCGCCCGCAGGGGGTGGGCTATCCCGAGGAGTGGTTGCGGCGGGTGGTCGAGGAGCGACCCGGACGTTTCAGCCTGGACGAAGCCGGCACGATCCCGTACTGGCGCTGAAGATTCATCTTCCGCGACTCGTTGCGTTTGCCGTGAGACCGCCCGTGACCGGCTTCTACCGAGACGGGATCTGCCGCACCGGGCTGGATGACTCGGGCTTGCACATCGTGTCTGCGGAGAGCGGGATCAGG
This sequence comes from Planctomycetota bacterium, assembly GCA_028289345.1. Taxonomy (GTDB): domain Bacteria; phylum Planctomycetota; class B15-G4; order B15-G4; family SIAN01; genus JANQQL01. Next base: position 681,534 of record JANQQL010000025.1, on the reverse strand, counting down.
GCTAGCCAGTCGATGGCTCGCAGGATGAACGGGCGCCGACAGCGGTCAAGGTGCCTCGGGACACGCGCCGTGGCCCGCCACTGCATCACTCCGCCCAGGAACGTGGAAACGGCAAACGCCACACCGGCGACGACCAGGTAGCGCGGATGAGGGTCAGGCGAGAACGCTGGGGAGCCAAGGCTCCAGAGCGTGCCGGGCTTGGCGATCAAGACGAGTGCCACGGAGACGGTCTTGAATCCGGTGGCCAGGATGTGCACGACTTGTTCCGCACTCGAGATGCCCCCGAGCTTGGCCCGCGCCTCCTTCTCCACCAGGACGTCCCACACCTCGAGAGCAAGATCGGCGGCCAAAAGTGTCACTGCGAACCACAGTAGCCACCCTCCGGCATTGACCACGTAAAACAACAGCCCCATGGCCGAGAAACAGAACGCTCGAGCCGTGTGCAAGCGGTGCTCGGTCCGGGACTCCGGATGTTCATGCAATCGGAACTTCCACAGGTGGAAGTAGAGACCATCGAACACCCCGATGAGTGCAAACAACGCCAAGCAACACGCCGAGGTGGCAAACACCACGCCAGAGGAGACCATCGTCGACACTCACGATCCGTTCGGTGTCGAAGGAGAGCTCTCGGTTGGCAGCCGGAAGGTGGCCATCTCCTGACCATTGCGGACGAAGAGCATGTTTTGCACAAGCACCGGATGGTTCCACGTCTTGCCCTGCAACGCTTGGAACCGGCCCAGCTCCTGAAAGGACCCCGTAGTTGCGGAAACTAGCGCCACTTCTCCTTGTTCAGAAATCAGGAGCAGGAGATCTTGGTCCGCAAGTAGCAAGAGCTGTCCATGCCCGTAGCGTCCGCCTTTCCACTGTCGACTCCCGTCTTGCAACGAGATGCACGCCAGAAGACTTCCATCGAAGCCATAGGCGGCCCCTTGATGAACGACGAAGTCGCTCAGGTAAGGCTTCAGGCGAATGGACTTCCAGCGCTCCTCAAACTCCCAGCTCTGCCCGGAGCGTGAGACCGAGAACCGACGCAGACCAGCTGCTTCGCCGTCACTGAGCAGAATGTCACCCTCTGGAAGCAAGGCCGGTTGGCAGATGCGAGCCCCTTCTTCCTGTGGGAACTGCCAAATCACGGAGCCATCGTCGGGAAGAACAGAAGTCAAGCCGCGCTTGCTCGCAAGCAGGACTTCAGTCATCCCCGCACGATTGTGGAGATGAGGCGAGCTGTAGCCATCCTCCCCGCAAGCTCGTTGCCAGAGGAGTTCTCCGTCCTCAAGCCGGTAGGCAACCAGGGTGCCTGCGGCAGCCACGAAGACTTTGTCTTTGATCACGAGCGGTGAGCTCGAAAAGGCCCACTCGGGCACTTCGACCGCAGAGTCCTTGGCCACATTCCTGGACCAAAGGAGCTTGCCGGTGGGCCCATCCAACGCGCTCAACAAACCGGTCCCACCGAAGGCCAGCAGAAGGGTGCCGTGCAAAGTCGGCGTTCCTCGTGGTCCGGCTCCCGCATGGGAATCCCAGAACCGAACTTCGTCTTGATGGCGCCAGACAAGTTCCCCACTTTTTCGGCCGTAGCACGACACCGCCTCGTGGTCGCCGCGCTGTTCTTGAGTGAAAAGGAACTGGTCACTGACGGCAAATGAAGAGCAGGCGGGACCAATCTTGCGCCGCCACTCTTCCGTCGGAGGAGCAGAGCTCCAGTGCTTGGACAGCTGGGTGCCGCGGACCACTCCGTCCCGGTGATTCCCACGAAACCCGGACCAAACCACGTTGAATGGTTCGTCGTTCGCGAGAGGCGACCCGACGCTCGGGTTCGCTTGCGCGAGGAGCTGCTGCTCGTAGGTGGGCGACCAGCGCCAGGCAAAGTCCTGGCGCCCGTCTCCCGTCATGCCCTCGGTCCGCAGCAAGGTCCATGCGCCACAGCCCAGGACGGTGAAACCGACCAACAACGCCCAACGCCCCGACCGGGACAGACTTCGACGAAGAGTCGTCCACGCCACCAGCCCAACGCACAGCACAGGAATCAAGTAGATGGCGTACATCAACCCTTGCATGGAAGTCGCGATGGACTCATGCAGGAAACGGGAAGCCACCACCGCTCCGAGGATCAGGACCGCGAGCACGCCCCAACGTTCTCCCTGGGGGATGCGACTGAATCCGGTCCACCACACCAGCATCGCCACGGTGCCGATCAACACGCTCAGCACCCCGAGGAGGGCGCTCCCCGGAACCACGGCCGGAATCAAGAAGCGACCGACCACCATGACCACCACGGCCGCAATCCCAGGCCAAAGTCGAGGCGTCCCCTCTCCCCTCGCCCCCGATTCCGCCTCACTGTGCTTGGAAACAACGGACATGGTTCCTCTTTCTCGATTCGGTCGGGCTTCGGGTCCTTGCGGAGGAGTCGTCGCCGCGGCGGGGGGTTGGAAGGTGTTCTCCGCTGCCGTCAGGGATTTCCGCGCTCGTGGATGGCGCGAGTTCCGGAGAAGACCACGCGGCGAACGACCCGCACTTTCGTGGCTTGGGCAGCCAACGTCTCAACGATTTTTCAGGAATCCTCGGTGGCTCTTCTCCGGGGTTGGTCCGGATCCCAAGGGCGTCATTCCTGCGTCAGTGGGAGTCCATGTAACCCAAGGCCCGCAACTCTTCGGTGACCTCGGAGTCCAGTTCTTGGGCAGACGTGTCGAGAGCTTGGGCCGCGAATCTCTCGCGCATCTCGAGCCCCTCCCGATACAGCTCCTCGACGAGCGACGCGAACTCCGCTTTCGTCGCCAGATTGTTTGATTCCCGGGGATCTTCCGCCAACTGATACAGCTCCCGAATCTCCCCGCCCTCGGCCACCAACAGCTTGAAACCGCTTCTTTGGTAGCTCCAGGTTTGCGAGTGGTGGCTTTCGGACAACACCGGTCGCTCTGCAGATGCAATCGTGGTCCCTTCGATGCCGGGACGCAATGAGCGTCCGGGAAGTTGCTCCGGAATGGGCAAGTCAAGGTAGTCGAGAACCGTTGGATACAAATCCACCTGACTGACGATCTCGGAAACTCGACTCACTCCGGGAGCTCGCGGCGGACGAATCAAGAGAGGGATGTGCAACATCTCTTGGTACGAAGTCTTGGCGTGGGTCCAGTTGCCATGATCGCGAAACTCTTCGCCGTGATCGGCGGTGAGGATCACCAGAGTGTCGTCCAGCACACCGTGCTGCTCCAAGAGTTCGAGCACCTGCACGATCGCGTCCACGCTGCGGTCGATCTCGCCATCGTATCGTGCTTCGGAGTGCTCTTGCTCCCGATCCGTGACCCGGAACCAACGGCGGGGCTTGTCGACGATCCGTCCCGGATAGTTCGGGTCGTAGGTTTCCACGTAACTCTGAGGAGGTCGGTAGGGTTCGTGGGGATCGTTGTACTGAACGTACAGGTGGAACCGGTCAGCAAGTGCTCCTTCCAGAAAGCCGAGGACGTAGCGGTTGAGCACCATCCCGTCCTGGAGATTGCTGTGGGCGGCGACCAGCTGCCCGAAAGTCGTGCCTCCCCAAGGCTGATCGGGTCGGGTCGGATCGGCCAACTTCGTTTCGACACCCTGAGCGTAACCGAACACGTCACTGGCATTGATGTTGGCGGTGAAGTACCCCGTTGCAGCTCCCTGAGAAGCCGTGACTTCGAGAATCGTCTCCGCCCGGGACGACAGGCGGCTGTTCATCTCGAACGCCCCATGGGAGGACGGGTACAAGCCGGTCAAGATCGAAGCAGTCGTGGGTCGCGTCCAGTTCGCGGTGGAAGAGCACCGCTCGAAGGTCGTGAACCCGAAACGCTCCAGGCGTTCCGCCACCGGGCGGTGATACCCGTATTGCTTGAGATGATCCGCACGCAATGTGTCGATCGTCAGCATCACCACGTTGCATGGCAACTCGCTCTCCCGCGGACCGGGAAGAGAGACCCGATACGGATCGGCAACCGTCCGGGCGGTCACAACTGACGCCCCCAATCCGACCAGCAGGGCAACCCCGACGACCATGGAATGACCCGTCGCGCGAGACCAAACAACGCCGAGCGGCGTTGCTCCAAGACCACGGCAGAGCAAGAAGCCGAACACCGTGACAGTCAGCCCGCACCACCCTCCCACACGAAACGCCTCGAGATGCTTGTCGTCCGTCCACGGAACGAACACCAATCCCGCGGCGTGGATTCGGAAGAAGATGACTCCCGTCACCACTGTCCCGGCAGCCAGTGCAGGGGCGATCCACTGTGCGCGACGTCGCACGACGGGAATCAGCCCGAGTACCGCCCAAAGGCCTACGGTGCCCCATCCCATCACGCAAACATAGGTGGCGATGCTTTCCAGTCGCTTGGCGTGGTACCCCGGCTTCTCGGTGGCGAACTCGACCTTCGCCCACACCATCCCGAGAAGCACTCCCGCGACCAGAGCTTGCCCGGCCGCGCGGGACCAGGAGAAAGACGGTCGGGAAGCGGGTTCGTCGGCACTCACGGCGTCAGCCCTCGTCTTTCTCCCACCTCGGCGCAGGTGCAAGGCTGCCTTGGGGGGCAGCCACTCGCCGTCGCACCAGGGCGGTCGTTTCCAGGAAAGTTCGGGCGCGAAGAGTCCGTTGGGCTGGCGCAGCCAAGTTGCCAGGATCCAGGAATGCTCGTGCCGTTCGCGGAGCAGAGGATAGCTCCCGCGGATGAGAATCCGCGGGCCGACTCGAAGCCGCCGGCACTGCTGCCTGCGCTCTTCGGGAACAGAGATCTTCTCGACCGCGAATTCTCTCCACTCATCCCAGATGGGAACAGTTCTCGGCGATGAACCGAATCTGGATCCACCTCGTAACCGAAACTCGAGGCGTTGCAGCCAGACTCCCACCGCCTTCCCCCCCGAGGATCTCGAACGATGCCCCCGCTTGCTTCCCGTCAGACTCGATGGACTCTCTTGGCGCTCCCGCTGGTTTTGTTCTGCGTGGCGTGGGCAGAGACTCCGTCCGTCGCCTTGATTGGTGGAAGTGTGTTCGACGGAGAATCCTTCGAACAACGCGATCTGTACATCGTGGACGGGCGCTTCACCGACGAGAAACCGTCGGCCATCGACACCACCCTCGAGGTGACGGGTCGCTTCCTGGTTCCGCCCTATGGAGATGCCCACACGCACAATCTGGACCGTCGCTGGCAGATTCCCGCGCTGTCCGATCAGTACTTGGGCGAGGGAACGTTCTACGTCCAGAATCTGACGAGCAAGACCAAGGACCTGGAGTTCTTTCGCGACTACTTCGCCAGCCCAGAAACTCCGGATGTCACCTACTCCCACCAGGGACTCACCAGCACCTTGGGCCATCCATTCCTGGCCTATGAGCCATTCACCATGGGCCTTGGAAACGCGGCGACGTGGCCGGGGCGAATGGAAGAGATCAAGCGCAGCCGCCTGGACGAGAACAACAGCTACCTGTTCTTGGACAGCCTCGAAGACGCCGACAAGAAGCTGCCCGCGTACTTCGCGGGCAAGCCGGACGTGGTCAAGATCTTCCTGGTGGACGTTGGCAACTACGCTGAGAACTCCGCGAACGAGAAAGCAGGAGACTCCGGCCTATCGCCAGAGCTCGCGATCCACATCACCCGCGAGGCGCACGCTCGAGGGCTGCGCGTGTTCGCCCACATCGACACCGCACGAGACTTCGAGGTAGGGGTCGAGGCCGGAGTCGACGGTTTCGCGCACATGCCCACTTGGAATGGCGATCCCGCGACATGGGAACGCTTCAAGGTCCCCGAAGAAGTCCTCGAAAGCGCGATCGACCAGGGAATTGGCATCACACCGACACTGACCATCACCTCCCACCCGAACCCAGAAAGTCCGGAAGCCGCCAACCAGCGAGAGTTCATGGCCCGCTTCCTGGATGAGTACGTCACGCTCGGAGGAATCGTGCTGGCCGGCTCCGATCTGTTCAACCGAACCCTGCGTGCTGAGATCCAGACCTGGATCGACGATGAGGTGTTCGATCCGGTCACGCTCCTGCAGATTCTTTCCGAGATCACCCCGCAGGCAATCTTTCCGGAACGCAAAATCGGCCGGATTGCCGATGGCTTCGAGGGCAGCGTCCTCGTCCTGGGCGGCGATCCTCTCGATGACCCAAACCTCTTGTTCGACGTGGAGATCGCGGTGAAGCAGGGGCGAGTGCTCGATCTGGAGTGACAGGAGCAAGCCCCTCCGAAAACAGCCTGATTGTCTCCTTGCTCCGAGTCGCGTGAAGTGCCGATGACCGGAGTGGCCCGAGAAGTGAGCCACGACGTGGTCTGCAAGGGAAAGGAGAGCGCCGTGTCAATGGTGACGGGGAACGTCCCGCGTGTCGTTGAATTGTCTGTCGCACGGCTCTCGCAAGCCCGGAGATGACTTCGCCTTCGTCCGCGAAACCGCCGCCGGAAACGTTCTCGGTCTCCACGGGCCTGCCGTCGTTGGCCAGGAACCTTGCGATCCTTGCCGTGGGCGAAGCCCTGACCCGGGCCGTGACGTTTGTCGCGTGGGTCCGGCTGGCGCGCATTTTGGGCCCCTCGCCCACGGGAACGGTCGAGGCTTGCTTCGCGGTCCTCATGATCCTGACCCTTCTCGTGGAAGCCGGGGTCTCGGTGATCGCTCAGCGCGAGTGTGCCAGGGATCCCTCGGTCATTCCAACCACGCTCTCCCGTGCCGTGTCGACTCAGCTGACCCTCGCCCTGGCCTGCTATCTCTTGTTGGTGCTCATCGTCTGGATCCTCCCGCTTGGCACGACCCCTCGTCGTCTTCTCTTGAGCATCGGACTCGTCCTGTTCTCCATTCCTTTCACCTTGAATTGGCTGTTCCAAAGCCAGGGCAGGATGTTGTGGAGAGCCGTTCCCCAGACGCTTCGCTACTCCGTATTCCTCCTGCTCACGGTGGCTTTCGTTCACGGCCCCGAAGACATCGGCGCCGTTTCCTGGGCGGAAGTCGCCGGAGCGTCTGGAGCCGCGGTGCTTTCCGTGTGGGTATGGCGGAAGCGTTCGCGCCCACGGCTGGGCGTGATCCCCTTCCATGTCGATCGAACGCTCCTTCGCACGGGCACGCCGGTCGTTCTCTCTCACCTGATGTCGATCGTGCTGATCTTCGTGCCTCCGATTGTGCTGGCGGCGGTTGTCGCTTCGGAGGACGCGGCGTTCTTCAGTGTGCCGATGCGCATCGTGGCGGTGCTGCTCGCAGCCACCGACGTCTACCTGCTGAATCTCTTTCCGACCATGAGCCGCGCCGCGGATCAACCGGTGGAGAAGCTTCGTCCGCTCCTTTGGCGTTCCTTCCACGTGTCGTTTTGGCCGGCCCTGCTCTTCGCCGCCGCCTTACTCCCCGGAGGCCAATGGCTGATGGGATTGGTGTACGGCCCCGAGTACCAAACCGAGCGTTGCTTGACGATCCTTCGCATCCTCGGGTTTCTGGTGCCTCTCTACGTCCTTCGCTGTCATTTCCAGAACGCCCTCTACGTGCTCGGACGCCAACGGGAAGCTCTCCGGGCATCCCTCGTTGCCGGAGTGGCTTTGCTCCTTGCCATCGTGCCCCTCTCCCGCGGGTTCGGCTCCGTGGGTGCCGCCTGGACGTCCCTCGCCGCCGCGACCTTGGCGATGGTGGTTCATGGCGCATTTCTCGCGCCATTGCTGCGCAAGTCTCGGTGAAACACTCGCGAGAATGAGTCAAAGCGGCTCTCGCAGGGACTTGCGGTGGTCTTCACCAAACGCGGATCGAAAGGTACGGTGAGGATGGAGAATCGAGGAATGACAAAGCGAGAAGGAACTCGGGCCATTCGCAGTCGGCCTTCCTGTGCGATCCGGGCCAGGGCGACTCCTTGAACGAATTCGAATCACGCCAAAAAACCGGGAGCGGCAGCTCCGACTTCCGGACCACTCAGTGGAGCATCGTGTTGGCGGCGGGCAATGCCGACCCGAAGGATGCTCGCGATGCTCTCGAATGGCTGGCTCGCAGCTATTGGCAACCGTTGTACTCCTATCTGCGCCGACGGGGTTGCGACGGAGAAGAAGCCCGAGACTTGACCCAGGGGTTCTTTGCTCGACTGCTCGAACGCCAGGACTTGAAGAGCCTGTCCCCTCAAGGTGGACGATTTCGCAGCTTCCTCCTGACTGCGGTGAAGAACTACTTCTTGAACGAACGGGAGAAGACGTTCGCCAAGAAGCGTGGCGGGAATCAAACGACCGTTCCGTTAGAGCTTCCGGACGCCGAGAAACGCTACGAACACGAGCCATTTCATGAAGCAACCCCCGAGAAGGCCTACGAGAAGGTCTGGGCACGTTCCGTTCTTGGCAAGGCCCTCGAGCGACTTGCCGACGGAATCTCCGAGGAAGAGTCGAGGCGATTTACTGCTCTCAAATCGCGAATGCTGAACCCGTCGGACGAATCCCTGGCCGAGCTCGCGGCGAGTCTGTCCATGACTCCCGGTGCCGCCAAGGTCGCCCTCCACCGCCTGCGCCAGCGATTCGCTCGCTGCCTGCGAGAGGAAGTGGCGGCCACCGTGTCTTCTCCGGAAGAAATTGAAGACGAGCTGCGTCACCTGCTGGAGTCGCTCCTCGGTTGATCGAAGCGGGCCGAGGAAAAACTTCGAGAAGAGCGGTAACCTTCGGAAACGCTTCCGGTGAAGGGGGGCGGAGGTTGAACCCGATGGAAAAGCGCCACTTCTGCGAACACTGCGGCACCGTGTTTCTTCCGCTCAGCTCGGCCGAGGACATGTGCCCCTCCTGCCTGCTCCGCCTGGGCGTCGAAACGGTGCCGGTCGAGCCGCCTCCCGGAATTCGCCAGGCGCCGGCGGTCGAGGACCTGCGCGAGCTGCTCCCGGGATACGAGATCCTCGAGTTGATTGGAGCAGGGGGCATGGGTGCGGTGTATCGCGCTCGCCACCGGAAACTGGGGCGTTTGGTCGCTTTGAAGGTGCTGCTGCCGGACCTGAGTGCGAACCCGTCGTTCTCCGATCGTTTCCTTCGGGAAGCGCGGGCGCTCGCCAACCTGAACCACTCGGGCATTGTCACGGTTTTCGATTTCGGCTCTGTGGACGATCTGTACTTTTTCGCCATGGAGTACGTCGACGGGGTTTCCTTGCGGGAGCTAATGCGCGCGGGCTCGGTTGACTGCGCTCTCGCTTTGGAACTCGTCAAGCAAGTGTGCGACGGACTACACTACGCCCACGAGCGTGGCGTCGTGCACCGCGACATCAAACCCGACAACATTCTGCTGAACCACGAAGGCACGGTGAAAATCACTGACTTCGGGCTCGCCAAGCTGGCCGGAGACCCCGCCGATCACCCCCTGACCCGGACCAACCAAGTCATGGGCACTCCCCACTACATGGCTCCGGAGCAGATTGAACGTCCGTCGGAAGTAGACCACCGGGCAGACTTGTATTCCTTGGGCGTGGTGTTTTACGAGCTGCTGACGAAGGAACTCCCTCTGGGTCGATTCACCGCTCCCTCACTGAAGGCGAAGCTGGATCCGCGACTGGACAAGGTCGTTCTGAAGTCCCTCGAGAAAGACTCGGAACTGCGCTACCAGAGTGCCATCCACTTGAAAGCAGATGTCGAGCGCCTCTCCAACGTGTCGGCCGCGGCCGTGGTTCGCAAAGGGGCACAGTCGGTGTCCCAGTCGGTGACCAAAGCGGTCACCCACGTCGCGCAGTACAGCGAACAACTGGATCTCCCGGCGAAGGTTTCCAGTGCCACTCGCAAGGTCAAGGACCGGGTCAGCGGAAACTGTTCGCGCTGGTCGCGGCTGTCCCAGTACGACCGGGCCCTCTGCGGCAAGATCAAGCGAGGCGTCATCGTCGTGGCGAGCTGGGTCAAGGCCGGCGCCGAGAAACTCCGGCCGCTGGGAGCCAAACTGGTTTCGCTCGCACAGCGCGCGCTGCAGTGGTGGAAGGCCCGTCGGGCGACCTAGTCTCCGGAAATCTCGCCCCGGTCTCATGACCGCACTTTTTCTGCCAATGAGGCCCCTCGGCACAGGCGACCGCGGAGATTGCCGCGAGCGAGAGCGCGGCACAAAGCTGTCGATCTCTCGCCCTCTTGGGGAGTTGCGGTGGCTGTAACGGTGAGCCTTCCGCGCTTCACCCTGCGACATCCGCACCCTGGGAAGATTTCGTGCGACAGTCGAGCCGTTCTCCGGATCGCGAGGAAACCCCGACACGGAGAGAGTCCATGAACCTTCGATCAAGCCTTCCCCTCGCCTTCCTACTCCTCGCTTCTCGTTTGCCGGCCCAGGTCACTTGTGCGCCATACAACGCCGCCCTGGGAACCACCCCGGATCAACAGGGCTGGGAGCTCAACGAGTCCCCCATCGGTGGCGGCTCGTTCTCTGTGGCGAACGGCATTCTGAGCCAATCCAGCTTGCCAAACACTTCCACCAGCTGCTCCAACTTCAGCAATCCCCAAATCCTGCGCTGGCAGGTTCTCAACCGGACGTTTGACTTCGATCTCGGAACGACTTTCGAAGCCGATGTCTTGATTCAGAGCTCTCAGTACAACACGGATGAATGTGATGACTCGCCACGAGCCGGATTTCGCATGGTGGTTCGCGATCACTTGTCCCGCAACTTCCAGGTCGGCCTCGGTGAATCGAAGGTGTATCTGGTGAACGACCCCTTCGTGCCGTTTGGAGACCCCGGAGTCGTGGAGGTCGACTTCGACACGACGGACGACTTTCATCGATACCATCTGGCCGTGAACGAATCGGGAGCGGTCCTCTCCATCGACGGAGTCACGCAACTCAGCCTGCCTCATGGAGCTCCCATCAGCTCTCCGAACGTCGTGAACATCGGGGACTCAACCGTCTGGGCCAACAGTGAAGCCGACATCCGCTCGTTTGTTTTCGTGGGCGCCGCTCCTTCCGGCCCGTGGTCCAACCGCGGTCACTCCCTGGCGGGCAGCAGGGGCAGCCCTTGTTTCACCGGCAGCGGTAGTCTTCTTCCCGGCCAGGTTTCGAACTGGACTCTGAGCAACGCTCGCCCCGGCGCCCCCGCGTTCTGGGTGTGGGGCCTCAGCGAGATCAACGCCCCCTTCCGCGGTGGCGTCTTCGTCCCAAGTCCCGACGTTCTCGTTCCCCTGAACACCGGCGCAACTGGTCAGCTCGACTTTTCCGGCGCGCTCCCCGCGGGACTCCCGAGCGGGACCGAACTTTCCTGGCAGTGGTGGATTTCGGATCCAACGGGACCGCGAGGACTGACGGCGAGCAATGGGCTGCGGGGCGTGATTCAGTAGCAGGCATCACCGGTTGCCGCTGATGCGAAGCGGCTCTTTTCAGACCCCCTCGATGACCAGGAGAGTGACACACTGGGATCGCTCGCAGCCGAAGCGAACAAGGCTTCCCACCACTCGGCAGGAACGCGCTCTCAGCTTGCCGACCCAGCTTCGCGCCCCTTGCCGTTTCCCAGCTCGACCAGAAACTCCTCCGTCCTTTGCGCGGCCCGGTCCCAGTTGTAGGTAGACAGGACCGCTTGCCGGCCACGCTCGCCCATTCGGCGGGACTCGGCGGGATCGCTGGCGAGTTGTTGCACTTTGTCGGCGAGGTCGTCGAGCGAGCCGTCGGTCAGCAACCCGCATTGGTGTTGCGTAATGACCTCGCGAATCTGGCCGACGTCTTGGCCGATGACGGCGAGTCCGCTCGCCATGTACTCGAACAGCTTGATGGGAGAGAAGTAAAAGGTCGGGAAATAGGTGACGTCTTCGTAGAGGCACAATCCTGCGTGGCAGCCGGCCATGGCCGCCGGCATGTCTTGCCGCGCGAGGTGCCCCAGATACTCGAGAGAACTTCGCGAAGCACCGTCTGCGGTCACCACAATGCGAGCATTCAGGTCTCGCTGTTCGACCTGCTGTGCCAGGGATTCGGCGCGGTGGAGGGCCTGCCATCGGTAGCGGCTCGTTCCGGCCCAGAGCACTCGAAACGGCCCGGACTCCTCCGACCCAGGGCGCGGCCGATTTCTTGAATCGCCGTCTACGGAGCCAAAGCGCTGGGGATCGGCGCCGTTGGGAATGACGATGGTTGTCGCAATGCCCAGCTGCTGCCGGGCATAGGCTTCCATCTCGGCAGACACGGCCACCGCACCATTCACTTCCTTGGCAGCCTTCTTGCGGCGCCGGTTCAAGCGCATCAGTCGAAAGCGGGACATGCCTTCCAAGCGCTTCTCTTCGATGGGAGCATTGACCTCCCAAACGCACACCGCCGCCGGTTGATACCTCCGGAGCTCGGTCAGCTTGTCATTCGACTTGGAGCCGTGGATGCGTACGTAGAACACATCGATCTCGGACCCGCGTCGCTGGAAATCGTCTTCCGACCAAAGTTCACAGTTCGGAACCGGGTGAGGCGCCAGGGTGACGAGGGAATGACCGGCCGCGGCCCAACGAGAGGTGATCTCTTCCACGTGAACTCGTGAACCGTCGAACAGTTCCGGGTCGAAGCGATGCAGGTAGGCGATCTTCACGAGGCGGCCGCCTTGACAGATTCGGAGCTCGAAGGCTGGGTCACTTTCTTCAACAACTCTTCCAAGCGAGACTCCATCACGTCCAAACTGAGTTGTTGCTCGCAGCGCTCCCGCGCGCGCTCTCCCCTCTGCCGCGCCGCCTCGGGGTCATCGAAGACCTGCTTCAAGGCCGCTGCCAACGAAGCCGGGTCCCCTGGATTTGCCAGGTAACCACAGTTCTCGAGGATCTCTGGCAAATCGGACACCCGGGTTGCCACGATCGGACGGGCCATGGCCATCGCATCCATGAGCTTGGCAGGAATCTGCCCCTCCGTCCCGGGATTCTCCCGCTGAGGAATCACCACCGCGTCGGCCATGACGAGGAACTCCGGCACCCGAGAAAACGGGATCTCCTCATGCCAGCGCAGCATCTCGCCCGCTTGGTCGCTCAAAGACTGCTCGTAATCCGGCTGAGCTCCCTTGCCAACAAAGAACAGCAGCAGGTCGGGGCGATCGAGCCGTTGTCCGGCAGCGACCAGATCTTCCAGGCCTTTGTGCGGACGCGCCGTTCCCAAGAACATCACGACCTTCTTGTCCGACAACCCGTGCTGACTCCGAAGAGCGGCTCGGTCGAATCGACCCGCATCCAACCATTGCGGATCCCGGCCGTGGGGAACCAGGACGCCCCCGTATCTCTGCTGCAGGGTCCGTGACACCGTCGTGATGGCATCGGCCTCAGGAATCCGCTTGGCCATCCAACGCGAGTACAACGGCCCCAACGGATTGCGCAACAGTTTGCGCTTGCGACGCCAGTCGCGCTCGGTGAAGAACGCCATCTCTTCATCGTCGATGTCGAGAATGACCGGGACACCCCGAGATCGCTTGGCACGAAGGGCCACTCCAAAACTCGGCAAACGCGGTTTGCAGGCGTAGATCACATCTCCCGAGATCTTTTGGCGAAGCTGGCGCATCGACTTCAAGAAACCCGGCAGCTTTCCGCCGGGAACCGAGAAGTACTCGAACTCCCCGCTGGCGCACGGCCCCCAAATCTCTCGTCCCTTGGCCCCGAACGAAGGCCCCAGAATCTCCACTTGGTGACGCCGCGACAAGACCTGGGCGAGCAGATAGGTCCGCCCCAAGCAGTTGTGCGCGAGATCGAAACAGAGCAGAGAGATCTTCATGAGAACCGAACGCGACGAGTCTGCGTTTTGAGAGAAGGCGGTCAATCGTGCCCAGGAAAGCCTGGAGTGGGCGAAGTCTGCAAATGGCCGTGCACTCGGATGAAGCGAACTCCTCGTCCTCAGACTTCGCGGAACAGCCATCGAACCGAAATCAAACCACGGAACCAAACGGGAAGGGCGGTGGATCGACCAGCCTCCTTGAGATTCGCCTCAGTCCACCAACCACGAAGCGCACCAGCCCTATGTTTTATCCCGCGGCCGCAAAACCGTTTGGGCGAAAACACCGCTCTCGTGGCGAGTCCTCACCGGGATGACCGGGGCTCCCCAGAACGGAAATCACCCAGGGCCAACGCCTCGCGCCTCCGCCCTTTCCGCGACTCGTCACTCGGCCCGGAAGTACCACACCGCTTGGATCGCGTCGTCCCGGATCTCGTAGACGCTGTACGACGCCTGGCTCTGCTCCTTGCCGGCCGACGTTTCCCAACGAACTCGCTCGCGAGCCACCACGAACGAGCCCGCCGCGTGCAAATGTTCCAGCTCGGCGCTCACCGTCGGCACTCCCTCGAAATACTGGAACAGACCGTCGGCCAGCTCTTCCGAGTTCTTCGCGTTGGGTGTGATTTCCCCCCCCTCGATGGTGTACCAGGCCACGTCATCGGCCACCAGGTCGGTCAGGGCCTCGACGTCATGCTCGTTGAAGTACTCGAAGTGCTCGCGAACCAGATCGAGAGACGCTTCGCGATCGGTGCTTTGGCCCGCCGCCCATCCCACCATTCCCGTCAACAAAGAGACTGCCACCGTGCAAACATTCCGAGAAAGTTTCATGGGTTCACTCCTCACTTTTCCGCGTGTTGCTTCAAACCGTCGACGAACAACTGCTTCCAGCCAGAATCCAGACTGCTGACGAAACCATCATCCAGCTTGCCAACCAGGGAATGGGTGACCTTCAACACGGTCGTTCCGTCTTCCTGAGCTTCGAAGTTCAAGTACATGAGCGCGGTCGCCGGACCGCCGAAGGGTGGCGCAATGTGGCCGCTCAAATGCATGGACTTCCCCGGATCCAACGAGATCACTCGGAACCAATGGATGCCTGCTCCATCTCCGGAATCCTCGTACATTTGCCCACCGACTCGCGCCTCGAACACAATCTTCCCGGGCTTTCCTGCACAACGAAAGTCCACCAGCCACCACTGGTCCATTTCGTTGACTGTCGCCTCCCACACTCGCTGGGGGCTCGCGGCAATGGGCACTTCCATCTCGAGCAACACGGTGCGTGCATTTTCGAATCCGGCGGAAGGCTGCATGGTCATCCTTTCTTCTGCTTGGGCCCTTTGGGCGATTCCGGGTTCTCTTCCACGTGCTGCTTCAAGCGCAGCAACGACGAAGACAGCTGACGAACGTGACGACTGACCCAGCGCTCGCACACCGCCTGAATCGGCACCGGGTTGAGGTGATTCCAACGCATGCGACCGTCGCGCTTGACGACCACCAGATGAGCTTTCTCGAGCTGGTCCAGGTGCTTCATGACCCCGGTGCGACAGAGACTTCCCCGCGACTCCTCGGCGAAGTGTTCGCACAGCTCTCCGGTGGATCTCTGCTTCTCGGCCAACAGATCCAGAATCTCGCGCCGCGTGGGATCGGCGAGGGCTTTCCAGACCTGGTTTTGTTCGGCAGGAATCATGTCACTAAATGGTGACATATTAGATCGACCGGTGCAAGGCCCTGGACGAAGGAAATCTGGAGCGCCGTGGGCGGGACTCCCTGGCCCCTGGCTCGCCCCGGGGGGAGGAGACCCCAGCAGCCCGCAGAGAAGCCCTGGGAGGGGCGGGCTGTGGTGCCGAGTCGCTCGCCATCACCACCGCTCGGCGTCGCGGTCAAACCCCGGGTTCCCACTGGCCATGGGGCGCTCGGCGTAGGGATCCGATGACGAACGCCGCTCGGCCTCACAGGGGACCTCTTCGCGCCCCCTCCCGGGCCCCGAGCACGGGTTCCAGACCGACCCGACACGAACTTCTTTTGGGTGCCCTGGCCTGCGACGCACCGGCGTCCCCCGCAACCGAGGTCACTTGTTGGTCCTTCGCTTTTTCAGCGCCCTGCCCGCAGATCCCTGCGCCGATACGATGGGTGGAACCTCGAACCGCCAACTCCGCCCGCAAAGCTCGTCGGGAGCGACCGCACCTTCGATGGACTTCCCCACCATTCACGACTTGTCGACTCCGGCTCTGTTGTTGGATGCCGCGGTGCTGGAGAACAACCTTTCTTCGATGGCCGAGCGAGCACGCCGACTCGAAGTCGCGCTTCGCCCTCACATCAAGACCCACAAGTGCGTCGAGATTGCGCGCCGCCAACGAGCGCTGGGGTCCCGCGGGATCACGGTCTCGACCCTCTACGAGGCAAAGGTCTTTGCAGACCACGGCTTCGATGACATCACCTGGGCGTTTCCGGTGATCTTGAACCGGTTGGAAGAAGTGCGCGCAATCGCCTCCCGGGTTCGGCTCCGCTTGGTGGTTGATTCCGGAACCGCCGTCGACGCGCTGGAACAAGCCGCGTTCCCGTTCGAGGTGTGGCTGAAAGTCGACTGCGGCTATCACCGAGTCGGCGTGGATCCGGAACAAGAGGAGGCCTGGCAGCTCGCGCGGCGAATCCACGAAAGCGAGAACCTGACGTTTGGAGGCATCCTGTCCCATTCGGGTCATGCCTACGGAGCTGCGGATCGGGCCGCGGTGGCCGAAGAAGAGCGTGCCGTCATGGTCGGCTTTGCCGAAACCCTTGCCCATCACGAAGTCGAGGTTCCCGAGATCTCCGTCGGCTCGACCCCGGCAATGATGGCGGTGAAACAACTGAACGGCGTGACGGAAGCGCGTCCCGGCAACTACGCTTTGTTCGACTACAGTCAGGTGGCGATGGGCAGCTGCGCGCCGACGGATTGCGCGGTCACCGTCATGGCGAGTGTCGTTTCTTCGAACTCGCGGCAGTGCGTCATCGATGCCGGCGCCTTGGCGCTCTCCAAGGACTTGGGGCCAGAGGATGGGACCTTCGGCAAGCTCTTCCGGGACGACTCCTCCGAACTGGAGGAGGACCTCTACGTGGCTTCGGTGAGTCAAGAGCACGGCAAACTCAATCGCCCTCTGCCGGTCGGCACCCGCGTCCGCATCCTGCCGCACCACTCCTGCCTCACCATGGCGATGTTCGACGAGGTCTACGTGCAACAAGAAGGCCAGGTGATCGATCGCTGGAGGATTTGGCGAGGCCGGTGATTGGGCGGCAGCGCGGGGATTCCTGGCTCGGCCAACCATCCGCACGCCCTCTCGCCTCCTGTCCTCCAAAGATCCCCATCTCGTCGTAAACGCCGCGGCAGCGCACGACTCCGTTCGGCCATCCCGCTCATGGCGAGATTCGACGAGTTCCCCGCCAGTCGGACGGCCCGTGGATGGCTTGAAAGGCGCGTCGCTTCCCGATGCTTGACCGCCTCTGGGGGACCGTCGCACCGGATGACGGCGACATGGAAAAAAAGCGGAGGAGCGGATCCCACTCAACAGATTCGTTCGAACCCACTGGGTTGCCAGCTTGTTCTATTGAACTAGAACAAGATCATGAATATCACCCTCGACCCTCAAAGCCCGGTTCCTTTGTTTCACCAGATCGCGGAAGCGATCCGCTACCAACTGAGCACGGGAAAGCTGGAGCCCGGTCAGGCATTGCCCACTCTGCGTGACGCGGCGGAGCGCTGGCAAGTGAACCTCCACACGGTCCGACGCGCTTACGCCGAGCTCGTTCAGCAAGGTCTCGTAGAGAGCCTGGGCTCGCGCGGCACGCGAATCGTCGACAATGCCTCGGGAGGGCCAGACAACCGCTCCGCGCCCGAACTCCAGCGGTACCTGCGTCGAGTCGTGCGCGATGCTCGGGAGCGGTTCGGCCTCTCGCCGACGGAGCTCACTCGAGCATTGCAGAATCTGGCCGAGCCCTCCCCGCGCCGCCCGCTCGTCCACGTGGTGGAATGCAGCGAATCCCAATGTCGGGACCATGCTCGCGAGCTGGAATCTCGCTGGAGTGTGGAAGCGCGTCCGTGGAGCCTTGCTCGGGATCGGGAACCGCCGAAGGGTCCGGTGGTGGCGACCTACTTTCACTACAACGAGATTCGACGGCGCTGGCCCGAGCGGCTTCACGAGATCCGCTTCGCAGCCATTGCTCCGGATCCCGCTCTGGCCCGGCGCTTCTCCCATTCGGGAACCCGGCGGCTGACGTTGCAGCTGTGTGAATACGAAGAGGCCATGGCCTGGAACATCATCGCCGATCTGTCCCTGTTGTTTCCCGAGGACCGTTTTCTTCTCAAACCCCGGGTGACTCGCACTCCCCGACGCTTGATCGGCTCGGCCTCCAAACGAACGCCTCTGCTCTTCTCGCCCCGGCTTTGGGACACGTTGACCGAAGAAGAAAGAGCGCAACCCCACGTTCACGGGGTGGGGTACCGATTCCTCCCAGAGGAACTCGAGAGGATTGGCCACGACTTCGACTGGCGCTCGACCAAAACTCGCGTGCCAGCTCTCACTTCGGTTTGAACCACGGCGCCCCCGGCAGATCTGGCCGCAAGACGCCCCCTGGAATTGGAGAAAGCTCGATGGCAGCAGCGTCGGATGGTTCTCAAACGAAGTGGCTCGGAGTCCTGGTCGCCCTCCTTGTGACGTCCGCGGCACCGGCCTCCCAAGAACCAGCCATGCCCTGGCAAACCACCTGGATGGATCTCGAAATCACTCTGCTTCCTGACCAAGGAACCCTGGAAATCGATGGCTCCCTGCTGGTGGAGATCCTCGTGCCCGGCGTTTCCGAGATTCCCCTTCGAATGAACTCTCGAGCCGCCACCATGAGTTTTCTCGAAGTCGGCTCACCCGAAGGGGACGGCGAGATCCCCGCCCGGCGACTGGGCAGCGGCAACATCCGGGAGGCCCTGGTCCGCTTCGAAACTCCCCGGGAAATCGGTGACGAAGTCGAACTCTGGTTTCGCTCGAGCAACCAAGGACGTCAGTCCTCCCAGTTCGCCGTGACGAAAGACCTGGCATTGGCGAGCTGGGTAGAAGCCTGGCACCCGATCGCGGTGCCTCCCCAAGTGACGGGCAGCGCGAGCCTGGGCTCGACTCCGGGAACCACCAAATTCAACTTGCCAACCGGATGGCGAGCGTTGAGCAACGGTCTCCGCATCGAACACAGCGACGCCGGAGAGGTCGCCAGCGAAGTCTGGGAAGTGGGGCAACCGGTGGCCCGCTCGTTTGCCGCGGGTCCCTACCAAGTGGCGTCCCACGAAGTCGGCGAGCGGACCGTGGATGTTTACCGGCTGAGCGGCGATCCGGAACAGGCGCAACACCAGGCCCAGGGCTTGGCACGGGCGCTCGCCGCTTTGGAAACACGCTTCGGCCCTTACCCGTACCCGTCCTGCCACCTGGCCGAAGTTCCCAACTCTCGATTCGGCTGGGCGGCCTCCTCCGAGCAAGGGTTCGTCATGGCCAACGAATGGGTCTTCCAGTTCGGCCAGAACCTCGGGATCTTTGCTCATGAAGCCAGTCATGGATGGTGGGGAAATCTGGTCAACAGCCGTGGCAGTGGCTCGATCTTCTGCTCCGAGACCTTGTCCCAATACGGCGCCGTCTTGGCCATCGAGATCCTGGAAGGCGAACAGGCGGCCACCGACTTCTTGCAATTCTCCCGCCCCGGAGCCGTGCAAGCACAATGCGCTCGCGGTTACTTCGAGATCGCCCGGAATGGTCAGGACATTGCCCTGTCTGCTCTGCGTGGACAATCTTCGGCACACAATCTGTCGGACTCGAAGGGCCCTTGGGTGCTTCACATGCTGCGTCGACGAGTCGGCGACGAGGTGTTCTTCGAGACGATCCGTGGAATCCTGAAAGACTTTGCCGGCAAGCGTGTCAGTCTTGACGACGTGCGGAGCCGCTTTCACGAAGCCGCTCCCGAATCTTCCTTGGACACGTTCTTTCCTCAGTGGCTGGACCGCACCGGTGCGCCTCATCTGACCGCGACTTGGAAGGGCGTCCCCGGCGATTCCTCAAACGGCGAGCTCGTGATTCAGCAGTTCGGAGAACCCTACGAGCTTTGGCTCGACCTCGAACTCCGCGGAGAGCGAACCACGAATCGTCACTCGGTCAAAGTGGACAGTCCTCGGACCGTGCTGCGACTTCCCGCCGAAGAGCCGGTGCAGTCCGTGGTTCTGGACCCCGACCATCGCCTGCTGATGTGGCGCCCCGAGTACGGCTCGCCGTTGCGAGCCCTGCCGGAGGCTCCGCCCGCAAGCCGCTAACAGATCCCCGTCGATCTCTGCCGCCCCGTGCCGCACAAGTTGCATGCCTCGCACGCCGTTGAAAAACGCCGACTAGCCGGTGGCTCCCCGGGCGATGCCGTTCTCTGGGGTCAGCACGTCCTGGCGTTCCGCACCCTGTTCCACCGACCGGTAGAGATCTTGGTAGCGAGCCACCATCGTCGGGAGTGACACGATCGAAAGGGCGTCGACTTCGCGCTTTTTGGCCTGCCACTCTTCGGGATGCTGCCGCAGACGAAGCAACGTTTCGTACCACGAATTGGCGTCGTGAGGATCGAGGATCCAGCCGCCGCCGTGGGCCTGGATGCGATCTCGCACCGCCCCCAAATGGCTGCCGAGAACCGGCAGGCCCGCCGCCCAAGCCTCGGTCAACGTGTGGCAGTAGGTCTCCGAACAACGGGACGGAACGAGTGCAACGGACGGCTGAATCTTCGCCAGGGATCGGGGCAACTCGTCGCGCTGGTAGGGACCGTGCACGTGGGCGCCGAACTTTTCCGGCTGAAATGAGGCCGCTTTGTCGCCCAAGATGTGGAACTCGAAAGGGCTGCCTTCCCGCTGGTTTCGTTCGACCAACTCCTGCACCAGATCGGGGCCCTTCAGGTGGCCCAGAGCCCCGAAGAACACCACTCCCATGGGCCCCTCCCCGGGAGCCTCGGCGCTGTCCTGGTATCCCGCAAGATCGCGACCGTGCTCGATGACATGGAGTCGACGGCCGCTGACGACCGGGTAGTAGGACGACACTAGGCGTCGCGCACTCTCGGTCGTGACCACGTAGGCGTCAGCTTCCGGGATACCCTCCGCCACGCGACGCCGCCACTCGTGCACGAAGCCGTTCTTCAGACGAGGAAGGCCCGGAAACCAGCGCTTGCTGAGCTGGCAGTCATCCGCGTCGTTGTTGCAACGGCCGGCGCAAAACTCGCCGCGATTGTTGACCAAACCGACGGTGGGGCACACCAGGTACGAATCGTGGAAGCTCAAGATCGTTCGGCAACCGGCCTCCCGGGCAATGGCAAGGGCCTGGGGATCCGTGCCGATCAAACCACGGAAGTGCACCAAAGAAACGCCTTGCTCGCGCAGAATTCGCGAAAAGGCCAGGCGACGCGGCTCGTCGAGCGGCCACTGGATTCCCCAGCGGTTTTCGAACGCGACCTCTTCCACGGGATGGGCAGAGTCGTTCTGAACTTCGTCCAGGGACCACTTGTTGAGATCCGCGCGGAGAAGCAAACAGCGACGATCTCGGGACACCTCTCGAACCAAGTCCAGGTTGGTGAGGACGCTTCCTCCGCCGCCATCGTGGATCACGTACAGAATGGCTCCCCGTGGAGCGGCCACCGTGGTTGGCACGGTCGGCGGGGCCTTGGACTCGAGGGCCTGGGTTAGCTTGGCTCGCAGGGGATCCACGGGATCGTTCTGCAACCACTCCCGGATCTTCTTCTTGTAGTCGGGATGCAGCTCCTGAAGCCGCTTCTTTCCTGCTTCCGCGAGCTCATTCTTCGTTTCTCCGAAGGATGCCGAACGCTCGTGGAAGACGAAGGTCGTGTCGTCGACGACGTTGACCCATCCGGCCGCCGCCGCGCGCATGGAGTAGTCGTTCTCTTCGCCATAGCCGCGCGGGAAGTTTTGCGGATCGAAACCACCGACCTCGACCCAGGCATCCCGGCGGAGGTAGCAGCAGAACCCGTTGGCCGTGGGCACTTGGGGCCATCGCCGCTCGGAAAGCTCCTCGACCAAGGCATCCATGCCCTCCACGCCCAGCTCTTCCGGCACTTGGTTGATCTGATGGTTGACCGGAACGCTGAACGCCCCGGCGGCGTTGGAAAGCGGCGTGACCGTCGCGATCCGATCGCGATGGTAGGCGGCCGTCGACAGTCGGGCCAGCCAACCACGGGGAACCACGGTGTCGCTATTCAAGATCACGACGTCGTCGTTGCCAGACTCTTCGAATCCGCGGCAGACGGTTCTCGTGAAACCCAGGTTTCGCTCATTGGTGACGACTTTCACATGGCCGTGAGCCTGCTCATAGCTGGCCAACAACGGAGCCACCCGAGGATCGGGGCTGGCATCGTTCACTAGGAGCAGCCGATGCGGCACCTTCGTCGATGCGAGGACCGAGTCCACGCACCGCTCCACGGCCTCCACCGCATCGTAGACCGGGATCAAGACCGTGATTCGCCCGGCAAAGTCGATCAGGTGCCCTCCCGGCGGCGCGTTCTCTGGCCAATCCTTGGCGGCTGCTGCCTCACGCTTCTGCCAACGATCGATCCGCCGTCCGTACCAGACCTGCATCTCACGCAGGATCTCGCGTGCTCGACGCGGCGAACGGCTGGGTTTCTTCCGGGTCAGGCGAAGGGATCGCATCACTCGCCACAATGCTTTGCCCAATCTCCAAGAGCGCGACTTTTCCATGCGCTCGACGAAACCGGTCAGCCTCTCCACCCAAGTCTTCGTGGTCTCGAGGTCCTCGAGATGACTCTGCTGGTGTTCGGTGAACCGCTTCTTCGCTCGCAACTGACTGTCGCGGAACTGCTTTCCAAGCTTCGAAAGCTCTGATTGGGAACGGGTCAACTCGTTCTGCGCCCGACCATGAGCTTGGCGACTCTCACTCAGGGCCCCTTGGGTTTCTCGCAACTCGAGCCTCGTTCGCTTCCCTTCCTCGCGAGCCTCTTCTCGCTCGTGAAGGAGCCGCAATCCGGCGGCTTCCAGGACTCCGCTCCGATACGCCAGCTCCGGAACCCACGAGTGGCCCGCGTGCCGCTCCCCGGCCTCCTTCAGCAGTTCCCGCAGCGTGCTGAAGTGGCTGTCGAGACACTTCCTCGCCACCGCCAACTCGGCGGAAACGTCGGGAGCCTGAAGAGCCCGAGATCGCTCGTGGAGAGCTTCCGACCAGGTGTCCACTTGCTGGCCGTCCAGACCCAAGGGCTCCAGGAAACCCTGAAACTTCTGGGTCTGGCGTGACGCCACGACGAACACCGGTCGTCCAAACGCCGTCGCTACGATCGCTCCGTGCAAGGACGACCCCACGTAGCCCCGGGAACTCGCCAGCAGCGCCGTGACTCGCTTCAAGCTCCCAGGACGCTCGACGACCACCGCATTCGAGCCGAGACATTCCCCGACTTCTCGCGCCACGGCGTCGTCTCCATGACACGGCCCGATGGCAAGAAGAACCGGCGTTGCTCCCCAATGTTCGCAGATTCCACGAATTCCCTCGGCCATGACCTCCACTCCGCCTTGGCCGTAGCGGCGCTTGGCGTGGAAGACGATCAGGTCCTCTTGGGCATCGAGGTTGCGTTCGACGAGAAACCGATGGTACTCCGATTCGAGCTCCGTCGGAGACCACACCGAAGTGACGTCGAGGGCCGTGTCCGGAACCACGGCAATCGGAGAGGCAATGCCCGCGCTGGCCAGAAGGTCCCGACTCGATCGGTCACGCACGCTGAGGTAGCGGGCATGTTTCATGCGATCGCGAACCAGACTCGCCAAGTTTTCGGGCAATGCTTCCGCCACTCCGGGAGCATTCCACAGTGCGGCCGCTCCCCCGCGCGCGGCGAACTCCAAGGGGCCGAGCCACAGGTCGGCGTATCCCGTCAACGGCACGGTGCGCTGCTGGTAGCTCGGCAAAGTGGTCGTGGACGCATGCACGATGTTGCCACCGCCAATGACCAGGCCGGCGAACTCCGCGGCAGAGGAGCGAAACTCGTCGAACGACACGCTCGCCACGCAGTCGCGCCAAACCGGAGCTCCCCCGATGGGCGAGACAAACACCAACTCGCCGAGGCCTTCGAGCCGTTTCTCCAGGATCTTCGGAAACAGCAAGTCCCCGTAGTTCTCAACATCGAACGTCCCGAACTGGGCGATCTTCATCGGCTGGCTTCGTCGTTGAGCTGGGGCGATTGCCCGTCGATCAGACGGATGCGCGGCAGCAAGGGGACTTGGATCTGTTCGGACACCCACTGGATGTCCGGAGTCACGCACACCGGCACGTTCGCAGCGTTCAGCACGCGGATGAAAACTGCGGCTTCGGTGATCATGTCGTGGGCTCGAATCCCTGGAGGCTGGGACGAGCTCCAGTAGTGGCCGGGCGCCCCTTCCAAGAACATGGTGAAGCCCGTGATGAAGTATCGCGAAGGATGCAGCAATCGCCACAGCAGTTGAATCGCATAGGTCCCCGTCGTCAGGCCGCGCTGATGGGTGGACTCTTCCACCCCGACCAGATCCGGGGTGTAGGTGAACAACACCGGATGATCCCCGACCCAACGCTCGAAGACTTGCTTGTCCCCCCGTCGGGTTGGTGGGTTCACGATGAGTACACAGGTCGCACGCCCTCCATCGAGAAGCGGGCGCTTGCGTTTCTCCGGGTAGGGATTGGCGACCAGGATGTCCGTGCGCCGCCCCACCTGCTCTTCATGACCGGCCATGGCGGCTTCGTTGAAGCGCACCACGATGTCGTGGGAATCGATGAAGTCTCCGAGTCGATAATCCTTCAAGGAAGGGGCGTTGCCGACGATGGCGACGGTCTGCCGCTCCGGAAATCGCTGGACCAAGTCGAAGGGGGTCAGGACCTCCATGTTCGGACTCCTGGGAGAAACTCCCTCACTCGGGCCAATCCGCGCTCGCCCATGGCACGAGCCGCCTCCGCCCACGACTCCCGCTGAGTCCAGGTTTCGCCCACCGCTTGCCCCAACTCCTTGGCGTTCGCCGATGGCTGCCGCGGATATCCGAGGTCTTTCAGGGTCGCTTCGATTTTCCAGGTGTTGGAGGGCAAGGGCACGAAAGGAACTCCCGCGGTCGCGAGAAACAAGTTGATGTGATGACGGCCGGAAACTGCCAAGGGAAACTCCGAGGCCAGGCGCATCACCCCGGAGGGTCCGAGGGGCCCGGCGGCAACGACGGGCGTCTCTTCCCCGCAGACTTCTCGAACGATCTTCTCTTCCCCCCCATCACCAATGCAAAGGTACACGGGCTCGAATTCTTGATGGCGAAGGACTTCGAGTTGCGCATGCAGCCCTTCTCGAGTGACCAGCACTCCGCTGGTCAGAAGAACGCGTCGGGCGATTGAGGAGGTCGCCGAGATCACCGGAGGAACCTCCAGCTCGAACAATGCCAGGTCAGGAGTCAGCAAAGGCTCCTGCCCTTGCTCTCGCACGAATGCCGCACTTCGAGAATCCCGAACGTGGACTCCGGCCAGCTCCTGCGACACGAACTGCCAGAGAGACGCCTGCACGCCCTGCAACGTCGAGTTGACCAGGTGCACGGCAACTCGTTTCGAAAAGACTCGGAGCAGCGCCATCAAGGCCAGGGCCCGCGGAAACTGATGGTGCAGGGATCCCTCGCCGTTGACCACCACGAGGTCGGCCCACTCGGCCAATGCGGCTAGCTCGGGGTCGCTTTTCTCCAGGGTTAACACGGATTCGCCGAAACGATCCACGTCGACGGACGGAGTCACGTCTCGGCCGTGAGCGAAGCGATCGGCCTCTCGCACCACACAGTCTCGGGGCGCCGCGGCGAGCGCCCGAAACGGATCGACCCCATAGCCAAGGGGCAGCGAACGAAACTCGCACGAACCGGTGAGTTGGGCATAGGCCCGTCGCACTCCTCGGCTGGCCGCTTGGCAACCAGGGTTGGACGTCTGCCCGGTGTCATTGACGAGAAGAATGCGTTTCAAGCGAGGACCGTTCGAGAAGAGGAGGATCGGATGGATGTTAACCGCAACGCAGCGAAACCCTCCGGCAGAGCAGCCTCCGGGCAGTGAGAATGATGTGGGGCCGACCACGGCTTGCCCGGTGGTACGATGCGGACTCGGAGGAGCCTCATGGAAATGACAAAGTTCGCCGTGGTGTTCCACGGTCGCTGTGGCAGTGCCTACCTGCGGATGCTGCTGAACACATCCCCCGAAGTTCACTTCGAGGGCGAAAAGCTGTTGGAGTCGCTGAAGCGCCAAGAGGACGGAGCGGCGGCCCAGGTCGCGATGGTCCACGGCTTCTATCAGAAGGCGCAGGAACGGCGACGCAAGCACCCGAAGCTGATCTGCGCCGGCTTCAAAATCAAGCCCAATGACCTCCTCGACAAAGAAGGCTTCTACAACGCCCTGATCGAAGAGAAGGCCAAGGTCATTCACATGCAGCGGCGCAATCGAGTGAAGCAAGGGGTCTCCATCTTGAACTCCCTGCGCCTCAAAGAAGTCACCGGGAGCGTCCACCTGCGGAAAGGGCAAACCGCTCCCGGACCTTTCGAGCTGGACATCGATCGATTTCGCAAGTTGCTGAAGAACCTGGAAATTCGCGAGACCGAACTCACGGAGCGAGTGGCCTCTCTGCCCTTGCCCGTCCACCATCTGGACTACGAAGAGCTCTTGACCGATCGGCAGGCCACCCTGGCCTCTCTCGGCAAGTTCCTCGACATCGACCCGGCACTGCTGGACCATGAATCTGACCAGATTCCCCAGAAGCAAACCAAAGACGACCTCACGGTCATGTTGCTGAACTTCCAAGAAGTCCGCCGCCTGTACGAAGGGACTCCCTACGAAACGATGTTCGACGAGGTGCTAGTGCATTGACGGACGCCCCCTCCTCACCGACGCCCAAGACGAGCGCCACGAAGACCAATCCACTCCTCGGTTTTTGGCATTGCACCGTGCACTTGTGGGCGTTGAGCAGTCTCGGGATTGCCCAGCCACTGTTCCGCGTCACTGCCGAGAACCCTTCGTTCTTCGTCGTGCGTGGTTCGCAGCCCGAGGATCTTTGGACGCTAGTCCTGACCCTCGGCTTGCTACTCCCTCTGGGAATGGCGACCTTGGTGGGCGCGGCCTGGTGGGTCGCTCGACCGGCCGGACTGGTTGTCCATTTCCTGTTCGTCGGCTTGCTGGTGGCGTTGTACGCCGCCCCCGCGTTGAGACTCCTCGACCCATTCAGCGGTGCCCTTGCCATCGCTGCCATGGCCGTCGTGGGTCTCTTGGGCGTTTCGCTCTACGCCGGCTCACGCCCCCTTCGCTTGCTGCTCTCGACCGCCGCTCCCCTGGTGGCGGGAGGCTTTGTCGCCCTGTTCGTGTTCGGATCGCCGGTCAAGAGCGTGATCTTCCCCGCCGCGGCCACTTCCTCTTCCGGCGGCTCCCTCGCCCACGCCAAACAGAAACCACCCATCTCAGTGATCGTCCTGGACGAGTGTCCCTCCCTCTCTCTGATGGACGCAAAAGGCAATCTGGACGCCAAGCGGCTTCCTCATCTGGCGAAGTTCGCAGAGTCCGCCACTTGGTACCGGAATGCGACTTCGGTTGCGACGGCGACGGCATTGGCTGTTCCTTCGGTCCTCACGGGAATCCGTCCCATCACTCGCTTGCTTCCCAATGTGGCCGATCATCCCGACAATCTGTTCACCTGGTTGGCCGAAGAGTACGACTACAACGTGCTCGAGGTGTCGACCTATCTGTGCCCCGATGAACTGTCCGGACGCAGCGAGTCCGCTCTGAGTTATGGCGAGCGGATGAAGTCGTTGTTCTCGGATCTAGGAGTGGTCTACCTCCACGTCGTCACACCGGCGAGCTACACAACTTCGCTTCCGGCCATCGACAACCAGTGGGGAGATTTTGCTCGAGACGCCGCTGCCACACGCGCGGCGGCAGAGACCGAGGTGGCCGAGCCGCCCCCTTCTCCAGACGCCGTCTCTGGGGAAGAACCTTGGAAGGACATCCCGGACAAAAAAACGATCGACGAACGCCGCGACGCCATTCTCCGAGGTGACCGCCCGGCATTCTTCCGCGACTTCGTGCGAGGCATCGAGAATTCGACCCGACCGACGGTGAACTTCCTGCACCTGATGATGCCGCACACGCCGTGGGAGTACCTTCCCTCCGGCAAGAAGTACTTGACCGCTCCCCACATCACCGGCGTTTCCATCGTCAACGACCGCTGGATGGGAGCGCCCAATATCGTCGCCGAATACCAATGGCGGCACCTCCTTCAGATGAGCTACGTCGACTCCCTGTTGGGTGAGTTCTTCGACAAACTCCGACGCGAGAAGCTCTACGACGAATCACTCATCGTGGTGGTCGCGGATCACGGAATCGCCTACCAGGCCGGCGTGGAAAAGCGACGCCTCTCCGAGGCAGGAGTGGGCGAGGTGATGTTCGTTCCGCTGCTCGTCAAACTTCCCGGGCAATTGAGCGGGGAAGTGAGTGAGGTGCATGCAGAAATTGTCGACATTCTGCCCACGATTGCATCCGCCATGGGGCTGAACCTGCCGTGGGAGACCGACGGGCGCCCCCTGCAGCAGGCGAGCCAAGAGAAACCGGCGGAGCGAACCTTTCTCAACTGGGACGCCTCGCTGATCACCTATTCCTATGACGCAGTGCTGGAGTCCCGTCAGCAGGCCCTGGACCGCACCGCCAAGCACTTCCAACTCGGCGAGGCGGACAGCGACTTGTTCCGCTTTGGACCTCATCGAAACTTGGTCGGCCAATCGGTCCAGAAGCTGGACATTCGCGTCGAGGCCCAAGACTACGAACTGGAACAAGCAGCGCTGCTCGAGCGAGTGGACCGGTCCGGGGCCTTCGTCCCGGCTCGCCTCAACGGACGCTGGAACGAACCCAACGACCTCCAGGCGGGAGATCCCCTCGCGCTATGCTTGAACGGAGTGATCGCCGGAATCGCGACGACTTACTCCGTGGATGGCACCACTTTGTTTTCCGGCATTGTCGACGACCAGTACTTCGTTTCCGGTCACAATGCGGTGAACCTCTATCGCCTCGAGTCTCGCGACGGCCAAACCCTCCTTCTCGGCCCGCCCGGCGGGAGTGCCCTCTCGACCGTCCCGGCCTATGCCTATGACCCCGTGGCGGGAGTTCTCACCAGCCGCCAAGGAAGTCGCTACGACCTTGACTCGAGCGGTGTGGTCCGCGGCGTCGTCCTCGATACCGATGTCATCGAAGACACGGTCGTTTTCGAAGGCTGGGGAGCGGACTGGGACCGAGGGCAGCCCGCGGACTTGATCGTGGCGATCGACGAACAGCGAGTGCTGTTCGCGGGAAGCTTGAACACCGCGTCCCGGGGCATCGCCAAAGCGTTCTCCGTCGATGAGAACCGCTTGTTCGGGTTCCGTTTCGTCGTGCCTCTCGGCCGATTGAAAGAGATTCGCCGATTGCCCACGTTCCTGGCGCTTTCCAAGAACCGTCAGACCGTGAGCAAGATCACGTTGGACCCTGGCGTGGTTCGTCACTTGATCAGCCTTACGGGCAAGCGTCTGTGGAACGATGCTCTGGAGCCGGGAGCTCGTCTGGTACCGGGAACGGAACCTTTCCAGAAAGCCCGCGATGCTCTCCTGGCAATTGCTCCGATGCCCTTCGAGGTCGATCTTCCTCGGGAGACCCTCCGAGGGATCCAGCTCACGCCATCCGACAAATCTTGTGTTCTTCGACTCGCCAACGTGGAGCTATGGGTCAATGGCGAGCGACACTCTCGCTTGCAGGCGCCCGAACAGCTGGCTCCCACACGCATCGACGTTCTCCAGACCCCAGACGTCTTTCTCGACTCCGGGGAGCGGCTTGGCTACTTCCGGACCAAGGACCTCACGCCCTTGGACCTGTCCCAAGCGACATCGGCGACCCTGCGATTCGAGCTCAACACCTCGGCCGGCGACTTCTCTCGCGTGTACTTCGACACAGGGGACGGCTTTTCCTCGCGGCAGAGCATCAAAGTGCCGCTTCGTCGAGGCATGGCACCGAGCGCTCCCGCCTCGGAGTAGCTGCTCTCTCGCGCCCCCCTGGGGCAATTGACTTGGCTCGGGGGCATCGACTACTCTTTCCGGCGTGGGCAGGCCCAAGGTGAAGGCCTCCGAGCGGATCGAACGGTTCGATCACGGCCAACAAGGCACGGCCGTGAGCAATCGACTCGCTCAGGGTTTCACCTCACGGTTTCACGGTCTGCTCTGGCGGTCGGGAGGCAATGTCCTGGGGCAGGCTTGTTCCCGTCCAGTCGTTCCATGATGGAAGCCAGTGGAGTTCGTGGGGGTGGAACCGTCCTTCCGCCGACCACTGCTCGCCGGCATCCCGAGGGCGGTGAATTCCCATGATGATTCCTCTCGAGTCGTTCCACCTGGCAGAACCCGTGCTGGCTTACCTGGATCCCGGGACGGGCAGCATCATCTTGCAGGCCGTGGTCGGCATCGTGCTGGGTGCGGTCTTCGCGATCCGGATGTTCTGGTCGCGCATCTGCATGACCGTCTCGGGAATCTTTGGCAAGGGCGGCATGGAAAAGGATGGCGAGGATGAGACGGAGCACTCCGGCTGAACGCAGGCTGCCGAGTTCGTTCCGCGATCCGAGCGGTTTTCTCTTCCAGCGCGACGGCACGCTCTTTCGCCAAGTCAACGAAGTCTATCGCGAAGACTTTCAGCGATTGATGCGTCCCGACGGTCTGTACGACCGTCTTGTCAGTGATCGACTGCTGGTCCGACACGAAGAAGCCCCCAAGGAGTTCGTGGATCCGGAACTGGGCTTCACGGTCATCGCTCCCGAGCGCGTGCCATTCATCTCGTATCCCTACGAATGGTCCTTCAGTCAGCTGAAGGACGCCGCGCTGCTGACGTTGCAGATTCAGCGACTGGCGATGGAACACGACATGTCGCTGAAAGATTGCAGCGCCTACAACATCCAATTCTTGGAAGGACGCCCGGTCCTGATCGACACGCTCTCATTGGAGCGCTACGAAGAAGGGAAACCGTGGGTCGCCTACCGTCAGTTCTGCCAGCACTTCCTAGCACCACTGGCATTGATGTCCTACCAGGATGTGCGCCTGAGCCAGCTGCTCCGCGTCTACATCGACGGCGTGCCCCTGGACCTCGCCAGCAAGCTGCTCCCGTCTCGGACCAAGTGGAAGTTCTCCCTGTTGACCCACCTGCACCTGCACGCCGGGTCCCAGAAGCGCCACGCCGACGATGCCGCGACCGGCAAGTCGGCGAAAGCCCGAGATGCAAAGATCAGCAAGTTCCGGCTCACCGCCCTGGTGGACAACCTTCAGTCGACCGTCCGCAAACTCGAATGGAAGCCGGCCGGCACTGAGTGGGGCGACTACTACGCGGACACCAATTACGACGACCAATCCATGGCCAAGAAGCAGGAGTTGGTCGCCCGGCTGGCAGCCAAGGCAAAGCCTCAATCCGTTTGGGATCTGGGCGCCAACAACGGCCATTTCTCGCGAATCGCTGCGGAAGCGGCGGGGGTGGCCGCCGTCGCCTTCGACATCGACCCGGTGGCCGTTGAAAAAAACTACCGTCAGATCCAATCCGACCAGCGAAAGGACATCCTTCCTCTCGTCTTGGACCTGACCAATCCCAGCCCCTCCTTGGGCTGGCACCATCGGGAGCGAGACTCTCTCGCCGAGCGCGGTCCCGCGGACCTGGTCATGGGCCTAGCCCTGATTCATCACTTGGCGATTTCCAACAACCTGCCTTTCGATCACCTCGCCCGATTCTTCCACGACGTCGGCAAGTCCGTGATTCTGGAGTTCGTGCCAAAGAGCGACTCCCAGGTAAGAAAGCTCCTCGCGACCCGCGAGGACATTTTCCCGGACTACCACGAAGAGGGATTCGAGGCGAGCTTCGGCCAATGGTTCGAGATCGAAGAAAGAATCTCTATCGAAGGCTCTGAGCGCACCTTGTACTTCCTTCGGCGCAAGGACTAGTCATTGGGGCGGGAAGCCTGCCGCCGGCAACCCGCTTCGAAGCAGCCGAACGGGCCCGCGTTGTTGAGGACGGCCGACGGCAAGTGTCCAGAGTTCTTCTGACGGGATCATTCCGAGTCCTCCATCCTTCACGAATCGCCAAGTGAATTCGCCGTGAGGACCCCGACAAGAACGAGTCGGCCGCGCCGGCTGGCGAGTGACCCACGGTTGCCAAAAAGCGAGCTTGGAAGATTGCGAGGTCAGGAAGTCCGGGTTTCCGCGGGCGCGACCGCTCCGCGGGTCAGGGGGAGGACTGGACGAGTTGCATCTCGAATTCGACCGCGGCCTCGTCCGAGCGGGAGGCAACCGAGAACGGCTCGAGGGTGAAGGAGGGGCAGCGGACCTCGACGGTGTAGTCTCCCGGGGCGACGTAGAACGGACCACCTCCTGCACCGAAGTGACGCCGTCCGTCGCGACGACTTTCGATGACGGGGATCCCTCGCGAGTCACGGATGACGAATTCGAAGGGCCCCCGTGCTGTGCCACGAGACTCGAGCCGGATCATTTCCGCGCGGGGAACGATCACCTCCGCAGTGCTGTTCTGGTCCACTTCCACCAGCTGCGCCAGCGCTCCATGGACTTGGTCTTGCGGAATCACGACGACCCAGTACTTCCCCCGTGGCACCGAGAACAAACAGGTCCCTTGCTCGTTGATCGAAAACTGAGACGCGACAGGAAACCAGAACTCCCCGTCCTCGTTGAGCAAGGTGAGTTCGGTGGATTCGGGCACTCGGCCCGACTCTCCGGTGACCCGCACGGTCAGGCTCCCATCGACCGGAGGCAACTCCACGACCAGCCGTTGATCTTCCGAGCGAACCTCCGTTCGAAGGATGACCGCCGACTCCCCCGACGACACTCTCAGTCGACAATCTCCATAGGGCACTTCAGAAACGGTGAACGCGCCGCCATGCATGGTGGCCGGATCCAGGAAGAATCGCTTCCCGCCGAAGAACTCCTCCTCCCAAGCATCCTCACACCAAAGCCGGACCTCGCCTCTCGACACCGGCTCTCGAGACCCCTCGTGCAGGATTTGCAAAGTCAGAGTTCCGAAAGGTCCCTTCGCGGGGATCTTTTCCACGTCCACCACGATGTCAGAGTCCGCAGATTCGTTGGATCGATCCACCCAACCCAGCAACGCATCTCCGACCCAAACCGAGACGAAGCGGTCCTCCGGCTGTTCGGGCCAGATTTCATAACCATCCTGTTGGAGTTCGATCGTCCCCTCGACCGGGGAGCCGGCTCGGAAGTTCACGGTGGTCGACGGATGCAACCGGGAAACGAAAAGAGCCACCTCTTTCAAGGCGCTCTCCCCGGCTCGTCGAACCACCGCTTCCCGGAGACCTGCAGGCTGCCCATGGGGATCCGTGATCCGTCCACTCCACCGGGGAGCAGGTTCGAGCACGAAGTCGACCCGATGAGCCTCAGACCCGGGCGGCACTTCGACGACCCGGTGCGTCGAGTAGAAGGAGGGAGCGCGCAACGACAGCAAGAAGCGATTCCCCGGCATCGTCAGGCTGCGGTAATCCCCGAACGGATCGCTCTGGACCCAGTCGGGAGCGTTGACCGTGTTCTCTTCCCCATAGGACATCACTGACACGTTTGCCCCTGCCAGGGGAGCGCCACTCGGATCACTGATTCGCCCCGACAACACCACTCCCGGCTCCAAGGTCAGCAAAACCTCGCCGAGGGAATGTTCGGGCACCATTCCGGAACGAGCAGCAATGCCCCGATCCGGATGGCAAGCCAACAGGTCCCACGAACCTTTGACCGGGCCCTCGGCAAAGGAAAAGTGCCCGTTCGGATCCGTGATCGCTCGAAAGTAGCCATCCGGAAGTTCGCCGGATCGATAGCGTCGAAGCAGCGACCGTCCCTCCGTGCGCAGATTCAAGGCGCCGACGCTGCCTCGAAGAAGAACCCAGGCGTCGGACACCGGATCTCCTCGTTGGGAGAAGACTCGCCCCCGCAGTGCGACCTCCTTGGGAGAGGTGGATTTCTCAGCGGCATTGGCCGCTGAGATCAACGCGGAATGGCCCTTCGACGGTTCGACCGGCTCTCGTCGGTTCACCTCAGGAAGGGATGGCCGAACATCCGCGAGCAGCGAATGATCGCCCGGAGATCCGGCGTCGAGCGGGTCGGAAGCGGGGGCCGACGGGAAGGAGTACTCGAACAATGCCCATCCCGCGATCGCCAACACGATCAGCGAGGCCTTCGTCGTCGTCGTCATCAACAACACTCCTCCGGCCCACCAAGAAACCCCCATCAAGGATCCGCGCAACAACGCCCGCTGGGACTCAGAAAGCAACGCAACCATTGCCAGAGCCCAGGATTGCCGCTGACTTGGCTCTGGCGCGAGCGCCTCACGGAGACGAGCACGGCCACGCTTGAGCCGGGTTTGCACCGTACTCACGGGAACGGATTGTCTCTTGGCGATCTTTGCCGGAGTCAGCCCATCGAAGTAGCGCAGCAGAACCGTCGTTCGGTACGGTTCGTCCAGGTCCAGAACCGCATTCACCACTTGCCGTTGCAGAGACGCGCGCTGCACGATGTCCGCGGGTTCCCGATCCTCGACTTCCGAGAGTGCGGACTTCCGCTCCCGATCCGTGCGCCGCTGTGACTCGCGGGCGAGTCGGCGTGCGCGGTTCTTGGCGACGGTCTTCAACCAAGGACGCCACGGCCCTCGCTGCCGCGGCGGACGACGCAACGCTTCGAGGAGCACCTCTTGTGCCAGATCTTCGGCCTCGCTCGCATCACGAACCAAAGAAACCGCGAGGGCTCCCACCCAAGCGGCGTGGGACAGCAACGATTCGGCAGACGGTGTGGTCGGATTCGACATAGTGCCCAGGGAGTCCCGCCGACCAGAGATCGGGTTCACGAATTCGAAGTTTTCGTGGGGTTCTCAGGAAGGATGCTGCGGTGAAACACTCGTCGGCCGTTGAGAAAGGCCTTGGATGTCCGATTCGAAAGATTCTCGCATCCGGCGAGAAGTCGTACTGCAGGCGAATCCGTGGGCTCTCCACGGCTTTCGGGATTGCGGAGATCACCCGGTCGGATTCACTCTCGACGCGAGGATCTCCAGCAGCTGGCGAGTGACCGTGTCCCAACGGTAGGACCAAGCGGTCGCCATCCCATTCTCGATGAGTCGGCGGCGCAGCGGCCGATCGTTCAAGAGACGCTCGATCGCATCCCGCAATGCAGACACGTCTTTCGGCCGCACCACTAGGGCGTTCTCTTCATGGCGGGCGTATTCACGAGAGCCTCCGTCATCGGTCATGGCCACGGGAACGCCACAGGCCATGGCCTCCAGTGGACAAAGGTTGAACCCCTCATGCCAGCAGGCAGAAGCAAACACTCGAGCCGATCCAATGAGGTTTGCGAGTTGGTCCTGATCGGCGCCCACGGAATGAAAACGGAGCAACCGCCACCCCTCGGCCGCCTTGACGATCGCCTCCGTGCCCTTGTGGGGTCGGGGAGAGCCGTAGCAAGCAACGTCGTACGCCACCGATCCTCGCACGGGTCGGAACAAGCGTGGATCAACCCCCCCGGCCAACACTCCATCGACGGCGGGAGTTCCTGGAATCTGCTCCGCGGTCCATTGGGAGTTGGCGAGCTGAATCACCTCGTCTCCGAGGCCGTAGTAACGGTCCAGGAGCGCCCCCGAATCTCGGTACTGGGCATAGGCGGCCAGGTGGTAGTTGACTTTGGTGCGGGCGGTCATCGCGAGGAACGGCTCGACCATGTCCGGATCGGACACGATCAGCACATCTAGCTCCCGCTGCTTGGCCTCTTCTACGGAGCAAACTTCCGCCGCCATGGGAAGCCAGTCCGCCGGCGTTCCTTCGGGAGTCACCAGAATCGCTCGGTGTCCCCAACCGACCATTCGATTGGTCATCTCAATCGCTCGTCGGATCCCGCCAACGGTTCGCAAGTGGGGTTGTAGCCAGGCGATGGTCCAAGTTTCCGCGGGCAAACCACCGCTCACGGGTTCGGGGCGACGGGCGCCGGTGAGCCTCGCAGTGACCCGAGATCGCAAGAGTTCCTCTTGGTCTTCCATCGAACGGGCCAGAGCCGTGAATTTCGGGTGCTTGGTGGTGATGACTGGACGGGCCTCTGCCACGAGCTTCTTGCGACGCTCCGGTGTGAAGCTTTTGGACTTGGCGTGGAAGACAAAGGCATCGTCGGCAATGCGATTGCGAAACCCCGCTTCGATCGCACGCAGCGCAAAATCGTCTTCTTCCCCGTAGCCAAGGGGAAAGTTCTCTTCGTCGAGGAAGCCCACTTCGTTCAACGCTTGGCGGGTGATCCCAAAACAGAATCCGTTGACAAATGGCACCTCCGGATAGAGGCGGCATGAATTCGCGGCAATCGACCGGGCGTACTCGTCAAGAGTGAACCCTGGCGGCACGACATTCACCTTCCAGCGACCGTCCGGATCTTGGAGTTCGGGAACCGATTGCCAGGAAGCCGCGTTGGACAACGGCCCCACGCAAGCCGTACCAGGGATCTGAGCACAGCGCTCCAGCGCCTCCACCCAACCCGGAGTGACCACGGTGTCCGAATTCAACAAGATGACCAGCGCGGCTCGGGACCGCTTCAGCCCCTGGTTCGCGGCACGGGTGTAGCCACGCGGCTCTTCGTTACGAATGTAGGAACCACCCAGTCGTGTCACCGCCTCGACGACCAGACGCCTCGTTTCATCTTCACTCCCATCGTCCACCAGAATCAGATGATGATTTCGAAGGTTGGTGTGCCGCTCGAGTGAGTCCAGGCATCGACGGACGTCCTCGGGACTGTTGTGGACGCACACCACGATGTCCACCGGTCGGGTCGCCACGACGTGAGCGGGTGCCGTGCTGGCCGGACTTCCCATGATGACCTTGACGGCATCCGGGTCCCAAGTCTCCCGCCACTTGCGGAAGCTCTTGATCGTGTCACGGAGCCGATTGCCTGGGAAACCAGTTTCCTTTTGTTTTGCGGGAATGACTTTTTGACCGACGTGGGCTAGCTTCCAGCTCACCGACTTCTTCATCCGCCGGTACACCTGTTCGGTTTCGTTCAACCACACGAGCAACTGCGACCGATCTTCGACCACTTGCTCCAACTCGGAGCGTTGGAGCTCTTGGCGATCGGCGAACTCTCGCAATGCTCCCTGAGATTTCTCCAACTCTTGTTGGTACTGATGAGCACGCCGGGCCTCGTCTTGCAGCTCCTGATTGCGGGCTCGAACCCGCTGAATCGTTGCGTGTTGGGCTTCGCGGTCGGCTTCGAGTTCGCGGACTCGAGTCTCTAAGGCCGCGGCATGTTCGAGCTGTTGCGCCACCTCTTCATAGACCTGCCAACCGGCACGGACCTCGTCCGAGTGGACACGAGGAGGCGCCACTTCCGGCAGCTCGCCGGCGTCCAACTCCCTCATCATGCGCTGGAGTTCGGTGGACAGCTCCAACTCCACCGCGGGAACCGACTCCAGACCGGTGCCGGCTTCCCTGAGGCCTTGCGCAGAAGTCTCGACCCTTTCCTCGGAAACGATCAGCCCGGAGGAAGCCAACGACTCGGCTAGTTCTTGGAGAGCTTCTAACGGAGCCTCCACAAGCCGCCTGATCGAAACCGTCGAGCGCGGAAGGTCTCGAGTCACATGCAGCGCGCTGTGCGAGTAGGTCTTCCAGAGTTCCCGCGACAGCGGGGGTGCGAGAAAAGAGGAGCCGCGCAGCGCCCCAGCAACTTCGCCCGGGTGCCGGTGACAGAGAACGGCATGAGCACCGGAAAGCACCGGAGCCCACGCGGGCAGCGTCACCGAAAACCGCGGGTCTTCCAACACTTGGGAGGTTTGCGGTTCCCTCGGAATCCATGAACGAAGTCGCTCGATCCAAGAACCCGGAAGATCCGCCCAGGCTCCTCGGATCCTGCCGGGATCGACGTCGAACCAACGAAACCCGGCCAACCCCAACAACTCGTCATTCAACTCGGTCAGGTCTCGCTGGCGGGCGTCGGCGGCGAGTTCGGCTCCCCCTTCCGAACCAACCCAGTCTTGCAGGATCCGAGCCACCAACTCGGTGCCGGAGTGCGGCGCACCCAGGATGAGAAACTGCATCTTGAGGAGATCTTTCGTCGGTGCTGGCCCTCGCCGAAACGTCTTCGAGATCATTCCCGAGCACGGGGTTCGTTTCGTGTGGGCGCGCAGATTGCTCCGGGACCTACTTCTCCACCTGGTTCTTCAACTTGGTCAAGCCGTCCCGGAAGGCGCTCTTGATACTGGGCTTCATGACCAGCGTCATGTAACCGCCCACGACCGGTGGCATTGCCCCGCTCATGTCTCCCGCCATCGACCAGGTGACCTCGGTTCCCCCCGCAACGTTTCGGTAGGCAATCTTCGCCGAACTCTCCGCGCGGCTTTCGTCCCAAATCATCGCCATGTCGTATTCGACACCGGAGCTGGGGTCGGATTTGGTGAAGGTGACTTCCCCATCCCCGTCTTTCCCGGTCCAACTCTGACTGGCACCGACTCCTGCGCTCTTGTCCCCAAGGGTGGTCTTGATGGTCGGGTCCATGTCGTGCCAGGGCATCCAATCGGGCCAGCGTTCCAGGTTGCCGACCATCGCATGAATCGTCCCGGGCTGCGCATCGATCACCATGCTCTCCGACAGCTCATACTCGGTGGGAAGCACGAAACCGACCACCACCAACAGCGCGACCAAGACCACCAAACCGATCAGGACATTCTTCATGACAGCTCCTATCCGTGACTTCTCCCGCTGCGGTCCCACCACGGAGGATGCCTCGCTGGATCTCAGGGACGACAGGCTGGGCGGATTATGTCACAGCCGAGCTTCTTTCAGAAGATCGCCGGGTCGAGAGAGGAAGCCTCGCCGAGATCGTGATACGAACACCCATGTCCTCGCCACGCCGGCGCTCGGTACCGGAACCTCGCCATGCCAGGCTGCCGCCGCAGCCCCGGTCAAGGATCCCCGTTCGACGCATTGACGGAGACACGCCCATCGTTCCACTGGCGCCAGCGCTCGGAGCTTCGCCCATGATTCTCTCCCGAAAAGAGCTGCAGCGCGAAGTAAGCGTCTTCTCGACATTTCCACCACGGATTGTCGAGCAACTCGACGAGTCCCGCGATCACTGGATCCGTGCCCAATTCCACGCAGGCAAAGGCGGCGCTGAGACGAACGTCATCCGAGCGATCGAGCCTCAGGAGCTGCAACAGGTCTTTCTCGACGCCCTCTTTTCCCACCACACCGAGAAGCCCTGCCACCACCTCGCGCAGTTCGGGTCGACCACGGGCAATCATGCCCCGAAGCTCGGACAGCTTCCTTTTTCCAATTCTCTTCAGCAACGTCGAAGGCGCTTGTTGGAGGTAAGGATTGCGGCTTGACTCGGCAAGGGGAACCGCCGAGTCGCAAGGCTCCGGCACCGGCTTTGGCTCCAGATCAAGGGGTCGAGTTTCTGGTTTCCGATGAGGAGTGAAGACAAAGTCAACCAGGGCATCCGGCGGCGGAACTCGGTCGGGGTTCACATCGGCAAATCGGTACGGAACCGCGTCGGTGGAATACACATCGAACAAACAGTTCCTGGCCAAGGCACGATCGGGATAGATGGTGGCAATGTTGCCTTCGTAGTCGGCCAGGTAGACCTCTTGCGGTCCTGCAGGAGTTTCCCGAGTCATGAACCGGGAGCCCAAATAGACAAACCCCCGCAATGGAAGCAGCCCCTCGTTGCGAACATCGAACAGCAGGTCCTCGAGAATCTCTTCGCGCGGTTGCCCGGAGTCGTCCCGCCATCGCACATAGCAAAAGACTCGATCTCCTTCCGGCGACACCAGCCGAGACGGACTTTCCAATCCGAGTTCGACGTCTTCCTCCGAAGGCGGGGGATCTCTCAAGACGTGGTGTCTCCCCACCCCCGGCTCGAGTCCGATCCACAGCAAACAGGCATTGATCAGGCTGGGCGTCCCTCGAACAACGCCAAAGGCCTCATGAGTGAAGCCCTTCTCGGTGACCAAGGCGTACTCGATCGGATAATTCGGGGACGGCTTGTGCCGCAGAATGCTGCCACGGACTTGCACTTCGCGCCTGGCCAAGTCGACCCGAATCCCTTCGGCATCGAGCCGCTTGCGAAACTGCTGGGCGGCCTCGGGAGAGTTGCTCGGGGCGACCACGATCCGCGGATCGTCCCTGAGCTCCGCCTCTTCTTGGCCCCCCGCAGTGGGGGCCCCCAACCACGGAAGAAGCACTGCGGCACACCACCACCGTTGAGCACGGACCCTGTTGGAAGTTCCGCCGCGATTCATGAAATCGATCTCCGCAAAGTTGCACGGATTGTAGCAAGCGGCGAACGCACGCCCCGTGCACTGGAGTCGGGCTCGAGATCACGAGGGGGGCGCGAGAAATGACCGAGTCGAACCGTCGCGACACCGCAATCTGGTACTAAGCCATCCAACGCAAGTGACCGACACCGGTTCGACCGGAAGCGCGCCGAACCCTTCGACCTACCCGGGGGCCGAGACTTCGCCAGCCTTCGGCAAGAACAGGGAACCAAAGATCGGAGCCAGCACGCGCACTGCGGGGCTGGTCGGCAAGTCGTGTCGACGGGAACCCCTCACCACCTCTTGAAGAACCCGAACCTCTTCGTGTTCCTGGGGATCGAGAACTCGCTGAGCGGGCCTCAGGACTTCCAAGGCAATCTGACCGATTCGTTCGGACGTTCCGGCACGCTCGAGAAAACTGAGCGCCAACTCCATCCGCCTCACTCGCAAGAGAACAAGCCCGGTTTGCGACAAGAGTTCCGGATGTTCCGGATTCGCGCGGAGACCTTCTGCCAGGTCGTGCAGGGCGCCACCCACGTCTCCGACCACGAGGCACGCATCGGCCATGATGCGCCAGCAGGCAACAGTTTGCGGATGGCGTTGGGAAATCGAGTGAGCCACGCCGCGGGCTACCTTCCCGTCACCCAATTGCAAGTGAAGCCGAGCTTCGAGAAGCGGTGCTTGGATGGATCGAAGCTTGGAAGAGGCCACCACCAGGAACGAGTGGCGATCCGGACCTTGGCAGTCCCGCGCGCAGCGGAGAGCCTCGCGGACCCGGCCCCGGGCCTCCAGGACCAGCGCCGCGACGTAGTCATAGGTCGGCGACCGAAAGCTCCCTGGGGGCTCTTCGTCAATCACCGACTCGGCTTTCTCCAGCTGGTCCGTTTCCAACAAGTGGGCAGCGTAGTGAGCAAAGACGTCGGCGAGATGGGGAGCCCGGCGGCGTTCCTCCCCATTCAAAGCTCGAGACAGCTCATAGGCTCTTTGAATGGCCGTGTGATGGAGGTGCGAATCGCCCGGAATTGGTCGCAGGGCTTCGGCGTACTTGAACCACAGATACAAGGAGTCAGGGTAGTCCGCCACGGCTTTGCGGAACAGTCGAAGATTGCGCTCGGTCTTTCGTTTCCGCTTCGCGACCTCGGGGAGATACCCGTCGTGATGGAGCACCACGTCTTCGATGTGCCCAAACCGTTGTCCGGTCTTCTCTGACCAAGCTTGCAGATCCTCCAGAACCTGTTCATGGATGGGATAACGAAAACGCACCTTGGGGGAAGCACGGAACAGTCGGAGGAGCGAAACCTCGAGCGAATCGGAGTTCCCCAGCGGGCTCCGGCAGGGCATGTAGTAGCCGAGGTAGCGCTCGTCCTGGAGGAGATCACGGATTCCCTGGGAGCAACCCGGCTCGAAGAACTCGTCCGCATCCAGCACCAGCACCCAACGACCTCGGGCTCGATCGAGGCTGACGTTTCTCGCGGCGGAGAAATCGTCATTCCAGGCAATCTCGAAAACCTGGGCTCCGTAGGAGCGGGCCACTTCCACGGTGCGATCGGTGGATCCCGTATCGACGATGATCATCTCGTCGACGACGCCGACCACGCTGTCAAGACAACGAGGCAACTCCGATTCCGCGTCCTTGACGATCATGCACAGCGACAGATCCAACGATCGTTGCTTCACCGCAAGAAACCTCTCACTCGCTCAAATAAGGGACTTCCCTAATCACGGTTACATTCACCACCAAGGATTCACTTAAGGGTTATTACCTATGCACCGGAAGCAGTCCCTTTGCGGCTTCCTGCGTTGCGAATCCTGGACCACGAACACCTTCCCCTTGGTTGCTCGGAAACGAACCCGCGTTGACGGCATTCCTTTCTTCTCTTGGCAAGAAAACCCTTCCGTGCTCGCTCAAGCTGAAAGAAGAAACCTCTCGATAGGAGCGATGAAGATTGATGCGATGCCAGCGGTCGAACAGATCCCGGATCGACCCAAGGCACACGAGGAAGAGACCTGAGAGATCCCTCTTTCAGGATCTTGATCCGTGTCCGTTCCCGCTGCGCGTCTTTCCCAGCGGGAGGCCTCCATGGCCGAAGACGAAATCGAACAACTTTCCGAGGAAGATCTCGAAGAGAAGTTCGGACCTACCGCGGACATCCGCGATGAGCTCGCGGAAGCAAGCGCATTGGAACCGGTGGAACCTCTGCCGGAAACGTTGCCGCTTCCCGGCGATGCATCCATGCACAAGCTGTCCAAATCGGTGCGGTGGTTCGGCATCATTCTCACCGCGTTCCTTGGCATTCAGACCCTCGACATCATTCTGCGCCGAGCCTTCCCGACCACCGCGCCCGTGGGTCCCTATCCGATGGACGACTTGGGTGACGTGTCTGTCCAGGACACGTTGGCGGAATCCCAAGAGCAGCTGAAGCAAGGGCTGTACGAAGACGTCATTTCGGTCTTGCAGCCATTCGTCGAGTCCGACCGGAACTTGGAACCGGAACACCGGTTCGAAATCAACTTGCTTCTGGCAAAAGCCTACCGGCAGATTGGCGACATCGAACGAGCCACTCATTTCACTTTGCTCGCCACCGATGAAGTGACCCGAGAAAGCGGCTACGGACAGATCATCGAACGGACCCAGGAGCTCTTGGAAGCCGGTCGCCACGCCGAGACACGCAAGATCTACTTCGAGATCTTGTGCCGCAGCGATGAGGTGGCCCTGGAAGATCGGCCGTTCCTCCAGATCGCCCAGATTCGCGTGGCGGACACCCTGTTGTCCGAGGCCCGAGCCCGGGGAGGCTTCCCTCAGCTTCCCGGCGCACCGACCCCTGGGGGAATGGCCCCATGATCGGTGTCGCCTTCGCTCTTGCAATCTTTGGGTCGAACGGGGAGCCGTGGAACGAGGACTCCACCATCCTCGACTCATCCAAGGTCAGCTTGGTCAGCGATGCTGGCGAACGCGATCCTCGGTTCGACGTCTTCGCGCGTCATGTGGACGCCATGAGCCTGTTCGAGA
The DNA here is from genome assembly GCA_028289345.1 of Planctomycetota bacterium. Classification (GTDB taxonomy): domain Bacteria; phylum Planctomycetota; class B15-G4; order B15-G4; family SIAN01; genus JANQQL01. The sequence goes on along the minus strand of JANQQL010000025.1, from coordinate 638,580 downwards.
AGCTGGCGCGACTTTGCGGCCGCAAGCTCATCGTGGAGCCAGGCGAGGCCGAGCTGCGGGTCATGCGGCCACTCGACGCGGGCTTGGAAAATCGGGCCCTTTCTGAGGTGGGCGCCTGGATGGCCGGTTCCGTTGGTTTGGTCGCTGAGATCTCTCGGAAAGAGATTCGGCTCAAAGCCGATCGCCCCGGCAACATCGAAGTCGAAGACGTGTATCGCCGAGCCCTGTCCAACTACCGCCTGGCCCTCCTCCGCGACTTCCAGCATGCCGAAGCTCCTCGGATTCGCTTCGAGATCGGCAACATCCACTACGTCCTTGGTGAGTACGAAGAAGCGCTGAAGGAGTACGACAGCGTCATTCAGTATCACGCCAACTACGCCGAACTCCCCCTGGTGTGGTTCCGGAAAGGACACGCACACCGGAACCTCGCGGATGACGAAGCAGCGATCCAAGCGTGGCTCCACATCTCTGAAGAATACGAGCGCAGTCCTCTGGTGGCGCCATCCTACTTGCAATGCGTGCGCGCCTATCGGCGCTTGCAAGACCACCACCGCGCCGACCTCGCGTTGCGCCACGTGGTCGAGTTTCTGAAGACTCTGGCACCGGCCACGGTTCTTGAAGCCGGGGAGCTGTTGCTCGACGGTGGCGACGCGGACCGGGCAGCCATTGCGTTTCGCCGCGTTCTGGCCGCGACCACCTCTGACACTCACAACGAACGAGCCTTGACCGGCCTTGTTCAGGCATACGAAGGAACCCAAGAGTGGCCTCGAGTCATCACCGCTGCCGAACAACATTCGAGGAACTTCAGTCATGGCCCTGGAGCCGCTCAGGTCAACTACTCCCTGGCCAAAGCCCACGAAGCGCTGGATGACCCGGGCACCGCAATCCTTGCCCTGCATCGGGTGCGTGAACTCGACCCAACTCCGGATCTCTTGTTCTCGAGTGATCTCATGGAGGGGGAACTGTGGGCTCGATGCGGAGTCACGAGCCTGGCTCTGCCGCTGCTGTTCCAGGCTTCTCAATCCCCCGACGCATCCATTGCGGTTCGCGCCTTGCAAAGCCACGCCGGGCATGCGCTTCGAGAGGGACGCCTGACCAAAGCACGCCAGAGCTATGAACGCCTCGAGCTCTACCCCGAACATGCCATTTCCGCCCGCATCGGTCAGGCACGGGTGGCCCTGGAGCAACGGCAACGCGAGCACTGCCTGAAGTTGGTGACGGAAACCCTCCCTCAAACGGACAGTTCCGCAGAGCGTGCCGAGCTCATGGAACTGGCACGAGAGGTTCTTCGCCAGGCGCCCCACCTGCGGGATCGGCTCCGCATGTCCCCCGCTTCCCCCACGGAGGAATCGTCATGATGACTGCAGTCTGGTTGGCCGGCCTGCTGTTTGGATTTCAAGTGTTCGACGCGGAAGAGCAGGCATCAGACACTTTGAAAGAGCTAGATCGGATTCTGGTTGAGTTGAACGAACTCTCCCAGGGTGTGAAAGCTGGAGACCTCCCGTCTCTGGAGGATCTGTCGCTGGCGCGAACCACTCGCCATCAGGTGCTTCGTCAGTTCAACCCTCAGGCAGTGGCCAGTTTGTCATACACCCCGGAGCAACTGCGAGCTCGGATCCTTCCCGGATTCTCGGCGGAGCTTCGACTGTTGTCCGACCTGGAACCGGGCAACGCCCCCCTCCCGGAACCATCCCCGCTGTTGGTCCAGCTCCTGGATCTCGAAGAAGAGATGGGTCGCGAAGCATTCAAGCAGTTGTACCGCATGGGGTTGCAGAACCCTCTGGAGGTCGGCGCCTTGTCGGCCTCGGCGGTTGCTCCAGACTTCGACCCAGGAGAACTCTCCGCCAACTCGAGTGCGGAACCCGTGATGGAACCCACGGAAGAAGAACTTTCGGAGGATCCGTTGCTCCGCGCCGAGTCCCTGTTTGCCGCGGGCAAGTTCGAAGCCGCGCTGACCGAGTACCGCAAGCTCGAACTGGAACGCAACGAAGAAAACCTTCCGACCATCTATCGCATCGCGGAGTGTCTACTCAAAGCCGGACATACCGTGGAAGCTCGCGATGAATTCCGAGCGATTTCCGAAGAGTTCAAGGAAACCACCTGGGGCCAGAACGCCGAGTGGTCCGCCGACTATGCCGAAGTGCTGTCCGCCCTCGGCAATCAAGGAGGGTCCCGCGGATGAGCGTTCAATCCCCTCCCGCCGAACGGGTTGCCGAGCTGGAGCGATCCTTCGAAGCGTTCACTCAGATCTCAGGAGCGCTGGAAAGTGCTTACGACCGACTTCGTCGCCAGGCCAAGGAGATCGACCTTGCCCTCGCAGAATCCAATCGCGCGTTGTCTCAGAAGGTCGCGGAGCTCGACGAAGCTTCCGGACACTTGAAAGCCGTCCTCGAAAGCTTGCAAACCGCGGTGGTGGTCACCGATCGCCAGGATCGAATCGTCTTGGTCAACCGAGCTTTCGAAACTCTGACGGGCCTCGATTCGGCCGCACTCCTGGGACTGCCCAAATCAGAGCTTTTCGATCGACGTGGAATGCCCGTGTGCTCCGCGGACTCCGGGTCGTTGCCACGTCAACTCCAGATGACGGTTCAGCAGACGATCTTCGTTCGCTCCACTCGGTCGCCCGTAACAACCGCGGCCGGTGCCCACCTCGGCGAAGTCGAGTGCTTGGTCGACGAAACCGAGATCGAGATCCTGCGGCACGAACTGCGCCGCACCGAAACTCTCACCGCCTTGGGAGAAATGGCAGCCGGCATCGCTCACGAGATCCGCAATCCGATGAACGCCATGGAAGGGTTCGCCGGTCTCCTGCTGGACACGGTCCCCAAGGAAGAAAAGGACTGTCGGGAGTACGCCGAGCGAATCATCCGCGGCGTTCGCAAGGCCAACGCCATCATCACCAACTTGCTCTGCTTCGCTCAACCCGAACGCTTCCAACCTCAGCCGATTCCCGTGCTGTCCCTGTTCCGGCTCGTATCCGAACACTTTGCAGACCAAGAGAACGTGCTGTCGCTTGGTCTTCCTCAACCGTCTTCGCTGACCGTCCATGGCGACCCCACGCTTCTCGAGCGAGTCCTCGTGAATCTGGTCGAGAACGCTCGCGAAGCCGACCCCGAAGGTCCGCCCGTCGAAATCACCGCGGAGCAGATCGGCAACGAGGCCCGCCTTTTGGTGCAAGACCGAGGCCCGGGAATCTCGGAAGAGATCCGCGAACGCATCTTCCTGCCATTCGTCACCGGCCGTGCTGACGGCACCGGTTTGGGGCTCGCGATCGTGCATCGCATCGTCGATCTCCACCGCGGCCGCATTCATGCCCGACCCCGTCCCCAAGGGGGAACCACCTTTGAACTCCACTTCCCTGCATTCGAAGAGGAGGCCATCAAGCCCGAGGAAAGAGAGCTGACTTCATGACCTTCGAGAAAGCACTCGTGGTGGAAGACGATGAACTCGGTCGCGAGTTCGTCACCGAATCCTTGTCACGCCTCGGGATGGAGGTCACGACGGCGGTGAACGGCCGTCACGCGACCCGAGAGTTGCGTGACAACGATTTCGATCTGGTGATCTCCGATCTTCGCATGGCCGAGATGGACGGCCTCACGTTGCTTCGGTGGATCCGCAAGCACAAGCCACAGATGCCGGTGGCATTGATGACCGCCCATGGCACGGTCGAGGTCGCCGTCGATGCGTTGCGCGAAGGCGCTGCAGACATTCTGCTCAAGCCCTTTGGCTCCGAGCAGTTGACGTTGCTCATCGAGCGCCTTCAACGGCGCCATGCCCTGGTCTCCGAAAATCGATATCTGCGCAGCCAAGTGAATCCCGAAGTCGAAACGGAGATCGTCGGCAAATCTCCTCGCGTCAGAGAGATGTTGGCGGCGATCCGCCGCGTGGCCCCCACCAAGGCCACGGTGATGTTGCGTGGCGAAAGCGGAACCGGCAAGGAACTCGCGGCTCGAGCCATCCACCGCTGGAGCGATCGAGCAGACCAGCCTTTCGTCCGAGTGAACTGCGCAGCTCTTTCGGAAACGCTCTTGGAAAGCGAGCTCTTCGGACACGAACGAGGGGCCTTCACGGGAGCAGTGCAGCGAAGGGAGGGCCGCTTCGAACTCGCCAACAAGGGAACTCTGCTGCTGGATGAGGTCTCCGAGGTATCCCCCACGATCCAAGCCAAGCTGCTGCGGGTCCTGGAAGAAGAGGAGTTCGAACGCGTTGGTGGGAGCAAGACTCTGAAACTGGACGTTCGCATCATCGCGACGTCGAATCGTCCCTTGGAAGACTCCATCCGCGACGGGTCGTTCCGCGAGGACCTTTACTACCGACTTCACGTCGTCCCCATCCACCTGCCTCCGCTGAGGGAGCGAGAGGGCGACGTTCCGCTCCTGATCGATCGCTACCTGAAGACCTATGCCAAGGCCCTGGGTCGACGTGAGTGCTCCCTGACTTCCTCCGCACGCCAGCTGCTGACCGAATACTCGTGGCCCGGAAACATTCGAGAACTCGCCAACCTGGTTCAGCGAGCGGTGGTGCTTTGCCCCGAAGACACCATCGATGTCGAGCATCTTTCCCTGCCAGAGACCCCGGTTGAGGAGCGTGCCAACGTTGAATCTCTGATGGGACGCACCATGGAAGAGGTGGAACGGGAGCTCATCCTTCGCACCCTGCGTCAGAACCACGGCAATCGCACCCGATCGGCAGAGATCCTCGGACTGACTGCTCGCACCATCTGCAACAAGATCCGCCTCTACCGCTCCCAGGGAATCGCCATTCCCGAGCCGCGGCGAGCGCCTCCCCGCAAGCAAGACCCCCAAGACGATTTCGTCTTCGATGAAACCCTGGCCCCGGCCTGAGACAAGCACCATGAACGAATTCGACAAGATCCTGCTTCCCATCGAGCGAACCCTGGACGTCACCGCGCTGCAAGTTCGCGCCATCGCCCAGAACATCGCGAACGCAAACACTCCCGGGTACCGCCGCGTGGACGCCTCCTTCGCCGACCTGATCGAGGCAGCCAAGAAGCCAGCCGGGATGGAGAGGATGCGAGCCTACCGTTCGGTTCGCCCGGAACTGGAGGTCGACGAGTCAGCACCGATCGCCTCCAACGGCAACTCGGTCGACACCGACTTCGAGCTTGCCCTGCTGCAGAAGGTTGCACTTCGCTACGAACTCGCGACGCGCATGGTCAACGGCAAGTTGAGCTCCATGCGCATGGCCATCAACGGACATACCTAGGAGAACATGGGATGACTGCCAACGCTTTCACCACCATGGACATCGCCGCCACGGGCCTCCAAGTGGAGCGGGCTCGAGTCTCGGTCATTGCTCAGAACATCGCCAATGCCAGTGTCACCCGGACCGCCGAGGGCGGCCCGTATCGCCGGCAAAGGGTCCTGTTCGAGACCATCGTTCGAGAAAGCGAAGGGGGAATTCGAACTCCCCAGGGGGGAGTCCGAGTCCGGTCCATCGAAAAGGACCTCACTCCTGGCCGCTCGATCCGAGATGACTCTCACCCGGACGCGATTGAAGGAGTCGTCGAGTACCCCAACGTCGACGTCCCCACGGAGATGGCGGACTTGCTCAGCGCCACACGCTCCTATGAATCCAATGTCGCCGTCATCCGCATGTACCGCGAGATGATGCGTCAGACCATGGACATGACCAGGTAGCTGAGGAACTTCTGATGGAACTTTCGCGCGTCCAATCACTCCTTGAACAGCTCCAGCGGGAGCAGATGAAGAAGGACCAGCCTTCTTCTGCGACCGCGTTTGCCGATCTGCTGAAAGAGTCCAGTGCACGCTCCAAGGACGCGGCGGCAGACGCGGAAAAATTCCTGACGACCGGCGAAGGAGAGCTGCACCAAGTGCAAGTGAAGCTCGCCAAGGCGGACCTGACCTTTCGCTTTCTCGTCGAGGTGCGGAACAAGCTGACGGATGCGTATCAAGAGTTGAACCGGATGTCGATCTAGAGAACTGAACCATGGCATCGTTCTGGCAAGAAGTCGCGACTCACCCAATGGATGTCTTCCGCCGCTTGGAAGGCGGCCAGCGCTCCGCAGTACTCGGAGTGTTGGCGTTGGCGCTGGTGGTCAGCGTGGTCGCGGCAATCATGGCCGGTCGCACTTCCTGGGGTCTGCTTTACGCCGGCCTCGATGAGGATTCCGCGGGCGCCGTGGTCGAACAGCTGGATCGGGAGGGCATCCCGTACCGCCTGAGTCAAGGCGGCGCAGCCATTCAGGTGCCTGAAGACCAGGTGCATCGAACTCGTCTGCGCCTGGCCAACGCCGGGCTTCCCGCCAATGGCGGCGTGGGATTCGAGATTTTCGACGATCACCAGCTCGGAATCACGGACGCGTTGTTCAACGTGAACCTCCAGCGAGCCAAGGCCGGGGAAGTACAACGCGCCATCGAAAGCATGGAATCCGTGCGCCGCGCCAAGGTCATGGTGCACCTTCCCAAGCAGAGTGCGTTCATTGGGCGGCGTCAAGAGCATGCCAGCGCGGGGATCACTCTTGCCCTCCGCCCCGGCGCCCGTCTGAACGATGTCAACTTTGCAGCCATGGCCCACCTGGCTGCGGCCTGCATTGGCCACGGCATCCAGGCCAAAGATGTCACCATCACCGACTCGAACCTGAACCAGTTGTTCCCCACGGAGTCTGCGGACGACCCGCTGTTCTCGAGCACCTACATGAAAAAGGTGCGAGAGCTGGAGCAACACCTGGAAGCGAAGGCCGAATCGCAGTTGGCTCAGGCGATCGGAGCCGGTCGGGCGTCCGTGCGCATCACGGCGGAATTGAACCTGACCTACAAGGAAACTCAGAGCGAGACGCTAGACGACGCCAACAAGGTAATTCTTCGCGAGACCACCAGCTCACGAAAGAACAGCAGCGGCTCCAGCGGAGGCGATCCCGGAGAGGCCTTCGGGAACGCCCAAGCGGACCCGAGTTCCCTCGACGAAACCGATGAGACCACCACCGAGAATCTGGCGGGCATCACCCGGGGCTTGTCGATCGACAAGGGCGGATCTCTCCGACGGATCTCTGTCTCCCTCCTGCTGGACGCTTCCGATGAGTCGTTGGCGGACACGGCCCGGCAAGAGGGGTTGGCCAACTTGGTGAAGGCTGCGGTCGGATTCCAAGAAGATCGCGGGGACACGTTCACGGTGAACAGCCATCCCTTCGTGGAAGCGGAAGCCCCCCCGGAGGAGGCATCCGGATTCGCGATCGCCGACCTCATCCCCCTGCTCGGCTACCTGGCGGAGGCATTCACCGTGCTGATCGTCTTGATGGCTCTTCGCAAAGTGCTGAAGGGGGGAAGCAAGGACAAGGATGACGACACCGCGGATGCCAAGACGGCAGAAGAAGACCTCGATGTTCGCACTCGCGTGGGTCGCTACATCCAGGAGCAACCAGAAGAAGCCCGCGAAGCATTGGTGAACTGGTTGCGCGAAGAAGCAACGACCTGAGAAACGGATGCCATGAAACCCAAAGGCGCGCAGAAGATCGCAGCAGTTCTCCTCGGCATCGACAAGGACTCCGCGTCCGCGTTGCTCAAGGATCTGCCAGAGGCTCCGCTCGAAGCCATCTCCCAGGCGATGGTCGAGCTGTCCACCAATCCGACGTTCCAGCCCACCGACACCGATGCTCCGCTGAACGAGTACTGGACGCGAATCGAAGAAGGCAGCGCGGGAGTCAATGACTTCCACGACCTACTGAATGACGCGTTGGGCGACGAGAAAGCCGAGGAGCAATTGCAGCGGCTGTCCGTGTCTCGAAAGGGAGATCCCTTCTCCCCGCTGGAACGGTTGCCGCCTCGCGACGTGGCGGACGTCTTGATGGACGAGAACGAACAAGTGTGCGCGCTGGCGCTGTCGGCGATGAAGCCCGGCTCTGCGGCCAAGGTGCTGGAGCACGTCGATGCCGAGAAACGAGCCTCCGTGGTGCGCCGCATCGCCGGGCTCACTCCCCCGGCGAGACCGCTTCAAGAAAAAGTGGCCCGGTCCTTGTTGGACAAATTCGGCCCGACTCCTCCGCAAACTCCGGTCGCCTCGAAGGGGGTGGGAATCGCTGCTTCGATCTTGAACTTCCTGTCGGAAGAGACGGAGCGTGACCTGGCCGAAGGCTTGCAAGGAGATGACGAAGAGCTCTACCAAGCCATTGACGAACGTCGGGTGACCATGGACGACTTGGTCGGCATCGACAAGAAGTCCATGCAGAAGGTCCTGGCGGGGGTCGACACACGCACGTTGACCGTCGCTTTGAAAGGCGCGTCCAAGGAGATCGAAGCCGCCATCCTCGAGAACGTGTCCAAGCGATCCCGAGAAACGATCCTCGAAGAACGAGAGCTGCTCGGGGCGCTCCCGGTGACAGAGGTCGAGGGAGCTCGCAAGGAGCTGCTCACGCAGGTCCGAGCACTGATCAAGACCGGCGACGTGGTGCTGCGAAGGAGCGGTGATGACGACGTCATTGAGTGACTCGCCCGAACTCGCATCGAGCGAAACACTGACCCATCAGCTCCCGCGGAGCGGAGGAACCAAGACCGTCATCGCCCGGATGCCGGTCCAGGTGAAGGACACCACGCCTCCCCCGCCGCCGCCTCCTCCCGTGAATGTGGCCCCCCTGATCGAAGCCGTTCGCCAGCACTTCGGGCGTCTGCAGCAAGACTTCGACAAGCACCTGCAAGGGCTCGAAGAAGAGTGCGTCGAGCTGGTGTTCCAAGCGGTGGAGCGAATCACCCGCCAGGAAGTCGATCGGAGCAACTACTCACTCGCGGATCCCTTGAAAGAGGTCCTCGAAGCCCATCGCCATCGGTTTCGAACTCAGACCATCCAGATCCGAGTCCATCCCGAAGACGAGTCGGCCCTGCGAGGCGCGTGGGACGCCACTGAATCCACCACCGATCTCGATCTTCAACCTGATCCGTCGGTGCCCCGCGCAGGCCTGGTGCTGCAAACCGGAGTCACCGAGATTTCCCGCAGCCTCGAGGACGAACTGCGGCAGATGAAAGAGTCTTTCTCGAACGTGGGAGCAGCAAGCTGAAGGCTCTGCAAGACATTCGTGAACGACTTCCCCGGCGAGCTCGCTCCATCGTGACCGGCCGCATTCGCCGGTCCCTGGGCATTGGACTCGAAGCAGAAGGAGTGGCCGGCGAGATCGGTGACCTTTGCCTGGTCCACACCCAGCGTCGCAACATTCCGGTGGAGATCGTCGGTTTCCACGATGAACGAACCGTCTTGTTGCCTCTGGACCGCTTGGAGGGGCTGGGGCCCAACCTCCCGGTCGAATGCACGGGAAGGCCATGGACTGTCCCGGTCGGTGAGGAGCTCCTCGGTCGAGTCGTAGATGGACTCGGCCGCCCCATCGATGACGCCGGACCGCTGCGCTGTCGGCGGCACCGCGACCTCACTCCAGAAGCCCCCGCCGCTCTGACTCGCACCCCGATCCAACAGCCTTTGGTCACAGGAGTCCGGGCGATTGATCAATGCCACACAATCGGCCAGGGCCAACGCGTCGGCATCTTCTCGGGCAGCGGCGTCGGGAAGTCCACCTTGCTCGGGATGATCCTGCGCGAATCCAAAGCGGACGTCACGGTTCTTGCGCTGATTGGCGAACGCGGTCGCGAAGTCGGCCAGTTCCTGACCGAACACCTTGACGATCAATCTCGACGCCGAACCATCGTGGTCGCCGCCACCTCCGATCGTCCGGCCATGCAGCGCCTGAAAGGCGCCCATGTGGCGGCGACGATCGCCGAGCACTTTCGGGACCAGGGCGCGAATGTTCTGCTGGTGATGGACTCGGCCACGCGATTCGCCATGGCCATTCGAGAGGCCGGGTTGGCCGCAGGAGAACCTCCTACCAATCGCGGCTACCCGCCGTCCCTGTATGCCGAGATGCCGCGTTTGGTCGAACGGTTCGGCACCTCGGAACACGGATCCGTGACCGCCCTCCTGACCGTCCTGGTCGAAGGAGACGACCTCTCGGATCCTGCGGCCGACTGCTTGCGAGGACTTCTCGACGGCCACCTGGTTCTCTCGAGGAGCTTGGCAGAGCGGGGTCACTATCCCCCCATCGATCCCCTCCAAAGCCTCAGCCGGCTGATGCCCCACCTCGTCACCCCGGAGCACTGGAAAGCGGCTCAGCAGATTCGCTCCTGGCTTGCGCGATACGAAGAGAATCGCGACTTGATCGAAGTCGGCGCCTACCGGAAGGGTTCGGATCCGTCGTTGGATCGCATCCTCGAGCTGCTTCCGAGAATTCGCAGTCTCTTGTGCCAGGGGATGAGCGATCCCGCGAGCTTCGAAGAAGGCCAGGCCCTTCTTCATGAGCTGACAGTCGGAGTCCACTCATGAATCGGGGGCTTCATCGCTACCAACGGCTGTTGAGAGATCAGGTGCGTCAGTGTCGGGGACAGCTGCAACAGTGCTTGGCCCGCCGGCAAGAAGAAGAGCAGGTCCAAGAAGAGCTCCGTGCCGAGCAACAACGCCAAGAACAGTCGCAGCGACTGGCCGGAGCCCAGCAACGTTGGCAGCGCGCGACGGAGTGGGAACGGCTGGCGACTCAACTGAACCTTGCCTTGCGAGGGTGTAAGACTCGCTTGAGACGCCTTGCATTGGTGGAACAGGAGGCCCGCGCGGCGCTCACCGCCGCGATGCAGAAGGACCGCGCCACCGACCGGTACTGCGAACGCCTTCAGGCACGTGACCAACAAGAAAATGACCGGAAGGAGCGTCGCCAGATCGACGAGCTTGCCTTGCTCATCCGATGGCGAGACTCCCAAGGAGGCCAGCCATGAAAAAACTCATTCGAATCGGCGGACTACTCTTGTTCTGGGGCTCGACCTTTGCATTGGTCACCATGTTGTTGCGCTGGAAACAGCGACTCAACCTGAATCAGCAAGAGGTCGAGTCCGCCGAGATGGCGTCCATCGGCAGGCCCGGATCACGGCCGGGGAGCGGAGGATCGGGAGGCGGCGGCTCGGGAGATTCGGGAGGCGAAGAAGGAAGCGTCGAGCAGGGCCGGGCCCTGTTCGAGGTTCCCAAGCCGATTGGCTACGAAGAGTTCAACTCGCTGCTCCTCACTCTGGAAGAGAAGCATGACGAGTACGACCAGCGTCTGGCGTCCTTGGATGAAAAGGAGCGCCGACTGGAACTCCTCGAAGAAGAGATCAGCCGGCGACAATCCGACCTGATCCGACAGGCCGAGAACCTGGGTGTCGCCGCAGCTCCTGGCGAAAAAGACATGGGCAGCGCCCTGCCCGAAGTGGATCCCGCGGGCATCGCCAAGCTCGCCAAGTACTTCGAACAGATGAAGGATCCGGACACGGTCCGTAGCGCTTTGAGTGCCATGCCGACCGAGAAGGCCGTCCAAGTGCTCATGAAGATGAAAGAGTCTGTCAGCGCGGACGTGCTCAAACGGTTCCCCGAAGAAGACCTGGAAGAAATCATCGACATCATGCTGAGGAAGAAGGAAGAGGCCAAGAAGTGAGCCCCCGCTTCCCCCTCGTCATTCGGCAAGAAATGAGATCCTGATGGATATCGCGACCCTCGTCGGAATTGTTCTCGCGCTGCTCAGCGTGGTCGGTTCGATTTTGATGGCCGCGCCGCTGAGTGCCTTCATCGACATCCCGTCTCTCGCCATCGTGTGCGGAGGGACCATTGCCTCCACCCTGATCAGCTTCTCCTTGGCCACGGTCATCTCGGTCTTCAAAGTCGTCAAGAAGACCGTGATGTACCCTCTTCCTTCGGCCTCGGAGGAAATTGAGCGACTGGTTTCATTCGCCAACCTCGCTCGGCGCGAAGGCTTGCTGGCTTTGGAAGAGAAGGTCGAAGAGATCACCGACGACTTTCAATCCAAAGGACTGCGAATGGTCATTGATGGCCTCCCCGCCCAAGCCATTCGAGAAGTGCTCGAAAACGAGGTGTACTTCTTGCAGACCCGCCATGCGACGGGCAAGCAAATGCTCGACACCATGGGCTCCGCCGCTCCGGCGTTCGGCATGATCGGGACGCTGATCGGGCTGGTGGCCATGCTCCGAAACATGAGTGACCCATCCTCGATTGGCGTCGGGATGGCGGTCGCGCTTCTCACCACAATGTACGGCTCGTTCTTCGCCAATGTGTTCTTCATTCCTCTTTCAGCAAAGCTCGAAAAGCGCAGCCAAGAAGAAGTGCTGCTCAAGAGTATGACACTGGAGGGAGTGTTGGCGATTCAGGCCGGCGACAAGCCCCAGCTCGTGGAAGAGCGGCTCAAGTCGTTCTTGTCTCCGTCCCAGCGAGAAACGCCGGCGGAGGCCAAGGCGTGAGCAAGAAGAAGGTCGAACCCAGCGAACCGGAGACCCCCGAATGGATCATGACCTTCGCGGACATGGTTTCGCTGCTAGTGACGTTCTTCATCTTGCTTATGACCTACAGCTCCATGGAGGAAGAAAACTTCTCCAAAATGGCTGGGTCCATGGCCGGTGGCTTCGGCGCCATCGCCGACCCTCGAGCCAGCACCAAGGAATCGCTGAACAAGCCGCCGCCCTCTCTGCAGAATCGTGTTCCCAAAGACGGCATGCGCTCTTCCCGAAAAGATCTGAATCGCGTCCAGGAGCAGGCTAAGGCCATGGTTCGCCAGCCCGGCGTGGGCAACTCTATCGATTTCGAGATGACCAACGAGGGACTCCGTCTGCGAGTCACCACCCGCTCAACCTTCCACTCGGGTTCCGCAGAGATTTCAGAAGAGACCGAAGGGGTCCTTCGAGAGCTCTCTGACTTGTTGAGAATCCACAACCAATCCATCGTGATTCAGGGGCACGCGTGGGAAGAGGGCGTCAACATCGACGGGCCAGTGGATCCCTATTCGGTTTCTCGAGAACGGGCGGTGGCAGTCGCCGAATACCTTCGACAGAGGGGTCGGATTCCCGAGCACCGCATCTCCGTCAGCGCTCACGGAGACGACCGACCCCTGGACAACAGCGTCAACCTGGAGTCGATCCGCACCAACCGCCGGATCGACATCCTGATACTGCCGAACGAGGACTGACCGATGGCGAAGGAGGCCCCCAAGCCATCGAAGAACAAGATCCCCGCGTGGATGACCTCGTTCTCAGACATGATGACCAACATGCTGTGCTTCTTCATTCTGATGGTCGCCCTGGCGACGCAACAGGAGATCGGTTTCGTTGATTCGGGAATCGGTTCCCATTTCGAACGCCTGGAAGCCTTGGGGCTCCCGGGGATCATGCCTTCTTCCCGAACTCTGATTCCCAAGGGCAGCCCGCTCGCTCAGTACAAACCCCCAAAGATCGATCCGCTGGCAAAGGAGAACTGGGTTGAACACACCGAAAAGATGCTGAATGAAGAGTTCGACCGACTGAAGAACGGGGAGGCCAGCGCACTGGACGACGGCAAACCGTTTCCGGTCCCGCTCGGAATCAAGTTCTCCTCCGGGTCTTCCCGCCTCACTCTACAGGATCGCCGCAACTTGGACTCGCTCGCACCCACCCTTGCGAGTCGTCCCGGATCGTTGGAAGTTCAGGGTTTTTGCGGAGAGACCGAGGCTGTGTCGTTTCGTTCTCGCTTGGATCTTTCCCTACAGAGGGCTCTGGAGGTGATTCGATACTTGGAAAGCGGGGGTGTTCCTCTCGATCGCATGCGGGCCATTGGTTCCGGCGTCGCTCGGACGGCGCAGGGTGATCCCATTGCGAATCGTCGTGTCTTGCTGGTGTGGAGGATCTCGGAATGATCCAGCTGGCACGGCGAAGCGACCGCCTCCCGCGGGCTTTCGTGGACTTCCGGGGTGTGACACCCGGTTAGGCGGAACTCCTGATGGCGGATCCCAAAGACGACGAAACTCCAGAGGCCACCGAAGAGCAAGAGCCCAAAGCCGACGGAGCTTTGAGCAAGCTCCTCGGTTCCAAAGTCCTTCTTCCGGCGATTGGCGCGGTGGGCGCTGTCGGTCTTTCGTTCCTGTTCACCTTCGTTCTGTTTCCGATGGAAGCCACCGAGGGAGCCGAGGAAGAAATCGAGGAAGAAGCCGAAGAAGGGTCCGACCCCGACCTCGAAGGATACGAGCCGGCCACCCTCGTCGACTTGCCCCGCGTTCAGATCACTCTGGCCGATGAAGGACGCGAGGGCTTCCTGCGGATCGAGCTCAAACTAGAGATCCGCGCAGAGGTCACTTCTGAGGTCGTGGACGGAATCGCCGGGGAACTAGGCATTGTCATTCGAGACGCACTGATCACCCACATTTCCGGCAAGCAGTCCGGAGAACTCAAGACCACCGAAGGGAAAGAGATCCTGAAGTTGGAGCTGATGGAGCTCCTCGACAGCTTGATTTTCAACGACGAGCGAAAAGGCAAAGTCACGGGTCTGTACTTCCACGACTTGCTGGTGCAATGAGCCAACCGAACTTCCAGCCATACAATCTCGCCACACCGACGTCACTCTCGCCACGGAGTGTCGAGCGGCTCGACGCGTTGCGCGAAGTGTTGGCAGAACGGGTTCGGCTTTCCTTGCGGCAGAGCATTCGGACAGGAAGCCAGGTGGCGGTCTCGGACATTCAGTTGAAACGACCGCGGGACCTGAGTCAGTTCGCCGAGGGGAAGGCATGGTGGTACAGCGGGGGCCCCGAGAGTCGCGCCAGTGATAAGAGCGTTCTGGTCGGAGCCACCTCCTCACTGATCTATAGCGCGATCGACCGAATCCTCGGGGGCTCCGGGGAAAGCGAACCGCCCGGCCGAGTCCCGAGCCAGCTCGAGATGGACCTTGGCCAAGCGTTCTTGTTGGAGATGTTCCACGGCCTCCAGGACGCGTTGAGCAAACCTCCCTTGGGTTTGCGTGTCGCCGCCGGAACCGCCCTCAAAGAACCCCTGCGCACATTCCTTACCGACCTGGACAATGTTCTTGTTTGTTGGGAGATCACCGTCACCATTGACGGATCCGAGCACATCCTGCTGTTGGGAGTTTCTCGAGGGTTGGTCGAAGAGACCGTACGAATCGACGACGCGCTGGACGCAGATCCTTCGAATCTGAGCGGGGACATGAAGTCGGCAACCACTTCTCTTGTCGCAGAACTCGCACGCTGTCGACTCACGGTCGAGGAGGCCGCGGACCTCGAGCCGGGTGACATTCTGGTGTTCGACGCCGTCCCTGGGCAGTTGGTGGAACTCAAGGTGCAGGGAAAGCGAAAGTTTCGCGGCCGGCTCGGCGTTCACGACGGGTTCTATGCAGTGGAGGTCAAGGAGCTGTTCGATCGTCCTCGGGAACCTCAGGCGCCCAAGAAGGAAGAGCCTCGGCCAAAGAACCCGAAGCAAGCAGAAAACAAGGCCGCCAAGGGACCACGTCCCGCGCGGGGGCGAAAGGTAGCGACCCATGCCTGACAGCGACGAAACCGTCGAGACTGCCGGCGAAGAGGTCGTCGAAGCGACCGAAGAAAACCCGTCGGAAAGCCCGGTCGACCCCAAGGTCGAGGCGGCAGCCATCTCGCTTCCTCAGCTCGGAACGGAGGACCGAAGTACCGTTCAACAACGCCTCGGGGCGATGATGGATGTCGGCGTGCAGGTCACCGCGGTCATTGGCCAGCGTGAGCTGCCGCTGGAGCAGCTACTGGCGGTCAAGATTGGCACGGTCGTGGACTTGGAGCGCCTTGCTGGGGAGCCCATCGAACTGCATGTGAATGGCAAGCCGATCGCCCTGGCAGAAGTGGTCGTCGCCGACGGACGCTTGGCCGCTCGAGTTCTGGAACGGGTTTCGGTCGGCGATTCCGCCGAAACGGTCACCGCCGAGTCGGCAGAGACTCCTTCCGAGAGCCCCGCAGAGCCGGCCGCCCCCGAGTGAGGGGATCGCGTTCCTCAGCGCACGCTGGCTCGTCGCTCCACCAGATAGTAGGGCGATCGAGAAACGACCCGCCCCTCGAGGACTTCCACAACCCCGATTGCATAGGTCTCCGACGAGTTCCCCAGTTTCGGATTCACTCGACCGTCTGGCTCTGAGTCCCCGATGCGCAGTGGAACTTCGAACTCTTGTCGATCCGTGAACGAATCGCACACCGTGGTGAAGTAGTAGCGATCAAACGCGACGAAGCCCCACACCTGGCTCCCGGGAAATGCTCGCTCTCCTCGGAGCACCACTCGTGGACCCACGTCGGGGCAGAGTTCCCCCCGTGTACGCTCCGAGCCTTGCGGCCACGAAACGATCCACTCTTGAAACTTGGCGGACCAAGAGGTGGGCAGCGGGAGAACCCAGGGTTGGACCGGAATGGACGCCGCGCCTCGCTCGGGGGATCGGACTTCATGGACCGGTGTCTTCAGGGGCATCTCAGGAAGGCGGAGCCTCGCCGAACGCAGACCTCGATCCAAGCCAAGCTCCTCGGGAAGCCGACACTTGTGATCCGCAATCCAAGTGAACGCCCAAGTCAGCGCAAACAGCACTGGGAGCGCCGATACCGGTCGCAAGGAAATGGTCCATCGATCACGGAGCAGCAGCCAACTCAGGAATCGATTCGTCGGCCAGTAAAGAGCAAACGGCAAGATCGCAATCAACAACGCAAAGTACACCACCCATGCGCCGTAGCTTTCGGGCGGGGTCACCCACCGAGACCCCAGCGCCCAGTTCAACGCAATCTCACCACTCGCCGCGAAGCCGAGCGAAAGCCCACCCAACACGGCGCACTGAAGCGCCATCCAATGCCAACCTCTTTGGTGGACGCCGAGCTGTCGGAGTCCGGCGAACCCCAGCGGGACGACGGCCAGGTGATTGAACAGCGACAACGCTTTCTGCCCAAAGGACAGATCTCGAAAGAACATGTAAGAATTGAAGCCGAAGGGGGCGACGTCGGCCACTAGGACACTCAGGAAGTCCACCCACCAGAACGTGTGAACTCCGACCAGCAGAGTCATTTGCGCGGTGAGCAATCGAGACGAGCCCACAAAAAGGGCGATCGCCGTCAGCAACAAGGAAACGTCACACGCCCACAACAGATGGGCGGGACTCATCCGCGACCACTCGAACGCCGCCACGGCCCACGCCACGACCAGGACCCCGGCGCTCCATTTCCTATCCGACTCTCCCATTCAGCGGGGATCGACCTTTCAGGGCGAGAGGGTGTAACCGAAAGCCGAAGGATGGCATCGCCGCGGGGCGGAGCGACTCTTGGGTCCGACTCGCCTCAAGGGACGACGACCAATTCGGGCTGTGCGGCCATCCACGACTCAAACGACGGATCGGGCTGTTCCAGGAGGTGACGCCGGAAGAATCGACCAACCAGAGTCCGGGTGAGCTCCAAGCCGCGAAGCCCCCCCAAGTGGGTCGAGGATTCTTCATTCTTCGGGGACCGAAACATCTCCTGGAGGCGTGGTGCGTCGGAGAATGTGAAATGGGTGCCGCCACGAAACTCCACCAATCGATCACACTCACTTCGATGGAACTCGTCGAACATCTTGCTTCCCGGAATGGTGAGTAGCAATGCGGGAACTTCCAGTTGGTGGGGCCGTCCTTGCTCCCCCAACGGCTCCCCATCCATGTCGACGACGGCGACGACACGCGGGTCATGAAGCCCCGCGAGAAGTGCCGTCGATCCGCCATAGGAATGCCCGAAGTATCCCACTTCATCGACATTGAGCCGCCCCGCAAAGGGGTGGTCTTCCTGTTCCCATTCCAACGCCCCGAGGACGTCCAAGACATGCTGTGCATCGGCCAACCACTCATAGATGTTGGCGTGGATCGCCTGAGGAAACCGCTCGGGATCTTCCCAGTTCCAAGCAAAGTCGTCCCAGGTCCGGAACGTCCCGTCAGGGAACACGGTCACGTGAGTCGAGTAGGTGTGATTGATTCCCGCGACCACAAAGCCGCGACTCGCCAGCTCCTCACACAGCCCCTGATAGGTGTGTTGCGGCTCTCCGAGCCCCGGTGAACAAAGAATGAGAGGGAACACCTCCTTCGATTGGGATAGGGCAGAGTCGCCGAAGGAGTGACTTCGTAGCTCCTGGGCGAAACCCTTGGGAAGGTCGAAGCTCCCGGCTTGAAACTCGGCGGTCTTGGGGTCCATGTACGGGAGAGGTGGACTCTCTGCCGAGTCGGTGGGGTACCAGAACTGCACCACGAAACGGCGCGCATCGTCGGGCTCTTCGGTGAAGACTTCCTCTCGGTCTGCTTGCTCAAAGGTCTCGAGGAAGGAGCCAACCAAACGGGGTCCGCTCGGCGAAATCACTGACTGGCGAGCCATCGTGTTCTGCACCCCAGTTCCTGCAAGCAGTAAAAGCAGCTGAAAAACCACCATTCGATCCTCCCAGAATC
Source organism: Planctomycetota bacterium (assembly GCA_028289345.1). Taxonomy (GTDB): domain Bacteria; phylum Planctomycetota; class B15-G4; order B15-G4; family SIAN01; genus JANQQL01. The sequence continues at coordinate 620,316 of JANQQL010000025.1, read as the reverse complement.
CAAGGGCTAGGGATCGACCGGTCCTCAGAGGAAAGGCCCCTCGGAACGGCCGGTGCGACGCACCTCCCCACCGCCTCTTCGGTTCCGGATTCGAGCGGATCAGGTTCGAGGAAGTAGTACACTTTTGAATAAAGTGTACTAATGACGTTTTGGACTCCGGATCTCTTGAATCGCCCCAGCCCGCCCTACCTCGCGATCTGTGACGCGCTTGCCGAAGGAATGGATTGCGGAGCTCTTGCGCCAGGCCAGCGTCTTCCTTCTCAGCGCATGCTTGCCCGGCAGCTGGGTGTCGCTCTCGGAACCGTGACCAAAGCCTATGGCGAAGCACGGAGGCGTGGATGGATCCAGGGAGAGCCCGGAAGAGGAACCTTTCTCCGGTACCACCTCCCGCCGAACAAAGCCCAACCCTTCGAGGAGCCGCCGCCTCCTCTGACTCTCGATCTGCGACAGAACTTTCCGGTTGCCGTGCCGGCAGAAGCGGCAGCCTGGAAGAGTGCGGGACGGTTTCTGAGCCGCCGACCTTCTGATTGGCTCCAACCCCGGTCTGTGTGGAGTCAGCTTTCTTCGACCCAGCAAGCGCTGGGCGCAGAGTGGATCGGTCGCCTTGGTTGGCACCCGAATCCGGAACAGATCATTCATTGCAAGAGCGAACGGACCGCGAGAACCTCCATTCTCGCAGCGATCTGTCGTCCCGGAGACGCGGTGATGTCCGCGGCCCTCGGGCATCCTTCCTTGGCTGCGACCGCTCGGCATCGTGGGATCCGACTTTGCCGTGTCGCGACCGACTCGCGAGGGATTCTGCCGGAATCGCTGGACCAACAATGCCGAAAGACCTCCGCCAAAGTACTTCTGGTTCAGCCGACTCTTCCGACACCGACCAACGCAACAATGCCGATGACGCGACGCAAGAAGATCGTGGAAATCGCGAAGACTCATGATGTGGACATCCTGGAAGAAGAAGAAAGCGGGTTTTTGTGGAAGACTCCTTTGCCGCCGATTGCTGCCCTTGCTCCTGAGCGCACCTTCTTGATCGCGAGCACCCGGCTGGCGCTTTCCCCGGAGCTTTCTCTGTGCTTCGTTCATGCTCCTTCTTCAAAGCATTCGGACGTGCTGACGGAACTGACAACCTTGGCCGAACTCTCCACGTCCCCATGGTCCGACATTTTTGCCCGGTGGATGGAAACCCGTGCAGACCAAGCGATCTTGCGGGAGCGTCGGCGAGCCCTTCGTCACCGACAAAGGATTGCGCGAGAGCAGCTGGGTCCGAGTGTTCGCGGTGACGAACGAAGCCACCATGTTTGGCTTCCCCTGCCGCGCTCGTGGAGAAGCGAGCGGTTCACCCAAGTGGCCCGCGAACGCGGCGTTTCTGTCACTCCGGCCCGCTGGTTTGCCCTGACTCGCGGATCCACTCCGGAGTGTGTGAGGCTAGGACTTGGCAATCCGCCGCAGGTGTCTCAGTTGCGCTGGGGATTGGAGGTTCTTCGCGACCTGCTTCGGAATCCGACCAGAAGGTGAAAGGAAGCAACAATCCGAAACTCCGTCAGCTTTTCCGAAGAACTCCGCTGACTCTTCCTCGAACGCTTCGCTCCGTGCAATCAACCCACGCGGCCGCCCCGGGAAAGGTCGGAATCCGCGAAGTCCCCTCACAATCCGCCGTTCCTTCACTCCACTACGAGAGCCCCGAATTTAATTCCAGATTTCCTGTGACGTTTCCAGACCCACTCCGGTGTCAGCATCGTCTTGAGTGTTTCTGATCGCGCCCGCAGACGAGTTTCTCCCTCTCACCAACCATTGCCGACCGGCTCCAAGGAACCTAAACCGGGTAGCCCCGCGGCAAGAATGAACTTGGACAGGTGACCGAACAGGAGAGCTCCGAATGCGCTTCCTCAAGAACGCAAAAGTCGTTGTCGTTTCGTTCGCCTTGGCTTCGCTCGCGGTATCCGTGGCAAGCACCGCGGATGAGCGAAGCACGACGGGACCCGTCGCGAATCTTGAGATCGACACCCAGATCGAAAGCGCATGGAACTCCGCGGGACTTGGTGGAACGTTACAGCTCGGCTTGCCACGAACCGGTCCTGCATCTCCGTCGTTCGTCTTGGTCCCCGCCCGTGTCACACTTTCCAACCAGTCACTCGAGTTGCTCTTTCTTCTCGAGCGCAGTTCTCCCTACTCCATTGTCAGCGTCATCCCTGACCCCAATCCTCGTGACCTCGCGATCGCCGGGATCTCTTCGATCTCCTTCGCCAAACCTCCTTCCGACTCCACTGTCCGCGACCCCCGCACTCCTCCGCCTACGAGCCTGACGATGGAGTGCAACTTGTGCCACAACTTCGGCACCACGGATGATCTCCCCTGGGACCTGGGCCAACCGGTGAGTCTGCCCATCGACCATCCGCCGTTCCCGTAATCTCCCAAAAACTGTGTGACGTCCACGCTCCGACTTCGGTCTCCCTTGAAGGATCGATCCCCCTTTTGGCGCTGGCGATTTCTCGCCAGCCTCGATTCTTCGCGTGCGGCAAGCCCAAGCGCCGCGCGCCTTACCGACGGAGAAGTTTCATGAAGAAGACGGACACGAAGCAGCCCTCTCTCGACCTGACCGTGACCGAGGTCGAGTGGCGACCGCGACCGGGTGGCGGTGGCTGCCAGTCTTCCACCACCAGCCCGCTTTGCACCTGCCCGATCACCAAGCCGTAACCAAGCCTTTGGCGTCGCCGACGGGGAGAGCCAGCTTGCACTTCCCGTCGGTGCGCTGTGCTTGCTCTTAAACGCGCGGATCGCAGCGTTGTTGTTCCCGCCTGCTCGGCCCGGGACGACCGTGCCCTCCACTCCAAGCTCCGAAAGAAAACTCTCTATGAACGAGCCACGGTGCCTCTACGCCATGATCTTCGTGGAGTCTGAGCATCACGAACGCATCGTTCGCGAGTTCGTGCGGCCGATGGCCCACCGTTTTCAATCGAACGAGAACCTCGACTCCCTGTTCTTCGTGCGCTTCAACGTCCCGTCCTGGCAGGTCCGTTTCCGGGTCCTGGGCAATCCAGACTGGATCGAAGGGCTGGTCCGACCGTTGATTCGCCAGGAGTTGCAAACCCTGGAGGAGCGTGGCGAGATCAACAGTTTTCAGTTCGGGACCTATCAACGCGAACTGCCCCGCTACGGCGGGCCCGTTGGAATGCAATTGGCCGAGAAGATCTTCTTCCACGACAGCCTCGCCGCTCTCGATTTCCTCGAGGCCTATGACCGCGAGGAATGCTCGCGGTCTCGCCGAGAGCTCAATCTGCTCATCACCGATCGGTTCCTCGACCTGCTCGGCAGCAGCCGAGAAGAGCGCATCGCGTTCTATCAGCTTGGCTATCAATGGGCTCTGGAGCAGAACACCTGGCAAGACAAAGAGCTTCGAGCCCTTGACACTCGCTTCCAAGCGTTGAGAAGCGGACTCGAGGAACTGCTGTCGCCCGCCCGGCAGAGCGATCCGGCTTGGGTCTTCGGTGGCACTCGTCCCGCAGCAATCGCAGAAACTCTGTTTCAGTCGATCCGTCCAATTCTGCAAGAGGTTCGGCAGCGCCACCAATCCGGCGAAATCACCCAGGACTGGAGCTACCTGATCTGGTCCTACACCCACATGTTCTGCAATCGTCTCGGGATCGACCCGACGGCGGAGGCCATCCTTCGCTACTTCATGCACCGACTGCTTACCGTCGTCCATCACTCTTCGGCCACCGCCTCCGGATGAAACCTCATGACGACTCCCCCGTACCTGTTGCGCGTGGCGACGACACCCTGGGGTTCTCTGCGAGAAATGCGAGCTCCTCGCACTCTCGCCTTACTGAATGAGCGAAGGACCGCGGACCGAGCATTCGAGGAAAGACGCGATCAGCTCGTCCTTCAAGTCACTGAGCAACTGAACGAGGTTTCTTCCGACGACCCTCGACGATTCAAGCTGTTGAAGATTCGTCGAGCGATTCACAACTCGCGGAGCATTCCGGCGAAGCTGCTTGCGGATGCGTCGGTCCCGCAGAACCCTCTGTCCCAGGAGTTCCTGGCCTACAACTCCCGGAAAGACCAGCAACAGCAGCAACAGCTGGATCTCGAACAGGAGTACCTCAAAGAACGAGACCACGCCCGCCAGGGATTGATGACTTGGGCCGAGAGTCCCTCGATTCGCGAGGGCCTGCGTCTCGCCAGCAGGGAGCTCGCTCAGCGCTCCCAAGGACTTCCAAGAGTGGTGGCGAGCGGATGGAAAAAGAAGCAGCGCCACGTGGGCGCGAAGCTCGCGGGATACTTCAGCCGCAGCGTCGCCAAAACCAGCCCGAACTCCACGTTCTGCTCCGTCGGCCTTGGGCAGTTCTCCGCAACACCCTTTGTTCACGGTGAAAATGTCGTCGCTCGGAGCGAGCTCCTCCTCAACGTCGCTCAGGCACGAAAGATCAGCGATTGTCTGATGCCGCCATGTCCGCCACGAACGAACCCGACCTTGCATCGCAGCACGGAGACTTCGTGGTCGTATTGGAGATGGAGTTCGGCACGCGACGATTCCGACTTTCACGCCCTGGCCCAAGTCGAATCCCATCCGGTGCTCGAGAAGTTCTTGAAGGACTGCATCGACGGGGACCTCGATCAGGAGTCCCTTGTGTCTCGCATTGCCGAGTCCACGGGCTTGTCCGAAACGGACTTGGAAGCCTTCCTGAGTCGGCTGATCGACGCCGGCCTTCTGGTCAACCGAGCCGAGACTCCCTACAACGACCGACGCCCACTACGCACGGTTGTCGACCTTTGGTCGCGGGAAACGGAGAAGCCAACCTGGTGGCGACCAGCCCGCGACCTGGAGCAAGAACTTCAAAGCAGTGGATCCCAGAGCAGCGAAGCCAGGCTTGCCAACTATGCGCGTTGGGAAGACCAACTTGGGTTCCTGCCCCATGTGCGACCTCTCGACCACAACGAGCTGTTTCGTCTGGACACGGCAACGGCGCTTCGCACCGGGTTGCCGAACGGTGTTCTGGAAGAGGTCCAGAAGACGGTTTCCCGATACGCCCGACTTTTTGCGACGCTCTATCCCCCCGCCTTGTACCAGCGTCGCTATCACCAGTGGTTTCGGGAAACCTTCGACGTCGATCAGGACATTCCCCTCCTCGAGGTCTACCGACATCCGCCTTCCCCCAACGGTGGCGAAGCGCCGGCCGTGTTCCCAGACGTTGCCAGCGAAGATTCCTTGGGTGACTCCGAAACCAAATGGACAAAGATCCAAGACGTGCTTGCTCGCTGGGCGCGGCAGCACCAAGGACAGGAAGAAGCTGCCGCTCCCTGGCAAGAACTCCTGGGCTGCGTCGATCGGGACCAATCCCCTCGATGGTGCTCGAGCGTACTGTTCCAGGTCGCCGCAAAGAACGCGACCGAGCTGGCCAAGCAACAGTACCGAGTGGTCGTGAATGCGCTGTTTCCAGGAGCCGGAATCGCCATGGCCCGATTCCACGAACTGCTCTCGGGAGAACGGAATGACTCCCGCCTCACGGAGGAGCTCCTGCGTGGCTGGACTCCGTATCAGCGAGACGGAGCGACTCTTGCGGAAGTGACCTACATGCATGGCGGTCGCACCGCCAATGCGGGTCTCCGACCGGCTCTGTTCGATCATGAAATCGAGCTCCCGGGCCAAACCGCCTCGAAGAACGCCACTGCCCTTCCTCTTTCCGACCTGAGCGTGCGCTTGGACACCACGAGCTCCCGGTTTCGTCTGCACTCGATGCGCCTCGGCAGCGAGATTCGTCCGGTGATCTGCAGCGGCATCAATCCCGAGGGCTTTGTCTCGTTCTTGATCCACGTGGGCCAACAAGACTTCCAGCCGTTGGCATGGTTTCCTGGCTTCGACGTTCCCGGGATCGCCAGCTGGCCACGCATGGTGGATGGCCGATCGGTGTTGTTCCGACGCTGGTGGTCGTTCGGCCAAGAGGAATACCCGTTTCCGAGTCAAACCGCGTTGAGCGAACTCGACTGGTTCGCAAGAGTGGCAGAGTGGCGTCAGCGCTGGAGTCTCCCCGGACGGGTGTTTGTTCGGAGCCCTCAGAAAGCAAAACCCTTCTTCATCGACCTGGAGTCCCCGGTTTTGGTGGACTTGCTTCGCCGAGAGCTTCGACGAACGGCATCACCTCCCCAGCGCCTATACGTCGCCGAGGTGTATCCGGACATCCCCGACTGTTGGGTTCAGGACTCTCGCGGACGATACGCCGCCGAGTTCCTGGTCCAGCTTCACGAAGAACCAGCTGTTCATTTCCAGGCTCAGGCGTGTGAAGCCGGGGCTTCGTCGTGATCGCTCGACAACCCCTCAGCCCAGAGGTCGCAGAGGAGGGGTCGCGGCTTCGTCATGCCGCGGCATGCTTGGCACGAATGGGGACCCTGCACGGACACCCCGTCCCCCTCGACCTGGCCGAAGAAAGACTGCACGGCAGCTCGCTGGATCTCTCCGACCTGAGATCCGTCGCGGAGCAGTGGGGGCTGCACGTCAACGAAGTTCGCCTGACCCGCGAAGACTTCCGTCGAGAGGTCCCTCTGCCCGCTCTCGTCCCGGTTCGGGACGACCACGACTTTGTGATCGTGGAGTCGATGGGGCAAACCACGGTTCAGGTGCAAGAACCCTCCGGCGCCAGGGCCGACTGGACCCACCAGGAGTTCGAGCAGCACTGGGCCGAATCCTCGGGCCCCGCAGTGGGCCGCGCTTTGGTCTTCGCTTCGAGCACGATCTCCGGAGAGGCCTCTCGCCCCCGCTTGAGCGCACTCCTCCTCCCGCAGTGGAGACTGCTCGCGGAAGCATTGTTGGCCGGACTGCTCATGTCGGTGCTGGCGCTCGGTTCGTCATTCTTCTTGCAGATCTTGGTGGACCACGTCCTCCTCGGCCAGCGCGGAAGCCTCCTCAACGTGCTTGCCCTGTCCATGGTGGTGATCCTGCTGTTTCGAGCCGCGTTCAGCGTGCTTCGGCAGTACCTTTTGCTTCACCTGGCCCAGCGCATCGACGTCGAACTGGTCCTCGGCTGTTACAAGCACTTGATGAGGCTCCCTTTGGGGTTCCTGCGATCGTGCCGCGTGGGAGATCTGATGTCGCGGCTCGACGATGCAGGCAAGGTTCGCAACTTCGTCGGGGGAACGTCTCTGGGCCTGCTGCTCGACACGTTGATTTTTCTTTTCGCCGCGATCGTCATGTTCAACTACCACTGGCAGCTGACCACCCTGGTTCTTGGCCTGGCCCCTTTGTTTCTGGTCGTCGTTTCCGTGCTGAATCGAAGGATCGCCTCGTTCCAGAGAGGCTTGATGGAACAGGCCGCGGACCTGGAAGCCCACTTCGCCGAATCTTTGACCGGCGTCGAAACCATCAAGGCCTTCTCCGCAGAGCGACTGATGCAGCGACGTTCCGAAGAAGGGCTACTCCGCATTCTTCGATCCGCCTTTCAGAGCTCTCTGTTGACGACGCTGTTCGAGTCGGCGGGAGTCCTGTTCTCCGCCATTGGTGCGGTCCTCGTTCTCTGGTACGGCGGCCATCAGGTCATGGCCGGTCACCTGACCCTCGGTCAGCTGTTGTTCTTCTACTCCATGCTGGCCTACCTCTTGGGTCCCCTGGAACGACTCGCCCAGGTGAGCGTCAGCATGCACGATGCGTTGATCGCGCTCGATCGCCTGGGTGACTTGTTCGAGCGAGCACCCGAGCAGACCCCGGGTCGACGCACCATCCGACCGACCAACGTCCAAGGACACTATCGCTTGGAGAATGTCCATTTCGAGTACACCGAAGGCAAGCCGGCACTGCAAGCCATCGACCTGTCGATCCCCGCCGGCTCCACGTTGGCCATCGTCGGGGAAACCGGATCCGGCAAGACCACCTTGGCTCGCCTGCTGGCCCGATTCGATGATCCGACCGCCGGTCGAATCACTCTGGACGGCACCGACCTCAGGGACTGGGAGCTTTCGTCCCTGAGGCATTGCTTGGGAATGGTGCCTCAGGAAGTGTTCATCTTCCACGGGTCAGTTCTCGAGAACATCTCAATCGGTCAAACCCAGGCAACACTTGGGGAGGTCACCGCGGCGGCAATGACAGCCAACGTTCACCAGTTCATTGAGTCCCTTCCCGAGCGCTACGAAACAGTGATCGGAGAGCGTGGCGCGGACCTGTCGGGCGGAGAACGGCAGCGGCTCGCGATTGCCCGCGCCCTGGTCAAGAAACCGCGAATCGTCATTCTGGATGAAGCCACCTCGAACCTCGATTCGGAGACGGAAGCGGCCATTCAACGCAGCCTGGACCAGGCGACCCTGGGCTGCACGACAATCTTGATCGCGCATCGGTTGTCCACGGTGACGCGTGCCGACCAGATTCTGGTGCTCGAGAAAGGTCGGATCCTGGAGCATGGGAGCCACGAAACCCTTCTTCAGAAGAAGGGCAAGTACCACGAAATGTGGAGGCGTCAACTTCCCGATGACGTGCGGCAAGACCTGCATGCTTCGAACGGCCGAAGCGTCATGCCATCCCCCGGAGGCGCCCATGCCAGTTGACCTGACACGAGGGGACGAGTTCACCGAAGCCATGCTGGGTCGCCCGCCCCGCTGGATGCGTGGTTCCGTCTATCTGGGTTTCGGCCTCCTGATCTTCGGACTGAGCGCGGCGTACTTCTTGACGGTGGATCGCAAAGTGAGCGCAATGGGGAGCGTTCGGCCCCAGGGCGACCTGCTTTGCGTGCAATCGGATCTGGAAGGCCGACTGCTACGAGTCCATGTGGACGAGGGCCAGGCGGTCGAGCAAGGAGATTCTCTCTTCGAGATTGATGGGGCACCGCGTCAGGAAGACCTGAAAAAGACGCGTCAGCGAAAGTCTCTGGCTTCCCAGAGGCTGGAAGCTCTGCAGCGATCGCGACAAGCCTTGCTGCGTCGCCAGGAAAGCGAGCGCCTTCAAGACCGCATCGGGCTTCGACTCTCCGAGTCGGATCTCGAGATCGCCCTGCAAAAACGCCAAGAAGCCCAGGCAACGCTTCGCGACTGCCAGGCCGAAACGGCCCTCGCCAAGGAAGAGTGGAATCGCGCTCTGGAACTGGGAACCGGCTTGGTTCCCGAAGAGGAAATTCGCGCAAAGGAAACGCGCTGGCTCCTCGCCCAGGGAGCAGCCGAGCGAGCCCAGGTCGCGGAACAGATTGCCGCGCGCCAGATTGCTCGCGCTCAGGATGCCAGAGAGCTCGCGTCCCATCGCATCGATCAGGCGTTGCACGACCGGGATCGGGAACTCGCCGACCTGGAAGAGCGTATTCTCGCTCTGGAGGACGAGCATCGAACTCTCGGGGTTCAAGAAGAGCGACTGTTGAGAGAGCTCGAAGAGTTGGTTCTACGAGCCCCGGCGAGTGGGACCCTGGTCTGGATCGAGAAATCGCTGGAAGGAACGATCGTCAAGTCCGGAGACACCATGGCGAGGATCGCGCCGCGCAACGCCCCGTGGGTCTTGGAGGCCTTCCTTTCCAACCGCGACGCCGGCCACTTGCGCGAGATCCTTGGAAGACCCGCCACGGTGAAGATGGACGCATTTCCTCACCGTGACTTCGGTGTGGTTCACGGCCGCCTCGAGTCCATCTCCCCGGACGCCGTGTCCCATCCTCGGCTCGGCACGGCCTATCGCCTGGAGGTCTTGTTGCACGATCCGGTCAAGGAGCCGGGCATCCGCATGAAACACCTGCAACTCGGCATGACGGGTACTGCGGAGCTGGTGAAGAATCGGACTCGAGCTCTCGCTCTACTGTTTGGTCATGCACGGGATGCCGTCGCCCTGGACTGAGGAAGCGCGAACAAACTTCGCAAGCGCTTTCAGCGAGTGTGATCACTCGGTTGCCGAAGGATCTCCAAGGGCATGGTCCCGCGGCTCGGGAGCTGCCAGCTTGCCAAGCTTCTCCAGCATCCGCTGCTCGCTGCTCTCGTCCCCCGTTGCTTCGTAGATCTCCGCCAAGGTCACTAAGCACTCCTCTCGAAACCAATGCGCTTCGCCAAAGGCGTTGCGGTAGATCTCCTCGAACTCGAGCAACACGACTTCCAGTGCGTCGAAGTGCTCGGCGGCAAAGAGGATGCGCATCGCGTCATTGAGTAGCGACGCAACTCGAGGATCCAAGTCTCCCGACAACCGCCGAAGCTCGCTCAAGGCATCGAGAATCGCCTTGCCACTGATCTCCCAAGATTGATCCACCTCCGCGGCAAGCGCCAGCTGATGATGAGCTCGGGACATCGTGAGTCGGTCTGGCTGAGGATGAGCAAGCAAGGAATCCAGACTCGCCTGAAATGCCTGACTGGCCTCGCCCGACTTTCCCTGCTTCCCCAGAACGTCTCCGAGGTCCATCCATGCTTTGCTCAAGTCTGGATGCTCGGAGGGGAGCCTTTCTCGGCCGAGCTGGACGGCACGTTTCAGATGAGCCTCGGCAGTCTCGTAGGAGTTTCCTTTGGCGTAGAAGTTCCCCAGCTTTCGGCGTTGGAGCATCCGAGCCGGCACGTCGGTCGAGGCTCGTTCCTGGAGCTCCTTCAAGGAACGGAGAAGCAGACTCTCGGCTTCCTTTCGGTTGCCCTTTCGAATGAGCACCTCGGCCAGGGCCGTCAGCGTATTCGCCAGGTTGACCCCGCCTCGAACTTCGCTCAGGCCAACCGCTTCTCGCAAGAACTCCTCGGCCCCGACCAAGTCGTTCTGGAGAATCCGCAGGTGAGAGAGGTTGGTCAGACAGGAGGACAGTTTGCTTTGGTCGCTGTCCGGAAGGTTCGCGCGGATCGAACGCGACTCCTGAAAGCATTTCTCCGCTTGAGCAAGATCATTGGCCTTGGCACAAGCGACGCCCAACAGGTTCAGTGTGAACGCAAGATCCTCTTCCGCTCCTCCCTGTTCCCGCAACAGGCCGGCGGCCATGGTCAGTTGCTCACGCCCCGTCTCGGTCAGCCCCAGACTCAGATAGGTGCGTCCCAACGTCTGCCGCAGTGCCGCTTGGACGAGCGGCGCGTCCTGCAACTCGACCCCCAAACGCTCTGCCGCTCGATCCAAGAGCTCTGCGACCTTCACGTCGGGGCCATCTTGGCGAGGGTCGGCCGCGGAGATCATCTCGTCCAGAAAGCGATTGATCTGTTGGGCTTTCTGACTTTCTGCCAGCGCGCGGTCCGCTTCCGCGCGAATGGCGAAGTTCGCACTCAAGATTCCCCCAGGGATGCCCACGGCGAGGCACACTCCCAAGAATCCTGCGGCGGCCAGAGAGGGGTTGCGGCGGACCCACCGCCAGCTTCGCACCGTCGGGCCGATCGGTCGGGCTTGGACCGGCTTGTACGCGAGGAAGCGTTGCAAGTCTTCGGCGAACTCGCGCGCAGATTGGTAGCGCTTGTCCGGATTCTTCTCCATGGCGGTCAAGCAAATGGTTTCGAGGTCCTTGGGAATCAACGGGTTGAACTTGCGAGGGAGGGGCACGCTCGCCGACTGGATCTGCCGAAAGATCGAGGCGGTCGAGGAGCCCTCGAACGGCCGACGCAGGGTCAACAACTCGAACAAGGTGACTCCCAACGAGTAGACGTCGGCCCGAGGATCCCCTGCCAACTCGGCCCTTCCCGCCACTTGCTCGGGCGCCATGTAGTGCGGAGTCCCGGTGAAATCCCCGGTAAGGGTCAGCGGTTCCTGGTCGTCGACCCGGGCTAGGCCAAAGTCGAACAAGAGTCCCCGGCCATCACTCCGCACGAGAACGTTGCTGGGTTTGACATCTCGGTGAACGATGCCGTGTTGGTGTGCGTGATGCAGCGCTTGTGCCACCTCCAGAGTCAGGTGCGCCACCGCTTGCACGTACGCCTGCCCCCACGGCGCCGGCACGGGATGGGGGGGGCCTCCCAAGGCAGCCACCAAGTGTTGGGTCGTGAGGGACTCCACCGTCTCCTTGGTTTCGCGAATTTTGTCGAGAACAAGAGCAAGAGTGCTCCCCTTGACGAACTCCATGACAAAGTAGGGCGACTCTTCGTCTTCGCCGACGTCGTAGACGGGCACGATGTGGGGGTGGCGGAGCTGCGCCACCGCTTTCACTTCCCGTTCGAATCGTGCCCGCGCCTTCTCACTCTGAGCCAGCCAACCCGGCACTTTCTTGATTGCGACCAGTCGATTCATCCGAGGATCGTGAGCCAGGTGAACAATCCCCATCCCCCCACTTCCCAGCGGCTCGTAGAGTTCATAGGGACCGAGAGCTCGAGGCATCGGCAAGAACCCGGCTTCGCGCAAGTGATGGACTCGACGGCGGAGGCTCTCGGCATGCTCGGGATGTTGCTCACACAACTGATCAAGCGCCGCGTTGCCCCGTTTCTCCAAGGTCTCAAGGCAGGGCGCAAGAATCTCCCCGATGGGAGACAAAAGGAGAGAGGAATCGCCTTCCGGCGATTCGTGGGAGTCATCTTGGTCGGTAGGTTTTCGAGCGTCGGAAGCCATGTCGTTGCTCAACCGCGTGCGCTCGCCGAAGAAGCAGCCGGGGCAGAACGCGCACAACACCCAGGGCTGGCGCCCTGCTGCTCCGAGGGCTAACCTTCTCTCCTCTTCTGCCGCCGATTTTCCCGGATCTTGCATGGCCACGCCATCCCCACCCCCAGATCAGCTTTCCGCTCGAGAGCTTGACTGCGAGGCGTTGCTGGAAACTCACCGACCGGCCCTGACTCAATACATTCGGCATCGCATGGATCCCCTCATCGAGGCGCGTGAATCCGTGGCAGACTTGGTGCAATCGGTCTGTCGAGAGGTCCTGCAACGGCTGGAACAGTATCGCTTTTCCGATGAGCAGGGATTTCGCCGCTGGCTGTTCCGCACGGCGGATCGCAAAGTCATTGATCGCTACCGCTACTACACCGCGGAACGTCGACATCCGAGCCAGGAACGCACCGCTTCCTTGCTGCAAGAAGCATTGGCTCAAGACCCAGAACAACAAGCCGAAGCCCGAGAGGAGCTCCAAAGAATCCTGGTCGCCTTGCAGCGCCTGCCCCCCGCCTACCGGGAGGTGATTCGCCTTTCGCGCTTGGAAGGACTCTCCCACGCCAACATCGCCGAGCGTCTCCAAAAGAGCGAGGGCGCCGTCCGGAACATGCTCTACCGGGGCATCGCGGCAGTTTCGGAGCAACTCGAGAAGGGGTAGTCGTGGCGTCGGCCCCGCGCGGCCCCCGGACTCCTACAACGCGTTGATCAAGCTCGGGAGCTGGATGAGTCGGGTGCTGATCGCCAGAGTGGCCTGGAGCACGGCTTCGGAAGACGTCAGCTCGACGATGGCCTCGGAGAGGTCCACGTCTTCCAGGTCGCTTTGGTTCTGAACGAGGAGGAAGTCCAGCTCTTCGGTTCGACTGCGGGTCATGTCGGTGAGGCGGAGTCGAGACCCGAGTTCAGAGAGCGAAGCGAGGACCTGATCCTGGTTGCGCTCGAGTTCCACAATCATTTCGCGAATGCGGTCGTCACGCTCTTCCTCGGGAAGATGATCCACGTCGCGAAGTTGGACCGAAAGCTCGGACAGGGAATGGAAGAGGTCGAAGGTTCCCGGAGCGCGAATGTGGGACGTTCCTTCTCGCTGAATTCCTCGGGAGTCCACGAAGATGGACTCTCCGGTCTTGGAGTCAGTGACCAGCTGGTTCTGTTCCAGGAAATCGATCTCCACCGTCGTGAGTCCGCCGTCCAAAGAGAGCGTGCCTTCTCCGGTCACGCCCAACGTGGCATTGGTTCCCGCGGTGACATTCGAAAAATCGAGATGGACCGAGTCGCCCGCCCCAGTGGTGAAGGCCAAGTCCGTGTCCGCCGATGTCCAAGCGACGGGCGTCCCACCGTCAATGGAGACCGTCCCGAACGCGCCGGTGCCGCTGTTGTCGACCACTGTGATCGAGGCGGCGTTGATCCCTAGCAAGGTGTCGGAAGCCATCGAGTCACCCGGCGCCACGCCGGTCACGGTGTCCGCACCTCCCGTCCCCTTGCCATCGCCAATCAGGGTTTGGGAATGGCGAACCAGCAACTGGTCGCTTCCTCGCAGGCTGTCGCGTCCGGTTCCTGCGATCGCACCGGTCTCTCCCGAGTAGATGGTGGGTTCGCGATCGCCGATCCCGAAGATGCTCGACCCAGGAATGTTCGCACCGAGTTGCACGCTGTTCCCAAGATCCACCTGTACCACCCGGTCATCCCCTTGATACTCCACGGAGTTTCCCTGGGAAGTCGTGGTCATCACGAAGGGAGCCGTCGATCGAACGGATCCACCGAACAGGTACCCAGAACTACTCTTGGTGTTGACCAGGCTCACGAGCTGACTGAGAAGACCGTCGATCTCGTCCGCGGCGGCGGCGCGGTCCTGGGCGCTTGCGGTCCCATTGGCGGAACCGACCGCGAGCTCTCGAGCCCGAGTCACCAAGTCGGAGATATTCTGAAGGACTCCCTCGGCAGTGCCCAGATCCGACTCCAAGAGCCCGAGGTTGTCGGACACTTGATCGAGATGCTGGCGAGCTGAGCGCAGCTCCAGCAGGGGACGAATCGACGCCGGCCCTTGCGACGGGAGGAAGAGCTTCTTGCCGGTCGTGATCTTCTGCTGGATGTCGAAGACATCCCCGAAGTTTCGGGCCAGATGACTCAACGAGCTCTGAAAAATCGTCGACTGGGGAATTCGCATCAGACAATACTCAGCAACTGGTCCGTGTTTTCTGTCACGACTTGTAGGTAACGGGTCACCGCCGAGTGGAGCTGCTCCATCTCGAGAAGCTTCAGCATTTCTTCATCTAGGTTGACCCCGGAGATCTCCGCCCTCCGCGCATCCAGCGACTCGAGGAGCAGATTCTCCACTTCTTCGCGGGACTCGGCTCCCTGTGCCTCGAGCCCGACTCCGGAAACGATGTCGGCGTAGGCTTCGAGAATGGTCCGATCCCCCAGTTCGGTCAGCCCGGATTCCTGCAAGTCGAGAAGAGCGAACAGATTCGATCCATCGCCCACAGTTCCGGTTCGTGAGCCGGCGAGGGCGCCGGGGTCTTGCACGATTCGATCCGCGACTTCGATGGTCGAAGCGTCCGACCCGTGGAAGAAGGTGGCAATTTCCAGGGCGACGAGAATGTCGGAGGTGTCCGAGTCTTCGAACAGGTCGACTCCAATGAAGTCTCCGCCACTGGCAGAGACATTCCCCGCCGAGAAGGAAACCGTCACGCCCGGAATCACTTCCAAGTCTTCTCCCGGGGTGTAGCCATCTCCGACCTCCAAAACGCCGAGCAGACTTCCTCCCTCATCCCGGACCTCCATCGTCAAGCCCGGGGTCACTCCGATCGTCCCGTCACCCGACGCCTGGATGAACAGCCGCCCGGTCATGGGATCGGCCGGCTCCCCCTTCAACTCGACGGTGACCGGTTGATCGTTGCCGGTCACCGGGGACGTCGAAAGGCCCAGCGCACTGCTCGGAGTCCCGGAAACGTCGGACAACTGCAGTGAGCTGCTGCTACCCGTCGAGTCGGATTGAATCACCAAGCGCCCCTTCGACACCAATGCCGTGGCACCGGTGACGCTGGCATTGATCGCCGCGGCGACTTCCGCAGCGGTGGCTTCGGAAATGTCTGCAAAGTCTGCGGCCTGAAACGTCACCGTTTGGGCGGGCTGTCCGTCCACTTCAATCGACAGCTGATTGCCATCGCTCAAGGCGAAGGTTGTCAAACTGCTGCTCAACGTCCCGGAGGCGGAGCCCAAGGTGCCATCATCATCCGGATTCGTATCCAGCCGAGAACTAAAGTCGAATCCATAGCCTGAGTCGGCAAGGATCCGCAAGCGTCCCGTAGAGTCCAAGCTTGCAGACAAGTTCTCCAGGTCGTTGAGCGCCGCCGCAACATCGGAGAGTCTCATGGCAGCGGGATCAATGGCGACCTGATGCTGAACGAGATTCCCTGAAGTCTGATCCACGACATTTACCACCAAGGTCCCGCTCTGAACGGCGAAGTCCAGGGGCAAGTCGGAGAGCACCCGGTTGATGTCTGTGGGATCATCGATTCGGCGATTCGACGTCAGGGTCTCGAACGGTCCGTTCCCAGGGACTCCCGTCGAGTGAATGCGATTCACCTCCAGGATCATGGTGCGCGCCACCTCGTCGAGCTGCTGAAGGTGGGAAGGAATGACCTCTTGAGCCACGTTGAGAAGGCCCCTCAACTTGCCGCCGCGGATCTCCATGGGAACACCCGTTTCCGAACTGAGTTCCGCCGACCCATCGGTCAACAGCTTCAGCGAAAGCTCCCCGGCCCGCGAGCCCCCCACCAGCAGATGGCCGTCGACCAAGATGTCCGTCGTGCCTTGACCTCGCTCGAGAGCCTGCACATCCACCAACTCGGACAGTTCTTGAACAAGTCTCTCTCGCGTGTCGAACAGACCGCTTGGTTCGGCTCCGGACGCCGCCGACGCAGTGATCTTGCCGTTGAGGCTGGCGATCTCCTTGGCGTACGCGTTGATCTGATCCACGGTCGAACTCAAGGTGGATCGGGCATCCTCGGCGACGCTGGAAATCTGGGTCGACATCTGTCGGAATCCCAGAGACAGACTCACTCCCGCCTGGATCAGCTCCCCTTGCAGGGTCGAATCCCCGGGGCCGGCCGTCGCTCCCGAGACCGCCCCAAAGAAGTCACTGAGTCGCCCGCTCACCCCGGAACCGTCGATGTCGGTGAAGTAGCCATCCAGGAACGTCAGAAGTTCCCGCTCGGTCGCGGCCTGTCCCACCGCTTGCCGCTGCACACGAATTCGCGATTCCAACAAGCCGTCATGGACGCGCCGAACGTCGCCGATCGTCACGCCGGTGCCAAAGGACCCGGAACTGAGAGAAATGGGGTCTGTGGGAGAAAGCACAGACACCCGACGTGAGTACCCCTCGGTGGCGGCATTCGCGACGTTCTGGCCGATGATGTCCATGGAGCGCTGCGCACTCAACAAGGCGCGCAGCCCGATCGTGTGACTGAGAACCACGGTCTATCCTTTCGGTGAGGCGACGTTTCCGCCAGCGGCTGTCACTTTTCCTTGCCGTGTGTAAGTCCGAGAAACCTGATCTGTCTTTCCCATCAGAACGCTGAGCAAGTCCTCGATGAAATGCACGGAGTGACGGCACAGCAGAGAGACTTTTCGATTCAACTCTTTGACCCGACGAATCACCTGGCGCAGCTCATCTCGTTGAGCAGCCAAGCTTGGTTCCGCATCCTGCTCTTCCAGCAGCTCGGTGACCTTTGCCAAGGTGACGTCGTCCCGTGACAGTCCCAGCTTCTGACCAATCTCGCCAAGCAGCCCCTGGCGCTCGGTGTCCAACTGCTGGCTCCGCAAGATTCCGGCTTCGGCGGCTTTCAATGTCTCGGGGAGTCCGCGCTTTCCGCCATCAATGAGGATCGAAAGCTGTTGATCGAGGAGCTTCTCGATCTCCTGCTGAACTCGGATCTCTTCTTGGATGTTTCTTTCCAACTGTGAAAACAAAGCTTTCATGACGTTCCTTTTGAATCGGTTTCTTGGGCGGCACGAACGGCGGCTTCATGATCCTGGAAGGATTCGATCATTCGCTCCGCAACGCCGACTCCGCCAGATTTGGCGATCTGCTCGGACAATGTTTGTTCCACCAACCCGTTCAGCACCTCGCTTCCGGGGCCGTCTCCCAGCAGCCCTTTCCCTTCCGCCGGGCGGGTGACCTGTTGAACCAGGGATGACAGGAACAGGGCTTCGAACTGCTTGCAGGCTTCCTCGAGGCCGTTCGCTCCGTGGGACAGCGCTTCGAATTCGGTGCGCAGCATCTGCGGGTGCTTTTCCGCCGAGACCGCCGTGGCGAGCAACCCCTCCATCAGAGGACCTCCAGTCGGGCGTGCAACTGCCCGCCTCGTTTCAGCGCTTGGAAGATGCTGATCAAATCGCGAGAGGAAACTCCCAATCGGTTCAGCGCCGTTGCCAGTTCGCTCACGGAGGCCCCCCCAGGGACGACCATGAGGCCACGGTCTTCCACCTGGACGTCGAGATCGGTTCGCGGGACCACGGTGGTCTCGCCATCGGAGAAGGGCTGCGGCTGGGACACCTGGGGAGACTCGGCAATGCTGATCGTGAGATTCCCGTGGGTGATGGCAGCCGTGGAAATGCGCACTTGATGACCGGCGACGATGGTCCCCGTTCGCTCATTGATGACCACCACGGCCTCATCTCCCGGGGAGACAAACAGCTGACCGAACTCCGAGATGAACCCGACCACATCCTCCTGATGGGAATCAGGAACCTGGAGGCGAATGGTGGCTTTGTTGATGGCCAATGCACTCTGCGGAAACACATCGTTCAAGCGCTGGGCCATTCGGGTGGCGGTCATGTAGTTGGGTGAGCGCAGATGCAAATGCATGAATCCATCGGCGCCCACCATCTGCATCGGAACTTCACGCTCGATGATGCCTCCGCCGCTGACAATCCCCACCACCGGGTGATTCTGGGTGACCGACGCGGCATCCCCTCCCGCCGAGAAACCACCCACCGAGACCGCCCCCTGAGCGACGACGTAAACACCGCCGTCCGCTCCATAGAGCGGCGTCTGCAGCAACTGCCCGCCGAACAGGCTGGTGGATTCACCGATCGAGTGAACGTGAACATCGGTGGTCGTTCCGGAAGCAGCAAAGGGCTCGAGGGTTGCCGTGACGGAAACCAATGCCACATTCCCCGAAGAGACATCCGCGGCCACAACCTGCAAGTTCGAGCGACGGATGTAGTTGGCGACCGCCTTGCGTGCCGCTTCTCCCGAATCTCCGGTTCCGCGCAACCCGACCACGAGCCCGGTGCCCACCAGCTGATTGCGCCGCACACCGTCGATGTCGACGAGATCGAGGATCCGCGCCTCCACCGCCGTGGTCGGCACCACGTTGCTGACCGGGTCGAGCAGTCCGGCGGCCTGGATCGTCGCCTGAGCGCTCGAGTCGGCGATCGGGGGAACCTCTCCCTGCACCGGGACTTGCAGTGCGACGCACAGAATGAATGAATTCATGAAGACTCTCGTTCAGAAGGGCCAGATCAGATCCATCAGCTTCTCCCACCAGCCTTTGGAGGTGCTTTCGGATCGATCGCCTTCGGTGTCGTAGTAGATATGAGCGTTGGCGACTTTGGAGGACGGCACGGTGTTGTCCGTCCCGACATCGACCGGCCGTACCCACCCGCGCACATGCATCTGCTTGTACTCTCCGTCCAACTCGATGGTGCGACGGCCTTCCACGAGCAAGTTGCCGTTGGGCTGCCGATCGATGACGACGGCGGTGATGGTGGTTCGGAAGTCGCCGTTCTGCGAGTACTTGGTTTCCCCATCGAACGTGCGTCCGTTGGTGTAACGAAGAGCGGGCAGAGTGTTGAAAGTGTTCGGTTTGACGTCAAAGTTCTGGATTGAAGCGTCCAGCTCCACTTCTTTGGACAGCTCGACTTTGCCGTCGTCGATGACTAGCTGCCGCTCTTCGATCATCACCGTGATGATGTCACCGACTCGCAAAGCCACGGTGTCCGTGATCCAGCCACCGCCGCCGGCGGTGCGCCCATTCCAAAGGGACTGGCCCGCACTGGGACTCCCTAGAGATGCGACCAGCAACCACGCCAACGTCCATCGTCGGTTCACGTTTCGATTCCTTTCGCTACTGTACCTGGGCGATGGCTTCGCCCTGCAACCCGCGGCCGACCAAGTTGGCCATGAGCAAGTGATCGGTGGCGGGGTTGATCACCGGAATTCGTTCTCCCCGTCGTCCGGAGCGACGCGCGACCCCGGTGGCCAGGATCCTTAGCGATCCTTGGCGATAGATCAGGCGAACCTGGTCGCCCTGGCGAACGAGCATTGGCTCTTGGAACAAGTCGTGGGTCAGGATCTTCCCGGCCGGCAATCCGCGACTCGCTTCCAATTCGGTGACATCGCTCAAGCGCGTCACCGGCTGACCGCGCAGATCGGTCAGTTCGCGCTCGACGCGAACCACTTGGGACGGTCGCACGGCCTGTCCTTTCGCGACCGGTTGAAGCAGACGCAGCACCGCACCGAATCGCCGAACCCGATAGGCGGCGGTCGTCTCTCCCACCGCCTCGCCGTCCTGAGACACGACCAGTTTGAGCTGCACCGTTCCTCGATCCCGAGGGGCTCCAAACCAGTCGGCGGTGATCTCCGGCGAACCGAGCTTCGGATAGAGCGCGATCGTTCCGGGATCCTTCGTCAACTCGAAGAGCATTCGGTCGCCGACCGACCCCAGATTGGCTCGCAGGAATCGTTCGGCTTCCTGACGGAGGAGTTCGGGATCCATGGCGCGAGTCTCTGTGCGCACAAGCACCTCGGTCGCTCCGGAGAACTGCCGCGCGGACATCGGTCGGCCGCTGACTTCTGCCGCGACACGGATCCCTGCCACCGTGAGGGTTCGCGTGTGACCCGGGACGGGAGCTCGTCCAAGGTCGAGCTTCCGCAGTTGCTCCGCCGCGAGCCCCTGACCCTCAACTCGAGCCACGTCGCCCAGCAAGACGTTCCGAGAGGTCACCTCCGCGGCCTCGAACAAGTGGATGCGGATGCCCTCGTCGGTCAGATTCGTCAGAGTCGCAAGTATCAGCAAGAAGTTCATCGTCAAACTCCGTCAGCGGACCAGGTTGTTCACTTCTTGCAACATCTCGTCGCCCACTCGAATCGCTCGAGAGTTGATCTCGTAGGCACGCTGCGCGGTGATGAGATTGACCAGCTCTCCCACCACGTCGACATTGGATCGTTCAAGAAAGCCCTGAGTGATGGTTCCCGTTCCCTGGTCTCCCGGAGTCACGGTCGCGGGAGCACCCGAAGATTCCGTTTCGAAGAACAGGTTGCCTCCCGCGGCCCGCAACCCCGACGGATTCGAGAAGCGAGCAAGGAGCAGCACGCCGACCTGAGCGAATGAATTGTCTTGGAGCAACGCGGTCACCGTGCCGTCCTGGGAGATCGTGATTCCCCGAGTGTCCGGCGAGACCGTGATGCCGGCCGAGAGGGGATATCCTTGCGCGGTGGTCAGGGTTCCGTTGGAGTCCACTCGCAGAGCGCCATCCCTGGTGTACGCGATGTTTCCGCTGGGATGATCCACTTCGAAGAACCCTTCGCCCTGAATCGCGATGTCCAGGTCACGGTCGGTGGGTTCCAACACGCCAGGAGTGAAGATCTTGCTCGTGGAGAGCAACTCAGCACCCGATCCGATCTGTACACCGCTCGGGGTCGAGTTGAACCCGGAGGTCGTCGGCGCGCCGGGCTGCCGCCGGATCACGTAAAGCAGATCCTGGAAGTCCGCCTGGGCCCGTTTGTAGCCCGTGGTGTTGACGTTGGCCAAGTTGTTGGCGATGACGTCAACGTTGGTTTGCTGCACTTTCATGCCCGTCGCGGACGTGAACAGAGCTTTCAGCATCGATCGAGATTCCTATCTCAAACTCTGGATGAGGGTTCGGCGCATATCAGCGTGAGTCGTCAGCGCTCGTTGGGACGACTGAAACTGGCGTTGGATCGAAATCAGGTTCACCATCTCTTGCAGCGGGTTGACATTGGAAGACTCCTTGTAACCTCGCCAAACTTCGAGATCTTGAGGACGCACGGGAGCCTGGTTTTCCGCCGTTCGAAACAGTCCGGGGCCGGCTTCTTCGAGATCCTGTTCGCGATCGAATCCCACCAGACGCAGCTTTCCGACCGGCTCGCCGTTGACATTGACCGTGCCATCTTTGTCGACGACGGGTTCTGCAAGTGGATCTGGCAGCCGGACCGGACCCGCGGTCCCCAGAAGGCGCAAACCCTGTTGATTGACCAAGTAGCCGTCGGCATCCACGGTGATCTTGGCGGCTCGCGCGTACTGGACCTCTCCGTCGTGCTCCAGGCCCAAGAAGCCCTGCCCCATCAACGCCAGGTCGTGAGCGTTCCCGGTCTCCACCATCTCGCCCTGGCGGAAGTCCCGCCTGGTCGCGAGTTGGATCGCGGGGATGCCTTCTTGCTGGCGATCCAGCTCACCACGAAACGACTCATAGAAGGCGGTGACCCTCTTGTGCGCAGTGGTGTTGGCATTCGCCAGGTTGGATGCCACGGATTCCAGCCGCGCCTCCATGGCGCGCATGGAAAGACTGACCGCGTGGGCGGCACCTCGGGGATCGATGGATGAGATGGAGTTCATAGTGTCCATCTCTTGGCAAACTCGTTGCCAATTCCCCAAGAATGCCACAAGTGACTACAAATAAACGACTTAAGAGAGCAGCGCCAAAGCTGTCTTGGGCTGTCGAGGAACCGCTTTCTGGGAACGGGTTTCCGAATGAGAAAGCGTTTCCGGGCCCTCCGGAACGCGGTGGTCATCGGGGCACCAAGCGCGGTACCGGTCCCTCGCTCGTTGGGCCTCCTCTTGGTCTCCGCGCCGCTCCAATGCCAGGACCATCTGCAGAGTGGCGTCCAGGTCTCGAGGGGATTCCCTCAACGCCTCTTCGGCGAGGGAAACGGCTCTGTCGAACTGCTCTGCGTGGAACGCCGCTTGGGCACGGAAGTACAAATCCTGTTGGTGACGAGACGCAAACAGCTGGGCGTTGGCTCGCTGTTTCTCCAGCATGTCCATTCCAAGCGCCTGGAAAGTCCGATTGCCGAAATGGTGGACGTAAGAATCGCGCACGATCAACAGTCGTTGGCCGGCCTTTCTCAAGGCGCGACTGAGTTCCGTGTCTTCGAAGGTGCCCTGTCCATAGATCTCTTGGAAACCACGATTGCGAAGCGTGTCGTGCGAGGCGGCAAAACAGAATCCGGAGAGGAATGAAACGTCTTCCTGCCGACCGCAGTGGTCGTGATTCCAACGCTTCACTGCGGCGAACAGCTCTTCGCGGGTACCCGGGTTCTTGAGGTCGATCTGTTGGTCACCGTTCGCGTAGTTGGTGCATGGGCCAACTGCGGCAACCGGGCACGAACTCCCGGCAACTGTCTCGACAAGTGGGCGAACCAAGGCCTCCAGCCACCCCTCCGTGACGAGCGTGTCGTTGTTCAAGACACACACAAGATCGCGGTGGGCGGCACGAATTCCCTGGTTCACCGCCACCGAGAACCCTTGATTCGTCTCATTGCGGAGGACTTGCACCGAGGGGAATTGTTGCAGCACGGATGCGGTGTGGTCGGCGGAACCGTTGTCCACCACGATCACCTCACCCGGCACGGAATCCTCGGAAAACACGGACTCCAGGCATTGCTGGGTGTAGTCCGCCGCATTGCACACCGGAATGACCACAGACACGGACTCGGCAACTGACTGGTTCCGTGGCTCCGCCGGCACCCGAGGGATCGCGACGACGCTCTCCTTGGTCTCACCATGTTCCGCACCGGACCGATCCTCGTCTCGCCGAGGAAGCGACTCGATCGCTCGA
This sequence comes from Planctomycetota bacterium, assembly GCA_028289345.1. Taxonomy (GTDB): domain Bacteria; phylum Planctomycetota; class B15-G4; order B15-G4; family SIAN01; genus JANQQL01. Next base: position 596,978 of record JANQQL010000025.1, on the reverse strand, counting down.
AGGACCGGCGTCGCCCGAAAAAGCCATTGATGCTCCGCCGCCTCTTCTTCCAGTGATTCGACGCGGAGTCCCACCGAGCGCAATGCCGCCACGAAGCCGTCCGGCATCGACTCATCCGACCAGTGGCTTCCCTGAACTGCCGAGACCGTGAATCCGCTGTCCTGCAACAGGCGAGTCGCGCTTCTCCGGGTGAAGAAACGAAGATGGGTGCGATCAAGAATCCCCGCGTCTTCGTATTTCCAGTCGCCCTCGAGAAGATCTCGCAACACTGACCAGTGGCGCACGTTCGGCAAACTGATCACCAGGTCACCGTCGCGGCGCAACAACCGCCGCGCTTCGTGGAGCGCGACGCCCGGGTCGGGGAGGTGCTCGAGAATGTCGGCGAACAAGATCGTGTCGTAACTGGCGTCCGGAATCAGCCGGAGAGCAGACACACAATCGCCGACCTCCACTCGGAAAAGCCGCTCCCGGGCGCGGGCGGCAGCTTTCGGATCGAGTTCGATCCCCGTCACCCGGACGTTGTCGCGGGTGAGCTGTAGCGATTCACCAAGCACTCCCGCCCCACAACCAACGTCCAAGATTTCGCGACGGGAGGGTGGCACAAGTGCCCGAATCTCTGGGCGATCGTGCTCGAAGTACGCCATCTCGCGTTCCATGTGTCGCCGCTCTCCCACTCGAGGGAGTCCTTCGAGGGCGGCAAACACCTGGTCCTTGCGACGAGTCCACGTCTCGCCCCTCACTCTCTCTCGGCGCCGCTTCGCAAGGCTGGGATCCTTCTCCTCGAGAGCCACTCGCACCGCCCTCACGGCTTCCATCGGCGAATCCACCAAGGACAAGAGATCCGCGTGGTCCCTGGCCCCGGCCACCGCCGTGGCCACCACCGGACGCCCACTCGCAAGAAACTCGTACAGCTTCTGCGGGTCCATGGAATCGGTGAAGGCTCCCACCTGATGAGGCATCAACAAAACGTCGCTGTGACAGAGCAATCCCGGAACTTCCGTCGGAGCGACACGTCCCGGGAAGTGAACGTTCCTGCAGGTTCCAAGCAAGCGGCGCAAAGGCTCCGTCGGTTCCCCGGCCAGGATGACCGTGCTTTGGGGAAACTCTCGGATCACCGCCTGAAGGATGTCCGGGCGCAACCGCAGCGCCAAGTTGCCGACATAGGTGATTCGGGGACGAGGGAGCTCTCGCAGCCAATCCGGTTCCACCACCGCGTCAGCGAAGTCGTCCGAGTTCACAGCGTTCGGAACATGCTTCGCGATCGGCTGCCAGCCTCGAAACTCTTCGAGCATCACCGTGGAATTGGAGATCAACAGATCCGAGGAGCGAAGGGTCCGCTCATAAAGGCGATGGGTTTGAAGAAACTCTTCGCCTCGCGCAACGTGATAGTGACGATGATCGTCTTCCACTTCCGCCAGCAGCCACTGAAACCGACTCTCGAACTTGCGGATCATCCATTCTCCGAGAGCGGAAGGAGCATTGATCCACAGCACGGATCCCTCGCCGAAGGCGTTTCTTTCCTGAAGGACGGCTTCCACTTGCGCGAGAGCCTGGGACCACGCCCTTGCCGGAGTCGGCTGGTCGTAGCACGGAGTGAACAAGGTCAACTTGCCCTGTTGGACCCCCGAAACGCGGCGCCTCGTCCATCCCAGGGGATCCGCGAGGCCAGGGGAGTTTCCCTGCAAGCGCGCTCGGTGAACCGGCGGCTCCAAGTGAACCACCGTCTCCACTCGATCGTCCCGGACGAACTCCCGAACCAAGCGTTCATCACGCCGAGCGAACTGTCCCCAGTCGTTCTGGTACCACACTTTGACGATTTTGCGCGGCACCATGAATCACGCGAGTCCTGTCGCCTCGAGCTTGATTTCCTTGACCGGGCAGTCGTCAATCGCTCCCGTATCAGCAGGTCGCAAACACACCAGGTGTCGCCCCTTGGCTTTCATTCGTTCCAGGAACGAACCAGGACCACTTTCGTCTTGATCCACGAACCGCCGGCGCGTGGCCACGACGGACGCAGGAATCAACTCGGCCAGTTCTCCGCGAGCGGCCGCTTTGCCGCTCGATTCGCCGAGTCCCACCGCTCCCACCGTCGGGGCCGATCCAAGAAGTCGGAACAGACTGTCCCAATCCATCGATCGCGGGACCGTCGTCCCATCCAGGAACACCAAGGCGCCCGCCTGGGTCGCTTGGACCACCCACTCTCTTCCCGCCTCGGCACTTTCGCCCGAAGGCAACAACACGCGGCACACGCGTGGATCCGTCGGGAGCTTCATCGCTACGGCTCCCGCGCTGACGCCGACGATGAGCTCGACGTTCTGGGGAAGGCTGGCCAGGATCTCCTCGACGAACTGTTTTCCCGCTTCGTCATGCATGACGAAAACCGCCGCCCGGCTTTCGATCTCTCGACGAGACTCCTCCCATTGATCCGGATCAAACCCCTGGATGGCTCCGACCACTCCTCGCGCGACTTCCTGCCACATGATTCGGTGAAGCAAGGTGAGAAAATCAGCCTGCACCTTCTCGAGAGCGTCGTTGCGTAGGTCTTGACGAGTCATGAAAAACTGGTCGAGGTCCTCAGTGGCCTGCTCGACCGTTTCCAGGAAGCGCACGGACTTGTCCTCTGCCTCGAGGACCGTTTCCAGTGCCCGTTGCCCGAGATTCGCATCCGGAAGAACCACCTTGTTGAACAAGATTGGCTGGTCCTCCCCATGCTTTCGAGCCGCGCGAACCCACTCGTGTCCCAACCACTGAGAGCGACGGATGAGCCGAGGCAGGTCCATGGGATGGTCGTGACCACAGCCGATCGTCGGGAAGTGCTGTGGAAAGATGCCGATCTTTCCAAGTCGCACCCCAAGCTCTGCGTCTTCACACATCGGGCGACGGAATGACTCGTCGAACCCCCCCACCTCTCGCACGGCCGCGACCGGGACGCTGAGATTGCACGTCCAGAAGAACTGGGGACCCAATGGGATGCGCGGATGAATCATGAAGTAGGGAAACACCAATCCGCCGCGCTCGAGCATGTCGTTCAACACATCCCGGCAGTTTTCTGTGTTGTCAAATCGCCCCAAGACCGCCAACGGATAGGAATGCTGCCCATGAATCGTCAGGTGCTGCTCCACCGCATCGAACGCGGGTACCGCATCGTCGTTCAGGAACAACACCAGTTCGCTGCGGACCGCATCAATCCCGCGATTCCGAGCGCTGGCGGGCCCACAGGAAGATTCGTTACGTAGGAACGTCACCCCGGACGTCACGTCGCTCGGCAAAGCACTCTGAAGCGGAACGGCGCTTCCATCATCCACGACAATGATCTCGAATCGATCCCTCGCCAAGGTTTGCTGCTGGAGAGCACGGAGCGCATTGGCCAGCAAATCGGGTCGGTCCTTGGCAGGAATGACCACCGAGATGTCAACCGAAGTGGTTCCCGGAGCAACCTCGGCCGCCGGAATCGGTAACAGATCCGTAATCTCGACGGGCTTGAACAGCTCGTCGTGACCGTGCACGGGGCACCCCGCAGCCAACGCCAGATAGGCCCATTGAACGGCATCCCGTTCCGAGATCACCTCGGCTCGCAAGTACTGGTTCCTCGAAACCAGAGTCACCATCTCTTCCAACCATGAACCATCGCTCTCCGGCTGTCCCAGAATCACTTCACACGATTCGGGAAGGTCGGGCCGGTCTGTCGAAGGAGAAAGAACCACGGGTTGTTCACCGCGCAGCAAACACACTTGGATTCGATCTTCCAACGCCGATCGATTGATCGCGGGATCGGCGAGCAACAGGACTCGAGTCGCCCCTTCTTGCCCCTGAGACGGCTGCGCGACCGCCTTCATCAGGCGGCCGAGTCCCGCCTCGAACTCCCCTTCCATTCCGGGTGCACGATCCAAAAGAGGTCGTACCGCGTCGAGGCATACGGCAACCCGCTCCCAAGCCCTTTCCCGTTCGGAACATTGGGCGGCTTGCAACAAGAGCTGACAGGCGCGTACGGGATCACGCTGTCTCTGCAAGAGTCCAAGATTCTCTAGGATCCGTGCGTCTTGTGGCGCCAAGTTCGCCGCAGTTTCGAGCAAGGACTGCGAGGTCTCGGCGTCATGCACGCCAATCAACGCCGCCATGTCGCTCAGACAACGCGCCATGAGCGGACGATCGCCGAGCTTTTCCGCCTGCCGATACAGCTCTTCATAGAGTGGCACCGTGTGCTCCGGGCCCTGGGCTCCTGCACAGATTTCGTTGTAGCGGCGTGCCAGTTCTGTTCCCGTATTCATCGTTCTTCCCCTTTGCCGCAGTGCGCACTCCTCAGAGCCTCACTCGGGCCTCTTCTTCGTATTGCGACTTTGCGTTTCAACCGACACGCTCCGTATCCACGGCTCGCCTCTTGCGCCAGGGCTGTACGGAAGGCCTCGGCGCCTTGCCACGCGCGGTTTCCTCTGACTTTCCACGTCCGACAAGGAAGTAGCGGGCGCCGTCTTTCGATCGGGAGAATTCCACGAAGGTCCGATAGACCCCGCGAGACTCTCCATCGACGACCTTCACCGATTCGCGGCTCTTCAGCTCTTCCCCACTCAGCTTGACCACGATTCCCTCCGGACACCGTTCCAGAATGTGAGCCTTCGTAGTCGGCGTGTCATCGCTCTCGTCACCGACGGGAAACCGCTCCAACAGCTCGAGCTGAACCGTCTCGTGACTCGAACCGAAGCTCATTCGTACCCGAGACGGCAGCCAAGAGCGTGGCGCATCCACCAACAGCTGAATCCGAGTGCCCACGCAGCGGCCACGAACTCGGACCCGCGCTTCGAATGGGTTGCGCTCCTCGAGATAGGACACCGAAACCACTTGCCCGGTGAACGGTCCGATGTCCGGCCCATTTCCCATGACTCCAAGTTGCAGCACCTGAGGCCGCACCGAAAGCACATAGGTCAAGAGCCGGTGCATTTCCCCGTTGGCGGCGCGAAACCGCAGGGAGAGCGCCACCCCCTTGGTCAGCTCGCGCTTCGGTCGCAGCGCCTCTCGCTCAAAGGGAATGCGACGCCGCAGGCTGAGCACCGAGCTGAGCACCGCCCTTCGTTCGTCGGGACGAGTCCGACGAAGCCATCGGGCGGCCCCTTCGTCGAATGCGCCGCGAGAACGAGTCAAACGAGGAACGAGTTCCGCCCTCGAAACGCTTCCGAGTGCGCGGAACAACTGGATTTCGTCGGCCATCAGTCCCGCACGGCGCAAGCGGTTGGTGTGGACTCGCATCCACTTGAGTTTTCGAAGCCGCGTGTAGACAGACACCGAAACGGCGATGCCGAGAGCAATGATCCCGAACCACAGCAATCCGTCGTACAACTGCTGCACGCCGCCCGCCGAGTCCGTGAAAGACCCCCGAACCGCGGCGAGCTTCTCCTCGGGCGTGAGCATCTGCTGGATAGCCAACGATTGCGCGAACATGAGTGGCAGCCTTACTCCGAATCAGACCAAGTTGACGACTTCGGCGAGAAGCTCATCGGTCACCCGAATCACACGAGCGTTGGCCTGAAATCCACGCTGCGCTTCGATCAATCGAACGAACTCTTCCGCGGTGTCGACATTGGAAGACTCGAGAACGCCGCTGAAAATGACTCCGGCGCCTCCCGTGCCCGCCGCCTGCGGCTGGGCGACGCCCGAGTTCACCGAACGCTCGAACATCGAACCGCCGCGTCGGGTCAGACCCGCCGGGTTGGCAAAAGTCGCAATGGCGATCTGGTCCAACTCCTGACTCTGACCGTTGCTGTAGAACCCGTCGATGACGCCGTCCGCGGTCACCGACATCGACACCAAGTCTCCCGCGGCAAAGCCGTCCTGAGAGAGCACGCGAAGGCTGCCACTGGCTCCCAGCTGGGTCACCCCGTTGAGAGATCCGGACTCGCCAAAGTTCAATAGGATCGTCTGCCCTTGAGACTGACCACTGAAAACGATGTCAATGTCGAGGTCACCCGTCCCGGTCCCGGTGGCAGCGAAGAAGGAACCGTCGGAGTCGAAGCGAATTCCATCCACTTGACCGTCATTGATGACGTCATCCGGGTTGTCCGTGGTCACGGACAGGTCCCATCCGGTGGAGTCCACACGAGTGAAGGTCAGGGTCAGGGTGTGCCGAAGTCCCGCGGAGTCGAACACATCGATCGAAGTTCGCTGAGTGTCGGGACCCGTTCCCGTTGTCGTCGTCGCGAAGCCATGGGCAGAGAACAAGGTGGACCCGGTTCCCGAGTTTGTCAGGGTGACGAACAACGTGGCGGGGCCGGTGTCGTCCGCGGTGACCTGCAGGTTCCCGTTCGCATCCACGGAAGCCCCGGCATCGGGGATGAGCGAATCAATGAAGCTCGCGAGTTCGCCCAGAGTCGTCCCATCGGTCCCATAAGTGAACGATCCCGCGAAGGGCTGCCCGGAAGCATCCGTTCCGGACACCTCGATGACATCCCCGTTCACGTAGTCGACCACATTGTCGGACAGATCGTTCAACTCCGTCGCGGCCGTGGCCGTGGTTTCGGTTCCTCGCACCAGGTTGGTGGAGAGGCCGATCGCCGTGGACGGTAGCCCGGTGACGTTGTCGATCTTGAGGCTGGATTCTTCCCCCGTACGGTCAGAGGTCAACACCACGCTTCCCGAGGAACCGTCCGCGGTGAGGCCCGTCGTTTGTGCGTTGATGGCCGCCGCCACTTCCGCGGCGGTGGCTGCCGCGATATTGGTGAAGTCCGCGGTGTTGATGGTCACAGTCTGGGAAGCGCCACCATCGACCGCAATCGTGAAGGAGTCGCCATCGGTCAATGTAAACGGCTCTGCACTGGTTCCCGTGATGGCTGCGGCGGTCCCTTCCTGAAACGCCGACGAAGTGGTCAGAACTTCAGCGAGGGGCCCCTCGACCTTGGCAGGGAGGTTTCCTCCCAGATCGATGCTGCTGGTTTGCTGGGCGGCCATCTGCTCGTCGATTGGCAGACGGATGTCTTCCCCGTCGATGTTGCGTACTCGGAATCCCGACGCGGTGTCCACCATGAATCGATCTCGATCGACGCCGAACACACCAGTCCGCGTGTAAGTGTTCTGACTTCCGTCATTCAGAATGAAGAAACCTTCCCCTTGAATCCCCAAGTCGAAGGGACGGCCGGTGTCATCCAAGATTCCTTGGTTGGTGCGAAGGTCCACCGAATGAAGGCGAACGCCAAGACCGATTTGAACCGGGTTCTTCCCCCCGAGATTCGAAGTCGGCGAAGAGGCCGGGCGAATCGTCTGAGAGATGAGATCCGAGAACGTGACCCGGCTTCCCCGATATCCCGGCGTGTTGGCATTCGCGAGGTTGTTCCCGATCACGTCCAGGAACGCCTGGTGGACCCGAAGGCCCGTGAGTGCTGAAGTAAGTGCGGACATCTCGTGGTTCCTTGTTGAGTTACTCTTCGGTGGTGGTGATGGCAGACAGGAATGGCAGCGGCACGCGCTCGCCGGCCACGTCGAGGACGACCACTCCGTTCTCCACACGAACGGCGTCCACCACCCCTGACCGGCCCTCGCCAGACGAAGGATCCGTGAACTCCACGGATTGACCGATCAAGCCGACCCCTTGAGTCATCTGCTGCAGGGCAGCGAGGTTCTCTTGCAGAAGCGCGAGGTTCTTCAATTGCTCGTTGGTGGAAGCCGACTCGTCGAGCTGAGCAAACTGAGCCAGCTGCCCCATGAACTGCGATTCTTCCACGGGCTCGAGAGGATCCTGGCCACGGAGCTGCGCCGTGACGAGCTTGAAGAAGTCCTCGCCGCTGGCGAGAGACTCGGTCGAGAACTCTCGAGTCGGTGCTCCACCACTCGGCGGAATGAGTTGATCGGTGATGGCGTCCATGATGGCTCCTATGCCGTGAGATCCACGAGGTGGTGAGAGGTCACCGCAGCAGACGGCTCCGATTCACTGGCTCCGGCCGGCGTCGCGGGCGACTCCGCATCAGAGTCCTTGTTCGCAGATGGATTGGATGATTTCTCGTGTTCCGAGTGCAGATCGAGGAACGCATCCTTGCCCTCCTCGCGAAGCTGTTCTTCCAGGTCCGGCAATGCCTTTTGCAGCGAGTCTTCCAGGCGCGGATTGGCGTACTGAATCACACCGCGCACTCCGTCTTCCTGCAGTTGAAGCTCGATGCGCAGTGGTCCCAGTTCAGGAGGATCCACCCGTAGTTCGAGCGTCCATTGGTCTCCCAAACTGCGAAGTCGAAGCGATTGGGAGATCGCGGTGTGAAGCTGCTGATCCAAAGCTCCGGCGGCCAGCCGCAAGGGACTCCCGGCGGTTTCCAAAGACGGCATCGCAGCCGCACGAGTCACGGTGTCCAAGGGGCCAACAAACGGTGCTTCTCCCTCGCCAAGGGGCGACGAGGCGAACGACCCAACCGCTCCCGGAACGTTGCTTCCTGGCAAGGACCGCTCGGCCGCGGGAAGCACCCCATCGGTGCCGAGAGCAAAGCGGCTCGGTCGGTTCCACTCTTCCTGGGACCACTCGGCATCGAAGTCCTGCGCGGACTCAGGGAACTCCGAGGAAACCGGAGGATCTTCCCGGGTCGCGGGATCGCTCGTGTTTTCGAGGGAACGAGGGGTCTTGGCACCGGCCCCCTTTCCCATTGCCACGGCAGGAGTCGTGGTCACCGGGTCAGGAAGTTCATCAACATCGCCCACGATTCCCGGTTCGTTGCTCGGCGATCCCTCTCCCTCGGACAATTGGGCAGAGGCGACGGCGCCATCCAACGAGGACGACCCCGTTGTCAGCGGATTCGCCGAGGTGACCGGTGAAACTGACAAAGGGTTCCCCGAAGCCTCGTGGTTCGCTGCGGCGGACGCTGATGCATTCCCCGCAACCGTCGGTGTGTTCAATGATTCTTGCGAGTCGAAGAATCCCGGAGTTCCGGAAAGAAGCGGCGCTCCGGGAACAGAAGTCGCAGAGCCCAAGGAGTCGGAGGCGGGCTCGGTCAAACTCTGCGTCGGAGAAGCTGCCGAGACCGGCGCTGGTGAAAAGACGCTGGCGACCAGCGGTTTCGGTTGCCCGTCTTCGAGATTGGAAAACTCACCGGTTGAGTTTTGGTCCAGCGTCGCCTGGTCGGGAAAGGAGGCGCTTGAGACGGGCACCACCGGTTCCCCTTCCGGAAGCGAACTCACTTCGACCACCGCTTCTTCGGGACTCTCCACGGTCTCTTTTGGCGACGAAGAAAGTGCGGGCTCCCGTCCGAGCTCGACCGAGAACGGTCTTTGCACGGACGGGAGTTCCGCGGGGGTGTCTTGGTTAGGAAGAAAGCCCGAGAGCGAAGACTCGGACACGAGGCGCGTATCCAATGAAGGAATCCTCTGCGTGCCAGGAAACTCCGTCGCTTGACGGCATCTCACTCTTTGGCAAAGACGGTGCCAGAACGGACATTGAGCAGACGATTGGTGCGCAACGTCAGAGTGGGTCGTGACTTACGAAGTGCTCGGGGGGATTTCCCGATCCCACGCGATGGCGAGCAGCTCGGAAGTTGCTTCTCCGGGTTTCCGCGGATCGAGGAAGACGTTTCCGGGGCGGAAAAAGTATCCGGGTTGGCGGAAAAAAGATCCCTTTGGAGTCGGTGGTTTTCTCAGGGAAGCGGGGCCAGCCTGCCGATTTAGGATTTGGAGAAAGAGGGATTCTCTCTATCCGAGGATGTTCCGATGGACTTTGGACAGATCCAACCAACTCGACCGGAAGGACCGTCCCCGACTGCGCGCAAAGAGCTGTCTGGCTCGCGGGAAGGGAAGAAGGCGACTTCTTCCGAGTCCCCTGATCTCAACGCTCCCGCTCCCGAGGGGTCACTCCAGGACTCCATCGAGAGGAGCGCCGAGTCGGAGAAAGCTCTGGCCCTCCTGCGCGAGTTCGATCGCCTCGAGCAACAAGAGTCTCGAGAGAAGATCGAACAGCTCCGCGAGGAGATGCGGGAGTCGCGACAGCGATCCCACGAAACCTTGCTGCGAGCTGCTGAGGGTGTGCTGCGCGGCGAACTAATCTTTCCCTGAACCGCTTCTCGGAGCGACTCGAAGAACCACTCGCCAGAGTCTTCAGGAACCCTTCTGAAAAGAAACCGGCTTCCCGGGGCCGGGCGCGAGGACGCCCAGGTGGAGGAGCTGCGACGTCCCCTCCGGCCCCGGAAAACCCGTTCTTCATCCTTCGTTCAGGGTCCCCGGAGCGCGGCGCCCTACTGCAGGAGCGACAGCGCGACCTGAGGCTGCGTATTGGCCTGAGCCAAGATCGTGATGGCAGCCTGCTGGAGAATGGTGTTTCGAGTGAGTTGCGCCGTCTCCGAGGCGACATCCACGTCTCGGATGCGCGACTCGGCCGCGGACAAGTTCTCGACCTGCTGACCCAGATTGGTGATCGTGGAAGTCAGCCGGTTCTGAACCGCACCCATCGTGCCCCGGGCCGCCGCCACCACATTGATCGCACTGTCGATCTGGGTCATGGCAGTGGTCGGGCTGGCGGACGAAGACGATGAGATGTCCAAGCCAGCGATGGATAGGTCCGAAGAAAGGATCGACGGCAAGCTCACCGAAATCGTGTCGATGGAGGCCACCGTACCACTCCCCACCTGGAAGGAAATGGTGCTGGTGGTCCCATCTAGAATCGACGTCTGGTTGAACTCCGTGGACCGCGCAATGCGGTCGATCTCGCTGATGAGGTCCTGGAACTCCTGATTCAGGGTATCTCGGTCCGAGGGCGAAACGGTGCCGTTCGCTGCCTGGACAGAGAGTTCCCTCATCCGGATCAGGATGCTGTTCAGCTCATTCATCGCGCCGTCGGCGATCTGCACCAGAGAAATGCCGTCGTTGGCGTTCCTTTGCGCTTGACCGAGGCTGCGAACCTGGGCTCTCATCCGCTCCGAGATCGCGAGGCCGGCGGCGTCATCCGCCGCGGTGACGATTCGAAGGCCGGTCGAAAGCCGTCGGAAGTTCTGCTGCAAACCCGTCGTGATGTGCGACAGATTCTGTTGCGCGTTGATACTTGCAACATTGGTGTTGATAAAAAGGCCCATTGCTCGCCCTCCACAAGAAATTCCCGAGCAACCGATTCGGCTTCCTGGACGACCCCGGCTGGGTCAGAAGCCGACAACATCTGCTGGTTACAACTTGTGATTCGGAGGAACTCGCGATCGCTCAAGGAACAATTTTGGTTTCTTGCGGAGTTTCTGGCCTTTCGACAGGGAAGCCGGTTCCTCAACCACGCGTCTTTGGGAGATCCCAATCGGGCGGTGGCAAAGAGGCGGCAAAGGACCGCGCGACGAACCGTGCGAAGGTCGCCAGGGAGACGTCGGAAGGTTCCGCGATCGCGCCCACCGAGTCATCGGCTTTGCAAAATGACTCGAGCGCATTGCGAACCCTAGGGTCTTCCGCGTCAATCACATCATCCGCGAACCACAAGGTCGATCCGTTGCGGGTGTCGACCATGGCCAAACGCAGGCCCAAGGCTGGGTCTCCATAAGGTCGGGAATAGGTCACCGTTCCGAACAGCGCCGCGTCCGCGTGGAACTCACGATGCAAACGAATCAAGGTATTCAGAGGGAGTGAGTCGTTCCAACGCAGCGACTCGGCCGCGGTCCGCCCAAGGTCCTCCCGTCTCAGGTCGCTCACTCGACCACCGGTTCGCTCCTTGAGTGCGAGGACCAACGCCTTGCGAAGCTCCTGGGCGTGACGGGGATGAGTGTCCAGGCCCTGGAACGGCAAGATGACCACACGATCCAAATCGATCCAATGCAATCCCGGATCGATGGAAGACTGCACGGGAACTTGGGGCGGCACGGCAAAGTTCGTGTACCACGAACACGCCGGGGCCGCGAGCAAGGCCATTCCCCAAGCCCATGAGGGGATGCCCTTCCGCCAGCACATCGGTCCGCGAGCTGCCTGACTAACCATCGCTTTCCCGTTCGGCTTCCGCAATGCGAGCCAAGATCAACTCTCGCTCCACGCGAACTCGTTGGATTCTCTCAGAGAGCAAGTCTTCGGCGAGGGTTCGGTAGTCGGACTCCAGTTGACGCGCACGCTCTTGCAGTTGAGTCAACTCCGTTTGTGACGATTCGGTGTCCGATTGAATCGAGTCCGCGTACTTCTGAATCGATTCGTTGTCTGCCCGCGCCTGTTCCAGCGCGCCTGCCAGGGAAGCCAGCTGGCTTTTCAGGGAGTCCACCTCGCCTTCTGCCATCTTCAGCTTCTCGCTCGTCGACTGCAGGAGTTCGAGAGTGGTGTTTTCGCCTTCGCTGCCGCGCATCACGGAGCGACGGGCGCTCTCCTCGGGCATGGGTGCCGGGGGACGTTCCCAAGGGGATCCAGATTCCCACGGATTGGACTGCTCCGGGGCACTTCTGGGCATCGAGGGAACCACACATGCGGAGGTCATCAAGACCAACCCGCCAAAGATGAGTTGTGAAACGCGAATCATGGCGTCTCTCCTTGTGAATCGTTGTCGACCAGCTCCAACTCATGGGAACGGCCGCATTTGCATCGAACGGTGATCTTCTGGATCTCGCCACCTTCCTTGATGACCTCGACTTCTCCGTCGGGCCCGGAATCCTCGGGAACCTCCGGCTCCCAATGCACCGGTTCGGCCACCGAGTTGACCCCGGCTCCCTTGATCACTCTTCCGCGTCCGACCCAGCCCACGGCTACACGACCTCGCCGTGCCGGCCGAGCCGATGGTTCAGCATGACCAAGGCGTGCTGCAGGATCTGAGAAACTCGAGACTCGGTGAGCTCCAGAACCTGACCGATCTCGCGAAGCAGCAACCCCCCCTCGAAATACAGAATCAACACGTCTTGCTCGCGCCGGGGCAATGAACCCATGGCGGTCGCCAGCTTCTCCTTGGCCTCACTCAGCTGGGCCAGAGACGCCGGATCGTTGTCCGCCGTAGAAAGGAACGTTTCCGGAGACACTCCGGTGGACGCTTCCCCTCCGCCCAAGCCCACGGACTGAGCCAGAGCTCGTGCTCGAAGCACCTCTTCCAACTCGTGAGGTGTCAGATTCAGTTCTTCCTGGATCTCCAAGAACGTGGGATCCCGTCCCAAGCGGCCCGCCAGTTCGCGGCGAGCTTCCTCGTACGCCCTCACGCCATCCCGGCGTCCGCGGGGAAGAACGTCCAAGCGACGCAGCTCATCCAAGACGGCGCCGCGGATGGCGATGTAGGCAAACGTCCGGAATTCCGCCCCACGGGACGGATCGTAGTTCTTCGCCGCATTCAACAACCCGAGAATGCCGACCACCTCGAGGTCCTCGCGGTCCACCGAAGGAGGCAGCTGCAACGCCAGTCGTCCGACCACCCGGCGAACCAAGGGGATGTTCTGCTTCACCAGCTCGTCAGCGGCGGATTCGTTGCCCGCTCGGTAAGCATCCAGAAGAGCGCGACTCATGAGGGCGTCTCCTCAGGGGGCCAATCACGAGCGAATCGGGCGAGAACGATTCGCTGCACCACCCATCCACTCAGCGCACCAACCAAGACGCCGATCAGCGCTGCAAGTCCCGACCGCAGAATCCGTGGTAACGGGGACACGCTGGCGAAAACTCCGATGACATGAGCCAAGCAGAACGCGATGGTGCCGAAGACGAAGGCGGTGCGGCGAATCATGCGGCCTTCTCCCCGGTCTCCATCCCGATCACCGTGATCGGCTCCACGTCTTTCGCCGTCGCGGCCTCGGAGTAAGACAGCACGGCAGCGCGCGGCGCCACGGTTTTCAGCAGGTCACGCAGGAACGTCCGAATCTCGGACCGAACCAGGACGACCGCATCGTGCCCCTGATCGATGACTTGGATGATCTCTCGAGCCATCTGATCGAGCAGCATGCGCAACAAGCCGGGCCCGTCGGGGTGCTCCTGATTCTTGGAAATCTCGATCAGACGGCGCTCCAGTGTCGGATCCAGGGTGAGCACTTTCAGTCGCCCCTCTTCGTCGAGAAACGGCTCGATCACCGAGCGAGAGATGCGCTTGCGAGCCAGCTCGGCGAGAGCCTCGGGTTCCTTGACGGTGGCGGCATTCTCAGAGAGAACCTCGAGAATGGATCCCAGGTTGCGAACGGAAACCCGCTCCTCCAGCAGGCATCGCAGAACCCGGTGAACCTCCCCATAGGTCAACACATTGGGGATCAGATCGTCCACGACGGCAGGTTGCTCGGCCTGAATGTTCTCGACAAGGGTCTTCACGTCGTCGCGAGTAAGAATCTCGTGGGCGTGACTCCGGACCAACTCGCTGACATGGGTGACCAACACCGAGACGGGCTCCACCACGGTGTACCCTTTCATCTCGGCCTCGGACCGACGGTCCTCGGGAATCCACTTGGCCGGAAGTCCAAAGGTCGGCTCTTTGGTTTTCTCGCCCTTCAGGTTCCCTTCCGCCGTTCCAGGGTTCATCGCTAGCAAAGCGCCAGGTCGGAGCTCCCCCGAGGCAATGGTCTGACCGTTGACCAGGACGCGATAGCCCGTCGCCGGCAATCGGACGTTGTCCGTCACTCGAATCGGCGGAAGGATCAGGCCGAGCTCGCCGGCAAAGCGCTTGCGAAGTTGCGCGATATGCCCGAGGAGACTCCCTCCTTTGGACTTCTCGACGAGGTACAACAGGCGATAGCCAAGCTCTACCCCCATTCGATCGATCTTCAGAATATTGCGCAGCTCTTGGCTCTGCTGCTCCGCCACTTCTTCCGGGGAGGCCGGAGTCTCGTCCTTCTCGGGGGCTTCTTCTTTTCGCGGCTTGCGAGAAGCCAGCAGGAGGCCTCCGCCGAGAACCAGAAATGGGATCGATGGAAGCCCGGGGATCAGTCCCAGGCCAGCGACAATGCCGCCGGCCATCAGCAAACCGCGCTTGCGGCCGGTGATCTGACTGGTGAACTCATCCGCCAGGAGCTGTTCGGTACTGGCCTTGGTCACGATGATCGCACCGGAGGTCGCCACGATCAGTGCCGGGATCTGACTGATCAATCCGTCACCAATGGTCAGGATGGTGTAGGTGGTGAAGGCCTGGCCGATGGCCATCCCTTTTCCCAGCGCGATTCCCACCCCTCCCAGGATGTTGACGGCGGTGATGATCAATCCTGCGACGGCATCGCCGCGGACGAATTTCGACGCCCCGTCCATCGCCCCATAGAACTCCGCCTCGCGGCTGAGTTCCTTGCGACGCTGAACCGCTTCTTCGGGCGTGATCAACCCTCCGTTCAGGTCGGCATCAATGGTCATTTGCTTGCCGGGCATGGCATCCAGGGTGAATCGTGCCGCCACTTCCGAGATTCGCCCGGCGCCCTTGGTAATGACCACGAACTGAATCACCACCAAGATCAGAAAGATCACCACACCCACGATGACGCTTCCGCCGACGACAAACTCGCCAAAGGCCTGAATGACCTCTCCGGCCTTTCCCTGCAACAGGATCAAGCGCGTGGAAGCCACGTTCAGTGATAACCGGAACAAGGAAGCGAAGAGCAATAGCGTCGGGAAGGTCGAAAGATCGAGTGGGCGCTCGCTGGACAGAACGATGAGCAGGACCAAGATGCTCAACGAGAGATTCACGACCAACAACAGATCGAGGAACCAGGAAGGCAACGGCACCAAGAGCACGATCAGCAGCCCAATGACGGCTGCTCCGAGGATCATGTCGGCTTTGCCAACGCGGGAAGAGGCGTTCGGGTCAGCCATTCACCGTCCTCCGGCTCCTCTCCTCGCGCAATCGATGGACGAAGGCGAGAACGTTGGCGACGGCTCGGTAGAGCTTCTCGGGAATGATGCGGCCCAAGGGAACGTCGCGATACAGGGCTCGAGCCAGCAATGGCTGCTCGACCACCGGCACATCGAACCCGCGAGCCAGTCGTTTGATCTCCTGGGCTACGTGGTCAACCCCCTTGGCGACGACTCGCGGCACGGCCTCCTTCTCTTCGCTGTACGCCAGCGCGACCGCGTAGTGAGTCGGGTTGGTGACGACCACCGCCGCCTCCTTCACCTCTTCCGAAAGAGTGCGCTGCAACAGTTCTCGAGCTCTTCCGCGGATCTGCCCTTTGATCTTCGGATCGCCTTCCGAGGCTTTCCTCTCGTCCTTGACCTGCTGCTTGGTCATCTTCTGGTTCTGCAACCACTGCCACTTCTGGTAGAGAAAATCGAGAATCCCAATGAGGAGCAACATGACGGCGACATTGAGGAAGATCTCGATCAGGATGCTCCCGGTCTGGGTCGCCACCAGGTTCAAAGTCACCACAGCCAGTTCGTTGATTTCGTCGCGGTTCCACCACAGCAGACCCGCCACCCCACCGAGGATCACGGTCAGTCGCATCAGCGCCGCGAACATCCGCACCACGCCCTTGAGCGAAAAGATCTTCTTCAACCCCTTGGCCGGGGACATGTTGGAGAGCTTGGGAGCGAGGGCTCCTGGGTAGAACACGAACCCTTTGTTCTGGATGACGGCGTACCCCACGGACACCGTGACGACGACCGCGACCAGAGGGCCTGACAGAGAAAGGACTCTCGGGACGAGATCCCGCATCAGCTGAATGGCACCTCCGAAGTCGAGGGACGGGCTGGACAAGCGTCGGATCGAGTCATCCGCATAGTCTTGAAGGCCCTCGAAGATCGCGGCTCCACTCATGGAAAGAATGAGCGCCCCCGCCAGGAGCTGCACCGCGGTGCTCAGGTCCTGACTCTTGGGAACGTTCCCTTGCCCGCGCAGCTTCTCGAGCGTGCGCGGAGTCGGGTCTTCCGTGCGATCTTGAGTGGAATCAGCCAAGGTCCCTCATCAACCTCCCACGACCGAGAGAATGCTGCGCTTCATCGTGTCCACGAGCTGCAGTCCGGGCCGATGAATCAATGGAAACAGCAAGGTCGCCGCGAACAGCCCGACGGTCAGTCGCAGCCCAATACCAAAGTTCATGATGTTGATCTGGGTGACTGACTTGGAAATCAACGCCAGCACGAACGTCATGATCAGCAACACCGAAAAAAGCGGTGTCGCCATGATCAGTGCCTGACGCAAACAGATGCCAAGGCTGGGTCCCAGCGCCGAAGTGACCGAAGGGAACGAACTTTCGCCCAGAGGAAAGGTCCGAAAAGAGAGGGCAATTCCTCGCATGACATCGTGGTGACCGTTGACTCCCAAGAACAGCAGTAAGAACACGATTTCGTACATGCGGCCGATGGCCGTGGTGGGAATCTGCGTCGTGGGGTCGACCTCTTGGGCCATCCGCACTCCCAGTTCCTGAGCGATGATGTCCCCGGCGATCTGTGGCACGACCACAAACAGGCGAACGAAGAATCCCAGAACCGATCCAATGGCGAGTTCTCGGCCCAGCGCGAGGGCCAAGGCCAGTCCGCTGTCCGGCATCGAATGGGACATGGCCGGAGTCACCAAGAAGCCAATGGCAAGAGACAAGGCAACTCGAATCTTCGCCGGAGCGAGTTCTCCTCCAATCATTGGCAGCATGAACAGCACAACCGCGACTCGAAGTGAGCCGAGAAATGCAAGTAAGACAGAGGAAGGATCGAAGGGCAAACTCATCCGCCGACTCCGATCTTGCTGAGGTTGGACAACAGCCCCTGGGAGAAATCGATCAGTTGGGTGAGGATGTAGGGCATCAAATAGAACAGGGCAAAACCAACCGCGAGGATCTTGGTGACCATGGTGAGCGTTTGCTCTTGAAGACTGGTGATTGTCTGAAACAGGGCCATGACGACACCAACCACCAAGCCTGCCCCAAGCACCGGCGCCGCGACAGCAAGCGCGGTCACCAGGACTTGTCGGCCAAGAGCAATGGAGGAACTGGGATCCATGAATCAAGCCACCAGACTTATCCAGAGCTGAGAAATCACCAAGCTCCAGCCATCCATGAGAATGAACAAGAGCACCTTGATCGGAGTTGCAATGATCATGGGCGGCAACATGAACATGCCCATGGACAAGAGAATGCTGGCGATCACCAGGTCCACCACCAGGAACGGCAGATAGATGATGAAGCCCATGGTGAACGCGGTCTTCAACTCAGACATGACGAACGCCGGCACGGTGACCCGAAATGGCAGGTCCTCCACCCGATCCACCGGCGCCTCACCTGAGATTTCCAAGAACATCGCGGCGTCTTCTTCCCGGGTGTACTTCAATAAGAAGCGCTTGACCTCGTCACCGGCTAGCTCTGCAGCCTCGGTCACGCCGATCTCATCTTCCAAGTAGGGCTTCACCGCCTTGTCGTAGACCCCGCCCGCGACCGGCTGCATGATTGCTGCGGTCAGGAACAGCGCCAGACCGATGACCACGGGGTTGGGTGGCATCTCCGGGGTGGCCATGGCGCGTCGCACGAACGACAGAACGATGATGATTCGTGTGAAGCACGTCAGCGTCAGCAGAAGCGCCGGGAGCACGGTCAGGAACGTCAGCAGAAGGACGATCTCGATCGCCGCGGTCAGATCCCGGCCCTTCCCGGATCCGTCCTGAAGCTCCACGCTGACGGGCATCAGGGCATTGCGCTGGGCGAGGGAGGACTGCTCCTGCCCCGGAGTTTGGCCAGCGGCTGCGGGAGTCAGCAGGAAGCCTGCGAGCAGCCACAGAACCAAAGCGAGTCGCCCGCGCCGGTTCATGAGCCGGCTCCCAACGCGGAACCAAGGATTTGCCCGAACTCCTCTTCGGGTTTTCCCTGATCCGTTGAACTCTCGTTGGGCGAGTCACTTTCCGGGAGTTCGGTCACCTTGGTCAGTCCGCCTTCCGAAACCCCGACGACGATCCGCCTGCCGGCGATATCCGCGAGGACCAGACTTCGCCCATTGGCGAGGCGGCAAACTTCCAGCACGCGAATGTGCCGTTCCCGGCCTGCCCGCTCTCCGTGAAAGCGGGCCAGCACGCTCGGGAGAAACCAAAGGAGTCCCGCGATCAGCAGGAATGAACCGACCACGTTCTCGAGCGGCAGCGGAAGCGTGCCTCGAAGAGAAGTGTTCGCTTCCGCCGGGGGCGCGTCGGACCAGAATCGAGGAATGAACAGGCACGCCCCGGTGACCAGGAAGAACCAGGGCACCAGGCGTACACCGAAGCGATGACGACGCATCGCTTCCTGCCAGCCTCCGCTCATGAGGAACCCGGAGGACATGGAATCCCCCTCCCTCCAGCAGGGATTCCTGCGTGCCGAGATTCCGGGCCTCGGAACGCCTTCCTCCCCCGTCGATGGATCTGTCGTTTCCACTCCAGCCGGGAACTGGAGCTTGGCGGAGCCAACTCGAATCGGGTCCGGGTCCGATCCGGGTTCACCGCCTTTCGATCCGTCGGAAATCCCTGCCTGCAGCTTTAGAAATTCCTTCCCAGTCGACCGCCGGATCCCTCGTTCCGGGATCTCGATCGGCGACCCAACGGAAACCGATTCCGTCTTCCTTCGCACAACCCGTCGGCAACGGGAAAAGACGGCACTTCTCGGGAAACTCGCTGGAGTCAAATTCGAGCCCGCCGAACAACCCTGCGTCCCCCGAGACGGAACGAGGGGGAGAAGAATGAAACACGAGTGCGGATTCATGACACGGGGGTGAAAGAATCTTATGGCTCTCTCCATCAACACGAATGTCCCGTCGATCAACGCGCAACGAGGCCTGTCCTCGGTGAGCGAGCGGCTGGGCAAGAACTTCCAGCACCTGTCCACCGGCCTTCGCATCGCGACGGCTGCGGACGACGCCGCGGGGCTGGGCATCAGTGAGCGTCTGCGTGCACAGGTCAGCTCCCTGTCGCAGGCACAGCGAAATGCCAACGACGGCATCTCTCTGGTGCAGACCGGGGAAGGCGCGCTGAACGAAATCTCCACGATTCTCGTTCGGATGCGTGAACTTGCGGTCCAGGCGAACAACGGAACGGTCTCGAACTCCGACAAGGACACCCTGCAACAGGAATTCGGTGATCTGATCAGCGAAATCGATCGAATTGCCCAGTCCACCGAGTTCAACAGCATCAACCTGCTGGACGGAACCTCCTCGACAGTCACCTTCCAGGTCGGTTCCGGCATCGCGTCCACGGACACCATCGACGTCACCTTGACTTCGACCCGGGCCTCGGACCTTGCTCTGTCGAGCATCGGGATTGGCTCCAGCGGCGGCAACGCTACGGCCGCCATCTCCGCCATCGACTCCGCCATCGACACGGTCACCTCCTTGCGCGGTACCTTCGGTGCGGTCCAGAACCGTCTGAGTTCGACCATCTCGAACCTGGGCGTTTCCGTCGAATCACTGTCCGCGGCTGAGTCGCGGATCCGTGACGTCGACGTCGCCTTTGAGTCGGCGGACTTGACTCGAAACACCATCCTGCAACAGGCCGCTTTGTCGATCCTGGCGCAGGCCAACGCACAACCACAGTCGGCCCTCGCACTTCTCGGTTAAACGAGGGGGCGTCGGTTGATCTGAGTTTCCAGGGAAGCACAGCTTCGAATCGCGGGCCTCCGGGATCAAACGGCCCGCGGTTCGAAGCCCTTCTCCGCGGGGTGACTCCGGGCGCTTCGGCGCTCGGAGGCTCTTCCGTTCGGGAGCAACACGAACACGCCAAGCTCGCAAGCTTTGGAGCCAGGCGAAGGAGACGCCACCATGGAAATTTCGTTCGGCGGACTCGCCTCCGGACTCGACACGGACTCGATCATCAGCGCCTTGGTCGCGGTCGAGCGTCGACCCATTTCGCTGTACCAGCAACAGAAGTCTGACCGCCAGGACCAGTTGAAGGCCCTGGACAACCTATTGGAGAAGCTGAAGGACCTGGACAACAGCCTGAACAAGGTTTCCGATCCAGACGAGTTCCTCGCGTTCTCCAGTTCGCTCACAGACGACACCTACTTCAGCGTGAGCACCACCGGCAGTGCAGACCAGGGGTCCTACAACATCTCGGTGGAGCAGCTGGCCGAGCGCTCCCTGCTCCGCACGGGTGGAGTCTCTGACAGCAGCGCCGCCAACTTCAGCGCCGGTGACATCAGCATTACCGTGGATGGCACTTTGACGACGGTCAGCATTGACGACGGCGCGTCGCTACTGGACCTGAAGGACGCGATCAACGATTCCGACGCGGAAGTCAACGCCAGCGTGGTCTTCGACGGCACGGATTACTACTTGGAGGTTCGCGCCAAGGAAACCGGGGTCGACGAAGGGGCCACCATCTCCTTCGACTCTTCCATCGGTGTTTCGGTCGACCTCGACCAGGCAGGCCAGGACTCCATCGTGAGCATCGACGGCCTGCAAGTCACCTCTTCGACCAACGTCATCGACGAGGCCCTCGAGGGAATCTCCCTGACTCTTCGAGCAGTCAGCCCGGACGACGGGAGCGGCGGATTCCTGAGCGAAACGCTGACCATTTCGGAAGACTTCGACGAAATTGAAGACAATGTGCAGGGCTTCATCTCTGCCTACAACGACATCATCAAGTTCATCAACGAACAATCCACTCGCAACATCGATGACGAAGATGCCCCGGCACCACCACTTGCCGGCGACTCCACCCTGCGCTTGCTCCGACAGCGTTTGGGAAGTGATCTCACCAACTTCCTCGATAGTAGCTCCGGAAAGGCGTTCAACTCCCTGGCCTCGTTGGGCATTCGCTCCCAAAGCGACGGAACGCTGGAGCTCGACTCCGAGGACTTCAAGGATGCTCTGGCAAGCGACCTCGAGGATGTGCGCTTCTTGTTCACCGATGCCACCGACGGCATCACTTCGAACTTGCAAGCCAACCTCGAAACGTACACCGACAGCATCGACGGCTTCATCAAGACTCGCCAGGACGGAATCGAACGCTCCATCGACGATCTCGATGACCGCATCAGCCAAGCGGAAGCACGTCTGGCGACCTACGAGCAGAATCTCGTCCGGCGATACGCCGGCTTTGAAACACTGATCGGTCGGCTTCAGTCTCAGGGCAGTGCCCTGGGTGCCATCATCCAATAGGGAAGACACGATGACACTCGTCTCCACCTACCAGCAAGACAAGTTTCTGTCCATGCCGAAGGAGCAGATCCTGCTCCAGCTCTACGACGGTTTGCTGCGCCGGCTCCAAGACGCGGAGACGCTGCTCTCTCAGGGCGATCAGAAGCAAGCGAGCCAGGCAATCGGCAAGTCTCTTGCCATTGTCAATGCTCTGCGGGAAGCGTTGGACTTCAACGTCGGCGCCGAAGCAGCGCCGCTGTTGGACCAGCTGTATGGCACCGTGAGCCATTGGCTCCTTCAGGCCAACCTGGAACAGAACACCGCCCACGTGACGAGTTCGCGCCAGGTGGTTTCCCTGCTCAAGGAGGGATGGGATGGTGCCGTCGCCCAAGTCGCTTGATGGTGACACTCGGACTCTGGAACAACGACTGGACAACATCGAGCAGCACTGGAAGAACGCCTTGACGCTGGTCCATGAGGGTCGGCCCGAAGCGGCCATGGATGCCGTGCTGCAAGCCGAGTCCGACCTCCTCGCGCTGGGGGAATCCGGAACCGCGACAGCTTCTCCCGCCACCGTCGAAAAAGTTCATGCGCTGGAACGACTCCGCCAAGAACTCATCGACCAGAGCGAACAGGCCCGTGAAAAGGTTCGTCGGGACCTACGCAGCGCTCGTCGAAACACGAGCAAGCTGAAGAGTTACGGCACGGCGCAACCCCGCTCGGCACTGAGCGAGATGTGCTAGAGCAGAGAGCAAGGCCTGCGAGGAGAAGCTTGAGAGGGCCCTCTCGCAGCCGGCTGATTCATGAAGGGCTGCATGGAATCGCCCAAGTCGTTTCTGATTTTCTACGACGTTCTCCATCCTCAACGGAACGTCAGAGACACGGCTCGCCCGATGTGGGCGGGCTGCTGGTGAAACCCGCCGTCCGTCCTCGCCGGAAAAATCCGGACTAGCGCGTCCCCAGTAGCAACATCGCTTGCTCCTCGTCGGCAAAGGTCGCAAGGACGGCCAGTCGTCCCCGACCCGCATCGGCGCGCGGACCGAGCTGGAGTTTCACGACCTCTGCGAATCCCGAGCTCGACAAGTCCACCTCGATCGGATGCGGGGTCCCATCCGGCGCAAACCGCAAGATCGCAGGGGGCTCGTTGTCACGCACCCAGGACACGAACACATCGTCGGTGTCAGTAATCACTGCCTGATCCCCGACGGTCTGTCCCGGGATGTCCTGGAACAGGACGTGCAGAGCCCCTCCCGGCTTGGTTCGGCAGACCATGGATTCCCCGGACGGGCCCTTGGCATGAAACGCCACGTTGCCCGAATTGTTGAGGGTGGGCCGCCCAAGCTCCAGAAACCGGGAGCCCGTGGTCGCCACCGGACGAATGCTGCCGTCGTGCACGACCAATGAAAGCCGGCCGGGTGCGGACCAAACGCGACAGGCGATCACCTTGCGGTCATTGACCGCGACGCCATCTTCTGCGTCCACGAAGTTGCCCCTGGTTCCGGCCACCACGAACAACTCGGTTCCGGTTTCGTAGAACAGTCCCTCGTGAAGCTTGTTCGCCATTCCGCCCTGAGTCTGCCGCCATGGCGCCATGAGCTGTCCCGCGGTATCTCGCTTTCCCTTCTCCTTGCCCTCTCGATCCGGGTGGCCGGGAGGGTCCACGGTGGCAAAGAATGCGACCGCATCCAAGTTGTTGGCATCAAGACCCGGACCGAATCCTTGGAACGCCTCGCCAGAGTCAGCGATGAACTGAAACGGCGCTCCTCGACCTTCCCTTCCGAGGATCGCGGAGCCCGCGTTCAACTCGGCTTGGAACACACACAGTCCGCGACTGGTCAGAACGGGAGTCGGACTCACGGATTTCAGCGTGTAGGTCACCGCGTGCAGGGTGTAGGTGTCCGGCCCATCGACCACCGGCTCTCCCTCCAAAGCAACCGGAACGACTTGGGTTCCACTCGCCGCGTGAATGCCGTGAACGCCTTGGGCATTGACTGCAGCGAAGACCACTCGGCCGTGAAGGTTGGCAGCAGGAGGCGCGGAAAACTGCTGGAACCCGCCTTCGGTGCTCGCCAACACCGTCACGTCCTGCGGCGCCAACAGGGCGATGCAGCACAAGCTCAAGCTCCACCCCATCCGTCACCTCTTCCTTGGCTCGATCGCCAGGTCCTTTCGACTGAGTGATTCGCCCACCTCGTCATTTCTTCGACTCACGAAAGGCTCCGGCCTTTGCGAGTCCCGGGAGCTTCCAAGTTCGAGAAATCGCCGGGCAACTCCCGCGCAAGCTCCGCCAGATCATTGTCGCCATTGGCAGACAAGGAACGAGGGGCTTCCCGACCCGACGATCCGGCCCCCTGGTCAGAAATCAAAAAAACGGACGACCCCAAGGGGTCGGCCGTTCCCAATTCTGTTGGGGCGAGACTCGCCGATCAGGCTTCGACGGGCTCGCTGGTCGAGATTCCCTCGAAGAAGAGCTCCTTGCCCTTGACCGACACTCGCACGGTGTCCTTGCCTTCGAACTCGCCGCGCAAGATCGACTCGGACATCGCGTCTTCCAGGTATCGCTCGATGGAGCGACGGAGGGGCCTTGCACCGAACTCGAGATTCGTTCCCTTCTCGATCAGGAACTCCTTCGCCTCGTCGGTGAGTTCCAACGTGAGCCCCTTCTCGTCCAGTCGCTCGCGCACCTCCAGCACCTGGATGTCCAGGATCTGGCTCATGTCGTTGGCGCTGAGCGGGTGGAACACGATCACTTCGTCAAGTCGGTTGATGAACTCCGGGCGGAAGAACTTCTCCACCTCGGACATCAGTTGCTCGCGCATCATTTCGTAGTCCGCTTCCTCGCTGCGCTTCTGGAAGCCCAGGGAGGACTGGTTCTTGATGATCGTCGCCCCGATGTTCGAGGTCATGATCAGGACCACGTTGCGGAAGTCGATGTTGCGCCCGAAGCTGTCGGTCAGACGACCTTCTTCCATGATCTGCAGCAGCATGTTGAAGATGTCGCCATGGGCCTTCTCCACCTCGTCCAGGAGCACGACCGCGTAGGGTCGGCGGCGGATCTTCTCGGTGAGCTGACCACCCTCTTCGAAGCCGACGTAGCCCGGAGGCGCTCCGACGAGTCGGGACGCGTTGTGCTTCTCCATGTACTCGGACATGTCGATCTGAATCAGGGCCTCTTCGTCGCCGAACATGAACTTGGCGAGCTGCTTGGCCAGGTGGGTCTTGCCCACGCCCGTTGGGCCGAGGAACAGGAAGCTGCCCATCGGCCGACGCGGGCTCTTCAGACCAGAGCGACTGCGGCGCACGGAGCGGGAAATCGCCTTGATGGCCTCGTCCTGAGAGACCACGGACTGGTGCAGCTCGTCTTCCATTTGCAGAAGCCGGTCGGCTTCGTCCTTTTCGAGGCGAGTCATCGGCACGCCGGTGATCCGTGCCACGGTTTCGGCAATGACCTCGTCGTCCACCGTGCCGTCGACCTCCTTGGACGCGTCCCGCCACTTGCGGTGGGTCTCGTCGCGAGTCTTGCGCATCTTGTCTGCCTGATCGCGCAGGTAGGCGGCACGCTCGAAGTCCTGTGCCGCAACGCACTCTTCCTTTTCTTTGTCGAGGCGAGCGATCTTCTCTGCCATCTCTTTGAGATCTGGCGGTTGGGTCAAAGCCTTCAGCCGCACGTGTGCACCGGCTTCGTCGACCACGTCGATCGCCTTGTCCGGCAAGAAGCGACCGGTGATGTAGCGATCGGACAGCTGCACCGCCATTTCCAGAGCACCGTCGGTGATCTGCACGCGGTGGTGGGCTTCGTAACGGTCACGCAGACCTCGAAGGATCTCCACGGTTTCGGGACGGGAAGCGGGCTCCACCAAGATCGACTGGAAGCGTCGTTCCAAGGCGCTGTCTTTCTCGATGTACTTCCGGTACTCGTCGAGGGTCGTGGCGCCGACACATTGCACTTCGCCGCGGGAAAGCGCGGGCTTCAGCACGTTGGAGGCGTCGATCGCTCCTTCGGCGCCACCAGCTCCAACCAGAGTGTGGAGCTCGTCGATGAACAAAATGACGTTCTTGGCCTTGCGCACTTCGTTCATCACGGCCTTGATGCGCTCTTCGAACTGGCCGCGGTACTTGGTCCCGGCCACCATCATTGCCAGGTCGAGAACCACGATCCGCTGGTCGGCCAGGATTTCCGGCACGTTGGCCTGCACGATGTCCTGGGCCAAGCCTTCGATGATGGCGGTCTTGCCAACACCGGCCTCACCCAAAAGCACCGGGTTGTTCTTGGTGCGTCGAGAAAGGACCTGCATCACTCGCTCGATCTCGCGCCGTCGGCCGATGACCGGATCCAGCTTGCCTTCTCGAGCCAGGGCCGTGAGGTCCCGCCCGAACGCGTTCAGCGCCGGAGTCTTGGACTTGCCACCAGAGGCCTGGGGGCTGCCTTCGCCGCCGCCCCCTCCACCTTCCGCGGGAGCTTCTTCGCCGCCGGCATAGTTGTCCGCGCCGAGGAACTCGAGGACTTCCTCGCGGACCTCTTCGAGCTTCACACCCAGGTTTAGCAACACCCGAGCCGCGATGCCTTCGTTCTCCTTGATCAGCCCCAGCAACAAGTGCTCGGTTCCGATGTAGTTGTGGCCAAGGGTGCTCGCCTCCTCCACCGCCAGCTCCAAGACCTTTTTGGCTCGCGGAGTGAACGGCAGGTTGCCCTGGGTCACCATCGTCGGGCTTCCCTTGACAATCTTCTCGATCTCGGTACGGATTCGTTTGAGATCGATGTTCATGTTCTTGAGCACGTTGGCGGCGACACCGCTGCCCTCTTGGACCAATCCCAAGAGGATGTGCTCCGTGCCGATGTACTCGTGGTTGAGGCGCTGCGCCTCGGCTTTCGCCAGGCCCATCACCTTGCGAGCGCGGTCCGTGAATCGGTCGAACATGTCGGTCCCGTCCGTGAAGTAGTGACTCGTATGAGTGCTTGGTTGCGGATGCTTTGGTCCAGCGCGTGCTCTGTGTTCGCGTATTCTGTGTTCGCGTGTTCTGTGTTCGAGTGCTCTTTGCTACAGGGTGCTACTCGGCTCCCAGTCGCTGCCGCACGTACCGCGCCCGGGCAACGTCCCTCTCCTCTTCAGAAAGGTCTTTCGTTTCCATTGCCTGAACGTGGGCCGGTTGCGTCAAAACCAAGAGCTCGTTGATCGACTTCAGGTCGACCGTGTCCACCATTCCCACGCAGACGCCCAGTCTGAGCTGCGAAAGCAACTCCAGCGCCTCTTGGGAAGAGATCTTGCGCGCATGACGCAAGAGCCCCAGGGCCCGGTAAACCTTGTCTTCGATTTCGTTTCTGTGATCTTTCAGGATGAGGCTTCTCACGCTCCGTTCGTGCTTCACGATTTCCGGAACGACTTTGAGAAGGTCTTGCAAAAGATCCTCTACACTTCTTCCTAGCGTTACCTGATTGGAGACCTGGAAGAAATCTCCGACAAAGGAAGCTCCTTCCCCATAGAACCCGCGGACTGCCAGCTTCATCTTCTGGGCAGCGTTGAATTCCTTGTCGATCTCCTTGGTGGTCACCAGGGCAGGCAGGTGCAGCATCACCGAAAACCGCAGCCCCGTTCCCACATTGGTCGGACACGACGTCAGATAACCAAAGCGCGAGTGGGCGGCATAATCGACGTTTTCGGAGATGGCCTGATCGATCTGCTCGATTTCGCGGAGGATCTCGCTCAGGGTTTGCCCCGGCCCCAGGAGCTGGACCCGGAGGTGATCTTCCTCGTTGACCATGATGGAGAGGTGTCGGCGGCGGCTGTACACCACCCCCCGCGGCCCGTCGGCGCGAGCCAGCTCCATGCTGATCAAATGACTCTCGAGGAGTAATTCGCGATCCAACAGGTCCACTTCTTCGAGATCCACGTAGACCTGATCGTCGGCGAAGCGCAGGGGGGAAAGCTTTTCGTGCACGTGCTCCTGCAAACGCCGGCACTCGTCTGTGGAAAGGCGCGCCTTGAAGGGAAAGTCGTTCACGTTCCTCGCTAGACGAATGCGCGAGGTGATGATGACGTCGCGGTCTTCTCCTTCCGCGGCCATCCAACTTCCTGCATCCCCGGGAGAGGCGGCGAAGTGATCGTTCATGCGCCACCCCCCTGAGTGAGGGTTTCTTCGAGTTCCTTGATCCGATCGCGGATGCGCGCCGCCTCTTCGTACTGTTCCCGTTGGACGACGCGCTGCAGCTCGGTTTTCAGCTCTTCCAACTCGACCTGAGCCTGGTTCTCTTCGTCCGCTTGTTCTTGCTCCGGAAGGTCCAGGTCTTCGTGTCGGTCGTCTTCGGGAGGAAGTCCGTCTTGTTGCGAAGCACCGTGGATGCGCTGCAACAACGGAATCAGGCGGCTCAGGAACACGTCGTAGTCGTGGGGACAGCCGAAGCGGCCCTTGGCCTTGAACTCGCTGAACGTCATGCCGCACTCTGGGCACTGACGGTCCCTCGATCGGCGAGCGGCACCCCCCTTTTCCATGAGCTCTTTGAAGATCTTGTACATCGAAACAGGCGCCGCAGCTTTGGGTGCGATCCCCTGGGTTTCTGCGCATTCCTCGCAGAAGTGATGCTCGATCTTCTTCCCCTCCTTCAATTCGGTGACGTGGACCTTCGCAGTCGCCGTCTGGCACTTCTGGCAATAGAAGCTCATCGCAGGAAAGCCCTGGAGGGTTCATCGGACCACTTGCGGGAGGACTTGAGGGTCCTGCGCCTGGGGAAACGCCCAACCCGTCCGGTCTGGGGACCGGAACGGCGCTCCGCACGGAAGTGCGGAATACGATCTATGTCAGAGGGGATCAGCACAGGATCCGATTCTCCGACCCCGGATTGAGGATTCAAGGGAGAGCGGCGGCCACCAGCTTCCGGAACAATTCGCCGCGCTCGGCGAAACACCGGAACTGGTCGTACGAGGCGAATCCCGGCGACAAAAGAATCGTCTCCCCCGGCAACGCGGTTTTGCGTGCGCCGGCGAACGCCGCCGGCAAGTCCGGGTAGACCTCGAATTCCATAGGTAGTGCGTCGCTCTGGCATGGCTTTGGTCGGGATTCCCACCCTCGTTGGCGGAGCTTTCTCTTTAGATGATCGGATACCGCACCAAAAAGATGGAGCTTTCGGCATCGGCGGGGGATCTCGTCCAGCAGCTCTTCGACACCGATGCCCTTGTCATAACCACCTAGCAACAGGTGAATTCCGCTCTCCAGGGAGCGCAAGGCTGCCAGCACCGCCGGGGGAGACGTCGACACGCTGTCGTCAACGAATCGGACGCCGTTCGCCCGTCCCACTTCCTGGAGACGTCCGGGAATGGGCGTCACTGCGGCAGCCCGCCTCAACGACTCTACAAATCTCGCACCGAAGGCCTCGCAAGCGGCTGCCGCGGCGATCACGTTCAGGTTGTTGTGGGTTCCGAGCAGCTGCGTTTCGGGCAGTGAGAATTCACAAGGAGGTTTCCCTGGTTCCTCGCAGAGGATGCGATCTCCTCGCAGTGAGTACGAGCGCCGATCGCCCCCCAGCCGCGAGCTCGGGCCTGATCCGAACCAACGGACCGCACCAGGGAACCTCTCACCCAGCCGCCGACAGTGGGGATCGGAGTAGTTCAGGACCGCGGTCCGCGCGCGCCGAAGGATGGCCGCCTTGGCGCGCACGTACGCTTGCATGCTTCCATGGCGATCCAAGTGGTCGGGAGAAACGTTGGTGATCACCGCCACCGAGGGCCCCAAGCCCACGTCGTTCAAGTGCTCAAGCTGGAACGAACTCAGCTCCAAGACGACCTTCGCGTCGACGGGCATGTCCCCGACGTGGCTCAACAGCGACCCCCCGAGGTTGCCTCCCAACCAGGTCGGGCCGACGGGCTCGAGCATCGAAGCCGCAAGCTTGGCCGTGGTGCTCTTGCCATTGGTTCCGGTGATTCCCAGCCACTCCTTGGGGAGCAGACGCACCAACAACGAGATTTCCGTTTCGACCGGAATGCCCGCTTCCGCCGCCATCCGCAGCGGTGGCGCGCTGGGCGGCACCGCAGGAGATGCGACGATCCATTGGCAGGCGCTCAAGGTCTCGAGGCAATGGCCGCCGAGCATCATCTCCGCGCCGAGGCTCTCCAGCTCGCCGACGGTCTCTCCCAGTTCGGCTCGGGGCAAGAGGTCAGTCACCACCACGTCGGCGCCGTGGCTCAAAAGGAATCGTGCCGCACCGGCCCCGCCGCCAAAGCGCCCCAATCCCACCACCGCAACCCGTTGACCAGAGATTTGACGCGGGTCCCATTGCAACGGCTGGCGAACGAGTGCCGCGGCCGGCGTGGGAATCATCGCGAACCTTCTTTCGCAGCTTGGGCCCGCATCCATAGCTCGGCAGCCTCTGCCGAACGGTCCTCGCCCTTTGCCACCGGATCCAGGGAAATCGAAACCTGGTGACGGTCCACGTGGGTTCGTGGGTCGAGGAGTTCCGCGAATAAATCGAACGGAAACCATTGGTACCAGGGTCGTTCCACGGCCACTTCGCGCCGGTCCGGCTGATAACCACGATGGAACGTGTCGACCCGATAGACGCCGTAGTGCTGGAACGGCATTTCGACCGGGGACGGTCCCATCGGATCCCCGTTGACGATGACGATGGCGCCGACCGGTTCGGTCTCGATCCGGACGAATCGTTCGACGCAGCCGACGAGGGAAAGACTGGAAAGCGCGGCCACCAACAAACGACACCGGCTTCCGCTCACGTCCGTTCCTCCCTCCCCCCTGCCGACTCTGACCCTGGCACACTCGACCGGCCGTCTCGAACCGGGAATGGCGGAAAGTCAGATGGCGGAGAGGGCGGGATTCGAACCCGCGGTAGAGCAATAAACCCTACGGCGGCTTAGCAAGCCGCTGCTTTCGGCCACTCAGCCACCTCTCCGATGATTGTTCTCTCAGGACAGCGAAAGAGTCGTTCGAACCGCCGGAACTTGAAACGAATCGTTCCCGCTCCAGAAGTCGGAATCACTCTTTCAATGACCGGGGAGTTGTCTGGCGGAGGGTGAGGGATTCGAACCCCCGGACCCCGAAAGGTCAACGGTTTTCAAGACCGTCGCATTCGACCACTCTGCCAACCCTCCGTTCGGTTTCGATGTCAATTCGCGAGAAGACAGGTCCGGTGAGAATCGGGAGTCTCCCCGCTCACCCCTCCTGGTTGCCCACGGCTTCCAGCACCTCCTCGGAGACGTGAATCGGGCAACTCTCGGCCATGGCCAGGGCAATGGCGTCGGAAGGTCGGCAATCGACCCGTACTTGGCGATCCCCCTGCTCCAAAACCAGCGTCGCGTAAAACGTGCTCTCGCGGAGATCGTTCACCTCGATGCCTTGGATGCTGGCTCCGAGTTCCGCGACGGCGCCCCGCAGCAAATCGTGGGTCAGCGGCCGGGGAGTCCGCATCCCGGTCGCCTTTCGGTTAATCTCCGCCGCTTCCGCCGGACCGATCACGATTGGGAATGCGCGGCTGCCGTTCTTCTCCTGAAGGTAGATGAACTGGGCATCCGAATCCTCCCGAATCACGATCCGGGACAGCTCGCACTCCACCAGCAATGCAGTCGCTCCTGTCCATCACTCGGCCTTCCGAACGAAGGCCGGACCGGATGATAACACGGTCGAAGCAGGTTGCTCCCTCTCCGGCAGTTTCCGGCTCGATCCTCGCTTTCCTGCCAACCCGGAGAGGCCCATGACGGTGGCCAACCCCGTTCTTCTGGAAGTCCATCGCGGCCCAGGGATCGAAAGCGTTCACCGCGGAATCCTCCACCTGGTCGGGCAAGACCGAGACTTGGTGAGCTTGGGAGACCCGGACCAGGTCTGCTACCCGCGCTCCGGCTTGAAACCACTCCAAGCCTTGCCGGTGTTAGAGGAAGGACTCGAGGAAAAGTGGGGGTTGAGCGACGCCGAGATCACCTTGATCACCGCCTCCCACGGTGGCGAGGCCCGGCACGCGGAAGCGGTGGATCAACTGCTGCAGAGAGCCGGCATTCCCATCGAGGCTCTGGACTGCGGCGTCCACGTACCGTTCGACCGAAACTCCCGCGCCGACTTGATCCGTGACGGCCGAGAGCCCAGCGTCCTCCACAACAACTGCTCGGGCAAACACACCGGCATGTTGTTGCTCGCCCAGGCTTTGGGACACCCCCTGGAGGGGTACACGAATCCCGATCACCCCGTGCAACAACGAATCCGTCGCACCATTGCCGAGATGAGCGGACTCGAAGCTTCCGACTTGTCCGTCTCTATCGACGGCTGCAATGCTCCCGCGTTCGGCTTGTCGGTGCGCGCCATGGCTCGCGCGCTGCAACGTTTCGCCGCACCCGACGGTCTGCCGCCGGAACGACGAAGTGCCTGTCAACGGGTCTTCGATGCCGTGCAGTCCGCGCCGGACTACCTTTCGACCGCCAAGCACATCGATCAGGCGCTCGTGAAAACCACCCGAGGTCGAGGGTTTGTGAAACGCGGCGCCGAAGGAGTTCTCGGCTTCGCCATTCGTGGCGAAGCGGGCGGACTGGGAGGAGTGCTCAAAGTCGAAGACGGTTCGACCCGCGGCTATGGATACTCGAGCATTCTTCTGTTTCGGGCGATGGGCTTCCCTCTCGAAGGGATCGAGGCATTGGTGTCCCGCCAAACAGCCGGAGTGGTGAAGAACCATCAAGGCCGGGAAGTCGGCTCCTTGCAACCGGGAGCTGAATTGCAAGCCACGTTGGAATCCCTCTCTGGTCAGTGTTTCCCGAAGGCCAACGATGCACGTACCGGATGAATTGAAAGTCCTGCCCCGACGGAATCCGGACAGCCACAAAGGCGACTTTGGTCGAGTGCTGCTGGTGGCAGGGAGCTACGGGATGCATGGCGCCGCGGCCCTCGCGGCATCCGCGGCATTCCGGAGCGGAGTCGGGCTGTTGACCCTCGCTTGCCCGCAATCGATCTATCCATTGGTCGGTGCCATGGAACCGCGAGCGACCTACTTGCCTCTGGCCGACCACGACGGCGGCCTCGGCAGCGAATCCGAAGACCTGCTCTTCGAAGCCACTCTGCACGCCGACGTGGTGGCCCTCGGCCCGGGCATGGGCACTCGCCCAGGAACGGTGGAGCTGATCCGGTCCCTGGTGCCACGCATCGACTGTCCGTTGGTTCTGGATGCTGATGGGTTGAATGCATTCGCCGGGCAGCCGGCGCGGATTTCCGGCAAGCGACCTTCGACCGTGGTCACTCCGCATCCGGGAGAATTGTCACGACTCACGGGCAAGCGTCCCGAGTCCGATGAACAGAGCCGGCGCATCGCCGCGATCGACCTGGCCATGCGTTGTGGTGGCACGGTGATTCTCAAGGGACGCCACTCGATCGTGACCGACGGGATGGAGACCTTCGTCAACGAAACCGGCAATCCCGGAATGGCAACCGGCGGATCCGGCGACGTCTTGACCGGATGCTTGGCCGCGCTGCTCGCCATCCTTCCCCAGCCTCTGATGGCAGCGCGAGCGGCATGCTTCGCTCACGGGGCGGCGGGCGACCTGGCCGCTCAAGAACTCGGCGAGATCGGCGTCACCGCCACGGATCTCACGGAAAGACTGCCAGCCGCTTTGATCGCCATGCAGTCCTCTGAAGCCTCCTCGTCTCCATGAAGCTGCTCGTTGCGTCGCTCCTCTCCCTCGCGATCTCCGAGCGGGGCGACTGGATCGAACGGGTTTCGAAGAACCGCTCCGGTGCCGAGCTGGTGAATGACCTGGGAGACCGAGACCCCCTGGTCCGGGAATCCGCTCGACGCGAGCTGTTTCATCAAGGCGACCCGGTTCCCCTGCGAGATCTGTTCCGGCGCGAGCCCGGAGATTCTTCCTGGCAAGAGTGGCAGTTAGCCCTGTCTCTTCTGGAAGAGCTCGGTGACGCCAACGATCGTCGACGAATCCGCGAACTCTGGAACCACCCCCACCCAGCCATCCGTGAGCAAGTGGCCCGCGTTGCCGGGCGCTGGCCACAAGAGAGCCAAGTGGCCATTGAAAGCCTGCTGCAGGACCCCTCCCCCACGGTTCGCGAAGCATTGCTGACGGAATTGCTCAGCCACTCCATGAGTATGCAGCGGTGGAGTGCGGACGAGTTTCATCGGTGGCTGGTGTCGAGTCTGGATGACGTGTCTTGGAGGTGTCGCCAGCAAGCGCTTCAGCTCCTGTGTCGCTCCGATCGAGAACCAGCCCGGGAGGCGATGAAGGCCCGTTGGCCACGCTTCACGACCGAAGAGCGACGTTCTTTGTTGGCCACGCTGGTCGATCGCCCTCCGCTTTGGAGTCCGGCCTCTTGGCGCGAAGTCATCGACGCCTGGCAACCAACCCTGGCCGATGCAGACGCTCAGTGGAAGCTGCTTCGCGCCAAGACGATGGGAGAGGTCTCTTGGGACACCGCGTCCGTCGAGCCCCTCTTGCGAGTCGCCGCCGACAAACCGGGGGTGGCCCAGTCCGCAGCATTGGAACTCTTGGGAACGATGCCCCGAACGCAGAGCGGCCAGGCGTGGTTCGTGGAACTCGTGGGATCTTTGCGCGACGACCCGGGACTGGCCGCGGTGCTCCCCCTCGCGATCCGCCTTTGGGGGCCGGCATCACTGGATCATTTGCAAACCCTGGCGCGCCAGCATTGGGACCAACCCGCCGTTGTGGTCGACATTCTCGAGTCGCTGTCGCGCCTTCCGAGCGAATCGACAGCGCTGTTCCTGGAACGCGAAATCGAACAGAGAATCGCGACCGACGACGAACCGCGGGTGGAGGTGCTTGGACGGGCCTTGGTGGCCGCGGCGCGGCGACAACCTTCTTGTGCCGCGCGCGATCGCCTGTTCCTGGCGTGCCTGTGGAAACTGTCCGGGGAAGCCCGCCGCCGCGCGTTCGAACAGCTCGCCGAACAAGGGTCCGAACAACACCTGCCGTTGCTGATCGACGCCGCCCGACAAACCGACGACCTCGAGGTTCGAGGGCGGATGATTCAACAGCTCGCTTCGTCTTACGGCGGAACCGGTGCCGGGGCCGTCCTCGAATTCGTCTTGGAGGAGTTGCAGCTTGCCGATTCTCCCGCTCGGTCCGCCGCGCTTTCTTCGTTCGCCTTCATTTCTTTGGGCGATCGCCAGGATTTCTTGGCCGAGGCACTGGCCGCGGAGTTCCGCGACTCTCAACTGGATCGACTGCTCATCGTCCTCGCTCAGATCGGCGGCCCGGTCGCGGAGCGCGTCTTCGCCGAGGTCGCCTCCAACCTTGCCTCTCCGGAAGGCGACGGGTCGCTGCTGCGGTTTCTGCTTCGCCAAGCCGCGGGATTGCGCGGCGAGCCAACACGTCAGATGCTCCGCAAGGCTCTGGAAGACTCCCGACCGCGAATCGTAGAAACCGCCTTACGATCGCTGATCGCTCGGCGGGACCCGGATGCGGTGACACTGGGGGAACGCATCCTCCCACAACTCGCGCCCAGCCAACGTTCGTCTCTCCTGCGGGATCTGGCAGCGCTGGCGTCTGCCGAGTCGTTGACCCGCATGATCGAATCCCTGGGCTTGCTCGATCCGTCCACGGATGAACCCACCCTGTTGGCGATCCTGGAATACGTGGGACCAGAACACCAAGAACTTCTGGATGCTCACGCGGACGAACTCCTGGAAGACGATCAGGATCTCAGCCTCCGCCTCGCCGTGTTGGCCGCATTGGGTCGCGTGGGAGGTTCCGCCGCCATGCAGCGGCTGGCAGAGTTTCACCAACGCTTCACCGGTTCCGAGTGGACCGCGATCTTTCATGCAACCGCGACGGAAGTCACCTTGGCACGCGGAGCAGTGCTGGCGCTGACGGATCAAAACCGGGAAGACCAAACGGAAGTCTTGGCCCGGTTCTTCGTGCGTCAAGCTGCGAGACGCTCAGCGCGTCAAATCGCCCTTTGGATGGTCGACCCGGAGCACAAGACCACGTTGGGAGATCCGCCGATCGCTCAACGACTCACCACTTTGAAGGGAACCGCCGGCCGAGAGCGACTGACGGCCGCTTTGCGGTCCTTGGGCGCATGGGAGGCGCTCCTTCCCGAACGGTTCTTTCTGGCGACGGCGGATTCCATGCGCCAAACCCAAGGCAACCCCCTCACGATCGCATGGCTGGCTGACCGGACCGGCCAGATTTGGCCAGCCCGCTCCTCCATGGATCTGAAGGCTCAGGTGTGGACCGCTCGTCAGGACCATCCGCCATGGATGACGGGGGACCTGATCCAGCTGCAACCGAAGCAGCTGCAATCCATGGAGGCCATCTATGCGGTGGCGGTTCGCGAGTCCCTTCGCACCAAAGACGAGGAATCGATGTTCGGTCGCACCGATGCGTTTTCTGGAACCGAACCTCGGCGCACCTTGCGCGTGCTGCGCGAACTCGCGTCCGATTCCCAGGCGGACACTTTTTCAAACCTCACTCTGGAGCGTGCGGCCCGGGAAGCGGGCAACCACGGTCGCCTGGTCGCCGAACTCGCGTTGCTCGCCGTTCCGCAATCCATGGCGCTGGCAGAACAGCTCGGTGACCGAGCCTTGGACGCGGCTCCGTTCGACACGCGGGTGCTGTCGACCGAGGCTTGGATTCGGCATGTCCAGGGTCGACTCCCGGAACGCGACCGCCTCTTGGAAAGGGAAGACCGCGTCGTTGCAAGCGGCCGCGGTCAGTACTCGGCGATCTCCGTCATTCGTCGGGCTCTCTATCGAGCCCTCAGCGATGACCGCGATCACGCGTCGCTCCTCCTGTTCGATGCGCTTCGTCACCGCCCGGCGCTGCAAGCCATGGTGGAACGCGAAGAACCGTGGGAACCGCTCCGCACACTGCTCTCGACCAGCCCCGATTCCCGCGACCGTTGACCAGATCGGCCGGGATTGCTACGCTGTCCTTGGCCCTGAAAAATGATCCAGGGTCAGAACTTCCAAGGAAAGCTGGAGACCGACAAAAACGTTCCTTTGCCGCTGCGGCGGCTTTCGTTTTTTCGGGCCAGACCGCGCTCAGGAAATCCAATGCCCACGGACGTTGCCAAAGAGTTGGAGGAGACCCTTCTCCGTTGGAAAGGCGTCGAAGCTCACCGGACTCCCGGTCGTACGAGCTTCACCATCCAGGGCTCCTTGTTCTCCTTCCTTACCAAGAACGGGGTCGTGGTCAAGCTGCACCCCCGGCAGCGAGAGGACGCCCTGAAGGTGCGTGATTCTCGCGCCTACGGCCCGGACAAGGACGAAGAGAGCTTGGACGACTTGGTCGAGCTGCCGCTGGAGACTC
Source organism: Planctomycetota bacterium (assembly GCA_028289345.1). Lineage (GTDB taxonomy): Bacteria > Planctomycetota > B15-G4 > B15-G4 > SIAN01 > JANQQL01. Next base: position 559,857 of record JANQQL010000025.1, on the reverse strand, counting down.
CTCGCGACCTGAACCAAGCCCTGCCGTGGCTGCGTCGCGCCTGTCGCTTCGTCCGCTCCAATTCCATGGGCTGATTTGCCGTTGAACGCTGCGATCGCAGCCGTCGCGGGCATCGCTCTCTACATTCTCGCTTACCGTTTCTACGCGCGGCACCTCAGCCGTCGGGTGTTTCAGCTAGATCCGGACCGCAAGACTCCGGCTCACACGCTTCGAGACGACGTCGACTACATCCCGACCAAGCCGGCGGTCCTGTTCGGACATCACTACGCCTCGATCACCGGCCTGGCGCCGATGCTGGGTCCTGCAGTGGCGGTCATTTGGGGATGGGTGCCAGCACTCCTGTGGGTCGTGCTCGGAGCTGTCCTGGTCGGATGTGTGCACGACTTCTCCGCGCTGGTGGTCTCGGTGCGGGCGCGCGGAATGTCGATCGGCAAAGTCGCAGAAGGAGTCATCGGAAAACGAGCGTGCAGCCTGTTCCACCTGATCATCTTCTTTGGAGTCTCCCTCGCCATGGGAGTCTTCGTGTTCGTGATCGCGCGCCTGTTCTCCTTGGAGTTGGCGCCGGGTCGCCCCGGCTATCCCCAAGCGGTGCTCCCTTCCGGGGTGCTGATGATCCTGGCCTTCATTGCCGGGATCTTGATGCACCGCAAGGGAGTTTCGCTGCTGCCGGTCACCTTGGTCGGTTTCACTTTGCTGCTGGTAGCGATTTGGGCTGGCAAAGAACTCCCGACAATCGGCCTGCCAGGTGAGCTCTGGCCGGGACCGACTCGTTGGACGCTGTACTTGCTCGGCTACGCCTTTGTCGCGTCGGTCTTGCCAGTGTGGGCTTTGCTGCAGTCTCGCGACTTCCTGAACTCGCTCCTGCTGTACTTGGGACTATTGCTCGCCTACGGAGGCCTTTTTGTCGGGCAGCCCGAGTTCGTCGCTCCGCCACTGGAAACAAGCCCCGAAGGAGCTCCGCCGCTGCTTCCGTTCGTGTTCATTGTGATCGCGTGTGGCGCGGCCAGTGGGTTTCACGGGCTCGTCAGTTCCGGCACAACCGCGAAACAACTCGACCGGGAAACTCACGCCGTGCCCGTCGCCTATGGCGGCATGATCGGCGAGAGCCTTCTCGCCCTGTTAGCCACCTTGGCGTGCACGGCTGGCTTCGCCTCCGAAGAGGTGTGGCACGGCACCTACCGAAGCTGGGCATCGGTCCAGGGCCTCACCGTCAAAATCGACGCGTTCATTCGCGGCACGACCTCCTTCGCGCAGCACCTCGGCCTCCCCGAAGACATCACCGCTTCGCTGATTGCCATGGTCGTCGTGTCGTTCGCCCTGACGACCCTGGACTCCGCCACCCGCTTGCTGCGCTTCAACATCGAAGAGATCGGGACGACGTTCCGATTGCCGGGGCTTGGCAATCGCTACCTGTCTTCGGGGCTCGCCTGCGGAGCGATCGCCTTCTTCGCGTTCTACGAGATCGGAGGACGACCCGCGGCGCTGGCCCTGTGGGCCCTGTTCGGCACCACCAACCAACTTCTTGCCGGACTGACTCTCTTCACCGTCACGGTCTATCTCTTGCAGCGCAAGAAGAACCCGTGGTTCACCGCGCTCCCGATGGTCTTCATGCTGGTCAGCACCCTTACGGCGATGGTGACCAACCTGGGCACGTTCTCCCACGACTGGACGTTCGCAGAGAAGAACGTCGCGGGCGTGATCATGCCCGTACCGTGGCCACTCTTGATCGTGGGGGGGCTGTTGCTCGTCCTCGGGCTGTGGTTGGTGGTGGAATCCCTGCTTACCTTGCGTCGCGTCCTCCGCTCCGATCGCAGAGAAACCTCTCCACTCATCTTCGAGTGACGGGAGAGGACGCTGGCCAGGTGCGGGAGCGCTGACCTGGCCGCGGGGGATTGTCCCTTGGGGAGACTTGCTCGGGAACCCCGGACGGAGCGGGCAGGGAGTCCAGGTAGTCCCGCAACTTTCGGTAAGCCGCACGTTCCGCGTTGGAGGCGCTGGTCAGCTCGATCTCCGGGCCGTCCAGGCCTGGCTGAGCCGTCACGTCGAAGAAGGAATCCCGATCCGTCATCGCGATCCTTCGGAACACTTTGAAACGACCGTAGCGGGCCATTCGCTGCACGAAATCATAGGGGGGCCCGCTTCCCGGGCCGAAGCGCTCGGCCAGGACGAACTCGCGAACCGAGTCTTTTCTCCCCTCCAAGATGGGGAGGAACGAGACCGAGTCGATCACGAGATCTGGTGGCAGCCGCACTGAAGAGCCCAGCTCCCGTGCCGTCGAGAAGAAGTCCACGGTACTGACCAAAGCATCCGAGACCGTCCCGGCCTTGACGGTTGGACCGGAAACCAGCAACGGGACATTCACGCCCCCTTCCCCGAGGGTCCCCTTCCATCCCGTTCCATCAATCGAGGCGTAATTCCTCTTGGTTCCGTTGTCCCCAACGACGAACACGTAGGTATTGGAGTCGTCCACCGCCTCGAGAACCCTCCCCATTTCCGTGTCCATGGCTTCCACCATGGCGCGGAACTTCTGTCGATCTGAGCTCAAGTCATCGACGGAGTGCAAGTGCGGTGGTGGCGCGTGCACCGGCTCGTGGGCCGAGTGAAAGTTCGCCATCACGAACCACGGTTCTGGCAAGGTCTTGATCGCAACGATGGTGTCTTCGGCAGTCCGTGTCGTCATGTAACCGGGAGCCATTGGCTCCAAGGACGTCGAGGTCCCGACCCAAACGTTTTCCTGAAAGAAGTCCACCAAGTTGCCGAAGTGAGCCGCGATGAAGTCGAAACCATGGCTCAACGGATCAGGAAACGGATCGTTGCGAGGATCCTCGCTGATCACTCCCAATCCCCACTTGCCGGTATAGGCCGTCGTGTATCCGGATTGCTGAAGCACCTCGGCGATGGTCAGCTCCCGCTGCGCCAAGATGAGGCTGCGAGAGTCTTTGGTCACGCCGAAGCCAGTGCGATACCCGTAGCGTCCAGTCATCCAGGTGGAGCGAGTCGGCTTGCAACTGGGGTAGGAGTAGCAGTTGGTGAAGCGCATCGCACGAGTGGCCAGCAAATCCAGCTGAGGGGTGCGAGGTTGGGTCTCCGGATCTCCTTCGCCATACACGGCGAGGGCGTCGTTGCCGACGTCATCCATGGAGATCCAGAGGATGTTCGGGGAAAGGGATCCCAGAAGAAGTGTCGCCAAGAGCATCGAACGGGTCCTTTCAATCAGGCTCGTCGAACGGCTCACGACCCGTCGACAGCGTGGTCCGGGAGTTCCTTTGTATCTCCCGCCTAGGGAGTCGCCAAGGCGGGGTCTCCAACCGCACCACCCCGCATCCCGAAGTCATGCAGGAATCTCATCGCTCGGATGGGTCAAAGATTCTCTGGCGTGGGGACACCGGCCTTCTTGCCGGGACACGCGGCTGTCAATCAGGCCTTGGCGGCCCGCCCCCGGCCCCTCGGATCCCGCGGGAGACTCAACGCCTTTTCTTTGAGCGACTCGGAGTTCATTCCCTCTGCGGTCAGACTCTCCCGACAACGCCTCTCTTTGAAGGGGAAGTCCTCGTACAGATACATCCGCGAGGTGACGCTCGAACCCGGCTCCAGGTCCATGTAGCGCTGGTACTTTTCTTGTCGCGCCTGGCGATCCTTCAAGATGAAGTCGAAGTGAAAGATGTGGCAGTTCCGAAGTTTCTTGCCCGGCCCCCGACCTTCCCGCGGGAAGTGGGTGTGAACCACCTTGTGGGAGCTGTAACGAAATGACGGAGCGTTTCGGAACAGACGCAATTGAAAGTCGGGGTAGTGCGCCTCACTGCGCACATGGGTCCAAGGAGGACCATTCAGGATCCAATACCTGGCAAGTTTGTAGTGAGTGTGCCGCCCTTTGCGAATCAACCGGGGGATCGTTTCGATGGCACGGTCTCCGAGGACTTCGTCGGAATCCATGACCAACACCCAATCTCCCTGGGCACGGTCGATCGCGTAGTTCTTTTGCTCGCCGAAGTGTCCACCAAACGTTCGCTGAAACAGTCGTACTTTGGGATTGTCGCGCAACAACTGAGGAGTTTCGTCGGCCGAATAGCTGTCGACGACGACGATTTCGTCGGCGATGGGAGTGACGCTTTTCAGCAGAAATGGCAGAAAGTGAGCCATGTTCTGGGTGACGATGCAAACGCTCAACGAGGGCTGACTCACCTCGAATCTCTCCTCCCATTCCGGCCCACGCCGCCTCGGCCCGATCAGGCCTCCCTCCATCCGAGCGTCCCCGATCGCTGACCGCGAAAGACTCCCGGGGGGGACCGGATTGTCCAAAGAGTTGACCATGGTTTCCCCGATTCCCAAAGAAGCGATTCGGCAGAACCCCAAGAAGTTTTCGCGGTTTGGCCGAGGTTCGGTCGCGGGGAGACACGAATTTGACCGCTCCCCCGGCCAACGGGTACAAGACAAGCCATGACGAAGACCGCGATGATCACCGGTGTGACCGGCCAGGACGGTGCCTACCTGACCGAGCTTCTGTTGGGCAAGGGCTACCGTGTCCATGGAATGAAACGGCGCACCTCCCAGTTCAACACCCAGCGAATCGACCACATGTACCAGGATCCCCACGTGGCCGACCGGCAGTTCATCCTGCACCACGGCGACATGACCGACGCCAGCAGCCTGGTGCGCGTGATCCGCGAGTCCCAGCCCCAGGAGATCTACAACCTGGCGGCTCAGAGCCACGTGGCCGTCTCGTTCGAGGAGCCGGAGTACACCGCCGACTCAGACGCCCTCGGGACCCTGAGAATCCTGGAAGCGATCCGGATGTTGGGCCTGGAGAACGAAACTCGCTTCTACCAGGCGTCAACCTCCGAGCTGTACGGGCGGGTCCTGGAAACTCCCCAGACGGAACGGACCCCGTTTCAACCGCGGTCCCCCTACGCCGTGGCCAAGCAATACGGCTACTGGATCACGGTCAACTATCGAGAAGCCTACGGGCTGCACGCCTCCAACGGGATTCTGTTCAACCACGAGTCTCCGCGCCGCGGCGAGACCTTTGTCACCCGCAAGGTCACCCGGTCCCTTGCCCGGATCCGACTCGGCATGGAGAGCTGTCTCTACCTGGGCAACCTTCATGCAAGACGGGACTGGGGACACGCCCGGGACTACGTCGATGCCATGTGGAGAATGCTCCAGCAAGACGAACCGGACGACTACGTCATCGCCACCGGCGAAGAACACACAGTCAAGGAACTGGTCGAAACTGCCGCGGCCGCGCTCGACATCTCATTGCATTGGGAGGGAGAAGACGACAAGGAGTGCGCGCTGGATGACAATGGTCGAAAGATCGTGGCCATCGACCCGCGCTACTACCGTCCCACGGAAGTCGACTCGCTGTGCGGCGATGCCACCAAGGCCCGAGAGCGATTGGGTTGGAGCCCGACCATCGGTTTCCAAGAACTGATCGTCGAGATGGCCCGCTCCGACTTGGAGCAAGCGGAACGAGAACTCCGAAGCCGTCCCGCCGCGCGAGGTATCTGAAAGAGATGGTCGTCTGCGAACGCAGGAGACCCTCGTGAAGCGCGTGTTCGTCGCCGGTCACCGTGGACTGGTTGGATCCGCGCTGGTGCGTCGTTTGTCGCGCGAACCAGGAGTCGAACTACTGACTCTCACTCGCGAACGACTCGATCTCACCGAGCAGGCCGCCGTTCGTGATTTCTTCGAGCGAGAACGCCCCGACCAAGTGTATCTCGCGGCTGCCAAGGTTGGAGGAATCCACGCGAATGCCACCTACCCGGCGGAGTTCATTCAAGACAACCTGGACATCCAGAACCACGTGATCCAGGGTGCTTCTCGCAGCGGCGTCGAGCGATTGCTGTTCCTTGGCTCGAGCTGCATCTACCCTCGGCTCTCTCCCCAGCCCATCCCGGAAAGCGCTTTGCTGACGGGACCACTCGAACCGACCAACCAGCCATATGCCTTGGCCAAGATCGCCGGCCTGGAACTCTGTCGTTCCTACAATCGCCAGTACGGCACCGACTTTCGCTGTGTCATGCCGACCAATCTGTTCGGTCCCCACGACAACTTCGACCTGGACACCTCTCATGTCTTGCCGGCGCTGATGCATCGCTTTCACCAGGCAACGCGGCAGAACGCTCCGACCGTGACGGTTTGGGGATCCGGCGCTCCTCGAAGAGAATTTCTGCACAGCGACGATCTGGCAGATGCCTGTGTCCATGTGATGAATCTGCCCGAGGACCCAGGGCTACTGAACATCGGCACAGGTCAAGATCTCACCATTGCCGAGCTCGCGGAAATGATGTGCGAAGTCGTCGGCTACCAAGGCGATCTGCGCTTCGACCGAAGCCGCCCGGACGGCCCACCCCAGAAGCTCCTCGACGTCTCGCGGATTTCTGCCACGGGTTGGCGTCCGCGCCGGTCTCTCCGGGAAGGAATCGAGCAAACGTATCAGTGGTTCCGAGACACCGAACTCGCGGGCCGCTCATGACGTTCATCCTCGGGCGAAGGAGCCGGCACTGAAAGCGCGAGGCATTGCTTGGCTCACCGCGATCGTTGGAGCCGCGCTCGCCGCGTGGAGCCTGCCAGGTCTGCGCACCGACTCGTCCTTGGAGCAATTGTTCCCCCGCGGCAGTGACACCCTCGACAAGTTTCACGACTTCGACGCGGCCTTCGGCACGGACGACACCTTGCTGGTGGCGGTCCACGACGACTCTCTGGAGCCGGTCTTCAACGAGCAATGCCTCGGCTTACTGCGAGCCATCATTGCCGCGGTGGAAGACGATCCTGCGGTCGACTCGGTCATGTCCGTGGCCAACCTCGAAGATTTCCAGGTTCAGAAAAAGCTGTTTCTGGAATACCCGACCGCCCCGCGCCCTTACCTCCCCGAGTCCGTCGACGAAATCACGGACGCAGACCGCAAACGATACCGGCGCGACCCCATGCTGCAGCAAGGACTCCTCGCCAAGGATGGAAGCGCTGCCGCTTGTTGGATCATGCTGCAAGCGGATCTGCGCGGTCGCAGTGACTACCTCGAAGAAATCGAGAGACTGCGCGCCCGCATTCCCGAACCTCCCGAGGGATCGGGGCTGCGGGTCTTCGTGACCGGGTTTCCCGTGCTGCATCGCGCGACTCTCGAACTGCTTTGGACGGATGGGATTCGACTGCTCGCCGGGGCGCTGTTGCTGGTAACCCTGGTTCTGGTCATCGGCGGCATCCCGGCTCGCTGCCTCGGCGCCTATTTCTTGTCCTGGCCGGTGTCCTTGGGACTGCTCGGCACTTGGTTTCGATTGACCGACCGGCCGCTGCACATGTTCTCCAACACCGTGCTGCCCCTGCTGCTGATTACCTCGACGGCGACCTTGGTTCATTGCGGCCGGGCCATCCGCCTGGGTCATTCGCTCCGACAACGCTGGCGAGCCTGCCTTCTGACCGCCATCACCACCTCGCTCGGCTTTGCGACTTTGTCCCTCAGCCCCTTGGAACCGCTGGCCCGACTGGGCACCGAGATCGCCCTTGGTTCCCTGGTCACTTTTGTGGTTCTTTCCGGCTTTCTCCAGCTTGTGGCGAAGACGGCGCCCTCGGCTTCGGTACCAGCGACCGCCCCCCCAGCCCGCCGCCGCCGGCCCGTGGTTGTCCTCGGGGTTCTGATGGCCGCCCCGTGGTTCTTGCTCGCCCCGGAGCGCTTCCAGTTCTTGGGAGACCTGCTGCGCTATCTGCCGCCGAGTCACCCCGCAGTGCAGGACGCGCGAGCCGCCGAAGAAGTCGTCGGTGCCCAAGCCGCATTCGAGGTCGTGGTCTCGATCCGGACCGAGGAAACGGACCGCCACCCGTTGACCGACCCGGCCTTCTACCGCCGCCTCACCGAGTTTGAAGAGGCTCTGATCGAGTCGGCGGGAGGAACGATTGGGTCCGTGTTGAGTCCGGTGACCCTCCTGAAGTACCTCAATACCAAGCTCGAACCCGACCAGGACCCGGTGACTGAATTCCGCGTGACGGACCGCGCCGCGAAGTTCGCGGTGCGCTGGCTGGTCGCGCCCTACTTGTCTTGGTTCGCGGGCACCGAAGCGGCGGACAACGAATCGCCCCTGGTGGCTGCGCTCCGCGACAGCATGAAACAGCTGTTGTCAACGGACGGCACCAGGGTTCGCTTCGGTTGTCGAATTCCCGAGATGCAGCCCGAGGCAGTGTTGAGTTTGGCCGAGCGATTGCAGCGCGAGGTGTTCCCGGAATTCGAGACGGACCCTCGCATCGCATCGATCTACACCACGGGGTACTCCGTCCTGGTTTCGGAAACGGCGAGAGAAGTCGGGGCCACTCAACTGCGCTCACTCCTTTGGGGAGGAGCGGCGCTGGCGATTCTCTTGTTCCTCGTGCTGCGATCCTGGCGAATCTGGGCCCTCGCGATTGTCGCCAACGTCATGACCGTGGTGGCTCTGGCCAATCTGCTGTGGGCCGCCCAGATCCACTTGAACCTCTATTCGACGGTGTTGACCGTTTCTCTGCTCGCGATCATCGTGGACGACACCTTGCACCTGTTGCTGGCGTGCAAGCAACATGGATCGATCGACCGGGCGTTGCAAGAAGTGGGGCCTTCCTTGCGCCTGAGCTCGGTGAGCCTGGCCGCCGGATTCGGACTGTTCTTCGCGAGCGCACTTCCGGTGTACCAACAGTTCGCGATCAGTGCGATCTGTGGGATTGGCTTGGCGTATCTGTACGACGTCTGGGTTCTGCCGGCGGCCCTGCGACGCTTTGCATCCGCCGACCCGGCTCACTGAGAACTCACCGACGGCGTCACTTGCCGCAGCACTTTTTGAACTTCTTCCCACTCCCGCAAGGACACGGGTCGTTGCGGCCGACCTTGGGGGCGGTGTTCACGATTTGCTCGGTGCGGAACTCCTCTTCGATTTCGGGAAGTTCCTCGAGCATCTGGCGGCCCAATTCCACCGCCTGACCTTGTTCGTTGTGATCCTGAAGGAATTGAATCAAGCCGTCGTAGGCGAAACGAAGATCTTTGCGATCTCCCGACTCTCGCGCCCACTCCACGGCGTTTTCGTAGCGGCTGCGGGCCTTCTTGATGTCTCCGGTGTTCTCGTAAACAAAAGCTCCGCGAAGAGCCACCCAGTGGTGCTTCGCGTACTGGTCCTCACACTTTGCCAGGTGCTGCAGAGCCTCGTCCTTCTTGCCCGCTTCGAACAAGACGACCGCTCGCTCCGCATCGAGATGTGCTTCGCCGAGCAGTGGCGAGTAGGCCCCGCACAGCTCCATCCCCGATTCTTCCCGCCCCTTCTTGGCAAGGAATGAGGGAAGTTCGAGAAGCCATGCACGCAAGTCTGCCGGAAGCTCCTTCTCCAATTCGTCGAACGCTTCCTGATCCAGACCACCGCCATCCTTTTGCAGGAGTCCCACCGCATCCTTGGCGACCGCGAACGCTCCGTCGAGCACTTCTGACGGTGGATTCTTCACGCCAATGGTGCCATCCATGGCGCGGGTCATCCGCTCGCGTACGGAGTCCAGGGAAACCAAAGAAGTCTCGTCAGCCATCGTTCCATCCATGGGTCGGCTCGGCCTCGCGCGGAGAGCGCTGCGAAGGGAGCCCAAAAGAAAAGCGATCTCGCCACGGCTGCTTCAAGAAGCGGTGGCGCTCGGCATCATGAACTCACCGCGGGGAAATCCCAGAGGATCTTGTCCGCCGGGAGAACCGGACCTTCCAAACACGCCCGGGCAAATCGATACCCCGGCTTCCGATCGTGCTCGACCGGAACCGCACAAGCATTGCAGACTCCGAACCCGCAGGCCATCGGGGTTTCGAGCGACGCCCAGCACGGAACCTCGAACTGTCGAGCCAGCTCGGCGACCCGCTCCATCATCGGATCCGGGCCGCAGGTGAGAATTCGGCACGGAGATCCGGCATGACTCTGTAAGGCGTCTTCCAGGAGCCGATCCACCCGGCCGCGGCGACCATGGCTTCCGTCCTCGGTGGCGGTTTGGATCTCGATTCCCAGGTTGTCCAGGGTCTCGAGCGCGAACAGCTGATCGCGCTGGCGAGCGCCATAGAGGAGCAGCGCGGGATGAGTCTCTTTTCGCTCCTGACGGTTCCTCAAGAGAAGGTGCAGCGGCGGAAGACCCACCCCCCCCGCGACCAGAATCGTCAGCATCTCTGGGGAATCCGGCGCCGGGAACGGACATCCCAGGGGACCAACCAACTCGACCGTTTCCTCGGGCTGAAGGCGGGACAAACACCGCGTTCCCGCCCCGACGACCTTGAACAAGAATTGCAGCTCGGGACCCGCCGGCCCAGGAAACGTGTCATGAACGCTGAACGGGCGACTCAAGAATGGGAACTCGTCGTGCCCGGTCCGCAGCATGAAGAAGTGGCCGCCTTCCAAGTCTTGCGCAAACGGCTCTTCCACGTTGACGCGAAGTAGGAAGCCATCTCCTCCGAGAGCACGACACTCGAGGGTCTTGGCAAGGATTGCCTTTTTTGCCGGGGCTGCTGAGTGGCTCATACTTGATCCGGTTCCCTGATTCCCAGTCCGCGTCCGCCAAGCTCGTCGTAAAGCGCGATGCCGCCGAACGTGACCGCTCCCGAACCGTCGTCGCTGACGGCTTGGTCGTAGTCCAACAGCTCGCCACGCGGTGCGCGAACCATGCGCAACGTCGAGTAAATGGCGCCGACACTGCAAATGCGATCCCCATTGCGGTGCTCGGCGACGCTCGAAAAGAACTCCTTAGCGTCGCCGGCTGCGGCGGCTTCCGCCGAACGAACGTCTCGGCCGCGCACCTCTTGGAGGAAGTCCGTGGTCAGATGCACGGGGCCGCCGAACTGGGCACCTACATGACTGAAGTCGGCGCCCGCGATGACCAACACGGGTCGCTTTTCTTCATCGTAGGTCGCTTGGAAGGCCTGCATGAAACGTTCGACTTCGGGAACCTCTTCCGGCCGCTGCCCATCCCCCATGCAGTCGTCCAAACTCGTGCACAGGATCGGCACGATGCGAGGCGGTGGTTCGGGCGCAAACAGATGGGCCAAGAACACTGCCTGGAACTCGATGCTGTGCTCCGCTTTGTGCACGAGAACGTCGCTCACACAGTCGTCCGTGAGCCGTGCTTTCAAGCGTCCGCCAAACTCCGCGTCGTAGGGCAGATCACCGCACGGAGTCCGAAACCCCTTCTCGCAGAGGATGAAGCGGTGGGACGCCGAAGCATGGGCGGTTCCAAAGATGACCACAACCTCGGGGCGCTGGCGTCCCTTCAAGGCGGAGTAGGCCCGGCCATAAGTTGCCCCCCCGCGCCGCAAGTCGATGTGGGGGGCAATCAGGCTCACCAGGTTGCGATCGGAGCGGGCCGGCTTTCCCAGGGTCATGAGCAGGTCGAGACTCTTGCTCAGGGTCGCGGCGTCCGCGTCGTAGGCGCCCCCAGCGTGGGCCGCCTCACGCCATGGCTTGGCCCGGAACTCCTCTTCTTCCTGGCGCTTCAGATCTTGGAATCGAGGAGAGTCCAGCAGGTACAGTTCGTCCATCTTCTGGACGAAGTCGATGACCTCTTGGGGCTCGAGTTCGCGACCGACTCGCTCCTCGAACCCTTTGGCGATGGCCGCCAAATCGTTGCTGCCGTCGCACAAGGAGAGCAGCACGACCGCAGCGCGGCTCATCTCGAGGACGCCCGGCAGCAGCCCTGCGGGATCCTGGATGATGTAGCGGTCGGGGTTAGAGGGATCCGGGTGGATCTGAACCCCGCGGCAGCTGGGCTTTTCGGGGATGGGCGCGGACATGAGCTTCTCCTGCCCGGTTTGTTCCGAGCCGGGGGCAGCATAGCCACCCGTCCAGGCAGCCATGGATCATTCCCTGCGGCTCGGCCATCGACTCGCACCTCGTCGGCGGGTCGCCGGACCCCCAGTCGCCGGCACGGGCCGACACCAGGTCCGGATGTGGCCCCATCGATCGGTCCTCCTGGTCTCCCTTTTCCGTCGCGGCGACACTGGTAGGCCGCCACCACAGCGCGTAGGCTGCGCGGCCTCTTTGGCCCTGTCCCGCGAGTCACCCGCCATGCCTCTCGACTTGAAGACCTACATCCGCGACGTGCCCGACTTCCCCAAGCCGGGCATTCTTTTTCGCGACATCACCCCCCTTCTGCGCGACCCCGACGCCTTGCGCGACACCATCGAACAGCTGGCGGCAAAGTGCGAGGAGTGGTCGATCGATGCCATCGCGGGCATCGAATCCCGCGGCTTCGTGTTCGCGACGGCCCTCGCGGTTCGAATGGGGTTGGGGCTCATTCCGGTGCGAAAGCCGGGCAAGCTCCCGCACCAAACGTTCCAACAGAAGTACGAACTCGAATATGGCACCGACGCCGTCGAGGTCCACCAGGACGCGACGCGCGATGGGGAGTCCGTCTTGATGGTCGATGATCTCCTGGCCACCGGAGGCACGATGGGCGCCGCTTGCCAGGTCATCGAAAAGTGCGGGGGCCGCGTCGTGGGGTGTCTGTTTGTCATCGAATTGGGCGCTTTGGGCGGCCGAGAGCGGCTTCCTGACGTGCCCACCGAATCGCTCATCCACTACTGAGACCCCTGTCCGAAGAATTTCTGGACGAAAGGGGCGGAAACTCCTCCCCAATCCCAGCGGGAAGTCTTTTCCACCTCGACGCGGTTTCCCGGCGACGAATCGGCAATCCGCAAGGGATCGGGAAATCGACGCGCCCATTTCCCGGGTTTTTGAAGTACGGTGGAGAGGAGGGCAAAGTGCGGCTAGGAATGAGGGGGAGCCGAAAGGCTCTTCAGCTCGCGCCACGCAAGGCACGAAACCTGCTTTCCTTCTTCCGCTAGCCGCTCAGACAACCGGTGACGTTCGCCAAGCTTGTCCGGAGATGAACCGATGACAACCTTCCGGGAAAAGCTCAAAGAAGTTCGGATCAGCCAGGAAGAGGCGATCCGCAATCGCGTTCCTTTGACCGACGAAGAACTCGGCCTCTCGGACGTTCCCTCACTCGCCATCGTTGCCCGCGACGAACTCACTCGCCACATCGAATCGTTGATGGAGGAGTTCATCCAGGAATCACCGGTGTTTTCCATCCACCGAGGTTTCTTCGAGGGCAAGTACTCGATCTCTCTGTCGACCGACGAGCACTGCAAGAGCGCGCGTGGTTTGGTGGAGAAGTGCTACTCGCGAATCACCTTCTTGCTGGCCCCGTTGCCGGCAGAAAATCGATTCGAGATCACTAGCAAGCTCACCGTGCTGAACCGTGATCTCCCGAAAGGCCACACCGTGGCTGAGCCCACGCGAGAAGACGACTTCCAAGCCCTGCGCAAGTTTGCCGAGGACGAGATGCTGCGCTTCGCCAAGCAGTACTACGGCGAGCGCCAGTTGATCCCCGCCGGCGATACGGTCGCTTCCTGACCCAACTCGCTGGCAACCCTCGCGATCGCGACGCATTCTCGAGCCGATGTCCCGCACCCGGCTTTCGGGGCGAGCTGCTTCCGAGGTTCGCCGCTGACCCCTCACGGGGGAGCTTTCCGTCGCTTCGGGACAACGCTTGAGGGCGTCGATTCGGCGGCTAGCGACAACTTGGGATCCCGGGCGATGAGTTCGGGGTGCCGGCGCTTTGACGCTGGGGACCGTCTGAGCGCGTCATGCCGTGCCGAAGGCGGCTCTGCCTTTCGAGATCACTGAGTCGACAGCCTTGGCCCCCTCTGTTTCCCCCGTCCTGTGCTCGGCGGTCGCAGAGCCCCCCCTTCGTTTCCACCCAGTCCAAAGGTTGCGCGCCGGCAGCCTCCGCGCCGACGACTTCCGGAGCGGACAACCGGGCCCCCCCACCGTCAAACCCAAGGCGTGATCCCACTGCGTCAGGCGTCGATCGCAAGAATCCCACCCCGGCTCCAGGCACTGGCTCTTGCCGCGGCGGGCAAACCGCGTCGAGAACCTCCTCACGGGCCCGCTGGTCCAAAGCTCTGGGATCCGTGGCAGCAGGGGGCGCCACGGACGAAGTTGACTCGAGTCCCCAGGACCGCCCCGGGATCGGGAAAACTCTGACGGCTTCCTGACGGGAGGTCCGATTCACGTCTCGCGCCCGGGGCCAAGGAAGCTCTTCGAAACCGATTCGCCCCTCGGCTCGGCCCTCCCTTCCTTCACGGCCGGACCCGGCAGCTGGACCGCGCGCAAGCAACTTTCCCGTCCCGGAGCAGTCCCCGTGTCGCGAGCCACGGTTCATCCAACTCTCGTAAACCACTGCAGCAAAATTGGTTGTGTCAATCGAGGGGATCCCACGGTCGAGGTCGGAACAAACCTCCCATGCAATTTGTACAAATTATCCAGATTTCACTTTGACACCACTTATCCAGATTGTACAGTTTTCCCATCTCCACCAACGATTCGACACCTCAGCCGTCCGCACAACTCCCATGAAACCGGAGTGCAGGTCCCTCGAGGAAGGCGGGCACCTCCCTCGAACCATGACGGACTCTCCCCTGGCCGGGATCCCCCGTCGGACGGACCAAAGCACTCAGAGAAGGAGCGGCACCCAAAATGAGTCAGGTCACCACGAGTCGGCAGGTCACGACGAAGAAGCGCGAGTCCCGAGTTCAGGTCCCTGAAGGCAAGGAAATCGACGAGATTTGGCACACCTTCAAAGAGACCGGTGACCCCAATCTGCGCAACATCCTGATCGAGAACTACCTGCCGCTCGTGCGCTACATCTCCGAGCGACTGCTCACCTCTTTGCCCAAGTCCATTGACGTCGACGACCTGCAAAGCGCGGGAGTGTTCGGCCTGATGGATGCCATCGACGGTTTCGACCTTTCCCGCGGCATCAAGTTCAAGACCTACTGCACCACCCGAATTCGCGGTTCCATCCTCGACGAACTTCGCTCCCAGGACTGGGTTCCTCGCCTGGTCCGCTTGAAGGCTCACCAGATCAACAAGGCCTACAAGGCCCTGGAGATCGAACTCGGCCGCGCGCCCACCGACTACGAAATGGCGGACTTCATGGAACTCTCGATCGAAGAGTTCAATGCCATCGTCGAAGAGGCCTCGGTCTGCACCGTGTTCAGCCTCTCCGAAAAATGGGACGAGAGTGAGGACGACGACTCTCTCGAGAAGATCGAGATGATCGAAGACAAGGCCAGTCTGGATCCGGTCGAAACTCTGAACCAAAAGGACGTCTTGAAGGCGATCACCCGTTCGCTGACCAAGAAAGAGAAGCTCATCATCATCATGTACTACTACGAAGGCCTGACCATGAGGGAGATCGGCGACATTCTGAACCTGACCGAGTCCCGCGTCTGCCAGATCCGCTCGAACGTCATGTCCAAGCTCAAGCTGCAGCTCGAGAAGATGCGGCGCAAGCTCCTGATCTGAACCCACACTGGGCAACGCCCCCAAGTCTTGCCCAGCAGAACCGTTCCTTTTCCTCCTGAGTGCACCGAGGCCGATCGCCCAAGTCGGCCTCGGTTTCTTTTTGGCCCCTTTCTCGGGTTCTTTTCCAAGCGGATCCGCGAAACACCGCGCGGAATCATGGACGGTGCAAGGTTCCTGTGGGGCGGGGCGGTCGCACGCTGACCGGACGCTTGGTTTCCAGCGCTCCGATGTCGACGATTGCGGGGCTGGAAGTGCCCGGGGTTCCAAGCCCCGCCTGAATTCGGGGATTGCCAATCACGTCCCGAGAGATCCCAGAAGTCACGGCATTGTTGCGACCCGCGTCGATCGCAGGAGAGTTTATGCGCAGCCGATAATCTCGGCCGCTCCGGTCCAAGAACGCGGGAGGCGAGCTTTGGTTGTTGGCTCCCGGCCAACCTCCTTCCACGAGGCAGTGGTCGACCGACAAGACTCCTGCCGCACCCACCAGCTCTGAGCCATTCCCCCACAACACCGTGTTGACGACCGAAGAATCGCCGAACTGCTGGTAAATGGCACCACCGCTCGAGCCGCTGTTGTTGTCGACCACCGTGCAGTTCACGACGAAAAGACCGAGGCCGCTGCCCTGGTAGAACACCGCTCCGCCATTGCCGACGGCCTGGTTTCCCGCAAGGACGCAATTTGACAGGCTCACCTGCAGAGCGGCAGAGCTCCACAACGCACCGCCTGACTGAGTCGACGCGTTGCTTTGGAAGACACAGCGGTCAAACGTCGCCCGCGCATTGGCGAACACCAGAACAGCGCCCCCAGAAATTGCTGAGTTGTTGCGAAACACGCAGTCTTCGAACCTCGGACTGGCGCCAATCTCGACGATCGACGTGGCGCCGCCCGAGTTGTTCTCGAAAACACATCCCCGGATGGTCGGGCTCGAAGCCAGGATCTTGAGCGCCCGCCCCGAGCAATTGCGCAATCGAAAACCCTCGATCACCGTGGCCGAGGATTCGCCCAGAAACACGTTGACGATCTGCAAGCCACCGGCCCCATCGAGGATCGTCTGATCGGGCCCCGCGACGCTGCGGATCACAAGGGACTTGCCAGCAGGATTGAGAGTCTGGGCATAGGTCCCGGGTAAGACGCACACCACGTCCCCGGGGGTCGCGGCGTCGATGGCACTCTGGATCGACTCCGACGGAGAAACGAGCCACGTTCCTCCACGAAGTTCCCCCCCGGTGAGCGAGAGCAAAACCAAGCAGGAAAGGAGTTTCATCCGCACCTCCAAAAATGCCCTTCGCCACAACTCCCCGGACTCGAAGGTGACGAAGGGCAAGCACGCCGTGGAATCTGTCGTTGGGGTCCGATCGGGTTCTTCCGTCTCCGTCTTCGAATCCTTGACGAATCGCCAGCGATCCGACTCCTCGGCGGAAACGAAGCATCCCTTGACCGGTCGTCCGAGGCCTCCTCCCGCGGCGTGCTGGGCCACGTCCTGTCTCCGGCCGGCGAACCGACCAGAAATCACAGTCCCACCCGATCAATCGGCGGTTCAACAAACCGCCGATCCCGCCTCACAGCCAGAACACGACGCGGCCCCGGGACGACGGGCGGGGAACTCAGAAATCTCGTTTTGTGAACCGTCGAAACCACGGGCGGGACTATCAACGAGAGGCCATGTCTGATCGCGACTCCCCATCCCTGGAAGAACTGTTGTCCCATCGTGAGTGGGTGAATCGCTTGGCAAAGAGCCTGGTGCGAGATCGAAATGATGCGGCGGACCTGGTTCAGGACACCCTGCTCGAAGCCCTGGTCTCTCCGCCACGCCAGGGAGAGTGGAGACCTTGGCTGGCCACGGTGGTTCGCAACCACGCGCGCAAGAAGAAGCGCAGCAGCCGGCGCCGGGAAGAACGTGAGCAGTTCTCAGCCCGCTCGATTGTCGACGACTCGGACCCCTTGGCCATTGCCCAGCAGGCGTGTTCCCACCGCCAAGTCGCCCGTTTGGTCCTAGAGCTTCCCGAGCCCTATCGCACGACCATGCTGTGTCGGTATTTCCAAGACCAAACACCCACGCAGATCGCCGCCGCGAAATCAGTTTCCGTGGAAACGGTTCACACGCGGTTGAAGCGCGGGCGTTCCTTGCTGCGATCGAAACTACGGCGGGAGCGCCGTCTTCTTGCTTGGCTGATCGCAAGTGCAATGACTCCGAAATCCGGTCCTCTCTCGCGAGTCCGCTCCTCCACCGAGAATCGGCGGCGTGGTCGCTTGGCCCGCCCCCACCCCAAGACCTGGCTCGTGGTTCCCCTCACCGCCGCGCTTCTTCTCATTCTCGGAAGCGCGGGATGGCAGAAGAGTTCGACTCCTCCCAGCCATGGCTTCGCGGGCGAAATCCAGGTCGCGGAAGCACCTCTGGGTTCCGTCCGGGTCGCGTTTCCTGAGCCAGTGAGTCGCCAAAGGCAATCCGCGCCATCTGTGGAATCGGGGACCCCAGAACCCGACGGCGCGCGACACTTCTCGGCCCATTGCCTCGCCGACCCCGGACCTCTGCGCGGAACGATCCTCCACCCTGGTGGAAGACCGGTTGTGGGAGCACGGGTGCTGCTCTTGAAAAGCTCCTGGCTGACCCGGGACCTCTCCGCAGTGCTTGCGATCCTCCAGGCACCATCGAGCGGCGGGCTTCCTGACGAGTGGCAGCTTGTCGAGACCGAAGCCGACGGAGCTTTTCACTTTTCGAGCCCGCCCTCCGCCAACGCCTGGGATCTCTTGGCCTGCCATTGGCAACACGGCTACGGCGTCCGCGCCGGGATCTCCCGAGCTACGGCAAACCTTCCCTGCGACATCACGCTCACCCCGGGCAACATTCTGTGGGGCTGCGTCAAGGACCCGACAGGGAAACCTCTTTCGGGCGCCCTCGTCAGCATTCTGCCCCTCGGATCCGAAGCTCCCTTCACCTCCCCTCACGAGATCGAGGCGGAGCCAAGCGGCGAGTTCCGATCCCTGCCCCTGCCCCACGACCGGTTTCTCGTGCAGGTGTGTGCTCCGTTTCACTTCTTCCAAGAGCGAGTCGTCGAGTTCCCTCTTGGCCGCCGTCAGATCCGCCAAGACTGGGAGTTGCCTCCGGCGCCAACATGGGAAGGACAATTCGTCGATGTTCACGGCAATCCGGCACAGCTGCATGAGGGACTTCCGTGGCAAGGCAACGCGGTCGCTCGAGACCAACTTCGTCTGGTCCTCTCCGAGCAAGAGCCTCGGGGAGACGTGGACTTTGCGGGCACACCATTCACGGTGATCCCCGCCTCATCGGAAACCGGAACACCCTCGGGACGAGTGTTCTTGGAAGAAAGCCGTTTCGTCGTTCAACCGGACGGCCCCGCCTGCCGCTTCGTCTCTCTGTGGTGGAATGATCAGGTCCTCGGGGTCTGCGACTGGGCCGACGACTCGAAGATCGTGGTGGACCTGACCAAGATCTCGCCCCCGCCGCAAAAGGCCGCTCTACCGGTTCGCGTGATCGACGAAGCAGGCCAGCCGGTTCCCCGCTTCGAAGCCTGGATTTGGACTCCCGACGAACGCGACACGGGGATCTTTTCCGGACAACACTCGTTTCTGGCCAAGAACGGGTTCTCTGACTCCCACCAGCAATTCGTGGATCCAAGATCGGTGCTTTGGTTGCCCGGCAAGCCTGGTCAGCGCAGGGGAGAAAGCCAAGGTCCTTTCCTGTGCAAAGGAAACGCGAACGGGATCTTGTCCATTCCCGGAGTGACTCCGGGCCGTTGTCGCATCCGCGTCGCGCAAGGTCACTCGGTTGCGATCCGTTGGACTCGAGTGACGACCGTCATGGACCCAGTGACCTTGGTCTTGCCAACCAGCGACGGTCGCCTCGACGTCTGGGTCGAATCGTCCCAGGGCACGGTTCCCGAGCAAACCGCCGTGACCCTCCTCGACGAAAAGGGAGAGTTCTGGTTTCTGAGCGGCCAACGGACCTACTTGGATGACCGCGGCTTCTGCTCGTTCCGGGTTCCCGAAGGCCGCTATTGGGTCGTCTTGACTCCCGAAGACGGCATCCACGGAAGTGTTGCACACCAGGCGCTTGCCCAGCCCGTGGGAAGAGTGCACCTCGAATTGCCGATCGGCGAGCCGCTCTGTGCGTCGGTTCCGGACATGCCCCTCGGTCCTTTCCAATACGTGTTGCGCGATCACCAAGGAGTCAACGTCATCGATGATCGACGCGAGGGAATTCGACGACTGAGCAAGAGCTCACCCACCTTTTTCGTCGCACCCGGAAGCTACACCCTGGAGATCCACGGCTTGGATCGTCGGACCAAATCCGTCCATCGCACTCCCCGGAGGAGCCTGCCATCAAGACCACCCTGACTCCGATCCCCCAGCGTCCCGTGCAACAGCCCGCGACGCCTGAGGCTCCTGCACGCGACACCCGCAAGTCCCTCCGCACGGTGATCGCGATCGGGATCGGGACGACGATCCTGGCGTCGATCCTTCGCTCCGAGCTCCCTCTCCCGTTCGATCTGATTCACGAGACGCTCACAGCCCTGACCCCGGCGCCGGAAGACTGATCGCTGGGCATCTTCCGTTCCCCGCAACAGCCTTGCGAGACATCGGCGCCCCCATGGCTTGCGTAGAATCCCCCGGCTCTTTGCCCCCTCCCCTCGTCGCCCTGGAGCCAAGCCATGCAGTGGGACTCGCTCACCGAATGGAGCGGAGCCTGCCTCGGACCGGTCGTCGTCCTCGAAGAAATTGGTTCCACCAATTCCGAAATGTTGACCCGGGAGGAACGCGGAGAGGCCGAAACTGGCTTGGTAATCATCGCCAAACGACAGACTCACGGCCGGGGGAGTCGTGGACGGGCCTGGGAGGACACGGAGAACCAATCTCTCGCCATGAGCGTGGCGGTCGCAGCGCCCCCGGATCCTGGGACCCGACTTTGGCCGACGCTTTTCACGATGTGGGCAGCGGTCGCGACTGCCGAGGTCGTTCAACGGCAGGGAATCAACAACGTCGTGGTGAAGTGGCCGAACGACGTTTGGATTGGCGGCGAGAAAGTGGCTGGCGTGCTTGCCGAAAGTCGTTCCGGCGCGGCGCGAGACTGGTGCGGCGTCGTGGGCATCGGACTCAACGTCGGCCAACAGAGCTTTCCCTCGGGACCTTTCTACCGAACCCCTCCCACCTCACTGGCCCGGCACGGCCGAAGAGCGTCAGTTCCTCTTGTCGCGCGGCAGCTTTTCGAGAGTCTCGACCGGCACTTGGAAGAGCTCCTTCGCGAAGGGCCTGGCCAGCTGATTTGCCGCTTCGTGGAACGGTTGCAACTGCAACATCGCGAGGTCGAAGTGACGACCCCGCAGAAATCTCAGCGCGGCACGTTCCTCGGCATGGATGAAAACAGCTCGGTGATCTTGGGGACCGAGGTCGGCCAAGAGCGGCGCATCTCTGGCGGTCATATCCTTGGAATCCGCAAACTGGCCGACTCGAGTCATCCGACGCGGTAGTCCTCGCCATCCGGCCGATTTCCCGACCCGGGTCCCCTTCGGGAAACCAACCGGGCTACAATCCCCGGTCCCTCCCCAAGAAAGGTAGCTAAGAAGGAGAACCACTGTGGGACGAAAGAACCGCGCTCCCGACCAGATCCGGGAACTGACTCTCGAGCGCCGATTCACCGAGAACGTCCCCGGCTCCGTTCTCGTGCGTGGCGGCAAGACCGTGGTCCTGTGCACCGCGAGCCTGGAAGACGGGGTTCCGCCGTTTCTCATGAACACCAACCGCGGCTGGCTCACCGCGGAGTATTCGATGCTTCCCGGATCGACCAAGTCACGCAAGGCGCGGGACGGTCGCCGCCCGTATCCCGACGCGCGCTCGCTGGAAATCGGCCGGCTGATCGGCCGGTCGCTCCGAGCCGCGTGTGACTTCTCGAAGATGCCGGGGCGGACCATCTGGGTCGACTGCGATGTATTGCAAGCCGATGGAGGCACTCGGACGCTCTCCATCAGCGGCGCCATGGTGGCGCTGACCGACGCCTGCAAAGAGGCGGAGCGCCGCGGCTGGCTTCGTGGCTGGCCGATCGTGTCCCCCGTGGCCGCTATCTCGGCGGGAATCGTCCGCGGCGAAGCCCTCGTGGATTTGGACTATTCGGAAGACTCCAATGCCGAAGTCGACATGAACGTCGTCATGAACGACAAAGAAGAGTTCGTCGAAATCCAGAGTTCCGCCGAAAAGGGGACGTTCAACGGCGGTCAGCTCGAATCGATGTTGGGGCTTTGCTCGCAAAGCATCCGTGAAATCCTCGAACTGCAAACCAAGGTGCTGGCGGACTGACGCGAGCCGCGGAAACTCCCACGGAATCCGGACTGACCAGGAATCCAAGTTTTTCAAACATGAACGCGACTCCCCAGGAATCTCTGCCGTCCTCGTTCCCCCAGGTGTTGCTCATTGCTTCGGGCAACCGCAAGAAGCGAGAGGAGATCGCCCGCGTGCTCGGTGAAACCAAGATCGAGCTGCGCAGCCTGGCGGACTACCCGACGCTCGAGGAACCGGAAGAGACCGAGTTGACCTTCGCCGGCAATGCCCGGCTCAAGGCGTTGTACTACGCGAAACACACCGCCCACTGGTGCTTGGCCGACGACTCTGGCTTGGAGGTCCAAGCCCTTGACGGACGGCCCGGGGTCCGCTCGGCGCGCTACGCCGGGCCCGGGGCGACCGACGCCGACAACCGCGCGCGGCTGCGGGAGGAACTCGGCGAACGGACCGATCGCGAGGCTCGGTTTTGCTGCTCTCTGGCCCTGGCGCAGCCCGAGCGCGGCGTGGTGTTCGAGTGCGAGGGCGAAACTCGCGGCCAGATTCTTCTCGAGGAGCGAGGCCAAGGGGGTTTTGGATACGATGCTCTGTTCCACTCCGCGGACCTCGGGATGAGCTTTGCCGAAGCCAGCGCCCCGGACAAAGACCGAGTGAGCCATCGCGGCCGCGCGTTGGCCCGGTTCGTGGAATTCCTCAACATCCTGGAAGCGCGTCGACCCTCCTCGTGAACCAAGAACGCATTCGGAATTTCTGCATCATCGCCCACGTCGATCACGGCAAGTCCACGCTCGCGGACCGCATGCTGGAGATCACCGGCTCCGTTCGTCGCGAAGCCCACGAAGACCAACTTTTGGACGACATGGACCTGGAGCGCGAGCGCGGCATCACGATCAAGGCCAAAGCAGTCACGATGCGCTGGCGGCACAAGGACCAGGATTACATCCTCAACCTCATCGACACGCCGGGCCACGTGGACTTCTCCTACGAAGTGGCCCGCTCACTGCGCGCCTGCGAGGGAGCGCTGCTGCTGATCGACGCCGCCCAGGGCATCGAGGCCCAGACCATTGCCAACAGCGAACTGGCTCAAAACCTCGGCTTGGAAGTCGTGCCCGTCTTGAACAAGATCGACTTGCCTCACGCTCGGCCGGAGGAAGTCGGTGCCGAAGTGGAGCATGCGCTTCTCATCGAAGAAGACAGGGTGAAGCGCGTCAGCGCCAAGGCCGGCACCGGCGTCCAAGACTTGCTGGACTCGATCGTGGAAGAGATTCCGCCACCGAGTGGCAACGAAGACCAACCGCTGCGCGCTCTGTTGTTCGACGCCGAGTTCGACGACTATCGCGGCGTGATCGTCCATTTGAAGATCGTCGATGGCGCGATCCGCAAGGGCGACCGGATTCAGATGTTGAAAGCGGGCACCGATCACGAGGTTCTCGAACTCGGACATTTCGTCCCCGCCATGAAGCGCTGCGACGAGCTCCGAACCGGCGAGGTGGGCTACTTGATCGCCAACCTCAAGGCCCTGGAAGACGTGCGCATCGGTGACACCGTCGCTTTGGTGAAACAAGAAGTGGAGGCCCTGCCGGGCTACCGCGAACCGCTGTCCATGGTCTACTGCGGGATCTACCCGTCGGCCAACAAGGACTTCGAAGCACTGCGCCGAGCGCTGGCCAAGCTGCGCCTGAACGACGCAAGCTTCTCCTACACTCCGGAAACCTCCGATGCCCTCGGATTCGGTTTCCGGTGCGGGTTCCTTGGGCTGCTCCACATGGAAATCGTCCAGGAACGGCTGGAGCGGGAATCCGGCGTGGACATCGTGCAGACCTCTCCCAACGTGACCTACGAAGTGCTCACCCACGAGGGGACCGTGATCCGGCTGTCCAATCCGGCAGAGCTCCCGGAACCCAATTTCATTGAAGAGATCCGCGAGCCTGTGGTGCGCTTGCGCATGCTGGTGCCCTCCGAAAGCCTCGGAGCGGTGCTGAAGTTGTGCATCGACCGCTACGGCAAGCTCGAGAATCAAGAACACGTGTCCGAAACCCGGGTGCTGTTGACCTTCCGCATGCCGCTTGCACAGATCATCTTCGACTTCTTCGACAAGCTGAAGTCGATGACGCGCGGCTACGGAACCATGGACTACGAGCTCCTGGGCTACGAAGCCGCCAAGCTGGTGAAGCTGCGGATCCTGGTGTCCAACAGCGAAGTGGACGCCCTGAGCACCATCGTGCGTGCCGAGGAGGCCGAACGACGCGGTCGGGTGGTGCTGCAAACTCTCCGCAAGGAGATCCCGCGCCATCTGTTTCAAGTGGCGCTGCAGGCGGCCATCGGCGGCAAGATCGTTGCCCGCGAGAATATCCGCGCGCTGTCGAAGAACGTGACGGCCAAGTGCTATGGTGGGGACATCACCCGCAAGCGCAAGCTGCTCGAGAAACAAAAGAAGGGGAAGAGGCGCATGAAGATGGTGGGCAACGTCGAGATCCCCCAGAAAGCGTTTCTTGCCGTTCTTTCGGCGGACCAGTGATGGGCTCTTCTCCCACCGCGCCCGCCCCCTCTGCCAAGACCAAACCGGGTGGAACGACACCCGCCGAATCGCCGGCCACGATTCGCTACCTGCGGGTATTGGCAGAAAACCTCGAATGCCTGGCCATTGCCATCGTCATGGCCTTGATCCTGAAGTTCTTCCTGATCGAGGCGTACAAGATCCCTTCCGGCTCGATGCAGCCGACCATCATGGGCGATCAGGACACTCGCATCTTCGATCGTGTCTTGGTCAACAAGCTGCTGTATTTCTTGCGAGAGCCCGAGCGCTGGGAAGTCGCGGTCTTCAAGATGCCTCTCGTTCAGCGTCAGAACTACATCAAGCGAGTGGTTGGCAAGCCGGGAGAGAAGATCACGATTCGCAACGGCGACGTATTCGTCCAACCCTTGGGTCAGGATCAAGACGCCGAGTTCATCGCGCGCAAGCCGGATCAAGTCTGGAAGTCGGTGCGCAAGGAAATCATTCCTGACTTTCGGGACGGCCGAACCCTCGTCCAGCTGATGAAGGACGAGTCCGATGACGGGTCGGTGACCATCGCCGAAGAGGAGATCCGGCTGCAGCCACGCGGCTCTAGCGAAGCGGTGGTCGCGGTTCGTCAACCCATCCGGGACGTCTACTACCACGGTTACGATCCGAAGTGGGTGCCGACATCCAAGGGGCCCCCGGTTCCCGATCGTTACCACGTGTCCGACGTCGAAATCGACGTCACTGTCGAGCCCGAAGCTTCGCAAGGATCCCTGGATTTGCACATTCGTGAGGCGGGCTTGATCCACCGAGCACGGCTCGATTTCGCCGCCCAAACCTACACTCTGGAAGTCTTGGCCGACGAGCAGGGACGCAGCACGCCTTTTGACGTCGAAGCCATTCGCCAGCAAACCTCCGCGACGGGCGCCCTCGAGGTCGCGGCAGGTGAGGACATCGACGTCGTGTTCCGCAACGTCGACGACGAGCTGGTGTTTCTGGTTGACGGGAAAGAACTCGAGCGACGTCCGTACACCACCACGGGGCTCAATCCGGATCGCAAGACCAAGGTCGAAATGCGAGCTCAGGGGGGAAGCGTCCTTCTCTCCGATTTGCAGGTGTACCGGGACATCCACTACACCGGTCCGCAGGGGGCTCGCAACGCTCAGTTCGAAGTGGCCGAAGGCGAATACTTCGCTCTCGGGGACAACACTCAAAACAGCGCCGATTGCCGCAGTTGGGAAATCCGCAAGTACGTTCTGCACGACGGCACGGAATTGCACGGCAACCATTTGGTGGGTTCGCACAACGATGCAAACCCTCGCTATGACGGCCGGGACGTCCTCTTCCAGAACTACTTTGGTGAGTTCTATCGCTTTCCCCGCGGCCAAGTCCGTGAGGAACTGAACGAGCCCTACCACAAGATTCCCGAAGAGTTCCTCCTGGGGAAGGCCATGGCAGTGTTTTGGCCTCTCCCCCCGTTCTCTCCGAGCTGGCGGCTGAAATGGGTGAGGTGAAGAAGGACCAAGCGCTTCTCAAAGTCGAAGACCTGATGAAGGTCTACGGCAAGCGTGCCGTGGTCAACGGGGTCAGCTTCGAAGTCCACGTCGGCGAGATCGTCGGCTTGCTCGGTCCGAACGGGGCGGGCAAGACCACCAGCTTTCGCGCCACCATCGGCATGATCACCCCCGACTCGGGGGAGGTGTACTTCCAGGGCGAGAAGATCACCCGCCTGCCGATGTATCGGCGCGCCCGTCGTGGCATGGGATATCTCTCTCAAGAGCCCTCGATCTTCCGCCAGCTCACCGTGGAGGAGAACGTGCTCGCGATCCTCGAGATGCGCGGGCTGCCGCGCAAAGAACGGCTGCGCAAGTCCGCGGCCCTCCTCGAGGAGCTGCGCCTGGATCACCTGGCGAAACAGCGTTCCGAAACCCTCTCGGGGGGCGAGCGCCGGCGCCTGGAGATCACCCGCACCTTGGCCATCGATCCGGCGCTGATTCTTCTGGACGAGCCGTTCTCGGGAATCGATCCCAAGGTCGTCTCGGAACTCCAGGTCATCATGGGACGGCTGAAAGAGCGGCGGATCGGGATCCTGATTACCGACCACAGCTACCGGGAGACCCTCGACAGCACCGACCGGAGCTACGTGATTTTCGAGGGGAAGGTACTCAAACACGGCACCGCCGAGACGCTGCTCAACGACAAGGACGTGCAGCGGGTCTACCTTGGTCAGCACGGCGGCGACTGAGCGGATTCCGATCTAATCTCCTCGAGAGATTTTTTCTGCCGTGCCCAGAGGCGGCGTGGTGCCGATAGGAACTTTGCGAAGTGCGCATCGTTCCCTTCCTCTACGAGCCCGCAAGTCCATGCAAATCGAAACCGTGGAGCGGATGACCCCGGTCATGCCCCAAGCACTGCCGTCGATTCTGGTCATCGACGACGAAGACGGCATTCGCGATTCCCTCTCCTTGTTCCTGAACAAGAAGGGTTACGACGTTCTGCAGGCCTCCAGCGGGGACGAAGCGCTCCGTCATCTGAAGAGCCGCAACTTCTCGGTGGTCATCACTGACATTTCGATGCCCGGGGACCGAGGCGGACTCGAAGTGCTACAGATCGTTCGGGATCAGCATCCCGACACGGAAGTCATCATGATGACCGGGCATCTCGATCTGAACTTCGCCATCGACTCTTTGAAGCATGGTGCCTTCGATTACTTCAAGAAGCCTTTCTTGTTCGAAGAGGTCAACCTCTCGATCCATCGTGCGCTGGAACGACGCCGTCTGCTCGCCAAAGCCAAAGAGCTGGAACGCTTGCGTCATCGCCAAGAGACCATGGGACAGCTGCACACGCAATTCATGATCTCGTTGGCGAACATGATCGACGCCAAGAGCCGTTACACCAGGACTCACAGCGAGCGCGTGTCTGGTTATGCGCGCTACCTCGCCGAAGAGCTCGGCATCGGCGGCAAAGACCTGCGCAAGGTCGTGGTGGGTGCCAAGCTGCACGACATCGGCAAGATCGGGACTCCGGAGTCGATCCTCAACAAGCCGGGACGATTGACCACCGAAGAGTGGGAAATCATCAAAGAGCACCCGGCCTGCGGCGCGGAACTGTTGAAGCCCATTTCGTTCATGGAGCCGTATCTGCCAATCATTCGCTCTCACCACGAAAACTGGGATGGCAGTGGATACCCCGATGGGCTGGCCAAGGACCAGATCCCGCAAATCGTGCAAATCGTGAAGATTGCCGATTACTACGATGCCGTCACCTCCTACCGACCCTACCGCGAGCCCATGAGCTACCGCGAAGTGGTCGAGACCCTGGAAGGTGAGATTGGCCGGGGTTTCCCCGAAGACCTGGTCCGGACCTTCGTCCGGATGGTCGAAGCGGCGCCCTGGGAGAAGGAATCCCGGGAATCCCTCTCGGTCTGAGTTTCGACCAGGTCCTTCGTCGAGCCGACCCCTCCCCACGAGGGTTGAACCCCCGGCGCTGGATCCGTACCGTGTCCGGACTTTGTCGGGACCCGGAATTTGCCTGA
Organism: Planctomycetota bacterium; assembly: GCA_028289345.1. GTDB lineage: Bacteria > Planctomycetota > B15-G4 > B15-G4 > SIAN01 > JANQQL01. The sequence goes on along the minus strand of JANQQL010000025.1, from coordinate 532,196 downwards.
GCCGGGGCCGGCTGCCCCGCGTCATCTGGACGCTGGAAATGCGCGCGTCCCCCTGGGAATCCAGTCCGCCCGGGGATCCGAAGTCTCCCTTCGACAGGGGTGACGCAGCCCAAGAATCCGACCGAGGATGAATTCCATGAAAGTCACGGTTTGTGTCAAGCGGGTGCCGAGCACGGCCACTCGAATCAAAGTCGGCGGCGATGGCAAAGCCATCGACGAAGCCGGCGTCGAATTCGTCCTGAATCCCTACGACGAGTTCGCCGTGGAAGAAGCCCTGAAGCAAGTCGATGCGGCCGGGGGTGGCGAGGTGACGATCCTCAGCCTTGGCCCCGAAGCCATCACCAAAGAACTGCGCACTTGCCTAGCCATGGGCGCTGCCAAGGCCGTTCACTTGGTGCATGACGCGCCGTTCCGGGATCCCTTGACCGTGGCGCGGGTCCTGGTGGAGGAGATCAAGGCCCAGGAGCCCGATTTGGTCCTGTTCGGCCGTCAAGCCGTCGACAACGACAACGGGCAGATCGGCGTGATGGTCGCCACCCTGCTGGGCTTCCCCGCAGTTCCGGACGTCACGGAGCTCACCATCGCCGATGGCAAAGCCCGCGCCAGCCGAGAAGTCGAGGGTGGCGCGACGGAGGTGTACGAAGTTCCTCTTCCCTGTGTGATCACCGCCCAGAAGGGACTGAACGAGCCGCGCTACCCCAATCTGAAGGGGATCATGGCGGCCAAGAAAAAGCCCATCGAAACCAAGGAGCCTTCCCTTCCGGATCCGGCCCAAACCTTGGAGTCGCTGGCGCTGCCGCCGGAACGATCCGAGGGCAAGATCGTCGGTGAAGGAGCCGAGGCCGTGCCCGAACTGTTGCGACTGCTGCGTGATGAGGCCAGCGCGCTGTAAAGCGCGCCCCCGGCGGAGGCACCCTCCGCCTCTTCGCCCCTCACCCTTTCCACCCCCAACGAAGTGAACAAGGAAAACCCATGAGCCAGTCGGTCATCGCCATCGCCGAGCAGTCCGAGGGAACTCTGCGCAAGATTGCGGGAGAGGTTTGCTCGGAAGCGATTCGCCTCGGATCCAAAGCAGGCATGGACGTGGTCGCCGTGACCATTGGTCCTGGTGCAACCCAAGCCGCTGGAGCCACCGGCGACTTCGGCATCACCCAGGCGGTTGCCGTCGAAGGCGACGATCTCGCGGCCTACAGCGGCGAGGCCTACGCCGCCGCGTTGGCAGAAGTCATCCGCAACAAGGGAGGGGGGGTGGTGTTGATCGGAGCGACCTCGTTCGCTCGCGACCTGCTGGGCCGCCTTGGTGCGCTCCTGGAGGTCAGCCCTGCTTCCGACTGTGTCGGCTTGGAGTGGAACGGCGGCTTGCAAGCCAAGCGCCCGGTGTATGCCGGCAAGGCTCTCCTGACCGTTGCGTTTCCGCAACAGCCGGCGGTGGCTTCCCTGCGACCCAACGTGTTCGGAGCCGATGGCGGCAAAGGCGCAAGCGCAACCGTGGAAACCGTGGCCCCAACCGGCCTCCCCGCGCATCGCGCAACCTTGGTCGAACGCAACGTCGCCGAGGGCAACAAGGTCGATCTGACCGAAGCAGAAACCATCGTCTCCGGCGGTCGTGGCATGAAGGATCCCGAGACCTTTCAGAAGCTGATCGAGCCCCTTGCCGAAACTCTGGGTGCGGCGATCGGTGCCTCGCGAGCCATTGTCGACGCGGGTTGGCGGCCGCATTCAGAACAAGTCGGCCAGACCGGCAAGACCGTCGCCCCCAAGCTTTACATCGCATGCGGCATCTCCGGCGCGATTCAGCACCTGGCCGGGATGCGAACGTCGCAGACCATCGTTGCCATCAACAAGGACCCCGAAGCACCGATCTTCAAAGTCGCTGACTACGGCATCGTTGGTGACGTCGAAGAAGTGCTGCCTCCGTTGACGGAACAGGTCAAGGGACTGGTTTCCGGCTGAGAACCGGCTCGGACTCTCAACTCGCAGAAAGCGACTGCATCGCAGTTTGGGCCCGGCTCATTTCGCCCAGCGCTCCCCGCAGACACGCCTTCACTTCGTCGACGTAGCCGTCGGCGGAAGCAGACCAGGCGCGATTCAAAAGGCGCTCGGAGCCGGCGAAGGCATCCATGACGGTGACGTAGCCTTGCAACCCGAACCGCGGAATCATTGATTCCCGCACTTCGATGAATCGATCCAGGTCCGGGAGCAATGTTCGGTCGATCTGATGGCGGACGTCATGCACGACCAGAGTTTCCGCCGAATCGTTCATCGACTGGAGTTCAGCGATCAAGCGGGTCAGGCTCTCTTGCAGAGTCTGGACCTGAGCGTCGACCCGTCCGCTCGCGGTCGACTCTTCCTTGCGGGCACGTGTCACCAGGACCAGACCGACCACCATGGCCGCGGCACAACCGGCATACGGCCCCCAAGGAATCGTTTCCACGGTGTGAACCGTGGTGAATGCTCCGCCAAGGAAGCCGAGCAACAGCAGAAGGTAACCGGCTTGCTTCATGGTTCGTCTCCGTTGCGCGCCTTCATCAACCGAACACGGCCACCATCGCAGCGCCCACCCCGACCAGGGCTTCGCCGACGATGAACCCGGCGGCCGCGGGAATGCCGACATCACCCACGAAGGTTCGGCCGCCGAATCGGTCGCAAGCAATGCGCAGGAAGTTCCCGATGGTGTACGCCAGCACGATGTCGAACGGCATGTAGAAGCCAAGGCCGATCAACACGCCAATGCCCCCGAGTCCGCTCAAGGCAAGGGTCAGGCCAAGGATGGCCGCGGCCGCGTAGCGATGGGTCGGCACGTCACCGCCGACAATTCCCTCGATCATGCTGGCCAATGCCTGCCCTTGAGGTGCAGGAAGTGCGTCGCTTCCCAATCCGTGGGACTTGTGCAACACGAAGATCAGGGACATCACAACGATCGGCCCCAACCACGTTCCCAGGAACTGAGCGATCTGCTGCTTCTTCGGACTGGCCCCCACCAAGTACCCGGATTTCAGGTCGAGCATCATGTCGCCGGCTTGGGAAATGGCCACGCAGATGGCGGCACCGACCATCACGGACGCCACGATCTGCGGCGTGTCGCCAATGCCACTGGTGATCAAGATGAGAATCGTGACCGCGATCAACGTCATCCCGGAAAGCGGCGACCAGTTGGTCCGCCCCAAACACTCCGAGACGATCACGCCGGCCACCCACACCCACAGGATCCCCAACACGGCCACCCCAACTGCTCGTCCAAGGGTCATCTCGGGAACCGAGAAATAGGCCAGGGCCACCAGAGCCAGGGCGCCAAAACTCACTCCGAAATAGAGAAGCGAAACCGGCATTTCCGCCGAGGCCCGAGTGTCCTGGGCTCCACTCGCTTGCTTGGTTTTCGACGACTCCTGCATGGAGCGAATCGCGCTGCGAATCATCGGAGCCGCGAAGCAGATGCTGCCCACCGCTGCGCCGATCAGAAGTCCGATGCCTGCGGGACGGAACAAGCTGCCACGCAACGCGCCAGGCCCTTGTTCCACCAATCCCTGCACCCCTTCCGAGCCAAAGGAAGACACCACCGGCGCCAGGAAGAAGTAACACAGGAAACCACCCGCCCCGAACCACAGCCCGCCTCGACCCGACAAGAAGCCGACGCCAACCGTCATCACTGAGATGAACACGTTGAGGTTCAAGTACTCCGGTAGAGAGAACATCTCGCCCACGGCCACATGGCGATGAGAACCCCCGCCATGAATGAATGACAGGAGTCCCGAATCCAAGGAGGCCCCGAGGAAGCCCGCCACGGACTCCAGGTTGATGATCGCGACGTGGACCAACCCGGAAAACGCCGCCCCGCACAACAAGATGACACACTTGCGCATTCCCGCGCCCGGCGACTTGAGAATCGTCGCCACCGCAATCCCGCCCGGATACGCCAAGCGGTTGAAGTCGATCATCTGCTTGCGCAGCGGAATGATGAAACACAGCCCGAGAAGACCACCAGTGATGCAGGTCAGGACCATCAACGACGGGCTGAACTGTGTGGTTCCAGGGTACTGACTCGACAGGATGAACAGAGCGGGTACGGAGAACATCATCCCGGCCGAAGCACCGTTCACCGAGGAGGCCAAAGTCTGATTGATGTTGTTCTCGATGATGCTCGTGCGACGCATTGCGCCGCGCAAGATGCCCCAGCCGAGAATGGCGGCAAGCTCCGAACCCTCGATCGAGAACCCGAGGATGAGGGCGGCGTAGCCAATGGAAATCGCAATCACGCAGCCGAGGACGTACCCGACCAGCACCGCGGGCCAAGTCAGCTCCGGATAAGGCCCGTGGCGAATCACCGCCTTCTTGGACGCTTCCCCCATCGAGTTCCTCCTCAAGACCTGTTCAGGAAAACGTCAGCCGGCGATTCCCCGCACAAAGGGACTTGGCCGTTCGTCGACCATGGCTCTTAGTGCAAGAAATGACGGTGTCCGGTCACGACCATCGCCACCTGAGACTCATTGCACGCGGCGATCACTTCCCCATCGCGCCGGCTTCCGCCCGGCTGCACGACGGCGGTGACTCCGGCCTGAATGGCCGCGTCCACTCCATCACGGAACGGAAAGAAGGCGTCCGAACCCATGACTGCGCCCTTGGCTCCTTCTCCTGCTTTCTTGGCCGCCAGCCCGACCGAGTCCACCCGGCTCATCTGGCCGGCACCCACCCCTTGCAGCGCACCGTCCTTGACGAACACGATGGCGTTGGAGTGCACGTGCTTGACGATCTTCCACGCCATCGCCAGGTCCCTCAGCTCGGCATCGTCCGGCGCCCGCTCGGTCACGACTTCCGGATGGAAGGTGTCCTTCAGATCCCGTTCTTGGATCAGCGCGCCGCCAACCATGGGCCGGAACGTCCACTGCGGACGGGTTGCCTCTTGGCGCTTCGGATCTCCACAGGCGAGGATGCGCAGGTTCTTGCCCCACGCCGCCCCGGTCTTCAACACATCGAGCACGCCTTCCTCGAAATCCGGAGCGACCAGGACTTCGAAGAAGTTCTGCTTGGTGGCGATGGCCCGGGCCGCCTCCATGCCGAGTGGTCGATTGAATGCCAGGATGCCGCCGAACGCGGAAACCGGGTCCCCGGCCTTGGCGTTCTCAAAAACCTCGACCTGCGAGTTGCCCACCGCGACACCGCACGGATTGGCGTGCTTGATCACGACCGCGGCGGACTCCTCGAACTCCTTCACCGTTTCGAGAGCCGCCTCCGCGTCCAAGAAGTTGTTGTAGGAGAGTGCCTTCCCGCCGAGTCGCCGAGCATGCATCACACTCGCCTCACCCGGTTCCCGGCCGCGCACGGCAACACCTCGCTGATGAGGGTTTTCGCCGTAGCGCAGCACGAGAGCCGCGTCGTCGGATCCTGGCTCTCCTTCAGTGAAACAGTGGGCCAGAGCCGCCGGCAGGTCGCCATCCACCAACGCTCCGTGCCCGGAGCCCGTGGCCGCCCCGTCCATGAGATGGCGTGCGAAGAACTCCTCAATCGCCTGGTCGTACCTCGCCACCAGAGAGAACGCTTTGCCCGCGAGAGTTCCCCGCATCCCGAGGGGCACATTGCCGTGTTCCTGCAACGCGCCCAAAATCTGCGAGTAGTCCGCCGGATCAACCACCACGGCAACTCGTGGCACGTTCTTGGCAGCGGCGCGCAGCAGCGTGGGACCGCCGATGTCGATCTGCTCCAAAACTTCCGCCACCGCCGCACTTCCGGCATCGACGTCACCGGAATTGTTGGCTTCGAATTCGCGCACGGCCTCTTCGAAGCGATACAAGTTCACCGCAACCAACTCGATGGCATCGATGGAATGCTCCGCGAGTTCCTGATCGTCTCCCGGATGATTCGCACGCGCGAGAATTCCTCCATGCACCTTGGGGTGCAAGGTCTTAACCCTTCCGCCGAGGATCTCGGGGGAGCCGGTGTGCTCGGAGACATCGGTCACGGACAACCCCGCGTCGCGCAGATAGCGAGCCGTTCCCCCACTCGACAGCAGCGAGAACCCTTGCTCATGCAGCCCGCGGGCGAACTGATCCAGACCCGTTTTGTCCGTGACGCTCAGCAAGGCCCAGCGCGTGCCACTCATGCTTTGCCCCCTCCTCCTTGGCTGATCTCTTGGCCCGTGCGAGAGCGCAGGTAGCTCTCCAGGAAGGGCCGGATTCCGCCATCCATCACGCTTTGGATGTTTCCGATTTCCACGTTCGTTCGGTGGTCCTTCACCATGGTGTACGGCTGAAACACGTAGGAACGGATTTGATGACCGAATCCGATCTCGCCTTTTTCACCGCTGAGATCACGCAACTCCTTCTCACGCTCTTGCTCGCGCACGGCCAGCAACTTGGAGGTGAGCATCTTCATGGCCGAGCTCTTGTTCTTGTGCTGCGAACGCTCGTTCTGGCACTGCACCACGATGCCCGTGGGAAGATGGGTGATGCGAACTGCCGAGTCGGTCTTGTTGACGTGCTGCCCCCCGGCTCCGCCCGCGCGGTAGGTGTCGATGCGCAGCTCCGAATCGTCGATCTCCAACTCGACGTCTTCGGGCAGGATCGGAATGACATCCACCGAGGAAAACGAAGTGTGGCGACGCTTGTTGGCATCGAACGGCGAGATCCGCACCAGGCGATGAACTCCGATCTCGGCCTTCAAGAGCCCATAGGAGTAGTCCCCTTGGACCTTGATCGTCGCCGACTTGACGCCTCCGGAGTCGTCATCGGAAAGGAGTTCGGCCACCTCGGCTTTGAAGCCTTCGGACTCGGCCCAACGCATGTACATGCGTTGCAGCATCCGCGCCCAGTCACAGGCTTCGGTGCCGCCGGCACCGGCCTGAATCACCAAATGGCAGGCTCGGTGGTCGTACTCACCGGTGAACATCATCTGCAGGTCGAGGCCTTCCAGCTCCCGCTGGACTTCGTTGACCAGGGAACGGGCTTCACCGAGCATCTCGTCGCCGCCGTCTTCCGCCGCCAACTCCATGGTGGCGTCCAGGTCGCCGAGCAAGCCCTCGACACGGTCCAAGGGGTCCAGCTTGCCGCGGATCACTTTCAGGCGGTCAATGTCGACCTGGGCTTTTTCCGGGTCGTCCCAAAACCCGGCACCGGCCATGCGCTCGTCGATGGCCTGGCGCTCGGAAACGAGGCCATCAAAGTCAAAGACAGTCTCGTACGTTGCGGAACTGACCAGCGAGCTGGGTGAGGCGTTCGCGGATTTCTTCGAGATTCATGGGAGCTGGACTCATTGGCTTTCCTCACCTCAGGGCATGCGATTTCAATGGAGTGGGGCGATTGTAGCGCCCCCCAATGCGCCACAGCTACCGCGAATGCTCCTCCGCATGAACGGGTCGCTGACGAAGCTCACCGATGTGCGCCACGATGTCCGCGACCTCGGGGAGACCACCGGGTCCCACTTCCCCGCATGCCAACTCTTTTTCCACGGGTTCGGCGACGTGGTAGTCGACGCCTTGCCAGTTGCGCAACAATTCGAGGTTTCGTTGCGTCGCCGGATGGGTCCACATCTCCCGGTTCATGGCGGGGGCAAACAAGACCGGAGTCGCTTTGGGAAGAGCCAGCAGCACCGCAAGCGGCAGATCGTTGGCCATTCCTGCGCAGAGCCGAGCCAAGAAGTCCGCGGTGCCGGGAACCACGGCGACGACCTCGGCCCAACGCCCGAGCTCGATGTGGTCGATTTCGCCGTCGGTGCAACCGGGAAGCAACTCGGTCATCACCTTGGCGCCACTCAACGCTTCGAAAGTCATGGGCGTGACGAACTGCTGGGCGGCGGGCGACATGGCAACGCGCACATTGGCCCCTTGGCGTCGGAGCTCGCGAATCACGTCGCCCGCCTTGTAGGCGGCCACGCCTCCGGTCACGAGCAACAGCACACGATCCCTTTGATTCATGGCGCCGCTCCTGAAATCGCGTCTTCGGCGGTTCGAATCAGAGCCGCCGCCACTTGGTCGCGTCCGACAATGGGGATCTCACGATTCCCCGCCACCTCGACCATCACTCCCGCGTGACCCACTCCAACTTCCTGGAGCAGGTTGGCGAAGACCCACTGAGCCCCGGCTCGTTCCCCCGCTGCTCGCGCTCGGGAAACCAGCTCGGCCCGGGAGATTTCGCTCTCCAACTTGAACATCACCAAAAGCGCCCTAGGAAACCTCGCACGCAGGTCATCGACGAGCTTCGGCAAAGGCTTCAGGTGGAGGGTCCATGTCTCCTGGCCGGACGGCACCTTGCCCTCCGCCACCACCGGCGCGTAGTCGGAAACAGCCGCGGCATGAAAGATTGCCTCAGGGGAGGGCTCCGCCTCTCGAAGCGCCATGGCCAAGTCTTGAGAGGTCTCGTAGCGAAGGAATCGTACTCCGGGCCGCGATTCCGCCGCCACCGACTCGGCGAGGAAGCAGGTCACCGAATGACCACGTTGGACCGCTTCTTGGACCAAAGCAAGAGCCATGCTGCCGGTAGAACGGTTGCCGACGAAACGGACGTCGTCAATCGGCTCTCGGGTGCCACCACCGGTCACCCAAATCGAAAGACCCACTCGGCACCTCGGAAAACGGGGTTCAGAGTTCTCGAATCTCGATGTTGTCGAGCTCCAAAGCTCCGACCGAGCCTCCCAGCTTGGTGAACACCACACCCCCAATCGGTCGCAGGCCACCTTCGATCTCACTGGCCCAGGAGTAAAGAGTGTTCCCCGCCAGGTCCTGGAAGTACGTCACGCAGACGTCACGGCCACCAATGGATGGCCAGAAGTGCATTTCCACGTGGAGACTGATGTCGTCCCGCCAGGTGTAGCCGATCGACTGGTCATCATCGTCAACGCTGTCGACCGGGCCCGAAGCCATCACCGTGATGTCGATGCCGGTCGTGTCCGTGATCTCGATCGCGAACTGGGTCGTCGGTTCGAGCACCGTCATGTCGAAACTGACCGCGGCTGCTCCTTCGACGGGAGTGGAAGCGTGGGCAATGATCCCGAAATCGACCGCGCTGTTCCCTCCGGCGTCGGTCAGCAGGTAGTGACCGTTGACGACTCCGGAATTGGGAGCGACGGCGTTGAAGGAATGGCTTCCTTCGGCAAACACCTGCAGCGAACCTTCCGTCGCGGGAGTCGCGGCGCTGGTGAACATTGCTTGGAACACCAGTGCGTTCCCGCCAAACGCAACGCAGGGGATCGCGAGGGCGATCAAGACGAATCGCGAGAGTGCTCGGGACGATGACATCGGAGACTCGATCTTGGTGGGAAAACCCTTCGAGGAGGGCTGCCAGGGGCCGAGGCCCTCCAGCGAACTGCACGAAAAGTCTAACCAGGAAGCCACGAGCAGGAAATGCGTTGCGCGAAGCGAGCTGCCGATCGGATTCCGATCATCCTTGCCCAGGCCCCTCCAAAAAGCCGTACTTCGATAGCTTCTTGTAGAGGTTGCGCTCCGACATCCCGAGCATCCGGGCGGCTTTGGAGCGCACTCCGCCACACTTCAGGAGTGCTGCCTCGATGAGTTTCTTTTCGTGGAGATCCATCAATTCCTTGAGCGTCTGTCCCTGAGCGACAACCGCACCTCCGGGATAACCGCGATGAAATTTGGGGGGAAGGTTGGCCTCGTCCACCTCCCCTCGATCCCCGAACCTCACCAACAAATCGATGACGCAGTTCTCCAGCTCGCGAACGTTGCCCGGCCAGTCGTAGTTGATGAGCAGCTCGCGAGTGCCTCGCAGGAACCGCAAAGGCTCCACTCCCAAGCGCTCCCCATGCAACTCTTGAAAGTGTTCGAGAAGAAGCGGCACGTCTTCTCGCCGTTCGCGCAGCGGGGGAAGCTCAACCCGGTGCACAATCAACCGGAAGTACAGGTCTTCCCGGAAGCGGCCCTCGACGACTTCTTGCTGCAAGTCCTTGTTCGAGGCAGAGACCACGCGCACGTCGACGTGGCGAGGCTCGTCACTGCCAACTCTGAGCACTTCTCCGAATTGAATGATGCGAAGCAGCTTGCTTTGGATTTCCAGAGACGCATCCCCCACCTCGTCCAGGAAGAGGATCCCACCATCGGTGAGTTCGAACGCCCCCGGCTTGTCGCGATCCGCGCCGGTGAACGCTCCCTTCACGTGGCCGAAAAGCTCACTCTCTGCCAAACCGGGCGACAAGTTTGCACAGTTCATGGGCAAGTAGGGCCCTTTGGAGCGGCTTCCATTGCGATGCAACGACCGTGCAATGAGCTCCTTTCCCGTTCCGCTCTCTCCGTACAAGTACACCGGATAGGGGGAGTCCGTGACCCGGTCGATCACCGACAGCACCTCTTGCATCCTCTGACTACGACTGATGATGGTCGGGTAGTCGTACTTCAGGGACAACTCCGCCTGGGTGGCGCGTAGGGACTCCTTGACGACGGTGAGCTCTTGAGCCTGGTCCTGCACTTGCTTCTTGAGCTCTTGATTGAGGCGCTCGATCTCGCGATTGGATCGTTCGAGCTTCTTCTGCCGTGAGATGTTGTCCCGCAGAAGCTGTGCCTTCTCCAAAGCAATCGCCGCGTGATCGGACAGGTCCTCCAAGTAACGGCGATCGTCGTCATCGAATCGGTCGATTCGAGTCGGATCGTCCACGTAGATCGCCCCGATGACCTGATCTCGACTCCGCAATGGCACGCACAAGATGGACTGGAGTTTGAGCTGGGAGATCGAGGAGGCGTGTCGGAACCTCTCATCCACGCTGGCATCAGACGCAATGTAAGGCTTGCCCTCCAGGGCGGTGGTTTTCGCCACCGACGAGCTCACCGAAAACTCCGGATTCTCGATATCGCTGGCTTCGATGTTCCGCGCCACCGGAATGGACATCGACTCCCCCTTGAGCAGGATCAGGAACCCGCGCTTGGCGTTGGTCGACTCGACCGCGTGGTCGAGAACCAATCGCAGAAGCCGTTCCCCGTCCACTTCCCGCCCAATGGCCTTGGTCACCTCTTTCAGCTGCTCCAGGTCACGAAGACGTCCTTGGGTCAGCGGCGCCGCGCCGGAGTCCGGCAATCCGACCTCTTCGATGGCGGCCTCGATGCGCCGAACCAGGGGCTGATGAGACGCTTGAACCGCAAGCTGTTGGGCCTGCTGCAAGAGAGCAGGGTCGCCCAATGACTGTCCCAAAGCGAACGTGGCCTCGGCCCGCCGACGACGGTGTCCCATTGCCACCAACTGATCGACTTCACGCACTACCTGCTCTCGCTCGGTGACGCTGATCGAGGCAGGGTTCGCCGCCACTCGGAACGATTTCCAAAGGGCTTGTTGAGCGACCAAGTCTGTGGTGGCAAGTCGCGGCAACTCCTCCGCAAGGAGAACCGCGGCCGCGTCTTTTCGGCCCGCAGCTAGCTGCGCCCGAACCACCGCTTCCACCAAATCCGCCCGCCGCTTCGGAGACGATGGCAGAGAAGGCACTGAATCGAGCGCCTCATCGATCCGTTCTTGGTCTTCCAGCCACGTGGCGAACAGAAGTTCTCGGGCCGAGCGATACTCTTCCAGCTCTGCCGTGGAATAGGCTTCGACCTGTCGGCGGATGTTCTGGAGCAGCTTGGAGCCGGTTTCTTCGTCTCCTTGATAGACCAGCACTTCCATGGAAATGAAATCGGCCACCAGGATGCCGCGGCGATCGCCCTGTTTCTCCGCGAAACGCCGCGCATCGCTCAGATGATGCGCGGCGACGTCTAGCTCCCCTTCGGCCACCGCGACCTGGGCCTGAGCCGTCGACAACGCACGCTGAAACTGCGGTCCCAAAGAGACGATGTCGAGTTCTTCTCGCGCGCGCTGCAGCTCACGCTTGGCCTCCTCGATCTGCCCCAGGTCCAAGAGAGTGCGCCCGATGGTCGTGGCGAGCACCACCGCCATTTGCCGGTCCCCGTACTTCTGCAACCAGCTCTGTCCACCACGGAAGAGCTGCAAGGCGTGTTCGAGGTGACCACACTCATCTTCCAACTGTCCAAAATTGTGTTCCGCGCTCGCTTTCCAAAGTGGATTGCCCGCCTCGGTGGACAGCTGGACCGCCACTTCGTAGTGGTTCCTGGCTTCGTCGAATCGCCCCTGACGAAACAGAATCAGCCCCAGGGTGTTGTGCACGCGGATGCGATTGCGCGAGGGCACCTGAGGAAGCACGGCGTCTGCCTCACTGCAACAACGGGCGGCTTCCTCGTCCCGCCCCAGCCGGTAAAGCAGAAAGGCTCGTTGCGCCAGAGCTTCCCCCGCCAGGGACGGATCGCTCCACCCGCCTTGGCGAACCACGTCTAGCGCCTCTGCGAATTGGCCGGTGCGCTCCATGGCACGGGCGAGGTCGAGTCTCACTCGATCCGCGAGAACCTCTTCCAACGGAAGTTCCAGCGCCTGGGCCATGCTCTGCACGGCGGCTTCCGCGGATCCGAGTTTCAATAGAGCAAGGCCGCGGACGTACCGCGTCCTGGCAAGCCCCTCGCCTTCCACCGTCCATCCGGCGTGCAGCTCATCGAGAACGTCGATGGCCTCCGCAAAGCGATTCGATTCGGTGAGTGTTTCGGCGGCACGAATCATGCGCTCGGCGGAAGCGGGACCGGGTTCTCCACGGAAGTGGTGTCGAGCCAGGACCTGGTCCTCTCCGGACGCCGAAGATTGTTCCAGCAGGGCCGCGGCTCCGCGGTGCAGATCACGAATCAACTCTGCCGGCGCGAGGGACAGTGTCGCGTCACGAGCAGCGCCACCCGCAACCCGAAACAACTCGCCCGACTCTCCTTGCGATCGCTGGGCGAAACCGTGCTCGACCAAGGAACCGAGGTCGTCGAGAAAACCCTCTCGGCGGCCGGTGAGGACTTCCAGGTCTGCCGCGCTCACTGCGGCGTCCAGCACCGCAAGTGCCGTCATGGTACGTCGTGCGGGAGCGGACAAGAGATCCAGGCGTTGCTGCAAAATCGAAACGAGATCACTGGAAGCCTTGGCCAAGTCCACCGATTGCAGATGGAGATGAGCCACTCCTTGAACGACGCGCAAGGCGCCACAGTCCAGGAGGTAGGTCATCGTTTCGACCAAACGGCTCTCTTCGACCCCTCCTCGAGCATCGAGGAAGCTTGCCAGCTCCTCCGTCAGCTCGAAACCCAGCCAATCGGGAAACAGCCCCTCCAATTCCGTCAAGGTGTAGCGGTGAGGCTTGATTTCATGCAAGGACGAGCGCTGGACGCACAACTCTTTTCCGAGCGGATTTTGGTCGGGTCCCTCAGGGCTCGAGACCACCGTGGGTACCGGAACGCGGAGCAACGGCCGCAGCCAGCTTTCGTGATCCGGGTTGCGTCGATCCAGGTTTTCGATGGTGAGCACGACGGGGAGCGTCGTCAGCGCCGACACAATCTCATCCAAGCGATCGTGGGCCACTCCCTCGTGAACCTGTTGAATCTGGGCGACCTGGCGACCGAGTTCTTCGAGAGGCTCGGACGCCCCCAAGGAAACGACCAGGGGAAACCGCCCGGTGGCGACGAGTTCGGTGCGAATCCGCCGACAAAGCTCTTGGCGAGCTTCCCGGGTCGAACCGGTCACCCACCAAAGATTGTCGTTCGAACTCTCATCCGGGGCCGCTTCGGAGCTCTTCGGGTCCCCTCCGATTTCCACGCGAGCGAATGGGAACGAACGAATGCGACCGCGGAATGAGAGTTCGGTTTCCCGAGGCAGTGGTTGCACACACAGTCGCGAAAGATCTGTCAGCACGGCCGCGGCGCGGGGATAGCGGTCCCCCGGATCCTTGGCGAGGAGACGCAACACCAGCCGGCCGAGAGACACGGGGATGGGCAGGTCGTCGGGGAGTTCCACGGGGCTTTCGCGATGGGCGCGGACCCAGTCCAAGGCGGTTTCGGCCTCGAAGGGATGACGCCCCACCCACAACTCGTAAAGCATCATGCCGACGGAATACAGATCCGAAGACGCGGTGGCCGGGTCCCGGTCGAACAACTCCGGTGCCAGGTAGGGCAAGGATCCGGAGAGTTCGGTCTCCACGGCTTCGGTGGCCAAACCGAAGTCGATGACCATGACTCGGAGTTCGCCAGCAGACCGCCGCACCAGCACATTGGCGGGTTTCAGGTCTCGATGGACCACTCCCCGACCATGCAAGAACTCCAGGGTGCGGAGCAGCTGGGCGGTCGCTTCCAGCTGCTCTTCGAGAGGAAACTCGCGGACTGCCGCGACGAAGTCCATTCCCTCGAAGTATTCGGAAGTGAAGAACAGTGCTCCCGTTCGCTGATCACAGCCCAACTCGTGGGCACGCGGAATGCCGGGATAGGAAAACGAGGTCAGACAACGGAACTCGCTGAGCGCCACCTCGGACAGAGACGAAGGCAGCCCCTTCAGCGCCAGGCAACGGTCCCCGTCCAAGACGTCGCGGACCAAGTGAACTTGGGACGCACCGCCCTCTCCCAGGAAGCGAAGCGGTTCGAACCTGCCTCCAATCAGCTCTTTCACGGGCACCTGATTCTCGCGCCGACTTCTCGACTCGCCCCCGATGGGGCAACGACTGAGTGCGGATTGTAGCAGCCGGCGAAGTGGCGCTTGGAAGGAAGGACGAACGGGGCCGCACGATTGATGCAGGCCGACCCCCGAATCGGCTCAGAACTGCCGCAGGTTCTTCAAGACCTGTTCGAAGCGAGGCGCCGAAATGCGGGACTCCACGACGACTTGGTAGTCGTCCTGGATCAGGATCGCCCCCTGGATCGACCCGAACTGATAGACCGGAATCGTGAGCGATGTCTCCCGAGCTCCGGCAGTGAATGGATCGTTTTCTTCCACCCAGTAGGTGGGTCGGTGCTGGAACAGTTCCAACCGGTCCAGGCCATCGGAGAAGACAAAGCGGTAGATCTTGACCGGCTCGACGGTGCGAGTCTCGGTGGCCTCGGTTCGCTGCACCACTTCTTCGACCAAGATCAGTTCGAAGCCATCCGGCAGCCAAGCCGGGTAGTGCAGAGGGATTTCCGCTTCGTCTTGAGCAGTCGTGCAGTCCTCGAAGCAGCGGCGCGAGATGACCGGAGAGATGTCGAGAGCCAGGCGCGGCTGAATGCCGTACTCGAGCGTCTCCACCTCCATCGAGCTCACCAGGACTCTGCGGCCTCGCTCATTCAAACGGTACTCGCGGTAACCGAGAGGAAAGCCCTTCCGACCCGGCTCCAGGCTGACGGTGTATTCGTAATGGGGACGGTCGGGCAAACGCGGAACCACCAACAGCGTCAGGCTCCGTTCGGCAGGCGCCGAGGTGGCGAGGGCCATATCTTTGGACTTGGACGGGGGTCCGTCGCTCTGACGGAAAACCCGATAGTTCTTCAGGAATAGGTCCACCGAGCTGACCCGAGGATCGCGCTGGTAGAGAGCTCGCCGCCCGCCACCAAAACGAAGGTGGCTCTTCAGGTCGTCGAACCTGTCCCTACTCTTGGCGTCCAGGGCGGACCGCTTCTTGTTGTCCAACTCGAGCAGTTGCACTTGGAACTGTTTGCCATCACCCACGGAAGTCACTTCTTCCAGATACGTGACGGGGACCTCTTGATTGTGAAGTGTGAAGCGCCGGGTGGCACGGAACGAGTGTTCCAGCAGATCGAACTTCAGGAAGTCGTAGTTGGACTCGCGATCACAGGACACGGAGGAAACGAGCAAGCAAAGGATCATGGCGACCGCGAATCGGCCGGTCCGACGAGCCAAGTGCGAGCGCCTGTTCCTCATCGCGACTCGCCCTCGAGAAGCCGAGGAACCGAAGTTCCCATGACTCGCGCAAGGGCTCGGCGGCTTTCGGCCGGAATCGAGTCCAGCGAGTCCACGGAACGGAATTCGACCACGATGCGGTCCGCGATTGCCGGGCCCAACGCCACCGGGGGACGAACTGCCGAGGACCGACTTGGCAGGGATCCAAGCATGACGAACAAAACGATGCCGGCCGCCGCCGCCGCGAACACCGATCCGCGCAGAAGCTTCCATCGGCGTCGGTTCGACCATCCCATCCGGGACCAAACTTGGTCCTTCATGGAGTCCGGCGCGGACAACCTGGTCAGTCGGCGCAGCGGGGGACGCCAACGGCGCTCTTGTTGTGCCAACGCGTCCTGCTGACGCGCTTCGAACCGCTGCCGAGCCACGCGGAAGGAACTCATTCCCTCGCCAGGCGCGCGAAGCCGAGGAAGTTGTTTCAGTTCCCGACCGGCCACCCGCCAAGCGTCCTGTTTCGCACGACACGCGGGGCATTTGGCCAGGTGATCCGCCATCGCCTGCGCGTGATCAGGAGAGGAGACCGGCATGGACGGACCAGCCTCACCCACCTCGGGGAGGAGGAGCGGCTCAAACGTCCGGCACTCAGATGCAGGTCTGGCACTCACCCTTTGGATTCGCCTCCGGCGGGTCGTCCTTCTTCTCCGTGACCCCCGCTCGTTCGGTTCTCGATTCCCCTGGCTGGGGATGCGTCCTCACGACTCCCGTCGCCCAGGACCTCCTGCAAAAAATGGTGCGCCCGCGACAACCTCGACTTCACGGTGCCCACCGAACAACTCAGCACTTCGGCGATCTCTCCGTACTGCAAGTCTTCCATGTACCGCAGGACCACCACCGTACGCAGCGGATCGCTCAATCGCTGGAGCGCCTTCTCCACTGATTTTTGTCGGTATTCCCCTTCCGCCAACTGATGCAGCGGACCTTCCATGGGATCGCGGATCGTCTCTAGAACCACTTCGCGCTCTTCGTTGGCCGGCGCGGAAATCCCAGCGCTCACGGCTCGCCGTTTGTGGTCTACGCAGAGGTTGTAGACCACCCGGTACAGCCAGGTGTAGAAGCGCGAGGAGAACCGAAAATCACCGATCTTTCGGAAAACGGTCACGAAGGCCTCTTGGGAGATGTCTTCCGCGTCCGAGTGATTGGCGAGCAACCGTGCCGCCAAGTTGAACACTCGGTCCCGGTAGACGTCGTACAGCTCCTCGAAGGCAGCTTCCGCCGCAATCCCATGCTCGGATTGGCACCTCCTAATCAGTGCATGGTCCGGATCCTTTTGCATGCTCTCATTCAGGCAGGGAATTGGACGCGAAGAACGGGGAGGAGGTTCCTCGAAACCCCGGGGACCATAGAGACAGAAGGCGGGAATCTGAGGGCTGTCAAAGGGGCGGACCGGGCGCACGAGGTGCGCAAGTCGAACTATGGACTCGACTTAGACGTGCGGATTTCAAACTTTTGTGTCAGAGATCCGACTGCAGCCAGCCGTAGTCGATGAAAACCATGCTCTGTCCCGCCATGGCAGAGCAGTCCGCGCCCGTGCAGTACAGCAAACCGTCGGGAACGCACTGGGCGGTCGAAACCGTGAAGCTGGCCCCGCCAGACAGGCTGGACGCCCCCGCCGTCAGGGAGGTCTGGCAATACTGGGGATCGTCTTCCGTCGATTCGCTGAGCAGCGAGCCGCTGCCATCCCCGCCGGGGATCTCGTCTCGAACGGTGTCCAGGGGAAGAGCTGAGAAACTCGCCATCCCGGACTCTGGGTTTTCCCGATCGGCGAGAGTGTCCGGCGAAAGCATCATTCGCGAGCCGCCGTCACTCAGCAGAGAGATCTGCTCGTAGAACACGGTCCCATCAATGGTTCCACGAAACGCCAGGCTCAACGGCGCCAGCTTGTCTACGACGCTGATGGGGATGTCGAAGGTCACGCCAAACAAACTCATCCCGCGATCACGCACGAAGGTACTGCTGGTGATCATGTTGGGAAGCGCAGACGTGAAGTCTTGGATCCACAACGTGTGAGCGTCGCCGTACATCCCCCGGTTGAACTCGGGGCTCCCGAAATAGAAGTGAAAGCCCTCGAAGAAGTTGACCGGAAAGACCGCCACGAACACGCGAATGCTGTCATTCACCTGATAGGCGTGAGAGCGGATTCCTGGGCTACGAGCCTGTTGAGGCGCAGATTCAATGTCGGTCGGTTCTGACCACATCATCCATTCGGCGATGTCAGTGGAACCATCACCGTCGCTGTCGGTGTACAGCGGATTGGTGCCGAAGATGTATTCGATTTCGTCGGGAAGGCCATCGAAGTCGAAGTCATGGGCCCAAGCGGTGGCCGCCTGGATGGGGGTCGGCGCAATCGCGTCGTCTTCGTCCCCACGACTCAACGCCCGATCATCGTCCGAGGCGTGTCGGGGACCTGCCCCGGCAACCACCGCAACGATCCCGAACCAGAAGAACTGACGGGCACCGCGTCCGTTGGTCCAACCCATGGTTGCTCCTCGCTGTCGGCAGATCACCGACGGCAAGCAAGACCCCGTCGTTCAGAGGGGACCGATTTGCCGAGGGCTCGAGCCGATCCATGGAGGTTGCAAAACTGCCACCTTCCCAACTCGATGCCCATACTAAACCCGTTTCTGATAGCAGGAAAGCAACCGGGGGCTGGGTTTTTCGACAATACCCAGCTCGGATTCCGAACTATCGACTATCAAGAAGCCGTCAATCCCGCGAAAAGACTCTGCTCACCGGTCCACCGTGCGGATTGCGGCGGTAATGGCCTCCACCGAGTCGCGTTGGACAGACACCGGAAGCACGGGGTCAAATCCGAACGAATCCCCGAGCTCTTTTCGCAGGATGTATTGGCAAGCTCGGCGCACCGGGAGCGACTTCTTTTCGTCCACGAGGATGTTGCGGATCTCCATCAGCACCCGCCGGTCCGCCAGGATGCGGAGGGCGTTCACCACGTCCGGGTGAACCGGTGCGCGCTGCAGTTTTTGCATCAACCAAGTGACATTGCCATCGGCGAAACGTCGCTTCACGATCTGTGAACGAAGCCCGAGCTGAACGTTCTCCAACAGCTTCGCCAGCTCCCCGGGATCGTCGCGCCCCACCGCCGTGGCGAGCAGCTGATCCGCCGCATCCATCTCGGAAAGCTCGACGTAAGTCCCTCCTCCGAGTTGGGCAATCTGACCAAACGCTTGGATCGTTTCGTTGCGCATGCCGTAGCTGGTCCCGGTAAACACAGCCGAGACCAGACTGTTGCCTTTGCCGCGTTCTTTGCGAAACGCCTTCACCTCATTCCGCAGCTGGTTCCAACTTTCGGTATGCGGGGGCGCATCCCCGATCAACATGACGACCCGACGGGTCCCGTCCCGCCAACTCGCTTGATGGCGGGCGGCCTGAAACGCTTCCAGGATGGCCTCTTCGACGTCACCGCCACCCATCGCATCAAGGTCCATCAAGAAGTTCAAGATCTCGTACCGATCATCGGACAAGTCGAGTTGCACGGTCACGTACTCGTCCGTGTAGTCTCGAAACGCCACGATGCCGATCCTGAGATCCGGCACCACCGCCGCCAACCTGGTCACGAGCTTGTCGACAACGTCTTTGGCCAGATTCAAAAACGACACCATGCTGGTGGTCGTGTCGATGACGAACATCACGTCGAGACCGGCGCCGCGAATCGACCGCAGGTTGCTCACCAACCCCTCTTCGCCCATGCCGTCGCCCAACAGCAGTCGACGTCCCCCGTCCAAGCCGCCGCCACCGTGTCCTCCGCCGCCCACTCCGACCTGCCATTCGGACGACGAGGCATCGAAGTCCACGGGGTCCAAAGTCGGAAACTCGGCAAACGAGTCTTCCGAGGTCGACTCGAGATCCGGCTCCACCGTGGAGTCCTCCGGATCTTCCGGGGTGAACTCCGGGGAGTCATCGGACTCGGTCAACGGTTCGACGGGCAGCATGCTTCCTGAGCGCACCGCGACGATGCGTTCTTCGGTTTTCTCGGTGAACACGATGTTGCGCAGGATGAGCAACAGAACCAGGTGCGCACCGACGGACAGAAGAAACCAAGGCGTCCGGCGCAACACCAGCCGGAACTCCTTTCGCAACTGGTCCTGGAAGCTCGGGGCAGTCGTGGCATGAGCGGGGGGAGACGACGACAACGACAACCGAATGGAGCCCACGGTAATTTCTGATCCCGGCCCCACTGTGACGCGAGTACGAACCAACTTGTTTCCGACTCGGACGGACTGACCATCCATCGGCTCGGCGAACATGCCGCCTTTTTGCCACGCAATGCGACAGTGGAACTCGGCCACCGACTGGTGACTGACTTGCACTTTGTTGTGCGGATCCCGGCCGACCGTCACCACGTCCCCAAGGTGCATCTCGACCCCGCCGTCGCGATGCCCGGCGGCACGCACGTAGAGCGTGCCGATCGGGGGCGGCGTGCCAGAGCCTGGTTCCGGCTTCGGGTTCCTCGAAGATGCGGATGTCAAAGTCGTGATCTCGGGGCAGCGAGCCGGGATTCTCGGAGCGTCGTCAGCTCGCCGCTGCGTTGGTCTTCAAAAGGGGCGGGGCAGTGTCTTGCCACGCACGACGAAGCGCATCCACCGTCGGGGGTGCCGCCTCGATGAGCGGAAGCCTGACCTCCGCTGTACATCGGCCCGCCAAACTCAGCAACGCCTTCACCGGCACCGGATTCGACTCCAGGAACAACGCCCGAAAGAGTGGTAGCAATCGATAGTGCACTTGGCGAGCCCGATCCAGGTCCCCTTCGGCGGCGGCAGCCACCAACTCGACCATGGCCTCCGGCACCACGTTCGAAGCCACGGAAACGACCCCCACCGCGCCCAGGCTCATCCATGGCAAGGTGAGTGCGTCGTCTCCGGCCATCACCGTTCCCCCATTTGCCACCAGATCCATGGCATGACCCGGGGACCCGCTGGCGTCCTTGATGCCGACGACCCGTGGGTGCTCCATCAGCTCCGTGGCCAGCTCTCGCCCGATCCGCACCCCGGTCCGGGAGGGGATGTCGTAAAGCAACACCGGAATCGCCGACGACTCGGCCACCATTTTGAAGTGCGCTCGGAGCCCCCGCTCTCCTGGCCGGTTGTAGTACGGCGAAACGACCAAGACTCCTTGGGCACCGAGCTCCGCCGCCTGTCGAGTGCGCGCCACGGCCTGGCGGGTGTCGTAGGATCCGGTCCCGACGATCACCGGAATGCGACCGCGCACCCGAGCAACGACCAACGACACCAGCTGACGAAACTCGTCGCTGGAAAGAGTCGGAGCTTCTCCCGTCGTCCCGGCCACGACCAACCCGTCAACGCCGGATTCCACCTGATGTTCGACCAAGGACTCGAGCGCACCTTGGTCGAGTCCTCCATTCCGGAACGGCGTCACCAGCGCCGTGATGCATCCCTGGAACATTTGCTCCCCTCCCAACTCGACCCAACCGTGCAGCCACCCCCGGCCCATAACCCTGGCGCATGTTACCCTTGCCGACTCGACACTTCGGTTCGGCACTCGAGGAACACTTGCCCCCGATGACCCAAGGATCCCAAGACCGACGGCCTCGCATCCTGACCGGTCGTTTCCGTGGCCGGGGTCTGCGGGTTCCACGCGGACAGGTGACCCGACCAGCCCGCGCCCGCGTGCGCCGCTCCCTTTTCGACATCCTCCAAGCCGAGGTTCCCGGGACTCAGTGGCTGGACCTGTTCGCGGGCTCTGGATCCCTCGGCATCGAGGCCCTGAGCCGCGGAGCCAACCACGCCACTTTCGTGGAAGCGGGTCGCCCGGGCCTCCAATGCTTGAAGGCCAACCTCCAAGAGCTGAGCTTGTGTCCCCCGGAGGCGGTGATCTTGTCGCGACGCATTCCCGAGTTGTTCTTCGCGACCCCGCCCGCCGGAGCTCCCTTCCAATTCGCCTCCATGGATCCGCCCTTCGCGATCTCTCGATCCTCGGCGCAACTGCAAGCTCTTTGCGAGGGGCTCAGCGCAGGCATCGACGCTGGCTGGTGGACCGACGACGCGCTGCTGGTTTGGGAAGAGCCGGAGCCCAGTCCGGACCCCGTTCCCCGGGGATTCCGCGAGGAAGACCGTCGGCTGTTTGGCACTTCCCGTCTGCGCTTCTTGCGGGTCGCCCCCGTCTGAACAAGCCCCGCGGTCTCGGGGCCTGGGAATCGCGCGCGGAATCCTGTTCGCGGAAATCCTTTCAGCTTTCCGAGCCCAGCTACCGCTTTTCCCTCAAGGAAGGCGACTTCGCCCACCGATAGCGAGCGCATGGGTGACCCGGATTTTGGCCGGCTTGGCAACTTCCGGTGCGAGCCCATCGGCAAGAACGGAGGACACAGCATGCGACTCAACTTTGACACGACACCTGGGGAAACGCTGTGCGGAACCAAGACATTGGACAGTTTTTGTTCAATCTTCCGAACCGGCCGCTGACGCGAGAGGAGAGAGTCAAACTCATCAAGGAAGCCATTCAAAGCGAAGAGGACGTTTCGCAGGCCAACCTTGATCAGGTCATGACTCAACTTCTCGAAGAGCTTCAAAAAGAAGATTGACGACGTTTTCAAACCCCGAGAAGGATGGAAAGTCATGATGAGGAGCTGGGCGCTTGCGGCATGGATCGGATGCAGCTTCGGGGGCGCGGCGAGCGCTGCCAGTGACGTCCCGGACGCAGCAGAGGTCACCCTCGACCAGGTGATTTCGATGCCGGACGCGTTCAATCGCGTTCCCTTCGAAGTCGACGTGCTCTACGGCGGAATGGGTGACATCTACAACCCGTTCTACACGTCGTTCGAGCCGAGCTCTTGGCTGAACTTCCGGGCGTGGGGCGTCAACACCGACGTGTGGACGCGGGAAGGCTTCTCCGAGCCTCACTTCTTTTTCTACGTGAGCCGCAAGGATCGGCGGATGCTCCACCAGTTCGTGGAGATGAAGCCACTGACCTGGTTGCGGTTGATGTGCGTGGTCAAGAGCAGCTTCGGCAGCAAGCCCTGGATCGAAGTGCTGACCGTCGAGCGGGTCGGAGAACGCTTGCCGAGGGCAACCTTGGCCCATTTGGTCCGCGCCTGGGTCTACACGGAACGCGGGGAGTACGAACGCGGTCTCCTCGAGTTCGACGAGGTGCGCATCAGTGGCGCACCGAAGCCCTTCGCCGCTCGCGCCAAGTTCGCCCACGCTTCCTGCGCCATGCAGGCGGGGGAAATCGAGGTCGCTCGCGCTGCCATCCGCGTCGGCCGCAATCTCGACCCGTCCTCGCCGGACGCGGATCGACTGTTCGACGAAACCCGTCGCATGCAGGTGGCCCTCCGAGAAGGCCGCCCGCTGCCCCTGGCTCTGAGCGACGCCGAAAACGACCCGAACAGCCTCGACAATGTGCCTCTCGACCAGTGGCCGGAAGATTCGGAAGAGTCCGCGACGACGCCGACGGAAGAGCCCATGACTTGGGAACCCGAAGCCTCCTTCGACGACTCGATGACGTTCGAGGAAACCCCGAACGACATGATCGACGAGATGATCACCGAGGAGCTCGGCGCCGGGGAAGACCCGTTCGCCGACACTGAGGAGACCACTTGGGACTCCGCCACGTGGGAATCCGCCGGCACCGAGGAGACCCCGGCTTGGGAAGAGACCCCAGCTTGGGAGGAGTCCTTCGACAACAACGAGAACTCCGACTCTTTCGACAACTCTTACGAAACCACCACCGAGGAAGAGACCAGCGACGATCCCTTCGGCGAGCTCTCCCAGGACGATCCGACGTTTCCGGAGACGAACACCACGGATGACGTCAACAACAACACCGACGTCAACAACACCGACGAGTTCGAGAACGACGGTTTCAACAACGACGAGACCAACCCGTGGGAGACCGAGCAGACTTCCGATGACCCGGACAACTTCCCGACGGAAGAAGATCTGAACAACGAGTCCGATCCGTGGGAAACCACGGAAACCACCGATGACAACGCCGAGGAGGTCAACCCCTGGGACACGGAGGAGGACTCCATGGACTGGGAAGAGACTGACAGCGATGACACCGGCACCCCGTGGGACGAGACCACGGACACGGACACCACGGACGACAGCACTCCTTGGGACGACAACGAGGAGACCGTGGACGAAGTCGAGAACGTGGTCGACGAGAACACCGACGACGCGGTGAACGAGGATGACACGGACTCCAACGAGAATCAGTGAGAGCGAAAAACGGGTAGGGGAAACCCATTCGGTGGCCATGCAGGGCCAGGCCTTGTCCCCGTGTTCCGGAAGCGCTCGCCTTGCGCTTGATTGGGCACGGACCGCGAGCAGGACGGGGATCTGCATGACACCGAGGACGGCGGTGAGGACACGATGACGACGTCCTCACCGCCGTCCTCTTTTCTGTCCGAGATCCCCGAGCGCGGTCGTAATGTTTCCCCGATGCACGGTTGGGAAACGACTCCACTCGCACTGACTCCCCTTCCTGTCCATCGGCCGTGGGGAAGTGACGCAGTCCATCAACATGCGCACTTGAAGGTCCTTGAAGACGGGCCGCTGGCGCCCCATGGAGAGTGGTGGCTTGTTTCCACCCGCCCCGAGGTCGATTCGAGAGTCGCCTCCGGCAGCGCGAAAGATCGCTTGCTGAGCGAGCTGTTTGCGGAGAACCCTCGCGCCTTCCTCGGAGACTCCCCCGCCACCCCTCGGTTCCCCCTGCTCATCAAGTACTTGGACACCGCGACCCATTTGTCAGTGCAGGTTCACCCTTCCGACGAGCAACTGCCCGGCGAAGGGAAGCAAGAAAGCTGGTGGATTCTCAGCGCCGAACCAGGAGCCGGCGTCTTCGTCGGACTCCGTCCCGGACACTCGACGGAACAATTCTTCGCCGATGCGGAAAGCGGCAGCGCCCCAGAGCGTCATCTCCAGTTCCGTGAAGTGAAGTCAGGAGACTGTGTCCACCTTCCTCCAGGGACGATTCACGCCTTGGGAGCGGGAGTGGTGGCCCTGGAAGTCCAGCAGAACGCCGATACGACCTATCGGATCTACGATTGGAATCGGGAGCCCGCGCGGCCCCTCCATCTGGCGGAGGCCCGTGACGTGGTGGCGCAAGACCAGACGCCCCAATTCCCAGAACCGACGGCGATGGCCGGTGGCCAGGGAATCCGCTTGGTGAGCTGTTCCGACTACCGCGTCGAAAAATGGTCGTTGGAGCAGGCTCGCTCGTTCAATGCGAACGGGCAAGGGTTCCACGTCCTCGTCCCGTTCGACGGTCCCGTCCGAGTCCGCACCAAGGACGGCGAGGCGACCGCCGAGCGCGGCAACCCGATCCTCGTTCCGGCCGGAGTCGCAGAGTACACGGTCGACCCCGAGGGTCCGGTTCGATTGATCCGGGTTCTCTCCGCGCCGGCGAACTGATTTCTCGCTGCCAGGGCGAGCGGCCGTCGCGTCATCCCGCAGTTCGAACGGTCGCGCCTCCCCCACCGCCAACTTGCACCTGTCTCGCGGCCGTTCTCAGTAAGATGGAAGTTTCGGCGCCCCGTGCCAATCCGACTGTCGAAGCGTGGCAGGAAACGCGGCGCCTGGTCCCCGACCCGGCAAACCGGAACTCCCATGGCCGAGCGACTTCAAAAATATCTGGCGCGGTGCGGTGTGGCTTCGCGACGCAAGTGCGAAGAGTTGATCCAAGCCGGGGACGTGGAAGTCGATGGCAAGCTCGTGACCAAGCTGGGCACGTCGATCGAACCGGACCTGCAGGTGGTCACCCTGCGTGGGGAACGAGTGCGCGCGGCTCCTCAAGTGTACTTCGCGTTGAACAAGCCCAAGGGGGTGGTGTGCACCAACGCGGATCCCCAACGCCGCAAACGAGCGGTCGACTGCATTCCGACCAAGAACATTCGGCTATTCCCCGTGGGAAGACTCGACGAAGATAGTGAAGGCTTGTTGATCCTCACCAACGACGGCCAACTCACGGACCGGGTCACCCATCCCCGCTTCGAGGTGGAAAAGGTCTACCAGGTCGACGTGAAGGGTCAGGCCGATCCCGAGGCGCTGAAGAAACTGCGCCAAGGCGTGTGGCTCGCTGAAGGCAAAACTCGACCCGCCAAAGTGGCGGTGCGCCGCAAGACCCGCGAGTCCACGACCCTGCAGATCACTCTCCAGGAAGGCAAGAACCGGCACTTGCGCCGCGTCCTGGCCAAGGTGGAAATCCCGGTCCGACGCTTGCGCCGCATCAAGGTGGGGCCGGTCTCTCTGGGAAGCTTGAAGCCGGGGGATTGGCGGCGTTTGAGCCGGGACGAAATCGTCGCGTTGCAAGCCGGGCGTTCCACCTTGCCCCGCAACGCCAAGAAGCTCCCTCCTCGGGTTCGCGCACGCAAACGAAGCTGACCGGTCCCCGCTCAGCTCTGTAGGGATGCGAGGGTTTCGTCCAGGGCCCGGATGGCAAACTCGACGTCGTCTTGGGTCAACACCATCGGCGGTTTGATCTTCAAGACGTTGGCCAAAGGGCCATCGGTACTCAACAAGATGCCGCGGTGTCGCAATCGGTTGATCACTTCATCGGCTTCTTCGGACGCCGGCTCCAAAGTGTCCGGATCGCGAACCAGTTCGACACCGAGGAACAGCCCCGCGCCACGGACATGACCGATCAGGGAATGACGCTGCGCCAGGCCCTGGAGTTCTGTCAGGAAGAACTCCCCGAGGATTCGCGCATGCTCCTGGAGCTGCTCAGCCTCGATGACATCCAGCACGGCGTTGCCGATGGCGCAGGACACCGGATTGCCGCCAAAGGTGGCGAAGAACTCCATACCGTTGGCGAACGAGTTTGCGATCTGCTTGGTCGTGATCACGGCAGCCATGGGGTGACCGTTTCCGATGGGCTTGCCCATGACCACGATGTCCGGAGTGACTCCCTGACGCTCGAAGGCCCAGAAGTGCGAGCCCACCCGAGCGAAGCCCACCTGCACTTCGTCGACGATGCACACCCCACCCGCCTTGCGAACGTGCTCGAACGCCGCCGCGAAGTACCCTTCCGGAGGCTCGACCTGCCCGCCGCAGGACAAGATCGATTCGCACAAGAAGCCGGCGATCGGCTCACTTGCCTCGGAAATCGTGCGACGAACATCCTCCGCGTAAGCCCTCCCCGATTCGGCTCCGTGCCCCTTGTGTTCCCCGCGGTAACCATCCGGAGACGGCACCACATGGACCCAGGACTCCGCCACCCCCTTGCCACCCTTACCGCGAAACTTGTAGGGGCTCATCGCGATCAAGGACGAGGTGTGACCGTGGTAGGCCCCCTCCAACACCATGATGTGTTCGCGGCCCGTGTGCTGGCGCGCCAATCGCAAGGCCAGTTCATTGGCCTCACTACCTGAGTTGACGAAGAAACACGTGTCGAGGGAAGACGGCAGAGTGGCGCAGAGCCGAGCCGCGTAGTCCGTCAGCCCATCGTGAAGGTAGCGGGTGTTGGTGTTCAACTCTGCGATCTGTCGCTGCCCCGCTTCCACGACCCGTGGGTGGCAGTGGCCGACGTGACAGACGTTGTTTACCAAGTCCAAGAACGGACGCCCGTGATGATCGATCAGGAACTGGCCTCGGCCGCGGACGATTTTCAGCGGATCGCGATAGGACACGGACATCGCGGGGTTCATGAGCTGGCGGCGCTTCTCGAGCAGCAGCTCCGGCTCGGATCCTTGTTGGTCCGTCCCTGCTTCCTGGATCCCCGAGGTGAGCGCGTGCGCGGCGTCTCGCGGAGAGTGACTTCCCAGCCTGGACAACAGCTTCCAGGCGGGCTCCTCCGAGGCGAACCACGACTCCCGGGTGGCATCGATGCGGCGGCGTTCGCTGCACGTGGTCAGGGTCACGGCCAAGCGACCCAAGATCAACGGGAACAAGGCCTCCCGCTCGGATTCCTGCAAGGGGCGCAGCGTGTGGTAGCCCTCGACCACGTGCGCGGCGACCTTCCACGGCTCCGCGGTCCGCTGCATGACATAGGCCAGAGCGATGGCCAGCTCACAGATCAGCGGGTTCTCGAGACAGTCGCCGAAGTCGAGCAACCCGACGATCCGGTCTCCCTCGACGAGGACGTTTTCGTCGTTGGCATCGCCATGAATCACGCCTCGAGGCAGGAACTCTCCGAGCGACGACCATGCCGCGGCAAACGTCTGGAACGCCTGGTCCACCACCCGCCGACGATCCAGGTCCTCGATCCATCCGACGTGGCGTCGATGCAGCGCTGCGGCCGCAAGGTCCCACCGATGACTGCGATCCGCGGCTTCGGAGTTCAGATCCGCGAGTCCCAACGCCACCTGAGCCAGAGTCGAACCGAGGGCGCGGCAACGCTCCGCCGACGGCTCTCCGGCCTCGAGCCATGGCGTCCCCTCGACGAACTCGAGCAGACGCGCCTCTTTGCCCTCGGAGCACGAAACGACCGGCGACCCCGTCGAACTGGGAACGGATGTGGGCAATCGCAGGTCCGGCAAAGCGGCGGCAAGAGTCTCGACCGCTTCGTTCTCCAACTCGGTGGCAGCGGGGCCCACTCCCCCGCAGATCTTCAAGACGAACCGGCCACCGTCGTCGGTACGCAGGCAGTAGTTCTCGTTTTCGCCGGCCAGGCGCTCAAACTCTCCCGAAAGCCCGTAGTGGCTCTGCACGAACCGCGAGATCTGTCCGGTATCCAACGGCGCCTCCTTTGCCGGTGTCTCTCCGCAAGACCGGTTTCGGCGCTCGTTGGCTCACTCCGATGATTCAGGAAGCAGTGCTCCCCGTGGCTCGAGGTGTCAGTCGCAATCAGCCATGAATCATGGAACTAGCGCGCGGCTTGGCCCTCGCGGATGGTGTTCTCCAAACTTGCGATCCACTCGTTGCGAGCGTCGAGGTTCCCGGACACTCGCCCCACGGCTTCGACGATCGCCTTTTCGTCCAGCCCTGCCAGACGACCCAACGCCCGCATCGAAAACATGGCGTGGCCCAGGCTGTCCCATCTTGCCATCTCGCCAATGGCGGGCAAGGAGCGCTCCTTCAGTTGTTCGAACAGCTCGGGGTCGCGCGACTCGGTCAACCCCTCGAGGATCGCCATGCCCTTGTTGCGGTCGGTCCAAACCACGGACTCGATCATGTCGAGGAACGGCGTCGGATCGATGTCGAGTTCCAGGTCGCCGCCGTCGTTGGCGAAGTCGACCATCACCCCCAGGGCGCGCACGGCGTTGTTGCGCACTCCCGAGTCGGGGTCCAGGACCGCGTGCATCAGCTCGGGCACGACTTCCGCCTTGTCCTGGACATAGGCGAGAGTGTGCGCCGCCACCGACCGATGATGGGCGTTGCCGGACTCCCGCAGCACTTCCACGAGTTCCAGGAAATACTCTTCCGAGTAGTCCAGGAAGCGCATCTGCTCTTCGCGCACGGGCTCATAGGTCGACAGCGAATGACCCTGGGACCGATCTTCCACGCCCCCTTTGCCCCCCACCATCGCCTGGTACTGCATCTCCATGACGCGGTCGTAGGTCTCGACCAATTCCAACGGGAGTTCTACCTCGCCTTGGGGCTCGACCCGGTAGACGGGCTGCGGCACCTCGTGCTCGAGAATCCCGACGAACAGGCCCATTTGTTGGCTGAAGATGATCTTGGCGACTTTGGCGTCGGCAACTCCATCCAGCTTCTTGAGGGCAGCTTCCATGGCCTTGGAGTCCTGGGTCAGCGGTTCGCCCAGGGTGACGGCGATGGCTCCCTCCACGGCCGCTCGATCCACCTGGCGAATGCCGTAGAAGCTGACCGAGGTCACAGGAAGGTCCTGGGCCATCAGAGGCACGAACCCCGCCAGCGCCCAGCCGGCGCAAAGGCTTCTGATCCAACGCGCTTTTCCTGCGACCTTCATGACGTCTCTCCTGCGTCCCTTGCTCAGTTTCCGGGGGATCGGCTCTCCCACCGATCGCTCTCTACGAACGAAGAATCGGGTCGCGAGAAAGAAAACCGCGGACGCTCACTCCGCGGGGAGGTAACCGAGTTCGCGCAGGTGCCCGAGCAATTCCAGGTGGCGATCTCCCAGCGGAGTGCCAGGTTGGGAGCGACGAATGGCGCTCTCCAAGCTCGGCACTCGCCGACTCGCCGCCCACTGGGCATCGTCGGAGTCCATCATCCAGTACAGCGCGTCACCGGCCATTTCCCCCTCTTCGTGACCGCGCGGCAGGTCGAACAGAGCCAGGACCGTCGGGGCCACGTAGACCCGGAAGGCATACTCTTTTCCAAAGGGAGTGGTTCGCTTGGACGCGCGGCGCCCCTCGTCTCCCGGCATCGTGACCGCGAGGAAACCGCCATCCACGTGGCGCCCGGACTGATCCTTGCGAACGAACAGCTCATCGATGCCCATCTCTTTGCCAC
Source organism: Planctomycetota bacterium (assembly GCA_028289345.1). Taxonomy (GTDB): domain Bacteria; phylum Planctomycetota; class B15-G4; order B15-G4; family SIAN01; genus JANQQL01. Next base: position 502,132 of record JANQQL010000025.1, on the reverse strand, counting down.
TCGGGAAGCGCACCCGGGTCTCTGGGGGGAACATGGTGTAGATGCCCATTCCCATATGCTCTTGCTGAAAATAGTGAGCGAAAAAGAGGATGTTCTTGGTTTGCCCGTTCGCGATATCTCGCCAGGGCGGTGCCACGGTCACTCGCGCCAGTTGATCGAAGACCGGCTTCCAAGCGGCCGTTTGCGCCTCTTTCGTATCGTCCACCCTTGGCACGAAGCCAGACGGATACTTCCCCTCATAGTTGAGGCTCAGAAGGCGAAACAGATGCCAGGGCTGCATGGGCCGATCGAAGCAGCGCGTGTTCGCGTAGTCGACGTTTCCTTCCGCGTCGTACTTCAGCAAACCCAGCTCCGCCAACACCGGGTTCAAGTTCATGGAGCGAGCGTTGCCACCCAGATGGGGTCCGAAGCGATGTCCCGAAGTGACCGCCAGAGTCGTGTCGGCCCCGGCTTGGTCCATGAGTCGCCGAATGCAACGATCCAGGACTCCATAGGTCCCGCGAACCAAGTCGCGGTAGCGAGGGACCAACATCGGATCCAACTGGCGACGCACCCGTGGATCCTTGTGGCTTTCCCACTTGCGCGGGTCGTCGTACTTGTAGAACAACGCCGCCGCCACGTCGACGGAATGGAAGAAGCATGCGGTGAAGCGCAGCTCCGGGTCTTTCTCCAACAAGTGCTGGGTGGCGCTGGCGACTTTCAAATCGGACCGCACCGCGCCCATCAGCATCTTCAAGTGCCCGGCGATCGTTGCGTCGGTCTCTTGCTCGGATAACGTTTGCAGCTTGCGGAGGAACGGGTCTTCCTCGGTTCCCGCCAAGGACGCCGTCAGTTCCGCATCGAGTTCTTCCGGATAGGTCAGGTGCTTCGCGCCTTGTCGGTAAGAGTCCGGCACGGAACCAAAGTCCGGATGCCCATGGGATCCGAAGGGCCCCAGATCGAAACGCTCCAAGAAGAATCGTTCGGAGACAAGCGATCCGTTCACCCACTCCGCCGGCCAGGTGCCCCAGCCGCCGACCACCGCGACTTTGACGCCGAATCGGGACAGGATCTCCCACACCGCGAGCTTGCGTCGATGCAGGGACGTGGCCGGCACTTCTTCGTAGCTGCCTTGAACCGGAACTGGCAACAAGTGCACCCCATGTTCCGGAGGATGCTGTCCGGTGGTGATCGTGGCCCAGGTCTTCGTGGGATGCATCCCGGGAGGAATCATGGACGCGCCTTCGGTGCGATCCATGAACGACACCACGGTCCGTTCCTGGATGTCTTGCACAAAGGGCAGATCACCCTGGGCCGCGTAGGCCACCATGCGCTCCCAGTCCGCGCCTTCGATGCCGACGAACAGCATCTTGCGATCGTTGGGCTCGAAGTCGTCGAGGTCCGGCTGGAAGTCGCCGAGCCACACCCAGACCGCGAGCGCCATCACCAAGATCACCAGAACGGTACGACCTACTTGCATCGGGTCCGGCTGTCCTCCATTCCGCAACGGGGCCAAGAACAAGGCGGGAACGATACCGCCCTCCCGACGGTTCCGGGCAGAAAACGAACTGAGCGCGGGATTCGTTGCGGCCTACTTGCGCAGAGTTCATGATGCCCCGTCGCTTCGCGGCAGCCGGAGGGAATCTGCTCTTGTCACCAACTCGTTCTCGTCCCGCGGTCCTCGGGCTCTGGATCGGAGTCCTCTGGGTCGCCGCCGGATTTGCCCTCTTACGAGGTGCCGCCGCTTTCGAGGGCGCTGTTCCTGGCATCGAGGATCCTCGCCAACCAGGGCTGTGGCTGCTGCTGACGGGGACCCTGTTCCTCGCCCTGATCGGCATCGACCTGTTGCCTTCCGGGTCCTGGCAGAGGGCCGGGCCGATCCTCGGCCTGGTTGTCGCAGCCGCCGCGGGTCTCTGGTCCGTCGCCCACTTCGCCCAAGAGACCAAGGTCAGCGAGGTTCTCGGGACCGAGACCTATTGGCTCGACGACGACATGATGATCTCCCTTCGCTACGCGCGGCACTTTGCCGAAGGGGAAGGACTGGTCTGGAACCCCGGCGAATACGTCGAGGGTTACACGAACTTTCTGTGGACCTTGATGATCGCGCCATTTCATTGGTTCACGACTCCCGAACGCGTGTCATTGGGTGTGATCGGACTGACCGCGCTGTTCCTGGTGTTGGCGCTCCTGTTTGGGTGGCGACTCGCTCGACAACTCGGCGGTTCCGCGGCCGCCGCCACCGTCGCAGGGCTGGGCCTCATCACGACTCTTCCCGTGGTGCATTGGACCTCGGGCGGCAGTGAAGTCTTGCTCGCTGCTTTCCTGTTGTTGTGGATGAGCGGGCGTCTGCTCGCACTTCCCAGTCAAGACGTTCCGGTCAAACGGTTGGTCGAAATCGGATTGGTCGGGGGACTCGCGGTCCTCACCAGGCCGGACAGCGTCGTTGCGGTGGGAGTGCTGGTTTCGTGGTACGGATGGCGTCTGTTCCGGCAGTCAGCGGTGCAAGCGATCTGGTTGGTGGGCGCCGCGCTCGTCCTGCCCCTGTTCCAACTCGCCTTTCGCCTCACCTACTACGGCGAGTGGTTTCCCAATACTTACTATTTGAAAGCCACCGGTTGGGACGGTCGCAGCGTCTCGGGGGTGAACTACTTGGTGAGCTTCGTGGGCTTCGCCGGACCAGTCCTCGCGTTCGCGGCCTTCGCCATGGTCCAGAAAGCCGCCCGCCCGATCGGGCTGGCCGTCCTGGCTCACTTCGCGTACTTGGTTTCGGTCGGCGGAGACGAGCTGCCGCAGTTCCGGTTCGTCGTTCCGGTGATTCCCTGGCTATGGATCTTGGCAGCGCGGGGCGCCGAGCAATTGGGCAGCCGCTCTCTCCCTGCTGACGAGTCGGGCTCAACTCCTGCGGAAGGCGACGGTGGTCCGATCCATTGGTGGGAGCCAGGAAACCCGGTGCCTTGGGGATCTCGGCTGGCAGTGGTCGGCTTGTTGGCCGTCGCGGGCCTGGGCTCAGCCATCTTGCCCGGACACCTGCCCGATTCCGGAAAAGTCCGAGCTCAGAGCGAGCGCGGCAACGTTCTGATCGGAGAACTCATTCGTCGAAACACGGAAGAGACCGCCAAAGTCGCCCATTTCTGGGCGGGAGCCGCAGCGTATTTCTCGGACCGCCCGGGAATCGACTTCTTCGGCAAGTGCGATGCGAAGATCGCCCACCTGCAAGCACGACCGGGGCTCACCAAACCGGGTCACAACAAGTACGACTTCGACTGGTCCCTCGGCCTCGAACCCGACGTCATCGTGGGTGGGATCGGGGCCGACGCGGATGCCGGTTTTCTCGCCCGATTCCGGCCGGGCGGCCCGAGCCAGGAGTATCGAGCCTTCGCGGAACTGTATGAGTCTCCTGCGTTTCGGTCCCAGTACCTTGCCAACCCGGTCGGGAAGACCGCGAACGCGAATCCGGAAATGGCCGAGGTCTCGCGCAAGTGGCATGGGATCTTCGTGCGCCAGGGCACTCCTCTCGCCCGCCCGGCTCCGCTATGGTCCCCTTGAGCGTGGAACTCGGAATGCTTTGGAAGACCACCCCGGTTGTCGCTGGTCTTCGGTTCTTCGCCACGCCGTGCTTGAAGAACGCGATCCCAGTCGTTTCCGAAACGAAGGGTATTGATGCAGGCTGATCACTACGTCCACGACCTGGATCCGGTGCTCGTTCAGATCGGTCCGCTGGCGATCCGTTACTACTCACTCGCTTACTTGCTCGGGTTGCTGATTGGCATGTGGTTGCTGCGCCGCCTGGCTCGTCAGGGGCGCATCGGCCTGACGGTGGAACAGGCCACCGACATGGTGATCCCCTGGGCACTCCTGGGCGTGTTGTTGGGAGGACGGCTGGGCTACGTGCTCTTCTATTCCCTCGAAGAGTCTCTGAAGAACCCGCTGAGCATCGTGCAGATTTGGAAAGGAGGCATGGCCAGTCACGGAGGCATCTTGGGAGTGATCATCGCCATGTGGCTGTTCGCTCGGCGAACCAAGGTTCCGTTCTTGCATCTCTTCGACTTGGCGGCCATGACCGCGCCGATTGGCCTGGGCTTGGGACGAATCGCCAACTTCATCAACGGCGAGTTGTGGGGCCGCACCAGCGACGTGCCTTGGGCCGTCATCTTTCCAGACGCCGGTCCCGACCCACGCCATCCGTCCCAGCTCTATCAGGCGATGGGCGAGGGGCTGCTGCTGTACCTGCTACTGTTCGTGTTGCACCGAAAGCTGCTCCCTCGGCCGGGAGCTCTGGCGGCTTTGTTCTGCTTCGGGTACAGCCTGCAGCGAATCATTTGCGAGCAGTTCCGCGAACCCGACGATCACATCGGCTACCAACAGTTCCTCGGCATGACCGCCACCCGCGGTCAGATCCTGACCGGAATCGTCATCGTTGTTGGCGTGATTCTGGCCACTCTGGCATGGAAGAGCCGCGCCCGCTGGAGCCCTCCCGAAGACCCGGACCCACAAACGGCCTAGCAGCCGTCGAAAAAGGTCTCGGATGACCGGTCGAGAAATCTTCGTTTTCGCCGAGGAGTCGAGCCGCAGGCGAATCGGTGGATTCGTCGAGGACGAACACGGAAGCGAGAAGGTCCGATCGAGCGCCGAAAGACTGGTTCCACGGTCTGCTAGCAGCCGCTGAAACCAAGCCGGCTCAGGTTCAAGCAAAGTGGGCGGACAGTTCCCTTCACCACTGGTCTATCAAAGATGCCAGAAAAAGGCTTCCAGCAACGAGTGCGAGAAAGACCACCGACCCACCAATGATTCCCCCTGCCAATGGTCGGCCTTTCCATTGCTCACCGATGCCAACGCCGATCGCCGCCCCGGTCATCACCAGAACCACCAAGAAAAGCACTCCGCCTCCGCCCACCCACCACAGCAAGCCAGCGGCCGCGACCAGGATGGCGAATCGGGGGAGGAAGCTCCTGCCACCTCCTTGCCCGGCGACAAGCATCACTTCTCCAGGACCATCACCCGCAGCGAGCGAATCCACGGGGTCTGGGCGTGGTCGGAGATCGGACGAAACCCATGCGGAGCGAAGTAACCGGCCATCTCATCGGGCGACAGAGGCCAGCGGCGTTCCGGACGATCCCGGCGACGGAACCAACGTCGGCGCCAGGAAGTCAGAGATCGAGAATCCTGGTACGAGATGACGATTCGCTGGCGGGCGATCCGGCACAGTTCCGCCGCCGCTTGATGGCGGAGCTCTTCGCTCGGAAAGTGGTGGAACAGACGAAAGCAGAACACGTTGTCGAAGGCGTCGGCACCGTACAGAGTGGATTCCAGATCCTCGCAGCGCACTTCAATGGGCGCCTCCGCGTCAGCAAACGCCTGCCGGGCGAGTTCCACCATCGCCGGAGAGACATCGGCGGCTGTCACGGGGTAGCCAGCCCGCCAGAGCAAAAGGGACATGCGCCCCCCTCCGCACGGAATGTCCAACACCGACTCCCCCGCCGGAATCGACGCCATCGCCTTGCGCACCAGGTCACACTCCTGGCGGTGGCGCCGGGCATCCCCCTCCTTCCCACGCACATACTCCGCCGCTTCTTCCGCGTCGTAGTGCTTGCGATAGGACCTCTCTCCGAGCCACGGATGTTTCATACCCGGGAGAATAGCGATCTTCCCTGCGGGGCGGGTGAACCGGGCCACACCTCGGCAAGGTAGCTGGTCCGCAGACCACTCCACCCATGACCATGGTGGGCTGTTCGAAACGCGTCCTCTCCTGGAGACTCCCATGATCGGCGATCCCGCTTTCGCCATGGCTCTGATGGCTTTCTCGAGCGCGGCAGTGACTGATTTCCCGACTCCCTCGGTCACCCCCCGCCCGGTTCTCCTGCTCGGGGTGTATCACTTCAACAATCCCGGCGCCGACGAAAACAACTTCGAAGTCGATGACTACTTCGCTCCCGACCGGCAAGAGGAGCTGAAAGAAGTTGTGGAGTTACTCTCGCCGTTTGCACCCACCAAAGTGTTCGTGGAAAGACGCCCCGCCGATCAACCCTCCGTCGACGCCGAGTATCGCGCCTACGCAGAGGGCACCAAGACGCTGCAAGACTTCCCGCGCGGACGCAGCGAGACGTACCAGATCGGATTCCGTCTCGCCCGGGCGATGGGTCATGACAAGGTCTATTGCATCGACTCCCACGGCGTGTGGCTGGGGTCCCAAGTCTCCCGCGCTGCCGACATCCACGAACACGAGTTCTACGACGACTACAAGAAACAGAGCCGCGAGTGGTTCGCCGAAGCCGCCGTGGGAATGAATGACCGGTCGGTCGTCGACAACCTGATTCTGTTCAACCAGCGCGAGATGATCTTCGGCAACCACAACTACTACAACTGGGTGACCCCTCAAGTCACGGACCCGCGATTCGAAGAAGGGAGCCCGCGGCGAGAACAGTCCGTCGATGGCGAAAACTACTTGATGCTCGGCGTCGACCGCTTTCACGTCGGATCGGAGCTGACCGGCGAGTGGTACAAGCGCAACATCCGGATCTATGGGAATCTGATGCGTGAACTCGACCGGCAAGAAGATCGTGCCCTGGTGATCTTCGGCCAGGGACACATCCGCATCTTGCAGCACATGGTCGAAGACAACCCGACTCTCGAACTCGTAAGCGCCAACGATTACCTGGAGTAAGCTTCCCCAGACGCCGACAAAATTCCGCAATGGCCGATCGAGCGACTCGAATCCGTGCCGACGAATCGAATCGCTGGCGAGTCCGTGCATTCGTCGGGACCTCGAAGGCGAGACCGGAAGCGGGAAGGTCGGATCAGGTGCCGGGCTCCCCCCAAGACGTCAGCGATCTGACGGGATCTCGGGAAGATTCATCGCCGGTCGCACCCCGATGTCCTGGTTGGCGTAGGTGCCGAGGCCATGGGTTCGGAAACTCGCGGTGCTGAGCCTAGCCGAGTTCATGAACGCCCCGCCGCGGACCACTCGATGGGCACCGTCCGGATCGGGTTGGCCATCCGAAGCGACGAGATCCAGGCAGTGCTCCATGACATTGCCCAACATGTCGAAGAATCCGAAGGGGTTGGGACGGTAAGAGCCCACGGGCGCATGGGCCGCGAAACCATCGTCCCAGTCTTCGGACTCGAATCCCGAAGCAAAGCCCAATCCGTCGCGGAACCTCCGATCCGCGACATTCTCTGCATCCCTCAGAGTTCTCTTGTCGGCTCCTGTCCAGTAGGCCTCGGAGGTTCCTCCACGCGCAGCGTATTCCCACTGTTTCTCGCTGGGGAGGGTCAGCTCCCAGCGCGCCAAACTGCGAAAGCAATCTTCCCACAGAATGCTCTCCACCGGGTGAACCGGGGCTTCCTCGCCGAAGTCGGACTCTCCTGAGATGCTCGGCCGGTTGCCCTCCAGGCGAAACCACTGAGCCTGGGTCATCTCATACTTGGACAACAGGAACGGCGCGTTCCATTCCTCCCGAGCCGAGCGGTCCTTCAACGCCTCGGGGTCATAGTTGGGTCCATCGACTTCATGACTTTGCGACCCCATCCAGAAAGGCCCGCCGGGGAGCAGCACCAGAATGACTCCGGTTTCCGGCGTCACCAACCACTGTCCGCTGTTGGGATCTCGCTCGGGCCGCGCCCCACTTTCGACGTGCCAGAACTCCCAGAAGCCGGTATCCGGGTCCGGCTCCAACGGAATCAACCCGGGGATCGGCTGCAATTCGAGTCCATCGAAGCGCTCGTCCAGAAATACGTCGTCGAGCACCTCCTCCCAGACTTCTTGGTGATCGGCAACGGTCCGAGCTTCAATCTGACTGGCGAACTCTCGCCTCTCTCCCACCTCGGGAACCGACTGTTGCAGCTCGGTCAGATCGGAGACGAGCGTCGACAGGGTATGCACACGCCATCGCAATCGAGCATCGGTCAAGCTTGCCGGCGAGCCCACTCCTTCCGAGGTGGACCGCGGCGCGGCGCCAAGGCTCCGAAGGGCCTGTTCATGCCCGGGAAGCCGATCGAGAAGCACGGAGGCTCTTTGCAGCCAATCGGCGTAGGCCGGGATCATGGGAGGACGGCGCGGCCACATCGCCTCTTTCTGATCCAGCATCTCTCGGACCAGCAGTCCGTCCGAGTAGCCCTCCATCTCTTCCACCTTGCGGGCGACTTCCCGACTTCCTTTGACTTGAAAGTAGGTCGCCCCGGCCAGTCCCCCCAAGGCGGTCAAGATCGCGACGAAGATCGCTGCCGCGATGCCTTTGTTGCGCACCACCCACTTGCGAAACTCCGCCAGGGCACCGGTTTCGTGGGCGCTCACCACCCGGTCTTCGAGATAGGCACGCAGGTCGTTGGCGAGCTCCATCGTGTCCGAGTAACGATGCTCGGGCTCCCGGGCCATGGCCTTCTCGCAAATGGCCACGAGTTCCGCGGGAAGCCTTGGCGCCAAGTCGCTGATCGGTGCGGGAGGGCCTTCGCGGAGGGCACTCAAGATCGACAGCGCGGTGACTTCGCCGATTCCGGCGTGGGCATTGCGAACCGTGTACGGGCCATGCCCTGTCAACAATTCGTACAGCATCGCTCCAAAGGAGTACACGTCGGAGCGACGTCCCAACTCTTGGACTTTGCCATGGGCCTGCTCCGGCGGCATGTAGACCGGAGTTCCCATGACTGTTCCATCCATGGTGAGTCCAACTCGCTGCTCTTCCCGGTCGGGGGAGACGCCATGGGCCCGTGAGGCCTCCACCAGCAGGTCCGCGTCCTGGTCGCCATGGATCTTGGCCAGCCCCCAGTCCATCACATGAACTTCGCCAAACTTCCCGACCATGATGTTGGCGGGCTTCAGATCGCGATGAATGACCCCCTTGCTGTGGGCGTAAGCCACCGTTTCACAGGCTTTGAGCAAGACAGCCAAGGCTCGAGGAACGTTCCATCCTTCGCGTCCCTCCCGGACCAGGTCAAAAATGTGGCGGAGATCGCGTCCTCGCACCAAACTCATGGTGAAGTAAACGCGCCCCCCCTCGTCCACTCCCAGGTCGTAAACCGGGACGACTCCTGGGTGATCCAAGCGACCGGTGATCTTTGCTTCCGAAAGAAACCGCCAAACGGTGTCCAGAGGGGGAGCGGGGGCGCCGGTGGCTTCCGAGGAATGGATGACCTTCATGGCCAGTTCCCGACCCAGGTGCAGGTCCCAGGCGCGGTGGACGGCTCCTCCGCCCCCTCGGCCGATCTCGTCGCGGACCGAGTAGCGCTTGTTGGAAACTCGCGTGGCGGAGAGCTGCGCGAGGGTTTCGTTGACCGCGTCCTCCACCGCGCGCAACACCCGCGGACCGTCTTCGCCCTGGTCCCGCAGCTCTTGGCGACGCTTGGAGTCGGCCGCCGCCAGCTCGTTGACGAGGCCGTCCCACAACGGTCCGCGCATCGCGCCGCCTGGCTGCAGCAGGCTTTCCCCCTCGCAGTCGGCGAGCAAGCGGTCAACCAGCTTGCGAAGCGGCGGATTGCCCTCGCAAGCCTTGGCAACGTAGGCCGCGCGCTCCTCCCCAGAAAGGTCCAGGGCGGAGTCGACGATGCCATCTGCAGCGGAAAACAACTCGTCTCGGTCAATCATTCGAAGGAGTCAAGTCCCCGGTGTTCGCGCAGCTCTTCCTTCAACCACGCCTTGGCCCGCATCCAGTCCCGTTGCACCGATCGCAAGGAAATGTTCAACGCGTCGGCAGTCTCTTGAACGCTCAAACCTGCGAAAAAGCGACACTCCACCACCTTGGCCAAGCGCTCGTTGTGTCGAGCCAAACTTTCCACCGCTTCATTCACCGAGAGTAACCAGTCCACCTGCCGATCGGCTTCGCCCTCCTGGTCCTCCAGGGGCAACGGCCGCTTTCCACCACCCCGTTTGGCCGCTTGGCGCTTCCGGGCGTAGGCAATCACGACCTGACGCATGGCAATGGCCGCCACCCCCAAGAAGTGGTTGCGATCCTGCCAGCTCGCCCTCGATTGATCGACCAGTCGCAAGTAGGCCTCGTGCACCAGGCCCGTCGTGTTCAGGGTTTCGTTGCCGGCGCCACGCCCGATCTCTCGCTGGGCGATGCGGCGAAGATCCTGGTACAGCAGCGGCACCAGCTGCTCAAGGGCCTGACTTTCGCCCTTTCGCCATGCAATCAACAGATGGGTGATGTCTCCACCAGCCTCGTTCATCGGTTCGCCCAATCGCGTGTGGGGCCAGGAGTTCGCCAGTCTCTCGAAAACAACTCGCCACGGTCCGGAGCGACCGCAAAGAGAGGTGTTTCGGTGATGGCACCGGCAACCTCGGCCCGCCTCTTCATGCTCTGACCCGGTGACAGAGGAGGAGTGAACCTTGGTCACAATCTCGGTCGAGGGTGCGTGAGACCGCACCGAACTCCCCTGCAACGGCCTGCGAGAGAGAACGCAATGTAGCCCGGTTTTTGAAAAATTTGCAGGCGGAAAGTGGCAGGTTTTTAAAGTGGCTTGCGTTCTGTTCCACAGACGAATCCGGGGCATTCTGTGCCGAGAAAACGCAACTTTCCGCACCGCTCATTCATGCAGAGGGGAGGCTCACGACTCGAGTTCCTGGCCGCAAGGCCTGGCGGAACGTTCGTCGCGTATGACCCCAGGGATCTAGATCAGATCGTGGTGGAAGCCGGCTCGGCACACTCGAGCAACGGCGCGCTCCACTGACGGCCCGTCGTCCCACTCTCTGGGAGGGCTCGAACGCTCAGATTTGCGAAGAGTGGAAACCACAACGCAGGAGACCCTCCTGACAACGAGAGCTCACCCCGAAAGGTCGTCTGGAACAGTCGTTCGCAATGCCAACGACGTCGGACTTCGAGAACAATGGTGCGGTACGACGCGTCAGGCGTTGGATCCCTAGCGCCGATGCCATGCGCCAAGATTGCTTACGGGACGATCGTCAACTTCCAGGGATTGGTCGCGAAGTCCATCGGATTCAGAGTGATCATCGCGCAATCGATTTCGATGCCCAGGAACGGAGTCATGGAGCCCGGGTTGGCGACGAACTGGGACGAACCCGTCCCGTCGGTGTTCAAGAAACCCCAGGTGTTGACGAAGTTGGCCGAGTTGCGATTCAGGAAGGAGGCTAGGAACATGTCGTCGAAGTTCAGCGGGATGTGCAGCAAGGGAGTCGTGATCCCAGGAGTGGTACCCGCCAAAGAAGCCAGCAACAGGTACTCTCGGCCAGGAACAGCTTCGGGTCCCTGGTAGTCGAACTGGATCGTGGCACCATCGATTCCGGAGATCTCCGCTTGATCGGCTGCCAACGTGGGGTCATGACGCAGCCGCACCGGCGGATAGAGCAAGACCTCGCGCTCCTCGTGGACGACCACGATATCGAAGACATCCGCACCCGCGCCCACACCCGCCACCAGCGGAATCGTGTAGGTCCCGTCCCCGTGATCGATCGGCTCGTCGATGAATGCCAGTCCAGCACTTTCTTCATTGTGTCGAACTTCGAGGGTGGCCCCGCCCTGCGGCAGTTGGTTGCCTGCCCAGTCCTTCAAAACCACTTCAATCGCGGTCTGCCGGGTGCCGTTGCCGGGCACCGGCGCCACGGTCTTTTCTTTGGTGGAGAGCAGCTGATCCGGCACACCCCGGAGTTCCTCGCGCCACTCGTTGAACCGGATGCGCAGGGTCCTCACCGGATCGCGGGTCGCGAACGAACCGGCTTTGACGTTCTCGGCCAAGTAGTAACGGCCGTTGGCGCAGCCATCGTCCACGTTGCACACGCCGTCCAGGTCTCCGAGACGAGCCACGAGAATCGTCCCCACGTGCGCTGACTTGTCGAACTCCTCCGGTGGGGAACCGCATTCCGTCGGTCGGTTGCCGCGGCAAGAGCAACGACCGTCTCCTCCCATCAACGCGGCCGCTTCCATTCCAGCCATCAGCTTCTCGGCAAGATCGCCCGGCGTGTTGAGAATGGCCTCTTCGGCAGCAAGGATCACCGGCTCGCCCGCCAAGACGTTGCCTTGAATGGCATAGATGAGAGTGTCGGACCGTCCGGTCACATGACCGCGCCAGCGGCCGGCTCCGTTGCCGGTCAATGCCGCCCGCCGGCCCTCCATGTCGACGATCCCAATCTGTCGACTCGACCAGTTGGGATCCGTGGCTTTGACCAGGTCGATGATGTCGCCGGGCTTGGTGCCCTTCTGCAGCTCTTCCCAGATCAGCCTGCGGTTGGCAGCAGTCGAGTCGATGGCCGACTGGTTGGCGGATGCTCCCACGCCGACCAGCATCACCGCCAACGTCTTACGAAGGTCCGTCGAGGTCAGGCAGGTGGCCGTGCCAAGAGCCACCTCCCGAGTTTCCCGATCGACCATCACAATCGACCAGGTCGCGCGGGCCATGGGCGAAACAACGAGGCCGAAAGTGCAGGCGGCGAATAGTGTTCCGCGGCGCAGGGATCGATGGGCTCTCATGGTTCGGTCCTCGTCTCTTCCTTGACGTTGCTCTTCATCGGCCGGCGGGTTCGCGCAGCGATGTTCGGGAAGGGGGCGGTGGGATTGTATCGAAGCCGCGAATCCGGGTGATCCCATCTGGACGACCTCATAGCGTGGCCTGGCCCGCGGCGCGTCAGCGGATCCGATTCGCAGCCATTCCCACGGGAAATGCCGAGAGGGAAAGCGTACTTTCCGCGCCTTGGACAACGAGGGATTGGTGGAGGCGCCATGGAGGCGGCGGAAAAGCTGGGAGTGGCGCTGGTCGGTGCCGGCTTCATGGGAGAGATTCATGCCGGGACTCTGGCCAAGGACCCACGGGCCGAGCTCCGCTGGGTCGTGGATCCGACTGCCGCCAAGGCGAACAAGGTCGCTCGCCAGTATCGCGCCAGCACCGAATCTCGGTCGAGTTCCCGGATCCGAAAAACTCCGGAACTTGACGATGCCCTCGCCGATGAAAAAGTCGGAGCGGTCTACCTCTGCACCCGACCCCGAAGTCATTTCTCCCTCGCCACCGCCTGCTTGAAGGCAGGCAAAGCCGTGTTTTTGGAAAAGCCGGTGACCTTCACCCTGGCGGAAGCGCGTCGTCTGGAGAAGCGAGCGGCACAACAACAAGCTCCGCTGATCGTTGGCCACGTCTGCCGATTCTTTCCCGAGTACGTTCGCATTCGAGACGCCGTTCAAGCCGGAGACATCGGGACTCCCTCCATGGTGCGTGCCTCTCGAGTGATGGGGAACCCGGGCTCCTGGTATGCGGACCCGAAGCGTTCCTTGGGAGTTCCCGGCGACTTGATGCTGCACGACATCGATCTGGTGCTGTGGATGTTCGGTCGCGCCCGTCGCGCGTACGCTTTTTCCAAAGCTCGCCAGCCGCCGATGGAGGAACAACACGTGCTGGCATCGTTGCGACATCACGGGGGAACCATCTCTCATCTCGAGGGAAGCTGGGCTCATGGAGGAGGCTTTCGGACCCGCTTCGAAGTGTCCGGATCCGACGGAGTTTTGGAATTCGACAGCGGTCGGTTGCAACCCCTGCTGTTGCAACGCCTCGGCAAACGCGGACGCGGCTCGTCTTTGGTCGTTCCCGAAAGCCCGTCGCTGCAAAGTCCTTACGATCGGCAGACCGAGCACTTCCTGGATGTGGTCCTCGAAGGAGCCTCGCCGCGGGTGACCATCGCCGAGGCCGTGCATGCTTTGGAGGTGGCTCTCGGAGTCGCCGGTTCCGCTCGCTCGGGCAAGCCCATCGATTGGGGGCGTGAGACGAAGAAAGGAGCGGCTCGATGACGCTGCGAGTCGGCTTCTTTTCACTGGATCACATGCACGCGACCGCGTACTTGGAAGCAGTTCGCACACTTCCCGGCGCGACCATTGCCGGCATCTGGCATCCCGATCGAAAGCCGGGCAAATCGGCGGCGCGAAGCTTTCAAACTCGCTGGTTCCCGCATGGCGAAGACTTGCTCGACGCGGGCATCGATGCCGCGGTCGTGTGCTCCGCGAACCGCTGCCACGACCAGGACACACGAATTCTCGCCGCGGCTCAGATCCCGACGCTTTGCGAAAAGCCCCTCGGTGCCACGACGCGCGAAGCAGCGGCCATCGTGAAACGTTTCCAGAAACATCGCACTCTGTTGATGACCGCGTTTCCTTGTCGCTTCAGCCCCATCGCGCGGCGAGCGCGAACACTGGTGCAAAGCGGAGAAATCGGCAAGGTTCTCAGCGTCACGACGACCAATCGCGGAACTTTCCCGGGCGGCTGGTTCGTCGACCGGCGCCGGTCCGGCGGCGGGGCGCTCCTGGACCACACCGTGCACGTCGCAGACCTCCTACGCTGGACCCTGCAACGCGAAGTGAACACCGTATTCGCCGAGTCCTCGTCCCGCATTCACGGAGAAAGCGTCGAAGATTCCGGCCTGGTGATGATGAAGTTCCGCGGCGGAGCCGTCGCCACCTTGGACACCTCTTGGTCGCGCCCCGGTTCGCGGTATCCCACGTGGGGAGACGTGACTCTGGAGTTCGTCGGCGAGAAAGGCTGCCTTCAGGCCGACCTCTTCGCCCAGCATTCTTCCCTGTTCAGCACGCGCCACCCGCAGCCCATGCAGCTTCCCCACGGCGAGGACATCAACGTCCAGATGGTTCGCGAGTTCCTGGCCGCCGTCCGACAGGGCGCAAACTCTCCGGTCAGTGGGGTCGATGGGTTGCGCGCGGTCGAGATCGCCATGGCCGCAATGGAATCGGCACGGACCCACGAAGTCACGAAGCTTCAACCGGTTTCGCTGGCGTGAGTCTGAGTCGGTCGATCCCAAGTTTTGCACCCAGCCTCGCCACCGAGTCGCTCGGCGGATCCATGGCTTCATCCTGGATCCGAAACCGGTTTGACAGGGCTCACCGCGCAAACAGGATTTTTTGAGTTTTTCACGACCGCTAGCAAACTGGAGGGTCCGCGAAGCATCGTCTCCGCCAAGTTGGACCGCATTCCACGATGCGGGACACACCCTGACATTTCCCGACAACCGGCGAAGATCATCGCCAACAATGTCCGGACAAAACCCGAAGGACTCAGTCAGCCCACCACCCATCGTTCAAAAATGTCTTTTTGTTGATCCGACATTGCCATGGGGCCAGTCCGGGCGTGTGGTCTTTGGTTTCAGTTAACGGTTCCAAGGGAGTTCGGGGTTTCTCCTTCTTCCTCGTTCTCCACGCAGACTGAAGACCGGGTCGCTCGCGACCCCAAGGGGCACTCTCGCACGGACACGGGAGTGCCCCTTTTTTGTCTGAACCCGACGCAGTCCTCCAAAACGGTGAGGACACATCAGTCGAACGTCTTTGGAACGAGATCGCCTTGCTCAATAAGGAGCGACACCACCGCAGCATCGGCAACGAGTCGATCCTGCCAACGACTTTCAACAACAAGGGCAAGGTCCTACGTCTCGGAAAGGCTCGGTAGCGGGCTCAAGCACGACCATCGTCAGGCAGTCCAAGCTCGAGTCAACGCTCCCCCCCGCCCGGCTGCCACTGCGGAAGACCGGGATCTGACCGGATCCAGTCGAGCAGGCGAGTGCCGTCGACCTCGTCGGTGTGCATTGGCACGACGACGATCATGTTGTTGGCGTGGAGTTTTTCGTCGGCGATCGCCGAGAGCGGCGCTTCCAGGGCGAGCATGCCGGTGATTCTGCACACTCCTTCGGCCTCGTCGTATTCCAGGCGGGGTCCGCGTCGGAGGGGCGCCCGATCGGTGATCCTCACTCCGCGCACTTCTGAGGGCGAAACGCGTGGCAGACTGACGGTCAGGTACTCGCCGTGGGAAAGCTCCCGGACCACTCGATGCTCTGAAAATCTCACCACCCAGTCGACGGCCGCGTCGACCGCGCCGGGAATGTCGTCGTCGAGACCGGACACGGCAAGGGCTGGGAAACCGGCAAATGCCGCGACCCGGGCCGCGCCAACGGTACCGGAGAACATCCACTCGGCCCCGACGTTGGCTCCCCCGTTGATTCCGGAAACGACCAAGGTCGGGGGCCGATCTCCGAGGAGTGCTCCGATGCCGACGAGAACACAGTCGGCGGGATAGCCGTCGACGGCGAACGCCTCGATCCCGGGTCCCAAGTCTCGTCGCTCGACGGAGATGGCCCCCGCGCGAACGATTTTCAGCGAGGACCCGGTGCCGCTCCGGTCCTCGGCCGGGGCAACGACCCAGGTCTCCGCCCGCTCCGCGAACGCCCGAGCGAGGGCGACGATCTTCGGATCATCGATTCCGTTGTCATTCGTGATCAGAACGCGGGGCCGGTCGTCGGCCTGCTCTCCGGGCGCGGCCCAGGAGGCGGGCGAACCGAAGGGAAGCAGCGCGAGACTGGTGACGAGCAGGAGACGGGTGTGTCGGTCCATTGAGGTTCTCCAAGAAGGTGATGGAACTGGAGAACAGTAGGCCGGACCCAGGCCCCCCTCAATTCGCCCAAACGGGTGAAATTGCCTCACCCTTTCGGGTGATTGTCGCTGACAAAGCCACTCATTCGCGAAATGAGCTCGAATCGAGAACGGACACCGGCCTTCTCAAAGATCGCGCGCATGTGGGTCTTCACCGTGTTCGGTGAAATGTGAAGGGATGCCGCGATCTCCTTATTGCTCAGTCCGCGCCCCACACCGTTGGCAACTTCGAGTTCCCGTTCGCTGAGTCCCCAGCCGTCCAGAGCCGTCGGCCCCCCCTCCCTCGCCACTTCCTTGGGCCCGGTATCTTTCGGGCTGACCTCCTTGAGCGCCTGCCTCGGCGCGGCCTCCCCCTGGACCAGGGTCCCGGTGACCACCACGCTGGTCAGGCAATACCAGATGGGATACAGGCGCACGCCCGAGGCTTCCCCGTAGAAGAGATCCCAGACCACTCCCGGGACACCGATCAGCATCAGCAGGAACACCCGGAAGGCGAGAGGTTGTTGCGCCTCGGCCGATCTTCGACGGGAATAGGCGATCCAGACGACATAAGCCGTGAGGGCGATCAGCACGCCGTCCTCGAACCAGTCACCTCGCTGGTCCCAAACGGTCGAGCCCAACGCAAATTCCGTCACGTGTTGCAAGGCGAACGTCACGAGAACCGCCAAGACCAAAACCTTCTCGCGTCGGCGAACAACGACGCCGAACACCCGGTGCACCAGAATCGGCAGAGTCAGCATGAGACCGTACTGGCCCACAATCGACTCGAGGTACTGGAAGATCCATCGAACCGATTCCGAGACCTTGCCGGGTGCCGCGTCGGCGAACGCCAACAAGAGCGAAGCGGTGACCAGGATGCTGAAGGCGACGTAGAACGCGAGGAAGGGCCGCGACACGGCGCTGCGCCTCTGAACGGCCAGATAGACCGCGACGCCAAGACACGCGGCGCCGACAGCGAAGCAAACAAACAAGTAACCGAGGAGGGATTCCTGCACGGCACTCATGATAACGCCGGATCAGAAACGGCGCCGCGGTATGACCCAGTGAGATCACCGGCACATTGTCGGGGACGTCGAGGGGCAGGAAACCGATCCCGTCCCGACCATCACCACCACCAAACTCCCTGCAGCCAGACCCGATTCACCACCGAATCCGGCACCCGGCAACGCAGATCGAGAAGCTGCTCCGGCGCGGGAGGGCGATCGAAGGAATACTGCGCGACCCAGTGATCCCTCTGCGGCGGTTCCTGCAACTTGGTCAGCGGGTAGATGTCGGAACGACCGGCCAGCCATTCCACCTCCAGCGATGCAGGAGCTTCCACATCTGTTTGACCGCGAAGCTCCACCGTCACCCGGTCCCCCGCCGTCGACAAAGTCACCACTTCGAACACCGAATCGAGGATCCGTCCCTCGGGATCCAGTCCATCCAGGGCCCCCACGGGAAGAACCTCTCCGTCGAAGGAGAGGCGTTCCGCGACGGCATGGCGAGCCGTCGCGACCAGGTCCAGCTCGTGGGCCTTGACCACGCCATGAAAGCGATCGATCTGATCCATCGTGTCCGTGACCCGGGGAGGCAACTCTTGGATGTTCGGCAGCAAATGACGCCGAAACATCCCCCCCAGAATGCAGTCCGCCGCGGCCCGATGAAGGATCGCAGAATCCCGCACGAAGCTGCCGTCCATGCGAAGAGCCGAGTCGAATTCGCGAGGCGGTCCCTCTCCGAGAGGAACCCGCAGCTGTTTGGCAGCACGGGTGATTTCGGCCACCAGCATGCGCGGCCCGAGCTCCAGGACAAACATCGAGGTTCCGGTTCGAAGCAGCTCATCGAACACGCCCAACGCGTCGTCGAAGAGCCTCTTTTTTCGCCGCCGCTCTTCGATGCCCCGCGAGCCCTCGAGGACCATGTTCAAGACCGCCGAACGCGTTTCGAGGAATTCGCGATTCCCCTCCGGAGCCTTCAGGGACCCCACCCACTCGGCCACTTCGTCGACCGGCCGATAGGTGAACCCGTCGCGGCTCACTCTCTCCGCGGCGAGAGCTTCGGCTTCTTCGCGAGCACCGGCCAGGCGCCAACGCTGCCAGTGAAACCAGAGCGCCGACAAACTCGGCTCGAGAGTGGGCTCGGCAATCCACTCGGAGTCGAGTTCGAGGAGCGCCGCATCCTCATCGGCGCTTTCCGGGCCCACGACCAGCACCAGGCGATCCGGCGCCCACTTCTCGATGAGCGCCAGGACTCTCGGCCGCAGGGCCATGAGGGACCCTCGCAGCACCTCGACCACGACTTCCGCTTGCTCGATCCCCGCTTCTTCTTGGAGGGAGCGTTGCAACCGAGCGGAGACCAGCTCGTCCTGGGTCAAGCCGAAGCCAGCGAGGAACTCTCCGCCAATGAGCAGGAACCGGACCGTTTCGTCCGACGGACCGGGCGCCGGCAAATCGGTCGCCCGGTGCCCCTCGGGACCCGTTCGGAAACGCGCCAAGCCCATCCAGCCATCGAGATTCGGCGCAAGGCCGAGGATCCCGTCACCTCGCTCAACCCAAGCCTGGTCGGGGTCGAGGAGTTCCCGAGGGACCGCGGATCGGCCAGCGAGCTCCGCGACCAGTAGCACCACGACCCCAAGGCCGACCACGACGAGCCACCGCCAACGGCTCTGAAATCCGCTCCGCCCCGTGGTCACGAGCGAGGGCCTCGGGGTCCAAATGCCATTCCACGGCAATGACCATGGGTTCCTCGACGAGAGGCGCGGCAGTCCCCGCCGGCTCCGTCCCGATTTCGGCGGAATCCCAGTGAACAAATCGTGCGACTGACTGCAAAGTTCCGATCCCGAGGAAACGTAGCTCGGAGGACGAATCCACGGTGGTGTTCCGATGGCGCATCTTGGGCGATGGCCTTTCTCTCAATCACGTCGCTTGGCACCTTCCCGAGTCGGCTCCAGCACACTCCGCATCGAGGAGTGATTTGAAGAGCTTGTTCCCCTCCCAGGTCTCCTGCAGCGAGAGAGTTTGCGCGATCCGAGCAAGATCGAACCCGCGGGCGGGTTGGCAAACTCCTCCGTGCAGAAATCGGCCGCGAACGGCCGGGACACGGGCGTCGGTGCGTGAAGTGGATGGGTTGCCTTGGGGCTACCTCGCTAGTTGCGACGTTTGAGTTGCGGATCGGTGACGCGGATTGTCGGATTTCTGCCGCCGATCGAGAACAAGAACCTTTTGAAATCCTCGGTACAATTTCCGCACACAGCCCCGAGCTCGGGCATCTCGGATCGTCCCGCGGAGCTTCGCGAGATCCGTTGGATCCTTCGGAATGAACTATCGGCTCGTCTTCCAGATCATCGGTCGGCTGTGCGCACTGCTCGGCGTGGTTCTCCTCGTTCCGGCCGGGGTCTCGTTCCTCGCCGGGGACAGCCGCCGAGAATGGCTGTCCTTTCTCGGTGCTGCAGTCGTCGGATTCGCCGTGTGGGGCTTGTCGCGTCAGCGCCAACCCGGCGATTCACGGGTATCCGCCGCGGATGGATTCGGTTGCGTCACCCTGGGGTGGGTCCTGGTCGGATTGATCGGCGCTCTCCCCTACTGGATGAGCGGCTCGATCCCCTCGTTCACCGACGCCTTCTTCGAATCGGTGTCCGGCTTCACCACCACCGGGGGGTCGATCCTGCGAGACGTCGAGGCCCTGTCCCAGGGGATGCACCTGTGGCGCTCCCTGACCCAGTGGCTGGGGGGAATGGGCATCGTCGCGCTGTTCGTCGCCCTGCTTCCCGCCCTGGGTGCCGGCGGCAACTTCCTGTTTCAGGCGGAAGTTCCGGGACCCACCCCCGGTCGCATCAAGCCGCGCATCTCGGACACGGCCAAGGTGCTGTGGACCGTGTACCTGTTCCTGACCCTGAGCTTGATCGGTTTGCTTTGGATCTGTGGCATGACGCCGTTCGAAGCAGTCTGCCACGCCTTCACCACCCTTTCGACCGGAGGCTTCTCCACGAGTAACGCGTCGGTCGGGAACTTCTCTCCGACGATTCAGTGGATCATCACGGTGTTCATGTTCCTGGGTGGGGTCAACTTCGCCATGCACTTCTTGCTGTTCCACCGCAATTGGCGGGCGGTGGTTCACAACCAGGAAGTGCGCCTGTACGCCGTGCTGACCGTGATTGCCATCGTGATCCTGTGCGCGGCGATGACCTGGATGGACCCAGCGATTCCCGCTTCTGCCGAGATCGCCGGAGACGAAGCAGTCCCCGGAGCGTTTCTCGACAAGCTTCGTCATGCCGCGTTTCAGACCGTGTCCATCGTGACCACCACCGGCTTCGGTACCCATGACTTCAACCGCTGGCCTTACCTGTGCCAGATCGTCTTGGTGACCCTGATGTTCTCGGGTGCTTGCGCCGGCTCGACCTCGGGGGGCATGAAGCTGGCGCGCATCATGGTGCTGTGGAAGTTCGTAACCGTGGAGGTGAAGCGGGTGATGCACCCGTCCGCGGTTCTGTTCGTCAAGTTCGGCAAGCGACACGTCGAGCCCTCGGCGGTCACCGGGACCCTTGGCTTCTTCGTCCTCTTCCTCGGGCTTTATGCCGTCGGGGTCCTCGTCATGCTGACCCTCGGCAAGGACATGACGACTTCCTTGACGTCGGTGGTGGCTTGCTTGTCCAACATCGGTCCGGGTCTGGGCGAGGTCGGTCCCACCGGCAACTTTGCCGACATCCCCGCGGCCGGGAAGTGGATGCTGTCGGGCTTGATGCTCTTGGGTCGCCTCGAGATCTACTCGGTCCTGATGATCTTCACCCCGTGGCTATGGAAGAAGTAAGGGACGGTCCGGAACCTCGGACCGCCAAGCGACCGACGGGCGCGGCCTGCCCAACGAATCAGACGGCTGGCCGCCCCGCCCCGGGGAACCGGCCTCGATGCGGCCGTTCCCAGGGGAGCGAGCTTTGGTGACTCATGAGAGCCTCGCGAGCGTCAGCCAAGCTCCTTTGTGGCAGTGATTTACGGCATTTTCGGCCGCAAGCGTATCGGAGGATACGTCGAGGATGAAAAGCGTCGTCATGACATCGCCACAAGGGGCTTCCACCGCGCCGCGGGGCTTCGTGAATCCTCCGGGCTTGGTTTGACTCCGGCGGCCCCGGGACCCTGTCCGATGTAGAGGGTGGCGTTCTCCGACTCGCGTTCCGCGAGTCCACCCGCCCCCGGGAAGTGGAAGGAACGCCGAGGAGCGTCCTTCAATGCATCTCGTGGTCCCCGTTCTGCTGAGTTGTCTGCTCGCCCTCCCCGACGCCCGGGAGCTCGTGGACAATCTGCGCTGGCGGAATCTGGGGCCCGCGAACATGGGCGGGCGAGTCGTGGACATTGCTGTCCACCCCGAGCGCTCGAGCATTTTCTACGTCGCCACCGCGTCCGGTGGCCTGTTCCGGACCGTCAACAACGGAACCACGTTTCGAGCCATCTTTGACGATCAGGCCACAGCCTCTCTCGGCGATGTCTGCTTGTCGCCCTCTTCCCCCAACACCGTTTGGGTCGGAACCGGAGAAGCCAATGGTCGAAACTCCGTGTCGTGGGGCAACGGTATCTACCGCTCGGACGACGGAGGGGTGAGCTGGAACCATCTCGGACTCGAGGAAACGCGGCACATCGGTCGCATCGTGGTGCACCCCACCGACTCGGACACCGTGTTCGTCGCTGCCCTTGGCAACACCTGGCGTCGCAATCCGGAACGGGGCCTGTATCGAACCACCGACGGTGGCGCGACCTGGGAACGAGTCTTGTTCGTCGACGATCAAACCGGTTGTGTCGACGTCTTGTTGGATCCCCGCGACCCTGACGTCATTTTTGCCGCCACCTACCAGCGCATGCGCGATGCGTTCGATGGCGGCAAGCCCGAGGTGCATACGGGACCCGGTTCCGGAATCTGGCGCTCCCGAGACGGGGGCGACTCCTGGGAACGATTGCAGACCGGTCTTCCCACTCGTTCGTTGGGCCGGATCGGACTGGCGATCGGTGTTTTCGACGACCAGGCAACGATCTACGCGGTCGTCGAAACCGACTTGACCGGCAAGGCGGCTCCGACTTCTGCCACTCCCCACGGCGATGCTTACTTGGGTGTGCAGGGAAAAAAGGAGCTCTCTGGTTTTCGCATCACCCGCGTGGTGCAAAACCACCCAGCCAGCAAGAGCGGACTGCAGGTGGGAGACCTGGTGACCACGATTGGTGGTACCTCCGTGCTTGCCCATGAAACTTTGAAAGACTCCTTGGCCCTGTTCCGCGCCGGGGATCGCACCAAAGTTCACCTGTTGCGCCGCGGGCGCGAAGAGGCATTGGAGGTCACCCTGGGAGAGCGACCGGCCAGCGGCGGGTTTCGATCGGGCATGCAGGGCGGACAGCGGCCCAACGTGCAGGACCGTCAGGGAACCTACGGCTTTGAAACCGGGGGAGTGTTTCGCTCCGACGACGACGGAGGTTCTTGGAAGCGAGTCAACAGTCTCAACCCACGCCCCTTCTACTACAGCCAGATCCGCCTGCACCCGACCAACCCCGACTGCGTCTATGTTCTAGGAATCGATCTCCACCGATCCTTGGACGGGGGCCACCAGTTCGACCTGACCCTGGATCGCAACACCCACCCCGACCACCACGCACTGTGGATCGATCCCGAAGATCCGGATCACCTGCTGCTCGGCAACGACGGGGGCGTGTACAAGAGCTACGACGGGGGCCGGACTTGGGATTTCCTCGATCACCTTGCCATTGGCCAGTTCTACAACGTGGCGGTTGATCATCAGCAGCCATACTCCATCTACGGAGGCCTGCAAGACAACGGCACTTGGGGAGGTCCGAGCGCGGCTCCCCGCCGAGGGCCCGACGGAGGAGTGCTCGCCGCGGACTGGTTCAAGATCGGCGGCGGAGATGGCTTTCACTGCGCCGTGGATCCGCGCCAGCCGTTTCTCGTGTATTGCGAAAGTCAGTATGGGGCGATCGTCCGCCAAGACTTGCGCACCGGAGAACGACTGCGCATCCGGCCGCCTCGCCAAGACATTCGCTTCCACTGGAACACTCCGTTCCTGTTGTCCCCTCACGACCCGGACACTTTGTACTTCGCAGGAAGCGAAGTGATCCGTGCCACGGAACGGGGCGCTCACAGCGAATCACTGAGTCGCGGATTCGAACTCGGGATGACCGCCCGGGGCACCGCGACAGCGCTCAGCGAGTCTCCCTTGGTGCCGGGAATGCTAGTGGTCGGAACCGACGATGGCGCCGTCTGGTTGACTCTCGATCACGGCAACCGATGGCAACGCATCTCCGACCAGTTCCCCCCACTGGGGAACCAATGCTCGGTCAGCGAAGTGATCGCGTCCCGCTTCCAGGAATCGATGGTGTACGTGGCCTTGGATGCCCACCGCACGGGAGACACCCGGCCCTACCTGCTGGTCAGCGATGACTTTGGTCAGAGCTTTCGCTTCCTGAGCGACAACTTGCCCGATGGCTCGGTTCGCTGTTTAGAAGAAGATCCAATTCACGCGGAACTGCTGTATCTCGGCACCGAGTTCGGATGCTACGTGTCCTTGGATCGCGGCGAACAGTGGACTCGATTCCGTCGAGACTTCCCCACCGTCCCCGTCTACGACCTCGTCGTTCATCCGACCGCGCAGGAACTAGTCGTCGCGACCCACGGCCGGGGAATCTGGATTCTCGACGTAGCTCCTTTGCAGCAACTGAAGCAAGAACTCCTCGCCAGCGGAAGCCACCTTTTCGAAATTCGCCCCGCCATCCTTTGGAACAAACTGCCAACCTCAGATCCCTACGGATCGCGTCGATTCGTCGGTGAAAATCCAGCACCGGGCGCGGGCTTTTACTACTACTTGAACCAAGAGATTCGCGAAGGAGTCACCCTCACGGTTCACGACACCTCGGGGCGGCGAATCACCCGGCTCCACGGCTCCGGCAAGCCCGGGATCCAAGCGGTGCAGTGGAATCTCTCCGTCCCCGGAGGAAGAGCAGCTCCCGGCGAATACACGGCGACATTGACCGCGGCTGGCATTTCGTTGCAGCAGAGCTTCCTCGTGCAACCCGATCCGGACAGCCGAGAAACTCCGGCGTTGATCAGTTCTTCCCGCTAATCGGGCCATGCCGAAGACTGGCCGCGCGCAGTCCCCTCATTCCGCCGCGACCGCCTCTCCCCGCAGCAGCGCTTGATAACGCAAGGCTTCGTCTTCCTCTCCCAACTCCGTCGAACATTGAGCCAGCGCCAGCAACACCTGGTCGATCGTTTCGCTCTCGGTTTCCGGCAGCACAAGCAAGATATCGTAGGCGTCCAAGACCAGTTCTCTCGCCTCGAAGTACTCTCCAAACTCCATGCGACAGAGGGCGGAGTGAAGGGTGACGGTCCCGCGCAAGGAGTCACTCTCTTGCAGATGCACGGTGGCAAGCTCCATGGCTTCCGTCAACAGATCATCTGCCCTCGTCAAGGTGTCCTCCTCCGGCTTCTGGCTACGCGCTTGGAAAAGGCTCCAGCCAAGTGTGTCGAGCAAGACAACCAGCGGACGGACCTCGTGATTCGGATTCTGTCTCAGTGTCGAGATCTGCTCTCGCAGTTGAACTTCGAGTACGCTTTGGTAGCGCAGGTACTCCTCGCGGTTCTTGATCGTGAAGGCGTGGTTTTTGCCCACCGCCTTCTCTCGGACCTCGAGGACATGGAGGAGCAGGGGCACCGCGGCGTCGTACTTCTCCTGCATTGCGAGAATGATCGCAAAGTTGCGGCAAAACACGAGGGTCCGGTCATGGTCCGGACCGAACTCGCGCTTGTGGGTTTCGAAGACCCTCTGAAGAAGTCGCGTGCCTTCTTCCACGCGCCCAAGAAAGACCAAGGTTTGGCCAAGATTGTTGTGAGTAAGCAAGGTGTGAGGATGGCCCTCTCCGAGCGTCCGAGCCTCGACCTCTGCAATGCGCTCCAAAATCGGCAGCGCTTGCTCGTGCTTTTCCTCGCTTTGGAGCGTGTAGGCCAGAGCCCTTGCGGTTTCGAGTGTGTCGGAATGCTCCTCCCCGAGCACGCGAGTTCGAACCGTCAACACGTTCTCGAGGATCTCCCTCGCGCGTTGGTGAAAGCCCGCGACCATCAAGTGCGAACCCAAGTTATGTCGCGCTTTCAAAGTGAGTGGATGTTGCGGCCCGCGGGTTTGTTCCCGAATCCGAACTACGTCTTCGAAAATTGACATCGCTTCTTCGAAGCGATTCAAGGCGGCCAGAACGACTGCCAGATCGTTGCGCCCTTCCAGAGCCTCCGGATGGTCATCCCCCAAAGTTCGCCTCTGGGCGGGGACCACCTTGTTCAACAACTCCAACGCTTCCAGAGAATGACTCTGGGATTGCAGGAAAGCTGCCAGTCGGATCCCCGCGAGGAGCGTGTCGCGATGGTTCGGTCCAAGGACCGCTTCGCTTTCTCGCCGAACTCGCTCCATCGTCTCTTTGGCTTCGTCGTGCTTTCCAAGCTTTTGGAGAGTCAAAGCCAACTCTCCTTCTGCCAAGAGCGCGGTTTCGTCAGACGAACCGAGGGTTTGCTGGTAGAGGTGGAGCGCCTTCCGGCCGTGAACCTCCGCCTGCGGAAACGATCCCAAGGAATGGTAGGTCGCCGCCAGGGATCGCTCGAATCGGGCCTGGACTTCCGGATAGTTGGTCAGACGCTGCAACGCTTCCCCAGCCGTCTGGTCCAAGACTTCGCGCACGGTGACATCATGTTCAAAGCCCCGGGATGGGTCCGGCGAAGTCCAAAGGTCCTCGTACAGTTCGATCATCAATTGGTTCTGAGCGAGCTGATCGCGGTTCTTGTTCAACAGCCGTTCATTTTTCAGCAGCAATGTCGTCGAGACGACGAACCCCACCAGCAAGGTCAAGAAGATGCTGACGACAGCGACAGCCGTGGCTCGATTCCGCCGACAAAACTTTTGCAGCCGATACCAAGTGCTCGGAGGCCTTGCCGCGATGGGGCGGTAGTCAAGGAAAGCAAGAATGTCATCCGCCAATCCCGCGAGCGAGGGGTATCGCCTGGTCTTGTCTTTCTCGAGAGCCTTGTGGACGATCGTCTCCAAGTCTCCACGAAACGTCGGATGGAAGGTTCCCAAACGAAGAGGTTCCTTGTCCCGAATCACCTGCAGCGCTTGGAGGGGCTCCTGATCGCGAAGGTCATAGGGAAGTTCCCCCGCCAGCAACTCGTACAACACGACTCCCAAAGAGTAGATGTCCGAGCGGATGTCAATGTCCCGGACCTGGCCGGCCGCTTGCTCGGGGCTCATGTAGGCCGGGGTGCCGAGAATCTGCTGACTGGCGGTTCGATCGAGCGTGGCTCGCAAGTCGGACTCCGTGGACCGTGCGATTCCGAAGTCCAGAATCTTTGGGGTCCCTCCAGATTCCACCAAGAGGTTGCCCGGCTTCAAATCGCGGTGAATCACTCCTTTCTGGTGGGCGTAGTGAACTCCTTCGCAAACCTTCAGGAACAGCTCGAGTCGTTGGCGGATCGACAGCCCTTGGTCCGAAGAGTACTCGGTCAACGCACGGCCATGGACTCGTTCCATGGCGAAGTAGGAGCGCATCCCGTGGTCCGTGGGATCAACCCCTGCCTCGTGGATCTGGGCGATGTGAGGGTGCTGCAGAGAAGCGAGCGTCTCTGCTTCGAAACGGAATCGACGCTGGAGCTTCGGAGTCAGAGCTCCCGCGCGGAGCACTTTGAGAGCCACAATGCGATGAGGTCGCTCTTGCTGGGCTTCGTAAACGATCCCCATGCCTCCTTCGCCAAGGATGCCGAGAATCTCATAGGAGCCAATTCGAGTGGGTTGGACCGTCTCCGGTCCATCCAAGAAATCGCCGATGCCAAGTTCCGAGGCGCCGTCGCAAACGTCGTGATCCAAGAGCGACTGCACTTCCTCCTCGAGTTCTCGGTCTCCTTGGCATTCGCGCGCCAACATCCGCCGGCGATCTTCCGGATCCGGGATTTTTCGGGCCCACAAGAACAGCTCCTCGACGCGACTGGCTCGATCCTTCACCGTTCCTCAGCCTCTTCGCGATCGCCCAATTCACGGCGAAGAAACGCTCGCGCGAACTGCCAATGGGTTTTCACCGTGCTGTCTTGGATGCCGAGCACTTGTCCAATCTCCTTCCCGGTCATGCACCACAGTCGCAACAAGGCGACTTCGCGCTGGCGAGGCCACCGGGCTCCCAACTTATCCAGCGCGGCCTCCAGGTCGAGGATGTCCAACGACAGCTCTTCTTGAATCGCATGGCCGTCGACGAGTGTCGTTCGGTCGCGTTGCCCACCCCGTTTCTGCGCCGAACGCTGTCGGGCATAGTCGACAAGCACTTGATGCGCGGCCCGGATCCCTGTGGCACGCAAATGGGCGGGGTTTGCGAATGCCCCTTTGTGGAGACTCAGGCGAAGGAGTGCCTCGTGCACCACTTCCGTCGGCTGCAACGTGTGATTGTGTCGCTCGTTCTTGACCATGTGGCGAGCGACATAAGCCCGAAGCTCGTCATAGAACCCGGGATCGATCATTTCGATTTCCATGGTTCCTCCGGCCTGTCACCCATGCACTCTTCAATGTGCAAGGGGACACCAGGAATCACGTCTTGCGACATTGCGTCGAAACACAAGCTTTCCTCACGGAATGTCGCCACGACGGGGCACTACAAAATGGTGAGGTCAACCGTGTTCGAAGCGAACGCCTTGTCGTCTTCGTCCTTGGTGAACAGCTGAAAAGTATAGGTCTTGCCAGTCACATTGGGATCGGTCGGGGTGATGTTGTCGTGGGTCCACATGCCATTGCTGTCGTAGTTTCCCTGAAAGGCGAATGTGTTCTCGGGCACGCCATCGGTGGCCATAATGTGGACGCGTACCACATTTCCGGAAATCCCGCCGCAACTCGAGAAGCGAACCGTGCCACCACCCTGGATCGAGGGGGGATACACGTCCAAAGAGTAGGTCTTCTCTGACGGAACGCCCACGCTGACTTGCCAGGCCGAGTCGACGGTGACATCCCCGTCCACCGCCACTTCGACAACCTCGTCCTGAATCACCTCCGGCTGCAGACTGGAATTGCTCCCTTCTTGCCCGGGCGCCACCTTGTAACGAAGTCTCCGGACGAGCACGGTGAGGGGAGAGGTCGATGTGTCAAAGCCGAGGAACACCCCATTGGTCCCCGAGCCTCCGTAGTCTTCATTGGTCAGGACCAAATTGAACCCTTCCGAATCGACGGTTGCCGAACAGTTCCGAGGAATCCGTCCATCCACATCACGCTCCCGATGAGGTGGCGGTGGAGATGTGACGACGGGGTAGGGAATCAGGTCGGTGCCCGTGCGATTGTGGAATCGCATGAAGATCTCCTCTCCACGGAGTGTGAGCGAGTCTGGGACCAAGGCGAAGAGATTGCCCAGTGGCATTGTCCCAGCACAAAGCTGCTTTTCCCTATCGAATCCGCGGATCTTAGCAGTCGCGGCGGAGGCATTGGCTGGACAAGAATGGCCCCTCGGGCTTGCTTGTGTTCCCACCAGGGATCCCACCAGATGCAGGGGACATCGTCCGGAGATATGCTGGCCACACGTTTCGCGCCCTCTCCTTCGTGGACACCCGCCGCACATCCGATGACCTCGTCCCCCGCCATCCGCCGCGCAACCCCCGAAGACGCTTCGGAGCTCGCACGACTCTTGACTCCCTTGGGCTACCCCGTCTCAGAAGCGGATGTGTTGGCGATCTGGCCGAGTTGGGAAGAAGGCGGGAATTGGGCGCTGGTCTTGCCCGAGAATGGCCGCCTCCTGGGCTCCGTGACCTTGCACCGGATGACCGTGTTGCACCGACCAAGGCCGGTCGGTCGAATCACCTCTTTGATTGTGGACCCCGCCGCTCGCGGCCAGGGATGGGGCCGCGCTTTGGTCGATGCTGCCGAACAATCGTTGATGAGCCACGGCTGTGGAATGGTCGAGGTAACCAGTCATCAGCGACGCAAGTTGGCTCACGAGTTCTATTTGCACCTGGACTACGAGCGCACCAGCTACCGTTTCGCAAAAACGTTTCCCGGATCGTAAGCGGCCGGCCGGCTCGCCGGACAGTCACGCGCTGATCCAGCCCAAAGGAGCACGAGTTCTCCTTGGTCGCTATGAATGAACCGGCTCCCACCGCCTCTCGGATTCCGATCGAGATGGCCCCTTCCCCAACCCGGACGACGACTGCATGGCCGACCCCAAGCAACGACTCAGCACGAACGTCGAAGGGGACTTCTATGTCGATTCGACGTGCATTGACTGCGGGACGTGTCGCTGGATGGCGCCCGATGTATTCGACAGAGCGGACAGCTATTCCCGAGTTCACCGCCAGCCCACGGATGACATCACCACTCTCGCCTCTCTGCGGTCTCTCGTCGCGTGCCCGACGGGATCCATCGGAACGACCGAAGCGCACGATATCGCGCGCGTCTCCGCCGAGTTTCCTGTTCGGATTGCCGACAATGTCTACCACTGTGGCTTCCATCATCGCGACAGCTTTGGAGCAGCAAGCTACTTCGTGGCGAGACCGGAGGGCAACGTCTTGATCGACTCGCCGCGATTCTCGGGCCCCCTGATCAAGCGGCTGGAGGAACTCGGCGGAATTCGCTACCTCTTCTTGACCCACCAAGATGATGTGGCCGACCACGAAAAGTTCGCCGAGCGGTTTGGATGCGAACGAATCTTGCACGCCGCCGACGTCACCTCTTCGACCCGCAACGTCGAAATCCAACCGCAAGGAACCGCGCCTCTCTCACTGACCGAGGATCTTCTCATCATTCCGGTTCCAGGCCACACTCGCGGGAGTTGCTGCCTGCTCTATGGAGAGCGGTTCTTGTTTAGTGGAGACCACTTGGCGTGGAATCGGGACATGCACCAGCTCTATGCCTTCCGAACCGCATGCTGGTTCGACTGGCCGACCCAGGTCGAGTCCATGAAAAATCTGGCGGACCACAGATTCGAACATGTCCTGCCGGGCCACGGAGCTCCCTGCCAACTCGATCGAGACGCCATGAACGAGCAGATGCGGGCGTGTCTTGAATGGATGGTCGACGTCTCTTGATTCCCCCACCGCGTGGGAATGTCACCGAAGGGCCTCGAGGCGAATGCTATCGTCCCCACTCCACTCCTTGGCTTCAGAGAACCGGGACCATGCCCACTCGACGCGCGGTCATCTTCGATCTCGATGGAACTCTTGCCGACACCCTCGGCACGATCGCGGAGGTGGTGAACTTCGCCCTCACGCAGCTCGAACTCCCGACCCATGAGCTGGACGCGTTTCGGACCATGGTCGGGGACGGCATCGTCAAGCTTTGCGAGCGCGCGTTGCCGGAGGGGCGACAGGACTTGTGGGAGCCCCTGATCGCCGCGGTCCGGACCCGATACGCGACCCACGCGACGGATCAGGCGGCTCTGTACCCAGGAATTCGAGAGGTGCTCGTTGAGCTCCGCAAGCGGGGAGCCCGACTGGGGGTTCTCTCGAACAAACCTCACCCCCTCACGGTCCAAACCGTCGAGGACCTACAGATTGCAGAACGGTTTGATTGCGTGCTGGGTCACAAGGAAGAGTTCTCCCCCAAGCCCGACCCGGCGGGCGCCCGATGGATGGTGGAGCAGCTGGGCGTGGCCCGGGAGTCGATCCTCTACGTGGGAGACACCTGCACCGACATGGAAACGGCCCGGGCGGCGGGGCTCACCCCGGTCGGTGTCGCCTGGGGATTCCGACCACGGGAAGAACTCGTGGAGTCCGGAGCCGAACACGTGATCGAGTCCGCCGCAGAGATCCTCGCTCTTTACGACTCTTGAGGTCGACGGGAGAATCCGTCCATGGGCTACCCCATCGAGATTCCCAACCGTATCCCTGAACCACCCCCGGTGCCCGTCAGCCATCCGGTGCCGAGCGGGTTTCAGCGACTGCGTCAGTGGCTCGCAAGACACCTGCGTCGGGCGCCTCGCAGAACCGTGCGGACCGACCACGAGCAAGAGTTCGGAACCGGAGTGGACCGAACCCTTCCGCCGCTCGAGCGATGCGAAGCTCGCCAGCTGGACCACGATCGGATCCAGCGCTCACTCTGACTGGCCGGCACGGTCGCTCCTGCCCGCCTTTCGACCGGTCCTTGTCAGTGCTCGATGACAACTTTGCCCATCCCTTGTCGGCTCTCCAATCGGGCGTAGGCATCCCCCACCTGCTCGAAGGAATAGTGAGGGAGATCGAGCACCGGCTTCAATCCGCCGGCTTCCACGATCTGCGCGACCCTCCGCAGGATGTCACCATGGGTCTCGCGTTTGTGATCGTGAAGCATGGGAATCAGCATGAAGACCACATGGAGCGACAAGCCCTTGAAATGAGCCACGGTCAAATCCAACTCGCACATGGAAACCGTCGACGCGACCTGACCATTTAGCGCCGCGGCCTCGAAAGAATTGGCCATGTTGGCGCCCCCCACACTGTCAAACACGAGATCGAACCCGGCGTCCCCGGTGTGCTTGGCAACGTAGTCCCGAACCTTCTCCGTCTTGTAGTTGATCGGCGTGGCCCCGAGGTCTCGGATCAACGCCATTTGTTTCTCCCCGCCGCCCGTCGCAAACACGTCGGCACCAAAGTGCGTGGCCAGCTGAAGCGCGACATGGCCGACGCCCCCGGATCCACCATGAACCAGGACCTTCTGCCCCGCTTGAATCCCAGCGCGGATCAAGCCTTCGAACGCGGTGATCGCGACGAGAGGCAAGGCAGCGGCTTCCGTCATGGAAAGGTTCTTGGGTTTGTGGGACACCAATCGACAATCCGCGCAGAGGAACTCCGCCAAGGTGCCCGGGAGATCGGCCAGTCCCCCCGCACACCCGTACACCGAATCGCCCACCGAGAATCCTTCTACGCCGTCTCCCACCGCCTCGACGGTGCCGGCCAGGTCCATGCCGAGAATGGCGGGAGTGTCCGGAGCGAGCTCCAACTCCTTGCCCATTTTTCGAATCATGGTGTCAACCGTGTTCACACTGGACGCCGCGACCTTGACCAAGACGTGGCCGGGCTTGACTTCCGGGTCTGGAACTTCGACGAGGTCGAACCTTGCCTTCTCTCCGTAAGCGTTCAGAACCATTGCCTTCATGATGCACCTCCTCCCTGGACCTTTCTCACTGGATGTCCTGCACTTCCATGACGAGGTCGTTCCACTTTCGCTGATTCTTCATGTCGAACTGAACGCCGCCGTCGTCCGCAACCTGGAATCGTTTGAGCGCGGGAGTTCGGCTGGTGGCCTGGTAGAGCCAGTAGGCTTCTTCCTTGAGCGCCTCGTTGATCGCCAGATCCACCGAGGCGTACACGGCCCGCTTGCAAGCCTCAATGGAATGAGCGGGAAACTGGGAGATGCGACGGGCCAGTTCGTCGACGTAGGGGCCAATCTCTTCAGGATCCAGCGCCTTGTTGATCGTCCCGTAAGCTTCGGCCTGATCCGCATCGAAGTCTTGGGCTCCCAAGACGATCTCGAGGGCTCTTCCGAGGCCGACCTGTCGGGCCATCCGCGAGGCGCCCCCTCCACAAGGCAAGATTCCCATCCCGACTTCCATCTGCATGAATCTCGCCTTGCCGCGCGCAGCAAATCTCATGTCGCAGGCAAGCGCCAGTTCATGCCCGCCACCGCGGGCGAACCCTTCGATCTTGGCGATCGTTGCTTGGGGCAGTCGGCTGATTCTCTCGAGAGTCGATTGCAGGCCGAGAAGCTGCACTTCCGATCGGGGAACGACCTCCGAAGACATATCTTTGAGAAAGTGGGTGTCTGCGTGAGCCACCCAGATTTCGGGGTGAGCGGACTGGAAAACGACGACCTTGATCTCCCGATTCGATTCGAGCTCATCCGCCAGAGCTTCCAGGTCGGCCAGCATCGGCAGTCCCTGTACGTTGACCGGCGGGAAATCGAACGTGACCCAAAGAACGGCGTTGTCCAAGGCCACCCGAAACGTGGTGAACTGGCTCGAATTCATTCGGTTTCTCCTCGTCACATGGGGTGGCGGGCACCGGGGCCATCGCCGGCTCCAAGGACAGACGCTCGCCGACCCGCTCGAAGGCGCGGCAGAATGGAGGAAAACAACGAATTCAACAAGTACCTACATTTTTGTAAGTATTGGTCATCGATGAGCGTAGGTGAGGCCGACCAATGACACGAAAGTACAACTGGAAGACGGGATGCGACGTGGAGGCAACGCTGAGCGTCATTGGCGGGAGATGGAAACCGGTCCTGGTGTGTCACCTGCTCGAGGGTCGCAAACGGTTCGGAGAATTGCGGCGTCTGATCCCGAACGCGACCGAGCGAATGATCACCTTGCAACTCCGCGAACTGGAGGCGGACGGCATCGTGAGTCGACACGTCTACGCTGAGGTGCCCCCTCGTGTGGAGTACGAAGTGACCGAGTTCGGGCAGACCCTCAAGCCCATTCTCGAACCCATGCAGGAATGGGGAAGCGCGTTCAAGGCTCGTCGACTTGCGGAAGAGTCATCGGCGGTAGAGGACGGGTGAACGAAGACAGCCCTGGCAAGCGTCGGCGACCAGTGTGGCCACAGTCCCCTCCGATCAGGCTCGAAACAAAAACAGGCGGGCCGAAGGAATCCTTCGACCCGCCCGGGGAACGTTCGTGCAAAGTTCGAAACTCTTCTCGCAGGACGTGATACAGGCCTGCTAGGCGCCAGCTTTCTCCGTCTCGGAGCCCTTGGCTTCCTCGATCAAACCAGCAATGGCTTCGTCGAGCACCTGGTCGCCCGGATTCCCGAGCCATCGGTTGCGGATTTTGCCATTCGCATCGATCAAGTAGAGCGTCGGCCAACCGTTGACGTTCCAACGCTGGGAAATCGCAGAGTCATAGCTGTCGTGGGAGTTGGCGAAGCTTCGCCAAGTGATGTCTTGATCCTCATTCATCTTCTTGAGGGCTTCGGGATCACTGTCACCATTGACACCAAGCAGGACAAACGGCTCATCTTTGAGGTTGTTCACGAGCGACCGCTCGTGCGGGAACATAGCCACGCAACCCCCTCACCAATGGGCCCAAAAGTCCAGGAAGATGACCTTCCCTGCGTAGTCGGAAAGCTTGAAAGGCACGCCATCGCCATCGACGCCAGCCAGATCCGGAACCTGACTTCCCACTCGCAGGTTCTCCCACTCGTACTTCATGCGTGACGCCATGGTCGCGAAGTTCCCGCGACCGTAGGGGTCCTCCACTTCGCCGAAGTCCGCGGCCAGCTTGTCGAGAAGACCGGGCAACTGAGCGGCGTCTTTTTCGTCGCACCCGCCCATCAGGTCTTCGCGCAGAATTCGCTTCGCCGTGCCCATGCACACGGCAGCTCGCACCTCATCGTTGGTGGTTTCCGCCGCGACCATCTCCAGGAACTCGTCCCGAGGACCTTCCAATGCGGGCGGCACGTAACCGAGGCTATCGATCACCAACGCCAGGGACGGCTCGTCCACGTACTCATTGGACAGGCGATCGGCGGCATCTTGCCAGTCCGCAACCATGCCACCTTCCGCCTTGCTCGACATCTCCATGACGAGGTGAAGAGCCGCAACCGCTTGTTCGGCATCTTCGGCGGCATCGACTTGCTCGTAGGCCGCCATCACGAAGTCCATCAAGCGATCCGCTTCGGGCATCCGACCTCCTTCGTAGGAGGCATACAAGTATTCCTGATAGTCCGCCTGGATCTGCTCGAGTGACTTTTCTTCCCCGGCGAGGGCGAAGGGGCTCCCGAGGCAGAGCACGGCGGCTCCGACCATTCCTCTCACGGCAAGGACTCCTCTTCTGAGCACACCGTCGTTGGCGGCGCTTCGGCGATCGATGACCACCATCCCGCGAAAGGGCGCCGGCGCTGCGATGCGACTCCTGTGTTCAAAAACCAACACGAATCATCGTTCCCTACGATGGTTTTCTACGGCACGAGAGCGGAGTTGGTTGTGCCGATTCCTCTTGGGTTTTAGGAATTTCCGCGGAGGGAGGCGCCCCGGGGCCGGCAGCGCGCCGGGTCTTTCCGATTCGCCCCGCCCAGAATCGCGTCTCGGCATCCGTCGATCCTGGCGCCCGCCGTCCGGAGAAGCATGCCTTCGCCTCCCCGGCGACTCGCCCGCCGTTCGAGTGCCCAGCCTCCCCTTGCGGACATCATATCGGTAGTTATATTAATGCTTATATAGATGCCGATACGAAAGGGCCCATCGATGGACTTCCTCCGTGACCTTGGACTCCTCGCCTTGGGGAGTCGGCTGCGTCGACTCAGCGACCGATTGATTGCGAGCGGCTCGGAGATCTACCGCAGCCAGCGGCTCGACCTCGACCCAGGCTGGTTTCCCCTATTCCGCCTCTTGGCCGACCGCGGTCCGCAACAGGTCGGAGAGGCGGCGCGCACCCTCGGGCTCACTCAACCGGCGGTGAGTCAGACCGCGCGCGCGATGGAGGTCCGTGGCCTCCTCCAAGTCCGACGAGATCCCACGGATGCCAGGCGCCGGATCCTGGACCTCTCCCGCTCTGCTCGTGGCATGGTGCCGAGTCTGCGGGAACTTTGGCTCGATATCGAAGCGGCCATCACCGAGGTGGTGGAATCAACGGGGGTCGATTTGCTGGCCACTTTGGATGGAATCGAAACCTCTCTGCAAAAGGCGGACTTGGCAGAACGCACGTTGCGACGCCATCAGGCGCCCCCCGCTGCGGAGCTCCGAATTGAGGAATACTCGTCGTCACTCGCGCCTCACTTTGCAGCGATCAATCGCCAGTGGATCGAGCAGAATTTTGCGATGGAGCCCACCGATGTGGAGATGTTGGAAGACCCCCAAGGAGTGATTCTCGACAAGGGCGGCCAGATCTTCTTCGCCTGCAAGGAGGACCAGGTGGTGGGAACCTGTGCGATGGACCGTCAAGGAGACCGCTTCGAGTTGATCAAGATGGGAGTCTACGAGCATCACCGAGGACTCGGAGCAGGACGGGTGCTCTTGAATCACGCCCTGAAATGGGCTCGCCGACAGGGCGTGGATTCCGTGTACCTGGTGACAAACAGCTCGGCCGTTCCCGCGATCGAGCTCTATCGATCCGTCGGATTTCGGGTCACTTCAGAGGAACAGCACCCGAAGTATCGGCGTGGCAATCTCACCATGGAGCTCGCCTGGGACGAGCCGTCCGAAAGGGGAACGTCCTGACAATTCGCGAGGCACGAATCGCCGACGCGAACAGACCGGATCATTCATGAAGGTCCTCGCGACAATGGGTCAAAGTTGTTTCCCGCGAGGAGTGACGGCGTTCTTCACCGCAAGCTTGTCTGAAGAAACGTCGAGGATGGAAACCGTCGTCGTAAGACCGAGCCAAGAGCGACTTGAGCGTTCGGCATCGGCCTTCGTGGGCTAGCGCTCGACGACGTCCATTTGCCCCATTCCGGCGTTCCACTGAATGAGGAGCTCTTGACGCCTGCGGGGGTTTCCGTCTTTCCACGCGGCGTTCACCCAATGGCTGCCTTCGGCCTGGAACCCCTCGAGCTGACACTCAACGGTCTCGGCAGTGGCGATCCGAACCGGGATCTCTCGGGGGATGATCAAGCGAACATCACAAAGTCCACTTTCGATGGCGACTTCCGCCGGATGACTCCACTTTCCCGAGAAGTCCAGCTCGATGGTTCCCATGCCGCCGTCCACGGACATTTTGCGAAAGTTGGCGTTCCCGAGGCGCTTCATTTCGAGGTCTCCGACGCCGATCACCACGCGCAAAGACTCCATGACTTCTGGATTCGGCCGGTCGAACCCGACATTCAGAGTGCTCTCGTCTCCCTGCAACACCAAGTCCGTGAGTTGAAGTCCGCCAAGGTCGATTTCTCCCGTAGAAGACTCAACACTCACGTCCAGGGCCATGGGCAAGGAGCGACACAGTTGGACGTCCCACTGATTGGTCATGGCGGCCCGAGCCTGAGAGCCGAACGAACGGCCCTTCCCGCTGAGTTCCACGAACACTTGACCGTCGTGCTCTTCTTCCTGCAAGGAGGGCGACAACAACGGCATGCTGTATTGACAGAGACCTTCGAGCAGTGAGGGAGCGGTCCCCGGTGCCAGAAACAGTTCCCCCTGGCCGAAGTCGACGTCGACCGCCGCAGCGGTGGCGACGCTGAGCGGCACGCGGATGCGCTGTTCGACCACTTCGTGCTGAAGCGGGACATCCAACAACACCGACTGCATCATCGGAGAGCCGCAGCCCGCGGACGCAATCAGTCCAGTCGCCAAGAGGAATCGAAAGGAGATCTTCAAAAAGGAGGGTCCACCAAATCAGAACGCAACTTCCAGGCACGTCGGAGAAGAGACGTCGCCGAGGATCGAAGTTGCAAGGAATTCAAGGACGTGCGGGGCGTCGCCCGGGGCGCGGTCGGCCCGGCGGATATCGAGTGAGCAATGGGCGAATCTCCGAGAAGCGTCACAAGGTAGTGCGATCTCAGAAAGATGCCCGAGAAATCCTCAGATCCGCACCCAGGAACCGCGAACGCACCCTGGGAAAGGACTTCCCGACCGCCTCTCGCGGCTCTGCCCAGGAGTTCGTAGTCAGATTTCCAGAAACAGGTTACGTCTGTGGGGGCTGCTCGAAGCAAGACTGGGCTGATAGGACTCTCCGGAGGCTCGGGGATCTCAAGGAATCGTTCGGATTCCGCAATAACATCGAATCCCGGAGTCGCGATCTGACCCGTGAAATCCCCACCCGCCGAGGAAAACTGTTCGAATCCAAGCGACGCGATGCAAGCTGTTCCCCGTCGTCCCCGAATGCCCATGGAGTGACGGAATGAACCCACAAACGGCACTCGAAAAGAACCCCATCAACCAACTCCTCAATCTGCGCGTCACGTCGTGGGGCGCCGACTCCGTGGAGCTGCTGATGCCAGTGCGAGAGGAGTTCCTGCAGCAAGAGGAAGTCGTTCAAGGGGGCATGCTGAGCGCTTTCGCCGACTCTGCCGCCGCTCTGGCATTCATGACCGAACTTCCCGCGGAACAGAAGACGACGACGATCGAGTTCAAGATGAACTTCCTGCGACCCTCCGTCTTGCAAGGGGGGGACCTGCGAGCCGAGGCGCGAGTGATTCGTCGAGGGGGGACGGTCGGCGTTTGCGAAGTGGCGGTCTTCCAAGGGGAGACTCAGGTTGCCAAAGGAACGTTCACCAATCTGTTCTTCGACCGAGAACCCGCGAGTCCGGCCAGTTGAACGCTAGGAACATCCATTGATCGCGAGTCACGATCTCCTCGATCAGCGGCATCGACCGCTGCACGATCTGCGGATCTCGGTGACCGACCGTTGCAACTTCCGCTGCACGTATTGCATGCCGCTCGATCACTACGACTGGATCGAGAAGCGAGAGATCCTGACCTACGAAGAGATCGAGCGCCTGGTTCGGCTGAGCATTCCTCTCGGCGTGCAGAAAGTTCGGCTTACCGGAGGCGAGCCCCTGCTGCGCCGGGACCTCGACAAACTCATTCAGCGGTTGTCGCAATTGGAAGGCCTCGACGAGCTCTGCCTGACCACCAACGGAGTCCTCCTCGGGCCGGATGCAGAACAACTCCGCCACTCGGGGCTGCGCCGAGTCAACGTCAGCCTGGACACGCTGGATCCGGACAAGTTCGAGCGCATCACCAAGAAGCCGAATCTTCCGAAAGTCCTCGAAGGGCTGCGAGCAGCACAGCAAGCGGGACTCGATCCAGTCAAGGTGAACATGGTCGTCGAACGAGGAGTGAACGACGACGAAATCGTTGCCATGGCGCAGTTCTGTAGCGAACACGGATTCGCCCTGCGCTACATCGAGTTCATGGACGTCGGCAATGCCAATGCTTGGAATCTGGACCGGGTCGTGACAAAGAAGGAGATCCTGGCGACCCTGGGATCCCACTTCGACTTGCAACCGGCGGGTAGACATCGCTCCAGCGACCCCGCGACTCGCTTCCAAGTTCGCGGCGGAGGTCCGGACCTGGGGGTCATCGCTTCCGTGACCGAGCCGTTCTGCGACAACTGCAGTCGCGCCCGAATCACCGCAGACGGAAAGTTCGTAACCTGTCTGTTCTCCCAAGACGGGACCGATTTGAAACGCCCCCTGCGCGACCGCACGACCGATGAGGACCTCGGCGCTTTGCTGCGTCTGATCTGGACCGGTCGAACCGACGCATTTTCCGAAGATCGACTCCGCGCCATCCTTTCCGATCACGGCTATCAGCCCCAGGACCGGCACAAGATCGAGATGATCACCCTCGGAGGCTGAGGGCGTCGCGTCATGCGCGAGTCCTCCACCAACAACTCGAAGCGCAGGGCGCTATGAGCCGGCGGCGTCTTGGAACCGCTTTGCGAGTTCCGGCGCTCCCTCTTCGTGCTTGAAGAACACGTAGGCCTCATCCCAGGGTTGGCTGGCAAGCTTTGCCGCCAGCTCTCCCAGGGTTCCCGTGTCGTACGCTTCCTGCCGAAACCGGACGTAGCCGAACTCGGCGGTCGCCGTCCAGGAAGGTTCGTCGGTGCGTTCGTCCGACACGCACAGCGCCGCCCCATGATCGCGGAGGACGTCGTAGATTTCTTCGTCGAACCAGGACTCGTGGCGGAACTCGACAGCCGCCTTCCCGCGATCCCCCAGCAACTGCAAGAACTTCGCCAGGCGATCTCGATCCTTCTTCATGTTCGGGGGCAACTGAAACAGAAACGGCCCGCGCTTGTCCTCCAGAGACTCGGAAGTGTCGAGCAGGTACTGCAGCGGCTCTTCGACATTGTTGAGCCGCGACAGATGAGTGATCCGTCGCGAGGCTTTCAACACGAACCGAAAGCCGTCGGGCACCTGGTCCTTCCAACGCTCCAACACTTCCTTCTTCGGCAGGCGATAGAAAGTGTTGTTGATCTCTACCGTGGGAAACGATCGACCGTAGTGGGCCAACATTTGGTCGTTCTTGAGGTCCGCGGGATAGAAGTGTCCTTTCCACTCCTTGTAGGAATATCCGCTGGTTCCGACCCACCTCTTCATCCTGTCAAACTCCGCCGCCCACGACCTTCTGCCTTTTCGCCTTGCCGGTTCGACGGCGACGCAGAATCGGTGCCAACCACAGGTAGAAACCGCTTGCGACCAGGAACACCAGTCCCGGGGGGACCAAGAGCATCGCCCAGTCGTGAACCCAATTCCCAAAAAAGGAGCCGTCGTGGATCTGCTCGAGAAGGTCGGACCGACGAGTCGCGACTCCCAACACTTGGCCAGTCATCGCGTCGACCTGCATCTCGGAGTGGTGGTGTTTCGAGCGGACTTTGTGAACCCGCTTGCCGGGACGGAAGTCGATGCGGTCCACATCGTCGATGGTCCGGAAGTCCTCGTGACCCTGGGCGAAGACAGTCTGCAAGACTTCGGAAAGCGGGGCCAGGTCCTGCCATTCCCCCGGAGCACCGACTTGGGTCGGCGGCTGGATCCAGTCCGCCTTCTTTTTGATGAGCAGTAGGAAGCCGGTGATCGCAACGTTCAGCAGCACCACGGACAGGACAATGCCCGTCCACTTGTGAGTGTCCCAGAAGAACTTGAAAGGTTTCATGGGCGCCGCCGTTTCGAAAGGGCGCTCATCCTATCCGAAGGGAACTCACCCGAATGCAGCGGAGAATCGAGCACTGCGTCCCGCAAAGAGGGTCAGGGTTCGCGAGACCTCGATCGAACTCACTTGAACTCGACGGGAACCGGATTGGAGTACACCGGTCCTGCGTTGCCCGAGCCGAGGGCCTGGAAGAACAGCGTCGTACCAGACACCGCATCCACGTCGTTGAACGTGTAGGTGCGCTCGAAGATCCCGCGATTTCCGAACTCGCCGAACTCCACCACGAAGTTGACCAACGGAGGCACGGGCACCACCGGATTCCGGCCGTAAAGGAACAGGCCGTCCCGGGGATGTCCCTCGACCAGCGCCAACAGCACCGGCTGACCAGGCAGGCCCCCGGAGGTCTGGAACTTGAGCGTGCGAGCGGTCGCCAAGGTTTGGTCGCCGACCTCGAGCAGGAACTGCCCGTGATAGGGATAGGCGGAACCCGACGAGATGCCGACTTCTGAATCGTTGGGAGCGCCGACGAATACGTTGTCCCCGAATGCCGCCACGCTGGAGCCGAAGTTGGCCTGAGCGACCGTGACTTGCGGCTCGATCCGACCGAATCGTCGGAAACGCTTGTTGTCCAAATTGCGGCGCCACAAGAACGCGCAGCCCGAACTCATGCCTCCGACGTCTGCCAGGGGCGAACCAATGACCAGCAGGCCGCGCTCGAGGGAAACCGCCGCCCCGAACTCGTCTCCGCCTTGCGGATCGTCGGATCGGATCTTCTGCAGCTGACGCCAAAGATCGTTGCCCAAGCGTTGCTGGAATGCGTAGGCGGATCCGGTGTCCGCACCCGCGTCGGCATCTCCCGGCGCCCCGACCACGATGGTGCGATCCGCGGCGGTGACCGAGGCACCGAACAGGTCGCCGTTGGCTCCGTCGTTGCTCTGAAGCTTGACTTCTTCCTCCCAAAGCAGGCTCACCTCGTTGAAGCGAAACCCATAGGCCGCGCCCGAGCCGCCGTGATTGGGAGCACCCACCACCAGGAGGTCGTCGGAGATGCCAACGGACAAACCGAACAAGTCCGCCGCCGCACCGTCCGAAGCGAGGAGCGTGTCATCCTGATTCCACTGTCCTCCGTCGAACTGGAAGACGTACACCGAACCGGCCTGAGCCCCGTTGGCGTTGGTGTCGCGCAGTGCGCCCACGGCGATGACGTCGCCGGAAATGGCCAGCGCCGATCCGAACATGTCGAACGGGGATCCATCATCGGCTTCCAGGATCTCTTCCTCTTGCCATTGCGATCCGTTGAAGCGGAAGACATAGGCCGCTCCGGTCAGCGTGTCGCGGGAGCGAGCGCCCACCACGATCACTCCGGCCGAGATCGCGACGGAAAACCCGAACTCGTCACCGGCCACGGCATCCGAGGCGAACAGTCGTTGGTCGATGTTCCACTGGAGTCCATCGAACCGGTACACGTAAGCGGCTCCTGCCTGAAGCCCCCCCGTGTCGTCTCCCGGGGATCCGACCACCGCCACATTGCCGAGCATGGCGACGGACGCACCGTACTGGTCGCCCGCAACCAACCGCTGCGGAACGATCTTGGTCGTTTGCTGCAAGAAGGTGCCCGTGGCGTTGGCGGAGGGAACCACAGAGACGCTCATGAGAGCGGCGAGGGACAGGTGCGCGAAGGCAGCCCATCGGAAGGAGCGGCGCGACGGGGACGAAGAGTCCGCGGCGACGGAGTCATGGCTCCGACTGATCAACATGGTCATACCCCTGAGGAGTTGTCGACGGGTCTCGCCGCGCCGCGGAACGGCCGGGCGAACCCTGGTGAGAGACCGGTTTCGAAGTCCTATTTAGCCTCAAAG
Source organism: Planctomycetota bacterium (assembly GCA_028289345.1). GTDB lineage: Bacteria > Planctomycetota > B15-G4 > B15-G4 > SIAN01 > JANQQL01. The sequence continues at coordinate 459,410 of JANQQL010000025.1, read as the reverse complement.
AGACCGCTGGTCACCCGCCGAATGCCCCGCCAACAGCCCGGGAACGGGAAGATCTGTCCGATCCAAGGCCCTCCCCGCGGTGGAAATCGGCCGGATCGCCCGTGAAGGGCAGCATCTCCGGGGTTGGTCCGCCCCCCGAAACAGGCGCGGGCGCGTCCTCCGAAAGAGAACACGCCCGCGCTTTGCAATTGGTGGGTCGCCCGCGTCAGCGGGAGTCGATCACGGCCACTCGAGCCAGATCGTGTTCGAGAACGAAGTGTTGAAGGTCGCTCCCGGATCGAAGATCAGGAACTGGAAGTACAGGATGGTGTCGTCCACATCGCCGGTGATCAGCCCGTTGATCTCACCGTTGGAGTCCGCGAACAGGGGCACCGTCGCGACCGGCGGGGTCGCGGCCAAGGTGCCGCCGCGCGCCGGCGTCGGGTTCAACTGGTCGGAGATGAACATCAACATGAACGTGCCCGGAGGCGCATGGCGCAGGCGCAGCTCGGCGAACAGGCCATCGTCCAAGATCCCGCACAAGTCGAGTTCCGGCTCGAGACCATTGCCGCCCACCTTGCCAAACCCGAAGTCTTTCCAAGAGGCGGTTTGGTTGGGAATGATGCGATAGATGTTGCCGCCCAGGGTTCCGAGGTAGAGCTCACCGTCAGCATCTTCCCCGAAGGTCGCGATGGCATTCAGAGCGCCTCCCGGATCCAGTTCCGAAGTTCGCTCCTGAAAGTCGGTCATGGTGGTGCCGTCGTAACGGAACGACCAGACCCGGTCGTTGCAGTGGTCCGCAAAGAAGTAGGTTCCCTGCAAGTCCTGAATCTGGCAGCCGCGATACACGTAACCGCCAATGATGGTGCAGGCACCCGCGTTGTGATCGTAGGTATGAATCGGATCGGTGTAGACCGGAGAGCCGCAGGGCGCCGGGCTGGTGCAGCCGCCGGTGCCGAAGCAGTTGTTGCCTTCCATGATCTTCCAGCCGTAGTTCTCACCCCCCAGGCTGGTTCCGGGCTGATAACTGACCTCTTCGATGAAGAATTGGCCGACGTCTCCGATGTACATGTCGCCGTTGTCCCGGTCGAAGCTGAACCGCCAGGGGTTCCTCAAACCAGTCGCCCAGATCTCGTCCAGGGGCGCGCTGCCGACGAAGGGATTGTCGTTGGGAACAACGTAAGGAGGCGTGTCGATGTCCAAGCGCAGCATCTTGCCCAGCAACAGCTGGTCGTTCTGAGCGCGACAACCGGTATCGCCAGAGCCACCGCCATCACCCATTCCGATGTACAGGTATCCGTCATTGGGACCGAACTGGATCTGACCGCCGTTGTGGTTGTTGGCGTTTTGGGGGATCGTAATGACCGCCGAAGCCGAAGAGACATCGGCAAGGTTCGGGTTCCCCGCCGACACGGTGTAACGCTCCACGACCGTATTGCCCGAGTTGTTTGTGTAGTTGACGAAGAAGTAGCCGTTCACGTCGTACTGTGGATGAAACGCCAGCCCGAGCAGGCCACGCTCGCTCGCGTTGTCTCCCACCTTCGTGGTGATATCGAGAAACGCCGGAGTCAGCATGGTCTTGGTCGCGAGCTCCAGAACCCGAATGCGGCCATTTTGGAGAACCACGAACAGTCGATCCCGATCCCCCGGCGCCGACTGGAGGTCGACGACCTGGTTCCCCAATCCGGTGACCATCGTCTCGAGGGTCAGCGGCGTCTGGGCGGAGGCAGTGGCACCTCCCCAGGCCAGGATTGCAGTCATCGCGAACGACAGCACTCGAGTTTTCATCGCCAAAGCCTTCTGGTTGTCTCGCACGGGAGGTCACCCGGACGGGTTTCCCGCAGATCGCGAGAGTTTGGAGACCGCACTGGAAAGCAGTCGACAACCCCGAGGAGGGCTGCCACCGCTCACCAAGTGAGGCTGATCAGGAGTCAGACGCCTCCGAGGGTTGCGTAGGTTCCACTCCATCCGGTCGCAGCTCGTCCGGCATCTGGCCGTAGACGCCTTGCTCGACTTGCTTGCGACGGTCGACGAGTTTCTGGTAGTAGTCCGTTCCCTTGAATTCCGTCAACTCCCGGGGGTGGAGGTATTCCACGGCCACGCTCTTGCGGCCAATGCCCAAGAGTCGGTCGACTTCCGCCATTCGAGCGTCGAATTCGGTCGCCAGGGCGGCGTCGACTTTTTCCCGGGTCTCCTGGACCAGGGCCTCTTCCTCGGGGTTCGACGCGCGCAAAGTGGCCAGAGTGAGAAGAGCGCGGGAAAAGCGCTTCTCTTCGAGATAACGGTCGATCCGCTCCAGATCCCCCGACTCCTTGATCGAAGGCAGCTCGGAATCCGCGAATTCCTTCGCTGCCGCGGAACCGTTGTCAGGTTCGGCGTCGGTCGCAGGTTCCTCGGCGGCAGCAGGCGTCACTTTCGGTTCGTCTCCCTTGCTGCCCACGACCAGATATCCGACCCAGAGTGCGGCGGCGCCGATGAAAACGCCCGTAGCGATCTGCATTTTCTTTCGCTGGGCCGCCCGTTGGGCCAGGAGATCTCGCGAGGAGCGAGACGCCGCGGCCGAACGTCGAGGGGCCGGCTCGTCTTCCTCCTGCTCGAATTCGACGATCACCTCAAACGGCCCCAGGGACAGAACGTCTCCCTCTTCGAGGCGGTGGCGGGTCTTTCGCTGACCATTCACGATCACCCCCTCGTCGGGGTCGAGCGCGGCCACCCCGGCCCCTCCGTCCCGGAGGGTTCCGATCTTGCAGTGCCGCTCGAGGATCTCCGAAGAGTCCAGTTGGATGTCGCAATCCGGATCGCTGCCGACGGTCAGGGTTTGAGACTCCCACGAGAGGGATTGGAGAGTCTCCCCGGCGGCGTCTTGGATGACGAGGCGCATTGACAGGCTCCTGGGGAACGAGTGTTGAACGGCTCACATTAGCTCGGATGATTCCCGAAGAACCACCGTGAATGGCGTGTTTCCTCCCCCCGAGTGGGGCCAGGAAGGCGCCCGGCTCCGATCAGGAAGGCTCCCGGCTCACGGCCGGATGAAAGTCCCATGCAAGTCGATCTCTCTGCGGTTCGCTCCTACCTCATGTCCCTTCAAGACGAGATCTGTGGAGCACTCGAACAAGTCGATGGCGCGGCTCGTTTTCAACGCAACGAGCTCCCCGGAGAAAGGGGAGGGATGGCGCGGCCGCGGGTGTTGCAGGGCGGTCCGGTGATCGAGAAGTCTGCGGTCAACTTCTCTCACACTGCCGGGGAAAGCCTGCCGAGCGCGGCCACCGAACGGCGCCCCGAGCTCGCGGGGCGTGAGTTCGAAGCCGCTTCCCTTTCGCTGATTGTGCATCCTCGCAATCCCCATGCCCCCACTACCCATATGAACCTGCGGCTGTTCCTGGCCACTGCGACAGGCAAGGAACCGGTCTGGTGGTTCGGCGGGGGGTTCGACCTGACTCCGTACTACGGCTACCAAGAAGATTCCATTCATTGGCATCGAGAAGCTCGGGAGGCCTGCGCCCCTTTCGGAGAGGACCTGTACCCGCGCCTGAAGAAGAACTGCGACGAGTACTTCTTCCTGGCCCACCGCCAGGAAGCGCGCGGCATCGGTGGCTTGTTCTTCGACGATTTCCAACAGGGAGGCTTCGACCACTCGTTCGGCTTACTGAAGAGCGTCGGTGATCACTTCCTTCCCGCATACCGAACCATTCTGGAGCGCCGCAAAGACCATTCCTTCAGCGAAGCGGAACGGAACTTTCAGCTGTACCGCCGTGGCCGTTACGCCGAATTCAATTTGCTGTATGACCGAGGAACACGATTCGGATTGCAGGCTTCGGGCCGGACCGAGTCCATCCTCGCGTCTCTCCCTCCCGTGGTTCACTGGAACTACGAACACGAACGCCAGTTGAAGGAAGGCAGTCGCGAGCAACGCCTCGTGGAAGATTTCCTTCTTCCCCGAGACTGGCTCGCCGAAGAATCGAGGCACTCATGAAATCGGCCCATCGCAAAGTCGTCCGAGCCCTGCTGTGGACGTTCTTGGCATGGTCCGGGCACGCCACCGGGAATGCCGCCGAAGGGCCTGACAGCTTGTTGATGATCACCATCGACACGACCCGGGCTGACGCCCTGAGCTGTTATGGAGGGAGCCCGGGGGTTTCGCCCCATCTGGATCGCCTCGCAGCCGGCGGAGTTCGCTTCGATCGCGCCTACACCACCGTTCCTTACACGGTGCCGTCTCACGCCAGCTTGATGACCGGCGAACTTCCGTTCATCCACGGGATCCGGACCAACTCCTCCCATCGATTGCCCCAATCGGCAAGAACGTTGGCCGAACACCTGTCTGACGCCGGGCTGCGAACCGTCGCGTTTCCCGCTGCCTCGGTGCTGGTGGCCGGCCTCGGACTGAACCAGGGATTCGACGAGTACTTCGACCGAATCAAGATCCAGCCCAACGCCCTGGTGTCGAGCCGTCCCGCGGAAGACACCGCCGAGATGTTCCAGGAGTGGTTCGAGCGCGAGCCCGACAAGCCGTTCTTCGCCTGGCTTCACTTCTTCGAACCGCACCTGCCCTACAACCCGCCTGTGGATTTGCGCGGCAAGTTTCCCACTCCCTACCAAGCCGAGATCCACCACGTGGATCGAGTGATTCAGACCATCCTCGATTACCTCGAACAGCGGGGTGTGCTCGATACGACGGTGGTTTCGGTGTGCAGCGATCATGGGGAAGGACTGGGCGATCACAACGAGAGCACCCACGGCATTTTTCTGTACGACGACACCATGCGCATTCCGTGGATCCTTTCCCATCCCTCGCTCTCGCCCCTGGTGGTTCGACAAGCGGTCAGCATTTGCGACATCGCACCCACGGTGCTGACCGTGATGGGCGTCGATCCCATGAACTGCAAGGGCCGCGACCTGTCCCCGTTTCTGGGGGAAAACGCGAGCCCCTTTGACGAAAGTCCGGTGTACACCGAGACCTACGTCCCCTACCTGACGTTCGGCTGGAGTCCGATGGAGGCCATCATCGGCCAAGGCTGGAAGTACATCGAAGCCCCCCGCCCCGAGCTGTACGAGTTTTCCAGCGATCCGAAAGAGCTGACCAACCGGGTCAACGATCAGCCCGAGCGCGCGGAGCAGATGCGAAAAGCCCTCTACCATCTGCGGGCCAACCGGGACCACCGACTCAACTCGGAAATGGTGGCGATGGACGACGAGGCTCTGGCCAAACTGCAGGCCTTGGGTTACGCGAGCAGCAGTCCCCAGATGGCCGGGGCGGAGCTGCCGTTCCCCGGTCCAGACGTCGGGGTCGACCCCAAGGATCGCTCGCAAATGCTGCCGATCCTGTACAGCATCCTGGACGCCAGTGTCGCCAACAACAGCGACCCGGTTCTGATCATGAGTCGTCGCGTACTCCAGGTCGAGCCCGACAACCCGCTCGCCCTGTCCGCGCTCGGCGTCGAGCTGCATCGCCGCGGCCGCTGGAAGGACGCCCTGAAACCACTGGAACGGCTGCGCGACCTGAATCGCAGCACCACCAACTCGTTGACCGCGATGGGCGTGTGCTACTTGAATCTGGACGACCTGGAGCAAGCATCCGCCGCGCTCACGGCAAGCCTTCAGTACAGCCCCAACGACGTGAAAGCCCTTCGCTGGATCGGCGAGGTGGAACAGCGTCAGGGCAACTGGAAGGAGGCCCTCGGACACTATCGCCACGCCTTGCGATACTTCCGCGGTCCGGTGAAAGCTCGCGACCAGCTCGTCGCCAAGATTCAAGAGCTCGAGCCGAAAGTTCCCGAGGCTGAACGGGCGGAGCTGCCCAACCGTTGAGCCACACTGTTCATGGGGAATGGCGCATGACTCAAGCTCCTCGCCTCTCGTTCGAGCCACGCTTCGTGATTCCTTGGAACGACACCAGGTGCTCGAACCATTCCCGACCTGTCCGGTCATCCGACCATCCTGATTCGGCCGCCGGCAATGGGAAGGTCTGCAGACTTCCGTGATCCGAACCATCCCACTGCTGTTCTTCGTGTCCGGGTTCGTGGCCCTGCTCTACGAGATTCTGTGGATCCGCGAGCTGGGTTACATCTTCGGCGCTTCGTCCGCCGCCATCTCGACCGTGGTCGCTGCCTATCTGGGCGGACTGGCTTCGGGGGCATGGATCGCGGGACAGCAGGGATGGGGCAAGCGCCGCGGCCTGCTCTTCTACGCGGTGCTGGAGATCGGCATCGCGATCACCGGTCCGCTCGTGCCCTGGGCGGTTCGCTTTGGCGACCGCGTCTTTCTGGACCCGGTTTGGGATTCCTTGTCGGACATTGGCTTGGCCCAAGCGGCTCGATTCCTTCTCGCGCTGGTTGTGATGTGGATCCCCACGGCATTGATGGGTGCCACGCTTCCCATTCTTTGCACGTCCTTGGTGGACCGGGTGGAGCGTCCAGGAGAAGTGGTCGGCCGGCTGTATGGATGGAACACCCTGGGAGGTGTGCTCGGCTGTTTTGCCGCCGGATTCTTCTTCATCGAGAGCCTGGGGCTGTCCGCCAGTCTGATGGTGGCCGCTGCCGGGAACGGCTTTCTGGTGATGGCGGCGCTCTTGTTGCACATGCGCGACTCCCACGAGTCGGCCAACGTCCGAGAATCAGGGCAAGCGACGCCAACGCTCGCTCCGCCCGGGTTCCCGCGCCAGTGGATCCTCCTCGCCGTGTTCGTGACTTCCTTCACGTCCATTGGCTTCGAACTGATCTGGTCCCGGATCATCGCTCTGGCAGTCGGAGGAACGGTGTATGCGTTCTCGACGGTGCTCGGCACATTCCTTCTGGGTCTTGGCTTGGGCTCCCTGTGGATCGGAGCGCGACTGAAGCGCCGCGCGTGTGGACCGGGAGTGATTGCGGTGACTCAGGGAGCGGTGGTGGCCTGGTCGCTGCTGACTCTCGGATTCCATGATGACTTGACCGCCTGGGTCGGCGCCCAGGTGTTTGCGGCCGAGTCTTCGTTCCTTGCCCGGGGAACATGGTGCCTTGGCTTGTGCTTCTTGCTTTGCCTGCTCCCCTCGTTCTTCATGGGCGTGGCGTTTCCCTTGCTTTCCGAACTCTGGATCCAGCGCCGCGACCGAATCGGTGCCGGAGTCGGCGCGGTCTACTTGATCAGCACCCTGGGCGGAGTCACCGGATCCGCGGCCGCCACGTTCTTCTTGGCACCGGCCATCGGACTGCAACACACGCTGTGGACGCTGACGGTGCTGTCTCTGGGGGTCGCCGCCTTGTTCTCTCTGGGCCCCGCGAGCACTCGCCGCAAGTCGATCCCAGCGGTGCTGGTCGGGAGTGCCGTCGCCGGTGTGTTCCTGGTCAGCATGTCGAGCGGCTGGGCGAGCTGGGACCCGGTGAAGATCTATGGCGGGGTCTCTCTGTACGGTCCCGACTCTCTGAAAGTCGGGCGGTCTCCCTTGAGCGTGCACGACGGCTCGGCGGCCACGGTGGTGGTGTTCGAAGCCGACCAGCGACGCTCGCTCGCGGTGAACGGCAAGGTCGATGGCTCCAACGCCGGTGACATGGCCACCCAGCTCCTCGTCCCTTACTTACCACAACTCTTCCACCCGGATCCGAAAGAGGTGTTCATTCTCGGCTACGGCACCGGAGTCAGCGCCGGGGCCGCGGCTCGCTTCGGCTCGAACGTGGTCTGCGCCGAGATCGAACAAGGAGTGCTCGACGCCTCCCGCTACTTCTCCGAAGTCAACTTCAACGCCCACCAAGACTCCCAAGTGCAGCTGCGCTGCGAGGACGGCCGATCGCTACTTCGTCGCAGTCCTCAGCAGTTCGACGTGATTGCCACCGAGCCTTCCAACCCGTGGATGGCGGGAATCTCCAACTTGTTCACTCGCGAGTTCTACGAGCTGTGTGAATCGCGACTTGCCCCCGACGGAGTCGTGTGCCAGTTCATCCAGCTTTATTGGATTTCCCCTGACGAATACCGGGCCATCGTTGCCACCATGAACTCGGTGTTTCCGGCAATCTCGGTGTTTCGCTCGACCATCGGCGACACATTGCTGCTGGGATCTCGGGAGAGACTCTCTCTCGACTTCGAGGCCCTGGAGTCCCGACTGCGCCGGCATCCCAAGGTGGCGCGGGACCTGTCAGGGGCCGGAGGGCAGTTCGATTGGAACGCGGGCGGGGCGAGCGCCTACTTTTCAGCGCTGTTGATCTTGCACGGAAGCGACGTCGACCAATACGTTCAAGGCCAAGAACGCTTGGTGACCGACGATGAACCGTTCCTGGAGTTCACCGCGGCTCGTCGCATGCGGACCTATGCCGGCCCGGACATTCTTGGTTCCCTGCTCGCTCATCGCCAAGCGGAACCCTACGGCCGACAACAGCTCGAAGCACGCTTGCCAGCGCCGGCGCTGAGCCAAGTGCGTCGCTATCTGGCGTCCGAGTTCCGCAAGTACGGACAGCCGCAGAAAGCCCGCAAGGTCTTGGACTCTGCCACTCGTGCCACTCCGAACCAAACGGGGCTCGCGTTCGACCAGTGGTTGGTGCAGCGCGCCTTGTCACCATCGGAGGCGCTGGCACCGGAAGCCCTGGAACAAGTGGCGCGTCGCGATGCGGAGTCACTCCTGCGGCTCTCCACCGAACTCTCGAAGGCTGGGGAGCACGAGCTCGCCGCGGGGATGGTCGAGCGTCACATTCGAGAGTTCGGGGAAACCGCTGAAGCATGGGAACAACGAGGCGACAACTGGATTCGTCGCGGTGACCGACAACGCGCGGGGGACGCGTATCAGTCCGCCCAGAACAAAGCGCCAGGCAACGCGAGACTGCGACGAAAACTCGAAGATCTTCGCGGCGACTAGAACGACCTAGCAGTGGGGCTTGCCGGTTGGCCGGAAAGATCGCGGCCGGATGATTCATGAAGCCCGCGAATAGAACATGTTCGCGACAAGCTCCCGGATCATCCGGGCCAAACAAGACTCAGGACAGGGCGCGGACCAACTGGGCGCGAGCTTGCTCACGCACCTCGGCCGGATCGAAGGCAACAGACTGCTCCCGAAGAACGCGCTCGACAGTGTCGACAAGAACGGACTGAAGGTGACTGATCGTCGTCACTCGCCCGAAAGGCTTGTCTTTGGAGAACTCCTGCAGATTGACTCGGGGGCTGGAGCTCTTGAAGGCGTCTCGGAAGCTGTCTCGTGCCATAGTTCCTCACTTGCGAAAAAAGACATCGTCGGGTGCCCCTCAAGAATGCCACGTCCTGGGGAATCGCAAGAAAACTTGGCCACGAGCAGACGGATTTTCGGCTCCCGCCTTGACGTTCCCAAAGTCGTACAACCTGGCCAATCTTCCAGGAGTTTTCGGCGCAGAAGGGCGGATGTTTTTTCCGATCGATTTGGTCGTTGGGAAACGTGAGGGACGCCGTTCCACGCGTCGTTTTCACGGCTGACCGAATGCCCGCCTCGCTCGCCGAAAGCAAAGCGTGTCCTCTGCAGGCCTAACCTTCGATCCGAACTGACAAGATTCTCACCGGCACGCGACGCGAATCCGCGGGTGCGTAACTGTGCGGTTCGGCGCTCCAAAAGGTCAGCGCTTCTCCCGCCTCGAGCGTGTGCTCCTCCCCCGCCACGGTGATGATCGCTTTGCCTTCGAGCACGTAGGCGAACTCTTCTCCGATGTGGCTGCGTGGTTCGGTTGGTTCATACACTTCCAGCAGTGATGGCATGACCCGGCCGCCGGGGAGCCGCGACTGGAGCAGCTTGACCGGAGTTTGCGCGCCCAGCTTGACGGCCTTGGCACGCTCTTTCTTGGTGAGAGGCCCGGTCGCGCCCAGGAGTGGCTCGGAACCCATGTCGCCGTGGTCGTACCAGCGATCCTGATCGTGATGGTGAGCGGCGGCGGTCACCGCGTCGCGATCCTTGTTTTCCAACAAGCGATCGATGTGAAAGCCCAGAGCGGTGCAAACCTTGACCAGAGTGCCGGACTGGGTGCCTCCGCCCTGCTCCAGCCGCACGACGGAGTTCTTGCTGACGGACGCCTTCTCGGCCAGGGAACGGATGGAGAGGCCCTGGGATTCGCGAAGCCGGCGCAGTCGCTGGCCCACGACGGCCGGACCGACTTCCTCGAGTAGCTTGCGGGAGCGGGTGTGATCGGAAGAGGACGGCACGCAACATCTCCTGGGGAGCCCCGGGCCAATGCACTCGAAACCACCACGGGTCACCTTAGCCAAGTCGGGGGCGGTCCAGATTTCCATGAACTTGGCACTGTCCCAACTCATAGATCAGGTCAGGAGGAGAGTCGCCCCCGCCGGGTCTCTTCCAACGCCCCCCATGACCGAGTCGATCGACTCCCTGATCCAGGAGTTCCCTGACATGCTGCGCTTTTCGATTCTCTCACTTACCCGACTCCTTCCCTTGGGATTCGTCGCTTGCCTCCTCGTCGACACCCCGAGCCGACTGCCCACCCCCGCTTGGACGCCCGAACAAGCGTCCCATCACGCAGACCTCTACAACGACCCCGAAGAATGGAATCTGGAGGTTCTCGAGATCGATCTGGAAGTCATGGGGACGCCGCTGGATCCAGAGCTCGAACCACTTCCCTTTCCCTACCTCGCCTTCCCCGTGCCGGAATACGACCTTTGTGGAAGGACCATGCACGGGCTAGGAGTCGCGCCGGTCCCCACCTCGGAGCCGGTGACCATCCAAGCCTGCTCCGCCAATCAACCCCTCGACGAGGACGCCATTCCGGAAGGGAAGACTTGGTGGGACGTCATCATCACCGAGCCAATCATGCACGTCATCGCCCGCGGCCCCGAACCGTTCGAGACCGCCGGTCCCTGGGCCGTTTCCCGCAGCCATCCCCATTACTTCTTCCAGGGAACCATGCACAACGTCTACGGAGAGGTCGACTGGGTCGGCATTCGCATGGGCGATGGCAAAGAGATCGGCATCGTCAATGGTCGGATCCTCGATCTCGAACAGGGCAACGTGATCTTCGTGTTGCAGAAAGAGGACGGCTCGATTCGCATTCGCCAGCATCGCGAGCGGTCCCAGCCGGGTCGGTTCGCAGAGGTTCACGGGCCGGTGCAGCGGCTCCTCGAGGAGGAAGAGGTTCGCGAGTTCTTGGAGTTGTGAGTCGAGTTCGTGTTCGCGACCTGGGCCGTTCCCCCGCCGCCTGCGGTGACTCTCGAAAGCCTGGTCGGCAAAGAGTTCCCATCCAAAACAAGCGACTGCAAACGGCGGTTCCATTAGTCGAGGAGGTTCCCGAACCAGCCACGGGGATTCACTGAATCCACTGTGACGCTGCGAGGAAACGGGTCGGGAGCCCGTCCTCGGGCTCGTTCTGGGGAGGGCGAGTCGATTCGGGGGACTGGGAAGGGAAACCGCCATGCAACCCGCCTTGCGTCTTGCTGTTGTGGCCATGGGAACTTTGGGAGGATCGGCAGCTTTCGGCGCCAAGCAATCCCCAGGCAACGTCCTGATCCTGATGGTGGACGACATGGGCTTCGAGATGGTCGGTGGCTACGGTGTGAAAACCGATGCCGCCCGCACGCCGACCTTGGACTCGATGATCGAGCACGGAGTCCTGTTTCGCAACGCGTGGTCGAATCCGCTGTGCACTCCGACCCGCGCCACCATCCAAACAGGTCGCTATGGCTTTCGCACCGGTTTGGGTCATGTCGAGTGGAACGACCCGGTCCCCCTCTCTCTCGCCGACCTCACGATTCCAGAGATGCTCGATCAGGGCACCCGGGATCGATACCAACACGCGCTCTTCGGCAAATGGCATCTCGGAACGCGCGAGTCCACCGGCGGCCTGCTGTCACCCAACGTGGCCGGCTACGACCATTACGCCGGAACCTTGCTCAACTTCGAAGGCGATCAGACCTTCTTCGATTTCAACAAGGTCGTGGACGGAATCGAGTCGCGGGAGCAGGCGTACGCCACAACGGATCAAGTCGACGATGCCATCCAGTGGATCTCGAAGGCCCAGGAGCCGTGGTTCTGTTTCGTCAACTTCCACGCGCCCCACAGTCCGTTCCACGCTCCGCCCGATCACCTGCTGAGTGAGGCCACGCGCAAGGAATTGAGCCAAGCCGGGCCGGTGGACGACGATCCACGCCCCTACTACAAGGCCATGTGTGAGGCGGTGGACACCGAAATCGGCCGCATGCGCAAGGAACTCGGACCGCTGTGGGAAGAGGCGACGGTGATCTTCCTGAGCGACAACGGAACACCGGATGGTGCGGTGACGAAGGCGCCCGTCTTGCCAGGGAAGGCGAAGGGCAGCTTGTATCGCGGGGGCGTCAACATCCCGCTGATCGTCACCGGCCCGCACGTGCGAAAGCCCGGGAGCGAGTCCCAGGCACTCGTCCACACCGTGGACCTGTTTGCCACCATCGCCGACATCGCCAACGTTGACCTGACAGCGCAGCGCGAGGACACCCGAAAGCTCGATTCTTTGAGCTTCCTGCCCGTCATCGAAGATCCCTCTTCGAGCGGCCAACGGCAGACGCTGTTCTCGGAGAAGTTCTTCCCGAATGTCCGAGGAGGCCCCTCTCCGCAACGCCGCCAAGACTGGTCCGAAGACCTGGGGTTCGCCGGTCCCGGGAGCGCAAGCCTCCGCCTCGAAGGAAACATGGTCCGGTCGCCAGAGCAGGCGCAGTTCGTCATCGAAGGCGCGCCCGCCAATCAAACCGCGTTGCTCATTCGCGGACCACGCCAGGGTGCGAGCGAAGGGTTCGGCGGCACTGTCGTTCCGACTCCCGTCATTGACTACCAGGGTTTTGTGACCGACAGCGAGGGGACTCTTCGCTTCTCCGTTCTCCGCGCCGGCATCGAGCAAACGACGTTCGCCCAGGTCGCCATCAAGGACCCAAGCATGCCGGGAGGTTGGTCACTCACCAACGCCGTGCGCGTCGACTTCCCGGAACACACCCGGGCCATTCGCGACAAGCAATACCACCTGATCCACCGAAGCTTCGGCGGCGGCGATAGCTTCTTCGACATCGAGGCGGATCCGTGGCTCGAACGCAATCTTCTCGAAGGATCGATGTCTCGGGCCCAGCGACAGCGGTATCACGAACTCATGCGTCAGCTAGAAGGGGCTCCGCCGGATGATGGGACTCGTCCAGGGAACGTTGATGGCGAGCCGGATCCTCCGCCGGCCCTCAGCATTCGCACCGAGCCGGTGGTGTCTCTGCCGGGTCGGCTGGAAGTGCAACTGAGCGGTGGAGCGGGGAATCGACCCGCGGCGGTGGTGGTGACTGGGGTGAATGACCAGCCGTTCTTCACGTGCATTGCCCACTCGTCATTGGACAGCGTTGGCAGTGACACGTTGTTCTTCCAGGCGGGTGCAGCCCTCGATGGCTTCGCCGTGACCTTCCAGGCGTTTGGGGAAATGGAGTCGGGAAAAATCGAGGCGACGGGTGAAACGACGGTGCGGTTCTCAGGAAACGCTGCGGACATCTCCTCTGGCCGGTAGGCTGCGCCGACGACGCCGAAGAAGGATCCATGCTCGCCTCCGATCGACCGCCTAGCGATAGGAGCTAAGCTTCGTTAGCAAGGCGTTCGCGTCCGAACCTAGATGTGCACCCCACAAGAAGCGAGGTCACGGCTGACTCGAATGGGTGCACGTCATATTCCAACTGATGTATTCATTCGGTATCCGAGTACCAGAACACTATGCTCTCTGGCAATCGGCAGTCTGCGCATCAACGCGGACAGATCTCATTTCTGTTGCGGCGTCGTCCATAGCACGCAGTCCATCCATGACTGCAGGGATCTAGGAGTATTCCCATGAAGGAGCTGCTACGCACGATTGTCATCCCAACGGTAGTCATGTTGGCCTGCGCCCACAGCACGGCCCAGGACTTTGACACGATCTCGCTGGAGCACCGGTCGATGGCCACCGGCGGGTTGCTGCCGAACACGTTGGTCGGAACGGCGCAGATTTGGACTGACCCGGATCTCCTCGTCCTACCCGCGCCCACGAGCCTGCTTCAGGACGATTTCCACTACGAATTCGCCTGTACGGTGGGATCCTTCCGAGTGCGCAAGCTGTCGGATCAGGTCGGGGGACTGCTCAGTGCTTTTGGCGTGTTCCGCTCGGAAGCCAGAGTCGACGCTGGCCTACGTCTTCCCAACCAGCAGGGGAAAGGGAACAACCGGCGCTTCGTTGCCTGGTACGAGCACAACGCGCTATTGCCGCCAGGTCTAGAAGGGCAACCGCGCGTGACGGTCTACGCTTTTGCACTCGACGAGAACGAACCTCTTTTCTGGCTGGGCCCAGGCGCGAGCACTGCTCCCTTCGGGACGACTCCACCGGACAGACTAGTACCGCGAACCTGGCTCCCTCTGCTGATACCGCCGCCCCTGCTACCGACGGAGGAATCCCCAACCACAGGCCCTCTGGTTCCGTCCGGATACGGTTGGGCTGCCGGCACATCGAACAATGAAATCACAGTTACGGCTCCCAATGTTCTTGCGATGCCCAAGCCATCGTGGGCACAGATCCCCTTCGAACTTCGGTTCCAAGGGTGGATCCGGCTCGAAAACGGACGGACTCACCGAGTGCTACCGACCATCCGATTCGAGCCGGTAGAGAACCTAGATGGCCCAGGAACGGAGGTCGGAACTCGAATCGAACAGATTCTCCCTCTGGAGCAGAAGGTCGCCGCCGGTGAAACTGCCACCCTGATCGCGCTTTACCGATGGGAACCGGTTGGCCTGATTGCATTTCCCGGCGAGCCCGGCCGTGGCGACCGCGATCCAAGGGTCGAGATCAATCCGATCGCTGTCGGCCCCACGGATCGAGCAGCACTGAGGGAGATCCTGTACGAGACGCGTCTCCTCCGGAAACAACTTCACGAGATCCTCCCGTTGATGAGACCACCTCTCAACGACGCCGAGCCTCGCTAACGTCCGAGCTTGGTTGCTCGCAAAATGTGGCAAGCTAGCTGACTCGCCAAGCTGCGCGACAAGGTGTCCATGGGAACTGTTCGCTAGGGCCGAAGCAAAGCTCCGAAGGGCGAATGAGACTGGTCCCAGGGAGTTGCCGTCATTCAGGCCCTCCCCTCACCCCCCAGAAACCGCCTGCAACAAAACAATCCGGTCCCCGTCCTTCACCGCACGCCCGTGATCTTCAATCCACCGAGTATTCGTCTCATTCAGGAAACAAAGCACGTGCTGGCGCAGCTCGCCTCGTTCATCAAACACATGCCCCTTCAGCCGCGGATGCTGAGTCACAAGAACCCGCAACGCCTCTTCCAGCGTGTCCGCTTCGATCTCGAGTGACCGCTGGCCACCGGTCGCGGCCGCGAGCAAACTCGGCAGTTCCACCTGAACGCGAGCCACGGCTTAGTCCTCGACGAACGCCTGAACGGTGAGAATCCGTGGGAACACTCCCGGCAGGTCGCCCCAGGTATCCCCCCCATCGGCCGAGTAGTGCACCGTGCCCGCGGTCGTTCCGATGAACACCCCGCACGGATCCAGATGGTCTACGGCCATGGCTTTGCGCAACACGCCCATGTAGGCGTGCTCTTGCGGAAGTCCCTTGCTCATGCCTTGCCACGAGTCGCCGCCGTCTTGACTGCGGTAGACCTTCAACGCGCCATCAATCGGCATGCGGTACTCGTCGCTCTGCAACGGCACCGCAAACAGCGCCTTGGTGGTGTGGTCTTGGGCTAAGGGAAAACCGAATCCGGAAGGCAACCCCTCTTCGTTCTTCTCCCAGAGATCTCCGCCGTTTTTGCTGCGGAACATCCCCTTGTGATCCTGACGGTACATGAGCTGAGGGTCGTCGGGATCTTGAGCAATCGCATGGACGCAGAAGCCGATGTCCTTGTGCTCCTGGTCTTCGATGATCATGGGAATGCCTTCGTTCTTGCAGGACCAGCTTTCTCCACGGTCCTCACTGCGGAACACCCCCACTGCCGAGATCCCACACCACAGTCGATCATGGTTCTTGGGATCCACCAACAAGGAATGCGCGCACAGTCCGCCAAACCCAGGAAACCACTTGTCGCGACTCGGATGATTGGTCAGCCCCGGCGCGAAGCTCCAGTGCTCGCCTTGGTCTTCGCTTTCGAACATGGCCGCCTCGTCGACGCCAGCGTACACGCGATTGTCGGCAGCGGTCATCGTCCACACTTCATTGAGTTTGAAGTCCTGGCCCTCGGGAAGCTCGGGACTGCACGGCACCTGAGTCCACTCGACCAAGTCCGGGCTGCGGTGAATGGCGAGCCCATAGACGAAGTTTGCGGTGGCAGCGACGTACTTGCCGTCGCTGGCCCGGGTCGCGGCGGTCACTTTCCAGCCCTTGAAGAGCGGGCCTTCGACCGTCCACTTCTTGCGATTCTCGTCCGAGCGGAACAGAAAGCCGCCCTTGACCGTTCCCACCAGCACCGAAACCTTCATCGCCTCAGATCTCCGTTTGTGTCTCAGGACAGTGCCGAATCGCGGCCGAGGCCGGCGCGTCTCATGAATTCTGCCGCGGTTCCAGGTAGGTGGACAAGTAGCTGAGCTCGTCCTCGAGCTCTTCGGCGGATCGGCAGGTGGTGGCCACCTCGGCGCGGATCAGGGCGACCAGCTTGCGACGAGCGATCCACAGCTTGTTGCGGTCCTGCTTCTCGCCGCTCAGGTGACCGCGCAACACAGCGAAATAGGGGGAACCGGTTTCGCCGAGCCGCCCCAGGGCCCGCTCGGTCAGCTCGAGCATCCACTCGCGATCGAACTCCGGATCGCGGCATTCGATCTCGATCTCTTCGGCGGTCACGTGCTGACGCTTGCGCTGGCGATCGAGAATGACGTGCTTCACCACGCTCAACAGCAGGCTCCGAAACCGCCCGCGCGCCGCCTCCGCCTTGGCCAGCACTCCACCGCGCAACAGTCGAATGAACACGTCCTGGCAGACGTCCTCAGCGTCTCCTTCTTCGAATCCGCGCCCACGGACATACCGGAACACCGGGCCTCGGTATTCTCGGGCGAAGCGTTCCAGAGCCTGCTCGTCCGAGGCTCCGGCATCGCGAATCGTTGTCCAGATCGTGGTAGGAAACACTTCGGCAGTCTACTTTTTCGCCGGGGGAGAAATGCTCTCGCCCCGAACCAACCAGCACGGATGATTGATGAAAACCGCTGCGAGGATGAGCCAAAGTTCCTTCTGGCGACGACGGAAGGCGATCTGCCCCGCAAACGGATCCGAGAATTCGTGGAGCAGGGAGAACGTCCTCATGACGAAGCCGGTAGGAACTTGCGCCACTCGTAGCTGAGACCCATGGCCAACACGCGCGATCTTGCCAGAAAAGCCATCGACTCGGGATTGTTCGGTCCCAGCTGCTTGACCGAACCCGAGCATCTGCCCGTGCCGGAAAAGTACCGCTTGGTGCGCCGACTCGGAGGGGGTGGCTCGGGGGACGTGTTTCTCGCTGATGACACCGATCTGAAGCGCCCGGTCGCCTTGAAGTTTCTGCGGGAAACTCGACCGGCGGTGCTCGAACGATTCCGCCGCGAGGCACGCTTCACCGCGCGACTGAAGTCTCCCTCGATCGTTCAGGTGTTCGAGCTGGGGGAGATCGAGGGACAACCGTACCTCGCCATGGAGTACATCGAAGGCGGCAACCTGGCAGAGACCGAGCTGAATCATCGGCAGCTGGTCAGCGTGTCGCGCGACATCACCAAAGCCCTGCGCCACGCTCACGAAAACGGCATCGTCCATCGCGACATCAAGCCGGGCAACATCCTGGTCGACAAGCAGCAGCGGCCGTATCTCACCGACTTCGGCATTGCCCGCAACTTGTACACAAACCAAGAAGGCACCCTGAGCGAAGAAGGCCAGGTGCTCGGGACCCCGGCGTCGATGCCCCCCGAACAAGCAAGAGGAAGGCTGCACGCCGTCGACGCGCGCAGCGATGTGTACTCGCTGGGGAGCACTCTGTTTTACAAGCTGACCGGACGCTGGCCGTTCGAAGCAGACAACGTGGTCGACCTGTTGCACGCAGTCATCCACGACGCCCCCCCGATGCCACGTTCCTTGAACCCAACCATCCCTCGAAGCCTGGAAGCCGTGGTTCTGAAATGCCTGCGCAAGGACCGACGCGACCGCTACCAGAGCATGGAGGAACTGGAAACCGAGCTGACTCAGCTGCTGGACTCTCAGGAGATTGCCGCCGAGTCGAACGTCTGGTTTCGCAAGCTCGTCCATCGCATTTCCGGGCGTGCTCCCGAGCCGGCGCCAATGCCGGAAAGCGACGACGATCCGTACCTGTCCGTCGGCATGGAGGCGGCCAAGGAAATCGCGCGCTGGGATGCGGACGTCTATCGGGTGTCGCGCAACATCCCTCGGGCCTATCCGCGCCTGGACGCGCTGATCGACCGCCTCCAGCGTTTCCTTTCGACTCGCCCTGATTCCTCCTGGGCGCGCTTCTACCTAGGCCAGGCGCTGTTTCGCCGGGGCCTTCTGGACCGTGCCCTGGACGAAATGGAGCAGGCGATCTCTGGCGCGGAGCACCTCCCCGGTGCGTACTTCGAGATGGGACGGGTGTATCTTGCCATTCACTTGCGCACCGTGCGTGAGGCTCACAAGCACCTCAGCAAAGTCGGCACTCAGTATCACCTAGAAGAGGCGCCTGACCGGCTGGAGCAAGCGGTGCTCGCCTTCCAGGAAGCGGCGCGCCTCGACTCCGACATGCCGGCCTGGCAGATTCACTACGCGGATGCCGTGGCACGCCTGTCCGAGAACGACCTGGAAGGCTGCGTGAAGGTCTGCAAAGAGATCCTCGAAGAGGAACCCGACGCCGAAGAGGTCTGGAAGCTCCAGGGAGACACCCTGCGTTTGCTCGGTAGGGATCCCTTCGAGAGTTACGAACGGGCCCTGGAAATCCGCCGGGGGTATCTGGACGCGTGGATGTCCCGCGCCGAAGCCTACGTCGAGGCTCGGGATTTTGCTCAGGCCCGCAAGGCTCTCGAGGACGCTCGCGCGGTCCACCCCGACTGTGCCGAAGTGAAGCTGCTGCGCGCCCGCATCCCGCTCCTGGACACCGAAGTCTCGTGCAGCGAAGACGAACTCGCCCAAGCAATTGCACTCTGTCACGAGGTTCTGGAGAGCGACCCGAAGCACTACGAAGCCGCGGTGACTTTGAGCGAACTCCTGGTGCAGAAGGGCATGCTGCAAAAGAGCAAGGAGTCGATCCAAGAAGCGTGGGCGGCGATTCAGTCCGCCAAGAATTGCGACGGCTGCCAGAATCGCGTGAACCTGCTGGAAGCCCGCGTACGCCTGGCCCGGGCCAAGCTCTCACGCTTGGCGGGACAGGATCCCCTTCCCGATCTCGAGGCGATCCTCGCCTACCGAAACACCGCGCCGACCAACGTTCCGGACAACCACCCTTGGTCCGAACTCCTGCGTAGCGCCGAAGAAGAGAAGACCAAGTCCTCGCCGTCGTAGACTTACATCCATCTCCCGAGCACGGTCCCCGCCTTCATCAGCAGTTCTCGCTCGGCTTCGGTGAACTCGTAAGACGTGGGTTTCGCGACGCCAAGGGTTCCACACAGGCGAGGACCGATGAGGACCGGGCACGCAATGCTGCCTTCCATGCGCGTCTCTTTGGCGGCGGGTCGCGCCACACCGGAATCGTCGGTTTGCAGGTTGCAGACTTGAACGGGTTCGCGACGCTCGGCGGCGATGCCGGCCATGCCCTTGCCAACGGGAATCTGCTGAACGCGTTCCAGGACCGCCGAGGGAATCCCGCGTTGCGCGACCAGGCGGAGGGTCTTTCCGTCCTCGTCGACGGCGTGCAACGTGCCCGTCACACAGTCGAACGCCTCCAGGATCTGGCCCAGCGCGCCTTCGAAGTCCGGGGCGTCCCCCCGTGTCATCAGAGCGTCCAACTCGATCAGCAACGATTCCACGATGTCTCCTCGAACAGGGGCGAACTCACCCGGAGGATCCCTGGATCATCCCGGGCACCGGACTCGTTCAGCCTGCAGTTTCGAAGTCTTCCCACCAAGGGATATACTCCGTCCCCAGATTATTCACACTTTGCCCGCCGAGTCGACCAGCCTCGTGCGAGCGCTGACACTCCGGTAGCCATCGCTACCCGTGAGCCGAACGCATTCGGCAAGTTGGAGCCCCTGGCGGTGGCTCCCAGACACGCGGGTTGGATTTCTCGCAGAAGGCGAGAAACGAAAACTCTTGGGGAGAACACACATGCAACGTTGGAATCGATCGATCCTTCGTGGAGTCTCCGCCTCCTTGGCCGGAGCCGTGCTGCTGATGAGCAGCGGTTGCGCGACGATGTTTCGCGGCACATCACAAAACGTCCAAGTGGTCACCGATCCCGCGGGTCGCGACGTTCAGTTTCGCGGCCAACAAGTGGGACACGGAGACCTGGTCTTCGTGAACAAGGACTACAAGACTCCGACCTTCGACATCGGCAATGACTACTCCACCGTGCCCGTCCAGCTTTCCTACGATCCGGATCCCTGGCTGCTGGGCGATGCCGCGCTGCTGATTCCGTTCGTCGTGCCCGGCGTGATCGCCTTCGGTGTCGACTTCGCGACCGGCGCGTGGCGCAAGCTGCACCCGCAGCAAATCGTGCACGTTCCGGAGTATTACCCGGCCTATTCCGCTTCCGTGGACTAGTCGGTCTCTGAAGAGGCCTCCGATGGCCGATCGGTCGGTCTTCGTCTCCTTCGAAGATGCAAGGACGAAGGCGACAAGATCCCATTGAGCCCCGAAGGACTTCTTCCCGGCCTGCCCCCAGGCCGGGAAGAAGAGCCTCGAACAGCCGGCGGAAGGACCTTCGTTCCATCGGAATCCCACCGAGGGGGATCGAGGGAATCGTTCCGGGTTCGAGGGCGACCATTGATCCGCGAAGAGGCGATGGGCACGTCGGACGACCGATCGAGTCACCGCCGCATCGCCGAAGTCGGGCTCCTCGGCGAAGTCGACTTAGGTCGGGAGCCCAACGAAGAAAGGGGAGGCAAGCCCCCTAGGTCGGACGCTGCAAGTCCCATCGAGAATTCGTAGACCGCCGGGTGCATCTCGCGAGCCGGCCTGATGGCGGGACGCGTCAGGAGCCTCGAGTCGCCTCTTCGGAGAGTTCTCCGACAAACACCGTCCTTGCTTGTCCCTGCAAAAGAACGCGTTCCCCACGGCAGTGAACCAGCACCTCTCCGCCCCGCGAAGAGGCCTGGTAACCGCGGAGCTTGTCCTTGCCGAGCTTCTCCCTCCAATAGGGAGCCAGGCAGCAATGAGCCGATCCCGTGACCGGGTCTTCGTCCACTCCGGAGCCGGGGCCGAAGAATCGAGAGATGAAGTCGTGCTCGCCGCGGGTGTCCGCCGCCGTGACAATGACGCCACGGACCGGCAGCGTCTTCAGTCGAGTCAGGTCCGGCTGCAGCGATCGCACCTGATCGTCATTCTCCAACTCGACCAGGTAGTCCATGCGGTTCTTCGCGACGACGCGCACCGTCCCGCCCAGTGACTCGATCAATCCCTCGGGTGCATCACACGAAGAGGCCGGCTCGGCGGGAAAATCCAGGGTGATCCAGCCGGACTCGTGGGTAGCGACCAGGGTTCCGCTTTTGGTTTCGAAAGCGACTGGTTGATCGGCGGGAACCTGTCCGCTGCTCCACAGCACGTGGGCGCTGGCCAAGGTTGCGTGGCCACACAAGTCGACCTCGACCGCCGGAGTGAACCAGCGCAATCCGAAGCGCTGTCCTTGCGGAACCACGAATGCGGTCTCTGACAGGTTCATTTCCCCAGCCACCCGTTGCATCCAGCCCGGCTCCACGGGCCCCGACAGCAAACACACCGCGGCCGGGTTGCCGCGAAACACCTCCGAAGCGAACGCATCGACCTGGTGAATGGGGAATCCCACGGCACGTCTCCTCTTTGACCCGCGAGTTTCTTTGGGAAGTCCTCCAGTTTGCCTCAGTGGGGCCGATCCGTGGTTCCTTGTTTCGGACAAGAGCCAGGCAAACGGGGAATCCGCGTGGGGTCGAGAGTTCGAACGGCGGTGACTGGGACGGAGCCTCAACAAACTTGCGGCCAAGACGCGGGATTCCGTCGCCTTGGCCGCAAACGAGAGAGTGCAAGGTGAGAGAAGCCCGGGCGGACCCGAGGAGATGAGAGCTCCCCGATGGCCCTCCGAGGCCTTTGTTCAACGGCCCGTCAGCGGCCGCGGTGCATCCTTCGCTGCATTCGATGGAACGAACCGGCCACGTCTTCCAGAGACTTGTCGATCTCTCGAAGCTCGTCTTCCAGAGTTCGATGGAGTTGGCGGCTGACCTTTTCCATTCGCCGATGCAGATGGCGAACTTTCTTGTGCAAGGCACCTGCAAAATCCGCCTGGCCACGGCTCAAGTACCGCTCCAAGTTCTCGCGACCTTTCCGATCGGGTCGCTCCCAAGAAACCTCCCACTCTCCGCTCAGTTCCTCGAGAGCGGGCTCCATCGAGGAGTGAACGTCGTCCACCAGACTCCCGAGATGGTCCCTCAAAGCATGGAGTTGATCGCGCATTTCGTGCACCCGGTCGACCCAGCCTTCGGTCTGGGAATGCACGTGATCGCGCAAGTGGCCGAGGTGATCCGCAAGCAGCGCTTCCATCTCTTCCGGTTCGTGGTTTCCTTCATGCAGTCGTTGCATCCACTCGACATGGAATCCTCCTTCGGCGGAGGCCAACACTTCCGCGAAATGATGCTCCGCGGCAGCTTCCGCTTCGGAAAAGATGTGTTCGAGGTGCTCGAGACTTCCGTGCAAGCGATCTTGGACGTGATCTTCAAGAGCCTGAAGCTGATCCTCCATCGCTTCCACCGGCTCCTCGAGGCCGGATTCCAGCTCGTCTTCCAGCTGATCGCTCCAATCCTCGAGTTGCTCTTCGAGGAACACGTACTCTTCGGGATCCGAGACCTGGAACTCTGACCCGACTTCTTCCATCCAGCCTTCGAACTCTTCGAAGCTGGAGTCCATCACCTCGTCGAGGTGGCCTTCGAGCTCCTCCCAATCCGTTTCCAGGGTTTCGAACAAGCGGTCGTGAAGTTCTTCGTCCAGCACCTGCTCGAACTCATCCAACTCCTCTTCCAGAGGCTCGAAGGCGTTCTCGATCTGTTCTTCGAACTGCGACTCGAGCTCTCCGATCATCTCCTCGAAGTGATCAGCGAGGCGCCCTTCGAGCTCGACGAGTTCGTGCTCGTCTTCGTCCCAGTCCCCTTCGTCACCCCAATCGCCATCTTCTTCCCAGTCGTCTTCGAATTCGGGCTCGTCCCACTCGTCGGACTCCCACCGAGGTTCGGCCTCTTCTTCGATCCAATCTTGGTCGTCACGGAAGTCGTCGCGATCCAGATCGCGATAGAAGCGCTCGAGTCGACGGTCCAGTTCGTGCAGGCGCTGCACATACTCATCGCGCAACGCTTCCATTTCGCGGAGTTCTTCCAAGCGGTGCTCGCCGCGTCGGTCCGAGCGTGAGTCACGCTCCCGTCGACCAGATCTTTCGGATCGTTCGCGCCGCTCCGGTCGCTCGGGACGTTCCGGCCTTTCCCCCCGCTCCATTCGTTCCTGCCGCTCGGGCCGCTCGGGCCGTTCCCGTGGCTCACGCGGTTCTCGTGGTTCCCTCGGAGAGGGAGCCTCTCGGGGTGGGTCCGGAACCCGTCCGCGACGCATTCCTTGGGACCGCGGTGCTCGCGGTGACGGAGCCCCGTCACTCCACTCCACCGTGATCTCTCGGGAGCGACCATCGCGAACAACCACGAGTTCCATGACGTCGTCGCCGCCACGAATGTGCTCCAACAGGGAATCCAGGTTCGCGCTGTCGTCATTCACCCAGGTGATGACGTCACCCGCCTCCAAGCCGGAGTTCTCCGCGGCCGAGTTCTCGACCACACTCTCGATTCGAAGGCCGCTGCCTTTCACTCCCAGCTCGGCCAGTTCTCCGCGACTGATCTCGTCCAACGTGACTCCGAGCATCCTGCCGCGGGTCCGCTCCTGCATTCCAAACCAAGAGGGAAACGCCGCGCGCGGTGCGGGAACTGGTTCCAGGGGCCCGCCTGCCATCGCCTCCGGAACAACCGGCTCGAATGGAGACGGCACGGCCGGTTGCGTGGCGATTGGCGCGAAGGGATCGGCGACGGCGGGACGGGCATCGACAGGCTCGACCCGAGCAGGAAATGCGGGGGCCGCCGGCTTCTGAGCAACGAGCCACTCTTCCGCTTCCGCCATCGGGTCTTCGACGACCGGGAAAGCGGACGGCAGCGGGGCCCTCGGAGCCGCGGGGAAGCTGGGTTCCCGGGCCTCGGGAAACTGTGCCGGGGCGACCGCCGAAGGTGCCAACGCCGGCGGCAAGTTCTGCACGAGGGCAGGAGGAGCGACCGGTCGCGGCGCGACGGGCGGCTGTTCCACCGCTGCCACGCGCGGCACCAGGCCGGCAACCAAAACAAGGAGCGAAGTCGACATGAGAATCCTCCCAAAGGATCGAACAGGCGGGCGCGGACACGCCTGCTCGTTGAGCAATCTTCGAATACGAGACATCAACAAGGAGCCGTCATCTGCCATGGAAGCAACCATGGGAATCGGCGACGGCTTCTCCAACCAACCGGCGACTTCCGCCAAACAACGCGCAAGGGTCAAACTCTCACCGGTTTGATGAGCAGCCCACTCGTCACACAGGTACTCCGCGGAGATCTGCAGCTCTCGCCGAGCAACGCGAACCAGAGGCTGAAAGAAAAACACGTCTTGCAACAGCGCGGTCCAGGACAGCCACGAAGGATCGCGGCGGACCACGTGAGCCAACTCATGAGCGAGAATGCCCCGTTGTTGTTTCGGAGGCATGTGGTCGAGGACTGCCCGCGGCACGCAGATCTCTTGCGAACTCAAGGAGATCGGGCCGGAAATGCGGGACGAACAAGACAGCCGGATCCTGCGTTTGATTCCCGCTTGCCGGCAAAGACCGGCCAGGGTTTCGACCATGGGGTGGCCTCGGAGCTCGGTTCGGCTGGCCAGTCGGCGACGGATTCGGAACTTGAGCAGGCCAATGCGCAGCACCAGGCCGAGTGCCACGGTCAGCCAGATCAGCATTCCTGCCAATGGAAGCCAAACCAATCGGGGCAAGCCAAACAACAACCCACGTGCCTTCTGATCGAACGCCCCGCCGGTCATTGCCGAGTCCGGTTTTCCGGCCGTGGGCAGTGCTGCAAATGCTCTGTCCGCCGGCGCGAACACTGGTCCGACGTCTTCGTCGATTGTCTCGGGGCGATCCGGTTCTGGGTCCTGATGGAATCCAGGGGCGGACAGTTCGAGAGCCGCCGGAGAGCCTTGCCAGTCGGCGTCCTCCCCACGGACCCGAGAGTTCGCTTTCTCCCCTCGAGCCGAGTTCCTCCGTTCCTGTCTGTCGCGGGCTCGCGGGGCGTCGTCCCACTCGGACGTCCCGGAAGCCGAAGGCTCGAGCGACCACGCCGGTTGCAACCACTGGGGTCCCTCTCGACGAATGCGACCGGAACCCGTCCCTCGCCGAAGGCTCGATGGTCCAGTGCGGAAGGAATCGCGAAGCTCTTCTTCCGAGGAGACCCGAGACGCGTTCCTCCAAGACCGAGAGCCCTCGTTCGTCAGCGAGGAATCCGTGCCTGAAAGGTCTGCGACAAGCTGCTCGGATGCGTCTGGACGCCAGAGCGACCAGGAGCCCCCGAAGAACTCTTGTTCTCCGAACACTTGGACACTGCTCGTCAGAAGTCCGCCCAGC
Source organism: Planctomycetota bacterium (assembly GCA_028289345.1). Lineage (GTDB taxonomy): Bacteria > Planctomycetota > B15-G4 > B15-G4 > SIAN01 > JANQQL01. Next base: position 433,748 of record JANQQL010000025.1, on the reverse strand, counting down.
AACGCGGTTTTCCAAAGCGACTCGCGAAGGTGTTCGGAGAGACCTCGCCAACGGGTCAGACACCACACCGATCCGAGCAGCACCGTGCTGTGCAGTGCAAATGTCAGGAGCCACGAAAGAGTCAGGTCGATGACTCGGAGTTCCGAGGGGTCAGGAATCATCGGACGACTCCTCCCGCGCCTCGGCGTCTTCGATCAGCGCGCGAACCCGGGCCAAGTCTCCGGGACTCATCTCGCGCTCGGTCAACAGGTGAGAAACCAAAGAAGCCAGGTCGCCTTGGAACAAGCGCCCAGTCAGGTCGTCGACCATGGAAGACCGGACGTCCTGCTCCGACACCAGGCTCCGATAGATGAACTGGCGACCGTGGACGCGGTGGACCACAAGATCCCGCTTCTCGAGCCGGGTCAGGATGGTGGCGATCGTGGTTGGGGCGAGGCTCCGCTCCGAACGCAGGGACTCGTGCACGTCGGACACGGTCGCTTCCCCGCGGTCCCACAGCACCCGCATGACGTCCATCTGCAGGTCACTCAGGCTCAACGACTTCATGGCTGCCTTTCCGCCAAAGACTCCAAGCTTCTTCGACAGATGTAATACTACGAGTGTAGTCAATCGGTTTGGAGAAAAACCGATTCATCCACAAACCACTGAAAAGTAGTGACTTAGAGCCATTGGCCGAATCCGAACCAAGCGCGGAGCGTGCGGGCCCTCATGGCGAAAGCGAGGCCGTGGAGCGCGTTTCGCCCGGCGGAACGTCGGACGGTGTCGACCTCGACCGCTCGCGGCCTCTAGAGTTCCCTCGCCGTGCTCTCAGGCCGTCGAAGCAGGCATCGGATGGCCGATCGAGAGATTCGGGTTTCCGCCGAACCCGGATGATTCAGGAAGGTCGTCGCGAAAATGGGTCAAAGGTGTTCCCAGCGAGATCTTGGGGCGGTTCTTGTCGCAAGCGTGCAGGATGATCCGTTGAGGATGGAAACCACCGTCATGACGAAGCTAGAAGCGACTTGGGCGATCCGCAGTACGACGTCATGAATCATCCGGGCGAAGAGTCGAACCCCAGGCGCATCGGTGAATTCGTCAAGGATTTGGGTAAGAAGACGACCACGAGTCACGGCAACCGAAAGATGAAAACCGTCGCAATGACCAACGGTTCCAGCCAACGCCTTCTCGTGGTCCGCGGGCTTCTTCGCTGCGTGGGCGTCACCCTCCTCTTTGCCCGCGTGGCCTCTGCTCAACCTGCCGAACAAGCAACGCCGCGCCCGAACATCCTGTTCTTGCTGACCGACGATCAGCGCTGGGACACTCTGAGCTGCGCGGGCAACCCCCATCTCGAGACTCCCCACCTCGACCGACTGGCGAAAGAGGGAGCGCGGTTCACTCAGGCCTTGGTGACCGTTTCCTTGTGTTGCCCGAGTCGAGCGACTCTCTTGACCGGAAAGCATGCCCATATCCACGGCGTCCTGACCAACGAGCCCGACCTCGACTCGTGGAGCCAACATCGTCTGTTTCCCGAACTACTACAAGAAGCCGGCTACGAGACCGCGTTCTTTGGCAAGTGGCACCTGCCACGGGATCCCAAACAACCAGTGCCCGGGTTCGATCATTGGGTCAGCTTTCGCGGCCAAGGAAACTACGAAAACGAAACTCTGGACGTGAATGGCAAGCCCGAAGTGGCGCGTGGTTTCGTCAGCGATGCCTTGACCAAGCGCGCCAAGGCTTGGATCGAACAGGAGCGAACTCAGCCGTTCTTCGTGATGCTCTCGCTGAAGAACTGTCACGCGCCGTTCCGCCCGCCCAAGCGCCATCTGTTGAGCTTGGACTCCAAGATCGTCGAGCTACCCGGCTCCGTTCAGCCGGGAGAATTCTTGCCCGCTCGCGTGCGTCGCTTTCAAAGCCGCCAGGCCGAAAGCACCCAGTACCAAGAGGCACTGCGCGCCGAATACTGTCGCTACCTGGAACTGGTGCTGAGCGTCGATGAAAGCGTCGGCACGCTTTTGGAGACCCTGGAAAACTCCGGCCTGACCCAGAACACGGCGGTGATCTTCACTAGCGACAACGGATACCTATGGGGAGAGCATGGCGTCTACTACAAGTCGCTGACCTACGAGCCTTCCCTTCGGGTGCCCTTGTTGATTCGCGCTCCCGGAGACGTGCCCCCCAACCGGCGCATCGACGGGACGGTTCTCAACCTCGACCTGGCTCCGACCCTCTTGGAACTTGCGGGGGTTCCCATCCCCGAGGACATGCAAGGGACCAGCCTGACGCCCCTTTGGCGAACTTCAGACCAGGAGTGGCGACCCGAGACGTTTCATCACGCCCCTTTTCGTGGAAGCGGCGGCACGATCCCCAAAGACCTTTCCCTTCGCCGTTCGGATTTCAAGTACATCCTGATGCGCACGGACAACCGGGTGGATGAACTCCTGTTTCATCTGGCAGCAGACCCTGCGGAGCTTCGGAACCTGTCCGCCGACAAAACGTATGAGGCGACCCTCCAGGAGTTCCGTGAGGGCTTGCGCAACACCCTCACAACCATCGAAGCACCCGTCGCCTGGGCCTCGGTCATTCCCAACTGACCGAACCACTGTGGACCGCGCCCGTCCATTCGTGGAATCACTCTGCCGGCATCCAAAACTTCCACCGGGGCGCGCTCTTTCAAGCACCCCTCGCAGGCCGGTGAAGAGATCTTTCGGCGTCCCCTCAGATTTTTTGGCCTCCGTCTTCATCCTCGAATCCTCGAAGCATCCACCGATTCGCCTACGGTCCGATTGCTCGACAGAGATGGAGATCTCTCGACCGGCCATCCGAGGCTTTCTTCGGCCTGCTCGGTACCGACGAACCCGACAACAGCGATTCGAACCTCCCAGCGAGAAAGACCCCTGACCCCATTCGAGAGCGAAATCATCTGGCGCCCGCCGCTCCCTCGAATCCCGCGGTCATTCCTTCCGAAACGACGGCATTCCAACAAGTGGGATTGGGCATGTCCTTACTCGGTTTCCCCAGCGTTCCCGAAATTGACATTGAATCGTTAAAGCGTTCACCCAGTTCCGTCGAATGCAACAAACGTGGAGGAAATTTCGAATGTGGAAGCACGGGTTGGGGCATTGCTCCCAGCGCGCTCGAGGAGGGATTCGATGGAACTTCACGCACTGGCAGGTTACGGACTTTCGAACGGTGGCGCCCTTCGACAGGGGCCGTTCGCTGGCATTCAGCGATCGTTACTCGGATCGCTTCGTCAGACGAACCACGTACCCCCTGGGCAGGACACCCAGACTTTTCGTGGGCTCTACGCATTCAGCCGCCAGCAAGATGGCTCCTTCCTGAACGGGTCCGCCTCCGCACGCATTCGCTTTCACGACCGGGGTCGTTTCCACGTGACCACCAATGGCGCCGACGGGGAACAGCAAAAGTTCGCCGGGCTGCAAACCAGTGAAAAGTCTTACTTCCGAACTCCTGAGGGACACATTGTCCAGGCCGACGTCTATCACAGTCGCCGCGGCGATGAGTTCGGCATCTTTCATCCGGAAGAAGTGGTACGTTCGGACATCGCCACTGGTGACGGAGGTCTGAAAGATTCGCTTTTGGTTCGGTTCCGCGAAGGAACCTCGAACTTTGGCACGGAAGACGGCTCCTTCCGCGGTTTCTACGACGCCGAAAAAGGCCGGGTCGGCGGCTACATCACCGACGACGAAGGCAACGAGATTCGCTTCGACGGGCTCGCCGGGAACGGCTTTGTGGTTGCTTCCCTAGAAGACGGCCGGGAAGTGAAGTTTCGCTTCGCTCAGCTCTCCGATGGGTCCTTCCTGCTTCGCGGACTGAAAGGGTTTCTGGAAGAACCGACCGGCAACCAGGAACCGAGCGCAGATCCCAACGGACAAGCCGCTCCCTTGCTCGCCGACTCCGCTCCCATCGATCCGATCACGCCTCCGCCGTTGCCGGACAATCCGACACGACCCGGCGTCCAGCGTGGTGTCGACCGTCTTCGCGAAGCCTTCCAGCCCGAAGGCGATGATCGCGTTCCTGAAGAGCAGCCGAAGACTCTCGACACGCTGCTCTGAGTCACGGATCGCAACACGTTCGATCGATCGACCCCGCTTCGCGGTCAACGCGGAGCGGGGTCGCTGCTTTTGTCAAGCGTTTGACCGTCAGCACGCCCCTTGAATCTGATCTCGCTTCAGCTCCAATGTCCGTTCTTCATGGACATGGGAGAAGCCTCACGGGGATCACCGGTCCGGAGCGAAGCCGCCACCGGATCGCCAAGTGGGCCGCCAAGAACACCAACGACGGCAGGGGGACTCAGCGGATGGAAATCCAAGACGCAGCTTCAATTCTTGGCGAGGAGCTTTCCTTGCCTCCGGCCAAGGTCGGCGCGGTGTTGGCCCTGCTCGCCGAGGGCAACACGGTCCCCTTCATCTCCCGCTACCGGAAAGAGGTCACCGGTGGCATGGACGAGGTCCAGATCCGCAGCGTGGAAGAACGCCACGCCTACCTTCGAGAGCTGGAAGACCGCCGACAAACAGTGCTCAAGAGCATTGACGAACAAGGCAAGCTGACCGACGAGCTCCGGCGCCAGATCCAAGCGTGCAGCTCCAAGTCCGAAATCGAAGACCTGTACCTGCCGTACAAGCCAAAGCGCCGCACCCGGGCCATGATCGCCCGGGAAAAGGGCTTGGAGCCTCTGGCCAACCTGATCCTCGAGCAGTCCGCGACCGGGACTCCCGAGTCCGAAGCAGCGGCCTTCGTCTCCGAAGAAAAGGGCGTCGCCGACGTGGCCGCCGCGTTGGCCGGCGCTCGAGACATTGTCGCCGAACACGCCGCCGAGAACGCCACGGTGCGCGCTTTCGTGCGCAAGCGCTGGTCCGAAGACGGGGTGATGGGATCCGAAGCGATTCCCGAAGCCACCCAAGAGCCGACCAAGTTCGAGCAGTACTACGACTTCCACGAACTTCTCTCCACCATTCCTTCTCATCGCTACCTCGCCCTGCGTCGCGGCGAGAAGGAAGGGGTGCTGCGAGTGCGGATCAACGTGGATGAAGAACGAGTGATCCCCGGCATCGAACAGCGCATGGAGATCCAGCCGAACTCCCCCTTCGCCGAGGAAATGAGCAACGCCATTCGCGACAGCTACAAGCGCTTGCTCGCTCCGTCCATCGAAACCGATCTTCGCGTCGACTTGAAAATGAAGTCCGACCGCGAAGCCGTCGAGGTTTTCGCGACGAATCTCGAAGACCTGCTGCTTTTCTCTCCGCTGGGCGAGAAAGGGGTGCTCGGGATCGACCCTGGACAGCGGACCGGGTGCAAATGCGCGGTGGTGGATGCGACGGGCAAATTCCTCGGCCACACCACCATCTACCTGTTGAAGAATCAGGCCGAAGCCGCCGCCCAGCTCAAGAAGCTCATCGAACACTTCCAGCCTTCAGCAATCGGCGTGGGCAATGGCACCGGGGGACGGGAAACCGAAGCCTTCGTGAAGAAGGTGCTGCGAGAAACGGGCGTCAAGAACACCGTGGTGGTAACGGTGAACGAGGCCGGCGCCAGCATCTACAGCGCCTCGGAAATCGCGCGTGAAGAGTTTCCCGATCTGGACCTGACCATTCGAGGAGCAATCTCCATCGCCCGCCGGCTCCAGGACCCTCTGGCAGAACTGGTGAAGATCGACCCCCAATCGATCGGCGTCGGTCAGTACCAACACGACGTGCACCAACCGCTGCTGCAACGCAAGCTGGACGACGTGGTGGAAAGCTGCGTGAATCGCGTCGGCGTCGAAATCAACACCTCGAGCGCCGCCCTGCTGTCCCGCGTCGCCGGCATCGGCCCCACCCTCGCCAAGAAGATCATCGCCCATCGCGAATCCAACGGCGCGTTTCGCAATCGCAAAGGCCTCTTGAAGGTGCCGAGCCTTGGCCCACGCACGTTCCAGCAGTGCGCCGGGTTCTTGCGCATTCGTGGCGGCGACCAGCCTCTCGACGCCTCCGCGGTCCACCCGGAACGATACGACCTCGTGGCCACCATGGCTCGTCAGCTGGATGTTGACGTGCAAAGCCTGATTGGCAACGACTCCCTGGTCAACCGCATCGAGATCAAAAACTACGTCAATGACGAGGTCGGGGAGCCCACGCTACGCGACATCATCGACGAGCTCAAAAAGCCGGGCCGCGACCCCCGAGACACCTTCGAGCCACCAAAGTTCCGCGACGACGTCAACGAGATCGGCGACCTGCAACCCGACATGGTCTTGGAAGGAGTGGTCACCAACGTGACCGCTTTCGGGGCTTTCGTCGACATCGGCGTGCATCAGGACGGTCTCGTGCACGTCTCCCAACTGGCGGACAAGTTTGTCAACGATCCTCGAGAAGTCGTCAAGGTCGGCGACAAGCTCACGGTGCGGGTGTTGGAGGTTGATCTTCCCCGTCAGCGCATTGCCCTTTCGGCACGGCGCGACGGCGGTGGCGCTCGCGAGAGCCGCGGACGAGCCCCTGCCCAGTCGCGCTCGAACCAACGCCGAGGACGGGACTCCAAACCGCCGCGGCGCAGTTCCAATCCCCCGCCGAAGCAAAAAACCGAAGGGCGAAACAACCCACTCGGAGACTTGCTCAAGGGGTTCCTCGACGAGAACCCCGGCAGCTAGAGCCCGGGGCTCCTTGCTCCCACCTCATCGAGGTTTAAGCTCCCTTCCTTCGTCAGCATCGCCTTTCGGAGGAGCCACGTCCCCGTGAACCGCTCGCTCGCTGCTCTCGTTGCTTCGGGCGTGTTGGTGCGTCTTCTGTTCTGGTGGGCTTCCGGCGATCTCGAGTTCTGGCTGGATGAGGCGGAGTACACCTACCTTGCCCTCGCCTGGAACCGGTTCGGGATCTACTTGGGGTCGCTGCGCTGGCTGTGGCCGCCAGGATATCCCGCAATCCTGTCTTGGTTTCTGCATTGGGGAGGCGAGTCCGGCATCGCGGCGATCAAACTCGCTCAGGTCCTCTGCTCCGCCTCGGTCGGGACCTGTGTCGTTCTGTTGGCACGGCGCCTGTTTTGTCAATCCGCGGCTCGTTGGGCCGGGATCTTGTGGGCGATCTATTTGCCGCTGATCGGCTTCACCCACTACTTGTGGGCGGAGTCGTTTTTGCTCGCGGTGTTGTTTCCCGGGCTGTGGTTGGCACTGCTGGCCTTCGACGAACCGGATCATCCTTGGCAGCCATGGAGAATCGTCGGCGCGGGCCTCTGTTTCGGGATCGCCATCCTGATCAAAGAAGCGGTGCTGCCGCTGTTCCTCCTCTTGGCTTTGGGATTCCTGTTCCTCCGTTCCAGTCCCATGGGTTCCCGGATTCGCAAGTGCGCCCTCTTCGTCACTGCGGGCGCTTGCGTGCTCAGTCCGTGGGGGCTTCGCAACCAACAGGTGTATGGGACCTGGATCACTAGCGGATCCACCCTCGGTCAGAACCTTTTCTGGGGAGTGAACGCCCAGTACTCCAACTTCGACTATGCCGGCATCGGCAAGGTCGTCGACAAGCCCCACTACCGCTGGATGCTCGAGCCTCCCGGTCCCCTCTGGGAGCGCTCCGACAACCCCCACCTGGTCGAGAGATCGAAAGAGGACACCCAGCGCGCCTGGCAGTTCGTGCAGGAGTACCCGGGATACGTCCTGCGCTCGCGCTTGAAGAAGCTGGCGGACTGGTTCACGCCTCTGTCCTTCTTCATCCGCCACTACCAGCTCGACTTGTATCAGCCGCCTCTGAGTTCGGCAGGAGTTCGACACGCGCTAGTGCTGGCGAGCGTGCTCCTCACCATGCTCGTGTTCGTCGGCGGGGTGGGTGGCCTGGGCCGGCTGCAAAACCCGAGCCATCGATGGTTCGCCGTGGTGGTGATCCTCTCCTTCCTCGCGTTCGTTCCGCTGGTCAGCTCGTCTCGATTCCGAGTTCCGGTGGAACCGCTCCTTTTGGTCCTGACCGGTGGGTTCCTTGCCTCTTTCGGAAGAGACCGCCTTTCGCGCCGAAGCTTGCTCTGGTGCGCCGCTGGATGGGCACTTCTCGCGAGCCTTTGGGGAATCCAGAGCGCCGAGGTCTTCGTGTTCTTGGGAGAGGTCCTTTGAGCGCTACCAGGGAGAAACGAATCCTCGGAGTGCTCGGGACGATTCTGGTCCTACAGTTCGTGGTTGCCTGGTTCACGACTCCGAGCTCCGAAGCCCTTTGGGAACAGTTTCGTTCCGGTCGTTCCTCTGAAAAAGTCGAGTCGCTGCATGCCTTGCTCAACCGACGGGAACTGGATTTCGCCGATGAGGAGTTTCTTCTTTCCCTCACTCAGCACGAAGATCCCAGGATTCGGGAACTGGCCATGACGATCAATGGAACCCGGTTCGTCGACAAGAAAACCCTGCGCAAGGCGCTTCGACAGAATCAGGACGAAGACGAGAAGACCCGCCAAGATTTTTTTCTGCGTTACCAAGGCAACCGCATGACTCGCGAGGATCTGCGCCGATATCTGGAGGCTCTGCCATGAAGCGTTCCAAGAACGAATCCGGGTATCGCCCAGAAGTGCACGGTCCGTTTCGCGTCGTCGGTCCAGGATTCCACGAAGACGTGTTCGAGATGGTGCAACAAGTCCCGGCCGGGTCGGTCACCACCTACGGAGACATTGCCGCCGCGCTGGGACGCCGAGGCGTCGCTCGCCAAGTCGGTTATGCGCTGGCCGCGTTGCCGAGCAAGCGCAAGGATGTGCCGTGGTACCGAGTCGTGAACAGCCGCGGTGAAATCAGCGTGCGCGCGGATGGGAAGCCGAGTCATCGGCAGAAGAAACTGCTGCGGCAGGAGGGAGTCGAAGTCAATTCCCGTGGACGGATCGTCGACTTCGCCCAAACTCGCTACGATTGGGAAGAACTCGACGGCGCCTCGTGAACGCCGCAGTCGCACGGAAAGCGCACGAAATGGACCCTTTCGAGCAACTTCGCAAGAGCCTGGAACAAACCCACGCCTTCCCCGCGGTGTACACCTTCAAATTCATCAGTCCTCGGGACAAGCTCGACGCGGTTCAAGATCTTCTCGGCGACCGCAAGACCACGACTCGCCCCTCCCGCACCGGCAAGTACGTCAGTGTGACCTGCGAGTGCATGATGTACACCAGCAACGAGATCATCGACGTCTACCGCGCAGCCCAGGCCATTCCAGGGGTGATCTCGCTCTAGCCGGACATTGCCGCTTCGGTTGGACGATCGAGAGATTCTGCCTTCGCCGAGATTCGAAGGCGACGCCTGCGACACCCAGACCCGATCGGACGTGGAAAGGCCTTCCCAATCGCCAAAGCCCACCGGGCCAAGTCGGCGAGGTCCGGGCGGTTCTGTCGCCGCCTGGGTATTTTTCCAACCCCGGCCGCCCCCCGGCGCTCCCTGTGTGCAACTTCTTCGTGGCAAAAGGAACGCACCATGAACTCACGAATTCTTGCGCTGCTGATCGCGCTCATCCTGCTGCCCGGGTGCAGCCTCCGCCTGGGCTCCAATGACAACGCCCTGCAACTTGACGGACTCGCCTCGGCCTATGCCACGGCCAGCGCCTGGCCGGAATACGACGGCACGTTCTTCCGGCTGGGACTCCTCGGCGAGGATTGCGAGGAAGACGAAGTCATCACCTTGGACGTGTGGCCGCTGTTCGGAGTCGGCGTGGGAATTGCCGGTGCTCGGGTGCGCGTCCTCCCCTTCGAAGTCGCCGCCGGAGTTCTCTTCTACGACCCGGACCCGCCGGGGTCACGCGGTCCGAAGACCAAGAGCCGCGGCAAGGTGCAGCGAGTCAAGCTCGAGCCGAAGGTGACGACCCATGAACTCGTTCCCCCGAAAACCACGGAGGTCGACCCCGACGAAGAGATTCCCATGGACGGCCCTCCCTCTGCAGAGGAATCGAGCGATGACGAATCGGTGAGGGAAGCATCCACCGAAGAGGACCCCGCCGTCGGTGCTGCTTCCGTCGAGGACGACCCGCCGCAGGGGTGAAGAGTGTCGAGATGACGAATTCACCAGAAACGCCCATTCGCCACTGAGATGACTACGATGGTGGGACAGGGTCCAACGACGCGGCCCACTCGTTCGAGCAACCAAGTGATGGATCGTGGGCGCGGTGACGAACTCAGAAGCTTCCCGATCGAGTCCCAAGCGAGGTCGGTCGAAACACCCTCTGGGCGCCAGGTGGAGTTGGAAGAAGTTCTGGGACCGCGGAGAGGTCTCTGACTCCAGACCGAGCGCGGAGGGGAGAGCGTCTCGGTGGTTCCGCCGAGACGTCGGTGCGGCCAAGCCGAGTTGGCAGATTCTCTCGTTCGCCGAGGGTCCTTTCCCAGGGCTGACGGCGATGCTCACAGGCTTGGTCCTCTCCACATCGGTGGGATGCACCGAAGGAGAGTCCGGCGGTTCCACCCCGGATCGCCTGCCCCACTTGATCCTCATCACCGCGGATGCCCTTCGCGCGGATCATCTCTCCTACGCCGGCTATCCGCGGCAGACCTCACCCCACATCGACGAGTTCGCCGACAACGCCACTCAGTTCTCGCAAGCCATCACCGTCATTCCCAAAACGGGCCCGTCGTTCACCACGATGTTCACCGGACGCCATCCTCAAGAACACGGCGTGCGATACAACGGGACCAATATTCCCGGCAACCTTCCGGTACTCGCGGAGCAACTGAAACAAGCGGGGTACCGCACGGCCGCGTTCATCGGCAACGTGGTGCTGCGACCGGCCAAAGGCTATGGCCGCGGCTTCGACCACTACGAAGAGATCCCTCGGGACAACACCGTTCGCCTCACCAATCAAGCGTTCTTGAGGTGGGCCGAGGCTCCGTGGGACCAGCCGACCTTCGTTTGGATCCACTACATCGATCCCCATGGCCCCTACCATCCGCCGGCCAAGCTAGAAAAGATGTTCGAAGAAGATGCCTGGTTCGATGGAAGTGCCAAGGTCCCCTTGACGGCACCGAGCCACGGAGTCGCCGTCGCCTCCGGGGGCCAGTCCGCGCGAAAAGCCCGCAAAGTGCTGGGCTGGATTCCCGAGTACCAGCAGCTCGACGGCGAGGATCGAAGGGATGTGTACACCGCCCGCTACGACGCAGAGATTCGCTTGGTCGATGAAGCGTTCGGCGAGACTTTGGCGTTTCTGAAAAAGCGCAACCTGTTCGCCGACAGTGCCGTGGTGTTCACCGCCGATCACGGCGAAAGTCTCGGCGAACACGACTACTACTTCGAGCATGGCTGGTTTGCCTACGACCCCAGCCTCCGCGTGCCGTTGGTGATCAAGCGCCCGGGACAAACCGAGGGAGAGCGTCGCGACTCCCAAGTTTCCCATTTGGATTTCTTACCAACCGTGCTTGCCATGCTCGGGCTCGAGACCCGTGGTGGCCAAGGCGTCGACCTGTTCGCGAATCGCGAGGACCGGCCTCCGGTCCTGGTGGAGAACTCCGACCGCTATCCTCAGAAGTACCACGGACTCCGAACGCCCGAATGGAAGTACGTGCGACGCGAGTCCGACGGTGCGGAAGAGCTCTACGACCTCGTTGCTGATCCCGCCGAAACGCAAAATCTCGCGTCGAAGGAACCGCCAATCCTGGAACAGTTCCGCAAGCAGTTCGCCGCGGCTCGCGGCGCGATGCAGCCGGTCTCGACCGATGGATCGAGCGACGACGAGACCCTCGACGAAGCCACTCGCGAGGCCCTGCGCGCCCTCGGCTACACCCAAGAAGCCGAAGAGAACTGACGCTCCGAGGAACGGCTCGAATCCGGCTTCCGGAGAGTCTCGCCTGAGAAATCTCCGGTGGCTTGGGTTCACTCGGTCGGGGGGACCAGAACCGCGAACGCCCCTCTGGTCGCGTGAACTTCTCCACTCCGTCAGGGGTTTCTGACTCGCGCACCAAAGCGGCTGGCGAGGGTCCGCGGCGTGGGGACGACCGCGAACGGATTCTCTTGTCACCAACTCTTTTCTTCGGACACCGGATTCGTAGCTGATCGAAGGGTGACCCACCGGCGGGACGTCCCGGCGCAATCGGTCCCCGTTCGGCGCTGGCCGAGTTCGCCCTGCTGATCCCCACCCCACGGGCAGCTGCTCGAACTCGGTGTCGCAGTTTCTTGCGAGGAGCTTCGTCGACGCTCCCGCCCACCACTCGACGCTCGTATGAATCCATCGAAGGGGATTGCCATGAACCCGATGCGAACTGCCCAAAACTCACCGCGACGCAGGACCCGATCGCTCCCGTGGGCGGCTCTCTCGATCCTCGGCATGCTCTCCTCGAGCGCACTCAGCCAGGTCGTGGTGTCGCCCTTCGATCAGCACTACTCGGTAGAAAGTCTTGGTTCGGCTCCCGGAGTTCCCGGGAGCTACGGGGCACTGTGCTTCGATCGAAGCAATCCCGATCAGCTGCACCTGAGTGGCTTCGCAAACACACCCGGTGCCAAGGTCCATGACGTCCCTGTCGAGCGCGATGTCGATGGCCATATCCTTGGCTTCCAGGGAACCGGCGTGGAAGCTCTGGACACGCCTTTCATCGATGGAGGACTGACCTACGGGCCCGGCGGCGTCTTGTTCTACACTCGCTATCCCAACAATGAACTCGGTCAGATTCGCCCGGGCAGCACCAGCGATGACAAGATCATCGACCTAGAGCAGGAAGGGATCACCCCTTCGACCGGCGGCGCGCAGTTCGTTCCCGCGGGGTTCCCCGGCGCGGGCCAGCTGAAAATCACTTCCTATGGTGGCTCCGGCTGGCACAGCACGACGGTGGTTCCCGACGGCCTCGGCACCTTCGTCCTCGAAGACGTTCAATCTCCGGTGACGCTGCCCTATTCCATGGAAGGGCTCGCCTTTCCACCCCCCGGATCGCCGGCGATCACGGACTACTCCACGGTCCTTCTTTGCGAGTACCGTTTGAACACGATCTCGCTCTACGAATTGGACGCCAATGGCGACCCGATTCCTGCGTCGCGCGTCCCCTTTCTCATCCAAGTCCCGAGTCCCGTCGGCCTTGCCATCGATCCCATCAGCGGCGACTTGATGATCGGGCAGTTCAATGGCACCTGCACGGTGGTCGCCGGATTCGCGGCCCCGTGCAGCCGCGGCGCCAGCTGGTCCAACTACGGTCAAGGTTGGCCCGGGACCCTTGGCACCCCGACCCTGACTTCCTCCGACGACCCAGTTCTTGGCTCGACCATCGAACTGCAGCTCGGAAGCTCTTTTCCCTCGACGACCGTGGCACTGCTCATGCTCGGAATGCAAAAGGACAGCGAAGTCACCAGCGCCGACGGAACGCTTCACGTCGTCCCCTTGTCCACCAGCCTGTTGCCGCTCGAGACGACGGGGATGACCCTTCCGATCACTCTTCCCACCGAGTCCTGGTTCTGCGACGTCCCGCTGCACGGCCAACTTCTGGTGGTCGATCCCGGAGCCAGCCGCGGTTTTGCGTTCAGCGAGGGGTTGAGCTTGCTGTTCGGGGAGTGAGGGTGCGGGCTTGGTGTCTGTCATTCATGGAGACGCGACGAAGGACCGGCCCCAAACAAACTTCTCCATCGAAGGTCTCTTTCCCATGGGGAAGAGAATCTCATCCCGCCCAAAAGAGCGATCGCGGCGACCGGCTGTGTGAGTGAAATCACTTGTTCGGCACCTTCTTCAACCAAGACACGGGCATCAGCAAACTCGTCGGCGGATTGCCGACTCCCTGCGGCGCCTGTCAGCGACGACGGGAGAACGAATCCAGGAAAGTCGAAGCGCCCGCCCCCGAGAAGGTGCGGATCATGAACGCTTGCCCGCACGCAGATGTTAATTATGATTAACATCATGAAAACAAAACAGAACATCGAGTCTCTGCTCTCGCACCGCGAGAAAGTCGCCTGGCTGTCACTCGCCACCCTGGCGGTCACCTTCGGTCCCTATCTCATCGCGATGGCTGCGAACCCGCCCTCGAGACCATTGCCAGATCTCCGCACGATGAGCTTCTTCGCATCTGCGGCGGTGGCGCACCTGGTGCTCCTGGGGGGAGGGCACCTCTGGTTGCGGATGAGGTTTCCTGCCGATGCAAGAGCCCCCGCCGACGAACGAGATCGCGCCATCACTCTCCGCGCCCTCGGCGCCGCGTACTACGTGTTGATCGTCGGCATGATCGTGGTTGGCTGCGTGATGCCCTTCAACTCTGCCGGTTGGAAGTTGATCAACACGGCCGTCGCGATGATCGTCTTGGCTCAGCTGGTTCACTATGGAGTCGCAGCCTGGAGTTATCGCAGGGGTTGGCATGGCTAAGAGCAGGATCGCCAACCAGATCCGCACCCTGCGGTTTCTGAACGGTGAGATGACGCAGGCCCAACTGGGCGAGCGCATCGGGGTCACCCGCCAGACGATCGCGGCGATTGAAGCACGCAAGTACTCCCCCTCCCTGGAAGCTGCGTTTCGGATCGCCGAGGTTTTGGGGAAAAGGTTGGATGAGGTTTTCCAATGGGAGCCGGCCGCGAACCAGCATGAATCATGCGAATAGAAATCAGCGCGACAGCAAGTGATACTCCTGCACGTCCAGATCGTCGAACGACGTGACCGCCCCGTCTGGCCAGCGGACTTCGACGCGATCGATGGACGTCCGCCTTCCGAGACCGATCTGGATGCGCAGATCCTGGAAGGCGGCGTAGGAGCTGGTCCCGCGAACTTCTTCGATCCAGCGACGATCTCCCGCGATCACGGTCACCTTGGCCCCCAAGGCCTGAGAGTTCCCTGAGGAACCTTGAAGCTCGAAACCAATCCATGAAGCGCCGTCGGCCATGGCGTTTTCGAGAATGGCGGGCTTGCCGCGATTGTTGGCTACCACCACGTCTGGATCCCCGTCTCCGTCGAGATCTCCAGTGGCCAAACCCCGCGCCACGTACTGGCCGCCAAAGTAGTCTCCGGCTCGAGTGCTGATTTCGGTGAAGCGGCCTTTGCCATCGTTGACGAAGAATTGCGGTGGTTGCTCGAAGACCTGGGACGGTTCGTACAGGTGGATGTTGTCGATAACGTGGCCGTTCACCACCATGAGATCGCTGTCGCCATCGAAGTCCGCGTCGAAGAACTCGCAGCCGAAACCGACGTTCAACAAGGAAGGAATCCCGACGCCCGAGACCTCACTACGATCCCGGAACGACCCGCTCGACTGGTTCACATAGAGCGTGTTGGTCTCCATGGAAAGGTTGGCGGCAATCAGGTCGAAGTCACCGTCGCCATCGATGTCCGCCCAGTCAGTTCCCATGCAGGCTTCCGCCGCGCCCAATGAGCCCACCGCCACACCGGCGACGTCGGCGACGTTGGTGAAGCGGAGATCCCCTTCATTGCGCCACAGGAAATTCGGGCTCTGGTCATTGGCAACGAACAGATCGACGTCCCCATCGTCGTCGTAATCGGAGAGAACGACCGCCAGCCCGTTGCCATCGGCGGCCCCCATCCCCGCCTCCTTGGTGACGTCCACAAACCGGCCCCCGTCATTGCGAAACAGCTGATCGTGAGATCCGTGGAACACGCCAGGGTCGCAGTAGCTGCGCCACTCTTCTCCCCGCTCCAACTCGCCACACCCGGGATGGTTCAGATCGTCGATGACGTAGTTGCACAGGTAGAAGTCCAGGTCTCCGTCCTGGTCGAAGTCCGCAAAGACCCCGGAGGAGGACCAGCGGCTGCTCGCCAAGCCCACGACATCCGTCACCTCGACAAACGTGCCTCCGTCGTTGCGAAGCAATCGGTTCGCGCCAAAGTTACAGAAGTAGAGATCTTGATCACCGTCCCCGTCATAGTCCGGGGCCAGGATAGAGAGGGTGTATCCATCCTCCCAAGCACCGGTCTCTTCCGTGACATCGGTGAAGCGAAAACTTCCGTCGTTTCGGTACAAACGGTCGCGGAGATCTCGGTCGGGGTCGGGTTCGGAGCCGCGCAACGGCGCCCCTTGTCCAAACAACAGGTCCAGATCTCCGTCCCCGTCATGGTCGATCATGCACACGCAGCCGCCGTTGATCTCGACCAGAAACTTCCGTCCATCCCCGAACGGATCGTGGACGAAGTCGATTCCCGAAGTCGCGCTGCGATCGAGAAACACTCCGGGCTCGCGCGGCGCAAGGGGCTCGGCTTCCTTGGATTCGCAGCCCGGCACCACCAGTGATGCCAACGTGACGAGCACCGCGGCGAAGCTCGACGCGTTGCTGCGAAGTTCCGTCAATGGTCGCCCAAACGTGCTCGGATTCCTCCACAGACCACGCCGTTCGCCGACGTCGAGTCGCCGCATCATCGACTCCACTCCTCGAACAGTCGTTGGTAGGTCGCTGGGTCGGCACCGGAGTCGGCCTTCCGCCATTCGTCGAGAATGTCGCGAATGACCTCGGCGGGCACCTTGGGATTCACCCGGCGCATCGACCTCGCCGCTTGTCCGGCCCCTTCCAAGTCCCCGAGGCCCGCTTTGGCCCGCGCCATCAAGTACAGCAGCTCTGCATCGAATCCCTTCTGCCCTTTGCGCTCGGCCGCGACTTCACGCAGTGCTCGCTCATAGTCGCCACTTTGCAACTGCTCGCGAATGAGCTGTCGGCGGGCTTTGCGGTGCGGCATCTCCGCCGCTAGCTGCCGCTTGAGCTCCACCTTTCGCCGCTTGGCCGCTTCGGTCGTCGAACGCTGAATCTGGTGCAACTCCTGAAGAATCCCGTGAATCCGCCGCTGCTTGGCGGCTCCCTCTTGGTCTCCCATCGCCCCGAGAACCCGAACCAAAAGATAGTGAGAGCGCGGGCGTTCGGGATCCTTCTCGATTGCCTGTTCGAGGTGCTGCTTCGCTTCGGGGAGCTGGTCTTGTTCGAAAGCGATCTCGCCGAGATCCGCGAGAAAAACGGTCGTGCGTCGCGGGTCGATGCCGAGATCCAAGGCCTTCTCGGCGTGAGCTTGGGAGACCTCCAAGTCCCCGCGAGCGAACGCGATGCGTCCCAAGGCTCGATGCACCTCGGCCAATCGTTCGGGTTGCTGCGCAAGCGAAGGCGATTCCAGTGCCTCGGTCAGCAAGGGCATCGCGACCTGGTGATTGCCCATCCCGTGTCGCACCAGTCCTTCACCACACTTGGCCGCTTCGGATTCCGGATCGAGCAAGCGAGCGAGACGAAAGCACTCCAAAGCGCGCCCCAAACTGTGGATTTCCGACGACTCGTGAAGCAGGAAGCCGTATTCCACCAGGGCGGCCTGGTGGGCCGGGTCCACCTGGAGTGCTTCTTCATAAGCGGCCGCGGCTTCCTCCACCCGCCGGGCCAAGACGAATCCGCGCGCGGCTTCGACGTGAGGCGCCGCCTTCTGGAAATCCCCGGGAGTCGGAGGCTGCAACGGGGGATCTGCGGAAACTCCTCCCGGCAATGGTGCCGGAGTTGCCGCCGCTGATGGCTCGGCGGTCGAAGGTTCCGCATCACAACCCGCGAGGAAGGCGAAGCCGAGAGTGGCCGAGAAGAAAGCCGGAGCGCCACTCGAACGCGGCGAGCGGCCGCCTCGCGCTCGATCTGTTTCGTGAGGTCGAGGACAGTCCTCCCCACTCATCATGGGCGCTCCAGAAGATGCACTTCGATCAGCCGAAAGGTTTTCGACTCGGTCACCCGGTAGCGCTGTCCTTGCAGCCAGCGCAGCATCTGCTGCCCTTGGGGCCAGCGGGTCTTGATCACGCACCATACCCGGGACGCCGTAGGGGGCGTTCCGGGAGGACGCATGGGGATTTCTCGCGGATGGTAGTGGTCGAAGGCGGCTTGGAAGAACGCCGGCTCGAACAGCACTTCGTCCTGGGCGGTGTCCGATTCGGCGACGAAGGCCGCGGCCGCTCGGTAGTTATGCTTGTGCACGCGCGTCGAGTAGTACGGCAGCGTCGCCACGGATGCGCCCAGCACCAGTGAAAAGACCGCGGCGCCGATTGGTCGGGGCACTCGCTGGCAAAGGGCGACCGTGACCAGGAACACGGCGGGACTCACCATCGCCAAGCTACGGTGATGGAACACCCGAATGCCCTTCAGAGACAACACGAACGCCAGAATGATCGGCACGAAAAACCAGATCGCGACCAACGATGCCCCGAACAACGCGGGTGGCTCCTCGCGAGATTCAGTCGGGCCTCCGTGTTCGAACGGCGTCGCCCGTCCGCGCTGCCACCAAGCGAGCATTCCCACGGCGGCTCCCGCGGCGAAGGCGACCCAGCTCCACCACTTCCATCGGTAGCACAACAGCACGAGCGAGATCTGCCCCAGGTCGCCCCAACTCGGAGTGTCGATCCAGAAGCCTTCTTCCACGACTCCAAACTGTCGGCGAAACGTCGGAAACCAGACGAGGAACGAAGCGCCCAAGAGCAGCTCGGCGAGCATCCAGCCGCGAAGGCGCTCGCGAAAGCAGCCTCGCATGAGTCCCAGCGAGAAGTGCAAGTTCTGGCACAGGATCACGAAGAATCCCATGTACTGGGTGTACAGCAAGGGCACCGACGCCAACAAGTACAGCGCCACACTCTTCGCTCCCGGCTTCCGCAACCAAGCGACGTAGGCGGTCATCGACGCCGCGGACAAACACGCGAGCATCGCGTAGGGACGCGCTTCTTGGGCATAGAAGAGTTGATACACGGAACAGGCGGCAAGCAACCCGGCCAACCAACCCGGGGCAGCTCCAAATAGCCGTCGGCCGACGGCCCAAGTGAAGAGCACAGCAGCCAGGCTGAACAACGCCGACAGGCTCCGCACGGCAACCTCTCCGGTGCCGAACAGCTTGGTCCAGCCGTTCAGCAGCAAGAAGTAGAGCGGAGGGTGGTAATCCCGGGAGACCATCTCGACGGTTTCGCTCGCGCTACCCCGAGCGAACACCAACGAGATCCCTTCGTCCGTCCAAAAGCTCTGGGTGTCCAGGCCCGAAAATCGAAGACCGGCGGCCAAGACGAGCAGCCCGAGAGCGACGACCAAGGAGGCGCGGGACGAGGGGGTCACGAAGGCGGACACTTCTGTCGACAGACTCCGAGGCTCAGGGGGGGCACCGATTCCTTGATGCGCGGTGGCGAAACGATCTCATTATTCCCCATGATTCGCGCTTTTGGGCTCAGAACCTCTGCACGGGGGAGACGAACGACAACCGGTCTCCAAAGCGCCATCCACCGGACTGTCCCGCTGGCGATCTCGTGCCCCCATCGACAAGTCCCCCTTCCGTGTTGCGATCGATTCGTAAGATGATCGCGGCGGGCAAGAGAGGTTCCTCTGCACCAAGCCCGATCACCCACTCCCGCGGCGAAGAATCGCCGAGCCTGACAGGCTTCTCCCCTCGATGCGTGACCTCCACCTCGTTCTGGTCTATCCCGATATCCACTGGAACACGGGAAACACGGGACGCTCCTGCCTGGCGTTCGATGCGGCATTGCATCTGGTGGAGCCGCTTGGATTCTCCCTGGCCGACCGCGAGGTGCGCCGGGCCGGGCTGGATTATTGGCCCCACGTGGACCTCCATGTTCATCCGAACTGGGAAACATTCGAGGCCCAGATCGAAACCCTCGGTTCGCCGTGGTTCCTAAGTGCCGAGGCGACCACACCTCTCTCGGAAGCACCGCTGACCTCCCCCGCGGTGCTCGTTCTCGGGAGCGAAACCGAAGGATTGCCCCAAGCGCTGCGCGAGCGCTACGCTCCTCAGATGTTGCGCATCCCGCAACAAACGGGAACCGTTCGATCGCTCAATCAGAGCACCGCGGCCGCCCTCGCCATGTACGAGTTTCGCAGACGCTTCCCCACCGGATAACCTGTTCCGGCAGCTGGTCTTGTGGAGCGCAGAATCTTGACCACGGAATCCTCATTCCCCACGGACTCTTCGATCTCCGGAACGGTCGTTCCGGTGTTCCCTCTCCCCAATCTGTATCTGTTTCCGGGGGCGGTCATTCCTCTCCATGTCTTCGAGCAGCGCTATCGACAGATGGTGGACGACATGTTGGACGGCCCGGGTCGCTTGGTGCTGGCCACCGTCACGGAAGAGCACAGCAACGAGTTGGCCGGTGCGCCCCCCCTTTATCCGGTGGCCGGGCTCGGAGAGATCGGTCGCCACGAACGCCTGCCCGACGGGCGTTACCTGATCCTGGTCGTCGGACTGCAACGGGTCACGATCGAAGAAGTCGAAAGTAATCGCGAGTACCGCAAAGTCGAAGTCAGCTCCCTTCCCGAAACCGCCGCGCCGGAAGACGTGGAAGTAGAGCTCCGCCCGCAGATCCTCGAAGCCCTGCACTCCCGCGGAGCCACCACTTCGCAGCCGATCGAGAAGCTTCCCTTCGGACAGCTCACCGACCTACTCCTGCTGCAGCTCAAGCTACCCCAGCCGCGAACCCTCGAGCTCTACTCGGAGCAGGACGTCGAAAAGCGAGCGCGTGGTTGCCTGGAGCAAGCGGACCAGTAAGTCCGGAGCCCGAGGTGCCGGCGACGATGACCAAGGCTTCGCCGGCCTGCTAGGGTGCCACCACGGTCACTGGCGCGATGCCGTCGAGTTGGGGCCGAATGCGAGAGGCGGGGCCTACCAGAACGACGCACAGCTTGCTTTCGTCAACGTGTTCGACCGCGGTGCGAAGCACGTCTTCGGAGGTGGTGGACTCGATCTTCTCGAGCAGGTTCGGGAAGTAGTTCTCCGGCAAGCCTTGGGACTCGATCAGCCAGTCATCGGCAACCATCGCTTGGGGAGTTTGGCGTTCCAGGGCAAACCCTCCGAGCAAGTAGTTCTTGGCCATCGCCAGCTCTTCGGCGGTGGGCGCTTCTTCCCGCAAGCGACGGACTTCTTCGAGAATCGCGGCGACGGCTTCACCAGCGGTTTGATTCTTGCTGAAGGTGCTCACGCGGAACATCCCGGCGAAGCGGCCGGCGGACAGTCCGCCACCGGCGCCATAGGTCAGCCCTTTTTCCACGCGAATGTGCTTGTTGAGGCGCGAGTTGAAACCACCACCGAACACCTCATTCAGCACTCGCGTGAAAGGGTAGTTCGGATGACTGCGCAGGATGCCGAGCTGGCCCACCCGAATCTGGCACTGATCGCCGGGGTGATCCACCAACAAGATCCGCGTGTCCTTGGATTCCGGAGGAGTGGGCAGATCGGGCTGGGCAAAGCCCTCCCCGGACCATCCGCTCCACAGGCGTTCGACTTCGGGCATGACTTCGTCGGGATCGACATCTCCGGCGACGTACAACACCGAGTTCTTGGGAGTGAAACGTTGCTCCCACCAGTTTCGGAGTTCCCCCAAAGGAATCCCTGACAGCGTCTTTAGCTCGCCTTCAGGACTTCGCGCGTAGGGATGGTCTCCAAACAGCGCCTCGCTGAGTTTGCGTTCCGCAATGTAGGACGGCTCCGATTCTTGAATCGTCCGGGAGGTCGTGACCTGTTGCATCAACGTTTGGTAGGGCTGCTCCGGAAAGGTCGGCTGCTGGACAACTTCGGCCAAGGCTTCCATCGCCGCCTGGGACTGATCCGTGACCGCGCTCGCCGTCGCCAATGCGTAGTCCTGATCGATCCCCGGGCGCACTGCGACGGCCAAAGTCTCGAGATCCTTGGTGAGCTGCTCGTACGACCGCAGCGCCGTTCCTCGGGTCACCATCTGACCGGCCAGGGACCCGGCACCCGATCGGTCGGCGGACTCGGTGAACGCTCCGGAGTACGAACAGACCCGGTGAATGACGAAGGGAATCTGCCGCAGAGAAAAGATGCGAACCGGCAAGCCATTGGGGAGGGTGTGAGTGACCGCCTTCAGAGACGGGTAAGTGCCTCGCACCGGCTTTTGTGGGGGCCGCTCGGGAAGATCCGCCGGCCGACGTTCGGCCAACCCTGGCTTGCCCGACGGGCGATCGGACCCCGCCGAAGTCGACTCCTGAACCCCGTTGGAGGAAGGGGCATTGGCCGCGGAAGCATCGCTGCCACCCTTCTTCCGGAGACGCTGCCACAGAAAGCGGAACAGGCCGGGACGAATCCGAATTTCGATTTCACGCTGAGGGTCGAAATAGGTCTGGGCGACTTTCTTCAGGCTTTCGACGGACATGGCCCGAATCGCGTCCAGTCGCTGATTGACCCGTGCCAGGTCCCCTTCCAACACCGATGCAGAGCCCAAGAGAGAAGCCTTCTTGGCCACGGTCATCTGGTTGGTCACCTGATCCCGCAGTGCGTTGTTCTTGACCTTGACCAGCTCTTCCTCGGTCGGTCCTTCACGACTCAACCGGTCGATTTCATCGCGCAGTGCGGCCAGCGAGACGCGACCGTTCTTGCTGAACGGCTTCAACCCATCGGCGGGGCTCAACACCGCCGCGGCACCAAACAAGCCGTCTTTTTCGAAATGAAAGGCACTGCCAACGGCCATGGAAGCGCACTGGTCTTCCAGAATCAGGCGGCGATAAATGCGGCTGGATTCGCCGCCCCCCAAAATTGCCGCAAGCACTTCCAAAGCCGCGGCATCGGCGTGTCCCTGAGAGACTGTCCGATAACCAACCATGACCACGGGCGCTGGCCCGTTGTTCTCTTTCAGACGAATCCGAAGGGGCCCGCTCGGACCGCCGGAGCCTCGGGCCAGAAGCGGAGGATCCGGATAGCGAGGAATCCAGGAGAAGTATTTCTCCGCGAGGTCCTGCACCTCGTCATGCTGAATGTCCCCGACCACGATGAGGGTGGCGTTGTTGGGAACGTAGTACTTCTCCCAGAATGCCTGGAGCTCGTCGGTGGTGGCCTGCTCCAGTTCCTCCATGTTTCCAATCGGAGACCAGGAGTACTCGCCTCCCTGAAACACTCTTGGCAGCAATCGGTCAACCAGGGTGCCGTAGGGCTGGGCCGCTCCTTGCCGATACTCTTCGTTCACGACCTTTCGCTCGGTGTGGAATCCCTCGGGATCAATCTTGAGGAACGCCATGCGCTCGCTTTCCAGCCAGAGCACCATTTCCACTTGATCGGCCGGAACTTCCTGGACGTACACCGTTTGATCGAAGGACGTGTAGGCGTTGCAGTCCCCGCCGGTCCCACGAATGAACTCGAAATGCTCTTCCGACGTCACCCGATCGGTGCCACGGAACATCATGTGTTCAAACATGTGGGCAAACCCGCGGCGATCGGGACTCTCGTTCTTGGAGCCCACGTGGTACCACAGGTGGACCGCGGCGGCCCGGCTGGAGTGATCTTCCAAGGTGATCACTCGCATTCCGTTCTCCAGCGTCATCACTTCATAGTGGTAAGGACCGGAGGAGGATCGTTCGATCTGTCGTTCGGACATTCTGGCTCAAAAGGGTCGAAGAACACGGTCGGAGAACCGATCAAGAGTCGAATCGTCGAATTTACATCGTGCTCCCGGTCAGGTCCCCTCATTTCGCGAACCGCACGAGCAGCTTTCCGCGCATTCGTCCAACAGTTGAAATCTCGCTCTGCTTGGAGAAACTTCTGCGCCTCTGTTCGTGTTCACGAGTGGAAGGAATGGCCCGTGCTCATCAGAGACATCGCCCGATGGGGACTTGCCCTCACTCTCCCCACCGCTTGTCAAACTGGCGGCCCCACGCCCTTGCCATCGTCCCTTGTTTCTGCGGTCGAGACCGCCGAGCTCCCCCCACTGTGGGACGCTCCCGACTCTCCCCAGTGGCTCTCCGAGTTTCGTGTCGGCATCCAGAGCCACGACGTCGGCCTCACGGGGCACACTCACGAAGACGGGGAGAACCTGGCTCTCGAGGTCCTCTTCCCCGAACCCGCGGACCTGCTCCCCGCCCCCTTTGCCCCGAGCCCGATCCTTGGCGTGTCTCTGAATCGAGTCGGCGACACCAGCCACGGGTACGCTGGCATCACCTGGCAGTTCGACCTGTTCCATCCGCGGGTCTTCTGGGACCTGGCCCTGGGAGTCGCCGTCCACAATGGCAAGGTGAACCGCCACCCAGGACACGCGGCGCTCGGCTCCCGAGTGCTGTTCCGCGAGTCCATCGCGATCGGCTACCGCCTCACCGACACCCAAAGTCTCGCCCTCGCCTTCGACCATATCTCGAATGCGAACCTCGCGAACTACAACGACGGCATCGACACCATCGGGGTGCGGTACGGAATCCGGTTTTGAAGTAAACTCGTCCCTCTCGCGGATCCTGCCGGGACCGAACGACCGTACGAGGAGAGCCATGGGAAAGAAGATCGCCGTCGTCTCGATTCTCAGCAACGTCGTGCTGCTCACTCTGCTCATCTGGAGCGTGTCGGTGAACAAGTCCAATCAAGTGGCGGCCATGAAAGGTGACGAGCTCCACCTGGAGCTTCACGAGTCTTCGCTCCAGGCCATCGAGTCCGGGGATCCTCAAGAGCTGGACTTGGCGCGCGAGCGCCTCAAAGTCATCGTTTCGGCCGGTCGCAAGAATGCCGACGTGAGAAGGTCGCTGGGCGTTCTGGCCAACTGAAGGACAAAGCGGTCGAACGGGTCTCACGGCCAGCAAGTTCGAACCACCAGAGAGAGGGTCTCGTGGTGACCGAGTCGGTCCACCGAAGTGCTCTCCGGTGCCATGCGGAGTGGTGAAGTCGCTGAGGCGCAGGACGCAGACGATGAGCTCAGCGAGAGGGAACTGTGCGGCAGACCTTGTCCTTGCCAAAGTGCACTGGATGAGGCTCGACAGGTTGCGACGATCTCAAACTCAGAGCCGGAGATGGAGGTCGAAGAACTCCGCAATCTTGTCGAGCACGGTGTCCTGCTGAAAGATGTCGTTGTGCCCGGCGCTCTCGACTTCGACCAGCTCCAAGTCGTGGCCGGCGTCCCACGCGGCGGATGCCAGGAAACGGGCGTGTTCGAAGGGAATCGCCTGGTCCCGTCCCCCATGAATGACCAAGAGTGGCGGATCCTCGGAGTCCACGTGCCTCATGGTCGTCGCATCCGCAAGCATCCCGACCATCGACTTCATCCCCTCGGGCCAGGGCGCTTCCTCGGGAATCCCCATCATTCGGCGCATCAGCTTTCCGATGTCATGAGGACCGCTCACCGCGATCCCACAGGCAACGCCGGGGTCGGGATCTTCGCCGCCGGACCGCGAAGTCACGCTCGCATTGGCCGCAACGGTCACCAGCGCGGCCAAGTGCGCACCCGCCGAGTGCCCCCAAACGCCCATTCGGTCGGGATCAAGCCCGAACTCTTCGGAGTGGGACTTCAGATAACGAATCGCCTCCTGGCAATCGTGGAACGGTTTCGGAAAGACTCCTTGGTTCATCAAGCGGTAGTCGATGCTCGCCGAGACAAAACCGCGATTCGCCATCTCAACCATCAGAGATCGCCCGTCCCGCCGGCTACCAGATCGCATTCCCCCGCCATGAATGAAGACCACGGCGGCGCAGGGAGTCTCCCCCTTTGCCGGCAAGGCCAAGTCGAGCTTCAAGGAAACTGGCTCTCCTGCGGTGTCGGTGACCCGAGCGTATTCGAGGTCTTCCTTGATGAGCACCGCGATCCGATCTTGACCACCCGGACGCTCCTCCGCGGACGCGGGGACATCGTTCGCCATAAGACAAGACACGGTCATCGCCGCGATCGTAAGTCGGTTGGTGTTGGACATCTCGATTCCTTCCCAGGGAGGGCTCGCTTGCTCAACCACCGTGGACAGATTTCCGTTCGAGAAATCCGCTGCGAGAGGGAAGCATGCAACGTATCAGTTCTCTCCCGCGCTCCAAGAGGGCACCACGTACCCGGGGGGTCGAGGTTGGGTGAACCGGCCCTTGCTTCGGGGCCGCGAGGCTGCGCCGAGTGGCGAGCAGTTGGGCACGAGTGGTGAGCGGTGGCTCGAATGACCGAAACCCACAACCACAGCGATGACGTTCGAATCCGGTCGTACAAGGATTCCGACGCAGAGGCGCTTTTCGAAGCAGCGACCGAGTCGGTCCAGGATGTGTATCCGTGGTTGCCGTGGTGCCATCCCAACTACACGCTTCGCGACGCCGTGGATTGGATCGTTTTCCAGCGCGGCCTGTTCGAGAAAGGATCGGAGTACTTCTTCGCCATCGTCGACTCCGCGGGAAACTTTCTGGGGGGTTGCGGACTCAACCACCTCAACACGGTGCACCGACTCGCCAACCTTGGCTACTGGATTCGAAGCTCGGCCACCGGCTCGGGTGTTGCTGTCTCCGCGGTCCAACAGCTTCGCGACTGGGCGTTTCGAGAAACAGATCTGGAGCGGCTCGAGCTCTTGGTCGACGTGGAAAACAAGCGAAGCCTGCGGGTCGCAGAGAAGAGTGGGGCAATCCGGGAGGCCACCCTAAGCTCTCGACTCTTCGTCCATGGCCGTGCCCACGACGCGGTACTGCACGCGTTTGTTCGAGAACCGCGAACCTTGTCGTGAATTCAACGCCCTTGACTGCCGATCCAAGAACGAGAGAACCCACGAAAGACACGTCACTTCTGCTCCTGCCGGGAATGGATGGAACGGGGGAGCTATTTGCTCCGCTCTTGTCGCGCCTTCCACCGTTCATTCGAACCCACGTGATGGCATTCCCGAGAACCCAGCGGCTGGGCTACGACGACCTCACGCGGCGCGTGTTCCAAGAAGTCGAAGCAGAGCCCCCCGACTTCATTCTTGCGGAGTCCTTCTCCGGGCCGTTGGCGATCAAGTTTCTCGAGCACCATCGCGGCAAGGTACGCGGCCTGATTCTCTGCGCGTCGTTTGTCGCACCCCCAGTCTCTGGGATCCTCCGCAGCCTTCGCCACGGGGTGTTCGGATGGACGGTGAGAGGGGGATTCTCTGTGCCAGCAATTCGTTGGCTCCTTGCAGGGGGCGACAGGGGCTTGGCCTCGCGCGTCCGCACGACGCTCCGGACGGTGGATCCGAAGGTGATTGCCCTCCGACTTCGCCAGGTCTTGGCGACGGATGTTTCCCGGGAGTTCACCTCCCTGGAGATCCCGGTCCTGAACTTGGTCGCGAGCCGCGACCGACTGGTTCGTCGCGTCCTCGCGGATTCCTTGCCTGCCGCACACTCACTTCTGGAAACGGTCGTCATCGAAGCCCCCCATCTGATGCTGCAGAGCGCCCCGGACGCTTCGGCGCGGGCCATCACGCGGTTCCTCACCAAGCACCTGTCGGGAGGTTGATCCCCGAGTTGCGTGATGGCCGGGAAGAGGGAGAATCGGACGCTGTTCCGCTCCCACCCCGAGGAAAGTCTCCAGGACCCATCCGCCACCGCACCGGTTCCCCGACTTCCTTCGCGAGAACAACCCGAGGAGCATTCATGCCCAAGCCCAAAGACCCGACCGAGCCGATTCGCTTGCGTGCCAGCCGCTATCCCGACGTGGACAAGGGAACGGCCTGCACCCAAACCTCTTTCAAGGCTTCTAGCCGTGGGTTCTTGTACATCGGAATGCAGGGCGGTCGGTACAAGGCCATGTTCAAGCTGAAGGACTCGCTCCCGGAAGCCCGCAAGTGGGCCGCGAAAGAACCCGATCGCTATCAAGTCGGTTCGACCCA
The DNA here is from genome assembly GCA_028289345.1 of Planctomycetota bacterium. Taxonomy (GTDB): domain Bacteria; phylum Planctomycetota; class B15-G4; order B15-G4; family SIAN01; genus JANQQL01. The sequence goes on along the minus strand of JANQQL010000025.1, from coordinate 406,366 downwards.
CTGGGTGACGGCTCGATTCACCGCCGACGAGCCGATGCCCAAGAAGCTGTGGCAGAACTGGCTGGACGAGAGCCATGCCCTGGCTTCCTCGTCGGGCTCCGGGTCAAAGAAGAAGCCCGTGAGCAAGAAGAAGTCAGTCCGAAAGGGCCCCTCCAAGAAGAAGGCGGCCTCGAAGAAGAAACCGGCGAGAAAGAAAGCGGTCCGAAAAACCGTTTCCCGTAAGACCACGGCTCGAAAGAAGAAGGCCGCTCGACGAAAGGCCTGAGTCGAGCGCTCGAGTTGCCTCTTGACCGGTCGGCCTCTATTCGATGCGCGTCACCGTCACGTGGACTCGGCCCATGTTGTCGGAATAGTCGCGCATGACGTCGTTGGCGAACGGGCAGAACTCTCCGCTCGCTCGCGGGCAGTACGGATTTCCACGGTTTGTGTGGTCTAGGACCCGAAACTTCATGAGGTCGTTGTCGTCCAACGTGGCCACCAGCTCGAACCAGTCGGCATCCGGAAAGCGCCGGTTGTTCTCTCGAAGGCGAATGGCGAACTCTCGGAACCCGAGTTCCACGCTGTCTCGATTCCAGCCACGAGGACCACATTCGACGCCGCCATCCCGCCAAACCTGATCTTCGTCGATCTCGAAGCGATACTTCGCGCCCCGTTCGAGCAAGATTCCCGAGCGGTTGTACTTCTGATGGGCGAACACGGGAACCCGATAGGATTCGTCCACCTCCAAGGTCTTCAACAGTCGCGAACCCAGCCGCAAATGCGCCCCCAACCCTGCCCAAGACTGCTCGGACCCATCGGCATGGAGAACTCGGTGTGGGAGGCGCCTCAGATTGCGAGGTCGATACTCTGTCGAGCCCAAGATCCGATCCGCCACCGAATGATGAAGGGTGGGAGGGTCCTGGGTCGGTTCGTCCCGTTCCGCCACGTACACGTGACGTGACGCAAGGGTGATTCGCGACATCAGCGGCGTGCGGCTCTGCACGTGGTCCTGACCGAAGTGGTTGGGCTCGATGATGACGTCTTCGAGGTCGAGGAGGGTTTCCCCATCCCCCGCATTGAGCCCGTCGTAGTGAATCTTGGTCGGCGAAAGCGTGCGAAGCCCCAGATTCCGGCCATCGATCTCATCGAGCATGAAGCGCAAGGCCACGTCCGAGAGGCCATCCCGGAAGAACCCGCCCCCGATGTCCGAATGCGCCCCTGGGAACCAAACTTCCGTGACTCTGGGATCCTTGTTCATCAGAGTTGGCCGAAACGCCTTGCGCCGCTCGTCCAGAGCCAACAGGTGGAGCGCTTCTTCGATCACCGGAGAGATGGTGCCGTTCTCGAAGACGACATCCGAAACAGGAAGCTCACTGTCACGAAGGTTGGGCTTGCCGAGGGAGGCGACCGTGTCAAACACCCCAACAAACCGCACCACAGGCGGATTCGCGGGAAACTCCTTGGCCAACAAAGACGCGAACTTGCGCGACAGCGCGGCGCCTCGACTGAACCCGAACAAGAACAAGCGGTCACCGTCTTGGCAGTGTTTCTTCACATCCTTCATGGCTTCTTCGAGGATGCGAGAGACGTCCAGGTTTTCTGGGGCGAACGCAGCATTGAATGCGCGCTTGAGCTTGCGGCCATGGGTGCCAATGCCCGAGTAGTACAGGCTCAACTGATCGTGGAACCGCGATTGATCCGCAAAGTCTCCGCCAAACAAGAGGTGCAACTTCAGGACGTTGGAGATACTGCTGTCCTCCACGTCCCCTCGCCAGTTGGAGTCCTGGGCCCCGTCCGCGGGCTCATTGCCGGTCCCGTCAAAGCACAGAATGAGATTCTTCCCCATGACTCTCTCCTTCGAACTGCCGAGTGTGAATGCGCTTCATTCTTGCCGTACGGAAATGTTCCCGTGGGCGGTCGCAGTTTCGTCGCGTCCACGGTCAACCAATTGCAGACGGCTTCCGCGGAATTCCCGTCGACCACTCGCCGGCTGCCAGGGAGACGGAGTCCCGTGGCGTTCCGAACTTTCCCGGTCCGCGATCGACCGGCCCATGGCACGACTTCCTGCGAACGCCATTCTCGGCCGAGACCCGGCCTGAGGTCAATCAAGTCCTGCCCCGAGCCGCCGTCAAGGAGCCGACACCAGCGCATGGCTGGCGGCGCGACTCGCCGACTCAGACTCGAATGGCCCCACAGACCATGCCATCCAGCGGAGTCCCTCGATGGCAGCCGTGCATCCTCGCACCTGGTCGCCGGCAGGAACCGATCAGCGCGACGCGGGTTTCAGCAAACAAACCGAAAACCACTGTTGCTCATCGGTCCAGTCGCGCTCGACCTCGAAACCGGCGGCCGAGGCCAAAGCGATGATCTCGTCCGGCGAGTACTTGTAGGAGTCTTCGGTATGAATCGCTTCCCCTTCCTCGAAAAGCAACTCGAGCCCGAGGGATTCGATGGTCACGGACTGCTTCGTCTCGCTGATCAAGTGCAGACAAACCCGACCGTCGTCTTCCAAGTACCGGGCCCGATGAGAGAAGTCTTCCAGACGGAAGTTGCCTCCGAGCTCTCGGTTGATACGCGCCAACAAGTTCTTGTTGAACGCCGCGGTCACCCCTTGGGCATCGTCGTAGGCAGCTTCCAGGACCCTCTTGTCCTTGCGTCGATCCACGCCCAGGAGGAACCGGTCCGCGTCGGACATCACGGCCCGCACCTGCTTCAGAAAACTGATCGCTCCAGGACGATCGAAGTTCCCAACGCTGGAACCCAACCAGGTCACCAGTTTGGTTTGCTTCGGGACGACCTCTTGGAGTCCTGGCAAGTACTCGGCAACGATCGCTCGAACCCACAAACCGGAGAATCGATCCATCAATCGCCGGCCACTGTCTTCCAACGCGCTGCGGGAAACATCGATGGGCTCGTACTCCAACGAACCGCGTCGCCGGAGAAACTCCTCGAGAAGGATCTCGGTTTTGATGGAACTCCCGCTGCCGAGTTCCACCACGACGGACTCCGGGGCACACCGGTCCACCAGCTCCCCGACATAGGAGCGCAAGATCCCGGCCTCGGTCCGTGTCGGGTAATACTCCGGAAGTTCGCAGATCGCATCGAACAGCCGTGATCCTTCTGCGTCGTACAAGTAGCGACAAGGGAGCGACTTGGGATGCGTCGTGAGCCCCTCTCGAACACTTTCGGCGAAGGTTTTCTCCCCAGGACGAGGGAGCTCACGGAGTTCAAAATCACCTTGGGGAATCGGGCTCGCCATCGAGATCTCGGATTTCACTCAGCAGCTGTCGCCAGTGGACCTGCTCGTGGGCTGGATCGAAGAGGGATCGGACTTCGCGACACCTTTGACGAAGAGTCTCGAGAAACAGCGGGTCGGTCTCGGCTCTCGACAACAGCGCGGTCAACGCCTCGGTATCTCCGACGCGGAACAATCCAGGGTAGCTGATGCCCAACAACCCCGTCGAGCCAGAAATCTTCGTCGACAGGATCGGCGTGTCTGCCATGACCGCTTCGGAGATGACGTTGGCACCGCCTTCCATCTTTGAGGACAGCACCAGTAACTGGCTGGATGCCAGGAGTTTCCGAACTTTGCTCCGCGAAATCTCTCCGAGCCATTCATAGCGGGGATTCTCTCGCGTTTCCTGTTCCGCACGGGCGCGCATGGATTCGTCCATTGCTTCCCCGGCATGCAGTACGTGAATTCTTGAATCCGCAGGAAGTCGGCGCACCGCGTGCGCCGTGCGAAAAGGGTCTTTCACTTCCCGCAAGTGACCGACCACGGCAACGTCGAACCGGCTGGGATGGGGAGGGACTCGCGGAACCTCGGCCGCGGACTGAACAATCACTCGCGTCTTCTCGTGCACCTCTCCCGGGAGCTCGTCGAGAGCGGCGGGATGAAGAACGACCAAGCGCTGAGCTTGCCACACGCTGTTCCATGCCACCTCGTCTCCGCGAGGCAAGTCTTGGTACAGGTCCGTTCCGGTCAGAGCAAGGATGACCGGAATCGGCGGCTTGGCGCCGCGCAAAGCGCTGAGTGACTCGGCGCCGCGCCTTGCATGCAGGACGATGCCAGCTTCATAGGCGCCCCCTTGGTAGCGATCCAAGACCGCGACGTCATGGCCAAGCTGACGCAAGATCCGCCGCCACCGCAAGGCGGTGATGCGATTGCCCCGACGGGAGCCACGAGACGCCGGCGTGATCAAACACAGCTTCATGGATCGAGGGCGCAAGTTCGAAAGCCGGTCCACAGGTCACGGCGGTGAGGCAAATAGAAGTTGCGCCAGGAGTTTCGAATCAGGCGTCGGCGCGTCGCCCAGGACCCACCTCGCAACACGAAGTGGCTGTCAAACCATGGCTCGGAATACTCCTTGTAGGGATCGCAAACAAACTCAGGGTAGGGTCGAAACGGACTGGATGTCCATTCCCACACCCCTCCGATCATTTGACGGCAACCCGCCGCGCTGTCCCCTTGGGCATGGGCCATCGCGGACACGGGACCGGTGCTCTCCAAGCACGCCGTCTCGGCCGTCGGAGTCCCGTGGCCCCAAGGAAACACTCGTGGCTCGGCGTGGTCTCCCGCCCACGAGGCCGCCACTTCCCACTCGAACTCGGTCGGCAGTCGCCTCCCGGCCCAACGACAGTAGGCCTCCGCTTCGAACCAATTCACGTTCATCACTGGATGGCGCGGACTCAGAGGGATCTGCTGATCGAACCAACGCATGGACCAACCGGCGTTCGGTTCCGCGATCCAATAAGCGGGCGCCGTGGCGTCTTCGGCTTCCTTCCACCGAAGGCCCGCCTCACTCCACCAGCGCCCTTCTTGATAGCCACCCGATTCGACGAACTGCAGGAACTGTTCCTGGCGAACCGGGGAACCATCCATCCGGAACGCAGAAAGCTTCACCGGATGGGCCCACTTCTCATTGTCGAATGCAAAAGGCAACGAGCGCGGAGCCCCCACCCAGTACGTTCCCGCCGGGATTTCGACTTCTTCCGAAGCCAACGGCTCCTCGACGGGAGCAGCGTGCACCGGCGCGGAGCACCAAGGACTCGGCAACGAACGCCCGCAAATCTGTCGCGCCGCGATCAATGCCTCGGCGTGCATGTCTTCGTGAAACACCGAGAGCATGACGAAGTACCGGTCCTCGTCATCGAAGGACGAATCTTCGATTCGCTGCAAGGTTCGATCCCTCGTCCTTTTCAAATAGGCGATGGTCTCTTCCCGTGACGGCAGCAAGTTTTCCCAGCGGGCGTCATGAAACACCGCCGCCGAATCGAACACACGGTCCCCCTCCTTTCGCAACGCCCGATGCCCGGCCCGATGGCGCAGAACCCACTTCTCTTGGAACCAAGCTACGTGACCCACTTCCCAAAGAGGGGGATTGAGGATTTCGACGCACGGAACGTGAAGTTCGTCGTCGGGATGAGTGGCGAGGCAGTCCAGGGTCCATTGCCGTGCACCTAGGACCCACTCCCTCAGCTCCTCACGGCTTGGCGCGGCGGGCTCCATCTTCAGTCGTTGTCTCTCGGACCCCCCGGAAAGCTCTTCCGGACTAGTCTCTAGGAAGGCAATGGTAATCGTAGGGGACAATACCCATTGCAAAGCGTCGGGAGCCTCCAGGTGGCTCGAATCTCTGTCGATGAGCCCACTACCGCATCACTTTCACCGCCGGGAAGCTTGGTTTTTGGCTTGCCCGTACATTGAGGTGGCTTCTCCCATGCTGCACCCCTCCTTCGACGAACTGAAAGACACGGGGCGCTTGCCGTCCCCTTCCGGGGTTGGTGTCGAGATTCTACGACTCACCCAGAACGACGACTGCTCCGTAGGAGAGATCGCGACCACCCTGCAGGCCGACCCGGCGTTGACGGGTCGCATTCTGCAGCTCGCCAACTCCGCTGCCGCCGGGGGAGGAACGGCCGTTTCGACGGTCAACGATGCCGCCATGCGTCTCGGGATTCGCACGGTGCGCAGCGTGGCCCTGGGCTTTTCTCTGATCTCCGGAAACCGACAGGGTGCATGTCAGGGCTTCGACTACGCGCAATGTTGGTCCGAGTCCCTGGCTCGTGGCTTGGCGGCGCAAACACTGTGCAAGTGGTTTCGTGTCGGAGTCCCCGCAGAGATGTTTGTCGGCGGCTTGCTCAGCAAGATTGGCTCCCTGGCTCTGGCCACCGTCCATCCCGAGGACTACGCAGAAGTTCTCAATGAGAACGCTGCTGGTGATGCGGCCGCTCTGCGGACCGCCGAAGATGAGCGATTCGGCATCGATCACTCCGCCGTCACCTCATGCCTGCTTCGGGAATGGGGACTTTCCGACAAGCTGATCAAGGCCGTGCGCGCAGTGGATCATGAGAAGGTGAAGGCCAAAGATCCGGATCGCGACAAGCCGGGATTGAACGAAGTACTCCAGGTCGCGTCGTCCATTGCCTCGGCTTTCGTCAAGGGTCAGAACGAACCCGAGAACCCCACGGAAGTGAATCAGTTGCTGAATCTGTTCCTGCGTTGGGATCCCGAACGACTCGAAGAGCTTTGGAGCCAAGTGTCCGACGAATGGCGTCGCTGGGGAAAGATGCTCGACGTCGAAACTCCGACCGTTCCGGGCCTCTACCAACAGGGCGCGGACGAACCAGCCTCCAGCGAGTCCACCGTGCTGCTGATCTCCAGCGACCAAGACCTCGAGTCCACCGCGCTTGCCAAGGTGCGCGAAGCTGGATACCAAGTCGTCGTGGCCAAGAACGACCAGGAAGCGATGCGTGGAGCCGTCGCTCACACTCCGCCGGTCGTCATTCTCGATTTGACTTCGCTACAGACTTCCGGCCAGGAACTCTGCGAGACGCTCAGGGGCTACGAAGCAGGCCAGGCCACGTTCCTGATTCTGGTGGTCGCTCCCGAAGGGGAGGCCGCGGACGACGCCTTCGAAGCCGGTGCTGACGACGTCGTGTTTCGCCCGGTGAATCCTGCGCAACTCCTGGCCCGGGTTCGATCTGGACAAAAGGTGGCCGAGCGCCGCAACCAAGCCTCCGAACAGGCACAACGACGGGTGGCCGCCCTGGGGGTCGAGAATCGCAAGCTGATGAAGGCCTCGTACACCGATGCATTGACAGGTCTTCCCAACCGCCGCTTCGCCATGGAGCAGATGGAGCAGCTCTGGCAGCAAGACGAGCCGCTGTCCCTGATCATGGCCGACATCGACAAGTTCAAGAGCTTCAACGACACCTATGGTCACGACGTCGGGGACCTGGTGCTGCAAGAAACCGCGGCCGCCTTCCGCGCCGTTTGTCGACCGGAAGACCTGGTCTGCCGACTAGGCGGCGAAGAGTTCGTCATCATCCTGCCGAACACCAACCGGGATCAGGCGGCCCAGTGTGGGGAGCGAGTCCGCGCCGGCCTCGAGTCTCACCGAATCGAGTCCGAGGCCTTCCAGGGCAGTGTCACCGCATCTTTCGGCGTCTCCCAGCGGGGATCCGAAACCGCCGACCCCAGCACCCTCCTGAAAGCCGCCGACGAGGCCCTGTACCAGGCCAAGGAAAGCGGGCGCAATCGGGTGTGCACCGATCGCGACGTTTCGGAGCCGGCCGCGAAGTAGAGGATCTCCGCTCCGCCGCTATCCTCGCCGCCCAGATGCAGCGAACCAGTTTTGGAACACGGCGGAGGAGCGACCATGCTCGAGGGACGAAGGCTTGCCATCTTGGGTGCCGGCAAGCTAGGCGAGACACTGCTGCGGGGACTCCTCGAAGCCAAGGCGACGGATCCGTCGTCGGTGGTCGTGACAGCAGGACACGAGGCACGGATCCAGCAGCTGGCCGGGCAGTTCGGCGTGAAGACCGCCGACTCCAACGCCACCGCCGTCGTGGACGCGGACCTGGTCATCCTGGCGGTGAAACCTCAAAAGATCTCTCAGGTGATCGGCGAAATCGCACCCGCCTTGAAGCCGTCCCAGCTGGTGATCTCCGTCGCCGCCGGCGTCAGCCTGGCCCCCATGGAGGCGGCGATTCCGGGACCGGTCCCGGTGATCCGAGCCATGCCCAACACCCCTTGTCGCCTGAACGAGGGGATGACGGGACTCGCTCCGGGCACCCATGTCCAGGCGGACCACATCGCCCTGGCTCGGGCCATCTTCGAGGCGGTGGGCCGCGTCGTGGTGGTCGACGAGAAGCACATGGACGCGGTGACCGGGCTCTCGGCCAGCGGCCCCGCATTCATCTACATCATCATCGAGTCTCTGGCAGAGGCCGGGGTCAAGGTCGGCCTCCCGCGCGACGTGGCCACCGAGCTGGCGGCCCAGACCGTGCGTGGCGCCGCCGCCATGGTCCTCGAGACCGGAGAACACCCGGCCAAGCTGAAGGATGCGGTGACGACTCCAGCAGGATGCACGATGGATGGTATCTTGGAGCTGGAGGATGGGGGCCTGCGGGTCACCCTGATCAAAGCCGTGGTCAAAGCCACCCAGCGTGCCACGGAGCTCGTCGACGATTCGGCGGGAACGACGGTCGCTCGCGACCCCTGACGACAACCGAGAATTCGCCGCTCGAAGACCCCGGCGAGCCGCACCAATCCAGCGCAAGAACTCGAGCCCTCCATGTTCCACGGAAAAAAAGTCGTGGTCGTCATGCCGGCCTACAACGCCGCCAAGACTCTCCAGAAGACCTACGATGCGGTGATGGAGCAGGACTTTGTTGATCACGTCATCGTGGTCGACGACGCCAGCAGCGACGAAACCACGGCCATCGCCAAGACCTTGCCGAATGCCGTGGTTTTCACCCACGAGAAGAACCTGGGCTACGGCGGCAATCAGAAGACCTGCTACCGGCGCGCCCTCGCCGAAGGCGCAGACATCGTGGTGATGGTGCACCCGGACTACCAGTACGAGCCGAAGCTCTTGCCGGCGATGATCACCCTGATCGGCCACGGACTCTACGACTGCGTCCTGGGCTCCCGGATCTTGGGTGGCTACGCGCTGCGAGGAGGCATGCCCCTCTGGAAGTACATCGCCAATCGCTTCCTCACGGCAGCAGAGAACCTGGCCATCGGCGCCAAGCTCTCGGAATATCACACGGGATACCGTGCCTTCTCGCGAGAGCTTCTCGAGAAACTTCCCTTGGAAGAGAATTCCGATGACTTCGTGTTCGACAACCAGATGCTCGCCCAGATCGTCTGGCACGGCTACCTGATCGGCGAAGTGAGCTGCCCCACCAAGTACTTCGCCGAAGCTTCCTCGATCAACTTCCCGCGCAGCGTTCGCTACGGACTGGGCTGCCTGAGTACCAGCGCCCAGTTCCTGTTCGCCAAGTGGGGACTGACGAGCATCCCCAGGTTTCCACCGAAGTCGTAGGCGGGGAGCCGAAGTCCGCGCCGAACCCGGTCACCGGTCGTTCATCGCCCGTCATCCGTCGAAACCCGCCAGCGGACCGCATCGTCGGCGCTTCCCCAGATTCCAGGCCCCCTCGCCACTCCCCGTCTCGGCGGGGATTGAGCGCGACGAGGGGCCCCCGCTCGCGGGGGCCAACCGACGTCGGAGACGCCTTGACTACACGTCCAGCTCGGCCTTGGCTTCGCGGCCTTCCTTGACCTCGATGGTGGTGCTCTCGATTTCGCCGGAGTTCTGCCCAAGTGCCAGAGGTTTCACGGTCCACTCCCCCGGAACCAGCCCGCGGAACGAGACTTCGCCCTTCGGATTGGAGATGGCGAACTCTGTCTCGCCGTTCGGTCCTTCGGCTTGCACCGGTCGATGCGGAGCCAGACGACGCTCTTCCCCCGTGCGAAGAGTGATGAGCATGGAGCCACCCATGGCCAGCTCGAGCACGTTGCCCTTGCTCTCGGCATGATCTTTCATCTCGAAGGTGTCGGAGGAATTCTCGACGAACTGGGGATGGCTGGCGCTGAGCTGATAACTGCCATCGGGGACGAATTCGATGGAGTAGTTGCCGTTGGCGTCAGTGCGTACGGTTTGACTGCCACCGCTGCTGATCATGGTGCTGGATTCTGAGTCGTCCCCGTCACTGGTGGAGAACATCACCATTTCCACGCGACGGGTTCGCTCGGGACTGCCCTCTTCTTCTCGCACTTCCTCGAGGGTCACGGTGGCATCCGCCAAGCCGGTTCCGTCCGTGGCCACGATGCGGCCTTGCACGGTCCCTCCTTCCAGGAAGTAATCCTGGTCCATGGGGGATCCCGCATGGAGCTCGAGGGTGTCCCGGGCAGGAATCAACGCCTGCGGATGAAGAACTTCCACGTCGTAGGTGCCGGGCTGCAGATTGGCCATCACGTAGCTGCCCGAGCTGTCGGTCTCCACGGAAGCGTCGGCTCCCAGCCGAAATCCCGGCGAATCCTCGCCTTCGTCTTCCACTCGGTAGAGAGACACCCGGGCGCCTTCCACGACTCCGGCTGCACTCTTGACCACCCCTCGCAGCAACGGCTTCTCGATCTCGGAAAAGTTGACCTGAAGCACTTCGCCTTCATTCACGAGAATGTGTTTGCCCGATTGGTCGGTTTTCGAGAACCCGACCATGTGCACCATCATTCCTCCCGAATCCGCTTCCGAGGGACTGACACGTTCGGCGATGTACTCTCCCGGAGGAACACGCTCGATCAGGTAGTAGCCCTCGGCGTCAGTGATGCCGCGCAATCGGCGACCCGTTCCTTCCTGGGGCTTCAAGGTGATGGTGTCGCCGCTGCTCGGCGCACCGTTCATGTCGTACACCATGCCTTCGACGGAACCCCCAGCCGTCATGCGCATCTCGAGGTTTTGCTTGGCCTCGCCTTCGCTCAACTGGAGATCCGCCAAGGAGCCCGTGGCGAACGAGGAATGACTCGCCCGAAGGGTGTAGGTCCCTTGGCCAAGTCCGAGGATGCGGAAGCTGCCGTCCTTGTCCGTCTGAACGGTCTTGCGGTGGCCCCCGGAAAACTCTCGGGAAGTCCCGAGATCGTCGCTCACCTCCATCCGGATGAACACGCCGTCTTCGCCTTCGAAATGGCTGCCTTGGCGTTGCGGCTCGGCAGCCACTTCCGCGTTCGCCACCGGATTGCCGGCACCGTCCCGCACGATGCCCGCGAGAGACGCGCCAATGGGAACCAGCACCGTGACTTCGGGAGTGGCTGCTCCAGACAACACCACGAACTTATCCGAAGCGGTGCGGGGATATCCTTCGGCTTCGACTTTCACGGTGTACTCCCCCGCATCGACATCGGCGATGCGGTAAACCCCGTTCTCGTCGGTGTGGGCGTCGGCTTGCAATTCTCCAACGAAATGGGAGGGATCGATGTCGAGACCGAGCCCTCCGAAGTTCGTGGCCGCAGAGATCTTGACCTTGGCATTGGCAATCGGCCGCTGGGTGCCAGACTCGAGGACGCGGCCGATGGCCTCGCCGCTGAGCGAAAGGTGAATCTCGATCGGCTCCCCGCCGGCCACCACCGTCCGCATCTTCTTCTTGGAAAAGCCCTCCGCATCGGCGGTCACCGTGTAGGCGCCATCGTCGAGAGGCTTGGATTGGAAACGCCCTTCGGCATCGGTCTCCACCGTGTCCAATGCCTTGCCGCTACTGGAAGTCATGATCATCATTCCGCTCCCCAAGGAGCGATTGCCCGAGAACGAAACCTCGGCACCCGCCAGCGGCTTGCCGTCGGTGTCGAGCACGCGCCCGGCAATTGCCTTGCCCGGGGAAAGCTGGACGTGAACGCCGAACTCTTCCTGACCGGCGGCGAGTTCCAGGGACGAGGACTTCGCGCGGGTCATGCCATCCGCCTGCGCCACGACATTGCCGAATCCGGGTTCGACGCCGGTCAACCGATAGCGGCCTTCGGCGTCGGTCTCGACCGATCGGTCCCCCGGCCCCCCCATCATGTTCGAGTGAATCACGAAGGCCCCACCGCTTTGCATGGCCTTTCTCAGGTCGGCCTCGAACCACACGGTCGCGCCCTCGATCGGACGGCCGTCGGGACCGACCACGGTTCCGGAAATCGCCGCCCCTGCTTCCAGCGTCAACACGCCAAGGTCGATGCCTCGTGTGGTCCCTGTGAGGCGACCACGGCGGAACAAGACGTAGTCCTGATGATCGACGACCAACTCCCGCGCCGAAGCCAGAGCGATGTTCTCGAAACGGAACTTGCCGTTCGCATCGGTCGTGGTGGTGCGTGGGTTGAGGGCTTCTTCCAAAGGGGTGCCGCTCACGGAAATCACCATCGCGCCACGAGTGGGCAAGTGATAGCGAACCTCGGCACCCGCCACCGGATCCCCGCGATCATTGACGACGGTTCCGGCGAGGAACGGAGAAACGGGTCCCTTGGGATCGTCGGGTGTTTCCTCGACGTCTTCGGCAGACTCCAGCAACTCCACCGCGCGCGTCGGCCGGTTCTCTTCGCCGTTCTCCTTGGTCGACAAATCGGGGGAAGACACCTGGGTCTCGACCTGGGCCGTTTCGGTCTCTTTGGCGGCATCCCAGGCAACGGTCTCGCCTTCGGGAGAGTCCAGGAACGAGATCCCGACGGCCACCGCGGCTCCGACGACCAACAAACCAACGACGATCTTCCATCCGCCCTGCATGATTCTTCTCCCGACATCCGGCCACTCGAAGGGCCTGAAGAGAAACGGCTCGTTTGTGCTGGTTGCTCGAGACTGACCGGAGCCCCCCCGGCAAGGCTCGTCCCGATGGTGGACACTTCTTCCAGCCCAGATACTGAAGCCTACGCGGTGTCGTTGGAAAAAGCAGGAAGCCGTTGTGGCGGTTTCCCAGGAAACCGGCGGTCAAAGGCGAGGATTGTGCGGTGGGGGTCTCAGAAAGATCGGCCTCACGGCTGTGGGCTTGGCGCCGGAGAGCTTCTTCGATGGGACCTGGGGAATCCGCATGAGAACGGTGATGCCGCAATCGACGGGTTCGATTGCCGCCACTTCAGGGAACGCGACGGGCGCCCCGGAGAACGACCAAGCGCATCGACGCGATCGGCTCCGAGTGATTTTTCAGCCGCCGCCACCGCAGGAAACTCGCGGGAAACTCACCGCGCTACTTGAGGAGCCAGGAGAACATTCGCCCAACCGACACCACGACATCGACCAGGTCCGTGTTGCCGAGACTTCGAGGTCGCGACTCCATGTCGAACAGCGCCGTGTTGTTTGGGGCTAGACTGGCAGCCCGCTTGCTCTCTTCCGCTGCTCGGCGCAATCGACGCTCTTGAGTCTTGACGAGGCCGCCTTCACGGATGAACTCCACCACCCCCTGCAACTCGGAATGGTCCAGCCAGTAGCCATGGTCCGCGCACACATCGACGATGATTCCGGAGCGCTCCCCGAAATTGCGCCGGACCATGAAGTCCTTGCACTCGATGCAAGGCAGGTACTTCACACTTTCCGAGTAGTCGACCGGAGCCCCAACTTCCTTCTCTGGAAACGCAAAGGCCGAGGTGGGGTCCCTTTGCACCGAATCCACGACCTTCTCGAAGCAGCCGCTCGGCATCCAAATCCCGGCACAGTGACTGCACTCGATCACCCCCATGGGACCGATCATCCGCGAGCGCAGCTCTCCCTTGCAACGGGGACAGGAAGCATCGTGGGGCACCGGAACCAGGGCCTGGGGCTCGATGGCGGTACCGCAATCCATGCAGTAGCTCGCGTCGCTGGCCATGCGCGCAAAGCAGATCGGACACACCGACGAAAGGCGCTTCTCTTCCAGGGTGACTTCCGCCGAACAGTAACCGCATTGGCGACTGCCGTCTTGCAACGGTCCGCCGCAGGCAGAGCAGCGCAAGGCGCGCGGCGCGTGAGCGGAAGGGGCGGCAATCGTGACCAGATCCCCGCATTCGCAGCGGATCTTGGAACCGGAAGTCGCGCCTCCGGAGTCATACTGGCGTCGGCAGTTGGGACACGCGAACAGCACGTGATGCCCTCCGTGGTCAGAAATCAGTCGAGACGGGAAACAAACCCCTTGGATTATCGGAAGCGTTCAGGGCAGGGCTGTGGGCCTCGCCAGTCGATCCCACAGAACTTGGAGGTTCGATGCAGAGAATCTTCTGCCGATCGACAGGTTCATTCGCTGCCAGAATTCAGAGTTCGACGGGACCGGCCGGGCCGAGAGAGCGGTCGGCCGGAGCTTCTTCGTTCGCCAATTCAGCGTTGGAGCTTGGCAGCCGTTCTGATGGCGACACTCTTCGCGGGGGAAGAATCTTCCCACCAGCGAATGGTGAAACACTTGGACCAGATCCGCAAACGCACCGGTGTCGAGAATCCCTGGCTGGGTGATGCATCGGTCAAGCGGCTTCGCAAGGACCTCGCTGCAATTCCCACCGGCAGCTTTTCGGCAAAGCGTTTTCGCCTCCATCGCGAGCTTGGTCTGGAGGAATTGAGACTCGGCAACACCGAAGCCGCCATCGAACACTTGGAGGCAGCGCGGGGGCTGACCGAAGAAGTGTTCGCTTCGCCGGAAGAAGAACGCGGAATCAACTTCCAGCTGGCCCTGGCGTACCTGCGTTTGGGAGAGAACCGCAACTGCGTGGCTCGTCACAGTACGGAAAGCTGCCTGGTGCCGATCGAAGGGCAGGGCGTGCATGCGGATGCGGAAGGATCCCGCAAAGCAACCACGTTGTTCGAAGCGATTCTCGACGCAAACCCGAAGGACTTAGAGGCTCTTTGGCTCTACAACATCGCCAAGATGACCCTCGGAGAGTATCCGGAGGGAATCCCTCCCGAACGACGAGTGCCCACGGAGCAGTTTGAAACCACGGTACCGTTTCCGCGATTCCGCAACGTCGCCCCCACTCTCGGGCTCGACACGTTCAATCTGAGCGGCGGGGCGGTGCTCGAGGACTTCGACAACGACGGGGACCTCGACCTGTTCACAACCACCTTGGACACTCGCGGCCCGGCCCATCTCTACGTACAGCAAGAAGACGGGCGCTTCGAGGATCGGACGGAGGCTGCCGGTCTGTCCGGCTTCTATGGCGGGTTGAACGCGATCCAAGGCGACTACGACAACGACGGCTGGACGGACCTGGTCGTGTTCCGCGGGGCCTGGTTCGGCAAGAACGGCCGCCACCCCAATTCGCTGCTCCGCAACAACGGCGATGGCACCTTCACCGACGTCACCTGGGACGCAGGACTCGCGAAGAAGAACTACCCGACCCAAACCGGCGCGTTCGCCGACATGGACAACGATGGGGACCTGGATCTATTCGTCGGCAACGAAGCCCTTCCCGGAGGCAAAGCCCATCCCTGCCAGCTATTCCGGAACAATGGCGACGGCACCTTCACCGACGTGGCCGCCCGGGCCAAGGTCGAGAACTACCGTTTCACCAAAGGCTGCGCCTGGGCGGACGTGAATGGAGACGGGTACCAGGACCTCTACGTCTCCAATCTGGGCGGGGAGAACCGACTGTACCGCAACAACAAGGACAGCACCTTCACCGACATCGCCAAACTCGCCGGCGTCGAGAAGCCCGAACGCAGCTTTCCCGTTTGGTTCTTCGACTACGACAACGACGGCATCCTGGACTTGTTCGTGTCCAGCTACTGGTCCAACCTGCAGTTCGTCGCCGCCAGCTACCTCGGCCGCCCTCACCAAGCGGAATCCCTGCGAGTCTATCGAGGTCTCGGCAACGGCCGCTTCCAAGACGTCGCCGAAGAGCTCGGCCTGTCCCGCATCGTCAACCCCATGGGCGCCAACTACGGCGATCTCGACAACGACGGCTACCCGGATTTTTATCTTGGCACCGGTTACCCCGACTACGACGGTCTCATGCCCAACGTCATGCTTCGCAATGACCAAGGTAAGCGCTTCCAAGACGTCACCAGCACCGGAGGCTTCGGCCATCTCCAGAAAGGCCACGCCGTCGCCTTCGCCGACATCGACAACGACGGCGACCAGGACGTGTTCGAACAACTCGGCGGCGCGTTCCCGGGGGATCAGTTCACGGACGTGTTGTTCGAGAACCCGGGATTCGGGAACCATTGGCTGACGATCAAGCTGATCGGAGTGAAGAGCAACCGGTCGGCGATCGGAGCGCGAGTGCGGGTGGATGTGATTGAAGAAGGTGAACGGCGGTCGATCCATGCGCTGGTGGGAAGCGGCGGAAGCTTTGGAGCGAACCCCTTGCGCTGTGAGATTGGGTTAGGGGCGGCGGAGGAGATTGCCCGGGTGGTGGTGGAATGGCCCGGGAGTGGGGTGAGGCAGGAGGTGTTCGGGTTGGCGGTGGACACCTTTGCAGAGATCACCGAGAAGCACTAGAGGCCCACCCCGATCGGATTACGCACAAAGCCGGCCGCACTCTCTTGATTGTTGACGAAATGTCTCTCTACTCTCGTCGAGTGTGAACCCGCTTGAACACGATCCAAGCGCCACTGTCTCACTTCGGCAATCGCCGGCTTTGAAGGCCTCGGAGGAACGACTCGATGCATCGGTCCATCTTCGTTGTGATCTGCGTCTTCCTCATCGAATCAATGGTGAGTGCTCAGCAGGGCTTCACGGAAGTCCAGGACACGAGTTCGAGCCAACGGATCCGGCGCCTTGGGTTCCCCGCCGCCGACGTTGCCTTTGATCATCCACGGGACCGGGTTTATCTCACCGACTCCGAGGCAAAACGCCTGGTTCAAGTCGATCTCCAAACCGGCCGCATCACGGATGAGTGGCTCTTTGATCACTGGACCGACTCCATGACGATCACCCCCGACGGAAGCTTGCTCTTCGTCTCGCTTTTGTCTCGCCAGCACGGTTCCCCTGGAGGGGGCGACGAAGGGTGGATTGTCGAAATCGACCTGGCATCCGGAGAACTCACTCGGACGATTTTGATCGACGGGAACCCATGGGACATCGTTGCCACGGACCATGGCTACGTGATCGTTTCCCCTTCGTACGGGCATGTGAGAGAACTTCACGCCTATGACGTCGAAACCGGGGCATTGACCGGGACCAGCAGGGCCTCCCAGCGATCCAATCTGTCTCTACACCCGTCTCAAAACGCCGTCTACTTAGCGGATCAGGGCGTGACGCCCTCGGACATCGAACGCCACGACTTCGACCCTCGGACCGGCGAGTTCACCGCACGCCGGGACTCTCCGTACCACGGCGGACCTTTTCCCATGTACGGCAATGTCTTTGCTCACCCGTCCGGAAAGTACGTGATCACTCGCGGAGGCGGAGTCTACACAAGCAACCCTGACTCGGATCGAGACATGCAGTTCGTCCGAACCCTTGACTTTGGTTGGCTGGAAGATGTTTCGTTCGACGAGGAGAATCAGGGCCTGCTGACAGTCGGCCTCGATTCATCAATCGACTACTACAACCTCGAAACATTCGAATCCGTCTCGCAGACCTTCGTCCTTCTCAATCTGAAGAAGGTCTCGGTGGAAGGCAAGCAGGTGTACACGGTTCGCGTGACTGAGACTTCGACGGTGATCGCCGTCGAAGTCAGCCCATCCATCTTCGCGGCGGGGAACACAGCTCCAACCGCCGTGATCCAGGTGAAGCCCGAAATTCCGCAGCAAGGACAGGAGATTCGGTTCGACGCCGCAGCATCCTCGGACAAGCAGGACCCTGCCTCCGACCTGCTCTATCGATGGGACCTCACAGGTGATGGGATTCCCGACACGGAGTTTCAGGAGGATCCCGTCCTCACGGAGTCCTACGGCTACGCGGGAAGAAAGCTGGTGACCTTGGAGGTCAAGGACCGACTTGGGTTCATCGGCAGGGACACCGTTTCTCTCGACGTCCACCATTTCGAGTCAGCCGACTCTCCCCGCGACCCACAGCCATTCTTTGAAACTCAGTTCGAAGCCGCGGACATCGTGTTCGACTCTTCCCGAGAGCTGCTCTACCTGTCTTGCCGGGATCCGGCCAAGGTCGTCTCGATTGACCAGTCCACCGGGCTCCCTCAGAAAGAGTGGGCCTTTGACCACCCGGCAGAATCCCTCACGCTTTCGGGAGACGGGAGGTCTCTTTACGTGGCTCTGCTGACCATGGGAAAACACGTTTACTACACGCCGGAGGAACATCACGGAGCAATCGCCGAGATCGATTTGGAGTCAGGGTTCGTCCGACGGATCTTTCCAATCAACGAAGATCCCTACGACATCACCGTCACGGATACGGGATACCTGGTGGTTTCCCCGGGGTCAGGATCTCGAGATCAGATTCGTTCCTACGACCTCACCACCGAGGAAAACGTGTCATCCGCAATCATTCGAGCGCGCAGTCGTCTAGCCCTTCACCCCTCACAGACTCGGGTGTACACCGCCAATACGGATCAGTCCCCGCTCGACATCGAACGGTTCGACATCGACCTCGGCACGGGTGAACTATTGGGGCGTGGCGACTCGCCTTACTACAACGATCATCCCATCTTCGGAGATGTCTATGCTCACCCCAGCGGCAAACGATTGATCACGAGGGGTGGAGGAGTCTTTCACAGTCACGTGGACTTCAGCCAAGACATGATCCACGAGAGCACCATTTCATTCGTGAGTGGGTTGGCTTTCTCTCCGAAGGCAACCATGTTTGTCCACGGAGGGAGCCCGGGACAAAACAAGGTGTTTGTCAGAGATGCGGAGAGCCTCCAGGAACTGGCCGAGTTGCCGGTGGACCATGGAATCGATTCGCTCCACTTCTTGGACTCCATCCACGTGCTCGCCGCAGGACGAGATCCGAACCGCACCCGGTTCCTCAAGATCAACCTACTCGAGCTTCTCGGTAGTGCGCGTGGCCAATCGCTCGCTCCCGATCGGCAGCGGGAAGGTGGACCCCAAGACGAACCTCGCCCTGTGCCCCCGCGTCGCCCACCTCTTGGCATCGCTCCGATCGACCGCGAGGCTCCTGCAAGCCTCGTCGAAGGGACCGACTGACTTTGGATTCCCGTCGCTTCGCAGCGACAAACGATCGCCACTCTTGCGGCGAGGAGAGCGACCTTCGGTTTCTCGTCCGAGTCTTCAACAACTCACGAAAGAACGGAGGTCCAGTCCACCGCGCCGTCTGCTTCCACGGCAAACGAGCTGGTTCGAATCACCGCTGCTGTCGGAAGTTCCCCATACAGATGCGGAAAGACGCCGTGCCCGGACGTGTCTTCCCACTTCAAGATCGACTCGACCGCTTCCGCGGATATCCACAGCAACACGAGCCCGCTCATTCCCGCGAAATGCCGCGCCACGGTGGCGCTGAGTTGCTCACGAGTCGAACAGTGGATGAAACCCTCGGAGTCGAGAGTAGGGCCACGGTAGAGACCGGTCTTGAGTGCCGCGTTCCAGTCCGCCTCGGTGGCAATGTGATGGATCGTCTCGCTCATGGCGAAGCAGAGTAGTGTTTGGGTCAAGGAGGTCCAGCGGGAGGCCTTCGGAAGAGGTGGACGAGACCGCCTCGGACGATCACACGGAGTCGCTCATTCCGGAGGAAGCGGCGCGAGAGATCAGACCGCATCGATCGGCACCACGCCGTCAAGGAATGACGAACGACTCTCTCTCGCCGATGCCACGATCCGCCGACTCCGGCCTCCCCTCACGGCTTCACAATGCGAGCCACCACATTGCTCCGGTACAACTTCCCCGAGTTCCCCGCGACGAAGTACTGGGTCAGGAAGCCTCGTCCGATCCAGTAGGGGTCCTGGCTCACGGTGTAGTTCAGAGCCAGTTCGCCGTTGAGGTTGGTGCGGCCCATGGCCAGGAGGACTCCGCAGTTGACGAATTCGCAGCTCACCGACGGCACTGCCTGAAGGCGCGAGCCGAGGACGGCATCCGTGGCATGGTTGCCGGAGTCGGTGAACACCACCCACGACAAGGAGTCCGGCTCCGCCCCTTTGAGTTCGGCCGTGGCGGGACCGCCTCGGACCAGGTCGGCGCTGACGTTCAAGTAGGGGTAGCTGATCTCCCGGATTGTTCCGAGGGGATCGGCGACGGTGGCACCGCCTTGGGACAGAGTGACTTCGGTGAGGGTCGCGAAGCCTCCGTTCTGGATCACCAGAGGCTCTCCGAGCCCGAGGGATCCACAGTTGCAGAACGGCGGCACCTGGAACTCTTCGGAGTCGCCACCGTCCAGGATCGAGGAGGAGGACCCGAGCGCCAACAGTTCCGAGTTGTCGACGACCACGGCGCTCGCCCCCACGCCACTTTGAGCGCTGGTGCAACCAGAGAACCCGTCACAACAAATGCCAAGGCCTCCCATGCCTCCGGTCACACTGGTTTCCGACAGGATGAGGTAGCTGCCCGAGGACGCTTGCACCCCGACTCCCCCTGTCGCACCGTTGTCTTCACAACCGGGGCCCGCGGAACCACGGGTCCCATAGATCGAGGACTGGGCGATGGTCACCTGGGAGTTCTGAATATCGACCAACGGCAACGGCGGATCCCCCGCGCCAAAGGGGTCGTTCAAATCGACCACTTGCATTCCGGCAATGGCCACGCGCGACGAATTGACGATCTCTAGGCGCGATGAAGATTCGTTGTTCGTTCCGAACCCGTCCACCATGACCAGACCGTCGCAATCTTCGATGCGTAGCTTGTCGTCAAAGGCTTGCATCAGCATGCCACCGATGCCGGCCCGTCGTCCTTGAGGAATCTGCTTGATGGTGACTCGATCCGCCACCTCGAATGGCGTCGTAGCGGCGCGGACGGAAACCCCCTTGCCTTGGATCGTGAAACCGCTGTACAGCCCCCCGCGGTCGACGACGAGCACGACCTCGTCATGAGCCGCGGCGTGCACCGCCGGAGGGATGTCCAGAAAGTCCCCCATCCCCGCGGAATCCACCACCCACACAGTCTGCCGGGGAAGCACGGTTGCAAAGTTCGGCGGCAGGTCTTTCTGCTGCTGAGCAACACCCACGCCGCCCCAGCAAACCATCGCCAACATCACCGGAAGAACTCGCATGCTCATCCTCCGCCTAGGGGGCTGGCTCCTTCTTCACCGGGTAGACGAGGTAATGGTGATCGTAGTACGGGGAGCGTTCGTACATCCAATTCCGTTGAGCTCGCGGATCCTGGGCGAACTCCTCGTCTTCCGCCTTCCTGGACTCGAACCCCCGGCGCAAATCTTCATCTTTCGCGAGCATCTGCTCCCCCAGGGGCTCCAGGGCGTAGGACTCGGCGTATTCCGTCCTCTGGAAGCACTCGGGGAAGAACCCCCACTGGAAGAAGGAGTCCTCGGAGTCGGGCTCCAGGAGCAGCATGGCCAGGTCTCCCAGGGGCTGCCGGGGATCGATGCGGGCGGAGCCCGGGGGCATGAAGAGCGTCCGCCGTTCCGGAAACGCCGAGGCGGTCATCCGGAATCTTCCCTCGAACGGAGCCTCGGCGAACTCGGGATCCTGGAAGCGCAGGATCTCGCCCTCGAACACCCGTTCGCGTTCCGTGATCTCCAACTCGACCCCGTGGATCTGCAGAATTTCGATCACCTCGGAATAGGCGGGCGGCACCCAATAGGCCGCGGGGCGCTTGGTCTTCGTCGTCGGCTGATCGAACTGCAAGTAAGGGATCTCCATCGACACAGCCTTGCCCAGCCAGCGAGTGTAGTCGGCGCCGGACCAAGTCGAAGTCGCCTGCTCCGACTCGATGCCGAGGAAGGCGATGGTCGGGGTGGGTTGCTGGGACGGCGCGAACGACAAGGCAAGCTCTTCGGGAAGTCGCTGGCGATCTTCTTCGATGGCCTTGCGCAGACCCGAACCGTCGCTGCCGGCTGCACGCAGCGTGCTCTCCAGCAACACATAGGTGCCGAGCACTCTTTGGTCGTAGGGCTTCAAGCTGTGATTCTCGACCAGCACCGTCGGCAAGTGCCGCGCATCCCCGTAGCCATTGGAGAAGCGAGGAGACGCGGACCAGTTGGCGATGCCGCGACTCATGTCCGAACCCATGGCGAACACCAAGGGTCCCGGGATGTGCCCTTGGCTTGCAAGATCTCGATCCAAGGCGGGAGACAGGACCTCTTCGAGCCACTTCGCAGACGATGGCGACCAGCCATGCTGTCCGGTGAATCCGAAGGTGATGTCGTATTGGTAGTCCGCTCCGTCCGTGACGTGAAGATCCAAGTACAAATCGGGATCCCAATCCACGATGGCACCGATCGCGGCGCGCAGCTCGGGAGTGTCGAGCTTGGTGTAGTCGCGGTTGAGATTCAGATTGCGCGCGTTGGTGCGCCAACCCATCTCTTTCGGGCCGCGCTGATTGATCCGCGAGTACAGCGAGATGCGCTCGTGGCCATCCACGCTCAGGATCGGGATGAACAAGAAGTTTGCCACGTCGAGCAGGTCCTTCTTCGTCCCGCGTACCGTCATGTCCCGCAGTAGCATCAGCCCGGCGTCCTTGCCGTCAATCTCGCCCGAGTGGATTCCTGCTTGAGCCAGGACGGTCGGCCGACCGGAGCGCCGCAAGGCGCCGGCGGTGCCATGGCCTTCCCGCGACGCCACGACCATCCACACGTCCCGGCGCTCAGGACTCTTCCCCAGGGATATCAAACGCAGCTGGTCCGAGGCCGCCACCAGCTTCTGCAGGTACGCCATCGTTTCGTCATAGTTCGGCGTCTCGCGCAGCCCCGAAAGCTCGCACGGAGTGATCCACGGATCCGACGCTTCGACGACCAGAGATCGGCTCGCCCCGTCCCAAGGGATCACCGGCGGCAAGAACTCTCCCGGCACTTGCGCCCAACCGGGAATCGAGAGCAGGACGAAGAGCAGGGTCGTGGCTCCCCCGCGAAGGGAGTGCATCCCGGTTCGGTCATGAGAACCGCCCTCGGGACTTCCATTCGCGCCAGCACGGGACACGATTCCCGGTTTCGATCTACCCATGAGATCTCCTCAAACTTTGTGATCACCGAATCGCGTGAGTCGGTTTCCATTTTCGGTGGTCGTTGAAAAGTCTTGAAGCCTTCTCGAATCCTCAACGAATCCACCGATTCGCCGGCGGTCCGAGTCCGCGGCGGGCGAATCGGTCCAACCGAGGTTCTTCTCAACGGACGGGAAAGAGCCCCGCCATTCGAAAGTCAGATGCCCGATCGAGGGACCGTTGCCAATCCTCGGACCCGAGCGTCGAAGCCTCGGGATTCGGCGCCGCTCGAGTCCAAGAACCGGAAGAAGAGCCCGATCGGACGCCGAAAGACTTTTTCAACGTCCTGCGAGCCAGGCATCATAGGCGCCCATGCGTTCTAGCGAGGAAGGAGCTGAACAAGCACCTGCCCTCGCGAGAAAAAACATCAGCTCACCCGGCCGAGAACTTGATGAATCACTGCAGTGCTTGTGGAGCAACGACGGAACAGCGGGTTCCCGAGGGGGACGACCGGCCGCGACACGTGTGCACGTCTTGCGGAACGGTGCACTACCTGAACCCCAAGCTGGTGGTCGGCTGCCTCGTCGAACGCCCTGGCGAGATCCTCTTGTGCCGCCGAGCGATCGAACCCCAGCTCGGTTTGTGGACGCCGCCGGCCGGTTACATGGAGTTGTACGAGTCCGCCGCCGAAGGAGCCGTCCGAGAGACCTGGGAAGAAGCGAAGGCACGGGTGGAGGTCACCTCCCCCTTTGCCTACCTGGATATCACCCACATCGGACAGTGCTACCTGATGTTTCGCGCGCGCATGCTCGAGGACTCCTTCGCCGCTGGTCCGGAAAGCAGCGACGTGCGGTGGTTTTCCATCGACAACATCCCGTGGGAAGAGCTGGCGTTTCCGGTCCTGCAACATTCCATGCGCCTGTATGTGAAGGATCTGGCCGACGATGCCCCCCGGGTGCACTTCGGCGCAGTGCGCTGGAACCGCGAAGGGTCTCGTTACGACGGGAAGAACTACTCGCTCGAGGGCCATCACGCGTTGGCGATCGGGAAGGATCACAAATGAGCGGCAACAGCTTCGGCCAGGCCTTTCGCATCACCACCGCCGGAGAAAGTCATGGCCCGGGCAACGTGGTGATCATCGACGGCGTTCCGCCGGGCATTCCCCTCGACATCGACGACCTCACGCCGGACTTGCAGCGTCGCCGCCCCGGACAGTCCAAAATCGTGAGCCAGCGCAAGGAACCCGACGAAGCGGAGATTCTCTCCGGAGTGTTCGAGGGCAAGACCACGGGAACGGCCCTCGCCATCCTGATCCGCAACGTGGATCAACGCTCCAAGGACTATTCAGACATCAAGGACAAGTACCGGCCGGGGCACGCAGACTATCCCTTCGATGCCAAATACGGATTTCGCGACTATCGAGGAGGCGGTCGATCCAGCGCTCGTGAAACCGTCGCCCGGGTCGCCGCTGGGGCCGTGGCAAAGAAGTTCCTTGCCAGCTACGGAGTGCAAGTGCTCGGCTACGTAAAACAAATCGGCAAGGTCATCGCCGAAATCGAAGATCCCGCCAGCGTCACCTTGGAACAGGTAGAAAGCAGTCCGGTTCGTTGTCCGGAACCGAAAACCGCAGCTCGTATGATCGAGTTCATCGAAGCGGTCCGCAAAGAACGAGATTCCATCGGCGGCGTGGCAGAACTCGTCGCCACGGGAGTCCCCCCGGGCTGGGGCGAACCCGTGTTCGACAAACTAAAGGCCGACCTCGGCAAAGCCATGTTCAGTTTGCCCGCCGTGCTCGGGGTGGAATACGGCGCCGGCTTCGCGGTGGCGACCGCCCGAGGCAGTGACAACAACGACGCCTTCCTAGTCCGCCAAAACACCATCACGACGGAAACCAATCGCCACGGCGGAATGCTGGGAGGAATCTCTACGGGGCTGCCAATCGTGATGCGTTGCGCCATCAAACCAACCAGCTCGATCCCCACCGCGCAACCGACGGTGACCAGAGACAAGCAGCCCACCACGATCGCAACCAAGGGACGCCACGACCCGTGCCTCCTCCCTCGCTTCGTCCCCATGGGCGAAGCCATGATGGCCCTGGTACTCGCCGACCACGCCATTCGCCAAGCAGGGCAGTCGCAGCATCTCGGCTCTGACTGAGTTTGCCGACCGCCTCTGACCCGAGTTCTCTTCCCCGATTGGGAGCGGGGAAATGCCCCTGTCTGCCATGCGCTCGGAGCCTGGCGGTGGCGTTGGACTTCGGCACAGAGTCTGGCCACCACCACGACAGCGGATCAAGCGGCCCTGAGATCGGACCCACGACCGAGTTGCACCGTTGGCCCGGAAGGTGGCGCGCCAAGTCGCGACGATCCACGAAACTCGAGCTACTCGGCGAACACCCAGTCCAGGTTCTTTCGATAGCGGCGGCTCAACCCGAGACGTCTGCCGTCGCGCAACAGCACCTCGTGATCGCCATTCTGCAACGCGGTCAGCTCCTTGACGTGTTGCAGGTTCACGATCGAGGAGCGATGGATCCGGGCAAACCGACGTCGGTCGAGCTTGGCTTCGAGAGAACTCAGGGTGCGGCGAGTCAGGTAGGTTTCGTCCTTGGTGTGGACGCGAACGTAGTTGTCCGCGGCCTCGAACCACTGGATGGTGTCCTCCGGAACGAACACCAAGCGCGGTCCCTCCCGGACCAGGAACACACCCGGTCGATCTCGCTCCTCGAGAAGCGCTTGTACCCGGGTGGCAATGGACTCCGGGGAAGAAGACTCGAGCGCATTGCGGACCCGCTCCAAGGTCCGCTGGAAGGCCTCCGGAGTCACTGGCTTCAGCAAGTAATCCAAAGCGTGGACCTGGAAGGCACGCACCGCGTACTCATCAAACGCGGTGACGAACACGATGATCGGCATGGCCTGAGCACCCACCGCCTCGAGCACCTGAAAGCCGTCCATTCCCGGCATCTGCACGTCGAGGAACACCACCTCGGGACGCTGAGACTCGATGGCGGCCACGGCCTCTTCCCCGTGACTGCTCTCCGCGATGATCTCGAAGTCCGGGTACTGAGAAAGCCGGCGACGCAGGCCCTCCCTTGCCAGCTCCTCATCATCCACGAGGAGCACCCGGTGGGAGCGTCGCGGCGGTTGCGATTGAGATTCCATGATCAACGATCTCGACTCGTGCTGAAGGCGGTCACCGACTCCGGAGAAGAGTGGGCGCGGCGGCGCGATGGAGGCGGCAACGTTTCGGCACCCGCCGTCCGGAGCAGCGGGTTCGACGAAGTCACTGGCAAGTGCATGCGCACCAATGTTCCCCGTGCCTGTCCAGGGAGTACTTGCAAGCTCGCCCGCTCTCCGTAGAGCTGTTCCAGCCGCGCGCGAGTGTGAGAAAGCCCAATCCCTCTTTCGCTGCGCGACTCCCAGTTGGACGACAACCCCACCCCGTCGTCTTCCACTTCGATCTCCAACGTGTCTTGTTGACTGACTGCGCGGACGGTCACCCGTCCCCCCTCCACTCGATGGCCGATGCCGTGAATCAACGCGTTCTCGACCAAAGGTTGCAGCAACAGGAACGGCACGGGAATCGTCTCCACCGCCGGGTCCACGCACCACTCGAATTGGACTCGCTCACCGAATCGGCGCCGCTCGATCCCGACGTAGCGCCGAAGGCAATCCAGCTCATCCTTCAACGGCACGGGCTTCCCCTCCTTCTTCGACAACGTGTGTCGCAAGAGATCGCTCAGTTCCCACAGCATGGACTGGGCTTCCTGGGGACGCGTTTCCATCAAGACCGAGATGGAATTCAAAGTGTTGAACAAGAAATGGGGGCGCAGCTTGGACTCCAAGGAAGCCAGCCGCGCGTGAGCCAGCTTGGAGGCCAGCCGAGTGGCGTGAAGCTCTCGATCCTTGCTGATGCCCAGGAAGTACCAGCCATAGGTTCCTGCAACGATCGCTCCATAGGTCAAGACAACCACGTGCATGGAGGTCGAAAGCAAGACGGTCTGCATGCGCTCTGCATAACTTGACGGGAGCACAGAATAGGGAGCCATCAGCGGCTCCCACCAGCAACGCATGGCGACATGGACCATCCCGAGCGACAGCGTGACCAGGACGTGTGCGAGGGCGCATTGCCAGCGCTTGCCGCTTCTCCAGGGCAGCGCCTCGGCCAGCCGCCGCGCGACGGGAATGCCCATCAACAACGGCCACCAAGCCGGGATGGCGAACGCAAGAATGCTCGGCCACGAATGGATCGTGTCGTGATACACGCGGAAGGTGTAGCGAATCTGGACCGCGCAGATCATCCCCGGCACCACCGCGAGCACCGCGACCAGGAGCCAGGGAAGCCGCGAGGTCGGCGACTGTGTCGACGCCATCGGGAGAGACGACGACAACGAGTTCGACGCAGAAGAAGAAGGAGAAAGGTTCATCCGCAAGAGACACCGAAAGGGACTCGGAACAGAAACACCGCGGGCACAATCCATCCATGTCACAAGAAGCCGGGAATCTCGTTCCCGCGAAGAGCATGGATTTGCTGGCCACCGTTCGGTGGCCTCTTCGATAACGGAGGGAACGGCGAGTTCAACCTCCTCGTCTCCCTGGGTTCTGGAAAGCGCTCCTGGGCGCTTGCGCCCCTCTCGGTTCACCCCAGGAAGGGGTCCGCTCATCCCCCACCCAGGTCAACCACCCCCGCTGCTCGTTACCGGGTTTTGGTCCGAATCTTTCAGTGATTCCTCGGAGAAGTTCCGATTGCTTCGCCTCGCCATCTCACCAGGAGTCACCCATGAATCTCGGGTTCCGCACCGCGTGCTGCGTGATTGCCTTGTCTTCCGCCGCGTCGTCTCAAGTTGTCATTTCGGAGATCCTGTACGACCCCATCGGGACGGACAACGGTCAGGAGCGAATCGAGATTCACAACCCTGGCACAAGTGCCGAAGACTTGAGCCGCTGGTCGATCTGCCTCAACCATCCGGACGATTCGCGGTACTACTACGCATTCGCTTCGGGTCGGAGCCTGGCAGCCGGCTCGTACTTGACCGTCCATTGGCGCGCTTCGGGAACTCCCGATGCAAGCAATGTCTACACCGGCTCCGAGGGGAGTTTCTTATTTGGACTGGGAAGCGCTCGCATCAACAACACCACGTTCGCGCTTTCGCTCTACAAGGACAACAACGCGACCTGGGGCGGCAGTGAGTTCACCAACTCGGCTCGCATCCGCGATTTCGTTCAGGTCGGTGGCCCCGACCTTCTGCGAGAGACCGTCGCCATCGGTGCGGGTATCTGGGACAACAACGACTTCATTCTCGATGTCGCCGAGGGAACTTCCCTGGTGTACGTCGGAAGCGGCGAGACCTCGGCCGACTTCTTTGGCGATCCAGGCGGCTACGTATTGGGAGACAATGGCCTCACCATGAACGGCGCGCGCAGCATTGGCAGCGGCTGTGCGGGGACCAGTGGTCACGTTCCCCAGCTCGGCCCCACCCACGGATTCCCCGCAGACACCGGCGCTCCCTGGCAAATTTCTCTGACGAAGGGACGCGGCGGCAGGCTTGCGTTCCTGGTCGTCGGCAGCGGCGAAGACTCGATCCCGTTCGCCGGCTGCACCCTCTCCGTAACGCCCACTCAGTTCCTGGGCCCCTTCGTCCAGCAAAACAGCGGCGCCGGTCAGGGCACACTTCAGTTCGGAATCATCGCCGACCCGTCGTTCGCTGGAGCGGACCTGTTCCTGACCGCAATCCTCGCCGATGACGGAGGCCCGACCGGCAAGTACACCGTCTCCAACGGCATCGAGCTGAACTTCTGATGGTCTCCTGGACACCCCTCTTCGTCGTCGCCTTGTCACTGTTTTCAGCACCAAGGGGTTTCATGGAGTCCGGGTTCCTGGACCTGGAATCCTTGGAGGTGAATCAACGCTTCGACTTCCTCGAAGGCAAGTGGACCTACCAGTTCTCCGGAGGCCGAGGCGAAACCGAGTACCGCAAGGCAGACAACGGCACGGCGATCCACGAGACTCTCACCTCGGCGTGGCTTGGTGAGCAGGAGTTCTCCGCCGTCTCGCTGTTCTTCTTCGATGAAGAGGCACAACTTTGGCGCCAGCGCTGGCTGGACACCCTCGGCAATCAACTCGATGGAAGCGGCGGGATCATGGATTCTGACGTTTCCGAATTGCCCGTCATGCAATTGGAGTTCGAGCACCAAGGAAGCACGTTCCGCCACTTGTGGTATGACATCCGCGAAGACCGGTTCGAGACCGACTTGCTGATTTCCTCCGACGGCGGCAAGACTTTCGCTTTGGTGCGGCGCATGGGGTACGAACGCGTGGATGGGGAATCGTGACCTCGAATCCCGAACAAGTAGAGGAAGAGGACTCGGGACCCTACGGGACAGACGGACAGACAGGTTCTGGGTGAGAGTCCACGGCGAAGATCAAGCGGCGAACTGGCGACGCAAGCACAGCAGGACGAGCCCGCCGGCCAGGATCAGCCAGGTTTCGGGTTCGGGAACTGGTCTCTCGTCGAGGAAAGCGTCCTCGGCATAGGGGTCGAGGCCGAAGTCGACGTACTGTTGCTTGGTCTCCAGAACCACGGCAGCGCAGGCTTCCGTGACCAGCCGAAAATGCTCCGCCAAGGCCGTCGCCCCGGCCAGGTCGCCTTTCTGCTGCAGCTCGCTTGCTCGCTGCGCGGCCCACAGGCGGACCAGGGAATCGTCGACTTCCACGCCGCCGCCAGACTCCCAGTCGCTCCTCTCGATCACCGCCCACACGTCTCCTCGGCAACGCCGTCGAGCCGCCGCATCCCAGGGTTCGCGCAGTGCCCAGGACAGCCCTCGCCACCCGTCTCCAAATTGGAGGATGTCAATCACAGACTGACTCTTCTCGAGATCGCGGTGCACCAGATGACACGTTTCGGGTTCCAGCCTCCAGACCAAGAAAGGATGAGTCAGAGAGGCCAGAGAGTCTCGCAGACCATCCACGGCTGCGAATTGGTGAGATTGCTCTCCGGCAATCCACAAGATCGCGCCGTCGAGTTCTCGGGATCGCTCGGCCGCGAGCCGCAGCGCAGGAACGTTGTCGACCGCTCCCGTGAAATCCAATCGCTCGAGCCATTCACGCAACTCGGAGGGATCCTCGGTGGGGAACTCTTCGAGGCGGTGACCGGCGAAGATCGCATGAAATCTCGTTCCTCGCGGCCAGGCGGCCGTGAACTCCTCCCAAGGAGGCAAACTCTGCTGCGCGAACCGTGATCCCTCGATCACCAAGATCCAAGTCTCGGGCGGGTCTTCATCGGCCAAGAAAGGCTGTGAAGAACCTCTTCTTTTCTCCTTGCGAACCAGCGTCTGACTGCACATTCCCCTCTTGTCGAGGGCCCAGACTCGAGTGGCAAGCTCCGTCCCCGGGAACTCCAGCACCTGAAATCCGGAGCCAGCCAACGCCCGGGAGGGAAGTGTCATGGTCTGTTCACAAACGGCTGCGTGGATCCCTGAACGCGAGGAAACCTCCACCTGATGAGGCACGTCCACGGCAACATTGCTGCGAAGGATTCGCGGCAAACGCAGCAAGAGCTGATCGCCGTCGACGAACAAAGGAACCGTGAGCTCCACGCGCACCCGCTGGCTTTGCTCCCGGGAAACGGGGAACACGCTGAGCTGGAGTTTCTGCTTCCCCGCATGCTCGAGCAACGCAGGATCGAGACTCTTCTCCACGATCGCTTCGTAGGAACTTCTCACCCGTTCCCGAGGACCGAACGCGGCCCGGGATTCGATCCCGTTCATCCACAAAGAGAGATCGCTCGCCACCGATCCCGGGGGAATCTCGAACTGGATGCGTGCTTCCTCGCGAAGATCCCGTGGGGAACGAAGCTCGAGAGTCCAATCCACGACGGCCAAGGCCGCCGCCGCTTCGACTCCAATCCGGATCCACGAACCGTGCACTTCCATCAGGCTCCAGCCAGAGTCTGGAAACGTAGGCGGCGCCGGCGGGGACACTCCTTCGATCAAGTAGGAAACACGCTCGTTGTCCTCTCGTGAGGGCGACGGCCAGAAGATCCATCGACTCCGCGGGGCGAGGTCCCAATGATTTCGCGACACGAGATCAGAACTGCTCAGATCCGCAAGCGCCGTGGCGCGCCTTGAGGCCCCGGTTTCTCCGTCCGCAACCCGTCGAATGTTGGCAACCAGCTCTGCGGCAAAGCGAGACTCGATCCACACGAGAGACGGAAAGACAGCGCAGCCGACGCCAAGAGCGACCGCGAATCGTCGCCGAGAAAGGCGTCCCTTCACTCGACTCAGCAACTGTCTTCCCAGGCGGACCGATCCCAAAGTTGCCCAGTAAGGAGCGGCTCCCAGAACGCCGATCCCGACGAGCATTCCCAAAAAAATCCACGGGATCAATCGTGACAGAAGCAATGAGTAGCTGACGCTGGCGCCGACGAAGTAGCCGTAGGCGAAGACCGCCGCCGTCAGCCACCCGAGATTCGGCTGCCAAAGACGCCAACAAAGCCCGGCCGCGACAACCACCGCAAGGATGGCGGCGACCAGCAACAACCGCGTGGGAAACACACCACTTGCATCCCACCCCATGGCTGCCACGATCCCACCCGCCGGCAAGATCACCGTCAGACAGACCGGTCGATTCAGCGACTTCCCATTGGCCGAAGGTGCGTCACCATTGGACACGAACGAGTTCCTCCTTGGGTCTCCGACAGTCCCCCGCGTTCCGAGGGAACCCAGAGTCTCCCAAGAAGTTTCGAAGAAGAGAGATCGCCGCGAAGGCGACCCGGCGAGGGAATCAGCTCGCCTTGGACCGAATCACCCGGATGAACAACATGGCGAGCATCCCGAACGCCGCAAGGGCGACCAGGCGCGACCAGTCTCCGGCCCAGTCCACGCCGATTCCTTCCGGAGCGTGACCGAGCTTTGCCGCCATCGCGGCGATGAGAACCCCGATCAATCCTGCGCCGCCCACCAGGCCGGAACCGAACAAAGTGCCGTTGGACTTTCGCGACTCGGCTTCTTCTGGGGTCTTCGCGCTCTTCTCCATCCAGGAGCGCAACAGGCCGCCGAGGAACACCGGTACCATGGTAGACACCGGCAGGTACACCCCCACGGCGAATGGCAGCGAAGGGATGCGACAAAGTTCGGCGAGGATCGCGATGCCGGCTCCAATCCCCACCAGAGTCCATGGCAGGGACTGCTCCAAGACTCCCTCGATGACCACCTTCATCAACGTCGCTTGCGGGGCGGGAAGGTCCGTGGATCCAAACTCGAGTCCTTTGTCCAGGTAGATCACCGTCCAGCAAATTGCAACGGCACAGGTCAAGACTCCGACCAGCTCACCAATCTGCTGACGGCGGGGGGTGGCTCCGAGAAGGAAACCGGTCTTCAGGTCCTGGGAGGTGTCACCCGCGATCGACGCAGAGATCGCGATCACACAACCCACCGTGAGCGCGGCGACTTTGCCGATGTCCCCGGTCCAGCCGAACAGCAAGAACACGGAAGCGGTCGCTAGCAACGAGGCGATGGTCATGCCGCTGGTCGGATTCGAGGTCACCCCCACCATCCCGACGATTCGTGAGGACACGGTCACGAAGAAGAACGAGCAGATCACCACCATGGCGGCGGCGACCAGGCGCACCGGCAAATCCCCGAGCGCTCCGAACACCGTGGGAATCCCCGCCATCAAGATCGCGAGGAAGCTCACCGCAACCCCGACAAAACTCAGCGGTAGGTCGCGGTTCGTACGAGGGACACTTTCTTCGTCGCTGCTGCCCAGCCGCTGCTTGAGCTGAGAGGCGCCCACTCGAAAGCTGGCCAGCATCATCGGAATGCTGCGAATCAGAGTGATCAATCCACCAGTGGCCACCGCTCCGGCACCGATGTAGCGAACGTAGCGGGTCCACAGTTCGCCGGGAGCCATGTCGGCGATCGCTTTGATCGTCTCGGGATAGAGCGGCTCCGCTCGATCCGCGCCCCAGTAAGCAATGGCGGGAATCAGGACGAGCGAAGACAGCAACCCGCCCCCGACCATGATGGCACCGACCTTCGGTCCTAAGATGTAACCCACCCCGAGCAACGCGGCAGAGATGTCGGTACCGATGCGTCCCTTGTTCAAGAACGGAATGTTGAACCAGACTCCCCCGGGAAACAGGTGAGCCCAGTTGGTGAGCCCTTTGAAGATCGCTCCGGCGCCGAGTCCGAAGAACACGCTGCGGGCCCCGGAACCACCCGTCTCGGTGGCTTTCAGGACCTCGGCACAGGCCGTCCCCTCGGGATAGGGCAGCTTGCCGTGTTCCTTGGCAATGAGGAACGGGCGCAACGGAATCATGAACAGCACGCCCAGCAGCCCCCCGAACATGGCGAGCATGGTCATCTGCAACAAGCCCGGGGCGAATCCCCAAAGGAACAACGCCGGCAACGTGAAGATCACCCCACTCGCCACTGAACTCGAGGCCGAACCAATGGTCTGCGCCATGTTGGCTTCGAGAATCGAGCTGCCGACTCCCATGCCTTTCAAGCCGCGGAACGCCGCCACCGTGATCACGGCGATGGGAATGGACGTCGAGATGGTCAGTCCCGCCTTGAGACCCAAGTAGGCATTGGCCGCGCCGAACACGACGCCGAAGATGGCGCCCAAGATCACCGCCTTGAGGGTGAACTCGCTCAGTTCCTTCGACGCGGGAACGTAGGGTTGGTGGGGCTGGCGTTCTTCGTCAGACATCGAATCCCTCGCGCAAGAGTCGGAGGGGCAATGGTACCAGCCGCCCTCCCAATCGGAGCAGCGGAGCTTGCGCGGCTCGTCGACCCACGGCGGGAGGTCCCGGGGATCCGAGCAACCCATGGGCGACGAAGGCTCGCTTGGCGAGGAAGTGTCTCGTGACGAAGACGTTACAAAGCCCGGAGCTGGCTTTGCGCTTCCTCCAGCTCTTCGCTCGCGGTCTCCCATTCCTCGTACAAGGTCTGCTGGTCCTTGCGTAACTCGGCGTGCTCGCGAGTGACCTTTTCGAGTCGCGGGCGATCGTCGTAGATCGCCGTGTCTTCGAGTTCGGCTTCCAGCACCTTCATGCGCGATTCGACTTTGGCGAGTTGATCTTCAGCTTTCGCGATCTTTCGCTCCAGCTCACGAACTCGCTTCTTGCGCCGCGTGCGTTCTTCATGGGCGAGCCGCTTCTCTTCCTTGCTGCGGGGAGCCGACTTGGTCGCTCCGCTCGGGGCGCCTTCGAGCTCCTGCTCCCGTCGCTCCAGGTAGTACGAGTAGTCGCCCAGATAGTCTCGCAAGCGCCCGTCGCGCAACTCCCAGACTCTTTTCACGACTCCGTCTAGGAAGTACCGGTCGTGGCTGACGATGAGCACCGTGCCTTCGTACTCCTCCAACGCTTCCTGGAGCACGTCCTTGGCCTTGATGTCCAGATGATTGGTCGGCTCGTCGAGCACCAGGAAATTGGCTTCGCCGAGCAACAGTTTGGCGACGGCCAGGCGCGACTTTTCTCCTCCGGACAGCACTCCGACGTGCTTGAATACGTCTTCTCCGGGGAACCGAAAGGCCCCGAGCAACCCGCGCAGTTTTGTTTCGGTGACTCCGCTGGTCGACTCCGCGATCTCCTCCAACAGGGTCAGGTCGGGACTCAGATTGAGTTCGAACTCCTGGTTGTAGCAGCGCAGCTCGACGTTGTGTCCGGTGCCGACGCTGCCCGCGGTGGGCTGTTCCAGTCCCGCGATCAGTCGAATCAGGGTGCTCTTCCCGGCACCGTTCGGACCAACCAACGCGACCCGTTCTCCGCGGGAGATCTCGAAGCCCAGGTTTTCGAAGACCTGCTGATCGCCATAGGACTTGGCCAGCCCCTCCGCCCGCAAAACCGTTTCCCCCGAACGCACGCAAGGGGGGAACCGAAAACGGATGCCAGATTCTTCGTCCTCGACCTCGATTCGGTCCATCTTCTCCAGGGCTTTGATGCGGCTCTTGACCTGGGTCGCCTTGGTGTTCTTGGCGCGGAACCGTTCGATGAAGCGTTCGGTCTGCTGCAGCTTCTTGGCCTGGGTCGTTTGCGCCGCCAGCAGTCGCTCGCGATCGGCTTCTTTCTGAGCCCGGTAGTTCGAGAAGTTCCCGGCGTAGTGGTTCAACCCTCCCCGTTCCAGCTCGGTGATCTGATTCGAGACTCGGTCGAGGAAGTAGCGATCATGGCTCACCACCACCAAGGCGCCTCGGTACCGGGTCAGGTAGCGCTCTAGCCACTCCACCGAGTCCTCGTCCAAGTGGTTGGTCGGCTCGTCCATCAGCAGGAGGTCGGGATCCGAAAGCAGCAAGCGCGCAAGCGCGGCACGCATCTGCCAACCTCCCGAAAACGAATCGAGGGGGTTCTGCATCGCGGCGTCGGAAAAACCTAACCCCGAGAGAATCCGTCGCGCCTCGGACTCCATGCGGAATCCATCGCGGTTCTCGAACTGCTCTTGCAAGTGGCTTAGCCTCTGCACGAGCGGTTCCATCTGCTCCGAACCGTCCTCCAGTGACTCCAGTTCTTCTTGCAGTCCTGCCATCTCTTCCTGCAACGCGTGTACGTCCGCGGCGGCTTGCAACACGACCTTCAGCAGCGGCTCGCTGGTCGAGTAGGTGAAGTCCTGCTCCAGGAGTCCCAAGCGAAACCCCCGTGAGGAATGAATCTCGCCGGCATCGGGCTCCAGCTGAGCGGTCAGGATCTTCAGCAGCGTGGTCTTCCCGACGCCGTTGTCCCCAACCAATCCGATGCGCTCGCCCGGAAGAATCCGCCAGGAGATCGAATCGAACAGCGTCTTGTCGGCAAACGCCAGCTGAATGTCGTTGAGCTGAATCATGAGGGCAAAGACGGGCCGCAGCTCCGTCGAAGATGGCTCGGTGAGCGAGGTTTCCGCGCGATCGCGGACCGAGGATCTTGCCGCCCTCCGCCCGGGCTGTCACCCGGGAACCCGTCCGGCGCCGCTCTTCTTGGAGACATTTGCGAAACAGGTCGGCCGGTCCGCTGAAACCCGGGAACGCCCGCCCGCTCATCCGAGGCCCCGCGACCCTCCCCGTTGCCCGACTTGTGATTGGACCTTGTCCGACAGGTCGATGGCGCCTTCTTCCATTCAGACGCAGACCTGCCGAAGCCGGCGAACTCGCGGGACTCCGATCCACGTTCCACAAGATCCCGCAGCACCGGCGAACGCATCGGCTCGCAGCGATCTCGTCTCTCCGACCGCGTGCTTCGAAAGGTTCGACGCGTCGCCCACAAGCAAAGGCAAACGCCGTACGGGCGCGGCGGCAAGTGTATTGTGCAGCCAAGACCCACACTCGGATCTCCCACCGCTGTCTTGGAAGGTGGCGGCTTCTCGGATCCCTTGCCCCCGGTGTCGAATGCTCTTTCGACTCTCCATTCTTTGTCTTGTGCTCTTGACTTGCGGGTCACTCGCGGCGAGCTCCTCGACTGCCGTTGCACAAGAGAGCGGAGCGGCGTCCGAAGCCGCGTCCCCACCAACCATTGCCACGATTCGCGTCTTGATCGGCGCTCGTGACAAGGAACCGACGACTTGGAAAGGCCGTTTCGAGATTCACGCAGGCAAAGTGTTGCGTCAACGGATTTGGCGTCGCGGTCCGGGCGACGACATCACTCCGGAGCGCGAGTTCACTCTGTCCACTCGGGAGGTTCCCACCGCAGGAGTTCGCACCGCTCTCTTGGAGAACGGCTGGACCTTGGACTTAGAGACGACTCCCGACACCGCCATCACCGTTTTTGTGAAGGACCGCGAGCGGCGCTTCCTGGTATCCGAGCTGTCTTTCGCGGAGCCGCAGCTGTTCCTGCGCGGGGACGTTCGCGTCGATCGAGTTCCCCGCACTGCCCTCATCTCCGGCGAGCCTTCGGAGGAAGACTTTCCCTGCTGGGCCCGTCATCCGGTGGAGGGCTGGTCCGTGGTTTCTCTCGAACACTTCCATCGCGGAATCGCACGACTCGACCTTTTGGAGTCCATGCCCGAGGACTTCGCTTCCTTCGTTCCGGACGGTGGGGGCGATCGAGTCACCGTCAAACACTTCGATGGCGAGAACTGGACCACGGCGCGAGCGATCAGCGAGGGAGGAGAAGACCTCACCCCTCCGACGGCCGCATACGACGGTGACGGCTCGCTCCACGTGATCTGGGGAAGGAACGAGAACGGCAACTACGACTTGGTCACCCGCGCCTTCGATTCGAACAACCGGACCTGGGGAGAACTCACCCCCATCGACCCCTCCCCGGGAGCGGATGGACAGGTGGTCGCAACCACCGATGCCAACGGTGACGTTTGGATTGCTTGGCAGTCCTGGCGAGAGGGTCGCTTCCAAATTCGTGCGGGACGGCTGGCCGACGGCGAGTTCCATACCGTGATGCCAAGCGAGGCGAATCAGTGGTCACCCAGCATTGCCGCGGATTCCACCGGTATGGTGGCGCTCGCCTTCGATACTCACGGCGATCATTCTTACGACATCTGGTTGGCACGCTGGAGCGCGGACGGAATGGGCCCGATTCTGAGCCCTCTGGCCAATACGCTGGGGTTCGAAGCTCGAGTAGCACTCGCCTACGATTCGAACGACGCCCTCTGGGCGGCATGGGAAGAGCGAGGGATCAATTGGGGAGGAGACGACTACGGCGCCGTCGCCTCTGGTCCGGGAACAGGCCTCTACCGCGACGGCAGTGCGATCCAAACGGCGGTGCTCCAAAACAGCAAGCGACGCTCACTCCCGGCGCCCTGGGGCGACAACTCTCCCCAATCCCCGGTGTTCCTCAGCCACCCGCAACTCGCCGCGGACGACCAAGGACGAGTGTGGCTGTGCGCGCGTATGCAGGGCAAGCGGCGCGGGCGACTGGGCACCAGTTTCGAGACAATCGCCACCTCCTGGCGTGGAAACGGGTGGTCCGCATCTCTGACCGTTCCCTCCACCGATGGCAATCTCGACCTCGAGCCGAGCCTCGCCGCAGTTCCCGGCGGCCTCGGCATGGTGAGCAGCAGCGACGGACGTCTTCGTTATGCCGCAGAGGTTGGCGCGGTGAATCAGAATCTGTACTTCTCGGTCTTGCAAGCCGACCCCAGTGCTTCCGCAGGAGAGGTTTCCGCGGCGCCTGCTTCCCCTTCGAGCCATCGGCCAGCCGACGACGACTCGGCAATCCCATTGCAAGAGCTTCAAGAAACCCTGACCACCGAGAGGAAGAGTGACGGCAAAGCCATCCAGACACTGCGGGACTTCCGAACCTGGATCGGCAAGAAGGAGTACCGGATTCTCCGCGGTGACTTTCATCGACACACTGACCTTTCGGTCGACGGTGGGGAAGATGGTTGCCTAGAAGACCTGTGGCGTTACAGCCTCGACGTGGCCTGCCTGGACTGGGTGGTCGTGACCGATCATGACTCGGGAAGCGGTCGCGAATACCCCTGGTGGCGGACCCAAAAAGAGACGGACTACTACCTAGGAGGAGAGGAGTTTTTCCCGCTGTTCGGGTACGAGCGAACGGTCGGCCCACCCCACGGCCACCGCAATGTCCTGTTCGCTCAGCGAGGAGTGCGCACGCTCCCGCGACTACTGGGAACCGAACTCGGCGAGAACGTCAGCCGACAAGACACTGCGATGCTCTACCGCTACCTCCGCGAACACCAAGGAATCTGCGCCACCCACACGCCGGCCACCTGGCGCATGGGCACGGAATGGCTCGATCATGCTGCCGATGTCGAGCCAGTGGTCGAGATCTACCAAGGGGCGAGGCATTCCTATGAGTGCGCCGGAGCGCCGCGAGCCATCGCCGAAGGCATCGATCTCGGTGGAGGCTTTCGTCCGGATGCCTTCGTGTCCGACGCGCTGAAAAAGGGCTACCGACTGGGGTTCTTCGCGTCGTCCGACCACAACAGCACCCACACCAGCTACGCCATGGTCTTCTCCGAAGAACGCAGCCGGAAGGGAGTCCTCGAGGGATTTCGTCAGCGACACTGCTATGGCGCCACCGACAACATCCTGCTGCTCGTGACCAGCGGACCGCACCTCATGGGAGACGAGTTCACTTCCGCGGAGCCCCCCTCTTTCGAAGTCCTCGCCACGGGGACTGCCGAGATTCGGAAGATCGTGGTCATGAAGGACATGGCGGTCATCCACGAGGTCTATCCACGAGAGGTCTCGGCGAAATTCACCTGGACCGACCCAGCACCCCAACCCGGAAAGACCCATGTGTACTACGTTCGCGTCGAACAAGACGACGGCGAACTCGCCTGGTCGAGTCCTCTCTGGATTCGTTTCGCCGGCAAATGAATCCCACCCAGGCCGCGGAAAAGGCCTGGGGTCTCCCATCGAAAGGCTTTCGTTTCGCCGAGAAATCGAACCGCAGGCGAATCGTTGGTACCGACTCGCCTTGGGCAGAATGCGTCACTGCAGGATGCGAGCAATTTCCGGCAAGAGGGGGCGGGTCGCCTGGGACTTCAAGGCGAAGTTGCTGCCTTCTCCGACCCGAGTGACGAACAAATCGTTGTGGTGGCGAATGAGTCCGAACTCGTCCAAGCACGCCACACCGCCGCAGATTTCCATGGCCTGCACGACCAGGTCCGAAGCCCGACGAGAACATTCGATCTTGACCTTGGCGGCCTGCTCTCGATCGAGGCGGTCTTCCAGATACAGGTTGCAGCAGTGGATCAGCCAAGTAACCCCTTGCTCCAACGCGATGTCCATGTCCAGGATCACGTCCTGCACTCGCTGGAACCGGCCAATCGCTTGGTCGTTGAACTGAACTCGCTCTTGCGCGTATTGGCTGCACTTGTCCAAAGCGAAGGCCAGAGAGCCCATCGCCAGACCGCCGATGAACAACCGCCCGCCGTTGAGGGTGGTCAGCATCACTTTGAATCCGCCGCCGATCTCACCGACAACGGAATCCTCTCCCACCGCCACGTTGTCGAACACGATGGAGCCGGTACTCGACTGTTCCCAAACGCGCTTTCCTGCCATCTCTTGGTAGTGCACTCCCGGGTCGTTCATGGGAACCAAGAAACACGTGGTGTTCTTGCCGGGCTTGCCATCGGGATCGGTCAACGCATGAACCACCACATGGCTTGCCCAAGCGGCGTTGGTGGACCAGCATTTCTCGCCGCGAATGACCCACTGGTCGCCTTGTTTCACGGCAACGACTTCGGGATTGCCGGCGTCGGAGCCGCGCCCCGGTTCCGACAAACCGAACACCACCATGCGCTTGCCCGCCGCGAGTTCGGGCAAGTGGGCTTTCTTCATCTCGTCGGTCCCGAACAGCAGAATCGGCTTGGCACCCAAGCTGATCGCCGCGCCCGGCGTGATCGCGACGCTTTGACTGTGGTACCCGAGCGCCATGCCCATCAGCACCAGGTCCAGATGGTCGCCATCCTGTCCCCCGAATTCGTCGGGGATCGGCAGTCCGAACAGCCCCATCTCTGCCATCTTCGCAATCGCATCGTCGGGAACCAGTTGATGGGCACGCTCCCAGGAAAGGATGTGGGGAGCGATCTCGTGATCCGAGAAATCCCGGACGTGGGAATAGAAGTCGAAGCGTTCTTCCCCGATGAGTTTTTGCAAGTAGGTGTCGATGCGTCGTTTCATGGAGTGATTTCCCTAGAGGATTCGATTCCCGCCAAGTTACGGAAACCACCAGACAGGCGCAACCAGCCCCGATTCGTCAAAACTTTCCGGCGAGCACCGTCGGCAAGCGAAATCACTTGACCTCGCCCGGGGGCGAGGTCAGTCCACGTAGCCCATGGCGCGCAGCTCGGCTTCGACATCTTCGCTGAGAGGCGACTCGTTCTTTTGCAATGCGACACCGCGCAACCGTTCGCGATACCCCTCGGCCTCCGCGGACATTTCTTCGATCAATGACTGAAGACTGGACTCCCGGGCCAAGTTCACGGTTTCGCCCGGATCGTCCCCCAAGTGAAACAGCGTCGTTCGAGTCTTGCCACGGACTTCCCGACGACTGAGCTTGTAGTCTCCTCGTTGGTAGCTCCAGCCTCCGCCGAGGTTGCCGTCGGTCAGGTGAGGACGCGCTGTGGGAGTGGAGCTCCCTTCCAACACTCCGCGCAAACTGCGTCCTTGCAAGTACGAAGGGATCTCCACATCGCTGTAGTCGAGAATCGTCGGCAACAAGTCCATCTGACTACCTTGAACATTCACTCGACGATTCGCTCCCTCGTCCCCGAAAGAATCGCTCGTTCCCGGCCCGCGAGACAGTGCCCCCGGAAGTCGAATCAGCAACGGCACCGACAGGATCTCTTCAAACATGGTGCGACCATGAGTCCATTGACCGTGATCCAGAAACTCTTCGCCGTGGTCGGCAGTGATGAGCACCAACGTCTGTTCCAAACGCCCGGCATCCTGGAGGATTTCCAAGAGTTCGGCCACCGCTTTCAAAGAGTGTTCGATCTCGCCGTCGTATCGAAGCTCCATGTAAGCTTTCTCTTCGGCGGAAACCTTGGGGTTGTTCTCCGGATCATCCACCACGCGCCCCGAGTATCCCTCGGGATTCAGGCGATCCATCACGGGAGATGGCGGTCGATAAGGCGCGTGGGGATCGTTGAAGTGGACGTACAGGAAGAAGCGCCGATCGACCACCTTGCGCAAGAATCCGCTGGCATAGGCATTGAGCTGAGCGGCATCGTTGAGTCGAACGTGGGCCTGCCAACCTCGTCCCCAACCGGTGCCCTCCAAGCGATGCGGCGGAGATCGCGGATCTGGCAACCGAACCTGGGCGCCTTGGTCCATGGCAAAGACGCCGCTGGCGTTCATGTTCGCGGTGAAGTACCCGGTGACCGCTCCCTGATCGGCCATGATTTCGGTCACCGTGCGAGCCGCCGCGGGCAAGCGGCTTTCCAAGGCCGCCGTGGTGTGGGATAGCGGATGCAGTCCGGTCAAGATCGATGCCGTCGTCGGCCGAGTCCAATTCGCCATGGCGGAAAACCCGTCTCCCGCCACAAAGCCGTACGGCTCCAAGCAAGCTCCGATCGACCGCTCGTGGCCATACTGCTGCAAGTGATCGCGGCGCAAGGTGTCAACGGTGATCAACAAAGTGTTGACCGGCAAATCTGAAGCAAGGCCCGGGTCGTCGGGAATT
This sequence comes from Planctomycetota bacterium, assembly GCA_028289345.1. GTDB lineage: Bacteria > Planctomycetota > B15-G4 > B15-G4 > SIAN01 > JANQQL01. The sequence continues at coordinate 364,600 of JANQQL010000025.1, read as the reverse complement.
GGAAGCGCCCAAGGGTCTCGCAACGCGGGAAGAAAGGTCGCGGCGGAGACCACCAAAACAAGCCACGACACGATTTCTGCGGGTCTGCGCGGGGGAAGGCCTTGGGTTTGCACCCACCGGACCGTGATCCGACGACCAAGCCAAGCAACCACAAGCCCTCCGACCGATCCCACGAGTAGCGCCTTGACCAGCGCCACCCCATGAGCCGACGACAACCACGGAGACTTGGTCAACGAATCGGCGTGAAGATGCAAGAAGAGGGACCCGGTGATCAGCCCCGCGCTGGCCAAGGAAGGAGCCAGCCAGTCGCGTCGCTGGTGCAACCAAGGAATCGCCATCCAAGGAAACCAAAGGAGCCCAGTGCCCACAGCCACCAGAAACACGGACGCTGCCATCTCGAGCGGAAGGTGGACACGCCCAAGCACGATCGCCCACCCGGTCTCCCCGGCCCCGACCAGGAGACCTCCGAGAACGGTGACGGCAACAGCGGCACCCGGATGAGCTCTTTCGTTCAAGTCCGACCTTTCCCCTGAGCAAGTCACTGACATCGCGAGGCCGAGAGCAACACACCGTTCCCTGCTCGCGAAGGCAGAACGCTATCCTCAAGCTGCCTGGAAGGCCATTCCAGCAAACTCTCTCGATTCCACCCCGCGGCAACCGCTCATGACCGCCTCTTCCCCCTCGGCTCGATCTTCGGCACGCCGCCTCGTCTTTCGCCTGCTGGCCGCTACGGTCGTGCCGGCGACGCTGCTGATGGCGTTGGAGGGCACGCTCCGCCTCGCCGGGGTCGGCGATCCCACGGGCTTCTTGATTCCCACCAAACGGGATGGCCAATCCGTCCTGATCGACAACGACGCTTTCAGCTGGCGATTCTTCCCGCGCCATCTGGAGCGGTCGTCGGGACCGTTTGCGCTGGTGACTCCCAAACCGGAACGGCACCAGCGCGTGGTCTTGCTCGGGGGTTCCGCAGCGCGAGGCAGCCCGGAGCATACTTTTGGCGTCGCCCGCGTCCTTCAGGTTCTGCTCGAGGACGAATCCCCGAACGGAGTCGAGGTCATCAACGCAGCCATGACCGCGATCAACTCCCACGTGGTGCGCGACATCCTTGTCGACTCTTTGGCGGTTCAGCCCGATGCCTTGGTGATCTACTTGGGCAACAATGAGGTCGTTGGCCCCTTCGGAGCCGGTACCGTGTTCACGGAACAGGTACCGTCCCTCTCCACCATCCGCCGCAGGCTCTGGCTCAAGACCACTCGGCTCGGGCAACTCTTCGAGCAATGGCTGACCAAACCAACCGGCAGCTCTTCTGGCTGGGAGGGGATGAAGATGTTCCTCGACCAACAGGTTCCCGCGGACCATCCGGCCATGGAAACCGTCTACGCCCACTTCGAGGCCAATCTGCGAGCCATGACCGAGCAAGCGCAAGATGCCGGAGTGCCCGTGCTGCTCTGTACCGTGGCGACCAACCTGAGAGACTGCCCGCCGTTCGCGTCGCGCCACGACTCGACCCTGTCCCCGGATCAGCTCGCCGAAGCCAAGGAACATCGAGAGCGCGCGGCAGAATTCAAGACTCGCGGTGAATTCGACCAGGCGTTGGCGGCTTATGAAGCCGCCGTCGACATCGACCGCGCTCACGCAGAAACCTGGTATCGCTTGGCCCAGCTCCAGTCCCAGCTGGGCAAGAACTCGGAAGCACGGGTCGCCTACGAAACAGCACGGGATGAAGACACCCTTCGGTTTCGTGCCGACCGCCGCATCAACGAGGTGATTCGAACAGTGGCCGCCAGTTCCCCAGGCGTCGAGCTGGTCGATGCCGAACAGGCGTTTCAGAACGCGGCTCCCCAAGGGATCCCTGGCGTCGAGCACTTTTGGGAACACGTCCATCTCACTTTCGAGGGCAACGAGCTCCTCGCACAGACGATTCTTCCCCAGCTTCTGGCCGCTTTGGACGGTTCGTCGTCCGGCCTTCACCAGTCATCAACACCAGCGACCGGAACCACGGAGGAAGATTGCGCCCAGGCTCTTGGATACAACTCGTGGTCGCGGTATCGGCTGACCGAGAAGGTCTATCGCAGCATCCTGCGCGACGCCCCGTTCACGCTTCAGATCGACCAGGAAGAGCGGCTGGCGGAGGGTGAGCGACAACTCGCTCAACTGAAAGCCTCCGGAGCAGAAACGGTCCGTGCCACCGAGGAGTCATTCCTTCGCGCCATTCAGAAGCGCCCCCGCGACCCCTGGCTGCACTACCACTACTCCGAGTTCCTACGATCCGTGAAACGCGACTTCGAGGGATGTCTGGAGCACCTGCAAGTTCTACAAACAGCGTTCCCGGACTACGCTTTGGCTCACAGCAAGGCGGGACTCGCGTTCGACAAGCTCGATCGACACGAAGACGCCATCGCGTGCTTCGAACGTGCTTTGGAGATCGACCCGGACTCGGCCGACGACTGGTCCTACCTCGGGCAAACCTACGGTCGGGCGGGAGACAACGATCGCGCGGTCGAGTTCTACCAGCGAGCGCTGGAGCACAACCCGGCCCATGGCGGAGTGCTCAACAACCTCGGACTCGCCTACGGCAACCTCGGTCACTCCGACCTCGCTGTCGACTCGTTCCGACGGGCCATCGAAGCAGCACCCGATCTTTGGGATGCCCACTTCAACCTAGGACGCCAATTCGCCGAGAGCGACCAACCCGATGCCGCCATCGAGACGATTCGAAACCTGACCAAACAGCGTCCCGACCTGGCCGGCGCCCACGCCGAACTCGGCCAGCTCCTTGCTTCCCAAAATCGATACAAGGCCGCTGCCAAGTCCTTCCGTGAAGCCAGCCTCCGAGAACCCAACAACACCAGCTACCAGTACAACCTCGGTGCCGCTCTCGCGATGAGCGCACAAGCAACGGAAGCTCAAGCAGTTCTCGAACAACTTGGGAGCCGAGATCAAGAACGTGCCGAGCGCCTGCAGAACCTCTTGAAGCAGATTCAAGAGGCGCAGGCGCCCAAAGACTGAGCCACCCCTCGCCATCAAGGGCACGAGGAACGCTCGATCGACAACCCGGCAGAAAAGACTACGGCGTAATCGTCAGCGTCGCGTCGTTCGAAAACGCCAGCGTGCCGCCGCTCTTGGTATAGGTCCGGAACGTGATCGACAACCCCGGAGCTTCGGGAACCACAGGATTCCAAACCCACTCGCCAGTTTCATCGGCGGTGTCGATCATGACCACCGTCAGAATGAACGGCAGACCTTGCAACACGTGAGCCAACATCACCGGCTTGTCCGGGTCACCACCCGAAGCCTGAAACGTCACCATCTCGCCACCCGATGCCAGCGCAGGCGTGATCGTCAAAGAGGCCAGCCCCGACTCCATCTCCGAAGCCGGAGTGTCCATCACCTCCTCGAGCAACCCGACCACTTCATCCCCGGGAGGGGTGGTCTGGGCAGAAATCGAGGCAGACAACAACAACAGCAAACCCGCTGCAACGCCACGTGCGATCTTCATCAAGACATCTCCTTCCCAACAGCCTGCCGGGCCCCAACCCGGATTCCTTTTCCAGGCCCCCCTATAGCGCCCTCATCCCCCAAGAAGCCGAAAATTCGACATCTTCACCCCACCCACTCCAAGGCTTCCGAGAACCCCAGAGCAGCCCCCGAGAAAAACCGAGCCCCCACCCAACCACCCAGCGTCCAAACCAACCCGCCCACCAAATGGCACAAGCCCTCAGTCACCCCGTACAAAAAGTGAACACAGTTCTGCACAAGATCGCCCACGCAGCGTCCGCACGTGCAAGCCGATCGAGCCAGCCAACAACCACCAAAGAAGGTGCAGCCGAACATCGCTCAAAGCCGTCAGCAACGCCATCCACCCAGAACACCGTTGCGTACGCAAGCCAACGAAAGCTGCCACCCCCAGCCCGAGCGTCCTCAAAATCACCCCACCCCGAACACCCCCAAGAAAACGGCGCGAGCAACCGACCCACCGACCGAGCAATTCCCTTCCAGCGCAGGCGCGTGCGCGGAGCCGATGGGGTTGCCATGTGGTGCAGAGGACATGCCGGAGGGGCGCCAAGTCAACGCGAACGACAACCCATCAGCGAAAGCGCCCCGGAGGTTTGAGCGAAGCCCCACCGTCCATCAAAGAAAAAGGGCGGAGCGGGTCCTCGGAACCACATGGCAAACCCGTCGGCGACCCAAACCCCCAAGCAATCTCACAAAACGACGCAACCAACCAACAATCCGCCGATCAAGCAACCCACTTCCAGCGCAAGCCCGTGCGCGGAGCCGATGGGGTTGCCATGTTGCGACGAGGACATGCCGCAGGGGCACGAAATCAATCCGGCCAACGACTCACCCGCGAAAGTGCCCCGGAGGTTTGAGCGAAGCCCCACCATCCAACAACGAAGAAAGGGCGGAGCGGGTCCGTTGGAGCGCATGGCAACCCCATCGGCGACCCAAACCCCCAAGCCCCTCAGTTGTCCGCGTCGATGTACCCCGTCGCTTCCAACATCGCCTTCGCCTCCGGATCCAAATCCTCCGTCTCGTAAACGCGTCCATCAATCGCGTCCATGCGGTGGATCTGCTCCAACAGGCGGGCCGCGATCTTCGGCTGCTCCGCGTAGAGGTTGGTGAGTTCTCCGGGGTCGGCTTCGAGATCGTAAAGCTCGTGGGTGTCTTCTTGTCGGTGGATGTACTTCCAGCGTCCGACTCGGATGCTGTACATCTCGGAATCTAGCCGGTTGGGATTCTGGGGCGGGAAGTGCACTTCCGCATAGACCGTGCGGAGGTCTGCTTCCGGCTCGCCGCGAATGAGCGGCATCAGGGACACGCCATCCAGCTCTCGGTAGAGCGGCTCCAACTGGAACATCTCTTCCACGGTCGCCGAAACATCCACCAATCGCACCGGATCCGACACGGCACCGTAGGGCTCAATGCCCGGCCCGGCGAGGATCAGCGGAACCCGGATTTGCTCTTCGTGGAGCGTCCCATGGGACCAGAATCCGTGGTCTCCCAACCCTTCGCCGTGATCCGCCACGATGACGATCATGGTGTCTTTGGCGGTGCCCATTTCTTCCAGCTTGGCCAGCATGCGTTCGACCTGCTGGTCCATGAAGTAGAGCTCGGCGTCGTACAGCTGGATCTTCTGCTCTCGGCTCGAATCCGACGGGCCATCGGTGTCGAGCGCCGCCAGGGCCTCGCGCACCTCGCGGACCTCTTCTCGCTGCGCACGCCGATCCTGGACGAGCTTGCGACGGTCTTCTTGAGACAGGTTGGGGTCGCGTTCCCCACGGGCGGGGCGCTCTCGACGAGCCGCGCGCTCACGCGAACTCGGCTCCCCTTCCTTCGAGCGAAGCTCGTGCAGTCGCTTGCGCAAAGCGTCTTCTTCGGGATTTGCCTCTCTCGCGCTTTCGCCTCGCTCTTCCCGACGACGCGGCTCCAGATCAACCTTCAATGGATAGCGCTCGTCCCACTTGTCGAGGAACTCTTGGGGCGGCTTGATGACCCCATCGTGAACGTCGAAGAAGTGCACGAACAAGAAGAACGGGTCCTTCCCATTCTGGTCGAGCCACTCCACTGCCAAATCGGTGGTTTCGTCGGCGCGGCGCTGGGCTTTCAAGTCCGGCTTCTTGTTGGGGTCGCGAGCGGCCTCCTCCAGAGCCTTCTGGTCTGCGGAGAAAATGTCGTCGTAGAGATCGAATCCGGCGCTGAACCCGTAACGCTTGGACATGGGCCCAGCGCTCACGAACGAAGCCGTGTTCCTTCCGGTTTCCCACAGGCGCTCGGCCAACGTGGGCAAATCCTCCGGCATCTCGTCTTGGCCCACGGAGAACAAGCTGCGGATCCCGTTGCGGAACGGATAGGTACCGGTCAAGTACGACGCGGCCGACACGGCGGTGATCGAGGCCTGGGCAAACGCCGCGTCGAAACGAACTCCGCGACGAGCCAGCTTGTCGATCGCTGGCGTGGTCTTCTTGGGATACCCGTAAGTGCTGAGATGATCTGCACGGGTGGTGTCGAGAACCACCCACAAGAGGTTCTTGGTCCCTCGAATTTCGTTTGCCGCGGTGGAAGTGTCGCTGGAAGACGGCACTTCTTTGGCCAGGGTGGTCGCCGTCTCTCCCTCTCCACAACCGGAGAGAATCAAGGAGCTGGCCAACAGAACGAACGACGATCGCATCCGGGTGATTTTCATGAGGTCACTATACGGGGTTGGTCAGCAAACCGGTCCGGCCGCCGCTCGGGGAAGATGGTTCCGGCGTCACATCGCGGACAGAGGAACCGCATCGGTTATAGCCCCAGGAGACGGCGGTCCGAGGGGAGCCGAAAAAGTTGCGCGATGAAACGTGCGGCCTGTGCGCCCGTCACCATCGAGCCCTCGCGGAACGGATACACTTTCCGGTTCGAGGTCCCCCAATGCCGGATCCAACGATGATCTTTCTCGTCGCTTTTGTGCTGCTTGGTCCCGTCGACTGGTCCCTGCCTCCGCTGGTCCCCGGAGCGGACCACACCGTGCAGATTCCTGGCCCCCGATGTGTGTTTGTCGAGGAGGAGTGCTACCGCGAGTTTCGCTACCGAGCGATGCACCAAACGGAGGTCACTTTTCGGGCCGAGGGAGAAGAACAGGCGGCCCTGTCACTCTCGGTCCGCGACCTCTCCGGGTCATGGGCCGTGGAAGATGATGTGGGCCTTGGCACCGGCTTCCTCGAGATCTCGTGGGCTGCCTCGAAAGGAACCACCGTCGTCGTCCGCGTCGGTTCCCTGGTTCCAGAGGAGACGGCGTCGATCAAGGTCTCGGTCGAAGAGTCCCGTCCACTTCCTTCCTGGCGAGCCGAGGCCGATGCCACGAAGCGGCGTCTGGAGGACTTGATCGACTCTGCAAGGAGTGCGACGCGAGAGGGAAACGAATCGGCAAGAGAACAGCTGCTGGCAGAAATGGTCGCGGTCGCCGAGAGCTCTCGTCTGACGCCAGTCCACTCCGAGACGTTGCGTCGCGCCATGGGGGTCGCCCAAGGCCTCGAGTCCGCATCCCAGTCCCTTCGCTTGGCCCGACACCAAGCCCTGCTCGCCGAAGGCCCCTGGGACTCATCGCCCGCAGTGACCACGGCGCGACAGGAACTCGCAGACCAATGGGCCTACGAGCGACAATTCTTCCGCGCCAACGAACTCTACGAACGATGCGCCTGGATGAGGGAGCGTCAGCTGGCTCCCTCTCGGCGGGCCGAGCTGCTGGCATTCCACGGGGATCTCGCCGCCACCATGCGACCGCACACGGATCGACTCCCCGAAGCCGCCACTTTGTTGCGAGAAGCGCTTCGTGATTCAGAAGCGGCGAACCTCGACCCAGACACCCTGGCTCGACTCCGGATCAACTTGGCGACAAACCTCCACGACCAAGGCCTCTTCGCGGAATCTCGCTCTGTCCACGAGCACGCGTTGCAAGAACTACGCCGCCATGATCCCCATCATCCCCACGTGGCCAACCTGCTCCACAATCTCGCCGGCCAAGCCGGCAACATGGGTGACTACGCGACGGCCGCCAGCTTGTTCGAAGAAGCTCTCGCGATCCCGACCGATCACTGGGACCCCAGCCAGGCATTCGACATCTGCGACAACCTGGCCCTTTGCGCCACGGCGACGGAAGACTACGAAGCCGCGAAGCACTGGATCGAAGAGGCCGAAGCCCGCGTGACCTTGAACTCGCAGCCACCTCGACTCCTAGTGACCCGCGCAGTCCTGGAAAGCCGCTTGGGCAATCACCGACGAGCCAAGGAACTCCGCCTGCAAGCACTCGCTCAGCGACCGGAGCTGTCCGCCTCTTCCGGAAGGACTCCCATCCCCACCTATGCAGGGCTCGTGGACTCTTGTTTTTCCCTTGGGGAACACGACGAAGTCGAGCGATACGGCACCATCGCCCTCGAGCTTCTTCATGAAACCACGCAGCTGCCGGAGGTGGTAGGAATTCGAGCCGTCCTGGCACGCTCCGCGCTCCTCACCAATCAGAGAGAACGGTGTGATCAACACCTGGACGCCTTATTGAGCGCTGTGGAGTCTCTGATCCGACAGGGACCAATCTTTGCCCCCACGGAGCTGCAGCGGATTCTTACCAATCTGGAGGAGGTCCTCGCCGAGGTCTTCTTGCTCCTGGACCCACGATCCACGCAGGACCCGATCTCTCGACGGCACTTGAATTTGATCGAGACGCTTCGCGGTCTTCCCGCGGAGTGGCAACGACTGCGGATGCACTGGAAGAACCAAGGGGTCAGCAAGCAAGACTTGCAAGAACTTCGGCAAGTGCGCACCCAGCTGGAACAAAGATTGGCACGGCAACCCGCAGACGAAGACGAGCAACCCAGTTCCGAGATCGTCGCACTGGTGCAACGTCGAGACGCGGTCGAGCGCCGGCTCTACGCATCCGCTGCCGAGCGTCCGCAGCTCATTGACCTCGACGCCATCGCCCGAAGACTCGCCGCGGATGAAACAATCGTCACCTATCGCTGGCACGTGCCCCGCCATCGGGAACCGTTCCTTGTCGCCATGGTCTTCCAACCCGGTGCTGTGACTTGCCACCGATTGCCGGGCAAGGAGATCTCGCAGCACCTCACCGAACAGCGCCGGGGGATCCTGAAACGCTTGAACTTCCGAGAAGCGAAGATGCGCGAAGCCGAGGAGAGACTGTCGAGGACCCTCCTCGGAAACCTCCTCGATCTCGCGGCTCCTTTGCAGCGGATCCACGTCGTTCCTCACGGCCCCCTCCATCTGCTGCCGTGGGAATCCCTCCCGGTGGACGGCTCTTTTCTGGGAGAACGTGCCGAGCTCTTCATTCACTCTTCGCTTCACCACTTCCCGCGTCGTCGTCAGACGAGGCCTTCCGATCGCCGTTTCCTCCTGGTCGGAGGGGTCGAGTTCGGTCCACCAATCCCCTCGGGTCCCCAGCTTCGGGAACTCCCTTTCAGCCTCTCGGAAGCCAAGTCCATTCAGCAGTGGTCGCGGGAACACTCGGGACCTCGCTCTGTCTTGTTGGCCGGGTCACAGGCGTCCAGCGAGGCGTTCCTTCGCGAAGCCGAGCAGGCCACGATCTTGCACCTGGCAACCCATGGTTTCGCCTCCTCGCTTCCGGGAAGCACCGTCCCGGGGCCTCTCGGGTCCCTCGTCCCACTCGGCTCCTGCGGGGTCGCCTTCGCCGGGGCGAATGGCGGTGATGACCACCTCGGGCAAAGGACGGGACTTGTTTCTGGCGAAACCATCGCGGGTCGCAACCTCAGTCATTGCGAACTCGCCGTGCTTTCGGCGTGCGAGACTCACGTCGGATCGCTCAACCCCGGCGACACCGTTCACTCACTCCAGACCGCATTCCATGCAGCCGGGGTCGAGAGCATCATTGCATCTCGATGGACGGTCGATGATCGAGCCACCGCCGAGCTGTTCTCGGCGTTCTACCGACTGTGGCTTCACGAAGGTTTCTCCAAGCGCGAAGCGCTTCAAGAGGCAAAGAAACTCGTGCGAGAGGACCCCACCCATCCAGAATGGACGGCCCCCTACTTCTGGGCGGGGTGGGTACTCACCGGCGATGGTTCCTGAGCGGCAAACGAAGAGTCGGCGGCACCCCCCGTTTCGGACCCGCTCTCACGAGTACCCACTCCCTTGCAAACACGCGCGCATCTGCTTGACGGCGCCATGCAAGACCACCGCGATGTAGTTGGGAGTCTTGCCCAGGTCGACCGCGATGCTTCGGTTGTCCTTGCCGCTCAAGTAGCGCTCGCAGAAAACCTCTCGCTCCAGGGGCTTCCGAAGGCGCTCCAGACATTGGGACAGCGCCTCGCGAAAACCCACCGACTCAGCGGGAGACCGAGTCGCCGGATCGGGAATGGTGTTCACCGCGTCGCCGTCGGGAAGATCCGCGGACGCCAGGCGCAGATTCGCCACAGATCGTGACAACAAGATTCTTCGCACCAAGCCGAAAAAGGAACTCCGCAGCTCGGCCCCTTCCTTGTAGCGAGAGAGTTCAAGAACGAGTGTCGCGTAGACCTCTTGCTGTTCTTCCCGCTGACGAAAGCCATACCGCTTCATGGCTCCAAAGATCGCGCCTTCATACAGGCTGAGCAACTGACGGGCAGCTTCTCGGTCGCCATCTCTCCAGCGGTTCCACAGCCACTGATCGCGTTCCATCGACTCAGTCGTCATCGGCTTTCGCCACGTCGATCACCAACCCTCGGAGACCCGACTGACTTCCGACCCATGCCTGCAGCTCGCGGTCCACAGCCTCCCGGAACGGTGCTCCGGAGCCCGGGGAAACGGACAAGCGATCCGGAACTCGCACCGGCCGATCCTCGCTCAACAAGATGACCAGCAAAGAATCCTCAGGAACCAAGAGCGGCGGTGCCGAGATGACGTCGACCAACTTCGATTCCAACAGTCCTTGAGGATTGGCAAAGAACAACTGGCTTCGATTGGCAAGGAAAAGCGGCCCAGGACAGCCCAAGCTCTCGATGCGAGACAAGTCGGATCGAGACACGATGGCGCCGTCGTCCAAGAACTCGAGGAGTGGCTGACTCGGGGGAAACGTGACCTCTTCGGCTTCGATGGCCCACCAGTCATCGAAGGGGCTTGGCTCAACCGGCTCCACCTGACCGTCGGGAGAGACCACAAGCCCCCGAACAAAGAGGCGTCGCGAGTGCTCCAAACTCAACACGACCCGACGGAGGCTTTCGGAGGCGGCCTCTGACTTCTCCGCCGCGGCGAACTGCTGATCAGCAAGAAAGCTGGCGCGAACTTTGGCGAATGGCTCGACACTCCGTCCGAGAACAGCAACCGGAATCGAGGAACCGTTCTGCACATGGAGCATGTCGGTCGTGCCATCGCCATCGGTGTCCCGCCACTGTCCTTCTCTCGGATTTCGTTCCTCGAACGCGGGCGTGATGAGCAAACGGTCTTTCGGCCCGAGCAGGGGAAGTGCTGTCGCGAGATCCGGGTAACGCTGACTGGGGACGGCAAACCAGCGCGAAACCGTGGGGGTCCCGCGGCTCACCTCTTCGAAAAACTCGCGGTGGTCCTTTCGCAAGGACGCGAGGCGAGCGCGCACTTCCTCGGCGGACAACACCGCCACCGATGGCTTGTCGGTGACGCCGCCTTGGCGTTCTCGGCCAACCAGGATCCAAGCAAGCACCAACACTGCAGCGACCATGCCGCCCGACCACCACAAGGGAGGAAGTTTCTGAAGAGCCGGCTTCGGAGAGTCCAGGGCGGAGTCCCGCACTTCACTCATCCAAGAGGGAGCGACCTCGCGGGCCTGCTCGAAGGACAACTCGGCTTCGAGCTCACGGTCCAGCAATCCGTCCATTTCCTGGGCGTCGCGCAGCTCCTTCTGACACTCCGAACACTCGTCCACGTGAGCCATCACCTGGTCGCGACGCGGGGATCGGAGTGCGCCGCTCACAATGTCGAACAGCTCTTCTCGGGGATGATCTGAGGGGGAGTGTTCCAACGACACCTCGGCCATGCAGGCGGATTCCTTGCGATCCGTCTTTGATGTTAACTCGTTCCCGGGGGGGGCCGGCGGCCTCACTCCCCAAGCCTCGCAGGCCGTTGAAAAAATCTCTCAGCTCCCGAACGGGCCTTGTCGTCTTCGCCCTCGAAACCTCGACGAATCGACGGATTCGCCTACGGTTCGACTCCTCGGCGGAAACGGGAACCTCTGGATCGGCGATCCGAGGCTTTGTTCAACGGCCTGCAAAGGAAGTCGTGACACCCCCCTCAAGAGGTGGCGAGAACCCGGCTCCAGTGAGCGGGAAACGAGAATCTTTGGAACTCTGGTCAAAATCTCGGGATCTCACTCATCGATTGGCACCGCTTGCCACCTTGTCCGGCAGGGAAGGCGTGGAAGCCTCCCCCCCGGATCCGCGGTTTCCCCGGATGGACCTTTCGCGTCGATCGGGGGCACACCTTCGTGGAGAGTCCTGCCGATGTCCTTCCTTCCGATGAGATGGCGCCAATGGTTGGGCGCTACTTGCTTCTTGGTCCTGCCCCCCGCGGCTGACGCTCAGGTTTCTTCCGGCGCGCGCGAACTGACTCGTCAGGCCGCCTTCCTCGACCTGACTCCAGAGCAGTTCGAGATTCTGAGCCACATGAGCATCGTCTATCTCGACGATGGGAAGGGAGGAATGGCCAAGACCATCGACATCTCCGGCGTCAACGTCCGGATTCACAACGGTCTTGGTGCCACCAACGGAAACCCTGCGAAACCCGACGAATTCGATGCGGGTACGGTCCTCACCAACGGCGTCGGCAATTTGATCGTGGGCTACAACGAGCTCCGCGGCGACCTCTCCGATGACCGGACCGGGTCCCACAACTTGATCGTCGGCTCCGCCAACAGCTTCGCGAGTTTCGGGGGAATCGTTGGATCCAACGGCAACGCTTCCCTGGCCCCTTTCGCATCCGTCGCCGGGGGAAGGTTCAACAACGCGATCGGCTACTTTTCGTCCGTCAGTGGAGGGAGACTCAACAGCGCGAGCGGGGACTCATCCTCCGTGAGCGGCGGTGTGATCGGATACGCCATCGGCGAGTACTCCTCGGTGACTGGGGGTCGGGGAAATGTGGCCGGTGCGCAGTCTGCCTGGGTCGGAGGAGGTTCGTTCAACGCCGCGAGCGGAATGATGTCCTCCGTCAGCGGCGGGACCTCCAATCAAGCGTCCGGTTCTTGGGCATCGGTCGGCGGGGGTCTTTCCAACACTGCCACTGCATTGGGCGCCTCCACGTTCGGTGGCTCCTACAACACGTCCACTGGGACGGGCACCACGGTCTCTGGGGGAACGGCCAACAACGCCTCGTACGACTACAGCAGTGTGAGCGGCGGCCGGGGCAACCTCGCATCCGGCAGGTTCGCATCGATCGGCGGTGGACAGAACAACTATGCCTCCGGCGACTACTCATCCATCGCTGGAGGCCGAGACTGTTCGGCCCTCGGCCCCTATGCGACGGTGAGCGGCGGACGCAGCAACACGGCCAGCGGCAGCAGCTCCTCGGTGAGCGGAGGCAGTTTCAACACGGCATCCGGGGCAACCTCGGCCGTCAGTGGAGGCTTCCTCGGAATCTCCTCGGGGTCCTATTCCTCCGTGACGGGAGGGGTCTTCAGTACAGCTCAAGCCCGCTGTTCTTCCGTGAGCGGAGGCTACTATCGAAGCGCCTTCGACGACTACGACTGGCGCGCCGGATCCCTGCTCCAGGACTCTTGAACCGCGGGAGAGAGTCGAATCGATCGACCTCGGACCCGGCGACCCGACGCGCCGGGAGCCGCTATTCGAAGGTCACCCTCGCCGGCTCCGTCAGCACCAGTTTGTTTTCTGCGTTTCGAAACACCGAAGCGAAGTCGAGCGTGTTCCCTTCGAGACCAGCAAGGATGTCAAGACTGAACGTGATTTGCCCCTCCGCATCGAACAAGCCATTGGTAACTCGCTGAAACGTCGGGATGCCATTGACGTCGACGAGGAAGAGGAGCATCAAGGCTCCCGGTTGCCCCAAGCAGGTGGTCACAGAGAGAGTCTCCCCCGCCTGGACGGTCGAAGGTCGTGCAATGGTGAGATCTCGCGAGACTTGGAATCCGTAGGAGACGTCTTCGCTGGCGTGACCCACCCAAACCTCATCGCCATCGATCACCATCCCCGTGCCGAAGAGCCCACTGGAAAACTCGAGTTCCCCGTCCAAGACCAAGTGCTGTCGCCACTGTCCCGCTTCCCGATGATAGACGAAGGGGTTGCTGTAGTTGCTGGTGTGATTGAAGGGAGCAGCGACAGCTAGGGTGTCGCTCTGGACATCGATCGCGCGACCATACGAGTCGGCAAACACCGGCTCTGGGGATGGGATCAACTGCTCCAAGACCCACTGATTCTGAAGGTTGCGAACGTACACATAGGCCTTCCCCGGTCTCTCTGTCGACATGAACGGACACGTGGGTGCGCCGACGGCAAGAGTGTCTCCCGACAAGCCAACGCTCCGACCGAACAGGTCATACTCTGCACCGTCATGGGGAATGATCTCTTGTTCCAGTGCCCACTGCGACCCGGTTCGTCGATAGACCCAGACCGACCCAGAAGACCGGCCGTTCGGATTGTTCACGTCTCCTCCGATCACAAACGTGTCGCCATCCATGTCGAAACAATCTTCGTAGGGGATGGAGCAGCACGGCTCAAATGTCTGGGTATGGACCCACGTTCCTCCCTGACGCTCATAGGTGAACACATGGTCATAGAGGAAGAATGACTCGGTCTCGTACCCGAAGACAACAAGGTGATCCCCATCGATTCCCACGTAGGTCCCGAAATCGACCATCATCTCCGGGTTCGGTGGCACGATCTTCTGATCGAACACCCAGTTTCCCGGGCTCGTTTCTTCGAAGAGGTACACCGCGCCGTGGTCGTTGCCCATCTCGTCGTTGGCCGGCGCTCCCACGGCAGCGGTCCCGCCGCTCACGTCGACAGCAAAGCCGAACTGGAACTCGTTCACCGGAACCAAGGAGGAGAGTTCCACAATCTCGGACCACCCCGAAGGAGTCCGCTCGAACAAGTAGGTGGAACCAACTTGATTGCCGAAGCCATGGGCTCCGGCGATCAAGAGATCCCCGTCGATTTCAAAGGCCGTGGCGAACCCTTCCTCTTCCGGGAAATCGCTCGTCATCAACGAGTCGAAGGGCACCTGAATGGGGGTTTGTCCAGCACACGGGACCATCATCGTGGTGATTGCTGCGATCGAGACCAAACTGATGCAATGCACTCGCATGGACCTGCTCCTCATTCGCTAGTCGACGCGCAATCGGTGAATTCGACTAGTGCTCAGACCTCGGCTCGGAACCGTCACGTCTAGAAGTGTCAGACCCGAATGGCAACTCTGACTCTCAGGATTGCCCAGCGACAACATCCCGACCAAAACCCGACAATCGTTGCGGGACGAAAGGGAAGTCGACCCACTCTGGAAGAAACATCCGGTCGACGATTGCCCACGGCTCGGCGGGTTCGTGAGCTGCATCAACGAGCGGAATCCGACCAAGATTTGGGTGAGCTCGCGGGAACTCGCCACCCCGCGAACTTCGGGAACTTCTCGCTCCCGCTCCGGTCTGAACGGGAAGCCAAGTTAATGTTTCCGCCTGCTCCCACCCTGCGGCGGAGGATGGCGCGTCGTTCTTGACGAAGAGCTGGCGCAGGGCGAGCAAGCGAACCGACTTTTCGGGAGAGACCATGAGGCGTTTTCTTTCTGTCTTGATGGCGACGGCGACGGGCGGGTGCCTGGTCGCGCAAGAACAAGACATCAGCTTGACGGTGTACTCATCCGCTGACCCCGCGGGTTTCAACCCTCAGACCTACGTTTCCCAACAGCGCCAGGGACGTGATCCCGCCTACGCCTCTCAGGTACCGGGCTTTGGGGTCGTGCGTGAGACCCGGGCTCTGACCTTCGACGAAGGAGTGAACCAGATCGACTTCGTCGACGTGGCGCGCTTCCTTGACCCGACCACGGTGAGCTTCGAGGACCTGTCGAATCCGGCGGCCACCACGGTGTTGGAGCAGCAGTTCCTGTTCGACCTGGTCAACCCCGACAAGATGCTGAGCCACTATCTGGATCGCGAGATCACTGTTCGCGCCCCGCTGGATGGCACTTTCATGGAATTCACGGGGACCCTCCTGTCCCATGTCGGCGGCCAAGTCGTTCTGCAAACCGCCAATGGACTCGAGATCATTCCTTCCGGCTCCGCGCACTTCAGTTTGGGCGCCGTGCCAGGGGGCCTCCTGTCCCGCCCCACCCTGCGTTGGCTGGTCTCTTCCACGGAGGCCTCGGAGCGGACAGTACGCACCAGCTACCAAACCGACGGCATGACTTGGCGCAGCGACTACAACCTGGTCCTGAACCAGAATTCCACCCAAGCCGATCTGACGGCATGGGTCAGTCTGTTGAACCTGTCCGGCAAGAGCTACCCCGATGCCAAGCTGAAGCTCATCGCGGGTGATGTTCAGCGAGTCCAATCCCGCCCGGCAGGAATTGCCACGACCATGCGGATGAAAACCATGGCCGAAGCGGCCCCCGTGGGATTCGAAGAGAAGTCGTTCTTCGAGTATCACCTCTACACCTTGCCTCGACGGACAACGGTGGCGTCGAACACGACCCAGCAGATCCTGCTGTTCCCGACCGCCCGAGAGATCCCGGTTCGCAAAGTCTTGGTGTTCGACGGGCTTCCGGCAGCGAGCCGTTGGGGATACGGGAGCCGTCCTCACCTGGACCGCAACTTTGGTCGCGAGTCAGACCCCAAGGTCGACGTGTTCGTGAAGTTCGAGAACCGCGAAGACCAGCAACTCGGCAAGCCCCTTCCGGCGGGGAAGGTCCGCGTCTATCAGCAGGACCCGGCCGACACGTCCCTCGAATTCTTGGGGGAAGACTTGATCGACCACACGCCGCGCAACGAGCCGATCTCGATTCGCCTCGGGCAATCCTTCGACGTTGTGGGCGAGCGCACCCAGACCGACTTTCAGGTGGACCAACGGGCCCAGAGAATGCGAGAAACGTATCGCATCGAGATTCGCAATCGCAAGACGGAAGCCACCGACGTCGTCGTTCGTGAATCTCTGTACCGCTGGGTCAACTGGAAGCTCCTCTCGGAGAGCCAGCCTTCGCGCAAGGTCAACTCACGCACCATCGAGTACGACCTGACGCTAGGGCCCGACGAGACCAAGGTCGTCGAGTATCAGGTGGAGTACACGTGGTAGTTCCCCGCGTTCCCTGAAGGGGTCGAGTTGGCCGGCTCGGCGCCCATGACTTTCCCCGTCAGATGGGGCCGCCGTCGGATCGCACTCTCGCCTGCCGACGTGGACCGGCCTCGGCCCCGGGACTCGGCCACGAACGCTCAAATCCCGGACAGCACCGGGACCCCGCGAAAGTCGACCGGAATCTCTTCCGGCTCGAAGGCATCGCCGCGGTCGACGAAGACGTGCAGCACTCGAGCGCGTCCGATGTCTTCGTAGTTGGGTTCTGGGTAATCTTCGGCATCCTTCCCGAATGGGCTCGTGCCGGGGTGATCATGAAGGACGACCCGCAGGCCGGGAATCCCCACGAAGTGCTTCTCTTCGATGGGTTGCTCCCCCCCGAACATGTCGTAAGTCTCGAACATGGCTTCGAGCACCCGGCGAAAACGGCGGAACTTGACCCCGTCTTCGACGAAGATCAGGTCGACCTCCAGCGCTTCCATCACTTGGAAGAAGTGGTGACGGACGGGTCGAGGAAACAGTTGGTGATACGGAGGGCCGAGGGTCTGGTCGATGACCGGCTCGTGCTGGAAGTCAGTCTGCTCTTCGTTGGTGTCGCGACTCAACCCGGTCACGTACCAAAGGTGCAGGCCGACCCAGAATCCTTCCCCCTGATGGAACTCCCGCTCGCCGACGAACTTGAACAAGCGCTTCAGTCGCCGGTACAGCAGCCTCCGGCATTGACGATCGAATCGCCGGTGGATTGCCGGAATGAGCTCGGGGTCTTCCCAGTCGCCGCGAGCCAGCTCCCGAGGCCAAGTCATCCCGGGGGAACTGTTCCCCTCTTCCACCCATCGGAAAGGCACGTCCGTGGCTTCCCCCGGGTCTCCAAAACGCACTCGAAGCCCGTGCCGTGAGGCGAGCCGCCGCAGTTCCTTCTTCGTCGATCGTCGGGCCACTCCTTCGATTCGAACACCGGGAACCACGGGACGAGAGGGAGACAGCCGATGGCCCAACCTCAACCCGGCCCCGAAACTCACACAGATCGTGAGGAAACCCACCAACCCGGTCCACAGCACCAGGTTTCCGACAAAGGGAGTGACCCACAAGGACGGGGCCACGGCAGGCGCGGTCAATCGATCGCCTCGGGTAAGGAGAGCGAGCACACAAATGATCAGCACCGGCAGCCAAAGCTGGGTGCCATAGAAAATCCGAAGGGTCATCGCGCCCAACGGTTCCGCGGGTGAGTTTTTCGGCCGCCACAACAGAACGACTTCCGGCCGAAACGGGACGCATAGCAATCCCGTAAACAAAAGCCCCACTCCCAACAACACCGAGAACGCCAACCAGTCGGGGAGGAACCCCATCCCCGCCATCCAGAACGCAGTCACCCCCAGATGAAATGGCGCTTCCCTCGCCGGAGGGCGACCCTGCCGGCTCCGCTGGCGGCGCAAGCACCAATCATGAAGAGAGGCGTGGGTGTAGAACAGCACGACCACCGACATCGCGATGCAGGCCGCCCAGATGGTCGAAAGCGCGATCAGCCACAGGGTGTAGGAACCGCGGGTCACGACCGCTCTTGCTTGTTCTGGAAACCACCCCCGCCCGACCACCAGCGCCACCACCGTCAAGGTCAACGCGCCCATGGGGAGCAGGAACGCACGGGGGATGCGACGGCGAATGGGTGGCTCTCGACGCAAGTCCACGCCGAACTCCACACGATGAGAGGCCAGAGAAGCACCGGCGTGGCGAGCCGTCTTGACCAGCCATCCCACCCAACGAATGTTGGCGTGCTGGTGCCAAGCGGCAGTTCCCGCCACCCACCCGGTCAACGCGACCAGCAAGAACGCGTCCTGGAGATCATTGTGGAGATGTCGGCCGACAGTCTCCAGCACCACCAAGGTGCTGACCCACAGTGCGAAACTCGAGGCGTCGATCGTGAAACGCGACCGCGGCAGCTTGAGCCAGGGGAAGGAGCGCGAAGAGACCTGCTTCATGGAACCCAAGTTACGAATTCGAATGGGCACCATGAACCCCTTGTCCCCTCACGGGGAGACTTCGGGCGTTTCCTCCCGGGCTCGGCGGTCGCGGAGTTCCTTCAGCGCGAGGGAGAGATCGCCTGGTCGAGTCCCGGGTTGGCTTCGCGCTCGCCCTGGACCTGGGCAGCCCCGGAACCCGTCCCGGGAAACCGAAGGAGGAACACCCGATCCCGGGAACTGGCAAACGTGAACGAAGTTTTATTCACCACCACTCGGTAGGTGCGGAACGGATAGACGTAAGGATCGGCTCCGCCACGCCCCAGGGGGTGCGCGTAACGGATCTCACCATCATCCCCTCGGTAGGCCCAACGCCAGTTGATCCATGGATTGGCCCGTTCCATGTCTTGCAACGCAGAACGCGTCTCAATGATCCGCTCACCCAAGCGCCGGGAGAGGTCCAGTTCGCGCCGGAACACCACGATGTCAGACATTTTCACCGGCTCGAGTGACGGGATGCCAAGGAAGTTGGGCGCCCCTTTCTCCACGTTGGAGAGCATGATCTCGGCGCCGTCTTCGAAGACTCCCGGCAGAGCCTTGTAACGGCGCAGACTCTCGGCCCAGCCTGCCAGAATGGGTTCATTGGGCAACCAAACTCGGTAGCCCCCTCCGCTGCCCATGGCCTCGACATCGTGGAACAGATCTCCCCAGAAAGGCGGAGCGTGCTCGCGGTCGTCCATCCAAGTGGTGAACGCTTCTCGATGACTGGAAGGGAAGTGGACCGAGACCTCGGGATCCTGATTGGCCGGGGTCAGGGGCAGGGCTAAGTCGTGACCCGCCCGACCACGGAACTCGATCAGTCGGTCCGATCGCGGGTTGCGAATGAAGCGAGCGTCTGCCACGGTCGTCATCAGCCAGAGCGCGGCCTCGAAGTTCTCTTCCAACGTGGGCAGGATCTGGTCTTCGGGCAGGGCAAAGCCGCCGTCCAGGAAGCTTGCGGGACGCAGTTCCGGGGTGAAGGACAGGGCTCCCTGTGCGCCGTAGGCGTAATCGTCGAAGGCACCGCTGGTCAGATAGATCGTGTAGCTGGATTGCCCCGGGGTGTACGAGAACCCGGAATGGTCGTACACCAGATCGGAGTACTTGTGACCCATGGCTCGCAGGGACGTGAAGCTCTCAGGAGTGACCTGAGTCGTGTGTCCCCAAGGAAACAGCACCAGCTGGCTGTAGTTGTGATAGCTGACGGCGACCGCAGGCTTTTGATCTTGCAGAAGCTCCTGGATGGCCTGGGTTTCGGGTTCCGAGGCGGGAAACGCACCGCGATAAGTTTCAGAGCACTGGAATCCATGAGAACCGGCCATTCCCCAGTCGTAGTCGTAGTTCCGGTTGATGTCGACCCCATCACACATCGGGTCGGGCCGCCGGTTCTTGCGCCAGAAGCGTTCCTCGTTCCAGCTGTACAGGTGGCCGTCGGGATTCACCACGGGCACTAGCCAAACCACCGAGTTGTCGACGATGTGACGGATGCGGGAATCGGTTTCGTATCGAGTCAGCAAGGACTCGGCCAGATACAACATCATTTCGTAGGTGACCCACTCCCGCGCGTGGGTGATTCCGGTGAAGACAATGCTTTCTTCGGTCGGATCGTCTCGGAGTGGCTCATCGGTAATCTTGAGGGCGTGAATGGGTCGCCCCTCGATGGACTCGCCAATGACGACCATTTCCACCAAATCCGGAAAGCGATTGGTGAGATTCAATAGCAAGCAGTCCCCGGTGGCCGGCGGGTGGTACTCGTCGTAGGTCAGGTTGACGATGTTGGGATTGATGCACGGATGCCCCATCCGACCAGCGGGGGCGGCAGCCCGGATCTCCTTCAGCTCTTGGGCAGTGAAGTACTTCTCGATCGAAGGCACGGAGTTTCTTTGCAGGGTTCGCAACGGGGCGAAGCGGCGCAGGTGCTCCGCAACCGGACCCAGATCGTCGAACAAGACCCGTTGCCGAGACATCTCCCGGCGCTGGTCGGCGTTCAGAAAGAGAATCGCGTGGCGTTTGCCGGCGGCATCCACTTCGCTCGCACAAGGATCGAACTGGCCTTGGATTTCCAGAGGAAGCGTGTCGAGGTCTTCCACGGCGACCCGCACCGCCACGGACCCCGGCGCTCCGGCGACTTCCAAAGACTGGCCTTCGGTGGCCACGGCGCCTTGGGCCGCGAAGCCAAGGAGGGTCGCAACAAGCACCAGACAAAGGACCCTTTGGCCAGCCGGAGGACTCGAGGCGGTCCCAACCAACGCATTCCACGGCCGGGCAGTCAAGCGGACAAGACGAGTCACGGGAGTCCCTTTCTCGCAGGTCTCTGATCCGGGGCAATTCTCAGAGTATCGCCGCCGACTCTTGCGGCAACATGTCTCACGCGGCGATTGCCCACATGCGGAAAAAGCCCCATGATCTTTTTCTAGAACGTTCACCAGTGGGCGGAAGATCCCGCCCAGTTCGTCCGAAGTTCTCGATCGAACGCGAAAGAGTGCGCCATTCGCAGATCCTTGTTCATCGCGTCCCTGACTTTGTCGCCGGCTTGCTCTCCGGCTCCGGACTCGGCGCCTCACTTGTTGCTGATCACTCTCGACACCACCAATCCGGAAGCGCTTGGCATCCACGGAGGTGATTCCGAGACGAGCCCCTCTCTCGACCGCTTGGCGCGGACCAGCGTCGTGTTCGAGAACGCCCGAACCGTGGCACCGTTGACCACTCCGGCCCACGCCTCGATGCTGACCGGCCTGTATCCGCCGCGGCACACCGTCCGAGCCAACAGTGCGACAACCTTGCCGGACTCCGCAGAGACTCTGGCAGAGATTCTGCAAGACCATGGTTGGCGCACCGCGGCGTTCGTTTCTGCGTTTGTCTTGAACCGCGAGTACGGACTGGACCAAGGTTTCGAGATCTACGACGCGTCTTTCGAAGTGAGTGGCGCCCTGACGGCGTATCCCGAACACTCCGCCCAAGAAGTGACCGACCGAGCCATCGCTTGGCTGTCCCAGCAGTCAGCAGCGTCCCCCTGGTTCTTGTGGGTGCACTACTTCAGCCCCCATACTCCCTACTCACCTCCCGTGAAATTCCTGAAGACAGAGGATGACAACCCCTACTTGGGGGAAGTCGCCTACATGGATGACGAGATCGGGCGACTCCTGCATCACTTGGACCGAGCAGATTGCTGGTCCGAGACATCCGTCGTCGTCGTCGGTGACCACGGGGAAGCCCTCGGTCGTCACGGAGAAGACACCCACGGAGCCTTCGTCTTCGATTCGACGCTCCGCGTCCCGTTCTTGGTCCACCGGGCCGGCTCCACCACTGGTTCGCGGATCACCTCGCCAATCAGTGTCGCCGACGTGCTGCCCACGGTTCTTGGTCTGGCGGGAATTCCTGTTCCCGACGGCCTCGATGGTCGCGACGTGTTGCAGCCCCTCGAAGACTCGCGGACCGTGTACTTCGAATCCTACCTCGGACATTTGGCCTGGGGTTGGAGTCCCATCGCCGGCATGGTCGACGACTCCCACAAGTTCATCCAAAGCTCGACCCCGGAACTCTACGAACTCGGCTCGGACCCCGACGAAACCACCAATCGAGTCAACCAGGATTCGGAAACCGTGGCTCAACTCCGCATCGCTTTGGCGGATGTGTTCGATCGCCCGTCGCTGCCACGAGAGTCGCGCTCTGCGGACGCCCGAGAGGTCGATGCGTTGAAGGCGCTGGGATATCCCGCTTCGGGAGCAGAGGAGTCCCCGTCCCCTCTGGATCCCACGGACCGACCCAGTCCTCATCAGCGGGTGCGGGCCTATGCCCAGTATCAGCGGGCCCGTGGCTTGTTCGACCGCGGGCTCTTCGAAGACGCGGTGGCCCTGCTGGAACCGCTGCTATCCGAGAACGACTCCAATCCGGCTCTCTGGTTTGCCTACGGAGCTGCCGTGGCATCGGTCGGTCGGTTCGAAGAGGCAATCCCTGCTTTGCAGCGGGCCGTGCAGCTCCGCCCCCAGGAGTTCTTCGCCGCCTTCGGCATGCTGGCCCGGTGCCATCAGGAACTCGGACAACTCGAAGCGGCGATCGATCACTACCGACGCGCGCTCGAAACCGAGCCGGATCCCCGGCCGTTTATCGAACCCTACGTGAGTCTGCTGGAGCAGTTGGGACGGCACGAGGAGGCGGCTCGGTTCCTTCAAGAGCTGCGCTAGCGACGACGAACCTCCGTTCGGGTCGCCCGGTGGATGGCCGTTCCGCTACTCGAATCGATCCGCGTTGGCGCGCGCCTTCGCCAAGGTGGGGGTCGAGTGGTCGGCACGAATGCCGTCGCTCAGCAGATCGCCATCAATGGGATCGAGGGACCACTTGCCGTCGACGTTGCGGTACTGGGTGCCGAAGATCTGCGGCCGGTCGATGCGATGGAGGTATCGATCGAGGGACGCCGCCGACAACCACTTCGCCGCCGAATGGCCTTTGAACCCAGCGATCGTCGAGAGGACGTGGGATACCAGAAAGTCTTCGGGGACCTCCCCGTGTTGCAAGATCATGGCCGCGTGGAAGTAGTCGTCGGCCGTCGTCAGCTTTTCGGTTGCGAGGATATCGAGCACTCGTTCACGCCGCTCTTTGTCACCGTTGATCATCTCCGACATTTCCTCCGGAGTGAGGTCCTGCCAGTTCGCGCGGGAAGACTGGTCTTCTTCGTACATCTCGCGAAGCTCTTCAGAGAGCAACGGATCCCCTGCGGAATCACCGGACGCCTGAGTGACACCATCGCCGGCCAATCCAAGAGTGGCAACAATGGCGGACGGCACGACGAAGAACGTGATCCAACGAGATGTCCAACCGTGATGAGTGGGGGAAGTCATTGCGAGTCTCCTCGAATCGTGGGAACCAGGGGTCTCTCTCTGACGCACCGAAGAGACGTCGACCTCCGATTTCGATCGGGATCGAGAGATCTTGCAACTGTCCGGGCAAATCCCGGACGCCGGTCCGCTGAGTCAGATACGGACGGTGGGACCCCGCGTTGTCGAAAACTCTACGGCGACTCGGGAAAACCGTCCGGGAGGGGAACAAGGGGTCGCGGCTCGGGGTTCAACGATGGGCCGTCCGGAGGCCAAGGAATCCGACAGGCCTTGTTTTCCTTGTAACGATCCAGGTTGGCTTGCAACCGGGGGATCATCTCCTGGCGATTTCTCTTGGTGGCGGCGAACAGGAGCTTCTCCTGAAAACCGACGGCCTGAGTGAAGTCGCGATTCTCCGCCAGACTCATGGCCAGAGTTTCCAGGCGTTCCGCCGTCCGGTCTCGAACCAGCACCTTCTGAGCAAGCTCCAGGGATCGCGGTCCGTCTCGGACCTCTTTGGCGGGGGCGGCGGCAAGGATTCGCGCCAGCGCGTGGGTGATCCCTTCGTGGTCCGGCAGAACTTGATGCGCACGTTCGAGACAGTCGCGAACGTCTGACCACTTTTCGAGCCGCGCCAGGGTCAGCGCCCGCAGGTAGCGAGCCTCCGCGTGGCCCGGATCGAGTTCGACCAAGCGGCCAAGGTGTTGTTCGGCTTCTTCGAAACGACCCAGGCGACGCAAGCTCTGGGCGAGGTTTCGGTGCGCTTCCTGAAAATCTTCGCGCCCGTTCAAAGCGTCTCGGTAGTGGGCGACCGCTCGTTCTTCGTGACCGAACCGCGAAAGCAGCACCGCCACGTTGTAGTGGGCCTGGGTGTGGTCGGGCTCAATACGCAGGGCTTCGTGAAACTGCATCAGCGCTTCCGCATCGCGGCCCAGATTGGAAAGGGCCGTCCCGAAATTCGTGCGCACGACGACGCTGTCGGGGTCCGCTTGAACCGCCTCTCGGAGAAGGACTTCTGCTTCGGCGAAGGCGCCTTCCCGGACCAACCGAGCCGCGCGGCTCTCCTTCAAGCGTTGGCCGGTCGCTAGCTGGTTCAGCTCTCGCATCCAAGGGTCGCGATCCTTTGGCGGATTGGGTCCGCGCAGCGCCAAGTGCTCGGTCGCCTTGTCCCGGTCTCCCAGGCCGCGATAGGCCATGGCCAGTTCGTAGTGAATCGCATTGGCGGTGGGTTCGATTTCCAAGGCGCCCTGGAAATGCTCCACCGCTTCGTCGTACCGCTTGTTCGAATAGGCGATCCGCCCTAGCCCTACCTTCGCTGGCACGCATTGCGGTTCCTTGGCGAGACACTTCTCGAAAGTCTCCCGAGATTCGCCCAGACGCCCCTCTTCAAGACACACTTCGGCAAACGCCAGCTGAGTCGCCAAACGCGAGTCGTTCCGAGCAAGAGCCTTCTCGAACTCGATCAGCGCATCCCCCAGCAATCCTTGAAAGCGGTAGAGCTGCCCCAGGAAGTAAGGCCAGCGCTCGTCCTCTGGAACCAGCCGTTGGGCGTTGCGATAGCACGCCTTCGCGGCTTCCATCAACTCGTACGCGTGATAGTGATTGCCCAACGACCCGTAGAGGTCCGCGAGCAATGCGGAGTCCTTGGTCGGCTTCGTAGACTCCGCTTCCAGCCGCTGACGGCGATCGTCGAGTTGCTCGTGCACATCTGGTTCGAGCTGGGAGGCGTCGGGGTAGGGGATCGGCTCGAGCTCGCCTTCGGAAAGCGGTGGCGAGTCGAGGTTCGGTTTCGCTGCCGGAGAACAAAGAGACGGAGATGGCTCCTCGGTGGCCAGTGGAGCAGGGGACTCTCCACATCCCGCCGAACCAAGGAGCAGAAGAAGAGACGGTACCGCCCGCAAAGTCGGGGCCGGCAGGGTCCGACCGCGACCGGATTGCCGCGAACGAGAGTGCGCCGCCATGGCATCGGCGATCGCAGGAGTCACAGCTCCCGAGGCCCGCTCGTTGCGCGAGCCAAGAGAGAAGACTCGCGGCACACCCAAGCTCCGACGGAACCTGGCGAAGGAAGCGCTGAAGATCTTTCGCCAGAGTTCGTGAATGAGGCCGGAATCGGACGTCCGTGTTCCCTGGATCTCTCGTGTGGTCATCCGCCCTCGGTACTCTCCTCTCTCACTCTCGGATCTCGTCGACCCCCTGCCGCAGAGTGTAGTAGCGCGCGAGTGACCGTTCCGCGAAATCCCAGTGCTGAGCATCGCCATCGGGCCAGCGGACGACGATCTCTTGCAACTTCGCGTCCTTCCAGCCCGCCAAGACCCGCGGGTCGTTGGACGCAAGGTAGCTGGCATCGGCTCGGGATCGCCGATGCAGGCGTCTGCCGTCGGAGAGAACCAGCTCGACTCGAGCGCCGTACTGATCTCGAACCCCTTCCTTGTCCAGGAGTCGCAGCCCCAACCAGCGCTCGTTCGTCGAGAGATTGTTGCGCAAAAGGCGCAGCTCTCCGTTGTTGTTCGTCACCAGGACATCGCTGTCGCCGTCGTTGTCGACGTCGCCAAAGACCGCAGCGCGGCTGACCTCGGACAGCCCGAACACCTCGCCGGCCCGATCGCTGACTTCTTGGAACACCAGGTTCCCCTGGTTGCGGAACAACTGGTTCGGCTCATGCAGGGGAAACGGATCTCCGGCCCGGGCCAGACTCTCGATCGCTTTCACCGCCCCGTTCACCACCAGCAGGTCCAGCCAGCCATCGTGATCGTAATCAAACCAGGCCGCTCCGAAACCCGTGTGAATGCGGCTGGGCGCCCCGAGTTTGGTCTCGGAGGTGTAGTCCTCGAAAAATCCCGTCCCGTCATTCAAGTAAAGGGTGTTGGTCTCGGCGGTGATGTGAGTCATGAACAGGTCATCGTCGCCATCTCCGTCGAAGTCGCCGGCGTCGATGCCCATGCTTCCTTCGGGAGCACCGAACTGATTGACTGCGCAACCAGCCAGCACCGCTTCGTTGAGGAAGGAACCGTCCTTCTGGTTGATCCAAAGCTGATTCGGCGAAGCATCGTTGGCCACGTAGAAATCGACCCAGTCATCGCCATTGAGATCGCTGGCCACCACCCCCAGCGCGCCGCCGTACTCGCCGAAGATCTTGGCGGAAGCGGTGGCGTCTTCGAAGGTGCCATCACCGCGGTTGCGCAGCAGACGGTCCACATAGGGCGAGAATGCCAACGGTCCACAGTAGTCCTCCGCTCCGGTGCTGGCATAGCAGGACTTGTGAGTCGCCAGGGAAAAGTCCACGTAGTTGCAAAGGTAAAGGTCGAGCCATCCGTCCCGGTCGTAGTCGGCGAAGGAAGCGCTCGTGCTCCATCGAGATTCCTGGGCCCCCGCGGACTCGGTCGCGTCGCGAAACGTGCCGTCCCCATGGTTCAGATAAAGAGCATTGTCACCGAAGTTTGTGACGTACAGGTCCACGTCCCCGTCGTTGTCCACGTCTCCGGCAGCGACGCCCATTCCGTAGCCTTCGCCCTCCACCCCGGACCCGGCGGAAGCGTCTTCGAAGCGCAACTCCCCGGACTCCGCGAGAAGGTTGCGAAACAGTCGGTCCTTCAGCGGCAAAGGCCCGGGCAACGGGAACAGGGACTCCTCGGCGCTCGCACCGCCAAGCAAATTGCCCTGCACCACGAACAGGTCCAGATCTCCGTCACCGTCCATGTCGAACAGCGCGGCCCCGGGCCCCAGTGGCTCGCACAGATAGAACTTCCCCGACATGCCGTTGCAGTGGCGGTAGTCGAGGCCAACCTCCTCGGCAATGTCTTCGAACACGACGTTCGGGGAACTCCGGGACTGGGCGCGATCCTGAGTGGCAGCGGTCGCAGGCGACTCAGGGGACACGGCAGGAGCCACCGGCGATTCGTCGCCGCACGAACAGACAGCGACCAACGAGAACATCAGAAGGGCTCGAGATCGATCGCGGAGCGTCATCGGGGCGATGGCTCGGTCATGGTGACTTGCAGTCGTTGCATGGAACCCCGTGGCTCGTCGGCCACCGCCCGTGATTGCGTCAATTCGCCGGCGGGGATTCTTGGCACCCGGAGCATCGGGACGCAAGTTCTTTCGCTTAGCCATGCGGACTGCACTCACGACAAGCTCCCGGAAGAAAACCCGGATCGAGTCTGCCTCCGTTGTCATCCGAACGACCGGGGGATCGATCCTGAGCGTCTGGGCCGGGGCCCTCCCGATCCACCCAGATCCAACTCCTTGGCCCCCACGGGAAGCGCTGGTGTTTCAAGCTCGTGATGCCTGATCCTTTCCTTGGCGAATCGCGAGGTTCTCG
Organism: Planctomycetota bacterium; assembly: GCA_028289345.1. Classification (GTDB taxonomy): domain Bacteria; phylum Planctomycetota; class B15-G4; order B15-G4; family SIAN01; genus JANQQL01. The sequence continues at coordinate 336,738 of JANQQL010000025.1, read as the reverse complement.
CGTTGGTGCGAGCCTTCGGGCCGACCTTTCCGCGAGAATACCGAGGAAGTTCGATGTCGCCGCGAACCTCCCTCGGGGAACTCCCATGAGCGCCAACCTTTTCGAGTCGAAGGATCCCGCCCCCCCAGCGGTGCCACCGCCCCTGGCCGACCGCATGCGCCCGCGAAGTCTCGACCAAGTCATCGGCCAGCAGGGCATCGTCGGCCCCGGCTGCGTCCTGCAAACCATGGTGAATCCCGGGCCGCTCCGCTCGGTGATCTTCTGGGGACCGCCGGGTTGCGGCAAGACCACCCTGGCGCGGCTCCTCGCCGACCTGACCGATCAACACTTCGTCGAGTTCAGTGCCGTCACCGCCGGCGTCAAGGAAGTCCGCGCCACCATCGAAAGCGCCCGCCAGGTGTTGCGAGCCGAGGGTCGCGCCACGGTCCTGTTCGTCGACGAGATCCACCGCTTCAACAAGGCCCAACAGGACGCCTTCCTCCACCAAGTGGAAGAGGGGCTGCTGACCCTGATCGGCGCCACCACGGAAAACCCCTCCTTCGAGGTCAACGCTGCGTTGCTCTCCCGGTGTCGGGTGGTGCCATTGGAGCCCCTGGATGGGAGCCAGCTGATCGACCTCGCACAGCGCGCCTTGAGTGATCCCGAGCGGGGACTCGGATCCCGGGGCCTCACTTTCGACGACAACGCGGCCGAGTTCCTAGCCGAAGTCGCCGATGGAGACGCGCGACGCTTGCTGAACTCTCTGGAACTCGCCGCCATGCGGACCGAAGCGCAGGAGCGCCGGGCCGTGAGCGTGGAGGACGCCCAGGAAGCGATTGGTCAGCGAGTGCTCCGCTACGACAAGGGCGGCGACGAGCACTACCACCTGATCTCGGCACTGCACAAGTCCCTGCGAGGGAGCGACACCCAGGCATCGGTTTACTGGTTGGGTCGCATGCTCGAGGCAGGGGAGGATCCCATGTACATCGCTCGGCGCATGGTTCGCTTTGCCTCGGAAGACATCGGCAACGCCGATCCGCAAGCCCTGCAGGTGGCCTTGAATGCCCGCGAAGCGGCGCACTTCCTGGGAATGCCTGAAGCGAATACGGCATTGACTCAGGCCGCGGTCTACCTCGCAACCGCGCCCAAATCGAATGCGACCTACCTTGCGTGTCATGCCGTGCGTGATGAAATTCGCAAGAGTGGAAATCGTCCCGTGCCGGTGCATCTGAGAAACGCGCCCACCAAGCTCATGAAAGACTTGAACTACGGCCGCGACTACGCGTACCCCCACGATCACGAGGAAGCGAAGGTGAAGCAGGAGTACCTGCCGGAAGGAGTGAGAGAGCGGGGGTTCTACGCACCGACGCGGTATGGGTTCGAGAAGGAGATTGCCAAGCGGATGGAGTATTGGGGGCGAAGTGGGGAGAGTTGAGCATCCATTTGCACTCGCGGAACCGCTCCCCAAGAACGGAACTTCTGCCCCTGCCGACGGTTCCCCCTCGAGTCCCCGCAACCAGGACGCTTCATGCCAATCCGATCACGGCGCCCCGCCACGTAGGAAAACGGTTGTCTCCCCAGCAACCTCGAAGGCGATGGCCACGACTTCCCCCTGCGAGGAACGGCGGAAATCAATCGCCAAGGATGACCAAGGGGATTCCTTTGCACCAAAGAATTGGTCGATTGCCGTGCGCCGCAGTGGAATGAGCCCGCCTCCTCGCTCGATCATCAAACGCCCGTTCTCTTGGAAAACTCGCAACTCTCCGTGAAGCTCATGGTGGTAGTCAGCGACGAAATGATCCAGCGCGGTGGCTTCGACCACGGTTGTGGGGACAACAGCGGTCGCCGAAGACCGATCACGACGCCTCCTCTGAATCCGCGCCCATGCTGTTTCGATCCAATCGTTCGGCTCATTTCCCAGGAGGTGATCGACGATCACCCGCTTCACGGCAGTTAAGTAGGTCAACGCATCTCCTCCCCGGTTGGCCAACAGGACGACTCCAATGCCTGATCCGGGCAAGAACGAAAGCAGTGCTTCCGTCCCTCTGCCGAAGCCTCCCAGACGAGCGTGGTAGTGCGCCCCCACCTGGTTCATGCCCCAGTGCAGACCATAGGTCGTCGGGGCGTACTCTGGAGACCGGTTCCAGTACACGAACACGTGAGGTTGGATCATTTCTCGCAATGACTTCGGATTGAGAAAGACGTTGCCATCAGTCCTGACTTCTCCGGTATAGATCTTCATCAGCCTCAGGAGATCGTCCACGTTGGAGTTGAGCCACGCCACAGGACCTGCGCCGAGAACCGTCGCCCCTTGGATCTTGTGCAGTTGCCCTTCTCGAAGTTCATGAGAGCTGACCGCGTTGTTGCATGCCGCCAAGGCATCCGCGCCCCAAGTGGACCCACTCATACCCAACGGGTCGAACACGGCCTCACTGACCGCCTGTTCGAATGTTCGGCCGGTGACTTGCTCCACGAGGTGTTCACCCACCACCACGTTGAGCCAGCTGTCACGAAACCCACCACGCCAATCGACGGCGGGGACCATCCCCCGCATCGCGGCGACGATTTCTGCTCGAGAGCGGCTCTCCAGTTCACGCATCCAGCCGACATTCGGCAAACCCGATCGCTGGCAAAGGAAGTCCCTCGGCGTCAGTTTCTCGAAGAAGTCGTGAAACCCGGGTGTTTGAGGCGGCAGGTATTTCGCGAGTGGGGAATCCAAGTCCAGGTCCCCTGCGTCGCGAAGTTTGCACTGCATCAGGGAAATCAACGGCTCCGCGCAGTTCCCCACAGGAAAGAGGGTCTTGGTGTCCACCGATCCGCCGTTCTCGGCGTCCCGAACGCCGAATCCGTGGGCATAGACCACGTTGCCTTCAGCTATGACACCCACGGCGAGTCCCGGAATGTCCCATTGGTTCATGGAAGCAGTGATCTTCGACTCAATGGACGGCCAAGGTCCCAGGCTTTTCTCGCTCCGAGCGAATGTTTGCTCCGACGGGGTAACAAACGGGCAGGCGAGGAGAAGGGAGACGACGCGGGGAGATCTCATCGGGCAGTTCCCTGTTCGTGGAGGCGGTGAAGCAAACCGGAGGAGTCCAAACGAAGACTGGGACAAGATCTTCCGCGTGATGAGAAGTGAGAGATAGGACGCCAAGTACCGGTGAGTACGGAATTGGCAGCGATCCCCGAGACAAGGCGTCGGGAGGGACGCACGGGATCAGGACGCCGCACCACTCCGGTACTGCATCGGGGTCATCCCGAAGTGTCGTCGAAAATGACGGTTGAGATGGCTCTGATCGAAGAACCCGAGAGCGGCCGCGATCTCGGCCACACTTTGACCGGTCGTTCGAAGCAAGTCTGCAGCCGCGAGGACTCTCCGTTCGCGGGAGTACTCGCCGATGCTGCAGCGATAGTGGCGTCGAAACGATCGAGCCAGGGAAGCGGGATCGCGACCCGCGCAACGAGAGAGTTCGGTCAGCGAGACGGGAGACGTCTCGGGCCATGCATCGATTCGTTCGGCAATCTCGACCAGCCAGCGAGGAGCCCGCGACGTCGTGCGTCCTCGCTTCTTGTGACGGCACAGGTCCGCCGTCAATTCGAAGAGAAGTCCTTCGACGCTCAATGCGCTGAAAGTGTCTGGCTGAGCTAGTTCCTGGCGGATGCGAACACCAAGACCGCGAGCACGAGGGTGCACGCCTCGGTGGAGTCGACACTCGTTCGCGAGTTGCTCCGAGAGCTTTCCATGAGGACCGCCGAAGACCGGCCCCGTCCGGGCTCGCAACGTTTCCGTGCCCTTCCTCTTCGTCGCGAAACCAAGCGTCGCCCGGACCGCAGTGAATCGTCTGTCGGGAGTCTCGCTCCTGCATTTCCCCCGTCACCATCAAATGGAACGAGGGCCGATCATGTCGATGCCAGCCCATCGTCCCGTGGGCCTCAAAGCGGGCCGCGTACACCTCCGTGGAGCCGACCCGGAGGTGGCTCTGAAACCACCGGTCATTTCCTCGGATCTGAAGTTCGCGTTCCACGCAAGTCGGCTCCGCAGCTGCTGGCAACGGGTCTTTCGCCTTCGAACTCGTGGTGTCCCACGGAAAATGGATCCAGGCATTCCCAGAATCCGCCAAGGGCCCGTGCCTACTCCCCGTCCAGATACCCCAGCATCCGCAACTGTTCCAAAGTCTCCGGATCCAGCTCCACTTGCTCGGTCGCCACTTGACCGCGCTTCTCCAACGACGTCCCGTACAGTTCATAGAAACGACGGGTGAGTTCTTGCTTCGCGCGGTCGCCTTCCAGACTCGACAATTCCCGGTAATCCTGATTCCGATCGAACAGCCGCACCCCCGTCTGGCTCTCCGGTCCCACCAGGTCCGTGTCCCGGGCCTCGAATTCGAGCACGAGCTTTCGCCCCTCGGCGTCGATGAACGCCTTCTCGTTTCGCCAGCGAGTCATCTCCGACAGTACGCCTTCCGCTTTGCGCTGATCCAGTGCGGTGACAAGAGAAACCCCTTGGGATCCTGGCGCTTCGATCCCCGCCAGGCCGAGCAACGTGGGATAGACGTCGACCAGGCTCACGGTCTCCGGCACGGTCCCCTCGAGTCCCGGCGCCTTCAAGATCAATGGGACATGCACCTCTTCGTTGTGCAAGCGGAACCCGTGGCCGTGCTGGCCGCGTTCGAAGAACTGCTCGCCATGATCACCGACCAGGAGCACGATCGTGTCTTCGTAACGCTCGATTTGGCGAAGGTGGGCAAACAGCGCGGCGATCTGAGCGTCGACGTAGCGGATCTCTTCGTCGTAGCGATTGATCCACTCACCGTGCTTGGCGTTCTTGGCCACGCCAGGTGGGGTGCCGCGGTACTTGCCCGCGTATCCCGGGGGCGGCTGATAGGGCTCGTGGGGGTCCATGTAGTGGAGGAACAGGAACCACGGATCATTGTCAGGGGTAAGTTCTTCCAGAAGCGCGAAGGCGCGCTGATTGACGTGTTGCGCCGGGTGGTAATCGTAGACCTCGAAGGACTCGAATCCTTGAGCGAACCCCAGCTCTTCCTTGATCCAAGCGTTGGTGGTCACGGCATGGGTTCGATAGCCGTGCGATTGGAAGACCTCGGCCAGAGTCTCGAAGTCTTCGGAGAGCACTTCTCCGAGCACCGGGGCCGCTTCCTGGGTCGCCCGGTCCTCGTCGTACAGGTGGGTGTGGACACCGTGAGCGGTCGGATAGTAACCAGTGAACATCGAGGCGACCGACGGTGGGGTCCACGGCGCCGGAGCAATGGCGTACTCGAACCGCAGATTGCGATTCGCGAAGGTGTCGATCGTTCGCGAGACGTCTCGGGGGTAGCCGTAGACCCCAAGTTGACTGGCACGCAGGGTGTCGATCAGGAGCACGATCACATCGGGACGACGCGGGCCCGAATCACAGGCCGGGACGAGAAGCATCCCGCACAACGCCCACACCCACCAACCACGGAGGCTGGTGGGTGTGTTTCGCCGAGCGTGCAACAATCGAGGAACTACTGGACCTCGGCCTGCAATTGGTCCAGCAAGTACGAGTAGGTCAACGCCGAGGTGAAGGCCCGCTGCTTGTTGTTCGCGGCGCCGGCATGACCGCCCTCGGTGTTCTCGTAGTAGTAGACCGGATGTCCCATGGCACCCATGGCCGCCACCATCTTGCGAGCGTGGCCGGGATGGACTCGGTCATCGCGGGTTGACGTCGTGAACAGCACCTTGGGGTAGGCCTTGTCCTTTGACAGATTGTGATAGGGCGAATAGGTCTTGATGTAGTCCCACATGTCCGGCTCGTCGGGATTGCCGTATTCAGCCATCCAACTGGCACCGGCGAGCAGCTTGTTGTAGCGGCGCATGTCGAGCAGCGGCACAGCGCACACCACCGCGCCGAACAGATCCGGTCGCTGGGTGAAGACGCTTCCGACCAGCAATCCGCCGTTGCTGCCGCCGCGGATCCCCAGGTGCTGAGGGGCCGTGATGCCGCGCTTCACCAGGTCTTCGCCCACCGCAATGAAGTCTTGGAAGGCGAGGTGCCGGTTCTTCTTCAAAGCCGCCTGGTGCCACTTGGGCCCGAACTCCCCTCCGCCGCGAATGTTGGCCACCGCGTAAACACCCCCCCGTTCCAGCCACAGCTTGCCGACGGTCGAGGCATAATTCGGCGTCATCGAGATTTCGAAACCGCCGTAGCCATACAACAGGGTCGGGTTCTTGCCGTTCTTCTTGGCGGCCTTGGAGCTCAGCAAGAAGTAAGGAATCTTGGTTCCGTCGGCCGAGACCGCGTGGAGCTGTTCGGCCTGGAATCGCGAGGCATCGAAGAAGGCGGGCAGGCTGCGCAACTCCTTCACTTCCCGGGTCTTTCCGTTCACCGTGTAAAGGGTCGACGGAGTCAGGAAACTGGTGTAGGTCAGGAAGTAGTGGTCGCTATCGATGGACGTGTCGGTCACTCGCAACGAGCCGAGCTTGCCGACGGAAATTTCCTCGCGGGACCACTTGCCATCGGCGAACTCGTACTGATACAGATGGCTGGTCACGTTCTCGAGTAGGTTGACCAGCAAGTAGTTCTGAGTCGTCGAGACTCCGGCAATCGAGCCGCGTTCCATCGGGGGAACGACCACGACGAAGTTGCGGGCTCCCTTCTTGAACTCATCCAGGTCGATGGAAACCAGGGATCCTTGGCGATACGTGCTCCCGCCGACTTCCCAGTCGGATTTCAGCTGCACCAGAAGCTGCTTCTTGAAGATTCCCGACAGATTCGCATCTTCGGGGATGTCCATCTTGAACAGCGAGTCACCCTCGACCATGTGGGTCTCGGAGGAATAGAACGACGTCATGCAGGTCACGAAGTCGTATTGACCTTCCGGAGTGTGGGACGCCTGGGACCAAACTCCCATGTCCGTTTGGGCTGCCTCGAACAAGGTCGTCGCGTCTTTCAGGGCCGTTCCGCGCTTCCACACTTTGGCGATCCGCGGGTAGCCGGAGTCGGTCAAGGAGCCAGCTCCGAAGTCCGTGCCAATGTACAAGGTGTCCTTGTCCCTCCAGGACAAACCGCTCTTGGCTTCGGCGACTTGGAATCCGCCGTCGACGAAAGTCTTGCTGTCGAGGTCGAATTCACGCACGACCACCGCATCCGCCCCACCGCGGGACAGTCGCATCAAACAACGATCGTGACTCGGCTCGAGAATGCTCGAACCTTTGTACACCCAGTTCTCCCCCTCGGCTTCGGCGAGAGCATCGACATCCAACACGATTTCCCATTCGTCGGAGCCGGCCACGTAGGCCTCGCGGGTCATGCGCCGCCAGATCCCTCGGACGTGGGTTTCGTCACGCCAGAAGTTGTAGACGTGCTTGCCCACCGTGCTCGGGTAGGCAATGCGATCTTTGGAGTTCAGGATCTCGGTGGCTTCCTTCTCCATGATCGAGAACTCGGGAAGAGCCTGGAGTTCGCCCAAACTTTCCTTGTTGCGCGCTTCGACCCATGCCAATGCGCGCTCTCCCTCCACCTCTTCCAGCCACACGAACGGGTCTTCCGGCTCTTCGAAAGCGAAGGCGGTGGAGCTGATTGCGGCCCAGGCCGCGACCATCAGATGTCGAGTTGGCACGATCATTCCTCCTTTGGATCGGGATCTTTTCCCGGTGACGGATCGTAATGAGGGCGGACGTCTCGGTGGCGGGAGCACCGCCCGGCGCTCCACAGAACCTCAGGGAACCCCAGTCTTCTCCCCTGCTTCACGGAGCGGCGCCGCAGGCATTGGAAGATGGGAACGACGAAACTTCCACGAGGTGAGCAGAGGTCGAAGCCTCGGGCAGAATATCGACCAGCATGCGAATTGAACGGTGTCACCTCAGCCTTCTGGCAATGCCAAGTCGCTGAGCGGGACCCGAAGAGGACCGATGAGAATCCGGGAGATCGATCGGAATGCGCACCGCCGGTGACAAGCGAAGAAAATCAGCTCGGCCCACAGTCGTGGCTTCCCGGGGCCTGCAGCGGCATCCCCCTCATCCGTGGGTGGGCCACTCCCCCGCTCCAGCCTTGCGAATGGGTGTTATGTTGTAATTCCAACACGCCCCCCGGGCGACCTCCCTCGCGAGGTTGCCGCGGGAGTCGTAGACACGGCCCCGCACACCAGCGAACCGCATCGGAACCCCTCTCGATGGACTACGTCAAATCTCTCGGCGCCCTGACCTTGGCCCATCGATTCAAGCGCATCATGAATCGGCTCATCGAAGACGTGGACGAGGTCTACCAAGAGCTCGGCATTCCTTTCAAGCAACGCTGGACCTCCACCGTTCATCTTCTTCACGAACAAGCCCCGCTCGGGGTCACCTCGATCGCGGAGCGTTTGCAGCTCAGTCACCCGGCGGTGATTCAGATCACCAACGGCCTCCTGAAGGCAGGACTGGTGCGCGCGGCCAAGGACCGACACGACGGCCGCCGACGCCTTTTCTATCTCACAGCCAAGGGCAAGCGATTGGTTCCCGAGCTGGCCTCGGTGTGGCAAGAGCTCGAGAAAGCGCAGCTCGAGTTGTTTCGCGAATCCGGGTGGGACGTCATGGCTCTGCTGGAAAAAGTCGAGAACCGGATGGACAAGAAGAGCCTCCACGAGCGCCTGCAAGCCAAGCGCGCCACCAAGGCCTGAGTCCGCCCGACCCCCTGCTCGGCACCACTTGCGACAAGCACACCCCCTCCTGCGACCGGCCTGCACTTCGGCGGCCCGAACTCACGTACCTTCTCGCCGGCGCACATGGTCGTTCGCGCCCCGATCCACGACCGAGGAGGCAAACGTGAAGCCCATCTGCAACTTGACCCTGACCCTGATCACCCACGGTGCGTTCACCCTGGCGCTGGTCTCATTCGCGAAAGCAGCCAACGGCGTCCGTCCCGTCCACGTCGGCGTGGATGGCGTCGCTGCCTACGGCTACGACGTGGTGGAATACCTGGACTACGAAAGAGCCACGCCAGGCACGAGCAAGATTCACTGCGATTACGAAGGGGCCAGTTACCTGTTCGCCAACGAGGAAAATCGTGCGGCGTTCCTGGAGGACCCGGAGACCTACTTGCCGGCCTACGGAGGCTGGTGCGCGTATGGACTCGGAATGGAGAAGAGTGCCTCTCCTCGCTCGACCCCAGGGTTCTTTTTGGCCAACCCGGAATGCTTCCAGCTGATCGATGGCCGAACTCACCTGTTCTTCGACTTTCCCGGATTCAATGCATTGGACGCCTGGAACGAAGATCCTGACGGCTTCCTCCTTCGGGCCGACGAGGTCTGGGAAACGCAAACTCGGGAAGACTGGGTGGCCGGGGTCGATCCCAAGGCTCCTCCGGAAATGATGCAGTTCAATTTCTTGAACGGAGAGTTTGACGCCGAGTTCTCTGCGGTCGGCCCCAACGGCAACGTGGTGAAGTCCAAAGGCCGCTGGAGTGGACGCTACACCCTTAGCGGCCACGCGTTCGAAGACGACTGGCTGTCCCTGGGGGGATCCAACCGGGGAACGACCTGGCGGACCTATGACCCGGTGAAGAAACGCTGGTCCTGCATTTGGCTGCAGACCGGAACGGACACTCCAGCGGGCTGGACCTCGGGATACTTCCACGGAGGAATGGAGGGAGACGACATGGTCCTCTACTTCGACACCGAGGACACCAACGGCCCCTTCAAAGCTCGAGTCGTGTTCTATGACATCCACGACAACGGGTTTCGCTGGCGCTTCGATCGCTCCGACGACCAGGGCAAGACCTGGCAGGACGGATCGCGCAGCATCGTGGCGACGCGGATTCGCTGACTGATTCACGCAGCCGCGACAACCAACGAAACAAACTTCGAAACCGATTCGGGGGCCTGGGTGCGATGGCGCGCTCGGGCCTTCTTCGCGTTAGGGGAACCCAAGTCGGCCGTGACCGGCCCCGACACCCAAGGGAATCTCCCCGGGTCGGAACGGCTAGCAGGCGGTGGACGAAGTCGTTCCGCGCCCGATGGGGCCTCGCCGGTGCGGTTGTCTCCCAATCCTCGACGTGGGCACCGATTCCGTGCGGCGACCTTCTCGCCGGGCATGGGAATCTCCCGATCGGGCATTCCGAGGCCTCGGCCTGCGAGGCGCCGGAAGGACCTTGAAACCCCATTCGAGCTTGGCTGAAGAGGCGGGTTCGTCATTCCAACGGGCCGACGGTCCCTGATCTCTGCCACCCGGAGTCCCTGTCACTACCCTCCCGTCGCTATTGGCGAGTGGGCCCGGGACGCCTGGGACGACGGTCGCCCCCGAGAGCTGAGCGGAGGGGCTTGCAGACATCCCCTCCCAGGGAGCCAGCGGCGGGCGTTCGGCCGCGCCCAACGAGCGTTTCCCCGGGGGAATCACGCCAAGGTGAAGGAATCCACCGCGCCCTAACCTTCTAACAAAACCTCTAAAAGCAACCCAACTAGTCTAAATAACTCGACAAAAAGACTAAGTAACCGCTCGACTAACCTATTTCATGAATTAATCTTCGTTCGTTGGCTGAGTGATCGAGGATCGTCCCGGGTTGCGTGGGACGGATCTCAAGCTCGGTCTCCGCCCAGACGATGGTGTCTGGACCAGGAACGAGCGGCTTCCTCCCCGGGGGCCGCTCTCAACATTCGGAGAGCCTCTGATGGACCCCCTTCGCGACTTCCTCGAGATCCCCTACGACCAGCTCGAGGAGATGAACACCGCCGCCAAGATCGCGCGAATGGAGCGGGTCCCGGTGGATCAAGTGACCGAAGAGCGGCACCGCTACCTGACGGATGAAAAGCGCATCAAGGCAGTGACCGTGTGCTTCTCGGATCTCGAGGGACGGCTGCACATGCTGGACTACGACAAGCGCTTCTTGCTGAAGTCCGGCGACAACCTCACGTTCGACGGCTCTTCGATCCGCGGCTTCTCGGAGCAGCACGAATCCGACCTTCGCCTGGCCATCGACTGGCCGGCGTTCTACTGGCTACCCGCGGACGTCTTCGGGCCGGGCAAGGTGTTGGTGTTCGCGGAAGTGCGCGAACGGGACGGTAGCCCCTATCACGCAGACCTTCGCTCTCGGCTGAAGGACTTCACCGAAAACATGTACAAGAAGGACGGAACGGTCTGCAACGCCGCGAACGAAATCGAAGGCTTCCTGTTCAAAGGAGGCGATGCGGAACGTCGCTATCCGAAGACCGGCGCCTTCGAGTTCATCAGCACTGGCGGTTACTACCACTCCCTTCCGGGGGACCCCCTGCGTCGCTTCATCGACTGCGCCGCCGAAGTGCAGCGCGCCATGGGCTTCACCAATGAGAAAGACCACCCCGAGGTCGCGCCCTCCCAGTTCGAGATGAACTACTCCTACACGGAGGCATCCATCGCTGCGGATCAGGTCCAGCTCTACAAGCTGCTCTGCCGCCAGGTCGCTCAGAACCTAGACATGACAGCTTCGTTCCTCCCGAAGCCGGTCGCCGGCGTGAACGGCAACGGAATGCACACCAACTTGTCCCTGAGCCGCGACGGCCAGAACCTCTTCCACGACGCCAAGGGCAAGGATGGTCTCTCGGCTTCCGGCTGGGAGTTCATCGATCGCATCCTGTCGAACGCTCCGGATCTTTGCCTGGTGCTGAACAGCAGCGTGAACTCGTACCGGCGCCTGGATCCAGCGTACGAAGCACCCAACCAGATCAAGGCCTCGGCCAGCAACCGTGGCGCCATGGTGCGCATCCCGGTCGCCAATGAACGTTCGGCACGGGTGGAAGTGCGCTCGGTCGCTCCGGACGCCAATCCATACCTGGTGATCTACTCCTTGCTGAAGACCGGCCTGGAAGGCCCCGTCGAGACGGCGGACGAAACCAAGCGCGCCCGAACTCGCTACCTGCCGGACAACATCCACGACGCCATCCGCATCTTCAAGGCCAGCCGCTATTCCACGGAACTGCTGGGAGAAGTCGCTCACGGCAAGTTTGCGGAAGCCAAGATGGCGTCCGCCGAACGCTGCCCCAAGGCTCTGGGCAATCGGGTGAAGTCCCTGGAAGTCCAGTTCCACCACGAAGTCACCAATCAGTACTTGTGGAGCGATTTCTGACACCAACACAACCTCCGAGGGGCCGGCGAACTCGTTCGCCGGCCCCTCTTTTCGTTTCTCAGACCCGCGCGGCAATTCGCGAATCAACGCCGCACGAACACACCACGAAGAAGGCTCTAGACGACCAACCGAGGGTCTGACGACGCACTCCAAACCGCGAATCGAGCCCCCAAGGACTTCTTCAGGGATCCGCCTGGCGAGTCAGCCAAAGCTTCTGGCCAAGATCGACTCGCGTTTGCGCAGCAAGCCACTCAGGGCCCGCGTGAATGCAGGATCTGGTCAACTCACCGTGCTTCCACGTCGACTCCCCGGACTGAATTCAGGAGTAGCTGATCTCCGGATACAGCAGGGCAATCGCCACCGAGAACACGGGGTCGAAGACGTGCGGTGCGAGCTGGTAGGCGACGAGAAACCCGATGAGGCTCAGGCCTGGCTGACGCATGAAGTCTAGGTAGCGGTCGCTGACGCCTTTGCTCATGAAGAGCAGGATGCCGCTGCTACCGTCGAGAGGTGGGACAGGGAGCAGGTTGAAGGCAAAGAGAATGAGATTCAGCGAGAACGTGGCGCTCAGGAGAAACGCCGCCGCTTCTCCGAATCGCTCGGCGTCAGAGCCGACCACACCCGTGAACTCGATCCTCTCCGGTGCGTACAGGAAGTCGGTCATGATGCCCACGCGCATGAGCAAAGCCGCGGCAATCACCAGAACCAGGTTTGCTCCCGGACCGGCGAGGGCCATCCAAGCGGCACGCTTGGGAAACTGTCGCTCCCAATGGGGGTTATAGGGGGCACTGGCGAAGCCGAACGGAAAGCCGCTCACGAACAACATGATCACGGGCAGAACCACCATCCCGAAGGGTTCTCGCCGAATGTGGGGCCGGGGGTCCAGGGACACCTGCCCGCCCCAGTACGCGGTCAAGTCTCCCCCCTTCTTGGCTGCCCATGCATGGGCCGCTTCGTGAAAGGTCGCCGACATCACGAACACCACATAAAACACGAATGCGTAGACCGGGTCTTCCAACGGTTGCCTCAGGATCTGACCAGACTCATTCCGGGAACACGTCGCACATTACCAGACTCCGTCGATCGCCATTCCTTTGCCTTCGTCGAGCACTGCGAGCACCGCAACGATCATCGGAGGACGCTAGAAGAAAGCCCTTCGGCTCCAGAGGGCCTCGCGCCCGGTCCGGCATCTTCGGTTCCTTGCTGAGTCCACCGATTCGTGGTGGTGCGATTTCGGCTGAGCGAAAGTCCATCGACCGGGCCTCCGAGGCCCCGTTCGAAGATGTTGGCGGCCGCAAAGGTGGCAAGAGAGAATCAACCGCTCCGCGGACCATTGGGGGGGCCCACGCAATCACTGCCCCGAGCGATCCCGGAGGGTCTTCAGCAAATCGCGCGCAATGCCATCGGTCAGCTCCCGCGGATCCACGTTGCCCCCGCTGTCTCGATTGCAGAGTGCAACGACGAAGATGTTCTCTTTCGGCAAGTACTGATAGTTCGTGCGCCAGCCGAAGATTGCCCCGCTGTGCTGAACCACCTTGGATCCGCCGATCTCGAACGACCGAAAGCCGTAGGCGTAGTCGCTTTCCGATCCGTCGTTGAGGACGAACGGGGTCGTCATCTGCTCGAACGACTCTTCGGACAGGTAGCGGCCGGAAGACAGCGCTTGATGCCATCGCTCCAGGTCGTTGACGGTGGAGAACAAGCCCCCGAGTCCGTACCCGCGGGTGTAGCTGAGCGCTCTTGCATGGGCCCACTCGCCGCCTCGCGGGGTGTACCCGGTGGCCGCTCCAGCCAACACGCGACGATGGCCGCCGTAGTCGCTGCGCGACATTCCCGCCGGATCGAAAATCCGCTTCTTCAAGAAGGTCTCCCAAGGCTGCCCGGAGACCAGCTCGATCAAGTAACCCAAGATCGCGTAGTTGATGTTGCTGTATTCGAATCTTTCCCCAGGCTCGAACTCGAGTTCGCGAGTCGCAATCGTTTCAATCAACTCCTTGGGAGACACCTCCTGATGGAGCACTTCGTTGTACCCAGGCGCCGAGTCCATGTCCGGAATGCCAGAGGTATGGGTCAAGAGATGCTCGACAGTGACCCCTTCCGCCTTCGTCAACCACGGCAGAAAATCGGTCACGTGATCGTCAACGAACAGCCGCTCTTGTTCGATCAGCATCATGGTCGCCAGCCCCGTGAATGACTTCGTGACCGAGGCGAGGCAGAACGCCGTGTCTGAATCCACAGGAACTCCCAGCTCCAAACTGGCCAATCCGAAGCTGCCCCGAAACACGACATCGCCTTCACAAGAGGCCAAGACGGCCGCCCCCGGCTCCTCGGGACCAAACAACTGAGCACACTCTTGGGTCCACCGGTCGATGAGAGCCGCATCGACATCCGACGCGCGGGCGGGCATCCCAAACCCGGTGACCAGCAACAAGAAAGCGAGCACCTGCGAAAAACGTCGCGCCTTCACCGCAATTCTCCTCTACCCGTTCCAACGCGAGAAGTGAGCCCGACACACTTACCGCGGACCTCGCGTCCCCGTTCACCTCACCAGGAGGATTCGCTCATTCGCCGGCACCAACCACTCGATGCCACGTTCGGTCAGCACCGCATCGTCTTCCAAGGGAATTCGCGCCTTCTTGCCCCCCCACTCCGGCATCGCCGTGTAGGCGAACAGTTCGATGGACAACAAGTTGCTGGACTGCAAGACGTACTCGAAACGAACCGGATTGAAGAACGCGATGGACGGTCCGATGCCGTGACCTGTGTTCCCCACCGAGTGACAGCCGATGACGATGTCCGTGGTGTCTGGATCGTCCGTCGGTTGGTTGAATTCGATCTGCTGAAACCCCGCTTCGGCGAGGGCCGCGTAGATTTCTTTCTCGGATTGGGACGCCGGAATCCCGGCGCGAATGGCGTTGGCGATGATGGCGCGTGCCTTGCGGCCTTGATCGAACGCGTGCTGCAGACCCGCGGGAGCCTCGGACTCCCCCTCCTTCAAGACATACGCCATCCGCTTCATGTCGGTGTACATGTTCAGATACCCGACTCCCCAGTCGAGCATCAGCAAATCGCCCCGCTGAATGATGCGGTCGGTCGAGATCGCTTCGATTCCTTGGGGGCCGGTGACATAGACCGACGGCATTCCGAACGAGCTGCCAAGCCCCTGCTCGAACTGACGGTCCATCAGCCACCAAGCCACGTCTTCCAGAGCGGTCACCCCGGGCTCGATGACCTCGTTCGAGAAGGCCCGTTCGGCCAGGGTTCGGGAGATCTCCGCCGCTTCGCCAAAGGCCACGATCTCGGAAGCCACCCGGCGCGAGCGAAAGTCCGACACCAGTTTCTCTGCCGAGACGAGACGCCCGGAGTAAGGCTCGCCGAGAGTCTCTTGCAGTTGCAGGTACCCGGTGTGGGACAACGTGTCCGCCGGACCGATCGCCCGCGACAGATTCACTCCGATTCGTTGCGGGTCTCTCTCTCGCACGAACTCCGCCAAGCGATCGACCGGCTCGAACAGGTCGTACGCTCGGCTCTGCTCGATGTGGTAGCCGTCGATCCCCAATGCCGCCCGCTCGATGCGATCCCCGCCGCGGTCCGTGAACACGTAGAACCCGTCCGTGGACGCGTAGCCGAATCCCAGATCCGCGTGGAGCGTCCCGTAGTTGGCTTCGCGAATCATCACGATCCACATGTCGATCTCGTTCTCACGCATCACTTCCGGGAGAACGCGATCGAACTTGTCACGGCGAATCCGATTGAGCCGTTCCCAACGGCGTCGCGACTCCTGGCCGAGCCCTTCTTCGGGAACCGCAGCGAACAAGACGCCAACGACAACAGCGATCCACCCAAGACTCATCTCGATCTCTCCTGAGAGCAGTCAACACCCGACTCAAACGTGACTGGATTTCTCCCGGGCTCGAAGAAAGCGAACCGCGATCCAAATGATCGCGACGTTGCGAGAGAAGGGTCCGCGCGCCTCATCGTACCGAAACGAAGTGGGCCGTACTCCCTGAGCGAACACCTTCGCGGATTGCGTGGGTGCGACCAAGACACCCACGACGGCGGACCTCATTCTCGATTGGCGAGACCGCTCCAGCGATTCATGGCCTCTTGGTCCCCGAGCTGCTGGTGAAGCTCGGCGAGCAATCGGGCGACGTTCCGTGTTCGCGCGGACTCGACGCCTTGTAGCTCCACGAATCGATCGTAAGCATCTTCCAGGTACGGTTTCGCGTCTTCGAACTGGCCCCGGCGCAATCGCGAACGACCGGAGTAGTAACACACCTCGGCCAGGTCGATGCCGCGGGAATCGGCGTGATACTCGATGATTTCTTCGAAGACTTCCTCCGCCAATTCCCAGTCGCCGCTGGAATCCAGGGCGTAGGCGTAGGTCTTCATCGCCTCTCGAGTCCGAGGATGATCCTCGCTCCACTTTTCGCGGCAGACTTCGGACACCGGGGCGGAGATCTCGACCGCTTCTTCGAACCTACCCAGGAAAGACAGGTGCTGAGCCCGGATCAACTGCACTTTCAGGCGCAGCGGGTGATCTTCCTCGTAACCCTTCGTCGCGGCCTCCGCCTGAGCCAAGAACTCCTCTGCTTGCTGGTCTTGCTGCTGGTTCATCAGGCCCATGGCCTGATTGATGAGCAAGATGACGGTGTCCGGATGATCCACGCCTCGGACCTTGCGCGAAAGCGGTAGAGCCTCGGCGCGCATGCGAAGCGATTCGTCGTGGCGATTGAGACGCGCGAGCAAAGTCGCGGTGTTGTTCATGGAAACCAGCGTGTCCGGATGCTCTTCCCCCACGAGCTCTCGACAAAGCGCGAGTTCCTTCTGCGCCCAGTGCTCGGCCTCCTCCAGTCGTCCCATCTGTTCATAGAGGTAAGCCAGATTGCTCATCGTCGTGAGCGTGTGCTTGTGCTCCTCTCCCAGGAGTCTCAAACGCTGTTCGAGAGTTTCTTTCAAGAATTCTTCGGCGGGTCCGTACTCGCCACGCTCCAGGTGCAACAGCCCCAGGTTGTTCATGGATGTCAGGGTTTCGGAATGCTCGGGCCCGTAGCGCTCGAGCCGCTTCTCGTACACGGGCATCGCGAGGCTCAGGGCTTCGTCGAGTTCTCCCGTGTCTTGGAGCAACCCCGCCAGCCGGACCTGGCACAACTCGGTCTCGGGGTGGTCCTTCCCGAGGTGTTCAACGTAGAGGTCCACCGCCAGTCGCAAATGATGAAGAGCTTCCTGCTCGACTCCCAACCGCCGATAGGTGTCTCCCAACGTCTCTCGGAGTGCGGCCTCCACCAAAGGCTCGTCCGGGAATCTCTGGTCCACCCGCTCGGAAGCGACGTCCAACACATCCCGCATCAAGACGTCCTTGCCGAGGTTCTTGGGCGAAACTTGCTTCAGCAAGTCCTCATTGAGGAAGTCCAAAGTCGACTGGGAAACTCGCGCCTCGTGTTGGATCTGCCGTTGGGATTCCCGAAGCGCTCGGCTGGTGCTGATTTCTCGAACCAAGAACACCAGGGGCGTCACCACGAACAGGAGAAATCCGAAGCACACGCCCACGGCCCAGGCCGGGTGGCGCTGGGTGAATCGCTTCAGCCGCAACAACGCGCCCGGACGACGAGCAAGAATCGGCCGCCGCTCGAGGAATCGCGCCACGTCCTCTCGAAAGTCCGCCATGGAGGCGTAGCGTCGAGACGGATCGTGATCCATCGCGGTCAAGCAGACGGTCTCGGCGTCCCAGGGCACGGTGGAGTTCCAACGGCGCACCGGCGGCGGCCCTCCCGCCAAGATTCGTCCCGGCAACGACTCTGCCGTCTCGGAATCGAACGGGGTGTGCAGGGTCAGCAACTCATAGAGAGTGACACCCAGCGAATAGACATCGGATCGCTCGTCCAGCGTGCTCCCCTGCACTTGCTCGGGGGACATGTAGGCCAGAGAACCGAGCCGCGATCCGGTGCGCGTCAGCTTCGACGACGAGATCGTGCTGGCCAGGCCAAAATCCAGAACGATGGCTCGACCGTCGGGAGTGATCATCACGTTGCCGGGCTTGAGATCTCGGTGGAGCACGCCGCGACCATGGGCGTGTTCCAGCGATTCCGTGATCTGCAAGATCAACCGGAAGACCGCATCCACCCATTCGTCCGCGCTTCCCGGCGACGGCAGCGATTCTTCGGAGTCGCTGCAAGCGAGAGTCGCCCGGAGCAGATCCACACCGTACAGCGAACCCGGATCGCGAGAGCGCAAGGACCGAAGCACGTCGCCAAGGCTCGCTCCTGGCACCCGTTCCATCGCGAAGTAGGGAACGCCGCGCTCTTCCCCCACCCAGTGAATCGGCACGATGCCGGGATGCTGAAGCCCGGCCACCACTTCGACTTCGCGAAGGAATCGATCCTTGGCATTCGCGAAGAACAGCTGGTCCGGTCGAATGACCTTCAGGGCGACTTCGCGGTTCAGCGATTCCTGGACCGCCAGATAGACGGCGCCCATGCCGCCTTCGCCCAGCTTCTTTTCAATGCGGAAATCGCCGAGACGTTCCGGGACGGCCACGTGGATGAGACCGGTCCCGGAAAGCCGGGACACCTGGGCGCGAATCGCCTCCGCGTGCTGGGGATGCTCGGCAAGGAATTCCCGGAGCCCCCTCTCGCCGTCGTCCTCCAGACGCTCCAACGCCTGGGCAACCAGTTCGGGAGGGGCCGCCCCTTCACTCATCCTTTTCTCCGATCCGGACCACTGCTGCGTGTTGGCACGAAAGCCGCAAGGCTTGGGTGCACGATCGGACGCCGAAACCGGGATTCAACGATCGGCGAACCGAAACACTGGATCGGATGACAGGGGACGGCCCTTCCCGAGCGAAGCGGAACTCAGTTGAGCTCCACCGCGACCGGATTGCTGACGAAGATCGGCTCGACGAGCCCGACCCCGTCATCCACGATGAAAGCATGCAAGAATCGCGTTCCGGCCAGGGCCGGGTTGATGTTGGCAGGGAACGTGAGGGAGGCGCTGGCCTTGCCGTCTCCGTCCAGGTTGCCGGTGAATCCCGAGAAGGGCGCGGCGTTCGGATTCACGAGGACGATCACAAACCAGTTGTCCAGGCTCAATGGGAGTGTGGCCCCATTCACCTCGAGCCCCGGCACGAAGTCGCCGATGCTGCCGAGCATCAGGTACGGGTTCCCAGCGTTGTCCGGACCCGCATCCAGGGAAAGATTCTGAGTGCCGCCCAGCAGCACGCTGACCGAGTGAATGTCGGCGGTGAGACCCGCGGCAATGTCCTCGCAGGTGCCGGCGGTGCAGGTAATTTCCAGCTCGAAGTCTCCGGTGTCCTCGCCGCCGCCATCGGCCACCGCCACGTAGTACGTCCCATCCGTGAGGATGTCGAAGCTGAGGCTCGCGGTGCAAGTGGAGGCCGCTCCGGTGAAGCAAAAATCAGTCGCCAGGGTCTCACCGGTGTCGGAAAGCAGCCGCACCCATGTATCAAGGTCATTGGTCAGACCAGTCGCCTCGACCTGAACCGTCGTGCCGGCGGTGCCGTGGAAGGCGTAGAAGTCCGTGTCGGTCGACGGCTCGATGGCTCCGGACACCACGGCTCCGTAGGGCAACCCCGGAATCGGCATCGAAGGCGGAACTTGCTCGAGTTGCAGCACGTAGTCCCCCGGCTCATCGCCATCCACGTCCGTCACCAGAATGGTGTGGGTCCCGGTCATGGTCAGCACCACGTCGAACAACGACGTCGTGCACTCATCCAGATTGCAGGAACTGGAGTCGATCGTGGCGTTGGTCGGGTCCAGGAGCTCCAGGTTCGGGTCCAGATTGGCGGACTCGGCATGCAACAGGATCTGGATCCGTTGTCCGGCCTCGCCGTCGAACTGGAAACGATCCAAGTCCACGGTCGGAGCAATTGTGCAGCCCTCGGTGAACTGTCCAAAGAAAATGGTCACCGGTTCGGTCGGCTCATTGCAAGTCGCACGGGACTCGGGCTGTTCGGCTTGGGCAACGAATGGCATCGACATCAGTGCCCCTGCCGCCAGTCCCAGTCCCTTCCACGGTTGTCGTCTCATCGTTGTCTCCTCCGGGATGTTTGGTCGCGCGGCACTTCCGGGGCGGTCGTTTCCCTCTGCTCGCCGGAAGTGGTGAAGGGGGAGTTTTTCAACCCGAGCGGGCGGTTGCAACCCCTGGAGATCGGCTCCCGGGAAAGAATCCGAGAAATTGCCGGGGTGTGGCAATACACCGCACAATTCTCCAAAGATTTGCCCAACAGCGGAGGACCGCCGGGAGTTTCCTCCGTCGAGAGAGCATCTGATACGCTTCCCCTCTCCTCCAAGCCGGAAGAAGGAATCCCATGCACCAGTCCCTGTTGCTCGTCGCCGCTCTCGGAGCCCTTTTGCCGATCACCACGGCGTCCGAATGGCCACACTTTCTCGGCCCCCATTTCAACTCGACCTCCTCGGACACCGGATTGATCCGGTCGTTTCCGGAAGGCGGGCCACCGGTTCCGTGGTCGATCGAGATCGGTCCTGGCTATGGCGGGGTCTCGGTGCGGGACGGCGAAGTGTACTTGCACGACCGGATCACCGGAGAAGCTGACCTACTCCGGGTGTTGTCCCTGGAAACGGGAGAAGAACTGTGGACCTTCCAAAGCGAAGCGCCCGGTCGTTTGCAGTTCCCCGGTTCTCGTTGCGTCCCGACGATCGAGGAAGAGCTGGTCTACCTGCAAGGCGGATTCGGGCACTTGATCTGCGTCGACCGCGCGCTCCACGAGTTGCTGTGGATGGTTGACCTCGCGACGGATTACGAAGCCGAAGATCCCGGATACGGTTGGTGCCAGGCCCCATTGGTTTACGAAGACTTGGTCATCGTGGCTCCCATGGCGGAAGACACCTTGCTGGTTGCCTTCGATCGTTTTTCCGGCGACGAGATCTGGCGCACGCCGGGTGCGGGAAGCAGTCACTCGTCCCCGATGCTGTTCGAGATGAATGGCGAACCCCAAGTCGTGTTTCTTTCCGCAGCTCGTGACGACAGTGCTCCCTCCAGCAACTCAGGCCTGCCGCCAGTGAAGACTCATTTGGCTGGGTTCGAGCCCACCACCGGGGAGCTTCTGTGGGACACCGATGCCTACCACGCGAACTACCCCATTCCCGTTCCCACTATGGTCGACAATGAGCACTTGTTCTTGACCGGTGGCTACAACTCGGGCTCGTCGCTGCTGCGTTTCAAAGACGGGGAAGAAGGCCTCGAGTTCGCGGAAGTGTTCCACCACCCGAAAGGTTCCCAGGTCCACGTGGGAGTGTTCACCGGAGATCACTTCTACGTGATGGCCAACGAAAACAACAACCACCCGCGCACTCGTCAGAAAGAAGGGGGCCTGATGTGCCTGGACCGCGAGGGCAATGAGAAGTGGCGCACTGGCGATGATCCCTTCTTCGGACGCGGGGCCATGATCCTGGCAGACGGCATGTTGATCATTCAGGACGGTTTCAGCGGAATCCTGCGTCTCGTGGAAGCCACTCCCCAAGGGTACAAGCAACTCGCCGAGGCTGACCTGTTCGGCATGGACGATCGCCGCGATCACAACATGTGGGCTCCCATGGCCCTCGCGGAAGGACGCCTCCTTCTACGCAGCCAGGACACGCTCAAATGCGTGGACTTGCGCAAGTCGACCGCCGGCAGCTAGCAGATTCCGAAAAAGAGAAGCACCCGCAGTTTCCAATCACTCGCCGCTTCGGGCCATCGCCAGGAGCGGCGAGTTGCTTTGCGGAACTCGACCCGCCATCCCGCGGTCGCGATCAACCATGACTCCCTTTGATGGGGACTCCGGCGGCACCCACGCGTTCGACCGCATAGCGCCTGAACTCGGGGGACGCGGAACGACAGGGGAACAACACGCTGGTGTTCTTGACGATTTCGAACAACCAGATGTCCGGGTAACACCACAGGCAGCGAAAGTCCGCCCACGGATACTCGGACGTGGAGTGATCGGTAATGACCCGCAGCCCCTCTTGAGTCGCCTGGTAGCGAAACACGGCACTCGGCGACTGAGAGTGAAACAACTGCAAGACCCGGGTGGTGGTCCTCCGCAGTTTGAAGAGAAGCATGGCGATCAGGGCGAGGATCGCGCCCGCAAATCCCGCAAGATGCACGGGCTCCAAAATCGCTGAAAAGCCCCCGCCCATCAGCGCAATGGACAAGACGGACACCACCATCAAGGCGCCGAGCAGCCACAAGGACTTCTGCAGGAAGTCCCGCTTCAGTCCGTCAAAGACGAAGTCCCGCGTGATTTCGAACTCGAGCTCTGCCACTGGCTCCGGAGCAACGATCACTCCTTCACTTCCTTGACACGCACCGACCGCCAGAATCCGCCGCTCCCGGCCTGAGCGGCAAGCCCCCACTTTCCTGAGGATCCCCGATCTCCGACGTTGAATCTCCCGACCGTCAATCCGTCGAGGGACACGACGAGCTCTTTCCCAAAGGACTCGACCTTGAAGGACACGGGCACTCCTGGCTGATAGTCCGGCGCATTGACGTTCCCGACCCGGCGCCAATCGTTGCCCTCGTACCGGTGAACGAACACGGTGACGGCACCTGGCAGGATCGCCACGGAGATGAACCCTCCCTCCCGAATTCCAAGCAGAACGTTCATCTGACGCCGAGCTTGGGGGAGGAACTCCAGCTCGCCTTGAATGACGAACCGTTCCCCGAGCTCTTCGTTGCGGAAGCAATAGGCATTCGTCTTCGCGAACGCGATTTGAGTCCACTCGTCCTCGTCGGCAGCATCCAGAGACCGGAAGCTTTCGTCCCAAACCGGGTCCTGCTTCTCGATGAACTTGCGGAGGTCCTTGTCGAGGGACTTCCAGCGGCTCCGACCAAGGCTCTTCTCGAGGAGCTTGGCGATCTCGGCGGTCGCTTGGGAATTCCCTCCCCCCATGCGACGAACCCCCTCCAGGAAACCTCGAAACTTGCGCGAGGCTTGTCCTCCGACGAGGAACTGGAACAAGACATCCGCAGCCGCGTATTTGTTTCGCCAGTGAATCTCCGGCCACTCGTCATCGACCATATCCTGGACGCTGGGAAAGCTCGGCTGGGAATCATTCAGCATCCGCTGAGCCCGGACGAAGCTCTGACTGAAGTACGGTTGCGCTTCGAAGTCGTTCACCCAGCCTTTTTTTTCGTACACCGCCCGTTCCACAGACCGGGCGAAACCTTCATTCAGCCAGAAGGGCAACTCGCGAAATGCCGCCACCGCACAATAGCTGGCAATGTGGGCGGTTTCGTGAATCAGGAGAGCTCGGGTCAAGTCTGGCAAACCAAGACTCTCGAGCGTCTCGTCGCTGCACGGTGGCTGCAAGACGACGTGGGAAGAGATTGAGTCCCAGTGAGAGAAGGCCATGTTGTCGCGGAACTTCCCCTTGGTCAGGGCTTGCTCCGCTTCCTGATACTGCTCCAGGTGTCGGTAAAGATGCACTTCATAGGGGGTGTTCGGCGGCTCCACCTTCGCGGAAAAAAGGGCGATCGTCTCGTCCCACGCCGCCTCCGCGCTCTCGAAAGCGAGATTCGCTGTCTGTTCGTTCTTGAAGTGACAGATCAACTTGACGTACTTCCCTGTGCGAATCGTCTCACGCTCTTCCTGGGCAGACGATTCTGCACAAAGTGCGAGTGACGAGACTCCCATCCATCCACGCAGGAACCACTGCGAAAAGACCGTCATTGTTTCCTCTTGTCTACGCGGAGTCCGCGCTTGGCTCTCCTGGAGTCCGCGACATCGTAGCCCGCACTAGTGAAGAGTTTTCCCTCTTTGACGGGAATTCCGAGAACAACGTTTGCCAGCAGGCCTTTTCAACGACCGTCGCCCCCGACCCAAGGACCAACCCGCGTCGTCGCCGCTCAAGAGCGCTGGTGCATCGGCCGATGCACTATGGGGGTTTTTCCGCTGGGAGAGGGACAGCATGACTCACACCGACGATCTGAAGACCGTCCCCTTGGGGGACTTGTTCGCCACCTGGAAAGAGAAGGCAAAACCGAGCCGCCTGACGATCACCGCAGGCAGACGCCGTCAACGCATCTACTTCGACGGAACTCGGATTGTCTTGCTGGACCCGTGCATCGCGGGGCGCCGACGGCTCGGAGAGATTCTGGTCTCCGCCGGATTCGTGTCGGATGATGATCTGACCCTGGCTCTCAACGAGCAGAAACGCTCCTTGCGTTTCCTCGGAGAGATCTTGATTCAGCAGGGCAAGCTGCAACGCGAAGCGCTGGAAAGGGTCCTCCTGCTCCAGATTGAAGAAGAGCTCCGCGACTTGTTCAAGAGCTCTTTCTCCCTGGAGTGGGACGCCTGCGAGATGCCGGAAGAGGCGCTCCAAAACTCGATGCCAATCCCACTCGATGACGAGATGATCGCTTGCGCGCGACGCATCGACGAGTGGAGTGTCATCAAACCGCGCATGCCGGATTTGTTTGGAGTGTTCCAATGCGCCACGGACCCGGCAACTCGTCCGGATGTGGATGCCAAGGTTCTCACTCGCTTGAACGGGCGTCGAACCTTGCAGAGCGTGGCCGACTCGCTCCTCATGTCTCCGTTGGAAGTCGCGCGCACCGTGGAGCGGCTTCTGGAAGACGGCGCCGCCCGCGAATGCACCAGCGAAGAGCTCCTGAAGAACGCCGGCGCCTGCATCGAGGCAGGCCAGCGGAGTCTCGCCATTGCGCTCCTCGAACGAGTTCAAACCGGCGACGGCGCGGCCAAGTCCAGTGAACAGATTGCCGAACTGTTCCAGCAACTCGGCAATACGCGAGTTGCGGCCCAGGTGCGACTGGGCATGGCTCGCACCGCACTGAAGAGCGGCAACGCCGAGGAAGCCCAGTCTCATCTCGAGAACGCCATGAAGCACGGCCCCGCTTCGGCGGAGTTGTTGCAAGAGCTCGTGGAGGTGGCGCGCACCCGCGGGGACGAAGAGGTCGAGCGCAACGTTCTTCGCAAGCTGGTCGAACGAACCCGCAACAGCGATCCCAAAACTGCGATCGCCAGCCTGGAACGGCTCCTCGCATTGACGCCTGAAGACTATCGCGCACGTCGACTGCTGGTGGACCTGTACAAGAAGTCAGACCGCTTCGACAAAGCTCAGGAATGGGCGCAGAAGACCATCCGTTACTGTGCCGAGCGGGAAGACCACGCGGAACTGACCGAGTGGTACAAAGAACTCCTCACTCTGGATCCGTCTCGAGGAGACATTCGTCGATCCCTGGCCAAGATTCAGGGCTCGCGCAAGATGAAGCGCATGGTCAAGTCCGCGGTCGCGGCGGGATTGCTCGGAGCGTTGGGCGGTGGCCTGTGGCTGGTGCGGGACCGACAGGAAGAAGAGCAGGTGCTGGACGTGGTGTCGACCGCGACGACACTGATGCACCAGGGCAAGCTGGACGAAGCCCGTCAGGCGCTGACTCGAAATGCGCCGGACACGGACTCGGAGGACGTGAGCCGAGCTGCCGAAAACGTCGCCCGTCGTCTCGCCCAAAAAGAAGAAGAGAAGAAGCGCAAAGAGCGCGCGGCCCGCATCGCCGCGTTCGACATGAAGTTCGCGGAGGTCCAGGAGTTGGTGGACGAGAACCGCTTCGGCACCGCCCTGGAAACCCTGAACCAATTGGAACAGTCCACCCAGGACCACGAGATGCTCGGCCGGATCCGGATCCGGACCCGAGTGCTGTGCGAGAACTACGTGGCGGTGGTGAAGGAACTCCGGGAAGAACGCAGCAAGTTCCGCGTCCAATCCAATCCCGAAAAGGCCAGGGCCATCCATCAGGATCTGGTCGCCTCGAGCTCCGACGAAGTGCTTGCCGAAGTGGAACAGTTCCGCCACCTCATCGAAGAGAAGGTTCCCGAAGGGCTGGAGCCGGAACTCGCCTGGCTCAACCATGCCAAGACGGCGACCAAGGTGCACCTCGACACGGTCTCCCTGATGCGCGAGCACGCAGGACTGATCGACGACTACTTGAAGCAGCGAGAAGCCGTTGCCCAGGTCACTCAGCAGTACGCCGAAGCGGAAGACGCTCTGGCCGACGGGAAGGTCGACGAGGCCCTGACCGGATTCCGAGAAGCTCTCGCGGCTCACGAGAACGGTCCACTGCGCGGGGAACTCAGCGAGAAGATCGAAACCTTGGAGGAAGTCCAGGAGCAGCTGGAAAGCCTGGAAGAAGAAGTCGAAGGTGGAAAGCTCGAAGTCGCCTACCAACGGGCCGTCGAAATCCATCGCAACTACGGGGACGTCCTCGGCGATGAAGCGGTCACGATTCCGGTGCAGATCGTCTCTCACCCCGCGGGCGCAGAGCTGAAAGTCGACGGCGACCTGATCGGTCACACTCCGCTGACGATGCGCCTCAAGCCCGAAGAGTCGGTGATGGTTCACGCCTCCTTCCGAGGCTTCGAAGATCGAACTCTTTCTTTGCAGCCGGAACTCGGTCCTCAGCAGAACATCAAGCTGCGCAAGACTGTCCGCTTCCGCACCCAAATCCCCGGCTCCTTCGCCGCACCCCCGACGGTGTACGAAGGCGGGATCTACACCGCCAGCCGAGACGGCACGGTCTATCGAGTCGCCAAAGGCATCGCCCAACCCTTGAAGATGTTCCAGACGGACTCGCTGTCGGGCACCATCGCCCGTCCCCTCGCCACGCCCCGCGGGCTGTTGCTCACGGTGCTGGAAGGAGAGATCAGTCTTCTGCAAACCGACGGCGACATCATGAACGCCGCCTGGCAAACCAAGCTCAATGAGGAACTGCGCCTCGATCCGGTGTTGTTGGGAGACTTGGTGCTGGTAGTCAGCGAAGCCGGCACCATCCATGCCCTGGGCCTGGAAGATGGCTCCGTCCGCTGGACCTTGCCTCACGCCGGCCAGCAGCTGGCAGGACCACCGCTGGTGGATGGCTCACGGTTATTCGTGACTCTGCGATCTGGAAGCGTACGCATCTACGAGATCGCCGATCAGTCCGTGGTGTCGGAGTGGCACCTCGGCTTGGACTTCGCGACTTCCATGCAGCGCGCAGGAAACCTGCTTCTCGCCACCACGGTGCGAGGCGAATTGTTTGCGTTCGACCCAGAGACCGGAAAACGAAAGCTCCTTCTTGACGGTCTCGGTCTCCCTTCGGCACCTCCGTTGGTTCGCGGGCCCCTGGTCGACCTCGCTCTCGGAACCCGCATCGTTCGCTATGACCTCCGGACCCACGAGATCGTTCATCAGTGGGGAGACGACCTGATCATGGTCGGTGCTCCGGTTGCCATGGGTGACGATCTGTTGGTGAGCAATACCGATGGCAGCGTCCACGGCCTGAACTTGGACGCCTCCGCTCCTTGGTTCCACACGGAACTGGCCGACGCCCCATCCGTTTCTGGACCGGTGCGGCTCTCCGACCGAGAGATCGCCGTGTTCTTCCAAGACGGAACACTTTGCATCTTGGACTGAGATCCGAAGAAGGCCTCTCGATCAGGCGGGTCGAGGGACGCATTCCTGTGAAACCGGACGGTTGAGGAACTCGCCCTGAGTTCGCCGGCCTGCCCGCGATTACCACTCGGTCTTGCAGAACCGTATCCGAGGAAACGTTGGGTCCCGCTTGCGTCGAAGGCAAGTCCTTGGAAACAAGCGCAACCGCCAGGGTCGGACCATCCCGAAGTGCTACCAGTGCGCAAAAACCAACCGCCGCGATCCAAGCAGTGCGTGGTTGATTGCCCCGAGTGAACTCGGAAGACTCTGCTACGGCTTCCCGCGCCGCTATTGTGTCCACGGAAGTCCTCGCCAATGTTGCTCGGGCCTCATGGACTCCGGGATCGAACGACCCGTGAGTTCTCCCATGGCGAACGGCGCGGCCGCTGATTTCCAGCAGTTCACGGAAGGGACCGCGGCGAAAAACCGAGCGGGCGACGGAGTCGACCGGTAAGCACGGTCTGGTCGTCTCAAGCCGGCAGCACTCGAGAGAAGGAACGGGAAACATGGCCGAATACGTCCACGGGTTCACTGCCTCGGAACAGGCGCGGCTGAGCGCCATGCAGGACATCCTGAACGATGCGGTGATGAAGGAAATGGATCTCACCGGGGTCCGAAGGATCTTGGACGTGGGCGCCGGCCTCGGCCAGTTCACCCGTCGCATGGCTCAGGCGGCGGGAGCTGGCTCTGTCGTCGTGGGAGTGGAACGCGACGCCCGCCAACGCGAAGAAGCCATGCGGCAAGCCGAAGCGGAGAGAGAGGCGAACCTTTTCGAGATGCGCGAGGGAGATGCAGAGGCCCTTCCACTCACCAGAGATGAACTCGGGTCCTTCGACCTGTCCCACTGCCGGTTCTTATTGGAGCACGTTCCCGACCCCCTCGCGGTCGTTCGACAAATGGTGCAAGCGACGCGCCCGGGCGGCAAGATCGTGCTGCTGGACGATGACCATGAACTCCTGCGGTTCTCTCCCGATCTGCCGGAAGTCGACCGCGCCTGGCGCATCTACTGGGAGAGCTATCGCGATCGAGGCACCGACCCTCTGGTCGGTCGACGACTCCCGGAACTCCTTGTCCAAGCGGGAGCCATCCCGACCCGAGTCGCCACCGTGTTCTATGGCGCCGTCAGCGCCATGGAGCTCTTCGACCCGGTGGTGAACAACCTGATCGGCGTCCTCGAAGGCGCGGCCGAAGACCTGGATCGACGCGGGCTCTTCTCCCCCGCTGAGATGAAGCACGCTCTCGAGCGCCTCGAAGACTGGCGGTCGACCCCCGGTGCGGTGGTTTGGTACTCCTTACCGTTCGTCGAAGGTCGGCGCCCGGAGTGACCGGGCCGTCCGCCGAGTTCACTGTTCCGAGGGGCGATCCTCAGGACCGAACTCTTGGTGAAGACGCCGCGCGAAGCCGTCCCCCTGGAGGCTTTGCATGACATGGCCCTCTCCAGGGAAGACTTGCAAGACCGAGTCCAACCCGTGGGACTGGAGTTCGGCGTTCATGCGTCGCGCTGCTTCGAACCACGGCCCATCCGCAGATCCAACGAACCATCGAACGGACACCTCTTGGAGCTGGGGGATGGCGGCGCGATCGCCTCGGCTGTAGGAACCAGGCACCAACCAAAGACTGCGACAACGGTCCGGATGTTTGGCGGCGAAGCGAAACGCGCTATAGCCCCCGTTGCTGCAGCCGGCGATGTGGAACATGTCATCGGCCACGCGGAACTCGCGAGTGATGCCGTCGAGGAACTTGGCAAACACTTGGCCGCCATGATCGGAGTGCCAACCACCGGCGGGTGCCGCGGGGCAGACGACCAGCCAGCCTCGCCGGGTCAGCGGTTTGCCCCAAAACAACTCCATCCCCGTGCTCGCAGCACCAATCGACTCGGAACCGGGCCCCATTCCGATCAGGAGCGGACAACGGCGGGACTCGTCGAACTGGTCGGGCAACAACAAGAGATAGTCGACGAAGTCCCCATCGGTGAACTCCATGCGTCGTCGCTCGAATCCCGAGAAGTAGGGGAACCGAGGATCGTTGCGGACGGAATCAAGATCCGAGTCACCGCGAATCGAAAGCAAGTCGTCGTAGCCCGCCGCCTTCGCCCGTTGGAGTTCTTCAACGGCGGCCTCCGAACGACCCGAAGTGGCCTCCAAACAAGCGAGGTTGTAGTGCGCCAACCCAGCGACCTCGGGAAAGCGAGCTGCCTTGCGGTACCAGTCTCGTGCGGCCTCTTTCTCCCCCATCATGTGTCGAGTGAAACCGGCGTAGAACGTCGCCGCAGGATCGGAGGAATCGGTGCTGAGTCGCTCCTCGCACAATTGGCGAGCCTTGCTCCAGTGCTGCGCGCGGATCAATGCGTCCAGCGAGTCGGCAGATCCCATCCCTCCGGCTCGCTCCTCTTGAGCAAGGGCCGGAGTAACCCACGCCAGGGTGAGAACCAGCGCGCGGCATCGGTTGGTACGAAAAAGTGAGGAGAGCATGGTCCGTGCCTTTCCAGCCAAGATCCCGAAATCGAACATCACCCAGACCAGTGATGCCGCGTGCGGAGGTGAGGACTCAGCCCAAGGATTTCACCGGCATTCGTCCGAGCTCGGATGATTCACGAAGGACATCGCGAGAATGAAGACAAGCGGTTTCCGGCCAGGACTGACGGCGGTTCTCACCGAGCCGCTCGCCCGAACCGGGCGAGCGGAGTCTCTGGCCACAGGTTGAGGATCGAAGGCGTCGTAAGGACGAGGCCAGAAACGACTTGGGCGATTCGCAGTAGGCCTCCACGAATCACCCGAACTCGCTCCCCGGTGCAGAAGGCGTTCTGCCCTTGAATCACCGTTCGCCACCTCTAACGTCCGCCGCGGACTGTCTGGCCACGAGGCGCTACCGGCACTCTGCTCAAGACATCAGCTCCGCGGAAACGCTGCGGGCTCGATCAAGCACCAACCCCTTCGACGGCCGCTGGCCCGAACGAAGAACGGGAGACCTTCGATGAGTTGCGACGTGATTGGCATCGGGAACGCCATTGTGGACGTGCTGGCCCAGGCAGAGGACTCGTTCCTGGATGAGCACGGCCTGACCAAAGGCGCCATGGCGCTGATCAACCCGGTCCAAGCCGACACGCTCTACCAGCAGATGGGCGCGGGAGTGGAGGTTTCTGGTGGGTCCGTCGCGAACAGCTGCGCCGGCCTCGCGTCCCTGGGCGCGAAGGCCGCGTACATCGGCAAGGTCTCTGCGGACCAGCTGGGGGAGGTCTTCGCTCACGACATTCGCGCGGCGGGCGTGGATTTTCAAACCACCCCAGGCCCCGCGTCCGGCCCCGCGACGGCTCGCTGCCTGATTCTGGTCACCCCTGACGCCCAGCGAACGCTGAACACCTATCTGGGTGCATGCGTCGAACTCGGACCGGACGACATCGACTCGAAAGCCATCACCGACGCACAGGTCACATACCTGGAGGGATATCTCTGGGATCCACCGCTCGCCAAAGAAGCCATGCTGAAAGCTGCCAACATCGCTGCCAAGGCGGGACGCAAAGTAGCCCTCTCCCTTTCGGATGCGTTCTGCGTCGATCGCCATCGAGCGGAGTTCGTAAGCCTGGTGGACGATCACGTCGACATCCTTTTCGCAAACGAAACGGAAATCCTCTCCCTTTGTGAAGTCGAGTCATTCGACGAAGCCGCCAAGGCGATCCAAGGACGGGTCGACGTCGCGGTGCTCACACGAAGCGAGAAGGGATCGGTGGTGGTCACCAAGGACGTGGCCATGGCCGTCCCTGCAGCCCCGGTTTCAAAACTGGTGGACACCACCGGAGCCGGAGACCTGTTCGCGGCCGGGTTCCTTTACGGATACACCCAATCCCTTGGCATGAAGCGCTCCGCCGAGATCGGCGCGATCGCCGCCGCCGAGATCATCAGCCACTTTGGCGCGCGACCGGAAGCCAAGCTCAGCAGCTTGATCTGAACGACTCGCGGGACCGACACTGACCGCCCGCCCCGTTTCCACCCATCGATCGGTGCCATCAGCGGACACGCCCGTCGAAGGCAATGGACCCTTCGTGAGCGGCAAAGCGTGCCGACGACTCACTGGAGTCGTGGGGCCTGCTAGCGGAGCTTGCTGTATAGGCTCGCCAGCCGTGCCGCGGCTCGAGACAAGCGGACTCGGACGTTCACCGCGCTGAGCCCCAGCTTCTCTCCGATCTCTTTGCTGGTGAGTTGCTCGCCGTGGGAGAGGCGTAGGACTTCCTGGTATTGCTCCGGAAGTTTTTGGAACGCCTGCATCATGCGTTCGATCTCTTCCGCTCGCACGGCTTGGCCACTAGGCGACGGCATCGAGTCGCAGAGGGCGGACAGCCAATGGGGTTCCGACGCGCTTCCGGGGGAGACCACTTCCCGGGCCACGTTGCGCTTGTCGGCCAGGTGAAACTTCTGCTTGTTGCGCATCTTGCGCAGCGCGGTCGTGTACAGCCAGCGACGAAACCCCTCCTCCCCTTGGTACTGAAACCGGTCCAAGTGCTCCAACACTTCTCGGCAAGTGGACTGAACCACGTCCCCGGTGGACTCGCGTGCCTGCAAGACCTGACCGGCGCGGGCTCGGACGTAGGCGTGGAGTCCCGGCAAATGACGGGCGATGAGCTCGTCCACCGCCAGGGAGTCTCCCGCGCTCGCGCGTTGCACCAACAGCTGTGACTCTTGCTCTTCGAACTGGTCGATCATGGGCGATGCGCCCTCTTCTTCCATCGTCGTCGTTCTTCCACCAGCTTGCTGCCGGCAGCGGCTGTTCCAAGAATCTCCTCGGTGGCCGCGCCCGCACACTGCAGCACCGGAGCAATCTGGCCCTACCCCGAAGAAACGCCGTGTGAAGCCGGCCGTGGCAAGGTTTCTCGGCATTTCTCAAAAAAACCTCGTCACACCTCGCGACGCGCGGCTGTTGAAAGAGCAGTCCCCATGAATTCGCCCATTCCGGACCTCCCAGGGCCCGCGTGGTCCCTGCGTCGTTCCCTCCCCCGCTCCCGCCGGAGAAGCCGCTCCTTTCACATGCCCGCCCCCGAAGAAACTCCTCACCCCTCCCCCGCCGCGACCCAGTCGTCGCTGGATGAAGGGGACTCGAACTGGACCTCTTCCGACCCCTTGGATGCGCTCCTTGCGGATTGCTTGATGAAATCGGGGGCCGAGCGGCTGCAGTTTCTCACCGAGCTCGAACAAGACCGCCCCCAGGTCGCCGAAGAACTCCGCTCGCGACTGCAGTTCCTCGAAGGGTTCGGTATGGATCAAGTGTCGCCTCCCGGAGAAATTCCCGACCGACTGGGGGACTTCGTTCTCGAAGAACGAATTGGCAAAGGCGGCATGGGCGTCGTGTATTCCGCCTGGGAGCAAAGCCTGGCCCGCCACGTGGCGCTGAAGTTGATCCGTCCGGAGCGCCTGTTCTTTCCCGGGGCCCGAGAACGTTTTCGACGCGAAGTCGAAACGATCGCCCAGCTTCAGCACCCAGGCATCGTTCCGATCTATCGCGTCGGAGAAGAACAGAGCATTCCCTATTTCGCCATGGAGCGCATTCCGGGGTGCTCATTGCAAGATGTCATCTCGGAGCTGAAGAAAGCGGACAAGTCGCAGCTCTCTGGGGCAGACTTGGCAGCGGCGATTCATCGGCGCGCCGATCTCGACGGCAGCCATGGCGACTGCGAGGAGTTGCACGGAACGTTCGAGGGGACCTGGGTTCAGAGCTGCTTCCGCATTTTCCAGCGCGTGGCCGAAGCGTTGGAACACGCTCATCGGCAAGGAGTGCTCCACCGAGACTTGAAACCCGCCAACGTGCTGGTGACCTGCACTGGACGCGTCATGCTGGTGGACTTCGGCTTGGCGAGTTCGGAGGAGAACGGGTCGCTGACCAAGACCGGTGCCGCATTGGGCTCCGTCGCCTACATGCCGCCCGAACAGGTTCGTGGCGGCACCTCCGAGCTACACGTCACGGGCGACGTGTACTCCCTCGGCGTTTCTCTCTACGAACTTCTGACGCTGCAGCATCCGTTCCTCGCCAAGAACAGCGAAGCCACCCAAAAGCGCATTCTGGAAAGTCGCTTCTCGCTTCCCCGACAGGTCAACCCGAGCATCCCCTGGGACGCGGAAACCGTGTGCGTGAAGGCGATGGACCCAGATATCTCCCGTCGCTACAGCAGTGCGGCAGAGTTCGCCGAGGACCTGGGCAACGTGCTGGCCTTGCGGCCGATTCGAGCACGGCGCGCGGGCACACTGCTTCGAGCTCGCCGCTGGACCCAGCGTCATCCCACCTGGAGCGTGGCCGCCGCTCTCGGTTTCTTTGCCGTGGTCGTTCTCCCGAGCGTTTTCTGGCTGCAGATCCGTGCCGAGATGCACCGGACCAACGAAGCTCGAGTCGCGGAAGCCAAAGAGCGTGACGCCAAGGAAGCCGCCTACGAACAGGTCAATCGGAAGCTGGAAGAGATCCAGCGGCTTTCCGATATCAAGATTCTGGATGACTTGCTGGCGGAAGAGGTCCGCCTGTGGCCCGCCCATCCTTCCCAAGTTGCGGCCCTCGAGAGTTGGATCCAGCGAGCCTCGGACCTCCTCGCGCGCGCCCCGCTTCATCAGGAAACCGCTCGCCAGCTCCGCAATCCCCAAGCCTCGAACAATGATGATGCGACGACTCGCGCCTGGCAGCTGGCCGTCTTGGACGACTTCCTCGAGGGTGCGGAGCAACTGCCCCCACTGATCCAGCATGTCAAAGAACGCCACTCTTTCGCCCAGCACGTGGAAGCGCGGACCATCACCTCTTCGGACGCGGTCGATCGCTGGGACATGGCGATCACGGACATCGCTCTTTCGGACCAGTACGATGGTCTGGAAATCGAACCACAGATGGGCCTGCTTCCTCTCGAGCCGGACCCCGTCTCCGGCCTGTGGGAGTTCTGGTATCCGCAGAGCGGAGATGAGCCGCTCAGAAACGTGCGAACCGACCGGCTGGAGATCCAGCCGAACTCCGGCATGGTGTTCGTTCTCCTGCCGGGTGGCGAATTCGAAATGGGAGCCGAACCGCCGCCCGCCATGTTCGCCAAGCCCGAGGACGAAGTGGCCAATGCGCTGGAGACCCTCGAAGGACCCATTCACCGAGTCACGCTGGATCCCTTTTTCTTTTCGAAGTACGAGATGACCCAGGGACAGTGGCTGCGGCTCTTCGCGAGCAACCCGTCCCTGCATGGACCGGGCCCCGCCGCCGGCGCCAGCGAAGAAGCCCGTCTGGCTCACCCATTGGAGAACGTCTCCTATGTGGAACTCGTAGCCAAGCTGGTTCCCGCCGGACTCACCCTTCCCACCGAGGCGCAATGGGAATATGGCTGCCGTTCGGGGACTCGCACGCGCTTTTGGTTCGGAGAGAAGTGGACGGAGTTCGCCAACCGGGGCAACGTCAGCGGCCACGAGTTCTTGAACGCAAGGCTGTTCGGAATCGCCGAGCCATGGGATGACGGATGGACCGCTCATGCTCCCGCTGGTTCCTTCGAGCCCAATGACTTCGGCCTGTTCAACCTGCTGGGAAACGTGTCCGAGTGGTGTCTCGACAGTCGGCTCCCTTACGACGTCGCGTCTCATCGCCACGGCGATGGCTACTTGACCCTGGACACTCCTCACGGCCCCGGCCGGTCCATTCGCGGCGGCGCGTTTCACATGACCGCGGAATATGCACGCAGCGCCAGCCGCATGGGTCACGCTCCCGATCACCGCGCCGGAAACCTCGGCGCCCGCCCGGTCATCGCTCTGCAAGGCTCGTTCTGATCGCCGGGTTCGGGTTCTCTCTTGCGGAATCTCGAGCCTCCTTCCGATGACGATCTGCTGACTTTCAGCACGGCTCCTCCCGCAGTCGACATCGAATCGATGTAACGAATCTCTCTCTTCGTTGTTGAAGAAGGTGACACGACAAACCCATCGCGGGTCATCCCCCAATGGCCCGCAAGTCGGCTCGCTCCCGGGAATGCAATTGCGAGATGCCGGCTGCCCCATTGTCACCACAAACAACACTCAAGACGTTGGAGAGAACCAATGAAATCGGCACTCAGTACCTTGCTCGTTTGTACCTTGTCACCGATGGTCTCAGCGCAGTCGCTTGACTCCGTCCATGCGAAAACTGAGGAGTTTCAAGTCCGACCGGCACGACCGGGAGACGAAGGAGCCCCTCGCTTCGACGTAAAGCTCAAGGTCAACCCCAGCGAGTACATCCCTCGCACTCCTCCGGCCTACGAAGGCATCAACAGCGGTGTGGCGGGAGACATCATTTCCTATGACGTGGAAACCGGAGAAGAGACGATCACCGCGGCACCCCGGGGCCCTTTCTCGAAAGAAGGTGGCGTCGCTGGAACCCCCATCTCTTCTCTCTTTGAAGACATGGAAGCCTTTGGCAGCCCCGTGGCCGGCGATCCAACGGTTTGGCCTTGGACGATGCACTGCCGAGTCTTCTTCACCGATCCGATGGACGGCTTGAACTATCTTTGTTCAGGAACCCTGATCGATCCGAAGACGTTGATCACGGCGGGTCATTGCGTCCACGGAGGCCCTTCTGGCACCTGGATGACCAACGTGGTGGTCTCTCCGGCATGGGATGGTGATGACGACTACGCGGGTTCGGCCAACGGAAGCGCCTTGACCACTTGGACCGCGTGGTCCGGGGGAGCCGACTTTGCGGGAGACCAGGGCTACGTCCGCCTGGATCGTCCACTCGGCGCGCTCTCCAGCTGGCTTGGCTACGGCTACAACGACGACACCAACTGGTGGTACAACAACCAGAGCTTCTTCCTGACGGGCTGGCCCGGCGGTGGATTCTCCGGAGCGCCGAACCAGTTCTACTTCGGCGCAGGAACGTTCGATGCCGTGACTTCGGGTGTCGTTACTTCGACTCTGAACTGGTCGAACTGGATTGGTGGTATGAGCGGTGGTGGGGTCTACTGGTTGGATGGAGACAACCGCTACGTTGGCGCCAACGTCTCCCATGGCACCGGCTTCCCGAACGTGACCAACACCGTCGGCTGCTGCCGCATCGACAGCGCCAAGTTCCACTACATCCGCGACACCTACATCCCCAGTCACTACCAGAGCAATGAGACCGACTTGGTCCCGCTGCGCTATCGCGCGGGTAACAGTTCCGCTCCTGCCGGCGGCTACGTCGAGAACCAAAGCTACGTCGTGTTCAACTCTTCGGAGTACGACCCCTCGAATCGCATCTACTACAGCGACGTCTACCTTTCGACCAATGACAACATCTCCGAACTCGACACCCTGATCCAAACTCATAGCTATGCGCGGAACTTCGGACCGAAGTCCTTCACCACGGTGACAGCATCGGATGCCCAGATCCCCCTCACGACCGCACCTGGCAGCTACTACGTGGGCGTCGTCATTGACTACCTCGATGGCGACATCACCAACAACGACACAGACGGTTGGGATGCCCATCAGTTCGAAGTGCTACCGCCGCCGAACTCCAACCTGACCCTGCAAGGGTTGAAGTCCCCAGGAAACCCGGTCTGGACCGTCACCGGGGCAACTCCTTTCGCCACCATCCACTTCCTCGCCTCGGTGGCTGGCGGAGGACCGACCTCGACTCCGTACGGAAACCTGGATCTCGACACCCCGCTCATCGCACTCGGTCAGGTCACCGCAGACGCCAACGGCAAGGCCACGTTGACCAAGACATTGCCCTCCGGCATCAGTGGCAGGGACGTTTGGTTCCAGGCCGCAGACGCCACCGCCTTGCGCTTCAGCAACGGCATCTACGCACGCATCCAGTAGGGCCCGGCAGGAAGGCAATCCGTTCTCGTCGAGTTCGGTCAACGCAGGCAGGTCGCTTCCTCGAACCTCCCCTGGTGGCACCCCACTCGGTCACCTCCTGCGACGACCCACCGGCGAGAACGGACCTGCCTCTTGCCTCCGAAGCAAGTTCGGCAGTGGGTCCTCCACCCGACGGCCCACTGCCGGCTTCACCCTGAATTCCCCCTTCTCCTTTGATTCACGAGCGAACCATGCGCGCCTCTTTCGATTCCAGGTCCTTGGCCTCTTTGCTGATCACTCTGTTCGCGAACGCTTCGAACGCAACATCCCAAGCCGCAACCAACGAGCTCCCTGACCCGGCGTTCCAAGCGAGCGAGGTGGCGGCGGAGCTTCTCCGTCAAGGGCGTTTCGAGCAAGCTGTGGCGGGCTACCAACAGGTATTGGAAGAACGGCGAGCCGAACACGGAAATCAACACGAGCTGGTCGCTCGAGCCCACCACAACCTTTCCTTCGCCCTGTCCCAATCGGGTCGGGGAGAAGCGGCCGTGGAGGCGGCAGCCACGGCTCTGTCCATCCTTCAGAAGGTTGCGAGTGAGGATCCCTCGATGGTGATCATCGCGCGCCGCCATCTTGCCGAAATCGCCGAACGGGCCGGCCAGTTCGAGTTCGCATGGCGAGAAATCGAAACCGTTTGCGCCGAGGCCGAAGAGCGTTTCGGTAAGACTCCCCTCGTCGGTGAAGCCCATGAGATTGCCGGGCGACTGGCTCATCGCTGCCAGGATCGCGGAACCGCACAGCATCACTACCAATGGGCCGCCGCGATCTATGAAAAGTTCTACGGTATGAACAATCCCACGCGGACGGTTCGCCCCATGGTCGGCCTGGCGGTCGTTCTTGGCGAACGGGGCCAGTGGGTGAAAGCACGACAGGTCACGGATCATGCGCGGGCCTGGCTGAACGCAGCTCAGTTGCAGGGCACCCCGCAGTGGGTCGACGTGCTGAAACTGGGCGTTCGTTGTCTCGATCAGCTGGACGAACACGAGCCCGCCATCGCACTCCTTGGCGAACTAGTATCCTCTGCGAACAAGGCTCCGATCTCGCAAAGCCTTGCTCGCGATGTCGTGTTTCAGTCCTTACAGCTGGGCGCTCCCCAATTGGCTCGGAACGCCCTCGAGACTCTCCGATCAGCGGGACCTCGCGACGAACCTTTGCCGCCGTGGATCGCCATGGCTGACGCAGAAATCGACCGGCTTCAAGGTCGGCCCCAGGAGGCCCTTCACAAGAGCTCATTGCTCTTGGAGAGCACCCACTCGAACGGGGTTCATGAGAACTGCGACGCGGTTCACTTGCTCCACGGTCGAGCACTTCTGGCCTGTGGAGACGCGGAGGACGCCACTCGAGAACTGGTGGCATTGCTCCGTCGCCAACGAGAGATGTGGGGCGAAGATCATCCGTTCCTCGTGGAGACGTTCCTCTCTCTAGTCTCCGCCGAGTTTCAAGCCCACGGAACTAGCGTCGAGCTCATCGATGCTTTGGCCATGCTCGAATCCAGCATGGCTTCCATGAGCCCGCCCAAAAGAGCGCGGCTGCTTCGCGGGGACCAGCGCTCTCCCACGGACCGATGGTTCGACGCCGTGAAGGTCGCTCATTGCCAACTTGCTGAAAACCGGGCGAATCATGCTCGACCGGCGCTTCTCACCCTCGAGCGTCTGCGTCAAGCCGAGCTCCGCATTGCCGATGCGCTCTTTCTCGAAGCCCGTCCCCAAGAAGGCTCCCTGGGAGAGCTGTTGGAACAGTTCCAACGGGATGAAGCCGGGCATTCTCGCAAAGAAGACCGCTCGCAGCAGAAGCAACGCATCGCCTCGCGACTCGATGCGTGGCTGCCGACCGGAGCTCCGCAGCGATCTCTTTTCGAGATGGCCGGAGTCGACGAAGCGGATCTGGAAACTCTGCTCCAAGGAAACGCGCGCCTGGTGTCGTTCTGCTGGACCGACCAGCAGTTGTGGGCGTTCCTCGCGGGCAACCGGGAGGACTCAGATCGCGTCGCTCGGATCGGGAGCTCGTCGACAATCGCTGCGCTGATTGACGAAATTCGGACTCAGGGAAAGGTCGGCTCCGAGCCCTCTTCGCTTGCGGCCCTTGGCAACGCTCTGTTCGCGCCACTCCTCGATGACCTGCATGGTGCGGAGCGAATTCACCTCGCCGCGGATGGTCCCCTGAACACTCTTCCCCTCGATCGATTGCTTGCAGAGCAGCTCCTCGATCAAGGGGCCCGAACGGTCGTCTCTCAAGCCGAAGGCATTGTCCAGCTGACTCAGTCGCGGAACTCAAGCCACTCTGCCGGATCAACGACAGCACCGTGAACCGCCTCATCACGAAAGCGGTCGCGAAAACCAGCCAAAGCATCTTCGGACGAGAAGGAGCCCCTGGGCCATTCCCAGTCGCCCCTCGTGAATCCGTGCGGATCCAATCGGGCGGGACACCTCCCACCAGACGCCAAGAGATCCTCACGAGGGTCCAGTGGATCAGACGCGGCTCCGACAACCAGGGTTCGAACCTCGAATCCAGAGTTGGTCTGAGCGGAGCGGGCACGACCATTGTCGGTTTCCCGACAATGCGATTCGGGGTCGGAACACCGAAGCCTCCTCCCCCTTGCTTTCGTTGGATCCCTGCAGAGACAGCAGAGATTGCTCTCAGCAACAGCACCCGAAGTGCTCATGAAATCCGCACTTCCATTGGAGGAACGACGCGAAGAAATTCGCTGACTCTTGAATGACGCGGTCGTTGCGACATCCGTGAAAGCGATTGGCTCGTGAGGGAAGGTCCGACGTTTGTGTGAGGGGCAATGAGGACTTTTCGGCTTTTTTGAACTGTCAACGAGGTGCATGCATCGACGACCCGTTGGAACTTCCATTGATCAGAACGGCACTCCTCTTGTCGATGTTCGTTTTGAAGCATGGCTCCGATGCAGCGCAGTTTGTGATGTTTCTCAATTTCGTTGAACTCAAACCCGTAACGGAAGGTCGAAGGGTGCACTACTGAAGGAAGAGGAGATCCCCACTTTCTGCTGGTTTTTCCGCACATCGCGGAATCCCCCCGACCGGCAGACTCTTCTTCCTATCACCTAAGAGCCAGGTCATGACTTTCGTTTGCACGGTCTTTCTATCGCTGATTGCGATCAGCGATCCCCATGCTACGTCCCACGAACGCATGAAAGAGGTGCTCGCGCAAATCGCTCGCGACACTCCGGATCAAAACCCTTGGCACGGAGACGGAGGAGCGAAGGAGCTGCGCAAGAAACTGAGCGCGCTCCCCAACAAAGGCGCGTTTGGTCGTCGCTGGAAACTGTCGCGCCGTCTGGGACGTCACGAGTTGCGCCTCGGCAACACCTTTCGCGCCGTGGAACTCCACGAAAACGCTTACGCCCTCCTCGTGGAGCTTCCCGACGTGTCGCCGCGCGACTGGCGAGACACTCTCTTCGAGCTGGCAGTCGCGAACTTGCGCCTCGGCGAAGACCAAAACTGCGCCGGATCGGGGAATGCGGACCGCTGCATCTTCCCCATCCGGGCCGATGGCGTTCATCGACTGGCGACCGGCTCCCGCCGCGCCGCCGAAGTTCTCCGGGAGTTGCTGGATCGGCGCCCCGATGATCTCGCCGCTCGCTGGCTTCTGAACATCGCCCAGATGACGTTGGGCGAGTATCCGGGCGAGGTCCCAGAAGGCCTCGTCATCCCTCCCGAACGATTCGAGTCTCCTGTGGAGTTTCCCGAGTTCGAAGACGTGGCTCCGGCTCTGGGACTGGACACCTTCAACTTGAGCGGCGGCGCGGTTTTCGAGGACTTCGACAACGACCATGACCTGGACTTGCTGACCTCGACCTTCGATCCGACCGGTCAGATCCAGTACTACCGCAACGATGGTTTCCGCCGCTTCACCCGGGCGACCGAGGAAGCAAACCTCACCGGCCTGCTCGGCGGCTTGAACTTGGTCCAGGCGGACTACGACAACGACGGATTCGTCGACGTGTTGGTGTTGCGCGGCGCCTGGCTGGGAAAGTCCGGACGCCACCCCAACTCGCTCCTCCACAACAACGGCGACGGAACCTTCCACGACGTCACCTTCGCCGCGGGACTGGCCAAGGAAAACTACCCGAGCCAGACCGCGGCCTGGGCAGACTTCGACAACGATGGCGACCTGGATCTCTACGTCGGCAACGAGAACATCGGCGATCGCGCTTACCCGTGCCAACTCTTCGAAAACAATGGCGATGGGACTTTCCGTGACATCGCTACCAGCGCCGGCGTCCAAAACTTGCGCTACACCAAGGGAGTGGTCTGGGGAGACTACGACGCGGACCGAGACCCGGACCTGTACGTGTCCAACCTGGGTCAAGAAAACCGGCTGTACCGAAACGACGGCAATGGAAAGTTCACCGACGTGGCCGCAGAGCTCGGGGTCAACGGGCCGATTCGCAGCTTTCCCGTTTGGTTCTGGGACTACGACAACGACGGCATCTTGGACCTCTATGTGTCTTCTTACTGGCAAGAGGTGTCTTCCGTCGCCGCGAGCTACCTGGGAATGGCCAGCAAGTCCGAGCCCCATGCGCTGTATCGAGGCCTTGGCGGCGCAAGCCATGGCCAGGAACACCGAGCCGGCTTCGAGAACGTCGCCGAGCGAGTCGGGTTGACCCGTCGGACCGCTCCCATGGGTGCCAATTTCGGGGACATCGACAACGACGGGTACGCGGACTTCTATCTCGGGACGGGGTATCCGATGTACGACGGTTTGATGCCGAACGTCCTCTACTTGAATCGCGGCGGAAAGTCCTTTGTCGACGTGAGCGAGGCGGCTCGCGTCGGCCACCTCCAAAAAGGCCACGCCGTGGTGTTCGCCGATGTGGACCAGGACGGCGATCAGGACCTCTTCGAGCAACTCGGCGGTGCCTACCCGGGAGACCGCTTCTCCGATGCGCTGTTCGAGAACCCCGGATTTCGGCACCGCTTCCTTCACGTCGAACTGCAGGGAATTCAAAGCAATCGCTCGGCCATCGGTGCCCAAGTCAAGGTGACCACCGAGACGCCTTGGGGCCCGCGAACCATCCACTCCCGAGTGAACAGTGGCGGCAGCTTCGGCGCCAACCCTCTGCGCTGTGAGATCGGTCTGGGCAAGGCAACGCGCATCGCCCAGCTCGAGGTGTTTTGGCCGACCTCGGGAATCACCCAGGTGTTCCGCGGCATTCCCCTAGACAACATCGTCGCCATTACCGAAGGGCGGGATGAACTGGTCGTCCTCGAAGACCTGCTTCAGGGCCCTTGAGTCGAAATCACCGGGGAAAAATTGGCGCCGCCCGCTGCCCGCCGACGGGGGCGGCGTGGAACCTTCGCTCACGCCCAGAACCTCGTGCCAGGGATGCTGCGATGGCAGGCACGTTCTGCCCAGTGTCCGTCCTTCGGAGAGCCGTGGGTGATCAGCGCCTTCCCGCGGAGTGGCGACTCGTCGGCAAACTGGAGTCCACTTGGAAAACCAGCTCTTCCCACGGGACCGTCTGCCCCCGCGGGGTTATCTTTCTCCCAACCTCCATCCGAAACAAGAAGAGTGAGCAAGACGCGGCGAGCGGGACGCGCCCGGTGACTCACGCGAGACGTGTGCTTTCCGGGAGTGCCGGTTGACCGAACCAAGGTCGGTTTCCAGTGGATCTTCACGCTGGCTGCTCGTGCTGCTGTTCGCCATGGGTTTCAGCGCCGCGGCGATGGTGTTTCGAAACCTCACCCCGGCCCGCCACTCCTATGTCGAACAGAAACTCGGGCGGGTGATCCAGGCTTCGGAACCCTTCGACGTTCTGTTCCTCGGTTCCAGTCACATCAATTCGGGATTCGACCCGGCCGCGTTCGATGCGGAAATGGCGGCAGCAGGATTTCCGACCCACAGCTACAACTTCGGCGTGGCGGCCATGACCCCTCCGATGATTGGCCAGATTCTGGAGCGGATCCTCGAGTCGGACGCGCCACTCCCCCGGACTCTCTTCCTCGAGTTCCACTGGAACCTTGGATCCGCGGAGGACGCGTCTCAGGTGCCGGCCACGGAGTACTTCATTTCCTGGCACGACGCGACCGCAACGCTGGCCGCACTCGCCGCCCAGCTGCTGACCTTCGACCAGCCGTGGTATCGCATGCAGCGGGCAGGAGTCCACCTTTCCGCCTTTGCCGCACAGCTGACGGCCTTTCACCAAGGACGCAAGTGGTGGCGGCACCGAGGTCCCGCTCCCCTACGCCCCAATGAAGTGGTGTCCGAAAAGATTGCCATGGCCGATGGCTACTTCAAACGGAACTCCTTCCTGCGGGATCGGGAGAAGTACTCGAGCCTGTTGAGCGCGTTCGAAGCCGAGCGCGCACAACCTCAACCGTGGAACGCCGGGGACTACGCCCGCGCCTTGTGCCACGAAGCAGTGGTCCGAGAGGCTCGGGCCCATGGGATCGAGGTCGTCACCGTGATCTTTCCCATCTTGGAACCCCTCGGCCCCGCGGTCCTCGACACTCTGTCCGAACCGGTGTTTCGCTTCGACGACCCGCAGCAGTACCCCAATCTCTACGGCGCCGACTATCGCTGGAACACCGGGCACTTCAACGTCACCGGGGCCGCCCACTTCTCTCGGCTGCTCGCCCGTCAACTCTTGGAATGGCGATCGCGGGACCTTCACTGACTCCATGCTCTTCGTCGACTTCCATTTCCTGGCGTTCTTCGCGGTGGTGTTCGCAGTGCACTGGTCGCTGCGCTCTGCCGTGAAGCGCAAGGCCTGGTTGCTGCTTGCCAGCTACGCGTTCTATGCGGCCTGGGATTGGCGCTTCTGCGGATTGATCTTTGCCTCGACA
This sequence comes from Planctomycetota bacterium, assembly GCA_028289345.1. Lineage (GTDB taxonomy): Bacteria > Planctomycetota > B15-G4 > B15-G4 > SIAN01 > JANQQL01. The sequence continues at coordinate 292,643 of JANQQL010000025.1, read as the reverse complement.
GCCTTCGATTACGTGGCGGCTCTGCGCATTTCCTCGACCCAGGGACGAGCCAAGCGCGCGTGGCTGGTGGGCAGCATCGTGGTCAACCTGGGTGTTCTCGGGTTCTTCAAGTACTTCGGGTTCTTTGTCGACTCGGCCGTGCAGCTCGGCGCCTGGTGCGGTCTGGAGCTGCCGCGGCCCTCTCTCGAGATCGTGCTTCCGGTAGGCATCAGCTTCTTCACCTTCCAGAGCATGAGCTATACCTTGGATGTGCATCGCGGTGTGCTGACCGCGCGGAGGTCATTCGCCGAAGTCGCTCTTTTCGTTGCGTTCTTCCCCCAGTTGGTGGCCGGCCCCATCGTGCGCGCCCGCGACTTCCTGCCCCAGCTCGACGAACCGCGCCGCTTCGCAAACGTCGCCGTCCGCGCCAGCCTCTCTCTGTTCGTCGCGGGCCTGATCAAGAAGGTGTTCTTCGCCGACCAGATCGGAAACCTCATCGACCCGTACTTCGCGGACCCCGAGGCCTACCACTGGATGAGCGCGTGGATCGCCGCACCGTTGTTCGGCGCGCAGATCTACTGTGACTTTTCGGGTTACAGCGACATGGCGCTCGGCATCGCTGGACTGCTCGGGTACCAGCTGTGCGTGAACTTCCGGCATCCCTATCTGGCGACCAGCATTCGCGAGTTCTGGCACCGCTGGCACATCTCCCTCTCCACCTGGCTGCGCGACTACCTGTACATTCCATTGGGTGGCGGCAAGGGGAGCACCTTCCAAACCTACCGCAACCTGTTCCTCACCATGGTGCTCGGCGGGTTGTGGCATGGAGCCGCGTTCACCTTTGTGGTGTGGGGTGCGCTGCACGGACTGGCGCTGATGATTCACCGGCAGTGGAGCGCTGCGGTCGAGGGACGGTGGAGGCTTCCGCCGTTGGTCGCTTGGGCGCTGACCGGGATCTGGGTTTGCCTGACCTGGATCTACTTCCGGGCCGCTGACCTCGGATCGGCGACGACGATCACCCGGGCGTTTCTGTTTGGGGACAGCTCCGGAACCGAGTCACTGTCACCGCGGCTGTTCGGACTGATTGCGGGCTTGCTCGGGGTGCACTTCCTGGCCCATCGCGAACTGGTGCAGCGTCGCTTGCATGCGCTCCCGGCCCCGGTTTTCGCGTTCGGACTGGGGGTGAGCGCGGCCACCATTGCGTGGCTCTATCCGGCTTCGTTCGAACCGTTCATCTACTTTCAGTTCTGAGGCGCTGCCAATTCGTGCGAGTCGTGTAAGGACGCGCCCTTTCGCTCGGCGTGATGCTGAGGCGGTGGCCAGACTTGCGGCGATTGTGTTCGCCAAGACTGTTTTCACCACCGTCTTGGAGTCAGCGTCTCCCAGCCGATAGCGATTGAAGAAACTCCCTGGCGACTTCGGCGGGACGCCGACCTTTGATGTCCACCTCGAGATTCAATCGCCGCATGGTGTCGTCGTCAATGAGCCCGCCGAGGGGTAGAAGAGCCTGGCGGATGGCTGGAATGCGGCGGAGGGCGCCCGAGCTCACCACCGGTGCCGCCTGGTAGGGAGGAAAGAACTCTCGATCATCCACAAGGGTGATCAGCTGGTGTGCAGCAACTCGAGCATCCGTGGCGAACGCACAGATCACGTCGACCTCCTCGCCACCGATGGCCTGGTACATCAGAGCCGGATCCAGGTCTCGGACCTCCCGGAACCGCAATCCGTAGCTCTCTCGGAGGCCGGGGTAACCATCCGGACGCTCGCTGAATTCTGCGGTGAACCCTGCCGTGAGTTGTGCGCCAAATGGAACCAGATCAGAGATGCGGGACAACCCACTTTCCGCTGCAAACGTCTCGCGAACCGTGAGGGAGTAGGTGTTGTTGAACGCGAAGGCCGGAAACCACTCCACGTCGAAGCGCTCCCGGTATTCGCGATCCACCACCTGGCTAACGAGCAATTCATTCGCCGACGGATCCTCACCAAGAATGGCGGTGAGCGCGGTGCCGGTATATTCCGCGTACAGGTCGATTTCGCCATGAATCAAGGCGCCGTGACAGATCATCGTCCCTCCGAGATTGAAGCGACGCTGGACGTTCAGTCCGGACTCCTCGAGGAGCTGGGCCATCAGCTCTCCCAGGATGAGCTGTTCGGTGAAATTCTTGGTTCCTACCCGCACGGTTTCCGCGATGGCACTCTGGGCCTCCCCAGACCGGCGCTCGCGGTCCACCAGGAACCCGCCAATTCCGAGAACAAACAGTACGAACAGTGAACCGACTGCCAGGACGCGTCGCGCCGCCAATCGGTAGCGACTGCGGACCGAGTCGAGTGGCTGCGGCCGGATGGCCCATAGGCAACTCGCCAGCGCACCATCCACCAGCAAAGCGAGGAGCGCCGCCGGCACTGCTCCGAGAAGAATCAGATTGGTGTTCGAGAGCGCCAGTCCTCGATTGATGAACTGGCCGAGACCTCCCGCACCGATGAACGCAGAAAGCGTCGCGATTCCGACGCCGACGACGGCCGCGGTCCGAATCCCCGCCCCAATCACCGGAGCGGCCAGCGGCAACTCGACCAGGACGAGTTGCTGTCGTGAAGTCATCCCAATGCCACGCGCAGCTTCCCGAATCTCTGGAGCCACCCCATCGAGTCCTGCCAGGGTGTTACGCACGATGGGGAGCAAGGCGTACAGGGTCAGTGCAATCAAGGCCGGCACCGCGCCAATCTTTTCGAGAAGGGCGAGGAGACAGGCGAGCATGGCCAGGCTGGGCACGGTCTGCAAAGTGGCGACCAACGCAGTCAACGGGGTTCGCAGCCGCGGCAAACGGAAGGCGAGGATGCCAAACGGCAGGCCGATGGTGCAGGCCGCGAGCGTAGAACAACCAATGAGGAGCAAGTGCTCTCCCGTGCGAAACCACAGTTCCACCCATCGCTCGCGGACGAGGGTCGACAGCGTGTCGCCAAGATTCACTGAAGACTCCGATAAGAGTCGATCTGCTCGGCCGGTCGAGCGAACAGCTCTCGGACGAAATCGGTCTTCGGCATCCCTACGATTTCGTGCCTGGTTCCGATTTGCTGGAGTCGTCCCTGATGAACCACCGCAATCCGATCGGCGAGGGTCAGCGCCTCGAAGATGTCGTGAGTGACGAACACGACAGTCTTCGAGAGCTTCTCCTTGATATCCAAGAGTTCGCGTTGCAGGGCATCACGAGTCACGGCATCGAGTGCTCCGAACGGCTCGTCCATCAGCAGGTACTTCGGATCGGCTGCCAGAGCCCTAGCGACACCCACGCGTTGCTGCTGGCCGCCGGAGAGCTGCATCGGCAAGCGGCATGCGTAATCGTCCGGCGGCAGCCCAACGAGCTCGAGCAGCTCGCGAGCCCGCTCGCGACGCCGAGCCCGAGGCCACCCGAGGAGCTGCGGCACCATCGCGACGTTGTCCTCGACCGAGAGGTGAGAAAACAGCCCGATCCCCTGGAAAACGTATCCAATGCGGCGCCGCAGCAGAACGGGGTCCTGACAACGAACCTCCTTGCCGTCGACCAGCACCCGTCCGGAGTCAGGTTCCAACAAGTGATTGATGAGACGCAGCAGCGTCGTCTTCCCGGATCCGGACGAACCCAGCAGAACCAGAAGCTCCCCTTCTTCGACCGTCAACGACACGCGGTCGACGACCTTGGGAGAGCCAACCGCGAAGGATTTCGAGACCTCGTCGAGTTGGATCATGAAAGGGGGGGGGATCCGGTGCCGCGGAAGTCCTCTTTGCGAAGATCGTAGCGCTTCATCTTGTCGTGCAGGGATCGTGGTGCCAGACCAGATCGCCGGGCCGTCTCGCCGACCCGGCCCCTTGTCGCCCGAAGCTGAGCCACGAGATACGCCTTCTCGAACCGCTCGATCACACCCCGTCGCACCTGACGGAGAGGACGCTCCAACCAGGCCGCGGGGAACTGCGCCTCGGAGTTTTCCGCGAGCGCTTCCGCGTCGGCCTCGGCCTCCCCCTCCCCCATGGCCGAACGCAGACCCACGGGAAGATCCGCGAGAGTGATCTGGGATCCATCGCACAGGAGCATCGCGCGCTCGATCACGTTGATGAGTTCGCGCATATTCCCCGGCCAATCGTGCTGAACGAGGACCCGAAGCGCCGCATCGGTGATTCCGCGGATCTGTCGGCTATCGAAGTCTCTTCGAAAGTGGTTGATGAACCTCCCGACCAGGTCGGGGATTTCCTCTTTCCTTTCCCGTAGAGAAGGGATGGCCAGCGGGACCACGTTCAGTCGATAGTAGAGGTCCTCGCGAAACCGGCCTTCCTTGACGTCGTCGCTCAGGTCGCGATTGGTCGCGGCCATGACACGCACATCGATCGGGATAGCCCGGTTCCCACCGACTCGATTGACTTCGTGACGCTGGAGCACGGCCAGGAGCTTCACCTGAAGGTGCGGGGGCATCTCGCCGATCTCATCCAGCAGGATCGTTCCCCCCTTCGCGAGTTCGAACTGACCGCGACGCATCTTGTCAGCACCGGTGAAGGCTCCCGCTTCGTGGCCGAACAGCTCGGCCTCAAGGAGCGTCTCGGAGAGAGCTCCGATGTTCACCGACAGGAACGGACCTGCCGCCCTCGGCCCCTCTGCATGAATCGCTCGCGCCAGGCGTTCCTTGCCGACACCGGTTTCGCCCAGAATCAAGAGAGACGAGTCTTGATCGACCACCTTGCGAACCAGGTCCAGGAACTCGAGCATGCGTGGGCTACGCGAGAAAAAGTCTCCGATGCGAGGCTCCGGACGGCTGCCGCGTACCTCCGGTGTTCCCACAGTGCCCCCGGCTTCCGCGCCGGCGATGGCATGGATGGCATCGCCGATCTCCGGCTCAGGCCGCGACTCCTGGAGAACTTGACTGACTCCTGCTGCCATAAGCCGAACCCGATCTCCCGCGTCCTCCGCATCCGCAAGAACGACGATGCCAGGGTCGTGGGCACCACCCGTCATGCGGTCGATCGTCTCGTACTCGGATGCGGGAATCTGGGAGCGCCGGATGACGACCACGTCGGCTCCCTGACGGCGGACGGACTCGAGCAAATCGTGGGTTTCGAGGGTCAATATCTCGACCTGAACACCTCGATCCTGGAGCAAGAGAGCGAGAGCCTCGCGGATCCCTCGATCTTCCACGGCGATTGCCACGGTGGGGGCATTTCCATCGGCCGCCAGACTTTTTTCAGCGCTCATTCTGCCGATTGTACCGGCATTTCTACCGCCGACTCGCAGAAAGCGAGCGTAGTCAGCAATCCACCTCAATCAACGTAAATCGATCAACAGAAAGCACTTAGTAGAAAAGTCCACTTGCAGGCACTCGCATTGCTCTCGAGCCAGTCGCCACCGACCCAAGGTTGCTGTCTTTGCCCTAGCGACTCGCATTCACCCCCAGGACCAACCTCCGGCCGCGGCCTGATGGGCCCTCGAGCCTCAGCGCGAGGTCACGCCGCCCTTGGAACGTTCCGAATCCCAAGCTGTTCTCAACGGAGAAATGCCCTTGTCCGCCCCAGCCAGCACCACCCTCGTCGACCATCTCGCCAGCAAGTCCCCCTCGGTTCGGCTGCCCGCCATTGGCGAGGAGGTTTCCCAGGATGAAGAGTGGGTCGAGGTCGAGCTGGGACGCGAATGGAGAAAGATCCGCTTGCACGATTACGAAGCAATCTTCTCCATCCAAGGGTTGTATGAAAGGATCGTGTACGACCAGCTGAAGTGCCAGTCGCCTCAGGTCGTCCGCCGACTGCTCGTAGAACAATTGCTTGCCGCGGATGTCGATCCGCAATCACTCACGATCTTGGACCTCGGTGCTGGCAACGGATGCGTCGCGGAAGAACTCCGCAAGTTGTCAGTTTCCGGAATCGTCGGTCTCGACATCATTCCCGAGGCAAAAGAGGCCGCCGAGCGGGATCGTCCGGGACTTTACGACAGCTACGTGGTCGGCGACATCTGCGAGACGCCCTCCGACGCCGTGCGTACTCTCAGCTCGAAATCGCTGACGTGCCTTGTGTCGGTGGCCGCACTCGGCTTCGGGGATATTCCCCCACTCGCCTTTTCCAGGGCCTTCAACCAGATCGAAACCGGCGGATGGGTCGCGTTCACGATCAAGGAAAGCTTCCTTCTCGAAGGTGATCCGAGCGGATTCGCAACCCTGGCCCACTCATTGCTCCAAGACAAGATTCTCCAGCTGAAGGCCAAGAAGGCGTACACGCACCGCCTGTCGACTGCTGGAAGTGCCCTCACCTATGTTGCTTTCGTGGGCCAGAAGCTGAGGAATATCGACGAAGCCCGGTTGCCAGAAATCGTGTGATGCCAGGAGTCTCCCACCCCAGGATCATGCTCGCGGTCGCCACTGAAAGCGCGAACTGCTGATCCCAGACCGTCACCAGGTTTGAGGAAGGCACCGAGTTTCCGGACGAGCCCTCCGTGCCGAAATCGTCGCTGTCGCAACGCGTGAAAGGAAAGACCTGTCTGGCCGAGGAGCCCGTTGGCGCCGCTCGCCCTGGTTCGACAGCTCTCTTTACCCCTTCACCCGCGTCACCTTCGCCACCGGCTTCGGAGCCAACCGGTTCCCTCGCGCGGTCGTCCCCTTGATCGCGAACTCGTTCAGGTCCACCTCGAGTTCCGTCACGCGCTGTCGCGCCGCGGGCACGAACTCGAGATGCACGCTGCCGGGTTTGTCGCCCTCAGCCAGCATCTCAATCTTGGCGCCTTCGGGAACCAGGGAGTATTCCTTGTCCTTGATGAACTGGAGGATCTTGAACTTCTTGACCCAGACCAGCTTCTTCTTGTCCCGGTAGACGATGGTGAAGGTCGCACCTTTTTCGGTGTCGAACTTGGAGCAATGAAGAACTCGGCCGGGAAGAAGGATCTTGTCGACGGCGCCCATGACCCGGTAGCTGCCGTCTTTCGAGATGGCCAGGATCCGGTCGAACTCGCTGGCGGTGAACTCGAAGCGGGTGCCGCGGACCTTGGTGCCGAAGAAGCCGCTCTTCGGGTCGTAGCTCATGCGGATGTCTTTGCGGGCGACCTTGCGTTTGTCGACGACCTGGAAGGTGGTGATCTTGGTGCGGCGCGGGAAGACCTTGCCGTAGCGCTGAATGATGTCCTGTAGGTACTCGATCGCGGTCTTCTTCATCTGACGGAGCTTGCGCTTGCAGGTCTTGATCGCGGCTTCGGCGTCCTTGACGTCCTTGCGATTTTTGTCGATGTCGTACTGAGAAATCCGGCGAATGGGAATGCGAAGCAGACGATCGATGTCGTCCTCCACCATGTCGCGCACGAACAGTTTCACGTGCTCGTGCATGCCGTCCCAGACGTTCTTGCGGACGGCCTTGTCGGTCTTGGCCTTCTCGATCCGCTGATAGACCCGGTGTTCGACGAAGATCTGCTCCAGGGTTAGCCAGTGGAGCTTGTCGTTCCACTGGTCCAGGTCCCACTGGATCTCGGCCCGCAGGTTCTCCAGAAGCCGGTCGGTCTGCGCCGCCAGCACCTGGGTGATGGTCATCTCCCGTGGCTTTCCGTCGTGCACCGCGACCACGTTCGAGGAAATCGAAACCTCGCAGTCGGTGTAGGCGTAGAGCTGGGGGATCACGTCCTTGGCGTAGGTGCCACGGGGCAGGTTGATCTCGATCTCGACCTTGCTGGTCGTGAAGTCGCTGACGGACGCGACCTTCACTTGACCCTTTTGGGCGGTGGCATCGATCGAGTTGATGAGGCTCTCGGTGGTCACCGAGTAGGGCAGCTCACGGATGACAATGGTCTTGTCGTCCTTCTTCTCGATCTTGGCGCGCAGCACCACCTTGCCACGGCCGTCGTCGTACTCGGTGACATCCATCAAGCCGCCCGAAGCGAAGTCCGGATAGACGCGAGTTTCCTTCCCCTCCAGGAGAGCGATCTGGGCCTTCAGGAGTTCCGGCAGATTGTGGGGCAGGATCTTGGTCGCCATGCCGACGGCAATGCCTTCGGGCCCGAGCATCAGCAACACCGGCAGCTTGGCGCGCAGGAACACCGGTTCTTCCCGGCGCCCGTCGTAGCTCGGCACCATTTCGGTGGTGTGCTTGTGGAACAGGGTCTCCAGAGCCAGCGGGGTGAGGCGGCACTCGATGTAGCGGGGTGCGGCCGCACGATGTCCGGTCAGGGGATTGCCGAAGTTCCCCTGACGCTCGATGAAGTACTCCTTGTTCGCCAGCACCACCAAGGCATCGGCAATCGCCGCTTCGCCATGAGGATGGAGCTTCATGGTGTCGCCAATGACGTTGGCCACTTTGTGGAAACGGCCGTCGTTCATCTGGAACAGCGTCTGCAGGAGACGCCGCTGCACCGGCTTCAGGCCATCCCGGATCTCGGGGATGGCCCGGTCCAAGACCACGTAGCTGGCGTACTCCAGGAAGTTCCGCTCCATGAGCGGTTCGAGCTGAGCCATGAGATGTCTCTAAGAGCTGCCTACGAGTCGAAAGCGAATCGGAAGATACGCAGAGGAGGAAGATCGGTGGAACGACGAAGTCACGAGCATTGGCGGTAGGTTGTCATGGTCGCCCGGCCTACAGCACGTCGGTGACGAGGTTGTCGACGATGAACGATTTGCGCCGGGGCGTGTTCTTGCCCATGAAGAAGTCGAGGGACTTGGTGATTTCGCTCAGGTTGTCGATGAGGACCGGGTCGAGGCGCATGTCCTCTCCCACGAACACCCGCATTTCCTGTGCGTTGATCTCTCCCAACCCCTTGAAGCGCGTGGTCTCGGCGCCCTTGATCTTCTTCAAGGCCTGATCGCGTTCTTTCTCGGAGTAGCAGTACCGCGTCTCTTTCTTGTTGCGGACGCGGAACAGTGGTGTCTCCAGGACATAGACGTGCCCCTTGGTCACCAGTTCTTCGAAGTAGCGCAAAAAGTACGTGAGCAGCAAATTGCGAATGTGCATGCCGTCCACGTCGGCATCGGTGGCGATGATGACCTTGTTGTAGCGCAAACCGTCGAGCCCGTTCTCGATGCCGAGAGCTCGCATCATGTTGTACAGCTCTTCGTTGCGATACACGGCTTCGCGCTTGAGCCCGTAGCAGTTCAACGGCTTGCCGCGCAGGGCATAGATCGCCTGAGTCTGCACATCGCGACACTGCACGATGGTGCCCCCCGCGGAATCCCCCTCCACCAAGAAGATCGAGCTCTCTTCGGCCCGCTTGTTGGCCTTGTCGAGGTGAACCTTGCAGTCCGTCAGCTTGGGAATGCGGATCGCCGTCTTCTTGGCCCGCTCGCGCGCCTCCTTCTTGATGGACGCGAGTTCCTTGCGAATCCGTTCGTTGGACTTGACCTTGTCGAGGAGCGCCTGGGCCGCCTTCTTGTTGCGATGCATCCACAACACGACCTCGTTGCGCACTTCCTTGACGATCCAGGGGCGAACTTCCGTGGTCCCGAGCTTGTTCTTCGTCTGGCTCTCGAAGACCGGATCCTGGAGCTTGATCGCCACCGCACCCAAGACTCCGTCGCGAATATCCTCGCCAGCGAAGTTGGCTTTGGCGAACTCGTTCACACCCTTCAGGATGCCTTCCCGGAACGCGCTCTGGTGGGTGCCACCGTCGTTGGTGTACTGACCGTTGACGAAGCTGAAGTACTTTTCGCCGTAGGCGTTGGTGTGAGTCCAGGCGAACTCCAGCCGGTCCGAACGACAGTGGCCGACTTCGTACAACGGCGATTCGCCACCAAGCTCGCGTTTCAACAAGTCCGCCAGACCACGCTTGCTCTTGTAGATCTTGCCGTTGTAGTTGACCCGCAGCCCGGTGTTCAGATACGCGTAGTAGTCCAGCCGGTGATCGAGCAGCTTGTCCAGCCAGTCGTACTGGGGAAAGATCTCGAGATCCGGCTCGAACTCGACGAAGGTTCCGTTGGGCTCGCTGGTCTTGCCCTTCTTTTCCTCGAGCAACTTGCCGCGTTCGAAGCGCGCCCGGCGGTACTTGCCGTCTCGGTGACTCACCACCTCGAAATGAGACGACAGGGCGTTGACCGCCTTGGTACCGACCCCGTTCAATCCCACGGAGTACTGGAAGACCTCGTCGTTGTACTTGCCACCGGTGTTGATCTGACTCACGCATTCGATGACTTTGCCGAGGGGAATGCCTCGGCCGTAGTCCCGGACAGAGACCCGCGAGCCATCGCGACGGATGAGGATCTCGCCCCCCTCGCCCATGATGAACTCGTCGATCGCGTTGTCGACGACCTCCTTCAGCATGATGTAGATGCCGTCCGAGGGGTGACTGCCGTCCCCGAGTCGACCGATGTACATCCCGGTCCGAAGCCGGATGTGCTCGAGGGCATCCAGGGTCTGAATGGCGCTTTCGTCGTACTTCGCCGCGCCCTTCCCGCGTTTGCCCGCGGAGGCCTTCTTGGAAGCGGTCGCCTTGCTGGTTTTCGCCGCTCCGCCGGTCCCCTTCGCTGCGCTGGCCCCCTTCCCTGCGGTGGGCCCTGCCGCCGATTTCCTACTGACTTTTTTCCGCGCCAAGCCGTCTCTCACCGGTGCCCCGCTCCCCCATCTCCACATTGGCTCCGCCATGGATGCCGCTGATATTCCCGCCAGCTTCTCATCCAAGCATCCCAGCCACTCGTTCGCAATGGACAAACTGACCGGTCTTCAGACGGTGGGAATCCGAGGCGGTGACGGAGCGGGACGGGGACGGAATCCACTCCGCATGGAGCATGGCGTGACCTGCCCCGGATGTCGCATTCCGCTGCAGGTCTGACGAATCGTGTCGACCAGCAGATCTTGGAGAAGCCTCCGATGGCCGGGCGAGCGGTTCTCCTTGCAGTCAACGAATCGAATCGCCGTCGAGTCGGAGAGTTCGTCGAAGATTCGACACGAAGACCGAGACGAAAAGGTCCGCTCCGGCGCCGAAGGCTTTCCATCGCGCCGCTTGACTCGAGCCTCTGCACCATGACCACAGGGCCCATGATCCCACAGACTTGCTGGCTTCTGCGGCCGACCAGATCCAGACCCCGATGGGCTTTCAGCGAGGCGCCGTGACCTCATGGGGATTGGCGAAGTGTTCCACCGTACCAATCAAGTGAGGCGGGCAGGTGTAGGCCGCTCCGGATTGGTCGACCGGATGCTTCGACTCGAGGAACGGAATCTCTTCACGAGTGGCCAAGAAGTCGTTCTGCTGCTCCATCCACTCGAACATCGCCCGTTTCAATCGTTCCTTGGTTTCTGCGTAACCGGGATCCGCCGCGAGGTTGTGCAGCTCCCAAGGATCCGCCTGGGTGTCGAACAGCTGCTCCTCCGGCGTGTCCGGATGCATCTCCGCCCCCAGGCGGTAGAACGGGTTCACTTGCTTCCCCGCTTGCTCGTCCCGCGCAATCTTCTCAAGAGTGTTGAAGTTGCGAATGTAGTGAAACCGAGGACCGCGCGAGGAGCGGCGGGGGAACACGTGAGTATTGTGGACTCCTTGCTGGGTCATCAGCCCAAACACATGGTCCCGGTGAGGGAGGGCGGGATTCTGTAGAACAGCGGCGAAGCTCTTTCCGTCAATGCCTGCCAGCGGCGAGCCTCCTGCGATCTCGACCATGGTGGGTAACACGTCCGCATAGCTTGCGAGAGCTGACGTGCGGCCGGGCTCGATCTTGCCAGGCCAACGAACGATGAACGGCACACCCAATCCACGGTCGTAGACCGTGAACTTTGCGTCTTTGCCTCCGCCATGATCCGACGAGTAGAGGAACACCGTATTCTGTGACAGCCCGTGCTGGTCGAGGAGATCCAAGACTCTCGCGAGTTCGCGGTCTTCCTCGGCGATGTGGTCGTAGTACCCAGCCAAGTTCCGCTCCGCGGCGTCCTTCATGTACGGATGAGGAACCACCTCGCTCTTGGGGAACTTCGTCTTCTTCGGATAAGGGCCGTGCGGGTAGCGAGAACCGAGAAACAAGCAAAACGGTTTGTCGACGTGCTCTGCCAAGAACGAGTCCAGTTGGTCCATCGACAGTTTCTTTGCCAGAATCGGCGGAGGCGTGCCCCAATGGAACACCGTGTCGGGCTTGACGTGCATCTTCCCAATCAGCGACACGTCGTATCCCAAGCGAGTCAACGCGTCGTAGACCGTTCTTGTTCCCGGGCGACAGGAACCGTGTTGAACGAACAACCCATTGCGAATGGGATCCATTCCGGTGAACAGAACCGCACGGCTGGGCGCACACACCGCTTGCGCGGTAAACATTCGATCGAACACGAGCCCCTCTCGCGCCAAGCGATCCACCGTCGGCGTCAAGTCCACGGGAAACCCATAACACCCGTAGTCCGCCTTCGAGTGATCGTCGCTCAAGAAGAACACGAAGTTGGGCTTCTCGGCTGCTTCGCTTCGCGCAGCCAGGAGAACAAGCAACCATGCAGTCGTCAGGAATCGGCTCACCATGAGGAGGTGAAGTCTAGCACGCGGCTGAAGAAGATCTCAGAGAGACGGTCCTGGCATTCGTGGCCTCGGCCGCGTAGCGGAAGCGGCAGCAAGTCCGTGCCATCGACAAACGGGAATCGAGGCTCGGGGAACTCCGAATGGCCATTCGGGTGGCTGCCATTCCGGCCAGATCTTCCAGATCCGAGGGGGATGAAGTTGGCGTCAGTCCGCGTCGGAAAGTGCTTTGCCTCGTCCCCGTGACGGACTAGATGGGTTAGTGGCTGGAAGACTCTTCACCAAAAGAGAAGCGCTGAACCGTGATGTCTCCGGTCGCAGATTGGAGGTGCCCGGTGAGGGGCGCGGAGTCCGGGGTCGTTTCGAACGGCAACCCGCGCACCGTTCCCAGTGGGCACAAAGTGTCCAGCTTGGCATCGAGCCGCGCGGCCATCGACAACATCACATCTCCTCGCCCCGCGGACAGCCACAGACTTCCGCGAGAGTGCGGGTCATCCAGTGTCATAGCCACTCGGCCCCGTCCACAGACCGCACGCACCGTGCCTGACAACTCTCCACAGTCAATCCCGATCGACCCATTGGCCGCGTGCAAGTCGAGACACTCGACAACACCCTCGGAGGCGTCGACCTCGATGGATCCCAGAGAAGTCGTTGCCAACAAAGAACGAAACACTCCGTGACAGTCGAGACTCCCTCGGTGAATCTTGACTGCAAGGCTCATCTCGGACGGAACCAAGACCTCCAGCGGCTCATTCCCACCGAGATCGGGGGAGATCTCCTCGAGGAATCCGGTCGAATCTTGAATGGAGAACTCGAATTGGTCGGAGAGAGCGAGAGCATTGATCACACCCCGCTCGCGAAGGATGCGCATCCCCAAGGCGTCGGCTTGGCGAATGACGACATCTCGGTTGACGTCGATGCACAGCGCTTGGAGGAAGCCCGGCAGCTCCGAAGGCGTCGGGGCTTTCGGATCTGTTGGTTGAAACAAGACATCCGCCGGTGCGTCCACGTCCGGGGATCGTTCCTGGGGTGGGCTCGTTGGATCGACTCTTCCTTGGATTGCCGAGGCACTTCCTACCGTGCACAACAATGCGAGCATGGTCACCCACTGGGTGCCTCGAGCGGGCGAGCAAGCCCCCAAAATCTCTCGCACTCGCTCTTCGAGGAGTCCGCGGCGGGAGAAAGGCACCGACATCGCCGACCCATGGGCCGCATCGCGAGCCATGATCACCAAACTGTTGGCGTACTGAACCGCGTCGATTCCTTGCTGCAACACCAATCGATCGCAGCGGAGTTCTTGGTAGCGAGCGAGCTGCCGGGCGCTCCACCGAACGGCAGGATGAAACCAGAACACCGCCGAGAGCAGCCCGGCCAAGCGAACGAACCAGAGGTCTCCGGAAACGAGGTGGGACAGTTCGTGGGTCAGAACGGCTCGCTGCCGACTCGCCGGCCACGCAGGAAATGATTTGGGAACCAGGATGACGGGCGTCCGCCATCCACAGAGAACCGGGGCCGCGGGCCACGACGTGATCTTCCCGAGAATCGGCTTGCGAACCCCAAGAGTTCGAGCCAAACGCTGCCACTCCCCGGTCCAAGCACCACGAAGCAGAGGACGTGCTTCGCGCACGCGGTGGGCCAACCTGCCGGCACCAACAATCAGCCGGGTGCACTGGACGATCAGGCCGAGCAACCAAACTCCCCCCAACGCGCCGGCCGCAGTCGCAACGAAGGTTCGAGCAGACCGCGGTGCCGAATCGAGTTTGAAGTCATCTCGAGTCGTGGACTGGGCTTGCTTGGCCGAAGCCCTCGCGCCTCTCGGTGCTCGGTCGGGCAAGGGAAGATCCAAAGACCTCACCAGATGAGATCCAGAGCTTCTGCTTCCGAGGGCAGAAGACTCCGCAGCCGCTGACGACGTTGAACTGTCGGTACTCGGCCACTGCGACCGTTCCTTGGTTGGTGCCCACGGCGAAACCATGGGAAACCAACCACTGGACCCGGGAAGGGTGGTTGGCAAGAACAACAACACCAGGAACAGGATCGTCGTGGCTCGCCACAACGCGCAGACGGCTTCCACGCGACGGCGAAGCAAGCGCGAAATCAAAGCAACGAGGGCGAACAACAACGCCACTCGCCATGACGTCACCCACAGCCAAGGAATCCACCCGGCTCCCCACTCGAGAACACGCTCCAGGCCGATCACGATTTGCGCTTCCGGGCCCGCTCGACGATCTCGGCGATGCGGTCGAGCTCCCCGTTCTCTAGTTTGCGGGACCCGGAGTCCAACAACGTGTTCACCAGTTGCTCCGCGGATCCATCAAAGAAATGCTGCACCACGTCACGCAACGCTTTGCGTTTCAGGCGCGAAGGACTTTCCGCGGGACGGTACACGTAGCGCCGGCCATCGCGCTTGAACTGCAGATGTCCTTTGTCGACCAGAATGCCCATGGTAGTTCGCACGGCGGAGTAGCTCGGCGGGTCCTCGAGCGACTCGAGGACCTCGGACACCGTGGCCTGACGCCGTTGAACCACGGCTTCGAGAATCTGGCGTTCCCGGCGGCTGAGTGTGCGGGGTTCAGTCATGCAGCCAAGATAGCCCGCCTCCATAAATTGTCAAAATTTTGGCATCAATACCCTTCCCCCCCTCCTCATGTGCTAAAAATTTGGCACATAAGGAGGCAACCCCATGTCGAACGAACCACGCACACGAAGGTCTCCCTGCCGCCCCGCTCTACTGATCCATATGGGCCTGGCAATGCTCCTCGCAGGTCCGGCCTTGGCTCAATCTTTTCCGAGCCCCGGAAGCTGGGCAGGAATCGTCGAAGCCCAGGGTGACGAGTTGGCCATCCGGCTGGAGTTTCAGGAAGGCGGCAACGCTCGATTCTCGGTTCCCCAATTCGACTGGTACGACTTGCCCGCAAAGGTGGAACGGTCCGCAGAACGAACTCGCCTTCGGCTGGAGATTTACTCGGATCACGGGGTTCTCGATCTGGCCACGGAAGGGATGGAACGACAGGGAAGTTGGTCGGGTTGGGGAGTCGAGGGACTCGCCTCCTTTCGTCAGACGCAGCAGCCCTCGCCGTTCGTCCGCGAACCCGTCCGCTTCGTCAATGAAGGCCGCGAGTTCACGGGAACTCTCCTGCGACCCCGGGGGCAAGGTCCGTTTCCCGCCGTTGTCTGGACTCACGGATCGGGTCCGGTCAGCCAAGAAGACCCCGTCTATCGAAGCCTGGCTGTCTGGTTCGCAGAGCGCGGCGTCGCCTCCCTCCTCTACGACAAGCGCCCCCCCCATCCCGGCGCCGACATGCAGATGCTGGCTTGGGATGCGGTTGCCGCGGCGAAAGTTCTGCAACAACACGAGGCCTTGATTCCCCAACGAATTGGCGTTGGGGGAATGAGTCAGGGCGGCTGGGTTTCGGCCATTGCGGCGGCTTGCTCGGATGTGATCGGCTTCGTCGTCGGCCTGAGCGCTCCCGCCATCAGCCCCGGCGAGCAGAATCTCTACAACCAGCGCAACAAGGTGCTGAACGCAGGATTCAGTGAAGAAGCAGCCCAGGAATCCTGCCGCGTTCTGGAGTCGATCTACGACTACCTACGCACGGGCAAAGATCGCGAGGAGGCCTGGCAGCAACTGGAAGCGATTCGTCAACAACCGTGGTACCAAGCCGCCTACGAGCTTCCGATCTGGCATCGTCAAGGACTTCCCCCGGCTCCTTGGGAGCATCTGGTCGCTCTGGATTTCGATCCGAGCAAGGAATGGACTCGAGTCGCTGCGCCGGTGGTCTGTCTTTGGGGAGAGAAGGACGCGGTGGTGCCGGCCGAGCTGAGTCGCCGCCGTATTGACGAATGGTTAGACCAAGCCGGCAACGAACAGCGGCTACTCGTGGTTCTTCCTGAGGCGAATCACGACTTGCGGGTGGCTCCTCGCGATCCATGGACATTGGGGGAAATCCCGATCGAAGCCGAGGCGGCCCTGCGCTTCGTCCGATCCCTGGCCGACACGCCGAGCCCTCCTCCTCCGACTCGCCGGGGGCAGGATCGTTGGCAGCGGCATGGCACGTCGATCGCGGCTCCCTATCGATGGCTGGAGACTCCCGGAAAGGAACGGGACATTTGGACTCACGCACAGAACGAACGGACCACGTTGTCCCTCGCCGACGATCCCGCGTTCCCCGTTCTTCACGAGCGCATCGTCGAGCTCAACGAATACCAACGCGCTTCCGTTCCGCGCGTCGCGAAGGGACGCTGGTTCCGCAAGGTCACGCCGCCCGGAGAGTTGTATGGCGAAATCCGCGTGCAAACAGACGCCGATCGCGCGAACGACCGAGAGGCGGAGCTGTTGATCGATCCCTACCAGTTTCCGGGAGGCCTCGAAGCCCCGCTGGCCATCGGTGATCCGATCCCGAGTCCCGATGGAACCCATCTCTTGCTCCCTGCGTCGAGTGCCTCCATGGGCCCATGCATTCGCGTGTTTCGCGTGACGAGCAGCCCGAGCGAGGCCTCGGAAAACAAGTCGAATCCGTCTCCCTCCGATCCTGGGAAGCAACCTAGTGCAAGCAACCTGAAGGCTCATGACCTTGCGTCAGAGACAATCCCCATTCCGTACTGGCCTTGGCGAATCGCGTGGCTCCGCGACAGCAGCGGATTCGCCTACGTCGACGGATCCTCCGTACGGATTCATCGCCTTGGGACACCCCCCACGAAAGATGCGACGGTGTTTCGCAGCCGACAGGAGACGCCTCCCGAGCTCGCCGTCCAGACCTCTCGTGAGGGACAATTCCTGTTCATCACCGCCTTCCATCCCGAGGGAGATCGAACGACGGTCACTTCCTACGACATTTCCGGCAAAGCACTGGGTGCGGAACGCTTCCTCGAACCGGCGGGTTCCTACCAGGTCCTCGGGCTGCGAGAGGGACAGCTCTACGTCTACACCACACTCGACGCTCCCAACGGCCGCGTGATCGCGGTCCCTCAGGACCACCCCGAAGAAGAACACTGGACCGAGATCGTTCCGGAACAAGCCGAAGCCGTCTATGACAACAACCATCCCGCGCGACCGACCGTGGGTTTGTTCGGCGACCGAATCGCGTTGCTGTATGGCGTGGCGGGGCGAGTGGTTCTCCGCTCCCACCGCTTGGACGGAACCCTCGTTCATGAAATCGACCACGGCTCGCAGGGGTTCACCGAAAGCGGATTGATCGGCAACCCCGAACATCCAGTCGTCCGCTACGACGTGCAATCGATGTTCGACCCCGGAACGGCCTACCAAACAGACCTACGCTCGGGGACCACCACCGCCCTTGGGTTCGCTGAAGTTCCCTTCGACCCCGAGGATTTCGTCCTAGAACGCCACACCTACTCCAGTCATGACGGTGCCGAGATCCCCGTCTACCTGGGTTCCCGCAAAGGGCTCGTTCGAGACGGCTCTCATCCGACTCTCGTTCACAACTGGGCGGCGCGAGGAATGCTGGTCCGACCGCTGTACCTGCCCGAGCTCCACGCATGGATCGAAGAGGGAGGAGTCGTCGCCGTCCCCGCCGTCCGTGGCAGCGGAGAACACGGCGAAGCATGGAGTCGAGCCGGCACCGGCCTTCACAAAATCAACGCGATCGACGACTTCGGGGCGGCCGCGGAATGGTTGGTTCGCAGCGGCTACTCGCGAACCGACCGGATCGGCCTGTTGGGCGCGAGCATGGGTGGCGCTGCCACCGCTGGAACCTTGGTGCGTCATCGAAACTCGTTCGGCGCTTGTGTGATTCAGATCCCGCGAGTGGATCTCATGGCCGAACGTGCGTGGGTGGAAGAGTACGGCAATCCCGAGATGCCGGACGAGTTCGCGGCGATGTGCGAGTGGCTCCCGTTGAGGAACGCCAGCCCTGGTTTCTACCCAGCGACCATGGTGCAAGTCGGCAGTGACGACCGAGTCGCTCCGCCCGCCCATGGCTACAAGCTCGTCGCCACCCTGCAACACGCGCAGCGAGCCAATCGTCCAATCTACCTCCAAGTGATCTGGGGTGCCGGACACTCCCAAGGAAGCGGAATCCCCAAGAGAAGCGAGACCCTCGCGCTGCAGTTCACATTCTTGGCCCGACACCTGGGACTATCGATCTCCAAGTGATCGTGGAACGAATGGGCCATCGAGCAGAGACCCTCGCCCGAGAGGTTGTTGCCCCTCGGGCGAAGGAACGCACTGTGATCCGCTCGACCAGGACCGCGCCTAGCAGGCTCGTGAGAAAAGACTCAGATGACTGGGAGGTTTTCGCCTCCGCCAAGGAGTCGGAACGCACGCGAATCGGTGGATTCGTCGCGGATTCGAGGATGAGAACCCAGGCCAAAAGATTCGACCGAGCGCCGAAAGATCTTTCCCCGGCCTGCTAGCGGAAGTACCGGCCGGTGACCGTTAGGGAGGCGCTCGATGAGACCTCGATCGTCCCCCCGGAATGATGAAGGCCTCCGGCGAATGTCATGGGCTGATTGATGTGGAGCGCGCCGGCTTCGATCAGCAGGCGCCCGGCGGTGCTGTCGAGAGCGAGCGGTGCAAACGTCTGGAAGTTCAAAGCTCCGTTCTCCGAAGTGACTTCCCAGCTTCCCGAGGAGCCACTCCCCACGCTCGGTCCGCTGAGGGAAATCGTGCCCACCCCCTCGGCGCGCATGGTTCCGTCCATCTCGACGCTAACGAGAAAGCTCAAAGAGCCCCCCGCCGCCGAAACGACCGCGCCGGGGGCCACGGTCACGACGGGAATCGTCGCACTTTGCGAGGTAATCCAGCCGCCTCGTTCTCCATCGACTCGCAGTTCGCCCGCCAAAGTCACGTCGTTCGCAAACGCCAACTGCGGCACCGCCGAGGAACCGGTCCCGGCAAAGTTGATCCGACCGGACGCACAGTCTTCCCCGGTCCTCATTTCGAGACTTCCATGGATGGCGAGGATCTGGAAACCCGACGGTTCGGCGCCGATCCGCACTTCTCCCGGCTCCTGGGGCGTGCCAAACCCAGAGACCGGTTCGGAGCATTCCAAGATCAGGTGGTTGACGTTTTCGATGGTTCGCACCGTGACTGAGTGATTGGCGAGGACGGTTGCCGTGTCGGAGATCCCAGGAGCGCTCGTCGCCGGGCTCCATCCCGGAACTCCGGCGTCGTACACCTCCCAAACGTTGGCGTCGTTCCAATCGCCGCTGGCTCGAGTTCGAAAATCGCCGCTGAGGGCCGAGAACGGACCGCGGCTTCCATATGCCGAGCCGGACCCGGTGACGCTTGGCACGACCGTTGCGCCGCCTTCGAACACGATCGAACCGGCGCCGAGGCTTCCCGTTCCGATCGTTCCTCCGAGAACGAATTCCGCGTCGGCGTCGGCGGTGATGCGAAGCTCCTGCTCCACATTCGCATGGGCCGACGCCACGCGAATGGTGGAGTCGTGATTCATCTCGACGCTGTGCAAGTTGGCCAAGGCCAGATTCGGCGGCCACTGGTTGTAGTTGCCTTCGATCACCAGCTCGCTGGAGGACGCGTTGGACGGTTCGAGACGGACCAAGCCCGAAGAGTTCATCGCTCCGTGGTCGAGCACGAACCTCGCGGGAGCCCCGACGTCCCCCTGAATGTCCATGGTCTGAAGCTCGAAGTCCCCCCCACCGGTGAAGGTGGCTTCCGTCTCGCGACCCGTGCCCAGTCCCCCGACCAACACGTCCTCGGCTGCCATCTCAACCCCAGATGGGGCGAGAATCTGGACTCCGCCCGACGCACTGAGCCACTGGGTCGCCAAGGAACTCTCGAGATCCAACCCAGCAATGGTCGACCCGCTCCACCCGTTCCCGGCATCCACACCTTGCAACACCACGTCATCGGTGTCCAAGGTGGCTCCCATCAGATGCAGGATGGCGCTGGGATAGGTCGAGGCGGGCAGTCGCGGATCGTCACCCGCGATCATCGACACGGAAGTCGCGGTGAACGTGCCACCGCCGGTCAATGCCAAACGAGCCAGGCCGAGGCGGCCATAGGTCTCGACCACCCCCAAAGGAACCGGGTTCAGCAATCCAGACGCGTCGAACAAAGTGTTGCGATAGGAGGTCACCGCCGCGGCTTGAAAACCGTCGTTCTCCAACAGGAACGTGGCCGCGGTTTCTCCCGCGGTTGCCCCGCTGCTGAAGTTTCCTCCCCCGGTCAGGTTCAGGTGGGTGAAGCTGACACCCGCGCTTCCCGTCTTGCGAAACGTCATCCGAGTTGTCGAAGACGAACCGCTGGTGAGGGACAGGACTCCGTAGGCACGGTCAATGACCAGTGGGTCCCCGCCTCGCGTGTAGTTCGCAGTGTGAAAGCCTCCGGACGCAACATCCTGGTGGTTCAAACGCAGGTTGTCGCCGCTCCCCGGAACCCCCAGGCCCGAGGGGTCGTTCCAGTTGCCCGCGAACTCCCAGCTGTTGCCTTTCGCGCTGGCTCCCGTCCAGAACCGTTCCTGAGCAAACGTCGAAGTGCTCGCCGTCATCGTCAACACGGCCGCGACAAAAACTGTCCCCCATCGGTACATGGCAAGGCTCCTCGTTGGGTTTCGAATGCAAACAGACCATGACTGACGACGACGTCGGAACCATGTCGCGACGCCCCCTGCCTCGCTTCGCCCGACTCTCTGGTCATCGAATCCTCGACAAGTGATCGACTCGTGGGAATCCGACCCGTGGGCGGAAGCTCCTGACCGGGACTTCCTCGGCCGTTCCATGGCCCGCAAGCCCGTTTCAGGATTGGTCTGGCGATCCTCTCTGTTTCGCGGACCCGGTAGTGTTGACCGCGATTCACGAGTTTCAGAAAAGTTCAGGATTCTTTGGAATCACCCGCTTGGATCACGGAAACACTGGCAGACGAGCGCCTTGACGGTGGGCGAGGATTCGCGGAAAACTCGGGCATGGTTTCTGGTGAGCCAACCCTGGTTCGAACCGAGGACGTCTCGTTGGTTCGGGCCGCCAAAGCGGGACAGCGAGAACGACTCGACGAGTTCGTGGAACGCATGGGTTGCATCCCGAGAATTCTGGCCGCGAAAAATGCTCGCCTGGGACACCCCCTCCACGCCGACGAGCTTGCCGATTTGAGTCAAGAGGCGTTTGCGGTCGTCTGGGATCGGGCGCTGAGCTTCTCCGGCCGGGCTCGCTTGGAAACCTGGGTGGCGCGCATCTGCTTGCTCACCATCATGAATGCCATGCGTCGCAAACAGCGTCGCCCCCACCGCTCCCTCCAATCCGATCTGAGCGAAAAGTCTCCGAGCCACGACCTCACCTCTCAGGAAACGGTTCGGCGGGTGGACCAAGCTCTCTCCCAACTCGAACCGGTGACCGCACGGATCATTCGCGCTCGGCTCCACCAAGAGCACCCCTTCGATTCCATTGCCGCCGACGTGGAACTTCCCGTCAACACGGTCAAGACGCGCTACTACCGAGGGATGGAGCGACTGCGACGATTGCTCGGCTCCCTCGACCCGGAGGAAGCACGATGAACCTCCACCATCCGGCCCATGAGACCATCCTGCAGGAACTGCTGACGGGAGATCGCGACGTCACTGACGAACCAGTGAGGTTGCAACTGGAGCGCTGTGCCGAGTGTCGCATCCGTTGGGAAGAGTTTCAGCAAGTGCAAGCGCTGGTGGTGGCCACTCAACGACCTCCGAAGCGTTCAAGCACCAAGCAACGGCCACCTTCTTCTGCACGGTGGGGCCCTGGCCTGGAACAAGAAGCGGGGGAATGGGGAGACCGCGCGGCCGCCAGCTCCTTGCCTCCCAGCTCCCAAGAAGACGAGGTCCTGCGAAAGTTTTCTCTCGCGGCCCGGTCACTGGCGGCCAAGGAAACTCCTGACCGCAAGACGCGCGAATGGGGCGTCCTTGTGGCCCTGGCCGCCGCCATCGCGATCGTGGCATTGGTCCTCGAAGTTCCCCGCACAGTCGTTTCCACGCCGCTGCCCCGGGTCCTCGGCGATGCCACGTTGCGCTGCGTTCACCCGATCGGCGACGTCGAGAGTTTCGAGTTTTTCGAATGGGAGGAATCCCTCTCCGAGGAGCTCACGTTCGACCTTTCCATCTACGACGCAGACCACCAGTTGGTCTTGCACAGGGCTTCCCTGAGCGCTCCACGCTGGGCTCCGAACGCGGACGAGCGGCGCCGACTTCCCGAGGTGCTCGAGTGGGAGGTCGTTGCACGCGACGCGACGGCTGCGGAGTACGGAGTCGCCCGCGCTCGAGCAAGAAAGACATCGCCGTGAGCACGAGTGGCTGTCGGCCGGCACCTCGGCTGAAAGCATTCCAGTGGCTCGAACTCAGGAGCTTCCGGTGGATTGCTTTCCTTCTCGTCGCGGGGATGGGAGGCATCGCCCGCGGCCAAAGCCTGGAAGAGAGCCTCACCACCTTGCGGGATGGATCGGCCTCCGCGGAACGACGAGAACAAGCAGAAGATCATGCAGTCGGACTCTTCGAATCGTTGCGCGAGCGTCTCGAAGAAGCCAGCTCTCCGCTGACCCGCTCGGAAGCCGTTGATCTTTTCTTGCTCTGCGACGAGTTCTACGCGCTTTCCGAAGTCGCCGAGATGGTCCCTTACTCGACCCGCGAGCTTCTCGATCTGTCCTTTCGCGCAGCGACCCTTTCCCAGAACCACGAGTTTGTCGCCCACGTCACTCTGTTGCGAGCCCGGGAAGACCTTCGAGCGGGTCGAACCCTCGCCGCCCGCCAGACCCTGGAAAAGTCTCTCCGCTCTGCGGGTCGGGCCCCCGCCATCGAACCATGGATGCGTCTCGAGCTGGCAACGCTGCTTCGTCAGCAAGCGGAGTTTGCCTCAGCATTCCGGCTGCTGGACCAAGCGGAACGAAGCCTTGACCCGAGCAACCGTCAGGCTCGGCACCCATCCCTGGTCTCGGCCATTCACGGCGAACGGGGGCGTCTGTATCAGAAGCTGGGGAATTTGGATCGAGCCGCCTACTGGTACCGGCAGGAGGAAGACGCGGCGCGCGATCTCGAGGACCCCGCGGTGCATCAATCGGTCTTGCTGCACGGCGTTCGTTTCGCTCTTGCGAGCGGGAACCCTCGGCTCGCCCAAGAGCGAGCTGGGACGGCCTTGGCCGAACCATCGCGTTGGAACTTCTCCGCAGACAGTCGCGCCCAACTTCGCTGGCATCAGCTTCACGCAGAGCTTCGTCTTGCCGAACGAGAGGAGTTGAGCGCAGTTCTCGAGATTGCAGATCGCTGCAAGGAACAACTCCTGGAGAAGTCACTCCCTCCGCTTCCGCGGATGATCGCCTGGCTGCGTCTGTCTTGGGTCCGCGCCATGCATCGCGATTTCCAAGGCGCCGAGTTCTCGTGGCAGCAAGCGTCCCAGATCTTCGAAGGACTCAAACCCCAACTCACGTCCATGGAAGCAGGCTATCACCTGTGCTTCCTGCTCGCCACTCGAGGACACCTTGCACGTCGGCGCGGCGACCTCGCGGCGATCCTCGCTCAGCATCGTGATGAGTTGGTCACTGCCCTCGCCTCGTTTCAATTGCTTTGGTCGCAAGCTCCTTTGCTCGAAGGTGGCATCGGACTGCTGTGGTATCGAGACCAAAGCCGGGTACTCGCCGAACTCATCGAGCTCACCCTGGCCACGCGACCCGGCAACCTGGGCATCGAAGAAGCCGTGCAGCACCTTCTCTTGGCCCAATCCTTGGGAACTCTTTCTCGCCATTTCCAATTGCCCCCCCGCGCATTGCCATTGGCCGAACCCCCGTTCGACACCGCCGACCATGGACTGCTGCTCTTGTTCCTCGCCTCCGACCGTGGCCACGTGTTCGCTCTGGAAAACAACCGCTGGCTTCACGGACCCACGGTGGGTCGAAACCAGCTTCAACAGCGGCGAAATGCGCTGGCCCGGTGCCTCATGACAGAGCCTGCACGTGATTCCCGAGGCCGAGTTTCCGACCAAGAGACCAAGCGTTGGCAGACGGCAGCTACGCAACTACGGAAGGAACTGCTGCCCGCATCGATCCGAGACCGCATGCAACATTGGGACGCGATCACGATTGTGGGAGAAGAATGGCTGGAGTGGATTCCCTTCGAGCTCCTCGCCTCCGAAGCGCGCGAGGTGGCCGTCAGCTACTCCCCTTCCGTGGCCCTCCATCAGTCCCTGGGGAGAGGCAACACTGACTCCTCCTCGAACCACCCTAGGAGGAATGCACTGGCCGTGTTCACCTCACCGATCCCGGGCAATGATCCGACTCCCGGCGTGGCACCTCCGCAGTTGCTCCCCGACCTTCCTTCGTTGCAGCGCGAGCTTGCCCAGATCTATGAGCCCCGGAACTGGGAATACATCCGGGGAAAAGACGCGACCGTCTCTCGGCTCCGTCAGGAAGCACCACACACTCGGGTCCTGCAGATCCTGACCCACGGAATCACGATCCCGTCCGAGGTCCGGCCGGCCACACTGCTTCTGACCCCCGAGTCAGGGAACCGCGCAGGAACGTTCACTTGTTCGGAGGCTGAGTCCCTGACTTCCCCGCCACTGGTCGTGCTCACCGCTTGTTGGTCCGGCAAGGGGCCGATTCGCCGGGGAGACTCGTTCGCCAGTTCCTTCCCCAGCGCGTTCTTTCGAAGTGGAGCGCGCGCGGTGCTGGTCTCTCCCGCCTCCCTGGATACGGAAGCGACGCTGGCCTGGCAGGTGCCGTTTCATCGCGCGCTGGTCGATGGCGCCTCTCCCGCAGAAGCGCTTCGGGAAGCCCGTCAGCAACTCTCCGCGGATCCAAAATTCGCCCATCCTTACTACTACGCGCTCCTGCGAGTGATCGGCCGCGGACACGACCCAGTTCACTGAGTTCCGTTCCCCCTTGCCGGCCGGTGAAAAGGTCTTTCGGCGCCCGATTGGACCTTCTCGCTGCATCTTCGTCCCCGATTCGCCCGCAGCCCGGCTCCTTGACGGAGACGAGAATCTCTCGATCGGCGATCCGAAGCCCTTTTCACCGGCGAGCTAGTGAAATCCCCTATGGAGACCCCGGCCCATCCCACCCGAAGAAGCTCCTGATCGATCATTTCAACTCAGATCAGGAGACCAACATGGCCCTCGACATTCTTCTCGTGGACGACTCGGCGACGATGAGAAAGCTCATCACCCGGGCACTTCGACAAACCGGCCTGGACGTGGACACCATCGTAGAAGCCGGAAACGGCGTCGAGGCACTCGAGAAACTCGACGATCGCAACTTCGTGATTTGCGACTGGAACATGCCGGAGATGGATGGACTGGAGTTCGTTAAGAAGGCCCGCGAATCCTCCACCACGCCGATCATGATGCTGAGCACCGAAGGCACCGAGGACAAGATCTCGGCGGCGATGGACGCCGGCGCGAACGGCTACGTCACCAAGCCCTTCACCCCGGACAAGCTCGGCGACAAGATCCAGTTCATCATCGACAACTAATCACGCGCGAACCAGAGAGGAGATTCCATGCCTGCCGACGCAGTGGATACCAAAGCGGTCACCGATATCTGCCAGAAGGCCATTCGTCGAGTCTTCACTGACTGGGAGGAGATGGTCAACGCGGACATCTCGCTGAAGGGCTCCAAAGCCCAAGAAGCCACCGGCCAGGCGGGAATCCCCTCTCCTTCCGAGCGAATGAACCTGTTCGTCGAGACTCAGGTCGAAGGAGCCCACGAAGACATCATGTTCTTCGTGTTCCCGATCGAGCTTGGCATGCGGCTGATCGGATCGATGATCATGCTCCCGGAAGACGTCATCCAGGAGAAGATGGCCGAGCCTCTTTCCAAGAACGATTTGGATGCGTTCAAAGAGCTCGCCAACTTGATGTGTGGCTCTTCGAACAACGCGTTTCAGTCACTCGGCATTCCCATGCGAGTTTCCCAGAGCGTGAACCACCTGTCGGTGCATTCTCAAGCGAAGGGCGAAGCGGTGCCCTCGAGCGTACCGGACAGCGAGCTGCTGATTCTGGATCACCAGGTTCAGGCGAAGGGAGAGGCGTACTCTCTGTTGCAAGTCCTTCCCAAGGCTCTCGGAATCGCGATCGAAGAACAGCAAGGGCAGTAAGAACGGCTCAGGGCTCTCCGGGAGGCGAGGTGACGGGACCAAAGATGACCCGGCTGCGCGGGTCCAGGCCCTCGTTCTTTCTCGGGTCCCCGACCACGGTTGCCGCCGCCGACTTGTCGAGCCCGGGAGGAGAAGTTCCGTCCAAGCAGGAAACCGCGCCTTCTTGATAGATGTAGACCGAATCCGGACCGGCCACTCCGTTTCGATGAAGTCGGCTCACGATGTAGTACGGTTCCTGATGAAGATCGGCGTCCAAGCGGAACTGGATGGTTCCGTCCCAGGACAACACCGACGTTCCCGCAAAGCTCCACCACGCCACCGGATCCGCCGCTGGGAGCGAGGACCCGGGTTGCCCGAACTGCGGCGTCCCCTGGAACACGAGGATCTCGGGCGTCGAATTCTTGGGAAGGTACGGGAAGTGGACGGTGAGCTGTCCTCGCCAAGTCTCCACGCATGGTTGGGGGACATACGCGGCAATGGCGGGCAGTGAGCGGTTCCGTGCCAGGAAGAGCCGTTGTTGAGACGGGACGTGCCCGATCACGTCCATCCACCCGTTGGAATCCAGGTCCGCACACCACAAGGCCCTCACGTTTCCGGAACAAGGTTCGGAGTTGTCGTCTTCCTTCAAGAGGAACGACTCGGCCATGGAATAGTCAGCCTCCTCTTGTCCCCACAGCCCGATCACTTCACATCGATCGTGGGTCGTGAAGAACAAATCCGGCTCTCGATCTCCATTCACATCGCCCGCAGAGATCCCGGTCACGCCAAGGGTTCCGAGAGGGATGGAGTCGGGCGGCGGCGGCGTCGCACCGAGCCCCCCACCGGCACGAGCCAGGTTGAGCCACTGACCAAAGGTCGACCCGGACGCGTTGTCTTCGTCGACCCACGCCAGGTGATCCGCGGCAGAACCCTGTCGTCGAAAGCGGGTCATGGCGATGGTGTTGCCCCCCGAGTGAGAAGCCAAAACCACGCCATCCTCGTTCATCACCAGGACACCATTCGCCAACAGAACCGCGACCTGTTCGCCGACGCCCTGCCATTGAAGCGCTTGGAGGGCGAACCCCTCCCCTTCACCCAGAGGAAACACACGAGTGGATGGTCCATCAAACCAATACAACTCTGACCCTTCGAGAGTCAGCCCGACGATGGAGGGAGGTGTGGGCGGCTGAGACTGCACCACGGCACAGGCCCGCATGGGGACGCTGCTGACTTCCTGCTCGATGAATCCACGGGTCACCGCATCGAACACCCAGGTCGAGATTCCCAGAGGACCCGCGGTCACCACGGCGTCGGCCAATCCGGAATCGCCGGGGAGCACCGACAAGTCATGGGCAATCCAGGTACCCGTCGAGTCCAAGCACATCGCCGCTTGATAGACCGACGGAGCAAAGAGCACGACGGGCGTGGTGTCGGACAATGCGACGAGATCGACTCGCTGAATCCCGAGGAGATCGGCCGCCCGGATCGCACGGAATCCCTCGCCCGAATCCACGCTGCTCGGGAGCTCGAGTTCCAGATTCTCCACCGGAAGGAACTCGGGAGATGGCTGCTGCGCGTTCCCCCTCCCCGGAGACCACGCCACGGCAAGCCCCAAGAACCCAAAGAGAACGGTCCGATTCATGGCCCTCTCCTGTGCTTCCCCGAACCACCGGTGATTACGTTCTTCATAGCATTCGCCGAGCCGCGGCACAGGGGGGTGTTATCGAGGGGAACGTTCTCGTGACAGGCGCCCGACCTCTTCCCCGGAGAGACACAAGGTGTAGGCACGCAAGCCGGAGATCGTGCCGCGGAATCCCTGCTCCTTCGAAAACCCGCCGATCCAAAGGGGAGCGTCGCTGCTGGGAAGAGCGGAAATGTTCCGGTTCTCTTCTTGCAGGTAGCCGTTCAGATACAGTCGCGCAACGCCCCCCGATTTCCGTGTCCCCGCCAGTGTCCAAGTGATGGACGTCGTTTCTTCTGGCGACAACAGAAGTTGGCTGCGAAGAGTCTGACGCCCATCCTGCTCGTCACGCAGAACGAGCTGAACCTTGCCTTGAGAGCGCCGCTCCAACGTCCAGATTCCGGGTCGTCCCGCCAAGACCTCTCGTTCCTCGGCTTCCCCTGGTCTGACTGTCAACGTGAAGCTGAAGTCCCCGTCGTGGACATCGAGCAGCGGATCGAATTTCACCGCGAGGGAACGACTGGACACGGTCAACGTCTCGGGCACCAACGTTCCTGAAGCCTGATCCCACAGCGGCAACCGACCGACGTCTTGTCGCCAGGACTGGTAGCCGTCTTCCAGCACCCGCACTCGACCGAGGTGCAGCCCAGCAACGTCGGTTTGCTCTGCAGGGTCTTCGGCTAAATGAAACAGTTGGCGGCGGCCGCCTTGGAACAACAGCTTCCACGGCCCCTCGCGAGCGACATAGTCGTCGTGCTTGTCCAGTCGCTTCTCCCAGACCAGAAACCGCGGATCCAGCCCGGCGGTTGGGTTTCGCAAGACAGAAAGGAAGCTTCGACCGTCGATCCCCAGGGACGCCGAGTCGATTCCGGCCAGTTCGGCAAGAGTGGGCATCACATCCATGCTCAAGACTTCCGCGTCGGCCACCGCGGCGGACAGTGTCCCCGGCCAGGAAGCCACCAACGGGACGCGAATTCCGCCTTCGTAGAGAGAGCTCTTCGAACCCTGAAGTGCGCCCACGGATCCGTCGCGGGTGCCATTGTCACTGCTCACCATCACCAACGTACGCTCGGCAATGCCCAGTTCTTGCAACCGGTCCAAGAGGCGACCGATTTGCTCGTCCACGTTGCTGACCAGCGCGGCGTACTTGCCAGCGCGGGAGTCTTCGTAGCGTCGTGCCCACTCGCCCGGAGGATCCAGCGGACCATGGGCCGCCGAGTACCACAGGTTTAAGAAGAACCGTTGCTTGGCGTGGGTCTCTAGGAACTCCAGCGCTCGATCCGTGAGAATCCGCGTCAGGTGGCCTTCGGTGGACTGATCGGCGCCATCGTTGATCTGAATCCTCGGGTCGCGGTAGTCCCCGAAGTAACGGACCACGTGGTCGAATCGAGCGGACGGCAAATACTCCTCTCGATGAGTCCCCACGTGCCACTTGCCGATGTGAGCGGTGACATAGCCGGCACGCCGAAGCACTTCGCCGGAAGTCGCGACCCGTCGCGGGATGCCTCGCTTGGATCCGCCAAACGCCTGGCGAACCCCCAAACGAGAAGGATAGAGACCGGTCAACAATGCGATGCGCGTTGGCGTGCAAACTGGACCATTGGCGTAGTACCGAGTGAAACGCACGCCCTCTTGAGCGAGAGCATCCAGTCGCGGCGTTCGGATGTGGGATCCGCCGTAGCAACCCAGGTCGCCGTAGCCCACGTCGTCCAGCAACACGAAGACGAGGTTCGGACCTTGCGGCAGCTCAGAGGCCAGGGCGGCGGAGTTCCAAACCAAACCGATCGTCACCCACACCATCGTCCACCGCCACGAAAGCCCTCGAAGAGTCTGCGAGCGCTGCCGCATCAGGAATCGCTGGAGGACCGCGAAGTGACAAGCACCTTGGCACCCAACGCCTGGAACCGAGCTCGCGGGACCACGCTCCGAGGAGGAGAACCACCGACGGGGACCCCGCCGAACTCCGGTTGCGCTGTTCCCAGATCGTGCCACTTCCCCCTCCCCATTGCCGCGCCCCGATTTCCTTCGTTCCATGGGTCCCACGGCCTCTTCGAAGCAAAGTCTTTCTATTCTCGCGGTTCCCGTGAGGGTCGAGAAGCCACTGGAGAGTTGCTTCGAGAAACGGCATCGCCTTCGTCTTGGATTCCGAGCAGTTGCGAACCGAGATCGTCCCCAGGACCGGCAAGACAGCCCCTCCGGACGCTCGATGATGCGAGTGTCCGGGGGCAGCCGCTGCGAAAGCGCACCCCCAAAAGGTCGTCGCCTCCCTTCGTCGAGAAGAACGTGAGGTCCCGATGGGGACTCTTCAGCATGCGTTTGGACGCCTTTACGCGATCTTGAGAAAGCCATGACCCAGTCTTCATCGAGCGATCCCATCCTCGTACCGTCAACTCAATCCCCCCCGCTCCCGTTTCGCTCCCCTCCCCTCGAACTGCAATGCGAAGCGGGAGTTTTTGTATGCCTGCGGAGCGGCTCCCCCGAAGATCCTCGCTCTCTCTCAGATGGAGTGTTGCGATGATCCCATGGAAACCTTGGATCGCGGGAGCCTTGTTTGGCGCCCTCTCGGCGTGCGCGAGCAACGATCATGGCATCGACTCGTCCCCATTGGTCGGACCCAAAAGCTTCCTGACCGGCTATCCCGCCATCGACCCAGAAGGCAACGTCCACGTCGTTGTGGAAATCCCCACCGGCACGACCCAAAAGTGGGAAGTCGACAAGAACGACGGCGCGCTGCACTGGGAAATCAGGGACGGCACTCGACGCGTGGTCCAGTACCTCGGTTATCCGGGCAACTATGGAATGATTCCGCGGACCCTTCTTCCCGAGCAGCAGGGTGGCGATGGGGATCCCCTCGACGTGCTGTTACTCGGAGACGCTCTGCCCCGAGGAACCATCGCCAAGGCTCGAGTCATCGGCATGCTGAAAATGCAAGACGACGGAGAGCAAGACGACAAGCTCATCGCGGTGAACACGGAGTCACCGCTCGCAGCCAGTGCAAGTATCGATGACTTGGAAGATCGGTTTCCCGGAGTTTGCGACATCGTCGAGACCTGGTTCCGCAACTACAAGGGCCACGGCAAGATCAAAACCAATGGGTTCGTTGGGCCAGAGCAAGCTCAGACAGTGCTGCACCGCGCCACAAGGGCATTCGAGGCCGAGTCGGATCGGCCTTGACCCGGCGTCGGCGTCGACGAAAGTCGGGGCGCCCTCCCACCAACGGATTGGGCAACATCCACCAACCTCCGAGGCCAATTCCGAGTCCCTGGTGGATGCACGTCCCAACGATTTCCGGGGAATCGTCGGAACGATGCGACGCGCCCTCGAATCCCGGCTTGGGGTCCACGCGGATTGTGGGTGAATCCGTGCACCGCGATCGGCCACCCGTGAAATAATTCCGGGATGCGCCTGCTCCTCTTCCTCGCCGGTCTTGCCACCGGGTTGCTGCTCGCCTGGTCTTGCTCCCGGACCGATTCCACCGGGTCTCGCCCGGACCTCCTGTTCGTGGTTCTGGACGACATTTCTGCCTCCGAACTGGACCGGATCGACACTCCAACGTTGGATCATCTCGCAAGTCGCGGAACTGTGTGTGAACGCATGTACGCCATGCCGGGATGCTGCCCGACGCGCTACGGATTCATGTTCGGGCAGTACGGGTTTCGGGATGGAATTGGCGGCATCATTTCGGCGCGTGCTGCCGATGCGGTTGACAACCACGGCCCGCCTCTGGAACGCCCGACTCTCGCGGCCCAGCTCCAAAGCATCGGTTACGAAACGGCGATGTTCGGCAAGTGGCATCTCGACAACGCCAATCAGTTCGGGGAGCTGAAGGACTTTTACTTGCGTCGCGGCTTCGATGAGATTCGAGCGGGAACCGTCGGCAATTTCCCGCCGCGTCAAGAGAACTACTTCTCTTGGGAGCGTCTCGACAACGGGGAGATTCGGACAGAAACCGAATACGCCACCACCGCCCAAACCGAGGCCGCCATGGAGTGGTGGGATCGCCACGCCGGCCAGTCACGGTTCGCTTACCTCTGTTACAACGCACCCCACTTTCCGTTTCAGGCGCCTCCCGAACACCTCGCCGCGGTTGCGTCGGGCGCGGACAAACGAGCGCTGTACGTCGCTTCCATCGAAGCTTTGGACAAGGAGCTCGGACGGCTCATCGAACTCGTGGAGAACGGGGACCCCGGGCTCGAGAACACCCTGATCGTGGTCATCGGCGACAACGGCACGCCGGAAGGAGCCACCGCGGTCGACCAGGACCGCAACAAGGTGAAACGATCAGTCTTCGAGGACGGCATTCGCGTGCCGTGCATCCTTGCGGGGCTCGGATTGCCCGCCGCTCGCTCCTCCCGGACTCTCTTGCACGCCGTAGACTTCTATGCGACCTTTGCCGAGCTCACCCGCTTCGAGTTCGACCACGCTCTGGTCGCACAAGACTCCCACTCCATGGTCGGCAGCCTTTGGCGAGAGGAAGCATCCGCTCGCGAATGGACGTTCTGCCAACGCTTCTCCCCGAATGGTGCCCCGAGCAACGAGAGGGACTTCGACGCGGCGGCAGTCATCACCCCCACCCACAAATTGATGAGAGTACTGGACCAGGGCGTGGCAACGTGGTCGCTCTACGACCTGCAATCAGACCCGCAAGAACAACACCCTCTGCCACCCACGGGTCCGGTCGCCGATCTCTTACGATCCACTCTGGATCAGATCCAGCATCAGGGGGGCTGAAGGTCCATTCGGTACTGAGCACCACCTGTCACTTTCCGGCCCCGTCCTTCGCCAACAAGCCATCGATGAAGTCGAGTTCGAAGCGTTTCATCCTCACGATGGCGGCGCGGCGGCCATCCGCCAGGAAGTGCGGGCACAAGAATTCCCAAACCACCCGCCCGTTGGGTTTGATTTCGAATGCTCTTCCGTTGTCCGACTCGGCCAGCAAGGTGTTACCGTTGGGCAGCCGCTGCACGGAACCTCGGCTTGCGGTGAAGAAATCCTCCGGCGGATCGGCTTTGTACTTCCAAACAATCTTGCGTTCGAGAGGGTCGAGTTCGATCGCTCGGGAAAAGGCGGGGCGCCGACCCAGACCGTTGTCGAACAGCAAGATGTTGCCGCTGGGCAACACCTGCGCGTCGTGCGGTCCAAAGACCTTGCCCAGCCCCCAGGCCCAAACGACTTCGTTGGTCGACCAATCGAACACGGCGATCCGGTCCTGATTCCGAAAACACACCAGAATGTGGTTGGCGTCGTACAGATCGTGCTTTTCTGCCAATTCCGAGTGGCGCACCCATTCGACTGAATTGGCGTGGAACAAGTCGATCCCCTTCTCCCCCCCGTTCCCGAAGCTCGATGGCTCGACTTGTCGCAAGGGAAACACGTCGGGGCTCTTGCGAACGGCTTCGAGCACCGAGCGTGCACCGATGAGATTGCCTTCTCCGTCCAGGGTCAGCAGCCGGTCGTCCCGCGTCGCGACCGACGTCGAAATCTCCGGAGCCGGCCGTCGCTCGAAACCCAGTGTCAAGAGATTGCCGGCGGGAGTGAGTTCGATGTCATGATGGGCAAGGAGCCGCTGCTTCCAGCGAACCGAGCCGTCCCAAGCAAGTCGCTGCACGAATCGATCTTCGTCGGCCACCCGCTCGACCACCTCAGTCGGAGATCCTTCGGCATCTCCTCCAATCACCATGAGGTCGCCATTGGCCAGCAATTCGACGTTCCACCATTTGCCAGGAGTCGTTTGTTGCCAGCAATGGACCAGTGTTCCCTCGCGATCAATGAGCTCGGCCCGGCGAAGCTCCTGGATGCAGTACAGGTTGTAGCCGGGGCATGACCCGTTGGTTCTTCGGGTGACTCCGGAACCTTCCCCACGACGCGCCTCGCTTCCCGCCACGTAGCCGAGGCTCTCGAGAAGCTGCCGCTGCTCCGCGTCGAGGGAGGAGTCCTCCTCAACCACGACGCTCCGCGGAGTTTCGGCGTTCGGCGATCCGTCTTCGCAACCAACAAGTGCAAAGACCCATGTTGCGGCAAGAAAACCAAAGCCTCGCGCCGACAAGTCCGCAAGGACATGGGTGGTCACCCGCCGATCCGACACCGCCAGCGAGGAGTGAGACCATCGCCACATCATGAGGACTCCTCGGCCTTGCGTTTTCGGTAGCGACGCACTTTGGCCACATTGCCGCAGGTCTTCATGTCGCACCACCGGCGTCGGTGATTTTTCGTGGTGTCCAGGAACAACCAAGTGCAGCGCGGCCCGCCGCAGACGTGGACTCGGGCCATCTGGTCCGAGGACAGAAGGTCGGCCGCCGACTTGGCGACGGGGCCCAGCAACGCCTCGAGGGTGGTCGCTCGGCGCCACGCCCACTGGATCTCGCCCGTGGCGGTTTGGCAGATGCCGTAGCGACTCAATCCGACCTCCAGTTCGCCCTCGAGCACATCGAGGTCTGACCGAAACCCGGGCGAATTCCGATCTTCCGCCCGCACCAGCCGGTAGATCGCCTCCCGCAGCTTGACGGCTCGGCCCAAGACTCGAGCCGCTTCCTCCGGGTCTTTCTCTGCTTCCCCCAGGATCTCCTCAAACTCTTTCCTGTCAATCGTTTGTGCTGACAACGACCACTCGACGAGATCCCCGAAAGAAGTCACTCGGTCCTGGAACTCACCATCCCGGGAACCGTCCACGGTGTTGGTGAAGTCGAGACATAGGTCGCCCCCGACGAAACTCGGAGAGTCACTTGTAACCATGAAAATAAACCTTTGAAGGTGACACAGGCGATCGATCGATGTAACCTTTAATGATGAATTTCACTGGTGTCCACTCCCAATGCTCCTTTCTCCAGGAGGCCCCCGTGAATCCCACTGCCACGCTGTCCCTCCCCCTTCGCGGCCAAGACTCCCCGAACGCCTTTCGCGGTTTTCGAGAGGGTCGATGCTCGCACGTGGCGGGTTGCCTGCCCGATCGCTTCTCCAGCACGCGACTTCTTGGCCGGGGGAGCAGTGGTGTCGTGTATCTCGCCCACGATCACCTGCACGATCGCCCCGTCGCCGTGAAAATCTTGCAACGCGACGAAGCCACCTGGCTCGAGCGCTTTCGCCGCGAAGCTCGGATCACCGCGTGCTTGCGCAATCCATCCATCGTGCGCGTCTACGAGTTCGAAGAATGCTGCGACCGGCCGTACATCGTGATGGAGTACATCGATGGAGGCAACCTCGCAGAAGTCAACGTCACTCCCGCTCAGGCGGTCCGCGTCATGAGTGATGTCGCCCGCGCCCTGCAATACACTCACCGCAAAGGCATCATTCATCGCGACATCAAACCGGAAAACATCCTCTTGGACGCCGCGGGGAAGGGATATTTGACGGACTTCGGCCTTGCCCGAGACCTGAGTCGCGGCGCCGGATCCTCGCTCAGCCTCACCGGGCAGATCACCGGCACGGCCCGATTCATGGCACCAGAACAAGCTCGCGGTGAGATCGAACACATCGATGCTCGGACGGATATCCACGCATTGGGTGCCACGCTCTACAGCAAACTCGCCGATCGTCCCCCCTTCACCGGCGACAATGTCATCGACATCTTGCACGCCGTCATTCACCAAGAACCGGAACCGCTGTGCCCTTCGCTGCCCGCCGCATTGAGGTCCGTGGTTGAAAAATGCCTTCAGAAGAACCGTCAGGATCGCTACAGCGATGCTGGCGAACTGGTCACCGACTTGACGGGCTGCCTCTCGGATCGCGTCGCGAGCGAGCCCCGCCATCGATGGTGGAAAAAACTCTGGAGGTGACGAAGCCCCCCATGGGAGCCGAGAGGACCGCACTGAGAACCTGCGATCGCTCCACGAATACGGCCTCCGTCGTCCCCCTCGCCCGCTAGGAAACCGAACCCTTGTGATCCAGATCCGCATGAGGCATACCAGGGAATGTGTCACTACCGCGGCGTCCAACTCCACGAGGAACGACTGTGGGAATACTCTCTTTGGCTTCACGCGTTTCCCTGCTTCGCATTGCACTCTTCGTATTGATCGGCAGCGGACTGGGCGCCCTCGGATTCGACGTCCACTGTCACGGAGCCACGAATTCGGACTGTTCTCTGTGTGAGAATGCCCACTGGATTGCTTGTCGTCGCTGCGATTCCAAGGGGGAATACAGATCGGCTTGCCATACGTGCCGAGGCCAACGCAAGGACGACTGTCCCGTGTGTCGTGCGAACGGCCGCCTCTCCTGTCGAAACTGCGGCGGACGAGGCGAAATCCGTTATTCGAATGACGAAGCGATCGAGGACTGCAAAGTCTGCAGCAAAGGCACGGTGACGTGCTTCTATTGCTCTGGTTCCAAGCGCACGGAATGCAAGCGCTGTGAGGGAGCGGCCCGTTTCACGACTCGTTGCGGAGCGTGCGATGGCCACGGAGGATTCCCCTGTCCCTCCTGTGGACCACCCAAGCTCTGTCCGGTCTGCGAGAACGGGAAGTCGATGCCGTGCTCGGATTGCTATGGCGAAAAATCCATCTCTGCGTACTGCAAAGATTGTGCTGGCAACGGCAAGCGAGTTTGTGCGGTCAAGAACTGCCTGGGCGGACGAGAGGTCTGCCGGAACTGCTACGGGACCGGCAGGATTCGTTTTGTCACGAGTACCGGCAACCGAGCCGGGACGCGAAAGTGCGACAAGTGCAAGGGCAAGGCCTTCTCCAAGTGCGAAAACTGCCGGGGCAAGGGCACCTCTCCCTGCGATCGCTCTAAGAAACTGGCCTGCGAGACCTGTGAGGAAAAAGGAAAGACACGCTGCGTCGTCTGCGTCCAAACGCCGGCTGGGTCCTCCCCGCGGAATCGAGATTCCTGATGATTTCGAAACTCGTTCTTTTCTCGATCCTGGGACTCTGCGCCGCCGAGCAGCAAGAGGTCGACCCGGAAGAGATCCAACTCGAAGAGTCGTTCCTGAAAGAGTACTACGACATCCCGGACTGGGACTTCGAGACCCAGCTGCAACTCGCGGAGCGATGTCGAGATCAGGGGTTCATTCGAGAAATGGTCCTGGTCGTGGAAGGAGTGCTGGAAGAGTCCCCGGATCACGAGAACGCCCGGCAGCTCCACTTGGATACCAAGCGGGAAGGCGAGTGGCATCGCCATGCTCCTTCCGCCGCAGAACTGAGCCCGCCACCCTCTGCGGATGAAAGTGCTCGCGCCGAAATGGTGCGCCGGGCTCGCTCGCAGACTCTCAAGAAGGGCGCCAAGGTCCATCGCTTCCAGTTCTGGACCGACATTGACAAAGATCGAATCAAGGCGCAGGGGGTCGTTCTCAATCAATACTACGAACGGCTGCGAAACTTTTTTGGGATCAGCCGCACAGCGGCCGGCATTGACGTGGTCGCCTTCGCCAAGCGCAGCGACTACTTGCGCACCTTTCTGAGCTACGGCAAGAACTTCGAGAACGCACGAGCTTTCTTCGTTCCCGGCGGTGAGAGCGGTCTCCTTTGCTACTACGACAACCCCTACGAAGACGAGGAAGTCTTCGACACCGTGAAGCACGAGTGCACCCACCTCTTGCTTTCCCTGAGCCTGTCTCGTCGCCACATTCCTCACTGGCTCGACGAAGGCCTCTCCAACTACTTCGCCGGCGATGCCGAGGACCGAAGTGGTTCCTACGTGGCGAGCTGTGTCGTGACCTCTCAGCTCTTGCTGGAATCCGGCCAAGCGATGACCCTCGCCGAGATGATCGAAACCGACTACTCGGAATACACGTTCAACCACTACGCCATCGCTTGGTCATGGCTCGACTTCCTGCGCACCAAACCCGGAATGGCCGACAAGCTGAAGAAGATCATCTTCGAGCTGCGCGCCCAAGTGAGATCCTCGAAGGAAGAAGACCTCACCGAGTTCACCAACCAACTCTTCCTCAGTGAGTTCGGTCCGTTGCAATCACTCCAGGTCGAGTGGGAGAACCATGTCCGCTCCCTGCGCCCTCAGAGTCCGCAGCAATTCCTGGAGTGGGGAAAGGCCGCCATCGGGAAGGCGCGACGTCCTCCGAAGAAGGTGGACCCCGAACATCGAGCCCGCATCCTGCGTGATGCCGAAAGCTGGCTGAAGAGCCCTCTTCTCGACGCGCAGGAATTTGCGGAGATGTCCCAGGTCTTGCGCGCCGAAGCCATCCTGGTTCGGGCGCACACCATGGAGTACGACGCCTTCGAACTAGCATTCGCCTGCGCCGAGGTTGCTCGTCGGCTGGAGCTGGCTGCCTCCCGCGGCCAAGAAACCGAGACCTTCTTCCAAATCGGCAACTGTGCTCGCTTCGCGCTGAGCGCCCTCGCTTCCTGTCACGATTTCGAAAGAGTCAATGGCAGTGCGTTCGACTTTCTCAACTTCTTGCAACAAGTCGAACGAGAGCCGGACGTCGAGTCATGGAATGAGTTCCTCGCACTCCAAACTCAAGTGGCCCAACGACTCATGCGATTGGCGCGCGCTGTGTTCCAGAAAACGCTTTCCTTGGACCCCGCCCATTTCCCGGCCTCCCGACAATGGGCACAACTGGCCATGGATTTCGCGCCGTCGGATTTGGAACTCGTGACGCCTCACCTGTTGTTCCACGCCGAGCTCGACCCGGACGACCAAGGACTCGCGGCTCTCGCCGTCGCGTACGCGGCATCAGGCATGGAAGACTACGCACTCCACCTCTACGAACGAGCCGAGGCCTTGGCTCCCACACGCCGTGCTCTGCTTCCGTGGCGCCCGTATCTTCCGATCGAAGAAGAGGAACAGACCAAAGTCGATCCGTTGGCCGCCGGAGAGTGAGGATTCACGCCAGGGCTTCTTCGATCACCTTGCCCCCGACGTCGGTCAGGCGAAAATCTCTGCCGCTGTAGGCGTAAGTGAGCTGGCGGTGATCGATTCCCAGCAGATGCAGGATCGTGGCATGGAGATCGTGCACTTCGAGAGGACGCTCGATGGCCCGAAAGCCAAAGTCGTCCGTCGCACCGACCACTGTGCCGCCACGCACTCCGGCCCCGGCCAGCCAAACCGTGAAGCCGTAAGGATTGTGATCCCGACCGGCTTTCACCCGTCCCGAAGCATCGCCTCCGCCGGTTTCGCGGACCGGTGTGCGTCCGAACTCCGTGGCACACACGACCAGGGTGTCTTCCATGAGACCGCGCTGGTGCAAATCGTTGAGTAGCGCTGCCATGGGTCGGTCATGGAGTCGAGCTAGGTTCCGGTATTGATGAATGTCCTCGTGAGCGTCCCAGACTGATTCCCGGTGGGAGTAGAGCTGAACCACTCGGACCCCGCGATCCAGGAGACGAATCGCGGTGCGGCACCCACGAGCAAAACTGCCGGGACCATATGCTCTCGCTTCCGCCGCGTCGTCGGGCAGGTCGAAGACCTCTGGCGCTTCCGTCTGCATCCGGAACGCGGTCTCCATGACTTCGAGTTCGCTGTCGAGATACGGAGCTGGGGTGTTCCGTCGCTGGGCGTGGATTCGATTCAACACCCGTGTCAGGTCATGACGACTCCGTGGATCTCCGG
The DNA here is from genome assembly GCA_028289345.1 of Planctomycetota bacterium. Lineage (GTDB taxonomy): Bacteria > Planctomycetota > B15-G4 > B15-G4 > SIAN01 > JANQQL01. The sequence goes on along the minus strand of JANQQL010000025.1, from coordinate 253,074 downwards.
CTTTTCCCTCTGCGGCCTTTAGGTAAGGCAAGACTTCGTGCTTGTCGAAATCCTGGGACCGTCGCGGAGCGCGGCTGGAAACGTAGGTTCCCTGGTGAAGTGCGGGCAGAAATGCCGAGCTCCAGAGCGGTGGCCCGGCATCGACGATCTGGCCCGGGGAAAGCACCACGAAACCCGGCAGCTGGTCACATTCGGTTCCGAGTCCGTAGGTAAGCCAGGAACCCATGGACGGGCGACCGGCCTGGGGATGGCCCGTGTTCATCATCAACAACGACGGCTCATGGTTCGGAACTCGAGTGGTCATAGAACGCAGGAAGCACATTTCGTCCACATGGCGACCCAGCTCCGGGAACAGCTCTGTGAGCTCGATGCCACTTTGTCCGAAACGCTGGATCTCGAAAGGCGAGCGCATCAGCCTTCCGGTCCTGCGCTCGGTTTTCAGGAGCTCCCCGGGAAGGGGCTCGCCATCGTGCTTGCTGAGTAAGGGCTTGGGATCGAACGTGTCGACTTGGGAAACACCGCCGTTGAGAAACAGGAACAAGACTCGTTTCGCCTTGCGCGTTCCCGCTGACTTTGCCGACGCCATGCCCGTCGCTCGCGCCCACAGCCGGGGCTGACTTGCTAGAGCCACGGCCCCAAAACCACTGCCGATGCGAAGCAATGCCTCTCGTCGGGAGATCATTCCGGCTCCTTCAATGCACCGTACGAAACTCGGCCGAACTCAGCATTCCATGAGCCAGCTCGTGCCAGCGGTCCCGAGCCGACTGGTCGGATTGTTGGCGAAGGAACTGACGGGCGATGTCGAGTTCCATCGGGTCGGGCGAACGGCCAAAAACGATCACGAACAACTTGCGCAGCTTCGAAACGTCGGGATCTCGCTCGGTCATTGATCGTTCGAGAGCCGCGAGATCTCCTGACGACCCGTTCCGCAGTTTGGTGGATCGCGCCAAGTCCTTCGGAGCTGTCTCCTCCCCGAGCACTTGCCCGACGACTCCGTCTGCCGAGCTTCGTACCCATTCGCTGTTCAAGAAAAACAGATGCTGTTGAGGGCCTTGGGTGGTGAATCGAGTGGAGGCGGACAATCCGGCATCGGGAAAGTCGAACACCCGCAGGAACGGATCTAGCTCGTGACGACTGATGGTCCCGTAGACCGTTCGCCGGACATGGTCTTCGTCGGACAACGGCTTCGAAGGCCCTCCGACGTTTGGGTCGAGCTGCCCGCTGACCGCGAGCAACGAGTCGCGGATCTCTTCCGCATCGAGGCGCCGAGCAACTCCGCGGGCAAACCAGGGATGTGGCTGGCGCAGATCATCGTCGTCCTGTCTCGGCTTCGCCGCCAGACGGTAGGTCGACGAATCCATCACGTAACGATGCAGCGCCTTGAGGGATCGGCCATGAGCCACGAACCAACTGGCAAGGTGCTCCAACAAGTCGGGATGAGAAGGAGGCGACCCCGAGGGACCGAAGTTGTCCGGGGGTTCCACCAGGCCTCGACCGAAGTGCCAGCGCCAAACCCGGTTGACGATGACTCGATCCATCAGCGGTTGCGCCACGATCGCGTCCGCCAGCTCTCGCCGGCCGCTGCCTTCTTGGAACGGTTTCGCCTCGTCGCCCACCAACGCAGCAAGGAAACGACGCGGCGCCGGATCCCCGGGCTGATAGGGGTTGCCGCGCACGAAGACATCGAGGTCCCGGATTTCTTCCGGAGAACGGTCACGCGCTCCCATGACGAAGGGGAGCGGGGGATCGAGTTCTTTCTCCAGCTCCTCGATCTGGGTTTCCAATCCTTCCAGGTGATCTCGAACCAGTCCGCCCAGATGACGTTCCAGAGCCCAGTCGCCGACCGCAAGAACGCCCCATTCGTACTCGTTCTTGGCCGAATCGTAGCGGTAGTCATAGATGTCGAACCAAAGACGCATGCGCTCACGAGACAAAGATTCGAGCTCGATCTGGTGTTCGTCGAAGAAACTCTCAAAGTCATTGGGATACGGCATGGGTTTGCGTTCATCGGGCGCGGGCGTGCCGTTGGCAATCCGGTGCTCGTTCTTCTTTTCAAGCTTGGCCTGGGCATCTAGCAGATCGAACAGCTCGCGCTGAAACGCGTCGGCAAGCTCTTGCACCGCCTCTTCCTTGGCGTCTTCGGTGGCTCCCCGCTTCCATTCGCCAAGGAACGGATCATCGGGAGAGGCCTGGTCGAGGAACTCCGCCCAACGCCGCAACAGCTCGAGATCGAGCTTGTCTTCGGCCGCGACTTCGTCCAATCGGTCCGCTCCACCGCCCAGAGATTTCCACGCCGCCATCAGGAAGCGACTGGTCTGCGCGGTCATCAGCCGCGCGATCTGGTCCGACTGGCTCCGGCGAAACTCTTTGCGCACCTTCTTCAAAGTCTCGAGATGCTCCTTCTTCTTTTGAAACGCCTCCACCTCCTGGGCCGGCCGTAGCGGGTATTCGTGGTACTCGGTGTTCGCGAACACACCGGCGAGCGCGTAGTAGTCCTGGGTCGTGATCGGATCCGCCTTGTGGTCGTGACAGCGAGCGCATGCGACCGACAGCCCAAGGAATCCGCGGGTGATGACATCCACGCGATCGTTCCATTCGTCGGCTCGTGCCCGACGAGGATCCGCGGTGTCGTAGAACCAGCGCCCGCCGCCGAGCAGCCCCAGCGCGGCCAGGTCCTCATGGGGACGCTCGTCGATCCACAAGTCCGCCGCAAGCTGTAGCTTGACGAACTCGTCGAACGGACGATCGTCCTGGAACGCTTGGATCACCCAGTCGCGATACACGTAGGCGGTCGGGTAGACCTCCTTGCCACTTCGGTCCTTCGCCAAAGAACGGGGATCGTCTTCCGCATAACGCACCACGTCCAACCATCGGCGACCTTGCTTCTCCCCATAGTGCGGCGACGCCAACAACTCGTCCACCAGCGCAGTGAACCGGTCGTCTTCCGAGTCCTGGAACGACTCCGCTTGCGCGGAACTTGGCGGCAGACCGGTCAGGTCGAAGCACGCCCGACGCAAGAGATCCTGGGGCGTTGCCGTCTCGGCCGGCGTGATGCCTTCCGCTTGCCAGCGTGACATCACGAACCGATCGACGTCGTTGCGGACCCACGACTCGTTGTCGACCGACGGACGGGAAGGGTTGCGCAACGCCAAGAACAGCGGATGCTCTTCGTGAGATGGCTCTTCGTCGGGGTCGCTGGCGTCGGACGACGGCCATGGGATGCCTCGCTGCAGCCAGTCCGCGAGATCTCGCTGCTCCGACTCGGTCAATGGATCGGCGTCCCACGGCATCTCCAGCCCCTTGGCTTCATGCCGAACGGCGCGCATCAACAAACTCGCGTCGGGATCGTCGAGATCAACGGCCGGTCCCGAAACCCCGCCCGCAAGAAGGGCCTCCCGGGAATCCATGCGAAGCCCCCCCATGGCCGTACTGTCGTGGCAAGGGAGGCAGGTTTCCGCCAGCAAGGGGCGGATCCGGGCCTCGAAGAACTCGGCGTCCGAACTCATCAGGGGGAGCAATGGGGTGAGGAGTCGAGCGATCATGGGAGGGAGAATCCGGAGTTGTCGTAGCCCGTCACTGGTTTTCTCGATTCGGGGAAAGTGCTCGGGACCGGCATCGCCACTCGCCGGGCCACCGGCCGAAGCGGCTTCCCGCGGGCACCCTCGAAATCCGGTTTGCTCTGTGGCGCCGATGGCGCGACGTTCTTCAGCGACAAGGTCGACGTACCATCCGGTCTTGTGGAGTTCCGAATCCGGAGTCCACGAAAAGTGCCTCCCGGGAGCGCTTGTCCGGGCCTGCCCGACGCGGAACGCGATCGCGATGGGGAATCGGCCAGAAACCTTCAAGATGGACCGAATTGCTTCCCCGACGAGAAGAATGCTCGCACGCTTCGCGCGGTCCTTGAGGACCTGGATGGCCGAAGCGGCTCGGTTGGCTCAGCGATCGAGGGGATCCGTGGTTTCTCCAACATCCGCCCACTCCCTGGCAAGCCTCCCGGACATCCGTTTGTCCGTGTCAACCGCAGCCGAATCGGGTTGAATCGCTTCCGGTGAACTCCGCTCGCCAAGGAGGTGACCCGTGATGCAACTGTCGTTCTGCTTGTTCGCGTCTCTCACTTTCTCGGACGTTGTTCCGAGAAACGTCCCCGCAGTTCAAACCCGAGTCTCCGTTCATCCTCAGCTGGAAAGGAAGCGGGCGTTCCTCGTGAAGTTTGCCGAGGATCGAACGGTCCGCCTCGACCGCGGAAGGCTTCACGAACAATCGAACCACCGTCTCGATTGCCTCGACCTGCTCGAGGGATGTGAACTCGAACGAGTTTTCTCTCGGAGCGTCGAAGATCTGGATCAGGAGCGCCAACGCTGCATGGAGTGCGTGCCGCCGGGCTGGCCGCTCCCCGCGGATCTCAACAACTACTATCGGGTTCACACCTCCAACGCTTCGGAGACCTTGCGTCTCGTCAACGCGATGAACTCACTGGAAGAGGTCGAAATCGCGTACCTGGAACCATCGCGTGAATCGCTCGTCCTGCTCGGAGAAGACTTGGCGCCGACCACTCCGTTGCTGGAATCGGGCCAGGGATACCTCGATTCAGCACCAATCGGCCTCGGCTATCGAGAAGTCGCGGGCATTGTCGGAAGCGGAGCCCCGGATCTTCGCATCGGGCAACTCGAGTTCGGCTGGTACTTCGATCACGAAGACGCCTGCGAGCTGATCCGCGCCAACGTGATCGGCAATCAGCCCACCTCTCTCTATGACACCTTTGCGCCGCACGGCAATGCGGTCGCTGGCGTGTTGATGGCCAATCGCAATCGCTATGGAATCCTTGGCATGACCCACCAGGCCGGGATGATCATCGGCTCCGTTCTTGCCAACGCGTCGGCCTCGGACACGATTTCCATGACTGCCGCTGTGGCCCAACCCGGGGATGTATTCGTCGCTTCCTATGCTTTCTTGCTCACCACCGGTGGCCAGGCTCCCATGGATTTCTTCCAGGCGGATTTCGACGCCATCTACACCGCCACCCTGAGCGGCATCACTTATGTGTTCGGCGCCGGCAACGCCAGCCAAGACTTGGGAGACGAATCTTTGTTCGGGACCAGGTACCTTCCCGATCAGCCGGATTCCGGTGGAGTCATCGTCGGTGGTGGCCAAAGCACCGATCTAGCGCCGTGGCCCCAAACCAGCTACGGCGAACGCGTCGACTGCCACGCCTGGGCCGAGAACATCACCACGCTGAACTTCGCCAACGAACTGTTCTCTCAAACCGGCGAGAAACAGAACTACACCGCGGTCTTCGGCGGAACCTCGGGAGCCGGCCCGATGGTCGCAGGGGTCGCCGCCGTTCTCTCCAACGTGGTGCGCGAACAAGAAAATCGCCAGCTCACCCCGTTCGAGATCCGTGACCTTCTGCGCACTGTCGGCACTCCCCAGGATCCTGGAGTCGACATCGGTCCGCGTCCGGATCTGGTCCAGCTCCTCGCCACCTTCGGCCTTCCCGACGGACTGATAGTGAACACCAGCGGTCTTCCCGGGGATCCCCTGGACGTCGAAATTCGAGGCGACCCGTCCCAGCGCTTCCTGCTCTACCTATCCAACGCACGCGCCCGCATCCCCACCAACAAGAACCGCGACCTGCTCATCGCCTTTCCCGTTCAGGGAGTGGTGCTCGCGTCCTTCGATGAGTTCGGCGTGGCCGCATTCAACAGCACGGTTCCGGATGACCCATTGCTCGCCGGCTCAACCTTCTACCTGCAGGCGCTGGATGTGCAGGCGAACGGCGACTTGCACCTGTCCAACAGCGCGGAGATTGCGTTTCGGTAGTGCCTCCAAAAACACTCGGAGGCGAGCAAAGCCCGCCTCCGAGGAAACCGCTGCTGATCGGTGAGTGGGGAGAGGAGGTGCTTCAGCGCGCGCCAACCATTTCGGACGCGTCGATGGGTGCCTGCATGGCCTTCATCGTTTCGGTGACCTGCTGCAAGACCTGGCGGGCTTCGTCGATCACGGCGACTTCGGCCTGGAACGCGAGGCGGGTCGCTTCGGGCACCGACTTCATGATCTCAGGATTCGACTGGGCCCACTCCGCCATCTTGCCGTGCATCTGATGCAGTCCGTCGAGACCTTCTGCCAGAGTCATGACGCTCTCCGGCATCAAACTTACGGCCTGGTGGGACTCGGCCATGGATGCGAAGCTGGCGAGGATGGCACCCCGATCGCTGGGGGAAAGAGCGGCGACTTCTTGCTTGGCCAAATCGAACGAACCCTTCAGCTCACCAAGGCGAGATGCAATGCGGATCGGGCACTGGGAAGAAGCGTTGCATTCTTTGGAATCACTGGCAGCCACGCTGCAGCTCGCAGCCGCGCTGCAAGACGCGTTGGACGCGTAGCTGGCAAGCTGCGAAAGCCCGCTCAGCGCCTGGGTTCGAAACGCTTTCATTTCTTTGGCAGCGGCACAGGACGGATCGCTGGGATCGAGCTTTTCGACCGGGCAATCCTTGGCGTGGGACTCTTGGGACGCGACCACGAAACCCAACGCATCCTTCACTGCGCCCAGGGTTTCTTTCATGCGACTTCCGACGGGACACTGGGAGGCGAGGGCAGCGACTTTCTCCTGGTCGGCAGGAGCCCCAGCACTTGCCTGGGTCGAAACAGTCTCCCAGCTTTCCAACAACGCCGTCACTTTCTTGCCGGTCGGGCATTCCATGTTCCCGCCTGCCCAAGCGGCACCACTCAGCGCGATCCCTGTCGCGAACGTGGCGACGGTCATGAACTTGATCATCGAATCTTTTCTCCGACTGCGTCCTTGTAGGAAGCGGCCGCCGAAAGTTTCGGCGCCCACTCCCCTCTTGGTGGTCCGTGGCCACGTGCCACGGCCGATACTGCTGGGTACATCGCACTACCAACCGGTTGGTATGATTCAAAATCCGAAAAATCCTGCCCCCTCATCGCCCGTACAGTCCCGCCAAGTAGGAGCGGAAATGGCGCAGATTGCTCGCGGTTGCCTCGCCGTTCCCGGAGGTCCGTCGCAAGAGCATCGACCCCTGAATCACAGAGAGGAAATAGGCACCTAAGCTCTCGGCGTCGAAGTCGTCGCTTGGGCGATAGCGAGCCTTGGCCGCGTTCAAGTCGCGTCCCATGGCGTCGGCAAAATTGCCGAAACAGGTGTCGCACACCTGCCGAAGCTCCGGATGAGTCTCCGAGATCTCCTGAGCGAACGTGCCGATGAGACAGCCCTTCATGTCCGGACTCTGCATGCCCTCGATCGCCCAATCGATGACGCGATAGACCCGCTCAAGCGGATCCTCGAGGTTTGCGCACTCGGCCATGAACTGCTGGGCCTGGCGCCCGGCAAAGCGCTCGAGCAGGACTTTTCCGAGCTCTTCCTTGTTGCGGAAGTAGTGGAAGAAGCTGCCTTTGGTCAGCCCCGCGGCGGAGCAAATCGCGTCGACGCTGGTTGCGACATATCCGCGGGACAGCATCAGGTCCTCGGCGGCATCCAACAGCTTGGTCCGCGTGGGAGACTCCGTGGGGGTGGGCGCTTCGCTCAAATCTGGAATCTCCAGGGCTCGATGACATACCGATCGGTATGAACATAACCCACTCTTGAGACGGATCAAGCCCTCCAGGGCTCCCCGCAAGCGATTTCACCGAGCCCTGACAAAAAGCCAACCGGCCGACCGCCTCGTCAAAAGGCCATCGACCGGTTGACCCGCTCTCCCAGGCTCACCGCTCCTCCAGGCTCCCCCCCGAAGCCAGCTAGCTAGCTATCCCTCCTCGAGGACCGGAATCGCGAGGGTCTCGAAATTGGGAGACAGTCGAGTCTCTCTGTTGCCAACAAAGGTCACCCGAAACGCGATGTGGGTGCGACTGGAATGGTCCGCGGGATCGGGGCTGAACTGGAACGGACCTCCGCCGCGCACGTTTCGCGCGCCGCGGTACTCCACCACCACCTGAGTCCCGGCCGGCTGCCTTTGTGGAGGGGGATCGATGAACGCCGGGAAGTAGCGCGGGGCCACGCCGCCGCGCACGTAGGGCGAGACGATCGTCGAAGTCGTTTTCACGTAATCGAACACCATGAAGTGGCGAGCATTGTCCCCTTGAGCGGCACTCCACTGGATCCCGGTGAAATCCTCGGCGCCGCCCTGCGCAGGCATCGATCGGTATTGGGGGGCGTAGCCATTCGAGCAGCGAGCCCGAAGGTCGTTTTCGATGTCGTCGGGATCGAGAACCGGGTTAGGAATCGCCCCGCTCAGCGCCACGTCTCCATTGTTCGTCCCAATGTTGAAGACCCGGAAGTTTGGCTTCGGATCGGATTGGATTCCGCGGGCAAACGTGAAGCCATTTCGAAGCGAAAGAGCTGGGCGCTGTGGACGAATGCGGTACTCCAACACCAGGGAGTCGCCCTCTGTGGAAAGATTGCGAAGCTCTCTCCAATAATTGGAGCCGATCATTGCATTGAAGTCAGTGCGCATCTTGCGGTGCTCGTCCGGATACCCTCCGTTGTTGTACGGGAACGGGTTCTCGAACTCCGGAAAGGGGTGGTAAGCACGGTTGTCGAAGGGCGGTGTGTAGAGGTCCTTTTGCTGGATGGTCCAAGAGGTGCCCGCGGGAACACAAGTCACCAGGGACCCTTCATAGACATTCGGTCCCTCCCCCGTGATCTGACTACGGCAAGCGCGCTCCACATTGCTATCAACCGTGGACAACGCATCTTGCAAGTACGATTCCCAATCGAAGGGTTCTTGCAGTCCTGAGTTCGGCCGTTGCGACGCTCCACCGCTCTGCGAGGTGTTGGGCCGAAGCGGGGAATGAGCCGCGTGAATCGAAAGATCTTCGTAAACGTCACGGGTGACGTTGCCTCCGATCGGGGCGAAGGAGATCCGGTACAGATCGAGCAAGGTCCCCGCCAAACTCAGACCAGGAGAGGCATCCACCTCACGATAGAGGTGTTGGAAGCGAGCGCCGTGGTGACTGCGACGAACCGGAGAGGATGCGTTCGGCGGGAGTGGCGCGTCCGGATTGCCGGCGGCGAGGGGGACTAGAGTTCCTTCGGGGAATGCTCCGAACTGGCCGTCCGGAGGGGGAAAGAAATCGTCCAAGACCTTCGAGGCGAAAATAACCGGCTGTCCGGCCAGGAATCCGTTCACTTGGAGATTCATGTCTCCGACCGGACCGTAGACGTTGGGCTGATCGCCGTACAGCACCCCGGGAACCTCGGTATTGGGGTCAATGCCGGTGTCGGGCCTTCCCGGGAACCGGTGCACGATCATCCGCCAATCCCTGGAAACCGGCGGGTCTTCCAACGAACTCAGCGACTCATCGGTGAAAAAGTTGACTTGGTACTGAACGACCGGACTCAATCGATCGAACTGGCTCAATGGGAACCCAAGAGGGCTGCCTCCCAGATCTGTGATGGCACGGGCGCCCCCATCGAGAAAGCTGCGCACGTCAACGCTCTCCATGCGTGCGAGCAAGAACTCGACGTCGGGAACGGTTTGCAGAATGAGCTGAAGGTTCTGCTTGCCCGGCCCCCACCCCACGACTTCCAAAGCACCGGTGTCCTGTTCCACTCGCACCGGCTGGATGCGCACCTCCCGCTGACCTTGGCTCAAGACGATGCGCGAGACCTTTTCGGTGCCGTCATCAGGTTGACGCGCCACCCGGAAGTTCTCCCACTGGCCGAGGGAACGATCATCGATGGGTTCGTTGAAGGTCACGGCGAGCTCCGAGAACGCGGGGAGGCTCTCGGCCCGTAGGTCAATCGGTCCGCCCACACGGTTGCCTTCGTCGTCGATCTCAAATGCCCGCACGAAGTTGACGAATTGACGATTGGCGGCGTTCTGAGGATTGTTCGGATCGAATCGGGACTCCAGGATCGGCGTCTCCGGATTTGGTTCGAAGAACTCGGTGCGACGAATGGAATAGGCTTCGCCATCCCGAAGGGGTTGCTGGAAGGGACTGGCGACGAACCAGGTGTCTCGCGAGTTGCGAAGAATTCGGGCGCTTTCTTCATCAGCCCGGCCGGGACGCAAGACCAGCAGCTCTCCTGACCACTCCCCGGCGCCGCGACGAGCACTCTCCGAGAACCCGGCGTTCGCGATTCTCACGAAGCCCGGGTCGGCACCGTCGCCGCGGGCAAGATCAAGTTTTCCATCCAGGGCATAGTCGCGCACCAACAACGGGGCCGTCGTGTCCGGAAGGAACCCGTTGAAAGTTTCATTGGTGGGAATGAGCTCGCTTTGCGAGATGAAATCCAGCACCTGATTGCCCGGATTGAAACCAATCGGCAGCGTGGGTGCTGTTCCCAACCGATCGTCTCGGGCGCGCAGCAGCTCCCCGTCGCTCGATTGGATGACGAGTCGATCGAGAGAAAGTGCCAGGAAGCCCACCGCATCGGCGCGTGGCTCGCCGGTGGGTCCGAAGTCAACGGGGCTGGGAGGAAACCCCACGGCTTCATCGATGACCGCATCGATCCAGACTTCATTGCCGTTCCGCACATCCAGTTTGACGGGCACCGGCCGGCCATTCTGAAAACGGACCCGGACGCTGCCTTCACTGACCAATGCCCCGGCCCCGTCCACCACATCGGGGAAGATGGTCGAGGGATTCAGATTCCGGGTGAAGCTGACCACCAGAACCCCATTGCGCGGCACCACTCGCGGCACATAGTCCGGCCCGAGGTTGAGAGACACCAGGGCCTCTAGATCGACTGCGGCGGTGAGAGCTTCGAGGGTGCCGGGAATTGACTCCCCCGTCAGGGGATCGGTCACAACCGTCGACAGTGGGCTCACCACCCGCGTCGTTCCGTCTTCTTCCAGCAATCGGCCGTAGGAAACGTCCTGGATCTGCAAGCGATCGGAGTCAGTTCCTGACCCGGCCACAACGCCGCCGCCTCCACCACCACCTCCCCCACTGCAGGCGGAAAGCAACGCCAATGCGCTGGCGACGAACCATCCAGACGCAATCCCATTCCCAAACCTGGCCAATGCCATTCGGTCGGAACCGGGTGACGGATGAAAACTCATTTGCACCTTCCCCCATGGTGGAGAAGGCCGGCCCAGCGGAAACTCTTTGCGGTCACTCGGCGGATTGGAGCACCGAGTGTCTTCGATATTCCATCCTGGGATGCGGAGTAACCCACGCGGGCCGAAGAATCTCGGGAGCCAGCCAGAACCGGGCTAAACTTCCCACACCGTCCGAACAAACGGCGAACATTCCATCGAAAAGACGAGGAGCCTTTTGAAGAGTTCGTGGCTGCTCTTGTTGTTTTTCCCGCTGACGGTCTGTGGCACCGGCCGCTCGCTGGGAAAACCCCGATTCGACCCCGAGTTTCGCAAACGGTCTTTCGATCGCATGTTCGAGACCCTCGCCGATCGCTTCCCCTACTTCGACTCGGTGGAAGAAGACTGGGATGCGTTGGTGGCAAACGCTCGTCGGCAAGCAATCGCCGCGACCAGTCGAGAGCAGTTCTATCGAGCCGTCGCCAAGCCGTTGGCAGTGCTGCGTGACCCGCATCTGGAGCTTGTGCCCCCGGAGTCTCCCGCCGAACCGTGGACCGCGGCACCCATCGAGCTGGTTTTGGTGAGTGGACGCTACTACGTGGTGGATTGGGAGCCGAAAACGAGACTCCACCCCAGGCCCCCGGGAGAGCTCTCGGTTCCGGAGCTCCTCGCCGTCGATGGGATCGAGCCGCAGCGGGGCCTGCTTCCCGCGTTGCTCCAAGGGACGCCAGAGAGCCCGGTCACCCTTCGACTTTCCTGGCCGAATGGAGCGATCACGGAACAGATCATCCACCGCCTCCCCGCAAATCGAGAGTTGAGTCACCGAACGACGGGGAGCATGGAGTGGAACCAGTCCTCCGGACTTTCGTGGGTCCGGCGCCAAGACCTGACGATGCTGCACGTGGAGACCTTCACTCCCGAGAGGATTCAGTCATCCCAAGACGAAATGCTCGTCGCCATTCGGAGAGCGTTCGAACATCTCGCTGGCACCAAGCAGATGATCCTGGATTTGCAGTACAACAACGGAGGTCAGGTGGCCCTGGGGCGTGAACTCGGAGGATTCCTGGTGAAGTCCGAGCGATCCATCGGGGAACTGACCGAGCGTTTTCTTGGATTGATCCCCTTCACCCGGGACCTCCGCCTGAAGCCTCGAAAGAACGGCTTTCGAGGCCCGCTCGTCCTTCTGATCAATGGCCACACCTTGAGTACCGCCGAGCACTTAGCGCGAACCTTGCAGGCTCACGGTCGAGCGATCCTCATCGGAGAAAGAACCTCCGGAGCTGAGGCCGCAACCACGAAGATGACCTTGGACGACGGGACCACTTTTCGTTTTGGAGAACGCCCCCTGATTCCCCAGGGAGCCAGTTCTTTCCAAGGAATCGGTATCGTTCCAGACATCGAGATCCCCCTCACCGTAGAGGACATTCGCACCCACGGAGTTTTCCAAGCGCAGCGGCGGGTGCATCGAGCTCGGCTGCGGGCGGCCCTCGATGTTTTGGAATCACCCATTCCTCTGGAGGCTCTGCCGGAGCCGACCATCCGCCAAGTCATCCTCGGAACGACAACAGGCGCCTTGTGGTGATCGCGATCCAGTCCATTGCTCTTCTCATCGGGGCCGCGTTTGCGTTTCTGTCCAAGGATCGGAACTTGGCTGCCCGTGGTGTGAGACTCCTTGTGCCCTGGGTCGCAGTGGTGGCGATCGGGCAACTGGCCGGTCACGTCCTGGACGCTCCTTGGGATCATTGGAATGCGACTCGATTGGCTCCTGCCGTAGCGGTGGGATTCGGCATCGACCCGTATTGCGCGCCGGATGCGGGCTCCATTCAATCGACCATGTATCCGCCAGGCACCTACCTCGCGTTCCTGCCAACGGCCCTCGCAGAGACTCCCACCAAAGCCATCCTTGGCGCCAGCGTCCTGAACCTGCTCTACCTGAGCGTCGCACCCTTCCTTCTGTTCCTGGGGTCTGCCTCCCCCGGCCGATCCCGCAGGTTGCTCGCTCTCCTCGGCATTGCCACTCTGCTCCTCGCCGCGAACTACCTGCAACCACTCAGCAAGCACGTAACCAAGATTCATGCCGATGCGCCGGCTCTGTTCTTTGCGGTGTCCGGCTGTGCGGTCGTCCTACGGCGGTCAACGAGATCACCGCTCTTCCCTTGGCTGATCGCAGGATGCTTGTGTCTAGCGGTTTGGTGCAAGCAGACCCTGTTCGCCACCGCGATCGCGATTCCCGTTTACGTGGCTTGGCGGGATGGCTGGCGGCCGATGGCGAAGCTGTTGGGGTGCATGGCAGTGTTGGGAGCTGGGCTCGGGATCGTCACCGTAATCTGGTTCTCGCCGAGCAATCTCTTCTTCCAAACCGTGACCCTTCCTTCCCGGTTCCCTTTCAAACCGGTGGGATGGTCGGGCGAGATCGACAAGTTTCTGGAGCTGGGTTGGCCGACATTCGTAGCACTCGGCGGCGCATGGCTGTGGCACAGACTGTTCGCCTCCCGAGTTTCGACCAACCCTCTCTCTCAAGAGTCAGAGAAAAGTGCACCCGTTGTCGGATCGCCGGACTCGACGAATCCTGACCCCGAACAATCATCCCGCCCAGCAGCCCACCAGGCTCAACCAGACAGCTCTCACGCAACCGGGCTGCTGCTTCTCGTGGCATTGTTCCTGACCCCAATGTCCCTGGTCGCCCACGCGAAGTACGGAGGGCAGGCGAACAGCTACCACAACTTGTTCTTCCTGCAGTGTGCTGCAATCTGCGCATTGGTCAGCGCGGCTTCCCGCCCGTCGATCCTCGGGGCGATTCCCCTACTCGCCCTGGCTTGCACTCTCGGAGTTCATACAGCGACCCGAATGTCGGATGACTCGCTACAACAAAAGTGGAACGACCTCGCGAGCAACCCCCAGCAGGTCGCTTACGAATACTCCCGTGAGAATCCCGCCAGCGTCTGGTTTCCCTGGAACCCTCTCTCCAATCTCCTCGCAGAAGGTCGATTGGACCATCAAGAGCGGGCCATCGCGGACTGGATGGTCGCGGGAGAAGACCTGCAGGCGGAGCGACTCTTAGCAACAATCCCGCCAACCGTGTCGGTGATCGCGTATCCTCCGGACCTCTCCAAGGGAAAGCGTCATGCCGTGCTGGTGGCGGGTGCACGCCCGGGAACTTCCCGGGCCGCACTCTCCCTTCCCGGCTGGAAGCTGTACCTCCTGCCTGCCAGAAAGAACCCATGAGCGGAGCGTGGCGCTCTCCATGACAGCGACTCGGTTTCGGATGCAACTCCTCGGTGCTCGATCTCTTGGTCCGCATCAACTCGCCCCCCCTCCCTTCGATCGACGCCGTGAGGGTCGACCCCGATTTCTGCAGCATTCTCGCCCGCACCGGGCCATGACATGGGTCGGCGCGTTTCTCGTCGCGTCGGGGCTCTTCGGCTGCGCAGACTCCTCCGGCCACGAGCCACGATCACCCAACATCTTGCTGATCTCCATCGACAGTCTGCGTGCCGACCACCTCGGTTGTTACGGTTACGAGCGCGACACCAGTCCGAACATTGACCGACTCGCCCGGGAAGGCACCACCTTCGAACACGGAATCGCCGACAGCTCCTGGACGCTCCCCACCCATGCAACTCTGTTCACAGGACTGACTAGCCAGGTGCACGGAGTGACCCTGGACGGAGCCCGGCTAGATTCCAAACGGGTCATGCTTGCCGAAGTTCTTCAGGAGGCGGGTTATCGCTGCCACGGTTTGTGGAGTGGACCTTACTTGCACCCGGTTTTCGGGTTCTCGGCCGGCTTCGATGAGAACGAGTACCGAAGCGTCCTGGGAGAACTCTGCTACGACGACCCGGACTTCTTCCAGGATCATGACGCGACGGAACAGGAGAAGCTGCGCAAACGTTCGTTTCGGCCCACCCAGACCGAAGTCACCAGCCCTCAAGTGGTGGAGCAAGCTCTCGATTTCTTGAGTGGACCCCACGAACAACCGTTCTTCCTGTTCCTCCACTTCTTCGACGTGCACTACGACTACATTCCCCCCGAAGAGGACTGGCGGCGATTCGACCCGGACTACCGAGGAGACACCACCGGTCGGCGTCAGGCATCCCCGGAAATCAACCCTTGGATGCCGGAGTCCGAACTCAACCACTTCATTGCCCTCTACGACGGGGAGATCCTGTTCACGGATCGCTACATCGGTCAAGTGCTGGACGCCTTGGACCGGCTCGATCTTGCCGACGACACTGTGGTCCTTTTCACCGCCGATCACGGGGAAGAGTTCTTCGAACATCTCGGCAAAGGCCACCGTTTGACTCTCTACGACGAAGTCCTGCGAGTACCGATGATCCTGCGCTGGCCCGGTCGGGTCCCCGCGGGGCGACACGTGGATGCCCAAGCCCGGCACATCGACGTGATGCCAACGCTCCTCGACTTGGTCGGCTTGGAGATTCCCCAGGAAGTTCAAGGAATCAGTCTGCGCCCTGCCTGGGAAAGCGACGACTTTCCATCTCCGCGGGCACCTTCCTCGTTGGAGCTACGCTCGAAGATCACCTTGAAGTGCCTTCGAGACGAGGAGTGGAAGCTCATCGTTCAACAAGGCGAAGAAGACCTGGAAGCGGAATTCACTCTCTACGACCTGCAGCAGGACCCCGCCGAGTCCGAGCCGGTCATCGACGGCTCGTCGCCACGAGCAACGGAGCTTTGGAGGACCGCTCGCGAGGCATTCGCCGAGTGGGATCGCCGGGAGCAGGACCTCAAGCAAAGCTTGCCCACGACCGAGAACTCCCCCCACGAGGAGATCCCAGAAGAGATCTTCGAACAATTGCGGGAGCTGGGCTACACCGACGAATCCTGAGGGTCAGCAAGGAAACGGAAGCCGGAATCCGAAAGCTGGGAGTTGGGACGGACGGGCAGTCACCAAGTTCGTCGACCGACGGAGATCGTCCCCGGACTTCGCAGCGAGGACGACCGATGCGGCCCCGTCCACCACGGGCGTTCCAAGCGGCCGAACGAGTTTCGAGCGACGACGAGCCGTCCGCGGATTGCCCGGCGTCACAAGAGGACGTTCGTCGTCCGTGGTCGAGCGAGCTCCGCAAGAAGACGGCCTTTCCCGATTTCTCTTTGGATTCCGGCAACGCGACGGAGTCGAGCGGGATAGCTACTGTCGATGAACGAGCCGATTCCACCGCTGGCCTCTGACGAATCTCTCCTGGCGCACTGGGCCTGGGTCCGACGCCTGGCACGGGAGCTGATTGCCGACCCGGAGCAACGGGACGATGTGGTTCAGCAAGCTTGGCTGGTCACCTTGCAGAAGCGACCGAGAGGTACGGACTTACGTCGCTGGTTTGGGCACGTGCTGCGAACGTTGTCACGGCATCGCCACCGAAGCGAAGCCCGCCGCGCAGCTCACGAAAGCCAGGCCACCCTCATCGATGGCGTTCCCACCCCCGCCGAGCTGGTCGAGCAAGCCGACCAGTGGCATGGGTTGCTCGCGGCGGTCGCAAGACTTGAAGAGCCCTACCGTTCGACAATTCTGCTGCGCTTCTATCGCGAGCTGACCCCGCGGGACATTGCCAAGCAACTTGGCATCCCCAGCGCCACAGTGCGCAGTCGTGTCAAACGCGGATTGCAACAACTGCGCGAGAACCTCGATCGAGAACACGGGGGGGAGCGCCGCACGTGGTGTGCATTGCTCGCTCCCCTGACAGCTGTTCCTCCCCCCACCGGCGCATGGATCGCCACTGCAACCGGAGGCCTCCTCTTGGGCACGAAGATCAAACTCGCCGCAACCGGAGTGATCGTTGCCGCGACGGCTTTCACTTGGAACACCTGGCAACGAGAGCCGGACACGATGCCGAAGGTCGCATCCAAGGCGACCAAGGAAACGCCATCGGTCGATTCCCCCTCATTCCCAAGTGATTCGGCCAGCGTGCAGCGGGTGCCGCAATCGGCGGCTCGGCTCGAAGTGTACGGAGCCGTCGTCACTCCCGATGGTCAGCCGATTCCCAAGGCTCGGTTCGAGGTCGTGAAGAAGGGACAGGGCTCCGAAGACGATCAGCTCCTCGCCGACGGGATCTGCGACGACGGAGGGCAGTTTCGGCTCGAGGTGTCCGCGGAAGAGCCATCCCTGCTGTTCGTGGTGGCCCGAGCCGAGGGGTACTGGGCCGAGCTGGCGGACGTGGCACCTGACTCTCCGACACAGCTCACTTTGAACTGGAAGGCCACGGTGATCGGCCAGGTTCGCGATGAAGTGACCCAAGAGCCGGTAGCCGACGCCAAGGTTCGGGTGAACAACGGCTCCGCGGTCACCGATGCCAACGGGCAGTTCCAGATCCATGAAATGATCGCCGGAGACACGGCGTGGTTCGCGGCCACGAAGCATGGTTTCCTCGATCGATCGGGGAACCTGTTGATCGAGGCAGGACCAGAAACTCGCTACGACATTCTCCTGGAGCCGGGCCGTGAACTGTTCGTGCAAGCGGTCGACCGAGAAAGCCAGGAACCACTCCCGGGGATCTCCATCCTGTCCTTCGTCGGTGAAGAACCCCTCGGCACGACCGACGAGCAAGGACGCTTTCCTCTGTACGTCAAGAACGGCAGCGGGGTAAACATTCGCGCGGTGTCGGACGGCTACGCTCCCACCTACTGGCACTACGACGTGCGCGACGCGGAAGCTCCCCCTTCCCCCAAGCTCCCGTTACTCCGTTGGGCCTCGATCGACGGAGTGGTGCTGGCAGAGGACGGGTCGCCACTCACTTCCGCGTCGGTTCGCCTGCGTCCTTCCGCTCGTCCCGATGGCAGGATCGAACTCACCGAAGAGGAGCAAGAGCGGTTCGCTCTTCCTGGTTACGCCTACTCGAATCCCGCGGCTCTCTCCTGCACCACCGACGCCAACGGCGCTTTTCAGATTGCGGTTGTTCCCGCACCCACTCCCTACTCGATCGAGGCTCACCATCCGGACTACGCCCCGACCAGAATTGATCACCTGGCACTCGAGACCTCGGGAGATCGTCAAACAGTAACCCTCCAGTTGTGGCGTGGTGCCAACATCCACGGTCGAGCTCTTCGCAATGGAAAGCCGTGGCCGGGAACGGTGGTTTGCGAAGCGGAGCATGGATGGGAAGTGGGACGCGCCGAGGTGGATTCTCACGGTCGCTACGAGCTTTCCAACATTCCTCCACAAACCGTGAGTGTCCAGCTTCGAGGCTTCACCGAGGGCAAGTCGTTACCCCCTGCCACATTGATCTTGGAATCGGGAGATTCCCAACAGCACGACTTCCTCTGGGAGGAAGCTCTGACCGCGATTCGAGGGACGGTACGGAACCACGACGGAGAACCGGTTTCAGGAATCGAGGTGTCCTCGCAACGATTCGCCGAGAACGGGGAGTACCGTTCCACGTCGGCGCTCAGTGATTCCGAGGGGCACTATGAACTGGCAGTGACTCCGGGTCACGAGTACACCGTGAGCGTGTTCCAGGATCCCGTCCTTTTGCAAGAACACCGGATTCGCGCGGGATCCCAAGGGGTCGACTTCACCTTGCCACGACTCGTGCCCTTCCAATTTCAGCTGATGGATGCCGCTTCGGGACGCCCGGTCGGTGGTGGTTCCCTGAGGGTGTACTGGCGTCAGGAAGGAGTCGGCAACTTTCGAACGAGCATGGCCACCGTTTCCGCCGACGGCCTGCTCGATTTTTCACTCCCTCTGGGACCCACCGAAGTGGTGTTTGGCTTTGGTGGCGGCTATCCGCGCACCGATCTTGGCTCCGTGATGGTCGGCGAACGGCAGGCGGAGCCCATGGAAGTTCCTCTGGTCCGCGGGGTGGAAGTGATTCTGCGCTTTCGTCCCGGAGTCGAGGACGTCGTCTCGCGCCTCGCGGGGCACGTTCTCTTCGCGTTGCACGACGAAGAACTGGACTGGGTGCGCGGGCCCTACGAGAACCAAGGCCCCCACTCCAACTACAATATCAACGAGACAGTTCTTTGGCTGCGCGACCCGGCGATCGGAGATTCTCTGTTGCACGTCGACGAACAAGGGAACGGGCGGCTCAGTGGCCTGCGGCCCGGCCACTACACCCTGCGCAGCTTCCCCGATCAGTTCGAGTTCGAACCCAAGAGCTTCTGGCTGGATGCCGCCTCCGAAACAGTCTCTGTCGACGTTGAGTGGTGGCCAAGGTAGTCAAAAGTACAGGAAATGGCTCACTTCCTCACCCTGCCTTGTCACTCGCCGCCCCCTCGACCGTTCTTTTTCATCGTGCCCGGATCCGGAGGAGAACCGGAAGGAAGCTCCCCCTGCTCTCGAGCTTCTTCCGGAATCTTCGGCAACGGCAACCCGCTCAAGAAACTCTGGAGCTCGTCGAAGTTGCGTTGCTGATCTTCGTCGAGTTTCTTCAGCGGGGGTCCGTCCTGGGCGGGAGAACAAGTCAAGTCATAGAACTCGGTGCGACCTGACAGAGAGTCCTCGATCAACTTGTACTGATGGTTGCGAACCATCCGCGACAAGTAGTAGTCCGGTCTCGCTCCTTGGAAGTTGAAGCGCTCCGCGTAGACGAACCGGCGCGCCGCTCCCGGTGCCCCCGTCAAGGCGTGAGCGAAAGAGATCGAATCCACCTCCCCAAGACCCGTCGAGCCCGCTCCTGCAAGCTGAAGAACTGTGGAATACACGTCGACCAAGCTCACGAGAACCTCGGAGCGCTTGCCCTTGCCCACTTCCGGGCCGATCACCAGCAGGGGGACACGCACGCCGCCTTCGTAGAGACTTCCTTTGAAACCACGCCCCGGGTGACTGGCAAACTCAGTATCCGTTCCGTTGTCTCCGAAGACGAACACGTAGGTATCCGTCGGATCCACCGCCTGAAGCAATCGGCCAACCTCCGCATCCACGGACTCGACCATCGCGCGAAAGCGATCCCCTCGACTGCTGAGGGACGGAAGAGAATGGAGACTCGCTGGCGGGTCATGCACGGGACCGTGGGCAGCGTGATAGTTGGCGTAAACGAACCAGGGCTTCGGGAGTTCCTGGATTGCCGCAATCGCCTGATCGGTTTCCCAAGTCGTCAGGTAGGGAGGCCGTTCCGAGGTCGTCCCCGATTCATCCGTCACCCAAACCTTGCGCTCGAAATAGGTGCCGACATTTCCCTGGGTTCCTGCGGAGCGTTGAAACCCGTGATTCCGAGGCTCGATGAATGGATTCTTGACTCCTCCGAGTCCCCACTTTCCCACAAACATCGTCGCATACCCGGCAACCCCGAGGGCTTCGGCAAGGGTTTGCTCATCAGGATCCAGGGTCAGGTGACTCGCGTTGACGGTACTCCCAATGCCCGTGCGAAACCCGTATCGACCCGTCAAGAGGATGGCTCGACTCGGCTTGCAAGAAGGGTACGAGTAGCAGGTCTCGAACCAGGTTCCTCGTTCCGCCAAGCCATCGAGCTGAGGCGTGCGCGGCTGAGTTGCTTCGGCGCCCACTGCGTAAACCCCGATCTGGTCGATCCCGAGATCGTCCAGATTGATGAGCAAGACGTTGGGAGGCGAGGCCAACGTGCAGCAGAGCAGTCCAGCAAAGATCACGGGATGGGCCTTCCACAAGTGCCGCGGGATGAATGGCTCGATATTGTAGCTCGGGTTGGAAGGCGTGGAGGTCGGCGCACTCGCAGAGCATTGCCACCAAGCAACCGACTCGCTCCTCGGACGCTATTGGTAGAGCCGCGTGCTCAAGTATTTGACGCCCGAATCGCAAGCAATGGTCACCGTGGTGGAATCCGGCCCGAGTTGCTTGGCCACTCGGATCGCAGCACTCACATTGGCTCCGGTCGAGGTCCCTGCAAAGATCGTCTCCTCTGCAGCGATTCGACGGGCCATGGCCATGGCATCCTCGGTTGCAATCCCCACGATCTCGTCCACGATCGAACGGTTCCATAGGGGCACGACGAAGCCAGCGCCCACGCCCTCGATCTGATGGGAGCCGGTGACGCCACCAGACAAGACGGCGGACTCCGCAGGTTCGACCGCCACGATCCGGATGCCCGGATGTTTCTCGCGCAAAGTCATTCCCCCGCCCATCAAAGACCCCGCCGTCCCTACACTTTGGACAAAGGCATCCACGCGTCCCTCGGTCTGTGACCAAATCTCTTCGCCCAGGGCTCGATAGCCTTGCACTTGGTCCGCGTTGTTCAGCTGATCGGTCCAGAAGGCCCCCGTCTCTTCCGCGATCCGGCGGGCGGCCTCGATCATGTGGCGGGTCAAAGACTCGTCCATGCCTCCCGAGTCCGACTCGATCAGCGTCAAAGAGGCGCCCAACTTCTCCATGTGCTGCCGCTTCTCTCGACTGAACGCATCGGAAGTCACGATGTGGAGCGGGTATCGCTTGGCGGCACAGGTTTGGGCCAAGGACACACCGGTGGATCCTCCGGTGTACTCGACCACGCGGCCTCCCGGCACGAGACGCCCGTCACGCTCCGCCGCCTCGATCATTGCCAGCGCCATCCGGTCCTTCATGCTTCCGGTGGGGTTCTGACTCTCGAGCTTGACCAAGACTCGCCCGCCACCATCGGGAACAACGCGATGCAACTCGATCAGTGGCGTGTTCCCGACGCAATCCAGAATGGACGCGCGAATCTTGGATGAGGACATCGATCTGCCTCTCAGGGACGACCAAGTTGCGAGTCCGCGACTGGAGCACGTCCTCTTGGTGATGCCGTTTCGCTGGCCGCGGAAGAGAGTCGCTCGTTTTCCGTCGAGTCTTTTTCCGCCAGTCTCGTCACCGCATGCTCGACAAACCCGGCCGTTGACCGCCGATCCGCCGCGGCGAAAGCCACTCCATTGGCCATCCGAGGCCTCCTCCCCCTGCCTGCTAGCCCGGATGATTCATGAAGGCCGTCGCGAGATGAGCCAAAGTTGTTTCCGGCGCGGGACTTCCGGCGGGGTTTTCACCGAGCCGCTCGCCCCAATCGGGCGAGCGGTGTCTCTGACAATCCGTGGAGTGGAAAGCATCTTCGGCACGAAGCCAGAAACGACCGCGGCGATTCGCGTGAGGCCCTCATGAATGATGCGGTCTAGCCCTCGCTGCTTGAAAGGCGATGATCCCGGGCCACGAAGTCTCCGTTGCTGCTGCGGCAGTAAATCACTCCGTTGACCAGCACCGGCTTTGTCCAGAACCTTCCTTCGTCGAACAGCTTGGCCTTGGAAAGCTCGACGTACTTCTCGGTATTGGCTTCGGCCACGATCAGTTCACCGTCGCCGCTCATGACCAGAAGCCGGTCCCCCGCCCCGAGAATCGATCCGTTGCCGATGCCTCGCTGCTCCCACTTCGCGTTGCCCTCGGGGTCGACGCACTTCAGCATCGCCCCATCGAAACCGAACAAGTGATCATCCATCGCAATGCAACCGGAGAACGAATTGACCATCTCCCGGTTTTCCCACACGACTTCGAGGTCGTCGACGCCGACCGCAACCCGCGCGCATCCCGGCTTGGTCCCGGAGCAAATGAACAGATCGTCTTCCAGCATCACGGGAGTGACCGCGTTCACCCCTCGGGTCGTTCCGGTGAACTCATGGAAGTACAGGTCGATGCCGTTCTCGACCGACACGATGCCGAGCCCGCGCCCGTTCATCGCAGCCAGCATCGGATCCCCGTCCAGATCGAACAGAATCGGCGTGCCGTAACCGTGACCGTAGTCGTCAGACGCCCAAAGGACTTCGCCCGACTCTTTGTCCAACGAGAGCATCCGGCCACAGTTGACGATGAGAGAATCCTCGAGGACCAGGGGCGAACCGCTGAATCCCCAAGTCGGGTACTCGAGTTGATGAGGGTTGTCCTCGGGCTTCAGCATGGTGTGCCACAGGATTTCGCCGTCTTCGGCCTGAAAGCAGTACAGATTGCCCTCTCGATTCAGCGAGTAGACCACGTCTCCATCGAACACTGGAGTGTTGACCGTCCCGCCTTCGTGAGCGCGGTCCCAGATCTTGCTCGGGTAGGAATGGGACCAAAGAGACTTGCCGGTGAGGGCCTCGAAGCAAAAGACCGTGTCGAGTCCACTTTCCTTGTCGTAGCCCATGGTGATCAGTCGTCCGTCTTTGACCACCACAGCAGAGTAACCCAGTCCCAGCTTCGCCGACCAAAGCGCCTCGTCCGCGCCCGACGCGCTCCACTTCGTTTCTGCGGAAATGCCGAGACCTTCGGGCCCATCCCACTGAGGCCAGGAAAACTCCGTCGGAGCGGCCGCCCAAACCGAGCCACCGATCCAAACATGAGCCACAAGCAATCCGAGAGTCCGGGCCGAAACAGAAGCAAATCGAGTCATGGGAAGAGTGCCTTCGCGAAGAGGAAGAGAGAGGAGGGGAAGGCCTCAGACTACCTCCGCATCCACCAGGACCGAACCGGCGGATTGACTCCGCGGGAAGACGGGCGAAAAAGGCACCTCCGCAGACGCGATCACCGAACCTTCAACCCATCGAGCATCGCAAAGGCGCCCCGCAGAATTCCACGAGACATCGCGGGGGCGTCGTTCACTCGACGAATCAGCGTGAGTCCTTGAACGGTGGCGACCATGGCCCGCGCCAAGTCCCGTGGAGACGAGTCGTCCGAGATTTGGTCGAGTTCGCGAGCTCGTCGGAACTGGGCCTCGAACGCCGCTTCCAAGACATGCAGATGGTTGCGCAGGATCTCAGAAATCTCGGGTTGGTCAGTGCGGAACTGAGCCATGCTGACCCCGAGCAAGCATCCATTGCTCACTCGTTTCCCGTTGGCCCGATGGATGTACTCCAGGGATTCACGGATGTTGTCCAGTGGCGGGCCAGGGCGCGCAAGGACCTCGGTGATCGCCAGAACCACCGTGTCGGTGTAGCGCTGAAGACAGGCCTCGAACAGCCGGCGCTTGTTGCCGAACGTGTCGTACAAGCTCTTGCGGCCGATGCCCATGGCCCTCTGAAGATCCGCGAGGCCGGCCCCGGAGTACCCCTTTGCCCAGAACACCCGCATCGCCCGCTCCAGGGCGGCGGTGGGATCGAATTGCTTTGCGGGTCCACGAGTCACGATCGAGATTTTGCCTGAATATAGACCGATCGGTCAA
Source organism: Planctomycetota bacterium (assembly GCA_028289345.1). Taxonomy (GTDB): domain Bacteria; phylum Planctomycetota; class B15-G4; order B15-G4; family SIAN01; genus JANQQL01. The sequence goes on along the minus strand of JANQQL010000025.1, from coordinate 229,025 downwards.
TGTATAACTTGGCGAGACATCGACAATTCTCGGTTTTCTGGGAAGGGCACCCCAGCAAGAGAGACCTCATGAACCTTCTTCTCCTGACCGCCGCCACCTGCCTGGCGTTGGCTTGCGCTCCCCCGGCTTCCGCTGCGTTCGGAAGCTCCGACTTTCCCCAGGTCGCGCCCTCATCGGTGGGGATGGAACCCGAAGCGCTCCAAGCCTTGGTCGAGGTTGTGGATCGCATGCTGGCCGAAGACGCATTCGTCGGAGCTGAGCTGCATGTGATTCAGGACCGTCGCACCGTGCTGCATCAGGCCTTTGGCCTGGCAGATCGCGAGGAGTCGCGCCCAGTCGACGTCGATTCGATCTACTGCATCCGATCCATGACCAAACCATTCGTCGGAACGGCGATTCAGATGCTCTTGGAGGAAGGAGCGCTCCGCCTTGAAACCAAGGCCTCCGAAATTCTTCCTTCCTGGGACACCCCGGCGACCGCCTCGGTCACGATCGAGCAACTCTTGACCCATCGGACGGGTCTTCCGTTCACCACTCTTCGCCAACCCCTCCACGCCTACGCGAATCTGGAGGCTGTGGCGGCGGAAGCGGCGGCCACGAAACTCCTGTTCCCTCCGGGCACGGACTTCCAATACAGCGATGCCGGCTCGGACACCTTGGGAGCAATCGTCACCGCCATCACCGGCAAACCAGTCGTCGATTTCCTTCAAGAGCGCGTGCTGGATCCTCTTGGGATGACGGACTCCGTGACATTGCTCGAACCAGATCACCCCGCCTTGAAGCGCATTCCCAGCGCCTATTCGGGAACCGTCGGTGGCTGGTCTCGACACTGGAAGCCTTCGGACGATCCGATCTTCCCTTTGTTTCTGACCTCCCAAAGCCTGTACTCCACGACCTCGGACTACGCCCGGTTCCTGGCCCTCTGGATGGATGGCGGTCGCGACCTCCTTTCTTCCGATGCCGTGGACCGCGGCCTCACACCACGCTCGTTCCTTGGTCAAGCCTCGGGGTTCCAGGATCAGCACTACTTGTATGGGCAGCAATGGATCGTGTTCGCCCCGAGCCTGGAGGCTCCACACACCGCGTTCGGTCACAATGGTTCCGATGGGACCTTTGCCTGGGCGTGGCCCGATCGCGACCTGATGGTTCTGTTCTTCACCCAAACCCGGGGAACCACGGCCGGGTTGGAGCTCGAACGCGCCATCGACCTCTTGTTGTTGCAAGGGGACCTCGAGGGGCACCGGGAACAACTCGCCGCCGAAGCGGAAGCAGCGGCTGCGTTCGCTCCCTACGAAGGGCTCTACTGGGACGAAGACAACATTCGTGCCTGCTACTTGGTCCGCGCCGTCGACGATCGCCTCACCATTGATCGACCCGGTTCTTTCTCCTCGGAGTTGGTCGCCACCGAAGTCCCCGGTCATTTCCGGATGAAGGCAGCCAATCGGATTCTGGAGTTCGAGCCCCCCCGGAATGACGCGTCTCCGGCGTTCCTGTTCCCGTTCTCGAATCGCGTCGAGAGGCAAACCAGACACCTTCCCGCGGCTGATTTGCCGTCACTCGACAGCGTGATCGACGACTTGCACTCGGCCTATGGCGTCGAGCACATGGACCAGGTAGGACCGATTCGCATGAAAGGGAAGATCGAAGTCCTGGCCCAGGGCCGAGAAGGCCGAGTGGAAATGCTGTTCGACGCGCGACGCTCGCGCATGATCGCAATGATGGACGATGCCACAGAAATCGTCTGGATCACCGAAGATGACCGAGTTTTCACCCAGGTGAACGGTGCAGCGACTACCGAACTCAAGGGAAGTCAGCGAGAGCAGGCTCTGTTGAGCCATCCCTTCCGCCGACTGGCGGATTGGCGGAACGTTTATGCCCACGTCGAAGTGCTGCGGAAGATCGAGCACCAGGGCAATCAGCGAATCCTGGTACAAACCGTGTCCCAGGAAGGCTCCCCCTCGATCAAGCTCGTCGACCCGACCACGGGACTGCTCATGGAAGACGATCGCTTCGAAGTACTCCCGATGATGGGACGAATCGGAGTGAAAGTCGGCTACCGAGATTTTCGAGACGTGAAAGGCATGAAGCTCCCCTTCCTGGTTCGTCACGAGTACAGCCACCAGCTGATCGGAGAGTTCCGCACCGTCTACGAATCCGTCGAAACAGGCATGGATGCGGAGCGCAGCTTCCAACCGCCAGGAATGGACTAGTCGCCATCCCGTGTGGCGGCGAATTTCGCAGAGAGCCGATGCCCGCCAATCTGTCGACCAATGGTGTTCGCTGGCTTCAGCCACACCCCCGAAGCACCCCATGGAGACCATCTTGACGACCGGCCGGTTTGCTGGCTCAGCGCGACACTCGAAACTCATCCGCCAGCACCCAGCGGTAGTGAGGATCGGAGTTCTGAGCTCGCAGGGTGTAGGCGACTCCCTCGACGAGGTCCCGCCAGTCTCCTGGGCCGAGCTGAATCATGACGAAGCTTCCCAAGTGATTGGTGACACCGCCAACTCCACAACCGATCTTCAGAGGGGAGTGTCCGTCCGCTTCTAGGAAGAAGCGGCGGTCGGCGTGCTGGGTGAACTCTTTGTGCTGATCGAAGTCCTTCGCGTCGCCAACTCTCGCCAAGAGAACCGGCTTGGCGATGCTCTGCAATGGGCCAGTCGGGCTGTCGGCGCCATCCGACCAGTAGACCGAGTCGATTGTCAGCTCGACCACCTGTCGCATGGAGGCCTCCCGCGACTCCGATCGCGTCAACGTCACGGGTGAGCTCACCTCCCAACGGTACTCGTCGCTCGGATCCCCTTCCCAGGACAGCTGGTACTCGATTCCTGGAACCATGGTCGAGAAATCATCGGGATCGATTCGCAAATAGAAGTGCTGCACCCCTTTCTCGACGTTGGCCCAGTAGCCGCGGGTCGCCCGCACGGGCACACTCGCGCGCCCCGGAGCGCTCCACCGAAACTCCTTCTCCACTTCGGAGTAGAAAGGCTGGTACTGCTGGATGCCCCCTCCTACTCGCCCCTCGTTCACCTTCACGACAACGTGGCCTGCCGTGTCCGGTTCGTCCACTTGCATGGCCACGGCCGAGGGCAACTCGTCGGATCCGAACCAGAACGCTCTTTCAATGGTGAGCACGCGAAGGTGCTCCTCTACGGGGGGCTCCGCGATCTCCAGATCGCAATGCTCACCGACTTGGTCCGAGAGCGCGATCGCGGAGTAGGGATTGGAGCCACCAAAAACGTCGTCGCGACGCTTTGCCTGCCGAATCCCCCAAGTTTCCGCCATGTTGCCGTCGGCCCAGTCCGAGAACGTCGCCACATGGGTCATCAGTCCGAAGCTCCCGGGATCGAGGATGTTCTGCCCGAGCCTTTCGTAGTTGAGGCGCCGCCAACGACCTGCCACGAACACCTCGTTGAAGGTGTGATTGGCCCACGAGTTTCCCAAGGAACTCGCCGCACGAATGATCAGCTCCCGAATCTGCGGGTGGTGCAGCTTGCGAGCCATGGATCGCTCCCGGTCATCGGAAGCATCGATGAGCGGAGTCGTCAGCACGATTCGCGTGGGGATGCCCAGCGCCCGGAGGCATCCGTTGAGATAAATCGCACTCGAAGTACAGGTGCCTCGCACGCCGTGCTCGAACATTCCCTTGGCGAACAGCTCTCGCTCCCACTGCTGCTCCAAGGTCAGATTCTTGTCCGCCTGTCCCCTTTGAGCGTTGCGCAATAGCTCGGGGTGAACTTCGACTTTTCCGTCCACGAAACGACTGCAGAACGTGGTGAACCCATCTTGCGTTCGCGCGTGCCGCAGCAACCAAGGAGTGGCCTGCTCGACCAGTTCACGATCGCTCAGCTCTTCCGGATCGATCCCCGCTTCCCTCAGCGCGTCCCACAGCGCCTGACGCATGGACTCATCCCAGTTGGCCGTTGGTCCCGGGCGAGTCCACTCTTCCATCGTCGCCGTTTGCTCACGCCAGCGAGGATTGGAGCCGATGGTTTCGCCGACGCTGTTGAACGGGTAGTGAATCACTTCGAGCTCGACCAGTTCGGCCGAGCGGAACAGCACCCGGGCATCCTGATAGTCATCGCACAAGACATCGTCTGTGACTGGCGGCAACACCTGAAGGATGCTTCGCACGGTGTAGGCGTACTCGCGCCTCTCATTCCAGTCGCCGTCAGGAACTCCGTCTTGGTCGCTGTCAGAAGAACCTGGATTGGTTCCGTACTTGTGCAGCTCGTGAAAGTCGGACAGGCCGTCGCCATCGCGATCCCGATCCGGGTCCGGGAAATCGAACGACACGGCGGAAGCTCCGAGTCCGAAGACGGTGATTGCAATGAGGGAGACGAGGCCACTCCACCGACCGGTGGTCACTCGAGGATGGAAGCGCCCGATCATTTGAACTCTCCTTTTGACTTCGTTTGCGCCCACGAAAGGCGTGGCCGTTGACCAGGACAGGGTCGTCGAGGTTTTCTCGAGGATCCTCACGACCGTTTCGGCATACCGAGCGGGAGACGGATCCGGCAAGGATCGCATCGCTTGCCAATCTCGAAGGAGTTCCTGGGCCTCTCGCAAGCGCCCCAGGGCAAACCACACGAGCGGGTGGAACCAGAATGCGGCATGGGTGAAGACCATCCCCCAGCGAGCCCATCGATCCGCGCTGCGAACGTGAGCGAGTTCATGCAAGAGGATGTTTTCGAGATCGGACTCCGAGACTTGCGGAAGGAAGTTGTCGGGAAAGAGGATGCGAGGCCGCCAGGTGCCATAGGTTGCGGGAGAGGGCAGTCCCTGAATCTCGTGAACTTGCGGAACTTTCGAAACTCCAAGGCGACGGCAACAGTGGGCGATGGAAGTTTCCAATCGCGGCGACCATAGGGTCCGAGAGCGAGCCAAGCGTCGCCGAAAGCGGAGATCTCGGAGAGAGAACACAGCGAGAGCCAGCAGGACCCCGCCCCCCCAAACGCATCCGAGCAGTCGGCACCAAGAGCGTTCCTCGTCGATCTCGATGCCCTTCCATGGCCCCGCCGCATGCAACGAGATGCGCTCGATTTGCTCTTGCCGCCATTGCTTGCGAACACGTTGTTCGAGGAATCTCGGCTCCGTCCCCCAGAGCTCGGTTGCGGTGAGATCCTGCCCGGTTCGCGGCACGTCAACTGCCGCAAAGACCTGCTCCGAGGAATCCCTCTTCGGAGAATCAGCCATCCACCGTGACGCGTTCGCCACCCAAGCCTTCGCTCCAACGCCCACCGGATCCGGAACGCGAACGGGCAACCAAAGCACAGCCAGGACAGCGCACCACAACGCGTAGCGCCATCGAGGGGACCAGCGGCGTCCGAACAGTGCTTCCAATCCGTAAGCCAAAACCACGACCAGTGAGATTTCGAGTGACGTTGTCACGACCCAGTGTGTGCCTTGGTCGATGAGTGTCCCCCAATCGCTCACGGCTCGTCGTCCTCCATCTCGGCGAGCATGGACTTCAGCTCGGCAATGTCTTGGGAAGACAGGCGCTTCTTTCGCAGGAAGTGCGCAAGCAGCGGGGATGGGGAACCATGAAACACGCGGTCCAAGAACGACTCACTCTCGGCAGCCACACACGTGTCGCGGTCCAGCTTCGGCCGATACAAGTAGCGCTTGCCTTGCACCTCGAACGACAACACCCCTTTGCGAGTCAGGCGCGCGAGCAGGGTCTTCACCGTGTGCAGACTCCAGCCACGCTCCGGTCCGATTCGCCGGGCCACCTCCGCAGCACTCACCGGATGCTCATCCCAGATCACGTGCATGACCTGCCACTCTGCTCCGGAAATCCGGGGAACGTCTGCGCTCATCAGGGGCTCCTCGCAAAACGAAAACATCTGTAGTCAAGAGTACAGGTGTAGTCGGTCGGCACGCAAGAGCAGAGGACGCACTTTTTGGCCAAGTGGCCGTGATCCCCCCGGTCGGCCCAGGGGACGGCCCCTGGGTCAAACGCTGCCGACGCGATCCAAGAGTCCCACGGAACCTGCTCTGGCACCGAATGCGCCCCACCGGACCCAGGAGGCGGCTGCGATCGACGGCAGCCCCGCGTGGAAGTGCTGAGGGTTTGAGCCAGGCGCGATTGCCGCGGTACCGTATGGCCACCGAGCGACCAAGAGAGTTCCTCGACTCGCCTCCTCGTTTCCGGAGCCCGTTGCTTTGGAGTTCACGGCTGGACAGATCACGCAACTGTTGCGGGAATCCCAAAGCGGAAGTCGGGACGCCACCGATCGCCTCTACTCCCTGGTCTACGATCGCTTACGAGCTCTTGCGGACCGCTGCCTTCGGCAGTCGCACCAGAAGGTCGTCGATCCGACTTCGCTGATTCACGAAGCGTTCCTACGGCTCAAGAGCGCGTCGTCTCGATTGAACGATCGGCGTCACTTCTACTCCGTCGTGGCAAAGGCAATGCGATCAGTTCTTGTGGACACACTCCGGCGAAAAGGCTTCGACTCAAGAGCTCGCGCACAACACTCAGAACTCAGCGCCATCGCGGAAGCCTTTGATCGCCAGGCGATTGACCTGCTCAGCCTCGATGAAGCCCTCGGACGCCTTGAACTCGTCAACCCAGAGTGCAGTGAAGTGGTCCAGCTGCTGTTCTTCGCAGGTTTGACCCACGCCGAAGCGGCAGAGCTTCTGGCAGTGTCGGAACGAACGGTCCTTCGAAAGTGGAATGTCGGACGTGCCTGGCTGCGTCGCGAACTGTCGGACGGCTCGGAGCCCTAAGGGATGGTTTCCTGGGAGGATATCGAGAGGGTCTTCGACGAGACTCTGAGCCACCCACTCGACGAGCAAGATCAATTCCTCTCCCAGCGATGTGCCGGGAAACCGGGCCTGTTTCAGGAGGTCAGCAGTCTTCTCCATCATCACCGCCGCTGCCAAGAGGATGGGTTCGCGGAAACGCCATCGGACCTCGATCGGGCATTCATCGAAACGAAACGCGAGGTGGCGGGCTACCAGCTGATGCGGGTGCTGGGGCGCGGCGGAATGGGTGTCGTCTACGAAGTCAGGTGTTCTCGAAGTGGTCGCACGTACGCGCTAAAGCTTCTGCGAAAAGAGCTTGCGGACCCCTCGATGGAACGCAGATTTCGTCAAGAAGCAGAGGTGTTGTCGCGTCTGCGCCACCCGGGAGTGGCACGAATCGTGGAAGCAGGCTGCGACAAAGGTCAGCGATTCCTTGTCATGGAACGAATCGACGGCGTGCCACTCCTCGAGTACGCCAACGGGCAGCAACTCGACTTCCGCGACCGTCTCCGCCTCTTTCTGCGCGTTTGTGACGCGGTGCAACATGCTCACGACGCGAAATTCATTCACAGGGACTTGAAGCCGAGCAACGTATTGGTCGACGAGACCGGCCAACCCAAGCTCGTCGACTTCGGAATTGCCCGCCCGGCATCGGGAGACTCGTCGACGACACCACTGACCCACGCGGGACAATTGGTCGGGACCCCTCTCTACATGAGCCCCGAGCAAGTCCAGGGTGTCACTCCTCTCAGGCCTTGCAGCGACGTTTACTCGATGGCGGTGATTCTCTTTGAACTGTTGGCTGGTGAATCCCCTTACGGCACGGTCGGCCCGTCGACTTATGCGGCGCTGCACGCTGTTCAAACATTCACTCCGCCTGCCCTCTCGACGCTCAGTCAGAACTCTTCCAGGTCGCTCGACGAGGCGATTCAGTCGGCCCTCGAGAAGGATCCAGCCCACCGTCCTTCCTCCGTGGCGGAGTTTCGCGAACGACTGACGCAGGCCTTGGGTGAAACTTCGGTCGCGGCGATCGAAGTTCGGCGGAGTTCTCGGATGTGGGTTGCCGGGATCGCGGTTGTCGCCACGATTTGCTGCGCGGGAACTCTTGTCTTTCAACCCCTTCACGGACTGAAAAGCCCACCGGTTTTTGCGAGCCACTCCGAAAGCTCTTCGCCGGATCCTCTTAGGCCGACGGTCACGGGAGAGCGAAGCCTTGCCTCCCCTCCCATCGATAGAGTAGGCAACATTCTGTTGCTGCGCGGTCAGCGCGCCCTGGCCCGGTTCCAGCAAGGAGGCAAAGAACCGGCTCTCGATGAACTGGGGGGCATTCTCACAGAACTCCGGGCTCGAAAAGCAGACCCGACCTCGGAGTCACTCGGACTCGAACGACAGTACGCTCGAATCCTCTTGGACACCGGTCAGTTCTCCAAAGCCGCGAGGGTCGCAAGCTCAGCGCTGCCACGGCATGAGGCGCGATTCGGGGACACCGCACCAGAAACTCTCGAATGTCAGGATTTGGCAGCCATCGGACTGCAAGAGAGCGGTCGCTACTTCGAGTCACGAGATCTGTTTCAGACCGCTTGGGAGCGAAGTCGTAAAACCTTCGGAGAAACCTCCGAAGACACGCTCGAAAGACAGCATCACTGGGGGACCTCGCTTCTTTCCTGCGGGGAGTTCCAAAAAGCCAGAAGTGCGCTGGATGGTCTGGTGGAAAAACGAGTCGCCTTTCACGGCGAAGATTCAAGAAAGGTGTTGGAGTCCAAGGTCTCATTGGCTCGTGCCTTGGTCAACTTGGAGGAGCTCTCGGCCGCCGAACGCCTCATGGACCAGGTCGAGCAGACACTGCACCGCTCCTCGATGGATCCCACGCCATTTCGAACCAACATCCTGCTCCTCCGTTGCCGCTTGCTCATGGCAAGAGGAAGACTCGAAGAGGCTCGCGTCGAATTTGACACCGCCGTGGCTCTCATCCGGGCTCGGCGAACATCCGAACACCCGACGGTTCTGGCATCGATGGGGAACCTTGGACTTCTGCTCCATCATCAGGGGAAGATCGAGGCCGCGGAAGAGATTCAACGAGTGGCTCTCGACACCATGAGTCAGGTCCTCGGCACGGAGCACCCATTCACCCTCACCGCGCAACACAACCTGGCCGCCGTTCTTGCCCAGACGGCTCGCCTCGACGAATCAATGCCCCTGTTCTCCAAAACGCTCGCGACACGGAAGCGAGTTCTAGGACCAAGCCATCGAAACACCTGCCTGACGCGCATTCTTCTGATGGATCTTCATTGGCAGCGGAAGCAGTACCCAGAAGCGTTTGCCCTGTTTGAGGAACAGCGGCGTCAGTTCCCGACACCCGACGCAACGACCATGGGGTTCTCCTCCCCGTACCAAATGACTCGATTCCTCGGCGAGACCGAATCTCACTTCCAGCAGACATTCGAACGGGCTTCGTCCCGGAACGGCTTGTGTTCCCAGGCGTCCCTCCAGGCAGCACTTTTCGTGGCTCGCAGCCTCCGCGCTAGCAGACCACGGGAGGCGCTCGATTTCGTCGACGAGGTGTTGTCGACCTGCGAGTGGGATGTCCGTGAAGGGAACGAGGCCCTCGCCATGTTGCGTCTTCTCTACGGATGTGCATTGGCGGACAACGGCGATACCGAGGGAGCCCGGGATCATCTCCTCGAAGGCCTCGAAAGTTCTTCCGCGGAGTCCGGACTCGCACTCGAAGCACAGGATCTCCTGGATTCATGGGATCGTTCGACTGCCGAGACACAGCACTCGCGTCAGCCCCGTCCCGCAGAATGAACGAGGAGCGCCGAGCCTTCCCCTCAGGGCCTCGCGACCAGACACGAGGGGTCCCGTCTGACTCATTGCCCTTTCTCGACGACGGAGGCGTGTGAGTACCGTGTCGGATGAAGCAGATTGATCTCACACAGGCTGTCTGCAATCTCGGGGGTGATGTACCCGGGAATGGTGAAGTCCCAAACCTGGGGAGAGTCTGGCCGGGTCAAGTCGATGGTCGCACCCCCGTTCAGGATGTCGGGGCCATCGGTCCGGGCCGCGTTCTGAAGCAAGAACTGGCGCTGAGTCTGCACTCCATCGACCGGAGCCCCCTGCCAATCACGAACTCGGACCCTCCGTCCGCCCGGCACGCTGCTCTCTGCGTTGACGAAGATCATCCGTCGAAGTCTCACGAGTCCGGCAATGAGCCGCTCCGGCCGGTCATAGTTGACATCTGCGAGCAACTCGTCCAGTCGGTCCAGCAGCGCATGAGCCGCATCGGTCTGATAGTTGGCGGCTGTCAAGGAGTTCACCCGGCCTCGTGCCATCTGCACGGCTTGGGGAAGTTGGGCTTCATGCGCCGCGGTCAAATCGGAAATGCTCGCTCCCATGTACAACATCCGAGACTCAAGGGGCTGCAGGGTCACGGACAGAGACGGATAGGTCACCCCCAACGGAGCCGCCTCGTTGACAGTGAGGGAGGCGGAGATCGCGGTGGACGATGACAGGTTGGCGAGGGACACCAGGAAATTGAGCCCATCGGTCATGACATTGAGGTCCAAGGACAGCAGGTCTTGGGGAGACGTTCCTGCTTCCGCGGCGAGAGTGATCGGACGAACCGCCCGAGCGAATCGAGATTCCAAGAATGGCGCCAGGTCGTCTCGCAAACACTGGACGATGCTCCCGTCTGAGTCAGGCGCAACGCCCTCGGGCCCGTACACCCACAGATCGATGGTCACCCCGGGAGTGCACTCCCCATCCGCGAGATTGTCGAACCTCTCGGGAGCGCACGGGTCAAGCGGATCCCCCCCGTCGGTCAGTTCCAAACAGGCTTGATTGGCAAGTTCCGATCGCCAATCCGCCCCAAAGTTCGCGACGAGAGTGTCGCGTCGAGCGAGAATCAAGATCGTCGACCATTGTCGAGTCTGTGCAGTCACACAGTAGTGATCCAAGAGCTCGGGCCCCAGGTCATCGACGAAGGCGGAAACCAGCCCCTCTCGAGTCCCGGTCACCCACAAATCGTCCAGCGCCTCATTGAGTGTGAACGGAGCAACATGCGCTTGGTTGGTGGCAAGCACGTCGAGGACTCGGTAGGGCAAGGCGGCTTGCCAGGGGTGTGCTGGGTTCTCACCAGGAGGAGGCGTGTTGCGACCCAAGTGCATCAGAACGGGAGACAACCAAGGGGTCATCAAGACTCGGTCGTTTCGCCACTGACCGACCTCATCTGCCATCTCCGCTGGTAGAAACGTCTCATTCCCACTCTCCGCGCAGAACTTGGCAGATTTTAGGCTGAGCAAGGCCGGCGCCTCCCAGTACGCAATTCCCAATGCGTTGAGACCGAGCGTGGTCATCTCGCGAATCGTCCGGTAGGCAAACGGTTGGTTGACGCAAGGGGGTTCATAGGTCACCGGAATCTCGACGGGATCCGGAGGAGTGCCTTCCCAACAGCAAGTGGCCAAAGGCAAACACGGTGTCCCCGGAGTGCAGGAGGGGCCGTTGGTCCGCGCGAATGCAAACAACGGGAAGATGAAAGGTTCCCCATAGGTCTGCACGAGCATCGCATCACGCTTGACCTGGGTGGCGTTCAGAGTGAATTCGGGACTTTGCTCCGAATAGAAGCCCGCATACCAGTCACCCAGCGCTGCGCCATCCGAGTAGTAGCAAGCGTATTCGCCCCCTTGAGAGAGCCGAACCTCGTCGTGACGAAGGAATGCCTGATCCGGCCGGGTCGCCTTGGCAGCGGCATACTGGAACTGGTGTGCCTCGATCACCTCCTGATCATGCTGAAAATCCTCCCAAACTTGGAGCACACGGTCGTGGTTGGCAGCATCCTCCTCATGGAGTGGAGTCACCTCCGAGAACTCGGTCCAAGAGGTGCTCACGCCCCAGTCCAGTTTGAGCTGTTCCACGGTCTCGTAGCGCTCTTGGATCCAGGCCACGAAGTGAACCAAGGAAGGCTCTGAATAATCTGTCAGCGGCAAACACCGCAAGTACTCATCGTAGGTGTTGATCGGAAGCCCAAGGTCTTCCCGACACGTTTCATTGAAGCCGAGAACGAAGGCGTTCGATTCACTGGAGATGTCGAATTCACCGTTGATGATGGTGTAGTCCAATGCAAGATCGACAGCACTGCCTTCCGGGAACGCCATCACACTATCGACGATGCTCTCCTTGACGAGACCAGCGACATCCGGATGAATCATTCCGAGCTGGGGAACTCTCGCCTGAATGACATCGGGGTCGACCAGGACCCGCGTCGCAGAGATTCCGGCCGATTGAGCGATGACGAGGTCAAAGACTTCGCTCAGACCTCCGGGAATCGGACGGGCCCTCAAAGGGAAGCTCTGGTTGAACTGGAAGGCGTTGGAAGGGAATGTCGGGTTGCTCGAGAAACCAATGTTCTGGGTCAATCGCAAACCGTGGGCAGCAGCTCGCGGAGCGATGTTCTGCCGCCAAACTGGATAGTCAAAAAAGGTGTAGTCGTCATTCGTGAAATCAAAGACGGGCGCAAAGACCGGCATCTGCGCAGTCATCATGTCGAGCTGAGGATACGCTTCAAAGGAAGCGGCGAAGTCGTCCCCCGCGGGCAACACATCGAAAACAGCGTGGGTGTTTTGGAAGACCACGTCATGAACCGTGGTTCCCAGTTCTCCGGGAAGCAAGAACTCCGGGCAATTCTGCGTGCATCCCAAGAGCTCCGGCACCGTTTCAGCGGTGCCATACTCCATGTCAGTGGGTGGGTTCCGGCTCATCTCAGAGACATAGTTCAAGTACCCCCCTTGACCTTCTCCCAAGTCGAAGAGCCCCAGCCCGACGCGAAAGTAGTCCATCTCTTGCTCTGAGTCCTTCTTGCCCGGAGGAAACGCAGAAGATTGCAGATCGGTCAGGATCTGCTCCAGAGTTTGCGCAGAAGCCTCTATGGAGAAGAAAACCAGCAAGGCCGCGGCCATCACCTGACGCATCGTTCGTGTCCTTTCTCAGAAACCGTCGCAACGCGTGTCACACGAATGGCGAGACCAACGACTGACAAAAAAGCCGGGCATGGGAGAAAAAAACTGGTAGCCCGCCCCCTGGCAAACTCGGGCAGCAAGCCGAAGCAGTGGCGGGGGCAGGGGTTGGTGCAGCGACCGACCCGGTCGACTTGCCCCCACATTGAGCGGCGGGTGACTGTCACTCCCGTGAGGCAACTCCGATCTTCAAAACAACCGGCAGCCACAGAATCGGAGAGGGAGCCTGGAAGGACCCCTCCGCATCGCATTCGCTCCAAGCCCCTCCGGTTGCTCCATGAAGAACTCGACGACTCCGCATCGATTCTTCCGGTGGGCATCGACGACGGGACCTGGGTCAACGAGCAACGCAGAAGGAGCTCTCCCCTCGAAGGCGCGGCGGCCCCGCAGAGTCTGGACCGTGCATGGGCAAGCTCCAACCGCGCTCCAGCGACGATGCAAAGTACTGGCGGCTCTGCGCTTGTGCTGATTCTGGATTGCCCCGGATTGGGGGCGACCCGCGGGTGGAATCGTCAACGGCGTGGGGCCGGGTGCCTCTCGGTGTCCCACTCGTGCTCTCGACACAGGCGCGACGACTCCTCCTCGCGCAGCGGCTCCAAGGTGAGACCGCACTGGTGAGACGAGCCGCGTGCCCCTCGGCGAAAGTGACGGCAGGTTCGGCAGATCCCAAACGGCTTCTGCTTCTGCTCGCGCTGGAGAGCCGTCAGCAAATCGGACAGGGACGCTTCCAACGGTCCGGTTCCGACTCCTTGGCAGGCCTTCTCGAAGCTGTCGGGAGGCCGAATGTCGCGGAGGACTCGCCGACCGGCGGCGGTCACTTTCAGATGCACCCGGCGGCCATCCTTGCGATCCGATTCTTGGCGAAGGAACCCTTTCTCCACCAATCGCTGCAGCGTCTGGGAAGCTGTCCCCTTGGTGAGTCCGAGGTATTCGGTCACCGATGCGGGACTGTCACTGTAGCGGTTGGCCTGGTCGAGAAACGCCAGGGCGTGAATCTGGGTGGGTTGCAGCCCGTGGCGTCCCCCGCTCCGCCGCTCTTCGCTGCGCAACAGGCTGCCGATCCTCTCCAGGAGTTCATATGTCCGTCGCTGATCCACGAAGAAATAGTATCGACTAAAAACCATCTTGACGAGGCCTCCCTTCGATCTTATTTAGTATCGACTCGATACCATCAAGCGCGCCAAGCGTCTCGACCCCGAAGGAGAACACCATGCTTCGCCAGAACCTCGCCGTTTCCCTGCTCGCCGCCGGCACCGCGGCGGCCTGTGCAACGACCCCGATCTCGAACGTTTCCTCCGAGCCGCCCCGAGTGGGAGAGGAGCATCGCTTCGAGAAGCCGCGCTACGCCGGAGTCGGAACTCCTCACCCGAAGCTCGCGGCCTCGCCGGTCACTGATCGTGAGTTCGCCGAACTCAAAGCCAGCCTCCTCTTCTCCGAAGAGGACGAGAAGTGGCTGCGTCACTCGCACGACATTCTCGAGCCCCAGGTCGAAGAGATCCTGGACGTCTGGTACGGCTTCGTCGGCTCGCAGCCTCACCTGTTGCGCTACTTCTCGAACGAGGCGGGGGAACCCCAGTCAGAGTATCTCGCGGCCGTCCGTCGGCGCTTCGGCGCGTGGATTCTGGACACCGCAGAAGCGCGCTTCGACCGGGACTGGTTGGACTACCAGCATGAGGTCGGGCGCCGTCACCATCGGACCGGGAAGAATCAGACGGATGCCGCGGATGCCGCGGCACACATTCACTTCCGCCACCTGGTTGGACTGACATTTCCCATCGTTCACACCCTGAAGCCCTTCCTTTCTCATCAAGACGCATCCCCCGAGCAAGTCGAACGGATGCATGAGGCATGGCGAAAGGCGGTTCTGATGCAGGTCGTGCTTTGGAGCCATCCTTACGTGAAGGAAGGAGACTTTTGACAGCCATTCACGGCCCGCCCCGATCCGTAGACACCAACGGATCGGGGCGGGCCCGCGACTCGAGATCGCTCGAGGCCTTCATGGAACAGGGGTTGCTGGTCGCTGGATCGAGAGGTCATCAGACCCTCCGCCCCAGGACCCCGGACGCACGATCAAGATTGGGTGTAACAGCGCCAAGAGAAGTTCGCTCTCCGAAACAGCCAGTCGCCACCGAACACGGAGAGGACCTGTGACGATCAAGAAACCAGGCGCCCTGCGGAGCGCCGCCATGCTGTTCTTCCTAAGCACCTTGATGGCTGCCGACGAGTCAGTCCTTGTCAACGGAATCCAGGTTTCCTTGAAAGACGACCTCGCGAGCGAACTCACTCGGCAGCTCCGCGGGGCGAAGGACGCGCGGATCGTTCATTTCACCGGAGATGTGCCCGGTCAAGAAGACTCGCTTCATCAAATCCGTGCCAGACTCCTTCGGTTCTTTCATGAAGAGCTGGACTACTCCGTCTTGGTCCTTCCGGTCGGCATTTACGAAGGGATTTGGGTCAACGAACAACTCAATGGGGACGTTCCCCTCGAAAACGCGGCCGCTCCCCTCTATCGACCATGGCGGGAGAGCGAAGCATTCCTGGAACTGTTGGAAGACATCCGGGCAACACGACAGGGAAGCGAAGGGCTCGAGATCATCGGAGGCCTGTGCCGTTTTCATGCGACCGGCAAGGAGCTGTACATGCAGCATCTGTTGCGCTTCTTCGAAACTCCTGCCTCCGCGGCCCTTCCCGAAGAGCTGCGCCAAGCAGTGGCGGAAACCTGGGGAGGAAGGGACCGACTCGCTCAACTCGATCCCCCTCGGCGAAAAGACGCCGCCCAGCTCGCTCAGGATCTGATTGATCACCTCGAAACTCACCGCTCAGAACTCGAGAAAGCTCATGGGGTCCGACGCATCGACCGAGAGCACCAAGTCCTGATCAACATGAGGACCTTCGTACAGCTCGAACAAATCCGAGCAGGGGACATCAAAGACGACGGCAGCTTCGCAACTCACGAAAAGGAGCAGAATCTCGAGTGGCTCCTCCACCAACGCGGTCCCCAAGACCGCATCATCTATTGGGAGGGACGCGGCGCCGACTCCAGCCCTCTCCCGACCGACGAGACCGTGTTCGTGGTGAAGTTCACGGCTGACTGAGCGGGAACTCGGCCAAGATCTTCTCGACTCTTTTCTCGATCTTCCAGTTGCGCGGATTCTCCGTGGGTGCAAAGCGCATCTGGAATGGACTGACCGGAACTCCAGAAAGGCGAAGGTCACCGCTGGCCTTGCCGGTCCAGATCGGCGCGTTGGTGCTTGGCTCGAGCACTTGAATGGTCAGCGTTCCGATCTCGTACTGTTCGACCGGATCGAGCCCGAAGAAGGGGTCACGGGTACGAACCTCCGTTCTCACCGACAGCTCGTGATCGATGAGGAATTCGGCTTCTTTGCGGGTGACCTGGCGCAATCCACGACCCAAGAGCTGCTCTTTGATGGCGACGCGAACTTCCGCCACCAAGGGCTCTGAATCCGGGGACCCGGTGCGTGCCCAAGCCCACGCGCTCATCGTCTCCTCGAGCGGTGCCCACTGTTGGGAGTCGACAGAGACTGACGAACACGCCGAGTGCCCCATGCAGACCAGGAGAGCAAGGGTGGGCCAGAGTCTCATGTCGATGTCCTTTCGTGGACGGACGGGAACGGGAGCGCATCTCCCGATCTTCGATCCCTATTCATAAACATCGTCGCGCTCTCCGCCAGCTCGACTCGGAGACGCCAAGCGTCACTTTCTTCGACGCGGCCCCTCCTGGGCCTCCCGACAACCTCGAAACCGTCGATCAAAGCGACGATATCCGTCGTTCATTTCGATGAAACCAAACGGTGCTCCCGTTCGTATGCAAGAGAAACAAAAGAACTGAACTCACGAAAGACGGAACGGAGATGCCATGCTTCCCCTCTTCATGACCTCACTGTTGGTACTAGGTCTCGAATCCTCCCCCGAGTCATTCCGAGTGTCGTTCAAGGATGGACGTCAAGCCCGGGTGCAGGTGTTGGACGTCGAGGATGGGGTGGCGCACCTGAAGGTCTTCGCACTCGGAGGCCACGCAGAAGTTCGCCGGGAACTCGACTCCCTCCAGCCGCGTTCTGCGTTCGAAGTAGAGCGTGCGGCCTCGGAAGCTTCGACCTTCGAGGAGCATTTCGCCCTTGCTCAAAAGGCCATGAACTATGGATTGGTCGTTTCTGCCGGTCAGCACCTGGAAACGGCTCTTTCCCTTATCCCGGATCACCCTCAGCTCACCGCCAAAGAGCGGGAAGTCCGGGTATGGGCCGCGAATGAACTGAAGCAGCTGACCGCCCAGGCCATTGAGCAAAACGACACCCGACGTGCGAGCAATCTGCTCGAGATACTGACCACTCGGTTCGCCGAACATGCCGATCAAGAACGGCTCGAAGACCTGGCTTGTGGCGTCGATCACTTGCGACACCAGAGCGAGTTCGATTCCCAAGAGTCCATCCACTCTGTGGCGGCATCCTCGAGCGAAGCACGCGACATCCAGAAGCGCTCGGAACAGGTTCGGGAGCTGACGGAACGCGGCGACGAACGGCTGCGACGGGCCTACGCGGTCTCGGCCAGCACCCGCGAGTCGGAGCGCCTTTCCCGACAAGCCATCGAAGACTACGAGTCTGCATGGAAACTCGTTCAAGAGCTGGCGAGTGACTACCCAGACCATGGACAACTTCAAGGAATGGTGCTGGACCTCGGACAGCGCTACGAAGCCGATGTAATTCGGGCCTCTCTTCACGCCGCCAGCGTCTTGACCACTCAAACCGACTACCCCGGCGCAGAGGAGTGGGTTCGCAAAGTCCTCCAGATCGATCCGGAGAACGTCAACGCCAAGGAAATGCTGAGGCACATCCAGCTCGCCAACGCCGCCGCTTGGCCATGGCGCTGGGGCAACCCGAACCCTGGGAATCGATTCCCACGATTCCCGGGACGGTGATCCAACCCTCCTCGCGAGATTCTTGACGAGACCGTTTTGGCGAGGGGCGAGAGTGACAAGGACCCGCTCTCGCCTCTCGTCGAGCTACCCGGGGCTACCTACCTCGCGACTCGTCTTGGACGAGTCGGATTCACCGGATCCGCGTCAAAGCCTCTCGAGCGTTGCGCACCAAGGCCGCCGCCGCCGTCGGATCCCCCGCGAGCGCGGTGAGGTGACCCATCTTGCGACCCGGCCGCGGCTCTTCTTTCCCATACAGGTGCAAACTCACCCCGGGCACTTCCAGGGCGGCAGCCCAGTTTGGCTCGTGGTCGGTCCACAGGTCTCCCAGCAAGTTGGCCATCGCCGCTCCTCCGGTTCGTCGCTCCGGAGAACCCAGCGGCAACCCGGAGACCGAACGCACCTGCTGTTCGAACTGGCTCGAGGCGCTGGCCTCGATGGTGAGGTGTCCTGAGTTATGAGGCCGTGGCGCGAGTTCGTTGACCAGGATCTCACCGTCGGACAGTAGGAACATCTCCACGCACAACACTCCAACGACGTCCAACCCTTCGAGAATCGCTCGAGCCACTTCGTGGGCGCGCTGTCGCGAAAGATCCCCGATCTTCGCGGGCCAAGTCGTCACGTCGAGAATGTGATTGGCGTGATCGTTCTCGAAAGGGTCGTACAGCACGACCTCTCCCTTCAAGCCTCGCACTCCAACGACGGAGATTTCTCGCTCGAAGGGCACCGTGGCCTCGAGAACGCACGGAGACTGTTTGACCGACTGCCAAGCCGATGGCAAGTCCTCCGGCCGCTCGACTCGACACTGTCCCTTCCCGTCGTAACCCCACGCCGCGGTTTTCAGAATGGCGGGTCCCGGGATGGTCTGTCCGGCCGAGTCCAAGTCTTCGGCCTTCTCGATCGCCACGTGTTGAGCGACGGGAATCCCAAGCTTGGTCAGGGCTCGTTTTTCGCGAAGGCGATTCTGGGTGGTGTGTAGCAAAGACCCTGCGGGACGGACCGGCGCGTGACGAGCAGCCTCTTCCGCCGTCGCCGTGAGGACATTTTCGAACTCGAAGGTCACCACAGACACCTGCTGAGCGAAGCGGGCCACCGCTTCCAGGTCATCGTACGGCGCATGAACTTGCCGAAAGGCGATCTGCCCGGCCGGCGACGACTCCTCCGGAGCGAACACGGCCACTCGATACCCCATCCGGCGCGCAGCCATCGTGAACATGCGGCCGAGCTGACCACCCCCGAGAACTCCGAGAACCGAGCCCGGCAAGATCGGCGCCCTCAAGAGAGTTCCGCCGACAACGCCGCCTGCGCTTGTTCTTCCTGAAACTTCGTCAGTGCTTGGCGGAGGGCGGAGTCTCGGGCACCCAACACTCGCACCGCCAAGAGGCCAGCGTTCATCGCTCCCGACTCTCCAATCGCCAGGGTTCCCACGGGAACGCCGCGGGGCATCTGCACGATCGAAAGCAAAGAGTCCATGCCTTGCAGAGCGCGGCTTTGGACGGGAACGCCAAACACCGGCAAGGTGGTCCATGCGGCCACCATTCCCGGAAGGTGGGCGGCGCCCCCTGCTCCCGCAATGATGACCTCCAAGCCGCGGTCCGCTGCGGAACTGGCGTACTCGCGAAGTCGTTCGGGAGTGCGATGGGCGGACACGACCTCTCGTTCCACCGGCACCCCGAATCTCTCGACGGCCGCCACGGCATGTTGCATGGTCGGCCAATCCGAGGCACTTCCCATGATCACGCCCACTTTCGGCGTCGACTCTGCCATCGTCCTGCCTCCTCCCCGGGAATCCCGTGGGCTCACACCGAGTTCGACTTCGCCGTGCAGCGTAGAACCGGGTTTTGCTCGGTGCAACAACGCGAATCCAACATTCGAATCCACCGCGTGGTACCGCGTTTCCCGCGAAGGAAACGACTAGCGACGGGAGCGGTCGCGCCCAAAGACCCGCCGCAGGAAACTCCAAACCGAACGTCGGGGCGAAGAAGCGGCCGCCGCCGCGAAAGCCGACTCGTGGATTTCCTCCTCGGCCGTTTCGGGCACCTTCCCCTCCGCCTCTCGTTCGCTTTCGCCAGGATCGTGAAGACGCGGTTCGGCTGGTTCGGCCTGTTCGGGCGCTCCGGTCGCATCACCGGATGCGATCTCGTCGGCATCCACGGTTTCTCGCGTCGCTGCAGGTCGGGCTGCGTCGAGAGCGACTTCCTGCTCGGCCAATGCCGACGGCTCGTTCTTCCTCGAGACAACCTCCGCGGCCTCAGCGCTCGGACCAACGCCCTCTTGCTCCACCCCGGCGTCATGCGCACAAGATGCAGCGAGAACGTCCTTAGACGTTGCTTTTGGTGGGAGACTCTCCCCCCGCTCTTCGTCATCGGTGATGGAGGCCGACTTGCTCTCGTCGGGCACCACCTCTTCCGCCGGTTGGGGCGCGTCGGTTGCGTCGTCGGTTGCGTCGTCGGTTGCGTCGTCGGTTGCGTCGTCGGTTGCGTCGGAGGTTGCGTCGGAGGTTGCGTCGGAGGTTGCGTCGGAGGTTGCGTCCAGATTGGCCTTCGGTGCTCTCAAGTCTTCGGGCTGACTTTCCTGCGAAAGAGGCTCCGCGTTTTCCTTGCCCGAAGGTGAGTCTTCCTGCTCCGCCATGGAGTCTCGCGGCACGGAGGCGACGAGATCATTCTTCGCGGAACTCTCTGCCTCGACGGTCTTCGACGGCTCCCCCTCACCAACCCGGGAACTCAGTTTCTGCGCGACCGCTTGTTCCGCTTGTTCCGCTTGTTCCGCTTGGTCCGCTTGTTCCGCTTGGTCCGCTTGGTCCGCTTGGTCCGCTTGGTCCGCTGGGTCCGCTGGGTCCGCTGGGTCCGCTGGGTCGGTTTGGGTCAGCTTGGTGAGCTGGTCGAGGTCGGTCTGGTTCAGGCTTGCGTCGTTGAAGGGGACGATCAGCAACTGACCTCTTCCCCGCGAGAATCGCCACGCCACGCCTTCACGATCGTCACCGCTGGTCGCCAAGACTTCGAGCTTGGCACCCCCTGTCCCTTGGAGCAACGGACCCCAGTTGGTGATCTCGGGCGAATGTCGCTCCAGGTAGGCTGCCAGAAACTTGGCCGCGTGCTTGCCGATCTGTTCCTCGGTTTGGTCCGTCGAGAGCCCCTCTTTGGACTTCAACGCTCGAAACGCCAAAGAAACCTCACACGTTTCACCCGGAACGATTCGCGAGCGAGCCTGCAGCACGCGAATGCTCTGACGTTGGAGATCTCGAGGATCCTCGGGCTTCTGGCCGCCGTCGTAGTCCACTTCATCCATCTGGGCAAAGTCGACCTTGCATCGCTGCCCGGGGATGAGCGACACCACCGATCCACCTTGTTCCAAGTAAGTCGACAGCACCCCTTCGAGCTCACCTGGGAACCAACGGGGTCGCCGACCAGGATCGGGATACCACGGACCAACAACCAGGACCCGGAATCGATGCAAGTCATCACTGCGTCCGGCTCGCACCTCTTCCCAGGAGCGAGCAGCTCCCTCCGAGAGATCGGCAGTGAGACAGCCCGGAAGAATCGCCAAGGATTCTTCCTGAGACTCGCTTCCATCGCTTGCGTTGCGCTCTTTACCCATGTTCGTCGCTCCCCGGGCGACGCCGATTCAAGCAGTTTGAGTCTATGCGTGATCGGAAAAGGAGGCGGTCGGCGGTGGGAAACCGGTGTTCATGGCGCGGAGAATCGAATTTCTGGGCCCAATCCCCAAGTTCGATCTCCGACCCTCTGCTGGAAAACTCGGACGGTCGCGTCTCTCCCGACCAGCAGATCCATTCGGTCGGCAATGAACTCGAGGGGACGGATTCCGCTCGGCACCGTCTGGATGGGGATGAACACCGGAACTCGATTCAAGGAGGTCAAAACCAAGAGCGACAGGCACTCCTGGTCCACCGAGTCCATGGCTTCAGAAACTCCAGCGATCGGTCCGGCGACATTGCCTGCGCCTTCGGGACTCGTGGGAGGAGCCTGAGAGGTTCCAAACCCTGGCCCCTCGGGCGTCTCGTCTCGAGAAACCGGCAGAACGGTTTCTGGCACATGGCTTTCCAGCTTCTCGCGCAGCGTGTCGTAACGGAGTTGTTCTTCCGAAGACATCTCCTGAACGAGCAGGTTGTTGGTTTGCCACGGATCCGTTTGCAGATCATAGAACTCGTCGGACCCGCCGAACGTGCGCGTCATGACTTGGTAGCGATCGTCGCGAAGGGTTCGGAGATGAAACGGGACATCCAAAGAGACGGCGTTGGTGAGGGCCCAACCACCTGGGAGCGTCGGATCCCGAATGACCATCTGCGCAAAGACGGTCCATTCCGTAGAAGCCAAGCTCAACGGGAAACGAAGTTCTCCAGCTCCATCGATGCGAAACCCTTGCCAGTCGATGACCGGGTTGGGCAGCAACACGCCCCCCGCATAAGGTTGCGGGTTCATGCGCAGACTCCTCGCCAGCAAAGCGGTCTTGTTCGGAGGAGCGCCTTGGATCACGACTTCTGCTTGATCGGCAGCCCAAACGACGTTGCCTTCGATCTCGAGCTCTGCCGTACCCGGGCCCACGGATCCGAGATCCTGAACCCAGTCCTTGCGCTTCTTGGGATTCGGTCCGCCACCCCCATTGGGGTAGAACTTCTCGCTGAAGAGAGTCGTTCGCGCCGCGGTCGCCGACGGATCCTCGATGGACCCCAAGAAGCTCACGGAGTCGAGAATCCTTCCTTGAGGAACCGTGGCACTCAAATCGACATTCGCCAGATCGGCGATTGTGGCGAACAGGTCCACCGTGTGCACCAGCGCATCGCTCTGACTCCCGGGCTGCGAGACCCGAGGCCCCGACACAATCAGGGGGACGTTCACCCCTCCGCGATACATCGTGCCCTTGGCCTTGTTGTTTGCCACCGGAGCTGCCGCGACCAGCCCTCCGGGAGTGCCGTTGTCCCCGAGGAAGATCACCGTGGTTCGATCCCAAACGTCGCCGAGGGACGTCCGCAAGCGGCCGATTTCGGTATCCATCGCCTCGCACATGGCCCGGTAGTACGGCCTCGGGTCATCGTCCACAGGACCAGCCAGGCTCAACTCATCCAGAGTCGGTTGGGTCAGGAGATGGGAAGGCGGAACATGGAACGGGGAATGAGGCGCGTGAAAGTTGACGAAGCAAAACCACGGTTCCGTCGCGGTCGTGATCCAGGCCAGAGCATCGTCCACCTGGTCCGTCGTGGCATAGGTCTTTCCGGGAACCTCCACCCCATCCACGACCTTGGGGTAGCACTCGAACGTTTCGGTTCCTTCGAAGTTCGACATGGCGCCCGCAAAGTGCCCGTAGCCCGCCACGTTCGGCGAAAGCAAGCCACCGGTTTCCGGCCGCATCCCCAAGTGCCATTTTCCGATGAGCGCATGCTGGTAGGCCATCCCGGTTCCCGCGTCGAGCATCTCGGGAATGGTCATCTCTGACAAACGCAAGGGCAATGGATCGTGCCACTCCACGTTGCCAAGGCTGTTTCGATAACAGTGGCGCCCGGTCTGGATGGTGGCCCGGGTGGGCGTGCAAAGAGGATTCGACCAGGCATTGCGGAACATCACCCCGTCTTGGCAAAGGGCGTCCAGCTCCGGAGTGATCGCCGCGGACGGCTCGCCGTACGCGCCGACCATCTCGAATCCCATGTCATCGGCCATGAGGATCAGGATGTTTCCGGGCGCAGGTGGGTCCGATGCCCAGAGGGTCGAGCAGGAAAGACCGAGTCCGACCATCGTCGTGGTCCCAATCCGCCAACCCATGAAGTGCCTCCCCGCTGCTTGTGATTACCCCAGGGCTCAACCATGGGATCCCGGAGAATCACCGTCAATAGCTCGACGACCCGGTGAGCGGGAACAAAGCGCGCCTTCCGCTCAGAAAGCCCTCGTTCCCTGTTCGACCCAGACACCGGCCGATTTCCATCGACCCCAACCCTGAAGCATTTGCGGAGTGAGCACGAATCCCTTTCTGCGGAACGAGGGATCTCTCGAAAGAGCTCCCGCATCGCTTTTCCAACCTTGCAGAATTCCCGCGACGCGACGTCTACGGCGAACCGACGCGAACCGTTCTCGAAGGACCGTGAACTGCTGAGCGCCTTCCGTTCCTTGCTTCGTCGGGCGGTGTTTGCCGTGTGACGGAATCTTCCTTGCAAGTCGAACAAGAACGCTGCCTCGGAACAGCGTCGCCCGCCTCAGGCCTCTGGGGCATCTTCGGATCACCGACTCGGAGGAATCCCATGAACATTCAAGAAATGGGAGGAATGCAGTCCATCGCCCAAATGCTGATGAATCGAGGCATGGGCGAGGCCGGCAGTTTCCCCCCAGGGTTTTCAGCGGAAGGCCCACCCACTCAAATGAGGAATCTCACGAACGACCAGGGGCAAAGCCTGCTGGACATTCGTGGCGAGCTGCAAGGCGCAGTCAAAAGCGCCCTGCAGGGTTACGACGGAAGCGGTGATTTCCGCTCCACCATCGAGGGAGCCATACACTCGACCTTGACGGAACACGGCTTCGACCCCGAGCAAGTCAAAGACGCCATGCAGGACTCCGGTTTCTCCCCGTTGAAAGCCATGGCGGCGGGTCAGAAGAACTCGATGATGGGAATGTTCGGAGGAGGCGGTGGTTTCCACTCGGCCGCTGCTTTCCAAGAGGACGATTCTGCGGAAGACCTCATCCAATCTTTCCTGGAGCGGTTTCGTGCCGGAGTCAACGTTGATTTCGAAATCTGAGTGTGTTCGATGGGGCTCGCGCTGACCCCAGCGCGGGCCCTCTTTCCCGCATTTCACGCCGCGCGAACACCAGTTCAAGAACTCTGCGGCGACGTTCGCGCCAACGGCGAACCGGAGCCTCGCTGCCTCATCCTTCCTTCCACACAGGCGAAGGATCGGAGCTGGGATCCCTGCCCGGGATCTCCGCTAGTTGAAACCGCAAAGGCAGCGTAGTCTCCGATCCGTTTCTTGAAAGCGACTGACAGAACCCGATGCCTACGGCGCGTGAAGCTGGAGACTCGCCGTCTTCATGAATTCCCACCGACTTCTTCGACGACTGCGCACCTCATGGATCGCGCGAATCTCCGTTTTTGGCGGGTTGATCACCCTCCTCGCGTTGTCCACGTTCTTCCTCACGCGGGACATCCGCATGGCCTCCGGGTGCCAGCAGAACGAACACGCTCTGCTTGCACATTTCCTGGCTTGGTCTTTGTGGACAGCGCTCGTCTCGCTGTTCTTGATTGTCCGCAACCGCATTCTTCCCTTCGTCAAACACCGCCCCCCCATTCGAGTTCTCGTGGAAGTCGTTCTTGGCGTGGGATACGCGGTGATCTCGACCCAAGTCACCCACGCAGTCTTGAGCCGCCTCGTCGGGCCACCTCCCCTGCCTGGAGATTTTTCTTTCGAGGACTTTCGGCTCATGATGATGGCACGGGCTGCGGGGATGTACGGGTTTGTGGTGGTGACTCTCACCGCGATGCGCAGTGAACTGGAGCGCCGTCGTTCCGAACACGCGAAGCAGCGGCTCCTCCTTCAGAAGGAGACTCTTCAGAACCAGCTCTCGGAAGCACGCCTCGAAGCACTGCAATCGCAAATCCGCCCGCACTTTCTGTTCAACGCACTGCATGCCATCGGCGGCTTGATTCTTGGCGACGACAAACGCCGAGCCCATCGGGCCTTGGCGTCTCTTTCTTCCCTGCTGCGATCGAGTTTGACTCAAAGTAACCAGCAAACCACGACGGTCGAAAACGAGCTGGACCTGGTTCGCCAGTACCTCGAACTCGAGCAGATACGGTTCGGCTCCCGACTTCGATTCTCGATCGAGGCCGACGACGGTTGCACGCGGGCACTCCTGCCCACGCTGATCCTTCTTCCGCTCGTGGAAAACGCCGTCACCCATGGACTGGAGCCTCATCCAGAAGCGGTTCACATCGACGTTCGGGTCGTGCGAAGTTCCGAGGAACTGACACTGACGGTCATCGACAATGGAGCGGGCGAGATCACTCCGACCACGACACGGCGTCCCTCGACCGGGATCGGATTGAAGAACACTGCCGCCCGACTCGAGGCGTTGTACGGTCCCAAGGCGGCGGTGTCTCTCACCAGCCGGGCTCCTCGAGGAACCGTCGTCCAAATTCGAACTCCCTTTCTGACCGCCGCCCCGATGCGCGCACCGGAGGTCGTCCATTGAAAGCGTTGATCGTCGATGACGAACCCATGGCGCGAGGGGTGCTGAGAACGTTCCTGCAGCAAGACCCGGAGATCACCCTGGTCGATGAGTGCGAGAACGGAAGCCACGCTGTGGGAAAGATCGCGACCAGCGACTACGATTTTCTTTTTCTCGATGTGCAGATGCCGGACATGGACGGCTTTCGAGTCCTTCACGAGTCGAACCCGAGTCGACTCCCGCTCGTCATTTTCGTGACCGCCCATGAGGAGCACGCCATGCGAGCGTTTTCGTTCGACGCCATCGACTACCTTCTGAAGCCGTTCGATGACCGGCGCTTCGCCAAGACTTTGAAGCGGGCGAAGCAACGCCTCCGAGAACGCCAACTGGCCGTGCGAAGCCGTGAACTCGTGGACTTACTGAGCCAGGCCATGGACCCGGGGAACAAGGCTCAGGAAACTCTCGTGGTTCAGAGCGGCTCTCGTACCGTCCGACTGGCCGCATCGCAGATCCGCTGGATCGAAGCGCAGGACAAGCACGTTGTCATTCACACAGACGCAGAGACGATTCGCGCTCGCTCCTCCATTTCCTCGGTGGAGCAGATGCTGGCACCCCACGCGTTCCTGCGCGTGCACCGTTCTTGTCTCGTGGCGCTATCACGAATCAAATTCTTGGACAAGACCGAAGGAGGTGTTCCGTTCGTGGTCATGGATGATGATTCCCGGGTCACGGTCAGCCGCTCCCGCCTTGCCGCCATTCGCTCTCGCCTCCAAGACCACTCGTGACTGTGCGCGATGGCACCTCTCGTTTTCTCCATAGATCTTCGCCCCCATCGGTCGCTTGCAGAGATCCACGGTTGCTGTTCACCTCCGAGTCCTCGCGACAAGCCGTTGGCGACGGTTCGTCGCGCCCTTCGTGACCAACGGCCGATTGCGCTCGGTGTCCCGAGCGACAGGTCTCTTTGCTCTCCCCAACGAACTCGAAGGCAGGATTGCACCGGACGGTGGACCAGCGGCGATGGCAATGGCCTTTGCGAACGATCGTCGAGAAAGAAGTTTCTTGATCCTTGGAGTTCGTGCTGCCGTCCTTTGATTTTTGGCGATCGGATTTCCGACGGAGGCGGCCCCACCGATCCGGAAATCGTGGCGTAGACTCTTTCGAGACCCACGGCACCATCGGAAGGGAGATTCTCATGCTCGCGATCTGGCTAGCAATCACCGGGGCCACCAGCCTTGCTCAAGAAACCGCTCACTACGGGTTCGAGGCGGACGCCTTGGACTACGTCTGGGAGGCCACGAGAGACGAATCCCCCCTTCCCCAACAACCCTCCTTTCCCGACAGCCGACTGCTGCTCCTCCCCGAGGAAAGCAATCTCTCGGCCTCGGTGGGGTTTCTGGCGACGGATGTGGATGCCACACAAACCGTGGAGGTGTCGTTCGAGCTCCGCGTCACCGAAGGAACGGAAGGCCTCGGGTTCCTGTGGCTAGACGTCGAAACCTTCAGTGAAGAAGGAGGCGCCCCCGCTTTGAAGGCGTGGGAAGCGCCGAACCAGGAGCACTGCTTCGGAGTCGGCTTCGACTGTTCCAACCCGGCGACCAACGATCCCTTTCAGGGTTCCGGCAACGTCTACGACCGCCCGCAGCACGAGCTTTCCCTTCACTTCAACGGCATCGAGATTGCCAAGCGCCAAACTCCCCAGGAATACCGAGACGGCGCCCCCCACTCGGTCAAGATCCGTTGGGAACACGTCGTCGCAGGAGCCGAGGTCAGCGTGTGGATCGACGAAGAGGCCATCTTCTACCGGCGTTTCATTGCGGAGATGTTCCCCTACTACGGTCGCATGGCCTTTGGTGCGCGAAACACCGAAGGCCGAGGCCGAATCGAGCTCGAAGATGTGCGAAATCTGTGTGCCGGGGAAATCGAGCCCCCGACTCCACCGGTTTCGGTGGTCGCCATCGATGCCCAGCTGAACGACGCGACCCGCCACTCCAATGTAGCCACGGTCCCGTTCCCCGAAGAACTCGACCATGTGGGGCGCATTGTTTGCACCCTGCGCCTGGAAGAAACCCCTGCCGGCGTCGATCCCTGGGATCGCTTGGCCCACGTTTACATCTTCGATGAGAACGACGAGCGATTCGAAGTCCTGCGCTACATCACCCCGTATGCCCGTGGATATGAGTGGAAGGTAGACGTGACCAGGTTTCGGCCTCTGCTTCGAGGAACCCGTCGCCTCGAACAGCGATGCGAGACCTACGCCGAGGGTTGGCTGGTCACGGTCCAGTTCGATTTCTATCCAGGCCCGTCGGAACAAAGAGTCTACCGGATCGAAAAGCTATGGTCCGGAAACCCGGAGGTTGGCAACCCGGAGCAGCCGGTCAGTGACTTCTACGTTCCTCGCTCGCTGCCCCTCGACGCGCACACGGCTTCCCTCGAGGTTTCCACCGTGGTCACCGGCCATGGCATGTCGCCGAATACTGGAAATGCCGCGGAGTTCTTGCCGCTCGGCCGAGTCCTGACGATCGGTTCCCAGCGTCACCAGAACCAGCTTTGGAAGACAGACTGCTACTTGAACCCGTGTCGGCCTCAGGGAGGCACGTGGAAGTATGACCGAGCTGGTTGGGCTCCGGGAGATGTGGTGACCCCCTGGACCGTTTCCGTTTCCCGAACGATTCTTCCTGGCGACGAAGTCACCGTCCACTACGCCCTGGACGACTACCTCAACGAAGCGCGCGGCGAAACCTGGGCCCCCTTCCATTGCACCGAAGCCTACGCGTTCTTCTATCGAGATGTCGCGGATTGAAGATCAGGTTCGTCGCTGGCAACCGCATGGACCGACTCTCGAAAGCCTCCTTCGCCAAGCGTCCGCACCGGAGTACACGCGGGGCGGGAAACCCGGTTTCGTGAGTTCCCATGTTTTTCTGGCGGATTGGATCTGCAGATCTTGCAAAGCATGTCGGCGGCAACCCCGGCGAGGTCTGTCCTTCCCACCGGGCGACGCCACCTGGATCTCGGCTGGATTCGAAGGGTTGGATGCCACGCTCGGGAGCGAGGGACCTCATCCCACGCCCGCAAGACATTCAAGGGCCTGCTAGGATCGAAGGGGGACCAGCTCGCGCCTGCCCAAGGCTGCTCGGCGCACGCCACCATTGCGACGAACGAACAAGGAGAACCAGATCATGATCTTCCCCGCCCCCTGTGGATTGTCGTTCTTTGCCAAGGCCTGTTTTCTAACGGTGCTCAGCACCCTGTGGGGAGCCGTGGATCCCGGTGGCATCGTCAACGGGGACTTTGGCGAGGAAGATCCCCTGGAAGGCTGGAAGGTTCTCGCCGGGAACAAGAAGGAGGGGGGCGCCTTCGTCGATTCTTCGGTGATCGTCGATGACGCACTCGTCCCGATCGGTGGGGACACGAACATGGCGCGGCTTTACGCCGAGGTGTTCGTCGACAACCAGGATTCGCCGAGCGCCGGCGCCGCCATCGCTTCGATCTCTCAACGAGTCCCTTGTTTGGAAACCACCAATCTTCGATTCCAGTGGGCGAACGCATGGCAGCTCGAACTCCGCGGAAGCGCGCGGTTGGAGGTCTGCGGCCGCGTGGAGGTCGTGCGTGTCGGCAAACGAGCCGAACAAGAACTCATCGCCTGCTTTGAATTCACCGACCCCATCCCTTGCGACAGCGGCATCTTCGGGATGGACATCCCGTTCCTGCGCACCGAGTGCATCGACCTGGCGGCGGCCGGCTTCGTCGAAGGGGAATCCGTCACCCTCCGCGCGATCCTGGAAGTGCAGGGCATGACCCTCGAAAAAGAGTGCGACCTCGCTGCCTACGCCGCGTTCCTCTGGGTCGACAAATTCGAGCTGGTGGAAGACTGCCCGTAAGGGACCTCAACTCGTCCCCGACGATCGATACCAGGTATCGCCGAGCTCGGCGGCCGCCAAGCGTCACATTCCTCGCACGGGTTCCCCGTGAATGTCGTCGGACGTCGATCCGGGAGTCCGAAATCGTTTCGCTCTCGTCGCGCCAAACGAAGTGGTCTGGCCCGCGGTTGTTCAAGCAACGGCCCCCCCCTCTACTCGAGCGGCTCCAGGCCCGCCAACAGTGTTGGAAGGAGCTCCGTGACCGTCGGGTGGATATGCACCGCACGCTGCATGACCGTGTACGGAGCGTCCGCGTACATTAGGTCGAGAATCGAGTGCACCACTTCGTCACCACCGATGCCAAGAATGACCGCGCCCAGAAACCGCTTCGTCTCGGCATCCACGTGGACCTTCATGAACCCCTGGGTCTCACTTCGCTCCTTGGCTCGCCCGACGCGTTTCATCGGCATCTTCGCCACCAGGGCGGGTCGTCCCGACTGCCGTACTTCGGCCTCGGTCATCCCCGCTCGCCCCAGCGGCGGATCGATGAACAAGCCGTAGGTGGTGATTCGGTCCGTCACCCTTCGCGGATCGTCATCGAGGAGATTGGCAGCGACGATCTCGAAATCGTTGTAGGTCGTGTGGGTGAATGCGCCGCGCCCGTTGCACTCCCCCAGGGCCCAGATTCCTTCCACATTGGTTCGCAGCTGATCGTCGACCGAGATGAGTCCGCGAGAGTTCGTCACCACGCCGGCCGCTTCGAGTCCCAGATCGTCGGTATTGGGAACCCTGCCCGTCGCGAGCAAGAGATGGGATCCGATCACGGGACTCGCGTCGTCGGAACAGTCAACTCCGACGGCGATCTGCTCTCCGCGTTTCTCGAGCTTGACACATTCCGCACCCAATCGAATCTCGACTCCTTCTCCTGCCAAGATCTCCTGAACCGCAGCGGAAACGTCTTCGTCCTCGCGCCCGATCAGTCGTGGCCCTCGGTCGATCACCGTGACACGGCTGCCAAAACGCCGGTACATCTGCGCGAACTCGAGGCCGATGTAGCTTCCCCCGACAATCACCAGGTGCTCGGGAAGAAAATCCACGTTCATCAGACTCGAATTGACAAAGAAGTCCACGTCTTTGACACCGGGAAGGGGTGGGACACGGGGCCGCGCGCCGACGTTGATGAAGATCTTTTCCGCGCGAAGCCGTTCTTCTCCCACCGAGACTTCTCGAGAACTCTCGAAACGAGCATGGCCTTCAAACACCGTGACGCCGTCCATTCCTTTCAACCAGCGCTCGACCCCGACCCGCGAGGCGCCAGACACCTCGTCCTTTCGCGCCTTGACCTTTTTCATGTCGACACGAACTTCCCCCGTGATCTCGACTCCGAAGTCGGCGGCCCGCCGTGCGAGGTAGGCGGCGCGAGCACTGGCCACCAAAGTCTTCGTGGGAATGCAGCCGGTGTTCACGCAAGTTCCGCCGAACCGGTTCCGCTCGATCATGGCCACCTTCATCCCGGCGGCAGCCAAACGCCCCGTCAATGAGGGGCCGGCTTGCCCTGCTCCGATCACAATCGCGTCGAACTGTTGAGCCACGAACTCTCCTTTCTCAACTTGCGTGGAATGACAAAGCTCCGCGAAAACCGGCACTGACAGCTTCGCCCTCGAGACTCACCCTACCGAGGCGACGCGAATGTTCCGCGGTCAAACGGGCACCGCGAACGAGATCCGCCGAATCCAGGCCCCTTACCACAAGAACCGAACGAGACCGAGCGCCTACCACTCCCAGCTCTCGGGCTTCCCGAGGTCGCCGTGAGGAAAGGTCGCAGGCTGGCTGCATTGACCCGGTCGCTTCGGTGCGGAGAACCATGCAACGGCTCCTTCTTGTCCAGAGCAAGCGAATGAGCGACCCGTTGACGACTCGAACGGGAGTCCAAAGAAACGGCCGTCCGACTCCATGAGCCGGACGGCCGCGTGACAAACATTCGAGGGTTGGAAAACTTACTTCGACGCGAGCTCGAATCGGTCGAGGTTCATCACCTTGTCCCAAGCAGCCACGAAGTCCTCGATGAACCTTTTGGAAGCGTCACTCGAGGCGTACACCTCGGCAAGACCGCGAAGCTGAGAGTTGGAGCCGAAGACCAGATCGACCCGAGAGGCAGTCCACTTGACTTCCCCGGTCTTACGGTCACGACCTTCGAACATGTTCTCGGAAGTCTTCTTCCACTCCGTGCTCATGTCGAGCAGGTTGACGAAGAAGTCATTGGTCAGGGAGCCAGCTCGCTTGGTGAGCACGCCCTGCGACGAGCCGCCCGCATTGGCCCCAAGAGCCCGCATTCCTCCGACCAGCACCGCCATCTCCGGAGCGGTCAGAGTCAACAGATTGGCCCGATCGACCAGGAGTTCCTCGGCACTGCGCTGGCTGCCGTCAGCCAGGTAGTTGCGGAAGCCGTCAGCCTTCGGTTCGAGAAAGCCGAACGATTGCACATCCGTGTGCTCCTGGGTGGCATCCGTGCGGCCAGGAATGAAGGGAACTTCGACTTCAACACCGGCACGGCGAGCCGCCTCTTCGACTCCGGCACAACCGCCCAAGACGATCAGGTCCGCCAGAGAGACCTTCTTGCCTCCGGAAAGCGAGTCGTTGAAGTTCGACTGCACGCTCTCCAGGACCTTCAGAGCTTCTCCCAGCTGCGCCGGATCATTGGCGGCCCAGTCCTTTTGCGGGGCGAGTCGCACTCGTGCCCCGTTGGCTCCGCCACGCATGTCGGAACCGCGGAACGTCGCAGCCGAAGCCCACGCGGTGGAAACCAACTGCGAGATGGACAGGCCAGACTTCAACAGCTGCTTCTTGAGGTTGGCGATGTCCGATGAATCGATCAGCTCGTGATCCACGGCGGGAACCGGGTCCTGCCACAGTTGTTCTTCGGGGACCTCGGCACCGAGGCATCGGGCGATCGGCCCCATGTCGCGGTGAGTGAGTTTGTACCAGGCCTTGGCGAATGCTTCGGCAAATTGGTCCGGGTTCTCGTGGAAGCGCTTGGAGATGGGGCCGTAGATCGGGTCCATTCTCAGAGCCAGGTCCGTGGTCAACATCATCGGCGCGTTGGTCTTCGACGAATCGTGGGCGTCCGGCACGTCACCCTTGGCGGACTCATCGGTCGGAGTCCACTGGTGAGCTCCCGCCGGGCTCTTGGTCAGCTTCCATTCGTAGCCGAACAGGTTGTCGAAGAAGCCGTTCGACCACTGAATCGGGAAGGAGCTCCAGGCCCCTTCCAATCCGCTGGTGATCGTGTCTCCGGCGTTGCCCTTGCCGTAGTTGCTGGTCCAACCGAAGCCTTGCTCCTCGATGCTGGCGCCTTCCGGCTCGGGGCCAACATTGCCCGTCGGAGGAGCCGCGCCGTGGGCTTTGCCGAAGGTGTGTCCACCGGCGATCAAGGCCACGGTCTCTTCATCGTTCATCGCCATGCGACCGAAGGTTTCCCGGATGTCCTTGGCAGCCGCCAGAGGATCGGGGTTGCCGTTGGGGCCCTCGGGGTTCACGTAAATCAGACCCATCTGCACCGCGGCGAGCGGGTTCTGGAGCTCCCGGTCCCCGTGGTAGCGCTCATCGGCCAGCCACTCGGTCTCCGGTCCCCAGAAGACATCCAGCTGCGGTTCCCAGACATCTTCGCGTCCACCGGCGAAACCAAAAGTCTGGAAGCCCATGGATTCCAGCGCGACGTTGCCCGCGAGGATCATCAAGTCGGCCCAGGAGATCTTCTGGCCGTACTTCGCCTTGATCGGCCACAACAGACGTCGAGCCTTGTCCAGGTTGCCGTTGTCCGGCCAGCTGTTCAGAGGAGCGAAACGCTGGGTGCCGTCGGACGCACCACCCCGGCCATCGGAAACGCGGTAGGTGCCCGCGCTGTGCCAGGCCATGCGAATGAAGAGTGGTCCATAGTGCCCCCAGTCCGCGGGCCACCACTCCTGGGAGGTCGTCATGACCTCTTCGATGTCTTTCTTGACGGCGTCCAGGTCGAGCTGCAGAAACTCTTCTGCGTAGTTGAAATCACTGCCGAGCGGGTCGGCTTTCGCCGAATTCTGATGCAGGATCTGGAGGTTCAGTTGTTCCGGCCACCAGTCGCGGTTCGACCAGGAACCGGCTTTCGCGTGCCCCATGACCGGGCACTTTTCCATGTCATTGCCCATGCTTCCTTCCGATCCACCGGCGTGAGCCCCGGGGGTCGCCCCGCACGCGGTCCCGCCGATCATCGCGCAGCCCGCGAGGGTGCGCGCAAGTTGAGTTTTGGAGAACATGTTCTTTCCTCGAAATTTGCCCTTCGGCCTCAGCTCCTTGCGATTCACCGAAGCAAGGGCAGGACGAGGGAGGTTGTCTCGGGTCTCCGATGACCGTCACGATCATCGATCTCCCACTACTATCGAGCATCCCTAAGATAAATCAAATCGAACGTATCGATCGAGCGATCACCAAGATTGAACTCACCTCCAGCACCTCCGAAGGAGGCTCGCCCATTCCGCGGCTTCCGATCGCGAGTCAATATCGAGTACCCCACCGAATAATTCAAATCGAACATTATGATGCATCGATCACTACTACTGAACTAAGGCATCCCCCTCGATGGATCTCTCCCAGGTCACCCTCACCCAGATGCGCTACGCCCGGGCGGTCGCGGACAGCGGCAGCTTTCGCCTGGCGGCCCAGACCTGCTTCGTGTCTCAGTCCGGGCTCAGCATGCAGATGCAGAAGCTGGAGGAACTCCTGGGCGTCGTCCTGTTCGACCGCAGCAAAAAACCGGTCATGCTCACCAGCGAGGGCGACCCGGTGGTGCAACAAATTCGTGCCGTGCTGCGCGAGACCGAGCGCCTGGGACAAGTGGTCGCCGAACAGGAGGACCCCGCGGGCAAGTTCCGCTTGGGGGTGATTCCCTCGCTCTCCTCGACGGTCATTCCGTTGTTCTTAGGGGACTTCGTGCGCCGCTACTCCCAGGTCGAGCTCCTGATCGAGGAACTGAAAACCGACGACATGATCCAGTGTTTGCAAGCGGACACCATCGATGCCGGGATCGCCGCCACTCCGTTGGATGTGCCGGGAATCGTCGAAGAAGTCTTGGGCCGGGAACGCATGTACGCCTACCTCTCCCCAGACGACCCGCTCTTGAAGCGCAAGACGGTGACCCAAAAAGCGCTCCGCGACCGAGAGCTGTGGGTCATGCCAGAAGGTCACTGTTTCCGAAGCCAGGTGCTGTCCTACTGCGGCTTCGACCGCCCTCCGGGACCTCGAACGGTTCAGTTCGAGAGCGGCAGCTTCCAGACCCTCGTGCAACTGGTCAATGAAGGCCTCGGCGCAACCGTCCTCCCGGCCCTGGTCGCCGACACCCTTTCGGAAGAGCAACGCGAGGCTCAGCTCCGCCCGCTGGTTTCCCCGGTGCCGGTTCGGGAAATCGGTCTGGTGACGGCACGAGTCGACTTGCGTCGCAAGGTCAGCCAGGCCTTGGTGGAGTCCATCCGATCGAGCTTGAAGCAAAGGCTCGAGAAGACTCCAGGCTCAGCGGTGGTGTTGGATCCAGTTCCGGAGTGATCGGCAACCCAAGTCTGGCACCTGCTCAAGCCGAAGCAATCGAACATCGCGCCCGGACCGTTTCGCCGCGTCGAGACATCCCTGGGTCAGTGAACGAGCTCCTCGCGATCTGCGGTGGAGCGTTCGTGTGGGTGGGCCCTGGCGTCGTCATACTCTCTCGGCAACGAGCAAAGCTGCCGAAACGGAGCGACTGCCAGACCCCACCCACTTCGAAAGCCAGCCTCAGACCGGCCTCCGATCGTTAGGGAGCACGGACGACTTCCGATCTTTCGTTGCCAATCGAGTCCACAACGACCAGTTCAAGATCCTGAGAGGGATCCACGAAATCCAAGGTTCCTTCAAACACGGAAACGAACCCGGTGGAACCGCGACTCGGGCGACCAAGGGGGATTTCCCGATTCGACCCGTCGGGTGCGGTCGTTCGCACGAACGCTCCTCCCACACGGGACGCCATGTCGATCGCTGCCATAGAAACCCCGACGGAAGACCCACTTCTTTGGACCTTGGTATCGAGAAAGATCGGCGGCTGAGTGTCTTGCACCATCTGAACCGACACCTTGTGCATGAGATCCCCCTCCTCGTAGTACGGCGCTCCCTCTCGAGCGAACACCGTGCCGTCGAATCGAACGACTTGCCCTTCCTCGATGACCTCACCGGAATCGCCCGGCAAGTAGACGTTCAAGAAGTGATCGACCCCAGGCTCTTCGGTGATGGTCAACTTCTCGTCCACCGCCACCGAGCGACCAACACCCGATCCATCACGACTGGCCGGAACGAGGTAGCTGCCGCCGAGTTCGTCCCCATAAACGAACTCAAACCGACTTCCGGCGGGAAGCCCGGAGACCTCCCCCGTCATTCGAGCCGGGTAGGTCCCGGGATACCCCATGGTGACCCAGTTTCCTGATTGCCAGGAGATCTGAGCGTCGTGGGAAGATTCATCGAGAAGAGCGAAGCGAGAGTGGCCCGCCCACACGTTGACCCACTCGGGGAAGTCGGGACTTTCCGGCACCAAGAACTTGTTCCGACCGACGACCGAATCACACGAATCATCGATTTCACAGTCCTTGAGGATGTCGAAGTACACCCTCGCGAGATCTGCTTGAACCACGTCGTCAATGCTCCCGTTCCCGTCCTTGTCGAAGGTGGCTTCGTCGTCAAACACGATCCAGCTGGTGTTGGCGGGAAGGAAGACTCTCTTGCATCCGAAGTGATAGCTTGGACGGAGAGATCCCGTCCCGGTTTGAGAACAACTCCATTCCCCCAAGAAGTCCTTCTCTACCTTGTAGACTTCGTGCTCGACGGACCCGAACTTCAAGTCAAGCATTGCGCAAACCACGAGGTTCATGTCCATCATGCTGCTGTTCGTCAGTGCCAAGAAGAAGTTCACGGTATTGGAGCTGGTTCTTGTGGCGGAAACAAAGAAATCAAGCTGTTGGAGTGGATAACAGGGAACCTGGAAGATCGTTCCCGACAGAGATCGGGGATGAAAATCCTGCTGCTCCATCTCATTGTCCGCTCGAACGCCAACCCAGCGCTTTCCCGTTCCGAGCCATGTGCTACGAAAGCGAGTTTCAAACCGCGCTCCGGTCCCCGCGGAAGGAGAGACACTTCCTTCCAGAGTCGACGCAAACCATTGCACGAGGTCCTCGTAACCAGGGGGATCGGTGTGGGCAATGAACGTCACCGGACGATCATCACGAATTCGCTTCTCGCCCACGAGTTCAATGGAGACGTCGTAAGTCATCAACTCCAACTCTCGACGAACCTGTGCAGGGCCCACGGAAACGTGGTGAAGTCCAGTCTCTTGAAACACGTGAGACATCTCCCCCGATCCCACGGCGTTCCCATCGATCACCCACTCCAACAAGTGGTCCCACGTGGCCGAACCAGCAAGCTCGAGTCCACTTGCGGAGAACCGAAGCGGTGTCCCCGTGGAAGTGGTGAGTCGCCCGTCGATCCGGGCCAGGTCGGCCACCGAGGGGTATCCGAAGAAGTCCTCCACAGATTCTTGGTTGGAGACTCCGGATCGCGCCTTGAATGGTTGCTGCAAAGCCACCTGTTCCGTGAACTCCATCTGGTCCGGAGCGAGGGGGATGACCAGCAACGGCATGGCCACGCGGGCACGGTCTGGAAGAATCGTGCATCGCAGGAACATGGGCCCGGGCCGATTCAAGTCGATCTCCACGGAGTCCGATTCGGAGTCGAGGTCTTCCCAGAGAACGGACTGACGCGGTCCGAGATCCCTCACCTCAAACCTCACCTTGCTTCCCAAGGGAAAAGCAAAGGCTCGCCCCGCGGATGACTCCGAGGCGGGGATTGGATGGGGAACGGTGGTGAACCCGGCGATCGGGCCAAACCAAATCCGGGGTTCCGGAGCTTCCTGGAGGACATCCAAGTCCATGCCCACAGTCTGCGACCCTGCGTGGGCGTCGAAGACGAAGCCGGGAAGTGCCGCAAGTAGGATGAGTGCTCGGATGAGTCGTTCCATGACGCTTCTCCTTGTTTGACGCGCCCTTGGAGAAAGGGCTCGTCCGGACCTGGGCGACCTTCCGCACCTCAGTTCGGCGACCTTTGGCTCGTTCCGAGTCATTCGCTTTCCTTGCCCCTTCTCCTGGCTTTTCAGGTCTCGCGGCGGGGACGGATCCAGTGCCTGCCGGAGGCGCCGCGAGCCGGGTCAACAAAAGACAAGGGGTGGGCGGTGACAACTGCGGGTCAAGGCTCCCGACCAGTTGTCTCAAGGCTCTCAACGGTTCTTTCAGGCGGATTCGGAGACGACTTCGGGGGAGTGAGAAACTCCGAAGAATGGAGGTATTCCCCGACTCGGCGGGGTTTGCGACGAGCGAAGGAGCGGGGTTGGCTTGAACTCATTCGTAGACTCGAAACAGGGTGGATGACGAACCACGCTCCCTCTTTCGAAGCGAGCGCTATCCTTGACCCGGTTGAGTCCCGGAGCCAGGTCCGAGAAGACGAAGCCCCTGGCAGGGCCCACCCAAGAGGGGAGAGGTTGATCGACACACTTCTGAAGGCTTTGCCAAGCACGGCCACCATCGTCGTCCTGGTGCTCATCTTGATCGTCGCGCGCCGGTTGATGAGTCGTGGCGCTGCGGTGTCGCCGACGCGGACCCACCTGATCATGCTCGGACTCTGGGCCGCGGGCATCCTGATCGTGTTGATGGTGCTTCCAATCGGCGATGCCATGCGGGGGCAGGTGCTCAGCTTGTTCGGCATTCTGGTCAGCGCCGCGATCGCTCTTTCAGCAACGACGTTCGTGGCCAATGCGATGGCGGGAGTGATGCTGCGAGCGGTGCGCAACTTCCGGAGCGGGGATTTCGTTCGCTGTGGCGATCACTTCGGGCGAGTGTCCGAACGAGGCCTGTTCCACATCGAGATCCAGAACGAAGATCGCGACTTGATCACGCTTCCCAACCTGTACTTGGTCACCAACCCGGTCACGACGGTTCGCTCCTCAGGCACCATCGTCTCCGCCACGGTTTCCCTCGGTTATGACGTGCATCGCAAGCAGATCGAGGCCTGCCTCCTCGAAGCCGCGGAGCAAACCGGGTTGACCGACCCATTCGTCCAAGTTTCAGGACTCGGCGACTTCTCCGTGGTGTATCGAATCGCGGGCCTCCTCACCGAGGTCAAGCAGCTCCTCTCCACCCGCTCCCGACTCCGGGGCGCGGTCTTGGACTCGTTGCACGAGGCCGGCATCGAGATCGTCTCTCCGAACTTCGTGAACTCTCGCCCTCTCGCCGATGGAACCGTTCACATTCCGCGGAACTCGACTTCCTCCAAGACCACTGACGAGAGTGGGGCCGATTCGCCCAGCCCGGAGGACTTGGTCTTCGACAAAGCCGAGGAGGCGGAGTCCCTCGAAGAGCTTCAGGCCCACCACAAAGAACTCGCCGAGCGCATCCAGGCGATGAAGTCGAAGCTCTCGGAAATCAAAGGCGCCGAACGCGAGGAGGCGGAGCGCACGATGGAAGCACTGTTCCAACGCAGAGAGCGTCTCGAAGCACTGATCCGCGTGCGCCAAGCGAAGAGCGACAAACCGAACGCCACCGACACCCCGTGAGACGAACCTGGTTGGGGATTCGGAGTTTTCCCCGAGGCGTCCTCCCGTCGCGGGACTCGAATCTGCGAC
The DNA here is from genome assembly GCA_028289345.1 of Planctomycetota bacterium. Classification (GTDB taxonomy): domain Bacteria; phylum Planctomycetota; class B15-G4; order B15-G4; family SIAN01; genus JANQQL01. The sequence goes on along the minus strand of JANQQL010000025.1, from coordinate 189,597 downwards.
TTGACCTTGCCAATCGGACTCGGGATTGGCGGAATAGGAGGGACGGTGGTTGAGCCGCAGCTCCCTCGACGACCAAGGGGAATCCCCGGTGCCAGAAACCGCTCGCCAATCGAAGCTGTCCGGACTCCGCATCGAGCGGGACTCGGATTCGGTCGCCCCTCGCCGCATGGGCGGCTCGCGCTGGCTGCCCTGGGTCGCCCTCCTGTTATTGGTGCTGGTGGCAGGAAGTGCCGCGTGGCGATGGCATTTTTCGATCTTGCCCGTCACCTTGGCGCGCGCCACCGTCCTTGCGGCCGACGAGAATGCGGAACTGGTCGCGGCCTCGGGGCACTTGACGGCTCGACGGCGCACCACCATTTCTCCCGAAACTCTTCAGATCCTGGTGGATCGCCAGGTCGAAGCAGGACAGCAAGTCGAAGAAGGACAGGTGCTCGGCCGCTTGGAACACGCCGAACTCGAGGCCTCCTTGGCGGAATTGGCGGTCCGCATCGAAGAAGCGAAACGCGAAGAGTCTCGCCAACAGGAACTCGCCGATCAGGGACTGACCCAGACCGCCAACCTGGAAGCGGCCACCTTTGCTCGCCGTGCCCTCGAGGCCCAGCAACAGGTCCTGGAAGCGCGCATCGAGAAGACCTTCCTGCGCGCGCCTTTTGCAGGAACCGTCACCCATGTCGAAGGGGATGTTGGCTCAATCCTGGGTCCGGCCGGATTCTCGGGACGAGAGGGAGTCAGCGCAGGATCACTTTGCAGTATCGCCGACCTGCAGACGTTGGAAGCGGAGATCAACGTCTCCGAGGTGAACATCCATGCGGTTCGCGCCGGGCTTCCCGTGCGCCTGGAACTCGCCGCGTTTCCCGGAGAGGCTTTCGCCGGCCTCGTGCATCAGATTCTCCCCCGAGCCGACCGACAACGCGCCACCGTCCCGGTCGTGGTCCATTTGCGAGAAGTCGATCCTCGGTTGGTGCCCGGGCTGAGTGTGCAGGCGGTCATCTTGCGGGAAGATTCGACCACGCGCCGCGCCGAAGCGCTGGTCACCGCACCCGTGAATGCCTTGCGCATCAACGAGCAGCACGCGGTGGCCTTCGTTCACCAAGAAGGTGCCGTGCAACGGGTTTTTCTCGAAGTGGGTGCACAAGACGGCAACCGAGTCATCGTCGTTGAGGGGCTGACGGGTGGCGAACAGCTCGTGGTCGATCCGCCACCGGAGCTTGCCGACGGCGATCGGGTACGCGTTCGAGAGTGACCTCTGGCGACCGCTTCGCAGCCCCCCGAACGATGAATCGAAGTCCTTGATCCCGGCCCCTCCGGGTGATTCGAGAAGACCGTCGCAAGAATGAGCCAAAGTTTTTTCTGACGAGGACTTACGGCGGGCTTCATGGGAAGTGCGTGGGATCGGTCCCCGAAGCAACTTGGTGAAGGACGGCGGCGAAAAGAACCGCTCGAGCGCCGAAAGACTTTTTCACCGGCCTGCTAGACTCCCCGTCGGGGAAGTACGCTGCTGCAAGGATGAAGGAATGACGGAACCACTGGTTCAGTTCCAGGACGTTTGGCGCACCTACACTCGCGACAAGAACGAAGTCCCGGTATTGCAGGGGCTTTCTGTGGAAATCGGCAAAGGCGAGTTCCACGCGTTCATGGGCCCTTCGGGTTCGGGAAAATCCACTCTCCTGAACCTTGTCGCCGGTCTCGACCAACCCACCAAAGGGGCGGTGCTCGTCGACGGGGTCCAGCTCACCGGCTTCAACGAAGCGGAGCTCGCGAACTGGCGCGGAAAACACGTGGGCTTCATCTTCCAGCTCTTCAATCTCATCGCGGTGCTCACCGCGTTCGAAAACGTCGAGCTGCCACTGCTTCTCACCTCGATGAAACGCAAGGAGCGACGGGAGCGGGTGAAGCGCGCGCTTTCCATCGTGGGCCTCGAGGACCGCGTGGAACACTACCCCCGCCAGCTTTCCGGGGGACAGGAGCAACGAGTGGCCATCGCTCGAGCGCTCGTCGCGGATCCGAGTTTGCTCCTGGCCGACGAACCCACCGGCGACCTGGACTCCGACTCTGCCAAGGAAGTGCTTGAACTCTTACAGGAACTGCAGCGCGAACAGGGCAAGACCATCTTGATGGTCACCCATGACTTGCGCGCCGCGGCCGCCGCCTCCCGGGTTCACTACCTGGAGAAGGGGACCTTGCAACCCCAGGTTCCCGCGAGCTACGCGGCAATCCTCGCCGAAGCCCGCGGAGAAAAAGCTCACGCCCAGGGGGCGGGCCGATGAAGTGGTTCCGCTTCGTCTGGCGCAACGCCACGCGAAGCCGGAGAAGATCGATCCTGATGATCCTTTCTCTGGCGACGACGTTCTTCCTGTTCTGCACTTTGCAGACGATGCTGACCGCTTTGGACTCGGTGACCAGCTTCAACACGGCCCAGCACCGGGTGGTGGTGACCTCGCGCCTTTCCCAGATTGGCACCCTGCCCCAGGCGTACGAAGAGCAGATCCGCAGCCTGGCCGGAGTCGCCGAAGTTTGCGGCATGACCAACTTTTCCGGGCTGTACAAGGACGACCACCCGGACAACTTCTTCGCTCAGTACGCGGTCAATGCGCGAACCGTGTTTGACGTGTTCCCCGAACTGGACGTGGATGAGACCCAACGCGGAGCTTTCCTCGCCAACCCGCAAAGCTGCCTGGTCCATGAGTCACTGATTGAGCGTTTCTCGGGCGACGGCTGGAAGCTCGGCTCCACGGTGCCACTGATCGGAGCCCGGTATCCGGTGGACCCGAAGCTGTCCATCGCCGGAGTCTTCACCGCTCCCGCCTACGAAGACGTGTTGATCTTCCACTGGGAGAGTTTGGACGCTTCGCTCACGGCGTTCTCCGAGTACGAACTGTTCTTCGCCAAGGCCCAGGACTCGGCGGCGATGCCACGCATCATCGATGAAATCGACAGCCGCTACCTAAACTCCGAATATCCCACGGCCAGCATGACCGAAGACATCTTCCAGGAGTCCACCAACGAGAGTCTGGCCACCCAGCGCACGGTCTTGCAACGCCTGTCGATGGTCCTCCTGGTGGTGATGGTGCTCGCCGGCGCCAACGCCATCGCCCTGGCGACTCGCGAGCGGGTGCGCGAAATCTCTGTGCTACGCACTCTTGGATTCACCCCGGGACGCGTGCGTGTCCTGGTCATTGCCGAGGCTTGCTTGCTCTCCTTGCTGGGAGGCGCCTTGGGATGCGGCGGTGCCTGGCTGCTCTGGGAACAGGCCGGGCCCCCCTCCTTCCTGTTCCTGAACTTTCACGTCACCGCCGGCACTTTGCTGACGGGGCTCGCCCTTTCGGTCCTGGTCGGCGTCGCTTCGGGCAGCGTTCCGGCCCATCGAGTCGCCACCCTGCCGATCGTGTCCGGACTGCGAAAGGTGACCTGATCATGGCTCTTCCACTCAAGTACAGCCTGCGCAGTTTGAAGAACCGAAAGACCGCCACCGCGATGACGGTTCTCGGGATTGCTGCCGCCACGGCAACGATCCTCGCCGTTCAGGGACTTTTGCTCGGCGTTCAACAGGTCAATGTTGGCACCGGTTCGGAACAAGACATTTTGGTTCTGCGCAAGGGCGCGTTATCCGAAGCGGGGAGCAGCGTTTCCCTCGACGAAGCGCGGCAGCTGCGCTCGATCTCCCAACTCGCCGAGCGCGACGGGAACTCGATGGTTTCCGCGGAGCTCATCACGGCCCTGAATCTGCCGCGGCTCGAAGGGGGTGGCAAGGCCAACGTCAGTTTGCGCGGTATCACCGAACGAGAACGAGATTGGCGTCAGTCCTTCGAGATCGTCGAGGGCCGACCATTCCGGGCTGGGCTCCATGAAGTGACGGTGGGACGGGCGATCTCCCGCCGCTTCGAAGGCCTCGATCTCGGACAGGAGATTCCCGTCGGCCAGACCCGCCTCAAGGTGGTGGGACTGTTCGAAGCGGGGGACAGCGCTTACGACTCGGAGATCTGGGGAGACTTTGACGTGCTGCGCGGGGCGTTCCACCGCCAGGGCTACTCGTCGGTGACCTTGCGCGCGGCGACGGCCGATGCGGTACCCGCAATCCTGGAGAGCGTCGAGCAGCAGAGCGCGGGAACGCTGAAGGCCCGAACCTATCCCGAACATTTCGCGCGTCAGAGCGAGGCGGTGGAGCAGCTGGTCGGCTCTTCGTTCTTGCTGGCGGTCATCCTCGGAATCGGGGCCGCTTTCGCCGCAGCGAACACCATGTACGCCGCAGTTTCCCAACGAGTCTCGGAGATCGCCGTGCTTCGCTCCCTGGGATTCCGCCGCAAGAGCATTCTGTTCGCATTCCTTTTGGAGTCGGCGTTCCTCGGCCTCCTGGGAGGAGGTCTTGGCGCTCTGCTGACCTTTGGGCTGTCGCTGATCGGTTGGGAAACGGGCACCATGAACCCGTACTTGTTCGCGGAGCAGGCCTTTTCCTTGGTGTTCACACCAGCCAGCCTGGTGACCGGACTGGTCTTCGGCCTCGCGATCGGCGGTTTCGGCGGGCTGTTCCCCGCCATCGGTGCCGCTCGCAAGCCGGTCCTCGAAGCCCTGAGGGCAACCTGATCGCCATGGGGGATTCGAGCAACCAAGAGAAAACCGCGTCCGCCGAAGGCCCGGCCATCGTGTGCCGCGGCCTGGTCAAACAGTACGCGGACCTACGCGCAGTCAACGGGATTGACTTGCGCATCGAACGGGGTCGGTGCCTGGGGCTCTTGGGACCGAACGGGGCGGGCAAAACCACTACCGTCGAGATGCTGGTGGGACTGCGCACCCCCGACGATGGGTTCGTGCAGATCCTGGGCAAGAGCTGGTCCGTCGCGGAACGGGAGATCCGCGAGCGAATTGGCGTGCAGCTCCAGGAAACGCGGCTTCCGGACAAGAACACCGTGTTCGAGATGATCCGCTTGTTCCGCAGCCTGTACCGCAAAGGCAAGGACCCGGAGCAGATCGTCGAACTGATCGGCCTCGAAGAGAAGCGCAACACGCGCTTGGAGAAGCTCTCTGGCGGGCAGAAACAGCGGCTGGCTTTGGGCTGTGCCGTGGTTCACGAGCCGGAGCTGCTGTTCCTCGACGAGCCCACCACTGGGCTCGATCCCCAAGCACGACGGACCGTGTGGTCCATCGTGGAATCGTTCAAGAACAGTGGCGGAACGGTTCTCTTGACCACCCACTACATGGACGAAGCGGAGCACCTCGCCGACGAGCTGGTCATCTTGGACCATGGAAAGATCTTGCGCCAAGGGACGCCGCGCCAGATCGTAGATGCGTTGCAAGGCGACAGCATCCTCGAGTTCCGGGTGGACGGGGAGCCGGCGGACGATCACCCTCTGCAAGACGAACTACGCCAATGCCCGGGGGTCCTCTCAGTGCAGCAACGGACCCAGACCTACACCTTGGGAGTGACCCAGATCCAAGAAGCTCTTCCCGCCGTCATGGAGCGGGTACGCGCTCACCGCTGGACGATCATGGACCTGGACACCCACCGCCCGACCCTCGATGACGTGTTTGTGTCTCTCACCGGAAGACACCTGGAAGATGACCAGGATGCATCAGACATTCGAACTGACTCGAACGAGGTTGCTGCATCTCCTTCGTGAACCGGAGATGGTGTTCTGGGGCTTCGTGTTCCCGGTCCTGCTCTCCATGGTGCTCGGGTTCGCGTTCAAGGACGGACAGGTTGAAAGCGTGCGCGTGGGCGTACTCGCCGGCGCCACCGGGGACCACTTCGTGGAAGCCCTGCGAGCGGCAGAGGCCGTCGAGGTGGTCGTTTTCCGGGACCCCAACGAAGCGGAGCGCCGGCTGCGCACGGGCGGAGTGCTGGTTCTGGTCCGAGGAACCGAGGTCCCGGAGCTCCAACTTGACCCGACCCGACCCGAGAGCGACGTCGCCGCGCTGCGCGCCGAAGATGCGCTCCAGCGAGCCGCCGGACGGGCCGACGCAGTCACCATAGGCCGCACGAATCTCGAAGGAGCCGGATCTCGCTACGTCGATTGGCTGATTCCCGGCCTCCTGGGGATGAGCCTCATGAGCACCGGAATCTGGGGAATCGGCTTCGCCATCGTGGAAGCGCGTCAGAAGAAGCTGCTAAAGCGGTTCCTGGTCACCCCAATGGCGAGACATTCGTTCTTGCTGTCCTTCATCTTCTCTCGTCTGTTGTTCTTGATCCTGGAGGTCGGCGTCCTGGTCGTGTTCGCCATCCTGGTCCTGGGCATTCCGTTCGAGGGCAACGTCGTGGTCTTTTCGTTGATCGCCCTGGTCGGCGGCCTGTCCTTTTCCGGCCTCGCCGTTCTGGTCGGTTCCCGGGCCAAGACCGCGGAAGGAGTGGGCGGCCTGATCTACCTGGTGTTCCTTCCCATGGGCCTGACTTCGGGGATCTTCTTTTCCTACGAGAAGTTCTCCGATGGACTCATTCCCTGGATCCAGGCACTCCCGTTGACGGCCCTCAACGATGCACTTCGCGCCAACATGCTGGAAGGTGCGGGGTTGATGGAAGTCCTCCCCCAGATGGGCGTCCAGCTTGCCTGGGGAATCGTTCCCTTCGTCCTTGGACTACGCATCTTTCGCTGGAGCTGAGTCTGCGTTCCCCACTCATGCAACGGGGATGCCCGACGTTCAATGTGTCACTTGGAACGTAGCAAGCTACGTTTTCATGAACCGTACCGGTCAAGTTCGTCGCTTTGTCTTCACTACATGGCGAACAAACCACGAGCAAACACAATCCAAAATCTGACCGACCGGTTGGCAAACAACGATCGCTCCTTCCAGCAGCATTCCTTCGTTGCCGCTCTACTTCGACTCTGGTAAGAGCGCTGAAGGGAAAACCCGGTGACACACGTCACCGCTAAGAGGAAGACAATGCCCCCCTGTGCCGCCCGGCGATCGACGGTCCCTCGAGAGGGATTGTCGTCATTGGTAGCGATGCTCCAATGGCGGGCCGCTCATCAATCGGACCAAGATGCCTTCGCGTTCGTTCGCGACGGACAGCGGGTCACGGAGCGGCTGGCCTACGGAGATCTGCGTGCTCGGGCACTGGGTTTGGCGTCTGGCCTGCGCACCCAAACCTCGCCCGGGGACCGCGTCCTTCTGCTGACGCCCCATTCCCTCGATTACGTCGTCGGATTCTTCGCGTGCCTGCTTGCCGACGTGATCGCCGTGCCCCTCTTTCCACCACGGCGAAACCGATCGCTGAAGCGGATCGCTGCCGTGGCAGCAAACGCAGAGCCAAGCCTCGCGTTGACGACCCACGAAGCGCTTTCTGGTCGAGAACAAATCGTCGCGCGTGCCAACTCCCTCGGCCGGTTTCCTTGGATGGCGGTTGACCAAGAAATGGACGGTCCGGACATCCCCGCCGTGGAACCGTCCCAAGAAGCGGTGGCTTTCCTTCAGTACACCTCTGGTTCTACGGGAACCCCCAAAGGAGTCATGGTCACCCACCGCAACCTGATGCACAACCAAGAGGCAATGCATCAGGCCTGGAACACCGGCGTTTCTTCCTTGGTGTCTTGGCTACCCATGTATCACGACATGGGTTTGATCGGAATGGTGCTCCAGGCGGTGTATTGCGGCATTCCGGCGATTCTGATGTCTCCGGTCGAGTTCTTGCAAACCCCACTTTCGTGGCTTCGGGCGATCTCCCATTTCCGCGCCACGACTTCCGGCGCTCCGAACTTCGCCTACGCCCTTTGTGCCGACAAAATCCCCAAAGAGCAGCGCCGAGAACTCGACCTCCGCTCTTGGAGAGTGGCGTTCAACGGCTCGGAGCCGGTCCACGCCTCCACGTTGCAACGCTTTCAAGAGACCTTCGCTTCCGCCGGTCTCTCTCGAAACACCCTGTTCCCCGCGTACGGACTTGCCGAGTCCACGCTCATGGCGACGGCGGGCACCCGCTCTGCCGAACCAGTGATTCGAGAGTTTGATCGAGGGAGCTTGGAAGCGGGCACCGGAGCGCGGGCGGGCACGTCCGAGCTAGGCCAGACGCTCGTGGGCTGCGGCAAGAGCATCGCCGATCAAGAGCTGGCCATCGTCGATCCGAGCACTCATCGACGTTGTCCCGAAGGCGACGTCGGCGAAGTGTGGCTGCGAAGTCCGAGCGTCGCGAAGGGCTACTGGAAGAATGCCGAAGCCACTCGCCAGACGTTCCAAGCCAAGATCATCGAAGAAGGTCCGCGCTCGTATCTTCGCACCGGCGACCTCGGATTCCTCGACCAAGGAGAGCTGTACGTCACCGGACGCTGCAAAGACCTCCTGATCGTGCGCGGTCGCAACTTGTACCCGCAAGATCTCGAGGCCTGCGCCGCGGAAGCACACCCAGCGCTGCACGGCGGACGTGGGGCTGCGTTTGTCGTGGACGAGTTCAACCAACGCAAACAGGAAATCACCAGCGAAAGAAAACACGAGCGCAACAACGACGACCAAAGGCTGGTCCTTCTGCACGAAGCCTCGTTGAAGCCAGGGACGGATCACGCGGTGCTTCGAGCAGTGCGTGAAGCGGTCGAAGAAGAGTTTGAAGTGGAACTGCACTCGGTCGTTCTACTGCGAATGGGAACGCTGCCGAGAACGACCAGCGGCAAGGTGCAACGTCGACAAAGCCGCCGCGAATGGCGCGAGCGATCGCTGCGAGTCTTGGCTGAATGGGTTCGCGGGGACGACGAAGACTCAGTCGTTGCGAGCGATCCCCGAGATTGGTTCTCGCAGCAGCTCCGCGAAGCCGAGGCGTCCTCGTTCGACGAATCACTTGCCCTGCGGGCTCTTGGTTTCGACTCTCTTCGCTGGATGACCCTGCTCCACCGCATCGAAGATCGATTCCAGGTCCTCGTTCCGTTTGCGGACATTCTCGACGGACTGACGGGAAGGGAGCTTCTCGAACGACTCGAGAGTGCGGACGATCGAATCTCAAGCGCTGTCCGTGGCTCCGGTCAACGACAGCCACCGGCTTCGGAGGACCGATCGGGCACCTCCCAAGCCAACCGGCAGTCGACGGAAGTTTCCCACCAGCCCCTTTCGTTCGGACAAGAGTCCCTTTGGTTCCTGCACGCGCTCGCGCCCGAAAGCTCAGCCTATCACGTGCCCCTGGCCCTTGGTTTTTCCGGAACCCTCGATCGAGCCAAGCTTCACGAAAGCTTGGCAATCCTTCTGCAACGCCATCCCGCCCTCCGGACCGTGTTTCCGGCAACAGACGGTCAACCTCAGCGAGTCGTTCGGGAAACGGCCCCTCTCCCTCTGAGTGACCACAACGCTTCCACGGGGAATCCCGCCACGCTTGACCGGCGCATTCGGCGAGAGATCGCACGGCCGTTTGATCTCGAGACCGGGCCGCTGATTCGGTTCTCGCTGTTTCCTCGGCATGCGGGAGGAGACGTGCTGTTGATGGTCGCCCACCATCTGGTGGTCGACTACTGGTCGATGTCGATCCTGATGGAGCAGTGGCAACGGCTCTACCGTGGCGTGGAGTCCGCCGAACCAGCCGCATCCTCAGAGTGGGCGAATGAGGATCACGCTCGCTGGCAGCAGAACTGGATTCGCTCCGACGAAGCCCAGACTCAACTCGAGTACTGGTCGGACCAGCTGGCTCACCTTCCCACGGTGGACTTGCCCACAAAGGCCCCTCGCCCCCGAGAACCGAGCGCGTCAGGTCGCGTGCTGCCGGCAACACTGTCCTCGTCATTGGTCGCCAAGCTGGAGGAGCTGAGCCAACAGCACGACACCACGCTCTTCGTCACCACCCTCGCTGCCTTCGCGGCGCTGTTGACCCGCTACACCGATCAACAGGATCTCCCGATTGGCACTCTCACCGCAGGCCGACATCGAAGCGCTTGGAAGTCCGTGGTGGGGTATCTCGTCAATCCCCTGGTCTTGCGCTGCAAAACAAACGGCAACCCTCGCTTCGACGAGCTCCTCGAGCGAGTTCACCGGATCACTTCCGGTGCTCTTCGCCATCAGGACTTTCCCTTCGATCGGCTGGTCGAAACTCTCGCACCCCGCCGGGATTCGAATCGCACTCCCCTGTTCCAGATCTTGTTCCTGTGGCAGAACGCTCATCATCACCAGGGCCAAGATCTCTCGGCCTTTGCCATGGGACGAAGCGGCGGACAGTTGCAGTTCGGCGACCTTTCCGTCGAGTCGGTGCCCCTTCCCCAAGAGGTCACCCAGTTCGATTGGTCGCTGGTCCTGGCTTCCTCGGGGGACGAGGTTCTGGTTAACCTCGAGTACAAGAACCAGCTGTTCGATGCGGAACTCGCGGAAGGGTTCCAGGATCACTACCGGGCTTTCTTGGAATCGATCGCCCAGAATCCGCACCAAAGATTGTCGGAGATCCCGATCTTCGATCGCGAGGAACGAATCGCGCTCGAGCCGGGTCCCCCGAGTCCTCCGGAATCACCAAGCACGGTTCTGAGCCTGCTGAACGAACACCCACGACAGCGCCCCGAACAACCTTCGGTCACTGACAGCAACACGAGCCTGACCTGGCGCGAGCTTCACGAACGGGCCGAGGCTTGGTCCGCCGAATGGCAACGCCGCGGGGTCGGTGCGGAGGCCCTCGTCGGTCTCTGGATGGAACGCTCCGTGGAACTGGTCGCGGCGTGGCTGGGAATCTGGAAGGCCGGAGCCGCCGTCCTTCCCTTCGATGACCGCGATCCGCCGGAGCGAGTGCTCCGGCTGGCCAAGCAAGCCAAGGCGATCGCCATGGTGACCGATCGCCCCGGCGCGCTCACCGACGATCGCGACTCGCGGAGCCCGGAAATCCCCGTCCTGACGACCATCGATCCGCGGCAGGGGAAGACGATGCCCTCCCCGGTGGTCGACCCAGACCAGCTCGCTTACGCGACGTTCACTTCGGGGTCCACGGGAACTCCCAAGGCCGTCCAGGTGACCCACGCGAACGTGGCCAGCGCGTTCCGGTCCTGGGAAAAGGAGTACCAGCTTGTTCCCGGACTTTCTCATCTCCAGATGGCCCGGGCGTCCTTCGACGTGTTCGTCGGGGACCTGGTGCGAGCGTTGGCTTCCGGGGGTCGACTGGTGATCTGCCCGTGGCAGACCCTGCTCGAGCCACAAAGTCTGCTTTCTCTGTTACACCGGGAGTCCGTTGGCGTTGCTGAGTTCGTGCCTTCGGTCTTGAATGCGTTGCTCGATCACCTGGAGGAGTGTGACGAACGTCTCCCTCCCATGCAGATCTTGGCAGTCGGGTCCGATGTCTTCCCTGGTTCCGACCAGCGACGCCTTCGGGAACGAGCCGATCCCCACACTCGTCTGGTGAATTCCTACGGCGTCACCGAAGCCACCATCGACAGCACCTTTCACCCCATGATCGGTGACCAGCCAAGATCCACCGTGCCGATCGGAACTGCGTTCGCGGGAACGACCTTGGCGGTGACTGACTCCGCCGGGTCTTTGGTCCCGTCGGGAGTTCCGGGAGAACTATGGATCGGCGGAGCCGGCGTGTCCCGCGGATACCTGAACCGCCCGGATCTGACCGCCGAACGATTCGTTCCCGATCCTTGGAGCTCGACCCCCGGCGCTCGTTGCTACCGAACCGGAGATCGCGTGCGTCGGAGTTTCGGGGGTCCTCTCGAGTTCGTCGGTCGCTCCGACCAACAAGTGAAGATCCGCGGCATTCGCGTCGAGCTTTCCGAAGTTCGAATCGAACTGTGTCGCTTGCCAGAGGTGGTGGAAGCCGAGGTCCTCGCCACTCCCCGAGAAGACGGACCGCGACGCCTTCTGGGCTACCTGGTGTTGCGAGATCCCGACCAATCCATGGACGCGGTGCGCACTCAGCTGCGGACGCGAGTTCCCGAGGCCATGGTTCCCGCGAAGTTGATTCGACTGCATGAGCTGCCGCGCAATGCCAATGGCAAGGTGGATCGTCGCCAACTGCCGCGCGATGAGGTCACTTTCTCGAAACCGACCGCCCGGGAACCCGAAACCGCGGTGGAACGAGCGCTCATCGAAGTCCTGGCGGACGTGTTGAACGTTCCAATCGTCTCTGTCGAGGACAACTACTTTGATCTGGGTGGCGACTCGATCCTGACCATTCGCTACGTCGCCCGCGCACGACGTCGCGGAATCGAATTCAAGCCCGAGCATGTGTTCCAGCACCAGACCGCCCGAGAGCTCGCAAGGCATTGCCGCGTTTCTCCGGACTCTTCCCCCCAAGCAGTCTCCACCGAGCCAAGCGCTCGAACGACCTCTCCCGCGCCGTTCTCCATGGTGGATCTCGATGCGACGCAGTGGAGCAAGGTCTCCTCGCTCCTCGACGAGGAAGACGAGGAGCCGGCATGAAGAACGTCGAGGATCTCTACCCGCTCTCCCCCATGCAGCAGGGAATGTTGTTCCACCTGCTGGAACGACCACAGGACCAGCTGTACTTCGAACAGTTCACCTGCCAGTTGAACGGGCCCTTGGATCGGGAACAGTTCCGGAAAGCGTGGCAACAGGTGGTGGACCGTCACCCGGCCCTCCGTACCGTGTTCCTGTGGGAAGGAGTGGAAGAGCCTCTGCAAGCGGTCAAGCGCAAGGTGGCCTTGCCATTTCACGAGGAAGATTGGCGCAAGGTCCCAGCACCGCAACGCCCCGAAAAACTGCGTCAGTATCTGCTCGAGGACCGGGTCCGCGGATTCGAGCTGACTCGCGCTCCTTTGCTTCGGTTGGCGTTGTTCCAGCAGGAAGAGATGTCCTTCGAGTTTGTGTTCAGCGCCTCGCACTTGCTCCTGGATGGGTGGTCAGGAACCCGGGTCCTGGAAGAAGGGTTCCAGATCTACGAACAGCTTTGCCGGGGATCGCAGCCGGATCTTCCCATTCCGCGACCGTATCGCGACAGCATCGCGTGGCTCCGTCAGCAGGATCCCGAGCGCGCCCGGGAGTTTTGGGCGGAGAACCTGGAAGGGGTCAGCGATCCTCCGGCCATTCCGCTCTCCCGAGGGCGAAATCGGGGACCCCGAGACTCCACCCCAACGAGTTCGGACGCCCGCGACGCCTCGAGTCGTGACCATCACGTTCTCGGAACAACTCTCGGAACGGAAACCGCGACGCGACTCGAAGACCTTGCCCGTTCCTTGCGACTCACCCCGAATACATTGTTCCTCGGCACCTTTGCCGTGCTCTGGAGTCGATGGACCGGTCAACGCGACTTCGTTCTCGGCGCGGTCGTTTCCGGACGCCCTCCCGAGCTCGAAGGCGTCGAAGACATGGTCGGACTATTCATCAACACCCTGCCTCTACGGGTTCGGGTGAATCCCGAAGAGCCCTGGTCGCTCTTCCTCGAGCGCCTGCAAGCCGAGTTTCTGGCCGCTCGACAGTTCGAGTGGACACCAATATCCAAGGTTCAGGAGTTCGCCTCGCTGCCTCCGCGCACCGCGCTTTGGAACGCCATCGTCGGATTCGAGAACTACTCCGCTGGCCCTCGGCTCCCGGAGCAAAGCTCTCTGAAGATGCAGAGCCCGCGTTTCTTCGACCGCACCAACTACCCCTGGAGTCTTGTCATCGAGCCGGGAGATCCGACTCACCTGCAGGTGACCTGCGACTCGAAACTCCTGACCCGGGATCAGGCAGAGACGATTCTCCACAGCTACGAGCAGCTCCTGGGCGTGGTGGACGCCTCCCACCGAGTCGAACAATCACTGCTGGTGGAACCCACGGAGCGCGAGGAGTTGCTCCGTCTCTCCCAAGCGAGTGCAGGATCCGGACCGAGCCCCAGCGTCCCCGACTGTTTCGAACGGGAAGTGGCACGTGCTCCGGACGCAACCGCCATCGTCGCCGAAGATCACGACATTTCTTATGGCGAGCTCAACCGCCGCGCCAACCAACTTGCCCACGCGTTACTCGAGCGAGGAGTGACCCACGAAAGCTTGGTGGTGATTTGCGTTCGCAATGTTCCTGAGCGAATTGTCACCATGCTGGCCGTGCTGAAGGCGGGCGGCACGTACGTGCCCTTGGATCCCTCCGACCCCCCGGCGCGCCTGGAACAGCTCGCGAAGAGCTGTGGTTCGCTCGTCCAAGTCACTGACCTTCCCGCGCTGTTCTCCGCTTCGGGCCGTCTTCACTTGAAGGATCTCCGTTCGGACATCGAAAGACGTCCTTCCGACAACCTGGCGCGGAGAATCGACGCCGAGCAGCTGGCGCTGGTGATACATACATCGGGCTCCACCGGACAGCCCAAGGGGGTCTTGCTTCCCCACCGCGGCATCGTGAGCCTGGTAAGGGATCAGGAACGATTGTCCATCGAAGCCACGGACCGGGTCGGTGCAGCGTCCAACCCGGCCTTCGATGCTTCGACTTTCGAAGTCTGGACCGCCCTGCTTCACGGCGTGCCGCTGGTCGTCCTCCCGCGGGAAACGGTCTTGGCTCCGGAGCGCCTGGAACAAGCGCTTCGCGAGCAACAGGTGACGGTCCTGCTACTCACCACGGCTTTGGTTCATTCCCTGGCCGAAGTTCACCCAACAGCGCTCCACTCCTTACGACATCTGATTTTCGGCGGAGAGACGGTCGACCCCGACAAGATTCGGCGGATCCTCGACCACGGTTTTCCGGGACTGCTCACCCATGCCTACGGTCCAGCGGAAAACACCACTCTTTCCAGTCTGCAGCGCGTTGACACTGTTCCGAGCGGCGCAGAGTCGATTCCCATCGGCACTCCGATGCGTGGGAGGGAGGCGTGGGTTGTCAGCCACGACCTGCAGCTGGTGCCGCGCGGGGTCACCGGAGAACTGTGCGTTGCGGGAGACGGGTTGGCCCGGGGATATCTCGGCGATCCTCGCGAGACCGCGCGACGATTCGTTCCCCATCCCTTTGCCAAGACACCTGGGACACGGATCTATCGAACTGGAGATCAGGCGAATTGGGACCTTGAGCGCGAGGCGCTCGTGTTCCGTGGACGCCGAGATCACCAAGTCAAGATTCGTGGTTTTCGCATCGAGCTAGGAGAAGTCGAGTCTGCCTTGCGCTCTCATCCTGCGGTGCGGGACGCGTTGGTGATTATGAACAAGGTTCCTGAGCGTCACCTGGTCGCCTATGTGGCCGGAAAGGAAACCAGTGACGTCCATGAGCACCTGAAGACCACGTTGCCGAAGCACATGGTTCCCTCAGCGGTAGTTTGGATGGAATGCTTGCCCGTCCACCGACGCGGCAAGATCGATCGGGCAGCTCTCCCGTCACCCCCAGCCTCCCGCGGTGGATCTTCGGTCCTATCGCCGTGGGAAGACGTGATCGCCGCCGCCTGGCGAGAAGTGCTTCCGGTCTCCTCCATCGATCCCGACACGGACTTCTTCGAGAGCGGCGGCCACTCCCTGACCGTGTTGCAGCTGGTGTCCCGACTTCGCGAACAACTTCGACGAGACTTGCCGATCCGCCTGCTGTTCGAACATTCCACCCTGCGCGATTTTGCACGAGCGCTCGAGGATCGGCCCAATGCGACGACGAAGTCGGAGCCGATCACCAGCTTGCCTCGCGACCAGGACCTCCCTCTCTCTTTCGCTCAGGAACGCCTGTGGTTCCTGGAGCATTTCGAACCGCAGACCTCCCAGTCCCACATCGCCGGCGCGGTCCGATTCCATGGCCCGCTCATTGCCGAAGAACTGGCCCGATGCCTTGGCGAGTTGTCGAAGCGTCACGAGCTGTTGCGGACCCGGTTTCCAACCCGAAGCGGAAGAGCATTTCAAGTCATCGAGCCTTGCGCGGCACTGGACTGCCCGATCATCGATGCCACCGAGTTCACCGGGCCGGAGCGGGAAACCTACGTCCAAGAGCAAGGTCGTCAACTCGCTCAGCTTCCCTTCGACTTGGACGTCGCCCCGCTGTGGAGAACCCGCCTCTTGCGATTCGGCGATGACGACGCGGTGCTGCTGCTGGTCATGCACCACCTCATCGCCGACGGCTGGTCACTTTCTATCTTGTTTCGGGATCTGACCGAGATCTACGCCAACCGGAGCGCGTCGGCGGCAACGGCCCTGCCCGCCCTTGCGGTCCAACCCGCGGACGTGGCGGCGTGGCAACGGGATCAACTCTCCGGGCAGGCCCTTGTCTCGCGCTTCCCCTTCTGGACCGAGAAGCTGTCCGGTCCGCTCCCTTTGCTGGAGCTTCCCGCGGATCGACCGCGCCCCGCGGTGCAGTCGACTCGCGGAAGTCTGCATCGCTTTCATGTCGACCGGGACCTCGTCGAGCGCCTGCAGACGCTCGCCCGTAGCGAGCACGCCACCTTATTCATGGCCTTGCTCTCGGTGTTCCAGGTTTGGTTGCACCGGATCACCGGGGAAGAGGACTTGCTGATTGGGACTCCGGTCGCAGGCCGCGCCCGGCCAGAGTTGGAAAACTTGGTCGGGCTGTTCGTGAACACCGTTGTGTTGCGTTCCCGAGTTTCCAAACACCAGTCGCTGCAACAAGTGATTCAGCAGTGCCGCGAAACGGTCGTCGAGGCACTGCTTGCACCAGAGGTTCCGTTCGAAAAGCTCGTGGACGAACTCGCGACGAAACGTGATCCGAGCCACACGCCTCTGTTTCAGGTCATGTTCGCTTTTCAGAACGTCCCGCCCCTGCCCGAGTCCTTGGGCAATGTCTCCCTCGAAACCATGGAGCTGGACACGGGAACCGCCAACTTCGACCTCACCCTGTCCATGCGCGAGACTCTCGAAGGGCTCGAAGGCACGTTCGAATACAACACCGACCTGTTCGAGCCCACCACGGTGAACCGATTTTGCGAACAGTTCTTCGAAATCCTGGAAGCTTTCACTCATCAACCGCAGCGCCCGGTGTCGTCGCTTTCCCTCCTGACCGAGAATCAGCGCCGGGTGATCCTTGATGAGTGGAGTTCCGCGTCGCCCGTTGCGAGATCCAAACACGACGTGGTGGATCGCTTCTTGGAACAGGTGCGCCGCACACCAAACCACCCGGCACTGACGCTCGAGGATCGAACCCTCGACTACGCCGCCGTCGAGCGGTGCTCCGCGCAGATCGCCACAATGCTCGTGGAGCGCGGGGTCACGGCCGAGCAAGTGGTGGCGATCGCTTTGCCTCGATCGCTCGAGCTGATTGTCGCTTTGCTCGGGGTGCTTCGAGCAGGCGCTGCCTTCTTGCCGCTGGATCTGCGCGATCCTCCCGCGCGACGAGAACTCTTGCTTCGGGATGCGAAAGCGCAACTGCTGATCACCGACGCCCATTCCACCGAAGGAACGGCGGGAGTCCCGGTGATGGGCGTGTCCCTCGACGACCCGTTGTCCAAGGGAAACGCGGATCGAGAGTCGCTGCCGCTCCCCCACCCGGACCAAGCCGCCTACGTGATCTACACCTCCGGCTCGACAGGAACGCCAAAGGGAGTCGTGATCTCCCGAGGATCTCTGGCGAACCATGCCGCCGCCTGCGCGACGCGCTTTGCGTTGTCCCCGTCCGACCGAGTTCTCCAGTTCGCCACGATCACCTTTGATGCCGCGTTGGAAGAGATCTTCCCCACGTTGATCGGTGGAAGTCAGTTGGTTCTCCAGCGCGAACCGCTGACCGACCCGGCAGATCTCGACCGCTGCCTCACCGAGCAGGGCGTGACAGTTTTCAACTTGCCCACCGCGTTCTTCGAGGAATGGATCCGTGCGCTCGCGGCGGAGCAGCGTCGAGTCGAACCGACTCTGCGACTGCTGATCATCGGCGGCGAACGCCCGTCCGCCGAAGCACCTGCGCTTTGGGACCGCGTCGGTCGCTCTGAAACACTGCTGATGAACACCTACGGTCCCACCGAGGCAACGATCACCACCGCGTGGGCCGACGTGTCGGAGGAGTCCTCCACCTGGCCAATCGGAGGCCCTGTCCCCGGGAACCAACTGTTCGTGTTGGACGAATCCCTGGAGCCTGTCCCCATCGGGACCCCCGGCGAGTTGTTCCTCGGCGGGGCACAGATCACTCGAGGTTATCTCCACCGACCCGATCTCTCGGCCGCGGCACTCGTGCCTCATCCGTTTTCCCAAACTCCCGGCGAACGGCTGTATCGGACCGGCGATCGAGTGCGCTGGAATTCCCAAGGCCTGTTGGAATCCCTGGGACGCCAGGATGATCAGGTGAAGATTCGCGGGTTCCGGATCGAGCTCGGAGAGCTTGAAAGCACGCTGCATCGCGTCGAAGGAGTCCGGCAGGCGGTGGTTCTCGCCGCGGATCTGGGAACCGGAGTCCGCACTCTGCTGGCCTTCGTCGTGATCAACGACGCCTCGCGGACCGTCGATCACCTCCACCAAGAGCTGGCGCGCGTTCTCCCTCCTCACTTTCGACCCACGCGAATCACCCGGGTGGAACAGATCCCTCGGACCAAGCACGGCAAAATCGATCGCGAGGCCCTGCTCGCAAAGGTGGATTCCCAATCCGGGCTTCCACGACACTCGGAGCCATTGCCCGAAGCGGAGGAAAGGATCCGGGCGATCTGGGAAGAAGTGCTCGGACGCTCAAACATCGAACGCCACGACAATTTCTTCGAAGTCGGCGGGGACTCGATTTTGAGCATTCGCGTGGTGGCTCGATGCCGGGAACAGGGCCTGTCCTTCACTCCCAAGCAGATGTTCCAGCATCCGACGATTGCCGAGATCGCCCGGGTGGCCCAACGAACGACTTCGGCCGCAGCCGACGCAGCCCCCTTGGTGGGCGAGGTGCCGCTTGGCCCGATCCAGGAATGGTTCTTCGAGCAAGACTTCCCGACTCCCCATCACTGGAACCAATCGGTCGTCCTGGAATCGAAGCGGCCGGTAGAAACCGCAACCTTGCAGCGAATCATGCAGATCCTGCAGACACACCATGATGCTTTGCGCTTACGGTTCCACCACGACGGAAACCGCTGGCGAGCCCGCATGGTGGATCCATCCGACCTTCCCGAAACGATCTTTCCAGAGCAAGAGAGATCGCTCGACGCCAAACAGAAGGGAGTGGAACCTTCGGCCGAGGAGCGCCTGCAACGGGCCATGAGCCGGGCCCAGACCACTTTGAACTTCTCCGAAGGCCCGATGATTCGTGTGGTCCCCGTGAACCGCGGGGAGCAAGGGATGCTCCTCGGGTTCATCGCCCACCACCTGGTGATCGACGGGGTGTCCTGGAGGATCTTGCTAGACGACTTCCAGCGTGCGTTGACCAACATCGAACGCGACGCGGAGCCAAAGCTCCCGCCACGAACCACCTCCTATTGCGATTGGTCCCAGTCACTCGGTCGGTCCTCGGCGGACTTTGATCGCCCGTACTGGTTGGAACAGACTTCCCGACCTTGGACGGCTTTGCCCAAGGACTCCGCCGCAGTGAGGGACGGGCCCATGGCCGAGCTCTCGCGCAACCTCGAGCCAGCCCTCACCGCCGCCTTGGTGGGAGAGACCTGCGCAAGACTTCACTGCGAGATGGAAGAGCTGTTGGTGTCTGCCCTGGTGGAAGCGCTGGCTGCATGGACGGGTTCTCGCTGCCACTTCCTGGAACTCGAGCACCATGGCAGGGTGTCGAAGGAAAGTTCAGCGGATCTCACGCGGACTGTCGGCTGGTTCACCTCGGCCTATCCCGTGCACTTCGACCTCCGCGAAGCCGTCGCCTCCGATCAGGTTGTCCGAACGGTGAAAGAAACGCTGCGTCGCGTGCCGGACCACGGCATCGGCTATGGCGTGTCAAGGTACTTGCGACGCGATCCGCAACTCATCTCGTCGCCGGAGCCGGAGGTCACGTTCAACTACCTTGGTCGCTTGGACGAGGTGTTCGAGTCTGGCTCGCACTTTCGACTGGCGTCGGTCGAATCGGGACCGGACCGGGACCCCGACCAAGCCACGGGACGCTTGCTTGAGCTGAGCGCCTGGCAAGATGAAGAACGCCTTCATTGCAGCTGGCACTTCTGTTCTTCGCACATTCCCCGCTCCCTCGTCGAAGAGCTGGCGCGAAGCTTCGAAGGCTTCTTGACCACGGTTTCGGAACGACGGGGACTCGGCGCCACGGCTCTCTCGACCACGGACTTTCCTCACGCACAGGTCAGCCAGAAAGACCTGAATCGCCTTCTCGGCAAGATCCAAAAGGGGAGGGCAAGCCGATGAACGTCCCACAGATTGCCCATGAAATTGAGGACCTCTACTCCCTGACCCCTTTGCAGGATGGTCTTCTCTTTCACAGCCTCCACGATCCGCGAACCGGACTGTACTTCTCCCAGGTCACCTGCCGCATCGATGGTCCGTTGAACGTCGACGCATTCCAAAGAGCTTGGCAGAACATTGTCGATCGGCACCCGGCGCAGCGGACCTCTTTCGTTTGGAAAGACGTCGAAGACCCGCTGCAGGTTGTTTGGCGGGAAGCCCGCTTGCCGGTGCATCAACACGACCACCGGCACCTACCTCCGGCGAGCCAGGATCAGGAATTCGAAGCACTGGTCGAGGAAGATCGACGCCGTGGCTTCGACCTGACCTCCGCGCCTTTGCATCGATTGCATCTTGTGCGTTGTACAGACCGCCAGCATCGCTTGCTTTGGAGCAACCACCACTTGGTCATGGATGGTTGGTCGTTGGGCGTTGTGCTGAAAGAAGTGTTCGACGGTTACTCGGCCTATTGCCGAGGCGAGCCTTTCGCACCACCACCGGTCCGTCCCTATCGCGACTACATCGCCTGGCTCGAAACCGTCGCCCCTGACGCGGCCGCCGACTTTTGGACCCGGGAGCTGAGTTCGTTCGAGGCAACCACGGACTTGGGAGGCCGCCGTCGTGCCAGCATGGCCTCGGGCGAACACTTCGGTGAGATCCAGACCCGATGGGACGAGTCCACTTCCCGCGCCGTGGAAGCGGCAGCCCGAACGCTGCGCATCACTCCTTCGGTGCTGGTGCACGGCGCTTGGGCGATCCTGCTCAAGCGACTCAGCGGCGACCGCCGCGTGCTGTTCGGAACGACGGTGTCCGGCCGGCCCGCGGACCTCCCCGAGGTGGAGTCGATGGTCGGGTTGTTCATCAACTCGTTGCCCGTTGGCGTCGACTTCCCCGCATCTCAACCGGCGAGCGATTGGCTGCGAACTCTCCAAGAGCGACTCGCGGAGATGCGCAAGCACGAAGCGAGTTCCCTGGTCGAGATTCAGTCGTGCAGCCCGATCCCTCGAGGCCAGCCGTTGTTCGAAAGCCTCCTCGTCGTCGAAAACTATCCCCTGGACGAAGTGTGGCTGGATCCCGAGCAGGAGCTTTCGATCCACGACATTCGCGATCGCGAACACACCAACTTCCCGTTGACCGGAATTGCCATTCCCGGCGAGCGTTGGGCCTTCCGGCTGTTGTTCGATGCCGATCGCTTCGACCGCCCGCTGGTCGAAACTTGGATGGATGCTTGGACCGAGACGTTGGCAGCCTTGGGCCAAAACACGGACCTTCGAGTTCACGAACTCACGGGAGCGGCGCCTCGCCAGGATCTCAGGAAGATCTCCTCGGAATCCCACGATTTCGCAGTCCCCGCCATCCCCTTGCGAGGATTGGCCGGTCTGTTCGAAGACTGGGTCGACCATCAACCGTCCGGGATGGCTCTCGAGTTCCAAGGCAAGCAGTGGAGCTACGGCGAGGTCGAGTCCTTGGCCAACGGGGTTGCCGCTCAAGTCCTGGAACAAGAGCTTTCGGGAGAACCCCACATCGCGGTTTGTTTCTCGAACCCCGTCTTCCAGGCCATTGCCACTCTAGGCGTCTGGAAAGCCGGAAGAACAGCCGTTCCCGTCGAGAGCGCTCACCCGGCAAATCGTCGCCGACAACTGCTCGAAAGCTCCCGCGTGAGTCTGTTGTTGACCGATGAGTCTCTCGCGGATTCGTTCGACTTCTCGGGGACCGCGGTGTGCCCGCGCTTCGACCCCAGCGCCACCGCACGCCCTTCCGTTCCCTGGGATCCGCGCCAGATTGCCTACGTGATCCACACCTCTGGTTCCACGGGAACGCCGAAAGGCGTCGAGGTTCCCCAGGCAGGCGCCTGTGCAACTCTGCGTTCCTTGGGAGAAGCCCTCGCCATTCGTCCCACCGACCGCGTGGCAGGTCTCGCCTCTTGCGCCTTTGACGTATCGATTCTCGAGATGTTCCTGGCTTGGGGAAGGGGCGCGTGCTGGTGCCTGAGCACGGCACAGCAACGACGCCCCGGCATCGAGCTGGAGGAGTTCTTGGGATTGGCCGAGATTTCTGTGGTCGCAGCCATCCCGTCTTTGCTCGAGAGCCTCGACCCCGGTGCCGTGCTTTCGTTGCGGGCCTTGCTCCTTGGCGGAGAGCCAATGAGTGCAGCGCTTGCTCGAAAGTGGAACGGCCACGCGGTCCTTTACAACTGCTACGGCCCCACGGAAGCCTCGATCCAGGCAAGCTTGCACCCGTGTGACGGAAGCGAGTCCGAGGTTCCCCCTCTGGGTGGCGCACTTCCCGGCATGGAAATGCTGGCCTTGGACGAGTTCCTGCAACCGATCGGACCGGGAGAGATGGGCGAGTTGTTTTTGTCCGGTGTCGGTCTCGCCCAAGGGTATGCCAATCGTCCCGCCCAAACCGCAGAAGTGTTCTTGCCACATCCGCGGTCCTCGGAACCGGGCCGACGAATGTATCGAACCGGAGACCGAGTCTTCCGCCGAGTTGACGGCAGCCTGGTGTTCCGCGGCCGCATGGATCAGCAAGTGAAGGTTCGCGGCCACCGCATCGAGCTCGGAGAGATCGAGCACGCCCTGCAACAACACCCCGGCGTCATGGAAGCCACCGTGCTGCCCCACCGAGACGACTCCAGTGTCCACTTGGTCGCCTACGTCGCCGCATCCCACCTGTCGCCAGAGCAGCTCCGCGAATCCTTGGCGGTCCGACTTCCGACCCCGCTGTTGCCGGCACGCATTCACGTTCTTGCCGCGCTTCCCAAGACCTCGAACGGAAAGGTCGATCGCCGGTCCCTGGCGGAGCTCGCGGCTCCCGACGTGATCTCTTTGGAACGGGCCCCCTCCACCAGCGTGGAGAAGATCGTGGCGGGGATCTGGTCCCGACTTCTGGGACACCCCATCGAAGACGCCGGGGCCAACTTCTTTGAGCAGGGCGGCCACTCCCTGCTTGCCACCCGGGTGGTCTCGCGAGTGCAGGAGTCCTGTTCGGTCTCGATCACGACCCGCGCTCTCTTCGAGAATCCCCGCTTGGAAGACTTCGCCCGCATCGTCGCCGAACGGCGTCAGCAAAGCCAAGGGGCGTTGGTTCGCAGCGCAACGTTGCCCGTCGCACACGCTCGTTCGGAAGCCCCCTTGTCTTTCTCCCAAAGCCGGCTTTGGTTCTTGCAGCAGTACGCCCCCCAGAGCGCCGCCTACAACATTCCTGGCGCCTTGCGATTGCGCGGTCCTCTGAACCGAGCGGCTCTCGAGCGAGCATTCCGCATCCTCCTCGAGCGTCATCAAGCCTTGAGAACCCAGGTCGTTCGAAGGGGAAACGAGCCCGTCCAGCAGGTGGCTACCGGAAACGTCTTTCGCCTGATCGAGAAGAATCTCGACCGAAAGCCGAGCGATCCTGATTCGGTCGAGTCGCGGGTGCGACACCTCGCCCGCCAAGAAGCGACCCAACCGTTCAATCTCTCGACCGACCCACTCCTGCGAGTGACTTTGTGGACGCTTGGCGAGCAGGACCACGTGTTACTGATCACCCTGCATCACATCATTGCGGACGGATGGTCTTTGGGCTTACTCCTCGCGGAGCTCTCGGCGCTGTACAACGGCGCGGACCCCAACGCTCTTTCGCCTCTCCCCTTTCAGTACTCCGACTTCGCCCTCTGGCAGCGGCAGTCACTGGAAGGGAAGCTCCGTGAGGCACTGCTTTCTTTCTGGAGGTCTCAGCTCGAAGGGATCCCGAGGACCCTCGACCTGCCCTTCGACTTCCCGCGGCCCCCGGTGCAAACCGATCGTGGGGCGATTTGTCAGGCGGAGCTCGACCCCTCTCAAGCGAAGGAGCTTCTCCACTTCGCGCGACAGAACGATGCAACCCCGTTCATGGCCATGCTCGCGGTGTTCCAGGTGTTGCTCAGCCGCTACTCGGGGCAGCGACGGTTCCTGATCGGAACGCCAGTCGCCGGCAGGTCTCGTTCGGAGTGGGAGGACTTGGTCGGCCTCTTCGTGAACACCGTGGCCGTCCCGGTCGATATGACGGAAGAGCCGACCTTCGATGACCTGATCGAGCGGGTCCGCAGCGCCACCCTTGATGCCTTCGATCACCAAGACCTCCCCTTCGAGCTGTTGGTCGAAGATCTCCAGCCGGAGCGCGACCTGAGCCACCCCCCTCTCTTCCAAGTCATGTTCACCTCCCTCCGGTCCGAGCTGGGAGCTCTGAACCTGAACGACCTGGAAGTCGAGGCTTGGGACCTGGACACCGAGACTTCCCAGTTCGACTTGACACTTCACGCGGTGGAACACGGCGAAGGCGTGTCCCTAAGCTTGGAGTACAACACAGCCCTCTTCCGAGAAGACACCGCGCGACGCTTGCTTGAAAACTACCGCGGCTTGCTGACCGCGGCGTTGCGTTCTCCGGATCAGCCGGTGTCTCGACTTCCGATGCTGGCAGCTGCGGAAGAGCAACGCATTCTTCGAGATCTCAGCGGGGTGAGCGACACCCTGCGGCCGCGAACCAACGTCGTCGACCAGTTCGAGGAGGTCGCTCGACAACACCCTGACCGGGTCGCGCTCTCAGACTCCCAGAGCACCTGGACCTATCGACAGCTCGACGGGCGCGCCAATCAGCTGGCCGACCAGCTGCAAACTCGCGGGGTCGCCATCGAGCAAACCGTCGGCCTGTTCCTCGAGCGAAGCTGCGACGCCGTGATCGCCATGCTCGGCATCTTCAAGGCGAGCGCGGCCTATGTTCCGCTCGACCCGACTCTGCCCGCCAGGCGCGTGCAAGACATGATGGAAGACGCGGACGTCGGCTGGATCATCACCAACCGACAGCTCCGGGACCAGATTCCCTCGGACTCCCCGCGAGTCGTTCTGATCGACGAGCTGTCGACCTCCGGAGATCGAAGCGCAGCCCCGGCCAGAGTGGACCTTGGAGAGTGCCTCGCCTACGTGATGTTCACCTCGGGGTCGACGGGGCGACCCAAGGGGGTCGCGGTGCCTCACCACGCCCTCCGCCGACTGTTCGAAGACCAAGACTACGTACGCTTCGGGGACGACGAGATCGTTCTGCAAACGGCTCCGCTGTCCTTCGACCCTTCGGCCTACGAAATCTGGGGGGCCTTGGGTTGCGGAGGGACTTTGCACCTTTCGCCCCCCGGACCTGCCTCGCTCCATGAACTGTCGCGATCGATTTTGGAGAAACAGGTCACCACCCTTTACCTGACCACGGGCGTGTTCCATCAAATGGTGGAAGCACATCCCGAGGCATTCTCTCAGCTTCGACAGGTGGTGACTTCCGGCGATGTCCTGTCCGCTTCCCATGTGAAGCAGTGCTTGCGTGCCAACCCGCAATGTGCGGTCGTCAATGGCTACGGCCCGACCGAGGTCACGGTCTACACCCATTGTCACCGAATGGTCTGTCTCGACGATGTCGACCCGTCGGTGTCGATCGGCCGAGTGCTGCCGCACACCACCGCTTACATCCTCGACGATCACCTGCTACCGGTTCCTCTCGGAGTCCCGGGCACCCTGTACGCCGGAGGAGACGGACTGGCCCGAGGTTACTCCCAGCGGCCCGAGCTCACCGCGGAACGCTTCGTCCCCGATCCCTTCTCGACCCAGCCCGGAGCCCGCCTCTACAACACCGGAGATCGTGCGCGCTTGTTGGCGGATGGACGAGTGGAGTTCCTCGGACGGCTGGACCATCAGGTCAAGGTCCGCGGGTTTCGCATCGAACTCGCGGAAGTCGAAAGCTGCCTGGAGGCGTGTCCCGGAGTGCAACGTTGCGCCGTGGTCGCAGCACCCGATCGATCAGGGACGAAGCGACTGGTCGCCTACGTGGTCGGAGCGGGACTCGACAGCGGCGCGATTCGCTCGTTCGTGGCGAGTCGGCTTCCCGACTACATGGTGCCGTCGCTGTTCGAATTCCTTGACGCCCTCCCACTGACGGACCAGGGCAAGATCGATCGACGCGCCCTGCCGGTTCCTCAGGCTCCGTCTTCTGCCAACCAGCTCGTGGCGCCTCGAAGTCCTGCCGAGGAAGTGATGGCCGGGCTGTTCGCCGACCTGCTGGAGGTCTCGCCGGTCGGCGTTCACGACGGCTTCTTCGAACGCGGTGGACACTCGCTCCTGGCGACCCAGCTCGTTTCACGGATCCGCGAGATTTGGAAGGTGGAGCTTCCCCTTCGCGAGGTCTTCGAGAAGCCAACCGTCGCCGGTCTGGTGCCCTTGCTCGAGAGCTTGCGCACTCAACAGCAGCCCCCACCTCCTCTTGTTCGTGAGGAACGAGGAGACACGGCCCCCTTGTCGTTCGCTCAGCAACGCCTTTGGTTCCTCATGCAATGGGAACCCGCAAGCACGGCTTACCACTTGCCGATTGCCACTCGGTTGGAAGGTGCGTTGAATCCAGACCAGTGGCGCGAGGCGTGGAATGAGATCGTGGCTCGGCACGATGCGTTGCGAACCCGCATCCGGGAAGTCGACGGGGAACCGGTGGCCAGAGTGGACCGGGCATTTGAGGTCCCTTTAGAAGTCGTGGACTTGTCATCCCTGCCCGATTCGGCCCGAGAATCCGAGGCTCAGGCTCGTTGGGAAGAGTGCGCTCGCAAGCCCTTCGACCTCGAGCAGGGGCCGCTTCTTCGCGGTGTACTTCTGCGACTCGGACACACGAAACACTTCTTCGGCCTCACCCTTCATCACATCGCGGCTGACGGCTGGTCCCTCGATCTTCTGTTCGCAGAGCTTGGCGAGCTTCTTCAAGCTCGCCAGGAGCACCGCCCACCGAGACTCGAGCCACTGCCTGTTCGCTACAGCGACTTTGCTGCGTGGCAGCGACGCTGGCTCGGGGAAGGCACGGTCCATCGTCAGCTCGACTACTGGAAGCGACAACTCCGCGATCCCGGTCCGCCTTTGACTTTGCCGGCGGACTTCCCTCGATCCTCGGAGAACCAGGGGAAAGCGGCGGTGGTGACAAGCCGAGTTCCTGCGCCGCTCCTGGCAGAGGTGAAGTCACTCGGGGCTCAAGAGCAAGGCAGCTTGTTCATGACTTTGCTCGCCGGGTTCCAATGCCTGTTGCATCGCTGGTGCGATCACGACGACATCGTGGTCGGGACACCGGTGGCGGGACGTCGCGCACGAGAAACCGAGTCGTTGATCGGCTTCTTCGTCAACACCCTCGTCATGCGCACCCAGTTCTCCCCCTCCCTGACCTTCCGCCAGTGCTTGGATCGAGTCCGTCAAACCGCGTTGGAAGGGTATGCCCACCAGGACGTTCCTTTCGAACAGGTGCTCGAAGAACTGTCCTTGCCGCGGATCCCGGGCCTGACCCCGCTGTTCCAGGTCATGTTCGTGGTGCAGAACACTCGGCTCGAGGGCTGGCAGTTGCCGGGACTCTCGCTGCAGCCCGTGGCCACCGAGAACCAGACAGCGAAGTACGACCTGACCGTTTCTATGGAAGAGGACCGGGAAGGCCTCGAAATCTCCCTGGAGTATCGCTCCGATCGGTTTCATCGGGATTCCATGAATCGGCTGCTGGCCTGCTACGTGACGCTCTTGAGAAGCGCTGTGGCCCGGCCGGATGCTTTGGTCCGAGAACTCGCGCTCCGCCCGGTTCCGCTTGACCTCCGATCAGAATCCGCTCGCGGACCGGAAGTCTCGATTCCGAACGAAGCCACGATTCACTCCCGCTTCCAAGAACAAGTTCGCCACACTCCCCACGGCACCGCGTTGGTGTTCGATGGCGGGGAGATGGACTACTTCCAGCTGGAGCAACGGGCCAATCAGTGGGCGCACCTGCTGCGCAAGCAAGGGGTACGCCTCGAAGACCGGGTTGGGGTCTGCTTGGATCGGTCTCCCGAGGCCGTGGTCTTGGTGCTTGCGGTGTTGAAAGCGTCAGCCGCTTATGTGCCTCTCGACCCGAAGGCCCCAAAGGCTCGCCTGGCACACTTGGTGAAGCGCATCAAGCCTCGACTAGTGGTCACCCGCACGGGCTTTCGCGACCGTCTCCCCGAGTCATGCCCGGTCCTGGAGTGGGAAGACCAGGTTTCGGCCGTGGAGCAATCTCCCCACTCGTCGCCTCCTCATTCAGACGCCACCGGCGAATCCTTGGCGTACCTGTTATTCACCTCGGGCTCCACCGGTGAGCCCAAGCAAGTCGCGGTGCCTCATCGAGCGGTGCTGAGATTGGTTTGGCAATCGACCTTCGCCCGCTTCGAAAAAGAAACTTTCGCGTGGAACGCTCCGCTGTCTTTCGACGCTTCGACGTTGGAGATCTTCGGCCCCCTGCTTCACCGCAGCCGTCTGGCCGTGTTCCCCGACGGTGCCCTTTCATTGGAAGAGCTTGGCTCCTGCATTCGCCGGTTCAGAGTCACCACTCTTTGGTTGACCGCCGGACTGTTCCACCGGATTGTCGATCGCGATCCCCAACTCCTCGCTCCCTTGAACCAACTCCTCGCCGGCGGTGACGTGCTTTCACGCGGGGCAGTCCTTCGGCTCTTGCATGAGGTCCCGGATTGCAAGTTCGTCAACGGTTACGGCCCCACCGAATGCACCACCTTCACCTGCTGCCATCCGGTCAGCACGGCTCAAGACCTCACCGCCTCAGTTCCCATCGGCCGCCCCATCTCGAACACAGCCGTTCACGTGCTCGATGAATCCCTGCAGCCGGTTCCCAAGGGATTTCCCGGACGGTTGTTTGTCACCGGGGATGGGCTGGCCCGGGGTTACGAAGGCGATCCGGCGGCGACCGCGGCACGATTCCTTCCGAACCCATTCGCGGAAACACCCGGCTCTCGCATGTACGACACCGGCGACATGGTCCGCGAGCTTCCGGGTGGCGCGTTCGAGTTCCTGGGACGCCACGACCAACAGGTCAAGATCCGTGGCTTCCGGGTCGAGCCAGGGGAAGTGGAACGCCACCTCGCCCAACACCCGGATGTGCAGCGAGTCGTCGTCGTTGCTCGCGAAGATCTTCCCGGTGGCAAAGGACTCGTTGCCTACTGGACCGGAACGTCTTTGGCGCCTTCCTCGCTTCGCGACTTCCTCCTCAGTCGGGTTCCTGGATTCCTGGTCCCCTCGGCATTCGTTTGGTTGCAAGAGTTGCCGCTGAATGCCAACGGCAAGGTCGAACGTCGTTCCCTCCCAGCTCCCGACGAGTCCGCCGTCTCCACCGAACCATTCGTCCCTCCCCGAAACGAAACCGAACGGGCGCTGGCGGCGATCTGGGAGGAACTGCTGCAGCGGTCCCCGGTCGGCGCCAACGACGACTTCTTCGAACTGGGCGGTCACTCACTGCTTGCCACGCGATTGGTTTCGAAGATTCGGACCGAGTGGAGTGTCTCCCTCCCCCTGCAGTCGCTGTTCGAGCAGTCCCGCCTCCGCGATCTTGCGGCGCAGCTTCCCCCAGCAACGACCCCTTCCACCGGGATCCCGACTCTCGCCCCGCGAGAACGTCCGATTTCGATTCCCCCCTCCTTCGCCCAGGAACGGCTTTGGTTCTTGGACCAGTGGACCCCGGATAGCGCGTTCTACAACGTCCCTCTCGCGAATCGGTTGCGTGGCCCGTTGAACCACACCGCTCTCGGGGCAGCGTTGCAAGAGCTGGTTCAGCGACACGAAGCGCTTCGCACATCGTTTCCCGCAGTCCAGGGCAAGCCGGTCCAGCACATCCACCAGGACTGGCGGGCGCTACCCGCGGTCATCGACCTCACCGAGATTCCTGAAGACCTGCGCGAATCTCAGGCTCAGGAGCAGTGCCAACAAGAGGCACGGAAGCCTTTCGACCTCGCGAACGGTCCTTTGTTCCGTGCGGTTCTTTGGAAACTCGCAGACGACGACCACCTGCTCTCCTTGGTCCTGCACCACATCGTCGCAGATGCCTGGTCCATGGGCGTTCTGGTCGAAGAGTTGGCCCGCGCCTATCGAAGTCGCGTCCGGGCCGAGCCATCACCGCTTTCCTCGCTCCCCGTTCAGTTCGCCGACTACTCGCTGTGGCAAGCGGAATGGCTGACAGAAGAACGAAGAGCGTCACACCTCGACTTCTGGAAAACCAAACTGCGAGGCTTCCCGCGAGCGCTCGACTTGCCGACCGACTTTCCTCGTCCTCGAATTCTCACCACCCGTGGGGCGACCGAGCCCCTCGAATGGTCGGAGCGGCTCACGAACTCACTGAGAGAGTTGGGGCGGCGTCATCGTGCCAGCCTGTTCATGACCTTGCTCGCCGGCTTCGACGTGTTGCTGGCCCGTTTCGCTGGTCATGATCAGGTGCTGGTCGGATCTCCGGTTTCTAGTCGGACGGATGGTTCGACCGAGTCCATGATCGGTTTCTTTCTCAACACCCTCGTCCTTCCCGCCGACATCTCGAGAAATCCGTCCTTCGAGGACCATTTGCGAGAAGTCCGCCGAACCGTGCTTGACGGATTCGAGCACCAGGACTTCCCGTTCGAAGAACTCGTCGAAGAACTGGAACCCAAACGGGACCTGAGCCGCTCCCCACTTTTCCAGGCAATGCTGGTTCTGCAGAACCGGACCGGCGCCCATTTCGAGTTGGAAGGGATCTCGGCGGAACAAGTCCCGGTGGACACCGGCACTTCGCGCTTCGATCTCGCCGTCATCTTCGATGAAACGGATGCGGGGCTGGTGGGAATCGTCGAGTACAGCACGGATCTGTTTCGACGCTCCACTATTCGTCGAATCATGGAGTGTTTCGAGCGACTGCTCGACGCGGTCTGTCAGAACCCGCAAAGCCCGGTCAAGCAAATCCCTTTGGTGCAAGCGGAGCTGCAGCCGTCCTTGGTCGATGCTTGGAGTGCCGCGGATCGCTCCCCTCCGGGATCTTTCCTGCCTGAACTCCTCGAACGTGCCCGCTTCACTTCCCCGGACGCCATCGCGGTGGAGCTCGGGACTCAATCCTTGACCTACCGGAAACTCCACGAGCTTGCGGACGTCTGGGCGAAAGACCTGGTGTCGCGGGGAGTCAAAGCGGACGCCTGTGTTGCCATCTGCTTGCCTCGATCCCTGGATCTGATGGCCGCCACCCTGGGAGTTTGGAAGGCGGGAGGCGCCGTGGTGCCCATCGATCCGTCCTATCCGCCGGGCCGAATCCAACGCATGGTGACCTTGGCCAACTGTTCCTTGGCCGTGACCACACGCGAATCTCAGGAGCCGTTCCGCGACCTTCCCGTGACGTGTCTGCTCGCGCCACAGCGCGCCGGAATCGACCGCGGGAAATCCAACTCGTCAGCGCGAGCCGTGCACCCTCGGCAGCTGGCCTACGTCGTCTTCACTTCGGGATCCACCGGCGAACCAAAAGGCGTGGCGATGGATCATGGAGCCTTGGCCAACATGGTTTTGGGGCAAATCGCCCGCCCCGGCTTCTCAAAGCCTGCCACCGTGCTGCAGTTCGCGCCCTCCAGCTTCGACGTGTACTACCAAGAGCTGCTCTCCACCTGGTCGACGGGAGGCAAGCTGGTGCTCGTGGAGGAACCATCCCGGGTCGATCCGGATCGGCTTTGGCAGACGATTCTGGATCACTCGATCGAACGCATGTTCCTGCCGTGCGTGGCATTGCACCAATTGGCGAATCACGTGCCGGCCGACCTGAGTTGCTGTCGTCTGCGGACGATCACGGTCGCTGGAGAACAGCTAAAAGCGACTCCTGAACTCGCTGCGATGTTCCGTCGACTCGACGAGTGCCGACTCGAGAATCAATACGGTCCTTCCGAGTCCCATCTCACCACGGCCGGCTTGCTGCCCTCGGATTCGGGAACTTGGTCGGCCCTGCCTTCGATCGGCAACGCGACTCGAGGTGTGCGGTTGTACGTGTTGGACTCCTTCCTCCAGCTGTGTCCGATAGGGGTCGCAGGACAACTGTACGTCGCGGGAAGCGGCGTCGCGCGCGGCTACATTCATCGATCTCGCGAAACAGCCTCGCGGTTCCTGCCCGATCCATTCGCCTCGCGGCCAGGAGAACGGATGTATCGGACCGGCGACCGGGTGCGCCGCGAAGCGGACGAAAGTCTCACGTTCCTGGGGCGTGCCGACGGCCAGGTCAAGATTCGCGGCTATCGGATCGAGCCCAGCGAGGTCGAGTCCGCGTTGACTCGTCACCCCGCCATTCGTCAGGCCACCGTTGTCCCGGTCGAGAATGAGCGGGGAGTTCGCCAACTCCTTGCCTATCTCGTCTTGAAGCAACCGTCACTCGCCGCCAGCGAACTACGCCATTTCCTGCGCGAGACACTTCCCGACTACATGATTCCGAGTTCGTTCCGCGTTCTTGACTCCTTCCCGCTGACCTCGAGCGGAAAGGTCGACCGGCGTTCGCTGAATCCATCGTCGGGCGCACTTCTCGGGAGGACCCGAGCCAAACAACCGGCGACTCCCGGGGCTCGAGCGCTTTGCCAAGTTCTGGGAGAGGTTCTCGCCTGCGAATCCGTAGACCTCGAAGACAACTTCTTCGAGATCGGTGGCCATTCCTTGCTCGCCACCCAAGTCGTCTCGAGAATCCGCGAACAGTGGCGCGTCGACCTGCCTCTGAAAGAGCTGTTTCAGGCGGAAACGATTGGCGTCCTCGCGGAGTTCCTCGATCAGCAGCTTTCGGACCAACCACTCGATGATCAAGAGTCCGTGGGGGTGGATCCAGCAGTCGTTCCGGTGTCGTTCGGCCAACGTCGTCTGTGGTTCCTGGATCGACTGGCTCCGGGGCCTCTGTACAACATGCCTCTCGCCATCCGTCTCGAAGGAGCCCTGGACCGGCCCGCCCTGGAGCGAAGTCTCACCGAAATCATGAAGCGCCACGAGTCGTTGCGCACCGCGTTTCCGGCCAATCAAGGCCAACCGCTCCACGTCGTTGCAACTCCGACGAAAGTCGTGATCGAGGAACAGGCTTTGGACGGGCGTCCGGTCGACGACCCAGAGTTCCGCCGAGCCCTTCAGAATGAAGCGACTCGCCCCTTCGACATTGAAGTCGGTCCCCTCGTTCGGGCCCGCCTTTTCCGGCTCTCAGCGCAAGACCACGTCTTGGTGATCTCGATTCACCACATTGTGTGCGACGGTTGGTCTCTTGGGATTCTGTTCCGGGAACTTCGAGAGCTGTACGGAGCCTACCGCGAGGGGCGCGAGTCCCCTCTGACCCCGCTTTCCAAGACCTACGCAGACCACGCCAAGTGGCAGCAAAACCGCGGGAGTCAAACCAGGCAAGCCAAGGAACTCGAGTACTGGAAGGAACAGCTCCGTCATCTTCCCTCGGAACTGAGCCTGCCACTGGACCGCCCGCGCCCGCCCGTTCAGACGTTTCCCGGAGATTCCCGAACCCTGACGCTCGATGCGGCCGCAACAACCGCTCTCGAGTCCCTTGTTCAAGAAGAGCAGGCAACCTTGTTCATGGGCTTGCTGGCGGGATGGGGCGGACTGCTGAGTCGACTCTCGGGACAACAAGACTTCGCGATCGGAACACCCGTCGCGGGACGAACCACCCCGTGGTCGGAGGGGCTGATCGGGTTCTTCGTCAACACTCTGGTGCTTCGCCTCCGAACCGAGGAGAGTCCGTCCTTCCGCGAACTGCTGCAGCGCGTGAAGGAGACCACCCTCGAAGCCCTTTCTCACCAACAGGTCCCGTTCGAACAGGTCGTGGAGACCGTCCGTCCCGCGCGAGACCTGAGTCGCTCTCCCCTGTTCCAGGTCCTGTTCGCTCTGCAGAACGCCCCAATGCCGGACGTCCGCTTGAGCGAGCTTTCCCTGACTCCGCTCGAACTGGAAAGCCCGGTGGCCAAGTTCGACCTGAGCCTGTCATTCGTTCACCAGGAAGGAAAGTTGCACGGAACTCTGGAGTTCAACACCGATCTGTTCGACGGCCAAACCGTCGAGCGAATGCTGAACTACTTGGGGACGTTCTTGCGCCTCGCGTTGCGAAACCCCGATGACTGCGTGTTCGAGATCCCACTCGAGGAAGCCGCGGATGTCGATTCGTTCAGGGGACTGGTCGGCTCCCCTCCCCAAGGAACCCCTTGCGTCATCGTCGATTCGATCGGCCGGTGGGCAAGAGACTGCCCTCACGCTCCGGCGATCCAGGCCCCGGAAGCGACTCTGAGTTACGGGCAACTGGATCGCACCTCATCCTCCGTCGCCGAACAGCTTCGAGCCCTCGGGATCGGTTTGGAAGACCGAGTGGCTGTGTGTGCGGAGCGCTCGGCGGAGCTGGTGGTGGCGTTGCTCGGCATCTGGAAGGCTGGGGCTGCCTACGTGCCCCTGGACCCCGCTCACCCAAGCGCCCATCGCCAAAAAGTCTTGAGACAATCGGGAGCCCAGGTCCTCCTCTCCGGATGGGAAGAGGATTCGAATCACGACTTCCCGAGCGGCGTTGTCGTTCGCCGATTGCCTTCCCTCCGCGACTCGGAGGAGATCCACCAACCCTCCGAGCTTCGTTGCCCCACCACTCCGGCGAATCTGGCCTACGTGATCTTCACCTCTGGATCCACGGGAGTGCCCAAGGGCGTCGAGATCACCCACAGCTCGCTGCACAACCTGGTGGACTGGCACTGCCGAGCCTATGACCTGAAACCTGGAGACCGTACGTCGCTGTTTGCGGGAGTGGGCTTCGATGCCCTGGTCTGGGAAATCTGGCCAGCGTTGGCGAGTGGCGCTTGCTTGTCCATCCCAGACCAAGAGTCTCGCACCGACCCGCAGCAACTCCGCAGTTGGCTGACCGAACAAGCCATTTCGGTGTGCTTCCTCCCGACCCCTCTGGCGGAACTGGTTCTTCCCGGCCCCTGGCCGAAAGAAAGCAAACTGCGAGTGCTGCTGACCGGCGGCGATCGGCTGCATGGTCCACCTCCGGAAGACCTGCCTTTCTCGTTGGTCAATCATTACGGACCCACCGAAGACACCGTGGTCACCACGGTGACCGTCATTCCCGCCGAGGACGTGACTCCCCCACCCATTGGAGAACCGATCCAAGGCAAAGAAGTTCTTCTTCTGGATGGCCAACTGCGTCAAGTGCCACGAGGTGCCGTGGGCGAGATTTGCATCGCTGGCGAGGGACTTGCTCGGGGCTACGCAGGAAAACCCAGAGAATCCGCGGAGCGCTTCGTTCCCCATCCGTTCTCGCGGAACGGAGAACGTCTGTATCGAACCGGGGATCTGGGCCGGGTTCGCAACGATGGACGCCTCGAGTTCCTGGGACGCAAGGACGCTCAGATCAAAGTCCGCGGAGTTCGCATCGAGCCGGCCGAGATCGAACAAGCGATCCTCGGACATCCGGAAGTCGAAGCGGCCGCGGTGGTCCTGCACAAGTACGCCAGCGGCGCGCGCCTTGCGGCCTATGCGGTGTCCCGTTCCTCCGGCCTCGACGCGCCTGAGCTGCAACGCTTTCTCGCAGAGAAGCTCCCCGCCGTCATGGTCCCCGACGCCGTCGTTCTATTGGATCGCTTGCCCGTCACCGCGAACGGCAAGATCGACCACCGCGCATTGCCCGAGCCGAGTAACCAGGCGCCGCAGCGCGAGATCATTGCTCCTCGCTCGAAAGTGGAGGAACGAATCGCTGCAGTTTGGAAGAGCGAACTTGGGCTCGACACGGTGAGCGTGTTCGACAACTTCTTCGAAATCGGAGGGCACTCCCTGCTGTTGGTCCGAGTGCACGACCGACTGCAACAAGAACTGGCTCGAGAGTTCTCGATCCTCGAACTGTTCGCCAAGCCGACGATTGCGGCGCTCGCAGAGACCTGGCAGGAAAAGAGCGATGCGGCCGCGGCGGGGGCAACCACCGGACGAAGCCGAGGAGAAGCGCGCCGCGCCGCCCAGCGAAGCTCCCGAAGGGGGCGGCGATGACCCATCACGAACCCGTGTCGGCACGCGCTTCTCAAGACGCCACCTCGCCAGAGCTGACGGGGACCGAGATCGCCATCCTGTCCATGGCCGGACGCTTTCCGGGAGCTCGCACCCTCGAAGATCTCTGGATCAACCTCCGCGACGGAGTCGAGTCGGTCCGGTTCTTCCGTGACCAAGAACTGAAGCGAGCGGGAGTTCCCGAAGCGGAGCGTCGCGACCCACGGTACGTGGCGGCACGCGGAGTTCTCGAGGACATCGACCAGTTCGATCCCGAGTTCTTCGGTTACTCGCCAAGGGAAGCCGAGGCCATCGATCCTCAGCACCGTTTCTTCATGGAATGCTGCCACGAGTGTTTGGATCGAGCCGGCTACGGTTCTCGACAGCACCGGCCGCGAGTGGGGGTGTACGGCGGCGCGAGTCGGGGAACCTACTACTGGCAGGAACTTGCCGGGCGTCCTGAATTCCTGGCGTCTCTCGGGGCGGTTCCGCTGGAGATCGGAAACGATCCGGATTTCCTTACCACCAAGGTGTCCTACGCGCTGGGTTTGACGGGCCCCAGCGTTTCGGTTCACACCGCTTGCTCGACCTCGCTGGTCGCGGTTCACTTTGCCTGCCAATCCCTCCTGCAACGGGAATGCGACCTCGCCCTGGCCGGAGGGGTCTCGATTCGCCTTCCCCAGGTCTCTGGGTATCGCTACCAAGACGGAGGAGTCGCGTCTCCCGACGGGCACTGCCGAGCGTTCGATGCCCGAGCCCAAGGGACGGTCAACGGCAACGGCGCCGCAGTTCTCTTGTTCAAAAGAATGGAAGACGCGCTTGCCGACCGGGACTCGATCCTGGCGGTCATTAAGGGAACGGCGATCAATAACGATGGGCCGGCCAAAGTCGGATTCACTGCCCCCAGCGTCGAGGGACAGGCCGAAGTCATCGCCGAAGCCCTGGCCGTGGCAGAGGTGGAACCCGAATCTTTGGGAATGCTGGAAGCCCATGGAACCGGCACTCCTCTCGGTGACCCCATTGAAGTGGAAGCCTTGACTCGGGTGTTCCGAGAACAAACTCCTCGCACGGGCTTCTGCGCACTGGGAACCATCAAGAGCAACTTCGGACACCTCGACGCCGCGGCGGGCGCGACTGGGCTCATCAAGGCCGTGCTCAGCTTGCACCACCAGGTCATTCCTCCCTCGCTTCACTTCGAATCGCCCAATCCGCGGCTCCAATTGCAGGACAGTCCGTTCTTCGTTCCGACGAAGGCGATGCCATGGTCATCGGACTCGGGTCCACGCCGCGCCGGAATCAGCTCGTTCGGGATCGGCGGGACCAACGCTCACGTCGTGCTGGAAGAAGCGCCTCGACAACACTTCGACGAGGCATCCCCCAGCGAGCAGCTTCTCTTGCTGTCCGCGCGATCGACGGAACAACTGGAGACCGCGAGCCAAGAGCTGGCCGCCGCGGTGCTGCAAGCGCCTCATGCTTCCCTGGAAGACGTGGCGCTGACGTTGCAGCGGGGACGGGAGCCGCGACTGGTTCGTCGGGCCGTGGTGGCCTCCACCATGCAGGAAGCCGCGGAAGAGTGGGCGAGCCTGCCCATCCGATCACCCGCAGCTCTTGCGTCCATCGATCGCCCGGTCGCGTTCTTGTTTCCCGGACAAGGAGCCCAGCGACCCGCATGGGGTCAAGAGCTGCGCGGCTCTTCCGAGTTTGACCACTGGCTCACTCGTGGGATCGAAGGGGTGCGAGATCGCTCTGGAATTGACCTCGAGGGTCTGCTGTTTCCTTCGGCGCCGGACACGGATTCCGCCATCGATGTCCTCCGAAACACAGCGGCGGCTCAGCCAGCGTTGTTTGTGCTGCAGTTCGCAATGGCCCAGTTCTGGATGTCCCAAGGAGTCACGCCCACGGCTTTGCTCGGACACAGCGTGGGCCAGATCACCGCCGCCGCGATTGCCGAAGTGGTCAACTTCGAAGAGGCCTTGACCTGGATCGTGGAGCGCGGGCGGGTGATGCAAGAGGCTCCGTCCGGCACCATGGTCGCGGTCCCGTTGCCGCCTCAGGAACTGAAGCGTCGTCTCCCGGACGATCTGGGAATCGCGGTCATCAACGCTCCCTCTTTGTGCGCGGTGGGCGGACCCGAAGGATCGATGCAGGCGTTCTCGGAGCAACTCCGCGACGAGGGCATCCGCGTGATTCACCTGGCGGTCTCCCACGCGTTTCACACCGCGGCCATGGAACCCATCCTGAATGCCATGGAAAACGTTGTCCAGGCCTTCCACCTGAAGAGCCCTCGCATTCCTTTGCTTTCCAACGAAACCGGCACTTGGATGAGCGACGAGGAGGCCATCGATGCCCGGACCTGGGTTCGACATGTCCGCCAGCCGGTTCGCTTCTCCGACAACGTGGCCGCACTCACCGAAGAGGCCTCTCGGGTGAGTCTGGAATTGGGGCCCGGAGACACACTGACCCAAATCGTGAAGCAGCAGTCGCCGCAAGCCGATGTCGTTGCACCAATGTCCACGAAGGAATCTTCCACAACTCGTGGCGTTCTCCACGTCCTGGGAGATCTCTGGTGCCGGGGCGCAGCGATGGACCTGGCACAGCTGTCCTCCTCCGCGAAAGGCCGGCGGATTCCCCTTCCCCCATCCCCTCTGCAACGTCGACGCATCTGGCCGGGAGGAGCCGTGGCCGACGCCGACTCGGCCGCGCAGCCGTCGCGCACCCCTCCCAAGAAGCAACCTCCGACTTTGCAGGCGGTTGTCGACACCTTCCATGAAGTTCTGGGAGTGAAACCGGACGCGGATCTCGGTTTCTTCGATGCCGGTGGAAACTCTCTGCTCGCCCTCCAGCTTCTCTCTCTGGTCGAGGCTCGCTTCGGGACCGAAGTCTCTCTGAACGAGTTCCTCCAATGCAGCACGGCTGCCACACTGTTGGCGAGAGTCGAGGCGGACCCATCCACCAGCCATGAGCCGGTCTCTCGCTGGAACACCGGGGGTTCGCGAGAGCCCTTGTTCCTGATTCATCCGATCGGGGGTCAGGTGCTTTGTTACGCGTCGCTGGCGCGAGCTCTCGGTGTGAACCAGCCTCTGATCGCGATCGCGTCACGTGGCTTGAATCCTCAACAGCAGCCCGGCACCACCATCGAAGAAATTGCCGCGGATGCCTTGAACGAGATTCGCCAATCCCATGGGAACGGCCCGCAGCTGCTCGGGGGATGGTCCTTCGGGGGAGTCGTCGCTTGGGAAGTGGCTCGTCAAATGGCGGAGCTTCGGCTTCCCTCTCCCTCGCTGTACCTCTTCGACTCTGCGCCCCCCACGGCCCAGAACCCGGACCTCGCAGAACTCGAGTCTCACGCCCTCCCGTGGTTTTTGACCGACCTGTTGGGGACCCAGGCACCCGTCGCGGATTCGAGGAAGCACCTTCGTTCCGTTTCCACTTTGCAGGATGCCTGGAATCGGAAGCTCATCCCCGAGGGCCTTTCGCTCTCGACCGTGGAATGCTTGTACCGAGTCTTCCTCGCCAACCTTCGAGCGCTGAGCCAGTACCGCGCCCGGCCGATCCCTGCGTCGGTCCACTGTTTCCTTGCGCGGGAGCGAACGCCGGAGATCCCCTTCCGAAACACCGAAGACTCCGCGGCACCGTCGTTCCGCGGGTTGACCCAAAGTCCCCCTGCGATCCATCGCGTGGCGGGAAACCATTTCACCATGCTGTCCCCCGAACACCTTCCCTCGCTCGTCAGTGTCCTGCGTTCGCGTCTTTCCCCTGGGAGCGCTGGCCATGGCGAAGAATCCGGCCCAAGTCTTTCCGGAGGAGAATCATGAGTGAGTCCTACGATGTCATTGTGATCGGTGGTGGACCAGGAGGGTCCACTGTCGGAACCATGCTCGCGCGAGCGGGACACCGAGTGCTGATTCTGGAGCGATCTCGCTTTCCTCGCTTTCACATCGGGGAATCGATCAGCGTCTACGGGATGGAGCACTTCCGCCGGCTCGGCGTCATGGAAGAGTTGAAGAGTCTGCCCTTCATCAAGAAGCGCGGGATCGAGTTCGCACTACCCTCGGGCCCGCGAAAGTCGTACTTCCCCATCGAAGAGTCGGAAGATCCCGGCAAGCGCCCATGGACCTTCCAGATGACTCGTCAACGGTTGGACGAGATCCTTCTGAAGAACGCTCGACGAAACGGGGCAGAAGTCCTCGAAGGGCAGAAGGTTCTTCAGGTCTTGTTCGACAGGGACCGAGCGATCGGTGTCGAGTTTCGAGAAAGCCGTGAATCGAACAGTCCGGTCCGAACCGCACTCGGTCGGTGGATCATCGACGCTTCGGGGCAGGCGGCCATCCTCAACCGCCAGATGGGCGGCAACTGCTACAACGACGTCCTGCTGCAAGACAAGATTGCGGTCTTCTGTCACATGAAGGGCGATCTCGGCTTTGAGAACGAAAACGACGACGAGCTGAACTTCAAACTGTGCATCCACGAGAATGGCAAGGACTGGGCTTGGTTCATCCCGGTCGAACAGGATCTCGTCTCTCTCGGCATCGTGCTCAGCCGCGACAGCGTCAAGGAGCGCAAGAACAAGAATCTCTCCGAGATGTTCTTCGAATCGGCGGAAGGGATCCCCGCGCTTCGCGAGTTCTTGGAAGAGCCCACCCTCGAACAGGTCGGGAAGTTTCGAGGAGTGAACGACTACTCGTACCGGTCCCGTCAGTACTTCGGTCCCGGTTGGGTGCTGGTGGGTGACTGTGCTGGGTTCATCGATCCGCTGTTCTCGACGGGGATCCAAATCACCTTCAACAGCGCCTTCAAACTCGCCGACCTGCTAGACGGCGTTCTCAAGAGCGAACGCGAGGATCTGTCCTCGCTCCGCGAATACGAAAAGACTCTCGACCGCTACTACCGGGTGGGCTCGACCCTGACCTATCTGTTCTACCTATCGGGGATGAACCCGGCGAACTTCGAGGATGCCAAGTACATCTGGACCCATATTGACTGGGCCGGATGGCGTTACAAGGCGCGCTTCTTGTGGCGAGTTCTCAAGCTATGGACCGTGCCGTCCAAACGCGTCAAACACTGGGGAGAAGAAGTGTTGTTCGGCAACGCGAGCCCGGACAACCTCATCGCCGACATGTTCTTCCTGCTTTCCCAGAACTACGACGAAGTCAACGAGGAGCGAGTGCGTCGAGCCGGAGATCGCCAGAAGTTCGTGGAACTCGAAACTTAAGGAGTCGCCGAAGCATCGTGAAACCATCCGGTCGGAGAAGCCGGATTTGCCTGGGTGAGAAGAAGACCGGTCGAAGCAAGGCCGGTGGGAAGAAGGAAGAGAGATGTTGAAGAGAATCCCACGAAACCCACGAGTTGTATTCGTGGTTCCGCCACTCTCGAACCTGGTGGACAAGGACGGGTTCGTGAGTCCGAGCCGCCCAAAGTTTCCCAGCATGCCGGAAATGATGCTGGCATCGGCACTCAGGACTCGCCATCCCGAGGTTCAGGTCTCCATCAACAACCTGCGAATCCTCGAGCCGAATCGAGTCGAGAGCTACAAGACCATCGATTACTACGGGCGCTCCATGGACGCGGTGCGGGTAGGTGCCGAGTTCGAAGCGGCTCGCGAAGACATCGAGAACGCAGACGTCGTTTGCATCTCCAACAACTTCACTCAGAACGCCGGTGTTTGCGCGGATCTGTTGCGCTACGCGAAGGAGTGCAAACCGGACGTCATTCTGGTGGTCGGCGGCAGCGATGTGGCCGCGCGCCACGAGTACTACATGGATCACGGGGCCGACATCGTCGTCCTTTCCGAGGGAGAAAGCCGTCTGCCCGCTCTGATCCGCACCCTGCAAGCGGGGGATGCCTTGGCCGAGATTCCCGGCCTGGTCTTCCGGGAAGCGGGACAACGCCGGACGACGTCAAGCCTGTACCAGGGCCGCTACATGAAAGTTGGCACTTACGTCAATCAGAAGGACCCATGGGCCACGGACATGAACGCCGTGGAGTTTCCCGCTCTCGATCTCGTGGACGTCCACCAGTTCGATGAAAGCGGCGAGGGAATTCTGATCGAAGGTGTTTCCGCACCGATCATGCACTTCGAATCTTCTCGCGGTTGCCACGAACATTGCACGTTCTGTGCAACTCCCAACTTGATTGGCGACAAGTTTCGTTTCTCGACCTCCCATCGCATTCGCGAACTACTCGAGTTCTATGCTTCTCACGGAGTCAAGAGTCTGGCCCTCAACGAGGACAACCTACTGACCCGGGTCGCTCTCGATCCAGAGAACGGGACTCGAGAGGTGGTCGAGATGTTCCGCCACATGCGAGAGCTTGGATTCGCATGGGAGTTCGACGGGGGGATCCAGTTCGGTCTGCTTTGGGATTCCGCGTCCGCCAAGATTCGTCGCGAACTGTTTGACGCCATGTTCTATCACAACGGTGGCGACAACGGTCGCTGGGTGGGTTGCTACCGAATCTATGTTCCACTCGAGCGGCTCGCCGACCAAGACATGCGCAAGCTCGGCAAGCTTCAGAAGTTCGAAGTCGAGTTGGAACTGGTGCGCGAGATGGCCCGGGTCGGGATCCCCGCCATCTACTTGGGAATCATCGTCGGCGTCCCCACAGACACCGACGAAACCATCGAGATTACTCGCGAACGCTCCCATCAGATCCAAGATGAGATCCGTCGAATCAACGGCAACAAGTCGGGCATTCCCCACAGCTACACTTGGTTCAGCTTCTTCAATGAGATCCTCATTCCGGGAAGCACGGACTGGGTTCGCTACCAGGATCAGCTCGACTTTGACGTGAACAAGTATCCGGAGCTGTGGAACTTCCACACCTCCACCCTGAAACGAAACGATGGAAAACCGCCGATCCATTTCCACGAAAAGCGTTTCGAACTCGCCACCGAATTCAATGGTGAAAAAGCGATGGAACGCTTCCGCAAGATGGGCAAGTATCAGCCCAGCGATGGCATCCTGCTACTCAACTGAGGGACTCCGATGAGCGAAGAAACTGACGACACCATCTACCGAGTGGTGATGAACCACGAGGAGCAGTACTCGATCTGGCCCGAGTATCGGGAGCTGCCACTTGGTTGGCGCGATGCGGGCAAGACCGGGAGCAAGGAGGAATGCCTCGATCACATCAATGAAGTGTGGACGGATATGCGCCCGCTCAGCCTTCGAAAGAAAATGGAGGCCCAAGAGAACGCTCGCGCTCAAGAGCAGGGAGGAGCAGGTTAGCGGGCCGCTGACAAAGGCCTCGGATGGCGGTGTCCGATCGAGAGATCGGAGGCCATTCGGTAGCCTTCCCCGGCGCTCAAGTGGCTTCGCGTGACGTCTGTTCCGCGAGCCGCTTGAGGTTGTCGTGGAACCGCTGGACTTGCTGATAAGACTTCTTGCGGATCACTCCCTTCAGCAGCTTGGCGGTCCATCCCTGGAGTTCGACGGACGAAACCTGCTCCAGTCGGGTTCCGTTTCCTTCGCGCGGTTGCAGCTGGTAGTCGACATCCGCAACCATGCCGGCTCCCGAGATTCTTATCCGAAAGCGTTGGGGACGTGTGGACTCCAACACCTCGCCGTCCACGGACTTTTTCTTGTCGTCCTCGCGAAACACCTGCGTGAACCGGGTTCCCACCTCGGGTGCTTGGCCGGACAACACCTCCACGGCTTCCAAGGTATCCACCCAACGCCCGAAGCCTTTCAGATCACTGACGATGTCGAACACCGTGTCGGGAGACGCGTCGATGTCAACGCCATGCTTGACTTCCATGGTGGCTCCTGAAGAAAACGGGGCACAAGCTGCTCGAAACAGGCGGGGCACTCACCTTAGCGAAGTCGACACGCGGGCGAACGGGGCCGCCCCAGTCTGGACACGAATCGCCCACGCAGATCGCTCGAAGGACTCAAGTTCCCACGACCGGGATCTTCCTGAAGAGAGGGCCCAGCCGCTCCCGCTCGTTTGCGGGAGTCATCATCGAGCACGTCGATCCAACCATTCCATGAGCTTCGAATGCAAACCGGGGGCGGCGACTCGGACACGTGCGTTGAGCACCACGAGCGGGCTCTTCAAGATTTGTCGCCCTTGCTTCCCGGTTCGTTACTCTCTCAGGAGCTTCAAGGCCTGCAAAGATCCCTCGTGAGCCGGACTCTTTTCCAAGGCCTCCTCATAGAAGGAGATGGCGGAGGCGCGCTCCCCGTTTTCGCGGTGCCACTCTCCCAGGAAGTAGAAGGTGTCCGCGGAATCCGGGTAGTCTTCCCGATTGAGCTCGAGCAAAGCGAGAGCATCTTCATTGCGACCGAGCTCCTTGGCTTGACCAGCGAGAGCCAAGAGATGACGCTCATTCCCGGCAAAGGTGGCCGGATTAGAGCGCAGGAGTTGATAGTGGGAGACCGCCCGTTCGATTCCGTGCTCCGCAAGGACTCGACCCACTTCCAGATCGACCGGAGCGCGAACGTTGACCCGTTGAATGGGGCGGTCCTGCAATAGTTCGATCAACGCGTCCTGAACCCAGCCTTGCGCCCGAGACGCGCTGCCTGAGTTGCTCATCATCACAAAGCCGGCATTGCGGTCCGGCAGCAGCCCGAGATAGCTGCGAAACCCCGTGTCCGCCCCACCGTGAGACACCAGGCGAGTCCCGTGGGAATCATCGAGGAACCAGCTCAGCCCAACTTCGCTGCCTGGCAGCTCCTCTTCCAACGTCCACATCTCCTCGAGGCGATACTTCGGCAAGAATTCGTAGTCGTCCAGAGTGCCGCCCCGCAAGTTGGCGAGAATCCAGCGCAACATGTCGTCGACGTTGGAGTGCAGCGTCGAGCTGGGGGCATGGGCTCGGTGATAGGGATACACCTCGCTCACCACG
This sequence comes from Planctomycetota bacterium, assembly GCA_028289345.1. GTDB lineage: Bacteria > Planctomycetota > B15-G4 > B15-G4 > SIAN01 > JANQQL01. Next base: position 144,880 of record JANQQL010000025.1, on the reverse strand, counting down.
GATCGCAGTCTGGTCACATGTCCGGTGGTTCGCAGGGTCGGGTCTGTCTCGGGACGAAAGAACGAGCTGTCCTTCATGCCCAGGGGCCGCAGAATCTCGTTTCGAACGTAGTCTTCGAAACTCTGCTCGGACACTTTGGCGATCACATCGCCCAAAACCTCGAACGCCATATTGCTATAGCGTCGGCGGGTATTCGGCTCGAATAGCAGCTGCCGGTCAGAAAGGCTACGGACGTAGCGCTCGAGACATTCGTCGTCGTCCTCTGGTTTGTCCCAGTGGTAGTCCAGAACATCGGGCATGCCGGAGCTGTGGGTGAGCATGTGGCGGAGAGTGATCGACTCGGCGCGAGCGTCATCCAGCTCGAAGTAGTCGAGATACTCGCCGGGTGATGCGTCCAGGTCCAGTTGACCTTCTTCCGCAAGCCTCACCATGGCGGTCGCCACGAACGGCTTCGAGACCGAGGCCATATGGAACAATGAGCGGGTGGTGACGGGCTCTTGGGTGGCGCGGCTCTTGACCCCGAACCCCTTGGCAAACACGACCTCGCCGTCCTGAACCACTCCCAAAGCCATCCCGGGAATATCGTAGGTTTTCATCAGGTGCTCAACGAGTCGGTCGACTTGCGCCTCCCAGGACGCACCCGAACTCGATCTCGCAGGAACGGATACGGCGGTTGCGGTTGTGACAAACCCGAAGGGAGCAACGCACCACAAGCCGACAAACATTTCACGAACCAGAGTCATCGGAACCCTCACTTCTTCGTTGCTCGAGCCAACTCACCATGGCCGGAATGCCATCGGTCCAGTTCTTCTCCAACAGGCGAGCGGCCTTGGCAAGCTGGCGGTTCTCGAGTTCCGCCAGGATGGAGTCGTGGCATGCGGCGGAGGACGAGCGACTACTTTCCTGACGCATGTACGCGTAGTCGTAGCGGTACACCGCCCGCTTCAATCCAGCGAGCATCGTCTTCAAGCGTTGATTGGTGCAGTGGGACAGCAGACAGTCATGCCACTGCCCATCGAGATCCAGGCACTCCGTGGTTGCTTCGGAGCGCATGCGATCATTGATGCGATGCAGTTCCTGCATCTGTTCGATGTCCGGGATGCCTGCGGATCGCAACGCCATCGCTTCCAAACTGCCGAGGATGGGGAAGGTCTCCTTGACCTCCTCGATCGAGAGCTCCGCCACGGCAAACCCACAACCCGGTCGCGATGTCAGGAACCCGTCCACTTCCAGTCCGAACAGAGCTTCTCGGACCGGGGTTTGGCTGACTCCGAACTCCCGCGCCAGATCAGTCTCGATCAAGCGCTGTCCCGGCCGCACGGCGCCAAGGACGACCCGGCGGCGGAGCTCGTCAGCGACCACGCGGCGGATGGGTATCCGATCGACTCTCATGGAAGATCATATATCATATATGATCTATTCAATCAAACCTGCCTTGGATCCCGCATCGGCTCCCCGAAAGTCACTGACGGCGCGGCGGGTCTTGGGCATCGCCATCGCTGCTGCCGGGAAAACGACGCGCCGAGCGATCGACCTTGACGTCCTCACCGAGCAAGCCGAACTTGCGCATGCGCCGCCACAACGTGGTCCGACTCATCCCGAGAAGCGACGCCGCTCGATCGCGATTTCCACGAAGCGCCTGGAGGGCCGCCCAAATGCGCTCGCCCTCATCGGCCGTGTTCAAGATGCTCTGCCTCAGCTTCGGAGACACGCTTGGTTGGCGCGAAGGGCGCGGCGGCTCCGCCTCCTCTTGGTTGCGAACTTCCACCGGCAAGTCTTCGAGGTTGACCTCATCATTGGCGGAAAGGATGACCGCCCGCTCCATCGCATTCTGGAGTTCTCGCACGTTGCCCGGCCATCGATAGGCGGCGATCGCCGCTCGGGCCTCCCGTGCGATCCGGTCCACGGACCGGCCCAGCTTTCGAGCGAATCGTTGCCGAAAGTGCTCGGCCAACAACAACCGATCATGGCCTCGATCTCGAAGAGGAGGCACTTGAATCGTGATCACGCTGAGACGATAGAAGAGATCTTCCCGGAACGACTGATCGCTCAACATTCCGCGCAGATCGCGGTGGGTGGCGGCCACGACTCGAACATCGACGCGACGAGTCTGGGTTTCTCCGAGTCGCTTGATCTCCCCTTCCTGGAGCGCGCGGAGGATCTTGGTTTGGGCAGAAACGGAGAGGTCCCCGACTTCATCCAGGAACAAGGTTCCCTTGTGGGCCGCTTCGAAAACACCAGCACTGGCCGTGGACGCACCCGTGAACGCTCCCTTCGCGTAGCCGAACAGCTCCGCCTCCTGAAGCGTTTCCGGCAACGCGCTGCAGTTCACGGCAATGAACGGGCGACTGCTGCGCAACGATTGGTCATGCAAGAAACGCGCGAGCCCCTCTTTGCCGGTACCGCTTTCCCCCAAGAGCAAAACCGTGGAATCGACCGGTGCCACGGTCCGCGCCATGGCCAAAGCCTCTTCGAAACGAGGACTGTCTCCGACGAGGTTCTCCGGTCGTCGGTACTGGGACAGCTCCGCCTCGAGCCCCTGCACCTTGCGCTCGGTCGCGCGCAAGGTGCGCGACTGCTGACGCATGCGGTTGTGCATCTGCTGAAGCACTTCCGGCAAGTGATCCTTCTCGTAGTCCGGCTCCTCCGCCTTGGCAGCTTCCGGCATGTCCTTGGCGTATCCCACCACGAAGCGACAGCGTTCCGCTCCCTGGGCCCGGCATTCCTTCTCGACGACGACGGTTCGCTCGCCCCCCGCCGAACTCGAATGACCGGTCGCGTAGCCCGCCAAGGTCCAGCACACCGGCTCTTCGCTGGGCCCAAACAACTCGAGATGCTGCTCTGCTTCGTAGGAGTTCTCCCAATAGGCTTCGATATGAAGCTCTCCGTGTTCGGGATCGATGCGACAGAGCTCGGGAATCCGGACCACGTTGGCCACGCCCTCCAAGCCATGCAACGCCGGGCCGAACTCCATGTGTTGCAGCACTGTCGCATCGGGAAACAGCTTGTTGAGCGCCAGCCCGTCGGCCAGCCCCGCGGCATGCCCGAAACGTTTCATGACCCCACGAGCCCGCTGCCACCCAAGAGTGTCAATGAGTTCGCGGCGAAGGGCCCCGAGGGCGCATGCGGACAGCAGCACCATTCGGTAGGTCTGGAGCCGGATCAGCCCTTCGGCCTGATCGAAGCGCAGCAGGCTGGGGAGGTCGATGCCGGCGACCTTCATGGGAAGAGACTCCGAATTGAAACGTTTCATTGGAGGCTAATGAAACAAGTGAAACAGAAAGAAACGTTTCGCCGCCGCCTCCTATTTGGATGAGACATGCACAAAAATAGCCCATAAGGCACTTGTAAATAATCACTTACAAACAACTCGGGCGTCTCCCCGAGCGAACGGCACGGTCCTTGTGATTGGTCTCCACGTCCGGATGACTCCGAACGTCATCCCCCCCACACGGAACCAAAAGGAACCCTCGCGATGAATCTCGCCACTCCCCGTCCCGGTCTCCTGGCCGGCCTGCTGCTCCTCTCCGCAGGACTGACTTCCCACGCTGCCGGCCCCGTTCCCGCACCGGCGGCGGCGCAGGGCAAGTTCGAGCTCCTGACCCCTCAGAACTCGGCGCTGCTGCTCATCGACCATCAACCGCAGATGATCTTCGGTGTCCGTTCCCATGACCGTCAGGCCATCCGCAACAACGTGCAAGCGCTGGCCAAGTCGGCGAAGGTCTTCCAGGTGCCCACGGTCTTGACGACGGTGGCGGCGGAGAGCTTCTCCGGTCCTCTGATCCCGGAGATCAAGAACGTCTTTCCGCAGAACGAAGTCTTCGATCGCACCAGCATGAACACCTGGGACGACGCTCGAGTCGTCGACGCTCTCAAGAAGTCCGGCCGCCCCAAGCTGGTGATCGCGGCACTCTGGACCGAGGTCTGTTTGACCATGCCGGCGCTGGAAGCCATGGGCGAGGGTTATGAGGTCTACATCGTGACCGATGCATCCGGCGGTACCAGCAAAGAGGCCCATGACATGGCCGTGATGCGCATGGTGCAAGCGGGTGCCATCCCGGTGACCTGGCAACAAGTGATGCTCGAGTGGCAGCGGGACTGGGCGCGTCAGGAAACCTACGAAGCCGTCACCGGCATCGCTCGACAGCACTCCGGTGCTTACGGCGTTGGCATCGACTACGCCTACAGCATGTTCGGCGCGAAAGAGGGTCACTAGTCACATCCGCGGCCCGGCAATCGTCTGTACGACGGTTCCCGCATGGCCGCCCCTCGCCGACTTCCGGGATGCCTCCATCCCCCACCACCGGTTGGGGGCATCCCAGTCTTCCCTTTGAAAACACACAGAATGCTCTGGAGGGTACACATCATGGGCACCGCGATACGGGCCCTCGCCATCCTCGCTCTGGGACTGACCTCTTGTCGCTCCTCGGACTCCGAAGAAAAACCGGCCGACTGGGTCCTCACGAATGGAAAGATCGCCACGCAGACCGAAGAGGGGCTGGTCGAGGCGATCGCGCTCCGCGACGGACTCGTCCAGGCAATCGGCGCGAATGAAGACATCCGTGCATTCCAGGGAACAACGACGCGCACGATAGACCTGCAAGGCCGCACCGTGATCCCTGGGCTGAACGACTCCCACAGTCACGTGGTCCGAGGCGGACGCTTCTACAACCTCGAGCTGCGTTGGGACGGAGTTCCCACTCTTCGCGACGGGCTCGAGCGCATTCGCAGGCAGGCCCAACGGACTCCGCCGGGCCAGTGGGTGCGGGTCATCGGCGGCTGGTCGCCGTTCCAGTTCGAGGAGCGCCGCATGCCGACCATCGCAGAGCTCAACGAAGCCGCACCGGACACTCCGGTCTTCGTGTTGTTCTTGTACAGCAAGGGTTTTCTGAACCGCGCGGGCGTGGAAGCCCTGGGCCTGACTCCCGGTTCTCCCGCGCCTCCCGGCAGCCGCTACTCCTTCGTCGACGGTGGTGCCGAACTCATTGCCAATCCCAATCCGACGCTGCTCTACAAGACGATTGGTGCGTTGCCGCCCATGACTGAGGAACAACAGGTCAACTCGACCCTGCAGTTCTACCGGGAGCTCAACCGCTTTGGACTGACCAGTGCCATCGACGCCGGTGGGGGCGGCCATCAGTTTCCCGGGAACTACGTGGCCAGCGAACAGCTCGCGGAAGAAGGCCGGTTGCCGCTCCGCATCTCGTTCTTCTTGTTCCCCCAGCATCCGGGGAAGGAGCTGAGGGATTTCCAGAACTGGACCGATTCCTACACCGCCGACGAAAACCGCGATCGAGGCAACCACCGAGGCTACGTCCTCGAAGGTGGGGGCGAGTTCCTGGTCTGGTCCGCCGGCGACTTCGAGAACTTCTTGGCGCCCCGGCCGGAACTGAAGGCCAATGCTGAGACGGAGCTCGAGGCCGTCGCCCGACACCTCGTTCAGAGTCGCTGGCCGTTTCGGATTCACGCGACCTACGGCGAGTCCATCGAACGACTCCTCGACGTGTTCGAGCGAGTGAACCAGGACACCCCCTTCTCCGGACTGCGATGGGTCATCGATCATGCGGAGACCATCCGACCGGACCAGATTCCACGGATCCAGGCCCTCGGCGGAGGCATCGCCGTGCAGAACCGAATGGCGTTCGCCGGGGAGTATTTCCTGGATCGATACGGCAAGGAAGTGACCGCCCAGGCTCCTCCCTTGCGACGATTGCTGGGATCGCGGATTCCCTTGGGAGCCGGGACCGATGCAACCCGTGTCTCCAGCCACAACCCATGGCTTTCGCTGTACTGGATGGTGGCAGGCAAGACCGTGGGAGGCACCACCCTGTATCCGCAAGAGCACCGGCTGACGCGCGCGGAAGCCCTCTCCTTGTTCACGGAAGGAAGCGCCTGGGTGTCGGGAGAAGAAGACCGAAAAGGAGCTCTCCGCCCTGGCGCGTTCGCCGACCTGGCAGTCCTCAACAAGGATTACTTCGAGGTGCCGGAGGAAGAGATTCGCCACATCGAATCCGTGTTGACCATGGTGGCCGGGGAACCGGTTTACGGAGCCGGTCCCTACGAGAACCTCTGCCCGGAACTCCCGCCGGTGGAGCCGGCCTGGTCACCAGTCGCCGAGTTCGGGGGAGCGTACTCCCAGCCGGAGTGAGCAACCTCGAACTCCCGGAACCTCCGTGCTCGCCCTCTCGAACAACCATGCGCCGAACAAAGGAACCACGATCATGATCCAGATCAGGCCCTCCCAGCAGCGGGGTCATGCCAACCACGGTTGGCTGGACACCCACCACACCTTCTCTTTCGCAAACTACTACGACCCGGACCACATGCACTTCGGGCCACTCCGCGTCATCAACCAGGACATTGTTCAACCGGGCCAAGGCTTCGGCACTCACGGTCATCGAGACATGGAGATCGTCTCCTACGTGCTGGACGGAATACTCGAACACAAGGACAGCATGGGCACGGGATCTAAGATCCGACCGGGAGAGGTTCAGTTGATGTCCGCCGGCTCGGGCGTCACCCACAGCGAGTTCAACGCATCCGACGATCCCTTGCACTTCCTGCAGATGTGGATCTTCCCTCGCAAGACCGGAACAGAGCCTCGCTACGAGCAGAAATCTTTCCCCGAGGAGGAACGGCGTGGCCAACTGCGGCTGGTCGTTTCCCCCGACGGAGAGCAGGGCTCTCTCACCATCGGCCAGGACGTCCGGCTGTACACCGGACTGCTCGGGGCCGGCGACCGGATCGAGCACCCCCTTCCTCCCGGAACCATGGGCTGGCTGCACGTCGCTCGTGGTTCGGTGTCTCTGAACGAAACGACCCTGGGACCGGGAGATGGGGCGGGGATTCGTGAGGAAACAACACTTCTCCTTGAAGGGGTGGATGACGCAGAGGTCGTGTTCTGGCAGGTCCCCCAGGCGGACTGAGTGGCGTTCGACTTCCCACCCAAACGCCCCACCCACATTGCGAAATCAAAGGAAGTTTCCATGGAAACGTTCGATGCCATCTACGGTCGCCGATCCGTCAAGCACTTCGATCCCGACCACGAAATCCCCCGAGAGGTGGAGCGCAAGCTGCTGGAAGCGGCCATCCAGTCTCCCACTTCGTTCAATATCCAGCACTGGCGCTTCGTGATCGTTCGAGACCCGGAACTGCGCCAGCAGATCCGCGCACACGGCAAAGACCAGGCCCAGATGACCGATGCGTCCCTGTTGATCGTGATGACCGCCGACATGCGGGCCTGGAAAAAGGAGCCGGCTCGCTACTGGCGCAATGCCCCGAGCGAGGTGGCGGAACTCCTCGTGAGCTGGATGGGTCCGTTCCACGAAGGCAAAGAAACGCTGCAACGGGACGAGGCTCAACGCTCGATCGGCATGGCCATGCAGACGTTGATGCTCGCCGCGAAAGCCGAGGGATACGAGTCCTGCCCGATGATCGGGTTCGATCACGAAGCCGTCGCCAAGATGATCGGACTTCCCGAGGACCACTGCGTCGGGCCCATGGTGGCCATCGGCAAGGGGATCCAGGATCCCTGGCCCAAGCCCGGACAGCTTTCCCTCGACGAGGTCCTGATCGAGAACCGATTCATTGGAAAGGACCGTTGAGCGCATGGGCATGGGAGTTCGACGGTCGGCGCGGCGCCTGGCCTCGGCACTGGCCCTGGTCGTCACCGCGGGATGTGTCGGACGCACGGCGTTCTCGGACACCGTTCTGGACTACGACGACTCGGTGAGCCGCGCCCAGGCGCGCATGCTGCTGCTGAACATCGCCCGTGCCCACCACCGCCGTCCGCTCCACTTCACCACCGTGTCCGGAATCGCGGCGACCTTCGATTTCGAAACTCAGGCAACAGTCGCGGGAGAACTCTCCGAAAGTCCGGGATTGAGTCTCTTCCTGCCCTCGTTCGGATTGCGGTTCTCCGAAAACCCCACGCTCAACATCGTTCCCATCCAAGGGGAGGAGTTCACTCGACGGCTCCTCACCCCTCTGGACGAGTCGGTCCTCGGCTTCTTCTATCACCAGGGCGTGGACATGGCCTTGCTGCTCTCCTTGATCGCCCACGGCATCGTCGTGGAGGAGCCGAATGGAGAGCGTCGCCTGCTCGGGAATGATCCGGAAGGCAAAGAAGAGTTCGATCAGCAAATCGAGAAACTCGCCGCGCTGAACCGCAATCGCCGAATCGACGTGGGTGCACTGATTCTCGAAGAGAACTGGGCTCTGGAAGGGAGCCAGAATCCGGATCCCTTGAGCCTCGCGCAGTTGATCGAACAAGGGTTCGACTATCGGCGCGACCAGAAAGAGACACGGCTCCAGCGACGGACCTTGGGCCGACAAGTCCTCACCAACTATGACCCGGCCACGCTCTCGTCTCACCAGCGAACGGAGCTGCAGCAGCAGGCTCAGGATTACCCAAGCTCGTTCGTTCTGGTTGACATCAAGACGACGTCGCCCGAAAGCTCATGGCGCGGCTGGATCAAGTTGCGGAGCCTCAGCTCCATCCTCGACGCCACCGCCAGTGCGGTGAATTCTCCGACGGAGAACGCAAAGTTCCCCCTTCGAGTTGTCCGCGACGAAGACGCTCCCGACGACAGCTTGTTCCAGGTCCGCTACGAGAATGCCGCCTTCTTCCTTCCCAACGATGGGGAGGGGCAGAACGCCACCGCCTTTCGCATCCTCTATCGGCTCTACCAGATGACCGTGTCCCCGATTCCGGGCAACGCCGTTCCCGCGGTGACGATCGCGAAGTAGCTGGTCGACCGACGTCTGGCGAATGTCTCGCCCCCAGGGCCGTGCACTTCGCCAGGCCCCCGTCGCGTTGCGTGGACCTCGGAGCCCTGTCGGAACCGTGAGGCGTCGGCGAAAGCGCACTCGACGACCATCTGTTGCGAAACACGTCGTCCAGCGAGGTCAACTGGGGGGTCGTTCACCCCACCGCATTCTTCGTTCGAGAGAAGCGCTCAGATCCCCGGCCGCATGGCGTCTCCGTACCCCGTGAGTTCCACGTAGCCGCGGCCGATGGTGTTGCCTGCGTCATCGAATACGTCCACCGCGCCTTCCCAGTAGGCCATGTCCGGGAGGATCGAACTGCGATTCTCCTGGTTCGCCATGACCGGGCGGAGTTCCAGGGACAACCCCGGCTCCTCGAGGCGAATGCGCCATCCGGAAGGGTATTCGACGCCGGACTTCTCACTTTCCCAAGAAGACAGCGCACGGAGCCATTGGTTCCCCGGATCAAACCACTGCACCGATCCGTCCGCGGCAACCAAGGTCCCGGCCCGGGAATGGATCTCCCCCTCTTCGTCACGCAGCGAAAACAGCATGACTTCGCGCCGATCATCGAGCTGCAAACTGAACCAGTCCCAGCCGACCTGTTCGTCGTCGAGCTGATCGGAACCGAACTCCTTGTCCATCCAGCTCGTGCCTTGCACCGAGTACGACACTCCGTCGAGAGTCACCGTCCCCGCCGTCTTCAAGCGCGAGTAGCTGTAGTACTGGCTGGCCGCCGACTCCCCCGCTCCCTTGCGGCTGAATCCGTTGGGGCCTTGGAAGATGCGTGGCTTGTCCGGCTCGGTTTGCAGTGACAAGGAGAAGCCCCGGCGATCATCTCTCATGTCGAGAGCGAACCCGGACTCCTCGAAGCTCAACTCCCAACGCCCGTCGGTTCCTGCAGGCGCTTGGCTCCACGCCAGCAAAGTGTCGGGAAAGGTACCAAAGCCGGCGAGGAACGGAACCTCCCGATGCACGACCTCGCTGAATCGGTGCTGCCCCGACTCAGGGTCGGTGATCGAAGCATGCCCCATCACCAGGTTGGCGGCGTTCCACTGGGAAGCGCCGTCGGGTCGATTCGGCAACAGTCCGATCTTGAAGAATGTGAACTGGTAGCCAAAGCGGCGACCCTCGGAGCTTTCGAGGTGGCCGGTGAAGTACCACCATTCGGTGCGATATCCCGAATGAGCCCAGTGGTCTTGCGGGAACTGCCACTGGTAGTCAGGGTCCGCAATCTTCCAATCGGCCTCCTGAGTGACCGCGGGAAGCAGCGCTGCAGCCAGAGCGAGTTCAGGAATCATCGCGCTTCAACTCCACGGCGGGGGTTCGACTGGCCTTCCAGGCGGGATACAAACTGGCCAACAAGACGGCGGCCCCGATGGAAGCGAACTCGGGAACCATGAACAAAGCTCCCCAGTCCGCTCGGATCGACCAGCCAAAGTAGGCGCGGTTGATGAGGTGCACCAGAATCCATGCGAGCCCCATGCCACCGGTCAACCCGAGAATCACTCCCACCACCCCAATGCCGGCTCCCTTGCCCAGGAACACTCGAAACACCTGGGGCCGGTCCGCGCCAAGGGAGCGAGCCAAGGCGACTTCGGACCGACCTTCTTCGGCGATCACCAAAAGGGTGGTGGCCACCCCCAGAGCCGCCACCAGCAAAGTCACGAGCTGCAGGGTCCGGGTCACGAGAAACGTCTGATCAAAGATGCGGAACACCTCGGCACGGAGCCGCGCGTTGCTTCGAATCTCGAGCGGAACTTCGGGCAAGCGAGCGGCGAGCGCCGTGACGACTTGCTCCGGATCGGTTCCCTCGTCGAGATACAGAGAGACGCTGTGCAGCGGCCCCTCGCCGAACAAGGCTTCCATGGTTGTCAGGTCCATGGCCACCGCTCCGGACTCGGACCCGTAGTCTTCGTAGATCCCAGCAATGGGGACGGATTGCGGTCCCTCGGGCGTGGGGAGATCGAACTCTGCAGAGTCTTCGAGTCCCAACCGCCGCGCCAATGGCTGGCTGATCAGCACCGCCTGCTCATCCTGCAAGCGTCGATAGACGGGCTCCGGATCCTCTCCACTCGTGAGAGGAAACCGTCGAGTCCCGTCCGGCAAGTCCATGCGGACTCCGATCAGGGGAACCGGGCGCTCCGCGATTCGCGAGTCGACCCGGCGCAACAGATCCGCCTCACGCACCGCGGGATGACGGACGAGTTCATCGATGACCGACTGCTCCAAAATCGCATCGGAACGAGAGCGAGCGTAGGAAGCCGCCGTCACGTAGACATCCGCCTGAATCACCGAGTCCACCCACGATTCGAGAGTGGAGCGGAAGCTCGACACCATCATGGTGATGCCGACCAAGATGCTTACCGACACCGCAAGCGAGGCGCTGCAAAACGCGCTTCCATGCAGGCGACTGGCCAGACTGCGCAGTCCATGCAGCACTCCGAACTGGTGCGCCGGGACGACTTTCCACACTCTTAGCAATCGTGGCGTGATCAAAGGAATGGTGAGCAGCATCGCCAGGCCGAGGACAAAGCCAGCGGGTCGCACTTGGCGACCCCACGTCAGGCACCAGACACCCGTCCCGCCGAGCAGGACCAGACCGATCCACCACGCCAACCCGGACACTCGATGCAGTCGCTCGTGCACCGGCTGACTCTGGAGCAACTCTCGAGGTGGACGACCCAAGCTCTCGAGAGTGGGCCATGCGGCGCCGGCAAGCGCTCCGCCCACTCCGGCCAACAAGGCCAGAGGAATCAAGCTCGGCGACAGTGCCAGGGAACGCACCTCTTCCAGGACATAGAGGTTGGTCAGGGTCGCGCTCACGTCGGCGAGAGATCCCTGGGCCACTCCGATTCCCAGCAGCGTCCCGAGGAAGGAGCCGGCAAACCCGAGGATGGCCACCTCACCCAGCACCAGGAACAACAGCTGGCCGCGGGTGGTTCCCAGACAACGCATCACCCCGAACTCTCGGCGGCGACGGACGAGCATGGCCTGCACCGTCGTGTAGACCATGAAGAAGCCGACGAAGAGACTCACTGCCGAGAGAGCCGTGAGGTTCAAGCGGAACGCTCCCAGTAACTGCTCTGCCTGCCCCACTTGCTGGGAAGGGGTCAAGATCTCGTAGGCCGGTCCGAGGCGCTGCTCGAGACTCGCAGCCACGGAGTCTGGTTCCTGCCCCTCCACCAGCGCCACGTCGATCTGATGGATCTCGCCGATCTGCCCCAGCAGTTGCTGGAGAGCGGCAATGTCCATCACTCCGCGCATCGGCGAGGCGGCCGGTCCGAGTTGTTCAAGCTCGACCCAGTTGCTCAGCTGCAGCTCGGCCGTTCGAGACCCACAAGAGACGTTCACTCGATCCCCGAGGGACAATCCCAGCCGATCCGCCCCTTCCGCTGTCAGCGCGAGCCATCCTGGTTGCGACAAGGCTTCTCGCAACTCGAACTCTTCGCGGTACGGCAAGCTCGCCAGGGAGAGCACGTCGAGCCCCGCCAGCTCCAGAAAACCGTCCCCCGAAGAAGGATCGACGGCCACGCTGAGCTGAACTCGAGGAGTCGCCGATTCCACTCCCACGGTCCCCAGGACGTCGACGAGCACCCGCTCATCAAAGCTCGGAGCCGAGCCGAACACCGTGAGTTCCGAGTTGCCTCGCACGGCTTGCACGCTGCCTGCGAATGCCGCGATCGCGCTTTGATGCAGGATCTGAACGCCCACGACCGCCGCCGCTCCGAGCGCGATTCCCAGAAGAGTCAGCAAGTGCAACAACTTGTCACTCTGGAACTGACGAACCGTGGATTGCAGGAGCAACCGAATCATGTCGGCTCGCACAGGCGACCGTCGCGAAGGGTCAGGATCTGATCGGCGGTTGCCGCCAGCTCTCGACTGTGAGTGACAAAGACCAAAGTGCTGTCGTGCTCTTCGACCAGCTCCAGCATCAGCGCCATCACCCGCTGTCCACTTTCCTCATCGAGGCTGCCGGTGGGTTCATCGGCCAGGAGAAGTCGGGGGCGCCGAAGCAACGCTCGACACAGCGCGACTCGCTGCTGTTCCCCGCCGGACAGTTTCTCTGGCACGTCGCCGGCTCGATCACCGAGTCCGACTCGATCCAGCAACTCGCGAACTCGTTCGGCCGTCGGCCGCCGCGGGGCTCCGGCGATCGCGTCAGGCAACGCCACGTTCTCTGCAACACTCAAGTGCGCCTGCAGGTGAAACGACTGAAAGACGAGGCCGATTTCGTTGCGGCGCAGATGGGTGCGCTCCCGATCCGTGAGCTTGCTCAGGTCCCGGCCAAACAGCTCCACGGACCCCGTCGTCGGAAGATCGATTCCTGCCGCGAGATGAAGCAGCGTTGACTTGCCCGAACCACTGCGACCGACCACCGCGACTCGGCGACCGGGCTCCACTGCCAGGGTGACGTCCCGAAGAGCCGCTCGTCCAGCGGCGCTCTCGCCGTCGTAGGTCCGGGAGACGCCGTCCAGTCGCAGCGCTGGGGTCGAGTTCGAAGTTTTCATGGAGACCCCGAGGCCATTCGTCGTTGCCGTGACGATCTGCGGTGTGCTCATGCCGTTGGCTTCGCCCGGGCCCACGCCATGGATGCGACCAAGAGCGGAAAATCGAGCGGCAGTCTAGACGCAGAGAAAGAGGGCTCGACCCCCTACGGAGCTTTTTTCCGAACCGAGGTTCCTTTGCGCGCCGTGGCGATCAAAGCCTCCATGTGGTCCAAGTACCGAGTCAGTGCTCGGCGACCGGTGGCGGTGAGCCGGTACTCGGTTCGTGGAATGCGACCGCGGAACGACTTCTTGCATTTCACGTACCCAGCCGCTTCGAGCTTACGTCCATGAACGCTGAGGTTCCCATCCGTCGTCGCCAGCAGTTCCTTGAGTTCGACGAACGTCAGAGACTCATTGACTGCCAGGGCGCTCACGATCGCGAGGCGCGACTGCTCATGAATCAGTCGATCCAGAGGCGGCGTGGCTCCACGCGGGATTCTTTGCTGCGAACTTCGGGGGACAGGGTTTGGCTTAGCCGCCATGACGAAGGCCAATCCAGGCACCGAAACTCAGATGCAAGCCGCCGAATCCGACCATCAGAAATCCTTGGCCCCAGGATGCGGGAGCCATTGACGAAAGCACGCCCAGGATCATGAACGCAACCCCCATGATCGTCACCACGGGAAGCGAGCGCGTTCCTCCAGTCACCACTGCCGTGCCGTAGAGCAGCAACCAGGTCTGTGGCAACAGATCAACCCGTTCCGAGTGCCACAGGACGCCGGTCATCACCGCCCCGGCAATCAGTGGGGGACAAAGGCCGAACAAGAAGCTTCGTCCACGACCGCGTAACACCGAAAACCCCTGCCGACGGGCCTTGCGCTGCATGGACCACGCGTTGACGGGAACTGCCAGCGCGGCAGCAACCAACCACACCTCGGGCCATCGTTCCGTGGTCGAACCCACACAAAATCCACCGGCGGCCACGGCCAGGGCTCCCAGAAACACTCCGCTCCAACCCGGCACGGCGGTGAACCGACCAGAGCGTTCCATCGCGGAACGAATGAAGGACAAGTCTGCCGCCGCCCGAGTTCCGAGCGAGGCGACCGGAGAGAGCCTAGGAGTCTCGACCATTGGCGAATTTTCGCCTTGCTCGAATCACTGTCAAGTACTTTACATTACAAAGCCCACGCGTCCGACTGACCTGGAGAATGCCATGAGTTCCACGATGTGCCTCTTTGCTCAGATCACCCTGTCCATTGCCTCGCCTTCCCCTCAGTCCTTGGGCGAAACTCTCCTCCAATCCCTCGAGGAAGGCATCGAACAGGAAAGGAAGGCACAATCCATCATCGGCTTGAGCGTCGCCATTGGACTCGATGGCGAGCTCGCCTGGACCCGAGGCTTTGGACTGGCCGATCTCGAGAATGGCGTCCCGGCGTCGGAGCACACGGTCTATCGCCTCGGCTCGATTTCCAAGCCCATCACGGCGGTGGCGGTCATGCAGCTCGCCAAACGAGGATCCGTCGACCTGGACGCACCCATTGAAACCTACGTTCCCAAGTGGCCCAAGAAGCGCTGGGAGGTGACCACCCGTCAACTCCTGTGCCATCAAGGAGGAGTCCGCCACTACTTGCCCACGGACAATCTGAACAATACCAAGGCTTACGCCACCGCCACCGAGGGCCTCGAATACTTCGCCGACGATCCCCTGATTGCCGAACCGGGAACTCAGTACGCCTACAGTTCGTTCGGGTACAACTTACTCGGCGCCATCGTCGAGGGGGCGTCGGGGAAGCCTTTCGTCGACTACTTGAACGAAGCGGTGTTCTCCCCCGCAGGCACCATCGCCATGCAGGACGACTCTCAGGCGAGGGTCATCAAACATCGGGCCCAAGGCTACCGGCGAATCGATGGCGAGGTCTGCAACTCGATGCTGGTGGACATCAGCTACAAACTGGGGGGCGGTGGACTTTGCGGCACCGCCGCGGACCTAGTGCGATTCGCCCACGCGATGATGGCCGGGGACCTCGTCGACTCGGAAACTCGAGAGCAAATGTGGACCCGACAACTCACCCAAGACGGAACCGAAACCGAATACGGCTTCGGCTGGATGATCCACCAAGATGACGATGGAAAGATCGTCCGCCACGGGGGTGCCCAGTCCCGCGTGCGGACCAGCCTTCTTTGCTTGGTGGACGAGGGAATCGTGGTCGCCGCGATGTGCAACTCCGAGTGGGCCCGGCCACCCCGAATCGTTCTTCCGATCGCGCAGCAGCTTTCGCTCGCAAGACGCTAGCGCCCCATCGATCGAGTTCCCGGAGAGCGTCGCCCGCGGGGGCTCACCCGTGCCAGGGATTCGCGGGCCCCCGGGGGACGACCACTCTCCCCCCGGGAACAGCGGGGCCCGGCCCGGGGGATCCCCCGGGCCCAAACCGGATCTGGGGAACTCCCCCGCCCGGCTCCCCGTCCCACCCTCGCGGGTCCCCCCGGAGCCGCTATCTTGAATGGCGTCCCGACTCTCTCTTGATCCCAGGGTTCAGATTCATGGCCACCCCAAACTCTTCTCCTGTTGACACTGCGCGAATTCGGCGCTTCGCAGCCCTTCTGGCGCCGCTGGTCTTGGGGCTCGCCTCAACATCGGGGCACGCCCAGCCCCAGGGCATGGCACGCTCCATCTTTCCCGAAGCTCAGCGCGGTGAGGCCGCGATCGACATGCTCGGGAACAACCTGGAGCAATGCGCGGCCGACCACGACGTCGCGCCAGAGGAACTGGTTCGTCAGCTCCTTCGCGACAGCACGCTGTGGGTGAATGGAGAGCAACGGCTGTTCGTGGTGGACACTGCGCGGCCCAAGGAACCAGAACAAACTCCGACGCCTCCGTCCGAGGGCGGGATTCCCACTGAAGATGCGTTCACTCTTCACAGCAATCCCGGAGCGAATCACACGGTCTACCTGGACTTCACCGGTCACCACTCGGTGAACAACGCCTGGGGTCATGACATTGTGTTCCCTCCGTTCAATATCTCCGGTAGCTCGGACAACTTCAGTCAGAGCGAGTTGCTCACCATCATCGAGCAGTGGCGGTACGTCGCCGAAGACTTCGCTCCGTTCGAGGTGGACGTGACCACGGAAGAGCCGCCCCTCGCGGACCTGCGCAACACTGGCGGATCCGACGAGCGCTGGGGCATTCGCTGCTTGATGACCCAGACCACCAACGGCTTTGGAGCCGGCACCGGAGGCATCGCCCTACTCAACACCTTTGACGATCGCCAGGACAACCCCGTGTTCGTCTTCAACAAGGGCGACAACAATGGATCGATGACTGCCAGCCACGAGGTGGGTCATGCCCTTGGCTTGTTCCACGATGGCTTGTTCACCGCGGAGTACCACCCCGGAAGTGGATCCGGTTCCTCCAGCTGGGGACCGATCATGGGCGCCCCGTTTGGCCGGACCCTCGTTCAGTGGAGCAACGGCGACTACACAGGGGCCACCTCGAACCAGAACGACGTCGCCGTGATCACCAGCTCGACGAACGGGGTCCTCGTGAAGGCGGACGATCACGGCAACAACGGCGCCGGTTCGTCCCCGCTGCCGCTGTCCTGCCCCGATCCGGCCACCACCGTGTTTTCCGGAGTCATTGAGACTCGCCAGGACCTCGACGCGTTCAAGTTCCACACCTCCGGCGGGCTGGTCACCATCCAAGCGGATCCTCACTTCCCCGGCCCGAACCTCGACATCCTCCTGAAACTGCAGGACAACTCCGGCGCCCTCATCACAGAGGCCGATCCCAGCAACGACCCGACGGCCACCATCTCGATGAACCTGGCCGCCGGGACTTATGTCATCGTCATTGATGGCATCGACAACCTGCCGACCAACTCTGGGTACGGAAGCCTCGGGACCTACAACATCGCCGTCACCACCCAGGACAACTCGAGCTTCTACGACATCGGACGAGGCCTTGCGGGAACCGGCGGAAGCATTCCGCTTCTGACGGGATCTGGATTCGCTTGCAACGGGGATCCCCTCAACCTCGACCTGAGTGGAGCGCCTGCCAACTCCGGCGCCCTGCTGATCTATGGCTTCGACGCTCTCAACGCTCCGTTCAAGGGCGGAACCTTGGTGCCGAACTTCACGGGAGGCAACGGCGGAATCCTGGCACTCGCGACCAACGGGAACGGTGATCTCCCCATCATCAGCGGCTGGCCCGACACGATTTCCAGCGTGGAAGTCTTCTGGCAGTACTGGCTCCCGGATCCGGGAGGTCCCCAGGGCTACGCCGCCAGCAACGCGCTCCGCTTCCTGGCACCCATTCAGTAGCTGACGAACTCAGTTCCGTAGACTCGTTGCTCACAAACTTCGGAGCCGGAAGAGTCGAAGACGACTTTTCCGGCTCCGTTTCTTTTCCCACGCCGAATCGGATGGGCACGTCACGTGCGCCGATCTTTGTCACTTCCACGGCTTCGTCAATGGGAACTCATCACACTCATCCGGAACTCCGTTCCTCGGCAACTGGTCGAGAGAGAACCCGCTGGCGAGGTCGCAATCATCGGGGACGCCGTTCCCATTGCAGTCAGTTTCGCATCCATCGGGGATTCCGTTTCCGTTGCAGTCCTCGCTCCAGTCATGAAGGAGCTCCACCGCATCCAGGATTCCGTTCCTGTTGCAATCCTGTGCTTCGTGAGCACCCATGTCGATGATGGGCAAATCCACACTCCCGGGAACCCCACTGTCTGGGATTGCCGGGACATCGGCAAGTCTCGAAAGCCCGACCAGATCGAAGGGCAGCGGTTCCTTACTATCGCCATCCCGGTCGGAATCCAGATAGTCGCGAGGAGCCCTGAGGTTGTCTCCCGCGTCGATACACGGTGAGTCAATGCTCAGTCGAAGATCGTCATCCGCAGTCCCCACGATCGTGTCGGGGCCGGCCGCGTCGATGAACCGCGGATCCGCCCCGGTGTTCCCATTTCCGAAGAACGCGGAAAGCCCTTGGATGCAACAGGCGTGGGGTGTCGCGAACGCGCCACTGGCGAACAACTGCGAGGTCTCCCCTTCGCCCAATCGATCACGATTGCCCCAGAAGATGCAGTTGGACACGGGGATGTCAACTCGAACAAACACCCCGCCGCCCAGTCCGTTCATCGTTTCGTTGCCAACGAAAGTGCAACTCGCGAACTTTGAAAACCTCGCAGTGCTATGGTACACGGCGCCGCCATCGTCAAGCGCGGCGATGTTGTAGACAAACTCGTTCGACACGAGTCGAATGTCGCCACGTGTATAAATGGCGCCACCCTGGTTCCAGCACCAGTTTTGACGAAAGACGGATCGCTGGACCGAGAAGAAGTCACTGGTGTGATAAATCGCCCCTCCGAAACCGAACGATCCGTTCCGTTCGAACGTGCAACCATCGACGTTTCCCACGGACCTCCCGATGAAGATCGCTGCACCAGTGCCTCCGAGGTTTCCCACAAAAGCGGAATCGCGGACCACAAGGCGACTATCGCCAGAGCCGCTATCACCAACGACCCCTCCAAAGTTTTGCTCAAACTGACACCCAACAATCGTCACCTCGGAGCCCGCGAGCGTGACCGAGCTGGCCCCTCCCGCCATGTTGCTCCGGAACACGGAGTTCTGAATTCCTGCGGTCGCTTCATCGACACAGACGCCGGCGCCCCGAGCAGCTTCGTTCTGATAAAAATCGCAGGCTTCGATTTGCGCAACCGCGGACAAGGAACTGCAGACGGCTCCTCCAGTTTCTTCTGCATTGTTTTCCGAGAAGAGGCAATCTGCCACGGAAAGCACCCCGGAGGCGGCGTTCAGCCCGCCTCCATCAGGAGCGGAGTTTCCCCGAACAGCGCATCCGTACACGGCGAGCCGCGAACCATGGGAAGACCAACCACCACCCCAGATTCCCGCGAGGTTGTCCCGGATCTCTGAGTCTTCAATGAGCGGCGCTCCGACGACGCTGCATGCGCCTCCGCCGTAGTCGGCGAGGTTTCCCTCGAAGGTACATCTCACGATCCAGGGGCTCGCGTCAATGAGGAGAGCCCCACCCCCTAGCCCATCGAGGCCAGGACCGGATGCATTTCCCCCTGAAATGGACAGGCGGTTCAAGACCGTCGACAAGCCAACCGAGTTCATTCGGACGACATGAAGGCTGTTGTCTTCGACATTGGCAAAATTTGCGGCGTCATCCTGCATCAAGTCGCCGCTCAAGATCGTGATCGCGTCGGGGTCGTTCCGATCGTCGATCGAGGCTTCATTTCCCGTGAACCCACCGTAGATCTTTACGCCATCAAGAATCTGAAACGAAGATTCGCGATCGTTCGTGTCAACGCCATTCCATTCATCGGGATAGTAGGTCCCATGTGCGACCCACAGCTCATCACCAAAACTCGCCGAGGCAATCGCCTCTTGAAGCAATCGATAAGCGTCTTTCCAACAAGAGCCATCGTTTGCCCCCTTTGCACTGCCGTCCACAAAGATCACGCCTGGCGGAGCGGCACCCGATGCCGAAAGAGCGAGAACTGCACTGGCGATTAGCATCCAAGGAGCTCCTGACCTGCTTGTCGGAACCCTCCCCTACGGCTCCGACGGCTTCCAGCTTTGGGTTCGATCCGGTTGTTCGCACTCATCAGGGATTCCATTTCGAGGCGCGAGATCTCTGGATCCTCCGAAAAGGATGTCGCACGAGTCGTGGACACCATTTCCGTTGCAGTCGATCCACGGCTCGCATTCATCGAGGATTCCATTCTGATCGCAATCTCTTCCGGGCATAAGGAAGAGTTCTTCTGCATCCGCGACCCCGTTCTCGTTGCAATCTCGGGCCTCGTGCGCTCCCATGTCGACCACTTGGTCGTAGCCGTAGCCGGGAATCCCAAGATCAGGGACCGACATGAGATCTGCGAAGCGGTTCCTTCCCAGGATGTCCTGCGCCATCGCTTCCTGTTCGTCCATGTCTTGATCGACGTCGGCGACATCGGGGACCGAGAGCTCGTTGCTGCCAGCGTCCACACAGGGGGAATCCGTCGCAAGAAGCAAGTTGTCATCCGCTGTGCCAAGAATGTCGTCCGCCCCATCGCTATCGAGGAACCGAGGGTCGAGCCCGGTATTCCCGTTGCCGACGTAGGTGGCCAGACCCTGAATGCAACTTTGCCGTGGCTGCTGGAGCGGGTTCGCAAAGGAGACCTGGGACGTGTCAAGGGTGCCCACGGAGTCAGAGTTCTGCCAGAAGATGCAGTTGTCGACCAAGACATCGGACTCCGCGTCTAACGCGCCGCCAATTCCCTGGTTCGAATCGTTGCCAATGAAGGTGCAGTTCGCGATCTGGCCGGGACTTGCGGAGGCGATGGATACCGCTCCTCCGTTGTCTTCCAAGCTGAAGTTGGCAATGAAGACGCAGTTTCCGACGATGGCCGGCTGTCCCCACACGGCGCCGCCTCTAAGAAACGCCCAGTTTCGCCGAAAGGTTGACCCGACGATGAAGAAATCGTCCCGTCTCGAAACCGAGACGGCGCCCCCAAGCCCCGCGCCATTCGCCTCGAAGACACAACGGGCGATCCCACCCCACCCTGCCCCCAGAGAGACGGCACCCCCCGAGGACCCAAAGTTACTCGTGAACCGAGAGTCGAAGATCTCAATCCGTGGACGTTCGAGAAAGCCCCGAACATTGATGGCGACACCCTCGTTTCGCGCAAACACGCAATCGGTGACGTGAAGCTCGGCTTCATTGGTTTCGACCGCGCCACCAGCGTTGTCTCGGAACTCACTTGAAGACACCACCAGACGGTCGCCAGACATGCTGATCGCCGCCCCTCGGAATGCCTGATTGGCAGAGAAGTGACAATTCAAGATCTCCGTTTCGCCCAAAGAGTCCAATGAGAGAATCGCTCCCCCCGTAGAGATCTCCCCGGCGTGATTCCGCTCAAACCGGCAGTCCCGAAAACGAGAGGTGCCTTCCTCGACGTAGAAGCCGGCGCCTCCTTGGTCGGCGGAGTTGTCAAGAATCTCGCTCGCGGTGACCATCAGGCTGGATCCCACCGCGTACCACCCGGCGCCGCCTCTTGTCGTCGTATTCCTCTGAATCGCAACTCGATCCAGAATGAGAGAGCCAGAGATGCTGAATGCTCCGGCTCCGTGAATCGCCTGGTTGTCCGCGATTCTGCATTCCACAAGAGTCGGACTCGATGCCAGGAGGATGACGCCTCCGCCGACCGAGTTCAGCCCGGAGCCATCGGCGTTCCCTCCAATGATGGAGAGGCGATCCAACATCGTTCCCGGACCCGCCAGGCGCAAAGTGACGACGTGGAAGCTGTTGTCCGCAGAGCTGACCGGATCATCCTGATTCAGGTCGCCGCTCAACACCGTGGCCGGGGCATCTTCCGGGCGATCCCACAGCGCACGCTCATCACCGAGAAATCCGCCGTGGACCCCCACTCCGTCGGGAACCAAGAACGATGCCCAGCGATCACCCCGGACCTGACCTTGCCCGCGATCCGGATGATAGGTCCCTTGAGCGACCCACACTTGATCGCCGGCCGAGGCGACCCGAAGGGCATCCTGCAAACTCGAAAAGGCGTTCTCCCAACTCGTTCCATCGTCTTGACCCAACGCGCTCGCATCCACGTAGATGGGAGACGTCTCCAGCGGGGCCGCAAGAATCAGAGCGATGGCCCATACTTCCATCACAATTGACGACCTCGCGGAACCATCACCACGGCCTCCCTTGGCTCACTTCGCCTCTCGCAAGCTCTGACCACGTTCCATCGATTCACACTCATCGGGAACCCCATTCTTGGGTGATCGGTCTTCTGAGCGACCCGCGGCGAGATCACAGCAATCAGGAATCCAGTTCTGGTTGCAGTCCTGCGCAGTTCCCGAGAGGATCTCACAGTCGTCAATCACTCCGTTGGCGTCACAATCATTCCTCATGTTCATGAGAATCTCGTCCGCGTCCACCAACCCGTTCTGATTGCAGTCCTGAGATTCAAACGCACCGAGATCGACAACTTCCAAGAAGCCGCTTCCAGAGACACCAACATCGGGCACCAAGAGAATGTCCGAGAACCGAGGGAGTTGACGAAAATCTCTGGGGGCCGGCTCTTGAATATCCCCGTCGCCGTCGACATCTGCCAAGTCCCCGAGCACCAGCCCGTTGTCCCCGGCATCAATGCACGGTGACTCGCCCAGCAGCCTCAGGTCATCGTCCGAGGTTCCCAGAATCCCGTCGGCACCGTACGCATCCACAAATCGAGGGTCCTGGCCAATGTTGCCGTTCCCCGAGTAAGCATCGAGCCCTTGAATGCAGCAATACCGAGGCGGCTCGCCTCCCCCCGTGAAGTGCGTCAACTGAGAGCTTTCCAAGCTCCCATCCAGATCTTCATTCCCCCAAAGAATGTTGTTGTAGATCATTCCTGGGAAGGTGCTGAAAATCGCTCCACCAGCCCCTTGCCTGGCCAGATTGCCGACCAACGTACAGTTGGAAACGTCAAACGAGTTGTCGACGTACAGCGCACCACCATTTCCACCCGCCGCCACATTCCCCACGAACACGCAGTTCGAGAACACGGAGCGCGTCAAAAAAGTCATGGAATAGAAAGCCCCTCCGTGCCGGGATGCAATGTTCTGCCGGAAGACGCAATCCACGAATGGAATCTGGCGGCGCAGAAAGACGGCTCCGCCGTCGCCCAGGAGGCTGACGTTTCTTTCGAACGAAGTCCGCGCCACGTACCCCTCCTGGACGCCGATCTGCACCGGGCCCGTCCCCGAAGTGTCGAGATTCAGCAGAAAAGAGGAGTCTTCAAGAAACAATGCCTCCCCTTCCGCGACGAGAGCACCCTCTCGGTTCTCCTCGAACTTGCAGCCCTGAATGGTGAACCGGCTCACGCCCGTTCCAAAGACCGCACCGCGAGCGGTCGAAGCGTCGTTGGACAGAATCTCACAGTTCCGAAGAATCACCTCGTACTGACTGCGAACCGCGCCACCGCGATTGGCTTCCAATCTCGTTCGGGTGATTTCGACGGAGTTGAAACCGACGGCTTCAATCGCGCCGGCGTCTCCCGCCACATTCGACAGGAACAAGCATTGATCAAATCGGTGAGTTCCGGCCTCCAATCGGGCGCCGCCGCCTTCGTCATCCGCAACGTTTGACTCGAAGACGCAACCGGTCACGACAGAGTTCGATCCGACGGAATACCACCCGGCGCCATCTTCTGCTTGATTGCCTTGCACCGCGGTGTCTTCGAGAACAATCGTGCCGGCCAAGCTGAAGATCCCTCCTCCGCGCTCTCCGGCGTTGTCTCGAATCTCGCAATCGCGAATCCTGGGACTCGAGACAATCAGACGCAGCCCTCCCGCCCACTCTCCCCGTGGACTCCCCACAGCATCCCCTCCACGGATGCTCAGTCGCTCGAGAAGGCCCTGGTCACCCGCAAGTTCCATCGAGACCACATGGAAACTGTTGTCACCACGGTTGGTGAAAGGTGCTCCGTCGTCCCCGTTCAAATCACCGCTGAGAGTCGTCCGCTGCGATGGACCAGGTCGTTGTTCTGGTCGGCTTTCCATCCCCAGGAATCCGCCTCGGACGCGAACCCCGTACGGCACTTGAAAAGAGGCATTGCGATCTCCCGGTTGAATTCCGATTCCCCGATCGGGTCGATGGGTCCCCACGGCCACCCAGATTTCGTCACCGTTGGCGGCAAAAGCCAGAGCGTCCTGGAGATCGACGAAGGCGTCATTCCAACTGGTTCCATCTCCGGAACCGGTCGCGAGGTGGTTGACATAGATTGGCGATGCGGTCCCGGCGACGGTCATGGAAGCGCTGACCCAAATCCCCTTCAGGACCGACAGAACGCCGGTCATCGCCAGGAACTCGTGCGCCCGAATGGTTCGCACTCGTCGGGCACTCCATTTCTGGGTGCGAAATCGCGAGAGGTGTTGGACCAGATATCACAGCAATCGGGGACCCCATTTCCGTTGCAGTCCATCGCATCGCCATCAGCGATTTCACAGTCGTCCGGAATTCCATTCCCGTTGCAATCACTGGAGAAACCCGTCACGATCTCTTCCAAGTCGGGAATTCCGTCCCCATCGCAGTCCCGCGCCTCGTAGGCTCCCATGTCGACAACCTCATCGAATCCATTGCCCGAAACTCCCGTGTCGACCACGGCTTCAAGATCCACGAATCTGGCAAAACCACTCCCATCCCATGGGATCACCTCCGCGGTGTTCGCGTCAAGATCAAGGTCAACGACATCCATCGGGACAAGGAGGTTGTTTCCCGCATCGATGCACGGCGAATTCGCCCCGAGTCCGAGCTGATCATCCGCAGTGCCCGGAATCCCGTCCTGCCCAACGACGTTGACGAAACGTGGGTCGAGTCCGTGGTTCCCGTTTCCGGAGTAGACATCGAGACCCTCGATGCAGCTGTACGCAACCTCGCTGTTCGAATTCGTGACGAGCTGCGCCGATTCGGCAGGGGGGAAAGAATCGACGTTTGCCCACAAGACACAGTTCTGAACGGTGGAGTCTCGGACAGCGCAAAACAACCCACCGGTGCTTCCATTCTGGGCGGAGTTTCCGACGACCGTACAGCTTTGCAGACCAAAGATTCCATCGGCCCGAATCGCGCCACCGTCCCCACCAATGGCGTGGTTTGCTGAAAAGATCGAATTGACGATGTCGATTCGACCCGCGTCATCCATCGATGCAGCACCGCCGTCCTCGCCCGCGAGATTTCCGCCGAAGTACGACGAGGCGACGACAACCTCCGAGTAACGGGTGGAACGGTAAGCGAGCGCACCGCCGGAACCAAACAAACCGATGTTGTCCAAGAACTGACTCGCCACGACGGCACCCGCTGCCTCGGCGTCTATCAGGATGGCACCACCATTGCTGAGCGTCGAGTTTCGCGCGAATCTCGACTCTCGGATATCGAAGATCGATTCCCGAAAGCGAATGGCGCCGCCCCCCTGAAAGTCCTCCGAGTTTTCCTCAAAGCGACACTGAGAAATACTTGTGACACCCTCGGCATCAACGAGCGCGCCGCCCGCGTTTCTTAGGAAAGAGCAGTCGTGGAAAACCGTCGTTCCTCGCGCGAGCCATACAGCGCCAAGCTCATTGTTTGCAAAAGTGGACCCCGTGATTTCCAGCAATGCGTCGATTCCGCGAAACGCGGCGCCAGAGACACCCAGGTTGCCTTCGAACCGGCAATCGGTCCACTGCCCCGCACAACCGGCCGCGTAGATTCCGCCACCCTGGTCGGACGAAACATTCTCGGAGAAGCTGCCGTTCGTGATTGTCAGCATGCCCCCGAGCGCCGCCACACCGCCACCGTCCTCTGCCATGTTCTGTTCGACATCACACGTCAGAAGGGACAGCCCGCTTGCGACGGAGAACAACCCGCCGCCTTGATTCAAGGCCCGGCTCTCCCGAATGGAACAGTTGATCATCGTGAGTGATGAGGCGAGTAAGAAAACCCCGCCTCCGAACTCATCGATGCCACCGCCGTCTGCATTCCCGCCGGAGATGACGAGCCCATCCAATTGGGTTCCGGCCCCGATGAAATCCGCGCGAAGGACGTGAAAACTATTGTCTTCGTATCCAACGGGTAGTGGCCCGTCGTCCTCCAGCAGATCCCCGCTCAGAATCGTCGGTTGGCTGATGGTCCTGTCGGTGATCGACGACTCGTTCCCGACAAATCCTCCGAACAGCTGCAGTTGGTCACCAATCAGGAAGGAAGCTGACCGATCTCCAAGGCTGTAGCCGACTCCTTGATCGGGTCGATAAACCCCCGCGGCAATCCACAACTGGTCGCCTGGGTCGGCTTGATGGAGGGCATCCTGAAGGTGCCGATACGCATCGGCCCATGAGGTCCCGTCATTCAATCCACTCGCTGTCGAGTCGACGTAGATGACTTTGCCCACGAGCGGTTGGCACAAAAATGCAACCGCAAGAAATGCGAGGCCTCCTTTGCACATTGCTCCTCCCCCAAGGTGCCATTCATGAAGCTCGATTGCGGCCGTGTGCAATTGGAATGATTGGGATCCTACGATACCGGCGATCGACAGTTTCAATCAACTCGCCGATCGAAGACACCTGATGAGCCCCACGAGTCTCCGTGCATGGCATCACGGGCCTTTTGCGCACTAGCCTTCTGCGCGATAGGAGCTCCGGACGCCGCTCACTGGAAACCGTTCAAGATCGCTCCGGGATTCGCCACGGAGACATTCGTCGCCGCGACTCGTGGCCCCTGCAATCACCGGTGCTTTCGGACAAGGACACGCCACCAGCAATGCGTTCCGCATCGTGGCACCCATGCCGTCGCTGACGAACTCAGTCAGCAGACTCGTCGTTGACAGACTCCGGAGCCGGGGAATCCGAATTCGACTTTTCCCGGTCCGTTTCCTTTTCCACACCGAATCGGATGGGAACTTCCATCGGCGTCGACACGGGCTTCCCATCCACGAGGCCTGGTTCGAAACGCCAGGACCGCACCAATTCGAGCGCCGCCTTTTCGAACAACGGGTTCTTCGACGGACGAACCTTCGCCGCTTCCACCACACCCTGTTCGTTGACGAGGAAACGAACGCGAACGGTTTCGGGGCCTTCGGCTTGGAACTCTTCGGCGGAGGCGGGAAGGGAGACGTCGTGAACAGCTCCGTCGAGCAGCTGAGGCGGACGGGTCTCCCCCACCCGACAGGCGGGCGCAACGCTCAACAACAAGAGCATCCCGAACAACTGCCACGCAGATGCTTGGGTCCGGTGTCGTCGCCGGAGATTCGTGGAAACCAAAGTCATTCCGGTGTTCCTCCAGGTCCACCGATCGGGGAAATGCGGATGTCGCGCCGGGTCGGCATTGATCGGAAACTGATTTGGAACCGGTGATCGCACGGAATCCGAGAACCGCACGCCATCCGTCCTCCCTTACTGACTCCCCGAGAAGAAAGTTTCGATAATCATATTGACGTATATCTATATAGATGAGAAGCTATCCATTATGGAGCTGCTCGACCAAACCCTCACCGCCCTCGCCGACCCCACCCGCCGGCAAATCGTCGGACGTCTCGCTCGGGGAACGGCCACGGTCTCGGAACTCGTGGATTGCTTCGAGCTCACCCAGCCAACGATTTCGTCCCATCTCAAATCTCTCGAAAAGGCCGGGCTCATCTCTCGCTCGCGGGTTGCTCAAACACGCCCGTGCAAACTGGAGCCGAAAGGCCTGCACGCCCTGAGCGCGTGGCTCGGTGAACTCGAAACCATCTACCGCGACAACTACTCGAGGCTCGACCAGCTCCTCGAAACACTCAAGACCCCGAAGGAGAAGCCGAAACCATGAAGCCGCTCGACGAATTCACCACGCCGACCCCCACCTCGATTCGGATCAAGCGGACCTTCGATGCACCGTTGGCCTTGGTGTGGCGCGCTCACATCGAACCCGACCTCGTCAAGCAATGGATGACCGGCCCTCCGGATCACTCGCTCCCCGTCTGCGAAATCGATTTTCGCGTCGGTGGAACAGCTCGATACGTGTGGAAGAATCCCGAGTTCGAGATGGGAATGACCGCGGAGTTCAAGGAGATCGTCGAGAACCAGCGCATCGTCTATACGGAGGCCTACGACGGTTGGCCAGAAGGCAACAGCACCGTCACCGCCACATTCTTGGAAACCGCCGAACAGACGACCATCACCGTCGAGATCGAGTACCTCACCCAGGATGCTCGAGATGCGGCCATGCAGCCGGGATTCCAGGAAGGCTACGCCGCTTCCTACAACACCCTCGACGAGTTGATCCCGACACTGCGCGCCAACTCCTGACAGACATCGCTCGTGACGGATCTCGCAAGCGATCTCCAAGCCGTCGAACTCTGATCCCTACGAGACAGCTGGAAAGCACCGGAAGAAGGAACCGCCATCATGAACATGAATCGAACCATTCTCGTCCTCGTCGCCCTCCTCGCCACAGGCATCGTCAGCTTTGCCGCCGGCAGATCAGCTTCCCAAGAAGCCCCTGCAACTCCCGCATCCAAAGAGCTCCAATGGCTCGACAGCCTCGCGGGGGAGTACAACATCAAGATGGGCGGCGTCACCGGCGAAGCGGACGGCACCAGCACCGTCGAGACCTCTCTTGGCGGACTTTGGAGCATCCGCCGCCTGGAGACCACCGCCATGGGCCAACCGTTCACCGGCCTCGAACTACTCGGCTACGACCCACTGAAGAAGAAGTTCGTCTCGGCTTGGGTCGACTCCATGACCCCGCTCCTGGTGACCTCGGAAGGCACCTACGACGCCGACAGCAACACCCTCACCATGCATGGAATCTCGCGCGGCATGGATGGAGAAGAAGCAGAGATGGTCAACACCATGGAGTTTGGCGACGACGGAATGTTGTTCACGATGAATATTGAAGGTGTGCCGCTTGTGACAGTGGAATACGTGCGGAAGGAGGGGTGAGGAACAGCAAGCACGGATTCGCGGAGTTCGCACACCTAGCGTCGACTTCCGCGCGCCTGATCGCTACCCGCCCATGACTGTTTCCTAGTGGAACCTGTTCCGTCAGTCAATAACGACACGTATTGTTCCCGTCTCGATCCAGCCTTTCGGCATGTCTCGACATTGGAACTGCCTGATGAAACGTGTCATTGCTGCTCTCTTGACGGCGCTGACTTGTCAAGTTGCTTCGGCGCAAGCAGACAAACCACTCACCAACGAGGATCCGGGACCGCCCCCACCCCCACCCGGTACCCCCTTGCCCTACTTTGAAGGCTTTGAGTCTTCGACTGGTGGCTTCACGGTGGGTGGATCATCCAGCTCTTGGGAGTGGGGAGTCCCGGCTGGGGATTTCATCGACACCGCAGCAGAGGGGAGCCAAGCCTGGGTGACCAACCTGGCGGGTGACCACCACTTGTTTGAGTCATCCTATTTGCAATCGCCAGTGTTCGACTTCACCCAGCGTTCCAGAGACCCTTGGCTGCAGTTCAAGCTGTTGCATGACTTCCCGACCACAGCTTCGCGGGCTTGGCTCGAACTCTCGGTCAATGGGGGCCCGTTCGTGAAGGCTCCCCCGAGTCCCGGAGGATTGTACTGGTACACCAACACGACGAGTCAGTGGTGGACCGGCCGCCCCAACGAGTTGGGACAGTGGCGAACGACTCGCTTTCGACTGAACGGGGCGGCGGGGAGCACCGTGCAAGTTCGTTGGGTTTGCGATACAGGATCCAGCCGCCTTGGCGGGGGTCTCGGCGTTGACAGCGTCACGATCTACGACAATCTGCTGGATGCCTCCGTGACCAGAGTGGACGGACCGGACTCCGGTCCACTTCTGCTACAGGAGTCGGTGGATGTCATCGTCCGAAACACGGGAACACAGAACATCTCCGGATTTCCCGTCACGCTCGACATCTCGGGACCGGTACCCACCCAGTTGACCCAGCCGTTTCTCGGGACACTGACTCCTGCCGAAGAACAACCAATGTTGTTCGAGGTTCCGATCGATCTCTCGGTTCCCGGCGTCTACACCCTGCAAGCGGAGGCGCTTCTCGATGGCGACGAAGTGCCGGGCAACAACTTTTCTCAAAGCCAAGTCACCCATCAGGAAACCGTTCGGCAGTTCCCGTACTTCGAGGGATTCGAAGACGGACCGAGCGGGTACATCGTGAACGGGGTGAACCCCAGCTGGGAACACGGAGAGCCAGCAGGTCCCGTGATCTCGAGAGCAGCATTTGGGGCTCGCGCCTGGGTCACCAACCTCGACGGTGGCCGCACCAGGAATGAGTTTTCCTTCCTGCGAAGCCCCCCGATCGACCTCACAGAAGTCGAGAACGACCCTTTGCTTCAGTTTTCCATGACCCGTGACTTCGGCAACTCGGATCGAGCCTGGATCGAGGTTTCCTTCAATGGCGAAGCTTTCCAAGAACTCGGGACCTCGGAAGATCCATTCTCTCTCAACTGGTACCCCAACAGCGCGAACCGGTGGACAGGCTCCACAGCCCCCAACGACTGGGTAATCGCTCGAAACGTGATGCTGGGCGCCGCCGGGAATGTCGTCACTCTGCGCTGGGTGATGGATGCCGATCTCGAAGAGAACTTCGACGGATTCGGCGTGGACAATGTCGAGATTTTCGAAACCCCCTTCGGCATTGGGCAGAAACCGCGACCGTCAATCTCCGTCCTCGACATCAATCAGGCGACGGAAGCACTCGGCTACTCAGTCGAGGCGTTTCAGCCGGGACCTTATTTCGTGGCACTCTCGGGAAGCAGCGACGTCCTCCACTTGCACGTGGAGGGAGAGCCCGGGCAGCCAATTGTTTGGATCGCAGGAGAACTCGATCCCGCCGCCGCATCGACACCCTTTGGGCAAATCGACCTTGGCGTCGACGCCGCAGTCATCGCATCCGGCTATCAGCCGGGAGGCTTCAATCAGTTCTTCTTCACGAACAACGAGGGAGTCATGGATTTGACCCTCCCGATCCCACTGACCTTGATTGGACGTGTCCTGTCTTTTCAGGCAGGGGTTGGCAACACCGAGCTCGACATCGCCATCACCAATGCGGTTCAAGTGAGTTTCCTTCCATGAATCTTCGGCAAAAGAAAATCGTACTGGGCGCCCGCAGCGTCCAAACCTTCGTTGCTGCCGTGGTCATCGGGACCTCACTTGTCAGCTCCGCCCGGTCGCAGGAACACTCCTTCTCCCATTCCCCCGAGGGCGCGACGATCTCTGAGTTCCCCTACTTCGAAGATTTCGAAGACTTCGACTTCAACTTCGGCGTCGGCGGATCAAATTCGACCTGGGAATGGGGAGTTCCGCAGTCCGATTTCATATCGAGTGCCGCGGAGGGAGCCCGCGCTTGTGTCACGTCGCTGGATGGCAGCCACGCCGGGAACGAATCGTCGTTTCTTCAGTCACCGCCCCTCGATTTTTCGGCACTCGAGAAAGATCCAACGCTGGAGTTCCAACACATCTTTCAGTTGGCCCAGCTCGATCGGACCTGGATGGAGATCTCTCTCAACGGCGGCCCGTTCCAGAAGCTAGGGATCCGGGAGAGCGAGCCCGCCGTCAACTGGTACAACAGTTTCTCGGACTGGTGGGAATTCGACTCTGGCGAAAGAGGCCAGTGGAGGACCGCTCGAATACTCCTCGAGGGGGCCGCGGGAAAAACGGCGAACTTGCGATGGGTGCTCGAGGCCCGGACCGGTGACTCGGGCGACGGAGTTGGGATTGATGCAGTAGAGATTTACGAAACTCGCCTCGACGTGGCGGTTGCGTCGATCGATGCGCCGAACTCGGCTCCCACCTTTTCGGATCCCGAGCGAGTCGAAGTCAGCATCAAGAACCTTGGAACCGACGACGTCACGGGATTCCCGATCACGTTGACGGTGACTGGTCCGACGGGAATCGCGCTGTCCGAAACCTTCACTGACATCATTCCGCCGTTGCAATCGAGAACTCACGTGTTCGCAACCCCCGTGGATCTCTCGGCATTGGGGGACTACACCTTCGAGATAGAGACCTGGTTGGCCGGGGACGCCGTTCTTGGCAACAATTCCAAAGCCAAGATTGTCTCTCACCAAACCGGGATCACTGAGTTTCCCTACCTTGAAACTTTCGAACTTGACGACGGCGGCTTCTCCACACACGGAACGGTGAGCAGCTGGGAGAACGGGGATCCAGGGGGGAACTTCATCAGCTCCGCATCCTCGGGAACGAATGCCTGGGTCACGGCACTCAACGGATCTCCTGCGGTGGGAGAGTTCTCTTACTTGACCAGTCCCCCGTTCGACCTGAGTGGATTCACCCATGACCCGATCCTGAGATTTCGTCATATCCACGAACTCGCGCACGGCTACATTTCCTGGGTCGAGGTTTCTCTGAACGGTTCCGACTTCGAGAAGCTCGGCCTGCCGGGAGACCCGGCATCCACGGGCTGGTACAACGACTTCACCAACCAAGCGTGGGGGCGCGACTCGAGTCAACCCGGTCTCTGGCAACATGCTTCCCATTTGGTCCCGGGCGCCGCGGGCAAGACCTTGGTCATCCGATGGGTGCTCATGGACCGATCCCTCGCGGACCCTGGCACTGATGACGGCGTCGGCATCGATGATGTTGAAGTCTTCGAGGCCCCATTCGGTAACGGTCAATCGCCTCAGGCAAGAATCGCAGAGTTCGAGATCAATGAATGCATTGAAGTCGTCGGCTTCCCCATCGAGTTCGGGTACCCGGGTCCCTATTTCTCCGACGTTTCTGCTTCCAGCGATCGAATGACGCTCCACTTCGAAGGCGGCGTCCACCTCCCGGTGATCCTTGCGGCAGGCGACCTTCAGCCTGGCGCCTACTCCCTTTCGTTCGGAAGTTTTGACCTGCTGAATGCAGAGGTCATTGCCTCCGGCCTGCGCCCTGGGGGACTCGACCAGTTCTTTTTCACTGGTTTCGATGGTTCGCTGACTCTCTCATTCACGATTCCCAACGCGTTGGTCGGACAGCAGCTCAACATGCAGGCCGCGATCCTCCATCCAGTCACCGGTGTGGCATTGACCAATGCGGTTCAAGTGAACTTCGTTCCGTAGTTCCTCGATTTGGAACAGCCGTGAGGAATCGTTCGGTTCCGACCACCAAGGGGATGGCCATCAAGAACCACTAGCCCGCATCCTTCATCAAGCCCGTCCCAAGAACGTGTCAAAGTTGTTCCTGGCGAGGACTTACGGCGTCTTCGCGACAAGCGTTTCGCCGGTCCGAGGAGGATGCAGAGCAGTGGAATGCCACAGCGAGAAAGAGCTTGAACCATTCCGAGTACACCTTCATGAATGATCCGGGCTAGAGTGCCCGCGGAGGAACGTTGCCGAATGCAGATTGGGTGGTCCTTTTCCCTGGCTTTCACGCTGCTGGGCGCTTCCGCGATCGCCGCCGAGCCCGAACGACGCCACGTTCTGTTCATCTCGGTGGATGACCTACGGCCCGCGTTGGGAGCGTACGGGGAATCCGCAGCCAGCACTCCTCACATCGATGCCCTCGCCAAGAGCGGAGTCGTTTTCACGAGTGCCTTCTGCCAGTACACCGTTTGCAACCCGTCCCGGGCCTCGTTCCTCTCTGGCCTCCGCCCCACCACCACGGGACTGCGTCGACAGGATCAGTCCTTCCGGGAACAGCTTCCCGACGTCGTCACCCTGCCCCAACACTTCAAAGACCACGGCTATCACACTGCGTCATTCGGCAAGGTCTTCCACCTGAAGGAGCAGGACGAGCGCTCCTGGAGCGAGCCTTGCTGGTGGGCCACAGGAACTTCCGGCAACTCTCGAGCCTGGCGACCTTCGGATCTTCCTGACTCCGCACTCCGCGACGGACAGGTGGCGGACCAAGCCATCGAGTTCCTGAAGAAACGAAAAGGTAGCCAACCGTTCTTTCTCGCCCTCGGGTTCTACAAACCTCACCTGCCCTTGGTGGTCCCGCGGCGGTTCTTTGACAACGTCCGCCTCGAACCAGCGAGCACCGAGCCCCCCTCTGCATCAGGAATTCCTCCGATTGCGTTCCACAAGAACGGGGAGCTCAAGGGCTACGGCAATGTCGAGCTCGACGAGCATCATCGGCTCGCTCCGGAAGATTCCACCGCACTGGTTCGCGCGTATCACGCCGCCACCAGCTTCGTCGACTCTCAAGTGCAACGCGTGTTGACCAATCTGAAGGAGTCCGGCCTCGAAGAACACACCATCGTGGTGCTGTTTGGCGACCATGGCTGGCATCTTGGGGAACATGGGCTCTGGGCGAAGCAGACCAATTTCGAGGTTGCCAGCCGCGTGCCCTTGATCATTCGCGCCCCTGGCTTCGAAAGTGGCTCGTGCGACGCTCTGGTCGAACTGGTGGACCTGTTTCCAACACTCGTCCAGCTGTGTGGTTTGCCACCGATCGAAACCCTCGAAGGGACAAGCCTCTCCCCTTTGTTGAAGGAACCGTCCCTGCCCTGGAAGAGCGCGGTGTTCTGCGAGTACCGGCGTCGGGGACGACTCGGAAGCACCATTCGGACCCGAGAGCACCGCTTCACCGAATGGGCTGGGAAGACTCCGATCTTCGAACTCTACGATCGCCTCGAGGATCCTGGTGAACACCGGAACCTCGCGGAAGCCCCGGAACACGCGGAGCTCGTGCAGAAACTGCGCAAACAACTTCACGCAGGCTGGCGCGCCGCGGGACCGCCAAATCAAACGCCACCTGCACCTTTGGACAAACACGAATGAAGAGGTTCCTCGGGAACCGGTGCACCCCACATCGAGCATCCCGCTCAACGGGTGCACCAAGTCCAAGGGCGGGCCGAATTCTCAAACTAGGGTTACGGTGCTCGAACGGCGCGGGCGCCGCTTGCGGAGTGATTCCGACCGCTCACGACTTCTCTCGTGTTCGCCGCCAAAAACCGCAAACCGCCGCTCCCTGGTTCCGTCCGATCAAGGGGCAATCGTCATTGGCCTCGGCAGCATCCGTTTATCACGTTTGCAACCCTTCCCTCACCGGGTGTCTCCCGGGAAGAGCCGATGCTCGAACCCGGAAGGGCATGATCTCGTAAGGGGCTTGGGGGATTCGCGGCACGTTTGTGCCGATCTGGACACTGCAGGCCGGACATCGAGAACCTGATTCCGACCGGTCGAGCTGGGTAGGCAAGCCCAGGCGCGGAGTTTGCTCGGAACCTTGCCCCACGGAGTCGTTTCTGGAGAGCGTCATGACCTTGTTCCTTCTCGCCATCCTCGGCCTTTGCAATGACTCGCAGGCTGACCCTTCCGCTCGCCGAGCAGACATCGAAGACGCACGAGCGGACGCCATGGAGAACCAACTCCTCGATCTCGAGGACTGGGTCGACGAATTCGGAGGACTGCAGGTCATTCGTGACGACGCCGAGGTCTTGCGCAACGAGATCTCGCGCCGTTTTAGTTCCCTTCTGCAACTGGGGGGAGGTCGCCGCGTGCAGGTCGGCAAGAACCAATATCAGCGAGGGCTCACCGAGCGCGCCATCGCCGCGGAATGGGAAAGAGCCTCCGGGGACGCCATCGAGGCAGTCATCGATTTCGACCGTCAGCTCAAGTCGATGGGAGTGGATCTGATCGTCTGTCCCGTCCCAGCCAAGATGGAGCTCTACTACGAAGATTGCGAGATCGATCTTCCGGAGCGCTTTCCCGCCTCCGTACCGCGAATCGAACGCATGTTCGACCTTCTCGAAGCCGACGTCGAAGTGGTCGACATCCTCCAGGCTTTTTGGGAAGCAAAGCCGAACGCAGAGGTCCCGCTGTACGAATTGAACGGGCATCACCCTTCGGGCCTCGGGGCTCGGGTGGCGGCGGAACTAGTAGCCGAACGCCTCGCGCGCTACGACTTCACGGGCCAGGACCCGGAGCGCTTCAGTGAGCGCCGTCGAACAGGGACGGAGCGGGTCGATCCCTCGGTCCCGATGAAGGCCTGGCAGGTGGTGGACGAAGAGCGGGGTCTTCCCTACGAACATGTCGAGGACGGCGAAATCGTCGTCATCGGCGACAGTCACGCGTTTGCCTACTTCACCGCAAGCTGGGCGTCCCACATCGCTCGTACCACGGGAGTTCCGATCACCGATCTGTCCGAGTCAAGTGGCGGGGGACGCGCCCATCTCAAGTTGGGACGTTTGGGGCGCGAGAGTTTGGCCAAGCGAAAAGTCGTGGTGTGGATTCTTACCGGCGTGATCCTTGGCTCCTCCTCCATGGACAAGGCGGTGATCACCGAACAACCCATGCCCGTGGATGATGGCTTCACAGCGGACGAGGTTCGCGGTCGAATCGAAGAGTTTCGCGCGCAAAAGAAAGAGGATCCCAACGCACGGATCGGCCTCTCCGAGGGCCAGCTCAACAAGATTGGCTACGACTTGATCAAGGCAGAGGAGTTCGAACTGGCTGTGGAAGTTTTGCGCGCAACCGCGGACGAATACCCGACCTCTGCCAACGCCTACGACAGTTTGGGAGAAGCGTTGATCCTCGTGGATCGGCCAGACGAAGCAATCGTCGCGCTTCAAAGAAGCCTGGAGCTGAATCCGAGTGACGGGTTGCGTCGCCAAACACTCACCCGGCTCGCGACTCTTGGAGTGGAAGTCGAACTGCCGCGCGACACGGAAAGCCGCTGAGCCAGGCCTTCGCTTCCCTCGACACCACCCGCGCCACCGTAGAAGCCGGGGGGGAGAAACTGCCGCGGATCACCGGCGCCCTGCCACGCCTTCACTCGTTAGGCGGTGACGAATCAGGGCGTTTCTCTCCGATTCGTATGTCACGGGTGGCCAGACACCGGCTTGATCGGTACGGTACCGGACCCACTCCACGTCCCGGCAACTCTTCTAGAACGGGTGTCAATCCATGCCTGCGGTTGGAACAGGACGCGCGCGTCAATTCGCGGCTTCGGAAGATCTCGCGACTCGCTACCAACGAGTTCGCGCCACGACCCGCCGCCTTGCGGCTCCGCTCACCGCGGAAGACTGCATGGTCCAGTCCATGCCCGATGTCAGTCCGACGCGATGGCACCTAGGCCATACGACCTGGTTCTTCGAAACATTCGTGCTCCCGCTCTTCGGCAAGCACGAGACGTTTCAGCCCGGCTTCGAAGTTCTCTTCAACTCCTACTACAAGAGTGTGGGACCGCAGTTTCCCCGTGCCCAGCGGGGAGTCATCTCCCGTCCCGGACTTGCCGAGGTGATGGATTACCGCAGTCACGTCGACGCCCAGGTCCATGAGAAGCTCGCCAATGCGGAAACGATCTCTGCGCAAGACCAGTTCGTGATCGAGCTCGGCCTGCATCACGAGCAGCAGCATCAAGAATTGCTGTTGACCGACATCAAGCACGTCTTTTCTTGCAACCCGATGTTTCCAACTTACGAAACTCGCGATCCGGAAAAGCCGGTCGAGGTGCCGGCGGCGACCTGGACCCCGGTGCCATCGGGAGTCCAGGAAATCGGCTGGGATTCACCAGATTTTGCGTTCGACAACGAGCGACCTCGACACCAAGTGGTGATCCCGGAAAGCGAAATCTGCTCGCGACTCGTCAACAATGGCGAGTACCAGGCTTTCATCGGAGATGGCGGCTACCGGCGCCCGGAGCTGTGGCTCTCGGAAGGCTGGGCATGGGTGGAAGAATCCTCCCGGACGGCCCCTCTGTATTGGTTGGACGGTGAGGGCCGCCAGGAATTCACACTGCATGGATGCCAAGACCTCGCGCCTCATCGCCCGGTCAGTCACGTCTCGTACTTCGAAGCGGACGCCTACGCGCGATGGGCTGGTGCAAGATTGCCCACCGAGGCCGAGTGGGAATCCCTGGCGTCGACTCAGCCGCTCGAAGGAAACCTCCTTGATTCCGGCAATCTGACGCCGGAACCGCCGTCGGGAAACGGCAAAGGTGTTCAACAGATGTACGGGGACCTGTGGGAATGGACCTCCAGTCCCTACACCTCCTACCCAGGCTATCGGCCGTTCCAAGGCAGTCTCGGAGAGTACAACGGCAAGTTCATGTGCGATCAGTGGATCTTGCGGGGCGGCTCTTTTGCCACGGCCCGCGACCACATTCGCCCGACGTACCGCAACTTCTTCCCGGCCAATACCCAGTGGCAGTTCACGGGAATTCGTCTGGCGCGAGACGCCTCCTGACCCGACCAAGGCTTGACGATTCCACTCTCTTCCGTGCGTTGTTCGCTACTGGCGCCAAGGATTCGGCGGAGTGCGAGACTGCTCGCCACAGAAGTCGGGCTGAGCAACGGGAGGCTCGGTCCGAGTGCCAAAGAGATCCTCGAGACTTCGAGCCAACGAAAGCGAAGTCGAAAACGCCCCCGCTCTCAGTCCTCGGGTGTTCCGCCTGCCAACCGCTCCGTTTCCAGCATCTTCACCGCTTCCATCTTCCAAGAAGCTCCGTCGTGGTGGACCTGATAGATCGCCCGATACTGATTGACCCGGCGATGGGTGTGTCCCCAGTGAGACACTCGACCATGAACGCGCCAGGCGCACTCCACCTGGTACCGCGCAACTTCGTCCGCCGGCTCTCCGATCAAAAGCGATGGGGCCTCTCGGTCAATCTCGGTTTCTAGCAACTCCACCTGGTCAACACGGCAGATCGCCCCTCCTTCCCCCCGCAACAGAAGGCTTTCGTAGATGTCCACGTAGAGTTCATCGAGGAGTTCTCCGCTGACGCTCCGTGCCAAGAGATCGTAGATTTCCTCCTCCGACGTGGCTTCGAAGGCTTGGTAGATGCTTCGATGCAGTGCCACGAAGATTTCGCGGGCGTCTGACTCCCCGGGAATCGATGCGGCGGTGGTCCAGAACACCGGAACCGAGACCCGTGCCATTGGCCGAGCCAGCGCGGCCAGGACCAGGAGGATCAACCACACGCGCCATGCTGAGGACAGCGGCAAGGGGCGATCCCGAAAGAACAATGCCCATCCCAACACAACGACCAACAGACCGAGCGAAACGAGCGGGATGGATCGGTGCTTGGGCGAGAACGAAGGAGCCGGTGTGATCGCCCTCGACGGCGGCCGGATGACGCGGGAGTGCCAGGTGTACTCGGGCTCGGCGGGAGTCAGGAAGAACTCCTGGATGTCCCCCAACCACAACACCTGACCGGGAATCGCGGAGTCTTCCCCCGAGTCGGCCGAGGGAAACACTGGCGCGCGCAGCTTGACCCAACGGGGCTTCTCTTGCACCGAGTAGTCGAACGAAATCACCAACGCCGGCTTGCCGTACTCGAGCGCCAGCAATTCCGGGGTTTCGATCTCGGTCGCGGCCACATCGTCGGCATCGCTGACCTGAAACGTCTCCGCGCGAGCCACCCATTGCCCGGCGGCATCGAGAATCGCTTGGCGCCTCTCATCTCCGAGTGGGTCTTCGAGGGGAGCCGACAATCCCAGCCACGGGCAGAGCAGTTCCTGTTCGCCAATGACCTTGATCCGCACGGACTCAGCCTTCACGTGAACCTCCAACGCGAGCGGAGGTCCTGCGTGGGTCCAGGCGAGGGACGCGACGGCGATCCACACGAGGCAGAGCGCGACACCAATCGATTTCGAAAAGGGAACCCCCAAGAATTACCTTTCTGCAGAGAGTCTGACTCCGCGAAAGGCTAGCAGACCGTTGAAAGAGTCGTTCGGCGCCCGATCCGATCTTTTGACCGTTGACTCCACTCACGGAGCGTCGGGGACGTCGCCGATGCCCACGCGGTCAGTCCCTGCGCTGTCGATCGACGGAATCGTCGGGGTTGGGACGAGAAGGCCAGCCCCGCGGATCGCTCTCCCTCGACACGGCCGTCCACGGAAGACCTCTGCCCGGACCTCGGAACTTCGACGGTCTGGAGAGGACTGACAACAAGTCCGCCGCCCGACAGGTCCGCAGCGCTCCCGGCTGCCTCTTTTCCTTCGAGCGACGAACTTGCTGCCTCCCGGGGGAGCGACTCAATGAGTGATGGATGCCCTCCGGATCACGCTGTCAGGAAACGCGAAGTCCATCGCGAAGATGAGCGCCTCCGCGGAGGAGAGATCCGGACAGTCGTCCAAGGGATCGTAGTTGGACCCGACAAAGACCGTCTGCTGCACAGCAATCGGATTGATCACGACTTCGTCCCCCGGGTTCAAACCTCGCACCTGGATGGCGGTGTCCACCAGCCCCGAGGAATCGGTCTGATCCGTCAGAACGAACGGCCCTGGCCGGGCATCGAACTCGATGGTCGTGGTCGGGTTGTTGAGATCCGTGAGACAGAACTTCTTGGCCCGATTCGGAATCACGTCAAAATCCGAATGCACGTTCCCATTCACGATGACTTGGCAAGCAGCCACCATCCCTCCCAAGGGAAGCGACTGGCCGGTCGCTGCGGAACGTCCGATCTTGCTCTCCATGCGCAACCGCATCGTGAAGTCGAGGGTGCCAGCGACGTAGTCGGGCATCGGTGAAATCAAGTCGAGCTGACCGATCACGCCAAACAGGGTGCCCGCCCGGAACGTGAATCCGCCGGTGGTGAGCTCTTCCGCAAAAGCCATATCGGGCAAGCCTGCGGCATCCACCGCCTCAATCTTCACCGTGTAGGTATTCAGGACTTCGTCGTCGGCCGAGACCGGCGGCATCGCTTGTTGTTTGGTCGAGGGAACCAACTCGCTGAGGATGAAGCTGTGACGCTTGCGCAAAGTGCCATTGGAGACGGTTTGCTCCAAACCGGTGGTGCCGACAGGGAAGTATGTCACCGTCGTCCGACAAGGCTCTGAGGTCTCGAACGTCAGCCTGGCATTTTTGGTGCTGACCCAGTGAATGACCATGTTCTGAATCTCCGGAGGAGTTCCATCCGTGGAGCCAATCGTGGCATCCAAGGGATCCCCACCGTTCGCAACCTCGTGACCGTCCGGATCCCCGTCCCCGTCCGAGTCTGGGTTGAAAGGATTGGTCCCGAGGGCAATCTCTTCTTGATTGATCAGTTCATCTAGATCCGAGTCGATCGCAAAGCGCTCCGCATTGCCAAGCGGCAAGCCGAGAACCATGTTCGATGCCAAACCGGCCAGCGTCTTCGACTTGAGCTCAGCAAAGGTCATCTGGGAGAAGGCCGGGGAGTCCGGCACGAACAGGCCGGTGCTCGAGTCGTACTGCCAGTTGACCGGGACGTCGGCTCCGTCGACCACCATCGACCCCACCAAGGCCACCGAGCCGTAGCCGCGGTGCGCCTGATCCAGGTAGTAGTCCTCCACGCGGTCGGCGATGACCGGGTGGTGCTCGTCGAAGAGGTCCGCCTTGTGAACCATGGGAGCCGTTTCACTGGGGAATTGAGTCACGTAGTCGAAGGTGTCCTTGGCCTGCTGCGGGGTCAAAGCGAACGGGCCATTGATGAATGCTTCGAGACTCAGCTGTCGCCCATCGTGCAGAAGTCCGGTTCCCAGGAGTGGTTTCTGAGCTCCATCCACGGTGACGATCGGTTGGTCCTTGCGCCACAGCTCGTTGAACGCGGTCGGCTTCGCTCGCAGCAACGCGGGGTTGTAGTCGTTGATGTCCCGGACCATGTCGCTGTCCGTCCCGCTCGGCAGCTGATGGCAGTCGCCACACGACTGGGCCCCCAAAGACGGGATAGTGAGGAAGTGCTCTCGTCCGTCGATGGGTGACCCGACCAGCCCCTGAGAACTCGGCTGAGAGAGCCCGGGAGTCAGGAAATTGGTTTCGTCCTGACCGGGATTGGCGGTGTTGTTCAACGAGAACACGAAAGCCTTGAACTGGCCAAGCTCGTCTTCGGGAAACTCATCGTCGAGGGGGGTGCCGCCCAAGAGACCGTCGAACGCAACGTTGAACGCGTCCAGATTGGCGCGCTCGCCACGCCAGTGAAAGGGCCCCTGCTTTTCGATCCCCTTCAAAGTCTGAGTCACGAGCGGCCCCTTCTCGTCGAACGGAGTGTTGGACAGCTCCCACGCCAGAAGGTCGGTGCGCCCATCAATGTGACAGGACGCGCAGGACAGATTGTTGTGCAGGGATCGAGAGCCGTCATAGAACAGGGCGCGTCCCAACTTGACCAGTTCGGGAGTGGGGTCGAACCCGATGTCGAGATCGAAGACGTGATTGATCGTCGGCGCTACGGATGCATCGTAGAACTGCACCAGGTTCGTGTTCGAACAGTAGACCATGAGAATGGTCCCCAAGGAGTTCGAGAGAACCGCTCTCGGCACGTGCCGCGCCGGATCCGCCTCCATCGGGTCCTGCCAGAGGTCAAACTCGGTGAAGAAGTCTCCTTGGGGAGTGAGCACGGTCACGTTGTCGGTCAAGAGTCCCACGATGATTCCATACCCGGCCCCGGTGAACTCGAGGCCGATCGGAAGGCCCACGGTGCGCAAGGGGTCGATCTGCTGGCCCGCCATCACGGGGTCGGAGTCGTCGAGGTCGATGAACGTGTGGATCGCACGATCCGCAATTGGCTGACCAGGGTCCGGAAGATCGGTGATCGTCAGACGGTTCAGCCCAAACGTCCCGCGAATCGCCGGCTCGTTCTGACGTGCGGGATCCTTGTTCGACGCTTCGAAGTTGAGTTGCCAGAACTTCCCGTTGGCCGGATTCACTCCCTGGCCGAACAGGATCGTCCCCACCCGTCGCGCCACCGCAGTCATCGTCCCGGTCGTCGGATCGAAACGGAAGCAATCTTCGTCGGGGAGTCCGCCAGACGGGGAGTTCGCGGGGTCATCCAGGTCTACGATCACGAACGAAGCGTTGGCTCCCGTGCTCTCCGTTGTCGAGTTGTTGCCCGAGATCATTGGTGCAATCAGCACACGCCCCTCGTCGTCGAAGGACAAGTAGGTTGGGTGCTTGGACGGCACGGGGTGTTCGACCACCGCAAAGGTCGTCAGATCGACCACCGCCAAGGAGTCCGCCCCCGAACACGAAATGTATGCCTCCTGGCGACCAACGTCGACAAGGATGTCGGCCGGCTCGAAGGGAAGCGGCACGACCTCGAGGAGCTCTCCGGTGAAACGATCGAGGATGGTGAGCACATGATTGCCACCGCTTACCACCAGCAACCAGTTCAAACTCAAGCTCGGGACATCGTAGATCGCGACCGAAACGGGCGCCCAAGGAACTCGCCAGTCTTGAATTCCGCTCGCGCCGGTGAAATCGAACGAGCGGACCTTCGAGTCATGCACGTTCACGACGTACAGCCGGAGGTTGTCGGGGGTGAGAGCCATGGGTCGGCAAGCATTGACTCCGACGCTGGTCCAGGAATCCGGGTCGCTGTCCAGGATGTCATGAGGCGCCATCCCAATCGGAATCGGATTGGGTGCCGGGGCAAAAGGCCCTTGTGGATTCCCGTTGATCTGTTGTCCGCTCGCGATCGGTGCAAGCGTAATCGCGCAGAGAAAAAGACCGCTCCACCCAAGTGGCTTGAGGCTCATCGAAGTTCTCCATGAAGTGCGTCGGTGCGGGAGGAAGGGTCCTCCTTTCCGAAGTGCTTCACGGCAGTGACTTCGTCTATGGGATCTTTTGGCTTTCTGAGTTTTTTCATTTTCGGGAGATGTTTGGCAAGACAAGCCGAGGTGACAAATCCCGAGGGAGTCACTATCTGAGATCTCAGAGAAATGCTAATCATGTCAAGCGAAACACATCCAACCAGGTGGAGACATCCTTCATGCGCGCAACCTTCTCATTGGTTTGCTTTTTCGCTCTTTCGCTATCAGCACTGGCACAGAACCCCTACCAGGGAACCGCTCGCAAACACCTGTCAATCGGTGGATTTGGCTCCCCTTTGTTTCGATCGGAAGCGGGAGACTTGACCGGAGATTTGAACCCGGACATCTTGTTTCAATCTGGGTTTCAAGCGGTCCTGGTTTACGGACCGGAGAATCACTCATCCTTGACCGCCCACCCTGACACCATCTACAGCTTCGCGATCCATCCCGAGGGAAGCCCGACCGGCAGCGACTCGTTGTTCTTCACATCAAATGGGGGGCTCTACCACTCCTACCTTTCTTACCCCTCAGGCACGTTCACTTCGAAGTTGGTGACGGCGGATTCGAACTGGCAACAGGCTCGACCAATCTTGGTGGCAGAACAAAACGGCGCGGAAACGGACCTGGTGGCCATCGACTCGTCGCGGTTGCAAGTTCTTCGCATGTCCGACGCGCTAGGAACCGCAGTCCAACCACTTCCCGTGATCTTCTGGTCCCCTGTTCTGGATGTCGAAGTCCTGAACTGGGATGAAGTCGCTCCGATCGATTTCGCCGTTCTCAATGCGATTGGAGTCTGGGTCTTCGACTTTGACGGCAACCTGCTCAGCTTCATTCCCGAGAGCATCTCGTCGGCTCGGATCACTCGAGTGGAGGAGCCGGGTAGCACCGATCGTCTAGCGGCCGTGGCGAAGCCCACGAGCCAGCCCACCCAGTGGCTTTTCGTGTACGACAAGACTGGGACGGGCGGTGCCACCACTCGGGAAGCCCTGGCCTTGCAATCATCGAGCATCGTGGGAATCGATGCTGGGGATGCGAACGGTGACGGGTACGACGATCTCGTGCTTCAGTGGCAAGACTCGTTCGTCGCGCCCCTTTCCCTGAACGAGCGTGGCAGCGGAGGCACCCCCCCCCTCACATTTCCCGTCATCGCCGAGGTCGATCTGGATACCAGCGGAGCGCCCCTCAACAGTCAAAGTGGCAAGCCCGTGTTCTTCGACTCTGACCTCGATGGCGATCAGGACTTACTGATCCCTAGCCCCGCCAGCGGCGAGCTAGTCCTCGCCAAAAACAACACCGTGACCGTCGACGGGAACGCCGTCGGTGTTGCAGAAGCCAAGTACGAAATCTTCGATTGTCTTCTGGGAACGGGCCAGCTAGACCTCACCCTCGTGCCACCTTCGAATCCCCATCCGGGATTGGATCATTTGGAGGTCGTCGTGTGGCGGGACCCGTCCTATCCCAGCGCGATTGAGCAATTGGCAGTTAGTCGGACGATGATTCCCTTCTCCACGTTCCCCACGACCGTCACCTTTCCCGTGTTGGAGCTGTGGGACAGTGACGCGGTCTACAGTTACGAGCTACGAATCGTCGCCGTCGACACCATCAGCCAGAACCTGACCAAGTCGGGCGGAACAACGATTTTCGCCCACTCGCTTTCGTTGGATAACACGGGACTCTTGCTTGCTGGTGGAAACTCTCCCGTGATCTACAGCACCGTGCTCGACCCCATTACCTGCCGTGAACGAGGCAGTGGTTCGGGCATG
This sequence comes from Planctomycetota bacterium, assembly GCA_028289345.1. Lineage (GTDB taxonomy): Bacteria > Planctomycetota > B15-G4 > B15-G4 > SIAN01 > JANQQL01. The sequence goes on along the minus strand of JANQQL010000025.1, from coordinate 99,937 downwards.
ACTCCGCTCAACGAGAACCAGGCGCCCGACAGCGATCCGCCCAATCCGAACAATCCGTGATCGGGCGCCCGTGACTCAGCGGGACGAAGATCGCTTCCACACCACGGCAATCACCGAAAGAACTCCCAACCCGCCAAGGAGACGAGGCCACCAGGCCCACCCCTCCTTGGCGGAACGGGAACTCTCCACAGCGAATGCCTGGTTCCCGTTTCCGACAAGCTGAAGGGAGACGAGCTGCGCCGCGCTTCCCGAACCGGACCGCGACAGTTGATCCTGACGTGCATGCATCAACGCTTTCGCCGTGCTTTGCCCTCGGCCCAAGTGCTGGTGGAAAGACTCGGAGAACTCCAGGGCCTCCCCCACCCGAAGGTCGAAAGGGGAAACCAAGACGGCATGGGAGCCGGCATGAAGCCATGCTCCCGCCAGGTCCGTGGCAAACGAGTCGCCGCTCCTTGCGCGACCGACACCACTTTGACATGAGGTCATAATGACGAGGGGCGGCGCAGCAAGCTGCTCGACGTCCGTGCACCATGCCAATTCGTTCCCTTGCCCATCCGAGCGTGGTCCCAGCAGCAATCCGGTGGGCCGTTCCCGGCGGCGATCTTGCACGGTGTGGATCAAGAACTGAGCGATGTCGACGCCGTGAAGTCGCGCCTCGAGATGTGAGAGGCGGGTCTCTTCCGAGGTCCATGCGCTCATCCTCGACCCGTACCGTTTGCGCAACGAAACGAGGAACCGATCGGGAACAGAGAAGTCAGAAAGCTCCGGCCATTGAACACGGGTCTTTGGAAGCACCCGGGCGCCGGAGAAAAGGGCGACCCGAGGAATTCCTGACCCCGCGTCTGGCCCCTGGCTGCGTGCAAGGAAAGCCCCCACGGGGATCGATGGTAAGTAGCTCACCGCTCGCTCTGCTCCCAGAAACTCCCCCAACGAAGTGGGAAGAACATCGAAGAGCAAAGGTCCAAACACGTCCGCGCCGACCACGGTCACCGCTTCCCAGTCTTTCCACATTGCCTGAACCGCAGCCGGCAAGACCAAATCGGCAAGCTGATGAGCGGCGCGTCGCTCTCGCTCGGCAGACGGGGGACGGGGCTCTCTGGGCGCGGACGATTCGACCAACGAAGAAAGCGCCTGATGATGATCTCGACGGGCGCGCTCGATTCGCCAGCCTTCCGCCAGCTCCACCCAACGGTGCTGCTCTCGGTCCATCACCAGAACCAACGTTTGCGGCCAGGACGGAACGTACATCAACAAGCCCTGGTTCTCGGCGAGCATCTCTTGGCGTACCTGATCCGGAGAGACGGATTCGGCTCCCAGCGCTCGAGCCAGGGAGCCTTTCCCCTGCACTTGCATGAGTGCTGCCCAGCCCGGCCACTCTTCGGCATCGGCGAGTCTTCGCTCCAGCTGAATCAGAGTCGACAGCAGCTCTCGGCGGCGCGAGAAGAAAAGGAAACCGACCCCTCCCGATCGGTCAGGGGAACGTGACCAGCTTTCGAGCAACACCGCCAGAGCATCGCGGAGACGGTCTCTCGCCAGTCGCAGCGGGGACGGTTCGTCACTCCGGAGCGCCAATCGTCCTGCAACGATTGCGTCGAGTCCATTCCAGTACAACGGCTGTGACGCCGCCTCCGTAGTTCGCCAGCTCTCGAGAAGACCGTGCGCACTGACGTAGCGCTGTCTTGCCTCGCTCTCATCACTGGCGATCAGCAAGTCCGCGAGGAAAAGTTCAGCTTCTGCGCGATCGGTTTCCCGCAGGGTGGGCTCCTCTAGGGTGGAGCGCAGAACGGCCAACGCCTGGGGGCGAAGCGAGGGATCCTTGCGCTGAAGAAGGGACAGGGCTTGGCCCTCCAACAGTCGCAGATAAGCAAGAATTTCGGGGGAGTTCGCGTAGAGTTCTTCGTCGCTCGAAAACTCGCGAACGAGAGCCACCGCGCCTTCGTAGTCTTCGATCGCAAGGCGATGACTCACCGCATGAATCTGCGCCGACTGAATCGCTCCGGCATCGTAACTCGGTTGCCGACGCCAGTCCTTGGCCTGCCGCAGGGCTTGCTGAACCGACGGGTAGGCCTGATCCGGAAGTCCCAGTGCCATCAGCGTCTTCGCGCGAACCATCAGCGCACGATGCTCAACCCTTGGGTCTCGCTCACCTTCCTGCACCGCTCGGTCACTTGCCAGAAGGGCCTCTTCGAAGTTTCCCAAATGGAAGTTCAGGTCTGCTTGCAGCAACAACAAGGATGAGCGCTGACCTCCGCCGGCCTCCAAGTACTGATCGAGAGCCGCATCCACCGTTGCGAACGCCTCTGCGAACCTCCCACGATTTCGCAAGAACGCCGCCTTGCGCCACTCCCAGTAGGCTCGAGACGGTTGGTCCTGGGGCCTTGCCATGGCCACCGCCTCGGAAACCAGCTCGAGGAGCTCGAACTCTTCTTCGCCGAGGTCTTGCACCCGATCCAGCAAGGCGCGGCCCGCCGTTTCTCGAACCCCCGCAAGCGCCTCGGGAAAATCACCGGCCTCGTCAAGGAGCAACCAAAGCTCGTCCTGGAACTCGACGTTCCTCTCTTGATCCGTCGAAGCATCCCAGTCCTCGAGAAGCTCCTGCAGCCGCTCCGGAAAACCCTCTTGAGCAGTGGCTGGCGAGACTAAGGCGAGCCAGAGCGCCGCGTGGCCCACACTTCGTAGACCGGGGGATCGTGGCTTCCGTCCTGGATGACCAACTGCCATCGAACTCTCTCGGGAAGTGTCGTTCCTGGGGGAAGTTCCCAGGTCTGACTTGTCAGGGCCGGGCTGGTGACAAGGGGGCTCGAAGCATCCGAGCGAGTTCCGTCGAAGATCCGAACTTCGAAGTGGCCATTCGCTGGCTTCGCAAAGTTCCAGGCAAACCGACCGAAGGAGTCGACCTCTCCTTGGGGTTGCATGCTCTGCGAAGCTCCCAGGGTCGTTGGGTCGTCGTACCCACGATCCGGAGCGGATGGAATCATCCACCAAACCAGCAGGAGCAGCACCGCCGCCGCGGCCAGGGCCAACCACCGCGTCCCTGATCTGGAGCGCCGGGGGCCGACCGCAAGCAAACTTTCCTTTGCTTCGAGCTCCATGCTTTCCCGCAAAGCGCTCTCGATGCGTCGCTCGACTCCCGCAAAGCTCTCTTCGTGCGAGATCGCCGCTCGCTCCGTCGCACCCGCTCCCTCGAGGAGGGCCAGGTCCGCCAGGAGCTCTTCGCTCGCTTGTAGGCATTGCGGACAGTTCAACAAACCGGAGCGCTCCAGTTCTTGTCGCGGGTCCTCTGCCGCGCAGAGTTCGATCAACCGTGCTTCGTGTTCCGCCGTGTGGGTCCGCTCGTTCATCGACCACGTTCCTCCCGGAGACGGAGGAGTTCTCGGAAGCGAGGCAGCGCTCGGTAGTAGCGAGCCTTGACCGTATGAATCGAAGTTTCGAGCACCTCCGCGATCTTCGGGAACGTCAGCCCTTCCAGGTGTTTCCGCTGGAGCACTTCCGCCAGCTCTGGTTCCATTCGGTCCAAACACTGGTAAACCCACTCGTTCACCCAAGGATCCGGGTCAGGGCGGGACAGGGCAGCGTTCCGCTCGACTTCGTCCAGGTCTTCTAACCGTCGTGGCAGCCGATCGCGGCGGCGCAACCATGCCATGAGCTGCAACTGACAGAACCGATAGGTCCAGGAATCCAAAGAAGATCGGCCTTCAAAACTACCCAGCTTCCTCCAGATCGAGACGATGGCCTCCTGGGCAACATCTTCCAGTTCCTCGGCCGCCAGCCTGCTCCCCAAACGCTGATTCAAATAGGTCAGCATGCGCGCCACTCGTTTCATGCGAGTGAGAAACGTTGCGCGAGCCTCCGCATCCCCGTCCAGCACCGCCCGCACCAACGCCAGATCTCGGGCCGATGCGGATTCCCGGTCTCTACTTGTGGGTGACTCCTGGAGCATGAATCGTCGAAGCTTTTCGGAGGAGTTTGTGGCGTTTCGCGGAGAACACCGGTCCGCGGCCCGATCCTAGGGAGCCCTGGTTTCCTGTCAACGGAGGCACCTCTCCTACAGCCCGGGGAGGGATGGTGAAGCCCCCGACATGGAATCGTTGCGCAACACCTCGAGAGACCGAGAAACGCCATCCCGTTCCCGCACCCGGACGCCAAAATCCTCGTTCTTCCGCCTCTCGTCCTTCGGAGAACTCCCGTGATCGTCCCTCGCACGTCTCGTCAGGCCATTCTTCAGAAGCTTCGCAGCAAGGTCGAGCGGCGCTTGCCGGTCTTCATCGCCAGTGCGGGAAGTGGCTTGGTCGCCCAGCTCTTGGAAGGGGCGGGAGTGGACTGCATCAACACATTCTCCGGCGCGAGGTTGCGTGCCAACGGAATGGGCACAATGTCCATGCTGTGGCCGATCTTGGACTCCAACAAGCAAACGTTGGACTACACCCGGGAGGACATTCTCCCAGCGCTTCGTGGAGACGCATTCGTCTGCGCCTGCATGAACGCGAACGATCCGTTGAAAGACATGATCTGCGTCCTGGATGAACTCAAGGCCATGGGGGTTTGCTCGGTGTCCAACATCGGTCCCTCGATCAGCTACGTGGACAAGGACAGCCAGATCTACAAAGTGTTGAACAAGAGCGGAGTGACGTTCGACCAGGAGGTCGAGTTCCTCAAGGTTGCCCGAGAGATGGGTTTTGTCACCATTGGACTGGCCTTCGACGAAGAAGATTCCCTGCAACTCGTGGAAGAAGCGCAGCCCGATGTCTTCTGCTTTCATGCCGGGACGACCAAAGGGGGCCGCACGGGGTACGATTCCGGCGAGACCATTGACCAGACCGCCGCTCGGACAGAGTCCGCCAACCAGAAGCTGCGCGCCATGCACCAAGATCTGATTCTAGTCGCCCATGGTGCCGCGATGGAAACGCCGGAGGACGCCCAGTACATCCTCGACCACACCAGCTGTGATGGCTTCTGGACCGGCTCCTCCACCGAAAGAATCCCGATCGAGAACGCCGTCTCCGAAACCGCTCGACGATTCGCGGCGCTTCGCTTCCAAAACCGCTGAACCAGACCCTTCCCGCTGTGAGGAGGCGCTTCCCATGAACAAGACCATCGCGATTCTCGCCACCCTGGACACCAAGGGCGAGGAAGCACGCTTCGTCGCCAAGGAACTCGAGAAGCTGGGAAGCCAGCCATTGTTGGTCGATCTCGGAGTCCTCGGCAAAGTGACCGAAGCGGCGGAGATCCCTCGCGAGGAAGTTGCCAAAGCGGGGGGAACCCCTCTCGAGAACCTCCAAAACGAAGCGACCCGGGAACACGCCGTACCGGTCATGGTGGCGGGAGCGGCCTGTTTGCTCCGTGAGCGCCTCGATCGAGGAGAACTCCACGGCGTGTTGGGACTTGGAGGGCTTCAGGGAACCGCGGCCTGCACCGAGGTGATGCGAACCTTTCCTTACGGCCTGCCCAAGCTCATGGTGTCCACGGTCGCCTCCGGCGACACCTCTGCGTACGTCGACATCAAGGACATCACCATGATGTTCTCAGTCGGAGACATCCTCGGCCTGAATCGCTTCACCCGCAAGATTCTCGCCAACGCGGCGGGAGCCGTGCATGGAATGGCCCAGGTGGAAGCAGGACTCGAGATCGATCCCGCCGGAAAACCCTTGATCGGCATGACGAACCTTGGCGTCCTCACCACCGGCGCGATGCATGCCCTCGAGCTCTTCGAGAAGGCCGGCTATGAAGTGGTGGTGTTCCATGCCGTCGGATCTGGCGGACGAGCCATGGAACAGATGATCAAGCAGGGAATCCTTGGCGCGGTCTTCGACTACGCCATGGGCGAGATTGCCGACGCTGTGCATGGTGGGCTGCGGGCTGCTGACGCCGATCGACTCACCGTGGCCGGGGAAATGGGCATTCCTCAGGTGCTTTGTCCCGGCGGAGCCGAGCACCTCGGCGTTCTGGTGGATCCCCCGAACACCATTCCGGAGCGGTATCGCGAGCACGCCTCCGTGTTCCACAACCCCGTGGTGTTCGTACCCCGCCTGAAGGGGGACGAGTTCGCCGCAGTCGCGAAAGAAATCGGCCGGCGACTGCAGCACACCACCGGCAACGCTTGCATGCTGCTTCCCACCCGCGGCACCGGAAGCTACGCCAAACCCGGGGGTCCGCTGCATGATCCCGACAGCGATCGAGCGTTCTTTGCCGCGCTCAAAGCGGCAGTCCCAAGCAGCATTGAATGGGTCGAACGCGACACCCACGCCGAAGATCCGAAGTTCGTCGAAGAAGCGGTGAGCCGGTTGGTGGAATTGGTCGAGAAGCGTCGCTAACAGCCCCGCTCCCGACAAAAGCCCGCGACCGTCGAGTTGGCTGGCTGCATCACTCCTCTTCCGATGCTTGGACCGGCTTCTTGTCAAGCGCATGATCCGCCGGACGCACCTCTCGAAGGAATCCACCAAATCCGAAGTTGCTCGGCTTCCACGGTTCCACAATGTCGACCTTGCTCTTCGCAGGGATCTTTCCTTCGAGACCGAGACCCCAGTAGCACGAGTTGACCAAGGCGCGACGGAGCCCTTCGCTGTTCAGGTCCACAGAAGCACCCATGGTGGAACACACGATGCGCTGGGTCTGTTCGCCGACCTGCCGCTCTCGAGTCCACAGGATCGGCATCATCGGATCGTTCTGCGCTCCTTCGGCTGGCGTTGAGTCGGCATCCATGCCGTCCAACACCTGACCGCGCAACAGGATCTGATCCTCTTCCAAGAGATGGTCGATTCCATAGACGTCCGTCGGCCCCCAAACATCTTCCACACCGCGCAAGATGGGATGATCGACTGCAGAGGGATCCACCAGCCCTCGAGTGCTCTGACTTCCGTGGTGTCCGTGATGCCGAATCCAAGTGTCTCCCAGCACTTGCTGGCCGAAGCCACCGGGCCAAGTTTCGCTGTTGAAACGGTAGGAGGCATACGGGCTTTCTGGGTTCCGTGAATACGCAAACGCATGGGTGGCAGTACGAAGGCCAAGAATGGGGCGACCCGACTCCACGTAGTCGACGAACTGCTTCATCGCTGGATCCGGAAGCTCGCGAAATCGCCAAAACAAGACCATCATGTCGGCCTTGGACAGGGCCTCGAGACCAGGGATGTGAGTCTGATTTTCGGGATCGATGAATCCGCTTTCGGGATCGATGGAAAACAGAACCGTGCAACGAAACCCGTGGTGCTGGGAGAGGATCTTCCCGAGCTGCGGCAGCGCCTCTTCCGATCGATACTCTTCGTCACCGGCCAGCAGGACGATGTGATGACCTGCCCCGGGCCCCGCCCCTTCGGGATACTCGACCCACCACTCGGAAGGGTCTTCTTTCGCCATCAACACACAAAGTACAGGGAGCGTCCAGAGCACGATCTTCCTCCTGACAAGCGGCGAAAAAGTCCTGCGCGACGTGCGGCCGGGTTTGTCCGAGAGCTTTCCCGGCCGAAACAGCCAAAGCGCCTCCCGGCGAGGATTTGGGACACTCTCCCCGGAGCGCGGACAGGACGATAAGTGGAACGCGGAAATCGCCGCAATGGCGAAGTCAGAAAGCGCTCTTCAGGAACCTTGGACGGGCAGGTAGCGTCCCGACGTTCCTCAGAAGGAGATCGCATGAGATCGTCACTGGGACGATGGACTCCCGCATTGATCGTGGCCTTGGTGGTGACTCTTGGGTGGCGCCTTCTCGAAGGACCTCCCCCCGACAAAGAGCGGGCGAACATGCCGGTTCCGTGGTTGAAAGACGGGGACCGCGTGTGCTTGATCGGAGGGGCCACCGCCGAGCGAATGCAGCATCACGGTTGGCTGGAGACTCTGTTGCGTTGGCGGCAGCCGGCTGCGGACGTGACCTTTCGAAACCTGGGCTTCTCCGCCGACGAACTCGATGTTCGACAACGGACCGAGGGGTTCGACACTCTGGAGACCAGCCTCGCCTTGGTCGACGCATCCGTCGTGTTGCTGCTTCACGGCTTCAACGAATCCTTTGGTGGGCCCGAGTCGAGATTGCAGTTCGAAGAGAACTTGGCCGGTTTCGTTCGAAAGCTTCAGCATTCCTTGACGTCCGAGGGGAGCCCAAGGCGAGTCGTCCTCGTCACTCCCACTCCCTACGAAGAAAGATCCGAGTTCGAGTTCTGCGCTCCGCGAGAAAAGAACCGTGGACTCCGCCACTCTGTCGATGCCGTGAAACAGGTGGGGAAGAGGCTCTCCGTGCCGGTCGTCGACCTTTTCGCGGAGATGACCGTGATCATGCGGGGATCGGCGTCCCCCCTCACCATCAACGGATACCACCTGCGCGACGATGGCAACTTTCACGCGGCCCAGTCCATTCTGAACGCCTTGCACATTCCTCAAGGCCGCCCTTGGGCAGCGGATCAAGGGCGCTCTCTCCGCCAAGCAGTTCTCGAAAAGAATCAGCTCTGGTACCAACGCTTTCGTGCCACCGACGGCTACAACGTTTACGGCGGCCGGTCTTCCCTCACCTACGACGGCGTCACGAACTTCGATGTTCTGCAGCGAGAGATGGCGATTCTTGAAGCTCTCACGGCGCGCGAGGATCAGCGAATCGCGGCGATCGCCACGGGACTTCCTGCGAAGCGCGAGTTGCCGGTTCCCGCGCCGATTCCCGTTGCCACCAATTTTCCTGGCACCCAACCGGACGGAAGTCACCCGTTTCTTTCCGGCAGCAACGCCATCGCACAGATGACGGTGGCGGCGGGCTTTCAAGTCGAGCTGGTGGCGGAGGAAGACCGGTTTCCGTTGCTGGCCAATCCCGTGCAGATGGCGTTCGATGGACGGGGCCGACTGTGGGTGGCGACTTGGCCCAGCTACCCCCACGCTCGGGCAGGAGATCCTCTGGAAGACAAGCTGCTCATCCTGGAGGACCAGGACGGCGACGGGCAAGCCGATGTCTGCAAAGTCTTCGCTGACAACCTCCACAACCCCACCGGCTTCGAGTTCTGGAACGACGGCGTGTTCGTTGCCTGTGCTCCGGACCTGCTGTTCTTGAAGGACACGAACGGAGACGACCGCGCCGATCATCAGGAACGCGTACTGCACGGTTTGAGTTCTGCGGACACCCATCATGCGGCCAACAGCTTCGTGTGGGGTCCCGACGGATGGCTGTACTTCCAGGAAGGCGTATTCCACCGGTCGCAGATCGAAACGGTCCATGGTCCCCAGCGAAACCGAGACGCGTGCGTCTGGCGATTCCATCCTCGGACCTGGCAAGTCGAGAGACACATTGCTTACGGATTCGCCAATCCCCATGGACACGTTTTCGATCGCTGGGGTCAAGAGTTCGTCACCGACGGCACCGGCAACGTCAACTACTACGCGCTGCCCCTCTCCGGGCGAGTCATTCATCCGGACAAGCATCGATCGACGGCCCCCTTCTTCCAGCAACGAACGCGACCCTGTGCGGCGACCGAAATCGTCTCCAGCCAACACTTCGGACCCGACTGGGAAGGTGACTATCTGGTTGCCAACGTGATCGGGTTCCAGGGAATCCTCCGATACGACGTGAGGGACGATGGATCGGGCTTCGCTGCCGACGAAGGCGAGCCCCTGGTATTCAGCGAAGATCCCAACTTTCGCCCCTCCGACATCGAAGTCGGCCCTGACGGCGCTGTGTACTTTCTGGATTGGTCCAATCCGATCATTGGCCACATGCAGCATCACCTCCGCGACCCCAACCGCGACCAAGTCCACGGACGCGTTTACCGGGTGCGGAGGACCGATCGAGAACTGCCCGCCTCAACGTCCATCGAGTCGCTCTCGGTGACCGAACTCCTCGACCATCTTCGGCACCCCGAAAACCGAGTCAGAGCGCGAGCCCGAACCGAGCTATCGAAGCACGACTCCTCTTCCGTCGCCGCGGCTGTCGAGTCCTGGTGGCCGCTCCAACAACACGTTGAAGATGCGGAACATGGACTGCTGGAAGCGTTCTGGGTTCTGCAACAACATCGGTCCGTGGACCCCGAACTGTTCGCGCACTTGCTCAATTCAGAGGATGCGCGAGTGCGAGCCGCAGCCACCCGCGGGTTGCGCGATCACGGATCTGTTCTTCGCGAAAGCGACGACTGGCTGGTGAGAATGGCCCAAGATCCCCACCCGCGGGTGCGATTGGAAGCGGTCGTCGTGGCCAGTCACGGCGAGGACTTGGCGGCGATCGACACCGTCTTGCACGCATGGTCCCGGCCTCGGGATCGATTCCTCGACTACGCCATCGAGGAGGCGCTCCGAACCTTGGACAGGGTTTGGAAACCGATGTTGAAGCGTGGCCAAAGATTCTCCGTCGGAACCGAAACCGCCATGAGTTGCTTGGTCCCGCGGCTCACGGAGGACGAGCTTCTCGAGATTCCGGGGCATCCCACGGTCTGGCGCGCCATCTTGGCCCATCCTCGAGTGTCCGAGAGTGCTCGGTGGGAGAATGCTCGACGGATCGCCCGGTCGAACGGTGGTGCGGTCGCGGGAGTGCTTCGAGACGCGATCGTCGAACAGGACGGGAAGGAGAACTCCCATCGAGGACATCTTCTCGAGCAATTCGGTCGCATGTTTCATCACGAGTGGAAGCGCACCGAGCTTCCAACCAAGGAGCTCGAACCCCTCGTCCAAGGAGAGCACCCGACGACGCGCGCCATCGGGATGGCCGCACTCGCTCGCCGAGAGGGCAACCTGACTCGCGTCTGGCAGCGCTTCCAGGATCAGCCTCACCTTCTGGAAGCACTTCTCCGAGCCACTCGCTACTTGCCGACGGCCTTTGATCGCACGCCCTTGACAACGCTCGTTCGGCCCATTCTCGAACAGAGTGAAACCCTCCAGCGAAGGCCCGGCGCCCATGCCTCCTACTTCCCCGAAAGATTCTCCAGCGCGCAGCCACCTTCCTTCGCTTCGCGCACGGCCCAGTGGGAAGGATTGGTCAGCGGAATCACCCTGGACATTCCCCCCGATGACAAAGCCGAAGCCTTCGGTGTGTTGTTCGAGGGAGCATTCCGCTGCCCTGAGGCGGGGGCCTACGAGTTCTTCCTCACTTCGGATGATGGGTCGGTGCTCAACATCTCTGGGAACACTGTGGTCGACAACGACGGCGACCACGGAATGGTGGAGCGATCGGGAAGGATCGAACTTTCTGCAGGACTTCATGACTTCCAGCTTGGCTTCTATGAGCAAGGGGGAGACGAGGGGCTGGCACTCGAGTGGAAGGGACCGGGCTTTCCCCGGCGACCGCTGCGTTCCGACGACCTAGTCATCGTTCGCCAAGATCCGCTTCGCCGAGCCGCGCTCCAGGCTCTCTGCCATGTTCCGGAATCGATCGATGAATCGTTGGAGTTGATTCTGCCACTCGTACGCCGTGGGGAACTTTTGATGGAGGTGAGTGCATTGTTGCATGAGCTTCCAACGGCCAACGCAAGTCCTGAGACGCTCGGGCGGCTCGTCCAGGCCATCGTTGGCCAAGTGGAATCTCAGTCGGAGCTCCAGCGCACGACCCCGGAAACCTCCTTGCTCCTGGAAGCCGGTTTGCGGTGTGGTGCCACGCTCACGGGCGAGTTCAGCAGCGACCGGGTCGTCCGAATGAAACAGCTCCTCGGCTCTCAGGTGGTGATCGGAACCATCCCCCACGAGATGCGCTACGACCGTCGAGAGCTCTCCGTGGAGGCGGGACAACCGGTCGAATTGACTTTTCAGAACAACGACGCCATGCCTCACAACTTGGTGATCACTCGTCCCGACACCATGGAACGGGTCGGAATGGCTGCCGAGGAACTCAGCGGCGACACCTCGGAAACCCGAAACGCGTTCGTTCCGGACCTTCCCGAGGTTTTGTGGGCCACCGATCTGTTGCTTCCGGGCGAAGCGGAAACCCTCCGTTTCACGGCCCCTCGGGAGCCCGGCGACTACCCCTTCGTCTGCACCTTTCCCGGTCATTGGCGCGTCATGAACGGAACCATGCGCGTGATGCCAGAAGGACAAGGGCGATCCAGCGATTCCTTCCCCGCCACCACAGCCGGAGCGCCGGCACGTTCCTTCATCAAGCTCTGGACCGAAGAGGACTTTGCGGATCGCTGGGTTCCCGGATGGCAAGAATCCGCCTCCCCGAAACGAGGAGCGACGGTCTACGAACAAGCGGGCTGCCAAAAGTGCCACTGGCGAGATGGTCAGGGAGCTTCCACTGGTCCGAACCTCGACTCCATTGCCGACAAGTACCGGGGCCCGATGCTGCTTCGTCAGCTTCTCGACCCCTCGTCGGCGATTCTCGAAGGTTACGAGAACGAAGTGCTGTTCTTGAAATCGGGCCGTCAAGTCGTCGGGTGCGTCGTGGCCGAGGACTCGCAAACGGTCACGGTTCTTCCCAATCTCCGAGAGCCAGAAGTCCGCGAGGTCGTGGCCAAGGACCTCATTCGCAATCGTAAGAAGAGCTCTCTCTCCGCGATGCCAACCGGACTTCTCGTGACTTTCCCCGAGCAGGACATTGTCGACCTCGTCCGGTACTTGGAGATCGCGGGGAACTCGAGTCACAGTCGCGACTCAAAATGATGTCCTCCGCAAAGCCGGTACGGTCTCGAGACAAGGACGGGGCAAGGGGTCAAGGCTTGTTGACTTGACCGCAAGTTCACCGAGGTGCCGAGCGAATCGCGAACGGATCGGCGAAACGTCGCTCACCGAACGCTCCCCGCCATGCCGCGAAGGATCATTCGGAGCGCGGAGGGAATCCCTCATGGACCGTCCAGCCGGAGTAGCTCCACTTTCCGAAACTCGACGGGGTGGCTTTCCGATTGCAGCGAAATGGTGCCGGCTCCCAACAGGACGCTGTCGCCGCGGATCAGAGACTGGGCGTCGGAATCCGTCGGATCGAACTGAGGTTTCTCATAGAAGAGTACTTCTTGCCCGTTGACGAAATGGCGGATCACCTCGCTGCCTTGAACTTCGACTTCCACGAGGACCCACTCTTCGCCGTGAAAGGTCGGAGACGACGAATTCGTGCAGTGTCGAGTCACGAGTTCGCCGCTCTTCTCCACGTGAGTACCAGGGGTACACAAGTTTGCCGTCGGCCGCTCTTGGGAGCCGTCCCCTCCCAGGAACTGAACTTCGATGGAAACCGGAAACCACTGGTCCTTGCCCATGGTCTCCGGCGCCTGACCATGCAACATCACCCCACTGTTTCGCAAAGCCCAGCCGGGTCCCCCGGGGATCTGGTCTCCGACAAAGCGATACTCCACACGCAAGCGATAGTGGGACAGAACCTCGTCGTAGAACAGGTGTCCGAAACGATCCCCGAACTCTTGGTAGCCGTCGTAGGCAACCTTGAGCAACCCGTCCTCCACGCGAAATGTGTCCGCGAAGTTCTCGCCAAGCGCAAACCCGGCAATCTTGGGAGTCCAGCCGTCCAAGCTGTCGCCATCGAAGATCGCGACCCACTGGGGGTCAGCTTGAGCCGGCGAAGAGGGACTGGAGCATCCAACGATCATTGCACTGATCGCTGCAATGGACCCGGCGACCACGAGGCACGATCTCAGCTTCATCGACAAAACCTTTCCTGGGCAATCGGACCACCGGCTCTCGGCCTCTTCACGGAGCCCCGACGAGAGGCCGGCCCATCCGAAAGCCATCCTGCCGTCCGAATCCGCAATTCAAAGGAGGACTCGATCTCCGCCCGCCGCTTCCCCTTAGGAAGAAGCTCGCCCGTGTTCCTCCAGGACCCGAGGGATCCGCCGACGCATCGCCGATCGGGGGGTCCTCGGCAGCTCAATTCAGACGAAGGATTGTCGCGGCCACTTGCTCGGCCATCAGCGAATAGGTCCGGTCGTTCGGATGACCATCGGGCTGAAAGAAGTCCCTCGGCTCCCGGTCTCGCAGCAACTCGCGAAACATCGCGGCCAGATCGATCAACGCCCCCTCACTTTGTTGTGCGGCGCGGCGCGCTGGGCGACTCATCGCTTGGGTCGGACGAGCATAGGTCATGACCAGAGGGATCGCACCGGACAGTCTGACCAGGGCAACCATATGAACGAGATGAGTTCTCAAGACCTCCTCCTGGTTTGACAGAGTCATCAACCGGTCGAACAAGTCACTCAGACGAGCCTGGAAATCCCTTCGTTCGCCATGCTCCGCGAGAATCGCCGCGAGAGCTTCGGGGCCGACCGTGCCCTGGGCCAGGTGCTTGCGAAACGAATCTTCTGCTCCCTCCCAGTCTTCCTCCAAGGCCAACGCCTTGGTGGTTTCTCGGAACGCAGCGTCGATGTCTTTGTGGCGTCGATACACCTGAGCCAAGTCTCGATGAAAGCGTGGATGATCTGGATCGAGAGAAACCGCCTCTTTCGCCCAGGGGATCGCCTCCGCGGCGGACACCGACCGAGCCACGCAAATCGCCATGGAGGAACGCAAGTGCGCCGAGTCGGGGAACCGCGCGAGTCCCCGATGTGCCTCCTTCATCGCCTCGGCCGCGAACCCCTGCATCAAGAAGAGGCGTACCAGTCCATCCGTCGCAATGGCGTCTCCGGATTGGTGTACCTGCGGAATCAGGTCTCGGAGTGTGGCCTGACTTTCCTCCACCCGGCTGCCTTCCCACAGCTCCGCCGCCTTCACCAGCCCTCGAATCACCGGATGACGCCGCGGCAGAGCGGACTCCGCGTAACGAGCAGGTCCGCTTCGAGAGACTAGCTCGGGGGCACTCTCCTGGTCGGCGACAGCCAAGGAAGTCGAGGGGTCACGAATCAGCGAACGCAGCGCGCCCAAGAGCCGTGCCGTCCGCCACTCGAAACGCCATCCATCCATGACTTCGACGTTCTCCAATGTCAAACCAGGAAGCTTCTCGTTCATGTCGCGGTCGCTCCACGAATTGTTGAAGCCAACCAGCAGACAGACGTAGTCGGGATCGTGCTCTTTCAACCTTCCGGAAAGTCGCTGGAGTGTCGCACCGGAGGTCGCGCCGGGCCAGCCTGCATTGATCACCCGCCACTGCGAATCCCCCGGCGAAGTCTGACGATTCAGGATCTCTTGAAGCACAGACGGATAGCTGGAAGAGCGGGAGCTTGCTCCCGTCCCGTAGGTATGCGAATCCCCCACACACAGAACGACACGCGAATGGGGAACAGTCGCATCTTCTGTGGGATCTTGCAATCGCCACCAGGCAACCAATGAGACGACCTGGAGACTGAACTCGAATACGAGAATCGTGCTCAGAATCAGACGAATGAGATTCCAGACGGTGGAGCGATCCATTGTCATGCAAAGAAAGACAATACCGCCAAAGTCGAGGAACTGCGATCTGTCGCTCAGGAGCGACCACTGCTTGCCAAGGAACCGATGGATTCCCGGTCATCGCCGAACAAACACAGAACAAGCCTCTCACTGTTCTTTCCTGGAACCAACTTCCGAGCCACTCATTCGAAGGGAATGGCCGAACACCGGCGATCTCCTTCCGACAACCTTCACCCCGATGTTGACCCACACACCGGCCAACGTCTTCGTCGCCGCTGCAGTCACCCACGAGCTCGATCAACCAGATCGGAGAGCCATGAATCGATCCTGAATCCTCTTCCGGACCACGACGCTGATCTTGCCTGCGCGAAACCGAGGTGAGGACGTCAAACGGATCGGCGGGAGGACTGTGCTCATCCGATCTCCTTGCCGATGCGCGCTTGGGACGCGCCGCTTCGGCCCTTCAATCGCCGTTCGGCCCCGGCGTCGCTCGCAAGAGAGATCTGAAGAACCGCAGGCACACAGCTGGGAGAGCCCCGTCCCGGATTTTGGGCGAACCCTTCGCGGGCTGCCGGACGTCTCAGTGACTGGTTCGCATAGCGAGCACGAAACCAGTAACTTGGACCACGTCCTAGAAGAAGATGGTGGCCAGAGGGCTCCCGCGGCTCGCGGGTGCTGGACCACATGCAGTTCGGGGAAGTTTCGTCGAGAGTCCGCAGGCCGGACTGGACCACCGGGACTTCTCCCTGAACCGCAAGCCCTCGGTCTCCCTTTCCCAACTCTCAAGGATCCCCCATGGAACCCGACTCCCATCCACGACCGCCACGATCTTTCGTCAAACGAGCAATGCTTGGAATGGCGTCATTGATTTCGTTCGCCTCGGCGTCCATCGCGCAAGTGGACTTCACCGTGTCCGGCATCGAGGTCAACCAAGGTGTGCAAATCAACGGAACCACCCCGCTGACCGGCGGCCGCTCCACCATGGTCCGAACCACGATCAACCTTTCTGGGTTCCCTCCGATGGCGCCCACGGATGGCATCCTGCGCGTGTTCGTCGATGGGATTGAAGCTTCGTTCTCTCCGGTGTTCTCGGACAACGGCCCCATTCCGATCCCGACTGTCGCCAATCCCGCGAATGAAGATGACACGCTCAACTTCATCTTCATTCCTCCCGTCTCGAACGATGTGGTCTTCGAAGTGGAAGTGAACCCGATGGGGCCCAACTTCACGCCAGAGACCGACACCACCAACAACCTCTTCACGTCTACCTCGCACGTCTTCGAAGCGCTGGACGTCGCCGACTTCGTGTACAGCCCGGTCGACCTTCGACCCGGCGGCGGTGGCACTCCCAACCTGCCCGACCCCGATCTCATCAAACCAGGGGTCGGTGACAACTTCATTCAGGGATGTTTCCCGGGTGGTGAGTTGCTGTATCGCCGAACCGACGCACCGAGCAAGCTCTGGACCAGCTCCGTGCAAGGCAGTGGCAGTGCCCTGATCAGTTCTCTGAACGCCGATTTGAACCTCATGAGTCCGCGTCCTGATCGCATCTACGGTTGGGTCCCAGGCAGCCTGCCCTACAACGGTCAGGCCCAGCTTCCTGGCGTCGCGGGAATGGGCAACACTCAGAACATCCGTCACCAACGCACCTATGCCCACGAAATGGGGCACACCTTCGGTTTCTTCCACATCAGTAGCACCACCGGACACTTCGGGGTGGACGTCGAGAACCACCTGAACATCACCGAGTCCTTGCCGGTGATCAAGAATCAGACCCTGTTTGACATCATGGTCGCCGGCCTACTGACCAACCAGGCATGGATCGGCGAAACCAACTACCTGAATCTCTACAACAACTCGGTCTTCCAGACCGAATCCGCCGAGGCGATCCATCGGGGACCGACCTTGTATGTCGGTGGTGCCGTCCACCGAGAGACCGGACAAGTCGAACTCTACGACGTGTTCACTTTCGAAGGAGGCACGCTCACCAAGCCCGCGGCTCCCGGACGGGGCAATCTGGGGATCAAGGCCTTTGCCGGTGAGCAGACCATTGTCGACATGCCGATCCTCTCGCAAACCTCCAATGTGGATGGAAACTGCTCCGGCCATCGCGACAGCGCCTCTCAAGATCCCCTGATCGGCTTTTCTTTCGTGATCCCTGCGGGGAGTGCTTCCGGACGAGGGATCGACCGTTTGCAGATTGACACCTCGGCCTACGCCGAAGTCGCACCTTTTGAGTTGCGTGCCAGCGTCCAGCGCCCGCGCGTTGCGTTCGCTTCTTCGCTGGAGCCACTGTTGACGGATTCGAAGGTGACGCTGGATTGGGGCGGGGTAGGAACAGAAGCCTCATCCACCACCAAGTACTACCTTTGCTACAGCCCCGATGGGGAACGCATGATTCCCCTCATGACCAGCCTGCCGCTCACCCGCTTCGAAGTGGATCTCGCCGAGCTGCCCGCACCCGTCGCTGGCAAAGCCTTCTTCGAGGTCATGGCTGCGGACGGCCTGCACACCACGAAGGTTCGCTCGACGTCGTTCGCCCTCGCTCCGTCGATCGAGTCGGCAGTCCTGACTCCGGAGATCCACGTGATGACCCCGGACAGCGGCAAGAACTTCCTCCAGGGTGCCACGGTGATTCTGCACGCCGGGACCTGGGACATCGATGATCAAGCCCTCCTGGACGGTGCCGATGTTCAATGGACGTCGAATCTGGACGGTCTCATCGGAACCGGTCGTCACACCTCCGTCTCGACCCTGTCCGTCGGCGTCCACACCATCACCGTGGAGGGCACCGACTCCGATGGCATGACCTCGACGGATACCACCAAGGCCACGATCGTCAGTCGCGGCCTCCCCCTGGTTGGCACATGCCAGACCGACCTCGGCTTTGGCGGCCCCGGCAACTCGTTCCTGAGCGTGTGCGGCGGTGACCTTTCCACCGGCACGACCGCGGACCTGCTGTTGACCAACGCCCCCGCTTCCACCAACGGGATTCTGCTCTTCGGCTTGAGTGCCAATCCGACGCCGTTCAAGGGAGGCATGCTGGTTCCCGTGCCGTTCGTGGCCACCCTCCCCATGTCCACCGACAGTCTCGGCGAGTACGAACTCAACGGCATCGCCGGAGGAATCGGTCCGTTGTCTCTGATCCTTCAGTTCGTGCTGTCGGACCCGGCGCAGATCCGAGGGGTTGGCCTCTCGAACGCGGTCCAGCTCGACTTCCTGCCGTAAACACCTCCTGACGTGTTGGCGCCCTGCTCGCGAAGAATGTTGTTTCGCGAGCAGGGCGTTTGCTTGCGTTCTCGTGGGGGACGCTGGCGAACTCGCTTCGGCGGATCGGACAAGCCTCGAATCGCCGGTCGACGAGTCTTGTGTGCGCCAAACGCCGAAAACCAGACCTCTCCAAGGGTTCCTGGAGACCCCCCGGGCATCCAACCCATGACCCCGATCACCAAAGCTCGGGCCGAGTCGATGACGAACGACGCTCGCCTTCCCCGTTCGTCGTACGGATCAACGATCGTCGTGGCGAGGCAGAGTCAAAGCTCTTCCTGGTGACAGCTTACGGCTGTCTGGCGGGCCACGAATGTGACGGCCCGGGGAGGATGCGGAACGCCGTTTGTCCGCGGCGAATCGGTCGAAGTCACGACTTTCGGCATGTCTGCCGAACGGAAGTCCTTCCGCTCCTGGTAGCTTTCCAAGTGCGGACGATGCTCGTCGGCAGCGACGGCCCACCGGCGCGCTTGCCTCGCCATCGAGCCTGCCGACACTCGTGACCAATGCTTGCTTTCAAAGAGGCTCTCTCGATGAGCACCACGCCCCGTGTCCCCTGCCTTCTTCTCCTCGCCTTGATCCCTGGATGGCAGGAAACGAAAGCAGTCCCCCAAGACGAAAACCCGGTCCGAACCCTTCTCGAAGCCAACCGACGGTCCTTCGAGTGGACGGCCGAGGGACCCCAAGGCGACGGCGTCGACTGGCTGGTCGAGGCCGCGGCCGAGGCGGGCGCCTTGGTCATCGGGGAAAGCCACGGCAACCGCGAAACTCCCCAGCTGACTCAGCACTTCCTTCAGGCTCTCCAGCCCGCGGGCTACAACGTGTTCGCGATCGAAGTGGGACCGGTCTCCACCCGTCGCCTGGTCGAACTGGCAGAGAACGGCGGAGTCGACTCATTCCGTGAGTTCCTGGAAAGCTATCCGCTCACCTTCCCGTTCTTCGGAAGGAAAGAAGAAGCTCAGATGCTGGGAGCCGCGGTCGCTCAGGGCTACCGGGTTTGGGGATTGGATCAGGAGTTCGCGGGCTCGGGCCGCTACCTCTTGGAACAACTCGAACAGTACGCCGACGAACCAGAAGCCGCGGAACTCGTCGCCGGTTGGCTCGAGCGCGCGTGGGGCGCGTATGAGCAATTCCTCACCAGTGGCGAGCGAGGGGGCTTTCTCAACGAAGTGAAGGCGGAGGACTTTGACCAACTCGACCGCGCGTTTGCGCATGCCGATCCGGAAGCGCTCGAGATCCTCGCCGAACTTCGTCAATCCGCCCGCATCTATCGCGAGTGGCGGGAAGGTGCGAACTACGCATCGAATCACCGACGCATTCAATGGATGAAGCATCACTTTCACGAGTCCCGCCGAGCGCTTCCCATCGCGGAGCGGGAATCCATCAAGCCCGTGCTCAAGTTCGGGGCGATGCACGGTGGGAGGGGCTACAGTCCTCTCAATCAGCTCGACGTCGGCAACCTCGCGGCGGAACTCGCGGCATCACAAGGCCGAGATTCCCTTCACCTGTACGTCACCTCTCAAGCCTTCGCCAAATCCATGATCAAGACCAGCAACGAGGACTCCTGGCTCGTGTTTGACTTGAGAGCTCTCCGCCCGTGGTTCCATCGCGATCAGAATCGAGCGGCGTCCCCAGCGCTCGGCACTCTCGTTTTTCGCTACGACATCGCCGTGGTTGCCCCGGAGTTTCACCCCGCCGAACCCCTGGTCGAGGGCGAGTAGCCGATCCAACGACCCTTCACCGAAGGGCCTGACGGCAACAGCAGACGTGCAGAGCTCATCGGGAACGGGCGATGAACGATCTGCATGGCTGAGGTGGGCGCCCCCCCTTCCAGTCACTCCGAATCGAAACCAGTCACCGGCCTTGCGACGCCAGCTCAGGATCCCGGATATCCCGCAGCGAGGCCAGGAGGGGGAAGCAACGTGCCCGGAGTGGCGGGAGGGATCCGCAGGACGATCGCGACCTCTCCTGGCGCTAGAGTCAGTTCGCGGGTCGGCGCGTAGCGGGCACGGCCGTCTCCTCCCGCGAGGAAAGAACGCCCTCCGGTCACAGCCAATCGGTACACGGTCTCGTTCCATCGCAGAGTGACCGCTTCGTCATCGGCATTGCTGAAAACCGAACCGTTCTGGAAATGCCGAGCCAGCAACAGGTCTCCGCGAGGATCCAGGAGCTGAAGCCATTGATCGATGTCGTACAGGGGTTCGCCCAGCGGTGCGCCCCATTCCGGGAAGTAAACCACATCGTCCAGATAGAAGTCGGTTTCGTTGTAGAAGTAGAGGCCGTCCCCCATGATCAGCAGGTACAGCGCATAGGCGGTCATCCGCCCCCGGACGTTTCTTTCCGAAGCACCGGACAGAGCCACCGCCCAACGGCCCGCATCTTCAGTGGCTCGCATGGCCACCATGGCTTCGACGGTGTCACCCAGAAGTTCCGCTGAGTTGCTCTGGTGTCCAATGGCGAAGAACTCGAACTCACCACTTTCGACGTGGTCCAGGTAGCGATAGTAGTTGTCGGGATTGGCGAGGGAAAAGTAACCGTTGATGGAAACGATCGCTCCCGGTTCGCGGGCATTCAGGGACGTCAGCAGGGTTTCAATCCCATCCGCAAGCCTTTGATCTCTCTCTCCCTCCCAGTCCGGGGGCACCCCCGACGCCGCCCACGGCAGATCCAGGGTGTCGAAGGGGAGATCGAGCCGCATGCCGTCGTAGCCCGCCGCGAGCGCATCGGTGAGTCGCTGACCCGTTCGTTCCAGAAACGTCGGGTGATCGGGCCACACCATATGAGAGGAAAAGATTCGTGTTTGCACGCGGTTGTTGTACAGCCCGCTCTGATAGGCGCCCTTGGCAGGGGCGGACACAGAAGGGTCGGATGCGAGAACGGCCCGATGACTGAACCACAGGCCCTCGCCGGGCGGCGGAATCGTCCCAGTGTACATGCTCACTCCGCTTCCCTGGGGCTCGACCGAGGTGAACGAGAAGCGTTCGTTCGGCTGATAGACACGGTCGTTGTTCAAATCCGCGTGCATCTCCAGCCCGGAAGGGCCCGGCAAGTTGTCGCCGTAGCAAAGCGCCACCATCGAGCCATCCTCGAACAAGCGGGCGATGGCAATGCTCGTTTCGGCATTCACGTCGACGGACGCTTCCCACGAGTAGTCGTAGAGTTGGCCATCCGCGGCCCGGGATCTCACCCGGTACACTCGCTCGGCATCGACCACCGGGTCAACAAGTGAGTAGTAACGCAGCAAGTCCTCCGCCGGGATCGGGTCGCCAACCGCAGCGAAGGGTTGGCCAGGCGCCGTCGATACTTCGACGACGTATTCCGTGACCCCCATTGGTTCATGGAAGCGATTCAAGTCGAGGCCCCGAGCATCCTGCAAGAACCAGAGAATCGTCTCTCCCTGGTGAGCAACCACGGTCAAACTGGCGGGGTCAGCGCTGTGGATGAAGATGCTCTCGTCGCGATCGAAGATCGCAAACTCGGGCCCCGCCGGCTGGTGGCCCGTGGGCTCCCAAGTGCAGAGGATCGGCAGCGACGGATTGCGCGAGCGAATCTCGTCGATGGCGCCGGGGAAGGTGTACCCATTGTTGTCGAGGCCGGCGATCACGTCGAAGCGGTTGGACAGAGCCCAGGCTTCTCGGGGGCTGAACCACGGCTGATTCGGATCCGCTGGGGGATTTCGATTGATCACCCCGAACAAGTGTGCCGGCGATTCGTATTGAGCGGCGCCGGCGGGAAACCACGACGACGACGCCGCAATCCCCCCCGCAACGAGCAACACCATCCGCACCGCGTCCCTGGCTGACATGGCTTCTCCACCGTCCCTCCCAGGCCTTCTCTCGCCCGGGCTCTCCTGCAACCGCGCCCATTCCGCACACCAGCTTCGCTGCGCTGAGTGCGAACGGGCTCTTCTTGACGAACGCGTTTCGGGCAAAGTTCCCGCCAGAAATGTCGTCCCGCCACCAACGGGTTCCAACCAGCCTGGAAACCGAACCCCAACGTCGAGTTCCTCGTTCCTTCCCCCATCCTTTGGGTGCGCAATCGGCCGGGCTGCCGGTGACAACATCAGTGAACGACATTTGTTACGAAAACGCTCGCCACGAAATCATGGCCGGACCAGCCCCGTCATTCACTCGAGGCATCGAGGCTCGGACCTCGGCAGCCCGAGTCGCGACGGTCCGGAGCATCGGAAACGACGATGATTTTCCGGTCGGTGGAGGATCGAGCTGTCTCGCCACGGGCCCCACAGAATTGCAGCGAGATCCCCAAAGCCATCGCGTGAACGCGAATGAGCAGGCCCTCGAACCGCCCTCGCTCGAAGAGAGTATGGCGTGCAGGAGGGCAGTGTAATTCGAGCATGCTCGCCATTCCCGTCGCTGCCGTCTTCTTGGGAGTCAGTCATGCGGAGTCCTGGGGTCACTCGCCGACAGATGCTGCAGCGTATGGGAGGACTCTCTCTCGCCGCAATGATGCCTCGGTGGCAGACAACATCCCTGAAGGCACCCGATCTCGGCGACGATCGTTTCCTACGTCTCACCGTGGGCAACCGCCCCTACCGAACTGGGGGAATGCGCCTGGAGAGAGAAGCGCTCGGAGAAAAGACCCTACTGCACAACTATGGACATGGGGGAGAGGGCTTTTCTCTGTCGTGGGGCTGCGCCCAAGAGATCTCACGGCTGCTCCAGCATGTGACTCGTTCTTCGACATCAGTCGCGATCCTGGGAGCGGGAGTCATCGGCTTGACGTGTGCGCGAGTCCTACGCACCTTCGGTCATGACGTTTGCATCTACGCGAAGGCTCTCCCACCGGAAACGACTTCCAACAAGTCCGGCGCCATGTGGACCCCTGCGGGTTACGCGACGGGATCGACGAAGGAGGCGAAAGCTCAATACGATCGAGTGATCAGAACTTCCTGGAGTCATTTCGAGAAGCTCGCCAACAAGAACCGTGCTGTGCGAACTCTTCCGGTCTTCGACTTGGTTGCCGACCGGCGATGGCGAACGACTCATTCGGGATTTCATTTCTATCCGATCACTGAGCGAACAAACCTTCCTCTCCCCGGCCGACCTCGTCACGGCTGGGAGTACCGGTCGTTCCTCATCGAGCCTCCCGCCTACCTCGCGAATCTTTTGAAAGAAGTGAGAGAGGCCGGCGTAAAGGTCAAAGAAAAGTCATTCTCGACAAAAGACGACTTGGCCGAGCTCGAAGAAACCGTGATCGTGAACTGCCTGGGGCTGGGAGCGAAAGAGATCTTCGGAGACCGCCGGCTCGTCCCGGTGCGTGGCCACCTTGTTCAACTCGAACCGCAGCCTCTTCCTTACGCACTGGCATTCGAAAGCAGCTACTTGTTTCCTCGCAAGGACGCCTTGATCCTCGGCGGATCGTGGGAGCGCGACGTCTCGAGCCCCGAACCCGATCCAGAGACCGGCCGAAGGATCCTCGAGAATCATCGACGGTTCTTTTCCTAGCAGTGCGGAAAGCTCCGATCACCGAAACTCATCCAGAATCGCCGCATCGACCCAATACACGTCTTCTTTGCTAGTGAAGAATAGGAGGCGTTCGTCAGCGGTCACGAACGGACAAAGCTCGTGCCCGGCCGAGTTGATCTTCGGCCCGAGGTTCGTTCCCTTGCTCCAGGTTCCATCGTCGCGGCGCAGGCTGATGTAAAGATCCCCACGACCCAGGCCTTCGGGACGCGTCGACCCGTAGAGAATGTACGACTCGTCCGGCGCCACGAAGGCGTCGGCTTCGTAGCGACCCGTGTTCAGATCCCCTTCCAGCGTGAGCGCTTCTCCAAATCCTGCGTCTGATTCCGGAGCAGAGAACACGTCAAAGTTGCCTTGATCCTTCTTGTCATTCCGGTCTGAGGCGAAATAGAGGCGTCCATCCTGAGCGAACGAGATGTAGTACTCGTCCCCAGCGGAGTTGACCGGAGACCCGACATTGACCGGTTGCCCCCATCCCGACTTGTTTCGCTCAATGGACCAGATGTCGAAGTCCTTCGGCGGGGAGGTCTCCTCCTTGAGCGGACGATTAGAAATGAAATAGAGCCGGTCCTCGTCCACCGACAGAAACGGATCCCCAAACGTGTAGCGAGGATTTCCCAACACCACACTGGGTGTCGTCCACTTTCCATCCAACCAGCGAGTGGATCGAATCTCCGCCCGTTCCCCGACATTCACCCCAAAGAAGAGCTCCAGGCCGTCCTCGGTGAACACGGACCCGTATTCATAGGCGTCTGGCATCGAGATGACGCCGGGAGCGAACACTTCCGGCTCAAGACCGGGAAGGTCGAGTCCGAGATAGGCATTCGGATCGTGGGTGGCGTGGGCTCGCTCGCTCGGGGAGAGCAGGAGTGCGAGGCCCAAGAGTTTCCAAACCGCCGCAGGAATCCGACCAAAGAATGCAGAGGATCGCCGAGTGGGCATCACGAGCTCCGTCCAGCGCTGAACGCGGTGCCAGTGTCGCGACGACGGAAGGTCCCCGCGAACCGGTGAGGTTTTACCCAGTCCGGCAGAGCGAACGTTCACTCAGGGCGCGGCGGGCCTCCCCCCTCCCGGACGGAACTCCGTCTGGCTCCATCTCCCGCCTCGGCGGGTCCGTCGCCCCGTCCTCTGAAGCGGAAACAACAGGTCACAACACGGGGAATCTCGTCTTTCACTCACGCTCCACCGAGCTTCTCTCCGATTCCAGGGAAGACCGACTGTCGCGATGCGTCGACGACCAGGCTGTCCAGTCATTGGAGGCATTCCTTTGAGCCGAATCATCGGTCATCGACAACTGCGCGCTCCACGCCGACGATTCGGCACGCTTCGAAGGCTCTTCAAGGGCTTCCTGTATCTCTCGCTGTGCATCCTGGTCGCTGCTGGTGCCGCGACTTATCGCGCGTCAATCCAACTCGATCATCGATTTCAGAACTTGAAGTCCGAGATTCAGCTCCGACGCCACCTGGAGTCCCAACCCCGGAAAGTGCTGGTCGGAAGTACCACAGAAGGCAACGCTCTTCTGGACTACAACGGCATCCACTGGGCATCTAACCAAATGCCGAAGGCATGGGTTGCCGACCCTCCGCCACTTCCCCCGGACGCCGAAGAGCTTCGCCGACGGCTCGAGCAAGTGGAGCAGAGCGGGACCATGTGGGACGAGCTCCGGGACCATATGACCGGTGGTACGAAACCTTCGAGCCTCTCCTTCCTTGAGTACAAAGCGTACCACGCGCTGACGAAGTATGCTCGGTCAGGGATCCGCCGACGCCACTGCGACTGGGAGTTCGAATACGAGCGAGGACATTGGGCAACCCCCATCAATCTGATTCCCTTTCGACTCGTCTCCCAGCTCTTCGCCTACGAAGCGCATCTGGACCCGAGTGCGGACCGAGCCGCACGAACGGGCTGCGAAATCCTTGCGCTCGGCCGTGACGTCCACCGCAATCCTCATTGCCTGAGCGTCCCCATTTCAGTTGCAATTCAACGCGATGGCTTCGCAAGCCTTGCGCGAACGCTGGAACATCGGGAGCTCGAAGTCGACACGTATCGCCGCATCCTTGCAGTACTTCAACAGCTTCATCACGGAAGTTCGATTCCCTCTGTCTTGACCGACCACTTGCTGTGGCAAGTCGATATTTTTCGATCGAGAGGTTGCCCGCTGGATCCACTGGCGCCAGTTCCGGAGTCGACCTTTGCGTGGAGGCCCGGCGAGCAGTTCCGGTTCGCTTCCCAGCTCATGAGCTCGAAAGTGGCGGCCTGGTTTGCGGAGAACGAACTGCAAGGAATCGATGACTACATTGGAGTCAAATCCGTCCAAGTTTCCGCTCTCCCCTATTGGGAGCTGATTCAGGGCACGACACTCAAAGAAACCAAGGATCCGCGCTACTTCCTCGCGAGTCAGGTCGGCCTCAACGTGGACTACTTCGAGATCTCTTATTCCGAGATCCAAGCTCTCCGAGGATTGACACGAATGGCGGCGGCAGTCGGTCTCTACCGTGCCATCCACGGCGGGCTTCCTCGGAGCGGTGGGGCGCTGGAGAGCGTTCTCGGTCCCATTCCCACCGACCCCTTCGACCCCAATCAGGGGCCTTTGAAGTTCGTCTATGATCGCGGGCAAGTGACGCTCTACTCCGTCTGGATCAACTCCGAGGATGACGGCGGCCACGGTCACTCGCGGAGACACCATCGAGACGTCTTCCGTCCGGTCCTCTTCGGCCCCAAAGACCTCGTCTTGCAGCTCAACGATTTCGACTGACTTGCTGCCCTTCAAGCTGCCATTGCACGGCAACTCGTGACTGGTCCGACAACCTGGAAATGGTTGGCCTCTGTCGGGAGCCCGAGCGCTCCTTCCCGAACGCGGCATCGGGGGGCAGGCCGTCGTCCAATCAGCGGCCCATGGTCGCTTTTTCCAGGACTCCCGAATCGTTTTTCCCCGGCTCGACGCCCTGAGACGCAACGGCTCGGTTCTCAAAGAAGAGCAATTGGTGGTCGGAGGAGCCCGCGGCAGTTTCTACCACCATGTCAAGGTCTCCGTCGCCGTCGATGTCCAGGATCCCATCGTCACAGTCCCCTCGAAACGTTCCGATGGACGAGAACTGGCCGGCGCCGTCTCCTCGCAGCACAGACACGCCACCACAACCAACCAGGAGGTCCGAGACCCCATCGCCGGTCACGTCGGCGACTTTCAGAGACCAGCCCGGCACATCGATATTCCAGGGATCCAAAGTTCTGAAACGGCCGCTCCCATCCCCCTGCCAGATCGTCAGGGTGGACTGTTCTTGATCGAGGACGACGAGATCCACGATTCCATCGCCCGTCAGCTCGCCGAGATCCACGTGGCGGGGATCCCCCGCGATCTCGAAGCGAACGTTGGGACCGAATGATCCGTCTCCTCGCCCTCGGAGCAAGGAGAGAGAACCAGGGACGAGAGAGCCGACATCGAAGATGTAATCAGTCCGACTGAGAACAACGAGGTCCAAGATGCCATCGCCATTGAAATCTCGAACTTCGAGGTCGTTTGGAAGACTTCCCACCGGATAGGTGAGTGGCTCGAGAAGCAACCCTTGGGGGTCATTCAGAAGCACGGAGACGGAACGCCCCCCTGAATTCAGGAGCACGACATCCTTCCGCCCATCCCCATTGAGATCCTGCACCTGCATCTCTCCCCCGCCGGCATCGACTTCGAACGGAATCCTCGAGAAGGACCCCTCGTCTTCCTGAAGGAACGCCCGACGCGAGAAAGAAGAATGGCCGTAGCACAAGATGTCTTGGTCTCCATCCTGGTCGAGATCCAAGGACGCGACCGCGCTCACTCCTTCATTCACGTCCAATGTCAACCGCTTCGTCGCGGATCCCCGCCCATCCAACTCGAAGAACTCGACGAGGAGATCGTTGCCCATGACGATCTCTTGGAGCGAATCCGCGTCGAAGTCGGTCACTCCAAGAAAGTTACGGTAAGAGTCAATCTCCAAGGAAACCGGCAACTCGAACGAGCCATCGCCCTCTCCCGGGAACGAGAGCACCAAACTCCCCTGGGAGACGATGAGATCGCGAGCGCGATCATCGTCAACGTCAGCGACCAGAACACCGGTCACCGAGAGAACGCCCGAGAAGAGCGTTTCCAGCGAGGTCTCGAACCCCTCCTCGCGGCTTCGGAGGACCTCCAAGCGCCAGCCTGTCGGCCTCTCTCCCGTTCGGAGCAGCAAGTCCGGCGAACGCCTCCTTGTGTGGGAAAGCAGCTGCGGATGAGTGGCGGAAACGCCGACATCGATGACCTGCTCCGCCGCAAAGGTCCCCGCGGAGTTCTCGAGGATCACGACTTCCTGCCCGGCCGTGACAACGGCTTCCAACTCCGGGTCCTCATCGACATTGCCCAGGGTCACGCCCGACGCCTCGCTACTCACGAAACTCCGAACCTCGGGAGCAAAGCTCTGAGTGCCGGTCCCCCCCAGGAAAGAAAGGCTGTCCGTCCCGAGCGCCAACAGGTCCTCGACTCCATCGAGATTCAAGTCGACCATCAGCATCTCACGCAGACCATTCGTCGCGGAACCGGCCTCTTGCAGTGCCAGCCAATTGCCAAAACCGTCGTTCGCGGCGACACGAATTTGCCCGGACCGCAACCCCAGAATCAGGTCCTGATCTCCGTCGAGATCGATGTCCGAGCAGGTGATCTGTCTCACTCCCGCGGCAACGAAGTCGTTCGTCCACAACGCGACTCCGGGCACGAATTCTCCTTCGCCGGTGCCAAGCTGCACATTGACCGTGGGAACGTTGTCATCGAGATGAGAGTCTGCGCTGAGAATGAGGAGGTCTTCGTGCAAGTCTCCATTCACGTCCCGCACTTGCACATCTTGCGGGCTCTGAATGTCCAGCACGGTGCTCCATCCTCGAAGCCAAGTTCCATCGCCTCGATTGCGAACAACGGAGAGCATTGGCACGGGATCGCTGCCGTCGTCTGCCCCCTCCCTCCCCAGGACTGCCAGGTCCAAGGCACCGTCTTCATTCCAGTCGCCATGCATGAGGTGATCGACCGAGTGGCGGGGAAAGTGGTACGTCCCTTCGAACAACGGCCCTGCCGGCTGGAGAGGAATCGGACCCGACTGGACTTGCCCTTCTTCGATTTCGAGTCTCGCGAAGCCTTTCCACAGCATGTTGTCGATCGTGGCTTCTGCGTTCACACGAATCTGTGTGAGCGAAGAATCATGGTCAATCGTCAGCGAGAACTCTCCGGAAGGACCCGTGAACGCCAGTCCTCCCAGAGGCGTGGACACTGCGACTCCCTCGAGCGCATCCCCGCTCGGGCCCGTGACATTGCCCTGGATGACGGACCGGGGGCCCGGGGGATCCGTTTCCACGTTGTTCCCCGCGCCAGAGCCACCTGATCGTTGACAACCGACAAGCATCGCCAGGAAAAACACCGCGGGGACCGCAAGAATCCAGTGCGCTCGCATTGCTCTCTCCGTCCTCGAATGTGCGTCGCTGCAACATCTCCGGCGCGCAAACGCATCAGATTCGAGATCGAGGTGGCTCAGTGGCTAGGGACAGGCTTCCCGAAGGGCGTGACAACACAACGACCCACGCTCCGCAAGCGCCGTACCGCTGAGTGGTTTGGCATCAGCTGGCTCGGCACAACAGCCCGCTGCCCCTCGGATTCGAGGGCATTCCTCGGCTTTGTCAAGCCTCCGCACGCCGGGACCGTCGCGGAGATCTCGAGTCCACCAATCGTCTCCAAGGGATGACAAGCGAAACACGAGATCGGCAAAGCGAAGAATGGGGATGGACACGAAGGGAGTCCTCCCTCAGATCATCCAGGTCTCTGACCCTTGGCACGATGCCGAGCCCGAAGGTCGTCGAGTCCTTCACTCCCCCAAAGCATCCAACAACGCTTGCCGATGGCGCGGGGAGACTCGCAGCTTCTTCCCGGAGGCAAGACGAACGTCATGGTCCCCCTCTCGAGAACGAAGCACCTCTCGAACCAGAGCAAGCTGGACAATCGAGGAGCGATGGATCCTGAGAAACTTCCCAGGAGGAAGCCGAGATTCGATCGAGGTCATCGTTTCCCGATGAAGATGAGATTCCCGAGCGGTGTGAAGGAGCACGTAGTTCCCCTCGGCCTCCACCCACTCGATCTCTGAGGGGTCGAGGTAGTTCACCCTTCCCGAGGAACGAACCACCAGGCGGTGGTCACTCTTGGGGGCGTCTTCGAGGAGGGCTTCGAGTCGTTCCACGAGATTCCGCTCCCGAGACAAGGTCAACATTCGGCACGCCCGACTCAGAGCCTCCTCGAAACGCTGGTCGGAGAACGGTTTCAGCAGGTAATCAAGAGCGTGGGCCTCGAATGCCTGCAAGGCGTACTGGTCATAGGCAGTGGTGAACACGACGACCGGAACCGAGTCGGGCCCCACGGCTCGCAAGACATCGAAGCCACTCCCGTCAGGCATCTGTACGTCCAAGAACAGAACGTCGGGCGATCGCGTCTCGATCTGTTCGATGGCCGCAGTTGCGGTCGAGCTTTCTCCACAGATTTGGATGCATGAGTGCCGTGCGAGCAAGTCTCGGAGGCGCTGACGGGCCAACGCCTCGTCATCCACGAGAAGGATGCGCAGTGGATTCACCGCGGCTCATTCCCTGGCAGCGCCCGGCCCACCGGGAAGCGCAAGGTGGCCCGGCATCCCCCTTCGGCGCGGTTGCGCAGATGAAGGTCTGCCCCCTCACCCCAGAGCCGAAGCCGGGCGCGAACATTTGCCAGACCAATGCCATCCGGGGGACCCGGGGCGACCGCAAGACCGGGGCCATTGTCAATCACATCAATGCTCATTCGATCACCATCCACCTTTGCGACGATTCGCAACGAGCCATCCGCCGATCTCTGAGAGACCCCATGTCGGATCGCGTTCTCGATCAAAGGCTGCAGGATCAAGCTCGGCAGGGCCTGGTTCCACGCCTCGGCTTCGATCTGCCGCTCGACGACCAATCGGTCTTGGAGCCGGGTCTGTTCGAGGTCCAGGTAACAGTCCACCAGCTCCATTTCCTCGCGAAGAGTGACTCTCTCCGGGCACTCCAACGTCATTCGCAGGAGCTCCCCCAGACGAGCCAGCATCTCGCGGGCGGCGCTGACGTTGCTCTCCATCAAGGCGGCGACGGCATGCAAACAGTTGAACAAGAAGTGCGGCTGAATCTGAACTCGCAAAGCTTGCCAGCGGGCCTCGATCAGGCTGGCTTCGAGCCTCGTGGAGCGTAACTCCAGCCTCGCCGCCTGAGTCGCTTTCTCGCGAAACATGCGGTGGTAACTCAACGCGGACCCGATCCCGACCAGCGCCCAATAGATCAGTACGTCGTAGTGAAACCCGCGGCCCAGATAGAGCTGAAAGTTCTGTTCGAAAGAGCGCTGCTTCTCGAAGACGGTGACGAGCCACGCGAAGTAGGCAATCATGGCGAGAGAGATGACCGTTCCCAGCACTCCATGAATCACAAGCTTGGAAACAAAGCGCTCGCGTTCCACCGGGATCCGACGGGACAACCAGAAGACCCACGGAGTGAGGAAAGCCCAGACGTACCAGTAGGCCAGCTCAAAGCCCGCCAAAGAGAGCCAAGGAATTCGAGCTCCTCGCTCCGTACGAAGGTGAAGTTGGGTGGTCACCAGCAAGGCCACGACTGTCCATGCGAGAAGGATGATCAGCCACGGACGAAGGAGGCTCTTCGTGGTGCGTGCCGATGCCACCCATGCATCGGTGGCCGCCGAGTTCATGGGGCAATTGTATCGAGGCATGCACGGGCTTCACCCCACCGGCACCCGCTTTCGTCCCAACGCCACCGGCCGTCATGACATGGCGAACCCAAGGTCTCCTGTGGAGGCTACGTTGCAGGCTCGCTTCCCATCGAGCACCAGAAACAAAGGACTGGGACACCGACGTCCCCTCACTCTCGGAGGTAAACCATGCGGCAAGGCATCTGCTGTCTGCTCTCGAGTGCTCTGACAGCGCTTCTTTGGAATGTCGCGCAACCAGCTGCCGAGAGCCAGGACCGCTCCGAGGACCGTCAAGCGATTCGAGCGCACATCGACTCCATCTTTCGCGCCTACATCGATGGCGATCGAGACACGATCCAAGCGACCCACAGCGAAACCTGGCGCGGGTTCCTTTCCCGGTCTTCCAGCATCGTTCGCGGGATTGATGGATACATGAGAAACGCGGACCAAGCTCTGAGCCAGCCCACCCGCATGAAGGGCTACCAAATGACGGATTTCGATGTTGTCTTCTATGACGAGATCGGCGTGGTGTCCTACATTGCGAAGCTCGACATCGGCTGGAAGGACTTCTTCCCCAAGATCCGAGTTCTCGACATCTACCACGAACGAGACGGCGAGTGGATCCAGGTCGCCTCCCACACTGCCCGCCACCCTGACACGGTGGACGAAATCCACAGCCTGCATTTTCCCATTCCAGAAGCTTGGCGAAACGAGGTCCTTTCTGCACGAGAAGCCGTTTGGCACGCGTACTTCCAAGGAGATGTGACGACTCTCCGGAAGGTGCTTCCCCCCGACACTTTGGTGATGAGTCGAGAGGCCCCCCCTTGGGTGGGATCCGAGTCCGTCGTCAACGCCTCCCGGAGATTCGCCGAGGAAGGAGGAAGGCTCCTCGATCTCGCGTTCCCAGAGACGGAGATCCGCCTCTACGGCGACGTCGCGGTTTTGTACACGACCTTCGAATGGAAGCTCGAGGTCGACGGAGAGGTGCTCGAGGAGTCTGGCCGAGGAACGGAGATCTTCGTGAAGCGAGACGGAGTGTGGGTCAACCCGGGCTGGCACCTGGAGACCGATGCACGGCCGTCAGACGGAGAGTGAGCCTCGCTCGACATTCGAGGCGTTCCCTCTATCGCCCCGTCGGACCAACCCCCCAAGGATCGGGCGCAAGCTCGTGGGCGAGCATCATCTCCACCAGCGCCGTTCGCAAGGCTTCAGCACGGTCGGTCTCTCCCAATGCTTCGCGGGCATTGGCGATCCTTGCAGCAGTTAGCTGAAACAACGGCAAGATCACAGGAGCGATCTCCGCCAATGCGGTGGCAACCTTCGGAATGGCCGCCGCTCGTAGCCCGTGACTCCGAATCTCGGCGGCAAGGAGGACGAACTGAGCCCGGCCTGGCGGATAGCTCTCGGCCAACAACTCCATGCGGGCGACCACCGCCGATTCGAGCCAGGAAAGGGCCTCGGCATCTTCTCCTCGGTACTGAATGGACGTCCCGATGTTTGCAAGACAGGGAGGAACGGCATCTTCCAAGACGCCACCGCGCAGACCGACAGCCTGACGAAACGCCGCCTCCGCCTTCTCCCAGTCCTCCACCGTCATGCACGCGAGGCCGAGCTCCTGAAGGCATTCGATGCGAATTCGCGAGACCAAGTCGGCAGGCAACTCGTCCAGCATCTCGAGCGTGCGCTCGTATCCGACCACGGCGCGGCCCGCATCTCCAATCTCTCGACGCATCGCCGCGTGACTACGCATGGCCTCGGCGGCGGCCAGGGAAGGGCCGCGGGAGGCCTGTCCGTGCATCTCGATCGCGATCTGGAACTCTCGCTCGGCTCGGTCGACTCTT
This sequence comes from Planctomycetota bacterium, assembly GCA_028289345.1. Taxonomy (GTDB): domain Bacteria; phylum Planctomycetota; class B15-G4; order B15-G4; family SIAN01; genus JANQQL01. Next base: position 66,392 of record JANQQL010000025.1, on the reverse strand, counting down.
GGTGGGCTGGCACAGCGCCAATAAGCCGATCCCAACCAGTGATGATGCTCGGCGAGGAGAGGATGGGACTCGCCGTGCAGGTCACGGCACAGGGATAGCGCACGCTGGAAGTGCTGAACAGCGATCGGGTCTCCGCCTTGCAGGGCGGCATTCCCCAAGAGTCCCAACGCGACCATCCGATCCTTCCGACCGCTCTCCGACATCGTCTCCGTCATGGCGAGAACGCGCTCGGCCTGCGCCTGGACCTGCTCCCAGGCACCGATCTCGGCGTAACGAATGGCCAGCGCCCGTCGCACTCCGATCTCGATCGACGGCTCTTCGGCGAGCTCGAGCGCCACCCTCCCCGCCGCTTGATCCAACATTGCTCTGGCGTAGGTGAGTTGGGCGGCCCCGCCCGGCGGAACGAGAGACGTCTCCAGGAATGACTGGACTCGATCGGCGCGCAGCGCGTCTCGCTGGGCTTTGAGGAAGAAAACGGTCATGGTCGCGCCAAACGCGCAGACGAGAACCGCAAGGATGGCAATCAACGCGGAGGCCATCCGGTGGCGTCGCACCAGCCGGCTCAGCACGTAAGCCGTGCTCTGCCCTCTCGCTTCCACCGGTTCTCCGGCTTGATGCCGGGCGAGGTCTCTCTGCAGCGCGCCAATCGACGGGTATCGACGAGCCGGGTCTTTGGACAGGGCCTTCAACACCACCGCGTCCAAGCTTCGATCGATCCCCGGGACAAGGGAAGACGGTCGCGGAGGATCGTCTTCGGTGATTGCCCGCACGACCTCGGAAACAGTTCCTTCGGCAAACGGGTTTCGGCCCGTGAGCATCTCGAACAGGATGACCCCGAAGGAGTAGATGTCGGAAGAGGCGTCCAGGTCCGCGATGTCCCCGTCGACTTGTTCCGGAGATGCATAGGCGAGCGTCCCGAGGAATCCGGTCGAGGTCAGTCCTGGAAATCGGCCGTCTGCACCATTCAGCTTGGCCAAACCGAAGTCCAGGAGGTGGGGCTGTCCGGTGCCATCGACCAGAAGATTCGAAGGTTTCAGGTCGCGGTGAAACACTCCCTGATGATGAGCGTACTGAAGAGCTTCGCACACTCTTTCCGCCACTTCGAGGATGTCACCGACCTCCCGGGGGTTCCCGCCATGGGCCGCCCATTCGGTAATCGGAATGCCTTCGATCCACTCCATCACCAAAATCGGCGCCTCGCCAATCCTTCTCGCGTCGAGCAGGCGCACGATTCCCGGGTGTTCCAGCCGCCGCACCACTTCCACCTCGCGCTCGAAACGGCGCTGCTGGGTCGACGAAGCGTAGGGTCCCGACAGGATGCGCTTGACCGCCACGAACCGGCCCCCTTGACGCGCCCGGTAGACGACCCCTTGCCCACCGCGGCCCGCTTCCTCGACCAACTCGTAGCCACCGAGTTCGCCAAGTGGAGCCCGTTCGGAAGCTCGACGAAGCCGATCGAGCCAATCCCCGCCATCCAGGTCGATTCCCAGTCCAGGCATCCAGGAGTAGTCCCCGCCGCTCAAAGGATTCCCTCGCCTTCTTCGAGCACTTGCTCGGCGATCAGTTCCTTGAGCCGTTGACGGATTCGTTGCTTCATCTTGTGGACCGCGTCAGTGGTTGTCTCGAGAGCCTCGGCGACCTCGGCAGTCCCGTGACCCGCCAGGAGTTGGTGAAAGGCCTCGACGGAACGGGGTTCGAAGGTCCGGCGCACCGTTTCCATCGCTCGTCGCAAGTGGTGGTCGACCCACTCCTGCTCCCAAAGCGCGTCGTGCTCCTCGGGGCAGGGCAGGTTGCGAACGAGAACCTCATCCAGCTCTAGGACATCGGAACGACGGAATGGACGTTCCCGAAAGCGAAACACGGCGTTTCCGACAATCCGGCCGAGGTAGCTGCGGAATCGACCCCGCCCCGGCTGAAACTCGAAGGACTTCATGACCGTCAAAAGGCTCATCAGGACGACCTGGCGCAAGTCTTCGGCGTCCGCAAGACCCAGCCCTCTTCTCCGCGCGTAGCTCACGATGAGATCGCCATACAAGCGATCGAACTCCCGCCACGCTTCTTGGTCGTCACGGCTTTTGAGTCGGCCGATCAAGGACAGCCGGGTCGTGTTCCACTTGATGGACAGGGTCGAGGTTTCCGAAGCGAGAGGCACGGGGGCAGCCCCTGGGGCGATTGGTGGCTCTTTCGATATAGAGCAGTTCTCTCCCTCGGACACAACCGAGTCGATCCAGAGAGAAGCCTCAGCCAGAAACACCCCCCGGCTCCGATTCCTCTGTCCAATCTCCGAGGCAGCTCGCCTAGGGAAGCCTTGAGTCGCCCCCTGCCCCGGGCCTCCGAGCCGTAGCCGCACTCCATTCCTTGAATCACGAGACGACCAAGATCCCCCCGGCTTCGGTCGTCAGTCCGCTGGAGAAGACCGATGGTGACCCCGTCTTGCTTGATCCTTGCTTTCACGGCCATGCTCTCCGAGTCCGGTGACGCCCTGCGGCACCGCTCGGAACGAGAGGCTTCGGCCAGGGCAACCTTCGACGACTTCGTGGCCCAGTTCGACGGAGAGACCTCCACTCGCTACGACGAAGAGAAAGCGGCGGTTCGGGAGATCTACGGCGCCCGCTTCGACGTGGGTCTGCTCGCAGGACAAGAGTCGAACCTCGAGTGGATGTGCCGCTCCCTGGTTGACGCGTACTCTCCGATGTTTGGCTTCTCTGCCGACTCTCTCACTCTTCGCAAGGTGAAACCACTGGCCTTGTCGGCTCTGGGAACGAGCAACAAGACCGCGGTCATCTTCGAACAAAGCGTCGGCGGACTGCCCGTCCAAGGCGCCTCCCTGACATTCCTTTTCAACGAGGCCGGCGCGCTCCTCTCCGTCTCCAACCATTGCCTGCCCATGGTGGAAGAGATCGAGATCCTGCCATCTATGAACGACGAGCAGGCCATCGACACTGCCCGAGCCGTCTTTCCGGGACGCGCCGCACGAGTCCGCTCGGTGGATTGCTGTCTCGTTTGGAGCGAGGCCAAGCGCGCGCCGGTCACGGCCTGGGTGATCGAGCTTCGTTCGCCGGGTCCGGACGGCGTTCCGGTTCAGGAGAAGATCACCGTCGACGCCCAAGATGGAAGCATTCTGGATCAACGCAGCACCATCCACTTTTTCTCGGATACGACCGGGCGTGTCCTCGGACGAGGCACTCCGGGCCTCGAGCCCGACGTCGCCACCAATCCCCCCGTGCTGGTTCCCATGGAGGGCGTTCACGTCGAGTTGTTCTTCGGGTTCTTTCCATTCGCGGAGGCCCTCACCGACGAACAGGGAATGTTCACGATTCCCTCCACGGGAGTGAGTCTGGAAGCCACTGTCGACTTCGACGTCTCGTCTCCCCTGGTGCGAGTCATTCCCGCCAGCGGTGACCCCGTGGCCTCCACGCGAACCGTCAACCCAGGAGTCGTCGAGGAGTGGAACCTGAATGGTGCAGGGCTTCGTCGGAAGACCTCCCAGATCAACGTGCACCAAGCGGCGACCAAGTTCGTGAAGTGGATCCACTCCATCGACCCGACCGACGACACCATGGACTTTCAGCAACTGGCACGGGTGAATCGAACCGCGAGCACTTGCATGGCGTTCTTCGATGGCACCGCAACGAACTACGACGACGCAGGAGGGGGCTGCGTCAATCTCGCTTACAGCTCCGTCATCGCCCACGAAATCGGACATTGGGCCAACGTTCGTTACGGCTCTGGGAACGGCCCCGATGGCTTTGGAGAGGGAAACGCGGACGTGTTTGCCAACTACCTCTACGATGATCCGGTCATCGGCCGAAGCTTCTGTGGGCCGACTTGCAATCCAAGAACCGCAACCACCAACCGACAGTACTGCGGGAGTTGTGCCGCGGGCTGCTACTCCATCATCCATTGGAACGGGGAACCGCACATGGCCTCCTTCTGGAACATGAGAGAGAGGCTCAACGAAAACTATGGGAACACGTTGGGAGATCGCAAGGCCGACACCCTGTTCCTAGCCTGGATGAATGCCTACGACGACAGCCAAGTGTGCGACATCGTTCGCGACCATCTTTTGGTTCTCGATGATGATGATGGCCAACTGTGGAACGGGACACCCCACGGACTCGAGATCGACAACGCGTTCAGCGAACAGGGCTATCCCAGCCGCTACAACGGTTCGTTTCCGAGGGATCGGGGCATCGGCAAGTCCTGGCGTTAGCGGTTCACGTCATGGGACGCGATGGTCCATCGTGCGTGGGCTTCGCCCTCTCCCCGGTGCAAGCGTCTCCACCGGGTGGGCGGGGGGGGCAACGTTGCCGGGTCCGAAGTTCAACGATCGTTGGACCAACGCTCCATACCAACGTTGACAGCGACCCCGCTCCGGGAAGAGTCTTCGTCGGCCAGAAACCCAAGAGCCCAGGATTCCATCGCCTCGAGGGACCCGGGAAAAGAGGGAGAGCCGGTCGGCAGGAGAGTGGGCGGAGCGTTCGTCACCGCAGTGATGAGTGGCAACTCGTCAGACCCTTGATCCAAAGAAACCCAGTTCGAGGTGGTCCCCGCGATTCTCGAAACAAGACTCTGAAGACGATCCGGGGGGCCGTGGGGTCGGGGCGCCTCGTAAGCAAGTCCCTGAAACACGAAGAAGTCCGGAAGCCCCGCATCGACGGAAATCGGCAGGTCGAGCTGGAATGGAACGATGCCGGTGCCGAGCAAGGCCCATGGGGAGCTCAGATCGAGAAAGAGAGTGCCAAAAGCATCGAGGCGGGAAACACCGAACTGCGTGCCGCCGAGGAGAATCGCTGGGAGGCCTGCAGTGCCCTCGCACACCAGCGTGACCATACCGCCGGGGACCGGATTGCCGGTCAACTCCAAGCGCAGATGGTTGAACTCGTAACAGCCCATGTCCACGCGCGCGTTGCCATCCAGTAATCCATCCAGAACCCGAGGATTTCCGGCAAGGTCCTGACTCCCCCAGAAGGTCGGGTCGCCCCGATCAAGGCAGGGAGAATCGCCCCGCAAGGTCCACTCGTCGCGAACTTCCGAGACGAAACGTGGATTCTCCGACACGATCCCAGCACCCAAGCTGAGTCTGCAGTTGTTGCTGACAGAGATGTTGTACCGCCCCATCTTCAAACAAGAATACTCCACATTCACCATGCATCCGGGCTGGTCCGCGGTTACCCGGAGTTCGTTGCCGAAGCCCGACGCTGAGTTTCCCCATACGATCGAGTCGATCAGACCCACTTGAGCGTCAGGAAAGGAAGTGTGCCGCGAACGGTGAATGCGAATGCCTCCGCCCCCTCCGTCCGCCGAGTTCTCTACGATTGTGTTCGAACGGACAACCGCATTCCATGCATCGAGCCCACCCCCGTCGCGAAAGGCCGAGTTGTTGGCGATCAGGTTGTTGGCCACATCGGCCCATGTCACACTAGCGCCACCACCACAACCCTCGCCGTTCGTGGTGACGTTGGCCGAGTTGCCCACAATCACGTTGTGTCGGACCATCACCGGCGGTGCGCCCGGAGAGGTCGAGCCACGGACACGGATTCCTCCGGCGCTTGGTGCCTTGTTCTTCTGAATGACATTGCCCTCGACCAGGACGGTTCGCATTGCAAGAGGACCAGCACTGATGCCACCTCCGATGCCCTGGAAGCTCGTGTTCCGCTTGACGACATTCCGCCGAATCACTCCGGCACTGCTCATGCCGATTCCCGCTCCATGACCGGCGAACATCGTGTTGTCCATCACCCAGTTGTCTTCGATGAGGGTGAATCCCCCTCCCACCGAACCGATGCCCGCCCCGGAAGTGTCAAAGATGATGTTGCCGACATGATTGTCCACAACGATGTTGTGTCGGATGATCACGAGAGAGCCAGAGCAGTGGATTCCGGCCGCCTCCAGGCCCGCGGGAACATTCAGATCGACCAACCCATGGGTCACCGTGAAACCCTCAATGAGTGCGGAGGTGTCCCGGAACAACACCACGACCCCTTCTTGGTTTCCGTCCAGAATCGTGGCACTGGGTGCCAAGTCGCGAGTCGAGGGATCGCCATCCGCGTCGCTACGGATGAACAATCGACGACGCCCCACAATTTCCACGTTTTCGAAGTAGGTTCCCGGGCGGACCAGAATCGTGTCGCCATCGGCCGCAGCATCCACAGCGGTCGCAAGGGAACCAAGCGGGAGGGCCGAGGAACCGTCCCCACTTCCCCCCGGTGCGACGAACCAAGTGGTCTGTGCCGCGGCAGCCCCATGCAGGAAAAGGATGAGGAAAGTGACGGCGCGTCGTCGCATGGTTGAGAGTCCCTTGGCTCAAACAGCCCGATCACTAGAAAGCGAATCAATCAACCAACGTGTTTGTCACCAGTCGTCCGCCAATATTTCCGCATGTTTTCGCACGCCGCACCGGGCCTCTCCCCCCAGCGCTCCACGAGAGAAACCCTCGATCGCCCGTCCGAGGCCTTCTACAACGGCTTGCTAGCGACCACCGATCCACCTCGCGACCGGATCCACGGACTCCACCGCAGCCATCATTTCCCCAACCAGTTTCGAGCAAGTGCCGGAAGAAGAGATCGTCCTGCGGCGCGAACCATCCTGCAGCGTCATTGTCACCGTCTGTGGATCTTTGACGAAATCTCCCTCGTGAGTTGTTGGCTCGGGATGCTCGAGCCAACCGGGGGTTGCCAACAGCTGGGTCACCACCGATGGATCCACGAACCCGCGCCGCAGGCCAAGGACCGTCGTCCCCCAGTGGCCGTAGAACTCCAAACCGCCATCGACGGCCAGAGTGACCGAAAAGGCGGGTCGGTCTGGCGTCGAAAGTGTTCTCTCCATGCGGACCAGCCCCTCTCGCAGACAGCAGTCTTCGGCTTCGAGAGAAAAGGTGAGAGCCTTGACTCGTCGCGGGAGGTTTCTCACGTGCCATTCGTCTTCCGCAAGAAGGAGGTGCTGTCCGTACGGGCTTCCCGGAAGAGCAGTTTTCGAGAGCAGCTTCATGAGCTCCTTCACCTCGATGTTCCATCGACTGCCGCGGAGTGAGAATCCACGAAGCACCGCAAGGAGTCCCTCCCGATGCCGAGCCCTGAAGGACCGTGTCAAGCTCTGGTCTTCCCGAGGACGACCGTTCCACTGCTGCGGATCAAGATCTTTCAACGCATCCAGCAACGTGGCGGGGTGCTCTGTGCAGCGCAAGTACCACTCGACCAGTTCCTGGTTGGCGAACTGCGGATCCACAATCCTTTCGATCCCGCGCAACTCGCGCAGGCGACTGACGAAGACTCCGCCGTCATCACGCCCCAAGATCTTCGCCCCGTGGGACCAGGCGATCGTGACCCATTCCTCGTCGTCGCTTCGGGCGAGAAAGCACAGCACGCGAGCACGGCGTGGATAGACGGGCGGTGCCGGGCAACTGACGCCATCGGGAACTCGGACTCTCACTTCGTCGGTTGCCCCTTGCCCCTTGACCACCTCGAGCGGACGAATGATCGCGGTTCCCATCAACCGATCGACCACCTCGCCGACCAAGACGAGTTCGCTCTGCTCGAACAACTCGCGAATCCCTTGGGGCGGAATTCCTCGGGGGCGAAGCGGAGACGCTTCGCCTGTCGGGGCACAGCATCCGAGGACGATCAGGAGCATCAGGAGTCGACGGCGAACCATGGAATGACCTCCAACGGCAACGGGACCAGGTCGTGACCCGGCCAGGAAAGAGCCATCCCACCCACCTGAGGTCCACCGGCGCTGAACGCATTTCCACGTTACGTCGGGGTGACAGATTCGTGCCAAGGCTCTCCCTCGCAGGACTCGTCGAACACGAGAGCAATTCACGGACCGCTCGCTCCACAGCGCTCGGAGGAAGCCGAACTCATCGGTCACTCGTTGCCTGGGTGAAGTTCCCCGTCGTTCGCGGAGTCCTTGATTCGCGCCTCCAGCTCCAGAATTCTGGCTTTGAGCTGCTCGACCTCGGCCACGGGGATCCGCACGTGGATGTGCTGCGGACAGTTCACATCCCAGGCCTCGATGGAGAACACGATCACCCTCTCTGGCATTGCCGGGTATCGAGGATCGCTAAGCCGTTCGAGAAGCTCAGAGTCATCCGCCACGACCCGTGCCGTGCCCCAGGCCTTGATTCGCCTCCGGTTGACATAGTCGATCAGAAACACGAAGGCTTTCGGGTTCTCGGCAAGGTTTCCGGCGGAGATGTACTGCTGGTTGCCGGCAAAGTCCGCGAAGGCCAGCGTTTGGGCATCCAGCACTCGAAGGAAACCCGGAGGCCCCCCTCGGTACTGGATGTAAGGCTGCCCATCCGCGTTTGCCGTTGCCAGATAGAACATGTCGGCGTCGGCAAGGAAGCTCGAAAGCTCCTCGGAAACCTCCGTTCGCCATCCGACTCCTTGCTCCATTCGCGCGTAGGCCTCTCGGGATCCATTTGCCTTCTGAAAATCCTTCACGGAATCCGTGAAGGCAATGTCACTGACGTATTGACGGCCCATGGCGCGTTCCTCTTGCTCGGGATCCGGAATGGGAGACAGCGGCGCGACCTCGCAGGGTCGCCGAAGAAGGCCTCGGACGGCCGATCGAGAGATTCTCGTTTCCGCCCAGAAGTCGGATCCCAGGCGAATCGGTGGATTCGTCGAGGATTCGAGGACGAAGCAGGAGGCGAAAAGGTCCGATCAGGCGCCCAGCGACTTGTTCAACGGCCCGCTAGAAGACGTTCCTTGCCAAGAACTCCTTGATTCGGACAGCGACTTCGTCCAGGTGAGTTTCCAGAACAAAATGACCGGCGTCGATCAGCTCGACCTTGGCGTCGGGAAGATCGCGCTGAAACGCGCGGGCACCGGCGGGGCCGAAGAATGGATCATTCTTGCCCCAAATCGCAAGGACGGGAGGCTTATTCGTCCGCAAGTATTCCTGCCACTGCGGGTACGAATCCACGTTGGTCTTGTAGTCGCCGAACAGGTCGAGTTGGATCTCTGAGTCTCGATCCAGGATCGCCTGATCATGGTTGATCGCATCTGGGCTGATGAGGTTCTTCCGGTCGTCGGGAGTGCCCTCGTGGTACTGCCATTCCGTGGTTTCCCGCGTCAGCAAGACCCGCAGAGCGTCGCGATTCTCGCTGGAGGCCTCACTCCAGTAGGCCCGAATCGGCCCCCAGGCCTCAGTCAACCCATCTTCGTAGGCGTTTCCATTCTGGGTGATGATTGCCGTGATGCGCTCGGGGTGAGCACTCGCGATCCGAAACCCCACGGGGGCCCCGTAGTCGAAAACGTAGATGGCAAATCGCTCGAGCCCGAGCGCCTGGGTGAAACCGTCGATCGTCGCCGCCAGGCTGTCGAATGTGTAGTCGTACTCGCCCCGCGGCGGAGCCGCCGTGGACCCGAATCCTGGCAGATCGGGAGCAATGACACGGTAGTGAGTCGCGAGCTTCGGAATCAGATTGCGGTACTGATGGCTGGACGATGGGTAGCCGTGGAGAAGCAAGACGACCGGGTGCTTCTTCGAGCCCGCCGCTCGGTAGAAGACGTCCACGTCACCCACCTTCTGGGTTTCGTACGTGGTTTGTAGAACCTGAGTCACTGGCATGTCCGTTTCCTTTGCTTCGGGCCGGGTGGTGGCGGTGCTTGCACCCGCGAGGAAGGCGAAGAGCGCGGGGATCGCAACAAGGGCAATTCGTTTTCGAGTAATCATGGCGTTGTGCTTTCTTTCCAACAGTGTCCTTGAGACGCCATTTGGCTTGGCCGGTCGCAGGCGCCATTCACGGTCAACACCAAGGGCCTTCAATTCGACTCACTCGCCTCCGTTGGGAGACGATCAGGACGGGAGAGCCTCGGGGATGTTCACGCGAATCCAAGGAGAGAGTGTCAGCCGCAAGGGCGTGGAGTCCGGTGGCAGGGCCAGGCCCCTGTCGCTTTATTGGGAGGCGCCGCCCATGGCGACGACCGCGGCCTTGGTGTCCACCACCGCGTTCGCCATGAATCCGAAGTTTGTCAGAGCAGCGGCATAGCCATCGCCAAGCTCCGGAGTGATCGCGGCGGCGGTTCCATCGGACACAACGGTGACGTCAAAGCCCTGCTCCAAGAGCTCCCGGAGATGGGATTCGGTGCAAAGATTGGCAGACATTCCCGCCAGGATGATCCGGTCGATGCCGCGCTTGCGTAGCTGCAAGACCAGATCGTTCGTCTCCGGGCCGTACACCTTGTGAGGACTCGTGACCACAGTCTCACCATCTTGGATGTACGGCTTGTAGAGCTCGAGCCAATCGGCGCCGGAGCCTTCGAAATCTTCCAGGGACAGCGCATCGGGACGATCGAACATGCCAATCTGGTGCATCAGAGCTTCGAGCTTGCCTTCGAACTTCCAATGCTTGTCGTGGGGATAGTAGTAGTGAGGTGACACGAAAACCGGGAACCCTTCACTCTTTGCCGCCCGGAACAAGGTCTCGAGGTTTTCGACCGTCTTGTTCTCGGTGACGCTCTTGCCAACGACACCCCAGGTGACGCCTTCGGGACTCAGGAAATCGTTCTGGGGATCCGTGACGACCAAGGCGGTGTTCGACGGATCGAAAGACAGGGTCGACAAAGGCGACGCCTCTTCGGCAGCAGAAGAGGGCTTGCTCGCGGCTTGGGTGGGTCCGTTGGCAAGCACACCGAGAGCCAGGAGAACGGAGGAAGCAGCCGTGAGGAGGATGGCGCGTTTCATGGTTGGAATCCTTGGTTTGGGGTGAGGAATCGAAATCCAATTCCATCAATTGCACGCGCCATGCCAGATCTCGAAAATCAACGTAAGCCAATCAATATCAGCAACTTAATGAACACATGAACCACCATTCACGGACATGACATCTCATCTTTCAATGAAATTACATGCCCCACTCATGACATCTCATTAGTCTGCTTCCATGAATCCAGACGCACTCCAGAAGGCCGCCTTGAACGTTGCTCAGGCACTCTCGCCGGAACTCGTTCTCGCCCAAATCGTGGGAGATCTCGCCCGCGAGCCGGGAGTCGCCCTGGCACGCATCTGGTTGCTTGGACCGGGGGACATTTGCAACACCTGCGTCATGCGCCAAGAGTGCCCCGACCAAACCCACTGCTTGCATCTGGTGGCAAGCTCCGGCTCCTCCCTGGTGGATCCCCATCAGACTTGGTCTGACACCCAGGGACGTTTCCGCCGCTTTCCTCTCGGAGTGCGAAAAGTCGGACAAGTCGGCGCCAGCGGCGAATCTCAGCTTCTTCATGTGAGCGGAGGCAGTCGTTGGGTGGCCGACCTGGCCTGGGCGGAACGCGAAGGGATCGCCTCCTTCGCCGGCCAGCCATTGGTCTTTCGTGGGGAGACCCTGGGAGTTCTTGCCGTCTTCAGCCGCACCGAGATGAGCGAGACCACCTTTGGCTGGCTCCGCACCTTCGCCGATCACGCAGCCACCGCGCTCGCCAACGCACGCGCCTTCGAAGAGCTGCACACACTGCGTCGCCAGCTCGAACACGAGCGCGACTACCTGCGCGATGAAATCAAGTCCGTCCACTCCTTTGGTCACATTGTCGGCCAAAGCGCCGCCATCCAACAGGTGCTCCAGCAAGTCGAAGTGGTTGCTTCTTCGGAAGCCACGGTCCTCGTCGAAGGCGAATCCGGCACAGGCAAGGAACTCATCGCCCTTGCGTTGCACGAACAAAGTCCACGCGCCAATCGCCCGCTGGTGCGCGTCAACTGTGCCTCGATTCCGCGTGACCTGTTCGAAAGCGAGTTCTTTGGCCACGTGAAGGGATCGTTCACTGGCGCGAATCGAGATCGCGCCGGGCGATTCCAGGTCGCCGATGGCGGGACTCTGTTTCTCGACGAGGTCGGGGAGATCCCCCTCGATCTTCAAGGCAAGCTGCTGCGTGCATTGCAGGAGGGGGCGTTCTCTCGGATCGGAGAAGACCAAGAGCGCTCGGTCGACGTGCGAGTGATTGCGGCCACCAACCGCGATCTCCAGGCCGAGGTTCAAGCCGGTCGCTTCCGCGAGGATCTCTACTACCGCCTCACCGTGTTCCCCATTCGTGTCCCCCCCCTTCGCGATCGACGGGACGACATCCCCCTGCTCGCTCAGCATTTCCTCGACAAAGGAATCACGGGCAAGCAACGCCCACCCAAGCTCCAGAGGGATGACGTCGATCGCTTGCGCGCCCACGACTGGCCCGGCAACGTGCGGGAGCTCCAGAACGTCATGGAACGCGCTCTGATCAGCGCCCGCGGCGGCAAGCTGCTAGTTCTCCTCCCTCCTGCCCTTCCACGAACCGGCTCCTCCCCGAGTGATTCCCCGACGGCACCGCTGCTGAACGACGAACAAATGCGCAAACTCGAGCAGGACAACCTCGTCGCGGTCCTCAACCACCATCGCTGGAAGATCGCGGGAAAGGGAGGAGCGGCCGAGTTCCTCGGCCTCCATCCCGCCACCCTGACTTCGAGGCTGAAGGCGATGGGCGTGGAGCGACCGCGGACCAGCTATTGAGGACGAGTCCCCGCTCGCCACCGATGTGGTGTCAAGAAAGGGATCGGGGCCCCGCAATGGTCCTCCCAGATTTCGACTTTTTGCAACCCCGCGGGCCTCCCTTCGGTAGGGGTCCCTTGGAATGAACGACGGCATCGCCACCCAGGACACGCCAGACCCCTTGGAAGATCGGCTCTTGGACCTCTTGCCACGACTGCGCGCCCACTTGGGAGCTAGTCGACCGCGAGTCCCTCGTGCCGAACTGGATGACGTGGCTCAAGAAGTGGTGGCGAGAGCACTCTCGTACCGAGAGAGCTTCGATCCAAGTCGCGCGCTGTGGCCTTGGCTACGACGCGTGGCGGACCGAGCACTCCTCGACCTCCGAAGTGGCGCCATGCGACGCCCCTCTCTTTCGGCAGAGCTGGAACCCCCGGCTCCCGAAGAGACGGCGACGCTTGAAACCCGTGAAGAGGTCGAGCGTTTGCTCAAGCAACTCCCCCCACGAGAGTGCGAAGTACTGCAACGATTTCACCAACTCGGACAGTCCGTCCGTGCAATCGCCGCAGAACTCGGCCTGCCCGAAGGAACGGTGAAATCTCATCTTTGGAGGGCACGTCGCCGGCTGGCGGGCCTGGATGACGAGCGGGTGACGTGATGGACGAAAAGCTATGGGACCGAGTCAATGCAGAGCTGGACGCACGGCGCAATCCGTTCGAGGACGAGGAACTGGCCGCGGCCCTGGCTCGCGACCCCGAAACGGAGTCCGCGGTGCGGAGGCTCCTGCAGCGCTTGCCAGTGTTGCCGACCCCGGCACCCTTGCCGCGCGCTCGAACCCCATGGCCCGCTCTCTTGGCGGCAGCGGCCTTCCTCGTCCTTTGCCTCCCTGTCTTTCAAACAGGGAACGACGGTTTGATTCCTGTGGCATCGAATGCCGAGATGCCGCGGCCCCCAAGACAAGACCGTGAGCTTTCGGTCCGGCTTTCCATCTCCACGACCACTCCCCCACGCTCCCCCGCGCGCCCCCGAGATCTCTCTCCCAGAAACATCCTGACCTGGAACCTTGAAGGAGTCCGATGATGATTCACTCGCTCGCATTGCTCATCACATGCATGGCGACTTGGCAGGAGGAACGCCGATCCCCCATCGAAGCACAACGCCAAGTGGCGACTTCGGTTCCCGTGAACGCGGAGCTGAGGCTCCACGACATTCGTTCACTGACTGGTGACGATGAGTTCGCCCGCCTCCTGGACGAAACGAAAAGTTGGGGAACAGTGCTCGCCGGCTCTTACGAACACGACCAACTCGATCAGCTCCAGCTGCTGCGCGACCGATCCCGCACCACCGCCGAATGTGTGTCTCGGGCGATTCAGGACATCATGCAGCCTGCGTTCGAAGAAGGGCAACGCATCGAACCCCTCCCGGGAGGAGCACTCGCGGTGATCGCAAGCCCTGAACAGCATGCTTGGCTGGAGACCTATCTGAACGATGTCTCCACCGTTGAAGGGATGATTGATATCGAAGCGCACATCCATCTTCTCGAACCAGGTCAACTTTCGAAGTTGGGCCAAGAGCGAAGTGGACAAATCGTCAACGAGGTCGAAGCGGAAGACCTCTTACGAAAACTCAGGGAACTCGGCCCTCTCCACATCACCGCGCCCCGGCTCATCGTTTATCCCTTCGAGAGAGCCGAGCTGATGGCGGTCGAGCAACTTCCCTATGTGCAGGACTATCAACTCCAGACTTTTCCTGGACAAGATGTCGAAATCGCAGACCCGGTCATCGGAATCGCGGAGGACGGAGTCAAACTGAAGCTTCGTTGCGTCCCACTCCCGGGCGGGCATCTCTCGATCGATGCTCACCTCCACTACTCCACGGTCACCAGGCCGATCCCCACTCTCGAAACCACCATCGGAGCCGGCGGACACAGGGTCACCATCCAAACCCCAGAAATCCTCAACGTCCAGCTCGAAGGTCGCTTCGAAATCCGACCTTCCGAGACGCTGATCATGTCTTCGACCGACTCTTCGAGCCAACGAGAGGTCATGGTCTTGGTGCGGGTCACTCGTGTGCCCAAGATTTCCGAGGAACGCTGAGTCGAGGATGCGCGACTCACGGACGGGACAAGGACTCCCGTGGCGAACTTCACTCCGCGGAGGCTTCTGGCACCATCAGTCGAACCGCGCGTCCCTCCCGAACTTCGCTTTCGTTCAGCGTGTGTTCGAGAAGCGGTTCCTTGGTTCCAAGCTGATCCCACACCGCGATGTGCAGGGACGCAATCGGACGGCGAATCTGAAAGGCGCCGTTGCCGTTGGTCCGGGTGATGGGATTGGACGTGCGGTCGATCCACCAGACTCCGCCGTCCACTTCCAGGTCGCTGCGAAGGGTGATGGTCGCGTCAGCCAGTGGTTCCCCGGTGGCCTGACGGATGACAGTTCCGGTCACCAGAGTCGAATCGATCGCTCCGGGAAGTCGAACAACGACTTCCGGGTGTTCCGAGGCAGGATGAGTGGGGCGGAACATTCGTTCGGTCGAGTTGCCTCGAAAGACCTCGTCGTCCTCATCCACCACATGAAAGTGATGGAGAATGGGAGCCAGGCCTTCGACGGAGAACTCGCCATTGGCGTCGGTCACCGTCGACGCAAAGGGAGTGACCGTCTTCCACGGGGTGACGAACAGCCGCTTTCCTGGAAGAGGACTGCCAGCGACATCCAACAGCACCCCTGAGTAGGAACCGTCCCCGGAGTCAAGCTGGAACACATGCCCGTCTTTCACCTCTGGCGGAAACCACAGGCTCCAGCGTCGGCCTCCGGGGGCTTCCACTTCCAGCGATCGAGCCTCGGTTCTCAGGTCCATGGGCAGCTGTCCCTCGGTATCGACATCAACCCAGGCGCCGGTATTGGAAAGTCGGGCCTGCCAACCGGTGTAGTCCGCCACCCCCGACACCGAGATGCTCCCATGGATCGGCCTCGTCCCTCCCCCGGCCATGGCAATGCGTCTTCGCTCTCCCCGCGAAAGTTCAATCTCCCGAGTCTCCTGGCGTCCACGGAAGGTCTGCTTATTGATGAGTGGCACGTGAATCTCGTAGCGCGCGGGACTGAGAGAGCCGAAAACTGCCACGCCTTCCGAGTTCGTCAGGGTTTCCTCGAATCGACCATCCGCGGATTGAAGACGCACGAAATGGTCTGGATTGACCCCGCCCTGGTCATCGGTGAGCTCGACTTCGATTCGCCCCAGGAAGGCCAAATCAATCACCGTGGGTTCCTCTTGTGGCAACTGCACTGGCTGGAAGTAGGTGGTGAACTCGTCACGAACTCGCAAGAGATGAAGCCCGGAAGGAGCTCGCAAGCGGAACTCTCCCGTCGAGTCCGCGCTCGCATCGTCGAGCACGAACCCCTCGTGAGAAGACCATTGCAAGAAACTGTGCGCCAGCAAGGCGACCTGAGCGGTGGCAGCCGGCTCTCCCTCGCGGAGGATGGTTCCGTGCAGTTCTTCGATAGAACCGGCCGTCATTGGCACCTCGACGACTCCGGTTGCACTCCAATCGGAAAGTAGGAAGTGGCTTGCCTGATACCCATCTGCCCAAGCGGCGAAGGAGCTCGGACGTTGTCGATCCCCCTCCATCTTCACCATCTTCCCCGCTTCCTGGCGATAGAGGGGGCTGACCATGGAGTCGTCGTACAGACAAAGAAAGCCATCGGGCGCCGGAAACTCTCCACCCCAACGCACGCTGCCGAGACCTTGTTCCCGGCCCAGCAGCGTGACGCGCTCGACGGGCTTCTGGTTCTCAGCATCGTAGAAGTGAAAGACAGGAACTCCCACAATGGTGAGATCGAGAGGCTCCTCGACCTCATGACGCCCCACCGGTTCGGCAATCCGCCAACCAGGAGTGACGATGTTCACCGTGACCTGATGGGCTGCGACATCCACTTCGAATCGGCCATCTGCATCGGTCGTCACTGCCCAAGCCCCGAGGGATTCCAGACTCGCCGAGTAGCGCGCGAGCAAGTCTCCGGAACCTTCGTGCAGATGCGGCGTGAGGGAGTTTGAGCCAAGCGCAGACGAAGATCGGGAGTGAGGAAGCCGACCGTGGTCCGCAGTCACCTTGCTCGAATGAAACACCAGTTGAAGAGGCCGCTCGGGCGGCTCACCTTGACGAGTCTTCACTTGACCGACCAAGCGTTTCACGGGGTACAGCCCGACTTGGCACTCATTCTGGTTCGGAGAGATGATTCGAACGCGCTTGCCATATCCCGGTCGTTTCGCGACCAGCAAGAAGGTTGTCTCCGGTCGCGGGAAGGTGAACGAGCCGTCGGTCTTGGTGTGGGTCGTCGCCCAGGGATCCTGCTCTTCGTCCGGGTAATCGAATGCGGACACAGTCTCTGCACTTCGTTCCCCTTCCCCCGAACGATCCACTCTTGGCCAATCGGCAAGAAAACGAGGTACCAAACGCCCGTGAGCATTCACCTTGTAGAGTTCGGGGTGATCGTCGTGCAACTGTTCGAGAGGCACTCGACGGGGTCGGTACAAGGCAACTTCAACGTTTGCCATCGCTCGTTGACTCGTGGCATCGAGAACTCTGCCAGCCAGGGTCACTTCGACAGATTCTGGAGCTGAAACAGTCTCTTGCCGAACGACCTCCACCAACGACTCCTCCGCGTTCGTCAATGGCTCCTTCGCGACCAGCTCTTCGAAGGGTGACGCCTCGCGAATTGCGGGAGCAGCCACGGATGGATCCTTCGTCTGCGACAGGATCCCTTCCGATCTCGGCCAGGGGGCAACTTGCCACGTCGTGATCGCCAGCGCTGCCACGACCAACCCTGCCGTCCAAGCAATCTTCTGATTCACGGCCCAAGCTCCGAGCACCCAGCCCCCCGACACGACGGCACCAGCCGCGCCCGCCTCGCTCAGCACGAGGCTCTTGATCGCGGTCAGCCCGCGTGTCGGACCATGAATCAGCAGGAAAACCGAATGCGATGACTTGGAAAGCCACGGGCGCAGTTTCTGAGCCGCCCGATGAAGCTGGACACGGACGGTTCCCGGACTCCGGTTCAGCACGTCCGCAATCTCCACCATGGACAAGCCATGGCGCAGTCGGAGCAGAACCACTTGTCGATAGGGCTCTTCCAAGCGGGCGACGGCTTGCTCGACCTCATCGGCAAACTCACGACGCTCCACCGGCCGAGAGGGATCCTCGTCCAACGGAGCATCGAGTCGAGAAGGGTCCAAGGTCCGCGCCGTGCGACGTTTCCAGTCCGTCGCCTTGTTGGCCAAGACACGGCTTAGCCACGGCCACGCCGGCCGCTTTGGATCCAAGCCGGAACGTTGCTCAATGGCCGCAAGGAAGGTGGCCTGGACCAAGTCCTCGGCCTCGGCAGCATCCCCCACCAGCCGAAGGCCCAGGCGCTCCAGCCGAGGCGCCACGAGATCAAAGAACGTTCCCAGCGCGCGGAGATCCGCGTGCCGGCACCACTGTTCGAACAGCCGGTCCTCGTCGCTTTTCATGGTTCCAAGACCTCGTTCCCAGATCCCAAACGTTACGAGGATTCGGAGAAAAGCGGGATCTGTCCCAGGAGAACGCGTGTTCGGAATCATCGTTTCCCCGGGGGCGTGGCTCCCATTGCGGAACAATTGAGGATCTCTTGCGACCGCGATGATGGCTCGATGCCCGGCCCCGGCGAATACTCCCTTCGCTCATCCCCGCTCTTCCCGTGCCGAGACCAGAAAGGGAGTGCCATGATCCACTTGCCCAGTCGCTTCGTTCGAAATCTACTCGTGCGCGGTCTGCTTCTCACATGGGTGACCTCGACCCTCGGCTCGGCCACCCTCTGCGCGCACCCCCTCTCCCGGAAGAAGCTAGGAAACGCCTCGAGTACGAAGTGGGGGAATGGACCTCGACTTCCGAACGCCAGGACTCGCGCGGGAACGTGGTGGGCCGCAGCCAAATGCGAACCCGGCGTCGGTTCCTGATTCCCTGTCGGGTGATCGAAGTCATCGATCTGTCCACGGACAACGCTCCCACCGCCGTCGCGTGGGTCTACGACAACACCTCGGAAAAGAAGTACTGCCGAACATCCATTGGCGCGACCGGCAGTTTGATGACGATGAAGGGAGACACTTCACCAGATTGGAGTGAGCCGAGGGAAGCAAGCAGACGAACTGGCCGCGTGGAATCGAATGGCCAAGATCCTCACGGATTCGGCCCGTCATCAGCAGTCCTTCGACACCATGCTCGACAACCTACAGCCGATCCACGAAGAAGGCTGGATGGACGTGTGGAACTCGAGCGGCACCATGTTCGAAAGTTGGCGTCCATCCTGGGAGTTCCGGGCTCGCCATGCCGTTCACGATCCCGAGCGGTATCTGTCCACTCTTCTCCAACCGGTGCTGTGGTTTTTGGGCGAAACGGACGTCAATGTTGACACGGCGGCAAGCATCGCCGTTCTCGACAAGACCTGGGCAAATCACCCCGACGCTACGGTCGTCGTACTGCCCAACATCGACCACACGTTTGTGGTGAGAAGCGACGGGAAACCTGCTCGTTACGCACCCGGATTCTGGGAACGCATCAAAGAGTGGCTCTCGGAAAGAGGGTTCACCGGTGCAGCCACGGATCGGTGAGCACGAGAGCCTCGTTCACCCAGACACTCGCACCCTTGATCATTCGGGACGTCCTTCGTGAATGATCCACGACGAAGCCTTGGGACCTCGCGTTGTCCGTCTCGTGATTCGGACGGAGCCTTGGAGTCGCGCAAAGGCGCGAGCTCGCCGGGAGCGGTCGTCGTTCCTGGCCTCTTGTGGCATCAGATCGATGGAACGGAACGGTTGCGACACCGCTGTCAGCGGTCACCGCTTTGTGCCGTTCGGCTCGCTCCCGCGAAGTTCGGAATCAACGGCTCCGTGGTGTGATCGATCTCGATCACTTGAGTGTGCGTTGCTTCCTGTTCGTAGACCTTCGTGACGCCGAACCTGTTGCGAATCTCTGCGCAGTCGCCTTCATCTCCCTTGAACGCGTGAAAGAAGGCAAAGTGGCGTCGCGGGCCATGGGGCTTCCAATCTTTGGCCCAGAAGTAAGGCGGACAAACTCGAACGATCAAATCGAACCCGGCGTACTCCAACATCCACGCCACGGCCGACTGGGACGGGTTCAATGCAACCGTCTGCATTCCTGCTCCGGGCAGGACCAAGTTCTCGGTCCACAAGCGCAGCACTGGATCTTCGTCACCGGTGACAAACGTTTGGATCGAAAGTTGTTTCTCAGTGACTTCGGCAATCGCCTTCAACGTTTCTACCGGGTTGCTCAAGTGGTACAGAATCCCGTAGAACAACACGAGGTCGAACGGCGCACCCGGCAGAGACTTCAAGTCATAGGTTTGAACATTGGCCTGGACGAACTCCGCCTGGTGGAATTCGAAATGATCTTTGATGAGGCGCGCACGCTGGAGAGCATCGTCCCTCGCCTCAAGCCCAACCAGGCTACTGGCCCCCCGCTTCAAGAGGTCGAACCCGTAGAACCCGTCATTGCAGGCGATGTCCAACACCTTCGCACCGGTCAATCCGCCAGGGAGGGCCGCCTCTTGCTGTTCGAGCACCGTGCCCAACCGCCATTGGTGCCAATCGGTGAACCAGGACTTGGCCATCTTCACGGTCTGGCCGTCTCGCAACTGATACGGATGCCGCCAGTCGTCAATCTCGAGAATCTCTCGCAGCACCTTGTCATTCATGTCCGGTCCTTTTCGCCAATGAGCTGTTGATCGGCAGTGTATCAGAGGCTCGATTCGAGTCGGAGACGCGTTCCAACTCCGCCTCTCGCACCAGGCGCCAAGGTGTCTCGACAACGCGGGCGATTTCAATGCGGTGCTCCCGGTCGACGAGGACGAAACGGTCTCCCTTTCGCAGCGCCACCCGGGGGCACGCCGCCGATGTTCTTTCGGTTCACCGTCGAGGTCAACTCTTGCAACCCAAGCACGGGACCAGAAGCGAAGGCGCAGGCGACGTTCTGAGAAAACTCACTCGAACCAGGTCGTCCCAGCGATTCCATTGGTGGCACTGAGCTGGGACGGAGCAAACGGGTCGACGATCCAAGCCTGAAAGAACACGGTGATCCCGGAAAGAAGAGTTGAGGGAGTGCCCGACGTCCGCCATTCGCCAAGAGCATCCAGATTCAGCGGAACAACGCTCATTGGTTCGGGAATCAACACGCCGTCGGAGAACTCCGCACAACGAGGATCGGTCCCAAGGAACATCCAGAAGGGGCTCGACGCGGGGCCATTGACAACTTCGAGTGAATAGGTCGACCCGGCACGGAGAACACCGGAGCCGCGGAGCTGAGGCACACCCGTGGCTCCGGCGACCCCCTCTCCCACGGTCATCCAGGTACCCGGCGTTTGAGCTCGGTAGCGAATCGCGAGCACGACCCAATTCGGGGCGAGAAAGGCGTTGGTGACCGCTGCAGGATCGCACGGGTCCGGGTTTGGGGTCAGGAACGCGCCGCCCACTTGCACCGCCTGTCCCGCCTGGTCGGGTTGAATGGGCGACGGCCGCCACGACGTCACCTTCGCTGCCATGCGATAGCGTCGTCCGGCATCCAGAGTCAGAGCCAGTGGCAAAAAGTGGCGACGATTGCGAGCCGATGTCGTTCGCGCGAACGTCCTGACCAAGATCGGGGAGCCCGCGTCGGTGACATCCCACAACAACACGTTCGCGGACGTCCCTTGGCAGTCCTCAGGATCATCCAGTTGCCCGTCCAGGACAAGCTCTTCGAGAAAGATGGGACCCGGCGCCAACTCAGTGCTGAACTCGATGCCGCAATAGGTGTTCGGTTGGGAGATGGAGATCGGCTCGATCAGCGGGCTGCTCGCCGTAGGAACGGCAAGTGGAGACGTCGTTCGCAACAACGGAGACCGCGGCGGAGTCGGGGACACGTCACATGCTCCCCACCGCACCCGACCGCTTCGGTAGACCGTGATCTCGCGATCCGGGAGTCTGGCGAGGGAGATCGATCCCAACAGCGGGTTGACGTGCCGATCCACCCGCCACAGCCCCTCCGCAGGATCACTCGGAAAGTCGATCACCAGGTCGAACACCACGTCCCGTTCCGGGTCTCCCGGGAACGGATCCTCGGGAAGCGCGAAGTGACGGGTGTACTCGTTCTGGTTCATGTAGCCGCTGCCGCTGGCAGTGAACTTCTTGCGCCGGACGCCCTCCTCGCCGTGAACCTTCACTTCGATCGTGGCGCCGAACTCATTGTCGAGCCCTTCGTCCACCGTTGCCGAGTCGCGTACCACCCGAACCCGCAGGTGACGCTTCGCCTCTTCGAGGGTCCCCTCGTCATAGAGGATGTTCTCGTAGAAGTAGCCGACGTCTTTCCAGTTGCCGATGGCCGCATCGAGATCCCCGTCCTTGTCCCAGTCGCCCCAGCTCGGCGTCGCCGAATGAATGTGGTAGTGCTGGATGTCGTGAGTCGCCACCCGGAACCGACGCTGTCCCTCCTCCATCAACATGTTGCGACGGAACACTTCGCGGGTCGTGAAGTCGATGTCGCCATCGTTGTCCCAGTCTTCCGAAGAAAGACCGAGGTCGAGACCAGTGAACGGACTTTCGACGACTCCCTCCTCGACTTCGAAGAACATGCCGTCACCGTAGCTCTCCCAGATTTTCACCCCTTCCAGGGCGTAGGCACAGAACAGATCGTCGTCACCGTCCATGTCGTAGTCGATGAAGGACGCTCCTTCGTCCTTGCTGGTACTGAGACCGATTCCCGAGGCCGCCTCGGTCAGCGGCTGGAATCGCGGACTTCCTTCCGAGATGTTCTGGTACAGGGTGCCGTTGGAATACAGATCCAGGTCGCCATCCTGGTCATAGTCCGCGAACTGAGCACCCTCGGGACGGGCGCTGTCTTGCGGGTTGTCGAGCCCGACCTCGTCCACACGTTCGGCGAATCCGTAGGCGCCCCCCGGTCCGGTGGGTCCGAGGTTCTCGAGAAAGAAGTTTCCCGGCCCTTGCCATGCCCACCACGGATAAGCGGGCAGGAACATGTCGATGTCGCCATCGGCGTCGACGTCTCCCCAGCAAATCGTCTCGCCATCCGCTCCACACGGCTGTTCGCTCATCAGCGCTGGATTCAAGGCGATGTCCGTGAACTGGGTGTTGCCTTCATTGCGCAGCATGTGATGGCACTCGTCCAGGCCGCGCTTGCGGGGAGCGGTCGCCAAGTCCTGATCGCCGTCGTTGTCATAGTCCGCGAAATAGGCGCCGTAGCGCCGGTCCGCGGGAGGCAGGATCGTGTCCAGGTCGTAGACCAGGGCCCAGTCGACACCTCCCAGGTTTCGCCAGATCTCGCCACTTTCGAGGGCGACCATGTCGATCCAGCCATCCCCGTTCTCGTCCCCGAAGGTCAGCCCGTTGGTGTCCCCAATGTCGAGCCCGTTCGGCCACGTCGCGTTGGTCCACTCTTGCAGAGGGAGATCGAAGGGACCGACCGGAGCCGACGGCGGAGGCTCGTAGCAGAACGTGAGTCCGGAAGCTCGTCCCGGCGGCATGTCGTCCATCATCCACACCCGGCGGCTCACATGAGAGGGCACCTCGGCCAACGGAACATCGGAGTCCGGAAAGGTCCAGCCCTGGGTCCCCGGAACAGCCCACTCACGGGAATAGAAAACGTCGCGAAGAATCTCCGAGCCTTGGTTTTCGAGAACCGCGGAAACCAAGACCAAAGACAGCTCGAGGTCCACCCAAACATGGGTGGTGATCTGAAGGTCGCCTGCTCTTACCGTCGAGACACACGAGTCCCCCTCGACTTCGAAGGACACGGGGCGCACCCGGGGCCGCGAGTCGCGAAA
The DNA here is from genome assembly GCA_028289345.1 of Planctomycetota bacterium. Taxonomy (GTDB): domain Bacteria; phylum Planctomycetota; class B15-G4; order B15-G4; family SIAN01; genus JANQQL01. The sequence continues at coordinate 43,094 of JANQQL010000025.1, read as the reverse complement.
AGCCACTTCCCCGCCGACCATGCGCACCAGTTCCCCGGATGCTGGGTGATACTGAATGCCAAAGGCCTCGGTCGCGGCACCATGAAGGGCCACCGAGGGGCCATCCATGGTCTGCACACCTTCATGAGGAACCGTCGAAAGCACGCCTTCCGCGTGGACCTCGACGCGAACTTCTCCGCTCCCGATCCACTCTCCGGCGTGGAGTGGAAAATCCCCCGATGCAAGGATTCCCAGAGCCACCGTCCAGCGAAAGCGATTCCACCTCTTCCTATGGGTTCTCAATGTCTCTCTCCCGTGACGCCAGCTTAACCCGCAACGTTTTGATCACCGGCATGGGACTCGCTTCGAAGAATGTGGGGCGCCAATGGCCCCAACCGCGAAAGAGTTCTCGCTGGCTCCAACCAGGCGCGGCCGGGACAAGCTCGTGAGCTCGCACAACCCATCGAGGCCGTTGGAAGAATGAGTCAACGCTTCTTCTGGCGAGAACTTACGGTGTTTTTCACTGCAAACGCATCTGACGATCCGTCGGGGCCCAAGGAATCTGCCATGGCGGAGTCAAAAAGAAGCTGCACCACTCACCCTTGCCTTCATGCATGGGGGGAAGGAAGCGCAGCACGATGCGCCTTTCGAGACTGATGGAGCATCCAGTCACCATCCGGAGAATCTCTCCAACCAATCAACTCACGACAAGCTCATCCCCTATCCTGAAAGAGGAAGCCGGGCAGCCGATGGTTGACTTGAACAGGCCTGCATTCTTTTGGCTGTCGTCATGATGACTTTCCCTCTCGAGATGCATGGCATCTCGCTTCCGAGGGGCGGCCCCAATCTCTCCTACGAAGATCCTTGGAATCCTTCTCGAAAGCGAACCTCAAGTCACTCGAGTCAAGGAAAGAAAGAAACGACGATGTTGATAGGAACACGACCACAAACTCCGCGGAATCGAACCCGGGCTTGGCACTGGACTCTGGGCGTGATGGGAACCGCCATCCTGACCTCTTGCGCCGGCGTGGGACACACCCTGGGATCATTCGTTCGTTCGTCGCCCGACTACGACGAACTGGACAGCGACCGGGAAAGCCGTTCGGCACCTGCGGATTCCCGCGAGAAAGCGGAAAGCCCGGAAGCCTTCTGGACTCAGTATCGCGGACCGAGGAGCGACGGCATTTACGACGAGAGTGACCTCGCTTTCTCTTGGCCGGAAGGGAAGCCGCCGAAGCAATGGAGCGCAGCCGTCGGCCCCGCCTACTCCTCGGTCGTGGTTGCGAACGGCTTGGTCATCACGATGGAACAGCGCCGCGATCGCGAAGCGGTGGTGGCCTTTGACTTAGAAGACGGGGCACTCGCCTGGGAACAGTCGTGGCCAGGACGCTTTCACGACGTGCTCAGCAAAGAAGGCCCTCGCGCGACCCCCGCCGTGCAAGGCGACTCGGTCGTGACCCTGGGAGCACTGGGTGAACTCCGCTGCCTGGACCTCGCCACGGGTTCGGTTCGATGGCGCCGCAATCTCCTGCAGACGAACCCGGACGACAATCTGCACTTCGGGCTGAGTGCCTCCCCCCGCATCCTTGAAGACGTGGTGTACGTGCAGGGAGGTACGAACGTGTCGGCCTTCGACCTGCAATCGGGCAAATGGCACTGGACCACACTTGACGAAACCATGGCCTATGCCACTCCTCAGTTCGGCGAAATCCTGGGCAGGACCCATTTGGTCGTGTGTGCCAAGAAACGCATCATCGGCCTGGACGCTGAAAAGGGGACGGAGCTGTGGAGCTTCCCCTGGAAGTACCTGGGAGACACCTGCACGCAGCCCCTCGTCCTGAAGCAGGATCGTGTGCTCGCCTCGTCTGGTTATGGAAAAGGATCTCAACTCGTCCAACTGGAACAGGGCGCGACGGGCATCGAACCGAAGGTCGTGTGGCGATCGTCTCGCTTCAAGACCCGCTACAACGAGCCCGTACTTCAAGAACATCTCGCCTTCGGCCTCGACGAAGGGACGCTGACGTGCATCGATGTCGATACAGGGAAGCGGCTCTGGAAGGAAGGTCGTTACGGCTACGGCCAACTCCTTCGGCACCGAGACCACCTTCTGGTCGTGGATGAGGATGGGCAAGTGCACGTTCTACGCGTGAACTCTGAAGGGCCCACCGAGGTCGCAAGCTTTGAAGGGGTGGACGGTGGAATGACCTTGAATCTGCCGGCCTTAGCACACGGTCGACTCTTCATCCGGAACGAGAAGGTGCTGATGGTGTATGACCTGCGGGGTTCGACGCCAGTGGTGGAGGGCTGAGGATCGTTCCGAGGTTCTTCGACCAGCGATCTTGAGTCACGGGGAGGGTGAATCATTCTCCCACGATCGTCTGTCCTGGCCCCGACAAGGAAACGACGTACTCCACGACGTCCGACCCCCATTTCGCGGGATCGAAGTCGGGGGTGCGGCGCAATCGGAAGCGCCATTCCGCCGCCTCGAGAGCCGCGAGAGTGAGAGTCTCCTCGGACGTCCCGTAGTTCCAACTCCCCCGCCACTCCTCCTCACCCTTCGCCCGAAAGGAGGCATGGAGCCACCAGTCGCCTCGCCAGGTGGCGGGTCGAAGGATGACAGCGGTCGCTCCGACGGGCAATCGAACGGATTCGCTCACCGTGCAGTTCGGTTCGCAGAACAGACGGGCAGTCCGAGCGGGCAGGCTTCCCTGGTAATTGCCCTCGTGGATGGAGAGGCTGACCTGCCCAGCCGGCACCTCCATGCGATAGCGCCCGGGACTCATGGGTTGGAGTCGTTCCGTCCCCTCCAGCGCCGGCCCCTCCTTCGGCTCAGCGAGCCAATCCACCACGAGCCTTCCCGCGAAGGGCGTCTCGTCCGTGTAGCGAACGTCCAGCTCGAGGAAGGCGATCGGCACCTCATCTTGGACAGGAGGGGCGATCTCGGCGGGAGGTTCGACCTCGATCGACGGGTCGATCTCTACACGCACATCCGCAACACCAGTCACTCCGGAAGGATCCCCGAGAGTCTTCGCTCGCCAGGACACTTCGGCATTGCCGGATCCGAGCGTGCCGTAAAACGTTGCCTGGGTAATGGTGCGCTCGTTCGAAGCAAACAAGAACCCGGGGTCGAGCACGAAACTGACCATCCCTTGACCTCGACCGACCCACTGCCCGTGTTCGCTCACTTCTCCCGTGTCGTCGGTGATTTCGACTCGGAACGTCGCATTTGCTCTCTCCAAAGGTTGGCCGGTCGACGCATCGACGGCCCACAAGCGAACGCCTAGCTGCGGCAGCGCGTTCCATAGCACGAGGTTCTGATCGGCCTCGACCTGGTTCGGACTCACCATCGTCCAGCCCGGATCGAGCGATTGCACCAGAATCTCTCCTCGCCCCAATCCGCGAAACACGACCTCTCCCTTGTCATTGGTGCGAGCCAAGCTTTGGAAATGTCGAGAAGAGGTGTCTCCGAGCTGGGCTCGTTGCCCCCGCAACAACACTTGGCTGGGACTGACATGATCGAGCCGCGAATCGGCGGCGTATGCCAAGAGTTCAAGGCCAGGAACCCCGCGCCCGGCCGGGTCGATCACTCGTCCCGAGATCATGCGGCCACGATCCAGCACCACCACAAGCTCCTGGTCTGGGGGCCGTCTCAGGACATCCCGGACCCATCCGCGCAAGAAGCCATTGGCCGTCACTCCCAAGTCCAGAGGGACTCCCGTGGCTCCCTCGACCGCTTCCCATTGTTCCTGAGCAAGATGAAACTTGCCGCTCTCATCGCTCTCGGTTCGGATCAGGACAGTGGGATCCCCTTCTGTCCGCACCGCACCGGCCGACACGACGAGATAGGCCGTCGCACCTGGGATCGCCTTGCCTTGCGGATCGGTCACCCTTCCAAGGATGCCTGGAGGAAGAGGGTCGAGGGGCACGGTGATTGCATCGGTGGAGGCGCCGGATTCTGCCTTCGAAAGATCGCCGCGATCGACTCGGGTGATCACCGGCGAAGATTCGGTTCGATCTTCCTCCATCCGCTCTTCCTTGGCAGAAGAAAGCACACGGGAGGAAGCACTCTCCGTTTCTGCTCGGGGCGTGGAAGTCGTCGTGATCCAAAGACCGACGCCACCCAGCGTGGCCACTGTCAGCGCAATGAGTTTCGTATTCATGACCGTCCAAAGAGCGACCGAGCCTGCGACGGCCCCCGACGCTCCGGCGGTCGCAACGCCGACTTCTCCGCGATTGCGGGCCAGGGGCACAAGCAGAACGCTCCATGAAGACCAGTCTCGACCGTCGGACCGAACCAGCTCTTCGCGCAACAACTGCAGTCCGCGGCGCACTCGCCAACGAACCGTGTCCGTCGGTTTCCCCTCTCGGCGGGCGATCTCCTCAGGGCTCAGCCCTTCCAGAAAGCGCAGCAGAATGGTGCGTCGAAACGGTTCCGGCAGAGCTCGGGCAGCCGCGGTCACCCGCTCGGCCACCTCCGCTCGTTGCACGAGCTCCGCAGAATCCGGCAGCAACTCCTCGCGCGCCGCCTTCTTCTCGCGACGGGTGCGGCGAGTGTCTCCCCGATAGCGGCGTGCCACCAACCGACGAGCGACCGATGCAAGCCATGCGCGACGCGGTGCGTCGTCCGGAAGCGGGCGCTCCAAAGCCGCGACCACCGTGTCCTGCACCAGGTCGTCCGCCCCATGGGCGTCCCCGAGCAGCGCCCGGGCAAGACCCGTGAGCCAGGTGAGATCCGTCGAGTCGAGTGGAAAGTCTTTCATGGCGTCCGAGAGGGGATTCCCACGGGGTCCAGAAACGCGAACCAGAACCTGAGAAAAGTTGGTCGGCCGACAACTTTCTTCGGCAGTGATCTTTCCTTTCCCACTCGTTCATTCTCGGCGCCCCACCGGATTCATTCTCCACCCCCTCGAGAGGAAAACGAGGACACGCTCTTGGGATCCAAAACGCATCCCCCCCTGGCAACTGCTGTTTCCGCTCTGGGACATGTTGCGCCAGGACTCCCCCCGTGATGGGGGCGGACCGACCCGCCGTCAGTCCGAAGCTCCGGGACGTCCCGCAGCGCAGTCCGGCATTGGAGAAGCTGAAGAGCGGAGGTGTTCAGGATGCTTGGTTTCTGCAAACGATCATGCGCGGGCGGTGCTTTGGTGGTTTCCCTCGTCCTCGGGCAGAGGGCTGCGTTCGCACAATCAATGGCGGGACATGCCCCGGCCAACGAATCGGCGCTGTGCGGCCCTCACTTCTGGCTCGGACCCGTCGAGGGTTTCACGACAGCCCCTCATGAAGTCGCTCTCGGCGAGGGACTTTTCTTGCCCCTTCCACAAGGAACGAGCGTCGAACTCGAAGTGCGAGGGCTGGATTCCGGCGACTGGATCGAATGGGACGGTTTCGACGAATCCGGAAAGAAGCGCCGCATTCCACTGCACTTTCCCGGACCCCAGGTCGTCCGAGCAACCGTCCAGCCTTCGGGAGTTCGCGTGGAGTGTCCCGTGTTCGTCCTGCCGCTTCGGCCTGAGTACTTGAAGTTCGACTACCGGGTCGTCGCCGTCCACCCCTTCGACATGAAGAACTCATGGTCGCAAAACCCAGAATCTTGGAATGAAACCAGCGTCGAGATTTGGAAACACTGGGACTCGATTGCAGAGGTGCGAGAGTTGAACGGGAAGCTGGCGATCTCGGTGAATAGTCTCGTCAAGCTAGACGCTTCTCCGACTGATGAGGCCTTGCTTGACCGAAATCTCGATTTCTCGCCACTGCTGGAGTGGAGGATTGACGGTGAGGCCGCAGGCACCGGAACCTGGCTGACGAAGTTCTCCAAAGGACCCCACCGGATTGAAGTCGGGCCGCCCCCACAAACACGGAGGTTCTCCGTGACCGCTTACGAGGTACGGTTGACCGAGACTTCGATTGAGAAAGAAGGCAACGACTTTGCCATCCGCTACACCGCCACCACGGACCCGGCGGGCTTTGAACAGGCGGTGAACTGGGTCGCATCGACCAAGTTCGGGGAGACGAGTCGGATTTTTGGAACCGGTTCCACTTTCGACGTCCTCTTCCGGGACGTCTTCGGAGCCGACCAACTGAGCCTCGACCATTTGGCCGTCAGCGATGGACCAGCATCGACCACGACAGAGCATGCGTGGCTCGGCGTCCGGGCCGACCATGCCGAAGAAAGTACCGACCTGATTTCGGACTCGGTTTCACTCGAGTGCGAGGCAGAGACGAGCTGCTGCCCGGCCAACTACTTCGTTGGACAGGTTGTCATCACTCGCACCAAGCGATGCAAGAACGAGTCGAAAGACGGCTTCCTCTTCGACACTTGGGTCGACGGCATCATCAACAAGAACTCCGCGTCATCCGCAGCGAGAGTTGAAGTCGTCATCGCTGGCGAGGAGGACTGCGACGACGTCACAGGGCAGGGTGATCAAGCCTTCGCTACCAGATTCTTCGGCTGCATGAAGTCCGGCAACATCGGAACGGTCAAAGTCTTTGGGCCGACAACCCTGCTCTGTCAAAGAAGGTTTGAGGCTCCTTAGACGGCTGCCACTTGCCCGTTTCAGAAAGCTTTCACTCCCGCAACCCCATGAAATTCGAGCCGCGACGATTGGCGCCATCGTTGACGATGGACGATGGTGCCAATCTCACTGCCCCTGAGCACGAACTGCCGACAGCAATGATTCCTCTCATGCTCCTGGACTTTGGAAGATGCCCTCCCACAGTGATCGTTTCACTGTGTCATCCAATGACTCGCCAGATCTGTTCCCCGCCAGAAACGGCTATCGTGAGGGACACATCGAATTCTTCAGACTGTCCCAAGTTCTCCGCGGTCCCCGGAACCTGGCTTCCCTTTGATTCACGTGTCGCAGCACCTTGATCCACAGTGAACACACGAGGAATGCCCAATGAAAAGAAACTCGTCGCGCCGTCTCGAGCGAACGGAAATTGACCACTACCTCTCCTTGCTCTACGAGGAACTCCACAGTTTCGTTTCTCGGAAAATGGGTCGAGCTCCGGCACCACTCAGCTGCACCGAGATTCTCAATGAAGCATGCCTTCGATTGATTGAGCAAGGCCAAGCAATGAACGATACGGGCCATTTCAAAGCAATCGCTGCAATCACCACACATCAAGTGCTCGTGGATGAAGCTCGAAAACGCCACGCGAAGAAACGAGGCGGCGACCGCGGCAAGGTCACCCTGCACGATGAGCATGCCCTCTCGCACGACGCTCCTCTCGACCTCCTAGACCTTGACTCAGCCCTTTCGAGATTCAAAGAAATCAGACCGAGGCAAAGCGAAGTCGTCGTGCTTCGTTTCTTTGGAGGTCTTTCGTACAGCGAGATCGGGGAAGCCATGGGCATCTCACCGGAGACAGCAAAGGAGTACTGGAAGTTTGCGAAGTGCTGGCTGCGGCGAGAGCTGAAGCGAGGCGTTGAGACCAAGAATGAGTAATCACGACCGGCTGATGCGGCTCTTTCTCGAAGCCGACGAGATCAATGACCCCGAGGAACGCGCGGCGTTCTTGGACAGAGTTTGCCAAGGAGACCCCAGCCTTCGCGAGAGTCTCGAATCGCTTTTGGCAGAGGAGACCGACGCAGATCTCCTTGGTCAAGGCGGCATCAACGCGCACGTGCTTCATGGTGATCTCCCGGAATCCATTGGGCGGTTCAAACCTCTCCGCAGGATCGGGGTCGGGGGCATGGGGGTTGTTTATGAAGCCGAGCAAGACAACCCGCGCCGGAGGGTCGCGATCAAGGTGATGCGACCAGATCGCATCAGCGAAATGCTACTTCGACGATTCGTCCTTGAAGCAGATGTGATGGCGGAACTGAAGCACCCAGGAATCGCACAGATTCTCGAGGCAGGCACCGCAACCGGGATCCTTGGCGCACCACCCTATTTCGCCATGGAGCTGGTCCAAGGACGCCCGCTCCTCGACTATGCAGAAGAGGAGCATCTCTCACATCATCAACGGCTCAAGCTCTTCGCCGAAACCTGCGAAGCTGTTCAGCACGCTCACCAGAGAGGGGTCATCCACCGCGACCTCAAATCAGAGAACATTCTCGTCGACGAGACCGGGCAACCGAAGATCCTGGACTTTGGCATTGCCCGATGCACGAGTGCAGAGCGACACCCAGTGGCACCGCAAACTCACAGTCGTCAAGTGCTTGGGACGATCCCCTACATGAGCCCGGAACAGGCAGCCGGGAGCACAAGCGATATCGACGTTCGCACGGATGTGTACGCGCTCGGCGTCCTCTTGTACGAGTTACTTTCCGGACATCCTCCCTACAGCCTTGCGGGACTGACAACACTTCAGGCGCTCGCCGCCATTCAATCCCAACAGCCTCAACCCCTGGGAGAACACAGCCGGGATTTGCGAGGAGACCTTCAAGTCATTGCCGGCAAAGCGCTGGAGAAGGACAAGGAACGCCGCTACGCATCGGTATCAGACCTTGCCCGCGATCTCCAACGTCACCAGCGCGACGAGCCGATCTACGCGCAAGCTCCGAGCACCTGGTATCGCACCAGGAAGTTTGTCAAGCGAAACAAAGTACTGGTGGCGGCCTTCACGGCGGTTCTGGTCTCGGTACTGGCGGGCGCCGCGGCAGAACGCCGGCAACGCCTTTTCGCCGAAGACAGCCAAGCCCAGGCCCAACTCATGACCGACCTCTACGAGGACATGTGGACCTCTCCGGACCCATTCCTGGACTTCTCGCACGATGTGACAGTCCGAGAAGTGCTGGACTACAAGGCCGAATCCGCCCTCGAACGCCTCGCTCCCTATCCGAGTCTGCAGGCCGACTTTTCATCGACTCTCGCAAGAACCTACCACGGTCTTGGAGTCTACGACAAAGCCGAAGCCTTGGCTCGAGAGGCAATCAATGGCTACGAGTCTCTTGGCATCGAGAAGGGTCGCAAGGCTCTCTCCGCGCAAGGCATTCTTGCTCTTTCCCACCATGCCCGTGGCAGGCATAGCGAAGCACACGAGGCTTTTCGATACCTATGGAGGACGTCGGAACAGCTCTTCGGAAGCGACGACCTCGACACACTCTCGAGTGCTCACAATGTCGCGATCGTACTCCACGCGCAAGGGAGATATGGCGATGCAGAAGGCGTCTTTCGAAAAGTGTTGAGTGCGAGGCGAAGAGAGATCGGAGATGATCACCCGACAACACTGGAAACACTGGGCTCGCTGGCAACTTCACTCACTGCACAGGGCCGCAACAGTGAAGCCCTGCAAATCCACCAAGATGTGTGGCGCGTCGAAAGGGAATCACTCGGAATCGATCACCCGTCCACGCTGACATCTCAAACAAACATCGCAATGATTCTTCGCTTGCAAGGCAAGTATGACGAGGCACTGAAAGCTCTTCGTGAGATTCGGGTGCTTTGGGAGAGGCGTTTTGGAGATCGGTATCCCAGGACTCTCATCACTCGCAACGAGATCGCACTGGTGTTGCAGGATCTCGGCCGCTACGAGGAAGCGCGTCAACTGCATCGAGAGAACATGATCTTCTGGAAGGAAACTCAGGGCGACGAACATCCTGACTATCTCGCCTGCCAGCACAACCTTGCCGGACTGCTCGAAGTCACGGGAGAGCACTCGAAAGCCCTCGAGACAATTCAGCCGGTCATTCGCGTCCGCAAGCGAGTGCTCTCCGAGGATCATCCACACACTCTCTCCTCGAGTGATCTGGAGGGGCGGATTCTCAATTCCCTGGGCCGGTTCGAAGAAGCACTCAACGTCTTTCAAACCGTCGCGGAAGGAAGAACACAACGGCTGGGCAGCACCCACTCCAAGACCCTGAGCACTCTGCACGCGTTGGGAGCGACCCTCCATGATCTCGGAAGGAATGCCGAGGCCGCGGACGTTCTCCAAGGTGTCGTTGACAACCAATCAGAGGGAGCCGACAAGAGTGCCGATCGATTCCACGCACGCAACGACCTTGCAAACGTGCTTTACACCTTGGGCAGAAAGACCGAGTCATTGCGACATTTGCGCGAAGTCGTGGACGCACAAACGAAGGAGATTGGAGAGAGTCATCATCAAACGGCCCGCTCTCGCAATGACCTCAGCACCGTCCGCAAGGAACTGGATGCAGAGTTTCGACGCGAACTTCAGCGACAAAGGGGCGCGAGTTCCCCGGAAGAACTCATCCGCTCGGTTCACCGGCTCGGTTGGTTCCTCTTTGAGAACCGCAAGTATTTGGACGGAGCCGGCTTGGACGAGTCCTATGATTTGCTCGCGGAGGCCTTCGAGCTAGCCCGTGCGACGCTGGCCGAAGACAGTGAACAACGAGGGAAGATCTCAGTCCACTACGGTTTCTGTCGGATGGAGTTTGGGGAGTTCGCGGAAGCCCTGGAACTCTTGCGACAAGGTGCTCACATTCTCGAAGACACCTTGGGTCCGGGCCACATGGAAAGCCAGGATGTGGCACGCGGCCTAGCGATCTGCTACCAGGAATTGGGGCTCGATGAGAGTTCCAGTTCTCATGACGCGCCCCAACAATCCAGCGAAGCCGTCGCCGAGTGAGAGTTGCTTCGTCGCGGTTCGAGGAACGAATCCAGCTGAGCTAGCTGTTTCTGCGCGAGAGCCTGACAACTCGCAGAACCGGGATCCTGCCTCCGACGCACCCCTGGACACCCTTCCCACGAGTTGACCCGACTCCCTCCCCGGGAGCTCCAGCTTCCATGCCGATCACCGGGGCACGCGAATGCACAGTGGTGTGCTGCGGCCGAGGAGGCATTCCAATGGGCAATCCCCAAGAATCCGTCGCAACGGCGTCGTCCCAGAAGTCATCCCCCTGCCGTGGGGCCCCTTTCCGAATTGTTGGACAGCCAAACGAATGGCGCCTGAGCCATTGGCAAGACCCGCCTGGCAACAGCGACTCATTGCGGCCGATTGGATCGCGAACCCGGAGGTTCGGCGGACGAACGGAAGCACCGGCAAAGAAAGGGACCGACCCATGAAGAACCCCTCAAGATCTCGATGGAACTCCCGCTTGCCTTTGCGAGCGACCGCGCTCGCGGCAATCATGCTGACCCTCTCCGCCGTCCCTTCGTCGGGCCAAGTCCCTCGGAGATCCTGGGTGACCATGGAAGACGGCTTGGCAAACCTGCCCGATGAGGCAACCGCGGTTGCGGTCGACCACATGGGCAACATCTATGTCACCGGAGAGAGTGGTCGCTTCGAACAATCGACCTGGAAAAGCCAATACCTGACTGTCAAGTATGACGCCTCCGGCGAGATGATCTGGGCAGATCCTTTTGCCGCGGAAGATGTGGAAGGATCTACGGGATCCGACATCCCCCGGGCGATCGTGGTTGATGAAGACGGAAACGTCTACGTGACAGGCTCCAGCTACTCGGGACCGCGGAGCCAGGGGCGATCCTTGAACGACATCATCACCATCAAGTACGACGGCGATGGGAACAGGGTCTGGCAGCCCCAGAGATTCGACCGGTCGGGTTACGAAGACGTCGGTCGGGACTTGGCGCTGGACGACTTGGGCAACGTATATGTCACTGGCCACTCGGACACCAGTGACGACCTGTCGTCTCGCGACATCATCACCATCAAGTACAACTCACTGGGTCAAGAAGAGTGGGCTATCCCCTCGGGAGGCAGCGATTGGGATGAGGGCAACGCGATTGCCATCGATCCATCGGGAAACATCTACGTCGTCGGGCTGGGGATGTCACAAACTTGGGATCTAACCATCTCGAAGTTCACTCCCGAGGGCACGATGCCTTGGGAGCGCTTCTACAACGATGGCGCTGACGAAAGAGGGGTTGACATCGCCATCGACGGCGCGGGCTCAGTTTTCGTCGCGGGGTTCGTCGGTGACACCCACTCGTCCCGAGATTATCTCGCGATGCGCATCATCCCAAGCAATGGGGATGTCGAATGGGCGACTCCCTATGACGGCACGGGAGGCCAGGATATGGCGACTTCAATCGCTGTCGATGAGGCGGGTGGGGTTTTCGTCACAGGACACAGTGATCCCCATGGAGGTTTCTCGGACACCGAGTATGCAACCGTTCGGTTTGGCTACGACTCAGGCAATGAAATCTGGGCATCTCGCTACCGCGGACTCACCGGACAAGGGACGTCCCGAGCGAATGCAATCGCGGTCAGCGATGCCGGCCAAGTCTTTGTCACTGGGTCAAGTGAAGGTGGGATTGCAACGCTTCGGTACGACAGAGAGGACGGTCATCAGGTTTGGGTCGCCCACCTCGAGAACGGCTCAGGAAACGCCCTCGCAGTCGATCACGCGGGTCTCGTTCATGTCGTCGGCGAAAGTCAAGGCGACTTCGTGACGATTCAATACCATCAGAGTCCCGGGCTATCGTCCGAGCTCGAAGAGCTGTCCTTGTCCATGGGAGGCACCCAAGCCCTCTCCTTGGATGCTGGACCGGAACACGCTTCGAAGGTTTATGTCGTCCTCGGTTCCGTGTCTGGCACGACGCCGCCTGCCATGATCGAGAACATTCGGGTCCCCTTAACGTGGGATGACTATCTCATCTACACGGTCAACAACTGGAACACCGAACTCCTCTCCAACTCTGCAGGCATCCTCGATGCGGACGGGCGTGCCACGGCGACCCTCAACGTCACTGCGGGGGCCTATCTCGACCTGGAAGGGCAAACCGCAAATCACGCATTCGTGCTACTCGAACCGGGCAGCGCGCTTCCAATCGCCGTGAGTGAACCAGTGCCCCTTCTTCTCACTCAGTAGCACGCACACCCCAAGTCTTGCTTCCAGGGCTCCCGAGATCCTCGAGCCTTGGAGGCAGGTGCGGCGCACCCCCAGTAAGAGCCCTAGGACTGGCCGATCAGCCGCACGATGGTGGAATGGAAGTTGCCCTCATTGACGCCCAAGAGTGAGTCGAGCTGGTCGAAGAATCCCTCGCCATCGGCTCCCGACTCGACCAGTCCAAGAGCCGTCTTCTCATCGTGCTGGGCGACGATTTCTTCGCAGAGGAAGGCGCTCATGACGTAGCAAGAGAAGTGTCGGTGGACGCTGGCGCCCCGGCCCTTCATGAACTCGTCATAGAAGTCAATCGTGGGGCGCGCCTCGAGCTCTTCACGAAACTGGCGCTTCAGGACTTCCATCGAATCGCCGCTGATCGCGTAGCCGCCGTAGTAGGCCGCCACTCCATTGAGATAGGGCCAGAAGATCTCGTCACGATCCGCAGCTTCGTGGGCAAGGACCCCGGAAGCGTAGCCGAAGATGTACCTCTCATCGCCCGTTCCTGTGGCGAATCGGCGTCCGTCGTCCCACAGGAACCCAAGGTCGTGAAGGAGAAAGTTGCACTTCGACGCGTCGTGAACCAAGCCGTGAGCCTTGAGCAACTCGTCAAGGCTCTGGAAACAATCGTAGTGGAGCGGCCGTGGTTCACGCCCTTGCAGCTCTTCGAGCTTCTCCTTGAATCGAACGAACTCGGCCGCACGATCCTTGTCGATCGGGCCGCTGGAGCGGAAGACCACACTACCCAGTTCGTGACGTGCGAAGTTTGCGGTGCGCCGTTCGTAGGGGCAGCAAAACCGAAAACCGTCGTCTTCGGGGATCGCCTCCACCTCGACGATGCGAGAGATCGCCAGTGCATCGGGGGCTCCCGTGAAGAACGCCAGGGTGATCAGGTGGGCGTCTTCCTCCAGCGGATACGACTTGAGCACCACCGGTTCCGCGCCCTTCGCGCCACGCAAGAGGCTCTTGTAGAAGAACGAGTAGCGCTCTCGCTCGGCGAGGTCCGTCCTTTCTTCGCTCACCTTCCCCCGGCGCAATGGCTCGAGGAAGTCGGACAACGACTCCTGGAGACCGTCCGCAAGCACCTCGTCCTCGGAAAGGGACGCACCGGGAGCGAAGCCAACCTGCGAGGGTGCCGCCGAGTGAGCGGTCGGCGAGAGAAGCATCAGGATGGCGGAAGAGACGAGACCGGCGGAAGTGAGTGGAAAGGAGATCATGGTTCCTCGAGTCGATGTCGTGTCGGGAGACTTCGGGGTCGATACGAGGATTGTCCCCATTCGTTGGGCGCAGGGCACCTGGTTCCCACCGGCGATCGGCTTCGCGGAACGCCCGCACTCACTTTCTTCCAACAGTATGAAAGTCCTTACGTATCTAGCTTCATGAACCAATCCGAGCCAGACTTCGTCGAGTCCCTGGGCGCTTTGGGGGCCGACCACCTCCTGAAGCGTCTCATGCTTCGCCTGCTGAAGGAGGCGGAGTCGACCTACCGAGACCTCGCCCTTCCCCTCAAACCTCGCTGGTGCTCGACCCTGCTCCTGCTGGATGGGGAAGGCCCTCTGACAATCCGAGAGATCGCGGAACGCTTGCGGCTCACTCACCCCGCGGTGGTTCAGATCCTCAATGACATGGACTCTTCCGGACTGGTTCGCCGTTCCGTGGACCCCAGAGATGCGCGCTGTCGGGCGGTCCGCCTGACCAGGAAAGGCAAACGGTGGATGCCCAAGTTTCGACGCGTCTGGGAGGCGTTGCGCCGCGCCCAAGAAGAGGTCTTTGTTCGCGCCGGATTCGAGGTGCCCGCCGCTCTGGACCGGGTGCATCGGGAACTCGACCAGGAAACCATCGAGCAGAGGGTGCGATCCCTGTTGCACGCCGATGCCTCCGCCAAGCGTTCACCAGTCCCGACGAGAACCTGAAGGAGAGCAAGGTGATGTTGCGATTCGTCCTGGCCTCAAGCTTGTGCCTGTCCTGGATTGGAGCCACCCATGGATCGACACCGGATGCTCCCGCTTCTTCGTCGTCCCACCCGGCGGCATCCGTGGTCGACACCCTCTGCACGATGCTGGTAGAGAGCTACGTCGACGAATCCGTGGCAAGAGAGATGAGTGCGACGCTTCGGGAGAACCTCGCTCGAGGAGAGTATGCGCCGGACAAGGGATCACTCAGCGCCCTGCTGACCGACGACCTCTATTCGATCTCCCACGACAAACACTTGCGCGTGTGGCAACTGGCCCAGGGCGAGTCTGACTCCCCCACTCGACGGCGACGGACCGTCTCCACCGAGGGCCGGAGGGAGTCTCCGATCGACGAGCTTCTGGGAACTCTGAAAAGCCGAGAGGCGAGTCAGGGCTTCCGCTCGTTGTCCATCCTGGACGGCAACGTCGGCTACGTGGACCTCCGCAAGTTCTCGGACTCTCCGCATGCGGTCGATCGGGTCGACGCCATGATGCACTTCTTCGAGGGAGTCGACGCTCTGATCCTCGACCTGGGACAGAATCCTGGTGGAACCGATCTGGTGATCCGTCACCTCTCCGCGTACCTGTTCGCCGAGCCGACCCATCTGGTCAGCACTTTCACTCGGGGCATGGACGCTCCCCGGGAACGATGGACCGCCGAAGCCGTCACAGGAGTGCGACGCCCCGATCTCCCGGTCTACGTGCTCACCAGCCGCAACACGTTCTCTGCGGCAGAGTCGTTCACCTTCGGATTGAAAGTGCTTCATCGCATCACGATCGTCGGGGAGCGCACGGGAGGAGGAGGCCACTTCGGAGGCACCCACGAACTTCCCGGCGGCTACACCGCTTTCATCCCGGTGGGACGCACCTACGACCCAAGAACCGGAGAGGGCTGGGAGGCTCGAGGCATCGAACCGCACGTCGAAGTCCCCTACGGGAAGGCGCTGCCAACTGCCCTTGGCATGGCGCGTCGGGAAGGAGAGGAGTACCGCACCGCCCGCGTCGATCGAACCCGCGATCTCCTCGAAGACATTCGGAGCGTTGGAGAAATCTCGGGCGATAACCCGAGCGAAACCGAAGACATCGCCCGCGCGACGTTGGAGGAAGCGTACGAGGACTCCCTCCTCGATGAACATGCGGTGAACCTTCTTGGCTGTCACTACCTCGAAGACGGCAACCTCTTGCTCGCCACGGCGATCCTCGAGTCCAACGTCGAACAGTTTCCCGATTCGTCCAATGCCTGGGACAGCCTGGGCCACGCCTACCTCGCAGGAAACAAGCCGGACCAGGCCAGAGCCTGCTTTCAAGAATCACTGCAGCGGAATCCTCAGAACTCGACCGCTGCCACTCTGATCGCACAGCTCGAGAGCGAAGACCGCGACGAGGCGGATTCGGCTTCCCAGGCCTATGAGCAAGCCGTGACGCGATGCCGTAAATCCGATGAGGTCGGCGCCCTCTCGGCGTTGCAAACCGCATTGAAGGCAGACCCCACCGTTTGCCAACGCGCGCTGCTGGAACCTGCATTCCAGCAAGGCCTGCGCGATCGGCCGGAGTTTCGACAAGCCGTGCACGAGGCGGCGATCGCGCACCAGATCTCGGATCTTGACCTGGCACCTCGCAACGAGCCGGGCGAATGGATCGAGATCGAGGGCAGAACCGTGGACCAGGAAGGCAAACCGCGGCCACGAGCGATCGTCCGCTTGTTCGCGACCGACGCGAAGGGCCGCTACCACCCGGTCATCGAGGGAGAGCGGGTGCCTCGGCTCTTTGCCACGGTCGTCAGCGATGAGAACGGGTGCTTCCGTTTTGGAACCGTGCGCCCGGGAGCCTATCCCGGCACCCGCAACGCGCGTCACGTCCACGTCGCCGCGCGATCGGACAAGCTCCGCCTCGCGGTTCCGGGTTACGCCGTGTTCGACGATGATCCGCTCCTTGCCGAGCCCCAGAACGCGGAGGCGCGAGGGGAAGCCGTGCGCATCAAAATGACGACCGGGAAAGGAGTGAGCCGCGGGACTCTGGAACTGCCGTTGAGATGAGCCAGGTCTTTGGAGAGGCTCTTGTCCCCATCGAAGCGTCGTTCCTGACGTGATCGTGTTCGCCAACCTGTTTCGGCCTCGTGGCCGGCTGTGAACCTCACCGTCCCCGCGAACAGCCGTCCGCTCGAAGACACCGCCGACTTCTTCCACGCCATCGAGTTCGAGTCCATCGCCCAGGGAACCCGTTCCTAGTCGCCGACTGCTTCGGAACTCGTCTCTTTCGCTTCCGCAATCAGGCGTTCTATGGCATCGTCGAGCACTTCGTCGCCAGGGTTGCCGAGCCAGCGGTGCCGAATGAAGCCGTTGGCGTCGATCAGGTACAGCGTGGGCCAGCCACTGACGTTCCAGCGCTCGGAGATTGGGGTGCGATCGCTTGCATGGAAGTCGACGAAACTTCGCCAGGTGATGCCTTGCTCTTCGTTCATTCGCTTGAGGGACTCAAGGTCCTCGTCCCCATTGACACCAAGGAGAACGAACGGAGCGTCTTTGAGTTTGCTCACGAGCGACCGCTCGTGCGGGAACATCGCCACGCATCCCCCTCACCAGTGGGCCCAGAAGTCCAGGAAGATCACCTTGCCCGCATAATCCGAGAGCTTGAACGGAACTCCGTCTCCATCCACTCCTTCGAGATCCGGAGCCTTGCAGCCGACTCGCAAGTTTTCCCACTCATACTTCATCCGTGACGCGAGGGTGGCAAAGTCTCCTTGTCCCTGAGGTGCCGAGTTGCTGCCGAACTCGGATGCAAGCCGCTCGAGAAGACCCGGGAGCGCCGCCTCCTCTTCCTCGTCACACCCACCGGTCATGTCCTTGCGCATGATTCGCTTCGCATGCTCCAGACACAGGGCCGCGCGAACGACCGAGTTTTTCGTTTCCGCCGTGACCACCTCCAGGAATCGATCCCTCGCCGCTTCGAGAGCTGGCGGAACGAAGTCAATGCCATGGATGACCATGGCAAGGCTTGGCTCGTTCACATACTCAAGGGTCAGACGATCGACCGCGTCCTTCCATTCAGGAACCAGGGTGTCTTCCTCCTTGGTCAGGATGTGCATCGAGGAAATCCCCATGACCAAATGAAGAGCTGCCACGGATTGCTCGGCGACCTCGGAGGAGTCTGCGAACTCAAAGGCAGCGACGATGTAATCCACCAATCGATCCGCTTCCGGCATGCCCCCCTGTTCGTACGAGGAATACAAGTACTCGTGGTAGTCCGATCGAATCTGTTCGAGCCCCTGCTCTTGTCCGACAAGGGAGAAGGAGATTCCAAAGAAGGACACCGCAACTCCGACGAATCTTCTCACGGTCGGAACTCCTGTCATGGAAATACGATCTCTCCAACAAGAGCCCGTACGGCACAGCCCTTGAAACGGTTCACTGGGGCCGACGTGACTCCCGACACCAACAAATCGCGGGCCAGACGTCGGCGCTGCAAACGCGCTCATCCATCCCAGAAACATTTCGGCGCATTAGGGAATCCTGGAGGCCTTTGAAGGTGAGATTGAGGCAACCGAACAGTCAACGATAACGATCGCTGTGAAACACAGGACTTCCGTATGCGGGTGAGCTACAGTTCGGTTCGAGGATTCAAGGATTCACCTGCGCATTGCGCGGG
The DNA here is from genome assembly GCA_028289345.1 of Planctomycetota bacterium. Lineage (GTDB taxonomy): Bacteria > Planctomycetota > B15-G4 > B15-G4 > SIAN01 > JANQQL01. The sequence goes on along the minus strand of JANQQL010000025.1, from coordinate 24,767 downwards.
GAACATTCCCTTCGCTCGCATGCGCTGGTTCATTGCATGAGAGAGGAGCGACTATGAATGTTTTCCTCGTCGGAATTCTGTCCGCGCTTCCGCAACAGGTCACTCAGGTCTCTGGCCTTGGTTCCTGGGGAACACCGTTCGATCATGCAACCTGTGCCACCCCTCCGTGCACGCCCACTTGCCCGGACCCCACCACCAGCGATTGGGAACCTTTCTTTCAAGGAACCCGAAATCTCGTTGGAATGGGAGGCAACACCTACACCCACAATGTTCCGACGGTGATGGACTGCTGTGATCAAAACGTCCAGCTCTCTCACCAAGGTCGATTCAACTCGCTCCACTTGGCACTCATTCCCGTAGGAGAGCATCGTGGCTCGGTGTTTGCCTTTGCCGGAACCAGCCTGTGGCTCTACAACCCTCCATCGCCCATCTCGCCCCCTTGCTGGACCGATCCTCATTGGTACACGTTCTGGTCAGTGATCGACAACCCGTCGAACCCGGCTCCCAGCGACTTCCATAACTTCAAGCTCAAGATGGATGAGTTTGCTGACGGAGTGGATCCGATTGCCGCAGATCTCTTCTGTTCCGGGCATACCTGGACTCACGATGGACGGCTGTTCGTCGCAGGGGGAACTTCGCAGTATCCGTTCCAGAGTGACTTTCGAGGTGTCACATTCGCCTACACGTTCGACCCAAGAGACTTCGACCCGAACCCGTCTGGCGGCGTCTTTGACAACAACGGCTGGAAGCAGGAATGCTACATGCACCTCGATCGTTGGTACCCGTCGGTGAATCTCTCCCACGACAACCGGATTCTCGTTTCCGGTGGTGTTGATGAGTTGAATCGCATGTGTGGAGAGGATCCTTACTGCTTGTACCCAGAGAATTCTTTTGAGATCTGGAATCCAGGCTCAGACAAACTCTGCACCAGCGACCCAATGGATTCCGGGAACTGGGTGACGAACTCAGAAACTTGCAACGGGTCGCCGAATCTTCCGGTGTTTCCTGGTCCGAACGGGTCGGGATCTCCGACGGGCCTTCGGTTCGACTACTACCCTCGGATGCATCTCCTTTCCACGGGAGACTTTTTCATGTCCGGGTTCAGCGAACATTCCGCGCTGCTGAATATCGCCAGCCCCGGTGACACCGTGACTTGGAGCTATCCCGCGACGAGCAGCACGTATCGCCTCTACGGGTCATCGATCCTCGTGCCGGAGGAAGAAGACGTGGTGATGGTGCTTGGCGGTGTCGCCCACGGTGATGCCTGTGGTGATCCCGACAACTCGTCGACAAAGAATCCGGCAACCGAGTCCGTGGAGTGGATCGATCTCGATCCAATGACTCCGAATACCTGGCAGTCGTGCTCGTCGATGTTGGACATGATCGAGAAACGCGTGTGTCACAACACGGTGATTCTCCCGATGCCTCGCTCCTCGTGATTGGTGGGCATGACGAAGTCAATGGCTCTGGTTGGGATGCGAAGGACGGAGCCGCCTATCGAACAATCCCCGAACGGTTCGTGGGGTCCGTGACGGATTGCCTCAACCCTGGGAGTTGGGAGGCGGTCGCGGAAATGGACTCGGAGCGAGGCTACCACTCCACCGCATTGCTACTTCCCGATGGCAAGGTCCTGTCCGCGGGAAGCAACTACCGAACCTGGGACTACCAGGTCTACAGCCCGCCCTACCTCGATTCCCAATACGATCCGGTTCGGCCCGAATTGAGCCAGCTGAACGTCGAGTTGGATCTGCGCTACGGGCAACAATCTTCCATTCGCTATCCCACGATCGCGGGTGTGAGCCCCGATCGAGTTGTGTTGATGAGGCCTGGCTCGATCACCCATCATTTCGACTACGACATGCGCTACGTCCGACTTCCCATCACCGGAGTGGGAATCACATTCACGGTTCCCCAGAAGACCCTTGTCCGGTTTCGCGCGCCGGCGAACTCAAAAGAAGCGCCGGAGGGCTACTACATGCTGTTCTTGGTCACCGACGATGGCATCCCTTGCGAACGCGCTCGATGGGTTCACCTCCACTAGGCCGGGAACGGAATCGTGATGAATCGAACAATGCTCCTCGTCGGCCTCATGATGAGCCTGACGATTGTCGAGACGCCGCTGATCGCTCAAGAGCTCCGTCAACGCTACGACAACAAGTTGGCCGAGGAATGGTTGCACCTTGGCCCCTGGACGACCGACTACGACGAGGCTCGTTCCCGAGCGCGAGAAACGGGCAAGCTCATTTTTGGGTACTTCACCGCTTCCTACGCTCCCTGAACTCCCTGCTCGGAATTGGAGAGCGGTCCGTTCTCCACCACCAAGGCTGCGTCGGGGTCAGGAATCACTGTGCATGATCTCGCCGACGAGTTCGTCCTGTTCTGCCATATCACCTCCGGCCTTCCGGACACCAAGTACCCGCGACTGTTACTGGAGAAAGGGGGCGCGACCTTCCCGCACCTGGCATTCCTGAATGCAAGAGGCAACCTTGTCACCGTCCATCGCGGAGCTCACACGCTGGCGGATTTCCAAGCGAGTGGGCGTGCCGCCACAAGACTTCTCGCTCTTCGTCCTCGCGTCGAGGCTGGCGATGCAGAGGCCGCCATCGACCTGCTTCTTGTGGAGCTCGAACTGGGAAGCGTCCCCCTTGACGAAGCGCGGCGAAGGATCTCCGTCCTCGGCCCGATCCCCGAGGACAAACGACCGACTCTGCAGGCCTTGCTGTTTGATCGAGAGGTTTTCGAAAGAGTGCGCTCCCATGGGTCGCCGCAAGAGCGCAGAAAAGTGGCCCAGGATTTCGCGGGCTGCTATCGAGAAGGAAAGGTCCCACGCGCCAGAGAGCCCCGGGTGGCGTTCTACTTCGCGATCCTTCCCTACGCAGAAGAACTCCAGGACGCCTCTCTCTACGAAGCGGTTCTTACGGACCTTCGGGCGACCGTGCACTGCTCTCCGGCTCATCAAGCCTCCCTCCGTCGCGCCACACGAACTTTGAAGGAGCTGAAGACGCGGGCCGAGTCCGCGCGGTGAGCCGGCAAACGGTTTGACGAGCGAATTCTCCCCGGATGTGGCACCTCTCTGAGCGCTGCAAAAGCGGCCCGTCCGCCAAGTCCGTTTGATCCCCTCTCCGGAAGCAGCGACGCTCACGCGGCGCTGGTGTCTTCACGAGGGAGGCGACCGGAGAGGATCACCGCGACCGGGCGACCTCGTCCGGAAGCGAGAACAATTTGAAGCGCCGAGGTCAGCGGGACCGCGAGAAACGCGCCGGGCGCGCCCCACAGCTGAGCCCAGACCACCACCGAGATGATGATGACGAGCGGCGAGAGGTTCAGCTCGCGGCTCAGAATCCGCGGTTCGAGAAAGGTGCCGAACACCACGTTCACCCCCGCGTAACCAGAGGCAACAAACGCGGCCGGCACATAGGACTCGTGAACCGCCAGAGCGGTGAGTGTCGCCAACAAACCGGCAATGATCGAGCCAAAGGTCGGGACGTAGTTCAGCGCGAAAGTAAGAAGTGCGAAGAGCAGTGCAAAAGGAACGCGAGTCGCAACCAACAACCAGTAGCAGACAACGCCCGTGGCAAGCGATACCAGAGTTTTGACGGACAGGTACCGCTGGACGTTCTGTGAGATTTGCCCCACGGTCTCCATTGCCGTCGCACCCCGACTGCCGGCGATGTATTTCACCTTCTCTTGGAACACGGACTTCTCGGCGAACAAGAAGATCATGTAGATGAGTACGACCACCAAGCTCCGCGTGAACGTGATGCCGGTCCCGATCAAGCCGGCGACGGCGGCTTGCACGTCGAATTCTCGAACGCCTCGGTGCAGTGCGCGCTTGGCCTCCTCGGAAAGCAAGCGTTGGCGGTCGATCACGTCTGTCAGACCCGTGACGACCCGATTCCACGACGTGACCACTCCGCCTTCTTCTTCCGCGGGCACCGGCACTTCCCCGAGGAGAACGCTGATGTTGTCCTGCAACAGTGAGCCAATGCGAAAGAAGGACCAGAACAACAGCACGGAGAGGATCACGATCGTCACGGGTGCCGGCACCCGGAGTTTCGCCAAGAGACGGACCAGCGGCTGCAAGACGTTTGCGAGGAGGGCCGCAATCACCAGGGGCTGCAGGATCGCCGCTCCCACGTGCAACACCCATCCGACCAAGACGGTCGCGATGATGACCAAACAAATCGTGTGAAGTCGAACGGTAGACGCCATGAACCGCAGCGTACCAGGGTCGATCGCGGGTCGAGTGGCTCTGAGGATGCCGAGTGACAGACGAGCCCCCAGTGCTGCGCCTCCCACAAACCCCACCAGAGTGGGAAAGGTTTCCCGAAAGGAAGAGACGGGTTTCGCCCATCGGCGCAGTTCGCTCCCGGGACGTTGCGGTCCAGTGACACCCGGCATGGTTTTTGTCCTGTTCCCCGAGGGTGCGTTCGGCTGTCGAGAATCTTGGCTCTTCCGAGCTGCCTCGACGGCGGCACCCGGCTTGGCACGATCACCGGATGGATTCTCGGACTCCAAAGCGGTGGCGTGAGGAAGGAAGGTCTTGGACGGTGTTTGAATACGAACGGCTTCTGATCTGCGTCGCGCTGAACGAGGAAGACGATGGGCTCGTTCGCTATGCCTCCCTGTTCGGTCGGTTGCTCCCGGCGAAGAAAGCGTCTTTCGTGCACGTGATGAAGTCCCTGGAACTGCCCACGAGCGCCATGGCCGAGAAGCTGGGAGCCCAGTTGCTGACCCCCACGGAGGTGTGTTTCACCGAGCTCCAGGACAAGGTCGCGAAGTTCCACAACGAGCGATCCGAGGTGGACTGCGACGTGGACGTTCTGGAAGGCAACCCTCTGGTCCAACTACTCCATCACACGTGTGAACAAAGCATCGACCTGGTCGTGATCGGATCTCGCGGTCGGGGTCGCAGTGCAGGCACACTCCCCGAACGAATCGCGCGCAAAGCTCCCTGCTCCGTGTTGATCGTTCCCGAGCAAACGTCGCCGAGCATCACGAAAATCCTCGTGCCGATTGACTTCTCTCAGCACTCCAAGGAGGCCATGAAGGCCGCGCTGACGATCGCCGCAGGCATGAAGGAGAAACCATCGATCTGCGGCGTTCATATCTACGACATTCCGACCGGCTACCACAAGCTGGGCAAGACCTATGAGGAGTTCGGGTCTCTGATGCTCGCCAATGCCCAGAAGGCCTATGAGGACTTCGTCGGGTCCATCGATCTGATGGGGATGGATGTCGAGCCGGTCTTCGAGCTGGCCAGTAAGCCCGCTGCAGCCATCGTCAAGGTGGCGGAGGAACGAGGGGCTGACCTGCTGGTGATTGGAGGCCGCGGGCGCACCAACGCCGCCGCGGCACTCCTCGGCAGCGTCGCGGAACGCCTCATCAACCAGGCGAGTGTTCCGGTCCTCACGGTCAAGGAGAAGGGCGGCACCTTGACATTCCTGCAGGCAGTCCTCAACCGAATGGGAACCTAGTCAGAAGCACGCCGTGAGAGCCGACGAGCGGTCGAATGACAACACTCGCACCCGACGATACCCGTGTGTTTCGAATGACAGGTGCGACCAAGACCTACCATATGGGTGAAGTCGACGTCCACGCGTTGCGTGGCGCCCTGGGAACCCACTCCGCGCAAATCGAGTCACTTCCCACAACCTCGACCGGAGTATTGTCCGTAGGGCAACCCACGGATTCACCAGAAAGGACTCCCATGAGAATGAGCGTCGCGGTTTGGTCAGGCGTCATCGTCTCCTTGCTTGCCGTTCTTGTGCCTTCCTCGCCGAGCCAGGTGGTCGAGGACCTACCGAACCAGAAGCGAATCCGTGAGTTCGAGACCGGTCTTCGCGGTCCCACTGGCACAACGGACGAGAACGCGCGCTGGAAACTCGAGGACCGAATGGCCTACCACCAGGTGCCGGGTGTCAGCGTCGCCGTCATCCGAGATGGTCGGCTCGCTTGGGCCAAGGGGTATGGCGTTCGACAGAAAGGGAGCAAGGGATCCATCGACACGCAAACCGTGTTTTCGGTGGGCTCCGTCAGCAAGGTCGGCGCTGCCGCGGCGACGCTGCGACTCGTGGATGATGGCGATCTCGAACTCGATCAGGACGTGAACGAGTTTTTGGAAGACTGGAAAGTTCCAGACAATGACTATACGCAAGACGCGCCGGTCACCCTCCGGCGGATCATGTCGCACACGGCTGGTTTGACCGTGCATGGCTTTCAAGACTTCCAACCAGGAGAGAGACTCCCGACCACTCTCGAGATCCTCGACAGCGAGGGTCCCGCCAAGAACGACCCGGTCCTCGTTGATTATGTTCCTGGAACCCGGTTTCGCTACTCGGGTGGCGGCACAACCGTCGAACAGCTCATCGTCGAAGAAGTCATGGGCGTCGGGTTCGACAAAGCCGCGAAAGAGCTGGTGTTTGTTCCCTTGGGCATGAATCGCAGCTCGTACGAAAACCCCTTGCCGGAATCTCATGGAAACATCGCCAAAGCCCACGACAGCGAGGGGCAGCCGCGAGCACTCCCCCGCGGCTACGAAGCAATGCCCGAGGCCGCGGCCTCCGGACTGTGGACAACTCCGAGCGATTTTGCGCTGCTCGTCATCGCTTTGATCGACTCCTTCCACGGCGAACAGGAGGCTTTCCTCAGTCAGTCCCTCGCCAAAGACATGATGACTCGTGTCGCGCCCAGTGAGTACGGCCTCGGCCCAGAACTCGACGACGGACTCGGCTCGGACAATCCTCGATTCCAGCATGGGGGTTCGAACGAAAGCTACAAGGCGTGGATGGAAGGGCACCTCGGAACGAGGAACGGGTTGGTCGTGTTCACGAATGGAGCGCAAGGAGCGCGACTCATCGCGGAAATCCGACGCTCGGTGGCAACTGCAGAGGAGTGGTAAGCAACCGCCTCAGAGAGCGGTGATGCGGAAGTCGCTGCTGGGCGATGGGGGAATCTTGGTACGGCACCGGTCACGGTTCCACAGGAAGAACACCACGCCTCGCCGATCGGATTCAAAACACCCGATTCGATCAGGGACGTGGTGCGAACCGCGATCTCCGCGTCCTTACTTGCGACTCAGCTCCACGATCACGTCGATCACTTCGCCCGCTCGCACTTCCACACGCCGCGCTGGGATCGGGTGATAACGGTCGGGATCGATGTCCTCGAAACTGATTTCGTAGAAGCCAGGTTGGCTGACCTCCACCTGCATGTTTCTTTGCAGGCCATCGCGAGTCACGTGACCATCGTGGCCAACCGCGCGAATGTTTTTCATCACGAACATTCCTGGGTCGCCCACGGGCCACGCGACCCCGCCTTCGCGGAACTCGAAGCGCATGGCGTAGGTCGGCTCGAGTTCAAGGCGGACTGACTGGCGACCGGGGATCAGATCGACAATCTCCCCATTTCCGGCCCCCCGATCTGGGCCGGTCGGGTACTTCGGCCAAACCATCACGGCGCCGGGCGGCGCCCAGAAGCGAAAGCGACCTGGTTCCTCGGTCACGGCTTTGGTGAAGTCGTTCTGCCGCTGCCCCTCGACAAGCTCGTGGATTCGATAGTAGAGGTCGTCGCGGGGCACTCGCTCGCCCGTCCGGCCGTCCACCGTTTCCACCAGCACCTCCGCGAGCTCTGGAACGACGAGTTCCAAATTCTCACGACCTTCCTCAGGGAGGTCGATCATCCAAACCTTCAGGAACGGCAACAGCTGGATCCGATACCTGCCGACGGGTTGATCCTCCAGGCGGAATGACCAAGTCGGCAGCGCTCCACCGACCCGCGGCAAGTCGGCCATCGGGAACTCGAAGTCGGGTTCGCGCCATCGTTGGGTGGGTTGGAAGTAAACCTGGAGGCGCACGTCCTCTTCGCTACCGAACGCGGGAAAGGAAACCACGCCGTCGAAGGTTGCGAGAGCAGGAGGTTCGGGTGGATCAAGCAGGGACAACATCAGCTCGCGCGTTTCGCCAGCCGCAAGAAATACCTCCTCCAACGCGAGCACCGGCTGCTCCGTCCAAGATCCTCCGCCCAGCTCAACCGCGAGGCGATAGCCACCGGGCACCAGACTTTCGAGGAGCAGTCCCTGGCCCTCGAGCACCTGATCAAGCCGCTCGAAATGCACGTATTGATTGCCTCCGTCTTCTCGAATCCAATACACGCAGAGCATGGCTTCGGTGTCAAGCGCTGCGTAACGCTCGAGCTGCACGTTCGCCAGCCGTAGTTTCAACGCGCCCGCCGGCTCAAGAAACAGCTCGCGCTTTCCCTTCGAGACGTCGACTGAGATCGAGCCCCGGGCATAGCCAGGTGCTCGCGCAGTCACGCGGACACCACCTTCCGGCCGGGAGCGTCGCTTCAGCGCAACAAGCCTCGGGCTTTCACCTGCCGCGGGCGACAATGACACACCGGCAACCGTTGCCACCGGTGTGTTGGGTTCGCGACCGCCCATCAGTGCGATGGGCGAGTCCAAGCCGTCGGCAAGCACGGTGCTCATCCCGTTCCGCCCCCAAACAGCCATCGCCGGGCCCGATGCGATGCGGAGTTCGACGTTCTTGAGGTGCTCCTTGGTATTCGCATCACGCACATCGAGCGTGAACTCGGGCCAGAACTCGGGTCGGACCAGGCGCATTCGAACCTCGTGAACTCTCCGTCCTTCCGCCGAGTCCCCGGCGCCCTTGAGAGAGATCCTGGATCTGCCGCCCAGGTGATGGGGATGAACAACGGCGACCTCCAACTCGCTCGCTTGCAAGTCTGTGTGACCGTCGAGACTCGCCAACACGGAATCCAAGTCGAATTCGCTCTTGCGACCTTTGCACGACCAACGGTGTCCCGTCTCCGTGGGCCAACCGTCTCGCTGGTCCAGGCCCATCAGTACCACCGTCGCCATTCTTGCGTCTTCTTCGGAGACTCCCTCGAGCACCAGGCGCAGCACGTTCTTCCCAGTTCCTGTGGGCTCTTCCACGGGACGCTCTTTCGCGAGATCGCTCTGACTTGGGTTGTCCATGGTCGAGTTCCTTCGCACAGGAACCGCGGACAAGTCAGGGGTCGTCTCCGGATCCACGACTTCGCCATCTTCCCAAGGCTGCTCGACCGCGGCCATCTGCGGCGATCCCGTGGAAGGAATGTGCACCACGAAGTACAAACCAGTTGCGACAACGAGAATCGCGGCGGACATCTTCGCGATCGTTCCCATGGCAATCCCTCCGATCACAAGAGTGCTGGTCGCCACACCACTTCCGACGGGTGTCGCGAGCGCCGTGACCGCAGGCATCCAGCTGGCACGGTCGCCACCGTGCCGCCGGTCGAGCATTTCGCGCAGCTGATGGAGCCCCCTCCGCAAGCGGGTCTTCACCGTGGCCAAGGGAACCCCTTGATGCTTGGCGATGTGCCGCGGAGCGAGATCTTCGAAGTAACGCAGCAGGATCGTCTCGCGAATCGACGGATGGAGCGAGTCCAGGGTCGCCACCAGCTCCTTGCGCAACTCGAAACGCGCATCAAGTTCACTCCGAGCCGGTTGTTCGCTTGCCCAGCGCGCTTCTCTTTCCGCACGATGCGCCTCCCCTCGCCAGCGTTTCGCAGCCAGGTTGCGCGCCACCCGTGCCAACCAGCCGCGCAATTGGCGGTCGTGGCTTGGCGGGTGCTCCAACGCTTTCTGCCAGACCTCCTGGACCAGATCGTCGGCGTCGCTCCCGACCAGAGCAATCGCCAGCCGCCTCAGAAACACCTGATGACAGAGCAGCTCTTGGGCGATGGGCAGTTTGTGGTTTGGCATGAGGTCACAGCTCTGAGGGGACAACCCTGCGGTCGATGGATCGGATTCAAGATTTCGTCGATGGTGTGCATGGGGCGAGTCTCCGAGTCATTCGCCGACGGTTGCGATCACTCCCGCAACGAACGACCCGAGCCGTCGTCGGAATCCCGTGATCGGAGGAAGCACCGTCGTTCCTCTGGACTCTCGACAGGAGGAGTTCGTCGAGGCTCGACCGAAAGGGGCGCGAGACACCTTGTGCTCGACGAAGCCCCGAATACTCGGCGAAAGAGGAACTTGAATGGGATGGTGTCTAAGAAACTGGCTCGCGTTTCGACGGCAGCCGGAGCGTGAAGCAAGCTCCTCCCTCCGCCGGATGACTCGCCGTGAGGTCACCCCCCAGGTGACGCGCCATCGTCCGGGCAAAGGCGAGGCCCAATCCAATGCCAGGGCTGGGATCCCCCTCGTGGTCGGCCCGTTCGAAAGGTTCGAAGATCTTGGTGCGGGCTTCCACTGGGATTCCTGGTCCTTGATCAAGCACGTGAAACTCGATCTGGGACGAGTTTGGCTCTGCTTGGAGCGTCACTGTTCCCGCGTCTGAGCCCGCGTACTTGCAAGAGTTGTCCACCAAGTTGAACAGAATCTGCTCCACGGCTCCTCGGTCGACACTCAACCAGCTGGAGTCGATTGCGGGAGACTTGCAGTCGAGGTTCATTCCCGATTCGCGGGCTCGACGATCGAGTTCCGGCAGCACCCGATCCAGAATCTCCTGCGCCGAGACCTCTTCTCTCGGAGGCGTCTTGCCTTCTTCAATGCGGGCATAGGACAAAACGTTCTGTACGAGAACCGAGAGCCGGTTCGCTTCCCCTTTCAGAGTTTCGAGGTAGAGCTTCCGGCGCTCCGGATCCTTGACCATGTCGTCGGCGAGCATCTCCGAGTACATTCGAAAAGTGGTCAAGGGTGTTCGAAGCTCATGGCTGACCGCTGAAGCGAAGCGCGCGCGACGGGCTCCGAAATCGATGCTGGAACGAAGCGTGACCCCCACCGCGATCAGCGCACCCGCGACCGCGATCCAAGCGAGGGCCAGGGTCGCGCGAGCCGGCGTGACCGCGGGGTGACTGACGCCGGGGGCTTCGGCGCGTAACACCAATGGCATCGAAGCCAGGGTGAGCGCCGTCGGATCTTCGAAGCGATTGGCCGCGAGCACGGGTTCCAGGGTCGCTCCCGGGATGAGATCCTCGATCTCTCTTTGCAGCTGGTTTCGGATCCGTGGCCAATCCAGGAGCATGCCTTGCAGGATCTCGGATTCATCGACGACCACCCGTCGAATGAGGGACAGTTCTCTCTGTTCGTCCCCCAGCCAGATCGGCACCAGCGACCCGTAGTGCGGCTCACTCAGCCCTTGATCGCCAAGCACTTGAAAGATGGCTTGAGCCGCGGTGACCTGGGAACCGCCGGTAAGACGTTCCAGGGAGGCCTTGGCCTGATTCTTGGTTTCGAAGGCGTTTTTGGCCCTCGCGTTCCACTCCATTTGAGGGTCCGGCAGGTCTCGTTTGATCAGTACCGAAGGCAGGGAGGATCGAGACGGGTCGCCCAAGATCTCGCTCTCGGCCTGCTCGGCAGCGGCCACTCGTTGGCGCACGGTCGGTAGATGAATCGCCGCGCGCACTCGATTCAGACGCTGAACGCTCTGCTCGATGGTGTCTCCGGGATGGCAGGTTCCCTCGGCCAACTCACGGAACCCGCCGATCGGAACTTGAGGCGAGGTGAGTTGATCTTCCGCGTCGATCTGAAAATAGAGAGGCACCGTTTCCGCCGGAGCACTGAGCAACGGCGAAGGACTCAAGACGGTTCCGGCTTCCGTCCCCGGCGGACCACCCTCGGAGTGATAGGGCGAGTACTCAAAGTAGGGTCTCGCGGATTCCCGAGTCAGCAGGGGATAGAAGTATGAGTCCAGGCGCCACAACGCCAATCGCTGAAGCTCTTGGAACTGCTGCTGAGCGCGGACATCTTGCTGGGCTCGTTCCATCTGCAAGAAACTGAGCGAAATCCAGGTCATCGCCGCCACGACCAGTGCCGCGCAGACGAAGAACATCGGCCACCAGTTCTTGCGAGAGCGGCTCATCCGTGCTCCAGCACGACCGACTGGGCAAGCATGTAGCCCTTGGAACGCACGGTCATGATGATGGCGGAATCTTCGGAACTCTCGGAGAGCTTGTCCCGGAGTCGCGCAATGTGCATGTCCACGGTCCGCGTTTCGAGACCCCGCGGATCGAGGCCCCACACCTCTTTCAATAGCTCGTCCCGGGTCACGGGCCGACCGCTGCAGTCTGCAAGGCAGGACAGAATCGCGACTTCTTTCTCGGAAAGCGGCCGCGTGGATCCATCCCCGAATTGTACTTCCCGTCGGGAGAGGTGAATCGTGCGTCCCGGGCATGCGAGAGAAGTCGCGGACACCGGACGGTCTGGTGAGCGACGCAGAACGGCTTCCACCCGAGCAATCAGCTCACGGGCGCTGAAGGGCTTGACCACGTAGTCGTCGGCACCACCGGTCAAGCCATTGACCCGGTCCGATTCCGTTCCTCGCGCGGTCACCATGATGACCGGCAGCTCTTTCCGAACCCGACGGAGTTCCTCGAGCAAGGTGAAGCCATCCACACCGGGCAGCATGACGTCCAGGAGTACCAAGTCCCAGGTCCCAGTCGTCAACAATTCCCGCGCCGCGGTCCCGTCTACGCATGACTCGACTCGATAGCCTGCGAATTCGAGAGCGTCGACCAGACCGCGGCGTACCGCCGCATCATCTTCGACGACGAGAATGGTCGATTGCTTCAAATGGAGTCTCCGTGATGCGGGTGGTAGACAGACGTCGCTCGGTTCTCCGACCTCACCGGGTTCCGGTGCAGAACCGGAGAACCAAGGAACAGTCTTCCTCCCTGCATAGCGCATTCTTTTCGAACACGAAACTCCGTGTCGCGCTGAGCAATCCTTTCAAGCCTTCGTGAGGTGCTGATCAGCACCCGCCCGTGACAAGGTAGACCTTGTCACGCCAGAGCAGGTAGATCACCCCTTCCAAGGACCCGACAAGGTCTCGCATCCGAACCGGGAGCGAAGCGATGAAGGCTTTCGCTTCCGGCGACCCGGGAATGACATGAACATCGTGAGCAAACTCTTGGCCGGCTTTCCGTGCGTCCTCATAGGCCACAACGAGGTCGTTGGCGACCCAAATGTCTGTTTGCGACGAACCAGCGAACTGGACGAAGTAATCGAAGGTGTCGGCCTCCTTGACAGGAGCCGTCACCATCGCCGCGGTGGTTCCGAGTGGAGCAAAGGTGAATCCCAGCGCCTCGGCTTTGCTGCGAATGGCGCTGCGGATCGCAAGATCGAAGCTGCTCACGTTCGTCGTCGCCTGACGAGCAAGCTCCTCGCGGAGAAAAGCCTGACGACGTTGGTCGAGTTCGTTGATCTGGGCCTGCAGTTCCGTCCGTCGCAGCTGCATGGCTTCGACCCTTGCCAGGCGCTGGGCATGAGAGAGCTCTCGCATGTCTTCCGGCAGATCCTTCGTCTCGATCTTCGCCAAGTCGACCTCTCCGCTGCGAACCGCATCGACCAGATCCCACGATCCGCAGGAGTAGAGTTTGCCGGCCTTGGTCGCCGCTCGGGAAGCGGCGTTTGCAGAGTTCATTTGCAGAGCGTTGGCATCCTGGGCCAACTGGTTGCTGCAGCCAGCTTCTCCCGCGACACCGAAGGGAATGTAGGTCTCGTTGAGCTCTTCGGAGAGTTTGATCAACCGCTGGTCGTACTCCGTGGCGATCACCACCGATCCGTTGTTCTGGTCGATCATTGCGAATTCGCCATTGCCCAGCCGACCGAACTCCCGCCAGCCGGGACGAATCTCGCTGTCGTCGTCGCCGTACACGCAGTAAATCGAATTCACGTCGATCCCACGTGCGGACGCTTCCTTGCAGATGCTGCCGACCACCACTTGATCATCCTGGTTGGCCGATTCGTTGCCTGCCACAAAGATCATCCGGAGCGCCTCGGCGGTGGAGTTCCAATCGAGCTCCTCCAACGACGTCTGCACCACCCGACCAACGAGTTCCGTGCCCCCGTTCGTCGTCAATCCAAACAACTTCTGGGAGACCATGTCGAGGTCCTGGGTGAACGGTGTCTCGACCTTGACCCAGCCGTTTTCGGGATTGTTGCCATCATTGCCATAGCTCAGCAGAGCGACGCGGAGCTTCGGGATGGGCGCCGCCTTGGCGAGATCGTTGACGATCGTCCACAGTTTCTGTCGTGCGGAGTTGATCAAACCGTCCATCGATCCACTGGTATCGAGGCAGATCGCCAACTCGACCACGTGTTCTCCGACCGCCGACGGCGATTCGCTCGAAAGGCGGAACTCTTCGCCCGCCGCAGCGGGCACGGGGGCAGCGAGAGTGCCGCCTGCGATTCCGGCGAATGCGAGAGTCGAGAGAAATGCGGCTTGTTTCATGACCAGATTCCTTTCCGAGGCCAGCGACCTGGCTTCCGTCCACGGTTTCCCGGGGTGCTCCCGGGGAGCGAGCGCATTGCCGGCTCCAGAAAGGGTATGGCCGGGAATCGAATTCATTGGTCACAGGCGTGTAACAAGGGACGGCCACCGGGTTCGATTCCGCTCATCTTGGGCTGCCTCGAGGTGGGTACCATCCTCCGGCAACTGCCAGTTCCCTCGTCGAGAAATGAGGCACACTCCATGCTCCGTCTGCTGCTCGCGCTTGCCCTAACATCCACCGACAGTCCTTTCCTTCCGATTGACTTCGAAGCGGCCCACACCAAGGCGAAGAAGGAAAACAAAGCTCTCTTCATCGATTTCTTCGCGACCTGGTGCGAACCGTGCAAGGTTCTCGACAAAACGACATGGAAAGACGCGAGCGTCGCGAACTGGCTCTCCGAGAAGACGGTTCCCATCAAGCTGGACGCAGAGATCGAGACCGAACTCGCGACGAAGTACGGAATCGGGTACTACCCCACGATGCTTTTCGTCGACGCCGAAGGGAATGAAATCGGCCGGATCGTCGGATATGTCGAAGCGGTGGATTTTCTCAAACAGGCCCCCAATCGCCTCTCCGGCGTCACCCGGATCGATGAACTCCGCGGTTTGGTCAAAGAGGCACCCGACGATCTAGGCCTGCAAATGAGCCTTGCGACAGAGCTGATCCGTGCTGGCCTTCACGACGAAGCTCTGGAAATCTACCTCCACTTTTTCGACGAACGACCCGACGAGTCAGGTCTCGTGGACGAGCACGCGGCCTTTGAGTACGCAAACCTCCGACGGACCTACTACCTCGAGGACATCTACGAGCTCGGCCAGGCCTATCCACCCGCCATCAAGGCCCTCGAAGAGCGCGCGGAGGCATTGGGGCGCGCACTATTCAACGGGGGCGGAGAGATCGAGGCGGGAGACATGGTCGCTCTGAACAACAAGCTCGGCCGTGAGACCCACACGCTTGCCATCTATGACCAGTTGCGTTCCGTCAAAACGACATCACCACAGTTACTAGAAAGCCTGTACGAGGGAATTGTGGAACTTCTGCTGAAGAACAAGCGCTACGAAGATGTCATCGCCGACGGAGGTCCGCGCATGCGAGACATCGAAAAGAGCATGCAGATGTTCGAGCTGACAAAGAACAGTTTCAGTGAGAAGGATCAGAAACAATTCAGAGCGTGGACAGCCAACGACGCATCGGCCTTCTTCCATGCGTACCTGGGCACGAAACAGCTCGAGGACGCGAGACGAATCGCCACACGGATTCTCAACTTCGACTCGTCGATCGACACGTTTCGGACCCTGGTCACCTTGGCGCGGCAAATGGAACAGGCCGAGATCGCAAGCGAGCTCATGACCCGGGCTCGGGAGGTCCTTTCCGAACAGGACATCGCGGACTTGAAAGCCGACTAGTGGGTTGCACCCGCAGCTCGCAGGGTTTGTTGTCCCGGTGTCTCCCGCCCTGACTGTGTCGTGCAAGTTCCACGCAGCTCTTGGAGATCCACCGCACTCGCACGTCTTTTGGGGAACGATCGGCAGATCGGCAGTGCCACCCTCGCAGCCAAGCTCCCGGGAGCGCAAAACACCTCGCCTCGATGCCGGCCTCAGACCCGAACCGGCCACCGGAAGCCCTCTTGCTCTTGGCAGGCTTGACATGCAAGTCATTACTTGCCTATCCTCTTCCCTGAGCCCGCAAGCTTCATGGAGGCCTTCCCAAGCAAAGCTCTTTCTGGCAAGAACTTACGGCGAACTCCGGCCGCAAGCGGATCGAAGGATCTGCAGGGCTGGAGTGCGGTGAAATGACAACGCCGGACGGCGCTTGGGCACTCTCGGTCGGCCTTCAGGAATCATGCGGGTGAGGAGGCGCGTCAATCGTTGACCGACATCTACCGAGCCCTAGCCGACCCCACGAGGCGAATCATTTTGGATGAGCTCAGCAAACGAGAAGGACAGACCCTTTTCGAGCTGTGCGGTCGACTCGCCATGGCCCACAAGCTCACTTCGTCCCGGCAGGCGGTGTCCCAACACCTCGCGGTCCTGGAAGAAGTCGGGCTGGTCCGTACGGAGCGACAGGGAAGGACCAAGCTCCACTGGTTCGATGGCTCGCCACTGAAAACGATCGTAACCCGCTGGCCCATTCCCGAAGGAAAACCAAGATCATGAGAATCAACATTCTGGGCATTCTGGTGGACGACCAACAGAAAGCCCTCCGGTTCTACACCGAGGTTCTCGGCTTCCAGAAGAAGACCGAGATGCCCATGGGCGAGTTCTCCTGGCTCACGGTGGTCTCATCCGAGGATCCTGATGGCGTTGAGCTGAGTCTCGAACCGGCTCAACATCCCGCCGTGAAACCCTTTCGAGATGCCCTCATGGCAGACGGCATTCCGTGGACATCGTTTGCTGTCGACAACGCCCAAGCGGAGTACGAAAAGCTGAAGGCAAAAGACGTCCGCTTCCTTCAACCGCCGGTCGACCACGGCACGGTGGTGACGGCGGTGCTGGACGACACCTGTGGGAACCTGATCCAAATCTGCGAGGAGAAAGACAAGTCATGACCGGTCGGAAAATGCGTTCAGCCGTCGCCCTACTCGTTCCAGCACTCGTCGTGTGGGCCTACCACTCTCGAAGCGCCCTCGGAACCCAGGAAGCCTCGACCCTCGAGGTCCAAGAGTCCGGGAAAGGAAAGGCCATGACGGTCCAGTACCTGGAAATCGTGACCTCCGACTTGGAAGGGACATGCGCTGCCTTGGAGAAGTTGCACGGCGTGAGCTTCGGAGATCCCGACCCCATGATTGGCAACGCCCGAACCGCGATGCTGGATAACGGAGGTCGAATCGGAGTGCGTGCACCGATGGCTGCGCACGAGACTCCCGTGATTCGACCCTATGTGTTGGTGGACGACATCGAGGCAGCGGTCAAAGCGGCCGCGGCGGCCGGAGGCGAGATCGCCATGGCCGCGACGGAAATCCCCGGAGGCCAGGGCAAATTCGCCATCTACTTCCAAGGTGGCATTCAGTACGGGCTTTGGGAACTCTGAGGAGGCCGTTCGCACGGGCTTGATTCCCAAGTCACGCCATTTCTTCATTCACAACGAACCCGCCTTGCTGTGGGCGAAACAGTGGTTTCGCACCACAGAGGCGGGTGCCAAGAGCATGCGTAACATGGCGCTTGGAGCTGCTCTCACCGGTCAAAACACGTCATTCTCGATCACGACATTGACGGTGGGAGAGCTCCATGAAATCACCGAGTCCACGGAGGCTCCCTCAAAAAAGAGCCCCTGGAGGAAGGTCATGCGCGCAGCGTTCGAGGGTTCCACGAAGTCATTGATCACGATCTCGAGAGCGCCTTCGCCACTGTTGTCCAAGTCAGTCGAACCCGGGTCATAGAGCGACGCTCCCGAGAGCAGGAGAGCGCCCTGGGTGAGTCCGCCGTTGGTCGGAAAGGCTGGCGTCCGGTCCACGGCTCGGCTGATGTACAACAGAAAGAAAGGCGGAGGCGTTGCACCCAAGGACCAGCCGCCCGTGATCGTCAGGATGCTACACGGGTTGAGCGGCACGATCGGAAAAGGGTGTGTCGGAGGGGGAGGAACCACGCAGCCTGGCAGAGAATCTTCAATTGGAGCAGGGGAGACGACCAGAATCGGTGACGGAGTGTCCACGTCCTCGAAACTCGTGTTCGCATCCACGGAGACTCCTTGTCCAGGCGCCCCGTCGGAACACCCCCGAGATCCGGAGCCCGGCGCCCCCCCCACGAGACTGGCTTCGCTCATGACGGTGATCTTTCTCGGATCGTCCGCCGTGGACTGGACGGCGTCCCCACCGTCCCCGCCGACGCATGACCTGGCGTCTCCGTCGCCGCCGTCGCCTCCAACGATCAACCCGCCACCCACGAACAGGTTGCTGTTGTCCAACGAGACTCCCTCGCCTCCCATCGCACTCGGTGCGCCGAATCCACCGGTCACTTCACACTCGTGAAGAGTCACCACTGAGTACGAGGCGCGAATCCCCGCGCCCCCCGCTGCCTGAGTCTGCGGGGCACCATTCGAGCCCTCCACCTGGCACTCAACCATGGTCAAGAGCCCAAAAGTTTCTTCGAGCTGCACGAACTCCAGGCTGTTCACGAACTCGACCGACGCGTGGAAACCAGCCACTGCCGGAGTGTCGTCGCATTGAAAGTTGCAATCTTCGAGCCACACGAAGCCAATCGAATCGAGGATTTCCAGGTTGGGAACCGTCCCATCCGCTCGCTCGAAATTGATCCCACGGATGACCACGAACTCACCGATTTCTTGGTTCTTGATCGTCCACCGCCCTTGGGTGGTCACCGATCCCGGCTCGACCGAGGGGTCTGTCACAAAGACTACGGTTTGAGAATCGACGCAAACGTCACCGGTGTAGGTCCCCGGTCGGATTCCGATGAGGTCCGCTCCGACCGAGCTCGCCGTCTGGTCGACGGCCTCCTGGATGGTGGGATAGTCGTCCGGCACGATGATCGCATTCGAGAGTGGAACGCCAAACCCCTCGTCATCCCCCTCTCCGAGCGCAATGGCTTCCGTCGCGGTGATCATCACAACTACTGCGGAAAACAGGACTCGACGCATCAGACAACTCCTTTGGCCAATCGCAGTCAGCACTCGACATTGGGACAGTCGCTCGAACGAAATCCTACCCGTTGCCAATGACCCGAGGAGGAACAATGGCTGACAAATCCGAAGAGAACCACACACCAGGTTCGTGCTCAGAATCTGCTTTCGAAGCAGGACGGAATAACCAAATCAGCCAACGCTCTGCTTTTTTGACCGCGAACAACACACGGAATGAGAACGCTTTGCCGTGGCCGCCCCCCGAGGACGACAACCGACCAGCCCTCGGGCATCGTACGACCTGAAGGATGGCATTCTCACCGTCAATTCTGATGTGGACGACGCCCTTGTCTACCGACCTTGAGTACCCGGGCCGTGACGAGACTCTCCACGGCGAAACCAAGTGATTCGCGAAGCCTGAGCTCATCTCCCCGTGAGCTCGGCCCTCGCCAAGCCTTCCACGCACTCGATGGAGTTTCAGCCCAGGGTCACGGAGCGGATCCCGATTCCCATGCTGCGGTGACCAGCTCGCACCAGTCGCGACCTCGGCCTTCCACGACCTCGTTCACAAGAGCTCCTTCCCAACAGATTCGACTGCGTCTTCGGAGCGTCGGACTCGCCAGGGGACGTCCGGTTTTTCTTAACCCCTTCGCGGATCGCCACGCATTGAAAGGCAAGTCGAGCACGATCCGCAATCGCGCAAGTTCCGCTGCGCGACGGAACGCACTCTTCCTTCCAAAAACCTGACACGCCACCAACGCCCTTCCATCCAAGCAAACCAGGAGAAGCCAAATGCTTCCAGCACTCCGCGCGGCCTTGCCATGGGTCGTCGTCGCATCAATCACGGCTGTTCTCAACCCGCCAGTCGTTGCACAGGTGGGGATGTCCCCCTGGATGTCTTCTCCGCCCGGGACGACCGTCTACGTCGACCCGATTGGCGGAAACGACACTCCGACAGACCCCGCCGGTCCGTATCGAACCATCAATGCCGCGATCGACGCGGCATTCGCTCAACTCCCCGCAGACCTGACCAAACAGGCCCTCGTCCAGTGCATGCCCGGGCGCTACTCCCCCAGCACGAACGGCGAGGCCTTTCCCATTCGTATGCGCCGTCGCGTTCACGTCCAGGGAACCGGAGCCAAGGAGTGCGTGATTCGCGGGGAAGGCACAAGCTCAAGAGGCGCCTGGGTTCCTCGAGTGGGCGGACCAGTCTTTGACACCACACGAGAAGTTCTCGTCGACTTCACCGATGCCTATTCGACGATTCAAGCAGACATGAATCGCGAAAGCATGATCGATGGCTTCACTTTTCAGGGCGGCTATGTGCAGGTCTACTTCCCGGTGAACGCGACGAAAGTGAGGGGCCGAGTTTCGAACTGTCTCTTCGATCTGCGAGGTGGCGGGATGGACTTGCTCGTGACACCGTCCTTCGGAGTCATCATGGTCTCTCTCTACGTCGACTCTCCACCAACCTACTATCCGGGAACCCTGCTGCTCCTGAACAACACGTTCATCCACGGTTGGAACTCGACCTCCCCGGGACCGGAGTTTTCCACCAGAACGGCAGTTGCGATCTGTGACATGACCGATGGTCAGGATCAGAATCCGAGCGTCGGTCTGAACACTCCGTGCATTCAGAACAACTTGATCCGACAGCGACCCGACCGGCCGCGGCTCGCTTTCATGGGGGTGAACGCCGCCGCCACCTCGACGCAATCCGGGGTCAACACCAATGCCTTCGATGCGTCCCAAGTCGGCCAGGCCAACGCTGGTTTCGCCTCTGCCATCGTGAATGGAATCGGAAACGCCCCCGTTCCCGCCATCGACACTGCGATTCCCGCGAACCGGACGGGATTCGTCGGAGAGATGCTGGAACGCTCGGCGGGACTCATCAACCCGTACGTCCGAGACTTTCGAGTCCTCTGGGACTCTGCAGTCATCGACCAAGGACAAGGGCCGGTGAACCAACTCCTAATCGCTGCCAATGGGGCAACCTATGAGGACCACGGGGACTTCACATCGAGCTTTGATTGGGACGGCGAAGGCCACGGAAACCCAAGAATCGAAGGCTCCGCTCCCGACATCGGGTTCGACGAAGTGAGCACCATGATTATCGCCGGGAGCTACGGCAACGATTCACGGAGCCACGGGGCGCCGTATCATCCGTCCATTCAGGCGGGCCACCCCCAACGTTTTCACCTGTTCCCGGATCCCGGAACGGTCTCCATTCGCGCAACACTTCGACCGATCACGGCGGCTTCGGCATACCTCATTCCGCCGGGCTCCTTGCCGGGGCTGAGCACCCCTCTCGGAAACGACTACTTGGATCCCGTGTTCACGTTCACCCCGGGTCCCGCCACGATGAACAACAGCACAACGTGGCCAAATCCGATCGGGCGTTCCCATGGTTTTGTGGTCTTGAGTCCCCCGGCCACCGAGCCGCCGTTGCCTCAACACGTCAACAACCAATGGGTCTATCAAGCGGTCGGGGCCTCCCCGGTCCTCACCAACTTACAAAGAGAAATCTTCTAGGGTGTCCGCGACGCCGGGAACGGTGACCGCTTCGAGTTGGACACCGTTCCCGGCAACTTTGGCCAAGCGCATTGTCTGGCAGCTCCGCACTCTCCGTGACCCATGCGCTCGGTTCACTCATCCGTCAGGGACATTCCGCCGCCTGGATTCGCGCCGGGTACTTCAGGGAGCCTCGTCGTCGGTCCCCGGCTCCGCTTGCTCATCGAGCATCTTGCCTGCTTCCTTGGCCCGCTCGAGTGCTGCTTCGGCTGCTTCCCGGCTGGAAGCAGGAATCTCGATGTCGACGCTGGCCTGCCCCATCACCATCTGCGAGATGGCGAACTCATCCTGCAGGTTCTGACCGCTGACATAGCACGGGATGCCCTCTTCCTTGAGGACGCCCGCAATGATTCGTGCCTCCATGATCGATTCCGTGGTGCGAAACACGACGATGTCCAGATCCTCGCTCATGGATTCGACTCCTTCGGTTTGAGGGACGACGGTCTATTCCGTGGTTCTAGCCATTCTGGACGCAGCGCGACAGTTTGCTCGACGAAGGGAGAGACGCTGGGTTTTCGGACCCGCTTCGAGCGCCGGAAGGTTGGGCCAGAACCCGTCCCGACAACTTTCTGCGGAGCTGGGCTGCTGCCGTCATCGCACGGAAGCCCACGGCATCCTCGGCCGAAGTGCCGCCGAGGTCCCCTGCGTGGTTTTGCCAGTTGCGGGGCCCCGAGAGAGCGACCTTTCGCAGTTTCAGAGCCCACTTGTTCTGGTTCAACGGCTCCCAATGGGTCGAGCGCCAAAAGCTGTTCGCCAGCAATGCTCGAACCGGAGACGACTCTGGCTGGAACGTGCACGTGAGTTGAACGCGGCTGGTCATCAGCGCCATCATGCCGCCCGCCGGATCCCATGAACCCGGGGCGGGTTACGTGTTCGAGAAAGCCGGACCTCAATGGATCGAACAGCACAAGATCTCTCCGTTTGCCGCGGGGACGAAAGACAATCCTTGGCGGGCTGACAAGGCGGCGTAGATTGTGCTGTGCGACGAAGGGCGTCGTCGACCCGGACTTGGCAAGATGAGAGAGAGGATCGAGGGATGAGCCGCCTCACCCAATCGGAAGCCTGGAAAGCCCTGGAAGATCACCGCGGCACGATCCAAGGCACCAGCATTCGTGCGATGTTCGAAGCGGATCCGGGTCGGTTCAACAAGTTCGCCTGCCGGCTCCCCGGGGCGCTGTTCGATTTTTCGAAGCACCGAATCACCGAAGAAACTCTCACTCTGCTGCGGAATCTTGCCAAGCACGTGGATGTTCCCGGTTTCATTCAACGCATGTTCTCGGGAGAGAAGATCAACTGCACCGAGCGGCGAGCGGTGCTCCATGTGGCGCTCCGCAATCGAAGCGACCGAAAGATTCTGGTCGACGGCGAGGACGTGATGCCCGGGGTACGCCGAGTGCTCGAACAGATGCGGCGCTTCACCGAAACTGTGCGCAACGGAGCTCACCGAGGCCACACCGGCAAGGCGATCACAGACATCGTCAACATCGGCATTGGCGGATCCGATCTTGGCCCGGTGATGGTTACCGAGGCGCTCAAGCCCTACTGGAAAGAAAACCTCGACGTCCATTTCGTGTCCAACATCGATGGCACCCACCTGGTGGAGACCTTGAAGCCGCTGGACCCAGAAACCACGTTGTTCTGTGTGGCGTCCAAGACATTCACCACTCAAGAGACGATCACCAATGCTCGTTCCGCCCGGGCATGGCTCCTGAATGCTCTGAAAGATGAAGCAGCCGTTGCCAAGCACTTCGTCGCGATCTCCACCAACGAAGCGGGGGTTCGAGAATTCGGTATCGACACGAACAACATGTTTGAGTTTTGGGATTGGGTGGGCGGACGTTACTCGCTGTGGTCCGCCATCGGCCTGCCCATCGCCCTAGTGATTGGGATGGACCGCTTCGAAGAGCTCTTGCAAGGAGCTCACGAGGCCGACGAGCACTTCCGGACCGCCCCACTCGATCAGAACGTACCGATGACCATGGCCCTACTAGGGATCTGGTACCACAACTTCCTCGGAGCCGACTCCCACGCCATTCTTCCCTACGATCAGTACCTGCATCGCTTCGCCGCATACTTCCAGCAGGGGGACATGGAGTCGAACGGAAAGCTCGTCACACGCGACGGAGCGCCGATCCACGACTACACCACGGGACCGATCATTTGGGGGGAACCGGGAACCAATGGCCAGCACGCCTTCTACCAACTGATTCATCAGGGGAGCCGCTTGGTTCCGTGTGACTTCCTCGCTCCCGTGCACACCCAGAACAACATCGGTCGGCATCACGACATTTTGATGGCGAACTTCTTTGCCCAGACCGAGGCGTTGATGCTCGGCAAAACGCCCGAGGAGGTCCGCGCCGATCTCGAGAAAGCCGGACAAGGAGACCGCGAAGATCTCATCACCCACAAGACGTTTGCCGGCAATCGACCGACCACGTCGATCCTGGTTGATCGAATCGATCCGACAACCTTGGGACGACTCGTGGCCTGCTACGAGCACAAGATCTTCGTCCAGGGAGTCATCTGGAACATCAACAGCTTCGATCAATGGGGCGTGGAACTCGGCAAGCAGCTCGCCAACAAGATTCTCCCGGAACTCGACGGAGTCGCGGCGGTGGAATCCCATGACAGCTCGACGAATGGGTTGATCAACTACTACAAGCAGACTCGGGGGTAGGACTCCCTCCTTAGCACGTCTTCGTCCACAAGCTTGCGCCGTGCTTCGACACAACCTCAGAGGGCAAGGACCGAGCGAATCAGTGTTCTGGCAGGAAGATTGCTTCGATCCTCAACTCGTCTCGAGCCTTCCGAAGTTTGCGATCACTCGTCCAGGATTGCCGGGACCGGGTTGCTGACGAACAGCAGATCCGCCTTGTCATCCAGGACCACAAAGGCGTGATGGAAGACCAGGCCTTCCAGTCCGGGACGAGAACTCGGCAGAGAAAACTCCGCCTCCCCCTTGCCCTCGGCATCCAGTGTGCCGATCAGTGGTTGAATGAAGGGGGACGTGCCACGCGCCATCATTTCGAAGTAGATCCCTTGCGGGCTCAAAGGAACGGTGAAACTCTGGACCACCGTGCTCGCCGAGAGCCCTTCGGTGGTGCCGATCATCAGGAAGTCGCGCCCGCCGTGAATCGAACCGGCATCGAGCTCGAGGGTCTGGGTTCCCCCTGTCGTGAGAGCAATCGTCCTCGCATTGGCACGCAAAGCCGTCGTCCCGGAATAGACCACCGCATATCCGTCGCCCCGCCCCTCCTGACTGGCTCCGATCACCAGATCTGGAATTCCGTCGCCGGTCACATCCCCCGCGGCGTTGGCGGAGTTGCCGAAGTTGTCCCCGTTGGTCA
>JANQQL010000012.1 GCA_028289345.1 Planctomycetota bacterium | reverse complement strand
CTTTTCACCTTTCCCTCACGGTACTGGTTCACTATCGGTCGGTAGGTAGTACTTAGCCTTGGATGATGGTCCACCCAGATTCCCACAAGGTTCCACGTGCCCCGTGGTACTCGGGATTCCTCTAGAGCTCTTTGGGATTTCGCATACCGGGCTATCACCGTCTCTGGCCGGCCTTTCCAGACCGTTCCGCTATCCCGCCAAGTCCCACATTGAGGTCCCACGACCCCGGAAGGAATTGCTTCCCGCCGGTTTAGGCTGATCCCCGTTCGCTCGCCGCTACTGAGGGAGTCTCGGTTGATTTCCTTTCCTCCGGGTACTGAGATGTTTCAGTTCCCCAGGTTGACTTCCTGCACCTATGTATTCAGTACAGGATGACGAGGCATGACCCCCGCCGGGTTTCCCCATTCGGACATCTCCGGATCAAAGCTTGCTTAGCAGCTCCCCGAAGCTTTTCGCAGCTAACCACGTCCTTCATCGCCTCCTACCGCCAAGGCATCCACCGTCTGCTCTTGGTAGCTTGACCACTAAATCTTCTTGCACAGGCGAACCGGAACGAATCCTGTTCGCCGCACACAGATCGACAGACATTGCGTCCAGACGCTCTGGACACAGAAAGACATTCGATTATCAAAGACCACCGGCCAGAAGATCTGACCTGACCAGCCTGTATCGGGCTGGCGGCTCCGAAGAGCCCTTGTTCGCGAAGCACCGGGGCAAACAGCGCGCTGCTGCGTGAGCAGCGCGCGGCAAACTCAGGCGCTTTGCTCGCCGCCACGCGGCGAGCTGAACTTGGTGGAGCTGATCGGGATCGAACCGACGACCTCAGGCTTGCAAAGCCCGCGCTCTCCCAGCTGAGCTACAGCCCCAGTGTTCGTGGTTGGATCTCGAGTCCGCGGCATCGTGGTCGGCCCGTCGCGAAGCCCAATCGCCCGCCGCCTACGGCGGCTCGCGATTGGGTTTGCGGCGCCGCTTCGCGGCGCCAGCTGCGACCTGGTGGGCCTGGGAGGATTTGAACCTCCGACCTCCCGCTTATCAGGCGGACGCTCTAACCAACTGAGCTACAGGCCCGCGTGGGCGGGAAAACGATGCTCCCGGTCTCCAAAAACTGAATAGTGTGCGGCACGTGAGAACGATCGACCCGAGAGCTCCCCGATTGAACGAGTCACCGGGAGAACCCGGGATTCAAACTCTCGCTGGCGCTCTCGCGCTTCCTTTTGAGAAGCATCGATGCGCCGCAGGTCGATCTTGACTGAGATGCCGAAGTGATCCGTGGAAGCCGGAGCTTCCGGGACCGTTTCGAACTCCCTAGAAAGGAGGTGATCCAGCCGCAGGTTCCCCTACGGCTACCTTGTTACGACTTCAGCCCAATCACCAGTCATACCTTGGGCGGTTCCCTCCCGAAGGTTGGGTCACCGACTTCTGGTTCAACCAGCTTTCGTGCTGTGACGGGCGGTGTGTACAAGGCCCGGGAACGTATTCACCGGAGCGTGCTGATCTCCGATTACTAGCGATTCCACCTTCATGGAGTCGAATTGCAGACTCCAATCCGAACTGAGGCCGGCTTTGTGGGATTGGCTCCCCCTCGCGGGTTGGCGAC
>JANQQL010000044.1 GCA_028289345.1 Planctomycetota bacterium | reverse complement strand
CCGGGCTGCACGGTGACGTCCAGCGCCACGGTGTCGCCAGCCAGACCGTCGCGGTCGAACACCAGGTCGGGAAGCAGCGCGGTGGGCAGATCGAAGCGCGCCGAAGTGATGAGCTGACCCCCGGTCGACTCGTTGGTCACCCGGAACGTGTCGTCACTCAACGTGCTGCCGCGAACCAGCGTCCCGCCGGGATCGACCGACACGAGGGCGCCACCCATGGCAGCGGTCGGATCGAGTCCGGTGCCTTGCAGTGAAACGTTCAAGGGAGAGGCCAAACCAGAGTGGAACACTTGCAAGCTTTCCGCTGCAACTCCGACGAAGAGTGGAGAGAACGCCACAGAGATGACCGTCGACTGCCCGGGATTCAACACCACGGGAGTGGAGAGGTCCGTCGAAAAGCTGTTCCCGATGGAGAAGCTGCTGAGGGTGATTGCCGGGGCTCCGGCGAGGCCCTCGTTCATGAGCGTCAACGGCTGGCTGTCAGAGGTGTCTCCGGCCAAGACCTCGCCAAAGAACAGAGTCGACACATCGGCGCCGAGGACGCCCGGGTTGCCGGGATCGAGTCCCTGTCCTTGCACTGCGATGGCGAAAGGACTGTTCGAACCGGAATGGACGACCTCCCAACTGGCGTTGACGGAGCCGATCGTCGAGGGGGTGAATTCCAAGTTCACCGGAACCGATTGCAACGGGCCGAGTACTAGCGGCAACGACAGGACGCTGGTGAACTCGGGCGGAGTGTTGATCGCGGTCAGAGTGAGGCTGGTGGACGCGCCCCGATTGAACAAGTTGAGGGTCTGCACCGCGCTCGTCATACCGACCGGCACGCCGCTGAAATCCACGGAGAGCAACGAGCTGTCGAGCAAGCCCTCCTCACTTCCCTCTCCCGCCATCTCGATCTTCAACGGAGAAGCCAGGCCATCGTGATCGATCCCGATAGGGCCGGCGATCGGGCCCGCGGCCGAGGGAACGAACCATAGGTTGAAGTTGGTGGAGGCTCCCGGCGCGAGAACCACCGGCACCGCCAAGTCCGTCTGGAAGTCTGTCGCGATGGAGAAGGAAAGCAGTTCGATGTCGGGGGCGCCGAAGCCCCCGAGATTGGTCACCGTGATCTGTTGCATCGCCGAGGGCACTCCGACGGTGACACTGCCGAAGTCCACCGAAGATTGATTGGTGTCCAGAACCCCGGGCATTCCGGGGTCCATGCCCTCGCCCATCAAGGAGATCGTGAGCGGAGAAGCACTCCCGTCGTGAGTGATCTCCAGGTCCTCCGACACGACGCCGATCACCGTGGGCGAAAACGTGATCGTGAAAGAGGTCATCTCGCCCGGCCCCAACACCAGGGGCGTGCTCAGGTCGGTGCCAAACTCTCCTCCGAGAGTGAAGGAGGAGAGATGGATGTCAGGAGATCCGATGCCACCCTCATTGGTGAGAGTGACGTTCAAGGGCGCAGAGCTCCCTCCGTTGACCACCTGGCCGAAATCAAAGCTCGAGGTGGACGTACTCAGCAGCCCCGGGCTTCCTGGAAGGGCTTCGAGGACGACCGGGTCGGAAGGGAAGCTGGTGAGTTCGGGGTTGAGGTCGTCGAGGACCACGGCGGTGAACAGATTGACTCCGCCACGGGGGTCACTACGAGTGAGAGCGACCGGGATCTCGACGAGTCCCGTGTTGTCGAGAACTGCCGGGATTTCTTCGACGAGGAGTGCCTGGTTGGTCTCGAACGGATCGAGGTCGAAGCCGTCGTCCGGAGTCGCTTCGGTCAGAAGTCCGGATTCCACGCGCAGTAGTCGGACCGTGGCATCGGGAGTCCCGGTGATGCGAATGGTGACGTTCGGGTCGAGGACAGAGTCCGGAGCGGAGATCCCGAGGGCTTCGATGGTTGGTGTCGCGGGTCGCGACGGGCGGACAATTGCGCGAGATCCGGAGTCACTTTCGGGGATTCGATAGGTTCGCGCCGTGTCAGTGGTGATTCCGTCATACTCGACAGCGATCTCCATGCCGATCAGTTCGAGTCCAGACACGGCACCGGCCTCCGGGGCGTGGGACGGGAAGGGATCCACGCGAAAGATGTTGCTGCTGTTGTTGCCGGCGGCATAGACCACGCCGTCTTCGCTGACGATTAGCGGATCGTCGACTGGAAGCCGAAAGCGGTGCAGCAAGTCGCCGCTGCCGTCGAGGATCTCGGTGATGGTGCCGGTGGGAGAGATCTCGAAGACGTTTTGGCTCCACTTGGCGATGACCCACACGGTGCCGTCGTCGCGGACGTGGACGGCGCTGGGTCCGGTCAGCGGATGCCCCATGCCATCGCCGGTGGAATCC
>JANQQL010000043.1 GCA_028289345.1 Planctomycetota bacterium | reverse complement strand
CATGGATCTTGGCATGGTATCCGCCGATCGCTTGAAGGCAGCGGTCGGCCCACTCCGCGACCTGGCTGGTCCAACTCGGCAAGCGAAGTCGGCCGCCGTTGACAGCGATCTGAAAATCTCGTTCCAGGACCCGCTCCACGGCGTCGAGGATTTCACGGAACCGGTAGGGCTTTGCATCGGCAATCCAGTAGGTCTCTCCAGCAGCGGCGGGATGGGTGGCGCTCAGCAGCAGGCCCTGGCACAGGTTGTCGACGTAGGCCATGGAACGAAGCGCACTGCCGTCTCCACACAAAGGTGCTTTTCCGTCCCGGATCATCTGAAAAAACGTGGTTTGGCGTTCGGGTTGATTGGGCCCATAGAACCAGGGAGCTCTCACGATGACAGTTTCCAATTCCCCGGACTGTCCCGCCTCGCGCACGGCCAACTCCGCTCGCATCTTGCTGAGCCCGTAGTGACCATAGGGGCGGTAGGGGCTTTCCTCGTCGAACGGGTCCTCGGCGGACTGGTTGCAGCCAAGCGGAGAGTTCGACGAAACATGGACCACACGCCGCACTCCGGCGGCTCGGGCCGCGGCTAAAAGGTGGCGCGTGCCCAGGTGGTTGATGGTGTCGAACTGTCGGGTCCGGCGCGGGTGAATGATTCCCGCGCAATGAATGAGGACGCTCCCTTCGGATGACTCGAAGAAGTCTGACAGGCTTTCGGGTTGAGTGATGTCCCCGTGCACGAAGTGAACTCCGGCTCTGGAGTCCACTCCGGGAGCCTTCTGTTGGGGCAGCACCAGTCCTCGGACCTCGCTGCATGCCGGAACCCATTCGCCCAACTCGGGCACGTTCCCCGCTGCGGCCTTCGTCAGCCTCGAACCCAACCAGCCGGCAGCTCCCGTGATCAAGAGTTTGGTCATGGCTGCTTGGCCAGAAAATGCAGGGTATTCCTTCGAGCGAACGCCATCACGGTTCCTTGGGGATTCACTCCTGGGGAATCCGGTAACCCGCTGACATCATGGATGTGCAGGTTCTCGTAGTGGTGGACGTTTCCAAAGGAGTCCGCCGCACAGCGGTCGCGGCGCTCGCCCATCGGGCAGGCACTGAACGCATGAACCGTGGTCAAGCTCAACGCCCGCCGGGGGAGGAGGTGGTCGAGCCAACGGGCCGCCTCGACCTCGCGACGAATCACGGGTAGGCCGCGAATTGCCGGGTAGACCTCTTCGGCTCCCGCGGCGAGCAACACCATGGCCAGGCGTGCCAATCCCTGACTGAGGTTGCGCACGTCCTGCTCGGACAGCTGATAGCGGATTGCCGTGGTGTCCTCTCCGGCAAGGGAAGATCGGATGGTGCCCTCGCCGGTCCCACGGACTGCCACGTAATAGGCTGCGAGGTGCCGGTGTTCTTGCATGCGGACTTCGTTCTCTCCCCAGTTGTCGGCCAACATCAATGCCAAATGACCCAGGGTGAAGAAGGCTCCGCCCATGGTGATCTCCGGCCAAAACTCTTTGATCTGAAGAAGCGGAAGAGCCGATTCGGTGGAGTCGACGATGCCGGGAAAACGCGCGGTGACCTTCAACATGGGATGACAGCGGAACGTATCTCCCACGCGGTGGCGGATGCCGCTGCGGCGCAGGAGAGCGGGGGTCTCGGTGGCCCCTGCACAAACGAACACGTGATCGGCCGGCACTCTCACCAATTGTCGAGTGCCATCGGTGTTGCGAATTTCTGCCAGGACTCCGGTGATGCGGCGGCGCTCACGAATCAACATCTTGGCCCGACAGCGAGTGAGGACTTTGGCTCCTGCTCGCTCGGCCGCGGGAAGCACGCTTCGACTCATCGCCTTTCGCAAAGTGCGCGGCGCGGGGATCTGCTCGGTGGGTTCCGCCGGGCCAACTCGCGGCACTTCCATGGAAGACCAGCCCATGGACTCGACTCCCTTTGCCAGGAGCCGCGAGTTCTCGGGAAGTGGCTCGTTGCTGCGGCTCACTCCCAAGGTGGACTCCGCCCAGTCGAAATGGGGGGCCAGTTCCCCGACATCCGCGTCACTCAACCCGTACTGCGCATGCCAACGCAGTAGCACCTCGGGAGGAGTCCGGTGCCAGAACCCGCTGTTGATTTCGGTGCTTCCTCCGAAACTCGCTCCCTCGACGTACCCAATTGGCACGCGACCCAGAATCGGTGTCATGCCGCGGCGCCGATAGAGGAGTTTCATTGCTTCGGGGGATCCCTTGTCGAAGCCATCGGGAAGCTCCACCCGAGTGCCCTCCTCCAGGATCAGAGTCTCCACTCCCGCCCGAGCGAGTTCCAGGGCGGTGACAGCGCCGCCGGCACCCGAGCCGATCACGACCGCTTGAATTGGGCGGGGCGAGGTCACCTTTGTGACTCCGGATTCCCAGGCAGAGCGGCAGAGCATGCGGGGTGCTCGAAGAACGCCAAGAACGCCGTGCTTCGCACCAGACGCATCAGCTGGCGAGCTTGGGGAAAAGAGCCTTCCGCCCAACGAGTGACCAGTCGCTCTCGCTGCGTTCGTTCCAAGGAGGTGAAGGGCCGCAAGGTTCGCAGCCAGCAGCTCACTCGAAATCCCGTCAGAGCCAACTTCACCAAGCAGCGTTGGCGAAACGAAAGACAAGCAATCTGTCCACCGACGAAACGTGCTGTACTCGCGACCACCTCCACTTGCTGGTCCTCGGGAAGCAGACGGATGGGAACGACGGCTTCCGCCAGGCAGTGCAGGAACTTCGAGGCTTTGGGATCCGGGTCCGAGCGGACCATCGGACTTCCCAGAATCTCCAGGCGTTGGGCCAGGCCCTGATCCGATGGCAGAGCCTGGGCGCGCTGCTCCAATCGTCGGGTCGAGAGCACGTCCAGGCCGTACCGAATCAGAATGGCAACTCCCCAAAGGGTGATCGGGAAGTAGAACGCCAGGTGAACCAAAGTGGCGTAGCCGAGGGCGACCGAATCGCGAACGCCAAGAAACACGAGACTTTGCATGCAGAAGTAGTGAAACGCACCGATGAACCCGGGACTGGAGGGAAGCAAGAGGCCCAGGTTGGTCAAGGACATCGCCAGAAGGCCGTGCCACCAGTTGGCTTCCAGGCCGAAGGCCGGCAAGAGGAAACAGTAGAGGCCTGCTTCCATGGTCCAAACCAGGACCGTGAGGGCGACGACGTCCAAGGCTTGTCTGGGGCGACGCAAGGCAGCCACGCCACTGGAGATCGAGGTCAGCATGCCGACCACCGCGGCGTAGGAGCGCGGAATGAACCAGCTGATCGCCCGTGACACCAACTGAATGACCAGGCCAGGGAAGACGACCAGTGCGAGCAGGCCGATGAGTCCAGCCGAGAAAAGCGCGGTGGCCAGCAAAATGGCCGGGCGTGCCCATTCGGCGGACAGCAAGTCGGACGTGGCACTACCTTCCGTTTGTTGCAACGCTGTAACGGCAACGATCAAGAACAGAACCATCACGATTCCGTCCAGCAGTCTCTCCAGCAACGTGACGGTCAGCGATTGAGCCCAGCTCAGACCGGACAAACGAGTGAGCATGCCTGCTCGCGCGAATTCTCCGGGGCGGGCGGGGAGCAAGTTGTTGACCGCGTAGCCGAGCACCACCACGTTGGTGGCATCCCAGGTGGACAGTTGCGCGTGGCGAGAAACCAGGACCCGGGTCCGAACGCCGCGCAGCACGTGGCCCGTCAAGTAGCACGCAATGGCCCATCCCAGCCATGGGGTCAGGTCAGCGTTGGCGAGGCCGGACCGGGTGCGTTCCCAATCGAGGTCACGAATCGAAAGCTGGACGAAGAAGACGCTGGCGGCCAAACCCAGCAGGGTGAGGAGGAACTTGCGCCATCCGCGGGCTGGCCCCCTCGCCATTCCGATTTCCTCGATCAGAGATACTCGACCCGGTAGAGACCGGTGTACGACGACACGTAGGCCACCCCATTCTTGGAGTCCGGGAGAATCGTACGGAGCCACGGACCCAGGTAGAAGCGGCGAATCGACGTCCCGTTGGTCAGGTCGATCATGTCCAGCATGTTGGTCACGAGACTTCCAGCGAACAGAAGTTTTCGCTCGTGGTCGATGGCGACGGTCCTCACGCCGAATTCCGTCGGGATGCGGTCCACGAGTTCGAGAGTCTGCCCGTGGTACTTGCGAACTTCGGCATCCAGCGGAGCTCCGATGTAGAGAAACCCGTCGTGGAATGCCATGCGGGTCAACCGGTCCGGCGCGGGCACCTCGTGAATGACTTTGGCGAGCTCCAGATCGAGGATCATGAGCTTGGGAGTTCGCCGGAAGTGGGACATGTAGAGCAACGGGAGTTCCGGGTGGAGCAACACATTGCCCGGGTCGATGTCCAAGACGTGACGGATGCGACCCGAGGCGCGGTCAACGATCGCTGTGTCTTTCTTGGTAGGAAGGTCAGCCTCCGACGCAATGACCACCGTGTCGTCATGGGGATTCCAGACGATCCACGGATCGCCGGGCGAAACGGGAACCAGGGCGTGCCGTTTTACTTCCAAGGTCGAGCTGTCCATCACCGTCATGTGGTGAGGCTTGTCGGCACCATGGACGAAGACTTCTTCATGCAACGGACTGAAGGCGAGGGCTTGGCTGCCACCGGTCTTCTTGTTGGATCGGATTGGCTTCTTGTGAAGCTTGTCGAGGTCGTAGGAAGAAACACGCCTTTGGCCGTGACCGGTGGCGATCAAACGTCGGTTCTTGTGATCGAGAGCGATCTGATTGAAGTTGCCCTCGGCAAACTTGGTCACGGCGGGGTCGTTCGCGAGGGGAGACCCGAACCAGGTGATCAGGGGACCACGGCGAGCTTCGACCATGGCCATGAGCGGCACGAACACGACGTAAGGCAGCCAGTTCCCGACCCGTCGAGAGAGTTGGGCGAGCCGCGGCCGCGAGTCGTTGACGCGCTCCGAGAACCAAAGCAGCACCGGGCGAAACAACAGCGCCTCGATTCCGACCAAGACGAACAGCAGCGCGCGCACCGGCGTCACGGAGCCGGGTTTTCGGAACAGTCGCTCGAGCCAAGTGGATGGGACCACGTTCAGGGCAAAGATCCCGGCGGTGACGTAGAGGGAAGTGGTGGTCAGCACCACCCGGTCGATGTTCTTGACCGACGAGGGGTACATGAACGTGCGCCACAACAGGACCAGGAGACCGAACCCGACCAAGGTGGTGACGGCATAGCGCAAACCGGGCCGGGGAATGCGTCCGGCTCCCCAGGCGAGCAAGCCGAAGGCCATGATCACCACGGCAGCCAAGCACAGTCGTTCCAACACGGTACACACGAAGAAAATCACCGGATGAACGAAGGCACCGAGGCTCCCGGTGAAGTCCTCCAGGAATCGAACCACGTCCTCGCGGAACAGGAACGCCAGGACCAGGACGAGTGGCAAGCGCAGCAGACACCAGAGGAACAGAACCCGTCCTGTGGGGGAGTCCTTCACGGCTCGCCAGTTCCTGGGGCCGCCGCCGATTCACGAGCAAAGGAACGGTTCACCAGGATGGCTCTTCTGAAAGACCAGGGCGAAAGGCTGCGGGGAAGCGGCGGTCTTAGGAAAAACCTACGGCAGAGACAAGCGTTGCGGGCTCAGCCACCCCGGCGGGTGTCGTTCAGCTCCCAGTCGTAGGCCCGGTATTCGACTTGATCCGGTGGGAACGAGCGCACGAAGTCACGAGATCCTTCGTCGACCCACTCGGCGATCCGGCGCAGCACGGCCTTGGGGGCCGGGCCGTCCGCGGTGAAGCTGGCATCGTCACGGAAGTCCGCGCCAAACCATTCGAAGATGCGCGAGACCTCCACCACGTTCTGCGTCGGTGAAATCCGGTTTCGGCGCGCATCGTTCAGAAATTCTCGAGCTTGTTCCTCCAGTTGCTGCTCCAAGACTTCGCCGCGATAGGCTTCCGCGCGCAGCGGGGGGCAGCCCACCGAGGCGCAGTTGATGGCAAAGTGGATTCGCGGATCGCGGTGCTTGGGCCGCAAGATCTCGTGCTCAATCTGTTCGAGGGACCAGCGCCCGCTCGCCACCGGATGACGCTTCTGCCAGACGTCATCGATCTGTCGGATGCTGTTCTCTGGATACACGAGCGAGCGCAGCAGTGAACTCTCGATCGGATAGTGGTCGAGGATCGAGCGCAGAGTCCAAGCGTTGTAGGCGTTGATCCAGAAGGCCATCCGGGCCGCGGGGCTTTGGTCCGCCAGCTGAGAAGGAGTAATGCGGGCCATGCCGGCGAGCACCGCGTCAAGCGTCGCCCGGTTCCGCAGCAAGCGGGCGTAGTCCACCCGGTCGCCGTCGACGTGCTCTCGCAGCAAGCGATCCAGACTCGAATGTTCGAGAAGTGCGTCTTCGACGGAAACCGGAGCGACGAGCAGCGGCTGGGAGGGATTCGAGGAGCGGCAGCCACTGGCACCGAACAGAACCAAGCTGATCAGACCGCCAATCGCGCAAACTTTCATGGGGTCGGCTCCCCGAGCGTGTCAAGAATTCCCAGTGGCGAATGTCTTCGCAAAGAGTTTCGCGCTCGAGACCTGGCTGGTTTCACCCAGCCAAAGCGAGCCGAACACGTGGCTCGTTGAACGCGAGGAGGATCCTCAACCGTGACGTTTCCCCTTCACCGGCCGGTGACGGGGAGGCTGTCGAGCCGATGTGCGAGGGAGGGGTCGACTTCCATGAACAAACGATGAATCGACGGGTCGTCGGTCAGCTCCGGGTGAAACGTCGCGGCGAGGAACCCAGGGCCTCGTACGAGAACCGGGTCCTGTTCGTTCCACGCAAGGACCTCGAGTTCGTCGCCGACGCGGACGAAGCGCGGTGCGCGAATGAACACGCACCGAAAGGAACCTCCGTCGAGTCCGGTCAATGGGAGGTTTGCAGTGAACGAGTCGCTCTGGCGGCCATAGTCGTTGCGCGCGACGTCCGCATCCATCACTCCCCAGCGGGGCGGATACTGACCGTCGTCGCGACCCATGAGAATGGCCCCCGCACAGGTGCCGAACAAAGCGAGTCTTCCTGCCTGGTGCCGCTCGCGGATCTCGTCCCAAAGGCCGAACAGATTCATGAGATGCCACAGGGTCGTGGACTCTCCCCCGGGGATCACCAAATGGGTGAGCCCGTCCAGGTGGGGGAGTTGTCGCACGGCCACTGGGGTCTCCCCGGCATTCCGAAGCGATTGGAGATGGGGCTCCGAGGAGCCCTGCAAGGCCAGCACTCCGATCTTCATGCCCTTACCATCCGCGAGTTTGGAGGCGTTCCGATTCGGGAATCGACTCCATGGACATGCCACGCATCGGGGAGCCGGTTTCTCGGCAGGCTTCCACCAACACCGCGGCGTCTTCGAACTGAGCCGTCGCCCGGACGATTCCGGCGGCCGTCTTGGCCGGGTCGTCGGATTTGAAGATTCCCGAGCCCACGAACACGGCTTCCGCGCCGAGACGCATGCACAGCGCTGCATCGGCGGGGGTTGCGATTCCGCCGGCCGCAAAGTTCGGCACCGGCAGCTTGCCGCTCTCCGCGACCTCGGCAACCAGGTGATAGGGAGCTCCCAGGTGCTTGGCGCGAGCCATCCATTCGTCTTTCGGCGTCACGCTCAGCTCGCGGATTTCTTTGTGAATCAGGCGCAAGTGGCGCACGGCCTCGATGATGTTGCCGGTTCCGGCTTCTCCCTTGGTGCGTAGCAAGGCCGCCCCTTCGCCAATCCGGCGCAGCGCCTCGGCGAGACTCGTCGCGCCACAGACGAACGGAATGGTGAACGGGGCCTTGTCGATGTGGTTGGCGCCGTCGGCCGGAGTCAGCACTTCGCTCTCGTCAATGAAGTCGACTTTCAGCTGCTCCAGAATCTGTGCCTCGACGAAATGACCGATGCGCGCCTTGGCCATCACCGGAATCGAGACCACCTCTTGAATCTGTGTGATGCGTTCCACGGGAGCCATCCGGGCCACGCCGCCTTCTTTGCGAATGTCCGAAGGCACTCGCTCCAGCGCCATGACGGCCACGGCGCCAGCATCTTCCGCGATCTTCGCTTCGTCTTTCGTGGTGACGTCCATGATCACGCCACCTTTCAGCATTCGAGCGAGGCCGACTTTGACCTCGAAAGAACCCTTGGTGCTGTCCGCGGGGGCGGCGATGCGATCGTTGGCTTTCATGGCGAGTGTTTCCTTGTTCTGGCGCCGCTGGGCGGCAATGCGGGTCAGACGAGCGGTTGCTCGGAGGGGCCAGGAGCGGTCGACACCGCTTCCTGCAAAAGGCTTCCAAGTGTTTCCAAGGCCGGGGCGAGCTGCTCCAAGCCCGTGGTGGCGTAAGAAATTCGAAATCCGGTGACGGTGCCCGCCGTGGGATCGAAGCGGGAACCGGGGGAGAGTTCGATGCCGCGTTGCAGGGCCGCTTCGAGCAAACGACCGGTGTCAACGCGGCGCGGCAAAGAGATCCAAAGCCCCATGCCCCCATGGGGAGAGAACGGACGAGCTTCGCGAGGAAAATGGCGAGCGATGCACTGTTCGGTGAGCTGCCGGCGGCGCGTCAGTTCTTGGCGAAGTTGGGGGCCGTGCGATTCCAGGAACCCCGATTGCAGAATGCGATGCAATACCACTTGACCGGGAAGGTTGGTGGCCAAGTCA
Source organism: Planctomycetota bacterium (assembly GCA_028289345.1). GTDB lineage: Bacteria > Planctomycetota > B15-G4 > B15-G4 > SIAN01 > JANQQL01. Next base: position 74,298 of record JANQQL010000043.1, on the reverse strand, counting down.
CTGGATTGCTTCAAGGACACCAGGGCCGAGAACGCAGGTTTGGGAACCACCAGCCATCCCACCCGAAGTCCGGGGACGAGGGTCTTGGACATGGTGCCCAGGTACATGACTTGGCCGTGTTGATCTTGGGATTTGAGGGTGGCGGGAGTGTCGGGCTCGCGAAGTTCGGCGAGCCAGTCGTCTTCGAGGACGGGAACTCCGTGCTGGGAAGTGCTCGCCAGGAGTTGTTCGCGGCGCTCCTGGGGAAGGACCACTCCCGTCGGATTGTGAAACGTCGGAATCGTGTACACCAGTCGCGCCGGGTGGCGTGCCAGGGTGGAATCCAACGCCTCAGTGTCCATGCCGTGATCGTCGAGGGGGATTGCCAGGAACCGACTGCGGTTCCAGCGAAACACGTCCAACGCGCCGGCGAAGGTCGGCTTCGACGTGGCGACGGCGCCGCCATCGCGCAACAACAGGCGGCCCACCAGGTCGAGACCCTGTTGAGAGCCGTTGACGATCAGAATCTCGTTGCGACTCGGGTCGATGCCTTGCTCCGCCAATCGTTCCCGCAAGGTTTGGCGAAGGGGTTCGTAACCGGCGGGTGGCGCGTACTCGAACAACGAGCCGCCGAAGTCCTGCATGGCGCGGCGCAACTCTTCCTGGATGCGTTCGGCCGGGTACAGGCCGGCTTCCACGACGGCGCGCGACAATGCCACCTTGGGAGCGCCACTGTCTGCACGAGACACCGGCCCGCTCCCGAGATCCGAGGGCAGCACTGAATCCCAATCGAATCCCGCATTCATCGCTGGCACGGGATGCTCGATCGGGGCCGATGGGGAGCTTTCGGGGTCGCAAACGAAAGTGCCCTTGCCGACTCCACACTCGATCCATCCGTCGTTCTGCAACTCGCGATAGCTCTGCACCACGGTGGTCCGATTCACCCGCAGCCGGTCAGCCAACTCGCGACTGGACAGCAGGCGATCACCCGGGCGCAGACTGCCCCGGGTGATGCGATCTCGCAGCGCCACCGCGATCTGCTCGTGGAGTGGCACCGGGCTGGAACGGTCGAGAAGGATCTCCATGGTGGGAAAGTTAGCCGGCCCGCTGGTTGGTTGGTAGTGGAATGGTTGGTAATCAACCAATTGTCCTAGGATTGGGTGGTAGGCCGTCCGAGGGGTCGTTCCGACTCCCCCGGGCGCTATGGTGATGAGCCATGACCGAAGAAAACTCGTCCACGACCCCTGGCATCCCCGCCGAGCGGCTCGACGCCCTCGGCCTCGAGGGGGCTCCGAGCGTCGAAGACCGGATCTACGAACAGGTGGTCCGGTTGCGCAGAGACGGTGCGGTTGCCGCTCTAGCGACGGTGATCGGTACCCGCGGGTCGACACCGGCCCGGGAGCCGATGAAGCTGTTGGTCCAGTCCAGCGGCGAGACTCTTGGGACCGTCGGCGGCGGATGCCTCGAAGAGGAGGTCAAGCGCCTCGCGCGGGAGGTCATGGACCAGGGAGCTCCGGCGCGGTTCTCCATGGATCTCACCGGAGCCACGGATCCGGATGCCGCGTTGATCTGTGGGGGAACCGTCGAGGTGTTCGTCGAACCGGTGACCGCTCCGCCTCTGGTGATCTTCGGCGGCGGTCATGTTTCTCGAGCGGTGGCGGCCATCGCGGCTCGAGTCGGTTTTCGTCTGGTGATCACGGACGATCGAGCCGACTACGCGTCCTTGGACCGGTTTCCCATGGCCGCCGAGACCCGGGTCGAGTTTCCCGAGACCGCGGCCCGGGAGATCCCAGTCAACGCCTCGACCTACGTGTTGGTAATGACGCGGACCCACGCCGACGACCGGCGCATTCTCGAGCAGCTCTTTCGGCGGGGCGCCCAGCCTCGCTACCTGGGGATGATCGGCAGCGCCACCAAAGTCCGGAAGACCTACGAAATGCTGGCCGAAGCTGGCGTCACCAAGGACTGGTTGCGTCAGATCCGCGCCCCGGTCGGGCTTCGCATCGGAGCCCGGACCTCCGATGAGATCGCCGTGGCCGTGGTGGCGGAGATGATCGCGGTCCGTCGGGGCAAGACCGAGGGGCGTTGGTCGGTCAGTTGAACCGGCGCTTGCTTGACCCGTTCCTTGAGGTCGGTTTCAATGCGAGGCTGGTGTGCGGAGCCAGAAACCCTGACTCTGGACACTGGTCTCACGTCGCCATTCGCGGCGGAATCTTCTCTCCCCCGGAGTTTGCCCACCATGAAACGTGCTGTGATCGCCTGGACCCTCACTCTGGCTGCGGGAACGACTTCGGTCCAGGCCGATGAGATTCATCTGTTCGAGGGCAAATCCCTGACCAACGTTCGCGTTCACGAAGAGACGAACGAAAAGGTCACCTACTCTCGGATCGGTGAGCGCCAGAAGGACAGCAAGGAACTCGACCTGGTCAAAGAGGTGGTCTACAAGGACGCGACCAAGGACGAGAACTACGCCAACGCCACCTATCAGATGTCTCAGGGGCAATTCGACAGCGCCGCTCAACTGTTCAAAGCGGTGGCGGCCAACCCCCCGAAGAGCTTGCCTTGGGTCAAGCAGTACGCGATGTTCAATCTGGCTGAATGCGCTCGCGCCCGCGCCCAGTACGACAACGCGATTCGGTACTACGACGACTTGCTGAAGAAGGTCCCCAACACCCGCTTCTTTGCGGATTGCTACCTCAACAAAGCGGAGTGCTTCAATCGCAAAGGGGACAGCGCCGAGGTCGCGCGCGTCTGCGATCAGCTGAAGCTCGACGCCGACACCCAGGGGCTGGGCCCCCGTTCCGGCTTGCGTGCCGACCTGTTCCTCGCCAGCGTGGAAGAGCAGGGGAATGCCACCAAGGCGATGGAGATGTACGCGGCGCTCGCGACCAAGGCGGCCAATGACGACGTTCCGGACGTGGCGAACGCGGCGCGGCTGCGCCTGGCGACCGCCAAGCTCAAGGAAAAGAACCTGGACGAGGCACGCAGACTGTTCGAGCAGGTGATCGAAGCGCGCCAAGCCTCCTCGTTGCAAACCGTGGCGGCTGCCTACAACGGGCTCGGACGAAGCTATGTCGAGAAGGGCGCTCCCGGGACGGAAGACTACGGAGCAGCGCTGCACGCGTTTCTGCGGACCGGCGTTCACTACGCGGACAAACTCGGCAAGGACGACTTGGTCGCTCAGGCGCTGTACTACGCCGGTCGCTGTTTGGAAGAGCGCACCACGGATCCAACCGAGAGCGGACGACGAGCGAAGTTCCTGTATTCCCGCGTCATGAAAGAGTTCCCGAGTTCGGAGTGGGCCAAGCTGGCCAGCGAACGCTGATCCGGTGGTGCCGCTGCGAACCAAGCGTTTTCGAGCCGAGGTTCCGATCGCGCCGTGAGCACGCGGCGACCGAGGAATCCTCGCGGCCCGGGTCGCCTTCGACGCTCGTTCTACTGGGTCCTTTGGGCCGTTGGCTGGCCGCTTTGCGCCCTGTACTTTCGGGTCCGCTCTCAGGGCAAGCCGCGCCCGTTTCCGCCGGGACCTTTGGTGCTGGCGGCCAACCACTGTTCCTATTTGGACCCGGTGGTTCTTGCCCATCAGATTCCGCGTCGCATCGTGTTCCTCGTGCGCTCGGATGTCTATGACGTTCCTTGGATGAGGCCTTTGTTGTGGGCGTTGGGATGCATTCCCGTCGAGGTCAACGGGTCCAGCTTGGGGGCGATTCGGGCGGCGATCGCCGAACTGCGCCGCGGCACGGTGGTGGGAATCTTTCCGGAAGGGGGCATCAGTGACGATGGGCGACTGCAACGCGGTCAGCCAGGGGTCGGGGCGCTGTTGGTGAAAGGCAAAGCTCGAATCTACCCGGTGGCTCTGTGTGGAACCGAGCGTGCCTATGGCCGTCACTGCCGCGTCCCGAAGCCCGCGCCGATTCGCTTGGTGTGGGGGCACCCCATCGATCCCGAATTGCACGAGGAGGAAGTGTCCTCTTCCCTGGCTCGCGACCGAATCACCCAATCCGTCATGGATGAAATCTCGCGGCTGCTGCCGGCGAAACAACAACCCCTTGCGACCCTCGATCCCGTGGGAGAATCTTCATGAGTTCGCCGGCTCCGAAAGTCCTGATTTGTGACAAGCTCGATCCCCGTGGCGTGGAGGTGTTGGAGAAAGCCGGGATCGACGTCGAGGTGCGGACGGGATTGACGGGAAATGCGCTCGCCGAAGCGGTGCGTGATGTCCAAGGCATTCTGGTGCGCAGCGCGACACGCATCGACGAAGCCGCCATCGAATCGGCAGTGCGCCTGAAGGTGGTGGGACGTGCCGGGATTGGCGTGGACAACATCGACGTGGCGGCGGCCACGCGGCGCGGGGTCTTGGTCATGAATACTCCGCTCGCCAATGCGACCACGACGGCTGAGTTGGCACTGGCTCACTTGTTCTCCCTGGCTCGACATCTGCCGGCAGCGGACCGCTCCATGAAGGAGGGCCGCTGGGACAAGTCTTCGTTGGTGGGAACCGAGATCACCGGCAAGACCCTCGGCGTTCTGGGGCTCGGCAAGATCGGCAAGATCGTGGCGGAGAAAGCCCTGGGCCTGGGCATGAAAGTCGTGGCTCACGACGCTTATCTGGTGGGGCAAAGCCCGTTGTCGGGAGTGGAGCTGGTTCCTTTCGAGGAATTGCTGGCCCAATCCGATTTCGTCACGGTGCACGTGCCCAAGAGTCCCGAAACCGAAGGCTTGATCGATCGGGACGTCCTGAAGCAAATGAAGCCGACGGCATGTCTGATTCACTGCGCTCGTGGAGGAATCGTTGTGGAACGAGACCTCTGCGAAGCGTTGCAAGAGGGAATCCTCGGCGGGGCTGCCTTGGACGTGTTCGAGACCGAGCCACTTCCGGCAGACAGTCCGCTTCGCTCCGTTCCCAATCTTCACCTCAGCCCTCATCTCGGCGCAAGTTCGGGAGAGGCTCAGGCAAGAGTGGCGATCGAGATCGCCCAGCAGATGGCGGATTTCCTTGTTCACGGAGAAGCGCGCTTCGCGGTCAATGCTCCGGCTTTGTCGGCGGAGATGTTGCGCGCACTCCGTCCCTACCTCGAACTCGCCCGTCGCGCCGGCTCATTCTTGACCCAGAGCGTCGACGAGCCTTGGCGTCGCGTCGAGATCAGCTACGCGGGAGAGCTAGCGACCCTTCCGACCGAACCGATGAAGATCGCAGTGCTCGCGGGGCTCCTCGGTCCGACTCTGGAAGGGCCGGTCAACGACGTCAATGCTTCGTTGATTGCCAAAGAGCGGGGCATGAAGGTGCTGGAAGAATGCGAAGAAAAGCACCGCGAGTTTCCGTCGCTGCTCAAGATCAAGGCGTTCTCTGGGGATGACCGATTCTTCCGCGTGTACGGAACGGTGTTCCGTGGACAGCCGCGGCTGGTTCGTTTCAGTGGATTCGGCGTGGATCTGGTCCTGGACGGACAGATCTTGATGACCCACCACAAGGACGCGCCGGGGGTGCTGGGACAGGTCGCCACCTGGATGGGGGAGCGGGGAATCAACATCGAAGGGCTACACATGGGAGAAGCGGACGACGATCACGCCACGGCCTTGGCGTTGTTCCAGATCAATCGGCCGCTGGTTCGCGAGGAGATCCAAAGCCTTGCCGAGCTCCCGCCGATCGTCTCGGCGCGCAGCATTTCCGTGGAGTAGGCGCTGGCGCTCACTCGTCGCTAGGAATCGCTTCCGAGATCCGCCATCTCGGCCATGACCTCGGCGATCTGGTCGGCTTGGGGATCGGTGGTGGCGGCGGGAGGCATGGCGTAGATGACCTGGCCCAACGGGCGAAGCAGGACTCCGCGAGCCACGGATTCGCGACGAATGATGGGTCCCAGGCCCGAGTAGTAACCGGTGTCCGAACCTTCCGCGGCGTTCCATTCCACGGCGACGATCCCCCCGCGCCGGCGGATCTCTTTCACTCGGGGATGGGAGGCCAATCGCTCGCGGAGCTGGGTCTCGATGCGTTGACCCAGACGGTCGAGCTTCTGGGGAACCGCGTCCCGTTCGACCAACTCGAGGGATTTCAAGGCCACCGCGCATCCCAGAGGGTTGGCCGTGAACGTGTGTCCGTGGACGAAGGCCCGCCGTCGATCCGGGGAAAGGAACTCCTCGAACAGCTCTTCTCGACACAGGGTTACAGAGAGCGGAAGCACGCCACCGGTGAGTCCTTTGGACAAGCAGATCAAGTCTGGTTCGACGTTGGCTTGCTGGCAGGCAAAGGTGGAGCCCGTGCGGCCGAACCCGGTCATCACTTCGTCGGCGATCAGCGGCACGCCGAAGGAAGTGCACGCCTGTCGCGCCTCTCGAACGAACTCGGGGGAGTGCATGACCATACCGGCCGCCCCTTGAACCAGTGGTTCGAGAATCAGTCCCGCCGCTCGATTGCCAAGCTCTTCCAGGGTTTGCCGCAGCGCTTCAGCGGTGCGCTCGACGTGGCGAACTTCGAACAACAGCGGCCGATAGGGTTCGAAGAACGGGTCCGGATCTCCGACGGACATCGCGCCTACGGTGTCCCCGTGGTAGGACTCTTTCAGCGCGAGGAACACGCTGCGCTGAGGTTCTCCGCGATGGACCCACGCCTGGTAGGTCATTTTCAGCGCCACTTCTACCGCCGTGGAGCCGTTGTCGCTGAAGAAGACGCGCTGCAGTGACCCCGGAGTCACTTCGATCAACCGTTCCGCAAGACGCACAGCAGGTTCGTGGGTCGCACCGGCGAACAGCACGTGATCCAATCGAGACGCTTGATCCGACAAGGCTTTCATGATTTCCGGATGGCAATGGCCGTGAAGGCAACTCCACCAAGAAGAGATGGCATCGATGATGACGCGACCGTCTTCCAAAGTGAGAAGGGCGTCACGAGCTTCCCGAACCGGGAGGAAGTCTTTCTCGATGGAGTGCTGGGTGAAGGGATGCCACACCGAGCGGGCGTCACGATCGACAAGGCTCACGGGCGGAAGATCTCCGGGAAATCAGGGTTCTCTTGGATCCAGCCTTCCAGGGCGGATTGGTTCAAAGTTTCGAATCGAGGCAGTTCGAACACGCGGAGTTGACCCATCGCAGCCAGGGTGCGCCGATTGGAAGGATGGGGAGGACCCACCAGAACCAACGCGCGTGGTTCCAAGCGGCGAGCACGTAGGGCTTCCAAACTCAGCAAGGTGTGATTCAAGGTCCCCAAGCCGGAACGGGCCACCAGCAGGAGTGAGGGGCGCAGAGTCTGAAGCAGGTCAATCTGGGTGAAGTGATTCGTGTAGGGCACCAACAGGCCACCTGCCAGCTCGGCGATGCGCAACTCGTCGGGATGCTCCGACTCCCAACGTCGCCAATGGGCTCGGAGCTGTTCGGGATCGATCGAAGCCCCCGCGTCCGCGGCGGCCTCGTGGGGAGAGGCCGGGAGTGGGTACTCGGCGAAGGAGTCACTCAGCTCTTGTGGCGTGGCAGACGCCAACGCCGTGACGGTTTCGACGTCACGGTCGGTGCCGGTTTGCACCGGCTTCCAATAGCGTGGTTGACCCACCAGTCGAGCGGCGATCACGACCAGTGCGCTCACCACGGTCTTGCCGATTTCCGTGTCTGTCCCCGCAACCACCAAGGTTTTCGCTCGTCGCTTCGGGCTGGCTGGTAAGGGGCCGACACGAGGAAGGAGTGCGACGAGCCGGTCGACGTCGGCTTCTTCCAGTGCGGCGTGGCAGGCGATGCGTACTCGTGAGGTTCCGACCGGCACGGTGGGGGGGCGCACCGCATGAGCTTCGAACCCACCCTCGCGCAACTTCTCGGCACAACCCACGGCTTCCTGTTCGGCGCCCAGGACCACGGGGACGATGGCGGCATCCGGTCGCGGCCCGCCGATTCGCTTGGCCAAGCGTGCTGCAAGTTGAAGAGGCCGTTGGCGAAGCGTCGAGTCTTCTCTCACGATGGCGATGGCTGCGTGGAGAGCTGCCGCGGTGGCGGCGGACGTTGCGGTCGAGTAGATGAATGGCCGCGCCCGATGGACAAGAGTTCGGATCACTGCTTCGGGAGCAGCCACCAACGCCCCGGTTCCCCCCAGGGCTTTCCCGCCGGTGACGATGCGCGCTGCGAGGTGGGGGTCGCGGGGCGCAAGCCCGGCCGCCGCCCACGCGCCCCTGCCTTGTGGGCCAAGCAAGCCGACCGCGTGGGCTTCGTCCACGATCAGCCACGCATGATGGCGTCTCGCCACGGACAGCAACTCGACCAGTGGCGCCAGGTCACCATCCATGCTGAAGATGCTCTCGGTGACGATCCAGCGGCGCTGCCCCAGAGGGGATCGGCAGAGCAATTCTTGCAAGTGCTCCGGATCTCGATGGCGGAACACTTGGACGCGAGTGCCGGAGAGCCGGCACCCGTCGATGAGGGAGGCGTGATTGCCTGCATCGGAAAACACTTGGTCGCCGCGCGCCACCAAAGTGGTGAGCACTCCGAGGTTTGCCTGATATCCCGACGCATGAAACAACGTCGCGTCGCACTCCAGCCACTCGGCGGCGACTTGTTCGAGTTGTCGATGGGCCGCCGTGTCTCCTCCCAACAATCGAGAGGCCCTGCCTCCCGCTCCATGTTGACGGAGGGCCGTGATCGCGGCTTCGACCACCCGCGGGTCTCGAGCCAAGCCCAGGTAGTCGTTGCTACAGACGTCGATGCGGGTGGCATCGGTCGGCAACAGTCGGCGCTGCAAGCCGCGTCGACGCAGTTCTTCGAGATCTGCCTCGAGCACTTCTTGCAAGCTCGATGGCTGGGGGCGAACTTCGGTCACGGGGTCGCCTGAGTTCTCAAACCCAGCTTGCTCAAGAGCGCGGCATCCGAATCTGGAGCGGGGTTCGGAGTGGTCAAGAGCTCGTCGCCCATGAAGATGGAATTGGCCCCCGCTAGGAAGCACAGGGCTTGGGCTTCTTCACTCATCTCGCCGCGCCCGGCGCTCAAGCGCAAAGTCGCCGAGGGCATCAGGATGCGTGCCGCTGCGATCACTCGAACGAACTCAGACCAGTCCACCGGGGCGGTCTCTCCCAACGGAGTTCCTTCGACGGCGACGAGAGAGTTGATGGGAACGCTTTCCGGAGGAGGACTCATCGAAGCGAGCTCGAGGAGTAACTGGGCTCGATCGGAAGACTTCTCTCCCAGTCCCAAGATTCCGCCGCAACACACGTTCAAGTCGGCTTCCCGAACCGCGTTCAGAGTTTCCAGCCGATCATCGTAGCTGCGCGTCGTGATTACCTTGTCGTAGTGATCTCGTCCGGTGTCGAGATTGTGGTTGTAGTAATCCAGGCCGGCTTCCTTGAGGCGCTGCGCCTGGCCCTTGGTGAGCATGCCGAGGGTCACGCAGGTCTCCATTCCGAGTGCTTTGACCTCTCGCACCATATTCAGCACCTGGTCGAACTCGGGACCATCCTTGACTTCGCGCCACGCGGCACCCATGCAGAACCGATCGGCGCCTCCCTCCTTCGCTTGTTTCGCGGAGGCAAGGACCTGGTCGACTTCCATCAGAGGCTCTTTGGCGACCGGGGTCGAGAAATGGGCGCTCTGGGAGCAGTAGTTGCAGTCTTCGGGGCAGCCACCGGTCTTGATGCTCAGCAACTGCGAGCACTGAACGTAACCCGCATCCTGGTGTTGGCGGTGAACCGCGGCCGCTTCGAAGACCAAATCCAGGAGCGGCTTTTCGAGGAGTGCTTGCACATCGGCACGGGTACGCGTGGGTTCGGTTTGTACCGAAGATAAATTCATGATGTCCTCGAGAAACGGTGGGTGTTGGGGTTTCCCCCGGAGGAAGTTCTGTGCTGGATTTTGCCGGGTTTCGCAAAGCGATCCTTCAGTTTTTGGGTCGGATTCGACGAGCGGACAACAAGCACGACCACCCGCATTGCAGGAACGGATGCCATGCGGGGTTGCTTTCTCTCCTGGCTTATGGGAGCCTGGGAGACTGAGGTGAACTATGTCGAGAATCACAATCCATTCTCAATTCCGTCCCATGGATGCGCGCCCCGGAGTCTTTGCTCCGCCTGCTTGACGCTCCCGAGATCGACTTTCGGTCTCCCTTGACCGTTCGTCGATTTCCGGCCAGACGCCGCGAGTGATTCCTCGCGGGAAACCACCCCCTCGGAGTTCCCGAGTCCGTCGTGGTCTTCGTGGTGGCTTTCGCTGAATGGACGAGCTCCTTCCGCGAGGTTCGGCGTGTCTGGCCTTTCTTCTCATTTTTCCGACTGATCCAACCGGGCTCGTGGTGCGTGCACTTCGACCAACGGTTCGCTGACGCATGCCCGGAGCCAACGAGCATGGAGAAGAGCCATGACCAAGCATCAACTGGCAGCAGATCGCGTGTTCCCCGTTTTGCAGAACAACATTTTGGTGGATGGATTCCACCTGGTCATCGACTTGGAGCGCTCCGAGGGAGTGCGCATGGTGGACGCCTTGGAAGGCAAGGAGTACCTGGACTGCTACTCCTACTTTGCTTCCCTTCCGGTCGGCCACAATCATCCACGGATGAATGAACCGGAGTTCGTGGAGTCCCTGCTGTGGGCCGCGAAAAGCAATCCTTCCAACAGCGACATCTACAGCCGCGAGTACGCAGCGTTCATCGAGACCTTTCGTCGCTTGGCCACGCCGCCGGAGTTTCGATATTTGTTCTTCGTAGCGGGAGGTGCTTTGGCGGTCGAGAACGCCATGAAAGCGGCGTTCGATTGGAAGATTCAACGCAATCGAGACGGCGGGGTGAATGGGGGGGGAGACAAGATCCTGCACTTCCGCGAGGCGTTTCACGGTCGTTCGGGATACACGCTTTCGGTGACCAACACCGAGCTCGCGAAGACTCAGGACTTTCCCCAGTTCGATTGGCCAAGGATCTCGAATCCGAAGATCATGTTTCCTGTGAACGAGGAAGCCGCCGCGGAACGGGAGACGTCCGCACTTCGAGAAATGGAAGCGGCGTTTGCCAAGGACCCCCACGGGATTGCGGCGATTCTCATCGAACCAATCCAGGGAGAAGGAGGCGACAACCACTTTCGGCCCGAGTTCCTGCAAAGTCTGCGGGAAATGGCGGACCGGCACGGCGCGCTATTGATCTTCGACGAAGTGCAAACCGGCATGGGGCTGACCGGCACCATGTGGGCCTACCAGCAGTTCGGCGTGGTGCCCGACCTGGTGTGCTTCGGCAAGAAAACTCAGGTGTGCGGCATCATGTCCACCACCCGGATCGATTCGGTGAAAGAGAACGTCTTCCACCGCTCGTCACGGATCAACTCGACTTGGGGGGGCAACCTCGTCGACATGGTTCGCTGCGCCCAGTACCTGAACATCATTCATCAGGAACAGCTGGTCGAACGGGCGGCCCAGGTCGGCTCCTACTTCCTGGAGGGACTGCAAGACACGGCAAAGGATTTTGCCGAGATGCAGAACACCCGGGGGCGTGGCTTGATGCTGGCGTTCGACCTCCCCGATGGCGCGCGTCGAGATCGAGTTCGCACAAGCTTGTGGGAGGCAGGCCTCGCGACGCTTCCCTGCGGGCCACGCTCGATTCGCTTTCGCCCCGCATTGACGTTTGGTCGGGAGCATGTGGACCAGGCACTCGCCATCTTGCAATCGGTGCTGGCGGGCGGATGAACGGACGTCGCCGGAAGTGACGGCTCGGAAAGACACAAGGGAGCGGGGTCAGTGGACCGGCCCCGCTCTCGGTCCGTCGAACGGTCGGCCGGGACCTCAAGGATTTGCTGGTCGGGTGCGGGCGGTCACGAAATCTCGAAACTGGTCGAAGTCTCCGTGAGTGATGTTGTGTCGCGGGACGATCAGCGCCGTGTCTTGGGTGAGGTACAGGAACAAATGAGAGGGAGTGGCCGCGGTTCGATCGATGGCCATCCAATGGATCGGTGGACGCGGCTCTTTGGTCAGAACCGTCAGACCGGGGCCGTCCGCCGCGTAGTGATGATCCCCCAGCAATGTTCGATTGGTTTCCTCGAGCTCGTGGCGAAGAGAGCGTCGTCGTTGCAATCCGCGGAGAATCCAAGGCATCGTCAGCCACCAGGTCAGAGCCACTCCCGCGGCGCCCCAAAGGAACCGGCGGTCGGCGTGAACCGAACTGGCAAGCAGTCCGGTGCACAAGAATAGAAGTGGCCAGAGGTGAACTTGCCGGCGCCGGGTTCTCAGCAAATCCCGGGAATGATCCGCGTGATACTGAGCAAACGCGACCAAGTCCTCTCGTCTCAGGTGAAATCGAATGTCGGGCAAGAAGGATCTCCCGTTCGTTCCAAAGCCTCAGGCGTTCGGGTCTTGCTTGGCGAGATCCAAGGAAACCGAATTGATGCAGTAGCGCTTGCCCGTGGGTTGCGGGCCATCGTCGAACACGTGTCCCAAATGTGAGCCACAGCGCCGGCAAGTGACTTCCAACCGGTGCATTCCATGGGAGTGGTCTTCCGTGACCTTCACGCGCTCGGGGTCCAGGGCTTCATAGAAGCTCGGCCACCCGGAACCGGAGTCGTATTTCGCAGAGGAGTGGAACAGCTCGCTCCCGCAGCACACACAGCGATAAGTCCCGGTCTCTTTGCAATCCCAGTACTTGCCGGTGAACGCACGCTCCGTTCCTTTGCGCCGGCACACTTCGAACTGTTGCGGGGAAAGCTCTCGCTTCCAGTCAGCCTCACTCTTCGTTTCGGGGTCGCTCATCTTGTCTCATTTGTGTTCGGTATCGAGTTGACCAGATTGGATACGTCGGCCTGTTTTTCCGGGGATTCCCGAAGTTGTTCGATCGTTTTTTAAAACTTCGGCAAACCGCCGGGTGTCGTTTCCATGGCTGAAGAGTCTAACGACGCTAACAGACCTTTCACTCAGCGCGCGGGCCTCACGGTCAGGAATCGCCAGGCAGCCCGAGTTCGCGACGCTCTCGTCATCCGCGTGGACGCGGCGTCCGGGGTCGGCGCTGGGAACTTCACGACCGCAAGAGCGGCTCTCGTTGGGCGGTAGGGGAGAACATCCGGCTCCGCGGTGAACTCTTGCTTCGCGGCGGGGGCGGGCTTCGTGTGAGCCCTCGGTCATGCGATTCGCCGAACCTCGATGTTGCGCGACGCACTTTGTCCGGTTCCTGGAGTCCTTGCCAGGAGCGAAATCGCGCCGAGTTGATTCCGCCCTCCGAATCGGAAACACCAACAAGTTCATTGTGAAATTCGTCAGTTGCGCGGCATTCCATCAATGTCAACGAGACGCGTGGTGGGGATCCGTGCGTCCAAAAAGTCACCCGCGATGTTCGGTCGGAGAAGCCATTCGTCCGATCAATCGAATTGTCGCAGAAGCCAAGACCCTTGGTTGTCCAGGAGAAACGCTGTCATGATGAATCACCTCGCTCTGAAGATGTCGTTGATCGGCTCGAGCCTTGTGCTTGCGGGAGTCGCCGCGGCTCAAGTCCAAGATTTGCCCGTTTCCACCGCTTTGGTGGGTGATCACGGCGATGTGGTAGCTTCCGGTCCAACCCACGGTGGGGGGATCGAACGCTACATGTCGGTGGAGATCGCCGCGGAGAACTTGCGCGTGCTTGTTCCCATCGACATCGTCAACGATCCGGCTCGGACCACCGAATTGCTGAAGTTCGTCCAAAAAATGATCACCGAGACGGTGCTCTCGGCTCCCAGCTCGACCGACATCGGAACGTGGCGGGACAACGGCACCCTCCACGCGGTCGAAGCTCTGTTCTTGGACAGCAACAATCCTCCTGGACCGGCCAGCACCGAAGCTCTTGCCACGACCGGGGACGTGGAAGGCGATCTCGGGGAAGAAGTCGGCACTCTGTACTGCTACGACCAGGCCTTGTACGACGCGCGTGTCAGCGCTTTGGAGACGAGTCTTGGCCACGCTCTGGAGCAGCATACGATTTGGCTGGACCCGGTCTTTCAAACCAACGGGCCCGCTCTTGCCCTGCGGGTCAACGGGACGGGAAACACGTTCCATGGCGACGTTCAGACCAGCGGCAAGATGGTTGTCGAGGGTTCCAATCACGAACTGTCCAGAGAGTCTTGCTACGGGGCGACCCTGGAAGTCTCGGGGACGGGGCATCTTTTCGGAGCCCAAACCCACTCGGCTGCGGAACCGCTGCCGGCGATTCCCCATGACCAAAACTGGTACGACACCCAGGCGACCGCCGATGGCACGCGGTTCGTCGGAGACATTTCCATCGTTGCCGACTCCAACGGCTTGCCTGTCACCCAAACAGGGTCCATTGCTCTCAATGGCAAGACGGTGTACTCGACTGGCAACATCTCGGTGATCGGAGACGGCATTCAAGGTTCTTTCACCTTGGTCGCGGAAGGATCCATCGACTTCGTCGGCGACAACTGCGACCTGGGCGCGGCCGTGGATCACATGCTTGCGATTTCGTTCTCGGCGGATCCAATCGACTCGTTCGGCGTGAGCGGTGACAGTAACTCGTTCACCGGGACGTTCCGGGCGACCAACCTGCGCGCCGAGATCACTGGCTCGGACAACCTGTTCACCGGCTCGGTGGTGGCCAAGAAGGGGCGGGTCTTGGGCGACGACAACATTCTGTCAGACGGGACCGAGTAACCCGGGGCTCCGACAACCTCGGCTTGCCCGATCGAGGAACCTTCATTGCGACGCGAGTCGGCCCGCAGGCGAATCGATGGATTCGCCTGCGGGTTCGACGATGACGCGCGGGTCGTGACAGCCTCCGAATGCGTGGTGGCTCGGCCTCCTGAGTGCTTCTGAGTTCGTCTCCCCCCGGCCTTCCCGGGTTCGGCTATTCTTCGGACCCAACGTCCGGGAGGTCGCGGAAACAGGGAGTGCCAGACTGCACATGGAGTCGCGTCAACTCGCCGGAAGGTACGAGCTCCTGGAGCAAATCGGAACCGGCTCCACTGGCTCGGTGTTTCGCGGGCGTGATCGAGTCAGCGGTCAGGAGGTCGCTGTCAAGGTGAACCAGGGCGAGGAGGCGCTCTCCTCCATCGCTCACGAGTTTTCGCTCTTGCACCAGTTGCACCACCCGTTCCTGCCCAAGGTTTTCGAGTACGGTCAGGAACCGGGCTCCGCGATGGCATTCTTCGCCATGGAGTCGGTTCACGGCAAGCCACTCTCTCGAGCGTTGCCTCGCCTCTCGACATCGGAAGCGGCGAGTCTTCTTCATCAGAGCTGCCACGTCCTTGGGTACCTGCACCGCCGCGGTTTGGTGCATGCGGATCTGAAGCCGGACCACTTGCTCGTCACTTTGGAGAACGGTTCTCCGGAGATCCGCCTCATTGATCTGGGGCTCACCCATGGCCTGAGTGATCGCAAGATCGGGGTGGTCCGCGGCACCCTCCGCTACGCCGCGGAGCCGATTCGACGGGGGCGGCCGGGCACGCCGCGCACCGACTTGTTTGCCCTGGGAGCCTCGTTCATCGAGGCCTTGGAAGGCTCGACGTCCGAGGCACTCACGTGGGCGCAGCGCGCTGCCCGAATGGAGTCCCCGTTGGGCCGGTTCTTGGGCAAGCTGGTCTCGGAGGCCAATCCACCCAGCTTTTCCTGCGCCGAAGATGCCGCCCACGACCTGGTTCGGGACGAGCCGATGCTCGCCGGTGCCGAGATCCCGTGGGGCGAGCCAGCACTGCACGGTCATGCCGACTCGCGTCAATGGCTGGTCGAGTGGAGCGAATCGGCGTGGCAGCGGTCGGCGCGGGCTCGCTTGGTGATCGTCGAGGGCGAGGCGGGGATCGGCAAGTCGAGAGTCCTGCAGGAGGTGGCGGGTCAGTGGATGTTGGCCGGAGCTGCTTTGACCCACACCGCTTGCCGGGAAGTCAGTGCCGGGATCGACCGACCGTTGTCGAGAATTCTCACCCAGCTCGCCGCTGGAATCGGCAGTGAAGACTCGACTCTGGCGACCGAGTTGGAGGCCCAGTCTCATTCGCGGGTCGAGCCGGAGGAAGCCGACTTGACCGGGGAGGCTCGCTCGGCACTGCTGACGCTCCACCATGGAAGAGTGCTCGAGTTGTTGATTCGCGCGTCGGCGGAGCGGCCGGTGCTTGTTCTTCTCGAGGATTTCCAGTTCGCTGATCCCTCGACGATTGCATTCCTGGAACGCGTTTGTCGCGAACGATGGAAGGGCAACGTTTGGTTCCTCGCGGCGCTGCGTGCCGGGAAGCCGACGGGCGAGAGATCAGAGGCGCTCACCGAGTTGCAATCCCTTCCTCGTTCCCACACCTTGAGCCTCGAGCGGTTGGATGCCGAAGACTCTCGCGCACTACTGCAATCTTGTCTCGGGGAAACCACCAACCTCTCTTTGTTGCGTCCGCTCGCGGAGCAAACTGGCGGGCATCCGGGCTTCTGCTCGAGCGTTGCCAGGGTGTTCCTCACGGAAACTCGAGGGTCGCGCCCGCAAACCCTGGCGGAGCTCATCGATGCGGGGTTGCCGTCGACGGTGAGCGAGGCCATCGATCAGGAGCTTGCCAGACTCGAACCCGGTGAGCGTGAGTGGCTGGAACGATTCTCGATTCTGTCCCGGCCGGCCCCTTGGAGACTTCTGCAGGGATGGATCGGAGTTGAGCCATCTCGGGATCGAGTGACCCTCGCAAAGTTGGTTCGCAAAGGTGTTCTGCGGCGCGAGTCTGATCCGGCGGGGCCCCAATACGAGATCCGATCGGATGTGATGCGCCGGGCGGTTCGGCGGTCGTTGCCTCCGGCCACCGCCAAGCGACTTCATGGGGCAGCTGCGGATGCCTGGCGAAGCGTCCTGGGAGACACGGCTTTGGCCCACGCCGGCCTGATGACCCAGCACTTGTTGCGCGCCGGCCGGCCCCGGGAAGCCGCGGAGTTCGGACCGGCGGCGGTCCGTGAACTTCTGACATCCCAGTCCTTGGCGGCCGCCAAGGAGCTGGGCGAGGAGCTCTGCCAGATTGAGAAACTGGGGAACGCGCGGCGTGGGGAATTGTTGGAATTGCTCGCCGACGCCCACTTTCGAACTGGCAGTCTGGCCGAGGCGAGAGAGCGTCTGGAGCAATCGGTGGCGGCGGAAAAGCAGAGGGAGCGTCCGTCTCCGCGCCTTCTCGCCCGCCGCTATCGGAAGAGTGCACGTTCGGCCTACTTGCAGGGGGACTTCGAAACAACCCGCCGGGCGGTGAATCAGGTGTTGAAAGCTGCAGGAGAGACTCCGTCCTGCGCTCGAGATGCGGCTCGTGCCTATCGCCTGCTGGCACTGATCGAATTCAAGATTGGGTCGATGGGTGAAGCTCGACTGCTCCTCGAACGCGGCCTCGCTTGTCTCGCCAAGCCCGAAGAGGATCTTGCCGCGGCGACCTTGTGGAACGCCTTGGGGGTGATGGCGCTGACGGCGTCCAACTTCGAAGAAGCGGAGCAATATCACCAAAGGGCGCTTCGCATTCGGGAGCACCACGGAGACATCGAAGGGCGGACTCGATCCCTCGGCAATCTTGCCGCGGTGTCCCTTGCGACCGGTGACTACCGGGCGGCACAGACGCTGTACTCGGAGTCGATTCGGGAGTCCGAGAAAATCGGCAACCGACAGTTGTGTGCTTCGCTGTTGGCAGCCTTGGGACGACTGGATCATTGTCGGGCAAGATTTCCTGCGGCCAACCAACGTTACGGCCGGGTGTTGTCCTTGGCGCAGGAAACGGGCTGGGTCGAAGGCGAGATCGACGCTCATGTCAGCTTGGCGTGGAACCAGTACGAAAAGGGGCACTACGTTTCAGCCAAGGATGGAGTGCAGACGGCTCGAAAGTTGGCCGCGGATCACGGAATTCAGGGCAGCGTGTGCAGTGACGCCTTGTTGGTGCAGGCGATGGTGGAGCTGTGCATGGGGCAATACGAAGCGGCGGAAACAAGTGTTCGCTCTGGCTTGCAGCTTGCCGAGAAGAATGGCTGGGTTTTGGTGTCCGGACTGTTGCGCAAGGTTCGCGCTCAGGTGCTGGGAGATCGAGGCTTCGAGCAGCGTGCCCGGGAAGAAGTGCGGGAGTCGGTGCGGCTCTTGAGAGAGGGGCGCGATCGCTACTGGTTGGCGGAGGGATTGGTGACGGCGGCCGAACTCTTGCCGCCCAGCCCGACGGAGGACTACGCCAAGGAGGCGGGGACCGTGCTCGCGGGACTCGATGCACCGGCGGTCAAGGCGCGGCTCCAGCTGCAATGGGCCACTCGCCATTTTTCGCGCGGAGATTCCGTGGGGGCTCTCGAACACGCGCGCCGAGCCCTGAAAGTGGCGGAAGAGTTGGAGCTGCCCGAGTTGCAGTGGCGCAGTTACGCGTCTCTCGGCTGGATTCACCGGGCCGCCGGCCGGGCCGATCGCTCCGTCTTGTGGCTTCGACAAGCGGTCGAGGTGTTTCGAGATGTGATTGGCCGCGCCGAGGACCCGTCGGTCGCAGAGGATTACCTGGGCGTGCCTCTTCGCCAGAGAGTGCTGACGAGCGTCCGCCAGCTGTTGCTGGAGGAATCGAGGCGCGGTCGCTCCGCCCATCCCTGAGGTGTTTGCAAATTGTGGACACCTTGCCGAGAGCGGCCCCCAGAAAGTGCCGCCTTTCCACCGGAAACGCAGAGTGGGAGTGCGTCAGGGCGGAGAAGTCGTTAGCCTGCGCCCTGGGGAAATACTGAATGAACGCACCGGACCGAGCCCCTGACGCCAAGACCGAACTCGAGAGCCTGCTCTCGGCCTGTGAACTCTATCTGCGGGCTCCGAGTGATGGGTCCGATGTCACACCGGCTCAGCTCTCCGAACTGCTGAAGATCTCCGGGGCCGTCAACCGCATTCATGACCGCCGCGAGCTTCTGAACTACGTGACGGATCGATTGCGAGAGCTTTTCGATGCCGACAATAGCTTCGTGGTGTTGTTCGCCCGGAGCGGGGAGCCGGAGATCCTGTCCGCTCACGTCCGCGACAAGGCGGCCGAGCAGCGGATTCGCTCTCCCCTCAGCATGACCCTGATCGAACGAGTTCGTCGCAGTCGGCGAGCGGAGATCATCAACAACTGCTCGGATGAACCGGAACTTCGTGAGCAGAGCAGTGTTCTGGACTTGCGGCTGTCCTCGGTGTTGATCGCGCCTCTCATCGTCAACGAGGAAGTCATCGGGGTCATTCAGTTCGACCATCGCGGCGACCCGCATCCCTTCCCCCAGTCGGACTTCAGCTTGCTCTCTCTGTTCGCGGACCAGGTGGCCACAGCATTCTTCAACTTGCGCCTCATGGAAGACATGCAAACGGCCCAGTCGTACCTGGTTCAAGCCGAACGGCTGTCCGCTTTGGGAGAAATGTCGGCGGGAATCGCCCACGACTTCAACAACTCCCTGTTCGTCGCCCTGGGTCTGTGCGACGTGTTGCTGACGCGCGACTCTTTGGATCCTTCGGTCCGCACCGAACTCGAGAAGATCCGCACCTGTGCGCTGGATGCTGCGGAAACGGTTCAGCGACTCCAAGTCTTCGCCCGCGGGGGCCGTGGGCCGGGCAAGGGCGTCGCGGTGGATTTGCGTCCCATCGTCGAGGGCATTCCGGAGTTCACGCGACACAAGTGGTCCGACGAAGCGGTCCGTCGGGGAGTCACCATCGAGGTTTCCGTCGAGTGCGAAGACACTCCGCCGGTTTGGGGACCGGCTGCGGCGATTCGAGAGATTCTCACCAACCTGATCTTCAACTCCGTGGATGCAATCGAGGAGAAGGGGGCGATCCGGTTGCGCACCGGCGTCGAGCGGGGCCGGGTCTATGTGGCGGTGATCGACGATGGCATCGGCATGGACGAAGAAACCCGGCGCCACGTCTTCGAGCCTTTTTTCACCACCAAGGGGTCCCGGGGGGTGGGTTTCGGACTCAGTACCAGCTGGCGCATCGCTCAGCGGTTGGGTGGAGAGCTGCAGATTGCTCACTCCTCCCCGGGCACCGGGACGGAACTCCGCTTGTGGTTGCAAGCCGCCGACAAGGTTTCGACGGACGAGGCGTCAGAGCAGCCCCAACCTTCTCGTCAGTGTCGCATCCTGGTGGTTGACGACGATCCCGAGGTGCTGGATTTGATGCCTCGACTGATCGAATCCATGGGCCACACCGCGGTTGGCTGTGATGGAGCGATCGGTGCTCTCCAGGAATTTGACCGTGGTGACTTCGACGTCGTGATCACGGATCTGGGGATGCCGGACTTGACCGGTGCAGATCTCATCCGCGAGCTGCGGCGCCGCTCGCCGACCGTCCCCATTCTCCTTCTCACCGGGTGGGGAGCCGAAGTGGACTTGGACGACGAGGTCCGGGAAATGGTGAACAAAGTGATCGCCAAGCCTGTGCCGCGAGACGAGCTGGCCGCGGTGCTGGCCCAAGTCCTCTAACCGAGTTCATTCTTTCCATGTCCCGCCAACCGCCCTTCCAGCGGATCCTCTTCGACTGTGATTCGACCTTGTCGACGATCGAAGGCATCGATGAGCTGGCCGTCGGCCATGGCCCGGAGGTCCAGCGACTGACCAACGATGCCATGGAAGGTCGACTTTCCATGGAAGAAGTGTACGCCCGGCGCCTCGAAATCTTGGCCCCCGCGGAGTCGGCGGTGCAACAGCTTGTCGGAAAGTATGTCGAGTGCGCCGTTCCTCGAGTCCGGGAAGTGATGGGCTTCTTGGAAAATCAGGGCAAGGAAGTCCACGTGGTTTCCGGAGGGTTGCTGCCGGCGGTGGCTGGTTTTGCCGCATGGTTGGGAATTCCGGCCGAGCGAGTGCATGCCGTGGACTTGAAGTTTGACGCCCAGGGACGTTACCTCGACTTCGATCGGGAGAGCCTCTTGGCCACCCAGAACGGCAAGCAAGAGCTGGCAAAGCAATTGCCTCCTCAGCGAACCGCACTGGTGGGCGACGGATCCACCGATGCCATTGCTAGGGACGTCGTCGATTGCTTCGTCTGTTTCGCCGGAGTGGTGGAACGACCTCGAGTGGCCGCCGAAGCGGACCGGGTCGTGCGGGGCAGTTCTTTCGAGGCGGTGTTGTCGGCGATTTGCACCGAGGAGGAGTGCAGGGAGTGGAAACAACTTTGAAGGCGCCGGTTCTGTTCATTCCCGGCCCGACCCAAGTCAGCGCTCGGATTCTCGAGGCGCAAGCGCAACCGATGATCGGCCATCGCAGCGGCTCCATGAAAGAGCTACTGGCCGATTGCTTGCCAGGAGTCCGAGAGTGCTTTGGAACCCGCGGCGACGTGGTGATTCTGACCTGCTCTTCCACCGCCGCGATGGAGAGTGTGAGTCGCAGTGTCGTTCGCCCGGGCCGCCGTGTTCTTCACTTGGTGAACGGAAACTTTGCGAACTTGTGGCTCAAACTTTCCCAAGCCTGTGGTGCCGATGCGGTGGCGGAGGTCAAAGAGTGGGGCGAGGGGTTCGATGAAGATTCCACCCTTCGCGCGCTGCAAGACCATGGGGCCGTGGACGCGGTCATGGTGACCCATTGCGAAACGTCTTGCGGCGTGCTCTCGGACTTGGCCGGAGTCGTGCGGGCGGTCCGTTCTGCGCAGCCGGACGCTTTGGTCTGTGCTGACGTCACCTCCAGCGCGTGCGGGACCGAAGTGGCTTTCGATGAAATCGACCTCGACTTGGCGGTCGGGGGGGTGCAGAAAGCCTGGGCGCTTCCTCCGGGGATTGCCTTGGCGGCAGTTTCCTCGAGAGCAAGGGCACGCTTTGAGGAGGTTCCCAATCGGGGGCATGTGCACGATTTCGTCGCCAACTTGGAGTTCCAAGACGCTCGGAGCATGACACTCACCACTCCGGCGATTCCGGTCATGCAGTCATTGCGAGAGCAAATTCGGACGATTCAAGACGCGGGAGGGTTTTCCCAGCGTTACGACGATCACCGGCAAATGCAGAAGATGGTCCTGGATTGGACCCGCGCTCGCGAGTTCCCCGTCTTGGCTGCGGCGGGGTTCGAAAGCCCCACGGTGACGAGCATTGCGTGCGACGGACGGTTTGCCATTCCGGATTTGCTGCAGGCTTACCAACAGGCCGGATTCACGGTCGGTGGTGGCTACGGAAAAACCAAGGTCACTCACTGGCGGATCGGTCATATGGGGGACCACACCCCGGAAGAAGTGGCCCGTTTGCTAGAGGTCACCGATCAGTTCCTTGCCCGCGGCTGACCCGGGAGTGGTTCTGGGGAAACTCTCCGAGAACGGATTTCTCTTTCGCCGGAATTCCTTTGAGCACCCCTAGGGGTTCTTCCGAAGGAAATCGGGACGCAGTGCTTGCTCCGTTTCTCCGACGACTGACTCACACCCATGAATCGAAGGCCCTTCCTCAAGAGGCTGCCCTGGATGGTGGCGATCCTCCTGTTCGCGATGGAGGGAACGGCCTTGGCCCAGCGGAGACCCCCGCGTTCCCGGCCTCTGCCCGGGGGCCGCACTCGTGTGCCCGAGATTCACGCCTCGGCCACGACGGGAACCCTCGCGCTGCTGATCGGGGGGACATTGATCTTGTCGGCCCGGACCTCCCGCCGCCGCTCGCCGGCCTCCGAGTCGGAACCCCAGTCGGAGTGACGACGTTGGTCACCGGGTGAGATTGCGGCGAGCTCGACCCCACCGGCTCACGGCGCTCCCCGCGGATCAAGCCTGAGGCTGAAGGACGTGCGTGGGCAGGGCGCCGTTGTTTCCCGGCAGATAGAGCTCGTCGATGAGCTGGTGATAGCGGTCCTCGACCACCCGTCGGCGCACTTTGAGGGTCGGGGTGAGTTCCCGGTTTTCGGTGGAAAAGGCCTCTTCCAGCAAGGCGAAGCGTTTGATTTGTTCGGGGGGGGAGAGTTCGGCGTTGGCGTGCTTCACCGCGGCGGCAAACAAGCTCCGAATGGCTTCGTGCCCGAGCATCGCCAAGCGGTTGGTCCATGCGATTCCGAGCTCTGCGGCGGCGGACTTCAGCTGGGCATAGTCCGGCACCAGCAGGGCGACGAGGAACGGCTTGCGATCGCCGATGAGGCAGAGGTCGGCGATGGTCACCTCGCGCTTCAACAGGTTCTCGATCTTCTGCGGCGAGATGTTCTTGCCCCCCGCGGAGATGATGAGGTCTTTCTTGCGGTCGGTGATCGACAGGAAACCGTCTTCGTCCAAGGCACCGACATCGCCGGTATGGAACGTGCCATTCTCGTCGAGGACGGCTCGCGTCGCTTCGGGTCGACCGAAGTATCCCTGCATGACGTTCGGACCTCGAACCAAGATCTCTTGGTCGTCGGCGATGGTGACTTCCACCCCCGGCACCAGGGGGCCGACGGTGCCGAGGCGGAGCGCTCCTGGTCTGTTGCAAGCCACGACCGGCGATGTTTCGGTCAAGCCGTAACCCTCCAAGAGGGGAAGGCCGGCGTGATTGAAGAACTCGGCGATCTTCGGGTCCAGGGGAGCGCCGCCGGAAACCAACAAGCGCACTCGGCCACCGACTCGCTCTCGAAGTCGCGAGAACACCAATCGATCCGCGATCTCTTTTCTCCAACGCAACGCGGTCGGGATGTCGTCTCCGCGATGCTGGCGCTGAAACACTTTTCGTCCCACGGCCATGGCAAAGCGAAACAGCCGACGCCGGTAGTAAGGCGAATGTTCGACGGCGGCCATCACTCGGGCATGCATCTTTTCGAAGAAACGAGGAACCCCCAAGACCAGAGTGGGCTGGACCTCGCGCAGTTCCGTGGGAACTCGTTCGAGGG
The DNA here is from genome assembly GCA_028289345.1 of Planctomycetota bacterium. Taxonomy (GTDB): domain Bacteria; phylum Planctomycetota; class B15-G4; order B15-G4; family SIAN01; genus JANQQL01. The sequence goes on along the minus strand of JANQQL010000043.1, from coordinate 50,682 downwards.
ACGAGGCGTAGGCGATTTCACCGCCGGCCGCCATGACCACGTAGTGGCCGGCGGTGCGCTCGAAACTGTGAGACAAGGGAAGGAAAGACAAGGTCCGGTCCGAGGAACCGATCTCGATATGTTCCAGGATCGACTCGCAGTTGCTCAAGAAGTTGCCCTGAGAGAGCATGACTCCCTTGGGTTCACCGGTCGTTCCCGAGGTATAGAGAATGCTGGCCAGGTCGTCGCGGCCGATCGCCTTGCCGCGTTGATCCACGTCATAGGCAGGAGCAGCGTCGCAGAATTCGGTCAGCAGATGCACCGATTCGGCGTCTGCGATCCGGTCGAACGACACGACGAACTTCAGATCCGGAAGCTCCGCGCGCAGGGGCGCGACTTTGTTCCACTGTTCGGCATTCGAGACGAACAGCGCTCGGGCGCCGCTGTCCTTCAGCACGTGCAGGATCTCGGGGCCGGGGCAAGTCGAGTAAAGGGGAACGTCGGGCAAGCCCATGGCCTGGCAGGCCAGGTCGGTCTGCAGCCACTCCGGGCGGTTTTCCGAGAGGATGGCGACTCGCTCTCCGGGGGCCAGGCCCAGGGAGTGCAAGGCGGCCGCCAGGGAGCGCACGCGGCCCGCGAAGGATCGGTACGAGACCTCGTGCCAGGTGTCCGCTTCCCGCCACTTCAGGAACGGGGCGTCTCCTCGCTCCTTGGCGACTTGGAAGAACAGCTGTCCGAGGCTGGTTGCATCCTGCACCGTCATGGCTCCTCGTGGAAATCTCTGATCGCGGATCCACTCCTTTCATCGAAGGTCGACCGCCGGGAGCCTGAACTCACTTCCCGGAATCGAGGCCGCATCGCCCGCGGATCCGTGCTGACAACGGGGACCACTTCGCAGTTCTGATCCCGTGTCCCGGAAGCCCAGGACCGATTCGGATCGTTTTCGAGGGACCGTCGACCGCCGGACTTTCGGCGCTCACCCCCGTTCTCCTAGCGATGGGGTTTGTCTTCAGCGAACCCCTGAATGCACACGCTCTGCTAGGGATCGGACGAGTCAGGGCCTGGGTTTTCGGTCAAGAGGCGCTGGAACGCTTCCAGATCGAGCACCGCGATCTCCAGGGCCTGGGCCTTTTTCAGCTTCGACCCGGCGCGTTCTCCCGCCACCAAGTAGTCGAGCTTCTTGGACACGCCGCTCACCACTCTTCCACCGCGGGCTTTCACTTCTGATCCGGCCTCGTCCCGGGTCATTCCCGCGAGAGTGCCGGTGAATAGGAAGCTCTTTCCCGTGAGTGGCCCCGATTCCACGGGGGCGGCGGGTTCGGCGGGGCGAATCCCTGCCGCTTCCAGCTCCTGCACGAGGGTTTGACCGCCGTCGCTGGCGACGAAATCGTGCAGGCTTTCCGCGGCCTTCGGCCCCACGCCGTGGATCTCGACTAGGTCGTCGCGGTCCACGGCTTTCAACCCGGCCAGGTTGCGCACGTGTTCGGCAATGGCTTCGGCCACGGTTTCCCCAATGAAGGGGATCCCAAGGGCGAACAGAAACCGGGCCAGCGGACGAGTCTTGGAACTCTCGATCTGTTTCAGCAGGTTCTGGGCCGACTTCTTGGCCATCCGCTCCAGGTCGACCAGAGAGTCCTCGGTCAGAGTGTAGAGATCGGCCGCTGAGCGGACCCGTTCGGTGTCGACGAGCTGTTCGATGAGCTTGTCGCCCAATCCTTCGATGTCCATGGCGTTGCGGCCGACGAAGTGTTCGATCTGTTTCTTGACCCGTGCCGGGCAACGGAGATTCGGACAGCGTATGGCCACCTCGTCTTCGGTCGAGGCAACCTCCGTCTCGCAGACCGGGCAGGCTGCGGGAAAGTGGAACGGGCGTTCGCGACCGGTGCGACGGCTTTCGATGACTTGGATGACCTTGGGGATCACATCTCCAGCGCGCTCGATCAGGACCGCATCGCCAATGCGTACTCCCAACCGCTCGATCTCATCTTTGTTGTGCAGGGTGGCGCTGGTGATGGTGACTCCCGACAACGGAACCGCTTCCAACCGTGCCACCGGGGTCAATGTCCCGTTCCGCCCAACTTGCACGAAGATTTCCTCGATCCGGGTCGTCGCCTGGCGCGCCGGAAATTTGTAGGCAATCGCCCAGCGAGGACTGCGGGAGCGGACGCCCAGTGCCTTCTGCAACTCGAAGTCATCGACTTTGAGCACGACTCCGTCCATCTCTAACGGGAACTGGTCTCGTCCATCCAGGAGCTTTCGATAGTGGGCCAGGATTTCGTCGAGGGTCCCGCGGCAAGAGTGCTGGCGGAGTGTCGGAAGACCGCGTGCTTCCAGCCACTCCAACGCATCCCAGTGGCTGGAGAGCTCTTTCCCGTCGACTCGCCCGATCACGTAGAAAAACACGTCCAGCTTCCTCGAAGCCGTGAGTTTCGGGTCCAGTTGACGCAAGGTGCCTCCGGCGAGATTTCGAGGATTTGCGTACACTTTTTCGCCGCGTTCCTTGAGGTGCTGATTGAGTTCTTCGAACTCGCGCAGCCCGAGGATCACTTCGCCGCGCACGTCCAGATGAGTGGGTGCGGGAGATTGCAGGCGAAGGGGGAGGGAACGAATGGTGCGGACGTTGGCGCTGACGTCTTCTCCTGCTTCCCCATTTCCACGGGTGGCGCCGATCGCAAAGGCTCCATCTTCGTAGCAGACCTTCAGAGAGATGCCGTCCAGCTTGGGTTCGGCCACGAGCGGGGAGGGCAATTCCTCGAGCTTGAGGTGGCTCAACAGTCGCTGGTACCAGTCCCGAATCTCTTGCTCGTCGTAGCCGTTCTCGAGGGAGAGCAGCGGTGGGTCGTGACGTGCTTCCGCGAACCCTTCCACCGGGTCGGCGCCCACTTTCTGAGTGGGGCTGTCGGGGGAACGCAGTTCGGGGTGCTGCGCCTCCAGGTCTCGCAGTTCTTGAAACAGTCGGTCGTATTCTCGGTCGGCGATCTCGGGATCGTGGAGGACGTAGTAGCGCTGGTCGTGATGGCGAATCTGCTCGCGAAGTTGTTCGACGCGGGCTTCGGGGGTGACTTGGGGAGCAGGCTTCTTCATCGTTGGTCGTCCCATGGACTCACCGCAGCAACATGGCGTCGCCGTAGGAATAGAACCGGTAACCCGAGGCGATCGCCTCACGATACAGCGCCAGGATTTTCTCCCGACTTGCGAACGCACTGACCAAAGCGAGGAGCGTGCTGCGCGGAAGGTGAAAGTTGGTGATCAGAGAGTCGATCACGGCGAACGAGTACGGCGGGCGAATCATCAGGCGAGTGCGGTGCCAGCCGGACCGCAGTTCGCCGCAGTCGGCCACGCATCCCTCGAGAGCACGGGTCGTGGTCGTTCCGACCGCCACCACCCGCGCGCTGCGACTCTTGGCTTCCTCGATGCAGCGAATGGTTGCTTCCGGAATCTCGAACCACTCTTCGTGCATTGGATGATCGCTGAGGCGATCCGTACGCACCGGCAAGAAGGTGCCGGGGCCGACGTGCAACGTGATCGGGGCCACCCCGACGCCGCGGGCCCGGAGCTCGTCCAGCAATCCCGGCGTGAAGTGGAGCCCGGCGGTGGGAGCGGCAATGGCCCCCGGTTGGTCGGCGTAGACGGTCTGGTAGCGCTCCTGATCGTCGCTGGCGGATTGTGGATTTCGGGAAAGGTAGGGGGGAAGCGGAACCTGTCCTTCGCGAAGAAGTACCTCCAGAGGTGCTTCCAAACAGACTCGGCGGAGTTCGGGCCCTGGAGCATCGAGAACGCGGATTGCCACCCCGCCCGCGGTCAGCAACCGTTCGCCTTCAGCAACGCGGGCCGACGGTCGCAACAGGGCCAACGCTTCGGTCTCTGCCTTTTCCAGGGAGAGTCCAGATCCGCCGTCGAAGGTGGAGCCACCGGAGGGGTGAAGGAGAATCTCCACCCGCCCGCCGCTGGGTCTCACCGCGGAAATGCGCGCGGGAATCACGCGCGTGTTGTTCAGAACGAGGACGTCTCCCGACCGGAGGTGATCGCCCAGTTGATGAAACGAAGAGTGGCGAGTTTTTTGAGAGCTCCGATCGTGGACCAGCAGCCGCGACCGATCTCGGCGTTCGGCAGGGGTTTGGGCAATCGCCTCGGGCGGCAGCTCAAAGTCGTAGGCGTCGAGCTGATCATCGCGCTCGGCGTCCGAGGAGGATGTCGGGTTCTGCCCAGCCATGGAACTCGGGATCTTTGCCAGCACGGATACCAGGGGATCGGGTATCTTGACACGGCTCCCGGGGGGATGAAAACCGATTCTCCCTGGACCTGTCCTCCAAAGGGGAGCGCCTGAGGCCATGGCGGCCTGGAAGATCACGCTTCTATACGGCTACTTCGCAGTGCTGGCGGTGCTGTCGGTTTACGGCGCCCATCGCTACGTGCTGCTGTTCCTGTTCTATCGGCACCGCCACCGCGTCCCTCAGGCACCCAGTGCGTGGGAGGACCTGCCCCCGGTGACCATCCAGTTGCCGATGTTCAACGAAGCCACCGTCGTGGAGAGACTCCTTGAGGCGGTGGCGAACTTGGATTACCCCAAGGAGCTGGTGGAAATCCAAGTCCTCGACGACTCCACCGACGAGACCACAGAGATCGCGAAACGGAAGGTCGCCGAGCTGGTGGAGCGCGGCTGGAACGCGGTGCACTTGCACCGCGAGAATCGCAATGGATTCAAGGCTGGTGCCCTCGCCGAGGGGCTGCGTTGCACCGACAACGAGTTCGTCGCGGTCTTTGATGCAGACTTCGTTCCAGACCCCGGTTTTCTCAAACAGACGATTCATCACTTCACCGATCCGGAAGTGGGAATGGTGCAAGTCCGCTGGGGACACCTGAACAAGGACTTCAGCCTGCTGACCCGACTGCAGTCGATGTTCTTAGACGGACATTTCGTCATCGAACACACCGCGCGAAACCGTTCCGGGCGCCACTTCAACTTCAATGGAACGGCTGGCATCTGGCGGGTCCGCGCCATTCAGGAAGCCGGTGGCTGGCAGCACGACACTCTCACCGAGGACCTGGACCTGTCCTACCGAGCCCAGCTTCATGGGTGGCGATTCGTGTACTTGACCGATGTCACTGCGCCGGCTGAGCTTCCGGTGGAGATGAACGCGTTCAAGAGCCAGCAGCATCGCTGGGCCAAGGGCTCGATTCAGACTTCCCGAAAGCTGTTGCCCCGACTGTGGACCAGCTCCCTGCCGTGGAAGATCAAGTTGGAAGCCACGTTCCACTTGACTGCGAACTGTGCCTACCCGCTGCTGCTGTTGATGTGTTTGTTGATGCTTCCGGCTCTTCTTGTTCGTTTGGAGGACCCGAGTCGTTTTCGAAACCTGGTGTTCGACGCCTCGGTGTTCGTCCTGGCAACGTGCTCGGTTTGGGCGTTCTACATCGCGGCCGAACGAGAGGTGAATCGACGCTGGAAGGATTCGTTGAAGTTTCTTCCTGGCCTCACCTCACTCGGTGTCGGCCTTGCCGTCAACAATGCCCGGGCGGTGCTGGAAGCGTTGCTGGCCCACGACTCCCCGTTCGTGCGGACACCCAAGTACAACGCCAACAATCGCGGAGATGGCCAACGTCGCTACCAGATTCGTGCTCATTGGTTGTCCTGGCTCGAACTGGGATTCGCCGTGTACTTGACCATCATCCTGGGCGTTGCCGTGTACCACCAGCTGTGGGTGTTGTCAGTGTTCTTGGTGATGTTTGCTGGCGGCTTTTGGTCGGTCGGCATTGCGTCCCTGGCCGGTCGATCCGGGGCTCCCGCTTGGAAGAGCGCCGCCTGAACGCGCGTCGCGACAGAGCTCTCCGATCAAGAGTGCGGCCGGCAGCAGCCACTGGATTGCACGGATCCAACCGCTCTCGTTCCACTCGCCGGTTTCCAGGCTGCGAATCTTCACGAGGCTCGAGAATCCCACAGACAACGTCAGAGCCAGAACGCCAGGAGAGGGAAAGACAACCAAGAACGGAACCAACCAGGTGACATACCACGGATAGACGGTTGCTGACGTAAGCAGGAATCCCAGGAGCAGTAAGGCGGCGGCTCGTTCCGGGTGCTGCCGTTGTTTCCAGCTGACGATGGCCGCGAACGCCAGGAACAAAAAGTTCAAGCCGTTCCGAGCGTGGGTGTTCGGCTGCAACCAGTAGGCAGCCTGGCGGGTGCTCTCTCGGAGAGTTCCTTCGCCCTGGCAAGACTCTCCCCAGGCTTTGAGCTTCTCGAGTCCAGCGCGGACCTCGGGAAACAGGAACCCGTGAAACTCCCAGTGCTCCGCATACTGCCGAGCCCCACGCCACAGGTCGGATCCGTCGCTCCAGAACGGAATGGAGATCGCCGCGGTCGCGAGTCCGAACGCGACGAGTCCTCTCCACTGCCGCCGCAAAGCCAATGGCAAGATGGCCACCAATCCTTGGGGCTTGCAGAGCACCGCGGCGGCGCAGAGAACTCCGGATCCTAAAGAGAATCGTGAGGCGACCGAGAGAGCAGACACGCAGAAAAACAGTGCCACCGCGTCCAGGTGTCCGCTGCCACAGAGTTCCAACAAGACAAGTGGATGAAAGGCGTAGAGGGCCGCCCAGCGGCGGGGCTGACGGCGCTGGGCCAGCCAGCGATGCAACACGATCAGCACCCCTAGGTCGGCCAGTAGTACCCAGCACTTCCAAGCGAATGCCGAGGGGGGCGTCAGCCGAAAGATCCATTGAACGAGAGGGGGGTAAGCGGCACTGACCGCGGGATGGTTCACTTGCTGACGAAGGGACTCGTGGCCGATGCCGTCCAGTGCGGAATCTTGGGGCGCGTGGCGATAGGGAGAGAACCCAGCTCGTTGCACTTCTCCTTCCCAAAGGTACCGGGCCACGTCGTCCGAGAGGTAGGGGGACGCAAGCCAGGGAGCCACGCGCACCAAGAGCGCCACGAACACGAGCGGCCCCAGACGACCCCACCACTGTTCGTCCGTTCCCGTCGAGGAACGGCACTGTCGCCAAAGGAGCAGATAGCCGAGGCCGGCGGCCACCCAGAGAGCAGAGAACCGAGTGGTGGTCGCGCCAACAACCGGCAGCCACGCCAGCGCCGCGACCGCTCCGGCGATCGCCAGGACCGGGGCAGCTCCTCGCCCCGAGCTCATGTCAGATCGGTGATCCAGCGGGGCTTTCGTTTCTCGAGAAACGCGGCGATGCCTTCACGGCAGTCGTCGGTGGCTCGCGTTCGCGCGTTGAGTTGGCAGGCCGACTCCATGGCTTCCTCGAGGGTTTGTCCACGCTGATCAGCCAGCAACTGTTTGGTCAGAGCCAACGAAGAGCCTGCGCACTTTGCCAGTTCCCGGGCCTGGGAAAGAGCGGAGTCTTTGACCTGGGACGGTTCCACGACCCGATCCACCAGTCCCATGGTGAGCCCTTCGCTGGCGGGAAACCGGCGGCCGGTCAGAAGCAGGTCGCGGGTGCGCCCGGGTCCCACTCGATCTTGCAGGAAGGACGAGACGATTGCGGCGACGAATCCGATGCGCGATTCCGTGAACCCGAACGTCGAATCCTCGGCGGCGAAGACGAAGTCGCACACGCAGGCCAGGCCGCAGCCTCCCGCCAGGGCGTTGCCGTTGACCGCCGCGATGACTGGCAACGGCGAGCGGTGAATGCGTTGGAACAAGGAACCCAGGTGGCGAGAGTCTTCCAGGTTTTCCTCGAGGGTACGATCGGCGATGGCACGCAGGACCTTCAAGTCAGCCCCTGCACAGAAGTCCTTGCCCTGTCCACTCAAGACCAGGGCGCGGACGTTTTTCTCGGACTCGGCATCGTCGAGAGCCTGCAACAGGTCGCTCACCAGCTCCGCGTTCAATGCATTGCGCACTTCCGGCCGATTCAGCAACAGCAGGCGGGTGGGGCCATGATTTTCCACCTCGACGAGCGATGAGGGCATGGCGACGGCTCCTTCTCCGTGAATGAGGTCCGAGTGGTGGGGGGCCTGAGGCGACCCACGAGGGTTGGCGGATCATACTGCTCGGCCCTGGGGCGGCGTCGGCCGAGTTCCTGGCAAAGAGGGGAGGAATTGGCTACCTCTACGCCATGGCGTTCGAATGTCCCCATTGTGGCCAACCTCTCGATCCTCGCGCCGCCTTCTGCCGGGAATGCGGGAGCGACGGGCAAACCGGTTGGCGGGACGATGTCGAAGAGACGTCTCTCGAACTGCCGGAAGACATGGACGATGCGGACTACGCCGACTTCTTGGCCCGCGAGTTTCCTCAGGAGCCGCCGTCGCGTCGCACACCCACGACCACCATTCGCTTGGTGGCGTTTGTGCTTCTCTTGGCGTTCCTGTCGTTCTTCCTGCGACTGATCGCCAAGGTGTGACGTGAGTCTACGACTCGGTCACCCCACGAGGTTGGCGGCCACCACGGCGACGTCGACGATGTCCTCGACCCGGCAGCCACGCGACAAGTCCATGCATGGCTTGGCGAGGCCCTGAAGCAACGGCCCTAGGGCTTTGGCTCCCGCCAGTCGCTCGGTGATCTTGTAGGCGATGTTGCCGGAGTCCAGGTCGGGGAAAACGAAGACGTTGGCGCGACCTGCCACCGCGGACCCAGGGGCCTTGCGCTCCGCCACCTGGGGCAGAAAAGCGGCATCGAACTGCAGTTCGCCGTCGACCAGAAGATCCGGAGCCAGGGTGCGGACTCGCGAAGTCGCTTCCCGGATTTTTTCCACGCGCGGCCCCGTGGCACTCCCCTTGGTAGAGAAGGAGAGCATGGCCACGCGGGGCTCCTCGCTGGTCAATCGGCGGTGGCTCTCCGCGGCGGAGATGGCAATCTGCGCGAGTTCTTCGGCCGAAGGATCCGGAACCACTCCGCAATCAGAGTAGGTCAGGACTCGAGACTCGAGTTCCATGAGGAAGAAACTCGACACCAGCGACCCGGACGGGGCCGGTCCCACCGCACGAATGGCCGCGCGCAACACCTCGGCGGTGGTGGCGACGCTCCCGGCAACCGAGGCATCGACTTTGCCGCAGCGAACCAAAGTGGCCCCGAATAGCAGCGGGTCCTGGAGCTGTTCCCGTGCCTCGTCGAGCGTCACTCCTTTGTGCGCCCGTGCCGCGTGGTAGGCCTGGGCGCACTCTTCGAGTAGTGGTGGATCGTCCACGGACCAGAGTTCGATTCCCGTGGAAGGAGGGTTCTTGCCGTCGAGCAAGATCGCGTGGCCATAACCCTCGGCGGCGAATCGGGTGGCGGCCTCCTGCACTCGAGGGTCGCTCGACTCGGGAAAGACAACTCGGCGCGGAGTATCGGCGGCTTTTCTTCGAAGAGTCTCGAGGATGCCGCTCATGCGGGATGCGGGACCGGGAAGTCGTCCGGCACTTCGAGCTCCAGCCAGAGCACTCCCAGGCCGTGAGTCTTGCCCTGAGCGTCGGTTTTCAGGCTTTCGGAACCGCCACCTCCCAATGAGTCGTGGAGGAGAAAGTTCAGCGCCATCAGATTGGGAGCTTCGAAGCGCTCCACTTTGCCGTGACAGATTTCTCGGAAGTGCTGCTTCACTCGTTCCGAGGTGAGTTCTTTTTCGAGGAGTTCGTATGCCTCGCGGGTGTAGGCCACGACGCCAACGTTGCTGCCATCCCCTTTGTCTCCGGATCGCGAGTAGGCGAGCTGAGAGAGTCGTACCTTGGCCATCACTCCACCTCCTCGACGTGCACCGACGTGGACACTTTGGTTTTGGGCAGCAGGGCGGGCCAGTAGCCGATGACATCGGTGGCCTTCGGCCGCCCGCCGGCGAAGCCCGTCACCCCCGGTGGTCCGCTGGTGACCAGCGGGGCGATCTCCATTCCGAATCGGTTCACCTTGGTGCGGTCCGGGTCGCGGACTCCCAAGCGGAGAACCACCTCCGCCGGATCTCGTGGGGAAGCGGCAATGCCCGCGTGGCACACGTTGGTGCCGACGATCTCGACCAAGCGTTGGTCCTCGGAAAATTCGACTCCATCCAAGGCCAGGCGCTGGAACACGACGTCGGCGCACAACTTGGCTTTCTCCACCGCGTCCGGTCCCGCAACGGTGAGCTGGCCCGAGGCCTTGTAGCCATTCTGGTAGCTGATCGACACTTTGTACGTGTCTGTGGCGGGCAAGCCGCGGATCCCGGACACCCGGACTCGGTCCTTGCCGACTTCTTCGAGCTGAATGGAAGTGAAGTCGGCGACCACGTCCGGCGTGATGTAATGCGCCGGATCTCCCATTTCGTAGACGAGTTGGGAGGTCACGGTTTCGATGTTGACCAGTCCACCGGTTCCTTCGTGTTTGGTGACGACGAAAGAGCCATCCGGGCTTGCCTCGATCACTGGGTAGCCGATGCGCGCCATGTCCGGCACGTCGCGCCAGTTGACGAAGTTCCCTCCGGTGCACTGCGCCCCGCATTCGACGATGTGCCCGGCCACCGTGGCCGCGGCGATTCGGTCGCGGTCGTCGAGCGACCAACCGAATTCATGGACCATGGGGGCGACCACCAGACTCGGATCCGTGACCCGGCCGGTGATGACGATGTCGGCCCCTTGGGAGAGTGCTTCGACCACGGGCTCGGCGCCAATGTAGACGTTGGCGCTTTGCACCGCGTCCAGCTTGCTGGCCAACCCCTCCCCGCTGTCCATGTTGGCGAGAGGCTCTCCTTCCTTGAGGAGATCGGGAAGTCGCGAAAGGATGTCATCCCCTTCCACCACGGCGACCCGAACACCCTTCAAGCCCTGATCCCTCACCGCTTGGGCCACCGCCTTGAGGCACGCTTGGGGGTTGACCCCGGCAGCGTTGGCGATGACCTTGATGTTCTTTTCGCGGCAAACCGGCAGGACCCGGCGCAGCATCTGCACGAAGTCGGTGGCGTAGCCAGCTTCTGGATGACGACTCTTGAGCTTCTGCATGATGCTCATGGTCACTTCGGCCAAGTAGTCCAGGGTCAGGTAGTGCAGCGGCCCCTCGTTGACGAGCCGGATCGGCCCCAGGATGCTGTCGCCCCAGAAGCCCTGGCCGTTGGCAATGAGCACGGATTCTTTTTTGGTCATGGATCCCTCTTGGTCGGTGAGGGCGGCAGAATACCAGCTCCTTCTGGATTCCTGACCCGAGACCTCCATGCGGCGAACCAAGCAGCGGCCAGCGAGCCGGCGACCTCCGTGGCTCTTTGCGATGGCCGTGTTCACGGCCGCCGGTTGGCTTCCAGGTTGTGGGGAAGGCGGGGAGGCCGATTCTCCGCAGGCCGAGGACCCCGATCAGATCGCCGTGATCCGTTTGGTCGATGCGGTGCGGTACGCGCCGTCTCACGTGCGCCTGGAGTGGATGGTTCCCGAATCGGCGCCGAACGAGCCGGCGATTCATCGCGAGGACTTTCAAGGCAGTCTGGAGCCTTGGTTGCCCTTGCGCTCGGTGGAACACCCGTTGTTTGATCCGGCGAATACCACGGTTCACGATTGGCGAGTGGAGGACGGCCAGCTGCATGGCCGTGGCAACCAAGGAATGTTGCTGAAGTGCGTTCCGCTCTTTGCCAATCAGTGTTACGAGTTGAAAGTCACCTCGACGATCGAGGCACTGCAAGGGGAGGCGGTCGGTTCGTCGTCGGCATGCGCCAATGTCGGAGTTCAGCCGCTCATGAAGCGGGTCGACCTGAAGAACGAGCTGGTCAACACTCCGATGTATGAACTTTGGCGTGTGCAGCGCAGCCGCATCAATGAGACGGTGTCTCTGCCACCGCCCCAGGTGGGCTCTCGACAAACTCGATCCCAGGTATTCCAAGCGCCCTTCGACGCGGAGGCCGGAATCTTGGCGATCATGACAGGGGAAGAAGGATCGAATCCGTTCACCGTCGACGAGTTGAGTCTGTCACCGGTATCACTGCGGCGCGCTCTGGGACTGGGGAAGCTCGCGGCGGGGGTCGATGCCGTCGACAAGGAACAGGTGACCGGGAGTTCGGCGAAGAACGCCGGCCTCCACGCACTTGTTTCCGATTCGCCAGAACTCCAGGGGTTCCGGCGAGTGGAGATTTTGGAAGAGCGACGGGATGGCGTGTTGCTGCCGGCACCCGCGGTCCTTGAATGGGACGTGACGGTTCCCGACGGGGAGTGGATCCTCGATTTCTCTCACGCTTGTCTTCCCGAGCGACGAGTGACCTGGAGACAGAGCCCACTGTCAGTGAAGGCGAGCTTTCAATTCCGGGATCGGGAGGTTTCCTTGTGGGACGCCACCCTCACTGCGGATCGACCGGAAGGATGGGAGTCACAACAGGTCCCGTTGCCCAAGGGGTGCACGGGACCGGGAACCTTGCGCATTGCCGTGGACTCGTCGAACAGCGAAGACCTGTTCGTGCTGGGGTCCGTCCTGCTGCGCCGGAAAGAGTCCGCACCACGCCACATCTTTTTGATCTCTTTGGATACGGTGCGGGCCGATCGCATGAGCAACGAAGGCTACCCCCGACCCACCACGCCGTTTCTGGACGAGCTGTCCCAGCAGTCGGCCTGGTTTCGTCATGCCAGCAGCACGTCGGGATACACCCTGCCGTCCCACGCGACGATGTTCTCGGGGCAGGTTCCGGCGGTGCATGGCTTGGAGTCGCCCGCTCCCGGCTTCGCACCCATTTCCGCGACTTCGTGCGACCTGTTGACCGTTCGTTTGCGGGAGGCCGGTTTCCTGACCGTGGGCTTCACCGGCGGTGGCTATGTCAGTGCGGAGTTCGGTTTCGAGGAAGGGTTCGACCAGTATGACACCCACGACAACTTGCTGAGCGAGGAAGACGCACGCTGGCACCTGCATCCGCGTCGCAACGACTACCAAGCCAACCTGGCCTTCCATCGCCGCCGCGGCCTCGACCATGTCGTGGACTGGGTGGACGACCACTCGGACAGCCGCTTCTTTCTGTTCCTGCACACTTATCTCGTGCACAACTACCGTCCGAGTCCGGCCTATCGAGAGCAGTTTCATCCAACCTGCGAAAGTGATTTGGGGGACAGCCTCAAATGGGTGAAGAGGCGGGTGGTGGGTCAGCGGGAGTTGCCCCCGGAAGACCTCGCCCACTACGAAGACCTGTACGACGCGACTCTGCGGGAAGCGGACGATCTGATGCGCGAATTCGTCGACGCCTTGCGAAGTTCCGGCGTCTGGGATCGCTCGCTGGTCATCGTCACCTCGGATCACGGGGAGGAATTCCACGATCACGGAAACATGGGACATGGACACACCCTGTACCAGGAACTGCTGCACATTCCTTTGCTGATCCATGGCCCCGGGTTCACCGCCCAGGAATGCTCGATGCCGGTGTCCCTCAGCGACATCACTCCGACCATCCTCGACTGGGTGGGGGAACGTCCGCGCTTTCCTGTGCAGGGGCGTTCTCTGCTCCCAGTCCTGCGCACGACCGGGACGGCGGGCGCGGAAGATCCCGTGTTCGCGCGCTTGGTGCGCGAGCAAGGAATGCCGTTGTACGCGGTGCGTCGTGGTCCGTGGAAGCTGATCGCCACCAAGGACTCCCTGGAGGGCGATGACGAGGCGGCCATGCTCTTCGATTTGGAAGAGGATCCCCAGGAGCACCACGACCTGCGAGCTGAGCGGGAGGACGTCGCGGCTCCACTGCTCCGCTATCTGCGCCGCGCCAACCAGGAACACGAGGACCTGGGGGCCCGCCGGGAAAGGGACTCCCGCGACGGGATCAGCCCGGAAATGGAAGACCAGTTGCGGCGGCTCGGATATCTCGACGATTCGGGATAATGAATCGCGTACCAAGGAGATCCCCGTGACGACCCGCTCCCTCGACCGGTCCGTGCGTTTCAGCGGCATCGAAATCGTGCCGGAAGTCCCGTTGTGTCAAACCGACCTCCCTCTGGATCGATACCAAGAGGAGTTCCAGCCGTACGCAGAAGAGTATCTGGCGCTGCCCGATCGGACCCCCGAAACGGTCTTGCCCTGGATGGACTCTTATCTGAAGCCGGCTTGTGACGAGTTCGGCGACCAGATGATGTTGCTCGCCCACTACTACATGGGCGGAGAGATCGTCAAGTTGGTCGAGAGGTATGGCGGGAGGATTGCGGATTCCTACGAGCTGGCACTGCAGGCTCGTCAGCATTCCCAGGTCAAGTGGGTGATCGAGTCGGCGGTCCATTTCATGGCAGAGTCCATCGCCACCTTGGCCCATCCGACTCAGACCGTCTACATCACCAATCCGCGGGCCGGGTGTACCATGGAGATGTTCGCCAAGGAACACCACATCGCTCCCGTGTTCGAAGAGTTGCGCGAACGTTACGGGGATGATCTGCTGGTCGTCGCCTACATGAACACCTCGGGGCGAGTCAAAGCCTTGGCGGGCAAGACCGGCGGAGCAGTGTGCACTAGCAGCAACGCGCGCCACGTACTCGGCTGGGCAAGGAACCAGGGCAAGAAGATCTTCTTCGTGCCGGACCGCCATTTGGGAGAAGTCGCCTGCTGGCAACTCGGCATTCCCACCGAGGCTCAGTTCCAGTGGGGCGGCGGGGTCGAGGGGATGCAGCAGCGCGTCAGCAAGCTCTCCGAGAAGGAACGGGAAGCGCTGGACCGTGCCGAAGTGATCCACTGGGGGAGCTTCTGCGGAGTGCACACTGTCTTTCAACCGGCGATGGTCGAACATTGGCGCAGTGCCGGCTACCGGACCTTGGTTCATCCCGAATGCCCGCTCGCAGTCGTCCGCTGCGCCGATGGCGCGGGCTCGACCAAGTACCTCTGGAACGAAGTCTTGCAAGCGGAACCCGGTTCCAAGCTCGCCATTGCGACCGAGGGCCATTTCGTGAGGAATGCGCGGCAGCTTGCGGAACAGCGCGGCGTGGAGGTCGTGCACCTGGCCGAGGTGCCCGGGAGTCAGGCCCAGGGTTGCGGTTGCGCCACCATGTCCCGAAACGATCCCCCTCACTTGGTCGCGATGGTCGACCTTCTGCGCCGAGGCAAGGCGCCTGATTTGAATCGAGTCGAGGTGGGGGACTCGGTGGACGAGGCGACCGGTTATCGCGAGCGCCTGGATCCCGAGGAACAGGAGGAAGTGCGTCGCGATGCGCGCGCAGCCCTCGAACGAATGGTTCAAGTCACCGAGGCTGCTCAGGGGACCTGAGTGATCACCATCCTGGCTGCGTGACGATCACCCGATCGTGGTTGGCGGGTCGCGTGGGAAGTCGTCCCTCAGGACTGATACACGCCCACCTTGAGCTCCGGGAGTTCGGGTTGGTGGGACGCCACGTGGAGTGCGGTGATCAGGGCGTCCCGCGTTTCCGCCGGATGCAGAATCCGGTCGCACCAGAGTCTCGCCGCCGCGTAGCGCGGATCCAGAGCGTCAGCATAGCGTTGCTCGACATCCTGGCGGAGTTCGGCGACTTCCTTGTCCGACGGTTCTTTGCCCTGCTTCTTCATCTGTGCGAGTTGAAGATCCAAAAGCGTGGTTGCCGCTTGGGCGCCACCCATGACCGCGTAGCGGGCACTCGGCCAGCAGAACAGGAAGCGAGGATCGTAGGCCTTGCCGCACATGGCGTAGTGCCCAGCGCCAAAACTCCCGCCTAGAATCACGCTGATCTTCGGGACCACGCTGTTGGAGACCGCGTTCACCATCTTGGCACCGGCGCGAATGATTCCTCCACGCTCGGAATCTCGCCCGACCATGAACCCGTTGACGTCGTGCAGGAAGATCAACGGAACCCGATTCTGGTTGCAATCCAGGATGAAGCGGGCTGCTTTCTCCGCCGTGTCACTGTAGATGACGCCCCCGAATTGCACCGGATGGTCCGGGCGACGGCTGTGGGTCTTCTGATTGGCGACGATGCCGACCGAGAATCCGCCAATCCTGGCGAAACCACACACAATCGTGGGGCCGTAGTTCGCTCGGTACTCCTCGAACGCGCTCTGGTCAACCAAGCGAGCAATGACTTCCCGGATGTCGTACTCGGCACCGGGACTGTCCGGAACCAATCCCACCAGATCGGCCGTGTCGTAAACCGGTTCTTGAGACTCGACCTGATCGAAGGGAGCGCGGGGCGCCGGGCCCAACTTTGCCGCGATGCGTCGAATCCGTCGCAGGCACGACTCGTCGTCCGGCTCGTGGAAGTCGACGGTGCCAGAGACCTCGGCGTGCATCTTGGCTCCGCCGAGTTCCTCTGCGCTGACTTGCTGGCCGATGGCCGCGCGAACCAAAGCCGGGCCGGCGAGGAACAGGCCGGAACCTTCGGTCATGAGCACGGTGTCACACATCACTGGCAGGTAGGCGCCGCCGGCAACGCACATCCCCATGATCGCGGCGATCTGAGGCACTCCCTTGGCGGACAGCACAGCGTTGTGTCGGAACACGCGACCGAAGTCGTCTTCGTCCGGGAAAATCTCGTCTTGAAGGGGTAAGAACACGCCCGCCGAGTCGACTAGGTAAATCACCGGGAGATGGTTTTCGAGCGCAATGCGCTGACAGCGAATGACCTTCTTGGCGGTCATCGGAAAGAATGCGCCGGCTTTCACGGTGGCATCGTTGGCGATGATCATGAACTGGCGTTGGGACACTTGACCGATCCCGGCGACCACCCCGGCGGCCGGAGGCGTTCCCCACTCTTCGTACATGCCGTGGGCGGCGAAGGCGCCCAACTCGAAGAACTTCGTCTCCGGGTCGATGAGTTGGTCGATGCGCTCTCGGGCAGTCAGACGTCCTTTGCCGTGCTGGCGGGCAATGGCTTTCTCTCCGCCGCCGAGTTGAATCCGTTCCAGGTCCGTGGCGATCGACTCCCAGTGGTTCTCTACCTTCTCGCGCTGGGCTTGATACTGCTCGCCGTCCTTGTCGAGGCGGCTTCGAAGGAGGGGCCCTGCGTCCGATGCCTCGGGAAGCACGGGGGGCGTCGCCGGCTCCGCGGGGGAGTCTTCGCTGGCGGAGGTGCCTGCCTTGCTTTTGGAGGCGGCCTTCTTGGAGCCCCGGGCCTTGGAGCTGCCCTTGGAACGAGAGTTCTTCTTGCGAGAAGAACCTTTGGAAGTCGTACTCATAGGAATGGCCGTGAGTCGGAGGGAACGAGTCGCGCAGGCGTCCCGCGCGGGGATGGGCCGGGAAGACGGGCCCATGCGGAAAAGCGGACGTCGAACCCTACAGCCGTCCCCAGGGGCTTTCAAGCTGCGTGCCCCGACGGCGACGAGGGGATGGTTGGTACTTCGAGGCCGGTGCTCGATAATCCCGGGTTCCCCCAGCCGGGTGTCGAAGCGAGGCACTTTGTCCCGCGACGGGTGGATGGGCCTGGCACCGCCAGTTCCCCATCCCATCTGGTCTGGGTTCGACGAATCGACGCGGATCGCCGGCGCACCAGTTCCTCGGCATCCCCGTTCCCAGATCGCGCCGGAGGCCGTCGTTGCAAAAGTTCATTTCGTTTCTGGTGTGGAGCCTGTTGCTGCTCCTCTTGATCCTCGTCTTTCAGAATCTGGATCCTGTCACGATCCGTCTCCTGTTTCGCAACGTCGATGTTCCCGCGGCTTTGCTGATCGGGATGTCTTGGTTGGCGGGAGCCCTGACCGCTCGCCCGCTGACTCGGATGCTCATGAAAACCGTGCGAAAAGATTCGCAGGTCGAGTCGGCCTCCACGGCAGCTGGCACGACGTCCTCTCCCCAATCCCCGGAATCGCCTGCTTCGTCTTGATCCGCGTGCGATGAACTCCTCCGGGAAACCGCCCCGCATCGTCGTTGTTTCTCCGGTTCGCAATGAAGAGGCGACGGTTCCTCGGACAATCGCCTGCATGGTCGCTCAGTCCGTCCAGCCGTGGCAGTGGGTCTTGGTCGATGACGGCTCCACCGATGGGACGCGCCGAATCTTGGACCAAGCCGCGGCTCAGCACTCGTGGATTCGCGTGGTCGCCAAAGAAGATCGCGGGTTTCGCAAAGTGGGCGGAGGAGTGATCGAGGCATTTGATCAGGGTCTGGCCGCCGTTTCCGGAGACTATGACTTCGTGGCCAAGGTCGACGCTGACCTCGAGTTCACTCCCGACTACTTTGCCACGATTCTCACCTACTTCGAGGCCGACCCGAAGCTCGCTGCTGCCAGTGGCAAGGTGTTCCGCCCCGAGGGGGAGCGAATGGTCGAGGAGTTCATGATCGACGAGATGGTGGCCGGGCAGTTCAAACTGTATCGGCGGGAAGCCTTCGAGCGAATCGGAGGTTTCGTTCGAGAAGTGATGTGGGACGGGATCGACTTTCACCGGGCGCGAATGGAGGGCTACCGCACCCGCAGCATCCGGGATGATCGATTGAACATCCGGCACTTGCGCCTCATGGGTTCGTCGGATGCGAACGTCTATCGAGGGCGATTGCGCTGGGGGCGCGGGCAGTGGTTCATGGGCTCCACGTTCCCCTACGTCTTGGCAAGCGGAGCTTTCCGGATGCGCGAGAAACCTTATGTCGTGGGCGGGGCGTTGATCGTCGGCGGATTTTTGCTGGCCGCGATCCAGGGGGCGCCACGCTATCCGGATCTCGAGTTCCGGCGGCACCTGAGACGTTGGCAATGGCGCCGACTGCTTGGACGGGGGGACAACTCATGACTTTGGCGTTTCCGCCCAATCACCCGAGTGGTTCTGCGCCACCCCGGTCCAGTTGGAGCAGCGGACCTCTTCCCCGAGCCAGCGGCTGAGGATCTGAAGGTCGCGGTCGAGGCATTCGCGGGCGAACGTCTGTGCTTCGCCACTCAGAGCGGGCCGCTGCTTCATGCGCCAGATGTCTTTGATGCGATCACGCACGCTCTGAGGGACGAAGCGCGTGCGAATGTCGCGGAGAACCGGGGCATTCACGATCCAATCGCGCACGGGACTGCGGCGCAGGCGCTGCGAGGACACGTTCTTGGGAGGAAGAGTGGTTTTCCAGGAGAGCGGTTGCGTGACTCCGAGAAACCGTCCAATGCGCTCTAGCTCTTGCTGAGGGAACTGCTGGAGGCGTTCGAAGAACACGCCCAGCACTCGTTGGCGTCCGAAGGCTTCGAGGTAGGGCTCCAGCTGTCTGGCGTAGCAACTGTAGTGCAGCAGCTCGGGATGAGAGTGGATGGCACGCGCGAGGGGGACCCGGATGACTCGCTGGGTCCACTCATGAATGTATTGAGAGATGAGCCGGGACTCTGGCTGACGCATGACGTACAGAAACTTGGTGCGGACTCCCAGGTGCTGTTTCATGCGAGCAATGGTGTCTGGATAGGTCGGCAGTTTCGAGTAGTGGGTGCTGCTTTCCCCACGGAGGGCGCCCGGGGGGGCCGCATCGAAGAGCGCTTGGTACCAGCGCCATCCTTGTTCGTAACGAGAGTCGTTGCTGAAGAAGTTCGGCTCCTTCGGCTCGGTCATGAAGAAACCGGGCTGGGCACTCAACTGTTCGTGCAGGGTCGAGGTTGCACACTTCATCGCACCGATGATCAGAAAGTCCGGCTCGTTCATTGTTGGTCCTCCCCCGGAGGGTGAGGACTCAAGGGGGCGAGGCCATGGGTCCATAGATCCCAGCCTTCCCGGTGACACAAGTGCGGTTGCTTTTGGCCGAACGTTTCGCGGAGCCACGAGATGGCTCTTCCACATGCCCAAGACAGATTGGCGCGCCAGAGTCCGGTCGTGCCGAAGCTCTTGGCAAAGTAGCGCGAACGCGATGCGTAGTAGTAGCGAGGCCGTCGATCCCGACGCGCCGTTGCCTGACGCACCGTGCCCGAAGCGCCGGCGTGGTGAACTGCTCGCGCCGAAGGCCAATGGAGAACCGACCACCCCCGTGCCCGAAGAGTGCGGCAGTAGTCTTGGTCTTCGAAATAGAGAAAGAACGATTCGTCGAGGGGTCCTGCCTCTTGGAGAGCCGCTCTTTTGAGCAGCACGCAAGCAAAGCTCGTCCAATCCGGTTCGGTGGGGGTTTCCAGATGGGGGAGGGTGGTGACCCAGCGAGACAGCCAACGACTGAGCGGACCGGTGGCGGCGGCGCGAAGGAACTCGGAGCCGGGGCTCATGAAGCGGTAGCAGCTGTGATGCAGTGCTCGATCGGGATACATCAGTCGCGGGCCGATGGCACCGGCCCCGGGGTGCCGGAGCGAGGCCTCGAGGAGCGCAGCAACGCAACCTTGTTGAACGACCACGTCGCTATTG
Organism: Planctomycetota bacterium; assembly: GCA_028289345.1. GTDB lineage: Bacteria > Planctomycetota > B15-G4 > B15-G4 > SIAN01 > JANQQL01. Next base: position 30,613 of record JANQQL010000043.1, on the reverse strand, counting down.
ACCAACAAGTAGTGTTCGGCATGGAAGGAGTGAATGCCCTGGTTGTTCCCGGCGGAGAAGCCGCCATTGCGTTTGGATTCCATCACCTGGACCCAGTGTTGCCAACGACGGCGTTGAATCTCTTGGCGCAGTGTCGACACGGAGTCATCGCCGGACGCGTTGTCGACGACGATGCAACGCGAACCGCCAATCGGCTGCAGCTCCGGCGCCAGGGAATCCAGGCATTGCAGAGTCAGCTGGGGAGTTCGATAGTTAACCACGACCACCGCGAGGGGCGAGAGGGAAGAACCAGTGGTTGGGGCGCTAGTCACGGTTTGGCGTGGGTCCTTTGTACTCCACCAAGGCGGTGCGACGGCCCCTCCAACGATGCCACCAGAAGGACGCTTGCCCAAGCACTTGGGGAAACTTCGACAGGACGCAAAAGCACCCCCAGCAAAGGGCACCCTCGGATCGAGTTCGCCGCTCCCGAACGGCAATGCGAATGGCCTGGGCGGGATAGAGGAGCAGGGCCCCCCACGCAGCAGGGCCCAGCATTCCGGCAACTACGGCAATTCCGGCGGGGATCGCCAGGCCCCAGAACCAGTTGCTGTCGGTTTCGCGAACGCGAAATCGCTCTGCCGAACTGCCGTGCATCGAGCGGCACTCCGCGTAGGCGTGACCGGTTCGAACAGACCTTCGCCACCATTGGGAAAAGCGCTTCATGGCGGCGTCGTGGACCGTCATTTCTTCGCCGAGTCGATGAATGGTCCAGCCCGCTCGGCGAACGCGAAAACTGAACTCCGGGTCCTCACCGGCAATGAGTGTTGGGTTGTAGCCGCCGGCGTCTTGGAACGCCTCGCGTCGGACCAGGACATCGCCTCCACAAGAGGTCGATGGGCCCGGGGAGCCGTCCCACTCGAGATCACACAGGTAGTTGTAAAGGGAGTCGCGAGGATTGGCTTCTCGACGTCGTCCAAAAACCAGACCCACGTTCGGGTGAGCTTGGAGGTAATCGGTGCCCCGAGCCAACCAGTTGGCGGCCAACGCGCAATCACCGTCCAGAAACTGAAGAAGCGAAATGTCGGGATGGCGTCGAAGTAGCTCATGTTGACCGGCGTTGCGACCGCGAGCAGCGGTGAATGGCGACGAGTCGTCCAACTCGATCACCGGGAAACCCTTGGATCGTGCCCGTTCCGGGCTGCCGTCCGTGGAGCCACTGTCGACGTACACGGCCGGAACCTGGCAGGAGAGGACGGAATCGAGAGCGAGATCCAGCCGCGATCCCTCGTTCCGACCAATCACCACCACACCCATGGGGAGCGGAGGCTTCGCCGGTATCGCGTCGCTCGGGGCGACCATGATCGAGTCAGTGGGCGCCGCGACCCAGGAGGACCGCCGGGATGGTTCGAAGAAGAAGCTTTAGGTCCAGCCACGGGTTTTGAGAGCGGACGTAGCGGACATCCATCCGCATCCACTCTTCAAAGCTCGTCGTGCTCCGTCCACTGACCTGCCAAATGCAGGTCAAACCCGGAGTCCGCTCCAGGCGGCGCCGCTGCCATCCCTCGTATTCGGGAACTTCCTTGGGAATTGGCGGGCGCGGACCCACCAGAGTCATGTCTCCGCGCAGCAGGTTCCAGAACTGGGGGAGTTCATCGATGCTGAACTTGCGCAGCCACTTGCCGATTCGTGTGATTCGCGGATCGTTGGCGATTTTGAAGATGGGGCCGTCCTTCTCGTTCATGCCGAGAAGTTCCGGCTGTTGTTGCTCCGCATCGGCGACCATGGTGCGGAACTTGTACAGCGGGAAGCACTTCCCATTCAGTCCGACCCGCGTTTGCTTGAAGAACACCGGACCCCGGGAGGTGAGCTTGATCGTCAGAGCAACGACGGCGCCGAACGGGAGCAAGAGGGTGATCGCAAGGGTCGCCAATAGCACGTCGAGGAGCCGGTTGACTCGCGGCAGAGGGCGGATCAGCAGGCCGTCCAGGTTTCGGACCATGGGACCCGTGGAGTCCTTCCTCAAGACCGAGTCTTCGGCGAAGGCTTGTTCTTCGGCGGCGCCTTCCTTCTTTCGCGATCGCTGGGAGTGACTCATCTCCGGAATCGGAAGCTGAGGGGGATAGGTGTAGATCCGGCACTGGGGCGAGGAGGGAACCGACTCCAGGACCTCATTCGCGACTTTCCAAGCCCCAGGGGCTCCGGTCTCCGGCAGGATCACCCCAATGTGCTCGTCGTCGAACCAGCCAACCAGATCGGTGATCCGCTGACGGCGTTTCAAGACTCGGCAAAGGGAGTGGACCTCGCGCTCTCGCGGACCGCGGTTGGTCAGGCGGTACAAGGTGACGCAGAACGGGTTGCCCGAACGATCCGTCCGGGACCGTTCCCGTTCGAGCTGGATGGCGAACTCGCTGGCGGGATAGAGACCGAGGGTCAACTCGTGTTTTGCACGAGTGGTCGACCGCTTCAGGCTTCTCCACCCCCTAAGCATCCGCCAACCTCTCCCTCTCGAGGTTTCCGCGACGACTCTTTCGGCGAACCACGCACGGTGTTCCAGCGAGGACTGGGACCATCGCTGCGACCGTCTACGTAACTCGTCCACAGCTTTTCCCCGGCGGACGGAGTCCACTGAAGAGTGCCAATTGAGCAAAAAGGCGTTCCCTGAACGATTTACGGCTGGGGCTTTGAACCCGGGACTTCGGTCTTCACCCCAAGGATCGGGAGAATAGCGCGCCAAAAAGTGGTTCGCCTTCTCTTCGTTCCGACGATTCCCCACTCAGTCTTTGGACGGCACTGATCGAACCATCATTCACATTTTCGCAATGTTCGGTGCTGGTTCAACTGGCCAGTCTGGTGTCTCGCGGAAACTCACCTCACGGGTCCAGTCATCCTTCAACGGCTCCCATCAGCCATGCATGAATAACCAAGCCCGCGTTAGCGACTCCGTGGGCCAGGATGGCGGGGAACAGCTGACGAGTGCGAATCACCACCAATCCGAGGACCGCCCCGGCGAGGCTCCCCGCCAACCAGTCGTCGTGGACGATGCCGAACAGGATGGAAGAGCAGGCCAGGGGCCACCACAGGGCTTGGGGGAACGGAACCGATTCGAATTCGCGGCTCACGAAGCGACGCATGAGGAAACCGCGGAAAGCGAGTTCTTCGGCGATGGGGACGGTGACGACCGTGCCGACGACACGGAACACGAGCCACGACCAGTCGGTGGCGCTGGCCGTGGACAGTCCGGCGAAGGCTGACTTCAAATCGGCGGCGACGGGTTCGGGGTGGAGGAGGACCCACAGGCAATAAACGGCCAGTCCGGCGCCGATCCCCAACCAAGACCAATGCAAACCCCAGGGGATCGGTGACTTGCGGAACACCACCAGGACGACCAGGACCGCCAGGACGCGGAACGGGTAGCCGTCGTCCGTCTCGCCGTCACCGAACGCGCCACTCACGAAAGACACCGCGATGATGCTCAGCATGGGGAGCAAATACGGGACGGTGGGGTTTTCTCCGGTTTCGGCCGGACCGGTGGGACGTTTCAGAAACAGGCGCGAACGATGGGCGATTGCGACCAACCCCAAGGAAACGCCGCAAAACAGAATCCACCCCGCGTTGGAATGAAAGCCGCTGACGGCCACTTCGGGAGAGAAGTGAGTTCCGAGGGCCATGAGTCCTGCCAAGCGCAGCACGTTGGCCAGCCCCATGGCGACCGTTCCTACGGGAAACAGCCAGAGGACCCGGGGGAAGCGAAGATCTTGGCGATAGATCCAGAGGTAGCAGGAGAGAAACAGCCAAATCAGGCCGATCCCCTCGTAACCGGAGCACTGCTCGCTGATTTCGATGCTCAGGCGGTCGGTGGAAACCACCAGGGTGTCGGGGTCGCTTTGGTGGCCGTCCACCAAGAGGGCGAGGACCGGGTCCATGGTGTGCAGGGTGATGGTGCTGAGCGGACGCCAGAGTTGGCGGAGGAACTGGCCCCCGATCCATGCGAAAGTTCCCGCAGCGACCCCCGCGGCCAGCAGCGTCCGATGGCGGAGAGCCAGACTCAGGACCAGGGAGAGGGGAAGGTGGACCGCAACCCAAGATAGGAACACGACCATTCCCAGGGCCGCCCACGCGAAGAGTAGGACTCCCCAAGGCACCGATGGAGGGCCTGTTCGGTCAAAAACCGAGACCGTAAGGGCGTAGAACCCGCAAAACGCGAGAGCATGAATGCCCAGCGCGGCCCATGACAAGGAAAGGCCGGGCCGCTGCTCTTGAATTCGACGCCACTCAGAGGGGACGCGGGGTGCGGAGAGCAGACCGATGGTTGAAACGACGACCACCATCCACGTTCCGAATGCCCCGGTCCTCGACAACAGCGTCGCCCAAAGCCCGCCCTCTTCGCGAAGCGGTAACGCATCGACACGCAGTGAAAGGGCTGCGAACTCGGCGACCAAGAGTGCGAGGAGAAGGACGCCGCGGATGGGAAGAGGGGAGATCAGGAGGATCGGAAGCGATCAGGACTCAGCGTTGGCCGTTCGCCGGCGACCGGTAACGATGAGGAGACCGCCCACCAGCAGGATTGCTCCCGAGACCCAGAGGGCAGGGTCGATTTCCGGAGCAGCCGAGCTGCCACGGGTTCCGACCTGGCCCGCGTTTGCGAGTTCGGAGGCTTGCTGAGCGGTCGCGGTGGCAGAGGCCAGCACGGTCAACGCGGCGACCGAAGCCATCCGGCACGCGCTGCGCTGGAGAGAGTTTCGCAGGAGCTTCATAGGAGTTGAGATTCCCTTCGGAAGAGGACCCATCGAAAGAGAGCCCATCGGAAGAGCGCCGGGAGAAACGGCGTCGCAAAGACCGTCACGGAAACCGAATGGGACGTGCCTTTCACGACGCTTCGATTTGTAGCGCTGCCCGGTGATTTCCTCAAGCGGATTCGTGCGTCATTTGTTCGCGTCATGGACATGGCGAGGAAGCGGTCGGACGTTTTTGTATTCTCCCGTTCCTCAGGCATGAAGTAACGGCGGCAATCCGAACCATTTGTGCACCTTCTTCGATTTCGTGGTAGTTGTTCTCCTCTCCGTAAAAACACTTCCGGGCTCGCGCAGCGGGACAGAAAAGTCCGGACAGAGGGCGAACGACTCTTTCGGGAACGCTCGTCGGCTCACAACTCTTCGGGCATCGGTGCCCATCGAAGGAATCTCAATGAAGGTTGCCATTCTCGCTGGCGGCGTTGGCTCTCGTCTTTCCGAAGAAACCGAGGTCAAGCCCAAGCCCATGGTCACCATCGGTGGAAAACCGATCTTGTGGCACATCCTGAAGCACTATTCCCACTTCGGTCACCAGGATTTTGTGATCGCCCTGGGATACAAGGGAGAGGTGATCAAGCGCTACTTCTTGGACTACTGTTCCCTGCAGTCCAATCTCACCGTGCAGATTCGTCACGGCCAAGTCACCCGGGAGGAGGGGGAACAAGAGGACTGGAACGTCCAATTGGTCGATACCGGCCAGCACACCCTGACCGGGGGACGAATCAAACGGCTGCGCTCCCAACTCGGCAACGAGACCTTCCTGCTGACCTGGGGGGATGGCGTCTCGAACGTGGATTTGGATGCCTTGCTGGCGTTCCACCGCTCTCACGGAAAATTCGCGACGGTCACTGCAGTGAGACCGCCCGCTCGTTTCGGCAAGCTGGACTTGGACGGAGACCAGGTGACCGCCTTCACCGAAAAGCCGCAACTCGGGGAGGGGTGGATCAACGGAGCGTTCTTCGTCCTCGAACCGCAAGTGTTCGACTACATCGCCGGCGACCAAACTCAGTGGGAACGGGAGCCATTGGAAAAGTTGGCGGCGGATGGTCAGCTGATGGCCTACCGTCACGACTCGTTCTGGCAATGCATGGACACGTTGCGAGACAAGGTGCTGCTCGAGAAGCTTTGGAGCGAGGGTGAGGCTCCGTGGAAAACCTGGAGTTGAGTCGTTGAAAATCTTGGTGACTGGCCATCACGGTTACATCGGGACGATCCTGGTCCCGATGCTGCGTCGGGGCGGGCACGAAGTTGTCGGATTGGATTCCTACTTCTTCGATGGCTGCACTCTGGGAAACGAGATCCCGGACCCACCGAGCTTTCGCAAAGATGTGCGGGACGTGGAAGTCGAGGACTTGCAGGGAATCGACGCGGTGATCCACTTGGCGGGGCTCTCGAATGATCCGCTGGGAGATCTGAATCCGGACTGCACGTTCGACATCAATCATCGAGCCACTATCCGCTTGGCGACACTCGCCAAAGAGGCCGGAGTCCGTCGATTCCTCCAGTCTTCAACCTGCAGCGTTTACGGCAAGGCCGGGGAAGAGTGGCTGGACGAAAGCGCCGAGTTCCACCCGGTCACTCCCTACGGTGTCTCCAAAGTCCAGGTGGAGAGCGACCTGGCGGCGCTTGCCTCGGACAGTTTCAGCCCGACGTACTTGCGCAATGCGACCGCCTACGGGGTTTCGCCCCGCCTGCGTGGAGACCTGGTCGTGAACAACTTGGTCGGGTACGCCTTCACCACCGGCAAGGTGTTGATCAAGAGCGACGGAACCCCGTGGCGTCCTCTGGTCCACATCGAAGACATCAGCCGGGCGTTTCTCGCCGTGCTCCAGGCACCCCGCGATCAGGTCCACGGGGTCGCCTACAACGTCGGTCGGACGGACGAGAACTATCAGGTCCGTGACGTGGCGGACATGGTGCAGGAGATCGTTCCGGACTGCGAGGTCGAATACGCCGAAGGAGCGGGCCCGGATCCCCGCTGCTACCGAGTGAACTGCCGCAAGATCGAAGAGGAACTTCCCGGCTATCGACCGCGCTGGACGGTTCGTCGAGGAATTCAAGAGCTCTACGACGCCTATCGGTCCATCGAGCTCACCGCGGAGGAGTTCCTGAGCTCTCGGTACTTGCGCATCCGACACATTCGTCGGCACTTGGAGGCCGGAAGGCTGGATGCCAACCTGCGCTGGCAGGTGACTGGCGAGGAGCAACGACCGGCCATCTCGCGGGTGCAGGAAGCAAGTGGTTGAGATGACTTCCGAGCCAGAATCCGCAGAGATTCTTGATCAAGAATGCCGCTCGTGCGGCGAGGCCCGGTTGCGTCCGGTTCTGTCTCTCGGGAACACGCCGTTGGCCGATGGCCTGCGGCGAGCCGAAGAGCTGGATCAACCAGAAGCGCGCTATCCGTTGGAGGTGGCGTTCTGCGAAGCCTGCACGCTCGTTCAGATTCTGCACCAGGTCGATCCGGAAGAGCTGTTTTGTCGCGACTATCCATACTACTCGTCGTTTTCGGATCAGCTGCTGCGCCATGCGGCGACCAACGCTCTGGAAGTGATGCAGGAGCGGCAACTGAACGGCGGCAGTTTGGTGGTCGAGCTGGCCAGCAACGATGGCTACCTGCTGCGGAACTTTGTCGAGGCGGGAGTGCCGGTCCTCGGCATTGATCCTGCCGAAGGGCCTGCCCAGGCGGCACGCGAGATCGGGGTGCCGACTCGTTGCGAGTTCTTCACCGTGGGGTTGGCCCGGAAGTTGGTGGCGGAGGGGCAGCGGGCCGACGCGATCTTTGCCAGCAACGTACTTGCCCATGTGCCGGACCTGAACGGGTTCGTCGAAGGCATCGCGACACTGTTGCAAGGCTCGGGTGTCGCCGTTTTGGAAGTCCCGTCCGTGCGCGAACTCGTTCGTCACGGCGAATTTGACACGATCTATCATGAACACCTTTGCTACTTCTCGGTGACGGCTCTCGACAAGCTGTTTCGCCGACATGGCCTGTTCTTGAATCGGGTGGTGCCGCTCGAGATCCATGGAGGCTCCCTGCGTTTGTTTGTCGAGAAGCGTCAGGCGCCGGAGGAATCGGTGCGATCCGCTCTCGCCCGTGACTCTGCAGAAGGACTGACCCGCTGGGAGTACTACCGAGATTTCGCGGGACGAGTCGAGGATCTCAAGGCGGGACTGCGGCGGCTCCTACAGGACCTGAAGGCCAAGGGAGCGCGGATCGCTGCCTATGGTGCAGCGGCGAAGGGGGCGACCCTGCTGAACTACACCGGAATCGGCCGCGAATGTCTCGACTTTGTTGTCGATCGCAATGTTCACAAGCAGGGCCGATTCATGCCGGGAGTGCATCTGCCGATTCGCCCTCCGGAAGCCCTGATGGAAGAGAAGCCCGACTTCGTGTTGCTGCTCGCCTGGAACTTCCAAAAGGAGATCGTGGCTCAGCAGGAGGACTATCGGAATGCCGGCGGGCGCTTCATCGTGCCGATTCCTTCGCCGCGGATTCTTGGTCACGCGGCGGCCCAAACCCCATGAGTCCGGATCCTCGAGCAACGGCGGTGTGTCCCGCTTGCGAATCTCACGCTCTGCGAGTGTTCTACGAAGTTCCGAAGGTTCCCATTCACAGCTGTCTCATGGTGGCCACGCGTGAAGAAGCCATCGACTTTCCGAGCGGCGAGTTGCGCGTTGCGGTGTGCGAGTCCTGCGGTTTTCTCACCAACCTCGCGTTTCAGCCGCAGCGCATGAAGTACTCCACTGCGTACGAGGAGACTCAGGGTTTTTCGCCACGCTTTCAGCAGTTTCAGACGGAACTCGTGGAAGGTTTGATGGGGCGGCACGACCTCGCCGGAAAGACCGCATTGGAAATCGGCTGTGGCAAAGGCGAGTTCCTGATCGAGCTTTGTGAACGGGCCGCCTGTCGCGGCCTCGGACTGGATCCGAGTTACCGTCCGGAGCGCGTGGGCTCTGCACTCCCCGCGGGGCTGGACTTCATCCAAGACTTCTATTCCGAGAAGTACACCGATCTTCCAGCGGACCTTGTGTGTTGTCGACACACCCTGGAGCACATCCCGGATGTCGATCGGTTCACCACAATGGTGCGACGATCGATCGGAGACCGGCCCGCGACTCAGGTGTTCTTCGAGTTGCCGGATGGCGAGAGGATTCTTCGCCAAGGAGCGTTTTGGGACGTCTACTACGAGCACTGCTCGTACTTCACTCGCGGGTCCTTGGCGCGGCTGTTCCGGCGCAACTCCTTTACTGTGGCTCTGTTGGAGCTTGCCTACGATCAGCAGTACATTCTGATCGAAACTGAGCCGGTCTCGGCACCAGTGAGCCAGGCCCATCCCGCCGAAGAGTCGGTCGAACAGGTGTTGTCTTGGGTAGAGGAATACACTCGACAAGTGGAGGCACTCCGACACGAGTGGCGTGGTCGCTTCCAGGAGTTTGCGCGGGCGAACAAACGCACGGCGGTTTGGGGCTCCGGCTCCAAGGCGGTTTCGTTCCTCACCACTCTGGGAATCCGCGAGGAGGTTCACGCGGTTGTCGACATCAATCCGCACAAGCACGGTAAGTTCTTGGCAGGCACTGGGCATCGCATCATCGCCCCCGAGGAGCTTCGCCAGCAGCCGCCGGATGAGGTGATCGTCATGAACTCGATCTACTTGGAGGAGATCCGCGAAAGTCTGTCGGCCTTGGGTTTGAGTCCCACATTGCGCGGCCTGTGATGAACCCTGGTCCCCCCGCCACTGCGCCTGCTTGTCCGGTTTGTGAGGAGCGCCGCTGGTTTCCGCTGCTGGAATCCATGGTCCCGGTGCACTGCAACCGGCTCGAGGACTCGGCTGAGGCGGCCCGCGCCGCGCCGAAAGGGCGATTCGAGCTGCAGCTGTGTCGCGCCTGCGGGATGGTGTTCAACACCGCTTTCGACCCGGCCTTGATGACCTATGACCCGGACTACGAGAACGCCCAGCACTTCTCGCCGCGATTCCGTCGCTACCTGGAGGAGCTGACCGCCGACTTGGTGGAGCGCTACGATCTCCGCGGTAAGGACGTGTTGGAGATTGGCTGTGGCGATGCCTACTTCCTCCAGCTTCTCTGTCGCCAGGGATCCAATCGCGGGTACGGCTATGACCCGGCGGCTCCGGTGAAGAGCCCGGATCCCTCGGTGACGCTGATTCACGATCTGTACGGTCCTCAGTACGCGGATCGACCCGCGGACTTGGTGGCCTGCCGCCATGTGCTAGAGCACTTGGAGCGGCCCGCGGATCTCATTCGTTCCTTGCACGCGACTTTGCAGCCGCAGCCGAACGCGAGCATCTACTTCGAAGTTCCCGACGGGCGGTTCACGTTCGAATCCCTGGGAATCTGGGACTTGCTCTATGAGCATTGCTCCTACTTTACAGATCGATCCCTGCATCGACTGTTCCATCGCCACGGATTCACAGTGTCGGGTTGGGAGAGCCGTTTTGACGGTCAGTTCCTGGCTTTGCATGGGGCGCGAGCCAATGGCGAGGCTTCCGCAAAGGAGCCAGCGCGGATGCCGGTCGAAGAGCCGGAAGTTCCGTCCTGGGCTGCGCAGTTCCGCCAGGTGTATCACGAGCAGCTCGAGCAGTGGGGTGGCCGGATTCGCCAATGGGTCGATCAGGGACGCGTCGTGGTGGTCTGGGGGGCTGGCACGAAAGGGGTGATGTTCCTCAACAGCGTTCGCGGCGCGGACTGGGTGAAGGCCGTGGTCGATGTGAATCCGCGAAAATGCGGCAAGTTCGTGGCCGGGACCGGTCAACCCATTGTGGCGCCTCCGGCCCTCGCCGAGCTACGCCCTGATGTGGTGGTGGTCGTGAATCCTGCGTATCGCGAAGAGATCGTCACGGATCTCGCCCGCAGGGGACTGCAGCCGCAAGTCGAAGTCCTTTCTGTGGCGCAGCAGGATCCCGGGCTCGCTGTCGGTTGATTCGAGGCCGAGGGGCGCTTGTTGAAGGAGCTTCTCAGGAGCGACGGGGGCCGACGCGATCGATCCGGAAAAAGCCGCAGCGAGCATCCTCGATCGGACACTCGCTGCGGGAAGAGATGGGTTTGGAGTTGACGCAGGCGCGACTCAGGGGCCGCGGACCTTGACGGAAATCGAGCGCTTCTGGGCAGACTCGTGCTTCGGCAAAGTGAGAGTCAGGACGCCGTCATCCATGTGGGCATCGATCTTCGAGACATCCACTTGATTGCCGATGTCGAGCGAGTGTTCGTAGCTCGAGGCGAGCTGCTCGTTGCGAACGCGTTCGAAACCCTCAGGGATCTCTTGGCGAGTTTGACCGCGTACCCAAAGTCGGTCACCGTCGAACTGAATGTCTAGATCGTCCGCGCGGACTCCGGGCACGTCCAGAGTGACATCGAATCGGTCGTCGTACTCAACCACGTCGGTGGCCGGGCGGACCGGTCGCGGAGCGACGGCAGTGCCCGATCGGGAAGAAGTTGTCGTTGCAGGAACGTTGCAGTTCATGGGTTGTGTCCTTGTTGGTGCAGGGGGGAAGAGGCTCGGAAGCCGGTCATGCGTCCAGCAGAGTCAGAGGCGTGTCGCGTCAGCGGGTTCGCACTTTGATCTTCCGTGGCTTGGCTTCCTCCGCTTTCGGCACGTCCACGGTGAGGATGCCGTGTTCGAGGGAGGCTTCGACTTTGCGAGCGTCCAAGTTCACCGGGAAGCGAAGCGAGCGTTCGAAGGAGCGCATGGTTCGCTCGCGCCGGCGGGCGATCGCTCCCTCCGGAAGGTCGAGGTCGCGGGATCCCTTCAGATGAAGGACGTCGTCGACGACTTCGACAGTCAAGTCTTTGGCTTTGACGCCGGGCAGTTCGGCACGAACCTGGTAGCCGTCGGCGTTCTCCAGCACTTCCAGGCGTACGTCGGGAGCGGCGGGCGCCGTGCGAGGGGACCAGAAGTCCGCCAGGAAACGGTCGAGGTCACGGTGCAAGTTCGCGAAGTCTCGGGGATGAGTCAGAAACATGGTTTGGCTCCTTGGGTGGACCGGTTCGATCCGGAACCGGAGAGGTCCTTGAAAATCACTGGACCCTTATGCAGGAGCCGTGCCAGTTTGATCGATATCTCCGTAAGTGGTTTCTATGAAGTTGTTTAGTGAGCATTCGGCGGCGCCGGAGAGCCCTTGGGAGAATGCCATGATGCCGCGACCAATGGCTTCTTTGTGGTCAAGTTGGCGCTGTGCGTAATTAAGTCGTCATTGAGCGCTGGGGGCGTCAAAATAGCGATTTCGGCGGCGAATCCGCGGCCCTACCTCCCGGCGTGGGGGAGCGTTTGGTCGGGGAGCGCTCGGTCCCGGCCGAAGGGTGGGGGCTTGGCAGAGCCCGGGCGGACCGTGGACAGAATCGGGGCTTGGAGAAAACGGCCGACGGGGATTGCAGATTCGACCGAGCTTGTCAAAAAGGCCGAACAAATCGATCCGTCGAGGCTTCGACGACCCGGGTTTGCCGGTTGCTCGCCGAGGGGAGAGGCTCTTCCAGGTGCGTTTCAGGCCGTGTGGTAGAGCTCTCCGCCACCACTAGTGAACTCGCGTGCTTTCTCGCCGAGCCCCTTCTCCAAAGCTTGGTCGGAGTCCAGGCCCTGCTCTCGAGCGTAAGCGCGGACTTCCTCGGTGATTTTCATGGAGCAGAACTGGGGGCCGCACATCGAGCAGAAGTGCGCCGTCTTCGCCGGCTCTGCGGGAAGAGTTTCGTCGTGGTACTCCCGCGCGGTTTCAGGATCGAGGGACAGGTTGAACTGATCTTCCCAGCGGAACTCGAAGCGGGCGCGGGACAGGGCGTCGTCGCGCTCCTGGGCGCCGCGATGCCCTTTGGCCAAGTCCGCAGCATGGGCCGCGATCTTGTATGCGATGAGTCCATCTTTCACGTCTTGTCGATTCGGCAAGCCGAGGTGCTCCTTCGGTGTCACGTAGCACAACATGGCAGTGCCGAACCAGCCGATCATCGCCGCTCCGATGGCCGACGTGATGTGATCGTATCCGGGAGCGATGTCCGTAGTGAGCGGACCAAGTGTGTAGAACGGGGCCTCATGGCATTCGCTGAGCTGGCGGTCCATGTTCTCTTGGATGCGGTGCATGGGAACGTGCCCGGGACCTTCGATCATCACCTGGACATCGTGCTTCCAGGCGATCTCGGTGAGCTCTCCCAAGGTCCGGAGTTCGCCGAACTGGGCTTCGTCGTTGGCGTCGGCGATGCTCCCTGGACGCAGCCCGTCTCCCAAAGAAAAGGACACGTCGTACTTCTTCATGACCTCGCAGATGCGCTCGAAGTCCGTGTACAGGAAGTTCTCGCGATGATGGGCTAAGCACCACTTGGCCAGGATCGAGCCACCCCGGGAGACAATTCCTGTGACGCGCTTGGCGGTCATCGGGATGTAGCGAAGCAACACCCCGGCATGGATGGTGAAGTAGTCGACTCCTTGTTCGGCCTGTTCCACCAAGGTCTCGAGGAACAGATCGATGTTCAAGTCTTCGATCTTGCCGTTCACTTTTTCCAGAGCTTGGTAGATGGGAACGGTTCCGATCGGAACCGGAGAGTTGCGGACGATGGCCTCCCGGGTGTCGTGGATCCGAGAGCCGGTGGACAAGTCCATGACCGTGTCGGCTCCCCAACGAACGGACCATTGGAGCTTCTCGACTTCTTCCTCGATGGAGGATGTGACGGCCGAGTTGCCAATGTTGGAGTTCACTTTCACCAGGAAATTGCGACCGATGATCATCGGCTCGCTTTCCGGGTGGCACCGATTGGCGGGAATGATGGCCCTTCCCCGCGCCACTTCGTCTCGCACGAACTCAGCTTCCACGTTCTCGCGGAGGGCAATGAAGCGCATCTCTTCGGTGATTTCTCCCCGTTTTGCATAGTGCATCTGGGAGAAATTCGTGTCTCCCCGCTGTTCGCGTTTCTTCACCCACTCGCTGCGGCGGCGAGGGAGTCCCTGACGAACGTCATGGCCCTGAGGACCCATGGTGTCATAGACCCGCACGGATTCCTTGCCGTCGTTGACCGAGATCTCTCGCATGGGAACACCGAGGTCGCCGACGGTCACCCGCTTCGACGCGGGGAAGCTGTGTTCCCAGGACGACAGGGGGCGTACGTCGTCGGGAGAAATCGGCGAGGAGGCCGGGGAGTCGGGCCCGTGTCCGTTGCTGGATGCGTCGCGCATGGTTGATTCCTGAGTCCAAAGGGCAGGAAAACTGGAGTTCCCCGAGTCTAGTATTCCGGCTGTGAAATCCGTGCATCGTCTCGTGGCGCCTGTTCGGTCGCGGCGTGGCGGACTCGCCGACGGTCGGCCAGGATCCGACTAAGATGCTCGGTTTCGGTTCATGGTTCGGAGACTCGTCACCGTTGATTTTTCTTGCCGCCCTCTTGGTGTACGGCCTGACACTCTGTCCGACGGTGTACGTGGGAGATTCCGGGGAACTCGTTGCCGCGGCTCACCACCTGGGAGTGGCCCATCCCACCGGCTATCCCCTGTACCTCCTCCTCACCAAGGCGTTTGCAAGTCTGGTGCCGTTCGGCAGCATTGCTTGGCGAGCCAATCTGTTCAGCGCCGTTTGCGCGGGCCTCAGCGCGGAGATTCTTGCACGCTCGGTGCGCCGCTTGGCGCCATCGTCTCCCGCGTGGTGGATCGCTGGACTTTCCGCGGTGGTGCTGGGGCCCTTGTGGACTCAGGCGACCGTCGCGCGTGTTTATCCGCTTTCCACGGTGTTCACCGCGCTCCTGTTGTACTGCCTGGTCCGTTGGTGGCGAGACGGGGCCACGCGTTGGTGGTTCTGGCACCACGGGCTGCTGGGCCTGGGACTGGCGAACCACACGATGTTGATCGCTCACCTCCCGGTGTTCGTTTTGGTCACGCTGGCGAAGCGTCCCGGCCAATGGCGCAACGTCCGCTTGGTGGTCCTTTCGTCTCTGTGCGTGTTGCCGGGGTTGTCCTTCTACTCGTACGTCCCGCTGCGCGCTGCTTCGAACCCCGCGGTGGAATACCGGGTTCAGGTGCGTGAAGAGAACGGCTCCCGCTTCGAGTCGGCCACGACTCTGCCGGTGTTGCGCTCCTACTTCTCCCGGGAGTTGCATCATTCCCGCCGCTGGATGGAGTCTGCCGCTGACTATGTTCCGATCTTCCAGCACCATCTGAAGTCGGTGGCCAAGGAACTTTCTGTCCCCGGGTTGTTGTTGGCGATGTTGGGGATTTTCGGACTCACGCGGTGTCGTGCCGCCGCGTTGGCGGGAGCGTGCGTCCTGCTGTGGGTGGCGAATGTTGCGCTGCTTGGATGGCATGGCGCGTGGTGGGACATCTTCTTATACCCGCGCTACCTCAGTGCTGGATGGATGGCCTTGCTCTTCTTACTGGGAGTCGGCATGTCCGAGTTCGCGGTGCTGGTCCGCGAGAAGTGGAAGCTGCCGCGTGCCGCCGTGTTGTTCTTGCTCGGGTTGCCGCTTCTGTGGGCTGCCCGGAACTACCAGTTTTGCGATCGCAGCGATCACACTCTTGCCGAAGACTATGCCCGGGCCTTGCTGCAAGAGATTCCCGAGAACGGCCAGCTGTTTGCCACGGCGGACTCCTCTCTGTATCCGATTTGGTACCTGCAAGCAGTGGAAGGAGTGCGCGACGATCTCGAGATCGTGAATCCACTGCACTTTTCTCAGAAGCTCGACTTGGTCGGGCAGGTCGACCCGGCGCTGAGTGGGCAATGGCAAGGCAAGGTCCCACGGGACTTCTATTCGTGCGATCCACGACCCACGACTCCCATGCCCTACTACCCTCGTCAGCAAGTGGGTTTGCTGACTCGCATTTGCTCACCCCAACGCGCGTTGCCACCACTTCCTCCGCTGGAGGTTCCCGAGATCTTCGGATTGGAGGACTCGTCCGGTCTCGACACGTTCAGCGTGTCGATGGTTGCGTTGATTCACGCGAACCTCGCTGCCGCTCACTTTGCGCGGGGAGAGGAAGTCGCGGCACGGGATCGATTGCGGCGAGTGGCGAATCTGGATGCGGGACGCGGATGGGGTTACTGGGCTGGCACCGAGTTGTGTTTGCGCATGGGGCAGGTCGATCTGGCGCGGGAACTGCTGTCCAAGGCTCATGAGTTCGGCAACCCACGGGAGCCGGCCACGGCTGCTCTTGGCAAGCAAGTGGATCAACTGGAACGAGGCCTGGCTTCCTTGGAGCGGGCACATTTGGCTTCGGACCTCCAAGAACGCTTGGTGGAACTGAAGAAGGCTGCCCGCCAGGCGAAGCGATATTTCCCAGCCCTGGAGGCCTACGCCGAGGCGTTGTTGGAAGCAGGGCGTGCGAGGGAAGTGGTGGCATTGATGGACGAGGCCACTCAACGGGACCCAGGAGAACCTCGCTTCGCGTCATTGCGAGCTCGAGCTGTGAGGGCGGCGGGTCAATGAATCTCCGCGGTGGGAGGGGGCTGGGTCCTCGCTTGCTCCTTGCGGTGGGCGCGTTGGTCGTGGTCCTGGCGATGGGCGAGTTCGTCTTGCGTCGCTTCTTCCCGTATCACGCCCGTGTCGTCAGCGCTCACCCTCGCTACCACCTGGTCTTGCGTCCTTCCGCCCAGAAAGTGTTCCGGCATCGTGAGGCGAACGGAGGGGCATCCCACATGGTTCGGATCAACCGCCACGGATTCCGAGGGGACGACCTGGTCGAACCGCCGCGACATCCCCGACTCGTCGTCTTTGGCGATTCGTTCATCCACGGAGAGTTCTCCCCGCGGCCACTGACATTTTGTGAACGCCTGGAAGATCATTTGGAAGACCATGGCCGTACTCACGAGGTGGTGAACGCCGGAGTGGCTTCTTATGGTCCAGATCAAGCGTTGCTCCGCATGGAAGAGGAATGGGAAGAGTTGCAGGCCGACGCGGCCATCCTGGCCATCTATGCCGGCAACGACTATGGAGATCTGATTCGCAACAAGCTGTTCCGCCAAGCCGCGGATGGTTCCGTGCATCGAGCCGCCGCGGAGCTGGTTCCGTGGCTGCGGTGGTCGATGAATCCGAACCGTTGGCGCAACCGATCGCTCCTCTATCGCAGCGTCCAGGCTTGGAGGGAGGGGGCCGGAGAGCAGACGTTCCAACTCCCGACCATGAACGACTTCCTGGATTCGTGTGAACAGGAATATGACTCGTACTTGGCGGACAATGTCGTCACGAACTTGTTTCGCGATCACTACGACGCCGACCTCGCCATTCAACCTGAGTGTGATTCCGCGCGAGCCAAGGTCGCGATCTTGGGGCAGGTCCTGCAAGAGCTGGCGCAGTTCTCCAGCCAGGCGGACCTTCGCGTCCTGGTCCTCGTCATTCCGTCTGCCATCGACGTCTGCGATGACTACGAAATCCAAGTGGATCCCACTCTGTGCCCCGACTACCAGCGGGATCGTCTGACGCGAACCGCCACGGAGTTGGCCTTGGCTGCCGGTTTGGAAGTTCTCGATCTGTTTGCCGAGTTCCGGTCAGGAGATCCGTGCCAGCTGTACTTCCCCGAGCGCGACAACCATTGGAACGACGCCGGACAAGATTTTGCGGCACAGATCGTGGCTGCTCATTGGGCCAAGCGCTGAGCGAGGGTTTCCAGGATCCGCTCGGCCGCCTGACCGTCGCCGTAGGGATTGACCGCGCGAGACATGGCCGCGTAGGCCGATTTCTCCGTCAGGAGGCGCCGGACTTCCGACACGATCCGGTCCTCGCTGGTTCCCACCAACCGCGCCGTCCCGGCTTCGATGCCTTCTTCGCGCTCTGTGGTCTCACGCATGACGAGGACCGGCTTGCCGAGACTGGGAGCCTCTTCTTGAATGCCGCCGGAGTCGGTCAACACGAGTCGGCAGTGGCGCAGTAAGAAAACGAGAGTGGCGTAGGACAGAGGCGGCAGCAGGTACACGTTCTTCAGTCCCTGGAGAACTTCCTGCACTGGCTCTTGCACGCGAGGATTCAGATGAACCGGGTAGATCCATGAAGCCTCGGGAAACTCTTCGGCCAAGTGGCGGATCGCGTGGCAGATTCGCAGGAAACCTGCGCCGAAGCTTTCCCGCCGATGTCCGGTGATCAGCACCGCGTTCTCGGGGGGCAAGGGGATTGGCAGCCACGACGACAGTTCGTCGCGGATGCTCTGCTCCTGCTCGGGAGATGACTGACGGTCCCGCTCGGCAAGCAGGGCGTCGATGACCGTGTTGCCCGTCGTGGTGACCGTGTGGGGAGCGACTCCTTCGCCAAGGAGTCGATCTCGCGCTGCTTCCGTAGGGGCGAAGTGCAAACTGCTCAGCACCGTGATCATGCGCCGGTTGGCCTCTTCCGGGAACGGGGACCACACGTCCTGGGTTCGCAGTCCGGCCTCAACGTGGCCGACCGGAAGGTGGGCGTAAAAGCAAGCGAGCGCGGCCGCGAACGCCGTGGTCGTGTCGCCTTGCACCAGGACGAAGTCGGGCCGGGATTGCGCCAAACAGTTCGACACTGCGTCCAGCAATCGACCGGTCAGGGTGGGCAGCGACTGGTCGTGGGTCATCACCGCGAGTTCGTGGTCGATGGAAACTCCGAAGGCTTCGAGAATGGGAGTGAGCATCTCCCGGTGCTGGCCGGTACTGATCGTGACGACTTCGAAGCGGCGATCGCGCTTGGCGGCTAAGACGACGGGTGCCAGCTTGATCGCCTCGGGACGGGTTCCGAGGATGACAGCAAGGCGGTGCTTGGTCATGAGCTACCCCTTGGTCGCGCGAGCGCGGCTCGACTGACCCGAAAGAGAAACGCCGAGTTGGTCGTCAAGTAGCGCTTCCACATCCGCCGGGGCTCCTGAAGGAATCGCCAGAACCACTCCATCCCCAGGCCCTGCACCCAGCGGGGAGCTCGAGTCACCGCACCGGCCAACACGTCGAAACTGCCGCCCACTCCCATGAGCACCGGAGCATGGAGTTGCTCTCGGTGTTCCAAGCAGAATCTCTCCTTCTGTGGAGAAGGCATTCCCAGAAACACCATATCACTGCGGCTCTTCTTGATCGTCGCGACCACCCGTGCTTCGTCTTCCTGGGTGAGATACCCGTGATGGGAGCCTGCGATGATCAGGCCCGGGTGTTGGGTGCGAACGCGCCGCTGCAGTTCCTCGACGACTTCCGGTCGCGCCCCGAGGAAAAACACGCGAAACCGGTGCTTGGCACCGGCGTCCAGCAGTTCGCTCATGAGATCGATCCCGGCGACTCGCTCCGGCAGAGGTTCTCCGAGCCATCGAGAAGCCCAAACCACGGACATGCCGTCGGCAACGATCAACTCGCTGGCGGGGATGATTCTGGCGAGGTCCGGTTCTTGGGGTGCCGTCACCAGGTGAGAGGCGTTGACGGTGAGCACGATGCGGCTGGGACCCGCTTCACGGACCCAGGACAAGCAGGTTTGCACGGCCTCGCTCATGGTCACCCGATGAATCGGGCAACCGAGAACCGTGCTTGTGGAGGGAGCGACCATCAGACCAGGTGACCCGGGGGAGGTGTGGCCGAGTCGTCGCCAATGGCCTCTGAATACAACAACCACGCCCACTCGTAGGGACGGGTTTCTCGATTCAACTCGAACAGCGGACTTTCTGGGTGACGCGGGGCAGCTCCAAGAATGGATCGGGCTCGTCCTTCCCATTTCCCGAGCAGTCCGCCTTGCCGCTCCACGCTCCTCCACACGGTGCTGGCATGGTCATCGATCATGGACCGATGCAGTTCGTTGTCATCGAGCCAGTCCGTTCCTCGACTTGCGGCGTCGCGGAGGTCCGCACCGCCCGCTCGATGGAGGGTGTGCAAGGCCATGGGAGCCATCCCATGTTGATGCACCGAGTACACGGGATAGTGCTGAGCCACCTCGCCCCGGCGGGAGTCGTAATGCCACCACCATTGCCCGAGTCCTCCTTGGTGCTCCGTGATTCGCTGAGCGACTCGATTGGCGATGGACAAGGCTCGCCCTTGATCGACGCCGGCGATCGCCGCCAAAGCCAAGGCTTGGACTGAGTAGATCTGATCAGCGAAGTTGGCGACGTGGCGCCGAATTCGTTGTTTCCACGGGGCGTGTCGAGTGGCGTGATGCATCACACCTGCGGACTCTGCAAAGCGTTCCGTCAGATGAGTGAGCGCATGGTCCGAGACCGAGTTTTCCTGCGGGTGTTGGCGGGCGTGAAGGAGTCCGCTGACCCACCAAGCGACTTCCATGGTGGTCATGGGGGATAGCTCAGACGCTAGACGAGTGAGGGGAATGCCCGCGTCGGTCAACAGAGATCCGCCATCGCCCGGGCTCCAAAGGCTGGCTGCCCAGAGCAACAGTCCGCCCCCGCCCAAGTATCGAGTCTTGGCAACCTCCGTGGCAGCGGCGGCCAGCAAGTCGCTCGCGGTCGTGTCGGACGGGAGCGGGAGGCGTGCTCGATGAGCACCGATCAGCACAATGCAGGTACTGGTGATCGCCTCGGTTCCCAGAGTCGTCGACCATTGTCCATGGCGGAGCTGGCGATCGAAGAGTGAGGTCCGGGGATTGAACGCCTTGCGCAGACTCTTCTCACACAAGGGCAGGTAGTGGGACAGTCGTGACAGAGTCGTCCCTCCCGGGATGGTGGAACGGTCCACGGAACCGGAGGGCTGGGCTTCGCTCTCCTTCGGCCAAATCCAAGGGGATAGGATACACCGGTTCGAGCAGGCCGTGGAAAGTCGTCCGGCGGGAGAATGACATTTGGCACCGAGGAGGACCCGGCGTGTCGGCCTGAAGCGCGTGTTGCGAGATCGTCTGGCCGCGGGCCTGGTTCGGTCGCGGTGCATCGACCCGGGGCGCGACGCGGCCCATCGCTTGACCGTGGTCACCTTGCATCGCGTGCTCCCCGAGTCCCTGCGCGCCCAGTACCCATTGAACCAGCTGGCCGTGACTCCGGAGTTTCTCTCGCGGTGTCTGCAAACGTTGCGGCGCGTCTATGAATGCGTGCCATTGAACGAGGCTCTGGGTCGCTTCGAGTCGGGCCAGGCGTTGGACAAGCCGCTGGCTTCCGTCACGTTCGATGATGGGCAGCTCGACAACTTCGAGTTTGCGCGTCCGGTCCTTCAAGATCAGGGAGTTCGCGCCACGTTTTTTGTGCCGGTGGGTTCGGTCGGCCAGGGCCGACTGCTCTGGCACGATGAGATTGCCTATGCGGCAGCGGCGGGCCAAACCCCGGATCCCGAAGAAGCCTTGCCGGGTCGTGGTCTCACCAGCCGAGCGAGTCCGGGCGCATGGGTTCGAGCCGCCAAGACACTCGGACCGAAGGACCGTCAGCGACTGATGGGTCGATTCCAGGCGAAACCACCTTGTCACCCCGAGTGGGAGGGCATGATGAACTGGTCACACTTGGAACAACTGCAGAATGCCGGCCACGAAATCGGATCCCACGGCTGGACTCATGAACTGTTGGAGGGACTCGATGCGGAGGAGCTGGCCCAAGAAGTGCAAGGCTCTCGGCAAGAGTTGGAGAAACGACTGGGTCATCAGGTCGAGTCGTTCTGCTATCCCAACGGTCAGTTCGACAGCGCCGCCTATCAAGCCGTGAAAGCCGCTGGCTACGATTGTGCCGTCACCACCCGATGGGGCAGCTTTCGCCAGTCCATGGATCGCTTTCAATTGCGTCGCTTCAACCTCGAACAGGAACTCTTGCAAAGCGCTGACGGTGATTACTCGGAAGACTTGCTCTTTTGGCGTCTGAGCGAGCGCTGGCCGTTCCGCGCGGATCCTGTGGCCCGATCCGGCGGCGGAGAGGAGGTGGCTTGACGGCTCCTCGGGTCGCCTATTTGACCAGCCGCTATCCGGCGGTCTCTCACACATTTATTCGCCGCGAGGTGCTTGCTCTGCGTCGGCGAGGGCTCGAGGTGGTGACCTTTTCGGTGCGCGCCCTCTCGCCGACTGCGGAGTGGTCGCCGATGGACGTCCAAGAGTGGGAAACGACGGAGTCCATTCTTCCGACTTCACTCGGGAAGCTCTTGCAGGCTCACGGTCGTTGTTTCTCAAAATCCCCCTTGCGCTACGTCCGGACTTGGTGGCGAGCGTTGCGTGTGCGACCGCCGGGGCTCCGCGCCTTGTTGTGGAGCCAGTTCTACTTTGCCGAGGCCGTGCTCCTGGCGGATCGCTTGCGACAGCTCGGCGTGACTCGGCTGCATTGTCACTTCGCCAACGCCGGGGCGGAGGTGGGCGCCTTGGCAGCATTCTGCTTGGATCTTCCGTGGAGCGTCACCGTGCACGGGTCGGCAGATTTCACCGGCCCTCCGGCCATCACTCTCGCTGCCAAGCTCGATTTCGCGGAGTTCGTGGCTTTCGCCTCGTTCTTCGGGAGGGCTCAAGCGTTGCGTTTGGGGAACCCGTCGGCGGAGAAGCGGTTCCTTGTGGTGCGCTGTGGGGTGGATCCGGGAGAACTCGGGGAACCGCGGACGGATTGGGCCGTCTCCGGAACGTTTCGATTCCTGACCGTGTGCCGTTTGTCTCCCGAGAAGGGCCTGTTCGGAGTCTTGCAGGCGATCCAGATTCTGCGCCAAGCGGGAATGGACGTAACCTGGCAGCTGGTGGGGGACGGGCCCCTCCGTTCCGAGATCGCCGCAGAGGTCCGACGTCGCCACCTCGATCGAGCCGTGGAACTCTCGGGGACGGTGACCGGGAGCAAGCTTGCGGATTGCTATCGCACCTGCGACGGGTTCGTGCTGGGGAGCTTTTTGGAAGGAGTTCCCGTGGTGCTCATGGAAGCCATGACTTTGGGGCTGCCGGTGGTGGCCCCGCGAGTCGCCGGAGTGCCAGAACTTGTCGAACACCAGCAATCCGGTTTGCTGTTCACCCCTTCGGATTTCGGCGAGCTCGCTGAGCGCATGAAGGAACTCGTTGCCGACGCGGGGTTGCGCGAACGCTTGTCACGAACTGCTCAAGCCCAGGTCCGTCGCGATTTCGATCTCGAACGGTCCGCGGCCATGCTCGACGAACGATTTCGACGAGAGGCGAAGATCGGTTGATTACGGCGTGTTCTTTAGGCTGTCGCGGTCTTTGATCGATTCCCAGATGATTTCGGCGAGCAACCGATTGCCGTCTTCGGAGACATGACAGTAGTCGAGGTAGACCGGGTCGGATCTTGATTCCAGCGCCATGGAAACATCGTGGAGGCGGTCGGGCGCGAGTTCTTGGAGTCGATCTCGCACTTGTCGATGAAGCAAACCCAAGCCCTCGTCGCTCACTCGTGGATCTGTTTGTTCTTCCGGATGGAGCGTGGTCTCGGTGAACGTGACCGGCTGCCAGAACGACAAGAAGTCGAAGTCGTAGGCCCGCGCCAGTTGTTCGACCAGGTGCAGGCACTCCATGTGATGCTCGGCGATGCCATGGGCCAGGTCGAGAAGCGCTGCCTCGTCCCACCCGGCTCCCGTCTCGGAAACCGGTGGCCGGGGGCTCCCCTTGGCCGCCAGAATCGTGACGCTTTGGTAGAGAGCCGAATGGTCCTGGGCGAAGCGGAGGAACCCTGTTCGAACCTGCTGCAGCGGCGTGAGTTCTCGGCGAGTTTCCAATGTGCCCAGAACGTCGATGACGGACCCCGGAGTGCCGCGGGCATACGACGCGTACACGTCATTGACCCCGTCATAGAACACCACCAGATCGGGCCGCTCGCCCTGCTTCAACAGTTGGACCAAGTGTGCAATCTCTTGCATCAGGGTGTAGGCCAGGGTGCCGTAGTTGGTGACTTGGAGGGGACGGCCTTGCTTGTGGGCGAGGCGACTGACCCACGACGGCAAGGTTTGATCGTCGCGGGCCCCGAATCCCCAGGTGGTCGACCCGCCGAAGATCCAAAGCTTGGCTGCCGTCGAGTTGACGCGGCCCGGAGGGGCCCAGGTGGCGCGAACGCCTTCGGGATTCGCGTGGGTCCACTTCCCTTCGTATTCCACCATGCGCCATCCGCGGAACGGATCGGCGACGAAACGGTGACGCAGGATGTCGGCGTTGAGCTCGTCGAACAACTCGTGGGCCCATGATTCCCCGCCGTAGATCGACAGACGGCTGGCCAAGTGCACGTCGGGAGGACTGGACCCCGCCAGACGGCGGATTCCCCGAAGTCCAAACTCCATCAACAGGAGGCAGAGCAGGACCGTGATGCCGGCGAAGCCCCAGGTTCGGGTTGCCGGATAGGGGCGCCCCGAGAGTCCCCAGATCCCCAAAGCAATCAGCGTGAGATCGAAGACAGCGAGCAACCCCCGAAACAGCGGTGCGTCGATGGTCCCATCCGCCGACAGCGCGGTGCCAATCCACCACTCGTTGGCGATCAAGCCAAGGGCGAGACAGGCCGCGCCAACTTTGCGGGAAGCACGCGGGGATGCCATGGGGACGATCAGTCTTCCGTGGTGAAGCGCCGGAACCATGCAGGCACGTCCGGGCGGTGACGGTTCAGAACCGTGCCGATGATTTCACTTTGAGAGTTGGTCACCAGCCTTGCTGCCTTCTTGGCCGTGCGATGGCTGGTTTGGCGAGACCGCAGGACCAGGACCGACTTGCCCGCATGACGGAGCAACAGCCGGGCTTCTGGACATGTGAGAATCGGCGGGAGATCCAGGATCAAGTAGCGGCACAATCGCGCCGCGAGATTGAACGAAGAGAGCAAAGACGGAGCCGCGAATTCTCCGGGGATCGGTGTGCGAGGAGTGCCCGCCGGCAAAATCTGCAAGCCCGCCACCCCCGTGGGCATGAGCGCTTCGTCCAGAGTGGATTCACCATGCAAGATCTCGGCGAGTCCCGGACTCGGAGCCAGGCGCATGTAGCGAGCCAGTGCCGGAGTGCGGATGTTCGCTTCAATGAGGGTGACGTCTTGGCGCAGGTGTTGGGCCAAGCCAATGGCGGTGCAGGCCGCCAAGGTCGTGGTCCCGGATTGGGGTTCGGGGGCGACGAATGCAATGCGAAGCCCGGCCCCGTGGTCCGCGGGATCGCCGAGGTTGGCCCAGATGTGGTTGATCGTCTCGCTGACTTGATCGAAGGGGTCTTCGACAGGGCGCGGAAGCATGCTCATGAGTCACGTCCCGCTGTCGATCGCAACAGTGGACGTTTCTTTTCCAGGCGTCCCAAACTGCGGAGGCGGCGGTTCTCCGGAACCACGGCCACCACCGGAAGTCCCAGGACTCGCTCCACGTCTCGGGAAGAGCGGAACGTCTGGTCCACTGCCGAGCGGACATACGCGAGCACGACGCCGACCACTCCGCCCAAGGCGGCAAGGGCGAGCAGGTACTTCTTGCGATTCGGTCCCGCCTTCTCGATGGGATAGGTCGCGTCCTGGATGACCCGAAGATTGCTCAGGTTCGCGCGGTCCAAGGTGTGTGCCAGACGGATCTTCTCGTAGGCATGCTCGGCGTCCTGGGCGGCCTGGGCGGCGGCGTCGTATTGGTTCTCCAGGCGGAACAGTTTGGCTTCACAGGCCTGCAGCGCTTGCAAGTCCTGGTCGATTCGCTTCGCGGAAGCGACTCGCTTCTTTTGCGCTGCCTTGGCACCGGTGAGTTGCACGATGACTTGCTGGCATTCGCCTTGCAGGCGTTGATGCTCGGGATTCGCAGTGCCCGTGGGGGTCGCAGACGACCCATTCTCCCGAGCTTGGGCCAGTTGCCCACGGACCGTCTCCAGTTCCCGGTCGATCGACTGCACTTCCACCGAACTCTCGGGGTACTTCACCAGGAGCTGGGAGCGTTGTCGTTCGAGTTGCGACCGTTGTTCCTCAAGAGGTGCGATCAACGGGTTGGACTCCTCCCGTTGTTCGAGGGTCGGCTCTTCGGCGGCGAGGATCTGAGTTAAGACGGTGTAGCGAGCTTGCAGATCGGCAATGAGGTGTTCAGCGGTGGCCAGCTCCTGATCCAACACTTGCTTGGCGTTGAGGAGGGTGGTTCGCTGCGACTCGAAGTCGAGGATCTGGTTTTCCTTGCGAAACTTCTGCAACGCCGAATAGGCCTGGGTGCTGGCTTCTTTGGCGTCCTTCTTGCGCTGAGCCACCACGTTGTAGGAAGGCTCGGTGGCGAAGACTTGCTGGTGTCGTTCCAACAGCGACTCCAGGAATCGTTGCACGATGTTCTGAGCGATTCCCGGGTTGGTGTTGACGTTGGAGACCGAGATCACCGTTGAACCCGGTTCGGCACCAATGCGGGTGGAGTTGGTAAGGGCGCGCGCCGCGGATGCTAGAGAAGGGGGCTCCGAGGCCACCGTCGGATCGGATCCTCGAGTGAACCACCACGACTGAAACTGATGAAACAAGCGCGTCTGCAGGGGAGTGTCTGGAGCGTCTTTGGCGGCCGGGTCGTAAGGCTCGAACATGTTTTCCGGGCCGACCTCTCGAGCCACGGCTTCGTAGAGAGCCGGGTTGGTCAAGATCTGGATCTCGTTGAACATGTCGCCGCGGTTGGTGCCTTTGGATCGGGCTTCGGTGATCGTGTCCGCGGTGATTTGCTCACGGACGCCAAACTGCACCAGGATCTTCCCGGTCGACTGGAACACATTCGGCTGAATGGCTCCGTAGAACGCACCGGCGATCGCGCCCAGGCCCGCCAGGAAACCGATCGACACCCAGGAACGAGCCAACGGTTTGAGAACCCGAAGCAGGGACTCGATCGGGGCTTCGTCTTCCGGGGGCGCCGGCTGGGGCGCTAAGGAAAGGGGGGCTTCCACGGGGGTTCTAACCTCCCACCAGGGGAGAGAAGGTCGGCAAGGGCACCAGGCGGCGGATGTACTGATCCACCCAGATGTCGACCTTGTCGATGATCGTGTTGGGAATGAAGACCACGTCACCCGGTTGAAGCTGCAAAGCAGGACCGACACCCCAGTATTCGTGTCTGGCGTCGAAGATCCAGGATTTCACGGCGTCGGATTCCCGGAAATGTCGCACCAGCAGCACGGTTTTCAATCGGGCCGTGTCTTTTCTTGGTCCGCCGGCGAGTCCCAGAGCGCGAAGGAAGGGAATCTGTTCCCCGGTCACCGGGACGGGGCCTGGATCGTCGACCTCGCCGATCACGTAGACCGGTCGTTCCGCCAGTTCCTTCACCAGGACCGAGATCGCCGGGTTGTTGAGATGCTGCGCGTAGCACTCGGAGAGTGCCTGCCCCAGGGCTTCCGGGGACGAACCGGAAGCCATCCGTTCGCCGCAGGCCAAGAACGAGGCCAGGCCGTCCGCGCGGATGCGGGTTTCGTGATTCCAGTCCGCGTGCCGTGGGAATCGCACTTCCAGGAGGTCCCCGGGCAGCAGCACGAAGGGCTCCAGGCTGCTGTTGGCTTCCTGCGCAACTTCGGGGAGGGTGACGGGGGAGCTGCAGCCAGTCACCCAGGCGGCGACGATCATCAACATCAGACCTGGAACCGAGACGTGGCGAACCCCGTCACGATTGTTTCGCACGTGGAGCAAGTCCATCAGCATCCCATTCCTGGCAATGGAGCACTCTCGGTTCTTCTTGTGGAATCGTATTCTCGCCGCCCGTGCGCTTTCCAACCTTTTCTCCGCGGGTCGGCGGCATTGAGCTTCATGGGTGGATTCTGTCAAACCGTCGGGCGTTTGCTGCTGCGTTCTTCGCGTGTTGCCATCGATCAGGAACGTCTTGATCAACCGTGCTTGGTGCTTGCGCCGCATCCCGATGACGAAGTCCTGGGTTGTGGCGGCACGATTCTGCGCAAGCGCCAACGGGGAGTTCCGGTCGCCGTCGTTTACGCCAGCGATGGCAGCTCCTCGCACCGAGACTGGGTCGCTCCCGAGGTGATGGCTCGTCAGCGACGCCAAGAGGCGTTGCTGGCCTGCGAGCGTCTGGGCATCGAACGCAACCAGGTGTTCTTTCTGGATCTTCCCGATGGCCGGGTGCAGGACCACCGAGACGAGGGAGCGGAGCGCCTGGAGGAAGTTCTGGGAAAGTTGCCGCGGTCTCAATTCTTCGCGCCGAGCTTGAGGGAACCGCCTGCGGACCATCGTGCCACCGCGGAGCTGACTGCCCTGGCATTGCAACACCTGGCGAGAGACGGAGAAGTGTTCGAGTATCCGGTCTGGTTGTGGGACCAGTGGCCGTGGGCACCGGTCTTCCCCGGGTCTCTTCGGGACGGCTATCGGCGCGTGCGAGACGGAGCTCGCGGGCTCTGGCGCATGCGTGGAGAGTTCACGACCGCGGTTGCCATGGAAGACGTGGCCCACCAGAAGCGTTTCGCATTGAATGCCTATGTCAGTCAAGTGGTTCGACCCGAGACGTCTCCGGATTGGCCGACTCTCCACGACGTCCACGGAGGAGATTTCCTGGACCGATTCTTTCAAAGCGACGAGGTCTTCTGTCGTCGATCGGTCGCGGAGTTCGTCGCGTTGGCCGCCAAACAGCGTTCATAAATCTCTTCGTACTGATTCGCTGTCGCCTCGATTGGCCATTCCTGACGCACTCGCGCGGATGCCGAGAGCCCTCGTTCCCGGAGCTGATTCGAGTCTTGTTCCATCAGGGTTCGCGCCTGGTCGAGGAGTTCCTGGGCGTTGCCCGGTTCGACGAAACTGACGCCGGAGCCGTGATGGTCCAACTTGCGCAGTGACGGCAGCCGAGAAGCAAGGACGGGCAATCCGCAGGCCAACCCTTCCAAGACGACCAGGCCGAACCCTTCGGAGGCCGAGGGAAAGATCATCAAGTCGCTGGCACCCATGAGCTGGGCCACATCGTGTCGCTTGCCGAGAAACGTCACCCGATCTTCGACTCCATAGTGACGCGCACTGTCTTCCAGCCGCGGCCGTTCTTCCCCTTCGCCAACCAGAACCAGGTGAGGAGTCCGAGGGTGCTCGCGAAGCCGCTGGATCAAGGGCATCAAGCGATGCAGATTCTTGCCTCGACTCAGTCGTGCCACCGAAAGAATCAGGAACGAGTCCGGGTTCGGGCCGAGGGACTGGCGGACGTTCATTCGCTCCTCGTCGCGGAGCGGACGAAACTCATCGCAAGGGACCCCCGAGTAGACCACCGAGACCTCGCACGGAGAGGTCAGGCTGGCAAACCAGGGCTTCCAGCTGTCGCGCACAGCGTCGGACACGGCGATCGCATGAGAGAGAGTTTGCCCGTCGAGGCGGTGATGGGCGCGTCGCAGAATGCGCTGCATCGCCGTGGAGGACCAGGTTCGTGGATGGCGATGGAAGGGAGGCGGCGAAGGCAGCACGCCGTGAAGAGTGGTGACGTGGGGGAGAGCGAGCCGTCGCGCAACCAGTTGTCCGTAAAGCTTGTCCCACGGGGTGCCGTTGGTGTGGAGCAAAGCAGTGTTCTGGGATTCAGTCCAGGCGCACAGATCGCGCAGGACGCCCGGAATCGACGCGGCCGTTCGGTGAGGGAAGGACTGCAAGGTGGCCCCGGCGGCCAGGAACGCCGATTCGAGCTCCCGGTCCGGTTGGAAGTAAGCCACGGCGTGCTGGAAGCGAGACCGATCGCTCGCCCGTAAGAAACGAAGGAGAACTTGCTGGCCACCGCCAAGCTTCAAATCCGGAAGCAGGTGGAGAATGCGCGTTTGGCTCATTCGCGAGGACCTGGGACGAATGGCGAGGAGCCGTCGCGATTCGTCATGGCACCGATCTCATCTTTCTGTGAATCGGGGACACCGCTGGCGGTTCCCCGGAGAGTCGCTCGGGCTTCTCGGTAGACGGGCAACGGTGGCGACGGGCGCAGACCGTCGACGCAGATCTTTGTGATTTCTGCCGGGCCCGTCCAGGCGAAGTCGTCCCCAACTACCGGTCCTTCTTGCGATCCGGGTAGAGACGCAGTTCTTTGCCGCGTCCTTGCACGGTCACGACCAAGGGAGAGTTGTTCCCGGTGTGGAAGATCTCCAAGGTCTCGGTTTGCAGCCCCAGCGCTTGAGGGACGAAGCGGAGAGAAAGGTCAGCCGAGGCACCCGCGGCCAGGGACACCGGCGGCGATCCCTGAACTCGAAACTGGGGGCCGACCTGCCACGCCGTGATCTCGATCGAGGGCGCGCCCGCCCCGCCGGCGTTGGTCAGGGTCACGGTTCGCGTCGGGGAAACCGTTCCGAGGAACGTGTTCCCGAAGTGCACCATGGTCTTTGACAGCTCCAGGACTCCCGGTTGTCCCGGGAGAGCTTCGAGGACGACGGGATCGGCGGGGAAGCTGGTGAGTTCGGGGTTGAGGTCGTCGAGGACGACCGCGGTGAACAGATTGAATCCGCCGCGGGCATCGCTGCGAGTGAGCGTCATCGGGATGTCGACGCTGCCCGCAGGACTGAGGACCGCCGACACTTCTTCGATGAGGAGTGCTTGGTTGGTCTCGAAGGGGTCGAGGTCGAAACCGCCCTCGGGAGTGACTTCCGTCAGCAAGCCGGATTCCATTCGCAACAGCCGGACGGTGGCGTCCGGAGCGCCGGTGATGCGAAGAGTGACGCCCGGATCGAGGACGGAGGCCGGAGCCGCGATGCCGATTGCTTCGAGGGTGGGAGAGGCGGGGAGCACCGGTCGTACCACGGCCTGGGAGCCGCTGTTGCTTTGCGGAATGCGATACGTGCGTGCCAGGTCGGTGGTGGTGCCGTCGTATTCGACGGTGATCTCCATGCCGATCAGCTCGAGTCCAGAAATGGCCCCGGCTTCGGGAGCGTGGGAGGGAAATGGATCCACGCGGAAGATGTTGTGGCTGTTGTTGCCGGCGGCATAGACCACCCCGTCTTCGCTGACGATCAGCGGATCGTCGACGGGCAACCGAAAGCGGTGCAACAGGTCGCCGCTGCCGTCGAGGATCTCGGTGATGGTGCCGGTGGGAGAGATCTCGAAGACGTTCTGGCTCCACTTGGCGATGACCCACACGGTGCCGTCGTCGCGGACGTGGACGGCGCTGGGTCCGGTCAGCGGATGCCCCATGCCATCGCCGGTGGAATCC
>JANQQL010000037.1 GCA_028289345.1 Planctomycetota bacterium | reverse complement strand
CGTGCGCCCGGGAGGGCGCCCTAGTAGCACGGTGCAAGTCCGTGTCGGAGGAAGCCATGACTCCGTAGCTGCAAGTAACTGCGTCACCGCGAGGTGGGGTGGGAAGCAACTGAAGGCGAACGAGCAGTCCGTAGGATGACGAACCCGATTCGGTGGGGACCCGCGGCGAGTCTGCGTTTCCATGACGAAGCCTGAAACTCATCGAGCACGCTGGTGATGGCGAACAAAGCGATGCTCGGGCGGCACCCATGTTTGGGGATGGAATGCTCAGAAGCTAGGGCGAGGTAACCGGGGAGATCTCCCGGGAGGAAGGAGCCTCCGGGAGAAGTCAGAGCCTTCGTAGTACCGGTGGCCGCGTCGCGGCTGAGAGGCTCGGGGAGCAAATCCGAGCTGAGGGAAGGGAGGCAGGAAGATGGATGTGTGATGTCGACACCGAAGCACGCCAATTCTCGTGAGTGCCGTGAGGCTAAGCAAGAGAAAGACACTCAAAGTCCATTCGATTGGAGCTGGGTGGAAGCGGAGGTGTGGACGGAGCGCATGTTGGCGGCTCTGGAAAACGGAGTCCAAGGGGGAAAATGGTTCAGTCTGATTGACAAGGTGCACTCCCGCCGCACCCTCGCGAACGCTTGGCACAAGGTCGAGTCCAATCGAGGCGCTGCGGGAGTAGATGGGGTGAGCATCGCGCGCTTTGCGCGACACGCCGATCGCTACCTCGAGGAGTTGAGTGAAGCGCTTCGCCTAGGCCGCTTCGATCCGTCCGCGGTTCGACGCGTCCACATTCCGAAGCCCGGCGGGCGGACCCGTCCACTCGGCATTCCCGCGGTGAAAGATCGGATCGTGCAGACCGCCCTGAAGATGGTGCTTGAGCCCATCTTCGAGCGGGAGTTCCTCGCGTCGAGCTACGGGTTTCGGCCTGGGCGCGGATGCAAGGATGCGCTGCGGGAGGTTGATGGTCTCCTGAAGGAAGGGTTCACCTGGGTGGTGGACGCCGACCTGCAAGAGTACTTCGACCGCATCCCGCATGACTCGATGCTCGCACGGGTAGAAGAGAAAGTGAGCGACGGGCGGGTGTTGTCGTTGCTCCAACGCTTCATCACCGCCGACATTCTCGACGGGATGGAGCGCTGGACGCCGACGATGGGGACGCCGCAGGGCGCTGTGATCTCTCCGCTGCTCGCCAATCTCTACCTCCACCCTCTGGATGTCGCTGTCGCGAAGGCGGGGTTGCGCATGGTGCGCTATGCCGACGACTTCGTGATCCTCTGTCGGAGCGAGCCCGATGCGCACCGCGCATTGGAGTTGGTCCGTCAGTGGGTGGCCGACAACGGCCTACAGCTTCATCCCGACAAGACCCATGTGGGTGACTGCTCTCAACCAGGACAGGGGTTTGAGTTTCTCGGCTATCGCTTCGAGGCCGGCCGCCGCTA
>JANQQL010000035.1 GCA_028289345.1 Planctomycetota bacterium | reverse complement strand
CATTCTCACTCGTGCGCGCTCCACCGAAGTTCACACTCCGACTTCTCTGCACGCACGACGCTCCCCTACCCCTCGACAAAGTCGAAGGCGCGGCTTCGGCGGTGTGTTTGAGCCCCGTTACATTATCCGCGCAGGATCACTCGACCAGTGAGCTGTTACGCACTCTTTCAAGGGTGGCTGCTTCTAAGCCAACCTCCTGGCTGTCTCGGCAATCCCACATCGTTTGCCACTTAACACACACTTCGGGGCCTTAGCCGGCGCTCTGGGCTGTTTCCCTCTCGTCCAACGAAGCTCATCCCCCGTGGACTCACTGCCGCACTCTGGAGTCATGGCATTCGGAGTTTGACTGGGGTCGGTAAGCGTGTAGGCCCCCTAACCCAATCAGTGCTCTACCTCCATGACTGAACGTGCGACGCTGCACCAAAATGCATTTCGGGGAGAACCAGATATCACCGGGTTTGATTGGCCTTTCACCCCTATCCACAGGTCATCCGCCCAGTTTTCAACCTAGGTCGGTTCGGGCCTCCACGGAGTCTTACCTCCGCTTCACCCTGCCCATGGATAGATCACCCGGCTTCGGGTCTACAGCATGCGACTGTGCGCCCTGTTCAGACTCGCTTTCGCTTCGGCTTCCCATCGCTGGTTAACCTTGCCACATACCGTAACTCGCTGGCTCATTCTTCAAAAGGCACGCTATCGCGGGACAGGCCCGCTCTAACTGCTTGTAAACCAATGGTTTCAGGTACTATTTCACTCCCCTCCCGGGGTACTTTTCACCTTTCCCTCACGGTACTAGTTCGCTATCGGTCGCCGACACATACTTAGCCTTATGAGGTGGTCCTCACAGATTCACGCCGGCCTTCACGGAACCGGCGCTACTCGGGAGCACACAGCGGAGGTCGTCATGTTTCGCGTACGGGGCCATTACCCTCTTCGGCCGGCCTTTCCAGAACCGTTCCACTACACGACGACTTTGTAACTCCGTGACCGATCTGACGCTCGGTCTCTGTGGTCCCACAACCCCGAACAGGCAACGCCGTCAGGCTTTACCACCAGTTCGGTTTAGGCTCTTCCCATTTCGCTCGCCGCTACTCAGGGAGTCGCTGTTGCTTTGCTTTCCTCTGGGTACTGAGATGTTTCAGTTCCCCACGTTCCCTCTACCCGACCTATGTATTCAGTCGGGAGTCCTACCCCATGACGGGTAGGGGGTTTCCCCATTCGGACATCCACGGATCAACGCTCACTCGGCAGCTTCCCGTGGCTTTTCGCAGCCTGTCACGTCCTTCATCGGTGTTCGGCGCCAAGGCATTCACCATTGGCTCTTTGTAGCTTGAGATTTCGATACTCAGTTTCGAAAACACGTCCCTCGCCGTGGGAGGCGCGGGACGTTTGCGCGTGTCCGTCTCCTGGTGGGGACGGACACGCTTGATGCTCGTGCTCGCTATGCAGTTCTCAAGGTGCCAGGGCCGACTCCGACACGAGGCCGGGCCGCCGGAGCAACACGAACGCCCACCTCCGACGAGGTGGGCGTTCCAGCGCTCCCTGGCAGCGGAATAGAGAACGAGCCATCGACAGGCGCTCGAGCGGTGAGTACTCGCCTCCCCGAGGGGCGGCGACATCTACGAACCGAACGCACGACCGACGACGGCCGCCAGTGCTCCAACTGGGAATCTCCATCTGACAGATCCGACTGGTGTCGGATGGTCGGAGGTGACTCCTTAGAAAGGAGGTGATCCAGCCGCACCTTCCGGTACGGCTACCTTGTTACGACTTCACCCCAATCGCTAACCCCACCTTCGACAGCTCCCTCCCT
>JANQQL010000031.1 GCA_028289345.1 Planctomycetota bacterium | reverse complement strand
GTTCGAGTTCGAGTTCGAGTTCGAGTTCGAGTTCGAGTTCGAGTTCGAGTTCGAGTTCGAGTTCGAGTTCGAGTTCGAGTTCGAGTTCGAGTTCAAGTTCAAGTTCAAGTTCAAGTTCGAAGAACGAGAACGAGAACGAGAACGAGAACGAGAACGACGCCCCAAATCACCCCAACTTCCGAACCAACAACTCCCGAATCACCTGCGGATTCCCCTTCCCCTGACAAGCCCGCATCACCCGCCCAAGCAAAGCATTCAAAGCCGCCTGCTTCCCACTCCGATAATCCTCAACACTCTTCGTTTCCCGAGCAATCACCTCATCCACCGTCTGCTCCAAGACCGAAGTGTCCTGAATCTGAAGCAAGTCCAACGCGCGAGCCGTCTCTTCCGCCGCCGTCCCCTGCGAAAGCATCTCCCGAAACACCTTCTTCGCCGCCTGATGAGACAACGCCCCATCCGCAACCATCACCACCAACTCCGCCAACTGCTTCGGCGTCGTCGGAATCTCATCCACCGAAGTGCCAGACTCCCCAAGAGCCGCCAACAACTCCCCCTGCACCCAATTGGCCGCCGCCTTCGGCTCCACGCCCGCCGCAACACAATCCGAGAAGAACTGGGCCAACTTCGGATCGTCAGTCAGCACTCCCGCGTCATAAGCACTCAGTCCGTACTCGTTCTCAAAACGATCCCGGCGCCGCTCATAAGTTTCCGGCATCGTTTCGCGAATCGACCCGAGTTGTTCCTCCGAAATGGTGAACACCGGCAAGTCCGGATCGGGGAAGTAGCGGTAATCGTCCGCTTCCTCTTTTTGGCGCATCGAAGTCGTCGAGCCGTCCTGGTCTCGAAACGATCGAGTCTCCTGGACAATCTGATCGGCGTTGCCCGCCTCGAACAGTGCACCCTGGCGCTGGATTTCGAACTCCAAGGCGCGCTCCACATTGCGCGCCGAATTCATGTTCTTGATCTCGACCTTGGTGCCCAGTTCCTTCTGACCACGGGGGCGCAGGGAAATGTTCGCGTCGCAACGCATGCTCCCCTTTTCCATGTCGCAATCGGACACGTCGGCATAGCGCATCATGCGCCGCAACGTTTGCAAATAGACTTTGGCCTCCGCCGGACTCGTCAAGTCCGGTTCGCCGACGATTTCGATCAACGGAATGCCCGCGCGATTCAAATCCACCAAACTGTGGTCTTGACCCTCCGGGTGCATCGTCTTGCCAGCGTCTTCTTCCAAGTGCGCGCGAGTGATTCCCCGAGTGCGCATTTCCCCGTCCACCTCGAACTGGATCGATCCGCTCTCAGCCACTGGCTGATCGAACTGCGAAATCTGGTAACCCTTCGGAAGGTCGGGGTAGAAGTAGTTCTTCCGATCAAACTTGGTGCGCTGCCGGATCGTGCACCCAAGCGCCAACCCCGCGCGAATGGCGAGGGCCAAGGCTTCTTCGTTCAGGACCGGCAGTGCTCCCGGCTGTCCTGTACAGACCGGACAAATCCGCGAGTTGGGATCTCCCGCGAAGGAAGCCGGGCACGGGCAGAACAACTTGCTTCGCGTGCGAAGCTGGACGTGGACTTCCAGACCAATGACGGTCTCAAGATCCATGGTTGAGCTCCACCGGAGTTTGTCCGCCGCCCAGGCACCCTTCGATCTCTCCGGCCACGACCAGGAGTGAGCGATCGGAGAGCCTTGGGCCGAAAATCTGTGCGCCAATCGGCAGTCCGTCTCCGGACTTTCCCGCAGGAAGGGAAATGCCCGGAATCCCCGCCAGGGCGGAGCCGGCGGTGAACACATCGCACAGGTACAGCTCCAGGGGATCCTGGCTTTTTTCTCCGATTGGAAATGCCGGAGTGGGGGTGGTGGGGCCGAGCAGCACATCCGCCTGTTCGAAGGCTTGCTCGAACTCCTCGCGGATCTTGTGCCGCACCTGCAGGGCCTTCTTGTAGTAGGCGTCGTAGTAACCGGCCGACAACGCATACGTCCCCAGCATGATGCGCCGTTTCACTTCTTCTCCGAAGCGGGTGCGAGTGGTTCGATAGAGGGACTCCAAGTCGTGGGACTCGTGTCCTTCGCCGGTCGAGCCTCCTCGGCCTCGGGGGCCGTAGCGAACGCCATCGAACCGTGACAAGTTCGAAGACGCTTCGGACATGACGACCAGGTAGTAAGTGGGAATGGAGTACTCCGTCAACGACAGGGACACCGGAACCAAAGTGGCGCCGCGCTCCTCCAGGTGAGAGAGGCACTGCTGGATGACCGAGCGTGTTTCCTTCTCCACGTCGTCGACGTGGTACTCGCGGGGGACGCCAACGCGGAGCTGGGACAGATCGGAGGGCAGCGATTTGTCACCGTTCGCGAGG
This sequence comes from Planctomycetota bacterium, assembly GCA_028289345.1. GTDB lineage: Bacteria > Planctomycetota > B15-G4 > B15-G4 > SIAN01 > JANQQL01. The sequence continues at coordinate 457,676 of JANQQL010000031.1, read as the reverse complement.
GGATGGCACGTGCTGTCCCTCGGGTCCGGTCCTGCCACGACCTCCCAAAGCATGGCGGCGTCGCCGACGTTCAGCGCAAAGGGGCCGACTTGATCGAGCGACGAGGCGAAGGCAATCAAGCCGTACCGAGAGACCGTTCCATAGCTCGGGCGCAGGCCAACCACGCCACAGAAGGACGCGGGTTGACGCACCGAACCGCCGGTGTCCGAGCCCAATGCCAGCGGAGCAAGTCCCGCGGCGACGGCGGCGGCCGAACCCCCGCTGGAGCCACCGGCAACGCGCTTCAAGTCGTGGGGATTGGAGGTCGGACCTGCGCAGGAGTTCTCCGTCGAGGCGCCCATGGCGAACTCATCGAGATTGGTTTTCCCAAGCACGATGCCGCCGGCCTCTCGGATGCGACGGACCACCGTGGCATCGTCCGCCGACCGATAGCCCTGCAGTATCTGCGAGGCGCAGGTGGTGGAATGATCCGTGGTGCACAGGTTGTCTTTGATCGCGACGGGGATCCCCAACAGTGCCCCATCGGTGTCCCCGCGTTCCACCCGAGCGTCGACTTCCTTGGCTTGATCCAGGACAGTTTCCGGTCGAACGTCAAGAAAGCAGTGGAGGTGGGGGTCGTGCTGTTCGATTCTTTCCAGGTAGTGCTGCGCGACTCGCGTTGCGGTCAGGGTCCCGGCGCGAACTTTCTCGACGATCTCGCGCGCCGAACTCCACTCTTGGCCGGCCAAGGGACTACTCCAGAACCCGGGGAACGCGGTAGAACTCGTCCGTGTGCCCGTCGGAGCGAGCCACCAGATCCCGGGGCGCCTCCCACCCGTCTGGCCGGTCAGCCCGGACCGGAGCCACCAGGTCGGTGGGATGGCTGGCCGGAGACACTCCCCCGGTGTCGACTTCTTGGAGCTTCTCGAAATAGGCTAGAATCTTGGTCAGCTGGTCCGCAAACCTCGCCCCTTCGTCTTGATCCAGGTCGATGCGCGCAAGTCTCGAGATTCTCAGAACTTCGGTTGATTCCATGCAGCGGCCTCCCGCGGTGGGTCCCCAGGCCCTGAATCGAACCGAGCCGAAACGAGCCGAACCAAGACTTTCGATGCACGCTACCAGACCCCCGAAGAGGTTCCAAACTCGGCCGAGAGTCGACCGGAGGCGCCGGTCGGCAAGGGGCTCGGGGTAGAAACGACGGGACCGTCCCGCCGGGAGTAGCGGGGATTCCGAAAGGCAGTTATGGTGCTTTCGATGCCAGTGTGTGTCGGGTTGTTCCAGGGAGAATCGAGTCCGGGGATGTTGGACACCTTGAACCCATCCATCATCGGTTACACCCTCAACGTGGTCGGTCTGTTCTTCCTTGCCTCCGCCATCACGTTCAAGAACCCACGTCGGCAGATCGAAGAGATTCTCGGAGTCGAACGACCGAGATCTCTATCCACGGTGCGGGACCACTTGGTGAACCAAGTTCAGGTCTACATCGGCTTCGTGTTTCTTGTGGCGGGCTACGTGTTGCTGATGGGGGACGCTCTCAGCTCCGGAGCCGGAGCGACCGAAGATCCGAACTTGGTTTGGATCGCGGTTGTCTTGTTGGTTGCCACTCTGGCGACCATGGCAGCACTGAAGCTGGTGCAGCTCTTGTTCACACGGCGCAAGTTCCGGCGTCTGTTGGCGGAAGTCGTCCGCGAATCTCAGTTCAGCCTGGAAAAGAACCAAAAGGTGGCGGTTCAGATCGGCGAGATGCTGCAGATTCCCCAGAGCCGCGACGAAGCAGTTCCCGAATACATCGCCAAGGTTCGCGCGGCGCTCGGGTTGGGCGGTGTTGACGAAGACACGGCCAGCCGCGCCGAGCGTCGGGTTCCGCGCGCCGTCGAATCCCCGCGCGTCTGAGGATCTTGTTCGCGATCCACTGACCCCGAAAATCCACGGTCAGTCATCTGTCACCGGGATGTTCCCAGGGCGACTTCTTTGCTGACGTGGTTCGCTCATGGAAAACGCTCACTCGGGAGTGGACCCCGCGCTTCCTTGCCGGGGTGGAAGAGCTTGTGCTGCCCTTCGAGTGCCTTGCCTGTGGAGCTTGTGATCCGCGAGCGTTTCCGGGCCTGTGTTCCGGATGCACCCTGGAGATTCCTTGGCAGGCCGGAGGGTGGGGGACCGTGAGAGATGGCGACTTTCGCCTCTCGGTGTTCGTGGCCACCCACTACACCGAGATCGTGGCTCAGCTCATCTACCAGCTGAAGTACGGGGGCAACGCGGCGGCTGCGGTTCCCTTGGCGGCGATGCTGGCCGACTTCATGCAGGAGGAGCGAATGGCCCACCGCTTCGATGCTCTAGTGCCCATTCCCATGCACTTCTTGAAGCGGTTTGGGCGTGACTTCGACCATGGACGGCAACTGGGGGAGAGGCTTTCACTGCACCCGGGGATGCCACCCGTGCGGTACGGAGTCCTGCGCCGAGTCAGACCCACGGTTGCGCTCGGTCAGGCCAGGGATCATGCGGAACGTCGCTGCATCCTTGCGGGAGCATTCCGGGCCTCGCCAAAGAGATTGTCACGAGGTAGTCGAATCGCGCTCGTGGACGACATCGTCACTTCTGGTTCGACCGGACTGGAGGCGGCTCGGGCGCTCTACCGCGCCGGTGCCGGGCGCGTGACGTTGCTGGCCGTCGCCACACCCGGATCCGGCGCGGTGAAATTCACTCGTTCTCCGCGCTCCGGATCTCGTCCTTGAGCAAGCGCAGATCACGCACGAATTGGGAGATCGCCTGGCGGTCTTCTTCGAAGATGTCGCCGAACTCGGCATACACCTTGAAGTCGTCGCCTTCGGCCTCGCAGCTTCGAATCGCGCAGGGCACGTCGAAGTAATAGGCACGACGGAACAGAGGCAGGCGGAACTTGACCTTCACTTCGGTGTCGTTTTCAAACAGCTCCGCGCTGCCGGGAACGACAAACTCGATGCCGTTGTCGTCGAGGGACGCCATGCGACCCACTCCGCCCTTGCGAGAAAATGCGCGCTGCTTGGCATCTTCGGCGAACTTGAGCAGCACCGAGTTTTCCGACGGCACTTTCACCGCTCCGTCGTCATCGGTTTCCGCAAGATGCTGGACCGCGTCGTCATCACTGGCGAAGCTCTGGATCACTTGTCCCAGACCCAAGGTGTCGAGGGCGTCCTTGACGCGCGCGCTGGGCTCGGCGAGCACCAGGTTGCCGCCCAGACCTCGGGCTCGCTTCCGCGCCTTGACCAGACTGCCGATTGCCGTCGAGTTGATGAACAGCACCAGTCTCAGGTTGACCACGACGTTGACGGACCCGGACTGGACGATGGCCTCGATCTGCTCCAGGAAGGGATTGGCGGCGAAGGCGTCGAACTCGCCGGTGAGGGTCAGGCCGGCGATGCCCTCGCCCAGCACGGTTCGTTGGATTTTCATGGGGTCTCCATGACGGATGGCGACGGAAGGAAAACGACCATTGTCCCGGGAGGCTCGGGGAGGGTCAACCCAACGCAGGCCGACGGCTTGAACAGCCCCTGCAGCGACCTAAGATCGCGGCCCGGCCGGGAGATTCGGGAGTTTTGTCCCGCCCTGATGGCCGGCCCCGATACGCTCTCCACGGCGGATGTCGCCGGCGTCACCACGATGTGTCCTCAGGAATCGTCCTTGTGAAGCGACTCTTTTCGATTCTCGGCAAGAAGGAAGCGGAGCCCGCAGCCCCGCCTCCGGCGAACGAATCCACCACGTTCCTGACCGGGGACGACCGGATCGACAGTCGCAATGTCCGGCTGCTGCTCGACTCCATGGCGGAGCTGATTTCGGAGGCCGACCCCGACGAGCTGGTCCGCAAGATCGTGGACCGAGCCATCGAGGCTGTGAGGGCCGAGCGGGGCATTTTGTTCCTGGTCGAGAACGGCGAGTTGTCCGTCGCGGTCGCCCGCGATGCCGCCGGAAACGACCTGGAGCTCGAGCAGACGCGCCATTCCACCACGGTCGTGCGAGAGGTCCACCAGACGGGCGAGGGGTTGTGCCTGAAGATCGGCGACTCCGATCAAGCCACGGACCTTTCGGCATCGGTCGTCGATTTGAAGTTGCGCGCCGTGATGTGCGTAAGACTGCGCTTCCAGGACAAAGTGCTGGGGGTCATCTACGTGGATTCCCGGGTGACTAGCCGGGAATTCACCAACAAGGATCTGCGATTCTTCGACGCGCTTGGCGTGGCCCTCTCCATTTCTCTGGAGAACGCGCGCCTGATCCGCGAAGCACTGGAGAAGCAGGCCCTGAAGCAGTCGTTGGAGATCGCCGCGGAAATCCTCTCGGATCTTCTGCCGGAAGATCCCACCCATTGCCCGGGGTTCGAGGTGGCCGGCCTGTCCATTCCTGCGGAGACCGCGGCCGGGGACTACTACGACTTCGTGCGTGGCTCGAAGGGTCAGCTCGGCATTGTCCTCGGAGATGTGACAGGACACGGCGTCGGGCCCGCCATGGTGATGACCGGTGCTCGGTCTGCGTTCCGCATTCTGTTCGAGGATGCGCTCACCGAAGCACAGATCCTGGAGCGATTGAATCGGCGCTTGGCCGAGGACCTTGCCGACGACATGTTCATGTCCATGATCGTGTGTCGGCTGGACCCCGAAACCCGGCAACTCCACTACGCGAACGCGGGGCAATCGGCGCCGCTGCTGCTGAAAGCTTCCGGTGAGCTGCAAACCCTGTCTGCGACCGGGTTGGCTCTCGGGATCGAGCCGGAGTTCACCTACCAGAACCAAGCTCCGGTCACCATGGAATCCGGCGACGTCATGGCCGTGTTCAGCGACGGAATCCTCGAGATTCGGGGTCCCGGCGACTCGATGTTTGGCAACGAGGGAATTGCAGAAGTCCTTCGAGCCCACCGAGAGAAGTCGGCCAAAGAGATCCTCGAACACCTGTATCAAAAGGCCAAGGAGTACTCTCAGGCCGAGGATCTCGATGACGACATCACCCTGGTGATCGTCAAAGCTCAGTGAAAGAGCGGGCCCTTCGCCGGGGCGTCAAGATTGTGATGGACCCGAGGACGGGTGCCCGCGCGGCGCCGGGCTCAGTGAGCCTCGAGCCAGGTGGGCCCCTCGCCTACGTCCACCTTGAGCGGAACCTCGAGTGTCAAGGCGTCCTCCATGCCTCGCCGTGCGATCTCATGAATGGTCGAGGATTCCCCCGGCGCCACGTCGAACACCAACTCGTCGTGCACTTGCAGAATCATCTTCGATTGGACCGCTTGCTCGCTCAACTCGCGGTGAACCTCGATCATGGCCTTCTTGATGAGGTCGGCGGCGGTGCCCTGGATCGGCGTGTTCACGGCGATGTTCTTCGCGTTTGCCTGCACCAAGCGGTCGCTGCTATGAAGCTCCGGAAGGTAACGTCGTCGGCCCAAGAGGGTGGTGACGAACCCGTCGGTCTCGGCGCGCTCTAAGGTCGAGTCCAGGTAGTGCTTGACTCCGGAGAAGACGGCGAAGTAGCGCTCGATGAAGCTCTGGGCTTCTTTGAACGTCAGTCCGGTTTCGCGGGCCAGCCGCTGCGCTCCCATTCCGTAGACGATGCCGAAGTTGATGGCTTTGGCGCGAGTGCGCATGGCGCCGTCTACGTCTTCGGGGTCGGTGGCGAAGATGAGAGAGGCCGTGCGTCGGTGCACGTCTTCGTCATTGCGAAACGCTTCGCGCAGCATTTCGTCCCCGGAAAGGTGGGCAAGGATGCGCAGTTCGACCTGGGAATAGTCTGCCGAGATCAGGGTTCCTCCTTCGAAGGAGGAGCGAAAAGCCCGGCGAATCTCCCGGCCGAGAGGGGTGCGGATCGGGATGTTCTGAAGATTTGGGTCCGAACTCGAAAGGCGCCCTGTCGCCGCCACGGTTTGATTGAACGAAGTGTGGATCTTCCCCGTCTGGGGATTGACCAGCTGGGGCAGAGCTTCGACATAAGTCGACCGTAGTTTCTCGATCTGTCGGTACTCCAAGACCTTCTCGACAAGAGGGAAGTCTTGAAGCGGCTGAAGGGCGGCCGCGCTCGTCGAGTAACCCGTCTTGGTGCGGGGAGCTTTCTTCAATCCCGCTTCCTTGTGCAGTTCCAGCTTGTCGAACAGAATCTGACCGAGCTGGCGCGGGGAGTTGACGTTGAACGGCTCCCCGGCGAGTTCGTGAATCTCCTGGACCAGCTGGTCGCCGCGTTCGGCGAACTTCTCCTTCATGGTGTCGAGGGTGCCCACATCGAGTGCAACCCCTTGGGCCTCCATGTCCTCCAGCACCGTGAGCAGCGGCATTTCCAAGCTTTCGAACAGTCGGTCAACTTGGGTGTCCGCCAACTTCCCTTGAAGCATCTGTCCCAGGCGAAACGTGAAATCCGCATCTTCGCACGCGTACTCGCAGACCTTATCGATGGGCACCTCTGCCATGGTGATCTGATTCTTTCCCTTACCGATGAGATCGGTCGTGGGGATCTTTTGATGATCGAAGTACTCCAGAGAAAGCGCATCGAGGGAGTGATCCCGTGCTGACGGCTCGAGGCAGTAGTGGGCGACCATGGTGTCGAACTGAACACCCGACACCTCAAACCCAGCCCGGCGAAGGATGTGCAGGTCGTACTTCGCGTTCTGGCCCATCTTCTGAATGTTCGGATCCGCCAGGAGTGGGCCCAGGTGCTCCCTCACCGTCCCCAGCTCCAAGTGATTGCCCTCGCCTCCGAACAGACCGCGCTCGCGGGTGACGGGTAGGTAGGCTGCAACCCCTTCTTCGGCGCACACCGAGATGCCGACAAGTTCGGCGCGCATGGGATCGAGAGACGTGGTCTCGGTGTCTATCGCGAAGCGTCCGGCTTGACGAAGAGATCTCACCAACTGGGAGAGCTGGTCGGCATCCTGGATCAGGGAGTACTGTTGTTCGATGGGAGCGGCCGCGGGTTCGCGAAAGCCGAGCTCGTCGAGCAAACTGCGAAACTCGTACCGGAGGAACAGCTGACGCAGCGCGTCTTCGTCCGGACCCTGGCGACACAAATCATCGACCGAAAGTTCGAGAGGAACGTCGGTCCGGATGGTGACCAGGTCCCGGGACAGCTCCGCGAGTTCGCGATTCTCTTGCAGAGTCTTGCGGATGCCGGGCTTCGGCACCTCTTCCAGGCGGGCGTAGAGGTCGTCGATGCCGCGAAAAGTCTGCAGCAGGCCGGTCGCGGTCTTCTGGCCGATGCGCGGAACCCCCGGTACGTTGTCCGAGGAGTCACCCATCAGGGCGAGGAGATCGACCATTTGCTCGGCTCGAATGCCGTGCTTTTCTTCGAGGGCTTCGCGACCTAGCTCGACTCCGGCCGCGTCTCCCTTGCCGAGTTCGAATAGCTTGACCTTGTCCGTGACCAGCTGAAAGAAGTCCTTGTCCTTGGAAACAATGCGGACCTCCATCCCCTGAGCTTCGGCCTGAGTGGCGAGGGTTCCAATGACATCGTCCGCTTCGTAGCCGTCGATGCGAAATTCCGGAATGCGAAAGGCCTGGATCATTTCGTCGATCGCCGGCAGCTGATCGACCAGCTCGTCGGGCATCTTTTGGCGGGTGGCCTTGTAGTCCGCGAATCGCTCGTGGCGGAACGTGGGTTTCTTGGAGTCGAACACCACCGCGACATGAGTGGGCTCTTGCATCTTGAGGAGACGCAGGACGCTACTGGTAAACCCGAAGATGGCGGACACCAGCTCGCCTTTCTTGGTCACCAAGGGGTTTCGGACGAAGGCGAAGTGGGATCGGTAGGCCAGAGCGGAGCCGTCGATCAGGTAGAGAGTCGCGGGGTTCTGGGTCATGGGGTCTTTCGGGCGGGGAGAAAGTCGAGGGGCAGAAGAGCCCTTCCTTGGGTGCCGATGGGCGGATGTCGAACGCAATTCCGGGGTTTTCAGGAATCGTTTTCAGGTCCTTGCCGGTTGCCACCGAAACCCAGTTTACGAGGCTTCCTCGCACGACCCGCGTCTCGCTTCGGTGTGACCGGGCCGCTCCTGGGGAACTACAGGCCCTGGGAAACGTGGGAGCGGAGGCGGGGATTCATGGATGAATCCCTTCGATTCCTGGGGAACCAAATCCCGCGGCATCCCATCAAAGAAGAGTGAGGCTCTGGGGAAGGACGCCAAAAAAACGACGTCCCAATCCTTCGGGGGGCTCGTACTTCACGAAGGCGTTTCGGCGCCTTGGCAGTGATCCACCCGGAAGCAATTCCGCTTGGAAGGGAGAAGAAGCGGGAGGACGGGGAAACCGACCTCGATGCTACAGCAGGGAAACAACTCTGTCTTTCCAGAAGCCAGCCAGGCTCGATCGGGACTGTTTGTTGCTCACTTCAGTCTCGGTGAAAGAGACGTCATCATCGGCGGTCATGGAAGGAGTCCCGTCATGAGCGGGGAAGAAACCTGCAAGTGCAGCATTCTGAGTGCCCGGGAGGAGAAACTCCTGGACGACGTGGGGGATGAGGGACAGGTGCAATACCGCCTCATCTGCAATCGCTGCGGGACGGTGCTGGACTCAGAGATCGTTCCCGCCGGTCGCGTTCGCGAACCGGCACTCCGTCAGCGACACGATCAGAACGATCTCGAAGAAGAGACCGCTTGATCGTAGTTTGACCTCCTCGTGCGTTTCACTGGGTTCTGAAACCGACTCGGGGAGTCAGGAATGGTTGCATCCACTTCCGCGTCCAACAAAACGGCGGTCTTCGCGGTCAGTGGTCTCGTTGCCCTCGCAGTGGTTCTGGCGGCGTTTTTCTTCTACCGCCATCGATCCAATGCCGCAGAAGTCGATCGACTGATCGAGGAGGCGGCCGAGGCTCGCGATCTGCTCAATGATCCCTCGAAGTCCATGGTCTTGCTGCGAGACGCGCTGCGCTTGGACTCCGATTCGGCGCGTGTCCACGGACAGATCGGACGGACTTGCCTCGCCTTGGACCGGGTTTCCGATGCCGTGGTTTCCCTCGAAAAGGCGGTGCAGCTCGCGCCAATGAGCGAACAGCCGCCCTGGCACATCCACTTGGGGCAGGCCTTTCGGCGCCGGTTCGAGGGGTCTCGCAAGCGCAGCGACTACAACATGGCGGTGGTCTCGTTCAACCAGGCCATGGACAGTGACGAGCTTCGCGCCGAAAGCCTCTATCACCTCGGCATGCTGGCCCTGGACCGAGCCCACAAGGAGAGCCGAGCCAGCGAGAACGGCACCGCTCCGATCAAGGACTTCGAAGTCGCTCTTCAACACTTCGAAAAACTGATGAAGAATCACCCGGACTTCGAGAACCGAGATCAGGTTCAGAAGTCCGCGGATCTGGTGCGACGGATCCTCGCCAGCGCTCGCTGAGCGACTTCCGAGTCACTGCCTCCCGGGGTCGTCGGGTCGTCGTGGCGGGTTCCAACTCGGATCGTTGGCAGTGAACGCGAACGCCGGCCGTGCAGGCTCGGGATCTCGGTCCGCGGGCTCGCTCTCCAAGATTGGGTCGGGAGGACGCCTGCCGACCACGACCAAGATCGCAAACAACGCGGCAATTCCTGCTCCCAAGCTCACCCAGTGCGACCACCATCCCAGTCCTTGGGGTAGGTAGCCAATGCCGAGGGCCACCACCATGACCGTCACCGCATAGGGCATCTGGGTTCGAACGTGGTCGATGTGGTCGGAGGCGCTCGACACCGACGACAAGACAGTCGTGTCCGAAATGGGGGAGCAGTGGTCGCCGAAGATGGAACCCTCGAGCACCGCGCCAATCGACAGGATCAGGAGTCCAAGTCCCGTGATGCCCTCGGCCTGCTCGCCAATCTGGAACGCCAGTGCCACCACGATCGGCAGCAGGATGCCCATGGTCGACCAGGAGGAGCCGGTGGAGAATGACACCAGACATGACACCAGGAACAGCAAGATCGGTAGCAACCAATAGATGTTGCCCATGTAGCCACTGACCTGAGCCACCAGGTAGGACGCGGTTCCCAGCTGCGTGCACGCCGCTCCAATCATCCAGGCAAGGAACAGAATTCCGATGGCAAGCACCAGGGCTCGGGAGGAATTGATGGCCGCCCGCAGTGCTTCGTCGGGTCGCAGCGACTGATTGTTTGGGGACTTCTCTTCGCCAAGCAGGGTGGAGGCCAGGAGTCCGAGGGCGGCGGCGAAACAAAGGAACAGCACCAGGAACACGGCGTAGTGGATGGCGGTGCCGAAGGAGCCGTCGATGGGAGCCAACACGAAACCGGCGGTGATCGAAGACAGCGAATCTCCTTCGGTCATGGGTTCGAGGGTGCGAACCAGCTTGGCATTGACGGTTTTGGTCATCGGGTGGGTTAGCCAAGCAGCGGCGATCCAGCCGAGTGCCAGCCCCCAGCGAGGACCACGGCCAAGAGCCATGAAGAAGGCCATGACCAAACCGGTGAACGCGCCGTACAGGATCGGTTTTGCGCCGGACCCATCGAACAAAACCTGACGAATCTTCTCGCCGCTCACGTCCGGCATTTGCCAATTCCAAACCTGCCACGCGGAGGCTCCCGAAAGGCCCGCTTCGGTCCATGGCAGGCCGCCACCGCCATCGATCCAGATCATGCTCAATGTCACGAGAAGGACACTGGCGATCGGAATCACTGAACGCCGAGCTTGGGGCTGAATCGATTCCTTGGCATCGATCTTGGTGAGCTTGTCGCTGACCATCGGCTTCCCGGAAGGGTTCACGAGTTGGCCGAGGGTTCGCGATCTTTTCTCTGCTTGCAGCATGGGACCGTAGTCCCGTTGCAGGAGAATGTTCATCGCCACGAAGGCCAACATGAAGATCGCGTAGTAGCGATAGGGAATGGTGAGCAGAAAGATCTCGTAGGCGCTCTGTTCGACGCCAATCCCAGGCAACTGGGCGCTGAACGTGGACACCTCGAAGGCGATCCAAGTCGACAGGATGGAGAGGGCGGCCACGGGAGCCGCGGTGGCGTCGACCAAGAACGCGAGCTTTTCCCGGGCGATGCGGAGGCGGTCGGTGACCGGTCGCATGGTGGTGCCGACCATGATGCAGTTGGCGTAGTCATCGAAGAAGATGGCCAGGCCCATCAGCCAAGTGGCGAACTGCGAGGAGCGTACTCCCTTGGCAAGCTTGACGACGGACTGCACCAAGCCCGCCATTCCCCCGGAGCGGCTCATGACGCCGACCGCGGCGGTGAGGAACATCGTGAAGCCAATGATCTCGATGCGGAAGCTGTCGACCAGCTGCTGATAGAAAAACGTGTCGAAGACCCGCAAGAAGCCTTCGAGAACCGCGGCCAGGAGGCTCACTTCGCCGGTGTTCTCGCCTCCGAGCCAGCGGGTGATGGTGTGGGACCCCCAGGGTGAAGCCAAGTTCCCGGACCAGGTGAGTAATGAGCCGGCAAGCCAAACTCCGGCGAAGAGAGAGAACAGCACCTTGCGGAACGAGATGGCAATGACGATCGCCAAGAGCGGAGGAAGCAGAGCCGTGCGCTGTGGGTACGAGAAGCTTGCGGGTTCGACCTCGGGAACCGACGGGGGGCCTTGGTAACTCAAGGCAACTTCGAGCCCGTCCAAACGGCCTTCCTGGAGCCGTCGAAACTGGAGATCGATCCGCACGTCGGATTCGCCAGGGTCGTCCACCCAGGTCACCCGGGGCCAGACCCTTGGCGTCTCGTTTTCCTCCGGCGGGGGGCCATTGAAGCGGTTCATGGCCCGCTCCAACGATTCCTGCACTCGCTTTTGGAGTTGCTCGTTGTCGATCTCCAACCCGGCCGTCTGAATCTCGCCGAGGGCAATCCGAGTGGCCGAGGTGGGTGGCGCATCGGCACCAGGGACAATGCCCTGCAAGGGATCCAGGGCCGGCACTGGGCCGTCGTTGGCGTTGCCAGCCAGCAGCTCTCCCGCCGCGTAGTGAAACAACTCCAGCTCGGAGGGAGGAGGGGCCAGGACAAGACCCAGGACCAGGAGCAATCCGAGGCACAACAGAAGGATGCGGTTCATGGGCTTTCCCTGTCGCGACAGATCGGCGAGGGTGGATTGTAGCGCGCGAGCCTTCCTTGCAACGACCCGCCAGCACCCCTAGCATTCCTCTTTTCTGGTGTGAATCGGCAATTCGCCACTTGGCAACCGAGGACGATCATTCTTGTCTCGCTTGGGCGGGATCGGAGCTTCCCTAGATGGCTGAAAGTCCGGATCTGCTCATGGGGTGGGCCCCGGGACTCGGACTACTCCTACTTGGAGTCACGTTGGTCGGGTTCTGGCTGCTGTTCCAACGAATCGCAATCTTGGAAAAGCGTCTCGCGAACACCCCGGGGGCGCGAGAAGTCCAAGCCGAAGTTGAGTCCTGTGTCGACGCCCAGCTCGGAGAGCGGCTGGACCCTCCGCTGCAGTCGGTCCACCAAAAACTGGAACGAGTGGCTCCCCTGACCCAAGAGCTGCAAGCCCTGCGAGAAACCGTGGAGGCGCAGCCAGCCCCCGCACTTCCCGAGCACCTGGAACCCTTGCGCCTGCGCATGGACTCGTTCGCACAGAAGCTCTCCACGTTGGAAACGGCCCTCGAAAAACTCGAGGCGCGCGCACGCGCGGACGCGGCGATGGACCCGACGGAACGAGCACTGACGATCTCGACACGAGTGATCAAGAGGCTCGCCAAAGAGGGATTCGAACACGTCAAGCTGTTGGCGGATGTCGACTCCCTCGACCCTCACGACGAGCACAAGATTCCCGTGGAGGCCCGCCGGCGTGGCGCCACGTTCAAAGGGACCCTGACCTTGGTCGACGGCCAGGTCAAGGACTCCGCCCTTCAACCCTGCTACGAAGCGTTTCCCTGATCCATGACCGATTCCTCCGTTGCTTCCGTTCCCGTCGAAAAGCTCGCAGACCACGTCGGGCAAACCGTGCAGTTGCGTGGTTGGCTGTACAACCGTCGCTCGAGCGGCAAGCTGCATTTCCTTCAGGTGAGAGATGGGACGGGGATCGTCCAAGCGGTGGCGTTCAAGGGGGACCTGGAGCCAGAGCTTTTCGAGAGCCTGGGCCACGTTCCCCAAGAGAGTGCCATGCGTATCGTGGGGGAGGTGCGCGAAGACAAACGCTCACCCCTCGGGGTGGAAGTCGGCGTTCACCAAGCGGAAGTCCTCAGTGAATCCGAGCCTTTCCCCATTACCAAAAAGGAACACTCCACAGGCTTTCTGATGGAACGTCGGCACCTGTGGATTCGCTCGCGCAAGCAGCACGCCACGCTGCGCATCCGAGCCCGCGTGATGAAGGCGATCCGCGACTTCCTGGACGATCGCGGCTTCCTGGCGGTCGATTCGCCAATCTTCACTCCCAACGCCTGCGAAGGCACGACCAGTCTCTTCGAGGTGGATTACTTCGATGACAAGGCTTACCTGACCCAGAGTGGTCAGCTCTATGCCGAGGCGTCCGCGATGGCTTTCGGCAACGTCTATTGCTTCGGACCGACGTTTCGAGCCGAAAAGTCCAAGACTCGCCGCCACCTCACCGAGTTCTGGATGGTGGAGCCAGAAATGGCCTTCGCCGACTTGAACGAGGTCATGGGCGTGATCGAGGACATGGTCTGCTACATCGTTCAATGCTGTCTGAAAGACCGCGCCCTGGAGCTCCAGGTTCTGGAGCGAGACGTCGAGAAGCTGCAAGCAATTCAAAAGCCGTTCGTTCGCATGAGCTACAACGAGTGCGTCGAATTCTTTCAGCAGAAGGGACATCCTTTCGAGTGGGGCGGAGACTTTGGCTCTCCCGATGAGACTTTCTTGGCCGAACAACATGACCGTCCCATCTTGGTGCACCGATATCCGGCCGACGTGAAAGCCTTCTATGCCAAGCGCGATCCGGAAGACGACAAACTCTCCTTGTCCGTCGACTGTCTGGCGCCCGAAGGCTACGGCGAAATCGTGGGCGGTGGAGAACGCGCCACGGACTTGCAGTTCCTTTTGGATCAGATCGAGCACCACAAGCTGCCGCAAGAAGCCTTCGAGTGGTACTTGGACTTGCGGCGCTATGGAACGGTGACTCATTCCGGGTTTGGACTGGGGGTCGAGCGTGTCACCGCATGGATCTGCGGAAGTCAGCACTTGCGCGAGTGCATTCCCTATCCGCGGATGCTCTATCGCATCTACCCGTGAGTTTCGCGGGGCGAACACCGATTGCCGAGATGCTGGCCGGAGAGGCTCGCGGGGAAGCGGAGATCGCCGGTCGAGTTGTGTCCGTGGATTCGTCCCGTTCGCTCTTTCGGTTGCGTGACGCGAGTGGGGCCGTCGACGTGCGGAGTTCCGGCCCCATCCCTCCTCGAGGATCGCTGGTCCGAGTGCGCGGCCGGAAAGGCCGAGACGCCTTTGGGGGCCGGGAAGTTCGACTGGTCTTCCAGCCCAGGCACGATCCGGCACAATGGACGCCGTCGAGTGTCGGGAGTCGAGGATTCCCTTGGCGCCAGTTCCGACTCCGTCAACGCAGCCGTGTCATGCGAGCCGTTCGCGAGTTTTTCCAAGGCCAGGGGTTTCTGGAGGTGGAGACCCCCGCGTTGCTACCGGCGCCTGGACAAGAACCCCATCTGCTGCCGTTTCGTACGGAGTTTGCCGGCCAACCTTTGTTTCTTGCAACGTCGCCTGAGTACGCTCACAAGCGCCTGCTGGCCGAAGGATTTGAACGAACCTTCGAGATCGCCCGCTCGTTTCGCAATGGCTTGGAGGAGCACTCGACTCTTCATCAGCCCGAGTTTCACTTGCTGGAGTGGTATCGCGCTTGGGCGTCTCTTGAAGATCTTGGTCGTGACGTGGAAGCCCTTCTCCGTGTCACCGCACGCGCGTGCAGCGGCGGGTTCGTCGCGCGTCGGGGAAACCGGTTCGTGGATTTCGAAGAGTCTCCTTGCTGGCTTTCGGTGGCGGAAGCGTTTCGGGAGTTTGCAGGGGTGGACCTCGAGCCATACCTCGACCAGGATGACCGTCGATTCTTGCAGCAAGCCGATCAGCCGATCCAAGGAACCGACGTCCGCGATCAGGCCGACCGGTTTTACTTTCGGACGCTGGTCGAGGCGGTCGAACCGCGTCTGGGGGAGCCGGCCCCGGTTCTTCTTTGCCGCTATCCCGCGCGTCACGCGGCATTGGCAGAGCTGTGTCCCGACGATCCGCGGGTCGCGGCACGGTTCGAGCTCTATGTGCTCGGCATTGAACTTGCCAACGCGTTTCAAGAGCTTCGCGATCCGGAAGAGCAAGAGCGTCGATTGGTCGCCGAGAACCAACAACGGGTCGCGGCGGGCGGACCGGAGCTGCCCATACATCGAGAGTTCCTCGAGGCGCTGCGGCGTGGCATGCCGCCGTCGGCCGGAATCGCGTTAGGCATGGATCGACTTTGCATGCTTCTTGCCGGAGAAGCCGAGATCGGCGCGATGCTCGCGTTTCCTCACCCGTCGTTTTTTCCGTAACTCGGGGCTAGTGACGGCGACTCCCTCCCTGCTCACGGTGTCGTGAGATTCTTGCCTTTGTCTCGCGTTCGCGAGGCGCTTTCTCTCGGGAGGGAGATTTCGATGATCGGGAAGTTGTGGACGGGTGTGGTGTTCCTGGGTTTCGGAAGTACGGCCTTCGGCTTCCAAGAGTCCTTCCTGTTTTCTACGTCGGGAACGAGCCAGGCTTGGTTCGGTGAATTGGAAGACCAAGAAATTGCTCGCTTCGAGTCGAGTTCTGGCACGGTGATGCCGTGGCTCCGAACCACCACGGGTCGGTTCTTCGCCGGGGACGTCAGCGGCAACGGGGAAGCGGATCCGTGGAACGATGTGGACGCGATCTCGGTGCGCCGCGACGCCCTCGGTGTCCAAGAAGTTTTTGTGTCGCTGCTGTCGGATCTCGGCACGATGAAAGACGGTGACGTGTTGCGGTTGACGGGAAACGGGGGGATGGCAAACCTGTTCACGGAGGACGAGGTCATCACCGCGTTCGGCATCGTTGACGGCAACGTCGACGTGGATGCCTTTCACTACGGCGAAAATGGCACCCACCTTTTGAGCTTCGCGGAAACCGAGGACTCCACGATCGTTTCCTCGGACAATCCCGGGGAGATTTTCGATGGCGCCATCCTGTCTTGGAACTTGGCGACCAACGAAGTTGCCGTGGTGCACTCGGAGGCGCAGATCGACCAGTTCGTCTCCCAGGCCCTGGGAGAAGGTGTTGCGACCCTCGATGTGCTTGGTGTTTCCCTGGGCTCGACTGGTGAACTGCGATTCACCGTGCAAAGCCCTTCGGATCACGACGCGTCCGTGTTCTCGCCGGCGGTGGGGGGCACCCTCGTGACCGCGGAAGCGGACCTCGGCCTCCTCAACCAAGCCGAGCTGAATGCCCTGTCGATTTGCGAAGAGTCGACGGAGTTCTTGAGTGCCCAGGTCTCGCCGAATCCCGTTCCGGGGGGAGAGGACTGGACGCTGACGGTGTCGGGAGCTCCCCTGCAGCCATTCTGGACCTTGCTCGCCCTCGATCGTGCCCCGGCGGGCTGGAGCGGCTCCGGGTTTCAGGGACTGTTCCTCTCCCCGATGGACTCCCTCCTTTGGTGGTCGCTCGGGACTCCTTGGCTGAAGGGAGAAACCGATGCCTCGGGCTTCGCCACGGTCTCCATGCCGGTGGTCCCGGCCGGATTCTCGGTGACCCTGCTTGGGCAGATGTTCGTTCCCGGAGAAAAGATCTTCGGAACTCCCTTCGCCGTCAACTTGGGGAGTTGATGACAAGGTCGCGGGGGCGGGGGGCACCGTCGGTGCGGTTCCCCCCGTTGCCGATCCGGTCGCCGATGTCTATTCCTAAGGAGGCTGTGAGGTGTGAGGAGGTCGCGTGCCGAATCGAATCCATTCTTCATCAGGTCGGGTCCCGCGGCGACTGAGTCGGCGGACTCCCTGCTGGCTTCTGATGGCTTTCGTGACTGGGGCGATGTCGTTCGACCCCGCCTCGGCAGACGAGTTCTTGCGTCCGACTTACGCGGAACTCACGCGCCCGGCGCGTCGAGCGATCGAGGAACTCATCCGTGATCTTGGGGCGGCGGATCCGGAGGTTCGAAATCGTGCCGTTCGGACGTTGGCTGCCGTTGGGCGAGCCGCCATTCCACCGCTTCGCGATCTCGTGAGAGAGGAGTCGGATCCACGTCGCTTGGCCAACGGCTGCCTGGCTTTGGCGGCCATCGGCGAACCGTCGTGTTTCGCAGTCCTGCATCAAGCACTGTTGGATAAGTCTCGGCAGGAAGACGAGCTTCGGGCCATCTTGGTCGCTTTGACTCGAGATCCGTCCCGCCTTCCCGCCAACGTGACTTCGCGGGTTCGCAAGTTGGCCGGCGGTGATGCAGAAGACACCGTGAGCCAAGCGGCGGCGTTGTTGGCAACGACCAAGAACTTCGGCGGGTTGCCGGCGACGATGGATGCGCTGCTGAAGGCGAAGCGTCCTCCTGTCGTCAGAGCGATCGCCTTGATCGGGCTCGCGGGAAGCGGATCGCGGGAAGCGATGGCTTCGGTGAAACAGGAACTCATCCGGTCTCGCAGTCGGTTGGTTCGCCGGGCCGCTTTGTACGCGGTGGCGGCGTTGGCCGATCCCGCGTTGTTGGAGGCATTGCTGGATTTCGATCCCGATCCCGAAGAAATGTCTGCCTACGTCCTCGCACTGGGTGTCTACCCGGTGAAGGAAGCGGTCGACCGAATCCGCGAATTGCTCAGTCAAGAGCCCGTGTCGGAGATGGCCTACTCACTGGCCTTCCAGTCCATTCCCTCCTCCCTCGAGGTACTGCTCGAGTGTTTGCAAGGACGGTGGGGGAGTTCGGTTCGGGAAGACGCTTGCTTGGCTGTGACCGAGCTGGTTGATCAGCAGCGTTTCCTCCCGGCATTGAGGACGGCGGCCGAGTCGGCGAATCCGAGGTTGAGAACTCGCGCGTTGCTGGCTTTGAGCCGTGTCGGGGACCCACTCACCGCGGCCAAAGTGAAAGCGAGGCTGGGGGCGTGGAGCGATGAAGAGTTGCTAGAGGTGGCGGTCGTTTTTTGTTCTCGAGAACTCGAGGAGAATGTGTGCGAGGAGCTGCCGGCCCATCGCCGAGTTGGACGACTCGTCGACTTGTGCCAAGTGATCGATGAGGTGCGGGCAGAAGTTCGTGATCCTCGCTTGCTGGCCGACGCGGTGGTTCAGCGGCTTGACGACGCTCGTGCGCACTGGACCCTAAGACGTGACGACCTCCGCGACTCGTTGGTTTTCGAAGCGCTCGAACTGGGTCGCGTGACGTTTCGAGCGGCGCCCAACCCGGAACCTCCTCCGGAGGACGGCGGTGATGATGGCGGAGGTGATGATGACGCGGAACCTCCGGCCAGTGGGGGAGGGACCGGTTTCCGTGCCCCACAGTCCGGTTTTCGGCAACCAGGGACGGGGCCTGGGCGAGGCCGCCGGTCGGATCTCGTGGACGTCGAGGAGGATCTCCTCCGATGGTTTCGCGATTATCCGCTGTTTCCTGAGTCCACACCTTTCGGGGAGTGATCGGCGAACAAATCCCTGTGTCCGCGCCGGATTTCCGCTACTGTGCCCAGGATGTCTTTCTCTCCCGTGATGGAACGGGAAAGAGGCCGAAGACCGCCTGAATCTTCGGCCACGAGTGACCCTGTCTCCGCATCGGGGGACTGAGTGCCGGGCACCTGCGCAGCGAGCGCGACCGAGCACTTCCGTCGGCTGGGTTCGGATGCGCGCTCGGGCCACGCCAGAGCCAGGGTTGGGTGAATCATCCCAAAGGGGGGTGTGATGGCCGTAGTGCGAGAGCGTGTTTACTGCACGTTTCCCAAGGACCAAATTCGGGAACCGATCCTCTACAACCTGGGCCGGGTTTTCCCGGTCGTTCCCAATATCCGCGGTGCCAGCATCAATGACGACCTCGGCCTCGTGTTCTTGGAACTCGAGGGAGAGGAAGCGGAAGTCACCAAGGCCATCGACTACTTGCGGGAACGGAACGTCAAAGTCGACCCCGTCAAAGATGATGACGAGGGATTCCCATCGGGGTTGACTCCCTGACGAGTTTCCGCTCCCCGAGGTGAAACGTCGCAGCCACCGCGGAGGTCAGCTCTCGTCTTCGAGAGCCTTGGTCTTCTTCTTGGTGAAGTTCTCTAGCGTCGTCGCCATCAGGTCG
Source organism: Planctomycetota bacterium (assembly GCA_028289345.1). GTDB lineage: Bacteria > Planctomycetota > B15-G4 > B15-G4 > SIAN01 > JANQQL01. The sequence goes on along the minus strand of JANQQL010000031.1, from coordinate 438,606 downwards.
GGATCGGCCTGGCGCTCCCGCCAGTACTTCACCACGCCATTGATGATCTTCATGTTGTGCCGGACGATCTTTGGTTCGTCGGTGAAGTCGCCACGGAATGACATGGGAAGCAGTCCGTACAGCAAGTCGTTCTGAATGAAGACGATCACTTCGAAGGCGTCGGCCCAGGCCAAGCCATCGGAGAGGTCCATGCCGTTGAAGGTGTTGAGGAGTGCGGGCATGGCAGCCAACTCGAACTCCACCAATTTCTTCATGTGTCGCTGACGAGCCTTGCCACCGTCTTCCATGCCGGAAATGGCGGCCTCAATGGCTTCCCAGTCTTCGTCGCTGGTACCTTCGTTGCGGGGAAGCTCCTCGAACTCCACAACGGTCACGAGTTCTTCTTCCTCCGGCTCCTCGGGCTGTTCATCTTCGAGGGGAGGAGTTTCGACCGCGGGAGTCGCCGCTTCGACCGGGTCGGGAGTGGATTCCGCGGCCTTTTCCGCCGCGGCGTCGGCCGACTCTGTGGCCGCTTCCGTGGCCACCTCGGCAGCGTTGGCGGCGTCAGCTTCCACCTGCTTGGCGCTCGCTGATTGGGTGGTGGAACTCCCTTCGTCGTCGCCGCCCATCATCATCCAGCCGCCGACGGCAGCCAGCACGATCACCAGCGCGCCGCCACCCATGACCATCGGACTCATGCCCTTCTTCGAGGACGAGGAGCCGCGCCTTCCCGATCCGCCACGGCGTGCCGAGGATCCCCGGCGTCCGCCACCGGCCCGTCCTCCTTTGGCGCCGGCAGCGCGTCGCGAACCACCCTTGCTCTTGGATCCGGCCGCACGACGCGCCGGCTTGGCATCCGTGGAAGCTTCCGTGTCGTCGGAGCGAGACCGGCGAGAGGTCGAGGCGGTAGCTTTCTTGGGAGCCGCTGCGCGCGCCGGAGCCTTGGCTTTGGCCGCAGGCTTGGACGAAGGGGGCTTGGCAGCGGCAGGCTTTTCGGGGGCCGCTCCAGACGATGCCGTTTTGATGCGGACGACTCCCCCGCACTTCTTGCACTTCGCCGTGGACCCCTGGAAGGTCTCCGGGATTCGGTAGCGGGTCGCGCAGTCCTCGCAAACGCCGATTCTGTTAGCCATGGTTTCTCCTTGCGAGCGCAGTCCGCACGCTTCGACGGGAAGGGAAGGCAGGATAGGCGGCCTTGCCTTCGAGTCAAATGTGGGGTGGTTGGTCCCCGTAGATTCCAGTGTCTCTTATGATTGCGAGAGCCCCGATCGAGGTGACCATGCTGTCTCGCCAAGCTCTGTTGTGGATGTTGTTTTTCGGTACGTGGGGGGGAGCGTTCGTTTCTCCGAGCTTCGCCCAGGCGAAGCCGAACGCCTCGGCCCGTTCAACGCCTCCGCGGCCTTTTGGTTCGATTGGTCGAGATCGTCCGTTCTCCTCGATCGGCCGCCGCGACTTTTCCAGCTTCCGCGACCGGCCCTTCGGATCGGTAGGCACTCGAAATCGCAGTGTTCCATTGGCTCGACCGTTTGGGTCGGTGGGCTCTGGGCGGCCCTTTGGTAGCACCGGGGGCCTCCCGGGAAATGATCCGGGCACAGATTTCGGGATTCCTCCACGACGCCCCGCCACCTCGTCGCGGATCCTCCGGGGCTGGCAGCCTCCACCGCCCGACCGGGATTTTGACTCGAAGGCTGAGTCCCTTCCGCACGGATGGTCCATCGACTTCCTTCCCCGGGATGACCTGGGCGCCGTCGAAGCGCCGTTTGTGGAGCCGGGGATCCTGCCTTCGGCCAGCGATCACCGGCGTGTCCTCCTCGAGGCGGTGCGCCGAGCCATGCAATCCGGGAGCACGGCTTTGGCCGAACACCTGTGGGCGTCCGTGGCACCTGCTCGAGACCAGGAGGAGTTGCTGCTGGGGGCTCTGCTGGCATTGGATCGTGGAAAGGTGAACCAGGCAGCCATTGCGTACCACCGTTGGCTGGCACGGAGTTTTCCCCTGAGCCCTCTCGATCCCCGGCAATACTTCCCCTCCGAGGGCCATTTCTTGTCGTTGCTCGAGAGCGTGACTCGGGTGTTGCGAGACCACCCGGACACTCCCTCGCTGTTGTTCCTTGATGCAGGACTGCGCCTCACCAGCGGCGATTCCGCGGGCGCCGTCGCCAGTTTGCAAACTCTGCGGCAGATTCCACTTGCGGATCCCCTGGTAGGAGAACTCGAATCTCTGGCCGCACGTGGCCTTTGACTCGTTTCTTTTCATCTCCGGTGGCCGATGAGTGAATCCAAGTTTCGCATCGTCAGTGAATATGAGCCGCGCGGAGACCAGCCCGCCGCCATCGAGCAGCTGTCCTCCGAAATCGCGGCGGGCGCACCGTCTCAAACTCTGCTTGGGATCACCGGGTCGGGGAAGACTTTCACCATGGCTTCGGTGGTGGAGCGGGTGCAGAAGCCGACGTTGGTGATCGCCCACAACAAAACTCTGGCGGCGCAGCTTTACTCGGAGTTTCGGTCGTTGTTCCCGGACAACGCCATCGAGTATTTCGTTTCTTACTACGACTACTATCAACCCGAGGCCTACATCCCGCGCACGGATACCTACATCGAAAAAGATGCCTCGATCAACGAGCAAATCGAACGCATGCGCAATTCCGCGACACGCTCTTTGTTGGATCGTCGCGATGTGCTGATCGTCGCGTCCGTGTCGTGCATCTACGGTCTGGGCTCCCCGGACGCATACGAGGGAATGAGCGTCGAGATCCTCCGCGGGGGAACCCTGGACCGAGATGAGCTTCTCCGTCAGCTGACCGCCATTCAGTACCAGCGCAACAATTTCGAATTCCGCCGCGGGGTCTTCCGAGTGCGCGGCGACGTCATCGACATCTTTCCCGCCTACGAGGAAGAGCGGACGATTCGCGTCGAGCTGTTCGATGACGAGATCGAGTCGCTGGTGGTGGTCGATCCTCTGACCGGCGAAGTGTTCGACGAACCGGAACGGGTGGTGGTTTACCCCGCCAATCATTACGTCACCCCGAAAGAACGGTTGGACCGGGCACTGGTCAGCATCGAAGAGGAGATGGAAGAGCACGTCGCGCGTCTCCGATCTCGCCAGAAGTTGCTCGAGGCTCAGCGGTTGGAGCAGCGCACCAAGTTCGATCTCGAAATCCTGCGCGAAACCGGGTTCTGCTCCGGCATCGAGAACTATTCGCGCCATCTGGATGGGCGCACCGCGGGAGAGCCGCCGGCCACCCTGTTGAACTACTTTCCCGAGGACTTCTTGGTCTTGATCGACGAGTCCCACATGACCGTGCCCCAGATTGGGGCCATGTTTCGGGGCGACCGTTCGCGCAAGGAAACTCTGGTCGATCACGGATTCCGGCTGCCCTCGGCAGTGGACAATCGTCCGCTTCGGTTCGACGAGTTTGACCGGTTGGTCCACCAGGTGGTGTACGTGTCTGCCACTCCGGCGGATTACGAGAAAGAGCAAAGCGGTTCCCGCATTGTCGAGCAGATCATTCGTCCCACCGGGTTGCTCGACCCCACCGTTGAAGTGCGGCCGGCGAGAGGTCAGGTCGACGACTTGTACGGCGAGATTCGCCAGCGCGTGGAAAAGGATGAAAGGGTGCTGGTCACCACCCTGACCAAGCGCATGGCGGAGGAGCTGACCGAGTACTACCGCGGACTCGGGGTCAAAGTGAAGTACCTGCACTCCGACGTGAAAACCATCGAGCGCACCGAGATCCTCGAAGAGTTGCGTGCGGGCAAGTTCGACGTGCTGGTTGGAATCAACTTGTTGCGCGAAGGACTGGACCTGCCGGAGGTCACGCTGGTCGCAATCTTGGACGCCGACAAGGAAGGTTTCTTGCGTTCCACGACATCTCTCATCCAAACCTTTGGGCGGGCCGCTCGCAACGTCAGCGGGCATGCCATCTTGTACGCCGAATCGGAAACCGCCTCGATGAAAGCGGCGATCGGGGAAGCTGAGCGGCGGCGCGAAATCCAGAAGCAACACAACGCGGAACACGGGATCACTCCCGAAACCGTACAAAAAAACCTGCGCCAGATCCTCGATGTCCAAGAGAAGGAAGAAGAGGCCCTGGCGCCGAGTCTGGTGGAGGGCGACGACCGCTGGTCACCGGAGAAGCTGCGCCGCGAGATCAAGAAACTGCGCAAAGAAATGTTTGTCGCCGCGGAGCGCCTGGATTTTGAGAAGGCCGCCCAACTCCGCGATCAGATGCAAGAGCTCGAACGACTCGAGTTGAAGAGGCGATGAGCGTGCGTGCCCAGTTGCCGCAGCGGATTGCCGCGCTGCCGAAGAGTCCCGGGGTGTATCTGTTCAAGGACGCCCGAGGCGAAATCCTCTACATCGGCAAAGCCAAGTCGTTGCGCGATCGGGTGCGGTCGTACTTCCGGCCGGGAGGCGACGGCCGGGTGCAAGTGCCCTTCATCGAGGAGCGAGTGCACGACTTCGAAGTCATTGTGACGCGTTCGGACAAAGAGGCGTTCCTACTCGAGAACAACCTCATCAAGAAGTCCAAGCCTCGCTTCAACATTCGCCTGAAGGACGACAAGTCCTACCTTCACTTGAAGATCGATCGGCGTCACTCGTTCCCCGGGATCTTTCCTGTTCGCCGCCCGCGAAAAGACGGCTCGCTCTACTTCGGTCCGTATTCCTCGGCACGAGCCATTCGCACCACGTTGCGCACCTTGCGTAGCGTGTTTCCCCTGCGCGATTGCACCGACCACGAATTCGCGAACCGATCGAGACCTTGCCTCAAGTATCAGATCAAAATGTGCTCCGCTCCCTGTGTCGACTACATTTCCAAGGAGGAATACGACCGATCGTTGCAGGGTGCGATCCGGGTGCTGCAGGGAGACGCGGGGGATCTCCTCGAGTTGTTGACTCAAGAAATGGACAAGGCGTCCCAAGGGCTGGAGTACGAGCGAGCTGCGGTGTTACGCGATCGCATCGCGTTCCTCCGCAACTCGACGGAAACCCAGGCGGTGGAGATGGATGCCCTGGTGGACCGCGACGTGGTCGGAATGGACCGGCGCGGTGCACGCGTCGAGCTAGTCGTCTTGCTGTTCCGGGATGGCAAGCTGTTGTCCGCCTCGCCATTCAGCTTCGAAACGGAACTTCCGGACGACGAAGCGTTGTCCATGTTCCTGAGCCAGTACTACCATCCCGGTCGTCCGGTGCCGGCCGAAGTCCTCCTCCCGGGAGACGCCTACGGCAGCGAGACCTTGGAAGAAATGCTGCGAGAGCGACGCAAGGCGGCGGTGCGAATCCGCGTTCCACGAAGCGGTGATGCCCGGCGCAGCGTGGAAATGGCATGCAGAAATGCCCGCTTGTCCGCCGAAGCTTCGGAAGAACAGCAGTCCTTGAACGAGCGGATTCTCGAACAGGTCCAGCAGCTGGTCGGCTTGTCCGTCGTGCCCCGTGTGGTGGAGTGCATCGACGTGTCCCACTCCCAGGGATCGGAAACGGTGGCGTCGCTGGTTCGCTTTGAAGCGGGAGAGCCGGTGAAGTCCGGATACCGCCGCTATCGGATTCGCTCGGTGCACGGGCCGGACGATTACGGGGCCATGCGCGAGGTGGTACGCCGTCGTTTCTCCAAGCCGGATCCTCGCCAGTCGGACCCGGACCTGTTCTTGGTCGACGGCGGGCGAGGTCAGGTGTCGTCGGCGCAGGCAGTGCTCGACGAACTGGGTCACCCCCAGCACATCGCCGGCATCGTCAAGCCACCGCGACGGGGCCGAGGACTTCTGCTGCGTCCCGGGGAGGAAGAGCGATTGTTCCTGCCCGGGATTTCTGAGCCCGTGGTCCTGGCCAACGAATCCGAAGCCAGCTACTTCCTGCAGCGGGTGCGAGATGAGGCTCACCGGTTTGCCATCGGCTACCACCGTCGTCTGCGTAGCCAGGCTTCGAACCGCGGAGTTCTGCACGGGGTCGAGGGGCTCGGCCAGTCTCGGGCGCGCACCCTGCTTCGGCACTTCGGTGGCCTTCGCGAGTTGAAGGCTGCCTCCCAGGAGCAGCTCTGCCGAGTTCCGGGGATCGGGCCGACCCTGGCGCAGCGGGTTTACGACCACCTCCACCGGGGGGCGGCCCCGGGGGGGTGAGGTCGCTCCGGGAGCTCTCGGCCGCTCCTCGCGAGAGACGGAGATCGGGCCCTTTACCGCCTTCCGGGGTCGAGCTAACTTGACGCGGTTTTTCGGCCAACCTCTCGACGCAGGGCCAGCCGCCGCTCACTGATTCGCCGGCTCCGCGCTTCTTTTCGAACCGACAAGGAATCGTCATGGATTTCCGCCACGACCTCGAGCAGCTCTTGGGACTCAAGGACGTCGACTACAAGTACGGTCTGACCAAGGAACAGCTGTTCGAAGAGGCCATCGCCAATGATCGCGGTCGCACCCGCAAGGACGGGGGAAGTGCCGAGCAAAAAGCGTTTTCCACGAAGCTCGGTCCCCAAGGTCCTCTGGTTTACTACACCGATCCGGATTGCACGGGACGAAGAGTGCGTGACACTTTTGCGGTGGCTTGGCCGGAGGTCGACGGGGAAGTCTGGTGGAAAGACGACCTCCAGAAGTACGACCCGGATCACTACCAGGGGTTGCTGAAGCGAGTCGTCGCACACCTCAATGAGAAGAAGGCCACGTTGTACGTCAAGGACGTGTTCGTCGGATCCGACCCCGCGTATTCCCTGCCGTACCGATTCGTGGGTGAATATGCCACCCACGCGATGTTCGCCCACAACATGTTCCCGAAGGACGTCGAGGGAGTGAAGGATGTCGAGGCGCGGCGTTGGACGATGTTGAACGCGCCCTCGTTCACTTGCGAGCCCGAACGGGATGGGTCGCGGTCGGAAGTGGCGATCATCATCGACTTCCGCAATCGGATCTGCCTGGTTGCGGGGCGCGCGGATTACAACGGAGTGGTCAAGAAGACCATCTTCACGGTGATGAACTTCTTGCTTCCCCAGCAGGGTTACCTGTCCATGCACTGCTCCGCCAACATCGGCAAGCAAGGAGACGGGGCCATCCTGTTCGGCCTGTCGGGTACGGGGAAGACCACTTTGTCTGCGGATCCCGATCGCGAGCTGATCGGAGATGATGAAACCGCCTGGACCGAACACGGTCTGTCCAACTTGGAAGACGGCTGCTACGCGAAGTTGATTGATCTGAACAAAGAGGCCGAGCCGGTGATTGCTGCCGCCTTGTCTCTCCCGGGAACGCTGGTGGAAAACGTGCCGCCGTTGCCCAACCAGGCGATGAACGAGATCGATCCCCAGAATCTCGATCTCACCGATCGCTCGATCACCGAGAACACGCGTTTCTCTTATCCGCTTTCTGCCAATCCGGGGGTTGCTGCGGGAGCCCGCGGCCCTCATCCTCAAACGATCGTGTTGTTGACCGCGGACGCCTTTGGCGTGCTTCCGCCGGTCGCGGTACTGAGTGGCAAGGAGGTGATGTACCACTTCGTTTCCGGCTTCACCTCCAAGCTGGCCGGCACGGAGGTCGGTGTCACCGAGCCGCAAGCGGCATTCAGTGCCTGCTTCGGTGCTCCGTTCATGTCGCAGAAGCCTCCGGTTTACGCCCAACTGCTGAAGAAGAAGATGGAGCAGCATGAAGCGCGATGCATCCTTCTCAACACCGGATGGAGTGGGGGGGCCTACGGCACCGGCAAGCGGATTTCGATTCAACACACCCGCGCTCTCTTGAACGCTGCTTTGAACGGTGACCTAGACGAAGGCAAGGTCGAGTTCGAAGAGCACCCCGTGTTCCACTTGCGAATGCCGAAGAGTTGTCCGGGCGTTCCTGCGGAGATTCTCAATCCGCGTAACACCTGGGCTGATCCGGCGGCTTACGATCAAGCGGCGGAAAAGCTTCGCGGCATGTTCCGGGACAACTTCGAGAAGAAGAGCTTTGCGGATCTCGGGATCGAAGCGGTGATGTGATTCCGCCGGTGTGCCGCGGTGGCAAAGCCCCTGCGGCACGTTTCGCGTCATTCCGGATCCGAAGTCGAGGACGACTCTCGAGCGCGAGGGTGAAAGCGCCGGTGGGCGTCACGCAACCGTTGCACGTCGACGTGGGTGTAGATCTGCGTGGTTGCCAGGCTTTGGTGACCGAGAAGTTCTTGCACGGCGCGGAGATCCGCACCTCCTTCCAACAAGTGGGTTGCGAAGGAGTGGCGGAGCTTGTGGGGACTCGGCAGGGGAGAAACCCCGGCACGTTTCGCGCGCTGTTGAAGAATCCGAAAGATCTGGGTGCGGTCGAGAGGGCGACCGCTTCGCGACAGAACCAAGTGGTTGCTGGTCCGATCTTCGAGGAGTTGGGGACGAGCTTCGCGGAGATACTGCCTCACGATCTCGCGCAAGTGTTGATGCAGAAGCAGGAGTCGCTCGCGTCCGCCTTTGCCGAGGCAACGACACACCCCCAAATCCAGATCCAGGTCGGGCAATTGGATCCCGGCAAGTTCGGAGACACGGCAACCGGTCCCATAGAGCCACTCGAGAATGAGCCGCTCTCGAATTCCCAGGGGGCCGGGAGGATCGGCCTCGTCGAGCAGGCGTTGCACTTGCTCTCGACTCAGCACGTAGGGCAAGCGCCGCGAAACTCCGGGATAGGGAACTCCCCGGGTCGGGTCTTCGGCAACTCGCGATTCCGCGAGCAGCAAGCGGTACAGCAGTCGTAGCGAAGTCAGGCGTCGGGCCACGGTTCCGCTTCGCAGACCGCGTTGCCGTTGCTCTAGCAAGAAACCGCGGATGTGAGACTCTTTCGCGTTCTCGAAACCGAGGGGCGCGGGCAAGAAGCGCAAGAACGCCCGCAGGTCGCGCTCGTAACTGGCGACCGTGGCCTCGGCCAGACCGGCTTCGACCGTGGCCCAGGTCAGGAACTGCTGGAGGGACTCCGTCCGCGACTCCGCCATCAGACCCGCAAGACTATCGCCACGAATCTGGTTCCGAAGACGCCTCTCACCCTGTTCGATTTCCCTTGACTGAAGGGGGCTGCTGCCTAGAGTACGGCCCTTCTCGAAGACCCAGCTGGGTCGACGTAAGTCCTTGACACGGCGAGAGTTCCGGAGGTTGTTCCTGGCTCTCCAGCAGGCCAAGCTGTCGACGCGGCCGGGCGGCCAGCCGCCGAGGTGATCGGGAGGGTCGGGCGGACTGGGCGAATCGAAGTCTCCAGCACCTGCTGTCCCGAGCAATCGGCCAATCGACGGTGTTCAGTGAAAAGTGGTCCCGGGGAATGTCCGGACGAGGGCGACGATGAAAAAGAAGTCCACGGCTCGAAAAAGCCAGGCCCGAAAGACCAAATCCGCCGCCAAGAAGAAGGCCGCCAGCAAAGCGAAATCCGCCAAGAGCGCTGCGACCACTCGCAAGGCGAAGGCGGCGAAAAAAGTGACGTCGAAGAAGGTGACCTCGAAGCAGGGCGCGCCGAAGACGTCAGCTGCCAAGAAGAAAGCGACCAAGGCCAAGAAGGCCCCGGCGAAGAAAGCTCCGGCCGCGAAGAAGAAGGCCGCGGCCAAGAAAGTCACGAAGAAGGCGGTCGCCAAGAAGCCCGCGGTGAAGAAGTCGCCTGCCAAGAAGGTGACGACCAAGAAGGCGACTGCGAAGAAGCCGTCCGCCAAGAAGGGGGCCGCGAAGAAGGCGACCCCGGCGAAGAAGGCGACCCCGGCGAAGAAGGCGGCTCCCAAGAAAGCCGCCGCGGCGCCCAAGAAGGTGGCGGCCAAGAAGTCTGCCAAAACTGCGGCGAAGCTGAAGGTCTCGGCCAAGGTCGAGGCCGCGAAGAGCAAGTTGAAGTCAGCCGCGAAGAAGGCCAAGGAGGCAGAGGCTGCCAAGCCGCCGCGCAAGATTCAGATCGTTCAGCAGACGACCTTGAAGCCGGGGAGTCGCGGCACCAAGGCCCAGGCCTACAAAGGGCGTCAGGGGCCGGAGAGCAACGCCAACAACTCGGCTCAGCGCAAGCGTCGATTCCAGCCGTTCGAACGCAAGGAACTCAATCGGTTCCGCAAGATCTTGCTGGAGCGTCGTTCCGTGGTCGCGGGGGACCTCGACCTCATGGCGAGTGAGGCCTTGAAAGCCACGGGACAGGACTCGTCGGCGGATCACATGGCGGATCACGGCACGGACAACTTCGAGCAGGACTTCACCCTCGGCCTGATGGAGAACGAGGAAGCGCTGATTCGAGAAATCGACAAGGCTCTCGAGCGCGTGGACCAGAAGACCTTTGGATCCTGCGAAGAGTGCGGCTCGGGAATCCCGATCTCGCGTCTCGAGGTCTTGCCTTTTGCTCGATTCTGTGTGACTTGTCAGCAGCAGCGGGAAACCGGCTAGGGCTCCATCGGTGGGCATCGAGGCCGACCAAGGCAAGTCTTTCGACGTTGAGTGAAGAACCACCAAGGGGCGAACAGCGTTGTTGAAAGGCAAATCCGTTTTCTGGGTCGCCGCGGTCCTGATCTGCGCCTTGGACCTGTTCACCAAGACTTGGGTGTTCGAGTCGCTCGGGATCTCGGTCGGAGACTTCGACACGATCGAAGAGTTTCAACGCACGCCAAGATCGGTGGAGGAGATCTGGGGCAGCAAGGTGCGATTTGTCACCATGCTCAATCCGGGCATGATGTGGGGTTCCTTCAGCGACTACTCCAACATCCTGCTGTGGTTTCGCTGGGTTGCCGTCGCGGTCATTCTCTACTTGCTTTGGGGAATGGAGCCCGAGCAGAAGGCTGCGCAGGTCGCACTGGGCGGCATCCTTGGTGGCGCCCTTGGCAACATTCACGACTCGATGCGCTTCGTTGGGGTCCGGGATTTCCTCGAAGTGAATCTGAACTTTCCTCCCTTCGACCCCTTCCCGGCGTTTAATGTGGCGGACTCCGCGATTTGTGTCGGGGTCGCGGTCCTTGCCTTGGGACTTCTCAAGAGCGCTCCCGCGACGGATTCGTCAGCCCCCTCCGAGGGCTGAGCCGGTTCCCCGCCACGCTTGGAAGCCTGCCCGGGTCAGGACCCGGGACTCCTGAGCGGATCCGCAGGGTTGTTGCGTCGCAGCCCTTCCCCCAAATCCCGTGCTGCTCGGGAGTAGGAATGCTGGACACCCAGGTCGGTCCCCTTGCATTGTCGAACCCGGTTCTCACGGCATCCGGGACGTTTGGTCACGAAGACGAGATGGCGGACTGGACCGACTTGCGGACACCAGGCGCCGTCGTGCTCAAGACGGTGACGTTGAATCCCCGGGTGGGCAACCCGCCGCCCCGAGTGGTGGAGGTGACCGGAGGGATCCTGAATTCCATCGGACTGCCCAACGAAGGGGTCGATCACTTGTTAGCCGTGACCCGGGAGCGGATGAAAGGCCGGTGTTCGGCGCTGATCGCAAATCTCGCGGGAGAGAAGATCGACGAATTCTCGATCATCGCCGAGAAACTGCAGCAGGCCGAGGATCGCGATCCGGGGGGATTCCAGGCGGTCGAGCTAAACCTGAGCTGCCCCAATCTCGAAGAGGGAGGCTTCCCCTACGCGAAGAAGCCGGAGTTGGCGGAGAAGGCGGTGCGGTTGGTGAAGGAACGGCTGTCCCTTCCGGTCCTGGCCAAGCTTTCGCCAAACGTGTCCGACAACATCGAGATTGCGGAGGCCTGCCGAGAGGGCGGGGCGGACGGTCTGACGGTGATCAACACGCCGTTGGGATTGGCGCTGGATTGGCGAAGTGGTCGCTCCCATCTGGGAGGGGTCCACGGAGGGCTTTCCGGACCCGCCTTGAAGCCCCTGGCCCTTTACCACGTGCACACAGTGTACGCGGCGACCCGCATGCCGATCGTTGGCGTCGGGGGGATCGAAACGGCGGAAGACGTGATGGACTTTCTTGCCGCGGGGGCCGCAGCCGTGCAGGTCGGCACTGCCACCTTTCGCCGTCCCCACGCCATCCAAGAAATCCTCGACGAACTTCCGATGTTGTTGAAGGAAGCCGGTGTCGACACGGTTTCGCAATTCATCGGTCGGATGCACCAGCCGAAGGAGTCTGCGGCTTGCGACTGACGGAGTTCTCTCTCGGATTGTTGCGGCGCGCCCTCGCCATCTACGAAGAGGTCGCGTTCCAAGGTCAGCCTTGTCCGCAGCGACCACAGTTGCAGGGAGACGACAGCGACCGCTTGCAGCAGTTCCTCGGGGCATTCGAGGACGAGACTCCTCGGCAAGAGAACTCCTCCCACCGCTATGTGTTGCGCTTGGGGAATCTCGAATACCCGTTCATGAAGCTGGTCTTGGAAGAGCATCTGATCCGAGGGGAGTTCTTCCTCCAGGTCGACACTCACGACCAGATGTTCAAAGTCTCCTCGGCGGAGCGGGAGGAGGTTGAGCAGGTCCGGCGTCACAATGCCGAGATCAAGCGGGCCATCGAGGAGCGCTGGGCGACCGAGGGAATGCCGACGGTGTCCCACCTGAAAGGGCTTCTGGAAACTCGTCCGCTTCCGCGGGAGGAGCGACGTCAGCAGCGAATTCTCCTGGTCGACGATGACGCGAACGCCGCCGAGACCCTTTCCATGTTGTTGGATGCCCGTGGCTTCGACATCGAACTCGCCGCCAACGGAGCCGAGGCGTTGGAACGTGCGGATCCCGGCCGGATTGACCTGGTGATCATGGACGTGGAAATGCCCGTGATGGACGGTTTGGAATCTTGCCGGTTGCTCAAGGAGACCCCGGAGACCAAGGGACTGCCGGTGCTCTTGGCCACGGCGGGGTTGATCGATTTGGGGCAGACGCACAGCGCCGACGCATTCCTGGTAAAGCCGTTTCAGGCGGAGATCCTGTTCTCATTCATCGATCACCTGCTCAGCCCTCCGGACCGTGACCAGGGTGGCGCCGGGACGTCTTCGACCTGAGTTGACGCCCCTGCGCGCCAGGGGTACAAACCTTGATGTGAAGATCGGCCTCTCCTTTGCTGGCCATTCTCCGGCCCGCCGGTCCCTGCCAATCCGTCTAGTCCCGAGGAAGTCTCATGAGCAACCCCAAGGAACCCGTCTCGAAGGACATCGAGATCCTCGATGCCGTGATCCGGTGGTTGGGGGAGAAGTTCGAGGCCATCGGGGAAGCGGTGGGAGGGCTCCTCCGGCGAATCATGCCGTCCCGCAACGTCCGGGTTGTGGAGAAGTACCAGGAGCGAATCGACCGAATCAACAGCCTCGAAGGGGAAATCGAGGGGCTGACCAAAGAGCAGATCCAAGAGCGAATGGGCGAATTCCGCCAGCGGGTCACGTCGGCCGACGACGAGGACCAGGCGGCCGTCCTGGACGAGATCCTGCCAGACGTGTTCGCCATGGTGCGGGAGGCCTCGAAGCGAACCATCGGACTGCGCCACTATGACGTGCAGCTGATCGGCGGAATGGTGCTGCACGAGGGCAAGATCGCCGAAATGGCGACCGGGGAAGGGAAAACTCTGGTCGCTACCGGAGCCGCGGCCCTCAACGCTCTGGCCGGCAAAGGCGTGTTCGTGGTCACGGTCAACGACTACTTGGCCAAACGCGACCGGGACTGGATGGCCCCCGTCTACGACTACCTCGGGCTGTCGTCTGGCACGATCCAATCGTCCATGGATCCCAATCAGCGCCATCCGGAGTATGCCTGCGACATCACCTACGGAACCAACAACGAGTTCGGCTTCGACTACCTGCGCGACAACATGAAGTCGCGGGCTCAGGATCAGGTCCAGAAGCACCTGCAGTTCGCCATCATCGACGAAGTCGACTCGATCCTCATCGACGAGGCCCGGACTCCCTTGATCATCTCCGGGATGCCGGAAGGTTCGTCGCGCAAGTACTACTTGGCCGACGGGGTCGCGCGACGCTTGAAGGACGAAGAGCACTTCGAGATCAAGGAAAAGGAACGCAGTGTCGTTCTGACCGATGAGGGGATCGAGACCGCCCAGAAGATCCTTGGCGTCCCTTCGTTCTACGAAGGGCCGTACATGGAATGGCCCCATCACTTGGAACAATCTCTGCGTGCTCATCACCTGTACAAGTTGGACACACACTACGTCAAGAAAGCGGACAGCAACGGCGTTCCCGAGATCGTCATCGTCGATGAGTACACGGGCCGCATGATGCCCGGTCGTCGTTGGTCCGATGGGTTGCACCAGGCGGTGGAAGCGAAGGAGGGCATCAAGATTCGTGAAGAGAGTCAGACTCTTGCCACGATCACCTTCCAAAACTACTTCCGGCTTTATCACAAGATCTCGGGCATGACCGGTACGGCGATTACCGAGGCCGCAGAGTTCGCCAAGATCTACGAGCTGGACGTCATTCAGATCCCGCCCAACCGTCCGAATCAGCGCGACGACCACAACGACGTCATCTATCGCGGGGAGCCGGAGAAGTACCCGGCCATCGTCGACGAGTTGATCGAGAAGCGAGCCGAAGGACGGCCGGTCCTGGTGGGAACGGCCAGCATCGAGAAGTCAGAACTGCTGTCCCGCTACCTGACGGATCCCACGCTGATGACTCAGGTGCTTGGTCGGCGCAGCACCCAGGCCGAGAAGCTCCTCGCCAAGGAAAAGAAAATCTCCGAAGAGGTTCGCAGCGAACTTGCCGAACTCTTGAAACGGCCCGCGCGCATGGATGCCGCGCGCGCACGCGAGCTTGCGGACCAAGTGACCGAGGCCAATGCCAAATCGGACCTGGCGTTCTGGGTGGACGGAGTGGCTCGCGCGGCGGAGGCCGTGGCTGGCGTTCGCGAGGGAATCCCGCACAACGTCCTCAATGCCAAGTTCCACCAAAGCGAGGCAGAGATCGTGGCTCAGGCCGGCCGCGAAGGCGCGGTCACCATTGCCACCAACATGGCCGGCCGCGGCACCGACATCCTGCTTGGAGGGAATCCCGACTTCCTCGCCCGTGACGAAGTGCGCCGCACCAAGGACCCGACCAAGTATGAGGAGTACCTGGAGCGCTTCCGAGCCCAGTGCGCCGAAGAAAAGGAGCGGGTGCTGGCTTGCGGGGGCCTGCACGTCTTGGGGACCGAGCGGCACAGCTCGCGGCGCATCGACAACCAGCTCCGCGGCCGGACGGCCCGTCAGGGCGATCCCGGTTCTTCGCGCTTCTACCTGTCTCTGCAAGACGATCTGATGCGGATCTTCGCCAACGATCGCGTGCAGCGAATTCTCGAAATGGTGGGAATGACCGAGGACGTGGACATCCAGAGTCCGATGGTGTCGCGGTCGATTCAGCGCGCGCAAAAGAAGGTCGAGTCGCGCAACTTCGAACAGCGCAAGAGCCTGCTCGAGTACGACGAGGTCATGGACAAGCAGCGCAAGACCATCTACGGCCTGCGCCAAGAGGTTCTTGAAGGCGGCGAGGTCAAGGATCGCATCTTGGACATGGTGACGGACGAAGCCCGGCGTCTGGGCGACGTTTACCTCGGCAGTGATCGCGAGCACTTCGACATCGAAGGCTGCACCAGTGCGTTCCACAGCAAGTTTGGGGTGTCGTTCACCGACGGTGACTTTGCTGGACAAGAGCGCGAGCCCATCATCGAGCGACTGGTCGAAGCTTGCCAAAAGCACTACGAGTCGCGCGAAGAAGAGCTCGGCGGCGAGAACATGCGCAAGCTGGAGCGCTACCTGCTCTTGAATGTCATCGACGGGAAGTGGAAAGACCATCTGCAGAACATCGATGCGCTGCGCGCGGGCGTGGGACTGCGCAGCATGGGGCAGATCGACCCCAAGAATGAGTTCAAGAAAGAAGGCTTTCGGCACTTTGAAGAGATGTTGCAGTCCATCGCCGACGATGTCACCAACATCGTGTTCCGCTTGAAGCCTCCCGAGGAAGAGGCCCGCCGCGCGCCGGCCATGGCGGCAACTGCCCCCGCGGCGGCTCGCCCGGTGGCGGCTCCCGTCGCGCGGGTGCCTCAAGCCCCGCAAATGCAGCAGCTCGCGGCACAGCGCAAAGGCATGGATCAGGCCGCGGCCAGCGCGGGCCGCAGTCGTGTGACGGGTCCCATTCGCCGCAAGCAAGAGAAGGTGGGCCGCAACGACGCGTGTCCCTGCGGTAGCGGCAAGAAGTTCAAAAAGTGCTGCGGTGTGAATCAGTGACTGTTTGCCGCCGTTGAAGCCGCGCTGGACCACCCGCCTCCTGCACTGGTTCTACGACATCCTCGTAGTCCTGTTCGTGCTGTTGTCGGCTCCTTACTTCGTGTTGCGAAGCTGGCGCGACCCGGCGCTCCGGGACTCGATTCCGGGACGATTTGGGAGGGGACCGTCGCGCGTTGGAACGCGACGCTGTGTGTGGGTGCATGGCGTTTCGGTGGGGGAAATCAAGACGGCGGCGTCCGTCGTCAAGGGACTTCGCGAACGCGATCCGGACATCGATGTGGCGGTCAGTTCGACCACCCCTGCCGGGATGGAGGTGGCGCGTCGCTTGTATCCCGATGCGCTGGTCTTTCAGTTTCCGCTGGACCTGTCGTGGATCATGCGCCGGGTCCTCCGCAGAATCCGGCCGGACCTGCTGGTGCTCATGGAGCTCGAGATCTGGCCCAACCTACTGCTCCAGACGGCAACCCAGGGAATCCCCGTGGTGGTGGTCAACGGCCGCATCACGGAGCGTTCGTTCCGTGGTTACCAGCGCTTTTCTCGATTGTTGCCGAAGTTTCGCTGGATCCGCATGTTTGCCGTGCAGAGCGAAGAGTACGCCAAACGCCTGCGAGGTCTGGGGGTTCCGGCCGAGCAAGTGCGCGTCATGGGAAACCTGAAGTACGACAACCTCCATTTGGAAGTCGATCCCGAGGAGGTGCGGCGGCAGCAGAGTGAGCTGGGCTGGCCCGCCGAGGACCTGAGGCTGGTGGCTGGCAGCACTCACCCCGGCGAGGAGGAAATTCTCGGTGCCGTCTATCACCGGTTGTCCCGAGATTTCCCACGCCTCGGGTTGGTGGTTGCTCCGCGCCACGTGGACCGGGCGCCGGAGGTGGCGAAACTTCTCGCTCGCACCGGGCGTCCGGTGGCGACCCTGACTGACGTGCGTCGCCGGCGGCGGGTTCCCGAGGCGGGCTCGATTCTGGTCGTCGACACCATCGGGGAGCTGGAACTCTTCTACGGGATGGGGACGCTGGCCTTCGTAGGCGGTAGCATGGTGCCCCGCGGAGGTCACAACATCCTGGAACCCGCGGGACTGGGGAAACCCGTCTTGTTCGGGCCTCACATGGACAATTTCCTGGAAGAAGTTCGGCTGCTCCGCGGCCAAGATGCGGCACGAGTCGTGGAAGACGCGTCCCAGCTCGAACAGGAGATCCGCCGGCTCCTGATCGATTCCGAGGCGGCGGCGTCCTTGGGACATCGCGCTCGGCGGGCCGTCGCGAGCGTTCGCGGGACGACACGGAAAACTCTCGACCTCATCTTTGCGCGGCTGGATCCTGATCGCCAAAGCGAAGGCGATTGACTCAAACACACTCGACCCTACGGGGCGGGGGAGGAGAACGAAAACCCAATGGCCAAGACAACCCTTTTCACGTCCGAGTCGGTCTCCATGGGCCATCCCGACAAGCTTTCGGACCAAATCTCGGATGCGATCTTGGACGCTTGCCTGGAACAGGATCCTCATTCCCGTGTGGCATGTGAAACGCTCGTCACGACGGGGCAGTGTGTGATCTCGGGGGAGATCACGACCAACGCGACCATTGACTATGCAAACATTGCTCGCGACACCATCAATCGCATCGGTTACGTCAGCGAAGACTACGGGATTTCCGGAGACGGTTGTGGAGTCTTGGTGGCAGTGCACGAGCAATCCGGAGACATCGCTCGAGGGGTGACCAGCGATCGCACCGTGAAGATGACTCAGGGAGCCGGGGACCAAGGTCTGATGTTCGGCTTCGCTTGTCGGGAAACTCCCGAGCTCATGCCACTTCCGATCATGCTTGCCCACCGTTTGATCATGCAGCACGCCAAGTTGCGGCAGCAGAAGAAGATCCCCTATCTCCGACCCGACGCCAAGAGCCAGGTGACGGTGGAGTACGACGGCGACCGTCCCGTGCGAGTGCAGGCGGTCGTGCTTTCCACTCAGCATGATCCTTCGGCCAAACAGTCCACCATCAAGAAGGACATCACGGACAAACTGATCACCAAGGTCATCCCCAAGAAGTACCTGGATGCGAAGACCAAGATCCACGTCAACCCGACCGGGCGTTTCGTTCTCGGAGGCCCACACGCCGACACCGGTTTGACCGGACGCAAGATCATCGTCGACACCTACGGCGGGATGGGCCGGCACGGAGGGGGAGCGTTTTCCGGCAAGGACCCCTCGAAGGTGGACCGATCCGCGGCCTATGCAGCGCGTTGGGTGGCGAAGAACGTGGTCGCGGCGGGACTGGCGGATCGCTGCGAGGTTCAGGTTGCCTATGCGATTGGCGTGGCCCGTCCGGTGTCCATCACGGTGGATACGTTCGGCACCGCGACCGTTGACGAGGCGCGGATCGAAAAAGCCGTGCACCGGCACTTCGACTTGCGTCCGGCGGCGATCATCAACGAGCTGGATCTGCTGCGCCCGATCTACTTCGAGACCGCGCGCCACGGCCACTTCGGTCGCAAAGGGTTCTCGTGGGAGAACACCGACAAGGCCGCGGCCCTGCGGGACGAGGTGGGGGCGAAGGCCGCTGCCAGCCGCCAGTGAGCGGTTGTCGGGGAGTGTGGGCGGCGACACGGCCTGGAAAGTGTTGCTGCCCCGCCTCCGGCATACAATAGGTACCAAAGGAAATCCGAGAGGGACGGGCGAGAACCAGGAAGGCGCGGAACCCGGATGACGAGGTACCCAGTGAAGTTCGTTGCATCCAAATCCCGTCGGATCCCCCAGGTTGCCGGTGGCGACCAACGGAGTCGTGCAGGCTTTACGCTCGTCGAAATCCTGGCGGTGATTGCCATCCTCGCACTGTTGTTCTCGTTGGCGATGCCTATCGTCACCCGCGCTCGGGCCGCGGGCGACGTCACCGCCTGCCAGAGCAACCTTCGCAACATCGCATTGACCCTGGGGACGTATGTGGACACGCGCCGCGATGGCAAGTGGCCCAAAGACCGGGGCGTGCGACTGTTGCTCCTTCTTCACCAGCACGGCGAGATCGAGGGCGAGTCGCTGAAGACCTTCGTCTGCCCGGGCACCAATGACGAAACCTGGCCCCCGGGACGCGAAGGGGAATGGGGTGCCGGCTTCGAAGACTGGGACGACATCGCGACCGGATGCATCTCCTATGCTGGACGCGATATGGAGAACTTTCCCATCCGCAAGGACAAGCTGGACCAGATGGTGATTGCTGCGGACGACAACGAAATCGTCCCCAACCATTCCCACCTCACCAATCTGGTCTACGCCGACGGCCGGGTGTCCAAGCGCGACCTCAAGGATTTCCCGGAGCTGGAGGACCTCGGACTGGAAGCCATTCCGGTCGGTCCCGACTCCCCCGACGAGGAACTCGCCAAGCTGCTGGTGGACTGAATCTCGGTTCCGTTTCCGTTCTCGAGCCTGCGATGTCTTCGCCCAGGGCCGTCGGTCGGTACAATTCCGCCCTTCGCCCGGCCGCTCGAGATTCGACCTTCGACCGGAATCCGGGATCCAAGCTGTCGCGACCTGTTCTAGCAGGCCGTTGAAAAAAGCCTCGGATGGACGATCGAGGGATGTTCGTCCCAGCCAAGGAGTCGAACCACCGGCGAATCAGTGATTCGTCGAGGAGTTCGACGACGAAGACTGGGGCGCAAGGACTCGGTCGGGCGCCGAAGAACGTTTTTCACGGGCTTGCGAGGTCGCTCGCGTCTCGGTGCCGGGATCCGGTGTCCACAATCGATGGAGGAAGAATGATGGCCAAGGTGACGGTGGTAGGCTCCGGATTCGTCGGGTCCACCACAGCGCAACGAATCGTCGAAGACGACCTCGCCGACGTTTGCCTGATCGACATCGTGGAAGGCAAGCCCCAGGGGTTGGCCCTGGACCTCATGCAGTCCGGGCCGGTTCGCGGCTACTCCAGTCGCATTGTCGGGACCAACGACCCGAAGGACACCTACGGCTCCGATCTGGTGATCATGACCGCCGGCATGCCGCGCAAGCCCGGCATGGATCGCTCGGACCTCTTGGACGTGAACGGCAAGATCATCAACACCGTCGCTGACTATGTGCGGGAGGGTTCTCCCAACGCGGTGGTCGTCGTGGTGACGAACCCTCTCGACACCATGACTTACCTGATGCGCGCGGGAACGGGGTTTCCGGACTCCCGAGTGATTGGCATGGCCGGAGTTTTGGACGCGGCCCGGTTCCGCGCGTTCATCGCGATGGAGGTCGACGTGTCGCTGGACTGCGTGGACGCCATGGTGCTGGGTGGTCATGGCGATTCGATGGTTCCTCTGCCCCGCTACTGCACGGTTTCGGGAGTTTCGATCGATCAGCTCATGAGTCAGGAGCAAATCGACAAGTTGGTCGATCGCACCCGCCACGGTGGAGCGGAGATTGTCAATTTCTTGAAGACCGGGTCCGCCTACTACGCTCCCTCCGCTTCCGTGGTGGAGATGGCTCACTCGATCTTGCGAGACCAGCGCCGGCTGCTTCCTTGCGCGGCCTACCTCACTGGTCAGTACGGGCTCGACGACATCTTCATGGGGGTGCCGTGCATCCTCGGATCCGGTGGTGTCGAAAAGGTTGTCCAGCTGGACCTGAGCGAAGACGAAAGCAAGCAACTCCACGCCTCAGCAGACGCGATTCGAGGTGACCTCGGCACGCTGCGAGAGAAAGGCCTGTTGAAGTGAAGATCCACGAGTATCAGGCCAAGAAAGTCCTGGCCGACTTTGGCATCCCGGTGCCGCGTTCTGTTCTCGCCGCCAATGCGGACGAGGCCGCCAAGGCCTACACCGAGTTGGGGTCGTCCCTGGCGGTGGTGAAGGCGCAGATCCATGCCGGCGGCCGCGGCAAGGGCGGGGGCGTCAAGTTGGTGCGTTCGGCGGAGGAGGCGAAGGAAGCCGCCACTGCCATCATGTCCAAGCCGCTGGTCACTCATCAGACTGGTCCCGAAGGCCAGCCAGTGCGCAAGCTCTTGGTGGAAGAAGGGACCGACATCGATCGCGAGCTGTATGCCGCGGTGGTGCTGGACCGAGCCATTGGTTTGCCGGTCTTGATGGCCTCTGCGGAAGGGGGCGTCGAGATCGAAGAGGTCGCGGCGCGCAGCCCGGAAAAGATTCTCAAGGAAGCGTTCGATCCGCTGCGTGGGTTGTCCGGGTTTCAGGCTCGGCGGCTGGGTTTCGCGTTGGGATTCGACAAGGCTGCACTCAAAGCCGCGGTCCCTCTCTTTCAGAACCTGTGCCAGGCGTTCTTGGCCAAGGATTGCTCGATCGCCGAGATCAATCCGCTGGTCGTGACCAAAGACTCCCAGGTCATTGCTCTGGACGCCAAGATCAATTTCGACAGCAATGCCCTGTTCCGTCATCCGGATGTCCGCGAGCTTCGCGATCGTGACGAAGAAGATCCCCGAGAAGCAGCGGCCACCGAGCATGGGCTTTCTTGGGTGTCGTTGGATGGAAACATCGGCTGCATGGTGAACGGTGCCGGTTTGGCCATGGCAACGATGGACTCGATCCAGTCCCATGGAGGCACTCCGGCCAACTTCCTGGATGTGGGCGGGGGCGCGACCGTGGACCAGGTCCGCGAGGCGTTCAAGCTGATCCTGAAAGACCCCAACGTGAAGGCCATTCTGGTCAACATTTTCGGTGGCATCGCCAAGTGCGACGTGATCGCCGACGGGGTCCTGCAGGCGGCCCGGGAAGTGGAACTCAACGTGCCTCTGGTGGTGCGCTTGGAAGGGACCAACGTCGAACTCGGTCGAAAGAAGCTGGCCGAGAGTGATCTGAATCTCGTCACTGCAGCCATCATGGATGAGGCCGCGGAAAAGGTGGTCCAGCTTGCAGGAGGTCAGCAGGGATGAGCGTGCTGGTTGGAAAAGACACTCGCGTCTTGTGTCAGGGCATCACCGGAGATGCGGGACGCTTTCACACCGGGCAAGCGGTGGAATACGGGACCAATGTGGTGGCCGGGGTCACCCCCGGAAAAGGCGGCAGTGACGTCGACGGAATCCCGGTGTTCAACACGGTGTCCGAAGCGGTCGAGAAAACTGGCGCCAATGCCAGCGTGATCTACGTTCCGGCTGGGCTTTGCGGAGACGCAATCCTGGAAGCCTTGGACGCGGAGATCCCTCTGATCATTTGTATCACCGAGGGAATTCCGGTGGTCGACATGATGAAGGTGCGTCAGGCGCTGTTGCGTTCGTCGAGCCGACTCATTGGTCCCAACTGTCCGGGCATCATCACGCCGGGAGCTTGCAAGATCGGAATCATGCCCGGCTACATTCACCGGCCCGGTTCCATTGGCGTGGTCTCCCGAAGTGGAACACTGACCTATGAAGCGGTCTGGCAGCTCACTTCTTTGGAGCTCGGCCAATCCACCTGCATCGGAATCGGGGGAGATCCTCTGCCGGGGACCAACTTCGTCGACTGCCTGGAGCTGTTCCAGAACGACGCCGAAACCGAGGCCATTGTGATGATCGGCGAGATCGGTGGGTCCGCCGAGGAAGAGGCGGCGGAGTTCATTCGCCAGCAGGTGACCAAGCCAGTGGTGTCCTTCATCGCTGGCCAGTCGGCGCCTCCAGGCAAACGCATGGGGCATGCCGGGGCAATCATCGCCGGAGGCAAGGGAACCGCGGCGGAGAAGGTGAAGGCGTTGGAGCAGGCTGGGGTCACCGTCGTGTCGAACCCGTCTCAGATCGGCTCCGCCATGGTGAGGAAGCTGAAGACCGGCTGATTCCCGAATCACCGAGACCTCGAGCCAACTCCGATATACTGAGAACCTTTGCCACGGACCCGCGAAGAATGTCGCGGGCTGGACGCCAGGGAGAGTGCGCATTGGCCGCGACTGCCGATCAGGTGGGGATTGTTCTCGCCGGGGGGCGGTCCCTGCGTTTCGGCGCCGACAAGGCCGTGGCGACTCTGCTGTCCGGTTCCACGGACCAGTCGGAGCGGTTCGCGGACCGGGCGCTCGGCTTGCTGCGGCCTCTGTGTGGACGCCTGGTGCTGGCTCGGACTGCGCCCTACCCCGAGTTGCCGACAGGCGTCATCCAGGTCCCGGATTTGGTGCCGGGGGCGGGGCCTCTGGCGGCGTTGCTGCACGTATTTCGCAGGGTTCCGGCCCGAGTTTGGCTAGTCAGTCCTTGCGACATGCCTTGCCTGGAAGTCCTGATTTACCGGCGCCTCCTGGCACGAATCCAATCTGCTCCGGCGGCGGTTGCCAAAACCTCCCGGGGCCAGGAGCCCCTCGTGGCTGTTTATTCTTCCCGCTGTGCGGACCTTTTGGAGTCCTCCCACCTTCCCCCTCGTTCCTCGATGAGGGATGCTCTGCGACTGCTTCAACCGGTCGAGGTGCCCGTTCGAGAAGAAGAGGAGTCCTGGTTCGTGAACGTCAATCGCCCCTCGGAATTGACTCCTGCCGCTCGCCGGCCCCGCCTTCATGAGGAGAACCCACTGTGAAAACCACCGGGCTCGCGGCAGCACAGGGCTCTTCTCTTTCCCCCGACTTGCGGGCGGTCATGGCGTTGGTGGAGGCCGACATCCGCCGGGTCCGAGAGATCCTGGACGAGTCGCTGACGAGTGACTCGGCATTCGTGCAGGAGTTATTGGACCACACCGCCAGCTTTGCTGGCAAACGGCTGCGTCCGGCCATGCTCATCCTGGCAGCCAGAGCTTCGGGTGAGCTGAAAGAGGATCACCGGGTACTCGGTGCCGTGGTCGAGTTGATTCACTTGGCCACCTTGCTGCACGACGATGTGCTCGACCAAGCGACCACTCGACGCCAGGTGGCGACCATCAATGCCCGGTACGGGAATCAAACTCCGATCTTGCTGGGCGACATGGTCTATGCGACGGCGTTCACGCTGGCGAACTCGCTCGATGATCGAACCGGTCCGCGCTATCTCGCCAAAACGACCATCGGTTTGTGCACCGGCGAGATCGAACAGAACGCGAACTCCGGGCGGATGGACCTCAGTCGCAAGGAGTACTTCCGAATCATCGAGCTCAAGACCGCGTCGTTGATCGCTGCGTGCACAGCTCTCGGGGGGCACTACGCGGGAGCCAGCCCCGAGGTGGTGGCAGCTCTGGAAACCTATGGCAATGGCCTCGGCTCCGCGTTCCAGATCATCGACGACTGCCTCGACCTGGTTGGGGACGAGAATCAGGTTGGCAAGTCTCTCGGCACCGATCTGGACGAGGGCAAGATGACTTTGCCATTGATCCACTTGGTGGAGCATTTGGACGACGGTGGCAAGGAGCGCCTGAAGAAGATCCTGAAGGACCCTGAGGTCACCAACCGGCGAGAAGCGTTGGCCGGGAGTTTCGACCTGGAACCGCATTTGGACTATGCCAAGCGGACCGCGACGGAGTTGGTGGACAAGGCCTTGGGAGGTCTGCAGGGTCTCCCGGACAGTGCCGAGAAGACGGCGCTGGAGACCATCGCTCGTTTCGTCGTTGCGCGGGATCGGTAGCCGCATTCATGGATTTGTGGAAGCTCTTCGGGGCCGGCCTGTTCGCTTCCGCGCTCACGGTCCTGGTGGTTCGCCTTCTGGAAACGGATGCGGGGCCTCGACCTCTCCAATCCTCCCAAGGCGAGGTGGACTCGTCTCTGCGTGACGAGATCGCGTCCTTGCGCAAGGCCTTGCAGAGTAAGGCCCCCATGGTGTTGCCGCCCATCTCCACCCGTTCCAGCGACGATTCGACCGTCTGGCCGCCGGAGCTGGTCGAACAGCTGCAGGCGGCCATGCAGGGGGGTTCTTCCGGGGCCTCCGTCGGGGTGGTGGCACGAACTCCCAAGAACGAAACGCTGGTCCAGGAAGTGGCGACCTCGTTCCTGCAAGATCGGCGCGCGGTCGTGGAGCAGTACTTTTGCTGGACACCGGTCATGATCTACCGGCAGTTCGGGATGCCAGACTCGGCCAAGGCGACCAAGAGCGCCGAGACCCTCTGGGGTTACAAGTCCGACGGTCGTGGGGACCTGGTGTTTCGGTTCCACAACGGCGTCGTGATCGACGTTCATTGACCGACGGGACGGCCGGTCAACCCATCTTCATCACACCGCGCCGCGGTTGGTAGAGAGTGACCGTGGCGGAGTAGCGCCCATGGGCGGAGGCGAGATTGGTCTCCTCCTGGGGGTCCACGGTTTCCACTCCGTGCAGGGTCTGACCGTTGTAGACCAGGACGTCCCCCGGCTGAGTGAACTCCTCGTAGAGGATCCGCTCCCCGTGCTTGACGTAGTAGCCGCCCCCGGTGTGGAAGTCTCTGCCTTTCTCACTCATGACCAGCAGGACCTGGATGTAGCCGTTCAGCCCGGTGGATTCGGGAACACCGGCCGCCACTGTGTCGCGGTGCGCCGCCAAGAACCCGCCGCCCCGAGGATACTGATGCACTCGACTGAGGGTGTAGGTGCTGTTCTGCGGCGCCTCCAGGCAGTGATCGGGTGCAACGTCGTACAGGGCGTTCCTCAGTCGAATCATCCGTCGAAAGGTGTCGTGGAGTCCCCATTGGTCGCCGTTCCACAGCGGGTTGTAGAACATGCGGACGAAAAACGACCGTTCCGTTTCGGTGGCGCCGAATTCTCCGAGCATGAGCCGCTGGTAGTTGGGGATGTCGCGGGGATCCGTCACGCGTGACTTGTGGTCGAGCTTGGTGTCGTTCTCCAGGGAGAAGCCACTTCGAAGACGATCCATGGCGCCGTCCACCGCGGCCCGAGAGATCCAGCCTCGCAGCAACGCCACGTCTTCTTCCTGGATGCAGTCGCGTATCGACGCGGACTGCTGTTGCAGATCGGGAAGGTCCACGCCGTCGAACGTGGTTGGTGACAAAGAGATGCTGGTCATGGCGGCTCCGGGAATGCCGAACGAACCAAGGTGACAGGCGAGAGTGCTTCTTGAGGTCTCGGCCAGTCGCGCGACGCCCCTGGAGCCGTCCCAGTTTCGATGCGGGTTTTCCCGGTGCTTCGGCACCGATCTGCGATGCAAACTCTTAGGACTGGACGCTTTGGGGATCCAACACAGGATCGGTGGGAAGTCCTGCCTGGTGGCGCGCGGCGAGTACCGTGTTGTGAAGCAACATGGCAACGGTGACGGGACCGACTCCTCCCGGAACCGGGGTCACATGGGAAGCAACCTTGCGCACCGAATCGAAGTCCGCGTCTCCTTGGAGTCGGTAGCGCGGACGGCCCTGCTCGTCATGGGTCGGGTTGCCTTCGGCATCCAAGAGCGGAACTTGATTGATGCCGATGTCGATGACGACGGCTCCCGGCTTGATCATGTCGCCGGTCAAGAGCCCCGGTTTGCCGACCGCCGTGAACACGATGTCCGCTCGTTCCGTCTTGGCAGCCAGGTCTTGGGTCGCGACGTGACAAATGGTGGCGGTGGCGAAGAAGTTCAGCATCAGGAAGGCGATCGGTTTTCCGACCACCTCACTGTGGCCAACCATCACCGCGTCGGCTCCTTTCAGCGGAACCCCCGTCGAAAGCAGGCAGCGGATCGCAGCCAGGGCCGTGCACGGGACCAGCTTGGGGGTGCCGTAAACGATGGCGCCGATGTTTGCCGGGTTGAGTCCTTCGATGTCCTTGTCCGGGTGGATCTTGGATTGGATCCGCAGGTGGTGGAGTGGGGCGGGAAGCGGTCTCTGGAGAAGGATGCCGGTGACCTCGGGATCCCGGTTCAAATCCTGGATGCGCGCAATCAACTCCTCCTCGGTGGTGGAGGCATCCAAGTGGATGAGGTCGAACTGGACCCCCATGCGCTGACACGACCGCTGCTGGTTGCGGATGTAGACCGCGGACGCTTCGTCATTGCCGATGTAGAGGGAGACCAGGCGCAGGGGATGGGGGCTGAGTTCGGCGATCTGCACCCGGACGCGCTCGAGAATTCCCGAGGCCAGGGCCCGTCCGTCAATGATTCGGGCGGTCATGAAAAAAAGTCCCTCTTTCGTGGCTTCGCGGCCGATGTCAGGAAAGGGAATACCGGGTTCGCGAACGGACGCTTACGATAGCAGACCGGCGGGCTCGGTCGTTCGCTGGTTCGCGCGTCGAAGCGATCCTTCACGAACGCCCGCCACGAGCAAATGGGAGTGACAGCCGCGATGGCGTATCGACCGGAGTGGGATCACGGGCAGGTCGGTTGGAGAGGCCCTCAAGGGGGGCCTTGGACCACCACCAAGACCTTGATCGTCTCGATCGTGTCGGTGTTCGTTCTCACTCTTATCGTCCAGCGAACTCCTTGGCCCGACTTCATGGCCAAGTGGTTCAGCCTTCGTGTGCAAAACGCGTGGATGTTGTTCCCATTCGGGACCTACATGTTTCTGCACTCGACCACCGGGCTGTGGCACCTCGCCATGAACTGTCTGATCCTTTGGTTCCTGGGAACAGACCTGGAGCGCAGCCTTGGCAAACGACGCTTCTTGGGGCTGTTCTTTTGCGCCGGTGCGGTCGGGGGTGCTCTGCATCTCGTCACTCAGATCATGTTTGGCAAGCCCTCGGCGCCTCTGGTCGGGGCTTCCGGCGGGATCTTGGCGCTGATTGCCTATCTGGCCTGGGCGACCCCGGACCGGCAAGTCATTCTGTTCATCGTTCCGGTGCGCATGCGCACCTTGTTCTACATCCTGATCGCGGTCGACTTGTTCCCGATCCTCCAGAGTATTGATGACAACATTGCTCATTTCTGTCATCTGGGAGGTGCCGCGTACGGCCTGGCCTTTTGGAAGTACCAGTGGGATCCGTTCGGGTTTTTCGCCCGCGCGCGGGAAGAGATCCAAGAACGGTCCGCGCTTCGTCAACAGCAGCGCGAAGTCGATGACGAAGACGAGATGGACCGGATCCTTGCCAAGATCAGCGAGAGCGGTTTGCCCAGCTTGACTCGAGCCGAGAAGAAGTTCCTCGATGAGCGGAGCAAGCGCATGCGAGACCGCCAAAACCGCTGAGTCACTCGCGGGGCCGTGGCAAGGCCGAACCGCGCCTGTTCGCGGCCGTTGAGCCCATCACCGGCAGCCTGAGTTGACTCCCCCTGGGGGGCTCCGTAACTTCCGGCATGGAATCTGCTGCGCCGCTAGTAGGCGGAAGGCCGACCCTCGCTCGATTCTCGGGCGACGTCCAGAACGGCTGTCGAGAAAGGTGGAATACATGTGGATCCGCATGCTGGTGCTTGTCAGTGCTCTGGGGGTCGTGGCGACGGCCCAGGATTTCGACTCGGCGGAGAAGAAATTCTATGAAGACTACAAGAACCTGCTGGACGTCAATGACCTGGCGGGCGTGAACACCCTGGCGCGCCGCAACATGCGCACCGCGGTCGGCGTACTGGATGCTTTGCTGTCAGAGCACGCCAAATCTCCCTCCGACGCCAACCTCGATCACCTGCGGCCGTTGGCGGCGGGGATGGACCAGCGTGATGCAGACACTCGCTACCAGAAACGCATCGAGTACATTGCCACCCTCACCGAGGAAGACCTGGAGCGGCGCGAAAAAGCCCTCGAGGTCGTTCGCAAGACCGACACGGTCTACGACGAGGCCCGACAAACGCGGGATGCGGGCCTGTACCGACGCGCGATCGACGGGTACGAGGAGTCCCTGACGGACCTGGAACGGCTCAGTGATCGGGAGTTCCTGGCCCACTGCCGCCAACGGGTGGGCTCTTGCCACGAGTTCCTCGAGGCCTACCAGCAGGCCGTCACGGCCTATGACCGGGCCATGGACGATTGGCTTGCCGCTGGCATCTCCCGAGAGAATCAAGACTACAAGCACATGTCGGAGAAACGGCGCGACTGGATCGACATGGGTTTCGATCCCGAGGCCTCCACCGACGAAGCCATTGAAGGCAGCCGCGACACGCCGAATTCGTTCGTGCCGACTTCCGAATGGCAGGACTGGTCAACCAGCTACAAGAAAGCCAAGAGCCCGACTCAGTTCGAGACGCCGTCTCCCTATTCGGTGAGCCACATCCTGCTTTGGAGGCGCGTCGCGTTCCTTCCGGGCAGTCTGGTGCCTCTGTCCTGGCCCGACGTGACCAGCGTGTGCTCGCCGTTCGGCGTGCCGTTGAACTTGTACCGCGACGGTGCCAAAGGGTTGATTGACGTCGATGGAGACGGGGAAGGAGACGTCGAAGCAAAGGTCATCGCCAACAAGGCCTCGGTGACGGAGATCTCCAACGGGAAGGGGAGGGACGCCGAGAAGTACGCATTGTTCTTTGCGACGGGGAGCGCGACCGAGCGCTGGCTCGGATTCAATTCGCGTTTCACGGAGAACTGCTACTTCCGGTCCGGCTGCTATCGCGAGGGCAAGGTCCTCGGTCAAAAGTTCATTTTGATCGACGACAACTGTTCCGGGATCTTCGGTGACGTCCGTGAATCCTCGGACTTCTTGCTCAATGGCGCTCCCCAGTTTGCCGACTTGGACGCCATGCTCGTGGGCAAAGGTTCCAAGGCTGCCCCGTTCAGCACCGTGTTCCAGGTGGGCGATGCGTTTCACCGTCTGCGAGTCAAGAATGACGGCGGCGTGTCCACCCGGGAACTGGCGATCGACACCGGATTCGTGAAGCTCGAGTGGGAAGGGGCGCGGCGTCCTTCGGCTCTTGTCATTGGAGAAGTCGGGAAGTTCCAGGGTGCCTACTTCGACGTCTCGGGGAAGGATGAGGTCGAAGTGCCCGTGGGTCGCTACAAGGTGGCGGTCGGGAAGATCGAGAAGGGCAAGGGACGGAGTCTCGAGATGGCCTGGATCATGCCCGGGGAGGCAGAGCCGTTCGAGGTCAAGGCAGGCGAAACCTACTCCCTGGAAATGGGCGCCCCGTTCCGATTCACCTTTGAAACTCGGGACCTCGGCAACGAAGTCATGGTCGACAGCAGCTCGATGCTGGTGTACGAAAAGACCGGCGCGATGATCGGACGCATTTTTCCCAACGTGCTACTTCCCGAGGTGGCGATCAAGAGCGACTCCGGTTCCACGCTGGCCAAGGGGGAGAAGGGTCGCCTGATTTCCCAGGAGGTCTACTTGCAGTCCATCGATCGGGCCTGGTTTCCCGCGGACTTCGTGGTCTCCAAGCCGGGAGGCACGAGCTGCACGGCCCAGATGACTCTGAAGTCCCACAAACTCCTGGGTGGACCGTTCACCAGCGAGTGGCAATGATGCCACGCCTGGCCGGTGGCGTTCGAGTCCGCCGGCGGTCGGAGCCGTCCCGGCCCGATTCGTGACCTCCCGGAACCCACACGGGAACTCCATCCATGCTGGATCCGAAATTCGTCCGGGAGAACCCGGACTTGATCCGTGATGCCGCCCGCAAAAAGCACCTCGAGGTCGACGTCGATCGAGTGCTCGTGCTGGACGAGGACCGCCGTGGCTTGATCCTGCAATTGGATGAAGCGCGCGCCGAGCAGAATCGGGCGAGCAAGGCCATTGGTCGCTTGCCGCCGGAAGAGCGTGCCTCCGCCTCGGCCGAGCTCAAGTCTTTGAAGGCTCGCCTGAAGGATCTCGAAGAGCAGAAGCGGGGAGTGGACGAGGAGTACCAGGCGCTCATGATGCGTCTGCCGAATCCGCCCGCAGAGGAGGTACCCGAAGGGAAAGATGATTCTGCCAACGTGGAACTCCGCCGCGTGGGCGAGCCGCGGGAATTCGGCTTCGAGCCGAAAGATCACGTTGCGCTGGGAAACGACCTTGGCATTCTGGACATCGAGCGGGCCGGGCAGATCTCCGGTTCGCGGCAGTATCTCCTGAAAGGGGACGGATGCCTGCTGGAGCAGGCGGTGTTGCGCCTGGCCCTGGATCACATGCAGGCGCGGGGTTTCGTTCCGTTCCAGGTTCCACTGTTGGTCCGCTACGACGCCATGGCAGGGACCGCGTACTTTCCGGGTGGAGAAGATCAGTCCTACAAAATGGAACGGGACGATCTCTATCTGATCGGCACGTCCGAAGTTCCGTTGACGGCGCTGCATGCCGGGGAGATTCTGAAGCAGGAAGAACTGCCGAAGCGGTATGTGGCCATGTCTCCTTGCTTTCGCCGGGAAGCCGGGGCGGCCGGCAAGGACACCCGCGGTTTGTACCGAGTCCACCAGTTCTGGAAAGTCGAACAGGTGGTGATCGATCAGGCAGACCCTGAACTCTCCTTGCAGCATCATCAGAGCATTCTGCAGAACTCCGAGGACTTGCTACAGAGCTTGGAGATTCCCTACCGAGTCGTCAACGTGTGTGGCGGTGACCTGGGGCAGCCTCAGATTCAGAAGTTCGACATCGAGAGTTGGATGCCATCTCGGGAAGGCTATGGCGAAACCCACAGCGCCTCGCGCTTCCACGACTTCCAGGCCCGGCGCTTGGGGCTCCGTTACCGGGACTCCGACGGAAAGATCCACCACTGCCACACCTTGAACAATACTGTGGTGGCGTCCCCGCGAGTCTTGATTGCCTTGCTCGAAAACCATCAGAACGAAGATGGCTCCGTGGGGATTCCGTCGGCACTTCGTCCATACATGGGGAACCGCGAGCGCATCGAACCGGTTCGCTAGTGGGGGGAGGGCAGAGCGGCCCAGGTTCAGCGGGTACGGCGCTTCCCTGCCTCCAACATCTTTTCGACCTGTTCCCGTCCTTCGTCGCCGAGAAGGTCACGCTGAGGCGTGAGCACCATGCGGAACCCGTACTGCAGATACTGAATCTGAGCTTCCGCAGTGTTTGCGACTTGGTAGTTGGGCACGAGGTGCCCTCGTTCGCGACTGGTCGTTCGCGCGCGGTGCAAGTAACCCTGCTCGTTCCAGCTCCCGCCACGGACCACCCGGAACTGGCTCAAGGGGAAGGTTTCAAGGATGCAGGGGTCTTTGAGAGCGCCATTCTGGTAGGCGGTCATTTCGAATGCGTCCAAGGTGTACTCGGCGGCATTCCCCGCCATGTCGTAGCAGCCCAAGGGACTACGCCCACCCTGGTAGCTTCCGACCTCCATGGTTCGCCCGTTGTACCCATGTCGCGTGTTGGCGCGCATCGGATCGAACACGTTTCCCCAGGGGAAGATCCGCCGATCCGTTCCGCGGGCCGCTTTTTCCCACTCCGCTTCCGTGGGGAGACGGCCCCCGCGCCATTGGCAGAACGCGTAGGCGGAATACCAAGAGATTCCAATGATTGGCGAGTCGTCCTCCCAAAACGGGAGAGAACTCTTCCAAAGAAACGGAACGTGGCTGAATCCGGCCGGGGTACCTGGGTAGTGATGCTCCTCGATGGTGTCGTCTTCTCGCCAGGCTTTGACGAACTTCCGGTACTGTTTGACGGTGATCTCGTACTTGGAAATGAAGTAGGGGGAGAGATACACCTCTCGTGCCGGTTGCTCGGCCACGAAGTAGTTCTGGAGGGTCTTGGACGACTTTGCCGAATCCGTCACGAACGGGGTTTGGTAGATGTCCGAGTAGTGGCTTCCCAAAGTGAACGTGCCGCCGGGGACGAAGACGAACAGAAGGCTGGTGTCCTTCAGTTGGTATTGAGGAATGCCGCCTTCCTCGCCGGCCGGTTCCAAGTCGAGGGAGGCCGCGAGTTCCTCGGCGCTGGGGCTTTCGGGGGCGGCTGGCAGTTCGGCTTCGGCAAACCGAGAGAACAGCGATCGGTCGGGATCGTAAAGCTGAGCGGTGGCTTCGCTCGTCGCGCAAGTCACCACCAGGGCGGCGGCAACGACGCGTGCCAGGGGAATCCAGCCGGGGGTCTGGAAGACTTTCATTTCTCCTCCATGCTGTTGCGTAGTTCTTCCAGCTTGAGACGTCGTTTCTCGAGACGCGCCTCCCGACGCTCCGGCAGAGTCCGACGGCGCTCTTCCAGCCAGCCTTCGGGGTACAGGTCTTGGTGGGGGCTGAGCACTACCCGGAAGCCGGGGTACAGATGCTGCGCATCCTCGACGCCGCCGGTGACGCCGTAGCTCATGGGTAGCGAGGCGCGCGAGGTGGTTCGCGCTCGATGCATCCCGCCGACGTACTGGCTCCAGCTCCCTCCACGAACCACCCGGTGATCTCTCCGCGGGGAACGTTCGAGAAGGCAATGATTGGTTTGTTTGCGATGGACGTACACGGTTTCCTCGTACGCGTCCATGGTGTACTCGGTGACATTTCCCGCCATGTTGTAACAGCCGTACGGGCTGCGACCCCCGATGTAGACGCCGGTGCGGACCGTCCGTTCATTGATTCCTTCTTTGGTGTTGGCCCGCATCACATCGAATTGGTTGCCCCAGGGATAGCTGCGGCGGTCGTTTCCTCGAGCCGCCTTCTCCCACTCTGCCTCGGTGGGCAGCCGGGCGTTCATCCAGTTGCTGAACGCGAAGGCGCTCAGCCAGGAAACACCTGCCACGGGCTGATCGTCGTCAAAGAATGGAAGGTGTTCCTGCTCCCAGAAGTGGGGGGTGTGGTCCTGCTCTTCCAGTGCGGGGTACTCCAGGTGCTGGACTTCCCCGCGTTGCGCAGCCGCCAGGAATGCTCGGTACTGGGCCACCGTGACCTCGAACTGCCCGATGAAGAACGGCGAGACGTAGATGTTGGCGCACGGCTGCTCGCTGTTGAAGTAGTGCTTTTCCTCGCGGGAGTTCCGCGCTGAGGCGACGATGGAGGGACGCTCGAAGATGCCGGAATAGTCGCTCCCCATCGGGAACTCACCACCGGGAACGAACACGAACTGCATTCCGGTCTGCTCGTGTCGGAACACCGGAACGCCGTGATCCGAACCCGCTTCCACCAGCCCCAGGGTCGGGGCGAGTTCGGCTGCTGTCGGCTCCGTCTCCGGAACCTGCAGATCCGGTTCGCTAATGCGTGACCAGAGGCAATCCTGGGGCGCAAATGGTTTCCCCTGGCGACGGATCACCTGGACGCCATGCACGTCGGTGCAGAGCGCGGTGATCCAGCAGGCGGCAATGAGTGCAAGCCGTTGGGGGCTTTTCATACCGTTCCCGGGTCAGCTCCCTTTCTTTCCACCCTTCTTCTTCTTGCCCTTCTCGCCTTCCTTGGGACGCTCGAGAACGGCTTCGTGGATGACTTCCTTACCCGGGATGAGGGTGACCTTCTGCTTGTACTGGCTGAAGCCCGCCGCGGTGATCCAGATGGACCAGTCTCCTGGTGGCTTCCGGTGCCACACCAGTTCTCCCGATTGTGGGACGCGGCTGGTGATGCCCTTGGCTCGGGAGTCGGCATCGCTCATGGATGCGAGACCAGCGCGTTCGACCGGATCTTCGAACTTGAGCCCGACGCCTTGAGAGCTCACCACTCGGGTGGCCGCTTCCATGGGACTCTTGCCTTGGAACAGCATGACCTTGGCGCCGACGACGGCCTTGCCGAACTCGTCGTGCACCAGCAAGCGGAACTTGCCGGCCCGCTGCAAGGTGATGTCAATGGTGGTGGAAGGAGCATCCAGCACGTCCACCTCCTTGGGCTTGGGCTGAGCGAAGCGTGGGTGGGTGGCCCAGCACTGGTACTTACCAGGCAACAGGTTGGGCATCTCGTAGACCCCGTTGTCGCCGGCCTTGGTCTGCATCTTTAGGTAGGTCTTGTCGGTCTTGACGAAGGACTCCAGGAACTCGAAGCGGACCAGAGCGCCTTCGACCGGGCGGCCGTTGGTGCCGATGACCCGTCCCACCGCTTTGGCGCCGGGGTTCAACTTGATCTCTTCGCTCGTGCGCTGCTCGGCTTCCTTGAGACCGACCGCGTTCATCACCACCGGGGCATAGTCGTCACACGTGAACTCGAAATCCCACGGTCCCGGGCTCAGCCCGGCGATGCGGAAGGTTCCGTCGTCGTTGCGGAATGTCTCGGTTTTCAAATCCCGTGCGTGGGCGCTGGAAGACGGTCGGTAACGAACCACAAATCGAGGAATGGGTTCGCCGGAGAACTCGTCCGTGACCTTGCCGGCAAACACGGCTTCTTTGACCATGTAGAAAGCCACACCACTCGCGATTTCGCGGACATTGCGGTTGGTCGCCATGCAGTAGCCGGGCGCTTCGCAAGTGATCTGGTACACACCCTTGCGAGTGTTGCGCACTTGGAACGTTCCGTCCGCTTGGCTGATGACCTTGGGCACCGCGGGGCGCGGAGGTTGGACGGAGCGGGCAGTGAGCACGGCGCCGGCGATTGGCTGACGGTCACTGTTCTGAACGAAACCGGTGATTTCTCCGCCGCGAGCCAGGAAGATCTCCACGCCCGTCAGGTTTTCCCCTTGCTGCAGCAACAAGTCCTGCTGAGTGGCTTCCAGGTAGTCTGGGTGCACGACCATCAGGTTGAACGTCATCTCCGGACGGACATCCAAGAAATGGAACGCACCATCCGGTCCGGTGACCGAGCCGGTCTTGTTCTTCAGTGACATTTCGGCGCCGAGGATCAACTCCTGGGGATGCAGCCAGTAAACGGTGGCGCCTTCGACCGGACGACCGGAGGTGTCCAGGACACGTCCGCTCAGGCGAGCTCCTTGGGAAAGTCGCAGATTTCTTTCCACCGGATCGCGTTCCGTGATCTCGAAGCTCTCTCGCATCTGGTGGTAGCCTTCGTGCTCCACCTGCAAGAGCTGGCGACCGCGGGGAACGTTGACGATTCGGTAGTTGCCGTCGTCATCCGTGATGGATTCGAACAACACCGGTTCGCTGCCGAGCAGCGCGTAGGCTTCCAGAGGCACCCCGCCCTCGGTGGCTTGCACCAGGACACCGGCGAGAGGTTCGCCGGTCACGTCATCCACGACCTTGCCGAAGATCTCGGTGCGATTCAGCAGCACGAACTTGCGCTCGACGTCGGTTTCGGGCTTGGTTCGAATTCGCTCTTGCAGTGAGTCGAATTCGTCGTGACTGAAGGACACGAACACGTCGTATCCCGCGGGGATCGCCTCGACCGAGAACTGACCGTTCTCATCGGTTTCCATGGTGCGGTGGAAGAAAGGCATCGCCTCGCCAAACCCGGGGACGTCCTCCACCGCCTGGCCGGTTTGTTGGGCGCGTCGGATGCGCGAAATCACCAGGTCAGCGTCCAAGTCACAACGGACCTGGGTGAACACTCCGGTCACCGGGGACTGGTCATCGGCGGCAACCACCGTGCCCTTCAGGCTGACTTGAGGACCCCAAATGAGGGTCGTGCGGCCACCCGTCTTCACGGATCGGCTGCGAAGGGAGTAGCGGCCCTCGGGTTGGGCCGTCACCACGTACTGCTGGTGCTCCATGTCCTTGAATTCGGCGATGCCGTTGGCGTCGGTGGTGGCCACTGACGGCTGGGCATCGCGATTTCCTGCGCCAGTGGGAACGGCGCTCACCTCGACTCCCTCGAGCGGTGTTTCGCTTCCGCCAGAGGCGATGCAAACGATGGAGAACGACACCGGGCCGTCGTCCACCGTCGGCTCCAGAACCGAGTCCACGCGAATCGGTTTCTGGTCCTTGGGAGCTTCGGTGCGGCTCGCGGTTTTTGGCGCCTCGCTTTTTTCCGCCTCTCCTCCGCCGAGGAATTTCAGGCCAACGACGATCGCCGCCACCAGTCCGATGAGCAGCACGAGTCCAACGAGGGGGCCTTTGGAAGACCGATCGGACGAAGTCATGGAAGGTGCATCCTTCTCCAAGGAGTCCAAGAAACAGGCCCCGAACAGGGGGCATCCGCAGTGCAAGAAACCCGGGCCGTGAGATTCCGGTGCCGGAGACAACGTGATCCAACACGACGTCCATGCGGATCGAGTCCAATTCCAGCAACGAGCTCCGGCCGCAATGCGACCGCACCCGTCGGGAAGAATCGGCTGGGTACCGGCAGGCCCTAAAGACTTAGGGAAACTCCGAGGGCTCTGCAGGTCGTTCGAGAACGACAGTGGGCAAGAGCAGAGAGCTCTGCGGAGGTGCGAACTTTCTAGCCCACCCCCCCGAGAGACGCCAGACCCTTTTCGCCTGCGACGAAGGTTTTTCGGATCACCGGCAAATCATTTGTGGGCAATTATTTACGTCGACCGTTGGGAGCGCCGCCCAGAGATCCTCGGGAACGGCCCCGCGGGTCGCTCCCAAATGACCCCGGAACGTGTCCGGAGAAGTGTCCGCCCCGGGGGCACTTTCCCGGCGAAATGCCGCAGCCCTACTCGTCGACGGCGTATCCCAACTCCCGAAGCCTCTCGACCTGGTCGGGACTCATGGTGGTTTCGAGGAGATGGAGCTCGGGGATTCGACGGGCCGATTCCCTGGCGAACTCCTGACGTCGGTGATCGAGCCAGAGTCGCAGCTTGCCTGCACGAGGGTGAGGAGGCTCGAGGTGGTGGGGAGGAGCCAGGAGGTTGGATTGCTCCTCGGGATCGCTCCCCAAATCGTACAGCTCGTATTGGGGGGGGCGACGCTTTTCGTAGCCCGGCTCTTCGACTGCCGTCTCTGGATTGAAGATCAGCTTCCAGCCGTCGCGAGTGCACGAGTAGCGTTCGGTGAGAAACGGGGCCGTCACTTCTCCCCAAATCTGCGACGCTGCCAACAGATCTGCCTCGGACTGCAAGAGATTCAATGGCCCATTGTTTTCGAGCGTTGCCAGACCCGCCAACTCCGACAAGGTCGCGGCGATCTGGGTCAAGTCAACGGGGGCATCGATGACCGCGTTCCGCATCCCCGGGACCCGCAGCATGAGCGGAATCTGCATGACCTCTTCGTACAGGGTTCTGCCGTGGAGGAGGCCGCGGTGCTCGCCGAACTCTTCTCCGTGATCGGAGGTGACGAGAACCACGGTTCGGTCCCACAGCTGGTGTTCTTTCAGGAACGCGACCAAGCGTCCAAACTCGGCATCGGCTTGATGAATCGTGGCATCGTACAAGTCGCGCAAGACCCCGATCAGCTCGGGAGGGATGGCCAGGTCTTGTTTGGCAAGCTCTCGGTCCCAGTGGTGCAGATCGCGGTCGGTGGCGAGGAAGTCCAGAGGGTCCTCGCGGACGAACCGTTGTTCCCGGTCCACGGTGGGGTGGTAGTTGTGAACCAGGAACGAATGGAGAAACAGGAAGAAGGGAGACTCGGCGCGAGTCGCCATCCATTCCAGAGCCGCGTCCAAGCTTGCCCTCGCGTAGCTCGCATCGTTGAACGCACGGTCATTCGGGCGAGGAAACGCGTTGCGCATGGGGTCGGTCGGAGACAGCAGCGGATCCAACGTGGAGTAGCGATCGAAGCCAAGGTGAAATCCGTATTCGTAGGACACGAAGCCGCCGCCCGTGAATGCCGCGGTCTCGTACCCCGCTCGCTGCAACCGCTGAGCAAGCACGTCGTGGACTCCGTCGACCAGGCGTCGTTGGGAGTCCACCACGGCGTGAACGGCGGGATAGAGTCCGGTCATCATTGTGGCGTGACTCGGCAGGGTGTAGGACGCCACGGTCCTGGCTCGCGAAAACCGCCGAGACTGGTCGGCGAATGCGTCCAGGTGGGGGCTCACCGGAATTCCATCCTCCCGTTGGTAGCCGTAGCAGCCGAGGCGATCCGCGCGCAGGGTATCGAGGGAAACGAGGATCAGGTTCCTCGGAGGAGTCTTCGGCTGCGTTGCCCAGCATGGCTCAGCGAACACGCCCAGATCCCGGCTCGAAGCGGAGGCCCGAGTTTCCAGCACGAGTTGGTGTTTCCCTCCGTCAGTGGTGCCCTCCAGGTTCCACTCTTGCCAGCCGAGATCGGCTTCCACGCGGCCTGGTTGCAGAGAGCGTTTTGATTGGAGAACCAACCGGCCATCCGGCGCGAGAACCTGAATCTGAAACTCGACCGGCTCGGTTCCCCAAGTCGCGACCCGCTCTTCCAGGACCCCAATGCCTAACGAGAGTCGAAAGGGGCCCGAGGGTGCTTGGAAGTGGACCGACCCGCGGGTCGGGGCGGGGGCCAAGAATGCTCGGCGGATCTCCCCATCGAGCTTGACCTTCCTCACCCAAGGATCGGACTCTTCGTTGGCCGTTGCCAAGGTCCTCCAGTCGTCCTGGACAGACAAGTGAGAGAAGGCCAGGTAGTCGCGCAGTCGCACCGGACGGAGGAGTAAGTCGTCGAGGTCCACGGTGCCGTTCGGCGGGTCGGCTGTGGGTTGTTCGGCGGAGCGCCACCATCCTGGGTCACCGGCGAAGAAGACCAATGCCATGGCTCGGGTGTACACCGAACTCTTGAACAACAGGCGGCGCTCTTCGAATTGGTTGGAAATCGGTCCGGTCAGCAAGTGCTTCGAGGCGAGCTGGGTTTCCAGGATCGCCTTGACCGCGGCGAACGCGTCTCCGCCATGAGCTTCGGGATCGGGAAGCTGGTGCAGTTCGAGCAGCAACACCTGACCGACGTATCCTCTTTGCTCTGCCTGCTCCCGTCTCTCCTCGCACTGAACTCTTGTTTGATAGGTCAAGGAGTACGCCGTGTCGGCCAGCGCGGGAGTGATCCAGAGTGCCGCCCCGGATGGGGTGTCGAATCGGAGACCTTGGGAGCCGTGGGCGGCGGCTTCCGGGGTGGCCCGGGGCGCGGACGGAGCCGGCAACGCTTTCAACGGTGGGGTGGCGAAATCGCCGAACGGTTGGGCCGATCGATAGGCGTGCAAGTCGCCGATCCCGGATTCGAAGTCGACGCGCAGCAGGGCTTCGGTCGATGCGCCGGTGAACCGGTCTCCTTTTTCGGCCGGGCTCCATGGCGAATCCACCGTGAGCGGATGATCCAGGGGGCGAACCAACGAGGGAGACTCTTCGGTGGGGGGGCTGCAAGCCCCAACGCTCGCCATGAGTAGAGCAGCCCCCACTGGACGAAACAGCGTTTTGCCTCGGACGGGAGGAGCCGGAGTCATTCGTCCCCCATGTAACCGAGAGCCTCGAGTTTCTGCAGGTCCTCTTCACTCACTTCCTGCTGAGCATCCTGCACGCGCTGTCGCTGCACTTTCGCGTCTTCCAGCCGCTGAGTCATTTCCCGGCGCATGCCGATGGTCCGTTCGGCTTCGCGGTCCGCAAGGTTCTCACGTTCTTGGGGATCGTTGCGCACTTGGAACAGGCTTAGCTCTGGCGCGGGGGAGGCTTCCTGATCGTGGAACTCGACCAACTTGTAATCACCCGAAGAGGCAGCTCGCCATTGGTTGCGAGGGTCCAACTCCAGTTCGGAAAAGGCGAGGGTTGGTTCCCACGCAGCCCCGTTCAACTGCTGCCACAGAGATTCCCCGTCGCGCGGAACCCGCGGCGCGAGTCCCAGCATTTCTTCCAGAGAAGGAGTGACATCGACCAGAGACACCAGGGACGGAAACTCCTGAGCGGGGATCCCTGGCACATGCCAGATCATCGGCACCCGAAGCATTTCCTCGTACAGCGTTCGCCCATGACCAAGGCGTCCATGATCCAGGAACTCTTCCCCGTGGTCCGAGGTCAACACCAGCACGGTTCGGTTCCAGAGTCCCAGGTCTTTCAAGCAGTCCACCAGCTGCCGCACCGCCTCGTCGGCATCGCGCAGGGTGGCGTCGTAGGCGTCGATGCCTGCTTGCAGATCTGCGGGGGCGATCTGAGTTGCGTCCTTGCGCTTGTCGCGCAGCCACCGAAGGTACTGCTCCGTCGAGCCGCTGTTCGATCGGTGAAACCGCTCGCTGTTCTCGGCGGTCGGTAGGAACTCGTGCACGTGATAGGTGTGAACGAACAGAAAGAAGCGGCTGTCCTGATGATGTCGCAGCCAGTCCAGCACTCCCTCCCAGCGTCGGGTCGCGCGGTGGGCCACATTGAACTCCCGTTGCCGCGCCAGGGGCTGTCGTTCAAAAGAGGGCGCATGATCGGGAAGCAGCGGATCCATGGTGCTGTATCGATCGAACCCATCGGCGAAGCCGAATCCCGGGCCGAGGTAGGCGCCACCCGTGAATCCCGCGGTCAGATATCCCGCGTCGGCCAGCCTTCGACCCAGGGGATCGGAGCGCGTCGTCGAGATTCGATTGTGTCCGGCTCGCTGATTGATGGCCCCGTGGTGGGACGGGAGCTGTCCGGTGAACAGGGAAGCGTGGGACGGCAGGGTGTAGGACGAAGTGCTCACCGCGTGGCGGAACCAAAGTCCCTGCTGGGCCAACTCGGCGAGGAACGGGGTTGTCGGTCTTGAGTAGCCTTCGTGGGAAAGGTGATCGAGACGGACCGTGTCGAGGGAAACGAGTACGACGTTCCAGCCGGGGTCGGTGGAAGTTCGCCGGCGAATGAGCGGGGCGCCGACGGCGAGCAGGTCCGAGCCGCGTTTGGCATCGCCTTCGAAGCTGAGTCGAACGCGCTTTCCGGCCCAAAAGCTGAGGTCGACTTGACGGTCGATCCAACCGGTCGGCAGCTGGTCGTTCAACTCCTCCTCGTGAACCACGCTGGGACCGCCACCAGGGTCATCCAAGTTTTCTACCGACACGGACAGGGTCTGCGGCTGTTCGCGCCAGTCCGGTCGTCGTTCGTGAATGCGCGCGCGACCAAACTCCAGAACCACCGGTCCTTGGGGCAGGCGGCACTCGAGGCTGACCCGAGAGGGGGGGGCGAGCAAGAATCCATCGCGGCGCTCGCTCAGACAGTCGATTCGACGCAGGCTGAAGGACTCGGGGGCGAGAAGGGTGAGTTCGGGAACGGTCTCCTGTTGTTCGAGTCGCTGACGAAGGGGGCGAGGGAACAGGGACATTTCCGCCACGTCGACGTGAGAGCCGAGCCCCGCGGCACCACAGGAAACTTCAATGAGAAGGGCGTTGGCGTCCAGGGGCACGCGGAAATCCAGGGCTCCTTGGACGAAGTCCTCGGAGGGTTCTAGAGCGGTCGAGAAGAATGGGACCTCTTTGCCGTAGCAAAGCAGCTCCTTTTTCGGGTCGTTCTCGAGATCGGCCAAGGTTTTGGTCTGCAGGAACTCGGGCAGGGAGAAAGAACGCTTCAGCGGTACCACGACCAAGTGGGAGCCAGCGTGTTCGGAGGGAGACGAATCGGTCACCCGTGCGCGATAGCGAAGCTCCAACATTTGTTGGGGTTGGGCCGGAATCAACGTGACCAGGACTCGCGTTTCTCCGTCCAATCGTGCGAACCGAGCGTCCGGTTTTTGGTTTAGGTCTTCCAACCGTCGCATTTGTGCGGCGCCGGCGTTCCGATCCGGCAGAAGCGTCCAGTCATTGAGCGCTCGGGGAAACAGTTGGCGCCACACCGGCCGCGAGCCCGCCGACGAATCGGAATCTCGTGTTTCTTGAAACTTGGCTTCGGGTTGGAGGGCAAGCTCAGCCAAACGAATGAGCTCTTGTTCCACCGGTTCGGGCGGCAGCACGTCCTTCGCCGTCATGGCAAGGAACACCGCTGCCACCCCGAGTCCCAAGATTGCCCACGTGATCGAGCGTGGCGAATTCAAGGGCCGTCCTCGAGCAGGGCGTCCAGGAGCTTTCGAAACTCATGGTCCATGGATTCGCTCAAAGTTCCTTGCAAGGGACGGGTTTCACCGGGGTCGGATTCGAGATCGTACAACTCGAGTTCTTGGAGTTCGAAATCGGTCGGCTCTTCGCTGTCGTTCAAGTACCCAAGTTGTTGAAGCTGTGCCCGAACTTCCGGGGAAAGAGTGCTCGGGTCGGCGACGGCTTCTCGCGGTGACGCCAGAATGACCTTGGCGCGAACGGAGCGAGCCGAGCGCAAGGAGGTGGCTCCTCGCTCGACTCCTTCGTGGAGTGTGATGAGGTTGCCTTCCTCCGCCAACACGTTTCGACCTTGCATGCGCGGGTCTTTGGGAATCTCCAACAGGGCCAGCAGAGTCGGCGCCACGTCGATCAAGGACACCGGGTCGGTCACGCGCTGTCCCGACATTCCCGGAACCCGGAGAATCCAAGGGACCCGAAGAAGCTCCTCGTAGAGGGTGTGGGCGTGAGACAGCCCGCCGTGTTCCAGGAACTCTTCGCCGTGATCCGAAACCACCACGAAGATCGTCCTGTCCCAGAGACCCCGTTGCCGCAGTTCGTCGATGAGCTTGCCGATCTCCCGATCTGCTTGGAACACGGTCGCGTCGTACAGGCTTTCGAGATACGGCAAGTCCCGAGGAGGATGGAACTCGGTCGGGTCGTGAGGGTCGACTCGGGTCAGCCAAGTGTTGGTCAACGGCATTTCCCAGAGAGGGGTGCTGGTGACTGGGCCATCGCGGTCAGGAGCCACGTCCGGCCGCACTTCGAAGTGCGGCTGCAGCGAGGCGTCCGGACAGTAGTTGTGGACGAGGTAGGTGTGGAGGAACAAGAAAAAGGGAGCTCCTGAACGCTGGTCCAACCACGGCAGAACCCGGCGCGCCCACTGATTCTCGTCGAACAGCCGACGGTTGTAGTCGATCAGGTCCCAGCGCGGCAC
The DNA here is from genome assembly GCA_028289345.1 of Planctomycetota bacterium. Taxonomy (GTDB): domain Bacteria; phylum Planctomycetota; class B15-G4; order B15-G4; family SIAN01; genus JANQQL01. The sequence continues at coordinate 395,366 of JANQQL010000031.1, read as the reverse complement.
TTTTTGAGGAAGTGGGTCCTGGTCACTCAAAAACGGGTCGATTTCGCTGTATCGGTCGAAGCCCGCTTGCACACCGCAGTACTCCGGATTCAGCATCGCGCCCGCCGTGAACGCGCCGGTTTCGTAGCCACGTTCGGCCAGGAGCTCAGTCAGGGTGATGGAACGCGCTCGGTCCGGTCGCTGGGTCGGATGGAGCAAGCCATGGTCCCCTGGATTCTGAGACATGAAGAGCGAGGCATGAGCGGGCAAGGTGTACGACGCCGGGCTCAGGGCCTGTTCGAAGACCAAGCTCTCCGCGCACAAGGAGTCGAGGTGAGGAGTCAGGCTCTTGCCGTCGCGGACTCGTCCCAGTCGATCGGCGCGAAAGGTGTCCAGGGACACCATCACCAAGTTCCACTCCGGTTGCTGGGCCTCGACACGCAGCAGCGGGTCGGAGAGGGCCAGCAAGGGGGCGCCGGGGCCGTCTTCCCCCAACACTCGGACCCTCAATTCGAGTTCCGCGACAGCGTCGATGGTGGGGAGCTCCACGTGGACGTCGGTCCAGAACGCTGGTTGACGAGGGTCGAACTCCAAGAAGAGAGATTGTTCGTCGAGCAGTTGGGAGTCCTGGATCACCTCGACGTTCACTTCCACGCGGCACGGTCCGAAGCGAGCCAAGCGATCTTCGGGAAGGATGCACAGACCGGTGCGCAGCGAGGAAGCCTCCGGTCGACGCGTGACCCGGCATTGCGCTTGTCCGCCCAAGGGAAGAAGCAGGGCCGGTCGGGTTTCGCTGTCTCGACGAACGGCGGCCGTGCGCCGCTCCAAATCCAAGGTTTCGACCGAAGGGATGGCGGGATAACCGTGATTCCAGGCCAGCGCATCCCGCAAGCCGAGTTCGAAGACCGTGACCGTCCCGAACGCGGCGGTGTCGGACTCCGGCCGCTCCAAAGAAGTGATGCTGAGCAGGCCGACGAGAAGAGACTCGACTCCGAACAATGTGGGCGCCGGCGGCTCGAATCGCCACAGCTCGAAGCCGTCCTCGCGGGTCTCCAGGATCTCCACCTGGTCGCGGGACATGGCCCACAATGCGGTCTTGTTGCTGTCGTTTTGGAGGGCGGCGGTGACGGCATCGGCGTCGCCCAGATCCTCGGGAGGAAGCTGGAACGGCTGGATGGTCACCGCATGGCCACCCTGTTCTGGCGACTTCACCCAGGCGGTGATGACGTAGTCGGTCAGGGGCGAGACCGGAACGACCCGGCTGACGGCGCTCCATCCCGGCGGGGAGCGGACGATCGCTCCCGGACTTGCGGAGTCGACCCAGGGAAGCGACCGAGCGGCTTCGCCAGGCCCGCCGTGAGGGGCGGGGTCCGTCATGACGATCCACTCCGACAATCCCCGCTCAAAATCCAGCACCGTGTGAGGAGTCAGGTCGGCTTCCGGCCGCCGTGGGTCGAGTTCTTGCCGATACCACTCGCCCTCGACCTGCCAGCGAGCTCCGGGCTCATGAAGGAGTCGCTGGAGCAGGGGCGGAGTGCCCACCTGGCTGCTCTCCTGGCACTGGACCAAGAGCAACAGGAGCAGCCCCAGGGTCCGAAGACCGGTCACCGGGAGACTCGAGAAGGGAGGCGGGGGGACGGTGGGCATGGCTTCCGACCCTATGATCGACGGTTTCGAATCAGCCAGCTTATTCCTGCTGCTCCTGGCAGAAAAAACGACCGCTGCGAATGCCCCCGCCAAGGGGAGGTCCCATGAATCGAGGGCCGGAAGCAAATCCGCCCGGTCCGCGGGAAGACCAGGCCGCGCCGGTCGTCGAAGGGGGCGGAATGGAAATGACGATCCGCACGCCGCCCGACGCTCCTACGGAAACCGAACTCCTGGCCCAGGCCAGGCGCGGGAGTCCCGAGGCGTTTCGCCTCATTGTCGAGCAGTACGCCGATCGTCTCCAGGTCGTGGTGAGTCGAATTCTTGGCAACCCGGCGGATGCCGAGGAAGTGGTCCAGGAAACGTTCCTGAAAGCGTACCGCAGTTTGGGCCGCTTCCAGGAAGGCTCGGCGCTCTACACCTGGCTCTATCGGATCGCGGTGAACGCCTCGGTCGATGCTTCCAAGCGGGAGCGTCGTCGGCGCCACCTGTCTCTCGATACCGAGGAGTTCCACCTGGACGGAGCTTCGGTGGACCGGAGTGCCGGGCCGACCGGAGAATCCGAAAGGAAAGAACTTTCGGACTTGGTGAAAGAGGGCATCGACGAGTTGCCCGAACGGTACCGGGTGATTCTGGTGCTGCGCGAGTACGAGGATCTGTCCTACGAGAAACTGGGCGAGATCCTCGATTTGCCCAAAGGCACGGTGGAATCGCGACTGTTCCGGGCTCGGGCCAAGCTCAAGGATTGGCTGCTGCGGCGGTTCGAGGCCGACGGTCTCGATCCCGAGGCGTTTGGATGGTAGGGCCGCGCGACATGTGGCGAGGCCGAGAAAGGGTTGCGGGAGTCTCCGGGCTCCGCGCGCCGTCGAATTCGGAAGTGCGAACAAGGGAGTGTTCGAGATGGTGACCCATGCCACCTATCGACGCTGGATCAGCCGAGAACTGGACGGCGAGCTGGAAGCGGCTGCGCGGCGACAGCTTGAGGAGCACCTCGAGGGGTGCGAGGAATGCCGTGCCGAGCGCCAGCAGATGGCGTCGATCTCTTCGATCTTGCGCTCGGATGCAACGTCGGGTCGTACCGTCGGCTTGCCCGAGCGGATTCTGTCGCGGATCGAAGAAGCCTCCGCGGGGGAGGTCGCACCGGCAGCTCCTGCGCCGGAAGGCCCTGGGGTGGTTCGAGTCCTGCGGGCCAGTGCTGCGGTGGCGGCAGCGCTGTTGATTGTGGCGAGCTTGTTCCAGTGGGGACTGTCGCCAGACGAAGCCTTGGCGGATCCCGTGGATGATGCCGCTCGCTTCCAGTTGGAAGAGGAGTATCTGCGCGTGGTTCGCGAGCGGAGCGAGGAGCGCCAGCCGGATGAGAATCTCGGGTACCTCTCCCGATTCCTCGAAGAGTGGCGGGGAGGTCGCTGAGCCCCGTGAATCGCCGCATCCTAGGTTGGGGAATTCTTCATGCCGTGCTGTGGTGCCTGGTCGGGGCCGCGACCACCTGGGTGGTGGCGCAGTCCAAGCGTACGACCGACCGCGGCCCGGGTGCCGCGGTGGAGCGAATCAGTGAACTCCTGGAGGAGCTGGACCTGAGCCCGGAACAACGCGACCGCTTGGACGAAATCCTCGACGAGTACCGGACCTCGGTGGTCGAGGCAGATCGCCAAGCCGATCAGCAATTCTGGGCGCTTGCCGATGCCGCTGGGCTCCAGGCGGACAGCGCCATCGAATCTCTGTTCACGGAAGAACAGCGGCGCGAATATCATTCCATGGTGAATACGCCTCGACGCTGAACCCCTTAGACGGCCGAATCTCTCGTCACTGAGAGCGCGACCAGGACCCGCCTGCCATGCCCAGCCAGCTCGCCTTGGACTTCAACCGAGTGCGCATCCGTGCCGTGGAGATCGACGGCACGCTGAAGGCGCCCCGGGTGACGGCGTTTGCGGCCGCGGACATTCGCGCCCATGGAGACGAGGATCCCGAGGACATCGCCACTCGCGCGCTGGCCGAGATGATCAAGTCTCAAAAGTTGACCCGTGACCCGGCCGCCTGCGCCTTGGACTCCTATTCCTGCACGTTCCGGGAACTCGATCTGCCCTTCTCCCAGGACGACCAGATCGTCAAGGTGTTGAAGTTCGAGGCGGAAAATCACCTGCCTTTGGTGGACATCGATGATGTCGTGGTGGACTACCAGCCGATCGGTCAGCCGAGGGAGGGCAGCCACCTGCTGGTCATGGCCTACGAGAAGGCGGCGGCCCGAACCAAGTTTGGCATCATGGATCGCAGTGGCGTGGATCCGTTCTTTGCGGATCTCCACCTGAATGCGTTGTACGGGGCGCTGCGTCAGCTGGGGGTTTTTGCCCAGACGGAACTGGAGTCCGACGAGGAGGAGGCAGACGACTCTCCGGAGCCGTCCCTGCCGACCCTGGTCATCGAGTGCGATCATGACGTGACCCACCTTCTGGTGGTGGACGGCGATCGATTGCTCGGCGCTCGCGCCATTCGACTCGGCGCGCGGACGCTCGGGGCCGAAGAGCCGATTCCGGAGCCGGCGAACCTGAACCCGGACGGGGACGGCGAAGCGGACGAGGACGACGACGAGCTGGTCATCCTCGACATGGAAGAGGACGACGACACGGAACTGGTGGGAGAGGGCTCCGCTCCGCGAATTCTCGCCACCAAGGACTTTTTCGCGCGACTCAACCGCGAGGTCCAGCGGACCCTGTTCCCACTCGGACTCTCGGACGAGCGCCCCCGCGTGTTGATGTTGGGGCCCGCCCTTCAGGAAGAAGCCTTTCAGCAGCGAATCCAGGTCGAATTGGGCCGGGAAGTCGAGGTGCTGCGTCCGTTCGATTTGGTCGAGCACGACCTGGATCCGGACATTGCCGACCAGGCCAACGCCGAGGGCGCCGCGGCTCTGGGAGTCGCCCTGCGCTTGTTGGGGAGCGAGGCCAGCCGAGTGGACTTCCGTCAGGAAGACCTTCGGTTTGCCAAGCGTTTCGATCAGCTCAAGGTGCCCTTGTCCTTCTTGGCCGTGGCCGCCTTCCTGGTGGCCTTCCTGTTCTTCCTGGTGAACATGAAGGAGTACTTGATCCTCAAGCAGGAACTGGACGACGCGGCCTACGTCGCGGTCACGACCTACCAGGAATACGGATCCGACGAGAAGATCCTCAACGACTACCGCAACCGGAGTCGGCCTCCGCGGCGGCTGGTCGACGACATCCGCAAGGAGCTCAAGGACACCCGTGACGACCTGGCCTCTTCATTGGGGCGGGAAGGGAGCATTCCTCGAGTGCCCTCGGGGTTGAACATCCTCCACGAACTGATCCTGGCGATCGACAGCCACTTGGGCCAGCTCGGTCGGCTGGAACTCAACAACATCGAGCTGGACCTGAACAAGGATCAGCCGGTGTTCAAGCTCAAGGGCAAGGTCCTGGACCCTGGGAAAATCGACATCCTGATGCGAGCCTTGCGCGAGAACGAATATGTGGCGGAGGTGGAGTCCTCGAAGGTGACCGGCGGCAAGGACGGCCGGGTCGAATTCCAATCTCTGCAGGCGAATCTGACCGAAGAGTGCGCGGTGCCCCGCGGCAGGAAGCGACGTTGAAGCGATGAACGCAATCAAGCTGACCGTCGGATTTTGCGCGTTCTTGATTTTCGCGGTGGTCGGGGCATCGGTCTGGGCCGGCATGCAGCGGGACCAGACCAAGCGGGACCTCGCCTCGGTGCGCAACTCCCTGAAGCTGGTCGGAGAGTATTCCGGGCAGATCGACGTGCTGCTCGAGGAGCAGAAGCAGGACCGCCTGGCCCAGTACGACAATCAGCCGCTGAGCTTTTTCATGGAGATGGGGCGGCAGTCCGGCATCGACGCCAACCAGGATTACGACACCAACCCCAAGGACGTCGAGCGCTACGACGGCTACCAGGACCAAGAGTTCCAGCTCAATTTCCGCAAGGGCCGGGAGATGGACCGCCTGAACTTGCTGACCTTCGCCCATAAAGTGGAAGTGAATTCTCCGCGGGTGAAGCTGGTCTCTGCCCGGTTGACCTTGGACACCAAGCAGGCCGTCGACGACAAGTGGAAGGCCACTCTTGTTTTCCTTCGCCGCGACCCGTATTCCGGGGAGTAGTCGGAGATCTTTCCCGAACTCGAGAGTTCGTCGATTGTTCGGTGAATTCCCTCAGTTCCGAGCGGCGGATCGGGGCGAGAACCGCTAGCAGAACTTCCGGCGCATCGTCGCCCATGGTGGCCGGGCTGTCGCTGGTCTCGGTGTCAGGGTCGACGGACTTCCGACCCGGCGCCGAGGAATTCGAAGAATCGGGTTCACCGTCTGGCCGAGGTCGGGCGATAGGAAGAAATGCCCCCTTTTTTGGAGGCTCCTCGAGGTGTCCCGCCGCGCTCCGCCCACAATCGGAGCCAAGGGATCTCGTCGATCGTTCGGCGGCGAACATCGACACGGTATCCTGGAAGGAAGAGTGTGGAATGAGTTTGGTGACCAAGGAGAACACCCCGATGTCCGACTCGAGGACCAAGGAGGCCCCCCCGACCCAGGACCACGTGACGGTGACGGATCACCGCACCGGCCGCGAATACGATCTCCCGATCACCGACGGCACGATCAACGCCCTCGAGCTCCGTCAAATCAAGGTCAACGAGGACGACTTCGGTCTCATGACCTATGACCCCGGGTTCTCCAACACCGCCTCGTGTCGCAGTTCCGTGACATTCATTGACGGCGAAAAGGGAATCCTTCGCTACCGGGGCTACCCGATCGAGCAGCTCGCCGAACAGTCTAACTATTTGGAGACGGCCTGGCTGCTGATCTTCGGTCGCCTGCCGACCGCCACCGAGCTCCAGGAGTGGGAGGCCGAGATCTCCCGGCACACCCTCATCCACGAGAACGTGCGCCACTTCATCAATGCATTCCGTTACGACGCCCACCCGATGGTCATGCTGATCTCTACGGTGGCTTCACTGTCGACCTTCTACAAGGAAGCGTCGGACATCAGCAATCCGGAGATCCGCCGTCTGCAGATGATTCGGCTGATTGCCAAGATGCCGACGCTGGCAGCTTTCGCCTACCGGCACAGTTTGGGGCACCGTTACACCTACCCGAACAATCAGCTGTCCTACATCGGCAACTTCCTGACGATGTTGTTCAACCTGAACGACCGGGACTTCCGTCCCGATCCGGTGCTGGAACAAGCACTCAATCTGCTGTTCATCTTGCATGCTGACCACGAGCAGAACTGCAGCACCAACGCCATGCGCAGTGTCGGCTCCTCGCGAGTCGATCCCTACTGCTCGATCGCAGCAGCCACGGCCGCTCTGTACGGACCTCTGCACGGCGGAGCGAATGAAGCCGTTCTTCGCATGCTTGCGGAAATCGGCTCGGTGGACAAGATTCCTGCCTTCATGAAGTCGGTCAAGGCGGGCGAGCGACGCCTCATGGGCTTCGGGCACCGGGTCTACAAGAACTACGATCCGCGCGCGAAGATCATCAAGGAAATGGCCCACCAGGTATTCCGCGTGACCGGCAAGAACGAGCTGTTGGACATTGCTCTGGAACTGGAAAAGATCGCGCTGCAGGACGAATACTTCGTCGACCGCAAGCTCTATCCGAACGTGGACTTTTACTCGGGCCTGATCTACCAGGCGATGGGTTTCCCCACGACGATGTTCCCGGTCCTGTTTGCCATTCCGCGTACTTGTGGCTGGCTGGCTCAGTGGGAAGAAATGCAAGGCGATCCGGCCAACCGAATCTCCCGACCGCGCCAAATCTACACCGGCTCGGACGAAGTGGACTACGTGCCGTTGGAACAACGCGGATCCTGATTGCTCGCGGATTCGAGCGACGCTACGCTCGAATCATGTACCGCTACTTCCTTGCTTTTCGATACCTGATGCGACGGCCCATCATGTGGGTTTCGATCGCAGGAGTCGCGTTGGGAATCGGGTCCATCGTTGTGGTGGATGCGATCTTCAACGGCTTCATCGAGGAGCAGCAGCGCATCCTCCGCGGCAGCAATGCCGACATCGTGGTCGTGCCGCCGAAGCTGCAGACTCCCGAGGGGCTGCTGGTCATCGATTACGATCGGTTTCGCCGCGTCATCGAGAACACCGAAGGGGTCGCGGGAGTGTCCCGGCGACTGATCGTTCCCTGTCTGTTTCCGACCGAGAAGACCCTCCCGACCGTTCTCGGGCTTGGCCAGATCTCTCGTGGCCCGTTGTTGCAGGTGCAAGGCATCGTGGCCAAGGAAGAGTTGGCCGTCTCGGATCTCGGCGATTTCCTGCGCAATGCTCCCTCGGAGCGAGCCGTTCCGAATCCAGAAGATCCATTCGCGCTCGAGCAGGACGGCATCCCGATTCTGTTCGGCGATCGGTTGGCCGAAGTCCTCGAAATCTCCCGCGGCGATCGGATGGAGCTGCTCACGTTTCCGTCCGACCCGGAGATGGGGGAGGATCTCGAGCCCGTTTCTCGGGAATTCGTTCTCGCGGGCACCTTCCGGACCGCGGAGCTGTCGGTGGATCTGACCACCGCGTACTTGGACCTCGAAGACTTGCAGAGCTTTGCGCGGATGCCCGCGGACGCTCACGAGATCACCGTTCGTCGAGAGGCGGGAGTGGAAGAAGAAGTCTTGGCACGTCGGCTAGCACAGAACCTCTATCCCCTTGGCGTGGATCCCGGCAACGTGCGCACTTGGCGAGATCTTGGGCGCAACTGGATTGGGGCAGTGGAGAACCAGCGTCGGATTCTCGATGTGATCCTGCTGTTCGTGGTGGTGGTCTCCGGTTTCACCCTGCTCATCACCTTGAACATGACGATCAGTCAGAAGATTCGCGACATCGGGACCTTGACGGCCCTGGGGGCTTCCTCCGGAGGGATTGCTTCCATTTTCACCAGTTGCGGGTTGTTCGTGAGCGCCTTGGGCTCGGTCACCGGCTTGTTGTTCGGCACTCTCGTGGCGCTGCGAGTCAATCTCGTCCACGAATTCCTGACCTCGTTGAGTGGCGTGCCGGTGTTTCGCGAAGAGGTCTACGGGTTCCGGGAGATCCCGATCGCCTTCGATCCGACTCGCATCTTGTGGTTCGTTCTCGGCGGTTGCGTCGTGACTCTCCTGTTCGCCATGGTTGCTTCCATCCGTGCCGCGCGACTGGATCCCATCGTTGCCTTGCAGCGCCGTTGATCTGATCGGGAGATGCCAAGGTGACGTCTCGAGTGGGTCCTCAAAGTTTGCGCGAGTATCTCCAGCGGTTGCGGGCCGCCGGCGAACTGTGTGAAGTGACTGCCGAGGTCGACCCCGATCTCGAGATCGCCGAGATTCATCGTCGCGTGATCGCTGCGGACGGTCCGGCACTCTGGTTTCGGCACGTTCGCGGCAGTCCGTACTCGGTCGTCACCAACCTGTTCGGTTCTTCGCGGCGGTTGGCCCTGGCTTTCGGAGGAGATCCCGAGAGCTTTGTGAAGGACGCGGTGGGTTTTGTCCAAGACTTCTTTCCACCGACCCCGGGAAAACTCTGGGCGGCTCGGAGCTTTGCCCCATGGCTGTTCCGTTTGGGGAGGAAGCGGGTTCGCCGGGGGCCCGTGATGGAGGTGGTGGAGTCGCCGCCGAGGCTCGACCAGATTCCAGTGACCAAGTCCTGGATCGAAGACGGAGGGGCGTTCATGACCCTCCCACTGGTGTACACCGAAGATCCGGATCACGGCACGGGCAATCTGGGCATCTACCGGATGCAGCGCTACGACCGCGAGTCGACTGGCATGCACTGGCAGATTGGAAAGGGCGGTGGGTTTCATCACTACCGAGCCGAGCAGCGCGGTGAAGCGCTGCCCGTGACGGTTTTCCTCGGTGGCCCCCCGGCCGCATTGGTCGGCGCCCTGGCTCCGCTTCCTGAAAACGTGCCCGAACTTCTCCTTGCTTCGGTGCTGCTCGGAAAACGGCTGGCCATGGCGAAGACGAGCGAGTCTCCGCATCACTTGCTGGCGTCGGCAGAGTGGTGCCTGAGTGGCGAGGTGCGACCCGGGGAACGAAAACCGGAAGGGCCGTTTGGAGACCACTACGGTTACTACTCGCTGATCCATGACTTCCCGGTGTTCCACTGTCGCCGCGTGTATCGAAGAAAGGACCCGATTTATCCGGCAACGGTGGTGGGGAAGCCGCGGCAGGAAGACTTCTACCTCGGGGATGCACTCCAAGATTTGCTGAGACCCTTGTTCCCGCTGGTGATGCCCGGGGTTTGCGATTTGTGGTCCTACGGAGAAACCGGTTACCACTCGTTGGCGGGGGCCATCGTGCGGGAGCGCTACAAGCGGGAGGCCATGGCCTCGGCGTTTCGCATCTTGGGAGAGGGGCAGTTGTCGCTGACCAAGTTCCTTCTGGTTACGGATGGGGGAGACCTTCGCGACTTTCGCGGCGTGCTCGAGCGAGTGCTGGCGCGCACTCGTCTGGAAACCGACCTGTACGTGTTCTCCAATTTGTCGATGGACACTTTGGACTACGCAGGTCCCCGTTTGAACGAAGGCAGCAAGGGAGTGCTGCTAGGCATCGGGGAGCCAATTCGAGAGTTGCCACGCGAGGTGCCGTCGAATCTGGGGTCGCCGGTCACGGGCGCGACCGTTTTCTGCCCGGGTTGCCTGGTCGTGGAAGGCGACGGCGGCGAAGATCTTCCGCAGGCCATTGCCAGGATTCCGGAACTCGAGTCCTGGCCACTGGTTGTCCTGTCGAACGAACGAAAACGAAGCACGGCAAGCGTGATGAACTTCTTGTGGTCGACGTTCACCCGCTTCGATCCGGCACGGGACCTTCACTCCGCTTCGCCAAGAGTGGAGAGCAACCACATCGTGCGCTCGATGCCTTTGGTTTTGGACGCCCGGATGAAGAGCAGCTATCCCGACGAGTTGTTCTGCGACGATGTCACCGCTCGGACTGTGGATTCCCGATGGCGCGAATACTTTCCGGGGGGGCAGGAGATGGGCGACTCTCATCAGGGACACCTCGCCAGCTCGTGAACGGACGCTCTTGGCGCCGATTGGGGGCCTGGGTCGCCGGAAGTTCCTCGGCTCCCGGGTGCCCGAACAAAGGGGTAAATCACCCTCCCTCAGATGGAAGCCCGAGGGAATCTAAGGGTTTCCGAGGAACAAGACGCTCCCGGGTCCCGTCCCCTCCCCGGGTGTTCAGAGCTCTCCGGGGCTTTTCCGGTCGCCCACCCTGGTGTTCGCAAACTGTTGCTCGACCGTGACTTGAGGAGTTCTTGGGTCCTCGAAGTCGGAGATTGTGGGCTGGGCAACGACCCCATTTCGCTTCTAACATCTCGGCACCGATGGATTTTTCTGAGGAGTCCCAGGGCCGCGAGCCCTCTAGAGCGAATAGAGGAACGGGACGAGAGCTCGACGAAGCGGCGCTTCTCGAGCTTGGGTCGCGGTTCCTCAATCGTGATCGAGACGCCTTCGAAGAGGTCTTTGGCTGTTTTCGCGAAGCCGTCTACGTGATCGGAATCCTGGAGCTCGGGGACGCCGAGGAGGCTCAAGACCTCGTCCAGGAAACGTTCCGGCGGGCTTGGACTTCTGCGGGAACACTGTCCGATCCGGGGCGGCTGCGACCATGGTTGTTCGCGATTGCCCGAAATCTCTGCGTGGACTTGGCGAAACGGTCCAGGAAACGACCGACCCCCGTTCAAGAAGTTCCCGAGTGGCGTTTGACGGAAGACGCGAACCAGGCGCCTTTGTCCTCCGCCATTCGTCGGGAGAAGGCCAAACGCGTGCGAGCCCTCCTCGGATCCATTCCGGAAAAATTCCAAATCGTCCTGGCACTACGACTACTGGAAGAGAAGTCGTACCGGGACATCTCCATGATTCTGGGAATGCCCCTGCATGGAGTGAAAAACGCCGTCGCCCGGGGAGGTCGACTTCTGGTGGAGAAAATCCGCAATTCCCCCGACTTGCATTCGGAGGGTGAATCATGAAGCGCGACGAGCTGCTCGAACTTCTGATCCTGGACGCGGATGCCGGTCTTTCCAATGAAGAGGCCGAGCCGTTGCGCGCCGCCTTGCGCGATGACGCGAGCCTGCGTGAGGAGCAGGCAGCCGTCCATGACGTTTGGAAGTCTCTGCGATCCGAGGCCCGTTCGCTCAAGCTGGATGACGACTTCGGTTGGTCGCAGGTGCGCAAGTTCCTGCGCAAGGGCAACGAAGGCACGCTGATCGGAACGACCATTCGGTGGGCCGCGGCGGTTTTGTTCTTCGTCACCTTGGCGCGTGGCATGTCCGGGCCGGTGTCCATCGGTACGGTGCATCGCGGGGGGGCAGCGAAGGGAGAGGCTGGAACTTCCTCGATCGCTCCACCCATCGCGTCTTCGTCTGGCCGGGAGTTCGCGGCGGCGGAACTGTTCTCTGGAACCACATTGCGCGCGGAGCCAAGCGAGGTTGTTCACGCTGAGCTCCTCGGCGGTTTGGAAATGACTCTGCAGGGAGGCGAGGTCGTCATTGACACTCCTCGCTCTCTGCGACTGGGCCGAGGCGAAACGGAAGTCGTGGTTGCTGTCGGGGAACGGGCCACGGACATTCACTGTCCAGGGGTCGTGATTTCCGCGCGCAATGCCCGATTCACCTTGCGGACCTCCGATTCTCCGGTTCGCCGCGGGTTGACTCGCTTGCGAGTCTCGGAGGGCGCCGTCATTGCCCGGCAAGGAGGCATTCAACCAGTCGACGCCTCCATGGGAGTGATGGAGTTCCGTGCGTTCCCGCCAAGGACGTTGCCGGCACCGGTCGAACCACGTCGACCCTTGGAGAGCGTGAGTCCCATTCCGCCGCTCCCGGACCGTGACCCGCTCAACCCAGGGGATGAGCCCTCCGATCCTCCGATTCCGCCGCCCCAACCTCCGCCCCAGCCGCCACCGAGTGACGACTCCGGGGACGGGGACGACGACCGAGTTCACTCCAAGGCGCCCCTGATGGCGGCGTACGGTGGCACCGTGGTGGCACCGGGTGGCGAACCGGTGCCGGAATCCCTGGTCATCTTGCGTCGGGTTCCCTCTCCCGACTTGGCCTTCCCCGAGCCGTCGAGGACATTCAATCTCACGCTTTGGAAAGAGCTTTCCGACGCTCGAGGGCAAATCCAGTCGTTCGCGACGAGTGATGCCGACGGTCAATTCGAATTCCTGCGAGTGTCCCCCGGCTTCTATCGAGTCGAAGTCTTGGTTCCGAAGAACGTGTTCCTCTCGGATCTTCCGCCGCGGTTCCTACGCCTTGCGGGTGAAGAAGTGCGCGAAGAACGCTTGGCCCTCGAGCCTGGATTCTCTTTGGGGGGCCGGGTCGTGGATGAGTTCGGCAACCCGCTCGAGGACGTGTTGGTGCGCCGCGAGGGACGGGAAACGACCACTGACTTGCGTGGCCGATTCCGACTGCACGGACAAACCCGAACTGGTCAGGTCTGGTTCGAGCATGAAGAACGCGCGCCGTTGTTGGTCGACCTTGAACAGTGGAGTGGCAACCCTGTGGTGCTGCCTTCGGTGGCTCCTTTGGACGTTCGCGTCCGTCACTCTCTCGGAAACGAACCGATTCGCGCGGTGGCCCGCTGGACCTCCGGTGGTCGACTGTTCGAGCGGGTTTCCGAACGAGTGGACAACGGGTTGCTTCGGATTTCTGGGTGTCCCCCGGCCGCGGAGCTTTCGGTGACGGTTTCAGCGCCGGGAGTTCAGACCCAAGTCCTCGAGCGACCGAAGAATCCAACGGGCGAGCTCGGGCCGATCGATTTGTTGCCCGCCCAAAGCTTCGAGCTGTCCTTGGAAAGCCAGGACGGCAACCCGTTGCGTCGGGCCACCGCGACGTTGCACACCGAAGGCTTGCTGTTGCAGTCCGATTCCTGCATGAGTGGCACCACTCGTTTCCTCGGTGAAGCGTCGCGAAACGTGTCTCTCGTGGTCAATCGCGGTGATCACTTCGGCGCGTACCCGGTGACGATGGGCGCAACGACGCGTGTGGTTGTTTCCCCTCCGGCGCCGCGCCATTTGGAGGTTCGAGACCGTCGCGGAGAGATTCCCAGAGAGCCATGGGCCTTGGCCGTGGTGGTCGATGGTGCGACGGAGCGTTGGTTGGCGGTGCAGCCATTGCCACTGCTTCAGCCCGGTCGTTTCGCCATTCCTTCTCTTGAGGGATCTTTGGCGAACGGCAATGAGCAGGGACTCCATGTGCGACTGCTCATTGGATGCAAGGATGTCGTGACGACCGAATTGGTGGATCGCTCCGGGCTCATGGATCTGCGGATCACCTTGGGTGGCGCGGTCGCGCGCTGATGACCAAGGAATCGAACCCGGGGGACGGTCGCGACGGGTTGCGCCCCGACGAACACGGCTACGTTCGTTGCGAAATCTGCGGCACGCCCATCTTGGATCGACATTGCAAGATGGTGTGTCCCAACTGTGGCGCGATGCGCGACTGCTCGGATCCCTGACCGGGTTAGCCGGCGCTCGCTTCGTTGCCGAACAAGCCGGGTCCCGGGTCTTGCTTGACCTTCTTCCGGCGTGATTTGGGGGCGGTGCCGTCGGCTTGGGCCTTCAGTTTGGCCAGTTGGTTCAGTGCCTGGAGCGGGGTCAGTCCATCGATGTCGATCCGCCGCAAGGCTCGAAGCAAGTTCTCGGCGGGGGGCGAGAACAGGCTTTCCTGAACTCTCGTTTTCGCGGTTCCTTCTCGCGACGTGCGTTGCCTCAGCTCGGGACTCAGGGTTTCCAACTCACGCAGCAGACTCTGGGCTCGTTCGATGACCTGGTCAGGGATTCCTGCGAGCCGGGCGACATGAATCCCGTAGGAACGGTCGGTGCCACCCTCCAGGATGCGATACAGGAAAATGATCTCTTCACCCCATTCGCGCACGCCGACGCTCAGATTGCGTACCGAGGAGAATTCGTCGGCCAACTGAGTCAGCTGGTGGTAGTGGGTGGCAAACAGTGACCGGCAGCGGACGTGCTCGGCCAAGTGTTCTGCCAGAGCTCGAGACAGAGAGAGCCCATCGAAGGTCCCGGTTCCGCGTCCGATCTCATCCAAGATGACGAGGCTCCGATCTGTCGCGTGGTGGAGAATGCTGGCGGTTTCCGTCATTTCCACCATGAACGTGGAGGCACCCCGGACCAGGTCATCCGAGGCGCCGACCCGGGTGAAGATGCGGTCGGCGACGCCCAGACGAGCTCTCTTCGCGGGGACGAAGCTGCCCATCTGGGCCATCAACACCAGCAACGCGGTCTGTCGCAAGTAAGTCGACTTGCCGGCCATGTTGGGGCCGGTGATCAAGGCGAAGCGTGGATGATCTCCGCCGAGTCGGCAGTCGTTGGCCACGAACGCGTCCTTGCCAAGGGTGACGGCCAGGACCGGATGGTAGCCCTCCTCCACATCCAAGTCCTGGGAATCGTCGATCGTCGGGCGCCGATAGCCGTGTTCTTGGGCGGCCTCGGCCAGAGACCCCAGCGCATCCAAGGTGGCAAGCGCACGTCCGAGGGTCTGCAGAGCTGGTCCGTGCTCGGCGGCGTCGGTCCGCAGCTTCTCGAACAGCTCCATCTCGAGTTTCAGCGAACGTTCTTCCGCGACCAGCGCTTTGGCCTCGAACTCCTTGAGTTCCGGAGTGATGTAGCGCTCTGCGTTCTTCAGCGTTTGTTTGCGGATGTAGTTCTCGGGAACCTTGTCTTTGTTCGCATGGGAGACTTCCAGGTAGTAGCCGAAGACTGAATGAAAGCCGATCTTCAGCGTCGAGATCCCGGTTCGTTCGATCTCTTCACGCTGCATCTTCAGCAACAAGTCCTGGGAGTCGTTGCGGAGGGTGCGCAGTTCGTCCAACTCGGGAGAGAATCCTTCGCGAATCACGCCGCCCTCCTTGGCGGTGATCGGCGGCGCTTGTACCAAGGCCTTTTCCAGCAGCTCCGGAAGGCCGGGGGGAGACACCAGCTGCTGACGAGCCGTGGCGACGAGCTGGGTTCGCGCGGAACCCAGGCATTCGACCAAGGCGGGCAGGCGACCCAAAGAATCGCGGATTTGTGCCAGATCACGAGGGCTGGTGCGGTTGACCATCAATCTCGCGGTGACGCGCTCCAGGTCGAAGATTCCCTGCAGCTCCGTTCGCATGGCGTCTCGGGTGGATCGGTCCTCGACGAACTCCTGCACCGTGTCATGACGGGTGCGAATCTCTTCGGCATCGGTCAAGGGCTCGAGAACCCAGTCTCGGAGTAGTCGCGCCCCGGCCGCGGTTTTGGTCCGATCGATGCACCAAAGAAGAGATCCCTCCCGGCGTCCTTCGCGATTGGTTTCGACGATCTCCAATGCGTGTCGAGCATTGCGATCGAGGATCATCACGCCGCTGGTCGTGCAGCGTTTGAGCGGACGCAGATGATCGACGTTGCCCTGCTGGGTTTCGCGGACGTATGCCAAGACCGCGCCCGCTGCTGCCACCAACGGTTCGTCGGCTTCCAGACCGAAGCCTTCCAAGCTCGAGACCTGAAACTGGCGTTTCAGCAGATCGGCGGCCACGCTGGTTTCGAACTCGTGGTCCGGACGATAGGTGAGCGCGGGGCCGGCTTCGTCGAGGGCGTTCAAGGACTGGGCCCAGTCGGCCTCTGAGTCGCGCCAGTGTTCCGCGAGCAGTAGCTCCGCGGGCCCTCGATGGGCGAGTTCGTCGCCGAGGGACTCCGCGGTCAACTCGGTTCCTTCGAACCTTCCGGTGGAGAGGTCCACCCATGCCATGCCCGCCCGTCCCCGGTCGGCAATCGACAAGGCGGCGAGGAAGTTGTGGCGCCCTCCTTCCAAGAGCGTCTCTTCGAGGACGGTGCCCGGAGTGACGATGCGCGTGACCGCGCGTTCCACGATTCCTTTGGCCTCTTTCGGGTCCTGCACCTGATCGCAGATGACGACGGTATGTCCGGCCAGGATCAGCTTCTGCAGGTATCCGTCGACCGCCCGAACCGGAACTCCTGCCATGGGCATGTCCGCTTCTTTGGAGCGACTGGTGAGGGCGATCCCGAGGACCTCTGCCGCGATCTTGGCGTCCTCGAAAAACAGCTCGAAGAAGTCGCCCATACGGAAGAAAAGGATGGCGTCGGGATACTGCCGCTTGACCCCGAAGTACTGCTTCAGCATCGGAGTCATCTTTGCCGGTTGGGGAGTTGCACTGGCCATCGGGAGTTCCCTGGGGGACGAGTCTTGGTGAAACGAAGGATGCTAACCGCGAACCCGGGCATGGTTCATTCCTGAACGCCGTCATTCGCTCGGGCGTGCCGATCTTGGAACCCGTCCCTCGGTCGTGGCGGTTCGCTGCACTGAGCCGTGTCCACACGTTTTCCCCGACACTTGTCGGACCACGGCGAGGTCGAGATAACATTCCCGCGGAGGAAATCATGGACGATCCGGTTCGCTTGCCGCCGTTCCGATTGCTGGCCTGCGATCTGGACGGCACCATGCTCAATGAAAATGGACGCTGGACTCCCGAAGTCTTGGCGTTCTTTGACCAGGCTCGTTCCGCGGGCATCCACGTGGTCCCCGCGACCGGCCGTCGACAGTTCAGCGCCCTGCCCCTGGTGGAAGAGGCCTCGATCAAGAACTGGGTCGTGGTGCAGAACGGCACCATGGTGGTGGACCCGATCACTCACTCCGTCAGTCAGGGGTGGTTCGTTCCCGACAGACTGGTCGTGCCCGTGGCAGAGTTTCTCGCTCGAGAGGGATGCGCGACTTTGGTCTACACCAACGCCCCGCGCGGTCCACGCGAGTTCTACTTGTTGGCGAACAGTCCCGATCCGAGCGGTTTCCTGTCCTGGTACCTCGATTACACCGGTCAGCACTACACGGAAGTGCAGTCCTTCTCCGAAGTCCAGGGCGAAGAAGTCACCCGGATCGTCGGACACCACCACCCCGACATCCTTCAAAAGTTGGGCCGGAACCTGGAGGCGGAGTTCGGAACCAAGCTGCGCCACTTCCTCGGTCTTGACCAAACCCAAGGAACCCATCGCTTGGAAGTGCTGCATCCGCAGGCCAACAAGTGGAGCGGGGTGCTGCATGTCGCCAGTCATCTTTGCGTCGAGCCGGAAGAAATCCTGGCCATTGGGGATGACACCAATGACATCGAAATGTTGCGCTCCGCCCGTTGGTCGTTGGCGGCGCCCGGAGCCAACGCCCAGGCGCAGACCGCCGCTCGTGAGCGCATCGAGGGACAGGGACTGGAGGCCGTTCTTCGAGTCCTTCGGGAGCGATTGGGATTGCCGGCAAGCGGATCGTGAGTCGAGGACCCGAGCGGATCCAGAGAACGGGATGCGCGCGACTCGGCCCGTCGTCCGGGGTTGGCTAAGATCTTCCCGGTCCGAGTCCGGGGCCGCTCATCCCGAAGAAAAAACAGGAGGGGTTCCATGGCAGTGCACAAGCTGGCAGAGACGTCTGAGATTCCGTCCGGGGAGGGGCGCTGCTACGAAGTGGAGGGCCGGTCGATCGCGGTGTTCCACGCGGACGGAAGCTTCTATGCGATCGACAACACCTGTCCCCACCGAGGAGGACCGCTCGCCGACGGTCCGATTTCAGGAACAACTGTTACCTGTCCCTGGCACGGGTGGGGGTTCGATTGCACGACGGGTCAATCCACCCTGAGTCCAACGGTCGGGGTCACCGCTTACAAGGTGGTCGTCGACGGGACCGACGTTCAGGTGGAACTCTAGTTTGTTCCCGTGACTGCGGCTCGAGAGAACCTGGAGAAAGAAGTCTTCCGCGCCCTCTTCGCTTCAGTGGCCGAGGAGATGGGCGTCGTTCTTCAGCGTTCCAGCTTTTCGCCGAACATCAAAGAGCGCTTGGACTATTCCTGCGCCCTCTTCACCCAGGACGGAAAGCTGTTCGCCCAGGCAGCACACATCCCGGTCCATCTGGGCTCGGCGCCTTTGTCGGTGAGAGCTGCCATGGCGGCTCACGAGTTTGTCGAGGGTGACTCCGTGTTGCTCAACGACCCGTACCAGGGGGGAACCCATCTTCCGGATATGACCCTGGTGACGCCCGTATTCTTGGGACAACGCCGTCCCTCGTTCTTCGTGGCCAACCGGGCGCACCATGCCGACGTGGGAGGGGCTCATCCGGGATCCATGGGGACCACCTCCGATGTGTTCGGAGAGGGAATTCGAGTGCCCCCGGTGGTGTTGGCCCGTGACGGCCGCATGCAACGGGATGTGATGCGCTTACTCCTCGCCAATGTGCGAACTCCTGTGGAACGGGAAGTCGATCTACGGGCGCAATTGGCCGCCAATCATTGCGGCGTGCGACGAATGCAGGCGCTCCGCGATGAGTATGGCCGGGGACGAATTGCTCGAGCGGCCGACCAAATGATGGATGTGGGAGAAGCCCGCATGAAGGCGCTGCTGCGTCGCATTCCCAATGGTCGCTACGAGTTCGAAGATGTCTTGGATGATGACGGGTTCGGCAACGAAAACCTTCCCATTCGATTGGAGATGACGGTCCGAGGCAGTCGCGCGTGTCTGGACTTCCGTCGCTCGTCACCCCAGGTACGGGGTTCCTTGAATGCGAATCCCGCCATTGTCTGGTCCGCCGTTCTTTATGGATTCCAGTGTCTGATGGAAGACGGGCGAGCTCCCAACGAGGGAATGGCGCGACCGCTGGATGTTCGGTTGGAGCGGGGGTCCATTCTGGATCCTCTGCCAGGAGCGGCGGTGGCCGCCGGCAACGTGGAAACCTCTCAGCGCTTGGTCGATGTGGTGTTCGGAGTGCTGGCCCAGGCGGTGCCAAACAAGATTCCTGCCGCGTCCCAAGGAACCATGAACAACTTGACGATCGGGTCTTCCGTGGGCGACTCCGCATTCAGCTACTACGAAACCACCGGCGGTGGCGCGGGAGCTTCGGCCGACGGACCCGGTGAGTCCGGGCTTCAGGTCCACATGACCAACACCTGGAACACTCCCGTCGAAGCGTTGGAGCTGGCCTACCCGCTGCAAGTGGAGAGATACACCTTGGCGCGGGGCAGCGGCGGACGCGGCCGCCATCGAGGAGGGGACGGGATCGAGCGAGTGGTCACCCTGTTGCGAGATGCGACGGTTTCCGTGATCAGCGAGCGACGCCTCCACGCTCCCTGGGGCCTGGACGGGGGGCAACCCGGCCGACCGGGCCGCAACTGGGTCGTGCAGCGGGGGACCACCCGACCGCGGCCGGGCAAGTTCACCGAAGAGCTGAATGAGGGAGATCAGGTCGGCATGCGGACTCCGGGAGGCGGGGGGCATGGCAAACCGACTCGAAAGGGAACCCGATGAGAGGACTTGCCCGATTCTTGATGGTGCTCGGGTTGTTCGCCATCTCCGGTTGTCAGCAGTTCGAACTTTCCTTCAAGACGATCCGGTTCCGCGATGCGGAGTACGACGTCGTGTTCGATGCTTGCCACCAAGAACTCCGCCACCACTACACGGGGTTGGTGATGCGAGTGGATCGGGAGAAAGGTCAGATCGAAACCGATCCGGCAGAGTTTCAGGGCAAGGATGGGATTCGACGGGAACAGGTGTACGTGGACGTCCAGCGCGTGGAAGGGGGGGACGTCGAAGTCGCTCTCATGGCGCCGATCTCGGCGATGGAGGTCAACCCGGCGGACGAGCCGGCGGTCCGCTGGGTGACCTTGGGCTCGGACGGCACCCAAGAGCACCTGCTCCTCGATGGCATTGTGGGAGAGGTTTTGCGTCGGCAGCCTCGCGCAAGTCTTCGCGAAGAGTGACGGTCACGGCTTGCCCGTAGGGACCTCCTTCATGGGAAGGGTTTTCCCGCGGGATGGCGCCGCTCGCGAACGATCCTCGTCAAGTCGTTTTTCGCCTGCGGTCGAAGGAGTCCTCGATACCCAGTCTGCCTGGGCCGAGGAACCGAATGAGCACCGAAAACGAAGACAAGCCGCCGACCGAGCAAGGTTGGCAGGTGGCGCAACGTCAGCGCAAGCATCCCGGGAGGTTTCGGGTGGTTCTGCGCGGGGACGCCGTCCTCAGCGTGGGAACTTCGCTGCCGTTGGTGTTCCTGGCAGGCCTTTTGTTCGAGAGCTTTCTCGAACTCCAGGGGCAGCGAGTCGCCGAGGTCTGTCTGAACGTCGTGACCGTGGTCGGGATCATCGGGTGGACCCTGTTGCGGCTGCATCAAAAGACTCTTCCCTGGAAAGATGTTCCGCTCCTGATCGGCTGTCTGTTGCTGCTGGTGGGAGCGGGCGGAAGTCTGCTTCGCTTGTTCCCGGATTTCGGGCCCGAGCTGTTCCTGAAGACCTTGGGCACCATCGTCATCCTGTTCGCCTTGGACCGGATGGAGCGCAAACGGGTTCTCTCGACGCTGCGTGACTCCGAGGAGTACCTGGAGTCCATCTTCGAGTCGATTCCGGACCCCCTGTTCGTGATCGGCGAAGACCGGCACATTGTCGCCGGCAACCGAGTGGCGTTGTCGACCTTCGGCGAAGACGTCCTGGGAGAGACCAGTTGCGAATCGGTGCTTGGCCATACGGATTGCTCCGCCTGCACCGTCACCGAAGTGCTGCAGAGAAAGAAGCCGGTGTTCGAGATCGTTCGCGGGGAGAGTGGAGCTCGCCGCTACGAGGTGACCACGTTCCCGTTGTTTGGTCGCCATGGATTCTCCGGCAAACTGATCCAACAGATTCGCGACGTCTCCTCCCAATCGCGCATGGAAGACGATGCCAGTCTTCTGCACGACGCGGTGAACAGTGTGAAGGATCCGGTTCTGATCCTGGATCTGTCCGGGGACCTGTTGCACAAGAACCGAGCGGCCGAGTCCCTGGTGGGGGTCGATCCTCTGGGTGCGGCTCCTCGTCGTGCGGAAGAGCTATTGCCCTTTCAGCGGGATGCCGATCGAGACGCGTTCCTGCAGGCACTCCACGGCCAGGAGCCCTGGGAGCGCGAAGTTTTGCTTTGCAAGCCAGAGCAGTCGGATCAGTCCGCGGTGCTGTTGCTGGCGCCGATTCGCGCGGTCGATGAGCGCCTGCTCGGGACCGTGGTGTTGGTGCGGGACGTGACCGAAGTCAAGTCCTTGCAGCGGCAGCTGATTCAGAACGAGAAACTCAGTGCCGTCGGAGAATTGGTGTCCGGCGTCGCTCACGAGCTCAACAATCCGCTGACCGCCGTGTTCGGGTTCGCCCAGCTACTTCTTTCCCAGGACTTGCCGGAAGGGGCGCGCTCGGAAGTGCAGCACATCTTCACCCATGCGGAACGCTGTCGAAAGATCATCGAGGGCTTGTTGAAGTTCGCCCGGGACCATCAGAGCGAGCAGCAGCGAGCCAATCTCAATGAGGTGATTCAGGCATCCCTGGATCTGCTTGGCTACCAGCTGCGAACGGCCAACATCAACGTCGACACCGAGCTGGCCAGCTCTCTGCCGGATTCCATGCTCGACCCGTTCCAGCTTCAGCAGGTGATGATCAATCTCGTCACCAATGCCCAGCACGCGATTGAAGCCCGTGGCATCACGGGACAGATCAAGATCCGTTCCAGCCAGACCGCCCCCGACAGTATGGTCCTCGAGGTCACCGACAACGGCGGAGGGATGTCCGAGGACGTGTTGAACAAGATCTTCGACCCCTTCTTCACCACCAAGGAGGTGGGCAAAGGAACGGGCCTGGGACTTGCTCTGTGTTACGGCATTGTTCGCGAGCACGGAGGAAAAATCACACCGCTCAGCCAAGAGGGGGTGGGCACGACGTTCCGCATCGAGTTGCCGGTGGTGCAGCCGCCGGCGGAAGTGGTGGCAGAGCAGCAGCAAGCGTCCGCCGCGGCCCTGCCTCGCATGCGCATGCTCATCGTCGATGACGAGCCGGTGATTCTCGAGTTGCTGTGTCAGATTCTGGAGACCGAAGGCCACGAGGTCGTGACCTGCGAAGAAGCCACGGCGGCCTTGCAAGAGGTGCGCGATGGCCACTTCGACGTGGTGTTCACGGACTGGCGCATGCCGGGCATGGGCGGGGAGGAGTTCTACGACATCCTGCGCCAGGAGAAGCCCGAGCTGCGAGGCCGAGTGGTGTTCATCACGGGTGACACCCTGGATACCGAGGTGGTGCGGGCTGCGGAGCGGGACGGGAACTGTCTCTTGAACAAACCGTTCACGATCGAGTCACTCGAGACGGTGCTGCATCGTCTCCACAACGGGGAGTCGGCCGGTGGGGGGGCGCCGCCACCCCGAGAGCCGGTCGCCCTTTGAGCCGTCCCTTGCGGGCGCCCCACGGTCTTCTATAAACACATCGGGGAATTGGCCGGGCCCGCAGCGAAGAAGCGGGGCGAGCCGCCCCGGAGGAGCCGGGTTGTCCCACCTGGCGCGTTCAGTGAGAAACCACACGATGTTGACTCTGACCGACAATGCCCAGAAGGCCGTGCAAGGGTTCCTGAAGCAGGACGAATCGCTGCGCGAAAAAGTGCTGCGAGTCTTCGTCGAAGGGGGAGGTTGCTCCGGCTTCCAGTACGGATTCACGTTCTCCGACCGACAGGATGGCGATCAGTTCACGAGTTGCGACGGTTTTGACGTTGCGGTCGACGCCACCAGCCTTCCCTATCTGCAAGACTCCGTGGTCGATTGGGTTGAAGGCCTCCAGGGCACCGGATTCACCGTTCAAAATCCAAACGCATCCGGTAGCTGCGGTTGCGGGAAGTCTTTCTCCGCCTGAGCAAGTTGCTCCTCCCACCGTTCGCACTCGCAACCGGATCGTGGACGAAGTGAGCACCACGACTCGCTTCGTTGGTTGACGGGGCGAATGTGATGGTCAACCGGACGAGCGATTTGACGAGCGACTTGTTGTGCGAAGTTGTCGCATTGCGGGGGCGTCGCAGACGTTGGCGCGTTGTGATCGGAGCGCCGCGAGACAAGAAAACGAACCTGATCCGGGGGTGGAGAAGAAGTTTTGGTTGGGTTTGGGTGTTCGTTCCTTCTCGGAGTCTTCGGAACTCGGAACACCCCCGGAATCGGTTCGCCCAAAGAGTCTATCGGCTGGTGCTCGTGGTTCCATAACGGCCATTCCGGAATACGAGAGAATGTCCTGAAATGCGCCATTTCGGGTAATATTTCCCAATTCAGGTCGTTTGATGCAGATCGCGACTGACCAATCGTTCAGTCGCGACGTTTCTCTGAGATAAATCTATTAGTGGGCGAAATTGGCTCATTCAGGCGTTCGGAAGCGTCGCCAGGGGGGGAGTTTGGGGCCCTTAGCATGGGCGAAATCAGAACAGATTTGCCCTGACTTAGGCTGGGCGGCGGGGTCGGCGATTGATAGTGCGGATTTCGATCGAAAAGCCTGTGTGCGAAAAAGGCACGCTTGTTTCGAAAGGGTGATTCCCCTCGCCCCGGGAGTCTGGCAAGCTGCCCGGTTTCAAGGCGGGTTGGAGCGCGGGGGATCCATTCGAAATGCCAGTATTGAGCGTTATCGGAACCCAGTGGGGAGACGAGGGCAAGGGCAAGGTCTTGGACCTGATGGCGGCCCGGGCGGACCTGGTGGTTCGCTACCAGGGCGGCGCCAACGCCGGGCACACGGTCGTCGTCGGTTCCGAGAAGTTCGTCTTCCACTTGCTCCCCTCCGGAGTCCTCCACGAGGACAAGGTCAACGTCTTGGCCTCGGGAATGGTGATTGACCCGGCCCAGCTTCTCCGCGAGGTGAAGGCGTTCGCGGATCGCGGCATCGACCTGAGCGATCGACTCCGGCTGTCCGCGGCGGCCCATGTGGTGTTCCCCTATCACAAGGCGCTGGACACGGCCTCGGAAGGAGTCAAGGGCGGGCTTCGGTTAGGAACCACCGGGCGTGGAATTGGACCGGCCTACTCGGACAAGGCAGCGCGAACCGGCATTCGTGTCGGCGACCTCTATCACGAGGCATTTCACGAGAGATTGGAAGCCAACGTCCGGGAGAAGAACCGGGCTTTGCAAGCGCTGTACGACAGTGAGCCGCTGTCCTTCGAGGAGATCTATTCGGAGTACTCCGAGTACGCTCGTCAACTTCGCCCTTACGTCACGGATACGTATCACCTGATGATGGATGCGTTGGACGCGGGCCGCTACGTGTTCATCGAGGGGGCCCAAGGGATTCTGCTCGACTTGGACTTTGGTACCTACCCCTTCGTGACATCGTCCAACGCTTCCGTGCTCGGCATCGCCAGTGGAACCGGTCTTCCCCCAAAACGGGTCGGAGAAGTGTTTGGCGTCGCCAAGGCTTATTGCACTCGAGTGGGAGAAGGGCCCTTTCCCACAGAAATCTCGGGAAAGGCCGCCGAGCACTTGGCCACCAAGGGGCATGAATTCGGAACCACGACCGGTCGCCCGCGACGCTGCGGCTGGTTCGACGCCGTTGCGGCACGCTTTGCCGTTCAGATCAACGGAGTCGATTCGCTGACCTTGATGAAGTTGGACACCATGTCGGGTTTGTCCGAGGTCAAAGTCTGCACGGCCTACGAGATCGATGGCAAGCGCACCGATCGCTTTCCCGTGGGCTTTCCCTCCGTGGCCGACGCCACTCCTCAATTCGAGACCCTTCCCGGCTGGGGGGAAGAGATCGACAACGTGCGCCGCTTCCAAGATCTGCCCGACGCAGCTCGGAACTACGTCCACTTCCTGGAAGACTTCCTGCGCGTCAAGATTGCGATCGTCTCGGTCGGACCCGCGCGGGACCAGACGATCTTTCGCTGATCGCAGAGGGGAGGGAGGGAACTGGCAACGCTGGATCCCAAGGTTGTTCGTCGGCTGGGGTTCGGATCGCTCCTGATCGCCATGATCGGGGGCATCGCCTGGTTGGACCATCGACTCGCGCAATCTGACTGGTACCCGTGGGGCGGTGCGATCGTGTTCTCGGTCCTCACGGTGGCTGCTCTGGTGGAACTGGCCGCAATCCTTCGCCTGGCCAACCTGCCGGTTTCTCACGCCGTGACTTTCGGAATCGGCTCCGTCGTCCTGGTCGGAGCGGTGTTGGCGGGAGTGCGGCCCGACGTCCTCGCCTGGTTGCCGCGGTTCGTCGCTGCGGGCACGCCGCTTTTGTTGGCCGGGCTACTGTTGAACGAAGAAGACCTGGCGGCGGGCGCACGATCGTTGGCGGGCTCGGCGGTCGTCATTCTCGCGGCGACCTTGATGTCCGGCTGGCTGGACGTGCTGGCGCGGTATGGCACGGTGGTGCTCGGCGCAACGATTCTGACCGTCAAGGGGGCCGACATCGGCGGCTATCTGGTCGGTCGATTCCTGGGGCGACGCTCGCTTTGTCCCCGGGTCTCGCCGAACAAGACGGTCGAGGGGGCGATCGGTGGGCTGGTGTTTTCGCTGGTCATCGGGCTGGTGTTGATTCGCGCCTGCGGCGAGGGTCGGTGGAGTGCGGGGGAACTCCTCTTGGTCGCCGTACTGCTCAACGTGGCTTCCCAGCTGGGAGATCTTTTGGAGTCAGTCTTGAAGCGAGCGGCGGGGGTCAAGGACTCCGGGCAACTGTTGCCGGAGTTCGGGGGCGCCCTGGACATGGTCGACTCTTTGATCTTGGCAGGTCCGGTGGCCGCGTGTGCCCTGGCACTGCTCGAGGGTTGACGGTTCTCATCGAAACACGCCTGGTATCATCTCGAGGTTTCGAGGCCGGAGTGGGCCGGAGAGCGGATGGAACAGCAAATCCCAGTTGAAGACACCGACCTGATGCGGGAGTTGTTCGGTGCCTCGGATCGTCACGCGAAGTCGCTTCAGCGGGAGTTCGGGGTGGACGTCCTGGCTCGGGACGGCGGCATCAAGGTGGTGGGGGACGAGCCGGAGGTGAAGCGTGCGGCGGCCGTGTTGCAGCGGGCGATCCACGTGTGTCAACGGGACGGGTCGTTGAGCGAGGAGGCTTTCCGTCGGATCCTCGAAGAGCCCCGCGGCGGCAAGAAGAAGGTGCGCGCGGCCAAGCTGCCGCGAGGCATCACCGGCCGGACCCGGGGCCAGGACCAATACCTGGAAAACCTCAGCAACCATGACATCTCGTTCGCGGTGGGACCGGCCGGGACGGGCAAGACGTTCCTCGCCGCGGCGGTGGCCGTGGCGCGGCTCCTGGAAGGGAACTGCCGCAAGATCGTTCTGTGTCGGCCTGCCGTGGAAGCGGGCGAGCACCTGGGGTTTCTCCCTGGCGATTTCCAGGCCAAGATCAACCCATACTTGCGCCCCCTGTATGATGCGCTCTTCAATCTCCTCGATATGAACCAGGTGAGTCGCTACATCGACAACGACGTGATCGAAGTGGCCCCCCTGGCTTACATGCGGGGACGAACTCTCGACAAGGCGTTCATCATCCTCGACGAAGCACAGAACACGACTCCTGGGCAGATGAAGATGTTCTTGACCAGAATGGGACGCGATTCTCAGGTTGTGGTGACCGGCGACGTGACCCAGGTCGATTTGCCGGCGGGGGATCGAAGCGGACTCGTGGACGCCATGGAACTCTTGGAAGGGGTTCCCGGCATTGCGGTGACACGACTGGAGCGGTCAGACATCGTCCGCCACCCGCTGGTGCAGCGCATCGTGGAAGCCTACGAGCGCCGCGAGAAGGCCGCGGAGTAGCGCATGGGAGTCTCACTCTTCCATCGAAAGAAGCCCAAGCGACTCTCGGCGGACATCATTCGTCCGATCCGAAAGTCCGATCGCTCCGCGGTGCACTCTCCGGATCCGTACGAGCGGCTGTTGGCCATGATGCTGTTTGCCATCGGTTCCGTGGTGCTGATCTCCGAAGCAGGACAACCCGCCCCGCGCTTGGTGGGGTTGTGCGTGCTCGTCTTTGGGCTGGTGTTCCTCACCGGACGCTACTTCCTGAAGTTCCAAGAGAAGGTCGTGCAAGAAGTTCGTCGCCTGGTCAGCATTTTGGCCATCGGGATCTTGGTGTTGTTGGTCGCCCGCTTTTCCAGGGACTCCGGTCAGCTATCGCCTCTGGTCATTCCGGTGCCCTTCGTGTCCATGGTGCTGGCCATCCTGCTCTCGCCTCGATTTGCCATCGAAGTTTCCCTGTTCTTGTTGGCGATGGTGTCGCTGGTGTTGTGGGGAACCGACGACTTGTTCACGGTGCTGCTGACCTTGTTTGCGGGAGCGGTCACCGGGGCGCTCTACTCCTTCCGGGTGCGCCGCCCGTCGCGCCTGCTGATGATCGGCGTATTGGTCGGGGTGACTCAGGCTCTGGTCTTGGCTTCGATCGCTTTGTTCCGGGCTGAACATTTGCACGGCCCCGCGTTGTTGCAGCGGCTCACGATCGCCGTCGGCGTAGGCATTCTCAGCGGGTTCCTCACGATCGGTCTGCTCCCCCTGATGGAACGGATCCTGAATCGGTTGTCGGACATCACTCTGCTCGAGTACTCGAACCAGAACGAGCAACCGGCGCTGCAGCGGTTGCAGGTCGAGGCGCCGGGCACCCATCATCACTCATTTTTGGTGGGGACCTTGGCAGAAGCGGCCGCGGAAGCCATCGACGCCAATGGACTCTTGTGTCGCGTGGGTGCCTACTTCCACGACATCGGAAAGATGAACAAGCCCGAGTATTTCTCGGAAAACTCCGTGGACGCCAAGGCCCGGCACGCGGAATTGAGTCCCGAGATGAGCAAGCTCATCATCACGGCCCATCCCAAGGATGGCGTCGAACTCGCGGAGCACTACGGAATCCCCGGCCCGATCAAAGCGTTCATCGAAGAACATCACGGCACCACCGCTGTCGAGTACTTCTATCGGCTGGCAGTGAGGTTGCGCCCGGATGAGGAAATCTCCAAGGAATCCTACCGTTACGCTGGCCCGCGACCCCAGACCAAGGAGACCGCCATCAGCATGATCGCGGATTCGGTGGAAGCGGCGTCGCGGACGCTGAAGGATCCCACGCCGGGAAATCTGGAACGGTTGATCCAAGACATCGTCGACATGAAGATGAAGGACCGGCAGCTCGACGACTGTGGACTGACCATGCGGGAACTGACCCGCATTCAGGAAGCCTTGTTGGGGGTGCTGTTGGGCATCTACCACCGCCGACCCCAGTACCCGAAGGACCCGAAAGGGAAGCTCAACGTGCCCTTGGCCGAGAGCGACTTCTTGCCCGAATTGGAAGCCGGGCGCCTGCCTCAAGAAGAACGTGCCAGCGAGCCCCCTGCTAAGGCCGACAGCAAGTCGTCGTGACTGCTCCGGTTCGCTTCCAAAGCCATCAGAGCCTTCTGCGCGTGCCGCGAAAAAAAGTGTTGGCCGCGGTCGAGCAGGCCTTTCGCTTGCGTCGCCGCAAACTGCTCCCCGTGTCCCTGGTGGTGGTCGATGACCGGGAGATCCGGCGTCTGCACCGGGAGTTCTTAGGCAAGGACAGCGTCACGGACGTCATCAGCTTTCCGATGCAAGAGCGGCCGGTCCGACGCGGCGAGTTGTTTGGCGAGATCGTGGCGTCGGCCCAGACGGCTCGGCGATTGGCTAGCGAACTCGGCCACTCCGCCAGCGACGAGCTGACCCTCTATCTCGTTCACGGGGTGTTGCATCTGCTGGGGTTCGACGACCACGACGAGAAGAATCGTCGCATCATGCGACGTGCGGAGCGCCAGTGCCTGGCGGCCGCCGGCATCGATCGAGATCTCTTTTCCGGACGGGGCTGATCTGTCCGAGGAAACCCTTCTCTCCTCCTCCTGCGGAATCCGATCAACACGGATGGACCCATTTCCCGCCGTTGATTGGGAGTCTTCGCGGTGCACTCTTCCGAGCACGAGAACAATGCGTTCCCCCTGGGCATTCAGGAACTTTTCTCCGCTGCCCACTTGCTGGCCATGGGGGATACCGGGATGGCCACGTACGAGTTGTCCGTGCGCAAGCTGCCGTCGCGACGCTCGTACCTGGTCGCCAGTGGTCTCTATCAGACCTTGGAGTACCTTCGTACGTTTCGAGTGACCGACGAAGAGATCGACATTCTGCGCGCGGCGGCCCCGGGAGGGTGTTTCCCGGATCATGTGTACGATTGGTTGTCCCAAGTCACCTTCCAGGGAGATGTACACGCGGTGCCCGAGGGGACCGTCGTGTTCGCCGGAGAGCCTCTGCTTCGCTTGCGCGCTTCGGCTCCCCAAGCCGTCTTGGTGGGGTCCGGAGTTTTGTCGGCGATCACCGGGCAGACAGCCATTGCCACCAAGGTTTCGCGCCTGGTCCATGCCGCTCGTGGCAAACCCGTGTTCGAAATGGGTTGGCGGACTTCCTCTCACCAAGGAGCCGCCCAGGTCGTTTCGCGTTCGGCCGTGATTGGCGGGGCGTTGGGCTCTACCAATGCAGATGCATCCCACCGCTTTGGAATTCCCCCGTTCGCCATGATGCCCTGGAGCATGATGTCCGGGGGAGATGTGAAGCAGCGCAAGAAGCGGGTCAAAGCCATGGCCAAAGGCATCACCTTTGTCCTGGATGACAGCGCCGCGGATGGTGGGCTTTCGACTTTGCTGGAAACAGGAGTGCCCGTGACCGCAGTCCAGGTCGGCAACGGAGACCTGCTGACCGCGACCCAACGAGTGCGTCAGCAGTTGGATGAGAACGGCTGGAACGACACGCGCATCTACGTGGCCGGGGATCTGGAAGAAGACTTCATCGACAACTTGCTGGAAAACGACGCTCCGATCGATGGATTTGGGGTCGGACGGCAAATTGCGGTGGTGGGGGACGAGCCGACGCTGGCGACCGAGTACAACCTGGTGGAACGGGAAGAGGCGGGGCAATCCATTGCTGTCGGCTGTCAAGCACCCGGTCGAATGGTGTACCCGGGCGCGAAAGCCGTTTATCGGCTCCGCGCGAGCGGGCAGTTTCAGGGCGACACCGTGCAACCGCTGGATGCTTCGCCGCCGTCGGGTCAACGGCCGCTCCTGGTTCCCGTCATGCAGCACGGCAAGGCAACGGCTCCCACGCCCAGCCTCATGGAGTGTCAGGTTCTGTGCAGCTCTCAGTTGCAGCTTTTGCCCGAGGATGTGACCAAGCTCTCTGGCTTTTCGAGCTATCCCGTGCGCTTCGAGTTCCAAAGCTCTGAGCCGGAAAAGGCGGCTCCCGAGGTCGAGCTGTCGGCATCTGCACTCAACCCGGCGGTGCCCGACGCCAAGGCCGAGGAGGAACCGGGCGAAGTTGCCGTCCAGGATCTCATCAGCGGCCTGGACGACAGCGCCGACTTCGGTTTGGTCTCCTCGACTTTGGAATCCCTGGTCGCCTCTCGCTTGGAGAGCGATTCGGAGGCCACGGTGGAGGGCGGCACCGCGAACGGGCCCGGGGTTTCCACCAGTGCAGACCAGATGTCCCTGTCGGTACCCGCGGACAACCGTTTTGTGGTCCCGGAAGCGACTCCTGCGAGCGATCCCGAAGGGCCACCCAGTTGGGCCGCGGCGGAGCAGATTCCCACGAATCCGGGGGAGCCGGAAGAGGCCACGCAGAAAGCCGACCTGGTGGCGACTCCTTCGATGCCGGCTCCGGGAGCAGTCCCCAACGAGGTGGTGTCCTCAGCACCGGTTCCCGAGCCCAGTCCCCCGGCAGAAGTCCCGTCGGAGCCGGCTCCGACCATCAACGTGCCCACGGAAAGTGTGATGCCGGACAGTTCCTCGACGAGCCCTGCGCCGTCCAACGAACCGTCCCCGCTTACGGAAAAGACCAAGACCTCCACGGCTGCCGCGCCCTTGAACGACGCCATCGCGCGTTTGAAAGCGATTCAAAAGGGCGAGGTCACGGGGACAGTGGTTTCGACTCCAACCCAAGAGGGCCCACCTGCGGGCGAGTCACCGCCCCGCGACAAAGGAAGCGAGACCACCAAGATCGGGGGAGACGCCCTGACCTCGGCGGCCGCGCGACTGAAGGCATTGAAGAGTGGTGGTTCCCCACCGGCCGCGGCCGGCAATGCCTCGCCGAGTGATCCCACCGAAGGTTCGCCGTCGGCTTCCTCAGGCGGCGTTCCGGCCAATGCACCGGGCGAAATTGTGATCAAGGACGAAACGATGAAGGAAGACGGTGGCGCCATCAACAGCGCCCTCGACCGTCTCAAGGCGCTGCGCAACAAGTAGCTCGAGCCGCTTCCCGACAGCGCTACCCTCGCTCCGTGGCCCATCGGCACCCAAGGCGCCGCCCGTCGGTTCATCGATCCGGATCGACGTTCGCGAAACCGCGCGGTCTCATCGCTCGGCCACGGAACTTCGACGAATCCCTGGATTCGCGCTTGGTTCCAAGGCGCGACCGAAACGAGAATCGCCTCCGTCCAGGAGAACGGGAGTGTCGCCGATTGGCGAAGCGTTCGCGGTTTGTTCGGAGATTCGGAAATGAACGAGGCACGCGCCCATCCAAGAGTGAGCACCGGGCGGTTGCGGTCGTCATGGCGACTTGACGAGCGTCGAACAAGCCGCACGCTGGGGAAGGCGATGTTCGTTGTCGTGACCTTGGCGGCTTCCAGCATCGCTGGAGAGAGCATTCGCCTGGACCGTCAGCTCCGAACGAAGTCCGGAGTCGTGGCGTGTGTGGATCACTATGCGGCTCAGGTCGGTGCCGAGGTCTTGGCGGAAGGGGGCAACGCGATCGATGCCACCGTGGCGGTGGGGTTTGCGCTTGCCGTCACCTTTCCCGCCGCCGGCAACTTGGGAGGGGGAGGATTTCTCGTCGCCTGCTGGTCCGATGGGACTCGTTTCACCCTCGACTATCGTGAGACGGCTCCGCGTCTTGCGACATCGACCATGTTCCTGGATGGGGAAGGCAACATCGACCGCAGCAAGGCCTCGATCGGCCATTGGGTTGTCGGAGTGCCGGGAACCGTCGCCGGCCTGGCCGAGGCTCATGGACGCTACGGGCGTCTCCCTTGGGAACGGCTGGTCCTTCCTGCTCGCCGATTGGCCGAGGAAGGGATCGAGGTCGACGAAGATCTTGCCGACAGTTTTGCGCGACACGTGGAAGACCTCGCTCGCTATCCGGCAACCCGCGCCTGTTTCTTGCACGAAGATGGCACTCCCTATGCCCAAGGTGAGGTTTGGCGCCAGGCCGATCTGGCGAACACCTTGCGTTGGGTCGCCGAAGGAGGAGTGGAGGCCTTCTACCGTGGACCCATCGCTTCTCTGATCGATGCGGAAATGCGCCGGGCGAACGCTTTGCTACGAGCCGAGGACTTCGCTGCGTATCAGCCAGTCTTTCGCGAGCCTTTCGCGTTTTCGTACGGCCCGTTCGAGATCGTTTCCATGCCCCCGCCTTCTTCCGGGGGAGTGACGATGGCCGTGGCTCTTGGAATCTTGGAGCCGCATCAGTTCGGGCAACGCGATCCCCACGACCCGCAGACCCGGCATTGGCTCGCCGAAGCCCAACGCCGTGCCTTCTCACAGCGAGCTCTGTTTCTGGGCGACCCCGACGCCACCGACATCGACCTGACGGCCATCCTGGCACCGCAGAAAATCCGGGAGCTCGGACATTCCATGAAGGACACCGCCAGCGCCAGCGAAGAGTTCGGACCTCCCCTGAGCGAGCCAAAGGAAAGCACCGAGACGACCCATTTCAGCATCATCGATCGATGGGGGAACGCGGTCTCCAACACCTACACGATCGAAGAGTCGTACGGGTCCAAGCTGGTGGCTCCGGGAACCGGGTTCTTGCTGAACAACGAACTTCACGACTTCAACTTGAAGCCGGGGTGGACGGACCGCCAAGGCCGGATTGGAACCGAACCCAACCTGCCGCGTCCCGGCCGCCGGCCGCTTTCTTCGATGACGCCCACGATTGTCCTGCGAGACGAGCAACCGGTCCTCCTGACGGGGAGTCCAGGGGGCCGAACCATCATCAACACGGTGCTGCAAGTGGTGTGGATGACCGTCGAGTTCGGATGGTCCTTGGATCGAGTGATGACGTGGGGGCGTCAGCATCACCAGTGGTTTCCGGATCGGGTCTTGTTGGAGGAGAGGGCGACCCGCTGGCGCCAGGATCTGGAAGGCCGAGGTCACCAGGTTCGGGTCCTGGAACGCCTGGGCGACGCTCACTCCATTGCCGTCGATCTCGAAACGGGAGAGCAGTTCGGGGTCGCGGACCGGCGCATCGATGGCTGGGTGGCGGCCCCCGAAGATTGAGCCTGCGGGAACGAAATCCGTAGTCGATCGCAATCCGCACGTATTTTGCAAAATGTAAAATACAAAGTGTAAATGACGCTTGGCCTCCGCCTATCATTCCTTTGAGCCACCATGGGTGGTGGTTCGCGGGTGCGGTTGCTGTGAGGTCGGGATGACCGGCAAGCCGGAAAAGCTGTTCAAGATCGGAGAGTTGATGGAGCGCAGCGGGCTCTCCCGCCAGACGTTGCACAACTACACGATGCTTGGACTCATTCGCCCCAAGCGGCGGACTCCATCCGGGCATCGGCTGTACCCCGAACAAGTGTTCGAGACCTTGGAGAGGATCAAAAAGCTGCGGAGATCGCACACGCTTCTCGAGATTCAGGAGAAGCTGAGCGGCTAACTCGGCGGAGAGGGAGGGGACCCTTGATCCGACCGGTCAAGACAGGCGTCGCTCGCCGGCCCCTGGACGAAAGTACCGTTCGACGCAACGGCAAGCGGGGAACTCCAACGGCGGCGCAAGCGCGGGAGGAGTTGTGGTCAAAGTTTCTTCGCACCCGTTGGAAGAAGCACCGAAACCTGCTCATCGAGGTCTACTTGCCTCTGGTCCGCTCCGTGGCGGAACAAGTGGCGGGACGTCTGCCCCGCAGCATCGATCCGGAAGACCTGATGTCGGCCGGAGTGTTCGGCTTGCTGCAGTCCGTGGAAAACTTCGATCCCGATCGTGGCACCAAGTTCGAGACCTTTTGTCGCATGCGGATTCGCGGTGCGATGCTGGATGAACTACGCAGCCAGGACCTTTTGTCTAGGGATGCTCGAGGTCGGGCGAATCGGGTGTCGGAGGCATCTCATCGTTTGTTTCAGCAACTCGGTCGTGAGCCCAACTCTTTCGAACTCGCGGAAGAAGTCGGACTCCACGTTCGAGACATTGACGAGATCCTGCGCAAAACCGCTACCCAGACCATGATTTCCTTAGATGCTGCCGCGCGGGACGGTTCGACATTGGACGACATGGCCAGCGTCTCCGAGGATCTGGTGGACGCGGATCTCGAGCCTCTGGAAGTGGCGCAACAGAAAGACCTCTTGCTCCTCATCGACCAGTGCCTGAACGAGGCGGAGCGCCAGATCGTGACGCTTCGCTACCGAGATGGCATGACCATGCGTGGCATCGGCCGGGTGTTGGCGCTCTCCGAATCTCGAGTGTGCCAGCTGCACAGTCGTCTGCTGAACCGTCTGCACCGCAAGTTGGGGGCGGATCGGTAGGGGGCATGAATTCCTTCGCCCGGATCTCGGGCATGCTCCATGCTGACGCGGTTGCCTTGCCGCGGCTCGCCGAAAAGTACGGCACTCCCCTGTACGTGTACTCCGAGACCGGGATCCGTCGGCGCTTCCAAAGGCTCCAGCAGGCATTCCGTCCGCTTGGCGCGCGCATCGACTATTCGGTGAAGGCCTGTTCCAACCTGGCCGTGTTGCGCCTGCTTGGTGAGTTGGGAGCCGGATGGGACGTGGTCTCTGCCGGAGAAATCGAGCGCTGCC
This sequence comes from Planctomycetota bacterium, assembly GCA_028289345.1. Lineage (GTDB taxonomy): Bacteria > Planctomycetota > B15-G4 > B15-G4 > SIAN01 > JANQQL01. The sequence continues at coordinate 360,230 of JANQQL010000031.1, read as the reverse complement.
TGAGGGCCGGGGGAGACGCGACACGCATTTCTTTTGCCGGCGCGGGCAAGAGTACCGGTGAGCTGGAGTTCGCGTTGAGCGCCGGGGTCGGGCGCTTCCACGTGGAATCTCGAGACGAGCTGGAGGAGCTCGCCGAGCTGGCCGAACGTTCCCGGCAGACGGCACAGGTTTCGTTGCGGCTCAACCCGGGTTTGGAAGCTCCCACCCATTCCTACCTGTCCACGGCTCGTGTCGGGGACAAGTTCGGAGTCGATGGGCAGACGCTGCGCGAGCTTTTGGTGAGCGGGGCCAAGCTCCGGTCACTCCACGTGGATGGACTGCACCTGCATCTCGGCTCGCAGATTCTCTCGGTCGAACCGTTCGTTGCGGCCGCGCACCTCTGTCGCGAGTTGGTGGACTGGGCAGCGACCCAAGGGCTCACGATCCAGGAGCTGAACCTGGGCGGTGGGTTCGGAGCCACCGCGGAAGGGGAAGAGCTGGACGTCACCAAGGTCGCGGAGCACTGGCACGAAATCTTGCAAGGACGCGGTCTGTCACTTGCGGTCGAACCGGGACGCGCGCTGGTTGGTCCCGAGGCTGTTCTGTTGACCCGAGTTCTCCGAGTGAAGCGGGCCGGTTCAAGGACCGTCGTCATCACGGATGCGGGAATGAATGATTTCCTCCGTCCGGCCTTGTACGGCGCCGAACACACCGTGTCCGTGGTGACGACTGCCGAGCAGGCCGTCGAAAGTTGCGTCGACTTCGTCGGTCCGGTGTGCGAAAGCGGGGACTTCCTCGGTCGCGATCGAAACAGCGTGGTGCCACGCAAAGGCGAACTTCTTGCACTGCAGGATGCTGGGGCCTACGGCTTCTCGATGGCCAGCAACTACAACTCGCGGCCGCGTCCGGCGGAAGTCCTGGTTCACGGCTCGGAAGTTCGCTGCATCCGTCGTCGGGAAACCATCGATGACCTCATGTCCCTCGAGCAAGAGGAAGCGCTGCCGCCTGATGAGTTGCGGTAGGCCGCCGTTTCCTGGTCCGGTTTGCGGAGACCGAGTTTCTCGTCACCCGTCACTAGGCGCTGAGCTTTTCCAAAGAGCCGTAAATCGGATCAACGAACCGGCGTGGTGACGTTTGCAGTGAGAAATCATCCCTGCTGCAGACCTTTGGAAGCGGGTACCGATGGCGCCCGGCGACCGTGACCGTGACTGCGTCAACGTGGAGAACATGAATGGGGCGCGGTCATCGATGCATGTCGATTCGGGAGGAATCGCGTGCTTGAACAAGCGCCGAACGGAACCTCTGAGCTGGTCAGCTGGTCGGCATCCTCGAGACGAAGCCACCTTCCTTGTAGGCGATGGTGGACTTCTCGTCAGTGGCCATCTCGATGGTGTCCCAGGGGCAAACCTTGTAGCAGAGCTCGCAGCCGATGCACTTGTCCGGGATGACCTCGCAGACGTTGAACACGCCGAACGAATCGTCGTTTTCTTCGTCCGTGTCGGCGGTCACGATGGCGTCGACCGGGCACACTTCCAGACATGCCTCGCAGCCCGTGCAGCCTTCGGAAATGATCACTGCCTTCGGCTTGTCGGCGACTTTCATCTTGGGCACGTAGTTGCCGAACTGGTCGGTGATGCAGGTGACCGGGCAGACGTTGCCACAGATGCTGCAGTCGATGCAGAGTTCCGGCTGGATCACGAAGAGTTTCTTCGATTCGCCGTAGATCGCACCCGTGGGGCAGTTCTTGGCACAGAGGGTGCAGCCGACACAGGTATCTTCGATGAAGTGGCTCATCGTCTCTCTCGCAATCGTCGGAAGTCCTGAAAGCGCCAGGAAATATAGCCGAAAACCGAGGCCGCGCGATGGCCAACGGAGGCACGCTCCGTGCGCTCCCTGTGGATTGTTTCGGATTCTCTTCGCGGGTTCCTGACACCCGCCTCCTCCGGAGCCGGGTGAGGGCAGAAAAATCCTTGGGATCGGAGCCCAACCGCGAGGGAGTCCGCGGTCTCTTCTCAGAGCATCCAGGACGAGGCTCGGGGCCGCGGGCTGGCAAATCGCTGGTGGGGGAAGGGACCTCACTCGGTGTCGGGTTTCTTGCGCGAGCGGGGCGGTGAAAAGGCCTTGGACGGCCGATCGGGAGACCTTGGCTCCGTCGAACCGTCGGAGCGCAGGCGAATCGGTGGATTCCGTGGAGGATTCGAGAACGAACGCGGGGTGAAAAGATCCGAGCGGGCGCCGAAAGACTTTTTCGGCGGCCTGCTAGGATGTCCGCCCGCGGTTTGTGCCAACGCGGCGCATTTCGGGGTGGCTGCAGCGGAGTAGCAGGGAGAGGTCGTCGGCGTATGGCGAAAAACGGGGACGGGCGCCGAGGGCTGGCGGGGCTGTTTGGACTCGGTGCCCAGAGGAGCGATGCGGCGGATCATTTGCGCCGGCTGCTGGAGTTCAACCGGGCCATGGTGGCGGAGCATCAGCCACGCAAGCTGTTCGCCATGATCCTGGATGCCGGCGTCGAACTCACCGGGGCCGAGCGGGGCTTCTTGATCCTGGTCGACGACCAAACCGGAGACCCGCGTGTCGAAGTGTCCCGCAACGTGGACCAGGAGGAAGTTCGCTCGCCGTTCAGCAAAGTGAGCCGGACCGTGGTGCAACGGGTTCTCGAGTCCGACGAGATGATTCTCACGGACAGTGCCCAGGAAGACGAGTCCATCGGGCCGTCGTCCTCCATTGCCGACATGAAGCTGCGTTCGATCCTCGCGCTTCCGCTCCGGCTGCGCGGCAAAGTCGTGGGCTGCCTCTACTTCGACAATCGCTTTCAGACCGGGACCTTCACTCCGGAACACCAGTCATTGGTCGAAATGTTCGTGGACCAGGTGTCCATCGCTGCTGACAACGCGCGTCTTCACGAAGAGAACCGCAAGGCGCGCAAAGAACTGGAGAAGCTCAACGAGAAGCTCACCGAGCGAGTGCAGACCCAAGAGCAGGAACTGACCAGCATTCGCAGCGCGTTCAAGAGCCAGCAAGAGAAGGTCTCTTTGCGCCACGACTACCCGGAAATGATTGGGCGCGGCCCCGCCATGATGGAGCTGTTGCGCTTGCTCGACGTGGTGGTGGAGACGGAATACCCGGTCCTGATTCTTGGAGAAAGCGGCACCGGGAAGGAGATGGTGGCGCGAGCCATTCACCAGTACGGGGCGCGCAAGGACGGGCCTTTCGTCGCGGAGAACTGTGCTGCGATTTCAGAGACTCTGCTTGAAGCCGAGCTGTTTGGCTACGTGAAAGGTGCGTTCACTGGTGCCGACCGGGACAAAAAAGGGCTGTTCGAGGAAGCCGATGGCGGGACGCTGTTCCTGGATGAGATCGGGGACATGGACCTTTCCATGCAGCGCAAGCTGCTGCGGGTTCTTCAGGAAGGAGCGTTCCGAAAGGTCGGGGGGCGAGAGCCGATTCAGGTGAATGTCAGGATCGTTTCGGCCACCAACGCCGACCTGTCGAAAAGCCTCGAGGAAAAGAAGTTTCGCGAGGACCTCTACTACCGGCTGAAGGTCATGTCCGTGGAGGTGCCACCGCTCCGGGAGCGCCGTTCGGACATTCCGGTCCTGGTGCGTCATTTCCTCGAACAACGCGCCAAAGAAACCAGCGCAGAGACGCCCGAACTCAGCGAAGAAGCGATGGCGGTCCTCATGAACTATTCGTGGCCCGGCAACGTCCGCGAATTGCGCAACGAAGTGTTGCGCCTGGCCGCGGTGGGCAATGATCGCATCGAAGCCAAGTTGCTTCGCAATCTGGGGGAAGGGGTTCGTCCACCCCATCTGCCCTTGGCCGGAAGGACCTTGGCCGAACTCGAGAAGGAAGCGATTCGCCAGGCGCTGGAGGCGGCTCGGGGAAAGCGAGTCGAGGCGGCGCGCATGCTGGGACTGCCTCGACGGACGTTCTACAACCGTCTCAAGCGCTACGACCTGGGCTGATCCGTGAAGGGGGCGCGATTCGTTGCTGGGACTTTGCTGGCACTGGGCGGAATGGGTTGTGGCTCCGAGTCGAGTCTCGAGAGTTCCCCGACTCAACCGGATGCCGCGGAACACGCAAAGAACGTTTTCCTGATCACTGTGGACACCCTTCGTGCCGACCGACTCGGGTGTCTCGGCAACGAGCGAGGCCTGACCCCGTGTCTCGATCGCCTTGCCAATGAAGGCGTCGTGTTCCTCGAGGCGACGACTCCCATTACGGTGACCGCTCCGGCACACTCGTCGATTTTCACGGGCCTGTATCCCCTGACCCATGGTCTGACCAACAACTTCTTCCAGCTGCGGTCGGGAGCAAGAACCCTGGCCGAGTTCTTCCAAGGGGCAGGATTCCGCACCGGCGCTTTCTTCCACGTGTTCCCCTTTCCCGGAGCTCGGGTCGATCAGGGTTTCGAACACACGTATCTGGACGAGTCCGACACCGGCGAGGGTTTGAACCAAGAGGTGTGGCGATGGCTGGATCAGCAGCCCTCGGGGCAGGGGGTGTTCTGCTGGGTCCATTACTTCATGCCCCACGCGCCGATCCGGGCGCCTGCCGAGTTTCGGGACCGATGGGTGCAGCAGGTCTATGACGGACCGTTGAACGATCGCATCGACACGTTGGAAGCGATTCGGCGCGGCGACGTCGAGCCGCCGCCGGAGTATCTCGAATACTATCGGGAGGGCTACGACGCGGAAGTCGCGTACACCGACCACGTGATCGACCAGCTCTTGGAGGGCTTGCAGGGTCGTGGGCGTTTGAAGGATACGCTCGTGGCCGTCACTGCCGATCACGGCGAAAGTCTGGAGCAGGGAGTGATCGGGCTGCACGCTCCGGTGATCCGACAAGCGACTTTGCACGTTCCCCTCATCCTGTGGGGAGCTTCGGTGCCGTCTGGGGGCAGGATTGATCGGGTGGTCGAGTTGATCGACTTGTTCCCCACTCTCTTGAGGGGCGCTGGTTTGTCGATCCCCCGTTATTCCACGGGGCAAAGCCTATGGCCTCTGGTGCGAAGCGAGGACGTGGCGTGGGACGACTACGCCTACTCGATGATCCCGACGCGCTACCGTGGCCACGATGAGGACGAAGAACGGGACGAGCCTCCCGCGCTCGCGGTTCGCGCTCGTCAGTGGAAGTTGATCGTGCGAGGAAAAGACGAAGTCTCTCTGTACGATCTGGACTCCGATCCGGATGAGAGGCACGACCTGTCGGACACGCGACCGCAGGTCGTCGGCAACTTGCGAAATGCGTTGGAGCAGTGGTTGAAGGCGGTCCGGGTTCCACTCGACGAAGAGCATCCGCTGGAAGTCGACAACTTGGAGTACCTGCGAGAACTCGGATACACGACGGATTGACGAAGCCGAGAGTCGGCTTCGGTGATCAAACAGTCAGGGACAGCGATGGGAAAACCCACAAACTCTTACGACGTCATCGTGGTGGGGGGCGGACACAACGGGCTGGTGCACGCCGCGTATCTCGCCAAGGCGGGGCTGCGCGTTTTGGTGTTGGAGCGCCGTCATGTTTTGGGCGGGGCGGCCGTCACCGAAGAAGTGTTTCCCGGCTTTCACTTCTCTGTTTGTTCATATGTGGTGAGCTTGTTGCGTCCAGACATCATCCGTGACCTGGACTTGTCTCGACATGGTTTGGAGATCATGCCGCTGGACTGCTCGTTCACGCCCATGCTGGACGGCAATTCCTTGGCACGCTGGGGGGACTCAGCGAAAACCTTTCGCGAGATCGCCCGCCATTCGCGCAAGGATGCCGAGGTGTATCCACGCTTTGGTGCGGTGCTCGGAGAACTCGCTCGCTTCTTCAAGCCCACTTTGGACGAATCGCCGCCCTCTTTGACCAGCTTGCGCCCCTCCAATCTGCAGCAGCTCCTGGGTTTTGGCAAGCGGGTTCAGAACCTGTCTGAGTCCTTGCGGGTTGACCAGGCTCGCTTGATGACCATGAGCGCGGTCGACTTTCTGGACCGCTGGTTCGAAACCGATGTCCTCAAGGCGACCATGTCCGTCAGTGGGATCATTGGGACGTTTCTCGGGATTCGGTCTCCGGGAACGGCCTACGTCCTCTTGCACCACTACATGGGCGAGATCGACGGCAACTTCCGTGCTTGGGGTTTCGCCCGGGGGGGGACGGGAGGAGTCAGCAACGCCATCGCCTCGGCGGCCCGTTCCTTGGGCGCGGAGATCAAGACCGAAGCAGGCGTGGAGCGCTTCCTGGTACGCAATGGAAAGGTCTGCGGCGCGGTCTTGGAAAACGGCGACGAATACACCGCGCGGGTGGTGTCCTCCGGAGTCGACCCGCATCGAACGTTCTTGAAGCTCTTGGAAGAGAAAGACCTGGATTCCGAGTTTCGGGCCAAGGTCAAGGGCTACAAGCTGCGCGGCAGTTCCGGGAAGGTGAACTTGGCGCTCGATCGCGTGCCCGAGTTCGTTTCGCGACCGGGAGTCGGGCCTCACTTGCGGGGGGACATCGCCATTGCTCCCAGCGTGGAGTACCTCGAGAAGGCCTACGACCAAGCCAAGTATGGCGAGCCGTCCAGCCGACCCTACTGCAACATCGTGATTCCCACGCTGACGGACCCGACGGTGGCTCCCCCGGGGAAGCACATCATGTCCGTGTTCGTTCAGTACGCGCCGTTCGATTTGAAAGAGGGCCACTGGGAAGATCGGCGCGAGGAGTGGGGCGACACGGTGGTCGACACCATTGCGGAGCATGCTCCCGGTTTGAAAGAGTCGATCCTTCACCGACAGGTCGTGACGCCCTGGGATCTGGAAAAAGAGTTCGGTCTCACCGAAGGCAACATCTTCCACGGCGAGATCACTCCCGAGCAGCTCTACACGTTCCGTCCCGTCGCCGGGTTTGCTCGCTATCGCACGCCATTGCGAGGCCTGTATCTCTGTGGGTCCGGAGCCCATCCCGGAGGCGGCATCATGGGAGCCCCAGGCCGGCTCGCCGCGGAAGCCGTGTTGCAAGATCTTTCGAAATGAGCTCGACGAGGAACGCACCGCGAAGGAGAAGCAGTTGACCAATCGCTACGACGTCATCGTGGTGGGCGGCGGCCTCAATGGTCTGGTCGCCTCGGTGGTTCTGGCTCGCTCCTCCCAGCGAGTCCTGTTGCTGGAACGTCGCGAGGTGTTTGGCGGCAGTGTCGGGATGGAAGAGTTGTTTCCCGGGTGTGGGACGTCACTCGGTCTCTCGCCCTACACGACGTTGCTCCCGGAAGTCGCCGATGCGACCGGGGTACCGCTGAGTGCGGTGCGTCCGGTCGAGGGGATGCGAGACGTGGTGGTGTGCCACCAAGGGCAACGGCTGCGTTACTCCCCAGATGTGGCAAAGACCCGCGGAGAACTGCAGAAACACTCCGAAGCGGATGCCAAGGCATTGCCCGGGTTCATCGATCACTTCCGCACTTACGCCGAGCTGCTGCGGACCGTGCTGAACCTTTCTCCGCCCACCGATTTGCGCCCGGACCGTCAGGACTTGTGGACGCTGTTGCGATTGGGCTTTCGCATGCGCGGACTCGGGGAAGAAAGTCTGGCGGAGTTTCTCAGAACCCTGCCTCGGCCCTGCCATGACGTGACTCAGGACCGATTCGAGACCGAGTGGGTGGGGATGGTGATGGCGGCACCGGCGATGGCCCACGCCAACCTGGCTCCCCGTTCTCCAGGAACCGGGTTTCGCATGCTTCATTCCTTGTCTCTGGGACAAGAGCCCGGAGGCGTGCCACACCCGGGGGCCGTGTGCCGGCCGGGAGAGCTCTCGCTGTTGATGGTGGAGGCGGCGCGCGCTCGGGGAGTGGAGATCCGATCCGGGACGGAGGTGGAGCGATTCGCTGTTGAAGGAGATCGGGTCACTGGAGTGACCCTTGCCGGAGGAGAGACTCTGCTCGCAGATCGGGTGCTCAGCACTCTCGATCCGAAGCAATCTTTGGAGCGATTGCCGGGGACGGACTGGCTATCTCCCGGATTGGCGGAAGAGTTGAAGCACTACCGTTGCCAGGGGGATACGGCCACGGTGCACTTCCTCGTGGATCGGGCTCCCCGGTTGTTGCTCGAGGGCGGTCCGACACCCGCGGCCCATGCGTTGATTGCCGATGGTCTGGATGGCATGGAGCGATCCAACGACGCATTCAAGTATGGAAAGATCGCCGAGAGGCCGGTGATCCAATTGACGGTTCCCACCCAGCACGATCCCACCGGCGCTCCGGAAGGTCGACACGTCGTTTCTGCTCGTGTCGAGTCTGCTCCCTATCAATTGACGGAAGGATCCTGGGACGATTCGCGCGAGCGTTTGGCGGACACGGTGGCGGCCGGCATCCAGGAAGCGGAGCCGGATTTCTCGTCGACGGTGTTGGAGCGAAAGGTGCTCTCACCGGCGGACCTGGAGCAGAAGCTGGGCCTCACCGGCGGGCACCTGCATCACGGCGAACTCACCTTGGACCAGTTCTTCGTGTTGCGTCCCAATCCGCTTTGCGCCCGCTATCGGACGCCGTTGCAAGGTCTCTATCTCGGTGGCAGCGGAACCCATCCCGGCGGTGCCAACGGGGGACTGGCCGGACTCAACGCGGCTCGGCAGATGGCCCGGGACGCCAAGAAATCCCGCGCGAAAGGTGCGTGACCAGGCCTCGGAAACCCACACGGGTCCGTGCGCAAGTGCGACCGGTTTCGTCGCGGCGGAGCCAGCAATGGCCTGACCAACCGCCCGACCTTCGCGAGCACGGCCGCGTCCAGTTCTTGCAAGGAACTCAGTTTCCAGCAAGGACCAAAAGCGTGAGACCGGTCACGATGCCGGCGAGGTTTGTTGCCGTCAGGACTCGTTCGTAATGCGCCGGCCGACGCTGACGCCAGCCTTTCAAAATCCCGTCGGGGACGAGCCAAACCAGTCCAACGCAAAGCAGCAGGACGGTCATCCCAAGCCAGAACGCTGCCAGGCAGACGGCCCAACCATGTTCGGGCGAACCATGGGCGGCAAAACCGGTCGCCAACGGCAGGCCGTGAATGAGCCCAAATAGCAAAGCCGTCACTGCTCGGAGTCGCACCTGCTTGCTGAGGAGGTTTTCGGCAGCCACGTAGGCGATGGAGAAGGCGACGGCCAGCTTCGTGGCGTAAGGAGAGGGGCTCAGGACCCCGTAGCTGATCAACAGGAACGACACCGCCAGACCGGCCAGGAAGCCGAAGGTGACGCGAAGGATTCGCCGCGCGCCGGACTCGGCGAGAATCATGAGTAGGAGGAACACGCTCGCGGCGTACTCCCGCAACGGCTCGAGGAGTCCGCGTCCCAGGTAGCTCTTGGCACGCAACCAAAGCCCGCGCGTGGACGAGTCCTCGACCCGAACGGCTGTCGGGATGCGCGGGACCATGGGGTAGCTGGCGGTGAGATCGCCGTCGACGAGTCGAAAGATGTTGGCGTGGAACGATTCGGTCTCGGCAAACAAGTCATGCATCACGTTGAGGGAAAAGTCTCCCGATCTCTTGGGAAAGGAAAAGTGCGCCACGATCTCCGTGACAAACCGTTCCCCAGAGAACGGGTCCAGAGAATCCCGACACTCCAGACGCTCCGACCGGGGTTTCCAGAGCTTTCCTTCGACCGCCCACTCCTGCTGTTCGAGCAGGTACTGAAAGATCTGCGGGGCGTAGGGCTGGATCAGGGATTCTGACCACCGGGTTCCGTCTTCTTCGGCCGCTCCGATGGTCAGCATCATGCGGTCCGCATCCACCGCGACTTGAATCTGGAAGTCGGACGAATCCAGGCGCAACGCGGTCACGGACTCCGTGTTGGTGTGGAGTCCAAAGAGCAGCGCGCACCAGAGTCCGGCTGCGGCACCCATGGCGTTGCCTCCTCCCGAAGTCGAAACGCAGCGACGCAAGGACGGGTTTCGGGTCGCCGACGATTCCAAGAATCGAAGCCGGGATCATTCCTTGATTCGGAGGCCTGCACAAGGTTGACGAACGCTGGCCTTGGCCAAGGCCGGACTCAACCGGCGGGAGAGTTTGTTCAGAAGCGCAGGCGGAAACCCATCGCGGGTCCATGAATCACTTCTTCGAAGTCCGCCTCGAGACTGACTTCGCCGTCCTCTTCGATGGCCAACGCCCGGTATCCGAACCAGAACTGGGTCCGTTCGTCGAGTTGTCGACCGACCGACGCTTCCAACCCGAGAATCAGGTCCGGGCTTTCTTGCTCCGGCAGATCGTCAGGGATCCCCAATCGGCTCTTCCAGGCGTCTTCCCGGTAGGCCAAGCGGCTCAAGGACATCTCTGGTGACCCGAGTTCTTCGAACACCCGATCCCCGTCGAGCAGCGACGAGTCTTTCCAAGACGCCAGAGCCAAAGGAGACCCGAGGCTGTCGTTTCTGGATTCTCTTGGGCGGGGGGTGGTCGCCAAAGGCTGACTCCGCGGCGAGGCCAAAGAAGAACTCGGGAGGGGAGGGATCTGGTCCAAGGACTGCAACCAAGAACTGACTCCGAGCGTGCGGGCCAGGTCCGGGTCCGTGCAACAGGTGGAATCGCAATGAGTTCCGGCGCGGGCTTCTGGGCGACTTCGAGGGAGCCGAACTTCGAGCAGTCGGAGCGGGCTTGCCGAGTTTCGGGAGAACCCTTCCGCGGGTGGCTGTGGCGAGGACTTGGAGCTTCCCTCTGGTTGCGGCGGAGGGCTCGAAGTGTGGACGTCACTCGCGTTCGGTAGCTTGGATGCGGGCGAATCCGGAGGTGCCTGGGAGGACCTGGCCGACGGGGGAAAAGGTCCGTCGGCGCCCGAGGGGGCCTGGTTGCTTCCGCCTTCGTCGTCGAGTCCTCGACGGAGACGACTGTCTCTCGATCGACCATCGGGGACGTTCTCCTCCGGCGGGGGAGAAGAGGGGTGACGGTCCGCCGGTGTGTCCGAACGCTGCCGCGGAGCGAGAGCCTCGAGGCGGGGAAGCGGGGCTTCTGAGATTTCCTGCGGGAACGGTCCGAGCAATGAAGGAGCCGGTGCCTTTGTCTCCTGAGTGCAGCTTGTTGCCAAGCTCAAGGCGGCGGCAAGCAAAGTGATTTCCCGCGCTCTCACGGTGTTTCGCCCATGGTGTGTGTGTGTCGTACTACATTCCGGGAGGTCCCGCCTCCTTCGGAGGTCGGTGCCACCTTCATCGACTCGTGAGCCGGGTTCTTTCTGGGGCAACCCCTAGGGGTGAAAGGATTGCGCATTGGGGGATCTCGCGGGTTCCGAGGGCGATTCGTCGATGGCCGCCTTTCCGATGTTTTTTCTCTCTGTGGTATGAACGGAAGGTTCCCGGACAGATCTCACCGGGAAGCAAAACAGGAGAGGGCCATGGGGCGAATCGCAGGACTCCTTGGATGCTGCGGGTTGGCACTGGCGGGTTGCAGTCATCCCGCGGCGGCGCGCGGTCCGCGTGGATTCTTCGTGCCCTCCGAGGGCCGAGTGGTGGAGCTCAGTGATCCCTGGCAAGCCGCCACTCCCACCACGGAGCTTCAAACCCCCGGTCACGGGATTTTGAACGAGGCGGGAACCCTCTCCGAAACCCACTGGGGTCAGCTTGCGGGGCCACTGGTCCACCTGGGCCCGGACTCCGCTCGAGCCGTGGCATCGGGGACGGCGGTGTTTCCGGTGGAGGCCGTGCGCCATTTCGAGGAGCGCTGGGGACAAATCCCCGTCGGGGCTTGGGTCCTCCTCGACCCGGGAGCGGACTGGGAACGACCCGTGGCGACCGCCGCCACTCTCGAGTTCCTCTGCCGCGAGAGGTCCATTGCCGGAATCGCGACGCCGCGGCGTCTGTGGCCCTCCGGGGGACTTCCAGAGGACCGAAAAATCCTCGCCGACCAACGAGTGTTGTTGGTCGAACAGCTCGCCTCTTGGGATCAGTTACCGCCGATCGGGAGCTTGGCGGTGGTGGTCCCCTTCGGACGGCCGGAGGACACCTGCGCGCCCGTCCGCCTAGTGGCGTTCGTGCCTCGGGGAGTGGCCCGGAACGACCCCAGATGATTCAGGAAGGCCCTCGACGAAGGAAACCTGGCGCCAAGCGCACGCACCCGTGCCCGTCCCCCCTTGGCGCAAACTCCGAGCAGACTTCCTTTGCCTTCATCCGGTATCATGTCTGGTTTTCCCCGGACCCGGAAACTCCCAGGAATCCTCCATGCCACGCAAGCTCAAGGAACAGATCCACCAGTTCCTCCACGACTACCGGAAATCGGTGTTCGAACTCGAGCACGACTCCAAGAAAGTCGAGGAGCGTCACGAGCAAGCGGAGCATCTGGTGGAGGAAATCCTCGACCAGAAGTTTCACTACCACTTCCACAAGAAGGTGGACGAGGATCGGGCCGAGACCATTCAGATGATTCACAACTACTGCCGGGAAGCTCTGTTGCCACCGGTGGTCAACCGCTTCGCCGAGCGCCTGTTGGTGGTCGAGCAACGCCACGCCCTGGCGCTGGAGTTCGTTGAGCGGATCTTGGACTACCTGGCCGAAGAGCTCGAGCAGCCCGTCGACCCCTCCTGACTTTTTGGACCGTCGGCACGACTCACGAAAGGAACATCCTCATGGCCAAGCCACATCGGCGACTGAAGAAGGCCAATCACGGCAAGCGACCTGCGAACGCCATGCGCAAGAAGTACAAGCGCCGTCACTTCCACAACTAGTTTCCGCTTCCCAAGCGTCCCCGAAGCCGGTTTCAGCGAGCCGAGGGAGCGTGAGCACTCAGCTCCTCGAGGATCTGGCGCTTGGTTTCGGCAAAGCGATCTTGCTCGATGGCTTCGCGAATGCGTGCCATGAGTCGCTGGTAGAAGCGTAGATTGTGAATGCTGCACAGCACTTGGCCGAGGATCTCCTTGGCCTGGAACAGATGTCGCAAGTAGCCGCGTGAAAACGTCCGACAAGTCGAGCAATCGCAAGTGTGATCAATCGGGTACTGGTCACGCCGATAGCGGCGGTGCTCGATGCGGATCCTGCCGCGAGAGGTGAAGAGAGTCCCCCCGCGGGCGTAGCGAGTCGGAATCACGCAGTCGAACATGTCGATGCCGCGTTCCACGGACTCCAAAATATCTTCGGGAAGCCCGACTCCCATCAAGTACCGCGCGCGGTCACGGGGCAGAATCGGCGCCGTCCAGTTCACCACCTTCTTGAGCAAGTCCAATCCCTCACCGACGCTGACGCCGCCAATGGCGTACCCGTCGAAGTCCAACGACATGATCTGCTCGGCGGAGCGCACTCGCAGATCTTCGTACACGCTTCCCTGGACGATGCCAAACAGGTGCTGGTCTTCCCGTTGGTGGGCGGACTGGCAGCGAGCTTCCCAGCGATAAGTTCGATCGATGGATTTCGCGGCTTGATCGTAGGGACAGGGAAAGGGCAGGCACTCATCGAACACCATGGCAATGTCGGAGCCGAGAGACTCCTGGATTTCCATGGAGGTCTCAGGACTGAGCTTCATCGGCGTACCGCCTTTTTGAAACTCGAAGGTGACGCCCCCTTCGTCCACTTGCTTCTTCGGAAGGGAGAACACCTGGAAACCACCGCTGTCGGTCAGGATCGGTCGTTTCCAGGCCATGAAAGAGTGCAGGCCGCCCATCTTGCGGATCAGCTCGTGGCCCGGCTGCAGCGCAAGATGGTAGGTGTTGGCGAGAATCAGCTCGGCGCCGGTTCCCTCGACCTGCTCCGGGGTCAGAGCTTTGACCGCCGCCGCGGTTCCGACCGGCATGAACGCCGGGGTTTGCAGTGTGCCGCGGGAGAGGTTGAGCTGGCCGCGTCGAGCGCCGGAGGGGTCTTGGTGCTTGAGTTGAAACGGATTCGGACGCATGGGGGCCTCAGCAAGGCGGCGTGACGCGAGGGATGGAGGAGTCGACGCATTATTGAGGAATCCCCCGGGTTTCGAAGGCGAGAAGGTTGGCTGTCGGACCATCAAGAACACGCGCTGGGGGGTGAAAGGCGTCTCGTGCCGCCGGTCGGCGCGTGGCTTGATCAGATGTTCGTGGTGCGGTTCACGGCGTCGGATTCGCGAGACCGTGAATAAACGCCAAGCGCGGGGGTACCATGCCTCCGACACCAATCTTTCCCCGGTCAGATTCCGGGATGAGTGCCAGGCAATGCCCACGAGGGAGAACTTCAGCGATGGCAAGAGTGCGCGTGGTCCGATCGAACGGAGGCGGGGATTCGCTCCAATCGATTCGCGTGGGGCTGGCGGTCGGCGGCGTGGTCCTCGCGCTGCTGTTCCTCAGCTCGACTTACTACCAGGTGGAACCCGAAGAAGTCGGCGTCGTGACTCGGTTTGGCAAGTACTTGCGGACCACGAATCCCGGCCTGCATTTCAAGTGGCCGTGGGGAATCGAACAAGTTCAGACCGTGAAGACCCAACGGCGTCTGAAGGAGGAGTTTGGCTTTCGGACCGTGCAAGCGGGACGGCGTTCGGCGTTCAGCGAAGCCGACCACAAGGCCGAGGCGCTGATGCTGACCGGCGATCTGAATGCGGCCGACGTGGAATGGGTCGTCCAATATCGAATCAGTGATCCGCGGGCCTACTTGTTTCAGGTTCGAGACCCGGAAGACACTCTCCGAGACCTGACGGAGTCGGTGATGCGGGCGGTGGTGGGGGATCGAAGCGTGTACGAAGTCCTCACCGTGGGCCGTGAAGAGATCAACGTCCAAGTCAAGGAACAGCTTCAGAAGCCGCTAACCGACTACGGCACCGGACTCACGGTCGAACTGGTGCAACTGCAGACGGTGGATCCCCCGGACGCGGGAGTGATGCAAGCGTTCAACGACGTCAACCAGGCGGAACAGGAAAAGGAACGCGCGGTCAACCAGGCCACCCAGGAATACAACGATCGCTACTACGTGGCTGTGGGAGAGGCGGAAAAAACGATCGCGGAAGCCGAAGGCTATCGGATCGACCGGATCAACCGCGCTCTCGGCGAAACGTCACGCTTTCTTTCCTTGCTCGGGGAGTATCAGAAAGCGCCGGAGGTGACGCGCACACGCCTTTACCTGGAGTCCATGACCGAGGTGCTCCCGCGCCTTGGCCCGAAAGTCATTGTCGACGCGGAGCTCCAATCCGCGCTGCCGCTCCTGCACCTCGGCGCTCAGGGAGGATCTCAGTGATGCTTCGTCTTCTCATCCCTCTCGTGGCAGTGGTGGTCGTCATCGGAGTGCTGCTCTCTGCGTTCACCGTGAACGAGTCCGAACAGGTCATCATCACCCAGTTCGGAAAGCCGGTTGGAAACGCCATCACCGAGCCGGGGCTTCATTTTCGAATCCCCTTCGTCCAAGAAGTGCGGCGCTTCGACAAGCGCATCCTGCAATGGGATGGGGCCGCGGAGCAGATCGTCACCAAGGACAAGCGCTTCATCTTCCTCGATACCATGGCGCGTTGGCGAATTGTGGATCCCCTGGAGTTCTTGCAGACCGTCCAGGACGAGCGCGGGGCCCAAACCCGTTTGGACGACATCATCGACGCCGGAGTGCGCAATGCAGTGAGTGGCAAACCACTGATCGAAGTGGTGCGTTCCAGCAATCGAGAGATGGTGCAGGATCTTCAAGACGTGGGAGACCAAGAACAGGCAGAGATCGGCACCGTCCTTGCAGGCCGTGATCAGATTGCGCGGGACATCACTGCCGCGGCCGCTCCCGAAACTCGGAAGTGGGGAATCGAGCTGCTCGACGTGCGAGTGAAACGAGTCATCTACGTCGACAGCGTTCTTCGCGAGATCTACGCGAGAATGATCTCCGAGCGCCAACGCATCGCCGCGCGGGAACGCGCCGAGGGGAAGGCCGAGCGCGCCAAGATCCTGGGGCGATTGGAGCGAGATCTGTCCGAGGTTACCTCCGAGGCCTTCCGCAAAGCCGAGCAGATTCGCGGAGAAGCGGACGCCACTGCCGCACGGACTTATTCGGAAGCCTATTCCCAAGATCCCGAGTTCTATGAGTTCCTCCGCACCCTGGAGACCTATCGCAAGGCGCTGGCTTCGGATGATGTGACGTTGGTGCTGTCGTCGGAGAGTGACTTGTTCCAGTACTTGAAGGAAGGGTTTTCGGCGAACTGATCCTTGCACGCCGAATCGCTCATCGCGAGGGCACCGCTCACCGACCAACGAGCCGGAAAGTGGCGGCGCGTCTTCGTGGTGGCTCTGCTTGCTTTGCACGGCGTGCTTGCAGTTCTCCCCAGCGGGCACCATTCTCCGGCCTATGATGAGACCGCTCATCTCACGGCCGGAACCTCCTACTGGGCCGAGGGCGACTTTCGACTGCAGCCGGAGAACGGCAATCTTCCCCAACGCTGGATCGCACTGCCGGGCTGGTTGATCGGCGGCCACTCGTTCCCGGAACTCGACGATGAGCGCTGGCGGTCCTCCGACGTTTGGAGTCTCGGAGACGAATACTTTCACGACCGTGGCAATGATCTCTCGAGACTCCTTTTCGAGGGGCGGGCGGCGGTGGCGGTTCTCGGGGTGTGCCTCTGTGGGTTGATCTATGTTTGGTCACGGCGCATGTTCGGTCGCGGCGGCGCCATGCTGTCACTGATCCTGGCCGTGTTCAGCCCGACCCTTTTGGCCCATGCGGGATTGATGACTTCGGACACTTGCCTCGTCCTGTTCCTGTTCTTGGCGCTGGCCGGAGTCGCGGCGTTGAGCTGCCGAATCACCGCTCCACGAGTTCTGTTAGTGGGCGTCGTCGTTGCCGGGGCGATCCTTTCGAAAACCTCGGGCTTCCTTCTCCTTCCGATCGCCGCTCTCGTGTGGATCGTTCGATTGCTTCACCGTGCTCCCTTGATGATTCGCTGGCGGGGAGTGGACCGAGTCGTGACTCGCTTTCCCGGGCGTCTCGCCTGGGTCGGCGGTTCTTGGTTGGTTGCGGGACTGCTCGCTTGGGGGCTCGTGTGGGCCGCCTATGGCTTCCAGTATTCCCCGCCGCGCCAAGAAGACGGCGAGCGAGTCACTTACTTCAAACTTAAATCCCTGAAGCGAGCAACCAGTCAGCTGGGGGCGTCCGGGGACCTTTTGCGGTGGGTGGGGGAGAGGCGCCTGCTCCCGGAGCCGTTGCTGTTCGGAACGGCGTTCGCCATGGAGCACGCCAAGCACCGTCGCGCGTTTCTCAAGGGGGAGTACTCGCTGCGCGGTTGGCCTCAATACCTTCCCTTCACGTTCGTTGCCAAGACCCCGTGGCCGCTCTACGGAATCCTACTGGCCGCTCTCCTCGGCGGGGTGTTGCTGATTCGCGGTCGCGCGCCTCCAGGCCCCTCATCGTGGACCGTCGTCCGAGCGGGTTGCATCACTCTGGGGTCCCTGGTGGTGGTCTTCCTTCCGGTGACCTTGACCAGCCATCTCAACATCGGTCATCGCCACTTGCTCCCTCTCTATCCCGCTTTGTTCGTGTGCGCGGGAGCGGCCGTGCACTGGCTCCGACCGCAAGTGTCGGGGATTCCCAGGGTTCTGGTCGCCCTGTTGTGGGGAAGTTTTGTTTTCGAGAGCGCCAAGGCTTCTCCCCACTACCTGGGATACTTCCAACCCTGGATGAGAGAGCAAGCACATCATTGTTTGGTCGACAGCAACTTGGATTGGGGCCAAGACCTTCCCGTCCTCGTGGAGTGGCAGAAGGAGAGCCCAGACTTGGCCCGCCCGCTGTTCCTGGATTACTTTGGCAAGGGGCGTCCCGACGCCTACGGCCTCGAGTTTCGCTCCCTTCGCGACTTCACCTCAGAAGGGGCTCTCCAGGAGTTCCTTCCCGGCTGGTACGCGGTGAGCGCGACCGCGTTGCAATCCGTGTACGGCGACTTTCCCGGGCCCTGGAATCAGCAATACGAGACCGGCTACCAGACGTCTCGCCAGGCGTTGCCGTCGGTCCGTGCTCGCTTTGACAGCCATCCGCAACAACAGTCCCGCGATCCGCAAGTCCGTCAGTTCCTGCGGTCCTACGCGCAACTGCGCCTGGCTCGTCTGCGGGCGTACTTGCGTTCTCGCCCCCCCGAGGAACGGGCAGGGCCTTCCATCCTGCTGTATCACTTGAGTGTCGATGAGCTAGAAGCGGCGCTTGACGGAGAACCAGTAGAACTCGAAGCCCAGTCCTGGATGGAGCGGGAAATGGGGCGGTCGAGTCTCGGGAATGCCACGCCGTCTGAAAACTGACCGGTCCCTCCGAACTTCACTCGTGATCTTTGCCTTCCGTCGTGTCGATGTGAACGAAGGCGTGAGTGACCAGCGGATGGCTTTCCACCGCTTGTTGGATGTCGACGCCCAAATCGTGACCTTGGGTGGCGCTGGCTTGCCCGTCGAGAAGCACGATGACCTCCACGTGCAAGCTGGCACCGACGAAGTGAGCGCGAAGTCCCGTCACACGTGCCGTGCCGGACACCGAGGCGGCCCGAGCGCGGATCTCTTCCAGGACTTCTTTTTCAGGAGCTTCACCCATCAAGTAGCGCAGATTGTCTCGAGCGAGCTCGATGCCACTGAAGCCGATGTATCCTGCCACCGGGAGGGCGAGCACCGCGTCGGCCCAGGAAATCCCACTCTTGGCAATGCCATAGCCAACCAACGAACTCGCTGTCGCGATCACGTCGTTGCGAGTGTCTACGAAAGAGGCTCGCAACGCGGGGCTCCGAGAATGCTTCGCGGCGGTTCGGATCCACACACCGAGGATCAGTTTGACCACCAACTTGATCGCGAGCATCCACGCCACGGCACCGGTCAGCTCCACGCTCTCTCCGGCGATCAGGTCCTCCACCGATCTTTGAGCCACTTCAATGGCCAGGACTCCGGCCAGGACCGCGGTCACCAAAGCTCCGACGGGTTCCGCCCGTTCGTGTCCAAAGGGGTGATTCTCGTCGCGCGGGTAGGTTCCCACGGTCGCGGTCACTGCCAGGATGATCCCCGCTGCCAGGTCAAACGCGCTGTCCGCCCCCTGGGCCAGAATCAAGTGACTGCGGACTCGCCAGTAAACGAAGAACAGCCCGAGGCAAAGCAGCACATTGGCCGCCAAGGTCATGACGACGATGCGACGCGGGCGGGAGTCCGGAGCGTTCACCGAGGCAGGTGCATCTTCGCGGTCTTTGCGTAGTTGATGGCATGCTGCCGCAGATGCGCGGCTTCGTCATCGCTGACTTGGCGGACGATCTTGCCAGGCATTCCGATCACGACACTGCGATCGGGAATCTCTCGGCCCTCGGGAATCAGCGCCCCGGCACCAATGATGCATTCCTTCCCGATGTGGGTGTGGGCCAGCAGGATCGCGCCCATGCCCACCAGGGTCCCCGAGCCAAGGGTCTGCATGTGCAAGATGGCCCGGTGCCCGACCGTGACGTAGTCACCGATCGTGATGTGTTCCCCATCTTCGGGGTGCACCATGGTGAGGTCCTGGAGATTGGTCGTCGAACCAATGCGGATCGATGCCACGTCTCCGCGAACCACCGTTCCATACCAAATGCTGCTCTCGGCGCCGATCTCGACGTTCTTCACCACGGTCGCGTTGTCGGCGACGTAGAAGCCGCCACGGTCTTCAAGATGGTGCATGTCCGACGTCTCCTGTGGTCAGGATGAAGAATACCACGGAGCTGTTGTGCAGCATGTGAAACAACCATGGCGCAAGCAGCGAGCCGGTTCTCCAGTACAACCAGCCCATGGCCAATCCCAGTAGGAACACCGGCGCCAACCCGGCGTCGTGGGTCATGGCAAACAGGAACGCGTTCAATGCGATCGCGAGCCAGGGATTGGACACACGCAGCAAGAAGCCGAGGAACAGGCCCCGAAACAGGGCTTCTTCCAGGAACGGAATGACGATCCCCACGCACAGCAACAGAATCCAGTCGCTCCGCACGCCGGAGTTGGCGGCAATCTCCGTCACGGCCGCCTGGGCCTCGAGAGGAATGTCGAACAGCCTCCGCAGTCCGGCGTCCCACAGGGTCACGCCGAAGAAGAGCGGCATGACTGCGACGTAGGTCGCGAGGGCCAGGAGCACGGAAGGAGGGCCCAGAGAAGGACGGTAGCCGAGTTCCCGAACCGAGAGTCGAGCCGAGCGCATCGCAATCAGCGCGAAGATCAATGCGGCGAGGTGGGCCGCCACGTTGATCAGAAGGGCCTCTCGGAGCGGCAATGTTTCGGCTTCGGTGTCCACGGAGAACAGCGAGGCAATGAACGGGAGCGCGAGCAACAACGTGGCGAAGGAAAAGATCACGATCGCCCCGGGCACAAGGGGGGCGACTCCCTCGGGATGACGGCGGTGAGTCCAGCGCACGACCAGGCGAGTGAGGGCAATGCCGATCCCCAGCACCACGCCGCCCACCGCCAACACCTGCAGCGGGGGAACCTCACTTCCGATCTCCGACAGGAAGTCAGGATGGGGTGCGGAACTTTCCTGGGCAAGGGGTGGACCCGGGACCGGTCCTGGGCCAATTGCAAGAGCGGGACCCTCTTGGGGCTGGTATCCTGAGTCGTGAATGATGCATCTCCCCGAGCACGAGAAAGGCACTCCGGTGGAAATCGAGATCCGCTACTGCGCGGTGTGAAACTACGAGCCGAAAGCCGTCGGTCTGGCGGAAGAATTGCTCAATCATTACAAACGAGACGTGTCTGCCCTTCGTCTGATTCCGTCCGACGGAGGCTGTTTTGAGGTGTCCGTGAACGGAAGCCTCAAGTTTTCCAAGCTGGAAGTCGGCCGATTCCCCGACGATGGCGAAGTCCTCAAGCAGCTGTCCTGACGACTTCGTTCCGATTCGCTAAGCTCGAAAGCCGCACCCTGTTTGGTGCCGGCGATCCCGATGCGTGGATCGTTCCGTCCGGTCGCTCTACCCCCCGGAAATGATTCACTTGGATCGACGACTCTTCGGTTCTGCTCTGACGGTGGTCTGGTTGTTCCTCACCAGCTGCTCCGCCGCGTCCTACGCGAATCGTGCCGATCGTCAGGTGCACTCGATCCTCGACAACAAGCAGAAGCAGTTGTTCGGCGGCAGCGTCCCGTTCTCCATTGATCAGGATCCCGAACGGCTGCAGCAGATGTTGTTGGCGGAACTGGCCGCCGAACGGCTTCGGCGGGCCACCGCCTACGAGGAACGATTCACCGAGGAGCCGGCGACCGATCCGCTTCCCGGCGGAGAGCGGAACCTCGGGGAGGAAGGCGAGGACGGAGAAGACTCGGACGCGGCAAATCGTTTGTCCCTGGAAAGACAGCTCGCCGACATCGAGCGTCGTTACGCCGAAGCACTCACGCCGCCCACCAGCACGGATCCTCCGGTGCTGGAGGCGCGGGTCCTGTCCCTGGCAGAAAGTTTGGAGATCGCTTCCAACAACAGTCGCGACTACCAAACCGAGAAAGAGCGGGTCTATCTAGACGCCCTGGACCTCACCTTTCAACGCTTCGTCTTCGAGAACCAGTATGGCGTGACCTCGAGCTACGACTGGTCTTCCCAGACCGACCCCTTGAGCACGACCGGACGGCGCCGCGACGGGAACCTCTCGACTTCGTTCTCGTTGACCCGGATGCTGGCGGGGGGCGGCTTGTTGGTCTTCGACTTCACCAACAGCTTGTTGCGACGTTTTACCGGCATCAACCTGGGCAACAGTCGGACCGACGTAGGGTCGGTCATGAGCATTGCCTTTTCCCAACCATTGCTGCGTGGCGGTCAGCGTTATGCGGTGCTGGAGCCCCTCATCCAAGCCGAGCGCAATGTGTTCTACGCGTTGCGCCGCTTCGAACGCTTTCGCCAGGAGTTTGCGGTTGGCATTGCCCGGGACTACTACGGCTTGCTCCAGCAGCTCAACGTGGTTGCGAACTCCCGGCGAAGCTACGTTCAGTTCATCAATTCTCGCGAGCAGTCGGAAAACCTGCGCGTGCGCGGGCGGCGTTCACAGATCGACACCGACCAGGCGGTGCAGCGAGAACTCCGAGCTCGCAATACCTGGCTCGCGGCCCTGCGGAACTACCAGGACTCGCTGGACCGGTTCAAGATCACCCTCGGTCTCCCCATCGAAGCCAATCTCGCGGTGGATAGTGCTGAGATGGCCCGAATGATGGAGGAGGGCCTGGTTCTCGTAGGAGTCGGAGAAACCGAGGCGCTGATTGCCGCCGCCAGTTTCCGGCTCGACCTTCACAACGAGCAAGACCGGTTGGTGGACGCGGAACGAAGAGTACGTGTGGCGGCCAACGATCTGCAAACGGCACTGGACTTGAATGGATCGTATGTTGTCGGCACGGACCGCGACACCGTCGCCGACTTTCTCCCCAGCGATGCGACCTGGAATCTCGGGGTGCAGGTAGACTTGCCCGTGAACCGGTTGGCGGAACGAAACACCTATCGTGCGTCATTGATCTCCCGCGAAGTGCAAGCCCGAGCGACCAGTCTTCAGGTCGATCGCGTGAAGCAGCAAGTGCGCGCCGCACTTCGAAGTTTGACCTTGCTTCGGGAGAGCTACGAGATTCAGAAGCAGGCGGTGGCGGTCGGCGAACGGCGCGTCGCGTCGACCACGCGCTATCTCAGGATGGGGCGCATCCAAATTCGCGACGCGCTCGAAGCCACGGACGACCTGGTGGCGGCCCAGAACAGTGAGACCGCTGCGCTAGTCAACTATCGAGTCGCCGTTCTCGAACTGTATCGCGACATGGGGCTGTTGGCCGTGACGGAGCGGGGCTTGGAGCTGATCCCCGTGCCGTCCGACGAACCTGTCAGTGAGACCGAGGACGGGACGAGAACCGGGAGTGATGGGGATCCCCGGATTGAAGACCCCGGCTCCGCCGAGGAAGAGGACTGATTCCATGACAAGGGGGACACGATCGAATCGAGGAGCCGTGCTTTGGTGGGTGCTGCTCCTGGTGGCAGCCGCGGCCGTGACCGCGGTCATTCTCTTGCGCGGAGAGGCGCAAAGCACGGTTTCCGATCGCTCCCTTTTGGAAACCGTCCGTCGGGAAAAACTCCGCATCTCGGTTTTGGAATCGGGACAGCTCAAGGCCGCGAAGTCGGTGGATATCTACTCCGAGGTTCGCGGCGTGACCACGATCCTGAAACTCATCGATGAAGGAACCGAGGTCGAAGAGGGCGAGATCCTGGTCGAACTGGATGCGTCGGGTGTCGAAGACGAGCTCACTCAGCAGAAGATTCGCTACGAACAAGCAAAAGCCGCGTGGATCCAGGCCAAGGAAGCGAAGGCCATCCAAGAGAGCATCAACGAAAGCAACCGAGCTCGCGCGCGGCTGGATCTCGACCTGGCGAGGACCGATCTGAAGAAGTTCCAAGAGGGCGATTGGCCGCTGCGTCAGGAAGAGGCGGACGAGAACATCAAACTCTACGAGGTCGAGCGCAAGACGGCCGAGCAGACGTTGGAAGACACTCGCGAACTGGTCGACCTCAACTTCGCCGCCTTGACCGAGCTGGAGCGAGATCAACTCGAGTGGGAACGAGCCCGGGTCAAGCTGCAACTCAAGCGCCGCGAAAAGCAGATCATGGAGCAGTTCGAGTACGATCGGGAAATCCAGGTCCTCGAGTCCAAGATCATCGAGTTCGAAGCGGAGCAAGAGCGTGTGATTCGGCAGGCGTCGGCGGACTTGGCCCAGAAGGAAGCCGATCTGAAGTCGAAAGAGGCGACCTTCCAACTCGAAGAAACCAAACTCGAGCGTCTCAACGAACAGATGGAGAACGCGGTCGTTCGGGCGCCCACCGCGGGGTTGGTGGTTTATCCCGGCAACTCGGGAGGCTTTCGCGGGGGCGGTCAGGATCGCATCGAAGAAGGAGCGTCGGTCCGAGAGCGTCAGCTATTGATCAGCTTGCCGGACACCTCCTCCATGGTTTCTTTGTTGGACGTGCACGAGTCAGCCATCGACAAAGTGCAGATGGGACAGCCAGCGGTGGTGACCATCGACGCTCTGCCAGACCAAGTGTTTTACGGCAAGGTGAGCTTCGTTGCTCCGCTTCCCGACACCGCCAATCAATGGTTGAATCCCGATCTCAAGGTGTACAAGGTCGAGGTCACCCTGTCGGGGGACACCACTTTGTTGCGCCCCGGGATGAGCGTCGCCAACGAGATCGTCGTCGACGAGTTGGCAGATGCCCTGTCGATTCCCGTTCACGCAGTGCATCGCAAAGGAGCCCGCCTGTTCTGTTACGTCGAGCGAGGAGACGGTCCCGAGGTGCAGCCCGTCGAGGTCGGTCTCGCCAACGAAAGCCGAGTGGCCATCCTGAACGGATTGAACGAAGGCGACCGAGTCTACCTGTCGCCGCCCCCGGACGCTCCGGCACCGGATTTCCCTGAAGACGACACCCGTGGTAACCAGCGTCCTTCTCTCGAAGAACTGCAGAAGAAGACCGAGGGAGTGGACGTCATGGCGTCGTCTCGCGAAGGAGACCAGAAGAAGGGCGAAGAGGAACGTGGTGGCGGAAAAGACGAGCGCGCGGCGGCGATGGAGAAGTGGAACAAGGCATCTCCCGAGGACCGGGAGAAGATGATGAAAGAGTTCCAAAAGAAGTACGAGAACATGACTCCTGAGCAGCGCCAGGAAGCCATGAAGAAGTGGGGGCGTGGTCAGCAGGGCTCGAAGCCCTGAGCGGCACTTCCCATTCATGAACTCCGCCCAGGATTCCGCTCCCGCCGTGGTCGAGCTGAAGAACCTTCAGCGCCACTACTTCATGGGCACCAATGTCGTCAAAGCGTTGGATGGGGTGGACCTCACCATTCGCCAGGGGGAGTATTGGGCCATCATGGGGCCCTCCGGGTCGGGCAAGTCGACGCTCTTGAATCTCCTCGGCTGTTTGGACCGGCCCAGCGCGGGCGAGTATTGGCTCGGGGGCAAGAACGTGGCCCAGCTCTCGGACGATGAGCTTTCGGAAACTCGAGGCAAGGACTTGGGCTTCGTGTTTCAGTCGTTCCACTTGATTCCTCAGCTCACGATTCTGGAGAACGTCGAGGTGCCGCTCTTCTATCAGGGCGTTCCGATCCAGGAGAGTCGTGAACGAGCGCGCGCGTTGTTGGAGAAGGTCGGGCTCGGCGATCGTTTGGATCATCGCTCCACCGAGCTTTCCGGGGGACAGCAACAGCGGGTGGCCGTGGCCCGAGCCCTGGTCAATGACCCGTTGGTGCTTCTCGCCGACGAGCCCACGGGAAACCTCGATTCGAAGACCTCGGAGGAGATCCTGGCCTTGTTCGAAGAGCTTCACCAGCAAGGACGGACCCTGATCCTGGTCACCCACGATCCCTCGATCGCCGACCACGCGACCTCGGTGTTGCGAGTCAAGGACGGGCTGGTGGATGAGATCACCCAAGGGGGACGGTCTGTTCCCGGGAGATCGGCCGGATGATCGGCACTGCGGCACGGACGCTGAAGCTGGGCGTGCAGAGCCTCTTGCTCCACGGTTTGCGTTCGCTGTTGACCTGCATGGGAGTGTTGTTCGGAGTGGCATCCGTGATTGCCATGTTGGCAATCGGGGAAGGCCTGAGCTTCGACGTGCAGCAACGCATCCAAGCTCTCGGGTCCAACAATGTTCTGGTTCGCAGTGTCAAACCGCCGGAGAGCAATTCGGCGTCGGCCGAGCGATCCCGGATTTCCAAGTACGGCATCACCTACCGCGATGTCCAGCGCATTCAGGAAACCGTGCCCGGCATCGAAGTGGTGGTGCCGGTCCGGGCGATCTACCAGGATTCGCGGTTTCGGGATCGCCGCATGGAAGCGCGGGTGGTGGGGACCTTGCCTCTCTATCGCAACGTCAACCGCTATCAGGTCAGTGAAGGGCGTTTCTTGTCCGCCATCGACCTGAAGCAAAGTCGAGCGGTCTGTGTGCTGGGCGATCGCATTGCTCGGGATCTGTTTCCCCTGGAGGATCCGCTCGGCAAGATCGTGAAGGCGGGGAAGTTCTCGTTCCGGGTGGTCGGAGTGATGCAGCCCCGAACCGTGATTCGAGGCGACCAGTCCGGCAGTCTAGAAGACTTCGGCAAGGACATCTACGCTCCGCTGAGTACGGTTCGGGAGTTGTACGGTGAGATCATCGTCAAAGTCTCGTCCGGGTCTCGCGACATGGAGCAAGTCGAGCTGCACGAGCTTCAAGTGAAAGTGGGATCGCTGGATCGGGTCGAGCCGGTGTCCCAGGTGATCGAGGGCATTCTCGAACACGGGCACAAGGACAAGCGCGACTACGAAGTCGTGGTTCCCTTGTCTTTGTTGCGGGAGGCGGAGCGAACCAAGCGCATGTTCAATCTGGTGCTCGGTTCCATCGCTGGAATCTCGCTGCTGGTGGGAGGGATTGGCATCACCAACGTCATGTTGGCCACGGTGACCGAGCGCACTCGAGAGATCGGTGTGCGTCGAGCCCTCGGTGCCAAGCGCGGACACATCCTGTTTCAGTTCTTGGTCGAGACCGTGGTGCTTGCCTGTGGTGGTGGCGGATTGGGAGTGGCCGTGGGAGTCGCGATTCCGTTCGTGGTTTCCCGCTTCAGTGAGTTGGTCACCATCGTGACTCCCAGCTCACTGGTCCTCTCGTTCGGCATTTCGGTCGGCGTGGGGATGATCTTCGGCCTCTACCCTGCCTGGAGGGCCGCCTCGATGGATCCCGTCGAGGCCCTGCGCCACGAGTGAGCGAGCACCGGTCTGTCAGAAGCGTTCAGGGCGAACCGCGGCGACTCCCGACAGAATCTGCCCCCCGAAGCCTTCGTTCGCCAGCATGCTAAGCAGCACTGGTGGCCGCGGTTTCCACGGCACGCTCGTTACACATGCCTTGGAAGAAGCATTGATCGCAGGTGTGCGCGTCGGTGGTGGGGGCGAAGTCCTCGATGACCGCGAGGTTTTGCTCCGGAGCCTGAAGCTTGTTCTTCATGGTGGCGATGGATTGGCCCACGGCCTGGCGAGCCTCCTCCAGCGAGTCTTCCGAGATCTCGACCTCTTGCAGGACCGCTCCCTCGGTTCCCCCGAGGAACACGTCGAATGCTCGCACGCGTTCCGCAGGGATCCTCCAGGTTTCCACGGCATACAGGGCGTAGGCGCGAAGTTGCAAAGACATGTCTTCGCGGGGTGCGCCGGTCTTCCAGTCGAGGATCCAGGTTTCCCCGTCCCGGTCGTAGCAGAAGTCCGGCGCGATGTAGGCATCCACGCCCGTGACCGGCAGCACCGATAGCTCTTCGATGGCGCGCCAACTAGCGGGACCCCGTTGCTGCATGTCTGCGAACAATTCGCTGTTCAGGAAGTTGTCCAGGCAGCGGAGTGCCAGCTCACGAAGCTCGGTGAGTTGGTCGCGGGTGGGGGGCCGGTCGTAGTAGTGCTCGAACAGGGGGGGACAGCGCTTGGGGCCCACCGATTCCCAACCCCGGTTCTTGGAGTCTCGCCAGGCGTTGTTCAGACGGTCGCGGAGCCGCTGCACGGGATCTTTGAGCGGTCTGCCCTTTTGATGAGAGCGGAGCAAGTCCTCGATGACTTGATGCACCGCGGAGCCGATCAACATCGGCAGGGTTTGCATCTTCGAGAATAGGTACGCCGTGCGTGATTCCTGGGGAGCGCCGCGACCCCAACCGCCCCAGAACTGGTAGTAGCGGTAGAAGTAGCGCAGCTCGCAGGACTCAAAGACTTGCTGCCTGGAAAACGACCACGTCAAGTGGTTGCGAATGTCCGCCATGAATCTCCCCTCCGCGGGGAGATGATAACCGGCGGTTGGTCCCGAGATTGCGCACCGGCTGGTGATTCCATGCGGTCGTTGATCAGGGGTTGTCTACGGAATCTCCACGGGAATTCTGAGTTCCGGTTCGCCGCGAAGTTCGAATTCCTTTTCGAAGGACTTGCCAGCGAGTTGGCCACGCACTCGGTAGTTGCCGGGACCGTAAGTGCCCACGGGATAGGCACCCGATTCGACCGGTTCGAAGGTGGCGGCCAAGAGATCGGAAAGTCCGAACATCCCGCTCACGACCTTTCCGTCCGGGCCGATGACTTCCAGGTCCAAGGTCGAAAGGGAAGCCGTGTCCACTTGTTCATGGTCGAACAGCACGACGACTCGGGTTCCTGGTTTGAGGCGAAAGCTCACTTCCGAGGATTCTCCGGTGCGAACTCGAACGGGCCGCGATTCGGTCAACGCGTAGTCGGGGGCCTTGCAAATCACCTGGAACGATCCCTCGGGAACTCCCTGGTAGGTGAACGAACCACTGATGTCCGTCGACACACTGCTGAACGCCTGCAGCAGCGGACCCCCGTCCGACGGACGAAGGAATAGGGTGGCGCCGGCGACTGGACGGCCATCGGGCCCGGTGACGGTGCCTACGATGCGAGCGGCGGGTGCCAGGGCGATCGCCCCGACTTCTTGGGCTTGTCCTTCTCGCACTTCGATGTTGTCAAGGATCGTCAGCGCATGTTCCGCGGGGCTGAATTGCAGAAGGTCGCTGCCGCCGGCAAGGACCCGGTAGGTGCCGCTCGCCAGGTTGCGCAAGGTGAATGCCCCATCCGCGCCGCTGACCGTGGTGGAGGGGCGCGAAGAACCGTAGGCGAGCAGGCCGTTCCGGGAATAGTCGCGATCGACCCGCTCCGCGTACACCGGGACGCCCGCCAGCCCTTCGCCATCTTCAAGACCTTGCACCACGCCTCGAATGGAACCCGCCGGAATTTCGAAGTTCGCCTCCGTCACTCCTTCGGCGGTGATGTGGACCTCTTGAAGGTGGACGCTCTCCGGGAGCACGAACCCACCGACGTTGGTTTGCACTTGGGCAATGGCTTCTCCCGCGGGGAGTCCAGTGAACTCAAAGCTCCCATCCGGATCGGTGATGGTGGTTCGACCGCCGCTGGATCCAAGCGCGGGCAGGGAGTCACCTCGAGCGACGGCGGTGACGAATGCGCCGGCCACTGGCTGGTCCCCTTGGCGGACGATCCCCTGGAGTTTTCCAGTGCCCCGCCATCCCTCCCCAAAGTCGACTTCGGCAGACTCGCCGGCTTTGAGAGACACCGTTTTGGTCTCGATGCCGTCCGCGAACTGCTTCATGAAGTTGTCGCTGTCGAAGGAGAAGGACCCTGGCATGCGCGTCAGCGAGTAGCGTCCCGGCGCGAGAGCCACGATTCGGTAGTTGCCCTCGGCATCACTGGTGGAAGTCTTGACCGAGGAACCAGTCGTGTCCGAGGCGAGAATCCGCTGACCGACCACCGCGTCACCGCGATCGTCCAGCACCCGGCCGAAGATCTCGGCGCCACGTTCCATGGCCAGCTGGACGCCATCGAGCACCTCTCCGCGACCGATTTCGATGCCCGAGCGGTTGAACTCCGCGAACTCGAGATGCCGCGAGGAAAGCTGGTAGGTCCCCGCACTGAGCCCGCCGATCTCGAATCTCCCATCCTCCCCTGTTTCCACGGTGTCACCACCAAACATGCGTTCCATGGCCAGGGTGATGGGGTTGGTTGAGCGGGTCGCGACGAGGACTTGGGCGCCAGCCACCGGCTGGCCGGTCTCCGCGTTGGTCACGGTCCCCGAGATTCTGGCTTCGGGGTCCAGGTAGGCCACGAAGCCGCGAATCACTTGGCCCTCTTCGATCTCCAGCCAATCGGAAGTGAACTTGGCATGGTCGTCGGCTTCGATGGTCAATTGGTACCGACCTTGGGGAATGCCTGTCAGACGAAACTTTCCGTTGGATGACGCGTACGGAAAGACTTCGTGGTTGCGAGCCGTGTTCTCCCAATCCGCCGGGTTCATGGAGAACGTCTGCTTCTGGTTGGCGCGCAACGAGAACCGCTTCACCACATCTCCGGTGACGCGGGAAACGACGATGCCTTCGACGGCGGCGGCCGGTTTGAGGGTCAGGACCAGACCGGTGGTTCCCGAGCTGGCTGACATTTCGGAGCGCTGGTAATCGCGAGCCTCCGCGGAAATCACCAAGTCCCCTGCAGGAAGATTGCGCAGATGAAAAACGCCTTCCTCGTCGGTGGATTGCCAGGGCGTTTCGGCGTTGTCTTCCATGGAAAGAAGGTTGCTGAGCGTGATCTTGCGGGTGGCTTTCACCTTGGCGAAAGCCACCGGCGCTCCTTCGGGATCCACCACCTTGCCTTCGACGGACAGGCCCGGAACCATCACGACTTCGACGCTTCGCGATTCCTCGGCTGAAATCAGTGCGTCGTGAAGGTCGCTGGTGCGGTAGTCCGCATGGCTGACTCGGACCGAGACGGGACCCGGCGCCTGACCGAGGAATTTGGCAACACCCGTTTCGTCGGTGTTTCGGATGTCTTGAGAAAGACCCCCGCCCGTACTGATGTCGTTCAAATCGATCTTGGTCGAGCGCACCCGCACTCGCGCATTCTCGATCTCGCGACCAGACTCGTCACGCACGGTCACGTGGAGTTCGGTCCTTGCTCCGAGAACGAGCGCGACGGTTTCCGTCTCTCCACTTCGCACCACGACGTCCTGACGGCGGGATCGGGAATGAGGAGCGCTGTGTGCGCGAAGCTGAAGCTCGATGTCCGGAGGAATGGAATCCAGGTGGAATGTCCCCTGATCGTTGCACTCTTCCTGGTGAGGCGTGCGCATGGTCAGGTTGCCACTGGCGAACTCGAAGGGGTTGAACGGTTGGTAGATCTCGACGCGAGCGCCGGGCACGGGATCGCCTCCGGCATCGACCACGGTGCCATGAATGGTTCCGGCTTTGGCAACGACGACATCCAAGGACGTGAAAGCGGAGTCCTCGGGGATCTTGACTTGGCAGTCGCTGACCACGCAGTGCTGCGGCACGTCTGCGCATAAGAAGAAATGGCGAGTCGGGACCCCTTCGAGGGCGAACGCACCAGTCGCATCAGTACGGGTTTGCACGCGCGATACGTCGCCCCAGCCGACCACAGGGTTGGCTGCTTCCGATGGCTCAGCGTCGACCTCGGGGAATTCGTCTTCTTGAAACTCCGAGCCTTGCATGCTGTGAAAGGCGGCGGGTTTGCGTTTGTGCATCTGTCCCTGGATGTTGGCGGACAGGTTCATGACGGTCAGCGAGGGGCGGCGGACCTGGGCGAACACGAGGGCGTTCGACACCGGGTTTCCGGTGCTGGCATGACGCACCGTGCCCCTCACTTGGTAGGTGCCGGGGCCGGGTGACTCCACAACTCCGGAGTCGTCTTCCTCTTCCTCCCGGACGGTGGACTCGAGCCGCTGGGCATCCAGTTCTTCGTCCGGAGTGGCGGCCAAGGAACCTTGCTCGATCGAGTGCCGCTCTGCCTCCTTGGCAGTGACCGGGGCCTGCGGATTCGGCTGGGCCGACTCGTCGCCGCGGAGCAACCACCAGGTGCCAACCGCGACGATGCCGAGTAGGAGAGTGCCGGCGATGAGTCCGCGCATGAGTGCCTCGCTGGCCGATTCGAGAAAACAGTGAGGGCTGCCGCCCGAGAGTTGGGAGACAATGGGCGATTCTGGGATTCAGGATTCCGAAGTGGTGCAAATCAAGGGCCCGCCGCGAGGGATTCGTTCTCGGGGGGTGCCAACCCGTGACTGCTTTCGAGATGGGCGCGTTTGTGCAGAATCGACTCACTCTCACGACCATGAGCCACGAGACCACGCGCTTGGGTGGCCTCGCTTCGGCATTCTGGCCGTCCGAAGGGTGGCCGAACCGGCCCTCGGCTCGCCGGGGGAGAGGTCGGGCGACGTCATGAAGAGTGGGTCGCGATGGGTTTCCCGCCTGGCGCTGGTTCTGGGCAGTACGGTTTTTGTTTTCGGCGTCGTCGAACTCGGCCTCGCCGTGGCTTTCGGGGATCGGGTGGACTCGCTTCTGGCATCGCGAGACGCCGATTGGGTCACGGCCGATCGACGAGCGCTCTGCATCGGGGACTCCTACACGTTCGGTTTGTATTACCCGACCGAAGAGAGCTTCCCGGCTCGGCTCGAAGCCATGTTGAACGAGCGCGGCGAGCAGCGGTGGGCGGTGGTGAATCGCGGAATTCCCGCCCAGAACACCGCCCAGATGGTGGCCGCTCTGCCGCGCCACTTGGAGGCGATTCGCCCCGAGCTGGTCATCATTCTGGGCGGACACAACAACCGCTGGAATCGCGCGGACCCTGTGCGAACCCCTGCTCTGCTGAACTGGTGGAACGACCGCATCCTGGTGCGTTTGGTCAAGCTGGCGTTGGCGGAAAAGGAGGCCACCGAAGAGGCCATTCCGGGTCTGGAGCGAATCACCGAGTGGGGGACCGACCGCGTTGGGGTGGAGGGGGGAGCGGGTGCCGAGACCATCGAAATCCGCAAGACCGGCAAACGCCGCAACGACCAGGAAACCTACGAACTGTGCGTGCGTGATTTCGACGCTCTGGCGACTCTTTGCAAAGAAGCCGGCGCCCACGTGATCTTGAACAGCTATCCGTCTCCCGAGCCAGACTACGGCGCACCCTCCCAAGCGGCTCAGGAAGTGGCGGCACGCCATCAGGTCCCGTTCGTGGACCATCGCACCCTGTTCGGCGAGCTACTCGAGGATCGGGCGTACAACGAAATCCTGATTCCCGGAGATCGTCATCCCACGCACCGTGGCTATGCCCACATGGCGCGCGCCATCTTGCAAGCGATGCATGGGCGGGGATGGATCGAGGCCGGATGGGGGGAAGACGAGCCTCTTGCCGAGGAGCTGCACCCGCTGACCCTGAAGTTCGGCGAGGACCGATCCTTTGAGGTCACCGGCCCGCCGGGAGCGAAGTATCAGATCGCCCTGTCCCGATCCCAAGATCCACCCTTCGAGCTTGGATCCCGACGCTTGCCAGTCACGCCAGACGACCTGTTCCACGCGGCCTATGAGTGGCCGGAACTCAAAGGCAGCTTCGACGCCGACGGGGTCGGCAAGGGAGTCCTTACGGAGGAACTCTCCGGACGTCTCTTTGCCGTTTTGGTGGTGTTCTACGACCACCAAATTCCCGTTCCAGACCTGACCGTGCGTGGCGTCTCAGCGGGGGTTGAGGTCAGTTGGTGAGGGCGGATTGACCGAACGCCGCGCTCCCCATTCCCGGGCCGGATGGAGGGCTCGGGGTCACCTCAAGAGAGCGATCAGGAGCGTCGCGATGACTCCGACCAGGAGCAGCCATCGCCAGCGTCGCGCCTCTTCCTGCTGGACGCGAAACGCGGCATCGAATCGGCGTTCAATGCGGGAGAGCTGGTGTTCGACCCCCTCGGCGCGCAGGGCTGTCTCTCGGCGGATCTCGGCCATTTCGCGGGCCCGTTCCTCTTGGGAGGCCTTTCGATTCTGATGCAGAGAGCGCAGTTCGGGCTCGATTTCGTGCAGCCGCGATTCGAGTTCTTCGCGGAGCTCTCGAAGGCGCCGATCCTTTTCGGTCGAGCCGGGCGCCCCCAGACGCTTTTCGAGGGACTCGAGCTTGCTCCGCAGGTCCGCGATGGCCTCCAAACACTGGGCAAGTTGCTTCCCGCTTGGATCCTGGCTGTCGACCGGATCCGGGGAAGTGTCCAGTCGACGTCGCACCATGGAGAGTTCTGAGTCCAGGCGGGGGATCGCGTCGTGCAACGCCTTCTCCATTCGCACCAGCTGTGCTTCCAGCAGCTTGAGGCGGCGCTCGGCGGGCAGGGGTGGGGGATGGCCCGGGGAATCCGCCGAGCTCGTCCTTTCCTTGGAGGAAGGGATTTGCGAGCCTGGGGGGTTCGAGATTCGATCTTGCGAGCTCAACCTGGGGCATCCGGCATCCGTGCCACCCCCGGGTCATCCAGCTCAGGAGGGGCCCCGGTGCGACGGCGATGAAGATGCCGGATCATACTGGGCAACTCCCCTCTCGTCGTGGGGGACGACCAGCTCGGGAATTCTCCGAGCGTCTCCAGTCACCCCCGGAGCGCGATCGAAACAGAGGATTCGAAACGAACACACTCCCATCCGCCCCGAGTCGAGGAGCCACGACCCATGACACGCCCGAAGCGATTCTTTTCCGCCGCTGTCGCCCTCACGTTGTTCGTGGGGTCCGCGGCGGTCGTGACCGCTGCTGTCGCGCCTGCCAAGCCCTCGGGTCGAGTGGTGGTGCTCGGGTTCGACGGGGCCTCTCATCACCTCGCCCAGCGCTTCATGGACGAGGGCAAGATGCCGAACTGCAAGCGTCTCCAGGACGAGGGCGTGTTCGCCCCCCTGGGATCCGCGAACCCGGCGGAATCCCCGGTGGCTTGGGCCAGCATCAACACCGGCATGAACCCGGGCAAGACCAACATCTTCGGTTTCATGCGGCGCATGTTCATCGCTGGCAACCCGATGCCGACGATCGGTTACTCGCGGCAGACCAAGGTTCCTTTGGCCGGGGCGACGTCCAGCGGGAGCAGCGGGTCCTCGACCTCCTCGGCCAGTGGGTCCAGTGATGGAGACACTGCCTCGGGGGAGGGCGGAAACGGTTTGATCTGGGCTGCTGGTGGGGCGGTGGTGCTGGTGCTGTTGTTGGTGGCGTTCCGCTCGAAGGGCAGCGCCGCAGTGGGAGTTCTGGCGGTGACCCTCGGCGGGGGCGGCGCGTACGCGGCGTTTCTGTGGGAAGGCGACTACACCATGCCGACTCACGAGAACGACCTGAAGGTGAAGAACTTCTGGGACTACCTGGACGACAACGGCAAGGTCTCGCGAGTGATGCAGAGCGCGTGCAACTACCCGGCGACGGGTGGCCAGCACACCTACTTGCTGTCTGGTCTTTCGACCCCGGACGTGGGCGGCGGACCTGGCACTTACTTCATCTTCACCAACAACGACTGGGAGTTCGATCGCAAGACCGCGAACGGCGGCAAGCTGATCAAGTTCCGGATCCGGGACGAGGCGGCCGGCACTTTTGAAACCCGGCTCGAAGGTCCGAAGCAGTTCCTCCTCGAGCAAAAGAAGAAGGAAGAGATCGCGGCCCTGAAGGCTTCGGTGGACGCCGAATCCGATCCGCAGAAAAAGAAGAAGCTCGAGCAGAAGAAGCGCGCCGCTGACTTTGCCTACCAGGATTGGAAGGACAAGGAGGGCGTCGCCAAGCTCGCCATCAAGGGCACCGCCGACAAGCAAGCCGGCACGATTCGCTTCCAAATCGCCGACCACGACGTCACCGTCAAGGAAGGGGAGTGGTCCGAGTACCTGCCGATCACCTTCGACGTGATCGACGCGTTCCCGGTGAACGCCACGGTCCGCTTCCACGTCACCCAGTGCAATCCGGACGAAGACGAGGTGCGCTTCTACACCCCGGCCGTCACCGTTGCCGCAGACAGCCAACCGCCCAACATGCCGATCACGTCTCCGGCCTCCTATGGCAAGGAACTGGTGGAAGCTGCGGGTCACTTCGACACCATCGGTTGGTCCTGCCAGACCCATGCCTACAAGGATCAGGAGCTGGAGGTCGGCTCCTTCCTGAGTGAAATCTGGCAGACCATCCAGTGGCGGCGCCGCATGCTGGACGCGCAGCTGCAGATGAACGACTGGCACACCCTGTTTCAGGTGTTCGGAACGCCGGACCGCGTGTGCCACATGATGTACAACTTCTACGACGAAAAGCATCCGTTCTATGACGCGGCGGAGGCGGACAAGAAGGAAACCTTCGCCGGTCGAGAACTGACCCGTCGCGAGTGCATTCCGGCCATCTACGAAGAGATGGACAAGACCATCGGCATGGTGATGGAACGCATGGACCGCGGCGAGCTGGGCGAAGACGTGACCCTGATGGTGGTTGCTGACCACGGGTTCAGCCCGTTCCGCGAAGAGGTCGAGCTGAACACGTTGCTGATCGAGCTTGGCTTCATGACCTTGAAGGAAGGGACGACGGAAGACGAGTTGTTGCGGTTCGTGGACTGGTCGAAGACCAAGGCCTACTCCATGGGACTGGGCACCATCTACCTGAACGTGAAGGGCCGGGAAAAGAACGGCATCGTGGAGCCGGCGGACATCGACAAGGTGTGCGAAGAGATCATCGAAGCGATGCGCGGCTACCGGAATCCGAATCCGGAATCGACCAATGACCCGCAAGTTGTCGCGGACGCCTGGAAGCGCGACCATTACCTCGGTGGTCCGTTCGCCAAGGACATGACCGACGATCGTGGCAATCCCAAAGATGGACCGGGAGACATTCAAGTCGGATTCAACTACGGTTACCGCGTGGCCTGGGGTTCCGCCCTCGGCAATCGCGAAACCAAGCAGGGCCCGGTGTTCCCGAACAAGTCGCGGTGGAGTGGCGACCACACCACGGTGCATCCGTACCTGGTGCGCGGGGTGTTCTTCAGCAACAAGAAGCTGACCGAGGAAGCGGCTCCGCATCTACAGGACATCGCTCCGACGGTGCTGGCTCTGCAAGGAGTGGCGGTGCCCGAGGACATGGACGGCCTCGTGCTTCCGTTCCCGGGCCTCGAGGAAGTCGCCAAGTCCCACAAGGGCAACCCGTGGAACCGCGAGTCGTTGGACGTTCCTCCGGAGGGCATCAACCCGAACCCGGAATGACGGGGAAACCTCGCTCCGGGGAAACGCAGTCCTGACACAACGAAAATCGGAGGGCTCTAAGAGAGCCCGCCGATTTCATTTCTTCCCGCTCACCGTGGGAAGCCACTCGAGGCAGCCACGGATCGAAAGGTGGCGAGGATCAGTCGCCGATGTAGCCAAGGGCGCGCAGTGCGGCCAGAGCGTCATCACCGCCGACGGCGGCGATCTTGCCCGCGAGTTTCTCCAAGGATCGCTTCGCGGCCTCGTCGTCGCCCGCCATATCCGTGGCGTCGGTGATGATGGCCAGTGCCGTTTCGGTGCAGCCCGAGGCCGCCACGTCGTCGCCGATCTTGGCCAGGGCATCGACGTTCAGCTTCGCCTTGAACTTGGCCTTCAAGTCGCCGTAGGCCTTCATCGCTGCCTCGTCGCCGCTGACGTGGGCCTCACAGGCGATCGAGTCACGGCGCGCTCGGAAATGGAGCTTCGACGCGCTGGAATCGGCCAGCACCGCGTTCAGGTTCTTCAGAGCGGTCTCGTGGTCGCCGGACTGGAGCGCTTGGGTGGCCGCGTTGAAGGTGTCTTCCGGAGAAGCGGAGCCTCCACAGCCAATCAGACTGACCGTGGCGAGGGCGACGGCGGCGAAGCGGGTCAAGAAAGCGGCGCGCATGGTAGTCATTTCCTTTGTTCAGGGTGGGGGGGAGCGACGCCTGGGGGCGGCCGCACACGGGCCAATTCGCTCCTGACAGGGAACCCAGGATTATTCCCGAAGGCTCCGAACGGCAGAACGAAAAGTCGCCACCGGAGGCGTTCGAGCAGATCCCGGATACCGCCGATAGGAGTCGCCGAAGTCGGGACAGCAGCCCGACTCGCTGGCGGGCGTCGCCGCTCCCCCCGGCTTCGGCCGCGAAGGCGTCCCTGCGGAAGCGGAGACGCCGATACCGGTGCCTATGTCTCTGCCGCCGCAGGGGAATCGCTCCCCCGGATTTAGCCCCTCGGCGCACCCGGACACCGGCAATTTCCTCGACCGTGAACAATCGTCTCGCCGCCGGGGTCTCGCGGAAAAATCCGTTTTTTTGAGAAAGGCGGTTGCAGAGGAACTCCGATTGGCTAACTAGGCGCACTCTGATCGCACTCCAATAGGAGTGCAATCGGGATCCGATCAGAGTGTTGCTCGGAACCCGACCGGTTTTCCCCGAGGCGGTTCGGCTTGCAGGCGCAGGCCGGGAGAGATTCATGAAAGAGACGAAGGTCACCGTCAAGATCCCGCGACCCCTCTACCGCAAGATCCAGATGGTCATCGAGGAGTCGGGATTCAGTTCTCCGACGGACTTCATCGTCTTCGTGCTTCGCGACCTGGTGGGAGAAGCGGAACTCCATCTTTCCAAAGGGAAGGAGGAGGCCTCGGCGAGCGACCTAGATGCCGTGAAGCACAAGTTGAAGAACCTGGGATACCTCTAAGCCAAGCCTGGCGACCTCTTGAGATAAGGAAGTGTGAGAACGCAATGATTGCTCCCCATGGTGGCCGACTCATCAACCGCATCGTGACTGGTGCCGAGCGGGATCGTCTGATCGATGCCGCGTCCTCAATGCCGAAGATCCGCCTGAACGCCCGGGAAACCGCCGACGTCGACATGATCGGCAACGGCGCCATGAGCCCCCTGCAAGGGTTCATGAACCAGGCCGACTACAACGCGGTCCTCGATCAGAAGCGCCTCGCGAGCGGGCTGCCCTGGGCGATTCCGATCGTCCTGGCCACCAAGGACGGCGACGACGCCTCCAAGTACGAAGAGGGCAAGGACGTTGCTCTCGAAGACGAGAACGGCCAGCTCACCGCGATCCTGCACCTGGAGAGCAAGTGGCAGGCGGACAAGACCCGCGAAGCCAAGGCCGTGCTGCTCACTGACGAAGACGCCCACCCGGGCGTTCAGTACCTGAACTCCATCGGTGACTGGTACCTGGGTGGCCGCATCTCGGTCGTCAACCGGATTGCCTACGACAAGTTCAACCAGTACCGCCTCGACCCGGTCGACACTCGCGTGCTGTTCGACAAGAAGGGTTGGAAGACGGTCGTGGCGTTCCAGACTCGCAACCCGATTCACCGGGCCCACGAATACCTGACCAAGTGTGCCCTGGAGATCTGTGACGGCCTCCTGATCCACCCGCTGGTGGGGGAGACCAAGAGCGACGACATCCCGGCCGACACCCGCGTCAAGTGCTACGAAGCGCTGATGGAGAAGTACTACCCGGCCGATCGCGTGGTGATGAGCGTGTATCCCCAGGCCATGCGCTATGCCGGCCCCCGGGAAGCCATCCTGCACGCCATCGTGCGCAAGAACTACGGTGTGACTCACTTCATCGTCGGTCGCGACCACGCCGGCGTCGGCAGCTACTACGGCACCTACGACGCGCAGAACATCTTCAACGAGTACGAAGACGGCGAAATGGACATCACCCCGCTCATGTTCGAGCACTCCTTCTTCTGCAAGGAGACCGGTGGCATGGCCAGCTCCAAGACCAGCGCCTCTGACAAGGAGATGCGAGTCTTCCTGTCCGGCACCAAGGTCCGCGAGATGCTCACCAACGGCGAAGTGCCGCCGGCCGAGTTCACCCGCCCCGAGGTCGCCAAGATCCTGATCGAGGCGATGCAGCAAAAAGTCGAAGCATGATCCCCGCCGGGTTCGCGGCTTCCGAACGGAAGTCGCGAACCCGCTTTCCTTTCCCCCGCATTTCCGGAACAAATGACCGGCCATTCCCTCGCGCCGGCGTTCCCCATCCGAAGGAAGAACAGCAATGAAGGGTTTCACTCTGTGGTTCACCGGTCTCTCGGGAGCCGGCAAGTCGACGTTGGCCGAGAAGATCGAAGAAGAGCTGCTCGACCGCGGAATGAAGGTGGAACTGCTGGACGGCGACGAGGTCCGCACCAATCTCTCCAAGGGCCTCGGCTTCTCCAAGGAAGACCGCGACACCAACATCCGTCGCATCGGCTACGTGGCCAACCTGCTCAGCCGCAACGGCTGCGTGTCCATCACCGCCGCGATTTCCCCGTATGCATCGATCCGCAATGAAATGCGGGAAAAATGCACCAACTTCGTCGAGGTCTACTGCGAGTGCTCCCTGGACGAGCTGGAGCGCCGGGACGTGAAGGGGCTCTACAAGAAGGCCCGCGCCGGCCTGATCAAGAACTTCACCGGGATCGACGACCCGTACGAAGCTCCGGAAAATCCGGAAGTGACGGTCGATTCCGAGAAGCAGTCCGAGGAGGAGAGCCTCGACACCATCCTCGCCTACCTCGAATCCGCCGGGCTCATCCCCGCGGGCGCCGACGGAAAAGCCTATTCCGCCGAACAGGAAAAGGACTCCGTGAGTCGCCTCAAGGAGAAGGGCTATATTTAGCGATTCTGCCCCGGGGGCCCCGACCAAGGGTGTCGGGCCCTCGGGCCGATTTCGCTTCCCCTCCCCGACCCCCACGGGGCTCCTCCCAAGGGATTCCACAGATGCGTGATAGGTATCGGATCCGAACGATCCAGGCGGGCGTCATCGCTCTCGTTCTGTTCGGATCGACCGAGGCGTCGGCCTACATCGGGCCCGGCGCCGGCATGGCGTTCGTCGGCTCCTTCATGGTGCTGTTGGGCGCCTTCGTTGCTGTCTTCGCTGCTTTGGCGATCATGCCGATTCGGGTCGCCTGGCGCTCGTTCGCGACGCGCAAGACCCGGGCACGCGCCAAGATCAAGCGGGCCGTCATCGTTGGCATGGACGGGATGGACCCGGAACTCTGCCAGCGCTTCATGGCCGAGGGCAAGATGCCCAACTTCTCGGCCCTCGCGGCTGATGGCACCTTCTGTCCCCTCGACACCTCGACCCCGTCGATGTCCCCGGTGGCCTGGTCTTCGTTCATGACCGGCGTCGACCCCGGACGCCACGGCATCTTCGACTTCATCACGCGTGACCCGTGCACCTATCTGCCGATGCTGTCCTCGACGTTCATTGGCGGTTCGGGGCGAACTCTGAAGCTCGGCAAGTATCTGATCCCGCTCGGCAAGCCGGTGATCCGGATGCTGCGCAAGAGCAAGCCGTTTTGGAAGATCCTCGGAGACAACTGGATCTTCTCGTCGATCATCCGCGTGCCCATCACGTTCCCGCCGGAGAAGTTCAAGAACGGGGTGTTGTTGAGCGGCATGTGTGTTCCCGACCTGAAGGGGACCCAGGGCAGCTTTTCGTTCTTCACCACCAAACTTCGCGGTCGACTCGAAGACGAGACGGCGGGCATGGGGGCGGAGAACGCGGGCGGCGTGGAGGTCCTCGTCAAGCGCGAAGGAAACGTGATTCGCGGCGAGATTGAAGGTCCCGCGAACAGCATGATCGAGGGCAATCCGCCCATGACGGCGCCTTGGTCTCTCACCATGCATGCCGACAAGCAAGGCGCGACCCTCGAGGTCAACGGCGAAACCCATGAGCTCAAGCTCCGAGAGTACTCTCCCTGGGTAAAGCTCGAGTTCAAGGCCATGCCGATGGTGAAGGTGAGCGGCATCGTCCGCTTCTACCTGCAGCAGGCCGACCCGGAAGTCGAACTCTACGTCACTCCGATCCAGATCGACCCCGACAACCCAGCGATGCCGATCTCCGAGCCCGCCGTTTATTCGGTGTACCTCGCGAAGCTCCTCGGACCCTACGCGACTCTCGGTCTCGCCGAGGACACCTGGGCCCTGAACGAGCGGCACATTGACGAGGAGGCGTTCCTCAAGCAGGCGTGGCTCCACTACGAAGAGCGCGAGAAGATGCTGTGGGAGACCATCGACAAGACCCGCCGTGGGTTCGTCACTGTGGTCTTCGATACAACAGATCGTATTCAGCACATGTTCTTCCGGTATCTCGACCCGAATCACCCGGCCAACAAGGGGAAGGACGTCGAGAAGCACAAGAACGCGATCGAAGAGCTCTACATGCGCATGGACAACCTGCTGGGGCGCCTGCGTAAGAAGGCCGACGACGACGACACGGTCCTCATCGTGATGTCGGACCACGGGTT
This sequence comes from Planctomycetota bacterium, assembly GCA_028289345.1. Lineage (GTDB taxonomy): Bacteria > Planctomycetota > B15-G4 > B15-G4 > SIAN01 > JANQQL01. The sequence goes on along the minus strand of JANQQL010000031.1, from coordinate 318,940 downwards.
CAAGCAGTTCCAGCGCGGCGTCAACCTCAACGCCTGGCTCCGGGACGAGGGCTACCTCGTTCTCAAGGACGGCCACCGCACCGGCGGTGACTGGTTCGAGCACGTGGACTGGAGCAAGACCAAAGCCTTCACCATGGGACTGACCGGACTGTTCCTGAATCGCAAGGGACGCGAGACCGGTGGCATCGTGGAAGAAGGCGAAGAGCTCCAGGCACTCAAGGTCGAGATGGCCGAGAAACTTCGCAAGCTGCAGGATCCGGATCGGAACTGCAGCGCCATCCGCGAAGTGTTCGATGCCACCAAGCATGTGGCGGGTCCCTACACCTACGAAGCTCCCGACCTGCTGATCGGCTACGAGGCCGGCTACCGCCACTCGTGGGACTGCGCCGTGGGCTGCACCTCCGAGAACGTGTTCAGCGACAACACCAAGAGCTGGAGCGGCGATCATTGCATGGATCCCCGCATCGTGCCGGGAATCTTCTTCTGCAATCGCAAGATCAACACCGAGACGCCGAACATCCTCGACCTGGCTCCGTCCATGCTCAAGCTGTTCGGAGTCCCCGTTCCGAGCTACATGCAGGGCAAGTCTCTGTTCGAGCCGGCTTCGGCGCCGAGTTCGCGGCCCAGCGAGCCGGTGCCCGCGGAAGTCGCAAGCTGAACCGATCTGCGGCAGCCCCGCAAAACACCGACGTGGCATGGCGCTTCGGCGCCCCTTTTCTCGAGAACATCCCCGGAGTCAGATTCTTGAAATCGCGACGGCATCCTCTCCGAACGGTTCATTCCGGAGTCCTCTCTTTGACCGCACTGGCGGGACTCTTCGTCCTGGCCTCGTGCGACGAATTCCGAAACGTCGGCAAGAAACTGGTCATCGTCGGCATCGACGGGATGGACCCGAACCTGCTGCAGACGTTCATGGGGGAGGGGCTCATGCCTCACTTTCTGGCCCTGGCCGAGGAAGGGGCTTTCGAACGACTGGGAACCAGCAATCCTCCACAGTCGCCGGTCGCCTGGTCAAACTTCATCACCGGGATGAATCCGGGTGGGCACGGCGTGTTCGACTTTCTGCACCGAAACGTCGACAACTATCACCCCATGAGTTCGACCCAGACGGCGCCGGAGGTGTCACTTTGGAACCTGCCGTTCAGTGATGCCGTGGTGCCCAGTCCGTTCTCGGATCAGCCCGAGGCGATTCGCCAGGGCACGCCCTTCTGGGAATGGCTGGAGGATGACGGCATTCGCGCCGATGTCTATCGAATGCCCGCGGCCTATCCCGTAGAGCCGGGCTCCACGAGCCAGTTGGTCTTGACCGATATGGGGACCCCGGATCTCCAAGGTGGGATCGATGGGATTTATTTCTACTACACGAGCCGGCTGCCGGAACACGCGGACAAGATCAAGGTCGGCAAACACGAGCTGGTCAACGTCGACGATGGCGTGGTCTATACGAGGATCTTTGGTCCCCCGGTCCCGACCGAGGAAGCCAACCTTTCTCAGTGCCCGATGAACGTTTATCTCGATCCGAGGGAAAAGTCGGCGCTCATCGAGCTCGAAGGTGGCGACTCCGTCACTCTCCGCGAAGGGGAGTGGAGCGATTGGTGCCGCGTCTACTTCGATCTCGGCCTGATCGGCGGAACCGCTGGTGGGATTGTCCACTTCTACCTGCAGGAAGTGGAACCGGTGTTCAAGCTCTATGCCTCGCCGGTCAACATCGACCCGAGCGCTCCGACGAGCCCGATCTCACTCCCCGACGACGATGCCATCGCCGACATCGCCGACGCGATCGGCCCGTTCTACACCCAGGGCCTCGCCGAGGAGACCAAGGCTCTCCAGGAAATGGTCCTCAGCGACAGCGAGTTCATCGATCAGTGCAATGTCGTCACTGAAGAGCGCATGCGGATGCTTGACTACGCCCTCGACCGCTTCGAGGACGGGCTCCTCTTCTTCTACTTTTCCACGGTGGACCTGCGTTGCCACATGATGTGGCGGCACATCGAGAGTGGCCATCCGGCTCGGGATGAGGACCTCGCGCGTCAGCACCAATTCGCGATCCGCGACGCGTACCTCAAGATGGATGAGGCCCTTGGAGAGATCCGAGAGAGAGTTGGTCACGACACGCCTATCATGGTGATGTCGGATCACGGTTTTGCACCGTTCACCCGAAAACTCAACATCAACAAGTTCCTGCGGGACGAGGGCTATTTGACCCTGGACCAAACCGGTCAGGAAATGTTCGACGCGGCGGGTGACGCTCTTCCGGGAACGATCATCGGGATCGACTGGTCGAAGACCAAGGCCTACGCGGTCGGGTTCAACGGTATCTACATCAATCAGAAAGGCCGGGAGCCCGACGGGATTGTGGACGAATCCGCGACCCAGGCGCTTCTCGAGGAGCTGCGGACCAAGCTTCTGGCGCTGAAGGACGACAAGCGGAGCGGCGCGGCACCGGTGCGTCGGGTGTTCCTCCGCGATGAAATCTACCAAGGCGATGCGGCCGCAGGATCCCCGGACCTCGTGATCGGTTTCGACGCTCACTACGGGGCCTCAGACGACACGGCGCTGGGCCTGGTGCCGTGCGAGGGGACTCCGCTGATCGAGGACAACGAGAACTACTGGAGTGGGAATCACCTCATGGATCCTGAGGTCGTCCCCGGAATCCTGGTCACCAACCTGCCGGTGAAGAAGAAAGACCCGACGCTGTGTGATCTCACGGCGACGCTACTGCATCACTTCGATTTGAAGATCCCCGAAGAGGTCGTGGGAAGCCCCGTGACCGCTCCGTGACCTCCTTTTCCATCTGAACTCTGAGGACCCTTCGATGTTTGGACCCAAGATCAAGGTCGACAAAGACATGTATCAGCGGCTCGAGAAGGTGGCAGAAGTCGCCGGCTACTCTTCGGTGGACGAGTTTGTGTTCCACGTGCTCGAGCGTGAAATGAACCAGATCGATCCGGGCGGTGACCAGGACCCGGAGGCGATGCGCGAGAAGCTGCGCGGCCTCGGCTACATCAGCTAACGGGGCCGGAGCCGCCGTTCGCTGCGTGCGATGCAGCGGATGACGCTTTGCGTCACCGCTGATCGCCCGCCAGAGTCACGTGACCGGGACGATGTTGCGCTTGGTTGCGTGGACCGTTGGCAGAGAGGCGGTCGCGGCGGTGCTGGTCCTGGGCGCTGAGAGACCGACCGGTGTCCGGTGATCGTTGTGACACGCGGTGGGGGGCACGCAGTTTCGCTCGATGATTGCAGGGCGCCGAGATCCCTCGGTGGAATGGGACGTCGCTGTTTTCGAGGACTTTCATGTCTAGCTTCAATTCCTTCTTCAACGGCCTTTTCGGAGCGGTCTGGACGCCGTTCCGGAGCATCGACCCTTGGGTCGGGCTGGCGGTGCTCTCTGCACTGGTCGGCATCTTGGCGTTGATCGCCATGAAGTATTGCTCGAACCAGACCCGTATCGCGCAGCTGAAGGACAGCTACAAGGCGCATGTCCTGGCGATCAAGTTGTTCCGGGACGATCTCGGCATCGTCTTGAAGTCCCTGGGACGGACCCTGGTCCAGATTTCGTTCTACATGGGACATCAGCTCCGACCCATGGCGGTGATGATGATCCCTTTCGTGTTTTTGTTCGCCCAGATGCAGATGCGCTTGGCTTACAAGCCGCTGGACGTCGGGGACAAGGTGAACGTCACCGTCCAGATGGAGAACTGGGCGACGGGTTCCGATGGCTTGCCGGAAGAGGTGACCGTCGAGTTCCCTGACGGCCTGGAGCTGGCCGGAGCCAAAGTTCACGCGCCGACCATCGACCGAGTCATGTTTCCCATGCGCGCGACCAAGCCGGGCGTCTATGACCTGAAACTGACCTGCGGCAGCGAGACCGTCACCAAGCAGATCCACGTGGGCATGGAAGAGGACCTGACGATGTTGTCGCCGATGCGCTCCTCGTCGACCACCGATCTGATTCTCTACCCCACGGAAGAGGCGTTTGGGGACGGATCGGCGTTCGCCAGCATCCAGGTGCCCTACCCAGTGCGCGAACTGCCGTTGCTGGGGATTGACTGGAGCTTCGGCTTCGAGCTCGGCATGGGGCTGACCTTCATGATCTTGTCGATTGTCGTCGCCCTGCTCTTCAAGGGCGTGTTCGGCGTCACGATCTGAGTCAAGGCTCGGATTCTCAGAACAACCAGAGTCCGATCAAGATGGTCAGGTCGATCCATCCGACCGAGCCATTGCCATTCAGATCTGCCGGACACGGATCTCCGTACTCGCAATCTCCCCAGACTTCGATCAACGCGAAGATGTCACCGATGTCGATGCGCCCATCGCCGTTGACGTCGCCATAGAGCGGCGGGGGAGGCAGGACTGGATCGTGGTGGACCGTGAGCACCTGGTTTGCATCCACGTCGCGAAGCACGGTCGAGGTCCCATCGGGCCATTCGATGGTGATCCTTGCGGCACGTGGGTGATGGGCAAGTCCGAAGAACGCTTCGGCCGGCTCCTGGCCCAGGAGACTGGTGCCCGCGGAAATCAGCCGCGCCATTTCGAGGGCCGCCGATTTCACGCGGATGACGGTGCCGATGGCCCAGTGATTGGCCCCGCGGATCCTCGGGCGAACCACCAACCAATGCTGGTCGGGAGCGGTTGCATCGAGCTGGTTTTCGAGTAACCGCAAAGGACCGGCACCGTTGCATACTTGGAGGAGATCCAAGTCTCCGTCACGATTCGAGTCGAAGGAGACCAGGCAGCTCCCCCAGTCCGTGTCGTGGAAACCGACCGCGGTGGAGACATCTTGGTAGGCGACCGGCGTCTGACCATTGTGCAGGAAGAATCGCGACGGATCGCTGTCCCACGGTTCGTCGAAGAACCCATTGGTGGCCGCGAGATCCAGCCAGCCGTCGTTGTTGGCGTCGGCGAAGGTGGCTCCCCACCCCCAGTGCCCTTGGTCGACGCCGAGTTCGGCGGCCACCTCCGTGAACCAGGGCTGATCGCCGAATGAGTCATCGCGGAACATGACATTGTGTTCGCCGCGACCGTGGATGTTCCAAATGTTGGTGATGTAGAGGTCGAAGTCTCCGTCGTTGTCATAATCGCCAAGAGTCAAACCCATGTCGTTCATGCTGTTATCGAGACCGTACTGAGGGGCGACGTCCACGAACGTATTGTTCCGTTGGTTGCGATAGAGGTGGTTGGGCTCCGCGTCGACGCACACGTAGATGTCTTGCCAGCCGTCTCCGTCGAAGTCGTGGAACATCGTCTGCCAGACGTGCTCGTAGCGATCGCAGGCACCGCTCCAGGAGCTGATGTCGGCGAGGGTTCCGTCTCCATTGTTCAGGAACAGGCGGCAGTAGCCGCGCCAGACACTGACGTAGAGGTCCAGAAATCCATCGCGATTGATGTCGCCGGCAGCGATCGAAGACGCGTGAAGGGGAGCGATGCCGTCACCCTCCGGTTTCCCGATCGGACGGCCCCCGGGATCGAGGAGCGGGTTGACCGCGGTGAATGTGCCGTCATTTTCCTGGCGATACAGCTTCAGTGGCGCGTTTTCGGGAGGGCACTCGGACCAGCAGTCTCCCCCGAACACCACCAGATCCATGGCCCGGTCGCCGTCATAGTCGAGCCAGAGAGCCGCACGATGGGCATCCAGGCTATCGAGACCCACTTGTTCCGCGATGTCTTGGTAGGTGCCGTCGCCGAGATTGCGATACAGGCGATCCGCATGACCGTGTTCGGTCGGGACGAACAAGTCGATGTCGCCATCGTCGTCGTAATCCGCCGCCGCCGCTCCTGCAGCCATTCCGTCCATGGTGACGGGATTGGTGATGCCGCGAGCTTGTGTTTCATCGAGGAACTGAAGCTGAGCGGGATATGCGTGCGGAACACGGGAACAAAGCACTGCCGTGACAATAGCCACGGACAGCCGTGGTCGAGTGGGCATTGGTCACCTCCTTCAGGGAGCGCGATTGTACGGCTCTTCCTGGCGTTTCCGCGCAGCCATGCGGCGGAGGTTGTTCGGCAATCGTTTGCCGTGAGTGCCGCTTCAGCTCGCTCGGTTCCTGATCACCGCGCGTGAATGAACCAGAGTTTCTTCTGACCAGGACTGGCGGTGTTCTTCACCGCAAACGTCTCTCGTGGTCGTGGAGGTTGGCGAAGGTCCGAATCAGGGAGTCCGAAGGGATTCGGTGATTCGCAGTCGGCCCTCATGAGTCATGTGGCTTAGCCCGCCAAATCCTCGTCCCAGTCTGGGCCGTGGGTGACGTCATGGCGTGAGGAGCGACGCCGGTCTTCGGAGTAGGCAAAGTCCTTGTTCTTCTGGATCCATTCTTTCTCGGCTTGGTCGCCGGGCACGATTGCTTGCACTGGGCAAACCGGTTGGCAGGCGCTGCAGTCGATGCACTCATCGGGGTTGATGTAGAGCATCGTATCGCCTTCGTAGAAGCACTCGACGGGACACACATCGACGCAATCGCCGTACTTGCAATTGACGCAGGGGGCTTGGACGACGTACGTCACGAGAGAGCTCTTTCGAAAGATGGGAAGAGAAAGGGGTGTCGCTCCCAGGACTGCCAACATCAGGGATCAGTCCCGGACGCAACCTTCTTTGGAGTTCATGACACTAGGCAGGGAGTCCTTCTCGCGCAACTTCTTGCATTGCTCGGACGAAACGGTCGAGTTCCGGTCGCAGGGTGTAGACATGGGACGACACTCGAATGCCCTGAAACTCCTCGTGTCGAATCGGGGAAACCACGATGCGGTGTTTCTGCCAAAGGTGACTCGCGAGGTCCGCTGCCTCGATCCCCGGAACTTCGATGGTTGCGAAGCCGCACGAGGACTCGGATTCCAGCGCCGTGTGGAAGCGGATTCCCGGTTCTCGGGACAGGGGGCCCGCCCAGTGATCTCGCAGCGATCTGAGGCGAGCTTCCTTGCGAGCCGGGCCGATCTGGCGGTGAAGCTTGATGGCCTCCGCGATGGAAAGAACCAGTGGGCAAGGATGGGTGCCGATTTGTTCAAACTTGCGGATGTCCTCGCTGCGGGGATGTTCATGAGCGAACAACGGCCACACCGATTCGATGTGCTCCTTGCGGACGTAGAGCATGCCGGTGCCGAACGGGGCCGACATCCACTTGTGGAGACTTGTCCCGTAGAAATCGCAGCCCAGGTCGGTGCCCCGAAAGTCCAGATGGCCGAACGCGTGTGCGCCATCCACGAGAGAGAGGCAGCCTCGGGAGCGGGCCAGATCGCACAGCTCTCGCACGGGCAGGATCTGTCCGGTCAAGTTGATGACGTGGCAAAAGTGGAGCACTTTGGTCTGCGGAGTGATGGCACGAGCGAAAGCCTCCACGGTTTGCTCCGCGGTCGAGGGAGTGGGCAAGGAGATCTGTCGAAACTCGATGCCCTCGCGCTGGGCTCGTTGGTTCCAGGCGTGGATCATGCGCGGGTAATCTTGATTGGTGGAAAGAACGACGTCGCCGGGCTTCAGGTCCAAGCCGAAGGTCACGGTTTCCAGCGCCTCGGTCGCATTGCGACAAATGGCGATCTCTTCCGCATTCGCGCCGAACAACTCCGCCAAATCTTGACGCACGGTTTCCCGCTGGGGCTCCTGGATCCGCCACAGGTTCCGAGACGGACATTGGTTGGCGAAGTCCTGCATGCGTCGCAGGGCTTGTTGAGCCTGCCTCGGAGAAGGGCTCACTCCTCCGTTGTTCAGGTTGAGGAGCGAGCGGTCCACGGGGTAGGCATCTTGGACTGGCAGCCAGAACGCTTCGTCGGTGGCGACCGCTTTCGCATCGAGACCTTCGGCGAGTTGGGATTGACGCCGCAACCGTGCCCACAGTCGCGGTGTCAAACTGGTGCTCACGGCCATCGCTCCCGCAGCACCACCGACGGCTCGAAGGAACGAGCGACGGTTGGAGCCGGGGGGACGCGGCGACGGGGAACCGGAGGAACATGAATCGGACGCCGGGGAACGGCTCATGAACGACCTCCTCGAACAAGGGCCTCGAAAGGGATCGACCGTGGAGAACTTATCCGCCACCCGTGGTCTTGACGGGACCGAGGTCGGTTTTTGCGCAGAATTCTCGCAACGCGCGAAGATACTGAGGGGCTTCCGTGACCCGGCACAGTGGACGGTTCCCCGGGACCGGAGCAGTTCCATGGAACCGCCGGATCAGGGAGTGAAGTGCCATGGGGGCGGACCCGGTGCTCGGAGTCTTGCGAGACCGATTCGGCTTGCAGGACTTTCGGGGACCCCAGCGGGAAGTCATCGATCACTTGCTCGCCGGAAACGATGCCCTGGTCGTCATGCCGACCGGCAGCGGCAAGTCACTGCTCTACCAAGTGCCTGCTTTGGTGCAGGGACCGGCCATCATCCTCTCTCCGCTCATCGCCTTGATGAAGGATCAGGTGGACGCTCTGCGCGCCAAGGGGATTCCGGCGAGTTTCGTCAACTCGTCTCTGTCTCGTCAGGAGCGGGAGCGACGCATCGATGCGTTTGCTCGGGGCAAGATCTCGCTGCTCTACGTCACTCCCGAGCGGTTTCGTTCCAAGACCTTCTTGTCGCGTGTGAACGATCGCAGAATCGCCCTTCTGGCGGTGGACGAAGCCCATTGTGCCACCGAGTGGGGCCACGACTTTCGTCCCGACTACAGTCGGATCGACGGCATTCGGCGGCTGCTGGGGGAGCCTCCGACGATTGCTCTGACCGCCACCGCGACCCCGGATGTCCAACGAGAAATCCGAGCGTTGGTCGGCATCCCCGAGGCCAAACTGTTCCACACCGGGATCGAGCGTCCGAATCTGTTCTTGTCGGTTTCTTTCTGGCAGGACGAGGAGGCCAAATGGGACCACTTGCGTCAGAGCGAGAAGACCTTGCCCGGCGCTGGCATCGTTTACGGTGCGCTGATCAAAGACCTGCATCGTTTGGAGCAAACCTTTCGCGGGACCTCGCGGCCCTTCGTGTACCACGGGGGATTGTCGGCCGAGGAACGACGGCGCATGCAAGAAGCGTTCATGAACGGAGAGGGAACCCGGGTCCTGGCGACCAACGCGTTTGGCATGGGCATCGACAAACCCGACATCCGCTTCATCCTGCACCATCAGGTTCCGGGGAGTGTCGAGGCCTACTATCAGGAAATCGGCCGCGCGGGTCGTGATGGCAAGCCAAGCTTTTGCGAGCTGATGTACCAGGAACAAGACTTGGCGATTCAGACTCAGTTCGTGGAATGGTGCAATCCGGACCGGCGCATCCTGGTGGAAGTGGCGCGTCGCCTGGAAGAGTGGGGCACGGATCTGCCGCATTACGACCTCGATGACCTGCGCAGGGCGGTCATCGGCAAGCGTGGTCACGACGGGCGCGTCGAGACTTGCCTGCAATGGTTGGACACTCTCGGTGTCACGACTGGAAGCTTCGAGAACCGTTCGTTGAAAGTCCAGCGCCCCCTCGACCCTGAAGAGATTCCGTCTGCGTTTCGCCCGGAGAAGAAGCAGCGCGACCTGCGCCGACTCCTGTCCATGGTCGAGTTCGCCCGCAGTGAGATTTGCCGGCGTCGCTGGTTGAACGAGTACTTCGGTTTGGAGGGCGGTCCCGCGCGCTGTGGTTCCTGCGATCGATGTCAAGATTCCGAAGAGTGGATTCGGCAGTCGTTCGCGGGACTACCGGCCGGTCGTGGGTCGGCGCAGCCACGCAGTGAAGAGCCGCAGCGCGGAGACTTCGTGCGCATCGACGGTCGAATTCTCGGCACCGTGACCAAGGTCAGCGGCTCCGATCAAAAGGCTCGAGTGGAAGTCGAGTTGTCCACCAGTTTGCAGACCCGAGTCTTCCCCTTGCGCAAGCATCGCATTGAGGTGCTGCCCAAGGACTGAACCCTCGGCCACCGAGTCGAGCGTTCGTGAATTCGCCCGCGGCCGACTCAGCAGGACCGTCGAATTTGGGTTCCCTGGAGCTCTGGATCAATCAGTGAGTGAGTCGATCGCCGCGGCTCGTTTCACTGTGGTGGCTCGATCGAGGTCGACGTGCCGGTCCGCGAGCAAGAGTCAGTGGGAGCTGGACGGGCGCGCCATGGACGGCACCACGTAGTCCTTCAGTTGTCGGAGGTCCTTGGACAGTTCCGAGGCCTGGTCGGCCGCCCGCAGGTACAGTCCCGCCAGGTCGTCGTCGGCCGGCTGATCGGCGAGGCGAAGCAAGAGAGCAGCGGTTTCCTGCAACGCGTGGTCCAGGTCCCCGGCCGGCAACAAACGGCGGCAGCGCGGATGGCGCTTGATGCCCTGGCTCTCTCGTCGCCAGCCCAGGCTCTTCCCACAGATGTCGCACTGCTTCGCCAAATCAGGGTTTTCCCTTGATGGGATCCGGATTTCCGGTCGATGCGTCCTTCGGGAGGTATGGAAGCCGATGATCGGGGGATCTGTCAACGCGGAAACCTCTCCGGCGGTGGACAAGCCGGTCGCCACGTTTTGGGTCCCGCTGGGGATGGCGGGACTGTTGCTCGGTGAGGCTTTCGCCCTCCATCAGCGCTACTCGCTGCCGGATCTGGCTGGCTGGCCCGCCTGGGGGAGAGTCTTGGCCTCGGCTTCCACTGTGGCGTTCCCCACGGGGGTCGCTCTGTTGACGGCTCTGTTGCTTTTCGGTGGGCGAAGCCTTCGAGATCATTGGCAGCAGGTGTCTGATCCGGCACCCATCCGTGCCTACGGAACCTTGTGCCTGCTGCTCCACGCCGCGACATTCGGGGCGTTCGTTTGGCTGAGCGGCAAGGTGTTGAGCCCGTTCCTGGCGCACTCGTCGCTTCCAAGTCTTTGGCTGGTGATGTGGATGGTGACGGGTGCTGCCGTGTTGGTCAGCGGATTCGGTGTGGTGCTACCGTGGAATCGCTGGCGGCGGGTCGTCAACCAGGGCGGCGGGCTCCTGGCGGTCTCGTTCTTCGTGGCGCTGTCGGCCTGGAAGGTGGGGCAGTGGGTAGATCAAGGAGCGTGGGATCACACTCCCCGTTGGACCTTGTTGGCGGTGGCCCGCTTCCTCGAGATGCTCGGTCAAGAACCTCATGTCGACGTGGCCAGTCAGACGTTGGGGATCCGCAACTTCGTGGTCACCGTCGGTGCCGGGTGCTCGGGCTACGAAGGAATGGGGCTGATGGTCGTCTTCTTGACCGCCTATCTCATCCTGTTTCGCCGAGAGTTCCGTTTCCCGGTGGCTTTGACCCTGATTCCCTTGGGGGTGGTGGTTGCCTGGTTCGCCAACTTGGTTCGTATCGCCGCGTTGCTCTTGATCGGCGGCCATGGGGCTCCCGCGCTGGCCCTGGGTGCGTTTCACACCAGAACCGGCTGGGTCCTGTTCTGTGCCGTGGCCTTGGCTTTCGTGGGGAGCGCACCGCGTCTTCCATGGGTGCGGAAAGAGAAGGGATCCGGGGTGGGAATGGTGGGCCAGGCCACCACGGTGTTTCTCCTGCCCTGGTTGAGCGGTGTGGCGGTGGATTTGCTGCTCCCGATGCTGGGAGTTCCGGCTCCATGGGTGGCGGTCATGCGGGTCCTTGTGGCTGGCGGAGTTTGCTTTGCTTGTCTGCCTGGGTTGCGAGTGGCGATCGCAGCGTCCCGCCGTGCTGACCAAAGTTGCCATTGCCGAGGGCATTGGGTGGCTTGCATGACCACCGGAATCGCCGGGGGGCTGTTGTTCGTCTTGCTGACGACGACGAAGAGCCCGGCCGCGGCTCCCGCATTGTCCTTCACGGCCGCCGTCCAGTTCCTCGGCTATGTCTGCTTGACTCCCGTCTTGGAGGAACTCGCCTTCCGGGGCTTTCTCGCCCGGCGCTTGGTCTCGACCGAGTTTTGGAAGGTGCCCGGATCGCATTTGTCTTGGAGTGCCGTGCTGCTCTCTTCCTTGTTGTTCGGAGTTCTTCACGAATCCTGGTTGGGAGCGACTCTGGTGGGGGTGCTGTGCGCCTTGCTGTATCGCCACTGCGGTCGGCTGCGAGAGCCCATCGTCGCTCACGGCCTGGCCAATGCGGTGGTTTGGGGTTTGCAGTGGACTCCCTGGGGGGGGGGCATGGTCTGACGGGTGTCCGGTGGTCGATCCCACCGGCCGGGACCCGGTCACGGTTGTTGTATGCTGATCTACCTTCGAGGCTTGCCAACACGGAATCGAGCCATGGGTAAGAAAGCTGCGGTGTTGTTCGCTCCGGGTTTCGAAGAGATCGAAACCGTCACCATCATTGATGTTCTGCGGCGAGCAGGGATCGAAGTCGTGGCCGCGGGAACCGAGGCCGGTCCGCTGCAAGGCAGTCACGGCATTCCCATCGTGCCCGATGCACTGGTAGCGACGGTGAAAGCGGCGGACTTCGATGCGGTGGTCCTGCCAGGAGGAATGCCGAACGCGCGGTCTCTTGCCGTGGACCCGGAGTGCCAGCGAGTGATTCGCGAGGCACGGGAGCAAGGAAGGGTCGTCGGAGCCATCTGCGCGGCGCCCATCGCGTTGCTGCCCGGCGACCTGATCCAGGATCAGGGATTCACCAGCCACCCTGCGGTGAAAGAGGAGCTTCCCGCCGCGGGCTATCGAAACGAGCGGGTGGTGCGGGACGGAAACCTGGTGACCAGCCGCGGCCCGGGAACCTCCCTGGAATTTGCCCTGGAGCTGGTCGCCATGCTGGTCGGGGAAGACAAGAGGAACCAGGTGGCAGCCCCGATGTTCGTGCCGGAGAACTCCTAGGAGAACGTCGAGAGCGTCTTTCGGCTGTCCGTCCGATTGGATCTTTTGGCCTTCGTCGTTGAACAACCTGTGGATTGTTTGTGGTTTCCTGGATTCCGCTTTCCGTTGCTCGTGAGAATTGGTTTCTTCCCTCGCGATCTCGAAAGGTGCGCGGGAAATCACGGAGCAGGGCGGAATGAAGGTCAAGACCTCAGGGTCGTTTCGTCGCTATGTCGTCGCTGGCGGCAAGTGTGAGAAGCAGCCAGATCCTCTGAAGGAAGGACTCGAAGAAGCACTCTTCGAGTCACGCTTCCGCAGCATCGAAAACCTCACGGAGGAAACCCGTTCGGTGGGGTGGAGCGATGGCAACGGCCTGGTGCCGGCGAACTTCGGCGAAATGGACGTCTGGTTGGGCTCGACCCTGGTACTGGGCGTACGGATTGATGTGAAGCGCATCCCCGCCGGGGCCCTCAAAGTTCGCAAATTGGAACTCGAGTCCCGGGAACGCCAAGAGGTGGGGGCACGGATTCCTCCGGATCGCAAACGGGAACTTGCCGAGAAGTTGGAGTTGGAGCTCCTCGCCAAGTGCGTGCCGGCAACAGCGGTGTACCAGATGCTGTGGGATACCAAGAGCGGCCAACTCTTGTTCAGCACGACCTCCGATGCCCCCAACGTGTCGTTTCGCTCCCTCTTTCGAGAGACGTTCGGGCGCAATGCAGAGCCCGTGACGCCCGGCTCTTTTCTTCCGGCAGGGAAAGAATCCAAGCGAATGTTGACCGTGGCGCCGGTTCACTTCACCGCCCGTGCCGGTTGACCCGGCTGACTTCGAGAGCCCATGAGCGATTCCCCCGTACCCCCTCCGACTTCCGAAGGCCCGGCGTTCCTCGGGAGTGAGTTCTTGCTGTGGCTTTGGTTCCAGACGGAAACCCATGGCGGTGAGTTCCGGCTCGAAGAGCCCGGCCCCGTCGGGCTGGCGTTCGACCAGATGATGGAATTGAAAGCCTCGGATCGTGGCACCAAGGTGATGGTCCGAGGGGATCTTCCCACGCGCCTTCCCGAAGCCTCGGCAGCGCTGCGGGCGGACAAGCTTCCCACGCTTGCGCGTTTGGTGCTGGCCTGGGACGACGAAACCGTGGAGCTGACCCTGGACTCGAACACCTTCGACTTGCGTTCCGTGAAGGTCGTGGGGTCCGAGTCGATCGATGCGGCAGCTCCGGAAGATCGCGACGCAGAGCGTGCCAACTTGTTGTTCACCAGCGGCCAGGTTCTGGACGGGCTCTACCGCCTGTACCTCCAACATCGCCTGGACGAGACCTTTGCCCACGAGGTGTTGCGCCCCATGCGCGAATGGGTGAAAGATCGCCAAATGCGTCCACGAACCATGGAGGCGGTGAACTAACCGCCGGAGGAGCTCGCAGGCCGTTGAGTCAGGCCTCGGATGGCCGATCGAGAGATGTTTTCGGCGGCCGTTACGGGGAGAGTCGCTGAATTGCCGCCTCACTCTGGCGAATGACCGATCGCGCAAGGGCAGAAGAGCCGATGTCACCGCACAGGGTGCCCAGCCCATGGACCTGCTGGTACTGTTCCAGGGCCGACTCGCCATCGCCAAGCTGCTCGAATCGTTCTCCGCGGGCGCAACAGGCCCAGCAATACAGAGCCCGATACTTGGGATTGTGCGGGTTGTCCCGAGCCAACGTGTCGAAGTCGGTTTGGGCCTCTTTCAAAGTGCGATCGGCCCCCAGGGCATCTCCGGAGGCGCCCAAGGCAAGTCCGCGGTGGACCTTGGCGCGAGCCAGAAACTCACGGTGGAGGTTGTGATTGGGCGTGCTTCGAATCAAGCGCTGCGCCATCTGCAGGCAGCTTTCCGACCATTGGTTCCAGGCAAGGATGTCCCCCTTGTGCCGGGCAAGCTGAGCGCGAGATTCCAGAATTCGGAACTGGCCCTGATCCACGAGCTGCAAAGACGTAGGGGCGTCTTCCTCGGATCCGGACAATGCGGCGGCCGTTTCCAGTTGACGGTGGCTGGCCTCTAGTTCGCCGGAAGTTCGATAGCCGTCCGCAAGGTAGATTTGCGCCTTCACCAGGATCGCGCGTTCCGCCAAGGTCAAGTCGGGGAGCAGGGGCTGCAACGCATCCAGAACGCAGCGGCTCCATTGATCGGTCGCCTCGGGGTGACCGAGGTCGAGCTCCAGTTCAGCGCGTGCCAGAGCGAGCGCCGCGCAGGACGTCGTCATCGCCCGGTCGCCCTGCTCACTTTGCCACTCCGCGGCGCTTTCCAGAGCCTGCGCGGCTTTCTCCAGATTGCCCCCTTCGTGGAGAGTCTTCGCCCAGCAGGTCAGGATGTCGATGTTCAGCGTCTGCGGGGTGCGTGGGTGAAACCGAAGACTCTCCCCGGTGGCGAGCTGGCGCAGCATGCGAAGTCGGGCGTGGTACGTGCCGGGGGTGGATTCCAGTCGGACGATGGCGGGGAGCATGCGTCGGATGCTTTCGGTGACCGCAAGAATCCTTCTCGTGACGGATTGCGCCGAGGCGTGAAGCCAGAGTGAACTCCCAAGAAGTGTGAGGGTCATCGCGGCCGCGGCGACAAGAGGTTTCCAGTGACGCCGTGCGCGGGTGCGCACCAGGTACCAGGCACTTCGGGGACGGGCCAACACCGGCCGGCGCTGCTGCACACGTTGCAAGTCGTTGGCGAGAGCATGCACGTTGGGATACCGCTCGCGGGGTCGCGGCGCCGTGGCTCGCGCGATGACCCAGGCCAGCTCCGCTGGCAGCCTTTCCCCACCAGTCTCGAGCACTTCCCGGGCAATGATGCCCAAGGAATACAGGTCCGACCGCACGTCCGCCGCGGTCGGATCCACCCGTTGCTCCGGACTCATGTAGCGCGGAGTTCCAAGCAGCTCGCCGGCCTTGGTCAGTTCCCGGCTCGGCTGGTCGAGCAACCGGGCGATTCCGAAATCGATGAGTTTCAGCTGACCTCGTCCGTCCACCAGCAAGTGATCTGGTTTGAGATCGCGATGGAGGACTCCTCGGCCATGACCATGTTGGACGGCTCGGCAGGCCGCCAGCAGCAGTTCCACTCGCCGGCCCAAGGACAGGGCACGTTGCTGGCAGTAGTCCACCAGGGAGAGAGGTTGGCGAACCAGCTCCATGGCAAGGAATCGGACCGGAATCGTGCGGCCTTCGTGTTCGACTCCGTGGATGCCCCACTCATAGATTTGAGCGATGTTCTCGTGTTGCAGCCTTCCCAAGACTTCCGCTTCCATTTCGAAGCGTTGATCGTCGGTCTTGGTGTCGGAGGAAGAACCGAACAACACTTTCAGGGCGACGCGCCGGGAGGGATAGGTTTGCTTTGCTTCGTAGACCCGGCTCGTGGCGCCGCTGCCGAGCCGATCCATGGCGCGGAACGAGCCGAGAGTCTGTCCAAGAAGGGGAGGGGCGCCCGCTTCCCTCATGGTTGCTCCGATCGGATCGCGGAAGACCAGAGCTTGGAGCGATCGGGCGGACCCCCGTGGAGGATTCTGTCGGCCTGGGCTCGCAGCGATTCGGCCATGCGCTTGTGGCCGGCCAATTCGCGTTGTTCGGCGGCGCCCTGAAAAGCGACCTCGAGTCGCCTCCGGCGCCATGGGGTTTCCTCGACCCAGCGAAGAATCGCGATCGCCGACTCGAAGGATTCCGCCGAGAGAGCCGGTCGTTCATGCTGCATCATCAGCTCGGCAAGTCTCAGGTTCCATTTGATCAAACGGTCAATGTCGACCACCGACTCGCTCCAGCGGCTGAGCGAATCGCGCAAGACTCGATAGGTACTTTCGAAATCCTCCGAGTCCTTGCCCGGGTCTCCGAGATTGTCGGAAACCTCGTACGATTTGAGAAAACAGGCCAGCAACAGGTTGGTGTAGATCAACTGGTGGGGCTCTCGTTCGACCATCACGCGGGCCAGGTGACGCGCTTGCTGAATGTGATCGGCTGCCTGGTCTGGATCTCCGCCTTCGTTGGCGATCCGGAACTGCACCAAATGGCTGGCTGCCAAGGTGTGATAGGACTCGGTCCGAAGCTGGTTGCGCTCCAACAACTGCAAGCTCAGCCCATGGCGTTTCTGAGCGAAGCTCCGAGATTGCTCTGGGTTGTCCATGTCTTCGGCGAGATCACTGAGCCGCTCGTAGCTCCACGTCAGGTTGTCGACGTATCTCAGCTCGGAGGGATACTGGTCCACCAAGGCCTTGTCGATGGCGAAGGCCTCCTGGTAGTAGCGTTCGGCCTCTTCCAGGTGGTGGAGTTCCTTGTGTTGGTCGCCGATCCGAACCAAAGTGATCGACAGGGCCTCGACCGAGTTTGGATTTTCCGGGTCGCGTGCGGCCAAGGCCTGCCGCTGGAGCAAGGCGTCGTGGAATGCGGCGAGGGCCGCTGGATAGTTCTTCTCCTCCTGGTACTGGTCCCCGTTGTACTCGAGACTGACCGCCCGGGTCTCCAAGAGCATGGGGTGTTCCGGCAGGGTTTCCGACAGCTCCGCGAGTTGCCTCCAAACGTCCGTCAGGTGGGCGCGCAAGGGATCTGTGGTCCCGGGAACCCCTTTCAACGCGGCGAACTCGCGAACGATCGGGTGCAACCGCGAAAGCTGCTCCAAGGCGAATCGTTGCTCCGCTCGGTCGTTTCGAATGGTGAACAGGGCGGCTCGAATCCCCATGCCGACGATCAACAAAACTGTGGTCGCAGCCAACCAGTGGCGGCGCACCCAGCGAGTCGTTTGTCGCACTCGAGATCGCCGCGAAGCGGTCGGGGAGATGCCGTCTCGGCAGCGACGAAGATCATCGCGGAACGCATCTGTGGTCGGGTAGCGTTCCGCGGGGGCCTGCGCGGTGGCCCTCCGAATGACGGCAGTCACGTCCTCGGGGACGAGCCCCCGGGAATACGCAATGGTCCCGCGCAGGACTGGTTCCCAAAGCTCGCCGAGGATCACACCCAGCGAGTAGATGTCAGTTCGAACATCGACGCTGGCTGAGCCGCTCCTCTGCTCGGGGCTCATGTACTGCTGGGTCCCCAGGGAGTCCCCGAACCGAGTCAGATCGGAGGAGTCCTCGTCGGCGAGTCGGGCAATGCCAAAGTCGATGACCTTGACTTGTCCAGCCACGTCGACCAGCACGTTCTCCGGTTTGAGATCTCGGTGCAGGACGGCCTTCCGGTGAGAGTGACGCACCGCCTCGGTCGCCTGGAGGAACAGTTCGAGGCGCTCGTCGGCGGCGCATGAGTGCTGATCGCAGTAGGCCGTCAGAGAAACGGCTCCCAGAACCAGCTCCATCGCAAAGTAGGGGACTCGGTAGGTTTCCCCCTCCTCTTCCAGAAGATGGGTCCCGGCCGAGTAGATTCGCGCGATCCCCGAATGTTCCAGGGTGGCGAGAAGTTGCACTTCTCGTTCGAAGCGCTGGCGGGTGACTTCGGAAAGAACCTGGCGGAGGAACTTGAGCGCCACGGGGCGTGAAGGTTGTCGCTGACGAGCTCGAAAGATCGCGCCCATGCCTCCTTGCTGCAAAGCACCTTCGAGGATGTAGGGACCAATCACCGAACCTTCGGGGAGGGCCGCAAGGCCGGCGTCCACTGGCGAAGGGAGGCAGCGAACATGGGCGTCCGTGTCGACGTCTTCGAGTTCTTCCATATGGGACAGAGCGGTGTCGAGAGCTTCTCGCAACCAGCTCCGTCCCTCGCAGGCGGTGTCCAGATAGGCGCCGCGCTCGTTCGCCGGGAGGGCCAGGATCTCTTCCATGCGGCGGAGGATTTCCGCCTGCTGCGCCCGAGATCGTTGCGGCCGTTTCAAGCAGGTTCCTGAGAGTCGTGAACGGTCGGAGATTCAGAGAACCGGTCGACCAGCCAGGTCCGAGCGACTCCCCACTTGCGTTCCACGGTGCGACTGGACTTGCCGACTTGCTCGGCAATCTCCTTGGCTTCCAAGCGCCCGAAAATGCGCAACTCGGCAATGCGTGCCAACCAGGGATCCAATCGCTGTAGCTCTTCCAACGCTTCTTCCAGGTCGAGGGTTGCCACGTACAGGACCTCGTCACCGCGGCGTGCCAGCCCAATCTGCAAGACTTCTTTGGCCCGTGCTTCGATGTCCCGGCGACGGGCCTGGTCCACCAGCACGCGTCGAATGACGCTGGATGCGAAGGCAAAGAACTGGCGACGGTCCCCGAACTGCAGTTCGGCGCTGGACTTGAAGCGCAGGTAGGCTTCGTTCACAAGCTCTGTGGGTTGCAGAGCGGCCGGACTGTGTTCGCGGCGCACATGTCGTGTGGCAATCTCGCGAAGCTGTTGGAAGACCAGCTCGAAGAGAGCGTGGTCGGCCTCCGTATCGCCGTTGCAGGAACGTGACAGCAGTGTCGTAATGCGAAGAGATTCGATACCCATGGCGACCCGAGCCGAGGGTCGGCTCGTTTCAGAATTCCCAAAATGCGAACAGAAAGTGAACGACGAGCACGAACAGTGTGGCCAGGATAATGGTGCGAGTCACCGATCGGCTGACGTCGTTGGCAGAGAGCTTTTCCCGAGCGCCCCAATGGTAGGCAATGGCGGCGGTTCCGAGGGCGCAAGTTTCCAATTTGCAGAGCAACCAATAGCTGCCCTTCCACAGGGACTGGTCGGGGACTCTCAATCCGCGGTGAAAATTCTGGTCCCAAAAGAAAAAGGTGTCCTCCGGGTGGCCGAACACGAAGACCCCGAGGCTGAACCAGCGCGCGATCAGGAACATCACGGCAAACAGAAGGGGCATTGCCAAAACCAGAGCCCAGAGCACGCTGGTGAACAAATAGCGAGAGGGTTCGATGCCGAAGGAACGGAGGGCGTCAAATTGCCGGGCATAGACCTTGTTGCCGATGTCCGAGGCGATCGCTGCGCCCATGCGTGCTGCGACCAGAATGGTCAGGAGGACGGGGCCGAGCACGCGGTACAGCAAGAATCCCATGGCCTCGAGGATTCGCTCAATGAACAGGGGTTCGCTGAATTCACGCTTCGGCAGGTACTCGAAGGTGAACCACGTGCTGACGAACCCAAGGATGGCTCCCGCCATGGCCACGTAGGCGAACGAACTCGGCGAAGCCGTCAGTCCGAGAAAATGTCGAAGATAGCGCAGCCCATAGGTCAAGCGGGGGTACAGAGGAACCAGGTGAAGGAACGTCTGACCGGTTCCCAACACCGTGTCGGTGGTCGTCTCCAAGAATCGTTGAGTCAGGGTGGTGTCAGATCTCGACTCCTGACTGACTTCCGCGCTCTCGGAGTCCTCGGGTTCGGACTCCTCGGCCGCTTCCGGTTCGATACTGGCAACGACGGCTCGGAGGCGCTCCTCGAGATCGTCTTTGGGCGTTTCTTCGATGATGCGCCGGTGCGGGTCGATGAGTAACACGCGATCCGCAATGGGCAGCAAGTTCTTCACGTCGTGGGTCACGACCAAGGAGGTTCGGTCGCTGCGATCGTGGATGTCACGGATCAGACGCGCGACTTTCTCGGCGTTGGCTGGGTCCAAGCCCGCGGTCGGTTCGTCGTAAAGGAGGATCTGTGGATCCAGGGCCAGAGTGCGGGCCAAGGCCAGTCTTTGCAACTGACCGCCGCTCATGGTGCGAAGACGGTCGGTGCGACGCAGTCCCAGTTCCCGCAGCAGATCGACCGCTGGGGGAACGTCTGCCGAACTCTTGACCCCCGGACGATGACTTTCCGCGAAGCGAACGTTCTGCAGAGGGGTCAGCTCGTCGAACAGCGCGTGATCCTGAAACAGAATGCCGATCTTGCCTCGAGCCGCCCGCCGACGCAGGAGGTTCTCGCCTTCCAGTTGGATCTCGCCTTGAGCCTGGACCGTGCCCCCGCGCCGATGGATGCCGGCGAAGAACTTCAGCAGAGTGGTCTTCCCGGTTCCACTGGCGCCGACGAGCAGCGCCAGTTCGCCACGACGGACTTCGAAGTTCGCGTCGCGAAGCAGCTCCCTCCCCGACGCGCGGACGGTCAGACCGCGAGCGTGCAGGAGTGGCAGGCGTCGGATTTCAGCCTTCGTGGATTCCAATCAGGGCCTCTCCGTCAGCGAGGGCGGGGCCGACCCCGCGTTCCAGGAACAGGTACTGGTCGTCTTGGCGGAGCAAGAGGAGGCGCAGGACCCGCGCCAACTCCGCATTGATGGTGGTTCCGGAGGAGTCGTAGACCAACAGATTGCCGAGCCGATTGAAGAAACGCTGCATCAGATCGTTGACCCGACCCAGTCGGTTCTGAATGGCAGGGTCATTGCCCAAGTCTTGCAGGAAAGCTTCGAGGCGGGGATTGTCCAACAGCACTTCCCGGATCACGTCGACGGCGAGGCGTTGCAGCTCGGGATCCGTCACCACCATGGTGGCGATATCCTTCATCGTGCTTTGCACGGTTTCGCTGCGCGCCACATCGTGAAGAACCTGGCGAAAGGTCTCTTGGAGCAACGTCTCGTTGTCTCGCAAGATGGGAATGGCTTCGTCTCGAACGAAGGCTTTCCAGCGAGATTCCAGTTTCACAGGACGATCGGCCAGCACGCGGTCGTAGGCAGCACGCCATGCCAAGTCGAACAGCGGGGCTCGATCCCACAGCTTGCGTCCGATGGATTCGGCGGCGGGGCCGGCATGCTGCTGCACAATGGGCCAGATCTCTTTGCCAAGGAGAGGAAACAGACGCTCTTGGCCAATCTCCTGACGGTAGCGGCCGAGAATCGTTTCCACGTCGGCGGTTCGTCCGGCCAACACCCGCTGCACTTCGCCGCCCAGGAACTCGGAGACCTCTCGCGCCAATTCAGGCACCAAGGGCCGGAGTTGGGTCATCAGCCGGCCCCGGTAGGTGGCCAAGAACGATTCCCACTCGCGACGAATCTCGTTCCGCCGCGCCTCGGGCATGAGCGTCTGCAAACAGTACAGGAGAGAGGCCGGCTGGGAGCGGCGGACCACTCGGCTGTCGGCGGGCAGACGGTCTTCTTCGCGTGCGGTGTCGAGCAAAAGAGTGACCTGGGTCGAGTCCGCGATCGTTTGCACGTCGATGACCTCGCCGACCCGTCGCCATTCTCCACCTGCGGGCGAGAACACGCCGTCGCCACGGTCGATCCGTGAGCCTCCCGGGAACTCGACGAGGTAGCGGGGGCTCGGCGACATCCACCCCCGCCACAGCTCGGTTTGAGTGCGCCCGAAGGCGTAGCGGTCACTCGGGGGAATGGTGCGGGCCGCCAATCCGCCCAGCCCCAGGATGGTGATCCAAACTCCTGCTCCCAGCCATTTCTTCCAGCGTTTTGGCTCGCCGTTCATCCTCGGGATCCTACCTTTTCCCCGTGCTTTCCCCTGATTCAGGGCTGTGCTATCTTTCCTTGGTGATGACTGGCGAGGATCCGACCAACTCATGATTTCGCGTTTTCTTCGCGGGGTATCCCTCCCGCTCCTCGTCTGTGTGCTGGTTTTCATGCCAGCGGAACGCGCCGCGGCTCAGCAGTCCGCGGCGACCCGCGGCACTCCGGTCGACATTGCGCAGTTTCAGCGGATGATCCTTGCGTACATGGAGCAGCGGCGGTTTCCCGAGGCTGCTCGCGAGTGCGAAAAACTGGTGCGCCGCCATCCCGATCTCGCGGCCGGATGGACCTTGCTGGCCGAGTGTCACTTGTCCAACCAATGGGCATTGCGCAAGGACGGCAGGGCTGAGCAGGCGGCGGAGAAAGCCGTCGAGTTGGCGGGCCGCAAGCCCGGTCTGTTGGTGAACCTGGCTCGCGCCAAGTTTCGCCAGCGGAAGTCCGAAGAGGCGATCGTCCTGATCACCGAGTTGGTCGACGGGCCCTTGATGAGAGTCGACCGGGACACCCAAGCCAGCCTGTTGGTGATGCGAGCTCAGCTGCTTCTGCGGGGAGAAGCCCTAGACCCCGAGGCCAAGAAGCAGGGAAGGGAAGACCTGAACCGAGCGCTGGTTCTCGATCCGTTCCACCCCTCGGCATTGCTGGAACGGGCCGAGATTCGCATGGAGGCCCAGGACTTCGAAAATGCCAAGAAGGACCTGGACACCGTGTTGCAGAAGACGCCGGGGGACAAGCAGGCCCACTGGAAACTGCGTGGCTGCTACCTGGCCATGGGGGATCGCGACAAGGCGCGACACCACATGGAGATCTGGCGCAAGATCAACACGTTGACCGACAGCATCGCTTCCCAGTCTGCGCCCGATGAAGAGCAGACCCGACAGTTGTTGCGAGAACTCAAAGATCTCAACCCGGCGGACCTGAATCGACGCTTGCAGCTCGCGTGGCACGAGTACCTGGCCGGCGAGCAGGCGAGTGCCCAGAAAGAATACGACGAGCTTGCGGCGGAGCGTCCCGGTTGGAAGGCCCTCGAACCACTTCGCGTCCGGCTGGAGCAGGGACCTCCGACTTCGAACCCGGAGGAAGAGTGATCCCCATGGCACGTTTCCGACTGGGTTCCCGCATTCGTGGGGGTGGCGCGGGCATGCTTCTTCTCCTGGCCGCTTGCAGCGACGGAGATCCGAGTGAGCCAGGTCCTCCGCCGGCGAAGGAAGCTGCCGACTCGATTCCGGTCGCGCCGCCAGTGACGGCCGACGATCCGCCGTCGCAACCGCCCCCGGAATCGGACGATGCGGTGTTTGTGTGGCGTCGCGATGTTGGACTCGATTTCCGCCACCACCGATTCACGACTCCGGAGAAGAAGTACCTGCCGGAGACTGCTGGCTCGGGAGTGGCCTTGTTCGACTACGACGTCGACGGGGACCTGGACGTCTACTTGGTGCAATGCCGGCCACTGCCCGGGTACCCAGAGCAGGTGGAGCCGCCGACCAATCGCTTGTTTCGAAATGACGGAGGCTTGCAGTTCACCGATGTGACCGACGAGGCGGGAGTGGGGGACGCGGGCTACGGCATGGGAGCGACCTGCCCCGACATCGACAATGACGGCCTTCCGGACCTGTTCGTCACCAACTTGCGCGAGAATGTGCTGTATCGAAATCTCGGCAACGGCAAGTTCGAGGACGTGTTCGCGCGCCTCGCCGCCGAAGGAGCGCCGCCGTCGCCGTTGCAAGACCCGGAGTGGAGCACTGCCGCTGGTTGGGCCGACTTCGACGCGGACGGTGACCTGGACCTGTACCTGGCCAATTACGCGTTGTGTGATTTCGAGAACTACAACGTGTGCAGCGGGTTCGCCAACGGCGAGAAATTCCTCGACTACTGTCACCCCGATACGCTGAAGCCTTCGGAGGATCGGCTGTTTCGCAATGACGGCGACTTTCAGTTCACGGACATGACCGAGTCCGCAGGAATCGTCGATCCCGTTGGCAAGGGGCTGGCGGTGGTGCCCTTCGACCACGACGACAACGGCCGCATCGATCTGTTCATCGCCAACGACTCGAACGAGAACTACCTGTGGATCAATCACGGGGATTGGAAGTTCACCAACGAGGCCGATCTGTTTGGAGTTTCCGTCAGTAGTAAGGGATCCACCCAGGCTTGCATGGGAACCGACATCGCCGACTTCGACGGGGACCTGGACTTCGACATCTTCGCCGCCAATTTCGGGAAGGAGCCCAATGTCCTCTACCAGCGCCAAGGTCCCGATTTTTATGACGACGTGGCGAATCAGCGTGGTTTGGGGGAGGCCTCGTATCTGTTCACCGGATTTGGGGCGGACTTCTTCGACTTCGATCGTGACGCTGATCTGGACCTGATGGTACTGAACGGCCACATCTTGGAAATGGCCGCGCTACGCGATCCCTCCCAGACCTTCGAGCAGGTGGCGCACTTCTACGAAAACCTCGGAGACGGCCGTTTCCAAGAGATCGGATCGTCCCTCGGTTCGTACTTCCGTCACCGCCACGTCGGGCGCGGGTTGGCAGTCGGAGACTTGGACAACGACGGAGACCTGGACGCCATCGCCAGCAACAACGACCAGCCCGCGGCGCTTCTCGAGAACCGACCTCGGGCGGACCACCGCTGGATTGGATTGCAGCTGATCGGAACCGAAAGCCCTCGAGACGCCATCGGTGCCCGGGTCACCCTGACCTGTGGGGACAAGGTTCAGGTCGAGGAAGTGCGCGGCTCGACGTCTTACTTGTCCTGGTTGGATTTGCGATTGTTCTTCGGTCTCGGCGACCGGAATGGGGCCTGCTCCGCCGAGATCCGTTGGCCCAGCGGGGCAGTGCAAACTCTCAGTGGACTGGAATCTGGCAAGTACCACGTGGTGACGGAAAGTCGCTGATCGAGTTTGGCCTGATCAAGCTTGCTCGCCCGGAGTCTTGGCCAGTCTGATCGTCGTTCCTTAGTTGACCGATCGTTGGTGAGGAGTGATGTTCTGCTCGTCCCAACCCAGATAATTGCCGATCTTATTGAGCAGAGTCATGCGCAACTCTTCGCGCAGATCGTCGAGATCGTTGGACACCCTCTCCAGGTTCCGCTGGAAGATCTCAATCGACTGCTCCCCGGTCCGGTAGACGCCGAGGTCCAGTGGATCGAAGTCCGGACTGGCGTGAATCGAGGGAGTGGGGAGCGGCGTGAGTTTGATCTTCACGCGATCCAGTGCCTTGCGCACGTCGGGTGGCAGGTTGAAGACGAGTTCTTCCAACATCTCCTGCACATCGTCTGACGGGAGGCGAATCGGCTTGGGGTAGTCGGTCGGATTCTCTGCCTCCGAGCGAGCGAACAGAGAATCAGCTTCGCCGTGCTTGCCCATGAACTCGGACACCAAGGCAAAGTAGTACAGGGCGGGGGCTCGAGTCGTGGGAACCGGTTGGTAGCGCTGCAGGAGCGCCTGGGTTTCTTCGAACCGCCAAGAATGAAAAAGCGCGCGAGCTTGCCAGTAGTCGATCTCGGGATCCTTGTCATCCAGAGTTCGCACTTTGTCATATTCCCGCAGTGCGGAACCAATGTCTCGCAAATCGAAATGGCACGAGGCCATCAGGTAGTGAGTGTCGACGCGGAGGTCGATGGCGTCGATTTGCGAGCGCTCGATCAAATGGCGCGCTTGGACGGCGATCTGCAATGCCTCGTCGGGATACCCCTCGTCCAAGCGTGCTTCGACTTCGTTGAGGAGGAAAGAGATCCGATCGTAGACCTCTTTGGTGGGGTCGTGCATTCGGCGCGTCTCAACCAATTCCAAGCCCGCGCAGGGACGCGGGCCGAGCGAAAGAAAGCATTCTATCGATCTTGTCCCGACCAGCGGGAGGCCGGGGAACCCGGCTCACGACCCGTCGGGGGAGTCTAGAAAACGCAGCGCTTCCGAGTCCTGGGGATCCAGGCGCAAGACCTCCTGCCAGGCCTGCCTCGCCTCCTGCCGATGGCCCAGTTGCCCGGCCAGCCGGGCCCGCATTTTCCAGGCCTTGCGATGGTCTTTCTCATAGCCGACCGAGTCGCGAAGCAACTGAAGAATCGCCGCCGGCTCGTCCTCCTGATCGGAGCGGACCATCGCCGCCAGGTACAGCACTGTTCCCGAGCGGGGACAGGCGGCCACCGCGTCGCGGGCGCTCCGCAAGGCGGCTCCCCGGTTCTCGTGGTGGCGAAGTTGGAGAAGCAGCAGCTGCCACCCATCGCAGCGTTCCGGATTGTGACGATTGAGCTTGCGGATGTGGCGGAGCGCCTCCTCCGACCTCTCCGCGCCGCGCAAGATCTCGATCAACTTCCAGCGCACATCTCCTTCCGCCGGATGACTCTTGAGCCTCTCCAGCAAGAGCTCGGCGGCCTCGGTCGTTCGGGACAGGGAGATCAAGGACTCGGCGAGCAAGGTCCGTGCAAGCTGGGCCGCGGGGTCGACTTGAAGAGCGGCGCGGCAGGCTTTGGCCGCCTCTTTCCAGCGATTCAGTCGCAGTGCGCTACGGGCCTTGCCGACCAGAGCCTCCGCGGAACTGGGGTCGTGGTCGAAGGCGGCCTGATAGCTTTCCATCGATTCTTGGAAGCGTTCGTAGCGGCTCAGGAACCAGCCGAGTTGAAAGTGCAACAGCGCCGAGCCCGGGTCGCGTCTCAATGCTTCGCCCAGCAGTGCTTCCGCGGCCACGGGTTCGTCCAGCTGGATGAAGTCGTAGTACACGTCCAAAGTCATGCGATCCGCGCCGAAATGATCAAACATTTCGCCCAACCGAGTGACCACCTCCCGCTTGCGTCCCGCGGCAGCCAGTGCACGCACTTCGTGGAGTGCCGCGACCGAATCATCGGGAGCCAGGCGGACGGCACGCGGCAACGCCTCGAGAGCCAAATCTGTGTTGCCCTGCTCAAGGGCGCGAAGGCCGACGGCTTTCCACAGTTGGGATCGGTCCGGATGGAGGGCGGCGCGCTCTTGGAGTTCGCTCAAGGAAAGTTCATCGTAGGAGGCGAAGGAGTTGGTCGGGGAAAGCCGGTGGTCTTCGGCACCGGTGTCCCCTTCGAGGATGGTCAAGGTTTGGTTGGCGGGCACTTCCGTGAGGACGTCGCGAATTCCGGAAGGCCAGCGCACTTCCAGGCGGTCGACAGAAGTCGCCGATCCGATCCCAAAAGTCAGCGTCAGTTCGTTCATGGCCAAGTAGCTGGACCCGGTGATGACCCGGTCGCGAAGCACCCGCTCTCCGCAATGGACGGTGACCAGGGCCCCAATCCCGTTGCGGTTGCTACGAGTTCCTTGCAGTGCCACGCGGAACCACTGGCCCGAGGGCTCTGGCTCCTGGACCAACAGTCGGCAAGGTCCCTGATTCTCCGGGATGAGTAGATCGATCGCCCCGTCGTCGTTCCAATCCCCGAACGCCAGTCCGCGTCCGACGATCGGTTGGGCGAGCGGAGAGTCCGGCGGCAGGCGAACTTCGGCAAAACCCCGGTCGGTGCGGCGAAAGACCTGACAAGGCTGTTCGTAGGGGATGTTTTCGAATTCCTGCATCCGACCCAGGTTGCCGTTGACCAGGAACAAGTCTTCTTGACCGTCTCGGTCGTAGTCCACGAACCCGAGCCCGAAGGTGACCATGCGCAGGGTGGGGGTCGAGAGCCCCAGGGCGGTGGATTGCTCCAGGAAGTCGTCGACCAGCACTTTGCCGCCGGAATCACGCTGCTGTCGGTGGAAGGTCACGGGTTCGCCACTGAAGTTGCCGACACACAGTGCCAGGACCTCGCCGTTCTGTTCGTGGGTGACGTCGACGCCCATTCCGGCGAACGAGTTGCCCCACTGGTTCAACGCCAGTCCACACTCGTAGCCGATGTCCTGGAACGTACCGTCGCCGCGATTGTGGAACAGCTGCGAGGGAGTGGTGTCGTTGGCGACGAACAGATCGAGCCAGCCGTCGCCATCGAAGTCCAACACCAGGAGGCCGAGGACTCGGCTGACGCGGCCCCCGAAGCCTGCGCGTTCGGAGACTTCTTCGAATGTGCCGTCGCCTCGTCCACGAAACAGCAGCACTTCCTCGGGTTGGTAGAGCGCGACGGGACAGTAGTCGCGAACGCCTTCCGGCGTGATGCAGCGTCGTTCCGGAATGGCCCGATCGATCTCGAGGCTCCACTCCGCGTAGTATCCCAGGGCAAGGTCCAGGACCCCGTCGCGGTCATAGTCGAAGAAGGTGGCCGAAGTGGACCAGCGACCGCGCGGCAGTCCGGACGAGGATCCGATTTCTTGAAACGTGCCGTCGCCTTGGTTGCGGTAGAGGAGATTGCGCTCCACTCCGGTGACGAGCAGGTCTTGGTCACCATCGTTGTCGAGGTCCGCGGCAACGCAACCCATCCCATAGTGAGGCACCTGGATGCCAGCGGCTTCGGTCACGTCTTCCAGACGACCGTCATCGAGGGAGCGGTACAGCCGGTGACCGGCCCGCGGTGGTTCCGGAGGGAGCGGACCGCCGTCGACCAAGAAAAGATCCAGGTTGCCGTCGCCATCGGCATCGAAAAAACCGCCGCCGCCACCCATCGTTTCGGGGTACAGAAACTCTCCCCGGGCTCCCCCGTCGTGGACGAAATCCAGCCCCGCGGTCGCGCTGACGTCTTGGAACCGCGGTGCGGCAATCGAGCTTGCGGATTCCTCGGTTTTTGTTGCTGATAGTTCTGAGTCCGCACATCCTCCTGGGAGCACGGAGATGGTGAGGAGGATCCACCGGGGAATCCCCAGAAGGAAACTCCCGAGTCGGCGATCGTTGGAAATGGAAGATCGAGCAACCATTTCGAGATTCTAATCGGCAGCCGACGCCGCACACCGTTCTCGTCAGCGCGGCTTCGCGGGCCACGGAAAAAACGGTGGGGAAGGTCTCTTTTGCCGCGGCGGACCAAAGTCCGATGTAGGGGGGGCTGAAGCATTTCTCCAGACCCTCAAGGAGATGACGCTGTCGATGGGCAAGAAACCGCGAACCCGCTGGCGAGAACTCGATCCTTCGAAACTCAGCAGCGATGCCAAGAAACTCAAGGCAGGCCTCGACGCACGGGTCATTGGACAAACTGGTGCGATCGAAGCAGTGACCAAGTTCCACCAGATTTGGCTGTCTGGTTTGAACGACACTCGCCGACCGATCGGCAGCTTTCTGTTCCTCGGTCCGACCGGAACGGGAAAGACCCGATTGGTGGAAGCGCTCGCGGAAGTCATGTTCCAAGATGCTCGCGCGATGCTCAAGGTGGACTGTGCGGAGTTCAGTCACAGTCACGAGATCGCGCGACTGGTGGGTTCGCCTCCGGGTTACCTGGGCCACCGCGACACGCCGCCGTTCTTGTCTCAAGAGAACATCGATCGTCATCAGTCGCGCAACTATCCATTGACGCTGCTGCTGTTCGACGAGATCGAAAAGGCGAACGACGCCCTGTGGATGTTGCTGCTCGGAATCCTGGACAAGGGGACGCTGACCCTCGGCACCAACGAGACCGTGGACATGACGCGCTGCGTGATCTTCCTCACCAGCAACGTCGGCGCCGATCAGTTCGACCGCCTGTACGACGATCCGTTGGGCTTCCAGGGCAACCAAGGCCCCGATGACGTCAGCTTCCAGGACGTGTCGGACTCGGTCATGGAAGCGACCCGGCGGGTCTTTTCGCCGGAGTTCTTGAATCGAATCGACCGCCGCATCGTGTTCAACAGCCTGGCCGATGAGGAGTATCGCAAGATTCTCGACCTCGAGCTGGCGTACATTCGACGCCGGGTGCAGGCGCGCATGGATTTGGAGATCCGCTACACCGCCTCGGCACGTCGCTATCTCCTCGCCAACGGAACCAATCCCCGTTACGGGGCGCGACCGCTGCGCAACCTGCTGGAAACCGAAGTTCTGTTTCCCATGGCCAGCTTGATCAGCTCGGGGCAACTGGAGGAAGGCAACCGCGTTCAGATCGACGCGCCCAAGGAAGCCGAAAAGCTGGTCTTCCGTCGCTCCCAAAAGTCTTTGGTGGCGGCGGCCGGCAACCAGCCTGCGTCCTCCGTCGACTCGGAACAGCCGGTGGAGCCGACGATCCTCGCGGACGGCGGGGACGAACTGGCGGAGACGGACTCCATGGTGGAATCGCTTCCCGAACCTGCCGACACTCCGGAGCCGGTGGCGAGCTGATCGAGCCTCCCGTTTCGACGGGGGGAAGGGACTCTCTCGAAAGGGCGAACAAGGATCCTCGAGCGAATCGAGGACTGTCTCGGCCCACGCTTCGAAGAGGCGACCGGATCAGGTCGCGGGAACTCGTTCGGCCGGTGGGATCAAGCAGACGGCGGAGGGGGTGGTCCGTTGGCTCCCGACTCGCGGTTGGTGACGCGCAGGAAGTGGTTCTCCAGCGACTTCCCCTCGTCCATCCGTCGCGGAACCAGGTCTCGGTCCAACAGCGCGCGAAGGACTTGGGACACTGCTTGGTCGCGACTTCCGTCGCCAAGGGTGAGTTGCAGCGTGTAGGACTGGGGGCCGCTTTCGCGGATCTCCTGCACCACCGGCAGTTGAAGCAGGGTGCCTTGATCGTCGCCAGTCAATGATTGGGCGAAGGCGATCTCGAGCTCTTGTTCTCCGCGAGTCAGCTCTTCGACGGGGCCAAACGTCACCACCTTGCCGTGGTCGAGGATGGCCACGTGGTCACACAGTTCCTCGATCTCCGCCAGGTTGTGGGAGCTGACCACGACGGTGGCGCGCTGACTCAGTTCGGAGACCAGGTCGCGAATCTGCTTGGCGTTGGCCGGGTCGAGTCCTGCGGTCGGCTCATCGAGCAGAATCACTTCCGGTTGACCCAGGAACGCTTGGGCAATGCCGAGGCGCTTCTGCATCCCGTGGGACAGCGCATGCACGCCGCGCTTTGCGTATCCCCCGATGCCCACCAGATCCAAGGTCTGCTGGACTTCCTGGCGAGCTTCGGCCAGAGGGCGCCCGTCCAGCAGTCGGAAGAACGCGAGTTGATCGAGGATCGGCACGTTCTTTTGAAACTGCGCATCCTGGGGAAGGATGGTCAGCCTTCCTTGCAGTTCCGAGATACGCTGAATGTCGATGCCAAGGATGCGAATGCTGCCTTGGTCCGCTTTCAAAAAGTTGGCGGCCACGGAGAAGAGGGTCGTCTTGCCGGCGCCGTTGGGACCGAGGAGACCGAACACCGAGCGGGAGGGGACCTGGAAGGACACGGCATCCAGAGCCTTGATCTTGCCAAAGCTCTTGGAGACTTGATCGACCTCGATGGCGATGTCGTTCATCAAACGCTCCTGCGCGGACAAGGACTACAGATCACGCCGAAGGAAGTGGCGGTGTCCCAAGAACAAATAAAGAGCGGTGTAGCCGAAGCAGGCAGCCACCGCGATCCCTACCTCCGACCATTCGGGGGACAGCAGCCGATTTTGCACTGCCCAAGGAAGCAGCCACTTGATCGCTGCCGCGGGTTCCCACTGCTGCTTTGCCACCCATGACGCCAGCAACACTCCACCAATGACCAGCTTGCAAAGGACCAGCGAAGCCATGGACGATCGATTGCGTGCCGAGATCCACGAGCAGAGTGCCACATAGGGAAGGGCCAGGATCGAGAGCGCCACGAACCCGTAAGCGCCCCAAGCAACCACGTCTGCGGGAGCGTACAAGTCCAGTTTCAGGGCGACATAGAGCACCACCGTGAGAATCGTGACTCCCTGGACGGCGATCGCGAACAGGGCGGTGCCAAGGAACCGCCCCAAGAAAATGTTCGAGCGCTCGGTGCGCAGCAGGTGATACCGAAGGCCCCGACTGCCGATGTCCCCAGCGGTCTGGTTGAACGCTCCGAACGGCAGGACGAAGGGCATGCCGAACAGAAGCACGAAGAACACGGCCGACAACAGCGCCGGTTTGTTCTCGATCAGATGTTCTTTCCAGGAGGAAGCTTGCTCCTCCAGTGCTTGGCGCTCCTCGGAAGTCTTTGCGTCCTCGACATCGAGGAACCACTCGAACAATCCCTCGATTTGGGAGTCGAACTGAGTCAGAAACTCTTGGGCGATCTGATCGTCGCTTGCCTCGCTGTCATACTTTCGCGCGCCTTCGAAGCCGGCCTCCAACGGTGTGATGAGCACGTGTGCGACCATCAGCCCGAAGAAGCTGGCGAGCAACAAGAACACGAGACCCGCTCCGCCACGCACCGCATGGCGGATCGAGTAGCGTCCAATCAATCGCAAATGGCGGGGGTTGAGGTCAGCGAGGCTCATCGGCAGCTCAGTTCACCAGGTCTTCTTTGAACGTCGTGTTGACTAGCAGCGCGGTGATTCCGGGGTAGAGCAGTCCGAGAATCGTGGGGATGGTGATTCCTCCTCCCCCGAGTTCCGCCGGCATCGAGACCGCAGTCAGTCCGGTGTAAACGACTGCCAGCAGAACGTACGCGTTGCTGAGCACTCGGCCCAAGAACCTCTTTTGTTTCAGGAGACCGAAGCCCGAGAACAAGAGCAGCAAACTGGAGATCAAC
Organism: Planctomycetota bacterium; assembly: GCA_028289345.1. Classification (GTDB taxonomy): domain Bacteria; phylum Planctomycetota; class B15-G4; order B15-G4; family SIAN01; genus JANQQL01. The sequence goes on along the minus strand of JANQQL010000031.1, from coordinate 286,466 downwards.
GACATGACGAGCCAGGCGATCCACATGCCCGGGCCAATTTCTTGAATCGCATCCAGCATGCCTTGGATTTCTTCTGGGACTTCCTCTCCCGACTCCTCCTCGGCCACTGCAGTGACGTAAGGCATGAGCGCCAGAGAACCAAGGGCTCCCAGGAGGCCGAAACCACCGAAGATGAAATGAAAGACTGCCAGCGCCGTGAGACCACCGGGACGTCTGCCTTCACTCATGAACGATCCCTCAAGTGAACGAAGTTGAGAAAACGGCACATTGGGTCGGATCGGCACGAGGGGGAACTCTGCGACCCGTCTTGCCACCCGTTTCCGAAAATTGGCCTCGCATGATAGGTGCCAATCAGAGGTCAAACGGTCCGGATTCTTGGCCGGCCGAGCGCGACAGGCGGCCGCGGATCAGTCGTCGAAATCGAGGACGTCGGGGGGAATCAGGCCGTCACCGTCGACGAGCCAGGGCGGGGTGCCGAGGGCATCCTCGTCCAGCAGGTAGGCCTCGAGATCGAGGATTCGCAGGGGGCCAGGGCACCCGACTTCCGCCCGCCGGGCCTCGGGCTGCACCAGAAGCGGATATTGGCCCGTCTCGACCCGGATCGCCTCGGCTAAACTGGCGTACCAGCGCGCGTCTTCGGGCGCGACCATCAGAACTCGCTGTCCCCGAAATCGAGCCAGGTCCAAGCGTCGCAGGTGCGGAAGCAGGGCGTCCGGTTTCCACGGAGTCGGGGACGCGATCCAGCGCAAAGGGAGCAGGAAGGGAATCCGGTGCACTTCCACAGGATCGCCGACCGCCAACTGGATGTCGGCCAACTCTTCCTCGCTGACCGAATAATCAAGAGAGACCAAGATCACCGCACGCCCGTTTCTCGGAGAGATCGTCTCGACCCGTCCCGCAGCGGGCGTCGAGATGCCCGGTTCTTGCGAACAGGGCCTGTCCGTCTCACGGAAAGTGCTTTAGAGGCCGACTGTCCATGAGTCAATACGATGTCATCGTTGTGGGAGTCGGCGGAGTCGGTAGCTCGACGCTGTACCACCTGGCGCGCAGCGGGGTCAAAGTCCTCGGATTGGATCGATTTTCTCCCGGGCATGATCGGGGCAGCTCCCACGGAGGCATGCGCATGGTGCGTCGTGCCTACTACGAGCACCCCAGCTACGTTCCCCTGGTCGACCGAGCTCTGCAGGAATGGCGGGAGCTGGAAGAGAGTCGCGAAGAAACTCTGTACCACCCGGTCGGCATCCTCAACGTCGGGAAGAATGACGGTCCGCTGATCAGTGGCGTGCGGGCCAGCGTCGAACAGCACAAGGTCGACGTGGACGAGCTCACTCCCGCCCAGTTCAAGAAACGAGCCCCCGGCATTCATCGCGCCGACGATCACGTGGCTTTGTTCGAGAAGAACGCGGGTTACCTTCAGGTCGAAGCTTGTGTGCAAGCCTACGCCGACGAGGCGGTCAAGGCCGGAGCGGAGTTGCGGGTCGGTGGCGCCGTGCGCAACTGGTCGGCACGGACTAGCAGCGTCACGGTCGAAACCGAATCTCGGACGTTCACGGCCGGCCGGTTGGTAGTCACTCCGGGTCCTTGGGCCCGTGACCTCTTGCTCGATCTCTGCATTCCCTTCGAAGTGCGTCGCAAACCGGTCTATTGGTATCAGACCGAAGGCAACGACTACCAAGCGAGCAAAGGGGTGCCGGCGTTTCTCTACGAGACCGGCGACGGAATCTTCTACGGCTATCCTCAGGTGGACAAGTTCGGCGTCAAAGTGGGCGAACACACCGGTGGAATGCGAGTGCAAGATCCTCTCGGCTTGGATCGTGGCGTGGATCCCCAGGACCAGAAGCGTGTCGAGACGTTCCTTGCCGACCACTTACCGAATGTGAAGCGGCGTTGCATGCAGCACTCGGTCTGCATGTACACCATGAGCCCGGACTCTCACTTCGTGATCGACCGCCATCCGCACCACGAGAACGTGGCATTTGCGGCCGGGCTCTCCGGACACGGGTTCAAGTTCACGTCGATTCTGGGCAAGCTGTTGGCGGGGATCGTGATGGGGGAAGCCATCGACCCGGACCTGAAGTTCCTGCATTGCAACCGCCCAGGGTTGCGCTTCACCGATGCGGATTTCGAGGAAACCGGAGCGGTCTGAGCGGCCCACTCGAGTTGCACCTTCGCTGCGGACGTCCATCACGGTTCGCCAGCCGATGAAGTGTTCCTCGGCGACCACCGGATCATTCGGCAACGACCGGTTAGGGCTTTTGGCGCTTCAGAATTCCTTGTAAGTACTCCACGCCTGCTTCGACATCCGAGAACTTGCCGTCCAGCTGGGCTTCGAAGCATTCCTCGAGAATCTCTCCGAAGCGCGGGCCCGGTTTCTCGCCAAGGGCGATCAGGTGACGGCCGAGAACCAGTGGCTTGGGAGCGTTGCGCTGGAGATCCAAGCGTTCTGCCTGCTCTTGCAACCATTCGCCCGCGGGAAATTCGTTCTGGGGAAGGGGAGGGCGTCCGCCGTGGTCGTGACGCGCGACTCGAACCAAGAGCTCGATCGGCACCTTGGTCGCCAAGCGTCGGACGGCAGCATCGGACACTTGGTGATGATGGAAGTCGAAGGGGCGCAGGTGGTGCAAGACGAGGGCGCACACGGTTTCGATCACATCGCGCTCGGCGGTGAGTCGTTCCAGGAAGAGGCGCGCCGGCTCGACGCCGGCCTCGGAGTGGCCCTTGCTCCGCCAGATGCCCCCTTCGAGTTGGGTCGTGGCGGGTTTTCCAAAGTCGTGGCAGAGAACACCCAGGCCGACCAACCAGTCGGAGTCGTCCCCGACTCGACGACGAGCGAAGTGATCGAGGCAGTGCATCGTGTGAACGAACACGTCCCCTTCGGGGTGCCACTCGGGGTTCTGCGGCGTGCCGTCCATTGCCTGGATCTCTGGGTAGAAACGCAGCGCGCCGCAGTTGCGCAAGAACTTCAGGCCCCGGGAGGGCACCACTCCTTGGAGCAAGAGCTTGCGCCACTCGTCTTCGACCCGCTCTCGAGGCAGTTCCGCCAGGTCCAGGGCTCGACACAGGGCGAGGGTCTCGTCCGCGACGTCGAAGTCGAAACGAGCGGCGAACTGCATGACCCGAAGGAGCCGAAGAGGGTCTTCGGAGAAGCGATCGGAGCAGTGGCGCAACGTCCTCGCAGCGAGGTCTGCCTTGCCGCCGAGGGGATCGAGGACTTCTCCGGTGAGAGGGTCCTCGTACAGAGCGTTCAAGGTCAGGTCGCGGCGCAGAGCCGCTTCCTGGAGAGAGAGCTGGGGGTCGGCATCGATGGCGAACCCGCGATGGCCGCGGGCGATTTTGGTTTCACGGCGCGGGAGAGCGACGTCGATCGGGAGCCCTTTCAGCTTCAAGACGCCGAACGATTTCCCCACGTCCAGCACCGCGAACCGGGCTCGCAAACCCGCTTCGAGACGGGACGCTTCCAGGCCGAAAACCTCAACGTCGAAGTCCTTGCGCTCCCGTCCCAGTAACGAGTCGCGGACGCATCCGCCGACCAGCAGCGCTCGTCCGCCCTCACTCTTCACCCAAGCCGCGAGTTCTTGAACAGCCTGTTCCGGTCGATTCAAACCTCAGAGCTCTCCTTTGATGCGGGCTCGAAAGCGTCAAGCCGAACCAGTCGTGAAGGCCGGCTGCGAATGACCCAGGTCCGCAGAGAAGACTGCCGCAAGTCGTCGCCAGAAACAACTTTGACTCGATCTCGCGAGGGGACTGGGTCACTCATTCGGTCGATGGCAGCGGTTGTCCCAACGCGGCCGGTGCCCGCAATCGTTTCGGGCCGGCGACTGCCAGCGCGAGAATCGTCGCCAAATAAGGGGCAGACCGCAGCAACAGTTCGCGAAGAGGGGAAGGATCGCCGAGCTGATCGGCCGTGGACAAGTGCAGTTCCAATCCGAAGGCGGTGCCGAGGAATAACCCGGCGACCAGAGCACCGGCCGGATGCCAACGCGCCAGCAACACCAGGCTCAGGGCCAAGAACCCGCGGCCGGCGGACATGCCTTCCACGAACTGGCCGGTGAGGACCGTGGTCAGAGTGGCTCCGGCGATTCCCGCCAATGCACCTGCCACCATCAACCCCATGGTCCTTGCCCATGCCGGAGAGGCGCCGGTCGCCCGGAGGCCTTGAGGAGAGTGGCCGGCAGCCTGAAGGCGAAGTCCCGAGCGCGTGCGAAACATCCAAAGGAAGATCAGTCCCGCGAACAAGACCGTGGCTCCGTAGGGAACCCAACTCCATGCGCCACTGAGCTCGGAAAAGGTGGTTACGGTTTCGGAGGACTTGAAGCGTTCGAACAGGAGTCCGGTTCCCCCCAAGCAAAGAAAGTGGAGTGCCCAGCCCGAAACGATCTGGTCGCTACGCCACCACGCGGTCCACAGCGCAAGAAGCAAGCCCAAGATCAAGCCCACCGCCGAGGCCGCAGCCCAAGCCACGATCAACATGCCGGGACTTTCCCCGGCCGCGATGAAGCAGGCGGTCCAGGCGCCGCTCAACATCATGCCTTCCAAGCCCAAGTTCACGGTGCCGCTGCGTTCCGCCACGGTCTCGGAGAGCGCTGCCAACATCAGCGGCAGAGACAACCGCAGGATCTGCAAGGTGAACTCATCCATGGCGTTGTCTCCGGCCGGACCAGGACAGATAGGCCAGAACGAACAGCACCACGAGTCCTTGAACGACCAAGGCAAATCGATCCAGGCCGGGAGCTTCGGCGATCCATTGCAGGGAGTCCGTGCCGCTTGCCAAGCCGGCGAACAGCAGTGCGGTCGGTACCACCGCGAGCGGATGCAAGCGAGCCGCCAGGGCCACGGCGATGGCCGCATACCCGGCTCCTTGGGCGATGGAAGTGTCGAGCCCATGGGACACGCCGGTGACTTCGACCGCGCCGGCCAGCCCCGCCAGCGCGCCCGCTCCGGAGAGGGTCAGCACTTGCAGACGGGCGACCGGGAAGCCCTGAGCCCGCAAGGTGGCCGGGGACTTGGCGATTCCACGAATCAGAAGCCCGACGCGGGTGCGCCACAACAACACGAACAGTAGGGGAGCGAGGACGACGGTGAGCAAGACTCCCGCGTGGATTCCTCCACTGCGAGTCAGGGACCACTCCGGCAATCGCGCCGCTGCGGGCAGCGGGTCACTTTGCAAGAACTGGCCGGAGCTCTCTTGCAGGGATCCCGCCAAGAGCGCGCGAAGGAGTTCCAACGCCAAGAAGTTCATCATGATCGTGCACAGAACTTCGGGGACTCCGCGATAGGTTTTCAAGATTGCCGGAATGAACGCCCAAAGCGTGCCGGCGATTGCACCGCCCAACAACGCCAACCACACACGATTGGTCGCCAGGCCGGTGGCGATGCCCGCCAGTGCGCCGAGGACGAGCTGCCCTTCGGCGCCGATGTTCCATAGTCCCGCTCGGAACGCGAGGGTCACGCTCAATGCACATAGGCACAGAGGACTGAACGCTCGCAAAGTGGCGAGCCAGGCTCGAGGCGAGCCGAACGCGCCGTTCCAAAGTTCTCGGGCGGCTTCTCCCGCGCCCACGCCTTGTAGTTCCAGTAAGAACCACAGCAGCGCCACGAACAGCACGCTGGTCCACAGTCCTGCGGAACGAAGCCACACGCTCACGTCAGTCCTCGCCCTCGGTCCAACCAAGCATTCGCTGGGACAAGGAGTCCCGGTCCGCCGGGCAATCGTGCAACTGCCCACGATGGGCCACCATCGTTCGATGGGACAGCTCCAGGATCTCTTCCAGATCGGTGGAGAACAGGACCACTCCGGCGCCGCGTTGGGCTGCCTCGATCAAGGCGCGCCGGACCATCATTGTGGTGGCGAGGTCGAGACCTCGAGTGGGGTTCTCGGCGATGATCAGTTCGGGTTGGCTGGCCAGCTCCCGGGTCAAGATCACCTTCTGCTGGTTGCCTCCCGAAAGGGCCATCACCCCTTGGTCGAACGACTGGTATCGCACCCGGAAGCGTTCGAGAAGCGGTTGTGCGTTCTGCTGCAACGTGCCAGGAGGCATCCATTGTCGGGGCATCAACTCGGGGCGGAGCACCGCGTTCTCCGCAACGGACAGTTCCTCGGCCAGTCCGAGTCGTTGGCGATCACCGCTGATGAATGCGCGTCGGTCCTTCGGCGGGACTTGCAGAACGCCTTTCCCCGCATGCAAGCCATGGAGGGCTTCGGCAATCGTGGTTTGTCCATTGCCGTCGACCCCGGCAATCCCGAGGACTTCGCCCGCACGAACACTTAGGTCGATCGGGCCGTACTCGGCCCCCTCCCGTTGCTCCGCGCGCAGGCAGACTCTGTCGAGTTGGGGAGGGGGCCCGGGCGGAGCATTTTCGGAAACCGGATGCCCGGCGACGAGTCCTGCCCATTCCGCCCGGGTGCGATCTCGAAAAGGAGCGGTGAGCTGGACGCTTCCTTCGCGGAGGACCGTGATCTGGTCCGCGACCGCTTCCACTTCCGCCAGCTTGTGGGTGATCAGAAGGATGGACACGCCGCTGGCGGCGATGCGCCGGAGTTGTTGGAACAGCTCGTCGATCTCAGGCTCGGTGAGCACCGCGGTGGGTTCATCCAAGATCAGCACCTGCTGAGCCCCTTCCAGGGCGAGGGCGATCTCGATCTTTTGTTTCACTCCCACTGCCAGGGATTCGACCGGTGCTTCCGGATCGATCTCCAACGCGTGTTGGGCCAGTCGCTTCTTCACTCGATCGCGACGAGCCCTGGGGCCGCACCACCACCTTGAGTCCCGCAGGGACAGGTTTTCCGAAACGGACAAGCGGTCGACCAGGGTGAAGTGCTGATGCACCATGCCGATACCGTGTCGGGACGCGGCGTGCGGACCACGCAGTCGAACCGCCCTTCCGGCGACTCTCAAGGTGCCTTGCTGCAAGGGAAGGAATCCCGTCGCGAGCCGCATGAGAGTCGTCTTGCCGGCGCCATTCTGACCCAGCAGCGCGTGAATCTCCCCTTGGTGGAAACCGACGCTGACCTCGTTCAGGACCGTGGTTTCGTCGAAGCGATGAGTGACCCGATCGAACTGCAGCGCCAAACTCATGGAGTTGCCGGGTCGATGTCGCCGCGGCGAATCTGGTCGGCGATGGCGTCGGTCTTGTCGCGGACCGTGGAGGAAAGGTCTCCGGCGAGGGCCTCGTTCCAGCCCACTCTCACCTTGCCTTCGGCGATGCCGAAACTGCGAATGCCACCTGCGAACGTCCCGTTCTTCACTTCCGAAGCGAGGAACAGGAGGGATTCGGGAATGTCCGCCACGGCACTGGCCAGGATCACATCCGGAGCTTTGGGAGATTGATCTCGATTGCAGCCGAAGGCGTAGTGACTTCGAGAACGACAAGCCTCGAAGACACCGACCCCTGCCGCGTCGGCATTCTGGAAGAACACGTCGGCACCCCGTTCGGCATGAGCCACTGCGGTCTCTTTCGCGAGGGACGAGTCTTCCCAACTCCCCAGGTATTCCTCGAGAACCTTGGCCTCCGGCGCCACCGAGAGCAGCCCGTGGCGGAACCCTGCCACCACGCGCCGCACCGGTTCGAATTCCATTCCAGAGATCGCCGAGACGATGCCGGACTCACTCAGCTGCCCGGCCAAGACGCCGAGTTGATAGGCGGCTTCTTCCAATCGCAGGACCAACGAGCAGACGTTGCTGCGACTCTCGGGTCCTCCGGTAGTGACGAAGGAGCAGTCGGGATAGGCGTCGGCGATCTTGCACGCGGGGGCGTTGAACTCGACGCCATGGCCGATGACCAGGTCGAACCCTTCCGCGGCCGCTCGCTCCATGGCCAGCTCGATCTCGGCGCGGGTGCGGGCGGTGATCTTTCGAGTCTCTGCGGAAAGCTCTTCCCGAATGCGACGCAGTCCTTCGAAGGCGGACTGGTTCCAGCCTTCGTCGTTTTCCGGGCCCGCCAGCAGCAGAGCCACCCGGAACGAGTCCTCGCCCTCGGAGGGATTCCCGCCACAGCCTGCCGATCCGAAGACCAGGAGGAGCAGCCCACACCACGCATTGGTTCCCCTTGCCATGGCCGCGAGGATGCTCCCTAGGGCCGTGGAGGTCAAGAACCGCGCCACCCTGGGAATAGCCTGGATGTAAAAGCTTCCCAATTTTGACAGGTTGTACCATCGATGTACCTTTGCCCCGGGAGAGGGACCATCCGAATCGGGGATCGGCATGAAGACAAGGAAGGGACCGGGCCGACCAAGCCCGCGAGTGAACCAGGGGCGCCCCCGCGGGGCCGAAGGGTTCACACTGATCGAGGTCATCGTGGCCATGGTGGTGCTCACCGGCGCCTCGCTCGTCGCCTTCCCGACGCTGGTGTCGTTCTTCGACCTCTCCAGCGCCGCCCGGGAAGAGAACGTGGCCACCCATGATGTCCAGTCGGCCCTCGAAGACCTGATGGCGACTCCTTTTGGTCGCATCACCTCCGACTATCCCGATGGTCAGGCGATTCCGAAGTACACCAACCTGCACCTCACCAATCAGCAGATCGTGGTGAGTTACGCGGATCCGGACGCCGACCCCTTGGTCATCACCTTGGTGGTCTCGTGGAACGACCACCGCGGTCGCGCGCGCCAAGAGCAGCTTTCTTTCCTGAGGACCAACTGACATGGGTGGGCGCTCGAAGCGAAGCAACGCCGGTTTCACCATGGTCGAGATGATGGTGGCGGCCGCGAGCTTGCTCTTGGTCATCGGCGGTGCCATGGCCCTGATGAAGAGTTCGCGAGGTGCTCTCGAAGTGGGAGGCAACCGATCCGGACTGCAGGAGCTGGGACGCCGCATGTTGAACGACGTGGTCGGCGAGATCCGCGGCGCCGGCATCACCGAAGTCGCTGGCCAGTCGTATCCCGCGATCTACGACCGCCCGATCGCATTGCAAGCCGACAGCCTTCGAGGGGATGAGCTTGCGGTCATGGATCCGACCGACGCAGAGATCACGGATTCGGTGGCCTGGACCGATCCCGCCTCCGATCCGAACATCCTCGAAGTGGACCGGGTGGAACGAAACCGGAACCGAGAGCCGAGCGAGTTCGTGTTTCAGGTTCCGCAAGACTTGAATGCGGATGACCGTCCGATCGACGCAGAAGGAAACATGGAGTGGGGAACGGAGCTTGTTTCGTTTCACATCGTTCAGGACCCCAACGGAATCAACTGGCTGCACCGAGTCGTGGAAGACGGGGGAGTGGAGGTTTCTCGGGAACGGATTGGGCCCCATGTGCAGAACATCACGTTCGACGTGATCGGCAACGATCGCTCGATGCGCTTCAATGAAGTGGGGGTGGTGATCTACCTCCAACGCCTCAACAACCAAGGACAGGTCATCACCGCGGAACTCGAGAGTTCGGTGGTGATGCGGAACACCCGGGAGCTTTGAGCATGTCGGCGCCACGCAACAACCAAGCCGGCAATCGCGGAATCGCGCTGCTGGCGGCACTGATCGCACTGGTGATGGTGGGAGGCATGGCGACGGTCATGTTCACCACGGTGAACACGGAAATGCAGCAGGCGGAAACCCACCGCGCGGTGACCACGGTGACCAGCCTGGCGGAGTCCGGAACTATCTCCGCCGAGCGAGCCATTCTGCGGGCCGTGGCCAACACCCTGCCGGTGCCGACCGTGGGCAAGCTGAACCTCGACGGGCACACGGTGGACTACGAGATCGAAGCGGTGGGAGGCTCGGTGACCGAGACCGATCCCTTTGGCATTCAGACTCAGCTGCAGAGCTACGTCATCACGGCGACCGCTTCGGCGGAAGGCTACACCAAGGAGATCCACCGGGTGGTGGACGTGGGCCTCACCCCGATCTTCCAGTTTGCCATCTTCTACGACAAAGACCTGGAACTGCTGCCGGGTCCGTCGATGACCCTGTCCGGTCGGGTGCACACCAATCAGGATCTCTACGCAGGAGTTGGCGGTAGCAAAACCCTGACCATTGCTTCGAACTATTTCCGCTCGGTCGGAGACATCTTCCGCCGTCGCAAGGACAGCGGCGCGACGACTGGCGGGACCGTGAGCATTCAGGTGAATGGCGACGCGACCTACGAGAACTTGTTCAGTCAGTCCGAGTTCGCAGCTCTCGGCGTGCCCTCGACCAGTGGCTTGGACAGCGACTTCCTCGGCCACGACTCGAACGGTGATGGCATCTTCGATCCCGACGACGGGGATTGGGACACCTTCAAGATGGCGGCCATCGATCGCTGGAACGGCACGGTGCAAACCGGAGAGCACGGCGTCACTCGCATCGAGCCCCCAGCCATCGGTTCGATCAAGGAGTTCGAGAAGATTGGCGCCAAGAAGGGTGACCACAAGTACAACAGCAACACCGGCGAGTACTACTACGTGGGCCCGAACAAGGGGCGCTTCCGCAAGGGCTACTTCCACCGCAACGCAGACCTGGTGATTCGCGACGGCAAGGCCTACGACGCCAATGGCGTGGAGCAGGTCATGATGCAGTTCGCCTTGTCCGAGAAGACCATGTTCGACCGCCGCCAGGGCACCACGGTGACGGTGACCGAGATCGACATCGACGAGCTCAACGCGCGGGGCTTCCCTAGCAACGGGCTGATCTACGCTTCACGCAGTGACACCACGGAAGCGCAGGCGAACGGGATCCGCTTGGTGAACGGCGATGAACTCGGCGGGCCGCTGACGGTGGCTTCGGAAGATCCGGTCTACGTCCAAGGGGACTACAACACGATCAACAAGAAGCCGGCGGCGGTGATTGCCGACGCGGTCAACTTGCTGTCGAACTCCTGGGACGACAGCAAGGCGGCGGGCAACCTGCCGGCCGCGACGGAGACCTGGTACAACTTCGCCATGATCACCGGCGGCGGGGAGACCGAGGGATCGGACTACTCCGGGGGCTTCGAGAACCTGCCGCGCTTCCACGAGAACTGGAGCGGCATCACGGCTCACATCCTCGGCTCCTTCGTCAAGATCTACGGGTCCGAGTTTGCGACCGGCGACTGGGTCTACGGCAGCGACTACTACACGGCGCCAAAGCGTGCCTGGGACTACGACCTGGACTTCAACAATGCCGGGTCCCTGCCTCCTTTCACTCCGAACGTCGCAGAGATCAAGAGCGTGGGGTGGTGGGAGTGAGGCTTACCAACAACTAACCGACAACGGTCCCGCACCCCGTTGTCTTGGACTGGGTCTCCCTGAGTGGACTTGGGGGGATCCAGTTTTTTTGTGGGGTGGTTCTGGGCTCGGAAGGGGTGGGGTGGATGGGGTTTGAGAGGGGTTGAGGAGGACGCCGGAGGGGATGCAATGCACTCCGAGGACTCGCTCCGTCCTTTGTGGAGTTGGGCGGGGGGACTGCGCTGAAGTCTCCGGGCCCACGTCGGGTTGGCGTGGACGGTCGGGAGGGAGCATGGGCCCTCCGACATGTCCTCTCCGCAACATTGCATCCCCTCCGGCGTCCCTCGGACCCGCGTTTGTGAAAAGGCCGGTTCCACCCCTCCGCTTCGCGGCCGGGGTGGAGGTTACGCGCGATTGGGGGCTGGTCAATGGCGTTGTCTCGACTTGACAAATCAACCGTGCGCGTTGTTTGCGGTCCGTGATGGCGGTATTGCTTGGCACAAGATCTCTGAGATGGCCGTAGAAGCCGGGTGCTATCCATACCAAGATCGAAAACTCCGATCGGCACGGGCGCGACGATTGTGGGCGGCGTTCCGGGGGGGAGCGGCTGGTGAAGAGCGGGAAGACACGCTTCTCGGCAACTGGTTCGAAACCTACCAGAGGGACTGGCTTAGCGAAGTGGTGGTCACTGAGCAATTCGTGCCGATACCAGTTATGAGCACCGTCTTGGTCATCATCACTATGGATGAAGATGACATTTTTCGAGGCTGAGTCTTGGCGGGCGCGAAACCCAACTGATTGGCTTGCCATCGAGCAGGGGAGGGGAATTGCTTGGCCGGACTTCGCAACCACCTTTGCCATCCAGCGTCGAGTTCGCGAGATTCTCAGGGGGAGAAATACCATCAATCCGACGATATCGACTCGTCCAAGTTGAACGTCACAACCGTCGACTGGTCTGGATGAACCTCTACCTGCACCTCATCAGTGACTTTTCCTGAGTAGCTGAACACCTTGCAGAAGTACGTTCCGGAGCGAACAGAGACACCTTCGTCTGGCATGTCCTCGCAGCGCACTTTTGCGGACTTTCGTCTGTGCAAGTGTTGAGGGCTGAAGGAAAAGACATACTCTTCGTCATCTTCCTCATTGGAAAGCAAGCGAACAGCGAGTTTCCCTGTCATATCGCTTTGCCACTTGTCAATCCTCACGGTGGTGTGAGGAGGAGTGACATCAATCTCAACCTGGTCGAACTCGGCCGGATTGATCAAGCCAGCACCTGGAACGATGTGATAGTGGCCAGGAGTAACCGCGAACACGTATCTTGCGTCGGAGCCCTGGTCATACGTCTCCAATGCCTGGTGAGAGTAATAGCTGGATCGCTCGGGTCCTCGGAGTAGCCACGACCTGGTTGGGGCTCCCCCGACAAAAACAACCTCAAGATGACACAATGGCTCCGATGGTGGCAGAGCTTCAATGAAAGTGACGTCTGAGGCGCCGAAATCAACTGCTCGAACGAGCCGTAACTGTCCTTCTACCGGGTCCGTTCCGGGGAAGGATACATAGGACAAGTCCCACATGGCTGGATACTCTGCCGGATGCTCGTCAGTGGGGAGTTCTCTAAACAGGTACCAAGTGGTTTCATGGTTAACAGCAACTCGGTCAGACAGCCACGCGATAGTATTCTTGCGATCATCTCCAGATACCAGTTGGGAGATTGATAGCCACTTCGGTCCATTGCCGATGAGGTGAAGGACACCATGGTGTTGCGAGGAGAGTCCGTGTTCTGCGGACCGTATGGTCACCGCCGCCGCGATTATAGTGTCTAATTGTACGAGACACTCCGGATCAGCGACGGTTGTAGACGCGCTGCAATACCCTATGGCACTTACTAGCACTTGGGGATTCTTGGCTGTGGTGTGCGGTACGATGATAGTTGCGTTCCCGAGTTCGTCTGTTGTCCAAAGCGAAGGGTTGTTACTGGGTAATAGCTGCGGATGTTGCAACTCTACTCGCGCCCCTCGTATAGGGCGTCCTTCCTGGTCCTCGACACGGATCGTGGCAGCGAGTCGATTATGGAAGAGTATTCGCTGTGGCTGGTCTAGCGATGAGTCAATCAGGCAGGTCGCGGGAAGGTACCCGTCCACGAACAGTTTCAACTCAGCACCATCCCGCAATGTGAACGCTTCGAGGGTGACGATCCCTCTTTTATCAGTTGTCAGTGAGTGGTCCGTTCCATTGTGTGATAAACGGATAGTCGTTGAGTGCTGGGCCAGGGGATGGCTGTCTGGCCCAACCAATAAGAGGGATACAGAATGACCTTCTTCCAGCCGATGAATCTGTGTTCGGGTGGAAATGGGGCCGGAGTCTGCTTCCTCGTCCTTGAGTACGGTCCAGGTGATGTCTGACGATACCCGCTTGTACTCAACGGGTTCATTAATCCCATGATTGTGCTTGTTGGTAGACGATAAGCCAACGTACACGCCAACGATCGCGGCTGCAACGATGAGGGCTACGACGACTCTAACTGAGAGGTCTGACTTGCTGCTTTTCATGTAAGCCGATCCCTACGGCGGATAGTGCGACAAGGCAGGACGCAATCAACTGCTTTGTGGCCAAAGTTGCTGTTATTGATCCTAGGCAGCGGCAGTCTTCGACTATCTCTGAGAGGCCTGGTACGCGAACGGTATTCACTGCGAAGAGCAAGAGGCCCAACGTGAATGAGCACCACGCAACAGTGCGAGAGCGAGATAGTATGAGTGCCAAGGCAAGACCGCCTTCTATTGCCACGAATAGCCATCCTGCTATGGGGCCTGAACTAGTAAGGAAGCTAACCAGCTTGAGGATCGCCAAAGTCGACCAAGCACCCGCTAAGAGCCACGAGACGAGCGTGAGGAGGTGTGGTTTTGCTGGATGTAGAAGGTGTTGGGGTTCGGTCATCGTCAAGTGCAGCTGCAAGATGTGCCGCCAGCGGCCTCCTGACACCCCGTGCTGCACGAGCCGAGGCATGTTCCCTCGCAATCCAAGCTCGTGATCACAGGGTCGTCATGCACGATGAGCAGCCGTCCGCTGCAGCCGTCTCCGGTTTGTGACCCGGCGCATCCACAGGTAGACGAAGTGGAGGGCGGTTGTGTTGGGTATACCTGATGTTTGATCGAACAGGTGCTGCATCCTGATAGGGTGCATGAAACACTGGTGCCATTTACGGTGGTTGCACACCCGAGTTGGCATGGACTGAACATGACTGCTGCCGCGTTCGCAGCGGAGAAGGTTACTAGGACAATTGCGAGGACGTACTTGACATCAAATCTCATTGAACCAGCCTTCCGTATGGAATGAAGTTGGGAGATCGAGAGGGATGAGTATTAACTGCACGAACAAGATTGACCACTTGCGGCCTCTTGACACCCCGTGCTGCACGAGCCGAGGCATGTTCCGTAGCACTCCAGATCCCATTCTGGTGGGTGAGACGAAATCTTCGTGCCATCGCCGCTACACCCTTGCCCTACCTGTGAACCACCGCATTCACAGGTAGTGACGGTAGTAAGGGGGTTGGTGCTTTCTATTCGGAATTTGGTGGTACACGTTCCACAACCAGACGTCGTGCAGGAGAAGTTGTTCCCATCGAAGCTTGTTGCACACCCGAGTTGGCATGGGCTGAACATGACTGCTGCTGCATTGGCTGCGGAAAAGGCAATGAGAACTAGACCAACAACGTACTTCCCGCTGATCTTCATGACACGGTCTCCGTAATCTGGTGTGCGGTATCAGCTTGGACGACGTGGGTCAGTATTGTATGTAGTCTGGAATGATGAAAGAAGGCGGCGGTCCTGTACTCCCGCAGAGTGCCCCGAAGCTATTTGGTTGTTCGGTCTTACTTCATAATTGCACACTTGTCGAAACGACCGTCAACATCGTGTTGAGATCACATCAATCGGGGCAGGTGCTAAGGGCTTCGCCCTCGCGGCTGCAAGGGTATCCCCGACCTTCCGCGCTGCGCTTGTGCAGGCCGGGTGATTCCCCTCCCTTGCAGTTGCTACCCCATCCTCGCCGGATAGGCAGGGTTGCAGGCAAGCTGCACCTGACCAGCCCCCAATCGCGCGTCCACCCACTATGAGAGTTTGCTGACCAGTTTCGTTCCGTTGCTCGGTGGTGCCTTCCTCGGGCCATGGCCCGAGGAATCTGCTGCAAATTCACTGGGCGTCAATCCACCCAGGCTGGTGTGCGGTCGATGATGGTTGTAGAGGTCCTTCCAGCCTGCCGTCAGCACCCGCGCCTCTGCCAGGCTGGTGAACAGCTCACAGTTGAGGTGTTCATCTCTGAGCTTGCCGTTGAATGATTCGACGTAGGCGTTCTGCCATGGGCTCCCGGGCTCGATGTAGAGGGTGGAGGGCCCCGATGCCCCTCAGCCACTGCTTGACTTTCCTAGCAAGGAACTCCGGACCGTTGTCGGACCTCAAGAAGCGGGGAACGCCTCGCTCCGCCATCACAGACATCAGCAAGTCGATGACGTCTCGGCCCTTGATCCGTCGGGCCACATGCAGAAGCAAGCATTCGCGCGTGTATTCGTCCACCAGGGCGAGGATTTTCAGCGGACGCCCATCTTCCGTCCGGTCGAAAACGAAGTCGTAGCTCCAGACATGATCTTTGAACTTCGCCTTGAATCGCTGCGCTCCTTGGGCTGCACTACCCACAGATCGTCGTTTCCTGGCTTTTTGGCGAATCTGAAGGCCCTCTCGCCGCCACAGCCGATGGACTCGCTTGTTGTTCACTTGCCACCCCACTCGTCTAAGGAGCATGCCGATTCGCCGATACCCAAATCGCGGAAAGGCACGAGCAAACGCTCTCATTTCTCTGACGAATCGAATCTCTTTTTCGGGAAGCTGTGCCCGACGACGCTGCGTAGAACGGTGCTGTCCGACTAGTTGGCAAGCGCGTCGCTCCGACACGCCAAACACTTGCTGGACATGCTTCACCGCTCGTCGACGCCTCGCCGGGCTCAGAATTCCCCCTTGGCGATCTCCTTCAGCATCGAGATGTCGAGTGCCTGGTCGGCGACCATCTTCTTCAGCCGGAGATTCTCCCTCTCCAGCTCCTTCAGTCGCTTGACATCAGGGCCTTTCATGCCACCCATCTGTGCGCGCCAGCGATGGTAGGTCTGCTCGGAAACTCCAAACTGTTTGGCGACATCCGCAATGCTCTTGCCCTCGGCCAAGAGCACGTCGGCCTCACGCAGCCGACGAACGATCTCCTCAGGGGTGTGGCGCTTCCGCTTCATCTGATCCTCCTCATCTCAGGATCAGCATAAACTCTCACTTCAGCTGGGCGCCTTCACCGGGGGCAGGTCAGCTCGTTCGACTCTACTTCGTTGGAGAGCAGTGTTCCGACATAGGTTCCTCAAAAATGAAGTAGTGAAGGGTATTCATTTTGGACACAGCTATTTGGAGGACATTCATGAGTGAGTTATGGAGCCGGATGTGAGCGATACGGAGATGGTCCGCCGGTAGGCGTTGGTAGATTGCTTGGGTGGCATTGATTCGCACGGCCGTTTGCACGTAAAGTGAACAGATGTCTAATGAACTGTTCACTAGTTCATGAAGAGTGAGCCGGGTCAGCGAAGGACTTCGGCGGCTCGGGTGTGTTGATGCTTTCTTCGGCAGGTATCTGAGCCCGCAGTCCAGTTTCGTTTCTATGCGTCGAAGCCTGCCGTCGTCGACCCGTGACTCGGTGAGCGCGTGTGCCTCTTGCTTCCAACCCGGGCGACCGCCGGCCGAGGTTCTTTCAGTCCGACTGATCCCAGGGCGCGGTTTCCTGGTAGGACTTCCGAGTTCGTTCAGATTGGCGAAGCTGATTGGCTTCTTTGGCTTTGCTGTTGGCGATGTTCATACCGGTTTTGCGAGGTGCCGGGTTTCCACCCCTCCTATTCTCGGGAGAGGTTGGTTGCGGTGGCTGGCAATCGTCGTGGACGGTGGTTGCCGGAGAGGGGTGGATGGTAGACGACTGTTCTTGGTTGGTTGCTCTCGGCGAGGTGACCGGGGGTTGACGCGCGGTTTCTGACTTCCAAGGTCGCCTCCACTGGAAACGAAGAGGATCTCAGTGATGACTTACATGCGAACTTGGCACGGCGAGGTCCCTTTGAATCAGGCGGACGCCTACGAGCAGTTCATGATTGAACGCGCGGCTCCGGACTACGGATCTGTCGATGGGTTGCTTGAGACCTACTTCCAACGGCGGGACGAGGGGGAGGTGGCTCACTTTTTCCTGGTGACGCTTTGGGAGTCGATGGAGTCGATGAAGGGCTTTGCCGGGGATCAGCCTGAGGTCGCGAAGTACTACCCCGAGGACGACGAGTATCTGCTCCGCAAGGAGAAGCACTCCACGATCTACCGGACTTTCTACCGGGCGTAGTTTGATGATGGAGCGATGTGCGGTGGTGCGTCTGGCTTCCGCTCAGTCATGCCCTGGAGTCCGTCCGCGGGGGACAAGCGGTTGGCAACATCGGCCGGGCCGGTCGTCGGCATCGCGCGCCCATCCGCCCGTCTCTTGAGTCCAATGTTGATCGGGGGCAGGCCTTTGTGACGCATCCCTCGGTTCGAAATGTCAGAAGAAGACCCATTTTCTGATCCACCATTTCGAGCGCCTTCTGCGCCTTTGACGAATGGGGGAGTTTCGAACCACTCTCAGAGGAGATGATCATGACGTCAAGAGCCTCACTGTACCTGCCGACTCTCTTCGCAGGCTTCATTGGATTCATGGTTGGCGCACCGTCGCTCGCATCTGCAGCCCCGACCTTCAAAGTGAAGCCAAAGATTGCTCGAGTGAAGCGAGACAACTCTTGGGACTATTTTGTCCGAGGAACGGCCACCGGGTACACCGACAAGTATTGTGTGAGCGTCCAGATCAAGGACAGTGATGGCCAGATCCTGAACAATACCCCGACCCGAGGGGAGTTTACTTCGAACTCGTTCACTGTCGTCGTGAACTTGTCGGTCCGCGAAGGAGAGACGGCTTGCGTGTGTATTACTGACGGAGGCTGCACGGAGAGCCTGGAGACCAACTGTGTGACGGAGCCCGTTGGTTGTTTGAGTCTCGAGGAACCTCAAGAGGGTGCGGAGTGCTTTCTGGTTGTCGGAGGTGGAGAAACAGTCCTTCCATTCCCTGGGGGAGAAAAACTGCTCGTGCAACCTTCGTCGGTGATGCCGGTTCGAGGAGGGGAGATGCCGGCCTTGCTGATTCCAAGCAATCCTTCGATGCTTGGGATGGAGGTGTTCTTTCAGGCAGTCATCAGGAATCCAAGAGCGTCCTCCAGCAAGCGCATTCTCACGTCCAACGCCCTTTGTCTGGAAATTGGTTCGGGAGCAAAAGTCGTCGGCAAGAGGGATCGTTTGATGCTGGATCTAGTGGGAAGTCCTGACCTGGGACATCTGGTCTCTTTTGAACTGACGACCTTTGCAGCCTCCGACGGACTTTGACTCGTCCAGCAGGGGGCTCTGTTCCGTGGCCCGAGCGGGAGAAGAAAGCACCCGCTTTCGGCCTCGCTTCGACCGCCACCGCCTCCCAAGGAGCCAATGATGAATGACGGACTCATCCGGGCCTCGCCGAACGAGGATTCTCCTGGGGCTTTGCGGGCGTCGTCCGGTTACTCGTTGAGGAGTTTTGCCTCGCTCTTCCATGCCCGCAACCGCGGCTCAAACTTCGCCCAGTCCGGGTGATCCTGCGGCACGACTTCCAAGAATTGGGTGAGCGCCTGAATCGCCTCCTGGGAGGACTTTCGGGCTCGGTCGGTTTGGTGGAGTTGTTTGGCTTCTTGGGCTTGGCGGTAGGCGATGTCGGCGATGTTCATGAGAGCTTCGGGGTAGCCGGGTTCGATGTCGGTGACGATGCGGAACTCTTGGAGGGCTCGGTCGACCCATTGGCGAAACAGGCGGATGGCGGTTTCGGCGGCGGGGAGGTCACCTTGTTGCTGTTTTTGTTGGGCATCGCGGCGGTGCAAGGTGGCGCGGGTGAGGTAGCAGAGGCCGAGGTTGAAATGGGCTTTGGCGCGGTGAAAGTGCAGGCGGATGGCTTCCTCGAGGTGGAACTGGGCTTCGTCGAGGGCGTTGGCTTGGTGGAGGAGGAGGAGGACCCCGAGACGTTCGTGGAAGAGCGCGCTTTGGGGTTCGAGCTTGACCAAGCGCCGGAGGCTTTCCAAGGCATCCAAGGGCCGGTCTTCCATGAGCTGGCGGCTGACTTCGTCCACTTGCTCGAGGATCTCGAGTTTGTCGAGGGCGTTCGGCAGGTTCTCGATGTCGGGACGTTCGGCGGAGCGCGACTCTTCGCCTGCCAAGTAGCCCAGCGCCTCGAGTTGCTGGCGGTCTTCCTCAGAGAGAACTCGCTGGGATTGCTCGATGGCGTGGGGAGGATCGGAGAAGAGTTGTTCGAGCTGGCTGGTCATCGCCTGGACGGTGGAGCCGGCATCTCCGATGGCGTTGTGCTGCTCGGTTGGGTCGGCTTGGCGGTCGTAGAACTCGTCGACTCGGGAGTGAATGAACTTGTCGGTTCCTCGGACGATGCATTCGAAGGGTGCAAAGCCGTGGTTGTAGTAGACGTTGTAGCTCTCCAGGGCGATCACTCGCTCCGGCACGGAATGTTGACCGGAAAGAGGGCCAGTCCAGTCGATGCCGTCGAAGCGTAGGTCGGGGCGGGGAATGTCCAGAAGGGACAGCACGGTGGGGACCACGTCGATCAAGGAAGCTCCTTCCTCGACCCGTTGTGGTTTCACGGACGGGGCTCGCAGCAGGAGAGGGATGCGCATGGTCGGGTCGTAGACGAAGTGTCCGTGGGTGGCTTCCTTGGCGTCGCCCAAGCTTTCCCCGTGATCGGAGGCGAACACGACGATCAGGCGCTCCCAGAGGTCCTGTTGCCGCAACCGATCGAACAGGCGGCCGAGTTGTCGGTCCGCGAAGCGCACCTCTTCGAGGTAGCGCTGCTTTTCTTGTTCGGGGGTCGAGACGGTGGACGAAGGAGTGGCGCCCGGGGCTTCATAGGGGAAGTGAGGATCGAACAGGTGCAGCCAATAGAAGAACGGCGCCGGCAAAGTCGCCAGGTCTTGAAGGGCGTGGTCGACGTTGCGATCGGCGCGGACTTCGGCCATGAACTGGACCGAGGTGCCGGGGATTCGAGGAGGAGCTCGGTACTTGTCGAAGCCTTGGGCGATGCCGAAGTCCGCCTCCAGCACGAAGGCGGCGACCGAGGCGGCCGTGGCGTAGCCTTCGCTTTGCAGAATCTCGGCCAAGGTGTCCGCCTCTTCGGCCAGGCGAAACACGGAGTTCTCGCGCACTCCGTGGGACACCGGGTAGAGACCGGTCATCAGTGAGGAGTGGGCCGGCAGGGTGAGCGGTGCGACGGTGTAGGCGTCGTCGAACACAACGGACTCTTCGGCGAGCCGATCGAGGTGGGGGGTCGGCGTGGGAGACTGGCCGTGGAACCCCATGGCGTCGCGGCGGGTGGTGTCGAGAGTGATGAAGAGCACGCTCGGGGCCATGGGCGCGCCCTGGGCTGGCTCCGTGGAGTCGCCGCTGCAGCTCTGCATGACAACACCCAGGGCCAAGAGAGTGGCC
Source organism: Planctomycetota bacterium (assembly GCA_028289345.1). Classification (GTDB taxonomy): domain Bacteria; phylum Planctomycetota; class B15-G4; order B15-G4; family SIAN01; genus JANQQL01. The sequence goes on along the minus strand of JANQQL010000031.1, from coordinate 265,765 downwards.
AGCCGGCATGGGTGGGTGTCGGGATCGATGTCCATCAGAGTCTCCTCTCGGGGAGGCTTGTGGACTCCGTCGGGGGGAGTGAACTTGGCGGGTTCACTCGAAGCTCCCGTGGCTTCCGGCCTTCCAGCAACGACGATTCCTCGGGATCGTACCGCGAGAGAGACAGTCACCGGGTGGTCCCGTCAACGATTTCGCTCACCTGGTCTCTTCGGAGCCCGATGCCCCTGATCGTCATCGTCATTCTCGGAGACGGCATCGGTCGGGATGGACTCACGCCGCATTCGTTCACTGTCCTCCCTTGGTCCTCTGGGGAGGTCGCAACGGACCACGCACGGCGAGGCGCATTTCGCAGGGTCTTGTGCTCAGGGGGGAGTGAGTCGGTCACGGGCTTGCGGCGGTCAGGGCGATCGTCACATTCGGGAGCGACAGCCGCTCCCAGAGAGGAGCATTTTTCGCCGAGCAAACCCCCGATTTGGTCCGCCGCTTGAGAGAGAATCCGGTGACTGGAGACTTCCCATGAAAGCGACCCGCTGGTTGATCGGCACTCTCGGACTCTTGTTTCTGGCGACAAACGGAGGGGTGACCGCGGTCACTGTGGCGGCGGATGGGGAAGGCTTGCAGTTCGTGGAGGGGGGCCAGATCGCACCTCTCCTGGCGCTACCGGGGACGGCGACGGCACCGCGTCTGGGGGAGCTACTGTCCGGGACTGCGGTCATGGTCCAGGAAGTGCGCGACGGCTATGCACGAATCACGGTGCAAGCTTGGGTGCCGAGCGACTCGCTGACGGAGCAGCGGCCCGGGGGGGGAGGACCGCGTTCTCCGGCCGTTTCCGAACCGCCACCGGCTCCGGTCCAGGACCTGACCCAGGCGTACCGAGTCCGCGTCACGCCCGAGAAGTTTCTGAAGGACGCGCGCAAGCACGTGCGCTTGACCTTGTCCTTGATCACCGCCGACGAGCGGCCGGTACATTACGACCAAGATCGCGAGCTCGAGACGGTGTTGTCTTTCTTTCTCGAGAAACGCATCGCGGGGGGAACCGTACGCGACAAGCTGCTACTGCGAGAGACGGTGCAGCTGGGGTCCCCAGAGCTGGTGTGGGAGAAGCCGGTCGAGGAGCTGGAGCTTCCGGACGAGGAAGTCTCGGTGCTCGTGACGGCGCGCACGTCCCTCAGTCGGGATCGACTCTTGTTCGGCACGGTGCGCGGCTTGGTCCTCGGCGACTGAGCCAGTCCGGTGGGACGGCCCGACCCGCTCGCCTTCGACTTGATCTGGACTCATTCGCTCCCGCGAGCACTCGCTGTGCGAAGAACGGATCGCGGAATTCCCGAATCCCGAGGAGCACAGCAGGGCGAAGAGAATCCTGTTCCCACCAAGGTTCTCTTCGCGTCGGAGATGAGTGGCGAGGGAGTTCTTGTTTGAGGTTCCGCGGGGGACTCCCCACAAACGCCGGGTCGTGACCACGGCAACGATTCGAACTTGAGTCAGGTTCGATGGCGGAAACGGGAACAGGTTTCTCTTCAGATTCTCGTTGGACTTCCCAGCCAACTTGGAACGGACAAGTATAGTTCGGTCGTTCGCGAGGTCGTCCTGACCTGCGACACACCGCGTCCTGCGGGTGAGAAAACCGTCCTGGGAAAGAAGGAGCGCCTGGAGAGCACCCTGTGAAGCCCTACCTTGAATCTGGTCGTCCGTTGGATGCTGTTCGAAATGTCACCGTTCTCTTTTGTGGCCGCTGTGAACGCGAGTTCCTCGCCAAGTTGAAAGAAGGCCAGAACAACCCGACCTACGAGTGCCCCAAGTGCAAGAGCGCCAACCGCTTCGCGATCATCTGGCGCTGACCCAAGACACGCCTCTTGCAGGACCGACCAATGACTGTCCCGTGCCTCCCCCAGGCACGATCCCGAACACCGCCTCAACTTCCCCCGCTGTTCCCGCAAACACTGTCCCCCGCATTCCCGTGATTTCCCCCTGAACACCGTTTCCCCTTCCTGAACACCGTTTCCCCATCTTCCCTGCAGTCTCCTTGAACACTCCCCAGCAGTCCCTCCTCATCCCCCCTTTCCCCCCTCGTGCGATCGAGCCGAACGGCCTCCCCTCCGTTCGGCTCGATTCTTTTTGGGGAGCTGCTTGCGTTGCCGCCTGGCAAGTCCCGGGTGATCGAAGAAGCTGCCTAGTCTGGCTCGGGTTCGCTGATGGCGACGCGGAAGGATCGATTGCTGCCATATCCATCATCCATGGTCACCGAGTTGAATGGCATCGGATCTTGATCCAGCGAGGAGTAGTGAAAGTGGCCACGAAGGGAGGGACTCTCTTCAAATCCCGAAACCACATGTTCGGCGTCGAAAGGAGCGGGGGCTTGTTCGATCCGAGGGTCGCTCAGGGCTACGCGCAGCTCGAGGGGAGTTGGCAGTCGGCCGCCAACCAGGGTGCAGTATCGGTGTGCCAATGCCCACGTGATGGCCGCCGGCTTCTTTGCGTCTTCGATGTCGCCATAGAGCGAAACTTTCTGACCGAGGACGCGCCGCGCTTCCTCGATCGTGATCACCCTCTTTGAGATTCGAAAGGCAGGGACGGGTCGGTCCTCGCCTCCACGTCCTTCCAGACGAACTTTCTTGCGAGGAAACGCGACGGTCGCTGCTAGCCAGTTTCGATCTGGTTCCTTCAGGAGCAGAGTCCAAGCCGGACGGAGAGTGTGAGTCCAGAAATCTCGTTCCCAGTACTCTGCACCCTTCCTGACTCGATAGCGATAGAGATACTCTTGAAGCTGGGATTCCGGATCGACCTCTTGCAGCCCCCATCCATACTTGGTGGACCGATGGCGAAAGAGAGTCCCGTTCGCTGGGAGATCGACGCGGCCGAGACGGTTGTGAGGGAATTCGGGCCCCACGGTGCGACTTTTTTCCTGGGCGAAGAGTGCCGCTACCCAACGCACAAAGCTTGCGTTGAGACCGTTGTGGACTCCCCAATACGAAGGCAATTCCAGGGCCTGCTGGGTCTCTCGTTCGTACTGCTTGGAGAGCCTTTCGGAGAGTTCCATCCACCATCGTTCGACGAGCGGGCTCGTGGCGGTGTAAATGAAACCAGTCAGCCAAGAACGATCCAGTTCTCGAGCCGTGCGTCGAGCGTCATCGACTCGGCGGAACTCGATTGCGAAATCACTCGGTTCGGAAATCGACCGACCCGAGGAAACGGATCGGCTGACCATTTCCTCCACCGAGTCGCGTTGGCCGATTCCGTACCACGTACCGGCGATCACCGCAGCGATCACAACGAGGAGGGTGATCGCGACTTCGCGTTGATGCCGTCTCACCCACGAGAGGCCAATGCCCCAAGGGGTCGGAGCGCGGAGCGAGATTGCTCGAAAGCCGAGAAAGGCATCCAAGTCGCCGGCTAAGTCGGCAACCGCGGGATATCGCTTATCGGGATTCGCTTGTAGGCAGTGGCGACTGATGAGTTCCAGGTCGGCGGGAATTGCCGCATTGACCTTTTGCGACGGTGTCGGTTGCGATCGGGAAATCGCAGCCATCGTTGCGTGGCGAGTGTCTCGCAGAAACGGGTGCTGAAGGGTTAGCAACTCATACAGAACCACCCCGAGGGAAAACTGGTCGGCGGCCGTACTTGCTCCCGTGCGTTCGTCGTCGACTTGTTCCGGCGCCAAGTATGGCAGGGTGCCGACGAGCTCTTCGGTGACAAACCCTTGCCCTTCCGAACCAGTGAGGCGTGCCAGTCCAAAGTCGATGAGTTTCGGGTTACCTGTCTGGTCGACCAGAATGTTTCCCGGTTTGACATCTCGATGAATCACGCCTTGTTCGTGACAGTAAGCTAACGCTCGTGCAACCTGCATGACCAGCCGGCAACGGGTGGGAAGGTCGGAGAGCGTACGCGCGACTTCTCTGGCAAGGGGATCGGCTTTCGAGGAATCCGTCCCCGCCTGATCGTGACGCAGTTCGTCGAGCACCCGATGAAGGCTCGGCGCTTGGATGTACTCCATGGCGATGAATGCGTGCCCCGACTCCTCACCCGTGTCCAAGACGCGAACGATGTTCTGGTGCTCGAGTTTTGCGAGAGAGCGTCCCTCGTCGCCAATCCAGTCGCGAGCTTCTTGCAGGGAAACCGCTTTGGGTCGGAGGACCTTGAGTGCGACTCTTCGGTCAAGGGTGGTGTCGTGGGCTTCGAAAACCTGGGACAGACCCCCGGCCCCGATGGGGCGGAGCAAACGGTAGCGACCGATTTCATGCATGCTCTCGAGAGGAGCGAGTTGTTCGGATTCACGGATGCTCAATGCGTCTCCCAGGTCGTTGAGCGACGCAAAAAGATGAAATCTTTGTTTCAGCTCCTTTCGATTGTCTCCGGCGCGATCAAGCCATCTTCTGTGATCAACCTTGGGGTCTTGGTCGTGCTCTCGAAGGAACTCCTCGAACAGTTCGGTTGGATTTGGAGGAGGTTTTCCATGTTCTTCTTGGGGGTCCGAAACCACGGCGACTCAGTTTCGGTGATCTGGCGGCGGGCTCGGATGCTCCCGCTGATTCAGTCGGCACTGCAATGTGTCAAGCGCCTTGGCGAGGATCCGGCCCAGAGCTTGGGGGGTCTTGTCCATCCGCTTAGCAATCGCGTCAAGGGTCTCCCCGTCAATGCACTTCCAGCGAATGAGCAATTGCTCTTCTTGCGTGAGAGCGGCGATCTCCTGGATCAGGATTGCGTGATACTCGGCGTCCTCCGCGATTTGCTCAGGAGTCCGGCTTGTCGCTGCCCCCACATCCGCCAACACGCCTGAGTCGAGCGGATTCTCTTCGGGAGGGCTCGTTCTTTGGCCGCGATGTTTTCGTAAGCGATTCTTGAACTTGAACTGGAGAACCTTGGTGAGCCAGTTCGTGAAGCTGCCCTTGCCTCGGTATTCGTAGTTTCGCAAGGATCTCAAGGCGTGCAACATTGCCGACTGAAACACGTCGAACGTGTCAAACTTTGGCCGCAGATCGGACGGCACGCGCACCCCGGCAAGAAAGACGAGGACGTTTCGATGGGGCTCGGTGAGGCGGCCCCAGGCCTCCAAGTCCCCGCGAATCGAGGCGTTGATCAAGGCCTCCGTCGGCTCCCCGTCGGCATAGGTTGGACCCAGATCTGACCCGGAACCCGGAAGGGATTCCGGGTCAGGCTCTGCGTCCCGCGATGGTTCGGGGAATGACTCTGGCATGTCCTCGACTCGCTGGCATTGCGACGGTACTGATACCCACTCGGAGAAGAAGTGTATCAGTGCGAAATTGCGAATGCCAGACGACTCATCACACCCAGGCGATCCCCGGGGGGCCGGCGATTACAGTACGAATACCTGCTCGACATGGACGAGCACGGGAACGGGGCCTGTATCGTAGACCTCGAGAACATTGCACTCGTAGCAGACCTGTTTCACCTCTCCTGTGGGGCACATCTCGTACCTGTACTTGAGCCCCTCGGACCTCATCTTGACGCTTTGGTGAAGGGACTCGAGGTAGGTTTTCAACAGATCCGAGTCCACCTCATCGGGACTGGCGGCCCAAAACGCTGCCACTTCGATTGCGACAGTTGCGAGTTCGAGATCGGCTTCCAAGTCCCCGAGATCGCCGATCGACTCGGGCCGGTCCACGCTCACGTGAATCTCCCCCGACGAACCATCGGCATTCGTCGAACCCATGTTGTCCATCGACCGTTCACTCGGAGCGGCGGCCAACAGCGTGATCCCAACGACCGCGACCAAGGAGATGATTCGGATATTCATGACAGACACTCCTCGTTGGGCCGGCAGTGCTCTCTCCGGACAGACCTCGACCCCGGACGTCTTGGAATGCATTCATGGACTGTCCTCGGCAGTCATTGAGACCCTCGATGGACCACTCGAGGTCAAAGGGCCAATGACCCCCTCGCAATCATTCACTGACGATGGCGAATGACTGTTCTCGATGCGTGGCCGACGTAGGCAACGCGCTCGAGTCGTTCATGAATGAACCACGACTTGTGGCAGTCTGACTTCCCGATCCCCGACTTGGATCTGAGTGAAGGAGCCGACTGCTCCGCGATCCGATGTCTTCGCCGCTCGTTCCTGGGGAGCGCGAAGGAAAGAAACAACCCCCGACAAGTTGTTCTTCCTACCCTTCCAAACACTGGTAGAGGAGTTTTTGACGAGATGCAAACAACGAAGTGAAAAAAGTTGGAACCCACGACGGATAAGTATCGGAGAGGTGTTCGTCATCTCGTCTTTCCGCGTTCCAACGCTGGTGGTTGGTCCCATTGGAATGACTCGTTCTGATTTCGTTCGAATTCTCCGTGGACCGGATGAATCTTGTCCTTCGTGTGATGCGGGAAGGCCTCGCGGCATACCTGTGGTGGCTTCGATGACATGACGTGGCTCTCTGCGAACGACTCATCGTTCACGAGAGGCCATGCGGACCGACAGAGCAAGTGGGGTGGATGAGCTCGTTGGGTTTCGCAACGACCAACCAGAGCCGGGACTCGACGTTCGGACAGGCAGTTCAAAAGGCCTCGCAAGGAATACTCAGCCCGGTGGATCGCCGGCGGACCATCCGGTGGATCGATCCCGAGCGGAAACGGCGGAAGTGTCGGAGCTAGACACCCGGCGGGAGGCGTTGCACGGAACCGAAGATTCGCCAGCGGATTGACGAATCCACGCCGGCCCGGCTACGGGCGCCGATCAATCTCTCGCACCAAGGGCGCCGGATGGCGCAATCCCACATGGGCGACACCGTCGTAGGCCCGGAGTCCACGAATTTGCCGTTCGTGAATCCTCGAGTCGATTTCTTCGGCCGAAGGAATCGGCTCCAAGGGGTGGGATTGGGCCAGGGCAAAGACCCAGCTGCAGCCGAAGGACGGCACCGCGATCGAGTACAGCATGATGGTGCGAAAGACTTCGCGCAGTTGGCTCAAGGCGCGAGTCTGCATGGGCTCCGGAGACAGCTTGAGCGCGCCCATCTGAACGACGAGGCTGCCACTCGGGGAAAGTGCTCGGCGGCAGGCCTCAAAGAACGGGGTTTCGAAGAGCGGGCACGAGGGGCCGCCGTCAACCGGATCAGTCAGGTCGTGCACCAACAGGTCCAAGTCCCGCTCGTCCTCCAAGGCGTGACGCGCGTCGCGCGTCGTGAGACGAAAGCGTGAGTCCTGGAAAACCCCTGCATTCATTTGCGGGAGGTGCTTGCGGCAAGCCGCGACGACTTCCGGGTCGAGTTCGACCATGTGGACCGAGTTGATGCCCGGATCGCGCAACAGTTCCCGTGCCGGTGCTCCTTCTCCACCTCCCAACACCATGGCTTTTCGGGGGCCCGGGTGGCCCAGCAAGGCGGGCATCACCAAGGCTTCATGGTAGACGTGTTCATCCCCGGTGGCGGATTGCATGTCGCCGTCGAGATAGAGCGCACGGCCGAATCCCGACGTTTCGACGATCAACAGATGTTGGTACTGGGTCTGTTGCTCATGGAGGACCTGCCGAACTTCGATGCCGTGGATCTCGGGGCCTGTGCTCGGCACCAGGACGTGATCGCCGTGGCGCGGAATTCGGTCCGGGATCCGCATCGAGACCCGCGAGGAATCAGGCAGTCGCCGCCATGGCCGCGGTTTCGAGTTCCCGCAGGTGCATGCTTGGCTCACGGTTGAGTATTCCGCGGTCCGTCCGAGAAGTCGTGTGGCGTGTCGCTTGGAAGGCTTTGACCAGGAAGCGCACCGCTTCTTCGACGGCCTGGGCGTCGCCACAACTGAAGACGTCCACCGCCGCGTAGCCGTGCTCGGGCCATGTATGGACGGAGAGATGGCTCTCCGAAACGACCAAGACCCCGGAAACTCCCTGGGGCTGGAACTTCACGAAGGAATCCCGAAGGATTTCGGTCTTGGCGATCTCGGCCGCTCTTCGGAGCGACCCGCGCAGCTTCTCCTGGTCGTCGAGGAGTTCGAACGGACAACCGTGGAGATCAACCATCACATGGACCGCGAGTGCTTCCATCTCACCTCCCTCTTGAGCTGGGGTCCCGTGCCAGACGGGAACGAAGAAACCGGACTGCGGAAAAACTCTCCGGCCTGAGCGCCACCTAGCGCTCCCGGAAGTCACCAGGCGCCCGGATCACTCCGGGGGTCCCGATCACGACAGGAAGCCCTCCATCACCATCAGGAAGCCCGAACCCCAGGAAGGAAGCCGAACCTCTGTCAGGAAGATTGTGCCCCGTTACCCAAGGGGGCGAGGTACCGAGAAGAGTGCCCGTCGAACCGCCGGGACGGGCCAGCCGGCTCCTCCGAAGAGGGAGCCATTGGAGTCACACGTATTTTTCATGCGCCGCTGTGGAACCTTTGCTCGGACAGAGCTGGAAACAGCGGGCGGAGCACTGTACGACAAGGGGCTCCCGTCCAGCAAGCATCTCTTCGGGCGGGACCGCGGACGTCGAGGGGCGTCCGGGGACTTCTTGGTTCCACCGGTGTGGGGGGGAGGGCTGCGGACCCTCAAGTCCGACGCCAGGAACGACGAATTCTCCCGACGAAGGGGGCTTCCGATTCTGGGAGCTGCCTCCGGGAGCGGAACGCGCTATCGAGTGACCCTTCTCCGGGAGCCCAGGGGCCAACGGTGCCACACCGGGACCCTTCCCGAGGACTCAAATTGACCCTGACGACGGGCCCCTGATGACCGGAAGAACCTTGGCTTTCCCGCGCGTGGTTTACCGCCAACGCGACCTGCTCCGCTCCTTCGTGTGGCGGGATCTCGCGGCTCGCTACGAGGGCTCGTTGTTGGGGCGCCTGTGGCCGCTCATCTATCCGATGCTCCTGCTCGGGATCTACCACCTGGTCTTTGCCCGGTTCCTGAAGCTCAAATTCGGGGAAGGAGCGACCTGGCTGGACGGCGGCTACGAGACCACTTTCTACATGCTCAGCGGGATTCTCCCCTGGCTCTGCTTCGCTGACACCACGGCCCGCTCCACCAACGTGGTCATGGAGAACAGCAACCTCATCAAGAAGATCGCGTTCCCCTCGGAACTGCTGCCGACCTATGTGGCCGTGGCTCAGCTGATCCACAACCTCATCTCGATGGGGTTGTTCATGATCTTCTACCTGGCGGTTTGCTTCTTCGCTCGCCCCGACGACGTGTCGGTCTCCGATGGGTTGCGGCTGGCCTCTCATCTTCTGTACCTGCCGATCCCCCTGTTCTTGCAGTTCTTGTTCTCGCTGGGACTCGGCATGCTGCTGTCCGCGGCGAACGTGTTCATCCGAGACCTGAATCAGATGATGCCGGTGGCCCTGCTGCTGTGGATGCTGGTGTCTCCGATTTTCTACCCGGTCAGTATGGTGGCCCAAGCGGCCTCCGAGCCCGGCTCCGAGTGGATGATGACTGCGCTCAAGATCAATCCGGTCTATCACCTACTGAGCATGTACCGGGCCGTCTTCCCCAGCGGGGATGTGCCGTTCCCGTGGGACTCCTGCGCGATCTTCGGCGCGCTTTCGGTCGTCCTGTTCTTCCTTGGTCACCGGTTCTTCCTGGCGACCAAGGGGCTCTTTCCGGACGAGGTGTGAGCATGGACGCTGCCGATATCGCCGTTCGCGCCCAGGGCCTGAACAAGCGCTACCGCCTTTACGACCGGCCAATGGACCGGGTCAAAGAAAAGCTGCTGCGCAAGAGCTGCCACCGGGAAGTGTGGGCGCTGAAAGACATCGACGTGGAGGTTGCCAAGGGCTCGGCTCTCGGCATCGTCGGATCCAACGGCGCTGGCAAATCGACGTTTTTGAAGATCCTGAGTGGCACGTCGATGCCGTCCAGTGGGACGTTCGAGTTGAACGGCACGGTGGCCAGCTTGCTGGAGCTCGGCACGGGCTTCTACCCCGGCTTCACCGGTTACCAGAACATCTTCCTGAACGGCATGGTGATGGGCCTGTCTCGCCAGCAAATGGAGGAGAAGGCGGAGGAGATCGTCGAGTTCTCGGAACTCGGCCACTTCATCCATCAGCCGATTCGAACCTATTCCAGCGGCATGATCATGCGCCTCGGATTCTCGGTGGTCACCGCCATCGACCCGGAGGTACTGATCATCGACGAGATCCTGGCGGTGGGGGACCTTCACTTCCAGAAGAAGTGTTTCGAACGGATCCTGTCCTTCCGGGCCTCGGGCAAGACCATCTTGTTCTGTTCACACTCGATGTACCACATCGAGGAAATCTGCGATCGGGCTGTCTGGATCCAGGACGGCCGGGTTCGGATGAACGGCAAGGCCACCGACGTGACTCGGTCCTACGAGACCTACGAGCGCTCGCGCCGGGCCAGCTATGGGTCCCTGGTGGCCGGCGAGGATGCCGAGGAAGAAAAAAAGAAGGAGGCGCCGAAGTTTCCGATCCCGGCCGAAGACGCCGAGGAGGAGGAAACCTTTGAGAGCGAAACTCCTCACATCCTCAATGTGCGCCTGCTGCGTCCCGATGGCGAGGAAGCACGCACCGAGGACCCGGAAACCGGCGAGTTTCCCTACGGCGGTGAGTTGCTGGACGACTTCATCGTGGAGATCGACTACGAGATTCCCCACGACCTGCCGGCCCTGGTCCTGGCTTTTGCGATCTACCGCGGGGACTCGGAGATGATGACCGGATTCGGATCCAACATGTCCGGTTACGAGCCACCCACGGAGCGTGGTCACTATCGCGCCCATCTGCGCTTCCCGAAGGTGCGCTTCTTGCATGGTGCGTACCGAATCGTGACCTACCTGGCCGGCGAGAAAGGCATGCACGTCTATCACGGCAAGAGCCTGGACGGACGAGTGCTTTTGAAGCAGCAGACCAGTTACCTCGGCATGGTGTACATGGATCACGAGTGGTCGGTGGAACGTCTTCCTCCGTCCAAAGCTTCAACCAATCAGGCGAAGGAAGCCGGGAGTCGAGGGAATGCCGGCGATTGACGTCAGCGTCATCATCGTCAACTACAACTCCGGTCCCTACACCGCTTCCTTGGTGGAGTGCTTGCAGGCAGAGCAAGTCACTCGACCGGATGGGTCCCCGGGACGTCTGGAGATCGTGGTTGTCGAGAACGATTCTCCCGATGATCAAAGCGAGTGGCTGGACCCTCTCGAAGAACTCGGGGTTCGGGTCATCAAGTCCGACACCAACCTTGGCTACGCCGGCGGCTGCAATCTGGGGACTCGAAACTCTCACGGACGCAACTTGCTGTACATGAACCCGGACGTGTTTGTCGTTCCCGGGGGAGTGGACGCTTTGTCCCGTTACTTGGATCGGAATCCCCGGGTCGGGCAGGTTGGTCCGCGCGGGTGGTTCGACTCCTATCGCTATTTCTTCTTACCGCGCATCGAACTTCCGACGCTGAGCATCTATTTGCAAGAGGCATGGCGCACCACGTCTCGCAAGCGCGCCCAGAAATTCTCCATGCGTCGCTTGCAGAATGCCCTGCGCATCTGGTCGGCGGTGAAGCCTCAGGAAGAGCCCGTCCTGGCCGGTTATGCGTTCATGATGCCCGGTCAGCTCGCTCGGAGCATGGGACCGTTCGATGAAACGTTTCCCCTTTACTTCGAAGACTCGGACCTGACTCGAAGGGTGCGTCAAGCGGGCTACGCCTGCATGCTGGTCCCCGAATCTGAAATGGTGCACCTGTACAACAAGAGCGCCGGCCAGTTCGAAAACGAGTCCATGGAGAAGTGCGCTCGCTCTCGCCAGATCTACTGGAGGAAGCACTATGGCCCCGTCGGGGCCTGGTTGGGGGAGCGAGCTTCTCGGTTCATTGCGAAGAACGCCCTGAAGAGCGGAGCGTTTCGCTTCAGTGACCCGGTGGATCTCGGGGCGGTGGACTCCCCGCCGACGTTCTCCTTGCCGGCGAACGGGCGTTATGTGTGGGAGCTGACCCCGGATCCCTACTTCACTCTCACCGTCGGGCGCTTCGACAGCGATTCCGAGATTCAGATTCCCGAAGGCGTGTGGAACCATTTGGACCCGCTCCAGTTCTTCGTGCGCGCCTTGACGCTGCCGGACCTGCGCCCCTTGGGAGCCTGGACCTTTCACAAAACCACTGGCTGCAGTCCGGTGGAGCGTTACTCCGAGTTTCTCGAGCGGATTGCCAGCAACCCGCAGCCCGGAGGGATGCTCGAGTGAGCTCTGCCGTCGTCTCGGCGGTGATCGTGTCCTGGAATACTCGGGAGTTATTGCGCGACTGCCTGCGCTCCCTGTTCGAGCAAGACCACGGGGTGCCGCTGCAGGTGGTCGTGGTCGACAACGCCTCGGCGGACGGCACGGCCGAAATGGTGGCCGACGAGTTTCCGAGGGCGGTCTTGGTTGCCAGCCAGACCAACACTGGTTACGCGGCGGGAAACAATCTGGGATTTGCCCAGGCCAACGGCGATTTCGTGATGATTCTCAATCCGGACACCGAGATCCAAGGCTCGGCAATCCGGGACATGGTGGAGTTCTTGCAGCAGCAGCGCGAGTACGGCGGGGTTTCGCCGCAGCTCATCCTCCCGGATGGATCCGTGCAACAAAGCTGCATGCGCTTTCCCAACCTAAAGGTCGCGTTCCTGTTCGACTCGGTGTGGGATCGGATGCTCGGCAAGAGTCGCACGATTCGCCACTACTTCATGGAAGACTTTGATCATCGGTCCAGCGCCGATGTGGACCAGCCACCCGGCTCCTGTCTGATGCTGCGCCGCGAGGTTCTAGACTCGGTGCAGGGATTCGACGAGAAACTGTTCCTTTTCTTCAACGATGTGGACCTGTGCCGCCGAATTCATGATCAGGGCTGGAAGATCCGCTTCCTCGCGGACGCCAGATTGTTGCACCACCACGGCCAATCGACGTCCCAGTACCCGGACTTCGTTCGGGAGTGGAATTTCAACCGGATCTACTACTACCGCAAACACTTCGGTGGGAGGGGGGCTTTGGTGGTGAAGGTCGCGGTGTTCACCCGAGGCCTGGAAGAAGTGATGCGCACGTTTTGGAAGACGCCCTGGGGGCAAAAGTGGGCCGCGACCCGCTACGTGGTGGGGCTGCTGGCTTCCATCCTTCGTTCTTGACGAGGCAACCTCATGAGTGATTCGGCGGTTCCCTGGACGATCCGGCCTTATCGAGCCGGAGACGAGCACGGCATCCTCGAATTGTTCAATGGCGTGTTCGAGGTGGGCAATCCCGACTTCGTCCCGCGCTCGTTGGAGCAATGGCGCTGGCAATTCGCCGACGCTCCCCAAGGTCACCAGACCTACGTGGGTGAGGTGGACGGACGCATCGTCGGCCAGTACACCGGCATCCCGCAGCGCTGGCGCTTGAAAGAAGGAGTGCAGCTTGGGACCCAGGCGCTGGATACCTGCGTCTCGGTGGAGTTCCGTCGCTCCCTGAAGAAGTCGGGTCTGTTCCTGTCCCTTTGTGACGTTTGGTTTGGCGAGTTTGGCCGCCCGGATCGCAGCCAGATCGTGTACGGCTTTCCCAATCCCCAGGCGTTTCGGATCGGGACTCGCAAAGTGGGCTATGTGCCGGTCCGTTGCCCGCTCCCCATGTTCGCCCTCGATCTTGGATCGGTGCCGGAGGCTCCGGCGGGCATCACGGTGCACCAAGTCGAAAGCTTCGGCAAAGAGGTGGATGCCTGGGACGAGTTCCTGGCGTCCGGTCGCGGCCTGACGGTGATTCGCGATCAGAAGTACCTCGATTGGCGCTACGTCCGTTGTCCGACCACCGACTATCGAATTCTCCGCGCCGAATCAGCGAACGGTGAGCTCCGAGGCTTTCTGGTCTACACCCTGTCGTGGCACGGCAACCATAAAGACATCGTTCCTTTGGTCGATTGGATGATCGAGCCGGGAGACGACGAAACCTGGAAGGCGTTGTTAGCGGCCGTAGCCGCCGACGCCCGTGACGCTTCTTTGTCGACTCCTCTGAACACTCTGGTGGCCTGGGCGCCGCCGTTGCATGCCGATGCGGACACTTTGGGTCGGCTGCACTTTCAGCGTCTGGACTCGCCGTTCAACCTGTGCATCATGATCTTCACCGACAGCTTCCATGTGCAGACGGCGGTTGACGAGTGGTACATCCTCATGGGGGATTCTGATATCTACTAGCAGCCCGGTGAAAAAGTCTTTCGGCGTCCGATTGGATCTCTTCGCCTCCGTCTTCGTCCTCGAGTCCTCGACGAATCCACCGATTCGCCTGCGGTCCGACACCTCGACGAATCCGAAAAACACTCGATCGGCCATCCGCGGCCTTGTTCACTGGCCTGCGAGACTTCCCTCGCCGGGAGGATGGGCCGAGTCGAGATCGACTTCGAGGCACTGATGCGAATCCTGCACCTCGTTCACAACTTTCCTCCGGAGTTTCGCGGCGGCACCGAGCAGTATGTCGCCTCGTTGGCCGTGCGCCAGCGGGACGTCGGCAACCAGGTCACCGTGGTCTGCGGGAGCGACCAGGGAAGTGGCGCGGCAGACTCGGCCTCCCATCCGTGGACCGAAGAAGCTTGGCAGGGGGTGTCGGTGAAACGCCTGAAGCGCACCGTCGACGAACCGTTCGGCGTGTTGTTTCGGCCGCCTCGCCTTGCCAAGGCGGTCACCGATTGGGTTCGGACCTACCAACCCGACCTGGTCCATTTGCACCACTGGTTCCAGCTGGGCGATGAGATCCTCTCGACCTTGCCCGATTGTCCGGTCGTCGCCAGCCTGCACGACTCTTACGTCGCCTGCCCTCGCTTCTTCTTCTTGCGGCCGGATGGTGGTTACTGCGGCTCCGACTTGCCAGTCCCGGTTTCCCGTTGCGTGGACTGCGTCGGAGTGGATGACGGAGAGGCGAATCTTTCCGGGCGCCTGGAAGAGCGACGGGCTGGGTTTCAGAGAGAGCTGGGTCGGGTGAGCGTAGCCCTGGCTCCTTCTCACTATCACGCGGACGTCTTGCGCAGAAGTGGGGTCGTGCCGGGGGAGTTGTTGCGCGTGCTTCCCCTGGGCATCGCTCCTCTTCAATCCGGCCCGCGCCAGGACCGTGCCGGTGGACCGCTGCGGCTGGTGAACTTCGGCAACCTTTCGCGCATCAAGGGGATCGACGCCTTGTTGCGGGTCGCGGCCAAGCTGCCGCCGGAGCGCTTCCGTTTGGATCTGTACGGGAGCCGAGCAGCCGACGACGCGCAGCTGCTGGAAGCTCTCGCGGAAGGGCTCCCGGTGACCTTTCACGGTGCCTACGACCGGACCGACCTCGCGGCTCAAGCAGGCAAATTCGACCTGGCGGTGTTTCCGTCTCGGGCGTTCGAGACCTACTCTCTGGTCGTGGAAGAAGCGGTGGCGCTGGGGGTTCCGGTGGTGGTCTCGGACCGAGGTGCTCTCCCGGAGCGAGTTGGCGACTTTGGCCGAGTCGTTTCCATGCAGGATGACCGCTCCCTGGAGCAAACCTTGAAAGAACTGGTGGAACGACCAGAGTTGGTGGATGCCCTTCGCCGTGAAATCCCGGAGACCTACCAGGACGTGAACACCCACGAAGAGCAGCTGGCCGCGATCTACCGGGAAGTGATTCCATGACCGATGGCTATCGCGTGTTCCGGACCTTTCCCCCCTTGAAAGATCCGAACTCTCTTCCTCCGGGACCTGTGCTGGCCGTCGCACCTCATCCCGATGACGAAATCATCGGCTGTGGTGGCACCCTGGCGTTCCACGTCGACCGAGGGGATGACGTGATCGCAGTGCAAATGACCGGCGGAGAGCGTGGCGATCCACAGAATCTCGAGCACCGGGACCTGGTGGAGGTGCGTCGCCAGGAGTCTCGGCAAGCGTTGCAGCGCTTGGGCGTCGAGTCGCTGGTCGGGCTCGGCTTCGCTGACGGTTCCGTCCCGGCAAATGACGAAGCCATCGAGCGTGTCGGGGTCGAGATCGAGCAACATGCGCCTTCGGTCGTGTATGCCCCGTCGCCGCTGGAGTGCCATCCGGACCACCTCGCCACCTGTTGGGTCGTGGCCGAAGCAGTGCGGCGTTCTCGGCCCGAATGCGTGCTCGCCTGCTACGAAGTGAACCATCCCACTCTGGCGAGTTGGCTTCTCGACATCACCCCTCGAGTGGAGCGCAAACGGGAATCTTTGCTTTCGTTCGCTAGCCAGCAGCGCTACCAAGACATCGTCGGCAAATGTTTGGCGGGAGCCTACGCGCGCACGGTGAATATCGAGATGCCTGAGTTTCAATATGCGGAAGCGTTCCTCGAACTGGATCCGTCTCGGTTGCACGAAGTGTGGGCGGGGCTGGAAGCCCTGTCGAAGACCCTGGGCATCGCTGTGGATGGGAGCGGATCATGAGTGCGCCCAAATCACCCATCAGCGTGGTGATCTCCACCTGGAACAAGGTCGATGACGTGCGTGCCAACTTGCTGGCGCTTGGGGAGCAGACCCGGCCGGCGGAGCAAGTCATCGTGGTCGACAACCATTCGACCGATGGCACGGGAAACATGGTTCGCCGAGAATTCCCTGACGCAGAGCTGATCGAAATGCCGCACTCCGACTTCGGAGCCTGCGAAACCTTCAACCTCGGATTCAAGGCGGCAACGCAGCGCTACGTGGCGATCCTCGATGACGATGTCGTGCTGCCCCCGCGTTGGTTGCAAACTTTGCAAGAGGAGCTGGAGGCCGAACCCGAGTCGACGGCCATGGTCACCACCCAGGTGGTCGAACCCAACATGCCGGACCGTTACTTGGAGCAGGTGACCAGCGATCAGGAATCTCTGTACCTGGCCACGTTCCGGGGCTGTGGCAGCCTGGTGCGACGGGACGTTCTCGAGCGGGCTGGATACTACGACGAGCGCTTCTTCATCTACGGAAACGAGCGAGATCTTTCGGCGAGGATTCTGAACCTCGGCTTTCGAATTCGTCTCTCGCCGCAGGTGTTGACGTTTCACGGCACCCCGTTCGGCATGAAGGCGGGGAAGCGCAGTCTCTACTACCACGTGCGCAACTTCTGGCTCTACGCGTTCAAGAACTGCCGCTGGGGGGATGTGGTCGGCGTGGCCTGGAAGCTGGCAAAGAAGGCCTTGTTTCCCAAGAAGGACGGACCCGCCGTGGGAGAAGCGACCGGGACCATCGGTCTGGATCGTGCGGTGAAGGAAACACCGGGAGGATATTGGGTCGCTTTCAAAGCGACGCTGGCGGCGCTTGCCCTGTTGCCCTATTGCTTGAAGCACCGACGGGTTTGCACCGCGCCGGACTTCCGTCCTCCCCTGAGCTAACTCGGATGATTCCTGCTCCTCGCCGGATGGTTGCCTCGGTCATTGCTCCGCGACAGGTCGCGATCTTGGTGTGGGGGGCACGGCGACGCTGCCTCAGCGGCCGGAAGGATGAGGGTTTCCGGACGGGGCCACTGGGCGAAGGGGCGATGCGCTGGGAATCCCGAGTGGGTCGCACTGGGTCGGCAAGGGTGTCGGATGGTTGAGCCCAGAACGGCTCCCGAAAAGGCGGGGTCCGACAAGCCTCTGGTCGCCACCGTGTGCAACTACAACGGTGGCGAGGTCGTGCTGGACTGCCTCCAGGCGCTCAAGGATCAGACTGCGACGATCGATCAGATCGTGGTCTACGACAATGCCTCGACAGACGACAGCGTTGCCCGAATTCGTGAGCGATTCCCCGACGTTCGGGTGGTGGACATGGGCAGCAATGACGGCCCGGGTCCGGTGCGGAATCGGGGACTGCAAGAAGCCGAGTCGGAGTGGGTCCTGCAAGTCGACTCTGACGTGATCTTGGAGCCACGCACCTTGCAGCTCCTTTGGGAGGAGCTCCAGCGCACGGAACGCGAGGGCACGCCGCCGGCGGTGTTGATGCCACGCGCGGTCTTCGATAGCGATCGCTCGAGGATCCATTACGACGGTGGCTTCTTTCACTACGTCGGCTTGTTGTCCCTGGACCACTTCTTCGCTCCGATTCCCGAAGAGGCAGAAAAACCCACAGACATCGACGGCGCGATCTCGATGGCGCTTTTGCTCCACCGACCGACCTTGCTCGAGGTGGGGGGCTACGATCCGGCCTTCTTCATCCTGTTCGAAGATCATGACCTCTCGTACCGATTGCGCTCGGCCGGCCATCGCATTCGCCGGGTGCCCGAAGCTTTGGTGTATCACCGCGAAGGGACTCCCGGGATTTCCTACCGGGAAGGGCCGAAGTACCCGGCTCGGAGAGCATTTCTGCACAGCCGCAATCGCTGGATGGTGTTGCTGCGCAACCATTCGTTCGCGGCGCTGTTCTGGGGCATGCCCGGCATCCTCGCCTACGAACTAGTTTGGATCGCGTTCGCGACGTTGCAAGGCAACCTGGGGGCATACTGCAA
Organism: Planctomycetota bacterium; assembly: GCA_028289345.1. Taxonomy (GTDB): domain Bacteria; phylum Planctomycetota; class B15-G4; order B15-G4; family SIAN01; genus JANQQL01. The sequence continues at coordinate 247,499 of JANQQL010000031.1, read as the reverse complement.
GGGCAAGGTCGACCTAGCTCGAAAGCTTCGGCATCTTCTTCGGCAGCGACGCGAGATTCAAAGTCGGCGCATCGTGAATGACCGCTCGCTCCTGGCGAATCGCTCGTTGACCCACGCACCGATGGTCAACAGTGGCAAGTGGCGCCGCACCTTCGAAGCGACCTTGAATGGGGCGCTCCGTGGTTGGTGGGCACTTGCCCGGCACTTTCTCTCGTCGAGGACGCCCCGCTCGTCGCGAGCGCGACCAATTTGAGTCGCGACCGCTTCTCAGAATTGTTTGGACGGTGTCGTGGTTGTGGAACGGTTCCCGCGTTGCGGGTGTTGATGGTTCATGGCCGACTCACTGCCGATCGACAGGCCTCATGCCAGTGAGGAACCGTGCAGCCATGGTTGCAGTCGAAACAGTGCGACCAGGGTCATCGCATCGGTGATTCGGCCGTCCTGAGCCATCGCCACGGCTTCCTCTAGGGGAACCCGTTTCACGGTGAGTTCCTCGTCCCCGCCGGGATCGTCCGGTCCTTGGGTGAGGTCTCGTGCCAAGTAGAAGAAGCAGGTTTCGTCGAGGAAACAGTTGGAGAGGTGTGCGCTGCCAAGGGAATCCCAGCGCGCCGCAGTGAGTCCGGTTTCCTCGCGCAGCTCGCGCTTCGCTTCCTCCACGGGGTCAGCGTCCTTGTCACCACCGCCTTCGGGGATCTCCCACGAGTATTGATCCAGGGGATAGCGGTGCTGTCCAACCAAGGTGATGGTGCCGTCGTCCCACAGTGGCACGACTCCCAACGCGTGACGCTCGGCTTCGATCACGCTGTACACCCCGGGTTGCCCGTCGGGTCGCAGCACGTCGTCGCGGCGGACGCTGAACCACTCCGTTTCGTAGACCTTGCGGGACGCCTGGCGCGTCCAGGGATTGCGGGGCATGGGGGCCTTTCCGAGCGCGGTCCACCGGGGTCTTGACCGGATCCCCCGGACACCGCACAATTCGAACCATGGTTCAATTGTCGAACAAGCGTTCAACGCCTGGGGAGGAGCGGGCTCAGCGCCGTGCAGAGGAGCGCCGCCGGGGAATTCTCCGAGCGGCTGCCCGCACCTTTCGTCGCCTCGGCTACGCCCAGGCCGGGATGCGCGACATCGCCGCCGAGGCGGATCTGTCCCCGGGCAACCTGTACCACTACTTCCAGGGCAAACACGAGATCCTTTACTACTGCCAGGATCGTTGGCTGCGGCACATGCTCGGGGTCTTGGAACAAGAAAGCAACCGTTCCGGACCGGTCGCGGTGCGATTGCACAGCGTGCTGGTCACCCATGTCCGCTACCTGCTGGAAGAGTTGGAAGGCTCCGCTGCCCACTTCGAAGTGGATGCGTTGCCCATCGAGTTGCGGGACCAAGTGGTGGGCAAGAGAGACCGCTACGAAGCCGGTTTGGCGGAACTGGTGGGGCAGGGGATCGTGTCGGGGGAGTTTCGCGCCGACGATGCTCCGATCGTGACCAAAGCGGTTCTCGGAGCTCTCAACTGGACCGCCCGTTGGTTCCGTCCCGAGGGTCCCCAGTCTGCCGCGCAAATTGCCGAGTCGTTCGCCCATTACCTCATCCGTGGACTCAAAGCTTGACCGCCTGTCTTGCAAGGAAGGATTTCGATTCGTGACCGCGACCCCGCAGCCGCAACCCAGCAACGCGCGCATCACCCTTACGGTGAACGGCGAGGAATCCGAGGTGTTGTTTGCCTCGTACAAGACGTTGCTCGAAGTGTTGCGTGAAGACATGAACCTCCCGGGCACCAAGCACGGCTGCGAGCTGGGGGAATGTGGGGCCTGCGCCGTGTTGCTGGATGGCCAGCCGGTGCTCTCTTGCCTGGTGCTCGGGGTCGAATGCGATGGCCGGCAAGTCGAGACCGTCGAGGGGCTCATGGAAGGCAACGAGTTGCATCCCTTGCAGGAGGCGTTCGCCGATCTTGGTGGCGCGCAATGCGGCTACTGCACGCCGGGCATCCTGGTGACCGCCAAACACCTGCTGGAAGAGGTGGGAACCCCGAGCCGTGAACAGATTCGAGAAGTCCTTGCCGGCAACCTGTGTCGCTGCACGGGATACCTCCAGATCTTCGAGTCCGTGGAAGAGGCCGTGGTGCGCTGCGGGGAACGAAAGGCCGATTCATGAAGGGTTCGGAATTTCAGGTGGTCGGGCATCCACGGCGTCGAGTCGATGGGCGGGCCAAGGTCACCGGCAAGACCGTTTACGCGGACGACATCGTCATGCCGCGCATGGTGTGGATGAAACTGCTGCGGTCGCCTCATCCCCACGCCAAGATTTTGAGCATCGACCCCTCCCGTGCATTGGCTCACCCGGGAGTGATGCTGGTGCTGACTGGCAAGGACCTGACGATCCCGTACGGCATCCTTCCGGTCAGTCAGGATGAGCACCCGCTTTGCCAAGACAAGGTGCGCTACGTGGGAGACCCGGTGGCGGCGATCGTCGCTCGCGACGAACTGACTGCCTTCGAAGCCATGGACCTGGTGGACGTCAAGTACGAGCCCTTGCGGACCTTCGCCGAGCCGGAAGAGAGTCTGCAGCACGACGAACCGCGCATTCATGACTACTGCGGCCAAGGCAACATCCACAAGCTGATCAATCTCCAGTTCGGAGACATGGACAAAGGCTTCGGCGAGGCGGACGAGATCTTCGAAGATCGCTTCTTCTATCAGGGCAACAACCACCTCGCTTTGGAGCAGCATGCCAGCGTGGCGGCGGTCGACCTGGATGGGAAAGTGACCCTGTGGTCCAGCACCCAGACGCCGCACTACGTGCATCGAGCGCTTGCCAAGGCGCTGGAGATTCCGGCTGCCCACATCCGCGTGATTGCGACCTCGAATGGCGGTGGTTTTGGGGCCAAGAGTGATATCTTTCACCACGAGGTCTGCGCGGCAAAGGCAGCCCTGGTGTTGGGCCGTCCCGTCAAAGTGTGCATGACTCGCGAAGAAGTCTTCTACTGCCACCGCGGCCGCCATCCGGTGCTCATGGAGATCAAGACCGGCGTCAAGAAGACCGGCGAGATCACCGCGATGCACTTGAAGACCCTTGTCGACGGAGGCGGCTACGGCTCCTACGGAGTGGCGAGCACCTTTTACACCGGCGCCTTGCAGACGGTGACCTACGACGTCCCCCGCTATCACTTCCAGGGATGTCGGGTGTTCACCAACAAGCCGCCGTGTGGACCAAAGCGGGGGCACGGCACGCCCCAGCCTCGTTTCGGCCAAGAGATCCAGCTGGACAAGATCGCCGAGCGTCTGGAGATGGATCCGGCGGACTTGCGCTTGAAGATTGTCGCCAAGCCGAACACGGTGACCGCCAACTACATGCGGATCGGCACCATCGGTCTCGCCGAGTGCATTCGTCGCGTGGTGGACGTGTCCGATTGGAAGAAGCGCTTTCGCAAGCTGCCCCGCGGACGGGGAGTCGGGATCGCCTGCGCGTCGTACTTGTCGGGCGCAGGCTTGCCGATCTACTGGAACAAGATGCCCCACTCCGGGGTGCAGTTGAAGCTGGACCGAAGTGGAGGAGTCACCGCGTTCTGTGGCTGCACCGAAATCGGCCAGGGTTCTGACGACGTCTTGGTCGGACTCGTGGCAGAAGTGTTGGGAATCGAGCCGTTCGACATCCGGGCGGTCACGGCGGACACCGATCTGACCCCGGTCGACCTCGGCTCCTATTCCAGCCGGGTCACGTTGATGATGGGCAACGCTGCGATTCAAGCGGCCGAGAACGCCCGCGATCAGATCGCCGGAGTCATCGCCAAGCACTTGGAGATCCCGCGCAACCGATTGGTGTTTGCGGATCGCCGCGTGTTCGATGCGGAGAACCCAGAGCACGGGGTTAGCTTTCAGGAGGCCGTGTGTCTGTCCGAAGCGAAACTTGGCACCATCGGCGCGGTGGGCTCCTACACGCCGCCGCCTTCCCCGGCTCGCTACAAGGGAGGGGGCGTCGGTCCCAGTCCCGCCTATTCGTACAGCGCCGCGGTTGCCGAGGTCGAAATCGACGAAGAGACCGGCTGGATCAGCGTGCCGAAAATTTGGATGGCCCACGACGTCGGCCGTTCTTTGAATCCCACCCTGGTGCGCGGCCAGGTCGAAGGCAGCGTGTACATGGGGCTTGGGGAGGCACTGATGGAGGAACAGACCTTCCGTCGACTGCCGTCCCGACTTTCGAACGCCTTGGTGCACAAGTTCCCATCCATTCTGGAATACAAGAGTCCGACCACTCACGACATGTGCGACGTGGTCACCGAGATCATCGAAGATCCGGATCCGAACGGACCGTTCGGCGCCAAAGAGGTGGGGCAGGGGCCGCTGCTGCCGATCATGCCAGCGGTTTGCAACGCGGTCTTCGATGCGGTTGGGGTTCGCATTGATGAAGTTCCGGTGACTCCCGAGAAGGTTCTGAAGGCGCTGGACTTGCAGAGGCGCGGAAAAGAGGGGCGCTACGGTCCAGAGAAGTTTCCCGACGTCCCCTGGCCCAATCCGTCGGTCATTCCGCCGCCGATCGAGGGGGGGGATGGGAGCGCCATCGACCAACCCGACTCCGCGAAGAAGAAAGCAAAGGTCAACCAGCCATGATGCGGCTCCCGCGATTCGAATATCGGGCACCACGTTCGGTGCAGGAAGCGGCCACCATGTTGGCCGAAGAGGGGCCGTCCGGAATGTTGCTGGCAGGGGGGACCGACCTGTTGCCCAACATGAAGCGACGTCAGCAAGTCCCGCGGACCGTCATTGGACTGCGAGGAGTGCCCGAGCTCCGCGCCAGCAGCAACGGCAGCGGCTTGCGGCTCGGGGCGGGCCTGACCCTGAACGAGCTGTGTCGCGACCCTCGAGTCGAGAAACTCTACCCCGCGTTGTTTCAAGCGGCGGTGCAAGTGGCGACGGGTCAACTGCGCAACATGGCGACCCTTGGCGGGAACCTCTGCCTGGACACCCGTTGCAACTACTACGACCAGAATTACGAATGGCGCAAAGCCATCGACTTCTGCATGAAGAAGGACGGAGAAACCTGCTGGGTTGCGCCCTCGAGTTCCAAGTGCTTGGCGGTGTCGTCGACGGACGTTGCCCCTGCACTGATGGCCTTGGGAGGAATCGTGCGCCTGGTCGCCGCCGATGGCGAACGCGAGGTCGCGGTCAAAGACCTGTATCAGAACGACGGCATTCACTACCTCACCCGACGCCGAGAAGAAATCCTCACCGATGTCCTGCTGGAGCCATCGGCGGGTTGGCGAAGCACCTACTGGAAACTGCGCCGACGGGGATCGTTCGACTTCCCGGTGCTGTCGGTCGCCGCCGCCGCGCATTTCGACGGAGACGAAGTGACGGAAGCGCGAGTGGTTCTCGGAGCAGTGGCGTCCCAGCCACTCGCATGCGACGAAGCCAGCGCATTCCTGGTCGGCAAGCAACTCACCGATGACGTGATCCAGGAAGCGGCCGGTCTGGCATCGAAGGTCGGTCGGCCCATGGACAACACCGACTTTTTGCTGCACTGGAGGAAGCGGGTGATCGGAGAATTCACTCGTTACGCCTTGCGAGAGCTTCGGGGAGAGGACATGACGGAAGATCGGGTCCGAATTGCCCGCCATCAGCTAGCCGCCGTCCCGTGACCCGGCCTTCAGGGTTTGTCCCCAGCCGTGCCGATGAATCTTATGGCCAGGATTGGGAGGGCAGCCGTTTGTGTCTCATCGCACCGGATTTGCTCTGGGATCTTTGGCGACCGTCTCTGCTTGCCGCGAGTTCCGCGAGGGGAAGAGAGGTCGGCGAGGGGAGGTTCGAGTTCTGGATCGGTGGCGGAGGAATGATCCCAAGATGAATGGGAGAGGGCGAGCAGGCGGGTCGAGCAGGGCCGCGGGGAATCCCGCGGATTCCCACCAAGGCTGGCGATGAACCAAGCATTCGACTCCTTGTTCCCCGTGGCTGGCGAGCAACGCCCGAAGTTCGATCGCTTGGCAGCCGAGGTGTTCGAGCGCAATCCTTGGTACGCCGCGAAGTGGCGCCAAGCTGGATTCTCTGCCAGCCGGCTGCCGACGTTTGACCATCTCGACCAGGTCCCGTTCACTCTCAAGAGTGAGTTGGTCGACGACCAGCTGCGGAACGGTCCCTTCGGAAGCAACTTGACCGCCGCCAGGTCGGACTACGTGCGCATGCATCAGACCTCGGGGACGACGGGCCAACCCCTCCGCTGGCTAGACACCGCAAAGAGTTGGCAGTGGTGGCTGGATTGTTGGAAGCAGATTTACCAGGCCGCTGGTGTGACTCCGGACGACCGGGTGTTCCTGGCCTTTTCTTTCGGCCCGTTCATCGGCTTCTGGACCGCGTTCGAAGCAGCCACCCAGGCGGGGACCTTGGCATTGCCTGGAGGAGGACTGTCGACCGAACAGCGTTTGGAGACCATTCTGCAGACAGAGTGCACGGTCGTGGTGTGCACACCGACCTATGCGCTGCGCCTGGCCGAGGTGGCGCGCCACCTGGGTGTCGACTTGCCGGGAAGCGCGGTTCGGTTGACTCTTCACGCGGGCGAACCAGGTGCCAGCGTTCCCAATGTGAAAGCTCGTTTGGAACAAGCGTTCGGAGCGCGTGCCGTGGATCATGTCGGGGCGACGGAGATCGGAGCGTGGGGATTCTCCTGCGGAATCGACACCAACCTGCACATCCTCGAACGGGAGTTCGTCGCCGAGGTGGTAGAGCCCGGGGGGGAGCAACGGGTCACCCCTGACGAGGAGGGAACGAGCCGCGGCGAATTGGTTCTCAGCAATCTGGGACGGACCGGTAGTCCGCTGATTCGCTACCGAACCGGAGATTACGTCGAGCTGTGTCGAAGGCCCTGCGCGTGTGGCCGGGCCACCGCCTACCTTCCTGGCGGCGTGCAGAGTCGGGTGGACGACATGGTGGTCGTCCGCGGGATCAACGTGTATCCGAGCGCCATCGAAAACCTGGTTCGGGAGTTCCCCGACGTGGTCGAGTTCCAGGGGCGGATCGACAAGCGGGAGGAGATGGCGGAGCTGGTGTTGCAGATCGAGGCCGACGGGGATGCGGTGCGCGTCGCCAAGGAACTGGGTGACCTGCTGCACCGAAACTTGAGCCTTCGACCCCAGATCGAAGTGGTCCCCCCGGGGACCCTGCCACGCTATGAACTCAAGGCGCGACGCTTTCAGATCGGGGAGAGGGGACGCTGACGCAGTGCGATGGCTGAAGCCACTCACATCCTGATTCTGAACTACAACTCGGGGGCGTCCCTGGCGGACTGCCTGGCGTCGCTGGAAAGATCCGATGCCCGGGATCTCCCCGTGTTGATCGTGGACAATGCTTCCACCGACGGGTCCCTCGACGACCTGACCATCCGCGACAATCTGGACGTCCTTCGACTTTCTCACAACGGCGGGTTTGCGGCCGGCATCAACGCGGGAGTTCGGGTGCTCTTGAAGCGATCCGTGGAACGTGTGCTGCTGTTGAATCCCGACACTTGTGTGGGAGAAGGATTCCTCGAGCCGCTGCAGCGAGCCCTCGACGAAGGCGCCGCGATCGCGGGGCCAAAACTTCTCCTCCCCGGACAGCCGGCTCGCGTCTGGTGTGCCGGCGGGGATGTCACGTTTGGGCTGAACATGACGCGGTTGCGGGGACATCGCAGCATCGACCGGGGACAGTTCAACGACCCGTGCGACGTGACGTTCTTGCCGGCCACGGTGTGGCTGCTGTCCCGTTCTGTCTGGACCGTTCTGGGAGAGTTGGACGAACGCTTCTTCTGCTATCTGGAGGACGTGGACTACTGCATCCGCGCCACTGGTGCCGGCAACCGCATCCGCTACGAACCCCGCTCGGTGGTCGTGCATGTGGGCTCGTTTGCCAGTGGGGGCGGATACACTCCGCTTCGCAAGTACCTCAATGCGCTCGGTTCTTGTGCGTTGTTGCGCAAGCATGGCAACTTGCGCCGCTGGCTGAGCTTCGTGCTTTTTGACGTAGTGACCACACCTGCGGCGATGCTGTATGGCTTGTTCCGGCGTCGTCCGGCGGCCGCCTGGTGGAAGATTCGCGGCTTGTGGGACGGCTTTCGAGGGCGCTCGATGACCGAGCAGCGGCTGCAAGAGCTGCTCCCCGGGGCTCGGTCGTGAAGATCCTGCAAGTGTTGCACTTCTTCCTCCCTCGTCATTCCGCGGGGACCGAGGTCTACACCGATCGCCTCTCCCGCGGTCTCCAGCAACGACATGACGTCGAGTTGTTCTTCAGCGAGAAGATTCACTCGTTGCCCGATGGTGCTCTCGTGCAGCGCGAGCAAGAGGGCCTTCCGTGCCACGTGTTCGTGAACAACCTTCTGTATGACTCGTTCGCCGAGACCTTCGATCACGCCGTGGCCGAGCAACGCTTCGATGAGGTGCTGGACCGAGTGCAGCCCGACGTCGTCCATGTCCAGCATTTGATGCTGTTGTCGATGGGGTTGGTGAAACGAGCGGCGGCTCGTGGCATTCCCGTGGTGATGACTTTGCACGATTTCTGGTTGTTCTGCCCGCGCATGGGGCAGCTCCTCCACCGCAGTGGGGAACGTTGCGAAGGACCGGAACCAAGTCGCTGTGCCGAGTGCATGGGCAACTTCAAGTTCGCCCAGTCTTCGCGAGAGGCACGCTGGATCCGCTGGATGGCCTCGGCCCGCCAGCGACTCGGGGTGGATCTTTCGCCCTGGGTGGAGCGGGCGAAGCGATGGCCGCGGCCGCGACGCAAAGGGGGAGCTCCGGCCCCGGATCACTCCGCCGTATCCGCGGAAGACGTGGTTCGGCGACGCGAAACCGTGACCGCCCTCGCCCAACACGTCCGACAGTTCGTCTCTCCCTCCAAAACGGTACGAGATTTCGCCGTGAGCCATGGCTTGCCGGCCGATCGCATCCTGCACCTTCCCAACGGCTTCGAACCTTTGTCCGGAGCACCGCGAACCATTCCGACACCAGCGGGGGGGCCGCGGCTTCGAGTGGGATTTCTCGGCACTCCGGCACCGCACAAGGGAGTGCACGTGTTGATTGATGGTTTCGTGCAGGCCAAGCTTCGTGATGCGGAACTGAAGATCTACGGCACGCCGCGCTACTACCCAGATTACTATCGGACGTTGAAAGAGCGATCTAAGGGAGCGTCTGTGGAGTTCTGTGGAGCGGTTCCGCGGTCTCTGGTGCTGGAAGTTCTCGGCAAGCTGGACTTGCTGGTGGTTCCCTCCATTTGGCTGGAGAATGCCCCGGTGGTCATTCAGGAGGCCCGCTGGGCCGGGATTCCGGTGATGGCCAGTGACCTTGGGGGAATGGCCGAAGCGGTGGTCCACGACCAGGACGGTTGGTTGTTTCGGCCAGGCGACTCGCAACACTTGGCAGAAGGCCTGCGTCGTGTGGATGACCGACGGGAACTGCTGAAACAATGGGCCGAGGCGGCGCCTCTGCCCATGACCATGGAACAGCACCTGGAGAAGATGGAGGCCGTGTACGAATCCGTGAGGCAACCACCGTGAAGATCTTGATGGTCGCCCACGCGATGCCTCCGGAAGGCATCGGGGGAACCGAAAAGTACGTCGATCTCGTCGCGCGTGGCCTGGGCGGGCGCGGCCATGACGTTTCGGTGTTCTGCGGGAGCTTGGAGTGGAAGCCGGAGTTCGAAGTGCAGCGCTTCGAACTCGATGGCTTGCCGATCACTCGGGTTCATCGCAGCGACCTCTACTTCGATCACTGGGACAAGATTCAAAACCCACATGTCTCCGCGGTGTGGGAAGAAGAGCTGGCACGATTGCAACCAGACGTGGTTCACGTCCATCACTGGATTCGCTTGACGTTCGATCTGGCGCGTCGAGCCGCGGCGCGCAGCATTCCGGTCGCTGTGCACCTTCACGATCTCTTCCTGACATGCCCGCGAGTGTTTCGAATCCGCGAAGAAGACCGGTTCTGTCCCGAGAAGATGGGGCCGGCGGCTTGCGTGAACTGCGTGTCCCGCTGGTCTTTTCAAAAAGACGCTGAGATCCACTCTTCGTTGAGGCAGTATCGAGATTGTGCTCGAAGCGAGACCGAGGCGGCGACGGTTCTGCTCGCACCCTCGACCAGTCACGCGAACTACATCCAGGATCAGCTCGGTCAGGAAACGACCATCGAGACGTTGCCCCATCCGGCGTTTCCGGGTCGCGAGGTGGCGCCGGGCAAAGACGCCCAGAGTCCCGCGGGCAAACTGCGGCTCTTGTACTTTTCTCACCTGCATCCGGTGAAAGGCCCACACGTCCTGCTCGAAGTGTTGCGTCAGCTCGGACCGGACTCAGGAGTGGCGATGGATTTCTGGGGTGGGTTCTCGACCCCGGAATACGAATCCCAGCTGAGGACCTTGGCCGAGGGACTCGACGTGGAGTTCCACGGACCCTACGAGCCGGAGAATCTTTCCCGCCAGGCGGCGGACGCCGTGGTCATTCCTTCGCTGGCGCGGGAGTCCTACTCGTTCTGGTTGGATGAGGCCATGGCGCTGGGTCATCCGATCCTGGCGGCAAGGAGTGGGGCTCTGGAAGAACGGGCCACGGGGCGGGTCACTCTGTTCGATCCTCGCGATCCAGGGGAGCTGGCTCGTGGCATCGAAGCTCTCCGGGATCATCCCGACCAAAGGGCCCGGCAGCGTTCCGCTGGCGCAGCCCCCGTGCTCGGACTGCAGGAGCATCTCGATCGCCTAGAAAGCGTCCTGCGACGGCTGAAACAGCGGTCGACTTCCTGGGAAGGATCTGTTTCCGAACCATCGAACCACTTCCACGATTGGGACCGCCGCGAGGCCGCGTTTGCCGAGCTGCTGCGCTCCGAAGGTTGGGAGCGAGCGCTGGGGGAGCAGAACCGAGAGATCGAGCGACTCCAAAAAGACCTGGCAGAAGCCGAAAAGATCAGAGGAAGACCTTCTGAAAACTCGTGAGCCCGGCGAGCGTTCCTAGAATCCCGGACCGTTCCGCTCGGATCTCTGCCGGCAAGGCCCTCGGGAAGTGCCGGAGAGCTTGAGCCACGAACCCACGAAAGAAAGAACCCCTCGTTTCATGAGAATCCTTCTGGTCACCGCCGGGTTCCTGCCCGACGGCCTCGGCGGCGTGGAGCTGTCGATGGCCAGGTTCGCTCATTGGGCGATGGCCGAAGGCCACGAGATTCTCGTCTTCCGTCGTCTTGCTCTGGAGGACGAAGACGAATTCGTGCTCCGGGAGTCCGAGGTCGATGGAATTCGCGTGGTGGGGGTGAACTATCGATTCGGCGATGCCACGACGTTCCTGCACTTGGTGAACAATCCCACCTTGCGCCAGCGTTACGAGTCGGTCCTGCGGGAGTTCGCGCCAGATGTCGTGCACGTGCACCATCTGACCTGTCTCACCACCGAGATCGTGGATGCCACTGCCGAAGTGGGTGTGCCCCTGGCGTTGTCCCTCCACGACTATTGGATGGGGTGCCCCCGCGGCCAACGCATCATGGGGGATCTGAGCTACTGCCCTGAGATCGACGTGGAGCGCTGCACGCGTTGCTACCGCGAAACCTGGCCCCATTGGTTTCCCGACGAACGCGACCCGATGCTCGAACACCAAGTCTTCGGCGAGTACCACGCCAGAATCCGAGAGGTGCTGGAGCGGGCCGACACCCTGATCGTTCCGTCGCCCTTCGCCCAGAGCATTTACCGTCGTTATGGCATCGCCGAAGAACGGCTGCAGATCCTGGAATACGGGATGAATGCGGAGGTCTACGAGGACGTGCCCCGCATTCCTTCCTCGGTGACCCGCATTGGGTTCCTCGGCACCGTACTGCCTTCGAAGGGCGTCCACCTGCTGATGGAAGCGTTTCAGCGCATCGGTTCCTCGGACCGACGCCTGGACATCCATGGACCGGTGTTGCCCTTCCACCAAGACCACAGCTACGGGGATCGCCTGCAGGGCTTGATCGGTGGCTGGGAGGCGCAGATCGAGCTGCACGGTGCCTACCGCCCCGAGCAGGCGCCTGGCATCTTGGCCGGCGTCGACATCCTGGTGGTGCCCTCCATCTGGTACGAGACCTACTGCATGGTGATTCGCGAGGGGTTCTTGGCCGGGGTGCCGGTGATCGCGAGCAACTTCGGTGCCATGGCCGAAGCGATCGAAGACGGGGTGACCGGATTGCTGTTCCGGGTCGGGGACAGCGTCGACCTGGCCGAAAAGATCGATCGCTTGGCGCGAGACACCGATTTGCGCCAGCAGCTGATCTCCAGCAGAAAACATGTCTCAACGGTCGAAGAGAATGGTCTTCGGACGTTGCAGATCTACGAGAGACTTCTTCATGGAAACCCAGGTGCGCTCTGACGTGCAAGACAAGCTGACACCCTTGCCTTCCCTGCGATTGTCGGTGGTGATGCCCGCCTACAACGAGAAGGACACAATCGAAGAGATCATCAAGCGGGTGAAGGCCGTCCCGTTCGACAAGGAGCTGATCATTGTCGATGACGGTTCTACCGACGGGACGCGCGACATCCTCGCCAAGGTCGATGGCAAGGACGGCATCCGCGTGATCCTGCACGAGAAGAACGCGGGCAAGGGCGCCGCCCTGGCCACGGGTTTCTCGGCAGCCACCGGAGACGTCGTCCTGATCCAGGATGCCGACCTGGAGTACGACCCGGACGACTATTCCCAGCTCTTGCGGCCCATCGAAGAGGGCAAGGCGGACGTGGTGTTCGGGTCCCGGTTTCTCGGGGGAACCCACCGCTGCCATCTGTTCTGGCACTATGTCGGCAACAAGCTGCTGACTTTTGTCTCCAATGCGTTCACCAACCTCAATTTGACTGACATGGAGACGTGCTACAAAGCGTTCCACATCGATGTGGCGCGCAAGATCAAGATCACCTCGAACCGGTTTGGAGTCGAACCGGAGCTGACCGCCAAGGTCGCAAAAATGAAGTGTCGCGTGTACGAAGTGCCCATCAGCTACTACGGACGCGACTACGCCCACGGCAAGAAGATCGGCCTGAAGGACGCCTTCGAAGCCATGTGGTGCATCTTCAAGTACAACGTCCTGCAGTAGGTCCTCGCCGTCGCTCGCTTCACGGCGGAACTCGCAGCGGACAGGTGGTCGCGTTGCCTGGGGGACCCTGACTCCCTGGCTGGGCCAGGGATGGCGTGGCATCGCCGGAGGGCGAATCCTTCTTCGGCCATTCCGTGTGCGTCGATCGCTTTCTTCGAGCAAGCCTGGGTTCTCGGGGAGTGAGAGCCAATGTCGGCCTTCCGTGGTGGCGAACCGGATCCAACTGGCTCGGCCTCGGGGCTGCTTCCCTCGGCGGTGATGGAGCGAGTGTCCCTCGGTCCGGCGGTGCCATTCGGCGTCAAAACACGGATCTCTCGCATTCCGTCGCGTCGGGCTGTCCGAACCCCTCCGGGGACGGGTGTTCCTCCGGCGCGGATTTCCGCCCGGGAGAGCTGGGGAAGATTCTTCATCGGCCCGGGTCCGCCTTCATTTGCCGTGGCGCGCGAGACGACGTTACCAAGGCATGGAAGCGCGCCTCGACACGCCACTGCTGGACTCACCGCCTCGCGAGAGCGTCGATTTTCGACCGACGACCGTGGTTGTTCCTCGCGAACGGCTCGAGGCACCGCCCCGCGCCCCCTTGGGGCCTCCCGTGGCGCCCCTCGAGCCCGCTGGGTTGGGAACTCCGCGGAGCGCTCCGCGACGGCCGCCATGGCGTTGGACCATCGCCGCTCGCTTCGGGGTCTTCCTGCTGCTCGCGTCTTCTCTCGTGCAGCACTCGTGTGTGACGTCCTACCTGGTTTCGGGAAACAGCATGCTGCCCAACTATGCGGACGGAGATCGCGTGGTGGTGGCGCGCATGCCGGCGATGCTGGATGACCCGTCCCATGGGGACACGGTCATTGCCCGGGTGCAAGGCGAGATCGTGATCAAGCGGATCATGGGGTTGCCCGGAGAGCTGATCGAGATCGAAGACGGTGTGCTCTGTCGCGGCGGAATCCCTGTCGATGATCCGATTCCCAACTCGTTCCGCCGCATGAGAGACATGGATCCGATTCAACTCGGTCAGGACGAGTATTTCCTGCTGGGGGACCATCGTCGCGTGTCGATCGACAGCCGTGAGTTCGGACCGGTCTCCCGTGTGGACATCTTGGGGCGGGTGGTCATGCGCTTTTCAGGCGAGGAAGAGGCCGCAGCGGCCGCCGTCACCCGCTAAGAGGGGTAGCGCTGGACCGACGATGGCGAACCCAGGTCGTCACACTTACGCCGGCGAGCAACGCGGAGGTCACCAGGCTGATCCAAAGACCCCCGCGAACCGGTGTCGGTCGATAGCGAAACTGCACATGCTTGGCCCCCGCGGGTAACTCAATTCCCTGGAATGCCACATTGGCGGGATGGACCACAGTGGGGATCCCATCGACGGTCGCCTCCCATCCCGGATCGAATCCCTCATTCCAAACCAAGTAGCCGCCGTCGCCTGGTTCTAGCTGGATCGTGCAGCTTGAGGGCTCGCGGCGGACCGAGCGGACTGAGGAGGGGGTTCCTGAGGCGGGCCGCGCTTCCCCGCTGCCTTCGAGGAACACCGCGTCGAACGCGTTACTGGAAGCCAGCTCGTCAAGGATGGACGCGTGACTTGCGGCCAAGTCTTCGCCCGGAGTGATCCACTTTGCTTCCGGCCAGATCGTGACGAAAGGTCGTGCTTCGGTGTTTTCCAGTACGGACCAGCGGCCATGTTGGAGGAACGGTTGCCAACCCGCCGCCGAGCTGGAAGTGGTCAGGGCCGGATCGAGGTCCGAGCGGGCCAAAAGAAAGCGCACGCTCGCCAGGTCGAGGAGAGGAGAGGACAGAGCCTCGCGGTCCGTCATGGGATGAACCATGACCGTGGTGACCGCGGACTCCCCTTGCAGCTTCTTCATGTAGCGAGCGAAGCGTTCCGGGACCGCGACGATGTACCCCTGGGAATCGAAGAGTCCGAAGTGCATGGCTAGGTTGGGGGAGAGCAGGAGATCTCGGGTTGGATCCAGCTGGGTCGAATCATGCAACAACCGGTGGATGCGACCATCCTCCGCGCGTTGGAAGAGCGGTTCGAGCCATTCGGGACGGCGGAGGAACTCTTCGGCTTGCACCGAGGTGTTGGTCGAGTGATAGAAGCGGCCCAGGTCGGCGGTCACGAAGGTGCTGGCGATCGCGAGGGCGACGACTGAAGAGCGTCGCCACAGCAATGCCCAGGCGCCTAAGACGATCACCGCGCCAAACATCCACGCCAGGGACTCCCGACAGCGTGATGCGACGAAGTCGTGCACCATGGCGGGGGTTGTTGCGCGTTGTTCGTCGGTCCACGGGAACTCCACGTCGAAGCGAGACTGAATGCGAGCGTCGAGCCACTCGAACCAGCCTTCGGGGCCCCAATGCCAAAGCACGACGGCAAGGCTCGTCAACCCAAACAAGGAAAGCACGCCAGCCAGAAGGGGCACTCGGAGAGCCCGCGGTTCCTGGCCCAGGCGTTCGACGCCGAGTGCCGCAAGCCAGGCGGTCAGCAGGGCGAGAGTGGGCAGGATGCGTCTCACATCACCGATGTTGGTTCCCGGCAAACCGTAGTACGCCGTCCAAACGACAGGGGCAAAGCCCAGGGCATAGGCCCAGCAGAGCCCTCCCGCGGCGCCCAGGGCCCACGCTTCTCGGCGTCGGCGTTGAAACAATCCGGCGGCTGCGAACAGTAGGACGAGCGCTCCGGCGTAGCAGGTGTCTTCCGTGATGTTCGGCCGGGAAGAAAGCGGGCGCAAGTCGATGTCCCCTTCGTCGGTTCGTTCGGATCGAAGGTACAGCGCCCCCCAAAGCGGGTTCGTGGTCCAGTCGAGGCTCCAGTTCTGCACCGGGTCGACGAAGGAAGCGGGCATCAGATACCCGGCGGGGAGCCAAGGAGACCCTCCGCGGGATGATTGTTCGGCGAAGCTTCGTTCTCGAGAGAGGGAGCGGCTTTGGGTGTCGACCACGGGCCATAGTTGCGCGGCACAAAGAGGAGCTGCCACTGCAAACCCGGCACCCAGGGCCATGAGGCGCGGCAAAGGCCTCACACCGCCCCGAACAATTCGAACGGCGCCGTAGATGGCGGCGAAGTAGACGCCATACACTCCGGTTTGGGGAAAGCCGCTGAGGATGACCATGGCGACCGGAACACTCAACAACGACCAGCGCCAGCCGGTGGGGCGTTCGGTGAAACGATGGACCAGTCCGAGCAGCCACGGGATCCACACTACGGGATACAGCGTGCAGTAATACTGGTAGCGAACCGCCAGAGGTCCGGCGAGTCCAAAGGCCAAGCCGCCGATCCACGCGGCCGCAGGACTGAGTTCCCGCATGCGCAGGAACCAGAACATCCCGACGCATGCGAACACCACGTGCAGCGCCACCAGCCATCCGTAGATTGGCACCGGAGAGTCTGACAACAAGAACAACGCGTGGGGGGGGTAATAGGCCCCGAGCAACGCCTGCCCCAATTGCGAGGCACCACCGAGCAAGTAGGGATTCCAAAGCGGCAGGTGCCCCTGCTTCCACTCCCGAACCATCAACGAAGTGTCCGGATGAAACAAGAAGTTCATGTCGGACAGTGCCGGGTTGCCCCGCAGATCCAACTCTGTGAGACGTTCGGCAGAGGTCTCCGATCGCCAGGGCTCCATCTGGTCCGTGTGCAACGGAAACAAAATGTCACCCCCGAACAGAACCGGGAAAAGCAACCCCGCCACCAGAACCCCATACCCCAACACCGCCTTCAACAGTTTCATTCCGCGAGCATACAGTGCCGGACACTTCGTCGCACTTTTCCGGCAGCGAAGTGCCGCACACGGCCGGGATCAAGAACGTCGCCGAGGTCAGGCGACCCTGGACGCCTTTGCAAGGGCGGCGGCCCTGGAGTCGGTGAGGGGGAACTCGAAGCAACGGTCAATCGACGCCTTTGCGACTCTCGCCACTCTTGAGCTGTAGTCTCCCGAAATCTCCAGCTGAGCACGGTGTTCTCGAAAAGCACGACGGACTTGCGAGACCGATTGACCACATGAGACCGCGATCGCGTTCCAGCTGAGTCCGCACAGATCTCGGAGGAGTCCGATGCGTGCGAGGTGAAATCCTTCTCTCCATTGCGTCCCAAGGCGCACCATCCAGGGACCGTGGCGCTGCTCGTCGTTGCGCAGCTCCGTCTCCAGCGAGCGTCGTCCGCAGATTGGCAGTCCGACATCGCACCCGTCGGCCAACCGAGCCTTTCGTTGCAGCCAGGCTCGGATCCAGGGAGGCGCCGCACCCACGAGGTCGTCCAATGGATCCTGAACCGCTGTGGTTTTCAGTCGGGCCCGAACGACCGCCGTGGCCTCGGTCTCCGCGAGCTCCGAGAACACCGCTTGGTACGCAGGCCCTGAGTAGTTCGAATTCCCGGTGATCCGCCGAACTTCTTCCTCGACCCACTCCCGAGACAACCAGGGGGGACCGGAAGGTCGCTGATAGGCGGAGGCACTGCCTAGCAGGTACTCGAAGCTCGTGGGCACTAGCTTGGCTCGCACCGGATTCGCGTCGATGTATCGCACGAGAGTTCTCCGGTAGACCAGCGATCGAACCGGCTTGGACGAGAATCTTCCGCGCACCAGCGTGCCATCTCGCTTGCGCCGTCGGTTGAAGTGACGGGAGTGCTCGTTTTGAACGAGACGCATCACTTCCGAGAGAGCACCCACGGGGCTGCGCACCAGCAGGTGGAAGTGAGTGGTCATCAAGCAGTAGGCGTGAACTTCAATTCTCCCTCGTCGGACTTGGTCTGCGAGTCGCGCGAGAAAGAACCGGGCGTCGGTCAGGTCTTCGAAGAGAGGGCGTTTGGCGACGCCCCGGTTCATGACATGGTGCCAAGAGCCGGGGCGGTCGTGGCGCGGTCGCCTTGCCATCGGTGGGCCTCCTTTTGCTTTGACGAGAACGGACGGGGGCCCATGGCCGTGGCAACCGCGTGGCCTCGGACTTTGGCGCCATGCGAAAGACCGGTCCGCCGGGGCCCTTTGACGAAGGACTCCGCTTGCGCGTGTTGGTCACGCAGAGAGCTCCGAAAACCGGTGTTTGTGGAGCTGGCTCCGAGGGTTGAGCGACGGCTCGGTCGCGGGTTGTCCGGAGGAGACGGTCTCGCCTAGGTCGCGGACGGGGGGGCGTGGGCTGGGCTCGAACTCGGCAGAACTACCGAGCGTTGATCCCCCGCGGAGCGACCTTGCATCCGCGCGTGCGGTACCACTCGCACATCGCGTGTTTCTCGGTGTGCGGCACTTTCCTGTCACGAAAGCTCGACAAAGTGTCCGGCACCGTACTCACCGATCGGGTTTGCGGGCGGCGACGATGAGGGAGTGGCCGAGCGGGAACGAGACGTGGCGAAGGAGGTGGCGTTCGCCGCCGAAGATGCCTGCCAGGGTCTGGTTGATCCAGGCTTTGGGGACGTAGCTGAGGTTGGTTTCGGGGGTTTCCTTGGGGAACAATCGCTGCTTGAGTTTGAGCAGCAGGACGGCGGGGAGGATGAGTGGGAACAGGATCAGGTTCACGTAGCTGGCCTTGACGATCTCGAACCCGGCTTCTTGGACTCGATTGACCAACAGACCCCGGGTGTAGCGCCGTTTGTGCTGGGCGATGCGGTCGTTCTCGGCGTACAGAAACTGATAGGCCGGCACGGACAAGAACAGGTGGCCTCCTGGCTCCATCGCGCGATAGAAGCCGTGCAGGGCTTCTTGATCCTTGTCGAGGTGTTCCACGCAGTCGAAAGCGGTGATCAGCTGCAGGGACTCGGGTTTGACCGGCAAGGTCTCGGCCGAGCCCACGGTCAGCTTGGCGAAGCCGCGGTCGCGGGCTCGTCGGATCATCGATGCAGAGAGTTCTAGCCCGGCGGGACTTCCAAACTCACGCAACTCTTCCATCATGCCGCCCACGCCGCAACCGACGTCGAGGATCTTCAAGTCCTTGCGGTCCCCGAGGATCTGACGGAGCACGGAAAAGAAAATGCGCCTCCGTCCCTCGAACCACCAGTGGGTTCGCTCCAGAAGCAAGAATTGTTCGGTTGCCAGATCATCCATGAGAGGCCGCTTCTTTCGAGGCCTTCGACACGACCAGCATCTCGTCAAACACGTTGGCGTAGAACTTGGGGTTGCCCAAAACCTTCAGCGGTGCCATGAGCGTCGAAAGAATGGGATGGATGCGCCCGACCCTTTCGGTGAAGAAGTGCAGCGAGATGTACTTGCCACCGCGCCGAGCGCTGACCTCCAGAGTTTCCAGGCCAGACCGTTCCAGCAGGGTGCGGATCGTCGTTGGATTGAAATGGTACAGGTGTTCCTCGAACTTGTAGTGCTGCCAGCGGACACCCATCACTTTGGCAAACAACGAGTTCACGTTTTGGGTTTCCAGGATCAGAACCCCATCCGGCGCGAGCATCTTTCGCGCAATGGACAGGATCTCTCCCGGATCTTCCAAGTGTTCGACCAGGTCCCACATGGTGATGATGTCGAACTGGATGCCGCCAAACAGGCCCGGTTCCAGGACTCCCGCGTGCACCCGTCCGTCGCCCGCGCGGCGTTCGGCCTCTTGGGCCATCTTGGCAGAGAGTTCGACGCCGTAGGCTTCGTAGCCGAGTTCTCGGAACGCCCGCAGAGCGAAGCCGGCGGCGCAGCCCACATCCAGGACGCGCGCGGGAACTGGGCGGTATTTCTTGAGCAGTGCGGCCCGCATCTTGAACGTCTTGACGTACAGCTCTTCGTCGGCCAGGTAGTCGGTGTACCCGAAATCCTTGGCGACCTCGCTATTCCAGTAGTCCTCCTGGTACATGCGTGCGATGTCTTCGGACGGCAGTCGCGGCAGGGTGTACACCATGGTGCATGACGAACAGCGCACGATGCGAAACGGCGGCTTCTCGTGCATCGTTTCGCCACCCGGAGAGCCGCACAGCAGACAGGGGATGTCTTGACGAGCGGTGGAGGTGTTCAGGACGGGAGGACGGCCCATGGGATTTCGTCGATCAGTCGAAGGACTCGTTGGCGTCGGCTGCGACCTGGGCGTGACTCGGGCCCGATCCGGTGGTCATGGATCGAGCCACGCGCGCCCCCATCGCCACCGAGTGATCCATGTTCCCGTACCGGAACAAGCCCTGGCGTCCGGTCGACGTCAGATTCTTGATCTTCTTCAAGAACTGGATCAGCACCTGGAGATTGTCGCGATAGTCCAGGTCGTACAGCGGATAGGCGTAGGGCACTCGCTTGACTTTGGAGTCGAGGAAATCTTCACGGGCGAACAGTCCGATGCCGCTCAGGTCCTTCACAGCGATCTCGGTGAGCTCATCGTCGGACTGATTCCAGGTTTCGTCGTCGTCGTTGCAAGTGATCTCGGCGCAGAGCAAGGTCTTGCCCGGGGGGCAGGTCTGTTCGGAGAAATTCTTGAACTCGGAGATGCGGTGAACGCGCAGGTGGCCCTCGGGGAGGTAGACCCAGTGATCATCCGTCACCTTTTCCCGGTCGAGCTTGAGGTAGACGAAAATGATCGCCTTGTGCTTCAGATTCTTGGCGGCCTCGAGCACCTCTGCCGGGGGCAGCGGGTCCATCATTTCAACCAGGCGGTTGATCGGAATCGTGCTGACCACCGTCTCGACCGATTCGTCGCGGCTGGTGCCGTCACAGGTGGAGGTCACCTGAACGATGCGGTCGCCTTCCACTCTCACTCCGGTCACGCGAGTGCCGGTGCGCACGGTCGAGCCATGCTCTTCGACGATGCGCCGATAGCCACGAGAGATCGAGCCGATCCCTCCGGTCTTTGGGTAGTGAAAGCGTGACACGTAAGTACGCGGCACGTTCTTCGGCTTGAACAAGGTCTTCTTGACCACATCCCAAAGGTTCAACAAGGTGATGCGCTGGCCCGCCCAGTCCGGGGAGATTTGGCTGGGTGGGATTTGCCAGGTCTTCTCGGTGTAGGTCCCGAAGAAGATTTTGTAGAGCGTGTTGCCGAAGCGCTTGCGCACGTAATTCTCAAACGAGTCGTCCGGAATGTCGCGGAACACCAGCTGCAACCGCATCCACCAGTAGTCCAGGAACGCCTTGATCATCACCAGCTTTGGCAGCCGCAACACGTTGCTGCCTCGCAGCGGGTAGAAGAAGAACCGGCGGAACATGAAGATTCGGCTCATCCGATCGCGCATGTGCAAGTTGTCTTGCAAGGGCTTGCGGATGTGATCGATGATTTCTTCGCGGTTCGAATGGAACCGGTGGGGGCCCAGGTCACAAGAAAACCCGTCCCAGTCGAAGGATTCGGCAAGACCGCCAACCTCGGGCTGGTCTTCGAGGACCTCGACAGGAACCCCCTTCTCGGCCAGGTCCGCGGCGCAGCTCATTCCCGCCAAGCCACCCCCAAGGACGTGAACTTTTCCGAGGGTTGTTTCGGAGGAAGATGAAGGAGTTTCGGTCATAGGAAGGAGGACCAAGAGTGACCACGGGGTCGGAGGCGACTCGCTGGATCATCGTCCTTTCGGTCGCGGCGACTGATGCCTGGAAAGAGACGAGCCGGGGACAGTAGCACGCGCCGGGGAACCCCGCAATCGAACCCTGCTGAGGGGACCGTGCAACCGGGGCGCCGAAGCTCGGGAGCCACGCTCGGAACGGCGCCCGATCGATCCGCCTCCGGGCGCACCAAAGCCTGCCACCAGCCGAGGACTCTGAAATCTTTCACCGTCCCTGGCGAACAACCACCCGGTGTTCCCCGGCGGGCACCACGATCCCGCTCAAGTGATAGAAGACCGGGATCACCGGAACCACCTGGCCGTCGAGTTCGGCGTGAACGTGGCGACAGAAGCGTCCCACGTCTCCGGCCATGCGGTGCACTGGGTCGGGCGCGTTGAAGTAGGTGACGACCACCAGCAGTCCGGCCCGGGGAAGGTCGAGATCCACCACCAGCTGGCCGGGAATCACCACCCCCTCCGAGGTTCCCCCCGCCGCGGCGGAGGGACCTGACTCGAAACGGAACACGGCGGACTCGGTCGCGAGTGGTCGCTCGAGTTCGGGGATCGGCTGCTCCACCACGACCATCTCGCGGGGATCCTTCGTGGCGCGTGCCGCGTCGAGCACCGTGTCCATCCACTGCAGCTGCCCGCGGAATCCGCCGCCAAGATTGGCTGGTCGCGACAGCACGCGGAAGTTCCGGGCGAGGAACCACACCGGCGCAATGACCTGGCGCTCACCGAATGGTCTGGCGGGATCGCGACGCTCGAGCTTGCCGGTGGGAAGGTACTCCAGCACTTGGTCGAAGCCGTGTTCGCGGAGGTCCACAGGACCGAGGTGAAAGTAAGCGTGATCGGTGACGAAGTAGGGGGGACTCTTCGGTGCGACGAAGTCGTCGAGAGAGTCGACTTCGAGCAAGTCGTTCAGGGTCCACTTCATCATCGGCGGTGCGTTCAGGAAAGCCACTCGGTCCAGATCATGAAGTTCGGGCAAGAGCTGGCTGAGGCTGTCGACGGTGGCTCCGGATTCTCGGGCCGCTTCGCGGACGTCGCCGAACCGGAGGGTCGATTGAATGCTGTACATGACTCCCAAGGCCGCTACGACAACGACTCCCACAACGCCCATCACGGGTGCGATTCGGCGAGACGGAGCGGTCGAGGCCCGTGGCTCGATCCACAGACTCGCCATCGCCAAAACCAAAGGCCCACTGGCAAAGTAGGCGTAACGTTCTGAATGTCCGAGAACGGCGAACGGCAGGGGCGCGGTGAAACCGAAGGCGATCAAGAACACCTCGCGGCGGCCCAGCTTGCCAAGAAACGGCACCGCGGCGAGCAGCACGATCCAAGGGGCGATGCCCACGGGCACCATCGGGTCGTGGCCAGCCATCCCGGACCAGTACTTCACCGAGAATTGCAGCACCCGTTCGAGTTGATTCGCGAGACCGGCCCCGGCCAAACCCTGGGCACTTTGCTCGAGCAAGCGAAAGTGGGTGAAGGCGGCCACTGCCAAGATCATCCAAAGCAAGAGGGTCCGCTTGACCCGGCCCTGGCTGGGCAGGTGGAGTGGGGGGAACAGCGCCAAGAGAGGGCCCAGGGCGAGCAGTTGGTAGGCCGTCTGAGAGCTGAACAAGGACAGTCCTGCCCAGCCGAGGGTGCCGATCGCGTGGACCTTCGCTCCGGTTTCTTGGAACAGGATCCAATGGCGAATCGCCAGGAACACCATCCCCGCGGCGAGAGTCCAGTAGGCGACGACCGGCCACAACGCGGTGAACACGTTGCCGGGAGCAGCCAAGAACAAGAACGTCGCCGCCATGCATGCCGGAGAGGAAAGCCGCAACACCTTGCCGAGTTTCACCAAAGCGAAGGCGGCGAAGCCGTGGGCGAAGAGGGCGAGGGCGCGGAGACCAACATCGGATCCGCCAGCCAGCCAGTCCACAGCCTGTTGCATCACCCCATAAAGAGGCCGGTAGTAGGGATTGACCACCTCGGTTTGAGAAGGCAGAAACTGCTCCCAAACCGTCAGCATTCGCGATTTGATCCGGAAGGTGTAGCTGTCCGGCAACGCCGGGTCCCCCAGCGCGAGCAGGGGCCAAACCAGACCAGCGACAATCACCAAGAGCCAACCGGCGGTGCGGAGAGAAGGTTTCAGCGGTAGTGTCCGAGAAGCTGGTGAACGCGGATCAAAAGTAGCTCGACGAACGAGCCGAAGATGGCGCGAAACAAACGGACCCGGCTATCCGGTTCGTCCACCCAGCGCACCGGGATCTCCACCGTCTTCAACTTCCGCTGGTGAGCGAGAAACATCACCTCGGCGTCGAAAGACCAGCCCTGCAAGCGAAGCCGTGGGAAGACCTCGTCGCGTGCGTGGGCGCGGAATGCCTTGAAGCCACAGGTGTAGTCCGAAAACTGAGTCCCGGTGAGCAGGTGAACGAGCTTGGTGTAGGCCAAGCCCAAGTGCACACGATGCCAAGGCTGGGGACGGTCGATCTGCGCGTCCGGATGTTTGCGCGTCCCGATGACCACGTCGGCATCCGATTCCAAGTGCTCGAGGAATCCGCGCATCTCCTCGATCGGTGTGGAGAGGTCCGCGTCGAAGAAGAAGATGAAGTCCCCGGTGGCGGCAACCATGCCCTTGGTGACCGCCGAACCTTTGCCCTGGTTGGTGCCGTCGCCGACGATGCGCACCGGCCAGCGCTGGGCACGTTCTTCGGCGATCGCCCGGCTTCGATCCGTGCTGCCGTCGTCACTGATGACGATTTCGTGATCGTCGGGGACGAGCTCCTGCAAGAACGCGCCGACGACGTCCAGGCTTTCGCCCAGGCGGATCTCTTCGTTGTACACGGGAATGACGACGCTGAGTCGAATCGGACTGATCTCTCGGGAGGATCCACCAAAGTCCGCGGATCATAGCTCGGATCTTTGTCAAAGCTCATCGAGCGCGCGGTGCCATCCGGTGGGCTTCTTTTCTGAGTTCGCCACTCACTTTTCCAAGGCGGACCTTCCGGGCCACCGAGGCGGTCCTTCGAATGAGCCCGGCGGCATCCGTCGGGCGCCGCCGAGTCGCTGCGTTTGCGAGAAAGTTTCCCAGCGAGCTGCCGAGAGTCCGGTCGGTCCATCCGTTCGATGGCTCACGAACTGGCATTCGCGCTCCGGTCCTCGGCCCACGACTGCCGATGCCTTCGGGCGCCAGGCACGCAGTTTGGCGGGCTAGAATCAGGCCATTGCGGTGGCGGGAGCGCGGAAGAGGGGGAGGGAGGCAGGCCGGTGACCGGGTCGTCCGGATCCAACAGGCGAGGGGAGGCGGTCCTGCTCCTTGCGGTCCTCGGGGCCATGACCCTCGGGATCTTGGCCCCGGCTCTGGACGGCGACGTCTTCTTCTCGTCCGAGGTGATCTACTGCTGCACGCCGCCGTGGAACACGGCCGCGGAGGAAGGCCTGGGCGGTATCCGACCTTCTGCCGAAGAGCCCCACAACGAGTACCTCGCCGACCATTCGACCATCTACTACCCGTGGCTCTGGGCCACCCGGCAAGCGCTTCGGGCCGGCCACTTCCCCCTCTGGAGCGGCGAGAGCTATGGAGGGGTTCCCTACTTCGGCAACTTCTCGGTGGGGTTGCTGTCGCCGTTCACCTGGCTGTTCGTCTGGTTGCCATGGGAGTGGTCCTTCGCCATCGCCGCGGCGGTGAAGTGGATCCTCGCGGGCTTTGGGACGTTTTTCTTGGCGCGACGACTCGGATTGCACGGTGCGTCCGCGGTGTTGCCCGGAGTCATTTACGCCTTCTGCGGATTTCAGATCGTTTGGATCAACTCCGCTCTGACTCATGTTTCTGCCCTGGCCCCCTGGTGCTTCCTTGCGGTCGACCGGCTGCGAGAGCGTCCGAGTTCGACGACGGTCGCGTGCGCCACGCTCGCGTTCTTCTTTCAGTGGATGGGAGGGCACCCCGAAACTTCGTTCTACGCCACGCTGGGAGCGCTGCTCTTCGCTTGGGTGCGTCGTGATTCCCGGGAGCCGTTCCTCAAGAGCGTGGGAATGCTCGGGCTCGCGTTGGCTTTGGCGGTCGGGCTTTCCGCGATTCAGTTGGCACCGTTTCTCGAGTATTCCCTGGCCAGCGAGGGGTTGCGTCTGCGTCAGGGGATTTTGGATCGACCTTCGTTCGAACCTTGGAGTCTCGCTGGATTGCTGGGAGCGTTGCTCCTCGGCTTTCTTTGGATCGGCCGACGTTGGCTGTCCAGGAAGGTGGATGCTCTGGTGTCCCCGCTGTGGTGGGTGCTGGCGGGTTTGGTGTTGCACGGATTGGGAATGAATCCAGTCTGGCTCCTGCAACTGGTTCCCGACCTCTATGGCAACCCGCTGAATGGAGGGGTGTACCAGGGACCGTTGACTTACACCGACGTGACGGGAGGGTTTTGCGGATCGGTCGCGTTCCTCCTCGCTTTGGTGGCCGTGGCCAGGAACTCGTTCGCCCGACGAATGGGGTTCGCGGCTTTGCTCCTGGCAGCTCGCTATCACGAAGTCCCGTGGCTCTCCCAGACGCTCGAGAATCTTCCCGTTTTTCGTCAGACCGGTTCCACCCGAGCGCTGAGCACCGTGGCCCTGTTCCTTGCGTTGTTGGCGGGGTGGGGTCTGCGAGAGCTGTCGGTGAGTCCTCGGTCCGTTTGGCGACCTCTGATCGCTTCCCTGGCGTTTGCACTTGGCCTTGGCCTGCCGCTCCCTGCGGAGAACCCCGGTGCCGGTTCCTCTCCGCGATCCGCCGCCGGGTTCCACGACTTGCCGGCCGAATGGAACGCCACCGAAGGCAATACGACCGCGGACCACGGGTTCGAGATCCGTGGCTGGGTGCCTCGTGGGGACCGAGACGTCGTGGTCCGAGTCAACGGCACGGAAATCGGTCCGGTGCGCATCACCGAGGAAGCGGAACGTCGAACGTTCGCCGTCACCTGGGTGGGCACCTCGCGGCTCGACGAAGGCCGCTATCGGATCGGTTTGTCGACTCGGTCGTCATCCGAGGACGAGCAAGAGCTGGCGCGTTCTTCGTTGGACTTGGTCAGGCCCTATCGATGGAGTTGGCGACTTCTTCAGCTCCCTGTGGCGCTCGGTCTGTTGTTGCTCGCACTTCTCCTTCCGCCGCTGCGCGCGGTGACCTTGGGGGCGGTGGTTTGCGCCGAGCTGTGTTTCTTCGGGGCGGACTACAACGATGTGACTCCGCGCGAGCGCTTGCCTCGAGCAGTGGAGCCGATCCCACAGCTTCAGCGGGCAATGCGAGAAGAAGGACCGTTCCGGATTCTGGGTGCTCGCACGGCGTTGCAACCCAACCTTCACTACTTGTTTGGACTGCACGCCTTGCGTGGCTACGACGCATTGGAGCCCCGCGGTTACGTGGCCGTCTTGCGCTACCTGTTCCCGAGCCTGTTCGAGCGCATCTGGTTTGAACAGGACTTCTCGACCATGGACTTGGAGAGTCCTCTGGCCGACGTCTTGAACCTTCGCTTCGTGCTGTCCGAAGAAGCAAACCCGGATCCTGGCTGGGAAGAGCGCTGGCGTCGCGGCTCCTTGGCGCTCTTCGAGAACCGCGATGTCTTGCCCCGGGTCTACGCGGTTCAGGAGATCTACTCTCTCGCGGCTCATGGCAATCAGCCACCGCCGGATCTGCGATCCGTGGCGGTTTGGGAATCCGGAAGCGACGGATCCTTTTCCGGTGGCGCCCAAGTGACTTCGTTCGACTACCAGAGTGGGGCGATCGCGGCGGAGGTGGAGAGTGATGCGGGCACCGTCCTCATCGCCAGTGAGAATTGGGCGCCGGGTTGGCGAGTGACGGTGAGCGACGAGCCAGCCGTCGTGCAGCGAACCCATGGAACCCTGCTCAGCGTCGAGGTTCCTCCCGGCCGCCACCGGGTCGAGTTCCGCTACTTGCCGGCGACCTTCGTGATCGGCGCGATCGTTTCCGCCACGTCCCTGGTCCTCCTCCTGCTCCTCGGGCCAGTCGGCAAGAAGTTCCGCTTTTTCTCAAGGGGACCGGTCCTTCGCTCGAAGAAAGAGACGTCGGGAACCTCTCCCTGAAGCGAGCGAAGCAGGTGCGCACCGGCTAGCGGAAAGGGGAAGGAGTCACCGGATCCAAGGAGCTGCGCTCATGAGTTTGTCCCGGGAGCAACTGAAGAATCTCGCCCACGAACAAGAAGCCGAACACGAGCCCTATCGGGAATTGCACTGGGAGGGATCGTTCGACGACTATCTCGATGTGGTGGCCGAAAATCCCCGGGTGTTGCGCAACGCGTATCAGCGACTCTATGACCTGATCACCTCGTTCGGTTACGACGAGGTGACCGATGGCAAAGAGACCTCCCGTCAGTTCAAGTTCTTCGACGACCCTCTCGGCGGCGGGAAGGATGCGGTCTTTGGACTCAGCCGTCCGCTCATGGATCTGGTCAACAATCTGAAGTCCGCCGCCCACGGATACGGTGTCGAAAAGCGTGTACTGTTGCTCCACGGGCCCGTGGGTTCCGCGAAGTCGACCATCGTGCGTCTGATCAAGAAGGGGTTGGAGCACTACTCCCGCACTCAGGAAGGGGCTCTGTACACCTTCTCATGGAAGCTTCCCGACGGCGAGATCGTCGACAGCCCGATGAACGAGGAGCCACTGCTGCTCCTGCGCCCGGAAGCCCGCGAACGCATCGTCAACGAAATCGGTCGCGGCAGCGATCTGGAATACCCCCTGCGCGTCGAAGGCGAGCTGGGTCCGGTCAGCCGCTACTACTTCACCCAGCTCCAGAAAGAGTACGACGGCGATCGTGAAAAGGTCCTGGATCACGTGGTGGTGCGGCGCCTGCTCATCTCCGAGAAGGACCGGGTCGGGATCGGGACGTTCCAGCCCAAGGATGAGAAGAACCAGGACTCGACTGAGCTGACCGGTGACATCAACTACCGCAAGATCGCGTTGTACGGCTCCGACTCAGATCCGCGCGCGTTCAACTTCGACGGCGAATTCAACGTCGCCAACCGAGGGGTCATCGAGTTTGTCGAGGTGCTCAAGCTGGACGTGGCGTTCCTGTACGACCTGCTGGGTGCATCCCAGGAGCACGTCATCAAGCCCAAGAAGTTCCCCCAGACCTCGATCGACGAAGTGATCATTGGCCACACCAACGAGCCGGAGTTCCGTCGCCTGCAGAACAACGAACTCATGGAGGCCTTCCGGGATCGAACCATTCGCGTCGACATCCCCTACAACATCACCCTCGCCGACGAAGTCCGCATCTATCAGAAGGACTACAACGACCGGCGCGTGACTGGCAAGCACATCGCGCCTCACACCCTCGAGATGGCGGCTCTTTGGTCGGTGCTGACCCGCCTCGAGGATCCCAAGAACGCGAACCTGACTCTGTTGCAGAAGGCGCGCTTGTATGACGGCAAGACCCTGCCCGGCTTCACCCAGGACAACATCCGCGAACTGAAGGAGGAGTCGCCTCGGGAGGGTATGGACGGCATCTCACCGCGCTACATCCAGGACAAAATCTCGAACGCCCTGGTGTCCGAGACCGGTGAGCCCTGTGTCAACCCGTTCATGGTGATGAACGAGTTGGAAGAGGGGCTCGGCTATCACTCCTTGATCACTTCGGAAGAGCATCGCAAGCGCTTCCGAGAGCTACTTTCCGTGGTCAAGGAAGAGTACGAGGACATCGTCAAGAACGAGGTTCAGCGGGCCATCTCCGCCGACGAAGAGTCGATCAGCCGCCTGTGCGCCAACTATCTGGACAACCTGAAGGCCTACACCCAGAACGAGAAGGTGCGCAATAAGTACACCGGCCAAGACGAAGAGCCGGACGAGCGCCTGATGCGTTCCATCGAAGAAAAGATCGCCATCCCGGAGAGCCGGAAAGACGATTTCCGCCGCGAAATCATGAACTACATCGGTGCTCTCGCGATGGAAGGAAAAACCTTCACCTGGCAGTCCAATGAGCGACTGCAGAAGGCCCTCGAACTGAAGCTGTTCGAAGACCAGAAGGACACGATCAAGCTGACCAGCCTGGTCTCCGCGGTCGTCGACAAAGATACGCAGGAGAAGATCGACGTGGTCAAGAGCCGCTTGATCAAGTACCACTCCTACTGCGAAGTGTGCGCCACCGACGTTCTCAACTTCGTGGCCAGCATCTTTGCCCGTGGGGACGCGAAAGACTCGTGATCCGCCGAATCGAAAAAGACCTGACCCGCTTCAAGGACATTGTGCGCGGGAAGATCAAGCGTGACTTGCGAAAGTTCGTGAGCCAGGGCGAGATGTTCGGCCGCAAAGGCAAGAACATCGTGTCGATTCCGTTGCCCGGAATCGAACTCCCGAAGTTCCGCCACGGCGACAACCAAAAGACCGGGGTGGGCCAAGGAGAAGGCGGCGAAGGCGAAGGAGAAGCCGGAGACGCCGCCGGGGCGCACGTGATGGAGGTCGAGGTCACTCTCGAAGAGATGGCCGAGATCCTTGGCGAGGAGCTGAAGCTGCCGCGCATCGAGCCCAAGGGCAAGAACGAAGCCGTGGCTCCGGTGGGGCGCTACACCGGCATCCGCCGCTCGGGTCCGGAAAGCCTTCGCCATGTGAAGCGAACGTTGCGTGCCGCGCTGCGCCGCCAGCTGGTGGCCGGCACCTACGATCCCGACGACCCGATCTTGATCCCGATTCGCTCGGACCGCTTCTATCGCTCTTGGAAAGAGAAGGAAGCGCCGGAGAACAACGCCGTCGTGATCTACATGATGGATGTCTCCGGAAGCATGGGGAAAGAGCAGAAAGAGATCGTGCGCATCGAAGCGTTCTGGCTCAATACCTGGCTGAAGAGCCAGTACAAAAACTTGAGCGTGCGATACATCGTTCACGACGCCGTGGCCCGAGAAGTCGACGAGCACACCTTTTTTCACCTACGCGAGTCGGGCGGGACGAAGATCTCGTCTGCCTACGATCTTTGCTTGCAGATGATCGAGAATGAGTTTCCGCCGTCCTTGTGGAACATCTACCCATTCCATTTCTCGGATGGTGATAACTGGAGTGGTCGCGACACGGACCGCTGTCTGTCGATTCTGTCAGACAAGATCCTGCCGCACTCCAATGTGTTCTGCTACGGCCAGGTCAAATCCGCCTACGGGTCCGGTCAGTTCAAGAAGGACTTGGATGGCCGCTTTGGCGACGAAGAGAAACTGATCACGTCGGACATCCCGGACCGAGACGGCATCCTGGACTCGATCCGTGACTTCCTGGGCACTGGAAAATGAACCTCACGCCGGATCTGGAACGAGCCAGAGTCGAGATCGAGGGCTACGCCCGCGACTACGGCCTGGACTTCTTCCCGACGATCTTCGAACTGGTGGACCACGACCAGCTCAATGAAGTTGCGTCCTACGGCGGATTTCCGGTGCGCTATCCCCATTGGCGTTTTGGCATGGAGTACGACCGGCTGCAGAAGGGCTACACCTATGGCCTTTCCAAGATCTACGAGCTGGTCATCAACAACAATCCCTGCTACGCCTACCTGATGAAGTCCAACTCGCTGGTCGACCAGAAGCTGGTGATCGCCCACGTGTATGGGCACTGCGACTTCTTCAAGAACAACGCCTTCTTCGCCCACACCGATCGCAAGATGATGGACCGCATGGCCAACCATGGAACCATCATCCGCCGGGCCATGGAACGCCACGGGGTGGTCGAGGTGGAAGACTTCCTCGATGCTTGTCTCTCCTTGGACAATCTCATCGATCCTCACGCGCCTGCGTTGCGACGGCCCCATGGCCGGATGGATGAGGAGTCGGGTCCGGGAGAGGTCGGCAAGCTGCCGTCCAAGGGCTACATGGACGGCTTCATCAATCCGTCGGAGCATTTGCACAAGCAGCGCGAAAAGCAGGAAGAATCTCATCAGCGGTTGCAGCGATTTCCTGCGCGTCCGCAGCGGGACGTCCTCAAGTTCTTGCTGGATCACGCTCCGTTGCGCCGCTGGCAGCAAGAGATCCTGACCCTGGTGCGGGAAGAGTCGTACTACTTCGTTCCCCAGGGCCAGACCAAGATCATGAACGAGGGTTGGGCCAGCTACTGGCATTCGACCATGATGACCCGGAAGATCCTCAAGGACTCCGAGGTGATTGATTTCGCCGACCATCACGCCGGGACTCTGGCGACTTCCCCGGGACGCCTGAATCCGTACAAGCTCGGCATCGAGCTGTTCCGCGACATCGAACGGCGCTGGAACATGGGGCGCTTCGGCAAGGAATGGGAAGAGTGCGAGAACCTAGACGAGAAGATGCGCTGGAATCGCGACTTGGGGCTCGGCCGTGAGAAGATCTTCGAAGTCCGACGGGTGCACAACGACATCACCTTCGTCGACTCCTTCATGAACCAGGAGTTCTGTGACGCCCAGAAGTTCTACGTCTACCGCACCAATCCCCGCACTGGCCAGCCCGAGGTCGCCTCTCGCGATCACCGACTGGTCAAGGAACAGATTCTGTTCGGCCTCAGCAACCTTGGCAACCCGTTGATCGAAGTGCAGGACGGCAACCACAACAACCGTGGAGAGCTGCTCCTGACCCATCGCTTCGAAGGCTTGGAACTCGACCTGAAGTTCACCGAGGCCACTCTCCAGGCTCTGGAGCGACTCTGGGGCCGCCCCGTGCACGTCGAGACCAAGCTCGACGACAAGGGGGTACTGCTCACGTGCACCAAGGGCGAGATCTCCAGCGAAGAAGTGACCCCTAGCGGGGAGACCAACCGTTCTGACCCCTAGCGGGTCGGCGTCACGGTCGAATCCACACGTAGCAATCGCTCGCCTTCGGGGCGCGGCCTTGGCAAGTCAGGGATTGGCTTGATGCAAGCCAAAGAGAGAAGGCCGGGGCGTTCTCTTCTGCCAGCAATATCGGCGAACTGGCTTCCACCAGAAGAAGAGGAAGAACCCCAATGGGAAGCATTGGAAGCCCAGATACAGTCCGGCCAGGACGAAGGCCCAGAAGTGCCTTCGATGGGTGAGGTAGACCATCGCGGAGACGATCGCGAGATTCAATGCGATGGCGGGGCTCAAGGCGAGGATGACGGTCGAGGGATCTTCCAAGGGTGGGGGATCCTCCGCGCCGAGGAAGTGGAGTACGTGAGCGCAGAGGGCGAGCCCGAGCGCCCCGATCCAGAGGCCTTGCATCCTTACCGGGGAAAAGCTGGTCTCCATCGTGGCCGACTCGAAGTCGAATCCGCAATCGCAGCGGGTGGCGTTTCCGGGATTCGCCAACCCGCAGATCGGACAGTCTTTGCGCATTGGTTCTCCTTGGCGATTCGGGCTCTTGTCGCTGTCCCACAGCTCCCGCAGCGATCACTACTGGGACCACCCGCCAGCATTCGACCAGAATCCTTGCCCACGGGGGAGCCGAGGTCTCGGATGGGTTTTTTCCGCACTTCCTGCCGCCCCGTGTTCCAGTCGTGAACAAGGTCTTCCGCGCATTGCCTCCTGGCCGATGAGGAAAGGAGGCGGCAGGACTCGGGGAGAAACCATGGCGGATTCCAGCCCAAAGGATCAGCAGGCGGCGCTCGACAAGCTCCGTCGGCGCATCGACGAGATCGATGTCGATCTCCAGGGTTTGATTGCCGAACGAGCGAACGTGGCCAAGCAAGTGGGGGACGTCAAGGGGCTGACCTCGACCGCAGAGTTCTACCGTCCCGAGCGAGAGGCCCAGGTGCTTCGCGGTGTCCGCCAACGCAATCAAGGCCCCCTGCGGGACGAGGAAATGGTCCGCGTGTTCCGCGAGATCATGTCGGCCTGTCTTGCCCAAGAAGAGCCGCTCAAGGTCGCGTTCCTGGGACCCGAAGGGACGTTCACCCAATCTGCGGTGCTCAAGCACTTTGGCCACTCCGTGCGTGCCATGTCCCTGTCCAGCATCGAAGACGTGTTTCACGAGGTCGAATCTGGCGTCGCAGACTTCGGCGTGGTGCCGGTCGAGAACTCCACCGAGGGGACGGTCAACCACACCCTCGACATGTTTCTTACGTCGCCGCTGAAGATCTGTGGAGAGATCGAGCTGCGCATTCGCCAGCATTTGCTCGGGCGCATGAGTGATTTGGGAGAGATTCGACGGGTGTGCTCCCATCCGCAATCGCTGGCACAGTGCCGTGCGTGGCTCGCCCAGAACCTTCCCGACGTCGAGAAGGTCCCGGTGAGCAGCAACGCGGAAGGTGCCAGGCGGGCGCGAGACGAAGCTGGCACCGCGGCCATCGCCGGGGATGCTGCCGTCGAGATCTACAACCTCTCGATCCTGTTTCCGGAGATCGAAGACCACGCCGACAACACCACGCGCTTCCTGGCCCTCGGCCGCAAACTGTTTCCTCCCAGTGGGGGGGACCGAACCTCGCTGCTCATCTCAGCGACCGGAACTGCCGGCCCGGGGGTCCTGCACCACCTTCTCGATCCTCTCGCGCGCCACGGCATCAGCATGACCCGCATCGAATCCCGTCCTTCCCGCCAGCGAAAGTGGGACTACGTGTTCTTCGTGGACATCGACGGCCACTCCGAAGACCAACCCGTGGCCGAGGCCCTGCGCGAAGTCGAGACCAACTCGAGTCTGTTCCGCGTGCTGGGCGCCTATCCCAAAGCCGTTCTGTAGAAAGCACCCGGCACCACGGGATTCTGCCGCCCGCATCGTGGTCATGAATCTTCCGGTCTCCCAGGCAAGCAAGAGAACCCGGGTGGCCGATCGAGAAATTTCGTTCCCGTCCAGGAGTCGGACCGCAAGCGAATCGGCGGACTTGTCGAGGATTCGAGGGCGAAGGCGAAAAGATTCGATCGGGCGCCGAAAGACTGATTCAGCGGCCCACTAGATCTTCTTTCGGAGGGAGCGGATCCAGGTGATTCTTGCGCGACAAGTGGCCATGGCGCCTTCTTCGGCCATCGCGCTGAACGGTCGGTTCTTCTTGCGATAATCGTTGCGGTCGTCGCGATGTTCGGCCCATTGACGTTGCAGCGCCTGTTCGGCGTCGTCGAGGAACTTGCGCTGCTCGGCTGGCTCGAGGCTGCCAAGGAAGAACACCCGCGTGCGGAGCGGATCGAACTGGGTCGAGAAGGCCGTGTCCGAGAGGGGGGGAGTGAGCCAGCGGCGGAGCTGGCGCAGGCCCTTGGTGGTGATTCGGTACATCTTGCGATCGCGGGCTTGTTGCCGGTCGATGCTCGAGCGCAGCAACCCCGCTTCTTCCAGGCGGCTCATCAATGGGTAGATCGCCCCCGCGCTGCCGCTCCAGTGTTCGGTGCGAGATCGGGAAAACTCGACTCGGACGCCGTGGGCCGTGACCGGACCTTTCTTCCACACGACTCCAAGGACCACTTGTTCCAGGTCGGTGCGCGGACCCATCGAGTCTCCCTCCAACGCTAACTAGTTCGAATCGTACTAGTTTGGCTCCGGCCATCCAAGGCCAAGTCCCCGAACTCGGGAGGTTCCCGTGCTTTTTCTCTCTTCGTGGCTGTCACTCGGTGTTTGTTGTTTGGTGGGACGACTCTCGGAGGAAGCGGATTCCCGCGTCAAAGACCCGTCGATCTTGGCCGCCGCGGCCCAGGTCTGGTCGCTCACGGCGAGCAACGACAATCCTCTGTGGCCGGGGTGGGATGCTTCCTCGACACCGATGCTGTTCTATTGGACGGACGCTCACGAGCTGTTAGTCAATCATCCTCACCCGCCGGCCGGATTTGTGCGTCACGGGGAGTGGTCGGAACGCTGGGGTCTCGACGTTCACGTGCGCTCGGGACCGACCTTCGTGCGGATGGATGGACAGAACACAGCGCTGGAGTTTGCGGGGGTGACGACCCTGGTGGTCGACGCGGCGCACAACACCGACCCCTACCAGGAAATGGCCATGATTGCTCACGAGGCCTTTCACGTGTACCAGCACATTCACGGTCGAGAGAAGCACCTCAACGAGCACTCCGTGACTCGCTATCCGGTTCTCTCACCGCCGAACAATGCGGGCTTTGCCCTCGAGGCGGTGGCATTGAGGGATGCTCTTTCTTGTGACGACGACGATGAATTCGAGCTGCATGTTCTGCGTTGGTTGGCAATCCGCCGGGCCCGTCGATCGGGTCTGACGACGGAAGCGATCGCCTACGAAGATGGCAACGAATTCAGCGAGGGGATCGCCGAGTACGTGGGGTACCGGTTTCTCGAGGAAGTCGAGGGAAGAGAGCCGGTCGTCGGACTCGGTCAGCGAGCAGGGTTCCGAGGATTCGCCGATCTTCGCGACTACCGAGAGGCGAGCCTGGAAGCCATGAGCGAATCCATGAGTGGACGCCTGGTGGTCAATGGCGACCCTTACGGAACCGCTCCTGCTCGGATGCGGCTGTACTTTTCTGGGATGGCCCAGGCGCTGATCTTGGACCGTCTCGGTGAGTCCTGGCACGCAGAGATCTTCCATGCCCACAACACCCTGACAAGTCTGATCGAGGAGTGGTTTCAAGCAGACGCTTCCGAGCTCGAAGAGCTTTGGCAAGAAGTGAAGCAAAGGGCTCTGTACCAAGAGCTTCTCCAGGAGAAACAGCGATTGCAGGAGGAGGGGCATCTCGACAACCAGGAGAGAGTTCGAGCCATCTTGGAGAGTGAAGGGACCCGCTTGGTGTTCGACTACTCGAGCCTTGACGGAACGGATCCTCGTTTTGGTTACACCCCATTCGGAGTTCGAGTGATCGACGCAGAGCGTGTGTTGTACTCCATGGTTCCCATCAGTTTGCAGCTTCCCGATGGATCGACGCTCGTGCAGACCGCGCTGGCTCCGTTGTTGGAAGACCGAGGGAAGCGTCGTGTCACGTTCTCCCTGCAATCGGAGGTTTCTCGACAGCAACTGACGTCGATGCTTGCTGTTTCGTCCTTGTCGGAAGCGGATGGGCGTTCGTTGAGTCTCGAGCTTCCTGGCGCAACGATTCAAGTCCGCTGCGGAACGGTGCGCTGGCTCGGCGGGGAAGTGATTTGCACGGTGTTGCCATAGCTGTGACGCAGGTCTGCGAGCAGGTGGGACTTTTTGATCGCTTCATCGATCCTGTGTGATCGCCGCGAGTTCACCGTCAACAGAGCGCGGAATGACCATCGAATCGCCACCGCACCGGATGACAAAAAAGAAGGAGCCGCCAGAGGGCGGCTCCTTCCTTTTCAGTACTGAAACTTGGTTGTCGCGATTCAGCGACGCGCCTTGCGGCGGGCGGCCTTCTTCTTGCGGCCGGCCTTCTTTTTCCGCGAAGCCTTCTTCTTTCGAGAAGCCTTCTTCTTGCGGGAAGCCTTCTTCTTTCGAGAAGCCTTCTTCTTGCGGGAAGCCTTCTTCTTGCGGGAAGCCTTCTTCTTGCGAGAAGCCTTCTTCTTCCGCGATGCCTTCTTCTTACGACTGGCCTTCTTCTTCCTCGAGGCCTTCTTCTTGCCACCGCGACGGGCGGCCTTCTTGCGGCCAGCCTTCTTTTTGCGCGTGGCCTTCTTCTTGCGCTTTGCCATTCCGAAGACTCCTTGAATACAACATGAGAAGGAACGAACACCGAAACCCAACCATCGTTATCATCGGTGGTTTAGAAGAAAAATTGAGAGGAATCCCCAAAAAAATTCCATCTGGCACACGGGGTGCACGTCGTTACACGATTCGAAACGTGGCTTCACGACAGCCAACGACAACGATGAACGACATGCGGAACAGACGTTTCAATGCTTTCGAAGCATGGACCTCTCAATCCACTCTCCAGGTTTCGCACCTGTTGTTCACCAGCTTTCCGACAGTGTTGTCGTCGGTCCCTGATCGGGTTGACGAGTGGTTTTCGTGTTCTTGCGGCGCTTGACGCCCTGAGGGACCGTGCCTATGTTCATCAGCCGTTCTTCACCGGATCTACCGGTGTGACGGTCGTTGCGCCCATGGCTCAACTGGATAGAGCACCGGCCTACGAAGCCGGGGGTTGGAGGTTCGAATCCTCCTGGGCGTACCAGCACTTTTTCTTGGCGAGGGTCCGCCAAACACCCGAATCCAGCGGGTTTCCCAGTCTTCCTCGCCCGGTGGCCGGATGGCGAGACGTGGGGCAAACTCCGGAACTTCCCCATTCGGCCCACGCCCACGTTCCCAATCAGGGACCACCCGAGTGCAAGCCCATGGCACAGAGTCCCCCAAGCCTGCCGTCCAAGCACTCCGACGAACGATGGATGGAGCATGCCCTCGGCTTGGCACGCCGAGCGGCTGAGGAGGGGGAGATTCCGGTGGGCGCCGCATTGATTCGCGGAGATCGGCTTTTGGGGGAAGGATGGAATCGAACCCTGACTCTGGCGGATCCCACGGCCCACGCCGAAATCCTCGCGTTGCGGAGAGCCGCGGCGTCTGTCCGGAACTATCGCCTTTCTGGGACCACCTTGGTTTGCACCCTGGAGCCCTGCGTGATGTGTTTTGGCGCGATCCTGGAGAGCCGCGTCAGTCGCGTGGTGATCGGGGCTTCAGATTCGGATCGCGGCGCCTTGAAGTTGTGGAAGTCAGGTGCCTGGGCGAGTTACCCTGTGGGCGATCTTGCCGTCACGGAAGGAGTTGCTGCATCCCGCTGTCGCGACCTGTTGAAGTCGTATTTCCTCGGGAAGCGCAGAAGTCGGTGAGTTCCGCATTCGGAGAGGTGCCAGAGTGGTCGAATGGGCCGGTCTCGAAAACCGGTGGCCGGGCAACTGGTCCGCGGGTTCGAATCCCGCCCTCTCCGCCACTTGCCGGAACGAAGGTCGACTCGGAAGCAAAGCGAACCACAACGGAAGCTGTATTTCTCGACGGGAGGTCGTTAAGAAGCCGAACAACATCGGTCCATGACCGATTGCAGTTCCTCGGGAGAGGTGTCTGAGCGGCCGAAAGAGCACGCTTGGAAAGCGTGTAGGTGGGTATTCCCTGCCTCGGGGGTTCGAATCCCCCCCTCTCCGCCATCCAATTCCGGCGATACGTCGGGAACCCAGAAACAGAAAATAGCCGTGCAGCCGGGGCGTTAGCGGCGTCCTGTACCCGAAATCCGCTATAGCGGGGGTGATGTTGCGTAGAGGGTCGGCCGCGGGCAGGTCGCGGTACCGTTGGGTCGTGCTGACGTGCGGAACCGGGGCGACGGGAACGGTGTGAACCGGGTCAGGCCTTGACGGGAGCAGCCCTAAGCATTCGCGCCCGGGTGCTTCCGGACCTTCGCACTGAGCGATTGGCGGCCACCGTCCTGTCGGTGACGATTCGAAGCGTGACGCACGGCGCTTTTTGTTTTCTGGAGCGGAGGAACGTCTCAGGTGGGATATCTGGTTCTCGCCCGAAAGTATCGGCCGGACACCTTCGAGCGCGTCGTGGGCCAGGAAGCCGTGGCTCGCACCCTGCAAAATGCCTTGCGGACCGGCCGGCTGGCCCATGCCTACCTGTTCACGGGAGCTCGCGGGGTGGGCAAGACCTCCCTCGCTCGCATTCTGTCCAAGGCGCTCCAGTGCGCGGAGGGGCCCACTCCGACACCCTGCGGGACCTGTGATCGCTGTGTCGCCGTGGCCCAGGGCAGCGACCTTGACGTCGTGGAAATCGACGGCGCCTCCAACCGCGGTATCGAGAACATCCGCGATCTTCGCGAGAGCGTTCGCTACGCCCCGACTCAGGGGCGTTACAAGGTCTACATCGTCGACGAAGTGCATCAGATCACCCACGATGCTTTCAACGCGTTCTTGAAAACCCTCGAGGAGCCACCGGCCCACGTGGTTTTCGTCTTTGCGACGACCGAGCCGAGCAAGGTCCCGGAGACGATTCGCTCGCGCTGCCAAGAGTTCGAGTTTCGGCGCATTCCCGAAGCCGACATCGCTCGCCACGTTCGTGAACTTTGTGCCAGCGAATCGTTGGATCTCGAAGAGGGGATGGACAAGGAGATCGCCCGAAGAGCCCGTGGCGGTCTCCGAGACGCTTTGAGCTTGCTTGATCAACTGGCCGCCTACGGCGCGGGAAAAGTGACGTTCGAAGCATTTCGGGAGTTGACGGGTTTCTTGGCGCCGACGCGTCTTGCCGAGTTCGTCGACCGATTGGTGAACCAGCAAACGGACGCGGCGCTGGACTGGATCAGTGAAGCCTTGGATCACGGCGCGTCGGGGGGGGATCTCATCGATCAACTCCTCGACTACCTTCGGTCGCTGTTGCATCGTCGGGCTGGTAGTCAGCATGCACCGGCGCTTCCAGGAGTCAGCGACGCTCAAGCGAAAACCCAGGCAGAGTCTCTCGACGAAGGGCACCTGCTGGGGCTGATGCAGGTTCTGGTCGAGGCACGCCGCTTGTTGCGCGACTTGGATGATCCCCGGCTGGTGCTGGAGATGGTCACTCTGGAAATGGCACGGATGGCCGAGCTTCCGCAATTGCGGTCGCTGCTCGAGCGATTCGAGTCCGGGGGCGCGCCTTCTCCTGGAGCGGCGAGCCCGCGGTCGGGTCACTCGGCGCCAAGATCTCCATCGTCTCCATCTCGTCCGGCGAGTCCTGCGAACGCGAGCAGGTCGGAGCCTCGCAAACCTACGGGTGCGGCGGCACAACCCAAGGCACCGCCTCGCGCATCCACGCCTTCGGTGACGAACCCGAATCCGCAGCCCCGTCAGCCGCCTTCGTCGGGGAGTGCAGCTGCCATTGTCGACAAAGGGGCATCCAAGGCGCCGGCCGGCAACCAAGGATCTTCGGGAACGCCCCCGGGACTGAACGCGGTGAAGCTCGCGCTGCGCAAAGCGGCGCCGTCGTTGCTGGCATCGCTCGGTCGATACGGAACCTGGGTTCCGGAAAAAGAGGTGCTGCACATCGATGGCACGACGGACCCCAAGACGAAAGATGACGCACTGCGGCTTTTGGCCTGGCTACGAACGTGGGCGGACAAGAATCCAAAGGCGGGGTTCCGGGTCCGTGCCACACCTTCCGCCGGCGAAGTGAAGAAAGAGAATCCGGCCCACGTCGAAGAGACTCTCGATCAAGTGAAGAAAGTGTTCGGCGGCGAGACAGTCAGCGAATAACCGAGATCTTTCATGGCGAACTCCAAATCATCCAAGAACACACCGGCCGCGGGAGAGCTCTCGGGTCTTCTGAAGCAGGCGGATTCCCTCCACAAGGCGATGGAGCAGGCACAGGAGGACCTGGGTCAGGAAGTGGTGGAGGGGCGTGATCCGACTGCCAAGGTCGTGGTCCGTGTTCGCGGGGACGGGGTCCCTGACTCGGTGCAGATCCCTGCCCAGTTCCTCGAAGGTCGGGATGTCGAGGCGGTGCAAGACGCGATCGTGACCGCCATGCGGGGAGCCTTGGAAAAGATGTTTGCTTTGCGGCGCAAACGACTGTCAGAAGTGACCAAGGGCATGAATTTGCCCAACCTCTACACGTGAAAACGGCCAGTCCAGGGAATTCCCGGAAAATCTTCGGGGAAACTTCCCGGACCTGACTCGGATCGGATCCCACCGCTCCTTCCCATCGACACCGGGGCTGGCTGAGGATTTCCGCAAACTCTCTAAGGTAAGTCAAAAAAGAGAGTTGAGATCGCCGGACCGTGCCGATGGAAAAACTCGGCACAGGCTTTTCTACGGTGTCTCGCAAAACTCCTTCCAATTCCAATAGCCGAGAGCTAATTGAGAAGAGGTTCGGGAGTGAATCGCCAATCGCTCGTTGATGAGGAATTGAATGGCCTATCCGGCAGCCATGGAGGAACTGGTGCGGGAGTTTGAGAAGCTCCCCGGTATCGGTCCCCGCACTGCCGAGCGCTTGGCCTACCACGTGGTGCGCGGGGGAGAGGCGGTGTCGCGACCGCTCGCCCACGCCCTCGAGGCCGCCACCACGACGGTCAATCCCTGCAGTGTCTGTTACCACTTGTCGGACCAGGACCCGTGCAAGATCTGTGCGGATCCACAGCGGGATGACAGTCGAATTCTCGTGGTGGAACAGCCCAAGGACCTGGAGGCCCTGGAAAAGGCTGGATGGAGCGGTCGCTACCACGTCTTGCTGGGAACACTGACCCGCCAAGACGGGATGCGCAGCGATCGGGGGGAACCGCTGACTTTGCGTGGGCTCGGTCAACGGCTCAAGAACGGGCAGGTCAAAGAAGTGGTTCTCGGGACCAACCCGGATCTGGAAGGGGATGGCACGGCGCTGACGGTCACCGACTACGTGTCGAAGGTCACCGGCGGAGCGGTGAAGGTCAGCCGCTTGGCCCGCGGAGTGCCGACCGGAGCCGCCATCGAGTACACCAATCCCGCGGTGCTCGCCGAGGCGCTCAGTGAACGCCGGTCTCTCGAGGGAGAGGCCTGATGCGACCCGAACTGATCCTTTCTCAGCGTCCAGAGCTGAGGCTGCAGCTTTCCCCCCAGCTCATTCAACGCATCGAGATTTTGCAGCTGGGCGCCACGGACCTTCGCGAGCTGGTCGAAAACGAGCTGCTCTCCAACGAAGTGCTTTCGGCAGAGCAGGCGCCCACGGCGAAGCGGGACGAAGGCGAGAAGCAGCATCAGGTCGAAAAGAAGGACGACGCTCAGGCCGAGAACGGGCCCACGGATTCCGAGTCACGCCTGGAACTGGACCGTTGGATCGAGGCGCACCGTTCGACTCGTCGCAAAGCGTCTTCCGACGATGCCGATCCGAAGCTCGAAGCACTCAACAACACGCCTTCGGGACCAGGAACTCTTGTGGACCACTTGGAGTTCCAGCTTGCCCTCGAGACCGCGACTCCGGAACTCAAGGAGTTGGCTTCGTACCTGATCCGCTGCCTCGATCACAACGGTTGGCTCACCGACTCTCTCGAGGAGTTGATGATCCCCTTCGACGAAAAGTTCACGCTGGAGGATGCCCAGGCGGCGGTGCAGCTGATTCAGTCCTTGGACCCGACCGGAGTCGGGGCGCGGGGACCCGCCGAATGTCTGCTGCTCCAGCTTTCCGACACTCATCCCGACGGTCCGTTGCTGCGCAAGCTGATCACCAACCACCTGGAAGATCTGGCCCGCAATCGCTTGCCGAAAATTGCTCGCGAGCTCGGCCTCGAGATCGATGAAGTCAAACAGCTTGCCGAAGAGCTGCGCCAGGAATTCGATCCGTTTCCTGGACGCCGTTTCGAGCACGTGCCCAATCGCCGAGTCCGTCCGGACGTCGTGGTCGAAGAAGTGGAAGACCGCTACGAGATCCGCCTGGAAGATGACTACCTTCCCCGGCTGTTCCTGAACGATGCCCGCATTCGTGCCTTGAAGGACCGCAAGCTCGATCAGGAACTCAAGAAGCAGGTGCGAAGGGACGTGGAGTCGGCGCGCTGGCTGATCGAATCCATCGAACAGCGCAAACGAACCCTGGAGAGGGTGGCCCAAGAGATCGTCAAGTGCCAAACCGAGTTTCTTCGCCACGGCATCAACCATCTGAAGCCGTTGAAAATGCAAGAAGTGGCGGATGAACTCGGCATTCACGTGTCCACTGTGTCCCGCGCGCTGAAGGGCAAGTACATCCAGACTCCCCAAGGCGTCCATGAGATGAAGTTCTTCTTCACCGGTGCCTCACGGGGAACCGATGGAGTGGTGGAGTCGCGCACGGGTGTGAAAGAGCGGGTGCGAGAAATCATCGATCAGGAAGACAAGAAATCGCCTCTGTCTGACGAAGAGATCGTCGAGAAGCTTCGCACCATGGGTTTGCGAATCGCCCGTCGCACCGTGACCAAATACCGCAAGTCGATGGACATTCCGTCCTCGAGACAACGGCGGGAGTACTGATCCGTGGCGCGCCGTCACTTCTCGGCCGTGATCGAATACGACGGAGCACCTCATTGTGGATGGCAGCGGCAGCCGGGTCAGGTGAGTACGATTCAGGGAGAGCTGGAAGAAGCCTGCTCGCGGATCCTCGATCAGCCAGTGACCGTGCGCGGATCGGGACGCACCGACGCGGGAGTCCACGCCCTCGGCCAGTGGGCGACGTTTTCTGCCGACACGGAGCGCAGCCGCGAAGAGACCCACCGCGGCCTGAATGCCCTGTTGCCGCCGTCCATTCGGGTCCGGGCCCTGGACGAGAGTCCGACCCCCGTTGACGCGTTGCGCGACACGGTTCGTAAGACCTACTTCTATCAATTCCACGTGGGGGCCTATGTGCCTCCGCACCGGCGAAGGACGTTCTCTCCGGGGGGACGGTTTCTCGACGTCCCGAAGGTGCGTGCCGCCGCCCAGGCTCTCGAGGGGGAACACGACTTCACCTCGTTCGCCTCCGAGGCCGCCCGGCAGCGCACTTGCGTCCGCCATTTGCAACGCACCCGGGTGCAGCCGCTCCCCAGCGGAGTTCGACTGTTCTTCACAGCCACGGGATTCTTGTACAACATGGTGCGTGCCATGGCCGCAGCCCTGCGCAACGTGGGCCATGGCCGCTGGAGCTTGCACGACCTGCTCGATGTCCTGGAAGCCCGGGACCGCTCCCGGGGACCTTCCACCGCACCACCCGAGGGCCTCTTTCTGTTTCGGGTTGACTGGGGTCCCTCGGTGGCCAAATCTCTGCAACGGCGATCCTCGACACGATGGCCGCTGCTTGACGGGAAAGGAGTGACTCTTGGCGAAATTTGAGATCACCATGCGGCACGGCAGCGTTCCCAAATCTCTGGAGTCCTTCGTGGACGAAAAGCTCGGTCGACTCGAGCGATACCTGACCGACTCCTCGCGCATCGAGTTCATCCTGGAGAAGGAACACGAGACCTTCAAATGCGAGATGATCGTGCACAGCGGCCGCCGCGGCGGTCAGGTGGTGGTGCACGACGATGCCAGTGAGGACGTGCGAACTTCCATCGACCAAGTGATCGAGAAGATGAGCCGACGGCTCAAGAAGAGCAAGGAACTGCGCAAAGATCATCATCGAGGTTCGGGATTGGGTGAAGAGTTCGCCCAGCCGGCGTCGGATTCCGATGCAGGAACCGACGAGCCCTCGTACGAAGACATCGTCAATCGGCAGTTGAAAGGGAAGTAGGGCCTCTCCGTGAGCAACGAAAAACTCAGTCTGCTGCCCGAAGGGCGCATCTCGTTCCAGATCGCTTCGGAATCCAAGGAACTCGTCATCGAGAACCTTTTGAACCTGGCGCTTC
Source organism: Planctomycetota bacterium (assembly GCA_028289345.1). GTDB lineage: Bacteria > Planctomycetota > B15-G4 > B15-G4 > SIAN01 > JANQQL01. The sequence continues at coordinate 203,011 of JANQQL010000031.1, read as the reverse complement.
AGGACCTCGACGTGACGGAAGATGGGCGCAAGGCCTTGCTGGACGCGTTGGTTTCTCGAGAGCGGGAAGGGAGCACCGGCATCGGTTCGGTGGGCATTCCCCACGTCAAGAGTGACGCGGTGCCGCAAACCGTGGCGGCTTTGGCGGTGTTCCCCGATGGCATCGACTTTCAGGCCGTCGACGGGGACAAGGTCTACTCCGTGTTCCTGGTGATCTCGCCCACCGAAGCGGCCACCGAGCACGTCGAGACTCTCCGCTGGATCGCCACCATGGCTCGCAAAGGCGACTTCACGCGATTCATGAGGCAGATGAAGACCCCCAAAGACGTGCAAGCACTGTTGCAGGAGATGGGGGAGTAGTGCCCGCCCAGCGGACGGAGACCCTCCGCAACAAGCACGGTCTCCACGCGCGGCCCATCAGTCAGATCGTCGCAGCCGCCCAAGACTTCCATGCCGAGCTGACGGTCAGTTGTCAGGGACGCACGGCAAGCGGGCGCTCGGTGCTGGAAATGATGACTCTTGGCGCGGGGCCGGGGGCCACGATCGAGTTGTCCGCGGACGGGGATGACGCGGAGGCGATGTTGGATGCGCTTTGCTTGATCATTCGCGGGAATTTCGGCGAAGATTGATCGCGTTGGCCGGCATCGCGGGGGGCGGTTGGTGGTGGGAGCGCCGGCGGGTTGCCTCGTCGCGGCGAGGGGACCGCTCCGCGGGGAATATTGACTGCTGCGGGATCGCTTCGCTTGCCGTTCCGGGACGTTTTTGCGGGATGCGGAGATTGATTGGTGTCTGACGTCCCTGCACTCAGTCCCCTCGCCGCGATGAGGCAGCCCGCCGGCTCTTCGGACGGTTTTTCGCCTCCGCTGCTGGCGGCTGGTTTCGCGTGGAGTGGACGGGTTGAGTGATCCGCTCGGTCTTTGACGTGGATCGCAGCTCGCCATGTGGTTCCCTGAGGGGCTGTCTTCGTTCTGAGGGGTCATTCCGCGGGGAGATTTGTGGCTGCGGGATCGCTTCGCTTGAACGTTCCGGGACGTTTTTGCGGGATGCGCAGATTGATTGGTGTGTGACGTCCCTGCACTCAGTCCCCTCGCGGCGACGAGGCAGCCCGCCGGCTCTCGGACGGGTTCTTCGCTCTAGCTGCTGGCCTCGCTTGGTGTGGATGGCTGGTGTGATGGGATGTTGCTTCTCCGACGACCAGGTGTCCGGGGAGGGGTTGGGGAAGAGAGCCCAGGGGATGGTGGGTTGTTGGTCAGCGGCGAAGTTGCGGGGCTCCCTGGGGAGTGGAGGGCTTGTTATGTTGGCCGTTCGTGGAGCCCCCCTTTGGTGATTCTTGACGCCGCTCTGGTTCGAATTCCTCGCATGGTTCTTGCCGTGCTGGTGACGGTGATGTTGCCGGTGGCGCCGGGGATGGTTTGCTCGGACCGGAAAGCAGACGCGGAGAGTTGTTGTGCCGGCAGCGATTGTTGCTGTGCCGAGGTGGTGGCGGCTTCTTCGTGTTGTGAGTCACGAGCACCGGGTCCCGCTCCAGCAAGCGTGTTGCGGGATGCCAACTGTGAATGTGGAGCTCACGGGCCCGCGGCGCAGAGTGGGTCCAGGACCTTGCCTCGGATGTTCGCGCCGACGTCCGCTCCGATGGTTCCGCGTTCGGACGTCCTGATGAGTGGGTGGGTCGATCGGGCCGCTCCCTGCGGACTTCGTCCGTCACCGGAGTTGCCACCTCCTCGGGGCGAACCAGTCTTTCTCTGAGAGCCCGCCTCTGATGCGAGGGGAAGGGGGACAGAGGAGAGATCGTTGAGCATCGGGTCGGTGCCTTGGTGTTTGCACGGACGTCCGGTCCACGAAAGAACGACGGTTCGCTGCGCAATTGAGTGTGGACGAGTCCGTTCGGGGACTGCCAACGGTCGTTTCCTGTGGTCTCGCTTCATCCTCATGGGTTGCGTCGAGAGTTTGGTGCATCGATTCCATGTGCTGGGGATTCCCCCTGAGGCAAGCCGGAGATCCGAGAGGATCGTCAAAGGCTTCTCCAGGGCGGAGAGCGCAGTCCTGGAGAGGTGTGACGGAATCTCGACAGGATCCTCTCTCGTTCGTTGAGAGTCTCGTGAGTGCAGAGAATCAGGCACTCTCGTGACGTCCAGGGATCGGATTTCGGCGAATCGCTGGATTCGGCGAGGATTCGAGACCGGCCGCGAAGAGAGAACCAACCGCTGTCCTGCGACTCCCTCGACAACGGCAAGGGGTGGGTTTGGTTTCCCTTTCCGAGACTAGGTTCCGACCGCACCGGGCCTGGATTGGCCCATTGGCAACGTTGCTCGCGGCCGGTGGGCTTTCCATCGCCGGCGAGCTCGGGCAGACGCCTTTTTCCCTGTCGACAGGGAGGAGGCACTGCGTGGGTTCGTGTCTTCGCAGGAGCCTGTCTCGAACCTCCTTGCTCAGGAGTTTCACGACCATGAAGTCGAAGCAGCTTTCTTTGATTTGCTGGACCCTTTTTGCGGGGCCGACTCTGGCCCACGAAGAAAACGAAAAAGAACCGCGGTTCTCCAGTCGAGCCGACGATCACGCACCCATCGGAGTGATGGGGGAGCACAAGCACAAACAGGGCGAAGTGATGTTCTCCTATCGCTACATGCACATGCTGATGGATGGCAATCGCGATGGAACGAGTCGCCTTTCCACGGGGCGGGTGTTGCAGAGTTTCCCGGTGACGCCGACGGACATGGAAATGCACATGCACATGTTCGGGGCGATGTATGCGGTCAGTGACAACGTGACCCTCATGGGCATGGTGCCCTACCTCATCAACACCATGGATCACGTGACCGGGATGGGTCGCCGTTTCTCGACTCGTTCGGAAGGCATCGGCGATGTGCGACTCACCGGAATCTTCACCCTCTTCGAAGAGGACGGGGACACGGGGTTGTTCAACCTCGGCATCAGTGCGCCCACTGGCGACATCGAGCCGGAAGACGACACCCCGGCCGGCAACAACGTCGAGTTGCCCTATCCCATGCGGTTGGGCTCCGGCACCTTCGATCTCCACCCCGCGTTGACCTTCACTCGCAAACTCGAGGATTGGTCCTGGGGAGCTCAGGTCGGGGCGTCCTTGCGCTTCTACAAGAACCGCGAGGACTACGCGCTCGGCAATCAGTACAACGCCACCGTGTGGGGAGCCCGGCGAGTGACCGACTGGGCGAGCGCCTCCCTGCGAGTTGCTGGATCACTGTGGACCGACATCCGCGGTGCCGACCCCGAGCTCAACCCCGCAATGATCTCGACTGCCGACCCGGACACCCGCGGCGGCAAGCGCATCGACGCCTTCGTCGGCCTCAACCTGTACGCGCCGGAAGGCGGCCTGAAAGGCAACCGTCTCGCCCTCGAAGTCGGCGGCCCTCTCTACCAATGGCTTGACGGACCCCAGCTGGAAACCGACTTCCTCGTCCAACTCGGCTGGCAGTACTCGTTCTGATTCACCCGTTGGTGACAAACCCGGTTTCTCGGTCGAGGAATGGTTCGATTGGGGAGCCGGGTTTCTTTTTCCGGTCGAGGCGCCGGGTCACGTTCTTGTCCGCTGAGCAGAGTCGGGTAGATGGCGACTTGGCACTCCGGTGCAGAGCGTCGAGGGGACGGGGGGAGCTCTCCGTGGTTCATTCGTCCGGCGAGCCCCTCGAGGAGCGGCCGTCCCGCTACACCGGGGCCGTCTCGTCTTGGTTGCGCGTGAAACCCGAATTGCGAAAGGGCGAAGACGAGCGCCGGCCTTCCGGGGCCAACACTTCCCATGTCGTTTCCATTTGCCGCACGCCGATCAGGGAAGGGGAGAGCGCTCCTGGCCAGCGTCAAACTCGCCAGCCCCACGCTTCCGCCACTGCTTCTCGATGGCCAGCCAGCCCGAGAAAACAAGCCAGACGCAAAGAATGTTTTTCACACCTGCGATTCCGCGCGGTCGGTGCAACGCGCGCCACGCCCCAAGCGCCGCTCCTGCCCACGGGACTAGGCCGTCCGCGCCACAGGAGTCGCGAGCCCTCAATCAATCCACCTTCGGCGTCATCCGCGTTCTGACGAGGAGAGGTCCCGATGGCAAGCCCCCAAGCAGACCGCGGTGCCCGGTGATTCACGTGCAGGGACCCCGTTCTCGAAAAGCGCGAAGGGCGCCAGTGATCCTCGCCGCCCAGCGACTCCGCGAAAGCTGCCTATCGATCCCCCAGTTTGCGTACAAGGTCTTCCCAAAGTTGCTTTCTCCGGATCGAGCGTTCTCGAACAGTGAGCCCCGTGCGCCAGCAGCTGGTGCCCATCCCGTGCGCGGAGCCGTCGTTGGTCTTCCTCCGAGGGCAGGGGACTGAGTGCAGGGACGTCAGATCCCGACCGAGGGGTCATTCCGCAGCCACGTCCCGGAACGGCAAGCGAAGCGCCCCCCGATCCGTCATTTTCCCCGCGGAGCGGTCCCCTGCCCTCGGAGGAAGACCAACGACGGCGACCCCACTCCGCTCCGCCACCAGCGGTGCCGCCCGAGCGAACGCCCGCCCTCAAACTAAAGGTACCCCCCAATCCCGGACGAAGAGCCTCGCGGGTTCCCGCGCCGATTTCTTGGTGCGCGGGCAAGCACGGAGCCGTCCATGGGCTTGTTCGACAGAAAATCTTCGATCCTGGGTTTGGACCTGGGAAGTGATTGCGTCAAAGCCGTCGAGGTGGTCAAGGAACGCGACCGATTCCGAGTGGTTGGATTCGGACAGGTCGAGGTTCCTTCTCCCGACGAGCAGGCAGACGCCGTCTCGGATCTACTGAAGCACTGCAGCTTCAAGACCCGACGGGTCGCCACCTCGGTGTCCGGGCGCTCGGTCATTGTCCGCTTTGTGAATCTGGTGGACATTCCTGACGAGAACCTGAAGACCGCCATCCGCTACGAGGCGGATCGCTACATCCCGTTCGACCTGGACGAAGTGGTGCTCGACTGCCACCGTGTCGAGGACGCGCCCGGTCTCTCTGCCAACCAGATGAAGGTGTTGCTGGTGGCGGTGAAGAAGGACGTGGTGACCGAGCGGGTCAACCTGCTGAACTCCGTGGGTCTCCAGCCCCAGGTCATCGACGTCGATGCTTTCTCTTTGGGGAACATCTTCTCCCTGGGGGGGCCGACCTTCGAGATGGCGGCGGGCAAGGTGGTGGCCTTGGTTGACATCGGTGCTTCGAAGACCGTGGTCAACGTCGTGTGCGGTGCCGAGTCGTACTTCACCCGCGAGGTGTACCTCGGCGGGAACGAGTTCACGACCACCATCACCAAGCGTTTCGGTCTCGAGCCGTTCGAAGGTGAGCAGCTCAAGCGTGCGCCGGGCAACCGCGAAGCCGAGTTGACCGAAACTTTGCTTCCGACCTTGGAAGACCTGGGCAACGAGATCCAGCTGTCCTTCGACTACTACGAGAACCAGGCGGACAGCAAGGTCGAAGAAGTGTTCCTCTCCGGCGGCGGATCGCGCATCCCGGGTGTGGAAGAAGTGTTCGAGCGAATCTTCGAGCGGCGCACCATGGCGTGGAACCCGCTGGAGGGATTGGACATCGACGAAGGTGCTGTGGACAGCGAGGCCGTTCTCGAATGTTCTCCGGCACTTGGCGTGGCGGCCGGCCTGGCCATTCGGGCCAAGTAGGAAACTCACATGATCCAAATCAATCTACTTCCCGAGGAACTCCGACGAGTCGGTTCCGTCCCGCCGAAGACCCTGGCCTTGCTGGGTGCTGCCTCGGTGCTGGGCTTCGGCTCTTTGTGCACTCTCGCGTTCTTGTTCTTCAACGTGCGCGCCGACGCGGCCAACCGTGTCGAGATCGCTCAAGAGCAGCTCGACAATCTGAGCCCTCAAGCGATGTACGCCGACGCGCTGGAGAAAGAGAAAGCCGACTTCGAGCGGCGCAGCGACACCATTCAGCAGATCGCTTCGTCGCGCATCCTGTGGACGCGCAAGCTCGACCGCCTCAGCGCGATCGTCAACCAGGATCTGTCCACCGGCCGCCATCAGGCCTGGCTGGATCAGGTCGACATCACCTCCGGCCGAGCCGGCCGGGCTGGTTCGATCAAGCTGAAGGGCTTCAGCGCGACCGCCAACATCGAAAACGTCTCGAACTTTCACGAAGACCTGAGCACGGATTCCGTCTTCGCCGAAGGAGTCGAAAGCTTCACTGCTCCGAACAGTAAGCGTGGCGAAATGGAAGAAGAGCTGGACCCGTCGCAGAAGATGGAATTCAGCTTTGAAGTCAAGCTGCCAGAGAACTGAGGGACTCTAGGGAAAAGCGGGAGATACGATCGTGCCCAAGTTTGAACTCCAACGCGGTCACAAGAGATTCCTGGGAATCTCGGCCCTCGTCCTGGTCGGATCCTCGGCTGGCGGTTGGTTCACGTGGAAGAGCTGGAAGTCTCTGGAAGAAGAAGAGACGAACCTGCAAACCCAGATTACCGCGTCACGCAACAAGATTCGTGGCATCGAGGACCTAGAGCGCGACGTCATCGTGCTTCGTGAAAACCTCGAATACTACGTGCGCATCTTGCCGAGTGACGGCGAAGTCAACGAGTTGTACCGGAACATCCAGGACTTCGTGAACTTCTCTGGCGTGCAGATCACCGAGCTGAATCCGCAGCCGCAACGAAACAAGATGACCACCTCCGAAGTGTTCGACCGAGCGGAATACAAGATCCGCTTCGACGCGACCTTCGCCCAGTTGCTGCAATTCATCAACCGCATCGAAAACCACGAGCGGTTCGTGCGCATCACCGACATCACGATGAAGGCCTCTCGGCGGGACGACGAAGAACAGGGCGATCCTCGCCACGACGTCAACCTTTCGGTGGAAACCTTCGTGTACAAGGGCAACGAGGTCGGCCCCGGGGTCAACATCGCCGGCTACGACCGCAAGCGTGCCCAGCTGGCTGAGCAGGTGGTGGAAGCTCGCCACGACTTTGCCCTGGACCGCTTCCAGCTTCTCGCCGAAGGCGTGCGCCGCGACCCCATGGTCGACCCGCGCGTTCGCATCAGCGAGGACTCCGTCGGCTTGGCCGACCTGACCGAGCAGCGTGAGTTCCTGGAAGAGATCCAAGGCCAGATCGAAGAGTGCCACGCCCTGTTCGATCTGATGGACGCTGCTGGTAGCGTCATGCGTGAGATGGAGCTGCGTGTCGAGGCCATCGGCCTTCTGACCGAAGTCCAGGTTCGCGCCGACGACGCCAAAGCCGAGAAGTTCATCTCGGCGCCGTCCTTGCAGCGTGAGTTCGAACGAGTGCTGGTCGAGTTGGACCGTCTGCGCCAGCGTGCCGGCGATGCGGCGGTCACCGAGCGTCCCGACGAAGAGCTGATCCGAGTGAGCAGCGCCCTGGCGCAGATGTCCCAGGCGTTCGAGCTGGGTGACTACCAGGCGTGCGTCGACACGTTCGACATCGTGAGCAGTCTGTCGACCGGCAGTACCAATCCGGAAGTCACCGCGGCACTGGCCGAGATGGAAAACATCTACCTGGTCGCCACCACCGCGCTGGCCTTCATGGACCTCGACCTGGAGGTCTCCGGACTGGTGATGTACCCGCAAGACGGAAGTGGCCAGGAGTCCGTGGCCATCGTCAACAACATGGTTTACCGCGAGGGCGAGGCTGTCGCCGACGACCTCTTCCTGACGCAAATCAATGTAGATGGATTGGTGTTCGAATTTCGCGGGGTCCCGCTGACCTACGACTACTGACGACCTGCAACTTTCTGCTCCGCGAATTGGGATGGGATTCTAGGCCGGGGTCCTCTCGGCCTGAGACGCCACCGTATGGTGGCGGGGAGATTTGGTGGAATGACTCTACGTCATGGATGGGCGCCTCTGGCGTTCTTGGTCGTCAGCGCCTGGGCACCGTCAGCGGATGCTCAGATCGTCGGACAAGGTCAGCCGCTGCGTGGACAGATCAACCAGGGTGCGACGATCACCCTGGACGTGAGTGACCGACCCCTGGAGGACGTGCTCGAGCACATCCGCAACAAGGTCGGCATCAGTGTCGTCACCCCCCCGGGAACGGAAGGTCAGGTGACGATCAATCTGCGCGAGATTCCGTGGCGCGATGCCCTGGAACTCGTGGCCGAGAACGCCGGCTGCATCGTCACTGAACAGTCGGCACGTCTCTTCAAAGTCGAGAAGCCGCCGCGGGTGACCATGTCCTTCACCGCGGTGGACATCAAGCAGGTGATCGAGGCCATTGCCAAGGCCGGCAACGCCAACATCATCGTGTCCGAAGCCGTCACCGGACTCGTGACCATGGTGATCGTGGACCGCCCTTGGCGTGACGCCCTGGAAGCCGTGGTGAAGACCAACGGCTACCACCTGGTGCAAGAAGATCGCGGCATCCTGCGCGTGGTGGACGACACCGGTCTGTCCACTCACCTGGAGCGCCGCCTGTTCCAGCTCAAGTACATTCGCCCGATGGAAACCTACGTGGCGAAGATCGACACCCTGTACGCCGTCGGCGAGCAGGTCGCGGCCGAGCACGATGCCATGCAGGACTTTCCGCTGCTGGGCGCGCTCACCAAGATGCTCTCGAAGGATGGCGAGCTGGACTACTTCGACGATCAGAACTCGATCCTGGTGCGGGACACCCGTCCCGTGCTGGATGAGATTCAGCAGTTCGTCGAGCGGCTCGACGTTGAGCCGGTGCAGGTCTACATCGACGTCAAGTTCGTTTCGACCACCAATACGGATACCAGCGACTACGCGTTCGGCGTCGACGGCGGCGTGAACTTCCGGATGACCGGTGCCCAGCGCTCCAGTCGTTTCCCGTTCAACCTTGGTCCGGGCTCGTTCGCCGACAACATCTTCCCCGGTCGTGACTTCGACAACATCGAAGCGCTCAAGCCGGTCACCGAGAACCAGACCTTCGGCAACTCGGCTTCGCCGGTGCTGCCCGGCGTGCTGGACTTCTCGGCCACTCAGCTCTCGATTCGTCTGCTGAAGACCGACCTCAGTGCGGAAGTGGTGCAGCGGCCGAGCTTGATCACCTTGAACAACAAGGCCGCGACCATCTTCGTCGGGGAAACCGTGCGTTACGCCCAGGCAGAAGCCGCGTCGAACCAGTCCGGTGGTCTGCAGCTGCAGGTGCGTGAGGCAGACAACTCGCCGGTGCAGACCGGTTTCCAGATGCTGGTCATCCCGCACGTGGTGCCGGGGACCAACCGCATCATCATGACCGTGGTGCCGGAAGCCGAGTCTCTGACCGGTCAGACCGACCCGGACCTGCCAGGCTTCGACCGCTTCTCGGTTGGCGCCGGGACGACGGGCGAGGGTTCCATCTCTCTGCCGCGTGTCGGTTCTCAGACCGTCGTGACCACCATGATGCTGGAGAACGGGCAGACCGGAATCGTCGGCGGCCTGATGCAGACGGAGCAGCGGACCGAGACTCAGAAGGTGCCGATCCTCGGCGACATCCCGTTGCTCGGCTGGTTGTTCAAGGCCGAAAACGTCCGCGACGACGAGCGTGGGCTGATCGTGTTCCTGACTCCTTGGATCGTGCAGGCCGCCGAGAGTGCTGACGAAAGCCTCGATCGCGCGCTCGAAGATCTCAAGAAGGACGCGATCACCAGCTGGGAAGAGATGGCCGCCGGCTTCGGCACCTGATCCTTTCCACCACCAACAGAATCACATCCCGAAGAACCGTCGTCCCGTGGGGGCGGCGGTTCTTTTTTTGTCCGCCCAGTATGGGCGCACACCTGAAGATGAAAGTCCTCCCGGAACCTGGCCACAGGGACCGATGTGAAGCGCAACGTGCTAAGGCTGGCCTGGGTACGGGCATCGATGGCGGTCTCCAGGCGCTTGGCCCCCTCGCCGTGGGTTCTGGAGCGCCGGTCTTGTCGTTGGCCCCACACCAACTCCCGCCGGGAGCGAGGGAATCACCCCAAGCGTCCTGGCGCCATGGCCGCGACGGCCTCTCGGAAGGGGAAGGTGAATGAGGCGAGGGTGTCCACGAGCGCGTTGCCGAGCCAGGTCAATCGGGAAGCCGCGGTCCAGCCAAGGAGTGCGGCGAGGCCGACGACGCCGAGGATGAGGGTGCATCGGGTCAGCGCGCTGGTGCTCGGGGATCGGGAAGAGCGGTCAGTTGTCGAGGTCATGGCACAGCCTCCGAGTTTGAGGACGATTCGCACGTTTCTCGAGGTGGCGGAATCGAGGCGCCGGCTGCCCCATCGATTCCTGCGCATGGCCTTAGAGTCCTCTCATCACGACCTCCCTCGATCGCGGTTCTCGGACCAGCAGTGCGTTCGCGGGCGATCTGTGACGGCGGGCCGTGATGAACCATCGAGCCGGGTCACGGGGAGTACCGGAGAGTGGAAGGCGAACGAATGGCACGGCCCGCCCGGGGCCATTTGGAATATCTCAGAAATCCAGAACTCTCTGGAGGCGATGAGGCGCAGACGGCGTGCTGGAGGTCGAGCCAACGAGGTTCGATCCGGCGAATCCGTGGTCCGTTCGTGAGTTCTCGCCATGACCGTTCCGAAATCCGTATGCCTTCTCGCTCTCGTCTTCGTGTCGACCACGTCGGTCTCCTTCGCGGCGGCGCCGAGGCCTCTCTTCAGCTCTTCGAGCGGTCAGGCGGAGCAGAACGATCAAACCGATCCCAAGAAGGACGACGACAAGGACGGGGATCCCGTCGTGCAGTTCACCGGAAACCTGGTCATGGAAGAAACCGACCTCCACGTGCCAGGTCGGCAAATGGACATCGACATCGTCCGAACGTTACCGAAACAACAGTTCCGCGCAGACCGCTCTGGGACCTGGCTGGGATCTCAACTGGTTTCAACGCATCGTGGTCGACTACTTCCAGGGAAGCGGCGGCACCGCCTGCTACGGCTCCCAGCCCGTGGAATCAGGGATCTACTACTACAACGGAGCGGCACGCATCGACGTGCTCTCTCTCACGAGTTCGATTCCCCAGGGCCTCCTGGGTGACCTGCCCGGCGGCCAGTATGGGAAGGTCATGGCGGTCGGAGACTTCAGCAACGGGTTCCTTCCCACCGAGTTCAAGATTCGATTTGCCGATGGGATGATCTATCGATTCAAGCCGGGGGACAACGCGAGCCCCCTCGTCGGTGGGTGCACGGAAACGTACTGGATCGACGAAGTGCACGATCGCCATGGCAACGTTGTGACCTTCGAATACGAGGTGGTCTCCGAGTTTCCGGGATTGAACTCCAAGCGTCTGAGCCGAATCCTCGATTCCTATGGTCGGGACATCGACTTCACCTACAACGAGTCCGGTCAGCTGTCGGCGGTGGAAGACTTCGACGGTCGGCGAGTGGAATACAGCTACGATCAGGGCGTGCTCACTTCGGTTCGGTCACCCAAGGTCGAGAACACCTCGACGGGCAACGACTTCCCCGACGGGAAGACCACGGTGTATGAGTACGACCCGTCGAACCCACAGTGTATCACCCGGGTCATTGCTCCCCAGGAACTGATGGACGCCAATGGGGATCCTGCCGCGGCCTCGGCGTTTCTCACCAACACCTATTCTGCGGGCGGGGACCGCGTCGTCGCCCAGCAGGTCGGCGGGGTGAATGCTTCGGGGGTGCTCGCGGGAGGGCGCTATGTGTTCCTTTACGATGTTTCGTCGCCCCCGATCGATCATGGCTGGTTCGTGGAAGCGCGAAAGACCATGTCGATCAGCCCGAATGGCAATGTCACATTGAGGGTCTTCGACGAGAGCGCCAACACCGTTCTCGAGTACCGATACACCGGTCGTCTGGATCCCGAGCACCCGGTCTTCGACGATCCCGAAACCCAGCAGATTTCCGACTACCTGGAGATGGCGTGGTCTTCCCAGGCGGAGGCGCAGGATCCGGACTTGAACCGGATCACTTGGCCCCATCAGCCGCGCCTTCGGTTCTCGGATCCACACTCCTGGGTGACCATTCAATCCCACAATGAACATGGAAAGGTGATCGAACGAAAGGCGCCGGGGCGCCACGAGTCCTTCGTGTACAACACGGCAAGTATCGATCGATTCCAGCAAGGGAATCTCCTGCAGCGTCGGCGCCATCCTCGGTGGGGCACGGCGCCGGACATCGTCGAGTCCTACGCCTACGAGCCGGTTTTCAATCAACAGCGGGCTCGAGTCGGGCCCCGCGGCAACGATCCGACCTACGTGCCGCCGAACGGGGGGACGTGGTCTCTCGAGCGGTACATGAGTGACGCGGTGTTCGACTATCAGGAGGGGGACATCGAGACCGGCGCGCTGGATGGCCTGATCGATGCGTGGCAGATTGATGTGAATCAAAGTTCCCAGTACGCCGCTCTGCCCGGACTCGCGGCAGTCTTGCCGCCGATCTCCCAGGATGACGAAAAGCCGGACGTGAATGGCGATGGCAACACGGGGCAGGTGTTCGGGAACAAAATCCTGGTTCGACAGCCTTCCTCGAACGTCATCGCCGTGAGTTCCGCTGCGGATCCGCAGCCCAGCTTCACGCTCCAGGAAATCGAAACAACGCTCGCCTACAACCAGTTCTCGCTTCCGGTCAGCGAAGTCTCCCCCGAGGGAGAGCGAACGGAGTATCGCTACTATTCCGAGGCCGATCCCACGGGGCAGCTCGGCGGGGTGGTTTCCTCCGCGGCGGGCGGGTTTCTCGCGGAAGAACATTCCGAAGAGGGGCAGGTCCTCGCGTACGACTACGACGCGGTGGGCCGGCAAACGCAGGTCACCAATGGCCGGGGTCACACGGCTCAGACGGAATACAACAGTCTCGATCAGGTGGTCTCTCTCACCGACGAGCTGGGATACGTCACGTCGTTGCTTTACGACGGCAACGATGAGCAGGTCGAGGTGCGGGTTGATGACGTCAGTCCGTCGATCGATCCGGTTTCTGGATGGCCCACCGCAGCCGTCGACCACGGAGAAATCTCACACCTCTTCGAGTACGACATCCTGGGGAACTTGCTGACCGCCGACCTCGAGGCTGACTACGACGGTGTGTCGTCTCGCAATATCACGGGGTACCGATACGACAAGGAGGGGAATCGAATCCTCACTCTCAAACCGGAATGGAATGCCGGGAATGACTCGAACAACATCGAATCGAGAGTGTTCGATGAACGGAACCTCCTCTGGATCGAGTCGATGGGGGGATTCATCGGCGGCGTTGCCGGCTACACCTTCCTTGGTGCTCACCAGAACCTTCTGCTGGAGCCCTCGATTGCCGCGATCCCCGACAATCCACCCGCCCCCGGGGAAGTGGTCAGCGAGTTCCACGACTACGGGCCTCATGAGCGGATCACCAGTACCGTGGATGGTACGGGGGCCGTCTGGCGGACCGAATACGACGAATTCAATTCCGTCGCCAAGGAGATCCGGCCAGCGGTGGACGGGAATCTGGACGGTCACTACCGCAGTCTCGTCTGGGATGTCGCTGGCAATCTGATCAGGGCGGAGGATGTGGAGTACGTCGATGGGGTTAACGACCGTGTCCTTGCGCAGACGATCACCTCCGTCGACGAGAATCAGCGTCCGTATCAGGTCGACCGGGCCTTGAACACGAACGGGATTGATCCCGATCTCATTCACGAAGGAAGTCTGACGCCCGGCGATGGCTTCGCGACCCGCCGCATGATCTACGACGCGCTCGGGCGGAAAGTGTTGCAGGTGAGTGATGATCGCAGTTTCTTTGCGATGGAGTACGACGGTGTCGGTCGCGCGATTCGTGAATGGGATGGCGAGGGTGACTCGCTTTCCGACGGAACCTGGCAAGCAGCGCGAAGTGTCCAGGCGACGATGGCCTACGACGAGGCCGGGAACGAGATTCAGAGGACCCGAACCGAGTATCGGGACGACGGGACCTTTGTCACCTTTCCCTCCTGGCAGTTCTACGACGAGAGGGATCTGATCACCGCTTCCGTGAACTCGCTGGGGCACGTGCGCCGCTCGGTCTACGACTCTCGGAAGAAGGTCATGTTTCAGAGCGATGCGCGGACATCCGATGTTTCTACTTCCCATCTGATGAGCCTGGACGGTTACGGGGAGCATCCCAGTCCGCCGACGATGGCCATCAATCACCACGGGAATACGACGTCCTACTCCTACGATGCTTTGGGCCAGCTTCGGCGTGTGGACCGTGTCATGCGGGTGGGCGGCTCCGGGGAGGGTGCGATCGATCCGGGGCTTGCCGGGGATGGTCATGTGGTGACCGAGACCGTGCTGGATCACAATGGCCGGGTCGTTTCGCAGATCGACGACAATGGACATGCTTCGGCGACCCAGTATGACGCCCTCGACCGAGTGGCGCTGGCGGTCGAGGCCGATGGCACCACCTGGCAGGCAGTGTCCTACGACGCCATCGGTCGGATCCAGCAGGTGACTGATGCGAACGGGTCCGTGATTACGAACAACTACGATCCGGCCGGGCGGCTTTCCAGCCGGACCATTGCGCGCGGAGCAAACGTGCAGGGGCCCACGTCGGAGACGTACCAGTGGGATGCTCTCGACCGGCTGGTCTCGGGTGCAGATGACGATTCCTCGGTCAGCCGAGTGTATGACTCACTTTCCAACATGATCTCCGAATCCCTGGGACGACCGCGCGTGCTTTCGAAGCGGGATCACGCCGGAAGACTGGTGGAATGCCTTTACCCCGGCGGCCGGCATCTGCAGTTTCAGCGCGATGGCATTGGTCGGCTCAGGAGTGTGGTGGACGTGAATTCCGGGATCGCGGTCAACAGCGACGAGTTCTTGGGATCCCGTCGAATCGAGAGGCGTCGGCTCACTCCTGGCTTCTCCGTGGAACTTCTCCGTAGCTACGACGCCGTGGGAAGAGTGGAATCGACAATGGCCACCCGCCGAGGGGCTGCTCTGGACTATCGAACCTATCAATGGGATCGAAATCACAACAAGGCTCTGAGGCGAAACGAGCTGACGGGGGTGACTCATTCGTACTCGTACGACTCCGTGAATCAGCTGATTCAATCGGTTCGCTCGGGAGCCGGTCGTGGCAAGAATCGAACCATCGATTACGTCCTGGATGGGGTGGGCAATCGAGTGTCGGTCACTGGCGGCCCATCCGCGGGTTCCTACACGATGTCGCTGGTGGACAAGCCGGTGAATCAATACACCCATACTCCCGACCAGCTACGCTCCTACGACGGCTCGGGAAATCTGACTCAAACCTATGCAAAGCAGGGACTCTCGATTGCACTGTTTCCGATCCAGCGGGCCTATGACTACCGCAATCTGATGACGAGTCATTCCAACCAGCAGCTCAATGAGAACTCCTCGTATGAATATGACGTTCTCGGTCGCCGCACTGCCCGGATCGTGGAAGGAGCCGAAACCCGCTACTTCTATCTCGATGGCCACGTGATCGAGGAGAGAGATGGGGTGGGGACGACGGTGGCCACCTATGCTTATGGCGATCGACTCGACGACATCGTCGCGATGTGGCGCAATTCCGAGACCTATGGCTACATCACGGACGACCTCGGCAATGTCCATGGACTGGTGAATTCCCTCGGCTTCCTGGTGGCGGGCGAGGTCTATGACTACGACGACTATGGTGAACTCCTGGATGGCGTGACCTACGCGCCACGGCCGCAGGGATCGGGTGTGGGGAACCCGTACTTCTTTTCCAGTCGGCGGCTGGACACAGAGAGCGAGCTCTACTACTTCCGAGCGCGGTACTTCGACCCGATCGCGGGGCGGTTCACCACGCGCGATCCATTGGGGGCCTGGGTCGACGCAGACAATCTCGGCAACGCGTACTCCTACGTGGGGAACAACCCATGGTCGTTCACGGACCCGACCGGTCTCGAGAAGAAGAAGGAAACTCCCAAGGAGAGGCGGAAGCGGATTCGAAAAGAGCTTCGTGAGAGGATCAAAGAACTCAAGAAGCTGAAGAAGAAGGCGAAGAAGAATGGCGATCCGCCTCTCGTCCTGGACGAGCTTGAGGATCTGATCAATGACGCGCAGGAGCTGCTCGATGCGTTGGATGAATACGGATCCATTCTTGATGATCCGGACAGGCTCAACAACAGCCCTTTTGTTGGCGCTGAGAAACTGCTGGATTTCGCGGAGCACATCATCGGCTCCATCGAGATGGTGATGTTTGACTATGAGCAGATGACCAGTGCCAAGGAGAAATACCTCGACGGCGGCGGGCCCGATGCGGCGAAGTCGTTCGAGATTTGGTCCTCGGCGTTCTTCAAAGGGGCTGAGCGAGCCGGCAAGTGGGCCTCTCAGCTAGCGGGAGACATCAAGGCCAGTTTCGAAATCCATCATCGAAGCGAGGCCCTGGATGCGATTCCAGAAGAGAAGCTCCGAGAGATTCTCGACTCGCTATGGGAAACGGTGGGGATGATGGAGGGGCTGGATGGAAAATGGAAATCTCCCGCCCTGCACGAGAAGTTGGAGCAAGCGGGTCTGGGACTGGATGACCCCGCCAACCAAGCAGCCTATAAGAAAGGCAAGCTGATCGGTGGTACCGTGGCGAAGGTGAAGAGTACCTTGAAGGCTCTTCACTGGTTCATCAAGATCCTGGGATAGCGGCGGGGATCCGGTCGCGTGGGGCGCTGCATTCATCCCAAGGCATTTGCCGCCGCCCACCAACTCGCGAGAACGATGACGGACCGAGGGCCGGTCCATCCATGGCCGGCCGTCGGTGCGTTCTTGGATGATCGACCCCAACTCCCAGGAGGTCGTGGGTGTCGACTTCCCGCGCGTGGACCACCCATTTTCCTTTGAGGTGCTTAAGCCAGGAAGGAGACTGGCATGACCCACACAGCACACGACTCTACGGCACTGAAGCAGGCGAACCGCTGCAGGGTGCAGGTCCCGTCATCGTCGAACGCAGCCCGAAAGATCGGCCCCACCCACAGGGAGAAGCTTCCTCGCTCGAACTCGATTCGCCGCTAGGGGAGGGCGTCCTCGCCGTTGACGGAAGTCGAGCGTGGTTCGTCACGAGGCTCCTCGGCGTTGCTTTGCTCCGCGGGAGGCGCGGGTGTTCGGCAGGCGACAATCACCACCAGCAAGGAACTCAACAACGACGGGGACCACGTCCGGTGAACAGGATGGCGCATTCTCCGAAGATCTCGTCCAGAACAAACAGATGAACACGATTGCCAAGTTGCTTGCAGAGTAGAGAAGTCGACCGGCTCATTGCCCCGATTGTTCTTCGAAACATGTGGATCGGTGAAAGATGTTGCTCTGAGTTTCCCGCCCAAGGAAGCGATTGTAATGCGACAACGAAGAGGGCGACACTGCAGGGGGAGGATCGATGCCCGAGGGGCTTGGCCCATGAACGGGCGGAGATCGAAACCCCCACCGTCCTTGCACGCATTCCCGCGATCTCTCAGAGCAGCGTGCTGTTTGTTCGGGATCTGTTCGTCAGTCGCTGGACGTGTGTCGTGGACAGTCTGGTTTTGAACAACTACGATTCCCAGTCGTGTCAAAGATTGTCTTCCTCCTGTTTGCCTTGCGTTGATCCCGAGTTGCGTCTGTGAGGATTGAATCATGTTCCGAATGACACTGCTTCCGCTGTGGGTTTTCGTGTCGCTGTCTACGACTGCAATGTCTCGAGAGGCGCTCTGGCAGTGGCGAGCGCCGGAGGCAGAGTCTCGTGTTTCCCCTCTCCATGGCAATGCCATTGCTCGAGCCGGGGACGTCGATGGAGACGGGATCGTCGACTTCCTGGTAGCGACGGGAGGATTCGGCAGGTTCGAAGGGATGGTCCAGGTGACATCGGGGGCCACCGGGGAGACCTTGCACGTGTTGTCGGAGGCGGAGGACTCCGCGATCGAAACGACACGCTTCGGAATGCAAGTCGGAGGAGTGGGGGATCTGGACGGGGATGGACACGACGACTTCTTCATCTCTGAGCCTGACTTCGTTCGCGGGAAGCAGCGTCTCGGTCGGGTGACCGTCTACTCCGGTCAGGACGGCAGCGTGATTCGTGTTCACTCGGCCAGCGAACGCCGAACCGAATTCGGTGTCGCTGCGGCCTCGGCAGGGGATGTGAATGAGGACGGCGTTCAGGACCTGTTGGTCGGAGAGCCCGGATGGAACGAGGCTCGCGGTCGAATTCATGTCTTGAGCGGTTCGACCGGGGAGACCTTGGCGATTCACTCCGGCTCCTTGGAGGGGGCCCGGATGGGAACGGCGGTCAGCGGGATTGGTGACGTTGATCATGACGGTGCCGACGACTACGTGTACTCGACGCGCTTCTTCCTGCCCCTGACGGGTCAAGTGATCGCGCGTTCCGGACGCACCGGAGAGCTCCTGCATCAGCGCACCGGGGCAAGGAGGGCGCGTTTGGGGGAACGGCTCGCCGCCGCGGGCGATGTTTCTGGGGACGGCACTCCGGACTACCTGGTGTTTCGCTCTTCGGAATCGAAGCACGTCGTGGAAGTCGTGTCCGGTGTCGATGGAGCGAGCCTCGCGGTGTTTCCAGGAAGTCGGGACGATGGATTTGGCGCGTCGTTCTGTTCCGGCGACGTCACCGGAGATGGGGTGAGCGACGTGGTGATCGGATCGCCTTATTGGTCCGGTGCCAAGAAATGTTCCGGTCGGGTCCAGGTCTTCTCGGGCAGCGAGATTCGCCAAGGCCTCGGCGCAAGAGCGGTCCTCGAGTTCCCGGGGAAGATGCCTTTCTCGAGGCGAGGCGCCCAGGTTGCGGTTGCCGGGAACCTGGATGCCGATCACCACGCGGAGCTTCTGGTCGCGGATCGAGGCCGACGCCATCGCGATGCCGTGGTTTCGCTCGTGCCCGGGAGCCAGGGCATTCCGCTTTCCGATCGTCAAGCCTTCGACTCCACGACGGCGACCCTGTCGGCGGCGGGAGATCCGCCTTGTGAGGACGTGAGCGGGACGCTTCTGGTCCCCGAGGAGTATCCGACGATCCAGGCGGCGATCGACTGCGCCGCGCCGGGATCCACGATCGTCCTTGCCCCCGGGGTGTACACCGGACCCGGCAACCGTGACATCGACTATGGATCGAAGGCGATTCGTGTGACCAGTGCCGAAGGACCTCTCGATTGCTTGATCAACGCGGAGTTCGACAGCCAAGCGTTCGTCTTCGATTCGGGGGAAGGGCCGGACTCGATACTCGATGGGGTGACGGTTCTTCGAGGCCTGGGGGATCTCGGTGGTGGGATTCAAGTGGCGGGCGCCAGTCCCACGATTCGTCGCTGTGTGTTTGTGAGCAACATTGCGTTCACGGATGGGGGGGCGTTTTATGCGGGTCTTTCTGATGTTCGGATGGACCGGTGTTTCTTCCAGAACAACATCGCCCTGAACCGAGGGGGAGCCATTGCCGTGAGTCAATCGCGGTTGCGGTTGCTCAACAGCCTGCTCATCGAAAACAAGGCGCTGTTGGGCGATGGAGGCGCCCTGCACTGCAGCGCGGACAACGGCTCGGTGGTCAAATTCTGTACCTTCGCCCGCAATCAGGCCACCTTGCTGTTTGGCGCGGGAGCGGCGATCGCCTCCCTCTCGAGATCGATCATCGTTCGCAACAGTGTGCTCTGGGGCAACGTTTCTTGGTTCAACGACGAGATTCAGATGGCACGCAATGGGTCCGTGCAATTCTGTGTCGTGGATGGCGGATGGCCGGGGACGGCGATTCTCGACGAGGATCCGCGATTCGTGGATCCCGACAATCTGGACTACCACCTGCAAGCGATGTCCCCCTGCGTGGATGCGGGCGGCAGCGGAGACACGGGAAACGGCGGTGTCGACCTGGATGGAGATCCGCGAGTTCTCGGCAGTGCCCCGGACATGGGCATGGATGAGTTGGTCCCCAACAAGGACATCTCCGCGAGTTGGAGATGAGTCGCGGGGCCGCAGGTGTGGTCGTCGGAGAACGTTGGTTGTCACCCTTTCGCTTTTCCTTGCCAGAAGGATCCGAGTCATGTCGCGAATGCCGTTGAGTGTTGCTTGTCTCTGTTTGTTCTCTTTCCCGCCTTCCGCCGAACCTCGGGAAGAGCTTGGGACATGGCGCGTTCCGGATCGCGATTCGGAAGTTTCCCCACTTCATGGAGAAGCCATCGCTCCTGCGGGAGACGTCGACGGAGACGGCGTGGGAGACTTCCTCATCGCGACGGTGGGCTTCGGCTCGTTCGAGGGAATGGTGCAGGTCACTTCCGGTGCGACCGGCGACGTCTTGCATGAGTTCCATGAAGCCGTGGATTCGGAAATCGAAACCACGCGTTTCGGCATCCAAGTCGGCGGCTTGGGGGACCTGAACGGGGACGGTCATGACGACTTCTTCGTGTCGGAACCGGACTTCGCCCGGGGGAATCGTCGCTTTGGTCGAGTGACGGTGTTCTCTGGTCGGGATGGAACGGTGATTCGCACTCACTCTGCCAAGGACACTCGCACCGAGTTCGGCTTGGCAGCGGCCGCAGCAGGAGATGTGGACTTGGATGGGGTTCAGGATCTGCTCGTGGGCGAGCCGGGTTGGACCAAGTCTCGTGGTCGAGTGCATGTCTTTTCTGGTCGGACCGGTGACACCCTGTCTGTTCACCATGGTTTCTGGGACGGCGAACGCATGGGAACGGCGGTGAGCGGAGTCGGGGACGTCGATCATGACGGGGCGGACGACTACGTCTATTCGACGGGATTCCTGGCCATGAACGGTCGAGTGATCGCTCGTTCCGGGGGCACCGGTGACAAGCTGCATGAGCGCACCGGAGGAGAGTTTGCTCGCTTGGGAGAGCGGCTCGCTGCGGCGGGGGACTTGTCGGGTGATGGCACTCCTGACTATCTGACCTTTCGCTGTGGAGGCAACCACAACTTCGTCGATGTCGTGTCCGGTTCGGATGGCTCCGTGGTCGAGTCACTGCGCGGTTTGCGTGACGACGGCTTTGCTCACTCTTTCACCGTGGCTGACGTGAATGGGGACGGCAGGAACGACGTGGTGGTCGGCTCTCCCCATTGGTCGGGTTCGCAAAGGTGTATGGGGCGTGTCGAGGTTTTCTGCGGCGACCGAATCCGGCGTGGCGTTGCGAACAAGGCAATCGTCGAGTTCCCCGGACCGAAAGCGTTTGCTCGTCGAGGAGCGCAGGTGACGGCCGCGGGAGACTTGGACGGCGATGGTCAGTTCGACTTGTTGATGACCGATCGAGGCCAGCGCAGTCGCGACGCCATGGTGTCGGTGGTTCCCGGGCGTTTGGGAACCGCCGTTTCCCAACGCCGTCTTGGCCTGGCAAGTGTTTCTTTCCCGACGATCGAAGGAGATGCACCCTGCGGCGACGTCCTGGGGCCGTTGCACGTGCCCGATGAGTATCCGACGATTCAGGATGCCATTCGCTGTGCTGCACGCGGAGCAACCATCGTCCTGGCTCCGGGTGTTTACACCGGACCTGGCAACCGGCGAATCCGATACCTGCTACGAGGAGTGCGAGTCACCAGTGCAAAAGGGCCGCTCGACTGTCTCATCAACGGCGAGTTCGATGGCCCGTTGTTCGAGTTTTTTGGGGATGGCAACGGGATCCTCGAAGGAGTCACCGTTCTTCGCGGGTTCAACGAGAAAGGAGGAGCCGTCGAGATCTTTGGCGAAGGTCCGACGATTCGTCGCTGTGTGTTCATGACCAATGTCTCTCGCACCGACGGAGGCGCCATCCATGCTCGACACTCCGACTTTCGAATGGACCGCTGCTTCTTCGAGAGAAACCTTGCCATCACCGGTGGCGGAGCGATCGCTCTGGAACAGTCGCGAATGCGCTTGCTCAACAGTCTGCTTCTCGAGAACCGTGCATTGCTGGGCAACGGGGGCGCTGTCGTTTCTGACGCCGACCAAGGCTCCGGGATCAAGTTTTGCACCTTCTCGAAGAATGGTGCGACGTTGTTGTTTGGCGTTGGTTCCGCGGTTCATTCCCGGCAGCAACCGATCCACATTCGCAACAGCATCTTCTGGAAGAACTCCTCGTGGCTCGACGATGAGATTCTGATGCCGCTGGAAGACAACTCGGTGCGCTATTGCCTGGTGGACGGGGGCTGGTCGGGAAGAGGCGTCGTGGATCAGGACCCTCTGTTCGTCGACCCGGACAACCTGGACTATCACCTCCGGCCCGACTCGCCCTGTGTGGACACGGGCGGCAACCGGGGTCCCGGAAACAACGGAGTGGACCTCGACGGCGACCGGCGAGTGCTGGGTGGAGCGCCGGACATGGGCATGGATGAATGGGTGCCACGGCCAAGAGGCTCGTTGCGACCGAAGTGAGGAGTGGCCAAAACATCGTTTGACGAGCCTCGAGTGCGAGTTTCCAGGAGAGAGACCGGGCCAGCCGCGGATTTCGTGCAACGTCTGCTGTCGTTCTCGGATGTGAGGGACGCCTGACCGATTGGTGGGGCAGGATCGTTGCTGGACGGGTCGAAACTTGACCCTTCTGCCGGTGCTCGCCCCAGGAGTTGGCGTCCCGGGGGAATTCGGTCAACGCAACGCGCTCTTGCTGACCCATGTGAACGGAACGCCAAACCCGGCGGTGATCCTGATCGACACCTTCGACTTCCAATGCCGCCATGGGCTTTCGATCAGCACTCCGGCGGCGATCGCGGGGTTGGACCTGACGTTCTTGGCCATTGGCTTCACTGCGTCCGGTCTCCAGGCCAGCAACTTTGAAGTCGTCCAATTTCCCTGACGCGGAGGAGGGAAGCCACTGGGGCCAGCCGTCGCTGGTGACCATTGCTCCTCGCGTGGATCCTGAACATTGGCAAGCCCCGAGCCCCGCCGCGGTTTCGAGATGGGTGCCGCCGCGGTCAGGATGGGGGCGCGCGAGCCGACGGAAGCCCCGCGAGCGAGGACCGGGCGCCCTATGATGGGGGCAATTCTCTTTGGATCCCGCCGAGCTCGTGAATGTTCGAACCCGCCTCCCGATTTCCCATGACCTTAGTCCTGACCAAACAGGGCAATCTCCATTACTTGGGGCATCGGGACTGGGCCCGAGCGGTGGCCCGCGGTCTTCGACGCAGCGGATTGCCGTTGCAGATGACCCAAGGGTTTCGGCCCCACCCGCGCATGGTGTTGCCCGAACCCTTGCCCGTCGGGGTGCGCTCGGACGGCGAGAGGTTTGTCTGCTTTTTCGACGCCGCGGTCACCCCTGAGGATGTTCAGGCGGCCGTGCAGGGAGTCTTTCCCGCGGGCATGGAGCTCGCGCAAATCTGGGAGGGGGATCGGCGGGAGAAGCTGGACGATGCGGTGGACCTGGAAATCCGCTCGGACGATGTCGTGGCGCTGGGAGAAGCCGCCCGTCAGTTGGACCTGGGGCCTCTGGGTTTGGAGGCCCTCGCGGTCGAGAATCGCTCCGAGTCGGTCGCTCTTCGGTTGACTCCGCCGGCAGGGCGACGGGTGTCGATCGGTCGGTTTGTCAGGACGTTGCGATCCCTTCAAGAAGAGCGAGAGGGGTGGGTGAAGGACGTGGCGCGACGGCTGTCCCAGGAAACGACGGACGCGGGAGAGGGAGCCGCAGGGTAGTCTCCCACGGGAATGGATCGGGATCGACCCGCTCGACGATCCGTCGGGGCCCCAGCGGGCGCCTAGATCCGGGGACGAACCACGCGAGGCGCCGATTGTTTTCGGCGAGCCCCTCACTACAATACTCCGCCTCTCCCGGAGCCTGGCGAAATGTCCTGGGCTCCCCCGCGCGATTCTCACTCGAGAGATGCCATGCACGCAGTGATTCAGACCGGCGGCCGTCAGCTTTTGGTCCGGGCCGGCGACAAGATCCAGCTGGAAGGCCTGGATCCCCAAGTGGGGGACGAGGTCACATTCGATAAGGTTTTGTCCGTGGGTGACCGCCTCGGCTCCCCGTTCTTGGACGGTGCGAGCGTCAAGGGCAAGGTGATCACCACCGGTCGTGGCCCGAAGATCTACGTGCAGAAGTTCAAGCGGCGCAAGAACTACCGCCGCCGGGTTGGCCATCGCGCGCCCGTCTACCAAGTCGAAATCACCGAAGTCCCGGAGTCCTGAGCGATGGCGCATAAAAAAGGACAAGGTTCCTCCCGAAACGGCCGCGACTCCAACCCGCAGTACCGTGGCATCAAGGTCTACGGGGGCGAGCGCGTCGAAGCCGGCAAGATCATCGTGCGCCAGCTCGGCAATCGTTTTCACGCTGGGCGCAACGTCGGCCAGGGGCGTGACTACACGCTGTTCGCGCTGGTTCCGGGAACGGTCAAGTATCTGTCCCGTCGACGCATCACCGTCGAGCCCGCCAGCGAGGCCTGATCGTCCCTTCGGACGGCGGGAATCGTAGGTTGCTGGAGAGGTGACTCGTGGCGTTCCTGGATGAAGCAGTCATCACCCTGCAATCCGGGAATGGTGGTCCCGGCTGCATGTCTTTCCGCCGCGAGCGATACTTGCCGCGGGGTGGTCCCGATGGCGGAGACGGCGGCAAAGGGGGGGATCTGCTCCTGGTCGGTCGATCGCGTCTGACCACGTTGGAAGACGGCATCCGAGGCACACGACGGTTCCTGGCCAAGAACGGAGCTCCGGGCGGCCCCAACAAGTGTCACGGCAAGAACGGGCCAGACCTGACTCTCGAACTGCCGGTCGGCACCATGGTTCGCGACGCCGAGCGAGGCCACCTCCTGGCCGAGCTGATGACCGAGGACGAATCGGTGCTGTTGTTGAAAGGGGGCAAGGGGGGCCGCGGCAACTGGTCGTTCCGCAGCTCCGTCCGTCGAGCTCCGCGTCACGCTCAAAAAGGAGTGCCCGGAGAACTGCGCAAAGTGCGCCTGGAGCTCAAGCTGTTGGCCGACGTCGGGCTCGTCGGTCTCCCCAACGCTGGCAAGTCGACCCTGCTGACTTCTATCACTCGGGCTGCGCCCAAAATCGGCCACTATCCGTTCACCACCTTGCAGCCGCGCATCGGCGTGATCGAACACGACTTCGAAACCATGACCATGGCGGACCTGCCGGGCTTGCTCGAGGGCGCCCACGAAGGTCGTGGGCTTGGCGACCGGTTCTTGCGGCACATCGAACGCACTCGCATCTTGTTGCACCTGGTGGACGTTTCCGAAGGCGAGCCCGAATCCTGGATCGAGGCTTACCGAACCGTTCGTCACGAACTGGAGAACTACGGCGGCTCCATTCCTGGCAAGCCCGAGTTCGTGGTGTTCACCAAGACCGACTTGCTTCTCGAGACCCCGTCGACGGAAGAGTTCCGAAGCGCCACCGGTCGATCGCCGTTCCTCATTTCTGCGCCGGAGGGGGACGGCCTGGAGTCCCTGATCGGGGAACTGTTCAAGACCTCCGCAGCCGGCTGAGCACAGGCCGCGGGTCGCGAACCTGGGGACTGGGAGATTGCTCCACTCCGCGGCGGGTACGAACCTCCATTCCTTGCGAAGACCTGTCAGAGGTGGGCTTTTCGGGACGAGACAGAACCTCGGGGGGCTCTTTCTCGCAAGAAAGACGCGAGAAGGAACGCGGCGACTCGAACGCGCCCCTTGGTCCCCGTCCCACCACGGGTTGATTCATCCCGGCTCTCACCTGCGGGGCACTTTCCTGGTTCCCTTCGTCGCCCTCCCTGCTGCGAAAAGGATTCCCATTGCGGGGAACCCCGGCCGGTCCATTCCAGCTCTCGCGCCGATCCAGTCGATGCCTCCGTTGGATCTACCGGCGTCATTAACAGCGAGGGCAACACTCCATGGATCTCGTCGAGCTGCTGCAGGACATGGTGGAGATCGGGGCTCCAGACCTGATTCTCAAGTGTGGGGCGCGGCCCACGGTGCGGATCCAGGGTGGACTTCAGCAGCTCTCCGAAGAGGAGATCACTCGTGACTTTAGTTTGCGGGTGGTGGCTTCTCTGTTGGACGACCGGCGCATGGAGACCTTCGTCAAGGGAGCCGAGGTCGACTTGGCCTACGAGGTCGCGGGCCTGGCGCGTTTCCGTGTGAACTTGTTCCACCAGATGGGACTGCCGGCGATCGTGTTCCGGCACATCAACGCCGAGGTCCCCTCGTTCGATGAATTGCACCTGCCGGTCGAGCAGTTGCAGAAACTGTGCAGCCTACGCCGTGGCCTGATCCTAGCCACCGGGGTGGCGGGTTCGGGCAAGTCGACCTCTCTTGCGTCCATGCTGGAGTACATGAACCAGCACCAGGCGCGCCACATCGTCACGATTGAAGACCCGGTCGAGTTCGTGTTTAACGACCGGCACTGCATCGTCAATCAGCGCGAAATCGGTTCGGACTCGGTGGACTTCCAAACCGCCTTGAAGCACGCGTTGCGCCAGGCCCCGGACGTGATCGTGCTGGGCGAGATGCGTGACCGAGCCACGGTCGAAGCGGCGATCAACGCCGCGGAAACCGGACACTTGGTGTTGTCCACCTTGCACACCATCAACGCCGTGCAGACCGTAGAGCGCATCCTGTCGTTCTTCCCGGACTTCCAGCACCAGCTGATTCGTTTGCAGCTGTCCATGGTGATGGCCGGAGTGATCTCCCTGCGCTTGATCAACTCGGTCGACAACCAAACCCGCTATCCAGCCACCGAGTTGATGCTGCCAACGCCGACCATTCGCGAGCTGCTGCGCACCGGTCGCACCGACGAGCTGCCCAAGGCCCTCGCCTCGGACAACTTCTTCGGCACCATGACCTTCCTGCAGAGCATCACCGAGCTGCACACCTCCGGAAAGATCACCTACCAGGACGCCCTGGCCAACGCCGACAACCCGGACGAGCTGAAGCTCGCCCTGGCCGGCGTCAGCCGCGGGATCTGAGCTTCGATCGACCCGCCTTCGGCGGGGAATCGGCCAGGCTCCGCTGTTCGGCAACGATTCGAACCGGTCCTCCGGACCCGCGAAATCCGGAGTGGCGAAAGTCCGGCCCCGGTTCGCGGAGTAGCCGAGGAGGAAGGGTTCCCTCGGCGGCTCCCTGATTCCCTGGGAAGATCGGCCGCAGCTCGCCGTCCAAACCACGTGTTCGGGAACGCTGGCGCGCTCGCTGGACCCGTTCCCGCGCGGTCCTATACTCCGCCGTTTCTCCGAACTCGATTCCAAGGGAGCGACCCGTGGCCTTGTCCTTGGGCAGCATGAACGTCAGGAAGCTGAAGATCCTGCTCTGGCTGGGAGTGATCGCCGTGTTTGGCGCCGCCGGCCTGAAGGCCATGTTCATGTTCGAATCCTGGCGGCGCGGCGACTTCCACCCCAAGCCCCAGTCCACCTACATCGCGATCATCGAGGGCGGGTTCGAATCCAGCGAAGAGTCGACGCCGACCCAGGATGACAAGAAGCCTCATTCCCACTACACGCGCATGTGGGAGAGTCCGCTGAATGGACACATCCCCGATCCGCCGAAGCCGCCGGAACCGGACGAAGTCGAACCGACACCAGTCGAGCGCAGGCTCGACCCCCTCGAAGACATCCTCCTGGTCTCCAACATCATGTACTCCTCCCGCGGCGACGGCCTGGTCGCCGTGCAGTATCAAGACGACGAACCGATCGTCAGCGTGGACGAGTACCTGTTGGGTCCCGGTAGCAAGCTCAAGTTCCCCCACGACGAAGAACCCGGGTTCGGTGAGGTGCTGCGGATTGATCCGGATGCCGTGGTGTTCTCCTGGGGCGGCGAAGAAGTCACCTTGCGTCCAGCGGTGGGGGGCTCCCACCTTGCCGAG
Organism: Planctomycetota bacterium; assembly: GCA_028289345.1. Classification (GTDB taxonomy): domain Bacteria; phylum Planctomycetota; class B15-G4; order B15-G4; family SIAN01; genus JANQQL01. The sequence continues at coordinate 175,443 of JANQQL010000031.1, read as the reverse complement.
AAGAAGGAAGAGAAGGACGCCGCCAGTTCGAACCTCAGCGATCGCGAGCAGGAAGCTCTCGCCAAGTACCGTGGCAGCGATGACACGGTCGAGCTCAAAGAGCTGGGCAAGGATCATTTCCTGATCGGCCGTAACGTGCAGAGCCGCTTCGGCAACCAGCAGTTCGATCTGGGTTCGATGGTTCGCGCCAGCAATCAGAAGCGGGGCAAGGGCGACTCCGAAGTGGTGATCCGGACCGTGCGTCCGGAAGTCAGCCGAACCTATGGCGTGCAGGGCGGAGATGTGTTGATCTCTATCAACGGCACGCCGGTGAGCTCCAAGTCCCAGGCGATCAACTACGTTCGCCAGAATCCGGACGAGCCGAAGTACGAAGTCGTCATCCAGCGACTCGGCAAGCCCATCACCAAAGTGTTCTATCCTCCCGAAGACGACGAGTGATTCGTGGCGCCGGCTCCCGCCGGCCCGTGTTCTTGCAACTCCATCGGGGCGCGCCTCTTGCCTTCTCTTGTGTTCGATGTCGGCAACACCACGGTGACCGAGGTGACATTCTCCACCAATGACGTGGGGGCGTCGGTCCAGGCCACGAGAACCGTCTCTCACGCCGAAGACCCGGATTCCCCCACGTTGCTCGACGCCGGTCCCTCAACCGCCGCGGACCTTTGGGTGGTCGGGAGCGTGCATTCTGCGGGAACCCGACTGCTCGAGCGATTGCGGTCCGCGGGGAGGTCGCCTTGCCATGGCTACTTTCGCGGAGATCGGTTCCCCATGAAGCTGGGCGTGCGCCACGGAGAAACCGTGGGCGTGGACCGATTGGCCGGATGTCTTGCGGCGTTCCAGATGACTCGCGTCGCCAACATCGTCGTCGACCTCGGCACCGCGATCACCGTGGACTGGGTCGATGGCGACGGCTCGTTTCAAGGCGGGGCGATCGTTCCTGGATTGCAGCTGTGCGCCGACGCTCTTCGACAGGGCACCGACCGTCTGCCGCGGATCGAAATGGACCCAGCTCACGCACCTTGTCATCTCCCTGGAAAGGACACCAGCGAAGCCATCCGTCACGGCATCGATGCCGGTCTTCCGGGTTTGGTCGATCGCCTTATCGAGGACCTGCAGGCGTCGACGGGTCCCTGTTCGATGTGGGTGACGGGGGGTGACGCGGCCTGGTTTCGGCAACGCAGTCGCCACGAGTTGGTTCATGATCCGGTGTTGGTCGCTCGTGGATTCCTCGCCGCGGCACTCGAGGAAACGTCTTGAGAGCGCCTCGCGCGGGATGGCTCGGCATCTTGGCCACTCTCGCTACCTGTGCGCCCACGCCGTTCGAGTTGCTGTCATTCGACGTCGCCGACGGCGCGAGTGTCCCGGTCAACCGGCCCTTGGTCTGGGAGTTCAACCGTCCCGTCGCCCCCGGTTCCGTGGGGAGCGGGGCGTTTCGCATCGTCAGGTTGGAGGATGGCAGTCTGGCCCCCGGCCAATTCTTCGTGGAGGATCGCCGGGTGCGTTTCGAGCCTCAGATCCCACTTCGTGCCGACCTCAGCGATGCTGGTTTGATCCCGAGTTCTCGATACCGCGCCGAAGTCATGGCGCTGCCGCGAGTCCGCAGTGTGCGCGCACGAGACGGCAGTGGACTCGAGCGGCCCGCCGTCTACGAGTTTCAGACTCCCGCACTTTCTGCGGGCAATCCGGTGTTCGTGGATCCGAGTCCTCAGATCGGTCCCCGACTCACTGGACTTTCTGGAAAGAAGGTGGATTGGCAGGCGGACGCGGCCACCCTTCGGTTCTCGGAATCCGTCGATCCGCGCGAGCTGGCCAAGGCTGAATTCCGTCTCGGCGGTCCCTGGTCTCGTTCGCTGCATCCGGAAGAGGACCCGCTCCTGGATTTCGAGTTGGTCGAGAACCAGTCGCGGGCGGTGGTTCGTCTGACTCCGCGCGGGGGATTGCCCGCCGAGCTGGAGCCAGCCGGTGACTATTGGATTCGCCTGGACCCGCGATTCCTTCGGGATCTGGGGGGACACGCACTGTCCCTGGAGGATCCGGAACCGTTCCTGCGCCTGCGCATCCGATGAAGTTTCGCACCAACCCCGACGGCCGGATCGCCTCTTCGACCGAAGAGGGAGAAATGGCAAGGTAGATTCCCTGGAGGGCTTCCCGATCCGGGAGTCCGACGGGCGAGGGGATCGGCGAGAGGGGTGCCCCACCGGGCCCGACTCGCGAGCGGAAGGGGACATGTCGTGGCGGAGTTCGCGCTGGCTTGGGTGCTCGGAGTGTTCGGAGCGGTCATCGGATCGTTCCTGAACGTCGCCATCTACCGATTGCCTCGAGAAGGCATGTCGGTGTTTCGGCCTCTTCGCTCGTTCTGCCCGCAGTGCGAGCGCACCCTCCCCTGGTACGAAAACCTGCCAATCCTCGGCTGGCTATTGCTCGGTGGCCGCTGCCGTGGCTGCAAGATCTCCATTCCATCTCGCTATGTGGTCGTGGAGGTCCTGGCGGCTTTGCTGTTCGCCTTCTTTGGCTACCGCTTTCTCAGCCAGCACCCGATGGCCTTCCAAGAAGGTCTCGGCAAGAGCCTGGAATCGACGATCGTGCTGGGCACCGGCTTATTGCTTGCTGCCGTGTGTCTGGTGGTCACCTACATCGATCTGGACTTCAAGATCATTCCGGACGAGATCACCTGGCCCGGGATGGCGCTTGGCTTGATCTTGTCTGTGGCGGCGCCGCTCATCCACGACGAAAGCTGGGTGTACCTGAAGCTCGCCGGGAACCTGGGTTGGGAGCGCCACTTGGCCGCCCTGACCGCTTCTTTCGCGGGCCTTGCCTGCGGAATCCTGGTGGTGTTGATGGTTGGCTGGCTCGGGAGCCTGGCGTTTCGCAAAGAGGCCATGGGCCTCGGGGACGTGAAGTACATGGGGATGGTGGGGGCGTTGCTCGGCGCGGACGGAGTGCTCCTGGTGTTTTTCCTCGGCTGCGTGACCGGAGCCATTGGCGGACTGATTCACCGTGCCCTCACCGGCGAGCGCTACATCGCATTCGGCCCGTACCTGTCCCTCGGCGTGCTCCTGGTGCTGATCGGTCGCCGCGAAATCATGACGTTCTTCCTGGAGACCTGGCCGGGTTTCGTGCGCTCGATCCTGCTCGGTTAGGAAGCCTGCTTTCTTGAAGCAGTCCGCGTCCGCGAGATTCGGCGAGAGCCGTCCTGCCGGGACCTGCCGCAGGCTGGTTCGCGCGGTCGCCGTCTGCTTGGGGGCACTCGCGGGCCCTTGGGTGGGGCCGGATTCGCCCGCTCCCCGGCAACGCACGCTTGAATCCCCCCGGGGCAATTGCTGGAGTGTTCCTCCTTAATTGGCCCCCGGCGAAGGGTTGCCGAATTCGCGCGGAGGGCTGCGACCCGCCTACTTCACGCGTTCGGGGGAACTCATGGCCGCACCAGCAACGGACAAGATCCGAAACTTCGCTGTCATCGGGGCAGGTGGAGCGGGAAAGACCACTCTGGTCGACGCCTTCCTGTTCAAGTCCGGCACCGCCAGCCGCTTCGGCAAGGTCGACGACGGCTCCAGCCTTTCGGACTTCACCGCGGAAGAGAAGGAAACCAAGCACTCCCTTTACATGACCCTGCTGAGCCTCGAGCACAGGGGCCACAAGGTCAACTTGCTGGACACCCCGGGCTACTCGGATTTCGTGGGGGAAGCCAGCGTGGCGCTGGCAGGAGTGGACACTGCCATCGTGGTGGTCGATTCCAGCGGCACCATCAGTGCCAGCACCCGGCGCCTTTACCATGCCGCCAAGGATCTAGGATTGGCGCGAATCGTGGTGATCAATCGCATGGACGCGGACCAGGCCAACCTGGAAGCGACCATGGAGTCGGTCCAGTCCTTGTTCGGCACGGAATGTGTCAACGTGTTCGTGCCGGACGCCGAGGGGCCGAGCTTCTCGAAGCCGGTGTCGTTGCTCGATGCCAGCGCGGCGGCGGGAATGGAAGAGCAGCGCGGCGCGCTCATCGAGACCGTGGTCGAAACCGACGAAGCGGCCATGGAAAAGTACTTGGAAGAAGGCGAAGTCGCTGAGGAAGAGCTGCGTTGTCTGCTTTCCAAGGCCGTCACCAGCGGGGACGTGGTCCCCGTGGTTTGCAGTGCCGCGGCCAAGGAACTCGGCGTGGAAGAGGTGCTCGACTTCTTGATCGACTATGCACCGTCTCCCGCGGCGGCCAAGGGACGTCCCGGTCGTCAGGGAGCCGAAGACGGCGACGAGATCATGGTCACGCCGGAGCACGGTTCAACCTGCATCCAGATCTTCAAGACTGTCACCGACCCGTACGTGGGCAAGCTGTCCTACTTGCGCGTGTGGTCCGGCAAGCTCGCCGCCGACTCCTCCTTGACCCTTGCCCGAACCGGCAAGGCCGAGCGTCTGCAGAATCTCTTGAGTGTGCAGGGCAAGGAACACGAAGGGATCAGCGAAGTCGGTGCCGGAGACATCGCTGCGATCGCCAAGGTCGAGAGTCTCGAGACCGGCGACACCCTGTGTGAAGGGGACGTGGTCCACCTCGCGCCGGTCAAGGTGCCGCCGCCGATGGTCTCATTGGCACTCGAGCCTAAGGCCCGTGGTGAGGAACAGAAACTGGCGACGGCTTTGAAGAAGCTCGCCAGCGAAGACCTGACCTTCCTGGTCGACCGCGATGCGACGACTCACGAACTGGTCGCCTCCGGCATCACCAATCTGCATCTCGACACGATCTTGAAGCGACTCAAGGAACAGTTCGGGGTCGAGGTGGACACCAAGACGCCCCGGGTGCCGCTCAAGGAAACCATCCTCGGGGCTGCCGAAGGTCATCATCGGCACAAGAAGCAGACCGGTGGTGCGGGACAGTTCGGCGAGGTCTACCTACGCGTTGCCGCCACCGAACGAGGCGAAGGCTTCCAGTTCGAAGACAAGGTGGTCGGTGGTTCCATTCCGAAGAACTTCATGCCCGCGGTGGAGAAGGGCATCGTCGCCTCTCTCGAAGGCGGCGTGTTCGCTGGCTACCCGGTCGTCGACGTCCGGGTCGAGGTCTACGACGGCAAGCACCACCCGGTGGACTCCAACGAGACTTCCTTCAAGAGCGCTGGTTCCAAGGCATTCCGGGACGCATTCCTGAAGGCCAAGCCGGCTTTGCTCGAACCGATGGTCGATCTCGAGGTGGAAGTGCCCGCGAGCGCCATGGGCGACATCACCGGCGACCTGAATTCCCGCCGCGGTCGTATCCAAGGCATGGACACCGTGGGCACTTTGCAGATCATCAAAGCCCAGGTTCCCTTGCGCGAGATTCAGACCTATTCGACCGACTTGCGCTCCATGACCGCCGGCGAAGGCAGCTACACCTTCACCCACTCCCACTACGACATCGTCCCCGCCAAGCTCGCGGAAGAGATCCGCGCCGGCTTCAAAGCCGAGGACGACGACTAGGGAAAGGTCGTCGGAATCGATGGTGGACACGCCTGACCGACGATCCGACCAGAAGTGATCTGAATCCGCTCTTTGTGCCCCGGTCTGACTTTTCTGGTTGGGGGCCGATGCTCGCTCCACGCAATGGAAGCTGAGCGGGCCGCTTTGGGCTCGCTGGAAACCTTCCAGGCGCCGTCCGGAGCGAGTTCGATGTTCACTTCCCCCAAGCTCATGGCAGTCCTTTCCCTGTCCCTCGGTCTCGTGGGGAGGGCCTCTGCCGCGGGACTCAGTGTTCCCGCTCAGTACGCCACCATTCAGGAAGCGATTGACGCTGCGTCTGACGGAGACACCATCGTCGTCGGACCGGGGGAGTACTCGGATCCCCTGGTGATCGACCGAGCGGTGACCATTGAGTCGGGCGCGTTCGAGCAGGCTGTGCTGGCCCAAAGAGCCGTCAATCCCGGGCCGATGATCACCGTGGACTTGCCGGGCGGTGGGGTCGTGCCTGAGTTGCGCGACTTTCTCATCAAGGGCTCGGGGTTCGAGTCATTGATTCGCCTGGATTCGGTGGGTGGGGGGCCTGGTCGCGGCCTCATCCTCCGGGACTGTGTCGTCCAGCTTTGCAGCGTCACTGCCGTTCAAGTGCGGGAATCTCAGCTGACTGCAGTGAACTGCGAGTTTGAGTTCAACGGAAACTTTGTGGGGCTGGCGCGTGGTGGCGCGATCTTTGCAGCCGATTCCGAATTGAATCTTGTCGACTGCGAGTTCGACAACAATGACGCCGAATTGGCGGGCGGCGCAATCCTGGCCCGGTCCTGTGATCCCGTCACGATCACCTCTTGCCTGTTCAAGTCCAACAGTCTGTCCGGAACCGGTGCTGGTGGTGGCGCCCTGCGACTCAACGATTGCTCGAACGTTCGCATCGTCAATTCCCTGTTCGCAGCCAACCGGGCGCCGAGCGGGGCCGGGGCGATCAGTGTCGGGGGGGCCGTGGGCTCTTCGGTGGAGGTCATCAACTGCACGATTACCAGCAACGAGGAGTGGAGTGACAACGGGGGCGATGGCTTGAAGGTGGATGCTGGGTCCAGTGTGACACTCATCAACTCGATCGTTCGCGGCAACCGCGGCGAGGACATTCTCTCGGATGGAACAGTGTTCGCCGAATACAGCGCGGTTCCTGCGGAGTTTGCCGGCGTCGCGACCACCGATCAGGAACCGCAGTTCATGAACCGCTACTTCCAAAACTTCGTGTTGCGGGAGAACTCGCCCGGCGTGGATGCGGGGCGCAACGATGCGGTTCCCTTCGACGTGGTGGCGGACTTGAACGGGACCGGTCGCTTCTTGAACGATCCGGAGATCCCGGACACGGGAGTGGGATCGCCCACGGTGGACATGGGGTGTTACGAGCGAGTGCCTTTTGTGGATGCCGTGCGTTACGTTCGTGCCGATGCCCCACCGGGAGGAGACGGCTTGAGCTGGGCCACCGCCTACCGGGAACTCCGCGACGCCATGGCCGACACGCCCGCGCCGGGCTTCACCGATCTCTGGGTCGCCGAGGGAACCTACCGACCGGACGGTGGCAGCTGGCGAAGCGCGTCGTTTGCCCTTCAGCGGTTGAGCCGACTGTACGGGGGCTTTGCAGGGGACGAGACTTCCCTCGACCAGCGCGACTGGAGAAAGCATCCCACCATTCTCTCCGGAGACATCGGAGTTCTCGGGGATTCGAGTGACAACTCGTACCGCGTGGTGGAATTCCTCAACTCTGTCGACGGCACGGTTCTCGATGGATTCGTCATCGAGGGAGGAAACGCGGACGGATCCATCTCGAACTCGGGAGGTGGGATCTTTCATGTGGCGCCGTCCAGCCCAATCATTCGCAACTGCGTGATTCGAAACAACCAGGCCACTCTTGGGGGGGGTGGGGCGCATCACACGGCCCGGGACCGACATCCGCGCTACCTGAATTGCCGGTTCATTGCCAACCAAGGTGGTTTGGTCGGTGGGGGCATCTATCAGGACGAGGGAATGCTCACCTTGGAAGGTTGCGAGTTCAACGGCAACTCGGCGGAGCGCGGAGGAGGGTTGCGAGTGGGGGACGATGCGCAGGCTTTCCTGACCCAGTGCACGTTGGCTGCGAATCAAGCCACCACGTTTGGTGGGGGGATCCAGTTCGATTCCGGAGACGGGGCTCTGATCACCGTGCAGAACTCCATCCTTTGGGGAAACACGGCCAATGGCTCGACTGATCAGGTCGCGCAGATCTCTGGAGGCGTCCCCACCGTTCACTTCAGCTGCGTGCAAGGCTTCGACGGAACTTGGGGCGGTGCGGGCAACTTCAGTGCGGTTCCCGGATTCGCGGACGCCGATGGCTTCAACGACATCGCGGGAGATGACGACGATCGGCTGTTCCTTTGTCCGAACTCTCCGTGTGTGGACGCCGGAGACGACTCGGTGCTTCCCGAGCAACTCGGCGAAGATCTCCAAGGCAACGATCGGGTGCAGGGTCTGGTCGACCTGGGCGCTTACGAGCATGGGGCAGAGGAGTTGCTCCTGTTCGCCAACGCGACCTCTCTCCCGGCGGGGCAAATTCTTCGTTTGACGACCTGCGGAGGCCTCGAGAGTTCGACCATGGCGCTCGTGATCACTCGGGTCGATGCGATCCCCTTGTTCGAGATCATTGCCTTTGGCGGTTTCGACGGCGAAGGTCGCCAAGCGTTCGACATCCTGGTCCCGGCCGGACTCACCGGCATCGAACTCGGCCTCACCACTATCGGGATCACCCGCCCGGCTCACGTGGGTGGCTCGCGAGAGATCGCATTCTTGTTCGAGTGACGATGCGGCCGTTGGTGATGCCAGATTTGCGGAAGGAGACGTCGCGGAGATTGAGCGGTGACGTGCTCCCCCCGGTGGGGCGCCGCGCGAGCCTTGCGGAAGCGGATGTCCCGGGGGCCGAACTTCGGGGGCCCTCGGAGTCCAACGGTCGGCGCCGAATCCCGGCGCCAGGGACGGCTCCGCCGGTTTCTCTGGTGGAACCGGAAATCACTTCTGCCCCCCCGGGGATCCTCCCCCCGCGCATTCCCTGGTCCCGAGCTTCACTCGACCCCCATTCCCTACCGATGAGTGTCCCGGAGTGAGATTCATCGGCCGGGAGTGAATTCAATGCTGATCATGAAGGAGCTGCTCGAGCTTCTCGTGAAGCGCGGGGGGTCCGATCTGCACATCGCTGCAGGTTCGCCGCCCAAGATCCGTCTCAACGGCAAGATGGTGGACACGGAGTACGAGCCCCTCTCGGGGGAAGACACCAAGTCCATCGTCTATGGCGTGCTATCCACCGAGCAGATCGCGCGTTTCGAACGAGACCTGGAGCTGGACCTGTCCTTCGGCATGCCGGGGATTGGTCGTTTCCGGACCAATCTGTTCGTGCAGCGTGGCGCCGTTGGCTCGGTGCTTCGTGTGGTGCCCGAAAAGATCCGCGGGTTCGAAGACCTAGGCATGCCGCCAGGGGTTTGCGAGGACCTCTGCAATCTTCCCAAGGGGCTGATTCTGGTCACCGGGGCCACGGGGTCGGGCAAGTCGACCACCTTGGCCGCCATGATCGATCACCTGAACGGCAATCGCCAGTCCCATATCGTCACGGTCGAAGACCCCATCGAGTTCGTCCACAAGAACCGCCAGTCGCTGGTCAACCAGCGCGAGGTCGGTCCGGACACTCGCGAGTTCAAACACGCCTTGCGCGCCGTCCTGCGACAGGACCCGGACATCGTGATGATCGGCGAGATGCGCGACCTCGAGACCATCGAGGCCGCGCTGAACATCTCGGAAACCGGTCACTTGACCTTCTCCACCTTGCACACTTCGGACGCGGTACAGACCATCGGTCGCGTGGTGGATGTGTTCCCCGGGTTCCAGCAGCAACAGATCCGGACTCAGCTCGCTGCGACTCTGCAAGCGGTGTTCTGCCAGCAGCTCATTCCGACTCTGAACGGCCGCGGCCGGGCTTTGGCGTCGGAGATCTTGCTGGTCAACCCTGCGGTGCGCGCTCTCATCCGTGAGGACAAAACCCACCAGATCTACTCGATCATCCAAACCAGCCGCAAGCAGGGCATGACCACCATGAACCAGTCCCTGGCGGATCTCTATCGGTCCAGCCAGATCTCGTTCGAAGACGCGATCTCCCACTCCTTCGACCCGGGAGAGCTCGAACGCATCTTGAGGTCCACCTGATGACGAAGGGTCACAAGGACAGGAGGGGCGGCACGGATGTCGACCTTTAATCGACGGCTGAAGCAGATCGTCGCCAAAAGCGGCGCCGTGCCGTTCGACAAGCTGGAGGAGGCTTCCGCCACCGCGGATTCCCAAGACGCCAGCCTGGCCGACGTCCTGAACGGCGGCGGACTTCTCGACGGTCCCACCATTGTCGGTCTGATCTCTCAGGAAATCGGGTTCCCGCCGATCGACTTGAACCGGTGGACGCCGGACGACGAGATCAAAGAGCAGTTCCCCCAAGAACTGTCCGACAAGTACGGCGTTTGTCCAGTGTCCAAGATCGGCAATTGCCTCACCGTGGCGATGCCGGACCCGTTCGACATCGTCAAGATCGACCAGCTTCGCCTGGAGACCCGCTGCGACATCCGTCCCGTCGTCGCGCTCGAAGACATGGTCGACGAGGCACGCAAGAAGCTCTACGACGCCGGTGTCAACCAGATGCGCGAGCTTCTGGATGGCATGGACGATGACGAAGTCGAGCTGAAGGCCCAGGAACAAGAGGACGACAACTCGATCGACCTGGGTGACGCCTCCGAAGGCTCCCCGGCCGTCAAGCTGGTCAACATGATGATCTTCCAGGGCGTCCGCGATCGTGCTTCGGACATCCACATCGAGCCCTTCGAGAAGACCATCCGCGTGCGCTTCCGCATGGACGGTGTGTGCCGCGAAGTGCTCAGCCCGCCGAAGAACCTGCAGTCGGCGATCGTCTCCCGCATCAAGATCATGTCCGGCCTGGACATCGCCGAACGGCGCAAGCCCCAGGACGGCAAGTTCCAGGTCAAGGTCGAAGGCCGGGCCATCGACTTCCGTGTTTCGACCCTGCCCATGGTGCACGGCGAAAAGGTCGTGCTGCGTATCTTGGACGGCGGCAACCTGGCGCTCAGCCTGGACACTCTCGGTTTCGAGCAGCAATGTCTGGATCATTACCGAACGTCGATCCGCCAGCCGTACGGAATGATCCTGATCACCGGGCCGACCGGGTCGGGGAAATCCACGACTCTGTACTCCGCACTGAAGGAGATCTACAGCCCGGAGATCAACTTCGTGACGGTGGAAGACCCGGTCGAGTACCAGCTCGACGGCGTCAACCAGGTGCCGGTCAATCCCAAGCGGGAACTGACCTTCGCCGCGGCCCTGCGCTCAATTTTGCGTCAGGACCCGGACGTCATCATGATCGGCGAGATTCGTGACCGTGAGACCATCGAGATCGCCGTCAAGGCCGCTCTCACCGGTCACTTGGTGTTGTCCACGTTGCATACCAACGACGCGGCTTCGGCCGTGACTCGAATGGTGGACATGGGGCTCGACCCGTTCCTGGTGTCTTCGTCGGTGTTGCTGATCTGCGCCCAGCGTCTGGCGCGCAAGCTGTGCGACAACTGCAAGACGCCGGTGGACGTGCCGAAGGACCGTTTGCTTTCCATGGGCTTCTTGGAATCGGACTTCACCGAAGACCTTCAGCTCTATGGATCTGGCGGCGGCTGCAGTCGTTGCAACAACGGGTTCCGCGGACGTTTCGCGTTGCTCGAAACGCTTCCCATGACCGACACCTTGCGGCGTTCGGTGGTGGAAGGAGCGTCCTCTTTGGAACTTAAGGACAAGGCGATCGGGGAAGGAATGATCTCCTTGCGCCGGGCCGCGTTGCTGAATGCCATGCGCGGCAAGACCTCTCTCGAGGAAGTGATGCGCGTCACCTTGGGTGACTGAACGAGTCACCCTGGGTGACAAGAAGACTCGGAAGGACTGAAGATGCCAACCTTCAAGTACGCAGCGAAGACCGCCGAAGGCAAGTCCGTCAACGGCACCGTCGTGGCGGAGTCGGCCAGCGAGGCCGTCGGTGAGCTGCGCCGCAAGAACCTCGTCATCATGGACGTCAAGGAAGCGGCGAAGGGGAGCGGTGGGCAAAAGTCCATTGGCCAGCTGCTGAACAACAAGGAAGCGGCCAAGCCGGGCAAGGCCAAGAAGGACGAGCTGGTGGTGTTCACTCGCCAGCTCTCCACCATGATCTCGGCGGGAATCACGCTGCTGGACTCTTTGGAGATCCTGGCGGATCAGATCCAGAACCCGAAATTCCGCAAGACCGTCAAGGTGGTGGCTCAGGACGTGCGCGGGGGTTCCGACTTCTCCGCGGCTCTGGCCCGTCACCCCAAGTGCTTCAAAGCGATCTACGTCAGCATGGTGAAGGCTGGCGAAGTCTCCGGTCAGCTCGACGAAATCTTGATTCGTCTGGCCGACTACCAGGAATCTTCCGCCAAGTTGCGGCGGGAGATCAAGTCCGCCATGACTTATCCGGTGGTGTCCTTGGTCATGGTGTTCGGGATCACCATTTTCTTGATGATCGGGATCGTGCCTCAGTTCAAGCCGATCTTCGAACAGCTTGACGTGGAGCTGCCGGGCCTGACCCTGATGGTGCTCAACTCGTCGGACTGGATGGTGGCGAACTGGTTCATCTGTGCGGGCATCTTGACCGCCGCGATCGTCGGCATGGTCCTGTTCAAGAAGACTCCCACGGGAGAGACGGTGTTGGACTGGATCGCCCTGAAGATCCCGATCTTCGGCGCGCTCGCGCAAAAAGTCGCGCTGTCGCGTTTCTCCAAGACCTTCGCGACCCTGCTCAAGTCCGGTGTGCCGATCTTGGGCTCGCTGGACATCGTCGCGGAAACCTGCGGCAACAAGATCATTTCGTCGGCAGTGCTGAACGCCCGCGAGTCGGTCCGCAATGGTAACTCCCTGGCGGAACCGCTGGATCAGAGTCCGGTGTTCCCGCCGATGGTGACCCGCATGATTTCCATCGGGGAGAAGTCCGGTTCGTTGGAACAGCTCCTCGAGAAGATCGCTGCGTTCTACGACGAGCAGGTGGCCGCCACGGTCAAGGGCCTGACGTCGATGATCGAACCGCTGTTGATCGGGCTGATGGGCTTCTTGGTCGGCGGCATCGTGCTCGCCGTCTTCCTGCCGATCTTCAAGCTGCAATCCGCGTTGAGTGGCGGCTAGCAGGATGGGTCGAAAGACCTGCCCAGCCGCTTTCGAGTACACAAGATGAGAAACGATTTCTTCCTTCGTGGGGTTCGGCCTTTGGCCGCGATTGTTGCCTCAAGGTCTCTGGGTAGCGAGACGATAGGCAACGCAAACCCTGCGGTGCAGGGAACAGCGGTTCCACGGGGAGCCGCGGCGGGAAAGGAAAGGTTCGAGGGGCGTTTGCCGGCCTCTTCCAACCGGGAATCATGGCCTAGTTCAAGGAGTCTCCACGGATGAGGAAAAATCAGGGTTTCACGTTGATCGAGCTGATGATCGTGGTGGCGATCATTGCCATCATCGCTTCGATCGCCATTCCGAACCTGTTGTCGGCGCGTCTCGCCGCCAACGAGTCGGCGGCCGTTGCCACGCTGCGCAACATCGTCTCTGCCCAGTCGCAGATCCAGTCCCAGGGCGCGATCGACACCGACGCGGACGGGATTGGTGAGCACGGTTGGTTCGCCGAGATGGCGGGTGCCATCGCGCTGCGCAACCCGGCCCCGGGCAACGTCATTCTGACCCCGCCGGTTCTCTCCGGTGCGCTGGGCATCATCGCTGCCGGTGGTAACGGCGGCATCGTGAACAAGTCCGGCTACCTGTTCGAGATGTACCTGCCGGGCGCCGCGGGCGCTCCGGTCACCGAGGTCGCTGCGGGCGGTAGCCCGGGTACCGAGGTTGCGAATCTCGCCGAGAACACCTGGGCTTGCTACGCCTGGCCCGTCGGTCGTCAGAACACCGGGAACCGCGCGTTCGTCGTGAATCAGACCGGTGACGTGCTGCAGACCAACAACATCGCTCAGACCTACACCCAGGGCACCCCGCCGGCTGGTAACGCTGCCAACTCTGGCGCCGCGATGACCACCGCGATGTCCATCAACGGCAACCCGGCCGCTGCGCAGGACGCAGGCGTCTGGCTCGTCGTCAACTGATCACCATCAGCATCTGAGTTTTGTGCCAGGGGGGGCCAGTCTTGGCCCCCCCTGTTTTCTCTTCACGACCCCCGGAAGGTCTTTGCTCAAACACTCCCCCCAAGCAGTCTGGTGAAGAAGGCCCTCACGGGCGCCGAAAGACTTTTTCAGCGGTCTGCGAGAACGAAGGGCTGGTCATGAACGGTGCTGCAACCCGTCGTCGCAACTCCCGAGGCTTCACACTGATCGAGCTGATGATCGTGGTCGCGGTGATCTTGATCATCGTCACGATCGCGCTGCCGAGTCTGCGTGGCTCCAAGATCACGGCCAACGAGTCGGCGACCATCCAGACCTTGCGGACCATCGCCGGTGGCCAAGCCAACTTCAAAGTGCGGCGAGTCGCCGACAACGAAGCCAATCCGGATGGGGAGGGGGAGTTCGGTTACCTGGGTGAGCTCGCGGGCAACGTGCCGGTGCGCGGCACCCCGGCGCCGCTCGGTCCGCCGACCTTGGGGGCCAAGCTGGGCATCGTCCAGAACGGGGTGGTCACCACCGCGGGCTACCACTACGCCATGTTCCTGCCCGGTGCGGGCGGGGTCGGCGTGGCCGAAGACTTGAACGGCGGCAAGGCGGCCGTGGCCGACGTGGACCCGGGACTCGCCGAGCAGTGGTGGGTGTGTTACGCCTGGCCGGTGCAGTTCAACTCTTCCGGCAACCGGGCGTTCGTCATCAACCAAACCGGCGAAGTCATGAGCACCGACAATCGAGGCGCCAATCAGGGCTACTCCTCGACCAACAACCCGCCGGCCTACGACGCCGCGTTCCTGAACGCCGGCTCGATGTTGGGCGCGATCTCCAACGCCGGCCCCAACGGTTCCGACGGCGGCACCTGGATTCCGGTTCGCTGAACCGCCCCGGCCGTTCGCGATCGCGGCGGTTTCGTCCTCATGACGGCCTCGTGGCAACGCGAAGCAAGAGCCAGTGGGAGCGGATCCCCCCGCTAGAGTTCCTCGACAGCGACGGCCGCTTCGCTGCATGCCTTGCCGATTTGATGAAGGGCTTCCACGGACCTTGCCCGCTGCGAAGATGTCTGCGTTTGCTCGAGCTTGCTGATTCGCTTTCCAAGCTCTTGGTACGCACGCTGTGCCCGTCGATGTCCGGAACGAGTCAGATGGACTTCAATCTGTCGACGGTCCGCCTTTGATGCCCGGCGCTCGATAAAGCCACGGGCTTCGAGTCGGTCAAGGACCGTTGTCACAGCAGACGGCGAGAGACCAAGTGCGGAGGCAATCGCAATCCCGGACCGAGGGGAACTCTGCACAAGGTCGACGCAGTGAAGATCTGTGATGTGGAGTTCCAGAGACTGTGCTGCCGCTTGGTCAAACCTTCCCATGGCCGTGTACAGCTCGCGGATGGCTTCCATCATCGGCGTGCTTCGACGGGTTGCCATGTCAGAAGTTTTTCCTTATCGTTCGATGATCAAATATTTGGACGATCGTATGGGATGCTAGCTTCATGGCGTGGAAGTACAAGTACACGAAATCCACCGACCTGGAGACGGAGGCCCTCTGGTCCGTTCTTGCGAATGTTCCCGGCTGGCCGTCGGTCGACCCGGGCATCGAGCTGCTCGAAATGGACGAGGATGCTGCTCCCGGCGCGATGTTCCTGCTGAAGCCACGTGGTGGGCCCAGGATCCGCTTCGTCATCGAATGCTTCGATCCACCGTCGATCTACAGGGATCGATGCAACCTGTTGGGAGCGATCATGCGCACCACGCACCAGCTCGTCAGGAGACCGAACGGGACCCGGATCGATGTGGAGATTTCCGTGGAAGGTCCTCTCTCTCTCCTCTGGTCCCGTCTGGTGGGGCGCAAGCACTCCCGCGGGATCCCCAAGCAGACCGAGAACCTCATCCAGGCCGCCCGGGCGGCGAAGATGTGCTGAGTCGTGGGGTCAGAACTCACGGAGATCCCGGGGATTGGCAAGACTTTCGTTCAGGACTTTGACCAGATTGGCATCACGAGACTCGAGCACCTGAAGGGAGCCAGTCCAGAGGAGCTTTTCGAACGGTTGAAAGAAGTCAACGCTGCCGATGGCCACGCGACCAGCAAGAACTACCTGTTTGTGATTCGCATGGCGGTCTACTACGCCGATGGAGGTCGTGAGTCAGAGAGGTTGAGGTGGTACTCCTGGAAGGATTCGCGGCGCCGATAGCAGGCTCAAGCGAGGCGAGCATCTCGTCCTCGATTCGCTGGACAGCCTTGGCGCCCGAATTCTTCGTGCGACGCCCTCCTCACTCCTCGACGGGGCTCTCTCCGGTCAGCTCCGCCAGCAAGCTGCTGGCCTTGTT
Organism: Planctomycetota bacterium; assembly: GCA_028289345.1. Lineage (GTDB taxonomy): Bacteria > Planctomycetota > B15-G4 > B15-G4 > SIAN01 > JANQQL01. The sequence continues at coordinate 159,495 of JANQQL010000031.1, read as the reverse complement.
GCGTACCTGAGACTGCATCTGCTCGGGATCGGCGGCGGCCACTTCTTCCAGCAAGGTCTCGAGCTGGTCATCGTCTCGACCCGCCCAGCGACGATACAGCGCATCCAAGCTGTGCATTCGCAAGTCCGTGTGAGCGTCTTCGAACAACACCTTCTTCAAAGTCGTGTCGGCCGACGCCGACTCCTGGGCAGCGAGCACCGCCGCAGACTTGATGCGCAAGGGAGAGGGAAACCGCGGGTCATCCAGAAACGCCTCGGTCACGGGCACGATGGCGGGTCGGGGATTGTCCAGGAACACGTCCAGAAGGCTAACGCGCAAGGAAATGTCGCGTTTGCGTTGTCCGCCTTTGGAGATCACGGCCAGGTACTCGTTCACCCAGCGGCGGTCGTCAATCTTCTTCAGAGTTCGCGCCGCGGCTTGCCGAACCGAGTTCTCATTGGTGACTTTCACCAGGGCATCTCTCGCTAGCTCGAAGCACGCCTCGGCATCGGCTCCCGACAGTTCCGGGAGAATCTCGTCCAACAGGTAAGCGAGAAACACCGGGTCCCGTTCGTCGTGATACGGCTGCAGGCGAATCTCGTGATGGATCCAATGCAGAACGTCGGTCCCGAGTCGCAGCAGCGAGACCCGTTGTTCGTCGAGCTTCTGGTCGAATGGTTGCAAGAACGAATTGTCTGCCTCGGCGGCGGTCTCGCGTTGTTGGAACGTTGCCTTCACCGCTTGAAAGCGGCGCGCGGCTTCCGGGAAAGGGGTGTTTTCTGGCAGGGGGGGGAGGTCCCGGGGCTGGCTCGTTTCCGGCGATTCGGAGGAAGCAACGGCCGGGGATTGGTCGCCGGCCAGCCCTTGCTGCTCCGTCAGGAGATGCTGGAGCTGGCCTCGAAGATCGTCCAGGTAGAGCGTCACCTGCTGCTGCTGATGGAGGGCGCCAGAGATCTGATGCCGCAACGCCGCCAGCTCCCCGGAGGATTCAGAGGAGGGTTCCCGGAGGAGAACCCACGCCAGCAAGGCGAGGGTCGCGACTTGGAGGGCGAGGAGCCCGCCGAGCAGTTGCTTCATTCTGGGAAGACCTTTCTCTTTCGGTTCCAGGGTGTGTGAAAAGGCTCAGTTCACCGTTACTAGGGGTTCAACGTCGCACGGTTTCCTCAGGCAGCAATAGCGAACAGAGCATTCTAGACCCGTTCGTGGATTTCTTGTGACCTGGTACATCGGTTGCGGCTATGCAGAAACCGTTCCGTGGCGGCGCCCCGCACTGGGGCCAGGGAGGCTCTCCTTGGCATTGCCCCGGCGCCCCGTTAGGATCCCCGGCTTCGCCCAAGGTGGCCGGAACCGCACTCATCAGCGACCGACAGGAGCACCTTCCGTATGACGTCGATCCCGCGCTCCCGCCTGCACCGGCCCTTCGGATGCCGTTCCCAACGGCACTCCTCGGTGTGCGGCTTGCTCGCCATCATCGGACTGTCGTTACTCCCTGCCTGCAATGACAGCAGCGGCAGCGGCGGTGACTTCCGCATCGAGTCGTCGGTGTTCGGATTCGAAAGCGACACCGGCAACTTCACGTCGGTAGGAGCGTTCGGCGAATCGCCGGTCCTGCCGCAGAACATGTGTTTGATCTTCCGCTTCTCCAACACCATCGATCCGCGCACCGTCTCGTCAGAATCGATCACCGTTCAGGAAGTCGAAATCAACGGCAATGACGTGGCTCCCGGACCGGACGCCGCCGTCAGCTTCACTGTGCGTGGATCGGAGCTGGTCATCTGTCCGCTGATCTCTCTCAGCGACAACAACGTGGCTTTCGGCTTTGCCCCCAATCGCGCCTACCAGGTGTTGTTCCAAATTCCGCCGTCGCCGACGGTGGTGCGGGGTAGCAATGGACGGCCTCTGAGCAGCTTGGACCGTGGACCGTTCTTGATTCGGACCAGCGATCAGATCTTCGACCGAGTGCCTGGCCCCCCGGAACCGATCGTGTCGGTCGTCGACCGGGTGTCGCGACAGTCTCTCGGTTTCACCGGCACCCCGTTCAAGCCGGTGCCCGACATCCAAATCCTGTTCAACGAGCCGATCATCCCCTCGACCGCTTTGTCCGATTCGGTTGCCGGGACCAGCGGTTCCATGCACGTGCAGCTCGAGCAGGACGGTGATCTGGAAACCAGTGCCGACCGGATCACGATTCCCGGACGGTTCCGGCTGACTCAGACCGAGGACGCCGCCACGGTGACTTGGTCCAGTTTGCTCACCGAGATTCCCACCGGTCCTTCGGGCCGCACCTACGTGGTGCGAATCGATGGCACCGTGGCCGACCTGGCGGGCAACAGCAAGATTTTGCAACAGAGTGACCCGACTGCGGGGGACAGCTTCGTCTTCACCACAGCTGCGGGTCCGGCCAGCGGCCCGGCCGACGAACGACTCGAGGAGTTCTCCAACCAGGACCTGTTGGACCTGGTGTCCTCGGCCCGGTGGGGTTCGACCATCATCGGTTTGCTGACTCCGGGCGCGGGCGGCGGAAGCGGCTCCGACGGCGTGTTCGACCCCAACGACCCGTCTTTCCCGGCAACCAGCATCGCCGATCAGGTGACCGTCGACGATGTCGAGTCCACCATCTGGATCGACACCGAAGACCAAGCCAATCCCGGCTCCCCGCGGACCTATCAGTTCTTGAGTTTCGAGCTCCCCGTGGGCTGGACCGTTCGACCGACGGGTCCTTTCCCCCTGGATCTGCAAGTCTCCGGCGATGTCACTGTTCGCGGGACCCTGGATGCCAGTGGAGAGGACGCCGAGGTGTTTGCCCTCGGCCAAGTCCGAGGCGGTGCCGCGGGAACGGGAGCGGCCGGTGGCCTGTCCGGTGCGGCGGGCGGGGGATTGAACAATGCCGACGGGGCCAGCACGCTCTTCCCCGGCGAACTGGCGGCGTTTCCGACCCATGACCAGCTGGGCTTCCAGCTGGAAAACTCCGCGGTGGAAGGCGTGTCGGGTCGAGCCACGGCCGTCACCGACTTCTCCATCACCGACGCGAATCTGGCGGTGGACCTGGCGCTGTTGTTCCCGGATCTGGAGCACGTCTACCTGCAGCCGAACGTGGCCGCGGACGATGAACGATTCACCGAGAACCATGCCGTGTTCAAGGTCGCTTCCATCTCGGGAGGATTGGGCAATCAAGTGATCGCCATCGTCTCCGATACTTCGGATCCGTACTACCGCGGTCCGCTCACTGCCGTGACCAGCAATGCGGGAAGTCCGGTCTTGGGAGAACTCGGAGACGCCTATGTGATCGGACAGCTGGAAGGGGAAACCGGCGGATCCCTGTTCGACTTGAATCTGGATGGCAATCGGAACGCGGTGTTGTCCGCTTGTGGCGGCGAAGGCTCGCGACCGATCACGGTGATGCAAGCCAATCCGACCTTGGCCCGCTCCGGCGGTGCGGGAGGCGGCGGCTCGTTCTTCCCCGGCGAGGAAGGGGTTGACGACACGGCAGGAAGCTCCGGCGGACGCGGGGGTGACGGCGCGCCGTTGTTGACGGTGGCCGCCTTCGGTGCCCGCACGATCACTTTCCTCGAAACCCCGTTCGATGACGGGACGGGTGCCATCAACCCGAACTTCGAAGGGCACCTGATCAATCCTCAGATTGGTCAAGGACTGACGTTCTTCATCGACAAGGTGACCACCACGAGTTCCTGCGAGATCGTTCCCCTGATCACTCTGGGTGGCGACGAGATCGACCTGCTGCGCGTGCCTTCGTTGATCGCCAACGCCACGGCTCGACTGACTCCTCCGTTCACGGTGGGGGGGGCCGGTGGCGGGGGGGCCGGTGTGCATTGCACGACCAGCCCGAAGGATGCGAAATCTCAACAGGGGTATGACCCGGCTTCGGATCCCAATCCGGGAGTGGCGGACGTCGACTTCTTCGACGACGACGACGCGAACCAGCTGGAAGACACTTCCGAGCAGATTTTCCCGCTGCCGATTTGGACCCCCGGTGGTGGCGGCGGCGCTGGTGGCGGAGTCATCCGCATGGCCGTGGGTGGCTCGGTGGTCGTCACGTCGACCGGCGAAATTCTCGCCGAGGGTGGCGACGGCGGCGGCTCGGATGGCGACGGTGAACGCGTGGCTTCGGGCGGCGGCGGCGGAGCCGGCGGCAACATCTCCATCGGCGCAGGCAACACGGTGGCCGTGAGCGTCGGCGGCCTGATCTCGGTTTCCGGAGGAGCCGGAGGTGGCGAGAACGGGAACCAGGGTGGCCGGGGCGGCAGCGGTCGCATTCGAATCGAGAACCAGGACGGAGACCTGACCGCGGCCGAGTTCGCGGGAGCGACGATTCCGTTCATGACCGCGGAGCATCTCGGGATCTTTCCCGGCGGTGGCAACTCGATTGGTCAGTCCCAGTTTTTCGCGGCGGGCGTGTTGGTGCCCAGCTACGGCAGGATCACGGTGCGCTACTCCTTCCAGCAGGGTGCCAACACCGTGAATGGTGCCACCTACATCGTCCATCCCGATGGCACGGTGGATCCGAGTTCGACCCTGAACTCGCCGCCGTTTGGACTGACCTTGAACTTCACCAAGGCGAACGCAGCGACCGGTTTGCCAATCAACCCGCCGCCAGAGGAGTTCGAGGACTTCGTGGATCCGCGCCTGCAGCCGCTGCAGCTGTTCGACGGTTTGGAGTTCGTGCGCTTCCGATTCACGTTCGACGACCCATCCAACCCACAGTTCGGTCAGACCGACGTTCGCATCGACTCCATCGAGATGGAGGTCAACAGCATCTCGCCCTGAACCTCGTGGAGTGAATCGCGATGAGGCGAGTTCTGGCGGACGCAGCGTGGTGGGCGGGGGAGTTCCGCCGCGGAGTCTGCGTCGAATTTGACGGGCCGGTCATTCGGCGGGTTCAGTCGATCGCTCCTCCGGGCAACGGCCGTTGGCTGCTGCCCACGTTCGCCAATGCCCATGTCCATCTGGAACTCTCGGCGCTCGCCGGAGAAACCCTGCCCCACCCCGGGTTTGCCGACTGGGTGGAGCAATTGGTCCAGGTGCGTCGGCAGTGGGATCCGACGGATTTGCGCGCGTCAATCGACATGGGAGTGCAGGCTCTGCTCGAGACAGGAACCTCGGTCGTCGGGGACATTGATTCCACCGGGGCGAGTCTGTTGCAGTTGCGAGAGTCGCCGCTTCAAGGGGTCGTGTTCCAGGAGGTCCTCGGCATCTCTGGACCCGAGCGCTGGCAGCAGATCGGGGAGCTGTTGCGCGCTTCCTCGAGTTCCACCGACCTTCGAGCCGGCATCTCTCCCCACGCGCCCTACTCCACCGGAGAAGACGTCTACGCGCGGTGCGTGAGTGTCGCTCGGGAGTTCTCGATCCCGCTGGCTTCGCACATTGCCGAGACCCGCGAGGAGCAGGAGTTTCTCGAGCATCAACAAGGGCCGCTCCAAGCGTTGTTCGATCGGTGGAGTGTGTCTCGGCCACCTTGGAGCGATCCGCAGACAGCGGGCCTGTCGGTGTTGTTGGAGGCCAAGCTGACGCCGGCTCCGCTCCTGGTGCATGGCAACTATCTGCACCCCCCGACATTCCGCGAAATCGCTCGTACCGGGGCCGCGGTGGTCTACTGTCCGCGCAGCCATGGGTACTTCGACCACCCCACGCCCCATCCGGCGACCCGCATGCTCGAAGCGGGAGTCACCGTGGCATTGGGCACCGACTCACGGGCCTCGAACGTGGGCCTGGACATGTGGGGGGAAATGTCCGCATGGCGCTGCGTGGACGCCCAGGTATCCCCCGAACGAATCCTCGAATGTGCGATCGATGGCGGACGACAGGCTCTCGGGTTGCCTCCCGCCCAGTTGGTGGCGGGACAACCCGCGACGTTCCAGGTGGCAGCGATGCAGCGGAGAATTTCACCCGAGCGCTGGTTGGAGGCCGCCGTCGACGACGGTTGGAAGACCAAGGCGACGGTGGTGGGCGGCCAGGTGGTGGCCGGCTATCTCGAGGAATGAGAGTGGCGAGTGCCCGCAATCCGGCCCTGATCTCGCCTCCCACTGCCGGTCTCGACCGGCCCGCTCTCCTCCGGGATTTCCACGGAGCAGGGGCCCCCGGGCGGGGGCCCTGGTTATCATCTCCCCACCATCATGACTCGCTCCGAGCAACACGCACGCAGTGATTCCCCTCGGAATGTCTCCGGCACGAGGATGCCGTGACATGTCGAGTGGGCCCGTTGCGATCATCTCGGATCTGCATTCCAACCTGGAGGCGCTCACCGCGGTCTTCCGGGAGATCGACCAGCGCGGGATCCAGGACGTCTACTGCCTGGGAGATATCATCGGCTACGGCCCCGATCCCGGCCCGGTCATCGAGATGGTTCGCCAGCGCTGCTCCCTGGTGCTTCGAGGCAACCACGACGAAGCCCTGTTCCGCGGCGCCGACGACTTCAATCCGATTGCCCGCCTGGCGTTGGAGACCAACCGGGAGATGATTCGCCCGGGCTTCTTGCGCCCCGCGATTCGCAAAGTTTGGTGGGTGTTCCTGCGAGATCTCAAAGTCAGCGAACAGCGGGGGGAGATGTTGTTCGTGCATGGCTCTCCGCGGGATCCCATTCGCGAGTATGTGATGAAGGGCGACGTGATGTTCTCCCCACGCAAGATGGAGGAGATCTTCGAGTTGATTCCCCAGTTCGCGTTCGGGGGACACACCCATCAACCCGGGGTCTTCATCGAAGGGGTCGGGCACAAGAGTCCTGAGGAACTTGGTTTCCGTTACGAGTTCTCCAAGGAAAAGGGATTCATCAACGTCGGATCGGTGGGGCAACCACGGGACAACAATCCGTTGTCGTGTTTCTTGGTGTTGCATTCCGACTCGGTGGAGTGGGTGCGAGTGGCCTACGACGTGGCCGCGGTGCAAGACAAGATTCGGCGCAACAAAGCGATCGACGACCTGTGTGCCGACCGTCTCGCCCTGGGCCGCTGATCACTTCCATTTCTCGACGGCGATCCGTTCCTTTTCCCTGCGAGCGACATTCCTCCTGATTTGAGTGCGAGGGAGATTCCACATCTCGCCTCCATGGACTCCGGTGATCAAGGCCGACGACCAATGCTCAAGTCGCTTCGGGCCGTCTGAGTTTTTCGATTGGGGTCATGGCCTAGCGACCTCGCCGGATGCCGGAACGTCGCGGGTGAGCGATCGAACCAATCCCCAGCCACAGGCAACGAACGCGAGGTAGCCAACGCTGATGGCGATCCACAGAGTGGGACCGGTGATCCGCCACACGGTTTCGTCCGTGAGATCCCGCCAGGCCAAGAGATGGCGGCAGCCGGCGTGAAATGCCCAAAGTCCGGTGCCCAGACTGAGCAAGGCGAGTCCTGCCGTCGCCGCTTGGGGAAAGCCTTGCTTTGGTCGCAGGGTCCACAAGGAGTTGGTGGGAATGCCCGCCCGGTATTGCAGCCGGGCCAGCTCGGATTCCAGGGCCGCGCTGAGCTGACGTAGTTTGAACGCGGACAGTCCCACCAGGCCGAGCAGCAGCGGCAACGCCCAGGGAAACAACTGAATCAGTTGTCGAGGAGACACGATTCCACGCAGCCATCCAGGCAGTACCTGGTCGATTTCGTCCAGCAGTTTTGCCATCTCTTCCTGTTCTGCTTGCAGAGAGGCTTCGTGCTCGGCGAGGTCACTCGCCAATCGGGACTGCTGTTGTTGGAGTCTGTCGCGGGCGGTGTCCTTGGCCGACTCGACTTGCTGAGCGCATTCCTCGGACCACTGGACCATCTTCCGAGCCATGTCTTCCAAGGTTTGTGACTTGGCGTCCTGGGTTCGCAGCCAGTCCTTGTTCGGGTCCTCGACGCGCTCTCGTTCCCATTGCTCCACGCGTTCGCGAATGTCCGCGATGGACGCGTCGATCTCGGGATCCCACTCCTGAACCTGGGGGATCTGGGCCAACTGCTCCAGGGGGTCGATGGCCCCAAGCCGCACCGCGTTGGCCGTGGTGCGGATCGCTTCGTTGGCGCGGGCGTGAAGGGCCTCTCGGGTCTTGCGCTCGAAGAACTCGTTCTTTTCCTGCTCCCGGGCTGGTTCGCGACCGTCACTACGCTCGGCGATGTCCTGGAGCTGGCGCAGGTCTTCGGGGTCGAGGCGAATGTTGTAGATGGCCGCCTGCACCTCCGCCGAGATCTGTGGGGTTTCGTCGACTCGGTCCGCGTCGCTGGGGGGCGCGTTGGTCTCGAGGCGGGAGAGTCGCTGGGGATCGATGGTGCGTCGCAGCGGTACCTGCTGGCGCAACTGTGCGCGCAACGGCGTGAGTTGTTCGACAGAGCGGGGCCGGGTGGTGGCGGTTCGCTGCTCCATCATCGGGGGAGGCGACTGCTGCAGCCGGGCATCCTGGAGGGACACCGCAGGATCCACACGCAGGAAGATCATGGCCGGCTGGTCTCGCAACAGTTGTTCGGCGTGGAAGATGATCGGCACGTCCTCTTTCAGGGAGTCCGTCGCGTCGCGGACCTCGAAAGCCAGGGCATCCGTATCGATACGAATCGACTCGACCGCATCGTAAGCCCCCTCGAGTTCGGTCAGTTCTTCCTCCAATCCGCCGAGCTCCTCGCGCAACTTCTCGGCGGTCTGTCGAGTCAGGGCTGTGCCTTCCGTTCCCCAGCGCAGTGGCTCGATGACTTTCCAAATGCCCCCCACGGCGAACACCAGTGCCAGGGTCAATGTTCGAAACAGCTTGGCGTTCTGTTCCTTGTACGATTCGTGAAGTCGGTCCAGGAACCACTGCTGATCACTCACGACACCCCCTCCTCCCGCGGACTCGTCATTGGCCGAGGTCTTGGTAGCCGCCGCGCCCCGGCCAAAGAGCATCTCGGGCAAGGATCAGACGCGCGTGGGGAATTCCTTGCATGACCAAGAACCCTTGGCGAACGAGATTGCCCTCAGGATCTCCCGGAAACAGCTTGAGCACCGGTCGCTCGCAGTAGTAGGCCAACACGATGGGATCGAACGGCGCTTCGGTTTCCAGAACGAAGGCGACCTCGGCTTCCTGAGCTTGTTGAGCGAGTTCTTTGCCGACCACCGCGCACGCCGGGAGCGAGGGGTCGGGCGCCGGTCGGTGAAAATCATGAATCAATCCCGTCGCCAGAACGGCCAACGGGATGGTGACGCCCAAAAGGAGCGGTTGCCAGCGAGCAGAGTTGGCCAGGACCAAGCTGGTCACCAGTCGGTGGGCGAAACGAGCAAAGGCGAGGGCCGTCGGAAGCAGGAAGTAGAGCGCGTAATACGGGTGGTCCGCGGATCGGACGGCGGGCGCACAGAACGCGAGGATTGCGAAACCGGTGGTCACGCGAATGAGCCGATCGACCACGTGTCCCGAACGATTGGTCACAGCGACCAGAAACTCCAAGCACAGCACCGCAAGGGGCCATCCGCCCAGCAAATGAGCGATGTGCGCGGGCGCAATGCGGATCCAGGACGAGAGATCGAAGGCGTTGCTCAAGAAAGTCACCGAGAGCACGTGGGAAACGAAATTGCCGGCATCGGTGTGTCCGTGGCGAGAAGTTTGAATGGTCTTCCACAACCACCAGAAGCACAACAGTCCGAAGGCAAGAGCGATCCAGCCCAGGGCCGCCTTGCGTCTCGTCGGCTTGGTCAGGAGCAGGTCCAGAGCCAAGACTAAGGCCGCGCCGACTGCGACCAGATCCATCCAAAACCCCGCGAACAACAGTGCGATGGCCAAGGATCGTCGCTGTCCCACGGCGGCGAGCAGGAATCCCACCACGAAAGGCATGGTCGGGACTTCGTAGTTCAGGTGAGTGCCCCAGAACATCCCCGCGGGCAAGGCGCCCAGGCACGCCGCGGCGGCGGTCGCCGGAAGCAATCCGAACTGGCGGTGGCACCAAATCAGCAGGACAGCTGCGGTGGCCATCGAAAACAGCAAGGCCACCAGGCGCGCCATTCCCTCGCACGAGTCACCAAGGGCGAACGCCAGGGCGGTGACCTGGGGGACCCCGGGGGGGTGGTGGTCGTAGTACCAATAGGAAGCTGGCTCGACGTCCGTGACGTTCAGCAGCGGGATTCCCCCGGTCGCCCGGAAACCTTCCCGCAGTAAGCTCTTGGCGAGCAGCGACAGGAACGCGTTGCAGGAGCCACGCAGATCGTCGCCGAACGGCGCGGTGAGGGCGTTCCAGCGTTCTGGGGCGGGATCGGGCTGACCGACGAACGTCGGCACACTCCCCAAGCGCAGGAGCAAGATCCCCGCCATCAATGCCGACAGCCCAAGCCAACGATTCATCACGAGGAGTATACGAGGGATGCAAACGGAAGTCGCTGGGAGAGCCTGGTCATGAATGAAGGGGAGCAAGTCCTGGTCGTCTTGGTGACCGCACCCAAGGGTGACGCCGCCGAGACCCTCGCCAAGACTCTCGTCGACGAACGTCTTGCGGCCTGCGCCAACCTTCTGCCCGGAGTGCGCTCGATCTTTCATTGGCAGGGGCAACTCGATCAGGCGGACGAGACCCTGGTGGTGTTGAAGACCCGGGCGCCGCTGTTCGGCCAGTTGTCGGCGCGCATCCAGGAGATCCACGAATACGACGTTCCCGAAGTGCTGGCACTGTCTGTGGCTCAGGGAAGCAGCTCCTACCTGGAGTGGGTTCGGGAGGAGACTCGCGGTTGAAGAAGCCTGGCCGCAGCAAGGGCAAGCGAATCCTCGCGCTGTTGGCGGGTCCGGCCACCTTCGCGTTGCTGTGGTTGCTGGCGGCAGATTTGCCCGGAGCTGCCCGAAACACCCTCGCGATCACGGGTTGGGTGGCGATTTGGTGGATCTTCGAAGCGGTGCCCATTCCGGTGGCGTCCCTGTTGCCACTGGTGTTGATTCCGGCGACCGGAGTGCGGCCGGCTCGCGAGGTGGCGGGACTGTATCTCAGTGACCTGGTGTTCCTGTTGCTGGGTGGGTTCTTGTTGGCCTTGATGATCGAACGCTGGAACTTGCACCGACGGATCGCTTTGGCCGTCTTGCAGAGCGTGGGGACTTCTCCCCGTCGCCTGGTGCTCGGATTCTTGCTCGCGTCGGCGGGCCTATCCATGTGGATCAGCAACTCGGCCACCAGCTTGATGCTGATTCCCATCGCCCTTGCGGTGACCCATCGTCTCGCGGCCGAAGGAAGTTCTGAGGGACGCTTCGAGGTGGCCCTGTTGCTGGCGGTCGCCTACGGGGCGAACTGCGGGGGGATGGCCACCTACGTCGGAACCCCACCCAACCTCGTGTTTCGCGAACGCTACGAAGCCGATTTCGCGACCGGGGCAGAAGGAGCGGCACCGGCCATTTCGTTCCTCCAATGGATGCTCCTGGGATTGCCACTGTTGGTGGCGTTGCTGCCCTTGGTGTGGTTTGTGCTGACGCGCAAGCTGGGCTCGGACCGCGATCCCCGCATCGAGCAGCAGCTTCGAGAGGAGCGATCACGACTTCCTTCCTGGTCCGAAGGCGAACTCTGGGCCATGGGCGTGTTCGCGGTGACGGCGTTGCTTTGGGTCACCCGCCAACCGTTGGTGATTGGTGAGCGCCAGTTCCTTGGTTGGATCCGCTTGTTCCCCGAGGGAGTCGTCATCAGTGATGCGACGGTCGCGATCGGCATGGCGTTGTTGGCGTTCGTGGTCCGTGCTCGGCGCGAGCCGCTCGCACAACCGGAGCCGTTGTTGGAATGGAAGGAAGCGGAACGAAAGCTGCCTTGGGGCATCGTGTTCTTGCTGGGCGCGGGAATGGTGCTCGGGGATTGTTTCAAATCCAGTGGACTCACGGTCATCGTCGGGGAGACGTTGGCGGCGCAATTCTCTGCATGGAGCTCGACGGTCGTGATGGGTTCGGTGGCGTTGGTCGTTTCGCTCATCACCGAGGTGGCCAGCAACACCGCGACCGCTTTGTTGACCTTGCAAACCCTGTCCGCCGTGGCACCGTCCCTGGAGATGACTCCGGCGGCATTGTTGCTGCCGGCGACCTTGGCGGCCTCGTGCGCCTTCATGATGCCCGTGGCCACCGGCCCCAATGCCATTGTCTTTGCGACGGGGCGCCTGCGCATCGCGACCATGGTGCGCCACGGAGTCGTGCTCAACCTGGCCGCGGTGGTCCTGATCACTTTCTATTTGCAGTGGGTGGCGCTGCCGTTGCTCGGACTCGCGAGCCGCTAGTCATGTCGAGGCGACCAGGCTTGTCGGCGCGGACCTTCAGAGACTCGGTTCCCGATTGGCCAGAGCCTGCAACAGATGCTTTTTCTGGATGGCGGGAGAGTCTTCCAGGTCCGCAAGAGTGCGAGCCACTCGCAGAACTCGGTGGTGAGCGCGCAGGGAGAGTCGCAAGCGATTGATGCGGTCTCCCAACCATTCCTGGCACGGTCGAGACAAGGTGGCGACATGGGGAAGCATGCGGGGAGGAATCTCGCTGTTGAGTCGACCATCGTTGCGTTCGCGTTGTCGAAGGCGAACTCGCGCCACGCGCTCTCGTACCTCTTGGAAGGAATAGCTCGCCGACGAAGGCACTCGAGCTTCCGCGGGGACGAACGGCACTCGGACCGAGAGATCGATGCGATCCAGGACGGGGCCGGTGATGCGGCCTCGGTAGCGCAAAATGTCGGTCGGTGCGCAGGAGCACGGAGCACTGTCTTCTCCTGCGTTGCCGCAGGGACAGGGGTTCATTGCGGCAACGAGCAGAAACCGGGAAGGGAATCGAATGGACCGCCCGGCGCGGGTCAGTACCAGACAGCCTTCTTCCAATGGCGTCCGCAAGTGGTCTTGAACCTCGCGCCGGAAGTGGGGTAGCTCGTCCAGGAACAAGACTCCGTGATGGGCCAGGGACATCTCTCCCGGTCTTGGAACCAACCCACCACCACACATGCCGGCACTGGTCACGGAGCAGTGCGGGCCACGAAGTGGCGGACGTCGAGTTCCAATTCGTGCGGGAAGCCCTGCGGCGGAATGAATGCAGGACACTTCCAGAGATTGCTCTTCGTCCAGATCCGGCAACAAGTGCCCAAGACTGCGGGCCAACATGCTTTTGCCAGAACCAGGCGGACCGGAGAGAAGCAGGTGGTGTCCGCCCGCGGCCGCAGTGAGGACCGCGTCCTTGGCACGATCCTGGCCAACGATGTTGTTCCACGGGACCTCACTCTGGTCACGGGTCGCCGTGGATGTTTGCACGGGACGAGGTTCCTTCAGACCAAGCAGCAACCCCACCGCTTCCCCGAGATCTTCGGCCCCGGCGTAGGGCAATTGCCCGACGCGAGCCACGTCCGGGGCAGAGTCGGTGGGTACCACGAGCTGCTCGACTCGTTCCTGGCGTGCGAGCAATGCAACGGGAATGGCACCCCGCAACGTCCGCAGTCGTCCATCCAGCGCGAGCTCTCCCCAAAGCACGCGTCGCTGCAACGACTCCGCCGGGATCTGGCCGCTGACCGCGAGAATGCCGCAAGCGATCGCCAGATCGAGACCGGGCCCGACCTTGCGGAGTTCCGCGGGAGCGAGATTGATGAGGAGCGATCGGTCGGGAAAACGAAAGCCCGCGGCCTTGATGGCCGATCGCACCCGCTCCTTGCCTTCCCGCGCGGCCGCCTCCCTCAACCCGATCATCTTGACCACGCCGAGCAAGCCACGGAGCAACCGCACCTCGATTTCTACGGGCGAGGCGGTCATGTCGGACAGCGTCGCTCCGTAGCAACGAGCCACGGCCTCGACGCTCTGGGAGTCGAAGGGTTCCGGTTCCACACCCCTGCTGACGCTCGATTCGTGCCCCGGTGACAGGGAATCTTCGCCTCGCTGGAGGAACTCGGTGCCGAGATCGTTCGTAGGAACCACTGAGGAACCTGTCCGGGGATCCCCGGTGCCGCGGACAGCCCCCGGGCGTGGCGAGTGCGACCGAGATGCCGGGGGACGACTCGGCATCCTGTTACGATGTCAGGCTTGACCACCAAGCGAGGAGACGCGCATGGGCGATGCGTACTACCGACGGCAGGATCTGGAACGATTCGGAGAAGTGGGGGAGGAGCGCTCGGATCTCTACGAGGCCTACGAGCAGTGGTCCCAGCGCGTGTTCGCGGAGGGAGCCCTGTCCCGCAAGTCCAAGCATCTGATGGCCATGGCGGTGGCCCATGCGATTCATTGTCCGTACTGCATCGACGCCCACACTCGCTCGGCCTATTCCGCCGGGGCGACTCGAGAAGAGATCACCGAAGCTATTCACGTGGCGAGCGTGATCCGCGGCGGCGCGTGCCTGGTGCACGGAGTGCAAGCGCTGGATGCCCTCGAGGAGATGGAGTGAAGGCGGTCGCGACGCCAACCGTCAGCTTCGATGCGGACGGGCCGTTGTTTGCTCCGCGGGTTCGCTGGGACGCGAACGGTGAGGTTCAGTTGGCCATCGATCCCGAGAGAGTGGGCTGGATCTCGGTCAACGCGCTGGGCGCAGAACTCCTGCGCTGCGCCGACGGCCGAACCGGCAAAGAACTGGTGCCTCGAATCATCGGGGAGGAGCCGCGATTCCAGCGCGCCGCGCGACGTTTCTTGCGACAAGCGTCACGACGCGGGTTTCTCCAGAACCACCCCTGGGCTCCGGTGGTCTACGAAGGCCGCCGCGAGCGGATCGAGCCCGACCGACTGCATGAATTCTGGGTCCTCACCAACGACGACTGCAACCTCCGTTGCAAGCACTGCTACACCATCGATCGAGTGTTGAAGGGAGACCAGGGTCTCCCGAGTTCGACCTTGAAACAGATCATTGACGACGCCCGAGACCTCGGTGCCGAAGTGTTCTACTTCACGGGCGGCGAGCCGTTTCGCCGGGACGATATCGAAGAACTCATCGCCCACGTCGCCACCCGCGCCAAGCTGATTCTGTTCACCAACGGGACCTTGTTCACCCCCGAGCTGGTGGAACGTTTGAAGCCGTATCGCGAGCGCCTGATCTTCCAGATCTCGCTGGACGGGGACGGGGAGGAACACATGAAAGCGGTGCGTGGCAAGACCGCTTTCGACCGCGCGATGGACGGAATTCACTTGTTGCTGCGGGCCGGTTTGCGGGTGGGCGTTTCCTCGACTCCCACCGGGGCCGCCTATCGATCCATCCCGGATCTGACCGAGCGTCTGGCACGGTTGGACGTCGAGGGACATCGCGTCGAGTACCACCACCTGATCATGCTGCTCGATACCGGCGGGGCGGTGACTCATGCGGACCAGATGGGGATTCACTACGAGCAATTCGCCGAAGTGTTGATGGAAAGCCGGGAACGCATTCGCCGGGTCAAGGCGGAAGACCGCCGCTGTCGTCTGGTTCTGGCCAACGACAAGATGTTCAAGGCTCTTGCCAGCAACGGCCCGCGGAAAGATCTCTGCGGAGCCGGGTTCACCATTCTCGGAATGACCGCGGACGGTCAGTTGCAGCCCTGTGCGGCCACCATCAACGACGCCAGTTACGAGCTAGGCTCCTTGGTGGAGGCCGACGGCTCCTACCGCCCCGGCCGCTTGGCTCACCTGTACTGGAACGGGGACTCCCTGGAGAGGATCCGCCGCTTCAGCTTGGCACGGCAGGACGGGGAATCGGAGGAGGACCTTCGCTACTTCCATGGCGGTGGCTGTTGGTACAACATGACCGACCCGGAACAGCCGTTCTCGAACGCCCATCCGTTTGCCGAGGTCTACGAGCAATTCACGCTGAAAGAGATTCAGAAGCTGGCGATCAAGGGCGTCGAAGAGACTTCGACGACCGTGCCAGAGCTCTACAACTACATGCATCGCCGGCGGATTGCTTGCGCCGGGGAGCGCAAGACCCGGGAAGTCGGCGAGGGCGACGTCGACAATGGCTACTGCATCTGTTTCGCGTGAATCGTTCGCCCCGGTTTGCGCGCTGGTGGTGGCTGGCTTGTCCCGGTCTGTGGTCCTGCGGAGACTCTCAACTCTCGACCGAATCGGGGTCGCGTCCTTCGTTACTGCTCATCACCCTGGACACCACTCGCTTCGAGGTCCTGGATTCGCCGGAGCTGGCTCCGCGTCTTCATGAGTGGTCCCAAGAGGCCTTGGTGTGTGCCGCGGCCCATTCGGTGACGCCCCTTACCTTGCCGTCCCACACCTCGATGATGACCGGCTTGTATCCGTTTGCCCATGGCGTGCGGGACAACGACATCTACACCCTTCCCGGAGACCTGCCAACTCTGGCCGAGGTGTTGCGGGAAGCGGGTTATCGCGCCGAAGCGGTGGTCGCCTCGACGGTGCTGCGCTCATCCACGGGCCTGGATCGCGGCTTCGAGCACTACGACGACTTGAGCCTTCACCGCGCGGGCACATTCACCCTCGAGGCGGAACGCGATGGCGCCGAGGTGACCGACGTGGCGAGCGCTCGCCTGGTGGTGGACGATCCGCGTCCGTTCTTCCTTTGGGTGCACTACTTCGATCCGCATTTTCCGTACCGGCCGGCGGGGTACGAAGGTCCCGGAGGCCGCGAGGGATACGAGGCAGAGATTCGCTACCTGGATCGCCAAATCGGTTTGCTCCTGGATCGCTTGGAAGAAGCAGGGTTGGATCAGGAAACCGCGGTGCTGGTGGTCGGAGACCACGGGGAAGGCTTGGGCATGCAGCAGGAGCTGACCCATGGTTTCCTTTGCGAGCAAAGCACCCTGCGCGTGCCCATGGCATTGCGCTGGCCCGGAATGGTCTCGCCGGGGACGCTGAAGGCCTTGACCAGCTCGGTTGACGTGTATCCCACGCTGCTGGCCTGCGCCGGGGTACTTTCTCCGTTTCCCACTCACGGGATGGACGTGGTGGCTGCACAACGGCGAGCCGCTGACTCCGAACTCGAGGACCGCGCGGTGTACTTCGAGTCCTACCGGGGTTTTCACGTCATGCGTTGGTCGCCTTTGTCCGGCGTGGTGATGAAGGATTGGAAGTACGTGCGGAACCGCCAAGAAGAACTGTTCGCGTTGTCGCCGAGTTGGCAGGAAGATCGCAACCTGGCCGCGCAGCAACCCCAGGTCCTGCGCGCCGCGCGCAATCGCCTGCAACAGATTCTGGACGAGCCGGTCGCGAGCTTCGAACCGGAAGCCATGGAGATCGACCCGGCGGAGCGCGCTCGGCTGTCGGAGCTGGGCTACCTTGCCAGCGTCGAACCCACCGACTGGGACGTGAATCGCTCCGACTTGCTCGATCCGCGCGAACACTACACCACCATGTACGCGGCCTATCAGCGCTCGCAGAATCTGTCGGCCGCAGGTCGTCACGAAGAAGCCGTCGACTTGATGCAGGAACTTGTTCAGAAGTTCCCCGACAACCCGTCCTTTCACGATCGCCTGGGGCGCACCCTGTTGGCTGCAGGTCGATTCGATGATGCGATCGAAGCATTCACTCGTAGCCTGAGCCTCGACGACAGTTCGATCACCTCCTGGTTTGGCCGAGCGCAGGCGCGTTGGAAGCGAGGCGCATGGGAGGACGCCGAGCAGGACCTGCGGCAGACCGTGCAGCGCTTTCCCGAACACCTCGACGCGTGGCGTTCTCTCCGCTTGCTTGCGCAGCAGACCCAGCGCAAGGCGGAACAGCTGGTGGCGACGGCGCACCTGCTCTCCATCACCGCGCAGTTCCCGGGACCAGCGATCGAACAGATGCGCGCCACTTTGAGCGGAGAGTTCGAGCAGCTGGCCGGCGAGCTGAAAGTCTCGAATCCGGAAATCGTCGCCCAGGCCCGTCACGTACGAGGCGGGTCGATCCGGTCTCCGTGAATCAGGCCTTGGGGGCGGGGGAGACTCCGGGGCTTGGTGCCTCGCTTCGGACCAGGATGACGTTTTCTCCCTTTTGAGAGCGATCCCACGCCTGACCTTCGAGGGCGTGCTCCAGGGCACTTTGACAGCCGTTCCGAAAACGATCGTGCAACTCGATGATCATGACCTGAGTTTGTTGCAGCCAGGGGCCGGCGTGCTCGAAGACTTCTTTTTCCGAGCCTTCGATGTCGAGTTTCAAAAGATCGATGCGCGGTGCCGAGGCCATTTCCAGCAACGTGTCCAAGGTGATCGCATCGAACCCGTTCGGATCCGAGTCTTCCGCGGGTTCGACCCGGAATGACCAGTGCAGATCGTTCCCCGGACGAATTCGCAGGCGCATGTCGCGATGCCACAACCCGGCGCGAATCGGCTTCACGTTCGGGTAAGGGCGCACGTTTTCTTCCAGGACCGCGAAGTTCGATGATTCGGGCTCTACGGCGAGAATCTCTGCTTCGGGATAGCGTTGCGCGAAGTCGACCGACGCGTATCCGACATTGGCACCCGCATCAATGATCAGCCGGGGAGTGATCGGCAGAGGAATGTCGTAGTACGACTTGTAGAACACGTGATCGAAGGCCTGTCGATCGCTCGTCCCGGTGCGAAGCCGCAACGGCTCCCGAGAACCCGGAAGGCGAACTTGCACGCTTCCCGGTTGGTCAGACAGGGCTTTCCAAAGCGAAACACCGCGCCAGATTCCGAACCGGCGTACATAGCCGAAGGCACGGCGTACCTTCTTCTTCGACGACGAGGACATGAACCGAGTGTATCAGTCCGGCATCTCGTCACCGCCGGGATTCGCGGCCTTCAGCTTCTCCAGCGCGGAACGAATCGCCCGGACCTCGGCCATCGGGAGGGAATGCACCCCGTGCACCGTGGCGTCCAGGACCGAACCGCTGCGAAGGACTCCGATCACCGGTTTGGCAATGACGGCCCCCGACGCGATCTCGACGTCGAAGTCGCGCACGTAGGATCGCTGGGTGCCGACAGAAACGAAGCCCCGAGTCGAGCCGCCGGAGCCGGCCGAAGACTTCAGGAGTTGCACCAGCATGGGAATGGCTCGAGGATCGCCGAGTTCGGCGAGCACGGGATAGATTCTCTGACGAACTCGAGAATCCGACTTTCGAAGCAGCTCGACGTAGGCGGGCAAGGTGTCTTGGCAGTGGGCGCGGACCAAGGCCTGCTGGGCTTCTTGACGCACGCGGTCGTCGCGATCGCCGACCGCGGCGCGCACGAGTTCTTCCACCAGCTGCCCGAGTTTGCTGGCGGGGATGGAGCGAATCGCCACCTCTCGCACGGCGCTTCGGGAATCGCGCATGGCGCGGGTCAAGCCGGGGAGGAAGGCCGGGTCTTCGACGGCACGGGTCAACCACTGGCGCGCCACGGCACTGCAGGAGGGACTGTCGCTGACCGCCATGCGCAGCATGTTGCGGATGTCTCGTGACTCCCAGGGTCCATGGGCGGACGTATCCTCCCACACCATGCTTGTGGCCGCCTGGTCCAACAATTCCCGGACCCTCGCCGGGGTCGGCGATTGCTCTTGGCAGCGATCCAGGTGAGACAAGAAATCACCGTACATGCCGTGTCGCAGGCACCACTCGGCCAGGAATACATGGCCCCGCTCTTTTTGCGGAGCGGCGATCTCGCTCAGTTCGCGCAGCTTGCGCTCGAGATCGCGGCGCTTTTCCAGGCAGCGGACGTCCTTGGAGTCCACGCGCTGGATTCCCGTCGCCGTGCGTAGTTGGACATGGGGAGACACCCGGACCAGTTCTCCGACCAGCCGCTGACCATCATGCAAGTGAACGACATCGAAGGCTGGCAAGAGGGCCAGGCAAACCGCGACCATGGACATGGGACCGAACTCCGTGTGAGGAACTCCTGCGCTGCCCGGAGGGAAGCTCTTACCACATTTTCGGTGCGCGGCGCCAGCCGTGGGGACCCGTCAGGGACTGACGAAGCGCCCCGCACTCTCGCGTGGACAGAGCTGCCGCCCCATAGTCGCTCAGGGCGTCGAGGGTCACCTGCGGCAGTGCGCTGTCACGGCTGGCCCAGGCCACCAGGGGCCGTGCGTGGTCGAGAATCGCCCCGAGAAATTCGCAGGGATTGCCGTGATGGGGCAGGATGAGAGTGTCCAGGAAGGGGACCTGAAAGGCCAGCTCTCCCAGGGGAAACGACTCCAGGTCCCCCGGGAACAACACCCGCTGACCCTGGGTTCCATGCAGCAGCGCGAGGCTGCCTTCGTTGTTACTCAGGAAGCGCCGATGTTGCGGGGGCCAGAGCACCTCGAATCCCTCGACCTGGTCCCCGGCGTGGAGAAAGCGAACCGGGATCTGCTTGGCTTCGACCTGGCGGACCAGATCTCCCAGCCAGTTGGCATTGGTTCTCGCCTGTTGCCATTGGCTCTGGTGGGCGGACGAGAGAAACAACGTTTCTGGAGGCGAATCGGCGACCAGGGATTCCGCCAAGCCGGCGTGGTCGCGGTCCAAGTGGGTCAGGAACAGCGTGTCGATGCGTGCCACGTCGAGGGCGGCCATCGAGCGCAGCAACGCCGACGAAGAGATCGCTCGCGAGCCGCCCGTTCCCGCGTCGATCACATGGATCTTCCGTTCGACTTGCATGACCACGCACTGCCCGTGTCCGACGTCGAGCATGGTCAACGTGGCAGCATCGGGCTCTTCGTGAACGAGCAGCAGCAGGGCCAAGACTCCGAGCAGAGTGCTCGCCAGCGGACGTTTCCACCAGAGGCATAGCAAGCTGGCCGTCAGTAGGAGCATCACCAGAGAAGAGGGGGGACTCACGCGGCACGGGGTGGCGGGAAGACAAGCCATGGCGTTCAAGACGACGTCCATGCACCACACCAACCCGTGCAGGAGGGAGGCGAGGGGTTCGGTCGTCCAGGGGAACAAGGCCGGGAAAAGGAGGGTGCACACTCCGCCTGCCATGAGTGGCAACAACAGCGGAGCCAACAGACCATGAGTGAGGGGCGACCACGGGGTCCAGGTTCCGAAGTGAAACGCGGTCCACGGGGCGGTGGCGAGAGTCGCGCCCCAAGAAATCCACAGGCCACGCATCAGTGGTCGCAGCAGCTTCACGCCGGTTCCTGTTCCGCGCGGCGAAAGCGACGGGCGAGAAGCGAAAGCGGTTGACAGACCGACCACTGCGGCAAATGAGAGGCAGAAACTCGCGGTGGTGATTTCCTCCGGTTGCAAGCAAGCCACCACCAGCAACGTCGTCGGGATCAGGGCTTTGATGGAAGCGTCCGGGCGGTGGCGTTGGCGCCACCACCACAGAGAGAAACCGAGACTTGCGCGCATCGCCGGAGGACGCCCGCCAGTCATCAGGGCATAGAGAAACACTCCCCAAGGGATGAGGGGTTGCAAGGTCGCTCCCCGTTTTCCCACTCGTTGAAGCAACCAGGTCAGGGTTGCCGCGACCAACAAAACATGCATCCCGCTGACGGCGACCAAGTGGTAGCTGCCGGTGTCGCGGAGCCGGCTTTTCCAGGATTTCGAGATCGAGTCCGTGGTGCCGAATAGAAGGGCGGCCAACAGAGACGCGGCGTCCGGGGAGAGGTGAGTTTGCAACTGGATGACACCCCGATTTGCCAGCTGGTCCAGCCCGCGGCGCAGACGCGTCCACAGGTCAGTGTCGTTTCCCTGCCAACGAACTTGGCCGGCATGGCTGACACGGACCTCGCCGTCCTTCCGCGGCGAGTCGCCGGGATTGCGAACTCCCTGCGGCCCTCGGGCCCAGCCCTCGATGTGCAGCAGTTCGCCTCGCTCTCGCCGCGGATGGGTGGCCGGTTCGATCAGCCAGAGACCTTCCGCGATCTGGTCACCGCCGACGGCGGATCGGACATCCCTCAACCAAGTCCGCTGGCGGTCGTATCCCGCATCGCGACTCGGTGTTTGGACGGTGCCGATCAGTTCCACTCGTCGGGCGTCCGGCATGGGTGGCGAGTTGGGGGGAGTGCTGCTCAAAGCCCACCCGGCGATGGCGAAGGCAAGCACGGCGAGGATCGGCTGGCCCATCCCCAGCCAGGCGAGAAGGGTCCAAGCGCAGAACGACCACGGGTCGCCGTTCCCCAGCCAAAGGGCAAGGAGGAAGGTGGCGGCGGCGATGCCCAGATCGGGAGGGGTAGACTTGCCAATCACCGAGATCTGGACGCTGAGTCCGGCAATTGGTTACCCGCGAGGTAGAATCCACGCCATGTCCAAAGCGATCTATCCAGGCAGCTTCGACCCGTTTACGAATGGGCACCGGGATCTCGTCGAACGAGCTTCCCAGTTGTTCGAATCCTTGGTGATCGCCGTGGGAGTCAACCCCTCCAAGCAGTCGGTCTTTTCCGTGGAGGAGCGAATGGCCCTCATCCGAGAATGCGTGCAAGAGATCGGACGGGGAATCGAAGTGGTCTCCTTTGCCGGTTTGTTGGTGAATGCTGCCCGCGAGCAAGGGGCGACTTGCGTGGTGCGCGGCATTCGTGGCACGAGCGATCTCGACTCCGAGTTCGCCATGGCCAGTACCAACCGGACCTTGTCTCCGGAGCTGGACACCGCGTTTCTGGCTCCCTCACCGCAGTGGTCGTTCGTCTCGAGTCGGTGGGTTCGTGAAGTGGCTCGGGGCGGGGGGGAGGTCGGGGCGTTGGTTCCGGCCGCTGTGGCAGCGGCCCTCGCCCGTCGCTTGACCAAGGATTGATCGAGAAGACTCAGAAAGATGAAGCCTCCATGGAACTGAAGAAAGTCGCCACTCAAGGGGCACCGAATGCCATCGGACCGTACTCTCAGGCCATGGTCGTGGGGGATTTCGTGTTTTGCTCCGGACAGGTGGCCATGGCCCCGGGAGGGACCGACTGGGTCGGAGGGACGGTGGCGGAACAGACGCGGTTGGTGCTCGCCAACCTGAAGGCCGTCCTGGAAGAAGCCGGCTCGTCCCTCGATCACGTGGCCAAGACCACGGTCTACTTGACCGACATGGACCATTTCCCAGAGCTCAACGACGTGTACGCGGAAGTCTTTGGAGATTCGCGGCCGGCCCGCGCCACCGTCGCGGTGCGGGGCCTGCCCAAGGGGGCACTGGTCGAGATCGACGCCGTGGCGGCGATCGCACGCAAGTGACCTCTTTCTCCGGGCGGAATAAGGGATCCGTGGAGATTCCCTCCCGAGCCTGCCGGAGTTTTCTCGTCTGGCGGGGTCGGGATTCGTAAGAAATCCGTGCTCGCTCCTCGCTTCCCACGGAGAACCCGATGGTCGCTTCGATTCCCCTCGGACGCTGGATTGTCGCAACAGGCGCAATCGTGTTGGCCTCCTGGACGTTCGTCCCCGCCGCGGCGCCGCCGGAATCTTCGGCGTCGGCTCTCGAAGAGAAAGCGATCCGAAGCCTGGCCTATTCGGATCGGGCACGCACCAGTCTCAAGGGAGGTGATTCCGCGCCTCCTCAGGTCGGGGGCACGTTCACCGTCAACTACAGCACCCAGCCGCAGACTTTGAACAACGTGCTGCGACGTCGCCATCGCGACTCCACGCTTTGCCGTGAGTATCTGTTCCCTCCGTTGCTCTACGTGGATGGGAACACCTTGGAGTTGTCTCCGGAGTTGGCCGAGAAGCGGCCCGAAATCCTCGACGACGGCAAGCGCATGATTTGGACGTTGCGGCCCGGGGTGCTTTGGCACCGCGGAACTTCCGACGGGGAGCCCGTAGAAGTGACCACCGCGGACGTGCAGTTCTCCTGGGACATGATCCACCACCCCGAAGTGGATGCTCAACACGTGGCGGCGGCGCTGGATCGTTTCCGTGATTTGAAAGTCATTGACCGCTACTCCTTCGAGGTCCGCCTGGAAGAACCGTTCTTCAAAGCAGAGCACGAATTCGGCTGGGAGTTTCGTTTGATGCCGGCTCACCTCTCCCAGAAGGAGCCGGCCGCGTTCAATCAGGACCCGCTGGGTCGCGAGCCCGTTGGGTACGGGCCCTACCGGTTGGAAGAGTGGGCCGACAATCAGCATTTGACCCTGGTTCGCAACGAGCAATACCCCTGCCGCCCAGGGCGAGACTACTACCTGGAACGAGTTCGTTTCGTGTTCGTGCACGACCCCGAAGCTGCCGTCAATATGTTCGTGCGCGGGGATTTGAGCGTCTGCACCGTGGACAACCCCGAGCGCTGGGATGACATGAAGCAGCAAGCGGAACTCCAAGAGCGCGCCACGTTTCACGAGTACGTGCTGTCCCGCTGGAACTTCATCGGTTGGAACAACGACCACTGGGCCTTTTCGGATGCACGGGTGCGACGAGCGATGACCATGCTCTACCCGCGCGACCAGGTGCAAGAAAAGTTCTATCGAGGCTACTCCGTGATCCCCTCGGCGCCCTTGCCGATTCTGTCGCGCGAATACGACTCTTCGGTTCCGCCTCTCGAGCACGACCCCGACGGCGCCGGCAAGCTGCTCCAGGAAGCTGGTTTTCGGGACACGGACGGAGATGGCATCCTGGACCGAGACGGCAAACCGTTTCGCTTCGAACTCCTGACGGACGCTCGTCCGATTCCGGCGATGGACAAGGGATCGCTGCTGTTCCAACAGGAACTCGAAGAAGCCGGGGTGGTTATGGAGATCCGCCGGATCGACTTCAATCAGCTGGTCGAGCGAATGCGCAACCATGAGTTCGACGCCGGTCAACTGGGATGGTCGGACAGTGCGCGTGATCCGGATCTTTATCCTGTGTTGCACTCTGCCCAGAACAATGGTGGCTACAACTTCCAGAACTACCGCAGCGAGGAGTGTGATCGGCTGCTGGTTGGCATTCGTTCCGAACTCGACGAAGAGCGCCGCATGGAACTGTCTCACCGGATGCACCAGCTCATCCACGAAGACCAACCGATGACCTTGTTGCCGACCCCGTTGACTTTGTTGCTCGTGTCCACGGATCTGCAGAACGTCAGCATCACGCGCCGCGGCGCGCTCTATCACAACTGGTTCTTCCGAAGGAGTGCCGGCCCATGAGGCGACCTCCGTTCGGTTGGCCCATGCGAGGCCTCGTCTCCTGAGGCGCGCCGGGCCGTTGGCGCGTCGGCTCGGGTTGGCGCTGATCACCTTGTGGGGAATCAGCGTGGTGACCTTCGGGCTCTCCCGTCTGGCACCGGGAGGCCCCTTGGAAGCGCGACTTTCCGAGTACTACCGCCAGGGAATCTCCCTGAGTGAGGAGCAACAGCAGAACCTCAAGAGCTTGCTCGGCCTGGATCGCTCGGTGGTGGCGCAGTACGTCGACTGGCTCGGCCGCTTCGTCACGCTGGACTTCGGTCGGTCGCTGACGAGCATGGAACCAGTGAGAAATCGGATCGGCCGCGCCTTCGGCGTTTCCTTCGTCTTGCAGCTGTGTTCCGCTCTACTGATCTACCTGGTGGCCGTTCCCTTGGGCGTCATGTCTGCGGTGCGTCACGGCAGCTGGTGGGATCGCGGCACGACCCTGGGGCTGTTCTTTCTCTACTCGGTCCCCAGCTTCCTGATGGCGTCGTTGCTGATCTACGCACTTTGCTCGGGAAACCCCTTCGACTGGTTTCCGCTGTACGGATGGAAGTCCATTGACCAGGCGGGCTTGGGTTGGTGGGGGCGGCTCGGAGACTTCCTATGGCACCTGGTGTTGCCCGTGATTTGTCTCAGTTACGCGAGCTGGGCTTCGGTGTCACGCTATGCGCGGACGGGCATGCTCGAGGTCCTGCGCCAGGACTACATCCTTGCCGCTCGGGCCAAAGGACTGTCGGAGCGCAAGGTGCTGTGGAGTCACGCGCTGCGCAACGGCCTGCTTCCGGTGGTGACGCTGCTCGCGTTCTTATTCCCTTACTTGCTGGGGGGGAGTGTGATCATCGAGAACATCTTCTCGATTCCGGGGATGGGGACTTTGACCTTTCAGGCGGTGCATGAACGGGATTATCCCACGGTCATGGCACTCTCGGTATTGGTCGGAGCGGCCACTCTTCTCGGCTTTCTGGTGACGGACTTGTTGCACGGAATCCTCGACCCTCGCTTGCGAGGACGCTCATGAGTCGTGCCTCGTTCGCTGCACGAACTCGCCATCCTCGCCTGGTGCGCGCCGCTTGGTGGCTCGCCCAGGCGGTGTTCGCTGCGGCCGCGGGGGCACCGATCCTTGCCAATCGGGCGCCTTTGGTCGTTTCTCGACCAGACGGTTTCGAGTTCCCGTTCTTGACGACCTTGGATGCCGCCGACGTTCGCTGGATCGGGGCATTCGTGATCTACCTTCTGCTCCGAACCATCGCTCGTTGGGGGACGAGCCGGCAACGTTGGAGATCGGCGGGTTGGT
Organism: Planctomycetota bacterium; assembly: GCA_028289345.1. Taxonomy (GTDB): domain Bacteria; phylum Planctomycetota; class B15-G4; order B15-G4; family SIAN01; genus JANQQL01. Next base: position 133,451 of record JANQQL010000031.1, on the reverse strand, counting down.
TGTTGGTGCTGACGTCGGGCGTTCTTGCCGGGGCGGCCTCCATGACGGAGACCAGCTCCCGCGACCATTGGCGTCAATGGCGAGAATGGCGAGCGGACGGAGTTCCCGACGGCTGGGCCTGCTGGGCGCCGATCCGCTGGGATCCTAGCGAGTTGGACCGCGAGTTGTTGGACGCGGTGTCGCCCTCTCTCACTCATCCGTTGGGAACCGACTCTGCCGGCCGAGACTTGGCGGCTCGCTTGGTGCATGCCTCGCGAGTGTCGTTGCAGGTGGGAATCGTCGCGACCCTGGTGGCCCTGGGAATCGGCGTGGTCGTGGGGGCCTTGGCCGGTTTCTACGGCGGATGGGTGGACTTGCTGTTGTCTCGCATCCTGGAAGTGGTTCAGTGCTTCCCCGACCTTTTCTTGATCCTCGCGGTGCTCGCCTACTTTCCCCCTTCCATCGTCTTGGTCACGGCCCTGATCGGTTTCTTGAGTTGGCCTGGAGTGGCGCGGCTCACTCGCGCAGAGTTCCAACGTTTGCGGTCCGCCGAGTTCGTCCTCTCGGCGCGGGCGGTGGGGGCGAGTCCTCTGCGCGTCTTGTTCGTCCACATGCTTCCCCATGCCGCCGGTCCGATTCTGGTGTTCGCGTCCTTGAGCATGGCCGGAGCGATCGTCACCGAGTCGTCGTTGAGCTTTCTCGGACTCGGCATTCCGCCTCCGGAACCGAGCTGGGGGCAGAGCCTGCACGAGGGGCGCAACTCGTTGGCAAGGGCCCCCTGGATCACGTTCTTTCCCGGGTTGATGATCTTCTTGACGGTGACCAGCTACAACGTGCTGGGGGAAGGACTGCGCGACGCTTGGGATCCTCGTCAGACCAAGGGTTCGCCATGAAGCCGCCGTTGGTCGACGTGCGAGAACTGGCCATCGCGTTCCCGGCGGGGAATGCGGTGGATGGCATCGACCTACACATCGAGCAAGGCGAGGCAGTCGGGCTGGTCGGTGAGTCCGGGTGTGGAAAGACTCTGACCGCCTTGTCCTTGTTGGGGCTGGTCCCAGAGCCGGGACGGGTGAGAGCGCAGAGGTTGCGAGTCGCCGGTTGTGACCTCCTGGCGGCGACCGAGCGGGATCTCCATCAGGTTCGCGGAGGCCAGGTGGCCATGGTCTTCCAGGACCCAGTGGCGGCTCTCAATCCAGTCATTCCCGTGGGGCATCAGGTCGCGGAAGTCTTGCAGCTTCATGGGGGGATGGATCGTCACTCTGCGCGCCGCGAAGCCATCGCCACCTTAGGACGGGTTGGGCTGTCGGATCCCGAGCGACAGAGTCGCGCCTATCCCTCCGAGCTGTCCGGAGGAATGTGCCAACGGGTGGTGATTGCTCAGGCCTTGGCCGGGACTCCCCAACTGCTGGTTGCCGACGAGCCGACGACCGCCTTGGACGTCACCATCCAAAAACAAATCCTCGATCTACTGGCGGAATTGCGAGCCGAGACTCAGCTCGCGACTTTGATGATCAGCCACGACTTGAACCTGGTGGCTTCTCACACCGAGCGGGTCCTGGTGATGGATCAAGGCCTGGTGGTGGAATCGGCGGCGAGTGAGAAGTTGTTCACGAGTCCTTGTCATCCTTACACATCGGGGTTGTTGGACTGTTTGCCGAGTCGTCACCGGCCCGGAGAGCGCTTGACCGAGATTCCCGCGGCGCCCCGCCGCCCACAGCAACGTCCGTCGGGTTGTCGGTTTCGAGAGCGCTGTCCCCACGCCAAGGAGCGATGCACGAGCGAGGAGCCAGTGCTGCGAGAACTTGGCAAAGGCCATTGGGGGGCTTGTCACTTTCCCCTCGACCGCGAGAGTTCGTCGTGAGTTCTCGCGCGCTGCTCGCGGCGGTGGATCTGACTCGGCGTTTCGATCGCCAAGGCGTGGAAGCGCTCCGCGGTGTCACGCTGAGGGTGGGTGAAGGGGAGACGGTCGGCATCGTCGGAGAGTCTGGGTGTGGCAAGAGCACCCTGGCCAAGGTGATCACGGGCCTTGTTCCGCCAAGTACCGGCCATGTGGAGTTTCGCGGAGTGCCCCTTCTCCGCATGGACCGGCCCCAGAGGCGGGAGTTTCGGCGCCAAGTCCAGCTGGTCTTCCAGAATCCGGGCGCCAGTCTGAATCCGCGCCATCGGGTGGCAGACCTCGTTGGCGAGGGCTTGCGCATTCATCGACGGGTGGGAGAGCGGGCTCTGGCTGCCGAGGTGGATCGATTGCTTCGAGAAGTGTCGCTGCCGGGAGAGGTCAGGGACGCCTATCCCCACGAGCTTTCCGGGGGAGAGCGCCAGCGGGTGGCGATCGCCCGTGCCCTTGCCGTCGAACCGCAGCTGCTGATCTGTGACGAGGCGGTTTCTTCCCTGGATCTGTCGGTGCAGGCCCAGATCCTGAATCTCCTGTGGGATCTGAAAGAGCAGCGCCGACTGTCCTACGTCTTCATCTCCCACGACCTTTCGGTGATTCGCCACCTGAGTGACCGAGTCTTGGTTATGTACTTGGGCAAGGTCGTTGAGGCCGGCCCCGCGGCGCGGGTGTTCGAGAATCCTGGGCACCCTTACACCCGAGCGCTATTGAGCTCCATTCCCGAGGTTGCCGGAAGTGCTTTCTCGCGGAGAATAGAGCTGCTCGGGGAGGTTTCCTCCTCGTCACTGTCCGATTCGGGCTGCGGGTTTGCGGCGCGCTGTCCGGTTCGGGAGGATCGTTGCCACACCGACCCACCTCCCCGGCAAAGTCCGGCGGAGGGTCACGACTTTGACTGCATTCATTCCTCATCATGACTCGACGATTCTTCACCGTTCATCAAGCCAACCGCGCGCTTCCTTTGGTTCGCCGAGTGATCGATGACCTGACCGAGAAGTACCAGGAACTCACCCAGCTGAGAGACGAGTTGCGCAAAGCGGGTCCGGAAAAGTCCGAGGACTTGGAACGGGAAGCACGGGCTCTGGAAAACCGCATTCAGGATTTCCTGGCGGAACTCGACTCGGTGGGGTGTGAACTGAAAGACGTCCACACCGGCCTGCTCGATTTTTACGCCAAGAAGGGCGAGGAGACGATCTACCTCTGCTGGCGCCGTGGCGAAGAGCAGATCGACTGGTGGCACAGCCTGGAAGGGGGATTCCGCGGGCGTCGCTCGATCAGCGAGCTTCCACAACTCACGCTGGGGGAGGAGTGATCGCTTGGCGTGGGGGCCGGTGATCGGTTGTGAGCGAACCGGGGCCGGGAGTTCTTCCAGTCGTGGGCATATTGATTCGTCGAATCCCCGAAGCAACGTCGAGGAGTTCCTCACGGACTCTCGGATTGGTGGCTGGACGTTGGGGTGCTTCCGGGCGGACGAGCTCGAACGTGGGTCAGACCTGCAGTTCGAAGTCGTCGATCAGGATTTGGACCAGGGTGTCGAATGAGTCGATTTCGTAGTCCGGCTTGGTCTTGCCTTCGGCGTCGCGCAGTCGAGTGTCTCGACGACTGCGCACGGTGATCATCCCCAGACGGTTGCAGGGGTCGATGTCCTGAGTGGGATTGTCGCCCACGTACATCACGTGTCGCGGGTCCAGCTCGAGTTGGTCGCAGGCCATTTGGTAGAGCTTGACGTTCGGCTTGCTGATGCCGATTTGGTCCGAGATGAAGATGCCGCGGGGGTCCAAGTACGGATAGATCCCCAGACGCAGGATCTTTTCCGCCTGCTTGATCTCCAGCCCGGCCGAAATGATGCCGAGCAGCAGGTGAGTCTTGGAAAGGCGTTCCAGCGCTCGGATGACATCGTCGAAGGGCCGCAGCTCTTCCGACTTGGTCTCGTGGTAGGCGATGACTCCAGCCGCCACGATGATCGCCGGGTTGACTCCGGCAAAACGATCGGGCGGGATGCGCAACAATAGCTTGTTGAAGTGGCTCGGATAGTTCGAGGTGAACTCGCCGATGACTTCGTGAAGCTCCTTCAGCGCATCTTCCGGAGGCATCCGCAGGCCGTGTAGGACCATTCCCTGGACCGCATTGCGGCGGGCGCGCTCGGCAAAGTCCGACGTCGAAAAGAGGGTGTCATCCAGATCGAACAGGATGGCGTGAAGCTCACCTTTTCGCGAGGTCACCGCAGCGTTTCCCTTCCCCCGTTTTCAGGCAGAAAGTCTCAGCGCAGAGGATTGGATTCTCGGTAGGGGGAAAGGTCTCGGATGTTGGCTCGCACCACGATCGCCAGATTCACGACCTCGTCGACGACTCCCTTTTCCTTGAACAGGAAGTTGACCAGCGGAATCTTGCCGAGCCACGGGCTGGTGGCTTCGCGGTTGATGTGGCGGATGGTGGTCAGACCGCCCAGCAGGACCGTGCCACCGTCCGGCACCACGACCGTGGTGTTGGCGTTCTGGGTGCTGACTCGAGGGATCTGGAAAGTGACCGGGTCGGTGAAGCCACCCAGGGTGGTTTCAAACGTTTCGATCGGGCGCTGCACGTCGGCGACGGTGGTCCGCACTTCCAGGTTCACGTACTTACGGTCGTAGGAGATCGTCGGGCGAACGTCCAACACGACACCTTCTTGCAGAATGCCGACCTCTGGGTTGGCGATGAACGCGGTGCTGGCCACGTCCACGTCGAAGTCTTGCAAGAAAGAGATCTCGTTGATGACCGTGACGTAGGCTCGCTGGGTGTTAAAGACGGTCAGGATCGGAGCCATAATTTCCGTGGCGTTGACCGACTTCTCGACCAGGTTCAGCACCAGATTCACTTCGGTGTCATCAAGCAGCGAAATTTGGAACGCGCCACCGCCCACCGTGGACAACACATTGCCGAGCGGATTGGCAAAGAAGTTCTCGGTTCGCGCCCGGATGTCACCGTCCGAGTTGTCGTTGAAGAAGGCACCGGCGGAGGGGGAGGTGGAACCCGCCACGCCACCACCCAGGTTGTCGAGTCCCTGAGAAGAGGTGACCTGACCACTGATCGATGAGGTCGTGTCGTCCAGGTTCACGTCGGTCCCGAAGGTGTTGCCGAGGCCGCGAAGGTCGGACCCGATCTCCTGGATGAACGCGTCGGTGTGCTCGATGAAGCGGCTTTCGATTTCCACCACGGTGCTGGAGAAGCCGCGCAGGTCGTCAAGGAAAGCAGCGACCTTGGCCTGGACTTCGGGAGTGTGGATCACCAAAAGCTGATTGGAGGTGACTTGGTCGATGCTGAATCGATCGTCCAGATCCCAAGACTCGCGCTCCACGTTGTTGCGAATCAGGTCCACGACTTCGGCCGGGTCGGTGATGACCTCGCCTTCCAAGTCGGCGGCGAACACCGAGGTTTCCGGCTCGTCCCCGTACTCACCGGGGAGGGGAATGTGGTCCAGCTCGGGACCTTTGAAGTTGGTCAGGCTGAACGTCAAGTCCTGCACCGGGTGCACGCGGATGATTGTTTCACCAAAGGACTCGGCCGCGGTGGTGAACAGAACCACTCCGTCGCGCACGGTCCAGGAGAAGTCCTCTCCCAGGTTCGCCGAGATGATGTTGAGGATGGATTCGACCGACAGGTTGGTGACGGTCGGCAGGGTGATCAGATCTCCCGAGGAGTCCAGCTCGGCCACCACTTCGGACGACGCCAGGATCGGAATCCCGGAGAAGGTCTGCAGGGTGCCGGTGACGGCGTTGATGTCGTCATCGTTGAACTCGAGGGACGGAATGCGAATCGATTTGAGGCTAGCGCGAATCCGCTCGTCTTCTCCCGAGGTGGTGATGCCCAGCTCGCTGACGGCCGTGCGTCGCTGCACACGGGCCCAATAGTCATCGGGAGCCGGCGTCAGTCCGGACGAGTACGGGATGCGCAGCTCTTCGATCTGCGTCATCCAGCGGCGATAGGCTTCCTTGCGTTCGCTGACGTAGCGATCCGCTCGGTTCGAGCGGCGCGATTCCACCGACATGTCTCGCAGCTCCACGGCGGTGGGGTTCTGCGGATCCATCGTCAAAACTTCGTTGGCCAGGGACTCCGCTGCTTCGTAGTCGCCGCGGTCGAACTTGTGAGCGCCTCGCTCGAGGATCGCTGCAATCTGCTGACGACGGCGCTCATCGGCGGCGGCTTCATCAGCGCGGATCTTGTCGTAGGCCTCTTGGATGCGGCTCTGACGATCCTTCTCGGCCGCTCGTTCTTGGTGGGTGCGGGCGTCAGCCAAGGCGCGCTCGGTGCGAGCCGGCAGCTGGCCCCAGTCGATGCCGTCGCCCGACCAGCGAATGGACTCGTTCACTCGCTCGAGATGACGAATGGCGTCCGCGAAGTCACCGCGTGCGATGGCCTGCTCGGCCTGCCGGTAGGCGTCTTCGGCTTCCAAGCGCATGCTCTCCGCGCGGGCGCGGGCACGCGCTTCGGCGCGTTGACGAACGCCAGCAATGGTGCCGCCGCTTTCCCCGAGCAGCTCCCCGACTTCCAGAAGCTTCTGGGTGACGATCTCGTTCTCTGGATCCATGCCCAACGCACCTTCCAGATGGGCCTGGGCCTTTTCCAGTTCGCCACGCTCGATCAAGCCGTCCGCACGCTGCAGCGCTTCTTCGATCATCAGATCGAGCTTCTGCCGTTCCAGCTCTTCCGTGGACTGCTGCGGGGCGACGGCCGGTTCGACCACCGCGCCTTCCGTCACCGAAAGAACTTCCGTGGGCTTCCCGTCGATGGCTGCAGTGCGCGTGTCTTCGGAGTCCGACGAAGACTCCATGACCGAGCACGCCACCAGAAGGCAAGGCGCCAGAAGACTTCCGACTGCGAGAGGCTTGCGGAAGGCAGTCAACATGATCGGTTCTTCTCCCTGGTTGCCCTGTGGCAAGGCTGTGTTTGCCCGTGGCGAGGGTGGCCGTTGGCAGGCCTGTGAGCTAGGTGACCTATGCGTGAGTCCGTTTTGCTGCGAATCGTGTTTTGCAAGAGGTGGTGAAAGAGTCTGCGGATGAGGCGGGTGCTGCGGTAGAGAGTTGGATGCGCGATCGTGAACTCCCGACCACGACGAACGCAAAACCAAATCCGCGGTGCGAAGCAATGCGCCACGGGCAGCGTTGCGGACGAAGAAAGCCAGATCCAGGGTAGGAAGAGTCCACCATCCCACTACGAAGAGGGCGGTATGTTAGGGGCGCCCCAGCGCGGGGTCAAAACAAAATGAATATCCGTAAATTGATTCATTACAGAAGGTTACGGTCGCCGCGACAGGCTCGGAAGGGCCGGTGACGACGAGCACCTCCGGTCCCCATTTGCTGGCGGGATTCGAGGTGCACCGCGCGCTACCTACCAGCGTCGAGAAACGCCGGTAACCACTTGCGGGGTCCCAAGGGTCATTCGCGGGATTCAGGCACCCGCAGCTCATCCAGACGGCGCTGTAGTGCCGCGGCCCACGGGGTGTTGGCGGTCGTCGGCAGAGCTCTCTCCAGAAGGGCGCGAAGGGAGCGGTTGTCGGGATCTCGCTCGAGGGCGCCGACGAGCAAGCCGAATCCCTGTTCCAGGTCGTAGTGCGGGTTGGCGATGACCCCATCGATCGATCGAGCCTCGACATGGAGCGCGCCGAGCAACTCCATCGTTTCGGCGGTGGGGGACCGAGTGTGCAGGGCGGTCGCCTGCTCCTTGGCTCGATCGAATTCTCCTCCCATGGCGAGGGCTTTGATTTCCAGCATGCGGGAGTCCACCGAATCGCGTCGCGCGAGGGATTCGGCGAATCGTACGGCGGCCTGGCGGGCATCGTCCGCCGACCGTCGGGACTGCGAGCGCTTCATCCAGGCTCGGGCTGCGTAGAACCAGAACGTGGGGTTGTCCGGATCTTCGCGGCAGAGGCGCTCGAACCGATCTGCCGCCGCTCCCCCGGCGGGGGTGCCCAGTTCTTCGACGGCTTGCAGGAACTCTTGGATCATCCCTCGTCTCGCCACCGGAGAAGGCAGGGTCTGATTGACCTCCGGGGAGAGCAGACGATGGCGCTGCGGATCCCTTGGCCCGCCGACGTAGCCCAAGCTGACGATGGATTCGAGGATGGCTTCCTGCTCCGTGGGGGTGGACTGGGTCCTTCCGTGGTGGAGTTGTTCGGCCCAGTGGCGGCAAGTCCTTCCCCCAGGAGCCTCGCCGTTCTCCGACCACCAGAGCGTCGCGTCGCTCTCGCTTGTCACCGTGGTTGATTTCATCGAGGGGTGACTTGCCTGGGCGCCCGCCCAAAGCAGCACCCCTTCCGAAGTTCGCCAACCCGTGATTTGGGCCCACCCGAAATGCAGAGAACCAGCCAGGCTTTCGATGTAGGCCCCGGGTTCCTCAGCAGATTCGCTCAGCAACGATCGTCCGGGCAGGCCGGCAGGGGAAGCCTGACCAAGCCAATCCAAAGTCGTCGGCAATAGGTCGATCAAGCAGGCGTGTTGAGGGGGAGCGGAAACCCGGGGAGGTGCAATGGTCGAGCCGTGGACTTCGGCGAGTAGCAGCGGCACCACCATGGTGCTGTCGAACACCTGGTACCCGTGAGTTGCTTCGCCGTGGTCACCGAGCCCTTCCCCATGGTCGGAGGTGACCACCACGAGCCAGCGTCGAGAGTCTTCTTGCAGCGTGTCCAGGACACGGGCGAACTCCTGGTCGACGTGAGTGACTTCCGCGGCGTAGCGATCGCGTTCGTGGGCCCGTTTCGAGGCGAGCTCTGGCGGCGGAGTGTACGGGTGGTGGGGATCGAAGTAGTGGACCCACAGAAACTGAGGCGAATTCTTCGCGGAAGAATTCAACCAGCGCAACGCTCGTTCCGTCACTTCCTTGGCGCTGCGCTCGGCGAAGGTCAGGCTGCCTCGCTTGGCAATCGTGGGACTGTCATAGCTGTCGAAGCCTTGTTCCAGACCACATCCGGCGGCCAGCGGTTGGCCGCCGATCGAGGCTCCGGTGGCGTAGCCATTCTCGCGAAGAATCGTGGCCAAGGTCGGAATCTCGGCACTCAGGGCATAAGGCGAGTTGTCGTGGAGTCCCAGGTCGGGAGGCAAACGCCCGGTGAACAGGGAGGCGTGGGCCGGAAGGGTCAGTGGCACCGGGGTGACACACTCGGCCACTCGAAGACCTTCCCGTGCCAATCGGTCGAAGTGAGGGGTCCGCGTGTCTTCGTTCCCATAGCAGCCAAGAGCGTCCTGACGCAGGGTGTCGACCGTGACCCACAACACGCAGGGAGCGGGCTCCGACTCGGCGCATTGCAGGATCGCTGCGATCCACGCGAGCCAAAGAAAACGGCCTCCCTGAAGGGAGGCCGTGGCAAACCTTGAAAAAACGCGACTGCGGGGCATCACGCGTCCGGTGGCGCTCCGCCGAAGGTGAGCTCCGAGAAATCGGCGCGCAAGCACTCGTTCACCACTTTCACGGAATCGATGTAGAGGGAGCCCTTGCCGGGGAACAGAGTGGCCTTGGCTTCCGCGTTGCTTTGGTGCATTCGCTTGACCGTCTCGTGGAACTCGGCCAGGCCCTTCATCTTGCGCGGACCGATGTGAATCGTGATCTGGTCTTCGCGCCAAATCCAGTTGCGGTCTTCGGTGTCGACCGGCTTCACCCGGTTGATGAAGATCTCGATCTTTTCCAGCTGCTTGTCCACCGGCGTGGTGTTCACACCGACGTCTTTGGGTAGGTAGGCCGGGATTTTGCCTTCCAGGATTTTGAACTTGATGGTGCAGACGAAGAAGATGAGCAACAGGAACGTGACGTCGATCATCGGCGTCATTTCCATCTTGGTCTCTTCGATTTCTTGTTTGCGAGCCATCGCTCATTCCTCTTCGTCAGGAACGTCGGGGATCTCGGTCGGATCCTCGATCGTGTGGAGGCCGGGGGCGTCCTGACTGCAGGCGAGCTCGATCTTGTAGATCTTGAGCTGCTCGATCCCGCAGATCTCCATGATCTTTTGGGCGTGTTTCATCTCGGTGCCGCGGTCGGTTCGAATCAGGACCGGCTTGGAGCAAAAGCCTCCTGGCTCGTTCTCAAACAGACGCGAGTTTCTCCAGTTCAGCAGGTCGAACTGCAAGGACTCGAGGCTGTGCGGCTGGCGCTTCACGACCATGGTGCCGTCGGGGCGCACGTTGATGATCTTCCGCCACTGTTCCTCGGAGGGGTTGTCCTTCTGACACTCCGAGGCTCGCGGCAGCACGATGTCTTCCAGCTCCTGCTGGGACAAGTCCACCACGATCATGAAGAAGATGATCAGGAGGAACACGACATCGATCATCGGTGTCATGTTCAGGGGAAGGTCCCCGGTGCCCTGCATCTTGGACTTCTTCATTCGGGAATCCTCAGGCCGCGGCCTTGGTGGGGCGGAAGCGCTCGAACAGGTCTTCGACCACCGCGCCGATCTCGATGGTCATCTTGACCACCTTGTTGCGGTACAGGGTGAAGGCGAAGGTCATCGGAATGGCGATGATCAGACCGAGCATGGTGGTGACCAACGCGCCGGAAATACCGCTCGACAACTGAGACGGGTCCGCCTGGCCCTTGGTGGCCGCGATGACGTTGAACGACTCGATCATCCCCGACACGGTTCCGAGCAGACCCATCATCGGCGACACCGCCGCGATGAAGGACAACCAGCCGATCTTGGCGTGCAGCTTGAGCGCCTCTTCTTCGGTCATCTCTTCGAGGGACTTCTCGATCGCATCAAAGGAGGCGTGCAGCTTCGGCAGGCCGGCCGCGACGACATTGGTGAAGAAGTTCGGCTCGGCTTCGCAGAGCTCGATCGCTTCCTGGTAGTCGCCGGCCTCGAACAGCGCTTCGATCTCGTCGATCAGGTCCGGAGGAGCCAGCTTTTCCTTGCGCAGAAACACGGCGTTCTCGATGGCGAGGGCCACGCCGACCACCGACAGAATGATGATGCACCAGCCGATCGGGCCAGCGTTGTCAGCGATCTGGGACGCGAAACTCGTGGTCTCGGTGACGTCCGTGGCGGCACCATCGCTGCCCCCGTCGTCCTGGGCCACGGCCGAGCCGGTGCCCACCAAAAGGACAGAGGCAACCATCATGCTCCACAGCAAGGTTTTGATGCTCATGGGAAGCGACGCTCCTTTCGCTACTCCGTGCACCACGATCCCTCGGTTCCAAGAACCCGGGCTCCGCGGTTGTTCTTCTTCGTTCGGTCTCAGTTTCGGTTCGATGCTGCAAACGAGGCCGAGTTCGGCACTCGTGGATGTCTTTCGAGGTTACTGAATCTCTGTTTGAGCCCGGCTTGCCCAAGAAGTTTCGCCGTAGTGGGTTGTCACTTCCTGGAAGTACTCGCGGGCCTTGCGCTTGCCGTTCGGCTCCTTGCTGCCTAGTTCGGCACAGCACTTACCCATGAAATACGTCGCCCGGGCCGCTTCCTCCCGCACGAGGAAGTGGCGAATCCGGACCAGGGCAAACTGCTCCAATGCATTCTTGAAGTCACCTTCGGCGAACAGCACTTGGCCCAGTCCTGCCTCGGCACCCGCACGCTCCGCCTGGGAGGCGGACTCGTCCTGGACCAACGGCTGGAACACTCCTCGTGCCTTCTGGTAGTCGCCTTTCTTCAAGGCGGACACACCATCGTACAGGCGCGCCTTTGCCGCAATGCTCAGGAGCTCCTGACGCTCGTCCTCGGAATTCGCGTCATCGGCGGCCCCTCGGGCGAAGCTTCCCGCGTCACCATAGGCAGCGCGAGCCTCGGGATCCATGTCGTTGAGCTCGTAGGCGTCGCCCTTGAGAGCCTTGGCTCGGGCCATCCACAGGGTGCCCAAGCTCTTGGCAGTGACTTCCGCGGCGAGCTTGTCGAACACCTGGGCGGCGGCTGCCGCGTCACCCGCCATGGAAAGGGCCTCGCCCCAGTGCTTCATGGCCTGCGGGAGAAAGCGGCACTCGGGGTGGTCCTTGACCAGCGCTTCGAAGGTTGAGGCGGCCTGGCCGTAGTTGTTCGAATCCTGAGCCCCGGAACGGAGATAGGCAACGCCGAGGAAGAAGGCCGCGTGGATCTTGGCCCAATCGTCCGCGTCCTTTTCTCCCTTCGCCAGCTTCAGGCTGTTGATGGCGTTCAGGAAATCGCCTTCCGAGAGGTATCGACGGCCCTCCTTGAGAGACTTCGGCGCTCCCTCGTAGATGACGTCGGCCACTTGACTGGCGGGAATGCTGTCGACGCCGGAACTGCCGGAGGGGCGGTACTGGACCTCCTGCAGGGATTCGGAAATGACGGTTCCGTTCACGGGCTTTCCGGAACCACGCTTGATGATTTGATCCTCGACCAGGGTTGCAGTGGCGAGAAGGATCGTGAGAGTGGCGATGGACACGGCGAATCCCTATTGCAGCATCGATCCCGCGGAGCGCAGTCCTTTTGGGGCCGAGGTCTCGAGGGCGTTGACCCGGAAGTTCCGGGTGTCCACCAGTCCCACCGCTCGAACCGGATTCCCGTGAAACGGGAATTCCCGGGCGGGACTCAATGAGCGCCCCCGGCCGCAAAAGGCTGGGATCTTAGTGGTCTGGTTGCGAGATCCGCCACCCTATATCCCCGCAGATCTTTCTAGGTGCGGAAGTTTCCGTGGCGAATCCCGGCCCCCGGGTGGGGGCAACCGCCGCGGGCTCCTCTCCCGGCGGCCAGGTGACTTCGGACTCAGCGAAGCTGGGTGCGAAGGTACTCGTAACGCTTGACCCAATCCGAGCCGCCGAGCAGGTCGGAATGCTCGCTGGGGTCGTAGATCGCAAGGACCATGCTGTCCAAGTTCTGCATGATCTTCTTGGCCTGGGTCCTCCATTCGGGGCTGATGTCCCGCGCGCGGTAGCGCGAATAGATGGTGTAGAACTTCGCTTCCCACCATTCGGGACTGTACTTCTGGCCCTCGCCGAGGAAACCGCGCTCGACGATCTTGTCCCAAAGCTTGATCGCTTCCTCGTAGTCGCCGGAACCGGGAACCTCGATCGGCTTGCGGTCGACAACGTCGACTCGGCCACCGAAGCATTCGGCGGCTCGGCGCAGAACCCCAAGGTCGTTTTCGTACAGCTTCACCAGCTGTGCGTAGAGCGGTGCGGCTTCCTGGTATTCGTTGCGGCGTAGAAGCGTCTCGCCGAGATACCGATTCACGCTCTGCTGAATCTCCTCGCGATAGCGACCATCGTTGCGGAACACGTCAAGCACCTTGCGATAGGAGCGTTCGGCCAGGTCCCAGGCTTCGATCTCGCGATAGGCATCGGCGGCGGTTCGGAGGTTGCGGAAGCTGTCGAAGCCAGTCGCTTCGCAGAACGCGAACATGAAGTCCGCGCCTTTCTTGATCAGCTCCTTGCCGCTTTCGTCGCCCGCTTCGACTGCCTTCCGGCCACGATCGAGCAGCGTCTTGCCCATTTGGTACTGGGCTTCCACAGGAAGCAGGCCGCCTTTCTTGGCTTCGTAAAGGTTCTCTGCTTCCGTCACCATCGGCGGGTCCGCCGCCAGCATTGCCTTGATGCGCTCGTAGTTGACCAAGGAGAAGAAGTCCTCCTGGCCCGGGAACTTGTCCTCGAAGCCGTCCAGAACGTTCAAGGCTTCTTTGTGGTTGTCCCGCTTGCCCTCGTAGATCGCCCGGTAGAACGTCGCCTCGGTGTGGGCGACCTCTCGCATCTGTTTCTTCTTGGGGTCGAACCCGGGGTCGTAGCGCTTGTCCTGAGTTCGCTTTTCGAAGTCCTTCAGCAGTTTGATGGCTTTGTCGAAGTCACCGACTTCTGCTTCGCAGCGGGCCAGGTAGATCAATGAACGTTCGTAGTTGTTGTCGCCGGCCTTGACCGACTTGAAGCCTTGCTCCGCGACCTTGAAGGCTTCCCTGCGCTTGCCCTCTTCCGATTCGACTTTGGCCGCTTCGAAGTCGTCTTTGGCGAGCAGGAAGGCCATGTTCTCCAGGCCCAAGTTGCCCAGCTGACGCATGACGGCGTCCTTTTTCTGAGCGTCGCCCGCGTCCTTGGTTTCCTTGTGGCGCTGGGTCAGCGAGTTGAACCAGGCCACCCCCATGCTCTTGCGAGTTTCTTCGTCGCTGGTGCTTTGGAAGCCTTCACGGTACGCGAGGGAGGCTTCGACCCAGCGCTTCTGACCTCGATACAGGTTGCCGATCTGGGTCCAGCACTGGGCGCGGGTCCGCGATTGCTCGTTGGTGTCGGTCAAGGAGTCGCTTGCCGCCAGCGCTTGGTGATAGGCTTCGACGGCTTGGAATGTCTGGCCTTCGGACACGTAGTTCTGCGCGGCGGTGATCCAGGTCGAGGGGGGGATGCTGCCGGAGGCAGACCCACCTTCGAGGATCTCGGTGATGTAGTTGGCCGCGAGACGTCCGATCTCGTCGGTGCCATGGCGCTGGGAAACGTCTTCCAGCAGTTCCATGCCGCCAGCCTTACCCTGGCGGTAGAGGGCGACTCCGCGTTCGAGCAAGCAGGCATCGCCGACGTCACCGCGCTTGACGCCGCGGTTTTCGTACTTTTCGTAATACGCGTCGAGCACATCCAGCTGCTCTTCGGCAAGGGAGTGAGATCCTTCGTTGTTGTAGTGCCGGGCAAGAACCAGGTAGGCCTGTTCGGTCAGCTCGGTGATCTGACGAACGAAAGAGGGGTGAAGGTCCGGGTTGTACTCGATGAAGCTCGGCGCCCCGGCTTCCGCGTCGGTCACCTGCTCCAGGTAACCGAGGGCTTGGTCCATGTCCCCGAGTTCCAGGTAGTTGAGACCCTGGTAATAGAAAATTCGGAGGCCCTGGAGGCTGTCGGTGGGGATCTCCCAGAGCAACTCCTCGGCAGTTTCCAGCGCCCGGGTCAGGTAGTCCTCCCGGTTGAACTCGCTCTTGTTGTAAAGCTGGGCGAAGTCGTAGTAGGTCTGGGCGCGCAGGAACAGCGGCTCGAAGATGGCGTAGCGCATCTGCTCGTATTCTTCGGGCTCGACGGTGGACTCATCCATGTCCTCGAATTCCGCCTGACGCCGGTTGTACTCTTCGTCGAGCTGTTGAATCGAAGCGCGGAAGGCCTTCTCTGCCTCGTCGCGGCTGGACCCACCAACCTCGCCTCGAGCCATCAGTTCGCCCAGCAGGCGACCCAGGCTGCGGTTGGCTTCGGCCAGGTCCGTCGAGGCGCTGCGATAGCGATCATGACTCGAGTCGGCGGTGTCGAGGAAGTCGGCGTAGCCGGTGATGGCGTTGCGCAGGAACCCGAGACGGGCATCATCGTCCGCCGCGAACTCTCCGGCGATCTTGGCGATCAGCGCGCCCGCATACTTCAGAGACAAGCTGTCGACGGTGGAGAGATCGCCGTCCTGCTTGCTGGACAGATACTCGCCCGCCAGGTCGAACATGCGAAAGCGCGCCAAGCTCTGGGCGTACTCCACCTCATCCAGAATGTTCCAAGACTGGGCGGGAGCCGTTCCGCTCCAGCAGACGAGTGCGGTGGCGACACCGATCCTTTTCAGCCACATGGAGTCCGTCCCTTCTCACCATGGAGTTTCTTTTGGAGGGAACGGAGCCGCGGCACTTCAATGCCCGGGACCCATCCCCATGCAATCTTCTGGGAGAGCGACCGCTTCGGTGCCCATTCCCACGGGGTCTCGACCGGGTGCCGTCGGCGAGGAGGAAGTTCCGTCGCCACAGGCGTTCCGGTGATTCCCCGGAAATGCCAACGGCCCTTCGCGCCTTCGGTTCGGAGGTCGCTCGATTCCCGGGGGAACCGAACGATGAACCGGGGCGGAAGGTCCGCTTTCGCAAGTTGCTTCCGTAAAGTCCGCCAGAGTTTGCCGGATCACGGACAGATCTTGCCGATCACGACCCAACTCGTGGAAGGAGGTCCGCCTCACATCAGCGCGGAACCTTCACACGAGGTCGATCACGACCGTGCGCCGGGCTCTCCCTCTTCGGGGATGATGATCTGCGCCCGCAGCAAGATCAGCAGCTTCTTGCGGGTTTGCTCCGTTCCCTTGCGGCTCGCGAAGAAGGACACAATGGGAATGTCCTTCAAAAACGGGATGCCAGATTCCAGTTGGCTCTCGATGATGGTCTTCATCCCGCCAAGCATCAAAGTGGCGCCGTCGGGAATCGTTACCGTGGTTCGCAGCCGCTGGACCCTCAACTCGGGAAGCTGGAGCTCGATTTCATTACCGACCGCCAAAGAGGTTCGGAACGTGGGAATGGGTTCGACGAGATTGGCCACGGTGGGCCGCACTTCGATGGTGACGAACCGGCGGTCGGAGGAAACGACAGGTCGGACGTCGAGGATCGTTCCGTCCTTGATCACCGACACGATGGGGTCGGCGATCACGGCGCCCTGGGCGATTTCCACCTCGAAGTCTTTGACGTACGTGATGTGGTCCTGGACCACGATGTTGGCGCGCTGTCCGTTGAACACGGTCAGGTTCTGCGCGTTGATGATTTCGGCCATGCTGGACTTCTCGACCGCGCGCAGGATGGCTTCCACCTGGGTGTCGTCCAGGTAGGTGAACTCCAGGGCCAAGCCACCAGTGCCCGCGAAGTCTTCGTCGCCCAGGGACAGGTCGTAGAGGTTTTCCAAACGGCCGCGCACGTCCAGGTCACCGCCTTCGGTGAAGAACGCGCCCGCGTCACTCGAGGTTCCGATTCCTTCTGGGAACCCGGGCGAACCGACGCCGCCCGCACCCACCAGGCCGAAGTCGTCCAACACCACGTTGGGAACCGCAGCGGTGGCGGAGGAACCGTTCTGTCCGTCGAGGCCTCGGAAGTCGACGCCGATGTCTTGCAGGAAACGGTCTTCCAGTTCCATGAATCGGGTTTCGATGTTGATCAGCGTCCCCGCGTTGTGGCGCAGGTCGGACAGCAGCTTGTGGATCTTGCGATGCACTTCGGGGGTCTGGGTGACGACCAGCGCGCCGGAAGCCATCATCAGGGCGGTGTTGTTCGGGTCCGCGTCCCAGCTGTCCTGGTCGATGTTGGTAAGAATCAGGTCGACCAGCGCATCGGAGTCGATGACGATGGGGGCGGGGTCGAACTCTTCGTCTTCGATGTCTTCGAACACCGAGGAAGGCTTCAGGTCGTAGTCGCGGGAAGAGAACGAGGTGATCGTCTTGGTGAGGTCGCGCACGTCGTAGATTTCGAGGACCTGGCCCCCGGTCGCGTCCACCGCCGAAATGATCGTGACAACACCGTCGCGCACCCGGTAGCCCAGTTCGGCGTCGGAGAGGCCCATCAACAGGTCAAGGGCGCGTCCCACCTTCATTTTCGGCAAGGTGAGGTTGAAGGTGACGTCGCCTGACTCGTCGAGGACTGCTGGATCGATGATGAAGTTGGCGCCGGTATTGATGCGGAACCAATCGATCGCGCTCTTCAGATCTGTGTCCACGAAGTTGATGTCGATGGACTGGTTCGCGAGAAGGTCCAGCACCCGCTGGTCTTCCGCCGGAACCGCTTCCTGCTCCAGCGAGAAGCGCAGGGGACCGCGCTTTTCGATCTGGTCCCAGTCCTCTTCACTCGGGAAGCTCAGCAGCTCGTTGAACGGGAGATCGTCGTATTCCAGGTCGTCGAAGGTCTCCCGCCAGTGGTGACGGAACTGGGAGTGGTATTCCTTCTGCAGTGAAGCATGGCGCGCCTCGGCGGCAATGGATTTGAGTTCCAGCGCTTCCTCGTGAGTCGGGTCCAAGGCCAGGACCTGGGCGCAGAAGGTTTCGGCTTCTTTGAAGCGTTCGCGATAGAAGGCGTCGTTGGCGCTGGCCAGGAACGAGCGGATCTGATTGGCGATGCGCTCGCGCTCTTCCTGCTCGCGCTCTTCCTTCTCGGCCAGAGCCCGTTGCTCGCGCTGAGCCAAACGCTGACGTCGCTGGCGCTCTTGTTCGATGCGCAGGCGCTGCAGTCGATCTTCCAGGCTCGACACGTCGTGACCGGCGCGGTCGGCACCGAGGTAGGGATTCCAGCGCACGATCAGCAGAGCGTCTTCCAACGCCTGCACCGCGCCATCCAGATCCCCGGCCTCGCGCAGGCGACGCGACTCGTCAACCCGGCGCTCGACTTCCAGGGCTGCCTGGGCACGGCGTACCTGGTTCAGTTCCGCGGCAGAACGGCCGGTCGCGCCAGTGACGCCACCCTCTCCGCGCTGCACGGAAACACGATCCAGCATGTCCTGGACTTCTTCGTTGTCCGGGTCCATCTCGAACGCGTGCAAGAGCGCCGCATGGGCGGCTTCGATCTCACCACGCTCCAACGCGTTGCGAGCATTGTCGAGGAAACCTTCGACGAGCACCCGAACCTTGTTCTCGCGCAGGTCACCGCCACCCGCTTCTTCCTGAGGTTCGGCGACCGGGTCGGGCGCGGCCACGGCGGCCTCGATGGGAGCCGGTGTCGGCGCTTCGGCGGTGGCAGCCTTGGCTTCGGGGGTGTTGTCGCTGGTCTTGCAACCGCCAAACAGGCCGAGAAGCACAACCGCGAAAAATGCCAGGCGAGGAGGGGTGGTTCTCATGGTCGACCGCTGCTCCAGATTGACCGCGAAGGTCGGTTCACGGCTGATCCGCCGGAATGGCTGACGAAGTAAACGTGCGCTGCTTGCCTTCGTGATCAAGACAATGCAGTTCGAGGTAACTTACGGACACCGGGACAACTTCTGAACGGATCGAGGGTCGCCCGGCAGAGTCGATCTTACGCCGACCATCCGGGAGAAACTCGGGTCTCTCGACAGTTTGCTGCTGGCTTTCGGACCGAACGTCGATGGATTCCACGGTCAGGCCGGTGTCTCCCGGCAACCAGGAACTGCTCGATTCGGGCGCGGCGGAGCGCGGTTCGACGTCGGGCTCTCCGGTCGGAGTGGTGCTCCACGGTCGAAGGGAATCACCCGGCTGGACCGTCCGGAACGACGAGTCCCACTGACCTTCCTGGTAGATCGAGAGCTTGACTTGGGCGGAGTCGACGCCGCCGTCCAGGATCTCTAGAGAGAAGTTCTCGAGTGTGTCGACGGAAATCACCGGGGAACGCTGACTCTCGATCAGGGTAGGTAGCTCGCCGATCCGACCCTCGAGTACCGTCGCGACACAGTAAAAGAATCGCTGGCGCCAGAGGGGGAGGGACTGGTCTCGATAGAAACTCTGAGTGACCTCATTCGTCGCCAGGAGTTCGGGTTCGCCTCCTTCACGCCAGCGATATACCCGATAACCCAGACTCAGTAACGGGTCGTCGTCGATCTGGGAGCGGAGCTCCGAGAGATTGGCCGGCGGGGCCCATCGAAGCTCGATTCCATCGCGGCTCACCTTGGCAGTGGGCTCGGAAGTCGCAAGTAACACGCGCTTCCACTGTCCCTCTTGCTTGCTCTTCTCTAGGAAGAGGTCCAAGTGATCCGCGGAGAACAGCCTCTCACGGTCCACCCGCAGCGCCGTTTCGGAAGGAACCGACCATGTCCAGACGGACGGATCGGTCCGGTTCTGCCAACGCGCCGGGATGCCGTGCCCACCGTCACCCTCGGCCAACTTCGCCTCCAGGGCGACTTGCTGACGCCCGAGGTCTCGTCCTTTCTTTCGATGGATCCAGGAGTTAAGGGTCGGCACCGTAACGGAGCCTAGAAATGCTGTCAACAGCATTATTCCCGGGGTGCGGGGGTGAGGTGCGACCTTCATGGTCCGTCCACCTTCCCCCTTGACGGCGGTTCTTCGGACCACCGTGGGGATTCGATGCTCATGGTCATGGCGAGCTCCATCGGTGCCGAACGAAAGCTGGACAGTGAGCCGGTCCACTGTTCGGGGTCGCGCCGCGCCAGCGCCAGCCGCTGCAGCGATCGAGGCGGAGTGGAGGGGGTCGCTTCCAAGTAGCGTTCGTAGAATGCCAGCACCTCGTCGACGCCGCCGGCCACTCGAAGCTCGGCTTGCAAGAACCCTTCGGATCGATTCAGACGCATGTTTTCCAGATGCAAACCGTCCACCGAGCGCAGGCAGTCCAGGGTCCACTGGACCACTAAACAGCGCTCGACCTGGTCGATCAGCTCGTCTCGCTGAGTCGCGATCGGCACGGTCGCCGAAGGAAACCGAATTCCTAGTCGGGTGGCGCGCAGGCCCGCGTAGCTGGCCAATTCTCCGGGCAGAGTGACGAGAACGTCCTTGAGCTGTTCGCGGATCGTCGGCACGTCCATTCGAGCCGGGCGCGAATCGGGCAGCACCAAGTAGTCACTGACGTCGCGGGCGGCGTGGAACAGTTGGTCGTGGGCCTCCCGAGCGTTGTTGCGAACTTGGAGCATGGCATCGGTCATCGCCGCGAGTTGTTCGTCGCTCGGTGGAGCACCTCGCGCTTCCACCCGGTCTCGGTTGCTTTGCAACGTTTGGTCCAAAGAGTCCCATTGTTCGCTCTGCTGGCGGAGCAGGGGCAACGTTTGCAAGAAGAAGTCGGTGGTTGCCAGCGCCAAGGCCAGCAGCGAGATGACGAACACGGCGGACCTCATGAGGAGGCTCCCGCCACGCTGCCCTTCACTTCCAGAACCAGCAATCGACGTTCATTGCTGAGTTCCGTGACCTTGCTGACTCGAACCCGGCCGTTTTCTGCCAGCCAGTCGCGCACGACCTTGGCGGCACCTCCGAGCCCGTCGGGGATCTCGAAGACCGCACGAAACTCATCGGGACCATTTTCCCCACCAACTTCCAGCGATCGCAGGCGCATGCGCGAAAACGCCGTCGGTAGGGACAAGTCGCCGAGGAACGCGCGGGGGAATGCGGAGTCGTCGCGAATGCTTGTTGCGGTGCGGATCCAGCCTTCGCGGATTCTCTGCCAGCCTTCGCCATCCGCCATGACCTGATCCATTTGATCCTGGCGAACGAACTGCTCGGAAAGATTGAGTTGCGACGCCATTTCTTGGGACGTCTCGAGCTGGGCAGCGGTTTGCAAGCGCACGACGAATAGGGCCGCGGCCATGGCGAGACAAGCGGCGGTCATGGCGGGACGCCGGCGGGCCGAGCGGCGCGCCGCCGGAGGAGTCATCAAAGAGAAGTCTTCGCCGCCGGAACGGAGGGCGGCCACGGCCAACCCCAGCGCAGTGCCCATGCGTGCCACGTCCAAGGCCGCCGCACCCGACAGTCGCGGTGACAACTCGAACCAGCGAAGTCCCGACGGCAAGGAAAGATCGAAAGGCACTTGCTGCTGCAACACGTGGTGGAGCCGAGGAAGGGTCGCCCCTTCCCCGAGCAACATGACCCGGTCGAATGCACCTTCCTCGAAGCCAAAGAACTGCTTGCAGGCTTTCTTGAGTTCCCGAATTTGAGCGGACGCCAGGGCCTGGACTTCCTCGGTGGGGGGCGTGCGATGCCCGGCGGTGTAGCCGCTCAAGCCGCCGACCCCGAGGGGGAGAGTGCGAAAGCGCATTCCGGCCTCGGTCAAGGAGACCAAGTCGGTGCGAGTTCGCCCGATGTTCCAAGCCAGACGCGATCCGCCGCCGCTCCACTCGACCTCGAGGAATCGCTGCAGCGCGATGGCCTCTGGGACCAGGCCGTCGAAGGGCAGGCCGGTTTGCTCCAGGTCTGCCGCGAAGGTGTGGATGGCGGCCCGGCGATGGGCGAAGTAGCTGACCCATTCGTCGCGCGCGCGGGCTCGGCTCGGTCGGGACAGGCGGATGACGAACTCTTCCGGGTCGGCGGGCAGGATTCGATGCAACTCGTAGGTGACGAAGTCCCGGGCTTTTTGTCCGGAAAGTGGGGGCGCTTGGATCTGTCCTTGGAAGCTGCCGTAACCGGGCATTCCCACGAACACGGGATCGGCAAGCGCGCCACCGTGTTCCGAGAGGAAGGACCTGAGTGCGGATTGCGCCGCCGACGCCAGGTGAACACTCGGCGGCTGCACTCCTTTGCCAGGGGACGAGTAGGGGATCTCGACGGCCCCGTCGACGTAGTAGCGCCGGCCGCGGCGCCGCACGTGCACGGCCTGGACGGTGCCGCCCGAGCAGTCAATTCCCCAAGCACCGGATCTCAGCATTCGTGTCTCACGGAATCTCCTTCCCCAGGGCCAGCTTGGCGACCAGCTTGAGGTCACTCCAGGCGTCTCGCTTTGCGGCTGGGTTTCGCAACAAGTACGCCGGATGGAAGGTCGGGACCAAAGGAACTCCGTGGTACTGGACCGGGCGACCGCGCGCGGCGGAAATCGAGCGGACCGTGGGGACCAGAGTCCGGGTCGAGGGAAGACCCAGTGTGCAGATCAACTTGGGCTGAATCAGCTCAATTTGCCGGTCCAGGAACGGCGAGCAGCGTTTGACCTCGTCGGGCTCGGGGTTGCGGTTTCCCGGGGGGCGACACTTCACAATGTTCGCGATGTAGACCTCGCCCCGTGCCAAGCCAATGGCGGCAATCATCTTGTCCAAGAGCTGGCCCGCGCGACCGACGAAGGGGCGCCCCGAGCGATCCTCGTCGGCCCCCGGTCCCTCGCCGATGAACAGGATTGGCGGATTCAGGCAGCCTTCTCCCGGCACCGCCTTGATGCGCGTTTCCGCCAGTTTGCAGGCCTGGCAAGCTCGCACTTCGCCGCCGAGCTGCTCGAGGGCGGTCTGCCGCTCCTCGCGGCTCATTGCCGAGGAAGCCTGGGCGACATGGAACAGGTCGGCGCTCCCCGCGACCTCGGGGGCGCCGGAGGGGCGAGGACCTCGCGAAGGTTCCGGAGCCGGTCGAGTTGGTTCCGGCGTCCGATCGGGGAGGACGTCCAGGGGAGCCGGCGGCTGGAGGGCCTTCATTCGGCGCAGCCCCGCGCGCTGGTGCACTTCCAGTTCGAACTGGAGACGCTCCCGATCCATGGTCATGGCGTGACTGCCAGGGCAGGTTCCCGAGCGATGAGTTCGTCTTCTTCGACGCCGGTCACTTCCACCTCGAGCAGCGACCCGACCGGGACGTTGCTGTGCTCCAGTCGGACCCGGTGATAGCGTTCGTCGTACCCGACCCGGCTGCCATCCGGGCGAATGGACTCGACGGCCACTCTCACGTGGTCGTTTCGATGTTGCTGCAAGGACTCGCGGCGAAGGGCCGTCTCCACGGCCAGCAACTGTCGTTTTCGTTCCTTCATCACCGAGCCATGCAGCCGCCCCGGGAGTTCCGCGGCGACAGTGCCCTGACGCGGGGAATAGGGAAACTGGTGGATCTTCGAGAAACCGGCTTCCTGGCACAGGTCGAGGGTGTCTTGGAAGTCCTGATCGCGTTCGCCGGGGAAGCCGAGAATCACATCGGTCGTGATGGCCGGCCGATCCCAGCGCTGTCGAATCTCTCGCACCTTGCGCCGAAACAGGGCCGCGGTGTACGGCCGGCGCATGGCCCGTAGGACCGCTTCGGAGCCACTTTGCAGCGGCAGATGCAGGTGCGGCACGATTCGCCCGGACCCGGTGATCACGTCGATCATTTCGGGGCTGAGCTCACTTGCTTCCAGAGACGAGAGGCGCATTCGCCAATTGCCCGGGACTTTGTCCAGGCGTCGTAACAGCTGAGGCAAGCTTTCCGACCCTCGGCGCCCGTAGTGGCCGAGGTGCACACCGGTCAGGACGATCTCCGGAACTCCTCGGTCGACTTCATGCCGCACTTCGGCCTCGATGTCGTCGGCCGTGCGGCTCCGGGCCTTGCCGCGTACCGAGGGAATCACGCAGTAGGAGCAGGCCAAATCGCAGCCGTCCTCGACTTTGAGGAAGAACCGGGTGCGGACCGTGCCCCGGTGCGTTGGGGCCGGAGCATTGGGGAAGCGGCGAGCGCGTCGCGCGGCCGGCGCTAGATCTTCCAGGAACCGATCCTCCCGGGCACTGGGAAGAATGGTCACCGGCGCTTCTAGAGAAGCGTAAAAGCGCCGGTCTTCTTCGGTCAGACAGCCCATGACCGCCACCTCGGCATCGGGATGGCGGCGTAGCATGGCGCGGATCGATTGGCGCCCTTTGCTCGCCGCGGTGGCGGTCACCGTGCAGGACGCCAAAAGGAGAACGTCAGCCTTGGCGTCAGTTTCCTGGAAACCTTGGTCCATCAAGTAGCGCCGCGCGCGTTCCGCGTCGTACTGGTTGACCTTGCAGCCGAGAAATGCGCAGTGGAAGGTGCTCATGGAGCGCGGCATCTTAGCTCGGATGAATGAGGAAGACCGAAGCGAGAATAAGGTCCGCGCGAAAACCGCGTTGAATCTGGCGCTGGCCGTTCGCACCACAGGCCTGGCCGCCGCGTTGGGTGTGTTGCTGGCTCACTGGCCCGCATTCCTGGCGGTCGGTGGAGGGACCACGAGCGAGCCGGGGGACCAGCTGTGGTCCGTGGTCTCCGCGATCCTCCAGGTGCTTCCCTCGGCTAGTTCGTGGGTTGGCACCGTGTTGCTCGCGGCCCTCGCGGTGATGACCGGCGTGCTGGTGGGTTTGGTCGGCGCGCAGCTGGGGCTCTCCCCAAGAGCGGCTTGGGTGGCATCGTTTCTCTTCACCATCTCGCCTTTGACAGGGGCAGTGTTCGTCGACCCGGCAGCCCCGGGGTATTTGCTCGCCACCATGGCATGGCTGGGTGTGATGGCGCTAGAGCCGCGGGCCACGCCGGTGTTTCCATGGGCGCGACGAGCTTTGCAAATCGGACTGGTCTTGTTGGCGATCAGCGCTTCTCAAGTGGCCTTCTTGCCCGTCCTGTTTCTGGTGTTTCTCGTTTGGGTGGCGCGCGGTCAGCCCCGCGGCAAGAGCCCTCAATGGTTCGTCGCCGGCGGACTGGTGGTCAGCTGTTTGCCGCTGTTCCTCGGTGATCACTTGCCCTCGGTCGGTTACGGCTTCGGACTTCACGAAGGATTGGACTCGTTCCTCGAGAGTGCGCCTCAACCCGGACCGCCATTCCTGGCCGCGTTGTTGGCTTGCCTGGGAATCGGGGGGGAGCTGCCGTTCCTGTTGCCAGGTCGAGTCCTCCCAGAGCTTTCCCACGTGCTGGGAGCGCTCTTGGTGTTGATGCTGTTGATCTGCCCGGTGTTTTCGCCGTTGCATCGACGCTTTGCCTTGCGCTTCGGTTCGCTTGCGGTGGTTTTGGCGTCGTTTGGAGTGGTGCTCGTGGCTGTGCTCGGGCCCGCTTCGGCGTTGCCGACGGCTTTGCTGATGCCGGCTGCCGCCGGGTTGGCCGTGCTCCTGGGAAGCCTCGTCCAGCCGCGTCGCGGCAAGCCGGTTTCGAGCACCGCCATCGCTGCTTTGGTGGTGATCGGTTTGGTCATGCTGGTCGAGTCCTATTCCTTGCAGAGCGCTGGCGAAACTCGACAAGCCGATCGCGCTTTCGCGGCAGACCCCGGCTGTCCGTTCGCTGCGGTGCGCTGGTCCGAACTGGGAGCGGAAGAACAAGGTCAGCGGTTCGACGATCCGTTGCGTCACCTGATCTTGAACGAGCGGCGATTTCTCCCCTGGGATCTCGAACGTCGCCTCGGACTCCAACTCAGTCGCGATTTGGAGTTCTCCGCGGGGGATGATCAAGCCCTCGACTGGATGCGCGAGTGGGTCACCCAGCGTGGTTTGCAAGACGAAGGGGAACTGCGTGCGCGGCAGCTGAGCTTGCTGGTCAAGTTGGGACGCAAAGAAGAGGCGTTGGAGCTGTTCGAGTCGAGTTCCTTGTCACTGGATGCGGATCCCGATTCGGCGGTGGCCATGGCGATGGCCGCCTTGCCGGCTTTGGACGCGGTGGACGATGCGGCGATGGAGCAGCGCTTGGTTCCCCGGATCGAAGAGACTCTGAAGCAAGCTTCTCGTGAAGAGAGCTCTCGAGGAACCGAAGCGCTGCTGGGACTTGCGGAGTTACGCATGCGGCAACTGCGCCTCATCGATGCGGTGAAAGCTGCGGAACAGGCCCAGACACGCGATCCTCGGCAAGTGCGCCCGTTCTTGATCTTGGCGCGGCTGTATCTGGGACTGGGAGAGTTGGAAGAGGGGCTTCGTCAAATCGAACAAGCGCTGCAGTTGGATGCCGAGGACCCCGCCGCAAGGTTCCTGGAAGGCCGCTTGCTCGCCGTGAGTCCGCGGCGTGCTGCGGAGGGAGCTCGGCGGATGCTGGACGCTTACGCCATGCATGCTTCCGCCGGCAGCCTCGAAGAGTTCCGCGACGGGTTGGGAATTGCGTTGCGGGGATTGATGGGCGAACGACGCTGGACCGAGGCAGAAGCGATCTTGCAGCGAAGCTTGGAAGTGTTCCCGGATCGCGCTTGGGTGTGGCTGCAACTGGCGGAACTCTCCAAGGGCCAGGGCAAGTGGGACGAATGCGAGTCGCGCTTGCGACAATCGTTCTCCCTTTCTCATTCCGAGGAAGCCCGCTTGCAATTGGGCACGCTGTTGCGCGACCGCGGTTACGCCTGGCTGTTGCGTGGGGAGCGAGAGCGTGCACTGCCGATGTTCCAAGAGGTGATCGCTTTGGCTCCCGAGGGACTTTCCTTGGAAGGGATGGAAGCGGTTCTCGAGTCGAATTCCTCGGCCACCCAAGGAACTCGTCATTCCGAGTCGGACCGGATGCAGGATCCCGGCCTTGCTCGTGACAGTTTCGAACAAGCGGTCGAGCTGTATCGCCAAGGCAAGGTCGCCGAAGCCCGCGATCAATTCCGGGAATCGGTGCAGCACCTTTCTGCGAACCCTCTCGCCTATTTGCACTGGGGGCGCTTGGAGCTGGAACTGGATCGTGCGGCCGCGGCCGAGGAACCCCTTCGGCTCGCGCTCCAAGTCGGACAGGAAATGGGCATGGACGTCGAGCATGGCTTCTTGCTGTTGCTGCGAAGTCTGATGGGACAGGAACGCGAGCAACAGGCGCGAGAGCTACTCGACGTGTACCGACAGGAACACCCCGAAGGCGCCTACCTCGAACAAATGGAAGCGCTTCTGCCATGACTGCTTCGAGTTTGTACTTGGATCACGCCTCCACCTCGTTTCCGAAAGACCCGCGAGTTATCGAAGAGGTTCGTCGGGTGATGGAAGTCGGGGCGACCCCCCATCGCGGGGCCCACCGAAGCGCTCGCGAAATGGAAGGCCTGGTGGACACGGCTCGCGAGCGAATGGCGCGTTTGCTGGGAGTGAGCGACGCCGACCGAATCACTTTCACCCTGAACGCAACCGACGCGCTCAACGCGGCGATCAAAGGGGTGGTGGGAGCGGGGGACCGCGTGGTGACCACGCAGGTTGAGCACAACTCGGTGTTGCGTCCCCTGAACGGTTTGGTGCGTCGGGCGAATGCTCAGGTCGATGTGGTGGCGGCTTCCGCGGAAGGCGTGGTTTCGTTCGAGGCCTTGCGGCAAGCTCTCGAAAAGAGTCCGGCGCGACTGCTGGTGATTTCCCATGCATCCAACGTCACCGGAGCACTGCAGCCGGTGGAAGAAATCGGTACCTGGCTGCGCGAACGCAACTCGCCGACGCGTCTTCTCGTGGACGCGGCGCAGACCGCGGGATACCGATCGCTTGCCGAGGTGACCGAAGTCGCGGATTTTGTCGCGGTGGCCGGCCATAAGGGGCCCGGTGGACCCTTGGGGACCGGCGTCTTGTGGACGCGGGCCGATCAGGAGCTCCCTCCTTGGCGCGAAGGAGGGACCGGGACAGACAGTGAAACGTCACTGCAGCCGGATCCGTGGCCGGAACATCTCGAAGCCGGCACACCGAATTTGCCCGGCATTGCTGGCTTGTCCGAAGCAGCGAGCCTTCGACTCGAGCAGGGATTGGAGCAGGTCGCCGAGCGAAGAACCCAGATCGTGAGTCGGTTCCTGGATGCGGTGGCGGGGCTGAAAGGGGTGCAAGTGTTCGGACCCAAAGTGCCCACCGAACGCGAGCCCGTGTTTCCCATTCGCGTGGACGGCTACCAGACCAGCGAGGCCGCGGTCATTCTCGAAACCTCGTTCGGGATTCAGCAGCGATCCGGGTTGCACTGTGCTCCGGAAGTTCATCGCGCTCTGGGGACGGCGGGGGAGGGTACACTGCGACTCTCTTACGGCGCGCTCTCGGAAGAGTCCGAGGTGGACCGTGCCGTGGCGGCTCTCCAGGCGCTGGGGTCCTGAAGCGAGCTGCCCATCCAGGGTGACGATTGACTTTGTGGGACGACGACTTCGTGGTTCGTCGGTTGCCGCAAAGACAGGGAGGGGAAACCGATGAAGATCAGCGTGGCGCGAACGGCGCTCGACAAAGATCGTTCCGAGCTGCTGGCCGTGCTGGTGCCGGCCAAGGATTGGAAAGCCCCGTGGCTCAGCGCGGGCTTGCGCGGAGCCTTGGACGTTCCGGTCAAGCTCAAGGACTTCGCCGGCGACAAGCTGCAGAAGCTGTTGGCCTACCATGGCAAGCAGCGAGTGCTGTTCGTCGGACTCGGCGACAAGAAGAAGATCGACGCGGAAACCCTGCGCCGAGCCGCGGCGGCCGCGACCCAGAAAGCTCGTCAATGCAAAGCGGCGACCGTGTCTTTGGCGCTGCCTCCGCTGGCGACACCGAATTCCCAAGAAACGGGAATTGCGGTGGGAGAGGGGCTGGTGCTCGGTGGCTATCACTACCACGGCTTGAAGGCGCCCGACAAGAAGCTGGTGAAATTGAAGTCCGCCGCGGTTTATCTGCCGAAAGCGGACTCCAAGTTCAGCGCGGGACTGAAACGCGGCAGCATCGGTGCCGAGGCCCAGTGCTTCGCCCGCGATCTGGGTAATTCCCCGGGCAACGTGGCCACTCCGGCAATGTTCGCCAAAGAGGCGCGCAAGATCGGCGCTGCGGGTGGGGTGACCTGCAAAGTGATTCGCCTGCCGGAGCTGAAGAAGCGCAAGTTCGGCGGGCTCCTCGGGGTCAACGCCGGTTCGACGGAACCGCCGGTGTTTCTCGAGATGGAGTACCGTCCGCGCTCGTACAAGAAGACCGTGTGTCTGGTGGGCAAGGGATTGACCTTCGACTCCGGAGGGATTTCCTTGAAACCGCCGGGCGGCATGGAAGAGATGAAGTTCGACATGTGTGGGGGGGCGACGGTGCTCGCCACCATGAAAGCCATCGGTCGGTTGCGTCCCGCCGGAGTGCGGGTGTTCGGACTGGTGCCCTCCACCGACAACATGCCGAGTGGTTCGGCGCTGAAGCCGGGCGACGTGATCAAGAGCTACGGCGGCATCACCATCGAAGTGATCAACACCGATGCCGAAGGACGCTTGATCCTGGCGGACGCGTTGGGCAGGGCCCAGGAGTTGAAGCCGGACTACACCATCGACCTGGCCACCTTGACTGGAGCGTGTGTGGTGGCCTTGGGCCATCGCGCCACCGGACTCTTCAGTGCTTCCGACGATCTGCGCGATCGGTTGTTGGAAGCCTCCAAGGAAACCCACGAACCGGCCTGGCCGCTGCCGCACTGGGATGACTACCAAGAAGAAATGAGATCGACGGTGGCGGATATCAAGAACGCTGGAGGACGCTGGGGCGGTGCCGTCACCGCGTTCGCGTTCCTGAAGAAGTTCGCCGGCGACTTGAAGCACGCCCATCTGGACATTGCCGGCACGGGTTGGGACATGCCCAAGCGTGAGTACTACGAAGGCGGAGCGACCGGAACCAAGGTCCGGACCCTGCTCCGCTTCTTGGAGAATCTGAACTAACCAAAGCGCGAACTCGCCGCGTTTCCCCGGTGACTGTGTTGCCTCACGGGGCCAGGGGCGGGGGCAGCGTTCGGGGGATCCGGCTCGGCGTGCCTGTCGTGCCAGCAGTCGGTTCTCGGAACCGGCGATTCCTTGGGGCGTATTAAAATGTCCCGGGCTCGATGGTTTGAAGCACCAAGGGCCCCCGGTTGGCTCACCCGATTGGCCTGGCCCCTCCCACAACCAATAGTGAAACGAACGAACCCATGGCTCACTCGAAAGTCTTGATCCTCGGCTCCGGTCCTGCGGGCTACACCGCGGCGCTCTACACGGCGCGCGCCAACCTCGAGCCGACCCTGCTGCACGGTCCCCAACCCGGCGGTCAGCTCACCTTGACCACCGAAGTCGAAAACTACCCCGGGTTCCCGGAAGGGATTCAGGGGCCGGAGATGATGGAGATCTTCGAGAAGCAGGTGGTTCGCTTCGGCACCAACATCGTCAAGGCGTGGGCCACCGAGGTCGACCTTTCCAAGCGGCCGTTCACCCTCAAAACCTCCAGCGGGGACGAGTACACCAGCGACACCCTGATCATCGCCACCGGCGCGGAAGCGCGTTGGCTCGGGCTCGACTCCGAGGCGCGCATTCGTGACGCCGGAGGGGGCATCTCGGCTTGCGCCACTTGCGATGGCTTCTTCTACAAGGACAAGGAACTGGTGGTCATCGGCGGCGGAGACACCGCCATGGAAGAAGCCACCTTCCTTACCAAGTTTGCCAGCAAGGTCTCGATCGTGCACCGTCGCGACGAGCTGCGCGCGTCCAAAATCATGCAGGACCGCGCTCGCAACAACGACAAGATCGAGTTCGTGTGGAACAGCGTGGTCACCGACGTGCTGGACACCGACGGCGACAATCGCATCCGCGCCGTCGAACTCGAAAACACCCAGAATGGCGAGAAGACCGAGTTCGCCTGCGGCGGAATGTTCGTCGCCATCGGCCACAAGCCCAACACCGAGTTGTTCCAGGGCAAGTTGGAGATGGACAAGGCCGGCTACCTGTTGACTCAGAAGGGTAGTACCTACACCAGCGTCGAAGGCGTGTTCGCCTGCGGCGACGTCCAGGACGCCATCTACCGCCAGGCCGTCACCGCCGCCGGCACCGGTTGCATGGCCGCCATCGACGCCGAGCGCTGGTTGGAATCCCAGGAGTGAAGCGGCCGGCCCCGTCGCCTGGGGTTGGGGGGGCGGCGATCCACCTGCCCCAACCGCGGGCGACTGCCCACGCTCGCGCTGCATGACCCGTCGGGGTTCGCGGAAACCCCGGCACGAAGTTTCGGCAAGGGACACGAGTTTCCGTATAGTTCTCGCCCTCCCGAGGCGGCATGGCCAAGCGGTAAGGCAACGGATTGCAAATCCGTGATTCCCCGGTTCGAATCCGGGTGCCGCCTCCACTCAAAGTCTTTGCGGCCAGTTTCGAACGTTCGGCCCCTGAGGTCGCGGGCCCGTCTTCGCCAGCTCCGTCTCTTTGGAACTCGCTTTCTCGAGGCGTGGGCGTCCTCGCTAGGCGTCGCGGTGATCGGAAAGGTCAGAGCCCCCGACCGGTTTCTGGTGACCTCCGTCCGGTCGGATTCCCCCGGGGGATCCCCGGCCCAGCCCAGTTGTGCGCGATTTCTCGGGAACTCCCGATCCGCGGGAGGCATTCCCCGACGACACTCTGTTTCCTCTTCTCAAATTGAGTCGCGTCCATGGGAATGCACCGAGCGAATGCAGCCGCCGCTGTTTGGGCCACCCTCCTGGTGAGTCCGCTCGTCTTGGGGACGGCCACGTCCCGAGCTTTGGGCCAAGCCGCTCCCGCTCCGTCCGGGGAATCCAGAGTCCTCGAGACCCAGCGCCAGCTCATCGAGGCGACTCACGACCGCTTGGTCTTCGACCGGGACATCACCCGAGTGGCGGTGGGGCGGGAAGAGACGCTGACCGCCGAGGTCCTCACCAGTCGCGAGCTACTTGTGCTTGGCGAGTCCATCGGCAGCACGAGCCTGGTGGTCTGGTTCGCGGACGGTTCGATTCAGCAATTCAACTTCTCCGTGCAGCCGGACCTGACCGTGCTGCGGGAAGCGCTGGCCGAGATCCATCCCGGCATCGTCGCGGAGGTTGCACCGGATCGCGAGGCTCTGGTTCTTCGCGGCACCGTGCCCGACGTTTCCTACTCCACGGCTGCCGAGAACGCTGCTCGGGTCTACTTGGCGTCCAACTCGGGACGCGGGGAGGCGGGGATCACGGCGTTGGTGGCCGCTTCCGCCGAGGGCGACGCTGCCGCCACGGTGCGACCTGGCACCGGAAACGACGCCAGGCGTCGCTCCGAGCGAAGAGATCTCGCCGTGATCAACTTCATTCGGCTCGAGAACTTCCCCCTGCGGACGGACGAAAAGATCCGACTCGCCATTGACCCTCTGGTGGGAGATGACGTCACGGTCCGCCGGGTCGAGAGCGGACCGATTCCCGACGATGCGACGGACTTGTTCGTGTTGGAAGGGTCGGTCCCGGACCAAGTGACCTTGTCGCGAATCCTGTTTTTGGCTTCGGGCATTGTTCTCGGAGATGACGCCGACGATGGAGATCGCCGGCAAGTGCGCGTGCTCGCCGACGAATCGGGCGGACTTGCGGATGTGGATGACTTGTTCGGATCCGCGAACGTGGGCGGTGGCGTGGGCAATATCCAGCTAGGCGGGGCATCGGGTGCGTTCGGAGGCGGCGGGGCCCAGAACAGTGGACTGCTTCTCTCCAACCGGATCGGCGCGAATCTCGGTCGCGCCAAGGTCATTGAAGCCGCCGGCGGTCGGGTTCTGGCCCTGATCGACGTGGAGCACTTACCACTGGTTCGAGTGGATGTGCGCCTCTACGAGGTCAACTTGGCGAAGCTTCGCCAGTGGAGCAACGACATCGGCATCATCGGCTCCGACTTCGATCAGAATCCGCTGTCGCCGTCTCCTTTGGCGCAGACCTTTCAAGGGACTGGCGCGAGCCCCGTCAATCCGGATGACATTCAAGACGTGGTCGGCTTTCTCGACGGTGGGTTGGCCAACCAGCTGCAATACGTCACCGGCGGCTTTGCCATCGACAACGTGTTCCAGCTCTTGGTGACCGAGGAGATTGCGCGTGCTCTGTCGCGTCCGACCCTGACGGTTCTTTCGGGAGAGCTGGCCATCTTCCAGGTGGGGGGCCAGGTTCCCATCGTGCTCAACCTGACGGTGGGCGGAGGCACCGACCAGGTCCTCAGCAGCGTCGAGTTCATTGAGTTCGGCGTGCAACTGGCAGTTCGACCTTTGGTGGAGGAGCACGGCACCGACACGATGACCCTCGACATCACGCCGCGAGTGTCTTTCCCAGACTTCCAGCTCACGGAGCAGATTCTGGATGCCACCGGTTCTGGCATCGCCACCACGGCTTTCGAAAGTCGCGCCGCTCGGACCCACACCCGACTGCGCGACGGCGAGGCCATGATGATCGGCGGGCTGATCTCCAGCCGAGACACGTCGGCCCAGGGCAAGTTGCCGATCCTTGGCGACATCCCCGGGCTGGGCTGGCTGTTCCGCAGTGAGACTGCCCAGGCCGAGGATCTGGAGCTGGTGATCGTGTTGAACCCGGTGATCGTGAGGCCCGAGCGGCCCGACGCGGGGTTGTGGGCGTTTCCCGATCCGGGAGACGTGCTCGACCTTTGCTTGAGTCAGCTGGAGCCCTACCACCCTGTGCGAGAACCGAACGAAGGGGACGAAACTCCTGAAAACCAGGAACCCCTCACGGATCAGCGGCATTTTCTGACCAGAGCAGAGTAACTGCGACGACTCCGGGTCCTCGGGGGGCTCGGGGTCGTTGTCTTCCAAGCATTCCCCCACGGATGGAAAAACCCGATTTTCGTATACGGAGAACACAAAGATGATTCGCAAGCTGTTTCGCTGCCGCCGGGGTGCGGCCCTTCTCGAGTACTCCCTGCTGGCCGCTGGTGTTTCCCTGGTTGCGGCGGCGGGCGTCGCCGTCTTCGGTCACAAGACCAGTGACATGATCTCGGCCGTCGCGTCGATCATGCCGGGCGCCCACGCCGACGACAACGGCCCGATCGCCAGCGGTAAGATCATCGAGACCACCGGTGCCGACACCGGACAAATCGGTATCGACATCTCCACCATCTCGACCACCAACGTCGACACTCCGCGCCTGGGCAACAACCTCGGCCTGGCGGGCCTCGACGCGCTGGTCTTGGAGCAGTAAGACTGGTTTTTTCCAAGCTGGATTTTCGGGAAGGTCGGATCATCATCCGGCCTTCCCGAATTCGTTTCGGAGTGATCGTGCGTGTACTGGGTCGCACTCGTCGCGCTGGGACTGGCCACTGCCGTCGATCTTCGCCGCCGCGAGATCCCGGACAGCCTGAGTGTGGTTCTTCTGTTGGTTGCAGTGACGGCGAAGCTGAGCGGCTGGCATCCTGTTTCCTGGACGGACATCCTTCTGGGCTGTGGAGTCGCCTTCGTCGTGTCCGTCGCCTTCTTCGCCCTCGGTGGCATGGGAGGGGGCGACGTCAAACTCCTGACCGCTCTCGGTTCGGTGCTAGGATTTCAGGCCCTACTACCGTTCTTGATCGCCACCGGCTTGGTGGGGGGCATCTTCGCCGTGGTTGCCTGGCGTCGCGGTCATCGAGAGATTCCCTACGCTCCGGCAATGTTCCTCGGCTTGATCCTCCTGCTGCCTGTGTTTTGGATTCGCTGAACGTGCGTCGCCTCAAGACCCTCCCTGGTTCCCGTTCCAACCGCGGAGCAGCTCTGGTCGAGTTTGCTCTGGTGGCGATCGCCCTTTACCTGTTGATGGCGGCGATCCTCGGACTGGGCCGGTGGATGTTCCTGGTGCAGGCGGCCCAGGACGCGGCCCGTTTCGCTGCGCGAGAGATGGCGCTCTACCCGCTTCCGGCCGACTTCACGTTCGGTCAAGCCTTGGCAGACCCCGGGTTTCGGCAAGCGGTCTACAGCCCGGATCACCTGGCGGTGGATCTCGATGTCAACGAACCTGGGCCGGCTCTCGATGCACGGTTCGCCGCCATGCCGGTGGTCAATCGCGCATTGCGTCCGCTCATGATCACTTCGGTGGTGGCCAACGGCGATTCGACCCGCCGGATTCTTCACATGCCGGGCGCCGTGGTCGCCTCTCCAAGCAGTCAGAGCGGACTGACGGTCGTGGTCCCCCGGGTGGTCTCTCGGGACCCTGACGCGCCGAGTGAAACTGTGGACATCGTTCCGGTGCTGGAGGAGGTCGGAGGGGGATCGTTCAGCGTGACCTCGCCGGACCGGGGAGTAGTCGCTCTCCGACTCAACGTTCCCTACCAATCGGCGGTCTTCTCTGCGTACCAGGTCACCGTGACAGACGATGGGAATGGTGGTGAAGTGACGACCAACGAACCCCTCAAGGTCGGATCCGTGTCCGGGCCGGCCCTCGACTCCCGAACCATTGTTGGACCGGGCCCCGATGGTGGCCCCTATTCGGGCGAATATGGACTTGGCGAGCATTTGGCGCTACGTGAGCGGCTGCGACCCTTCCGTCGTTTGATTACCGCCCAGTCCCTTTTCCGGCGCGAGGTCTTCCTCGCCCCGACCACCCCATGAGTTCCCCATGATTACCCAAATGCAGCGACCTCGGCGCCGGCCCATTGGCACGATCTTCTTCCTTGTCCTGCTTGCTGGCGTGCTCGGTTGGGCACTCTTCGGCATCGTGACTGGCCGCCCTCTGACGACTCCTTTCGGAGACCTGCGCAAGGTGTTCGCTTTGGAACGGGACCCGCAAGCTGCCGAGTCGGGACCGGCCGAAGGCACCGTGCGTGTGCTGGTGTCCGGACGGGCCATTCCCGCCTACCGAAAGATCACCCGCGATGATCTGTGGGACCGGACTCGGAATCGGTGGGCTTACACCGACGTGTCCGACGACATGGTGGAATCCGCCGGCATCAAAGTCAGTGCTGCGGACATCGTCGGTCGGGTTTTGGGGCACGAAAAGTCGCCGGGGTACGTGTTCACTGAAAAAGACTTCTTGCCCAAAGGAACCCGACCGGGCCTCGCCGCAGGTGTGCCCGCTGGCAAGAGGGCGTTGCGCGTCGACGTCGACAAGGTTCTCGGGATTGTGGGTCTTCAGCCCGGCGACCGGTTCGACATCGTGGCGGCGGTTCCCGTGGACAACGCCCAGGCAATGAAGAACTCCGGTTTCAGCGGACTGTTTGCCAAGCAAATGGAAATGCAGGCTCGCATGGACGGAGCCTTCAAACAGGCTCGGGTCAATGTCTTGGTGCAAGGCGGGGTGGTCGTGACGCCGCTCGAGACACGTCATGTACCGATCACCAGCTCGAGCCTGACCCAAGGCACCACGAGTCGAACCATTCCCGTGCAAGAGATGGTGATCGCTCTTGAGCCTGATGAAGTGGCGCCGCTGATGGAGGCCCTTTCCGTCGAAGCGCAGGTGACGTGCCTGGCGCGATCGGGTCGGCCGGATGATCCCTTGGACAGTGAGACCCCGTCTTCGGTGCCCCGCGCGCCCTTCTCCGGAGCGTTTGGTCAATCGCCCCAGTCGTCGAGTGTCGCGGGGAATCCATCCGTGTCTGTGGTCGAAACCATTGGTGGCGGCAAGCGAGAGTTGGTGCCGGTGCCAAGTGGTGGGGGAGCTCCTTGAAAGGTCGCGACCGCGAGCGAGGATCGGTTCTGCTGTTGAGCGTTTTGCTGATGCTGGCGCTGATGGGACTTGCCTCGTTGGTGGTGGATCTGGGAATCGTGCGCGCGAGCCAGATGTCTCAGCAGCTGGCGGCGGACGTGGCGGCGCTCGAAGGTTTGCGGCAAAGAGATGCGATTCCGGACGATCCGAATGTCGGCCCCGACGAAGGCAGGCGGGTCGCCGCGTCAGAGTTCGCGGAACTCGTCTTTGATGAGGACATGGATCTCGGCACCGAGAATGTCGCTTACCAACTGGGAGCCGGGCCGGTGTTGTCGACCGGAGTGGAGAGCAGCGAACTTCCTGAAGGCGGGATGTTGGCCGGAGGGGCACCGTTCGTGCCCGTCCTGCAAACCAATGCCGCCACGAACGCCGTTCATGGCGACTTGGTCGCGGGCAGTTACACCGCGGTCGATCCGCTCAATCCCGGCAATCCCTCGTGGCATGTCGAGCTGGAAAACTACAACCGTTTCGACTTTGCGGTCGCCGCGGCTGCCGATTCTCTCACGGCTCCATCATTCCTGGCTCGTGTCCGGCGGACCAACGACACCCTCTTGGATGCCCAGGACGGGGTCAGTTCCACAGGACCCACCATTCCTTTGCTGTTCGGACTCGGGGCCGCGTTGTCGGCGGACGAGGGTTACGATCCCCGCCGGGATGGGTTCACCGTGCGCGCGACCTCGATTGCTTCCGCGAGACCGGCCGTCGCGGTCGGAGTGGGGCGCGCCGGAATTCCCGGGTTGTCGGCCGTGGGGACCGATGGGAATCTGCCGGGGGTAGACCGGGTCTTGGCCATCGTCGACGAATCCTGGAGATTGGATCTACCGATCGGGGGCCTTTTCCGGATTCGGGTGGGGAACGATGGCAGCGTGAGCGGCGATCCTTTGGGATCGACTCCCACGGTGCAGGGAGCGGCCGTTGCGGCGACGGGATGGTTGCGGGTCGGCGAATTGGTATCCGCCGAAGTGGCCCCCGGCTCCGTCGTTCTCAATTCGCTGCTCCCCGAAGTCGGAGGAATTCGAGCTGTCGCCATTGTGTCGGCGCTTGGGTTCGGCGCAAACACGCGGGTGCTTGGATTCGGCAGCGTTCGAATCGATCAGACGTTCATTGAGCTCGAACCTGGCGGCGAGCGCACCCTAATATTAGCGGGCGAGAAGATCCCCTCTCGCGTGGCGGTCGAGAACGCCTCGGCAGTCCCGGGGCTCGCCGTGCAGATCGCCTCTCTGTTGCCGGATTCTCCGGAGCGACAACTTCTCTTGGCTCCCGTACTGGCTCGATGAGCATGACCGTGAAGCAAACTGTCCACCTACTGCTACTCGCCCGTGATGCGGGCCTTCCCGGCGAACTCGAAAGCGCCCTGGCGGAGCTCCCGGAGGAACAGCAATGCGTCCTCCATACGGAGTTCGAGCTACGACGCGGCATCGAGTTTGCCCGGAATCGTCAGCCTGACGTGGTGTTGATCGAACTCGATTCGAATGCCGCCGAGGCGCGCCGAGCGGCCGCAGAGATCACCGACATCTCCACGGCACCGTTAGTGGTTGGACTGTACCGAGGTCAGGATCTGGAAGAAGGCAACTCCGCCGCCACCCTGATCGAACTCATGCGCGTGCATTTCCGGGACTTTCTTCGCCGTCCCTTGTCCGCGCCGGAAATCGAAGGTCTGTTGCGCCGTCATTTGTGGAACGAGCCGCAACAATCGGAATCTCGCGGAAAAGTGCTGTCGTTCGTCGGCAACAAGGGAGGCGTCGGCAAGACGACGATCTCTTTGAACACCGCCTGCGCGTTGGCTCGCAAGGCTCCCGATCGAGTGCTTCTCGTGGACGCTTCCCTCCAACATGGCAGCAGTCACGAGTTACTCGACCTTTCTCCTTCCTCCAATATCTGCGATGCGGCACGCCAAGTCGATCGCTTGGACGAGCACCTGCTGCGCACCCTCAGTGCTCCCCACTCTTGCGGATTGAGGTTG
Organism: Planctomycetota bacterium; assembly: GCA_028289345.1. Classification (GTDB taxonomy): domain Bacteria; phylum Planctomycetota; class B15-G4; order B15-G4; family SIAN01; genus JANQQL01. The sequence goes on along the minus strand of JANQQL010000031.1, from coordinate 95,399 downwards.
CTCGCGGCTCCCCCCAATGCGGTGGATGCGGCTCCGGTGGATGATCAGGTTCTTGCCCGAATTCTTGCCGTAGGACGGCGGGCCTTCGACTACGTGGTGGTGGATACGTTCCCCATCATCGACAGCGTCACCATTGCCGTGCTGGATGTGTCCGACTTGGTTTTTGTCGTGTTCGATGATTTCGTTCCTTCGGTGCGGGGCGCGTCCGATTTGCTTCAAATCTTGCAACAACTCGGCGTGTCCAATGAACGATTGCGCGTGGTCCTCAACCACAGCCAAGGGGGATTCCGCGGCCGGTTGCGCGATACCGACGTGTCCGACCGGTTGGGCTGCCAACTCGACCACGTGGTTCCGCATAGTAGAAGAGTGCTCACGTCGACTAACGAGGGTTCGCCCTACGTCCTACGAGCACCCCGTCGCTGGGGTTTTGGTCGAGCGATCGACCGACTGGCGAATTCGGTGCTCCGGTCCCATTCTGTGACTGGCTCGACCAATGGCTTCGCGGCGGATCGGGAGAGCACGTCGTGAGCGAGGATCCCCGTTCGACCCGAGAGCTGTTCCGCCGCCGCACGACGGGAGGCGAGATTCTTCGTGCGTCGGCCGGAAAACCAGCCGCTGCACGGGAGCGTTCGACCCCACCTCCTGCCTCAGATTACGTGTCCGTCAAGGCCGCGTTGCAGGAGCGCCTGCTCGAAGACCTTCAGCGCCGCAATCTGCTCGGAGCCAGCGAGGACACTCTGCGGGAAGCGGTGGAACAATTCGTGCAGGTCGTTCTGAACGAAGAAGACCTCGCTCTGAATCGAACGGAGCAGGAGCATCTGGCCGAGGAGCTCACGGAAGAAGCCCTCGGGATCGGTCCTTTGGCCCCGCTCATGGCCGATCCCGCGGTGACTGACATCCTCGTCAACGGTCACGAGCAGGTCTTCGTAGAGCGATTCGGTCGACTCGAGAAGACCGACGTGGTGTTCCGCGACAACGAACACGTGCGGCGCATCATCGAGCGGCTGGCCATGCGCGTGGGGCGACGCATCGATCAAGCGTCTCCGATGGTCGACGTGCGACTGGCGGACGGAAGCCGCGTCAACGCCACCATCCCGCCGGTCTCGATCGATGGGCCCACCATCTCGATTCGGCGTTTCGGAAGAAACCGTCTGCGCTCCGAAGACGTGATGCGTCTGGGGATGCTGTCTGGAGCCATGGCCCGAGTTCTCGAACTTGCGGTGCGGACTCGCAAGAACGTTCTCATTTCGGGAGGAACCGGCGCCGGAAAGTCGACCTTGCTCAGCGTTCTGGCGGAGGCGATTCCGGAAGGCGAGCGCATTGTCACCATCGAGGACACCGCGGAGCTGGTTCTCGATCAGGAGCACGTGGTCCGTCTCGAAACCCGTCCCATGAACGCAGAGGGTCGGGGGCGCATCACGGCCCGCGATCTTGTGGTCAACGCGCTTCGAATGCGTCCCTCGCGAATCATCGTGGGCGAGGTTCGTTCGGGGGAAGCCTTGGACATGCTCCAGGCAATGAACACCGGTCACGAAGGCGGCCTTTGTACCATCCACGCGAACTCGACGCGCGATGCGCTAGCGCGACTGGAGACGATGGTTCTGCTGGCGGGAACGGAGCTTCCGTCCCGCGCGATCCGCGAACAAATTACCTCGGCGATCGATCTCGTCGTTCACGTCCGACGTTTCGAAGACGGAGTTCGGCGCATTTCGTCAGTGGCGGAGATTACTGGACTCGAGCACGTCACGCCGTTGCTTCAAGAGTTGTTTGTGTTCGATGTAGAGGGACATGCAGGACGTCGGATCCAGGGGCGGTACCGGCCGACCGGCATCGTTCCTCGATTCGTCGAAGAAGCAAGAAGTCGCGGCTTGGAGTTCCCCCTGGAGGTGTTCCGTGACGGAGTCCGGACACCATGACGCCGGAAATCCTGACTTGGTTGGTCGTGACGTTGCTGGTGCTCGTCGTCGGAGCCTTGGTGCTGGTGCTGCGACGACCACCCGTGGAAGAGCGGGTCCGGGATCGTCAAACCGAACGCGACCGGTCGCTTCTGACTTCCACGGTTCTTTCGCCGTGGGGCGTGGGCGTCATCACGGGATTGCTGCTGGCATTCGCGGCGGGATTGCCACTGTGGATCGCCGGAGCCATCGGCGTCGTGGCTGGGGTGAGTCAATCGATCTTTCTCGACTTTCTACAAGCTCGTCGCACCGCCATGCTCGAGTCCCATCTCGCCGAAGGACTCGACTTGATGGTGAGTACCCTTCGCGCCGGTGGATCGCTGGCCGACGCGCTGTTGAGCGCAGCGCGTGAATCAGGCTCGCTGTTCCGAGGTCCGGCGCGCGAGCTCGTGGAGCGGATCCGTCTTGGTCAGGATCCGGGAGTGGTGCTTGCCGATCTCGAGTCCCGAGTGCAACTGGAGAGCTTCCGTCTACTGACCTTTGCGCTGTCGGCCCATTGGGATGGCGGGGGAAGTCTTGCTTCGACTCTGTCCAACGTCGGTCGGACGGTTCGTGACCGCGTCGCGGTGTCCCGCCGGGTTCGCTCTCAGGCCATTGAAACCCAGGTTTCCATGATCGGCGTGTTGGTCATTACCTATGGGCTCGCGCTGTTGATGTGGAAGAGCTACCCCGATCGAGTGGAGGTCTTCGCTACTTCCGAGCTGGGAAGAATGCTCATCGGAGCGTCCATCTTGCTGCAAGGGGTGGGCTTGTGGTGGATTTCCCGACTGACCAAGATTGAGGTTTGATGGTGGCCTTGGCTTCGAGTTGGTGGATTGTCGTTCCTCTCGGAATCGCGGCTGCATGGGCGGCCCGGTCGGCGTCTTCGCGGCGTAAGGCAAGAGAGCGACTCTACGATTGGGAGCAAGAAGCCCCCGACGCCAGCGCAAGAGAGCTCGAGGGCGAGCTGTGGGGGTCCTGGTTGGAAGGTTGGCTGGCCGTGTCTGGGTTCCGGTCCCCTTCGGCCCCCCAGTGGTTCCTGTTGTTTCAGGCGGGGTCGATTGCCGTGGGCATCTTGCTCGTGCTCATCGTCACCCTGTCCGGAGTGTTGGACACGGGCATTCTTTGGCTGGAAGAGATTCCCGGCGGGCTGGGTGATCTCTTGGCTCCCATCCTGGCGTTTGCGCCCTGGACGCTGCTTTTCCTTGCGGCCTTGTTGCCGCTGTCGCGGGTCCGTTCCCGGCGCCGCTACATCGTTCAGAACGTCGAACGAGACTTGCCCATGGCATTGGCGCTCCTTGCCACTCTCGCCGAGTCGGGCCTCGGGCTCGATGCATCGATGGAGCGGGTGATTCGAGCGATCGATCCGGATCGTCCCCTGGCGCGCGAACTGACAATGTTCCAGTCGGAGTCCCGCGCCGGGATTCCGAGAGTGCAGTGTTTCCGGCGGCTGTCTCGTCGCCTGGATGTTCCGTCGGTTTCGGTGTTTGTGTCGGCTTTGATCCATGCCGAGCAGGTGGGGGGTGGCGTGGCCGAGGGGCTTCGACGCCAGGCCGATGAGGTTTGGGAGAGACGCCGCGAACTCGCCATTCAGAAAGCCCAGACCCTTCCCACCCGTCTGGCGGTTCCCCTGGTCCTTTGCTTCTTGCCAGGGGTTTTCGTGTACACGTTCGGGCCAGCCCTTGCACAGTTCATTCGCATCGCGGAAGGCGTTGTTCGCGGATCTGGTGCCAATTGAGGAGGTCAGCGATGCGAATACTTCGAAATCCCGCGTGGCTCTTGCTGCTTTTCCTGGGAGGTTGTTTGACGCCGGACCCAGGAGAGTCCGTGTCTCCGGAGTACCGGCTTTCGGAGCTCTTGATCGAGCTCCGGGACTTGCGCGGCGGCGAGTTTCGGGACCCGGCGGTGAGCGAGCGCTCGTCTCGACGAGATGCGGAGATCCGTGGTCAGATTCGCGAGCTGGCGAACGTGCATCCCCGCTCCCTTCCGGTGTTGGTGGCAAGCGCGGCGTTGGCCTTCGAGGACGGGGATTCGATCCTGGCCCAGAAGTTTCTCGATCAGGCTCTGCGGGTGGATCCATTGCACGTTCCGGCGGTGCTGCTGCGGGTTCGAGTGGCGGCCGAGTCCGGCAACCTCACCTACGCTCGCCGACTGCTTGACGAAAAACTGCAAGTGTTGCCTGACGAGGCAGATCTGCACTCCGCTCGGGCGGGAATCCACTACCTGCTGGCCGAGTATCGAGAAGCCGCTCGAGAGCTCGACGTTGTCGAGGCACTCCTGGAAGGGGAGGAGGCCTGGAGGACGGCCTATCACCGCGGACTCTTGGCCGAGGCGGAGGGGGACTGGGATGCGGCCCGTGAGTTCTATGAGACCAGCAAGGAGGATCGTCCCAGCTTCGAACGTGCCACGCGGCGCTGGCGGTGGTCAAGTCATCAGTTGGACGGGCGAGTTCCGAGCCCCTAGCGCGGAACATTGATGGAGGCCTGCCACGAATCGCCCAAGTTGTTTCTAGATTAGTCCTTACGACGCTTTCGATGGTCACCGGGTCGTCAAAAACTCCGCTCGCCCGACGGGGGCGAGCTGCTCGATGAAAACCGCCGCAACCCCAGGCCGAAACCAACTCACGACGGCCTTCATCGATCACCCGGGCGAGAGCGCGGACCAGTCAGCGCCCCCGGAACCGTTGCAAGTCGCCCCAGAATAAATCTTTGGTTCATTCCCGGGATGACCCCCGGGCAGCGGATCGGGACCTTGGTACAATTCGCAGTTCGTTTGGCGTGATTGTGTGGTTTCCATCCCTATGACGTCCGTCTTCTCACTCTCCAGTCGGCAGATCCGATTCCTCGCGGGAATGATCGTGGGGATCTTCGTGATTGCGGAGTGGCACGTCGCGGCCCATCGCGCTTTCGTCTCCCACTCGATTTGTGGAGAACACGGGGACGTTTGTCACACGCCTCATTCGGATGAGGGGGCGCACCCGGGTTCCTGCCATGGCCACGAACCGCATGGTCATGACGGACCGGATTTGGCGGGGCCGCTTGTCTCCCCAGTGGCAGCCCCCGACCAAGATCACCACGGCGAACATTGCTCCGTCCATCAGTACCAGCAAGAGACTTCTCCGGAGCACGGGGTGCCCCCGAGCAGTTGGGTCGCTTCCGCCGAACTCTTCGTTCGAATTGCTCTCTCTGGACCCAGGAGCGGACCTGCGGTCCTGCAGTACGCTCCCAAACAATCTCCGCCTCGAGTCGCCGTCTAGGTCCTTCTGTCGCCGGGACCCCGTTCGTCCTTCCTTTCCGAAGGATTGCATCAGGGCTTTCGCCAACGCCACGGCAAGTGGTCCGCTGGGTCCCCGCCTGGAATCCGAACACGCGTACCTCGAGAGCATTCCATGGTTGATCCGTCCGCTGTTGCGTCGCCTCCGTCCATCCCGGAGGCCGACCACGAACCTTGTTCCTCGCGTTCGTCGCGAGGGTTTCGTTCCCCCGAAGAATTCACCGCCATTGTCGAGCCTCTGCTTCCGGATCTGGTTCGCATGGCGCGTCGCTACCTCCAAGCGGAAGACCTGGCTTGGGATGCGGTGCAGGAGTCCCTTTTGCGCCTGTGGGTCGGGGGGTGGCTTCCGGTTCGACCGCGTCCGGCTTTGCGAAGCCTGGTCGCGAAGTCGTGCCTCCACCAACTCCGCTGCTTGGCGCGCCGGCGCACCCACGAAGCGCGGGTGCCCGTCGAGGAGTTCGCGTGCGAGGATCCCCTTCACGTCGCGCAACGCGCGGAAGAGGTCTCGGAAGTCCAAGACGTCCTGGCAAGCATCACCCAAGAGTACCGCCAGGTGTTCGAACTGTTCGAGTTCCACGGCCAAAGCTACGAGGAGATCTCGGAAAAGCTCGGACTTCCGGTTGGGACCGTGCGTTCGAGGCTGAGTCGAGCTCGGTCCAAGGTGCGGGAGCGCCTCGCGGTCAAGATTTCCGCGGCCTGACTTCGCACAAGGCGGACACCCCGCAGTGAGCTCCGTAGCGGTCCTGGCCAAGGAAACCGACTCCCGGCCGGCCGCGACGGAGCCGCTCGAGACCAAGACTTTTTCAACAGTCTGACTGTCAAGTCGTTGAATTGAAGGTGGCGGACGTCGTAAGACGAAAGCAGGGAGGGCCTCAGGACTGCTCCGTCGGACGGTGCTGATGCCCGGCCGCCGAGCGAATTCCTCTCATTCAGCGAGACTTCCTCGCGGGACTTTTTGCGCAGTGGGAAGCCCATGCTCTCTGTCGGAGAGTCAAGGAGATGTTCCAATGAGAACTGCAAATCCCGTCTTGAACGAACGTTCGTTCCGCACGCTGTCTGTGCCGGAATCATCCCAGGCGATGACGGTTCAGGGCACCGTGAATCGAACTCTGCTGCTGGTCGGACTGGTCGTGCTATCCGCAGCCTGGATTTGGAAGCGCAGCTACGGCCAGGATTACTCCGCGATTCAGCCTTGGGCGATCGGGGGGATCATTGGCGGTCTTGTGCTGGCCATTGCCATCAGCTTCAAGCCCACTCTGGCGCCGTTCCTGTCTCCGGTCTACGCCCTTGCCGAAGGTCTGTTCCTCGGTGCAGTCTCTGCGTTCATGGAGGCCCAGTATCCGGGTCTGGTGTTTCAAGCGGTGACCCTGACCCTGGGGGTGACGATAGCCTTGCTGTTGCTCTACACCAGTGGGCTGATCCGCGCCACTCCTGGTTTCAAGAAGGGGGTTCTTGCTGCCACCGCGGGCATCGCCTTGGTGTATCTGGTGTCCTGGATCGGTGGGATGTTCGGTTTCCCCATCGCCTTTCTACACAGCAACTCGATGTTGGGAATCGGCGTCAGCCTGTTTGTCGTGGTCATCGCGGCCATGAACTTGGTGTTGGATTTCGACTTGATCGAGAACGGTGCGAAGAGCGGCGCTCCCAAGCACATGGAGTGGTACGGCGCGTTCGCGTTGTTGGTCACTCTGGTCTGGCTGTACATCGAGATCCTGCGACTGTTGTCCAAGCTGCGCCGCGATTGAAGCGCTCGTTGGCTCCGCAAAACCGGCGGAATCCCCCACATTTTCCCTAGGTTCACTCTGTCTTGATGGGTTCGGTCCCTGTCCGGGTTGCCAGCCCCTCTTCGAACCCTAGACTTGCCTCCTTGCCGCGCGATCGTTCCTCCGGTTCGTGCCGAGGGAACGATCCCGGTGAATGGGAGAGTTCGCCAGCGCTGGCTTGACGAAGATCGCTCCACCTCTTTCGTCAGTCTCTCTTCTGCAATCCTTGGGTGTCTTTGGGATTGCAGGCGTTCTCACCCCGATGCTCGGTCCACTGTCACGCGTCAAAGGAGATCGCTGATGTCCAGCCGTCCGCCGCAGGTTCTCTGTCGAACCGTCAGTTTCATTGCATGGGTCGGTGTCGTCACTGTCCCCGGAGTCGCGACTGCAGGAGACTGGTACGTCGATGGCGGAGACCCGGGCTGTGCCACAGGCACCGGAGGAATGAGTGATCCGTTCTGCACCATCGCGGACGCTCTTTCCGCCGCGATCGCGGGGGACACGATCCATGTCGCGCCGGGGACCTACTCAGAAAGTCTGGTCTTGGATCGGGATCTCACGTTGCTCGGAACCCAGGGACGAGACGTGACGATCGTCGATGCTGGGGGCGCCGACCGGGTGGTGACGGTAGAGGATGGGGTTGTCGCGCGGATCGAAGGGCTCACTCTCACCGGAGGCGATGGCGGGGAAGAGGGAGGGGGATTGCGCCTGGGAGTCGGCGCCGACGTCACTCTGACCGAGACGACAGTGACGAACAACTCGTCCATCGAGCCGATCAATCTCACTCAGACGGCAGGGCGGGGGGGCGGTGTCTTCGCGGATGCGTCGAGCTTCTTGCGGTTGGAGCAATCCCGGGTCCATGCCAACCGTTCGATCCAGGGGGGCGGGCTGTGGCTCAGTGCGAACTCGACTTGCACTCTCGACCACAGTGAGGTGATTGGCAACAACGGGGGCATCATTTCCCCCTACCTCTACCAGGGCACCGGAGGAGGAGTGCAAAACGCCGGGTTGTTGACCATCACCGATTCGACGATCTCCAACAACACGACGGTCGAAGCCGGAGGAGGAATCCTGAATACGGGCACCCTCGAGATCCTGTCTTCGTCGATCACGAACAACGAGGCAAGGGCGGACGACAGCCTTCTTTGTTGCCCGACTTTTGCGGCAGGAGGAGGCATCGACAACAAGGGAACCCTCACCGTCGAAGACACGATCCTTGCGGGGAATATTGCGGCTTCCCACACGTCTTCGTCAGGCGGTGCCATTCACAATCACACCGGAGGGGACCTGATCCTTCGAAGGTCTCTGGTTCGCGAAAATCGAGTCTTCGGTTCCTCGAACAACGGCTCGGCGATCGTGACTTTCGGCAGCATCCTCACGATGAATGAGTCGACTTTGATCGAACAGAGCACCATCGTCGACAATACGGGAGCACCCGGGTTCCAAAACACCGGCTTACTCTCCCTGCCTCCGGCGCACATCTCCAACAGCATTCTCTGGAACAATACGTCCACCCAGATCACTGGAGATGTGACCGTGAACTACAGCAATGTGGAGGGTGGATGGTCCGGCACGGGGAACGGAAACAGTGACCCGCTGTTCGTCAACGCGGCGGGGGACGACTACCGCTTGAGCGTGTCGTCTCCGTGCATCGACGCGGGGGATCCATCCTTGGCGAGCTGTGGCGAAGTCGACTTGCGAGGCACGCCGCGGCTGCTCGACGGGGATCTGGATCGGACGCCGCGGATCGACATGGGAGCGCTGGAATTCAGTCACGTCGAGTTGGACGTGATCGGAGACGTCAGTCCCGGAGGATCCTTCGACATCGAGGTCACCGGCAGCGCGGGGTTTCCGGCCCTGATGTTCGTGGGATTCGCCGAGGCGACCACCTGTCATCCGCGCTTCGGTCCGTTCTTCGTCGACTTTGGGAACACCTGGGTTGCGATCCCGTGGGGACCGATCCCGAGTACCACTCCGGTCACCTTTGGCCCGGGTCTCCCCACTCCCTTCGACCTGGTTTTGCAGGTGTTGACCGCGACGGGTGGAGCCGGCAACACATCTCGCGCGTTCTCCGCCAGGGTGGAGTGAGCCGCGACACCGCTGCTGTTTTCGGACCCTGAACTCCTCTCTGGGCCGACTCGGTGGCGGGCTGTGGAACGGAATCCGGTTTCGCAGCGAAGGGCCCTCTGGGGGTGACGCAGTCCTTCGTGCTCTGCCCGGTCTTGCGGATGAGGAAGGCAGCGGCAGCGAGGTCCCGGCGAGATTCGGTGATCAATCGCCGAACACGATCTCCAGTCCGTTGCTGGCAGAGATCCCGCGGGCCGCGCCGCTGTCGCGAATCAAACACTGCATGTTGAGTTGGAAGCCGACGAACGCCGGATCGTTGATCTCGCGAGGAACCACGAATCCGCCTTCTCCGGGACCGGTTCCGCTGAGGAACACCGGTGCCAACACGAGGGGACCTTGGACCAGGAAGTCGCAGCCGCGGTAGTTCACCGAGGTCCGTCCATTCCAGCCGAGGACCAGGTAGCTCAAGGCACCGCCGAGTCCTTGGTCCACCCGTAACACCATTTCTTCGCCGAGGGACGCGCAGCCGCTGAGTCGAAGCCTTGGCTCGAAACCACCGGTGCCGGCACAACCCGTTCCGTACACAGCGGATCGGTCGGTGCAATCATCGGCGGTCGCGCCGAGGTCTCCGGGCCACTCCATGGGTTCCGTCGGAGACGCCGCCCAATCGGTTCCCGAAGCACTCACCAGAATCGCGTCGTCGCGCAGCTCGTTGCCGTTCTGGTCACGGATGGAACGGATTCCCAGCCATTCGACCGAGACGGAGGAAGATCCAGACACTGACCCGTCCTCGGGCGGGAAGAAGCTGTTGTGCGCGGCGGCGTGAACCGACAGGAACAGGCCGAAGTCGAAGGCGAACCCGAACGAGAAAGGATACTCGACAAGAATCAGGCCTGGGGCGGGGACGACCCCGATCTCGGCGACCTCCGGCACCATTGCCGTGTTGTAGAGGATCGACCCGTCGCGCAGAAAGAACGAACCGCCGTTCTGGAGCCTTAGGACCTGGTAACCCACCGAAACCGATTGGGCCACCGCTTGGCTGGTTCGACTCCTTTCGAACGCGGGCACTCCCGACAACCGAATCAGTGCGGTCATGGTGCCGCCGAAGGTGGCCGCGCCGGGATGATCGATCGTCAGGGAGTCGAGGAACTGAGCGTGAGTGGTCAGTCCGTTCTCGGAGCCGGGCTCGGCGATCCCGACCGAGGCGTTGCCAATGAGTTCGCCGTAGCTCGCCGAAGCCGAGTACGTTCCGAATGGCGCGTTGCCTGACGCACTTCGAAACGCTCCCGCACCTTCTGACGTGTTCGAACCCACCCTGGCGAGAAGGGACTGAGGGGAGGCCGTCGAAGACATCACCAAGAGCGCAGCGGTTGCTGCGGCAAGGAAGGTTGCCCGGTTTCGGGAAAGGTGCATGGGTGGGCTCCGGAAGTTGTCAGGAGGGGGCGGAGGCGGGGCGAGAAGCTCCTCTCGCGATTCACCGGTTGCCGGTCCCGCGCCCCTATGTGGCGCAGCATCCCGGGGGATTCCCGAAAAAATCGGGTGCTTCGGCTGCGGTCCCTTCGCCCGCGGCTCGATCGGCAAAAAACTCTCTGAGTTTTCTCGATAAGGCCAAGCTCTCCGCGCTCACTTGAGGGTGGTTCGCGCGGAGCTGTTGCCCGGGTCGTCTCGCCGAAACTCGGCCCGCCCGAAGCGATTCACTCTGTCCATGGGAGAAGCTCCGGCACAGAGGGAGTTCTTGCACTGAAGGAAGGGAATGGCAGTCTCGGGGCCACCTCGAGATCGGCCTTCGACGCGGGAGATTCGGTGGCTCCGTCCGACTGCAACCTGGCCCGGATTCACTCCTGGACCGACGGCTCCCTGCCGGCGGCGGAGGGAGATGCCCTGGCTCGCCATGTGTCGAACTGTGAGACCTGCCGGGAGACCTTGCGAGCGATCCAGGAGGTGGACCACATGATCGGGAGAGCAGCGCAGCCCGGCAGTACCCAGCGAGGATTGCCTCCGGAAACGGTGGTTCTGGAGTTTGAACGGGTGCGGCGAAGACTTCTCCGGGAGCCGGCCCCGGGGCGAAGTCTGCGTGGCTTGTTCCTACTGGCAGCGGCGGCCGCGGTCTTGGTGACGGTGTCGTTCTTGATTCGTCGCACTCCCGTGTCCCTGAGCCCCTCGGGCCAACTCGTCGCCAGCGGTGCCCTGGTTTCGTTGGAAGAGCGACTGCGGGAACGTCACCCTGAGTTCTTCCGCGAGGTCCACCGAAGTGTTCGCAACGAGCCTTGGTTGCTACCGGTGCCCAGCGAGGCCTACCCCGATCTGGAATCCGCGCTGGCTGTGGCGCGGGACGGCGATCGATTGCTGGTGCCCGACACGTCGTTCCTTGGGGGAGTGGTGCCCGACGGAGCGAAGGAATGGCTATTCCAAGGTCGCACCTTGGCCATCCTCCCCCTCGAGTCGCCGGATCCCTTGGAGCCCATTCGCGACGAGCTGGCCCGTGAGTTCGCGAGCGAACCGCTGAGGAGCGGTGGCGAAGGAGCGTTGCTGAAACTCGACCTCGACGAATCGTGCTACCTGCAGATTTGGTCGACTCGGGACGGAGAATGGCAACAGGCGTTTCCCGTAAGCGAGAACCGGCGCTGGTATCTCGGGAATGCCGGTTCGCAATGGATCCCGCCCGCGGAGCCGGCCATCGACTTCCTCGATGCGGGAGAACTCACCTACCCCAGTCAACTTGCCCGATGCCCCGAGCTTCCTGGCGGGGGGCCGAGCTACCTCGAAAACTCCAGTCAGCTCCATTGTTTGGGCGACGATGGTCGAATCCAAACACTGCGGGTCGACGTCTTGGCGGCGCCGCTACCACTGGATCTGGAACCGGGGGGAACCGTGTTGCTGGTGCGTTCGCCGCAGCCGCTCGAAGTCGAAGTGCAAACCCTCCTGCGAGATCTTGGGCAGGTCGGGGCCACAGACTTCTTGAAGGATGTGGAGCGCGCGATGCGCGAACACGATTCTCGGGTGGTCGTGGAAGTCTTGGAGTGGCCCGGTCTTTGAACGACTCTCCTTCCGACGCCGTTGCCCGCGACCAAGCCCTCTGGACCAAGTGGCAGGGCGGTGATCGGGAAGCCGGTTGGCGATTGTTGGAGAGCTATGACGTGGCGCTTCGCCACGCCATGCATCGCTTGGGGGTCACCGACTCTCACGAGATGGAAGAGGTCTATCAGGATCTGGTTTTGACCCTGGCCCAGTACAAGGACGCCCACGAACTGCAGCGAAGTTTCTTCGGATTGGCCCGGCGCATGCTGTTCGGCCTCGTGGTCCGCTCCCGTCAGCGCTCCCAACGGGTGACCACCAGCGAGTTGATGGAAGAGGCCCTCGCCGTTGCCGAGCGCGATGAGCTTCCCTGGGAAGAGGCTCTCGAAACGTGTTTGCAGGGAGTTCGCAAGCCATTGGAGCGGCAGATCTTCTACTTGCGATTCTTGTGCGGAGCGGACATCTCGATGTTGGCGGAGCGATTCCGGAAGACGCCCAACCGGGTCTCGGTGGTCTTGCACTCGGCGGTGAAGCAGATGCGTGCTTGCCTGCTGCGCCACGGGTTTGCGCCGTGACGCGGGGAGTTCCTCCGTGCGTCAGTCCGTCGAAGACTCCATGCGTCGTTTCAAGTGGGTCACCGCGCGTCGGTAGATCTCGTTGGGAACTCCGTAGACGTCTCGTACCAAGGATTCGGCTTGCTCCAACGTCTCGAACTTGGTGACGCGGACTCCTTGAGAGTCGCGCTCAGTGAACTGCAAGTCGCGGAATGTCTTGGTTTGGTCGGGAGGGAAGTGCTTGGTGATGGCCAGGCACTTCATGAACGTGGCTCCGTCTCGGAACGAAAAGTCAATTCCCGGACCGAGCTCTTCCGCTGTGAACGGTTCAGGGTTCACGTCGTAGGAATGGATCTCCTTGCCGTCTTCGCAGGTACTCATGGCGAAACCCCCTCGTTCATCGGGGCCTCGGAAGCGGTAACTGCGAGGCCCCTGGGAAACCTCGGCGGGGAGTGAATCCAACGGGAGGGGCGTCAGGAAAGGTGCGCTGAAGCCCACATCCAGGTGGTACGAGCGTTCTTCAAGACGGACGAAGAGGCAGGTGTGAACCTGGCGGTTCTTTTCCATGTCCGCGCTCCGCAGCTCTGCGTCGTAACCCAAGTCTTCGAGCAGTCGGTGCAGGTAGGGATTGTTGGTGAGACAGGTTCCTCCAAGTCGAAACTGTTCGATCTGTTGGAGGTACCCCGCCAAATCCGGCATCCTCTTGTCCATCGGCTGGTCGAGGCTGAGGAGCTTGGAAATGTTCTCGAAAGGCACGGTGAACTGGAACGCGCGGTAGATCTCGGTGAGGGCTTCCAGCGAAGGCGGCCGGCGCGCGACTCCGAGCAGACTCAGAAACCGGTCGGAATCCTCGCGGCTTCCGGCGCGGTACGTGTGACGAAGAATGGATCGTTCGATCAAGAAAGCCTCTGCTCTGCATGGTCCGAGTTCCCCGCGGGCAACCGCGAGGCGCGTGGACAATGCTAGCCCGGGGACTGTTACCCATGACCCCGGTTCTTTTCGACGTTCCAATCTCCGACGTTCTCCGTCCGCGACGGACGTTTCGAGACGCCCGCGGGGATGATCGCGACAAGTCTTCAGAGGGCAAGTGACCGATAGGCCTTGCGATAGCAGTCGTAGGCCGCTCGGTAGTTTTGCGCAGCGTATTCCGAATCTCCCTGATTCATTTGTTGGCTCGCAAACGGGTGAGGAGTCAACCCCGCGGCCACATGCATTTGGAAGCATTCGGCGACGATCTGCCGCACCATTTCCAGCTGACCACCGGCCACCGCGGGGGTTTGGAAATAGATGATGCGTCGGCGTCTCGGGTCGTCGTCCGCGAGAGCCAAGTTGTGCTCGGCTTGCATCCGCAAGTTTTCGTCGTCCGCTGCCTGCACCGCACCCAGGATCTCGGCGAGTTGCGCCTCGAGTTCCAACAATTTGGCATCCTGGGCATCCGCTCGCGCCAACAGTTCGGCGTGCTGAGTGATGACGAGGTTGGTGGTTTGATCCAAAGTCAAGCGGACCTCGTCGATGGCGTCCTCGAGGTCCTGCTTGGCAAACTGGAGAGTCAGCAAGAGCGCGGACAGGTTCTGCTGGATTTCGTCGTTCGCATCAGCGAGTTGGGCGGCCAGGGAATCCAAGGCATCTTCGGTGGCATCGAACCGATCGTTGATCAGTTCCTTCATGTGAAAATCCAGGATCTGCAGACAGTCCACGATGAGCTGGTGGTGAAGATTGATCGTGAAGGCGGGATCGCTGTCATCGGCAGACGCGGCGGGTCCCGCGGCCAACATCAGTGCGATCACGGTGCCGCCGAGCTTGGGACGATGCATGAGTTCCTCCTCCGGGGAATGACCGTTTCGGATCCGGCGGTTTTTCCGACGGAAGTCGATCCGCAACCAGTTCTGGGACCGACTCCCCCGACATCCCAGAGGGCCTCTCTGTGTCGCACAGAAAATCGGTATTTGCGGTGAAGGGGGCCGACTCGCGGGTCGGAAACTACAATCCGCCGCCGAAGTCGACTTGTCAGCTGTCCGTCCTGGGCGAGCCGGCCCATCGACCTCCTCGAGCGAGTCGCCAACCGGAGAGACCGGAACGATCGACCCTCAGCGATACCAGCAAGTCAAAGCCTTGTTCGAACGAGTTGCCTCTCTGCCTCGCGACCAGCGCGACCGAGTGCTCGCCGAAGTTGCCGAGAATGACCCGGAGTTGCGATCCGAGGTCGCGGACTTGCTTGCCACCCGGGTCGGCGGAGGGGCTCTGGACGTGCTGGAGGAGTCGCGCGCGCCCATCCCGCCGTCCGAAGAAGGGAGCCCGGCCGGGGACCGCCCCGAGCGCATCGGTCGCTATCGGGTGGTTCGCCGGATCGGGGAGGGGGGCATGGGCACGGTGTTCGAAGCGGTTCAGGAAAACCCTCAAAGAACCGTTGCGTTGAAAGTCATCCACGCCGGGGTCCTGTCTCCCAAGGCCGTGCGTCGATTCGAACTCGAGGCGCAAGTGCTGGGTCGACTTCATCACCCCGGCATCGCGCAGATCTTCGAAGCGGATCAGTTCGATTCCGGGGCAGGGATGCAGCCCTACTTCGCCATGGAGTTCGTCGAGGGGCGTGACCTGCTCGAGCACGCCAAGGGCGCGATGCTCGACACCTCCGAGCGACTGAAGTTGCTCGGGAACGTGTGCGATGCGGTGCACCATGCTCACCAGCGTGGGGTGATTCATCGCGACCTGAAGCCCGGAAACATCCTGGTCAATGCCGACGGGCAGCCGAAGATCCTGGACTTCGGAATCGCCCGAGCCACCGACTCCGACTTGCAAACCGCCACGCTGCAAACGGAAGTCGGGCAGGTGGTCGGCACAGTTCCGTACATGAGTCCCGAGCAGGCGTCGGGAGACCCGGAACTCTTGGACACGCGCAGCGACGTGTACGCCCTCGGGGTCGTGGCGTACGAGTTGTTGTGCGGTTCCAAACCCCACGAATTCGAAGGCGTGATGCTTCACGAAGCACTGCGCATCGTTCGGGAGGAAGAGCCGAGTCGCTTGGGGACTCGACGGCAGGATCTGCGCGGCGATATCGAAACGATCGTTGGCAAGGCGCTGGAAAAGGATGTGACGCGGCGTTACTCCTCGGCGTCGGCGCTGGCCGAGGACATCCGCCGATACCTTGCCAATGAGCCCATCACGGCGCGCCCCGCCAGTACTTGGTATCAGCTTCGAAAGTTTGCGCGGCGCAACAAGTCCTTGGTGGGGATGGTTGTGGTCCTGTTCGCCGTCCTGTCGATCGGCCTCGCGGGAACGCTGGTGGGATTCTTGCGCGCGGAAGAGCGCCGCGCCGAGGCGGTGCGAGAGGCCGATCGAGCCAATCGCGAAGCATCTCGAGCGACCCAGACCGCGAATTTCCTGGGCAGTTTGCTCGAGGGGGTGGACCCTGAGGTCGCCCAAGGCCGCGACACCTCTCTATTGAAAATCATCCTCGACGACACCGCGGGTCGGATTGACGAAGAGCTGGCCGACTTTCCCCTGGTCCAGGCCGAGATGCTGACGACCTTGGGGAGTACCTACGTGGCGATCTCCGAGTTCGAGACTGGCTCCCATTACTTGCAGGAAGCCTGGCAACTCCTCACCGAGCATTCGGGCGCCGACGCGGAGGAAACGCTTCGTGCGAAGCTTCGCTGGGCCGAGTTGCAACAGGACTTGGGGCAGTCCGAAGCGGCACTCGAAGACTTGCGAATCATCGATCAGCGAGCCCGAGTCGCCCACCCAGGAAACTCGGCCTTGCTCAATGCGACGGGGATGGCCCTGGGCCTCCAGTTTCTCCAAATGCACGAACTGGGAGAGGCGGAGCCCCTCTTGATCAACGCTCTGGAATGGCGTCGCCAGGAGCTGGGGGATGACCACGACCAGACCCTCGTCTCCGTGAACTCACTCGGCTTGTTGCGTTCCTACCAGCGTCGGTTCGAAGAAGCCCAGTTGCTGCTGGAAGAGGCGTTGGCGTCGCGCCGTCGAGTGTACGGCGATCTGCACCCGGACACCATCAAGGCGATTCAGAACCTGGCGGGGTTGCTCGAAGCTCGGCAAGAGTACGACGTGGCCGAGGGTTATTTCTTGGAAGCCCAGGAGAAACAACGGGAGGTGCTGGGAGCGGATCATGCGACGACTCTGCTCAACGCTCAGAACCTGGGCGAGATGTACCACAACTGGGGAAGATTGGCCAAAGCCGAGCAGATCCTTCGAGACACTTACCAGCGTCGCCAAAGAGTTCTCGGCCCGGAGCATGTGGAAACCCTCTGGACGGCCAACACGCTTGGAGTGGTGTTGTGGCAGTCGGGACGTGCTGACCTGGCGTTTCCCCTGCATGACTCGGCGTACCAAACTCTCAGTCGAATCGTCGGGGAACAAGATGAACTCACGCTCATCGCTCGCGGCAATCGAGCTCGCGACTACGCTTCCACCGGACGTGAGGAAGACGCGATTGCTGAGTTCCGAGCGTTGGCGGAGATCAATGCCCGAGTCTTCGGTCCCGAAGATTCCGTGACTCTGAAAGTCCGCCAAGGACTGGCGCGGTTGTTGATGAATCGGGGGGAGTGGGACGAACCACGACAACTGTTGCTGGCCAACGCCGATGTGTTTCGGAAAACTCTTGGAGAGACCAACACGGAAACACTGCTGGCGATCCGTGCCCTGTGCCGGGCTATGCATGGTTCCGGCGAATTCGAGGAAACCGTGCGGCTCGCCGGGGAGTTTCTTGCTGGCTACCCACCGATCGTTGGCGACGAGGATCCGTTTTGTCGGGACACCGACACTTGGTACCGAGATGCCTTGCCGCGAGTGAGTGAGCCGGCGCCCTTGGAGTCCGCCATCGTCGCGGTGCATGAGTTTCACTTGCGTCGGAACGAGAGCCTCGAAGTCCTCTTGCGAGACCGGATGGCCCTTGCCCGTTCCTTGAATGCGCAACAGCGGTTCGAGGAAGCCGAGTCGTTGGTCGATGGTGTCATTGAACGACTGGAAGAGAGTTCTTCCAGCAGTCCGACGGACCGAGCAAGCGCCCTGGCGATTCTGGCCGAGACTTTGCATGGACAGGAGCTGCTCGAGGATGCCGAGCCTCTCTACCTCGAGAGTTGGGAGCTACTTCCCGACTCCGAGAGCCTCGTGCGCCGAAGGATTGCCGAACAGATGAAGCGACTCTACGAAGACTGGGAGATGGACGAAGAAGCGCGGCAATGGGCGAGTCGCGCGTCGTCTTTCTGAGTCATCGCCGAGAGGCAGTGACGTCGATGATCAGCTCGCCTCCGCGGGTCGCGTCTACCGGTGTCTTTGGAAACGCGTAGAGCCCACCGACGCTTTGCAGCTCGTAGTCGCCCGCCACCACCATGGTTCGATACACCCGAGTGCCTCCTGGCAGATCCGGTTTGCGCTCCAATGTGGGGGAGGCGGGACCGGTGACGCTCCAATGCATAGCCAGCGACGCGGCGTAGTGGACTCGCGGGATCCCGTGCACCCGAATCTCGACCAGCGTCCAGGGGGACATCACGATGTCACTCGTGTTCGAAGAGAGATCCACCGCCACTCGTTGATGCCCGACGGCTTTCGAGGACCAGTCCGTGGGGGCGCGCTGAGCGATGTGCAGGGTCCCGGTTTGTTCGTCGGGGGGGAGGGGGAAGCTCACCAGGCCTGGCTCGTTTCCGATGGTGCCTGGAACAGGAATGGGATGGATCGAGGACTCCCAACGCACCTCGGTTCCCGAAGGAATCGGAGTGCCGTCCTGCTGCGTGATCTGCAAGGTGGTCGCCCGTTGCTGCTCGGTTTGAAGGTAGATCTCGCCGGCATAAGCGCTGGACTGATGGAAGTAGAATGGTCCTTGTTCGGCGGCCGCGTGACCTTCGGCGGCGACGGCCAGGAACCAAGAACCTTCGGCCAACTCCACATCCACGGTTCCTTCCGGCCCCGTTCTCGACGAGGCCAGGCGGAAGGGGGCTTGGTCTTCCTCGATCGACCGGGCCGCGATCCGGACCGGGGTCCAAGCGATCTTGGTCCCCGTCGCGGCGCTGACCAGCTGAACCTTGGAGGCACACAAGCGCGAACGATCCAGAGCCTCCGCTGGTTCGGGCGCCGGCACCTCGTGCGCCAATGAGTCGAGCGGCGCGGCCGGCAGTTCGAGTCGATGGGGTCGGCCGTGGGCTGCGTACGGTCCGTGACGGGTGACATCCACTCCTCGCTGCACCAACACCCAGTAATCGCCCGGCGCGCGGACGTCGAGGGAGACCAAAGTCGGTTCTGACAGGACTCCCAAGGTCTTGGCGCTTCCGAGTCCGCAACACTCTCCCGCAGCCCGGGGTAGCCCGGGCTCGAGCAGACAAGCTCGAATGATGCCGATCGACGACGCGGCGCTGGTTTTCGGCGGAATCACCCGAAGCTTCAACTGATGCACCCGCACTTGCGGGGGGCGAATCGTCTCCGTCGCTCCCGGCGTGATGCCTCCACGAGTCTCCCATTCGGTGGTTTGGTAACCCGGGGCTTCGAACGAAAGCGCGCGGATCTCCGTGGCCGGAAGCGCCACACGCACCCGCAAAAGAGGAGCGTCTTCCGTTGCTTCCAACGTGGCTTCCACCCAGCGCTGATCGGTGCGAGCGAGGACCCGTGCGGAGGATGCGAGTTCTTTCCAGTTCGGCTCGTCTCGAACGGTGATCGCGAGGAAGAACTCGGTGGAGTCCGACAGCACGAAGTCACGTTCCTTGGTCGTGCCCGGAGCCCACGACGGCAGAGTGAAGCGTTGCGGCGGCCGGTCCGTTCCGTGAACCCAGATCTCTTCCGCCGAAACTCCCAATCGGAGTTCGAAGTTGCCGGCGCCATCACTGGTGACCACCGGTTCGGGGGCGTCCGCGGGAGGGGAGTCTGTCGCTGGTGGTTCCGCGCTGGTTCGAAGGATGGCCCCTGCCACCGGGTCGCCCTTCTCGGTCAACACGCGGCCGCGGAGCTGGATGGGGCGGGGAAGCACCACTTCCACACGACTGCTTTGGGTCGTTGGGTCGAACTCCGCCTCCAGGGTGGTGGTTTCTCCTTCATGTTCCACGCGCAGCAGGGTTTTCGCGCGCTGACCGACTTGGGAAACGCCTTGGTTCCACACGACTTGGCGAGGTGGGGACGACATGGCTTCGAACAAGAACTCGCCGCGGGAGTTGGTGAT
Source organism: Planctomycetota bacterium (assembly GCA_028289345.1). Classification (GTDB taxonomy): domain Bacteria; phylum Planctomycetota; class B15-G4; order B15-G4; family SIAN01; genus JANQQL01. The sequence continues at coordinate 75,631 of JANQQL010000031.1, read as the reverse complement.
TGTGGTGAGTTGAGACTCGTCGCTGCCGTGGGGCCAGGGAAGGAGTGCTTCCGCCACGACGCCCACCAGAGCTCGTCCTTGGTCGTCGGTGACCAATCCTTCCAGCACAGTGCCGGGAGTCACCACGAGTTCCACCAAGGAAGACTCATCGATGACTCCGGAGACGGCCACGGCGCTGGCCGCGAACGGCGGCTCTCGCAAGGATTCGACGATCAACGAGCCTTGGGGCAGGTTTTCGACTCGTGCCCATCCGCGCGAATCGGTTCGCCCCTTGACGAGGAGTTCTCGGTCGGGCGTTTCGCGGAAGACGACGAACGGGACTGCTTGTGGCAGCGGGACGCGATCTGCGTCGAGGACGCGCAGCGAGAACCCCACCGGGTTGTCCGTGAACTCTCCCCCGAATCGCGGCGCGTCTTTGGGCGCGACATGGTCCCGCAGTCGATGGGCGACCGGTAGAGCGGGCATCGGAGGACGTTCCACCTCCGAGGCGCCAAATGTCTGGCGCACTCGATGACGGCGCAGCTCGGGGCCCGAGTCCTCGAGAAAGAATGCCGCGGGGATTCCGGACAATGCCAGCAATCCCAGACAGACCAACGAGAAACGGACGAGATTCCGTGTCCCGCGCTGCCGCGGCCGGAGTTCCGGCGCAGTTCCAACCATATCCCTGGTGCTCATCTCTTGGTGATGCCTTCCATGAGGGAAGACCAGCAAGGAACTTCGACTGAAAGCACCTCAGGACTGCAGGAAGGGACATCCGTCAGGAACGGTTTTCATCATTGCCCGGTGACTTGGGTCCGCGAACCAGGAAGACTTGGTCGTTTCCGGATCTACTGCTGTACGTCGCGCAAGGTGTCGAGGATCTCTTCGGCGCTGGCTGTGGGAATGCGCCGGCCCTTCCGCTCGAGTTTTTCCGTGACGCGGATCATCGTTTCCTGCATCCGCTCGTGAGTCTCTTCGGATCCGCCCTGGAGATGAAAACCATCCCCTTTGGTGATCCGGCGGTGCCCATCTTGACCATCCAGGCCAACCCCGAGCAAGAAGCTCGAGCCTTCGGGACGGGGAGAAGAAGGGCGGTCGTTGGAACGGGAGCTCATGACTCCGACTACCTTACGGCGGACGAGGGGGGGTGACCAGAGTGGGTCCGCTCGGATCGCCCGGCCCGCGATTCCCGCGACCTCTCCGTGACGGGGTCGAACCTCGCAGGCCGGGGAAGAAGTCTCTTGCCGGTCCGATCGTTGTTCGGCCTCAATCCCCGACGAATCCCACCGATTCGCCTACGGTCCGACTCGGTGCCGAAAATGAAAATCTCTCAGCCGGCCATCCAAGGCCTTTTTTCGACCGCCTGCGGGTGGGAAAAGACCCGGGCCCACTTCGGAAGCTTCTTCCACGGTCTGTTACCATGAAGATCGCAACCGGGAGAAGGTCGAGTGACTCGGACAGGAGTCCAACGAGCCGAACTCTTGGCTTCTCCGTTGCCGTGTGACTCAGTGAGTCCACTGTTGTGGCGAGGAGGTGCCGGCTTCGGCACGAGTGCATGGGATCCGGACTTGCATGGGAACCGTGGCCACGGAACACCGGGGGGCGTCAGAATCATGAAGACCGTGGCTGTCATCAACCAAAAAGGGGGGGTGGGCAAGACCACCACCACGTGCAACCTGAGCGTGGCCCTGGCGCGGCTGGGTTTGCGCGTCCTCGCCGTTGACCTCGATCCACAGTCTCATCTTTCCCTACACCTGAACAAGGACATCCCGGACGAACAGGCCACACTCTACGAAGTCTTGGTCAAAGGGACTCCGGTGCGTCAGGCGATTGTTCCCGTGGAGTCCGCGGGTCTGTCCTTGCTGCCATCTCACATTGATCTTTCCAGCGCCGAGCTGGAGCTTGCGGGGGAGATCGGTCGCGAGTCAATCCTGAAGACCGCGTTCAACGACGGGAAGATCGACGGGGATTACGACGTCGCTTTGATTGATTGTCCTCCTTCCCTCGGTTTGCTGGCCCTGAACGGCCTCACCGCGGCCCAAGAAGTGTTGATTCCCTTGCAGGCCGAGTTCTTCTCTCTGCATGGGATTGGCCGACTGCTCGAGGTGATCGAGGTCGTCAATCGTCGGCTCCGCAAGGGGCCGGAGGTGCTCGGGATCGTTCTTTGTCGGCTGCAGAAGAACACTCGCTTGGCTCGCGAGGTTCTCGACGAATTGCGTCAGCACTTTGGCGACAAGCTCTTTCAGACTTCCATTCATCAGAACGTGCGGCTGGCAGAAGCCTCCAGCCATGGACAGTCGATCTTCAGCTACGACGAATCGTCGACTGGTGCCAGCGACTACGAGAGTCTCGCCCGCGAGCTGACCCAGCGTTGGGACGAGCAAAGTCAGGCCGCGTCGGCCTCCTCCTGATCGATCTGTCGGACTCTCGGTCGCCGCGAATTCGTGGCAGTGTCCTGCCACGGTCATCGGACATTCCGCCGGCGGGCAAGAAGGACAACGGGCAAAGGCTTTCGGGCCGGACCCGGCGGCCGGTGCGGGAAATTCGTTCCGTTTCGTGCGGAGCCTCTCAAATCGTTGTCGCGGCGACTCGATGGGAAGAAGACCGCCAGTCCCCGGGCTTTCGCCCGAGGCTCGTTTCGAAACTGGAAGAGGAACGTCATGAACAGTGCCTTCGTGTGGATGTTGTGTCTGATCCAACAGCCGGACCCGTTGGTGGAAACCAGTGACCGGTCGGCAACAAGGGTGGCACCTGCCGTCGTGAGTTCCTTGGAAAGCAAGGTCGTCAACAACGGTTCGATCCCCCGGCCGCGTCCGGTGATGGAGACCTGTCCCAACTACCGGGTGCAGATCCGGACCAACGGCGGTCGGCGCTTCAGTGGCGTCGTGACCCGCGATTGGCGATTTCATCGTCACGTGTTCGCCGGCGAGCATCACAAGAAGGCGATCTACCAGAGTCCCGAGTCGTTCACGCTGAGGTTCGTCGATGGACTGGACGGCTTGGTGGCGCTCCGATGGAACCAGATTGCCAGGCTGGAAGTGCGCGAGGTGCTGGACCTGGCCGGGCTCAAGGCCATGGAACGCGCCCAGTATGCGGCCCGGGTGACTCGTCGCCAAAGTTCCCAGCGCCTGCGAGAGCAAGAAGAGGCGGAGAAGAACGCAGATCAAGTCGAGCCTGTGGCGGAAGGCCCGGAGTCAAAGTCAGCCTCCCCGTCCACGAAGCCCTCGAGCACGCCGGCCGCCGCTCGCACACTCATTGACGAGTTTCCTCCGGCAGACGGCTGGACGCCGGATCACAAGAAGCACCTGGAGTGGCGGCGCACCGTGATGGGAGTGTTTCCCGACGAAGAAGAGCAACGCTTCCTCGACAACTACACGGAATGGCTGCCGGCCTACGAAGAATGGGTCGCGGCCGAAGAAGCCAAGAAAGCCGAGGAAGAGAAAAAAGTGGCCGAGGCCGAAGAGGCCCGTAAGAACATGGAGCGTCGCCGCCACCCGTAGTTCTTGCCAAGGGCGTGGGACCACCGGAGTCGGTGACCGCCGCCCGTGCGTCGGCGACCGTGGTAGAGTTTCGCGGCATGGCCGCGCAAGCTCCCCGTCCTGCCGATTCTCCTTCCCCGCCGGTTCGTTCTCTGGACCGGTGGGAGGCGCTGATCCGAGGAGATCGTCGCGGTCTCTGGGCCGGGTGTTGCCGAGGGTTGCTCACCGCCGTGAGCTGGGGCTACGCCTTGGGTCGACGGTTGCACCGGGGCTTGTATGAGTGTGGGTTCAAGCGCCGTCAATCTCTCCCCGTGCCGGTTCTCAGCGTTGGCAACTTGACCGTCGGAGGGGTGGGCAAGACTCCTTTCGTCGCGTGGCTGAGTCGCCGCTTGCGGGAGGCATCCCATCGTCCCCTGGTCTTGGCACGTGGCTATGGTCGGCGTCCCGGCGAGAAACTGAATGAAGAAGGGCAGTGGCTGCTGCGCCAGGTGCCGGATCTGGTGGTGGTGCAAGATCCGAATCGAGGGGAGGCAGCGCGACAAGCTCTGAAGCAGACGAGTTGCGATGTGGTGGTCTTGGATGACGGCTTCCAACACGAGCCGTTGGAACGAGACCTCGACGTGGTGCTGGTGGATGCGACCCGACCGTTCGGATACGGGGCCCTGCTGCCACGGGGCCTGCTGCGCGAGTCTCCTCGGGCCTTGGCTCGAGCCCACGCGGTCCTCATCACCCGGACGGAGCTCGCGACCGAGCCGAACCTCGCGCAGCTCGAGGGAGACATCGACTCCCTGGCGCCTCGGGCGGTGCAAGGAAGGATCCGCTTCACGATCGTTGCCGTGCACCGGCTCGGTCAGCGAGAGGATCCTTCGATTCTCAAAGGACAGCGGGTCGCTGTGATGAGTGGCGTTGGTCACCCCGCAAGCGTGCGTCAGAGCGTCGAAGCCGTCGGAGCCGAGGTTCGGAGGGAATTCCGTTTCCCCGACCATCACTTGTATGAAGAAGGGGAGATCCGAGCCATCGCCGAGGAGTGTCGTGCCGGGAGCCTATGGTGCGTCACGACTGCCAAGGACCTGCCGAAGCTGGAGTCCCTCGGGGGTCTGCTCGCGGAGCTTCCACTGGTGACCCTGGAGCAGGGGCTCGAATTCGAGAAAGGGGAAGAGTCGTTCCTGGCACTCGTCCAAGCTCGGTGCCGATCCGGTCGGGATCGTCGCCAGGCGGGGGACCGAGGGCGTGCTGCGAAGTGAACTCGCTAGCCACCGCGCCTGTCAGCTTTTCTTGGCAGTCGCCCGGTGAATCGCATAGACGCAGAGGAACACGAAACCCACCATCAGCAGTTCGATGGCACCGCCCGCGCCGCCTGCGGATCCTGCGAGAAAGTACATGGCCTCTCCTGAGGTCTTGGTCGAGAGAACGACGGCGGGGAATTCGACGCCGTCGGCGGCAGAGGCTAGCGGCGCCACCAAAGGTTTTCGAGATTTCGGGGACGTTCCTTTGCGAATTGCTCGGGTGATCACGCGCATGAATCGGGGGGGGCCGGCGCGAACGATCGTCTCGATTCAGCCGTTCCTCGAGGCTCGAGGCGTCGAGACCCGCCTCCTCACCGGGAGCTGCGCCCCCGGAGAGGCCGATCTGATCGAGGACGCTCGGGCAGCCGGCGTGGATGTCCGAGTGATCCCGGCACTCGCCCGCCAGGTCTCGCCTTGGCGAGACACCCGCGCCTACCGGGCCTTGGTTTCCGAGTTGCGCGCTTTCCGTCCGGATCTGGTGCACACCCATACATTCAAGGCGGGGCTTCTGGGGCGCCTTGCGGCTCGTCGATGCAGGATTCCCCGGATTCACACCTTTCACGGCCATGTGTTCCGTGGCTACTTCCGGCCTTGGGTGGCGTCCGGTTTGGTGCGTCTGGAACGTCGCTTGGCCCGTCGCACGAATCGCCTGATCGCGGTGTCGCCGCGAGTCCGTGAGGAGCTGGTCGACGTCTATCGGATTGCGGACTCTCGCCGGTTTGCCATCTTGCCAGGGGTGTTGGCCGGAGATCTGGAAGCCCCCGAGGTCATCCCGGCATCCACCGAGCTCCCTCCCAAAGATGCTCCGTGGGTGGGTTGCCTGGCTCGCCTCACCGAGATCAAGAACCCTTGGCTGCTCTTGGACGTGGCAAAGTTGGTGAACGGCGTCCGACGGGTCCACTTTCTGTGGATCGGGGACGGCGAATTGCGCGCCCGGTTTGAAAGAGAGGCAGAAACGCGCGGACTGGCAGAAGTGGTGCATTGCATGGGCTGGCAGGAGCACCCTGGGGTTTGGCATCGCCTATTGGATGCCGAGCTCCTGTTGTCGAAAAACGAAGGGCTTCCCGTTTCTCTCCTCGAGGCCAAGGCCCTGGGCGTTCCAGTCATCGCCAGTCAGGTGGGGGGAGTGGCGGACTTGTTCGAGCCGGGGGATCCGGGACTGGTCGCGGAAGGGAACGCGGGCGCGACGAGCGAAGCGGTGCTCGATTGCTTGACGAACTCGGACCAGTGGCGGAGTCGGGCTCGCCGCCAGGTGCAGGAGATTCGCAAGAAGTACTCTCCCGAACGCCACGCGGTCGTTCTGACCGAGCTCTACTCCGAGGTCCTGGGGGAAGTGTCGTGAATGGTTGGTTGCTGGCGTTGGCAAGCGGCGCACTTGCCGCGCTCGCCATTCCTGCGCTGGGACGATTTGCGAGCCACTGGGGCTTGATGGACCTCGCCGGGGGCAGGAAAGCTCACCAGGGAGAAGTGCCGCTGGTCGGAGGTCTCGGGATCGCCTTCGCCTTGACGGGGGTTTGGACGGGAGGGCGGCTCCTCGGCAGCGTACCGTTCCCCGGTTCGGTTCTGGCATGGCTCATGGCGTGTTCGTTCGTGGGATTGCTGGATGACGGCGGCGGCAAGACGATGACCGCCAGCACCAAGGCCTCGGCAACCGGCCTACTCCTGCTTCTGGCTGCGCTCCCGCTTGACGGTTCCGATGGTTTTTGGCTGCCGGTGGGCTTTCTTGTTCTGCACAGTTTGAACACCTCGGACAACACCCACGGATTGGCCGGTGGCCTGGCGTTGGTGGTCGCGTTGGGTGTCGCGGTCGGCAGCCCTCTGGGTCTCGGAGACCGGACGTTGGCGACGGCGCTCGCGGCCGCCCTCCTGGTCTTCCTGCGCTTCAATTTTCCGACGGGGCGGGTGTTTCTTGGCGATGCGGGAAGTTTGCTTTTGGGGGGATGGTTCGCAACCGTCATGCTGCGCGCTCAGCATCCCGGAACCTTGTGTTTGGCGGCGGTACCCTTGGGGGACCTGCTCGTGACCGCTTGGATCCGCTTGCGCGTAGGACAGCATCCGTGGGTCGGGGATCGACGCCATGCCTCGCATCGGTTGGCCGGGCAAGGCATGGGCGCCCGCAACGCGGTGATTTGGTTAGTCCTGGTTCAAGCTGCCTGCACGGTCGCCGGATTGCTGCTATGGGCAGGGACCTCTCCCTCGTCCTTGGTGGCCTGGGCGGGATCGTTGAGCGTGATGTTGGTTCCGGTGGTGTGGTTCCTCGCGTTGCCCGTGGATGAGGCGACGTCAGGTCGGGAGAAGTAGCGGTCGTAAACGGAGGTTCGGGACAGCATGGATCTCGCCGAATTCGACAAGATGTTCGAGATCGAAGAGACCAACTGGTGGTATCGCGGCCGCCGCCGTCTCGTGTTGGAGTGGTTGGAACGCCTGCATCAAGAGCGTGGCCGTCTGCGCATCCTCGACATCGCCAGCGCCACAGGAATGTCTTTCCGGTTCCTCGAGAAATTTGGAGACGTTCGTGGAATCGACATCAGCGAAGAGACCATCCGTCTGTGCAAGTCCCGAGGGGTGGATCGCATCGTGCGCGCGGACGCCATGAAGCTGCCGTTCCGGGACGATAGCTTCGATGCCGTTCTGGCCCTCGACGCTCTCGAGCACTTCGACGACGATCACGCTGCCATCGAGGAAATCCGGCGGGTCGCCCGCCCGGGGGCCCTGATCCTGATCACCGTGCCGGCGTTCATGTTCCTTTGGAGCCCCCATGACGACGCCTACCAGCACGTGCGTCGCTACACCCGAGGGGAACTCGGAGGCAAGTTGACCCAGCATGGATTGACGCTCAAGAAGCTGTCCTACTATTCGATGACGCTGATGCCACCGGTCTTCGTCATGCGCAAGTTTCGCCAGCTGACCCAGCGCGGCGAGGTCGCTCACTCGGACTTCTTCGTCTCCTTGCCCAAGCCCATCGAGGCAATTCTTTCCGCAATCATGCAGTCGGAAATCACCCTGATGCGGAAGCTCAATCTCCCCTTCGGGGTGTCCTTGTTCTGCGCCTGCAGTCCCTGAACGAACCCGAATCTCGAGCGGAACAAATCTTCCGCTTCCTCCGGGAAGCCGGGCAGTGGAGGGCGCTGCCGGCTATCTGACATGAGGATTCGTTTGCTGGTGCCGCGTGTCTGGACTGAATCATCTCCAGCGGTCTCGGAATCACGACGATTTCATCAAGAAGGGCCGCCTGCAGATCGGTGCGCCAAAGAGGGAGAAGAGAAAACCATGCAACTGTGTTGACGCACTGACCCAAGAAAGCCGCAGCCTATGGAGACTCGCGAAGTCGCCAGGGGGTTCCTGGTCCTCTTCGCTCTCTCTCCACTTCTTCAGGTTGCGTGTTCGGCTACCGGTCCGCCTTTACGTTCCGGCGGCGTGGCGCCTCCCATCGATGCAGGAGTGGCGTCGACCGTCATTGCGCTTCCCGCGGATCCGACACCCGCGATCGCTCCCTCTCCCGTGGTCTATCCCAGTGGCCCATTGCCGATCACCGCGATGGCCGGGGTGCCCATTTCCAAAATCGTGTTCGAAACCAGGGACGTGTTCGAAGACCAAGAACACTTGCGCTGGTTGTTCGACACGATCGAGTTCTTGCATGCCACCACTCGCGAACGGGTGATCCGTCGCGAGTTGTTGCTTCGGCCAGGAGATGTGTACGACCCGGCCCTGGCCGAGGAAACCGAGCGCAACCTGCGTCGCCGGCTTGACTTCATTTCGGATGCACGGGTGTGGCCCGAGGCATTGGAAGACGGCACCGTCGCATTGCATGTCGAAACCAAGGACCGATTCACTCTTCGGGCCGGTGCGTCCGGAGGCGTGTTCAGCGGCGCCTCGACCCGGCGCATCAGCATCGGAGAGTCGAACCTGTTCGGCACCGGGAAGCAGTTCCGTGTTCGATATCGCGAGACCGACGAAGAAGAGGACCTGAGCGTCAGCTACAAGGACCCACAATTCCTGGCCACCTACAAGACCCTTCGAGTCTCGGCCTCGGAGTCCGATGACGGCGGCGGGTTCGCGATCTCTTTGGAAGAGCCGTTTCGTGCCTTGAGTACCGAGCTGGGCTACCGAATCGGGTTTCAACACGATCGTTCCGAACAGCGCTACCACGAATTCGGTGATGAGATCACTCAGATCCCCGAGCGCCAAACCGGGGTCGAATTCGAACTCGCGCGCGCGACCGGTCCTCGAAACGAACGCACCAAGTATGGGTTTCGAACCAGCTACCGAAAACTGCGCTACGGAGTGGCCGAAGGAGATCAACCCAATCGGTTCCGGGTTCCCGACGATGTGCGAATCTTCGAAATCGGCCCCACCCTCACCTATCAATACCTGCCATTCTTTGAGAAGCGGACCTACCTGGACGCCATGGGAATCACCGAAGACGTTCCCTTGGGTTTTATCGCGTCGGCATTCCTTGGACTGCAACATCGGGTCGAGTCGAGTGGGCCGAGCAAAAACCAACCGGTGGTCAGCTTGTCGCTGCAGTGGGCGGGGGAGCCCGGCCCGGACCAACTGATGACGCTGGTGAGCTCGGGAGCCAGTCGATTTCGAGGAAGCAGCGTGCGTGGTTGGAATGCGAGAGCAGCCGTTCATTACTACTACTTCGGCTTACCGATGCAGACCCTGGCCGCCAGCCTCACGTTCGACGCAGAGGCGGAGAAGGAAGGGTTCGAACCGCAGCTTTCCTTGGGCGAAGACAATGGTCTGCGTGGTTACAACGTCCGCTTCTTCACCGGCGACCGTCGCGTTCGCCTGAACCTGGAAGATCGGATCTTTCCGGACTGGGAACTGATCTCCGTGCGGTTCGGCGCCGTGGTGTTCTTCGATGCGGGGCTGGTCTGGACCAACGGGCAGCCAGTGGGGCTCGACGACATCTACAAGTCGGCCGGCATCGGCCTGCGCATCGGTAGTCCGGAGTTGGTTCGGCGGAACGTTGCGCGGATCGACCTCGCGTTTCCCCTCGATGATCACCCGGAGGAAGACTTCAGCGTCAGCGTGTCGGCGAGCGTGGGCCAGATCTTCGACCTCTTCGGCAACGCCGAAGGAATCGACCGAGATTTCTGATTCCCGGGTTCTCAGGGAGGTCTGGCCTGTTCCGGGAACCTATGATTCTTCGTTCTCTTGACCTCTTTTCGGAGACTGACGAGTGCCCTCGCCTGGTCGTCCGGTGGGATGTCTCGGCGGGTTTCCTGAGGGGGAGTGACTCTTGCGGATGTGGGTGCGACGGGTGCAGCTCTTGTGGCTCGGGGGATGGCTGGCCACGCTGGTTTCCTGCCGAGGCGGACCAGAAACTGCTTGGACTCGCCTCGACCCCGATGCGCGAGAGACGTTCGAGTTGGCGACGCAGCTGATGCGACGCGCCGAACGGGAAGAGGATCGGCGCCATCACTTGGAAGAGGCGCGGCGATTCCTCGAAGAAGTCCTTTCGATCAACCCCCAGTACTTCCGAGCTCAGCGCGCCTTGCAGGACGTCTTGCTCGAGATCGATCCCGCGGAAGCCCGCCGGCGCTTCGAAGTTCCGGCACGACAGGAGGACCCGGCTGCGTTGACGCTGGCGGCGCGCATGGTGATGAGTCGAGATTCGGGATCCGCGGAATCACTGTTGCGACGTGCTCTGGACCAAGAACCGGACTTCGCTTGGGCGGCCTACGGTTTGGCCCACTTGCGAACGCTGGAAGAGCAAGAAGACGCGGCCCTGGAGTTTCTGGACCAGGCACTGGAGTCCGACCCCGGTTTTCTCGAGGCACTCGACCTGCGCGCGCGAGTCCTTTCTGATTTGGGTCGTCGCGATGACGCTCTCGAAGCGTATCAGACCCTTCTCGAACAGACCCGTCGACCCATCTACCGTGCCGAGTACGCCAACCTTCTGCTGCAGTCCGATGACGAAGACGATGCCGAGGAAGCCGAGGACGAACTGCGCTCGATTCTGATCGAGCTGGAATCTCAATCCCCAGTGGATGAGCCCTTGATGCGTTACGCGATGCTCGATCTGGGTGTTGCGTTGGCTCTTCAAGAGGAGGGCGAGGAGGCAGAAGAGTGGTTCCGCCGCGTCTTGGAGAAGGACCCGGACTGTCTTGCAGCCCACTACAACCGTGGCTGGGTGTTGGAGCATCAGCTGGGTCGAACCGCCGAGGCGGTGCAAGCCTACGAGGAGTACCAGCGACGAGCGGCGATGCGCAAGGACCCGCTACCGACTCATGATGCGTTGGATTTCTTGTTTCACGTTCCCGAGAACCTGAGACGCCTGAAAGCGATGGGTGAAGAGGGCGAACCATGATCGCGGTGGTCCAGCGGGTGACGGAAGCAAGGGTCGACGTGGAAGGCGAGACCGTCGGAAGAATCCAGGTTGGATTTTTGGTGCTGCTTGGAGTGGGCCACGGCGACGGGCAAGAACAGGCCGAGTACTTGGCCCGACGCATCCAAGAACTCCGGGTGTTCGAGGATGATCGCGGTCGCATGAATCGAGACCTGGCCCAGGTGCGGGGAAGTGTGCTGGCGGTTCCCCAGTTCACCCTCTTCGCGGGACTCAAATCGGGTCGCCGTCCAGACTTTCTCGGAGCGGCGCCGCCGGAGCAGGCCAGCGCTCTGTTCGAGGAGTTCGTTGCCTCGCTCCGAGCCAGGTCGGTGCCAGTCGAAACGGGCCGCTTCGGGGCCACGATGGCCGTCCACTTGACCAACCAGGGGCCTGCGACATTCTTGTTCGACACCGACCAGCTGATGTGAAGCTGGTTGTGGTGCCGCGTCCTTCGTCACCGGGAGACGAAGGAGAGCTCGTAGCGGTCGCGGAAACGTCGAGCCGCTTGTTCCCCCGAAAGGCGGAGAACGTCTTCACCAAGAGAGTCGCGGTCTCTTCGTCGCGATCGGTCGAGCCACCAAGCAGGCACGAAGCTTCCGCGCGGACAATCGATCTTGACCAATGTTTTCTCTGGCGTGAGGAGCAGGTTGCGCAGATGGAGGTCCCGGTCGACGTACCCGTGTCGGTGCAATCTTGCGGCGAAGTCGGCGAGGAGATCGATCCATCGTTCGGGCGAATTCGTCGAACCCAACACCTGGTCCATGGGTTGGGAGGGAATGTGTCGAGTGATGAGGGAGGAGGCGTGCAGGACGCCTCGGCGGCGCGCTTCGCTGCACTCCAACCACACCGGGGGATTCAATCCATGGCGAGCAAGCTCCCGCAGGTTGCGGCTTTCACGATCGACCCGCGAAGGTGCGAGGAAAGTGTTCCGTAGCAGTCCCCGTCGCCGGTCTCGAAACGTGGGGTAGAGATAGGTCTTCACGACCACGGCACCGAGTGAGTGGGGAGATTCGGATTCCGGAACGAGCCATGTGCGGCCGGTGCGATGGGCGGCCAGCTCGTTGCCCGGCAGCGTGAAGACGTGAGTGAAGCGTGCGGCCGTGACCCTTTCCCATCCGGGCGATCGGTCGCTCCACGTGCGGAAGGTCCACCCGGGTCCAGGGAACGCTGGAAGTTGTGAATTCAAGGGCACTTAGTGGACTTTCACTAGGACTTGGGCAGTCTCTGAGGCACTTGGTCTGTGATCTAAGTGTTTTAATAATAGTAATTTATGTCAAAATCGGATAGGGGCCGAAGGTTCAAAGGTGACGTAACCCGATAGTTGACAAAAGGTTAACTGTTGGTAGGTTTGTCCTTGAAAGGCGTTTGGGGCGTCGGCACGAGCGGGACCACGGGATCGAGGTCCGCGGGGGATACAGGCGGATGGCCACAATCACGAAGAAAGAGCTCGTTCACCGGATCGCCCTGAAAACAGGGCAGACCAAGGTGGTCACGAAAGAAGTGATCCAGCAGTTCCTGGACGAGATCGTGGACGAGCTGGCTCGCGGCAACCGCCTGGAGTTCCGTGAGTTCGGCGTCTTCGAAGTCAAGCCACGTCGCGCGCGTCGCGCACAGAACCCGCGCACGCTGGAGAAGGTCGACGTGCCGCCCAAGCGTGTGGTCAAGTTCAAGGTCGGGCGCATCATGCGCGATCGAGTGAGTGCCGCGCCGGTCGAAGAAGAGACCGCCAAGGACGCCGGCTCACCGCCGGCTCCCTGATTCCGTCGAGGCGGTCGCCGAGTCAGCGCACTCGAGCGCTCATGGTTCAAGCGCTTGGCGCAGGTCCGCTTCCAGATCGTCCTTGTCTTCCACCCCGACCGAGATGCGGATCAATCCGTCATCCATGCCTCGGGCACGACGGATTTCGACGGGAATGGAGGCGTGGGTCATGGAAGGGGGGTGCTCAATCAGGGATTCGACTCCGCCCAAGCTTTCCGCACAGGCGAACAGCTGAGTTTTCCCCGCCACCGCCATTCCTTGCTCCACCGAGCCATCAATGATGAATGAAACGATGCCGCCGAATCCCGACATTTGTTTGGTGGCAATCTCATGCCCTGGATGGGACGAAAGCCCGGGATAGATGACGTTCTTGACCCGCGGGTGAGCCTCTAACATTTGCGCCAACGCCATGGCCGTTTCTCCGTGGCGCTGCATGCGCAAGGGGAGCGTCTTGGTTCCACGCAAGACGAGGAAGCAATCCATGGGACCGGGGACGGCACCAACGGTGTTTTGGAAGAACGCGAGCTTCTCGTGCAGTTCCTGATTGCGGGCGATGATTGCTCCGCCAACGACGTCGGAGTGACCGCCGAGGTACTTGGTGGTGCTGTGAATCACCAAGTCGAATCCAAATTCGAGAGGGCGTTGCAGGCATGGGGTCGCAAAGGTGTTGTCGCAAACCGAGAGGATGTTTCGCGAGCGGGCCATTTCTGCGAGAGCCGACAGATCACAGATCTTCAGCAGCGGGTTGGTGGGGGACTCCACGAACAAGAGCTTGGTTTCCGGACGCAGGGCCTGTTGCACTTCGTCGAGGTTGGAAAGGTTGACATAGGTGAAGGTGAGCCCGTAGTTCTTGTAGAGCTTCTCGAACAGTCGGAACGTCCCCCCGTAGAGATCGTCACCGGCGACCACGTGATCCCCGCTCTGCAGCAGGTTCATGACCGTGTTGGTCGCGGCCATGCCGCTGGAGAACGCAAGGCCATACTCGCTGCCTTCCAAGGAGGCCAAGTTTCGCTCGAGGGCCAATCGCGTGGGATTCTTGGTTCGCGAATACTCGTACCCATCAATCAGCTCGGTGGGGGCTTTCTGCCCATAGGTCGAGTTCATGTACACCGGGGTCATCAGCGCGCCGGTGCTCGGGTCCGGACTTTGTCCGGCGTGGACGGCTCGGGTTGCCAGGGCCCAGTCCGTCTTTTGTGATTCGCGGCTCATTCGTCACTCAACTCAGTGGAAGTTCGATTCTGGAAAAAGAAAACTGTGATCCTGCTGCTGCGGGTCCGTCTTTCGAAACACGGCCACTTGGCCCGGTTGGGATTATCACGAAGGATCATGGGGTTTGAAGACCACTCTCGAAATCCTCGAGTGGAACGAGGTGCAGGCGCTGCTGGCGGATCGAACCGGTTGTCCGTTGGGTCGTGAGCGCGCCCTGCGATTGGTTCCGTTCCGGGAGTTCTCTTCCCTGGAGAAAGTGGCCGGCTTGGTTCGCGAGGCCATGGTCTACTTGGGGGATACACCGGGCTCTGTGTTTGGATCGGTGCAAGACTTGCGCCCGCTACTGCGAGATGCCAGGCGTCGAGGCACGGGTCTTGATGGCGAGGAGATCGCTCAGTGTCACAGGACACTTGGCAGCATCCTCGGGACCCGGCGGCGTTTCGCACGAAGGGAGGAATGTCGCAGCCTGCATCGGCGGGCGCAAGCGATTCCCGACTTGGAGGAGCTGCATGGTTCATTGGCCAAGCGGGTGGATTCCGATGGAAGCGTGCTTTCGAGCGCTCACCCGGACTTGCCACCGCTGCGCCGGGAGCTGATTCAGAGAGAGCGAGAGGTCCGCAAGCTGGCCGACAGGGTTGCCTCGCGGGGCGAGTATCGGTCGGTGCTGCGGCCGGGGCCTCCGGTGTTGCGTGACGGTCGCTTCATGCTCGCCGTTCGAGCCGAGTCCCGCGGAAACGTCCCCGGCGTGTTGCACGATCGTTCCTCGAGCGGCAACACCGTGTTCGTCGAGCCTCGAGAGTTGGTCGAGCCCCAGAACCGTCTCGCCGACATCCGTCTCAAAGAGCGAAACATCGAGCACCGGGTGCTTTTGGAGTGCACTCGAGAGCTGATTCGCCACGACGGAGAGATTCAGGAGGCTCTTTCTCAGATCGGTAGCTTGGACTTGGTGTTCGCGCGGGCACGGTGGGGAGTCGAGATCGGTGCGACGGTCGCCCGCGTCGAAGTCGGCGGCTCTTTGCAGTTGCGAGATGCTCGCCACCCCTTGCTATTCGCCCGCGTCGCCGGGGATCGTGACCGGGCCGAGGCCGAGTCCGTGATCATTCCCTTCGATCTGGACCTGGGGCAGGACTTTGACGTTCTGGTCATCACTGGGCCCAACACGGGTGGAAAGACCGTCACCCTGAAGACCATCGGATTGCTTTCGTTCATGGCTCTCGCGGCCGTGCCAGTGACCGCGGCCTCGTCGAGCCGTTTTCCTTTCTACGACGAAGTCCATGCGGATCTCGGCGATGAACAAGACTTGCAGCAGAACCTCTCCACGTTCTCCGGTCATCTGCGCCGGGTGTCCCACATCCTCGAGCGAGCGACCGGGAAGAGTCTCGTGTTGTTGGACGAGCTCGGCTCGGGGACGGACCCCCACGAAGGAGAGGCCCTGGCCCACGCTCTGCTCCTCGATTTGGAGAAGCGCGGTGCGCAGGTCGTGACGACCACTCATCTCTCGGGACTCAAGCACCTGGGGTTCGAGCGTGATCGGATTGAGAATGCTTCCTTGGAGTTCGACTCCGTGAGTCTGCAGCCGCTCTACCGATTGACTCTCGGATTGCCGGGGGAGAGCAACGCCTTGACCATCGCCCGTCGCCATGGAATTCCGCCGTCGATCCTGGAGGCCGCACGGGCTCGGCTGTACCGAGATGCCGGGGAGGAGTCGCGAAAGGTGGCCGAGGGCATTCAGCGCTCCCGGGCGGTCGTTCGCGAAAGACTGGAGCGGGCTGAAGAGGAGCAGCGGCGGGCGGAGGACCATCGACGCGATCTCGAGGCCAAGTTGAGCGAAGTCGAATCTCGCAATCAGGTTCTCGAAGAGCAGAAAGAGGCGGAGCTGGACAGAGTCCTGGAATCGACTCGGAGCGAGGGGTTGCGGGTGCTCGAGGAGCTGGGAACCGTGCCGCGCAATCTCGCGCCGCGACTCGAGGCCGTCCGCGAGTTTCTCGAAGGCTTGCCAAGGAAGAGCGGATTGCGAACGAAGTTGGCGGAGTTCGTGCTTCGGCTGAAGCGCAACGACACCGTTTACCTGCCTCGGTATCGTGAGCGCTGTCGCGTGAAGCGGGTGGATCGGTCCAGAGAAAAGGTGACCGTGATCTACCGCAAGATGGAGCTGGAAGTGACCTTTTCCGAGATTGCCCTGCCTCCCGAGGATGGGGGGGGCCGGGGCTGAGTCGATGGGTGGGGGAAATGGCGACGGCGAAACACATCTTGGTGCTCGAGGACGAACCCGTGATCCGCGAGTTGGTCACCGAGGTCTTGACCCTGGCGGGGCTCACCGTGACCAGCGTCGAGACGGTGGCCGGGGCCCGGGCGGCACTCGCCGCGGGAACGTTCGACCTGGCAATCTCGGACTTCCTTCTTCCGGACGGGACCGGTTTGGAGTTCGCCCGGGGCGCTCGGGAAACGGCGCCCTCGCTGCGGATCGTGCTGGTGACGGCGTACCTCGAACCGGAGCTCGCGGACCAGGTCCGCGGGCAGCCCTCAATTGTCGAGGTCATGCGCAAGCCGATGGACGTTTTTCAGCTCCGCGAAGCGGTTTCGCGCCTGCTCCGAGAGGGTGGGGAGGAGAATTCGGAGCAGGAGGTGGAGGGGGCCTGAGCCTCCCATTTTCCCTGGGGCGCCCCGGGGAGATTCCTGCTTGACTTGGATTCCACACTCGCTACGGTGGCCGGTCTTATCTTCCGGTCGCACTTACCAAACCCAAAAGATGGTCTGCCGGTCGCTACCTCGTGCCGGAGCCATTTTGGGGACCCTTCACGTCGAGCCCTCCGCGTCCTGCTAGCGTAACTCAATTGGTAGAGTTCCCGCCTTGTAAGCGGGTTGTTGTGGGTTCGAGTCCCACCGCTAGCTCCAGGGAAAAGCGAGACTGCGAGATCGAAGGTGGTGGATGCAACGGTGGCTCGCTGGGGAGATACCCAAGTGGTCAAAGGGGACGGGCTGTAAACCCGTTGGCTCCGCCTTCACAGGTTCGAATCCTGTTCTCCCCACCATTCGTGTGGAACGGATGGTGGGCACGGGAGGGCGGCGCACCTCGACGACGCTTCGGGTAGGGGCTCAGCTCGGCCCATTACTGCGGCTTTTCTCGCCGTCTTGGTGGGCAGCGATGCGGTACCGACAGCAACTGACAATGAAACCAATCTGGCGATCGCAGGTGGCAGGGTTCACCGGTGGTCGCTCAAGTGGGTTCGGCCTCGAGCGTTCATCGCGCGGGCCAGACCGAGTTGGCGCAAAGCGGGTGTAGCTCAATGGTAGAGCTCCAGCCTTCCAAGCTGGCCACGTGGGTTCGATTCCCATCACCCGCTCCAGATAACGGCGAAAGTTCTCTTAACTCTTAACTGCGAAGGTAGTGAGCGAGCTGAGCTCGCGAGACCGACCGAGGAGAAAGTAGGAAATGGCGAAGGGCGTCTTTGAGCGAACGAAGCCGCACGTCAACGTCGGCACCATCGGCCACATCGACCATGGGAAGACCACGCTGACGGCCGCCCTCCTGGCCACCCAGGCGGCG
This sequence comes from Planctomycetota bacterium, assembly GCA_028289345.1. GTDB lineage: Bacteria > Planctomycetota > B15-G4 > B15-G4 > SIAN01 > JANQQL01. The sequence continues at coordinate 58,036 of JANQQL010000031.1, read as the reverse complement.
CGCGGGATCGGCGAGGCGAAGTCCTATGCGGACATCGCAAAGGGCGGAACGGTCCGTGACGATTCCAAAACCGTGACGATCGCCGTGGCGCATGTGGAGTACGAAAGCGAAACCCGGCACTACGCGCACATCGACTGCCCGGGTCACGCGGACTACATCAAGAACATGATCACCGGCGCAGCGCAGATGGACGGCGCGATCCTGGTGGTGTCGGCTGCTGACGGCCCGATGCCTCAGACTCGTGAGCACATCCTCCTGGCGCGCCAGGTCGGTGTTCCGCAGATCGTGGTCTTCCTGAACAAGTGCGACCTTGTCGACGACCCTGAGCTGCTGGACCTGGTGGAGCTGGAAGTGCGTGAGCTCCTCAGCAAGTACGAGTTCCCCGGCGACGACGTGCCGATCATTCGCGGCAACGCGCTTGGCGCCTACCAGAAGCCGGATGACGAAGCGTCGACCAAGTGCATCCAGGAGCTTCTGGACGCGCTCGACAGCTACATCCCCGAGCCGACCCGCGACACCGACAAGCCCTTCCTGCTGCCGATCGAAGACGTCTTCTCGATCAAGGGACGCGGCACGGTGGTGACCGGTCGCGTGGAGCGTGGCATCGTCAAAATGGGAGAGAACCTCGAGATCATCGGTTTCGAGGACACTCAGAAGACCGTTTGCACGGGCGTCGAGATGTTCCAGAAGACGCTCGACGAAGGTCAGGCGGGCGACAACGTCGGCGTGCTGCTGCGCGGCGTCGACAAGGAAGCGGTTTACCGCGGCATGGTCTTGGCCAAGCCCGGTTCCATCACCCCGCACACCAAGATCGAGTGTCAGGTCTACGTCCTCAGCAAGGAGGAAGGTGGGCGCCACACTCCGTTCTTCAAGAACTACCGTCCTCAGTTCTACATCCGGACCACGGACGTCACCGGCGCGGTGACTCTGCCGGAGGGAACCGAGATGGTGATGCCGGGCGACAACGTCAACATGACGGTTGAGCTCATCACCCCGGTCGCGCTGGAAGAGGGTGGTCGTTTCGCCATCCGCGAAGGCGGCAAGACCGTCGGTGCCGGCGTCATCTCCAAGGTCATCGAGTGAGGCAGCGACTCCGCTGATTCGCTGTTGATCCCGACCAGACCCGGAGCTCGGAACTCGGTTCATGTTTTCGTATCGGCCAGATCAAGGCGTTTACGCGCGGGGCATCGCGTTTTGGGCTCTCACGGCCTACGCGGGCCTCGCGGGGAATCGCTTCTTCTATGAAATTCAGGGGTGGGACCTGGGGTTCGACCTCGGTGGCAAGGTGACGACTCATCTTCTCGCCGATCCCCTTCCCGTCCTCGGCATGCACCTGACCCCAGCATTGCTGATCGGTGTCGGCGTGTTCTTGGCGCTGACCTATTTGGCTTGGCGGGTGGCAAACCACCCCAAGCTCGCCGATCTGCTGATCGACACCGAAGCCGAGATGAAGAAGGTCACCTGGCCGTCTTTCGAAGACAGCAAGGCGTCCTCGATTGTCGTCATCGGCTGCGTGGCGTTCTTGTTGGCTTTCTTGTGGGTTGCTGACACCGCGCTCGGATGGTTCTTTTCGGGCGTGGTTTATTAGGCATTGGTTTCCTGCTAGGCGTGGGCCGGGCATCGCTCGGACTTGAGGATGGGTTGTGGTGGAACATTCGTCGGAAGGGAAACCAGAAGTCCACGAAAGCGCCCCTGAGCCGCGCTGGTACGTGGTCCGGGTTGCTTCGAATCGCGAGGAGCGAGTCAGGGACAACCTGTTGGCTCAGGTGAAATCTTCCGGCATGGAAAGCCGGATCCTGAACGTGTTGGTGCCGACCGAGAAGGTGTCCGAGATCAAATCGGGCAAGCGCAAGGTCGTTCAGCGCAAGCTGTTCCCTGGGTACATCTTGGTCGAGATGGCCCTGGACGAGGAATCCTGGTACCTGGTGCGTGGCACTTCAGGCATCGGCGATTTCGTGGGAGGAGACTCCCAGCCGGTTCCCATGGAACCCCACGAGGTGAAGAAGATCCTCGGCGGGATGGAGGAAACCGAAGACAAGCCAAAACTCGACATCCAGTTCCATCTTGGGGACCGGGTGAAGATCAAAGAGGGCCCGTTCGAGAACTTCAGCGGTGTGGTCGACGAAGTCAATCCGCAGAAGGGCTTGGTACGGGTCATCGTGCTGATTTTTGGGCGCGAGACACCGGTGGAGATGGAGTACTGGCAGCTCGAACCGGTGTGAGTCGTGAGCGTGGTGCGGGCCTGATTCACCGGTCCGCGAGCTGGGTCGCGAGAGTCGTGGCCCTCGATGCAACAGATGGAGATGAGCCGTGGCGAAGGAAGTAATGGCGGTCGTGAAGCTGCAGCTGGCGGCGGGGCAAGCAACCCCGGCTCCGCCGGTGGGCACCGCGCTGGGTCCCCACGGCATCAACATCGGCAGCTTCTGCAAGCAGTACAACGATGCGACGAAGGACAAGGCGGGAATGGTGGTGCCGGTGATCTTGACGATCTTCGCCGACCGCAGTTTCTCTTTCGTTCTGAAGACGCCGCCGGCGTCGGTGATGCTGAAGAAGGCCGCGGGGTTGGCCAAAGGTGCCAACAATCCCGGAACCGAAACCGTCGGCTCGGTGACGCGGGCTCAGTGCCTGGAGATTGCCAAGACCAAGGTCGAAGACCTGCAGTCGGCGTCGGACGAAGCGGCGATCAATATCATCGCCGGGACCGCGCGTTCCATGGGAATCACGGTCGAAGACTGAAGGGCGGGACGCACCAATAGGTGCTGGCATCAGACAACAAGAAGTCGGAAGGCAGGAAGTAAGGACTCGAGCGGGCCATGGCGAAGAAATCCAAGCGCGTCAAGAACAACGACGAGATGGTTCAAGGCAAGTCTCCCATGGCTTCCAAAGAAGCCGTCGAGTTGCTGCAGAAGACCAAGGGCACCAAGTTCGACGAGACGTTCGAGGTGGCAGTTCGCCTCGGCATCGATGTCAAGAAGTCTGACCAAATGGTGCGCGGGGCGGTGTCCCTGCCCCACGGCATTGGTCGGGAATTGCGAGTGATCTGCTTCGCCCAGGGCGACAAGGCTGAGCAAGCGACAGCGGCAGGCGCCTCCGAAGTCGGCGGGGACGAACTTGCGAAGAAGATTCAAGATGGCTGGCTGGACTTCGACGTGGTGATCGCCTCGCCGGACATGATGAAGGTGGTCGGCAAGCTGGGTCGCGTGCTGGGTCCGCAGGGGAAGATGCCTTCCCCGAAGGCCGGAACCGTCACTCCCAACGTCGGAGATGCGGTCAAGGAGTTCAAGGCAGGGAAGGTGACCGTTCGTGCGGATGCCGGTGGCATCGTCCATGCTCCCGTGGGCAAGCGATCCTTTTCTGCGGACAAGGTTGCCGACAACGTGCAGGCCTTGGTGGACTACGTGAAATCTCTGAAGCCGCCGGCTTCCCGTGGCACCTACATCGTTTCCACGGCCTTGACGACGACCATGGGACCGAGCGTGTTCCTGGAAGGCGTTTGATGGGCGAAGTTGCTGGTCGGGTGTGCCAAGCGGGCGGCCACGGAAGTATGGATGTTGAGGTAGGAACGAGGAACTGACGGAAATGCCGAATCGAGTCAATGTTGCGATGAGCAAGGAGTACGGGGCCAGGTTTGGCGAGACCCCGGACCTCGTGGCTGTCAGTTTCCGCGGCTTGACGGTCGAAGAGACGGTCGAGCTTCGTACCAAGGCCCGCGAACAAGAAATCGAAATGGTCGTGGTGAAGAACTCCGTGGCCCGCAAGGTTCTCTCTGCGAATCTCGAGAAGAACGGCCTCGAAGATGTCATCACTGGTCAAACGGCGCTGTTCTACGGAGGCGAAGGGCTTCCGGACGTTGCGCGACTGATCCACGAGTTCGCCAAGAAGACTGGCAAGCTCGAAGTGCGTGGGGGAATCTTTGAGCGCAAGGTGATCCCGACCGCGGACGTCGAAAAGTTCCGCAGCATTCCGGATCGCCAGACGCTGCTCGCCCAGACCTTGGCCACCATCATTGCGCCGCTCACGGGCAGCTTGGCCGCCTTCAACTCGCTGCTCCGCTCGCCCGCCGCCTTGGCGGACGCGCTGGCCAAGAAGAAGGACGGCGAGGGCTGATCCCCGCGCCTCGCTCAAGGAGCTGCTTCCTGAGCGACACTCAGAGCACTCACGAAAGAAATCATCCACGAACAGCGTGATACGCAGCACCCCTGATTCCAAGAACAACGATCCTCACAACAACTAGCGACTGAAGAGTCGAGAAACAGCGAACGCGGAGGTTGGTCAAATGTCGGAAGTGATGGAACGGCTCAACGAACTCCCTGACGGGAAGTCCAAGGAGGTCCTGACGGCGATCTCCGGGATGACCGTTCTCGAACTCGCCGAGTTCAAGAAGAACTTCGAGGACGTCTTTGACGTCGAAGCGGCGGCGCCGGTGGCAGTGGCTGCGGCAGGCGGTGGTGGCGGCGGCGACGGTGGCGGTGCCGAAGAGAAGACCTCCTTCGACGTGGTTCTCGAGAACTGCGGCGACAAGAAGATCCAGGTCATCAAAGTGGTGCGAGCCATCACCAACCTCGGTCTCAAGGAAGCCAAGGCCCTTGTCGAAGAGGCCCCCAAGCCGATCAAGGAAGGGGTTTCCAAGGACGAAGCCGAAGACGTCAAGAAGCAGTTGGAAGACGTCGGAGCGACGATTGCGATCAAGTAGTCGCGTTCTTCGATTCGCGGACAAGGATTTGCGAGGCGGCTCCCTCGTTTCGGGGGACGCCGCCGAACGCATTTCCATGGAGTCCCGTGCCCTCGGAGTGTTCCTCGACCATCCGGAGTTGCCCTCCGCGACCAGGCCGTCGCATGAGATCGCGGAGCTTGAGCCCCGCGGGTTCTCACGTCGCCTAGCCCATTCAATCCCGTGAGGAGCTTCATGGAGACCAGGCGTTTCGGGTCGTATCCCAGCAAGCTGGAAGTTCCCAGCCTGACTGATGTTCAAGTCCAGTCTTACGACGATTTCCTGCAAGCCGACCTGCCCTTCAACCGGCGGGACGAACACGGCTTGGAGGCCATCCTGCGTGAGACTTTCCCGATCCATTCGTACGACAAGACGATGTTGTTGGACTTCATCGGCTACGAGCTGGGTCGCCCGCGTTACACCCCTGACGAGTGTCGGGTTCTCTCGCTGACCTACGGCGCACCATTCCGCATTCGCGTTCGCTTGGAAAAACCCGATCCCGTCGAGGAATGGGTGTACCTGGGTGAGATCCCCATCATGGTGGGGGGGGGGGAGTTCATCATCAACGGTTCGGAGCGGGTCATCGTGTCCCAGCTCCACCGTTCGCCGGGCGTCGATTTCTCCGTCGAAGTCGTGACCGGTGACAAGAAACTGCACTCGTGCTGGATCATTCCCGAGCGCGGCAGCTGGATCGAATTGGCGGTCTCCAAGAAAGACATCTTGCAGATCAAGATCGACCAAAGCGGTCGCTTCCCCGCCACGGCGTTCCTGCGGGCGATGTCGGAAGAGTACTCCACCAACGAAGGCATCATTCGACTGTTCCACAACACCAAGGTCGTCAAGATCAAGGGTGTGAAACAGGCCGAGAAGGACCTTCTTGGGCAATACCTGGTCGGCGACATCATCGACGCGGGAACCGCCGAAGTGTTGATCGCGGGCGGCAGCCTGCTGACCGAAGAGACTCTTCAGGTCATTCTCGAGAGTGATTTGAAATCACTGGAAATCATCGACGGTTTGGATGATCCGGTGATCCTGAACACGATTGCGGAAGACGACACCAACAGTCACGAGAGTGCACTGTTGCGGATCTACAATCGACTGCGGCCCAGCAACCCGTCGAACTTGGACAAGGCGCGGGAGCTGTTCCACGAACGGTTCTTCGACGCGGCTCGCTACCGCCTCGGTCGGGTCGGTCGCTTCCGAATCAACCGGAAGTACAAGGAAGCCGCCATCGGGGAAGAGGAGATGACCCTCCATCGCGAGGACATCATCAACTCCATTCGCTACATCCTCGACCTGCGCGGTGGCCGCGGCTACATCGACGACATCGACCATCTCGGCAACCGCCGGGTGCGAACGCTGATGGAGCTGGCGGGGGATGAATTCCGCAAGGGATTCCTGAAACTGCGTCGGACCGCTCAAGAGCGAATGAATCTGGAGACTGCCGAAACGGCGACTCCTCGCAGTCTGATCAACTCCAAGACCATCTCTTCGGCCATCGACTACTTCTTTGGTCGAAGTGAGCTGTCCCAGGTGGTGGACCAGACCAACCCGTTGTCGCAGTTGACTCACGAACGTCGCCTTTCCGCACTCGGTCCTGGCGGGCTCAACCGAAAGCGTGCCGGCTTCGAAGTGCGCGACGTTCACATCAGTCACTACGGTCGGATCTGCCCGATCGAAACGCCGGAAGGCACCAACATCGGCCTGATCGCGTCTTTGGCGATTTACTCCCAGCTCGATCAATACGGCTTCCTGGTGACGCCTTACTTGAAGGTCGAGAAGGGCAAGGTCACGGAAACCGTCGAGTATCTGCGGGCCGACCAGGAAGCAGAGTCGGTGCTGGCGCCGGCGGACACTCCCGTGGACGACAAGGGCCAGTTCCGCGACAGTCGAATCCTGGCCCGGAAGGCGGGGGAATTCGCCTACGTGGATCGCACCGAGGTCGAGTTCCGAGACATCTCTCCGCAACAAATCGTCGGTGTTTCGGCTTCGCTGATTCCCTTCCTCGAGCACGACGACGCCAACCGCGCACTGATGGGTTCCAACATGCAGCGTCAGGCGGTGCCTTTGATCCGCGCCGAACGCCCCCTGGTGGGGACCGGCATGGAAGGGCCCGTGGCCAAGAACTCCGGCATGGTGATCCGTACCAAGAAGGGCGGCTCAGTTGATTACGTCGACTCGGGGCGAATCGTTGTCGGGGACGAGGAATACAACCTACGCAAGTTCGTGGGTCTCAACGAAAAAACCTGCCTGAACCAGCGCCCGATCGTGAAGCCAGGGCAACAGTTGGAGCCCGGTGAAGTCATCTGTGACGGCGCCGCGACCGAAGGCGGCGAGCTTGCCCTCGGCAAGAACCTGCTGGTCGGCTTCATGGTGTGGGACGGCTACAACTTCGAGGACGCGATCATCGTTAGTGAGCGTCTGGTGAAGGAAGACCTCTACACCTCGATTCACATCAACGAGTTCGACATCGAGATTCGCGAGACCAAGCTGGGCCGCGAAGAGTTCACTCGCGACATTCCGAACGTCGGCGAGAAGGCCCTGGCCAACTTGGACGAGGACGGCATCGTTCGACTCGGGACCAAGGTGAAACCGGGCGACATTCTTGTCGGGAAGGTTTCGCCCAAGTCGAAGTCCGAGCTCACGCCGGAAGAGAAGCTGCTTCACGCGATCTTTGGTCGTGCCGGCGAAGACGTGAAGAACGACTCCCTGGAAGTTCCGTCGGGGATCGAAGGGTTCGTGATCGACGCCCAGAAGTTCTCACGCAACATCGACACCTCGGAAGAGCAGAGTGCGAAGAATCTGCTGCGCATCCGCAAGGCCGAGCGCCAGTTCTTGTCGCTGTTCCGCAAGGAACTCGAAAAGCTGCTCATCGATATCGAAGAACGCACCAAGCACGAAGTGGTTGACCCGGTCACCTCCGTGCGCGCCGCCATCGAAGAAGATGCGGCGTTCCCGGAATTGCGACGACTACTCGACGTCGCCCGTTCGCACGTGTTGGAGCGGGTGGATGAAGATGGCGGGACCGACCTCTATCGCATGTTCAAGGACGCCTCGGATCGCATCGATGCGGCCGAGAACGAAAAGAACAAACTGGTGAACAAGCTCTCTCGAGGGGACGAGCTTCCGACGGGCGTGCTGGAAATGGTGACGGTGTTCGTTGCCACGAAGCGCTCGCTGTCGGTCGGAGACAAGATGGCGGGGCGCCACGGCAACAAGGGTGTCATCGCCAAGATCCTGCCGGAAGAGGACATGCCGTTCCTGAAAGACGGAACCCCGCTCGACATCCTGCTCAATCCGCTGGGCGTGCCGAGCCGCATGAACGTCGGCCAGATCATGGAAACCCACCTCGGTTGGGCCGCTGGCAAGCTCGGTTTTCGGGCTCAAACGCCAGTGTTCAACGGAGCGAAGGAAGACGAGATCCGCGAACTTTGTCGCCAGGCAGAGATCCCCGAAGACGGCAAGGTCACCCTCTTCGACGGCCGAACCGGTGAGCCTTTCGATCAGAAAGTCACCGTCGGCAACATCTACATGCTGAAGCTGCATCACCTCGTGGACGACAAGGTTCACGCCCGTGCGACGGGACCGTACTCGCTCATCACCCAGCAGCCGCTGGGCGGGAAGGCGCGGTTCGGTGGTCAGCGCTTCGGGGAAATGGAAGTGTGGGCGTTGGAAGCCTACGGCGCCGCCAACATCCTCCAAGAGCTCTTGACCGTGAAGTCCGACGATGTCGAGGGTCGCACCAAGATCTACGAAGCCATGGTGAAGGGCACCAACATCCTGGAGCCTGGAACCCCGGTTTCCTTCGAGGTGTTGACCAACGAAATCCGTGGGCTTGCGCTCAACATGGAGCTGCACAAAAGAAAGGTCACCTGATCTTGTCTCGGACCATGGCAGACCAGGTTTCTGATTTGAAGGGAGTCGTCCATGCTTGACGTCTTTCACCGAGTGAATGACTACGCCTCCGTCACGATTCGGCTGGCTTCTCCGGAAGACATCCGCGGCTGGTCGTATGGCGAGGTCAAAAAGCCAGAGACGATCAACTACCGGACCTACCGCCCCGAAAAGGACGGTCTGTTCTGTGAGAAGATCTTCGGCCCGACCCGGGACTGGGAGTGCTTCTGCGGGAAGTACAAGGGCATCAAACATCGCAACATCGTGTGCGATCGCTGCGGCGTGCAGGTCACCCACTCCAAGGTGCGTCGCAAGCGCATGGGCCACATCAACCTGGCCGCCCCGGTTGCCCATATCTGGTTCTTCAAGGCCATGCCTTCGCGCATTGGCAACCTGTTGGACATCAAAGTGTCGTCCCTGGACAAGGTGATTTACTTCCAGGAATACATCGTCATCGATGGCGGAACGACGCCCCTCAAATCGGGCCAGTTGCTCCTCGAAGAGGAGTACCGTCAGGCCCGACAGGTCTACGGCGACAACTTCGAAGCCGACATGGGTGCGGAGGCGGTCCGCAAACTCCTTCAGCTCCTGGACTTGGCAAGCCTGTCGACGGAGCTTCGCGAAGAGCTCAAGACCACGCGCAGCAAGCAGCGCAAGAAGGACATCATCAAGCGTCTGCGCACCGTGGAGCTGCTGCGCGACTCGCCCAACAAGCCCGAGTGGATGATTCTGGACGTCATTCCCGTCATCCCTCCGGACCTGCGTCCGTTGGTCTTGTTGGAGAGCGGCAACTTCGCCACGTCCGACTTGAACGACCTGTATCGACGGTTGATCAACCGAAACAACCGTCTCAAGAAGCTGCTCGACCTGAACGCGCCGGAAGTGATCATCCGCAACGAGAAGCGCATGTTGCAGCAGTCGGTCGATGCGCTGTTCGACAACGGCCGCTGCCGTCGTCCGGTGCTCGGCACTTCCAATCGACCGCTGAAGTCCCTGACCGACATGATCAAGGGGAAGCAGGGGCGCTTCCGCGAGAACCTGCTGGGCAAGCGCGTCGACTACTCGGCCCGTTCGGTCATCGTGGTCGGGCCGGAGCTGGACCTGCATCAGTGCGGGTTGCCGAAGAAGATTGCCCTCGAGCTGTTCCAGCCGTTCATCATTCGCCGATTGAAGGAACTCGGCTATGCCGACACCATCAAGAGCGCGAAGAAGATGCTGGACCGCAAGGACCCTGAAGTCTGGGACATCCTCGAAGAGGTGATCAAGAATCACCCGGTGCTGGCCAACCGTGCTCCGACCCTTCACCGGGTCGGGATCCAGGCGTTCCAGCCGGTGCTGATCGAAGGCAACGCGATCAAGATCCACCCGCTGGTCTGCGCTGGATTCAACGCCGACTTCGATGGCGACCAGATGGCCGTTCACTTGCCGCTTTCGTTCGAAGCTCAGGTGGAAGCCGCGACGCTGATGATGGCGCCGAACAACATTTTCTCGCCCGCTCACGGCGGTCCGATCATCACCCCGACCCAGGACATCGTGCTTGGTTGCTACTACCTGACGACCGAGATCCCTGGGGCCGTGGGGGAGGGCAAGGTCTTCCAGGACGAGCTGGAAGTGTTCCGTGCCTACGCCGACAACAAGATCTCATTGCATGCGCGGATCAAGGTTCGCCTGCCTGCCGATCGCGTCCTGCGCAGCAAGGACGGCGACAGCAAGACCGACGGCAAGGTCGTGGAAACCACGGCGGGACGCGTGGTGTTCAACGACATCCTTCCGCTCGAAACGATCTTCTACAACATGGCCCTCGACAAGAAGGGCATCGCGCGGGTCATCGAAGAGACCTTCAAGGAAGTGGGTCACGAGAAGACCGTGATCCTTCTGGACCGACTCAAGGCCCTCGGCTTCAAGTCGGCAACCTTGGCTGGGTTGAGCTTTGCGACCTCTGACCTGTTGATCCCTGACGACAAGGACAACATCCTTGCCCAAGCCGATGCCCAGGTGGACAGCGTCGAAAAGCAGTTCCAGAAGGGCGTGATCACCGACGGCGAGCGTTACAACCAGGTCATCGACTTGTGGACTCATGCTCGCGAACGCATCGGTGAAGAAATGATGCGCGGGCTTCAAGAAGACGAGCGGGTCCAGGGCTACCTGAATCCAATCTTCGTCATGGTCGAGTCCGGTGCGCGTGGTAGCGTCGAACAGATTCGACAGTTGGCAGGCATGCGTGGTCTGATGGCCAAGCCGAACGGCGAGATCATCGAGGCACCGATTCGCGCGAATTTCCGAGAAGGGCTGCGCGTTCTGGAGTACTTCTCTTCGACCCACGGCGCACGAAAGGGGTTGGCCGACACGGCGCTGAAGACCGCCGACTCGGGTTACCTCACCCGGAAGCTGGCCGATGTGGCCCAGAACGTGGTGGTCACCGTGGAGGATTGCGGAACCATCGGCGGGGTCTCGAAAGCCACGATCTACAAGGGCGACCGAGTCGAGGTCCCGCTGTGGCGCTTGGTGCGTGGCCGTGTCGCGCGCGACACCATTCGCGACGTGGTGACTGACGAAGTGGTGGTTCGCGAGAATGACGTCATCACCGAAGAGGCCGCGAAGAAGATCGAAGGCCTTGGCTACGAGAAGATTCGCGTCCGCAGTCCGCTGACTTGTGAAGCCGCTCTTGGCTGCTGCCAAAACTGCTATGGCATGGACCTGGCTCGGGGCGACAAAGTCGAGTTGGGATTGGCGGTCGGCATCATCGCCGCTCAGTCGATTGGTGAGCCGGGAACCCAGCTCACCATGCGGACCTTCCACATCGGCGGCATTGCCTCTCGCGAGCTGACCGTTTCCGACGTCAAAGCCAAGCGCGACGGCATCATTCAGTACGGCAACGTTCGAGCGGTCAAAAATCAGGAAGGCGCGACGGTCATTCTGGACCGCCATGGCGAACTGATTCTCGAAGACGACAAGGGCCGCGAGCTGGATCGTTACCCGATTCCGATCGGTGCCCAGATCCAGGTGGAAGACAAGAAGAAGGTCAAGGCGGGAACGATCCTCGCCAAATGGGACCCGCATCACAGCCCGATCTTCTCCGACCGAGACGGTGTGGTTCGCTTCAAGGACATCGTCGAAGGCAAGACGGTGAAAGAAGAGAAGGACACCGGCGGCAACCTGCGCTTGATGGTGATCGAACACAAGGGCGATCAGCATCCCGAGCTGCTCATCGAAGACGAGAACGGCCAACTCCTGGACAGTCATCCGCTCCCGGAGCGGGCCTACATTGAGGTGGCAGACGGGGATCCGATTTCCGTCGGAACGTTGCTGGCGAAGACCGAGAAGGCAGTGTCTGGAACCCAGGACATCACCGGTGGTCTGCCGCGAGTCACCGAGATCTTCGAGGCGCGCAAGCCGAAGGAGCCCGCGGTCATGGCCGAAATCGACGGTGCCGTCGAGTTGGTCAAGGAGCGCAAGCGAGGCAAGCGAACCATCTTGGTGCACCCGGATGCCGAGGGCGTCGAGCCTCACGAGCATCTGATCCCTCACGGCAGTCACTTCATGGTTCGTTCCAAGGACCGGGTGAAGGCCGGCGACGCATTGATCGAAGGGCCGCTGGTGCCTCAAGATCTGCTGCGCATCAAGGGGGAGGAGGAGCTGCAGAACTATCTGCTCCGCGAGGTGCAGGCGGTGTATCGCTCCCAGGGCGTGACCATCGACGACAAGCACATCGAAGTCATCGTCAATCAGATGATGCGCAAGGTGCGGGTCGACGATCCGGGCGACACCGACTTCCTGCCGGGCTCCCTGGTGGACAAGTTCACGTTCCGCACAACCAACGAGCGGATGCGCAAGGAGAAGAAGCAGCCCTCGACGGGCGAACCGGTTCTCCTCGGAATCACCAAGGCTTCCCTACAGTCGGATTCGCTGATTTCGGCGGCGTCGTTCCAGGAGACCACCAAGGTCCTCACGGAAGCGGCCATTGCTGGCAAGCGAGACGAGCTGGTGGGGCTGAAGGAGAACGTGATTCTGGGGCACCTGGTGCCGACCGGAACGGGGTTCAAGTTCTATCACCAGTCTCGAGTGAAGGTGAACGAGCCGACTCTCGACCTGGCGGGAGACGATCACGAAGCGGAGGAGGGTTCGACCCCGAGCCAAGTGGCCTGACCACAGGGCGCGGACCCCGAGACTGCGGGATTGAAAGTCCTCGGGGAAAGTGGTTCACTACCGGATTCCCCTGGGCATCCCGAACAGAGGTCCAGGACGTCACCACCCGTGGAAGTATCCGCGGGATGAAGTACTGCAGACGATCTTAGTACCGCAGACGATCCAAGTACCGAAAAGGAAGTCGACAGGATGCCGACGATCAATCAGTTGGTGCGCAAAGGGCGCAAGGCGAAGATCAAGAAGAGCAAGGCGCCCGCGATGCGTGAGTGCCCTCAGAAGCGCGGGGTGTGCACCCAGGTCAAGACCCAGACTCCCAAGAAACCGAACTCGGCGCTGCGCAAGATCGCCCGCGTCAAGTTGGTGACCGGGCAGGAAGTGACCGCGTACATCCCGGGAGTCGGCCACAACCTGCAGGAACACTCCATCGTGTTGATTCGCGGTGGCCGTGTTCGCGACCTGCCGGGTGTTCGCTACCACGTGCTGCGTGGTGTGCTCGACACCGCCGGGGTCAGCGATCGCAAGCAGGGACGTTCCAAGTACGGCGGCAAGAAGCCGAAGGCTTGATCCGGATGGCCGTGACGAGCCGGTTCGCCGGTGAGTTCACGCCCCGCAGACGTTTCTGATCCTTCCTGATTCGAGTACTGATCGACCCAGAAGTTGAACGCCCTTCCTCGGGCGCCGGAGAAAACAGCAATGCCTCGCAAGTACGAATCCACCGAGCACTACCTGCAGCCGGATCCGATTCATAACAGCAAGCTCGTGTCCCGATTCGTCAATTGCCTGATGCTCGATGGCAAGAAGACCACGGCGCAGAAGATCTTCTACGATGCACTCGAACTGCTCCGCAGCAAGATCCCGGGCGAAGAGCCCATCGACGTGTTCAACACGGCGCTGAATAACATCAAGCCAATGGTGGAAGTGCGATCCAAGCGTGTGGGTGGCGCAACTCTGCAGGTTCCCCACGAAGTGAAGCGGGCTCGTCAGCAGAGTCTCGCCATTCGCTGGATCATCGACGCCACTCGGGCCAAGCGGGGCAAGCCGATGGCCAAGCGTCTCGCCGAAGAGCTGTTCGATGCCTTCAACAAGCAGGGCGCGTCCTACACCAAGCGCGAGAACACTCACAAAATGGCCGAGGCCAACGAGGCCTTCGCCCACTTTGCCTGGTAGGTAGCCCTGCCTCTCGGATTCTCCTTGGGTCCCCGTCCCAGCCTTCTTTAGTCACCCAACACGGGGTTCTGCCGTGGATCTCGCACGCATTCGGAACATTGGGATCATCGCCCACATCGACGCGGGCAAGACAACCCTCAGCGAGCGGATCCTCTACTACACCCAAAAAGAGCACCGCATCGGCAACGTCGATGAGGGCACGGCCAAGATGGATTACCTCGAGGAAGAGCAATCTCGGGGAATCACCATCACGTCCGCAGCGACCACCTGCGCTTGGCGCAAGCACCGCATCAATCTGATTGACACTCCCGGACATGTGGATTTCACAGCCGAGGTCGAGCGTGCCCTGCGCGTCTTGGACGGGGCCGTCGGAGTGTTCTGCGGCGTCGCTGGCGTGCAAGCGCAGTCGGAAACCGTTTGGAAGCAGGCCGATCGCTATCGAGTTCCGCGCATCGCGTTCGTGAACAAGTTGGACCGAACGGGTGCGAATTTCGAGGCCGCAGTGCAATCGATCCGCGACCGCTTGGGCGCCAATGCTGTTCCCGTTCAGATCCCGTGGGGACTCGAGCGAGAACACCAGGGCGTGTTCGACCTGATTCGCATGGTGGCGCTCCGGTTCCCCGAAGAAGACAAGGGGGCGCGGGTCGAGGAGACCGAAATCCCGGAGGACGAGCTGGACCACGTGCAGCTTGCCCGGCACGAGTTGCTGGAGGCCTTGGCCACGGAGGACGAAGAGCTGCTCGAGCTCGTCGTCGAGGAGAAGCCTGTCCCCGAAGAAATGATCCGGAACACGCTCCGCGCTGGGGTGCTGGCTCGCCACTTGGTGCCGGTGTTCGCGGGCAGTGCACTCAAGAACAAGGGAGTGCAACCGGTTTTGGACGCCGTGGTCGATCTGCTGCCTTCCCCGGCCGACATCGGGTCGGTCCGCGCGGAGAGAGTGGACGGCAAGGGGGAGGAGTCCTTTGCCCCGGAGCCCAAGGGAGATCTTTTGGCCCTGGCCTTCAAGACCGTCCACGATCGCCACGGTGATCTCACTTTCGTCCGAAACTACTCGGGAACGCTGCGCCAGGGCGATCAGGTCTTCAATCCGAGGGTCGGCAAGGTCGAGCGCACCGGTCGACTGTTCGTGATGCATGCGGACGAGCGGGACCAGGTGGAGGCGGCCGGCCCCGGAGAGATCGTGGCGATCGTCGGTTTGCACCACACCAGCACCGGCGACACCCTGTGCAAGAAGGCTCGTTCCGTCCTGCTGGAAGGCATGGTGTTTCCTGAGACGGTGCTCACCATGTCGATCGAGCCGCGCACCGCCGCCGACCGCGATGCCTTGGACCAGGCTCTGCGAATCCTGGCGCGGGACGACCCGACGTTTCAGTACGAGATCAACGGAGAGACCGGCCAAGCCGTGGTGCGTGGGATGGGGGAGCTCCACCTGGAGATCCTGGGCAATCGGCTCACCAGCGAATTCAAGGTGCCTGCACGCCTGGGCAAGCCCCGGGTCGCCTATCGCCAGACCATTGCCGCCCCGGCCGAGCAGACGTCGGTATTCGAGCGTCAGATCGGAACCAAGGCTCACTTCGGGGCGATCCAGCTGCGGGTGTCGCCTCAGGAGGAGTTGGCGCCAACGGTCGAGCTCTCTCTCGACCCCGCGGTGGTCCCCAAGGCTTTTTGGGTCGGGATTGAGCAGTCGGCAACCGCCGCTCTGAAGTCCGGGCTCGACCTGGGTTACGCGATCGTGCGCGTCAAAGTCGAGATCATCGGTGGGGAGGTACGAGAGGGGGAGACATCGGAGATGGCCCTCGCTGCCGCCACGGCCAAGGCCTTTGAAGAGGCCATGACAGCTGCCGGGGTGGTCATCCTCGAGCCGATCATGGATTTCGAAGTCGAGACTCCGCAGGAGTTTACGAAGGCCGTGATGGCGGACCTCAACATTCGACGGGGGCGGGTCAACAACATGGATTCGCTCCAGGACCCGGTCACGATCAGCGGCGCCGTGCCTCTGGCAGAGATCTTCGGCTACTCGACGGCGCTTCGATCCATGTCGCAAGGGAGGGCCACATTCAGCGTCGCTCCCGCCAGCTACGCGCCGGTCCCGGATGCGATTGCCAAGCAGCTGTCGTTTTGACCTCTGGTCTGCGGCACTGACCCAAAAATAGTCTTTGACACATTTTTGGGGTTTCCTACGATGCTCGGCTCCCATTTTCGCGGGAAACGCCCAGTATCGAAGAGGTCTCGAACCGGAGCGGATCAGTATCCGTCCCGGGCCGGCTCCTCGCGGTTCAGGGGACTGCGGGGTGCCGCGGTCGAGCGACGTTGTTCGATCTGCTGTTGTGAAAGCCGGAAGCTGCCACGCCGTAAGTGGTTAGGGTAGTTTCGGTTGGACGGATCGGGAAACGGAACTCGGCTAGGCAAACGGCTGTCTCTTCTGTCCGACCTCGACCACCAGTGATGTTCACCCGGAGCTTTGTGCCGATGGGTGCGGTCGAGGTTTGCATCGATGATGGGGTGGTTGCGCGAAGAGTGGGTGCTTGCCGGTTCGCGACGGACCGGCCTTCGGGCGGAGTGCTTGGGCAAATTCCCAAGATCAGTCGGCCTGAGTGAATGGGATTTGAGGTTTCGAGGGGAAGTTCCTCGGGCAGCGGTGCACGCCGCTGTCGGTTTCTCTGGGGTCGGGGTTTCCGGTTCGATGACGCAGCACCAAAAAATCAGTATTCGGTTGGAAGCGTACGACCACGAGGCACTGGATACCTCGGCGTCGGACATCGTCGAAACGGCGAAGCGAACGGGCGCTCGGGTGGCTGGTCCCATCCCATTGCCGACTCGCATCGAGCGTTTCACGGTGCTGCGATCCCCTCACATTGACAAGAAGTCCCGAGAGCAGTTCGAGATCCGGACCCACAAGCGGTTGGTCCTGATCAGCGAGCCCACGGCGAAGACGATCGACTCCATCAGTCGGTTGAATCTCCCGGCTGGCGTGGACATTCGAGTCAAGGCTTAGACGAGCGGCCTCGAGGGTTCGGGGCTCCTTGGCTGGGCTCGCCGGACTGGGCTCGAGGTAGTGGGGTGGAAGGTTTGGTAGCGCCTGCTTGATGGCGCTCGAGGGTGTGGAGACGAGGCGGTGGCGGAAGACGTAGAGTTCAAGGCAATCCTCGCCCGGAAGGAGGGGATGTCCCAAGTATTCGACGAAAACGGCAACGTGGTCGCGGTCACGGTGCTGACTGCCGGACCGTGCGTCGTCACACAGATGAAAGCCAAGGACACGGATGGTTACGACTCCGTGCAGATGGGCTTCCTCGCTCAGAAACCGCAGCGGCTGGCAAAGCCGCAGCGCATCGAAGCCGAAAAACGAGGGGTGCCAGCGACCCGCCTATTGCGCGAGGTCCGGACCCCGGGACCGCTCGACCGCAACGTCGGCGACGAACTGAAGTGTGACTGGTTCGTGCCGGGAGACAAGGTCGACATCGTGGGAGAGTGCAAAGGACGAGGTTTCATGGGCGGTGTGCGCGCATGGAATTTCGCCGGTAAGCGACGCTCTCACGGCAACATGGATCAGCGCGGGCCGGGCGCCATCGGGATGCACACGTATCCCGGTCGTGTCTTGAAGGGCAAGCGCATGCCGACTCACTGGGGAGGCGAGCGAATCACCTCCAAGAATCACGCAGTGGTGGCGGTCCAGCCGGAAACGAATACGCTTCTCGTGAAGGGTTCGATTCCGGGTTCGCGCGGGGGAGTTGTTCTTCTGCGAACGGCGCGTTCCCAAGTTTATGTCCCCAAAGGTTAGTTGACTCAGGATGCCTTCGGCGCGATCGCCGAAGGCATCTTGCTTTTGTTTCAGTGCAGGCGGCTCGTTCGCGACGCACTGGATTCGGCAAGGCAACCCGGATCGCTCGTGTCCGGGGCAAAAGGCTCAACCATGGCTCAGGCAAAGTACTACGACGGAGCAAGCGAGTCGGTCTCGACCCGCGACGTGGATCTCGCTCCGCTCGGTGACAAGGTGCGCGCCCGTTTGCTGCGATCCGCCGTGATCCGCTACCAAGCCAATCTTCGTCAGGGGACCCACTCGACGAAGACGCGTGCGGAGGTGTCGCGCACTGGTCGCAAGCCGTTCCGGCAAAAGGGAACCGGTCGAGCGCGTGCCGGTGACTTCGCTTCGCCGCTGTGGAAGGGCGGGGGCACCGTGTTTGGACCCCGGCCTCGGAGCCACCGGTTGGGGATGACGGCCAAAGGGCGGCGGGAAGCGTTGAAGTCCGCCGTGCTCAGCAAGTTCGCGGACAATGAAGCGGCGTTCCTGGACAAGGTTTCTTGGGAGCAGCCGTCGGCCAAGCGGGCCCACGGGATCCTGAAGTCGCTCGAGGCTCTCGACGGGGGGGCGGTCATCGTCCTCGGTTCGCAGAACGAGACTCTCTTCAAGTCCTTCCGGAACCTTCGCTGGGTCGAGGTGGTTCCCGCCCAGGACGTGAATGCCCACCACATCCTCTCTCGCCGTCATCTGGTGATGGTGGACGACGCTTACGAAGTCATGTCTCGCCGCTGGAATGCGGACTCCAAGGAGACCGGCGATGCCCAGTGATCCGCGTCAAATCATTCGCAAGCCGTTGGTGACCGAGAAGGGCACCATGATGCAGGAGCTGGCGAACCAGTACACGTTCCTCGTGCATCCCGAGGCCAACAAGATCCAGATCAAGAGCGCTGTGGAAGAGTTGTTCCCGGACGTGAAGGTTCTGGACGTTCGAACCATGGTGCGTCAGGGCAAGCCGCGACGCACCTTCGGTCGTTTTCACTACACCACTTCGTTCAAACGAGCTCTCGTGAAGTTGCGCGAGGGTGACGCGATCGACTTTTTCTAAGAACCGATAACAAAGGGCATCCAAGGACTCATGGCGCTCAAGAGCTACCGGCCCACATCTCCCGGCAGGCGATTCGGGACCTCTCCGGATCTGAGTGAGATCACGGCGAAGGCCAGCAATCGCTCGTTGTTGAAGCCCTTGCGTAAGAGCGGGGGGCGCAACAACACCGGCCGAATCACCTCGCGCCGGCGTGGCGGAGGACACAAACGCCACCTGCGCGTCATCGACTTCAAACGCAAGAAGGACGATGTCGTGGCCAAGGTGGCTGCCATCGAATACGACCCCGGGCGCACGGCGCGGATCGCGCTGCTGCACTATGTCGACGGTGCCAAGGCCTACATGCTGGCGCCGCTCGGTTTGAAGGTCGGGGCTCGTGTGGTGTCTGGGGAGACCGTGGAACCCAAGGTCGGCAATTGCATGCCGCTGCAGTCCATTCCTTTGGGGCTCTATGTGCACAACGTTGAGATGACCCCTGGGAAGGGTGGGCAGCTCGGCCGCGGCGCAGGCGCCCAGATCCAGCTGGTCGGGAAGGATCGAACCTACGCGACGATCGCGCTTCCCTCGGGGGAGCGTCGACGCATTCCGATTCGTTGCCGTGCCACCATTGGCCAGGTTGGAAACATCGAACACCAGAACGTGAAAATCGGCAAGGCCGGTCGCAATCGATGGAAGGGTCGCCGACCCAAGGTGCGCGGCACTGCCATGAACCCGATCGCCCATCCCATGGGTGGTGGGGAAGGCCGCTCCGGCGGTGGTCGTCATCCTTGCTCTCCTTGGGGCAAGCCCTCCAAGGGTGGCAACACCCGCAACCCGCGGAAGACGTCCAGTCGGTTCGTCATCCGTGGCCGCAAGCGCCGGATCGAAAACAAGTAATCCAATCACACTGAGTCAGAGCACACGGAATCAGAAGCACCGACCTTCGGGCATCTCCAGAACAGGCTGAACGAGACGAACCATGGGACGAAGCATCAAGAAAGGTCCTTACATCGACGCCAAGTTGATGAAAAAGGTGGAGCGTCTGGACAAGGACGGGCGACGGGAGCCGATCAAAACCTGGTCGCGCCGGTGCACCGTGATTCCGGAGTTCGTGAATCACACGTTTCAGGTTCACAACGGCCGCAATCACGTGCGGGTGTTCGTGACCGAAGACATGGTCGGCCACAAGCTGGGTGAATTCGCACCCACACGCACTTTCCGAGGACACGCGGCGGGCAAGAAGTAAACCCCGAGGATTCGCTGGAGCGGGAAAACCCCATGGGATTTCAGGCAAGTCACAAGTACGCGAGGATCTCCGCCCGCAAAGTGCGGCCGGTGGCGGATCTCGTGCGCGGCAAGAACGTCAACCGCGCGCTCGAGATCCTCGAGTTCAATCCGCGTCGCGGCGCGTACCTGTTCAAGATGGTCATCAAGTCGGCACTGGCCAATGCCAGTCAAGACAGTGCCGTGAACGTCAATCAGCTCGTCGTGGACAAGATCTACGTGAACGACGGCCCGCTGTTGCACCGGCCGCTGGGTCGGTTCGTGGCGCGGGGACGCTGGCATCCCATTCGCAAGCGCACCAGTCACTTGCACGTCGTGCTTGGGGATCCGGCTGGGAACAAAGCAGACGCGGACAGCCAACCCGCTGCCGAGGAGAACGCCTGATGGGTCAGAAAGTCATGCCTCTGGGGTTTCGCATCGGTATCCGCGAGCCTTGGCGTTCGCGTTGGTTGGCCTCCAAGAAGGACTTCCCGACACTGTTGGAGCAGGATCAAAAGATCCGACGCTTCATCAAGAAGGAGTTCCGGCAGGCAGCCGTGGCTCGCGTCGACATCGAACGAACTCGTGAGTCGACAACGGTCATTGTGCACACGGCTCGTCCCGGTGTCTTGATCGGGCGCAAGGGCGTGCGAGCCGAGCAGCTTCGCAACGACCTTGCCAAGCTTGCTGGCCATCCGGTGACGATTCACACCATCGAGATCTCTCGCCCGGAGCTGGTGGCTCAGTTGGTCGCCGAAAGCATCGCCGAGCAGCTCGAGAAGCGCGTGTCTTTCCGACGAGCCCTGAAGAAGACCGCACAGATGACCATGCAGGCGGGGGCGAGGGGCATCAAGATTCTCATCGCTGGTCGCCTTGGTGGCGCGGACATGTCCCGCCGCGAACAGATCATTCAGGGGTCCATTGCCCTTTCCACCCTCGATGCGCAGATCGACTACGGCTTTGCCGAGGCTCGAACCACGCACGGAGTGATTGGCGTCAAGACTTGGGTGTTCCGCGGGTACTACGAAGGAACGAAGGGAGCCTCCCATGGCGATGATGCCTAAACGTGTCCGGTGGCGAAAAGTCCAGCGCGGCAAGTTGCGGGGCGTTGCCCGACGTGGCAACGAGGTGAATTTTGGTGAGTACGGGCTCCAGTCTTTGGAGTGGGCCTGGATCACTGGGCGTCAGATCGAAGCCGGTCGTGTGGCTGCCAGTCGAAACGCTCCGGAAGGACGCATCTACATTCGCATCTTTCCTCACAAGCCGATCTCGGCCAAGCCGGCCGAAACCCGGATGGGAAAGGGGAAAGGCGAACCGGATCGCTGGGTGGCCCCGGTCAAGCCGGGAACCATCCTTTACGAGCTGGGCGGAGTGACGGAAGAGAAGGCGGTGTTGGCGTTCAACCGCGTCTCTCACAAGTTGCCCATCAAGGTGAAGCTGGTGCGCCGGAGGCACGGACTATGAAAGCGAGTGAATGGCGCTCCCATGAGCCTTCGGAGCTCGACTTCCAGTTGAAGGAACTGCGCAAGCGTCTGTTCGAGTTGCGCTTCAAGCAGGCTTCCGAAGAGATTCAGGACACCAAAGAGGTCCAGAAGACCCGTCGCGACATCGCGCGGATTCTGACGATCCAGAACGAGCGTCGAATTGCCGCGAAGGAGCAGGCAAATGGCTGAGCAAACCACCGAGGCGCAGAGCAAGCCGCGGCGCACGGGCGTGGTGAGTTCCGACAAGATGGACAAGACACGGACCGTTGTGGTGGAACGACTGGTGAAGCACGCGCTTTACCACAAGTACATCCGCCGCAAGACCGTGCTCAAGGTTCACGATGAAGAGAACGCTTCCCGCGAAGGGGACCGGGTCGAGGTGGAATTCTCCCGACCGCTCTCCAAGACCAAGCGCTGGAAGCTGGTCCGAGTCGTCGAGCAAGCTGCGAGGATCGACTAATGATTCAGATGCAGACTCGCCTCGACGTGGCGGACAACAGTGGCGCGCGAAGCGTCATGTGCATCAAGGTCCTGGGTGGATCTCGGCGCCGTTACGCCTCCATCGGCGACATCATTGTCGGTTCGGTGAAGAAGGCGGTGCCCGGCTCTGACATCAAGGCCGGAGAGGTCATCAAGGGCGTCATCGTCAGAACCCGCGCGCCAATTCGTCGTAACGACGGTTCCTATGTGCGCTTCGATCGCAACGCCTTGGTGATCCTCGACAATGACAACAATCCCAAGGGGACCCGAATCTTCGGCGCCGTGGCTCGTGAGCTGCGTCAGCGCAAGTTCATGAAGATCATCTCCCTGGCCGCAGAGGTGGTGTGATGGCACGGCGAATCCGACGAGGCGACGAAGTCATTCTCTTGAGCGGTGCGGAGAAGGGGCGGACTGGCAAAGTCCTGAAGGTCGAGGCCGAGAAGGACCGCGTGTACGTGGAAGGTCTCGCCATGCAGTTCCGCCACGTCAAGCGCAGTCAGCAAAACCCGAAGGGGGGCCGAGTCCAAAGGGAAGGGCCGATTCACATTTCCAATGTGGCTGCCGTTTCGGGTTCTTCGGGGCAGCGGTTTCGGGTGGAAACTCGGGACGGGAAGCGCGTGCGAGTCGGCGTGAAGGACTCGAACGTCCTGGACGGTTGAAAGAAGAGCAATGAGCGACAAGTCCACCGAACAGGGTCCGAAGCCACGGCTGCGGATCAAGTACGACGAAGAGATTCACCAGAAGCTGGGTGAGCGCTTTTCCATCAAGAACACCATGGCCATTCCGCGACTGCAAAAGGTCGTGGTGAACATGGGGTTGGGGGCGGCGAAGGAGAACAAGGAGCTTCTCAAAGAAGCTTCGAGCCACCTTGGGATCTTGACCGGACAACGTCCGGTGATCACCAAGGCGCGGCGCTCGATCGCCGGCTTCAAGTTGCGTGAAGGCATGCAGATTGGCCTGAAGGTGACGCTGCGAGGAGCTCGGATGTACGAGTTCTTGGATCGGCTCATCAGCCTGGCGATTCCTCGAATTCGTGACTTCCGTGGGCTGTCCCGCAAGTCCTTCGACGGACGCGGCAACTACTCCATGGGTTTGAACGAGCAGTCGGTGTTCCCGGAAATTGACCTCGACTCGGTGAAGAACGTCACCGGGATGAACATCACGATCGTCACCACGGCGGTCGACGATGCCCAGGCGGAAGCCTTGTTGGAAGCGGTGGGAATGCCGTTCAAGAAAGCATCCTGAGAGGAGCGAAGCAGTGGCGAAAACCTGTCTGCGCGTCAAGCAGAAGAAAGAGCCGAAGTTCAAGGCGCGGCGTTACAACCGCTGCAGCCTTTGCGGGCGGGCGCGCGCCTACTACCGCAAATTCGGAATCTGCCGGATCTGCTTCCGAACGCTGTCGCTGAAGGGAGAGATCCCCGGCGTCCGCAAGGCCTCCTGGTAACGAGAGGGCGAACTCATGACCATGACGGATCCCATCGCTGATCTCGCCACGCGGATTCGCAACTCCGCGCGGGTCGGCAAACAAACGGTGGCGATTCCGCATTCCCGCCTGAAGGCTGGCATTTGCGAGGTCCTCAAGCGTGAGGGCTACATCGAAGACTTCACCGTGGAACCCGGCAATGTGCAGGGTGTTCTCAAGATCAAGCTGAAGTACGGTCCGGATGGTGAGCGGGTCATTCAGAAGATCCAGCGAGTCAGCAAGCCGGGACGTCGCATCTACCTGGGGGTGAAGGAAGTCAACCCGGTGTTGCGGGGAATGGGCATCACGGTTCTCAGCACCACCCATGGCGTGCTCTCGGATCGTGAGGCCAGGCAGAACCATGTGGGCGGAGAGCCGCTCCTGGAGATCTACTGAGCGATGTCACGAATCGGCAAACAACCCGTGTCTCTTCCCGGCGGTGTGGAAGCCTCGTTTTCTTCGGGGGCGCTGACGGTCAAAGGCCCGAAGGGCGAGTTGACCCAGGGCGTGGACTCCGCGATCTCCGTCGAAGTGGACGGCGAGAAGAAAGAGGTCCGGTTCTCGCGGAATACCGACATGCCGACGCACCGTGCACTGCATGGCCTCTATCGAGCGCTGTGTCAAAACATGGTGGTTGGGGTGACTCAGGGATACAGCCGGCGCCTGGAGGTTCACGGCGTTGGTTATCAATCGGTATTGCAAGGCGACAAGCTCTCCCTGAGCTTGGGCTTCAGCAACAACATCGTGCTCCCGGTTCCCAAGGGGCTCACCGTCAACTGCCCGAACAATACGACGATCGACGTCACCGGCATCGATAAGCAGCTGGTGGGGCAGTTCGCGGCGCGCATTCGGGGATCCCGACCGTCCGAACCGTACAAGGGCAAGGGCGTGCGCTACGCCGGGGAACAGATTCGCCGCAAGGCTGGCAAGTCCATGGCAGGTGGCGGTTAACAGGTAACCAGGCATGAAGATTCAGCGATTTCGACGCAAGCAGAAGGAGCGCAAGGCACGGGGGACCCGGCGCCGTTTGGTGAATCGTGCCGAACGTCCTCGGTTGTCCGTGTTCCGCAGCTCCCGCTTCATCTACGCCCAAGTCATCGACGACCGCGAAGGCCGAACCTTGGCCGCGGCGTCGTCGCGCGAGGCCGAACTTCCGGATGCTCCCGAAGGGTTGGCGGGCAAAGTCGAGACGGCTTCGCGAGTCGGCTTGGCAGTTGCCGAACGCGCCAAGAAGGCCGGCGTCTCGAAGGTGGTGTTTGATCGTGGTCCGTACAAGTACCACGGACG
Source organism: Planctomycetota bacterium (assembly GCA_028289345.1). Taxonomy (GTDB): domain Bacteria; phylum Planctomycetota; class B15-G4; order B15-G4; family SIAN01; genus JANQQL01. Next base: position 33,322 of record JANQQL010000031.1, on the reverse strand, counting down.
AGTGCGAGCTCTGGCCGACGGTGCTCGCAAAGGAGGGTTGGAGTTCTAATGGCGCGCCAACGTGGAAAACCTCGAGGTTCCCAGCGCGGTCCCGGCGATGACGGGAGCGGCTTCGAAGAGAACGTCGTCAAAGTCAACCGCTGCGCCAAGGTGATGAAGGGAGGACGCCGGTTCTCCTTCTCCGCCATGGTGGTCGTCGGGAACAAAGACGGGCGAGTGGGCTTTGGTTTCGGCAAGGCTCGTGGCGTTCCCAACGCGGTCGACAAAGGGGTCAAGGAAGCGCGCAAGAGCCTGATTCGCGTGCCGCTGGTTGGCACCACCATTCCTCATGAAATCACGGCGCGGTTCGAGTCTTCCATTGTTCGGATGGTTCCGGCGGCGCCGGGGACCGGGATCGTGGCCGGCGCTCCGGTTCGAGCGGTCCTCGAGCTGGCGGGCGTCAAGGACGTGCTGACCAAGAACTACGGATCGACCAACTCCATGAATGTGGTGAAGGCCGCGTTCGAGGGATTGAAGGGGCTTCGCTCCAAAGATGAGGTCGCCACACTCCGAGGAGTGTCTCTGTCATGATCGCCAACGACATCCTGACCTCGGAACCGAAGCGGGATCGACGCAAGCGCGTTGGTCGCGGCATCGGCTCGGGCCGGGGCAAAACTTGCACGCGGGGCACCAAGGGGCAGTACTCGCGGACTGGTGCGGACAGCAAGCTCGGCCACGAAGGTGGTCAGATGCCGCTGTTCCGTCGTTTGCCGCGGCGTGGTTTCAACAATGCCCGTTTCCGTGGTGACGCAATCTCCATCGTCAACGTGGGGCAGCTCGAGCAGTGGTTCGAAGCCGGAACCAAGGTCGATCTTTCCACTCTGGTGCAACGGGGACTGATCAAGAAGAACGCCAAGCGAATCAAGATCCTTGGTGCCGGCGAGCTTTCGAAGGGTCTCACCGTCGAAGCTCATTTCGCTTCCGATTCCGCGCGCAAGAAGATCGAAGCGGCGTCGGGCTCGTTCCAGCAGATTCAATAACCCGAGGGGAAAACGACCGCTGCACTCGAAGAGTGCGCGGACGGCCAGACCGCCATGCTGAAGAAAGTCGTCGAAGTCCTCCGAGTGCCGGAACTGCGCACCAAGATTCTCATCACCTTGAGTCTCTTGGTGGTTTACCGGCTGGGATTCCACATCCCGCTTCCCGGAGTGGACCTCGAGAACCTGAAGAAACTGCAGGAGAGCCAGGGGGGCTTCATGGCCGCCTTTGGCATCCTCAATGCCCTTTCCGGAAGCTCGATTTCCTCGTGCATGATCTTCTCCTTGGGAGTCATGCCATACATCTCTGCTTCGATCATCTTCTCGCTTTTGACCAAGATGGTGCCGAGCCTCGAGGCACTGTCAAAGGAAGGGGCTGCGGGTCAGAAGAAGATCAATCAGTACACCCGCTACGCCACGGTGCCGCTGTGTCTCGTGCAGGCCTTCTTCGTGGTCAACGGCCTGCTGCGTGGAAGCATCGTCGGCGCTCAGGACCCGATCATCGATCCTGAGCTGTTCTCCAGTTTCTTCTACCGGATCGGCATCATCTGCATGCTGACCACCGGGACGCTGATCATCATGTGGATTGGCGAGAAGATCACGGAGAACGGGATCGGCAACGGCATCTCACTCATCATCATGGCCGGCATCTTGGCTCAGGTTCCCGGCATGATCCTGCTGTCGATCAACGCCCAGGGCGAGAGCCAGGTCCAGGTGTTCGCGACGCTGATTGTGATCTTCGTGATGGTGGTGGGGGTGATCGTTTACTTCACCAAGGCGCAAAGACGGATTCCGATTCAGCAGGCCAAACTGACTCGCGGGCGTCGGCAGATGGCCGGCGGTCGCCACTACATCCCGCTGAAGGTCAACAGTGCGGGCGTCATGCCGATCATCTTTGCGTCGGCTCTGTTCATCGTGCCGCAGTTGATCGCTCAGATCAGCTGGTTCAGCTGGGCGGATGAGTACTTCGGCTACAACTCGTTCTTCTACACGCTGATCTACACCGCGCTGATTTTCTTCTTCGCGTTCTTCTGGACCGCGTTGATGTTCCAACCGACCGAGATGGCCAACAATCTCAAGGAGCACGGTAGCTTCATCCCGGGAATTCGGCCGGGCAAGCGGACTGCCGAGCACCTGGAAACCGTGATGGTCCGCGTGACCCTGGCGGGCGCCGCGTTCTTGGCGGCCGTCGCGCTGTTTCCGCAAGTTGCCGCCTCCATGTTCTCCGGCCTTCAGGTCGGGTTGGTGTCGGTGATCGGCGGCACCAGCATCCTGATCGTGGTGGGGGTTTGCCTCGATCTCGTGGACAAGATCAACGCCCACTTGGTGATGCGCAACTACGAAGGATTCACCGCCGGCAAGTCCTCGTCGACTTGGGCGCGCGGCCGGAAGTAACTTTGACTTGAATGTGCGGCATCCACTCCTAAGATGCTTCGACCCGTCGATGACGGTTTGAACGGAAAATACGGTACTTCGCTGTGGCAAAAGAAGAGGCGATTCGAATCTCGGCGGTCGTGAAGGAAGCGTTGCCAAACGCGGTCTTTCGCGTGGAGCTCGAGAACGGACATCAGATCATTGCCCATGCCTCCGGAAAGATGCGAATGCACTTCATTCGCATCCTGCCTGGGGACAAGGTCTCGATCGAGCTGTCCCCTTACGACCTGACCCGCGGACGAATCGTCTATCGGGAGTAGGTAGGGAAGGGGCGTTGCTGTGTGTCTGGAGAGTTCCTGACGCACGCGCAAAGATTGATCAGTAACCCCGCGTGCCTTCGGGCACCGCCGGAAGAGAGTGAAACATGAAGGTTCGCGCTTCAGTACGCCGGATTTGTGAGAACTGCAAGATCATCCGCCGCCACGGGGTGGTGCGGGTGATTTGCTCCGTGGGCCGTCATAAGCAGCGCCAAGGTAAGTAAGTCCCAAAGGAAGCTCAGAACAGATGCCACGAATCCTCGGAATCGACATCCCGAACGACAAGCAGGCGCACGTTGCCTTGACTTACATCTACGGGATCGGCCACCACACTTCGAAGAGCATGCTTGGTTCGATCGGCATTGCCGAGAACGTTCGCGCCAAGGACCTCAGCGACGAAGAGCTGGCGCGCATCGCCGACTACATCGACAAGCACTTGATGGTGGAAGGGCAGCTTCGCCGACAGGTGAGCGCCAACGTGCAGCGGCTGAAGGAAATCGGTTGCTACCGAGGCCTTCGCCACCGCAAGGGGCTGCCGGTGCACGGACAAAGGACGCGTTCCAATGCTCGTGGTCGGAAGGGTCCCAAGAAGACCGTGGCTGGCAAGAAGGGGACCAAGTAGGCCACGTCCCATTTCGGATTCCCTTGGGAGTCCTGGGCACGGGGGCACTTTGGAAAACATGAGTTCCACTGGTTTCTTGAGGGCACTGCGAATTTGTAGAGCCCGGAAACCTCAGAGAAACACGGCAAGCGAATGGCCAAGAAAAAGAAGATGCGCCGCACTCCCGCCAAGGGAGTGGCTCACGTTCACGCGACATTCAACAACACGACCGTGACGATCACCGACACTCGGGGCGACGCCCTGGCGTGGGCGACGGCGGGTGCCGTGGGTTTCAAGGGGTCGCGCAAGTCGACGCCATTCGCGGCTCAGAAAGCGGCTGAGCGTGCGGCTCAGACCGTGGTGAAGCTTGGCATGCGGGAAGTGGAAGTGAAGGTCAAGGGGCCGGGCGGGGGACGCGAGTCCGCCGTGCGCGCACTGTCTTCTGCCGGTCTGACGGTCAAGGCCATCGAAGACGTGACTCCCTTGCCGCACAACGGTTGTCGGCCCCGCAAGCGGCGCCGTGTCTGATCTCCTGACAGATTTCCCCAGAACAGAAGGGTAGTTCGAAGCAATGGCTCGACAGATCGGTTCGGTTTGCAAGCTTTGTCGCCGCGAGGGAGAGAAGCTCTACCTCAAAGGGGCGCGTTGCGATTCGGCAAAGTGCGCGATCGTGAAGCGAAACTACCAGCCGGGGGTCCATCCCTGGAGTCGTGGACGTCCGTCGGACTACGGCGTTCGTCTTCGCGAAAAGCAGAAGCTGAAGCGCTTCTTCGGTGTGTCCGAAAAGGTGTTTCGACGGGTCTACACCAAGGCATCGCGGCAGCAGGGCAATACCGGTGAGAACATCATCCTGCTCCTGCAGCGTCGTCTTGACAACGTCGTGAATTCCTTGGGAACGGCCCTGTCGCGGCGTCACGCTCGTCAGGTGATCTCTCACGGACACGTGCAGGTGAACGGGCGTCGATGCAATGTCGCCTCGGCGGCCGTGAAGCCGGGGGACACCATCACCTTCCAGGGCAGCGAGAAGGTGACCAAACTTTTGAAAGAGTCGATGGAAGCTCGAAAGGCCACGGTTCCTGCGTGGTTGAAGTTTGACGAGGCCAATCTCTCCGCCAGCGTGGTGGAGCTGCCGCGACGGGAGCATCTCGAGTTCCCGGTCGACGAGCAGCTGGTCGTCGAGTTGATGTCGAAGTAATCACCGAATCGTCCTTGGAGAACTTTGATGAGAATTCGCTGGCGCGATTTCGAACTTCCCTCTCGTGTTTCGGCCGATCCGGAAAGCGCTTCGGACACCTACGCGAAGTTTGTTGTGGAGCCCTTCGAACGCGGCTTCGGCAACACCATCGGCAATGGCATTCGCCGCGCCTTGCTTTCGTCGATCGAAGGCTTCGCGATCACCGAAATGAAGATCGACAATGTCCTGCACGAGTTCTCGATGATCGAGGGCGTGCTCGAGGATTCGGTCGAGATCATCCTGAACGTCAAGGGCATCCTGGTTCGTCTGAACACGGCGGGTCCCGTCCAACTGCGCATTGACGTCAAGAAAGAGGGCCCGGTGACCGCTGGCGACATCATTTGTCCAGCGGATGCCGAGATCCTGAACCCCGACCACGTGATTTGCCACCTGACCGCCGAGCGCGAGTTCCGCATGGAGATGCGCGCGCAGAAGGGCCGGGGCTATCTCACCGCAGAAGAGAATGAGCGCGAAGATCGGGAAGTTGGCGTCCTGGCCATCGATTCGAATTTCTCCCCGGTCGTGCGTGTGCGCTCCAAGGTGGAAGACACCCGTGTCGGGAAGATCACCAATTACGATCGACTGGTCTTGGAGATTTGGACCGATGGCACCGTTTCTCCGGAATCGGTCCTGGTCGAAGCGTCGAAGATCTACCGCAAGCACCTGAACCCGTTCATCCACTACCTGCAGCCTTCCGGATCGGTCCTGGCTGTCGAGGACTACGACCCGATTTCTTTGCAAGGTCAGCAGATCGAAGACGATCCCCAGGCGGAGATTCGCGAACAACCGATCAGCATTCTCGAACTCTCGGTTCGAGCTCGGAATTGTCTCGATGCAGAGAACATCCGTACGATCGGTCAGCTCATCGAGATGACCGAGCCGGATCTGTTGGAGCTGCGAAACTTCGGGCAGACGTCGTTGCGCGAAGTGAAGCGAAAGCTGGCCGAGCACGGGTTGGCTCCGAAGGGAAGCGTGGTGGAAACGGTTCCTGGGGCGGTTTCCGACGCTGGTGCGTCGACCATTCCGCCGGTGGTCGAGGTCGGCAGTGGTGACAACGGGGGGGCACCGGCTCCTTCGGAAGACATCCTTTCGGAACCTCCAGAACAGCCGTGAACTCGTAGTTTCATTCCGCGGGTGCAGGAACTAAGGGCCGAACTTCCACGGCCTCCGAACACAAGAAGGCAAGGAGCATTGGGGCGATGAGGCATCGCAAACGAGGACGCAAGCTGGGCCGCAAGAGCGAGCACCGCATCGCCCTGAAGCGCAACATTCTGAAGTCGCTGTTCGAACACGGCCGTATCGTGACGACCTTGGCCAAAGCCAAGGAGTACCGACCGCATGCCGAAAAGGTCATCACCCTCGCGAGGGAGCGGAGTCTGCACCGGATCCGGCGTGCGGCGCAGATCCTCGGCAACGACCGGGACATCGTGAAGAAGCTCTTCGACGACATCGGGCCTGCTTTCGTGGACCGCCCCGGCGGATACACTCGGATCTTGAAGCTTGCCAAGCCGCGCCTCGGTGATGCGGCTCCGCGAGCAATCCTCGAGCTGGTCGGGGAAAGCGAGCGACGCGCCCAAGAAGCTGCGGAACAGGCCGAGCTCGAGGCTCAGAAGTCGGTCAAAAAGAAGTCCAAGAAGAAGAAGGGCGACGAGGGCGACGGCGAAGAGTAGGTCTTCGCCGAGCTTGGCAGGCGCCAGTCAGTTCGATCGGACGACCTGGCATGCTCGTTGCCACTTTGTGGGTCCGCGAGCGAGATCTGCGAGTTCACCGCGTTCGAACCGCTCGGTCCGACCGGTCGAGCCGAGAAAGTCTGCTCGTCTCAACGGCTGGCATCGACCCAAAACCGGTTCTGGCGCAGTTTCAAGCCGGTTTGCAGCCTCAAGCGATCTGACGAACGACCCGTGGCATCCTTCGATTCGACGCGGGGTTCAGATCTCTCGGAGAATTCGCTCGGTCACTTCTTCGATGGAGCCAAGGCCGTTCACCTTGGTGACCACCGCCGCCGTTCCCTCGTAGTGTGCCACGCAGGGCTCGCTTTCTCGGCGATAGGTCTCGATCCGGTTTTGGATCACTGCTGGATCGGCGTCGTCGGTACGGCCTTCTTTTTCGGCCCGCCCCTTCATTCGGGTGACGAGTTCCGACTCCGCCAGCTCAATGACGATCACCTGGCCGACCGATGCTTCCCGCTCGGCGAGAATCGAATCCAGAAACTTCGCCTGAGCCACATTGCGGGGGAACCCGTCCAAGAGGACCCCGCGGGCCACATCATCGAGTGATAAGCGCTGGCGGACCATCTCGTTGGTGATTTCGTCGGGGACCAGCTCGCCGGCGGCCAGGATTTCTTTCACTCGCTTTCCGAGTTCTGTTCCGGTCTTCAGGTGTTCCCGAAACATGTCTCCGGTCGAGACGTGGGGAATCGACAGCTGTTGTTCAAGAATCTTCGCCTGAGTGCCCTTGCCGGCGCCGGGGGGGCCGAACAGCAAATAATTCTTCCCGGTCATCGAGAGTTCCTCTGCTTCCGCGACACGAGTGGATCCCCGGGGCGGGGGTCACATGAGCGAAACCCGACCCGATCCAACGATTCTCTCGATCTGTTCGACCAAGTCGTCGGAAATCTTCACGAAGTAGTCCTCGTCGACGCGGTGGACGACCGGCTTCCCGCGGTCTCGGACCAGGCGGACGAACACCGGGTTCTCGCCGACGCTCTCGAGCAGGGCGTCCCGGATCTTCTGCAGGGTCTGGGGCAGTTCCGCCCCCGCGCTGGTCGGCAAATCGATGATGATCTGGCCGGCCCCGCTTTGGTCCAGGATGCCGTCCAGGGGGACCACCTCGGCGACCTTGATGGTGGGATCGTCGCGACTGAGGTCGAGCTGCCCCTTGAGGATCAAGATGCGGTCCTCTTCGATGTGAGCACGGACTTCTTCGTAGACGTCGGGGAAGATGACGCAGGACACGGAGCCTTCGTCGCCGAAGATCTCGACGATGGCCATTTTCCGTCCCGCGGTCTTGCCCTTTTTGGTGACGGTGATGCGTGGCTTGCCGGCGATCCCGCCCACGGTGACCGAGTGGTTGTCCGGCAGCGCGTTCAGGTCCGCAATGTTCGCGTTGCAGTGTCGCCGCAACAAATCGGTGTAGCGGGTCAATGGATTCGAAGAGAGGTAGAAGCCGAACACCTCTTTCTCGTGATGGAGGAGTTCGCGTTCGGACCACTCAACGAGGTCGGGGACGCGATCGGCCACCGGAGCCGATCCCTTGGTGTTGCCAAACAGGGACCCCTGCCCCGATTTCCGGTCCTTGTGCATCACCGCTGCCTGCTGCATGAGTACCGGCAGGTGTTGGAACAGGGCGTTCCGCGAATGGGGAGCCCAGTCGAGGGCGCCCGCTTTGATCAAGGCTTCGAGAGCGGACTTGTTCACCGATTGAGGATCGGTTTCTTCGAGAATGCTGCCAAAGGTGGCGGGCTGGCTGGGTTTCGTCCGCGCGGCGATCAGTGCCTCGATGGCGCGTTCACCGATTCCCTTGACCGTCGAGAGCCCCAGTCGAATCGAGCCTTCTTCCGTCGAGCACTTCAACTGGGAGTGAAGCAAGCATGGCGGCAGGATTTCGATCTTCATGCGCCGGCACTCTTGCAGGTAGGCCGCCACCTTGTCGGAATTGGACACTTCGCAGCTGATCACCGAAGCCATGAACTCCAGTGGATAATTGGCCTTCATCCAAGCCGTGTAGTAGGTGATCAGACCGTAGGCGGTGGAGTGACTCTTGTTGAAGCCGTAACCGGCGAAGTACTCCATCAGCTCCCAGATTTCCGTCGCGGTTTCCGCGGAACAGTTGTTCTTTTCTGCTCCCTCGACGAACTTCTGTTTGAACTTCGCCATCACCTCGGGCTTCTTCTTCCCCATGGCTTTGCGAAGGGAGTCCGCTTCGTTCAGAGTGAACCCGGACAAGACGTTGGTGATCCGCATCACCTGCTCTTGGTAGACGAGGATGCCGTACGTCTCCTGAAGGACGTCTTCCAGGACCGGGTGCAAGTAGCGAATCTCTTCCACCCCGCGTTTGCGGTTGACGTAGGAGTCCACCATGCCGCTGCCGAGCGGGCCCGGCCGGTACAACGCCAAGATGGCGATAATGTCCTCGAAGCATCCGGGGTCCATCTTGACCAGAAGTTCACGCATCCCCGAGGATTCGAGCTGGAAGACCGCGGCCGTCTCTCCCTTGGCGAGTAGCTGGTAGGTCCTCTTGTCATCCAACGGCAAACTCGAGCAGTCGATGTCGATGCCCTGATTCTCGCGGATCATCTTGACCGCGCCGTCCAAGATGGTGAGGGTCTTGAGCCCGAGGAAGTCCATCTTGAGAAGACCAAGGGCCTCCAGGTCGTTCATCGTGAACTGGGTGTTGACTTCGCCTTGGACCCGGCAAAGAGGCACGATTTCCAGGAGCGGTTGGTCACCGATGACCACCCCCGCCGCATGGGTGGAGGCGTGGCGGTTGAGGCCTTCGAGTTTGAGTGCCACGTCAAACAATTGTTCGTGCAGCTCACTCTGGTGGTGGATCTCTTGGAGTTCGGGATCCTGCAGAGCGTCGTCGAGCTTGGTGCCCGGGGTGCCTGGGATCTTCTTCGCGATTCGGTCAACTTCCTTGAGGTCGACCTCGAGAACCCGGCCGGCATCGCGCAAAGCGGCCCGCGCCGCCATTGTCCCGAAGGTCACGATCTGGGAGACCTTGTCGGTTCCATATCGTTGGCGGACGTAGTCGATGACCTTTTCGCGGCCGTCCCGGCAGAAGTCGATGTCGATGTCCGGCATGCTGATACGCGAAGAATTCAGGAATCGCTCGAACAGCAAGTCGTACTTCAAAGGGTCGATCTGGGTGATCCCGAGGGCATAGGAAACCAGGCTTCCCGCCGCGGAGCCACGCCCCGGTCCGACCGGAATGCCGTTCTCCCGGGCAAAGCGGATGAAATCCCACGTAATCAAGAAGTAAGAGACGAAACCCATCTCTTCGATGACCGCGACCTCGCCTTGGAGTCGTTCCTGGACCTCTTGGCTGGAGGCGCGGTTGCCGTAGAGCCGTCGAATCCCCTCGTCGCAAAGGCGTCGAAAGAAGGCCGAAGGAGTGGATCCGTCCGGAGTTTCGAAGTCGGGCAGGTGGCGTTCGCCGAAGGGCAATTCAACCTTGACGCGATCGGCGATCTCGAGGGTCCGTTCCAGAGCCCCGGGAATGTCGGCAAAGGCGCGGGCCATTTCTTCTCCCGTCCGGAAGTAGAACTGGTCCGTATCCATGCGCATCCGGTTCTCGTTGTTCAATGTCGTGCCCATGTTGATGCAAAGCATCACTTCCTGGGCCAGCGCATCCTGTCGATCGATGTAGTGAACGTCGCTGGTTCCGACGATGGGAATGCCGGTTTCCTTGGAAATGTCGAGCAGAGCCTCGCGCACCTGAGTCTGCTTGCCTAGCCCGTTGTTCATCGCCTCCAGGTAAAAATTGTCCGGGCCCATCAAGTCGCGAAAGGTCTGAGCGGAGGCGATCGCCTGATTTCGATCGCCGTGGAGGACCATTCGCGAAATCTCGCCACTCAAGCAGCCGGAGAGCGCGATCAGTCCTTCGCGGTGCTGGTCCAGAAGCTCCTTGTCGATCCGAGGTTTCCGGTGGAATCCCTCGAGGAAGCTGCGCGAAGTCAGCTTCATCAAGTTCTGGTAGCCCGTGTAGTTGGTCGCCAGCAAGGTGATGTGATCGGTGAAGTTGCCGGTGGCTCCGCCCGATTTCTCCCGGTGGCTGGTGCGGGCGATGTAAGCCTCGATCCCAGGGATCGGCTTCACGCCGTGTTTTTCGGCGTAGCGAAAGAGCTCGACGATGCCGAACAGGTTGCCGTGGTCGGTGAGCGCCAAGGCTGGCATTTCCGCATCGGCTGCTGCCTTGACCAGCGCCTCAACGCGCGGATTGCCGTCGAGCAGCGAGAAATGGCTATGGGCGTGCAGGTGGACACATGGAGTCGTCCTTGGCATCAGCTCCCTCCCAGGGTCTGGCGATGTTCTTGGATCCGTCTCGTCGCTTCCCTTCCGCGCGCGACGACGACCCTATCTTAGCTTGCCGTCGAATTGTCTCTCGGCATCCGCTCAGGTCTTTTGATTGTTCCGAAGGAACTCTCGACGAAGGCGCTCGCTTCGCACATCTTTGTGCTCCAAGTGGACGGCCATCGAGCAAGAAGCATTTCGGGCTCTATGATCTTTGTCATTCGCACGCGCCTCAGATTCGTGCGGTGTTCTCTCGAGCGTTCCCGGCGAAGTGATGAGGGGTTTCATGGTTCAAGGGCGACGACGTTTCATTTGGGGATTGCTGCTTCTCGGCGGGATCAGTTGCCGCAGCGCCGAGGACTTCAGCGCGGAAGAGAAGGCGGCTTTCGCGGGTTACGTGCAGGCGCTGTCCCAGGGACGGGAGTCGATCGACGTCCGTGACGCGTGGTACGCACGCGGGCAGCGGGAGACAAAGTTGGCTCTCGACTACTTGTATATGGTCCTGATAACTAGTGCCCAACCGGTGGATCCTGAGTCGAGCCGGGCACCGTGGGACGTGGCCCGCGAAGAAATGGTCTACATCGGTTACGAGTCTGTGCCGTTCCTGGTGGAGGCGGCACGGTTTCATGCGTCGGAAAAGCCCATTGACTGGATGATTCTGGATCGAATCGCTTGGGTGTTGGGTGACCTCGATGCGACGGAAGAGCTCACCGCGTTGCTGGGTGAAGCGAGCGACGATCTGCGCTACTTCGCCTGTCAGGGGTTGGGGCGGATCTCGGGGTCCGGGGGCACGGCCGCCTTGGGAGAGATTCTCGCCGGAGACGCGAGCTGGAAGGTTCGGGCTCAGGCCGTGGATGGTCTGGCTTTGCGAGTGCGCGAAAGCTCGGGGGTCGTGGATTTGCTGGTTCTCGCCTTGATGGATCCGGACCCATTTGTGGTTCGCAAGGCGGGGGCGGGGTTGGCCACGGTCCGCACCGACCAAGTTCGTCTGGGGCTCGTGGGAGCCTACCGGAGAGCCTACGAAGCCAGGGAGTTGGAGCTGGCGCGGACTTTGTACGATGCCTTGGAGCAGAATACTCGCCAATTCGGCGTCTCGAGTTCGCCGGAGGCGTGGGAGGAAGTGGTGGCGGCGTGTCGTGGGGAGCTCGAAGAGCCCGGTTCCCGTCGCCCTGTCGAGGGACCAAGTCGTTGAATCAGTGGAAAATCCGGCGCGTCCAGGAGCGTTGTTCGTCCTGCGAAAAGCCATTTGAAGATGGTCAACGAGTCACGTCGTCCGTGGAGTTGGACGATGAGGACGTCCCTGTGCGAAACGACTACTGCGCGAGCTGTGTGCCCCAGGACACCGATTCGGTGCTGTATTGGGAAACGCGCTGGGTGGCGGTGACCGAGCGGAAGAAGAAGCTGGACTTCCACCGCTTGCTGCGCTTGTTCGAGGTCTGGCTGGAAAAACCGCCCGAGGGGATTGAGCCACTTCTTTACTTGATTGCCCTGTTGCTGATTCGCAAGCGATTCTTCCGCATGTTGGATCTGGTGTCCGAGGGAGGGGACGAGTACCTGCGCTTGCGACGCCCGGGGCCCGAGCAGGTGCCTTTCTTGGTTCCTGCCCCGTTGCTCACGAAAGAGCAGCTTCCGCAGTTGCGGGTGCAGCTGGAAGAGCTTCTGGATGGAGCTCTCGAGGAAGACGAAGTGGAAGAGGCGGCGACTTCCTGAGTCCTGCTTCCCTTGTTCTGGCCCGCTGTCGTTGATCCCTGTCTGGTTTGATCTCGGGCCGGCGCATGTCGCGCGGAAACTGTCCACTGGTTGTCCTGACCTTGTCGACTGATTCTGGAGTTTGAGCCCGTCTGTGGGCGCTGGTGGCCGAATCAGCGCCTTCGTGATTCGCGCCTTGGGCGTGACTCCGGGGGGATCCGGTGTGGGCCGAAGTGGGCCCGGATTCGGTGTCTCGTTGCGGGAGCCCCCTCATCAGTTCGGGAGATGTACGGATTCTCTGGCGGAGACCGAGCCGGTCGGTGGCGGCTTCTAGCAGCAATGTGGAGATTTCCGGACGAAAATCGGCGAATCAGCTTTGTGAGTGGGTCAGAGTGGGTTAGTGTGTTTCTCGATGGAGATGGTGTGGGGAGCACAGGGATGACGAGCCACGACCCATGTTTCTTGGTCAGCACAAACACTCGCTCGATGCCAAGGGTCGCCTCAACATCCCCAAGAAGTTCATGGAGCCTCTGGCGGACCCGAGTCGAGGGCGGCTCTTCTTCGGGACCAAGGGGTTGGAAGGCTGCATCTTTCTGGTGCTCCCCGAGGCGTGGGACGACCTGGTCACCCAGGTCCGCAAATCCTCCCTCGGGGACGACAAAGCTCGGAATTTCTCGCGTCAGTTCTTTTCTTGGGCGCGGGAGCTTCCCGTCGACGCAAGCGGTCGGATTTTGCTCCCTCCGGAGTACCGAAAGCTGGCGGGCATCGACCGAGAGGTGTTGTTGGTCGGAGTGGATCGGCGCATCGAGTTGTGGGCTCCCGATCGTTGGGACGCTGTCTCGCAGGACGGTGGGGAGACCTATGAAGATCATGCGGCGGAGATCTTCGGTGTGTGACGGCGCCACCATCGGTGGCTGTCGGGAGGAGGCGACTTGGGAGATGGCTCAACGCACGAGCCGGTCATGGTGGAGGAGATCCTCCAGCATTTGCAGCCGGTTTCGCCGCGAGCCTTTCTCGATCTCACTCTTGGCGGGGGAGGTCACACACGGGAGATCCTCCGTAGCTTCGCGGAATGTGCAGTGCTCGGAGTTGATCGCGACCCCGAGGCAGTAGAGGCAGTGCGGCGGTCCCTGGCTTCGTTCGGCGCGCGGTTTCGTGCCGTCGTCAGCCGGTTCGATCGTGCAGGAAGTGTCGAGGGAGGCCCGAACGAGAATGCGTTCGACGCGCTTCTTTTGGATCTCGGGGTTTCCTCGATGCAGTTGGACGATCCCCGCCGGGGATTTCGCTTCGAGAGCGACTGCGATCTGGACATGAGGATGGACCCCCGCGAGGGGGAATCAGCAGCGGCGGTCTTGGAGCGAGTGGGGGAGGAGGATTTGACGGCAATGTTGAGGGAGCTGGGGGATGAGCGAAGGGCAGCTGCCATCGCTCGCGCCATCGTGGAGAGGCGCCGGTCGGCACCGCTTCGTCGTTCGGCCGAACTCGCTCAGCTGGTCTCGCGTGTCGCGGGGGGAGGGCGTCCGGGAGCGATTCATCCGGCCACCCGGACCTTTCAGGCGTTGCGCATGGTCGTCAATGATGAAGTGGGATGTTTGACCCGGGTATTGCCGGAGGCGGCGAAGTGGCTGCGTCCCGGAGGGATGGCTCTGGTTCTGTCCTACCACAGTGGGGAAGACCGACGAGTCAAGCAGTTCTTCCGTGAAGGCGATCGGCAAGGGGAGTGGCAAGTGGTTACTCGTAAGCCACAGCGACCCACCGAGGCAGAAACTCGCAGGAATCGACGAGCTCGTAGTGCCCGATTGAGGGTCGCCACACGGCTCGGTGTTTCCCGAGACTCCGAGAGCATCCCCCCCGAGAAGGAACCGAAGAGGAACTGACAAAAAGAAACGATCCCGACCCGGAGCGCCCGTCTCGGACAGGACTCTGGAGCGAGATCGATGAGAAGAGAACGATACGGGAGCGGGCGTGGGGCCTGTTGACCGATCCTCCGAAAGCGGACGGCGGAGGAACGGATCGCCCTCAGCAGGTATGTCCCACGCCTGCGCCCTGCCTCTTCATCTTACCTAGGATTCATCGGCACGTCGCCGGGGCAACTCGGGAAAAAATCGCGATGCGCATCACGACTCACATCGCCGCCCTGCTCCTCTTTGCGATCGTGGCCTGCTTCACCGTCGCGTTGCAAGTCCGGATGCAGCTGCGCTCCTATCAGCTTGGACGCGCGAAGACCGAGCTCGAGCTGCTCACCAACGAGCGGGACACCATCGAGTGCCGAGTCGAGGAGAAGTTCACTCCTGCGTGGATTCATCAAGCGGCTCTCGCGCTGCGCCGAAACCGGCTTGTCGAGGTTCTGGAGGACGTGTTGATGTAGCTGTCCCGTCGCAAGGCGGGAGCGATCCCGCCGCGTCCCTTGCAACTCTCCGGACTTTCCGTCGATGATCCGCCGCGCTCGACATCTCGCCGTTTTCCTGCTGGCCTTGGCAACGATTCTCTTGGTCTCGTTGGAGGGCCGGCTGTTTTATCTGCAAGTCGTGAAAGCCTGCGAGCCGGGAGACACCATTCCCTACCGCACGCAAGCCGATCGCCGCGAGGGAATGCGCGGAGAGCTGCTGGACCGCCGTGGCGGGTGCCTGGCACGGACCGTCGAGGCCGTTGACGTCTTCGCTTGGTCACCCGACGTTTCTCGACCCAAGGCGGTGGCGGACATCTTGTTTGAGCTGACCGGCGCCGATCCTTTTGAAATCCGCGACAAGTTGGCGTCCGAGCGTTGGCCACGACTGGTCGAGGATGTGCGCGACCCCCAAGTGATCCGCTCATTGAGGGAGATTGGCGGTCGATGGCCGTGCAAGGGGTTGCGCGTTCAGCCACGCTATCACCGCGTTTATCCCCAGGGCGAGCGCTACGCGCCGCTACTCGGTTTCGTCGACGCGGAAGGGGTGGGCCGGTCCGGATTGGAAGCCCACTTCGAGGATCGCCTGCAGCCCATTTCGCGTGAAGAGCAGGTGCGCAGGGATGGCCGGGGACGGCTCCTCGGAGGTCGCCAGATCGACTCTTCCCGAGAGACGGGCCGAGCGGCCATTCATTTGACGGTGGAGCCCGTCCTGCAAGAAGCGGCCGAGCTGGCCATGGACTCGGTGATGGCGGAGTTCCGGCCTCGCTGGTGCCAAGCATTGGTCATGGATCCGTGGAACGGCGACCTCCTGGCGATGGCTCAGCGCCCAGCTCCTCGGGTCGGGCGTCCAGAGTCCGGGCAGGACTGGGACGGGCATCGAATCCTCGCGGTGGAAGAGGCCTACCTGCCTGGCTCGACCCTCAAGCCTCACATGGTTGGCTATGCACTGCAGCGAGGCGTCATCTCCGCCGCCGACAGCTTTCATTGTGGCAACGGGGTCAGCTACTTCGGCAAGCGTCGTCTCTCGGACATTCACGGGGGATACGGAGATCTGTCCATCGAGCAGATCCTGGTGCACTCCTCCAACATCGGCATGGCAAAGATCGCCTGTCGTCTGGTCACCCCGGGAGTCACCAAGGGGAGCGCCGAATTTCAGCCCATTCTCGACTACTACCGGGCCCTGGGATTTGGCCAGCGCTTGTGGGGGATGACCGGGGAATCGGCGGGACTCATGACTCCGCGCAGCCGGTTTCGCCGGGAGTACAGTCTGGTCTCGTTGTCGTTCGGTCATGCCATCAACGTGACTGCTGTGCAGATGATTGGTTCGACGGCGGCATTTGCCAACGGCGGCTACTGGGTGCGTCCTCGGCTCGCGCTTTCGGCCCACCACGCCGATGGACACGTGGAAGAGTTTCCCGTCGACGGGTACCCGCTGCTGGAGGAGTCGGTGGCACGGGACGTGTCGTCGATGTTGGCCCAGGTCGTGGAGCAGGGGGAGACCGAAAGGCATCGGCCCAGGGGGTACTCCATGGGTGGGAAGACAGGAACTCCAGAGAAAGAAGAGAATCGAAGCCTCATCAGCCCTTCCTTCTTTTGCTACGGTCCGGTGCAACACCCACGGGCAATCGTGTTGGTGGTGGTCGATGAGCCGAAGAGCGGGCGCTATGCCTCGGGCATTGCTGCTCCTTCTGCCGCTCGACTTCTGGGGACGACGTTGCGCTTCCTTCAAGTTCCTCCGGACCGTCCGGAAGAGCTGTGGGAGGAAAGGTGGTCTTCGGGATGACTGCGTCCACCTTGCCCATTTCCGGCGAAGTCATGCACCGAAGAACGACGCTTTCTGGACTTTTCGAGCAGGCCGGTTTGCCGCAACCTGCCCACCGGGGCGATGTCGCCATCACCGGTTTGTGCAGCGACAGCCGTCAGGTTTTTCCGGGATGTGTGTTCTTCGCCGTCGCTGGTTCCCGTGACAACGGTGCACGGTTCATCGAAGAGGCGGTCCGCAAAGGAGCGGTGGCCGTGGTCTGCGAGGAAGCCGCCACGCTGCCTGCCGTCCTCGCACCGGTGGCCGTGTTTCGTGCCGACAATGTGCGCCGGACCAAAGCCATTCTCGCTCACGCTTACGCGGACTGGCCGTCGCGTCACCTGACCTGTGTGGGGGTCACCGGGACCAACGGCAAGACTACGACCGCGTCGATGCTTTCGGCGGTGTTGGAGGCGGACGGGCAGCGTCCGACGTTCATCGGAACTGTCGGTTGTCGCTTCAGTGGGGAAGCAATCCAACCGGCGCAGAACACCACTCCTGACGCGCTGGAACTTGCCTCGATTCTGGCCAGGACTCGGAACCGAGGGAGCCGAGCAGCGGTGTTGGAGGTCTCTTCCCACGGCTTGGATCAAGAACGGACCGCGGGCATCGGGTTTGATGCGGCGGTTTTCACTCAGCTCGCGCGGGAACATCTCGATTACCACGGAAGTCTCGAAGCCTACTGGCGGGCCAAGAGCCGTTTGTTCCAGTCCTTGTCCCGAAACTCGGTGGCGGTGCTCAATGCCGAGGACCCGTACTCCTTGGACTTTTTGAAGGACACGGCTGCTCGGGTGGTGACCTATGGGCTGACCCCGGGCGCTGACGTGACCGCGCGAGTGGAGCGGATGGAAGTCGACGGCACGGCCTTCGAGTTGTCCTTCCAAGGCCGCTCCTTCGCCATCACCACACGCTTGATCGGCCGCTACAACTTGATGAATGCGCTGGCGGCGGCCGCGACGGGTCTCGCGCTGGGGGTGGATGGGGGAGCCATCCAGGCCGGCTTGGGTGGCTTGCGGCGAGTTCCCGGTCGTCTGGAGCCGGTGGATTGCGGTCAAGACTTTCGAGTCCTGATCGACTACGCGCACACCGACGATGCACTCGAGAAAGTGCTGCGTCTGTTGAAACCTTTGACTCGGGGGCAGCTGATCACGGTGTTTGGCTGCGGGGGATCCCGGGACCAGAGCAAGCGTTCTCGCATGGGGCGAGTCGCGGCGATGTTGTCGGACCAGGTGTGGTTGACCAGCGACAATCCTCGCGGCGAGGACCCCGCAGAGATCGCTCAGCAAGTATTGGCGGGGGCGGGTCGTCGCCATTCCGTGAGAGTGGAACTCGATCGACGTGCAGCGATTGAATCTGCGCTCGGAGAAGCCAAGGGAGGGGACATCGTGTTGATTGCGGGGAAAGGACACGAAACGGTGCAGATCATCGGAGAGCAGCGCCTGCCCTTCGACGATCGCCAGGTCGCGGAGGAGGCTCTATGGCAACGCTGCAACTGAGGCATGTGTTGCAGGCCACCGGAGGAACCGTGGCCGGCACCGTGGAAGACTTGGAGTTCCAGGGGGTTTCGACGGACACTCGCCACTTGCGAGGGGGAGAGCTGTTCGTCGCGTTGCAGGGACCCCACTTCGATGCCCATCAGTTCCTCGCCGAAGCGGCGGTGGGGGGAGCGCGGGCTGCGTTGGTCAAACGCGACGCGGTGCTTGCGGAAGTGCCGGGGCTGGTGCCGATTCGGGTGGATGATCCGGCGACGGCGTTGATTGACTTGGCGCGTTTCCATGCCCGACGAAACCCGGCGCGGCGCGTTGCCGTGACCGGCAGCAATGGCAAGACGACGACCAAGAACCTTCTGTCATCGGCGCTGGCGACCGGCGGAGAGACCGTTTCTTCCCACCGCTCATTCAACAACTCCATTGGTGTTCCGCTGACCTTGCTGCGGATCGAGCCGACCACGAAGTATGCGGCGGTGGAGTTGGCCACCAGTGGGCCGGGGGAGATCAGCGCCCTGTCCGAACTCACTGCGCCCGAGGTCGGCATCATCACCAACTGCAGCTACGCCCATGTGGAACGCTTGGGTGGCCTGGACGGAGTGGTCGCCGAGAAGGGGGCGTTGCTCGACCATCTTCCGTCGGATGGAGTCGCAATCCTCAATGCCGACGATCCTTCGGTCGAGGTGCTCAAGAAGCGCTGCAAATGTCCGGTGGTGACGTTCGGAGTGCGCGAGCCTGCGGATTTTCGTGCGACCAATGTGCGATTCGACTTGGATCGCCTTGCCTATCAAACCTCCGGCGAGCGAGTGTTGATTCCACTTGGCGGCTGCCACAACGTGTACAACTCTTTGGCGGCAATTGCGGCGGCGACAGTGCTTGGGATTCCTCATCACCAGGCCGCTCGTGGGCTGCGCGAGGTGGAGCCGCCTCCGCAACGCTTGCGTCCCCTCCACACCGGTGCCGTGACTGTCTTGGACGATACCTACAACGCCAATCCGGGTTCGGTGGAAGCGGCCTTTCGGACGTTGGCCGCGGCCGACGTTTCTTCCCGCAAGGTGGTCGTCCTCGGAGACATGAAGGAACTCGGGAAGCACGCCAAGCGGTTGCATCACCAAGCCGGCCAATGGGTCAGCTTGTTGGACTTGGCTTTGCTCTTGGTGGTCGGCAAACACGCGGAAGCGGTGCGCTCCGGTGCTCTGGAAAAAGGTTTCCCGGACTCCCGGATCCACACCTACCCGGACGCGGATCGCGCGGCGGCAAGCATTCCGTCGCTCCTCGAGCCCGGCGACACCATTCTGGTCAAAGGCTCTCGGGCCATGGCCATGGAAACCGTCGTGAACGCTCTGGAACTGGTCGGAGCCGCGGGTGCTCGTTGACCTGCTCGTCCAATGGTTGGGACCCTCCGAAGACACGGCGCGGCACGTTTTCCTGAGGTCGGTGGCCTCGGGAATCACCGCATTCCTGGTCGGGGCGGCTCTCGGTCCGTGGATGCTCAGCTTGCTGCGTCGTTTGAATCTGCGCGAGAAGGTCGGCAAGTCGCCCTCCAAGGAACTCGCGGAGCTCTACAAACACAAGGAAAGCACCCCGACCATGGGGGGGCTGATGTTGCTGCCCTCTCTGTCGGTTTCGATCCTGCTTTGGGGAAACTTCCAGAATCCGTACATCCAGCTGGCGTTCCTGGGCACGATCGGCTTCACCTTGATTGGTCTGGTCGACGACCTGATCAAGCTGCGCTATCCGCAAAAACGCGGCCTCACCAGTGCGGCCAAGCTGCTGCTCCAGTGCGGAGTGTCCGGAGCTCTTGCCTTTGCGCTTTGGCTCACGATGCGCCAGCGAGGCCTGGCGATGGAGGGCGAGGGGCCCAATCCTCTGTTGATGCTCACCGTGCCTTTCACCGGCTGGGGCTTCGATCTGTCGATGCTGGGGGGAATCGGCTTCCTGATCATGTGCGTGCTGATCATGGTCGGGACCAGCAACGGGGTGAACCTGTCCGATGGCATGGATGGGCTGGCGCCGGGACTCACGGTCATCGCCTGCCTGGCGTTCGCCGGCATCGTCTTCGCCGTGGGGCGTCCCGACTATGCCGAGCACCTGTCCCTGCTTCACGTCCGCGGGGCCCAGGAGATGATCATCGTGCTGTCCGCCATGGCCGGTTCGGCGGTGGCGTTCCTTTGGTTCAACGCGTTTCCCGCCCAGGTGTTTCTCGGCGATACCGGAGCCCTGCCCCTCGGCGGGCTGCTGGGATTTGTCGCCATCGTTTCCAAGCAAGAGTTGCTGCTGCCGATTGTCGGAGCAGTTTTCGTGGGGGAGGTCCTGTCCGTGATCTTGCAGGTCGGTTCCTATAAACTTCGGCGCAAGCGCATTTTTCGGTGCGCGCCGATTCACCATCACTTTCAGTTGGCGGGTCTTCACGAGGTGAAGATCGTGATCCGGTTCTGGATCGTCGCCGGACTGTTCGCGATGTTGGGACTGGCGAGTTTGCGGTTCGGGCGTTGAGGTCTCCTGGGGAGGGGACAGGCCTTGACCAAGCTTCCAATCATTGACGAGTTCACGGATCCGACCGAGGTCCGGCGCTCGGCGCACTTGATGTTGGCATGCGTGCTTACGCTGCTAACGCTGGGTGCCGTCATGGTCTTCAGTGCGGCCGGCGTCAAGCGTGCCGAGCGCACCGAGGCACGACAGTCCGCGTTCGCCGCGTCGCCCGCGCCCGCGTCTTTGGACGAGCTGCAGCGAGCCAGCTTGAAACCGCTGGCATCCCACTTGTGCAAGGTCCTGCTCGGTCTCGGCCTGCTGTTCGCCGCCGCGCGCATGGACTACCGGCGTTGGGTGACCTGGAGCCGCGGCTTCTATTTCCTCACAGTCGTTCTGCTCATCTTGGTCTTGGTTCCCGGGATCGGTGCCGAAATCAATGGTGCACGCCGCTGGTTCCGCCCCGGGTTCCTGCCCTTCGCGCTGCAACCCTCGGAGATTGCCAAGTTGGCGGTGATCGTGTACCTGGCCGCCTGGTTTTCGCGGACCCCGGACCTTTCCAGCAGCTTCCGTCACGGATTCCTGCCGGGGGTCTTGGCGGTGAGTCTGCCGGCCTCTCTGATCCTTATCGAAACCGATGTCGGGACGTTCCTCCTGGTGAGCATGTTGGGTTTCAGCCTGATGATGCTCGCGGGGGCGAAGGTGCTGCACTTCGTCTTGCTGGGGAGTGCCGCGATTCCCCTCTTGGTGTACTTCATCTGGCAACGACTGCCCTACGTCGTGGACCGATTCACGGGTTTCCAAGATCCATCACCGACTTCCCAGGTGGGCATCGCGTTGTCGGCGATGAGCGCCGGAGGCTTGACCGGGGTTGGGCTCGGCGCTGGCCGAAGCAAACTCTTCTACCTGGCGGAAGCTGAGAACGACTTCATCCTCTCGGTCGTGGGAGAAGAGCTCGGATTCCTCGGCTCGACCCTGGTCGTCGCTTTGTTTGCCGTGTTGTTTTGGAGTGGCGCCCGCATCCTGCTCGGAGTTCGAAACCGCTTCGGTTTCTTTCTGGTGGCGGGTGTCCTGATCACCATTGTCACTCAGACGCTGATCAACCTGGCGGTCGCGACCGCATCGGTGCCCGTGAAGGGGATGCCGCTGCCGTTCGTCAGCGCGGGTGGCTCGTCTCTCACCATCCTGTGTCTAGGGGTCGGAATGATTCTGAGCGTTGCTCGCAACCCGGATCGGCCTTCGGTCCAACTGGGAGAAGCCGTGGAACCTCCGGGAGCGATGGCATGAAGTCTCGCTGGACGATTCGCAAATTCGGGGACCTGGAACGCTACGGGCTGGTGGCCCTTTTGTTGTCGTTCCTGCTCGCATTGGCATTCCTTCTTGAAGAGATTCGGCGGCGCAATGATGCGCCGGTCGCGGCTCGTTACCTGGCGGCGGCGAGTCTGGCCGCGGGACGGGACCGGCGGGTCGCCACTGCGCGGCCGCCGACTCAGGTCGCCCGCGCGACACCCGTCGCGTCGCCACGTGAGCTTCCTCGAGCGGAATTCAACTTCTACGAGCCGCCGGTTCGCTTGCCGGGGAGCAGGCCCCCGAGTGTGCCCGATCCGGATGGTCGCTACGTGGTGGTCCAAAAGGGGGACACCCTGGGAAAAATCGCCGCCCGAGAACTCGGCAACTCCCAGAGCTGGCGGCGAATCCTGGAGGTGAATGCAGGGGTGGATCCCCGTCACTTGGCCCCGGGACAAACCTTGCGGCTCCCAGCAGAGGTGATCACCGCAGCCTCGAGTCCGGTGCATCCGCGCAGCTATGTCGTGGCTCGCAATGACACCTTGGAGGGGATCGCCTTGCGCTTCTATGGCTCCCGGACAAGGTGGACCGAAATCTACGAAGCCAATCGAAAGCAGATTCGGGCACCGGGAAAGCTCCAAGTCGGGACGGAGATCTGGATCCCATGACCGCTTCCCTCACCATGACAGACACCTCGAGAACAGTTTTTTTCGCTGGCGGCGGCACCGGCGGCCATCTTCAGCCGAACGTTTTGCTGAAACGAATCCTGGAGCGCCGCCACGAGGATTGGCGGTTTGTGTTCTTGGTTTCGGGTCGCCCCGTGGAGCGGCAGTTCTTGAGCGACCGTGACGTGGTCGTTCCCCTGTTCCCCGGACGAGGTTCCCGACCGTCACTGTTGCGGCCGGACGTGTACCTGCGTGCGATTTGGAAAGTCCGCGAGCTGCTTCGCGAGCACCGTCCGGACTTGTTGGTCTACGGGGGCGGTTACGTGTCGGCGCTCGCCGGGGCGGTGGCCGGGAGAACCCCGTCGGTGGTGTTGCAGCCGGACCGGATTCCGGGGAAGGCGACTCGGTTCTTGGGGCGCGGGGCGCGGCGAATCTTCTCTCAGTGGGAAGGCGCTCGAGAAACGGATCCAACGAGCAGCACCATCGTCAGCGGCATGCCGCTTCCGTTTCAAGAGTTTCCCTCGAAGCGAGAGGCCCGGCGCCAGCTGAAGTTGGGAGACCGCAAGACCTTGCTGATCGTCGGAGGCAGCCAGGGAGCACGAGCGATCAATCGGTTGTTCGCTGACCAGGCGGACCAGCTGGACCGGAGCGTCCAAGTCATTCATGTGACGGGTGCGGCGGATCGGCCTTGGGTGGAAGAAGCCTGGAAAACCTCTGGAATCACTGCTTTGGTCACCCCATTTCGCGAGGACATGGTGACTCTGTACTCCGCCGCAGATTTGGTCGTCGCCCGGGCCGGGGGAATGACAGTGGCGGAAATCGCAGCGGTGGGTCGTCCCGCGATCTTCATTCCCTATCCTCATCACAAGGACAGGCATCAGTTCGCCAACGCCGAGATGTTGTGCCAGGCTCGCGCGGCGTGGATTTGGGAAGAGAACGCGGAAAGCCGCGACTTCGTCGGTCGCCAAGTCATGGGGTGTCTGAGGAACGGGAAAGAGCTGGAACAGCGGGCGGACCGAGCAAGGGGACTCGGACGCCGCGATGCGGGTGAATTCATCGCGGAAGAAATCGAGGCGTTGCTTTCTTATCCGGCCGGCGATTGCGTGACGGCGGGTTCTTGGGCGGGCTCTGCCTCGAAGGGGGAGACAAGAGCGTGGGAAGCGGCAGGAGGCGGTACTACCTGATCGGGATTGGGGGTAGTGGACTGAGTTCCCTCGCGTCGTATCTCCTGGAGCGTGGGGACGAGGTGCACGGCAGCGAACACAAACGGAGTCCCTTGTTGGACCGTTTGCGTTCGCGTGGTGCCGTCATTTACGAAGGACACGATCCCGCCCAGGTCAGCGAGGATCTCGATGCCGTGATCCACACGGCTGCGGTCGGGGACTCCCATCCGGAAGTCTCCGCGGCCAAAGAGCAGGGGATTCCCACCTGCAAGTATGCAACGTTCTTGGGAGCCGAGCTTCGCGAGCGTCATGGGGTTGCCGTGGCCGGGACGCACGGGAAAACCAGCACGGCCGGAGTGCTTGCCCACTTGCTGGTCGCCGGGGGCAACGATCCGAGCGCGGTGATCGGTGGATTCTCCCGAGGTTGGGCGCTGCCCGGTCGAGCCGGGGAGGGCAACGAATTCGTCGTCGAAGCCTGCGAATACGATCACTCGTTCTTGCAGATGAGCCCCCAGTCTGTGGTCGTGACCAACATCGAAGCCGACCATCTGGACTACTTCGGTTCAGAACGCGGAGTGGTGCAAGCCTTCGAAGACTTCTTGGGAAAAGTGCAGGGCAACGGCTGGTGCGTCTTGCACGAATCGGCGGCTGCCAAGCTTCGCCGCAGCCGCACGCGCAATCGAGCCATCGTCGTCGGTGAGGGCGCGGGAGTCACGGATCGGTTGGAGTGGACTCCTCGGACCGGGCGTTCCCTGTCGGCTCGTTTGTGGATCAATCGGCGGCATCCGGTCGACTTGGACCCGTCGATTCCCGGGGCACACAACGTGCACAACTCGGCCTTGGCGGTGTCCATCGCTTACCGATTGGGAGTGCCGATCGAAAAGCTCCAGCAGGGGGTGCATTCGTTCCGCGGGATGCAGCGGCGACTCGAATTCCTGGCTCAGCGAGACGGGCTGCGCTGGTTCGCGGACTATGCCCATCATCCGACCGAGGTTCGCGCGGTTCGGGAAGCGTTGCACCGTGAGTGGCCGGCCTCTCGGATTCTCGTGGTCTTTCAACCCCACCAGGCGTGTCGGACCGGTCACTTCCGAGACCGATTTGCCGATGAGCTGGCACGTTACGAGGAGGTGTTTTTTCCCGGAATCTTCTCGGTTCGAGAGTCGCGGGATTTCATCGACGAAGAGTCACGGGCGCTGTTGGCCAGCTTACGCCTTCGAGGGCGCGAGGCCATTGAAACTGGCGGTTTGGACGGGGTGCTCGATGCCGTCCGCACCCACGCGGAGCCCGGGGACATCGTCGTCTTGATGGGAGCCGGGGACATCGACGACGTGGCCGAGGAGTTCCGGCGGGAAATCGGGGAGGCGGCCGTTGTTTGAACTGAAGCGCAACTTGACAGTGCGCCTCGGCGGCCGCGCTCGCCACGTGGACGAGCCCACGGATCTCTCCGAGTTCGTCACCGTGGTCCGCGACTATCAGGATCGCGGGCAGGCGTTTCGCATTCTGGGAGGGGGTAGCAATATCCTCGCGTCCGGAGCTTCGATCGACGAACCAGTCGTCGTGACTCGAGGGGTGCGGCAGGTCGAGCAACGCAGCCGCCGGCGGTGGACGGTCGAATCCGGTGCCAACCTCACTGCGTTGGGCCACCGCACGACTCGCATGGGCTTGTCGGGTCTCGAGTGTTGTACGGGAATTCCGGGCACCGTCGGGGCTGCGATTCGCATCAATGCGGGCGGCAAGTACGGCAGCATCGCCGGCGTCGTTCGAGAGGTGACGTCCTTGGATCGCGAAGGGCGGATGCATCGACGGGAAGTGAGCCAAGAGCACTTCGGCTACCGAAACAGCGCGTTCTTCGACGAGGTCGTTCTGGAAGCCGAACTCGAGTTCGAAGAGTCGAACGTGGATCGGTGCAAGGCCCTGGTCCAGGAGGTGCTTCGCCACAAACGCACCACCCAGCCGTTGCGTCAGCCCTCGGCGGGCTGCATCTTTCGGAATCCGCCAGGAGACTCAGCCGGACGCCTGATCGATGCGGCCGGCCTCAAAGGTGCGCGGGTTGGTGGGGCCATGGTCTCACCGGTGCACGCCAACTACATCGTGAACGTGGGTGAGGCCACGGGTCAGGACTTCTTGGCTCTGATCGCGCGCGTGCAGGAACGGGTCGAAGCCCATTCCGGAGTGAGTCTCGAGCTGGAAGTCGAGGTCTGGTAGCTCCGGTTCCGCCACGCCTCGGGCCTTGAGTCGATCGCGCCTCCCGGCGCGAATCTCCCCGCAGTGTTGCGACTTCGCGTTCCTTCCCGGAGGGCCCGGAACCTGGGTTGCGCGAATTCGTATGCTTCGCCGCTACCTCTCGATCGTGGGCGAGTGCTTTTTCGCGATCCGAGGTCGCCCGTGCGAGTCTCAGAGCTCGCCACCTGCTTCATTCCTTGAGGAGATTCATCATGCTGTTCAAGTGCCTGATGGGAGTTGTCGTGCTGGGAGCTTCGGCGTTTTGGAGTGCGGCTCCCGTGGCGGAGTCCGAGGATGCCGGAACCTATTCGATCGACTCGGGTCACTCGTGTGTGCTGTTCAAGGTCAGTCATCTGAACGTCTCGAACTTTTACGGGCGCTTCAATGAAGTCAGTGGAACCCTCACGATTGCCGACGATCCCACCCAGAGCGCCATCGAGATTTCGATTCCGACGGAAAGCATTGACACCAACAGCAAGGATCGAGACGACCACTTGAAGGGGTCCGACTTCTTCAACGTCAAGGAGTTCCCCACCCTGTCCTTCAAGAGCTCGAAGGTGGAAAAGACTGGTGCCGGGTTTCGCGTCACGGGAGAGCTTTCTCTGCATGGCAAGACCAAAGAAATCACGTTCGATGCAACGCACACGGGCCACGGAGAATCTGGACGCTTTGGCTATCGCACCGGCTACGAAGCCAAGTTCACCATTCAGCGGACCGACTTCGGCATGAGTTACCTGACGCAAATGCTGGGTGACGAGGTCACCATCATGGTCGCCCTCGAAGCAGTGAAAGGCTGATTTCCGTTGGCCGATCTCGTTGTTCAAGAAGTGGTCAAGACGGCCGTGATTCCCGCGGCGGCGGTGTGGGTTGCTTGCGCCGTGGGATCCGGCCGAAAAGACTCGATCCGATCGCTCCTTGTGGGAGCGGGGCTCGCGGCCGGCTACGGGGTGTCTCACTCGCTCATTGCCGGGGTTCCGGAGGTTCCTCCGGCGGAATCCTTGCAGTGGTTTCCCTTGATCGCCGGCGGGGCCTGGTTGTGGAGCCTGGTCGTTTCGCGTGTTCCTCGCGGCGCTTCCTGGATTCCCTGGATGCTCGGCGCGGGACTTGTCGCTTGGGCTCTCATCGGGCGCCTGACGTATTCTGATCCGAAGGTCGAATGGAGTTGGATCGGCGGGAGCGCGTTGCTGTTGTTTGCGCTCTGGGGGCCCGGGATCAAAGAGCGCCCGGCCTCCTCTTCCGTCGGAGTGTTGGCCGTGGTCGCGGGGGTGGCCGCGGGGGTGGCCATCCTCAACCACAGTGCCAAGATCTCCCAGCTGGGTGGAGTCTTGGGAGCCGGACTCGGAGCCGCCGCTCTGCTTCAGTGGTGGCGCCCCAACGGCCGAGTGACTCGAGATCTCCTTCGGGTGGGTCAGGCAGTGATGGGAGCGCTGGTCATCTACCTGGACCGCTATCTGGAAACGCCGCCACGCGAGCTTTGCTTCCTGGTCGCGGCGTGGGCCGTTGCCCATCTGGAATCCCTACCCAAGGTTCGCGCCATGAGTCCGCGGCGTTCCCTTGTCGTCCTTACCCTGTTCGCTGGGTTGCTCGGGGCCGTCGCGATTCTGTTCGGGTACCTACGCCGACAAGCGGAGCCAGCCAATCCGTACGGCTACTAGCTGGCCGTGGAAAAAGGCCTTTCCGCGCGTGATCGGATCTTTCCCGGATCACGAGCTTCTGATTCCGACACTCGTTCGTCAGCACGATGAGTGCTCTCGCAGGAAGCCTCCGGTCCGCGAGAGTTCGCTACATCGCGAACTTCAGCACGGCGAAGCCGGCGATCAACAAGATGCTGAAGACCAGGGCCAGAACGTTGAAGTGCTTGTCGATGAGCCGCTTCATGGGTTCCCCGTAACGGGCGAGCAAGATCGCCACCAAGAAGAACCGGGCGGCACGACTCACCGCGGCGGCGCCGAGGAACGGCAGGAAAGCCATCCCGGCCACCCCGCTCGCAATTGTGAAGATCTTGAATGGGATGGGGGAGAAGCCGGCGAGGAACACCACCGCGATGCCCCATTCTTGGTAGAGATCTTGGAAGTGTCCGAAGGCTTCCGGGGAGAAGCCAGGGACCAGATCATAGAAATACTGTTCGACCCCTTGCCAAGCGAAGTAGCCAATGCCGTAGCCAGCAGCTCCGCCGGCCACCGAAGCGATGGTGCAGAGGGTAGCGAAGCGAAGCGCGCGCGTCGCGGACCCCAGGCACAGCGGGATCAGCATCACGTCCGGGGGGATCGGAAAGAAGCTGGCTTCTGCAAACGACAAAGCGAACAGCCACCACGCCGCCGATTCCCTTTCCGCCAGGGAAAGAACCCAGTCGTAGATGCGTCGAACGAGACCCGGCTTGGAGGGTTGCGGCGCAGGCATGTCGTCGGTCATGAGGCGGTGCTCTCGGAACTTTCCTCCGCCATGCTGGTCGAATGCAGGTCTTCGACCTGCAGCTGCACCGCCGGTTGACCCGCGAAGGTCGATGGGAGCAGTCGAAAGGCCAGGGAGAGTTCGCCGCTTTCCACTTCCTTCAGGCGATGGCCCTGGCGGAACGCGATGGCAGAGATCGGGCGTTTGGGGTAGCGAAGCTTCATCAGAAGATGGGATCCGTCTTGGCCGACGCGTCGTGGGGGGGCTGCGTGTTCCACGCCACTCACGGCGAACACCGGCCTCGGGTTCCCTTCGCCAAAAGGGCCCACCAAACTCAATTCCTTCAGGAGTCTGGAGTCGAGTTGGTGCAGCTGTACCTCGCTGACGATGTTCAGAGACTTCTCCGGGGGCGCGGCGTTGGTGCTTCGGGCGTAGGTCATCAAGTCATCGCGGAATGCATCGATGTTGGCCGGGTCGAGTTCCATCCCGGCGGCCGCCGCGTGACCCCCGTGCGAGCGCAGATGGCGACTCACCGCGCGCAGGGACTTGGCGAGGTCGAATCCGGCGGGCGCTCGTCCGGAGCCGCGTGCCGATCCCTCGTCCAGAGTCAGTAGCAGGGCCGGTTTCGAGTAGTCGTCGACCAGTCGCGCGGCCACGATGCCCACCACTCCTTGGTGAAACTCTTCGTGAGCCAAAACCAAGACCGGTGATTCGGGGTCTTGCTGAGAAGCCAGGGACAATGCCAGCTCCGTCACTCGGGCCTGAAGTTCGCGCCGTTCGAGGTTGTTGCTTTCCAGCTCGCGGGCCAAACGCCTGGCTTCCGGGACCGAGTCACACAAAAGGAGATCGCGAGACAGATGCACACGGCCGAGGCGTCCCGCCGCATTGAGGCGCGGGGCAATGCCAAAAGAAACGTCTTCGGTGTCCAGCGGTCGCGAGCCGTGCACCACTTGATCACGCAATGCGGCAAGCCCCGGCAACTCGGTTTCCCGCAAGCGGGCCAGACCGTGGCGAACCACGATGCGGTTCTCACCGCGCAGCGGAACCAGGTCCGCGATGGTGCCCAAAGCCGCGAACGCCAGCGCATCGTGCAACGCGTTGCGAATGCGCGGTTGTCTCCGTTGTTCCGAGGGAGAGGCCTGGAACAGGGCACAAGCCAGCTTGAATGCGACACCCGCTCCGGACAAGCCTTGGGCGGCCTCCTCTTCCAAGAACAGGGGGTTCAAGAGCGTGTGAGCGGCCGGCAGTTGATCGGGCTTTTGGTGGTGGTCCGTGACGATGACATCGATGCCTTGCGCCTGGAGTGTTGCCACTTGATCGAACGCCGTCACTCCGTGATCGACAGTGATCAGCAAATCCGGTCGTTGGCGGAGCAACCACTCCATGCCGTTCGGGTTCAACCCATAGCCGTCATGCAAGCGGTCCGGGATGAACACCTCGGACTTGGCTCCCAAGGTCCGCAGCAGACGGTGAAGCAGGCAGGCGCCGGTCAGGCCGTCGACGTCATAGTCCCCGTACACCACGATCGGGGCTTTTCTGCGAATCGCGTCGAAGATGCGCTCGACCGCACGGCCCATGCTGGCGAAGACGTGGGGGTCGACGAATTCGGAGGTCTCCGCGGCGATGAACCGGCGGGCTTCTTCGACGTCGTGGAGTCCTCGGTGCTGAAGAACTCGAGCCGTGACTGCTCCGACCGACAGCCCCGAGCACAGGGACCGCTCCGTTTCCGGATCGGTCGTGCAGTAAGTCCAGCTTTTCTTCATTCCCCGCTTCCCACGGCCCCGCCGCTGGCCCCGATCCTCTATGATGAAACGTCCGCCGGTCGTTCGTCGGCGTGAGACTATATCGAGGGAGGGGGAGCCGGCAGAGATGAACTCTTCGAACCAGGCACTCCGAGAAATTCCGGCAGTGGACCGCCTGGTGGAAGATTGCCAGGACCAGTTCACCGAGTTTCCCCGCTCGCTGTTGGTCCGTGCGGTACGCGATGCGGTCGACGAAGTTCGACGCCAGGTCGTTCGGGATCCGGCCGCGAGTCCACCCGGGACCTACTTCCACAACGGCGGGTTTCGAGTCGACGTCGAACGGCGACTGCAAGAACTCACGAGTCCAAGGCATCGGGCGGTGGTCAATGCGACGGGCATCGTGTTGCACACGGGACTGGGTCGCGCACCGTTGTCGAGCGAGGCCTTGGCGGCGGCTCGTCGGATTTCTCGCTACGGCATTGTCGAAGTGGATCCAGCGACGGGCGAGCGAGGCCGGCGCGAGGCCTTCGTCGCCGAGTTGTTGCAGGAGTTGACCGGGGCCGAAGAGGCGACCGTGGTCAACAACAACGCGGCCGCTGTGGTGCTGATGCTCAAAGCCTTGGCCGAGCAGCAAGAAGTTGTGATATCCCGGGGGGAATTGGTGGAAATTGGTGGCGGGTTCCGCGTCCCTGAGGTCATGACCCAGAGCGGGGCTTTGCTGGTGGAAGTGGGTACCACCAACCGAACCCGTATCGCGGACTTCGAAGCAGCAGTGGGTGAACGCACCGCGATGTACTTGCGCGTGCACCCCAGCAACTTCAAGGTGGTGGGGTTCACCGAAGCTCCGACGTCGGCGCAAGTGGCCGACTCTGCCCGGGCACGTGGGATTCTTGCCGGAGCCGACCTCGGGTCCGGCTACTTGTTCCCCATCCAAGGCTTGCCGTTTGAGGATGAGCCGACGGTGCACGAAGCCGTGCAAGCTGGTTTCGACGTGATCACCTTCAGCGGCGACAAGCTCCTTGGGGGGCCTCAGTGTGGGATCTTGGTGGGCAAGAAGGACGCGATTCGTCGATGCCGCCGGCATCCGCTCTTCCGCGCGTTGCGGCCGGACAAGCTGACCCTGGCGGTCTTGGAGTCGACGCTTCTTGCCTGGAGAGCTGCCGAGGGCGCACCGGAGTCCTTGCCGTTGTACGAGAGTCTGCTGGCGCCGCTCGATGTCCTCCGTCAACGCGCCGAGCGGATTCGCGAGGCGGTGAGCAGCAATTTGGATTGGCAGGTGCGAGACTCGACCGCCCAAGTCGGTAGCGGATCGGTGCCGGGTCACGAAATGACTTCGGTCGCGTTGGCCGTCGACGCGCCCGGAAGTCTTGGCAAACGCTGGGCGGACCAGCTCCGACGCAACGAGCCGCCGGTTTTTGGCAGGGTCCATGAAGGCCGCCTGCTCCTCGACCTTCGGACCGTCGCACCGCAAGAGGATGGAGTCCTCATTGCGGCCTTGAATTCGATTTCTTGAACGCTTCCCGAGTACGCGAAACAGCGAGATCCATGGCAATCTTTGGAAAGAAACGCTTTCGACTGACCGACTGGGCCAGCTGCGCGGGCTGAGCGGCCAAACTCTCTCCGGAAGACCTGGTGCAGGTCTTGAATGGAATTGAGTACGGCCGGGATGCTCGGGTGCTGTTGGGCCCGGAAGGAATGGACGACGCCGGGGTGTACCAGTGGTCGGAGAACGACGCGCTGGTGCAGACGCTCGACTTTTTTCCGCCCATCGTGGATGACCCGTTCCTGTACGGAAAGATTGCGGCGGCCAACTCTTTGTCCGATGTCTACGCCATGGGCGGTGTGCCATTGACCGTCATGCAGATCGTCGGCTTCCCGAAGGATGAGGTTCCGCTTTCTGTGTTGCGGGACATCCTCCGTGGCGGTGCCGAGACCATTGCCGAGTCCGGGGCCGCGATGGTGGGAGGCCATTCGGTGGTCGACCAGGAAATCAAGTATGGGCTTTCGGTCACGGGACGAGTGGATCCGGCTCAGGTGAAAGCCAACGCCGGTGCGGTTGCCGGCGACGTGCTGTATCTGACCAAACCCTTAGGAATGGGGGCGATCACCACCGCTCACAAGAAAGAGAAGGTGGGTGCCGAGCTGGTGGAACGGGCGGCGAAGGTCATGGCGACGCTCAATCGCGATGCCGCCGAAGCCATGGTCGAAGCTGGCGCCTCCGCGGCAACCGACGTGACCGGCTTTGGCCTGATGGGCCACGGCGCCGAGATGGCGCGAGGAAGTGGAGTCACGCTTGTCCTTGACCATCGTGCCGTGCCGTTCATGGACGAGGCGGTGGAACTCTCTCGAAAGAACCTGTTGTCCGGAGGGTCGGCCCGCACTCGCGCGTTCTTGGATTCCCAGGTTGGCTTCGAGTCTTCGGTCGAAGATGCGGTGCAGAACTTGATGTTTGACGCCGAGACCTCGGGGGGGCTGTTGATCTCAATCGCGGAAGCACAAGCGGCTCGGTTGGAAGAGCTGCTTCACGAGAAGAGTGTCCCCGTCCATCGCATCGGTCATGCGGTGCCGAAGGAAGAGGTGTGGATCCGGGTGACTTGAACCTTCGCGGAGTCGCGGCCAGAACCTGCTTTGCCGTCGCGTCGGGATTCCTCGGATCCTGCGGCCTCGAGTCCGAAGAGGCCGCCGTCGTTCGGCTTGTGGATCTGGCGGACGCGGCGGAAGTTCGAGGCGCCGACTTCGCGGGATTCCGCCAAGGGGCTCTCGCTCGAGACGTCGGAGAGGTCATCCATCGCGAAGAATTCGAGTCGGAGCTGGCGTCCGGATGGTTCGAGCGCAACTGGAAGAGGCACGGGCAGCCAGACACGACCCGCCCCCCTTTGCGAACGACCGGATTGATCGAACACGACGGGCAGGTGCACCTGTTCTTCAATCGCCAATCCGGAGGGGTGCAACGCTTCATCAACAGCTCTCCGGATTGCTCCTATCGGGTCACTGCCCGTGTTCGCTCGCTGAGCGATGGCGAGGTGCGCCTTGATGTCGTTCCGATTGGCCGGCCGGCTCCCGAAACCCTGACCTGGATCGAGGTCGATGCTCGTCCTCGCCTGAAGCCCCCGGAAACTTGGCCCCGGTCGCCGAAGAAGCCGCGTTCGGGAGATCGCCATGGAGTGAGCGAAGACCCGTTCGGCGCATGGCAAGTGCTCACCGTCGACGTTCCCGCTCACGTCGAGAGACAGTCGCTGAAGCTCGCCCTGAGCTGTGAACAGGATGGGGGGGCGCTGGTCGACTGGATCGAAGTGCGCCGGCAGCCAGCTTGGACTCGCTGGATGACCGCTCCGAATGAGGAGGGGCTTGACGGGGCAGCGCTTCGCCGGCGGATTCGCTTCGACTCCTTGATCGCGGACGGCTTCTTGTTGCCAGGAACAGTCGAACTTGGTTTCGCCGTTCGCCTTCCCCGACAGAGTCC
>JANQQL010000048.1 GCA_028289345.1 Planctomycetota bacterium | reverse complement strand
ACGGCGGCCGACTTCGCTTGCCGAGTTGGACCAGCCAGGTCGCGGAGTGGGCCGACCGCTGCCTTCAAGCGATCGGCGGATACCATGCCAAGATCCATGTACTCGGGGAGGTTGGCAAACACATCCACTGCTCGATCCAGAAAGCCAGCGAGCGACTCGGCTACCATCCTCGGGTGAGTTTGGAGGAGGGAATGCGGGAAAGCATTCGCGACCTTCAAGAACGAGGAATCCAACTCTGATGGCCGTTCCTGAACGACACCTGGTGACCGGCGGATCCGGGTACTTCGGCTCCCTCCTGATCCGTCAGATTCGAGATCGCGGACACGCCGTGCGCGTGTTCGACTTGGTCGACACGGAGGACCGGCCGGCAGACGTAGAATTTGTCCGCGGCGACATTCGCGACCCGACTCAGGTGGCCGCCGCCTGTCATGAGGTCAGCGTCGTGCATCACAATGTCGCGCTGGTCCCGTTGGCCAAGGCCTCCAAGGACGGATATCGCAGCGTGAACGCCACCGGCACCCGAATCTTGCTAGAGAAGTGCCAGCAAGCCGGTGCGAAGAAAGTCGTTCACATGTCTTCCAGCGCAGTCTTCGGAGTTCCGTCCAAGAATCCCGTCGATGACCAGGTCCACCCAAGCCCCGCCGAGGCCTACGGACAGGCAAAACTTGAAGCGGAGGACATCTGCCACGAATTCGTCTCCCGCGGGATGGACATCACGATCATTCGCCCTCGGACCATCATGGGACACGGCCGACTCGGCATCATGCAAATCCTGTTCGAGTGGATTCGACAGGGAAAACGAGTGCCGGTGTTGGGGGGAGGCGCCAACCGCTATCAGTTCGTTCATGCGGAAGACTTGGGCGAAGCTTGTCTGCGTGCGGCCGAACGACCCGGTGCGGCCACCTACAACATCGGAGCCAGCGAGTTCGGCACCATGCGCCAGACCATTCAGTCGGTCATCGATCACGCCCAAACCGGGAGCAAGATTTTCTCCCTTCCGCTCGGACCGACGGCAGGTGTCATGAATCTGTGTAGCAGCCTCGGACTCTCCCCCCTCGGCCCCTACCACGCGTTGATGTACGGGCGGGAGATGCATTTCGACCTCACTCGGCCCCGGGAAGAGCTCGGTTGGGAACCGCGATTCGGGAACGCCGAGATGTTTCGACAGTCCTACGATTGGTACCTGGACCACCGCGACACGCTCATGAACTCGACCAGTGCCAGCTCTCCCCACCGTTCCCGAGTCAAGCAGGGGGTGCTGCGGGTCGCGAGCTGGTTCCTCTAGCGGACGGGTGAACAAGGCCTCGCATGGCCGATCGAGAGATTGTTGTTCCCGGCGACTGGGTCCGCCGGCGAGTCGCTGGACTCGTTCGAGGAATCGACCAGGAAAACAGAGGCGAAACGGTCCGAGAAGACGTTCTCCCACGACCCGCTCGTGGGTCCGACCACCGTGCGGAAGTCGAGGATGCTCCATCGCCGAACATCTCGCGGTCCGCGACCGGCACCCGGGATCCCCTGGAAGTTCTTTCCAGGCAGCGACATGGCGGGCGGAAACGTGTGCCCGTGCGCAAGAAAGCACCGTGAATTGCGCGAGCTGCTCCCCAGGGCGAGCCGAAGGAATGCGACCGAGACGGCGGATGCGGAAGGGCTCGGGGTGGTCTCCGGATGGCCCCGAAACAACAGCGACTCGACATCAAGGATTGTTCTTCGGTGTCCGCCTCTCACCTCTCCCCTCAGTTCGGGTTGCTGAGGTATTCCTTCAAGAGGTCGTGGGCGACGTCCATGAAGTCGGCGTCCGTGACGATTCCCACCAGCTGGCCTCCCTCAACGACCGGCAAACAACTCATGTTGTGCCGACGCATCAGTTCGATGGCCTCCAGACTGTCGGTCTCGGGCGTCACGGTGAAGGGGTCGGGATGCATGATTTCCCGCACCGCCACCGGGTCGGTCCCCGTCTTCGGGCCGCCCAACAGGCGCAGCAACGAGCGATGAGAGACGAGCCCGACCAAGCGTCCTTCCTCGTCCTCGACCGGGACATGCCGAATGTGTTCCCAGTCCATCATGCTTGCGGTCAAGTCGACCGAGTCTTCTGGATGAACCGTGAACAGGTCCGTCTTCATGACCTGCCCCACGATTCGGTAACTGTCGCGCCAGTCCTTGTGGGATTCGTCGAGATGGGCCAGGGGCCAGCGGTGACACGGCTTGTCGGTGACCTGGCGGCGCAGGATCGCTCCGGTCAAAGTTCGGTAGCGCTCGTCTTTGGTGCCTCGGTCCCCCATCTTCTGGAGCGAGTCAAACATCCATTGAGCACCGGTCTGCCCCGAGGCCACCCGGTGCTCCAACAGCGAGAGGTAGCGATCGCTGTCTTCCGAGTAAATGCCCTGCGCTTTCAAACCTTGCCGGGCCATCGGGAGCAAGACCTTCAAGATCAGCTCGTCCGCTCCGTATGAGCATCCGTCCAACCAGGTCAGTCTTGCTTTGAGGCCATAGCGGGCCGCCGTCAAGAAGTTCGACTTGGCTTCATCGAAAGCGATGCGCTGGGTCACGTCTCCGTATTCCTCTCCGACCGAGGACATCAGTCCAAAGAAGAATGCGGCGTTGGCCACTTCGTCTTGAATGGTCGGGCCTGCCGGGAGCACCCGGTTTTCGATGCGTAGATGGGCGACGTTGTCTTGCACGCCGTAGCAGGCGCGGTTCCAGCGATAGACCGTTCCATTGTGGAGCCGCAGGGCGGTGAGCGGTGGCATCTCCCCACGGTCCAACATGGCATTCGGATCTTCGTTCAGGTCTTGGGCGAGCACGACCCGGAACCGGGCAATGTCGTCGCGGAAGATCTCCAGAACGGAGTTGGTAATCCAACGGTCACCGAAGCTCACTCGGGTCCGCTGACCGCGAGCGGTCTGGGTGAGAGATCGAGAGTCGACGGACTGCTGGAACAGGGCCACTCGAGTTTCATGCCAGAGACGGTGTTTCAGCATCACGGGGGAGTTGACCGCCGCCGCGAGCACCGGGGCGGTGACGACCTGGGCCAGGTTGTACAGGGATGGGAACTCCTTGGGTCCCACCTGGAAGTGCACCTGAAAGCTGGTGTTGCAGGACTCCATCATCACGTTGTCGTGATGGGCTTGGAGTTCGTCGATCCCCTTGATGTAAGTCTGAAAACGACCGCCTCTCAACAACGTCATGGCTCGGTTCAGCGCGTGGTAGCGCGGATTGGGCGTCATGTTGTCGAGGCCCAAGTGCTTGAGTTCGACGGTTGGCAGAATTCCGGTCAACAGGACGTCGGCCTCGCACTCCCGCGCCGCTTTGCGGGCCAGGCCGACCAGGTCTTCCGTCTCTTTCTCGATTTCACTGAGGCAAGCTCCTCCCAGCTCCCGAGGAAGGAGGTTGCACTCCAGGTTGAACTGGGCGAGCTCGGTCGTGAACTGCGGATGCCCATTGAGCTTCTCGAGCACCGCCCCCGCCGCGGCGGCAGGCTCGTAGGCGCGGTCGATCAGGAACATCTCCTGCTCTGCGCCGATGCGACGCACCCCGGTTTCGATCGAATCCTCGTCGATCATCCGTTGCAGGGCGTGAACGTCGGCGAGCAACAGCCTCATGAAACTTCGAAGCTGGGTGTTACTCACTTCCGTCGAGACGTTTTGTTCGCCCATCGTTGCTCCCGGTGTTCGGAGAGGTTCACGCTTCCGGGTGAAGTGCGGATTCTAAACGCGAAGAAACAACGGGCGCAAAGCCTCCCCCGGATTCCACGACCGAAAGAAAACTCTTTTGGGGGCACGCCGCGATTCCTGGTTCGAGAGAAACGTTGAATGTCGTGGCACGAGTGGGGTAAAGACCGAGCGGATTCCAAGCTCTCCCCCCAGGGGTCCCATGCAAGGAGATCGACTTGACCACACCGACCGTCGCGTCGACCCCGGCACTGCTCACCGTCAAGAACCTCTCGTTCCGTTACAAACAACAGGTGGCCTTGCGCGAGGTGAACTTCGAGATCGATTCAGGCGAGATCTTTGGTCTGCTTGGTCCGAACGGCGCAGGCAAAACCACGACCATCTCTTGCGTAGCCGGTCTCCTCGGGCAGTACGGAGGCGAACTGGCGTTTCGCGGCTCCTCGTTTCGCCCATTCGAATCATCCGGCGACCGACAACACCTGGGCGTGGTTCCGCAAGACCTGGCGCTCTATGAGGATCTCACCGCCCGGGAGAACTTGGAGTTCTTCGGTGGCCTCGTGGGATTGCGAGCCGGGGACCTCGGTCAGGCCATTCAGAGCGCTCTGATCCTGGCGGGACTGGTGGAACGCGCCGATGACCGGGTGAAGACCTACTCGGGAGGCATGAAACGACGGCTCAATCTGGCCATCGGACAGCTTCACCGCCCGGACCTCCTGCTCTTGGACGAGCCGACGGCGGGGGTCGATCCCCAGTCTCGAAACCACCTTTTCGAAGCTCTGGAGCGCCTTCGCCAGGAAGGCCGCACGATTGTCTACACGACGCACTACATGGAAGAAGCCCAGCGCCTGTGTGACCGAATCGCCATCATGGACCGGGGTCGGGTCATCGCCGTCGGGACGGCCAGCCAGCTCGCCGACCAAGCAGGGATCCCCGGCGCCGATCTCGAACGAGTCTTCTTGGAACTGACCGGTCGGAGTTTGCGTGACGGATGAGTTCGCTCCTTGCCACCAGCATTCAGGTCGCCAAGAAGGACCTCCGACTCTACTTCCGCGACCGCACCGGAGTCATCCTCGGCTTCTTGCTGCCCATCGGATTGGTCGGGGTGTTTGGCTTCGTCAACAAGATGGCGTTCGGCAGCGAGGGAGGCTTGTCTCGTTCCACGCTTTGGTACGTGGACGAAGACGAATCCGAAAAGAGTCAGCAGTTCCTGGCCAGTCTGCGAACCGCCAACACCCTTCGCTTGAGACCGCGTTCCGACGACCCGGCCGAGACCCGAGAAACCCTGGAAGACAAACTGCACGATGGCGAAGCTCACCATTGCCTGATCATCCCCGCCGGCTTCGGCGCAAGCTTGGCCGGAGGCAAACTGCCGCCACTGCAAATGTTGCGAGACCCCGGACGCGATCTGGAAGGGCAGATGATCTCCATCGGGCTCCTGCAAGGCTTGTTCGCCGCTGCCGGCACGGACTCGTCTCACCTACTGACGGCGAGAGCACTCCAGCTCGCAGGGCTTCCTGAGGCCTGGAATGACCGAATCCAGCAAGTTTCTCGCGGTTTCCAGACATCCGTGGAACTTTTGTTCCAAGAAGCCGAGGAGGCGGATCGACGACCGCCGAGTCAGAACCAAGGGGCCGAACCTCCCGAGCAAAGCACATCGAGCGGTCCCGATTTTCTCTCGATCATGAATGGCTTGGTCCCGGTGGACTACACCGATTTCGCCCCTCCGGAACGGCCGAAGATGTTGAGCTACTTTCTGGCTCAGAGCGTCTCCGGCATCGGCGTCATGATGTTGATGTTCGGGCTGATCGCGTGTGCCAGCATGCTCATCAAGGAAAGAGAAGACGGGACATTGCCCCGCCTGATGGTGTCACCGGCTCCTCGCGACGCCTACCTGTGGGGCAAGTTCCTGTTCGCCTTGATCATCGGTGCCGCGCAACTCGTGGTGCTGTTCGCCTTCGGCAACCTAGTATTTGACGTGGACGTTCTGCGCGATCCGATCACGCTGGGCGTGGTGTCTCTCGCGGTCCTAGTGGCAGTGACCGCCTTTGGCATGCTGGTGGCAGCTTGGGCCTCCACCATCAAGCAAGCGGAAGGCGTCTCCACGCTGGTCATCCTCACGATGTCGGCTCTCGGAGGTGCTTGGTACCCAATCCAAACGATCGACCTACCTCCGCTCGCGAGCCTGGCGACCCACAGCACCATCACCTACTGGGCAATGACCGCGTACCAAGGCTTGTTCTGGCACGGCAAGCCGTGGACCGATCCGGTCATGCTTCGATCGATGGCGGTCCTCCTTGGCTTCGCCGTGGTCGCATCGATCGCCGCGGTGTGGTTCTATCGCCGACGCTACGCGGGCCGACGCCCGGCTTGATCGCTCTCAGGCCGTCGCCGGCCTCGGATCGACACTTACGCCGAGGGACTCTCTTCCCCGAACAGGATCACCTCGAGCTCACTGAGCATCATGGCGGTCGCCCCCCAGACTTCGGTCCCGGAGAAAGAATAGAACGGGATCTCGAGGAGCCCCTCCTCGCGACGTTCCGTACGGATGCTGCGGTGATCTGCAGAGCTCAAGTGAGGGACGGGCACGACGATCAGCTCCGCGACTTCCTCGGCGCTGGGACTCCACTCCGGAATCTGGTTCGTGGCGGCCACGAAAGGGTGGACGCGAAATCCACTCACGGGCACGTTGAGAGGGGTGAGGGGTCCGAGCAGGTCCTCATGCCGGAGTGCCACCCCGGTCTCTTCTTGAAACTCGCGGAGGGCGGCCTCGGCCTCGCTTTCCTGAGAGTCCACCACGCCGCCAGGCAGGCAAATCTGACCCCGGTGTCGCCCGATCTGTTCGGAACGACGAGTCAGGATCAGGCAGGGTGGCTCGCCGTCACGGGTTCGGTGGATCAACGCCAGCACCGCGGCGGCTCTCGGTTCCGTGAAGTCTCGCGGAAGATGTTTCCCGTCTTTCCAGCGCGGGCACATGCGCTGCTGGGCGGGAAGTCCGGGAAGGTCCCGCGGGAGCCTCTCGCGCAATCGCTGCAGGCATGCCTCGAAGGTCAGGGCTGGATTCCGAGCGGACGGAGAGTTCATGCTCGGTCGACTTCTCCCGCGGTGTGGCGCCTGGCGGCCCCCAAAAAGAAACAGGGAGTCCGAAGACTCCCTGTCTCATGCCTTATATGCCCCACTCTGGAAAAAAGCGACTAAGGCAGATCGCTCCCTGTTTTTGTCTGTGCTTTGGAGGTGTTCGTCTTTGGGTGCACCTGGTTCCTGGTGTTCGAGTTCCGGGGGTTTGGCTCCCGGGTGTTTGCTGGTTCTCGTGTTTGGATTGTTGGGAATTCAGCCGCGGGAGATCAGCGCACCGCGAGGAACGCGTGCCCCGGAGAGAATTCGATCCGCCACCGTCTTTCGACGGGCGCAACGTCCCTAACTACGACGGCCTCCGGCCAGGGTTCCCGGTGCTTCCAAAAAAAGTTCGACGCCGTTCCCCCCAGGGCCAGGCGGGGAATCCCCGGCTCTGAGTCCGCCCTCCGGAAGGCTTTTCCGAGGGGTCAATCCCACCCTCAAGATCCCCTCTTCTGTACCGATATTGACCCACGCGGAAGTTCCTCATCAAAGATTGGCACCCGAGACATGCAAGACCCTCGACGGTCTCCCAGAAAGCAGTTTGCCCAGGCCGGCATCAGCCTCGTCGAGGTGATGATCGCCGCAGCCCTGTTGATGATGACCTCTCTCTCCATGGCCTTGGCCTATGGATCCACCGGACTCTCCTCCCGAGTTTCCGACCAGATCCTCTCGGTGCAGACCGGCCTGGAGACGGTGTCCCAGAGCCTCGACGAGCTGCCCTTCGTGCAACTCCTGTCGATGAACGGGGTGCAGCTCAAACCCGCCCTCGATCCCCTGGCCGATCCGGACGCACTGGATGCGGCGAACCAGGACGCTGCCGCCCCTTACACCATCTTCGTGGCCGTCAACACTGTCGAGCTGGGGCTGGTCCTGATCGAACTCGTGGCCATCGACGACACCACCAACGCGGTGCTCTCGCGATTCGCCACCTACCGCTCCGGAGAGATCTGATGAGATTCCTCCCTCGATGCTGGACCCGACAGCGCCGACGTCAATTGGGTTCCTGCGCCGGCCTCTCGCTCATGGAAACCGTCGTTTCCACTGCGGTCTTCTCGGTTCTGGGAGGCGGGGTGTTCTCGGTGATGATGGACTCGGACGGGATGTTCAAGAGTTGCATCCGGTCGACCACAGCGCGCAAGCGGGCGGTGAGTTCCTTCGAGGTCCTGAAGCGCGAAGTCGAGCAAGCTCGGCTCTCGACGCTCACCATCGACTCGGTGACGGACGTCAATGGCGACATCCTGACGATTCAGCTGCCCATGGGCCTGGCGGGGACCGACGTTCAGTGGGGCGCCCCGGATCCGAACAACCCCGGCGCCGCGCTCAACGGTGGCTCGATCCGTTTTCAGGTACAGCCTCAAGGGCAGCGCAACCTGTTTCAACTCACACGCCAGGTGCTGGACGTCGGTGGGAATCCCGTCGGTCCAGTCCAGATTCTCACTCGAGA
The DNA here is from genome assembly GCA_028289345.1 of Planctomycetota bacterium. GTDB lineage: Bacteria > Planctomycetota > B15-G4 > B15-G4 > SIAN01 > JANQQL01. The sequence continues at coordinate 3,237 of JANQQL010000048.1, read as the reverse complement.
CGTGGACGCCCCGGGAGCCCGCGGAAAGGGCTTTCAGGTGGTGCAGAACCCCTCGATGCCATCCCTGACGACCGTGGAGCTACGGCTTCGGGTCGGAGCACAAGATGCCGGTGCGGGCCAAGATGGCGAAGACGTGGTGAAACGACTGGTCACCCCCATCCGGATTCACACCCAATGAAACTGCATGAGCCCAACCGTGGAAGCGCCTTGATCGTCTCGGTCATCACCCTGACGATCGGAGCGACTTTGGCCTTCTCGGCATTGTCGATTTCGAACACCCATCGGACTGAGTTGCGGCAATCCGAGATGCAGCAGCAAGCCGACGCCTTGGCGGAGTCCGGCGTGGAGCGGGGAATGCACTTTCTGCGCCAGGCCATGGCGTTGAGCCCCCACGATCCCTTCCAGCGGCTGGACACGGTCCTGGAGGACACCAGTACTTTTCCCGCCAACACCACGCTGCAAACCATCCTGAACGATCCAGACGACTATTCGTTCGAGGTGTCCAGTGACGAGCTGGTGGTTCGCAACGGACGGCCCTACGGAACGTTCACCGTGCGACTCAACTACGAGACCGTCGCGGGAGGCCGCAACTACTACATCACCTCCACGGGTTCCTTCCCGAACTCCAATCAGCCCCAGGCCACCTCGACCGTGCAGGCCGTGGTTCGTGCAGAGGTTGGCGCGTCCAAGGTCTTTGACTACGCCTACTTCATCAACAACTGGGGCTACCTGTTCGGCAACAACTTTGCGACCTACGGCAACGTTCGATCCAACGGCCAATTCGACTTCGGCTACTGGTCCCCGGACATCCACGGCACTCCCCGCTACGACGACATTTCGGGTCATGATCTGCAGGGTTATCAAGATGACAACCGGGATGGCGTGACCGACGGCAGTGACGGCGGGGTCTACTCGGGCTGGAACGTGGCCAGCGCGGGGAGCGTGGGCGGAATGGGCGGACACGTCGAAAACCAACACTCGTTCCAAGACAAGATCCCGATGCCCAACTTGAACGAGCTGGGCCACTACGAAGCCCTCGCCAAGAGCGCGGGTTCCTCGATTCAGCTGGGCGCCATCGACGGACTCGGGAACGCGGTGCCGCAGAACACTTTGAGCGATGCAGTGCTCGGGGACACGGAGTCGGAAGAGAACCTGGTCCTGGTCGGCACTCCTTCGGAACCAATCATCCTGAACGGGCCGGTCGTCGTTCGAGGCGACGTGATCATCAAGGGGGTCGTCACCGGCCAGGGGGCGATCTACGCGGGTCGCAACATCTACATCGCCGATGACGTGAAGTATCTGAACCCTCCTTCCACGTCTCGACCGAGCAACAACAGCGAAGCGAGCACCGAAGCCTGGATCGCCGCCAATGCGGGAGCCGACTTCCTCGGGCTGTTCGCTGCTGAAAACCTGATCATGGGTGACTTCACCGACACCACGTGGGAAATGAACGTCGACTACTGGCTCCAGCACTCCATGAACGTGAGCGCCGAAGATTCCGGCAAAGACGGGATTCCCGGGACGCTGGCCGGCATGGATGGCGTGCTGGGCTCCGAAGACGACGACATCCTCGAAGGGGATGGATCGTGGAGCGTCGAGTACTACACCGACCGGCACGACCAGCTCGGCCTCATCCCTTCCGGTTACTCGGTGGGTGACGTGGTGCCGGGCTCCGGCGAGGACCTGGACGGCGACGGCGTCTATGACCCGACCATTCGAGTGGGGGATTTCGATTTCCACGATGCCCTGGGATCGTCGCACTGGGCCGGAAACCTGCCCTCCGGCATCTCGACCTACTCCGATCTGGCCAGCATGGTGATGACCCATGTCGACGGGATGCTTTTCACCAATCATGCGTCGGCTCTGGTCACCCTCGCGACCGGCGACTTTGACTTCTTCGGCGGCATCGTGTCACAAAACGACTCGATGATGTACGCCTCGGACTCCGTGACCATTACCTACGACCAGCGAATGTCTGGTGGCGGACTTTTCGAGTCCATGCTGCCCCAGGCTCTGGATCAGTTGACCATCCTCGCTTGGCGTAACCTCGAAGGCGGCGACGTGGACAACATGGATCCGCGTTTCTGACACCCGGGAGAACCTCAACGTGCGCCACTCCATATTCACAATCGTCACTCTGGCTCTGCTCGGCGGCGCCGATGCGCTTGGTCAAGAGTCCATGCGACTGCGGGGCCGACGCCTGGAAACCCGGGAAAGTCAGCGCCAATCCGACATCGTTCTCGAAGGTGTGAACGATGAGCTGCACCACCGACTTTCCGCGACCGGCGTCGAGGCAGAGCTGATCGATGCAGAAAATCCGCGAGCGGTCGACTTGGAGGAACTGCGGGAGCGCACTCTGGCCCTCTATTCGGGCTCAACGGTGCAGCACTTTCCCGAAGTCATTCCGAATGTTCCGGTGCGCACCGACAAAGCCGCACCGCCGCAAACGGCTGCCTTGGGAACGACGTCCAGCAGCTCTCCCGTGACCCGCTGGTCCCCGTGGCTCGCGGTGCTGCTGCTCGTGGCCTTGTTCGTCCACACGCGGCGCTCGGGAGATCGCACGGCGGAAACCAGCTGACCCACCGTAGGGCGCTACTCGGACGCGGCTCGCGTTCTCTCGCGACGCGCCTCTCGCAACACCGCTTCTGCCACTTCGTCCGCGGCTTGCGCGGTGGTGATTCCCTTGACCCGAGCGTGTTTGAACACCTCGGTCAGGGCATCGGCGATGCCGGCAACTCGAGCCTTCGCCACTTGATCGTCGTACGCCTGCTCGCGCACCTCGGCGCTGATGTTCAAGATGCCTCCGGCGTTCACCACGTAGTCGGGCGCATAGAGGATCTTCCGCTCTTGCAACGCCTTGGCGTGACGGGGCTCTGCGAGTTGGTTGTTGGCCGCTCCGCAGATGACTCGTGCCTGCAGTCGCGGGATGGTGTCATCATTCAAGATCGCACCCAAGGCACAGGGGGCGAAGATCTCGCATTCCTGGTCGAAGATGGACTCGTCGGAAACAACCGTCGCGCCGAACTCGTCCTTGGCTCGGTTGGTTCGATTCTCATGCAAATCGGTGACGACCAGCTTCGCACCGGCCTCGTACAGGTGCTTGGCAAGCCAATAGCCGACATGACCGAGCCCTTGGATCGCGACTCGTCGCCCGCCCAAGTCGGACGCCCCAAAGGCCTCTTTGGCCGAGGCTTGCATGGAGAGAAACGTCCCCCTTCCCCTTACACGGCCTGGGGG
>JANQQL010000047.1 GCA_028289345.1 Planctomycetota bacterium | reverse complement strand
CGATACCAAAACCGCCCTCGTTGGCCTTCGCTCGCGCGGTGGCCCGCATCGAGGCCACCTCTTTGAACGCAGCACCGCTGGTCGCTTTCTGATACTTCTGGCGCTGCTCGGTGCCCGCGAGAAGGATGAACTCACCGAAGAAGGCTTCCTGCTGGAAGACCAGGGCGATGAACTTCTCGAAGAAACCCGGGGCGAATTTGTCGGCTGCAAACGTCCCAGTCAGCACCGCTCGTTCGATGCCCATTCGCTCCTTCCCCTTGAGGAAGCTGGCGTAGGCGGCGAGGAAACGGTTCAACTCGGCGACGTCGCTGGCGACGACGATGGATGAAATGGAATCCAAGAACATCCCGTTCATGGTCGTGTAGTAGTTCACGGCATCGGCGACCGAGCATGCCTGAGACCCGACCGAGTTGCGTTGTTGATCCAGCTTTCGCGTCTCGTCCATCGCCGTATGAAACGGCCCGGAGAACTTCTTCGGAAACTGGTCGAAGTCGATGGAGTCAACCAACGCCATGAGCTCTTCGAGGCGGGTATCCGACTCGCTTTGCTGGTACTTCAGCTCGGACCGAAACTTCTGGCCGCCGGATCCCAGGAAGCCGGCGGTGTAGCCTCTCTCCTTCTGTGACTCATGGATGAACCGGCTGGCAACGACGGCAAGCTGGCAGAGTGTCTCGGTCTTGACCATCGCCCGGTGGGTCGAACGGCTGTTGATGAACTTGGCGGTGCCAAGAAGCGTCACGATGATGAGCGGTACGACCGCCAACAGCACCACGCGTGTACGGATGGACATTTTTGATTCTCCAGCCCAGCTTTGCTTGGTCTCTTGTCGTTCACGGGCCCCGCGATGGATGGTCCACGAGGTACGTAGGGATCGGTGGCAACCACGGGGCCGCTGTTGTCAAAGGCGGAGAAACTTGACCATGAGAATTGGTTGCCTTGATTTGTGAAGGAGTTGCGGGGTTCCCCTTAGTGGCTTTTCCTTGCGTCGTTCTCGTTTGCGAGGAGCCGCTTGTTGTGATTCATGAAGAGGTCATGCGAGCTTTCAAGATGCCTTCGGTTTCTTGCGTCTGATCTTCGAACTCATGTCTTGTGAGCATGAGGGGAGTCACGGTCGATGTCGGATGAGAATCCAGTTTCTTGGAACGTCATGCCGACATGACCGATGCGTCCCTGATGGACTTCTCGAGAGGTCCTGTTCGTTCAGCTATCAACCGGTGAATCGGATGTCTCTACAGGATAAAGCGAACTCGATCGCAGCCGCCTGGGCACTCGCCGAAGAACGCGATGCTTCGTGGGCTGCATCGATGCTTCAGAAGCTCGAGGGGATCAACTCTGAGCTGGCCGAGGCCCCTTCGACCGTGGGGCAGTCGTTGCTTCGAGTACGAGAGTGCCTGTATCGAATTCAAGAGGTTGGCGGCGATGACGCTGCGGCAAGCAACGACCTTGAAGAATGGCTCGGCTACTTCGTGGAACTCGTGCAGGCATGGGCCGCCGGCGAAGATGTCAGTTCCATGGTGCCGCCGGAGCAAAGCGGCCCAGCGGCCGCCATTGACCCAGATCTCCTCGGCAGCTTTCTCAGTAGCTGCACCGAGTCGTTGACCGAACTCGAAGACCAGTTGCTTCGTCTCGAAGACGGGCAAGCGGTGCAGGATTTCGACGAGATCCGCCGCCGCATGCACACGATCAAAGGAGAATGCGGAGTCTTGTCGTTGCATGTGGCGCAAGAGCTCTGCCACTACGCCGAAGACTTCGTGACCCGGGCGCAGCAAGCCAATTTCCCCTTGACCGCCGATCCGTTGCTGCGGCTGGTGGATTGGCTTCGAGCCATGCTTCGGGCTTTGGAGGCTGATTCTTCGTCAGCGCCGCAGGACTATCAGGAGCTTCTCGAAGAGTTGAAGCGTTTGGCCAGTCTCGATCACGCGGCCTCGGTTCCTTTGGGGCAAGCGAACGCCGAGGAAGAATCGGGTGCGGAGAAGGTCTCCGGAGGTTTGGAGAACGACGAGCCGGTCATGTTTTCGGCAGCCATCCTGGAAGACGAAACCCTCCCGGACTTTCTCGAGGAGTCCAACCAGCACTTGGACGACTGCGAAGCGATCCTGCTGGAAATGGACCAGGCCGATGGAATCGACGAGGAAGCGATCAATCGCTTGTTCCGCGTGTTCCACACGATCAAGGGCGTTGCCGGCTTCTACGACCTGGATTGCATCGTCCGCCTGGCTCATAGCACCGAAGCGCTGATGGATGAGTTTCGCAAGGGAAACCTCACTTGCAACCAGAACCACCTGAACCTGGTCTTCAAATCTCGTGACCTCATGGCCCGATTGCTCGGTGCACTCGTGGGCCAGGAAGCTCCAATGCTGAGCGAGCTCAATCATCTGGTGGCTCAGCTGCAGAAGGAGATCGACGGCAAAGGCGCCGCCGCTGCGGCTGCACCGCGCGAGAGCGTGGCGGCGCCAAAGAGACCTTCCCCGACGGAGCCGACCGAAGCCGTCCAGGCAGAGAAGGAGCCAGTCCAAGCCAGCGCTGCTCCGCAAGGCGAAGCGGCAGCGACTTCGAGCCAGGGGGCGACCGATGTCGTTCCACCTGCCAAGGACGCGAAGGGATCTTCCGCCGAAAAGACAGATTCCGGCAAAGAGCAGGGCGCGAAAGCCGCCGCGGCCACATCGAAGAAGCCTGGCGAGGCAGCGCCGGCACCCAAGCGCAAGGTGCAGATGGAAACCAGCGTCAAAGTCAGTACTCAGCGCATGGACGCCCTGGTGGACATGGTGGGAGAGTTGGTGATCTCTCAGCAGATGGTGTTGCAGCACCCCGACATCGAAACTCTGCGCAGCCAACGACTCAACCGCAACTTGTCGCAGATGGCCAAGATCACTCGCGACCTCCAAGAGTCTGCCATGTCGTTGCGAATGGTGACGCTCAAGCCCACTTTTCAAAAGATGGCACGACTGGTTCGCGATGTGAGCGGCAAGGCTGGACGCTTGGTCAAGCTGCAGGTGACCGGCGAAGACACGGAGCTCGACCGGACCGTGGTCGAAGAGATCAGCGATCCTCTGATTCACTTGCTGCGAAACGCCGTCGATCACGGAATCGAACCGCCGGACGAGCGAGAGGAAGCGGGCAAGCCGAAGCAGGGAACGGTCCACCTTCGTGCTTATCACCAAGGTGGGTCGATTGTGATCGACATCCAAGACGACGGCCGCGGCCTGAATCGGGAAAAGATCCTCGAGAAGGCAATCGAGAAAGGAATCCTCGGTGCCGAGGCGCGTCGCAGCGACATGTCCGACGGTGAGGTCTTCCGACTGATCTTTCAGCCGGGTTTCTCCACCGCGGCCAAAGTCACGGATATCTCCGGTCGTGGCGTGGGCATGGATGTGGTTCGGAAGAACATTGAGTCCATGCGCGGCAAGATCGAGATCACCTCTGAATTTGGAAAGGGGTCCACGATCTCGCTGCGGCTCCCTCTCACCCTGGCGATCATCGATGGGATGATTGTTCGAGTGGGTGAAGATCGGTTCGTGATTCCCACTCTTGCGATCGAGCAAAGCTTCCGTCCGAGTGACTCCCAAGTGCGAAGCGTTCTTCGGAACGAGATGGTGAATGTGCGCGGCAACATGCTGAGCGTGCACCGGCTGTCCCATTTGCTCTCCACGCCCGGGCGTGCTCAGGTGCCAGGGGAAGGGATTCTCATCATTCTGGACTCGAGCAGTGCGCGCGGTTGCGTTCTTGTGGATGAGATCCTCGGACAGCAGCAAGTGGTCATCAAGAGCCTGGGCAAAGCCGTTCCGAAGCTCGCGGGAATCTCCGGGGGAGCAATCCTTGGGGATGGTCGCGTTGCGTTGATTCTGGATGTGGACACCCTCTTACAACCCATGGCAACGGCTCACGCCTGAAGCGAGGATTGAGATGCAGCACCAAGCCACATCGGTCGAAGCCGGTTTCGAAAAGATTGCAGGCAAGTACCTGTCCTTCCTGCTCGGCAACGAAGAGTTCGCGATCGAGATTCTCAAGATCAAAGAAATCATCGCGTTGCAAGAAATTACGCCCCTGCCGCGCCTTCCGGACTACGTCAAGGGCGTGATCAACCTGAGGGGGCGGATCATCCCCGTCGTCGATCTGCGGAATCGCCTGGGGATGCCGGTGACCGACTACGACCACGAAACATGCATCATCGTCATCGACGTGGTTCGGGAATCCGAGTCCGAGTCGATTCAGATCGGAGTGATCGTCGACTCTGTGCGGGAGGTTCTCAACATTGGGGCCTCGAGCATCGAAGCGCCGCCGAAGTACGGATCCGCTCCCAGTCAGGAAGCAGAGATGCTGCTCGGGATCGGCAAGCTCAAAGAAGGAGAGGCCGTCGTCGCCCTGCTGGACATCGATTCGGTGTTGTCCAATCTGGCGATTCCCGAGTTGGCGGAAGCCAGCGAGTAGCGAAGGCCCGAGATTCGATGGCACAGACCGAGACGCCTTCTCCTTCATTGCTCAGTGATCGCGAGTTCGCGGCCCTGGCGGAGTATGCCAGCCAGGAATGGGGTTTGCATATCACGGAGCGCAAGCGAGACATCGTGAACCAGCGGATACGAAAGTTGAAGCGTTTGTCTGGGGCGCGGACGATGGGAGAGGTGTTGAGGGTTCTTAAGCAAGAGGGATCCGACGAAGCGAAGCTCGAGATCTTCGATGCCTTGTCCACCAACCACACTGGATTCTTCCGCGAGAACTCGCATTTCGAGTGCCTTCGGAACGAGATCCTGCGCCCGGCGGCCAGCGCGCGGGGTCCCCTGCGAATTTGGTCTGCGGCATGCTCCTCGGGATGCGAGCCTTACACGATCGCCTTGCTGATTCACGAAACGTTGCCGAATGCCGGGGAGGCAGACGCGCGGATCTTGGCAACCGACTTGTCGAACACGGCCCTAGGCAAAGCGCGGGCTGGCCGGTACGCCGAGAAAGCGATGGCGGACGTGCCGCCGCATTACCGAAAACAACACTTTCATCAGGGCGGCGATCGTCATTACCAGATTGGCTCTCACCTTCGCAGGATGGTGACGTTTGGACGACTCAACTTGATGGAGTCATGGCCGATGAAGGGGCCGTTCGACGCCATCTTCTGCCGGAATGTGATGATCTACTTTGACAACCCAACGAAGAACGACCTGGTCGATCGACTCCAACGTTTGCTCCGGCGTGACGGCCTGTTGTTCATTGGGACATCAGAGACTTTGGTGAAACGCCATGCATCGCTGGATTTGATCCAACCAGCTGTGTACCGGAAAGCCAGGTGACCCATGGGAACAATGTCCTGTGATTCTGATGCGTCCGTCACGGTGGGAGTTGCCGACATGGCGGTCGTTCGTGAGAACGGGGGCCGATTGGTGACTCACGCTCTCGGTTCTTGCATCGGCATTACGATTTACGACGCGGCGGCGGGAGTGGGTGGGCTCTTGCATTTCATGCTGCCGAAGCCTCAGAAGAACGCCGGTCCACACAAGCCGTACATGTACGGATCCGAAGCAATTCCTGCACTGTTTCGGGAAGCGTATCAGCTAGGGGCCAAGAAAGAGCGGCTGGTGGTGTGTGCCGCGGGAGCTGCGATGTTGTTGGGAAAAGAAGGTGGGCTTCAGGTGGGGAAGCGCAATCGAACCATGATGAGGCAGCTGTTCTGGAAAAACGACATTGTGCTGGCAGCGGAAGATACCGAGGGCGACCGTGCAAGAACGATGTCCTTGGACCTGGCGACGGGTGAAGTGTCGATCCGAATGCACGACGGTTTGAAGGTGTTGTGGCCAACCTAGGCCGATCGGAGCCCTACGGAAAAGGCGATGAGCATGAAAGTTCTAATCGTTGACGATTCTCGCGTGCTGCGAATGGCCATTCGCAGAGCGGTGTCGCAGATCGGGTTCGAGACGGAAACTCTGGAAGCCGGCGACGGACAAGAGGCCTATGAGTTGCTCGGCGAGCAGTCCGTCGATCTGGTGCTGCTGGACCTGAATATGCCGGTCCTGGACGGGGAGGGGTTGCTCCGTCGATTGGCCAAGGAGGAGCGGCTGGCCCAGATGAACGTCGTCTTGGTGACCACCGAAACGAATCGGCGCCGTCTTTCACTTCTGCAGTGTTTGGATGGCGTCCAAGGTTATCTGCGCAAACCATTCGAGCCCGAGCAGCTCAGAGATCTTGTGGCAGAGAAACTCGGAGTGGTGTCATGAAATCACTGGTCGATGCGGAACTCGGGGACTTGGTCGAGGACGGCCTGAGTCAGATGATGTTCCTCATGCTCATGCAATGCGAGGAGGAGGAGCTCGACGCAGACTCACTGAACCGATTCGCCAAGATCCCTTTCGAAAGCAGCACGGACGAAGGGGCGGTGTGCATTAGCGCGTGCCCGAACTTCCAGCGGGAGTTGGTTGCCAGCCTGTCTGGCGCGGACGAAGAGGAAGTGACCGACGCCGATGTCCAGCGGGATGGAGGGTCGGCTCTTTGCGAGATTGCCAACGTTGTCGGTGGGCAGGTGATCTGGGCGATGGGCGCGGAAGACGACGACGACATCAAACTTGGTCTTCCGGAGTCTTCCGAGCAAGCGCCGAATGCCGCGGAATGGCCCCAGCGAACCAGCTGTTTCTTCGAATCGGATGGGGGCTCCTTGCGCATCGACGTATTGCAGAGACCCCGAGCTTCCTAGAGAGAATCGATGCCGGAATCAGACGTCAAGGTCTTGGTGGTGGATGACTCCGCGGTCGTTCGAAACTTCCTGCAGACCGATCTGAACAAGCAGTCGGGGATTCAAGTCGTGGCCGCGGCCCCCGACCCTTATGTCGCTCGAGAGATGATTCCCGTTCATCGTCCGGACGTCATCACTCTGGACATCGAGATGCCGCGGATGGATGGGCTGACGTTCTTACGCAAGCTCATGGCTCACTTTCCAATCCCGACGATCGTTCTGAGTTCCTTGACAGAGAAGGGAAGTTCGACGGCTCTGGCCTGTTTGGAGGCAGGGGCTTTCGAAGTCCTGTGCAAGCCGAATGGATCGTTCTCGATCGGGGATCTGAGCCGAGAGTTGGGCACCTGCATTCGAGCAGCCTCGGGGACGAAGCCTCAACCCCGGCGAGCGGCGGCGGGGAGCAAGGCGCTTGCGGTTGATCGAAGTGCGATGATCGAGACGACCAACAAGGTCATTGCCATCGGGTCATCGACCGGAGGGACCGAGGCATTGCGCTCCGTTCTCGAACCCTTGCCGCGAGACCTCCCGGGAATCTTGATCACCCAACACATGCCTCCCGTGTTCACGGAGACCTTCGCCAAGCGGCTGAACGAGCTCTGCCGGCTCGATGTGCGAGAAGCGAAGCATGGAGACGCGGTGGTGCCCGGCTCCGTCTTGATTGCTCCGGGAGACTACCACATGAAGCTCGTGCGCCGAGGAGCTCGCTACTTGGTCGAAGTGAATCAAGGGCCGCGAGTTTGCCGCCACCGACCATCGGTGGAAGTGCTGTTTCAGTCCGTGGCGCATCATGCGGGGGCGAATGCGTTGGGAGTCATGCTCACCGGGATGGGGGATGACGGCTCCACTGGCATGAAAGCGATGAGGGATTCCGGCGCTTTCACGATCGCGCAGGACGAAGCGACTTGCGTGGTGTACGGGATGCCTCGAGCGGCGGTCAAGAAGGGGGCGGTGATCGAGTCCCAGCCGTTGTCGAAGATCGCCTCTCGGATCGTGGACTTTGCGACCAAGAAGATCGGCGGTGAAGTTCTGGTTCGCTAAGAGCGGCGGGCAGCTCCCAGGAGTCGCATTGCTGCGACCCCTGGGAGCAAACAAAGGCATCTCGTAGATCGGCCGGTGTCGCGGCTATTCGAGCACCACGTCGTGGGGCATCATTCCCGTGTCGATTGGTCCGTCACCGACCATTTCGTCGGTGGTCGCGTCGAACACGTAGACGCCCGGAGTCAGCCCAAAGGTGGAGAACCCGCTCGGAAGGAACAACCTCTTGGTGCTCGGATCGAACGCCAGGCTGTCCACGAAGTCACCGAGCATGAAGAAGATCTCGGGACCCGGAGGAACGCCTCCGTTGATCGTGAACGGCTTCAGATGGGTGGACGGAACGATGTCGGTGTGGAACACGAAGTAGCCGCCCTCCGCCGAAGTCATGACGAATGCGCCGAGGTCGGAGATGGTTTCCTCGGAGAGCGCGTAACCCACGGATTGCAGCGTGTCCAAGTTCACCATTTCGATTCCGCCACGGTCATCCAAACGAGAGTCCGTGGTGCTGACGTAAAGAGTGCGACCCAGGATCTGCATCTTGAGACGAGGGGGCGCCCCCTGCAGAGCGACTCCCTGAATTCCGGGAGTCAATGGGTCCACATCGAGTAGCTCCTCTTCGGACAAGTCGTAGACCGCGAGAACTCCTCCGTCGCCCTGGGGCACCGCGCTCTGGCCAAGGTTGCGTAGCTGCACTTGAATGAACACCCGTTTGCCGTCCCGGATCATGGTGCGCAGCGACGCCTCCTGGCCTTGGCCGGCGAGTTGGCCAAGATCCACCACGTCCACGCCGTCCCCGGTCGTCAAGTTCAGACGGTGCAACCAAGTGCTTCCCTTTCGAGTAACGAAGGCTTCGTTCTTGCTCACCAATAGAAGGTCTTGGGGCTCACTTCCTTCCCCAAAGTCGTAAACCTGGATCTGCTCGCCATCTCGCTTGATGCGGCGAATCGTTCCGTTCAGCACTTCCATGGCGTAGAGGTACTTGCCGAAGATTCGCAGTGTCCCCCACCCCTGGGTCTGGGCCAGACGATTCACCTGCCAGGGGGGACCGCCGCGGGCGGTCACGGTCATCCCCGTGTCTCCGTCATCGCTGGTGATTGCGTACAGCTGGGTCGTCAGGTCGTGGGTGGAATCGCTGAGGTCCCGTGCAAGAACGGGATCGGACGTGCTGAGGGAGGGATGCACCGTCACCTGGACCGTATCCGTGTCGACTCTTCCGTGGGAGTCGACCACCCGCAACGTCACGGGGATCGTTCCGATCTTGCGATACTCAGTGACCGGTCGCGGGTCGTCGAGAACTTCGAACACGCCGTCGCCGTTCAAGTCCCAGTCGTAGCGGACCAGCGTGGCCCCGTCTTCTTGAGCGGTCGAAAGAAGGTCGCCGATGAAGTGGCACTTCTGTCGGGTCGGGATTCGTTTGTCCAGCCCGGCAACTGCCCACGGCCGCGCCTTGCCGAAAGGAGTGCGCAGCTCCAGGTCGTAGAGTTGCACCGTCAAGTCTTGAGCCGGGTTCGGGCCGACGTCATGGACCCGCAACCAGTATTGGCCTCCGGTCGAGATCACCAGAGTTTCGGGATCGCCCAAGCCGCCGGCGTCGACCGCCTGAACCAATCCGTTTCGATCGTGCAGTTCGAGAGCCAGGTTGCCGGCCTGCTGAGCATTGCGAAGGCAATCGCCGCCGGCTTCCGCGAATCCGTTGACCGGGCAAATCAGCGCGCAGTTCTCTCCGGGATCTCCGACTTCGTACTCACCGCCGATGGGGCTCACGGATACCGTCAGGGAAGAGTTGCGCGGCACGCCGAAGGTGAACCAGTCTTCGTTGGTTCCGTTCGGCCCGTTGGCACCGTTCAAGGCCAACGAGCGCAGCACGACATCGGAGCGAACCAGATCTGCCACCACCGACGGCTGCAGCAGGGAAGTGGCTTCGGCCTGGGTGTGGTTGGGGGCCAGCCGGTCGCCGTAGTTGCGCCCTCCTCCGCGCCATTCGTCGATCCCGACCGGGTTGTCTCCCGGCGGAATCAGAAGTAGCTGCATGGTATGACCGATGCACGGGGCAACGTGGAAGTAGCCCAGGCCGTGTCCATGCTCGTGGGCCACGATGTTGCGGAAGTAACGATAGGAGTCGAACGGATCGGCCATGAACTGGCCGTTCTGGAAGAAGAAACTGTTGAGGACCATGTCCCCGCCGCCTTCAGCATTGCCCACCGGGACGGGAAAGCCGTTGTATGCAATGGTGGACGGGTCGAAGTCGAGCCCCCCGATGCGAATGTCTCCACGGGTCGACACTCGGGTCGGATCCTCGTCCATCGGACTGCCGTCATCAGCCACTTCGGTGTAGGTCACCCCCGTGGCGATCCCCCAAGCAGCAATGGCCTGGCGAATGTACTCGCGCCCGAGGTCGAGGTTCTTCTCGCCGAACACGTCCTTGAGCGTGGCGTTCAAGTTGTTGAACGGCACTGGTTCCGAGCGCAGGCCCCACAGAGTTCCGTCTCTTGGGAAGCTGTAGGTCAGATGTGCCGGGGCGGCCTGGTGGTTCGGGCCGATTTGCGCTTCTCCCATCCAGACTTCTGTATGACTGGTGAAGCTGCTTCCTTCAAAATCGGTCAAGGCGTGGGTCCGACAGCTCGGCGACACTTGTGCCTCCGCGGACCCAAGGCAAAGAACGGCGCCGCCCAGGAAGAGGAGGCTTCGCCTGCCTCGAGAGCGCATCAACGCGAGGCCACGAGTTTCTGAGGCGTGGGGAGGGGATGTTTCACCCCCGACTTTCATGGACGACCGGCCGACAGGAGGGGGGATGTGCATGGGGAGTTCTTTCGCCGCAAAGGGGAACGCGTCCGGGCAGTCTGTCTCCCGATCGTGGGATGCGGAGCGTCCGAGGATCTGAGTTTCCCATTGGGTTGCGAGCGAAACAGGAGATCAGTGTAAGCAGTTTTTGTACCGAGCGAGCGGGTTCGTCGGCAGGGAATTGCCGTGGGTTCGCTGCAGCGCTCCCCATTGGTGACCGCGGGGGTAGATTCGAACTCAGCAATTTGAGCCGGTCTTGTCAGGCGGCCGCAGTGTTCCATCCCTGGAAACGATCCGGAACTGCGCCAGTCCGGCACCATTGGGGGACCAAGGAAAGCGCCGGTCGCCCATGACGTGAGTGGATCAGGCGAGGAGTTGAGCGGCTTCCGAAGCAGGGATGGGGCGAATCGCTTCGAGTTCCTCGGCGCTCTGGATGGGGAGCACCACGCGGAAAGTGGTGCCAACTCCGATCTCGCTTTCCAGCTCGATGCGGCCGTGATGGCGTTCGACGATCTGTTTGCTGATCGACAGCCCGAGGCCCGTGCCCGAGGACTTCTCCGTCATGATGTCCGCTCCGACTTGACGGAAGCGTTCGAACACCGCCGGCTGATCTTCCTTGCGGATCCCGATTCCCTGGTCACGGATCTCGACGACGATGGAGTCTTCTTCGGTCAGAACCTTCACCCAGATGTGCTTCCCGCCCTCGGTGAACTTCGTCGCGTTGTTGATGAGGTTGGTCCAGACCTGCTTCAAGCGGTCTTCGTCGCCTCCGGTGGAGGGAATGCCCTCCTCTGCTTCAAAGTGGACGTGTTTGTCGGTTTCCACCGCGCGTGCCGCCTGGACGACGTCCTCGACCCCGGGGGCGATGTCCACGACCTGGAAGTTCCAGTTCAATGTCCCGGATTCGATCTTGCTTAGATCCAGCACGTTTTCGATCAGGCGCGAGAGGCGCTGGCATTCCGAAACCATGATGTTGAGGAACTCGGCCCGAGCTTCCGGATCGTCGTCCGAATCCTGAAGAATCTCCGCGAACGCACGGATGGAAGTCAATGGCGTTCGCAGCTCGTGGGACACGTTGGAGAGGAACTCGTCCTTCAGCTTGTCCAAGCGCTTGAGTTCCTCCATCGCCTGAACGAGCTCGGTGGTGCGCTCCTCCACGCGCCGTTCGAGGATTTGATTCTGGTTCTCGATCTGCTCCGAGTAGTGGCGCAGTCGGTCCCCCATGCGATTGAACGCCTGGGCAAGCTTGGCGAATTCCTTGGTCCGCGGAATCGGCACCCGTCCATCAAAGTTTCCGGCGCCAATGGATGCGGTCTGGCGAATCAAGTCGTAGACAGGCTTGGCCATTCGTCGACTCAAGAAGTAGGTGAGGACGATGCCGATCGTCGCCACCAACACCGCGGTGCGAACCACGTCGTCCGCGATCAGCCGGGCTTGTTGGCGAGCTTGCTCCCCGGTGATCCCTAGGCGCACCGCGCCGACCGCCGCGCCGCGAGCTTTCTTGCGTGGCAGAACGTCAGCGGCGCTTTCTTCTCCTCCGTTCTCATTCGTGCTTTGCAGCATTCGAATCGGAGCGAGGAACTCGATGGTTTCGGCCATGTTCGGGTGGCTGCGCGCGACCACCTGGGTATCCACTGGGAACATGCCCTGCCAGTTGGTGTCGGCCTCGAAGATCTCGGGGGCGCCGGGTCTTTTCCAGAAGAACAGGCAGCGCCGGTCACTGCCGTAGATCGCCAGCCACTGCATCTCCTCTTGTTCGGTCAGAGAATGAATGTGGGCGGGAAGATCCGAAGCTCGGCGTTGCTCGGCGGCGGGGTACGAGGACTCGCACAGCTGGTCTGTCAGGGTCTGGTAGGTTTCATAGGACTTTTCCACCAGCACGGACTGAATGCGATAGGCAGCCAAAGCACTCACCGTGACCACCGTCACGGTGACAATGCTGGCACACGGGATGACGATTCGGCTGCGAAGTCCGACGCCCAACCGGGGGCTCCTGGTTCACGGAGGCTCCGCCCTCACCCCGGTCGCTCGCTGCGGGAGGGAGGCGGACTATCTCTTCTTCGGAGAATTCGCAGGCCGGTCTTTCGGCGCCCGATCGGATCTTTTCCCCTCCGACTTCGGCCTCGAATCCTCGACGAATCCACGGATTCGCCTGCGGTCCGACTTCTCGCCGGATGCAAAAGCCTCTCGATCGTGGCCTTCGCCACCGGTCTGCTTGGCAAAGAGAGGGAGCGCCGGGAAAACCTTTCTCATTCTCCGGGGGCTGCCTTGGAGAAGAACACCAGGACCTCCAGGTCTTCCTCGATGCTGTGGAAGCGGTGGGGTTCTTTGGCGGCGACGAACACCACGGAACCGGGTCCGACGGGTTGCTCGTGGTCGCCAATGGTCAGCACCGCCTTTCCCGCGAGGACCTGGTAGACCTCGTCCTGTTCGTGGGGGCTCTGGCCGTCCTTGCTTCCGGCAGCCAGCCGGTACAGCCCGCAGGACAGGGTGCTGCGATCCAGGAAGCCGACGTAGCTCCGGCCGGTTTCCTCGCTGCGCTGGGCGATCTGTGCGAGGTCGTAGGCTTCCCAGGTCGGGGCTGGCTGACTCGGTTCTTCCCAGGCGGTCAGGCCGCGGACTGCCATGGCGGCGGCGACAGTGATCCCGATCGTTTTCAAGAGCATGGCGGCTCCTTTCTCTCGCGGCCGGAGAGCCCGGTTCCAGGATCGAGGTGGGCGATTTCCGACGTTCTTCTTGCCAGCAGAGAGGGGTCCGGAATCATCCCCTTTTCCCCAGGGATTCCGTACACTCCCTCCGGAAACCCTGGATCCGGTGAAGGAGAACTGGAGTGAGCGACACCCCCGAACCCACCATCTACTACGTCCCGAATCTGGGCCCCGGCATCTATATGACCGAGGAGGCCCACTCCTGGGCCGAGCGTGTGGGGCAGAAGCCGGAGAAGAAAGAGTTCACGGACCTGGAAAAAGCCAAGTCCTTTGCTCTTCGCATTCACTCACAGGTGACGGACAAGAAGGGGACCGTGCTTCACGATCCCCGCAATCCCGAACCTGTGGAAGAGAGCTGAAGTCATCTCTGGTTCCACTTCCGCGGGGTCGGCCGCTGCCCCGGACAACCTTCCGCGCACGCTCGGAGAGCTGAAGCGCTCGGGATGGAAGTCCCGTTCGGTCAAGCACGAGATCCGCGACAACCTGCGAAAAGCCGTCTCGTCGGGACAAGAACTGTTTCCCGGCGTGATTGGTTATCAGAAGACTGTGGTGCCGCAGCTGGTGAACGCGTTGTTGTCCAAGCACGACCTGATCTTGCTTGGGTTGCGGGGACAAGCCAAGACTCGCCTGGCGAGAGCTCTGGTCGAATTTTTGGATCCGTGGCTTCCTGTGATCGAAGGCTCGCCGATTCACGAAGATCCGTATCACCCGGTGACCACCACATCGGTCGCACTCTGCGAGCGACACGGGGACGACCTTCCGGTGGCCTGGATCCCGCGGGACGAGCGCTATCAAGAGAAGCTCGCGACCCCCGACATCACTATGGCCGATGTCATCGGCGACATCGATCCGTTGAAAGCGGCGGCAGAGCAACGCACCTTGATGGACCCCGAGATCCTTCAGTTCGGACTCATTCCACGCACCCATCGGGGAATCTTCTGCTTGAACGAGCTGCCGGACTTGCCGACTCGAGTGCAGGTGGGGCTGTTCAATTTGTTGGAAGAGAAGGACATTCAGATCCGCGGACTGCCGTTGCGCATTCCTTTGGATCTGATGATGGTCTTCACCGCCAACCCCGAGGACTACACCAACCGCGGAAACCTGGTCACTCCGTTGCGGGATCGGATCCGCAGTCAGATCCACACCCACTATCCCATGTCGCGAGACGACGGAGCGGCGATCACTGCCCAAGAATCTTGGGTGGAGCGGACCGACGCCGCCAACGTGAGAGTGCCGGAGTTCCTGCGAGCGGCGGTCGAAGAGACGGCGATCCAGGCACGGGTCTCGTCCTTCGTGGACCAAAGTTCGGGAGTTTCGGCGCGAGTCACCATCGCGCTCATGGAAAACATGGTGTCGAACGCAGAGCGGCGGGCGCTGTCGGCCGGAGACTCCGAAGCTTGTGCCCGACCGTCCGACCTGTACGCCGCGTTGCCAGGAATCGCTGGCAAAGTCGAGCTGGTCTTCGAAGGGGAGCAGGAAGGCACGCAGGCCGTTTGTCGCGACGTCATCGGCAAGGGCCTGAAGGTGGTGTTCCAAGAGCTGTTCGCCGATCCTCTCGCGTCCAAGGAAGGAGAAGGCGAGTACCAGCCCCTGCTCAAGCACTTTCGAGCCGGTCGCACCGTCGAAGTTTCGGAAGACGCCAGTGACGAGGACACTCGCAGTGCCTTGGAGCAAGTCCCCGGGCTGCTGGACCTGGCCCAGCGCAAGCTCCAACCGTCGTCTCCAGGAGAGGAAGCCGCTGCGATGGAGTTGATCCTCGAAGGGCTTCACCAGTGTTCGTTGCTGGCGAAGAAGGCTGGCGTGAATGGTTCGAGCTTTCGGGATCAGTTCGACGACATGGTCGGGGATCTGGGAGCGACGGGTGGCTGAGTGGCGATCCACCTCGAGGCATTGCGTCTCGGATGTTGGGCACTAGCGCGCCATGGACTATCAGTACCTCCACTGGGATCCGGCAAGCGCGACCGACAAGGACCTTTTTCGCAAGTTGCTGGACATGTACCAGCATCTCCTCCTCGCGACGGGTGGAGACGCGGAGCTGTCCTTTGCTTGGCTCGAGCGCATCGGCGATCAGTACGGGCTGTTCCGTCCGGACTACGGCATCGACCAGTTCCGCGAGGAGCTTCTGAAAGAGGGTGACGTGGAGCGTGTGCCGACCGGCGGCCTGCGCTTGTCCAGCAAAGGCGAAGTGCGCATTCGTCGCGACTCCTTGCAGCGCATGTTCACCGGCCTGGCTCGCACCGGGGGGACCGGAGAGCATCGCACTGGCAAGGCCGGTCCGGGAGTCACCGAGCGGCTCTCCGAGACTCGTCCCTACCAGTTTGGTGACGACGTGGGCGAGGTCAACTGGAACGGCTCCCTGCAGAACCGGATTCGTCGCGATGGCCAGCTGCATGGGTCCTTTCGCGAAGAAGACCTCGAAGTCTTTGAGACTGAAACCAGCACCTCCTGTGCAACGGTCATCGCCATCGACATTTCCCATTCGATGACTCTCTACGGCGAGGACCGAATCACCCCCGCCAAGCGCGTGGCGCTTGCCATGGTGGAGCTGATTCGAACCCGCTATCCCCGCGACGACATCTCGGTGATCGTGTTCGGCGACCGTGCCCAGGAAATCGAGATTCCGCGCATCCCGTACCTCACCAACGGTCCGTTTCACACCAATACTCGAGAGGGCCTCGAGCTTGCGGCCCAAATCTTGTCGCGCAAGAAGCACCCCAACCGTCAGATCTTCCTGATCACGGATGGCAAGCCTTCGTGCCTGACCGAGAACGGTCGCCTCTACAAGAACCCCATGGGGCTAGACCGGAAGGTCGTGAACAAAACCCTCGAGATGGCCGCCTTGCTGCGCCGCCGTCACATCACCGTATCGACCTTCATGCTGACCGACGATCCGTACTTGGTTGGCTTCGTGGAAGACTTCACGAAGTTGAACAAAGGACGCGCGTACTATTCAAGCGCGGACCAGCTCGGGTCGTTCTTGTTCGTGGACTACTTGCGGAACCGACGGCGGCGGGTGCACTAGCTCGGCTGGCTCCTTCGGTCAATTTCATCGTTTGTCCGCAATCCGTTCGAGTGATCTTGCGCCCTCTTTCGTAGTGAGGTGCTTGGGGGTTTCACGTTGTCTCCGCTTGGTTGTCCCGCAATACTAAGGACGGACAAACTCTGCTTCGGTCTGCGTGTTTCTCGTCCAGGCTTCAATGCCCAAGGTGGTCAAATGCATAAATTGGACCCGGCACTGACTCACATCTACTACGCGAACAGTCAGAGCCCTTCGGATCGCGTGGGATTCATGGTTGAGTTTACCGGTGACATTCAAGACCTTCACGCGGTGGGTTTTGAGAGCAATGGTACGACGACTCATCCGATCGACGGTTATCACATCTCGAGCGGATCACTGCCCATCGGCCAGCTGAAGGAACTTCACGAGATTTCCCATGTCGTCAAGATGGAGAAGGGCTGGGTGCTTTCGCGTGAGCTGGACCGAAGCCTTTCCTCAATCCAAGCGGACTTGGTTCATAACGATGTGAGTCCACTCAAGGGGAAGGGTGTTGTCGTCGGCATCATTGACACGGAGTTTGATGCCAGCCTTGAGGTTTTTCGCAAGGAAGATCACACAACCCGAGTTCTCGCGGTGTGGGATCAATCCAGAGATGAGAAGAACAAGGCGCTCCCCTCGGATCCCGGCGAGAAGCCTTCCTATGGATATGGTCTCGATTTTCCCGGTTCCAAATACTTTTCGGCCCCTGATGACAGTCACGCAACCCACGTCGCTAGCATTGCTGCCGGTGATGGGTCGCAGGCCGGGAACTGTCGCTCGGCATTTACGTTTGTGGGTGTGGCGCCGGAAGCTGAGCTCGTGGTTGTTGTCCTCACGGGCGGGGGGAAACTGGCGGATTCACAGCACCTTGCGGATGCGATGGAGTATGTCTTCTCGAAGGCCGGGAGCAAACCGGCCGTGATCAATATCAGTCAGGGCAGTCAGCTTGGCCCCCACGATGGCACCACCTTGATCGAGCGAAGGGCCAGCGCGCTGTTGGCGAAGCCCAAGAGGGCAATCGTGACTTCCGCGGGAAACGAGGGCGGGACCTACGACAGCAACAGAAATTGGAATCTTAGTGGTGGACACTGTTTTCATGCGAGTGCGGCGATTCCAAAGACGAAAAGCGTCGTCTTAGAGTTGGTCGTCTTCGCGAATGTCGAGGAGTATGCGCAGAAAGAACGCACTCTGGAGATCTGGTATCGGGAGGAGACGGGAGACCCGACTGGAGCGTTGCAGCTTTGGATTGAGCCGCCAGGAATGAAGAAAAGCGACGCTCTTGGTCCGACGGGGGCATTGTTTGGTCCCGGCGCGAATCAAGACGACTGGAAAGGGTTTGTGGTCCAAGGTGCTGCCAACCAGAAAGCTCCGCACAGTGGGAAGCACTTTCTCTCCTTGCGGCTCATTCCCAGCTCGCTGACTCCCCTCCGGGTGGGTGTGTGGAAAATCCATCTAAAGAACGTTGGTAACTCGCACGTCAACTTCGATGCTTGGTGCGAGGGAGCGTTTGATGGAAAAGACCGCTCGCCCTTGTTTCGTACTTTTGCCAACCCGTACCGGACTGTGTCAATTCCCGGAACATCTCCGTCGGTGATTACCGTCGGTGCCTATCGGATGAAGACTGGGGAGCAAGGAAAGGACCGTCTTTCCTTCGCGTCGAGCAAAGGGGATGACAGAGATCCTCCAGAGAAGATCAAGCCGGATCTCTGTGCTCCAGGTGAGGTGACAGCGGCAATCGTCCCCAGTGAGAAAGTTCAGGAAAAGGCGACTTGGTGCAGCGACTGTTGTCTCGACTTCTATCAGGTCATGACGGGCACCAGCATGGCAGCTCCACACGTGACGGGAGCAGCCGCGCTCTTGCTACAGAAAGACAGCACCTTGACGGCGTCACAGATCAAGGCAAGGCTGAAGGCAACGGCTTCCAAACCCAACGATGGAATGCCCCCGTTGCTGTTGGGTAGTCTCTGGGGAGCAGGGAAGCTGAACGTCAAAGCAGCGGTGGACTTGCAGTTTGGAGGGGGAGGGAGCGGCTCTGGAGGCACTCCTCCTCCCATGTTCTTCTCTCGAAGCCCTCGACTGGGGTTTGATGAATGGCTGCCACGGTGGAGTGACGGGCTTCCTCCTCATTCGCGGATCTCTTTGGTTCCCGGGTCTCCGTACTTTCCTGAGTTGCACGGGCGAATCCTCCGAGCTCCCGGCGCGGAGCTGGGGATGGCTCTCGTGAGCCGCCACTATCGAGAAGTGAAAGAGTTGATCGCTTCTCGTCCGAAGGTTGCTGCCGTTTGGCATCGCTTGCAGGGGCCGAGGCTGGTTCAGGCACTGCTTGGTTCGTTGGCAGGTGCTTCTCGATCGGTGCTCGCTGAGATCGACGCGTCATTCCAGCCCTCGGCCATGGAGAGGTTCCTGGCGGTTCTTGCCCGGTTTGGAACCCCTCGTTTGCAAGCAGACGTCGGAAGCTTTGGCGACCAGTTTTCCGCGTTTCCGAGAGCCTTGATCCAGCAGTTGATGAAAGACGAGGGTCGTCTTCGCTAATGGCATCCGGAGCGGGCACTCTCGAAGTTCTTGCCCGTCTGCTCGGGGCGGCGATGCTTCCTCTCAAGCAGCAGCTGGACGATCGTGGCCCAGATGCGGTGCTTGCGGACCTCGGTTTGCGCCTGCCTGCCGGGATTTCATCCCAAGGGGCGGTCGCGGCGGAGTTCGCAGCGGTGGCGACCGCGGCTCAGAAGATCGCCGACGACGCTCCGAAGCTCGTTCAGGCGATCGACAGCGGCGACGTTGCTCAGATTTCGAGTGTCGGGGCGCAGCTGGTTGGCAACATTGCTGGGCTTGCCCAATCCCTGGCCAACGTCGGCAATGCGATCGCCTCCGCCGCGAATGCAGCCGGACTGACGCCCGAGCAGCAGGGCTACTTGGCCATGTTCGCTCAGAAGCTGCCGCGCCGGCTGCTCGACTTTCTTGTGGTCGAGCACTTGGCGGAGAAGATTCCCCACGCATTTGCGTTGTTGAAAGTCTTCGGGGTCCTGGAGAGGCATGCTCGAGGGGCGGAGCTGGATGACCCCATCGCTCCTGGGTACGTCGCCCGCGCGATCCACTTTGACCGATTCATTCAGCTGCTTTCGAATCCGACCAAGCTTCTCGACGAACTCTATGGTTGGGGCCAGGCCAGCTTCGACGGTGCGGCCTTGTTCAAGAAGATGGAAGAGATCTTCGGCAACGATTTGCAAATGCCGGCCAATCTCCTTGCGCCCGAATCGCTGCCGCCGATTTTCGAGGCATATCTCTTCAGTCTGGAGCTCGATGCCAGTCACAGTCCTCCTGGGCTCCTGCTGAATCTTCGTCCCTCCGCAAAGGGGGACTATCAGACAGAGCTAGAACTCGGCGAACTGTGGAAGTTCACCATGGCCGCCGAGGGAGAGTTCGTCGCCGATTTGGAGGCACGGGTTCAGCCGCCGTTCTCTGTCGAACTAGTACCGCCCTCGGGCAACGTCGAATTCGACGTCAACTTTGGGCTCGCCGCGGAAGGCTCTCAGCCAATCCTGCTGGTTGGAAAGGCCAAGGACCCAGGTGGCAAAGAGACGAGCCGGCTCGAAGCCAAGCGCCTGGCGGTGTCGTTTGGAATGACCGCGCGAACCGAGGGCGGCAAGTTTCACGCGGAACCCGTGGTGATCGCCGAGGTCAAAGGGGGGCGGCTGGTTCTCGACTTCTCGAGTGGTGACGGCTTCCTCGCCAAGCTCCTCTCGGGCGTGAAAGTGGATGCAGAGTTCGACGTCGGTGCTCGCTGGTCCCCGAATCATGGGATTCGTTTCGATGGGAGCTCGGCACTCGAAGTCGAAATCCCGGTCAACCTGTCTCTGGGGCCAGTCAAACTTCCCCGCCTGTACCTTGCTTCCGGATTGCAGGACAGCGCCATTCCTCTCGAGGTCTCGGCGGGGATCGCGGCCCAACTCGGCCCCCTCGCGGTCACTGTCGACCGCCTCGGAATGACGGCGACACTGAGTTTTCCGGACGGCGGAGGGAATCTCGGCATCGCCGATTTCGACTTGGACTTCAAAGCGCCGACCGGAGTGGGTCTTCGCATTGATGGCGGTGGGTTCAAGGGCGGGGGGTTCCTGGAGTTCGAGCCCGACAAGGGCCGTTACACCGGGATCCTTCAACTCGCTTTCCAGGGGTTGGTCAACGTCACTGCGATTGGCCTCATCACCACCAAACTCCCGGATGGGAGCCAGGGGTTCTCTCTACTCATCCTCATCAGCACCGAGTTCACTCCGGTGCAGCTCGGCTTCGGCTTCACTCTCAACGGAGTGGGGGGGCTGCTCGGGCTGAACCGGACGATGAAGACCGAGCGTCTCAAGCAGTCCATCCTGGACAACAGCCTCGACCACGTGATGTTCCCCGCCGATCCCATTGCGAACTCGGCCCAGATCGTGAGCGATTTGCGGGAGATCTTTCCTCCCCGAGAAAAACAGTTCGTCTTCGGGCCAATGGCTCTTCTGGGTTGGGGGACTCCCACACTCATGCGCCTGGAGCTCGGGGTGCTGGTGGAAGTCCCGGATCCTGTACGAATCGCAATTCTCGGGGTCCTGCGAGTCATCCTTCCCGATGAGAAGGCCGCGCTGATCAAGATCCAGGTCAACTTCGCGGGCATCATCGACTTCGAGCGGAAGGAAGTGTTCTTCCTCGCCAATTTGTTCGACTCCCGGCTCTTGTTCCTCACCCTGTCGGGAGGGATGGTCTTCCAGTTGAACTGGGGCTCAGATCCTCGGTTCTTGCTGTCGGTCGGTGGCTTTCACCCAGCTTATGACGCGGGAAAGCACCAGTTGCCCAGTGTCGACCGGCTGACGGTCCATCTGCTGACGGGCAACCCTCGGCTCAAGATCGAAACCTACTTTGCAGTGACGTCGAACACCGTGCAGTTCGGAGCTCGACTCGAGCTGTACGCTGGGGCTGGCCCTTTCAACGTCTACGGCTGGTTGGGATTCGACGCGCTCTTTCAGTTCTCCCCGTTCTTCTTCGACGTTGCCGTATCGGCGGGGCTGCAGGTACGCGCGGGAACTTCTCCGATTCTCGGAGTGGATGTTTCTCTTCAGTTGCGTGGTCCGACTCCGTGGAACGCGAAGGGAAAAGGACGATTCTCGATCCTGTTCTTCTCGTTCACGGTCCGTTTCAACGTGACATGGGGCAAAGACCGGGACACGACCTTGCCCGATGTCGAGGTCTGGCCGAAGCTGCAAGCCGCTCTGTCCGAAGCGGGCAACTGGAGCGCAGAGTTCCCAGCACGATCCAGCCAGCTTGTCACTCTGCGCGAGATCGAAACTGCGCCCGACGAAGTCGTTGTCCATCCTTTCGGAACGGTCACTGTTCGGCAGAAAGTGCTTCCCCTGGACGTCGAGATCCAGAAGTTTGGTGCCGCGCGTCCTGCGGACGGGCAGGTGTTCTCGATCGAAGGGATTTCCACCGAAGATCCCATCACCGGCGACCCGGAAGACGACCTCCCCATCGACCCCGTGCACGAAGAATTCGTGCCGGCTCACTTCTTCGAATTGGACGACTCGGAAAAGCTCGATCGGAAGTCATTTGAGCGCCTGGAAGCGGGCTCTTCGCTGCGACAGTCCGAGCTCATCACGACCGGAGACGTCCTGACCCGGGAAGTCGAGTACGAGGAGGTTGTCTGGGATGGAGAAGTCCGCAATCAACTGAAGATTGTGAAAATGCCCCAAGGGCTGTTCGCTCGACTGAGGAGAGGGTCATTTGTCTCCCGAGCGGAACTTGCTCTCGAAAAACGTCCCCCTGGCTCATTGCTAGGGACTCCCGCGGTGGTCATCGACCCTGTCGACTTTGTCGTCGCCCGCGTGGATGACATGACCATCTACGACGCCCAAAGCCAGGGTTTGACGCAAGTTCAGGCCCACGCACGCATGCAGTCCCTGATCCTCGAGAAACCAGAGCTCGCGGGCGAACTTCAGGTCCTCGCTCAATCAGAGGTCGATGGATGAATGAGCCTCTTGCGCATTACTCGTTTCTCCCGTGGCTCCGCCAAGGTGCGGCCTCGAGCATCTTGCAAGTGGACAACTTCGGGGCGGATGCGGGGAGCGGTTCGACGCGTGCCACGGTGCGCTATCAGGTCCGCGTCAATGAGCACAAAGTTGCAAAAGACGTGCTGCTCGTCGGCCCGGGAGACTTCGACGGGATGGACCGACGAGCCATCGTTCGTCGAGAACCGCAGGATCGAGTCACCAACTTCGAACCGAACTACCTGCCTTTCGTGGAGTTCTATGACGAGGACTTTCCTTGGCGCTACACCCCCGCTCGAGCGACGGGGGATCATCGGCTACGGCCCTGGCTCGCGCTGATTGTCTTGAAAGAAGAGGAGTTTCAGAAAGCTCCAACTGAAAAACTCCCAGCAATCGTGGTCAATGACGTGGCGGCTTCGCTGCCAAAGGCAGATCAGCTTTGGGGATGGGCTCACGTCCATGTCAACGAGAACCTGTTGCTGAATCCTGGAGAGGGGGTCGAAGCCGCCGCCACGCGACTCCGAGAGCGGCTGCAAACCGATCCCGACGTTGCCGCGTCTCGGTTGATTTGTCCGCGGCGGCTTCACCCCGAAACGGCCTACCATGCGTTCCTTGTGCCGACCTTCGAAAGCGGTCGACGTGCCGGGCTGGGACAGGAGGTTTCAGACAGCGTGGGAGTCAAGGCGGCGTGGAGTGCCGGGTCCGTCATTCTTCCGTACTACGATCGGTGGAGTTTTCGGACGGGAGAGTTTGGTGACTTCGAATACCTCGTGAGGTTGCTCAAGCCTCGGACATTGGACCCGCGCATTGGAATCCGAGACATGGATGTCCAAGAGCCAGGGATTGGATTGCCGCCGCCGGGTCCTGCGGTGCTTGGGCTCGAGGGAGCGTTGAAGACTCCCCAGACGGAGCCTACCGCGTGGCCGGATCCCAGTGACTTCCAGACAGAGCTGGCAACGCAGCTGAATCTCCCCGCGGATCTGAAGAAGCCGGGCAGCTCCGCGGACCCGATCGTGACCGCACCCTTGTACGGGCAGTGGCACGCGCGCAGCCCAAGGGTGATGACTGGCTCGACCCCGCCGTGGATCGATGACCTGAACCTCGATCCGCGCACCAGGGCCGGGGCGGGACTTGGAACTCTGGTGATCCAGCAAAACCAAGAGCCCTACATGCAACGCGCCTGGTCTCAAGTGGGCGAAGTTCTCCGCGCGAACCAGTTGTTGATTCAAGCGCAGCTTTCGTGGCTGATGAGTCGCAACATCTATCACCAGCACTTTCAGAACCTACCCCCGGTCAAATTGGTTCAATGGTCTGCTCCCCTTCTCGCCAAAGTGAAGGGCTCGCCAAAGACGCTGCGACACCTATTGCGAAAGAGCCGCGTGCCCGAGCTCGTCGTGGATCGTGCCCTACGCCGAATCGAGCGTCCACGGGGGCCGATCAGTCGGCGATCGTCGGGAAGTGGTCCGCGGAACTCGGGACTCTTTCAGAGCATCCAAGAAGGAAGGACCGCAGCTCCCGCCAAGCAGCCGGGCGACAAACTCTTCACCTTCGACCGGGTCGAAGCGAGTGTGAAAAGCGACGTCTCGGGCGCGTCCCCGTTGCCGTCGCCGCGCGCGCTTCTGGTGGCGATCGCGATTGCTCTGGTCATGGCGATTGCGCTGGCCGCCACGGGAGCCGGGCTTCTTTTGAGTGGAGTCTCCGGCGTGATCGCCGCGGTGGCTGCGGGAGCCTTGCCGGCTTCCATTCGCGCAGCACGCCGGATCGAAGCGGCCGCGGTGCTTCAGGAGAAGCAGCTTTCCTCGGAAGCCATTCAAGGGATGGGATCTCGGCCCGGATTCCGCCTGACCAGCAGTGGAGAAGTGCCTCCGGTGCTCGGGGTTTTCGGTTCCGATAGCGAGCAGGCGGTTCGGTTTCGGGCCGCCGCTTCCACGATTCATCGAGTCACCGGATGGAGTGTCCCAGCGACCGAGGAACGCCGAGCATTCGAAATCGATCGCGCCCACCAGAAATTGCTCGGGGCGATGAATCCGGATCTCAGCATGCGAAAGCAGCTCTTCGCGCAGGTTCGATTTCGCCACCAGCAGTTTCGGGCGCTGACCCTGGACTCGCTCAACCTGGCCGACATCCAACAACCCGCCAAGATTGAGCCAATTCTGGCGGCTCCAGATTTTCCGGACCCCATGTACGAGAAGCTCCGGGACATGGATCCCGACCTGCTTGTCCCGAACCTCCATTTGCTTCCGCCAAACACCATTTCGCTTCTCGAGGCAAATCGCCCCTTCATCGAAGCCTACATGGTGGGGCTCAACCATGAGATGGCACGAGAACTCTTGTGGCGGGAATATCCGACGGATCGACGCGGCAGCTACTTTCGGCAGTTCTGGGACGTCACGGACGTTGTGACCGAGGGGATCACCGAGGAGGAACGCGAAGAGAAGCTCCGGGACATCACTCCCCTCCACCAGTGGAGCGGTTCCTCGAGCCTCGGTGAGCATCCCAATCAGCCCTCGACGGTGGCCAAACCCTTGGTCCTGGTCATTCGCGGAGACCTCTTCCGTCGCTACCCCAATGCGGTGGTTTCAGCAGTCCCCGCGAGTTGGCCATCCAATGTGCTTGCCCAGGCGCGAGACTTCGATCTCGAAAAGGAGATGCTTCCAAGTTTTGGGGCGCAGGTCGGGGACGACATTCACTTCTTTGGCTTTGACGTTGAGGCGGAAGAGGCCAAGGGCTCTTCCATCCGTGATGACGGCAAGCCCGGTTGGTTCTTCATCATCCGCGAGCGCCCGGGAGAACCGAGGTTCGGACTCGACGTTGCGAAGGAAGGGCAGCCAACGGTGAATCACTGGAATGATCTGCGTTGGAGCAACGTGGTCGCCAATGCCGGTGATTTGGAAGGCGTTCAGCACATTGACCTGTCTCAGTCACTTCACAATACGAACGTGAGCCAACCGCCGAACGTGGACTGGGGGCAAGATTCTTCGCGCATGGCATACATTCTTTTTCAAACCCCGGTTTTGATCGCGGTCCATGCGGCGGACATGCTCCAGGGGCTGGGAGAAGAGCCGTGATGGAAAGTGCCCATGACCGAATTTGAGGAACTCCGTGCACGGCTCTCGACCAATCGACGAGACCATGAACGAGCCCGCGAGCAACTGCTTGATTCGCGTGAGCGACTGGCGGCCATCCGGTCACGAATCGAGCGCTTTCGGCGTCAGGGCCGGGTCTCTGGCTCCGAAGGGAACTGGGAGGCTCGAGACGGCGACCCCGAGTCTTTGCAACTGATTCAGGCCTGGACCGAAGAAAGTCTCAGGCACCAGGGAGCCCAGTCCTCTCTGGGTCAGCTTGCGGTGACGGGTGACGAGCTCGCGAATGCCTGGTCCCAACAGAACGACCCGCGAGACAAGATCGAAGTCCTGGACAGAGACATCCCGTTGTTGCTCTTTCCGGTTCGGATGGAAGTCAAGTTTCACCTCACTCCTCAATCCTCAGAGTTGTGGATTCGCTTGTATCCAGACGACGTGGCGGTGGAGACTCACGAAGCCGGATTGACTCGGGTCGAGGTGCAAGCCGGGCGGTCATTCTGGAACGAGTCCTGGCGAAGTGCTGGCAATGAAGCCAGGCGTCGCGCGGCCTGGCGCGCTTTGGCGTCCGATTTCGGCACGGAGCGTGCCGGTTGGATCGTGCGCGAAACTCGGCCGACGAATGACGAGAGTCGCCCCACCGAGGAACAGGAGTCGGACGCACCGTTGCCGGTCGATCCGGTTTTTCCGGACCCGTTGCTGCGAGAGGCCGACTGGACCACCGCCCCAAGATCTCGAGTCATGCCGGATCGATTTTGGGTGGGGCTCTACCGCGAGGGCAGCCTTGTTCACGAAGGCCTCGGAAACCGCATCCCCGATCCCGTCGTCGTTGGCCCCGACCCGCTGCAGTTGGAGCAGCAGCTCCAACAAGAAGGCGCGCAACTGCGCGTCGATGGTGCGATGGAATGGATGGTGGACTTCGAACGGGCCGTGCAAGATGGGTTGGCGCTTCGCATCCCGATCTCGACGGCCGACGCGACCGCAGGATTCGATCGAGTCTTGGCGATCGGGCTACGCCTTCGCTCCGATGCCAAGGAGTCTCAGGAGCTTCTCGAAGGCTTGCTGCAGGGCCATCAGTACACCGAAGGATTGGGGTTGATTCCTCAAGGCACTGCGACCAACAACACCGATGCGACAGCGTCGGGCTATGACTCGGTCGGGATGGAAGCTGATGAGGGGTTCGACCTTCTCGTGGCGGAGGAATCGGCGACGGCGAAGGATTCAGAGCACGAGAAAAGCGACATTCAACGTCTTGCCGAGGCGCTTGGAATCGACGGGGCATCTCTTGCCCAAGTGGAGCACGGATCTCTTCGCGATCTCTCGGAAGAGGAGTCCATGAATCGTGCGTTGTGGCGCGGGACCGGTGGCGACTATCTCTTGCAGATGTTGGCGTCGGGAATCGATGCCGCGGACGAACGGGTGGTTCGTCGCTTCTTCACTCGCCACGTCCATGCCCAAGGAACACTGCCCGTTCTTCGCATTGGGCGGCAGCCGTATGGGGTTTTGACGACCGCCGATTTCGGTCGATGGAACCTGACGCCGGAGGACCAGGAGGCGGGGCTCGAGAAGGCCTGGAAGATCATCCAGCGATTCGATGAGGCCTTTGAGCTTCTTTCGGCTGACGTCGCGCATCTCGGGAAAAGCGGAGATCCTGCTCAGAATCTCCTCGATGTCTTGGGACTCCACTCGGGGTCGGTTGAGTTTCATCGGCGCTGGGGACTCGGTCCGGACTACATCCACAACTTGCTCGCATTCGCCGGTGCCGCCGCGGCATCCATGACGTTCCATGGCTTTCTGAACCAGGCGGCCGGTCAGTTGCTGCAAGATCTCGGGTTCCCTTTCGAGGAAGGTGCCGAACTCCCGCGGATCTTGAAGCTGAGCTTTTTCCGTGAGCAAATGGGGGTCGCGGGACCGCTGGTTGTGCCGGGTCCGACCTCGGCGACAGATCCCCTGCCAGACCTGGAAGGCTTCGAAGCGAACTATCTCCAGTGGCTGCGGGAAGCCACGGTCGACGATCTGCGTGAGGAGCCATTCGGTCTCGACGGTCAAGGACAGAGTCGGCCGGCGCCTTCGGCACTGTTGTACTTGCTACTCCGTCACTCACTGACGAACGAGTTTTGGGACGCCACGGCGAGAATCCACCTCAAGTCCAACAGCGTCGCCAAGGCCGACGTCGACGCACTGCAGCTGGACTCCGAGTTCTACAACGTTGCCGTTCCAAAACAGGCGACGAAGTGGGACCTTTTCGAAGTGCCAGCTGGCGACACAACCCAGCAGTTGAAAGTGAAGGACTTTCTTTCTCAGCCGGAATTGATTCCGGTGGACTTCACGGAAACCGCCGAGCTGTTCGAAGTTCAGCGAGCGATCGACGAGTTGAAAGGACTGCCGACGGAACGCCTCGAGCGGCTGCTGACTCAGCACATCGACCTTTGCAGCTACCGGCTGGACGCTTGGCAACAGGGTTTTCTTCATCGCCGTCTTCTCGAAGCTCGCCACGGGACCAGCAATGCTGACCAGCCGTCGAGAAGAGGCCCGAAACAGGGGATTCAGCTAGGGGCCTTCGGGTGGCTGGAGAACTTGAAACCGCGTGCCCCGGGACTCCTCGTCAGTGAATCGGACCCGGCAGCAGTGGCTTTGGGAGGCGCCGAGTCTCTGCCAGGACGTGGGCCCTTGGTCGAACGTCGCGCGGCGGGTGGCTATGTGCACGCTCCCTCCATGGATCACGCGAAAGCCGCGGCCGTTCTCCGCGCCGGTTACCTCTCGCATGCGACACCAGAGGACCGCCAGCGACTCTCGGTCAACCTGTCCTCCGACCGGGTTCGCCGCGCTCTTGCTCTGCAAGAGGGGGTGCGTCACGGACAACCACTTGGTGCGCTCCTTGGGTATCAGCTCGAGCGAGGCCTTCATGAGCGAGAGATTGGGCTCCAGTTGAACGCGTACCTCCTCGCGCTGCGATCGAAGTTTCCTTTGATCAACCCGCTGCACTCGAGCGGTCAATCGGTCGACCCGGAGGCCGCCGAGGTGACAGTCGATGGCGTGGCTCTCCTCGAAAGCCATGAGAAGGAGGGGTATCCCTATTCCATTGCGGAGCTCCCTGCCGCGCCGGATCCGGCGGCAGCGGCCATCGAAGAAGAGGTCGAGCGCTTGCGTGAAACCTTGGATGGGGTGAAAGACCTGGGCCTGGCCGAGGGGGTGTATCAGGTCGTCCGTGGAAACTGGGAGCGAGCGGCTGCCGTGTTGGACGCCACCTCCCAGGGCACTTCCCCGCCTGAGCCTGAGGTTGTCCAGATTCCCCGTGGAGGGGCGGTGCAAACACATCGCCTTGCGGTCATCCTGTCTGCAAGTGACGTCAACCTCGGGGCATGGGCTTCGTTGGCACCAAGCGCGCGCTCGACACTGGATCCACAGCTCAACTTGTGGGTGGCGTCGCATCTTGGCCCGCCAGATCAGACTCAGGTCACGGTTCGCTTCGTCGATGGACAAGGCTCGATCGACCACGCGACGACGGTGAACCTTCTGGAGCTGGGGCTGCAGCCCCTGGATCTGGTGCTTTTGACCGGCCAGTCCGATGAGGAAGCCAGCGCTCTCGAGGCGCGCATTGTTCATGCCGCGACAGAGAAAACCGGAGCGCAGTCGTCGCTCAAGAGTGAGGTGTTGTGGAGAGATCGCACGGGCTTTCCCAGCCAAAACGTGAAGACGTTCTTTGAATGCCGTGCACTGTGGGGCGCTCTCAGAAACCTGATGACCCACTCTCGCCCGGCGAACGCGCGTGACCTGGTGGCTCCGAGCGAGGCCGGTACGGTGATCAGTGCCGGAAACGTCGACCTGGGGGACCTTCAGGGGCGGGTGACTGATGCCATCGGGGCCCTGCAGCAGCTCTCTTCGGATCTCTCCGCCGCACGGGAACCGTTGGTGGCGGGGAGTTCGACGTCTGCCCAAGAGAAACTTGTCAGCAGCTTGTTGTGGCGAGCCACGCTGCTCGCAATTCCCGAAGCGGTGCCAGAGAGCCTGGATCCCCAAGAGTTGACGCTGCGAGCCGAGCGCACGTTGGGCGTGTTGTCGGATCGGATTCAACGAGCCCAGGCCGGAATGTTGGGTCCGCCGGACGAAGACCTCGACGCAGCGGTGGAAAGGTTCCGGGAAGCGGGCCGCACGGCTCTGGGGCGTTCGGTGCCGGTCCTCCCTCGATTCATGGCGCAAGATCCCGTGGAACTGCAGGCCGCTCTGGGGCAGTCTTCCGATCTCCTCGCCGAAGCGCCGCCCCTCGCGGTGGACGAATGGCTGCAAGGCCTGGCGCGGGTTCGCGAAGGAGTTGCGCGCTTCGAGACAGTGCGACTTGTGGCTGACGTTCTTGGGGATGTCCATCCTTCCCCGCGCCCTGCCCAGGTTCCTTTTCGTTCCGGAGCACGCTGGCTGGCCCTTCCTCACGCGTCCGAGGAAGTTCCTCAAGAGGAGTCGTTGTGCCTTGTGTTGCAAGCGTCGCCGTCGCTACCAGTCGATCAACCATTGGTCGGACTCGTCGTCGATGAGTGGAATGAGGTCATTCCTGATCCTCAAGTCGCGACGGGGATCGCCTTCCACATGGATCATCCCGACTCCCAGCCGCCTCAGTCACTGCTCCTGGCTCTTCCGGCTTCTCTCGGGGGAGTTTGGACCTGGGATGAGCTGACGGAGACTCTCTCTCAGACTCTCGCTGCGGCTCGGAAGAGAGCGGTGGAGCCGGATCAGCTCGGAAAGACCCCTTTGACCCAGTTGCTTCCCGCGATCATTCCCGCGGTCACTCAGACCCAGTCCACGTTCAGTATGAACCTCATGTGGAACGCCATCTCCAAGATCGCATTCGTCCTGAATTCGGAAGAGGCCAACGGCGGAGACCCATGAAATGCTAGAGCCGGTGACCAATCCACAGCTCATTCACGACGCGCTGGCGCAGGTCCATGAGCCCACGGTGGTGGTGTGGAATCGCCTGGAAGGAAGGCCGCGCACGGAGGACTTCGGCCGCTCACTCCAAGCGCGAGTTTCGGATCCGCTCTGGTTGCTCACTCGCCAGTGGCAGACGGGTGAGTACCAAGCGCATGACGGGGGAACCCCGATCCAGACTCGAGTGAAGATGTCCACTTCCAGAATCCAGCGCTTTGCTCCCCGACGAGGTCCCGCCCGTCCTTTCTCGGAAGTGCCGCCTTTGGAAGCGTGGGTCGAGCGGGAAGCCATCCCCCTGGACGACTGGACTCGTGCCCAGATGGGACGCCACTGGTGGAAACTCCTGACCGCTTCCCAGGTGAGCGAGAGCGGAAAGCAGCTGTTCGTGGCGGGGTTTCCCTTCGTCGATCCCGGGCAACCATCCAACGAAAACGCGAGGCTGACGAGCCATCAAGACGGATGGGAGTTTCGTGCCGCGCTGGCCGGCAGAGCCATGGATGGTGGAGCGCTTTACCAAAAGATGCGAGACGAAGCTTGGCAGGCGGCGGATCACCAGATCGACGGAAACTCTTTGTCCGTCGACGATCGCTCCAAAGTGGCGGCCGCGCAGGAACAGTTCCTTCAGTGGTTCGATCGACTTTACAGCCAGCCGACCCGGACCGCCTCGGCCTCAGACTCGTCGACGTCGGACGACCAATCCTGGATTCCTGAGCAGCTGGAATATCGGTTTGCCTGCGCGGCCCCTCACGTTGGACGAGGCCAGGACGTCCTCGTCGCGGATCAATACGCCAGCGGGCGACTCGACTGGTATTCCTTCGATTTGGACAATCGACCCAACGCCAACTGGGAAGATCATCCCGAGGAGACTTTTGAAGACGAGCCGCCGAACCACGAGACACTGACCTTCCTTCCCAGCTCCGTTGCTTTTGGCGGAATGCCGAGCCCACGATGGTGGGAATTGGAAGATCGACGTCTCGATTTCGGGAGTCTGGGAGCACGCACAACGGAGCTCGAGAAGCTCCTTCTTGCTGAGTTCGCCCTCATCTATTCCAATGACTGGTTTGTCATTCCCTACGCCGTGGACGTCGGAAGCTTCTGCTCGGTTCTCGGCCTGGCCGTCGTCGACACCTTTGGTGAGCGAACGCTGATACGTCCTGCAGGCCGAGGACCCGATGACAACTGGCAGCAGTGGAGAATGTTCAATCTGAAGACCCTGGCAAAAAATGACCAGGCTGATTTGCGACTGTTCATTCCGCCTGTTGTCCACAAACTCCAAGAGAGTGATCCGATTGAAGAAGTTCGTTTCTTACGCGACGAAATTGCGAACCTCAGTTGGGCGGTCGAAACAACGATTCCGACGTCGCGAGGAACCGGAAGGAATGGGTTCGAAGCCGCCCAAGACCTTCGGGAGCGATTCCGGCAGATCGGGGGAAACGAGCCGCCGCCCGCGGCACCCGAGCTCACCGACGCGCGGGTCAAGTATGTGGCCGGCACCACTGTCCCCGAGAATTGGATTCCGCTGATTCCCGTGCACGTTCCGGGCTCAAGTCGAGAAATCCAGTACCGCGTTGCCGCCATGCCGCGTCGGTTGCCGAGTCGCCCCTTGGAGTCGGTGACGCCCAGAGGAGCCGTGCTCCAGCCCGCCGACCGAGATCCCTACCTGATCCACGAAGAAGAGGTGCCTCGGTCCGGGGTGGTCGTGGCTCGTACCTATCAACGAACCCGAGACTCCGAGGGCCGAACGTTTGTTTGGTTGGGACGGCGCAAGTTCGTCGGGCGAGAGTCTCGGGGAAGCGGTCTAAAGTTTGATCAGCTCGAAGGCGTCCGACGAGAATCGACGAGTTCCGAATGAGTCAGGGTCGACCTTCGTACGGAGCCAGGCCTTCGGGGCCTTGTTGTCGACAAAGCCCCATGGATCGAGGATTGCACCATGACAAAGTTCCACCCCTTCGAGATGGAACGAATGATGTCGGCGTTCGAACAGGAGGTCGAATTCAACCTCTCCGAAAGCGGCGTCCATCCGATCACCCTGGGGGAGTTGGTGAGCAATGATCCGGAGACGATGCCGCGGTTGCTGAAAACCAAACTCGACTATCCCCACGTCAATGGGACTCCCGAGTTGCGCGATCGGATTGCCGCAACCTATGAAGGCGCCACTCGCGACAACGTGCTGGTGACCGTCGGCGCCATCGAGGCCAACTACCTCGCGATCCGAACGATTCTCGAGCCCGGGGACGAGATCGTGGTGATGCTGCCCAACTACATGCAGATTTGGGGGATCGCCGCCAACCACGGTTTGCACATCAAGACCTTCCCTCTGTTGGAGGACCAAGGCTGGGCGCCGGATTTGGATGAGCTGGAGCGACAGGTTTCCGAGAAGACCAAGCTCATCGCCGTGTGCAACCCCAACAACCCCACGGGTCGGATCCTCACTTCGGAAGAGATGGAGCGGATCGTCGAACTCGCCTCCCGGCACGGCTCCTGGCTGCTCTCGGACGAGGTCTACCGTGGTGCCGAGCGCTGCACCGAGGAAATCACTCCCTCGTTCTTCGGCCGCTACGACAAGGTGATCGCGATTGGCAGCATGAGCAAGGCCTACGGGCTTCCCGGGCTCCGGCTCGGTTGGGCCGCGGCGCCTCCCGCGTTGTTGGACGATCTTTGGGCTCGCCACGAGTACGTCGCGATCAGTGCCACCATGATGTCCAACCATCTCGCGGCGATTGCGTTGGAGCCGACCAACCGCCAGCGACTGCTGGCACGAGCACGAGAGTACATCCGGCGCGGATACCCAGTGCTTGAAGAGTGGATGAACGAGCACCCCGGGGTGTTCTCCCTGACTCCTCCCGGCGCGAGTGCGGTCGCATTTGCTCGCTACCATCGCGATTGGAACTCCCGTGAGCTGATTCAACGGCTCCAGTCAGAGAAGAGCGTCCTGGTCGTCCCTGGAGACCACTTCGGGCTAGACCACCACATGCGAATCAGCTTCGGGCTGCCTCATGATTACTTGAGGGGCGGTCTCGGACGCATTGCCGAGCTGCTTCGAGAAAAGCTCGCGAGCTGATGGGAGCGGATGGATGACGCGAATCCTCGAACTCGATGAGATCCGAGCGGCGTTGGCGACCGTGGATCTGATCGCCGAGATCGAGAAGGGCTTTGTGGCCTACTCGAAGGGGATGTCGGTGGTGCCGCCGGTTGGCGAACTGCTGTTGGACAAGGGCGAGGTGCACATCAAGTATGGGTTCATCCGGTCCCAGCCCCACTATGTGATCAAGATCGCTTCCGGTTTCTACGGCAATCCGGAACTCGGTCTGCCAAGTGGTGAGGGTTGCATGCTGGTTTTCTCCCAGAAGACGGGGCAACTCGAAGCGGTGTTGCTCGATCGAGCGCACTTGACCGACGTTCGCACCGCGGTGGCGGGCGCCATCGCGGCGAAGTACCTCGCGCCAGCCGACACGAGCCGGATCGGGATCGTGGGCACCGGAGTCCAAGCCCAGGCTCAACTCGAGCACCTCGAGTCTGTGACGAGATGCCGCGACGTGTTGGTGTGGGGCCGGTCGGAGCAGTCCCTCGACCGGTACCCCGCGATGGCCTCGTTCCGCGTGAAAAAGACCCGGGATCTGGCCGAGATCCAAGCGAGCTGCAACCTGATCGTCACCACCACGCCTTCGACCGAACCGCTTTTGGATGACGCCAAGATCCGGCCCGGGACGCACATCACCGCGGTCGGTTCCGACACGCCCGACAAGCAAGAGCTATCCACCGAGTGCCTACGTCGCGCGGACCTCGTGGTGGCGGACAGCATCGCGCAGTGCCAGCTCCGCGGTGAGATCTCTCATGCGCTTCGCCGTGGAGACATTCAGCAAGAACAGGTTGCCGAACTTGGCAACGTCATTGCCGGTGTCACTCCGGGGCGCAGCGACGAAAGCCAGGTCACCATTGCCGATCTCACCGGAGTCGCCGTGCAAGACATCCAGATTGCCACCGCCGTTCTTCGCGTGAAATGACTGACCTGGCTTGGACTGCTTTCTGTTTCAATCAACGGTGGACAGAGACTCCATGATCCTCGTGCTCATGTTCTGGAAGGAGACCAGGAGGCTCAGGCTCAACACGTCCTCGTCAGAGAATCCGTGGGAGCGAAGAAGGTCCGTATCCGCCGGGCTGCAGCTATCCGGGGACCGTGTCACTTTGACGGCGAAGTCGGCGATGCAGCGTTCCCGTGGGGTCAGTGGTGCCTTGGTGTAGTCCTCTTTGACCTGGTTGGCAAATTGTGCGTCGCGAGCCGCTCGACCGAGGGCCTCGAGATGACTGGTTGTTCAGTGGACGCAACCGACAAACGAGGACGTAACAAGGGCAGCGATCTCTTTTTCTTTCAGAGTGAGACCTCCTGCCGATTCGTAAATCGATCGACCCAGTTCGAAGAGTCGCTGGGCGATCCCTGGTTTCCTACTCGTGATGCGAATCAGGTCCGAGACGGTTCCGTCCAATCGTCGGGTGGCTCGGTACAGATTCCGGGCTTCGTCGACGGGCGAGTTGTCTTCGTGGATCGCAATCCAGGGTTTCCAGGCCATGAGAGATCTCCAAACGCTGGGGCGAAGGGGGTGATCAAAGTCAATTGGCGTCATCGTCAC
Source organism: Planctomycetota bacterium (assembly GCA_028289345.1). Classification (GTDB taxonomy): domain Bacteria; phylum Planctomycetota; class B15-G4; order B15-G4; family SIAN01; genus JANQQL01. The sequence goes on along the minus strand of JANQQL010000047.1, from coordinate 156,587 downwards.
GAGGCGCACGGACGTCCGCCGCTCGCCCCGGACCCTCGTCGGCCGCCAAGAGTCTTTCGGCGCCCCCGACCGGAACTCTTTGCTTCCGCCTCCATCCGCGAATCCACCGATTCGCGGACGGTCCGACTGGTCGGCGGCTAACGATCGGCCATGGGAGGCGTTGTTCAGAGGCTTTCTAGCGAAGGAACGGCAAACATCCGATGCAAGTCATTCGACCGGCGCAGGATTGTCATGAGATACTCACGCCGTGGTTGGATCAATGCCGGTTATGGGAGGCGCTTTGCGATCCTTCATGACTCCTCGGCGGGAAACTCCACGTCCAGCTCCACGTTCTCGAAGCGGAGTTCCGCCACCCCGTGTCCCGGGACCTCGGTGGTTCGGACGAACGGGATCTTCACTCCGCCCACGTCTTGGTAGTCGCTGTACTCGATGGGAGTCGTTCCACCCACCGAGCTGAGGAACGGGACCCCGGTTTCGCGAGTCACCAGGTTGGTCTCGACGTCGACGTAGCGAACCACAGGTGTGTCGCTGTCGAAGGGATCGGCTTTCACGACATAGACCTCTTTGCCGCTGATTTCGTCGACCCGGTCCACTTCGAAGGTATCGAAGATCTCGTACCAGTCGAGAGCAAAGGCGAGGGGGTGGGTCAGCAGCAGTGTCGCCCGTTCTTCGTCGTCGAGATCCGTGGATCCCTGCTGATCTTCGGTGCGTGCGTGAGAACCGTCGACAGAGAGCAGACTGTAGCCGAACGCTCCGAAATCCACCTTGGCGAACATCCGATCGAATCCGTCCACGTACATCTGAATCTCACCGGAGAGTCCTTGGTTGCGGAAGTTGAGGGTGCCGGTGAACTTGATGGGCCCGAGATCTTCCAGAGCGTCGGAACCGGTGGCTTCTTGGACGCGGCCCAGGAGATCGTCGGCGGTCAACGGCAGCGGTGGCAAGGAGTCGATCCGGGCAAATGTCTGATCGACAACCTGGTGAATGATCAGGTGCGAGACGTAGCCGCTGTCCGTAGTTTCGAAGCGCACATGGAGGTTGGGGTCGACCTTGACCGCCCAGCGGCCCTCGGTGTCGGGCCATTCCAGCGCAAGCGTGGGTTGTCCCGGAATCGAAAGTGAGCCTTCCCCGTCCACTCGTGCGAACTTGATTGGGCCCATGGGGGCGTCGTACTCACCAAGCATTGGCTCCATCTGCGCTTCGCTCAGCGGCGGGCCGGGCCGGCCGAGGACCACACCGGCGGCGGGCGCTTCCTCGCCCTCCGAGCCGAGTTCTCCAAGCAGCGTATCGAAGGTGATTCGAATCACTTCCTGTTGCATGGGCGACGCGTCGACGTTGCTCAACATGACGAAGCCGAGATTCTCTTCCGGCAACAGTCCCACTTCTGCGGCAAAGCCGTCGATGTTGCCCCCGTGCTCGACAACCTTCTTGCCGTTCCATTCCTGGAGAAACCAGCCCAGGCCGTACCCGGAACCCTGGACGCCGACGGTTTGCTCTTCCCACATTTCGTCGAAACGTTGCTCCGAGACCAGGCGTTTCCCGTCGAATTCTCCCTTGGCGAGGAGCAGGCGCACCCACTGGGTCATGTCTTTGGCCGAAGAGACGATGCTCCCCGCGGGCCCACAGTTGTCGATCACTCGAAAGTCGCGTGCTTCGAAAGTCCCGTCGTTGGAGTTGTAGCCCTTGGAGAGTTTTTCGTGATCCTTGGCCACGGCGCCTCGAGAGAAAGACTCGGACATTGCCAATGGCTCAAAGATCCTCTCTCGGATCAGGTCGTCCCAGTTCTTTTCCGCCACCAAGCCGGTCGCGAAGCCTGCCGCCAGGTACATGACGTTGTTGTATTGGAACACCTGACGGAAAGGACGGTTCAGTTCCGCGAAGGGAACGCGACGCAAGATCATCTCGCGATCCACATCCCGTCCATACCAAAGGGCGGACATGCGGCCGATTCCGGTGCGATGACAGAGCAAGTCACGGATGGTGACCGTTTGGTTGGCGCCGAAGTCGGAAAGTTTGAAGAACGGGATGTGGTCCTGCACCGGATCGTCCCAGCCCATCTTCCCTTCATCCATGAGCATGGCGACGATCATGGAGGTGAACGCCTTGGTGGTGGATCCGATTGCAAACAGTGTGTCTTCGGTGACCGGTGTTTCGTTTTCGACGTCGCAGAAGCCGAAGCCGCGTGCCAGGACCACTTCGTCATCTTTCACGACTGCGAAGCCGATTCCGGGGATGTTGAGCTCTTCCCGGCGCCGGTCCATTCGTTCGCACAACCGCTCCAGGCGGTCGTCGAAAGACACGTCTTCGCTGGCGCTGGCGAGCGGGGCCAGCAAGATTCCGAATGCGACCACCACGGAGCGGGGGGGCCTGGTCAGCGGCTTCTTGGCGGTCACAGGGCTCGACATGCCAGCTTCCTTTCGCAAAGCCAGGAACGCGTCGCCGTTCCTGGGCCGATCGTGCCAATTTGGTACGCCGGGGAGAGAATCTTGTGGGTGTACGCGAATCCCTCTCGCCACCTCCCCGAGAGGAATGGTGCCGCTTCTCTGGGAGAGGGAGAGTGTTCGGACGTTAGCGAAACGAGTGCCGACGAGCAGACCTGATCGCATGCGGAACGGTTGTTGGTTTCTGCAGTCCCGAAACCCACACGAATCAATCAGGCGAGTGTTTCTGTTCGTCGATTCCCGGGCTACGTCTCGTCGTGGCTCAGGGACGCGCGCAGGTACTCCCGATTCATCTCCGCGATCACGCGGACCTTGATTTCCTTCGGGCACACCCCTTCGCAATCGTAGGTGTTGGTGCAGTTCCCGAACCCTTCCTCATCCATCTGGTCGACCATCTTGAGGACGCGGCGTTTTCGTTCGGGTTCCCCTTGGGGCAAGTGGAGGAACTGAGACACCTTGGCGCCGACGAACAGCATGGCGGAAGCATTCTTGCAGCTCGCCACGCACGCACCGCAGCCGATGCAGGCGGCGGCGTCGAATGCCAGGTCGGCCTGTTCCTTGGCAATGGGCACCGCGTTGGCGTCGGGTGCTCCGCCGGTGCGCACCGAGGCGAATCCCCCGGCCGCCATGATCCGGTCGAAGGAGCCGCGATCCACCGACAGGTCCCGAACCACAGGAAACGCCTTGGCTCGCCAGGGTTCGATGTAGATGTCTTGGCCACTCTGGAAGGAGCGCATGTGAAGCTGGCATGCCGTCACGCCGCGTTCGGGGCCATGGGGCACGCCATTGATGACCAGCGAGCACATGCCACAGATGCCTTCGCGGCAGTCGTTGTCGAACGCGATCGGCTCGTCGCCCTCTTCGATCAGCCGTTGATTGAGGATGTCCAGCATCTCCAAGAAAGAGGTGTCTGGACTGATGCCTTCGACCTTGGTCGACAGCATCCGGCCTTCGGAGTTCCGGTCCTTCTGACGCCACACGTGCAGCTTGAAGTCCATTACTTGTAACTCCTCGTCGAGAGCTTGACGTTTTCGAACTCCAGGGGTTCGACGTGGCGAACCGGTTCCTTGTCTTCGCCTTGGTATTCCCAGGCGGCAACATGGGCGAAGTCTTCGTCGTTGCGCTTGGCTTCGCCGTCTTCGGTTTGGTGTTCTTCGCGGAAGTGACCGCCGCAGGATTCATCCCGTGCGAGGGCGTCGCGGCACAGAAGCTCTGCAAACTCCAGGAAGTCTGCGACCCTTGCCGCTTGCTCCAGGGCTTGGTTGAAGCACTGGCTATCCCCAGGGACCTTGACGTTGTTCCAGAACTCGTCGCGGATCTCGGGGATCTTCTTCAGAGTGTCTTTCAGGCCCTCTTCGTTGCGAGCCATGCCGCACTTGTCGAACATCAGAGTGCCGAGTTCGCGGTGAATGGACATCGAACTGCGAGAGCCGTTCACGTTCAGAAGGCGCTGCAGGTTATCGGTGACGTCGCCCTCGGCCTTCTTGAACTCTTCGTGATCCGTGCCCACGAGCGGCAAGAACTCGGAAGCGAAGTATTGGCCAATGGTGTAGGGGATCACGAAGTAGCCGTCCGCCAATCCTTGCATCAGGGCGCTGGCGCCCAATCGGTTGGCGCCATGATCAGAGAAGTTGGCCTCACCCAGCACGAACAAGCCGGGAATGGTGCTCATCAAGTTGTAGTCCACCCACAGCCCACCCATGGTGTAGTGAGGGGCCGGGTAGATGCGCATCGGCGACTGGTAGGGGTTCTCACCAGTGATCTTCTGGTACATGTGGAACAGGTTGCCGTAGCGCTGGGAGATGGCTTGTTCTCCCAGTCGATTGATCGAATCGGCGAAGTCGAGATACACGCCGCGCTTGCTGTCGCCGACGCCCAGCCCCGCATCGCAGGCCTCCTTGGCGCTCCGGGAGGCGATGTCGCGTGGGGCGAGGTTTCCGAAGCTTGGGTACTTCCGCTCCAGGTAGTAGTCCCGTTGGTCTTCCGGAATGTCCTTGGCGGCGCGCTTGTCGTCGCCGGCCTTCGGCACCCAGATGCGACCGTCATTGCGCAAGGACTCGGACATCAAAGTCAACTTGGACTGATGATCTCCCGAAACCGGGATGCAAGTGGGATGGATCTGGGTGTAGCAAGGGTTCGCGAACGCGGCGCCCTTCTTGTAGGCGCGGTAGGTCGCCGTGACGTTGCAGTTGACAGCGTTGGTGGACAAGAAGAATACGGGGGAGTAGCCGCCGGTGGCGAGGATCACGGCGTGGGCGCTGTGGGACTCGATCTTGCCTGACACCAGGTCGCGCACCACGATGCCGCGGGCCTTGCCATCGACCAGCACCACATCGAGCATCTCGGTGCGCGTATGCATCTTCACCTGGCCGCGACCGATCTGCTGGCTCAACGCCGAGTAGGCGCCCAGCAACAGCTGCTGCCCTGTTTGCCCGCGGGCGTAGAACGTGCGCGAAACCTGGGCGCCACCGAAAGACCGGTTCGCCAGGTGTCCGCCGTACTCACGCGCAAAGGGAACGCCTTGGGCGACGCATTGGTCGATGATGTTTTCACTGACCTGAGCGAGGCGGTACACGTTCGCTTCACGAGAGCGGAAGTCGCCGCCCTTGATCGTGTCGTAGAACAATCGATAGACGCTATCCCCGTCGTTCTGATAGTTCTTGGCGGCGTTGATGCCGCCTTGGGCGGCGATGCTGTGAGCGCGACGCGGGCTGTCCTGGAAGCAGAAGCAGTCCACTTCGTAGCCGAGTTCCGCGAGAGTCGCTGCCGCCGAACCACCGGCCAGGCCCGAACCCACCACAATCACCTTGAACTTGCGCTTGTTCGCTGGATTCACCAGCTTGACGTCGAACTTGTGCCGTTCCCACTTGGTTTCCAGCGGACCGGAGGGAACCTTGGAATCGAGTTTCATGAGCCACCCCCGTCGAGGCCCACCAAGCCGAAGAAGACGGTGGCGGGAATGGAGACGTAACCGAGAAAGATCAAAGTCGCGACACCGATGCCCGACTTTTCGAGAATCGGGTTCCAGCGTGGGTGATTGAAGCCCAAGGTCTGGAAGAAGCTGGAGATCCCGTGGCGCAGGTGAACGGCGAGGATGACCATCGCCACCACGTACAGGAACACCATCCACCACTGCTGGAATCCCTTCACCACCATGTAGTACACGTCATGGCGACCTTGGTCATCCACGGCAGTCGCGAAATCATGAAGGATGAAGCCCCAGGTCAAGTGGGCGAGGTGAAACACGGTGTAGGCGGCCACAGTCAGCCCGGTCATCATCATGCTGCGGGAAGCGGCGGTGGACGCCACGTTCTGCCGTCGCACGTAGGGCACCGGGCGGGCGTCGGTGTTCTGCCGGGTCAACCGCATGGCGGCACCGATGTGCACCAGGACCGTGGCCAGCAACCCCAGCCGCATGACCCAGAGCAAGGGGCCCAATTCTCGAAGACTGACGGCGTAAGCGTTCATTGCGTCCGGGCCGCCGAAGATCAGCAAGTTCCCCGACAAGTGGGCGATGACGAACCCGAACAGGGCAATGCCTGTGAGGGCCATGATCCCCTTGCAGCCAATCGAGGAACGGAACAAGCGAAAGAGCCAATTCATGAGGTTCGGTTTCTCTCCTCGAGAGGACAAACACGCGTGACGCGGAAGAATTCGTGGTGCCGGCGCTCAGATCGTTCCGCAGGGGTCGGCATCATGCCAAATGGGTCGAAGGGACTCGAACCATCTACCCCCCTCGCTTACCCGGGGGCAGAGACCTCGCGCACGATCTCCCGGAGCCGTCGCAATCCTTCCACGAGCCGCGGCCCCGGTCTTCCGAGCACCGCTTCCGGCACCGGGAAGATCCTCCCGTTGCGAATCGCGGACCAGCGCTGAACCCCTTTTCGCCGCTGCACCACATTCGTTCGGTATTTCGCGGTCGGCACCCCGCACCAGGAAATCACCACCGCGTCCGGGTCGAGTTCGTCGAGGCGATCCGGGTCCAAGGGCTCGCTCTTGACCGGTCGGCTTCCCCGCGGATTGACGCCCCCCGCGGCCTCGATCAGGTCCGTCACCCAGCTTTCACGACCGGGGACGATCACCGGCTTCGGCCACCATTCCACCAGGATGGAGGGGCGTGACCCCGCGGCGGAGGAGGAGGGCAGGGTGTCGAGGTCCAGAGACTCCCGCATGGAGGAGACCAATGCGTCGCCGCGGTCGGGAACGCCAAGAGCATGGGCGATCTCTTCGATGTCGCGAAACACGTGCCGCAGTCGTGTTGGCTCTGGCGCTAGGTAAGGCAAGCCTCGCTCCTCGAGCCCCGCAATGACCTGCTCGTGACCGGGAACCGTCAGCGAAGCCAACACCAGATCTGGTTTCAGCGCGGCCACTCGGTCCATGTCGACGAACAAGTCGGGACCGACGCGTGGCAGTGAAGCGACGACCTGTTCGGGATAGTCCGAGTGGTTGTCCACGCCGACCAGTCTCGAGGCCAAGCCCAAGGCGCAAACGATCTCCGTGTTGGAGCAGGTGGTCGAAACGACTCGCTGCGGAGAACTCATCGCTGGCATCGGGGACAGTAGTAGGTCGAGCGCTGGCTGACTCGCTGGCATCGGATGGGTTGCGAGCACTGCACACAGGGCTGCCCTTCGCGATCGTAGACGGATAGCTGGACCACGAAGTACCCAGGAGAGCCATGGGCGCTGGCGAAGTCTCGCAACGTGGTTCCCCCGGCTCGCAAGGAAGCTTGGAGCACGTCACGCACGGCTTCGACAAGTGCCGCGTAACGCTGTTTCGAGACCCGGCCGGCGCGACGCGTCGGGTGAATGCCGCTCCGGAACAACGCTTCGTTGGCGTAGATGTTGCCGACCCCGACGACAACCTTGGCATCCATCAAAAAGCTCTTCACGGCCACCGAACGTCCGCGCGACTTGGCGTGCAGATGATCGGCGGTGAACTCGTCTCCGAGCGGCTCGGGTCCCAAGTCTTGAAGCAGTTGATGTTGGTGAGGATCCTTGGTCGTCCACAACATGCAGCCAAAGCGGCGCGGGTCGCGAAAACGAAGGGTCTTGTTGCCCTCCAGCTCGAGATCCACGTGGTCGTGCTTCTCTGGTGCCTCACCGGTTCGCACAATGCGAAAGCTGCCGGACATGCCGAGGTGGGAGATGACCGTGCCGCCGGAGAAACGCATCAGGAGGTACTTGGCGCGGCGCTCCACTGACTGGACTTTCTCTCCCGGGAGCGCCCGCGTCAGTCGAGTGGGCACCGGCCATCGCAGTCGTCGGTCGCGCACGACCACTCGCTCGATGCGCCGTCCTTCCAAGTAGGGACGGATGCCGCGCCGCGTGGTTTCGACTTCGGGGAGTTCGGGCACTGGAGAGGGAAACCTTTCCGAGGGGGGAAGCCACGCATGCTAGCCCGGATGATTCATGAAGGCGAATGGCCCAAGTCGTTTCTGCCTTCGTCACTACGGCGGTTTCCATCCTCTACGTATCATCAAATGCACCGGTCGCCTGATTTCGGAGAACTGCTCGGTGAGAACCGCCGTAACTCCTCGCCGGAAAAAACTTTGACTCATCTTCGCCAAGCCTCCATGAAGAACCCTGGCGGGGGCTCGACGTCTCGCTCGGCGAGGCGATTCCGCTATGGTCTCGCCCGGGGATCGGAACAGAAGGAAGAGAACGCCGATGAATGTGTGGGTCTGGGTCGTGATCGCCATGAACGTCCTGGCGTTTGGCGCCTTTGGCCTCGACAAGTCCAAGGCCCGGCGCGGCAAATCCCGCATTCCAGAAGCGCACCTGCTGCTGTTGTCGGCGTTGAGCGGGGCCCCTGCCGGGTGGCTCGCCATGTCCACCTTTCGGCACAAGACCCAGAAGTTGTCATTCCAGGTCAAGATGGTGCTTGCGACGTTGGTGAACGCCGTGTGGGTCTGGCTGTGGTGGAAGTCTCGTGAGAACAGCGGATGAGTGCCGCCACCACGGTCGAGGAATGGGCGCGTTGGTACATCGAAACTTGTGACTTCGAGCACAAGCTGTCGCCGCCGCCTCCCCCCGCGCAATGGAAACCGGAGGCGCAAGCGGTTCGTTTGCTGCGCCCCGGTCGTCCTCCCGAGTGGCAAGAACTGTCGAAGGCGCCGCGCACGGTGGGGGCGTCTGCGTTGCAGCATCGGGTCCGTCGCGCTCAGCAGTTTCACGCCTTCTTGCATCACGAGTTGCAAGCCGCGGAGTTGATGGCGTGGGCAATCCTTGCCTTCCCCGACACCCCGGCCGCGTTCCGACACGGACTGCTCGGAATTTGTCGCGATGAGCTTCGTCATCTCGCGCTGTATCGCTCCCACCTGGAGACTCTGGGCTTTGGCGTTGGGGACTTCCCGGTGCGGGACTGGTTCTGGTTGCGGGTGCCGGAAGCCCGAACGCCGGCACAGTTCGTCGCGTTGATGGGCTTGGGGCTGGAGGGCGGCAACCTCGATCACTCTCGCAAGTACGCCGACCGTTTTCGGGAAGCCGGGGACGAAGCCGGCGCCAAGATCCAGGAGCAGGTTTGCGAAGAAGAAGTCGCTCACGTCCGCTTCGCCGTGCATTGGTTTCGCGAGTTCACCGGCGGGCTCGACTTCGACTCGTGGCAGGACCACTTGCCGCCGCAGGTGGCGCCGTCGATGTTGCGTGCGTTTCCGCTGAACCGTCGCGATCGGGAGCGCGCCGGGCTGCCGGAGGCGTTCGTTCATGCGCTCGGGGAGTGGTCGGAATCGTGAGCCGGTGCTGGCTACTGAATCTGGACGCGGAGAAGGAGCTGGCCGATCCGGACTGGCGTCGTACCGAGCGCGATCGGGACAAGGTCGTCGCCCGCATTCCGACGGTGCAGGATCTCCTCGAGGAAGGAGATCGCTTGGTTCCGCTCGACGAGGACGAGCGGTTCGAGGCAAACGGCAGCCAGGGAATGGTCTGGTGTCCCACCTCGGGTGCCTTGCAGCGATTGCAGCAGGTGGGGGCGAGACTTCCCGAGGTTCCGACGCAGGAAGTGCTGCGACGAGTCAACCACCGACGGTTCTCCTTCGAGCTCGGCGTGACTTTGCCGGACAGCGTGTGGGTGAACCGCATTCCCGACCTTCAGTCGGCGGTTGCCCGAGCTCCTCTGCAGCAGCACTGGTTGCTGAAGCGCGGTTTCGGTTTCAGCGGCAACGGCAACCGCAAGGTGCGAGCAGGAAGCTCGGGCAATTCGGTGATGCGCTGGGCCGAACGACACCTGGAGACCGAAGGCATCCTGGTCGAGCCATTGGTTGCGCGACTTGCCGACTTCGTGTTGCACGGCCAAGTGTCACGAGAAGGAGAGACGCGTCTCGGAGTGCCCTGCGTGCAAGTGTGCACCGCCGAAGGGCGCTGGACCCAGACCCGGATCGCTCAGGCCGATGACATCTCCGACGAGGAAGCCGCCTTGTTCCTGAAAGCCGGTCAGCAAGCCGCCGACGCGCTCCACCAGGCCGGCTACTTCGGTCCGTTCGGCATCGACGGCTTTCGCTGGCGCGACCTCGAACAAGGCGAACAGTTCCATCCGCTGGTCGAGATCAACGCCCGCTACACCATGGGCTGGGCCACCGGGATGGCGGCCCGTTCGTAGCTCCTGATCGGTTCGAACGAGTGACGCACACCACCAACGGCTTCGTCGGGGCTTGCGCTGGGCGAAGTCCAACGAAACTCGATGCTAGCCCAGTCGGTTCTCTCGTCCTGAGGTCGCTCGGTCGAAAGCTCTGCGGGACTTACTCCGGCAAGCTCTCCACCGCGTTCGACATGCGGGAGAAGGGGCGGCCGCGGTAAGTCGCGGCGAACTGAGTGTAGATCGGCATGTTTTCGGGGTAGTCCAAGGGAACGTACATCGGGACCCGAATCTCGCCGTCCACCGGCAAGGCGATGGTGAGGATGTGGGCAGGGCTGTTGAGCTGCAGGCAGCTGACGCCAGGACCACCGACGCACGGGCCTTCCTCGCCCAGGCCGGCGAAGCTGTACAGCAGATACACCGGCTCGGTGGTGTTCTTGAGGCCCCAGGCGCGGAACTCCGCGGTTTCGCCGCGAACCAGAGGCTCGACGGTGTGGTGCACGCCGCCAACGCTGACCTGCACATCGTCGATGAACGCGCGGTCCGAGTTGCCATCCACGTCGGTCCAGAAGCGGACCCGGAAGTTCTTCCACAGGCCCTTCTGCGGGATCTGGATCTTGTAGAACTGGAACCCGAGGTCGTTGTCTTCGGGATGCAGACCCACCAGCGGCTTCCACAAGCTGTTGTCACGGAAGTACTCGACTCGCAGCACGTCTCCTTCGTTGAAGCCAAGGACCGAGCCGAAGAAGGTTAGGTAGACGTCGCCGTTGTGGGTTTCGCGAAGCGGTTCCAGGTTGATGCGATTGGAACGGATTTCGTCGTAGTCGAACGGTCCGTCACCGGCCGCGGCGAATCGCACCGAATAGATTCCACTGGGCTCCGCGTCCGCCAGCTTGTTCACCTGGTGACCATCTCGGTAGGTCCACATCCGCGAGTCCAGCTCACCCGCCTCGAATCCGTCGTAGAACGGCGGGAACTGCCTTCCGTAGTAAGGTTCCAGGCAGGCCTTGCTGGCCAGGTGATTGCGGATCGTGTTCTGCGTCTGCTGGCCGAACCGGCTGATGTTTCCGCCGCAGCCACCGGTCGAATCGCACATGATGTGGCAGCGATTGTTGCCGAGCCCGTTGCAGTGGGGCGCGCTCCAGTTGTGACCGAGTTCGTGGGCGGTCAGAGACGCGCGCGCGGCCAAATTGGTGGTGAAGCGGGATTGGGAAAGCCCGAAGCCCGATGTTTTACTGCACACCACGCCGAGGGTCGCGATGCCGATGGTGCTGCCGTTCAGGTTGTGACCGGTGAACAAATGGGCGAGGTCACGCCGGATCTTGCGCTCTTCGCGGTTGGAATTGTTCCAGATACCGCGGAACCGCCCGAGCAGGGTGCTGGCGTTGCGATTGGCGGGGGCGTCGTAAGGGTCGGTGCCTGCCGTCATGCGCAGAATGATCACCGTGATCTCGAAGCCGATGTCCACGTCTCTGCGATAGATCTCGTCGACCACGCCCATCACCGATTCGATGTCCTTCAGCGTGCGATCGACGTCGTTGCCGTTCTGTGCGAAGTACAGAGAGTCGGCGTCGATCGCGATCTCCATCACGTCGTAGCGAAACACGTCGCCGCGGGTGGACGGGGCGATCGTCGGACCGTTCCCTGAGTCATGGACATGTCCCGGTTCGATCGGTGTTCCGTAGATGTCGGTGCCACAGATCCCATCATGAGGACGGATGTCTTGGGAGTCGTAGACGATGTGTTCGGAGGCAAGCGCCGTGTGAGAGAACTCCGAAAGCGGTTGAATCGTGGTGAAGCTGTCGGTGTGGTTCCAGAAGATCGTGCCTTCCATGGAACCGTTCTCGACCGCGACTCGCACCGCGCCGATGTCACCGCGAGGTCCCCGGGCAATGCCGCGGTAGGTGTTCGGGGCGGGAGCCTCCAAGAACTCCGGGACCCCTTCTTCGTCGAACACCACGACCGAGAAGTTCGGCGAGCGAATGTTGAAGGGTTCCAGTTCGAGCCAGTACTCCTCGCCGTGGATGGTCATTTCGGCGAACAGGTCTTGGTCATCGATGGGGGTGATTTCGATGTTCGGCGTTTCCCAGGCGTCGATGGAGAGGTCGCGCGAGATTGCCTCGGCCAGCTGGTCCATTTCTGATTTCTGCTGCTGTGCCGTCGTGGGAAGTGCGAGAAATCCAACCGCAACACTGGCGAGGACAGAGCGCGAGGCCGCCAACTTCATGGAGAGGTCTCCTAGGAACGAAAAGCAGATGTGCGAGGCGAGGTGGGTTCCAGAGTCTCATTACGATAGAGACTCCTGAACAGGGGGGCCACCGGGGGAGAGCGGATAGCGATCGTCCTTGTGGGGGAGCGCGGGGCTCTCCCCGTGTGCCCGGGGCGCGACGGGTAGACGATTTCGAGTCCTGCGGGGTGTCACGAAAATCAACGAGTGGCTAGTCTCCTGGGCATCGGAGGGCTCGCCCTCGAATGCTCGTTCCCGTCGGTCCACCAATGGGCCGGCTCCGCACGAAGGTGCCTTGTGTTTTCTCTTCTTTCATCTCTGGCCGCTGTCTGAACGCGTTGCCGGCTCCCTGAGCGCCGGCTTTGGGCCCTGTCTTCCGGGGCAAATGCGTTTTGACCGGAGCACCCCCTGACCCACGGCAACCGAGTGTTGCCCCGGGCTCCGGTCACCCATGCCTGCTTGGCAGTTTGCGTCGTGCGGAGAGCTGCTTCCAACGCTCCGCCGTGCCTCCCAAAGCAGGCCAGCGGAATCAAACCAGTGATCGATTTGACCAGCTTTGGTTGGAGTGAATTCTTTCAGAAGCAAACCGTGCAAAGGCCGGCGGCCATTCCGGCTCGAGTCATTGCCCAGGAGCGAGATCGCTACGTGGTGATCACGGAAAGCGGTGAGCGATCCGCCACGGTGGCGGGACGACTGCGACATTCCTGGCAGCGTCGGGAAGACGTGCCCGTCGTCGGGGACTGGGTCCTGGTCGTCAGGAATCCAGAAGAGACAACGGTCACCCTGGTTCAGCGACTGGAACGTCGCACTGCGATGCAACGCAAGATGACCGGGGAGGTGACGGAAAGCCAGGTTGTCGCCGCCAACATCGACGTGGTGATGATTGTTTGTTCGATGAACCGCGAGCTCAACGTGCGTCGCATCGAGCGATACTTGACTGCGGTATGGGACACCGGGGCTCGACCGCTCGTCGTGTTGAACAAGAAAGACGTGTGCGAGGGCCCGGAGGAAGTCATGAATGCCCTCGAATCCATCACCCTGACTTGTGCGGTGGTGGCCGTCAGCGCTCGAACGGGCGAGGGAATGGAAGCGCTGCGTTCTGAGGTGAAGCGCGGGGAAACGGCGGTTTTGGTTGGTTCGTCCGGCGTCGGCAAGTCGTCTCTGACGAATCGTCTGCTGGGGTTCGAGCAACAAGCCGTGTCTGACATTCGCGAAGGAGATGACAAGGGGCGTCACACCACGACCCGACGGGATCTACTGGGTTTGCCCGAAGGCGGAGCGATCATCGACACTCCGGGAATGCGTGAGTTCCAGCTATGGGAAGGCGATGTGTCGATGTTCGCCGATGTCGAGGCCCTGAGCAGCCAATGCCGGTTCCGCGACTGTGGCCACCAGAGCGAACCCGGTTGCGCCATCCTCGAAGCGGTGGAACGCGGCGAGCTTGCGGAAGACCGTTGGCACAGTTACCAAAAACTCGCCAAGGAGCTTGCTCGAGTCGAAGCCAAAAAAGACCTCACCGCCCAGCTCAAAGAGAAGCAGCGCATCAAAGAGCTGCACCGCCTCTACCGACGGACGATGCAGGCCAAGAAAGACCAGCGCCGAGGCCGTTTCCGTTAGTCGAGGGCGATGGCCAACCGGGAGAGGCCGCTCCCCGTCCCTCCCGGGCAGGTCGCCATGCGGTCCGTGGCACCGCATGGCGACCTCGGAGTTCCTCCAACGGCTCCTCGCGATAATGCGTAACTGGTAACATAAATGGCTTCGAGCCCAGAGGAGATCATCCACCATGAAGCAGACAGTTCACCGATTTCTGGCGATCACCTGCGTGGTGCTTGGCGGGGAAGAGATCGCGCTGGCAAGCGAGATGCCCCCCCGAGCAGCACTCTCCGTCTTCGACTACGACATCGATGCGCCGCTGGACGTCGAGGAGATCGAGGTCACCGACTTCCCCGGCGGAACGCAAACGGAGCTGACCTTTGCGAGCCCCGACGGAGGTCGCGTGCCGGCCACTTTGTTCACCCCCGACTCGGAGGGGCCCCACGCGGGAATGGTGCTGATGCACGGAATGCCCGGGGACCACAAAAGTCTCGAAGAAAGCGGCCGTCGCTGGGCTTCGGCGGGCGCAGTCAGCATCGCCATTTCGGCACCATGGGCTCGAGAGGGGAGAGATGTCACCAGCGAGGGATACTCACCCAGTGACGCGGAGGATCAGATTCAGCTGATCAAAGACCTGCGTCGAGCGATTGACCTCTTGGTGGAAGATCCCGCGGTCGACTTGGATCGAATGGCGTACTTTGGCGGAAGCTATGGGGCGGCGATGGGAGGACTTCTCGCCGGAGTCGAGGACCGCCTGTGTGCCTACGTGCTCGTCGTCGGCGACGGTGGGCTCGTGGCCCACGCCACCGAGCCGGGTCAGGATTCGCTTTCCAAGCTCGGTCCCAAGGAGCGGGACGCTTGGCTTGCCGCCATGTTGCCGATCGAGCCGATTCGTTTCGTCGGCGATGCCGCGCCCGCCGAGTTACTTTTCCAGAACGGCACGAGGGATCAGTTCGTGGCTCGAGAGGATGCCCAGGCCTTCATGGATGCCGGCAGCGAGCCCAAGACCACCAAGTGGTACGACTCCGGTCACGGAATCGACATGCCGATGATCGATGACCACTTGGCCTGGTTGGAGGAACGCATCGGCATCGATGCGGATGGGTTCCTGTCGCCCTTGTTGGGGCAGTGAGCCGGGGCGGGGTGGGCCGGCAGCGCTCGTCGGTCGATGGAGCCGCGGACCCACTCTGGGCCGGATTTGTCGGGGCAGCGGGTGCTACTCGGAAGCCGCGTCCTGCTGAATGTTCAGCTCCCAGGAGTACTCGAGGAACTCGACCGAGTAGTCGGACAAGTCGGCTTCGTGGTAGCGATCGACGTAAGCAGCAAGTTTCTCCTTGCCTCCGAAGTCGTCGGCGTACCAGTCGAAGATCGATGACAGGCGGAGGGCCTTGGAGTTCTTGTCGACTTGATTGCGGCTCGTGTCATTCACGAACGCCTTCATCTTGTTTTCGAGGGTCTCGTCCAGGGTTTTGGCGGTGTAGGCGTGGTCGATCAGCGGCGGGCAGGACACGGCTCCGCAGACCAGTGCGACATGAATCCTTGGGTCGTTGAAGACCGGCCGGATCAGTTTGTGTTCGAGGTCGTTCAAGGACACGGTATTGCCGTTCCACCGAACGAGAGCTTCGTTGAACAGCCCCCAGTCATTCTCCGACACCTGGTAGTCGTCGGTCAGGCGTTTGGCGACGGCATGCAACACGGTGGCGTTGTAAACGTTGATCAGAGTCGCCAGTCGCTCGTCTTTGCTGAGAGATTCGGGATCCAGGGCCGCGGCGTGATCCAGGTAGGCCTCGAGAGGCTTCATGTGCTCGTCACGCACCGCTGCGTAATCCACCCGTTCCTCGGCGACCGTCTCTTGCAAGATCTGATTCCACGATTCTGCCGGGTCCATTGCCGAGGCCGGCGCGGCGAGCATCAGGGAAGCAACCGACGACAGGGAGGCGAGCAAGGACATGGGGAGCTCCTGGGGGCTTGGAGTCTTTCGCGTTTCGCGGCGCGAGATCTGCGCCGCCAACCTTCGGTACGCTCGCGGCGCCAACTCGTTCCCAAAAGCAGCGCCCCGTCTGACCTGGTTTCCGTTTTCTGTCAGCGGAACGTAACCTGCCGCCGGCGGAGCCGTCAGGACCGGAAAGGGAGGGGCCGGTTGGTGGGAGGGGAAGGACTCGCGAAGGGCCGGACGACCGATCCCGAAGCAGTGCTTCGGGACGTGTTTGGTTTCGATGCGTTTCGACCGGGCCAGAAGGAACTCATCGATGTCGTCCTGGCAGAGCGGGACTGCATCGGCGTCATGCCGACGGGGGCTGGGAAATCCCTGACATTCCAACTCCCGGCCAGGATTTTGCCGGGGACCGTGCTGGTCGTCTCTCCGCTGATCTCATTGATGAAAGATCAGGTGGACGCGCTCGAAGCCAACGGTTTTCGCGCCACCTCGATCAACTCCAGCATCGACTTCGAAGAACGTCGCACGCGATTGCGTCAACTTCGCGAAGGACACTGGGAGCTGGTGTACGTGGCTCCGGAGGCATTGGACGGCAATCTTCGAGAGTTCCTGGTCGACTGTCCGATTCAGCTCGTGGTGGTGGACGAAGCCCATTGCATCAGCTTTTGGGGGCATGACTTTCGCCCGTCCTATCGGCGCCTGCAGGGCCTGAAAAAAGAGTTCGGCAACGTGCCGGTGATGGCCCTCACGGCCACCGCCACTCGACGGGTGGCACGGGACATCGTGCGTCAACTCGGCATGCGCAAGCCCGGTGGCTTCAAAGGGTCGTTCTTTCGTCCCAACCTTCGGCTGTGGACCCGCAAGAAGGGACAGGGAGGCAACACCCGCAAAGAAATCCTCGGCGTCATCCAAGCCCACGCCAAGGAACCCGGGATCGTGTATTGCCTGTCCCGGAAGTCGGTGGAATCCACGGCCAAGTTCCTCCGCGACCAAGGCGTCTCCGCCCTGCCGTACCACGCGGGGATGACTGCCGAGGAGCGCACGGCCCATCAGGACGCCTTTTCCCGGGACGACTGCGACGTCATCGTGGCGACTATCGCGTTCGGCATGGGTATCGACAAGTCCAACGTCCGCTTTGTGGTCCATCGTGACCTTCCCAAGAGCATCGAGGCGTGGGCGCAGGAAATCGGCCGTGCCGGTCGCGACGGCGAGGACGCAGACTGTGTCCTGTTCTACTCCTGGGCCGATGTGATCGCTCACGAGCGCTTCCTGTCCGATGTGCAGGACGAAGAGCTGCGCGACGAAATGCACCGCAAGACGGTCGAGATGTTCGACCTGGCCGATCGACCTGGCTGCCGGCATCAAGCCCTGGTCCAACACTTCGACGAAACCATCGATCCGTGCGCGACCTCGTGCGACTCCTGTCGAGGCGTGAGTGTCGAAGACGAGTTCGAGACCACCATGGCGTCTCGGCCCCGCAGTCGCCCACGCTCCTTGGCCGGGAGAGACGTCACCCAGAGGCGCAGTGGGGAGCCCGGTTCCACTTCGAAGCCGCTGGACGGGTCTCAGAAACGACTGTTCGTGCGGCTGAAGGCTCTCCGAAAAACCTTGGCCGATGCCGAGGGCAAACCGGCCTACATCGTCTTTTCCGACGCCGTCCTGCGCCGCTTGGCCATGGACCCGCCCGACTCCGAGTCGGCCATGCTGGCGGTCAACGGGATCGGTCCGGCCAAAATGGAGCGTTTCGGCCACGCATTCCTCGAGGAAATCCGCTCCTTCACGGCCGACGATGCCGAGTCCGACGAAGAGTCTTGCGAGGTCGCGGCGGGCTAGCCCGCATCCTTCGTGAAGGCCGACTGCGAATCGCCCAAGTCGTTTCTGGCTTCGTCCTTACAGCGCTTTCCATCCTCAACGGATCGTCAAGACATCCCTCGCCCGATGGGGGCGAGCTGCTCGGTGAAGACCACCGGAGTCGTCGCCGGAAACAACTTTGACTCAGTCTCGCGGCGGCGTTCATGAATCATCGGGCCTGGGAGGCTCGTCCGCCGGCAATTCGGCCGAGGAATCGGCTTCACTCATGGACCAGTCGTGACGATCTGGCGATGCTGCGGGCTTCGGAAGCACCTCAGGCGCGGGTTTCTCGAATTCCGAGAACCCTCGGGGCGGTTCCTCGTAGTTACAGAGACCCGGTCGCCCCCCGGGCGATCCCCTCCAGGAGCACTCATGAACTTCCCCTTCGCTCACCCCCGTCCGGTGCGGTCCGCCGAGTTCCCCCCAAAGGATGCTGGGTCCAGGATGCTTCGCCCGTTCTCGGCCAGTGTCCGTCGGGCTCTGTTCCCCGCCGCGGTGGCGCTGCTCCTGGGGATCTCCGCCGATCCCAGCCACGCCCAGTCTCTCAAGGTCGGTTCCCCGGCACCCGAGATCTCGGCCAACGAATGGTTGAACGGTTCTCCTGTGCAGAGCTTCGAATCGGGCAAGCACTATGTGGTCGAGTTCTGGGCAACCTGGTGTCCCCCTTGCATTCGCAGCATTCCTCACCTGAATGAGTTGCAGAAGAAGTACGGCGACCAGGGCGTCACCGTCATCGGGGTGGCGGCCAGCGAACGGGGTGGCAATGCCGATCGACTGCGTGACTTCGCGAAGCAGCGCGGCATGGAGTACCCCATTGCTTACGACCGCGTGGGCCGCTCGTCCCGAAGTTGGATGATGGCGGCGGGTCGCACCTCGATTCCCACTTCGTTCTTGGTGAACGGCGATGGCAAGATTGCTTGGATCGGCCACCCCATGCAGGGCTTGGAGAAGGCGCTGGAATCTTCCCTCGCCAGTGCCACCAAGAAGCTCGAAGCTGGAGATCCGGCACCGAAGTTGGAGATCACCCGTTGGCTGAAGGGCCAGGGCGCTGACTCGTTCGAAGAGGGCAAGACCTACGTGGTCGAGTTTTGGGCGACCTGGTGTCCCCCTTGCGTGCGCAGCATTCCCCATCTGACCGAGTTGCAGAAGCAGTACGAAGGCAAGGTCGAGATCCTCGGCATCGCCGCCAGCGAATCGAACGGTTCCGCGCGGCTCGAGAGCTTCGTGAACGAGCAGGGCGACAAGATCGGCTACTCCATTGCCTATGCCGATGCCAAGGCCTTTGACCCATGGATGACCGCGGCGGACCGCTCCACCATTCCCACGGCCTTCGTCGTCGATCCCCAGGGAAACGTTGCCTGGATTGGACATCCCTTGTCAGGCTTGGACGAAGTGCTCAAAGAAGTGACCCAGGGGGCCTTCAACCCGCGGCGCCAGGCCAAACTCGAAAAGGTCCGTCGGCAAACGGACGCCGCCCTGGAGCAAGGGGATTGGAACAACGCCAGTGCCGGGATCGATGAGCTGCTCGAGCTGGACGCCGCTTCCCACGCGGGTTACGCCTACCGCAAGTTCGCCCACCTGCTCGAAACCGGCGCGGAGCAAGCAGCCTACACGTATCTCCGTTCTGTGCTCGGCACCGCGGTGAATGACCAGCCCGAGGTCCTCAATGCCTTTGCCTGGTTCATCGTCAAGCCGGAAGAGACCCCGAGTCGGGACCTGTCTTTGGCCCGCTTGGCTGCCGAGCGAGCCAACCAACTGACCGACGGGCAGAATTCATCCATTCTGGACACTCTGGCCCGCGTCTACTACTTGGAAGAGCAGCACGGCGACGCCGTCCAGTGGCAGCGTCGCGCGGTGGAGTTGGCGCGGACCGAGGAGAGCAATCTGCTGGGCGAATTCGAAGGTCGCCTGGCCGACTACGAACGGCTCGCCTCGCGCTGATCGAGGTTTCCGCGATAAGGTAGGAGTCATGACGACTCCTTCCGAGGATCCGAACTCTTCGACCTTGCCACCCGCGGGGCAATCCGTCCCGGGGGCATCGAGTCGTCGCGAGTCCACCAAGTTCGTTCTGACCTTCGGAGTGCTGGCCGCCCTCGCCTACGTGGTGGCCACTCCCGGGATCACCGAAGGCACGTTCCTCTATCCGCTGATCTCGCCCGTGATCGAAGCGGCCACTCGCGTCGTCGCCTTGGTCAGCGGGGCGATCCTCTCGGCGTTCGGTGAAGAGGTCACCGTTCGCGGGACATTGATTCACAGTCCGGACACTTCGATCCACATCAAGCGCGGATGCGATGGGGTTTTGCCAACCGGATTGCTGTTGGCGGCGGTCTTGGCCTTCCCATCGACCTGGCGCCAGAAGCTTGCGGGCGTGGCAGTGGGGACCGTTGTCTTGCAGGCAGGCAACCTGATCCGCGTGGTCAGCTTGTACTTCGTCGCCAAGTCGGGTTCCCAATGGGTGTTCGACGTGCTCCACGAAGAGGTCTGGCAGTTCCTGTTCATCGGGTTGGCACTGCTGGTGTTCCTTTGGTGGGCGAAGCGCTGGGTGAGGGTGGCCCCGTGACGGGGGGCAGGCTCCCGTGGCCGTTGCGTTTGCTGGGCTTTTTGGGGCTCTACCTGTTCTTGTTGAGCCCCTGGGCGGGCATTCGGGAGCCCTACCTCGTCGGCTTCCGTGCGGTGGTCGAGAAAACTCTCCGAGTTCTTGGCCCAGACTGCGTGATCCATGTCCGTGCGCTTGAGGAATCCTCGAACCGGCAGGTGCGAGCGGACACCGAGTTCTTACGCGTGGCCAAGGGGGGAAGAGCTTCGGCGGCTCCGATTCAGTGGAACGCCGCCATGGCCGGCTACGCTCCCATGGTGCTGGTGGTGTGTCTGATCCTCTGGACGTCACTTCCCTGGAAGCGACGGGGACGAGCGCTCGCCGTCGGAGTGTTGTGGATGGCCGGCTTCATCGTGGTGCGAGCGGTGGCTGCCTTCGTGGCTCAAGACACCATCGGACGGGTGACTCCCGTCGGCATCTTTCCCTCTGCGTTCGGGATGGACGTGGACGGGATCCCGTTCTGGAAAGTGGTGCGCCGGCTGGCGGCCGCCGAAGGTGCGATGAATGCGGTGGCGGGACTGACGCTTTGGTACTTCGTGGCCTTGAAGCCCGCGGGATTCAGTGTCAGTCGTCTGCTGGCACGGCCCGAAGAATCTGCCCCAGCAGACCCGCCGTGTCCGCCTTGAGATCGTCCACCGGGGCTCGTTGGTAGTAGCGGACCAAGGAAGTCAGGAACTGCGGGTCTTCTACTTCTGCCAACCCAGCCAGCGCGGCGTACTGGATCACCAGAGAGTTGTCCTGCAGCAACCTCACCAGATGCTCGGCGACGAGCGAGTCACTCGCCGCCAGGTCACCCAGCACTTCAATCGCAGCCTTGCGCTGATCCAGACGTCGAGACTCGTCCAGGGACCAATCCCAGGCGAGGTCTTTGACGTCTTGGGGACGGGCCGCTCGGAGAGCACCGGTCACCAAGTCCGGCGACACGTCATTCCGCGCCGCGAAATCGGCCAGGAATCGGTCCGCCTCCTTGGAGCGCAGCCCCGCCAGTCCCGAAAAAATGGCCGATTGAACGAAGGGCTCTTGTTCGATGGGCAGGCGTGACAGCAGAGCCTCGGCGCAGATCATGTCGTCTCGGAAGCGCCCCAAGGCACGGGCTGCCGCGGCGCGCACGGTGAGTTCTTCGTCGCCCAAAATGGTCGGCAGGACCGAACGGGCGAAGCCGCCTTGGGTCTTGCCAAGCGCCTTGGCGGCCGCGGCTCGGACTGGTGCAAAGGGATCTTCGACGGCCCCGAGCGCCAACGCGGCCCGAGCGCGGCGACGGGCTTCTCGGGGCGAGTTGTGCTGTTCGAGTTCTTCGTCGTCGTCGCGGGAAGAGCTCGAGCTGGCCTTGCGAGCCAGGAGGCGGCCGAGGGCATCCGCGGCTTGCCAGCGGCCCAGAGGGTCCTCCTCATGCAAGAACTGGGCGCGCCACTCATCCAGTTCCTGGTCGATGACGAACACTCCGGGGATGACGCCGCCGTCATTGAAACGCACATAGTCAGGACGCCGGTCACACTCGACGGACCAGACGGAGCTGCGTTCCTCCATGGTCAACGAAACGGTTCTTCGCTGGCCGCCCGTGGAGTAGGCCACGGGAAGCGGCAGGTGGTAGAGGTTCGGTGTTCGCTGCACCTGTTCTGCGCGCAGCTCCAAGCGACCGGCGCGTTCGTTGTAGCTCCATGATCCGACGATCTGGGGGACCCCGACGGAATGGACCCACTCTCGAAACACTGGTTCTAGGTCGAGCGAAGTGAACTCTTGGAGCGCCTGTCGAAACTGCCTCGTGGAGACGGCTTCGTTTTGCTGCGATCGGGTCCATTGCTGCCAGGCCGCGAAGAACGCGTCGTCCCCCACCAAATGGCGAAGAAGGTGAAGGAAGACACTGCCACCCTCGTAGGACACGCCATCGAACAGCTGGTCCGGGAAGTGATAGTCAGTAGTGACCAAGGCGCGTCCCAAGCTCTCCCGGGCTCGCATGGAAGTCCTGCGTTGAGTCAACAGCAGTTCGAGCGCTGCGTCGCGACCCTGACTGTGTTCAAGGAACAAGACCTCTGCGTAACTGACGAAGCCTTCGTGCAGCCACAAGTCGCTCCAGTCCGATGCCGTGACCGGATTGCCCCACCAATGGTGAGCGAGTTCGTGCACCAGAAGAGATTCGAAGTCGCGGGACGCGTGGCGACTGCGGCCTGCCTTGCGAAGCTTGCCGCTGTCGAGGGTGGTTGCGGTGGCGTTCTCCATGCCGCCATAAGGGAACTCGTCCACCAGGACTTGTCGGTAGGCCGCATAGGGGTAGGGCATTCCGGCCAGGTCCTCGAGAAACACCATGGCGTCGGCGGTGACGGCAAGGTGTTCCCGGATCAGCGGCACGTCTCGGGAGCGCCCGTAGGCCCACAGGAGGCAATCGTCCACCGCTCCTAGGTCGACTTCCTCGAACGCGCCGACGGCGAGGGTCACGAGATAGGCGGGGATCTCCTGGTCGAGTTGCCACTCATCCATGCGCCAGCCTTCTTCGAGGGGCTGGGAAGAAATCAATCGACCGTTGGAGACGGTCCGAAACTCCTCGCGGACCGTCACCTTCAGGGAAACGCTGCCTCGGTCTCGTGGGACGTCGTGGCAAGGAAACCAGCCGCGGTTCAGCTCCGTTTGGCCCTGGGTCCAAGCTTGCAGCGAGCGGGGATGTTCGGAGCTGCCCACGAAGAACATCCCTCGTGTCGGGGACACGCTGTAACGAATGGCCAAGCGCTCGGTTTGGTCGACCGCGACTTCACGAGGAAGCCGGAAGTGGAGCAACCCATCGCGTGCTTCGACCGGGACCGGGCGACCTTCGGAATCCAACACGGAGTCAATAGTCAAGCCCGCGCCGTGAAGCTCGATGCGATCCCTGGCTCGAGCAAACGGTGCAAAGGTGATGGTGGCGGTTCCCGAGACCGTGCGTTGGCGAAGATCGACGGTGAGATCGAGGGACGTGTGATGCACGTCCACCGTTGGTTCCCTTGGCTCACGCGGTTGCGCTTGATTCCTCACGACTTGGCGAGCGATCTCTTCGATGTTCGCGCTTTGCTCGGGTGCGTGGGATTGCGCGGCGGCGAGGGGAGTCTCGCCACCTGCGATCGCCCACGGGAGCGACCCGAGAAGGCTCAAACGAAGGAATGGGAAGGAGTTGCGCACGGCCCTCGAACCGGAAGAAAAGGGAGTGAAAACGAGCCGGATCCTGCCGTTTCGCAACCTAGGATGCCGCACTTTTTTCTGGCGCCTCAGAGCGCTCTTGCGGGAGCTAACGGCTCGGCTACCGAACGTGTAGAATTCCCGGACCGAGCCGCGAAGAGTTTGTCCGGGCATTCCCCACGAAGCACGCGTCCTGTCTGCTTCTCTCTCTTGGTCGATCTGCCCCCGGTCGCACCAACAACTCGGGATCAAGACTTTGCTCCAGAGCTTCTCACCTGCATCAGCTTTGCGTGTTCCAGCGATCGTCGGGTCGTTGGCCCTGGCGTCCTTGTTCAGTGCGAACTCGGCAAGCGCCCAGGACTGCACGGATCCATTCGTGGAGGCCTTGGTCCCTCTGACCGATTTTGGCCCGGACGATTTCTACATGCGGGACGCTTCTGACCCGTTCTCGGGCGGCTTGTATCCCGATGGCACCAACGAACGTCCCGGCGACCACGAATTGGCCGGACTCGACTTGTCCCGAAACGAAGTGTTTCCGCGTGACGAAGACGGCAACGTGGACTTCGTCAACGGCAAGATCGGCTTCGCATCCCTGGGGATGTCCAACACCACGCAAGAGTTCGCGCCGGTTCTGGACTTGTTTGCCAACGACGACTCGGTGAACCCCCGAGTGGTGGTAGTGAACGGAGCGCGCGGGGGCCTCATCGCCGACCTGTGGGCCGAGACTGACGGAGAAGCCTGGGATCATTTCGCAAACCGACTCGATCAGGCCGGGATCACTCCGGAGCAGCTTCAGGTGGTATGGATGAAGGTCGTAGCCAGGACCAGCCACCTTCGCGACTTTCCCCAAGGCCCGCTGACCGCGATGGGCTTCATGCAGCAAGCGCTGCGGAATTTGAAGGACCAGTACCCGAACGTGAAGATGGTGTTCCTCTCGTCACGGACCTACGGCGGCTACGCGATCACTCCACTGAATCCGGAACCCCTGGCGTTCGAGCATGGGTTCTCGGTCAAGTGGTTGGTGGAAAGCCAGCTCGCTGGTGACCCCGGCATGTCGTTCATCCAATCGGAGGTTCCGTGGTTGAGCTGGGGGCCGTACCTGTGGGCCAACGGCGTGGGCGTCGACGAGATCGAAGGGGGCGAGCCCGGGCGGCTGGACGGGCTCGAATGGCTGTGTGAGGACTTCGAAGCCTCGGATCGCACCCACCCAGCGCCGGCCGGCGAAGTCAAAGTCGCCGAGTTGTTGTTCAACTGGCTGAAGCAGGATTGTTGCTCGGCTCCCTGGTTCCTGGGGGCTTCGCTCTATGCGGACGCGGGCCCCGTCGCCCTTGCCGATGAAGAGATCGACGCAGGCCAGGCCGACATCCCGATGCTGCAGTTTCGCTTGGCTCCTCACCCGGCCTCCGGTCCGGTGGAAGTCACCGGAATGCAGTTCGAGGCGTCCGGAGACGGGGACGATGCGGCCGAGATCAGTGCCGCAACCCTGTACATCGACGAAGACCAGAACGGAATCGTGGACGTCACGGACACGGCGCTGGCCGCCGGCGTGTATCCCCTCGACGATGGCATTCTCGATCTGACTTTCGCTTCGCCGGTGGAAATTGATCCCGGCACCGAAGCGACGTTCTTGCTGGCCTACGACATTCGCGAAACCACCGTGCAGATCACCTCCTTGCAAGGGGGAAGCGTTGCCGAGCAGGAGGCGACCGGATCCTGGGTGTTGTTGCTGGTCCTCCCAGCGGTTCTGGGTTTCGCGATGTCCACCGCGCGACGCCACGCCCGTGCGTTCGCATTGCTGGTGGTGGCCGTGGCCATTCCCTTGGCCTGCTCGGGCAGCAGCAGTGGCGGCGGCGTCCCGGCCGACGATGCCATCGTCGTGACCGATCCGATCACTCCTCCTCCTCCGCCCCCGGATGATCCCGATGACCCGGACGATCCAGACCCCGTGCCCGTGGCCTACAGTGTGTCCGTGATTGGCATCGATGGCAGCAACGCCGGCAATGGGAGTGACGCGTTCCAGGTCGGACTCCCGAAGCAGGGGCGAACCCTCTCGGTGTTGCCCAACTAGCAGGCGTGTGAAAAAGGTCTCGGATGGCCGATCGGGAGGTGGTTCGTCTCCGCTCCGTCAGCGAGTCGGTACGCGGGCGAATCGGGGGCTTCGTCGCTCCGTTCACGGCGCTTGACCGGTGACCCGGTTCGACGACTCGCCTTCGCTCGTCAATTCTGATTGCCTCGCGCGGATGATTCATGAAGGTTGCCGCGGGAGACCTTCGTACACCTTGCCGGCTAGTTCGGGAAGTCGACGGACATCCTGTTGCTGGCACGGGCTCGCTGGAAGAGCGAGATGCCGAAGGACTGGAATTCCCAGGTGACTCCGCGCAGGATCGGCGGCACGATGCCCTGGTAAGCAGAGCCGCCGAACTCATCGAAGCGGTTGAAGTCGAATCGGACGAAGAGGGGCAAGCCGTCGCTGCCCACCACGGCGACCAGCAGCGGGCTTTCCGGCGCACCACCGCAGGTGGTCACGGTCAGCACGTCGTCGCCGTCCTGGTTGGGAGCCACCGTGACGTCGAGCAGGATCTCGCTCATGTCGAACACGTTGGCGGAGCCCAGCAAGCTGCCCGGGCCACCCACCAAGATTCGGTCGCCATTGATCGCAACGCTGTTGCCGAATCCGGCGAGGTCGCCGTCACCCGAAGTCAGCTTCTCTTGCTCGACCCAGCTGGAGCCGTCGTCGGAGAACACGTAGCCCGCGCCGTCCCCAAACGGCAGTCCCGAGCCAACCACCAGTCGAGTGCCGGACACCGACACGGAGCCACCGAACTGGGCTTGAGGAGTCGCATCACTGGCGCTGAGCTTCTGCTCTTCCACCCAACCACTGCCGTCGAAGCGGAATACGTAGGCGGCTCCAGTGCCGTTGTCGACGAGGGGAGCACCGACCACCAGGGTGTCACCGTCCAGGTCCAAGGCGGAGCCGAACCGTTCGTTCTCGTTGCCGTCCGAGGCTTCCAGCACCTGTTCTTCGACCCAGGCGCTGCCATCGAAGCGGTAGATCGCCACCACTCCTTCTTGGCCGACCGGGTTGGAGCCGGGAGCACCGACCGCGAGCACATCACCGCTCACGGCTACCGCGTTGCCGAAGCGCTGCAAGCCGAGGGGGCCATTGAGGCTGACCGTTTGCTCTTCCAGCCAATCCGTCCCGTCGTGGCGGTACAAGGTCACGTTGCCGCGCGGAGTGATGGTTGAGTAACCGGGGGCGCCAACCGCTGCGACAGATCCGTTCACGTCCACCGCGGCGCCGAAGTTGTCGAAGACCTCGCTCGCGCTCACGAAGGAGCCCACGTCGTCGAAGGAGCCATCATCTTCGTAGATGAAGACTTCGCCGTCGGTGCCACTGAAAGGACTGCCCGGAGCACCGACCCAGGCGAACGTTCCACTCACCGAAACCGAAGTGCCGAAGTTCTGGTTGTCGCCGAACGAGTTTTCGGTCAGGCGCTGATCCTGGGCCCACTCGGTTCCGTCGTTGCGGAACACATAGACCGCGCCGCCGTTGCTCGCCTGACTGTCCTGGCCGATGGCTCCGACCAGCGCCACGTCTCCTTCCACGGAAACCGAGAAACCGAACGCATCGGCGTTGGCACCATTGGTGGGAATGAGCTTGGCTTGCTCAGTGACCAAGCATTGAGCGTTGGCCAACGAGGCCAGCCCGCAAATCGCAAAGAAGGCGAGACCCGAAGGGAGTGATCGAACACGCATGCTGTGTCTCCGTGGTGCGAAATCGTTGCGCCTCCGGTGGCGGGAAGGACCAGCCGCCGGCGCCGTCTGAAACGAAACTGCCCGGTGTTCGTTGCGGGAAGCCGGCAGCGTAGCCAGGATCAGGCCGGAAAACCTCCCGTAGTCCCGGCTTGTTTGGCGCGTGCGGGAGAGGGCGGAACTCGATCAGGGTTTTCCGAGTCGCTCCCGGCAGCCGCGCAGCACGTCGGATTGCACCTCCTCCAGGGGGCGATCCACGTCCAGTTCCCAAGCCGATGGAGAGTCTTGCGCCAACAACCGATAGATCCGGTCGACCTCGCGCAGATTCTCCAGCTTCTCGAAGCTGCTGGCGGACTCCCGGTTGGCGTGGATGCGCTCCAGGGCCTTCTCGGGGGACAGCAGCAAGAGCAGGGTCAGATTTGGTTCCGGGGCCAGGGCCCGATTGCGGCGCAAGATCTCGTGAGGATCCAGGCCCCGCGCTCCTTGGTAGGCGGCGGTGGAGTAAAAGGTGCGGTCCTGGACGACCCAGTCCCCGCGGCTCAGAGCCGGAGTCACGACCCGTTGCACATGCTCCCGCCGATCTTCCTCGAACAAGGAGAGCTCTTCCGCGGCAGTCGACGAGCGATCTTTCTGAGCCAGCAAACGGCGCAGTTCTTGGCCGGCGGCGGAGTCGCCGGGCTCGCGTGTTTCGACCACCGACTGGCCGGCGTTTCGCAATGCCTCTGCCAGGAATCGGGAAAGGGTGGTCTTGCCGGTTCCGTCAATGCCTTCGAGGACGATCAGCACCGCAAGCTCCGTCACAGACCGTGGAGAAAGTCTCGGCGTTCCGTCTCTTCGCCCGTGCGATCGTCGTCGGTCCGCAACGAGCTCGAGTGCCGGAGAAGATTGACCGGATGTTAACCGGCGAATCACCTTCGAACGCTTCTCTGAACCGGCGAGTGTTGCTCGGCACCGGACTGCAAGGCTTCGGGCGTCTGATCTCTTCGGGCTGTGCCTTCTTGGCCTTGGTCCTGATCGGCCAGAGCCTCGGAGACGAGGCCTTCGGCATCTACAACTACTATTTCCCTCTCTACATCATCGCAGGAACCACGGTGGACTTCGGCTCCTACAGCGTGGCCGTTCGAGAGATCGCGCGGCATCCGGACCAGGAAGGCGTGATCTTGCGCTTCCTGGGACGATTCCGCCTGGGGACCGCGTCGGGGTTCGCCTTGTTGATCTCGGGGGTCGCCTGGTTCCAGGAGCCACCGGGAACCCAGCGTTGGCTGTTGATCTTGGCTGCCTGGCACTTGGTCTTGCTGGTCCCGGCTTCCCTCGGCGCCCATCTTCACGCCCGGATGCACTTCCTTCCGTTGGCTTTGGCCCAGGTGGCGGGCTCGGTGGCGTTCCTGCTGCTGGCCACCTGGTTGTGGTCCGATGCCCACCGGCAGCCCGCGGCGTACTTGCTGGCGTTCGGAACGGGAGTCGCCGTGCGCGCGTTGATCATCCACTTGGCCGCGTTGCGAACCGCGGCGCCTCGTCAGTCGCCCTCACGGGAGTTTGCCCGGGGTTTGTTTCGAGAAATGCTTCCGCTGGGCATCTCGGCGGCTGCCGGGTCCTTGTACTTTTGGCTGGACGCGTTCCTGCTGCGCGAGATCGCCGGGGAGAAGGCGGTCGGGGACTATCACCGGGCGTTCCGCTTGGTGGCGTTCGGGATCATGCTGCCGGTGTACTTCTGCCAGGCGCTGGAGCCGGCGTTTGCAAAATGTGCGCTGCGAGATCCCGATCGATTCGTGATCTTGGTGCGCCGGGCGGTCTTCTACTTGATGACCGTGGCGCTTCCGTTGGCCGCCTGGATCCCATGGGTCAGCGGAGCGATGTTGACGCTGATTTGGGGCAAGGAGCCGGGCGACACGGAGAAATGTCTGGGGACCTTGGCATTGGCTTCCGTTTGTATTTTTGCCACTTACCCCCAGGTCGTGGCCCTCACAGCGCTGGGCAAGCAGCGTGACTTCACGCGAATTGTCCTGTTCGCCGGGCCCTTGAAACTGGGGGTAATTCTGGTTTTGTACCGTCCCTGTGGGATTTTGGGCGCCGCACTCGCCACCCTGGCCATCGAGAGTTTCGTGCTTTTCATGGTCAGTCGCCGACTGCGGAGCTATCTGAAGCGGGCCGTCTTTTCCTCCGACTTGCTGCGTCCTTTTGGGGTGGCTGCAGTGGTCGGAGCGCTGGCGTCGCAGCTCCAACGGATTCCGGGCGACGCCTACTGGCCTTGCGCATTCGCGTTGCTCGTTGTGGGGTTCGTGCTTGCTGGCATCTTGCCCTTCGACTTGAAAGCCGAGAACTAGAGGATGAGTGTCCGGATCGGAATCGACTTCCGAGCGGCGCTGTCGCACCCCTGCGGCATCGCTCGGTATTCCCGCGAGCTTGCTCGCGGTCTGTTATCTCTCAACGAAGACATCGAGCTCGTTCTTTACTCCGCCACTCGGTACGGCTCCGTGCTGGACCGAATCCCGCGGGCGATCCGCGAGCACCCTCGCTCTCATTTGATCGAGCGGCGGCTTCCGGCCAAGGCCCTCAAGGCTTTGTGCTACCTGCCGGGATTCAATCTGAAGTGGATCACCGGTCCGATTGCACTGCTCCACCACACGGACCTGACCTACCTTCCCAACGAAGGGACCCCCGAGATCGTGACGGTTCACGATCTCGCCTACGAGATCTCTCCGCGGTTCCACGAACCGGACTTTCGCGCCACGGTCGGCGAGCGAGTCCGACAGGCGGTGGAACGCGCCACCTTGATCATCGTGCCCAGCGAAAGTACGCGCCGAGACCTTCTGGAACGTCACGAGGTGGAAGCGGAACGAATCCGTGTGATTCCCCATGGCGTTGATCATGTGCTCCGCAAGCTGGAAGAGACCGATCATCCGGATCAAGACGGGGTTCCTCGGTCGGTGTTCGAGAAGCCCTACTTGTTGCACGTGGGAACCATCGAGCCACGCAAGAACCTGGTTCGTGTGCTGCAAGCGTTCGAGAAGATCCGCCGCGAAGGCATCGAAACTCGTCTGGTGATTGCCGGTCCCAAGGGTTGGATGACGGAAGCCTACGAGCGGGCGCTCAATCATTGCGCCTATCGCCACGAAGTGTTCGAAGTCGGTTCGGTCGAGGAGTCGACCTTGCGCAAGCTTTACCGTTCGGCGACGGCGGTGGTCTATCCGTCCTTGTACGAGGGGTATGGGTTGCCGGTGGTGGAGGCGATGGCTCAGGGAGTGCCGGTGATGACCTCCGATCGATCCGCCACTCAAGAGATCGCCGGCGACGATGCCGTGTTGTGTGATCCGGAAGACGTGGACTCGATGGCGCGGGGGATGGCGGAGCTGGTGAAGAACGAGGCGTTGCGAGATCACCTGCGCAAAGCGGGTCGCCGCAAGACTTCGCTCCTCACCTGGCAGCGCACCGCCCGGCAAACCTACGAGGCCTATCGCGAGGTGTTGCAAGGGCGGGTTCAGCCCCCGTCCGTTCAGGCGCGGACCGCCACTGCCTAAGGCGAGAGTTCGCCTTCCCCCTCGCTGGAAGCTCTCCCCAGAAAGAACTTTGGCTCATTCTGTCGACGGGCTTCAAGAATGATCCGGGCGAGCACGCCGGTGAAAGAAGTCTTTCGGCGCCCGATCGGGTCTTTTCGTCTCCGTCTTCGTCCTCGAACGCTCGACGAATCCACCGATTCGTCCGCGGTCCGACTCCTCGACGGAGACGAAAATCTCTCGATCGGCCATCCGAGGCCGTTTTCATCGGCCTGCTACAATCCCGCCCATGCGAATCGCGGTCGATATCAGTATCCAGGACACGCCCTATCTCACCGGAGTCGAGAAGGTCCAGCGCAACATCTTGCGCGAGCTGACCCAGATCGATCGGGAGAACGAGTACCTCCTGATTTCCCGCCGGGCCGTGACTTTTCCGTTCGAGCTGCCGGACAACTTCCGCATTCTGGACCTGGAGAAGCAAAACCCGTCCTACTTGTGGCGGGAGCGACTGCTGCCGCCCCTGTTCGATCGCGAGAAAGTCGACGTGTACTGGTCTCCGGTGTCGGCGATTCCGGTCTTGGGGAAGGTGCCGAAGATCGCCACGGTGCACGAGATTCCTTGGGTCGAGCGCCATCGCAAGGCCGAGCCCATTCGCAAGGGGCACCGAGTCTGGCTGTTCCTGAACACGCGTTACGCGAAGAAGATCATCGCCGTTTCCCAGCGCACCAAGGAAAACATCGTTTCCTTGTATCCCGAGGCGGAAGAAAAGGTGGAGGTGATCCACCACGGGGTGAGCGATCGGTTCTCGAAGAAGTACGACGGGCCGGAGAAGAAGACCTTCTTGAGCCGGTACGAGATTCCCGACAAGCCGTATTTGCTCTATGTGGGGACCCTGCGGCGCAAGAAGAATCTCACAGCGCTGTTGGAAGCATTTGCGGCGCTACCGAAGAAGCTGCGCAAGAAGCACCACTTGATTCTGGCGGGCGTGCGCAACGTCACGGCTCACGATCTGGACCAGAAGGTCGAAAACCTCGGCTTGACTGGAGAAGTCAGCTTCCCTGGCTACGTGTCCGATGACGACCTGGTGCCTTTCTATCACTACGCTGAGTGCTTGGTGTACCCGTCTCTCTTTGAAGGGTTCGGTTTGCCTCCTCTCGAGGCGATGGCGTCCGGCACTCCAGTGATTGCCTCGAGCGGTGGGGCGATTCCGGAAGTCGTTGCCGACGCCGCGGCGCTGGTGGACCCGTCCGATCACGCGGCATTTTCGAAGCAGATCCAGGCGGTTCTCGAGGATCAGGACTTCGCCGACCTGTTGCGGGAGCGTGGCTTCCAACGAGTGAAGCGATTCACTTGGAAGAAGACCGCCTTGGCCGTCCTGTCCTTGCTCGAGTCGTCGGTGGGGCGTAGCTCTCAGGCGGCTCCTTGATCGTCGTAGACGCGCGATCGGTTCCTGACTTTCCCAGCGGTGTCCGAACTCGCTTGCGGGGGCTTTATGGCGCCTACGCCCAGTTGGACGGCGCGCCCCCAGTCACCGTGCTGCAAGCGTCCAAGTCACGATTGTTCGAGGGCGTCCCACGCGGGTCCCTCGAACTCCAAGAAGTCGCTTCCCTAGGGGGACCCGTGCGTCGAGCGATCCGATCGCTCGGACATGGACGGGGCCGCCGATTTGGAGCCGAGGTCTGGCATTCCGAGACGGTTCCTTCGTTGGGGCCTCGGGACGTCCCGCAGTTGTTGACGCTGCATGACCTTCGGCATCGGCGCGGCCGCTCGTTCGGGAACGCCGGACCGGTGGGAACGGTGCTGCGCACTTGGGCCTCGCACGGTTGGCTACCGCGAATCACCCGTCGGCTGGCGGCTCTGGTCACCGTGTCCGAAGCCAGTCGCCAGGACATGATCGAGAGCCTGGGTCTCGCTCCCGAACAAGTCGTCGTGATCCCCAACGCGACTTGCGGAATGACCGGCACCGATTCTCCGCACGCGGGTTCCTTGATGGACTTCTCGATGCCCTACGTCTTGGCGATCGGTCACCTGGAGGCTCGCAAGGGGCTGGATCTGGTGTTGCACGCGGTGTCGCACCTACCCGCGACGTTGCGGTTGTCCGTGGTCTTTGCCGGAGAGGGACCTCAGCGCAAGAAGTTGGAAGCCTTGGCCGACCGGGTTGGACTGCACGATCGCACCTGGTTCCTCGGCAGAGTCCACGACGGTGATCTTCCCGCTCTGTTTCGAGGAGCCGTGGCGCTCTTGTTCCCGAGCCACTGGGAAGGGTTTGGTCTTCCGGTCTACGAAGCTTTGTCTTTCGGCTGTCCGGTTCTCGCCACCAACCTGCAGTGCTTCGAACCCTTGCCGAAACCAGGAGTGCTGACCTTGGAGCGCGACGTGGCGGCGTGGACCACGGCGTTGACCGAGGTCGCCACCAATCTCGATCACTGGAAACGAGAGGCACGAAGCTCCGCCGAAGGACTGGCCAACGGCACCTGGGAGCGGTCCGCGGTTCAGCTCGCGGAGCTCTACCGGTCTCTGCTGGACTCGAGAGCGTCGGCGAAAACGCTCTGACCGGACCGCGTTCGACTTCGGAGGCCGGACCTTTTCGCTTCCGTCTTCGTCCTCGAATCCTCGACGAATCCACCGATGCGCCTGCGGTGCGACTCCTTGGCGGAAACGAGAATCTCTCGATCGGCCATCCGAGGCCTTTCCCAACGGCCTGCTAACGGATCGGGCCGCGGTTCCGTTCCCCGAAAGAGCTGGGCGCCGCCTCTTCGTCGTCGCCAGAAGAAACCAGCTTCATTGCTCCGTAGCCCAGCCCCGCTGTCAGGATCACCGCGAGCAACACCGCCAACCAGCGGGTCACGGTTCCTCGCTGGTCCAAGTCCTGGTGGAGAAACGAACGGGAGGGGGGGGCGCTCCGGGAGGGGAGCGCCGCGTGTCGCGGGGAGGTCGCCGTCGACGGTTCCCGGGAAGAAGAACGAGCGGGGGAGGCCAGCGCTGGTGGGGCGGACGGGTGTGCTGCATCGAACACGTCCTCGTCATCAGCGAACGGGTCTTCCCCGTCGGGAGTCAGTCCGGAATGCGATCCGCTCTCTTCGCGACGGTCGGCGACCAGCTCGTCGTCGGGCATCTCGAGCGTGAAGTCCGAGGCGGGTTCGGGCTGGGCTGCCTCGCTGGTCGGGGAGTTCTGAGTTGCGCCTTCGAGCACGTAGCGAAGCACAGTCTGGCCGAGGCGCACCTGGTCTTGATCGAGCAGTGCTTGGCAGGTGATCCGCTGCTTGTTCACCCACGTCCCGTGGCTCGAATTCAGGTCCACGACGAAGTGTTGTCCGCCGCGCCAGAACACCTTGGCGTGCTCTCGCGACATCGCTTCGTCCTTCATGGTGAACGTGTTGCGCGGATCCCGGCCGATGGTGACGGTCTGTTCGAGCAACGGAAGGACTTGGCCCGGTTCCGAACCACTCAAGACTTCGAAGAAGGAACTGGCCATAGAGGGTGGTGCATTCATCGAGACGCGGTCGCCCCGTTCCGATCCGGTTTCCAAGCGGAGACTCGGACACTACGTTCTTTCCAACGAAAAACCACCCGTGGGAGGCTTCGTCAATCCCCGAGGAATTGCCGCAGGGACCCGGAACGAAACTGCGCGAGGGAATTCCCGGTCGGTCTCCGGAAGTGAGTTGGCAGCGATGGATTTCGCAGGCGGGAACCAGTTGGCGGGTTGCGCGCGAATCCGCTCTGTTTCATGCAAGCCACGGTCCCGCAGAGTCGCCGCGACGCGCCGGAGTGTGCACCCCGAACTTCCCGGATCCTATCGCGGGCCAGTAGACTTCGATCTCGCAGATCATGCGGGCTCGCATGCCCAGGGAATGGAGGAACTGCTTTCATGGCGGGGCGACGCATCTTCGTCGGAGATCTCCAGGGTTGCTCGCACGAGCTGGAAGACCTGCTCGTAAGTGTTGCGTTCGATCGATCGGTCGATCGGCTCTACAGCGTTGGAGACGCGATCAATCGCGGTCCCGATTCCGCGGGATGCGTGCGCCTGCTTCGCGAGTTCGACGCCACCATGGTGCTCGGCAACCATGAACTCCATTTGTTCGAGGTGTTGGCCGGTCGACGGCAGGAGTCCGGGCGGGACACCCTGGCGAGTCTCACTGAAGCCCACGATGGCAAAGAGCTGATCGAGTGGCTGAGGCAGCGTCCCCTGCTCCACGTGGAAGAAGACGTGGTGATGGTGCACGCCGCGCTTCACCCCACCTGGACGGATCTCCCCATGGTGGTCGAGTTGTTGGAGCAAAAACGGCAGATCCTGGATCAAGGTTTGGCGTCTTCCGAGGACCCGGTTTGGTTCGCAACGACCGCTCGCTACTGCGATGAGCATGGCCGCCGGCCGAAGTCGGATTGGCCGCCCCCCGAACCCCCTTTTGTTCCCTGGGACGATCACTATGCCGGACCACGCACCGTGGTTTTTGGCCACTGGGCGCGGCGTGGTCTGGTCAATCGTCCGCTCGCCAAAGGCTTGGACACGGGCTGCGTGTACGGCAAACAACTCACCGCTTGGATCGCGGAAGAGGACCGGCTGGTGTCGGTCGACGCCCGTCGAAGCTATTGCTCCACGAGTCAGTCACCGGGTCAATCGTCCCGTGGGTAAAGGGGCGGCGCAGCGACTCGGCAAGGTGTCGAGCCCGGATCGACTGGATGCCCAGCCGGGCGGATCTTCATGGAACTGGCAGGCCAAGGAAATCGTCTTTCAGCGCATGATCGACCCTGCTCGCCTCCGCCTTCGTCCTCGAATCCTCGACGATTTCACCGATGTGACTGAGGTCGGCCATCCGAGGCCTTTCTCAACGGCCTGCGAGAGGCCCAGGAGTTGTCATGACAAGTTGGATTTGCTGGTTCGCTGTTGTCGTCCTTGGCTCGGAGTCGGCGGTGGGGGATGCCCTCTCCCGGGTTTCCTTGGATCGAATGCGGGCCGACGTGGAGTACTTGGCTTCCGATGCACTGCAGGGACGATTCGCCGGGGAAGAAGGCTGCGAGAAGGCCGCGCAGTACATCGCTTCGGAGTTCGAGAAAGCCGGTTTGACCCCCCTTGGGGATGACGGCACATTCCTGGACGGATTTCGGTTTCGTAGCACTTTCGGTTTGTCTGACAGCCACAACGTACTTGCTCTCTGGAAAGGCTCCGACCCCCAGCTGAGCAAACAGTATGTCGTGATTGGAGGGCATTACGATCATCTGGGGACCGGGGACAGTCACGACACCGGCAAGCTTGGCACCAGGATTCGGGACGATGAGATCTGGAACGGTGCCGACGACAACGCCTCGGGAACCAGTGTTGTTCTCGAACTGGCCCGGTGTCTGAGTGACGCCAAGTACCGTCCCGCACGCAGCATCGTCTTCGCCTTGTTCAGTGCCGAGGAGCACGGGCTGCTCGGGTCGATCGACTACTGTGAGAACCCGGCGGTTCCCCTGGGCTCCACCGTGGCCATGGTGAATCTGGACATGGTGGGTCGCAACCCGGGGAAGCCGCTCGAGATGTTGGGGATGAGTTCTCTCGCCAACAACCTTTGGTACCTGGCCAAGGACCGAGCGCTGCAATCAGTTCCGGGCTTGACCATCGACGAGAAGAGCTTTGCCATGGCCGACTCGGACCATCACAGTTTCCTCAATCGCCGAGTGCCGGCGGTGTTCTTGTTTGCCGGGCTTCACGAGGACTATCACCGGGTCACCGATCACGCCGACAAAGTGTCCTGGAAACGCATGGACGCGGTTTCTCGATTCTCTCTCGCCTTGCTCGTCGACGTGGCAAACACTCGAGAGCGCTTGGAATTCCGCGAGCCGGTGTTCGAGACTCGGCGTCGCAAGGCTCTCGGCATCGCCGGAGATGGAGCGGTCGATCGAGCGACCATGGATGCGCTTGGCTATGGCGCCGACCAGGGGGGCTTTCGCGTCAACTCCGTGGCCGGGGGGAGCGCCGGCGAGAAAGCGGGCCTTCAGGTGGGGGACGTGATCTTGTCTTTCCGCGGCCGAACCCTGTCTCCCGATGACCCCGCCGCCAGTTTGCGCCGTGCGGTGGCCAGCTCTCCCAATGGCGAGGACCTAGGGTTGATCGTCGTCCGGGAAGGGAAGGAAGTGACGCTGACGGTTCGCTGGTAGCCGGAGGTTCGACAAATTCCGGGCTCTGGCCGCGCGATCTCCTGCTTCCGCGACGGGCCTTCATGAATCATCGGCGCGAACGTCGGGTCTCGGAAACTCGACGACGCCTTTGCCGACACCCTCGGTCCCCGGTCTTCGAGACGCCTACGAAGCC
The DNA here is from genome assembly GCA_028289345.1 of Planctomycetota bacterium. Lineage (GTDB taxonomy): Bacteria > Planctomycetota > B15-G4 > B15-G4 > SIAN01 > JANQQL01. The sequence goes on along the minus strand of JANQQL010000047.1, from coordinate 119,691 downwards.
TTCGCCGCCGAACTGTCGAACGCGGCGACGATTCCCGTCCGAAACTTTTGTCGAATCCGAAAGGTCAAGAGGACGGCGGCGACTGCCAGTCCGGTTGTCAAACCCCACCACAAGCCACGCGGGCCGAGTTCGCCTCGAAATGCCAGCAGCCAGCCGACCGGGATGGCGAGCGCCCAGTAACTGAAGAAGTTGATCACCGCGGGAACTCGGGTGTCGGCAATGCCTCGCAGCACTCCGCAGGCGACGGCCTGGGTGCCGTCCATGATTTGAAAGACTCCGGCAATCGGTAGAACCAAGGCCGCCATTTCGATGACCGAATCCAAGTCGGTGTAGAGCCTGGCGAGTTCCTTGGGGATGAGAATGAATGCCGCGGCCGACACCGTCATGACGAGGGCGCCCAACACGATCGACATCCAGGCCGAGAGTCGTGCGCCCTCGATGTCGCGGCGCCCGACGGCGTTCCCGACTCGAGTGGCGCTGGCCATGCCGATGGAAAGTGGCACCATGAACGACAAGGAGGCCAAGCTCATCGCAATTTGGTGTCCATCGAGTTCCAAGGTTCCCAGAGTTCCCATGATGAGAGACACTGCGAAGAAGCACCAAACCTCGAGACTCACTTGCACGCCGACGGGAATCCCCAAGGCAAAGATCTTGTGATAGGCCGACCAACGCCAGCGATCGGTGACCGGCGTTCGCCAGTAGGGGCGCAGGACTGGCCAGCTCATCAGGAACAACAAGGCGGCCATGACGAATCGAGAACCGGTCGTGGCCCAGCCGCTCCCCACCGGGCCCAATGCCGGGAAGCCCCAGTGGCCAAAGACCAGCAAGTAGTTCAGAAGGACGTTGGCGCCGTTGGCCACAAGGACTGCGAGGACGACGGGACGAATGATGCTCATCGCCTGCACGGTGTGCCGCAGCAGCAGAAACGCGAAGTACCCGGCCATCCCCGGAGCGCACGCGCGGCAATAGCCGGTGACGAGCGGTAGGACTTCTTCTTTCTGACCGAGAGATCGAAGCACCGGCTCCGCCACCCACAGCAATCCGACCACGGGCACCAAGATGGCGCCGACCAGGATCGCGCCGCGGTGCAGGGTGGCGGCCAACGAGCGGTGATCCTGGGCACCGAATGCTTGGGCAAGCAGTGGATCCAAGGCGAAGATCAACCCGCTGAACGGAATGCAGATCCCAAAACTGTAGATGTGACCAAGAGCCACCGCGGCCAGAGCCTCTTCCGAGACTCGGCCCACCATCATGGTGTCCACCACGCCCATGAACATCAGTCCCACCTGTCCGATGGCGAAGGGGATCGCCAGCCGGATCAAGGCCAAGGCTTCATGTAGGGGTGATCTGCGGGCCATCGAGTTCTCGTGTCAAAGAAGGTCTCAGGGCCGGCTTACTGTTCTGCGCGACAGCAAACAACACACGGCTGAAAACGGATCAGGCGGCGAGCCATGTCGGACCTTCCGCAGTGGACTATCCGCGCTACTCCCGTCAACCCGGGGCGCGCTCGATCACGGTTCCGTGGGAGGATGCGCCGTGGATGTGGGATCGTCGACAAAATCGTGACGTCACTCCGGACTCGCGTCGCTCGTGGTCGAGAAGAAGGGGGTAGCCTGAAAAGGGTCACCCCTGGCTCGCCAGGGAGATCCCGAAGAAGAGGTGGCGACGAAGGAGATGTGTGGTGGGGCAGTCGCGAATGACACGTTGGTTGGCCGCCGGTCTGCTGAGCTCACTGGGGGGATGCGCGAGCTTTCCTTCTCCGGCCGCCGAAGAATCCGAAACCTCGTCCGAAGGAGACGTCGGGTCGGTACTGGGCACAATTCTTCTGTACTTGCCCAATCGGGTGTTCGATCTGGTGGAGATCGTTCGCGTCGGTGCCAATGTGGGCCCCGGAATTGGCGTCGACGCAGAGGTCACCCAGTGGGTTCGAGCGGGCACCATGTCTCGGACCACCGTCGGCCTCGGTTACCAGGGACTTCGCCGCATGCCACTGTCGGCCTCCAGCGAAAACTACATTGCCCTCGGCCCATTGGCCGCGGATGCGACCGCGGGCCCGAGCTGGTACCGGGGACCTGGCGATGTGCGCGCGGAGGTCCACGCCCTGCTTGTGGGCGTCCATGCCGCGGTCGACGTGTGGGGGATCTTCGACTTCGTGGTCGGATTGGCGGGATTCGATCCCGAGGAGGATGACTTCGCCTGGTAGGAACAACGTTTCCACCGGGTTTCCGCCGGTGCTTCATGCATAATCCGCGCGCTCGGAACCGACGCCCGGCACCAGCAACCACCGAGCTGATTTGCCGCTCCGACCGACCCGGTCGGGCTCCTTCCCGCACTCGGACAAGGAGTAGAACGTAGGGATGGATCCCAGCGCAATCCTCGTCACCTCTTTCACGGTGCTGGTGCTCATCCTGTTGGTGTCCGGCCGGGTGTCCCTCGACGCCATCGGCCTGGGATTGATCGTGGCGCTGGTGGCGACCGGACTGGTGGACCTGGAAGGGGCGCTGCACGGGTTTGCGAATCACGCGGTGATCACCATTGGCGCTCTCTACGTCGTCGGGGAAGGGTTGACGCGAACCGGTGCCGTCGAGTTCATCGCGCGGCTGGTGCTTGCTTGGGGCAAGGGACGCGAAAGCGTGATGGTGTTGGCCATCGGCTTGGTCTCCGCGGCACTTTCAGCGTTCTTGAACAACACGGCAGTGGTGGTGGTGTTCATTCCGGTGGTGATCGGGATCGCTCGAGACACGGGCATTCCTCCCTCACGACTGATGATTCCCATGTCTTTTGGGTCGTTGTTCGGCGGTATGTGCACCTTGGTTGGGACGTCAACCAACCTGTTGGTGGACGGCGTGGCGGTCGCCGAGGGCGAGGCTCCGCTCGGAATGTTCGAACTGTCTCCGATCGGCGTTCCTCTCGCAGTGCTGTGCATCACTTTCCTGGCAGTGTTCGGAAAGAGGCTCCTGCCGGCGCGCGCTTCCATGTCGGCGACCCTGGCCGATGGGACGGCCCGGGAATATGTGACCGAGTTGGTCATCGGCCCCGCTTCTCCCTTGCTTGGAAAGACCGTGGCCGAAGCGTTCGGAGAGGGGCCGCGGCTGCTGTTTCTGGTGCGCAACGAGGTGCCGTTCTGGCCGCCCTTCGAAAACGTCGTGCTCGAAGAAGGGGACGTGGTCGTTCTTCGCGGTGACGTGGGCAGCCTGACCGACATGCAGCAGCGCTTGGGTCTGAAGCTGATCGGCAACATGAAGTTCGATCCGCGAACCATGACCTTCTTCGAGCTGGCGGTGTCTCCTCACTCCAACATTGTTGGGCGGCGCATCAGTGATCTGCACTTGTGGCGCGACTACAACGCGGTGGCGGTGGCGGTGTTGCGCCATGGCCACCACATTCGCGAGCGCGTTTCCAATCTCGTGCTTCGCTCAGGGGACTTGTTGTTGGTCTGCGGAGAACAGGCCTCGCCGACCAAGTTCCGAGCGTCCACGGATTTCTTTTTGTTGACCGGGGCCCACAATCTGGTGGTGTTGCGCGGTCACGCACGCAAGGCCTTGGCCATCGCTGCGGGGGTCGTGGCATTGTTCACCGCTTACTCGGCATTTGGCTGGAAGGCGGTGCCTTTGCCCATGGCTGCGGTGTTGGGAGCCATGGCCATGGTGGCGACTGGCTGCGTGACGGCTCGACGCGCGTACCGGACCATCGACTGGCCGATCCTGATCTTCGTGGTGGGCACCCTGGCACTGGGCGAGGCAATGCGGACCAGTGGTACGGCGGAGTACTTCGCCAACGGGCTGGTGGGAGCATTGTTCGACTACGGTCCCACGGCCGTCCTGGCCGGCATCGTGTTTCTGTGCATCTTGTTCAATGCCTTCGTCTCCCACAGCGCGGTCGCGGTGTTGTTGACGCCAATCGCCATCGAGGTGGCGCATGTCATGCCAGGAGTCGACGTGCGGCCGTTTTTGCTGGCCGTCGCTTTCGGCGGGTCCATTGCCTTCGTGACCCCGCAGGGGCACCAGGTGAACTTGATGGTCTATGGCCCGGGCGGTTACAAGTACTCCGACTTCATCCGTGTCGGCATCCCGGTGAGCTTGCTGGCCTGGGCCTTTGTCACGTTTGCCCTGGCGTATCAAGAAGGTTGGCTGTGAGTCGCGACGAGTCTCCGTCTTGGCGAGTGCTGGGCGGACTGGCCGTGCTGGCGCTCGTGATCCGCGTTGTCGTCGCCCACGACAAGACCTTCTACGGGGACGAATGCGGCACCATGCTGTGGATTTGCTCTCCCGTGAAGTACTTGCTGACCCACTTCCAGGAATGGCTCACCATGAACTGGTTCCTGGTGCTGGAGAAGGGGATCGCGGCCGCTTTCGGAGAGGGCTTTTTGGCCATGCGCGCCGTGTCGATCCTTTCCGGTTCGGCTCTGGTGGTATTGGTGGGAGTGCTTGCCACTCGTTGGGGGATGGGGCGGTTCGGATGGATCGCCGCCACCTTCGTTGCGGTGCAGCCGTACCTCATCAAGTTCAGCGTGATGGCTCGGGCCTATGCCCTGTTCGCCGCCCTGTCCTTGGGGTTGTGGCTGCTCTTCCTTCGCTGGCGGCGCGCTCCGACCTGGGGCAACGGGCTGGCATTGTCCGCATTGAGCGCGATCACTCTCCTGTCCCACATGAACGGAGCGTTTGTCGTCATCTGGATCGGGGTGATGTTCGGCCTGGAACTTGTATGGACGGCGAAGGATCGCGAGGAGCGCGGTCGATACTTGGCGGGAATCGGGCGGCTCTCGATTCCCTACTTGGCCTTGAACGGAGCGGCGGCCCTCTACTACTGGCAGCTCCGGGAAGAGCTCCGCGAGTTCCGGGGAACGTGGGCCGAAAAGAGCGTGACGTCTTTGGATTACCTGCCGTTGGCGTTTCAGACCTACTTCCTCGATGCCGGGACGGCCTGGGTGTTCTTCGGCTTGATGCTTGTCGGGATGGTGGCCGTGGCGAAGTCTCGACCGAAGACCGGACTCCAGGTGTTGCTGTGGGCCGCGGTGCCGGTGCTCGGCGCCTCGCTGGCGGGTTACTCTCACTATCCGTGGGCGATGGCGAGGTTTCACATCTTCGTCATGCCGGTCATCGTGATGCTGTGCGCGATCGGGTGGGGCACCGCGGCTGCGTGGTTTCCCGGTGGAGGCCGAAAGGTGGTGGTTTCTTTGGGGGTTGCGGCGGCGGTGGTCTGGTGGGGATTCCAGGACGTCCAGGCGTACCAGGAAGACCAGCGAGGTCGCTATCACCTGGCTGCCGAACACTACTTGAACGAGCGCACCCAGGGGGACCGGTTCGTCGGTTACACCTTCATCGAAGATCTACGAGTGAGGTCTTACCTTCCCTGTGAAGAGCGAACCTCCGGACCCAGGCCGGGGATGTCTTTCGTCAACGAGATGATGAAGGACTCGAGCGCTCGCGCGTTCGTGGTTGCCTACAGCGAGCACGTTCCGAAGTTCCCCGTGGACTCGGTCCAGTTTGGTGACATCCACCTTTTCGAGTTTCCTGGCGGCGGGCCCAACAAGCGAATTCGCCAGATCACCCGAGGCCTCGAGTCGGTCGCCGAGAGCCTCGGTCCCGACCACCTCTGCGCGGACTGCGCCGACGTCTTCGCGCCTCTCGCCGACCTCGCCCGCCTGGAAGGCAACTCCGAGGAGGTGGCCCAACACTCCAAACGAGTTCGTCGAAGCAAAGCCCTCAGCGCCCGAGCCAAACACCGTCCCTGAAGACGTCACCGCCGCCCCGTGCCATCATTTCTCGATTCGGACGAAGCGATACTTTGCCCCGAGAGTCCAGGTGGCCCCCTGGTCGCCAGAGGTGTGCCACTCGTAGTCGTAGCTGTCCTTGGCGATGTTGAAGAATGTGGACCGACCAATGGCGCCGGGTTGCCCACGCAAGACGTCTTGGATGAGCACCAGCTTGCCGTCTTCGAGGGATCCTTCCAAGGTGTCGTGGTGGCCCGCACCACTGCACCAGGTTTGCTTGAAGCGCTGCAGAGTCGGGTCGAACACATGAAAGCTTGTCGAGGTGGCGTCCCGCTTCTGGATGACCGCGCCTTGCAGCAGCGCCACATTCGAGGAGCGGCCGAGGAATGCACCGGCGCTCATGCGGTACCAGTCTCCGACTAGGAAGTCCATCTGACGCTCGGGACGCAAAGTGGCCAGGTTGATGGGGTCCTCGGAGGTCACGGTCGCCAGCGGGTCCATCCGGGCGAGGATTCGTTGAAACTCCGAATTCTGCTGTAGGGATTGGAAGCGCGGGTCATTGGGAAAGAACCACTTTGCGTGAAAGCCAAGCTCCAAGGCGAGGTTCAGCGCCTCCAGTGCCTCTTCCACTTGTCCCGCGGCCGCATGCAATCCTGCACGGGTGTACTGAATGGACGGGTCGATCGCGGGATTGCCTTCCGCCATGTCGAGCGCCTCGAAAGCTCCTTCGGAATCCCCTTGGGAAGCTCTGACTTGGGAGAGCTGATACCAGAGGAGAGTGTCTTCGGGGTGGTCGATCACTTCGGCTTCGAGAACCTTCGTCGCCTCGCTCCATTGTCCGGTCATCACTAAGTACTCGGTGCGAAAGTCGGCGTCTTCGAGTCCGCCCAGAACGGCGAGGCTGCAAGCAAGAGAAAGTCCGCTAGCGATCATTCTTGTCTCCGGGTGCTTTTCGTGAGTCGTGTCGCGACGATCATCCATGACGAAGCCTGAAGCAACTTGGGCCGTTCGTCGGAGGCCTTCAGGAATGATCTGCGCTTGGAGAACAAGGTACGAAGGCGGGCGAATGCCGGCAGTCCCACGGGGTTGTCGAGGAACCGGATGGGTTGAGCGGGGCTTCTGGTGGGACGAGTGGGACCGGGAACTCGATAACATGACTCGTCCGAAAATCGCTGTCAGAGGTTGGCGTTGACTGAGCCCGAGGCTGTTTCCGATTCCCCCTCGTCCCGGATCTCTTGGTGGTTCTTGCTTCTCGTGATCTGGACGGTGCCCGGTGGTCTGTCCGCAGTGCAAGAGAATCTCTATCTCGAACTGCGGACCGAGGCGGAGGTGTCGTCACTTTCACTGGCGGTTCGAACTCTTCCCACGTGGTGGCCCTGGATTCTGGGGACTCCCGTGGTGATTGCTCTGGGGCGGCGTTTGCGGTCGCGGTCCCGACTCGCCCGCGGGACCGGGCACCTGGTTGCGGCAGCGATTCTGGGGGCGGCCCACCTCTTCTGGCTGGCTGCGTTCCGAACGTGGTTTCCGATCCTCTACGACTTTTCTCTGGCGGTCCGCTGGGAACAATTGCTCTGGAGCCTACACCCGTTCATGGAGCTGATCGCCTATGGCGTCGTGCTCATGGCGTCACGCCTGCACGACACCCGGCGGGAGATGGACCAGCGGCGACTCCAGTTCAGCCAGTTGCGAGAAGAGATGGCCGTCGCCGGAGTGCAGGCGCTGCGGATGCAGCTTCAGCCACACTTCTTGTTCAACACCCTCAACAGTATCTCCGTATTGGTCAAGGACAATCCAGACGGGGCGCGCGCGATGATTCAGGGGTTGAGCGCGTTGCTGCGCGACACTCTGGATTCTATGGACCAGGAAGAACGAACCCTCGAAGAAGAGATCGATGGTTTTCAAACCTACTGGGACCTGATGAAGATTCGCTACCCCCAGCTGAGTTGTTCGGTGGACGTGCCCTCGGATGTGCAGAACTTGGACGTTCCGGTGATGCTCTTGCAGCCCCTGGCCGAGAACGTGGTGCGTCATGGGCTCCCCACGCGTGAGGAGCCCGTTCGTTTGACTCTGAGGGCCGAGGCTTCGGACGAGAAGCTACGACTGACCATGAGTGACGATGGCACGGGGCTTGTCGGCGGATGGAAGGAAGGAGTGGGACTTCGCAACACCCGCTCTCGTTTGAAGAGCTTGTACGGGGAAGATGCCGTTCTCTCCGTGGCTCCTCGGCTCCCTCGGGGGACGACGGTGCAGATCGAGATTCCCCGGGAGATCGCCGGATGAGCGAGCATCGGTCGGCGCCCCTCCGCGTCTTGGTGGTGGATGACGAGGTCCTGGCCCGGCGCGCACTCGGCCAGCTTCTGGAGAACCGCCCCGAATGTCAGGTGGTGGCCGAGTGTTCCAGCGGCGAAGAAGTGATCGCCGGTTTGTCGGAGTGGCAACCGGACCTGATGTTCTTGGACATTCAGATGCCGGGCATGGATGGTTTCGAGCTTCTCGACAATCTGGACCCGGCGGACCTTCCCTCGGTCATCTTCGTCACCGCTTACGACCAATACGCCGTCCGCGCCTTTCAGGCCAACGCCGTCGACTACTTGCTGAAGCCCGTGGACGAGAAGCTGTTCGATCAGGCTCTTGGCAAGGTTCTCGACCGCAGGCAGCAAGGGCCCGAGAGGCATGGGGGGCCGGAATCAGTGCTCGCCGAGGTTCGCGAACGTCGCGGACCCACGGAGCGGCTCGTGGTCAAAGGGGCTGGCCGAATCGTCCTGGTGCCGGTTCCGGACATTCGCTGGATTGAAGCCGCGGGCAACTACGTGCAGCTCCATACCGCAGAATCCACCGTCCTCTACCGCCAAGCCCTGACCCACCTCGAGAAACGACTCGATCCCCATCAGTTCCTTCGAATCCACCGGTCCCTCATCGTCAATAGCGAGCAGATTCGAGAGATCGAACCGACCGCCAAAGGAGACTTCGCCGTCCTGCTTCACGACGGCACCCGACTCCACGGCAGCCGTCGCCAGCGCCACGCCCTTCAGTTGCTTCTGGATCGCTGGACGTGAGTTCCGTGGTGGAGGCCTGATCGCTTTGTGGAAAGCCGCAGAGGCCGCGCCCAACTTTCCGGCGGTCATCACCGGGATTCAGCACGAACGGAAGCGGGTGCCCCGGGGCCGATTCACTCGAGAGTCTTGGGCCAGTCTTCTTTGAGAAGGAGGGAGAGCGCCCGGTCGGCCAGGAGCTTGCCGTTGGTTTGGCAAATCGCGCAGTAGTTGGTTTCCCGTTCGGCGTAGACGATGCGCTGGACGGGTTTCTTGCACACCGGGCAGGGTTTGCCGTGCCTGCCATGCACGGCCATTCCCTTTCGGAACGCGGTGACTTTGGTGGGGAAGTCGTCGCCGGTTTCCTCTTGAAGCCGATCGATCCACTCTTGAAGGACCTCGCGAGTGGCATGGAAGAGTCTCTCAATCGCGTCGGGCTTCAAGTTCTTGGTGCGCTGCACGGGAGACATGCCCGCGCGGTGAAAGATCTCGTCGGAGTAGGCATTGCCGATTCCACTGAACGCGCGGGGATCGGTGAGGGCTCGTTTTAGTGTGCGATTCTCTTTGAGCAGTGCAGCCGTGAAACCGGACAGGTCCACTTCCAGTGGTTCGACTCCTCCCGGCTGATGCTCTTGCAGTTTCTCTTCCCCCTGGACGACATAGAGCGACGCGCGCTTCTTGGTTCCCGCTTCGGTGAAGAGCAAGCAGCCAGAGGAAAAGTCGAACGCCGCCAATCCCAGCTTGCCCGGGATCTTCGCTCCCGCCTCTCGCCACTGGAAACGACCGGCAATCATCAAGTGAAAGACCAGGAACCGCTGTTCGCCAAACTCGAGCACAATGCGCTTCCCGAGTCTTCGCAGACCGATCACTTCCTTGCCTTCGAGTTCGGAGATGGGTGGCTCGATCGAGCGCAAGAGGAACGGGCTCTTCAGCCGGACGTGTTCGAGCGTTGCCCCAACGATGCGTCGTTGGAGTGCCGTCAGATAGAGCGTGACATCGGGGAGTTCGGGCATGACGACCGATGGTCTCTCCGTGCAAGTTGGTCGTCAAGGGCTCGGTTCACCAAGCGGTTGTTGATCGACGGTGCCGAGCCGTGGGTTGGGGTGGCTCCCAGCTTTCACCTCGAGAGGATTTGCCGGGTTTTCAGTTCGCCGCGTAACTGTTCCGCGCTTTGAAACAGGATTCCTTGCATCCCCGCGTTCTCGGCCCCGGAAATGTTCTTCTTGCGATCGTCGACGAACAGGCAGTCTTGAATGGAAACACCCAGGTGATGGGCGACCCACTGGTACGAGGCCCGCTCTGGTTTGCGGTGTCCCATATTGCAGGACACGGCGGTCCACGAGGCATAGCGACTCAGCTCGAGATGCTCTTCGATGTGTCGATACCAGTTCGTGTAATTGCTGAACAAGTGAAGGTCGTAGCCGGCGTCCGCCAGGTCCTGGAGCACGGCTTCCATTCCGTCGAGGTACGCGTAGGCATCGGTCCAGAATTTCTTGAGTCCCGATCGGTCATAGTCCCGGCCGTCTTTGAAGAACATTGGCAAAAACTCGTCCTCGGTGAGCTTGCCACGTTCGAATTCCAACCAGGACCGGGGGTGCTTGGCCGCGATGAGCTCTTCGAAGGACATACCGAAGAACTCGGGGACTTCCTTGAAGAATGGGTCATAGACGACGGTGCCCATGACATCGAACAGGAGGATGGGGCGACGCTGGCTCATCGCCGAATGATACGGAGAATTGGTCGGCCGGGCGCAGTTTTCGCGATTGACTCACCCCGATCGATGGGGCTTCGCCGATTTTCAAGCGCTCCCTCGTTGCTTCGTGCGGAAGGAAAGTAACATCCGCCCGGCTCCCTGCCTTGATCACACGGCAATCGACCTTTGGAGTCCTTGAGGACGGCCCGCTCCATCGAAGCAGGGAGGAGTGGGCGAGGTCGAATCGAGTGCGGCGGGACTGATGACTCGGAACAGGAACTCATGAGCGATTCGGCGGACTCTCTTCAGGCACCGACTCTCGATCAGATTCGACAAGCGCGGGAGTCTCTTGGCAACCGGATCAAGGTGACTCCCAGTTGGAGGTGGCAGAGTTCCTTCGTGGATCGCAAGCTCGGGGCGGCGACATCGCTTTTTCTCAAGCTCGAGCTGTTTCAACACGCCGGGAGTTTCAAAGTGCGGGGAGCGCTGCGGAACATCATGGCGCGTTTGCAGGATGCAAAGGAGCAGGGGGTCGTCACGGTGAGCGCCGGGAACCACGCCATGGCGACGGCTCATGCTTCTCGAGCGCTTGGTGTTCACGCAAAGCTGGTCATGCCTCGCACCGCCAGTCCGGTGCGAATCGAAGCTTGCCGTCAGGACGGCGCAGAGCTGATTCTGGCGAACGACGTGCACGAGCTGTTTGGAATCGCGGACGAAATCCAAGCGAAGGAAGGGCGAGTGTTCGTACACCCTTTCGACGGATGGGAAACGGCACTGGGAACCGCCACGTTGGGACTCGAGTTGTGCCAGCAGGTCGAGGACTTGGATGCGGTCGTGGTGCCAATCGGGGGAGGAGGTCTTTGTTCAGGAGTTGCGGCGGCCGTCAAGCAGGTCTCGCCGCACACTCAGGTCTTCGGCGTGGAGCCGGAGGGTGCCGACAGCATGCACCGCAGTTTCGAAGCCAACGCGCCGGTCAAGTTGGACCAGATTCAAACCATTGCCGACAGTCTGGGCGCGCCTCACGCCGCGGCCTACACCTTCGGGCTATGCCGACGATTCGTCGATGGCTTGTGCAAAGTGAGCGATGCGCAAATCGTCGATGCGATGGCTTGGTTGTTCCAGGACGCAAAGCTGGCGGTGGAGCCCGCCGGAGCGGCCGCCACTGCCGCTCTGTTCGGTCCGCTTCGCGACGAGCTCAGGGGCAAGCGTGTGGCACTGATCGTTTGCGGAGCAAACATCGACGTTTCGCGATTTCACGAGCTCGTGTCCCGGGCTCGGATCGAGGGGAGCGCACCCGAGGTTGGTTGACTCCTTGAGCCAGGCGAACCAGGGAAAGAACCGAAGCAGTCGCCGCTTCGAGGGGGCGTTCGCGGTCTTGTTGCTCTTGGGGGTCGTCCTTCGCCTGGCGCGTTTGATCGCGAATCGATCCTTCTGGGCCGACGAGCTTGCCATTGCCCTGAATCTACGCACTCGTGGCTGGGGGGAACTTCTCGAGCCCCTCGACTTTCATCAAGTCGCACCCGTCGGATTCCTTTGGGTCGTCAAGCTTTGCCATGAGGTTCTGGGAGACGAGGAGTGGGTCCTGCGCTTCTTCCCCTGGCTGGTGTCGGTGGCGGGGCTCGTTGTGTTCGCGCGGGTTGCGCGAAATCTATTGGGGAACCGGGAGGCGTTGATCGCCTTTGCCATGTTCGTCGTGTTGGAACCTCTCGTTTACTACTCCGCCGAGCTGAAGCCCTATGTGCTGGACGTGGGGCTTGGGGTGCTGTTGGTCGGGCTTGCCTGGCATCCGCTGGGGCCACGCTGGAAGGCCTTGGCAGTGGCCGGGGCCGTGGGTGTGTGGTTCTCGGCGACCTTGACTTTTGTCGCGGCCGCCGTGGGAGGAGTGTGTTTCCTTCGAGCCTTGGTGGAACGCGATCGATCTGCCGCCGCGCGATGGGCGGGAGTCTCGTTGCTCTGGCTGGCGAGCTTTGCCATCGAGTACGGTCTGGTTCTCTCCCAGCTGCAGAATGACGAGTACTTGATGACGTTCTGGGGGGAGGCGTTCCCCTCCCAGGAAAAGGCTCTCGACTGGTGGGGGAGGACCGTGCGCGGCATGTTCCAGGACCCCGGGGGCTTCGCCTTCTCGTCCCTTCCGGGCTTGGTTTTCCTGGTTGGCGTTCTTCGGATGTTCCGCCGGCGGCCTTGGCTGGGAGCGATCTTGGTGGTCCCCACTTGCTTGGGTCTTTTGGCCGCGACGTTCCATCTGTACCCGTTTCCGACGAACATTCCCGATCGCTGGGAGCCGGTATTCTGGGGAAGGCTGGTGTTGTTCCTGGTTCCTGCCTGGATCTTGATCATTGCCCACGGCCTCGGGATCTTTTTCTCGCTCCGCGTCCGCGGCGCCGAGTGGATGGCGATGGCTGGATTCGTTGCTCTGATGGCATGGCCCATTGGCCGAGCCGCCCATCACCTGGTGCATTCTCCTCGCTTTCAGGAGATGCGTCCGCTTCTCAATCAGATCGCGGCTCACGAACAATCACTCCAACCCATCTACGTCGAAGAGTTCGGCCGTGTCGCCTACCGCTACTACGCGGAAGGGAAACCCATCGACCCAGAGCCCGAGATCTTCGCATCCACCGGGGCGGCCGACTTGAAGCTCCTCTTCCAGGACATTCAGGAACTCGAGGAGGGCAGCCTGTATTGGGTCGTGATCTACCAGCATCCTCAATGGCAGGATCCTCTGCCGAAGGTTTCCGGCGTGTTGAAGCGGGCCGGCACGATCGTCGAGACAATGGAAGAGCCCGGTGCCGTCGCACTCTTGGCCCGCCGAGGCGGGTGAATCGGGTAGGGAAGAATGAACACTCACGTCGGGGAAGTGGAAGCGCTCTTTCGCTATCCAGTGAAGTCCATGGCCGGGGAATCGCTCGAGGAAGCAGTGCTGGGTTGGCATGGTGTCGAGGGCGATCGCCGCTTGGCGTTTCGTCGAACCCATGACCGTGGAGGCTTCCCCTGGTTGACCGCATCCAAGCTTCCCGAGCTGATTCTGTGCGCACCGGTTCGGCGAGCTGCCGAAGCCGGAAACCTTCCGTCCCACGTGCGGATGCCCGATGGAGAGGAACTGGAACTGTTCGGTGAGGAACTCGCCGCCAAAGTGGGCAGCAGCCATGGATCGACGGTCGAGATGACGCACCTCATCCGTGGCATTTTCGATGAAGCGAGCGTGTCCGCAATCACTTCTGCAACCGTGCAGGAGATCGCGAACCTTGGCTCGCATCGCGCGGATGTTCGCCGATTTCGGCCGAACCTCTTGATCTCAACGAAAGAATCGTCCCCCTTCCAGGAAGACTCGTGGGTCGGAGGGACACTGACGTTCGGAGAAGACCCGTCCGCGGCGGCAATTGCCATCACAAACTGGGATCAGCGTTGTTCGATGGTCAACCTGGATCCCGAGTCCGCGCGTCCCACGCCGGAAGTTCACAAAACCGTGGTTCGAGAACGGAGCAACAAGGCTGGAATCTACGGCACCGTGATTCGGTGCGGTCGCTTGGCGGTGGGGCAGCCTGTGTATCTTACGTCTCCCGCGGAATGAACGGCGGGCCACCACCGCTTGATCACCGCTGCAGAATGAGATCGATGCCCGCGTTGCGAACGAACAAGTTGCTGTCGACGGTGTAGGGCGCGAACCATGATGTGTCGCCGGGCTCCGCGAGATCTGCAAGTGCCGTGATCGCGCGGATGCGGCTGCCGGCGGGTCGTGTTTCATCGCGCAGGAGTTCGAGCAGCGGGGACAGTGCTTCGGTGCAGCGCATGGCACCCAGCGCGCCCGCGATTCCCGCGACGGTCTCTTCGCTCTGGGTTTCCTGCAGCATCTTCTCCAGTGGTTCGATGGCTTTGACGTCCTGCTGAATGCCGAGGGCGCGTCCCATCTCCAGGCGGACGGAAAACTGAGTCTCTTCCGCCGTGACCTCTTTCAAGAACGTCTTCGTGCCGGCGTCGTGGTGGGAGAGCGCAATGGCTTGCGCCAAGTGTCTCGCGAGAACATCCGTGGGAGAGTCGTCGAGCCGCTGCGCCATGACAGCAGCGCCTTCCGGGTCTTTCATGAGTCCCAAGCTGATGGCGAAGGCGCCTGCCATGAACGGGTCGGTTTCGGCTTCGAACACTTTCCGGATCTCGGCCGCCACCTCCTCGCGCGTGGCAGAATCCGTGGGGTCCTCGCGCAATCCGATTCCCAGCGCCAATGCGGCGAAGGGGCGGTTGGCATCTTGGTCGGGTTGGACGACTTCTTGGAGCAGGTGATCCACAATCTTCTGGCGAGCTCGCGGGGTGCGCTGTTTCTCGTCCGCGGACTCCAGGATTCGGCCAAGCCCCATCAGGGAGACGTGTTTCAAGTTGGCGTCCGCCAGCTGAGTTCCTTGCATGAGCGCGCGAACGACCTTGTCGTCGTCGACCCGCCCCAAAGCTCCCAGCGCCACCGCACACGAAATGCGCAGTTCACCCGGGCTTTCTCGCGTCTTCAGCAAGCGAATCAGCGTGGACAGAGCGGAACGAGCGGCCTCTCCTCCCGCCTGACCCAATGCCGTGGCGGCGATCGTTTGCACCCGGCGATCTTCAATGGGTTGACGCAGGCGGTCGACCAGAGCGGACACCGTGGCTCGGTCATCCGGGGCGGCGTGCATGGCTCCCATCAGCAACGCGCCGCGAACATCCATCAAATTGGTCTTCCGCGATTCTTTGATCATGGGAGCGGCCACGTCGCTGTCCCCCAAGAACCCGAGGCCCAACGCCGCCAAGCAGCGACGATGCTTCGAGACGGTGCCATCGGAAGCGGTCAGGTGTCTTCCCCGCTTCGTGTCCAAGGCAATGTCCATCAGGTCCTGGCGAGCCTCTTTGTGACCGAGGATGCCCAGTGCCAAGATGGAGCGATCTCGGACCGCCGTTCGCTCGTCCGTGATCAACGGCGACAAGTGCTCATAGATCATGTCGCGAGTGGCGTCGTCTGCGATTCGCGCGAGAGTGTCCGCGGCCGCGGTGACGTAGGAGCTGCGCGCCTCTTCCAGCTGCTGAACGAGCTCCGGAATCAACTCGGTCTGCAAGAGCTCGGGATTGATCAGACCTTGGAATGGATCTTCGTGAGTCCGGCTTCGTCCCGTGGAGAAGCCAACGTCGCCCGAGACGACTCGGTCCAGCAACGGGCGTCGTTGACGCAGGTAGAGATTGCCATTGTTCTTCCACCAGGCCTCCCAGTTGTCTCGGCGATTGGCGCGCGCGGCCATGGGTGCGACCGGGTCAGGAAAGACCGGGCTCGCGACCAGAGGGTCGGCCAGAACCACCATCATCGTCAAGAGCCGGGCGAGAAGACTCACAAGGCCAATCGATGGGGTCGGTGATGAAGAACGAGTGGGAGGAGAATGTCTGAGTGCCATGGGAGGAGGCTATCCAATGACAGGTATACTGTCACTGAGGTGCGGTTGAGAAACGTGCGCCTGCACCAGATCCGCAATCATCGAATGACACACAATCGCCAAAGGTCGTGGCTGCTCGTTCCCCTGGGGTTGCTGGGTTGCCTCGCGGTGCTCGCTGGTTTTTCCTTCGTGTCGTACCGGCCCGACCGTCCCGTCCCGACCATCGATCCAGGCTCTTCGCCGGGACCCGCCTTCGTCGTTCAGATCATTCGGCCACGCTCCGGCTTGCCGCTCGGTGGCCTCCTTCCGCCGAAGCTCTTCGGGCTCGAATCGCACCTCGGCTTCGGGAGCGACAGCCCCGGCGCATTCTTCGGCCGGGTCGACCGAGGGCGCGTGGAACTCGGGGCGGATCATTGGGAGATGGCTCTCGGATTCGACGAGGAGGGGCAGTTGAATTCGGAGACTCGCGTGGTCTTCGAACTCTTGCTCCAGGATCGCGTCCGCAAAGTCCGTGCTCGCGTCGGGCAGCCAGTCATTGGAACGTGCGAGATCACCGAGCTGTCGGAGGCCGGAACCCTGAGTGGTCACTTCGACATTGAGCTTCCCCACTGCGAGGATTTCGAGACGGGAAAAGCCCTCGGTTGGCCACCGCAGCCCTTCTTACTTCATGGAAGCTTCGACCGGCTTCCGCGAAACGCCAGCATGATCCCGCAGGGGAGCTCGGAGAATTGAGGGAGCGATGAGTCCAGACTTGAGGAACGCTGATTGTCGATGGAGGGTGGCGCCGGCCGAGGATTCCTGCATTGTCGACCGAACAGGCCTTCGAGAGGCGCTCTCTTTCCTGAGCAGACAGTGGTTCCGCGGTTGGCTCATCGGTTTGGCTGGGTTGATCTTGTTCGGATGCGCTGGGACGCCAAGGCCACGGGTTGTCACGAAGGCGCAGTCGGACGAGCTTTTGACCACCTGCCAGAAGTTTGCGACAGAGTCTGCGACGGTCGATGCTCTCATCGCCAAGTTGGGTCGTCCCGACGCTTGGAGAAAAGTTGCGCTGACCGGTTGAATGGACTTCACGGCACACCGTGGGGGTGCCAATCGGTGCTGCGAAGACGTTGTCAATCCTCAAGGGCATGTCGCCTGGGAACTCGTTTGGAAGTTCCGTGTCGGAATCGATCGAGGCACGCCGGTGTCATTGATCCAAGCTCGTTTCATCCACGGGAAGATGCGGAATGTCATGAGTTCTTGGTACTACCCCGCGGGAGTCCTCCCGAGCGATCGCACCTCGCTCCCGGGCGGCGTGAATCAGTCGTTTGCGGGCTCACAACCCTCGGATGGGTGCGCTCGGTGAGGGGCCGATGTTGAATCTCGAATTGAAGATCCCTCCCCCGTTCGTGTTGGTCCTTTGTGGGGTCGTGGCTTGGGCTGCGCGAAAGGTCACACCGACCGGGCTTGTCCTGGAAAACCCCGCAATCCACTGGACCGCGGGAGGAATGTTGGTGGGGGCCGTGGTGTTGGGGACCACCGCGATCTTCCAGTTCCGAAATGCCCGAACGACCGTGGATCCGACCAGGCCTGAGAACGCTTCTCGCTTGGTGACCAACGGAGTCTTTCGGTTCACTCGAAACCCGATGTACCTGTCGGCGTTGCTCGTCCTGGGCGCGTGGGCCGTGAAGCTGGGCAACGCCGTGAGTTTGCTTGCCGTGCCCCTTTTCTTTCTCTACATCACGAGATTTCAGATCGAGCCGGAGGAGCGGGTTCTTCGGGCCAGGTTCGGGGAAGAGTACGATTCGTATCTCCACAGAGTGAGGCGCTGGCTCTGAGGAGCCCGTGTTCGGAAAGTTCCGCGGAGCGAACGATGAAACCCACGGTCACGCTGCATGTCGCCACCAGTTTGGATGGCTACCTCGCCCGAAAGGACAACAGTGTGTCGTGGCTCGAGAGCCCAAGCGACGCCTATCCCGAGGGCGTCGAGCTGAACGCTGCGGAGATCGAAAAGGTGCTCGCGTCGATCGACTGCTACGTGATGGGCTCTCGCACCTACGAGCACGCTCTCGAGTTAGGGTGGCCTTATGGAGACACCCCTGTTGTCGTGGTCACCCACCGAACGTGGAAGTCGACTCGGGCGAGCGTCGAGTTCTACGCGGGGGATCTCTCCGACCTGGTGAGGCAAGTCCTGGCTCCACGGTTCGACAGCGTGTGGATCGTGGGAGGGGCGGATCTCTGTCAGCAGTTCTTGAAGCGAGACCTCGTTGATCGTCTGATCCTGTCCTTGGCACCGGTCTTGCTCGGCGAAGGGTTGCGCCTGTTCGACGAAGAGCTTCCAGAGCACCGATGGTCCTTGAAGGATGTCACCGCGTTCAGGACAGGTTTCGTCGAGCTAACCTATGAGGCCCAGGGTGATGGCACCAGTTGACCGAAGGCGAGGGAGACCATGACTGCTCTGTTCCGATTCCCTCAACCGCCGCGCCGCGACCCATCGGTGGAGGCGTGGATCCAGGATCACGGAGGGGGCCTTGGGGAGATCGCCACCCGCTGGTTTCGGTTCATGCGCGAGTGCGGCGAAGATGTCCGAGAGACTCTTCACGACGGTCAGCCGACTGCGTGTGTCGCCGACGCGGCGTTTGCCTACGTGGACGTGTTCAAGGCCCACGTCAATGTGGGGTTCTTTCGAGGTGCCGAGCTCGAGGATCCGGTTGGTCTTTTGGAAGGCACGGGGAAGTTCATGAGGCACGTGAAGCTCCGGCCAGGAAGCGCGGTGGACGAGGCCGCGCTCGCGAAACTCATCCGGACGGCCTATGTCGACATGAGGGAGCGGTTGGAGTTGGAGTAGAGAGCCGTGTTGCAGGTTCGTGTTCGATTCTTCGTGCCGAGTGCAGAACATTCGTCGAGTTCGGAACCTTGGGGACGCCAAAGATTGGCTCGGGTCCAAGGTTTTCCCGGCTGCTTCAGGAGTGAATGGCGACTGTGTTGTCTGTCCTGTCTTTGACTTGTCCGCCGCATCGCTCACTGATTCAGCACATCGAGGCGGTGAAGGACCAGCCCTTCTCCTACCCCGAGGTCGGCGCCACCCAGAGTTCTCCTCCGGCGGGATACCATGTCGACCGCTACTCCCAGGTGGTCGGTCGTGGCCCGGGAGCACTGGAAGCAGCCAAAGAGGCGATTCGCCAATGGGCGCCGTTTCAAATTCCATGGATCCAAATCGCCCACCAAGGGGACCTGGAAGTTGATCGCGTGGTCGCCGTGGTGGCTCGGGTTATGGGAGTGTGGTGGACCAACTTCAGTCGAGTGGTCTACACCATCGACGAGCCAGAGCGGTTTGGCTTTGCCTACGGCACTCTGAACGACCACGCAGAAATCGGAGAAGAGCGGTTCCTGGTGGAAAGGGACCCGGAGAATGACGAGGTGACCTACTCGATCATGGCCTTCTCCCGGCCGCGTCACTTCTTGGCAAAGTGGGGGGCCCCGTTCGCAAGGGCAACTCAACGACGCTTCGGTCGGCAAAGCCTCGGGGCGATGAATGAAGCGGTGAGAGAATCGGATGGCGGAAGAGCGCTGCGAGCGTCATCCGTTTCCGTCGATCCAGCAAGCTGGAGAACGTCGCGATGACCACCGTGGCTCAAGTCATGAAGGAGTTGGAGAAGAAGGGGAATCCGGCACGTGTCCGAGTCTTCGCCAAGCATGGGGCTCCTGCCGAGAAACTGTTTGGTGTCAGTGTCGCGGACATGAAGGAGATTGCCAAGAAGGTCAAGGGTCAACAGCAGCTGGCCTATGACTTGTTCGATACTGGAAATGGGGACGCCATGTACTTGGCGGGGATGGTGGCGGATGGCTCTCAGATGACCAAGAAACGATTCGACGCCTGGGCAAAGGCAGCGAGTTGGCTGATGATCGCAGAGTACTCGATCCCGCGGGTGGTCGTGGAGAGCAAGCACGCTCGGGATCTAGCGAAGAAGTGGATGAAGGCGAGAAAGGATTCGGTCGCCTCGTGTGGTTGGAGCACCTACGCGGGATACGTCACCGTGACTTCCGACGAAGACCTGAATCTGGGGGAGATCCGAGATCTCCTGAAGCAGGTGGAAGAACAGATTGACCAGGCGCCCAATCGCGTCCGCTACACCATGAACGGTTTCGTCATTGCCGTGGGATCATTTGTGAAGCCGCTGATCAAGGCGGCGACCGCCACTGCCAAGAAGCTGGGAAAAGTGGACGTCGAGCTGGGCGGAACATCTTGCAAAGTTCCGATTGCGACTGAGGCCATCCAAAAGGCCGTGGAGTCCGGTCGAGCAGGGAAGAAGCGAAGAGCGCTCAAGTGCTAGTCTGGATGACTCATCAAGGCCTGTGACGAACGCCCAAGCTCTTTCTGGCGTCGTCATTCCCACGATCTCCATCCTCAACGGATCGTCAGAGACACCGCTTGCTTGATTTGGACGAGCTGCCCGGGGAAGACCGCCGAAAGTCCTAGCCAGGAAAAGCAACCCAGCAGTTTTTCGCGACGCCCTTCATGAATCTTCCGGGCTCACGGGGCGGTGAAAAAGGCCTCGGTGTCCTTCGAGAGGTCGGGCCGTCGGAGAATCGGCGGACTCGACGGGGATTCGAGAACGAAGACGCAGTCGACAAGATCCGATCGGGCGCCGAAAGGTCTTTCCACTGATTTCCTCGGGCCCTGTCCGAGGAGAGGGATCGTCGATCGGGGCTGGGTTCTCACCCTCCCGCGGGAAACTCTGGAGCAGAGATGACGAAAACTCGGCCGGTCTGCGGTCCGTGGACACGGCTCCAGGCAGAAGTGAGTAGGAAGTCGATGCGACCATCGTCGTTCACGTCACCCAGGTTGGTGGCGTCGAAGCCGAAGGTGTCGCCGGCTTGGGTGCAGGTGTAGGTGGCGAGCAGTTTGCCGTCCTTGCCGGAATGGAGATAGCACTTGCCGGCGGCGGCGGCTTTCTCGGAGTTCTGCCAGGCTCCCACAATCAAATCGTCGTGTCCGTCTCCATTGACATCTCCGGCCTGGGACGGGGAGGTGCCGAAGCCTTCACCGGGAGTTGTCCCCGTCAGAGTGAGAAGACGCTTGCCATCCGTCCCAGAGTGAACGAACACTCGTCCAGTGGCGGGCCCGCCAGCAGAGTTGTTCCAGTCGGACGCGTAGATGTCGACCGCTCCGTCGGCGTTCACATCACCGATCATGCAGACGAAGAACTGGCCGAGGTTGGCAGAGGTCGAGTCAGGTTCGATGACGAAGTGAGGCTCGGCACCTTTCGCGGACAGTTTGTAGACATAGGCCTTTCCGGTGCCCCCGTGGCCCATGGCCCCGACCGCGAGCAACGGTTGCTTACCGGTGAGTTCTGCATCCAGACCGGATCCAAACTGATCTCCGGCCGCTTCCCCAGGAATCTCTGCCAGGACCTCTTCGCCGTCTCCGGAATACACATAGACGCAGCCCGAAGTCGCGCCGCTCACCCCGCTACTGATGGCTCCGATGGCAAGCTCAGGAAGTCCATCCTCATTCAGATCAGCCACCCCACAAGCCTTGCGGCCGAACGCGGCTCCACTCTCTTCACCAACGATGCAGAGCAGTTGACGACCGTCAAACCCGGAGTACACATACACTGCGCCGGTGCCCTGAAAGCCAGGCGCGCCCACGACCAAGTCCCCGATCCCGTCCTCGTCAAAGTCCCCCGCGGGTGCAGCGGTCATTCCGAACTGACTCCCGGCGGTTCCTTCGAATTCGTGGATGAGCTCGGCAGTGGAGCCGGAGTACACGTAGACCTTGCCGCAAGTTTGGCCCCCCGTCTTCCACGTGGGGGCCGTCACCAAGAAGTCCTGGAAGCCGTCCTCGTCCATGTCGCCGACGGATCGAGCGATCCACCCGTACTGGTCGCCCGCCGCCTCTCCCACGAGCTCATGCAGCACTTCGACCGGTTCCGCGAAGGCATCCGCGCCTTTCTTGAACGCGGGGGTCTGGGCGTTTGCCTGTTCTTGATGAACGAACAGAGACCCGACCAAAGCAAAGGAGATCCTCGCGAGCCATGCCGACTGGGGCCGATCATTCGAGGCCTTCTTCCACGGGGTGCGAAGGGACGAGAGCATGGGTTGGCTCCTGAGTCGGGCGGATTCGTTGGAAACTTCTGGAAAGCGGATGCTACTGGCCGGCAACCCGGAAGAAAGTGTCGAGGATCTCCCCCCGACGGTTCCGATAGATCAGCTGATCCTGGGTCTGAATTTCCAGGCTCTGCACGCGGCCGGGCAAGAACTCCACCAGCAACTGCAGCGGGTTTCCCGTGCCCTGAGAATCCTTGGCTTCCAAGCCAAAGCTTTCGAGTGTTCCCAGATTGACCCGGAGCTGCGAGCTGTCTTCTTGGAGAGAAAGAACTCCGTACCGATCACTTCGAAAAGTCCCCCGAGGGAACGTGGCTTGGCTGACGGCAACCGGAACTAGCGGCGAACCCGCGGACTCTTGATAGGCTTCGGCGATCCACTGTTCGAAGAAGTCGCGGTTCTCGTTCGTATCCGGTTCGTGGACCGTGAGGTCATGGAAGAGAGCGCCCAGCATCATTGCGACCCGGGCACCACCCACTTGTTCGTTCACGAAAACGAATACGCCATCTCCGGATTCGGCGTCGTACGACAACCACGATTCATGGCCGTCGAAGCTGCCGGACGTCCACCGGAGGGGCGTCCTGCGATTCCGCGACTCCAGCCGTGAGAGTGGTGATCCCCGGACCACGCCAGCGTCTGATTCTTTGGAGTGGTGGTGATCTCGCTGTGCCAGAAGGCTCCAGCTGTCTGCCAGGGAGTGAGCTTCGGGGGGGACGTGCGCGGTCAGGAGCTGCAGCAGTTTGCCGATGTCCTGCAGTGTCGAGTAGACGCCATCGAGTGGCAGACCCGTCTTGGTGACGCCGACCAGGGACAACGGTTCGAGTCGATCAAAGGCGTAGGGCAACACGAGGCGGGAGCGGTCCAAAGGAAGTCTTGGCATCGATTGGTTCATGTCCAAGGGCTTCAAGACTTGGTCATTGAGATACTGTTGCCAGGGGATGTCGACCGCTGATTGAATGACCTTCCGGGCCAAATGGCTTGGGACCTCTTGGGGGCGAATGGTGGCTCCGTGGTCGAACTCGTAGAACTTCACCAGTTGGTGCAGTCGCGGACGGGTGGTCTGGGACTCTTCGGCTTGCCCATCCCGGAGGGAGAAACCGTTCGTTTCCATCAGGAGCTGACGAATGGTCATCTCGTTGGCTTGCTGCGGATTCAGGAAGAAGCGGGGCTCTACGAAATCTGTCAACGAAGCATCGATGGCAACTTGTCCCGTTTCGACGAGTTTCGCCAAAGCGATTGCCAAGAGTGTCGTTGTCACGGTTGAGGAGAAGAAGGGCGACTGGTCCGTGAAAGCGGCTTTCCAGTGGAGGTTCGGCAGATAGTTGGCGAATCCGTATCCCTTGGCGAGTGAGACTTGTCCGCCTTGCACGGCGACCACACCGATCCCATGGATTTGATGGCGTTCCATCATCGCTCGGGCGGCACTGTCAATCTCTGCTTCGAGATTCGTCGAATCGCGATCAAAGCCCGAGACGGCGAAAAGGGCTGTGAACAAGACGACCAACGCCACCGCGGGCGCGCAGGCGTTTTGGGTCGAGGCCTGTCGGTTCAGCCTGGTTCCCGGATCACTCGGGCCACTTCCCGTGTCATTCGGAAGCCCCTGCTGTCGCCTGCTCGAGGTGCCACCGCTTCGCGCAAGAGGTGACCCTCGGGTCGCGCGTTTCTTGCCGGATCGAGATCCTGGATTGCCGGAAACTTGCACTTTTCCAGTCAACTCGAGTGGATCCGCAACCCGCGGGGAGAGCGAACGAGCTGTTGAAGAATCCACCGGAATCTGGACGGAAAGGGAAGTCCCGCGAGGGACGCAATGTTGCCTTGGCGACATCGCAGCGTCTTCAGGGGAACGGAGCCGCGGGAGTTCATGGGGGGAAGCCTCCTGGGTGTTTCTTCGCGGGATGGCTTTCTGAGAGACGCTGAGAGCGATATCGTCAGTACCGCTGACCATACGTTTGGGTAACAGGCTTCGATGGAGGAAAACCGTGAGAAGACGCCGGGAGGCAAGTCCGTTTTTCAGCATCGAGATTTCAACATCGAACGTCCTGAACTCGATCCACGATTCAATTCGGTGACTTGCGAA
The DNA here is from genome assembly GCA_028289345.1 of Planctomycetota bacterium. Classification (GTDB taxonomy): domain Bacteria; phylum Planctomycetota; class B15-G4; order B15-G4; family SIAN01; genus JANQQL01. The sequence continues at coordinate 95,708 of JANQQL010000047.1, read as the reverse complement.
TGCGCTATCAGAATCCTGCTCGCAGCAAAGAACCAACAAGCTTGGGCGTGCTCATGGGAAAGGCGCGCGTATCGTTCAATCGACAGGTCACGGAACTGTTAAGAGCTCGTGGCCACTTGGTAGTCAGAGCGGCGTCGGCCCATGTGTTTCGCGGAATCGACAAGTCAGGAACGACGATTTCCGACCTTGCAGAGCGTGCGAGTGTCACCAAACAAACCATGTGGTCGTTGGTGCGCGAACTGGAAGACTGTGGTTACACCAAGGCCGTCGCCCATCCCCGTGATCGAAGAGCTCGGTTGGTGAAGTTGACGCGCAAAGGGACTCGGCTAGCGGCGGACATTCTCGAGGCGAGCCAGGAAGTCGAAGAGCGAGTCGCGGCCTCGATGGGAGCGCGCCGTCTGCAAGCAGTTCGCCGCGGACTGAAGTCCATCTTGGAAGAGCTCGGCGAGCCGTACCGGGCCGAGGGAGACTCCTGACTGGTGCATTTCCTCGTGTGTGCGAACTCCGCCCGATTTCTCGCGGCTCATGGAGTTCATCGCGCGAATCGATTCAAATGGAAGTCTCTGGCCTGGAAGCCGCACGAAGCTTCGGCCACCTTGCCGATCCGTGAGCTGCATGGAGCCGGGCCAGTCACTAGCCGCGCTCGCCAATCGACGAACCGTTGGGAACCGGGGTCGAGGCGAGCACGCCCGCGGTTCGTTGTTTGCGACGGGCTGCGCTGGACGACAAGGGGTTTGCCATGCTTCCGGTTCGTTTTCGAATGGCGAGCGTTGTTGCGCTCGCATGCATTCCTGCCTGTGGTGGGAGTAGCAGCAGTGGTGGCGGCAGTGGAGGAGGTGCCACCGCTGGAGTCACGGGCAATGTGAGCATCGCGATTCCCGCTCTTTCCACTCTCGAGCAGGAACCGAACGATGCCATCGACCAGGCGCAGTTCCTGGAGGGACTCGCGACGGACGAGCGCCTTCAGGTGTTTGGGAACACGGCCGGTGGTGGCGACGTGTTCGATTCGTTCTTCCTCGTGCCACTCGACCGAATGGAGATCACGCCGCGGATCGAATTGGACCGAGGCGATCCTTCGGGTGTGATCCTGCGAATCTATGACCCGATTGCTGGTCAGTTCGTCGAGTCGATTCCTTTGGATGGCAGCACTTCGTTCCATGCCAAAGGACCGTTCTATGCCGTGTTGGAATCTTCGTTGCTGCAAGGTTCCAATTATGTCCTGTCCTTTGATCCAGTTTCCGCAGGGGAGCTGATTGACGAAAAGCGGTTCGAGAACGGGGAATTGGGAGCCGGCCAATACCTCGGCGAAATCCTGGTGGACGAAGGACAGCGGGTTTCGGGAATCCTGGACTCGACCGAAGACGTCGACCGCTACGTCGTCGTCATTCCGCAGCGAGCCTCGGTGGCAACGTCGGCGATTTTCTCCGGGACGGCAGTTCACAACATCGACCTGGACGTGAACGATGTGACTCGAGACCTGTTCGATCCTTTGTCGCTGGCCAACTTCGAGACTTCCGGGCCCGCCATCGAGGCCGGTAGCTTTGACGTCGGTGACTTCACCGCGCTGGAGATCGTGGTGCGCTGGTCTCTTCCTCCGGTGATCGACGAGGGAGACGACCGACCCAGCGATGGATCTTTGGATTCGCGCCGGCCGATCAATGACGGACCTCCGCCGCTTCCCCCGGGCCCGGATCGCTTGGCCTATGAGTTGAACCTGAGCGCCGCCGCCTCCCTGAGCCGAGTGGCCGCCGGGGGGGCTCGCTTCGGAACACGCCAGGCGTCTCCCGAGCAAGAATCCCAAGTGGTCCGCGCCTCCCAGGCCTTTGGGCAACCGACGGCGCCGGCGATGGACGGTTACGTGATCGTCAAGCCGAACGGAGACGAATCGGCGACCATCGAGTTCCTGGAAGGCCGTGGCTATCAGGTCGAGAAGATGAAAGGCCTGGGAGCTCTCAAGGCTCACTACTCCGCCGATTCGGGCATGTCCTTGACCGATCGCCGACGGCTGACCCAGCGCGTGAGCGCATCCCTTCACGGCAGTTCTTCGGTGAAGTGGGCCAGCGCGGATCGCATGGCATTCAGCACTCGTCTTCCCAATGACGCACTCCTTGGCAATCAGAACTGGCACTACAACCAGATCAATGCGCCGGAAGCGTGGGACATTTCGGTGGGCGAGAACAACGTCGTGGTGGCGGTGATCGACTCCGGAAGTGAGGCCCATCCCGACATCGAACAACGTTGGTTCGAGGGCTTCGACTTCGTGGACTTGGTCGAGAACTCGCTGGATGGCGATGGGGTCGACGATGATCCCACCGACGTGACTCGTTCCCTGCATGGACTGCACGTGGCCGGCACGGTGGGAGCCGCGAGCAACAACGGCGAAGGAGTGGCGGGAATGATGTGGAGCGGTCGCATCATGCCGCTGCGCGTGTTCGGCGTCTTCGAGTTCCCCGATGGCTCGACGGGCAATAGCGCCCTCGACAGCTGGGTGGCCAATGCCATTCTTTACGCCGCCGGAAAAGAGAGTCCTGCCCCCTCTCCGCCTTCCCAGGCAGCCCACGTCATCAACATGAGTCTTCGCGCCCTGGGCGAGATGCCTCTGACTGAGCAAGCGATCAACTCGGCACTGGCAACCGGAGTGACGGTGGTGGCCGGCGCCGGCAACGACGAACAGAACATCCCCGTTTGGCCAGCGGTGTACGACGGTGTCATTTCGGTCTCTGCGACCAACGAAGATCGCGAGCTCGCCTTCTATTCGAACTACCATTCCAGCGTCGACATCACGGCGCCGGGCGGTGATTTCATCTTCGATGAAGACAACAACTTCGTCGACCGAGGAGTCTGGTCCACCTACGGTCGCTACAACAATGACACGTTCGTTCCTGACTACGCGCCGAACATGGGCACTTCCATGGCGAGTCCTCACGTCGCGGGAGTTGCCGGGTTGATGAAATCCGTCTACCCCGAAGCCCTGCCCCACGAGATCGAAGCGATCCTTTATGGAACGGCTACCGATATCGGCGCCAAGGGCAAAGACGAGAACTTCGGCCACGGTCTGGTGAATACGTTCCTGGCGGTGAAGACGGCCAAGGGAGAGTCCGGTGCGCCGATTTTGAGATTGGAGCGGGATACGGTGGATCTCTCACCGGGTCAGAACTCCGCTTCGATCGCGCTCTTCAACGAGGGCACGGGACTGTTGCTGGTGGACGAGCCGGTGGCGGACACGGAAACCGGAGAGCCTTGGCTTCAGGTGCAGGCGGTCGCCAGTCAGGACGCGAACGATCCGACCGACAAGCGAGCGTTGCTGATCGACGTGTCCCGAGACGGGCTGTCGCCTGGTATCTATCGGGGCACCGTCGAAGTGAACACGTTGAACGCGGGCGAGGCCAAGATTCGCGTGCACATGATGGTGGAGCCGCCGGTTTCCTTGGGCGGAGACGTGGACGTGTTCGTGGTGGCGGTGGATGCGGAGACCGGAGAGCCGCGTGCCAGAACCACGGTCAACCCCGAAGGCGGTCTCGACTATGACCTCGGGAACCTGCCGACCGGTCAGTACCGGTTCTTCGCCGGTTCTGACGACGACGGAGACGAGCAGATTGGCGGCCCCGGAGATCGTTTCTTCGGCGCCCACGATGGCATCGTGACCGTCAACGGCGGAACCTCTCTCGACCTGAGAGTCAGCGCAGATGAAAGCGTCGGCCGCCAGAGCATCTCCTTGGCAGTGAGGTAGTCGCGGGTCGCGGCGAGACTTCACGCGACCCAGAGCTTGTTCGATCCCCTGTTCCCAGGGATGCGCTCTCCCCAGGAGAGCCGTCTCTGGGAACTTTCTCTTGACTCCCAATTCCAGTCGAGAGCCTCGCGACCTTCCATCGAGTCGACTCCGAACACTGTCCGATGATGAATGATCCGGAACTGACGAAGGTGCTCCAGGGCTACGCAAAGACCGGTCGAATTCGATTGACCCGTCAGGGGGAGGCGACCGTTGCCGAGGTCAAGGTGCCTCCCGCGTGGATCATTGAGATTTGCATCCCCGAAGGGATCTTCGAGTGGTTTGTCTCTATTCGAGCGGAAGGGGACGATCGTGCCATTCTCGAAGACTGGTGCGATCACTGGGAACCGACGGAAGAACAGAGCATCATCGACCGACGGGACGAGATTCAGAGTCTCATCGAGTCTCTGGTTCGTAAGCCAACTCGCATGAAATCGGTGGAGAAGAAGGCTCTCATTCCTTGGAGGAAGCGAAGCACCAAGTACTCTCTGGAGTTTCTAGACGGCGGGGTTTGAAAGACACTGATTCCGCTCGCTGAGTGAGAAGGTGTTCGAACAATCGCAACGAGTTCGCCAAGCACTGAACCCTGGAACGAAAGTGAGGTCCACCGATCGTGATTCGTAAGTTCCAGTCCGGCGAGGAAAGCGTTTGCGAAGACATCTTGCGCGGCTTGCCGGAGTGGTTCGGGAAAGAGAAGGCAATCCTGGGCTACATCGCTGCTTTGTCGCGGTTGGAGACCTGGGTCGTCGAGCGCTCGGGGCGAGTGGTGGGATTCCTAGCGATCGAGCGATTCGGGGCGTTGGCTGCCGAAATCGATATCGTCGCGGTAGAGAGGAAACATCACGGTGAAGGAAACGGCCGGCGACTTGTCGAACACGTGTTCGGCGAGCTACGCCGGGAGTCCATTGAGTTCGTTCAAGTCAAGACCATTGGATCATCACATCCGAGTGAGGCTTACGCACGGACTCGGGGTTTCTACCGCAAGGTCGGCTTCGTGCCTCTGGAAGAAACCACTCTCTGGGGTCCGGAGAATCCGTGCCTGATCATGGTGCGGCACCTGGCCTGCGAAAGGACGAAAGCCAATGACTCATGAGGCGCTGGTCGCCACCCTGGTCGCCCTTTGCTTGGGTTCGGGGATGATGGCGGGTCTGTTTTGCTCTTTCTCGAGCTTCCTCATGCGTGCGCTGTCGAGGATTCCGCTGGCTTCCGGGATCCAGGCGATGCAGTCCATCAACCTTGTCATCGTGCGTCCTTCGTTTCTGATCATCTTCATGGGTACCGGTGCCGTTGGATTGGCTGCCGTGGTGTTCGGAGGAAATGCCTGGCGCCCGGAGTCGAAGCCCTGGGCCCTGGCAGCGACCTTGACCTATGTCGTGGGTTGCGTCGGGGTGACCATTGTCTTCAACGTTCCCTGGAACAATCGCCTGGCCGCGGTGAATGGGGAGACCGAAGAAGGGCATGCGATCTGGAAGCGCTACCTGTCCACTTGGGTACGCTGGAACCACGTTCGGTCGGTGGCGACGTTGTTTTCCACCGTGTTGTTCTTGATCGCGCTGATTCGCCTGGTGGAGGGGGGCGAGTCCTGACGGCCCGGCAGAATCGCGAGAGCAGAGAACCGGGTGGCTCATCCCGTTCTTGGCAATGGCCGGATCTGGACCACGCCTCGGGAGCTCGACTCCTCGCGAAAGAATTCGGCGGGAGAGCCGGCGAGGTGGAGGCCTATGGCCGAGGGGACTTCTGTCTCGCGTTCCGGTTGGGAACGATCGTGGTTCGCTTGGCACGGCATGCGGAAGCCGCCGCGGCGTTGAGACGCGAGACGGCAGTTCTCGAACAAATCGCGGATCAACTTCCGTGTCCCGTCCCTCGACTGAACTTTCATACGCCGGTCGGGTGTCCGCCATTTACGACCCATCGAGAGGTTGTTGGAGTGCCGATCACCCGGGAGAGATGGAGTTCGCTGGACTCCGAGGGACAACGGACGTTGGCTCGCGACACCGCGGCGTTTCTCCGGGCGTTGCACAAGATTCCGGTTTCCGTAGGACTCGATGCCGGCGTGACGAGGATCAGCGCTCGATGGCTGGCGGAACAGCTGCGGCAGCGACTTGAAGAGACCGCCTGTCCTTGGATCGACCCGAGCACTCACACTCGGCTGACAAGCCTGCTCGGGGCGTGGGCCCTGACCACCTCCTCGGAAACACCGACGAGTCTGATTCACCGCGACATCGCGCCGGGACACCTCCTGTTCAACGAAGACACCGGTGGCTTGGCAGGCGTCATCGATTTCGGCGACTTGGCGGTCGGACACCCGGCTCGAGACTTCATCGACTTGTACGAAGACTTCGGATTGTCGATTTGCGAGTCGGTGATGCGCGCCTACGACAGCGGCCCCTGGTCGATGGAGACGGTTCGACAATGGTTCTTTCTCGAGGCGTTGAACTGGACTCTGGACAGAACTGCCGAGAGCGATGAGGAGGAGATTGAGGCGGGATGGAAGGGCATCGAACAGGAGCTGGCGAGTTTTGAGTAGGCGTCTCCTGGCTCCGGCTTCAACGATCTTCTTGACTGCTTTTGGGTTTGCGCCGCCATGGGCCGAACCGTGGCTGTTCGGGATGGCCGTGGCAGTTGCCGGAACGGCACTGATTCGTCGGCACTCCCTGGTTTCGCCTTGGTGCCTGTTCGTTGCTTTGCTCATGGCACTCAAGATCGTGACTCCGCGGCTGGATTCGTGGCCACTCCATTGGTTGATCCCATTGGCGGGTGCTGTCTTCTACTGTGGTACGGTTCGCGGTGCCGCGCCCGTGTCGTCATGGGCATCGCTGGGGTCGATGGCGGCGGGTGTGAAGCTACTGACCGTTGCCATCACCACTCTTTCCGCGATTGTGTTCCTCCTCTGGGCAACGCTTTCCAACGCGGAGCCAGGGAGCCATGGATTCGCTGGTCTGACAATGACCGAGGCGGTGTTTGCGGGGGTGATGTTTGCCATCACCAACGCGGCGATGGAGGAACTCGTTTTCCGCGGCCTCTCACTTCGCGCTCTTCAGGCTAGTTTCTCCAAGCCCGGGGTGGCGATTCTTGTGCAAGCCCTTGCCTTTGGTGCGCTGCACTATCGACCGCCATCGGTGCCAGATGGACTCGAGGGAGCCAGTCTGACCTTTCTCTACGGTTTCGCTCTCGGCGGGCTCGCTCATGCCGCGCGAGGAATCCTGGCGCCGTTCCTCGCCCATGTGGTCGCGGACATACTTGTGTTCCTGGTCATGATTGGCTGGACTTGAATCAATCCTCGGAGGCAACCGTAGAAGGACAGAAGCATTCTGTGACAGGAGCAAGTGCCAACGAGTGACGCACTCGTTTCTGGAAAGAAAGATCAGGGAGGGGGCCCATGGGAGAAGTGTTGTTCTACGACGCGGTGGGAGGTTTCATTGGATTGCGAATTGCTCTGTGGGTGACCAATGTCATCGTCCACATCGTGTTTGCCGTCGGCGTGTTTCAGGATGCCAAAGATCGAACGCTTTGCTTTGCGAATCCACTTGTGTGGACCGCGGCAACCTTGATTGGTGGTCCCCTCTTGGCGGTGGGGTACTGGCTCGTGCACTCGTCGAAGCTGGCACTGGCCGCGGACGAATCGGTGTCATGAAGCTGTTTCCTCGGCTCTGAGATTGTGGCGGACAAACGCCGTTTCGTTGCCTCGACCGAAGGCGGGGTGCCGGTCGAGGGACACCGTGTTCCCGGTCCCGCGGGTTCTTTCCTCGAGTCACTCGATGACGAGCTGTTCGGTGAGCTCTGGCTGTCCCGGACGCACTTCCACCCTCCGGCGAAAGGTGGGGCGGCCGGTTCCATGGATTTCGAGGTCGTAGGAGCCCGGTGACAAGCGTTGCTCGCGGGTCTTGGATTCCTGGACCGAGTGCCACCAGTGACCAAGTAGTCGGTCCCCGGAGAAGAGAGAGAATCCGATTGTGTGGGAGATCCTCCCTTCAGCAATCTGAAACCGAAAGCGACACAGCGTGCCCGCAGTTCCCCGGACGTCGAGGGTGGTCAGCTGTTGCGGTGCGATCGTGACTTCATGGGTGACGAGCGCGGTGTTGCGTCCCCACAAGGTGACCGTGTACTCGCCGGGAGAAAGGGCGATTCGGTCCTGTGAGATGGCATGGTTTTGCAGGTTGCCATTGCCGATGACTTGAAACCGTTCGAAAACCGGCTCCCTGGGCCGTTCTGTTCGGATCTCCAGCCATCCCGAGAACTCAACGAGCGACTTGCCCAGATCGACCGTTTCTCCGGATCCGACGTTGATCCGGGACAGGGAGACGAGAGGTCCATGGTGGCGGCGGGCGCGGAGTTGCCAGAGCCCGGGAGCGAGGGGACCGAGCAGGAAGTGACCGCGAGAATCCGTGGTGGCTTCCTGGAAGAGTGTGCTTCCCGCGGTGAGGCCGTGGGAGAACCCCTCGACTCTGCCAACGATCGGTTGCCCCGCGGGATCGACCAGAAAGCCGCGAATCCACGCACTCGGTGTTTGGGTCGGCTCCAGGACCAAGGTCAATGGCATGGGATCGTTTGGTTCGATTCGAACGGCCAGTTCGATGTCGCCGATTTGAACGTGACGTAGGATCTCCAGCTGGAGCGGCTCATCGGGACACCCGAGAAGGCGAAACTCACCGGTTGCATCGGTCCGAGCCTGACTGCTCCACAGCGACCGCTGGTCCCCCCTCGGCACGTTGCCCACGGCGTGAATCGTCCGACCACCCAGAGGTTGACCCGAAGAGTCTTGCAGCCGGCCATGCACTGTTCTGCCTGGATGGAGAACCGGATTCCAAGTTCGATCCCGCCCGGATCCTTCCGCAATCAGTCGCCGTGCCACTCCGGCCGAGGGGCTGCGAACAACAAGCTGCGCGCTGTTCGGCAAGTGCAGAAGCTCGTACGTACCCGCGGCATCGACGCGAACCATTTGCTGCCAGGGAGACTTGGTGTCTCGCATCTCGATCACCGCGTCCGCCACGGGGGCACCGGACAGGTCTTGGACTTGTCCGGAGATGCAGACTCCTTTGGTCAAAACGAGATCCTGTTCCGACTGTTGACGCGGAAGCTGCCGCTGCATGGCCGTCGGGGCATAGCCGGGGGCGGTCACCACGAGCTGCACTGGGCCCGGGACCAGGGAGTCAAAGCGATAGCGCCCCTTTGAGTCGGCTCGTGTTTCCCAGGGAGGTAGATCGTGGAGTGCGACTCCATCGAACCGATAAAGGTCGGCTTCATGTCGCCCTTTCATCCGAATCCTGGCCCCGGGGACCGGGCGTCCCGATTCATCGAGCACCTGGCCGGTCAGCACTCCGCAACCCGGGGCGAGGATCACCGTGGCGCGGACGGAAGATCCTGGAATTCCCTCGACACTTTGAAAGCGAGACGCCTGATAGCCCGACGCCATCGCGCACAAGCGAGACTCCGGAGCCACTCCTCGCAAATGAAACTCTCCCTGGGCGTGCGAAACATCGACCAAAACCGGCGGCAACGTCCGTTCCGGATGACCAATCCAAATGCTTGCCTTGCCGACGGGATGTCCCCGGATGTCGGCGACGGTTCCTGACACGTCCAAGCCCGCCGGGATTTCCCAACGGATGGTGTCGAAGGCGGCGGGGTGCTCGGGCAGCTTCAGAGTTTGGTGAGCGACTGGATCGACCAAAGCAAGAATGTCGGCTCCCCCGTCAGGAAGAGGAAGCTCTCCCTGGTCGTCGGTCTTCAAAGCCGGAAACTCCGCGGCGCTGGGTTTCCGGGGAACGATCTGGACCCAGCGATCACCAAGGGGAGTGCCGTCGTCTTGCCACACCATTCGCACCACCGTGCGCGCGGAAGCCTCGTCTTCTCGAGGAACAGGAGGGGATTCGACTTGTCGCGAGTCCCCGGTCGCCGCTTTGGAGGAAGCGAGTTCTCGAACGGGGGCCTCGAGCCTTTGGTCGCTTTTCTCGACGCTTTGGGTGTTGGTTCGGGTCTCACTGATGAACGACGAGGGCGATGGTGGCCCGTCACCCGTGTCTCCGAGTTTGCCGTCTCGCCACCACCAAACTCCGGTTGCGACAAGTAGTCCCGAGAGCGCGACCCCGACCCACACTCTCCCAATGGACAGCGTCGTCGAATCGCTGTCCGTGGATCTTCTCCGAGTGGGGAGATCCAGAGTGAGGGGAGCGAGCGCTTGCACCCACGCGCTCCGGTTTCCCCGGTTCTTTTGATCGAGCGCGTGACGAAGTTGTTCGAGGCCGCGACTCAACCGCGAGTAGATCGTGGCACGAGATACCTCCAGTCGATTGGCAATCGCTTCGGGCGAAAGGCCTTCGTAGTAGTGCAACAGAATGACCTGACGGTTGGGCTCCGAGAGGGCCAGCACACAATCCGTCACTTGACGGAGAGTTTCGCGCCAGGCGCATTCTTCGACCGTTGTTCGGGAGAGTTCGTGAGAAGCCGTGGCTTGCTCCCGGCGCAACCGTCGTTCCTGGGTTCGCCCTTCCCGAATCGCCAAGCGACGGCACACCTGCTTGAGCCATCCTTTGACGCCGGTGGTGGAACTCGGCGGGGACTGCAGGGCAACCACCCACGTGTCCTGCACCAGGTCGTCCGAAGAGTTTGGGTCGCTGCGCAGGTCTCGCGCCAGGTGCTTCACGAATCCCGCATGTCGAAACAGCTCGTCGCACGGGTTGTTGGAATCGACCATCACTCGTAGGCACTCTCCAGGAACCGCCAATAGCGATTCCCCAGATCCAGTCCCATGATCTCGTTCGCTCCTACCTGGCTCAGGAGATCGCCGTTCGGAGCCAGAATCTGACTGTCGACCGGGTACTTGTAGCGCTTGCCGCAATGGGCGGCCCGTTCACGAATGGCTTCGTCGGGAGAGTGTTCCGCGAGGTGCTCCAAGTCCTTGGCGAGGATCCATGTGTTGATGAAGTCTTCATTCAGTGTCTTGATGATCCTGGGGTTCGAGAGCGGACCCGCCCTCAGTGTCTTGCCGCTGCCTCAGCAGGATTCGTCGTCGAGGCAGCCGAACAGGATGATCAAGTGGAGCGGTAGGCCGAGGTCGATGGATTCTTGGACCGCGCTTTCGAACGGCATCCAGTCGATCTTGGCGAATGCATAGAACGGGGCCCGGAGACGGCTCCTCGCTTTCTCGAGCGAGATGGAGTCGACCCAGTGTGGGGGAAGACTCGGACCGCTGGTCACTTCCAGCCGCGGCACCCATCCAATGTCTGCCTCGTAGGAACGAGACTCAGGGAAGGGCCCCGAAGAATCCACGGAACCCACGTTGATGTCGACGTTGGTGTTTCGACTGGGCAAGAAGAGTCGAAACGAATCGACCATGCCCGTTTCCTGATCGAGGACCAGACGTCCTTCGAACTGCGCCGGGGTGAAGAAGATCTCGTCTTCGATCCGAAACTCCGCATGGGCGCGAATCAGAACCTCGGCTTTGGTGGCGTTGATCGCTCGCAAGCAGGCTCGAGCGCCGGTGCTGCCCGGGCTGCCGTGATGGAGATGGGCAGTCGCACCCGGATGCAGTTGTCGCAAGAACGGCAACACGGCCTCCTCTTTCACTTTCCAAACTTGGCCGACCTCGACCCGGTGCTCGGGAAGAAATGCTTGGAACGAAGAAGCCAAGTACAAGTTCGTCTCGTGAACCGGTTGAATCGAGGCGATTGCTTTGGTGCGCTCGAAGAGGCCGTATTTGGACTCTTTGCAGGGATCCCAGAATGCTTGAAGCTCGAGAGAAGCTTCTTCATGGACGGCGAGAAGGACTCCGCCCTCGGAAGGGGGGGCTTGTGTCACTGCGACAAGCACGCTCGAAAGGAAGATGCCCAAGCAAAGCCCTGACATTGCTGACTCTCCGGTCGGTGAAAGAAATGGTCCTCGAGTCCGCGTCGGACTCCATGCGGGAGAGCCCGCCAAGCCCGAAGATTCTGCATGGTTTCTGCGAAAAACAGGGTGTGCGGCTCGGCCCCAAGGAGCGTGGGAGTTGAGGGGGTTGGGAACAGGCTTTGCAGCCCCATTTTTGGAGAGACTGTCGAGTTCGGTCGATTGCCGGCAGAATCTGTCTTCCGGCTGACCCCACCGGTGGTGCGCGAACACGAAAGTGAGAGCCATGAACCACGGCACCCCAACGGACGACAAAGTCGTGATCACGGGTGGATCCGGCTTTCTTGGTCAGAACCTCGCGGTCCATCTTGGGGAGCGCGGCCGTTCGGTCGTGATCATCTCGCGGCAGGAGCCGTCCCGGAAAGGACCGTGGACGTGGTCGCCCTGGGACGGGAGGCGACTCGGGGAATGGGCGAAGCATCTCGAGGGCGCTCGAGCCGTGGTCAATCTGGCCGGCCGTTCGGTCGATTGCATCAAAACCCCTGATCATTGCGACCAGATCCTCCGTTCCCGAGTTGAGTCGACCCGAGTTCTCGGGCAGGCATTGCAGAACGCGGCCCAACCTCCGCCTGTCTGGGTGCAGATGTCCACGGCGCATAACTACGGAGATCCGGGAGAAGACGCGGTTTGCGAGGAAGATTCCGCGTTCGGATACGGTCTCGCGCCGCAAGTCGGTCAGGCGTGGGAGCAAGCGATGCACGATTCGGTTCCCGATGGCGTGCGCACTGTCATTGCCCGAACCAGTTTCGTTCTCGGAAGAAGCGGGGGCGCTCTTGGAAAGCTGGCCCGGCTGGCGCGTTGGGGATTGGGGGGCCGAGTCGGAAGCGGTCGACAGGGGATCAGCTGGCTTCACGAAGCCGACATGAATCAGTTCTTCGTCCAGGCGATCGAAGACGAGCGCATGAACGGTGCCTACTTGGTCACCGCTCCCAAACCGGTGTCCCACCGCGAATTCATGGCGAAGCTGCGCCGCGTGGTTCATCAGCCCGTGGGACTTCCGGCGGCCTCCTGGATGGTGCGAATCGCCGCTCCGTTGTTCTTGCGGACCGATCCCGAGCTTGTCTTGTACGGCCGCTACTGCGTGTCCCGCCGCCTTCCCGAGGCCGGGTTCGAGTTTCAGTTCCCCGAGTTGTCTTCGGCTCTTCAGGATCTATTGAGCCGCTGAAGTCACAAGATCCGAGAAAGGCCTTCGGGTGAATACGACTCCCCTTCAGGATGCGGTGCATCAGCAGTTTGGGGCGGCGATCGACTCTCTCCAAGGAGCGATCGAAGCTTGTCCCGACGGGTTGTGGACCGATGGCGAGCAGTGGAAACAACCGTGGTACATCGCCTTTCATGCCTTGTTCTGGCTCGATCTTTACCTGTCGGAGTCGGCGTTGGACTACGATCCGCCGCCGCCGTTCACCAAAGGTGAGTTGGAGCCCGACCAGTTTCCCGAGCGTCCGTACTCGAAGGCGGAGTTGGTGCAATGGTTGAAAGTCTCTCGAGCTGCATTGCAGCGCCGAGTGGCTTCCATCGGATCGGATCCCGAGGCCCGGCGCCCATGCAAGCTTCACTGGGGCACGATGCAGGCCGCCGAGTTGTTGCTGTACAACTTGCGTCACGTGCAGCATCACGTTGCTCAGTTGAATCTCCTCATTCGCCAAGCAGCAGCGGAGCCGGCCCCGTGGCGGATGCGGGCGGACGGTCTCCCCGGGCGTTGAGAAAGTCTTCGAATTCCTGAACTCCAATCCCGCCCGGCGAGGTTCATGAGGCGGAGCGACCGGGACCCGGCCTGCTGGGGGGAGACGGGTGGTCGGTGCCCATCGCTGCTTCCGTTGGGTGTTTTCCACCCGACCCTTTGCCGGAACCAAGTGAGAGCGGGATGAGTGAACAAGCCTTGACTGCCGAGGACCTGCTGCGCCATCGGGATCGCCTGCGTCGCATCGCCCGAGACCTGATTTCTCGAGAAGCACCGATCGACGACGTGGTGCAGCAGACCTGGGTCACTGCGTTGGGGAGCCCCCCGGCCCAAGGAAACCTTGGGGCCTGGCTGAAGCAAGTCGCTCGCAATGCGATTCGCAGCATGCAGCTGGGAGACGAGCGGCGGCTCCTTCGGGAGCGGGCCTACCACGATCAGCGACTTCGAGATTCGTCGACGACCGACCCGGCCGAGATCCAAGCTCGCATGGAGCTGGTTCAAGACCTCGTGAAGTCCCTGCGCGAATTGCGGGAGCCCTATCGAACGAGCGTTTACCTGCGTTACTACGAAGGGCTGACTCCTCCTCAGATGGCCCAGCGTCTGGAGGTCCCGTTGCAAACGGTCAAAACCCGGTTGCGTCGTGGACTGCAGATGCTGCGCGAGGAGCTTCAACGCAAGCATGAGCCATCTGCGATTCGCCGGGGATTGGCAGTGTTCTGTGTCCCCGGAACGCTTCCCCTTGCGAAGTCTTCCGAACGAGTGGCGGGCCGAGATTGGTCCTTCCAAGCTCTGGCAGGAGCGATCGCGGTGGCCGCTCTCGGGTTCTTCATCATGGTCGGAAGGAAGGAGGCGGACTCTGCGGTCTTGCCGTCCCTCGACGAAGCTCCTTCCGTCCTCGCTTCGAATCCGTCCGCTGCCGTCGGCTCTGCCTCGGAGGCTTCCCCCCTCGTGGTGCGCAGAGCCTTGCCACCGCGCACTCCACCGAAAAGCCCGACGGTCGCCACCAGTTCCGCGGACAGTTCTCCAGCGCCCGTGTTGCTTGCGGCGCCCGCTCGGCTGGGCTTCATGAAGCGCGCGGCGAGCGAGGAAGCCGCAGTGGAGACCGTCAAGCCGGTGACGCCGGACGGCGAAGAGTATCGAGAGCTACTCGAGTCGATCATTCCTCAACAGATGCTGGATGATTCCCTTCCTGGGTCTGCCGTGGCCGTGGTGGACGAAGGCCGAATTGCGTACCTGCAAGGATATGGCGTGGCGGACCTGGAGACCGAGTCTCCGGTGGATGCGGAAGAGACCTTGTTTCGCATTGGGTCGATCTCGAAGGCGGTCAGCGCGATCGGTGTGTTGGCGGCGGTGGATCAAGGCCTCCTGTCTCGGGAAGCCGATGTGAACACCTACCTCGAGCAGTTCCATGTCGACACAAGATTCGACTCGCCGGTCACCATCGATCACTTGATGACCCACACGGCAGGATTCGACCAGGTGGGGACCAACCGGTTGTTCTATGACCCGGCCCAGCGGGTCTCGCTCGGAGATTTTCTGGAACGGGACCTGCGCCGTGTTCGTCCTCCCGGACGGGAAAGTTGCTACGACACCTACGGGATTTCTCTGCTCGGGTACTTGCTGGAAGCGCGCCTGGATGTGGACTACGGAGTGGCGATGACTCGGCTGGTCTTCGAGCCTCTTGGCATGTCCCGCTCATTCGTGGAAGTGCCCGACGATCGGCGGGACGAGCTCGCCACCGGCTACGGCTTCACTGCGGGACGCCACGTTCGACAAGGATATGAGTACTACGCTTCTTTGCCGGCCTCGTCGATCGACTCCACGGCGTCGGACATGGCCCGTCTTTTGGTTGCTTTGAGCGGCGATGGGTCCTGTGGAACCGCTCGACTGTTTTCGAGCGAGATGGCGAATCAGCTTCGCACCTCACAGTTCCGTGCTCATCCAGAAATCCCCGGCTTCTCTTTCGGCTTCTGGGAAGAAATGCACAACGGTCAGCGAGTCCTTCAGCATGGAGGAACCATGCAGGGATACTCGGGCGACTTCTTCTTTCTGCCCGGTCAAGGCAAGGGCGCCGTGGTGCTCATGAACCGAGATGGAGAAACGGGACCTCGACCGCGGCTTGCGTGGGCGGTCACTCGTGCGTTGATGAACCACTGGTTTCCCGAGGGCAGGACATCGATCGATGTGGACCGGCCGCGTCTGGAGGTCGACACTGCCGCCTACACCGGGACCTATGTCGGCAACCTCTTCTGTCACGGCTGTCCCCCGGGGGCGGGTTGGGAGGCTTCGAGATTCACCGAGGTCACTTCGGTGGAGCCGGGTCAGATTGAGATCTGGGACCGTTCCTTCGAAGCGGTCGACCAGGATCTCTTCCTCAATCGCGAACAAGGACGATGGGTGTTCTTCACTCGAAGCGAGTCGGGGCAAGTGACCAGCTTTGCGGACAGCTATTCCTCGCCGGGCAACACCTACGAGAAAGTCGGAGAACGACTGCGTCAAGAAGCGCTCGGCGAAGCCCCGCGAACAGTGACCGAGTTGGATCGTGCGGTGACTCGAGTCCTCGGAGACTGGGAATCCCTGAGGGATTTGTCGGAGCGCTCGCTCGATTCCGCGGAACCGGGCAGTTTCGAAGAGTTCAGCGATTGCCTGATTGCTTGTGAGTCAGCCGCCGCTCTCGGAGATCTGGCGCCCACCGAGGAGTTTCTGGACCGCGGGCTCGGCATGCTGGAGGAGCTTGCCGTTCCCGAGTTCCTGAAACAAAGGCTTCGTGGCCGACTGCAAGTCTGTGAGTCGATGGCTCACGCGGTGGCCGGAGACCTGGACCAGGCCTTGATGATCCTCGAGGAGATGGCGGACGAGGATCCTGGCTGGACCCTCGACAGCCTTCAGTGGCAGCGCGGTGGCCCCTTGCAGGAAGCGCTCGGGGGGGACCCACGCCTGCAGCAGCTGGTCGAGCGAATCGAGCGGGCCGTCGGATCGTGACGGTGTCGCGGTGGCGGCTCGAGGGCGCCGTGCAGTTCGGCGGGAACAGGGTTCGGTGGCCATCCTCGCCCGCGCCCACTCGTGCACCGGGCTGGTCCTTGACCCCCTGAGAAACTCCGGGCTGGAAGTCTCCTGCCACCCTGCGAGAATGCGCTCCTTCTGACCGCGGAAAGAAGTGGCTTCGCGTTCGATGCTTTGAGTGTCGACGCTTGCCGGCGAATCCTGACCCTCGATTGGCCGGCCTTGTCTCACCGGCGAAGTCATTTTCGGAATCATGCGGGCTCGGGGATCCGATGCTTCGGCCGCCGGGAAAAGACGACCAGCCACTCGAGGACACCATGATCGTTCGTGTGTTTCGTGCCAAAGTTCATCAGGGGAAGGCCGAGGAGTTTGCCCGGTTCTTTCTCGAAGAAGCATTGCCGTTGGTCCGCCAGCAACCGGGCCTCGTGAGTGCGGATGCCGGTTGCCCATTGACTCCCACCGACGAAGAGTTCGTCATGGTTTCGGTGTGGAAAGACCTGGAGTCGCTGCGCTCCTTTTGTGGCGATGATTGGCAGGAGGCCAAGATTCTCCCCGCCGAACGTCCCTTCCTCCGCAAGACCGTCGTTCATCACTACAAGGGCGCTCAACGTTGAGGTGATCATGACAGGCGAAATCTTCAAAGGAATGCAGGGCTCCTGGAAGGGGCAATGTCGGACCTGGTTCGAGCCAGGCAAGCTGGCCGACGAATCGGAGGTCCAGGGCCGCATGGACCCGCTCCTGGACGGCAAATTCCTTCGTCACACCTACGAAGGCTCGATGCAAGGAAAGCCACGCCATGGAGAGGAGTGGATCGCCTTCAACTCGGTGACCAACAAATTTCAGGTGTCGTGGCTCGACAGCTTCCACATGAATTACGCGATCCTGGTCAGCGAAGGAGAAGGCCAGGAGAAGGAGTTCTCGGTGTTCGGCCACTATGACGTGAGTCCCACCGATCCTCCCTGGGGCTGGCGGACGCACTACCATTTGTTGGACGATCAGCACCTCACCATTACCGCCTTCAATGTGATGCCGGATGGCAAGGAGGCGAAGGCAACCGAGACGGAGTACCGGAGGCTCTGACCCAATGCGTCAAGTCCCTCTGGAAAATGGGGACCGATGATGGATGTCGCGGATCGATTGCAGTTCCACGTGGAGCGCGCCACATCGTTGTTGAAGAGCACTTCCGAGTCGGCGAGTGGTGAACGGCCAGCTCCTGGCAAATGGTGCCCTCGAGAGGTTCTCGGCCATCTCATCGATTCCGCATCGGTCAACCACGGACGTTTCGTGCGGGCGCAGCTCCAGGACGATCTAGTCTTCGCGGGATACGCCCAGAACGATTGGGTCGATGGTCAGCGCTACGGCGAGGCTCCCTGGAAAGAACTGATCCAACTTTGGCGCAGTTTGAACTTGCACCTGGTGCGGGTCATGCGGGCGACAAGCAATGAGGTCCTCACGAAACCGCGTCCTCGTCACAATCTCCATGAGATTGCGTGGCAGCCGGTTCCCGAAGGCCAGGCGACGACTTTGGAATACTTCTTTGCCGACTACGTAGGCCATCTGGAACACCACCTTCGTGAGGTCCTTGGTCCTGGGTGGGCCGACGCGGGGTTGTGAAGAGATAGACGGAGCTTCGAGCAGGGCCCATCCCGTACCCTTTTCCCTTCCATCTGTGTCAGGGAAAAAAGGGAGGCTCCCCGCGTTCTCCTCGGCAAGATGGTGCTTCTGCGGCGAACAATCGGTGAGAACGGCTCCCTTGGATCGGTCGCCATCCGCTGGGTTGTGCGCCCTTTTTGCTGGCATGAGAATCAGAGTTTGCCGAAGTCAATATTCAGGCGATGATTTTCCATGGCTCTTATTCACTGCATCTACTGTAGCGCCGCGACCAATCAGAACCTCTCCAATGATGAGCTTGAGGAGATCCTCGAGCAAAGTCGAGTGAACAACGCATCGCGCGAGATCACTGGCATGCTGCTGTTCGAGTCCGGAGCTTTCTTCCAGGTCCTCGAGGGGGAAGAGGCCGACGTCGAAGCTCTCTATTCCAAGATCGAGCGCGACCCTCGCCACCACAGCGTGCGAAAACTGATTACCGAGGAGATCGAAGAGCGAGCCTTCGGGGAGTGGTCGATGGGATATCCCCGGGTGACCAAGAAAGACCTCGAAGAGATTCCCGGATTGAACGACTTCTTCGCCCAAGGCAAGTCATTCATGCAGATGGGCGCTGGGCGAGCGAAGACCCTGATCGGAGCTTTCCAACAGGGACGGTGGCGGGCCTGAACGGGGCGATTCCTCGCAGCGGTGGTTCCCCTTCGAGTTTCTTTCCGGGGCCCGGTACAGATCGATGAACCTGTCCGACAGGGTCAAGGCGAGATCGCCGGTGTCTCTTCTCGACGTCTTCGTCTCAAAGCGAGCTTGCGCAACGTCACGTAGAACACCGGGGTCATGATCAGTCCGCAGAACGTGACCCCGACCATGCCGCTGAACACAGTCGTGCCGAGTGACCGTCGCATCTCCGAGCCCGCGCTGGTGGCAAACATGAGTGGGACGACGCCCAGAATGAACGAGAGGGCGGTCATCAAAACCGGGCGAAGGCGCAGGCGGCAGGCTTCGACCGCCGCGTCGAATGGGCTCATGCCGCTGTCTTCCAACTCCTTGGCGAACTCGACGATCAAAATGGCGTTCTTGCACGCGAGCCCGACGAGTAGCACGAATCCGATCTGGACGAGGATGTCATTCTCCATGCCTCGCAGCGCGATTCCCCCGAGGCCGAACAACAAGGTGAGAGGGACGATCAAGATTACCGCGAGGGGGAGCAGCCAGCTCTCGTACTGGGCTGCCAGAGA
This sequence comes from Planctomycetota bacterium, assembly GCA_028289345.1. Classification (GTDB taxonomy): domain Bacteria; phylum Planctomycetota; class B15-G4; order B15-G4; family SIAN01; genus JANQQL01. The sequence continues at coordinate 76,534 of JANQQL010000047.1, read as the reverse complement.
AAGGAAGGCCAGGAGGACGCACAGGGCGAAGATGAAAGGAGCCGTGTTCCCTACCGTGCGAGCCTGGAAGGCGAGGTCCGTCCACTGGAAGCCCATGGTGGCGGGAAGGGTGTTCTCGGCAAGCTCTTCCATGATCTCCAGGCTCCGACCGGTGGAGAATCCAGGAAGCGTGTCTCCGTTCACGTCAGCCGCGGGATAGAGGTTGTAGCGAACCACTCGTGACGGTGCGGTCTTCCGTTGCAGGGTGACCAAGGAACCGAGCGGCACAATGGCACCGTTCGAGCTTCGGGTACGGAGCTTCAGGACATCGTCTTCTTCATCGCGAAACTCGGATTCGGCCTGAGCGGTCACGCGGTACACGCGGCCCAGGTAGTTGAAGTCGTTGACGAACACCGATCCAAGGTAGACCTGGAGGGCTTCGTTGATTGCCCCGATCGGCACGTCCAGCATGCGGGCCTTGGTGCGGTTGATGTCAGCGAAGAGCTGGGGCGCCCCGAGAGAGAAGTTCGAGAAGACCTGCACCAGGCCTTCCTTCTGGTTGGCCTGCCCAGCAACGGCCCAGGCCGCGTCGTGCAGGGCCTGAAAGCCCACGCCGGCACGGTCCTGAATTTGCATTTTGAAACCACCGCCGGTGCCAATTCCGGGGATTGGCGGTGGAGCGAGCGCAAAGATGAGAGCCTCTTCGACGGTCGAGATGCGAGCTCTCAGATCGGACAGGACGGTGTCTGCAGTCAGTCCTTTCTCTGCTCGATCGGAGGCATCTTCCAGGGCGGTGAAGATTGCCGCCGCGTTGGAGCTGTTCACCCGGGTCGCTCCGGAGAATCCCGTGAAGGCGACCGCGTTCGCGATGCCGGGAGTCTCGAGGGCGAGGTTTGCGACCTGGTGGACCACCTGGTCGGTGCGTTCGAGCGACGCGCCGTCCGGCAGCTGGATCGCGACGATCAGGTAGCCCTGATCCTGAGCGGGAATGAACCCGGTGGGGACTATGCGGAAGGCAAAGTACGTCGCACCGAGAAGGGCCACGAAGATCAGCAAGACCAGAGGGCTGGCCCGAAGCGCCCCGGCGACGAGTCGGGCATACAGACGGCTGGCCACGTCGAACACCTTGTTGAAAATCCAGAAGAACCACCCAAAGGCCAGATCAAAGAGCCGGCGTAGGCCGCGTGCCTTCTCCTTAGGGCGCAACAAGATTGCTGCGAGGGCCGGGCTCAAAGTCAGAGACACGAAGGTTGAGATCGCAGTTGCCGAGGCAATGGTGAGTGCGAACTGGCGATAGAACTGTCCGCTGAGGCCAGCGATGAAGGCGGTGGGCACGAACACTGCGATGAGTACCAGCGTCGTTGCGACGAGCGCAGAACCCACTTCCTTCATCGCCTGGCGGGCCGCTTCTCGTGGGCCGAGACCGCCTCCAATGAGACGTTCGACGTTTTCGACCACGACGATGGCATCGTCGACAACGATGCCGATCGCAAGGACCAAGCCGAACAGGGAGAGACTGTTCAAGGTCACTCCGAGTGCCTGCATGACCGCGAACGTGCCGATCAGGGAGATGGGGATCGCCACGACCGGAATGATCGTCGTGCGCCAGTTTTGGAGAAACACGAACACCGTCAACACGACCAACAGCGCGGAGATCAGCAAGGTGTTGAACACTTCATCGATCGAGGCTTCCACGAACTCGGTCGGGTTGTAGACCACCCGATGCTCGAGCCCGGCGGGGAAGGTTTGAGCGAGTTCGTCCATGGCGACATTGACGCTGCGCGCGGTGTCAATGGCATTGGATCCCGGTCGCTGGAACACGACCAGTGCCACGGCATTGCTCCCGTCGAGATAGCTGCGTACCGCGTAGTCTTGGGCGCCGAGTTCGATGCGCGCCACATCTCTCAACCGAACCAGGCGCCCGCCCGTTCCCGATTTGAGAATAATGTCCTCGAACTCGGACGCTTCGCGCAGCCGGCCCTGACTGGATACGGTGATCTCGAATGCGCCGGGTCGGCCCATCGGTTCCTGTCCAATCGCTCCTGAGGCCACCTGGACGTTCTGCTCGCGAAGAGCCCCGATCACGTCACCCGGTGTGAGCTCTAACGACGCGAGTCGTTCGATGTCGAGCCAGACTCGCATGCTGTACTGACTGCCGCCGAAGACTTGCACGTCTCCAACCCCGTCCAGGCGAGCGAGAACGTCCCGAACTTGGAGGAAGACGTAGTTGCCGATGAACAGCTGGCTCAGACTGTCGTCGGGAGACAGCATGTGAACCACCATCAGGAGGTCGGGGGAACTCTTGCGGGTGGTCACCCCGATCTGCCGTACCTCGGGCGGGAGTCTTGCTTCGGCTACGGAGACCCGATTCTGGACCAGGACTTGGGCCTTGTCGATGTCCGTGCCGAGCTTGAAGGTCACGGTCAGGGTCATGCGGCCATCGACCGTGGACTGGGATTCCAGGTACAGCATGTCCTCGACCCCGTTGATCTCCTGTTCCAGCGGGGTGGCGACGGTCTCGGCGATGGTTTCCGGGGTCGCTCCCGGGTAGCTGGCGGTGACCACGACCGTGGGGGGGGCCACTTCTGGATACTGAGAAATCGGCAGCTGGAAGTAGGAGATACCGCCGATTAGCAGGACGACCAGTGACAGGACGACCGCGAAACGCGGCCTCCCGATAAAGAACTGCGGCATGTTCATCGATCGTTCCCCGTTTCGTCTTCGGGCAAGGGATCCGAGTCGACGGTGATCCACTCATCTTCTGGAAGGGGCTGGTAGTCATTCGGGAGGTGATCGTCGAGTTCATCGACTTCGATCGTCCCGTCAACGGGAGTGACCACACTGCCGGGCCGAGCACGTTGCAGCCCGCCAATGACGATGCGCTCGGATCCATCCAGGCCTTCGCGAATGACACGCAAACCATCGACCAGGGGACCAGGCGTGACCGCCCGGGGACTGACGGTGTTGGTGTCATCGACCATCATCACGAAACGCTGGGACTGATTGGAGCCGATCGCCGCGTCGGGGACCATGATCGCGTCGTAGCGGGCGCTGCCGGGGATTCTCACGGTGGCGAATAACCCCGGAGTGAGGGTCAAGTCCCCGTTGCGAAAGATGGCTCGGCCGCGAATCGTCCCGGTGTTGGTGTCGATTCTGTTGTCGACGAAGTCAATGTGTCCTTGATGGGGGTAGCCTTCTTCATCGATCAACGCCAAGTACACCGGATTCTTGTACTCGCGAGAACTCGGCCGTTCTCCCGACGTCGAGAGCCGCAGATACTTCAAGAACTCTTGCTCGTTTGCATCGAAGTAGACGTGCATCGGATCCAGAGACACGATTGTGGTCAGCAACGTGGCACCCAAGCTTCCGCCCTGGATGAGGTTCCCCTTGGTCACGAGCCGGTCACTGATGCGTCCCGAGATCGCGGCCTCGATGCGCGTGTAGCGAAGATCCAAGTTGGCTCGTTCGACCTCGGCTTCCGCGGTGTGGATGGCGGCGTTGGCCGTGGCGATCTCGGCATTCGCTGAGGCGATCGAGGCCTGGGCCTTGCCGACGGAGGCTTCGGCTTGGGCGAACTCACTGCGCCGGACGTCGACCTGTTCTTGGGCGATGGAGTTGGTCTCCACGGCGAGAAGCGCGTTGTCGAGGCGGATCTTTGCGAGTTTGCGTGCAGACTCCGCCTGGGTCAACGAGGCCTCGGCTTGGGCAAGGAGTGCTTGGGCTCGTTCCATCCCCGCTCCCGCCTCTTCGCGGAGCGCTTTGGCCCGGTGCAGCTCGGCCTCGTAAGGACGTCGGTCGATCACCGCGAGCAGGTCTCCCTTTTCCACCAATTGCCCTTCTTGGAAGTGGATGGACTGCAGGTAGCCGGACACTCTCGCTCGGACCTCCACCGACTCGGTGGCTGCGAGGCGCCCGGTGTAGCGGTCCCACTCCACGATGTCGCGGACCACCGGATGAGCCACCGTGACTTGCGGAGGTGGCGGAGGACCTTGCGGGGCCGGCTGCTCACCGCAAGCGGTCAGGACACAGATTGCAGGAATGCCGCGGAGCCATCGGCCGTTCACGGGTCGGATCCTTCTTTTGGAGATTCAGTGAGTACCACGTCGCGGCATTCCCAGCCACCGCCCAGGGCTTTGTACAAAGAGATGAGGTCTGTGGTGATCGAAGCGCGAGTGGAGGCCAGGGAACTCTCGATTCCGAACAGGAATCTCTGGCTGTCCAGCACTGACTGAAAGCTGACCAGCCCTTGCCGGTACTGGTCCTCGGAAAGCTCCACCGCGCGGCGTGCTTGGGCCACCGCTGTTTCGAGAGAGTCGCGCCGATCTTGGTCGTAGGCGAATCGGACCATCGCGTTCTCGGTTTCTTCAAGAGCTCGGAGCACCGAGCGTTCGTAGCGAAGCAGTGCTTGCTCTTGCCGTGCATCGGCAACCTCGATGTTGCCCCGGATGCGACGTCGGTCGAACACGTTCCAGGTCAGGGAGGGAGCGATGCGGAAAGCGGCCGCACGGCCGTCGAGCAGGTCCGAGGAGTGTTCCGCTTGCAGTCCGATGCTCCCGAGTAAAGAGAGTCTGGGGTACAGGTCTCCTTCGGCGATCCCGATGCGAGCGGTCTCGGCAGCGAGTTCTCGTTCGGCGCGTCGGATGTCCGGCCGCTGGCGAATGATGTCGGCGGGAATCCCGACCGCGACCTGAGAAGCTGGCGAAGGAATCGGTGCGGGCGAGCGCAGTTCTTCTTCCAGGGCACCGGGGAACATGCCCAGAAGCACGGCCAGCCGGTTTCGTGCCGCACGCGCGTCGGCTTTCAACGGAGGAAGGGATGCCCGGGTGCTTTCCAGATTGGAGCGAGCCTGGGAGACGTCGAGCTGACTGACCAGGTTGGCGTTGAACTGATTGCGAGTGAGTTCGACCGTCTGCTCTTGTAGTTCAATGTTGGCCTGGGCAATCCGTATCAACTCTTGGGAGTTGCGCAGTTCGACATAGTTGAGTGCCGTCTCGGCAAGGACGGACACCAATGCGTCCCGGGCATCTTCGACGGACAAACCGATCTCCGCGGACGCCGCCTCGTTGATCCGCCGGATGCGCCCCCAGAGATCCACCTCCCAGCTGGCGTCGAGTCCGACTGCGTAAGTGTTTGCCACCCGGACGCCGAACTCCCCGTTGGCAATCTCGTCGCTGCGCTGGTCACGCGAGAACGAACCGCTCGCATCGATGGTTGGCAGGAGCTGTGTTCCGGTGATCACGCGTCGCGCCCGTGCTTCGCGGATCCGAGCCAGAGCCTCGCGCAGATCGAGGTTGTTTTGCAAAGATCTTTGGATCAACGAGTCGAGCGTCGGATCGCCGAGGTTCTTCCACCATTCGGAGAGTTCCGTCGCTCCGTCGACCAGACCTCGATGCCGGTCCGCCAGATAGGAATCCGGTGCGTCGGCCGGTGGGGGGGTGTAGTCGGGCCCCACGAGGCCGCACCCGGACAGTAGGCCGAACCAGATTGCTGGCGTCAGCTTCGCAAGAACACTTGCCCGGTCCCGCGCGCTTGGATCAGTGTTCAATCTTTGTCCCCGTCATCCCTCGAGAGCCCCGAGCGTGGACCATTTCTCCGTTCGTGAAGGCTCAAGAGTTTTTCTTCCGATCCTAAACATGGCGCAATGAAACAACGAAGGGCGGTCCCGAGCACTCTCCTCGAATTCAATCCTGCTTGCCGGTGATTCTTAGGAACCGTGTGATCGACGACTCATCACAAGGGAGAGCGGAATGTCCTGGTTGCTCCGCGGAGCAAGACAGCGACCCTCCCTTGAAAGTCCATCGTGGAGCCCTTCCCGGTGGTGGAAGCGCGTCTTGCTTCGGAGAGGGAATCATACGGCGGTTCGTGAAAGCGAATGGCCGCGCAAATCCTCGCGGTTCCCTGGATCATCGAAGCAGCGCGGGACGAGGTCCCGGAGTGACTTCAAGCGTCGTTCGAGTTCCCGTTTCCAGAGAGCGGATTCAGGGTTCTGTGTGCGCGCTGAGATACTCGTGCACGGCAGCGATCACTACAGAGCCTTCGCCGACGGCCGAAGCGACTCTCTTCACTGATCCCGAGCGGATATCGCCAACCGCGTAGATGCCAGGCAGAGACGTGGCAAACCCGTCGAACTCTGGTCCGACATCGCGACCCGTCCGAACGAACCCTTTCTCATCCAAGGCTACCTGACCGTCGAGCCAGTCGGTGTTTGGCGCTGCTCCAATCATGATGAAGAGAGCTTTCGACCGGATGGTGGACTCCTCCCCGGTGTCGTTGTTTCTCAGAACGACTTGCTCCAGATGACTCTCGCCCACAAGCGCCGACACGCTGGTGCGAGTCCAAAGCTGAATGCGTTGGTCTGGCTCGACTCGGTCGGACAGGTAGGCGGACATCGTGACCGCGAGGCCCTCCCCGCGAACAACGACGTGGGTCTTTGACGCGAAACGGGAAAGGAACATGGCGGCTTGGCCGGCCGAGTTTCCCCCACCAACGATCACCACCTCTGTGTCTCGGCAGAAGCGGGCCTCGAGATCGGTGGCGGCGTAATACACTCCCTGACCTTCCAGTTCTTCAAGCCTCGCGAGCGGCAGCCGGCGGTACTGGACGCCGTTTGCGAGCACCACGGTTCGACCTCGGACCGTATCTCCGTCATCCAGAGTCACACAGAAGAGGTCATTTTCCCGTGTGAGCCGGGTTGCTCGCCGCGGAGCAGCAATCCGCGCTCCAAACTTGATGGCCTGGACGCTACTGCGGAAAGCGAGTTCCGCTCCGGAGATTCCCGCAGGGAACCCGAGGTAGTTTTCGATTCTGGAAGAAGTGCCGGCTTGTCCGCCGATCGCCGTGTCTTCAACGACAAGGACGTCGAGCCCTTCCGAGGAGGCATAAACCGCGGCGGCTAGCCCTCCGGGGCCGGCTCCGATGACGATCACGTCGAAGAGGGAGGTGTTGTCGGCAGCCAGATCCATTCCGATGACGCAAGCCAGTGCTTTCGGCGTCGGCTCAGGAAGAACTTGAGAACGGCCGGTGACGACAACGGTGCCTGTTGCAGGAACCTCGCAGAGCTTGGAAACCTCGTTCATGGCCGCCGTGTCACTCCGCGGCACCCAGCGATAGGGGAGCCGGCTTCGACTTGCGAACTCGCGAAGGCGCAGCGCTTTGCTGTCGCCCTCCGAGCCGATGATGATGAGCCCCCCTTCCCCCCAGTTCACCAACAGTCGGCGCCGGGCCGCATAGGCAGTCACGATCGTGTCGGCGAGTTCTGGCACGGCATGCATCATCTGCATGAGATCGCCTTGCCGGAGACGGATGACACGGCCCGCCTCGGCAACGACCACGGCGAGGAATGCCCGTTGTCCCATGAGCATTCCCAACTCACCGACGAAGTTTCCTTCTTTCACTTGAACAACGACATGGTCGTTGGAACGGTCAATGGCTTCAAGGACGCCCCGCTCGACGTAGTAGAAGTCGTACCGCTCCTGGCCAACGTCGAACAGAACCTCACCGCGTTTCGTGTCCAGCCGGATGCCGGCTTGCGCAATCTGCTCGACCAAATCCGGGCTGAGAGATGGCCAGGCGGCTTTCTCCAGTTCGTTGGTCGGGATGGATGCTCTCGGCTTGCGTGTTGTCATGTCGTGGGTCGGTCTCGTCTTCGGTTCGTGCTTGCACAAGGAGTGGTTTATACCCCGAGCCCAACATGCAGGAGCCTTGTCGTCGTTCGGTGATTGCCGAAAGTCGAGTGCCGCGGGGCCCGTTCGCGCGCTCGATTTCTGCCCCCTGGATCGAATGAGCAGACTCAAGCCGGTCTTCATGATGAGGCGGTTTGCGCCCGCGATTGCGTCCCAGACAATGCCCCAGCGACCCGAGGTAGCGACTTATTTGGATCGCTCCGGTCCATGCGCTCATCCTTTCCAAACGGAGTCCCGCCGCGAGAATCCCGCCAGGACATGTGCAAACGACAGGACATAATCGAGTGATCGAGAACCCGGGCGAAGGGATGAAGCCCTCCACTTCCGGGTTCGAGGGTGAGGCGCCATGGCCCAAGCATCAAGGCACCGCACCGTGGGAGGGGGGGCCGAGGTCAGACGCCCCTTGCCGACCAGGGAGCGCCGACCCGTGGGCCCGTTCGCGTGGCTGGACAAGAAGAGCCGTGTTCATGAGATTCGACTTGTCGACCGAGCCTATGAAAGCGTGCCGGGATGAGTGAAGTCCAAGCCCCGCGAGTCGGCTGGAAGACTCTCGCTCCGATCCTCGTCGTGCATCTTTGCGGAACCCTCGGTTTCTCCATCGCTCTGCCCATTCTGGTTTTCCTGGTCGCCGATCTCGGAGGCGCGGCCTGGACCTACGGGGTGCTCGGTGCCACCTACTCCGCAGCCCAAGCGATCGGCGCTCCCCTTCTCGGGCGCTGGTCGGATCACACGGGACGCAAGGTCGTCTTGGCGGTTAGCCAGGGAGGGACCGTCGTTGCCTGGCTGCTGTTTCTCGTGGCTCTGGTGGTTCCTCGCCAACCCCTGGGAGATTTCGCCGGGACGACGGTGACGGTTCCGTTGTTGCTGGTGTTCCTGGCGCGGTTCATTGACGGCCTCACGGGGGGAAACATCTCGGTGGCGAACGCCTACGTGGCGGACATCACAAGAGATGCCAAGAAGGAGCGCCAGCGCGCTTTCGGCCGGATGGGCATGGCTGCGTCGGTGGGGTTCATGGCGGGTCCCGCGCTTGCTGGACTCCTTGCCACGGATCACGATCCCTACCGGTGGCCCGTGGTTGCTGCCATGGTCATTGCGCTGGTCGGTGTGTTTCTGTGCTTGCGCTTGAAAGATCCAGGAGGGCGTTGCCCGGAGGGGCCACCACCACCGCGAGCCATCACTCGGGCACTCAGTCAGCAGCAGGTTCCGTGTGACAAGTCACAAGAGAAGGGAAGCCTGCGGAGTGCTCTCCGTATCCCCGACGTTCGACTCGCGTTGATCGTGTCGTTCGTGATGTTCCTCGGATTCAACATCTTCTATGCGGCGTTTCCCGTGCACGCGACCGGGCGTATCGGATGGAATCCGGGGAAGATGGGAGTCTTCTACTCGACGATGTCGGCGGCGATGTTGTTCATGCAGGGGCCGTTGCTGAGTACCGTGAGTTCCCACGCGAGGGCGAAGACGGTGTTCGCCCTCGGCCTTGCCGGGCTCGCTCTTTCGTTTGTCGCGTTCAGCGGCGCCTCGAGCGTCGCCGCCTTTGCCGGCGCAGGCTTGTTCGCTCTTGGAAACGGCCTGGCCTGGCCGACCTTTCAGGCGCAAGCGGCGAGTCTCGTGCCCGAGCCCGACCAGGGATCCTTGCAGGGGGCACTTTCTAGCGCGGGCTCTCTCGCGTCGATCGTCGGGCTCTGCCTGGGCGGCTTGCTTTACCCATGGTTGGGCGGCCAGGTCTTCCTCGCCAGCAGCGTGTTGTTCGTTCTCGTGTTCCTAGCAGTCACCCGCCTTTACCGTCGGGAGTCGTAGCCAGCGCAGCACACGATCTGCCAGATTCGAGAGCGGGGATGAGATTTGTACGTTCGCATCGAACCCGTTCTTGGGGTGCGCGGCACTTCGTCGTCGCTTTTGCCCGACGGGTGAGGAAGGAGGTCAGGCTCCCGACTGGCGGACCACCGTGAGCCCGTCGATCGTCGGGTTCGTCACGGCTTGAGTCGAGCCATCGGGCCAGATCACTTCGAGCTTCTCGACCGAGGTCGCGGTGCCGAGGCCGATGGTGACCGGAAGTTCCACCTGACTCAGGTAACTGCGGGTGGGGCTGACCCTTCGTTCGTAGGTCGTTCCGTTCTGGGTGATGCGAACACGCGCGCCAAGGGCGTCTCGATTGCTTCCGGAACCGGCTAGTTGCAATCGAATCCAGTGGTGTCCCAGGTCCTGATCGTTGCGGAGCAGCATCGGGCGATCGCCGGGCTGAGTGACAATCACGTCCAGATCGCCATCTCCATCCACGTCCGCGTAGGCCGCGGCACGCCCCGCGACCTTTTTCGCCAGATCGCCCGCTTCGTCGCTCGGAATCTCGACGAAACAGCTCTCCGAATCGGGGCCGCGGTTCCAGAACAGCTGAACCGGCTGGTGGTAGTGCTGGCTTTCTTGGATTTCGTGGATGGTTTCTTCCAGATGTCCGTTGGCCTGGAACAAATCCATGCGCCCATCCAGATCGTAGTCGAAGAAGAACAGACCGAAGGAAAGGCGCAGTCGCGAAGGGGAGCCGACGCCCTCGCCAATGGCCTCGTCGGAAAACTGAAGGCGATCGCGGTAGGACACGTACAGCGAACTCATTTCGTTGGCGAAGTTGCCGATGCCGATTCCCAGGGAACCGTCGTTTCGGTAGTAGGCGCAGTCGATGCCCATGGCGCCCGTGGCATGCCCAGTGGAATCGTACGCGACTCCAGCGACGTCTCCAATTTCCTCGAACTTGCCACCGCCGAGGTTGTGAAACAGAAAGTTGCTGACCGTGTCGTTGGCGACCAGAACGTCTTGCAAGCCGTCCTGATCGATGTCGGTGAAGGCGAAGCCCAAAGTCTTGGCCACCGGCACGCCGGTCGCCGAGTTTGCGATGCGAATCCCGGACTCCTCCGAAATGTCGGTGAAGGTCCCATCGCCGTCGTTGCGATACAGAGCGGGAAAGCTCCCCTTGTAGTTGGTCGGTGGGCCGTAAGCACGGTCTTCGCCGTTCAAGGTGAAGGCCAACTGAGTGTCGATGTCTCGGGACCACTCGACGTAGTTTCCGACCAGCAGATCCAAATCGCCGTCGCCATCGGCATCGAAGAAGCCGGCGCACGAGGTCCACTCGCTGTCGAGTCCGGCCACTCCCGCTTGATCGGTCACCTCCACAAAGGTGCCCCCTTCGTTGCGGAACATGCGGTTTCGTCCGACCGCGGCGACGAACAAGTCCAGGTCTCCGTCGGCGTCCCAGTCTGCCGCGGCGGGTCCCATGCCGTAGAAGGACACTGCCAGGCCGGATTCTTCGGTGACGTCTTCGAAGTGACCGGATCCGTCGTTGCGATACAGGGCCATGGTCGGCGGCGTCTCGGGGGCGGGGTCGTGGGGCCAGGCGGTACCGTTGGTCAAGAGAAGGTCCTGGTCTCCGTCCGCGTCATAGTCGAAGAAGGCGCAGCCACTTCCCATGGTTTCCGGGAGGAGCTTCTCGCCGCGGGCGCCGCTGTGATGCACAAAGTCGATTCCCGCCTGCTCGGTCACGTCGGTGAACACCACCGTGGGCGCTTGTTCCAGTTCGGGCGCCAAGTCCGGGATCGCACTCAAATCCTTCTCCTGGACCTCGGCTTCTTGGACCTCCTCTTTCGAGAAGTACAGGAACCCGCAGATCACCCCGGCGAGGAAAAGAATGACGGCGAGGGACCAGCGAAACGCCTGGCCGACAATGCGGTCGTCTTCGGGGACGAACTCTTCGGACTCGTGGTCGTGGGGCTCCGTGCTCTTCGGGTCGTTCATTGTTGGGGCATTCCGTAGGCGCCATCGCGCTGCAAGTCGTAGATCACCACCGCTTCCGCCGCGTGATTGGCGGCTGGGTACTTGATCCGAGCGTTGGCGATGGCGAGGTCCCGCGCGTTGTCATCCACCTTGTAAGTGCCGTGCAGCGCGCTGTGTTCTGCGGCCTTGGCATCGTCTCCCAGGTCTCGGTAGATCAAGTTCAGACCGTAGTGAGCCGTCACGTTTTCGGGATCCAGGTCAAGGACCTGGTGAAACAGGCCGAGGGCTTTGTTCATGAGCGCTTCGCGTTGGGGCTTGCGTTTCTCCCCGCGCATTTGCTTGGCGCGCTCGAACACGGTGCCGGCCAGTTCGTTCAGCAGATTGTAGTCCTGACGGAAGTCGAATTCTCGACCCTGAGCTTGCTCGAAGCCTCCTTCCAGGATCTGCTCGAAGTTTCGAATTGCATCTTCCAGCTTGCCGTTCTGCTTGTTGACCAAGCCGGAGAACCAAAGCACCGACCACTCATTGGCGGGAGGTTCGAAGTCCCGAGCTCGACGCAAGGCGGCGGGCGCTTCGTCGGCAACGCGACCTTCTTTGATGTACACCCGGGCCTGGTGCAACGGCCCTTCCGGCCGACCCAGACGCTCGACCTGTTGGAAGGCATGTTCTGCCTGGCGGAGCTCACCGAGCTGTCCCTTGCGCAGCAGGCCGATCCCGTAGTCGTTCCAGCGTTCCCATTCCGGAATCTCAGAAGCGGGGTTCTGGGAAACGTCTCCTCCGGCCACCGGGAACACGACCCGATCCTCGGCCAGCTCCAGAATCGGAAGGTTGTTCACATAGCCTTCGTCTTCGGTGACGAAGCGCATCAGCTCGTTGTCAAACTTTCGGTAGCGAAGGCGCGCGTTCACCGTGATGGAGCCGGTCTGGTTCTCTGGCACTTCCAGAAGGTAGTGCACCACGTCCGCGGCTCCCGGCGGAATCTGATGGTTGTACAGCGGAATGAAGATGTCCTGGGCGTTGCGTCGCGAGATCCGGTTGCCTTCCCGGTCGAGCACGAACGCATTCACCATGTGTGACCAGGGGTCCAGCTCCCGCGTGTCCGGGTGCAGTCCGCCGGAACGTCCCAAGAGTCGTTGGTCCGACTCGGCGCTCATCTCTACCCAAACTTCGTTCGAGTCCACCGTGCCCTGGGTGAAGATGTGCCCCATCTTCTTGGTGCGGATGACGACTTCGAGGAGATACCGGCCCCCGGGCTGCAAGGTCGGGACCTCGGGCCGCAGCGGAGCCGTCAGTGCCCCATCGATGCGCCCCTCTTCTTTGATGCCGAAGATGTCTAGACGCATCACGCCATCAGTGAACTTTCGGTGCTTCTGCTCGGCAATGTTCGCTTGTTCTTTGGTAAGGCGGTTGAGTTCGGCCTCCAAATGAGGAATGGCCGCATTGGCCGAAGGGAACATGTGGTCGTGGGCCTGGACGACGCCAGACCCGTCGAAGTCCTGGGAGCCGAAATCGTCGGAAGGCATCAACGGCATGTGGCAGTTGTTGCAATTGTGTTCCGCTTTGGGGGGATAGTAGAAGCTCTGCACCCCGTGGCCGGAAACGCCGCTCAAGTGATAGTTGTCGTAGTGGTTCTGGCCGCGGAGCCACTTGTAGTCGTTGACCTCTTTCGGCAAGTGCACTTTGTGGCAGGACCCGCAGAACTCGGCTTCTTGGTGAAGCGGTTTCAGGAACGTCTTCTTGTGGAACCCTGGCTTGGCTTTCACCAGCTGCTCATTCACCCAGCTCAGCAGCGGGTTGTCGCTGAACGTGAACGGGTAGTGGATGGGCTCTTCGATGGTGTAGTCGGCGTTGCCTCGCGGAGTGTTCACGTGGGTGATGGCGTGACAGGCGGTGCAGGTGATTCCCGAGTGGGCCGTCGGGTGGTTGACGTCGTCGTAGTTGGGGTCGTTGAAGGCGCCGGAGAAGAACGGAACCGGATCGTGGCAGCCGGCGCAGAATCGTGAGCCTTGAATGTTCCCATCGCGCTCCATCATGGCCTGGCGTGTTTCGCGAATGGACGCCAGGTACACCGGGTTGTTGAACGAGGCGAAGCGATGGACGCTCATTTCCCAGGACTCATGAACGTCCTGGTGGCAGCGCATGCAGTATTCGTCGTTGTCGAGGACGTGCGCCGGGATGAAATCGCCGCTCACCGTCCTGGCCAACGACGGGAAGAAGTACTGAGCGCCGTCTGGATTGCCCTCCACGTCCCAAGCGCGCGGGTCGTGGGTGAGGAATAGCAGGCTGATTCCCGCGAACACGACACCGACCACGGCCCAGCGCAATCCGATGTTCCAGCGGATCTTGCGGCCCGCCAGGCGGTGCAGGATGAACATCCAGACGGCCAACAACGGAGTGATGACGTGGGCCCAGTACGCGGCGCTCCGAACCGTCTGGTTCTTGACCTCCAGGATGCCTTCGATGCGAGTCAGCAGGACCCCGCTCAACACCAGCAGCAAAGCGATGAACGCCAGGCCATAGCCGGCTTTCAACGCGCGTCGGTTGCGCCGCTGCCGAGTGTTCTTCATGTGGATCGCGGTGAAAATCACCAGCGGGGCGATCAGAACGAAACCCAGCACCAGGTGCACCAGGAAGTTGTAGAGGTAGAAGAGGTTCTCGTAGGAGCGTCCGGTGAAGTACCCCAGCACGCGCACGCTCGCGAGGAACAGCCCGTTCACGGACAGCAGTGCGAACAAGCCGAAGACCACGGCCAAAAGAACGTTCAGGCGTTTGCCGACGGCGGGAACGTAGCGACGCCGCTTGGGAGCTTCAGACTTCGCCATGGAGAGGGCCGGGTCCTTGTGCTGGATTTTCGGATGACAGGGGAGCGCGACGCCGAGGGTGGGGTTCGCAGGGAGTTCCAGATCCTCCAAGCCTCCGCAAGGGGCGGGCCAGGGGGCTGGATCGCGGAATCCGCGCGAATATAGCGGCTGCCAAGGCGGCTTCGGCCCTGCGCATGCCATGGTAGCCCCGCCCCGCAGATTCGGGATCGAGCGACGGGGCGGTTTGTCCGGGACAAGGTTTCCCGTCAGATGGGTGTCCCGGTCAGGTCTGCGGGGCGTCGGCTCGCGGCAGGCGTCGTTTCCCGCAGAGTTCGCCCAAGAGAAGGGGCCCGACTCACGCGACGGTGAATCGGGCCCCGAAGGTTCAGGAGGGACGACGCAACGGGGAGCGGGTTACTCCGCGGCCTCTGCGCCGAGGATTTCGTCCAGACGATTCAGCACCGAGTGCCAGGTCGGACGCATGTGGATCATGGCGGGGAAGATTTCTCGCACCACCCCTTCCTTGTCGATCAGGTACGTCGTGGTCCGATCGTAGGACTTGGTTTGCTCCTGGTCGACATCCGCGACCAGCTGGAAAGGCAGGTCCTCGGGGAACTTCTCCAGGATCTTGCCGTGGGTCACGAGGTCGGTGTCCTCTTGAGCAATGGCGATGACGACGGTGTCGCGGTCCTCGAATTGTTGCCGGAAGTCTGACAGCTCACCGAGCTGTTCGATGCAGAACGGTCACCAGTAGGCGCGATAGGTGGTGACGACGATGTTCTTCTCGTACAGGTAGTCGTCCATGACCAGGTAGGACTCGTCGGCGCGAGGCAGTTCGAAAGACTCGGCGTCGTCCCCGATCTGCAGCACACCCGAGTCTCCCCAGGTGGAGTCTTCCGCCGACACCTCTTTGGCGACGGCGTCTGGCTTCAGCTCGACTTCCATGCGCTTGCGCACGAACCAGCCGCGAGAGTCCGGATCGTCGGAGACGTAGGCGAGGACGGTGAATGCCAGGGTTTCTCCGTCCCTTGGATCGCCTTTCACTGTAAAGCCGATCTCGGCGCGGGTCCCTTCGATCAGGCGCTCATAGGGAGCCTGGAGGAACTCGTTGCGGGCCAGGTCTTCGAATTTCGTCAGGACCTTGCCTTCCAGGGTCACCGAGGCGGGCTTCTGGATCTGCAGCAGCGGCTGGGGAATTCCCGAAGTCGACGCGGACCAGCCGTCCTTCATGGTGACTTCGAGATTCAGCACATGGTCGGATCCCGGGGTCCACTCCCCCGAGTCCATCGATGCGGACACGGTGAGGACATCGTTCGGCATCTCGGCTGCCGGCACGGGATCCGCGACGGCGAGCAACAGGGACAACAGCGTCAGGCTCATGAATCCACTCTCCTTCGCGTCCAGTTCGAGGTGGTCACCCCCTCGGGAAAACTGCGGCTCCTCCCACACGACCCGGGGGTCAGGGAGGCCTGGGCCATCTCCTCACGTACGGGGAGGCCGGGGAAAAGTTCCCGGGGTCTCGTGCTCGCAGGCCTTTTCCTCAGGCCTGCGAACCTTCACGATTCGTCCGGGCTAATCCTCATGAGTCCAGCCGAGGGCCGCCGGACTCACGAATCGCCTCGGGTGAGCAATCCTTGCGACCGCCGAGTGAGTCGAATCTTGGCGTCCGCCCCTCGATGCTCGGCCCGCCCGATCCCGAGCTTGCCCGCCCGCTCCTCTCGGTCGGACGCCGAACCCAGGCGTGGTGCACGTCGAGCGCGCCGGTCCTTACTCCGACTGGGCGGCTTCGAGCTGCATGACGCCCACGTCGAAGTCCACGGTGTCCAGAATCTCCTCGAACAGCTGCGCGGCGTCTTCGCGCAACGTCGTCATGTCGAACACGAAGAGGGTGTCGCCCAACAGCACGTCCGCGCCGACCCGCTGCATGCTCGGCATGGTGGCCGAGCGCATTTGAGTCGCCCGCCCGTCGATGGACAGGGGCGTTTGAGTCACGTTCTTTCCTTCGCCCTTCCAAGAAGACAGGGCACGTTGACGCAGGTCCTCGAGGGAAAAGTCATAGGGAACGGACTGGGAGTGAATGTGCAGGAAGTCACCTTTCGGAGACGCCAAGGTCAGGGTGTCCTTGCTGATTCCTTCTTTCTCGGGGATCTCGAACTTCCAACCTTCCGGTTTGGTCACCTTGAGGCCGAGCAAGCGGTTCTCGTAGGTGTCTCCCTGGATCATGTTGTTGGTCAGGTTTTCGCCCGTCTGGATGCGCTGTTCCCCGTAGCGGAGCTCGACCACGTCGATGTCGACGTTGCCGAACACGGCCATCATGGGAAGGAATTCCGCCAGCCCTTCGTCTTGATCGAAGTTGCTGGTTCCCATGGTGATGTGAGCCGCGTCCACCCCGCCGACCGCGTTGGTGGCGTCCAAGGCGTACCAATCATCCATGTATACCTCGGTCCACGCATGGCCACCGAAGATGCCTTGGACATACAGGAACCCCATGGCGACTCGAGCCGGGATCCCGACCGAACGGCACAGTGCCGCCAACAGCACCGCGTGCTCGGTGCAGTCCCCCTGCTTGGTCTCGAAAACTTCTCGTGCCGAGGCGAAACCGACATCCATGCTCTTCTTCTGGATGTGTTCGTAGACCCAGCGCTCCATGTCTTGGGCCACCTTCCACGCATCGGTCTCCGAGCCGGCAATTTCGCGGGCCGTGCGAGCGATGTCTCCGTCATCACTTTGAACCAGCAGGGACGGCTTCAATGACGCCCCGACGGATTCGGGCAAGTCGGCGAGCGGGAAGGGGAACAGGGCGGCCGGTTCCTGACGGGTGATCCGCAGCATCACCTCGCTGTCGCTGCGGGACTCTTCGACCTGACGGCGATCGTGGTCGAAGGGCGGCAGCTCGTGATTGGCGTTCTCCATGGTGACGCGGTAGAGCACCTCGTCCACTCGTCGAGGGTTGGGAATTGGAACCCGGCAGGTCACGACGGACTGAGCAAAAATGTCGGGGACCTCTCCGCTCGCTTCGAAGCCGGCCAAGGCCTTCTCGCGAGTGGTGCGGGTCGAGACGATTTCCACCGATCCCATGAGCGGGGCGGTTTCGCGGATCGATTCGCCGTCGGGGGTCACCCAGACCCGAGATTTCATCCCGGGCATCAGGTCCGTCGTGCCGAACACCACCCGTGCTTCTACCTTCTGACCCTGGTGCTCGATGATCTCGGTGGGCCCGGCTTCGATCTCCATGTTGAAGATCATTCCCATGGTCGGCTCGAAGCTCATCAGCTTCTTCTTGGTCCCGACCGGAGCGCGGGACATTTCCACCCAGGCGCGATCGATGGCATGAGAGCCAACGATGCCCTTCTTCCACGGAAGCTGCTTCTTCTGGGTGTTGCCCATCAACGTGCTCTCGAGATGCAGCACGTTGCCACGCACCACGCCCTTGTAGCTGGTCGGGTTCTGGGCCATTTCCATGCTGCCCTCGATGCGCAGCATCTCCCCGGCTTCGTTTTCCCACGAGCGCGTGGTGCCGACGATTTCCATCTCGGCGCCCAAGCGGCCCAGCTTCATCTTCATGGTCTCGATGGTGAGGAAGCGGACTTCGCCGTCCTCCTCAAGCTGGTCGGTGATGGTGCGTGTGTAGCCGACCGGCGCTCCTTGCACGGTGGCGAGCCACCACGCGTCTTCCGAGGCCTGGGCGACGCCCGATCGGAGGACGGAAACGAGCGCGAAGAACAACAGAGCGGCACGTCGCGGGATCATGGAGGAAGTTCCTGTTTGCTGGGGAGGGAACGAAAACGAGCTGCCGGCGGGACCGCTGGGTCCGCCGGCAGCCCGATCATGGAGACTCGTGACCCGGGAGCAACCCCTGGGGCTCTCGGTGTTACGCTCTGCCGGCCCGAGAGGCAGGATTTCCGCCGCGGTCGAGGCAAGGAAGGGGGGGGCGTCAATCTTCAACGCCGCCCGCGAGTTCGGGGGAGCGGCTCTCCACGGGCAGCGAGCCAGCACTCGGGAGTCGGGTGCTGGTCGCCTTTTCGGAGTGTTAGCCGCCGAACGCCTCGGCCGCGGCCTTGGCCATCTCTTCCGGGCTCGGATCGGCGGTGTGGGTGGCGATCGACCACTCGTGGCCGAACGGGTCCTTGAGCTTGCCGTAACGGTCGCCCCAGAACATGTCTTGCGGGGGCATGACCACCTGGCCACCGGCTTTGACTGCGGTCTCGAACATGGTGTCCACGTTGTCGCAGTAGATGTGCAGGCAGACCGGGCTGCCGCCGAAGTCCTCGGGACCCTTCATGCCGAACTCGGCCATCCGCTCGGCGATCATCACATGCGAATCGCCGATCTTGATCTCCGCGTGCATGATCTTGCCGTCGGGGGTCGGCATACGGGTCATCTCCTCCGCGCCGAATGCCTTCTTGTAGAACTCGATGGCTTCGGCGGCATTCTGGATGATCAGGTGAGGGGTCACTGAGTGGAAGCCTTCGGGAATCGGTTGCACGCTCATTGCTTCTCCTTTCCATCCACGGCGGATTGCCGTGGGATTTGGCGACTGGCGCCAGTGAGGTGGGACCACCACCGGAGATGACGAAGCAGGGGGTCCCGTGGATTCCGGGAACGATGATAGGGGGACCCAGCCTGTCCCGATTCCGCATTCGTCGGAGGGGAGGCCGCGCCGGCCCCTCGCCGAGTCGACAGGCGCGCGAAAGCCGATCGCTTCGCCCGCTCCTTTGGGTTTGGGGCCGTCCATCCATGCGCCGTTGTGGGCGCATGGCCTTCATTTCAGGCGACCACGGCATTGCTTTCGTGCGAGGAACTCCTTTCCCAGTGACCGGCGAGTCCAGTCGGGCCGGGTTTCGAGGCGAGTTGAGGTGCGAATCTGATGAGGAGTGGGGACTCGAAGAAGGTTCGATGCAAGAATGGCGAGGTAGGTGGACGGAGCAACAAAGGACCCGTCGACTCGAGGGTTTCGAGGGGAGGTGACTGTTGAGCGCACCGATCGATGTGTTGGTCGTCAACCTGGGGACGCCGCGCGCTCCCACGGCCGAGGCCGTTCGAGATTTCCTCGCCGAGTTCTTGTCCGATCCCTTGGTGGTCGATTACCCGCGCTGGTTGTGGTTGCCGATTCTGAACCGCATCATTCTCCGCCGGCGCCCGAAGAAGGTTGCCGAGCTGTATCGGGAGATCTGGGCCGAAGGGGGATCCCCTTTGGCCGTCGGGACTCAAGAGATCGCCACCGGCCTGCAAGAGCGGTTGGGTGACGACTACCGCGTTCGGGTGGTCTACCGCTACGGCCAGCCCTCCTTGGAAGACGAGCTGCGTCGCTTGCTTCTTTCGGGGGAATCTCACGACGTGCGAGTCATTCCGCTGTTTCCTCAGCGGACCCAGTCCAGCTCGGGCAGTGTGCTTCGGCTGGTGAGTCGAGTCGAGCGGCAGTGCTCCCGCAACTGTCGCGTGACGAGAGTGCTCATTCCTCCGGATGATCCAGGGTGGGCCGCCGCCCAGAGGGCTCGATGTGCCGAGGCGCTGTCGTCCCCTCCGGACCACTGGTTGGTGTCGTTCCATGGGATCCCGGTGCGACACGACGGCCGCGAAGGCGGTCGCTACCAAGCCGACTGTCAGCTGTCTGCGGAAACGTGGGTTCGCACCATGAGGCTGCCCAGTGAAGATGTCAGCGTGGCCTTTCAATCGCGGTTCGGCCCCGACCGTTGGTTGACGCCGGCGACCGACACCACCATCGCCGACTTGGCGAAAGCAGGCTGCGGCCACCTGGCCGTCGTGACCCCCGGTTTCGCGACCGAAACCCTGGAAACCGTCGAGGAACTCGGCATTCGCGGGAAGGAGACGTTTCTGTCCCACGGTGGGACAGTTTTCACCCTCGTTCCGACGGTTCGGAACCATCCTCTCTTTCTGGATGGATTGGCCCGCCGAGTGGCCGACAAAAACGCGGTTCCTTCGTGAAACTCCGCCCCGATTCGCCGATGAAAAGAAAGGCTGGTCGGGGGCTTGTGACACTTCTGTGACAATTGTCGTCTCCGACCCGGATAACAAGGGGCAGTATGGATCGTCTGGGTGTTGTTGGTGTGTCGTGGAAGAACGCCGAGCTAGAGAGCTTGGTGCCCTTCACCGTGGAAAAAGAGGAACGCGGAGCGTTCCTCCAAAGAGTCGCTCACGAACTTGGTCTGGGTGAGCTGTGGTATCTGGCGACCTGCAATCGTGTCGAGGTCGCGTTCGTCGGAGCGGCCGGCGTTCCGCTGACTCGATATCGAAAACAGTTGTTCGAAGCGTTGACCGGTCGACCCCCCGAGCCCGGGGAAGCCGAACGGACTTTGAAAGCATGGGTGGGGGAAGGTGCGGCGGAGCATCTGTTCTTAGTCGCGGCCGGATTGGAGTCGGCCAAGCTCGGGGAAACCGAGATCATCGGTCAGTTCCGCGAAGCCACCGAGTTGGCCCAGCAGCAGCAACTCCTGGGGCGGCGACTCCGTCCCGTCACCCAAGAAGCGCTGCGAGTGGCGGCACGCATCCGGCAGCAGGCGCCCGTTCACCATCGGGCCGGTTCCCTGGCGGACCATGCGGTGGGTTGGGCCCGCGAGCATTTGGAGCATGCGCCCGGTCCCGTGGCGCTGATCGGTGTCAGTGAGATGACCGAGCGCTGTGGTCAGTTGTTGGCCCGCCATGGAGTCGACCTGTTCGTGGTGAACCGGACCGAGTCGCGAGCTCAGGAGCTGGCGCAACGAGTGTCCGCCCAGACCATGTCTCTGAAAGCGTTCCAGACGAATCCGCCTGCCGTTTCGACGGTCATCACCGCCGTGGGCGGGCAAGACATTCTGAAGGCGAAGCACTTGCGGCGTTTGCGAGAGGCCTCCTCGGAACCCCCGCTGCTGATCGACTTCGGCGTTCCCTGCAACGTCGACACCGAACTCGCTCGGGAGTATGGGCTTTCCTGGCGGGGCATGGTCGACCTCATCGAAGAAGCCAATGCGGCGACGGATCAGATGTCTCACCAGGTGGCCGACGCGCGAGTGATCGTGGACGACGCCCTGATTCGACTACGGCGTCGGATGACCGACCTGTCGGTCGCGCCCCTGATCGCTTCCGTGCAACACAAGTACCGCGAGACAGTCTTAGATGGTGTTGCGCGCCTGTTGCAGAAAGAACTCTCGGGTTTGGATCAAGGGCAAGAGAAAGCGGTGCGACGTTGGGGAGAAACCTTGGCTCGACGACTGGCTCACTTGCCGAGTGAAGGGCTGCGCGAAGTCGCGTTTCAAGTGGGGTTGGAAGGAGTGGACGCGTTTCTGGCTCGATCCGATGCGGAACTCTCCGAGGCGTGGCGCGAGTCCGATCGAGAGAAACTGCAGCTTCCCCGCTTGGAGGAGCTGCGGTGAAGCTTCGACTGGGAACTCGCGGATCGGACTTGGCGTTGGCTCAGGCGAGGCTCGTCCAGGAGCGGCTCCGTCCCCATTGCGAGAGCGAGTTGGTGATCTTGAAGACCCAGGGCGACCGGGTCACCGATCGTCCGTTCGCCGAGATCGGTCCGGCAGGGGTTTTCGTTCGCGAACTCGAGACCGCGTTGCTGGAAGAGCGGGTCGATGTGGCGGTGCACTCGTACAAGGATCTACCTTCTGAATCTCCGGAGCAGTTGGTGATCGCTGCGGTTCCCGACCGTGACGACCCCGCGGACTTGTTGTTGATTCGTCGCGGCGAACACTCCCCCGAGCAGGCGATCCCGCTGCGCCACGGGGCCACCCTCGGCACCTCTTCTGCTCGGCGCCGAGTGCTGTTCGAGCGGTCGCGCCCCGATCTCAAGATCCATGGCATTCGCGGCAACGTGCCGACTCGCGTTGAGAAGCTCGAGGGAGGAGAGTGCGACGGGCTGGTGCTCGCCGCTGCGGGTTGGAATCGATTGCTGCGAACTTTGGGGGCATCTTTCGACGCGCGATCGCGAGGAGTGCAAGTCATTCCCCTGGCATTGGACGAGTTTATCCCCGCTCCGTCGCAGGGAGCGATCGCTTGTCAGGCGAGGCGCGACGACGAATTGGTTTTGGCAGCCCTTCGAGAACTGGACGACCCCGGGGTGTCACGAGGCGTGGTCGCCGAGCGGGCGTTGCTGGGTCGCGTGCAAAGTGGTTGCGACGTGCCCTTTGGGGCCCACTGCACTCACGAAGGATCGTTGCTTCGGCTGCGCGCTTTCTGGCAGAAAGACGGCGAATTCCTGACCGGCGAAGCGACTCACGAAGACCCGCAAGAGGTGGCCCGCTTGGTCTGGGAACAGCTCGTCCAAGGGGCGACGCCGTGAGTTCTTTGCAGGGACGTCGGGTGTTGCTGACTCGTTCGTTGGAAGATTCGGCGGGGTGGCGCACAGAGTTCGAGAGCGCGGGTGCGGGGGTGACGGTGTTGCCATGCTTGCAGACCACTCTGCAACAAGATGGGGAGACCCGTCAGCGCTTGAGCGAAGCCTGGCAATCCCACGATCGCGTGGTGTTTTGCTCGGCGCGGGCGGTCGCCGCTTCGCGGCAGATTCTCGGAGCAGTGCCGCCGCCAAAGTTTGTGGCCTGCGTGGGCCCAGCGACTTCCCGGGCGTCGAGCGAGGCCGGATGGCCGGTGTCGATGACGGGAAACGGTTCGGGCGCAAAAGCTCTGGCCTTCCAGATTCGGGAGATCGCCCAAGGCAACGAGTCGCTGCTGGTTCCTTCCGCGGATCGATTCACCAGCGACTTGGAAGAAGTGCTGGAACCGGTGGGTTTGGTCGTCGACCGGATCACCGTGTACCGAGTCCTTCCCGTGGCGGAGCAGCCGGTGCGTCGTCATCTCGAACAAGAAGGCATTGACGTGGTCGTGGTCGCGAGCCCGTCCGCCGTGGAAGGATTGCTCAATCAGGCCCGCGTGGATCCCTCGGTCGCGATCGTGAGCATTGGTCCGACCACTTCGCGCGCGGCTCGGGAGGCTGGTTTGGCGGTTGCCGCCGAAGCCCGCCGTCCCGATCTGTCTGCGACCATCGAAGCCTGCAAGGAAATCTGCCGATGAACGATTCGAATCGAATTCGCCCGCGCCGGTTGCGCCGGAGCCAGGCCTTGCGGGACATGGTGAGCGAAACCCGGGTCCACGCCGATCAGTTGATCATGCCGCACTTCGTGCTTGGCGAGGACGGACAGCAGGAGTCCATCGAGTCCATGCCGGGGATTGATCGCATGGGGCCGGATCGCCTGCTTCGTCAGGTCGAGGCGGACCGGGAGCTGGGGATTCGCTCGGTGCTCCTGTTCGGTTTGACCGGGGACTCCACCAAGGATTCTCACGGCACGGCTTCCAAAGACCCCACGGGCGCAGGTCCGCGGGCGATCGCCCTGCTGAAGAAAGAGTTCGGGGATGATCTGCTGGTGATCACCGACGTTTGTCTCTGCCCGTTCACGGACCACGGTCACTGTGGTCCGCTCGAGAATGGACAGCCGGACAACGACGCGACCTTGCCCTTGTTGGGTGAGATGGCGCGAGTGCACGCGGACGCGGGAGCGGATTTCGTCGCCCCTTCCGACATGATGGATCACCGAGTGGCCGCCATTCGGGATGCTCTCGATCAATCCGGTCACGCCGGCGTGGGGATTCTCTCGTATTCGGTGAAGTTTGCGTCGGCCTACTACGGTCCGTTTCGGGATGCGGCCAGCTCGTCCCCTCAAGAAGGCAATCGCGCCGGGTATCAGATGGACCTGCGCAACGGACGGGAAGCCGAGCGCGAAGCACTCCTGGACGAAGCCGAAGGGGCGGACATGTTGATGGTGAAGCCCGCGCTCGCGTACCTGGACGTGATTCGCCGAGTCCGAGAAGTGTCTCGACTGCCGCTCGCGGCCTACAACGTGTCCGGTGAGTACTCGGCGGTCAAAGCCGCGGCGGAACGGGGCTGGCTGGAAGAGTCTTTGGTGGTGCGAGAGAATCTGACGGCGATGGCTCGAGCCGGGGCGGATCTCCTGATTACTTACCATGCGCGAGATGCCTTGCGGGAGGGATGGCTGTGAACCCAACCAACGAACAGACGATTCAGCGGGCGGCCAAGGTCTTGCCGGGAGGGGTCAACTCACCGGTTCGTGCCTATGGCGCCGTGGGTGGCGTCCCGACCGTGCATCGCCGTGCGCGCGGGGCCTATGTCGAAGACCTGGAAGGCCAGCGCTACCTCGACTTCGTCGGGTCCTGGGGGCCGCTGATCCTTGGTCACGCCCAGGAAGAGATCGTTGAAGAAGTGGCGCGGGTCGCCGCGAATGGACTGACCTTCGGCGCACCGTCCCTGCTGGAAGTGGAACTCGCCGAAAAGATTGTGAGCTGGTACCCCGGTCTCGAGCAGGTGCGCTGCGTGTCCTCTGGCACGGAAGCCACCATGAGCGCGATTCGCTTGGCTCGCGGAGCCACCGGTCGCGATCGCATCGTCAAGTTCTCCGGGTGTTATCACGGTCACGCCGACCATCTGCTGGTGGCGGCGGGCTCTGGACTCACCACGTTTGGTCAGCCCTCTTCCGAAGGCGTTCCGGGAGCATTCGCGGAACTGACCACCGTCCTGCCTCTCGATGACACCGATCGCATCGAAAAACTGTTCCAGGAGCAAGGTGCCGAAATCGCGGCGGTCATCGTAGAGCCGGTGCCGGCCAACAATGGTCTGCTGGTGCCTCGCCGCGAGTTCTTGGAAACCTTGCGCCGGGTCTGTAGCGACCACGGGACATTGCTGATCTTCGACGAGGTCATCACCGGCTTCCGGCTGGCCCGTGGCGGCGCGGCGGAGCACTTCGACATCGTCCCGGACCTGGTCACTTTTGGAAAAGTGATCGGCGGAGGAATGCCGGTGGGTGCGTTCGGGGGCGGACGCGAGCTCACGAAACACCTGGCACCCGAAGGTGGCGTGTATCAGGCCGGCACTCTGTCCGGCAATCCGGTGGCGATGGCGGCCGGCAAGAAAACCCTCGAGATCATGGAGCGTGACCAAGGCTGGGAGCTGCTCGAACAACGCGGTCGCCAGCTCGAAGAGCGCATGGCTCCGGTGATCAAAGAGGCGCCGTTTCCTCTTCAACTGGTGCGCTTGGGTTCGCTGTTTTGGTTCGCTGCGCAACAAGGGGACGCGCCGCGGTCCGCACTCGACATCGATGCCTCGGCAGCAGACCACTATGGGAAGATGTTCCACGGCTTGAAGGATCGGGGAGTGCTGTTGGCTCCGTCCGCCTACGAGGTGGGCTTCCTTTCTCTCGCACACACGGAGCAGGACCTGGATGTCTTCGCGGGTGCGTTGAAGGACTGCCTGGACGAGATTCGCGCGGCCCCATGAGACTGAGCGTTCGCACCACTCGGGGGATCCAGATCATCTTCTTGGTGATGCTGGCGACTTGCGCGGCCCAAATCGGGTGGTGGATGCTGGATGCGATCGACTACACCGGACAAACCCGTGACCGGCAGATCGTTGCTCTCCATGCCGAAGTCAACGACGCCGAACAACTGGCTGCGGAAGGAGTGCCAAAGGCTGAGATCCTGTCCCGGCACCCGTCTTTGTCCGAGGACGGCTCCGGCGGGTTTCGTGTGCGTCCGGAAGTGCTGGCGACGGTGCGAGAGGAGGCGCAGTCGCGCATGAATCGTTTTGGTTGGGAAGGTGGGTTCTTCCTGGTCATCCTCGCCGCGGGAACCGTGGTCGTGTCGCGTTCGCTTTGGCAGCAAGTGCGATTGCGCAAGCGCGAAGAGAACTTCCTGGCCGCCGTCAGCCATGAGTTGAAGAGCCCCCTCGCAAGCATTCGACTGGCCACCGAAACCCTCGAGATGCGGGATCCAGGCGCGGCCGATCGGGAACGTTGGCTGGGTCGCATCCTGTCCGACGTCGAGCGCTTGGAAACCATGGTGAGCAACATCCTCGACACCGGCAAGCTCGACGAAGGGGGGGTGCATCTGGAGCCAGAGGACGTCTCTCTGCACGAATCGGTGTCTCTGGTCGTGAATGAACGGCCTCCCCATGGGACCCAGGTGGATTGGAAGGTGCCAGCGGACCTGCACGTGCGCGCCGACCCCGAGGCAGTCCGCACGGTGATCCGCAACTTGGTCGACAATGCGGACAAGGCGGTGAAAGCCGGGGACGGAAAGGCGATCCAGATTCGAGCCCAAGCGTCTGGTCGCGACGGGCTGCTCTCCGTCACCGACGACGGCGTCGGGTTCTCCCAGTCCGACGGGATGAGATTGTTCGACAAGTTCTATCGTCAGGGAGATGAGTTGCGCCGCGACAGCTCCGGAGCGGGGCTGGGATTGTTCATCGTGCGGCGCCTGGTTGAGCTCGACCGCGGCAAAGTCCGGGCTTCGAGCGAAGGCCCGGGTCGGGGGGCGAGCTTCGAGGTGCGTTGGCCTCGTTCTCGCGGAGAGGAGAGCTGATGGCAGGCGATGAGAAGCCACGCATCCTCGTGGTTGACGACGAAGAGAACTTGCGCGAGGGCATTCGCGACAATCTGCTGCAAGACGGGTACGAGGTGGAGCTTGCCAAGAATGGCGAGGAAGGTCTCGCCTGCATCTGCTCGAACGACTACGACCTGGTGATCTTGGACGTGATGATGCCGAAACTGGACGGCTTCACGGTCTGCGAAGAGGCGCGCGCGGCAGGCAAAGAGATGCCGATCTTGTTCCTCACGGCGAAGGGCGGCGTTGCCGATCGCATCCAAGGCCTCGAGGTGGGCGGTGACGATTACCTGGCGAAGCCGTTTCATCTACGCGAATTGCTGCTGCGAGTGGCGGCGATTCTCCGTCGACGAACCTGGTATGGAGAGACTCCTGCCAGCGGGTCCTCCATTGCCTTCGAAGGCAATGAAGTGGACTTTCGCAACTACCGGGGAACCGCCTTCGATGGCCAAGTGCACCAGCTCACTCAGAAAGAGGCGATGATTCTGAAGTGCCTGGTGGAGCGTTCTGGCGAAGTGGTTTCTCGAGAGGAGATTCTCGAGCGGGTGTGGGGCTACGACCTCTATCCCTCGACTCGAACCATCGACAACTTCATCGTTCGCTTGCGCAAGCGATTCGAGCGAGATCACGAAGCTCCTCAGCACTTTCACACCGTGCGGGGGGTGGGGTACCGTTTTACCAAGGAACCGGAGACGACATGAGTGCGTTGCTGTTGAAGGCCTTGCGCCGCGAAGAAACTCCCCGGCGGCCGGTCTGGATCATGCGTCAGGCCGGGCGAATCCTCCCGGAGTATCGCAAGCTGCGGGAGAGCACCAAGTTCGAGCAGCTGTGTGACGACCCGGAACTGGCGACGGAAGTCACCATGATGCCGTTGCGCCGCTTTCCTTTGGATGCCGCGATCATCTTCGCCGACCTCATGAGCCCAGTGAAGTCTCTCGGCATCGACTACCACTTCGACCCGGGACCGATCGTCCCCGAGCCGTTGCGACGTCCTTCGGACCTCGCGCGATTGAACGAACCATCGCCTCAAGAAATTGCTCCGGAGGTGATCGAGACCCACCGCCGGGTCAAGCCGCAGCTGAACGAGAACCAGGCGCTGTTGGGCTTTGCCGGCGCTCCGTGGACCCTGGCCGGCTACCTGGTCCAGGGCCGGGGCGGCAAAAGCGAGTTCGCGTTGCTACGGGCACTGATGACCGAGGATCCCAAGTTCCTGGGGGACTTGTTGCATCGCTTGGCGCAGCTGTGCACCGACTATCTGAAGGAGCAGGTCAAGGCCGGCGCCGATGCGGTGCAAGTCTTCGACAGTTGGGCCGGGCTGTTGTCGGAAAGCGACTGGCGCGAACACATTCAGTCTCCGTTGCGCGCGATGCTGGAGGAGCTGGGGCGCGCGGGGATTCCCCGGATCTTGTTTGCTCAGGGGGCTCCTCACCTGGTGGACTGCTACTCGGAGCTTCCTTGCGAAGCGCTCGCCGTTTGCTGGCGAACGGATCTCGGCAAGCTTGCTCAGAAGCTTGAGGGGAGGCTCGCGCTTCAAGGCAATCTGGACCCGGCATTGTTGATGGCGGGGCCGGCGGCAGTGCGTTCGGCGGTGGACTCGTTGTTGCGTCGAGTGCCGCGTCGCGGTCACATCATGAACTTGGGCCACGGCGTGTTGCCGGAGACCCCCCTCGAAAGCGTGCAGGCATTGCTCGACGCGGTTCACGAGGAGACGCCAGCTTCGTGAGCGACTCGGCGACGCGATTGGTGGTGATCGGCGGAGGGATCTCCGGACTGTCCGCGGCTCAGGCTGCCCACGAACTCTTCGTGAAAGCGGCCCATCCATCGCAAGTCGTCCTGCTCGAGAAAGAGGCGGAGCTGGGAGGCAAAGCTCGCAGCGTTCGCCAGGGAGACTGGCTGGTCGAAGAGGGACCAAACGGCTTTCTGGATGACGACGGAGCCCTGAGCGGCCGAGCGAGGGCCGCGGGTTTGATCCCCGAGGGGGCTCGAGAGGCGGCGGCGCGGCGGTTTCTCTATCTGAACGGCAAGCTGCGCGAGATTCGACCGCACCCGTGGCACTTCGTTCGTTCTGGAATCCTGGGTCCGAGTGGATTGCTGCGCGCGTTCCAGGAGCCGTGGCGCAAGCCGGGAACCGCGAACGAAGAAAGCGTGTGGGAGTTCGCGGCGCGCCGACTGGGCCGTCAAGCGGCGGACCGTCTGGTTTCGGCCATGGTGCTGGGGGTTTACGCCGGGGACGCCAAGCGATTGTCGGTGCAGGCCGCGTTCCCCAAGCTTGCCGCTCTCGAGGAGCAGCACGGCTCGTTGATCCGCGGAATGATCGCGAAGCGCAAAGCTCGTGGTGAGAAGGGAGCTTCTGTGGGGCCGTCGGGCAAGCTCACCTCCTTTTCCCAGGGCATGCAGTCTTTGCCGAAAGCGCTGGGCCAACAGGCGAACTTCACGGTGCAATGCAACGCCGTGGTGACCCACCTCGAACGACTTGGCGACGGATTCGGGATCACCCTGGCGAATGGGGACACGCTGACCGCCGACGCGGTGATTCTCGCTGCCGAAGGCTGGGCTCAGGCACCCTTGTTGTCGGCGACCTTGCCGGAAGCGGCGTCGCTCCTGGAAGGCGTCCCTTGTCCGCCGGTCACCGTGGTCGCTCTCGGCTACGGACCCACCGCGCTTCCCAAAGTTCCACGCGGCTTCGGGGCGTTGATCCCTCGTGGTCAAGGATTTCGCATGCTCGGTTGTTTGTGGGAGAACCACCTATTCCTGAGCCGCGCTCCCGAGGGTCATCTGTTGGTGCGGGTCATGGTCGGTGGTGCGGTCGATCCCGAGATCGGTGGACTCGACGAAGAGCAGTCGATGGCCATGGTGGAGAAGGAACTCGCCCAGCTCTTTCATTGGGAGGAGAGTCCGGTCTTCCGTCACGTCAAGCGCTGGAAGAAGGCCATTCCCCAGTACGAACTTGGACATCTCGACCGAGTGAGACGCATCCAGGAACTGCTTGCCGACGTCCCGGGACTGTTCCTCGCCGGCAACGCCCTCCACGGGGTCGCCTTCCCCCGCGCCGCGGCGACGGGTCGCCAAGTCGGAGAGCAAGCGGCGAAGTTCTTATCGACGCTCGCGGTTTCCTGATCGTCAAGCGAAGTGCAGGAGCGCGACCTGCAGGGTTCCGATCAGAAACCCAAGGATCGCGCCGAGCACTTCAATCCAGCGAAGTTCGTTGCGCGCGATCTCGAGGACGATTTGTTCGAGCTTGTGGAGATCGAACTCGAGGATCTTCTGCTCGACGATCTGCTTGAGGTCCAAGGCTTGATCGAGGGAGTCGCCCAGGATGCCGGCCCCCTGAGACAGCATGTTGTTCATCTCGTTGGCCAGGCTGCCTTTGATCTTGTCGACCATCGGCCCTTGCAGGAACGGACCGAGCATGGGGACCTGGGTGCGCAGCGTCTTGGCGAAGTAATGGTCGAGCTTTTCCTCGAGGACCTTGCGGAAGGACTCCTTCGTCTCCGGCTTGTCGAGCACCTGCTTGATGTCGTCGGCCGACAGCAAGTGT
This sequence comes from Planctomycetota bacterium, assembly GCA_028289345.1. Classification (GTDB taxonomy): domain Bacteria; phylum Planctomycetota; class B15-G4; order B15-G4; family SIAN01; genus JANQQL01. The sequence goes on along the minus strand of JANQQL010000047.1, from coordinate 46,388 downwards.
GCCTGGACGGTGGTGCCGATGCTGTGGGCGAACTCTTTGTGGCGCTTGGGCAACAGCCCCTGAATCGTCAAGCCGAGGAATCGGATCGGTCGCTGGGGGCGGAAAATCATGCGCACGGCGAGGAAGTTGGTGAACCAGCCGATGCCGGCGGCGATGAACGGGAGCAAGAGCCAGCGTTCCATCCTGAGACACTCTCCATGAAGGGTGGCGGAGTTCGGAGACTCCCACCAAGCGGACGCACAGGGTATCGATTGACCAGGGTACGATGGGACGAGGAAAGCCGGTCGGCGGGTGGGGGGCGCCGCAACTTCGTCAGAGAACGACAGGGAGACACGCTTCGTGACAGGCGATCAGCCCAAGATGGTGGTCGGTCTCGGGGAGATCTTGTGGGACTGTTTCTCGGACTCCCGTCGTCCGGGGGGAGCGCCCGCAAACTTGGCGGTGCACGCCACCCAGCTCGGCTTGCAGGGCGTGGTGTTGTCGCGGGTCGGGGCCGACTCGGAGGGAGACGACCTGCTTGCGAAGCTCACGGCCCACGGAGTTGCGGGCGAGACCGTGCAACGCGATCCGGACCACCCCACCGGCATGGTCACGGTGGATGACACCCGTCCGGACGACCCTCGCTATCACATTCACGAGGACGCTGCTTGGGACTGGATGCAGTGGACGCCTCAGTGGGAGAGCATCGCGACTTCTGCTTCGGCGATTTGTTTCGGAACCTTGGCCCAACGCAAGAGTCGCAGCCGAGAAACAATTCACCAGTGCCTGAAGTCCGCCGGTGATGCGCTGCGGGTGTACGACGTCAACCTCCGCCAGTCCTACTACACGCCGGCCCGCGTGCGCGGGTCCTTCCAACTCGCCAACGTGGTCAAGTTGAATCACGACGAAGCGACGATTCTCGCGGCTTTGCTGGAGATGGCTCCGACCGACGAGTCCTCGTTCGTCACACGAGTGATCCAGGAATTCGAGATCGACGTGGTGTGCGTGACCCAAGGCAAGGAAGGCTGTCACCTGTACGCCGACTCTCGTTTCGAGAAGGTTTCCGCGACGCCGGTCTCGGTCGCCGATGCGGTCGGTGCCGGGGACGCGTTCACCGCGGCGTTCGTGTACGGACGACTCGCAGAAATGGACTTGGCCCTCTGTGGAAACTTCGCCAACCGGGTCGGGGGTTTGGTGGCGTCCCACCGAGGAGCGATGCCGAAGCTTCGCGAAGAGTACGCGGCGTTGATTCAGGAGTTCCAGGGTTGAAGCTGTCGGATCGGCTGGTGGTGTTCGTCGCCGCCTTCGTCGTCTACTGGATGACTCTCGCGCCGACGGTGTACGTCGGCGATACCGGTGAGTTGCTGGCGGCGGCCCATGGACTCGGCATTCCCCATCCGACCGGCTATCCGCTGTACTTGCTGGCGGTCAAGGCGTTCGCGACGCTGGTCCCCTTGGAGAACTTCGCGTTCCGCGCCAATCTGTTCAGCGCCCTTTGTGCGGCCGCCGCCGCGCAGATCTTGGCCTCGAGCTTCTGGCTTTTGTTCTCCCGACGCTGGCTCGCGGTCAGCCTCGGCCTGGCCTTCGCATTCGTCGAACCGATCTGGAGTCAGGCAGTGGTCGCGCGGACCTACTCCCTGGCCGCCTTGTTCTCCACGGGACTCTTGTGGTGTGCGGTGCGCTGGTGGAAGGATCCCCATCCTCGTTGGTGGTTCCGTCACAATCTGCTGCTGGGATTCGCGCTCGCCAATCATCCCATGGTGATTGCCCACGTGTTGGCGTTCGGGGCGCTGGTCATCTTCCACCGTCGGGACGAATGCAGACACGTCCGTGCATTGCTCCTGTCGGGATTGTGTGTGATCCCAGGAGGGTTGGTGTACGGCTACTTGCCCCTGCGCGCCTCGGCAGACCCCGCGGTCGAGTACCACGTACCGATCCAAACCGCGACCGGTGGTCATCAGTTCGGCGATCTGGCGACCTTCTCGAACTTGAAATCCTACCTGACCCGAGAATTCCATCACGGGCAGCGTTGGATGGAGAGTCCTACCGATGTGTTGCGCATCGCCGGTCACCATCTGGCGCTGTCGAGGGAGTTGTGGCTCGGCCTGCCACTGTTGCTGATTGGTCTGTGGCGACGCATTCGAAGCAAGCGCGCATGGTTGGGATTCGTCGGCTTGCTGTGGCTCGGGAACCTGGGACCGTTGGCCTGGCACGGCGCGTGGTGGGACATCTTCCTGTACCCGCGTTACATGACCGTCAGCTGGGTGGGGCTCCTGGTGCTTGTGGGCTTCGGGGCGGATTGGATCACGCGCAGCGCCGAATCCAGTGGCGCTCGCTGGTTGGGGCCGGTGGTTGCCGCGGCGGTACCGACGATCTTGTTGACGGCGAACTTCGCGCGCTGCGACCGAAGCGAGCACGCCCTTGCCGAAGACTACGCCTACGCCTTGCTCCAAGAGATTCCCGTGGGCGCTCAGTTCGGCACGGCGGCGGACAATGCTCTCTATCCCATGATGTACCTGCATTTCGTGGAGTCAGTGCGTCCGGATCTCCGCATCGTCAACGAAGTGCAGCTCGGCGGGAGTACCGATCTCACCCAACCCATCTACTCCCCCGACCTGACGTCACCCTATCCTCAACTCATGACCCAGCCGGTGGGACTCACGTCCCGGTTCGTCCCGGCGGGGACGCCCCAGGAGCGGTTGCAGGACCTCGACGTGCCGGCAATTCGCGGCTTGGATGGGGAGTACGCTTTGGATGCGATTAGTGCCTCGGTGGTGGGACAGATCCACGCGGATCTTGCTCGCGCCCAAGCGAATCGCGGACAGTTGGAAGACGCCCGAGCTTCGATGGTCAAAGTGCTGGAGTTCGATGCCGGTCGGCCTTGGGGGGCGCAGAGAGCCGCTCAACTCGGTTACGGGCTCGCGGCGCGGAACATGGGTGCCGATGGAAACCGCGAACTCGCTCGTCAAGATCTGGACCTGGCGGACCGCCTCGTGCAACACGCCGCGGATCACGGCGATCCCCGCGATTCCATGACCCGGTTGCTGCAAGAACGAGGACGTGGCTATCGTGAGTTGCTGCAAGCGTCTGAGCTTCTCACAACGAATCCAGAGCAGGGGTTCGGGCATCTCGAGCGTGCCATGGCACTCCTTCCCCATGAGATCCAATGGCAAACCTACTATCTCCAGGTTTTGGCCCAGCGTGGGAAGCAGGCGGAGGCGAAGGCACACCTGGACAAGCTGCTGCAGACGAATCCTGGTCATCCGGGTTTGATGGCGCTTCGCGGGCGGTTGTAGGGGGCTGACTCCCCTCGGACGAAGAGGTGTCGCTCGTCTCGAGTCACTTGGATGGAGAGCAGCGCCGACGATGGACGAATTCGCGAATCGCGGGAACGCCGCGATGGAACGAGATGCTGATTGGAATCCTGCCCGCGAATGGAAGCTCGTTTGTCTGCTCGGTCTCCTAGGCAGGAGCTCTTCGGTGACCCGCCCGCCACTTGGTCTCAGGTGGCGGGGATTTGAAGAGAGTCGACCGTTGGTTGGCCCGTGAGTAGAAGAGGCTGCGCGAACAACCACCCCACCAGCTCACCTGGGCTCGACAGAGAAGCCCACAGAAACGCGCCGCGAGAGCAGGTTCTCGCGGCGCGTAGAGATCGAGAGCTGATTTGGGATGGGCTTTAGAAAGGATTTCCCCGATCGGGCCGGCTCAAAAAGATGTTGCCTGTTTGAAACCCCGGGCCGACAACGACCCAGAAGCCCGGGGCTGAGCTGTAGTCTTCGAAGCCTTGCTTCTTGGCGGTCACCACATAGCGGTCGGGAGGAAGGCTCACCTGGTAGGAGCCAGAGGCATCGGTCACCGCAACGGCGGAAAACGTGCCGTCTTCCGAAACCCAAGAAATCTTCACTCCGTCAAGCGTCGAGCCGATGGTCCCATCGGCCAAGCGTTCGAAGGCTCTCCCTTGGAAACCGGAAGGTTGGAACAGAGCTTCGGCAGAGGGAGCGATCAGGATGCCGAGCAAGCTCGTGATCAGAATGCTCAGCAGAGCCCCAGTTTTTCCTGACATGCAAGTTCTCCAAGCAACGGCGGTCGCCGAACGGACACGGCATGACCGCGACCATCGAAGTGAGTCACGACCTCTGACGTTGTGGGTCGCGACGTTGGGTTCGGCACCCGGTTTCCTTGGACAGCGAGGCCGACCTCGTTGAGTAGTCGATGGGGCTCTCGGAGAAAGTTCTCGAGGAATCGAAAAAATGCCTTTCTTGTTTCTCCCAAACTTTTTGAGCGCCACGCATCGAGCCGCTGATAGGAGTGAGCTACAATCACCAGAGGGAAGCTGATCGACCACCTGGTGAGTCCGAGAAACATGAAAAAGAGCCGGCGGGGGCAGCGGGAGCCTCCGCGATCCTCCGATGACTTGGCGCTCGTTCGAGGTGTCCTGGAAGGAGAGTCCACTGCAGTCGAAGAGTTCGTGGACCGAATGCGTTGTGTGTCTCGAATCCTCAGTTACCAGAATGAGCGCCTGGGAAAGCCCTTGTCAGCGACCGAACTCTTGGACATCGGCCAGGAGACGATCCTCGCGGTCTGGAAGAAGCTAAGTCAATATTCCGGCGAAGTGCGCCTGCAATCGTGGGTGTTTCGATTCTGCTACCTGGAGATGTTGGCGCGGTTGCGCAAGTTGCAACGCTTGCCCCGTCTTTTCGAGGACCTCGATGACAACCCTCTGGAAGGGCTGTCCGTCCCTGCGTCAGATCCTTTTCGTTTTGCCTCAATCCATCGGGGAATCGAGAAGCTCCAATCCAATCATCGTGAGGTCATTCTCCTGAAGCACTTCCGGGGGCTGACCTTCGAGGAGGCAGCCGCTCATCTTGGGGTGTCCTCCAACACCGCCAAGACCAGGTACTACCGCGCGATCGATCTCCTTCGAGACTTTCTTGAAGAGGGAAAATCAGAGGAGAGAGTGTCTCAGCATCGACGGGAGTTTGATGGATGAGCTCTCATCGAGAACAGAATCACGCTCAGTCATTGCGAGATCTGCTCGCCGGTTCTCACGATCCGTGGCAGGAGTTCGCCACTTCGCAGTTTGCGAGTTGTGAGGAGTGTCGTGCTGAGATTCAGAGTCTCCATTCGGTCGCAGATCACCTGGACGACGCGGCCGCGGATGCTCACCGACAGGAACAAGACTCGAACAGCTACCGGGAGCCAGGGCTAGAACAGCAGCTGACCGATTTCTTGCGGGCACAAGTGAAGTCCCGTGCCCGACGATCCAAGATGCCTCGTCGAGTTCTTGGGGGAGCGGCGTTGACCGCAATCGCGGCAACTCTCCTTTTGTTCATCCTGTTCCCTCGCAGTTCTCCGTCTCCCGATGGTTCCGAGTTCAACCCGAACGTTCGACTCGGCAACCCACGCTTGTTGAGCCCAGAAGGCGAAGTCTCAACGTTCGAAGAGTTCTCTTGGGACCGCCAGGTGCCACAGGGTGGATGGTTCGTGGTTCGGGTTCATGACGCCTCTGCTCCGGACGACGTGGCGCTCACCACCACGGACCGACTGGGGGAACCTCGCTGGAGGCCGAGACCCGAGGAACGCGAGGCCTGGCCGGATCAGATTTTCTGGGTGGTGGAGGTGTACGACGGTTCGAGCCCGAATCCTGTGGGCGTTCAGGGGGCTCATGCCGAGAGACACCCGCGGTGACGAGAGAACTTTGGCTGGCGGTTCCGCTCTTCCTTGGGGTGCTCCAGGAACCCTGGTCCGAGGCCATTGAGCAGCTCCTGGAAGATCATCGAGAGGGCGATCGACGCGAGCGCCAAGAGGTCGCTGTCCAACTGGAAGAGATTCTCTTCGAGTTCGGGGAGTTTCTCGATCGCCAAGAGCTGTTGCGATCGCGGGCCGCCTCCGTCGTTGCAAGTGATCTTCCGGATCTCGATTCTGCGGATCGGCACGGCTACCTACTGGAGGCGTGTCGGGCGGGCTTTGCTTCCGAAAATCCAGAGCTTGCGATTCTACAGCTGTGGCGTCGCGCACTTCTTCGCCGAGACGAGGGACGTTTCGAAGAAGCTCTGAGCTTCTTAGACCTCGCCTTGGCCTTGTTCCCGGAAGACCGAAACTATCGTCCGCATGTTCTCCATCTTCGGGCCGAGGTTCAGCGCCAGCTCGGTTCCTACGAAGACGCCTTCGAAGATCTCACGAGCGCACTGGCCGCGGCGACCGAGGGCCGCTTTCATGCCAGCGTTCGCCAAGCCGCTCCCGCTCTTCGAGCGCAGCTGTTCCTCGACTTGGGTCTGCCGGACCGTGCCGCGCCGTTCGTGAAGGAGGCTCAGGCGCAGGCGGAGGAGCTGCGAGATCAGGGAGTCGAGGCGGCGGCCACCATTACGGCGGCTCACCTTTGTGAGGTGAATCGGCTGATGGCGGTCGGAGGCTTCGAAGCGGCGATCGGGAAGATCCATGAGTTCCTGGCGGATTCGAGTCTCTACGACCGGGTCCCGGCTCAGCGGTTGCACCTGCGGATGCGGGAGTTGACCGCCCGATTTCATCGAGATCGGAGGAATCCCGGTGCGTTCTCGCAAACCCTGAAGCTCGCCCGCGATCTGGTCCAGGATCCGGAGCTCCGTGAGCCTGACCGTGTGGATGGTTGGTTACTGATTGCTGACATGAGTTTGCGGCGCGGGGATGCCGAGGATGCCGCACGGGCGATTGCCGCCGCCTCGTCAGGCCTGGGAAATGACGCGTCTTCCAACGAAGGGCCGATGATCTCGCGGGTGCGACGGATCACGCTGGAAGGGCGACTTGCCTTGAGCCAGCCGACCCAAGTCGGACGAGAGAAGGCGCAAGCGGAGGCCGAGGTGGTCCTGGAGGAGATGCTTGACCGTTGGTCACGAGTTCCCCGTCGCGCCGCGGGAACCGGGTTCCTGCTCTACTCCCACCGCCGAGACTTCCTCGCGGTCCTTCTCCGGCTCCAGCTCGCTCAAGCCTCTTCCACGAATCCACGCGAGGAATGCTTGAACACGCTTCTGCGGGTGCAGGCGGCGGGCGAGCTGGTGAGGAAAGTCGGCGGTGTTTCGTCGACTCCCGTCGTCGGAGATGTGGTCGACGCGTTGTTGGAGTCGGGACGCGGCCTTCTTCTCTACTTGCCGGCCAGCCCCATTTCCCTGGCTCTTGCCGTCGACCAGCACGGAATCGTGATCGAGGAGCTTCCCGACAAGCTGGTTCTCGACGATGCAGTCAAAGAGTTTTCCTCGCGGCTTCTCTTCGGGAAGTCGGACGGGGTCGGGGGCGATTCCTTGAGCCGCTTGCTCTTTCCGAGTTCGCTCCAAGAGCGAATCGCGTCATGGCATGGAATCACCGTGGTCGGCGCCGATCTTCTGGGTTCGATTCCGTTTGAGAGTTTGAGTCGCGACGGCTTGGCTCCTCTGGGAACCCAAGTGGCGTTGGACTATCTCCCTTCCTTGGCGCTCGGGATCGGGTTGGAGCGGAGGCGCCGAGAGGACCCTGAGAACCGCGGACTTGCGCTGGTGACCGAGCCGGAGGTCAGTGCCGCGGCGAAGCGGTTCGATTCCGGCCTCGAAGAACTGACCTTGACGGACGATTGGCGGAGGGCGCTGCGAGAACCGTACGGTCCCTCGAGAACGAAGTTGCTTCTTGGCTCCGAGGCAACGCTGTCTTCGGTTCGCACGGTTGCTTCCGAGGTTGGCGTGCTCCAGCTCCTGACCCATTCCGTCGAAGATCCCGCGCGAGAGCGCCGTCTGGGGCTCGTCCTGTCACCGATGGACTGGGAGGATGGACTGCTTTGGTGTGAGCAAGTGGAGCAGATTGCGGCACCTCCGTTGGTTCTGCTGACATGTTGCCGTTCAGCCAGCGGACCGAATCGATCGGGAGATGCCAACGTGGCAGACATGGGCGGTGCCTGGTTGGCGGCTGGAGCCCAGTCGGTCTTGATGTCGAGTCAGGATTTGCAGCTCGAACCCACCCTCGAGTTCTCCGAGAGCATTCACCGCCGTTTGGCCGCCGGACTCTCTCCAGCGCAGGCGCTCCGGGATTGGCGGGCCGAGCGTTGGGCGGTCGAGGGGGTGGCCTCGACAGGCTTCCTCCCGTCCATGCACATCGTCGGACTTGGGCACCGATCGGTTGCCATGGAACCGCCCCAGTCGAAAAGACCCATCAACGACGTTCCTGTTTTGTGGATCGCGGGCGGGGTGCTGTTTGGTTGGATCTTGTGTCTCGGCTGGATTCGGGTCTCTCGTGGAAGGGGCTATTGAGTCGACGCCGTGGCCGCCAAGGGATTGGGTGGGTCTTCCTGGTACTCTCCTGGATCCAGGAACGTGTTCAAGCCCGAGCCGAGGTCCGAGTCGTCCTTCCAAATCGGATCAAGCTCGACGGGAATCACGGAAACGCCCGAGTCTTGTTCGAGTTGGTCCGTTGTGTCCGCATCGGTGGAGAAAGCAAGGGTTTGGATTGGTGCCGCCGCGACCATTCGTCCGGTGGGATCGAGCGTCACGAGCCGCAGTTGGAAGTAGTAGATGGCCAGCGTGTGCATGGTCGGCTCAAAGGTGGACTCGTGTACCTTCCAAGGCCAGCTTCCGGCAAACGGATGGAGCGTTCGCGCGACGGAAAGGGGATTCACCGCGCTTGCAAGGTCCGCGCGTCGCCAGGTCACGACTTCCAAGTGAGTTGCACCCGGCAGGAGATCCAAAGGACTTCCGAGGTCGAGCTCCAGGTCTCCGACTCCGAGGAGCGGGTCATGGTCATAGCGAGATCCCTCGACGATCACCTGATGGTCGCTCACGGACCTGGATTGATTGGGAAGCAGTAAGTACTGGCCGTGCTCAGGCAGGGTGAGCAGCAAATCGAGGTCACCATCGCCGTCCAAGTCCTCGAGGAGGGGATCTCCGCTACGTTGGGTGGCAGGCGCGCTGCCGTGACCGAGGTCAACGGTCGCTCCCGGAACGGCGGCGAAGGTCGGCCCACCTGCCGGGGGATTGCCGTTGCTGTTGTTCGGCAGATACCGAAGGACAGTCTCCCCGGTCGTGCTGAGCAGCAGGTCGTCGTCGCCATCTCCATCGACGTCGCCCATGACGGAACCGACGATGTCCATGCCCGTCGAGACCGGAGCTTCCATGCCCAGGTGATCGACGACATAGAGGAGGGAGTCAGGAAGGCTTCGGTTCTTGCCAATCAACACCACCCGGTCGTGGGAGAAGCCTTCCTGGCGGAATCGGAGAATGCGCCCTGAGTCGAACAGCACCGGGTGAGAATCGACCATCAATCCGCCAGAAAACACCTGAAGGCTCTGTTTGGTCAGTACCGCGGTCTCGGGTCGCGAGCCTCCCGACCACTGCACCGAGGCCAGGTCCAAAATCTCCGACGACAGCCGAAGGTCAGAGCCCATGGTGGCGCTGCCAAGGACGTCGCTGATGAACAGCACCTTCAACCCATCCGAGGAAACACCCAGCGCATCGACTCCGGGACCGGTTGCTGGTTCTTGGATGACCACTCGCCGTGCGTCGACCCACTCGGGGCCTGAGGCAACGGGGGACCACAGGAAGTCGCGGTCGAGAGAGGAGTACCAGGAACGCACCAGTCCCGTCGAGGTGGTGAGTAGCAGAGAGATTTCTTGAGACGTCGGTTCCTGCGCCACCGCCGCGTGATGGCAGGTCACGGAGTGTTCCATCATGGAGGAGTAAGAGCCCGGGCCAAATAAGAAGACCGGTTGATCACTGCTCAGCGAGAGCACGTCCACATGAAGGTCGCCGTTGAAATCGCCAGCGAGGGACGCGGCAAAAGTCTCTCCGCTGGAAATCACCGCGGAGTTCCAGGGAATCTCGCGAGGAGGCGACCCAACGAAGGGATGCTGGGCTCGAGGAAGGGGTGACAACGTGCACAGCAACACGGCGCAGTAGGCGACGACGGGTCGATTCATGGCGAGGTCTCCTCAACGGCAGCGTAGATGACCACTGAGGTTGGTCAACCCTTTCATCCCGTGAGCCTCGACCAGTGCTCCGTGCGCAAGAATTTTTGGAAAGCCAAGAACTTTTGACACCGCGAAAGTCGAAGCGCTGTCTCCTCCAACCTTCGGCTTAGGAGGCGAGGCTTGTTTCCACGAACTGGATCAGTCGAGAGGCGCGCTCCTCGTCGAAGACATTGTCACCATCGATCCGTTGAAAACAGTGAACTCCCAGCCAGGCACCTTCGAAGTACAGCTCGAGGCTCGGTTTGTGGCTGGGGTGGGCGCGTGTCACTTGGGAGAAATCGATGGATCGCCGACCCCTCGACCAGACGGTCTTGACGGTTGGGCTCCAGTCGCCTTCCAAACCCACATCGATTCGCAGGATTCCTTCCAGGGGAATCGATTGGACAAGGTCTGGGATTTTCGGTGACTCGGTCATTGCGGAGCTCCAGAGCGTTCGAAGGGGCGAACGAAATCTTCTTGGTGCTTCAGGGGTCGGGGGCCCGGGTCATTTCACTGGTTGGCGGACGACCGCGCCAGCCGTCGGGCGGCGAAGCGCGACGACAGTGCCGATCAGCATCAGCGCCATCCCCATCAGTTGGAATTCGGTCACCCGTTCGTCGAGGAATGCAACTCCGGCACCGACCGCGATGGCCGGCGAAACGAATGCAAACATACCCGCCCGATGGGGCGACCAATGATGCAGCAGGCGCAGGTAGAACGTGTAGGCGACGATCGATCCCAGGCCCACCAAGAACGCCCAGCTCAGAAAGACCCTCGGTCGAATGAAGTGGGGGAGCGTCGAGAGACTTCCGAAGTCAAAGGCAACCACCGATCCAAGCAAGAGGGTCCCTCCCAGGAGTTGGGACCAGCCGGCAACCAGAAGCGGGGGATAGCGTCGCAACAAGGGACGACCCAGGACGGCTCCCCAGCAGTAGCCAATCGTCGCGACGATGACCGCGGCGATTCCCAGATACGCAGGGGCGTCGATCGCGGAATCGTCATCCAAACGACACAGGAGCACGAGACCAGTCACTCCGATCGCGGTCGCGGCCAAGTTGTGGCGAGTGAAGCGATCCTCGCCATAGAGCGCGCCAAACAGCAGCAACAGGGAGGGAAGCAGCTAAAAGTGGACCAGCGCCACCAGTCCGGAGCTGACCCGCTCCACTCCCCAGAAAAGCAGGCCATAGGTCACAGAGAACGTCAGGAGGCTTACGAGAACGAGCTTGGGAAGGTCCTTCCTGGCGATGGAGATCGAGCCGCCTCGGCACCGGTGCAGGGTCAACAGAATCGGCCCCGCCCCAAGGCCTCGGAGTGTGGCGAGCAGGCTGGCCGGGATCCACTCGACAGCCACCTTGGCGGGGATCCAAGTCAGTCCCCAGATGACACAGATCGTGACGAACTGAGCCAGCTGCCAGCGATGGGGCAGAGGTTTCGATGGTGCATGGCCCACGGGAGGCACCCTGGTAGCGAGTGGATGAAAAGGGAGGTTCTGGTTCGATGCAGCGGCGCATGAATCCTAGAGCGTCAAGTGGAGTTCGCGTTGAGCCCACAGCTTCTTGGCTCCCGTCGCGTGCAACCAATCGATGCCGAGTTCGGCTTCCCCGGCGGGGAGATTCGCAAAACGCAGTCTTTCCGCTTGGGTTCGTTGCCGCAACGCGTGCATGAGGTGCGTTCCGATGCCTTGTCGGCGGGCGTTGGGGTTCACGGCCAGGAGGGGAACGTCTCCGGTCTTGGCGTGAACGATTCCTACAGCCACCAGCTGGTTGCTCTGAAACCCTTGGAGGGCCGGGTCGTTGTTCGTTGCGCGACTGATGGTTTCGAAACCGTTTTGCCAGGAAGGTTGGTAACCAAGCCAGCTCATCGCTGTCGACAAGTTCTCGATGTGGAGGGGTTCCCAGGAAACGTCGCCGATTGATGCGGACGAGGAGGGAATCTCGGAAACACCGAAGCCGAGGAGCTGGCGACGATCTTGGAAGCCGACTCCCGCGTACATGGTGCGTGCCTTCGGGTTGTTCTCCAACACTTCGAGCTGGTAGGTTTGGCAGCCGGTGGCAGCGAGGTGCTCGGCACTCCTTTTCATGAGGGCCTCTCCGATGCCACACCGGCGGTGCTCTGGCACGACACCCGTGACCACGTCGTAGGCGCGCCGGCGCTTGGAATCGATGGCGTTGACCACGAAGCCCACCAGCTCGTCGCTACGGAACGCCCCGAAGGAGTGGGACAAGTCAGCACCGCGCCGCTCGAGCAGCTCCGCGAAGTCCTCTGCAGAGAAGGACGCGGCTTCGCCCGCCCCCGGTGGCAACACATAGTCGGAGAATGCCCGACGATGGGTGGAGTAGAGGACCGATTGCACGGAGTCCGGATCGAGGCGGTCGAGAGAGGAGATCTCGAACTCGCGGGGGTTCTGAAGTTTCTCGGTCATGGGGGGCCTATCCAACCGAGTGTACGGCTGGATAGGCCGGCACGGCAAGGCTTCCCGTGCCTTAGGGGCGATCAGTGAGTAATGGTGGGATCCATCTCCTTGGCCTGCTCGATCCAGCCGCGAACTTGATCCTCCGACGGATTGGATTTCGCCAGCTTTTTCTGGTCATTGATCTCTTTCATGGAGACGGCGAGGTTGGCAGGGTTGCGAGTCCGCAACTCTTTGACCGTGTCCACGCCGGTGGCGTTGAGGATTTCTGCGAACTGACCGCCGACTCCCGAGATGCGCATCATGTCTGCCATGTTTGCCCAGCCCAACAGTTGCGATTCGCCAACGCCCGTCGACTCCGAGCACTCGCTGCGCCCCTTCTTGCTTCCGCAGAGTCTCAGCAGATCTTCGGTGGTGGCAATCCCGGCCACTTCCAACTTCTCGCGGTTCACCGGTCCGATTCCTTCGATTTCATCGATGGGATAACTCATGGTTTCCGTGCCTCCGTCTTAAATGGAAAACAAGGACGGATGGTAACCCCGGTGTGTGGCATCACATTCTTCGAATTCGCGTCCCATTCGAACCGGGCACTTCGTTGGATCGTCAAGAGGTGAATCCCGGCGCCAAACACTGGCAATGGGGGCCACCTGTTCCCCAGAGTGCCAAGCGGAAACGGACCACGAGGGGCGAGCGGTCAGATCATGTTCCTCTTTTCATTCGGCACTCCCGCCGGGTCTCGGCACTGATCTGCGAACGCTTGAAGATCCAGAGGAAGCCCAATGCAAAGACAAGGAACAAGGCGGCAAAACACCCATGCACGGCCCCAGCCGGGAGCTGATCCAACAGGTGTCCGACATCACCGCCTCCACGAAGTCCCCATCGGTAGTTATTGAACGCGTCGATGACCGGGCTGAGGATCCCAATCGCCAGGCAATTGATCCAGAGCCACCGATGACGATTGGACAGTGTCAAGCACGGCCACAAGAACAAAAGGAAGGTCGCCAGGTCGATGAAGAAAGGGGCAGCGCCTGTCAGCCAAGTGGTGGCTCCTCCGGAGAAAGTCACGTATCCCCATCCGTGCTCCGTGGGCCAGAAAACGAACTCGTCGATCGTCGCCCCTTGCATCACGGCCACGAGCGCGTGGCTTCCTTCATGACGTGCGGTGCCGAGAAGGACGTACACCGGGATCGCCGCCATCCACAGGGCATCAGTGCGTTTGAACATGCTTGCGGTCGGTTTGCGAGGTCATCGTGTCGGCGAGTCTCTTTTCCCCAGCTCTGCTTTGTTCGAAAAGCCAGTTTCGTGCCGAATCTCTCCCTTGCTGGAGCCGGCCTCTCAGCGATCCTGGTCTTCTCCAGGAGGGGATCGCTGAGCTTCGATGGTCGAGGACCAGGCTTGCTCGAACGATTCTCGAATCTCGTCGGCGACTTGGAAAGCATCCTGGCCGGAGCGGCTGTATCGGTGCGACACATGTCGAATGACATCGACCAAAACGCCGCCCCATGGACGGGGATCTTCCCAGTTTACATCGAACGTCATTCCGCACTCCTGCGTCGGTTTGGCCCAAACCCGAAGGATTTCCACGGCCTTTGTCTCAGAGGCGATCGAAGGCGCGTGCAAGCCTCGGTCGTTCTCGAAGTTGGGCGTTCCTTGGACGGGAGTGCGCACCCAGTCGGCAAGTGCGCGCGCAGTCATTTGCAAGATCCACAGCTCTTCGGGGCCAGCATCGGCGTAGTTCACCACGATGTGGTGTTCGTCACCGTACTCGACCGTGGTCTCGATCGTTGCCGAGTCCGTCGCCTGCCGGCGGTACAGACCTTGCAGTTCGGAGAACTCGATCTTCCGTGCATAAGCCGCGAGGCGCCGGAAGTGTTCGGGGCGGAACTTGGTGACATACACCCCCTTGCGGTCTCCGAATCGGCCCGTGTAGGTGGCCAAGCCCCCTTTGATGATCCGAAACCTCCAGGCGTAGGGGTGACCGAGTCGGGAGGACCAGTACGACCAGGATTTCACCTCGATCGCCGTGATCTCTGGGGAGCTCTTCTGGGTCGCCGGCGCAGGAGCAAGAGTCAGCATCAAGAGTGCAAACGGTCTGATCACGGCGGTCTCCATAAACCTGCTTCGACGAAAGGAGCTGTTCGTGTCGACTGGCAGAGTGGCTTGCGCTGCCGAGGATCACGGTCCGTGGGCGCGTCGATGATGCCGTGGAGGATCGGCGGGGCCTGTTCCAGGGCGCCTGTCGAAGAGAACGACCCGCAATGACCTCGGTTCATGCAATTCGAGCGCATCGAGGGATTGCGCACTGCTCCGTGATCCTGCCAAGGCTTCGCGTTCGTCGGCGTTGAGGCAGGAGAACGCGGCGACGTCCCTGGAATCAGTACCCGAGCGCCATCCCATCCTTGCGAGACTCGGTCGCGCCGGTGAGCACACCGGTCTCAGGGTTGCGGGCGATCGCTTGGTAGCCGCCGAAGCTCGTGCCACCGACCAGAACGCGGTGCCCGAGGGCTTCGAGGGCGCGTCGGGTTGACTCGGGGAGAGTCGCTTCGATGTGCACCGTGCCGCCGCCGTTCATGATCGAGCCTGTGGGTTGCGAAGACCCCTTGTGTCGAAAGCGCGTGGCGTCGCCGGCTTGTTGCAAGTCCATTCCAAAGTCCAGCAGGTTGACCAAGATCTGCGCGTGGCCTTGGGGCTGCATGCTTCCTCCCATGAGGCCGAACGAAAGCCATGGCTCTCCATCCCGCATCGCGAACGCGGGGATGATCGTGTGGAACGGGCGCTTCCCAGGTGCCAGCACGTTTGGCGAGTTCGGGTCGAGGCTGAACAACGCACCGCGGTTTTGCATCGCGAAGCCGCCCACCGTGTAACCCGAGCCAAACTCCCAGTACACGCTTTGGATCAACGAGACCATGTTGCCGTGCTTGTCGACGACCGTGACGTAAGTCGTGTCCCCGTGCTCCAGGGGACTGGTCGCGCCGGTATCGAGTCGAGACGCTGCCCGCGCGGGGTCGATTTGAGCGGCCTGCTCCGCGGCGTAGTCCTTGTCCAGGAGTTGAGCGATGGGCACCGTTGCGAACGCCGGGTCGGCGTAGTAGCGCGCCCGGTCTTCGTAGGCGAGCTTCTTGGCCTCAATCAACACGTGCCAGAACTCGGCCGAATCGCGCCCCATCGCCGCCAGATCGAAGTTCTCGAGGATGTTGAGCATCTGCAAGGCCGCGAGCCCTTGGCTGTTGGGAGGAAGCTCGTACAAGGTGACGTCCCGATAGGTTGTCGCGAGGGGCTCGACCCACTCCGAACGAAACGACCGAAGATCTTCCAGATCAAGCAGCCCGCCGTGTTGTCTGGAGAACGCGACGATTACTTCGGCGATTTGACCTTGGTAGAAGGAGTCGCGGCCTCCCTTTGCCAGCCGCTCGTAGGTCTCCGCGAGCGCCTGATTGTCGAACACCTGGCCTTCGACCGGCGTTCTTCCTTGCGGAAGGTAGGTTTCGGCAAAGCCGGGCTTCTCGCGATGTCGCGGAGCCTCGGCCTGCCAGATCTCCGCGATCACTCGCGGCACAGGGACTCCTTCGCGGGCTGCTCGAATCGACGGCTCGAACAGCTGACTCCAAGGGAGCACGCCAAAGCGTTCATACAGCGATGCCCAACCATCCACACAGCCGGGAACCGTCCACGAATGCGGTCCGAACTGGGGGATCGCGCCCTCTTCGTTGCGGTCGATCGTCTCCAGGGCCGCCCGTGCCGGTGCAGGACCCGAAGCGTTCAAGCCATGCAGGGTGCGATCCGCCGCGTTCCACACCATGGCGAACAAGTCTCCGCCGATTCCGCAGGCATGAGGCTCGACCGCTCCGAGCGCCGCGTTGACCGCAATCGCCGCATCGACCGCGCTGCCACCGGCGCGAAGTACGTCCACGCCGATCTGTACTGCAAGAGGATGGGACGCCGCCACCATCCCGTTGCGGGCGACCACGGAGGAGCGGCGCGGAGAGACTTCCGGGAGTGGTGGTGTTGAGGAGCGCGGCATGGTGCAAGTGGTGAGGGCGAGCAGGGAGAGGGCGAGTCGGCGCATGGAAGCTGGCTTCGGCAATGATGGGGAAATGAGAAGTCTCCTCCGCTTCTCGGCGAAGTCGAGACATGCTGCTGGAGGTCGGCTTCCCTCTCTTTCTGAGAACGATCGGTGGACGGAAGACCCGACGGAATCACCTATGGTCCTGACGACTCTCGAGATGCCATCAGCTCGCACAGGGAGGAGGGTAGCCACTCGGGAAGGAACGAGTCCGTGGTTTGTTGGATTTCGCGGGCACTCCACCAGGCGCAGTCGCGAATGGTCTCTTTCTCTTCGTCGGTCCAACCACGACGGTTCGGGATGAATTCACTCGCGCTTTCGACAAGAAAGTAATGTTCGATCCACCGAGCGAGCGTTGATCTTGCGACCGCGTACTCGGCTTCGTTCTGTTTGAGGAATGAGCCGATCTCGAGCCGCATTCCCGTTTCTTCATGGAGTTCTCGTCGCGCTGCCTCTCGATAGGTTTCGTTTCCAACGAGCTCCCCGCCGACGCTCGACCAGAACGGCGCACGATGTTCGTCGTGGTACCGGAACAGAAGGACCCGGTTCTCTGGGCTGAGAATGATCAGCCGGGCAGATCTCCGCACGGGCAAGGGGCCTTCAGTCGGCATCGCCGCCAAGCTCCTCGCGAATTTCTGGAGCTGCGAGCTGCGACCACCCATCGGCACCTCGACGAAAGTGGAGCTTCCATTGGAGCTCAACCCAGCGATCGGCCAGCATCTTCTTCACCAGATCTCGGTGCTGGGTCGAGTCGATCTCGAACCCTCCGAGTTCACGGTCACCGAACCAAACGTCTCCCGACGCCAGGCCGCGTCCAGATTCGCTGAGGACAAGCTCGAAGCGAACCGGTTCCGCCCGTTGACCGTCAATCAATAGGGCGATCCCCAGACCGAACCCATGGGGCCAGCGGCAGTCCTCCCACTCCCACAGGATGCCATCGGTCGGTCGACCAATGAATGCTCCCGTCGTTGCAAGGAGGTGAAGCAGCAAGGACTCTGCGGACGCGTGAAACTGGGGCGATCCGCGAGCGATGCTTGATGCAACCCGATCTTCACAGACTTGGATGGTGAGTTTCATAATTCCAGGTACCGTCCAGATCCGTGAGGAGGTTGTCTTTGATTTCGCAGCACCACGTGCTCACGATCGGAGCTTTGACGGATCGGAGAGAAGCTAGCTAACAGGCCGCGCGCACTCGAGAGACGACTTGATCCTGGGCGTTCATGATCTCGTCCACCGACAGCTCAAATCCCTTCTTGGGGGAGCCTTGCGGTGTCCAGGCGATGCTCCTCCAAAGGGCAAGAGTGGCAGGCCCCTGTGCAAAGCCCTTCATCCGTTCAAGAAGGTCGACGGCATAGGCGCACAGGTTCAGGGCGTCGGTGAGTGGTTCCTCTTGGGCGATCCTGTGACGCGCGTCCGCAGAAAGGTTGCCCCCGTGCGAGTCTGCAATCCGGTCGAGCACGTCGTTCTTCAGGTTCTGAGCGCGCATTCTCGCGCCGCCGGTCACCTTCTTGGCCTTCACATGAGGGGCACGGACCATCCAGGAGCAGATGGGGCAGGAGCAATGCTCATTGGGAGAGAATCGCTTTCCGCCTGGTTCTGCGTCAATGTCAAAGGTGTTGGCGAGGTAGGTCGAGAAGTAGTTGCTGAACTCTCGCAGTTCCCTTTGATCCGGCTGGGCATCCTCGGGGAAGCGGGGGAGGTGTTTCTCGATCCAGCCGAAGGTGGCCTCTTGGGTCGAAACGTACTGTCCGGCATCCTCGGGAGCGATGATCCCGTGGGAGAAAGCCTCCTCCATCCACCGGAGGAGTCGATACGCTTTTCCATGGATGCGGACCGCTTGCTCGACCTCATCGCGTTCAAAGAGGGTGGCCTTCCTCGCGTCGCGTTCCTCGGCCGGTTTGCCTTCTGTCATTCGCCATCCTCGCCAACGGCAAGATCTCGGTTCGCGGAACTCGCCAGCCTCGCGCTCAGGACCAGGTCGAGGAGTCGATCATAAGTCGAACTCCCGATGCGTGGGGAGTTTCGATCGTCGGTGTCGGTGCGCAGAACGAAGACAGTGTCGATCCGTGGCATCACCGTCAATCGATGGCCCCCGGTTCCACTCGCCGTGAAAGCCGAGGCCAAATCCGAGGTGGGTGGGTTCCCGTTTTCATCGGCGGAAACCCACCACATGAGTCCGTAGGCGCCTTTGCTGCCGCCGCGACCGGTGATGGAGTGAGGACGAGTGCTTCTGGATACCCATTCCTCCGAGAGGATCCGGTGCCCCTGCCAGGCACCTTTGTGGAGGAAGAGCATGCCAAACCTCGCGAGGTCTCGGGTCGACATTCGAAACTTGTAGGAAGGGTGGAGCGACACCTCTTCGAGTTGGTAACGAGTGTTGCTGAGGCGATAGTCTTGCATGCCGAGGGGAACTGCGATTTGTGTTTCGAACGCCTCGAAAAGATCTTGGCCGGTCTCTTGGCCGTAGATGGTCCCCAGGACATTGTGGTCCCAGTTGTTGTAGTGCCACTGGGCTCCGGGTTCGAACTGGTGGCGCTCGGGTCGGCTTTTTCGAGCAGACGCAACCTCCGAGGCGGCCGGCAGATACACCCCGGATCGGCAGGACAGGAGATCCGTGATCGTTGCTTGTTTCTCTGAGCGGGAAAGCGGTGTTCTTTCGTCGATGCCGAGGTCCCGCAGGTTCCACGTCGGGTCGATCTGGCCTGCGTCGATGGCAATCCCGTACAAAGCAGAGAGGAAACTCTTGCGGATCGAATGGGCTCGGTAGTTCTTGGCGAGGTCACCGTGACGGAGGACCACTTCGTCGGACGTCACCATCAGGGCCGCCGCAGCTCCTAGGGAGGCGATCTTCGCCTGCACGGCTGCGAGGCCATCGTCCGACCAACCCAGCGGCTCGGCATTGGAAACGACTTTGTCGAAGTCGATGGCGGCCGAGTCATGCGGGGGTTGCTTTGCTGGTCCGTGGCAACCAGGAACCACCGCGAAGGCTCCAAGAACGAGTCGTTGAGTTGCCCGAAGTGCGCTGTTCATGGACTCGTTCCCCTGGACGGGAGAGGATTGGCTGGACCCCACTTCATCTTGTGGATGACGTCCGCCTGCGAATGCCACCACGGGCTCGCTTGTGAAAGTTCGTGGTGCGCGACTCTAGCAGCACTGCAGAGCGAGCCATGTCTTGTCGAAGCGGCCCGCTTTGGCGTCTTCCTCTCGGATCCAGAAGTAGAGCATCCCGCAGTCTCCCCACATCACGCCCAGGTCGTCGTCAGAGTCAAACTGCAAGAGCAGTTTCCACTCGTGAGCCGTCGCCTCGAGCGCCTTCACCCGCGGGTCTTCATACCCACTGAGATCGCCGTCGGAGAGCCCATTGCTTGCCATCTCGCATTCGAGCTCCATCGAGTCTCCTTGGATAGGAGTCGGGAACCCGATCATCTGGTGATGAGGGTTCTCCCCGTACTGTTGATCGCTGAGTTCACCCAGATTGTCGGTTTCCTTGTCAGTGAGGTTCAGAGCCTCGACACAGGGCCGTTCGAACATTGGGTAGCTGTCCATTTTGTGAAAGGCAACTCTCGTCAGAGGGAGAGTGTTGTCGCCGTTGGATTTGCGTTCGTCGTCTCGCTCGGGCTCGCTGTTCACAAGCCCAGGCAGATGCATGACACACCATCCACTTCGGTGCTCTGGATCGTAGCCCCAAGGTTGATCGTCGATGTCGTAGAAGAAAAGAAGTGAGCCGCTCGCCGGCAGCCAATCGACAGGCTGAGTGCGATGAAGCTCCTCGAGGAAGATGCACCCAAGAAAGTCAAGAGGACTACCATTGCGTGTGGGCCAGGTGACGTCTTCAGGCAAGGTTGGTGTGCCGCCGAAGAAAGACCTGGTTGGCCGGTCCGAGCGGCAGAGATGCAGGGCGGGAACGACATACGGCCGCAGAAGTGCCGACAGATCGCGGGGTGGGGGGCTGGGCTTCTTCTTGCCAAACAGGCGCGAGAACATCAGGGGCTCCTGTGCAGCGGGCGTCTCAGATTCGTCAGTTGCGATGCGGACACAGGCAGCCAACGATGAATTGGTGACTAAGGA
Organism: Planctomycetota bacterium; assembly: GCA_028289345.1. Lineage (GTDB taxonomy): Bacteria > Planctomycetota > B15-G4 > B15-G4 > SIAN01 > JANQQL01. The sequence goes on along the minus strand of JANQQL010000047.1, from coordinate 25,928 downwards.
CTCTCTCGGGGATCACTATGGACGTCGTAGGTCGATTTCACAAGGCCGATGCCGAGGACCTCGGTGCTTCGATGACGCAGGGGAATGCGCTGATCCGAAGGAGCGAACAGCGGAATCCCTTTGCCGAGGACGATCGGGATGGTCGTCACGATCAACTCAGAGAGGCATTGAGCGGCAAGGCAGCTTTGAATCACTGAGCCACCGTCGACGTACACTCTCGGTCCGGATTCTTTCTGGATCCGATCCAGCACGTCGCGGATCGAACCTCTGGCCAATCGAATCCGATCTTCATATCCGGGAGGCACTTCTTTCAGGGAGTGGCTCAGGACGTACACGTTCTTTTTGTACGGCCACGCCCCAAGCGACTGAACGAAGCGAAAGGTGTTGCTACCCATGAGGATCGCATCGATGCGGTCCATGAAATCTTCGAAGCCGTAATCGCTCTGCTCTGGGTTGGGAATCTCATTGAGCCAGTCCACGCCGCCACTGGAGTCGGCGAGATAGCCATCCAAACTCGTCGCGACGTAGGCTGTTGTCTTCATCCTGCCGACTCCCCTGTTGGGCTCCGTTGGATAGGGAATGCACGAGTTGCGCGGCCACGGAAGGTTCCCATGGGAGAGTGGGACTCAAGGGGCTGGCAGCGGGTTCCAGTCTTCGCCGTCCCAGGCCCACGCGTCGGAGAGGGTCTTCCCACTGCTCGCCTTTCCTCCTTGGATCACGATCTGCTCGAGCTTCGCGTCGTAGGTCATCGCGAAGTTCCCCCTCGCCGGTGGTCGAGATTCGGGAGTCCGGTGGGTCCACTTGGCTCCATCCCATTCCCATGTTGCGTCGAGATAGACTCCTCGTTCGGTGCTTCCGCCAAAGACCACGGCGACTTCTCGTTGCTCGTCATAGGCACCGCGATGATTGTTGAGTGGTGGTGGCGTGACTTTCCCCTGGTCGACTGGTGACCACTTCTCATCCGTCCACTCCCACATGTCCGCGGCGCTTCGCCCTTGGCCGCTCGCACGCACGTATCCGCCGTGAATCACCACGCTCTTGCGTACGGCGTCGTGGAAGATTGCCATTCGGCTTCTGCCTGGAGGGCCGTCCTCTGCAAGCTGGGTCCACTTCTCTCCGTTCCATCCCCAGGTGTCCCCATAGAGTCCGTTGGCCAACCCTCCGAACAGCAAGACTTGTTCGGAAACTGGATCGAAGCAAAGGCCGGGGGACATTCGGCCGCCGGGGCCCTCGGTCTTCACTTCGGCCCATTGTTCCCCATCGAAGGTCCAGGTGTCGTCGAGCGCCCGTCCCTCGGAGTAGCCGCCAAGAACAATCGTACGCTGTCGCGCGACGTCGTAGGCCATGGCAAAACTGCTCCGTGGTCCCGGGCCCTCCTTGGCGAGTTGGGTCCATCCTTGATCGGAGAGCGTCCAGGTATCTGTCGCGTAGGTGTATTCGTTGTCAGACCCTCGTGAGTTGCCGCCGAAGAGGACCAGCCGTTCCGAGGAAGCGTCGAACACCAACTCGTGATGGTCTCTCACCAGGTTGACTTGTTCTGCTTCGAACGGAGAGTTGTTGCTCGGAAAGAGGAGGCTCACGATTCCAGTGATTGCGAACGGCAGAGACCCCATCACGGACGTGATCAACACTCTTTTCCTTTCGGTGGATGGAGAAGCTTGCCTTCGATCAATGTGCAGAGGATCACGTGTTTGGTCTGGAAGAGGGGCCACTCCACTCGCAGGCAGGCAATCAGATTCCCGTTCTGGGCTTTGGACTCGGGAATGGTCAAGAGCATCGCCGCCTGGCTTCCCGCAGGAATCTCCCCGGTTTCCCCGTCGACCAGGGTGCCATCCGCATCGGAAATCCAGGCTCGTCCGATCACCGAAGAACCGGGCGGCCCTTCGAACGTCGCAGACAGTCTCGCTGACATCTCATCCAGCACCTCGACCTGGGGATCTGCCACGGCATACGGTGGGGCCGTGCTGGGAGTCATCGCAAAGGCGAGTTGCTTGCTCCGACATTTGCCCAGCATGGTTGGCCCTCTGCGACCCGATCGAGATCTTGCGCTTTCCATCGACGAGCTCACCGCCCGCCGTGATCGTCCCATGGTAGGACGGACGATACACCGGTGCTAGCTTCGCCTCTGTGTCGCGGCTGACGAACACGATGCCCCGGCGATTCCTCAGTCTCCCGTTGTGTGTCGCTCTCTCGATTTGAGCGATGAGAAACGGCGCAGTGTCGATGCTCGAGCGTTTCATCGATCAGATCATTGACTCAACGTGATTCGCTTCGGATGTCAATGACTGGGCCTGTGAAGAGTGTCGGTTAGCGGTCCTCTTCTTCAAGGATCCACGGTTCCTTCTGTTCATCCCCCTGCTCGATTCGAACGATCAAGTCTTCGAAGGAAAACGGCCGGCCCTCGACCTCTGGATACCAGCCGACTTCCAGGCTCTCGCTCCGTTCTCCTGGCCACAGAATCTCTAGATCGATGTCGAACTGTCCAGAGAAGTTGGGGCCACTCGGATTCCGATAGAAGGCCACTTCGTGATCCAAGCTTCGGATCTCGGAATCAGAAACTCTGAGTATCCCCGGGTTGGGCGAAGGGTCCTCGCTGGTCGACTTGGCGTGGTATTTGACAACACCGGGATCGTTGCCTGAGAACACAAAGTCGTACTCGGTGAAGTGCCAACATCCGAAGCTGACGTAGTTCACCGAAGCCGACTCCTGGGAACTCAAAGACGAGAAGCCGCCCCCATCCTCCGGAATGCCCCCAGGCTCGTGTCCAACGACTGCGGATGGTGAGGCAACAGGGGCTCGTCGGCCCTCGCAGGCAAGGCAGGAGAGAGTCGTCATCGCGAACAACGCCGCTCTCATCGGGCACCTCGAAGGAAAGTCCGTCCTTCACCCACTTCTGGCTCGTGTGCCGAGATTTGCACTCTTGCGATCAATGGTCGCCATATCGGGCAACGATCGCTTGATACGCCTGAAGGAACCCGGCGAATCCGATGCCCCAAACTCCCAAGAGTGCAAACCCGACCATCCCTCTCTTCCCGCGGGGTGCCAAGCGAAGCGCCGCCGCCACGCCGAGGTAGTAGACCGCCAACAACGTCGTTGCCAAGAATCGATCGCCGCGATCGAACAAGATGGCGTCGTGAGGCAGGCCCACCCAGACGAAGAGGCCCAGAGGCGCCCAAACAAAGGCAATCCCCAGCGCGGCGACGAGTCCGACAAGCAAACCGCCGACTGCGTACAGTAGGTTCATTGGTCAAGCTCACGGTGAATCTGGCTCGGTGAGGTACTCATCGATCTCGGCACGGAGAGGGTCGATCTTTCCCGTGGTGCCAGCCAGACTGACGGCGAAGTGGGGGACTCCCATTTTGCGGCACAGTTTGACCTCTGCCCGGCGCCAGAACGGCATCCGCTGAAACCACTTCTCTTCGTCGCTCAGAGCCAGGTAGAGGAACTCGAGGTTCGAGAAGCGATGAACCCCCGTCGATTGGACCTCCGTCCAAGGGATCACTCCGATGCCCCACCGAGTGTCATGAAACCCCTCGTCATTGACGCGAATACAAAGGCCGCCCCGAAGCAGGTGGAACAGCAGAGTGGAGCCAGCGACTGCACAGATCGCCATCAGCAGCCATCCAGCGAAGCGCAGCTGCGGCAGGTCAACGATCCGCACTACCCCGAGTATGTACCCCAGGGCAAAGATCCCCGAAATGACGAGGAATCGCGCAAAGAGGTTCGGCCGTGATCGGTAGATCTCCATTGTCAGTGGAAACTCCTTCGAGGCAATGTCTTCTGTGGGGAGAGACGACTGGTGAAGCAAACTGCAAAGCCGATTCCGAAGGAAAGTGGAGCTTTTGTTCCCCCTGATTCTATGTCCGATTGACGGCTCTGCTGCCAGTGAGTTCCGTCCCTACTCTGCGGGGAGGGCAGTTATTCAGGAGTGATTTCTCGAAGTCCCAGCAGGATTCGATCTACATCGTCCTCCGAGGGGACCTCGCCGGAGATCGAATGGGCAACCACTGACTCCAAGCGACGAACCGCCGATTCCTCATCGATGAAATCGAATCGCGATGGTTCGTAGCGGGTGCCGAAGTTCACGGGAATCAGGCGCCCCTCTTCCAAGTCTTCCTTCCCCATGGCGAACAGGATCTCCGAGGCGACCCAGCGAGATTGGTAGGCCGAGGGAGTGATGAGGACAAGCATGCAGTCGCACTGTTCAATGGCTCGCTGAATCCTCTGGGGAAGGAGTTGTCCTGGAACCAGCCTCTCGCGGTCCAGCCAGCATTTGACTCCTCTTCTTCGAAGTCGTTCTGCGATTTGATCCGCGAGCTCCATGTCGTCGTGAGCGTAGCTGAGAAAGCAGTGTCGATATCGAAATCCGCGCGTGATCAAGGATTTGAGTTCATGAAGACTCCACTGTTCCTGGCGAAGGTAGTGGCAGGTTCGATCCGCGATCCGATCAAAGAGCCACGTCCAATCGTTGGCAGGTGCCGAGCCGTACGAGCAAGCAGACGACAACCCAAGTTTGGAAGAGATGTCGCGAAAGCCTCGAAAGACTCCCGTTCTTCCGGTGCCTGTCACTGCCAAGGCCGCACGGTGAAGGTTCGAGAGGATCTGGCTGGGCCCTGGAATCCCGCCCGCTCCGACGCGGAGGATCGAGTCCTTGCCGAGGGAGAATCGCTCCGAGAAACCATACTTCTCGACCGTCTTCCAAACTGCTTGCCGAAAGGGGAGGCCCAGACTGGGGGCACAGGTCGCCGCCGCCGTCATCGCCACCATGTCGATGACCGCGCTCTCGCCCCATTCGAGGCAGATCTCAAAAGTCTGTGCGCAGCGCGCCAGGTCGCCTTCGGCCAAGAGCCCGGAAACGAGCATCTCTCGGAGATCTTCTTCGAGGAACTCGACCGTTCTAGGGGTGACAATGCCCTCGTCAATCTTGGGGAGTGACGTCTGGTGCTCGGTAGGACTCCATGTCTGAGAGAACCGAAGGCGGCCCATCGGTGATCCGAGAACGACGTTGTGCTCGCCGAGGTCTCGACGTGCGTTCATCAGCGGCCTGAGGCCCCACGATTCCGGAATCGTGATCGCGAGAACATCGCGAGTGACCGTCGTTTTTCTTGGTCCCGGGCAAACGAGAGAGGCAAACCGAGGAGTGAGACCGTGCTGGCGAAGGGTTTCCCAGGTCGGGTCCGTTTCAGAGATCGCTGGGGCTTTCACCTCGAAAACGTCAATTCTCGACTTCTCGTACTTGGCAACAAGCATGGCCAGATACTACTTGATGAGAATCCGTTGCGTCTGGGATGGGTCGCAGGCCAAGCGCATGTGCGGAACCCGGGAGGAAAAGCCAAGGTCCGTCCTCCGTGTTAGCTGACCAGGCCCGGGTTGTTTGCTCGGATGGTTGCCACTTCGGTGTTGTCCCACCATTGCGCCAGCCGCAGCGTCTTCAGGTTTCTCAGAGAGAACAGCGGTCGGAGTGTTTGGTCGTCAGAGCGGAGGGCAACCAGGTCCAAGTATCGAAGTTGGGTCAGCCCCTCAATTGGAGCGAGTGTTTCGACGTGTTGTTTGGCCCACATCGCACCGCGCACGCTCAACCCTTGGAGCGACTCCAGGGGAGCCAAGGGATCCAGTGAGCGGACTCGCTTCAGATTCTCTAGTTCGAGCCACTCCAATCGGTCCGCTTCAGCAAAGGGGGCAAGAGTCTCCACCTTCGTGCAGTTGCAGCAACTCAGGAAACGGAGGGACTTGGCGGAAGCGACAGACGACAGCGACGACGCGGAGGTGTTCTTCATCCAGAGGCCCTCGATGGGGGACTCGCAAGCCGCCTCAAGGAGTGTTTGAGGGGCCGTTCCCGCGATCCAGAGGAATCGGACTTCCCGAAGAGTGGGGAGAGCCTCACACCACGCTCGAAGCAGTCGGCGACGCTGAGTGGTGGTTTCTGCTCGAACGGAAATTGAGAGTCGATCACCGCCCTCATATTCCTCCGGCCAAGCGACCGTCTTCGGTGGCCATTGCGCGTCCGGCTGATAGTCCCAGAGCCCACGGGAGAAGTCTTTCGAGCTGAGAATGTAGGTCATGTCGAAAGCCTAGCGGTTCGTCCATGGGAGAGTTCGCGAGATGACTGGCAGAGTCTCGCGTTTTCGTTTCCGGCTCGGTCGCTGTCAGGCCACGGCGTTGACGCCGATTCGTATCCCCCACGCTCCCTCGACATCAGTCGCCTGGCATGGCCCGAGAGGATTGCACGTTCGTGTCAAGGGTCGCGGATCTCTTGTTTTGGCACTCGCTTCGCCCATCGAATGGCGTACTGATTCGCTTCTTCCTCAGCTTGACGCCGATTGGCTGCAGTCCAGTGCCGATAGTACCAGTCGACGTGATGACCAACTTCGTGAAGAAGAAGGTTCTTCAAGTAGAAATCCCGCAAGCCATCCAACGTCCAACGAAGGCACCACTGCCCCTCTCGCTGAACGAGGTCCGTGGTCCAGGGAGCGTATTCCTTCAGGAGCGCTTTTGATGGGCGGCGCTTCCCGAATCGCAAGAGTTGATCGACTGGCCAGGGATAGAGAATGATGATCCTGCATCCGCTGCCGCACATGAACTCAGCGAAAGGCACCCGACCCGCGTCGTAGTCTGTTTTTCGAATTCGCCGAAACCATACGTGAGTGATCTCACAGGTGTCGGTCCAGGGCAGTCGACGCAGGGTCTCTCTGATTTCGTCCTCGCCCACGGGAAAGAAGAACGAGCGCGAAGGGTTGTCGATCAGGAAGGTCGGGGAATCGACGTGACTCGCAGGCAAAGAAAGGGAGTGAACTCGCCTCATGATCCGATCCGGAATCTTGGGGTACTTACGGCCCCCGTGCACTTCGCTGAAGCGACGGTTCTTTCGCCAGGCAGTTTCTTTGCGGGTGAGAGGCATCTCGAGTCCACATCGTGCTAGCGCGTCATTGGAGACAGAGGTCTCTTGCGCATTGGCTTGTGGGGTGCATCGTCCCGCTCAACGAGTTCCGAGTCGGGCCGACAATCACTGCAGGAGTATACGCAAGGGGATGGAGCGATGGGGGGCAAGAAGGGATCTCGCGCGGGAGTCGACGATCGTCCCCATCAACCAGCTGAGGCTCAAAGGGTGTCAGATGACTTATTGAAGAAACATGGCTTGATTGGCAAGGGCCCCAGTCACCAGGGCAACATAGGAAGAGAGCAAGAGTTTTCGCGATCGTCGCGCCGCAGAAAGCAAGAATGCGATCGTGAGAAGGCTGGCGACCGCCCCTTGCATGAAGGCTGTCCAAGAGTACACCTCCGCCGACGTGTAGTGCCAGCCGCCGTAGCCAACCATGGCTTCCGAGCCAAAGTGGTAGGAACCAACGACCGTGGGGTTCGCGATCACGCCGATTCGTGCCCACTCGTGCAGAAACAGTGATGCGATCAGCGCGGAGATCGTGAGACCCGGCAGCGTCAACCAATGTGTTGGATGGACAGATTTGATCACAACGATCGGTCTCAAGGAGAAGCCAGTCGACTGTCAGACTCGTCAACCCACCTTCTTGTCATCACCAAAGGCAATCGCCAGGACTCGCTCCCATGCTGGGCGCGCAGCAAATGTAGTCAGTCCAACCGTCGAAAGCAGCCTGCTCAGAACCGTTCGCTTCTCGTAACGCTTTTGAGCCTGCACGCAAACCCAGTCTGGGTCGAAACCTTCCCACTCTCCAGCCGTCGCGAGTAGGTTCGGTCCGAGGAACGGGGCTAGCTCGTGGCGAAACACCACTTCAAGTTCCTCACGATCCAAACCGGATTCTCGAACAGCATCGGCAATCCAGCTCAGTGTCTCGTCGCTGAGCTCGGTGTCCAGCCAGAGGTTCGACATCGCGATCCAGAGCTGTTTGCGGCGATCGTCCATGTTCCTCGAGCGAGCGTAGATCGCCTTCAGCTGCGGCCGAAGGGCGGTTGATCCTCAAGTCTGGTTCGCCAAGCGGCTTTCATTCTGCGACTCAGCGGGGCTGCGCCGGACTCCAAGCATAGGGCTGGACGCGACCCGGCCCCTTCAAGCTGCGGCTTCGGCCAGAGAAAGGCGGTGCCGCAGATCGGTAAGCCGACTGGTAGCAGTCCGCGCACGGACGTAGTGTGCGAGTTCGAGGGCGCCTCCGCACAACAAGGCGATCCAGCCTCCGACATCCGCGACCTCCCGGACGCCAAGGCTGCTCGAGAGCAGCGCCCACCAAACGAAGTAGCCAAGCAGCCAGCCCGCGACCGCGTACACGCCGAGACGCAAGTCCGGGAGCAACCGCTGCCGCGCCCTAGCGAGCTGCTTCTCAAGGTTGCTGATCTCGGTTTGCAAGAAGGCTCGTTCTTCGCGTTGTTTCATGGGATCAGCGCTCGCTGTTGTTCTCACTTGCACGCTCGGGTGTCTGACGGTACGGCGGACATCACGTCGATGCGAATCAGTCGCGGCGCGGAGCCCCGTCAATCACGGGGACTTCTTGCATGGCGGTCATGTCTCGACCGCCGCGACCAAGGCGACATCAACCTACCGTGGGTCCCTCCATTCTGCCCGAGTGCTGGAGTTTGGGCCAGAGGTTCCATGCTTCCCATGGGGAGCTTGCAAGGAGCGGTCGATCAGATCATCCAACGATGGCCATCGTTCGGTGCTTCTCCCGACCAAACCGCATTGCCGGCGACCCTCCATCGCACGTGGCATCTGATTCGTTTGCAGCGGAAGATCACTTGAAAGATTGGGTCTTCACGAGCTTGCCAGCTTCATCGTAAGTCTTCCATGTGCCCTTCTTCTTGCCGTGCTCGAAGCGGCCTTCGTCCCAGAGCTGGCCGTTGGCATGGTAGCGCTTCCACGACCCGTGCTTCTGCTCCTCGTCGTCGAAGCCGCCCGTCCCGCGAATCTCACCAGTCTTGAAGAACCACTTCCACCGACCAACGATCCGTCCGTCCTTGTATCGACCGGAGGACTGCATCTGGCCATTGTTGAGAAAGTACTTCCACTGGCCTGACTTCTTCCCGTGATCGAACTCGCCCTCGCAAGAGACCAGGCCGTTCTTGAAGAAAAGCTTGAAGGGGCCGTGCTTGGGATTGCCGTCTTCGTCGATTCCGGGGATGTCCTTCATTGTTCTCGCTCCTGGTTGGGTTGTTCAGGTGCATCGGTCGGTTCAGTGAGAGCGGGCGGCTGGGGTCGCCCATTGAGGTATCTAATGGTCTTGTGTCGCGAGCCCGAATCGGAATGCCCATTCGTGGGTCCAATATCGCTGGCCTTCCGCAGTTGGCGCAAAGCGACGGTATGCCTGTAAGGGCATGTTAAGGATCCTGTAGTAGCTTCCCCAACCGAGCAAGTCCGTCATGTGGAAAGCTCCAGCTCCACACTGTCAGGTCTTTGTTACGCGACCAGGCTTCATTCGCCCCCAGAGCCGACATGCTTCGAAAGAGCATCGAGAGTCCCTCGCGCTTCTGCACTTCGGTGGCAATGGCATCGTCGCCGTCAATCACACGAAACTCAAGGCGGTCACCCCTGACCAGCAGTACCCAGATCCACTCGTCCGGCTCCAGAGTCCAAGACACCCGCTCTTCCAGTGTGTCGGAGCTTGCGAGCCGCAGGAGAGAGTTTGTGAACTCGGTCAGCGAGTCATGCAGGGCGTCCGAGACATCACGTTGTTGAAACCGACTCGGAGTTTCTACGGTGACCGGGAGCCAACCGTGTTTCGGTACACCGAAGCTGACGTCTAACTCCACGGTCTTGCATCCTTCACGACGTTGCGCATCGCCTGCGACGAGAAGCGCCGTCAAGTGCATGCGCTTATTAGTCGAGATCATACCACTGAACCTCTAGGCGTCCGATTCCAGCAAGAGGCGAGTTGCCGTACCGTGGCGCTTCCGAAACTCTTCGCCCTTCCGAATGGATCGTTGTGGGTCGCTTTGCTAATCGGCCCTTCAGGAGTTTCTTTGGCTCGCTGTGTCGTGACAGGTCTTCGAGAAGAGCCGGATGTGGCTCGTCGGAAGCACGGCCCGAGTGGAAGGCATCATTCCAACGGCACCAGGTTTGCAATTCATCGAGGACCAGGGCGAGCATTCTGTCATCGAGGCGAGTTGGTACGAAGGTGTTTGCGTCGTCGTCATTGGCTTCACTCCGCTCAACTCCTCAGTGTCAAGTCGCGGACGGATGGGGTGACGGACCCGTACACCAGAAGCGCGGATGCAGACCTGGTAGCCCCTGGCGTTGATTGGATGCACTCTCCTTCTCCCCTTCATCACCACGAAACTTCCAGCTTTGCCCCTACCCTGAGCCCGGAACTAACTCGACCGCCGCGAGGGAGCCCTACCCTTTTGACTGGAACTGGACGAGGGAACGGATGATCTTCTAGTACGCGAGTGGATGCTCTGCCCCGCTCAGCCGATCTCGTCGAAAGACGAACCATCGGTGACGAGCCTCAACACGTGTTTGGTGCAGAGCTGCTTTCGGCTGCGCCAACTGAGAAGCCAAGACAGGGCGGAGGCTTTGGTGGGTACGCGAGATCACCTCTTTCAAAGAGGGCTGATCGGGAGACGTTATTCTGCTTGCGGACGGGGGGCTTTATACGTGTTAGGTTGCTTAGTTGAGGCACTTCGGTGGTTCTGCGCCTACCCAGTTGCCCGCGGGCCTCTTGAGTGGGGCATGGTTTTGCTCCCACTTCTTGCGCTCGCGACGGAGCCACCCACGCACGTCCTTCTCCGACTGGCTTCGTTCCCCCAAAAACAGGTAATCCGGAAACTCTCGGGATTCACTTTTCGCCAGCCAGCAGGCAGCTTGAGCCGCAAGCAGCTTCTTATCTTTGACGCGACCATACTCGTACGGCACCCATCTGGAGCTACGAGACTCCTGCGTGATCACCGCTTTGACATGGGTACTGTTGAGAAGTCCCATTTCAACGATCGCCGCCACCGCGAGCGATCTCTGTGTTTGAGTCGCGGAGGCGAATCGTCGGTCTAGTGCCGCCAGATTGGGATCCAAAACATCAAGCCAAAACTCGAACCCCGCTCGGTCAGCCAAGTACGCTATTCGGAGTGCCTCGTCTCGATTTCGCTGTTGGTGGGAAACAAACACTCGCGGCCTGCTTGCAGGCGATGAGCGAGGCAGTGCGGGCGGCTCCGCGAGGAGCCGGAGTGGATCGTTACCCAATGTAAGCCATCGGCGACGACCACGTGCCCACGACGGGAACCTCTCTCGCCATCGTTTACCAGCGTCTTGTTTCGCGTCGTAGGTTGGCATCTGTCAACTAACGGATCCGCGCATCAGCTGCCAGGGAGGCTGGGTAGCTGCATGCGTCTGTTTGCCAGTAGGTTCTTCTTGTTGTTCCGCCTCCTGAAGCCCGAGCAGGATCTGATCAACCTCTTCCTGTGACGGTGTCTCACCCGCAATTTGCTGGGCTACGATGGATTCAAGACGGCGCAGTAAGAGCTGTTCATCGATATGAGCAAATCGCGATGGTTCATACGCCACGCCACAGCACACCGGTATCAGGACCCCGTCCTCCATGGTTCTTTCGCCCAGTGCGAACGAAACCTCTAGTGCGACCCAGCGTGACTGGTACGACGCAGGGGTGATCAAAGCAAGAACGCATTCGCAACTGTTGATTGCGCGTCGAATCCGCTTCGGGAGCACTTGCCCCGGAGCAAGCTGCTCTCTGTCTAGCCAGCATCGGACGCCACTTTCTCTCAATGAGTCTGCTATCTGGTTCGCGAGCACCCCGTCCTGGTGTGCGTAGCTGATGAAGCAAGACCTGTACCGAAATCCCCTTGTGATGAGGGTCTTGAGTTGACCAAGGCTCCATCGCTCTTGCGCAAGGTAGCGGCACGCCCGGTCGGCTAACGGGTCGATTAGCCACGTCCATTCGGTGCGGGAAGCGCTTCCGAAATTGCACGCGTCCCGTAATGCCAGCTTCTCAGAAATGTCGCGAAAGCTTCGAAAATACTCAGTTCTTCCTGTTTTCTGAATTGCATGGACGCATTTGTGGAGCGCCGAGAGGATCCTACTGGGGCCGGGCAAGCCCCCGTCGCCGATTCGGCTGATCGCATCTTTACCGAAATCGGTGAACCTTTCACGGAGTCCATATTTCTGCATCCGGCTACCTATCCGCTGTCGGAACACAGTCCCCGCGATTGGCGCCAAGGTGGCGGCGGTGGTCATTGCAACCATGTCGACGATTGCGCTTCCATTCCACTCAAGGCATGCCTCAAAGGATTCAGCGCAGCGAACGAGGTCACCTCGACGTAGCTTTCCAGCAATCAACATCGCCCGGAGGTCATCGGCGAGGAGTTTGAGCGTGCTCGTGGTCGCAACTCTGTCATCTATTGCCGGAATTCTCATTTGGTGGTCTTCCGGGCTCCACTCGCTAGAGAACCACAGTCGATTTCTGCCTGGTCTCAGTAGGCTGCGGTATTTGCCAAGATCTTGGGACGTGTGCTGAATTCGCTTTAGATTCCAGGGCACAGGGAGAGTGAGAGCTAGGACCTTGTGATGAGCTATTGTGGAACTCGGTCCCGGACAAGCGATCGACGTGTGACGTGGAGAGAACCCATTGCGTTTCAGTGCGACCCAAGCCGGGTCTTGCTCAGAGAGCATCGACCCTTCGATTTCGTATAGGTCGACTCCGTCTTCTTCATGTTTTGCAACTAGCATGATGCGTCTCACAGAGCGCTACAAAGGTTGTTTCAGGACCTTGGCGTAGAGGTTTCAGGCTGAGGCATTGACGGCAATAGGCGCTGATGTTTCTCCCGGCGTCCGGTGTTTCATAGCCTTCTAGAAGCTCTACAGCTCCACTAGAAAGGTCCAAGTGACGTGTGTCTGAATTCTCATTGTGCTAGCGCAGCCGCGCATCAGCTGCGACGCCAAGCGTCGTCGGCTGCATGCGCCTGATACTCATCAAGATCTCCCTGAGGCCCACCTCACACGAGGCCGGCTGGTGGTCGCATTCATCAGAGATGACTCAGGGAGGGGTACAGCAATGCGATTCTACACTGGCGAGCACGAGTACTACTGCGGGATCGATCTCCACGCGCGGACGATGTACGTGACAGTGCTCGATTCAGCGGGAAAGGTGCGGCACCAGGAGAATCTCCGGTGCAACCCGGAGAGGTTCTTGGAGGTGCTGGCGCCCTACTCGGACGATGTGGTGGTGGGGGCGGAGAATATGTTCACCTGGTACTGGTTGGCCGATTTGCGCGGGGAGGCGGAGATCCCTTTCGTGCTGGGGCACGCGCTCTACATGAAGCTCGTCCACGGGGCCAAAGCGAAGAATGACCGGCTCGACTCGCTCAAGATTGCGACTTTGCTCCGAGGCGGTGCCTTTCCGGTGGCATACACCTACCCGAAGGAGTGGCGGTCGACTCGCGACCTGCTGCGCCGGCGACTCTTCTTCGTCCGGGGGAGATCGGAGCTGATCAGCCACATCCAAAACACCTATCACCAGAATAACCTCCAGGCGCCTTCGGCGAAGCTCCGCTACCGTGCGAATCGAGAAGGGGCAGAGATCCCCTTCGAAGATCCTTCGACGAAGAGGATAGTGACTGCGGACCTTTCGGTCGCCGATCGGCTCGATGACGTGATCCGCGAACTCGAGCTCTTCCTGAATCGCCAGGCCAAGGTCCACGACAGCGAGGTCTTTCATCGACTGCGGACGATTCCTGGCGTCGGGCCGATCCTTGCGCTCACGATTCTCTACGAGGTGCACGATGTGAATCGCTTTCCTCGAGTGCAGGAGTTTGCTTCCTACGCGCGCCTCGTGAAATGCTCCCACGAGTCCGCAGGAAAGCGTAAGGGAACGGGCGGATCCAAGATCGGAAACGTCCACTTGCGCTGGGCTTTCTCGGAAGCAGCGGCTCTCTTTCTTCGGCACAACCCGCCGGGTCAGAAGCTGCTCCAGCGGCTTGAAAAGAAGCATGGGAAGGGGAAAGCACTCGCGATTCTTTCCCACCACCTCGGCCGCGCCACGTACTACATCCTGAAACGGAGAACCGCTTTTGAAATGAAGCGCTTCCTCGCTGCCTAAAACGGAGAGGAGAGAGTGAGCCCGTCGTCTAACTGGAGCCGGATGGGTCAAGACCGGCAACGCTCCTGATTCCATGTGGGACGAGATCCCGATCAGAAGCAGGGATGCAGGCCTGGTAGCCCCTGGCGTTGATTGGACGCTCTCTGCTTCTCCTCTTCATCACCACGAATCTTCCAGCTTTGCCCCTCCCCTGAGCCCGGAACTAACTCGACCGCAGCGACGGAGCCCTACCCTTTTGAATGGGACAGGATGAGGGAACGGATGATCTTCTAGGACGCGAGGTGATGCTCTGCCTCGCTCAGCCGACCTCGTCGAAAGACGAACCGTCGGTGACGAGCCTCAATACGTGTTTGGTGCAGAGCTGCTTTCGGCTGCGCCGACTGAGAAGCCAAGACAGGGCGGAAGCTTTGGTGGGTATTCGAGATCACCTCTTTCGAGGAGGGCTGATCGGGAGGTGTTTTTCTGCTTGCGGACGGGGGGCCTTATACGTGTTAGTCAGCAGCGGCTGGCTCGCTTGTAGCGACTGAAGACCAACCGATCATCGCCAACGATCCAACGCACCTAGACAATCGCTAGCTGTCTTTGGACGGAGCTTCTTGTCGACCGAGATGCAAGCATTGACAAACTCTATGAATCTGAACTCCTGCTTTCGACCCATTCCCTTCTCCAGGGCCTCGGGTGCCTGCAACATCTGCCTTACAATGGCTCCTTCTGGGCCCGCGCCCGCGTAAAGTTCCCGCCCCATCAAGCAGGAGAACAGGACTGAGCCAACTCCGTAGATGTCAGCCCTTTCGTCCAGGTGATCACCAACAAGCTGTTCAAATGGAGCGGAATGCTTGCTGCCAAGGAATGAGCTGGCCTGCGTTAGGCCCTGCTCAGCCGCAATGTAGACAATCCCAAGATCGACGAGCTTGATCTTAGGTATGTGAGTTGGCGTGGGGTCTTGACACAGTATGTTCGCGGCCTTCACATCGCGGTGTATTGCGCCGAGCGAGTGAAGCTCTTCAAGAGCAGCGAACAACTGCCGGCCTATCCCGACGCAAGCCTCAAACGCAAGCGGCCCTTCTTGCTGGATGTAGGCCTTGAGCGTAGGCCCCGGCACATACTCCATCGCCATGAAGGTGTGGTTCGGGCGACTGGTCGACAACATCACGTCATAGACTCTTGCTAGATTCTCATGATCGGCTTCAACAGCGATGCCGAACTCCCTCTGAATGCGTAAGGACTCGATGCCACTAATCTGCGGCAGTTCGTAGAACTTGACCGCAACTTGGTCTCCCTTCTCCAACGCAACTCCCGGGATCGCACCAGAGACCTCGCACAGCCAGACCTCTGCCGAGTACCCGCGGCCGAGCCTTCGAACCAAACGATAGTGGTCCACTCGGGAGCGACGACGGAGGCGAGCCATTGGCGGAAAGGGCGCCGGAGAGGATGAGGTCCGCAGATGTGTTGAAGGCGCTTTCGTCGGGCTCTCCGATGCACGTCCGGCGAAGGAAGCGAACTCCCTGAGAGCCTTGAACGAGCCAACAATGCTCCTAGCCTTCGAAGAATTCGGTGCGATCCCTGTAACCTGAACGACGATGCCACGCAGACCTTCATCGGAAAGCTCATGGGCGTATTCGTTCACTTCGTAGAGCGACGAGTACGCGCTCTGAAGTGCCTGTCGGGCTGCAGAGGCGCTCTCAGCGGGATTCCGAAACTGTTTGTAGAGTTCCGTTGGTTGGCCATCCCCACTGAGGAATCCAATTCGCTTTAGGTACGGGATAACGGCTCTCGCTGAACCACCCTTCATTCCAAGCATTGTCGCCAGGAAGTCCTGCGAAAAACGAGACGGCGTAGCAGCAGCCTGGATTCTCACTAGCGCCTTGGCGATGTTGCCATATGCATTCACGTACGGCGGGGTCGGTGCCATTGTCTATTCCTGTGTCGCTGCCTAACGTCGTTGCGCATCAGTTGCAGCGCGAAGCGCCGTCAACCGCATGCGCTTGTTGGAAAGCACAGACTCACCGCTCAGTCACCTTCGAGGTTGTTTGGTGTTATCTCTGACCAGTTCTTCGCGCTGACAAATCGCGAAAGATGGCCAACATTGGTCGTGGCAATTGTCACGGAGGCAGCGCTGGCCAAGTAGTCTGCTTGGGCGGCGAGAATCACATCGCCATCCAACGCGTGCTCATGCGCGGTCGGCTCACCCTCATTTCGAGCGACAGCCCAAAACTGCGCGGCCTTGCGCATCACTTCTGTCGTAATTGGAACGAATCCAAGGCTCTTTTCGAGTTGATCAAGACGCTCAATACTTTTCTCTTTTCCAGCTCGAGTGAGTTCGCGTCTCAGTTCATAGTCAGCGATCTCCGGAATACGCACATCAATTGACGCGACTAAAAGGGTTCTGAACCACTCGGCGACCACATCGTCGACCTTGGGGTGGGTGACTTTCCCTAAGGGGCCAGTATCGAGCAGCACTATCGACGGGCTAGGTTTCAAAGAGTTTTCGATCCGAGAGTCTATTGTCGTCTATGGCGCGAGCAATTAGCGGCCAAGATGTTTGATCGTAGTCACTGTCCTCGTTGCACCAACTATCAAACAACGCGAGCGCGGTCATTGTCGCTTTCGACTCAGCTCGAACCGCCCCTTCGGTGTCAGAGGACTCTCCAAACGTGATCTTGCCCGCGGAATCGTAAAGCGCAACGGTCGGCGAACCCAATGCACATGCCAAGACTACAGCTAGAGCTGATGCTGCCTGGGCCTGTTCGATTGCAACTGGTACTTCAACCAACTTTAGGCGGCTCAAGACTGCCCCTCCGGCTTCATGCTCGCTAGCGTCTCATTTGTCAGTAACGAGAAGAAAGTTGACTTTGCTGCACCGTGAACTGTTTCCAGGCGATCCCCCGCTTCCTTCCAGAACGAATCCATGTCCAAAGTCATAATGGTGTCTACATCGAGATAGAGCCCTTCACCGACCACCTTACCGTCACGCTCCACCACAGCGTTTGATTTTATGTTCAGTATTGTCCGGATGTCGTTCGCTAGCCTCTCGCACCGCAGACTAAACACGTTTTCAATAGGCTTGCCGAGAACTTCGATTCGTGCCTGCAAGAGATCGAGCTGTGACGAGTATGTGCCCACTGGAATCACGTTGGTGTACTTGAGCGCACACCGCTCCACTACGGTGATTAATCCAGTCGCTTTGAGAGCTTCAGCCAACCGCATCACTTGCTCTTTGAAGCGAATCCAGCCTGGATAGTTGTAGGCGGTCACATACTGGGCAACCCGATGTCCCACCTGAACCGCTGACCCATCCTTCCCAGACAGCTTGTGGCTCGTCGCGTAACGAAGTCTTGGCTCCTTGTTTCGGATCTCCATTGGAACGTTCGAGACTGGCAGTGATTCCACTTGGTCGTATGAAGATTTTAGCGACGAATAGAGCAGCCCGGGCAACAGCTCACCGGCTGATTCCCCTGCATCGAAACGGACTTCAAAGAGAGCCTCTATGAGCGGCGGTCGCCCTAGTTTCTCTGGAAACATGCCATCTCCAACACTGAGCATCCGTCAACATTTGCAGTATCCAAAGTCTTCCTCAGGGTGTCAATTCAACCTCGCACTTCCTTGTTGGTGAACAATGAAGCTCAAAATGACTCCTCAGAAACGGCAGTCATTCCAACGTCCTTCGAAATCAGTAGCGAAATGCGGCGAAGGATCCGCGAGCCAAGTCTAGCAGAGCACCGGTCCCGCCGAATTTCGTCAGCTGCATTTCGTTGTTGGGCACTGCCGATGCTTGCGGGTCGCCAGAGAGCCTGTCTTGATGCTTGTTTCGCGATGGCGCCGCAAGCGAGTCCAGCCGGACCACCGTCCGGAATTCGAACCGCCAAAGTGTGCCAAACGGCGGAGCGAGGTGAGGATCGCCGGTCAATATCATCTTCCGCCCGCCACTCCGCAGGAGCGGCTTTTTGTCATCGGGGCTTTGCTCGAGAAGAGCTTAGGTGTTTCGAATTGCTTTCCACTTCTTTTCTTCATCTAGGTCATCGAACTGATCGGCGGCTGTCGTAACGCGCCGCATCATCATTCGTGCTGCGAGCGATCGGATAAGCTCAGCCCAGTTCGGCATACCCATCGACCGCGACACGCCGAATCCGACGTACAACGCCAGCCCATCATGGAGATACGCGTGCCGCAGTTCTCGTAGCAATGTGTCGTTTCGTTGCGCAGTGCTGTGAAAATGTTGCTGCTTGCGATGCGTCGGAAAGAGTGACCGAACATTGACGGCTTTCGCATTTCGTGACGATGTCTTCCGCCTTCGGCGTGAAGTCCGCTTTTTTCGTTTCGCCATCGGCGACCTGGTCCCTCCCATCCGGCTAACGTCGTTGCGCATCAGTTGCGGCGCGGAGCGCCGTCAACTGCATGCGCTTGTTAGCCGGCCTCCTGCGCCAGCGTCGCCCTTTCACGGACCGGCCATGCCCGCGACTCCTGCAGTGGTTCATGGTAATGGATCGCAGCCATACTTGTGGAGGTGGGTCCCGAAGACTGCTAAGGAGAGACGATCCTGAACCAGTCCCTAATGACCTGCTTGACTCGGTCCATTTCCTCGTCGCTGATCTCGCTCATGTGGCAGAGGGTATTCCTCAGATGAGAGATCATCCTTCCTTCTTGGACTAAAGCCTTGTCTCGAACGATCTCTTTGAAGTGGCTCTTCCAGCAGTGATCAACCACCCGCAATAGTTGTGGATATGTCATAAGCGCGGACTTGTCACGTGAGCCGAGTGCCATCCATCCCTTTACTTCCTCATTCTGCTCAATCTTCTGCACCTCGTCTTGCACGTCCGTAGGGATGTTTTGCCACCAATCAGCCTTTCCGTCTTCGGAGAGAACGTTGACGACGAAATCGCGAAGGTAGTTTTCGAAAACAAAGAAAAGCTTGTATCCCAATGCGGCGGTACTAGCTCGTCCAACTTCCTCCGGGAGGGACGTAGCAAGGTCGAAGGTACCAGAGATATAGAGCTCTCGCCCGGAGGGGACCTCGGGCATCGACTCCAACTCTTGAGACGCCGACTGACCAAGTAGGATAAACAGCGCCAGCTGGGAGTCGCTTGTCATTGAAAGACCTTTCTGACCGCATTAAAGATGTTTATGTAGGTCTCCTCAGTGCCATGTGCCGGGAGCTGTATCTGAAGGTTGTAGTGGAACTCCGGCCTCATGCCCCCGAGCCGCCTGTTCGGCTCCTCGACATTTTCTTGATTCTCGCTCTCGGGCTTGGGTACGTCCGGCGATTTCGACAACTCAGAAAAGTCAGCGATGTTCTTCAGCGCAGTAAACGTGCCCACGATCTTCGAGGTCATCTGCGTGTCGGACCCAGCCACTTGAGCAACAAGGCCTTTGAGATCATCGCGATTGAGCTCATTCGCTTTCTCGTTTGCCTTGAAGAGTGGCTGGTATGCAGATCTAACGCCTTTGGCAATCTCTATGCCCGCAGAGTTCTTGTTTTTCAATAAGCTGTAAGATTGCGTTGGCTTTCCGGAGGCCTCGAGGAAGTCCAGATTCTTCAGTAGATTGATTAAGGCACGGTCGCCGCTCCCCTTCAGGCCGATCGTTTCGGCTAAGAACTTCTGCGTGAAGATGTCAGGAACTGCTGCAGTCTCGATCTTCTTGAAAAGCTCAGCAACGTTTTTGTACGACGGTAGATACGGCAGCTCGACAGCCATGGGTTCCTCCAGTCGATAACACTCAGGTGCCTGGGACGATCGAGCACTGTCTTCGCCCGAAGAGGACCTCGTCTAGGTAACTAGTAATTAGCCCGATCCCAATAATCTCACCCCACCCCGCATAACGTATCCGCTTAACAGGCACTCCTGGGGCACAGTGCGGGCATTCGCCGCATCAGCAGGCCGCCTAATTCTGGTGTCCCCTGACGGGTGACAATTATGCCGCGAGGAGTCTTCGTTAGCGGGTCCTTTCCCGAGGAAAGGTCCTGTTAGGGGGACGGGGGGCAGCCGGGCGGGGAAGTGGCTAGGTTCTGCTGCCCCTTGGCTTTCGCGCCACGGGTTACCTAGAGTTCGAGAGCCGCTACTTACCTCCAGAGGGAAGTCGCTTTCTCGCAGAGCCGATCAGGGGCACGCCGCTACCTTCGAAGTGTGGCTGCTGGACGAGGAGAACTGGATGTTGACTCCATTCATTGTTCCATTGAATTGTCGTCGTCGAGGCAATGCTCTGTCAGTGCTTCGTGGTCGATTGGCTACGTTTTCTGGTGCCGCAGTCTTTGCACTGTTGGGTTGCGGTGGGGGATCGAGCGGTGGTGATCCCGTGATTGGGACCAATCAGAATCCCACGCAGACGCCCAATGCGGAGCCGCTGGCAGTTGCCGGGGATGATCAGGTGGTGGAGGGATTGAAGCCGGTGACGTTTCGGGCTTCGGCTTCTTCGGATCCGGATGGGGATCCTTTGACGTTCACTTGGGACTTTGGGGATCGGTCGAAGGCGGTGAGGGGCGAGGTGGTGACTCATCATTACTCGCGGCCAGGGGATTATGTGGCGACGCTGAAGGTGAGCGATGGAACCGTGGATGTTCGGGATACGGTGAAGGTGAAGATGCTCGAGTGGGAGCCACGGCTTGGTGAGTACACGGGAACTTGGACGACCAACGAGGGACCTGAGCCGATCACTTTGCGAGTCGAGGTGGGGAATCCGGTGACGATTTCCTTCTCTGCGACCTATCACATGATGGGTACGAATGGGTTGGGCGTCCCCTGTATCGAATCGGGGGTTGCGAGTTTCTCGGGTTACGAGATCACGTCTCCGCCGGACGGAGTCTTCCAAGGACCCTATCGTGGACCTGGGCTGGTGTTCGAAGGCCAGTTCGTCGACGCATGCACGATCCAGGGGAGTTTGTTCCTGGGTGAGATCATTTGCATTTTGGGGTATCAATCGGGAGATTTCTCCGCGACGTTGACGACCCCCGTGGAATCCCTGACAACCACGGCATCCGCTTCTGGACCCGAGGAATTGGTGTTCTTGGGTCGCTTGGACTCGCTCGATCACCCCGGACGAACGCCCATGCTCCTTCCTTTTCCCGTGACGAGTGATGGTTGGACGCAGTGGAGTCTTGCAGCCGACTCTTCCACGGGGTTGAGCCTCGGTCTGTTTTCACAAGAGGGCGAGCTCTTGGTATTGGACGTTCCGGCGAAGGACGCTCGCTCGTTGACGCTCCCGCCATTCCTGAAGGAGGACCTCTCTCTTGGAGTGATCGCGAACCATCCCCTAGGCACTGAGTTCTCAGTCACTCGGCAAGAGTTCTTCACTTTCGAGGACTGGTCTGCATCCGTGCACGAAGACCGTCTCGTCGGAGGACATGCGGGGGCCTATCGATTGTTGACTGATGAACTTCGCGGAGCGCCAAGGACCGAAGCGGGAATCGGCCGTTTCCGCAACGTGAAACGCGCTGATCGATAGGTGTCGGTGGCTGGAAAACGTCGCCGTGCACGAGTTGGTGTTCAGTCGCGGATCGGCGATCGGTGCGCCCCATGAAGATCTATTCAGACTCGATTGGATCACCTCGAGCAACTCTGGCGGTCGAGCGCATGCAAGCGGGTGATGTGCTCATCATCGCCGATCTGGCGATCAGCGTGGATCTCACGAGCGGGCTCAATGTGACGATCTGGAGTCGATGGGATCCAAAGCAGGCACCCAAGGATTCACAAGAAGCGGAGCTAAGAGGAGGACTCGTCCGGTACCAAGAGCTGCTCGATGCTTGGCCCGAGCTCGCGGCGGCTGTCCGAGGCTTGAACCCTGGCATCGACCTCGCATTTGATTATGGAATGGGATCGATCACGATTGGCCGGCTTGCTGCCGACGGATCGTACTCTCCTTCCTGATGCGGCCCGAAGCGGGCGTAAGGCTCGGGAGCATCCACCCGTTCACACCAACCACCGTCACTTCCGCACTCACGCGTCGTCATTCCAACCCAAGCTACCCAACCCCCGCCTCGGCTTCCTCACTCTTCATCACCCGCTGAAACCCCAAGATCGCCCCAATCCCAAACAGCGGTCCCAACCCCAAGAACGCAAACGCCCACCACCATCCACCACTCTGCTGAATCGCGGGGAGTGCTTGGATCGTCACCATGGTCAGCAAGAACCCCATCGACGTCTGCAGGGTCAACGCAGTTCCCACCGCATCACTGGGCGCGACCTCGGTGACCATGGCGCTGAACTGGGCCGAGTCCGCGACCACGAACACGCCCCAAAGCCAGCACACCGCGCAGAGGATGGCTGGCGCAACTCCCATCAGTGATCCGAACACGAAACAGCACGCACCGCTGATCAGCATGCAGAGGTTCACCCAGCGGGCTCGACCGATTCGATCCGAGACGCTTCCGCCGATGGCGGACCCCACGGCCCCCAGGGCAATGGTGCTTGCGGCGACGACATCGGCCCATTGGGAATCGATTCCTTGGGCTTCGAAGCTGGCCAACACGAACGCCGGCATCCACGCCCACATGGCATAGAGTTCCCACATGTGCCCCAGGTACCCGCCAATGGCCAGTCGAGTGGGGCGATGCTTCAGGACTCGCAGTGCAAGAGACCATTGAAAGCGAGGTCGAGAAAACTGGTGCGGTCCGTCGCGATAGCAGGCGGCCACCAACAGCGCGCCGAACGCCGCGGCCAGGGACGAGGTCCCAATGACCCAGCGAAACTCGCTGATCCCGAGTCCTTTGATGGCATAGGGCAATGATTTGCCGAGGATCAATGCTCCGACGACGGTGCCGATGGCGAAGCCTCGTCGCTGCTGAAACCATGTCGCAACCATCTTCATGGCGGGGGGATAGACCGCGGCCAGGCTCATCCCGGTCAGAAAACGGAGCACGAGAGTTCCTTGATAACCGGGGTCCAGCAGCACCGCCCCGTTGAAAGCCGCGGCAAGGGCGGCAGCTCCTGCGACATAGAAACGCGAAGGAATGAGGTCGGGAAGGTTGAACAGAACGGCAAGGGCAGTCCCGGCAACGAAGCCGAACTGCACGGTCGTGGTGAGCCAGGCGACCTGAGACTGACTCAGATTCCACGCTTCGCGGAGCATGGGGCCGAGAGCACTCGCGGTGAACCACACCGACATCCCGGTGACTTGGGACAAGCTAACGACCAGCAACATCCGATGAGCTTTGGACATCCGTCCATCCTAACAGGCCTTGAGCCCGGTCCTTGCGCCCCGACGAGGTCTCTTCGCCTCAACCCAGGTCGTCAACGAGTTCGCTAGCTTGCTGGCGGGTCGACTTCTCATCCGACGCAAGACTTCTGTTGGCTGACTTGGCCTGGCATTCGTGCCTGGGGCAACGTGTTCTTGTTCGCCTCAGCGGATGGTTCGTGGAAAAGGCAGAGCGGCGTTGCAAGGCCTGGAGTCTCTGAGCAACGGGACCTCCGATTGGAATCGGCTTGCGAGCGACCGCGGTTCTGGATTGACAAATGGAAGACGATCTTGCCGGTTGGTTGCGTGGATCACGAACGGGACCCCAGGTAGCCATCTTGGTGAAACTGCTGTGATGAGAGCGAGAGATGTTCGTCACCGAATTTGTGTGCGATCAGCCTCCAACGGCGCGTCCACCTCACGATGAGAGTTTGCAGGCTAGCTTCGTTCCGTTGTTCCGCCGCGCATTTCTTGGGCCATGACCCGAGGAAGCTGCTGCAGATTCACTGAGCGTCAATCCAACCCGGCTTGTGTGCGGTCGACAATGGAGACGCTTAAGCGGAAAACGGTGACCTCGATGATCTACGGCTGCGCGGACTTGCTCTGATCCAGAAGGCGCTGAATGAGTTCCCCGAAGCGGGGATCGTCGCGCAGGTTCTCCATGTCCGAGTCTTCTTGGAGCGCGAGGGGTTGGTCGTAGCCGGACTCGACGCTTTTCTCGAGCCACTCCAGGGCGAGGTCGACTTCGTCCATGAGGGCATAGCAGCAGGCAACGTTGTAGCTGGCGTAGGTGGTGACGTGGCCGAGGTCGTATTGGGTCTGGAAGCTCTCGATGGCGTCTTCGTAGAAGCCTTGGCTGACCAGCGCCCAGCCAAGGCGGGAATGGGCGCGGCCATTGTTGGGATTGACGGCGATCTGGCGATTGCACAGCTCTTCCAGCTCTTCGAAGCTCTCGACGCCGATGCTTTGCAAAGTCGCGCGTTCCGCGTCGGTCAGGTCGGACTCGTTGTCCTCGGAATTGGTGAGAACAAATGCCGAGGATGCCGTGCTGGAGGAGCTGGTCGGGGAAGCACTTTCCTCGACGGGCTCCGGATCTGTGGCTTCCACCGGTGCGGGTGTCTCTGCCATTGCGGGAGTTGCGACAGGAACGACGGGCGGAGGGTTGGCGACGGAGTCGGTGCTCTTCCATCCGAGTAGAGTCGTTCCCAACCCCGCGGCGATCGCGACGACCACGGCGGGGGACAGGTGGGTGTGGGGCACCTGGTAGAGGGAACGAAGGCGTTCCTTGACTCGAGATCCGGCGCCGACCCAAGCGAGGGTGCGAGCAGTCAATGGCGAGCCGGAGTGATCTTCTGCGGCATCGAGGAGTGCTTCGGCGTAACCCTTGCGCGCGTCCGGGTGGGCTTGCACGACCAGGGCGTCGCAGGCGAGTTCTTTGTAGCGGCGGGTCTGGGTTCCGGCGTACCACACCACGGGGTTCCACCACCACACCCATCGCGCGGCGGCCTCGATCCAGCTACTCCATGGGTCGGCGCGCCGCAAGTGGGCGAGTTCGTGGGTGATGACGGAGGTGCGAGCACGGGGGGCGCTCATGGCTGCGGGCCAAATCAGTCGAGGGCGTCGCACTCCGTAGAGAAACGGTGAGGAGATGCCGGCCAGAGTGAAGACGCGGGGGGCGGCCACGCCCAAACGAAGTGCCTGTTCGCGAACCAACTGGGTCAGCTCGCCGTCGTCTTTCGTGGCCAAACGAACCAAGCGTCGAACCGCCAGGCTTCGCTGGATCGAGCGAGCGATCATCCATGCGGTCCCGGCAGCCCAAAGGACGGTCAACCATCCCATCCACCCCATGGTGGGACTCGCGGTTGTCGCCGCGGTCTCGGCTCGCAGATCTTCCGGCGGAAACAAGAACGGCAATCCGGTCGTCGTGGTGGGAGCCCAGGATGGACCTGACAAAGCAGGAATCGCGGGAAGCAGGCTGCGGACCAGCACTGACAACCAAAGCAGGTGTCCCAGTGCCGGGCGCCGCGGAAACAGTCGAGTCACCACTTCCGCGACTGTTGCGAGTGCCAGCACCATGACGAATGCCGACGTCAATTGGTTGGTGAGATTCATGAGTCTTGGTTCTCGCTGGCGCCACCTGGTTCCTCTGCTGCCTCGAGGTCTTCGACCAACTTGCGGAGGTCTTGGATCTCGGAAGAAGAGAAACGTCGTCCTTCGAACAGGGACTGCACCAAAGGAGTAGCCGAACCGTCGCAGACTTTGTCCGCGATGCCTTCGAGTTGCTGCCGAACCAGGGCGTCTCGTGACACCAACACCGAATAGTTCATGGCTCGTCCCTGCTTCTCGGCTTTCAAGAAGTCCTTGGCGCAAAGCCGGTTCAGCAACGTCTGCACCGTGTTGTAGGCCCAGGTCTTGCCCGTGGCGGACAAGTCTTCGTGGATCTCTCGGACCGAACCCGATCCGCGATTCCAAAGGACCTTGAGCACGTCCAGTTCGGTGTTGCTGATGCCGGAGGGGGGAGACATGGGGTCTTCTCGCTGCTGACCACGGGTCTCCGACAGTATGTAGGACGTTGCCCGGATCCTGCAACCACCTCGGTCAGAAAAAGTCCCCGGCGGTCGGGTTTTTATGTCCTTAAGTTGCTGTAAGTAAGTCGTTTATGTCTTCGTTGGTGCCGTTGGTGCCGTTGGTGCCGTTGGTGCCGTTGGTGCCGTTGGTGCCGTTGGTGCCGTTGGTGCCGTTGGTGCCGTTGGTGCCGTT
>JANQQL010000046.1 GCA_028289345.1 Planctomycetota bacterium | reverse complement strand
AAAACGGCCTCGCGGAAACAAGCCAATGGAAGCTGACTCACGCAACCGCGCGTCGTTTCACACCACGACCCGTCGTTCGGGCTCTCCTCGACCAGGGTTCGAGCAAGCCGGAGGGGAGGCAATGTTGCGGAGAGGACATGTCGGAGGGCCCATTCCCAAAACCGATCGTCCGCAACCACACGAAGTGGGTCCGGAGACTTGAGCGCAGTCCCCCCGCACTCTCACGAAAAAGGGACGGAGCGGGTCCTCGCAGCGCATTGCCTCCCCTCCGGCGTCCCGACCACCCCCCGCCGCAAACCCCGAACTACCCCACGACCCCATAGGCCCGCACCGGAATCGACCCCATCCCCGCCACCGCCAACGGAACCGCATGAAACCGAAACTCCCGCTCCCCCACCAACTGCTCCAGTCCGCACAGGTGCTCCACAATGAGAACCCCGGCCTCCAAGAGAACGGAATGAACGGGACGAGTTCCGCCTTGGGTGCTGTCAATGTTCAAAGAGTCGATTCCGACGAGGACCGCCCCTTCATCGCGAAGACGAACCGCCGCCGCCTCGGTCAGGAAAGGGTGGCCGGTGAAGTACGCCTCGGTCCTCCAGCGCCGATCCCAGCCCGTGCGAACCAACACCGCTTTCCCTTTCAACGAAAGCCCCGCGAAGTGATCGGCCCCGATGGACGAGATCCCCACCGCGTCAACCAACAGCCCCGGCAGGTTGGCAACCCTCTCCAGGGGTAACTGAGACACGTCTTCTCGATCGCGATAGCGGTGATACGGCGAATCCAAGTAGGTTCCCGTGTTCGAGACCAGCTCCATCTTGCCAAAGCTGAATTCCGTGTCGGGGCCGTAGTTCTTCCGGGATTGTTCGTGAGTGAGGTGTTCGCCAATGCGCGGCGCCGGGAGCCCGCGGTAGGTGATCATGCCGTCGACAATGCCATGACTTAAGTCGATCAAGCGGGGTGCCGCTGCCAAGATCAGCTCTCTTTCTTCGAGGAGCGCTTCGAAAGAAACCGCCGCAGCCCTTTCTTCGGCGAAGACGAGGCCGCCCCTTTCTTCGCTTGCTGGTCGTGCACCGCCGCGACCTGGCGCAAAGTCTGAAACACGAACTCCCGAGGATTCAAACGAACCCCGGTTTTGGACTCCAACTGGGCAATCACTCGCACCGAAAGCAGGGAGTGTCCACCCAGGTCGAAGAAGTTGTCTTGAACGCTGACCTGTTCGATTTGAAGAACCGCTTTCCAGACTTCCGCGATGTGTTTTTCGGAGTCCGTGGCCGGTGCCTCGAACGGCGCGCTGCGACTCACTCCCGCGGGCGCGGGCAGCGCCTGGCGGTCGACTTTGCCATTGGGAGTGGTCGGGAACTCTCCCAGGAACACGTAGTTGGCGGGAACCATGAACTCGGGAAGGAACTGGCGAAGTCTTTCGCGCAACTCGCTGACGGGAATCTCCAAACCATTGGAAGAAACCAGGTAAGCGCACAGGCGCTCATCCCCCGGGGCATCCTCGCGGAGCAACACCAGCGCCTGCTCCACCGCCGCCAGGGACGCCAAGCGTGATTCGATCTCGCCAAGTTCGATGCGAAAGCCGCGGAGCTTGACTTGATGGTCCATGCGCCCTGAGATCACGATGCGTCCATCCGGGAGATAGCGCGCGAGGTCACCGGTTCGATAAAGCCTGGCTTCGGGATCCTCCGAGTAGGGGTGAGCCACGAACCTCTCGGCGGTGAGTTCCGGACGCCCCAGGTATCCCTCGGCCAAACCGGCACCGCCGAGATGCAGTTCTCCCAGCAAACCCACCGGTGCAGGATTGCCGTGGGCATCCAGGATGTAGCACTGAGTATTGGCAATGGGTCGCCCCACCGTGATGACAGAATCGTCGCGGGAGATGCGCGCGACGGTGGACCAGATCGTGGTTTCGGTCGGGCCGAACATGTTCCACAGTTCGCGACAACGAGGCGCCAGATCACTGGCCAAGGAGCGGGTGAGGGCTTCTCCTCCGCAAAGGACTTTCAGATCTGACTTTCCCTTCCAGCCCGAAGCAATGAGAAGGTGCCAGGTCGCCGGGGTTGCCTGCATCACTGTGGCCTGGCACTGGTCGATCAACGTCGCCAGGGCGTTGCCGTCGGCGGTGACTTCCCGGCTCGCCACCACGACCTTGGCTCCCACCATCAGCGGCAGATACATCTCGAGTCCGGAAATGTCGAAAGACAAGGTCGTGACCGACAGCAGAGTGTCGTCTGGATGAAGCCCCGGTTCCGCCGCCATGGAGTAGAGGAAGTTCAACAGAGCCCCGTGAGAGATCTGCACTCCCTTCGGCTTTCCCGTGGATCCGGACGTGTAGATCACATAGGCCAAGTCCTTGGGGGTTCCGTGGCGAGAAAGATTGTCTTCTGACTGCTTGGCGATTTCGTCACCATCACGGTTCCAAGCGATCACCTCACGCGACGGCGAATCCCCCACTCCCTGTTCCGAGTCGGTGAGCAAGTAGGCCGCGCCGCTGTCGTTCAGCATGAATTCGACGCGATCCTCGGGGTAGGCCGGGTCGAGAGGGATGTACACGGCACCGGCTTTCTGAATCGCCAGCAATCCCACCACCATGGCCGCGCCGCGTTCCATCTTGAGCCCGACGAAATCGCCGGATTTCACTCCACGTCCCTGAAGGAATCGAGCCAGCTGATTCGCTCGTCGGTTCAACGCCTCATAGGTGAGCGACTGGGTTCCGAACTCGACGGCGACACGCTCGGGAGCTCGCGTGACTTGCGCTTCGAAGCAATCGGCGAAGGACGCAAGGACCGGAAACTCCCTTTCGGTCTGGTTCCAGTCCTCGAGGAGCCGGCAACGATCCTCAGGACGCAGCAAACTCAAGGTAGAGATCGGCTGGTCCGGGTGCGTCGCGAGATGCTCCGCGGCCAAGGCGATCTGCTGGGAAAGTCGTTCCATGGTGTCGGCGTCGTACAAGTCCGTGTTGTACTCGAGGAATCCGGTGATACGGTCCGACTCGAACAACATCAGCGACAAGTCGAACATGGAGCTGCGGTTCTCGAGACTGCGGAACGCTGCTTTGACTTCCGGACCTTGCACGGTGTTGGTCGGCGCGTTGTGCAGGGTGTACATGATCTGAAACAAGGGGCTGCGCGAGAGGTCACGGCGCGGCTGAAGCTCGTCCACGACTCGTTCGAAGGGGACTTCCTGATGGGCGAAGGCATTCAAGCAAACCTCTCGCACTCGCTTCAGAACCTCATCGCCGGTCGGGTCCCCGGACAAATCGGTGCGAAGGACCAGGGTGTTCAGGAAGAATCCAATCAGACCTTCCAGCCGCGGGTCGGGTCGCTCAGCCATCGGCGTCCCGACCACCACGTCGTCCTGGTCCACGAACCGGTGCAAGACCACCTGGAACGCGCTGAGCAACATCATCGACATGGTCGCGCCGCTGCGGACTCCCCACTGGCGCAGAGCTTCGGTGAGCTCGGGAGTGAACTCCACCGGCATGCGATCCCCGACGAAAGTCTGCACTCGCGGGCGAGGTCGGTCCGGAGGAAGCTCGGTGCCAAAACCAAGGGACGCAAGCTGCTTCTTCCAGTAGCTCAACGAATCTTTGGCTCGCGCGCCAGACAGAAAACGTCGTTGCCAAGCCGCGTAGTCCGGGAACTGCAGCGCCGGTTCCGGCAACGGTGACGCTTCGCCCTTGGCGTAGCTCTCGTACAGAACTCTCAGCTCGCGCTGAAAGAGAAGCATGGACCAGCCATCGGAAACGATGTGATGGAAGCCGATCACCAAAACGTGGTCATGTTCCGCTGCGCGCACCAGGTGAACGCGGAACAACGGCCCGTTTTCCAGGTCGTAAGGTTCCGAAGCCAAGTCCATGCACGCTTCGTGGGCGCGCTGACGAACCTCTTCGGCACTGGCTCCCTTTTCGGAAACGTCGGTGAGCGCCAGTTCGAAATCGATCGGCGGGATCATCAACGTTGGCACACCAGCCTGCAGCGGGAACGTCGAACGCAGCACCTCGTGCCGCCGTAGGATCTCTCGAACCGCCTGTTCGAGGGCCTGTTGATGGATCTCTCCCGGGAGATGCTGCGCCGCGGCGATGTTGAGCACCGCACTGTCCGGATCCATCTGCCCTTGAAACCAGAGGCGCTCCTGTCCAAACGACAGAACTCGACGCTCTTCTTCCTTGGCGGGCCGGAGCTGCTCGCGCTCCGATTGCTCCGCGAAGTGATCAAGAATCTCTTGCTTCCGATCTCGGAGCTGACGCTTGAGATCTTCGGTCAGCGCCCCTTTGGGCGCATTGCAACGGACCCGACCGTCCTCGACCCAGACGCGGATGTCTTGCTCCCCCAGTCCCTCCAAGAAGTCCGCGATGGGGATGCCGGTCAAATGTCGATCTCCTCCCGGTCCGCGTCCGCGCTGTCCGCGTCCACGCCTCCTTCGATTTGCTCGCTCAAGGCAGCGACGGTCGGCGATTCAAAGATGGTTCCCAGGGGAAGCTCGACCTGGAACTGAGATCGAATTCTCGAAATCACCTGAGTGGCGAGCAGCGAGTGCCCGCCGAGTTCGAAGAAGTTGTCGTTCACGCCGATGCCTTCGAAGCCGAGGAGATCTTCCCAGATTCCCGCCAGGGTGCGTTGGGTTTCTGAGTCGGGAGCGACGTAGGGATTGGGCAGGTTGGGCCGGGCGCTGCGTTCCTTGGCCTCGGCAGCCGCTTCGGCCCCTTGCGGGGCTGCGGCAACAGGACGCGGACGCAACTTCTCCAGGGCAGGAGCCAATTCCTTGGCATACACGGTCACCTGGGACAAGGGAGCGTGGAGGACCTGATCGAAGGCTTGCTGCCCCTCGGTGGAGGAAATCGCAGTGGCCAGCATGATCTGTCGCTGCTGGCGCAGCTCTTCCGGCACTTCGGTGTCCACCGCCATGCCCACTTCTTGCCAAGCGTCCCAGTTCAAGGAAAGGGTTCGCCCCTGACCGCTGAGGCTCCGCCAAGCGGCGAACGAATCCAGGAACAGGTTCGCGGCGCAGTAGTCGACCTGCCCCACATCGCCGGTGACCGCCGTGATCGAGGAGCAAAGCACGAAAAAGTCCGGCGCCTCCTCTTCCAGGGCTCGGTGGAGATTCATGGTCCCTTGGACCTTCGGGCTCAACACCGGATCGGCGATCTCTCGAGTCTTGAGAGCCACCATGCCGCCTCCCGCAATGCCCGCCGCGTGAATCACTCCGTGGATGTCCCCGAACTCGGCCTTGCCTCGGCGAACAGCCTGACGCAACTGCGCTTCGTCCCCGACGTCCGCGGACACCACCAACACTTTGCCGCCCAGGTCTTCGACGCGCTGGACGGTTTCGATCTTGCGCCGCAGCCGAGGATCCGTCGCCGATTCGGCGAGCAGCGGCGCCCACTGTTCACGCGGGGGCATCGCCGATCGGCCGAGCAACACCAGGCGCGCGCGGTACTTCTCCGCCAGGTACTCCGCCAGCACCAAGCCGATTCCCCCCAGACCACCGGTGATCAGGTAAGTGCCTTCCTCTCGGATCCTCGGAGTCCCGTTCTGATGGGGCTCTAGATGGATCGGCTCGAAGGTCTGAGACCAGCGTCGACGCCCGCGATAGGCAACCACTCGCTGGGTGACTTCGGACAGGACTTCATCGGTCAACGCGGTGAGCAGGGCCTCGGGATCATTCGCGGGCCACGACACGTCCACTTGGCAGCACGCGACTGGTGGCATCTCCAACGGGATGACTTTGCAAGGTCCGAGGAACAGGGCTTTTTCGGGTCGAATGCCCTCTTCCCCGGTCACGTCACTGGCTCGGTTCGTCACCACGTGCAAAGAGATCGGTTCGGTCGAGCCGCGATCGAAAAGTGCCCGCGCCAGGGACACCAGGCTGTAGAAACCTCGATCGGTGCAAGTCTCGAGAAAGTTTGGGGACTCCTCGTCGGCCGGATCGGTCACTCCCCAACAGTGCACGATGCCCTGCAACGCGGCACCGCTTTCGCCGATATGGTCGAGCAAACGACGGTAGTCCTCCACCTGGTCCGGCCGCAGCCGCACGGTTTCGCCAGTGACTTCGAACCCATCGCCGGGTTCCACCCACAGCACCGTGTGTTGCTCTTCGATCAGCCGTTGTCGTAAGCCGGAGCTCAGACCTTGCCCATCGGCGAACACCAGCCAGCATGCCGCTTCGCCACGGCGAAGCTTCGGAGCCGGCGGAGACTGCTTCCAAACCGGCTGGTAGTACCAATCGGCAATGTTCTGCAGCTTGCCACCACCGGCTCCCCCCAGCTTTCCGGGAACCGCGCCGTCATCCGGGGTGACCCAGTAGCGCTCGCGCTCGAACGGATAGGTCGGCAAGGAGACCCGTTGGCGACCCTCGGGACCGGTGGCCTCCCAGTCGAGGCTGACCCCCGCGAGCCACAGCTGCCCGGTGGCCGCGGCAAGGGTTTCGTCATCGCTGTGTTTCTCCGACGGATGACGCAATGACTGCACGAGCACGGCCCGATCCGGTCGATCGAGATGAAGGCGGGTCAGCGCAAGAAGCGCCTTGCCTGGCCCCACCTCCAGGAACACGAAGCTGGGATCCTTGAGCACTTCGCGGACCGCGTCGCTGAAGCGCACCGCGTTGCGCAGGTGCTCCCCGTAGTATTCGGCCGAGGTTGCTTGCTCCGGAGTGATCCATTCTCCGGTCACGTTGGACAGGTAGGGAATGTTCGGCGCCTGAAGCTCGACTCCTTGGAGCGCTCTCACCACCGGAGCGACACAGCCATCCATCATTCCGGAATGGAACGCGTGGGACGTGTGCAACGGCTGGACCGACACTTGGCGCGCTTCCAGAGTCGTGCGCAGCTTGGTCACGGCTTCGGAGGGGCCCGACACCACGCACATCTGCGGACCATTGACCGCGGCAATGGCCAATCCATCGCTCAGGAGACCACGCACCTCCGCCTCGGCGAGAGGCACCGCCAACATGTCGCCGGGGTCCATGACCTGCATCGCCCGTCCCCGCGCCACCACCACCGCCAAAGCCGTCTCCAGGGAGAACACTCCGGCCAAACAAGCGGCCACGTATTCGCCGATGCTGTGGCCGATCATGGCATCGGGCGACACGCCGCGTGCCATCCAGGTATGGGCCAGGGCGTACTCGACGGCAAACAACGCGGGTTGCGTGAACTCGGTCTGTTGAAGTTTGGCGGCGGCCGCTTCACCCGTCGCGAACACCAGCCCTCGCAAATCCAGATCATGCGCCGCCAAGACCTCGTGGCAGCGATCGAACTCTTTCCGGAACACCTCATCGTGTTCGTACCACTCACTCGCCATCCCGGCGTACTGCGAGCCCTGACCGCTGAACAGGAACACGACGCGACGGTTCCCCGAATTCTGCACTCGTTCGAACACCCGATGCTCGACCGGCTCACGCAATGCGGTGACGGCTTCCTCGACGGTTGACGCCAGGATCACTCGACGATGCTCGAATTCCTTGCGCCCCAGCTGGAGCGTTCGGGCCACATCGGCAAGATTGATCGCCGGGTTGCGCTCCAGATGCGACGCCAGCTGTTCGGCCTGCTTGGAAAGAGCCGTGGACGTCCGAGCCGACAAGGGCAAGACCTGCAGACCTCTTGCCGGAGGGGAGGTCGGTCGCGAGGGCGCCTCTTCCAGGACGATGTGAGCGTTGGTGCCCCCAATGCCGAAGGAGCTGACTCCGGCCCGCCGCACCTCTCCGTCGTCGACGGTCCACGGACGCAGTTTGGAATTGACGAAGAATGGCGAGTCGTCGAATGAGATCTGGGGATTCGGCGTTTCGAAATGAAGGCTTGGTGGAATCTCCCGGTGCTGCAGGGCCAGCACGGTCTTGATCAGCCCAGAGATCCCCGCGGCCGCGTCCAAATGGCCAATGTTGCTCTTCACCGATCCCACCGCACAAAATTGCTTTCGGTCCGTGGTCCGAGAAAACACCCGGCTCAACGCTTCCATTTCCAGAGGATCGCCAAGCTCAGTGCCGGTTCCATGGGCCTCAATGTAGGTGACCGACGCGGGATCGATCTCCTCCATGGCATAAGCGGAGGCAATGACCTGGCTCTGACCGTCCACGCTGGGAGCGGTGAAACCGACTTTGTCCGATCCGTCATTGTTGATCGCAGAAGAGCGAATCACTGCGCGAATGAAATCGCCATCGGCGATCGCATCCTCCAGGCGTTTCAGCACGATGACGCCCAGGCCGCTACCGAAAATCGTGCCTTTCGCCTTGGCGTCGAACGGCCGGCAATGGCCGTCGGGAGACATGATCATTCCCGGCTTGTAGACGTAGCCGACGTCTTTCTTGGCGGTGACCCCTCCCGCCAAAGCCATGTCGCACTGGTAGGTGAGAAGACTCTGGCACGCAAGGTGAGTCGCCACCAATGATGTGGAGCAAGCGGTCTGGGTCGTCAAACTCGGTCCGCGCAGGTCCATCTTGTACGACACTCGAGTCGCGAGATAGTCCTTGTCGTTGGAAATCAATGCCTGCAAGGAACCGACCGCTTCCATCGCCTCGCGGTTCATGAAGACGTTCATGCGGTATTCACTGGGACTCACCCCAGCGAACACACCGATCGGACCCGGGAACCGGCGCGGATCGTGGCCCGCGTCTTCCAGCGCTTGCCAAGCTGCCTCGAGAAACAGCCGTTGCTGGGGATCGATGACCTGGGCTTCCCGCGGGTTGAAGCCGAAAAACGCGGCGTCGAACTGATCGATGTCGTCCAACTCGGAAACGGCCGGGATGAACTCGGGATGATGGATGGCTGCCGCCGGAACATTGCGACTCGCGAGTTCCTTCTCGTCGAGGAAGCGAATGCTCTCCACGCCGTTGCGGAGGTTCTCCCAGAACTCCTCCGCATGGGGGGCCCCGGGAAACCTTCCGGCCAAGCCAATGACGGCAATCCCCGTGGCGGGGATGGACCCGGCGTCAGTGCTCATTTTCCAATCCCACTTCTCGCTGCCTTCGCGCGCTGCTGATACCGATTCATGGCACTCTTGGACTTCGCGGCCCGTGCCTGGTCTTTCTCCGCGGTCGAGGTCGAGGCTCGGGCCGGGGCGGACAAGCGTCTGGCCAGTTTGTCGACCGTCGGATACTGGAACATCTCGACCATCGAGATCTGCTGGGTGGACAGCTCGCCCAAACGGTGGTGCACTCGCAACAACAGCAACGAGTGACCGCCCAGGTCGAAGAAGTTGTCGTGAAGCCCCACCCGGTCGACTTGGAGCACCTCCTGCCAGAGGGTGGCGAGGGATTTCTCCAGTTCGCTTTGAGGCGCTTCGTAGGTGTCGTCCACCGCACGCTGGATGGTCGGAGCCGGCAACGACTTGCGATCGATCTTGCCGTTCGGAGTCAGAGGAAACTCCTGCAACGTCACGAACGCAGACGGCACCATGTAGGAAGGCAGACGGGTTTCGAGGAAGCTCTTGAGCTCCGGAACCGACGGAGCAGCAACGGCTTCCGGCACCAGGTAGCCGACCAGGCGCTTGTCTCCGGGACGGTCTTCCCGCGCAATGACCACGGCGTTCTGCACCCCGGGATGTTCGCGCAACAGCGCCTCGATTTCGCCGAGTTCAATGCGAAAGCCTCGCAGCTTCACCTGGTGATCCATGCGACCGAGGTATTCGATGGAGCCGTCGCGAAGGAATCGGCCCACATCGCCGGTGCGGTACAGTTTGGCGGGAGCTTCGGCGAAGGGATGAGGAACGAAACGCTCCTCGGTCAACTCGGGACGCTTCCAGTAGCCCAGGGTCAGACCATCGCCCCCGATGTGGATTTCTCCTGCGATTCCCGACGGCGCCAGCTGCCCGGATTCATCGAGGATCAGGACCTGAGTATTGTCGATCGGCCGACCGATGCTCATGGTTCCCGATTCGGTCGTTCGCTGATCCACCGTCGACCAGACCGTGGTTTCGGTCGGTCCGTACATGTTCCACAGGCTGTCGACGCCACAATCCAGGATGCGAATCGCCAGCTCTTCGCTGAGAGCTTCCCCACCACACAGCACTTTCAGCCCGCGGCCGTTCTTCCAACCGGACTGGGTCACCAGCTCCCAAGTTGCTGGGGTGGCCTGCATCACCGTGGCTCCGCTTTGCTGCAACAGAGACTGCAAAGCCTCGCCATCGGAACTGACCTCCGACGTCGCAAGCACCACGGTGGCACCGGTGGTGAGCGGCAACAAAATCTCCAGAACCGAGATATCGAAGGACAAGGTCGTCACCGCAAGTAGCACGTCGTCCGACGTCAAACCGGGGCGCTTGCGCATGCTGTTCAAGAAATTGGCGACTGATCGATGGGGAACCACCACGCCTTTGGGGCGTCCCGTCGAGCCCGAGGTATAGATCACATAGGCCGGATGCTCCGGATCCCCAGGACCGGTCGATGCCAGATCCGCCGTCGATTCGGCAGGCTCCCCCACCACCAACGTCTCGCACCGATGGTTGCCCAGGAAGTCGCGCAACGCTTCTTCGGTGACCAAGAAGCGCGCTTCACTGTCTTCGAGCATGTACTTCAACCGCTCGACGGGAAATCCAGGATCCATCGGGACGTAGGCGGCTCCCGACTTCAGGATGCCGAGCATCGCCACCACCATCCGCGGAGAGCGATTCATGCAGAGTCCCACCAGCTCGCCCGCTTGGACGCCCTTCTGACCGAGAGACGCAGCAACGGCGTCGCTTTGTTCGTCCAGCTCCCGGTAGGTGAGGCGCACCCCATCGGTTTCCACCGCGATCTTGTCCGCGTGGCCAGCGGCGGACTCGCGGAATAACTCCGGCACCGTCACCTTTGGGTACTCGGCCGCGGTTCGATTCCAGCGGTTCAGCAATCGATCGCGGTCTCGCTCACTCAACATGGAGATCTGCGAAAGCGGCTGCCCACTGTTTTCCAACGCCATCGTCAGGAGGGTCTGATAGCGGTGCGCCATCTCGTCGATGGTCTCGATGTCGAAGAGGTCGGTATTGAACTCGAAGTACCCACCCAGTCCCCTCTCTGACTCCACTGCATAGAGACTGAGATCGAACTTGGCCGTACCGACTTCGGTGGTGTCCTCCCGGGACGCTTCGCTTGCCATCAAGTCTTGATTGACGTTCTTGCTGAGCGATTCCAAGGGAGAGTTGTGCATCACGAACAGCACTTGGAAGATCGGACTGGTGCTCAAGTCACGCACCGGCTGCAGTTCTTCGACGAGTTTCTCGAACGGAACGTCCTGGTGATCGAGGGCTTCGAGGACGACTCGTCCGACATGCTTGCACAGCGTCTGAAAATTCGGGTCTTCGGCGAAACGGGAGCGCAGTGCCTGGGTGTTCACGAAGAAGCCCAGCACCGACTCCAACTCGACCTTCGGCCGCGTCCCATTGGAGATGCCAACCACGATGTCATCCTGGCCGGAGTACTTGGCCAGCAGGGCCTTGAAACCGGCCAACAGCACGGCAAACACCGTGACGCCTTGGGAGCGACTGAATTCTTTGATCTGCTGGGTCAGCGCGGCGCCGAGTTGGAATGGCAAGTAGCGACCGCCGAAGGTTTGTACCGCGGGTCGCGGCCGATCCGTCGGCAAGGCCAGGAGTGCCGGCGCGCCCTGCAACTGCTTGCGCCAGTAGCTCATCTGCCGCTCAAGCTCTTCCCCACGCAGCCATTGACGCTGCCAGGCGGCATAGTCGGCGTACTGCAGAGTGAGCTTTGGCAGGTTTGCGGCCGCCCCTCCCGTTTCTTGTTGATAGAGCAGTTGCACCTCTTGCACCATTCGAGCGAGGGACCAGCCGTCCGTGGCGATGTGGTGCAGGACGAAGTGAATGATGGAAAGCTTGTCGTTCACCTTCCAAAGGAACACTTTGGCGACCGGGCCCGCGGCCAAGTCGAGGGGTACTTGCAGCTCGGTTTCGAGGCACCGTTGGGAGAGAGTCCGGCGTTGCTCGACGGTCACGGAACGCAGGTCCAGAATGCGGATCGGCACTGCACTCGGGGGATGAATGACCTGCTCCACCTGTCCGCCCTGAGATCGGTAAGTCGTGCGCAGGACCTCGTGGCGTTCGAACAGGCGGTCGACGGCTCGCTGCAGGGCCGCGTCGTCGAGCACTCCCTCCAGCGGGTAAGACATGGAACAGTTGTAGGTAATCCCCTCGGGCTCCATCTGCTGCAGGAACCAGAGTCGCTCCTGCCCGAAGGAAAGCGGCAGGGATCCATCCCGAGGAACGGGTTTCAGTGCGGGGGTCGCACTGTCCTCTTTTTCGAGAATGGTGAGCAGGTTCGCCTTATGAAGTGCGAGTTCCGCACGAACGTCGTCCGTCAGCACGCCTTTGGGCGCGTTGCAACGGAGCTTGCCGTCCTGAGCCCGGAGCTTGACGTCCTGGGCCCGGAGGCTCTCGAGAAACCGCCGCGTCTGTTCTTCCCTCATTGAGGAACCTTGCCCCTCCGTTCGAGCCACTGCGTGCAGGGGATCCCGTGACCCTGCCCAGACCGTCTCCGAACGACTGCGGGACTCCTCCTCTGCATGAGTTCGGCGAGTGTGCTGAGATAGCCGCTCGGCCCCGGCCGCGCAATGGAGCCTCCCCGGGGTGGCGCCCCGAGAACAATCGCCTTCCGAACCGCTCGCAGCGGACCGCTCCAACCGACCAAATCTCGACTCGTCGAGGTCCGCTCTGGTTGGTTTCGCCGGACGTGCGTTTGCCGCTGCATTTCTCGAACTCCTGCTGCTTGGATCCCTGGAATCGAGTCGCGTCTTGGAACGAAAGCGGTCCCTGGAACGCGTCATCGAAATCCTCTGGAAAGCTCCTGCGTGATTCGCGGGGGATTCCCTCAAAACAACTTCCTCGGGCAGTCGTTACTGGGCGATATCTTTTCCGTCGGGACGAGGCGGACGCGCGGTCGATGGTCCTTCTCGGCGGTCCGTGAGAACTGGTGGTTGGGGGCACGCGGCATGAGTTTTTGGAGCACCCTCCTGGACGTGGTGGTGGTGCTCTCCGTGGCGTGGCTGTTGGGGGCGATCTGCGAGCGCCTGCGCCAGAGCGCAATTCTCGGATACCTGCTCGCCGGCATGTTGGTGGGTCCCCACGCCCTGGACGTGGTCTCGAGCCAGACCGAGGTGAGGTACTTGGCAGAGCTTGGGGTCGCTCTGCTGTTGTTCACCATCGGCCTGGAGTTCTCCTGGAGCGAACTGCGCGGGCTGGGCCGGGTCGGCCTGGGCGGCGGAGTGGTGCAGATCCTGGTCACCGGGGCTCTGACCTCGGCGGCAGCCCTTCTGTTCGGATGTTCGTTCGAAGAGGCGGTGGTCTTGGGATCCGCCGTCGCCCTAAGCAGCACTGCCAGCGTGCTTCGCGTCCTCCGGGCACGATCTGAGCTGGACAGCATTCACGGGCGCCAGTGCCTCGGCATCCTGTTGGTGCAGGACATGGCGGTGGTGCCTTTGGTGTTGTTGGTCGGAGCCGTCTCCAGCGGCGAATCCGGCTGGTCTTTGGTGACATCCATGGGTCGAACCGTGCTTGTGACCGGTGGACTGGTGCTGGTGATGCTGTTGTTCTTCCGCTTCGTCGCCCCCTGGTTGTTACGCACCCGGTCGGTCAGTAGCAATCGAGAGCTGTCCTCCCTCTTGGCCTTGGTCTCCGGGCTCGGCGCTTCGGTGGTGGCCCACCACTTCGGACTCTCTCCCGCCCTTGGCGCGTTCGTCGCCGGCATTGTCCTGGCCGAGTCGCCGTTCGCCGACCAAATCCGAGCCGACGTGGCTCCGCTGCGGACCTTGCTGGTCACCCTGTTCTTCAGCTCGATCGGGATGCTGGCCAACCCCGGTTGGATGATGGATCACTGGTTGGCCCTGACCTCCACCGTGTGCTGTTTGCTTCTCGGCAAAGGGCTGATCGTGTGGATGTCCTTGCGAGTGTTTCGAGCCACCTCCTCCCACGCCCTCGCCACGGGGGTTTGCGTGTCCCAGATCGGGGAGTTCTCTTTCGTCATCACCGAGGTGGCCCGGGACTATCTGAGTCCCTTCCTGTTCTCACTGCTGGTCTCGACCACCCTGGTCACCATGTTCTTGACCCCGTTCCTGGTGTCGTCGGCGCCCCACTTCGCCCGCATCGTGTCTCACGCTCCCCGAGCAGCGACCGCCATGGAACACGACGAGTCCCCCCACTACATCGTGGTCGGCTGCGGACCTGCGGGCCGAGTCATCGTGGACGCCCTGCTTGCCAAGCCACGGCCCGTGACCGTCGTCGATCTGAACTCTCACACGATTCAGGAGCTTGCCGAACTGGGTTGCCATGCTTTCGTTGGCGACGCCTCCCAACACCAAGTGCTTTCGGCGTTGTCCGTGCCCACCGCGGCCGGAGTCATCATCGCCCTGCCCGATCCCCGAGCAGCAGAAGTGATCATCCGCCGCATGCGCCAGATCGCTCCCCACACCCCGATCATCGTGCGAGCGCGCTACGAACGGCAGTACCAGAGCCTGTCCAACGCCGGTGCCACGGTGGTCGTGAACGAGGAAAAGCGCGTGGGTCGTCAGATGTTGCGGGAACTACGACGCCTGGTGTTTCCGGACGAGGTGGCGTGAGGTTCGCTCCCCCGCGATCGAGAAGCGCTTGAACGTCAATGATCTGCTTGCGACGATTCTGCAGTTGCTAGGCATTGATCATGAACGGATCACTGACTTGCCCAACGGGCACGACCTTCGATTGACGGATGTGGCGCGAGACGTGATGCGCCGCGCACGATGACACACCAGTTCGTTTGACTCACTGTTGTCTCGTTGATTACCATCGGCGATGCTCAATGAGGGCATTCAGCCACTCATACTCCGCAAGCTGCAGCTCTAGCGCCACAGTGGAGAGCAACCATGAATTCCTCAGATTCCGAGGCAGTTGCACAAATCAAAGCCGCCGTCCAACATCAGCGGGCCGTGCTTGACTTGCATGGGATGCTTCGCGACGAGAATTCAAGCGGCCTTGCATTCCTGTCCAAAGCGGCAGACTCAGGACAGCTCACCGCCCTGACCGAGCTGTCCCTGGCGAACAACCAGCTCACCAGCCTGCCGGAATCCCTCGGACAGCTCACCGCACTGACCCAACTGCACCTCGAGGACAACCAGCTCACCAGCGTGCCGGAATCCCTCGGACAGCTCACCGCACTGACCCAGCTGCGCCTCGAGGACAACCAGCTTACCAGCCTGCCGGAATCCCTCGGACAACTCACCGCACTGATCGAGCTGCGCCTCGAGGGCAACCACCTCACCAGCCTGCCGGAATCCCTCGGACAGCTCACCGCACTGACCAAGCTGTACCTCGGGGGCAACCAGCTCACCAGCCTGCCGGAATCCCTTGGACAGCTCACCGCACTGACCACGCTTGGCCTCACGCTCAACCAGCTCACCAGCCTGCCGGATTTCCTTGGACAGCTCATCGCACTGACCTACCTCGGACTCAGGAACAACCAGCTCACCAGCCTGCCGGAATCCCTCGGACAACTCACCGCACTGATCCAGCTGCGCCTCGACGGCAACCAGCTCACCAGCCTGCCGGAATCCCTCGGACAACTCACCGCACTGATCGAGCTGTACCTCGGGGACAACCAGCTCACCAGCCTGCCGGAACCCCTCGGACAGCTCACCGCTCTGACCGAGCTGCACCTCGGGGGCAACCAGCTCACCAGCCTGCCGGAATCCCTCGGACAGCTCACCGCACTGACCTACCTCGGACTCAGTAACAACCAGCTCACCAGCCTGCCGGAATCCCTTGGACAGCTCACCGCACTGACCCAGCTGCGCCTGGCAAACAACCAACTAACGATTCCAGCAGAGATCTTGCAGCAGTCTCCGCAAGCAGTTCTCGCGTACTACCGAAGTGCGCGGGAGAGTCGCGCGCTCAACGAAGGAAAGCTGATTCTCGTGGGTCGCGGCGCCGTCGGGAAAACCTCTCTTGTGAATCGCCTGGTGCATTCGCGATTCAGCCGCAGAGAACGCAAGACTGACGGAATCAAGATCACCGATTGGGTGTTGGACACTGAGGCGAGTGACTCTCCGACGCTACACGTTTGGGATTTTGGCGGACAGGAGATCATGCATGCCACGCACCGATTCTTTCTGACCGAACGGAGCCTTTACTTGCTCGTCCTGAGCGGCAGAGAGGGCAACGAAGATGAAGATGCGGAGTACTGGCTGCAGTTGATCCGAAGCTTCGGGGATGACGCTCCCGTGATCATCGTAATGAACAAGATCGCCCAGCACCCGTTCACCTTGAACCGTCCGCACCTGACCACAAAGTACCCGAATGTCCGCGGGTTCGTGGAAACTGACTGCGCAGAACCTCGCGGAATCGAAGAACTTTGTAAGAAGATCGAAGAAGAGACGGAGCGACTGGACTCGATCAAGGCCAAGTTCCCGTCTGCCTGGTTCGACATCAAGGCCCAGCTCGGCAAGACCCGACGCAAGTTCCTCACGTTCGACGGGTTCCGGAAGATCTGCCGCAAACACGGGGAGAAGGACAAGCAGTCTCAGAAGGATCTCGCTCGGTTTCTCCATCTGCTGGGGATCGCACTCAACTACGCGGACGATTCGCGGCTCTCCGACAAGCATGTCCTCAATCCGCGCTGGGTCACCCAGGGGATCTACAAGATCATCAATTCCGACCGACTGGCCAGCCAAGGCGGGGTGCTCCATCTTTCAGACATTGGCGAGTCACTTCCCGCCACGGCCTACCCTCAAGAGATGCACAGTTTCCTTCTGGATCTCATGAGGAAGTTCGAACTCTGCTTTCCTTTCACGGGATCCGACACGAAGTTTCTGGTCCCCGAGCTGCTTGGCAAGGAAGAGCCACCGGAAGTCCAGGAGTTCGTCGCAGAAGAGTGCTTGAACTTTCGCTACCGCTACCAAGTCCTCCCGGAAGGCATCCTGCCGCGATTCATCGTCCGGTCCCACTCTTTGAGCGAGGACAGTCCCCGATGGCACACGGGAGTCCTTCTTCGATTCGAGGGATGCGAGGCTTTGGTGAAGGCGGACACGGCGGCGAAGGTGGTGCAAATCTCGGTGCGGGGCAGTCAGGAGTTGCGGCGGCGCGAATTGCTCGCGGTGATTCGCTCCGACTTCGAACGCATCCACGGGGACATCGTTCGACTCGACCCAGAGGAGCTGGTGCCAGTTCCGGGCGCTCCCGACGTTGCGTTGAGCTACAACGACCTGCGGGTCATGGAGGAACAGGGCCGCCGGCAAGTTTCGGTGGTTGTGAATGGCACGGTGAGAGACCTGCCAGTGCGCGATCTCCTCGGCGGAATCGACGTCGATCGGAGACGGGAGTCTTTGGTCGAATTCTCAACACGCCGTCCCAGGGACAGCCACGACGAAAAAGAACCCGCCGCCAAAGTGTTCGTCAGCTACTCCCACAAGGACGAAAGTCTGCGCAACGATTTGGAGACCCACCTGAAACTACTAGAGCGGCGTGGTCTGATCGAGGTGTGGAACGATCGGTTGATTCCTCCGGGGAACGAGTGGCAGCCGAGCATTGACGATCACTTGGAGAGGGCCGATGTGATTCTGTTCCTCGTCAGCGTCGACTTTCTTGCCTCCGATTACATCGACAACGTCGAAATGACCCGCGCACTCGAGCGCCATCACTCTGGGGAAGCGACGGTGATCCCAATCATCGTGCGTGACGTGAACTGGAAGCAGGCGCCGTTCGCGAAGCTCCAGGCTCTTCCGAAAGACGGGAAACCCGTGCGCAACTGGGGCAACAAAGACCGCGCGTGGAGATCGGTTGCCGAGGGAATCGAGACCGTCATTCTGGACTGGATTCGCAACAAGCAGAAGCGTTGAAGCAGACCGGTTGGATTCATCCGCTGGGATCCTTCCAGGGTGTTGAGTCCGGATGACCCAGTCCAACCGATCTTCTCGATCCACTCCACGAACAACTCGCTTTTCGACAGGCCTTTCGAGCAACGTGTCGATGCGAGAGCCGCAAGGCGACCCAGCACACCTCAACACGGATCTTCCACGGATCCGAACAGTCTTGCGGAAGAAGGGCCAACCCCGAAGAACCAGGGTTCGCCGATCAAA
Source organism: Planctomycetota bacterium (assembly GCA_028289345.1). Lineage (GTDB taxonomy): Bacteria > Planctomycetota > B15-G4 > B15-G4 > SIAN01 > JANQQL01. Next base: position 32,865 of record JANQQL010000046.1, on the reverse strand, counting down.
CGCATTCGTTCCGTCGGCGAGACGCGAAGTCCACCTCGGAGATCACTGATAAGTCAGCGAAACCCCATTCGACATCGCAAACCCACCCGGCGCCGCCGCATCTCGCAGCAGCACCTGGAAGTACACCGTGAAGCCATTCCAAGCGGGGTCCTCAGGAACGAAAGAGGTCGTCGAGAACACTCCGTTGCCGGCACCGTTGCCCGACGCGAACACCGGTGACAACACCCAAGGTGGAGACACGAGGAGAGTTCCGCCGAGGAACGGCGCATTCAAGGAACTCACGCCGATGGCGAGAAAGCCGGTCGTTCCACCGAGTCCTCCGTCCATGTCCAGGCCGTAACGCGCCGAGCGTCCAGTGCAGCCAAACGGCTTTAAGTGGGGAACGAATCCTCCACTCCCGGCGGTGCCCGTGCCGTATTCGAGAGACAGTCCTCGGCAGGTTCCGGAGTAGACACGCACGTTGCCGGGGTAGCTCGCGGAGTGATACGCCAGCATCGAGGCCACCACCAAGTCGGTCCGACCATCACCGTCGACATCTCCGGCCGACTTCACGTCCCAGCCCATGGCCGTTCCACTGGTCGCACCATAGAGGGTGAACAGTTCGCTGCGGTCGGCGCCGGAGAACACGCGCACCGATCCACAAGCGCTTCCTCGGTCGTCGTCGGCGTAGGCGCCGACCGCGATGTCGGGGATCCCGTCGGCGTCGGCATCCGCGAGGGACGTCATGCCCCAGCCAAACTGATCTTGTTGGGCATCGCCCAACAGATCGTCCAGCACCGTGCCCTCGGCCCCTGAGTAGATCCAGACCCGGCCATTGCCGGATCCGTCGTTGGCCAAGATTTCGGACTTGCCATCGTTGTTCAGGTCGCCACAGAGGTCCAAGTTTCTTCCGAATTGAAACGCTCCGGAATTGGTCAGCGAGTGGATCAGGCTTCCATCGGCACCGGAGAAAACCTCGACCAGGTTCTGCAAGGCGGTGCAGACTGCATAGTCCGGCACTCCATCCCCGTTCACGTCTTCTCCTCCGTCCACGTCGTAGCCCATCAAGCCATTGACGAACGTGCCGTGGTGGGAGCGAATCAAGGAGCCGTCGAACCCGGAGTAGAGGTAGACCCCGCCTCCTTGAGAAGCCCCGACGGATTCGACCAACGCCGTCACCGCCAGGTCCGGGTAAGTGTCGGAGTTCACATCGCCGACGCCAGCGATCGCGGCACCGTACAACTCGCCCCCGGTGCCGGGCTCCCACTGATGGAGAATCGACCCGTCAAACCCGGAACGCACGGTGACCACCCCCGAGTGATGAATCACCGTTTGGTAGGACGCGACCATCATCACGTCGTCGTATCCATCTTGGTTGATGTCCCCCGGTCCCGCCACCCGCTCCCCGAGACGAGCATTGGCTTCCGGTCCATCCCAGGTGTACAGCACCGACCCGTCCAGCCCGGAGTACACCGTCACGGTGCCCGAGTTCGAACCGTTGTTGTCATCGCGATCGGCACCCACGATGACATCCGGCACCGAGTCCCCGTTCACGTCCCCGGCACCGTCCACCGAGAACCCGAATTCATCCCCCGCCGCGGCACCGACGTATTCACGAATCATCTGCATCTGGGCGGTGGCTGGCTCGGTGGCGCCGAGGGCCAGAGCAAGGAGACAGGGAAAGTGGCGACGCATCGGAAGTTTCCTTTCGTTGGGCGAGTCGTGGGCATCGCTTCCCGGTCCCCGAGGCCGTCTCGCCGGCGGCCGAGGACGATGTCGGAAAGCTCCCATGACGGCCTCATCCACGCCGCCCCCTCATTCGTGGCGCTCAAAATCGAACGGCGAACGGAAGACACCAACCGGGGAGGCGTCCATGGGGAGTGACGAGCGGCGCACGGCCAAATGGGCGGCGCGCGCTCAGTCCCTTTGAGCCAGCGGGAACATCCACCCCGTTGACCGGCGATCGGTCCCTGAGGTCCGAGGAAGGAATCCGCGTGTAACAGACGGGCGGATTCGTGCGGCTCTTTGGATCGGCTCGCCTGTTCCCGTCCCCGTCCTCCGAGTGGAGGCGAAACTCCCCGATCCCCTCCTCGGCGATTTTGGAAGCACGAAAACTCATGGATGGACGAGATCGACGGCCGAAGTGCACGGGCGAAGTGATCTCCGCGGGCCGTGAGCGCCGAGACCGATTCCGAAGATCAGCCGAGCAGCACTTCCAAGTCGTCCGGGCTGAGTTCCCGCAAGATGCTGCTGTCCTCGCCCAGGATCGAGGCCGCCAGGGCCTGCTTCTTCTGCTGCAGTTCGCGGATCTTTTCTTCAACGGTGTTGCGAGTGAGCAGGCGGTACGCCACCACTTGGTTGACCTGCCCATGACGATGAGCGCGGTCAATGGCCTGGGCTTCGACCGCCGGATTCCACCACGGATCCATCAAGAACACATATTGAGCGGCGGTCAGGTTGAGCCCCACTCCTCCTGCCTTCAAGCTGATCAAGAACAGCGAGACCTCGGGGTCTTCTTGGAAACGTTGAATGCGCTCGGGACGGTCCCGGGTGCTGCCGTCCAGATACTCGTAGCGAATGCCACGGCGGTCCAGTTCCGGCTTCAACAAGCCCAGGTGAGATGTGAACTGGGAAAAGACCAGGGCTTTGGCCCCTTCGTCGATGAGCTCTTCCAGCCGCGGCAACATGACTTCGAACTTGGCGCTCGCCACCGCGGTGTACAACGGATCCACCAAACCCGGATGGCAGGCCGCCTGACGCAAGCGCAGCAAAGCCTCGAGCACCTTGATCTTCATGGACGGTAGGCCATTCTGGCGAGCCGTGGGGATCAAGTTCTGGGCGAAGTGAGTGCGGAGTTCATCGTAGAGCCGCTGTTGTTCGCCGGTCATCTCGCAGATCAGGTCTTGCTCGATCCGTTCCGGGAGATCCGCGGCCACTTGCTGCTTGGTGCGTCGCAACAGCAAAGGCTGCAAGGCGGTGGCCACGACCTTGGCACCGTCTTCGTCGAGCTGGCGACAGAACTTCTCGCGCAGCGCGCTGGTCGGGCCGAACAACCCCGGGTTCAAGAAGTCCAGGTGATTGGCGAGCTCGCCCAGGTGGTTCTCCACCGGCGTTCCGGTCACCACCAGGCGCTGTTCGGCCCGCAGCTGGCGAGCGGCTCGAGCCGTCACCGTGGTGGAGTTCTTCACCGCTTGGGCTTCGTCGAGCACGACCAAGTCCCAATCGATCTCGCCCAACAACTCCACATCCCGACGCAAGATGCCGTAGCTGGTGACAACCAGGTGGAACTTTCGCAGCTCGTCGGCGAGATGGGTTCGCTGAGGCCCCAGATGGGCGTGAACGGTGATCTCCGGCGTGAACCCGGCGGCTTCCGACTTCCACTGGTGCACCACGGATCGGGGCGCCACCACCAGCGAAGGCGCGATGGTTTCTTGGGACGAGTCTTGGGAACGGCTCCGACGCCGCTGCAAATGGGCCAGGACCTGCACCGTCTTCCCGAGCCCCATGTCATCGGCCAGGATGCCACCGAAGCCGATCTCGGCCAGAAAGCGCAGCCAGCCAAGGCCTTCCTGCTGATACGGCCGCAGCTCGCCGCGGAACTGCTCATCCGGCTCCGCCGCTTCGGCTTTGACTCCCTCGTGCAGGCTGGTTTGCACCCGCTGGAACGCTTCGTCGCTGCGGGCCGAAACGACCCCCGGATCCAGGTCAGCACTCTCGAGGAGCTGATCGACCCACACCGCTTGATTGCGGCGAAAGCGAATCGCGTCTCCCTCGGTCTCGCCGAGTTCCATGATTCGCGCGGCCCGCTGCAACCAGGAGCTCGGGACCAAGCCCAGGGAGCCATCGTCCAGGGTCACGGTCCCTTCCAATGCTCCCGCCGCGTCTCCGCCTCCGCCGATGGCCTGCAGGAGGCGTGGCAAGGACAGGCTGACGCCGTCGCCGAAGTCGTGGCTACCCTCCACGTCGAACCAGTCGATCCCGGACGACACCTGGATCCGCGCCGGACGCAAGCTGCGCAAGCGCTGTTCTTCGGTCCAGACCTCGAAGCCCGCCTCTTCCATGGCGACCATCACTTCAGCGAGCCGATCGTGACTGAAGTCTTCTTCCAAGTCGACGCCCACGCGTCGGCGCAACAACTCGGAGAGCTCTTCGCGAAGGGCTTCTTCGTCCTTCGGACTGCGTTCGATGGACTCCCAGCGTTCCGGGTCCAGCACGCGACTGCGGCAGTCATCGCCGTCCACTTGCTGGGATCCGTACAGGAAGCGCAACGTGCCTCGAAAGCGTTCTCGGCCGAACGACCGGAGCACCAACTGTCCGCGCGGCGCCATTTGCCGACGGGTCGGCACTCGATCGGGAGGCAGGTCGAGAACCGGCGCAACCGGCAATTCCCACATGCGAACCAAGAAGTCGTCCAGCTTGTCGGCGGGAATGCGCAACTCTCCCACTCGACGGATCGTGGAAACGAAGCCGACCAGATCTTCGGAGCGAAGCCAGCCAAGCTCGTTGCCGTGACGAACGACGCCTCCCCGGCTCACCGCGTCGAACGCGTGCACGGGGATCTCACGCTCCCCTTCCTGGAAATAGGCTTCGATGCGCCAGTCCCCTTCGGGATCGTCCGGGTCCGCCGGCGTCGGCCGCAACAGCACCTGCCAGTGCGTTCCGGTCCACTGCAGGGGATCGGCGGGAGCCGGATGGACGCGGGCGGCACACTCGGTGCGGGCGATCAAGGACAGGACCGGGGCCTCTTCTTCCGGCTCGAAACAGGCCGCGGTTCCATTGCGCAGCGCATCCAGACGCGCCCCGGACCACCACACGTCGTCGTCTTCCTGTTCCGGTTCCACCGGGTAATCGGTCAACCGATCGAGGACTTGGGTCAGCGCTTCGGGAATGTCTTTGTCTTGAACTCCACGCCAGCCCGGGGCTCGAGAGAACACGGTTTCGTCGCGACGTTTCCAGCATTGAGCCAAGGAGACTTTGAGGGGAGCCCCATCGCTTTCCAGTCCATGCACTTCGAAATACGCCACTTGGGAGGTTTCGTCGCGCACCGTGCCGAGGGTTGCCGGCCCGCTGGATGCGAGCTCTTCTTCGGCGTCTGACGCGGCTTCCGCGACTTGCGGCGTGGCGGCACTCTTTGTCGACCCCACGTCCGCGGTCGCCCCGGACCGCTGGTAGATCACGCGCCGACGGAATCCCTCCACGCCCATGGATTCGGCGAGCAGCACGGTGCCGAAGATGTGCTTGCAGATTCGGCCGCTGCGAGCGGTGGCACAATCACAGTCGTACGAGAAGTTCGTGCCGCTGAGTCGCACCGTGACGTCGTAGGGACGTTCCCGTGCATCTTGAGCACGGGCCTGCAGGAGACCGGGCCCCACCTTTTCCGGGCGGATGCGTTCCCCCTGCACGTCCTTGAGGGCTTGGAATCGTGTGTCCGAATCGACCCACGCCTCGAGCCGCTTGCTGACTTTTGCCTGCCCCGCCACCGGCCGATGAGTCCCCCAAAAACCCGTCAATCTACCTTCGAAGATCTCGTCCTCAACCGCCCGTGAACTGAAAAAAGTGCCGGAGAAGAGTTCGTCCGGGCGGAGTTTTGTCGATGAGAGCGGTGAGGAGGCCGCTGGTCAGTTCGACGAGAAGGAAGTCCGGGCCTCCCTCAGGAGATCGCAATGCACCCGGGTCCCGTGGTTCCCCCGGCACCGTCCGGCGAGCTTTTGGCTCTGGACTCCGTGCCCGTGATGACCCTGGCCGGCCAGGCCCTGTACCTGACCAACCGGTTTCGCCAGGCCGAGGGCCCCCTGGGCAAGCAAGCGGTGACGCGGCTCTTCCAGCGCCAAGCCGAGTCGGATGTGGCCCGTTGGATCGTGCGCCAACGCCGCCAACTCCGCGCCGAAATCCGCGCCGCGGCGCCAGCTCTGTGTCGCAGGATTGCCGAACAATTCAACGAGCGGCGCTACGGGCACCCCCTGGGCCCGAGCTACGAGCAACTGGTCGACATTGCGCGCTCCCAGGGAAAGAACCCCCTCGCCATCGACCGAGAAATCATCCGCAACGAACGCGGCGACATCCCGGCAGCGTTCACGGTGATCGTTGCCGCGGGTCAGGATCGTCCGTTCTTGCTGCGCGAGCATGCCCAACCGGCCTCCGATGACGGTGACACGGACGACCCGTCTCCACCTCCGGTCCGCCCCCAGATCGACGGAATTCCGGCGAGCTCCCCGGTCGACGATCAAGGACACTTGCAGCCCGCGTTCCATCTCGTGGTGGACCTGCTGGATCCCGGGATTGGGGGATTGTCCACCATCGAACCCATGGCTCTCGCGGACCTCGACCTGGCCGTCACTTACCGCGACCAAGGAGTCCGATGGACGGTTCCCGCCAAATCGACGGCGGAAGTCTCCACTCCGTCCCCCTGACCCGGGCGGTGTCGTCGCCCCCGTCCGTCGGCCCGGACTTCGGCGCCCCGCGATCCGATTCGAGAGTCTCTCGATCTCGGCGCCCGATGGATCAGGCGCGCGGCCAGGGGCGATCGTTGCGCACGTACTTCCCGGACTCGAAGTCTTCGAAGAAGTATTCCACCAGCGGATGCTCGACTTCGTCGTCGGAGGAGTCTTCGGTCAAGCTGGTTTGGGCGGCGTAAGTGATCGTGTCCGATCCGTCCACCAGGACGTGGTACCACGGCTGGTCCCGATCTGGCTGAGTTCGATTGGACTCGTACCAATCTTGGTCCGCTTGGCAAGTGAGATCGCAATCCACCACGACGCCGCGGTAGCCGTAACGCCGATGTTGCACCAGCTGCCCGGGCTGAAACTGCGTGTCTGAGGCGTGGTCCGTGTCGGCGTTGCGTTCGCTCGAAGGCTCCCCCGCTTCCAGGTATCGCGCCACTTCCTCGACGATTGCTTGGCGCTGCTCGACTTTCGGAGGATCCTCGAGTTGGGAAAGCCGTTGATCCAGCTCGTCTCCGAACTGCCCCATGGCCTGCAGCACCGCCTCACGCACCGTCGGAGATTGGTCGTCGAACAATCGAAGCAGGAACGGCAGCTGGCTGGAATCAGGCATGGTGATTGGCTTCCAAGGAGGGGCAGCGGATGCCGCGGGGGGAACGGGTCTCGCTCAGGGATCGAGCAGTTTCGGAAGTCCTCGGCCCCGAAGCAACCCCGGCCCACCGCTCCCCGGGAGTCATCCGGCGACCACGCGGGAGACCTCTTGCATCAAGATCCCGCACAACCATGCCCCGTAGGTGCCCAAGGCATAGCCGAGCACGGCGAGCAAGACTCCCACCGGCGCCAAGGAAGGATGAAACGCCGCCGCCACGACCGGCGCGCTGGCAGCTCCCCCAATGTTCGCCTTGCTGCCCACCGCCAGGAAAAAGTAAGGCGCCTTGATGAAGTAACCCACCAAGAACAACAACAGGACGTGGAACAACATCCACACTCCACCCACCGCGAAGTAGCCCGGATGTTCCAAAAGCGCGGTGATGTCCATGTTCATCCCGATGGTCGCCACCAGGATGAAGATGAACACGGTTCCAATCTTTGACGCTCCCGCCCCCTCGAGCTCCCGGGCCCGGGTGAAAGAAAGGCCGACTCCCAAAGTGGTGGCCAACACGATCAGCCAGAAGAACTTGGAATTCAGGCTGAACTTGTTGAGTGCCGGCGCGGTCACCTCGATCCAAGGAGCGATCAAGTCAGCCGCCCAGTGGCAGGCGGCGACGACTCCGAAGGAGAACGCCAAGGTCACCATCAGGTCGACCGACGAAGGAATGCGAGCCGTGCGCAGGGAAAACTCCTCCATCTTCTGCTGAAGCTCATGCACCGCCGAAGCATCGGCGCCCAGGCGCGCGTCGATTTGTTTGGCCTTGCCAACGAACAGCAACAAGAACAGCATCCACACTTCCGCAACGATGACGTCCACCGCCACCATGACGCTGTACAGCTCGTTGGTGGGCGCGAAGATTTCCTTCATGGCGGCCTGATTGGCTCCGCCGCCGATCCAGCTCCCCGCCACGGTGGTGAGCCCGCGCCACACCGCCTCTGGTCCCTCTCCCCCCACCAAGTCCGGACGAACCATGCCCACCAGGAGCACCGCCAGCGGCCCTCCGAGCACGACCCCCACGGTTCCGGTGGAGAACATGATCAGTGCCTTGGGGCCAAGCTTCAGGACTTCGCGCAGGTCCACACTGATCGTCAACAAGACCAAGCTCGCCGGAAGCAAGTAACGGCTCGCCACGAAGTACAGGCGAGACTGACCCGGATCGACGATCCCGAACACCGTCAACAGCGACGGCAAGAAGTAGCACAACAGCAACATCGGGACCCACTTGTAGAACTTGCGCCAGAGCGGGGCCTTGCTGCTGCTACTCCAGAAGACGAAACCGAGCATGGCGATCAGGATGCCGAAGATCACGGCATCGTTGGTCACCAGCGCGTCCGAGGGGCCGTCGCTCGTCCCACCCCCTGCAGGAAGAGCCGCGATGGTCAGGAAGTCGATGACGATTCTCCCCAGAGAGATGAGCCGGTTCGCGAAGGCTTCGGCGGTTTTCGGCGGAAATCGGACGTCCCAGCAAGCCCGTGGGAACGGGCAAGAAAGCTACTCGTCGTTCGAAGGCTCGTCAACGGAACGAGGGCGCGGTGGCAGCCGGCTGCCCTCGCATCGCACCTGATCGTTGCCGACCCGAAACATCCCCCGAATCTGGTCGTCCTGGGCCATTCCCTGGAAGCGTGCCAAGTGGCCTCCCAAGTTGCATTGGAACCAGATTCTCTGGCCCTTGGCTCCCAACCCTTGCAAGGGAAACGCGTTTCCCTGAGTCCGCCATTCCCCCGCGAGGAACGCCCCTTCCGCACGCAACACCATCCGGCCTTGGACCTGACGATCCGGGAACTGAAGCTGCATGCGCCAGACTCCCACGAACCTCTGGAGCAGCGCCAACTGAGCTTCGAGGCGTTGTTGCATGACCTCCGGCAACGGGGGCGGCACCATGATCAAGGTGTCGGGATGCTCGCGACGCCAATCCCCCAGCTTGCGGACCAGCGGCTTGGAATCGAACTCCAGATGAGCTCCTTGCGCCGGGCCGGACACCGCATCCAGTCCATCCTCTTTCCGCGGATACCAAAGGGAGTCGGTTTCCTGGTCGTAGAGAACGAACGTGTTGTTGAGCGTGTAGCCCGAGGTGTCCAGCTCGAGGATTCGATCCGGAAGCTGACGGCTGCACACGGCAGCCAGCTTGACCAGGGTTCACCAAAGCACGGCGACCGGAGTCTCTCCAAACTGGTCGTTGACCACTTCCTGGCGATCCATGACGGCCATTGGATAAGCCTTGGCAATCCCGTCGTAGACCACTCCGAGAACTTCGGTCTCGTCGGTCACTTGCGCCGCCACGAGCCGGGGGTCATCGGGCCGCGCGAACTCCGGATCTTTCACCGGGGGGATCGTGTCGCGGCCCACTCCCCGTTGAAACTCGGCGGGATCGACTTGAGACCCGGTCACGTCGAACCAAGCCACGTTTTCCGAATTCGGATTGCCCGCGGCCCACAGCAGCGTCTTCCCCTCCCGCTCGATCATCGGCCGGCGATGGGGAGGAGCCTGCACCTCCTGCGGCGGAGGACCTTCAGTGCTCGGGGCTTCTTGAGGCGAAACGGTGACCCCCACCGCAAGCCAGCACCCGGTCATCCAAGTCACGGACACGATCGGGCCCCCTCCTTTCTGCCCGCGCCAACCGGGCCCTGTTCTTGTCAGTGAGCGACCAGGCTCGAACCGCGGGACGAATTCCCGGAACCGGACACTCAGCCCGCATTATTCATGAAGGCCGCGACTTTCCCTCGGATTGATAGCCTGTCGAGACATCCCGGGAAGCGGGACCAGAGTCCCGATCCCTTCCCGCCCCAGAGCGGCTCCGGCGCCCCTCTCCCCCTTCCCCTTTGCAACGGACCAACTCCGAGCGTGGCTCCCGCCTTCCTCTCGCATCGCTGGAATCGACCCTCTCCTCGGATGTGCCTTGCCGGTGCATGGGGACCGACTCTCCTTCTGGCAACGACCCTCAGTTGCGGGGACTCTGCGCCGCAAGACACCATTCACGTCCATCCAGGAGATCGACTCCAGGCGGCGATCAACCGCGCCGCGGAGGACCCGGCCATCCATCGGGTGGTGGTGCACGCCGGCACTTACCGACCTCCCGCCCCACGGCAAGCATTGATCTGGCTGCACCGAAAACACGACGGTTTGGTATTGGAAGCCGAGGGGGAGGTGATTCTGACGGCGGCCAATCCGGACGTGGCCGACCCTTCGCTGCCGAGCTTTCCCGCAGTCGTGAACCACGTGGTCTACTTTGGGGACGGCATCAGCGCACGAACGGTGCTGCGCGGCTTCACTCTCACGGGTGCCAACAACTTCGTCACCCAGGGTGGACCGGAGATCCAACCCGACGTCGACGAACCAGGTCTGGAAAAGACAGTCTTTTTCTACACCGACGGCGGCGCGGTGAAGATCTTCGGCCGCTCCTACCCCACGCTGGAACGCCTGACCATCGTGGACAACTACTCCAGCCCTTGCGCCGGCGGTGTGTCCATCGAACACCGCGGCTTCCTGGACCAAGCGGTGACCATTCGCGATTGCGTTTTTCGCAACAACCGGGCTCCCTTGACGGGACCGGCACTCGACCTCCTCGACGACGAAAAAGGCAGCGCCGCCCGGCTGGAAAACTGCTTGTTCCTCGACAACTTGGCCAACGAAACGATGGACGAGCTGGCGAAACGCGTCGGATCCTGGAAGCCCATCCGCGGACATGGAGCCGTCACCGTTTTCCGCCATTCACGGCTCGAGGCAACCGACACCACCTTCATCCACAACCGCAATGGAGTCGACGACCAGAGCCCCGCGAGCACTTACCTGCGGTGCATCTTCTGGTCGAACACCGCCAGCGGCGGCTGGGCCCGCGGCCCCCACTACGAAGCGGACATCCTTCACGCCGAAGGAATGGACGGTTGCTTTCTCGGAGGAAGCGACAGCAATCCCCGCGGACTCTTCGATGGTCGTCGCAATCACCTCGACGCCCCGGATCCCGACTTCGACCAGCACTTCGAGCCGACCCATCCCGCCTATTCTGAGGTCGGCTACCGACGGCCGAACTGAGAACGCGAGGAGTCCGCGTCATCGTGGACGCACGGCCGGTTGCCATTCAAGCGGTCGCGAACAAGCACTTGAGGTAGGCGCCCTGGGGAAATCCGACCGGGTGGTCCACCGCGTGACCCGTGCGCCGAATCTCGCGAAGCGGTCGACCCCGGTCCCTTGCGGTTCGATGCACCACGCGAAAAAACTCCTCGGCCGGGATCTGTGCCGAGCAAGAAGCCATGACCAAGGTGCCACCGGGTTCGAGCACCTGCAGTCCCGAGCTCACCAGTCGCTGGTAGGCGGACAGGGCTTTGGGAACCGTCGATCGATTCCCTGACAAGGAGGGAGGATCGAGAATGACCACACCGAACCTTCGTCTGGCCTCGCGCAGGCTGCGTAGGGCCTCGAAGCCATCGCCGGCCCGCACTTCATGCTTGGCGGCGGCCACCTTTGGGTCGCCTCGGTTCGTGCGGAAGTGACGTCGGGCAACCTCCAATGCCGGCTCGCTCTGGTCCACACTCAACACCGAGCGGGCGCCACCGCGGGCCGCGCGCAATGAGAAGCCTCCGGTGTAGCAGAACACGTCGACGACCTGGCGGTCCTGGGTCAGCTCCTCCACCAAGGCGCGATTGTCTCGCTGATCCAGGAAGAATCCGGTCTTGTGCCCGTGCACCGGGTCGCACTCGAGTTGCAAGCCGTCCTCTTCGAAAGGCAGGGGAGACGCCAGATCCGAGCCAAGCAAGATCTGACCGTCCTCAAGACCAAACAACTCTTCGCCACGAGCCCGGGTGTCTCGGCTGAGCCGCAAGACGATGCGAGTGGCCGACTCGACCTCTCTCAGTGCAGCGAGGACCTCTCGCAAGTGTCGGATCCACGCCGGCGTGTAGAGTTTGACGACCAAGGTGTCCGCGTATCGATCGACGACAAACCCGGGCATGCCTTCGTTCTCGCCATGCACCACGCGCCATCCCGTCGTGCGTGAGCGCAGGCTTTCCCTTCTCTTGGCAAGGTCCTCGAATCGGCGACGGTAGAACCCACCGTCCAAGGGAACCGGCTTGCCCTGATGAATGACTCGCACGCGCAACGGCGAGTGAGGATCGTAGAGCCCAATCGCCAAGAAGTTCCGATGGCGGTCGAACAGAACCGCCAAGTCCCCGGCCTCCGCTTGGTGACTTTGAGAAGTCACCCCGCTGTCATACAGCCAAGGATGGCCTTGGCGAATTGCTCGCTCGCCCGAACGGTCGATGCGCACCGCCACGTTTCGAGACGACGCCGGCGGAGGCCACTCAAGATGGTTCACCGGAGACGACCCGCCGCAAACAACAGAATCGAACTGGCGACGGTGACATTCAGTGACTCCACCGAACCGGCCATGGGAATGGTGACCGGGATCAAGTCCATCACCGCCGCCTCGGCTTCACCGGTTTCTGACTCCACCCACAGAGCGGTCGGCGGGGACCAATCAAACGATTGGTAGTCCTTCCCTCCGCGCGTGGCCGGGCGAACCAGTTGGTAGCCGTGGGACTCCAGAGCCGAGCGCGCAGAACTTCGATCCGCCGCTCCGAAGACGGGAAACCGCAACAGACTTCCCATCGAGCCGCGCAAAGCACGGGGATTCCACAGTCCGACTCCTGCATTCTGGACGTGAACCAAGGCGGCGGCCCCGGCTGCCTCGGCGCTCCGCACCAGCGCTCCGAGATTTCCGGGATCGGTGATGCCCGCGGTCACCAACAACAGCGGAGCGGTGGACCCTTCGGGGCGAACACGGGGCAACTCGGCCAGCTCATGAACCTCCGGAGACTTGCAGACCGCCAGCACCCCCGGTGAGTTCTTCAACGGAGCGATGCGGTTCAACAGCTCGCCATCGATCATCGAAGGTTCGCGGCCGAGTTGGCGAAGTCGCGGCTCGTACTCGGCTCGCTCGGGAGAGAGCAGGAGCAGTTCCACTTGCAAGCCCGAGGCCAATCCCTCTTCGATCAGGCGACTCCCCTCCAGGATCACGAACTGGGGATCGCGGCCTTTGGCGACGGCTCGAACTCTCTTGACGGCAACATGGGATGCCGAGCGAATCAGATCGGTCATCTCACCATCATAAGTCGGGCCCTCTCGGGTTTGGTTGGGATCGCCCCTACAATGCCCCAGTCACTTTCCTCGGTCCTATCTTCGGAGTCGATCATGCCCATTCGGTCGCTGTCTCGCCTTGCATGGCTCGGCCTCCTGTGTGCTCCCGGCTGTCAGACGGCCTCTTCCCGAACTGCTGCTCCCGGAGATCTTCTGGTGAACACCCTCGAAGCGGACCAAATCCGGCCCATTCTGGAAAAGACCCTCTGTCTGCGCCTGGACCCCGACCTGTCCCACTTGTCCGAAGGGGAACGCACCGCGGTGGCCCGCTTGTTGGAGGTCGGCCAACTTTTCCAGACCTTGTACGAGGACAGCCTGCACCACCAAGCGCAAGAAGCTCATGAACAGCTCCTGTCGGCCCATGAGCGGGGCGAGGATCCAGACACCACTTCGGCGCTGCTGGATCTGTACCGGCTCAGTCGAGGCCCCATCCTTCGCAACCTCGACAATCAACGCGTTCCTTTGGTGAACGTCGATCCGCCCGTCCCGGGAAAGAACGTCTACCCTCGCGATCTCACCAAGGAAGAATTCGATCGCTATTTGGACGCCCATCCCGAGCGGCGCCAGTCCCTGTTGCATCTGCGCTCCCTCGTCCGTCGGACCCATCATGACCAGGTCCGCCAGGATCTCGGCACTCTCGACACCTTTCCCGCGCTCGACACGCTGCATCCCGGCCTTCGCGAAGAACTGGAAGGCTGGCTACAACAACCCTCGGGAGCGGACCTCTACGCGGTCCCGTATTCCGTCGCTTGGCCGGAAGAGCTGCACCGCGCTCACGACTTGCTGCACGAGGCGGCCGCCGCGATCGAATCCGAAGACCCACCGTTCGCCCGCTACTTGCGCAGCAGAGCCCGAGACCTCCTGGTCGATGACTACGACGCAGGAGATGCGGCTTGGGTCACGGGACGGTTCCAGAACTTGAACGCTCAGATCGGCAGCTACGAGACCTATGACGACGAACTCGCGGGCGTGAAGTCCTTCTTCAGCCTGAGTTTGCTGTTGAGGGACCCCGAGCGCAGTGCCGCCCTACAGTCGGCCATCGGAGGACTCCAAGAGCTGGAAGATCGGCTGCCCTACGAATCCCACCGCCAGGTTCGATCCGACGTTCCGGTGGGCGTGTATCAGGTCATCGCCGACTTCGGCCAGGCGCGTGGCACCAACACCGCCACCATCTTGCCCAACGAGAGTCATTTGTCGCGCATGTATGGCCGGACCATTCTTCTGCGCGCCAACATCATGACCCACCCGGAACTATTCAAGACCAGCAATCGTTCCTTCGAAGCGGCGGTCCATCAAGACCACCATGGAGACCTGGATGATCGCGGCAACTTCGAACGAACCCTGTGGCATGAGATCGGCCACTACCTGGGTGTCGACCGGACCACCGATGGGCGAGATTTGGGCGATGCCCTGCAAACCGCCAGCGATCTTCTGGAGGAGCTGAAGTCGGATCTGGTCTCGCTGTTCTCGATCCCTCTGCTGCTGGAGCGCGGTTACCACGACGAATCCCAGGCCCGCTCGATCTATGCCAGCGGCATTCGCCGAGTCTTGCAAAAGACCCGGCCCCACCGCAGCCAGCCCTACCAGACCATGCAACTCATGCAGTGGAACTGGTACCTGGAACAGGGACTGCTGGAATTCGACAAGGCCAGTCAGACTCTGCGCATCCACGACGACCACTATCACGAGGCCGTGACAAGCCTCTTGGAGGAAGTCCTGCGACTTCAAGCCGCGGGAGACTTGGCGCGCGCGGAGGCATTCATCACTCGATACAGCCAGTGGAACGACGCGCTGCACGGAGTCATCGCAACCAAGATGACGCGTCAGGAGTCCTACCGCTACCGCCTCGTTCACTACGCGGCCCTCGGTGAGTGAACTCCTCGCTGGCCGTCGAAAAAGTCCTTCGGCGCCGGATCGGACGTTCTCGCCTCCGTCTTGGTCCTCGAGTCTTTGACGAATCCCGTGAATCGCCTGAGGTCCGACTCCTCGGCGGACAGGAGAGTCTCTCGATCGGCCATCCGAGGGCTTCTTCCATGGCCTGCGAGCGAGTTTCCCCGATCAGCCCGAGGCGTCGGGCGCGCGAACCGGCTCGATGATCCCGGGTCGAACTGGTTGCCAGAGATTTCGCCAAGGGGCGTAGGACCAGCCCTCGGGAAGCTCCACCCGTTCGGTGAAGAACACGGGCCCGGTCGCGACCCCTTGTTGGGCGAGGCGAAGCCACCGATCTCGATCGGCGGTGACGATTTTCACATCGAGTCGGCCAGACTGCACGATTCGCGCGTACTCCAACGGCGCACGGTGATTCCACTCACACAGGAGAATTGCTCGCGGCGGCAGATCCTGGAAGCGAAGGGTTTCCAAGAACGGACGAGCATCCGACAGTTCCAGCGGGTGGCGGCGAAAGGACACCTCGGAAGATCGCTGCCCACCAAACACCACGACCGCGACGGAAGTTCCGAGCAGCGCTCCCCAGCAGAGTCCCGACCCGCGAGGCGAGGAGAACTGCAAGCGCGGACCGCAGGCTGTTGCCAACGCGACCGCGCCAGCGACCAATGCTGGCAGTCGATTGGCGGTCGGCCCTGAAACCTGGAAGTACGCCAAGAATGCAAGCATCCCTCCGCCGATGCCGAGTGCGACCAAGGCGTTCGGCGGCGAGCGTCGCCAAGCAAGGGCGACCAACAGAGCTCCGAGTACGATCAGCGCCACGAACAGACCCTGCTCGGTGAATCCGAAGCGAACCGCCAGATTGGACGCCTCGTCTCCCAGTTGGGCGGGATCGAATTCGAACAAGTGACGGAACTGCTTGCCGCTGATCAACCACCAGAGTCGCACCATCCGCGCCGAGAACCCGTCTTCAACCTCCGGCAGTTCCGGGAAGACCTCCGAGTACGCCTGCACATAGTTGTACGGGGCCTGAGGGGAGTCCCGCGCAACGGTCAACACCAAGATCAGCGCCAAACTCCCGGTGAACACCGCGGAGGCTCTCCATACACGAGAGCCGGTCAAGGTGCCGGCCACCTTGGGTGCGCGCTCGGCCAGAAGCAACGCGGGAATCCACCCGGCCAGGTACAACAACGCCGGAGGACGATTGGCCGCCAGGAACCCAAGGGAAGCCGCGGCGACCCACAACCAGAGCCCTGTCCCACGCTGCAAAAATCGCAAGAAGCTCACGGTAGCGACCGTAAGAGTGAAGAAGGCCGGGGCGTAGACTTCCGCCTCGATCATGTTGAGCCATACCAGATCCAAGAAGAACGGGGACAACCCCAGCATTGCGGCGATCGACGGATGCATGCCGCTTCGGGCCAGGATCCAGGTCAAAATCGCGAGCCCACCCGCCATGGACAGCAGGCAACCCAGGGACACGACCAACGCAGGATCGAGGAACGGCAGGATTTGAATCGCCAGCCAACCGACGCCAGCGAAGCCGAGGTATCCCGGCGGGTGGGCGATGCCGAACGTGGCGCAGGCCATCTGCAGATCCCCGGGATCCCCTCCAGAGATCCCTCTCGGCAAGTGCCGAAACGCCAAACCGACGAGAAGGACGAAGACCCAGAGAGAAACCGCGAGGCAGCGTGGGCGCTCCGGAGTTCCTCGCATCAGCTGGTCATTCCGTGGCCCCGAAACACCCCATGGACAATCCAGTCGTCGCCAAGCGGGTGGGTCGTCACCTGTTCCAGCCGCGGCCGCAGGTCCGCGCTCCCCAACTGCCGAAGATCCTGCACGGCACGCACGCCACCCAACATCGTCGGCGCAATGGTCAAGACCACCTGATCTGCCAATCCGGCCGCCAACATGCTGGTGATGATGCCCGCTCCCCCTTCGATCATGACCGAGCGAACGCCTTCGGCTGCGAGCTGGCGAAGAACCTCTTCCAGATCGACGCCTCCCGTCGAGTTTTGAGCGGTGGTGACCACCCTCGCCCCCACCTGCTGCAAACGCTCTCGGGATTCTTCCGAGGCACGCGAGGTCGTCGCGATCCACGGAGTAGCGCGTTCGAGCTGCAAACAACGGGCATGGGTCGGGGTACGGAGTCCGCTGTCGACGATCACCACCCGCGGATCCTGACCCTCCGTCAGGCGAACATCCAGGCGCGGGTCGTCCACCAACACGGTGCCGACCCCCACCAGGATCGCCTGATGCGCCGCGCGCAGCTGATGGGTCAACACCATGGACTCCTCGCCACTGATGCGGGTGGACTCGCCGGCCTGAGCCGTGATGCAGCCATCCAGGCTTTGGGCGTACGACAAGGTGGCGCAAGGACGATCGGCGCGCCCGCAAGCTTCGATGACGCGCTGAGCGCGCTCGAGAATCAACTCAGTCCCCGGCATGCTCCCCATGCTAGCAGGCCTGCTTGCCCATCGAGATCATTCCGGGGAATCGAACAACAGATGATCCATCTTGCTCTTCTTGGTCCGCAAGTAGTGATCGTTGTACGGCGTCGGCGGAGTGGCAATGGGGATTCGCTCGGCGACCTCGATCCCGGTCTGCTGCAACGCTTGGATCTTGAGCGGATTGTTGGTCAATAGCTGCACCGACGAGATGCCCAACGCGCGGAGCACTTTGACGGCGATCTCATAGGAACGAGAATCCTCGGGAAGACCCAGGTCGGTATTGGCCTCGACCGTGTCCCGACCTTGGTCCTGCAGCGCATAAGCTCGGATCTTGTTGAACAAGCCGATCCCGCGTCCTTCCTGGCGCAAGTAGATCAGCGCCCCACAATCCTGGCGCACGATGTGTTGCAACGCCGACTCAAGCTGCTCGCGACAGTCGCAACGAAGGGAATGAAAGACCTCGCTGGTCAGGCACTCCGAATGAATGCGCACCGGCACCGCTCGCCCGCGGCTGGGGATCCCTCGGTACAGAACCGCGTGCTCCGTGCCGTCCGCGTCCCGAATCGAACGCATGGCAAAGACCCCGTGTTGCGTGGGGATCTCCGCGGCCACCGAGAGCTCCAGGTCTTCGAAGACCAACGACGGTTGGTCCGGACCTGGTTCGCCTTTGACTTTCGAAGAACTGCCGTTTCGTTCCGACATCGATTCCAGACTCGGGAAAGAAAGCGGGGGCTTCCCCCGCATCGCGAGGGGGTCTCTCGCGACTCAGGTCGAGAAGCGTACTAGCCCCCGGGGGACCCCAGCGCAATGGGTCGTCGAGTGGAGTGGCCGCTCCACGCGGAACCAGCACCGGTTGCCCTACCCCGGGATCCGCCGGCCCAGCGGTTAGCATCGCCGACCCCTGACTCGTTTTCCCGTGGAGTTTGCCATGCCCCAGCGGTGTCCCTCCCCCAGCCCACGGCGCCCGAGGAACCCTGAACCGTGATGCCCTTTTTCTTGCCGACGGTCCTGGCGGTTGCGGCGATCGCCGCAGAGGAAGAAAGTGCGTCGGTCTCCTCGCACGACCGAATGGTCGCGGTCCTTGCCGACATCGTCCGTCGCACTCCCACGGAGAATCCGTGGCATGGACTGGGGCGCGCCACCGAGTTGAGACAGGCCCTGGAAGAGCTCCCGGCCAACGCCGGCTCCCGCCGTTGGAAACTGTGCCGACGCTTGGGACGCCAGGAGCTGCGGCTCGGAAACACCGCCCGCGCCATCGAGCTTCACGAAGAAGCCCGCCGCCTTCTCCCCCAACTCACGAGCATCACGCCTGCCGAGTGGCGACACACACAGTTCGAACTCGCCATCGCCTACCTTCGCGAGGCAGAGAATCGTAACTGTGTTTCCGAGCACGCCACGGAAAGCTGTTTGTTTCCCATCCAAGCTTCCGGCGTCCACCAGCACCCGACAAGCGCTCGCCAAGCCGCGGCATGCTTGACTGAGATTCTGAAAAGAATTCCCGACGACCTAGCCGCGCGCTGGCTTCTGAACATCGCCCACATGACTCTGGGTGAGTATCCGGACGGAGTTCCCAAGCGACATCTCATTCCTCCGGAGCGTTTCGATTCCCGAGGCGAGTTCCCGGCGTTCCCGGACATCGCCCCGCAACTCGGGCTCAACACGTTCAGCCTGAGCGGGGGAGCGACTTTCGAAGACTTCGACAACGATCACGACTTGGACTTCCTGACCTCGACCTTCGATCCCGCGGGGCAGGTCCGCTACTTCCGCAACGAAGGAGAGCAGGGGTTTCGAGAGCGAACCGAAGAAGCCGGGCTGATCGGAATCTTGGGCGGGCTCAATCTGATTCAGGGAGACTACGACAACGACGGATTCGTAGACGTGTTGATTCTGCGCGGCGCCTGGCTCGGCAAAGCCGGCGGCCACCCCAACTCCCTGCTTCGAAACCAGGGTGACGGAACCTTCCAAGACGTCACCTTCGATGCCGGACTGGGAGAGTCCCACCATCCCACCCAGACCGCCGCATTCGCGGACATTGACAATGACGGCGACTTGGACCTCTACATCGGCAACGAGAATTCCGGCGAGCGCGGCGACGCCTGCCAGTTGTTCGAAAACTTGGGCGATGGCACATTCCGAGACATCGCGAAACAGGCCGGGGTCGAGAATTTGGGATTCACCAAGGGCGTCTGCTTCGGCGACTACGACAACGATGGCGACCCCGATCTGTACGTGTCGAATCAGGGAGAAAACAATCGGCTGTATCGCAACGAGGGAAACCGCAAGTTCCAGGACGTCGCACCGAAGCTCGGCGTCACCGGCCCCGTCCGAAGCTTTCCCGTTTGGTTCTGGGATTACGACAACGATGGTCACCTCGACCTGTTCGTATCGACTTACTGGCAAGTCCTTTCCTCCGTCGCGGAGAGCTATCTAGGATTGCCAACGGATGCGGAACCCCACGGCCTGTACCACAACGACGGAAAGGGTGGCTTCGAGAACCGGGCCCTTCGCTCTGGACTCACCCTGCGCACCGCACCCATGGGTGCAAACTTCGGAGATCTCAACTACGACGGCTACCCGGACTTCTACTTGGGAACCGGATACCCGCGCTACGAAGGCCTGATGCCCAACGTCCTCTACATGAACGACGAAGGCCAGGGGTTCCGTGACGTCAGCGCGGCGGCACGGGTCGGACATCTTCAGAAGGGACACGCGGTCGTCTTTGCAGATTTCGATCAGGATGGCGACCAGGACCTGTTCCATCAGCTCGGCGGTGCTTTTCCGGGAGATGGCTATACGGACGTGCTGTTCCAGAACCCGGGATTCGGCAACCACTTTCTGGTCGTCAAGCTTCACGGCACCCGCACCAATCGGTCCGCCATCGGTGCGCGAGTCGCGGTGACCGTCGACAGCGGCGCTTCTCGCCGTACCATTCAGTCCCGGGTCAACAGCGGAGGGAGCTTCGGTGCCAACCCTCTGCGCTGCGAGATCGGTCTGGGAAAGGCCGATCGCATCGTTGCCCTCGAAGTGCACTGGCCAACCTCGCAAACCACCCAGGTGTTCTCCGAGGTCCCCCTGGACTCCTTCCTGGAAGTCACAGAAGGCCAAAGCGAGCTGAAGATCCTCGAGTAGTCTCCCGCGACACTCGAAGCCCCATGGAATCACGGAGAACCGCATGTGCGGAGTGGTTGGCATTGTCTACGGGACCCACAACCCCGCTTTGGGGAAAGAGGCGACGGCGCTGCTGCGTCGTTTGGAGTACCGAGGCTACGACTCGACCGGAGCCGCGTTCTTCGACGGGGACGGCGGCGTGGACCTGAAGAAGAAGGTCGGCTCCCCCACCAAGGTGGCTGAGGAACTCCGCCTGGAAGAGGACACGGGCCAACGCTTCGTCGGACAAGTTCGCTGGGCGACCTATGGCGCGGTGACCGACGAGAACGCCCAACCCCACGAGATGTCTTGTCGTCACCACTTGGTCGGTGCTCACAACGGCAACCTTTCGAACACGGACCAATTGAAGGAGTTCCTCCATGCCCAAGGGCACCAGGTTCTCTCGGACAATGATGGCGAGATGCTTGTCCACACCATCGAGCACTGTTACGACGAAGTCGTCGCCGCCCAACCGGTCACCAATGAGGAAGAGCATCGGCGCGCCACCCTGGCCGGGATCCGCGCCGCGTGCCAGCGCATGGAAGGTTCCTTCGCCGCCTGCGTGTCTTTTCCGGAACGCCCCGGCATTTATGCCCTGAAGGCCGGCTCGTCACTGTATGCGGGGTTGGGGAAAGACACCCACGGCGAGTTCATCGTGGTGTCTTCGGACCTGACCTCGGTGTTGTCCAAAACTCGCTTCTTGATTCC
The DNA here is from genome assembly GCA_028289345.1 of Planctomycetota bacterium. GTDB lineage: Bacteria > Planctomycetota > B15-G4 > B15-G4 > SIAN01 > JANQQL01. The sequence goes on along the minus strand of JANQQL010000046.1, from coordinate 11,479 downwards.
CCTGGAGGAAGGCGAAGGCCTGTACTTCACCGAGAGCGACTATTTCGTCTTTTCCTTGAATGAAGAGCTGCAACACCGTCCCGGCCTACGGCGTTCACGCTTCAACGTCGCGGACATTGGCCTGGCTCCCGAATACCGATACTTCATGGAGCAAGAGATCCACAGCAGCGACGAAAATTTGAATCGCCTGCTTCAGTACTACTTCCCCACCGCCGAGGAAGAGTCGCTGTTCGCCGCGTTCGAAGCGCGCGAATCCCAATGCAAGGAGCTGATCGACGGTTTCCTTCGGCTCTACGAAGTGTTTGAGGCTTCCCAGCTTCAACAACAGCTCGACCAGCTGGTGGACAGCCCGTTCATTCAGCAACGGAAGGCGGAAGCGACGGCAACCCTCGCCCCGAATGCCGGATTCGTTTCGGAAGAAGACTCTTTTCTGAGTGAGCTGGCCGGTCTCCGCGCCGAGCACGCACCCGCCCTGCATCTGATCGATCAACTCCTGGTGTGGAAAAAGAAGCGGCGGGTCACAGCCCATCGCGAGCAGCTCACCCAACGCATGCAACGTTGCCAGGAAGCAGGAGGACGAATCTACGCCGTGGGATCGGGCACTTCTTACCACGCGATTCTGGTGGGCAGCGGCTTGTTCAATCAGATCGCCGGACTCTCCGTGATCCCCGCCAACCCGGGCATGTTTCGGTCGTGCTTCCTGCGCTCCCTGGGCCGTCACGACTTGGTCTTGGGCGTGAGTCAGTCCGGAGAAACCAAAGACCTCCTTGACATCTTTCAAGAGATCCGTGATCAGCACGGAGCGGACATCCCGTTGATCTCCCTCGTGAACAACGAACTGTCGACCATTCCTCGAGAGAAATCCGACTTCTACCTCCCAGTCCTCTGTGGGCCGGAGATCGCGGTCGCGGCAACCAAGTCGTTCACCAACCAAGTCGCCCTGTTTCATTTGCTTGCCTGCGCCGCGGTCATGCCTTTGGACCAAGCCAGACAACGGTTGGAGCAGGCCAAGCAGGTCATTGCGGAAACGCTGGAAGCGGTCGCCTCGGACGTCCAGGAGATCGCGGACCAGCTCTACCTCAAGGCCTCGATGCACATACTGGGGACCTCCCATCTGGGCCTCGCCAAAGAAGGAGCTCTGAAAGTTCGGGAAGTCGTGCTCAATCACTGCGAAGGCTACGACGCGGCCGAGTTCAAACACGGGCCGAACACCATCCTTGGAAAGAACACGATCTACTCGCTGAAGGAACTCGAAGAAGCGGCCGGAGCAAGAGGTCCTTTCGACCTCGAGCAGTACTTCACCAACTACCCGCTGGTTTTCCTGTGCGGGCCGGTGGAGCGCGACCTCAAGATCACCATCAGCCAGATTCACACCCACAAGATCCGCGGCGCGGACATTTTTTTGATCGCCCAAGATCACGAAGGGTTGCGGCGGGCGGTGGAAGGGGTTCCCGCCAACGTCAAGAACTACACGGGCAGCTTCCTGCGGGTTCCTTCGACTCAGGACCCGGACCTGTTCGTTTATCAGGCCACCACCGTCCTTCAGCTCCTGGCCCTCAAGATGTCGATCGCCAAGATGAAGCTGCTCAACCGACGCCAGATCGAACAGCACGGCGTCCACCCCGACGTGCCGAAGAACGTCTCCAAATCCATCACCGTGGATTGAACCGGAACCGCGGGCCGAGCAATCCAGCACGCCCCCAGACGCTTGACTTGGTGATCCGCCCGATGTGAGATCCCGGCAATCCCCATCGATTCCGTTGTCTAACTCTCGAGGGGACGTCCCGGCGCCGGAGGAGGTTGGTCGGGTCGCCAACCGGTTTTCGGCGCTTTCGGCATGGCTTGCTCCGCGCCGACGTTGCCCCGATCGATCTCGGCAAGAAGGAAGTTCTCCGGAGGGACCGGCGTTCCTTCACAGCGCCGCAACAAGGCAAGCTGGCCCGCGTGGGTCATGGCATCCGCGAGCGGGCCCTGTAGCAGTTGTTCCGGCGTCACTTCGGGTGGAAGTCCGCGAGACTCCAATTGATGGGAGAGGCTCACGAGGGTGGCATGGAATCGCTGAAGCTCGGCCTCGAAAGTCGGCAGTCGATCGGGCTGCCACGGCTCCTTGCCATAAAGGCTCACTGCGTAGCCAATGACTCCGGTCATGTGCCAAACGAGTTCGTGAGGAGTTCGCACATTGACGGCGACGCGGTAGTCTGGGTACGACGAAGGAGCCCCCCGCACCGCCTTCTGGGTGCGATAAGCAAGAGCGGCCAGGAAGTGCCGCAGGAGATCAATCTCCTCTCGCTGTGCCATGGATCACCTCATGGAATCGTTCAAAGGTCACCATCGTCGTCGGAGGTAGCCTCCCCGACTCTCCGGAACAGGATGCACTTTCCGCTCGGGTCTCTACCGAATGTAACCCAACGCCCGGAGTTGCTCGAGTTGTTCGGGAGTCATGGCTTCCTCACTCCCTCCCTGGAACCGGGTGGCCAGAGCCCGGTGGGCCTGCCATTGTTGTTCGAGCAAACGTCGGTAGTGCCCCACTTTCTCGGGATACGTCTCGTTCACGGCCTTCTGGGTGTAGGGATCCTTCGACAGGTCGTAAAGCAGCAGTCGGGGCACTCCGGAATAGAACGGGTGAACGGCTCCCCAACGCCCTCCCGCAGGCACCGAACGTCGACCCAAGTTCGGATCTTCTCCTTCGGGGACAGGGCCGATCTCCAACGAGGCCCCCCAACGACCGTCGATGATCTCCAGGTTGCCAATCATCTGCCCCGTCGACTCATCCACTCGGAACTCATCCAGAATGACCGGCGCCAACGTTTGCTCTTCTCCGCGCAGCAGGGGAGCCAGCGATTGCCCTTGAAGGACCTCGGGCGCCGGCAATCCGGCCAGCCCCAACAACGTGGGGAGCACATCGATCATCGACACCGGGTCATCGATCCGTCGACCGCCTTCGATGACTCCTGGCCAGATCACCAGGAACGGAATGCGCGTGGCGTACGCATCACACAGAGCCCCCTCCCACGGCTCGGGCTGAGGATCGAACAAGCCCCGGCCGAAACGGGCAAACGTGCCCGCCGGATGGCCGTGGTCCGAGCCGAGCAGGAAGATGGTGTTCTCCCATTCCCCGTTCGCTTTCAACCGAGCCACGAACTCTTCCAGCGTGTGGTCTTGGTGCAGCATGGTTTCGTCGTAGAGATCGCGCCGGGTGCCGAAGAACTGTTGGCGGTCGATCTCGCCGCGCTCCAACGCCTGGTCGTAGAAGGACGTGACGCTGGTGGTCCCGAACAAGTTGCCGGCAACCTGCCAGATGCGGCCGGCCCACTCGTCATTCTTCTGGAGCTGCTCTTCGGTGGTGAAGCGCCCCTGGAACGGCGGGACCGGTTCGCTGGGTTCGTGCACGTCCGTGGTCTGAAAGTGCACCCAGAAAGGGCCTCCGGGATAGGTTTCTCGGAATTGGAAGAAGGCTTCGTGCAGCTCCTTGGATGACGTGGAGTGGTGCTCGGTGGCCACATCGGTCATCAAGTCCATGCCCTGATCGGTGCCAATGATCCGGCCGGCGTTGGGATTCGCGGTGAACGATGCGGTTTGATAGCCGGCGTTGCGGAAATGCTCGGCCATGGTGACCGCCTCGTCGGGGACCGAAGTCGAGTGCACCCCGCGACGCAGACCACCGAGCACGCTGTGGTGAAGCGAGGTCATGAACGACGCCGTGGACGGCTGGGTCCAGGTCGAGTTCGAATGGGCTCGAGTGAAGAGCACTCCTTCCTTGGCCAGCTCTTCCAAGAACGGGGTGGTCGGACGGCCGTATTCGTAGAGGCTCATGAAGTCCGCATCTCCCCCATCGATCACGTAGAAGATGACGTTCGGTCCCGAAGCTGGCTTGGCCGCGGAGACAATCGGCGCCCCCCACAACGCGACGTTCCCCGGCTCTTCGCTGTCGGCCTCCAAGGTCAGCAGCACGGAACCGTCGTCCGATTCCGGGAATGCAACGCTCTGCTGGTGCCATTCTCCAGACTCGGAAAGAGTGACTTCGTGAACCAACTCTGATCCGTGGCGGACTCGGTAAGTGACGCTTTCTCCCGAATTCACGGTCAGCCCGAAATCGAATCGCCCTCCTTGTCCCGGCGACACCGGAAACGTCAGGCGGGCCGGGGTGTGGGCAAAGAGGGTGCGTCGAGTCAGACCGCTGCGCACCACTTGGCGAACACCAGAGTCTTCCAAGAACTCGGCGCCGCGGGGGACCAGCTCGACCGACAACACGTCGACTGTGGCGGGTCCGGGCGCGGCGAACAGCACCGTGATTCGTTCGAGGAGCTCGGGGACATCCTCGGCTCCGGAGCGAATCGGGATGGCATAGCTTTGGGCCGAACCGTCACTGAACATGGGCGGCGCTTCATCCGCGGAATCGAAGAAACGCATGGGGGGCGGGAGGCCTTCGGCCCCCTTGAGATTCGGAACGACGGTGACTCCTGCAAATCGATCGCTGGTTCGAGCTCGAACGATGACCGTCTGCCACTCAGAGAATCGGAGTCCCTTCAGATCCACTTCCAAGCCACCGGCGCGAAAGGAACCCGGTGCGGTCAGTGCCAATCGAATCCCGTCTTCCAGCTGCTGGCGTTCGATGACTGTCAGTGGCGGATATTCCTCCCGCGACGCCAGTCGAAAGTCTTTCTGCGGCTCGGCAAACGACCAAAGACGCTCCTGGCGCGCTGCCCGCGGAGCTCGCCCGCTGGACACCTGTGCGGCGCCAAGCTCTCGGTCCAAGTGCACCAGAGGCGGGGCCACGGTCGGAGTCGTGGTCACTGCCCCATCGCTGGGGGTCGCCACGGAACAACAAAGGGCCACTTTGCAAACGAAACGAACAGTTCGTGGGGCCTGCGACATCGACAGATTCCTCTCGAAGGCGGTTGTCCGATGCGAGGTAAGTGGGATGCAAGGCTCCGCGCGCGAATCGAGATCGCCAGAACGATTCGCGAGGGCAATGCCAACGGATCGAACGATGGAGCCGAGATCATAACGGCGGGAGAACACGAACGAGACGGACACCGACGTCGGACCTTTCAAGGACCATCGAATCCTGGTCGCCCGATTGACCACTGAACCCGCGCCTTTTCAGCCCTTGGCTGCCTCCCAGTGCATCGAGCCAGAGATCCCGACCATTGCCGGGTCGGCGCAATCCGACGTTTCGGCGCTACACTGCAAGCGATGGCGGCCCTTCTTTACGGAATTGATGACAAGCCCCCCCGGCGCGTGACGTTGCTGCTGGGGTTTCAGCACTACTTGACGATGTTCGGGTCCACCGTCGCGATCCCGTTGCTGCTCGCAGAACCGCTGGGCATGGGTGACGATCGCGAAGCCGTGGGCTGGTTGATCAGCACCATGTTCTTCGTCAGTGGGATCACCACCCTGCTGCAAACCACGTGGGGCAACCGACTTCCTTTGGTGCAGGGAGGGACGTTCTCGTTCCTCGCACCAACCCTCTCCATCTGTGGGATGGCTTCTCTGGCCGAGGCGGGCTGGGAAGTTCGCCTGCAACACGTGCAGGCCGCGGTGATTGGCGGGGCTGTCGTGGAAATCGTCGTCGGCTACTCGGGACTCGTCGGGAAGTTGCTGCGCTTCGTGGGCCCAATCACCGTAGCACCCACGATTGCGCTCATCGGCCTCAGTTTGTTCAAGTTCGGCGCGCCGATCGCCGGAAGCCACTGGGGAATCGGCGGCCTGACCATCGCGCTCATCATTCTGTTCAGTCAGTACCTGAGACGCGCTCACCGGATGTTCGAGCTGTTTCCCATTCTGCTCGGCATTGTTCTGGCCTGGGGCTGCGCGGCCCTGCTCACAGCGAGCGGTGTGTTTCCCGAAGGGCACCCGGCCTACGTTCGGACGGAGAATCTGGCTCGCGCTCCCTGGTTCCGAGTTCCTTTGCCGTTCCAGTGGGGCGTTCCCCAGTTCACTTTGGCCGCTTTCGTCGGCATGTTGGCCGGCTATGTCGCCTCCATCGTGGAGTCGGTGGGCGACTACTATGCCTGCGCGCGACTTTCGGGCGCCAAGGTTCCCACTTCCCGAACCATCAACCGCGGCATCGGCATGGAGGGAATCGGCTGCCTGGTCGCCGGCATCTTCGGAACCGGCAACGGAACCACGTCCTACAGCGAGAACATCGGAGCGATCGGGCTGACCCGCGTGGGCAGCCGCCACGTCGTCCAGACCGGGGCCGTGCTGATGCTGGGCTTTGCGACCATCGGCAAGTTCGGGGCACTGTTCACCACCATCCCCCAACCCATCGTCGGCGGAATGTATTGCACCATGTTCGGCATGATCGCCGCGGTTGGTCTCTCCAACCTGCAGTTCGTCAACCTGGACTCCGCGCGCAACTTGTTCATCCTCGGCTTCGCTTTCTTCATGGGGATGTCGGTGCCGGAGTACTTCGCCGCTCAACCCCTGGCATTCCGGCCCGAGTGGCTGGCCGCCGTGATCAACACACTCGGCAGCACCGGGATGGCGGTGGGAGCCGCGGTTGCGTTGGTCCTCGACAACACCATTCCGGGAAGTCCCAAGGAACGCGGGCTGGAGGCCTGGAAGCAAGGGACCACGGACTGATCGAAAACGATCAACACGACGGCGTTGACCAAGCTGTCCGGTGAAACAGGTCTTTCGCACCCCATCGGATCTTTGCGCTTTCGTCTTCGAGTCCTCGACGAATCCACCGATTCGCGACTGGCCGAGTCCTCCTCCGAGACGAATCTCTCCCGATCGCCCCTCCGAGGCCTTTCTCCCAGGCCTGCTAGGGACGACCTTCGCCGCCATCCACCAGAGAGTCCGACTGCTTCTTGATGTCCCCATCCCACAGGTGGTCACGGTTGGTGGAGCCAGCGCGCTCGGTCTTGGCAATTCGCTGGCGCTCCACCAAATCCGCGTGGGTCGTGAAGTAGGGAAGGCTCCGCCCGACAACGTCGCTCACCTTGGCGAAGCCGTGACGTTCCATGAACGAGTCAAGCCCCTCGCAGAGTCCCTCGATCATTTCGTAACCCTGCAGCATCGCTCCGGTGCAAACTTGGACCGTGCTGGCACCCAACAGGAAGAACTGGGCGGCATCTTCGGCCGTCTCCACTCCGCCCATCCCGGACACGGAAACCCGGGCACACGCACGGGCGATTTCCATGACGTGTCGCAAGGCGATGGGGCGCACCGCCTGGCCCGAATAACCACCGGGCTCTGAGTAACCCTCCACGGTGGGCAGGGGTCGCAGGGTGTTCAAGTCCACTCCGGTGATCGACAGCAGAGTGTTGATCGCGCTGATGCCGTCGGCGCCACCTTCCATGGCCGCTTTCGCGGTGTCCGCTGGATGTGTGATGTTGGGCGTCATCTTCGCCCACACGGGAACGCGAGAGGCCTTCTTTACCCAACCGGTGACTTCTTCCACGATGGCTGGATCTTGGCCCATGGCCGCTCCCATCTTGCGCTCGGGAAGTCCATGGGGACACGAGAAGTTGAGTTCGAAGCCGTCGATCCCCGTTCGCTGGGTGCGCTCGACAATCTCTTCCCAACGGTCGCGAGAATACTCCTCCATGATGGATGCGATCAGAATGTGGTTCGGGTACTCCTGCTTGCACTCCTCCAATTCTTCGAGCCAAATCTCGAACGGACGATCCGAGATCAGCTCGATGTTCTCGAACCCGAGCACTTCGTGACTGATCCGAGAGTGCAGCTTGGCATAGCGAGGCACCGTGTTGATGACCTTTTCGTTTTCGAGACTCAAGGTCTTGCACACAACGCCTCCCCAGCCCAAGGAGAACGAACGGCGGATCACTTTGCCATTGGTTCCCGGAGGCCCCGAGGCCAGGAGAAACGGATTCGGAAACTGCATTCCGTTGACTTCGATTTGCAAGTCGGCCATCGATCTTCCGTCCTCGTTCGCCGCGCCCGGTTCCTTGCGGAACCATCAGGGAAAGGCAGCAGTCATCGCCTCGCGCAACTTGGTGAGCGCTTCGTCCACTTCACTTCGAGTCACCGTCAACGACGGGGCGATGCGAAGTACGTTTCCGAAAAGCCCCCCTTTCCCCACCAACAGACCTCGCGCTCGGGCTTCTTCGTGAACACGGCCGGTGCCCTGGGAATCCGGAGTGCGATCCCCGCCAGTCTCGTCCGCGACGAACTCCACCGCTTGCATCAAGCCCATGCCACGGACGTCTCCCACCGGCTTCGGGAACTGTTTCTGCAAGTCCTCGAGCCCCGCCCTCAGATGAGCACCGAGTTCCCGGGAATGATCCGCCAGCTGGTCGTTTTCAATGACGTCGAGAGTGGCGTGGGCCGCCGCGCAAGACATCGGATTGCCCCCGAAAGTGGAAATCGTGAGTGCTTGAAACGCGTCGGCGATCTCGGGGGTGGCGATGGTGACGCCGAGGGGCATCCCGTTGGCGACTCCTTTGGCCATCGTCATGATGTCCGGCTCCACATCGTAGTGTTCGATCCCGAACATCTTTCCACCGGTGCGCCCGAAGCCAGTCTGCACCTCGTCGCAGATAAACACTCCTCCGTACTTGCGCACGATCTCCACTGCAACTCGGAAGTACTCCGGCGGCGGAGTGATGAAGCCCCCGACCCCTTGGATGGTCTCCGCCAGGAATCCGGCAACCTTCCCCGTGGTGGTGGTTTGGATGAGTTCTTCCAGATCAGTGGCACACTTCAGCTCGCAGCTCGGATAGGTGAGCCCCAAAGGACAGCGGTAGCAGTACGGCGACATGCCATGCTTGATCGCCGCAATCTGGGTCGGTACGGCGCGCCAGGGAGCATGGGCAGTGAGGCTCTGGGCAAGCAGCGATCGCCCGGAATAGCCATGGCGCAAAGCGACAATCTCCTGCGCTCCGGTGAAGACCTGAGCCAGCACCACCGCGGTTTCGTCGGCTTCGGTCCCCGACGCGGTGAACAGGCTTTTCTGCAAGCGGCCGGGAGTCATGGCAGCGAGACGCTCGGCGAGTTCCACGGCCGGCTGGGTCGGGTACAGGGTCGAGACGTGCCCCAATCGATCGACCTGTTGCTTCAGCGGCTCGGTCACCCGTGGATCACAATGGCCGATGGAAACGGTCAAGATCCCTCCGAAGAAGTCCAGATACTCTCGCCCGTCCGCGTCCTGCACTCGACGACCGGCACCGCGCTCGAGGACCAATGGTTCGGTGTAGTAGTTGGCCACCGCGGGGAACAAGAACTCCTTGTGTTTGCGGCGAACTTCCTCGCTGGTAGCGCCACCGGCTTCGACGTCGGATCGATTGGTGTTCACGCGGATTCTTCCCTCCAAACTGTGCGAAGCGCCCGATGCCGGCTCATGAACTCGTTCGAGTCAGTCGCGGCAAGAACTGACCACGACCTGGCTTCCCACAAAACTGACCGCCTTCGATGATCACCTCGCCGCGGGACAGGACCACTTCCGCCACCCCTTTCACCCGTCTCCCTTCGTAGGGATTGTAGTCCACCGCCATGTGAAGATCCTTGGCACGCAATACCTGCTCGGCGTTGGGGTCGAACACCACGACATCGGCATCACTCCCCGGCGCGATGGTGCCTTTGCGCGGGAACAGGCCAAAGATCTTGGCAGGAGACGTCGACGTCAACTCCACCCAGCGATTCACCGAAATTCTGCCCGCCGTCACTCCCCCGTCGTAGGTGAGAGACATGCGGGTTTCGATTCCAGGGGCCCCGTTGGGAATCTTGCTGAAGTCGTCCCTGCCAAGCTGCTTTCCTTCGTTGAAGCAGAAGGGACAATGATCCGTGGAGATGGACTGCAAGTCGTTGAACTTCAAGCCTCGCCACAGCTCGTGCTGTTTCTCTTTCGCCCGAAGCGGCGGACTCATGACGTACTTCGCCCCCTCGAATCCCGGCTCCTCGTAGTTGTCGTAGGACAAGAACAGGTACTGGGGACAGGTTTCCGCGAACGCTTCCAGGCCTCGATTGCGAGCTCGAGTCACCTCCGCGAGAGCTTCCGCTGCCGACAGGTGAACGATGTAGACCGGGACCTCGGCCATCTCCGCCAAGCAAAGCGCTCTGTGGGTGGCTTCGGCCTCCGCCCGAGGGGGCCGGGTCAGAGCGTGATACTTGGGCTCCCGATGGCCAGCGCGCAAGGCTTGCTCGATCAAAACGTCGATCACCGGCCCGTTCTCGGCGTGCATACAGATGGTCGCCCCGATCTCCTTGGAGCGCTGCATGGCACGGAAGATCCCCGCGTCGTCCATGTAGAACACGCCGGGGTATGCCATGAACAGTTTGAACGAGGTCACTCCTTCCTCGGCCAGCGGCCCCATCTCTTCGATCAAGGATTCTTGGAACTCGCTCAGGATCATGTGAAACCCGTAGTCGATCACGGCCTTGCCGTCGGCTTTCTGGCGCCAGGTGTCGAACGCCTGGCGGAGGGTCCCCCCCCGTTCCTGGATGGCAAAATCGACGATGGTGGTGGTGCCTCCGAAGGCCGCGGCAATGGTGCCGGTTTGAAAGTCGTCCACCGAGTACGTCCCCCCGAACGGCATGTCGAGGTGAGTGTGAACGTCGATGCCACCGGGAATCACCAGCTTGTCCGTCGCGTCCACGACTCGGTCCGCCTCGACGTCCAGCTGAGTCCCCACCGAATGAATCGTCTCGCCATCAATGAAGACGTCACCGACGTAGCGATCCGTCGCCGTCACGATGGTTCCGCCTCGGATGAGAGTCTTCATGAGCGATTCCTTCTCAATCGTTCGTGGTCAGGGTTTGGGTTTTGTCACGAGTCCAATGACCGACACACAGCCCTCTCAAGGAAGCTGTCGGGCCAGATCCTCGTAAGACTCAGGGCGACGATCGCGGTAGAACTGCCAGACTTGACGGACCTCTTCGATCATTTCGAGGTCCATCTCGGCGGTGACCAGTTCGTCTTGATCTTCCGTCGCTTGGGCAAGGAAACTCCCTCGCGGATCCACGAAGTAGCTGGACCCATAGAACTTGCCGATGTTCCACGGGCCTTCGGTGCCCACTCGATTGCTGCACCCCATGAAGTAGCCGTTGGCGACGGCATGAGCGGGTTGTTCCAGCTTCCACAAATACTGGGACAATCCAGCCACCGTGGCCGACGGGTTGAACACGATCTCGGCTCCATTCAATCCCAACAACCGGGCTCCCTCGGGGAAGTGCCGGTCGTAGCAGATGTACACGCCGACTTTCGCGTAGCGGGTGGAGAACACTGGGTAGCCGAGGTTGCCGGGTTTGAAGAAGTACTTCTCCCAAAACCCCGAAGTGTGCGGGATGTGGTTTTTGCGATACTTCCCCAGGTATCGACCGTCCGCGTCCACCACGGCCGCCGTGTTGTAATACACCCCTGCTTGCTCTCGTTCGTAGACCGGGATGATCAGGACCATTTCGTACTTCTTCGCGTACGGCGTCAACGCTTCGACCGTCGGACCGGGAACCGGCTCCGCAGCGCCGTACCAACGAGAATCCTGACTCGGGCAGAAGTAGGGTCCGTTGAAGA
>JANQQL010000011.1 GCA_028289345.1 Planctomycetota bacterium | reverse complement strand
GGGCTTCCCACTTAGATGCTTTCAGCGGTTATCCCTTCCCGACGTCGCTACCCGGCAATGCCCCTGGCGGAACAACCGGTACACGAGGGGTCAGTCCATCCCGGTCCTCTCGTACTAGGGACGGCTCTCCTCAACACTCCTACGCCCACGACGGATACAGACCGAACTGTCTCACGACGTTCTAAACCCAGCTCATGTACCGCTTTAACGGGCGAACAGCCCGACCCTTGGGACCTTCTCCAGCCCCAGGATGTGATAAGCCGACATCGAGGTGCCAAACCGCCCCGTCGATGTGAACTCTCGGGGGCGATAAGCCTGTTATCCCCGGCGTACCTTTTATCCGTTGAGCGATGGCCCTTCCATCCGGAACCACCGGATCACTAAGACCTGGTTTCCCACCTGCTCGATCCGTCGATCTCGCAGTCAAGCTCCCTTCTGCCTTTACACTCTACGCGCGATTGCCGACCGCGCTGAGGGAACCTTTGCGCGCCTCCGTTACTCTTTGGGAGGCGACCGCCCCAGTCAAACTACCCGCCTGTCACGGTCTCCGACGAGGATTCACTCGTCTGGGTTAGAGCCTCAACATCGTAAGGGTGGTATTTCACCAGTGACTCCCGACCCCCTGGCGAGGGCCGTTCATAGTCTCCCACCTATCCTACACATGCGGTGCCAAGACCCAATAACAGGGTGTAGTAAAGGTGCACGGGGTCTTTTTGTCCTGTCGCGGGTAATCGGTATCCTCACCGATACTCCAATTTCGCCGAGCTCACGGAGGAGACAGTGGGGAAGTCGTTACGCCATTCGTGCAGGTCGGAACTTACCCGACAAGGAATTTCGCTACCTTAGGACCGTTCATTCGTTGTTACTCTCCGCCTTCTCACTGGCAGTGAGTGCGGGTGGCCAGCTCATTTCTGACTGGCTCTCCATGTCGCCATGGAGATCGGACCATATCATTCGTCGACCGCTGGATTTCGCGGTGTCGGATTCGGCATATGGTCTCTGGGGATTCTCGAGTCTTCGGAGGCTCCGATTCGAGCGAGGATCTCCTCGTCCGTGTATCGGCGCTTGCCGCCGTCGTCCATGTCTCTACGGATCTCGAGCACTTGCTCGATGCCCGTTCGGGTCAGATGATCGCCTGCCTGCATGAGCTTCGCGAGCTGCTTGAACTTGCTGAAGTCACGCTTCTTCTTGGCAGAGAGGAATCCGAACCGATTGAAGAATGGAATCACGTTCTCGACGATGCTGGTGAGGTTGTTCACCTCGTAGTACCAGACCCCGTCCTTTCGCTGGCGCATCGTTCCGCACGCAAGGTGCTTCTTGAACAGCGCCAGGATCACGCGATCCCGCTGAGAGACATTGAAACAGAGCGACACTTTCCACGGCACCTGACAGTCATCGCGGGGACGAAGAGCGACATTGAAGCTGCCTTCGCCATCCGTGAATCCCGCCAGGTACCAACCCACCTTGGGCTCGACGCTTCGAACCTTCAGCATGGTCTACCTCCGAAAGGCTTGAGCCTTTCCTGCTGATTGCCCGTCCACGGGGGATTGTCACTGCCGCCTTCTTGGAGTGAAGCATGTGGAGCTTCGCTCCTCGCGGCGAGTACCCTCGCTTCGACCGGGTGTTCCAGCATTTGGCCGAATTTATTTACGTAACTACAAC
>JANQQL010000008.1 GCA_028289345.1 Planctomycetota bacterium | reverse complement strand
GGGCTTCGACGTGGTTGACGCATGCGATCTCTCCTTCAAAAGGCGGAGATCATCGCGACGCAGGGGGCCCTGGAGAAGATGGGGAGACCGGACCCGTACCAGTACGGAGCAGCTAAATCGCAGGAAGTGCCGACCCTCTCGGAACTTGGATCATTGCTAATGTTGGCCGCATTACTTTGTGCTGGGATTGCGAAGCTTCGAACTGGGGCATGAGCAAGTAGAGCTGTGAGTGCCGTAGCTCAACCCCCTTTTTCGGCACGGTGTGCACTCGCACACGGCTCCGGTGTCCGCTCTCGCATTATGAGTGGCCCAAATTCTCAAAGCACGTCACTATCAATGGCGATCGCCAACGACGAGGCTTGGAAGAGGAATGGCGCTTGTATTCACTGGACACCTCAGAATGCGATCGGGGCATTGAAAAATCTTGTAACTCTGCCCATCAGCTGTCGATTGAATTCCGATGAGCCCGCAGTCCTTTCCTGGGTTCCGCAGGACAGAGGCGCCAACCCAAAGAAGAAGCAGGACACACGCTCTTATGGTGGCCCATAGTGACATCGTTACCCTCCCCTGGAGCTGATACCAAAGAAAAGTGCAGCGTTTGATTGTCGCACCACTACTTTCAACGAAAGGTAGCTGAAACTTGTTTCACTGAGCGAGTCTACGGTCCGCTCAATCCAACGCTTTCTCAAGCTCTAACGTTCGGATTTTGTGAACGTTACCCATTACAACGAGCGCTCTTTCGCCGCTGTACCAAGTGCCATAAATCGCTGGCTCGGGAGCAGGCTTAGTCGGCCAACGCAGCGAGGCTGTGAAGCACATTCCCGTGACTGTGAGAAAGGAAAGTCCGAATAGCAGATTGATACCAAGTGCCTGAAGCTTCAGAGTTGAGGGTGTCGCTCTGATAGCGACAGAGGTGGATGCTGTGCCAATCATAAGAGTGATTGGTAGGTAGATCCATCCATCGATGGAATCAAATGACTTCGACGTCACAAGCAAGAGCAAAGCCATAGACGTCACTGCCCCGACGACTGCTACTGCTCCAAGAAGCTGTCTCGCTGTGCTCACTATACCGCCTTCATTACGACCCAAAGATATGAGAGGCCACATACGAGGGGTCCATACAGACCAAATAGGGAGTGGAGCCTTCTCTGGGGCCCTCGGAAGCATCCGCTCAAAAAAGAAACAAAAAACACGCCGCAAATCATAAGGAACAGAATCCAGGGTGCACTGGTAAGCGACTCGGAAAGCTCGATTCTATCCAGTTTTGTAGTCAAAGAGCTGATGCGAGCGGCGTTGCTCGCAGTAACCCCTGCAAAGGTAACCGTGCCAGCCAACATCAGGTCGATCCCTACTGCTAGATCTTCGCGACCGAACTTACTGCCAGTTGTTTTCCATGGCTTTCCGCTGCCGATCCACTTTACCCAAGCGGCGAGTACCGCAGAGCCAATTGGGAGGCAAAGGTATCTGAATGCGTCGGTTGTAAAGAAACTGTTCATGCCAGAGTTAGAGCTCGCCGAGAGGGTGGCGAGTTTGATTCATCAATTCCCAGTCTGAGGTACGCCTCGGCTCTTGGCGCACCGAAAGGAAACATAGTAAGGCGCGCTGCCAGAGATAGCCATGTTTCGAGCATATGCACTCTGCGCGTCTCCCTCCGTGACGAAAGGGTACGATGGACCCCGGATGCACCTCATCACGGAAAGGGCATTCTCGCCGATTCCGAGAATTGATTTTGTTTCATCGAGGTGGTTCATGTACAGGTCTTCTACCCATTGCGCATAGTTTCCGGTGAGCTCGAAGATTCCATTTGGGCTCACTCGACTTTGCACTTCTACGTCTCCAAATTCACCAGGAGGAAGCGGAGATAGTGAAGTTTCGTTGCTTAGGTATATGGAATGCGTGGAATCCAACTGACCCTGTGACCAATCATTTCCCCAGGCGTATTTTCGGTTGCCACTTCCGCGTGCCGCGGCTTCCCACTCAAGGTCAGTCGGGAGCCTTTTGCCCTCCCAGTTAGCAAACATTACTGCGTCGATAAACCGCACGCCGATAACGGCGGCGTTATCGAGTTGGGGGGGGTAGCTCCCATCAGACTCCATGTGCGGAGGCGCGTGAACTGGATTTCTGCTGTTGGGAAAGAGAGAGCGATGAGACTCGGTCCAACGATAGAACTCGGAGAAGCGCTGATACGTAACGAGTCGGCGGTCCATCCAGAATCCTGTGACATCAACAAGTGACTGCAGCCGATGATTCGGAACTTTGGTGGGAGCTCCGAAGGGGATTGACTGATCGGGAACATTCACCATGTTTTTTACAGTAGCTGATGAGGAGCGAAGGAAGCCGATGAGTGGGGGCTTCTCTGATGGCCCGAGATACACGCGTTGCTCCGAGTATCTCAGGCGCTCTCTGTCGATAACCCAAAGCCTAGTGTCACCAACCGGCAATCGTTTAGCTTTCATTGGTGTTCGGCCGAGGAACGTAGGATCTTTCAAACGATCCTCTAGAAAGTCGAAGACCTGAATCCACACTTCTGCTCCTTCGATCTCTTCACCTGTGACGCTGTCGACACCACGAACATAGGCGGCGTTCGACTGTGGGATGAGACCATCCTGTGCGACCTGGTTTGTCGAGCCAAGGGCGGTGCTCACGACTGTACTTCCAGCGAAGAAAGCGGCGAGAAAAGAGGAGGTCATGTTTCAGCCCCAGCTTGAATTGCGCGAGAATCTTCCATAACCGTTTTGAACTCGTGCCGACGCCTTAGGCGGCGGGTTTTGGGACACATGAGCAGGGTAGCTAAACAGTCGGAACGACCCGAAAAGTGCATTGATCGGAATGAACTGGCAGGTCCTGATCGGTTGGATCGTAAATCGTCATGATGCGGTGAGGAGTGCTCGTGCTATGGAAGTTGTTGGAAAAGCAGAGGAAGCGTCTCGGCGCTCCGCTCTCGCGCCTGCTCTCTCTCCTACACATGTCCCTTCTCCCATTAGGAGCGATCCAAGGCTGAGTAACAGTCGGACCAGTTGAAACATCACCTGGTAGGCTGTGCCGCAGCCTCGTCACTGCCGAAGTGTATGTTGTCTTTATCAGCTCGACAATGCCGATCAGTTTAGAATTTCACTTTTGGCTCACTGACCAAAGATGGGCACATTGGAAGTGGGAACGCTGTGGCTTCCTCATGAGTGGCCGCGAATGGGACTCGAAAGGGCAACGTTGCCTTGGGGGCGGGGGGTAGCGGTCCGGGCAGGCGCAGCTACGAGGGGCTTTTGATGTGCAGATTTGGCTCAGAAATTTGCGCGAACCAACTTTTGGACGCGAGATTCGACTGTCTCCGAGCCCCACGAACGCGCACGAGTTTTCATTCGAAGGGCAACGCTGCGCGGAATGATCAGTGATTGCATCATTGTTTCTGCACTTGGTGTGAGTTTGGTCGCGTTGTTTCGTGGCGAGGTACCTCCTTCCAGATTGCCACTCCTCGGAGGTTTCGATCAGCACGGCGTTGAGGGGCCAGAGGAGGGAACCCTTCACGTTTGCAAGCGAACCCGGTTGAGGGATTCGTCCCGAAGTCTTCCGTTGAAGGACGCGATGAATCCGTTCTCCACGGGGCGCCCGGGTTGATTGAAATCGAGCTGAATTCCCATCGCGTAGGCCCACGCATCGAAGTGGTTCGAAGTGAACTCGCTGCCGATGTCCAAGGTGATCATCTTCGGCTTCCCGCGTTGCTGAATGATTCGATCGAGCTCTTCGGTCACAACACTTGAGGGCAGTGAAAAGTCCGCGTGAATGGCAAGGCTCTCTCTCGTGCAGGTGTCGATGACAGTGAGCGCTCGGAAACACTTGCCAGAAGCCAGGGAATCGGAAACAAAGTCGATGGCCCACCGCTCATTTGCGGCACGAGCCGGCGGCGGAGTCATGCGGAGTCGACTCGCAATTCGCTTTCTCCGCTTGGTTGGCCTTCCTCCTTGTGGACTCGATACAGGCGCTTGTGGTTGATCTTCCAGTTTTCTCTACGGAGGAGAATCAACAGACGGCGATAGCCGTACCGAGGTCGACTCAGTGCAAGGTCCCGCAACCTTCGGATGAGAGCAACCGGTTGAGCCCGCTTCGACACATAGCGATGACTCGTGCGGTGGATTGCCAACACCCGGCATGCACACCGCTCGCTCACCGTGTACTTCTTCTGGGCAGCACGGACCATTTCCCGTTTCAGAGCTGCCCTCAGAGATTCTTTGATAGCGCGTCCCGAAGAATCTGTTTATCCAGACTGAGATCCGCCACCAGCTGCTTGAGTTTGCGATTCTCTTCCTCGACCCGCTTCATGCGACGGACCTCGCTCGGAGCGAGCCCCGCGTACTTCTTTTTCCAGCGGTACATCGTCTGCTCGCTGATCCCGTACTTGCGACATAGCTCGGCAAGTGGCACCCCCGCCTCGACTTGCTTCACCGCGTAGGCAATCTGCTCGTCAGTGAATTTCGATTTCCGCACGCTCTTCGCTTCACCGCTGTTTTGAGAGTTTTCGCAATAGCGGTGGACCTCTTTTTGGGGACCACGTCACCGGGCTAGGAAGAAGGCGAGCACGGTGGCGATCGAGAATTTGACGGATCGTCTCATCGTTTGTTTTCTCGTTGCTTGCTTTTCGAGCGCTTGTTGCACGGCCCTCCGAGCGAGCTTGTCGTTGGGTCGTCGGAAACGAAGGACACTTTCATGAGTCGCTTATGCCCACTGGTTGCTGGCTCCTACAAATTCCCTCCGATCCAAGAGTGAAATGAAATTCCCAACGTTCCAATGAGCAGGCCGGAAGCTAGGCAAGTCAAAGCCGTCCCCAGCGCCGTCGCGACAAGGCGATGGTGTCGTTGGCACCCCGAAGTTAGGCGTAGTTGGACTCCCGAGAAGACGAGAAGTGTGATGAGGATGGCAGGCAGGTCGATCATTTGGATCAAAGGCCGGAGTTGGGGCTTTGTGACGTAGGCCCAATCCAAGGCACCCCAAACTAACAAGGTTGAGAGTGATGCCAGAATTGTCGCGATCGAGAGCGGGCCAATCGCAATCGCACGGGAGGGTTGTGAGTTCATCGAAGCTAAGTTCGGTTTTCGTCGCCTGCAAGATCGAGCCTTCGCCGCCGGTGTGCCGGCGGCGAAGGCTTCAGTATACGTTGGGTTGGCCGAGAGGCCCGAAACAGGCGGTGTGTTTGCAGGGTGGGTCGACTCGTGTTCCGTGAGGCAGTGGCGACCTCTCTATTTGGGGAGAACGCTGATTCTGGGGCCAGGCGGCCGGATTGACCCGTCGCTGTACTTGACGCCGAATTTTCTTTCTTCGTAAATCCGAATTCCGCCCATATCTCGAAATATGACGTTCCTGCCCGTGGGGTGCATCCCCGGAGTGGAGTTCTTGATCGCATTGTCGACAAAGTTGTTGCAGTCTGAGCAGAACGGCATGAAGTTGCCGACTCGTTCTCCAGGTTTCAGATAAGAGTTCACCGCATCAATGTCCACACCGGCAACGTACGTGGTGTTGCGTGGCTCGCGTTTCGAATGATCAACGACATACGTCTTCGTTCCAGGAGCATCAGGGCTGTCTGACTCCACACCGGGAACTCCGTTGGCATTGCCCAGTCCAGCGTTGGCATCTGGAGTTTCGATCCATTGGTGTGGGCGCCCAATCATGTCTGCTTCATCTCCCAGAGGCATATCAGGAACTTCGTCGTGAATGGCCACCGTCTCCTCCGGCATCACGGGTCCAACGAAGCCGTCGTCTCCCGGTTGGAGCCCGTCGTCTTCAATGTTCCCTGCGTCTGCCTGTTTCATGTAAAGAACGCTGTCGGTGTCAAGTGTCCAGGGATCGTCAGATCCGAACAGTTTCGACGGGGTTCCTGAGGGGACGACTTTCTCCGGCTTGACTTTCACCTGCTCTTCCGGGGCAGGAGATACCGGTGAGAATGGGGGCCTCCCTCTCGCTGGGTTTGCCGGCGAGGGGGGCATTTTCGTGCCACTTCGATCCAACGTTCGCGTGCTAGCGGAGCGCAGTGCGCTCAGAGGCCGACCCCTCCTTCCCGACCAGAGACGCCGGGCGCCTCGACTTCGTTGAGCAAGTGACGAAGTGCTGGGCGAGGAATCGAGGAATGGTTGGGCTGAAAGCGACGAGAACGACGGCTGCTTTGCCAAAGGAAGGGAGAACCGCCCCGTGGAGAGTGGTCGACCAAGTTCCACGAGGATTGGGTTTCCGGCAAGCCCGATCCGGCGCGGTGATGTTCCTGCATCGACCCAGGCCCCGCGGGAAACGAACTGGTTGCCAATCGACGACCGAGCATCTTGGTCTTCGACGAAGCTCCCGTTGGTCTCCACAAAAACCCGCGGCACACCAAACCAATCTGTCCGGTATTGCTCGATGGGAGTTCCCGGATCTTGGGCGGTGTCGCGTGCGGCAACGGTGATTCCGCCCGCAACATCTTTGAGAAGATAGATGGGTGCAGCGGTGAGTGTTTGCTTCAGCGCCTCGGGAACCCGGTCCCCTGGGCGGTACACATAGCTAGCACGGAGTTCCTCGACAGATCCCGAGTTCACCCCGGAATCCTCGAAAAGCTCAATGAGTCGCCCCTCCCAGTAGGCATAAAGATCGACTTTCCCATCCGGTTTCTCGAGGGCAATCCGTCGACCGAGGGCGTCAAATCGGTAGGTGGATTGGTCGGCGCCGACCGTTGTCGTGAGCAACTGGCCGAAAGCGTCGTAAGTGTAGTCGGTAGTGGTGCCCTCGAAGTGACTTTGTGTCGTGCAACCCCGCTTGTCATACTGCCAAGTGGGCCCCGTGTTGATTTGCGTCAACTCATCAATGCTGTTGTTTGCGTAGCTGTGATCTGTGACTCCGTCGATCGAACGAGTCTTGCGGAGTCCGCGGCGTTCGTAGGCGAGTTCTACCAGCCGGTCCTGACCGGTCGGTGGGTTCAAGGGGTTGAGCGGACCCATTTGAGAACTCGGGACGTTCTCGTAGATGGACACCGTCCGGCCCAGCGTGTTGTACTCTGGAACGTCGCCTTTGATATTGGCCCCGCTCGTGAGGAGAGTGCCTTGCTCGTCATAGAATTTGTGATCGGCATAGGTTGACCGTGCGTCACCGTCGTATCCCACGACCTGAGCGTAAATCGGTCTGATCAAGGTTGGGGGCGGCGGGCATGGGCAGCCCGCAGGACAGCCAATTCCCATTTCGCCTCCGGAGGATTCGGATTGGTACGTGACCGAGAAGGGAAGCCCGTGACCGCCGTACTCAAGATAGGACTCAATGTGCGGTGAACTGCGACGGTGGATCCGAGTGGCGCCGAGGAACTCATATTCAAAGAGAGTGCCTCCGGACAAGTCCTCGATGCGGTCAGGGCGTGAATGGGCATCGTATTTGTAGCGCACCCCCAAGCCACTGGGGTAGAAGACCTTCTTGAGACGACCGTCATTGTCGTACTCCGCAGTTGTTGTGATTGTTGCGGAGGTCGAGCCGAAGAGAACCGTATCGATCGTCTCTTGTTCCATGCTTCCGAGACTGTTGTAGGTGCGAGTGACATCAATCTGAGCCTGACCGGGATCTACCGAGTAGGCTCGCTTCAGGAGGCCGGCATCGGTGTACTCCCATTGGTAGGTTGTCGACCCCGCAATACCGGTTCCCGGGGTGATCATCGCTGAGAGGCGTTCGTTGCGCGGACCGTAGCTGTAGGTGGTCACTGTTCCGAGCGAGTCGGTGATGGTTTCGAGGTTCCCTCGTGCGTCGTAGGTATAGGTCTCTTCATACAGGTCGCCGGGGAGCGCACCCTGTCGAATCGTCCGGCACCGTCTTCCGGCCGCGTCGTATTCATGCGCGGTCTGTTGATTGCCAACCCCTGGCGAAGGATCGTGGCGAATGACGGAAGATAGTCGTCCCCATCCATCGTACGTGTACTCTGTCCAGACGTCATTCGGGTCAGAAGTAATGTCTGACAGCGATGTACTCGGCTCGTCCACCGTTGCTTCGATTCGGACGTTGCCGGCTTCGTCGTAGAGCCATTCGCGAATCACGCCTTCCGGACTGGTCGAGCGGATCTTGCGACCGCGCTTGTCATACTCCGTGGTGGAAGTTCCAAGTGCGGTGCTGACTTGCTTGACGCGGCCCGCATCGTCTGGGACGAAGGTGGTGATGATTGTCTGATTGTCAGAGGAGCAGGCCGCCACGAGCAGTCGGCTAGATTGTTCCAGGAACCCGGACTTGTCGTACGTGAACTCGGTGAGTTCCACTTGTGGTGATGAGAGGTCGTCTCCAACTTTCACAACACGACCGAGACCATCGAACTGCCTCTCGACCGTCGGTGCATCGTCGTGCTCCTCGCGCACAATGTTGCCTGCTTCGTCTCTGTAGTAGAGCGAGACGATATATCCGCTTCCCACGGGGTTGTGGTTGGCGTCCCAGTAGCGCCGCCGAGTCTTCCATACGCGGTTCGCCTCATCGTAATGCTTCAGGAATGTAGCAATATGAAGACCGTTCGAGTTGTAGAGCTTCTCGTTCTTGACGTTGCCATTCTCGTCGTAGACATACTCTGTTGTCGAGACGACGAAAGTGCCGTCTCGGCGCTCGATTTTCCACAGACGGTCAAGCGGGTCATAAAGGCGCTTCTCGATGAGGAGTCCGCCAATCGTCTCCGTCTCCCGTCGACCCGCGTGGTTGTAGGTGAACTCACGCACTACGTTGAGGTTGGGGTCGGGGCAATGGAGCGTGGCGGTCGTGACGAGCCCGCGATGGTCGTAGGTGTAGCTGACATGGCGGTCGAGTTGGGGGTCATACTGGTCGGTTGCCTGAGTGTACTCATCGGTCACTCGCCCGAGGGCGTCGTATTCGCGTCGGGTATAGACGCGGTTGGAGGCGTCGATGTCGCGGACGACTTGCGTTGGTAAACCGTAACCTTGTAGGTCGTACGTCCACTCGGTGACGGATTCCCCATCACTGAACGGGCCGACCTCCTCTTCCAGACCTTCTGATTCGAGGTGACCCTCGAAGGTGTACACCAGGTTCTTGACTGAAGGGAGCACGCTGCCGGCAATGTTTCCCGGTCCCGTCACGGTGTCAGGGACGTTCTTGTTGGTGTTGATGGTGTAGTTCGTGACTCGACCCTCTGGGTCGGTGACTTTCTTGAGATTGCCAACAGCGTCGTACTCTTTGGTCGTTACGGCGGCGATGCCGTCCGCGTCGACGGTAATCGTGTGCTCAAGACCCATGTCGTTGTAGGAATAGAGCGTTCTGATACCCCTGGGGTCGATGTGCTCCTCGATTTGCCCCTCGGCATTTAGTTTCCAGGTTTCCGAGATGTTCTGGGCCGCTCCGTCCGGGAGGGTCACTGGTCGAGTGGTCTTGGTGTACTCGGTGACGTAGGTTGATCCATCCGGTAGCCCCGTCGTGCCGTTCGGATGAGTTGCGGTCGTGTAACTGAAGCTCACGGTGTTGTGTGACGTCTGGTTGGCGATGTTTTCGGCCACTGTTCGTGAGTCGCGGTAAGCAAGGATACGGCGGCCATCGTAGTTCCATTGCTCGCGGAACGGGTCGATCTCAGATCCGTGCGAGACCGTCCTCCATTCCATGTTGTGGTGCGAGTGCGGGTCTGCATTCGCCGTGTCGTAGCCATAGGTTTCAGCGCGGCCATCGAACTCACCGAGTTCTCCGGGGTGATAAATGCCGGTGAGTGCCATGCTGCTGTTGTATGTGTACCAGGTCTGCCTCGCCGTGTTCAGGTCGCCAGGTGTCTCGAACTCGAACAGTGCTTTGACGACCTTATGACCAGATTCGTGTTCCTCTGTGAAATACCAGCGTTCGTTGCCTTCGGGGCCGACGACCTTGTTGTAGTCACCGTAATAGCTCTCAGTCAGGTCGTACGTGAAAGTGTAATGGTCCTGATTGCTGCCAACGGTAGGTCCGACGTATTGCTTGGTGACCCGGGCTTGGCCGTCGTACTCGTTCTTGAAAGGGGAATCCGAGCCGTTTGATGTGTAATGGGTTAGTCGTACACCGTTGTAGTAGTAGGTGACGATCTTGCCTGAGGGATGAGTGACTTCCTTCAGTAATCCGGCAGAAGTGTAATCGTAGTGCCATTCTCGGCCGGAGGAGTCTCGCATGAGCTCCATCCGCCACTTGTCGTCCGGGGATGTGGGCAGCAGGTTTACGTACTCAAACTCCAAGTGCAGTTGGAGCGAGTTTTTCGTAGGAATCCAGATCTTCTCGAGCAGGCCATCGGTGTTGTATGAAAGGAAAACGTAATTTCCCCATTCGTCGGTGACTCGACGAAGGGTGAGTAGCTCGTAGTAGTAGTCTGCATCCTCGTCTTCAAAGATCTCCTTGAACTCGTAGGTGAGACCATTTTCATCCTGCTGGACGGCGATCGTGTCACCTGCTGCGTCAAGATTCGTCGTGTACTTCCATTCGACGCCCGGAGACACGGATTCTGATTTCCAGAGTTTTTCGTTGCCGCCCGGGGACGATTGAAACTTCGTCGTGTGTGCTCGGCCGTTGCCAGCACGGGTCATGGTGATGTGGTGCAAGCCGAGGACATCCTTGTCCGTCCAGACATCGATGAGTCGGTTCCAGTTGTGGTCCCAGCCCCGCCCGAAGGGGCTGGGTTGATTTCGTGCGGTTATGGCGTAGGTGCGTGTGAATGAGACACCGAGACCAACGCCCGGAAGAGTGACGTCTGTTTCGGTGAAAGAGAACATGCCCGTCGCAACTTCGATCGGATCGCCGACGGTTGTCCCTGTGGACCCACCGGTTCCTTCCTCGTCGGGTTCGGGAGGCCTTCCCGTTCCATGGCTCGCGTTCGACCCTGGGAACTTTTCAACGACGGTCGTCGCCGCCGCAGGGAAAACGAGAAATAGGGAAAGCACAGATGCAGTCATCGCGCGCATGGGGGTCTCCCGCGGACTTGGAACAGAGCAGTTGTCTCAAGACGGCGTCACATTCGCTGTGACGTCTCAAGGCAAGGCGGATCACACTGGCCCAGGCTTATCCAAAGAGCGAGGGGCTCTGGAAGCCCTCGCACATGTTTTTGGTGTCTCTGAAAGCGGCGCTTGGGACCAAGGACTAGCCGAGTCATTGTTACTCACTCTTTGTGCATGAATCAATGATGGTTCTCTCGGCATCAGTGCGACATCCGCGTGTGGAGGGATCTGTTAGGTAGTGCGCGATGCATGAACGAGGCAGGCTCTATCGGGCACTGGGCCATGATCAATGCTAGCGATCTCGCACCACGGATGCCTCGACGGTGTTTTCCCAAAGCACGTCACAGGGACACGGGTGCCACAGTGTGGTTGCTCGCTCGTGCTGAGAACTCACCGTCTCTCTTTTGGGAACGGCTGCTCGCATGTGAGGCTATTCTTGGGAAGACGCCAGGCCATCTGCCATCGATAGAGCGGTCGCAAGCTTCGACTCCCAGATCCATAACCCATCGAAGTGACCTGCAGCCACTCTCTCTCCATCATGACTGATCGACACATCGTACACGGTGCTAGTTTTGGAGATTCCAGGCTTCCCAAAGGCAGGCCAGTGTTGATGTCGGAAACAACCACTTCGCCACCGCCTGCCGAGAATGAGATGATTTGTTGTGAGTCCCGAGTGATGAGGAGATCACCCACGGGGGTTCGATGGAATGGCAACTCGTGTCGCGGCTGCTTTTCTCCAATGCCCCAAACGCGAATCACACCGCTACTGTAGCCAACGGCGATCAAGTCTAGATCGGGGCTCGCGGTGACAGCTAGGGCCGATTGCGTGGGGGGAGCCGAGGTCGAGAAAGCCGGAGCCATGCGTGCAAGGTCCCAAACTTGGACGATGTTGCGAAATGCGACGACTACATGGCGGGCGTCCGCCGCGATCGCCACCTGCGGACCTAATCCGCTCGTTGAGGGATCGTCAGGCACTGGTGTCCATTTTTGTGCGACCTTCCCTGTCCTACTGTTCCAAGCGATGACCATTCCACTCGCATCCGCGGACACAATCTGTTCGCCGTTGGGGCAAATGGCTAGGGAAGTGACGGGACCATCGTGGCCGACCGACATCAATTGAGAGGTCTCGGTGCCAAGGTCCCAGGTGCGGATTGTCCCACGACGGCTGGCGGAAACGACTTCGCGATCTCCTGCGGTGATGACGAGATGATCAATCTGCCCATCGTGCCCCGCCATTTTGGACAACACTCTTCCAGTCCGGGAACAATGTACGACAATGTCACCGGCTTGAGCTGAGACGATCTTGGAGTGATCACGTGTGAAACAAACACTCGTCACGGGAAAGGAAGGCGGAACAATCGAGATTGCTCCTTTGAGTCGGGGATTCCATGCCCGAATCCCATCTTGTGCTGCCGAGAAGACTAGCGCGCCGTTGTGGCCCGAAGCGATGGAACTGACAGGTTGGTCATGTCCATGAAGGACTTGCTTGACGCTTCCACTATCTGGATCCCAAACACGAATCTCGTTGTCCTCCGATCCAGAAAACAGCGTTCCGTTGTCGCTCGACCGGAACAGACAGGTGATCCAGCCGGTCCACGACTTCCATCGCTCCCAGTCTTTGCGATCTCGATTCCAGGCCCCGAGTCCGTTACAACTCGCGTAGACAAGCTTCCGGCCACTCGCGGAGAATTCCAGGCCTGATGAGTTTACGCTGTCAGCTCGTCTTTCGAAGACCAGTTCGCCCGTCGCGATTTCCCAAATTCTCAGGGCCCTATCATGTGCGCTAGCGATCTCCATGCCGTCTGGAGATATCGCAATAGCCTTAGCTGCGCGTCCTGATTGACTACGATATGAGAAGACGCGTTTCGCTGGCGTGATGTCCCAAACCTCGACAAATCCATTGCAGAAACTCGCCGCGACTTGGGTCGATTTTGGGTTGTGCACCAACGAATGAACATGTGATTGTTGATTTCCCAGCCGAGATATCATTCTAAGATCGCTTGTGTTCCATATCCGAAGTCCCCCGTCCACGTGCCCTGAAATGACCTGGTCTGCATGGGGACTAGTGACGGCGCAGATTGCTCCCGAACCAAATGTTGTCGATCCCTCAGAGGTAAGGAAAGTTGAGGCGTCGATAAGCTGCATTTTCCCATTGGGGAGCACCGCGATCAGGTGCCGGTTGTCCCTAGTTACGCTCACTGACTTCGCCGGTATTCGCACTAGTTTCGTGGATTGATCACAAGTCAGTCTGAGGTGATCCCAATACCAGCCTCTGAGCTCTTCAGCGGTGCTCCCAAGCTGTGCGCGAGCTAGTGAATGATTGCCAGCCGCGACAGACCCAGTCGCGGAATTCATGCTTGCGACGTACCGGTTGCGTCGAGCGAGCTCCTCTCTTGCTACGACCTGCCCAGCATAGAATGATATTCCTCCAAGGCTCGCGGCTACGGATACGATTACAGCAAGCCCGGCCATCGTGGCTTTCTTGTGTCTCAGCACGAGCTTACGTAGTCGATACAGCTGGTTCGGAGCACGAGCGTGCACTGGTTCCAAACTCAGATATCGCTGGATGTCTTCGACAAGGGCATCGATCGACTGGTATCGTAGAGCCTTGTCCTTGGCCAGTGCCTTCGAGACAACTACCTCCAGGTCCCCACGCAACATCCGACTAGATCGGCTCAGGGGTGTTGGGTCGTCCTCACAAATGGTCCGCACCGCCTCATGAAACACCTTCGATTCCAGAGAGTGTGGAAGCGTTCCGGACAAGAGTTGATAGAGAATCACACCGATAGAATAGACATCTGTGAGGACGTCTATTTCATCGGAGATCCCTGAAGCTTGCTCCGGGCTCATGTACGCCAACGTTCCGATAACGCGGCCAAACGAGGTCTCGTAACTAGTCTCCCAGTCGTTGTGATCCGTTGATTTGCCAATTCCGAAATCAAGTATTTTCGGCTGGCCGTTTTCATCGACAAGGATGTTGTTTGGTTTCAGATCTCGGTGGATCACGCCCTTCTGATGCGCATGATGGATCGCGCGGCAGATGTCGCAAGTAAGTTCGAGTTTCTGTTCGAGTGCAAGAGCCCCGCGTTGGACGTACTCAACGAGTGGCAGTCCCTCAATCAACTCCATCGCAAAATAGGGGCAAGTCGTGCCGTCGGCACTAGCTTCTCCAGCGTCGAAAATCTGGGCAATTCCTGGGTGCTTCAGCCGTCCCAGCAATTTGGTTTCACGCTCGAATCGTTGGCGTGCTGACCGGGAGATGGCTTCTGGGCGAATGACCTTCAGAGCAACGCGACGAAGAGGGTGAGATTGTTCGGCTTCGTAGACAATGCCCATACCGCCTTCACCAAGGACGCGCAGGATCTTGAATGGGCCGATCTCCTTGGGAAAAGGTGGCGCGGGGAAATGGCGACTGAGCGCAATGCTGTCGTGATCAAGGACGTCATCAGAGGTATCTTGCGCGAGCAGAGAATCAACTTCGGATCGAAGATCCGGGTCTCCGGCGCACTCCTTGTCCAGAAATCGAGCCTGCTCTTCGGCGTCGTGGATTTCTCTGGCCTTCAGAAACAATTCCAGCTCACGATCATCCTCAGTGGACATGATCTGTGTTCCGATCTTTGAGAAGTTCGCGCTTGAGCCAAGCGCGGGCAAACCCCCAATACTTCTTTGCAGTGTCGGGCTTGCTGTTCATTACCCTCGCGATTTCATTGAAAGAGAGGCCGCGGAAGTATCGAAGTACCACAACCTCGCATTGCTTCGGTCTCTTCTCGGCAAGCCTTTTCAATGCATCGTCAAGGTCGAGAGTATCAATGGGCGCGTTGCGCGCGAGAGCATGTCCTTCGGCCAGAGGGACTCGGCAGAGATCTCCGCCGCGCTTTCTGGCATTGCGTGATCGAACGTGATCCACCAACACTTCCTGAATGTTGAGTGCAGCCAACGCTCGAACGTGGCCCGTGTCCTTCCAGCTTCCCTTGTGTTGGAGCAGGCGGAGGCACGCTTCATTGAGGACCTCGGTGGGCCGGAGAGTGGATCGATACCCACGCATTTTGCTGCCCACGAGGGTGTGAAGCTCCTGATAGAGCGAGACGAGAAAGCGATCGATTCCATCTGGTTCTCGACGAGAAGGGGGTTGTTCCGTCATCGGCCTGTGGATCCGCAAGAGGATTCTGGGCACTGTTCATGACTACTGAGCGGAGACAGCGTGAGCGAAGGGGGTATGTAATTTCGAAGTTGTCTGAAGTCTCAGAGAACTCGGTCCGGGCTTTCTCTTCCATTCCTGGCCATTTGCTGCGGACAGGACACGGCTTGAGCCTTTGGGTACGGCATTCTCGACTCTGTCATCGCACATTGCAGCATTTCGATGCGGGGTGTGGACGAATCGCTGGGATCGATTGACGACATTTCTAGAGTGTTCCTGCTCAGATATCAGGAAGGGCCCACGCCACGTTGAGAGGCCAGGCCGAGGTTCGCGCGGCATCCAGTTTTTGGACACTTCATGGCCCATTTGCCTCGGATGCCCTCGTTTCGGGTCCCGCACGTGAATGCAGATGGCGGCCACCGCTCTAGCGTGTACGGTGTCCTCGCGATCTCCCATGTGTTGGATAGGTCGAGACACGCTAGTTGGGGGTCCGAGTCGGGCGGAGAGTGCGCGAAGCTGACAAAAGCGCGGCGAAAACGTGATCCATCTCGCTCCCGTTTTTTTTGAGAAAACGGCGGGCGCCCATATCCCCATCCAGGATCCCATTTCCGCTCACCCTGAATTGTGTCGGCCATCGTTGCGACGGGGACACTAAGAAGGCTTCGTTCTGCTGTTCGTCCCTAAGTCGCAGAGCATTTCCGCGTGGAATCGAAAATCGATGTCGCAGGGATGGTCGGAAAAGACTGCCCCAACCACGTCTAAGTCGACGTGATGGACGCCATTTCCGATGGGCCAAGGAATAGCTGGAGGAGATGTGAAATGCGGACGAAGGTGTTTGAAACACTGTTGGTTATTGGTTGGATTCCAGTAGGAAGTCTGCTGGTCAATTCGATCGCCGGACATCAGAAGTTCTTGTACGAATGGCAAGAGGTACTCAGCCATATGAGCATTGTTCACGTGGATGATGGGATGGGAGGCACGTGCAAGACGATTCAGATCAGCGGCGTCAACGTTCAACTTGTCAACGGAGTTGGTGACACTGAAACCACGAATTGTCTTGGTAACCTCATCATTGGCTACAACGAGGTGCGCGAATCCTCCAACGATCGTACAGGTTCCCACTCGCTCGTCTTGGGCAAGGAGAACAACTATTCGAGCTACGCAAGCATTGTTGGCGGCCATTCCAACGATGTCTCCAACGAATACTCTTCCGTCATAGGAGGGGCGGGAAGCACAGCCAGCGGTCAATGCGCAGTCGTGGTCGGTGGCCAGCACAACAAAGCCTCCGGAGCCTACGCCACGGTTCTTGGAGGTGGCAGCTCAAACCCCAGCTCTGGCAATACCGCATCGGGACTTTGGGCGTGCGTTTCCGGCGGACTGGACAATTGTGCTGAGGGGGTGCAGTCCTCTATCTCCGGTGGGGGATCCAATCGTGCATTGGGACAAACCTCCGCCATCAGCGGTGGAACGGGCAATACCACCTCGGACTTTGGCGACTCGGTCGTCGGAGGGCAATCCAACCATGCTAGTGGACCATACGCCACAGTTTCTGGAGGCATCGATAACTCCGCGAGCGGCGGCCATGCTTCGGTAGCCGGTGGATCGAGTAACAGCGCGAGTGGGGGCTCTGCTTCGGTAGCAGGGGGAAACAACAACGCGGCCAGCGGCGCGGCGTCCACAGTACTTGGCGGTCGTTTCAATGCAGCTGGAGGCAACGGTGTAGAGGATTATTCGACCGTCTGCGGTGGTCAATCCAACCAAGCTCTAGAGAACTTCTCCTGGGTTGGTGGTGGTAGCGGAAACACCGCCCAGAGTATTCACTCGTGCGTCTGTGGAGGGCAGGGCAATACTGCATCTGGGCTACACGCAACGGTTAGCGGCGGGATGAACAGGACAGCGTCTGGAGACCATGACTGGGTAGCAGGGTCATTAACTGAAGACTCTTGATGGAAGACGTCTCACTTGTGCCGCAATGTCGTGATCGCGGCGCTTGGTGCA
This sequence comes from Planctomycetota bacterium, assembly GCA_028289345.1. Taxonomy (GTDB): domain Bacteria; phylum Planctomycetota; class B15-G4; order B15-G4; family SIAN01; genus JANQQL01. The sequence continues at coordinate 77,888 of JANQQL010000008.1, read as the reverse complement.
CCTGACGTGCCATTGGAGAGCCGGTACCGCCTAGGATGCGAGCCTGCCGGGAGAGGAGCAGCTCAGCCTAAGAAAGAGCAAGTTCACGGCGTCCCAGATTGTCTCGATCTTGAGCTGGTCTAAGGATCGGAAGCGACGTCCACAGCTCGTCCGTCGCGTTCCGTGCGCGATTGCCCTTGAGCTGAAGAACCGCCTCCTCGTCTCGCGGGCGGTTGAGAGCGGACTTCGCGGTGAAGAGGCCGTCGAGGGATAGGATCCGCAGATCATGCCCGCGGAACGAAAGCGTCTCGACAATCAAGCTGTCCGAAATCGGTGGCAAGGGAGAGATTCTTCACGTTCAGTCTCTTGACGTGTTCGATGTCCAACTGCATCCAGTCTGGGTGCGTCCTATGCGTCGGCCGTAAGCCTCTCAGAGCACGATCCAGTCGGTCGAGATGTGGCGCGGACATCGACGCACAAACGTCGATGTCTTGAGTCATCAGCGACGCGCCATGAGCGACCGCTGCAAGCCACCCAACAAGATGAATTGGTACTCGGGCCCCAACAATCGGAGGAGGAGAGACTCAAGGGTCGGCACGCATCACCGCCAGACGGATGTGTTGATGGAACCCATCATGCTACTTCTCACAGATTCGCACTTCGCCGGAGAGTTCGCTCCAAACCCCTCGCTCGTAGAAGGCGGTGAGCTGATCGGTGTACGGCTGCAGGTTGAATCCTTGCTCGGCAAGCCATGCATCGTTGTAGTAGGTATCCAGGTATCGCTCTCCGCCGTCGCAGATCATGGAGACGATGCTCGAGGGCTTTCCCGATTCCGCGAGCTCGGCGATGACCTGAAGTGCTGCGTAGACGTTTGTCCCGGTGGAGCCACCGCAACGGCGGCCAATGATGCCTTCGAGGAACCGCAACGTTGCAAATGCCGCAGCGTCGGGAACCTTGATCATCTTGTCGACGAGTGCGCAGTTGAAAGACGGCTCGACCCTTGGACGTCCAATGCCTTCGATGTTTGAGCTTTGATCGGTCCTCAGTGACTTGTCCCCAGTGAGGTAGTGGTCGAAGAAGACCGAGTTCGACGGGTCAGCGACACACAAGCGGGTGGCGTACGATTTGTAGCGAATGAACCGTCCGATGGTGGAGGAGGTTCCGCCAGTTCCTGCACTGACCACCACCCAGCTGGGAACGGGGGATGGTTCGTACTTCATCTGCTGAAAGATCGACTCGGCGATGTTGTTGTTGCCTCGCCAGTCGGTCGCTCTCTCGGCGTTGGTGAATTGGTCCATGTAGTGACCATTCAGTTCGCTTGCGAGGCGTTCGGCCTCGGCGTAGATCTGACTCCCCGCCACGAAGTGGCAGGTGCCGCCGTAGAAGCCAATCTTGTCCACTTTTTCCCGGGACGTTCCGGCGGGAACCACGGCGATGAAGGGGAGGCCGAGAAGCTGAGCAAAGTATGCTTCTGAGACGGCAGTGTTGCCCGAAGACGATTCGACAATCGTCGTACCATCACGAATGTCCCCATTGCAGAGTCCGTAGAGGAAGAGAGAGCGCGCAAGTCGGCGTTTGAGGCTCCCTGTCGGGTGGGTCGACTCATCCTTCAGGTACAGGGAGACCTTTCCCGCCTGAGGGAATCCAACGCGAACCAAGTGTGTGTCGGAGGAACGCTGATAGTCTGCCTCGATTCGGTAGAGAGCCTTCTTCAACCACGCATTCATGAGGCGGCGCTTTCTTGTCTGAATGTGTTGGGCGGGACGAGCTTTGGCTCGACCGAAACCTGCCGATTTGGGCGAACGTGGAGGGGCGGTCCGCGGCTCCCAAGGAGCGACACTGTCAGAGCCGCCCATGCCCAGCTCCAACCGACTGCCCTTGGAACGACGCCGAGAACCCCTGGTGCAGCCGCCTTGGCCAGTGTGGTTGCAGAGCTGGAGCACTCCGTCACTCTTTCCGAATTCTCGTGACCCATCCATTGGGACGAGGATGGTTGGACGCAGAACCGCGCGTGCACCGTTGCTTGCTCCGAACCGCAGTACCATGAAGAGTGTCGCCCACCTTGCCAGCCAAACGGCGGGCGGAGGAGTGACAAGGCGGTCCCGACAAGCGAGCCACGCACTCGACTCATCGACGAGGCGCGCGCGTCCAGAGGGGGCATGAGCTCTTCTCCAATCTTGGCTAGCCCATTCATTTTCGCAACACTCGCTGCCGTCCGGAGCGACTGGTCTTGCTCGACTAAGAAAAGGACTGGGTAGGCCGCCACCGCGGCACTCACAGCGTTGGCAACGATGAGCGCGCTTGCAAGAGACGAAAGCTTCCGGGGTGAACGCCTCTTCTGCTTTGGTGCCTTCGCGATCCGCTCGGAGCGTGAGGCATCGGTCCGTGCGGTCAGTGCAAGACTCGTCACACCGACTGCCATCACTCCGACCAGCCCAAGAAAGCCACTGCCCCAGCCCAGGCTCTTCTCAGGAGTCATCGATCGGACAGGAAAAGTGTCGCTGCCAGGGCGCCCATGAGAATCACAACGAGAATGCGCTGCCGGCTCCGTTGCGGATAGGCATGGACGAGCGTGGCAAAGGCCGAGGCGGAGAGCGTTCCCGCCATCCCAGTTCCAATGAGGACCCAAGAGGCGAAGGACAGCAGAAACGAGTTGGTCATTCTCCAAGCCGCGATGCCGTGGCTTCTCACGCTCGCACCAAGCAACCTCGGCCCCGCGAGCCGCGCTGGTCAATCCAGTCACCAACGACGGAAGCTGCCAAGCCTGTGACGAGCGGGGCGAGTGAGAATCCCAGGAAAGAACGCGAGGGACCCGCCAAGCTGGTCCTCCATGACCGGAATGTAGACCGAGAAGCTGTCGTAGTGAGCGCCCCAAGCAATGAGCTCGATCCGGCACCGCGTCGCCGTGAGCACCGAGAACTCATCGCGGGACAAACCTAGCAGCATCTGCCCGCCGGAACTGCGCCGCTGGGTTCGTCAAACGCCAGGTTGGTTGAGCATACGCCTGTTTCGGGAAGGATGAGCTCGAGCCGCTTGGCCGCCTCGTCGTCACCGGCGAGGTGAGCCACGATGGAACGTACCTGCTCGTATCCTGTTCGAAGCAGGAAAGTCGGCGCTCGACCGTAGCTCTTCATTCCCGCGATGAAGAATCCGTCCTCGGGATGCTTGAGCTCCTCGAAGCCGTGCGGTTTGACTGTTCCACAACTGTGGAAGTTCGGGTCAATCATCGGGCCGAGTGCTCTCGAGGACTCCGTTGCGACATCAAGGTCGAGTCGCAGCTCGCGGAGCATGCTCAGGTCTGGGCGCGCACCGGCGGCGACGATGATTTCGTCCACCACCAATTGGCGATTGCCCTCCACGTCGACCACTTCGAGACCGTCGTCACGAGCTCGCACGGCGCTGATGGAAAGCCCGGTGAAGAGTGTCACTGCGCCACTGTTTACGGACTCAGCCACCATGGTTCCCAGCTTGCCACGCTCGGCAATTTCATCAGCCTCTCCACCGCCCCAGAGTTTGCGAGGGTCAGTCTTCCGAACGGCCCAAGCAACTTGTGTGTCTGGCTCGCTTGCCGCCAGCTCCGCAAGGCTTAGCACCGAACCTATGGCGGAGTGTCCCGAGCCAACCACCAGGACTCGCTTGCCGACGTAACGAGTCCGCTCGACGTCGAGGATGTCCGGCATGCCGTAGCGAATGCGGTCCTGGAACTGGTCCTCGCCATCAGCGAGCACGCCGCCAGCTCCGAGCGGATTCGGGGTAGTCCACGTACCGGACGTGTCGATGACGCTCTGCGCGAAGTACCGGCGCGGACCGTCAGGGGTGTCGGCAACGATGAGGAAAGGGGAATCTTCGCGCACACCGTTCTTCATGCGGTCGTGTCCATCTCTGGCAATGGCGGTCACCTTGTGGTTGAGATGGAGGTTCTCCGCAATGCTCTCGATGCCGGCAAGCGGGTCGAAGAACTGCTCGACAAGCTCTCGTGCATACGGGACGTCGTCGTTGTTCGGCGCCTGCCAATCCGTGTGGGATTCCAGCAGGCGACGACTTGGTGGGTCGATGAGATACGCCCAAGGGGTGAAGAGCCGAACGTGACCCCAACCTCTCATGCTGGATGCGACGGTGGAGCCTGCTTCGAAGATCAGCGGCTTGAGGCCCCGCTCGACAAGATTGCTGGCCGCGGCAAGACCGATGGGGCCGGCACCGATGATGGCGACAGGTCGATCTTTGTTCTCGGTCATCATGGATCTCCTTCGGCCATTTCTTCCCATGGGTGCATGAAAGATCAAGGGCGTCTTGAAGACGCCCCAAGTACTTCTCGCCTAGCTGCAACAGCTCATGCTCGGCTTCTGCGGGGCACTCGTGCGGGAGCTTGAGGTTCCACAACAAGAGGACTCTTGCGTGGCCACCGCTGCCGAGCCGCAACAGCCGCCGCGGGACTTGTGGGACACGGGTTCTTCTGGCGGAAGGGAACCGGGGACATAAACGCGGGAGGCGGTCAGGACGAAGGTGCGGCGCTTCGAGGGGTGACTCATGATCTTGCTCCTTTTGTCGTGGGCCGATTCTTTTCGCTTCACCCTGAAAGACGGAGCCGGCCCCAGAAGGACGCAAGAATGTTTGAGAACTGAATGGGAGCGAACGGAGCTCCTCCTCGTGTTGTCGAGGCGCATGAGGCGCCCTCGCCCGGACTCCCGTTGGGGTCCGACGACGTTTACCTCTCCGCCAGCGAGACCCGAATGAGCTCTCGGTCGTTTCGAACGAAGACGCTTCGCCCCGAGAAGGCGGGATGGCTCCAGAGTACCGTCCGACCGTAGGTATCGGTGGTTGGCTCGATGAGCTTTGTTCGGCCGAGCTCACTGAATCCATCTTGGCTTAGCTCTGCGAGAACCAGCTCGCCTCGCTCATTGAAGAGGAAGAAATGCTCATCATGGCGCACGAGGAACGCGGTGAAGTACTGCTGCCCGCGTCCACCAGTCGTCGCCTTGTACGTCGACCACAGCTGTTCACCGGTCTCGAAGGAGCTGGCAATCAGGCGCCCTTGCGTGTCTACCCCGTAGAGAATGCCGTCATGGACGAGGGGCGGGCTATTCGAAGTGGTAATGCCCTTTCGTGGCCCACCACGCCAAACAACAGACGCGCGGTCTCCTTCGTCGGAAACACGAACGAGGGTCGGCTTCGTCCCGATGCCGCTCACGTAGATCTCTTGCCCGACGGCAAGCGGAGCGTTCACGGACATCCCGGATCGAGCGGTGATCGGCAAAGACCAGAGGAGAGTCCCCGTCGAAGGAACGAGTGCGTTGAGCGATTCCGGATGCCAGACGAGCAGAGTTGGGTTTCCAGACAAAGTTGCCATCGACGCAGGTGCGTAGCCTGGTTCGGATGCCTTCAGCGCCCTCCACCTCTCAGACCCGTCCTCGAGGTCAAACGCGACAACCACCGCCTCCTCGGCGCCGACCAGGCAAACCAATGTGTCCTCGAAACGGAGTGGGTGCGCCGAGTGACCCCAGAAGGGAGTCTTCGCGGCGTAGTCCGTCGGGAAGTGCTTGGACCAGTGAATCTCTCCGGATTCCGCCGATAGGCAGAGCAGATGGCCGTCAGTTCCCAAGGTGTACACCCTGCCATTGTGGATCAAGGGCGTGGTCCTGGGACCGCTCGGATAGGAAACCGAGTAGCGAGTCTGGTATCGGTGCACCCACCGTTCCTCCCCGGACTCTGCGTCAAAGCACAGGACTCGCTCCTCACCGGTGACGGGCTCGGCTGCGGATGCCCGATTGCTGATGGTGCCCGTCTTGCGCACGAAATCGGTCACGTACACTCGTCCGCCGGCGACGCAAGGACCCGAGAAACCGGCGTCAACCGGACTGCGCCAAAGGACACGCGGCGCGGTCTCTTCGAGGGACGTGACAACACCTGCCGCGCGCCACACACCGTCGCGCCCAGGACCCAGCCACTGCGGCCATTCGTCAGTGCCCACGGCTGCAGGGCTCTGTCCACCGGCGATCGCGACCAACGTTAGCGTTGCGGTGAGTGACGTCGATGCAACTCGAAGCCTCACGGGGAAGACTCTTTTGACGACTCGGCCTGAGTCATCCGCTCCTCGGTGGTGTCGGTCTCGCAGCAACTCGACGCGCTCGGAGTGGCGGTGTCGCCGCACGAAGATGCCTTGTCGCACAGATCAGAGCTGCCGCAACTCGGTGGCGGGGCACCAGCATTGATGAGCAGAGGGGCCGCAGGTGGATTGGCGACGCCTCGCGCATGGGTGTCGGCGAGCACTTCTTGGACAGAGTCGTTTGCGGCGGCGAGGCCCGCGTAGACGATGAGCTCCGGAGTAAGATCTCGAAAGGACTGTCCAGCGAATTCAATGGTTCGCAGTGGGATCTCCTCGATCTCAACGGTCCCGCTGCGTGCGTTCGGCAGATAGCTGAAGATGGCAGCGCCATTGAGCCAGAGGCGATTTGACTTCAGCGGATTCTGGTGGAAGTCGTCATTGGAGAGTTCCACCTTCTCCAGGATGACCTCGATCCCGAGTGGGGTCAGAGCCTTCTTGAGGGCTTCGTGGGCCAAGTTCAGCGCGTGCTCGGTCTTGCGATGAGCCGCAATGGTTGCCCCTTGGTCATCGACCGCTCTTTTCCAACGAATTCTTAGACGGAGCGTCGCGTTGGGGGCGATGGCAGCTAACGAGCAGCTGCCACATCCGTCTGTGGGCCGATCTTGTGAGGACTGCTGTCGTGCGTAGCAGGCACTCGCAAGTGCCGCCACGGCGAGCATGGCCGCGACTTTCATGAAGAGGCTCCTTAGGCGTGGGTCTTCGTTCTTCGGGTCACCCAGTGCGGGTGTCGGCCCGGTAGACGGAGCCCTCTTCAAAAAGACGCAGGTTTTCTGGGAGCAATCGAAGCCGTTCTAGCAGCAGTCGTCAGGACCGCAGCAGTCGGGCTGGTCCGGGTTCCTTCGCTCAACGCCGCGGATCCCCCCTCGGCGGTCGAACTTCAAGGCGCAGCAGGCGTTGAGCTTCTCGCGAAGCAGCGCTCTGCCCCGTTGTACCCGAGACTTGATTCCAGAAACCGACATGTCGAGCTGCTCCGCGATTTCCCGATGCGGGCGCTCCTTTAACTCTGACTCCCTTAGCGCCACGGCATACTTCTCGGGGAGCTGAGAAATCATGGGAGCTAGCCATCGGCCTACTTCGAGCGCTGTGTCCGAATCTTGTCTGTCGCGAGACGTCTTTTGTTCGGCAACGAGGGCAAGGTCCTCTTCGGACAGATCCTTCTTCGTGCGGAAGTAGTCGACCACGACGTTGCGTGCAATCGTGAACACCCAGGCGCTCAGTCGCTCGTGATCCTCGAGTTCCGGAAGCCCGCGGCTCACCTTCAAGTAGCATTCCTGAAGCAAGTCTTCCGCATCGACGGAGGGGACGCGGCCGTAGAAGAACTTGCTCAGAGCCTCGTCGAGCTCCCGGAGGGCATCGTCCAGTGACTCTGCATCGTTTCTTCGCTGACTCACGGCTTTCTCGCTTCGTTTTCCGGTGATCTCTTGGCCCACCAAGGGGGCGGTGTTGCGGAAACTCGCGGGAGCCGAGTCCTCAGAGCGGCGCCCTCCAGATAGACGGAGCTTTCTGGAAAAGGACGCAGGAATCCTTAGATCCGTGGTTGTGCGTACGACAGCGCTCTCTCGGGGGTGACAATAATCAGAGTAGGATACCAGTTCGCAAATCTAACTGGCGTGTGGCTGATCGGGCGTTGATCCAACCATCTCTGGTGGGTTATCCCGCCAATTTTCCTACGCGACGGCTTCCCGTCAAAGGGGCCGAAGTGTAGCACATTTGATCAAACGCGGCGCGACTGTGTGATCGGATTGGATGGATCCTAGGGGTGCCACATTGCCGGCCGCTTCAGCAGACGAGGCGCTCGCCGGCGTGGGCTCTCGATTGCATTACCAAGAAAGAACTTCGAACCGCGCGGAGTCCGACATCCCATGGGAAGTCGGCGCAGGCCTGGTCACAAGACTACTTTCTGTTTCGGCGCCTTGCTTCCTTGACAGAAAGGCGCTTGCGGCGTTTCGACTTCGCGGCCTTGTCATCCTTCACCTTGAGGGAATCCAAGATCTCGTATGTGGAGTGAACGCTATCTCGAAGTTTCGAGAGAAGATGTCCCTTGGGCAGTCCGGGCAACACCTCCGAAGGCCTTGGGCATCCTGGCCGAAAGAACACCTTATCTTCCTTCGGATCCCACACGCCGGTAATGCAAGTCGTTGGATCTTCCACCGCTTCTTGCTGGAGGTCCTCCCAACTGGCTTGCCAAAGCCGGTATGAAGGCAACATAGCGGTGATCCGGTCGACCCCTTCGAAGCACCGGAGGCCACGAACAACTTGACTCCACATGACTTTGTCCGGAATCGGTAGCGCGAAAGGCAAGGAACAAAGAATCCAGGCCTCTGAGTGTTGAGCGAGATGAGATCTTAGCCTTGGTCCTAGGAAGCTTGGCAACGGGAACACGACGTCATGGCTCGAAAGGAAGTGTTGGGAGGGACTTTCAACATGCGTGTATAGCGGGCCCAGACGAGAGCCTCGAACGCTGTCATTGTTGATGGCGCTCAAGTATGCAACCGCCACTGCCACGATTTCGTGACGGGCAAAAGACTCAACCGAAAACTCTCCACGCCTGTAGTTGTCAAGCCCCCGAATCAGAGCATTTGCGTTTTCGGCGGTCCCACCCAGCGCATCGATTGCCGCGAGAGCTGCTTGGCGAACAATCCAAAACGCAACCCATGGAGCCCTTCCTCGGAACGCTTGGTGCGTGCGAACACTCGACTGAATCTCATGGATGCGCTTCAGGTCTGCCAACCCGCCCGGCAATGGCAACTCTTGGCCTCGGCGCTCGTAAACCTTCAAGTCGTCTTCAACGAAAGCGGCCTCATCAAGGATCTCCATTACGCTTTCGGGAAGGTCGTCTTCGAAAGAGCCGCGGCTACGATCCATGTCCACACCAAGGTGCCTACGAGCGGCGCGCAGGAATCCCCGCAACTTTGACCGATGGACGAGTAGGCCTCGAGCCAACGCCCAATCCAAGTCTCGGATCGGCGCCTTAGACTTTCCTCTTAGCATCGGTGCGGCGGGCCAACTGTCATCGCTCTGCGCCATCCAAGGGAAGGAGGGGCAGCAGATTCCACTCAACGTCATCGTTTCTGTGTCATCAATCGTCGAGCTCGTTGTCAGATAGTCTCGAAAGCGATCCATGACTTCGAGGATCACCTTGCGACTTGCGTGCCACTCATCGCCCGAGCTGATCACGCTCATTCGATTCGCGCTGAGAGGAGGGCAAGCAGCCCCGCGTAAGTCCACCCAAGCGATGGTCCCAAGAACTCCCCGCAAGTTGAAAAGCCGAGCACAGTCGCCCAGGTTTGGGACGTGCATCCCGTTGATCAAGATGCGTCGAACAACGAGCTCTCCTACGATCTCGACCTGCGAGCCAAGGTCGATCACTTCTTCCACCTTCCGACGCGAAAGGGGGAGAAGAGGTTCGCGTGATCCGAGGACTCCAGGGTAGAGCAGGCGAACTCGTGTGCCAGTTGACTGGCTTCCCGATTCATTGTCGACCCAGTCTTCATGCTGCCATTCACCCACTTGTGACATGCCCCACCCGTTCGCAACAGCTTGTGTTGATTCCGTCGGGATGCTGCACAGTTGGTCTGGATGAAAAGCTCCAGTGAGCTCGGCCACGGGGTCATGGCTACTGGCGATTGGTTTCAGCGTGATGGGAAAGCAAGGCCACACGAAGTACTTTGCCACCGCAAGAACGGGGTCGATTTGCTGGCTGTTTTCTTGATCCCCTTCCGGGGTCTTCGGCCTGCTGTCGGAATAGTTGAAGTAGTAGCGTAGTCGGTCCAACCAATCTTCCTGCTGACTCACTCGGAACTCGGGCCGCAAGAAAAGGGTAATCTCGGTGCCTTGATGCTCCAGCGGCGCAAGATTGCTACCGGCCCCTTCGAAGTAGAAAATCGATCCCACCCCAATAATGCTGAATGTCGATGGGGTGTCCCCACTCGCCCGTCCGGGATGGGTTCGAACGCGAACTTTGTCCGCAATCATGAAGCAGGACAACATTCCAATCCCAAACTGGGAGATCGGTGTGGTGAGCAAGCCATGCTTATCAGCGAGGTAGCGGCGCTCTCGTTCAAAGTTGTCGGATCGGTAGAAGCTCTTGCCGATCTTTGCAAAATGCTCCTTGACAATGTGAAGACCCATTCCAGTTCCGGTATCAGAAACCTGGATCACTTCCCGTCCTTCCATCGTTCCCCAGCGAACAGTCACCCCAGCTTCCGAAGGGAGGGGATCGCACGCGTGAGAGTACTGACCAAAATCTGGATCTCCACTTGCTTGTGCCTGGGAACGGTGACTGCGCAGCTGCACTGCATCCAATGCGTTCTGGATCAACTCACGCAACGACAACTCGGCCTCGCCATAGAGCCGCTCACCCATCAGTAGTTGAAGTATGGAGTGTGGTGCAAGCTCGAATTTGACGTCGTGGTATTCGTAGACCCGCTTCTCGCCAATCTTGCGAGGCTCGATGCTGGACTCGAGACTCGCATACTGCCGAATCATCGACGTCCCGTTGTACGTTTCAACCTCGTGAGAGAACGCTTTCCACTCTGCGGACAGGGAGTCTGTCCATTGCCTCAGGGTCTTGTGGTGAATTGGGTGAGGGCAAGCGTGTTCTTCAAACCGAAGGGCGCTCGAGTCCCCGCTTGGTTTCCAATAGGTATGCACTTCTGAGTAACGACTGAGCCAAACAAAAGCTCCCAGGTCATCGGGAGCCCCGAGTTCAATGATGAGGTATCTGGGAATGTACTTGGGGCTGAGCCCGAGGGCCTGGCCGATTCGAACGATTTCGGCGCACAGAGCGACGTTCGCACCGCTGTGGAGGTGGCCCTCTTCATCATTTCCGGCTTTGGCAAGCGCCGAGCGCACGGCTCCAATACTCCCATGCGGCATCTGAGCGTGATGGGCGATCGCAGCCAAAGCGGATCGCCAGTCCAGATCCCCGATCCCTTGAGACTGCTTCGCCAGCTTCTCAATGGACTCAAGCACGGGGGATGAGTTGGAGGTGACGGAAGTTCTTGCCTGCTCGCTTTGGAACAGTCGAAATACGTGGGACCTCACGTATCGGCGTTTTCTCGCGTTTACATCATCTCCAAGGGTGCTAGGAGCAAGGCGATCCCAGCCGGCCAGCCGACCGGCGAGGTCGGGATTCGAGTCAAGGAATGCTCGGAGCTCTGCATGGGTAGAAGAGTTGGGGTTTGCGACATCTTCGGCTGCCCAGAAGTCGGGAAGGCACTCTAGGCTCGCAACAAACGAGCCGACGATTACTAGAGCTGCCTCAACCGGTGTGATCTGGGCGATCACATAGCTGTCGAGGATCTTCAGTATGCTGTTCGTTCGTCCCTCATCGACCAACCCACCCAGATATTCATTCTTTGCAAGTGTCGACAACTGATCTTTAATCAAATCCACTGCTCGAACGACAAAGGCTTCTAGGGCCTCGTTTTCGAGGAGGGTGCTCCAGAGCGCCCCTTCGGCTCGATGTTGTAAGGAGCTGGAGGAGTCTTCGGTAACAGCCATATTCCAGCACAGGGGGAACTGTGATCGAAGGCCGCAGAACTGGGTGTAGCACGTTCCACCAAGCTCTCGGACGACCTGATTGATCTCATTGTCAAAGTCTCCAAGAGACAGGGTGTCCTTCGAGTTACTCGCTCCCCTCCTTGCGACGGTAACAAACGCGCCGCTGCAAAGCGTGTGGTTCGGGTTGTCTGGGTGCAGGCTTGCGGCTCCTCCCCCTTCACGTGCGGAGGCTAGCACGTAGACCTTCTGTCTCGTTCCGGCAAAGTACTTGAAGGCTCTTGCGCTATGACAAGAGTCGAGGAACACGAACGCTTGTTCACACGCACCTTCAGCGATGACTCGCGCGATCGCGTCCATTTGCAGTGATGTGTTCTCGAGCGCCGCACCAGGCTTTGAGTGGAGGTTTGGGAAGAATAGGGACCCCTCTCGGTATCCCGGAGTACCGTGCCCGATGAGAAAGACGAAGACGATGTCGCATCGATCGCTCGAGCAAATCTCATCAAGTAGCTCGAGGGTCATCTCTTCGGGCGAATTCAGGGCGTAGTCAATATTCGTCGGTGGTATTCGGAACGGCCCGTTCTTGTCAGTGAGTGTTGCGGCGATCTCCGGGATCGCCGTCATCACGTGCTTCAGCTCTGGGAGTTTGAGCTCTTTCGGGTAGTAGGATGAACCGATCAAGAGTACGGATGCTCGATCGGGCGAGTATCCAGGCTTCATGAGGAGTCCCGGTCCGTCACATCGCGCGATTGACGACTTCCAAGAGCCCGATGGACGACATGCCCTTTTTCATCGACAATCTGAACGACAACGCGCTGCAGCTTTGGCGTCGTCAGGGCCCTTGCAATCGCGGCTTTCACCCCTTCGAGCAAGATGCCGGTGGCCACGCTAATCAGGATCGTCTCGATCACTCCGATCCCGAGCTTTTTGGGGTCCGGATCGGCCCTTTCTGCTTTCACCGTCCTGATCTCCGGAGCGTCTTTCAGGTAATTCGCAAGCAACTCATATTCTTCTCCTGGGTCCTGGCCTTCGATTCGCAACTTGTAAGTGCCATTCACGGCAGGTTCCTTTTCGGTGAAGCAGGGCTGGTGAGAATCGCAACGAGAGATGACCCCATTCGCAATGTCGAAATCACGGGTACTGTGGACAATAGGACATTGTGAGCGTCTCCCCGGCCTAGTTCCACCCGGGATTGGAAATCTCGCGTGTGGTAAGCCCCGCTCCTGTCTTTGGGCGAAGGGCCCTTGGATTCCGGGAGAGAGTTCGCCTCTCGATGTTCTCCCGCGAGGCCTCTCGTCTTTGGGGCCCTTTCCACGTGTGGCCACTACAAATCTGCTTAGCGGAGGGGGTAATGAGCAGTTGCGGTGGGCCGGCCTTAGAGTCGATTGCCCGCCTGAGTCTCGGGCGAAGGTGCTAGGTGCTCCGTGGAGTGGCGGTGCAAGGGTGGATCAGGCAATGATCGCGACGGCGTGAACGGACGTGCTCTGAAAATCTGGGCCATCGGTGGCACGAGGTCCGTTTGAGTTCCATCTGGCCATCGAAAAGCACAGAGCCTTTTGTCGTGCGCACCCCGTGGGGGAGCTGCTGAGGCCACTCGGATCAGCTCGATCACCAAGCGCTCAAGGGGAAGAGCCTCGGAGACGACCGGCAAGGTATGTCCGGCTTGTGCGCCCAACTGTGTCTAGAGCTGCTTCTGGTCAGGGCTGGGAATCTTCGCATCTTCTTTGGTTGCAGTGATGGGAAGCCAGCGTTGTCGCGTGGTCCTACTTTCTCGAATCATCCATGAGGGATTTGGCTGCTGATGCCAAAGATAGCACGGTTGCGAGTATCAGACCGCCAACCACCCAAACCCCGGTTAGCTTCGTATGCGTTTCGCCTTTCTGCAGGCCCATCGCTTCCAGCGCGTCGCTCACCAGGGCCAGGGCTCCCGCGACGGTCAAGCCACACGCAAAGTTGATGACAGCCGAAGCCAAGGCCGGATGGCGGGCGTACCAGTCCTCCAAGCTCGCTTTCTTGACGAGGAGGAATGCCACCACTGGCTCCCGAATTCCTGCTGCCTGCAACGCCCTGGCCGCGGTCGCCCAGTAGCTTCTAGAAAGCTGTAGCGCAAAGCGGGGATCGAAGTCGGAAGTGTACACCACGCCCCTGTCGCGATGCTCGGGCTTGATCAGCTTTCGATCGATTCCCTCTGGGAACGTGTACGCGAAGCCGCTGTGCGTCGCGACAATCGCTTGGCACCCTCGCGCATCCAGTATTCGGTACAGTCGATCAAAGAAGCTACGCTTTGCAAAAGTTGTGAGGTGTAGATCGGGCTCATCTAGAAGGATGATGGAGTTTCTAATTGGGAGCCCGAGGAGAAGCATGAAAATGAAGAAGCATTCGTTCTCGCCCGCGCTCATGTAGTCGAGACTTGAGGGTTGCGTCTCTCCGCGACGTTTCGCTCGAAGCACGAGTTCATCGCCGACTCTGGCTTCGTCATACGAACATTGTGTGATCCTGAAGACTGGACTACTGTCAGAATCGTTTGTCGAATGGGAGGGGAAGTGCTCGCGGTAGTCTGTGATGATATGTTCGAGAATCGGATTTAGAGCTAGTTCGCGGTCTTGATCTCGTGCATCCGGGTGGGAGTTTAAGAATCTGAAAGAGCCGTTCGGGCCGTCAAACGGCACTTTCAACCTCTTGATCATCTCTGTCACAAAATTGTTGCGAAGGTCTTTTACCGACTCCCTGATGTCGTTCTTCCTGCCGAAATCATTGAGGTCTGTGTTGATGTAGCTAACCAAGCCGAACCCACCTTCTTGGGAAGATGACCTTTCAATGATCACGTCCTCCCCAGACTCTCGTATGGTGTGCGGTGTGTTTAGGAGGGTGTGCTCGACTAACGCATCCACTCCCTTCTTCTGTGACGATGAGTAGATCAACGCAAAGTGATCGTTCATCGACATGTCGTCTCGTTGTCTGGATAGAGCTTGCGTGATTGAAAGTGTGGTGGTTTGACGGAAGTAGGCGAACAGCTCTAGGGGGTCATTTGCGCCGTCTAGGTCCGTTCTGACAGAGAATCGAATCGCAGCTCCAGGCAGGTTATCGTCATACTCTCGAAACCATCGAGAAACACTGTCACTGCTAGCGAGTGTTGTCTGGATATCGCGAAACGCATCGGAGTCTTGCGGCAAGTCTTTACCATGCGTCTCAAACAGGAGAGACGGGGACTCCTCCGTTGCGTCGAGGCCCTTGCAGATTCTCCGGAAACTGGAGACATGACCAAGTAAGGAAATCGCCTCGAGGATCGTTGTCTTGCCAACCCCGTTGTTTCCATAGATCAACGTGACTTGTCGAGTAAACGACATTGGCTCGAGAACTGTGATGTTCTTGAGATTCTTGATTTCTAATTCCAGGATCTGCATGGGTGACCTCGCGTTCCTTGTGGAGGTGTGGTCTGATAGTGCTTTCTGCAGTGTAGAAGCAATGGAGCCGCACCCACGTGGTAGCGAGGCAGAAACTGATCCCAATTGGGTGCGAGGATGCGCGATGCGGGGCGCGGCAATGTACCTGACGGAGGCGCAGAAGTAGAGTGTTGTTCGTTCCGTGCGAGATTGGCGTCGATAGCGGGAGCAGGGCTGCTCGTGCGAGCCTCAAGCGCGAAGTCTTCGAACTCCGTCCCTTGCCGCGGTTGCTAGTTGAATCAGGTTGTGTCTCTTTTCGGAGAGGGTTGTCCTCGCTCGCCCGTGCGGTGGTTTCACGACTGAGTTCACGAGGGGTGGTTCGCGCGAAAGTCCGGATCTTGTTTATGACTTGGCCTGAGTCTTGGAAAGGGGACGGCGGGCAGCGGCAGGTGCTTTCTTAGACGCCGGACTTCGTAGATCGCGTATTGTTCCTCTCATTCAGGGTCTCACGGGAGAGGAGTCTTTGTCGTCTGCGAGGCTTGGTGGGCAGGCGTCTACGAGATGCCTCGGCACGGCCAGGAAGGCACTCTTGTACTTTTGGAAGAATACTTGCTAGTCAACGCCGCCGTCGGAATTGGAATCGCAGCAGATGCCATGATTGCTACGGTCAGCCGGTTTCGCCACTTCGATACGCCGTTGCGCGCTCTTAAGTGGGCTGGTGCGGTTGGCTTGACGCACTGGCTGTTGCCAATGGTGGGATTCATTGGAGGGTGGTATGCCGCGGTTCAGGCTGGACTAGGAGCTCTGGTATACGGAACCGGCTTCTTTGTGATGGCCTGGTTTGTTGCAGTCGTTGTGCGCAATGCGGCGGGACTGTTGCCGGACCAGGATGATCTTTCAGCAGATGTATTTGGTTCCACGGCAGTGTTCTGGGGGGCTGTTTGGGGTGTGAGTATTGATGCGCTCATCAGTGGTCCAGGGAAAACCGCGGCTACGGCTTCTTGGAGTCATGCCGAGGTTTGGCTGTCTTTCCCGTTCGTAGGCTTTGTCGTCTTCGCTCTTGTTGCTGCTTCTGCGTGGCCCGCCCTAGTGCTTAACCGCAAGCTTCAGACCACGAGAGTCCATGGGGAGGGCCTCGCTTGTTTTTTCGTCGCAGGCATTGCAGTTGAGATCGTCGTGTTTGGTTGGTTCGGGTTTCTGGCGCTGGCGGAAAGTCTGCGGCATTTGGGACTTTCAGTGTCCACGATGTGGGTGTGTCTAGCAGATCTTGCTACAGCGTGTTGCATCGGGACTCTCTTCGGCAAGCGAATCCTCCACCGGCAGCGCGAGGTCGCGTCCGCGGCTGTCGCGGGGCCATCGTGAGATCAGCACGGCCCTCACGTTGTTCCAGGATGAAGGCGACACAGCAACACCAAGGATGGACGGGCGGCTGGTCGGTGGTGGCAAAGTCATTGACCGGGGAAACCGCAGGCTTTCTGGCCACATTCATTTCCAGGATTGGAGCAGCTACGAGTCGGGATGCGTCCTGAGAGAGCCTTCGGCAAGCACTGCCCGGGCCATTTCTAGATATCCCCGCTTCGCTAGTAGAGTTGTTCGTGAGGCAAGACTGGATTTCCGACATGCGGATCCGGAATGCTATCGGAAGGCCTCGTCGGACGAGTCTGAGAGGCCGCTTTTGCGACTTGCAACGGCGAGAGCAGAAGGCTTCAAGAGCAGTCACAAGTCGTCGCTGCCCCGGCTCCACCAGCCTTTCCACTCACTCCAGCCCTTCCAATCGCCCCAGCTCCCACCCCAACCATTCCCCTCTCCATCCCGAAGGAACCCTTCCCATTCCGCAAGGCGGAGTTCTTCGATCCGCTCCGGATCATCAAGCACGACAGTGCAGAACAGAAAGCACATCTCGTCGTTGGTTTCTTCTCCGTACACCACTTGGCGAGGCGGAATGTGTGGTTGGGACGGATTCGCTGAGGTGTTGTCGTAGCGGACCTTGAAGTCGAGACGCGTGCCCGCAGGGAGATGAATGGGTTCGGCGCAGCGGTAGATGTCCTGCCAGCGGAAGTCATACTCGCTCACCCAGAGCAGTGACTCGGTGGAGCCATCCGGGTACGTCACGTCCACCTTGGCTTCCTTGCCCAGCAGGTGCATGTGGGGATTCAGGTCAAGGAGCGTGATGCCGACGGGGGTTTTGGCCCAGGCCTTGCGCCAGTAGTCATTTCGGTTGGGCGGAATGGAGATGTCCAGGGTTCCTAGGGTGAACGACTCGGCGATCTTCTGGATGGCACCGTCGGCGAAGTAGATGGCGATCTGGCTCGCATCCGTCGTTGCTTTCCCGCTCAGGTGGTAGTGCATCTCGAGAATGATATCGGCGCCGGCTTGGATCGGGATGCCGACCCCTTCGGGAAGGGTTTGAGGGCCACTTCCCGGCGACCAGCCGCCCAGAGCCTCGCTGGGGACGAAGTCACGGCTGAGAGACGTGAACGCGGGATACCCGGGTTCCGGTGTTTGCTCGTCGAGTTCTCGCGCCTGGCCGGTCGAGTCGCTGTAGTAGATCGAGTGGTGAGTGACCGAGGCATCTCCTGCCTTGAAGTCGGTGGCCACCACCATCTGGTCTTCGACCAGCTCCGATGGAATCACGAAGTAATGGAAGAGGTCGTCGCCTTCGGCAGGGATCTCGAACTCCGGCATCGTCAGAACCAGGTCGGGTTCGCCGAGCGTCCAACCCGAAGCATCGAACTGCGGCGGAGTGGGGCCATCCGCGGGGTCGCCTTCGGGAGCCCCGGATTGCGCCCACTGTTGGAGCAGATCGATTTCTTCTTCGCGCAGGCGACGCTCTTGTTGATAGCGAACGGCTCCTGGTTCCGCTGCCCAGGGCGGCATGAATCCCGTTTCGCAAACCATGGCGACCATTTGCGCTCGACGCTCCGCCTCGGCGTAAGTCTGAAGAGCAAAAGGGGCGACTTCGCCTTGGCGATGGCAGCTCACACAGTGAGCATTGAGAATGGGGGCGATGTCGCGGTGATAGGTCACCTCGCGCTTCGAGCTGGAAGGGCTCCAGGCTTCGAACACACATCCGACGGGAGTCGTGAAAGACACGGCGGGGGCCTCGCCCTTGGCCACTGCGCGAATCGACTCCTCGAGTTCGTGGTTCGTCATCACCTTGCGCAGCTTGCCGACGGCCGCAAAGCGATCGTCGATTCGCCCCGAGTAGCAGAGTCGATCCCGAGTGTCGATGACGAACGAGTGGGGGACGTGGGTGGGGCGCAGGGTGCGCGCGAGCACTCCGGACGCATCGAACAGCACCGGAAACTCGATGCCGTACTCCTGGGCGTACTCCATTCCGTCCGTCCGAGTGATCGTTGGGTCCGAGAGCACGCCGAAGAAGTCGAGGCCCACACCGTCGGCCAGCACCGCAAGCTCCCCGAGTCGGGGCAACATGCGTTGAGAGATTGGGCATCCCGTGTCCAGGAACACGAGCGCCGTCGCGCGAGGCTCCTGGGCACCACCCAGAGTGTGGATGTTCCCGCCCAGGTCGGTGATCCGGAGCCCGGCGACCTTCGCTCTGTTCAGAGTCGTCGAGAATTCCCCGGGGGTATCGGCATCCTCGCCAGTCGCGCCCAGTGAGATACCCATCCCGGTCCCGAAGAGAACCAAGGAGGCAAAGACCGTCATCGCTCGGGAAGCTTGCATGGAGAAGACCCTCGGAGGTTGCTGGGGTGCCCGACCCCGCAATGTCCCATCCGAGATTCCTGTGCCCAGGCCTTTCGGTTTCTTTGGTTTTCTGGAGGAGGTGCGGTCCGCCCCATGAACTCACGGCGCGCTCAGAGTCCGGATCTACTCTCCCCCGCCGTGCTTTTGAAAGAAGGAGTGAAGGGCCTCGACGGCGAGAGTGACGAATTCACCCTTGTCGTAGAGGTCCACGTGTGACGCTCCGGGGATCTCGACGAGTTGCTTTGGCTCGGAGGCCTCGTCGAAGAACTTCTTGGTCAGCGGACCGGTGGCGAGGGCTCCGGATGCCGGATCCATGGCCTTCTCGCCGACAATGCCGAGGTACGGCGTGTACAGATAGGGTGCGTCGCTGGTGGCAGGCATCGGCCAGCATCGCCGCCATCAGCATGAAGGACAGCGACAGGTGACTCTCGTTTGGGTCGGCCTACGCGCTCGTTTGCAATCTCCAGAGTTCAAGCGCGAGTACGGGACCTCTCCTTCTCACCTGCGGCCTTGATGGATGCCCGGCGCGGAGGCATTCCACTCGTCTCTCTCCGCCACCCTACTCAGCGATCGATGCCCCCATGCCGCGTCTCGTCAGAGCGCGAATGGGCAGTCACTGCCATTCGATACCGGTGAGTCGTCGACAGAGGCTGTTCTGTATCGAGTACACTGCACCCGACGACCAAGGCAAAGGGGGCAGGATGACTCGAGGGACGATCTCCGGTGGTTCTGCCACGACTGTTGCCGCGGGTGCGGAGGCACTTGCGAGCGGCGGAAACGCGATCGACGCAATCGTGGCCGCGTGTTTTGCCACGGCCGTTGGCGAGCCGACCCTCACTAGTCTGGCCGGCGGTGGCGTCCTGTTGCATCGAGATCCTTCGGGCAAGGTGACCATCGGGGACTTCTTTGCGAACGCTCCCGGACTGTCCGGGCGCGTTCCCGATCAGCGGGACTTTCGTCAGGTACGGGTCGACTTTGGTCCTGCGGTCCAGGAGTTTCACATCGGTGCAGCGGCTGCCGCTGTTCCGGGCATTCTTCCCGGACTTTGCGCTGCGGCGCAACGATGGGGGCGGCTGCCGTTGCATGCACTCGTGGCGCCCGCCTGTCGCGGATTGCGCGACGGAGTGCCTCTGGAAGCATTCGGAGCCCGGGATAGCGCGCTGCTTGCTCCCATCCTGCTTTCCAGCGCGAGTGGTCGCCGACGTTTCTCGGTTTCTGGACGCGTGATTGGAGAAGGTGACGTCATCCGGTGCCCGGAACTTGCCGATACCCTGGAAGCGCTGGCACGCATGGGGTGGCACGACTACCAAGCACAGGTGTTAGCGCCGGCTCTTCTGCAGACGTGCGGGACCGAGGCCGGAGGTCTCCTCAGCCGCGAAGACCTGGATCACTACGAGGTGCGTTTCCAGGAACCCCTCGTCGTCGAATATCGAAGCCACCGTGTGTTCTTGCCCGGTCCGCCTGCCGCCGGTGGCTCCATGATCGCCAACATGCTGAGCTTTCTGGAACAGGTCCCCGCTTCCGAGTTGCAAGAAGGAATCGCCCGGGCTCAATCCCTTGCCGCGGCGATGAAGCTTGCCGACGAAGTTCGGGCCGTAGCGAGTAACGCGGAACCAGGGGAAACCGTCGCCTCACCTTGGCAAGAAAAGGGGGACTGGCACGATCGATTCGCACGAACCCGCCGCGATCCACTGGGGGGCAGCAACGGTTCGTCAAGGGGACGTGGCTCGACGACGCACATCAGCGCCATCGATGACGAGGGCCGCTGCGCCGGCATCACCTTCTCCTACGGCGAGGGCAATGGGCAGAGCGTTGGCAACACCGGCATCCTGATGAACAACCTGATGGGAGAAGAGGATCTGTTCGACGCCCAGGTCGGTATCTGGCCTCCGGGGAAGCGACTCGCCACCATGATGTCGCCCACGCTCATTGAGTCTCCCGCGAGCACAGGTGACCATGACCTTTGTGTGCTTGGAAGCGGCGGCGCGAACAGGATTCGCACAGCGATCGTGCAACTCATCTCGAACTTACTGGATGGCACACAGCCCGTCGAGCAAGCCGTTCAGGCGCCTCGTTTGCATTTCGAGAACGGAGTATTGAACTACGAGAATCTCGACGATTTCGCGAATCTCCCGTGGCAGGAGCTCGGCGCGGATCGTCTGGTTTCCTTCGAGCCGGGCAACATGTTCTTCGGGGGCACCCATGTCGTGCGACGAGGGGCGGAGGGAGAGTTCACGGCCGCGGGGGATCCTCGACGCGGGGGAACGTACCGCTCGGTGACGGATTGACCCGGCCGGGATGCGTGAATCGAACTTGTTGTCAGCGGAGAGGGCAACGCAGAGCCGGGCGTGATTGCGACGAGCGAGTCTTGAGCGCCGGGGTGTCTCGCACTCTTCGGAAAGCGAGAAGGACTGGGACGACGAGGACGTGCTTTTCGCGAACGGCATTGGGTTTGATGTCGATCCGCCTGTCGAGATGGAGAACCCTGGCGCGGCCTGGATTGCGAACCATGGTCGATTCATGGCGATCGTTCCGAGCGGATTTCACTGTGCGCAAGACCTGGTTCCTGACGGCTCAAGGAAAGCCGGCCGAACCATGATCGCGACGAGACCACGATTTGAGCCGCGGGAGTCGTTGAGCCGTCATCTTGCGAAGTCCATCGAGTCGAACAGAGGATTCCGTCCCGAACAGTTCCCGAACCTCAGCAATTGACGGACCCATACGGACCAAAGCGCCGCGACAAGCAGGAACGGAGGGCATCGCCATGCTCTGATCTTGTTTGGGTGTCTGTCGCGTCGCTTTTTTGGACACATTCTGTTCGATGCCACTTCGCGTCGCCGTGAATGGTTGTCCCGCCGCAGTTTTTGATCGGCAGCGGCAAATTCCCATCCATTCCGCGCGGCATTTTCCTTGGTGCTCTTTTCTTCCGTTTTCCCGCTCATCCTTGCGCTCACGGTGTCTCTGTAGAGCTGACCATCCCTCTCATGACCACTGTTCTGTGTCGACTTCGCCAGGACCAAGTCGGCCAGTTGCGATCGAGTATGCGCCGGCGGGGTGGCGAGAGAGTTTCGGCAGATGTCAGGGACAACCGGAAGGAAGGAACCGATGAACGCATCTTCTTTGCCGTTCCCAGAGCAGGCAGTTTCACTTCATCGCGTGAGGAGATTCCTCCGGAGATCCAAGGGAGTACGAACAAGGCTACTCTTCCTTCTCTGTTTCCTTGGAGCTGCTTTCCCGCGGGTTCTGGCTCAGGCTCCACCGCCGGGAACCACGCCGTTTCGCAACGCGGAGTTCTGGGGCCTCGACGTCAATCTCTTCATCGCTCTTCACAATGGGGAGCTGCAGTATCGTGCCACGGACATTTCCATTCCTGGCCGTGGACCGGAGTTCGAGTTCACTCGCTTCTACGGGCACCAGCGAGGACATGACGGTCCACTGGGAGTCAACTGGAGTCACAACTGGGAACAATCGGTGTGGGAGTCCCAGGGGCTTCTGCACCATTTTGACGGAAGCCGGCTCGAGACAGACGTGTACGCGCCGGACACTTCCCACGCTTCGCTCTACACATGCACCACGCCGGGAGTCTATCGCAAGGCGCGAAAGGTGGGATCGAAGTGGGAGATCCGGGATCGCGATGGGACGATCTGCCGGTTCGATGTTCCGGGGCAACTGGAGTCCATGACGGACCGTCACCAGAACACCTTCACTTGCTCCTACGGGAACGGTCTGCTTTCCACGATCCAGGATCCTCTGGGAAGGCTCGTGACGATCGCCTACGACACCAACGATCGCATGGAAACGATCACGGACTTCGATGGTCGTCAGTGGCAATACGGTCATGGAGCCACGGGAAACCTGGAATCGGTCACCTCGCCGTCCATCGTGGGGACTCCGGTGAACCCGGTGACCGGACAGCACAACGACTTCCCTGCGGGCAAGACGACAGCCTATGGCTACGACGCCAACGACCGGCTGCATTCGATCAAGTACCCGCGCGAGGCGATGGCTCCGGGCGGGAATCCGGTCATTGAGGCGGTGACCTTCACCAATGATCAAGTGACCTCGGCTCAGGTTGGGGGCCACGGCGTTGCGCTCTCGTACGGACCCGGCCAAGGCGTGGAAGTGTCGGAGACGGAGGTCATCGATCGCCGGGGCTTCAAAACCTGGTACGGATTTTCCGCGTCCGGACACGCGACTCGAGTGGAGCGCGAGAAACCTTCGGGCCCGACCAACTATGTGACCCGCTACAGCTTCAATGCCCATGGCGAGGTTCTCGAGAACATCCTCCCCAACGGCGAGAAGTACACCTTCACCTATCGAGCCATCTCCGACTTGTTCCAGCAGGGCAACGTCGCCGTCGAGAAGCACATTCCCGACCCGGCATCTTCCGGAACCGAGGAATATCGCCGCCGACGCTTTTTCGAACCGGTCTACAACCAGCGTGTTTCGTCCAATCTCGCGGGAGAAACGATCATCCTGGACTACCAGGAAGGAGATCCTGCCACCAACGGTCTGAATCAACTCGTGAACGATTGGGACATCGCTCTTGGGGGAACCCTCTTGAATCTTCCCGAGACGAATGGGGACGGTCTCACCCAGTTGGGCGGCAACGTCATCTGGAGAGAATCTCCTCTGATCAACCAAGGGACTCCCGAGGAGACGAAGAAGGTGTTCGTCTTCACTTACGACTCCTTTGGGCGCACGATCACCGAGACGACGGCCGAGGGAACTCTCACGGTCTACTCCTATGACCCGGTCTCCGGGCAGCTGAGTTTGATCATTCTGGATGCCGATCCCTCGGCGGCGCCCAACGCGGGCACTCAGTTCTGGGTGAAGCCTCCCGAGGTCGCCCACGTGGAAGCCACCACCAGCTTCGAGTTCGACAACCGAGGCAACATCATCTCCGAGACCAACCCGCGAGGGGTGAAGACGGAGTACCTGGTCAACGCTCACAATCAAGTTGTCAAGACGACCATCGCCAGTACCTGGGATTCCGTCCGATTGGATCCCGTTCTCCAGAGCTTTGTCAACCTAGGCTATTCCCATCTGGTGGCTCCGGCGTATCAGCTGTTCACGCAGTACGACGAGAACGGAAACGTCTCTCGAATTGATCGGGAGAATCGAAACGCTGGCGATCCTGCCAATCCATGGATCTCCGTTTCCTACCAGTACGACCTCGAGAATCGGGTGATTCGCGAAGAGAGCGAGATCAGTTCGAACCAGATCGCTGTGACCCAGAGCTTCTACGGCCCCGACGGCAATCGGATCAAGCAGATCCACCCCGAGCAGAACATGGATCTGTGGACGTACGACGAAAGAGACTACGTCAAGACCTTTGCGCGCGGTGCTTCCAGTGAACCAGCAGATGAAAACGTTGACTCGATCATCACTTTCCGGCGTGACGACAACGGTCGATTGATCTCGGCCGATGGCCCGGAGGATCTCAACGGCGATGGGAACAAGGAAAGGACCCTCTTCGCCTACGACGGACGGAGTCGACTCGTCGAGACGACCGACCCGGTGGGTACAGTCACGAAGCAAGTGATGGGAAAGAACGGCTTCCTCAAGACACGGGTCTTCCAGGGCACCGCCGGAGGTCCCAGTCCCCTCCACAACGACGTCAGTCAGAACGTCCTCCTTCTCAAGCAGGGCCAGACCTTTGACGAAATCGGCCGCCTTCTGGAGAACAAGCTGCAGCTCATGCCGGTCGGGGGTGTCCCCACCGGCTTCCCTTACGTGCCCCCGACGAAGTGGATCGTGCAGAGCACTCAAGTCTACGATCGGGATGACCTCGTCATCGAGGAAACCGACGCCACCAACGCGGCACGGTTCTTCACCTACGACGGTATTCAACGGGTACTCACCCACACGGACGACGCGGGAAACCAGAGTGAGTACGAGTACGACGCCGGTGGAAATCTGGTGCGGGAGATGGTCCATGAGACCAGTGGCTATGGCGGCGGGCTGGGGGAAACAAAGGTCTTCGTGAACGTCTATGACGGGCTGAACCGTCTCATTCGTCGAACGAACACTTTGGGGGAAACCGAGTACTACCGACATGACAGCCGCGGAAACGTGGTGGGCCAGGCGGACGCCCGGTCAACGGTGCTTGGCAACGACCCTCTCGGAGTCTTGTCGGGACCTCTGAACCTGCCGGGCAATACGAGACGCTACGTGCACGACGGACTGAATCGTCTGATCCGGAGTGCCACGGACGTCTTTCCTGGAGGTCTTGGGGATGGGCAGCTCCTGTGGGATGCCGGGTTTGATCCCTCGCTCATGATGACGGGAGCGACGCGTGAAATCGTCTCCACCTTCGAGGTGGACAAGAATGGCAATGTGACCAAGGTGACGAGCGGATCCCAGGGAGACATCGAATTCGAGTATGACTCCCAAGATCGCTTGACCAAGAAGACCTTCCCCGACGGAAGCTACTTCGGGACGACTTACTGGAAGGACGGAAGAGTCAAGTCCCATGCCCTTCACGAAGGGACGAGTGGGAACCCTCTGTTCCGTGAACTTCAGTTCACTTACGACGGAGCGGGGCGGATGGTGACCCAGGCGGTGAGCCTCCCCATTGGTTCCGAGATCGAAGGAAGCTCGCTCCAGACGTGGCAATACAACGGCTTGGACCTTCCGACCTTGTTGACGGATGACAATGGAGGAGGCGAGTTTCTCTCGTCGTCGGTCACTCGTTTCTACGACTCCCTGGGCAGGATCCTGCAAGAAGTGCAGAACGGGAAGGAAGTGAACGCGCAGTTCGACGACGTGGGAAACCGGACCGATCTCTGGTATCCGGGAGCCGCGCGTCACGTCGAGTTTCAGTTCGACTCTCTCCATCGCCTGGATCAGATCTTGGATGGCGGCCAGCAAGTCGCCAAGTACGGCTACCTGGGACCGGACCGTCTGGGTGACATTCAGCTGGGCGAGGCACAAGGAAACTACGTGGCGCGAAGGAACTTCGCCGATCCTCCCGCGAGTAGCGGTCTGGTCTCGGGCTACGACGAGGTTGGGCGACCGGTCCACTTGAAGCATGAGAATGGAAGCGGCGGCCTTCTGGGCAGGATTCGCCACGTCTTTGATCGCATCGGCAACCGCCTCAGCGAAGAGCGTCTGAACGGGCAGACCGGGGCCGAGTTGAGCGACTCCGTGGTCTACGGAAGTCTGTCCCGCGTGGAGCAAGTCGATCGAAACATCGAGCTGCCGAACCCTCCCGAGAAGACCGAGGACTACATCTACGATGACGATTCCGCCTGGGACTCGCTGACCATGCAATGTGGGGTCGAGCAACCCTCGAACTATCGGTTCCACCGGAACTCGGTGGGGGGCTATGACTCGATCGAGGACCTCGAAGAAGGGACCCACCGCGACCTGGGGCACGACCTGGCCGGAAACCGGACCAGTGACTTCTGGTTCGAGTACTTCTACGACGCCTACGATCGCCTGGTCCGCATTCGTTTCCATCCGGATCGAGGATTGAGCGACACGGTGGTCCGGTTCTCCTACGACGCCTTGGGCCGGAGAATCCAGCGCCGGTCCTGGGAAGGTCATGCTCAGGAAAAGAAGGTGAACTACTTCTACGAAGGCGAGCACATCGTCGAAGAGTACAACAAACACGGAGTGCTCCGTGCCCAGTACGTCCATGGCGACGTGATCGACGAAGTCTTGCAGATGGCGCGAGATGTTGATCAGGACGGCATTCTTGAGCGCTTCTATTACCTCGCCAACAGTCTGGGGAACGTGGTTGCTTTGACCGACGACAGTGGAACCGTTGTCGAGCGGTACGACTACGACTCGTTTGGGGCGCCCCTTTTCTTGGCCCCAGACGGCACCGAGAAAACGGATCTTTGCAGCGAGTTCAAGAACCCGTTTCTGTTCACGGGACGCGAGTACGATCCGGAAACGGCGGAGGGAAAGGCATTCGTGGGTGTGCCGCTGGGTTACTTCGATGAGCTCACCCGTCCGACCGGTCACTACTACTTCCGGGCTCGCTATGCCGACCCCGGCGAAGGACGCTTCGTGAGTCGGGATCCCTTGGCGATGGGGAGCAACCTACCGGCCGCCGATCCTTCCCTTTTGTTGAACCGGGTGGTCCTCGACGGGCTTGTCGAGTCTCCCTATGTGTTCCTTTCCAACAATCCCCAAAACTTGATCGATCCGATGGGGCTTCAACCCCCGCCGAGCAATCCTCCGGGCTATGTCCCCGGTCGTGGGGGGATCCTGGTTCCGTCTGACTATGTCAGACCCCCGGAGCCGGAAGCGCCGAAGCCCAGTCGACCGGGTGCAAGCGGGCGCGGCGGAGGTCAAAAGACGAGCGGCGGCAAGGCGACTCGAACCGTGACAGGCCGGTGGGCAAAGGTCTCCCGTACCGTAGTCAAAGGCGGCGGAATCTTGACTTTGGCGGACATCTACCAGGAGACCCTCTACAGCTTCGGTGTCGTGATGCTGGGCGAAGATCCTGAGCCAGGCGAGGCAGCAGATGCCGGCTGCGGCGGGCTTATCTGGCATTGGACATGGGGCAAGCTTCTGAGTGTTCCCTTCCAAGAGATTCCTAAGACGGAACCGAAGACGGGCGGCGTCACCCCCTTTCCGCATCAGGAATCCTGCATCGATGTGGAGATGGACCTCAAAGTCATTGGAATCACTGGCGATCACCGCGGTGGATGTCCCAAAACGAATGAGTGCCTCCCCGGGGTTCAAACGGGACCGTACGTCGGACGCCGGACCTACCCCGCAACGGGAGGAATGTGGCCGAATCCTGGAACGTCGGTTCGGGATTTGCCTCCTCGAGGGGGAGTTGGTGGCGGAACGACTCCTTCTTCACGGACACGACGCAGCGGTGCGGATGACCCCACGGGAGGTGGAAGCGGAAGCGAGGCCCGGCCGAGGCCAACGAGTTCGCGGCCGGCGGGGACGACACCCTTGGGGTTCTTTTCGTGCCAGTCGAGAGACTGGGCGTTGGGGACCCGGTGCACCGGTGATGACAATCCGGACGTTCCTGACGGCAACGGGACGGGAGACCCGAACGGTGGGGGCGACGATAGCTTTGGTTTTGTGCCGAGCGGAGACCGTCCTGGTTCCCGGGTCGGTTCACTCGCCGCCCTCGTGATGGAAGGCAAGGTGCGACTCCAATGGGCTGCTGGTTCGCCGCTCAATGGTCGCTACTCCATTCACCGCATCGACGCGGAATCCCCGGTAGAGATCGCGACGGGTTATCTCGACGGCGAAGAACTCATCACCGTTCTCGACGAGGAGGGTCTCCACTCCTCGCAATATCTCCTCACGATCGAGGGGCGCTTCGGACAAAAGTGGGTCCATGGTCCCTTCCGTCCGCTGGGCTCTGTTTCGGAGGAGACTCGTACTTCTCTTGCGGCACTGGAAGCCTCGCCAACGTCGCAAATCACAGCGAAGGGCCCCGAAGACGAACGTCAGGCATCGGGGTGGGTGTCCCTCCTGGGTGCGGTCCTGTTGAGTTTGGTTGCGTGCGCTTCGGGTGCTGCCGTTGTTCTTCGTCCTCGGAGCGTCGTGAGCTCCTGACAGGGCAAGCGACCGCGAATGAAGAACTGCGGATCCATCCATGAGAGGATCAGGTTGCGTGGGCGGGCATTCGTCCACGCAGCCTTTTCCCTGTTCATTCTGAATACCGTCTCGGGTGACGTGAGAGGCGTTTTCGTTTCTCACGCACCCTTCCTCACCCTGATTCTCGTTTCCGGCTGGTGGCTTCTGGCTCGCCATGACTTCGAGAGAAGAAAGCTCCTCGGTTTCTCGGGCCTTCTGATTCTCGCTGGATTGACGCTTCTCTTTCATCTTTCCGGAACCACTGTCCGTCTTCTCGCGGGTTGTCTGGTCCTGACCGGGATGGCCAGTTCCTTCCGGCGCGGAGAAGGGCTTCGCGTCCTTGCTCGGACCATCGTCTTGGCCGCTCCACTTTCCTGTTGCGTCGGCCTTTTCCTTCAAGCGATTCCTTCCGCGTTGGTTGGGATTCACTCGCTGGCACTCGCTTGGAGTGAGCTGATTGGAGAGGGCTTGCTCGACCGTCCGTTGCGACTTGGCTTCACGATCCAGGGAGGCCATGTCCTCGCGAGTTTCCTTTGTTTTGCTGCCGCTCGACTGCTCGTCGTTGAGTGGCGCCCGCTCTTGTTTGTCACTCTGTGCGCTCTCCTCCTGGCCGCCAACCTGATTTTCCTCGTCGGGCATCCGTTTCTGCCCGACGAGTTTCGTACCCGGCAAGGCTTGTCCATGGCGCCAGCGCTCGTGTTTCTTCTTGGAGTCATCCCCGTTGGAGTCGTCGCCGGTGGAGTCGTCGCCGTTGGAGTCGTCGCCGGTGGAGTCGTCGCCGGTGTCGGCCCGGGCAAGGCTCAAGGCGGGCAGCCGCACAGCAAACGAGCGCTGCCCGGTTTCGCCATGGCAATCGCGATTGCCATCGCATGCACGACGTTGGGGCTGGGCTTGCTCTCCCCTTTTGTGGTCGGCAAGGAGGCGCCACGGATCGGGTTCTATGGAGCGAACGAGGGGCCTCTCCTCGACTGGGATCGTCCAGAGTTCGGAAGGTATGGACCGTATTCGCAAGGGATGTTCGGCTTGCTCTTCGAGTACCTCGAGGCGGATGGCTTTCAATGTGAGGTCTTGGAGGACGGAATCGAGAGCGACTCGTTGCAACGATTCGATGCCCTCGTCTTCATCAACGTCGATACGGTTTGGGCGGAGGAGGAACTCAAGACGATCTGGACCTACGTGCGGGATGGCGGAAACTTGTTGGTTTTGGGAGATCACTCGGACGTGGGGGGGACCCGTCTTGCCCAGAACACGCTGCTGTCACCGGTCGGCATCGAGTTCCAATTTGACGGCGCTCTTCCCTCCCCGAAGTTCGGCTGGGCTGGCTCGGACTTGTTCTTCCACGGAGCCCTCGCCAACGTCGTGGACGCGTGGGATCTCGGAATCGGTGTCGGGGCCTCTCTCTCTCTGACCAGTTCTCGGGCGCTCCCGGTGGTGAACGGGCGATTCGGCCTGTCCGATGTCGGAGATGCCACGGCAGCGAACCGAGCCTTTCTCGGAGACTATCGCTACCAGGCCGGAGAGCAGCTGGGAGACGTGATCCTTGCGGCGCAGGCGCAGTTTGGTCGAGGTCGAGTCCTTGTCTTTGGCGACACGACCACCTTCCAAAACTCCGTACTCAGCTCCGGCTATCTGCGAAACGTGCGCGCCCTCTTCGGATGGATCTCCGGGCGTGTGGCATTCGACGTGGGCAATCTCCGGACTGGATTGCTCCTTGTGTCAGCCTTGGCCACGCTTCTTGCTCTAGTCAAGAATGGTGGAAGCCGGGTCTATCCTCCGCTGATGGTCTCCTGTCTGCTTCTTGTGGTGACGGGAGTGAACAAGCTTCACGCGTCGGCCTTGAATCGACCTCCCTTGCAGCACGCAACCGCGTTACTCGACCTCTCTCACGCGCCGCGAATTTCTATGGGCAAGGGAAAGAACAGCGTGGGAGGTCTGATCCAGAATTTGCTTCGGAACGAGTACCTCGTCTCGTTCCACCGCGATTTCGAAGAAGAGACGCTGAGGCGTGCGCAGGTCTTCCTCACTATCGCTCCGGCGAAAACCTACACCCAGGCGGAGGTGCAGATGCTTCGCCGCTTCATGGAGGACGGAGGTCTGGTTATGGTGGCCACGGGATACTTTGAAAAAGCACCCGTCATGCCTTTGCTCCGCCCCTTCGGTCTCGATCTGGGCAGTGCGCCGGTGGGTCCCATCCCTCTGTATCGACAGCCGGGGAGACAACGCGACGAAGTGGAGTTCGTCGAGGCTTGGCCTATTCTTTTCCGCGAGCCCGGTGGTGCGGAAGAAGACTCGCCAGTGGCTCCTGACCACGTACCCTTTTTTGTGCACACCGAAGAAGATCCGAGGGATGACGGGTCTTTGCCCATGGGGAGTCGGGACTCCCTTCCCTATCCGAAACTCCCCGGGTTCCGGCCGGTGCTGCCGCCTTCGCCCCTCGCTCCCAAATCGGAGGGAGAGACCAGGATCTATTGCCGCTATGGCAATGCTCCTCTTTGCGTACTTCGTCGAGTCGGGCGAGGCGCTCTCTTTCTCGTCGGGGACTCCTACTTCTATAGCTCGAAGAACCTCGAGTCCGCTCCCGAGGTCAGCCTTCCCAACATACTCTTCCTCAAGAAAGTCCTGGACGACTTCAAGGCAAGTGGGAGAGCGGGGTGAGCTTGTTGATCTGGGTGGGACTCGTCTTCTTCTCGTGCTCTTGGCTGTTCGTCTTCGAGGTTTTCGCTCGGCCCGATCCCGTGCTCGCTGGCCTATGCTTCGGCGCGGCCGCCACTTTCTTGGGCACGGGCACGGTTCTCGCCTCAAGACGCAGCGCCTCGCTCGTCACCCTCTTGGCTTCGCTCGTGGCGAGCACCATGGCCGTGCTGGCGGTCACGCCTTTGTTCTTCTTTGCCGGATCGCGGGTCCACCGCTTGGATTTCCTGTCACCCCTGGTGCACGGAAGCCTGAATTTCTTTGGGTTGGATGCCTTTCTTTCCGAGGGCGTCGTCCATGTCCGAACGGCCGTCGAACTGCTTCCTTTGACCACGACTTGGGAGAAGCTGGGACTTGTTCCCGCGGGGTGGTTCCTGTTGAGCAGTCTGGTCTTCCTCTTGCTCTTCCGGACGCAAGCAGTGTTGGGTTCCGCGATCCGTGTCCTTGCGGCGACGATCGTCTACCTCGTCGTGCGCTATGTCACCCTGATCGTCCTCTTTCTCGATCATCCAGACCCGAGAAACCTGTCGGAGAAGCAGTTGGCCATCCGCCTGTTTTCCGATCCGGCGAACCAGCTCCTGTCCTTTCTTCCTCTCGCTCTCGTTCTCTCGGTTTTCGTTCCCTGGACGGCAATCACGGTCCCGTGGCGTCGGCAGGGTCTCCTGAGGCCCAAGGCAGTGTTCTCGCTGATGATCCCCGGCTTGGGCGCCGCCGCTCTGGTCGCCTTCTTCCAGTATCAGGACCCGGGAACCAAGAAGGAGGGAAGGATCCTGCTGGATGAGCTGCACAGTCCTCGATGGGAATCCGCCACGAGACCGCTGTCTACCGAGTGGTACGGAAGAGAGTCGGTGTACAGCTATGCCACCCTTGCTGCGTACCTTCGCCAGTTCTATCGGGTGGATGTCAACGAGGAGACGGTCTACACCGAGGGTTCTCTCGAAAACGTAGACGTTCTGGTTCTGAAGACGGCCACCCGACCCTTCGAGGAGGGAGAGGTGGAGGCGATCCAGCGTTTCGTTCGGTCGGGAGGCGGACTCCTCCTGGTTGGGGATCACACCAATCTTCTCGGGATGAGCACCAACCTGAACAAGGTGAGTCGACGATTCGGCATCGAGTTCAATCTGGACGCGGCGAACCGGCTGGACGACGGGCGTTTCTACGAGTTCCATCCCTCACCGCTCCTGTCTCATGCTGCGGTGAGTTCCCTGTCATCGATTCGTTTCATGACCTCGTGCACTCTGAAGGCGGACTGGAGCGCCGAGAACGTGATCCTCGCCGGCAACTCCTTCTCGGACCCCGTGGATTACTCGGCTCCTTCGTTCTTCGGAAACGTGATTCCCGACAGCGAGGACGATTTCGGAGTTCACCTTTTCGCTGCCGCCAAGAAGGTTGGGCGAGGACGGATGCTGGCTTTCTCGGACAGCACGATCTTCTCCTCTTTCGGAATGATGCATGGCGAACGACCCGACCTCTTGCTCGGAATGTTGGACTACCTGAATCGCAGCAACGCGACCGGGTACTGGGTGAATCGAGCCTGCCTGGTCGTTTTCTTCTCCTGTGTGCTTTGGTTGCTCTTCTTGTGGATTCGACGCGCAAGGTCTCGGGTTTGGTGGGGTGCGGGAGTGCCGGTTGCCGTTGGCCTGGGGCAGCTGGCCTGCTCGGGAACTCTCACGGCGATGATCGCAGGTGACTATGAACTCCCAGAAGCAGCGAGACCGGTGCCTTGCATCGCGTTTCTTGAGGACGGTGGTGACTACTCGATTCCCGACGCGTTTGGCGATGAAAGAGCGCCGCCACACAAGGCCTTCGACACCTTCTTTCTGGGAACCCAGCGATTGGGATACCTCCCTCGCACTCTTGCCTTGGACGATGCTCTCGATCAAGGAGACGCCCTCGTCGTCATCAATCCAACGATCGCACTGACTTCGAAAGAGAAGGTGCGAATCGGTGAGTTTGTGTGGCGCGGGGGAAAGCTCTTGGTGATGGACTCACTGCTCAACCGAGCTTCGACGTCAAACTCGTTCTTGCAGCCGTTTGGGCTTCGGGTCGGGCCAACTTCTCACGTCGAGCTCGGCTTTCCTTGTTCGGATGCCCTCACGGACCAGGAAGCCGGCCGCTCTCACAGGACCTGCGGCGACGAGCATCCAGTTGTCGCGAGCAATGACAGCGGGCTCGTCGCGAAAGACTTCTCCACCCCTTCTCTGTCACTGCGAGGTGGTCAGGCCCTGTTCGAAACCACGGACGGGCGGGTCCTGGCGGCAGGGTCCTCTTTTGGTCAGGGAAGGGTGGTCGGTCTGGTCGACTCGATTCTCTTCAGCCGTCTGCACATGGGCAACCAGACCGACGCAGTCGAACCGGGAGGAAGCAAGTGGGAAGTGTTTCAGATGGAGTACGAGCTCTTTCAGGACCACCTGTTCTCGCGCTCGCGCGTCTCCGCCGAGCATGATGCAAGGGAGTGCACGGATGTTGTTGCGGAGGAGGATGCTCTCTCTTTCCGGGCTGGCGTGGAGGCCGGTGAAGAGACCGTCGCTACCGAATAGGCATTTGTCGATTCCACCTGTTACCGGTCACGGCCGGGAGACCATTCCTCGGTCCAGGCGTCCAGTTCTTCCTGCCAGGCATGCGCTTTTCTTGATGCTCTCGCTGGGAAGAACCGCATCCCGGGCTTCACAAAACTCGATCGCACGCTGCAGAACCTGCGCGCCCACAGCCTACCTTGTCGTCGGTTCCGATGGCGGTGTCTCGTCGCTCATCAACACCCAATCGGCACTCTCGAGGATCTGCGCTTCCGCTTCCTGCTCGCTCCGAACCATCGTGGATTGCCAAGTAGGCGGCATTCGTTCGCTCGAGGGGAACCGTTGTTCACGGGACGACTCAAATTCCTCCGCTGCCAGGGGGAGATCGTCCAGGCAGGTTGGTCAACCGGGCATCATTCGATGCTTCTCCTAGCTGTTCTTAAGTCTCTGCTGTGATGTGGCTTGTGGCGAATTCTGTGCTGCTGATGAGTTCGTCCCACGGCTCCCAGGGATTTGCGTCCCAAGCGTTGGAGTGGCCAATCACGGCTTTCTGGTTGTCCGACCAAGGAGCGAGATTGGTGCCGGTACTGGGGGCGAGCCAGCAGGTTCTGGAAATGTGCCACCCGCCTGGCAGGTGTTTCCGTTGGCATTTCGGGGAACGACCTTTGGGGCGGTCTGGTGATCCCGGACCAGTTTGGTGCTTCGTGCCCGGCGGGTCCAAAAGGGGGATCGCCCGACGCGGGGGGCCAGCAGTCTTCCGGGAGTATCCTGCGCTCCACTTCGAAGACAAGAGGAGCTATCCAATCATGGTCGAGGAATCATTGATGCGACGAATTCTCACGAGCACCGCCGCTTTGGTTCTTGGGGCCTCGCCCTTCCTCTTCTCTGCTTGCGTTTTCGAGGAGCAAGGCCCTTCCGAGTTTGGCTCCGGAGGTCACGCGGGAGCTCCCGTCGCGGAGCGGCGAGCGGTAGTTCACCGCATCCACGGTGATGAGCGCATCGATCACTATGACTGGCTGCGCGACCCACGCGACCCTGAGGTGCTGGCGTACATCGAGCGAGAGAACGCCTACACAGAAACCGTGATGCGCCACACGGAAGAAGTGCAGCAAATCCTTTACGAGGAGATGTTGGCTCGCCAACAGGAGTCGGATCTCTCGGTCCCGCAGCGCCAGGGAGATTACTTCTACTATGCACGGACCGAGCCCGGCCGTGCGTACTCGATCCACTGCCGCAAGCGTGGGTCTCTCGAAGCTCCCGAGGAAGTCATCATCGACGAGAACGTTCTCGCGGACGGGCACGACTTCTTTCACCTCTGGGGATATCGCGTAAGTCCCGATCAGAACATACTCGCCTACGCCGTCGATCGATACGATTGGTTCGATGGGTTACACCTTGAGATTCAAGAATCTCGAGACGGGGGAACTTTATCCAGAGCAAGTCTTGAACGCCGCCCCGTTCGAGTGGGCGAACGACAACGCAACGATCTTCTACTCTTACTATCACCCAGATGGATTCTCGGACAAAGTCTACCGCCACCAGCTGGGGACGAATCAATCCGAGGATGCTCTGGTTTTTCACGAAGAAGACCATCGCTTCAACCTGAGTGTCACCAAGTCGAAGAGCGGCCGTTATCTCTATCTGTATCTGGAGAGTCGGCTCACGACCGAAGTTCATTTTCTCGAGGCCGAGGACCCTCTTGGGGCGTTCCAACTCGCATGCGCTCGAAGATCCGGAATCCAGTACTTTCTCCTGCATCAAGGCGATCGGTTTTTGATTCGAACCAATGATGAGGCCCCGAACTTTCGCCTAATGGAAGCTCCGGTAGCGAATCCATGTCGGGAAAGATGGGAGGAGCTCATTCCGAATCGGGATGACACGACTCTCGAGAGTGTCGAGGTTTTCGCTCGTCACTTCGTTCTCAAGGAGCGCGCGAATGGTCTCGCTCAGCTCCGAGTTTTTGACTCGGAAGCGGCCCAAGGACGTGCCATTCACTTTCCGGAATCCGCATACGCGCTGCGCTTGAATGACGGCCCTCCCTACGGTGGCGCAAAGGTACGCTTCGAATACACGTCAATGGTGACTCCGAAGGTCATCTACGAGTACGACATGGATTCTCATCGCCGTGAAATCGTCAAGCGAGCCAGGGCTCCAAACGGATACGACCCAAGCCAGTATCAAACCGAACGAATCCTCGCGCCTGCGGGAGATGGCACAGAGGTTCCCATCGTCCTGGTGTTTCGCAAGGGCTTGGTCCGCAACGGCGAGAATCCGTTGTCTCTGATCGGATACGGGTCCTACGGGTTCAGCATTGATCCGTGGTTCTCGTCCAGTCGGCTTTCTTTGCTCGACCGAGGCTTTGTTGTTGGGATTGCCCAGGTTCGTGGGGGAGGCGAGCTCGGTCGATCATGGCACGAAGGAGGCCGGCTGTTCGAAAAGAAGAACACGTTCACCGACTTCATTGCCTGTGCGGAGCACCTGATTGAGGAGAAGTACACTTCCCAGGACAAGCTCGTGATCACCGGAGGGAGTGCGGGGGGCCTGCTGATTGGTGCGGTGATGAACCTGCGCCCGGACCTCGCTCGAGTTGCTGTGGCTGGGATTCCCTTCGTGGACGTGTTCGGCACCATGCTCGACGACTCGATTGCGATGGCGACGTTGCACTACGAAGAGTGGGGCGACCCGAACCGGAAGAGAGACTACGAGTACATCAAGAGCTACTCCCCCTACGAGAACGTCAGGGATTGTGACTATCCAAATCTGTTGATTGCCGCCGGTTTTCGCGACCCTTGGGTTCCTTTTTGGCATCCCCTCAAGTGGATGGCCAGGTTGCGAGCTCATCAGAGGGGCGACAACCGACTCCTACTCCGGATGAACATGAGCGGCGGACACGGCTCCTCGACGGGGCGATTTGATCCCTTGAAGGACCGTGCGTTCGAGTACGCCTTTGTTTTGGATCGACTTGGGATGGACGCCGCCGAAACTCGTTGAGCCTGAGCCTGAGCGGTGGCGGGCCGATTCTCGGTTGCGAGAGGAGCATGAATGCCGAGGCGGGATCCGGAGCGTGGAGCCTCGCCAGTCTCCGTCAACGGACAGTCGGGTTCGCGGCGCCGCGATGAGTCGCGGGCCGGGAGAGCTTCTCGTTCTTCGGCTCCATCGCCCCAAGGATTGCTTGGGAGCCGGAGCGGTGCATTCGATCCAGGGCCCGCCTAGGTCCGGACGCAGCCGCCGGGCGACATTGCGAGCCTGCTCGCGAGCCCCACCAAAAAAACTCGGAACTTAGTCTGTACCTTTCGGTACAGATATTCGATACTCTTCCGAAGATGCAAGCCATGGACCTCTCTTTCCGCGGATCTCCTCATGCCCTGGACGAAGAACTTTGATGTGAACGACGCCCTGCGCAAGGCCGGAGAGACGTTCTGGTCCCAGGGCTACGAAGCGACCTCCATCAATGACCTTCTGAAGTCGATGGGCATCCAGAAAGGCAGTTTCTACGACACGTATCGCAGCAAGAAGGAACTCTACCTGCGCTCGCTGGAGCAGTATGTCGAGACGCGCACCCAGCAGTTCTCCAAGTTGGCGGAAGGACTTCCGCCGAAGGACGCGCTCAGAGTGCTGATTGAGGCCATTCACGAGGAGTGCATTGGCTCCCAGGGGCATCGGGGCTGCATGCTGCTGAACTGCGCGCTGGAACTCGCTCACTCCGATACCGGGATTCAACGAGTCGTCGCGCATGCACTCGAACTTCACGAAGAGTCGTATGCGGTCCTCATCCGGGCCGGCCAGGACGAAGGTGAGATCTCCCCGGAACTCGATGCGTCCAAGGCCGCAAAAGCGATGCTTGCGTTCGTGATCGCGATGCGGGTCTATTCTCGCTGCGGTTCGTCCCGAGCCACGGTGCGCACCCTCGCGGACCAGGCGATCGAGTTGCTCGAACACTGATTTTCAATCCGGCGATTCCCCTCGGTGCGGAGTCGTCTTTCTTTTTGTTTTGGTTTGTACTGAACGGTACAAACCAGGAGCCCGCCGGGCTGCAAGCTGGTCTTGCGGTGGACGGCGAACTCTTCAGGAACTGCGACGAAAGGACAGCAACGATGACCTCCGTGCATCAAGACAAGATCTACCTCGTGACAGGCGGGACCACCGGAATTGGAGCCGCGACTGTGGCCCACTTGGCCGATGCGGGCGCCAAGGTCATCGCCACCGGGCGGTCACCGGAAACCTTGGAGGCCGCCAAGAAGGCGGCTCCGCCCCATGTTGAGGTCTTGGCCTCCGACGCGGGTGACCTCCATGCGATCGAGACTCTGGGAAAACACCTCAAAACGAACTACGAGAGAATCGATGGTGCGTTCATCAACGCGGGAGTCGCGCCGTTCGCTCCCCTGGAAACGTGGAACGAGGCCCAGTTTGACAGTTTGTTCGGGATCAATGTGAAGGGGCCCTACTTCCTGGCCCAAGCGCTCGTGCCGTTGCTCGCCCCCGGTGGATCTTTGGTGTTCAACACTTCGGTGGTTCACGACGTCGGAATGGGCGGTGCAGCGGCCTACAGCGGGACCAAAGGGGCGCTCCGGTCCATGGTTCGCTCACTCTCCGTGGAGTTGGCAGACAAGGGAATCCGAGTCAACGCGGTGGCGCCGGGACCCATCGAAACGCCGCTTTACGGCAAGATGGAGATGGAGAAGTCTCAGGTCGACGATTTCGCCGCCCTGATCGCGAGTCGGGTGCCACTCAAGCAATTCGGCTCCGCCAAGGACATTGCGGAGGCAACCGCATTCTTGTTGAGCGAGGGAGCTCGCTTCATCACGGGCGAGGAGCTCGTCATCGACGGTGGTCTGCGCAACAACGTGAGCTAGTCATTTGTGGGTCCACCCAACATTCGTGGAGCATGCACGGCCTTGGACCGGATTCGGTCCAGGGTCGGCTGGTTCCCGGGCGGGTGCTCCTTCGCTTCTCTTGTTCCGGCGCGAGAGGGCGCACTTTCTCTTCAAGGACGGTGCTGTCGAAGAGAACTCCTCGCGAAGCCGTGGCAAGAATGCCGCGATCGTGCAGGCGGACTTTGCTCAGCGCATCCGCGGGCTAGCCTGAGCGAACGTCCAGTGGTTGCCTTCGGGATCGGCGGCGTCGTAGGCGCGGTAACCTTGCTGGTGGATGTCCTGAAGGATCTTGGCGCCGTGCGCCTTGGCGTGGGCGAAGTGGGCGTCGAGATCGTCGACGAAAACGAACGGCGTATGAGTGGTCGGAGCGCTCAGGTCTGAGGCGGCTTCGCGTCCCCAGAGAATGATCGAAGAGTTGCCGACGTGGAGCTCGACCCAGGCGTGGCTTGGGTCGTCCGGTTCGACTTCAGGAATGTTGCTCGCGGGCTCGAAGCCGAAGACATCGCGCAGCCATTGCCCCGCAGCGGCGGGCTTGGCGTAGTGGACGACGACGGCGAGTCGGGCCAAGCGCAGTGGCTTGTGGGGGACGCGATCGCGCTTGCGGACCCAGTTGCTCAGCCAGAGCGGGGTCATGCGCACCCACGCCGTTCCGCCCTTGTCGGCACCGTCTTCGGGAATCGTCGCCTGGACGCTGACTTCGGTGCCGCCCGCGCTTTTCTCAAAGCGAACGTCGATCTCGACGTCGTCCAAGGAGCTCTTCCACGCCACGCGCTTGCCGGGCTCCCAGACAGTGACCCGCGCGAGTTCGAGGCCGTCGCCCGTCTTTTCGTTGTAGACCTCGACGATCCGGCCTCCGACTCCAGGCTCCATCCGCATGTCGTAGGCCCGCGCGGTGTCGAAGAAGTTGATCGGGCCCTGAATCCACCAGCAGTCGAGCTCTTCCGTGAACACCTGGAAGGCGGTGGTGGGATCGACGGCGACTTCGACGGATGAGGTTACGGAACGGGGATCAGTCATTTCTTCTTCCTCTGTTCGACGTGCCGCTTGAACGAGCGCAGCTGGGTGTCCCATTCCTTCTGAAGCCGTTCCAACCAATCGTTCACGGTCTGAATGGATTCGGGACGCAGGCGGAAGACCCGCGCCCGCGCGTCCTCTTTCGAGCGCTCGTCTGTGGCGATCCCGGCGTCGAGCAACACGCGCAGGTGTCGGCTCATGGTCGGCGGTGAAGTCCGCGTCGCCGTCGCAAGCTCCCCTGCACGGCGCGGCTGCGAGCCGAGCAGCTCGACGACCGAGCGCCGGGTGGGATCGGCGAGCGCGTTGAAGACGCGATCGACTCGGGCTCTGTAGTGTTTTTTCATGAGCACAATATTTGTCAAAATAGGCAACTATTGTCAAGCCCCTGAACTCGCTGTGGAGGGCCGCTCCCCACGTCCTCGTGGGAAATTGTCAGGAGCGACGGCGACCTGTCCCTGGTTGGGGCGTCCTCGCTTGAGGATCATCCAGCCATCGCGACGCAATGCCTGACTGATCCTCTTCATCGCGGCCAATAGCGGGAGTGGCACTTGTCCCGCCGCGAGCCGTGAGGCTGGTTGTTGCGGTGGCGGGTGGGGTGTTCCGTCGGGCCTTGGTTGAGCGCTGGAACGTGCCTCGTTACTCGAAGCGGGGGCACTTGGCGATCGAAGCCATCACTGTGATGCTCGTCCACGACTGAGCCGCGGAATCAACCAGGGGGCTCTTGATTTCGTCCCGCCTGTTTGGGGAACAAGCGCAACCCCGGATTCGCCGCGCAACGTCCGACGGATCGTCTGAACCGTAAGCCAGAATCTAAGGCGAGGGCCATGGATGTCGGTCCTGACTGTCGCCCCGACGAGCTCTTCGGAGCGTCTAGTCGCAAACAAGGAATTCGTTGGCGTCTCCGATCACCATTCCTCTTCCGTAGGGAAGCGCCAAACCCCTCATCTTGTTTCCGAACTCTCGTGGATACAGACCCTTGTTGGTGCCCCATCCATCCCTCGAGGTGTACTTCTTGCGCCAGATGTCCGGGTCGGCTCCCGCAGAGTGCTGGAACCACGTCACCCAGAAAGTGTCGGGCTCCAAAGATGAAATGCTGGGGTAGTAACAGGGTTGGGTACGGTCCTCGAGGAGGACCCTCCCAGAAGGATCCCACTCACCGGTCGAGGCATCGAACCTTCTCGCAAACAGGCTCCAGCGGTTGGTTCCGGGGGGCGCCTGCATCCAGAGGGCCATCAAGTTTCCCTTCGGACAGCTGGCGAGATGGAGGGTCGTGGAGACATTTCCGAGCTTGTCTTCCAGAAGCACCGGGCCGGCAGGGTCCCATTCGCCGGAGGCAGCGTCGTAGCGTCTCGTGTAGAGGCTGACCTTTCCATCACCGCCGTTGACAGGATCGACCGTTTGGGTCCAAAGCGCGGTGAAGTTCCCGTTGTTGTCCGAGACGAGTGCGCCTGGATATGCCGAGTCGCTGTCGTCGTACTCGAGCAGCAGGGGCTCTCTGGGCTCCCAGGAAGAATCGCCTGCGTCGTAATAGCGGCCGTAGAGACTGTACTTGCCGTGCCCGCCGTAGATCTCGGGCTTCTGACCCCAGATCACCCAGAAGTTGCCGTGCGGGTCTCCTGCGACCAACGGCGATCGAGCTTCGCCCCATTCCGTTTCGAGAACCGTCAAACTGCGCCGATCCCACTGACCAAGGGCGCCGTCCCAGAGCCGAGCGAAAATGCTGTACTCGTAACTCTGGGAGCAGACTTCATGGGACCAGACAGCCATGAAATTCCCCAATCCATCGGCCGCGAGCTTCGCGCCCCTTACCGACCCCGCGCAACCGCCGATGACGTCATCCTCCACCCGCTGGACTCCCTCGTCCCATTCGCCGGTGAACGAGTCGTAGTAGGCCGAGTAGAGCCGGTCGTGGGTGTAGCCCCCGTTGGAGTGCCATTTCCATCGCGTGAACAATGCCATGGCGACGCCGCTCGGGCTCCAGGCCAGGTTGAACTGTTCGGGGTTCCTGTCGAAGTCCGATCCCGGGATTCGTTTCGGTGGGCCCCACTGATCCGTCTCGAACGAATATCTTCGCCCCTCGACCCCACGCGTCGCACCGTAGTAGGCGCTGAGCAGAAGGACGTCCCCGGACTTGCTATTCGTCACTCCGTATTGGTTCCATTCGTCGGCCCGGGTGCTCCGGACCTCACAATCGAGTGGCGGAAGCCTCTGACCTCCAAACGAGAAGCGCAACTCGTTGCTCAGTGGGTTCTGGGAAAGGTCGGTGACCTGCTGAGTGAGGGAAACTGCGAGCAACATTGCGAACCACGCACCGTTCATGGCGATCTCTCCGAACAGACGTCCACTGTGCCGGGAATCCGATTCATGACACACCAAAGTAGGACTGCCGACGGTTCGCTGGACGGGAAACACGATTCGAGCCGCAGGCGACGGGAGAAACCATTCTTGCGAATTTCGACCGTTCAAACAGGAGATTCCATCCCGAACAACTCCCGAAACTCGGCGCTCCAGGGACGCGCCACGGGGGTTCGAGGGCCCCGTCTTCCCGACGAATCGAAAGAGCCTGGCCTGGGGGCGGCGACTTTCCGATTTGCGAACGCGTTCGAGAGCGGATGGACGGTGTGTCCACTTTCATTCCGCGAGGACGGGATGTCGGAATCGGCGGACGAGGGAAAGGCAGGCCTTGCTGCTCGAGGCACCCCTCTTTGCGATCGACGATCCGACGGAGCGATGCTCGCTGGACAATGGCGAAAAGAAAAGCGCCCCGAGACGCGAGCCGGTCTCGAGGCGCTTCCCGAGGATCAGTCCTTCGTTCTTCGAGGGCTGAGGCAATGCCGTCGAACTGGTCCCTGATCCTCCGTCAATCTTGGACCAGTGGGCCGCTCGAATCTTCCGTTCTCCTTGACGAAGATTTGGGTGGCTCGGGTCAGGAATGATGGACCGGCTCGCTTCCTTGCGGGCTCACTTGACCCTCGACGTAGGCCATCGCGACGGCCTTGTCCGTACAGCGGAATGATCTCGATGTGCTTGGCTTGCAGGCTGACGCTTTCGAGTTCCTTAAACAACTGACCGGGGAAAACTCGATGGAGCCGCCGCTGGACCAAAACTTGAGGGCGCCTTCTTGAAAGATGTTGTCACGTCGGACCTTGTGTTCGTTGGTGTCCGCGATGTCTTCGACGCTCGCGGACTTGCTGCTCGGGAGACATTTGTTTCCGATGTTCACGCGACGAGTCTCACCGTTGATCACTTCTTGTGCAGGACTCTCGGGTGCCGTGGCACCTCCACGGTTTGCCGGTGGGTTGCACACTTCATTGGGGTGCCCGCTCACGGACCATTCCATTTGTTGGGCCCGGAGCCTGGTCCCTAGCTTTGCTTTCAGGTCCTTCTTGTCCCGCAGCACCTCACCGAGGTCAACCCGCCCGAGATCCCTTGTGGTTTCGAGCAAAGAAGAGAGGGCGCGATGGTGCACGGGGTCGGTGTTTCAAGCGACTCTCGTTCGACTAGCCTGTCTTCGTCACTTCGACTAGATCAAGTCGCGGAATCTGTGCGGACGCCTCACCGTCTCCGAAAGATGCTGATTGGCCAAGGTTGATAGGAACTCGAATGAACTCATGGGAGGATGGCGGAGTGCTGCCCGCTGTTGTTTAGCCGCGAGGCATACGGCTGCTGTGTTCAGATCGAAGAGGTGTACGATGAATTCGTCTGGATGCTGGGCTTCGAGCCCATACTTCATGAGTTGATTGTAGGGAAAGTCTTCGAGGTTGAAGGTGACGATGACGGAAGCCTTTGTTTTGATTGCAGCGGCTAGCACGTGCCGGTCATCAGGGTCTGGAAGGGTTAGCCCGTCGATCAAGTCTTCATAGCCAGTGACGAGACAGTCGCGGACATGGAGATTCATTAGTGCTCGTGTTTTCTCCAGCTGCTCGCGCGTGAGATCCGGACGCTTCTCAAGCAGGCTTCGAATCCACTCCTCGTGGATCTGGTCGGTCCACTGAGCCCGAAACAAGTTGTCAATGCCAGTCGCATTGGCAAATCGCGGAGCGGTGCGGGGTACAAGACACATGAGTCCTAGATCGCGGTGAATGTCGCCATCTGTCGATGCTCGCGATACTCAGTAGCCCATGCCCGAGTCTTGTGCCTGCTGTGTCAATTCGTTCAATATCTCGGTTCGCTGCTTGTCGATGTCGTCTTTGAACTTCATCAGATCGCTGAACAGAATGCGGCGATGCGTTCCAACACGCCGAAAGGGAATTCGTCCTTCATCGAGCTTCTTGATCAAGAAAGGGCGAGAAACCCCGAGCAAATCGGCGGCCTGCTGAGAGGTTAGCTCCGCATGAATCGAGACCAGGGAAACAGCGTTGCCCTCGGCCATTGCAGAAAGGAGTTCG
Source organism: Planctomycetota bacterium (assembly GCA_028289345.1). Classification (GTDB taxonomy): domain Bacteria; phylum Planctomycetota; class B15-G4; order B15-G4; family SIAN01; genus JANQQL01. The sequence goes on along the minus strand of JANQQL010000008.1, from coordinate 34,172 downwards.
ACGAGGAGCCGGGCTGCTGCGGCTGGCAGTTCGATTTGCTCGCCGGTCTCAGCGATGCGAACTTCCAGTTTTTGGTCGAGGTACGGCGCGAGGCGGCGACTCGATCTCTTCGCTAGGCGGGCGTCGTCGGCAGAGGGGGTGATGGGGGCGTTGGTGGAAAGCGCGGCCATTTCGTTGGTCCCTAGTTTCGATCACTCGGAGTGGCTATCGACTATTCGAATTTATCGAAATAGAGGAAATATTCGAAACTTCTAGAGCAGCTAATTCAGTGCTTCATAATTCATTTAATCGAAGTGGTTTACGGTGATGTCGGGGTTCTCGATCGGTGATGGTTGCGCCTAGTCCGCTCGTCTCTGGTGGGAGCATGGTCACCGAAAGCGCAGGGAGCACCGGGGTTACTTGGCCGAACGTTGCGGTGCTTGACCGGTTCGCCTGTCTAGTTACGCTCACATTGGGTTCACATTCGGGAAATGAGCTCTGCTCATCTTGTGATCCGGGAGAAGGAGTTGGCGCGGAAGAAGAAAAAGTCGACTCGGAAGAGGCACAATCCGTCAGTTGCCAGTCACCCGGGCACTGTTGCCAGTAAGCAATCGACAGAGCCTGCTTCCATGCGCGTCAATGAGCATTTGTACCTTCCGAATGAGGCACACTTCCGAATCATCCGAGAGGTTGAGAGGCTGCATCCGGAATGTGCCCCTCTCATTGACTACTCATCAATCGCACCAGGAACGGAAAGCATCGAGGTGCTTTCGCTTCAGTTGTACAAACGACTGCGCAGTGCTCAATCTGTCGAGCAACCCGTTTTTATGGCGTTCTGCCAGCTGAACGCGGAGCGTCTGACTGGATACATCGATGCCCGGCTGGAGGAAGGTGCCTACCCGCTCCTCGATGCAGAGATCATTTCCGAGGTCTACTTCCGGTTTCACCGACATCTGCGAGGCCAGGGCCCCGGCTCCTTCCAAGATTGCTCGTTTGAGTGGGGCCAGCCGGGACCTCGTCGAACGCTGTATCACATGTTGGCGTCGGCTGCCAAAGCGATCATCATCGAACAGGTCGATTGGATCACCGCATCATCCCGACCTCTCCCCGGTTTACCGACCGTTCGGGTCGCTCCGTCTGCGAAGCTCGTTGAAGAGACTCGAGGCCTTGTCAAGTCTCATCGAACAACCCTAGATGAGAAGGATCTTGCGCAGTGGGTTGCCCACGCCACGTTGCTGCTTCGAGAGGATCAGCGTCGAATCACCCACCTGATAGACAATCAGCACCTTTCCCTGGCGGAGGTGGGAAAACGAATCGATCTTTCTCCGATCGAAGTTGCGAGGCTGGCAAACGAAGCGAGGGAGGCGTTTCGCGACAAGATTCTCACGCTGTTGGCGGACTTCCTTGGGATCCAAGAGATCGCTGTCCAGCCTGCGCCTCGGGTCGCCCCGATTCGGAGGCTTCCCCGAGGAAAGAAGCATGGCGTGGACCGAGAGGACGAAGATGCCGAACATTGAAGTGGGTCTCGAACCGTGCTGTGCCGCCCATCGGTCAGTGATTCTGTCGATGATGAATCGGGAACAGAGTCGCAAGACTCCAGTAACGAAACGCCATCTGCAGAAATGCTCCCGGTGCCGGAGCTACTTCGACTTGCTCGATGCCCAGAGGCACCACAGCGGCTTGTCGAGGAGCGCACTTGACCAGGGGCGAATCCCTTTACTGTCAACGATAGACTTTGAGCGTTGGCTTGAGTCGGCGCTACGACGACGGTCGCGAACGCAGCTCTCCGCAGACCTTTGTGCCTTTGGGCGGAGGCTCTTAAGTTCGGATCCAGTGATCCGAGAGAGTGCGTTCGAAGCCAAAGGTCTGCGAAGTTCCCCGGGACAGATTTCACGCCAAGTCCGAAAGGCCCTGGACGAGACGGAACTCTCTTCCAAGGTTCGACTCGGTCTAAGGCGAGACTTGAAGTCTGCGACAGAGAAGACCTTCAATATCAAGATCGTTCTCAAGCTGGCGAACTACGCGGAAGAGCTCGCGCCTGATTACACGGCTCCTGCAGTCTTCCTGCGCGGCGTCAGTCTGATGTTCTCCGGGAACGAGGCTCACGCGGGACCTCTCTTTGATGAGTCCAGCCGAACTCTTCGGTCACCTCGCTCTATTGCCGCAGCACTGACCAACGTGGCGGTACTCCGGCTCGGCGAGGAGGATCCAGAGGGAGCTGTTCGCTGGGCACGCGAGGCGATCGCGAGGTATCCCAATCACACCGGTGCCCGCTTCAATCTCAGCCTTGTCTATGCTGCTCTCGGAAAGCAGCTCCAGGCATCGTCTGTGCTCCCGAGCGCCAGCGCGATGTCGTTGAGTCGTTGGTATCCGTTTCCCCGGGCATACCAGTCCACCAAAAACTTGATTCGTTTGCTCTCTCCGGCAGCACCCCGCCAGCGCCTGGTCTGGAACACGCTCCGCGGGCTATATGGCATGGAGGGGGCGCTGGACACAGAGGCAATCCGATGAAGTTTGACTCGACAAGCCCCTCGACTTCGTCTCGTATGGGGTGGTGCGCTGCGATCTTTTTGATCGTGATCTGCGTCGTAGCGGTTCAAGCTGCCGCTTCGCAAGCTTTCCATTCGCCGAAGGATGCGAAAAGCGAGGGGAAGGCTCCGCCCGTGGTTGGAAATCCGGCTTCCGGGCCAGGGTTTGGGGGAGGGGTCGACATCGGCCGTTCGAGCATGCGAAAAAGCAAGGTTCCGTGAATCGAAGTTTCCTTCTTGGCGTGGTTCTGGTTGGGATCGGCGTGTTCGCCTTCCTTGAAGTTTGCGACGATCGTTCTGAGCTCGCCTCCACGATCCCCGAGCAACAGGCTCCGGGAAACCGACCAATCGGCCTTGAGGCGGACGTCATTCAGGGGAGCCCAGAGAAGATCGAAGCTCTGGTCCGCGTCGAGGTCGACAAACCACCCTCTCGGAACCCGACATTGCTCGAAGAGGGCGTTCCGAAGTCCGCATTGGTTCGTGTGACCAGTGAGGCTGGCGATCCTCTCTCTCGAGTGGAGTTGGTCTTGGTCGCTAGTGGTGAGGCCGGCATCCATGAAGTTACCGAGTCATCTCCTTGGTCCGAGGAGACGGGTGTGGCAAGGGACCGTCACTCGACGGATCCAAACGGTGAGTGTGTGCTCCACATCATCTCGGAGGGAGCGAATCTACTCATCGCAAAACTCGACGGTTACAGCTCCGAGCGGCACTGGCTCGACCGACAGGATCGCGAAGTCGACATCACCTTACGACAAGCACAGCCAATGACCGGAACCGTGTACCACGGAGACTTGAATGTGCCGGTTCCCGGTGCTCAAGTCGTCGCGGTCCCTTGGCCGGAAAGCGGTGAGCGAGAACTCGGCGATCAAATTCTCGAACAGTGGCTCTTGAGCGAAAACGCTCGAACCAACGAACGCGGCGATTTCGTGCTGCGAAGCCTCGCGACCGGCTTCACAGAGATCCAGGTGTTTGCGGAAGGGTATCCGCGGTACACGACTCGACTCTATCCGTCTGGCCAACACCTCGAGGTCAAGCTTGATGCGCGCGCGGCCGTCCACGGGATTGTTCGTGACGATGAGGGTCAATTGGTTGAGGGCGCGGTGGTCGGCATCGGTTCCCGCGGGCGGATTCCTGTCGTCGATAGTGCCATTGTCGAAACGGACTTCGAGGGGCGGTTCGTCATCGAAGACGCTCCACTTGGACCGGTCTTCGCTTGGGCGCAGGGGCCCGGCCTCGACACCCAGGTGCTGGCGTTTGAAGTGGACCCATCGTCTTCAGAGCCGTTGGAATTCGAGCTCAACCCTGAGGCCACTTTGGACGGGTCCGTCGTCGATCAAGCGGGGAGGCCTGTCGTTGGGGCTCAAGTCACGGTGATTGACCGGACGAATCACGCCAGGGTTGGGCAAATGTCCACGTTGGACGATGGTTCGTGGTTCATGTCTTGGGTCTGCGCAGGTCATTCATTGAGTATCGAGGCCTACAAGGACGGCTTTGCAATGACTGCACTTACGGACGTTATCGCTCCGTACGCAGACCTGACCATCGTCCTTCGCGAGCGTAGCTCGATCCAAGGCATGGTGGTGGACGAATCAGGTGAACCGGTTCCGCAGTTCTCCATTCACTACACTCCTCTGGAGTTCTCCGAACCATGGGAAGAAATCGCTCGGTCCAATGAGAAGTGGCACGACTTCTCGACAAGTGATGGTCGCTTTCAGATTCATGAGGCCTGGCCTGGTCCACTCGAACTCCAGGTAGAGGCTCCAGGATTCGAGCCCAGGACCGTGGAATTGGTGACGGAGCCCGGAGAGACCTCCGAGCCAGTGGAGATCCCACTCAAGAGAGGTGTCAGCATCCGTGGTCGGGTCTTAGCACCCGGAGGAAGCCCTGTCGCAGGAGCGGAGGTTCTACTGCCAGGAAGGTTGTTCTCGGGGCTTGCGAGTGAGCTCGTGACGAGACACCGCACCTTCACCGGGCCAGATGGTTCGTTCCAAGTTCGCGGACTTCCCGAAGATGGCTTTGATTTGCTGATTCGCACGAATGACCTGGGCATGCGGCTACTGACTGATCTGGACCCAGCAGTTTTTCCGCGGGACATCGTCTTTGAACAGCCAGGATCCCTCATGGGGCGCGCCACGGTGCCATGGCAAATGCCACAGTCGGTCTGCGAGTTTGTTCTTCGCCTGCCGGGGAGTAAGATTCGCTCCGACGCCGCGGTTCCAGACGTTCAGGGCAGCTTTCGCTTCGAAGCGGTCGCTCCCGGGACATACTTCCTCGAGTTCTGGGATCACTGGGGCAACGGCGAGCATTCCGGAGAAGGGTATCAGGGGCAAATGGTCGTCGTCGAGTCAAACAAGACCACCGATGTGGAGTTTTCGACCAAAGGGCATTGTGTGATTTCCGGGGCAGTCGGAGAGAGAGCCTCTCGAGATCGCTGGTTTGACTATCAGGCAAGTCTTTGGAGTCAGGCTGGCGAGCCGGCGAAGCGCATGGCCGAATGCCCGCTCGACGACGCCGGCAAGTTCGCCTTCTATGGACTTGAGCCAGGCTCTTACCGAGTCGACCTTGTCTCTACTCATCGCGGAAACGCCTTGCGGTTGTCACATCCTGTCACGGTCACTGCCGCGGAACCGCTGCAGGAACTTAGCTTCACCGTTCCAGCGCCGTCGCTGCAAGGATTTGTCTGGAACGAAATCGACGAACCCACGGATGCCGTAGTTTCGTTGATCGATCTTCGCGGCGGAGAGCTTCTGACATCAACTCGAACGAACTCAGAAGGACGGTTTCTGGCCCGTGACGTGTCCACGCAGCGCTGCTTGCTGTGGATCAATGCTCGTGGCTATGCGGAGGACTACTTCGAAACGGTCACCTTGTCGGCCGAAGCAGAAGCTGAACCACTCGAGTATTGGTTGGAGCGCGAGGCTCGGCTCGAGATCCTGGTCGAGGACGACCGTGGTATCGCCGTCGGTCGTGCGCAGGTGGAAGTGAACGTTGATCGACGACCAGACATCCTGCCGGCGTTGGAGAAACTCTCCGATCCGTTGGGAAGAGCATCTTTTGCACGGTTGGGCGCGGGCAGAGCTTTGCTTAGTTGCGCAAAAGAGGGATTCGTCCCAGTCTCGAACCAGACAGTCACTCTTCGTGCAGGGACCCGAGCCGAGCGGGTACTTTCTCTGTCTCGTCTTGGTTCTCTGCTTGTAATCGTTGTCGATGAAGAGGGGAACCACTTGGCCAAGCAGCGACTCACCGTCGAACCGATGAAGACGATTGCAGAAGAATCGACGAAGTCTGGCCTTACCACCCCCGATGGTGAATTCTTGTTCGAGAACCTTGTCCCCGGAACCTTCCAGGTGACCCTAGAGGGTGGATTCGTATTCGAAGTGGTTGTCGCTCCGGGTGAGCAATCAATGCTTCGGGCTGCGGTCTCACCCGTCGCCACGAACTAGCGGGCGTCGCCAAGTCTACGGACCCGAACTGGCGCACAGACGCTGGGCGATCCATCCCGGTTTTGCGCTCTCATTGCCGAATGCCGTCACTTGGCGAGCCGATCGAGGCGCGATTTGACGGTGGCTCGGTCTGGGTCATCGGGAAGGATACTCTGAATCGCATCCGAGCGACTTATGGGCACGTCACCCAAACCATTGAGCTTGAATCGGAATACAAGGCAATCGGGTCCGACGGAACTGACAGATGAGTGACAGAGTTGAATGCCCATCAGATCACTTGTGTTCACGCGAATGATGGAAGCGATCAAGGGGCTGTCGCGACCAGCGAGTATCCGGCTGACATCCAGTTCGATGGTACGCACATCTGGGTATCCAGCCGGGATGTGATTCAAAAGGTGAACCCTGTGGACGGGACCGTACTGGCGACCGCCGAGCATGACCTCCACTACAGCTTCCGGGTGCCCTTCGACGGCGAGCGCCTCCGGAGGGGCGAGCCGGGAACAAACTAGTGAAACTGGATCGCGACGACTGCAGCTTGAGCGCCGGCTACAACCTGGGTGGAGGCGCCTTTTACGGCATCGCGTTCGATGGTGAGCCCCTCTGGGTGAGTTGCTACGAAAGGGGACTGGTGAACGTTCAGGCCACGCTCCCCGTGGATTCGACGCCGGTTGGGTTGGCGTTCGAAGGTTCCAGTGTTTGGGTCACCCTGCTCGGTGCAGATGCAGTGACGAAGTTAGCTTTGAGGGAATGGCTGAGGGCGGTGCGAAGTCTTTCGAAAGGGCTGAGCTCTGGAGCTGCCCTCGAGCGATGTGCCGGGGGCCTTGAGGGGTGGCAAATACGGCGGAGCTTCGCGAAGCCCCCTCTGGCAGGAGACGTTGGGAGCCCGTGCGGTCCTTCGTCACTCGCGCCCTCGTCTGGTTCCCGGCGTCAGCCTTGTCCTCTGGGGAACCTGTCCCAATCCGCCCCCGACTGGGTCCCAGGTTCGCTCCTCGAGACCGGCTGAGAATCTGGGAGTGAGTGAAACTTCGTCACGGGCTCCCGGGGAACGGCAATTGGTGGACGGTCTTCGGGAGTCCGTGAAGGTCTCGATGAGGTCCTGGTTACCAATCGTCTGCGAGCCCGGTCTGGTGCTCGGCAGCAACACGATCTCGCTTGTTGACGTGGCTCCCTCGTGCGAGCTTCTGTCTGAGCTTTCCTGCGCGTAGCAATCCACGACGCCGCCTTCCTTGAAGCTGCGTTCGGTGCAACAAGCACTCCTTTCGAAAGGTTGCTGCGCGAACGCGGGATCCCTCGGCGATCTCATTGGTGGGGCCGCGTCATCGACCTCCCGACGTTCCGGGGCACGCGGACTGCGCCGGGCGGACTCTCCGAAGCCCGAAAAAGTGAATTTGGCACCCCTCCCCATCGCTTCGGAATGACGCGTAAGGAGGCGGTTCGATCGGTGGGCTCGCCCCTTCTCTCGCAGAGCAGATCTTGGGCACTGGCAAAGGGCACAGACCTCCGATTCGTCATGAACATTCGCTCGGAGTCCCGATAGGAGGTCGTGATGAACGTTCGTTTCAGCAGTCACTCAGTCTCGCCACTTCTTCGCAAAGGCTCGGTGTGCGGGGTTGCCGTCGCGGTGCTATCTGTTCTTTCTTCGACGCTTGCCCGGGGTCAATGCGCGACAGAATCCGGAGGAAGGCTCTACGGAGCATACTGGGGGACGGATCGGCCCTACGTCGAAGTCGACATGAGCAACGGTTCTCAGAACTCATGCACCTCGATTCCTTACGCTTACCCATCTACTCACGCTCTCGCCTACGACGCAGACAACGAAATCCTCTATGGAGCTGGGGCACAGCGGCAGTTCTGGCCGGTGAGTTTGGGTCACTGCGACGTGGATTCCAGCGAAGTGCTCACGACGGCCCATGGTCTTCACGCCCTGGCCTGGGATCCGACGACAGGGACCCTCTATGGCGGAAACAACGACAGGGTGCTGTACACCATCAACCCGGCCAACGGAGCACTGACGGAAGTCGGAGTGGGCTCGTGGCCGATCGAGGGGATGGCGTTCGACTCCGCGGGAAACCTCTACGGCTGCAACCAAGGCTTCAGTACCCCTGCGTTCTTCAAGATCAACGTGATCGACGGGACCCACACCAATCAGACTCTCACCAACCCGACGACGGGCGTCTCCGGGATGACGGGAATCGCCTACAACCCGAACACGAATCGCTTTCTGGCGACCAACAATTCCAGTGTGCTGCTTCAGATTCGGCCGGGTTCCAATCCCGGCGAGTGGATCCAATGTCCCATCGGCGACAACACCAACGGGGCGGGCCTGGACGCGCTCGTGTTCGTGAACTGCACGCCTGACGTGGATGCGGTCAGCGGCCTTGGCCAGGAGGGTCTCTCCAGCGCCGTCACAATCACGGGGGCCGGGTTTCGATCCTCGTCCCAGGTCTATTTCGGAGAGGTTCCTGCTCCCAGCGTGCAGTTCACGAGTTCTACCGAGCTTCAGGCGATGTCACCCGCCAGTCTTTCGGCAGGATGGCACGACGTTCAGGTCCGAAATCTGGCGGCTTCAGTTTGCGGTCAAACGAACTCCAATACACATGCAGGGGCCTGGCAGGTATGCGTTGCGGCGCCCACCGTGATCGGGCTTTCGCAATCCTGTGGATCGACCGCCGGAGGAGATGTCATCGAGATCACGGGAACAGGGTTCAAGTCGGGATGCACTGTCACGTTAGGAGCCATTCCGGCGACGATTACGGCTCATCCTTCGGACAGCTCGATCTTCGTCATGACTCCGGTGAACGCTGCTGGCGATGCCTTGGTCGCCATTCATCTCTCAAGTGCCTTCGAATGTGGACCAGTTTCGTCGGCGGAGGACGTTCGTTTTTCCTACCAGCCACCGCCTGCGATCGCCAACGTCGTTGAGAGTCAGGTCTCGACATGCGGCGGTTCACAGATCGAGATTCAGGGGTTCGATTTCTACGCCCCATGCGAAGTGTGGGTGGGTGGCGTTGCTGCTGTGGATTGCCAGGTTGTGGATACGAACACGGTTCTCGCCACAGTGCCGCCCCATGGGACAGGCATGGTGGCCGTGCGAATCTTGAACTGTGTCGGAGAAAGTGACGTTCTCGTCGATGCCCTGGAGTACGTCGGACTGGCACCGGTTGTTCTCGACGTCTCGCCGTTCTCGGCTCCCTACGTCGGAGCTGGGCTCGTTACCTTGACGGGCTCGAATTTCTGTGACGGAACGACCGTGACGTTCGGAGGAGTCTCGGCGACCCACGTCGAATTTGTGAGCAGCACCCGACTCGAGGTCACACCTCCGATTCTCTTTCCCACGGGATGTGAGAAGACCTTCGAGGTGTCCGTTGTGGTGACGAATCCGGACGAGGCGAGCACCGTGATCGAGGGCTTCGACTACTTTCCCAGCACCGAGCGCCTGGTTCCATCGGAGTACGCCACCATCCAGGCTGCGATCGATGCCGCCAGCGATGGAGATGCGATCCTCCTGGATCCTACGGCCGACCCCGCCTCAGAGAGTCTGATCAATCCGAGCGGCAAGAAGCTCTTCATTGCGAGCCTCGATCCGATGCAGCCGGCGGAGGTGTTTCCGGCGGACAGCTCGCAGCCGACATTCGTGATCGATTCTGGTGGACGAGACACGGTGATCGCGTGCCTTGCCATCATTGGCGGTGCCGGTGGGTTTCGGGTGGAAAATGGGGCGCGACCGACGATTGTTGGAAACGAGGTCCACAATCATGGCGGCCCGGGAATCCTCATTCAGGGTGGTGCCCAGCCGCTGGTGCTCTACAACTCGATCCATACGAACTCCGCCACGCAAGGCGGTGGGATCGCTGTGCATGGAGCGACGTCCAAGGTCGTTCTCGAAGGCAATGAGATCTTTGCCAACAACGCGGTCGATGGAGGCGGCATCTTTGTGGAGAGCGCCAGCCGAGTCCGGAAGATCGAGAACAACATGATCCGGGACAACTTCGCCACGGGGCGTGGCGGAGGCGTCTATCTCGGTAGGAATCCGGATCACCTTGCGACGAGGTTGGTCTCCGGCAACCAGATCTACCGGAACGTCGCTTCGGGAATGGGAGGAGGCGTGTTCATCGAAGCCGGAAGTGGAGTGAAGCTGCTTCGCAATGAACTCCATGAGAATGTGAGTGAATCGAATGGTGGAGCGGTGGCAGTGGATGGGACTGGTGGACCAAGGACGACCTTGGTGATCGCAGAGAACCTAATTCACGGCAACTCTGCGGAAGGACCTTGTTCCATGGGGGGCGGGCTTTACTTCAAGGGCAACAGCCCAGCGCAAACCGAGTGCTCGTCTGGTGGATTTGATCAGGTGGACTCGGTCATCCGTGATAACTCGATCTGCGACAATCGGAGTCAGGTGGGCGCGGGAATCACTTTCGACGTAAAGTCGTTCAGTACATTGACGCGGAATCTCATCGCGTTCAATCAGGCGATGGTCCTTTGCGGGGTGTGTGCATCGGAAGAATTGCTGTGCTGCTGGCAGGCCGAGGAAGAAGATCCTGACGTCATTGGTGCGGGAATCCTGGACATTGACAGCCAGCTGGAGTTCGTGAACAACACCGTTCACGAAAATCGGGGCAGCAGCCGTATCCCCTCCGATGGGGCCATCCACAGCATTCAGGGATTGTTTGGTAGTTCGGACATCCGGAACAACATCTTCAGTCGCAATGACGGATGGGGGATCTATACCGATGGAGCGAATGCCGTTTCGATCGAGTACAACGATTTCTACATGAATACGATGGGCCCCTGTTCCGGAGAGTGCGGCCTGCTCAACGGAACAAACCTCCTTGGGTTCGATCCTGCGTTCCACGATTCCACGGTCTGCGAAGGATTGTCCCTTCGCGCGGTTTCTCCCTGCATCGACGCTGGCGATCCGGCGACAGAGGTGCCGATTGGTGGTGGCCATCGAATCGACATGGGGGCAATCGAAAAGGAACAGTTAGGGATCACGCTCCCGGGGAAGGGCCAAGCCTTTCCACAGTAAGGCGCGCTGCGACGTTCTCGCGCCACTCCTCGAGTGGGGTCCGGGGGGCGAAGGCTTCCCGGACCCTTCACTCCCTGGACGAGCGGGAGCCTCGCCTGGCATTGCTCGGGATATGTCAACGTCATTTGAAAGAGGGCTGAGCTCATTCTATAAAGGGGGTGTCGAGAGAACATTCGTGAATCATCCGCACGATGTCACCAATGCACTCCTGGAAGTGTCTGGCGGTCAGCCTGGCGCGATGGGCCGTCTCATTCCTCTGGTCTACGAAGAACTCCGCAGACTGGCGGACCGATGGATTCAAGAGGAACCCGTTGGTCACACGTGGCAGCCCACGGATTTGGTTCACGAGGCCTACGTGCGCATCGTCAACCAGGACCGGGTTTGTTGGAAGGACCGAGCGCATTTCTTCGCCATCTCGTCCATGGTGATCCGCCGAGTCCTCGTCGGTCACGCCCGAGCGCGAAACGCGGAGAAACGAGGAAGAGGTCTGAGGGGAAGGACCTTGGCGACCGCCGCCCGACTCTCGAAGGAAAGTGGTCTGCATCCCGTCGATGTGCTGGCGTTGCACGAGGTGCTCGAGAGCCTCGCGAAGCAGAGTCCCAGGAGAGCAGAGCTGGTGACTTTGCGTTACTTCGGCGGTCTGAGCGTCAAGGAAGCGGCGGAAGTCATGGGGATCTCCGAATCGACGGCGAAAGAACACTGGAAGTTTGCCCGGGCCTGGCTTGTCTCACGACTGAAAGAGACCACGGGGTGATGAAGAAGAAGGACACTCTGGATCGGATCGAAGAGATCTTCCATCAAGTTCTTGCGTTGCCGGTGTCCCAGCGTTCTTCCTTTCTCGATCGAGAGTGCGATGAAGCGATTCGCTCCGAGGTCGAGGCCCTCGTGGCCGCTCACGAGGATGCCTCCCAAATGCTGCCGAGTCGCGGGGATGGGAAGGCTTCCGCGATTCTCGGCCGCTGGAAGAGAGAGTGCCAGGCCGACGACGTTCTGCTGCCCTCGATCCACGGATTTCGAATCCTCCGAGAGATCGGCCATGGTGGCATGGGGGTCGTCTACGAGGCGGAGCAGGGGACTCCTTCCCGGAGAGTCGCTCTCAAGGTGATGCGCTATCCCTTTCCTTCCGAGGAGCTGCGTCGTCGATTTGAGCAGGAAGTGGAGATTCTCGGCCGGCTGCTCCACCCAGGAATCGCTCAAATCTATGCGGCAGGCACCGAGGGAGCTGGGGTGACGTCGGTGCCGTGGTTCGCGATGGAACTCGTCCAGGGCCAACAGATTCTTGACTACGTGAGAGCACACCAGCTGGACACGCAAGCAAGGCTGGAGCTCTTTCTCGCGGTTTGCGACGCCATTCATCACGCTCATCAGAAGGGAATCATCCATCGAGATCTGAAGCCGGGGAACATCTTGGTCGACGCGTCGGGGCAGGCCAAGGTCTTGGATTTCGGAATCGCGCGTACGACGGACTCGGATCTTCAGTTGACGACGTTGCAATCCCGTGCGGGCCAGCTCATCGGTACCGTCCCGTACATGAGTCCAGAACAGACGCTCGGATCATCCGTGGAACTCGACATCCGATCCGACATCTACTCTCTCGGTGTGAACCTGTTCGAACTTCTCACCGGATCCTTGCCCTACTCTCTCGAGGACCGGATGGTGCACGAAGCAGTTGAGATCATCCGCGAACGAAGCCCTCGGCCGCTGAGCTCGTTCAACCGAGTCCTGAGCGGGGATCTCGAAACCATCTCCCGGAAGGCTCTCGAGAAGGACCGAGACCGCCGTTACGGATCGGCGGTGGAGCTGGCCGCGGACATCCGGCGCTACCAGAACCACGAACCGATTCTCGCACGTCCCCCGAGCAAGCTCTACGTTTTGAGCAAGCTCGCGAAACGCCATCGCGCGTTCGTGGTCGGGGCTCTCGCACTTCTCGTCGTGCTGCTCGTGGGACTCTTCTCGACGCTGCGGATGTACTTGGTGGCTCAAGAGCGACTGGATGTGTTCAACCTGGTGGCGAGCCGCAAGATGCTTCAGGACCTGTTCGCGGAGGCCGAGCAGCTGTGGCCAAGGAGGTTGCATGTTGTCGAGAGAATGGACGATTGGATCGACCGGGCCGAGAACCTCGCGGCCGCTTATCAGGCGCAGATCTCTTCCATTGGTTTCGCCGATGGAAGTGCGAGTGATGCCGACGGAATCCCCGATCTATTCTCCGCGGACGCATGGCTCCTCGAGCAAAAGGCGCAGCTTCTCAGTGATTTGAACCTGCTACTGGCTGCACAGACCGGACCGCTCGCGCGCATGAAGAGAAACCGTGAATACGCGATGACGATCCACCACCGAACGGTCGAAGCGTTCTCCGAGGAATGGAGCCGAGCCTGCGAGCAGATCGCCACGAGCGATGTTTACGGAGGTCTGCGTCTCAAGCCCACAACCGGCCTGGTTCCACTCGGCAGGAGCGAAACGACGGGATTCTGGGAATTCTGGCACTACGAGAGCGGGGCGCGGCCAAGTCGCGGCAGCAAGGACTGGGTACTCACGGGTGAAACCGGCATGGTGCTCGTGCTGATCCCTGAAGGGGCGTTCTGGATGGGGTCTCAGTCCGAGAATCCAGCGGCCAGGAACTTCGACCTGGCCAAAGATCCAGACGAAGACTTGCACGAGGTGTCGTTGTCCGCCTACTTCATTTCGAAGTACGAAATGACACAGGGCCAGTGGCTCCGGATCACCGGCGAGAATCCGAGCTCCTTTGGCGCAAGGAGTCGAGACCCTCTCTCCCATCCCGTAGAGAACATCGACTACGAAACGACCAAGGCCACGCTCTTTCGAGTGGAGCTGACGCTGCCCACAGAAGCTCAGTGGGAACGAGCTGCGAGGGGTGGAACCACAACCCCCTGGTGGTGTGGAAGCGTCGCGGCGAGCGTCGGCAGAGTCGGAGCCGGAAACGTGTACGACGAGGGAAGTGTGGTTCGCGACCGGAACACGACGAGCTGGGGGGTACCAGAAGATTGGAGCGATGGGTTCCTCGAACACGCACCGGTGGGGCATTTCGCCCCGAACCCGTTTGGCCTCTACGATGTCATCGGCAACATCTGGGAGTGGTGCCTCGACTGGAAAGTTCCCTATCAGACTGGTCACGATCCCCAGAACGGCGCTCTCCAGGGACAGCCGGAAGGACCGCTTCGAGTGGTTCGCGGTGGCTGCTACTACTTGTCTGCGGATCGAGCCTGTTCGGCAAACCGTGATGGACTCTCCCCCATATTTCGGGACTACATCTTGGGTGTTCGGCCGGCGAAAGACGTGGAGTTCGAAGAGGAGTCACCGTGAGGAACCAAACGAACAAGCTCCTGTGGATTGCTCTCTGGTTGATCGTTCCGTCTGGGGGGGACTCAGCATCCCCTGAAGAGGTGGGTGCGCAGAGAGACATCGAGAAAGAGATCCTTCGGATCACAAAAGACCAATGGGATGCCGAGATCCAAGGCGACTCCGAGCGAATGTTGAAACATCTCTCTGCCGACTACACGGAGTTTCACCCAAGCTTCACCAGTCGGCTCGACTTGGACCTGAAGCGCGAGCTCGTGGTGGCGGAATCGAGATCGAACGAGCAGCTCGTCGCGGCGCAGATGGCGGATGCAAAAGTACAAGTCTTCGGGGACGTCGCAGTGCTCAGTTACAACTTTCTCGGGTTGACAGAAAGCTCCGGGGAAATCAACAAGGTGAATGTGAAGTCAACCCGCGTCTACGCGCGCCAGAATGATCGTTGGGTGGTCGTTCACGCCAACTACGCTCCCAACCGATAGCTTTGGGAAACTCGAGGGAGGATTGTGCGTCTTCGCGGAGGGGTTGTCTTCCGGTCGAACCACCCGGAAGCCCGAATTCACCGATCGCTTTCTGGGTCGAAGAGGGTGACAAAAGCTCGATCGCTATGAACTTGTGGTTCTGCCCTCGGTCATTCATGGGAAGCACGTCCGTGTCTTCGGCTCGGGACAGAGGCCGTCCAACGAGAAATGCTCCAAGGGCGCCTCTTTCACGTCTCTTGGCTCCAAGTCTCTGGTTCCGGCAGCACGCACACGGCACGAAGCGATTCGAGCTTGCGATCCCGCGGTTGATCACCTCGGGCTCGCTGCTACTCGGGCAAGTCGTATCGCAGGGTCCGCTCGCGACCATCGCGCCAAACGGCGATCTCTGTTTCGGCGCCGGCGGTCAACGTTAGCGCGCAATAGGCATGGAGATGGTCGAACGATTCGAAGTCGCGCTTCCCCGCGAATCCGACGACGACATCTCCCTTTCGGAGGCCCGCGGCTCGGGCCGCCTGACCGCGAGCCTTCTGCTCGCCCCAATCGACGAGATAGGTGACTCGCATCGCGAAGGGGGCGTCACCCAGGCCTAGTTGCTGTCGTTGTTCCCGCGAGAGCACCGAGCCGCCGAAACCGGGAGCTGGTGAGAGGTTCCATTTCAGCGGTCGCCAAGCGTAGTCCCTGGGAGGGCAGCGCTTCCAGCCTTCGGCGAGTACGATCGCGGCGTCGTGAACGACGCCGTCGCGCCGGAAGCGGACTGAGAGCCGATTGGCCGCGAAAGGTGCTCGGTGAAGGGCCCACTGAACGTCGCTGAACGTGCGTACGGACTGTTGCTCGCCGAGTGCGAGTAGCTCGTCTCCGGGTTGGATGCCGGTGCGGGCCGCGGGCGACGACTCGATGACCTCGAGCACGGTCGACTGGTGTCTAGGGTCGAGAGTGATGCCAAGACGGGCCGGGTCAGGGAAAACGAATGCATCTTCGCGTTCCCAAGTCTCTTGCAGCATTGCGCCGCGCGCTTCGGCATCGTGCACGGTGTGGCAATGCACGCAGTCGATGCGCTGGCCCCCACGAATCTTCCTTTGCAGCACGGGCAGGTCGATCGCGCGCAGGGGTTCCACGGTCTCTGGTGGCGCTGGCGCGCGGTCGTACGCGTGGTGCTCACCCAGTGTGTCCCGTAGAAGAGCTGCGAGCGTGGCGATGTCGAGGTACTGCTCCGCCCCTTGGCTGCCTCGGCCTCCGTAGCGGTGGTAGATGGTCCCGTCCGCATGCATCAGCAAGACGGAAAGCGTTAGGTCGAAGTCGAAGCGGAGGTTCGCAATGTCAATGTCGCGCAGATTGGTGACTCGCACGGCAACATAGGGCGCCGCGGCAGCACTCAGTTCGGGAAGGTCGCGGCCCAACTGGCCATCGAAGTCATTGCAGTCCCGTCAGGCCTCGCAGCGAAAGACAACAAGCAGCGGGGCGTGTTTCGCAGCGGCGATTTTCCTGGCCTCGGCAAGGTCTGGATGCCACAGGATTCCGTCTTGTTGCGTCGGCAAGAAGGTCAGCAGCGAAAAGAAGAAATGCGAAGTGTGGAAGTTCATTCGAGAGAGGATACAAACGGAGGAGCTTTGATTCATGTGTCAACGCTTGGAGACGCCCCGCGTGACCGGGTTCTTCCTGGCATGTCGTTTGACTAGGCAGTCCCTTCGATTTCGTCTGCTCTACTGTGGCTAGCTACCGTCTTTCCCTAGGTACTTGCTCAGGAGGCGATAACCCGTGGCCTGAGGAACTCCCATCTCTTGCCATAGTTGCTGCTTGTCTGTTGTTTTTGTGGTGTGATATTTCAAGTAATCTTGGTGGACCCTTTCTAGGATGGTCTTGAGTTTTCCTTCAAGGTTGAGCTCAACTGTCGCTGGCGCTTCGAGTTTGTCCTCTAGCCGTCGAGACCAGTCGTATAGAAAGGAGCTGCGCATGGTCCGCAACAGACCGGCCGCAATGTTCCAATGCTCTCTCGCGAGAGCTGGTTCGCGTTCCAGTTGGTGGTATTCCACAAACGCAAGGTGCGTTGCAGCTTTGATTCTCATTAGATTGCATCGGCCGGAAATTTCTAAGGCTTCGCGCAAACGGGCTTGGCCTGCGGGTCGCGACTTCTCGATTTGAATCAGGGCCAGGCCCAGGTGGAGCTTGCCCTCGGCTTTGAGTCGGGCGGGTTTGCTCTGGAGTAAGTCGAGCTGCTTGCCTAGCTCGATGCAGTGCTCCCAAAGCTTCGGGTTTTCTCTGGCACCGCGCTCCTCAGCCCAGACACGGGTCAGGAGTTCGCTCGCCTCGACGTAGCTTTTCTCTTCCGGGTCGATCGTCAAGCGGCTCTTGAGATCCTCCGAGTTGAGAAGTTCGTCGACCTCCCTGCGCTGCACCTTGTGCTTGGTCAGGAACTGCGCGTGCATGATTCTTGCCCGCAACTGGAATGGGTGTTCGTGATTGCCGAACAGTCTTTCCGATTCGTTGAACAGGTCGCGGCACCATTGGTACGACGACTTGCTATAGCCGGCAGCTTCGATCCGGGCTGCGGAGTACATGGAATACGCCAGGCGCACCTTGCAGCGGACCCGTCCTCCCCTCAGGAGGAAGAGAGCCTGGTAGATCCTTCTGCGCGCGACATCTGTTTCGCCAGCAGCCAAATTGAAAGACGCCCACAGATCGAGCGCGACGGCGACAAGTAGATCGATGCCACCTCGGGGCGCCGTCTCGTCCTTCATCGCCTCGGACAGATCAAGGACGCATTCGCGAATCAGCTCTTTCGCCTCGCTGAACTCTTCGCAGTGCCAGAGAAGTCGCGACCACCAGATGCGACTTTCCAGCTCTGCGAGAAGGCGATCACGACCGCTGGGGCCTGGTGAATCTCTTTTCAAGAAGACGTTGCCGATCGCCGCGAGCGAGCGACCCTGTTTGTGGCGGTGCACTCGGTACAGCAGATTGCCGAGTTCACGTAACAGACAGCCGCGTCCGTAGCTGGAGCTTCCGGCCTTGAGTTCCGCGACTTTGGATTCGTTGAGAACGACCTCGCCCTCGTCTGTCACCTCAGCGTAGGGGCGGAGGCATTTCGCGGCGTCATGAACCCGCATCATCATGAGGTGTAGTTGGGCGGCACGTGCTTGGACCTCGAAGCGCAGTTCCGAGGGGAGCTCTTGGCCGCGGTTCGTCGCGAGGTCGAAAAGCGCCTTCATCAATCGAATCTGGGCGTCCGCGTTCCCTCGGCGACCAAGTTTGGCCATGGCCGCAACCACGCGTTCAGCGCGTGCGCGTAGCTGTCCGGGGCTGCTCATGCGGTCTCCTCGCGATGTCGGAATTGTCAATTACCAGAAGCGAGAATATCAATAGGAAGAATGAGATGAGACTCAAATGTGCGAGAACGTCGTTGGAAACCGCGTCAAACTTCCATAGAACTGACCAAGTTGGCACTTGACAATTTCATGAATGGAAGGATGCCGTCATGCTGATCGTCGCCGCTCTGCTGTTTCTCTTTGCCGCCTCTCAAGTCGAAGGGCCACCACCGCCTGTGCCGGATGAGCTGGTTCCGAGCCAAGGCTTGAAGACTCAGTCCGGTGATTTCCTGGGGTTGTTGCGGGAGGTGATCGGAAAAACCGATGCCGCGCACGAACGCGTCGACCGAGTGGGGGAGATCGTCAACCAGATCCAGGAACTCGTGGCGAGTGGTCACGCCAGCGTTGAAGACTCCCTCGACGCGACCGTTCAGCTGACCGGGCTGCTCAAAGCGAATCTGGACGGTCTTCACTCGGATGCCGTAGCCGTCCGCGACAGGCTTGCGAACGAGATCATTCCCGAGTACCGAGCGATCCGCGCAAACATCAAGGCACGGCTCGAGGTGACGCCAGAAAACAGCACGGACTACCGGGAGATGCGAGACATCTACGCCAAGTCGGCTGAGAACGTTGAAGCCTTGGAGGTCAATCTCTCCCGGTTGGAGAGGAACGTCCAGCGGATTGCCCGAGCAAGTCTGCAGCTCTGCGATCGTCTCGACGTGCTGGCGCTCTGGAAGCTTGTCGAGCTGTCGACTTCAGAGCTCATCGATCGCCTCGACGAGTTCAATCACAAAGTCGAAGCGATTGCAACGGAGTTGTCATTGGACCGAGTCGAACCCTAGATGAGGATTCCCTCCATGCGAAACAGGTTCATTCATGCGCTTCTCATTGGACTCACTCTTCTGTGCGCCTGCACGACGCCTCCCGCTCCAGAACAGGAGAACCCGAGAGAGAAGTGCGCAATTCTCTTGCTCAAGGGCGAGCTGACGCCTTCGGAGCTTTTGTTTGTCACGAACTACGTAGAAAACGGAGTCGGCGAGTGAGGGCGACGGCGTTGGCTGCATGTTTCCTTGTGGCTTGCTCTGCTCCGCCGTCAGGCGAAGAGCCTGCCGCGCCCAGGCCGGCCAGGCCACCCGTGGGGTGCCGGCATGATCATGCCAGCGCTCCGAGCGCAGTCCCTGGTTGTGTGCGGGCTTCCTTCGAGCGGCACCGCTTTGCCTTGGAGTCAACGCCAGATAGCCCCCGGAATGTAAGGAAGGACGCATTGATGGAGAAGGGAATGGCCCTTCTCGGCTGGCTTGAATCCAAGGACTCAGTGTTGACGCCAGCCACGGAGTGGGCCCGAGCGACGGAACAGGAGCTAGCGGTCGGTGCCCTTACGACGGGTGAAGCGTTCGTCCGCAGTCGCGCCGTTCTCCTCCAGACGTGCTGGGAACTCAGTGAAATGAGGATTCGGATTCGCGATTACTTGCCAGAACTCGAGCGAGACGCGCGCGACTTCCTTCTCGAGTGTTTGCGCGATGTTGAAAAGCGCATCGACCAACACGGTGACGCCGATGGACTCCTCTCTCTGCTTCGCGGGAAATGGCGCGACGAACTCGAAAAACTCAGCGAAATCTGTGGGGTTCTCGAGACTGCGGACCAGCAGCTCGCAGGTCAGATGCGACGGATCGGTTGGCTTGACGAAGCTCTCGCACTCGAGGAGCGAGCCGGTATCGCCAATCGTGATTCCGTGCAGATCTTGCCACTCATGGAGGCGCGCCTCCATGGAATCCTGCTCGGGGTAGAGGCGGAAGCAACAAGAGGGGGTGTGCCGTGATGCGGCCAAAGAGCTTGGTCGGCGAAGCCAAGGCGTTTCTGCTCCAACTTCGGCGACGCCCCGTCTTCACGTTGGGGTGCTTGTTCGTCGCGATTCTCGTCCTTATCGGCGCTGGGATCATTACCGGTGTAAGCGAGCGCTTGGTGGACGACGGAGGGCCCCTTTCTCCAACCTGGCACCTCGACCGGGGGATCGAGATTGTCGAGCCTCGGTCTGGTCAATCTCGGATCCCATTGCAGCAGCAAGGGCGAATCACGGTTCGCGGGAGCACGGTCACGAATGACGCAGTTCGGGTCGCGATCTGGGTGAAGCCGAGCGGTCCAGGTTTCCAGCCCTGGCGACTTCAATCCCACGCTGACGTGCGTCCCGACGTCCACGGACGGTGGGAATGTGACGACGTGTTGATCGGGGACCCTCACTCGAACGAACCGATCCCAGACCACGTGCGCTTCTCTATTCGCGCTCAAGTGGTCACGGAAGATGAGTGGCGAGCACTCCGTGATTCCGAAGACAGCGAAGTGTGGGCTGCTTTCTCAGAAATCTCGAAACTGAGCTTTGAAGAAGGGCCGAATTCATGATTTTCAGGATCGAACCAATGATTGCCGCCGTGTCTTTCGGTGTGGCCCTCGCATCCGCGGTGGCGGGTGACGCATTGTCCGAGAATAGACCAGGAGACCCGTCGGCCATCGCTCTCGATATCGAGACGCCGAAGAGCAATCGCGACGTGCGCTGCACTTTGACCAAGAAGGATGGTGGCAAACTGATGATCGGCGGAAGTAGCAGCGGCCTCTACAAGAAAGGCTTACAGCTCTTGTTGTTTGTCAACCCTCAGCATCCGAATGCCGGCGGCTGGTACCTCCAGTTTGGTACGAACGGTGTCCAAAGCTTCCTCGAGGACGGCACGTGGCAAGGCGTCGCTCAAATTGGGAGTGGTACGTATCCTCCCAAAGGAGGGGAGATCATCAGCCTCGCGGTGGTCGCCGTTTCCGAGAATGAAGCGAATACTGAATTCGAACGCGCGCGCAAGCATCCAGACCGCCCACGGCCAGGGGGACTGCCGCGCCCGCCGGCCGGACACCTGGCGTTCGCGAAGAACGTAAAGATCGTGCTCCAGAGGTCTCGGTAGGCTCGAGCCCCGATTCGTAGGTCGTCACGGTGCCCCGCGAGGCGCAAGGACCTCGCTTTTGGCTTGGTAGCGAATGGACCCGATGGTGCGCTCCAAGCGTTCGCTTCGCCAAAGAGAACGACTGTCGGTGATCACCCGCTGGATACGAGTAACATCTGGGTGACGGAATCTGCTGGACCGCCAAGATCTTCGCGATTCTACCGGTACCCCACACCAAGTAACCCCGCGGTTATCATCCTTCTCTCTCCCATGGACGACCCTCTCCCAAACTCCCACCCCTTCGCCAACGAGCTCTACGACGAGCTCCGCTCCATGGCTCTCAAGGTTCTCCAAAAGCACGGCCACAGCGTCGAGCCGACCGTGTTACTGCACGAAGCCTGGCTGCGCCTCGCCGAGCGCACCGAGGGAGACTTCAAGAGTCGCACCCATTTCATGGCCGCGGCGGCTCGGGTCATGCGTCATGTGCTCGTGGATGTGGCACGCGACCGATCGGCTCAGAAGCGTGGGGGAGATCGCTCTCGCGTGACTCTCACGGGTCAACACCTGGACTCCAAGCATTCGACCGTTGATGTGATCGAACTGGTGGATGCTCTCGAGGAGTTTGGACGCCTCGATCCGCGCGCTTGCCAGGTGGTGGAGCTGCGATTTTTCGGCGGGCTCAACAACGACGAGATCGCCGGGGAGCTGGGGGTGTCGGAGCGTACGGTGCGCAATGACTGGACGATGGCGCGCGCGTGGCTCCGTCGTGAGCTATCCCTGGATGCATGAGTGCCGATCGTCCGACTCCCGAAGACTACCATCGCGTCAAGGAGCTCTTCCTCGCTTGCCGGGAAGTCGAGCCGGATCACCGCGAGGCCTACCTCGATGAACATTGTTCCGATTCGGTGACCCGGGATCGGGTCCGGGAGCTGCTTCACTCGGCGGACCAGCCGGGGGACGAGTTGGAGCTCGGTGCCGTGCCGGCGCTGCGTGCGGCAATGGGGAAGGAAGATTCGGTCTGGGGAGGGGCGTCCGAGTTACCCAAACGGATCGGCGAATTCCGGATTCGTGGAGTGCTCGGCGAAGGCAGCATGGGAATTGTTTACGAGGCCGAACAGGAGCATCCCAAACGGCAGGTGGCTCTCAAGGTCCTTCGTCCGGGCTTGATGGCGAGCGAGTTGTCCCAGCGATTCGAGCGTGAGGTTCAAGCCCTGGGACGCTTGCAGCATCCAGGCATTGCTCAGATGTACCAGGCGGGAACCACGGACACGGCGCATGGCGCGATGCCGTTCTTTGCCATGGAGCTTGTTCGGGGAGAGAACCTCACCGCCACTGCTTGTCGAGATCAGTTGGACCAGCGTGCACGTGTCGAGTTGTTGGTCGAGCTGTGCGATGCCGTCGAACATGCGCACCGCCAGGGGATCCTGCACCGAGATCTGAAGCCCGAGAACATCCTGGTGGATGATCGGGGAAGCGTTCGTGTGCTCGACTTCGGCATCGCCCGCAATCTGGATGGCGAGGCCGTGGCGGAATCTCTCCAGACTCGATCGGGGCAGCTCCTTGGAACGCTTGCCTACATGAGTCCGGAACAAGTGGCTGGAAACTCAGAGGAGATCGACGCTCGCGCGGATGTGTATGCCTTGGGCGCGGTGGGATTCGAACTGTTGTCTGGCGAGATGCCTTTCCAGATGGAGGGGCTCGCGTTGCCTCAGGCGGTGCGCCTCGTGGGAGAAGGGGTTCCGCGCAACCTCGCGGATCTGGAGCCGGCGACCCGAGGTGACCTGGCGACAGTCATTCACAAGGCTCTCGCTCACGATCGGGCCGATCGCTACGCCACCGCCGCGGATCTCGCGGCCGACCTTCGCCGATTCCTCGATCGGCGTCCGGTGCGTGCTCGACCGCCGTCGCTGATCTATCAGTGGCGCAAGTACGCGGAACGCAACCGTGCCGTGAGTGTCGCGGTCATGGTGGCCGGAGCATCCGTGCTGATCGGTGCCGCAGTCTCGATCGTCCTGGCATTGCAAGCGATGCACGATCGCGATCGTGCCAGAGCCGCCGCAGAGCTTGCGGAACGCCGTCTCGAGGACTTGGAGCAAGAAACCCGCAAGCTGACCGGGGTGAATCAATTCCTCGAAGACATGCTGGGAGAAGTGGATCCACTGGAGCTCCGGTCGGGGATTCAGTCGATTCGTGACGTGCGGGTGTACGACTTGCTCGAAGAAGCCGCTCGAGGTCTCGAACAGGCCTACCAAGACCAACCTTCCGTGGAGGCTTCTCTGCGGATGACTCTCGGCAAGACTTTGCTGTCGCTGCGTGCTTTCGAGGCGTCGCGAGAGCAGTATCAGCGGGCGGTGGATCTCCTCGCCGAGCTTGCGGGGAAAGACCATCGAGATCGCTACCGAGAGGCACGCACCCATCTTGGCTCGACGATGGTTCATGGGGGCGATCCTCTCGCGGGGGAAGCTCTCCTGGACGCACTCCTCCGCGAGGAGCGGCAGCTGCGTTCTCCGGATTATGAACAGGTGGTCTTGCTCGGCCATCAGTTGGTCGCGGCGCTGTTGCTACAGAATCGAGACGAGGTCGCACTCGTGAAGGCGCGAGAGGTCTGCGCCGTCGCGGACGCTCATCTCCGTCCGGACAACCCGGAAAGCCTGTCGGCCTTGCACAACCTTGCCTTCGTCTTGCGTGACATGGGCTCGATTCACGAGGCTCGCGACTTGTTTGCCGACTTACTCGATCGGCGCCTGCGCAAGTACGGACCCGGCCATCCCTTGGTGACCCGCAGCCGCATCGAACTCTCCATCGCGTTTCACGCGCTCGGGGACTTCGTCCAGGCAGGAGAGCAGGGCCGAGCCGCCTACGAGGCGTGTCGCGCGCTGTATGGCGATGAGCACCCGATCGCCTTGGCGAGCTTGCATGTCTTGGTGTCTGCTCTCATTCCACTCAGAGAGCATGACGAAGCGGATCGTCTGCTGTTTCAGGGGATGGACGCGCTGGAACGTGCCGGCAAGGAGCAGAGCTCCGAGATGAACTCCATGCGTTATCAACTGGCACGTTCGTTAGCCCTTCAGGGCCGCTTCGGGGAAGCCCTGGAACTCGATCAACAGATCTTGGACTGGCGTCTCGAGAACTTTGGGGAACGGCATGTCCAGACTTTGACGGCGCGGCTTGCCATCGCTCAGGTGACGTTGGCTTCCGGTGACCATGAGTCCGCCGAGTCTCTCTACTTCGAAGCGCTGCTCCTTGCTGAAGAGCTTCCGGAGTTTCACCCGGAGCGGCGGGGATACGTTCGACGGGAGTACGCCCAGTGTCTTCGAAGGCTGAGTCGAGACGGGGAGGCGGAAGAGCAACTCCTGGAAGCGTTGGAGGACATGGAGCAGGCGGAGGGACCCGGATCGACGGAAAAGGGGGTCGTGCTACGCGATCTTGTCACGCTCTACCGGGAGCTTGGTGACAGCGATGCGCTCCACGAATACTCCGTCCGATTGCGAGACTTCGAGGAAAGCTTGGGTCAGAACTAAGTCTGCGGTTCCCAGGAGCTGGTCAACGGTTCACCCGTAGCCTTCTGGATTTGTGACGCCACCCCAACGAACTTGCCCCGCGTGAACCCCGGTCGGCAGCCGTTTCCAGGTCGCCGAATGCTTCGAAAAGACTGTCCGCGAACGTTGGGACAGGAGAGTCGTCCCGATGCGGCCGTTCGGTTTGGATCCCTGTCGCCCGGGACTGGGAGCGCTCCCGTGCCGGGAGAGGGCACTGAGCAACTCTTTCTCACCGAGGGGGAGGGGGGCGGGAGCGCTGGCTCGCCTGCCGCACGTCTCGAAATTCGTCTGCCGTCCGAGTGACCCAATTCCGTGTTGAGGACCAAGCCACCTTCCCGATCCCCGGGAGTCCTTGGCCGCCCCGACCGGAGCCCACCCCATGACCAGACACCGATTGATCTTGTTCTCTTCGTTCCCCCGGAGTGCTGCGCTCCTCGCCACCGCTCTTGCGGCATCACTTCTTTCGGGACCTTTGGGGGCCCAGTCCTTGGAGCTGCTCAGCGTCGACACCCAAGGTGATCAGGGGACTCTGTCCTCGAGTTTCCCCAGCCTCTCTGCGAGTGGCCACTTGGTGGCGTTCCGGAGTCGAAACTCGTTCGTTTCCAGCGACGGCAACTCGATCATCCCCGATGTTTACCTTCGCGACACTCGCACGGGGGTCACGACCCTGGTGAGCAAGAACCCCCAGGGAAGAGCTGGCAACGATTGGAGCCACTCACCTCATATTTCCAGCCGCGGAGATGCCGTGACGTTTGCCAGTGCGGCGAGCGATCTGGTTGCGAACGACATCAATGGCTATTCCGACATTTTCTTGTCGGCCCGCTCCACCATGGTCCTGGTCAGTGTGGGTAGCGGAGGCGTTCAGGCCAACGGCGACTCGGGTCACCCCGGAACCAACTCGACTGGTGAGTTCATTGTCTTCGAGAGTGATGCGACGAATTTGGACTTTGTTCCGGATACGAATGGCGGTTCCGACATCTTTCTCCGCGATGTTCGATCCGGGACGACCACCTGTCTTTCGCTGAACTTTGGTTCCAGTGCGACGGCCAACGGAGCGTCTTTTGATCCCGTGATCTCGGACGACGGACAGTCCATTGTGTTCGCCAGCGATGCCTCCAACCTGACAAACTCAGACTTCAACACGCACCGAGACATCTTCTTGTACACGCCGGCCACCGGAGTGACCAAGGTCAGCCAAAGCAGGTTCGGGGTGGCAGGGAACTCGGTGAGCTTTTTTCCGAAGATCTCGCGCAATGGCCGATTCATCCTCTTCACGAGCTACTCGAACAATCTTGTCCCCGGCACCACCAACTTCAGTGGCGCGGCGTTCCTCCTGGATCGGAATACCGGAGACGTGACCATCGAGAGTGTAGCCACAGGGGGAGGACTGCTCAGTGCGCTCGCCGCGGGTCGCGCGGTTTCCGATGATGGGCGCTACGTGTTGTTCGACTCGAAGGCTCCCGAGTTGCCAAACGGGGGGACGCCGGAGTCGCAGCTCTACATCCGTGATCGACACCAGAACATTACCTATCCCGTCTCCACCGCACCCGGTGGCGGGGCCGCCAATGGAGAGGTCGAATGGGCAGACCTCGCGTCTCAGAATCTGGTGATCGGCTTCGCCTGTGGAGCGAGCAATCTGGTCTCTCCGGACATCAATGGCACAGTCCCGGATGTCTTCGTCCGCGAGCCGGCGATTGCCCGCTGGTTGAACTACGGAACGGGACATCCGGGAACCCTGGGCGTCCCAAAGCTAGAGCTCTCGGTCGACCCGGTCATTGGCAAGGAGACCGACATCCTCATTGAACGCTCTTCACCGGCGAGCTCGAGTGCGTTCGTGCTCATCGGCACCGACTCGGATGACCTTCCGACCAACTGGGACGGGACCATTCTGGTGGACTTCCTGTCGATCCTGATTCTGCCACTCCCGGATCCCGTCTTGTCGTACACGCTCTTGCTGGGACAAGATCCGGCCCTCGAGGGTGCCGACGTGTACCTTCAGTTGATCGAACTGGATTCCGGCGCTTCGGACGGGTTCGCGTTCAGTCGGGGATTGCGGATGTCGACGGGATACTGAGGAATCACCGTGCGCCATGAGTCGCTTTCACTCGTTCGTGGATCGTTCCGTTGGGGGAGGTCGTGCGGTCGTCCGTTGCAGAGGCACGCGAGCACTGTGAGTTCATCGGATCGACGAACTTGGCACGCCGCAGTACCCGCCGGTCACTCGTGGATCTCCGCGAGATGCGGCGGGGCCGGATGGGTTCCCACGAAGTGCGTCGAGATCCTGGGCATTCTGTCGGAGACCGAAACAACGCGCCGTCAGTACTCGGTGGTGTAGCCGAACGAAACCTCCACCGGCGCGCGCTCGATCTCTTCCTCTCCCTCATAGAAGACGATGTGAGTGACTGTGTCGGGGACGACAAGGAGTTCCGACAGGCCGTCGAGGAGGGCCGCGCGCTGGAAGTGACTCATGTCGAGGTTTCCATCCCAAGAAGCCGCCGAGAATATCGGAGCAGGGGTCCCTTCGTTCAGCAGCAACGAAAATCGGTCGGCGTGCTCGGGGGCAGCGACAACGCGGAAACGGGCGGGACGCCAAACCAAGATTTCCAGGTTCCCGGGATCATGGGATTCTTCCAAGTAGTAGTCGTGATCTAAGAACCCGCTCTTGGAGATCCGAAGCTGAAGCCCGGAGAGGGGTGTTGCAGGAAGAGAGAAGCGCCCTCCAGAATCGCTGAGAACCACGGTGCCGTTGACCTGACTCACCCAAAGATGGTCGTTTGTCAGAGGGATCTCGACTCCCCGGCGACACAAGGCGACGGAGGCGCCGGAGACCGGTTCCCCGTCTTTGTCCACCAGACGTCCGGCGATGGGATGAGTCGGCGAGTTCGTGGCAAGGCGCAAGAGGACGTCGTTGGTCCCCGCGGGAAAGGGACCGAACTCCACCATCGCGCTTGACGGAAACCACATGGCCCGCAATCGATACTCACGATCGATCAGATAGGGGACCCGAAAGCGGCCTTGCGGATCCGTGTGCGAGAACCGCGGGACGTCGAACTCTGGCGCGGGGTCAACGAGCACTTCGGCGAACGTCACGTCGCTCCCGTTTCCAATCACCGTCAGGTCCGACGCCCACACAAGCGCTCCATTCACCGGACGTCCCCGGGCGTCGATTGCCCGGCCCTCGATCGCCAGGGCTTCGGCGTCGATCACGAGACGCTTTTTTTCAAGGCGCCGCGGCGACGTGTTCTCGATGGTTGAGGTTGTCGGAAGATGACCTGGTTGCACCGCCCACAATGTCTGATTGCAGGCACTGTCCCAGGGAAGCTCAAAGGCGCCTTCGCTGTTTGTTTCCACACTCTCTTTCCCTGCGGTCACGATGGCATTCGGGATTCCAGCGCCCTGGCCGTTGACAACCACTCCCCGCACCACAGTGACATTGTTTGGGAGAGGGTCGAGGACGATTTCTATGTTCGTGGGCCAGGCGGAGTCCATGACGAAGGTCGCTGGAGCGAAGCCACCCTTGGTCACTTGGAGAGTTGCGCCGTTCATCGCGTAGGCTTCCATGTGAAAGCGTCCGTCTTCTCTGCTTTGTGCGGTGGCACCGATAGAAGTCCAGCGATCGAGTGTTGGTTCCAGTCGTTCCAGATACTCCGGCGCGGGAAGCAGTCGCAAGGAAGCATTCACGAGGGGATTGCCCCGGGAGTCCGTCACTCGACCCTGAATCACTCTTTCGATCGCTACCACCAGGACGACACCTTCGCGAGCTTGCGGCGCGCCGCGACTGGCGCCGACCGTCTCCCCGATGACTGGTTGGAACCCTGCGCCACGGGCGAGCAGTCGACCACGATCGTCGGGAGAGAGGCGGCCTTCGAACTCTCCGGATTCTCGGCTCACCGCTTTTTCAACCTCGGTGGAGGGGAGAAACTCGAACTCCAACATGGATCGACCCGATGACCCAATCGTTCCCGCTTGGAGTTTCACGGATACCCCACCCACCGACCGACCCTCGAGATCGACGACCTTTCCCCGAAGGTTTGGCACGAAGCCCGGGCCCTTTTTGCTGGTCGCGGAGCCGTCGCTCTGAGTCGCGGCTGGTGAGCGACTCGGGATGAACTCCCGCGCCTGAAGTTTCTTCCCCTCGGCCTCGTTCCGCTGCATCGAGCTGGTCAGTGTTCTTGGAGGGAGGGGTCGGTCAGTGTTCGAATTGACCCACCACATGATCAATCCCAGGCATGCCACACTCGCGAGTCGCAAGGCGATGGCAGCCAAGTGGCGTGGCGACTTCGATTCTCGAACCGCTCGGACCTCTTGCGAAGGTGACAGCCACGCGACCCAGATACCCGCACCGAGTCGTCGATCCAGCCGAGCGCGAAGCATCTGCGTGCCGCGTGCAATGCGAGTGTATATCGTTCTCACGGGGACTCCCGATTGGCCTGCAATCGAGCGCGGCGGGGTGCCCTCGAGAAACCGTTTCTGCATGGTTGAGCGATAGGGTTCTTCCAGACGCTCGACCTCTTCCATCAATGCATGCAGGGTGCTGGCAAGCTTGGAGCGGCTGCTGTCCAGGTGATTGAAATGGGAAACAGCAGCTGCCTGCTCTCGTCGAGTGCGGCTGCGTTCCCGAATCTTGGTTTGGTGCGCTTTGAGCCGAAGGACGTCACGCAGCCAAAGTGAGACAGATCTTCCGAGGCGTGTCCGACGCTGCAGGGCGGCAACATAGGTCTCTTGAACAAGGTCTTGCGCGCGGTGGTAGTCGGTCACCAATCGCTGAGCCAACTCCATGAGTTCCGGTTCGCAGGAAGCCAATTGATCCGGTTCAATGACCTCGCCGCGGTTGCGGGGAAATTGCTCGAGCGATCCCACGTGCCGATTCTCCGTGGAGAGCGGGAGGTGGCGAAGCGAAGCACCACCTCCCGCCTTAGTTGTCGGACAGTAACGGCTATGGCGCGGACTGGTTCAGGACCACTTGGCCACCTCCCACCTTGCCGGACAGGGTGAATGACCCGCTTCCGAAGATTGCCGATGGCCAGGGGCCGGGAAGGACTTTGGAGGCGAACACGTTGAAGGTGCCATGGGAGAGCACGAACGAAACCTTGCCTGTGGCGCCGGTACTTCCTTGCGCGACGATGGCGCTTGTTCCCGCGTCGAACACGGTCACGAGAGCTCCTGGAACTGACTTTCCAAAGCCATCGACCGCTTGAATGATCAATGTGCCAGTTCCACCTGCGGCCAAACTCTCGGAGTCACTCGCATTCGCCGAACCGGCCCAAGCCGTGAGCAGAAGTGCGAGAGAAGCCAACGGCAAGCATCGTAGTACGAATCGCATCTTTCTTTTCCTTTCCAATGCTGGAGAGAACTTGAAGCCGATGAGTGCGAGTCTGCGGACATCAACAAACCCTCGGCAGCTTCTTCATACGCGTGCTCCGCGACGAATTTGAGTGTTCAACGTCGCTTCTTTGTGATTTGTTTTTCCTGCGAAAACTTGAGTCAATTCGTTGTTCGAAGCACTGTGTTGCGAAGACGGAAAGATTGAATGAAAGTGCTTTTCGTACTGCGCTTGATTGGTGACGTACTTGGAACACTCTGCTGTTGGTTCTGCGACAAGTGCGTTGCCGGTGATCGCTCGGTGTCACTTCCAAGGTCGGTCAGAACGTTTGAGTTGGCCGGTTCGAAAGCTTCGAGAGTGGGATCTCTCCTGTCTTTCCGAGAACGAGCGGCGATCGCCGCGGCCGTGACCCGTAATCGGTTCTATGTCCGCTGCATGGGCGGAGGAACCTGCCCTTATGGGAATCTCTATATCACCGGGCTCGCAGAGACGGCAGGAGGCTTCAATTTTGCGGCTCGAGGTCACGACTTGCACCGACTGGCGCCAGTCTCCCCCGACCACCACCGTTCATCGCTGCAAGACTCTGTCGAGGATCCCATTGTCGTCCAATCCTTGTTTCTGAGCGGTTCGGCTCAAGGAACTCCCTGATGTAGGAAGCCCACCCCCGCGAAAAAGGCCCTCGCGCGGTGTGGGCTTCGCTTGTTTCCTTCGTTCGCTGTCGGCCTGGATCTCTCATGAGGGCCTGACTTCGGGGGCATCGATTCGGGAACCCTGCCCTGCGATCGAAACGTGTCATGGCCCCGGCGGGGTGGACGTTGTCACCGAAATCCTCGGAATTCCGTGCACCATCGGTCGTCTCCCGAGCCTTGCCGTTCTGAGACCGAAATTCCGCTCCGATCTCACCTCGGCAACGCCAGTGATTCGTCGAAGAATCGCTCGCTGTCGGGTCGGGTGTTTCCGCTCAGTCACTTGACCGACGGAGAACTCGAAATGAAGAACTTCTTTGCAGCGAAGCTGGCATCGACGGGATCCCTCGCCGTTGCGGTAGGCACGTTGTTCCTTGCAGGTGCGGGCCCCGCGAGCGCGCTCCAGCTTGAAGGGCCACCACAGTTTGGGGTTCTGAACCCGTTGACCCCGGAGCAGCAAGCGATCTTGAGCCATCTGAGTCTTGTCGAACTGTCGGATGGGCAAGGTGGCATGGTCAAGACCATTCGTCTGTCCGGAGCCAATTTCCAGGTGGTCAATGGACTCGGCAACACCGAAACGACGAACGGCGTCGGAAACCTCATCATTGGTTACAACGAGTTCGGGAACTTCAGTGGCGATGACCGAACGGGCTCTCACAACCTGGTCGGTGGCAGTCGGAACAGCTTCCTCTCTTTCGGCGGCTTTGTTGTGGGAAGAGGTAGCACGGTGAGCGACCGATACGCGTCGGTGAGCGGCGGGCAGCACAACACGGCGAGCGGCAGATTCTCGTCGGTGAGCGCCGGGGTGTACAACACGGCCAGCGGCGACTTCGCCTCGGTCAGCGGTGGAGAGTACAACGTCGCTAGCGGTTACTACGCCTCGATCAGCGGCGGGAAAGACAACACCGCCAGTGGCCCTCTCGCTTCGATCGGCGGCGGGAACTACAACCTGGCTTCCGGTGGCAACTCCTCGGTCAGCGGTGGAAAGCAAAACACGGCCAGCGGTCCGTCGTCGTCCGTGAGCGGAGGGCGGTTCAACGAGGCCAACTACCGATACGCATCAGTCAGCGGCGGGGAACTCAATACAGCCAGTGGCAGATATGCCTCGGTGAGTGGTGGGTACAAGAACCTGGCGAGTGGCGACCATGCTTCGGTCAGCGGCGGTTCCAGTCGCTCTGCCTTGGGGAACAACAATTGGGCGGCAGGTTCGTTGTTGGAGCCGTTCTGATCGGCGTTGCGAGCTCCCCGTAGACCAACAAAAAAAGGCCGGACGGGCTGGGAGGCCCGTCCGGCCGATCGGTTCGTTGTGTGATGCGAGTCTGACTCGCGGAGTGCTTTACTGAACCGTGCGCCGCTGGTTTTCTTTCAGCGAGTTCGTCATCTCGCGGCGGAAGGCACCATTGCGGAGATCCGCTTCGCTCTCGAAGGTGCCGAGCAGCTGCCCGTGGCTGTCAAGCATCGCAATGTGAGTGCGTGCCTCGGGCAGGTTCTTGAGGTAGTTGAGGACTGGTTCACGACCCTCGACTTCCTGCAGCAGGGATCCTTCGCTGACGGAGACCTTTTCGCAGATGAACTGGCGGCTCACCTCGCGAACCTTCTCATCTTGAAACACGGTCCGCTCGATGTGCTTGCTGTAGTTGTAGTCATCGCCAGCGGTTTGCTCGTGGTCGAAGACGTAAACCAGGATGGGTTTCTTGTCGATGTCGACCGTCGTGTTCCAGGACAGGCTGGAATTCTCGCCCGGCATGAACTTCATCTCGTACTGCAACGGGGCGGGTGCAACGATGGACCGGGTTGTCTGTTGGCGGAAGTTGGAAGCTTGGCCCGGGAACTTGAGGTTGCGTCCCGGTCGGCGACTCGGCGCGCTTCCACCCATCGGGCTTCCGTTCCGAACGCAAAGCTCACCAAAGCCGTTGGGGCCTGGCTTGCAGAATTGAGCTCGAGCATCCTCAGCGACGACCGCGGTGACCAGAGCTGCGAGACCGGCCGACACAAAGTATTTCATTCCACTCATACATCACCTCCTGATCGGGAGGAGGTCTCATTCAGACAAGACCGCCTCAAGGAATATCTAATCGTCCACTCTACCCCCTGCCCCCCGGGTCGTAACCATTTTCGGGATTTGTGCCCCTTCTTCCCCGGGGATGGCGAACGGAAGCGCGGCTTTTTCGACGGGCCCATTCCGTCCCTCAAGGAGGTGCGCGTAAGATTCAGGGTCGTGCCTCGGTCGGGAAGAGTGAGTGCTGTGAACTCGTCCCCCTGGAAGGCATGAGTCACAGTGCAGCGGAAATGACTGCGAGATGGGCCAGCGGGGTGAGGCTTCGACGTCTCGAATGGCTTCTTCGTCGCGAATGACCGTTCTGTGGCCTCCATAGTCCATGTCAAATTAGCTCTGGGACGCTGACCATGAGACTCTCTTCCGAGGAGACGAACATGTGGAAATCGACAGTGGTTTCATTGGGAGTCTTGGTCGGTCTGACGTGGCCGGCGCATTCGCAGGAAGAAGCCCTGCGCCTCGAGGCGAGTTCGGAGAACGGATGGTTCGGCTATTCGATCGTCTCCCTGGGAGATCTCGACGGGGACGGCAAGCAGGAGATCGCCGTTGGCGAGCCTTATGGAAAGAGCCCTGCGGGAAACACCACCGGCGTCGTCACGATCTTCTCGGGCGGGGATGGTTCCGTGCTGCTCACCATCTATGGCAACGGGGGGCAGTTCGGCTGGTCGGTGGACCGCATGGGCGACGTGAACGGTGACGACGTGCCGGACCTGGTGGTGGGTGCGCCGGAGTTCACCATCTTCAATGCGGATCCCGGCTACGCACAGGTCATCTCCGGAAGCGACGGCTCTGTCATTCATTCGAAGTCCGGCACCAATGATCGTGAATCCTTCGGCTCGTCTGTGGCCGGAACGGGAGACGTCAACCGCGACGGAGTACCCGACTTTGCCGTGGGTGTTCGTAAGAGTCCCGTTGCAGGTCAGGACTCGGGAGCGGTGCGATGGTTCTCGGGCGCGACAGGCGAGAAGATCTTTGCTCGCAACGGCTCCTCGTCCTCCATGCTTGGCTGGTGCTTGTGCAATGTGGGAGACGTCAACGGCGACAATGTGGACGATTTGCTTGCTGGTGCTCCCAAAGCCGCCCAGCTAAGAGGGGAAGTTCGCCTGTATTCCGGGAGGACCGGCGGACAGATCTGGAGTGAGACCGGTCAGCAAAAGTACCAATTCTACGGCACCTCGGTCGCCGGACCCGGCGATGTGAACTTCGACGGGGTCCCCGATCTTCTGATTGGATCCAGCGGAAACTCCACGGTGAAAGGTCGGGCAGAGCTGTATTCGGGGAAAGACAAGGCGTTCCTCAGGGAGTTTGCGCGAGAGAGACTGGGAAACAACTTTGGGGAGCTCGTGGCCGGGCCGGGGGATGTCGATGGCGACGGTGCCGGAGACATTCTGGTGGGCTCCCGCTGGAGTGCGCCCGGCGGCTCGGCCTGGTTGTTCTCGGGAGCGGATGGATCGGTGCTCCAGGTCTTCAGTGGAATGACCAACGGGGACAACTTCGGCAACTCCGCCAACGCCGCGGGGGATGTGACCGGCGACGGAATTCCAGATCTGGTGATCGGAGCCAGTCAGGAGGGGC
>JANQQL010000045.1 GCA_028289345.1 Planctomycetota bacterium | reverse complement strand
GGCGCGTTGCGCAGGCCTCGAGTGGTGGTTCTGGTTGGGACTGCTTCTTTGCTGGTGGGTGATTGGGACAGCATTGTTCCCTTGCTGTCGAATCGTTCGTCGGCTCGGCTCTTCGGCCCTGTTGGTGTTCGGGCCTTCCCTATCCTCGCAGCAGGCAGTTCGCTCGGCGCCGACTCGGGTTGTATCAGCGCGGTTGGTGATTGAAACGGCGCCGGCTTGGCGCCCCCGATGGCCATGCTCGGCGGATGGGTGGTGAGGGTCTCTGGCTTTCCCCTTAAGACAGTTTGTTGCTTGGGTGAGTCGGCCTTGGTGGCGACGGTGACTTGTCGCTGATGTTTGATCTCTGTCCATGACTCTCGGCCCCATCTTCTTGGCAATTCATTGGGCTCTTGGCAATTCATTGGGGGCGCTCACTTGCTGTTGACTCCGGATTGCGATGGGTTGGCGTTCGCCGCTTGATCGGGTGCTGGCTTCGACTCTCGAAGCGAGTCACACTGGAGAGCTGCGCTTTGTCTCGCCGCCGCGGCGCTGGGCTGACGTTTGCTTTGTCACGGGGCCTCGATCGAGTCGAGTCTTGTCTTGTGGTCAACGGGCGCGGTGCGGTGACCTCGCGGGGGAGAGTCGGGCACTTCGGGCTGCGGCGTCGTCAGGATTGCCGTTGCTCAGGCTCTTTGGAGTGGTCCTGAACCGGGCCGGGGCGACCTGGGTAGGCAGAGCCGAGGTGAATGATGAGCGTGCGTAAAGCGTCGGGACTCGGATTGATCTTGGTTGTGGCTGTGGGCGGCGCCGCGATCGGCCATTCCTCTTTGGGGGCTGTTTGGTCGGGAGACGCTTCGGAACGGGGCTCGGCCCTCACGGAGCAGATTCCCGCCTGGATGGAAGCCGCGAGCGTTCCCGGCTTGGCCGTGGCGTTCGCAGACCGTGACGGAGTGAGCTTCGAGGCCACGTTTGGGGACGGGGTCGACTCAGAGACCGTGTTTGAAGCGGCCTCATTGAGCAAGCCGGTGTGCGCCTACCTGGCTCTCCAGCTTGCGGGCCAGGGGCGTTTGGACCTCGACCGCCCTCTCTCGGAGATTCACCGCTACGCCGATCTGATTCACGATCCCCGAGGGCTGACTCTGACGCCGCGAATGGTTCTCAGTCACACTTCGGGTTTGCCCAACTGGCGGCGGGGTCGCGCGGCGTTGGATTTCGTGCACGACCCCGGCCAGCAGTTTCAGTACTCGGGAGAGGGCTTCGTTTATCTGCAGCTCGCCCTCGAGGAGTTGACTGGGAAGTCTCTCGAGTCGCTTGCGCGGGAGAGGATCTTCGGTCCTTTCGAGATGCATCGCAGTAGCTTCCTTTGGAACCAGGAGGGAAGCAACGTTGCACGCGGTCACTCCGCCGCAGGGCGAGCTCGAGACAAACGAGGAATCCAGTCTCCGAATGCCGCATTCAGCTTGCACACCACAGCGGGAGACTACGCTCGATTCTTGTCAGCGATGTTGCGGGGTGACGGACTTTCCCCGGAGATCCTCGAACAAATGATCACCCCGCAGATTTCGGTGAACCCTGGAGTTCACTGGGGACTGGGATGGGGTTTGGAAGACAACGAAGACGGGATGTCCTACTGGCACTGGGGGCACAACGGAGGATACCGGGCGTACACCGTGAGTTATCCGTCGCGAGACTTCGCCGTGGTTTACTTCACCAACAGCGACAATGGCTTGATGCTTGCCCCGTCTCTCCTGGCCGTGGCAACGGGCGAGGAAGATCATCCCGCCCTTCGTCATCTCGATTACGACGATCTCGATTCCCCGCGCCCGGCCGTTCTTCGTGCTCTCCGACAGACCGTTCTCGAAGATGGAGTCGATGCCGCCGTGGACAAGTACCACGAGTTGAAGACCCGGTTTCCGAAGGAAGTCTTCGACGAGTCCCTGCTGAGCGAGCTCGGGGAGTGGCTGCTCCTTCGCGAGTTCCTCGAGGAGGGGGTGGAGATGTACTGGCTCAATGCCGAGATGTTTCCGAAGTCGGCAGGCGTCCACGAGAGACTCGGTGACGCCTACCGGGCGATGGAAGATCCCGAGCGCGCTCTCGAGCTTTACCGGGAGTCGATCCAGCGGGAGCGTCGCCCTTCCGTGGCGGAGAAGATTCGAGAGATCGAAACGTCGGTTCGCTCGGCGGAATCTTGAGCCGCAGCTGATCACCGCGGCCGAGGCGCTTGACCGCTAACGCGCTCCGCTCACCGAGAACACCAAGCCGTCCGGGTCCACGTATTGCGCGATCTTCACGCCAAAGGTTTCGGTGGGTGGTTGGGTGCAGGGGACGTTTTGGTCCGCCATTCTCTGGTGGAACTCCTCGAGATTCGGGACCTGGAATCCGGCTCGGCATTGTCCGGCGTGCTCTTGGGTGCTTTGCGGTTCCGGGGCGGGGTCCTTGCTCGCGTGGAGGGCAAGGGTGGCTCCTTCGGTGGCGAACTCGGTCCATCCCGGGGACTCGAAGCGGAGAGGGATTCCGACGGTGTCTCGGTAGAAGGAGACGGACCGGGACATGTCACTGACGAAGATAATCGAATAGTTGATGCGCATTGGCGAGTTCTCCCGAACGGCGTTTCCGAAGGGCACTGCGACGGTGGTCCTCCGGAGCGTGAGGTGCCGTGCGCTGCTGGGTCGTTCTTGAGCAGACAGTGTAAGGGGGTTGGGCGCATCCTGCGAAGGAGATGTTCCTCGCGGCTGGCGAGATGGGAGCTGGCTCATCTGCCATTTCGGACACCCGACGTATGGCTCCATGAACGCCGAGGTTTGTCGAACTGGATCGTTGTCCCCGATGGATCGTCGCACTGCCTTTGACGAGGCAACGGGCTCGACGGAAGCCACGCGTCAGCCGATCAACTCTCGCAAGACTTTCGCGCGATAGTCGAAGATCCGTTCCAGATCGGGGCGGACGAACAATCGGTGGATCCAGGAGCCGCCGGGCACGGAGTAGTGAACTCGATCAGTCATGAGAGTTTCGTGGCCGACTTCTTCGAAGCGATGTTCGTGGATCCATTGGCGGTAGGGGCCGCGGATCTGTTGATCGACGAAGCGGAAGGGGGGCTCCCAGGAGGAGATGAGGCTGGTCCAGCGAATGGGGATGCCGTGCAAGCGGAGGCGGTAGTCGATCTTGGTTCCTTCCTGCACTTCAATCGGCGTGGGGGTGAGGATGCGAAAGTGCAGGGACGGCGGAGTGATGGACTCAAGGTTCTCGGGATCTGCGAAGAAAGGGAAGATCTCCTCGCGGGGCTTGGGGAAGTGCATGGTGCGGAGGAGTTCGAAGGTTCCCATGGAACGGGGCTTCGCCTAGCGCGGGGCCGTGGTTTCACCGGCGCCCGCGATTTCCCGAACCCGCTCTTCGCTCACGGTATCGCCAAGGATCTCTCGGAGCGCGACTTCGAGGACTTCGTCTCGGCCCGCTTGAATGCCGTGGCGCGTGGGACGGACCGGAATGTCGGGAACGATGCCGATTCGCTGGGTGGGGGTCATGTCGGGATAGAAGATGCCGATGCCACTGATCATGGTCCGTAGACCCCCGGGGAGCGGGATGGGGGAGATGTTGCCGTCGGCACCGGCGGTCGTGCTGCCAATGACCACCGCGTTCGGAGCAATGCGAAACGCCATGGTGGTGTACTCGGACTGACTTTGGGAAGCCTCGTCGATCAGAATGCAGATCTTCCCCTGGTAGTGAGGGGGCTTCGGGGGGAGCGAAAGCGGAGGGGTCCAGCGGAAGACCCCGGGGTTGCTGGGCTCCGCGTTGGTGAATCGAACGAACGGCGTGGGGGTGGGAACCAAGTGCTGGCCGAGTTTGAAAACGACGAACTCGCGGGGGTAGTTGCGAATGTCGAGGATCCAGCCGCGAGTGTCTTTGGCTCGTTCGAGGTACTCCGGAATGCGGTCGGCTTCGATGGCGCCGAGCTTCAGGTAGGCGACGCCGTCAGACAACATCTGGAACGCGTCGCCGGGACGATCGTGAGTGCGTCCGTCGCCGGCCATCTCGGGAGTGATGGGCACTCGTTCCAGGGACAAGGACTCGATGGCTCCTTCGCGTTCGATCTCGATGGTGACGTTGCCCGCGGGTCCTCTCGTGAGGTTGCGGGCGATGTCTCGAAGCCTGGTCGGCGGATTGGAGGCGGCGTAGTACGGGGACCATTCCTTCACCAAGTCCCCGGTCGGCACGCCGTCAATGGACCGAAGCACGTCGCCGACTGCCAACCGATGGCTCGCTTCGTGTCCGGGGAGAACGCCGACAACCACTGCCTGTTCTTCGAGGAAACGCACCGTGACAGGGAGCTGGCAGTTGCCCTCGGGAGGTTGGACGTGAAGCGAACTCCAGAGATTGGCGTGGGTGTCCTTCACGCGGGCAATGAGCGCAATCATCGTCCGCGCATAATCGTCCGAGCTTTCGGCGCTCGCGAGTCGAGGAATGAACTCTTCCAAAACGGAATCCCAGTTTCCGCCGATCACATCTCGGTAGGGAAACCAGTACTCGATGATGTTCCAGAATCGCAGCAATGCCAGCCACCGATACCCGGTGTCTGGGACGTCTAGATCCTCGTAGTTGGCTTCGTTCGAGAAATCCGGATTCCCGATGTGAGGATGGAACGAAACGTAGTGCTGGGGGCCTTCGGCATGGCGGTCCTGCCACACACTATCCAGGAAGAAGGCGAGGTCGGGTCCCAGGGAGTTTTCGTTGCGAATCCAATCCAGGTCCATGGGGAGGTGCACGTTGGTCGGGGGTTGCGCGCACCGGTCGCAGGGATCGGGCATGCCGATGGCCTCACACCACGCGAGAATCGCGTCGATGCCTTCGTCCGTGTCCTGGGCGTCAAGGACTTCGGGCAAAACTTCGAACAGCTCGAAGTCCCAGTTGCCATTGCCGTTCGTGACCCATGGGTGGTGGTATTTCAGAAACCCCCACACCTTCCCCAAGGTGACCAGGTTGTCGACCTGAGTGCTCGTGAC
This sequence comes from Planctomycetota bacterium, assembly GCA_028289345.1. GTDB lineage: Bacteria > Planctomycetota > B15-G4 > B15-G4 > SIAN01 > JANQQL01. Next base: position 88,421 of record JANQQL010000045.1, on the reverse strand, counting down.
TTCCGTCAGCTCGATCCCCGAGGTTTCCGCGAACCGGTGATCGTCGGGGAACGCGGGATCCTGAACGGCGGGACTGGCGATGGAGGAAGAAAGGAGAATGACCAGGCACAGAAGCATGGCAAGGGTTCCGAGTCGGGGGAGTCGCGAAGACGAATCCCAGATCTAACGAGGATACTTGCTTCTCGATTTCCGCGTTCGCGGTCTCGTCGGAAAAGCACTCGGTTCACCAACGGCGCTCCCGTCGTTTGGCGGAGGGCTGCTGACGTTGTCGCAACGTGCGGCATGCAACCCGTGCCAAGTGGCGAACTGGTTGGTCCCCTTCTTCAGTCTCCGGTCAGTTCCTCGAGATGCACCGTGACAGGAGTCGTTTCCCCGGAGCGGAGAACGACATTGCGTTCGGTGGGACGAGAGCCTGTCACTGCGACGGTGAGCCGGTAGGCGCCTGGTTCGTACACGCTTTCGGAAATGCCGGGAAGACCGGGGACGAGATAGGTGCCCGACCAGGGCGGCAGGTGGGTGACGAAGGGCCCGGCGTTTTCGGGAGACTCGCCCGGTCGCTGCAAGCGGACGTCGGCATCGAGTGCGGCCGCGTAGAAGTCGTCGATGGATTGGATGTCTGGCGTGGTGTCAGAAGAGCCGCCCGGAAGGTGTACCGTCAACTCAAGACGCGCGCCGCGAATGACCGTGTGCTCGACGAGTGTTTCTTCACCCGGCTCTACGGTGACGAGAAGAACCTCACGGAAGAAGGGAGTCGTGCGCCAGGGGCCTTCCGACTTCCCGGGATCGATTTCTACCTGAATGGTTCCGCACGGGACATCGGTGAGCATCAGGTCGTCATGGATCGCGACTTGATAGAAGCCCTTGTGCAGGCCTCGCGACTCGGGGCTGAACAAGGAAACCACCGCTTGCGTCAGCGGTTCCCCGTTTTCCTCGCGAAGAAGGAAACGAAGTGTTCCCGTCGGGCGCGCGGGGGCGAGTTCGAGCGTGAGATCGACGTCCCAATCCTGGGGTCTGACTTCCACGGATGTCTCGGTCAAGCGGGAGCCCGGCGTGCTTGCGGCGAAAGCGTGGTTGCCTTGGGTGACGTGAACCGTGTGTCTGGCATCGGGGGAAGAAACGACCGCCGCGAAGGACCCTGATTGCAGCTTTCCTTTCAGACTAGCACCCGGAACCGGGATTCCCTGTTCGTCCACGATGCTGACGTGCACGCGATGACTGACGACTTTCAATTCCATCGGGGGAGAGTCGGTCCGGACGATTTGGGCATGCTCCGCCACGTCTTCGGCAGCGGGAGCGAAGATGGCATATCGGCCGGGAGCCAGAGATCGCAAGAAGAACCTGCCCCGTTCATCGGTGCGTGTCATGGCTCGGTCCAGCCCCTCGTCGGTGGCGTCCTCCCAAGTGGTCCAGGCCGACGCGAAACGCTTCGGAGGGCGGAGCGGATCGAACTCCGACACGGGAATCGCGGCGACTCCGAAGTCTGGCGCGGGAGTTCCGTCGGGATACAGGACGAAGCCTTCGATCGTCCCGGCGCCTCTTTGGAGTTCAATGTCCGCCACCGTTCGAGACTCTCCGGGGCTGCCCACGAACGGCGGACTCTGTCCGGATCCGAAGTCGAAAGTGATGGCCTTGATGGTCATGCTGCCAGCGGATGCGGACTCCAGTTCATAGCCGCCGTCTTCTCCCGTGCGTTCGAGCCGAGTGACCGTTTCTCCATCGACATCACACCAAACCATGGCATCCGAGACCGGCCGTCGCTCGTCATCCACGACTCGTCCGCGCAGCACAATCTTGGCCGTCTCGGGGCGTTTCAAGACGAGCTCCAAGGCAACCTTCTGGTTCCACGCCTTGTGTGGTCGCAGAGACTTCCGGGCCGATTCGTACCCCTTTTGTTCCGCGATGACGACAGGACGCATGGCGGAGGCGCGAGTGTGGGGGATGTCTGTCGGGGGAACTGCTTGCAACGCGAAAGACCCATCGACATCGGTGCTCGTGCTTGCCAACGGCACGGTCTCCGGGCCCCGCAAGCAGACCTTCACTGAGCAGCCGACGATCGCGTCCCCCGCTTCGTTGATCACGCGGCCGTCGACCTGCCATCCGGTGGGGGAGAGCGTTTCTGGTGGACCAAAGCTCGGATCGTCTGGTCCCTTTTCCGCGCCGGACGAGTCACGGAGAGCCCGTGCCACCGGCTCCGGGAGTTGGACCGGCCGTTTCGTGGGGAAACGAGACTCTTGGTGCGGCTCGATGTCGACGGAAGGAGTCGAAGAGGACCAGTGAACAAGACCGGCCACTCCTGCAAGGAGCAAAAGGACTCCGACGATCCACTGCGGTTGGCGTCGCTTCATCCCGCTCTCCGTCTTCCGTCGCACCGATTGTCGCTCGTCTTGAGCTCTGTGCTGAGCTGGTTTCTCGAGTCGACTTTTGGCTCTCAAAGGAATCGAAGGCCCATCCAGGGGACGAGACCCGACCGCGACAACAGTCGCGAGATCGCCCCGCGAACTGGTGACTCAATCAAGAGCACGAATGGTTCAGCCGGCCCAAGAATTCGAGGGATGACGTCTGCAAGTGCCAAGCCATTGCGACTCCCAGCGAATGAGACGAGTTCGAGGAGACCTCGTGCGTCACGGTCGCGTCACCCTTGTTACCTCGGCGCACTTCGGGAATGAAGGGGGCCCGCAGTCGAGCAGACGGAGGTCTTTCCGTTTCGTTGCGATCAAGGGACCATCTTCTGGAGAGGGAAGGCCCTTCGCGAAGCACGATCGGGGAACCATGGCTCCGGAAGAAGTCCTTCGCGTGGCCTCGGGGGCGCTGAAGCAGACTGGCCGTGCCCGGGGGGATTCCCCTCGGCTCGGGTGTCCGGCAACCATCTCTCGGGGGCATCGCGGCTGCCCCGGGGCGCCCCCGGGAAACCAAGTTCGGATTGCGCTATTCAGAGCAGAGTTTCGCAGGAACCGCTTCCGTCGCGGGGGCGACTGGCGAGAATCGGCGGGGGAACCGCTCTGAACCGGGCACTTTCTGGGCATCCTCTCTTGCGTGGGAAAACAGACCACCAACCACGGAGGCAAACCTCGGTGGACTCTCCTTCACGATGGCCTTCGCCCGTGAGGCGTGGTCAGGTCTTGGTTTGCATGACGGTTGCGGCGCTGCTGACCGGATGCAGCGGCGGCGGGGGAGGAGGAAGTGGCAAGAGCCGCGGGGAACTCCTTGCCGTCACTTTTCCCGATCCGCTTCAGGTCAACGCCACCTCCACCCAGCAATCTCCGGCGGCTTCTCCGCTGAATCAAGAGATCCGCTTCGAGTTCAGTGCCACTCCTCGCCTGTCGGAAGTGGGACCGGAGAGCATTCAGATTCGTGATGCCCAGGGGTTGGCAGTTCCCGGCGATTACCGAGTGACCGGATCGACCGTGTCTTTCCTTCCGCGGTTTCCCGATCGACCGGTGACCGAAAACGGCGTCGCCACCACAGACAACGGAGGAGCAGGGCTGCGACCGGGGGAGTCCTACAGCATTCGTGTGGGGCCAGACACTTGGCCTTTTGTCCAGCTGGTCGCCAAGGAACTGCGCCAACGCTTCCCCGATCCGGCCGATGACTCCGGGGTGTATCTCGTGTTTCGCACCACGGATCAGCAAGCCGACTACTTCCGCGGCATCGTTCCGAAACAACCTCGACTGCGTCGAGTGGACCCCGCGGATGGGAGTTTCCAGGTCACGCCTCAGCTGTTCACCGATCCCGACGGAGTGTTTCCTCCGCGACGGAGCTTCACGTTGGAGTTCGACGCTCCCGTGCATCCTTCCGAAGAGAACCTCGCGGGATTCCGCTTGGTGGACTTGGAAGCGGATCTTGCGGACTATCCGGCCGGTCTTCCGCTGGCTGTCGACGTGTCTCTTCGCTCCAACGGCTTGAGCGGCGCGATGGTTGAGATCATGCCGTCGGGAATTCTCCCGTTTGGGCATTTGCTATCCCTGGAGTACCCCGCCGAAGTCCGCGGGCTTTCCCAGAGCCTGGTCGGCGACTCGCGTTCCCAAGTCGCGGCGACGTTCACGGTTGCCGAGGCTTCTCGAGCGACGATCGTCGATCTCCTGGAAGAAGACTTCGACGATCGCGATCGCATGAACGTCGACCCTTCCGAGTTTCGGCCGGGAGAGGTTCCCGCCAATTGGGACGTGCTTGACTCCGATGTGTTGACGGCGAACTTCGCCTTCGATGGCGCCGGCGAGCTGGGGCCCTTCACCCCTCCGCCACCTGCGGATGGGGGAACGCGACTGGTGGTCCTGGACACCAGCATTCAAGAACTTCCTCTCTTGGATGGATCGACGCCCGAGGCACCCCGCACCCGAGTGGTGGGCGGAGTGTTCTCGTTCACCGACATCGAGATCCCCGAGGGGGTGATCCTGGAACCCCGCGGACCCAATCCACTGATCTTGAATGCCACGGGTTCCGTGCGCATCGCCGGGGAGTTCGAGTTTGCGGGACAAGATGGACGCGACGAGAACTCGTTCGACTCATCGGTCACTTCACTTCCGGGGGGATCTCCGGGACCGGGAGGAGGCCGCGGTGGCGAAGGCCAGCCCATTTGGTTCGTCGGGCCTCGGGTTTCCAATCGCACGCTCGTTTCGCCGCCGTTCGGGGGACGCGGTTGGGGCGATCGCAACCGCGTGCGCAACGGGGGCGGGGGAGGTCAATCCGGCAGCATCGACCATCCGGACGAAGATGGCCGTTACCAGACGGATCGGGAGAGTTCCTGCAATGAACTCAACCGCAATCACAACCCCGGCTTCAAACCTCCAGGAGGGGGAGGCGGATCCTACTTGCGCCTCGGAAGGGAGCCGATTTCCCCGGGCATTGGCAACATCCTGGTCGATGGCCTCGGCAATTTCATTCTGCGCACTCCGGAATCCGATGGGCCTGGCTACCTGGATCTCATCCAGGGGGCTCCCGGACAGGGAGTCTTTGTCGACGAGAATCCAAACAACGATTTCATCGGCTTTCGCGGAGAGGTCCAAACCATCCTCGGAGGTCAAGGAGGCGGAGCCGGGGGCAGCGGGGTCGACGCCTACTATTGCGGCAAGTGGTGTCGCGCCGATGGCAACGGAGTGCCGGGAAAGCTGTGCATGGCCGAGTTCGGCATCAACAGCAGGTTCGCCGATAGCGTGGGTGATTCCCGTGGTGGATCCGGGGGCGGCGGCGGCGGCGCGTTCTGGATCAAGGCGCTCGGCCCGATCACCCTCGAGAGCACGGCCCGCATTCGCTGCAACGGAGGTCGTGGCGGCGGAGGAGAGCCGGTCGGCTGTGGTGGCTTTTCCGGTTGTGGCGGTGGCGGTTCCGGTGGCGCGGCTCTGTTTCAATCCGCGGTTTCGATTCTGGTCGAAGCGGGAGCCGAGATCGACGTCCGCGGAGGGCGTGGGGTCAACGCCGTGCGCAGTCCCGATCGCTGCATGGGGCAACGAAAAGCGGAGGCTCCCGGTTCGAGTGGTGCGGGAGGCCGAGGCATCATTCAGCTCCAGGTGCCGCGCGGCACCCAGGCCACCGTGGAAGACCGCGATGGTTTCACGAGTGGCGCTTGGGTGGACATCGGGAACAACCGCAACCCCTCCGAGTTCACTCCCATCAGCGTGGCGATCTCCCAGTGGTTCGACATGGGGCGGGTGACACAACGTCCGCCGCGGGGAACCAACCCGGTGTTCTCATTTCGAGGGACCGACGAGGATGGCAAAGTCCGGACCGATGGAAACGGAAACGTCCTGCAACCGGCGAGGAGCGACATCCGCGTCGACTTTCTGGGGGTGCCGGATCCTTCCAATCCCGGAGGCTTCTTGCCGGGCTTGGCCCCTCGCGCCAATTTCATTCCTACGAATGCTGAGGTCACGGTGGAGTTCCAAGGAGGCGAGGCGGCCAGCCCTGGCTCCAAAGAGGTCGCGACCGAAACCGAATGGGCGCCCACTCCGACCATCGCCAGTGGCAAGCAGTTCCTGCGCTACCGGATTCGCTTCGACCTGACGGCCAATGGCGGCTCCCTCGACCCGGACACGCCGAAGCCGACCGTGCAGAAGCTCACTATTCGCGCGGAGTTTTGATTCGAGGTTCGTCGGCAGGTTCCACTTCGAGCGACGCTGCCCATCGTTTCACCAGGATCTGCAGCGCAAGCGATTTCTCTTCGGCCGTCCAGGCTTCGCTTTTCTGGACTCGGTCGACGACTTCCGCGACGTCTGCCTCGACGAGCCATTGCTCGAGAATTCGCTCCAGGTGCTCTGGGTCGGCCAGAACGAGCTTTCCGGGAACGGCATCCTCGCGCAGCACGGTGGGTCTGGCCAAGAGAACCACCATGGCGACCGTGATTGCGAGGATCGCCGGCAAGAGCGCTTTGTTGCGCGCCATCAGCTTGCGGACTCGGTACACCGTGCTTGGCGGGCGTGCCAAGATGGGCTCGTCGTTCAAGAATCTCCGTAAGTCTTCCACGAGCTCCGCGGCGCTGGCGTAGCGTTGGGATCGATCTTTCTCCAACGCTTTGTTCACGATGACTTGCAGATCTCCTTTCAAGCTGGCATTGATGTCTCCCAGGCGCCGCGGTTCGGTGTCGCGGATCGTCAAGCAGGCTTCGGTGAATGGTTTTTCATGCAGATCGTAGGGCTTCTCTCCCGTCAACAACTCGAAGCAGATGACTCCCAGACTGTAGACGTCCGACGCTTCGTTCAGTGCCTGACCGGACCCGGTCACCTGTTCCGGGCTCATGTATGCGAGGGTGCCGATCACTTCCATGGAGCGAGTCAAAGTGGCCGGAGAGAATTCCTCCGACTCGACCAAGCGCGCCACGCCAAAGTCGAGAACCCGTGGTTGGCCGAGAGGGTCGGTGAGGATGTTGTCGGGCTTCAAGTCTCGGTGAAGGATGCCACGCTGGTGAGCATGGTGGACCGCTTCACCGACTTTCACCATGAGAGCGATCCGTTCGCGAACGTCGAGGCTGCGCCGATCCGCATCGACTGTCAGAGGCTGCCCCTCGACGAACTCCATGGCGATGAACGGGTGAGTTCCCAAGTCGAATTCGCAGGTGCCGGCTTCGAGAATTTGGGCGACCCCGGGATGTTGCAAGCGTCCCAGGGCTTCCGCCTCCTGCTCGAATCTCTGGCGCAAGGTGTCGGAGGGGAACGCGCTGCTCATGACCTTGATCGCCACGCGACGCCGCGGGGCGTCCTGGATGGCTTCGAACACCATGCCCATGCCTCCACGGCCGACCAGTCGCACGATTTCGTAGCGGGCGATCCGCTTCGGGCCCTTCCACTCGACGGGTTCCCGCGAGTCGGGTCCGACCATCCCTAGGTATTCGTGGCCCGGGAACACCCGACTCTCCCCGAAGAACTGGTCGGCGCTCGGTTCGTAGGCGAGGAGGCGTTGCACCGTCTCTCGTAGCTCTCCATCCGGCTGGCTCTGAAGAAACGACTCACGCTCGTCGGCCGGCAGTGCACACGCTTGACGCAAGAGTTCCAGCACTCGTTGGTCGTCATCGGCGCCCGAGGAAGAGTGTTCCCCGCGGCCGTCAGTCATCCGAAAGACCTCGGCCCATGCTCCGGGTGAGCCATACCTTGGCCGCGGCCCAGTCGTTCTCCACGGTGGTGGTACCGACCTCGAGAACCTCGGCGGTTTCTTGAATGGTGAGTCCCCCGAAGAAACGCAGCTCCACCACTCGACCCATTCGCGAATTCAAGTTGGCCAGCTCTTGAAGGGATTCGTCCAAGGTCAGTAGGTCAATCCGGTCTTCCGTCGCCGCGACGACTTCTTCCAGTCGAGTGCGCTGGTGATCGCCCCCTCGCCTCTTGCTCTTGCGCTTGCGCGCGTGGTCCACCAGCAAATTGCGCATCGCGGTGGCCGCGACGGAAAGAAAGCGGAGCCGGCTTGACGGGTCGAGTCGTTGTTCTCCAATGAGACGGACCCAGGCTTCGTGGACCAAGGCGGTCGGCTGCAGGGTGTGATTCTTTGGCTGCCCTCGAAACAGCATCCGCGCGATCTGTTTGAGCTCTTGGTAGACCCGCAGTTGGAACTCGGAGGCGGAGGGGGAGGAGGGTGGCATCGGAGAGAGGGGCGATCGGTCCTGGGGATGGTGGGAATTCGAGGAAGGGGTTCGATCGACGCCGTCTGTGTTTTCGCGGCCGAACTCTAGTGCTGATTCGGCACGTTAACGGCATGCTCGAGAGCTGGCAAGGGACGCTGTGCGCCGCAAAAACGATTCAGAAAAAACTCGGGGGAAGGCGTCCACGAATTCCGTTGCCCCCAGTGATGAGAGAATCCGACCCCGCCTCCCCGCGTTCCGTCCTGGTGATTGATAGTCATCCGATCACCCGACTCGGTGTGAAGAACCTGCTCGAGAAGGAGCCGGAGCTTCAGTTCGTGGGAGAAGCCGGCACTCGCACGGAGGCATTCCGTCGCCTCCGAGAAGGAGTCGTGCCGGATGTGATCGTGGTGGATCCTCTGCTCGAGGGTGTCACGGATGGGGACCTGGTTCGTGACTTGCATCGACGCAGTCCTTCCAGTGCCATCCTGATCTTCACGTTGCTCGAAGAATGCCCCTACGGCTTGCGCATGTTGGAAGCCGGAGCTCGCGGCTTCATCATGAAAACGCAGTCCGGCGACCGGTTGGCAGACGCCATCCGTCGTGTGGCGGCAGGTCGCGTGTTCCTGAGCGTCGACCTTGCCGAGCAACTGGTCGAGAAAGCCGGCAATGGGGAGAGCGAGTCGACCCATGTCTTCAACGCACTGAGCAACCGCGAACTGACGGTGTTCGAACTGATCTCGATCGGGCTGGGTCCGAAGGAGATTGCCGAGCGCTTGCGACTCAGCGTCAAGACCGTGGAAACCCACCGGCGTCACCTGAAGCAGAAGCTTCACACGCAAACGTCTTCGGAGCTGTTGCAGTATTCGATTCGCTGGCGCCAAACCCAGGCGCGATAGCCACGGCCGGTCTGAGAAGTCGGATGCGAACACGTCGTCGCGCGCCAGTTGGTTCTCTTCCTGGCTTGTCACGCAGCTAGCAGCACTCCATGTCGAATGTATTCGCGAGTTGCGTGGATGGCTTCCTTTGTGAGAACGGCTGCGGTGATCGGCACAAGCGTTTTGATCGAGGAACGTGAGCGACACCAAATTTCATCCGTCAATGCGCTGAGCGGCCCATCAGGGAATCGTCTGATTTTGACTGCTTTCGCGTGAACCTGCTGTTCAAGTATTCAGTGTCCTTCGAGCGCAGAACGAAAGGGAGCGTTGCGTGAAGCTCGACGCATGTCTGCGAACGAGCTTCGGTTGTTCTCTCTCTTCGTTTCCGGGCATCTCACTCCAGTCCTTGGAGCGCCCGTCTTGGCCTCTAGGAGGATTCTCAGCATGCGATCTTTGTGGACCACGTGCCTGCTTCTGTCCGTTGTCGCGACGGGGTGCAGCGACTCGAAACGCCGTCCGGCGCACGGTGTCACCGTGAGCCCGCTCAGCAGTGCGACGACCGAAGCCGGCACCCAGGCGAGCTTCTCTGTCGTCCTGGATACCCGCCCGGATTCGAACGTGGTGATCCCGTTCGAGTCGGCGGACCTCTCCGAAGGCACCATCAGCCCGGACTCGTTGACCTTCACGCCCGTGAACTGGAACGCCCCTCAGTCCATCATGGTCACCGGGGTGGACGATGACCTGGCCGACGGCAACCAAACCTACTCGATTCAGCCGCTGGCGACGGTCAGCACCCACCTGGTCTATCACAATCTGGAGCTGGAAGAGATTCCGGTCACCAACGTGGACGACGAGACGGCCGGCATCAGCATCAGTCGGGTCTCCGGACCGACCACGGAGAACGGGGGGCAGGCCAGCTTCACTGTGGTGCTCAACTCCGAACCGACTGCCGACGTCACCATCGCTCTGGCGTCCAGTGATTCCAACGAGGGGACGGTCAGCCCGGCGTCGTTGGTGTTCACCAGCAGCAACTGGAGCGCCCCACAGACGGTCACGGTGACCGGCGTGGACGACTTCGTTGATGACGGCCACCAGGCCTTCGCGGCTGACTTCTCGGGGATCACCAGCACCGACACGGACTACGCCGCGCTGAACCTCGACGACGTTCCGGTGACCAACCTCGACGACGAAACCGCGGGCATCACCATCGGCCCGGTTTCCGGTCCCACCTTCGAAGCTGGAGGTTCGGCTCGCATCAGCGCCAACGCGACCTTCAGCGTGGTTCTGGATTCCCAGCCGACCGCCGACGTGGGCGTGTTCCTGAACTCTCAGGACTTGAGCGAGGGCACCCTGGGCGACACCGTGCTGTGGTTCACCAGCACCGACTGGAACGCTCCCCAGAACGTTCGCGCTTTTGGGGTGAACGATGACATCATGGATGGCAACCAAATCTATGCCGTCAGCTTCGTCGGGACCTCGAGTACCGACAGCAACTACCAAGGGCTGACCCCGGACGACGTCGACATCACCAACATCGACGACGAGAGCGCCGGAATCATGATCAGCGACGTGTCTGGTCCGACGACCGAAGCCGGCGGTCAGGCAACCTTCTCGATCGAACTCACCTCCGAGCCGACCTCGGACGTGACCGTGGCTTTTAGCTCCAACGATGCCTCCGAGGGAGCGGCCACTCCGGCGAGCTTGACTTTCACTTCGCTGAACTGGGATGCTCCGCAGATTGTCACGGTCACCGGTCAGGATGACTTCGATGCCGACGGCAACCAGCCCTACGCGATCGCTTTCAGTGGTGCGACCAGTTTGGACTCCGACTACTCGGGGATGCTCCCGCCGAACGTCGTGGTCACCAACGTCGACGACGAAACCGCCGGAATCTCCGTCAGTGCCGCGTCGGGGCCCACCACCGAAGCCGGTGGTCAGGCAAGCTTCACCGTCGTGCTCGACTCCATGCCTTCCGCCGGAGTGACGGTCAACTTCGACTCGGACGACACCTCCGAAGGCACCGTGAGCCCCACCAGTCTGACGTTCAACAGCCTCAACTGGAACGCTCCTCAGACGGTCACGGTCACCGGGGCCGACGATCCGGACGCGGACGGCAATCAGCCTTACAACGTGGCGTTCACTGCGACGACCAGCTCGGACTCCAACTACTCGGCGATCACTCCGGCGAGCCTCGCCATCACCAACGTCGATGACGAGAGCGCCGGGATCACGGTGAGCTCCGTGTCGGGTCCGACCACCGAGTCCGGCGGCCAGGCTACCTTCACTGTGGCACTTGACTCCATGCCGTCCGCCGACGTCATCGTCAACTTCGCTTCCAACGACACCAGCGAAGCCAGCGCCGGAGTGTCCAGCCTCACCTTCAACAGCGTGAACTGGAACGCTCCCCAGACGGTCATCGTGACAGGGGCGGACGACCTGGAGGCCGACGGCAACCAGGCTTACGGAATCGCCTTCACCGCGACCACCAGTACGGATCTGGACTACTCCGGGATCATTCCTCTGGACGTGCCGATCACCAACATCGATGACGAGACCGCCGGGATCACGGTCAGTGCCGTGTCCGGTCCGACCACCGAGTCCGGAGGCCAGGCGTCGTTCTCGATCGTGCTCGACTCCATGCCGACCGCCGATGTCATCCTCAACTTCGCCTCCGACGATACTTCCGAGGCAACCGCGGGAGTGAGCAGCCTGACGTTCAACAGCGTGAACTGGAACGCCCCGCAGACGGTCATGCTGACCGGCGTCGACGACGTGGAAGCCGATGGCAACCAGTTCTACAACGTCGTCTTCTCCGCGACCTCCAGCACCGACTCTGCCTATGCGGGGCTCACCCCGGCCAACATCGCAGCCTCCAACGTGGACGACGAAACCGCAGGAATCACGGTTTCTTCTTCTTTGATCTCCACCACCGAAGGAGGGGGACAGAGCACGTTCAGCGTCGCCTTGAACTCTCAGCCGACCGACAACGTCACGGTGAACTTCGATTCGTCGAACTTGGCCGAAGGCACGGTCAGCGCGACCAGCTTGACCTTCACCAGCGTCAACTGGAGCTCGCCACAGGTGGTGACCATCACTGGCCAGGACGACCTTGCCGCGGATGGCAACCAGGCGTACTCGATCGCCTTCACCGCCTCCGCGAGCGCGGACGCGGACTACAACGGAATCACTCCGGCCAGCGTCGCGGTGACCAACATCGATGACGACAGCGCCGGCATTCTGGTCGAGGCGGTTTCTTCCACCACCACCGAAGCCGGCGATCCCGCCGTCTTCAGCGTGGTCCTGACCTCTCTGCCAACGGCCGACGTGACCGTCAACTTCAGCACCAACGACTCCACCGAAGGCGTGCTGCCCTTCACCAACCTGACCTTCACCCCGCTGGACTGGAGCACACCGCAGTTCACCACCGTGGTCGGCGTGGATGACTCCCTGGCTGACGGCAACCAGCCGTATGCCATCACCTTCTCGGGAGCCACCAGCACGGACCCCCAGTACGCAGGCCTGGCGCCCGCAGACATCAGCATTGCCAACGTCGACGACGAAACGGCGGACATTCAGGTGTCGGCGATCTCTGGTCCGACCACCGAGGCCGGAGGCACGGCCACCTACAGCATCGTGCTCACTTCGGAGCCCACGGCCGATGTCACGGTCAACTTCAACTCCAACGACACATCCGAGGGAACGGTCAGCGCCACCAGCCTGATCTTCACCACCCTCAACTGGTCGACTCCGCAGGTAGTCACGGTGACCGGTCAAGACGACCTCACGGCCGATGGAAACGTCGCCTTTGCGATCGTGTTCTCGGCAACCAACAGCGCCGATTCCGACTACCTCGGAATGGTCCCCCCGAACGTCCTGGTCACGAACGTCGATGACGACTGATTCGAGACCAAACGCCCGGTGAGTGCTCGAGGGCCCGGCCGTCAGGCCGGGCCCTCACTCTTTGGGCCCTTGGGGTTCTGCGGAGAGTTCTTCGAAATTGCCGCGGGACCGAATGACGACCTCTACGTCGGTGGCTATGTTTCCAGGTCTTCGTCTCGCGACCGGAGCCGCTCGATGTCCGTGACACTCACTCCCGCCCTGGTGCCCCTGCTCTTGGTGCTCCACCTGGGAATGACGGGGTACCTGGTCGGCTGCGTGTTCCAGTACCTGATCGGTCGCCACGAGACCCTCGGCACCTACCACGGAACCCAGTGGTCCGCGTACTTGATTGGTGCCCTCTTCGTGGTCGTGAACTACCTTCTGTCCGCCGTGTTCTACCTTACGGGACTGTTGCCATACCTGACCCATGTGCAGGGACCCTGGGGGCGAGTCCTGGGAAAAATCGTCGCCGCCTTCATCGCCGGCATGTACGTCTGGCTCATCGATCGTCGCGCCAAGTCCTATCAACTCGGCTCGCGCCGCTGGCTTGGGATCACTTTGGGGGCGATTGGGCTCCTGGGGGCGCTTCTCATCGGGACACACTTGACGATCACCATCCTTACCGCCATCGCAGGAAACGAAGGCGCCTCGTGATTCGTTTCCCAGCCGGGTCTGTCGGTTCGGGGAAACCGCGGCTCCTTGACGTGTCTTTGGTGATTCACACCGGTCGCGGAGCGGATTCACCGGCGTCTTCGTGAAAGAGGGGCGCTCCGCGTCGCGCCGATCCGCGCCCCCACCAGCGGTGGGGGCTCCTCCTCGAGACAAGTCAGAGGGAGCCGCATTTGTGGTTTTTCCCGAAGTGGAGAACCGAAGTCAGGGTCTCTCCACCGCCAGAAGCCGACGCTCCAAATTGTTGAGCACCTGCTCTTGCCGTTCGATGACCGCTTGCTGCTCATGCAGGGCGTTGATGAGGACAGGGATCAGTGCGGTGTAGTTGATCCCTAGGCGATCGGTCTTGACCAAACGTCGCTGGCCTGTTTCTTCGTCGCGCTCGACGTTCTCGGTCTTCACCACCTCGGGCATGACGGGAAGCACTTCTTGAGCAAGCAGGCCAATCTGCAATCCCTCGTCTTGCTTTGCTTTGTAACGGTAGGTCACGGGGCGGAGTTGCAGGATCTCGTTCAGTCCGTAGGAAGTGTCCTGGATTCCGGTCTTCGCGTTCTCGTCGGAGCAAACCACGTAGCTGTGGGCGAACACGTCATCCCAGCAGAATGACGGGTTCCCCAGGTCATTGACACCATCGATGGCGGAGGTGATGTCCGAATCACAGAGGAGCTCGAAGGAGCCGCCGTCTTCAAAGTACTCCACGGAACCGATCCCCAGGGAGTCACCAGTGTTCGTGCCCACGTTGAGGAGTCGGATGGGATCTGGGTTCAGAACCCCGACTCTGCCCGTGACCAGGTTCACCGAAAGGGCGTCGCCAAGTGGGCTCTTGAAAAAGAACGTATCAAGTTCGTCCTGGTAGAAAAGTCCCCAGTCCGGAAACCCTGGAGAATGAGCAACCACGGCGCGAAGCGGATTGATGACGCCATCTTCGAACATGTACATCATCGGCGCCTCCGAGTTGGAGAACTGCATCGTCCCGTCAACCTTCGCGTCACCCGCGACATGGAACGGATGGCTCGGAGCCGTCGTGCCGACTCCGACGTAACCCGCGCTGTCCACGAAGAAGTCTTCGCTCAGCGGATACAACGCTCCCATTCGAGGGGTCGACGAAGCACGAATGCAGCCCGGATTGCCAATGTCCTTCAACGATCGCGCACAACGAACCGCATCATCGCCCTCGCCACCATTCGGCTGAGCCATCGCGGGGAGACAAATGAAGAGGCATGCCAAGCCGATCAAAGTTGCTTTCATCGGAACTTCCTTTCGCGTTGTCGCTCCGATTTCCGTCAAGGCATCGAATGGCCAAGCAGACAGTGACCCACCGACACTCGTCATCAGAGCGACCGTCATCTGTGGAGAAGCAAAGGGCGGGTGGTTCCCCTCGATCAGGAAGTCGCCACGGATGTCGCAAAGATTCTTTTGGAAAGGGGAAGGGCGGAAACCTTGCTCTAGACGACTCCCGGTGTCACCCGGCCGAGTGGAGACCATGCACTGGCCGCAGGTTCGTCATCCAGCGGCCGCGGCAACCTTGACCCGACATCAGACCGTCAATTCGAACATCTCGACGAACTCGGTGGTTGTCGACAATCGCGGCGAACGGAAAAACTCATTCGGCGAAATCGCAGGGGCATTCCCATGATCGGAAGGGACAGTGCCCCACGACAGTCCCGGGACCCATCACCCGTCAGTCAAAACCAGATCGCTTCGGCTCCAAACGACCAGAGACCACGAGCGACGAGCCAAGCGCCCCGACTCGAGCTAGCGCTGCTCAAGGACGCCCCACGAAGCGAGCCGAAGGCAACGCGAAGTCCACGAATCGGTCATCCCCGAAGGAGTGCGTCGTCCCCCCGCGGGGGACGACGCACTCCGCCCAATGACCGACCACCGACTCCCCTACGACTTCTGCTCGCGCAGTTCCTTGCGCCGCTTCTCTTCGATCTTCTCCGCCATCGCCTTCGGCAACGGCCGATAACCGGCGGGCTCCATCGAGTAAGTCGCCCGACCCTGGGTCAAAGAGCGCAAGCGCGTCGCGTATCCGAACATCTCGCCCATCGGCACCTGGCCGAGAACCACGCGCACGCTGCCGCGGGATTCGATGTCGGAAACCGTGGCGCGGCGGGAGTTCAGGTCGCCGATCACGTCGCCCAGGAACTCCTCTGGGGTCTGGACTTCGAATTCCATGAACGGCTCGTGGATTGCGCTGTTGCCGTCGGTGGCCAAGCGCATGGCGAGGCGTCCGGCGGCGCGGAACGCCATGTCACTCGAGTCCACGTCATGGGACTTGCCGTCGTAGAGCTCGGCCTTCAGACCCAGGAATGCGTAGTTCAGGTCGCCGCCGCCTTCGCAGTACTCGCGGATGCCCTTCTCGACCGAAGGAATGTACTCGCGAGGCACGGCACCGCCGACGATCGAGTTCTCGAACGTGACGCCCGGATCTTCACACGGCTCGAGGCGCACGTGGGCGACCGCGAACTGACCGTGACCACCGGACTGCTTGACGTGACGAGCTTCGATGTCGACCGCTCGCGCCAGGCTCTGACGGTAGGCCACCTGTGGGGCACCCACAAGAGCCGCCACCTTGTAGTCACGAATGATGCGATTGCGCAGCACGTCGAGGTGCAGCTCGCCCATTCCGCCGATCAGCGTCTGTTGGGTCTCTTCATCGGTGTTCCAGGTGAAGGTCGGATCTTCGCGGCTGATCTTGGCCAGCGCTTCCGAAAGACGCTCGCGGTCCGCGCGGCTGGACGGGGAGATCGCCATGACGATCACCGGTTCGGGGAAGGAGATCTCTTCCAGGATGACGGGATCCGTCGGGTCGCTCAGAGTGTCTCCGGTGACGGTGAGCTTGAGGCCAACCACGGCCACGATATCGCCTGCTTCGACTTCGTCGATCAGCTCACGCTTGTCGGCATGCATGCGGTAGATGCGGCCGATGCGTTCTTTCTTGCCCTTGGTCGAGTTGAGGATCTGTTCGCCGCTACGGGCCACGCCCGAGTAGACGCGCAAGAAGGTCAAGTCGCCGTTGGGGTCGGAGATCGTCTTGAACGCGAGGGCAGCGAAGGGGGCCTCCCGGGTGTCGGGACGCTCGACTTCTTCGCCTTCCTTGTTCTTGCCGGTGACCGGGTCCAGATCCGTGGGAGCCGGCAGCAGGTCGACGACAGCGTCGAGAAGCAGCTGAACGCCGACGTTTCGCAGGGCGGCGCCGCACAACACCGGGACGACTTTGTTTTCTCGGACGCCTTCGCGGAGGGCCTTGACCACCTCGTCGTCACTGATGGTCTCGCCTTCGAGGAAACGCTCGAGGATGTTTTCGTCGAATTCGGACGCAACTTCGACGACCGCTTCGTGAGCGGCGTCGACTTCGTCCTTCATCTCGGCGGGGACGTCCTGGAAGACGACCTTCTCGCCTTGCTTGCCCTCGAAGGTGACGGCCTTGCGGCGGATCACGTCGATGACACCCTTCAGGTCCTTGCCGCTGCCCCAGGGCAGTTGGATCGGAATCGGGCGGGTCTGCAGACGGTCACGAATGGAGTGCACGCAGTCGTCGAAGCTGGCGCCGGCGCGGTCCATCTTGTTGACGAAACAGATGCGGGGCACCTTGTGGTCGTCGGCCTGCCGCCAGACGGTCTCACTCTGGGCCTCGACACCGCTCACGCCGTCGAACACGACCACCGCGCTGTCCAGCACACGCAGGGACCGCTCCACCTCGGCCGTGAAGTCCACGTGGCCCGGGGTGTCAATCAGGTTGATGAAGTAGCCATTCCACTCGCAGGTGGTCGCTGCGCTGGTGATGGTGATGCCGCGCTCCCGCTCCTCTTCCATGTAGTCGAGGACCGCCTGGCCGTCGTGCACCTCACCGATGCGGTGGGACCGGTTGGTCAGGAACAAGATCCGCTCGCTCACCGAGGTCTTGCCGGCGTCAATATGGGCGATGATGCCCAGGTTGCGCAGGTGATGGAGGGACGGGGCCGCCGACGAGGACTTGCCCTTGGGGTTTGCGGATGCAGCCATGGCTAAACTCTGAATGGATAGAGGGTTCCGCGATGTCGGAACCCAGACGAAATACGAAAAAAGGAAGTCCGGCCGCCTGGAGGCCGTCGCCTGCAGAGGGCCGGACTTCCCGAAAAAAAGGGCGTAGTAGTTTGCCGCGGGGGCGAAACAAGGTCAACCGTTGGCATTCTCCCGGCCGATCTTTCTTTCGGGTGCAGGAAGAGAAAATCTTTCGGAAATTGTCCGTAAAGAGAGGGCCCGCGAAGGCTTCCGAGTCAGCGGGCAGGGCGGCAACGCCAGAGCGGAGGGTGGGAACCCAGTGTCCGAGAAGAAAGCGCTGAGCCTGGGGTTCGTGGCCGCGGTGATGGTGGTGATCCTGGCCTTGGGGGCAGTGACCATCTACTTCATCCAGGCCCACCCTTCGCCAACTCACATGGTGTTGCTGGTGCTGGACACGGTTCGTGCGGACCGTTTGGGCTGCTACGGCCACGACCGCGAGACCACGCCGCGACTGGATGAGCTGGCCAAAAACGGTCTGTTGTTCGAAAACGCGCGCTCCAACGCGCCGTGGACTTTGCCCAGCCATGCCAGTCTATTCACTGGCTTGCATCCCTCCGAACACGGCTGTCACTTCGAGCACCGCTACTTGGTGGAAAGCCACGAGACCATCGCCGAAACGCTCGGAGCCGACTTCGGCATCGAGACCATGGGGATCACGTCCAACGTCAACACGGCGGCTCAGTACCACTTGGCTCAGGGATTCGATGACTATCGGGAGGTCTGGACCTTGCGAGAGGCGTACCCGGGTCTCGAGGATTCCTCCATCGTCAATGCGGAAGTCGAGAAGTGGTTGCAGACCAGGAACAAGAAACAGCCGTTCTTCTTATTCCTGAACTACATGGATGCCCACCTGCCTCATGCGCCCACGGCGCCGTACGACCGCATGTTTGGAGCGGTCAGTGAATCGGCGCGTTCTCTGGCCGCCGAAGGAGACTTGTTGCGCGATGTCTTGCGCGATCGGGTCACCTGGACGGACTCCCTGAAAGAGGACTTTGGTCGCCTCTACGACGCCGACCTTCGCAAACTCGATGACCGGATCGCCGAACTACTTCGACTGTTCGAATCTCAGGGAATCCTCGACGACATTTTCCTGGTCGTCACGTCGGACCACGGAGAGTTTCTCGGCGAAGGAGGAATGGTGGATCACCAGCTTTCCCTGGCCGAAGAACTGTTGCGCGTGCCGTTGATCGTGCACTTCCCCGATCGCGTTGTTCCGCAGCGGATTGCCGAACCCATCTCTCACGTGCAGATCACTCATTGGTTCGTGCAAGTGGCGGTGGGAGCAGTGCCGGAGTGGACGCCTCCTCCCGAGCGAAGTCCGGTGGGTTGGTTCGCGGAGTATTCGCGACCCGTCGAACTCCTGGAATTCCTGGCGCAGGATGGGATTGATCCGTCTCCGTACGATCGCCGCCTCCGTTCGGTCTACGAGGAAACCGGGTTCAAGTACCTGCTGGACTCTCATCGTCAGGCGCAACTGACGCGTTGGGATGGCGGCCAGGAGCTCGAGGTTTCTGAGGGAGAGCACCAAGAGGAATGGCGGTCCCTGGAAGCCACGTTGCGAGACTTCAATCGGCGGCCACCGTTCCACCATCAGCGCATCGACTATGTCGAATCGGCCATGATGGGCGAGGAGGCATTGGAGGAGCTGCGAGAGCTCGGCTACGTCACTGACTCTTCGACGGTGGGGCAACTCGGACTGCACGCATCGGAGCATTGGAGTGCCGCCCGTCGATTCCAAGGGGCGGGGGACTTGGCCACGGCCCAAGAAGAGTTCCGAGCGGCTTTGCGCATCTCCCCCGAACAGCCCGGAATCCTCTTCGAAGCCGCGGTGGTGGAAGACAAAGTCGGGGGGGAAAGTGCCGATGACCTGTGGCGCCGATTCCTGCGGGCGGCGGAAAAAGACCCTTCGACACCACCAGCGCGCATCCACCTGGCCAACGAGCGACTGCGAATCCTGACTCCGGAGTGAGCAAATGATGGGCGGCGAACGGAAGGCCGGGGCGGTTCTGCTGACCGTTCTCTGCCTGGGTTGTCAGACGACTCAGCAGGATGTCGAGGGGCCCAATCCTGGCGACTCCACGATCTGGTCGGCAGCAGGGTCGCCCGACGAACTGGAGGCTTCCCCGGGGCCACAGACCTACTTCTTGCCGTCGACCATGGAGGACGAGACCCCGGGATACTTCGAGGCGCGGGGCAATGACCTCCTGGACATCGTTTCGGTGAGATTGGGTTGGGGGCCGGGCCTGGGAGTGCGGGTGGCCCCGACTCGTTGGTTGCAGGCGGGCGCCTTGTATCGCGGTCCTTCCGATCCCTACGGGACTCAGTGGAGGCTTCCCACCATTGCCGTGGGCAACACCGGACGCAGCAGTGGTGCCTGGGACGTGCGTTCCCTGGAGTACGGATTCTCGCGTTGGTACTCGTACGAAGAGGATGTGCGGCCTGCGATGCCGGGGACCGATCCGTGGACCGGGGGGGCGGAGGACCGATCCTCCACGGCGTTGGAGGTCGGGGTTCACGCGGGGCTGATTGGCGCGGACCTGTCTTTCGATCCCTGGGAAGTCTTCGACTTCGCACTCGGAGTTTTCGGGTTCGGCGAAGGCGGCTGGTGGTTCGTCAATCCATGAGTTCGCGCAGCGTGTCGAGCGAACGCTTCAACTCAGCGCGGTACTCGGGGTCGATTCCCGGCAGACCGGTCGCGACTTCGAGGAAGCCGAGCGCTTCCTCCTGAGTGATCGAAGTGCCGGGATACTGAATCAGTCCGGCGAGCTCATGAAGAGCCCTCGCCCATTCTGGATCCAGAGCCTTGCTGCGACTGGCGACCCGGGCAGATTCCCGGAGGTGGAACTCCGCTCGATCGAGTTTGCGCATGTGGGGCGGCAGCAAACGGAGATAGAGGATTCCGAGAGTGAGGTGGGCCCGCGCTCGTTGGTCGTTGGGCATGCCGCGATCCCCACGCGCCTCGAGTTCGTCGCTCAGACGAATGGCGGTCTTCATTTCCGTGAGCGCACCGCGGACTTCCGAGCTTCGGGAGGTGTAGATCTCTTGCTCGTAGAAAAAGAAACCGAGCTGGTAGTGGGGGAAAGGGAGTTCCGGAGCGAGTGCCGAGACGTGACCCCAAAGGTCCAGCGCGGATTGATAGGGCCGATTCGCCGCCAGCGTCAAGCAGGTTCCCGCGGTCAGAACGATGCCGGGAGCCAGCAAGGACCAACCGAGGCGCTGGGTGCGTCTTCTTTCCCAATCCAAGGCGGCGAGCAAAGGGGTCGCAATGACGAACGACAAAAACACCGTGGGGAGGTAGAGGAAGCGCTCTGCCAGGCACTCTTGGATGGGAACCAAGTTCAGCACGGGACCCAGAGACAAAAAGAACGCAGTCAGCAAGAACGCCAGGGGGGATCGCCGGCGCATCCATGCGATCAACGCGACCGCCGCCATTCCGAGCCACACCCAGGTGTGCCAGCGAAAGCCCACTGACTCGGTGTAGTGATAGAAAATACGGTTCGGCCACGGGAGCAAGCTGAGTCGTAGGTAGTCCGCCGCGAGGTTGCAGGCGATCAAGCAGCGTTCCGGAAGTCCGTACTGGCGATAGGTCGCCGCGCTGGAATCGGGTCCGAATGCGCCAATCACTGCGATGCGCAAGGCGACCAAAGCCGCTCCGGCGATCACGAATCCCAAGTAGCGGCTCCATCGGGACCGCTTGGGATCGCCTTCCTTGCTCGGCAACAGCCATTCCGCGACCAAGATGGTGACCGGAAGGGTGAGTGCGCCTTCTTTGGAAAAGCACGCCAGCACCCACGCGACAATGGCCAGGGTTGTCATGCGCCAGTGACGCGGACCAAACCACGCCCACAGGGTGATCAGGCTGAACAGGGCGGCCAGGAGTTCGGCGCGTCCGACGATCCAAGTCACCGCCTCGACATGCATGGGGTGACACGCGAACACGAGTCCGGCAAGGAAGCAGAGCCCGCGTCGCAGCTGCCAACGAAGTCCCAAGGCGACCACCATGCACGCCACCAGCGCGTGAAGCACAGCGTTGACCAAGTGCAATGGGAAGGGGGAGTTGCTCGCCGCGGCCCCCGATTGCCAGCGGTAAGTCAGGAGCGTCAACGGGCGGTAAAGGCCCAGGTGGTTCTTCAGCGCGAGCGGTTCGGTGAACACCTCCGAGATCGAGTCCCCGGAGACTTGCGGATTGTCGACGATGTAGATCAGGTCGTCGTACAGGAACTCGCCGGTGAGACCGTTCGCGTAGGAAGCGAACGAGAGCGCAAGGACGCCCAGCCAGGGAAGAGCGCGACCGGATCGAGACCGGCCTGCTGGGGAGGCCGCGGCGGCTACGGACACCCGAAACTCCAGGAACCGTGGCTATGATGCGCCGCGATATTCAATGTTCCTGGACAGGGGATCTTCTGATGTCTAGCCATCCGTCTCGCGCCAAAGCTCCGCGCTTTCGCTTCGCTGTTCTCGCGTTCTTCGCCTTCCTGTTCGGTTCCTTCCTTTGGAACCAGGTCTCAGCGAAAGCCATTCCGAACCTGGGGGCCAGTCCGACCCACGTGGCCGCCCTGAATGCCGTCGCCGCGGTCGCGCAGGATAGCGAAGAGGAAGAGCACGGGGGGGACTTGCTTTTCCACGTGCAGAGCCGGATCCAGAAGCACTCGGTCATCTACAGCCACGAAGCGCATCTCGCCGCGGGACTGGAGTGCGCCGATTGCCACGACAAGATCTTCAAGAAGGAAATGAACGGCAACCGCTTCAAGATGAGCGACATCAACAAGGGCAAGGCCTGTGGTGTCTGCCATCAGGCGAAGCCCCCCGAAGGCGTCAAAGGAGCCTTCGCGCCGAAGGGCAACTGTCAGCTCTGTCACACGGTGCGGGTGCGAGCGCCAGAGAAGAAGTGACCAACGAGAAGTGACCGAGGAAGAGCTGACGCGGACGGGCCAAGCCTGCTAGCCGCGGCGGAGTTTCTCCAGGATGGCTGCGTTGGCGCTGGGTTGGGCCGGTTCCACGGGGGCCGGAGGCGGTGGCGGAGGAGCACTCTTGGCGACCGGCGGGGGAGGAGGGGTCGACGTCACCGCAGGAGGGGTTGGCTTGTGCAGCTCTTGCGCTTGTAGCGCGGCTTCCTTGCGACGGGACAGGCGCAGCGCCTGACCTCCAGTGTTCACGGCCTGGTCGAACTCTGCCGGATTGGGGGCCTTGCGTCGTGCATCCTCTTCCTTGACGGCTCCGCTATTGACCAGATCCGCCAGCGAGCGGTTCAAGGTCTTCATCCCGAGATGGGCGTTGGTCTGAATCAGACTACCGATCTGATGGGTCTTGCCTTCGCGGATGCAGCTGCGAATGGCTTCCGTTGACAGCATGATTTCGAAGGCCGGACAGCGCCCGCCACCAATCTTCGGTACCAAGGTTTGCGAGAGCACGCCCTGCAGATTGGTGGAAAGTTGGGTGCGGACCTGAGCCTGGCTTTCTGGAGGAAACGCATCCAGCACCCGATCCACGGTCTGGACCGCACGGGCGGTGTGCATGGTTCCGATGACCAGGTGTCCGGTTTCCGCCGCCGTGATGGCAAGCGCGATGGTCTCGAGGTCGCGCAGCTCGCCGATCATGATGACGTCCGGGTCCTGGCGGAGAACCCTCCGGAGTGCCTCTCCGAAGGTCTCGCTGTCGACGCCGATTTCACGCTGGGTGATGAAGCAGTTCTTGTCCGAGTGAACGAACTCGACGGGATCCTCGAGGGTGACGATGTGCAGGTTGGCGTGGTCGTTGAGGTAATTCAGCATGGCCGCCAAGGTCGTCGACTTGCCGCTTCCCGTGGGACCGGTCACCAGCACCAAGCCGTGAGGCAGGGTGGCGAGCTGATGGATGTTCTGGGGCAGGCCGAGGCGGTCCAGATCCGGAAGCTCGACCGGAATGCGGCGCATCACGATTCCGACCTGGCAACGATGGCGGAAGACACTCACGCGGTAGCGAGAGACGCCGGCGATGTTGAGGGAGAAGTCGACCTCGCGACCCGCCTCGTAGTCCGCGCGCTTTTGCTCCGGCACGATCTGATTCGCCAGGGCCGCGAGCTCCTCGCCGCTCATTGGCGGAAGGCTCGGCGGAATTACCAAGGCTCCATCGACGCGGAAGCCGGGCGGGCTCCCGGGTTTCAAGTGCAGGTCCGACGCGCCCTTTTGCAGCATCCACTCGAGAAGTTGGGACAGGTCGTAGGTCAGGTTCCGGGCGAATTCTTGATCTTGCATGACAGAGTCCTCCGATCCGTTCATCGTCCTCCCGGGGACAACCCTTGACCCCAATGCCCGGAGGCCGTCGCTCCGCTGGGCCGCCGGCGCCGAGGAGCGCAGGAGATCCGTAGGGGACCGCCGACCCAGGGAGAACCCCCGGGGGGTGAATTGGCGGGCAGAAAACCCCGCCAGAGCCGGTAAGAATCCCGTGTCGCCAGCCGATGGAAAGAAGGGGGAGCGTTCGCTCCCTCGGCACGAGAAACCCCAGGAGATCCCGGGACTTGGAAAAGACTTCTTCCACTGCCCCGAAGTTTGGCGAGCCCGGTTTCGTCGACCGTCGCAAGCGGCCGACGCCGATGATCAGTCGCTACTCATTGTTCGGAGGGCGGCGCCGGGGGCCGTCCGACAAGCGTTCCAAGACCGACACCTACGTCGACCTCTACGGAACTCGCATCGTCGCTCTGGTGTTGGTGTTTTTCACCCTGACCGTCTTCGACGCAGTGGCGACCGTGTACTACGTCGACCAGGTCAATGGCACGGAAGCCAACCCGATTGCGGACTGGATGCTTCGCCAAGGTCGGATGTACTTCGTGTTTGCCAAGGGGGTGCCCACCTTGTTCTTGGTGTTGTTTGTTCTGATCCACAAGAACTTCCGCTACGGTCGCGCGGCGATGTCGGTCGGCTTCGGTTTCTACCTCACCTTGGCCGGGTACCACCTGTTCCTTCAACTTCTTGCCTACCGCATGGTGCTGAGCGGCGGCCCCGTCCTTTGACCGATCATTTGCTGGTCACTTTCACGATCGATTGGGCGAAGTCGAACAATTGTTGAACGAGATCGCTCGCTCTCCCCGCATGGTTCATGACAGCCGTTGAGAGATTGAGGCTTTTGACTTGTTCGCGGTGAGTGAAGGATCCGCGAAGAGACGGTGCGTGAACGATTGCGCATTTGTTCGGACAATGCGCGGGTGAACGATGTGCGATCAGCGAGGGAAGCGTCGACCATCCAAAAGAAAAAGCCCGCGCCAGTGCCCTATTCGCGAGCTTTCTCTCGGACGATTTGAACAGGGAAGCAAGCTTCCAGTCTCCGTCCGTCCTAGTTTTGTTTTGGTTCGCCGGCCACCTCCGGAGAAGGATTCCGGGAAAGGCCAAGCGTGAACCCTTCGATGTCTCCCGAACACCGATGGTTCCAAGAATCCTCGCAATCCCCTGGGTCTGAATGGGCAAACGTTGCCGGCGTCACACTTGGCCGGTTTTCTTGATTCAGTGGTGGGCGGTGATACTCTCAATCATCGCCTGTCCACCGGCGTCCCCCCACGTGATGGAGCACGGGGAGTCCTTCCCCGTCGAGAGCCAGCCCCCTTTGTACAGCTTGTACAGTGTCCCCCTGCCGTTTTTCGGATCCCGGGGGGCGGTCCCGCTCTTGGTTCCCGCGTGTCGTGGTCGCGCCGCGGATGCGGTAAAAAGCAAAGAAGTCGGAGGAGAATGGAATCGAGAATCTACTCCTGGGCTATGCGATCCGTGCTAGCGCAAGGCGGCTCGCCGAAATAGGTCTCCGACTTTTATGAAGGCAACGGATCGCGACGAACGGCTGGTGCGTGAGGTGGTGGAGCGCGCCAAGAAGAAGGGCTTCCTGTCCTGGCTCGACCTGGACGAGGTCCTCAAGATCAAGCGTGGTTACGACAAGCGTCGGGACCTGCTGTTGAAAGAGCTTGGTGATCTGCCGTTCCTTCCTGACGAGGAAGATGACTCGAACTCTAAGGCGCCGCGTCCTCGCATCCCGGCGCTCGGTGATGACGACAACCTGCGTCGCTATCTCCGGCAAGTCACTTCCCACCCGAAGATGGACAAGGAGCAAGAGATCCGACTCGGTCGTCGGCTCGAGTTTGCGAAGATCCGCTTCCAAACCTCCATCTTCGAGGCGAGCATCCGCGAAGATCGCTTGCGGGAAGTGTTGGGCAGCGAGTTCTCCCGTACTTACGCCCAGGATCTCGACCTGCCCTCGGAAGGGCGGGCTCGCAGCGTCGGACAGACTCGCCAAAGGAATATCCGTGCCCGCGCTTCCGAACTGAACCAGATCCGCGCCCACTTTGTCGAGCGCAACCTCGCGCTGGTGGTGGACATTTCCCTGTGCTACCGCACCTACGGGGTCCCGGTCATGGACCTCGTCCAAGAAGGCAACGGTGCCTTGATCCGTGCCGTCGAGAAGTTCGAGTGGCGCAAGGACGTCCGTTTCCAGACCTACGCCACCTTCTGGGTGCGTCAGGCGGTGGAACGTTCGATTGCTTTCAACAAGGGCATCGTGCGAGTCCCCAACTACCTGCAGCAGAAGATGCGCCGCCTGCGCCGCGAAGGGATCCTGCCCCGTCGCGACCGGGACGTGTCGGTGCGCGAGGTGTCGGAAGCCTTCGCCGTGAAGCCGGAAGTCGCTGGTCACCTGCTGCAAACCGAGAGAACCCACTTCTCTCTGGACGTCGCGATTGACGAAGACGGAGAGACCTTCGCCTCCCTGTTGCCGGACGAGAGCGAGAACTACGACACCTTCCGCATGGAGTTCACCATGCTGAAGGATCGCCTGTCCGAGGTGCTCGGCACTCTGAGCGATCTCGAACGAGAGATTCTCGAACTCCGCTTCGGCTTGAAGGGCCAGCCGCCCCTGACCCTCGAAGAGGTCGGCCGTCGCATGAACGTCTCCCGAGAGCGCATCCGACAGCTCCAAGTGCGGGCCATCCGCAAGCTGCAGCGTCCGGGATTGATCCAGCGCTTGGTCGGCTTCGTTTGATCGCCTGCTAGACACCCCGCCGGATGCGACGATCGAGCCAGCCCCAGAGCCCGGATTCGCCGGCCAGGTTGACCTTTGGCGCGAGCCATTGAGCGACCAGCTCACCCCACGAGTACTTTTTCGCCCAGTCCCAACGGCGATCGAACTCGGTCGGTGACAGGTCGGCGTTCTCCAGGACTTGGCGGTAGTGCGCCAGAGAACCGCCCCGCGCCTGGCGCACCTGAGACAGACTCTGCACGGCGTGGAGTCCGAGGAGCCGGTGCAGATTGCGGTGGTCGCAGTAGATGCGCTTGGTTTCGTACCAGGCACTGCGGTCGTGGGAGTGCTCCACCACGGACTTGGGTTCGAAGCGAATCGCGTGGCCTTGGCGAATCGCCCAGCTGGACCAGTTGAGATCCTCGCCGAAGGGTTGGTGGCCGAAGGGATGAGATTCCCACACCGACCGTTTCACGCAGGACGACACGTTGTCGAACGCCACCAGGTGCAAGCGCGCGATGGGATCGAGGGCGTCCCAGTCCTGGTCGCCCAAGTGAGCCCGCCTCGCTTCGTCCATTCCGGCGATCCAACCCCGCAAGCGTTCGTCGAGGATCGGGTTGCCGCCGGGAATCGGCAGCTGGCGACTGAACCCGCCCGCGGCTTGGTCATCTTCGGCGACGGCGTCGACCAGGGCGTCCAACCAGTGTTCGTCCACGGGCACCGCATCCTGCACCAGGAGCACCGCGAACGGCGCACGGGTCTGTTGCAGTGCTCGGTCGCGGGTGGCTCCGTGGTTGAACTCGCGACGCGGAACCGACAACACCGAGAAGCCGGCTTTGCGAGCCAGGTCTAGGGTTTGATCTGTGGAGCCCGAATCGATGATCCAGCGTTCGACGTTTCGGCCCGTGGACTGCCCGACGACCGCTTCTACCACCTGCGCGAAGCGATCTCCGCCTTGCAAGGTGGGAATGACGATCGAAGCGTCGGGGGTCAACCTGCGCTCGCTCCGAGGTTCTCGGCCACGCGGTCGGCCATGTCCAGGGCCTCCAGGATGCACATGTCGGTGTTGTAGTAGTTGTAGCGACCGAACCGTCCCAGGGGATAAATGCCCATGGCTTCGAAACCGTCGATGGCGCGTTGCCTTCGTTCGACGAAGTCCTGACTGTAGTGGATGTAGGCGAAGCGGTTGTGCCGGAACATCTCGATGGTGACGTTCTCTTCCCGATACAACCCTTCCTTGGCCAGGTGCTTGCGAAGCGTGTCGATGTACGCCTGGTCGACGTTCAGCTTGCCTCGGTAAGTCACTTCCGCCATCACTGAGCCCTTGCCATGCGGCGCATTGTTGGGGCTGTAGTTTGACAGATAGGTGACCCGATTGGCGCCGCCTTGGTTGGCGTGGGGCAGGTAGATCCAGGACAGGTCCTGGACGTCGGAGCCGTCGATGCCGAACAAGAAGCAGGCCAGGGAGATGTAACCCAGTCCCGAGGCCGACTCTTGAGTGCCCGAATCCAGGTTCTGCACCAGTTTCACCAGTTCGGTCATCGGGATGGTCGAGATCACCGAGTCGTACAGCTTGCCGTTGATCTGGCAGCGGTTTCCGACTCGTTGGACGTCCGTGACCGGAGTGTTCAGCTGGATCTTGCCGTCGAGATGCTTGGCGATGCGATCGGTGATCGCCTGGAACCCACCACGGAGTGGGTAGTAGAAGATCGCTTGGTGCCCGTAGCCGACCGTTGTTTCTCCGAGGGCTGCGCGCACGATGTCAGAGATCGGTGCTTCCGGGATCCGGCCGTCCACCCAGCTGATTCCCATCTCGCTGAGGTCGTCCAGCTCCCAGATCTTTTGGTTGTAGGGGTTCATGAACAGGTCGGCGATGCCGCTGCCGACGTGCCAGCGAATCCAGTCACGGAAGTTTTGGGGCTTCACTGCTCCGTTCGAGCGGGCCACCGCGGCTTCCAGAATGCCTTTCAAGCAAGCCAGTCGGTCCTCGGCGGAGAGTTCGCCGATGCCGTTCTCAAACGGATAGGGAATGTAGCGGCCCTTGAACAAGATGCGGGTTTTGCGATCGCTGCGCACCATCGGCTCGTCGGCAAACAAGTCGTGGTAGTACTGCATCGCCCGCTCGTGCCGGGAAAAGACGATGTGCCCGCCCGAGTGATCCATGACGTATCCGTCACGGATCTCCGTGCGGCACAGGCCCCCGGGTTCGTCGCTGGCTTCCAGCAGCTCGACGTCGATTCCCTTTTCTTGAAGGGCTCTTCCCACGGCGAGTCCGGAAATGCCGGCCCCCAAGATCGCGACGGTCATGGCAGCGGGCTTTCTCCGAAGTAGGATAGGGGCCAAGGGAAATCCCGGCGCGCCCTGGGAGGGTGCTCCGGGGCCGAGAAGCTCGGATGGGGGGCGCTCTTATACTTGCCTGCGGGCGCCTTGCACGTCTTCGGTCCCTCTGGCATCGGCCGGGACGTGGCTCGACCCGTGGGAAGAATCTCCTTGGAGAATGAGAGCTAACTCCGCACGATCTCGATGGGAAGGTCACTCACGTGCGAACCTCGGGGGTCGCCTCGGGGTTGAAGAAGGTCGATGGCAATCCAACTCCTCGGCGTGTTGCTCGCCGCGGCGGCCCTCTGGCAGGCCCCGCCACAAGCGCTCGATTCCGGCGCTCCGCGCCTGAAATTCCTCGTGCCGTGGGAGGAGGCGGCCGCCCCGCTCCAGCTTTGGCTGCGGGCTCGCCCCGAGTCTCCCCCGCTCACGGTGAAGTTCCTGGACGAGACCGAGTTGCGAGTCCGCCATGCCAAGGACGTCACCGTGCTGGTGGGCTATCGCCAGCCGGAACTCGATCGCCTGGTGCGTTCTGGCCAGCTTGCGGAATGGGATGGGGTCAGCGGCGAGGCGGTTGCCTGGTTGTTCTGGGAATCCTGGGCCCCGGTCATTCGGCGGACCGGGAGCTGGAGCGACGGACTGCTGAACTCGTGGCAGGATCTGCTGGACGAACATTGGCGAGGCGGTGTCTATCTGCGGTTCCCCGAACCCAAGCTTCCCGAAGGTTTGATTCTCGGGCAGCTTGCCAAGGAATGGGGGCTGCAGGGCCGCGACATCCGCCAATTGGTGTTTGACGGGGGAAACCACGGGTCAAACATCTTTCCGACCCATGCCACTCACGATCAGATTCTGACGCGATTGCCGGAAGGTTCGGTGGCCTTGGTCCCGGTGCGCGTGGCGGCCGCGGCCAACCGGGAATCTTCTCGGTTTGAGGCGGCGGCCATGGAGGACGGATGGTGGGCCATCGCGGTCGGCGTGGCCTACTCGAAGAAAGTGCCCGCGGAACTGCGTCCGTGGATTGCCGAGGTGTTTCGTTCTCCAGACTCTCTTGGCGAACTCAGTGCGTTGCTCGACTTGGAGCCCCGTCAGCCGGTGGGGGGATCCCTGCCCGAATGGATGAAAGAGGCGACTGAGCGGCGCCGTCCGATCGACCTGGGTGCGACTCTTCCGTTGCGAGACACCATTGCGAACCTGTACGCGGATCAGGGGGAGGGGAGTCCTCAAGATTGGGTGGGGTTCTTCGAGAAGGTGTTCGAGTGGATCATGCTGCTTTTCTTTGCTGGGTTCTTGATCATCGCGGCTCGCATGTCTCGGACGGCGAAACAACGCAAGCGAGCCACGGCGTAGCGCATTCCCGATCCTCGAGGTGTCCGACAACCACTTTCCGATTCGCTCGAAGGGAAGGCTTTCGTCCATCATCGTGACGAAGGACGATGGCGAATCCTTCTCACGACGCCCGATACGAACGATCTGAGCAAGCACACTCGTCAATGGTCCCGGTTCGCCGGCCCTGACCGATGTTCGAGCGGTGGGTCGTTCCTGTCGGGGATTCCCCTCGGTCGGTCAAGAATGTCGAGGAAACGACCGATGACGCCGGGAATCTAGTAGGCCGCCGAAAAGTCTCTCGGCGCCCGATCGGATCTTTTCGCTTCCACCTTCGCCCTCGAGCCCTCGACGAATCCGCTGATTCGCCTGCGGCTCGACTCCTCGGCGGAAACGAAAATCTCTCGATCGGCCATGCGAGACCTTTTTCAACGGCCTGCTAGGACCCGTCTGAGTTTTCTTGCAAGTGGCGGTGGCGGGCCAGTAGAACGCGTCGAATCTCATTGGCGGTTCAATGTGGGGGCGGCTGCCTTTGGCGAGTGAAGCCTTGGGGCTGTCTTGATCTGGGGAGGAGGCCTTCGAATGCGAAGAGCGATGCTCAGTCTCGCCGTGATGCTGTTGTCGGGAGGCACCGCCCAGGCTGCGGGAGGGGGAGGGGCGTTGGAACTTCCCACCTACAGCGTCATTCCTTTTGCCATTCTGTTGCTTTGCATTGCCGTGCTTCCCTTGGTTGCCGAGCATTGGTGGGAGAGCAATCGCAACAAGCTGATCGTCGCCTTGGTGCTCGGTTTGCCGACCGGCATCTATGTCTTCTTCAAAGCAAACTCCGCGGGGATTTCTTTCCTTGGCGGCGAAGGCGAGCACTTTTTCAATCACAGCCACCCCATCTTCGCGGCACTGCATGAGTACGTCGCCTTCATCTTGTTGCTGTGGGCACTGTTTGTCATTTCCGGCGGCATCTACATTCGCGGAACCCTTGCCGGAACGCCCCTGGTCAATACCTCCATCCTGGCGATCGGTGGGACTCTCGCGTCGTTCATTGGGACGACGGGTGCATCAATGTTGCTCATTCGCCCGCTGATGCGGGCCAATGCACCGCGTCGGCGCAAGGTCCACGTCATCGTGTTCTTCATCTTCGTGGTTTCCAACTGCGGCGGATTGCTGACTCCCTTGGGAGATCCCCCGCTGTTCCTCGGATTCTTGAAGGGGGTGCCGTTCACCTGGACCTTTGGACTGTGGGTGGAGTGGCTCTTGGTGGTGGGTGCCTTGCTGGTGATTTTCCACTTCCTGGACTCGTATCACTTCCACCGAGAGGACGTGGACGACACCGCCCAAGACCTCGACGAGGCGGTGGAGAAGCAGCGCGTGCCCTTGGGCTTGGAAGGTTCCATGAACCTGGTGTTCTTGCTCGGCGTGATCCTGACCATTTACTTCTCGGGACAGTTCCACTGGGCCTTGGGACTTCAGGAAGGCTCGATGCTGGCCCTCGGCATTGCCTCGATCGTGCTGACGCCGAAGCTGATCCGCGAAAAGAACGAGTTCAACTACCACCCGATTCTCGAGGTGGCAGCGCTGTTCATCGGCATCTTCCTGGCCATGACCCCGGCGATTCAGATCCTGAACGCCAAGGGACCCGACCTCGGCTTGTCCAAGGCTTGGCACTACTTCTGGGCGACCGGTGGGTTGTCGGCGTTCCTCGACAATGCGCCAACCTACTTGACCTTCGCCGCCGTGGCCTCGGGCACCGAAGGAATCGACGCTAGTGCCCAGGGCTACCTTGCCAAGTACTTGGACACGGACGCTGGCCCGCTCATGCTCGCCGGCATTTCCTGCGGCGCCGTGTTTATGGGCGCCATGACCTACATCGGCAACGGCCCGAACTTCATGGTCAAAGCCATTGCCGAAGGCGGCGGGATCAAGATGCCGAGCTTCTTCGGTTACCTCGGCTGGAGCTGTGTCTTCTTGCTGCCGCTGATGGTTCTGGTGAGCGTCCTGTTCTTCATCTGACCGGAGCGATTCACTAGGGCCATTGCGAAGGCGTGCCGGAGCCCTCCATGGCCATGGAGGGCGGCGATCTCGGACGAGCAAGAACGTCGCAACCTCGAGTTACGAAGACAATTGGATGGTTCGTCATCGATCGCCAGGAATCGTCTTGGCTAGCAGAGGGCCAGGGGCGCTTTCGGATGCCGGTCGACGGATGTTGGTCGTCGGATGTTGGTCTTCTTGGGTCCATGGGCCCGTGAATGCAGTGTGGCCGACCCCGACCACGACTTGATGTCGACGCCGCGACATGTCGCGGGGGGCCTCAGTCAGGTTTGATGATCTCGCGCAAGACCGATGTGGCGTAACAACCCTTGTCGAGGGTGAAGTTCAGGCAGATGCCCTCGGGAGCTGGTTCGACGGACGCGTCGTGAACGGGAAAGCGATAGGCCCTTCGCTCTCCCCGCAGGTGGATGTCGCGGAAGGGGGAGTCGAGTTCCGGGTCGTGCACCCCGCATTCCGCCAGGATGGTGGATTCGATCGCCAGGGCTTCGTCCTTGGGACTGCGCAGCTTGGGGCCGAATAGGGGGCCGGAGGGGCTCACTTCGAAGTCGTTGACTCGTTGTTGTTCCCGTTCCACGTCCAGGACGGGAAGGGCAACCCCGGACGGATGACTGACAATGATGTCGCCGGGGAGAACCTTGTCCAAGGAGTCGATGCGCGCCAGCAAACAGTGATTGAACACTCGGGACTGATACGCGGACAGGAACAGGAAGCGGAGGTTCTTGGGAAGGCGCCGCATCGCCGCCTCGGCACTGCCGGTCTTCTGGTATCGCTCGAGCACCCGACGTTCTTGCCGCAAGTGCGGCGGATAGGCCTGGAACGCTTCCTCCAAGCGCTCTTGGTCGAACAGTTCTCTGGCTTCTCGAATGCGCGGGTCTCGTTCCAGCTCCGACGGGGCTCCTAAGTAGAGCCGCAGCGCCTCTTCGTAGTCTTCTGCGAGCAGGGCTCGACCGATCTGGTCGGTGTCGCCCTTCGTGCCGAAACGTTGCTCCCCGAAAAGGTTGGGAATGCCGCGCAGCACGGCCACCGCGAGAATATTGCGGGCGATGTCGAGAGCGTTGTCCGTGGTGTGACGGATCACGATGCGGAATCGATTGCCACGCAGTTGTCCGAGACGAAGACGCTTGCGATGACGGGTGGTCTCCAGCACTCGAACTCGTTCCGGCAGGTTTCTTTCCAGATCGGAGAGGGATTCCTTGGTCGGGATCGAGAACCACTGGCGCGCGACTGCTCGGGCGTCCTTCAATCCGGCGTAACCGATCTTTCCCAACGGAAGGCGAACGGCCCGGCCGAGTCGCTCCGCCACGTCGTGGGTGGTGACTCCCCGTTTCTCGAGATGCACGTACAGGTGCTCGCCTTTGCCGCTCAGTTCCTCTTCGAGGATCTCGTCTACCTGGAAGTCCTCCGGGACTTCCTTGTAGACGCCGCCGGTCCCGGGCAGTTGGGCGGTGAGGTAGGCCGGGTGGCTCATGACTTGCCACCGGTTCTTCGGGGATTCCGGAGGCGCAACCAGGAGGTGCGCTCCTTGAAGCAACGGTCATCACTCCGTCGGCTTGGGAGCGGATCGGCTGTTTCGCAAAGCGGTGTTGGATCGCTGCGCAATTCCTGATCACCGCGCTCTTCGCGGGCAGCGTCCAGTTGGTGGACGCTTTTCAGTTCGTGATTCCCGAGATCGTCCTGTATGCCGCGCAGTTGGAGAGCGCCGTGTTGGGGAACACCGTGTCGTAGGGGAACACCGTGTCGTTGCAGAACACCGTGTCGTTGCAGAACACCGTCTCCCGCGACGAGGTCGTCTGGCGCAATGGTCTTCCCGTGCCCGCTCTGCAACAAAGCTTTCCTCCCTCTCTTCCCCTTGCGATCGAACCCTCGCCGCAATGCTTACGAACCGCCCATGTGGTTTCGCAGTGACCGGGTTGCCCTTCTTGTCGAACAGTGATGTCCTTGGTTACGAAATGTCTCGCCAGCACCAGCAATCGAGTGATCGACTCGTGGCCTACAATCGGCGAATCCGCCACCGCCCGGTCAGTTTCAAAGCTGCAATGGAAACGCCCCAGCCGCGAGACTGGGGCGAGGGAAAGCAAGAAAGGAAGGTTTAAGGCCGCCCCTTACGTTGGGAAGCCTGTCGAAACAAGCATGGAAGACATCGGGTACTGAGCCTGGTGAGAGCGTAAAGATCCGAACCTTAAACCTTCACTGATTGCACTGCTGGAGTCGTCAATGCCACCACCAAGGTCGTCATCACATCCCTCAACACCCCTCCCGTGGTGCACGACGCTTCTTAATCTTAGCTTCATTTGACGGGCTCGCCGAGCCGTTGCGGGGAGGGCTTCCCCGGGACGCTTGGGGGGATTCCCCAAAAGAGCCTTGGTCAGCCAGTGTGTCGGAACCGCTCTATGAGTTGGGCGAGGCTCGTTAGGCGATCCGAGTGGTCCCTGGCGTTCCGGCGATCCAACAGCAAGGCCTGACAGCCTATGGCTCGGGCCCCCTCGACATCGTTGACCGGGTGGTCGCCAACGTGGAGGAGCTGGTCGGCGGGAAGGTTCAGCCGTCGGCACGCTAGGCGGAAGATCTCGGGCTCGGGCTTCTCCGCTTCCGCGGTCGCCGAAACCAGGCAGTGATCGAAGAAGGAGTCCAACTGCAACCGCTTCAGGAGCTTCGGAAGGCTGGGCGCCCAATTGCTCACCACGATCATCGGGACGCCCGCAGTGTGGAGGGTTCGAAGCGTGGGCAAGACGTCGTCGAACAGGCGGAACGTCGAGGCGGTTTCGAAGGCTTCGAAGAGCTTCGTCTCGATGGGACGAGGGACGCTCCGGACCCCGAGCTTCGCAAAGACTTCGCGGATGAAGTGGCGAAACCATGGGACGCTGTAGCGAAACGCGCCGTCGATCGTTTGGGGGAGTGCCTGGTGGATTTGGTCCATGGCTTCGGCGACCGCCGTTTCTTCGAGTGGAAGGCCGTGATCTGCGGCGATTCGAGTGTAGACCTCGGCGCGAGAAGTCCGCTCGGTGAACAGGGTGTTGCCGGCGTCGAGAGAGAGGGCGGTGATCACGGATCGCGTTTCCGGAGTGAGCAGTATCCGGACAGCGGGTCCTCACTGCGGGAGCCCGCCGTCGGGATCGGGATGGCAGATCCTAACCGTGGGGAGAGCTGCCGGGTTTGGGGTCTCGGTGACGGATGGCAAGGGACGGTGCCCCTCGAGTCAGGGGTGGGTCCGCAGCGTTTCCCGGGGCTCGATCCTTGGAGTTTCCGCGGAGGGGCCAGGGTTTCGCCCACGGATGGAGTGACCGAAGCAGGTGTCAGGAAGACGGTCGGTGCGAGCGCCGAGTGCCGAACGTGCTCGCGCCGTTCCCAAGGAGGAACGACGCCACGATGCACGGTGGACCGGCATTGAAGACTCCTCTCCGTCACCGGTGGCAAAGAACAAGACGCGAAACCCAGCTGCCAGTCCCCCGGCGGTAGAACTTTGGTTCATTCTGGAGACGGAAACTCGTGAATCACGAGTGCTCACCGAAGAAGATGCCGAGTCGCAGGAGCATCGGGCCGCGGTGGGGCAGTGACCCCGTCCGGCTGGAAATCGGCAACGCCGGGATGCGCAACGGAAGTTTGGACGAGTCACGAAGGACAACCCATGGCGCAGGGCAGGTGGATGAGGAAAACGCAGGGCACGTTGGCAGGAGGGTGCGTGGTGTTGATCACCGCGTGTGCCTCCGCTCCGGAGCCCACCGTCGAAGAAATGTCGGCCGAAGGCCTCGCACGGTTGGACGAAGGAGCTCTTTCCGAAGCCCGCCAAATCCTCGAACCCTTGGCCAAGCAGAACCCACAGTCCTTGGAAGCCGTGGCGGCTTGGATCGAGGTGCTCTTGAATGAAAAACGGTTCACGGAAGCTCTCTTGGCCGCGGATGAAAGTCTCGTGTTTCATCCCGACCATTCGCGCTTGTTGGATCACAAGCTGAATGCGTTGCGCGGCGCGGGCCAAGCTCAGGTTGCCCTGGAACTCCTCCAAACACGCCTCGCCAACGATCCCGACAATGCCGAGTGGCTGTACGAAATCGGGGAACTCCTCCACCACGTCGGCAAGGAGAAAGAAGCTCTCGAATCATTCCAGAAGGCGCAATCTCTCGCGCCCGACTGGTGGCAACCCGCCGTCGCCCAAGCCGCGTTGCTCCTGTCTCGAGGAGGAGAAGAGCGAGCGCAGCAGGCACTGGAGCGACTGACAGCGGTGGAGACGAAAGAGTCGCCCCCGACGGAACTGTTGTTTCACCAGGCCCTTGCCCATGAGCAGCTTTCCGAAGATCCGGACGCGGAGAAGGCGTACCTTCGGCTTCTCGAACAGTCACCCGAGCACCTGGGGGGGCTGACGAACTATGCTCTGCTGTTGGAGCGATCCGGGCGAACCAAAGAAGCGAGGTTGCAGCTGGCGCGAGCGCTGAACGTGACGCAGCCTCGGGACAAGGCACTGCGCGAGGCGTTGCAGGAAAAAATGCAAGAGTTGGCGCCACGGAAGAGGACCCAGGTGTTGCGGTGACGTGGCG
The DNA here is from genome assembly GCA_028289345.1 of Planctomycetota bacterium. Taxonomy (GTDB): domain Bacteria; phylum Planctomycetota; class B15-G4; order B15-G4; family SIAN01; genus JANQQL01. Next base: position 51,720 of record JANQQL010000045.1, on the reverse strand, counting down.
GTCGATGGGGAATGCGGCGCTTGGTGCTGCGCACTTCCGCAGCAAATCGCGGAGACTCACAATCATCTCAGGTGGACCCGTAGCTCAGTTGGTTAGAGCATCCGACTCATAATCGGTTGGTCCTCGGTTCGAGCCCGAGCGGGTCCACCATTGTTCTTGCTCGCAGGTCGTTGCGTGGAGTCGCAAAGAGCCTGTTGATTCGCGGATTCGTGATTCGAGTCGAAACTCGCCTTGACGGTCGTTCGTTGTGCGGTGTCGCCGAGGAGCTTCGCCTCGATCTCGAGGATTTGTTTTCCCCATGCGCCAAGAGATCTTGAACCGGACACCGTGTCGCGAGTTCGAACCCACTCTTGCGAGGTGTGCTTCCCTAACGTCTGCCGAACAAGTGGTGATGAGCTGCTTGATAGAATTGATCCGATCAGCTGACTTCGCAGCTTCATTGGGTTCTCGCGCTGTCGGGACCAAGGATTTGTCCGATGAGTCACACCAGGAGGTCATCATGAAGCGGTTCCTTCGTGTTCTCTCTGCCCTTGCGATCGTCGGTACCTTTCAACAGGCGAGTGCATTTCAAGTCCAGGCCCCGTCGGCGCCAAGACATGCAGTTCTCAATGCGCTGACCCCGGAGCAACAGGAGATTCTCAGCCACATGAGTATTGTCCAGCTCGACGACGGTCAGGGTGGCCTGGTGAAGACCATTCGACTGTCCGGCGCCAACTTTCAGGTGGTCAATGGACTCGGCACCACCTCCACGGTGAATGGAACCGGGAACCTCATCGTCGGCTACAACGAGCTGGGGAACCCACTGGGTGACGACCGCACGGGATCTCACAACTTCGTTGGCGGGAATCAGAGCAACTTCACATCATTCGGTGGTCTTGTTGTCGGGCAGAACAACACCGCCAGCGGCCACTACGCTTCCGTGAGTGGCGGGCGAAACAACATCGCCAGCGGCCACTACGCCTCGGTGATTGGTGGGGGAAGCAACACCGCCTCTGCCCACGCCGCGGTGGTGAGTGGCGGGTTGATCAACACCGCCAGCGACTTCTACGCTTCGGTGAGCGGTGGGCGAAACAACACCGCGAGCGGTGTCTTCGCCTCGGTGAGCGGCGGGCGATTCAACACCGCCAGCGAGAACTACGCCTCGGTGAGCGGTGGACGAAACAACACCGCGAGCGGCGTCTACGCATCGGTGAGCGGCGGGGGAAGCAACATTGCTTACGGCCGTGCCGCGGTGGTGAACGGTGGATTCATCAACACCGCGAGCGGCGACTACGCATCGGTGAGCAGCGGGTTACTCAACGTCGCGAGCGGCCGCCGCGCCGCAGTGAGTGGTGGGCGAAACAACACCGCAAGCGGCAACTACTCCTCGGTGAGCGGCGGGTATGGCAACACCGCCAGCGCCCTCAACTCCTCGGTGAGCGGCGGGCGGAACAACATTGCTGCCGATCTCTCCACCGTGGTGAGCGGCGGGGTCAACAACACGGCGAGCGGCGACCACGCATCGGTGAGCGGCGGGATTGGCAACACCGCCAGCGGTACGGGCGCGTCGGTAAGTGGCGGCAGTGCGAGGAGCGCGATCGGACACAATGACTGGAGTGCGGGCTCGCTGTTCCAAGACGACTGACGGGGCTCCGTTCTCCCCGCCGCTGGATTGACCAGTGGCGGCGTTCACGTCGAGTTCCCTCTCGCCTCAGAAGCATGCCGATTCGTCCGTATCCCAATCGCGGAAAGGCGCGAGCAAATGCTCGCATCTGCCTGACGGTTGGAACCTCTCTCTCACGGAAAGATAGCCCGCGCGACGCACGCACGACCAACGTGACATGGCCAGCTCCTCCCGCCTCTCGCAGAGTCGGTGGACCTTGCTTTGGGGCAGCCTCATGAATACGAACCTGGTCAGTGAACTCTCATCGCCGGTGGACGCGCCCATTGGGGGCCGGTCACGATCACCGAAGACGGCTCGGTGTCCAGCGATGGTGCTCTGGACGCACCCTTGCCGATCTCCGGGGGGCGCACCGTGTGGGACTCCTCTGGTTTCCTGGCGAGGGGCCGGCAGTTAGGATGAGCAGTGTCGTGGCAACGCCCCGTGCATTCGCTGATCGTGAGAGGCATTCCATGAACTGTCCGTGCCAGTTTCGCAGCAGCAAGCGTTTGCTGTTTGGTGTCGTCGGGGGGCTGCTCATCCCTGTCGTCGTGTCCCCGTCGCTATTCGGTCAAGACAACTACGCCGAGATGCAGAAGATCGTGGCGGACCAGAGCGCTCCCTTTGCCACCTTCGGGGCGGACGCCGTGATCCAGGGCGACGTGGCGCTGATCGGGATGGGAAATGACGGCGCCGATCTCGACCTCACGGGTGCGGCCTTCGTGTACCGCCGGCAGAACGGCGAGTGGACCTTGGAGCAGAAGCTCGTCGCCAGCGGCCTCGACGAGGATTCGCGGTTCGGAACGACGGTCGCCTTGGACGGGGACGTCGCGGTCATTGGGGCGTGGTCGCAAGGATCCGTGGGCGCGGCCTACGTCTTCCGGCGCAACCCGGTGTCCGGCCTCTGGATCGAAGAGGCGGAGCTGACCCCTAGCAGCGCGACCACTTTCTCGAGCTTCGGCGCTGCGTGCGACATCGACGGAGACGTGATCCTCGTGGGTGCGGTTGCTGACGACGTCGATGGAGTCCATTCCACGGGTTCCGCGTTCGTCTACGGCTTCGATGGCAACCAGTGGCTCGAGCAACAGAAGTTGGTTGCCTCGGACCGGGCCGAGGAGGACCGTTTCGGGGCCGAGGTCGCGATCGACGGCGGAGTCTTGGCCATCAGTGCCCCCTGGGAGGACGATCCTGCCAGGAGTGGATCCATCTACGTCTTCAACCACGATGGGAATCAGTGGACGGAATCCCAGAAGTTGAAGGCGAACGACGGGCGCCCACGCGACGAGCTCGGAACCTCCCTCGATCTCGAGGGGAATCGTCTGGTGTCCGGGGCGTTTCACGACGACCCTTCCGGTGACGACTCCGGTTCGGCTTATCTGTTCCAGTTCAACGGAACGGATTGGGTGCAGGGGCCCCGGCTCGTCGCCAGCGACGGGCAGGCGGGAGACATTTTCGGATTCTCGGTTGCTCTGGACGGGAATCTGCTGGTGGTGGGAGCGCCCCGTGCGGACGAGACTGGCGCCGCCTATGTGTTTGAGAGAGAAGCCACGACCTGGACGGAGAGACAGAAGATCCTGCCTTGTGATGCGGCGAGCACCGCGTTTACCGCCAACGCCGTCGGGATCCATGCCGGCACGGTTGCCGTGTCGTCGGTCGGGGCCGACGCGAGCGTCGGTGCGACGTATGTGTATGGCCCCCTCGCTGTGTCAGGCGTTGCGCCCCCGGTCGGCCCGCGTTTTGGGGGTAACCGGATCGTGGTGTCCGGAGAGGGGTTCACGTCGGAAAGTCGCGTCTTCTTCGACGGGACAGCGGCCAGGTCGGTCACCTGCATCGACGAAAACACCCTGGAAGTGGTCGTGCCCCGCCTCCGCCTGGGCATGCTCGAGCGGGCAATGGTCGTCTCGCGAACCGTGGACGTGGAGGTCTCCCAGGGCTGTGGAGTGGCCAGGATGCCGGCGTCCTACACCTATCTGCTGGGTGCCGGAAGTCCTTAGTGCCTCGGGATTCTTCCGGACATTGCGTTGTTGATCGGACAAGCCGATGCATGGGCCAGCCGGAAGGCTGGCCCATGCTCGGTTGTGTTCACTCGTCTTCGGTCGGGGGATCTTGGCCCGCGACGGACGGGAGTCCATCGTAGTCTTCGTCCGCGGCCCGACACTCTTCGCCAGGCTTGCAATGCTTGATTAGCTTGCCATTTTTGTCGTAAACGAACGTGTTTCCGTTCTTTAGCTTCATCACCGTTCGTCCATCGCTGTATCTCACGAATACGAACTTGTCGGCTGTGACGTAGGTAATGGTGCCCGTGAGTGGATTTCGGGTGACCATGTCGCATCCTGCGGTTCCCGCGGGCACCTTCGCTGTCAGCCCGCCGTTCGCAGTGACAAGGGCGCAAGTTCCGTTGTCGTACTTTGCTTCTCCGGCGACCAAGCCATTTGCATGGTGTTCATACTTCACTTCCTCGCCCGCGATCTCGAAAGTATATGAGCCCGGTTCTGCGCCTGATTCAATCAGTTGACCGATCTGGCCGAGAAGGCCATCAATCTTGAAAGAGATTTCGTTCATGAAGGCGATGACAAACTGCGCCGCTTTGTCGATCAGCTGGAAATGGGTGTTGATGATTTCTTCAGTGATCTTCGCGAGCTCGTCGCCAAAGATGTCGATGCCTGACCGCACCGAGGGCCCACCCTTGCCGAGGCCCACGCTAAAGTTGCTGAAGGGCCACGACTTGGCTTCTCCTTTCAATACGTTCATTCGCCGCGTCAGTTTGCCGGTTGGGTCTGCGCGATCCAGGAAGTCTTTCCAGATGGTCGTACCAAATGGGTCTCGGCCGTTGACAGGGTTGTTTTCCGTGTAAGCGTAGAGGTTGGTCCCGCCCTCCAGCCCGATCGTGTCGGTCGTGAGGAACCTCCCGAGCGAGGGGCTGTAGTAACGGGTTCGGTAGTAGTAGAGGTCGCACTCGGAATCCCAGCGCCGGCCCGTGTAGAGGGAGGGGTTGTGAACCTGAGACAGAGGAATGGTCACTCCATTCGAGTCGGAGATCGTGGGCGAGCCAAAGGGGTCATAATCGTAAGACTCGATCAGCGTTCCCGTCGCGTCAACGACATGTGTCGTGGACTGCTGGTCATCGCGAAACAGGAAGTAGTCCACGCCATCCACTCGGAGGAGTGCGAGATCTTCAAAGTCTTTGCCCCAAATCAGTTCCTGAATGCTGGTTGAGCTGTTCTCGGTTCGGTGGATCTCGAGAAGTTGCTGGCCAAACCACAGCTCTCGTTCATCGGTCGATGGGGTGATCTTTCGGAAGCGTCTTCCAAGGGGGTCATACTGAAATTCCACCACCAGCGTTGAGCCAGTCATGACTTTGCGAAGACGATTTCGAAAGTCGTAGACATACTCAAAGGTGCCATCGTCGATCATGTTGCCGTTGTTGTCGTAGTGAATCGCTGAACCGTTGATGGTATCGATCTGATTGCGGTCGTTTGCAGTGAAACTGGTCACCGATCCGTCCACGTCCACTTCCGTGCGATTCTTTGCCTTGTCGTAGTCGTAGCTATGTTCGCTGAGGGCCGGGGCCATTGGGTCAGACAGAGAACTCGAAGCAACATCTTCTCTGACTTTCTGGAGTTGATACCTGCTGTCATAGAAGAACTGGTCTCCCAGGTTCTGGGTCTGGCGAGACGTCGCCGTCTTGAGTCCCACTCCATTTCTCATGTGTGCGAAAACGATGTCCATTCCGGGGACACTGGGGCGGTCGTGGATCTGAAGGAATAGGCGGTTCGCTGCATCGAACATTTGCCGCAACTTGACGTTGACGCCGCCTGGAGGAGTTGCGAGGCGAGACAGGATTCGGCGTCCCACATACTCGTGGTCAAAGTAGGTGGAGCCGTTGACTTGGATTTCGTCCACGAAGTTGTTCGTTGCGTGGGGATTGCGAGAGATCAGCAAGCCTGAGGGGTACGCCAGAGACTGCAGTCCGAGCATGCCATTGTAGGTGGCTTCGGTGGTGTAGCTTCCCGACGAGTCGGTGACCGTCTCTTTGATGAGGTTGCCACGGGAGTCGTATTCACGGTCTAGTTGGCAAACGCCATTGTCGGCAAAGACGAGTCGTTCGAGTTCATCGAAGGAGTATTGGACCGACGTCACGAGTCCATCGACTCCTGTTCCAAGGGTGACGACCGTTTCTGATTGCAGGCGGTCATTCGAGTCATGCACGAGTTGGACGACGGTTCCGTTCGGCAGGGTCAGGGTGTCGACGGTATCGCCATCGGAGAGGACCGCCGTCGTCGCGGGGGCCGACCCTTGTTTCCAGGATTTCTCCCGATTCTGTGAGTCGTGCTCGACCGTGATCGTTCGATTCTCTCCATCGATGAATTGGGATAGATGGCCATTGGGATGGTGGAGCCACTGGTCGGTAATCGTGTCGAGCAGAGCGCCATTTCCCGTGCCACCGTCTCGCATTTCAGTCATTTGCTCGACAAGTTTGCGGCGGTCGTCGAACTGACTCGACACGACGTTTCCGAGCGGGTCGACGGTGCTTGTCAATCGCCCGGAACTGTCGTAGTTGAGCGTCGTCACTTGTCCGTCGGGAGCGGTGGTCGTGACCTTTCGGTTCTGCTCGTCGAAGGACGCGGAGTAGACCAGAGTCTTGGTCCCAGATGGCTTGATTTCGACGCGTGTGGTGGTCACGGCGTTGTTGTTTCCGTCGAACGTCTGGGTCGTCGTGTTTCCTGATGGGTCGACTTCCCGGTACACCTGCCCAGTGCCATCGAGGAACCGCTGGGTGGTGAGGCCTCGGTCGTTGACCTGGCCAACGTCGTTGCCCGCGAGATCTCGAAGGATCGTTGTCTCAATCTCTCCATCTCCATCGCCGTCGGTGGTGATGGGGACCATGGTGTTGTTGTCCCAACGGAAATAGGGCGCCTTGGTGCTCAGCTTCTTTCCCCGGCGATCGTAGGTCGTTGACTCCTCGGAAAGCAGTCGGTCGCTGGCATCAAACGCCTGGATGAGGGTTTGTCGGTCCATCAGGTCGTAGCCAATCACCGTCTTCCCGCCATCGGGATGTGTGATCTCCTTGGGCCGTGCGAGTCCGTCGAGAGTGGTTTCCGTAATCTCCTGTTCTGGATTGGAGTAGTGGATGAGCTCGGTCGATGAGTGATAGGTATGGTGCGCGGTTGATGGATTGGCGGTCGTGGTGACCCCGATGCTGTTCAGGTCGATGTGGTCGTGCGCGGAAAGCGCGGCGAACTGGGCCGTGAAGCCCCCTTCAGTTTGTGAATAAAGAAGGTCTCTTTCGTCAAAAACCGAGCTTGTGACATTCGACGTGTCGATGCCGCTGGTGGCGGCCGGGGACATTGTTAGGACGACGTTCTCGTTCTTGTCGTGGATGAATCGAGTCGTTTCGTAGACCCCCTCTGCGAGTTCGCGTTTCAGCTCTGTGAGCTTGCCAATGCCGTTGTACGTGAAGAACTCTTGAATCCACGGGTTTTCGGAATTGGAAACTCCATTCTCGTCAATGTTCTGGTGAAGGCGTTCAATGACTTGGCCGTTGTTGTCGTAGACTTGCTGGGTGACATAGTAAAACGGGGCCGGGGACGTTTCGTGGACCTGCTTGTTCCATCCGTTGAATGCGTAGGTCGTTTCATTGCCTCGGGGATCAGTTCGGCTGATGAGGTTTCCTCGAGAGTCGTAACGGGTCGTGGTCGTTAGGTTTCGGTGAGGAGCACCCGTGTTGGGGTCAATGGTTGCCGGGTCTTCAGAATAGTCCACCACGACTTTGGCGAGCAATCCTCCGGGCACGGAAGAGCTGCTCACCGGAACAGACTGCGTATTGAGGCCAAACGGATCCGTTGCTGGCCAGTAGAAGTTCCTTGTTCGATATCCACGAGAGTCGACCATTTCGATTCGCTGGCCGGCGGAGTTGTAGAGGTACCGTTTCTCCGCTCGGGTCGCGTGAGCATCGACCTTCGGGAAGATCGTCTTGACGATGTTTCCGTGCTCTGGTCCCAGAGTTCCATCGCCGTTGTAATCGATGTCGTGAAGAACCTCTTCGTAGTCGAAAATGTGCTCCGTGACGAACGGCGAAATGGAGGGATCATCGATGTCCAGTTCCGGGTAGCTCCCTCCCGTCAAGGGCACGGAGTTGGTGGGAAACGCTTCCGCTGAAACCGAAATCTTGACTTGATTGAAGCGCGTTTCGTAGATGAACCACTTTCTCTGTGGAGTCGACCCGTCGCTCGGGTTCGTTCGCCGTTCACGAACGTTTCCGCGGGAGCTTCGGCTCGGGTTGTTCTTGTCAAACAAGTTGTATTGAATTCGTCCGTCGGGATAAGCCGTCGTGGAATAAGTCCCGGCTCCGTTCAGGGCGGGTTCGAAGTCAAACTGAGTGGTGTAGGAAGGAGGAGAGTTCGGGTTGATTCCTCGATTCATGTCTTCGACGACCGAGTAGAGATAGCCGGAATTGAAGAGACCGTCGCCAAAGGTGTAGTGACGAATGTTGCCGTTTCGGTCGGTGACATGAGCCAAACGAGATGATCCGATCGTTTGGTAGGAGAACGACCACGAGCCTGGTCCGCGTTGGTGGGTTTCGAGAGTTCCATCGGGGAGGTAGGTGTTCTGAAATCGAACTCCTTCGGGAAAGATGAGTTGCTGGATCTTCTTGTTGCTCGCGAACGACAAGTATTCATAGAACACAAAGTCCCCCGCTGGCCCTGACCCAAAGTTGATGTCGGGGACGGTGACCGATCGGAGTGTTCCGTCGTGGTTGTATCGGTAAGTCCAGGTGCGTCCGCTGGGGTCCGTGACGTCCTTGATGCGATTGGTGGCGTAGTGGCTCAGGGTGGTCGTGCGACCAAACGTGTCAGTGATGGTCGACAGCCGCTCTTGCGAGTCGTAGGTCAGGAGGATCGTGGATCCACGTCGGTCTTGAATGGAAGTGAGCCGTGAGATCCCAGAGGAGTTCGGCACAGAGTACGTCCTCTTCTCACCCGTCGGCGAAAGCAAGAGAAACGAGCCGTCCGGTTCGCGGCTGAGTTCCTGGTATCCGCTTCGAAATACTCCGAAGAAAAGGTTGAAGACCTCCAGTTCCCCGGAGGGGCCGACTCTTTGAATGGCCAAGGTGCCATCCTTGAGAATGTCGTGGTAGGAATGAGTCCAGCCAAAGCCAAGAGGACCGTCGTGGACGAGACGGCTGCGATAGGTCCTTCGCCACTCCACCGCCGAGCCGGCCCGTCCGGGAAGTTCGAAGTCGACTTGTTCGTGGAGAAACTCTCCGGAATAAAGGAGGAGTTCGTTGGCATCGCCCAACGGCTCGGTGGCTCGCCGACTTTGGTTGTAGTTCGGGTCCTCCAACGTCGGCAGAACGTTCAGATCGACGGTCGAAGAGCCAGCCCCACCGGGGGGTGTGATGGGAACAGGAGGGACGTCGACGAACTGAGCGTGACTCACGCTGCCAAGGAAGCACCAGATCCAAAGGTGGTTTCGGAATCTCATGATGTCCAGGTCTCCAATGCTGACGAAGGGACCTTTGGCGGTTTCCAAGAAGCCAAAGGGGCAGCTAGGAAACGTACGGTGGTTGCGAGCTGGTCTTCGTTTTCTTCGGAGCGGTGATGTCATGAGGCACGGGAGACTTGTCCGCCTGTCTCCGCCCCGGTGCCATTGACAACGGCTACCCGACGAGACCCCGAACTTCGCTCCGGGCGATGGGTGTCGGTGCGGTGTCTGCACTCGGCCGGGGGGATCCTTCGCAAGAGCGGTTTTTCCAATTTCCCTGTCCGTGTCCGCCTCGACCTGTCGCGTGAAGGGCGGAGCCCGGTCGTTTCGCGCCAGTGCGGGTCCTCGTTTGAGGCATCTCGAGCACGCAGGGGGGCTCCGTTCCTTCCCGTTAAGAGGAGTCACTCATGCTGCGTCCCCAACCGTTGCCCGTTCTGGGCGGACTCGTTCTTGCCTTCGCTGGTTCCCAGGCCTCTGCCGACTGTCCCGAAGCCGGGCATTGCCACTTTCCCGCTTGGATTCCTCCGAGCTCCGCGGCCTTCGATCAGGTCGGCAAAGCGGTGTCCATGACCGATACCTATGCCGTGTTTGGCGCTCCTGGGGACGAGGCGGTGTACGTGTATCGATTCACGGGCGGTGGTTGGGTTCAGGACGGATACTTGACTCCGCCCGGTGGTTCGTCGGCCGAAGACTTCGGGGAAAGCGTGCACATCGACGGCACGCGGATCATCGTCGGTGCACCCGAAGATGACGAAGGAGGCACCGCTGCCGGCGCTGCTTACATCTTCGACCGTGAGAATGGCAGCTGGTCTCTGTCGGACAAGCTTTTCACCGCCTCTTTCGACGAGTTTGACCAGTACGGGACCGACGTGGTGGTCCAAGGCGACGTCGCATTCGTCGGTGGCCCGGGGGTTGCCGGCGGAGGGCGAGTGATCATGTTCCGGAAGCTTGGCGGTTTCTGGAGTTCGTTCGTGGGAATCAGCCGGGCCGACACCGGGAGCTTTGGGTTCTGCCTCGACTTGGACGGCCGCGACCTCATCATTGGCGACTGGCAAGACAATGACAGCGGAACGGCGTCTGGTGCGGCGTACTACTACGACCTGGATGGGCTGACGGTGAGCTATCGCCACAAGATCATGGCTCCGGACGGCGCGTCGAATGACTACTTCGGGGCCTCCCTGGCCGTGGATTCTGGCTTCCTGGTCATCGGGGCTTATGGTGACGACGACGATGGAAACAGCTCGGGATCGGTCTACTTCTTCGAGAAGAGGTTCAACCTCTTCCCCGACCCGCCGAGCTACGAACTCAATCAGAAGTTGACCGCTTGCGATGCCGAGGGCTCCGCTGGTTTCGGCCGCAGTGTGGAGGTCTCGGGTCGAAATGCGGTGGTGGGTGCGCCTTTCCAAGCAACAGGCGGCGCGATGTATTCCTATTTGCGCTCGACAGCGGTGTTCGGTGACTGGGACCCGACCAATGTCATGACCGCTTCTGGCGGTGCCGCGGACGATCAGCTGGGCTGGTCCGTTGCCGTGGCAGGCAAACGCTGCATTGCGGGCGCTAACTTTGCCGATCCCCAAGGCGAGAAGTCCGGCGAGGTTTACCTTTTCACCACCGCTCCCACCGAAGGGGCGGGCCCCTGCCCTTGTCCCCGACTCGCTTGGGACGATGTGTACGGCCTGGGCAAGCCCGGACTCAATGGCATCCCGCGAATCGTTGCCGATGAGCCCGCCTATCTCGGAGACACATTGGCCATCGATTTGATCAATGGTCTGCCGGGAGCCACGCCGATTCTGCTCATCGGCCTGGATGACGCCGAGATCCCCTTCGACCAGGGCACGATCCTGGTGGACATTGCCAAGCTGTCGATTCTGCCGCCGCTGAATGCTTCCGGCGAAGCGAGCCTGAGTGCGCCCTTGCCGGACGCTGTCGAGCTTTGCGGTCTCGACTTTTACTTCCAGTATCTGTTCGTGGACCCCTCGGCCGCTGGCGCCAAGAACACGGCACAGAGTCACGGGTTCCGACGCAGCCTCGGCTACTGATTCCCTTTCGTTTCTTTCGAGGGCCTCGTGAAGATGCCCGGTCCGTTCCTCGTCAAGGAACGGGCCGGGCTCTTCCTTTTGAGTTGTTTTCGTCGCAGAGCTGACCGAGCGGCCCAGGAATCCATCGGTCAACGGAGTCACGGGACTTCGTCGAAGCGTTGGGGGTCTTCAGCACGTCGAACTGGTCCATCCGAGCTCCGGCCCTCGATTGCCGGCCTGCGACTCTCCCAGGAAAGCCCACCCGCCCGCAGACGGATGGGCCTTCGCGTTTCGTCGAGAGTTCAGAGTCGAGGAATGTCTTCGTACAGAATCTCGGCCACATCGTTGGCCGTGGTGATTTGCACCCCTGCCACCTGGGTCAACTCGATGGTCACCAGATCGCCGGGGCTGTACTGGCTGAAGTCTCCCGAGAAGACGATCCGTTCGATCGTGGGATCCAGTCCCGACGGGCTGTTCTCCGGAGCTGGCAGATTCTTCAGCAGGGTCTTGGACTCCACCAGCGCGCCGTTCACTCTCACTTCGATGGTTGCCGGGATCCCAATGCCTCCGCTGGTAATCGGGTAGTCGTTGAGGCCGAGATTGCTCACCGTGATGTGGAGGCGATCGCGTTTGTCGATCAGAGCTCCGCTCGATGCAATCGCGAGATCGTAGTACGGGTTCGGTGTGGGAATCACGTTGGGCTTTTGGGTAAGCCTCAGCAGGGTGAGCTGATTGGGAGGAACGTCGACCGGGAGATTGGCCCCCTTGCGATCCAAGGAGAACGTCGTGGGAGTGGGGGGGCTCAAGAAGTCATCGTTGCTCCCGGCTTCCCCAATCTGGACGTCGTAGTCCCCGGTTCCCAGCCCTCGCCAGATGCGCAAGTCGAGAGTGCTCGTTGTGCCTTTGAAGTTGTAGAGCAGCACCTCGAGAAGGCCATTCGTTTGCCCCGACGCCGTGGGCACGTACCGGTTGGTGAGAATCGCGATGTCCAGCCGGTCGCTTTCCAAGGCGTCCGGTCCAGAGTCCGCGTTGTCCCAGGTGGTCACGAAGTTGGGACTGAGGTTCAGCGCTCCGACGGTGGCGGAAGAGAACAGAGATCGCGTTGAGTCGTAGTCGAGGCGAAGGCGATCGGTGTAGCTCACCGTGGTGGTCGCGAACGGCCAGAAGTAGCGCAGGAAGAGGGCGCCGTCGTCGAAGGTTTGCTCGAAATCCGCCTTGTTCGTGGCACCGGATTGGGACTGGTTCTCGAACAGGAACGCCTGCATGTCGCTGGCGTAGTCTTCGATCCATGGATCGATGTCCGCGGCCGTGATGCCGGCCAGCTGCAGTAGATCTTCGCGAGCGGCGAAGGCTGCATCGGCGATCTGGTTGCTCAACTGCGAAGCAGCCCAGCCAGCAGTTCCTTCGGCGGCGGTCTCGTCGGGAGTGGTCAAGAGGGCCGCCTTGAGCGGCTCCAGGAGCTGTGCCGCGTTTGTGCTGGAGGAGGTCCTCGAGACCTCGGTGAGTAGCTGATAGATCTGACCCATCATTCGTTTGGCGGCCCCGCCCGGCAGGTCATAACCAAAGGGGTCGCTGACCCACCACTCGTTGAGGATCCCCAGGCTCCCGGGAGCACCGTTCGCATCAACGAACACGGCTCCGGGAAAGAACCCGACGGGCTTGTTGTTGTCGGTCCGCATGGCCGCGTCTCTCCAAGCCCATGCATAATCTTCGAAGAGGCCCTGCAGGGTAGGAGACTGGTTGAAATCGAGAAGTGACAAGCCCGGCAGAATGGCTTTCATGGTCAAGGGAACGTCGTAGGTCTGGCTGGGCAAGTTTCCCGGGGGCTCGGTACCGCCAATCTTCCAGGAGTGGAAGTGGCGAATCGGCTCGAACACGCCGCCGAGGTTGCGTGTGGTCCAGGCGTTGGGGGAGTTCGACGCCGCCTGGTGGAAGTCGGCCATGTTGCGCATGGTCAGCATCATGAAGTTGTAGTAGCGAGGGTTGCCGAAGTTCATCGGCACCAAGATGCCCAGGGGGAGTGTGGTGAGTTCGGCCGAGTGCTCGACATCACCCGAGAGTTTGGCGTAGCCCTCTGCGGTGGATACCTGTGGCTCGTGGAACAGACTGTCATCCCAGACGCGACTGAGGGGAGCCTCAACCCATGGATTGTCTCGGCTTTCCCGACGACCGGTGAGAGGCGCCAGCAAAGAGAACTCCACGTCATCGCCCGGTCCACCGCCGAGTTCTCCGTCTCGGAGCCGGTTTTCCACCCACCAGCGAGCGGCGTTGCGAACCTGGAATGCCAGTTCTCGCTGGCCTTCGGTCCAGCTCGCGTGGGACGGGACGCCTGATGCCGCGGAGGGATGCACATCGGCATTCCACCATGTCTCGACAGGGTTGATCGGGGGAGTGGGTTTCTGTGCGTCGTGCCAGGCCTGGACGACCCCTGCATTGAGCAACTTTTCGGGAACTGGATTGGGTGGATTGCTGAAGTCGATTTGGATCGCGAGGGTACTCATCGTCCAGCTCAACAAAGTGGCCTCGTGAGCATCGGGATAAAGAGTGCGTCCCCCTTGAGGATCAAGGACCGGCCACAGCCGGTCGACCAGAACCTCCATGAGGTATTCGACCATCGCTAGGTCAGCATTGATTCCACCGGTGGAGACTTGGGTATTGCGGCCATAGAGGTTGCGCCCGATCAGGTATTGGGCGGTCGGGTAGAAGGGGCTTTCCGTGGCGTGGACATCGGGCCCGGTCTTGAGGACGTCGTCGCTCATCTGCTCGAGGAGTTGCATGGCTGCTGACAAATTCAACACCATGGAATCCTCGCCCGGCCCTTGGGCCAAGCCGGATTGCTCGAGGTTGTCTGGATTGGGGAAGGCTGCGGTCGAGTACGCACGCGTCCGATTGAAGAGAACGCCGCGCTGAAGGTCGAGCCCTTCGACGTAAAGAGATCGAACCGCCGAGTCATTCATGTCAAGCCCCGACAGGTCGTCGAGGATGTCCCCAAGCAGCCCGTTGTCGAAGGGATCATCCAGCGAGCCCATGTCCACCTGTTCTTCGTGACCGGTGAGAGATCCCACGACGAAGGCGTTTCCCCAGGCTCGGGCGAGCTTGTCGGAACTCTGTTGAAAGTCCGCCACCGCGTCGTCGTATTCACCGTCATTGAAGTGGGTGATCCCCGCTTGAATCGACCCGTCGACGGTCACTCCCGACGTCACAGAGATCTGGGCGCGTCCCTCGATCTGGGAAGCCGCGTGGTGGAACTGGAGCGGCGGGGGCGTGGCGTCGTAGATCTCGATTCCCATGACTGGCACCGTTGTGCCGGCGATCTCGACCTCGAATTCGAGGGTCCCGTTGGAGTCGGCGTTGGCGAGGAAGCTGATGCGCCGATAACCGCCGTAGGAGTTTGCAAAGCCGGCCTTTTTCTTGGCGGTCAAGGCCCACACTCCACGGGCAACAGTCGTCCCGTTGGCTTTGACCGTCATCCCGTTCTTGGCGTTGTCCACATCGCCGAGATACACCATGCAGTGGTAGGCTTGAGAGGGAGTCAGATCCACGCGGAACTTGAGGGACTCGAAACGTCTGACGAAGTCGATCAGGAGTTCCGAGGGATGGTTGTGAATGATCTGTTCGGGAATCGCGGTCCGCTTGACGCCGAAGACTCCGTTCCCTGACGTCCACCCGTAACCCACATTCGAGTCATAGGCTTCGGTCGCCCTCACGCCGATGAATCCCGGGGCAACGTCTCCGGGGTTGGTGGGGCCCATGTCGAAGCGAGCGGGAAGCGTGACGCTTGCCGTTGCGCTGGACGCTCCCGCGAGCAAACAAGATGCGGTCAAAACGGACAGGGGGATCTTCATGGCCTCGTGGACTCCGTTCCAATGTCAGGAAAAGCGAGAGAGCCGAGTGCATTGGTTTCGCACCAGGACGGATTCCATTGGCGACCGGGAGTGGGACAACAGTTCTGAGCAATCCGGATTTTCGGTCTTGGAAACAACGAGATTTTCTTCGGAGATTTCAAGAACTGCAGACCGACCCACGGTCGCAGATCGGGAGGAACGAGCTCACGAAAGGTCGGCCCCTGTCGCGTTGACACGTGCAGTTCGTCACGGCGATCACCGGAACAACTCCTGGAGAGCGTGCGCGATGAAGAAACAGAACCTCGCTTGGATCACCTTGGGCCTGATACATTTTGGTGCGGACGCCGTTCGCGCGCAGGTCGACCGGTATGACATGGGGCCCCAAGGGCAGGTGGTGGCGTCCGGTTTTCAGTCCGTCGTACCTTCGACGCTCATGTCGGACCCGTTGGCGCCGGGAACCCAGTTCGGCTGGGCATCGCCGGGGGACAGTCCGAGCGAGTCCTTTGACCGAACTCCCCAGCTCGATCCTGTCGAGCTGCAGCTGCCTCCGCCTTACGTCCCGCTCACCATGGACGGAGACTTCGGGTACGACGGGGTCTCGACCACCACCACCCTGCTTCCCGATCCACCGAACAAGCTGCACTTTCAGGCGGAGGTTTCCCGGATGCCCGCGGACTACCGGGTGGTGCTCTACTTGGGCGACCCGTTGCAGAATCTCATCCCGGATCCTTTGATCATGGACGTGACCGTCGAAGGGGTTCCGGTGAAAGCCGTGCGCTGCCGGACTTCCACGCAGAAAGCGTCGCTGGTGAACCCACTCGGTGGGTATCGACGAATTCACTTGCGAACAACGGTCTCCGATGGCGTCCTCGACGTTCTTGTCGAGCCCGGCGCGGATGGGGCAGACACCGGTCTGCTGGCCGTCGAGATCTATCCCGAGCTTCCGGAACCCATTCGGTTCACCCCGGGAATCGGACTGGAGAAGCATCCCTCCGCGAGCGCAGGGGCGCTGGATGACTTTCTCACAGAAATGAACTCATCGTCGCCTGACTATGCCCTCGCCAGGGTTCATGCGCTGGCCATCGTCGACGACATCGAAAGAGGGTATGCGGCCGCTTGGCTGGCCGGTTGGTTGACCGGTGGCGAGCAAGACATGGATACCGCGTTGCTGAGTGACGCGAGGACTGCGGTGGAAGGTCTTCCAGACAACGTCCTGGCCGCGGTGCTCCTGGCGGAGATCAAGGACATGGAGCTCGGACTCGCCTACAACGAAGCACGCGGCTACAGCAACGACATCGTGCCTCTCTCTCTGCCCAGTCCCTTCGACCCGTTTCATTCCACGGCTGGAGCAATGTCTGCGAACCTCGGTGCCGCCGCCCTGCTGTTCGAACAGCAGCAGAGCGGTGTCTTGAATTGCGACCCCCTCGACTTCCCGTGTGGCCAGCCCCAGAGCCCTCTTTTTCTCAAGGCTCAGTACCTCCTCGCACGCAACTTCTTCAGTCGAAACACCAAGAACGGACCCGGTGCGTTCACCAGCATTTGGCACGGAATCATCGACGACCTCTACTCGCTGCACGAAACCGAGGGCGTGTTTCCGGCGGCCCACGAGCTCGCCATGTTCAACCATCTGGTAGACAACTATTCCGGGGAAGACGGGATCTTCAAACTATGGGATCCGACGGAAGACCTGTCGGGGCTCTACTCGGATCTCGAGGACACTTGGTGGTCAGACGTTCTCTTGGAAGAGGATCCCAACGCGCCGGCATGGGCGAACTCGATGCGCCAGTACTACACTGCCTATCGAAGCGTGGCCGATTGGTGGACCGAGAACAACCTCCTGGAAGATGAGTTTGGCGGCGGCGCCGGGGACGACGTGGAGGGTGGCGCGCTCCTGGCGATTCCCAACATGATCGTCCGGGAACCCGAAAACTCAGGCGCGGCGGGAGCATCTCTTGTGCTGGACACGGCGCTGTTCTCCTCGCCCGTCAATGTGACGGAAGGATACTACGACGGAAACTGTGCTGATGTGCAGCACACCGCGGAGCATACGACCAATCCGCTGTTCATGTTGATTGCGATGAACTCCGGAGACCCTCGGTATCTCACGTTCGCCAACCGGACCATGCGTAACTTCGCCGACGACACCAATCCGTGGAGCTCTCCGGTAGGACTCAACCGCCAGTTCAACAACTGGCACTTCACCGCGACGGACAGCTGCACTCAGCTCACGGACATGGAAGACGTTCCGATGAACATCCGGGCGATTGTTCCGGGATTCAACGTGATCGATCACAACGGAGACGACCATGCCGTGACGCTCCTTGACGAGTTGTGTCGGGGATGGATTGACCATCTGCTGAGCAATGCGGAGGGCAAGCCCACGGGAGTGTTCCCGGCATCCGTCGACCATTCCGGGTCGTTCCAGGATGGGGGGGCCTGGTGGAAGACGACGTTCGCCAATGTGTCTGGAAAGTTTGACTACACACTTCAGCTGTTGCCGAATCCAAAGAACCACAACCAAGACTATCTGTACTCCCTCGCTCGGCTCATGCAGGCCCACCATCCGACGGACCCGTTCTATCTGCTGCCGGCTCTCGAGGGAGCCCGCTTCCTTGCGGATCACCTGGTGCCGCCCGTGGGGACTCCGATGGAAGGGACTGATGAGTGGACCGCCCAGATTCTCGGCGGAGTCATTGCCAACGCCATTGCCGATGTTCGCCATCTTCTGGATCCGGCAACGATCACGGCGTTGGGTGGCGATCCGGTGGTGGATGGACAGAAGCTTGATGATGCGGTGGAGACTTTTGCCACCAGCTGGCACAAGTTCCTGGTCGACCCAGCCCACGATCGTGCAGAACTCGCGGTGGATTTGGCGAATGCGGCGAAGTGGATTCGCTATTTCTATCCACTGGCCACCACGACCGTGAACTACGTGGATCGAATTGCCGCATTCACCGGAGCCAACGATTCCCAGGCGGCGCTCTCTCATCAGCTCCTGCTGCAGACCATGCTCGGCGGGCAATTCTCGTTGGTGCCCTCGTTCCCCGTGAGTTGGGTGAATACGTTCCCGTTGGGCGGAGAACTGGATGTGGCCATCCTGGTCTTGGAAGTGGGAGACGGCTCTCTCGACGCCCTGATTTACAACTTTGGGACCTCGAATGCGTCTCTCGGAATGCAGCTGTGGCGAAAACTCCCTTTCGGCGACTACGACATTGATCTCGGAACTGCGAAATCCGACGACACGATCGATACGAATGATCCTGTGCAAACTCTGAACGGGGTTGCGTTGCACCGACCAGGGAGCCTGGTGCCACTCAGCGTGCCACCCGGAACGTTGCAGAAGCTCGAGGTGAGGCTGCAGGGTGCTCCCCTCGTGCTTCCGGAACTTGAAGACTTGGCCGTTGGTATTGACGACATCAGTTATGACGCGTCGAACGGCGAGCTGGTCATCAAGGTTCACAATCTGGGGAGGAAAGTTTCGGTTCCCGCCACCGTGGACGTTCACGCAATCCGTCAGCGACCTCGTGGAGGTGGGCTCCAGATCACCATTGTGGCCCAGGGAGCCAGTGTCCCTCCGGTGAACGGCACGGATAAGTTCGTGGTCAGCCACACGGAAATTCGGCTGCCCTTCACTCCGATCCCGGGCGCCACGATCAAGGTTCAGCTTTTTGCTGGTGCTGATGAGATTACGTCCAGCAACAACAGCGTCGAGGTCGGTCAGGGATCGTAATCCGTCGCAGTTTGGATCGGCGACCAGAAGGTGCCAAGGCCTTCGTTTGAATTCGAGGATGCCGTTTTCAGGAGTTCGATGGGCTCCGCGCTTGCACGGAGTCAACGGAGAGATGCTCTGATTCCCCGGATCCGGTTGCTTCTTGTGTTCGGCCGAGAAGGGGACACCGTCGGTCAGGGGGGCTTGGCTCGAGGAGAACTGCCCGATCGAGCTAGCTTCGAGGGGAAAGAATATATGCAACAAAAAGGTTGCGTGTCGGGGATGCTCCAACTACGGTGGGACGGAGAAAGGAAACTCCCATGACCACCAGTGACCAAGATCAAATCGTCAAAGTTGTCGACCTCAAAGCGCCTGTGGCGCGAGTCTGGCGTGCTCTCACCGACTTCAAGGAGTTCGGCCAGTGGTTCCGGGTCAACCTGGACGGACCCTTCGAAGTGGGCAAGCTCACGACGGGCCATGTCACCTATCCCGGCTTCGAACACATGAAATGGGAATCGACCACCGAACAGTTGGTCGATGAAGAGCTGTTTGTTTTCTCCTGGCCACCCAGCGCTCTTGATCCAGAGACCAAGTACGACGAAAGCGCCAAGGTGACGGTCGAGTTCCGCCTGGAGTCCACGGATGGTGGAACTCGCCTGACCATCACCGAGTCCGGCTTCCTTCAGTTCCCCGAATCGAAACGACTCGAGATCCTGCGCCAGAACGTCGAGGGCTGGAACCTGCAAGCTGAGAACGTCGCTGCTCATGTCGCCGGCTAGCGCACGACGCAAGAGCCCCGCGCCAGTCTTCGCGGCGCTTGGGGATGAGACACGACTAGAACTCGTGTCACGACTCGGGGATGGTCGGCAACACTCCATCACCGAGTTGACCGAAGGTCTGGATCTCACACGTCAAGCAGTGACCAAGCATCTTCAAGTTCTCAAGGATGCTGGAATTGTGAATCGCAAGCGAGTGGGACGGGAAAGCCGTTTCGTGATTCAATCCGGTTCGGTGTCCCACGCCAGGGACTATCTGGCAAGGGTCTCAGATCAGTGGGATCAGGCGATTGAACGGTTGAAGGCGATGCTCGGCGAGTAAGGGCCCGTGCAGCTTCCGGGGTGCAAGTCGGGTCTTGCGGCAGCGGCTGTTCGCAATCCCCTTCCTGCGGAATCGGAATGTCGGGGTATGTTCGGCGCATCGGAAGGCCCCGGCGGGACTGCTCCGATCGGCGCCCGATTGCCGGACTGGTACAGTAGGCGTCAACGTTCCGACGAATGGAGTCTCGAGGCGACGAACCGCACCGCTCCAGTCGCTGGTTTGTTCCAAGGCGGTGGGTTACCCGCATCCCATCACTGAGTAACAGGGGTTGGCAGCGCCTGCCAAGGAGACCTGCAAATGACCGCTCGCATCTTGTTCCTCTCATTGGTGATCGGGACCACTTTCAGTTCGGCATACGGTCAACGACTCGAACCGGATCGCTGGATCAACCACGAAAAGTTCGGCCAGAGCGTTTCCGTCTCGGGAGAAACCGCGCTCATTGGCTTGGGTTACGAGGCATTCCCCGGTAGCCCGCCTGGGGTGGTGTACTGCTACGAGCATGACGGAGTTCGGTGGATCGAAACTCAAACCCTGACCGCTCCTGACGGCGCCAATGTGGACAACTTCAGCGTCGTGGATCACGACGGCAAGGTCGCAGTCGTGGGAGCTCGCCTTCACCACGAAAGTGGGATCAGCTGTGGCCGAGACAACCCGGCAACGACCAATTGTGGAGCGGCCTACTTCTATCGTTTCGACGATGGGCAGTGGCAACTGGAACAGAAGGTCACCGTGGATGGGTCCATCCGCCTCGGAGACTCCGTGTCCATTTCCGGAGACGTCGCAATCATTGGTGACTCCCGAGCGGCTCACATCTTTCGTCACGATGGGTCCCGTTGGAGCCTGGAGCAATCGCTGACCAATCAGTCGGGGACCGGCCGTAGTCTGTTCGGTCGCTGGGTCTCGATCCGGAATGATGTCGCCATGGTGAGTGACGAACGCATGCACCATCCGACACTTGGCGCCGACACGGGGCAAGTCCTCGTGTACCGATACGAGGGAGGGCAGTGGGTCGAAACTCAGCGACTGGAGGCCCACGACTCCCGAGAGGATCATCACTTTGGTCGCGGCGGAATCGCTCAGGACGACGGCGTCGCCATCATCGGCCAAGTCTCCGATTTTTATGGATTCGGCGCTGCCTATGTGTTTCGAGAAGTGGGCGGTTAGTTCCTGCAGGAGCAAAAGCTGACTACCGATACGGACCAATGGGACTTCTTTGGTCACCACGTGGCCATTCAGGGAAAAACGGCCCTCGTCGGATCGCGCTTCGACTCCCAGGGCGGGACCCGAAGCGGCGCGGTCTACGTGTTTCATTTCGACGGTGAAGAATGGGTCGAACAGGAGGTCTTAGCTACCAGCGACGGCGCCGACCAAGACCACTTCGGGATCGCCGTGGACCTGGATGACTCCAAGATTCTGGTTGGCGCGAACGGCGGTGATCATGGGGGAGGCTTCAACGTCGGATATGCGTACGGGTTCCACAAGCCACTTGCTTTGGGCGCTAGTTCGAATCGGGTGGCCTTGGGCGAAACGCTCACGCTCACTGCAGCCGGAGGGCTGCCACTCCAACCCGTGATGTTGACCGTTCAGGAGGTCAACGGGTCCCCCGCAAACTTTGTGGTCGAAATCGGCCGGTTCGACGCCCAAGGCCTTTCCTCCGTCTCCATGGACTCCGGCCCGGGGCTGCAGGGGCTCTTGATTCGCTGCCAGGCCTTCGGGTTCTACGCCCAAGGCCATCTCGGCGCATCGGACTGGGAGACGGTTCGATTCGAGTAGAGGGCCGCTTCGCAAGCTGATCGCGAGCCCCGAGTTCTCGAAATCGATGCTGCCGCCCGTTGGATGTGGACGCGGTCTTCGAGGACCGGCGTACTTTGCCGTCACTTCGCTCTCGGTTGAGACCTCTTGTCAGAGTTTGCCCGAGGGAGAGTCGGCTGTCGGCGCTTTACTCTTCTCCATTGGTCCCTGGTCTTCCAAGATCGCCAGGGCGCGACTCCATGAAAGGGGGAGCTCGGAGGCCGGAATCTGAAAGTGGTGGAAGCGGGTGTTGCCAAGCGCAGGCATTCCTTGCTCGATCGCGCGTCGGTGGACTCGGGATTGCACGAAGCGGGCGAGAGCTTCTTCATCGGTCCAGACAGTCATGGTCCAGCGCTCGTTTCCCAACAACTGTTTGCGGACGGAGTAGGCAATCAGGCCTTCGTGGGATTCCATGCTGTCAGCGACCTGCCGGGACTGTTCGTCGAAGGTCGAGCGATCTCCGGTGAGAACGGCGTGAGTGAGAGCGACAACGACGGAGTGCCCCAAGTGCTCGCTCGAGACCCCTCGGGCGTCGTTGAATCCGGGCCCTCGGAAAGGTGTCGAGACGGCGCAGTTCGACAAGAGCAAGAGTGTGCCAATGCAGGCGACGATGGTGAGTAGAAGAAGCCAAGCGCGGGTCATGGGGACTGAATCCAGGTCTCGAAGCAGCAGAGCCTTAGGTGACAGGGGCGGACACTCGAGATTCGATCCGGTGAGGTGTGTGGATTCACCGATTCCCTCGGGTGTGCGGTCGCGCGGATCATTCCTCGGTCGCCCAGGAGCATTGCTGCGACCCATCGGGCCTCCCGGGGTTTCTTCAAGCCGCATTCCCGAGCTGCGACATGCCTCGTCCGGTCCGAAGGGCCGCCTCGATCAAGGATCCACCGAATGAGCTGCCTCGAGCATTCGTCAGGCGTTTCCCGAGGAGTGTCTTCTCGCGTCCCTCAAGGGCGACACGGAGCACTGGGGAAGCGCATCCGGCAACCCGAATCCGAACTCAAGCGGCGATTGGGGAGACGAGTGGTTCGGAATCGTTCCTGACCAAGTGAGTCAGCCCGCGGTGCATGGTGCACTGGCTGG
This sequence comes from Planctomycetota bacterium, assembly GCA_028289345.1. GTDB lineage: Bacteria > Planctomycetota > B15-G4 > B15-G4 > SIAN01 > JANQQL01. Next base: position 29,055 of record JANQQL010000045.1, on the reverse strand, counting down.
CCCAGCTAAGGCAAACTCCGCGTGCAGGTCAAACCGGTCGCTTTCGTTGAGGAATCTCGACGGATCACGGGGCCGCGAAGAAACTCACCGCGTTCTTGAACTCGAAGAACGCCGGTTTGGTCGACGCGGTGGGGTTGCTGCGCACAAGACCCGCGGGACCGAAGATTTCCGCCACGTTGGCGCTGTAGCAGGAGGGAAGGCCGCCGGCGTCGAGTGCGTCCACGATCCACTGCATTCCCGGCATCGTGTGGTCGTTGAGGACCCAGTTGCACACGGTGCGGAAGTGATCTCGGCGAGCGTCGAGTTCGATGCGCAGAGACTCGTAGCAGGCGCGCTGGTTTTCGAGCCCGGCGAGCGGACCTAAGGTTGCCGGGATGTCATTCCATCCTGTGGCCTGACCGATTTCTTGGATGCAGATGAGTTTGCCCTGGGCGACCGCAATCAGCTCGTCGAGTTGGGTTCCCACCAGGCCGGGACCGGAAGACAGGAAAAGGGGAAGCGGGATGGTGCCGCCGAACAGGCAGGTTGGTTCGGTCACGGGAACGTAGAAGTAGTCGTTGAAAGAAGCGACGTCGAGCAATGGCATCAAGTCACCGATCGCGGCGTCCGCAGGTCCCGCGAACACGACGGTGCAGGCAAGTTCCGGTTCGAGAGAGTGGGCGTGACGGACCGCGTCGTCAATGAACCCGACGAAAGAAGCCGCCGGGAGGGGAGTGTCTTCATAGTATCCGGACGGTTCGTTGGACAGCCCGAGCATGAACATGTCCCGGTCCAGCATGAGTGGCACGAAGACATCAAGGACGCCTCGAAATCCTTGAAGGATCTGGGGGTCGTCCCACGGTGCATCGCTGTCCAAAAGATCCTCGACGTAGGGCGGCACGGTCGTTCCCTCGGAATCGATGACGACGAGGTTGCAGAACTGGTGTTCGATTCCCAGGGAAGCTCGGTACTGCATCGCATCGATGACCAACTGAGTGTCGTAGACGCCCGGCTCAGGCTCAAGATCGGCCCAGTCGAACAGATGGCGTGCCGTGTCCATCCCGGCGCCAACCAGCTCCGTGAAGCGACCTTCGACCGCGGCAGTGATGTCGGGAGCAAAGCCTTCGTAAGCCTCCTGCACGTAGAGATGAATCTGATCGTCTCCGAGAAGCGGCAGGGTTGCCGGATCTTCGGGGCCGGGATGGGTTGCCGCCAATCGGTCTCGCTCCATCTGTGCGTGAGCACCGGAGAAGGTGCACGCGATGAGGAGGGTGGATGTCAGGAGCTTCCGCATGGGCATTCTCGGCGAGCCGATGGTCTTCGAGGATTCGGGTTGCGGAATCGTTCGCAGACTCGCTTCGATCGTTCCCGATCCCGAGGAGTTGATCTTACCGCCTCCGTCCGGTGCCGGTTCACCGTGAGCGCAACTCGAGCTTCCCTCGGTCCCCGTGGAACAAGACGACCGCTCCGACAACCAAGACCCGACACCTCATCAGGGAGGACAGTGAGTCGGCGGAGAAATCACGAACCCTTTCCAAGCCCCCGTGTGACTGCGCTCCCTAGTCAGTGCTCACCATCTCGAGGCAGACGAACTCTCCGTCTCCATCGATGACCCAGCTCACCAAGAACATCGGGCCCGGCGGCGGAATGGAGATCATGTGATCCTGTTCGTACTCGAACTCTGCGGGAACGTCGATCTCAAAGAGGGAAACCCAGGTCCCCGCAATCCATAAGGCGCTGCCCCATGTCGCTGGGGCGGGACCGGAGTCGAGCTCGAAGCCGAGAGTGAACCCGGTTCGTCGGGGTTCGAGGGTGAGACTCAGCGTGCAGGGGTGGATGGTGGGGGTGATCGTCACTGGAATCGACCGGACGATCGAACCGCTAGTGATGCTGACGAATTGAAGGTCGAACTGTTGAGGCGCACCAGTGCCGATGAGTTCGATATCGAAAGAGGTCAGGTCGCCGCCGCAACCATTCAGCAACACCCCACTCAGATTGGTGACCATGGCCTCGGGGTCCGACGCGACCACGTCGAGTTCGAAAGGCGTGATGCAGTAGACATCGGTGGTGAAGGTGACTTGCTCGGTGACCGTTTCCCCATCTTCGAGGAGGAGGTCGAGGCGTTCGGGAGAGACGACGATGGAACTTCCGGCGGGGACACGGGTCGCGAGGAAGGGGAAGAGAAGAAAAGCCAACCAGCAGACGTTCTTGGGCATCGGTCCTGCCTTTCGGAGATCGGGGCGTTCGCCACCACCAGAATGCGGACGCCAGCGCGTCCTTCCATGGACATCCGATTCCCGGTTCGGGTGTCACGGGAAATCCGTGCTCGGAGAGCCTGTCCCGGCGCATCGGAGCAGATCGTTGCAGAATTTTGAGAAAGTTCCTGCGGGGACAGGGGCGGCAGCCCCACGAGATCCGGTCAGGCTCAGGTGGCCGGTGAAGCTGCCCGCATGGCCAATGAGAATGCCTGCAACAAGACCGTCAAGGCGGAACTGATCACCTGCCTGGCTCGTCCGAAGAAAAAGGAAGTGTCTGTCGACGACAACTTTCCTTTTCCCCGCCGAAACAGCGATTGAGGTGGTGTGCGACCTCGTGGAAGGGGGCGGCCCTTTTTTGCATGGATGGGCGGAGTTCCATGACCCGTCCCCCTTTGCGTGGCTCATCCCATGGTGGCAATCACCGATGGTCCGGTGCCGCATCGAAAAACACCCGGCTCAGAAACGGCACTCGGATCCCCACTCGGTTGCTCGGTCAGCGTCGACCAGAGAAAGCCGCACGGCAATCGAGGAGATTGTCCGTGCGGCTCGAAAAAACAGAAGTCGTCTCAGAGTCCCGGTACTTTGTTCAGTTGCACCCGGTCTGAATGAAAATGTGCATGCCGTCCACAGACGACGCGATGATCATGTCCTGACAGCCATCGTTGTTGACATCGCTGAACGTGACGTCCCATGCTTCCATGTTCCAGGGAAGAGTGATCAGGTTTCCACCGAAGTTGTTCGGGTCCTTCAAGAAAGGCCGACCGGTCAGGCCCCCCTGATTTTGCAACAACGCGAGGCCCATGAACCCGCAGGTGGGTTCGCCAGTTTCTGCATCGCACACGGCCATGTCGGTCCAGCCGTCGCCGTCGATGTCGACCGACGTCAGATTGCCACCCAGGCTTGCGGTTCGGGGCGATGATTTGACGGTGATTGCCGTGGAGAGGAGGGTCGCACCAACGCAGTTTGCGTTCGGATCGACGCCCAGGTTGTAGACCGTTCGATCCTGTTGATCTTGCACTGCATAGAGATCCGGAAGGCCGGTGTTGGCGAAGTCGGCGACCCCGTGCATGTACGGAGCCCCGCCCGGGATCGAGTAATTCGTGGCGCAGGTGAAGATCCCCGTGCCGTCGTTGTAAGCCACACGGATGGAGCTGGGGGGGCGGGAGATTTGGATGTCGGGAGAGCCGTCATTGTTGAAGTCCGCCATGGTGGCGCCCGTGACGAAAGCGTTGCTGATCAGGCTCCCGAGACGGAGGCTCGTCTCATCGGTGAACTGGCCTGTTCCGTCATTGACGAGGATTCGAGAATCAAGGTCGCCCGCGGCGAAGCGGTAGGTCGACAAGAAGATGTCCAGATCGGAGTCCCCATCGATGTCTTCGGCAACCACGGAACAAGACAGGGGGCCTGGGCTGAACGAGTTCGAGCCGTTCGAGGTGAACCAGTTGGTTGCTTCCGTGAACACCGCGCTTCCGTTGTTGAGAAACAGCCGTGGCTGTTCCTGGTACGTGTTGGCGACGATGATATCTTGATCCAGGTCACCGTCGACATCTGCGCAGATCACATCGCGAGACGAATCTGCGACCAAGAATCCCGGGATGTTGGTGGGAGTCTTGTCGTGGAAAACGCCATTCTCGTTGATGAGCAGGAAATTGCTCAATGCCACTTGAGTGTACCCCGCCTGGAGGCGCACCACGACGAGGTCGTCATCGCCGTCCCCGTCCAGGTCCGCCTTGGCCATGTCGAGTTCGTCATCACAGGTGAGATTGCCGAGATCCGGGTTGGATCCATGAAGGACCAACCGAGTCGAAGTTTCGTCGACGAAATCAACCCAGTTCGACTGCGCGGCCGCCGTCGACGTTGCGGCGAGAGAAGCCACGAGGGCGCTTAGGGAAGCGTGCGTTCGTTTCATCGAAAGTTCTCCAGCAATGGCGGCTCGGAACGAAGACCCACTTCGATCGACCCGCCGCGTTCTTGGAAACAGGACCACGGGAGAGCCGTCGAGAGGGCCAGCGTGGGTCGAACTTTCTTTCGAACAAACGGGAAAGGCGTGGCGAGGGCTCGGTGGCGCGAACCGATGACCTTGAACTTCTTGAGGGGCGGGGACCGGACGCCATCCTTCGCCAGTTCGGTGATCCCCGTTCTCCGGTGCAGGCTTGGTACTCGGTTCTACGCGCCCTCTATCCCCGAGTGTGTGAACTCTGGGGAAGTGGCGTGCTTGTGAAGGGAGGAGTTTGCCTGGAGGATTCTGGTTGCCGGGGGATCCTCACGACTCGAGTCACCAAGAGGTCGGAGATTGGGGGGGACTCGACGTCCATCATTTTCGGCCTGACACCTGGGAGCGCCCCGTGACCAGCAAAGAGCTGATGCAGTGGTCCGGACTCGGCGGAGATGAAGAAGATGACATCGATTTCCGGTCGAGTGGGCAGTTCCTCAGAGGGATCCGCTGGAAACGCGAAGATTGCCCACGAGGGCCGATGAGCTTCGGCGGGTCTGCGTGGGGCTGACTAGGATTCGACCTGCGGTGCCCCAACCTCGAGGGTTCCCGCGGCCATGGCCGGAAGGGCGGGGATGTCGACGATGCCAGGAGTGGGTTGGTCGATGCTGCCATCCCATGTCAAGTTCCCCTCGAACACGAGAAAAGGAACAGGAACTCCAGTGGCTGCTTCCCGAAGGCTGACGGCGTCGGTGTTGGCGGTCAACGAGTAGGCGGCGCTGGGACCTGCGGCGACGACTGCTTCCCCATCCCAGTCGACCCAGCGAAGCTGGTAGTGCTGGAATTTGCCATCCGCCGGGGTGAATGTCGAATCGACGGTGAATTGAAGCAGGCTTTCGCTCTCGCCGGCGAAGAAAATGCCGTGGAAGTATGCGTCTGGCTCGAGATACACGCCGGAGCCCTGATTCCAGGCAATGAGCTGAACTTCGTCCAAGTGATCCGGTTCGGCAGCCATGGAGTCGAGAGAAACGTCGAACTGAAGAGAGTTCGTATCATCGAGATAGGTCACCCAGGCCCCGGTGACTTTCGGCTTCTGCTCGTTAGCATCAATGAGGCGGTTGGGAAGTTTGACCCATTGCTGTGAGTCGCCGTCCGCGTCGTCGTTGATCTCCCGAATCACGAACCCGTCGTCATCCCCATCTCCGTCGTAGTCCGCAATTCCGACAAATGCGTCGTTCGTCGGGCTCGGGAATAGGTCGGGACCGATTGTGACCTCGTGGGCTCCACTACCCATTTGGAAGCTGGGAACGCTCTCTTGCTGAATGAGCTGCAAGATGATTCCGTCCCCTCGGAAGGAAAGAGCGAGATCTCCCCGCTGGTCACCGTTGAGATCACCGGACGCCATGTCCACGACGTCGCGTCGATTGAGGGGGATGGCGGGTTCGACGCCACGAGGGCCGCAAAACACGAGTTCCTGTGTTACTCCGTTGTCGACGATGCAAGCCAGCGAGTCACGAGGGCTGCGTGGGCGGGAGACTGTCGCGAGCAATCCTCCTGGTTGATCGTCGATGACCGAGAACAGCAGGCTTCCCGCAAAATCGAAGATCTCGACGCCGGTGGAGCAAGCGACCGCGCACTCCAGGTTTCCATCTCCGACGAAGTTCCCCACCACGAGTTTCGTCGCCGGGTTGGCGATGACCGGCCACAACAACGGGGAGGCAGGAACCTCTGAGTTCAAGTCAAGTATCAGGGCCATTTGGGTGCCACTCGCGTCAAGGACGAGCAGGTCTTGATCACCATCTTGGTCGACATCCGCGGCAACGAGACATCTCGGATCGGCCCAGAGGGGAGCCTCGAGAACCGACTTCGAGTTCCAGGTCACCCCTGCCTGGAATGTGAATCGCGTCACCCCTTCCGAGCTCCCAACCACGACGTGGTCAAAGTTTCGGTTTGCGTCGGCCGCGAAGGTTACACAGGTCGCGGCCGGAACACTTCCATTCCCGTCTTCGATGAGGAGCGTGTAGGAGTACGCCGCAATCCCGCTCAGGAGGGTGGGCGCGCCGTTCCGAATCGTCACGGCGTCCAGCAGCAAGTCACCGTTGAAGTTGCCCCAGGAAAGAGGGCCGAATTGATCCGACGGGGTGAAGTTGATCGGCTTGTGCAGCGGAGCTTCGAACGTGTCGAGTTGAAAGGCGAGCGTTGACGTGGTGAGCAACCATCCGAGGATCGCCGATCGGAGAAGATGCATGGGAGCCCTTTCTGGGAGGGGAGAGCCAGTCTTGTTGATTCATGTCCGAGGGGTTCGGGCATCGATCCAACTCGCCCAAAAATCGTAGCACCAGATGACGATGTTGTCGTGGCTTTGCACGGAGGAGTGGTCTGAATTTCGACCGATCTCGGGGAATCAAAAAAGAAGGAATTGGTCAGAACTATTCGTTCCGTGAAGCGCGCTGATGGGCGCTCCGAATGCTTCGGGGCGGCAACGAAAGGCGCAACTCATGCAACGAAACGAAAGACTCCTCTGGTTGATTGTTGTTTGGGCCGTGTTTGGTACTTCCCCGTCGCTGACCCCAGCCATGGCAAGCTCTGCGTTCCCGGTCGAGGGAGACCCGCCGGAGCCTGAGGGGCCTCCGGAAGACCCGGACCCCGAAACGCCGACGGAGCAAGACGAAGAGAACGAGAACGAAACCGAGCCAGAGAAGGAAGACGCGGAAGATGGGGACCCTGTCACGTTGTTCACGGGGAACCTGCATCTCGAAGAGACGGACTTGTCAATTCGTGGCCGCGCCATCGATCTCGATTTCAAACGCACGTACCACAATGGGACCGCCACTCACAGCTACCTCGGCCTGAAGTGGGATTTGAACTGGTTTCAGCGCGTTGTGATTCAGTACGCCCCGTTCGTCGCGCTTTACCGGGGACCGGGGGATACCGTCGGACCGGCGTTGTCGACGGGAGGAGGATTTGGAGATGTCACTCAGTTCCCGATCGGTGGAGGTGGTTCCTTCGGGGGAGAGGGTGGTCACCATGGGGGCCATGGAGGAGGCGATGGCGTCGGATGGGTGGTCGATGGCTTCAGCCCTCTCTACGCCGTGGCCGGGATCTATTACTACGATGGCAAGAATGGCATCGACAAGCTCACCCAGGGCGACTCCGTGCAAGAGTGGCAGCGTCCGGCGGGGCACTTCGACCAGTTCTTGGCATTGGGAGATAACCCCTCGGAGACCGGATTCTACCCCTCGGCGTTCTACATGCGGTCGCCGGACGGAATGGTGTATGCCTTCGAGCAGACCGACATTCACTCGCCATTGATTGACGGAGTCGCGACCACGTTCTGGTTGACGAGCGTGAGCGATCGCCACGGCAACACTGTGACCCTGGAGTACGAGAGTGTCGGTGCCGGAGCCACGGAGCACTTCCGTCCGGCCCGATTGATCGACGAATTCGGTCGGGACATTTCGTTCACCTACCAGAACGGACGATTGATCGAGATCACGGACTTCACCGGGCGAACGGTCAACTACGGCTACGACGAAGGTCGTCTCTCGGAAGTGACTTCTCCGGAGATTCCAGGCAGCTTCCCGAACGGCCGAACCATCCGGTACGAATACGGTTCGATGGACTCGGCCACCAACTTCTGCATCGAGAAGATCTTTGATCCTCGGTCAATCGCGGCGAACCCGTCCAATCCGGTGCCTTACCTGGTCAATACCTATGACCCCGCCGGGGACCGAGTCATTGCGCAGCAAATGGGCGGCATTGACGGGGAAGGCATTGTTGCCGGCGGGCGCTATGTGTTCCTCTCATCGCTTCAGGAAGACGCGGTCGATTGGGGATGGTTTCAGGAAGGAGGACGAGTTCTTGTCATTTCTCCGGGCGGAAACGTCACGGCGACGGTCTTCGACGAGGATGGCTTCGACATCCTGACCTACCAGTTCACCGGTCGACTGGATCCGGAGGACCCAGCGTTTGCGGATCCAACGACGGTCAACATGAACGATCTTGTGCAGCTGTCCTTGAACACGATGGCGGAAGCCACAGATCCATCGCTCAACTCGCTAAGCCCCGATCCGCTGTACGCTTCCGCCTACACCCTGCCGCTGCGTCCGAGCGATCCTCCGAGCTATGTCGTTCGCCGAGCGTTCGCTGCGTCGGGACTGATGATCGAAGAGGAGAGAGCGGGGCAGCTGACGACATTCCACTACAACAGCGACAGCCCCGACCGGTTTCAGCAGGGCAATCTGTTGAAGATCGAGCGTGCTCCGGTCCCTGATGATGGATCACGGATCATTACCGGGTTCGCCTATGAACCGCTGTTCAATCAGCAGCGTGCGTACCTGGACCCTCGCGCCATGGACATGAGCTATTTGCCGCCGAATGCCGGCCCCTGGTCCATGGGACGATACATGACCAAGACGACCTTTGACTACCAGGAAGGAGACATCGTCACGGCTTGGCAGCCGATGGTGGATCTCTGGGACATCGACTTGGCTCAGGACTCGATGTACGCCGCCTTGCCGGGACTCGAAGCCGAGCTTCCAAGGATTCTGGATGACGCGAGCCTCGGAGAGCTGAACGGGGACGGATCCACTGTGCAGGCAGTGGGAGACGCCATCATGTTTCAGCGTCCGACGGCCATGGTGTTCGAGCCCGACACCATTGGCAGTGCTCAGGCCAGCTTTGTTCCGCAGGAAGCGATCGAATTGTTGACCTACGACCTCTACGGACAACTGACCTCTCGGACAGATGCAAGAGGATTCGTGACCGAGTTCCGCCACTACCCAGAGAGTGACCCGTTCGGGGTCGGTGGTGCCGACCCGGTGTTTGAAGGCGGGGGACTCTTGGGGGAAACGAGACTCCCCGAGGGGGTCGTGGAAACTGCAAGGCTTGATGAGCTGGGGCGAATGGTCGAGAAGATCGACGGGCGTGGTGCTGTCACGGCCATGGAGTACAACGAAGTGGATGAACTGGTGGCCGTCACGGACAGTGAGGGGAACACCATTTCTTTCGTGTTCGATGCCAATGGCAATACCTTGGAGAGCCACGTCGAACACGTCATTCCATTGATGGATCCAGGGACCGGTTTCCCGACGGGTCAGCACCAGCTGATCGAAACTCTCGTCACGCGTTACCAGTACGATCTCTTGGATCGATTGATCGAGGTCGAGGCGCCGATCGAGGGGGTGATCCATGCCATCACCCGTCATCGCTACGACCGCGAAGGCAACCTTGCGCTGACGATGCAGCCAGAGTGGGACTCGAATCCGAACGACCTCGAGTCGCGGGTCTTCGACGAGCGAGGTCTCCTCTTGAGCGCGACTCGAGGGGGACTGACGGATCAGTTTCAGGGACTGGCGACCAATTCCGGTGTCATGGCTGATCCCCATGTCGCGACCATTCCATCGGGGGAGCTGATTACCGAGTCCTACGCTTACAACTCGGCCGGGCGCCGGGTCGAGGTGGAGGACGCCGAAGGATTCAGGTGGGTCTCAGAATATGACGCGTTCCAGCGCCTGATTCGTGAAACCACTCCGATGGGGGATGAGACGGTCACCGTCGTGGATCTTCTGGATCAGGTGTTGGAAGTGCTTTCCTACGACGGAGCTGAGTCCACGGGCACCCTGTTGTCTCATCGACGGTCTATGTTCGATGAACAGAATCGCGAGTTCCAGACCGACCGCGCTCTGTTTGCTCATGGCGCGGACGTCCCAGTCATGGACGGGGCTCTCAGCCCGGACGATGGCTGGGTGACGACTCGAAGCATCTACGACGAGAATCGAAATCTGATCATGCATGTGGATGACAACCGTCGATTCGAAGGCAGTGAGTTCGATGGTCTTGGTCGCCTCGTCCGGGAGTGGGATGGCAGCTGTCAGTGGCTTCCCGCCCAAGCCTGGACGACACCGGGCAGTTCTCAGACGGAGTACTTCCACGACGCTTCGAGCAACGTTCTTCAGAGACGAAGAACCGAATGGCGGGAAGATGGAAGTTCAGAGATCTACAGTTCATGGCGGTTCTGGGATTCGCTGGGCCGACTCACGGCTCGCGTCAATGACCTGGGGCACACGGCCCGCTACGCCTACGACTCCCGGGGCAATCGCGTGTTCCAGAGCGATGCCCGGACGGAGGACCTTTCCACGTCCTATTTGGCAAGCCTGGATGGATATGACGATCATCTCGCCCTCGCCAACCCGGCACCGACAATGGCGATCAACGACCACGGAAACGTGATTCATCACGAGTACGACGGCCTCTCTCGCAAGACATCCACGACGCGTTGGATGAAGTCTGGGGGCCAGGGCGATGGCTCGTTGCAGCCAATTGTCTTTGGCGATGCGCTGTTGACGACCGCTGTCGAATACGACCGCAATGGCAGGGTGACGGCTCGGATCGATGACAAGGGGTCCCGAACGGAATACGAGTTCGACGCACTCGGCCGGCCCATGAGCTTCAAGAACGCCGATGGCATCGAGAACGAGATCGTCTCTTACGACAAACGCGGTCTTGTGAAGGTCGCCGAGGACGGCGTCGGAACCCGCGTGACCAGCGACTACGACGATTCGGGACGGCTCCTGAGTCGAACCATCGAACTGGGCCCAGGGGTCGCAGGAACCACTTGGGAATCGTATCAGTACGACGGGCTCGATCGAGTTCGTGTGGCCTCGGACAACGACTCGACGGTGGCGAGGGCGTACGACTCGCTTGGACGAATCATCGAAGAAACTCAAAACGGCCAAGTGATCGAGATGCTCTACGACGGAACCGGTCACCTTTCGTTCTATCAGAGTCCAGGGGGACGCATCATTCAGCAGGTTCACGATCCGCTGAATCGGCTCCGTGAAGTGGTCGACTTTGCCGCATCCCTGGTCATTGCGCGGAACCACTACCTCGGTGGTTGGAAGATTGAGCGGCAGGAGTTGATCCCGTTTCTGCAATCTTCGTTCATGGAGCGCGTCAGTGATTTCGATGCCCTGGGTCGCATCGAGTCGACGTTGAGCACTCGCGTTTCTGATGGCCACTCTCTCAACTCGTGGACCCTTCAGTGGGACCGTGCGGGAAACAAGACGGAGCGAAGGAACAACCTCACTTCGGTCGAGAATCGATACAGCTACGACTCGATCCAGCAGATGGTGGGGTCAACTCGGCTGAACTCTCCTTCGGATCGCTCGGTCAGTTACCTGCTCGACGGCGGGGGCAATCGGTTCTCGGTCAGTGTCGACGGTGTGGCTGAACTCTACGCGGCAAACCCAGTGAACGAGTACGACGCGATCAGTTCTGGAGCTCTCGAGCATGACGACAACGGCAACCTCGCCACGCTTGGTGGGTCTTTCACCTACGACTATCAGAATCGCATGGTGGGGTACCTGGAATCTCGGTCGACGAATGCGACTTACCGCTACGACGTCTTTGGTCGCCGCATCGCCAAAGAGGTGAATGGGGTCGAGACGCGATACTTCTATCTGGGATGGAAGATGGTTGAGGAGCAGGACTCCTCCAACGGCACAATCGCGACCTATGTGTACGGGGATGGGCCGGACGAGTTATTGACACTCAACGCAGACCGGGACGGAGACGGCTTCCAAGAAGGATATGTCTACCACTCGGACGACATGGGCAACGTCACGACGTTGACCGATCCCTACGGCACCGTTGTCGAAACCTACGAATACGATGACTACGGGCAGCCTCTTCGCGGAGACACTCTCCAGCCGCTGCACGACGAATCGGAAGTCCACAATTCTCGCTTGTTTGCGGGGCGTCCCTACGACTGGGAGACCGGGCTCTACAACTTCCGCAATCGCTACTTGTCTCCGGAGCTGGGACGGTTCACGACCCGCGATCCCATTGGGATTTGGAAAGACGCGGCGAATCTCGGCAACGGCTACACCTACGTTGGGAACAACCCCTGGAGCTACGCCGATCCTTTCGGGACCGAAAAGGAAAAGGAGGAAACTCCCGAGGAACGGAGGGAGCGCCTCAAGAAGGAGTTGAAGGAAGAGCTCGATGAGCTCAAGAGGAAGCGAGACGCGGGAGAAATCAGTGAGAAGGAGTATCGGCGGCTGCGAGACTTGGCTCAGGCAACGCTTGGTCTTCTTCGGGACGCCGGGAACGCGTACCTGAAGGATGCCGGACAAGCGAAGGCATTCCACGAGTTCGTCGAACAAACCCTCGCCGGAATCCAGAAACTCGCCGAAGTTGCGGTGCAGATCCACAAGGTAGAGCAAGAGCTCGACGCGATGAAGGAGTGGGAGCTCTTGGCAGATACCGGCATGGTGGAGGGGCCGGATCCCGAGGATATAGAAAAACTGAAGGAAGAGTTCGCCGACCTCGATGTCGTGTTCCACGAAACGGTGTCTTACATCAATGCTTGGCTGACGGCGGTCGAGTCCTTTTCCGGGGACTTTGCCTATCTCGAACAACTGCAGCTCGACCTGGCGCACCGAGAACAAACGTGGCAGAAGGCGAGCATCATCGCGGTTTTCGCCAAGTTCGTCGGTCAGACGGTGTTGACGGGAGTCGGCGTTTACTTCGTCATCCCGGACAAGATCCTCACGCTGGTGGGGGCGGACCCCATCTTCACCCCTGCTTTTGCCGAGGCCCAAGATCGACTGAATCGGCGGCTTCCCGGTTGGAACTTTGGAGCCATCTATCAGTGGGGAATGGACTTCACCAGTTTGACGAAAGACGTCAAGAAGCTTCAGGACTTCAGTGACAACCCGTTGGCGCAGCCGAAGTGAGTGTTTGATTGCGGCATTGACGATGGGGGCCTCGCGGCGAGCCAGTTCGCTGCGGGGCCCCTTTTGCTTTCTACTCGGAGACAGCGCTTGCTCCGCGCGTTCATGCGCTCAATCTGTTGGACGGGCGACCGAGTGGAGAGCCGAGGCCTTGAGTCGTCGTTGGTTGGTTGGTTGGTTGGTTGGCACAAGAGGGAAGTGTGTCATTCAAAAGGAACGAGCACCACTTCTTTTGAGTGAGTGTAGGAAGATCCCGCCACGAACTTTCCGTCTGGGGAAACCTGAGGAGTGATGAACTCCCGGGTCCCTCGGGTGATCTGTCGCGGAGTGCCGCCTTCGCGGGAGATGGCGAAGGCCTGATGGTGCCCGTCCGGGTCGAGGCCGAAGTAGACCACCGTGTTGCCATCGGGAGTCACGTCGAGTCCGCCGAACTGCACCAGCGATTGGTAGTCGACCAAAGGTTCCGCGGTCTGGGTTGCGCGATCCATACGCCACAGTCGACGCCCGGCCGAGCCCGTATCCTGTTCCAGGAACAACTCATTTCGAGTCGGGGAGAAGTTAGCGCCGACGATGGCGCCCTCGATTTCGGGAGTTTCGAGAGGGGTGACCGACAGAGAAGCTCCGGAGTCTGGATCGATCCGGATGACGAACGGTCGATAGGGTCGGTCGCGGCCGATGGAACAGAAGATCAGCTCTCTTCCATCGGAAGCCCACTCGGCTTGGCAGGTTTCGAAATGGCCTGCGCCGGTGAGTGGAATCTCGGGTCCGCCGGCGCTGGCACGAAGCCAGATGGCGTCGGTGGATCCGGGGGCCGCGTATGAGGTCACCGGATCAGGGCTCCGATGGGAGTGATAGGCCATCCACCGACCATCGGGGGACCAGGCGAGGTTGAAGTCTTCGTGGTAGCCCTGGAGAAGCGGCGTCAGGCCATGACGAACGGCGCCGTCCGAGTCGATCTTGATCGCTGCGATGTCCCAGTTGAGGGCCCAGTCCGCCAGGTTCCACTCTCCCCACATCATGGAAAGCTGGGTTCCATCCGGATGCCAGTACGGATAGCAAGTTTGGGGAGCGGCGATCGGTTGCGGCTCTCCTCCGGTCAGCGGTGCCATCGCAGCGCGCATGTCCGTCTTGAGCCGCGTGTAAACAAGCTGGTCTTCGTCCACTGCCGTCAGTAACAAGTCCCAGGACTCGTCCACCAGTTTCCGCCACTCTCCGGTCTCGAGGTTCTTGGCGTAGAGGTCCAGGTCGCGCCCGCTTTCGGGAGCATGTCGGTCTTCGAGTTGCGCGCCTTCGATCTGCACCAAACTCAAAAGGACCTCGTCTCCCCACGGGGAGAAGAGAATCGGTGTTCGTTGGTAGCCGATGTCGAGCTTCTGTGCGACTCGAGTGGCCTCGCCGCTGTCGAGTGACTGAACCCAGAGCGTTCCCCAGCCCGACGCCTCCAAGATGACCCAGGCGATCCGATCGCCATCGGGCGAGAGCGCAAAGCTGAACGGCGCCGCCGACGTCTCCACCTTCCAGGATTCCTCGGTGATGAGATCGTCTACCCAGAGTGCCGCTGGTCCGTTGCGAAAGTCCACTCCTGCGCGGGTTTGTCCGTCGGCGGAAAAGCACGGGCGCAGCAAGTTGCGAGGAAGGGGGGAGGACTCCAGAGATGCCTGATCCAGATCAAACACGCCTCGCTGCAGCTGGCCCTGGCGGGTTCCCTTGATCTCGATGCGGTTGCCCTCGGGCAGCCAACAGTGAATCCCGATGTTCTCGAACTCCGCAAGATCCCGAAGTCGCTGACTTTTCGACAGCTCGAGATCGTGGACGATCAGCGCCCCCTCATTCTCGTAGGCCAGAAACTGGCCGTCCGCCGAGCGAGTGGCCCCACCGGTGAGCCGATCCGAGTACCAGTTGCGCTGAGAGTACTCGTGTAGGGGCTGGGGGGGCTCTCCGCCAGCGACCACCAGGGTTCCGAGAATCTCTGTAACTAGTTTCATAATTTCCATGACCCCCGCTACCGGGCGATGGAGGGGGTGGTTCACCGGCAAGGATTCGAGATCTTCTAGCGATGAGGAGCCGACGACCTGACCGCATGCGGAGCCGATCTCGACAAGCGAGTGACTCCCGCTTTTCGAAGGGTCACCGAGCCGGCGTCAAGCAGCCGAGTTTTCAGGTGGTCTGGGGAATGACACGGAGGCGTGGGTGGTCACGATCTCTCAGAACTGCAGGGTGAATCCAACAGCGGGCCCATGGTCGACTTCTTCGAAGACCGGTGCGGTGAATCCTGGCTGTTGGACGTCATCCTTCACCGCCAAGGCTCGATAGCCAAACCACAGAAAAGAGCGTTCGCTGAGCCGTGGTCCGACCCCGGCTTCGAGTCCGAGGATGACCTTGCGAGTTTGCTCGGAGGGAAGCAAATCACGGGGAACGGCAACGTGGCCGCTCCAGCGCGATGAGCCGATGGCTTCTTCGGAGAACAGGGAGGCCAAAGGAGCTTCGGGTCGTCCCTCGGTCAGTTCTTCCAGCACACTCTTGGTGATGACGTTTCGCGCAGGAACCTGAGTGCGCAAACGAAAGGACGGGGCAGGGGTCGGCTCCTTCGAGGTCGACGCGGGTTCCCCGGATGTCTGTCGATCGAGAGCCGCGAGCAAGCCGCTTCCGGAAACGACTTGATCGATCAAGGAAGAGCGTAGAAGGGCCTCCCCGGCGGCCGAGCCCTTGGTCGCTGTCTCCGGGATGGTTGACGGGGGAGCGCCGGGCCCACGGATATCGTCGTCAAGCTCTTGGGCAGCGGTGGCGGAAAGCTGTGCCGTCAGGGCCCAGGTCACGAGTTTGAGTGAAAGAAAGGCGGTCATCTCGGTCGCCAGAATAGTCGATCCCCAACTGGTTGTCGTGAGGTGTCTTGTGTCCGGCGGAAGTTGTCGCCGTCGCCGGGGATCTCACAATCCTTGGGGCGGGCGAGCCGTGCGAATGAAGAACAAAGCGTCCGTCATTTTGTGAAGTGGACCGTGCGCCACTCCGCCATTGACGCGGAATTTCCGCTCCCCGTCGAGCCAGCGGGCCCGGGGGTCGTCACTCGCCAGCGGGAGAAGGAACGAGTCATGGGGAACTCGGGCCAGAAGGCTCTCCACCGTCCCCGGAACGCTCGGGACGTCAGTCGCGACTCCGCCCGCGGCAGTGCCCAGGTGACTGCCGTGGTCGTACACCAGCCAGAGAGCGAACACCTCGTCCGGGAACTGCTCGGCGATGTAGGAACCGATCGTTGGCCAAAGCCGAACCGAGTCAGTGGCGCCTGGTTCCGTCCAGCGAGCTCCTTCCCATGCCCGACTCAAGTGCATGTTGTGGCCTGTCAACACGATCCCTTCGTCGGCGGGGGTTGTCAGGATCAGCGAGTCCATGATCCGAAACATCGTGCGCTCGCGTTTCGAGAACATGTCCCACGTCGCTTGGGTTCCAATGGTCTCGGCGATCGAATCCAGCCGAAACTCGAGACTTTCCGCCAACACCTCCAGGTCGAGGACCAACTGCTGGCGGGTTTCCTTGGGTACCGTGCCAGCCAGCCCCGACTCGGAGGTCGTGAGCTCGGTGATCAGAATTCTCAGTGCCTTGACGCGATCGTCGGCCGACCACGCTTCTTCCAAGTGCTTGGAAAGGGGATGGGGTGTCGCGAGTTCTGCCAAGCGCGCGTTTGCATCGTGGATCCCGTGTCCCGGAACCATGTCGAGGTCGAATCCGAAGTAGTGAACTCGGTCAGGTCCTGCCGCCAGCTCCCGCACCGCGTGGGCGTAGAGGATCTCTTGATGCAGGAAAGCAGAGCCGCGAACGGCGGAGGACCTACCCATGGCTTGATAAAGACCGATCTCATTCAGGGCGGCCTCGTCTCCCGACTCCAGGAAACGATCGAAGGCAAGCCCGCTGGAGCGACCCATCTCCATGCCCAGGTGACGCCAGCCAAGTTCGTGAAGGGCGTAGAGAAATTCGAGACGGAACGGATACTTCTCTTGGATGTAGTGATCGGGCTCCCCCAAGTACACGAAGCGCTTTCCTTCGACGAGCGGCTCGAGGATCAGCGGATCGACTCCCGTGTCGAGGTCGAGGGGGATGGCTGTTTCGGTCGCCCAAGCGACGAACTGCTCAGCGAGAACTTTGTCCGTTGGTAGCGGGGTTGCGGAACTGGTCCCAAAGACGGGAGCCAAAGCGCTGACAGGAGCGAGAAGCCACAAGCTCATGGGATGCATCTCCTACCGAGGTAGGTGCCCACTAGCGAGCTTAGCGATTTCGGCGTCGGAGCGCTTGGTCTCCTTGCTGCAAGATGTGCAGCTTCGCCGTCTCTGGGTTCTGCGGCGGTCGTCAGGGTTTGCGCAACAGGGCCGGGGTCAGCGCGGATTGGATCCCGGATCGTGGCAAGATCGCTTGAGTCGCGATCGAGAAGTCGGCGGGGAGAACTTGTGGCACTGGAAAAGTGAATGCGACGACACCCTCTTCGTCCGCCATGCCTATCGCGATCAGAGTGGCCGGTGGTTGAAGGACGAAGCACAGGTCACCATTCGGGGTGCAGGCGTTCGCGCCCCGACCGTGAAGGCTTGCGAACAACCACGCCGGCCCCTCATGGGGAGTTGCGCCATGGAGCCGGTAGGTGATCTCGCCGCCTGGCACGAGCTCACCGGCCGTTTGGGTGACGCCTAGCAAGGAGATCCCGACGTCATCGAGTTCACAAACGTCGTCCGCCTCATCGCCGAGGATCTGCCAGCGAGTTCGGAAATCGCGGTGGAAGGCGTCGTCCGGGATCTTCTCCCGGTGGAACTCAAAGCCGGCTTGGGGAACTCCCGGCACCAACGCCAAGGTCTTCCACAGGCGGTCCGAGTTGTAGTACTGAACGTGCAGCAATTCTCCCGACTCGGTTCCCTCGAACCGGGTGAAGTAAGTGAGGTACACGTCACCCTTTCGGTGGGAAAGGAGATTCAATCGGGTCCGATTGCTTCGCAAGTCATCCGCGTCGTAAGGGCCCGGCCCTTGGGCCGAGAGACGCAGGACCGTCGTTCCGCTGGGGGCTGTCGAACGAGGAACGAACTCGGCTCCCCGTAGATAAGACCAGCGGGCAGGTTTCCAGTCCGCCTCGAAGTCGTCGAAGAACGGCGGATCCCGGCGCGTTTCGTAGGGCGTGACGCAGCCTTTTCGTCGCCGGTGCTGGACAATGCTTCCCTGGGAGCGGGATCCGAAGAAGAGATTGTTGATTCTTCCCATCACTCCACAGTCGTCGTCCTGATTGCAGTGAGAGGCGCCCCAGTTGTGACCCAGCTCATGGGCAAGCAAGCCGGTTCGGTTGGCGCCACCGTTCATGAAGGCGTAGGAAGACGAGTAAGCCGAGGCCACGTCACAGACCTCAGCGATCTGCCCCATTCCCCCGAGCGAGTTGGTATTCCCGGTCATGATGTGGGCGACATCTCGCGGGATGGCGTTCACTTCTTCCTCGGGATTGTTCCAGAGGCGCTGCATCTCCCACATGAGGGTCCCGACGCCCCGCAACCGGCGATAGGGATCCTCCTCGGGGTTGGGTCGGAGAACAATCGCCGTCAGTTCGTGGGCGATTCCCACGTCGCGCTCGTACATCTTGTTGGCATTGTTCACGAGCTCTTCGATGTAGGTCACCGCGGCATCCACGTTGCCGCCGGCATTCGTGTAGAACCACGAATCCGTATCGACTGCCAGTTCCGCGAGGAATGTCGAATCTTCTGCGCGTTCGAAGGAGGAGGAACTGGCTGGCTCGTCCTTGGGTGGGGTCAGACACCAATCTCGAGGACTCTGATCGCGGTCGTCGATCTCGACGATGTGCATCACGGGGCCGGCGGAACCTGAACCCGAGGGGGCGGACCGTATGGACGCCGCGGGACGCGAGGGATCTTGCCAGTGGATTCGAGCGTTCAGATGGCCGTCACGAAGAGAAGCTGCGACGACCCCTGGGCCTTCGGGTGACCAGGCTTCTCCGGCATAAGTGGCTGGGGGCGGAGCGTCGACTGTCCGGAGTTGGCCTCTCTCGGAAAGAAAAACCCGGAAGCTAGGACTACGAACAGTCGTGGGAGCCAAGTGGAGTTCCCATGGTTTCCCGTTCACCTCGAGATGGGTGGCCCAGCCGTGGGCAGTGGATTCCAAGGCCAGGGTCTGGGGACTGGCGACACTTTCCCGCGTGGACCCGCGTTGCGATCGACTCTCTTGAGTTCCAAAGCCAAGAAGCAGCAGGGTCAAGAAGAAGGTCGTCTTCGCACCTGCTGATCCTTGACTGGCGAGATGGCGGCCTGTGCCTGTCATGAGAGGTTCCCTGGTCGTTGTCCTGTGGAGGGTGTCACTCGGGCGCAGAAACCCCGAGGGGATTCCGCCGCCTCCAGCGACGGCCGCGTCGTCCAAAGTCGACGAGCGTGCGGAGATTAACCCGCCCTGGTGGCGGGGTGGAGGTGTTGCCTGTCGCCGAGAAAAGAATCTTCGAAAAAGCGCTTCTTCTGATGTCTGTGCCTTGCGCCTGAACTCCCGGGCGGCGACGCCCGCTGCGCTCTGGGAACGGGGCGCGGTTTCTTCACGACAGTGGCAGCATCATCAACACAACGGAGGAAGCATCATGCGTGCGTTGGCACTGACAGTCACCTTGCTCGGGCCTGGTCTCGGAGCATCGCTGGCTGCCCAAGAGGACATCAACGAATTTGGTCGGGCATTCAACCAAGCTCTCAAGAAGAATGCCCAAAAGCAACTGGGCACCCGTCTGAAGGGCGAGTTCACGGTCATCCAAGACTCGGACTTCCCGTGGTTCTGGGATCTCGAAGAGTTCAATATCGACACCTGGCGGTTCATCGACGGCTTGGTCACTCCGGGCGAGGACGGAGCAGTGAAGGTGCGCGGGGTGGGGAGTTTCTCCGACACCTATGCGAACCAGGTGCTCTCCGATTTGATGTTCAAGTTCTCGAAAGAAGATCAGGAAAAGAAGGACGCGGCGGGATCCAGTACGAGTGCCTCCGCACGACAGCTCGTGCGTCAGTACGAGGACAATTTGGGGAAGATTACTTCGGATAAACTCACGAAAGCCGCCGGCGCGATGGGCCAGGACGACGATTTCTCCAAGCTGGACTACATCATTGACTACAAGTTTGCCTACCTGTGGACCTGCCGTAAGGCGGAAAAGCTGTCGCCTCTCCCCCTGGCTGGCGTCGACTTGAACAATCTCCCCCGCCTGCTTCAGTGTCGTTCGGCTTCTGCGGGGAAGATCCTCAACTACATCTCCAACTATCTTGGTGATGCCAACAAAGTCCTCGGTTTGTTCGACCGCCAAAACCAAGCCGGACAGCTGCTCGGCAGTCTGCGAAACAATGCGCGAGACCCGGATGAGAACAACGGTGGGCTGAAAACCAGTGACGATAAGTTCCGGCCCGATTACCGGTTGCCGGCCGCCGGGCTCCTCCTGAATCAGTTGCAGGGAGACAACGCGGTCTCTCTTTCCATGAATGTCGTCAAGGAGAGCGGTCACGATGTCTTGGTCAACATCGAAGGGGGAGGTGGAGCCACGATTCCGTTGCCGTTCTTCTTCAGTGCCTCTGGCGAGGCGAGTGCCGCCTTCAATCTGTCGAGCTTTCAGGCCTCCAGCAACCAGATGAAAGTGAAGATGACCTGGAGCGGCGTCACGGATTTTGACATCACCCCGACGACCTACGCGGGTGGGACGGGCTGGTACAACGGCAAAGTCTTGAGCGACGCGGTCAAGAACCAGTCGCGCGACTGGAGCGGCATTCACTTCAACAGCACCCCGCCCGTTCAGTTTGGCCCGGGTGGCGACTTTGCCCGGATCTCTCACTTGGTCATTAGCCAGTACCCCTCGATCGAGATCACCACGAGAGTCTCGGACATCAACCGGTTTTCTCAGTCACTGACGCAGAAGTCGAAGTGGGGTGTGTCTTTTCTTGGGCTGCCGCTCGGATCCGGTTCCAACGACTTCTACGAGGCTACCTGGGATCACAAGGAGGAAACCGGCGAGGTCACCATCCGCTTCCAGCCCGGCGACATCACCAACATCGGCGCCGACAGTCAGAAGGTGGCCTACGTGCTCGGAGGAGTGGTGGAGTACCCAGGGCTGCCCGTCTCCGAAGAAGTGCGAACGGTTCGTTTGGAAAGGGGGCGCTGATGGCTCGCTATCGAACGACGGACGCCCACACGCCGCTGTGGGCCACGGCTCACGCCGATCACGCCTTGGTGCACCTGCGCAGTGACACGGAAGTGGGAAGCATCGGGGACCCTGTGGCCGGGCCGGCGGGCCATGGGAGCATCTTGCACGTCTATGTCCCGATGTTGGACATGTCGGGGTGGGTCTTCGTCTCCCTACTTCGCCGCGAAGGAATGGCGACGGTCGCTGGTCAGGCAGTTCGCGCCCCGGAATGATGAGTTGAGAAAGGAAAAGGAAGCCGGCTCGCCCTTCGAAGGGCGAGCCGCCTTTCTCTATTGGAATGCAGCTCCTTGGGGAGTGCTTCTGTCTTTACGCATTGGGAATTTGAGGCCGATTGATGATGTGGGGGTCCATGCGATAGGTCACTCCATCGAGTTCCGCCTTGAGGGTATAGAAATAGGAAATGTCGCACTTTGTGCCGTTGTTGTTCTCGTCCGTCACGGTGATGGTCTCTGGCTGAACTTGGATCTTCCAGGAGGAAGTGGAATCCAGCGATTCCCCGACCCGGACCTGTTGGCCGACCTTCATCTCCAAGAAGGTCCAACGTTCCCCCTGATCCCTTGACCAAGAGATCTGGTGAGTCTTACCGCCGGGGACCGAGACGTCGCCCTTCTCGTTGTCGGCTCCCTGGACGACAAGCTTCTCATCAACGAGTCGAACATTCAGCATCCTGGTGATGGGGACCTCTTCCCTTTGAGGCTGGGCCATGGCTTGGTTCCTCCTTTGGCAATGAGACGGGATCTGGCGGTGTCACTGTGACCCGTCGGGGTCACTCGATGATTTGTTGGCGGATTTGATCAAGAAGACGGGAAACCTTGGATCTCTGGATCTGCCATTCTGGGTGATCCGGATCTTCCTGCACGAGCTCTTCCAGCAGTGCCTCGGACTGTTCCAGGTCCAAAGTCGCAAACTCGGGATCTTCCATTGCATCGTAGACTCGACCGGTGAGGTAAAGAGCCAAGGCAAAGCTGCGTCGCCATTCGAGGTTGCTTGGGTCGAATGTGCAGAGCTCTTCCATCGTGTCGCGACCGATCTCGGCGTCGTCCAGGGCTTCCGCATACCGGCCGGTGTCGCAGAGCAAGCTCGAAAGGGTCCATCGGCTCAGAGCGGTGAGGTACTGCCACTGACGGTTCTTCTTGTCCTGCTTTTCGATTTTCTTTCGGACGCGAAGCTCGTCTCGAAACTGCTGTTCCGCTCCCAAGACATCGCCTTGGTCGCGTCGCAGCGCTCCGAGCCAAGAGAGTGCGTCCGCGTGGCTTGTTAGCGCTGTGACATCTGCCGGATTCTGTTGGGTCGCGAGCTCCCATTGGTCAACGGCAAGGCGGAGGTGCTGCTCCGCCAGGGGGAGATCCCCCATTCGTTGGAGGATTCCGCCTCGGTTGATGTGGGAGTCGGCGACTTCCTTTCTCCACCGAAGGTCTTCGGGGAACCGCGCAGCCATTGCTTCGCAGACCGAGGCGGATTCGTCAAAAGCTTGAAGCGCCCGAGGCAGATCTTCGGCTTGAAAGTAGATGTCTCCCAAGGCGAACAGACTGTGAGCCAAACGCTGCTGGCGATCGGCGTCTTCCGTGTTCTGTGCAACGAGAAGCTTCGCTTTTCGGATTCCTTGAGCCGCGACGTCGAGAGCTTCGTCGACGTCTCCTCGGGCGAGCTGAAGGAGCGCGAGCTGCTCGAGCATCTGACAGTGCCGTGCGAGTTCCTCTTCTGTGAACGACTCTTGATCGACTTCGTCAAAGTACTCTTGAGCCTTGTCAGCGACACTTTCGAGGAGTTCCAAACGACCCAGCGGGACAAGCTTTTCTCGGAAGTCGTTGAGTAGAAAGCCGATCATGTTCTCCGCTCGAGTCTGAGCGCGGACGGCGGTGGATCGCTCTTTATCCAGGTCCCAGGTGTACTTGACCCACGCTCCTGCGGCGATGAGAACCACGGCCGCAACGGCTGCTTGGAGGCGCCGTCGTCGCGGTTGATCGAGGATTCGTCGCAGCTTGTGAAGAGCTGCGGCAGCAGTGGGGCGCTCCGCAGGATTCTGCTGCTTGAGCGCTTCGATCAGCTCCACCAGGGAGCTGCTGCGATGGTCCAAAGGTCGTGTCTGACCGTTGCGAACAAGTGCCAGAAACTCCTCCGAAGATCGTTGCGGGGGGTACGGAGGAGTTTCGCCGAACAACTCGTGCAGCAGGAGCCCGGCCGAATACAGATCGCTCGCGATGGTGAGAGGCTCGCCTCGAGCTTGCTCGGGGCTCATCGCCTGAATGGTGCCGAGAATCGTCCCCGCGTGGGTGTAGGAAGACAGTGGCGGGGAGGAACCGCTATCGGGAAAAGGAGAAGAGGAGACGTTGGGGCGCGCGGGAGTGGTCTGCGGTGGCTCATGCTCCTCGGAGCGGGCGAGGCCAAAGTCGAGGACCTTGACCGTCCCGTTTTGGGTCAACATGACATTGGAGGATTTCAGATCGCGGTGGATGATCCCACAGCGATGAGCGGAGGCCAGAGCCTCCAAGATTTGCTCGGCGATCTTCCACTTGTTTCGCGGCTCGATTCCTTTCTCCAGCGCGTCGAGGAGCGTTTGCCCGTCGATGCGCTCCATCACGAGAAAGTCTTGGATGTCGGATTGGACATAGTCATAGACTCGACAGATGTTGGGATGGTCCAATCGGGACAGAACGCGAGCTTCGCGGCGCAGCCGAGTTCGTAGTTCCTGGGCGGACGTGGTGTGCACTCGCAGTCTCTTGATTGCCGCGTGACGCTGCAGTGTTTCGTCCCAGGCGGCAAACACCTCTCCCATTCCGCCATGACCCAGGGCGTCACCCACCACGTACTGTTGAATCCTGACCGGCAGGTCTTGCTGAGCAGGCGCGCCCAGTGGGAACATCCGGGCGGCTTCTTCGTCGAGTGTGAGAAGCTCACGGACGACTTGGATCACAGTTTCTGGATGGTCGAGTTGGCGAAAGTAGTTCTCTCTTTCTTCGGGGCCAATGTCCCTGACCTCTTCCAAGATTTCCTGCGCCAGGGCATAGTCGTCGGGGTCCATGCGAGTTCTCGAATGGGGGGATTCTTCGAAAGGAACGACACATCAGTGAGAGACGAGAACGGATACTACCCTTCTCCAAATGACTGGGGGCGATCGCTGCCACATTTCCGCTGGCAGGGAGTTGCGTCGCAATGGTTGGCTGTGGCAATGGTGCGATGGGGCTTGGCTTTCGAGGAGAAGTCGAACAATCTACGAATGGCAGCGGAGCCGCGCCGTTGAAAGACCCACAGCCAAGCCGCGGACTCATTACCCAGCTGCTCCATCGGCATGCGGGGGGCGACGACGCGGCCGTCCAAGAGCTGATTCCTCTGGTCTACAAAGATCTGCGGACTCTTGCTGCTCGAGCCCTTCGGCAGGAACGGGAGGGACACACCCTCACTCCAACAGCTCTTGTCCATGAGGCGTATCTGCGACTCGTCGAACCCGACATGGATTGGCGAGGACGAGGGCAGTTCTTTGCGGCCGCCGCCAGGTCGATGCGACGAATCTTGGTGGACCACGCCCGTCGACGAAGTGCTCGCAAGCGCGGAGGGGATCGCTCGCGCAAGGACCTGGACGACGTCGCGGTGCCGGACTCGATGTCTCGCGTCAATGTCCTGGACCTCGAAGATGCGCTCCAAGAGTTGAGCCAGCTTCACGACCGTCAGGCACAAGTGGTCGAGCTGCGGTTCTTCGCGGGACTCTCGGTGGAGGAGATCGCCGAAGTGATGGGTCTGTCAACGCGCACGGTGATCAGCGACTGGAGGATGGCCAGAGTTTGGCTGCTCCGAACCCTTCGTGCGGGGAGTGAGTGAAGGGACTGCAAGTGGGGATGGTCTCGGGACCGGTGATCGTGTCGTGGCGAACCGATTCGGAAGTCGAGCGCGGTAGGGGAAGCTGCGCCAGTGAGCACCGACGCCCGCCACCGTGGAACTCTCGATCCAGCCGCGGCCTGCGTGACGGGAGACCGATCCATGCCCGTGGTGGGCGATTCCGATCTGCGCCCACGTCTTCACCGAACTCGTGAGTCGGAAAAACTTCGGAAACTTTCACGCGATTGCGAGTGGTGGAAGGGCCGAGGATTTCTCCCGAACAACTGCCAAATCGAGATCCAGAGTTGCCACCAGTCTCGTCGGGAACGATTCGGTCACCCTGGTCGAGGTGCGGAGGAGCAGCTATGCTCGTCCGAGTCCGGTCCCTCAATCCTCACCGCTTGCAGTTCGAAGGGGTGCATGCCATTCCTCTATTGAAGAGAGGGTCATCGACTCATGAGAACTCGCGTTCGTCGTTGGGTCCCGACGTCTTGCCGTTCGGGAGCGGCCAAATTGAGTTTGGTCTCGGCGTTCTTGATTGCCGTGAGCCCCACCACACTTTGGGCGGGGGATTGGTATGTCGATGCGTTCGCAGATTGCCTGAGTGGCAATGGCGCCATCGGCAGTCCCTTCTGCAAGATTCAAGACGCGATCGACGTGGCGGCGGATGGAGACACCATTCACATTGCTTCGGGGGCCTATTTCGAGAACGTGATCCTCGATCGAGATCTGACCCTGCGGGGAACCGAGGGCGATCAACTCACCGTGATCAATGGGATGGCCCTGGGAACGACGGTTTCTGTCAACGCTGGTGTGACCACCATGCTGGAAGGGCTCACGGTCACCAACGGTCGTGCGTCTGATGGCGCGGGACTCTTCTTCGGCGCGGGAGCCAATGTGACCTTGGAGAGCTCCACCGTGAGCAACAACGTGGCCTTCGATGCGACTCGAGCCGGAGTCGGCGGTGGAATCTATGGCTCTTCAGGAACCTTGACCCTGACCAATTCGACCATTCAGAGCAACCATGCGTCTGGTTGGTATGACACCGATCGATCCACGGAAGGTGGGGTCGGTGGTGGCGTGTTTTGCGAGAGTTCCACGGTGACTTTGCACAACACCACTGTGTCCGCGAACTCGGCCGGAAGTGCGAGCTACAACTATGCGGGGGAAGGGGGAACCGGTGGGGGACTGTGCATCCTCGATGGAAGCTTGACGATCACCGAGAGCTCGATCCTGAGTAACGGCGCCTACGCGGCTTCGGATCAGTACCTGGACGCATTCGGAGGAAGAGGCGGGGGGATCTACTGCTCCAATTCGGCACTCCAAGTGGAGTCGTCCGAGATCATGGGGAATGTCGCTGGGGCCGGTTCAGGAGCCGCGGGAGGCGGAGTCGCCGCGATCGGTGGCACGTCCGAGCTGGTCCACTGTCTCGTTGAGTTGAACGCCTCTCGCGTGGGTGGTGGTCTTTCATTCGCTGGGGGCACTCAGACCATCACCAACTCGACGATCAGTCGAAACCAGGCGCTCGCTGGCTACTACCAGGTCTGGTCGGCGCGTGGAGGAGGCATTGCAAACTCCGGAACCCTCGAGTTGCGAAGTTCGGTTCTCGCTGACAACGAAGGGACGACAGAGAATCTGGGCCGCATTGACGGCGGCGCAATCTACAACTCCGGGGACCTGCTGGTCGCGGACTCGTCGCTGACTGGGACTCGGATGTCATTCCAGAGTGGGACGGAGCGCCAGGGCGACGGTGGGGGAATCTTCAATTCTGGTTCCGCGGCCGTGGTCCGCTCGCTGATTTCCGACAACAGCTGCTGGAGTGGCGCCGGGGTCCTGAACGGGGGCGACGGCACTTTGGAACTGAGAGATTGCGTCGTTTCCGCCAACATTGCCGAGGGGGACGGGGGAGGCATTCGCAGTGTTGGAGAATCGGGAATGACGGTCATCCGAAGTGTGGTTGCTGGCAACGCCGCAGCGAACGGCGCCGGGATCCAAAACGAGGGAATGGCCGCCATGACCTTGGATCACTCCTTGGTGCGTGACAACGTGACCACCGGAATCGGCGGAGGCATCCGCTGCTACCAAGACTCGTTGCTGACGCTGATTCACACCACGGTGGCTGGCAACTCGGCCATTCGAAGTGGAGGGCTCGCGTCTCATGGCGAGGAAGTGTGCCTGGACCACGCCATCGTCGCCGGAAACACCAGCAGCACGGAAGGCCCTGACTGCACCGGCAGGTTCACTTCGATGAGTCACAACTGCATTGGCAACACTGCGGACGTCACGATTGCCGGGGATCCGACGGGCAACGTGGTCGATCTCGATCCCATGTTCGTGGACCCTGACAACGGGAACTATGCTCTGCGGCCAGGTTCTCCGTGCGTGGATGCGGGAGATGGATCTTCCGAGGAATTGATGTCCCGAGACTTGCGAAACAACCCGCGGGTTTTGGATGGCAACCTGGACCGACTCCCGATCGTCGACCTTGGTGCGATTGAGTTCAGCCACGCGGAACTGGTGGTCGATGGCAACGATCTGCCAGGTAGCGATCTCCATCTGAATTTGGGTGGGACCTCGGGGCTGCAGGCCTGGCTTTGGGTGGGGTTGGTGACCGGCGAAAGCGATCACCCCCGGTTTGGAACTCTGTTCGTGGATCTGACTTCCCCCTGGGCACTCGTCCCCTTGGGAGTCACCCCTTCCAACGCAGTCGCGACGAACTTGCCCTCGGGGGCATCGGCTGTGTTCCAGCAGCTCTCGATCGACTCGAGCAACGGGAGCGGCAATTTCTCGAATGTCGTCGAGTGGGTGATTCAGTGAATCGTGGACCGCGGTGCCAAGAGCACCGTCGCTCGCTGCGCTTTCGTCAGCGCTTTGGTGCTGGCTCGAATCTTTGCGCCATCTCGATCAGCTGACTCTGCATGCGCTCCACAATCTCGGGGTGGGTTTCCACCAAATTGACCTCTTCTGCGGGATCCTCCGCGAGATGGTACAGCTCGTGGTGGCCATCGCCCCCTTCGATGAACTCGTACCCATCGGCAACCAGACAGCGAAGGCTGCGACTCCATCGAGCCACGTCGAAATCAGAATCGAGGGCACGCATGGACTCGACCGCATGGGGGTCGATGGACGGATACTCGAGCAGGCGCGGGCGTTCCGCGAGGGGCTCGAGAAGACTCCGAGCGTGAGAGCCCACCGACTTCGGTGGCTCCAAGGACGCGAGGTGTGCCAAGGTCGAGTAGAGGTCCATGGTCGTAACCGGAGCGTTGGAACGCCCTGGTTCGACGCGTCCCGGAGCGAACAAAATCAGCGGCACACGAGCCACCGCCGAGTGCAGAGAAAACTGATGACCGAAGAAATGGTGTTCGCCGAGAAGCTCGCCGTGGTCTGAGGTGAGGACGACAATGGTGTTGTCGAGGAAGCCTTCGTCTTCCAGAGCCTTCAATAGTTGCGCAAGAGCTGCATCCAGTTCGAAGATGGCGGCGTCGTACACCCCGCGCAACACGGCCATCTCTTCAGCCGAGTACTCTCCCAGGCGAAAGTTGTAGCGCCACACCGTATTCCAGGTGAGGTCGATCTCTTGGTACTGGTCGACTTCCTCGGAGGTCAGGAACTGACGGAGTGATCTTCGAGATGGAAACCACGGCCGATGAGCTTCCATGGAGTTCACGACGGAAAGCCAAGGACGACCGGTGTCGCGCTTTCGAAGAAAGCGAAGGAGACTTTCCTGCGCGAGTGGGGCAGAGTCTTTCAGAAGCCAAGGGTTCGGCCCTTGCTTTCGCAATTTCTTGACCAGATTGGGAGGGACTGCGCCAGAACGGACCTTTCGTTGAAGTCTCCGCAGACTCTCTCCTCGCCAAGGTTCTTGCCACGGATGCTCGTGAACCCCGAAGCCCTGGGTGAAGCCTTGGGCTTCGACCAGATGCGGATTGGCGCTGAAGAAGTGGGTCTGGTAACCGGCCTGTTCGAACCATTCGCCGATCGTCGTGAGCGATTGCGGCAGGCGCGGACGGGCATCATGGGTGTCATGTTCGCTGGGCAGGCGGCCCGTGAAAATCGATGCGTGGGTGGCGACGGAGGCATTCGAGGTCGCCAGGGCGTTGTCGAAGACGAGTGCTTTCTGAGCCCATTCGTTCAGCCGGGGAGTGG
>JANQQL010000038.1 GCA_028289345.1 Planctomycetota bacterium | reverse complement strand
GCCGTCACGCCGCGCACGGGGAATGGGTTGTGGATTTCGGCGCTCAAGGAGTACAGGCGTTCGACCCCTGGGATCTTCTGATCCGGAGCGTCCAGCACGCGCGACTTGGCCCGGTCCTTGAGGCGAATGAAGATGCGGTCGTCCATGGTGACATCCGCGAACTGATCCATCTCGCGAAGGAACCCCTGATTCACGGCGCGCACGCAGAAGATGGAAGCCACCACGACCGAAATGCCGGTCAGGGTGCCAAGGATCCGGTGACGGGATCCCTGGATGGCGGCTCGGGTCAACGGGATCTCGACGGGGAACAGGGCGGTCAGCGGGGCCAGCACGGCCTTGACCAACCGGTGCAAGATCCCGGGAAACACCAGGACCAGGAGAAAGAACGCCGCCAGGACGAGAGCGATCTTCAGAACAATGTCGAAGACGATTTCCTGTCGCTCTCCCAGGGGGGGCACCGCAAGAACGTAGAACAATGGGATCAAGCAGGGGACGCCGACGAAGACCGCGATTCGCACCGAGAATCCGGGATCGGAGCGCAGAGCCAGGCGGCCGGCGCGAAGAGCATCGATCACCGACAAGTGCCGCGCACGGAGCAGCGGCGTGGTGACTCCCAGAAGAGCACAGGCCACGCCGAGGGCCATCACTCCTGCGGTGACCAGCCACGGCACTTCGTGAATGGTCAGGGGTTTGCCAAATCCCAGGGTCGTGATTTGGGCGGCCTGCATGGCTTTGACGATGCCCACCGTCAGCAGCACTCCGAGCGCCCCGCCACCGATCGCCAGCAGGTAGCCTTCGGTGAGCACCGCCCCGGCGATTTCCCGGCGTTTCAAACCCATGGCTCGTAGCAAGCCGATTTCTCGCACTCGCTCGACCAGTGCCACCGAGAAGCAGTGATAGATGACGAACAGTCCGAGCAGCAGGGCCAGGGTGCTCGTGAACCGGAGGGACTTACGGAAGGCGCGCTGATCAATGCGTTCACCGACCAGCGCGAACTTCGGCTTCTCGACCGTGAAGGAGTGTTTCAGACGTTCGCGGACGTCCTGATAGACCGCTCCTTCTTGGAGCCTGCCGCGGTAGAAGGGTTGGACGTGGGACTCGGCGAAGACCTCGGCCGCGGATTCGAACGGGACGATCAGGCGTTGCTTGGCCAAGGCCTCGGTGGTCAGGATGCCGACCACTTCGAAAGAGAGTGGGTTGCCCTCCGGCCGCTCTCCAACCTCGCGCACCATTTCCCCTTCTCGGCACAGGCGACGCACCGGAGTCATGGGTTGCAGCGTCAGAGATTGGCCGATGGTGATGCCATGCTCGGCAGCCATGGGGCCTGGAACCAAGACCTCTTGGGCGGCAGGGCCGCTCAAGTCCCTTCCGCTCTCCACCGAATAGGGCACGAACTCTTTCCCGAAAGGACCCAGCGCCATCACGCTGGCAGTGACGGGTTCACTGTTCTCGTCCCTTAGGAAGTCGACGCGTTGGAAAAAGAGCCCGCAGAATGCGGCGAGGTCGGCCTCTTCGGTCAACGCGCGAGGCGCTGCGCCGCCTTCCGGAATTCGCGAACGCTTGGGGCGAATCTCCACTTCCCAGTCTGGCTGGGTGGCCGCTTGCCGCAGACGCTGTTCGGTCAGGATCGTGTTGTGATCGACGACCTGAATCGAAAGAACGGTCGCGATGCCGACCGCGATCCCCAGCATGGAGGTGAAGGCTCGGGACGGCCTAGATACCAAGCTCCTCCATGCAAGAAGCGATGCGATCCTCATTGATGTCCTTTCCACGGAGAGTGGAAGCGGAAGCGAGACTGCCGTCGCGGAGGAAGTGCAATTCGTCCGCGTAGCGGGCATCTCGCGGGTTGTGAGTGACCAACAAAATGGTCTGGCCCAGTTCGTCGACGGCGCGGCGGAAGAACTCCATCACCTCACGCCCCGCCTTGCTGGACAGGTTGCCGGTTGGCTCGTCGGCCAGGATGATGCGCGGTCGGTGCACAATGGCACGAGCGATCGAGGTGCGCTGCATCTCACCCCCGCTCAGCTCGTGAGGTGCCTTGTCCAATTTGCTCTTCAGTCCGAAGAACTCCACGGTTTCTTGAAACCGAGGGTCGTTGCGTGGATCGCGGACCTTCTGCAGCATCAGAGGGAGACCGATGTTCTGCGCGACCGTCAGGTTGGGCACCAGGTTGAAGAACTGAAACACGAAGCCGACCCACTCCCGACGGAGCAGGGTCCGTTGCTCATCGCTCAGCCCGGTGAGCTCTTTGCCCGCCAGGGTCACCGTGCCGGCAGATGGAGAATCCAGCCCGCACAGCACGTGAAGCAAGGTCGATTTGCCGGACCCACTCGGGCCCATCACCGCCGCGAACGTCTTCTCGTGGACGTCGAGATTCACGTCGCGCAGGACGGGCCGCATTTCCCCTCCTTCGGGGAGGAGTCGGATCAGGTCGCGTGTTTGAACCAGCGGGGAACCGCTCAAGGGAGTGCTCTCGTCGAGGCCTCGGAAAGGCGTGGGATTGTAGCCGGGCTGCGTCGCGGACCCAGGAGTACGAAGGTGCGGATTTCGATCTTGCTTTGGGCACTGAAGTCCCCAGGGGGAGATGCCGAAAAGAAACCCGGAGCCCGACTCGTCCTGAGTCGTGGCTTGGTTCGCCTTCGTCCCTCCCTTTGCCAACTGACGAACTCCCATGGCCAGCATCCTTGAAGTCCGCGATTTGCGAAAGTCGTTCCGCTCCGCGCTTTCCCGAGAACCGGTGCAAGCCCTTGCCGGCGTGACGTTTCACGTTGCCCGGGGAGAGTGTTTCGGTTGCCTCGGTCAGAACGGAGCGGGGAAGACCACGACCCTGAAGGTCCTCACCGGGCAGATTGCCGCGGACTCGGGACAAGCGCTGATTCTGGGTCAACCTGGGTCGCAGCCGTCCGCTCGGCGCAACCTCGGCTACCTTCCCGAGAACCCGTACTTCCACGAGCACCTCACCCCGCGGGAGGGGTTGCGGTTGTTTGGCCGTCTTTCCGGGATGAAGCGCGGAGACATCGAGCGCCGGACCCCGGAGCTGCTCGAGCGGGTGGGTTTGGCGGATGCCGCCGACCGCCGCGTTCGAGGGTTTTCCAAGGGAATGCGCCAACGCTATGGACTGGCGACGACGCTCCTTGCAGAGCCAGAGATCCTGTTGCTGGACGAACCATTGACCGGTCTGGATCCGACCGGCCGGCAACTGGTGAAAGAGATCCTTCACGAGGAGCATCGTGCCGGACGCACGGTTGTCATGTGTTCCCACGTGCTTTCTGACGTGCAAGAACTGTGCGATCGGGTGGTCGTTCTTCACCAGGGTTCGGTGGTTCGACAAGGCGCCATCGATGACCTTCTCGATCACGATGCTCGGGCTTTCGAAATCAGTGCCCGCCAAGTCCCGCCGGAGATCGCCACACGCATCAAGCAGCAGGCAGACAAGTACCACGAAGGGGACTCCTTGCTGCGAGCTGTGCTTCCGGGCACCGAAGCAGGACCGGACTTCGCGGTCGAAATCACCCAAGGGGGGGGCAAGGTCCTGTCCTTGGTGCCCGAGCGAGAGAGTCTCGAAGAGTGGTTCGTGCGATTGACCAAGGAAGCGGCGATGCCCGTGGAAGCGGCGGCTACCGAGGAGGTGTCGGCATGAGAGACTGCGTATTCGCGATTGCCGGATCGACCTACCGAGAAGCCGTCCGCGATCGGGTGCTGTGGGTGGTGTTCGTGTTCGCGGCCGGCCTGGTGCTGTTCTCCCGCGTGCTCGGCTGGTTGTCGGTGGAAGACGATCTGAAGATGCTGCAGGACTTCTCCCTCAGCGGCCTCAACATGCTCGGATTGAGTCTTGCCATGCTGGTCGGGGCCTTCAGTCTGGCGCGGGAAGTGGAACGACGCACCGCGACGACGATCTTGACTCGGGACATCAGTCGGGGTGAGTTCATCCTCGGCAAGTACCTCGGACTGGTGGGCGTGTTCTGGTCCTGCCTGATTGCCGGCTTCGTGGTCATGATGACCTGGCAGATCTTGTGGGGCGGCGGATTCGCGGTGAAGGCTCTCGCCGCCCTCTTGGGATTGCTTTGCGAGTCCCTGCTGCTGGGGGCGGTGGCGCTGTTCTTCGGAGCTTTGACCAACGCGATTCTGGCGGCGGTGGGAACTGTCGTGTTCTACCTCATGGCTCACTCCCTCGAGGCACTCTACGAGCTGACGATCTATGGCGACGAGGTCCGCGGGGCGTGGTTCTACAAAATGGCCTACAAGGTGCTGCCGAACCTGGAAGATGTGAACTTCATCAACGCCACTGCCTCGGAGCTTCCCGTGCGCTGGGATCACCTTGGCATGGGAGCGTTGGGAGTGCTGTGCTGGTCGATCGTGTTCTTGCTCGGTGCGAGCGCCCTGTTCCGCCGTCGGGAGCTGTGAGCAATGATCCGCTTGTTGATTGCACTGGTCTGCATCGGTGGGGCGGTGGCTTTGCGAGGGCCTCTCGCCAAAGCCAATGCTCTGCGCCGCGCTCACCAGTTTCGTTACACGCCGGACCCAGGGCTCGTGAAGCTTGCTTCCTGCGGCCATCGTTCCAGTTTGGCGGACCTGCTGTGGCTCCAGGCCATTCCGGATCTCTCGGCGCAGTTCGCGGACCTAGAACACAAAGAGCGTTGGTTGGCGGGAGTACTCGACGTCGTCACCGATCTCGAGCCGACCTTCGTGACCGTGTACGCTTACGGGTCCGCCTACTTCGACTTGATCAAGGGCAGCCCCGACAGCACCATCGCTTTGCTCGAGAAAGGGGTGGACCGGAATCCAGAGAGCATCCAGCTCCGAGTCAAGCTTGCCATGGCATTGATGACTCTTCGCGGAGATCGAGCCGCGGCGCTGGAGCACCTGGAGTGGGTGATGAACAGTCCGGATTGTGA
This sequence comes from Planctomycetota bacterium, assembly GCA_028289345.1. Lineage (GTDB taxonomy): Bacteria > Planctomycetota > B15-G4 > B15-G4 > SIAN01 > JANQQL01. Next base: position 89,084 of record JANQQL010000038.1, on the reverse strand, counting down.
CTCCTTCACCGCTGGCTACTGCTCTTCCATTCTGGTCGACGATCGCCAAGACCTGGTCGCCCTCGAGTACTGGAAGGAGTACCTGGACAGTGCCAACGAGCAAGTGGTGGGCGTGGCCAAGTTGTACCTGGAGCGTACTCGTCAGGGGATTTTCATGCGCGCGTGGGAGGAGTTTCAAAGGGTCGAAGGGCGTCGTCCCTTTTCCCTCGAGGAGCTTCGGGACGACCGGTTCCTGAGCCCGGCGATCACCGATGAAGTGCTCGCCTGTGCGATCCTGACCGACGACGGTCGGCTTCAATTCCCCCGGCTGGTGGAAGAAGAGTTCCTCCGGGTTCAGCAGCGGACCAAGGACTGGTGCGAGGCCTATCACGTCGAACACGGAGAATGGCCCACCCTGTACCAGCTTCGCGAAGAGTCGAAGATTCCACTGCCACGCGTGCCCGAGGGGTTCGAACTCCGCCTCGAGAACGGGCAGCTCGAAGTGGTGACCGAGGGCAGCTGACCGGGGGGATGGCGCGATCGGAGACGCGTGCGCGGCCGCCTCTCCAACAGCTCTCCGCGAACAGGCCTGTTCTGAACGGCCCCTTCTGAATGGCCTCCTAGACGGAGAGGCCTCGCCCCAGGTGTGCGCCGCCGTCGAGAACCAGGACTTCGCCGTTGATGTAGTCGGCGTAAGGCGAGGCGAGGTAGGTGATGGCTTGGGCGATCTCTTCGGTGTTGCCGAATCGCTGAGTCGGAACCGCGCGTCGAATCTCTTCGGCTTGTTCTTCTGAGGGCCACAGGCGTGAGGCGGCGCCATCGGAATGAAACGGGCCCGGAGAAACGGCATTGACGCGAATCCCGTGGGAGGCCCACTCGACCCCCAGAGTTCGCGTCATGGCGACCACCCCGGCCTTGGCAGCGGCGCTGTGCACGGTGCCCGGGCCTCCGGTCCAAGCGTAGGCAGCAACCACGTTCACGATTTGTCCGCCGCCCTGGTCGATCATGTGGCGACCCACTTCGCGGCTGCAGTAGAACACGCCGTTCAAGGCAATGTCGATCACCACTTTCCAACCGCCAGCGGAGAGCTCCTCGGAAGGACACAAAAAGTTGCCCGCAGCATTGTTGATCAGCGTGTGCACTCGACCGAATCGTTCGATCGCTCGAGCCACCATTCGTTCGACAGCCTTTGGGCGTCGGACATCGGTCACGATCGAGATCGCTTCGTAACCCTTGTCCTCGAGCTGCTTCACCGCCGGTTCGAGGTGTTCGGCACTTCGACTGGCGAGAACCAGTTTCGCGCCGAGTCGACCGAACTCATGAGCCGTGGCGAGGCCAAGCCCCGTTCCACCACCGGTGATCAGTACGCAGCGGTCTCGGAATGTGTCGGGAGCGAGCATGTTCGGGTCTCACGCAGAAGTGATGGCGGCGGCAACTCCGGCTCCCGGGTCGACCGGGCGTCCTTGATGGGAGAGGCATTCCGCGAAGGCGGCGAGGAAGGTGACGACATTCTGACGATGGGCGTTGTGACCCATGATGCCGACCCGAATGACCTTGCCACGGAGCTCTCCGAGGCCGGCACCGACTTCGATCCCGTGCTCGCCGAGGAGCCGCTGACGGAGTGCGGGCTCGTCCACTTCGGCTGGCAGCTCGATGGCGTTGAGCATCGGAAGGCGCGATCCTTCGGGAGGAAGGAGCGAGAGGCCGAGGGCTTCGAGTCCACGCCGCAATGCTTGGTGAGCCTCTCGGTGTCGATCGAAGCGCCGGTCGAGGCCTTCTTCCAGCGCCAAGGTCATGCCCGCGTCCAGCCCGTAGATCATGTTGATCGGTGCGGTGTGGTGGTAGCTGCGTTCCGGTCCCCAGTACTTCTCGACCATCGACAAGTCGAGATACCAGCTGGGGGGGGAGGCCCCGCGCTGGGAGATCTTCTCCAGGGCCCGCGGTCCCAAGGTGATGGGGGACAATCCGGGGGGCACAGACAAGCACTTCTGAGTTCCCGAGAAGGCGGCGTCGACTCCCCAATCATCAATTTCGACCGGCAGTCCCGTCAACGAAGTGACGCAGTCCATGAGGCACAGCGCTCCGTGCTCGCGAGCGAGGTTGGCAAGCGTGGCGGCATCGGACAAGGCGCCGGTGGAGGTCTCGGCGTGAACGAAGAACAGATGCCGGGCCGGCTTCTTGCGCAAGGCTTGTTCGACGGCTTCCGGATCCACCGGTTGGCCCCACGGCATCGTCACGGTTTCCACGTCGGCGCCGAGGCGCTGGGCCAAGTCCGCGGCACGTCCTCCAAAGACCCCATTGACCGCAATGACAATGCGCTCACCCGGTTCGATCAGATTGACAAGGAGGGTCTCCATGCCCGCGCTGCCCGTTCCGCTGACGGGAATCGACACCGGGTTCTTTGTTCGGAACAGCTGCCGCAGCGACTGCTGGACGCGATCCATCAGCTCGAGAAAGTCGGGATCGAGGTGTCCAATCGTGGGACGAGCCAACGCTTCGAGCACTTGCGGTGCGGTGTTGCTCGGACCAGGACCGAGAAGCAGTTTTTCCATGTGTGAGGCGGCTCCGATTGAGACGGCATCGCGGTGGAACACTGGACGAGCGCGGGGTGCCGGCGACCTTGTCAGGCTTGCCGACGACGCACTTGAACCGTCCATGCCGCCGCTGCCAAGCAGAGAGAGGTTGTGAACAGAATCAGCGAATCGCGCCACGGATCCGCCACTCCCCCGATCACCCGAGCCGGATGGTAATAACCGAACGGGGTGACCCAAAACAGGAAGTCCCCCGCCTCCCAGACCATGGCCACCGCCTGGATGACAAAGGTGATTAGGAACGATGCCCCGTACCAGATGGCCGCCATGGTTCCATCCGAGGCAATGGCGGAAACAAGGAGTGCGAACGATCCCCACCAGACTCCCAGAAGGACGGCGTTGCCCGAGGCCATGGCGTAGCGCGAGAAGTCGAGGGTGTCCGCCGTGTCAGAGATCCACGCGCCCAGGGCGGTCCCTAGCAATGGAGAAAGCCCGAGCAACAGTGCGAACGGCCCCATGAACAGAAACAGGTTCGCCATCAGGGCGCCACGGGTCAGTCGGGTGGCGAGAATCAGGTCCAAGGATTTGCGTCCGCGATCTCCCGCGATCGTGACCAGGCCAGGAAACGCGACTCCCAATCCCATAGAGAGGAGGGTCAACGGGTGCTGGAATGGAAGACTCAAGAACCCCATCGAGGAGAACAAGTCGAGAGAATCCCCTCCAAACAGTTTGCGCAGCATCGGCAGGAAGTTGGCAAAGGCTTCCTCGCGTTCGCGGTAGTGAGGGTAGAGCCATCCGGCTGCCGCGCCCACGAGCAATGAAGGCAACGCACAGGCGCTGCACACCAGACCGAAGCGTTCCCGGAGGTGATTCTGCAAGGCGGGATGAATCATCGAGTTGCCTCTTCGTCCGAGACAATCGTGCCAAACACGTCGTCCAGACTGGCCGGGCGAATCTCGACGTCGATCAGGCCGCGGGCGTCGATGTCGGCAAGGAGCTGCTCTGCAGGCACACTGGTGAGCTCTTCTTGCTCTGTGCCATCGGCATAGCGAAGCAGCACGGTGCGTGGCCGGCGTGCGCGGATCGAACGGACCGAGTCCACCAAGGGAAGTCGGCCACCGGACAAGAAACCGACTCGGTCGGCACAGCGTTCGACCTCGTCGAGAACGTGAGAAGAAAGAAACACCGTCGCACCGCTCTCCTTGCGCTGACGGACCAGTTCGAGGAAAGACTGACGCACCAATGGATCGAGTCCCGTCGTGGGCTCGTCCAGAATCAGCAGCTCCGGGTCGTGCTGGAATGCGCCGGCGATGCCGATCATCTGGCGCATGCCTGTGGAGTAAGAACGGACCTTTCGAGTCAACGCGGATTCGGGAAAGCCCAGGGTCTGCAGCACGTGCTGACGGGATCGAGCGGGCCTTCCCTGCAACTGTTCCAAAAACTGCAGCGCGCGAATTCCGGTCATTCGCGGAAACAGGCGCAGGTCCCCGGGGAGAAAGCCAATGCGGGAGCGCAATTCCCCACCCCCGTCTCGCACGGTGGTGCCCAAGACGCGGGCAGTCCCCTGATCGGGACGAAGCAAGTCGAGCAGCACGCGAATCGCGGTGGTCTTGCCTGCCCCGTTCGGACCAAGGAATCCGAACACCTCCCCGGCTTCGACTTCCAGGTTCAATCCGCACAGGGCTTGGTGCCCTCGATAGCAGACGACGAGGTTCTCTGTTTGAATCGCCAGCGTCATTCGCAACTCGTGCTTCGGGGTGCCCGACCCGGAGCAAGGAGTCTAAGAACGCTCCGGTGCTCCGCTCGATGTTTTTCGTCCCGCCTTGCGAATTCTCGGATCCTTTCTTGAGTCGGAACAACACAGCGCCGAAGATTCGGCGACGCGCGAGAAACCACGCGCATTGAGAAGGGGATATCCGATGCGGATCGCCGAGCTCTTCGGACAAGACGCACCCGTGATCAGCTTCGAGTTCTTTCCGCCAAAGAACGAACAGGCGGAAGCGGGGCTCGCTCGGGCATTGGAAAAGCTGCGTCTCCTCGAGCCGTCTTTCGTTTCCGTGACCTATGGGGCCGGAGGATCGACTCGGGACAAGACCGTGGAATTGGTGTGTCGCATCAAGCGCGACTTGGGCATCGAGACGATGGCTCATTTGACTTGTGTCGCGGCGACCCGAGAAGAGCTGGGTTCGGTGCTCGATCAGCTTCGAGAGGGGGGCATCGACAATGTCCTCGCGCTCCGCGGGGATCCGCCCCAAGGCGAAGAGAAATTCGTCACCACGGCCGGCGGTTTTCAGTTCGCATCCGAGCTGACGTCGTTCGTCCGTGAGAACTACTCGTTTTGTCTCGGAGGGGCGTGTTATCCCGAGGGGCACGTCGAGTGCCGAGACCTGGATCAGGATCTCCGGCACCTAAAGAAAAAGGTGGAGGCCGGCTCCGATTTTCTGGTGACTCAGTTGTTCTTCGATCCGGAGGTGTACTTTCGCTTTGTCGATCGTGCACGAAGCGTGGGGATCACGTGCCCCATCGTGCCCGGGATCATGCCGATCACCAATGTGGACCAGGTGGAACGGTTCACGGCTATGTGCGGGGCGTCGATTCCCGAAGGCCTGCATCGTCGTCTGGAGGCGGTTCGCGACGATCGGGACGAGGTGCGGCGCATCGGCATCGAGCATGCCACCGATCAGTGTGCCGCACTGCTTCAGGAGGGAGCCCCCGGGATCCACTTCTACACCCTGAATCGCTCCCCTGCGACTCGGGCGATCTTCGAAGAGCTTCGTCGACGCGACCTGGTTTGAGGTCGATGGAACGGCCCCGGGCGACCACTCCTTGGTCCGAGGGGCGACGAATCACCAGTGGAGGGTGACCGCTTGCCGCTCTCACGAGTTGGCGTCGAAACCGGCCCTCGTCAACGCTTCGTCGTGAGGATCGACGCTTCGGGCGATTCTCTCGAAACGGCGAGTTAGTAGGCCGAGAGGGTGATTTGCTCGGCGTTGGTCAGTTGTCGATCGGTGAGACTTAGGCCTTGAACAAACAAAGTGGTGCCCACGAGATCGTCGTCCTTTGGCAACAGGACTTGCCACGAGCCAACTCCTTGGGGGCCGATCGCAACGACTGTCAGGAATCCCAAGGTGGCCGGATCCAAGCGCAGCAGGCCTGCGGGAAGAGGCACCACCGCCAGATCGAGTGAATACCCGACCAAGACCAGGCTGTTCCGGGAGCCGGTGACGTCCAATCGGAGAGGGCGACCCAGACCCGGAAGGACGTGCCACTGGAGACTTCGTGGGGCTGAGTAGAGCATCCGCGCTCGATCGTTGCGGGTTCCGAGGAGAACGTCTCGGTCACCGTCCCCGTCGAGGTCGGCACTGTCCATTCCTTGGATGCCATCGATTCCCGGCGGCAAGAATTCGTGGATGGTGACGAAATTGGCGTTGCCGTCGTTCAGCAACAGGCGCGTTTCTTCGTTGTTGGTGACCAGCGCGTCCAAGACGCGGTCGTCATTGACGTCCAGAAACTCGAGTTCTGCCAAGAAGTCGGGTCCGGGATCCAACGGGAGTTGGGCGGTCGCGTCGAGAAACACCCCCGTTCCGTCATTGAGGGCGAGTTCATCCTGACCCTGGTTGACACTCATGAGATCGAGGGACCCATCTCCATTGAGGTCCGCAGCTTCGATGTCGTTCGTCAAAGCGGAACTCTCTGGTAGGTGGTGCGAGGTGTCGATGAACGCCCCGGTTCCATCTCCTTGCAGCAGCTGGTTCTGACCGAAGTTGCCGAGGAGCAAATCCAGGTTTCCGTCGCCGTCCAGATCCTCCGCAACAATGGCGTGAGTGGAACGGGCGGGAGCCGCGACCTGGTGGCTGGCATCGTTGAACTGACCATTGCCGTCGTTCAAGTAAAGGAGAAGCGGATCCGAAGCGTCGTTGCCGAACAGCGCATCAAGGTCACCGTCCTTGTCCACATCGGCAAGGACTGCCACCCGGGAGCCAGCAACATCGGCGGGGATCTGCTCCGAAGCGTCCTGAAAGACCCCGTTGTGCTGGAGGTACAGCTGGTTGGGTTGCTGGTGGTTGGCAACCAATAGATCCACCGAGCCATTGCCGTCCACGTCGCCAAGAGCGATGTCATGGGTGATGGACCGATCGGTGGGAAGGGTGTCTGTCGCGTCGAGGAAAGGGCCGGGAGATTGGTTGATCCAAAGCCGGTTCTGCCCGATTGCCGCGATCAGGGCGTCGGCGAGGCCGTCTCCATTGACATCTCCGAGAGTCACTGCGTTCACTGGGTCCACCTCTGGCAAGCGAGGAAACACGGTGACGTCCAGAAACTCGCCTTCCCCGTTCCCGAGGAGCAAACGATCTTCCTCGGTGGTGGAGTTTCCCCCGGCCACGATCATGGCATCGAGGTCTCCGTCTCCGTCCACGTCGGCCAAGTCCGCCGCCAGGTCCAACGACTCGTCGAATGGGAGGAGTTCCACAGAGAAGTTTGCGGATCCGTCATTGCGGTAAAGGAGATCCGTTCCGCCAGAGCCGCCGTCGCAGCCGGCGAAGATGTCACAGTCGCGATGGTTGACCAGATACCCGTCCAGATCCCCGTCGTTGTCCAAATCGGCAACCACGATGTCGGTGGTGACCTCCTTGGTCGAAGGGATTCGTTCCGAGGCATCTTCAAAGAGGCCATTCCCGTCGTTCCGCCAAAGAGCGTTCTCTTTCCCGGCGAAGACCGAGTTCATGACGGCCAGCAGCACGTCCAAATCTCCGTCGCCGTCGAAGTCTCCGAGCCCCAGCCCGCTCACCATTTCGAGTTTCGGGATTTGGGCCGAGGCGTCCGAGAACTGGCCGGACCCGTCGTTCAGGAATAGCTCTGCGTCTTGGAAGCTGTCGTTGCCAACGAACAGATCCAGATCTCCGTCGCCCTCGGCGTCGCCGAAAGCCGCACAAACCGTACTTCGACCCGACGGTGGCAGCTGATGGGAGGCGTTGGAGAACACGCCGAACCCGTTGTTCAATGCCAGAGCGTTCTGCGTGCTCCCATGATTTCCGAAGAACAAGTCCAGGTCGCCGTCGCCATCCACGTCGGCAAGGAGTGCCGTGGTGGTTTCCTGGGATCCAGCAGGAAGCTGGTTGCTTGCGTCAAGGAAGCTCCCGTCTCCTCGATTCAAGAGCAGTCGGTTCAATCCATCGACGGCGAGGACCAAGTCCGTGTCCCCATCGTGGTCGATGTCTCCCGCGGCGACGCCGAGAGTCGCCTCGAAGTGGGGGGGCAGTCGATCCGAAACGTCGACGAAACGACCACCGCCGTTGTTGAACCGGAGTCGGTCGAATCCCAAGCAGGCAACGAAGGCATCCTGGTCGCCGTCCTGGTCCGCGTCAAGGAAGACCACGTCGCGAGAAATGGAGGGGTCCGCCGGCAACATCCGGTGTCGCTCGGCGAGGAGCAAGGGCAAACGAGCATCTTCGGGACTGACGGAATCCTGGGTCACGGCGAGGGCGATCCAAGTCCCGAGGAACGCGACGATTGGCATGACGACCATGGGCTTGACTCCTGCGAACGCCTCCGGGGTTGCTCAGAGGTGTCGCTCGAGCCCTAAGAATTACGGTCTTTTGGCAAATCCGGCAAGCGCCCAGAGGCCGAGTCCCTCACTGGGCTCCCTGATCAATCCACTCGCCGATGACCTCCAGGCCCTGCTCATCCCGGCGATGGCTGCCGAGAGGGGGCATGCGGAGGGCGTCGAGCCGGTTCATGCGGAGCCAGACTTCACTCGTTTCTGGGGAGAAGGGATCGAGGCGGAGGGCCCCGGGAAGGTTGTCTGACGATGTCGTGGCGGGAATCCCGAGGAGATTCATGCTCGCGACCGAAACGTTCTCTCGAAAGTCGATGTCGACGGGAGTGGAACCGCCGGGTCGATGGCAGGGAGCACAGTTCGTGGCCAGGTAGGCGCGCGCTCGTTTGTCAATGCGGCGGGACGCGTCGGTCGGATCAACCAGCGCCTCGTAGCTCTGGGGCGTGTCGAGAGCCGTGGCGAAGAGACCAATGTGGTTCCATGCCCGCAGCTGATTGTCGGTCATCCGAGGGTATTCGAAGTTTCGGTTGAGCTGGGATACACGCAGTCCAAGGACATGTCCTGCTGCCGCGGTGTGACACGTGTTGCAATCACTGCTTCCAGGGAAGAACCAATCGAGATCAAAGGTGACCCCATCTTCTGTCACTGAGATCGTTTCGGTGTTCGCCATCGTTTGCAAAGTCGCGTCGTCTTGCTCCCTGTTCCAGCGGTAGGGATAGCCCTGCCAGCCGCTGGCGGTCAAAACCAGGACTCTCGTTTCCAGGCGGCGAACGCCCTGGTTGGTGTCGATCTCGAAGTGCTTCACCAGAACCGTGCCGGTCGGAAACGTCCAAGGTTCCTCCGCGGAGAACTCGATTCGTGAGTTTCCTGGAAGTGCGATCCAGCGTCGCTTGTGACCGCCATCCGACCAGAAAGGCGCGTTGACGTCGTACTCGAGGACTCCGGGAGCCGGAATCAGATCGGGGACGCTGGTGAAGAGACCGGTGGCGGAAAGCTGGGCGGGAACCTCAGTGACCGGGGCTGGGTCGGTTTCCTCGAAGCGGTAGACGTTGCCATCCAGGGAACACACGTAGAGTTCGCCGTCTTGGTCCTCCCCAAAGGACACCGGAGCGTTCACGAAGGCCACGTCTTGGATGTCGACCACCTGGTCACCGTCCGTCACCAGTGCCCAGAGGCGACCGCTTCCATAGTCTCCGAAAACGTAAGCACCACGAGTCAGGTCGAGGCTCGGTCCCCGCGAGACATAGCCACCGGTCACGCTGTAGCCGCCGGGACGTGGGTACTCGTAGATGGGGTCGATCAGTGGGAAGCCGCTGGCGTTGCCTTCGTGGTAGAGCGTGCCCTCGAAGAAATCCCAGCCGTAGTTCCCACCTCGGGTCACCACGTCGATTTCTTCGATGCTGGATTGACCAACGTCGCCGCACCAAAGATCTCCTGTCTGCCGGTCGAAGCTGAATCGCCATGGATTGCGGAAACCGTAGGCCCAAATCTCGTCGCGGGCGTTTGGATCTCCGACGAAGGGGTTGTCCGCGGGGGCGCTTCCATCATCGTTCAAGCGCAGGATCTTGCCGAGAAGTGAAGTGAGGTCCTGGGCGTTCTGTCCGGGGTCGTGTTGGTTGCCACCGTCACCGACCGAGTAGTAGAGCTTGTCATCCGGGCCAAACGCCAAACAGCCACCGTTGTGGTTGGGGGCCGGTTGTCCGATTTCGAGGAGCACGATCTCGCTGCCGAGGTCGACGAGATTCGGGTCGGCGGACACTTGGAATCTCGATAGCCGTGAGCGACGGGGTCCATCGACCGAGTAGCAAACATAGAGCCAACCATTGCTGGCGTAGTCGGGATGGAAGGCTAGCCCCAGCAGTCCTTGCTCACCGCCGGTGAGGACGGGGCCGCCATTGGCGGCACGAAGGTCGAGGAAATCAGACACCGCTGCTGAGGACACGTTCGGGTCATTGGGAAAGACACGAACTCGCCCGGCGAGTTCCCCGACGAAGACCCGATTCGAACCGTCCGGAGCGAAGGTGAAGACGACGGGAGCGTCGAACAACAGGCTAGGAAACGCGGGGCGAGCCGTCAGCGGCGTTGGTTGAGGGAGTCCGGTCGGGAATCTCAGAGTGGTGACCGGGACGCGTTGAGACAAACCGAATCGCGGCGAGGACGAGCCCCCGCTGCAAGCGCCGCACACGAGAAGAGCTGGCAGAATGCTCCAGCGTCGCATGATGTGACCTCCCGGAACAACACTATCCCGCGGTTGCCAGGAAACCGGGAAAACCCGGAGGCTCGGAAGCCTTTTCTTCTTCTCCGGGACGGGGCACCGGGCGGCGATCGATTCGGCCTCGGATCCGCCGCACTCGCGGTTGGGAATTCATCGAGGCGCCAGCCGGGTGCACGGAGGAACCGGGCATCTCTTACTACTCATCCGAGAGTTGGCGGCGCAAGCGGCGGTATTCCTGGCGAGCTGCGGTGAAGCGAGGTGCCAAGGCTTCGAGTTGGGACCGGCCACTTTCGGTTTCGCTCAGCGCTTCGTTCAGGACCTGTTCCAGTTCGGCCAGCCATTGTTCGCTGCGATCCAACAAAGCCGAAGCGCGCCGCCGGTTCCAGGGGCGTTGACCGTTTACTTCAAGGAAGATCGCATTGGTGTGCGCCAAGGTTTTCTCCCCTTCGACCTTGAGAGCGATCCAGGTGCTGTGCTGCACCGGCCAACTGGTTTCCCAGAGGAAGTCCTGGGAAGACTCTGGGGGAGGGGTGATCTCTTGCACGATCTCGCCCGCCTGCACCACGCAAACGCGTTTCAGTCGGTCGACGCTCGGGTGGCAGCGAACATGGGCTCGAAGAGTCGGCCTTGATCCAGGGGCCACAACCGATCGTTCTCCCGGGTGGGCATCTCCCAGCTGGAACTCCACCAAGGGGCCATTGGAGACGTAGGTGTTCCCGCCGCGCAGCCCGGCGATCCAGGAATCGGGACTCAGGGGACCGTCAACCTGAGCGTAGAAGCGCGAATCCCCCAGCATTCGCATTCGTCCAAACGGGTAGTCACAGCCTCCGATCGGGGTGAGCGAGAAGCCTAGGTTCCACCAGTGGTACAGGACCGGAGTCTTCAGGACACCGTTGTTGAACACCTCGAGGAGGTCAACCACTCCCAATGGCATGCTGAGCGCCATGCTGCGATCCGCGTGGAACGCGGTTCCGGCGTGCGCGTAGCCCGCTAAGCCGCCTTCTTGTCGCACCTTTTGGAACAAGTCTTCGTACAGGTAGTAGTGCTCCGGGTTCCAATGTTCTTGGGCGTTATTCAAGAGGATGGTGTGCCCGCGAAGGCTGCTGCGCGGATCCTCTTGTCCAGGACTCAAAAGGTAATCCCCACGACGTGTGGTCCCACGATCCTGCCAGGAGAACTGCGGGAAGTACGTGCGGCGAACGTCTCCCATTTGCAGAGTGTGGGTGACGTGCACATCTTCTGCTTGGGACCAGCTGAGGAGCGAGGCGTCCTGTTCACCGTCCCGTGCCACGTGCACGTGAGCATCGCCCGAATACCAGCCGTGCTCCGGCAGGTCGAAGGAGCGCTCCAGTACGACTCGTTGTTCGACGGTTGCTCCGGGTTCGACCAAGACCTTGCGTTCAACGCCCCCGTACTCGATGCCCTTCTTGAAGATGAGGTGCTGCCGGCCGGGGGGGACGGCGGTTTCGAAGACTCCCTCGGTGTAGAAGCAGGATCGATTGGCGATGGGCCAAGTCGGGTCTCGGACCACGCGGACCGAGCGGGCTTCCCCAAAGACCGGGATCTGGATTGCCGAACGCGGGTAGGTGAAGTTTGCCGATTCGCCGCTGTAGATCCCCACCCGAGCGGGGGTCGGCCGGCCGGTGTCCGCGTCCCGAATCTCGACCCGCAGTCGACCAGATTCTCGAACTTCGATGGGGAGGAGCAAGCGCCCGAGTTCTCGTTGGCGAGTGTCCTCGACCACCAGCTCGAGAGCCTTGGCACCCAGGGGGGGATCGCTGACTCGTACCAAATAGAGGGTGGGCAGGCCGCGGTCGAGCAGGCGCAACACAGAGCGATCCCGGGCATCGAACATCTCTCGGAGTGGGACCACTCCCCGGACCTCTTCCGCGCTGGAAATCTCGACCAGCAGTGCCTGGTGCATGACTCCTGCGAAGAGCGGCAGGGGCTGGGGAGGACGGAGAAACTCGAGTCGCCCGTCGCGAACTCTCACACGAATGACTTCCGGCCATTCGAGGACTCCTAGTTGCGACGGGCCGAGGGTCAGGCCGCGAGAGTCGGTTTGGTCGAACAGCTCCCGGTCCTCGAGGCGGATCTTGTTCGGGAAGTACGTCCAAAGGTCGACCGCGTCCCACTGGAAGCGCCAGGTTTGCCAGGCTTGGCCAGGAACCGGCGTGCTGCACACAACCAGGACCAGAGCCACCCACAATCCGCGCCAGGGATTCGCCATCAAGGCACGAACACCGGACAGAACGAAGCGCACGGGAAGGTTCATGGACGGGTCGGAAGGAACTCGCGTTGACGGCGATCGTGAAAGCGCCTGGCACGTTGCTCGAACCGAGGCAGCGTACCACAGGGAACGGGGGTCACGCGAACTCGGAGGCCCAATGCGTCACGAAGGTCCCGCTTGACGAGAGCCGCGGTGTCTTCGGTGTCCGCGCCCTCGATTTCGACGCGCACTTCCATCTCATCCAGTTCCTGCTGTCGAGTGATGTCGACCGCGTAGTCTTTGACAGGAGGAAAACGCAGCACGACGTTCTCGATGGCGCTGGGGTACACCGGGACGCCGCGCACGACCAGGACGTCGTCGACACGTCCGATGATTCCTTGCGGGAGCCGGCGAAAGCGCGACCCACATTCGCAGGGGGAGTCGGTGACGCGGACGCGATCCCCGGTTCGATAGCGGATGACTGGCATGCCAATGCGCCCGAGGTTCGTGATCACCAACTCGCCGTCATCGGTTTCTTCGCCGGTCGCGGGATCGATCACCTCGAACAAGAACTCGGCCTCGTGGAGGTGCAAGCCTTGATGGGCGCGGCACTCGAATCCCCAGGCTCCCACTTCGGCCGCGCCAGCGTGGTCGAAGCACTGAGCGCCCCATTGTTCTTCGATGCGCTGTTTGATGGACGTCACACTGGCGCCCGGTTCCCCGGCGTGAATCGTCAGGCGTACTTCCGAGCTGGTGAGATCAATCCCTTCTTCGCGGGCGACTTCGGCCAAATGCAACGCCGACGACGGTGTGGCGACCAGGACCGTCACACCATGAGTGAGGATTGCGCGAGCCCGTTGATGGGAGGACATCCCACCCCCGGGAACTGCCAGGGCTCCAAGCAGGCGTGCGCCTTCGTAGGCACTCCAGAAACCAATGAACGGACCAAAGGAGAAGGCGAAGAACACCCGGTCATTGGCGGTGACACCGGCGGTTTCATAAACCGCTTTCCAGCAATGTGCCCACCATTGCCAGCTGGCTTCGGTGTCCAGGCAATGCAGTGGCCGGCCCCGAGTGCCCGCGGTTTGATGAATGCGAGTGTACGCGTGCAGGGGATAGGTCAGGTTGGAGCCATAGGGGGGATGGTCAGCCTGATTCTGAGAGAGCTCCCCATGAGTGGTGAACGGGATCTTCGCGAAATCCGAGGCCTCGCTCACATCGGCCACGGTTTCGATTCCCACGGCCTGCAGCTTCTGACGGTAGAAGCCGTTATGAGGCAGGATTTCTCTGAGGAGTTCGCGAACTCGTTGGAATTGGAGTTCTTGCAGTGCCGCGCGCGGCAGCGCTTCCCAGAGGCTTCGATTCAGTTCGCGACTCATGAATGACTCGCCCTACGCGAAGTTGGTCGATCCGTGCGGACGGAGAGGAAACCGTTCGTTGATCAGCATGATGGGGCGCTGCTCGGCGAGAATTCGGTAGGTTCGGGTCAAGCAGCCATCTCGCAATGGTTCGGGAAAGTGGCCGGGAATCGTCTCCGCTTCTTCGCGCCCGTACCACAACACTTCGCGATAGGTGTCGATGCGGCACTTGCGGAGCACTCGACCCAACCCCTCTCCGTGGCCCTTGAGCTGGTTGCGGACATCTTCTCGCAGACGAGTGGGTACCGTGAGCGAGACCGCGTAGGCGTGAAAGCGGTGGCTGTGGCGGCCTCGGAGCACCACCTGGCGTCCGACGACGCGCTCGCCGGCGGGAACCTCCAGCCAGGGATGATCGCTGTCCAGGTGCCGAGACTCCTGACCCAGGGGAACGATGTCCACCGACTCCATGGTGTAGGCCTCGAGGAACTTGGTGACCGTGCCATCGATGACCATGAGTGCGCGTTGGTAGGGCTCCAGGGTGCGGAGATTGACGTCCCGGACCTTGGCGGGCCGGTCTTGCTGAGCGACAAACAGTTCCTGAAGTGGGTCGAACGCTGCGGTCATGGCGGACCGGTTCTCCAAACCGGACGGGGTTCCGAGAGAACTTATCGCGCGGGAAGGCAGTGATTCCTGAGCAAGGCCAGGAATTGTGACCGCCGAAGCCCTTCCCGATCCCGGGGAACTCCGGAAGCCACGGGCGGCCAACGATGACGGAACCCGATGACTCGGGGGAGGATGGTCGACGAACGTGCGGAAGGGGAACTTCGGGACCGGGGCCCGGGCGACTTGCGGGACGCCGAATTCAGGCGCAGAGGATCGAGTCGAAGGGAATGCGACTTCACCGGAAAGTGGATCAGAAAACATGACTTTGACCCCTCCCTACAGAGAAGAAGAAGCCATAGACTCTGCCGCCCGCGTTCGGGAACTCACGCTCCACGCGGCGCCACACTCTGGCCCGATCCGGGCCGTGGACCATCGTGGAGATCGATCCGATCGAACGGTCACGCCGAACCAGGAGAATCGGCAAGCCTCCTGACCGTTTGTGCGCCCGAATCCTTGCCCGCAAGATTGGTGCGGGGCCCCGACTGCAAGAGGGAGAAGAAGGAGGTCTTCGGCGAGACGCCGTCCTCAGGCACGACCAAAGCCTCTCGGGGGAGGCCGGCGGCCAGACTGTCAACATTGGGATTGCGGCCCCTTGATCGCCCTTCGAGGCGAAATGGGGGCCGACCCATCCCGGGAACTACTTCCGGATCGCTACTTCTTCTTCTCGTTGTGCACCGTGTGCTTGCGCAGCCGCGGGCAGTACTTCTTCAGGGAAAGCTTGGGCGACCCAGCTCTCTTGCGAATGGTGTAGTTCCGCTCACCCGTCTCGCTGCAGACGAGCTGGACGATTTCCACGCCCTTCTTGGCCTTGGCCATGATTCGGCTCCTTGGGGCCCGAGTGCGGTGTGCCTCGAGCGTTGATTCCTGGAAACCCAGGGGGAACGCAGCTTTTTAGCTGGTCCCCGCACCGGGACCCAGTGCTTTTTCCCTCCTGGGCCTTTTCCGCAGGGAGACGGATCAGGGGAAGGTGAAGTCCAAGACCTCGCTGCTTCGGCAGCTGACTGGTTCGATGACCTGGAAGAGAATCCGAGTCCCGCTCAGGGACGAGTCGATGGATCCACCAAAGGTGATTTCCCCCCGTCCGTTCGAAACCAGCGGGCTCAAAACCACCGGATCCAGGAAACCCAGCTCGATTCCGCAGCCCCCCGTCACCAGAGTCCCGAGGGTGGTTCCCGTGAGGAGGAACGACAGGCTCGTCGGCGTCGCACGGGTCACATGCACGAAGTTGACGGTGTCCACGATTCCTGGCGAGAAGCCCTGCAGTAGCAAGGTCTCGCATTCGTCGGGCACGCCGTTGTTGTTGTTGTCGACCGACACCACACCCACGTCGAGGAGGTCGTCGTTGCCGTTGCCGTTGCAATCCCTCGCACCGAGTCGCAAGTAGTACAGATCTTGCTCGCTATTGAAGGACGCGGTGTAGATCACATGGACACCCAGGTTGTCCGATTCGATGTCGATGTGATCTCCCACCGACTGGTTGCCCGGTTGACCGAGGAAGTGATTGAACGGAGGACTGATCGCCTCGTTCACGGCCCAGGTCTGGCCACCGTCGATGGAAAAGGAATAGAACAGTTCGGAGATGATTCCCGACACGCTATTGCGCGTGTCGTACCAGACAGCATCGATCCGACCATTCGGTGCGACCGACATGGTTCCCAACCACTGGAACGCGTTCCGACCGAACGGTTCATCGTTGATGCGCCGGGGCGCCGACCAGGTCAGACCGCCGTCCGTGCTTCGCGAAAAGTGCAGTTCGCCTGGGTCCGGGCCATCGGGATCCACGCACGCCAGCAAATAGACGTTTCCTCCGTGGGGGCCATTGGAGGTGTCCGTGTCGATGGTGATCTTGCCGAGAACGCCGCCAGGATTGGGACCCATCGCTGCGGTCAAGGAGCCGCCCAAGGTGGTGCTGTTCACCCCGAACGTTGGCGTCGAGCCAGGAAGCTGAGCATTGATCGATTTGGCGATGCGAATGGTCTCGAAGTCGAGTGGAGAGGTGGGAACTCCGGCGACATACACTTCGCCGTTGCGACCCACGGTGATGCCACCCACGGCGAGGTCCAGTTCCAACGGAGTCGAGGTGGTGAAGCCGCCGTCTTCGGAGCGCACGAAGTTGGCGTTTCCGCAGCAACCCGTGTCGGGGGTCCAGGTCAGGTAGATGTTGCCGTCCCCAGGACCGCCGGATCGATCGACCCACGCAAACGGGTCGTCGCCTCCTGCGGAGCCGATCGGGGAACTCCAGGAGACGCCCGAAACTCGAGAGATGTAGAGCTCTGTTTCCGAAGGTCCCTGGCTCCAGTAGAGCACCGTGCCGTCGGCCAACGTCCGGACCAAGGCTTCACCCCGATCGCCGGCAGGCTGCTGCAAGCCCTGGAAGTCCCAAGTTCGGCCGCCGTCATGGCTGTAAGCCCAGGCCGATTCCGAGTCCGCGTTGCTTGCGTCCGGGAAGTAGCTCCATCCAACGACGAGACGAGTCGGATCCGTGGGGTCGACGGCCAAGCTCGGTTCTTGGGCGGCATCGCCAATGACGTTCTGGCCCAGATCGTTGACGTTGATCTGAACGCGGTCGACCCCTTCCTGGGGCGCCGGTGGCAAGACCAAGGGGCGGGCGGGAAGTGACTCCCCGCAGAAAAGAAAAATGCCGGCGATTGCCGGCCAGCGACGGGCGGGGAACATCCCGATTCTCCCTGGTGAGTGAGCGACGTTGCATCCTTCGAGACGCATTGTCGGAGAACGGCGGTGCAGGTGCAAGGTCTGCGAGCAGACCGGATTTGCCGCCCTGGTGCGCGGGTTTCACACGGCCATTCCGTGTCTGACACAGTTCCACGACTTGACACGGGTGCGCAGGCGTTGGCGGTTGCGGCCCCGAAAAATGAGCCGCCGCGGGAACTTCTTTGGGCGACCTCCGGACTCTCAGAACCGGAAGCCAATTCGTGTTTGGAAGATGTCTGTTCCGCGCGCGTCGCCTCCCGCAATGCTGTTGCTGTCAGCTTCAAGGATTCGAGTCCACTCGAACATCACGCGCACGACTGGATTGATGGACCAGTTTAGGGCGTTGGTGAGGACGATTTCGCGGCCGCCTCGAATGTCGCGGTTGTTGAGGTCCAGTCGTGCCAGGCGGGTCGCAAGTTCCCATGCGCCGCAGCCGCCACCATTGGCCGTGAAATTTCGCTCGGGAGTGATTCTTTTGAACTCGCCTTCGGCGATTCGATAGGCCGTCGCTCGGCTTTCTCCGGTGAGCGCATAGGTTGCGGCGACGTAGCCACCGTTGAACTTCAAGTCGCTGCCGGGGTTTCTTTTCATGACCGCCCAGTGGTACTCCCCGTAGACGGAGACCGGACCCCAGACCAAGGCCGCCTCGGGACCGTACAAATCGACTCTGTCGACATCGGGGATGTCCATGGTCCGAACCACCGAAAGATCGGAAAAGTTCGTGGTTTGGTCTTGGAGAACCAGTGGGTCGTCGGCGGATGACAGCCAGCGCAAGGCACCGCGGATGCCAAGATGGACCACTCGGTCGCGCTCGAGGACTGGCAAGAAGATCAACCGAGCGGCAGTCCCGAATCCGTCGTCACCGTCTCTTTCTGCTTCGACGGACTCCCCATAGATTCCTCCGGCGAAAAACACGTGATCGCCGTGGAGTTCGCTCCGGACGCCCATGGCTCGGTCCACGAATGGAACGATCAGGAAATGATCCACGGAACGTTCGATGAAGGGAAGGTCGTTGGTGCTCATCTCGATGTCGAGACTGAACGGCTGCTTCTGGAGGCCCGCGGACAGCTTGGCTCTCTCCATTCCCGTGTAGGCGACGAAGAAGTCTTTGACGAAAGGCTCGTTGTCCGCGAAGTCGATGTCGGATTCGAGTTCCCACTCCTCGTAGACCCTGGCCCGAATATGAAATCGCGCGCGGCGCAGCTCGGATCCATCGGAGGGCTCGGAGGCGGAGGGCAAGTGTTCGTCATGGAAGCTGGCCTGCATGTGGAGACGGCCACCCACGACGAATTGAAACTCCCCGTCGGGAGAGTCGACGGTTAGACCATTCTCGTTCACCCAGAAGTTCCCCGGCGCCCCCTGGCTGCCCATGAGCGCTTCGTACTGGGCTTGCTGGATCGCGCCATTTTCCAGGAGGATGTTCAACAGCTCCTGATCGCTTCCCAAGGCGTTGGAAGCGGTGAGCAGAGTGGCCAGGAGACCCCACGAGGTCCTGCGCAAGAGGGAATCCTTTCTCGGGGGCGTTGGGGAGAAGCTTCGCGCTCGGCGCTTGCCACTTTGGTTCCGAGCCTGCGAGCCTTCTCCGACGGATCCCCAAAATCGGATGCGGGAAAGGGGCTGAGCATCACGAGCGTGTTCTAGGAGCTCGCGGCCGCAAAGAAAAGGTGATGACTCTTTGCCGGATGCCACCACGACCTGTCTGCAGTTTCGCCTTCGCCGGGTTCACCGGTGCGCTTGCTCGGAGGATTCGTCGAACAATTGCCCCCTTGCCGACTCGGAGATGTGAACCACTGCGGGATTGCGGAGACGACGATTCAGCGAGATGGCGAAGAACTTTTCCGAGACGGCGTTGGTTCGTCCGACGACTTCGACCCCGTACTGTTCGACGATGTCGTCCTCGATGATGCGCGGACCGGGAAAGATGCCAACTCCCGACTGCCCGAATACCTTCATCAATGCGCTGTCTTCGAACTCCCCAACGATCTTTGGCTCGAGTTCGAGATTGGCGATCCATTGGTCGAGAGATCGTCGCACGGTGGTGTTTCCGGTTGGCAGAAGGACCGGTGCCCCGTTGAGGGACTGGGGGAACCCCGCGCGATGCTGGGTCGCCAAAGAGGAGACCGCGAAGAACGTGACCCCACATTCGCCGAGTCGGTGGTTGTACGCTCGGATGCGCAACGCGGGATCCGCGGGAGCGTCGGTGATGAGAACGTCAAGTTCATGGGTGGAGAGTTGCACGAGCAGTTCTTCGGCTTTGCCTTCCTTGCAAATCAGCTGCACGCCTTCGGCCAACTCGAGTGCCGGTTGCAGGAGACGAAAGGCGACCAACTTGGGGACGACGTCGGTGATGCCAACGACCAGCTTGCGCAACCGGTCCGGGGATTCGGAACCAAGGGCTGATTGCAGCTCGGTGCCGAGCGAAAAGATGCTTTCCGCGTAGGAGAAAGCGATCTTGCCGGACTTGGTCAGGGACAGGGTGCGTCCCACCCGTTCGAACAACTTTTCACCGAGTCGTCGCTCCAGTTGCTTGACCTGGGCGCTGATGGTGGCGGGGGCGAGGCGAAGTTGGCGACTCGCGGCGGTGATCCCTCCTTCTCGGGCCACGACGTAGAAGTAGAGGAGATGGTGATAGTTCAGCCACACGAGGTCCGACGATCTCCATCCGGATTCGGTAATTTCGAAGGGTGACTAGAAGAATTCGATTATCTCGAATTCTGATCGACGTGGCGATCCACGAAGATGGTTAGATCCAGATGTGTGATCCGAAATTGTGCGGAAAAGGAGCGCGATGTGAGCGACACCACCCCGAAGGGCGGCGCCGAGGTTGGGGCGTTTCGGCAGTGTTTCTCCCACCTGCGGCACGATGGGCCTGCCGGACTGGTGGTGCTCTTCGTGGCGGTTCCCCTCTGCCTCGGGATCGCCCTCGCCAGTGGAGCGCCGCTTTTCTCCGGGCTGGTTGCGGGGATGGTCGGTGGGCTCGTGGTTGGCATCCTGAGCGGATCTCCGTTGGGAGTCTCCGGGCCGGCTGCGGGACTCGCGGTGATCGTCCTCAACTCGATTCAGGAGTTGGGCAGCTTCCAGGTGTTCCTCTCCGCGGTGGTGCTCGCCGGCATTCTGCAGATCATCGCCGGGGTGGCTCGCGCGGGGATTCTCGCTTACTTTTTCCCTTCGGCGGTGATCAAGGGAATGCTCGCCGGCATTGGCATCCTGATCATCTTGAAGCAGATCCCACACGCCGTGGGACACGACACCGATCCCGAAGGGCAGATGTCCTTCGTCCAACCGGACGGGGAGACCACGCTGACCTCCCTCCGATCCATGATTGGTGACCTGACTCCCGCCGCGATTTTGGTCTCGTCGCTGGCGTTGCTGATCTTGGTGCTTTGGGATTCCGTGTTGGCGAAGCGATCGCGGATCTTCCAGCTAATCCAAGGGCCGCTGGTCGCGGTGGGATTCGGCATCGTCTTTCAAATCTGCGCGACGCGGTTCTTTCCGGATTGGGCACTCAGTACCGAACACCTCGTTCGAGTTCCTGTGGCCGAGAGCTTTTCCGGATTCTTCCACCTGTTCTTGTCGCCGGACTGGTCCGAGATCGGAAGCTCGGCCATTTGGATCACCGCGGTGACGCTGGCGGTGGTGGCGAGTCTGGAGACCCTTCTTTGTGTGGAAGCCACGGATCGTATGGATCCCCAGCACCGGATCACTCCGACCAACCGGGAACTCGTGGCCCAGGGTGTCGGCAACACGGTTTCCGGAATGTTGGGGGGGCTTCCTGTTACCCAAGTGATCGTCCGTAGTTCCGCAAACATTCAGTCCGGTGCCAAGACGAAAACCTCGGCCATTCTCCACGGGTTGCTGCTCTTCCTTTGCGTGATGGCCCTGCCAAAGGTCTTGAACCTGATCCCGCTGTCTGTTTTGGCGAGCATCTTGCTCGTGGTTGGTTACAAATTGGCACGACCGTCCCTGTTCAAGCAGATGTTTCAATTGGGGCCGTCTCAATTCGTTCCTTTTGCGACGACGATTCTCGGCATCGTGTTCACCGACCTCCTGATGGGCATTGGTCTCGGGATGGGAGTCGCGATCTTCGTGATCCTCATTCGGAACTACAACAACTCCCACTTCATGCACATGGAAGAGGATGACTCGTCGGGGAGTCACGTGGTTCGAATTCGTCTCTCGGAAGAGGTGTCCTTCCTCAATCGCGGAGCGATCCTCCGCGAGCTGAATCGAATCCCGGACAACTCTGCGGTCGTTCTGGACGCCAGGGACTGCGTCCTCATGAACCACGACGTGCACGAAATCATCGAAGACTTCGAGCGCTCGGCTTCGCGCCGAAACATCGCTTTGCAGATCCTTCGTCAAGGAGAAGGGATGGAGAAGGAGAGCCGGCGAATGAGTACGGCTAGCTGAGCGCGCGATGGAATGCCGGCACCCACGGCTGGCATCGGACAGTGACCAAGGGGTGCGAGCCCCGAGCTTGGAAGGGACCGAGTCATGCAGACCCAAGAAACTCAACAAGAGCTACGCCCCGCTCAGGTACGAAGCCTCCTGGAAGAAGGCAATCGCCGTTTTCAGAACGGACAGAGCCAGGAACGTGATTTTCGCGCTCAGGTGACGGCGACCAGCAGCGGGCAATACCCCATGGCCGTGATCTTGGGCTGCATTGATTCTCGGGCCTCCGCCGAGCTGGTTTTCGACCAAGGAATCGGGGACGTGTTTTCGGCGCGAGTGGCCGGCAACGTCTTGAATGGAGATTTGTTGGGGAGCATGGAGTTCGCCTGCAAGGTCGCCGGATCCAAGCTCGTGGTCGTGCTCGGTCACACCGCCTGCGGTGCGGTGAAGGGAGCCTGCGCCGACGTGCATCTCGGCAATCTGACCGGGCTCTTGAAGAAAGTGAAGCCCGCGCTCGATCAGGTGTCCGAGCCCAAGGACGCGGCCCAGCGAACCGCGGACAACCTGGAGTTCGTCGATGCGGTGGCGCGGGCGAATGTGAACCAGGTGATCGGTGAGATTCGCGACCAAAGCCCGGTTCTGCAAGAGATGGAGAAGGCCGGGGAGATCGAAATCGTCGGGGCCATGTACGACGTCGGAAGTGGGGGGGTCGAGTTCTTCGATCGTTGAACTCGTCCGAGGACTCCGTGGACAATTCGCAGATCTCCCGAGTGTTGGAAGACACCGCCCTGTTGCTCGAAGTTGTGGGGGCGAACCCGTTTCGGATTCGCGCCTATCGGAACGCCGCGACGACGATTCTGGATCATGGTCGTCCGCTCGCAGACATGGTGCGAGACGACGAAGACCTGACCCGCTTGGAGTTCATTGGCAAGGATCTCGCGGCGGCTCTGCGCGAACTCGTGCAATCTGGCCGGCTGAAAGCGCTGGAAGAAGTCTCCGAAAAGGTCCCTCTGTCGCTCCTCCAAGTGTTGCGCCTTCCCGGGCTTGGGCCCAAGAAGGCAGCTCGGCTGTTTCAGGAACTCGGGATCGTCGACCTGGACTCCTTGGAGAACGCGGCGCGCAAAGGAGAGATCGCCGCTCTTTCGGGTTTCGGAAAGAAGACCGAGGAAACCCTGTTGAAGCGGGTCGAGTGGAAACGAGGTGAGTCCAGCTAGGAGCTCGGTCAGGAGTTCGCCGGCCGTGGAACCGAGGCCTCGGATGTCGGTCGAGGGACTTTCCTTCGTGCCGATCAATCGGACGTCAGACGAATTGGTGGACTCTTCCAGGGTTTGCCGAGGAGCGAGGCGAACAGGTCCGCTCGGGACTTCTTGAACGGCCCTGCTATCCCCCGGCCACCGGGGCGATGAGCATCAGCTCGTCTCCCTCTTGGAGGGTGGCCTCGTCGTGGGATCGTACGGACCCCAAGTGCTTCCCCTGAACGGCGACCAGGCACGAATCAGGAAGCGCTTGGTCGGCAGGAAGTCGTTGAGCGACGAGCGCGATCGCTTCCGTCACACGGCAGCCATCCGGGACCTCCAGTGGGTCGGGCACGTGTTGAGCGATTTGGTAGCCACGGCCGGTGAGCAGTACGCGAATCTTCATGAGCCTTCTCGCGCCGAGGGCATGCTCGAACAGCATCCACAGTGGGGGTCGCGACGAAGATCCGAGGTCCTGATCTGGCCGTGATATCCGTCGTACGTCAGCATTCGGTTCCACATCGGTTGGCCCGACCCAGACAAAATCTTGATGGCTTCCAGGGCCGCCAGGGATCCCATGGCCGATGAGATGGCGCCCACCACGGGGAACAGTTCTTCGAACGGGGGCTCTTCCGGATACAGACACTGCAAGCAGGCGGTCTCCCCCGGCTTCATCACCGCCAAGGTTCCCGTCATGCCCCATTGCGCCGCGTCCAGGAATGGGACTCTGGCTTCGGACGCAGCCCGGTTGAGACGCAAGCGTTCTTCCATGGTGGGCGGACACGACAGGACGATGTCCGATCGCTCGGCAAGTTCCTTGGCTTCCTCATCATCCGGCTCATGGTCGATGTCTTCGACTTCGACGTAACGGTTCATGGAGCGAAGGTACGCGGCAAAGTAGAGAGCTCGAGGTTTGCCGAGAAGCGGCTCGCTGCCGAGAATCTGGCGATTCAGATCGGGAGAGATCAACTCCCCACCATGGGCGATGATCACGCGACCCACTCCGGCCATCGTCAACATCAGTGCCGCGGGCCCTCCCATTCCACCGGTGCGGGTCACCAAGGCCGTCGCGGATTTCAGTTTTTCCTGGCCCTCGGCGGTGAGAACGCCCGGTCCCATCTGGCGGTCGTATCGTTCCCGCTCTCGCGGGCTGAGTGTGTCTGTCGCCTCGTCCTCGGTCATGGGGGGTAGAGCCTTGCCACCAGTTGCGAATGCGGTTATTCGAAGGAGTTTGACTGCCGTCGGCCGCGAACTCTACCAGATCGCTTGCCGGGCTAGCGGACCCGGGACCCTTCCATGAACTCATCGCTGCGTCCCTCTTCGACCATCACCCCGGACACGGTCGCTCCTCGGGCCATCGACGTGCTCCTGCCGCAAGAGCAGTTGCAGTTGCGTCTCCGGCTGATGGAGTCGGTGTTCGGAGGTTGCGAGGCGGTGGAAGAGCTCGAGCGGGGTTTCCGCTTGACGTTCGCACAGGGCGCCAAGACCGAGTCCATTCTTCAGGACTTTCTCGGCCTGATGGCGAACCATCATCCCGCCTTCGAGATTCAGACCGAGCGCAATGGCAAGGTCCGTCTGTCGCTGGAAGGCCCTTCGGGGACCAAGGCCTACCTGCAGCGAGCGATTCAGAGCAATCGCATTCCCTGGAGTGCGAAATGGCGGGCACGATGGGCTTCGTGGAAGGTGCGAGGCTGGCGGCGTTTGACTCGTTCCTTGCGGTCGCTTCCAGACTTCGTCTTGATCGGCGGACCGCGTTGCGGCACCACGGCGATGTACAGCTCGCTCTCTCAACATCCGAACATTGCTCCGGCGTTACTGAAGGAAGTTCACTACTTCGACCTCTACCTGGACCGGGGATTGGACTGGTACCGTTCCAACTTTCCGCTGGTGCGAACTCAGCAGAAGTGGGCCAGGTCCGGTCAGAAGCTGGTCACCGGGGAAGCATGCCCGAGCTATCTCTACAACCCTCACGTCCCGCGACGCATTCGAGAGGTGCTGCCTTCCGCGAAGCTCCTGGTGCTGCTGCGCAATCCGGCACGTCGGGCCTACTCCCACTACGTCTGGACCCAGACCGTTGCCGAAGAGCCACTGACGTTTCGGCAAGCCATCGACGCCGAACCCCAGCGATTGGCCGGCGAATACGACAAGACCCTGGCCAACGAGGACTACATCGGGATTCCACGCGCCTACTACTCTTACGTGGAACAAGGCATCTATGTGGATCAGTTGCGGCGCTGGACCGAGGTCTTCCCTCGCGAGCAGATGCTGGTGCTGTCCAGCGAACAGTGGTTCCGAAACTCTGAGGACACCTACCGGCGCATCGTGAAGTTTCTCGGGTTGCCCGACTGGGCGCCGGAGGAGTTCAAGCGAGAACACTCCATCCCACACGCGCCCATTCCGGAAGACGCACGACTCTTGCTCCAGGATTACTTCCGCCCTCACAACGAACGCTTGTTCGAGTTCTTGGGGGAGGACTTTGGCTGGAACGACGTCGAGTAGGCTTCGGTCGAGTCGGGCAAGGCGGTTCCGTCACCGTCCCTCGCCCGTGGTCGGGAAGCGTCCTGCTTCGCCGAGGGCCGGATCTCGCCATCTGAGTTGCTGGAATCGGTGGCCTTGATCGGCGTATCACAAGGGCACCGAGTCTCTCATTGACCAGAGTTCGAGAGTTGCGCCTCGAAGATCGGGTGCGCTAGCGGCTGGGTGCGTTCGCCTGCTTTGGGTCTTTCTGCTTGGGCTCGACTCGGCGTTTCAGAACCCGGGTTGTGTTGATCTCCAAGTCGTTGTCGTAGACGTCGGTGCGACCGTCAGGCCACATCACTTCCAGGGACTCGATGGTGTCGGCATTTCCGAGTCCAAAGTACACCGAGAACGGATTCTGTGCCGAGAAGGCACTGCCTCCGAACAAGGTCTTCCAGAGGACGCGCGGTTGATCTCCGCCTTCGCTGACGGTCAGCTTGAGCCGGGTGCCGATGGCGTCGCGACTGACCGTCACTCCGTCCCCTTGGGGTTGCACGCGGAAGTAGTTGCGCGGCTCGTTCCACAGGAAGCGGAGCAGCCGATTGGGCTCGCGCACGATGTCCGAGTCGACGAAGCGTCCGCCGTTGACGATGGCCAGTTCCAGCTGACCGTCCTCGTCCAGGTCGACCATGCTGGTACCGTGGGTCCGGTAAGGATAGGTGGGGTAGGAGTTGGGCGGCGCCTGAGGGTGTTGGGGGGCGGGGAAGTCGATCAGATCGGAGCGATCCAGATAGCGGGGAACGTCGCCGACCAGACCATTGCTCATCAGCAATTGATTGGCCCAGCCCGACGAGGGGCCGCCGTTGCCGAAGAACAGGTCTGGTAGCCCATCCGCATTCAGGTCGCCGACCTGGCAGCCCATGACGCCGAGCTGGGCATCGGGAAGTGGAAGGTCGTTGATCCCCGCTTCCTCGGCCACGTTGCGGAAGCCTTGCCCCTGCATGTTCAAAAACAGCGCGTGGCCAAAGCCATAGGTGTCCGGCTCGAGGTCGAACACCTTGCGGAAGAACAGCATCAAGTCTTGCCAACCGTCGTTGTTGAAGTCCCGCGAAGCCGAGGCAAAGGTCTGGATCGGCAGTCGTAGGTCATCGCCCGGAAGGGATTGTTCCGCGGTGACGTCTTCGAAGCGCACCCGCCCGGTTTCGACCAGCAGGTTTTTCCAGAGGACGTTGGGGAAGTAGTGATTGGACTCGAAGAGGTCCAGGTCCCCGTCGTTGTCGATGTCGAAGAAGGTGGAGTGGCGGGTGCCGGACTTCGTGGAGCCGATGCCGGCCGCCACGGTCACGTCGCTGAAAGTGCCGTCGCCGTTGTTGCGCCATAGCACGTTCCTGCCCAGCATGTTCTCGGGCATGTTGGGATTGGGAACCCGGTTGACGTTGACGAACAGGTCGACGTCCGCGTCGCGGTCGACATCGGCCCACACCGCGCCTGCCGAAGAAGCCGGAAAGGCGTTCTGAGTGCCGAACCGAATCGGTCCCTTGACCCCGGCCTGCTCCGTGACATCGGTGAATGACAGCTGCCCGCCGCTCTCGATCAGCATGTTGCGGAACAAGTGGTCGAAGCCGTGACCCTCGTTGCCGCCGACGGTGACAAACAGGTCATAGTCTCCATCGTTGTCGTAGTCCGCCGAGGCCGCTCCCCAGGCGTGTTCGCCAACCACCAGCACCTGGACGACTTCGAACCGTGGCGAACCGTCCGCCGCCGGCACGTTGCGCATGACGAAGCATTCGTCCTTGGGGTTCCCCACGTAGAAGTCGGTGCGCCCGTCCAGGTCGAAGTCCGCCGCGACCAGTGCTCGGCCGCGGCGGTGTCGACCGTCGAAGTGATCTTGGAAGCCAGTCAGCAGTCCGACGTCACGCACGGTCACGTCTTCTGCGACGACCTCTTGCGCCGCCGTCTGTTCCTGAACAGCAAAACCGAGGATTGTGCCCAGCAGCAATCCGGCGGCGCGCGGTGATGTCATCCCTCGTATCCCCAGTTCTGGAACAGCAGGATCAAGTCATTGATGTTGACGATGGAGTCGCCGTTCAAGTCTTCGGGGCAGTCGAAGCAAAAGCCGGCGGCGGCGATGAGAAGGAACGCGTCGTCGATGTTGACTTCGCCGCTCATGTTCAGGTCGCCGAGCCGACCTTCCGGACGCAGGGTGTAGATGCGATCGCCCACCACGTTGTTCCAAACCGTGGTCTGTCCGTCGGGCCACTGGATTTCCACACGGTCGGCGACGGTGGCGGAGCCAAGTCCGAAGAATGCCTCGGCCGGTTCTTGGGAGACGATGCTGGTGCCGGCCGTGATGGCACGCATCATGTTCTTGCCGCCGGCGGTGACCTTGATGATCGCACCGATCGCTCGGTGGTTCGGCCCCTGCATGCGTGGCTTGATATTCAGATAGTGATTGCTGGTGCTGGTTCGATTCTCCAACAATCGGATCGGGCCACCCAGGTTGCAGGACTGCATCAGGTCTTCGTCGCCGTCGCGGTCGTAGTCGAGGGCGATCAGAGAGCTGCCCCAGTCTTCGTCGTACAGGCCGCTCACGGCGGACACGTCTTGGAACTGTCCTCCCGTGTTCAGGAAGAAGCGAGACCGGTCGGTGTTCCAAGGGGCGTCCCCGAAGCCGTTGGTGGCGACCAGGTCTTCCCAACCGTCCTTGTCGGCATCGAAGAACGTGGTGCCCCAACCCCAATAACCCTGGTCCACGCCCAGCTCGGGAGCGACATCGGTGAAGGAAACCTGAGATCCGACGGTGTCGTTGCGCAGCAGCACGTTGTGCTCGCCCCGGTTCATCCACTCCCAGATGTTGGTGACGTAGATGTCCAGGTCCCCGTCATTGTCGTAGTCGCCCATGGTCATGCCCATGTCGTTCATGAAGTTGTCGAGTCCGGCTTCGGGGGCTCGATCGATGAACGTGCCGTTGCGCTGGTTGATGTACAGGCGGTTGGGCTGGAAATCAGTGGCAACGTAGATGTCGAGCCAGCCGTCGCGGTTGAAGTCGTGCATCATCGGCTGCCAGTGACGGTTGCTCTCGGTGCCGATTCCGGAAGCGGCGGTCACGTTGACGAAGTTGATCCCGTTGTTGTTCAGCAGCAACTGGGACACGCCGTTCCAGGCGGCGATGTAGAGGTCGAGGAAGCCGTCGTTGTTGACGTCACCAACGCACATCGCCGAACAATGAGCCCGGGGCTGGCCTTCCAGCGACATGGTCATTTCGGGGCCGGCTACGTTTTGAAACGTTCCGTCCGCGAGCTGGCGGTAGAGGCGCACGGACTGCGGTCGTGCCGGATCGCAAGAAGAGAAGTCGTCGTCGCCGAAGACCAGCAGGTCGAGATCCCGGTCCCCGTCAAAGTCCATCCAAAGCGGCGCCCGGTCCGGGCAAGTCTCATCGAGCCCGACCTGAGCGGCGATCTCTTCGAAGTTGCCGTTGCCGAGGTTGCGGTACAACTGATTGGGGATCCCGTTCGCGGTCGGGATGAACAAGTCGATGTCGCCGTCGTCGTCGTAGTCGGCGGCGGCGATTCCCCCAGCCATGCCTTCCATCATTTCGTAGCTGGCGATGCCGCGAGCGGCCGCAACGTCGACGAAGGTCACCGGAGCGCCTTCGGTCGGGCCGGGCTGTCCAACTTCCAGGTCGGCGCCTTGTCCGCGGACTTGCCCGGAGGGGAGCAGAAGGGCGGCGAACAAGAGACCAAGCGAACGGCGGGGCTGTGGATTCATGGTGAAAAGTACCTCGAGACTTTCGAAAGGACTGTTCCGGTCCGAGGCGCGAGACAAAGATCTCACAGCCCTGGCAGAGCTGCCGGAGTTCGGGGCCGGATGTCGGGGAGATTCCAGGTTCAAGTGAATCAGTGCCGGATCATAACCATGGGGGGAAAGACGGGGGAGGCTCGCCGAATCCGCGATCTTGCCCAGGGGGCGGACCGAGGGGCTCACTTCCCACTCTGCTTCTGAACCGCGCGGTTCTTCTTTCCCAACGCCCTTTGCGCCGAAGAACCGCCAAGAGGTTCGTTTTCGAGACTGCGGGGAACCGGCAGGTGATGGCTCCCGTTCGTAGAGTCCGGAGGCGTCACCTCGCCAGTGTTCGGTCCCAGAACACTTCGGAGAACCTTTGTGCATGCTGTCTTGCTTCTCCTTTGCTTGATCGCGGATCCGGCCTCGTGGACACCGGCCGACCTTCTGGGTCGATGGCGATACCAGGCGGTCACTCTCAGTCCTGGTGCATCCCACGCGGCTACCGTTCGGTATCAAATGGGGGAAAACCGCACTCTCGACGCGCCGCTCGCGCTGCGCGTCCACGACCTCATCAACAAATCCGCCGAAGAGTTTCAGCTCCCTCCGGCCCGTTACGGATATTTCCGCTGGAGTCCCGGGGGGGACGCGGTGGCGTTCCTTCGTTGGGGACGGGGATTCACCGAGCTGTGGATGCTTCGAGTCGGACAGGGACCGCCCTTCCGGATTTCTGATCCCGTCCAGACCGCCACGGTCTTCGATTTCGACTGGATCGACCGCGACGATCGAAGTCGGCTGGTGGCGTTCTCGGCTCGCTTGGAGGCGGGCCAGTCGACTTTCCTCGTCACGCCCTTTGACATCGAAGACGAAGTGTGGGGGGAGCCTTGGTGCCGGCTCGATGGATACCTGGTGAGTCAGGCGGCGCTTTCCCATGGGGGCACCCAGGTCGCGATCGTCGGCACTGCCACCCCTTCCTTCCGGCCGGCAGGGGATCCGCGGGAACTCCATCGCTTGGACCTCGAGACCGGGGAGTTGACTCGCCTCAGCGTGGGAGTCGGGATCGCCTCTCACCCGGTCTTTGCGCCCGATGATTCGTGGGTGGCGTGGGTGTGGGAGCCCGCTCCTCACCTACTAAGCGCCACTCACCGTGAAATTCATCGAGTCCCCTCGACGGGTGGGCCGGTGCACGTCGTGAGCGCCGATTTTCCCTACTCGATTGGCAATGGGATCTTTGGTGCCGACGAAAAACTGTGGGTCACCCCGGCGGGGAAGCAAGTGGTCGTTGCGACCCAGCAGGGGATGGCGGACCATGTCTTGAGCCTGGACATCGACACGGGGCGATCGCGTTGGCTGACTCACGGTCGTTGTTCATTCAAGCACTTGTCCGTCGCCAGAGATGGTCGCCAGGCGCTGGCGATTCACAGTGCTCCCCAGATGCCAGAACAGGTCACCTTGTTGGACTTGCAG
Source organism: Planctomycetota bacterium (assembly GCA_028289345.1). Classification (GTDB taxonomy): domain Bacteria; phylum Planctomycetota; class B15-G4; order B15-G4; family SIAN01; genus JANQQL01. The sequence goes on along the minus strand of JANQQL010000038.1, from coordinate 58,532 downwards.
CGTTCGGTGTCCACGGTGGTGGAGCACGGTGACCTTCCCCAAAGTCGGTTCGCCGTGTGCCGCACGTTCTCTTATCACGGAGATGACGACACCCCTTTGGAAGGCTTGCTGATTCCCGGACGGCAAGACTCGTCAAAGCCGGGGCCTCTGGTCGTCGCCCTTCATGGCGGGAGCTTCGGGCGACACACGTTTCGGTTCAACGAGGGCTTTGCTCAAAGCTTCGCTCATGCCGGGTACTCCGTGTTCCTGCCCAATCCGCGTGGGTCGGCGGGGTACGACCAGGAGTTCAGCCGAGGCAATCTCGGGCGCTTTGGAGAGGAAGCGACCGACGTCTTGGCGGGGGTCGAGGCGCTGGTGGACGAGGGGCTCGTCGACCCGTCACAGATCTTCCTGACCGGGTCCAGCTATGGGGCGTATCTCGGACTAGAAACGTTGACCCGTCATCACCGATTTCGAGCGGCCGCATTGACCGCTCCTGTGTCCGATTGGCGCGACTTCTACGAAACCTCGGACCTCGCCACTTTGGCGGCCATGGGGCTGGGAGGAACCCCGGAGCAACAGCCCCGGGCCTATCGCGAGGCCTCACCCATTCACCGGGCGAGTCAGATTCGCGTGCCGGTCCTCTTTTTCCACGGGGAGTGGGACCGCCGAGTTCCCGTTTCCCAAAGTCGCCGCATGCACGAACGGCTGCAGGATCTAAGCGTTCCGACCGAGTTTCATTTGCTGTTCCGACAGGGACACGTGTTTCAGGGCCGGGTCGCACAGACGGAGTGGTTGGAAGCAACCTGGGACTGGTTTCGCCGGCACTGACCCAACTCATTGTCGATGGATCTGGGGACAGACCGCCGGCGCCCGGGCTTCATGGGTCGTTGTGCGTCATGGCGAGCGGCGATAGGCCTCGCAGCCGAGCACCCGCTCCCGGATACGACGCAGGCGGGATTGGAAACGATGGCCTTGCGAGCCACCGTACTGCTCCTCCACCTCGCTCCAGCGTAGTCCCTCATCCAGACCATCCACCGTAGGAATGTAATCGCGGAGATCGATCTGGTTGGCTGCGACGACGGCAGCGAAATGGGTCTTCATGTGCTGCGCGAACTCGATGCCCGCTTCATTGGCACACAAGTCGGCAAAGCTGAATCCAGTTCCGATGTCTTCGTCGTACTTCTCGCCATCTTGGCGTTCCTTGGCGAGCCCGAGGGTCCTTGCGTGTTTCGGACCGAAGCGCGCGCTGAGCGCGGCGGCGGCAAAGAAGTGTGTTCCCAGATCGACGCGACCTTCGGGCCCTGACCTGGCAGCAAGCTGTTTCCTGACCAAGCGCTGATCCGCGGTTTCGACGCCGCTGAGCTTGGTGGTGTAAAGCGACACCGCCTGCAGTCGGTCCTGGGAATCGAAGAAGTGGGCGAGGGCGAGCCAAGCGTCTTCCCAGCAATCGTTTGGATCCGGGGAGTTCCCGACGTCTTTCAGGACCGCCACCACGATGTCGTCCAGAAGACGCCGGGAAGGGTCTTCCTGAGCGACGTTCGCCGCATGGCGAATGGTCTCGCAGTAGGCGGCAACTCTCGAGGGAGGGGCGGATCCCTCGAGCAAGGTCGAATCCTCTCCCCAAGACAAAGCACTGCAACAGGCAACTAGGAAGGGGCTCAGCAAATCTCCGTCGCTCCGATGACTCGTGGGGGGATCCTTGGCACGAGGTCACTACCTCTTCTTCCTTTCGGTTGCCAGATGCCTTCGAGCCAGAAAGTTCCCTGCGGTCGGGCGAGTCGCTGCCCTGGGGACCCATTGGGGAACCCGGCAGCAGCTTCGCCAGCCACGGTTGCCCTGGGGCGCGCGTGAAAGCGCGGGCTTCCTTGGAGTGACGATTGGGTGAAATCCGCACGATCCAGGAGAACTTCTCCTTCAGCCAAAGAGAATTCTTGACGACTGATATCATGATGTCATGATATGTGCCATGTCGACCCTGCCCTCCATGCTCAAGGTACTCGCCGATCCGACTCGCCTGCGGATCCTGGCGTTGCTTTCCCAGGAGGAACTGTCCGTGGGGGAGCTGGCCCGGGCGACCGCTCTGGCCCAGTCTCGGGTCAGCAATCACCTAAAGGTGCTGCGCGAGTCGGGAATGCTGGAGGAAAGGCGAGAGGGGTCCTCGGTGTTGGTCCAGCTGGCGACGGGACGGGGGCTGCCGGAGGAGCTTTGGGCGGCCATCGAGCCGCGCGTGCGGGAGCTGGAAGAGCGCAGCGACGACTTGGACCGGCTCCAGCGTGTTCTGGAAGACCGACGCCAGCGCAGTCGGGAGTTCTTTGACCGCGTGGCTCCCGAATGGGACGTGATGGGGAGCGATTTCGCGCGCGGTGCGGCTCGACTCGAGGCGTTGAACCGACTGATTCCGCGGCAACTCGTCGTGGCGGATGTCGGCTGCGGCACTGGCTATATGGCTCGCGCTCTCGTCAAGCAAGTCGACCGGGTGATTTGTGTCGACCACTCCGAGGCGATGCTCGCCCAAGCGCGTCAAACGTTGCAGGGGTTGGCCAGCAAAGTGGAGTTTCGCCAGGGGGAGTTGGATCGGTTGCCCTTGCAAGACGGGGAAGTCGACGCCGTGTTCGCCCACATGGTCATGCATCACGTGCCTGATCTCTCGGCCGCGCTGCGAGAGATGCACCGGGCATTGCGTCCCGGCGGAATCATGGTCATCACCGATCTGGTGCCCCACCGGGAAGCGTGGATGACCGAGCAAATGGCGGACTTGCGACTGGGCGTCGACGCTCCGGACTTGGCACGTCGCGCCGAACGCACGGGCTTTCGAGGTGCTCGCACCGAAACACCCGATGACGCCTACGTTGTGGAATCACCCGGGGGCCAGCGCATCGAGCTGCCTCTGTTCTTGTTTTGTGCTCACAAACCGACGCGATCTTCGGCGAACGGAGATGCGTCTTTGCCATCCATGGTCAACGAGGAGAGTCGCCCATGACCACCGTCGCCGATGCCACTTTCACCGATTGCAAAGTCGCGGACATGAACCTGGCCGCCGCGGGCCGCAAAGAGATCGAAATCTCCGAACCGGAGATGCCGGGGCTCATGGCCTTGCGCGAAAAGTACGGTCCGCAGAAGCCCCTCGCGGGCGCTCGCATCGCGGGATGTCTGCACATGACCATCGAAACCGCCATCCTCATGGAAACCCTGGTCGAACTGGGGGCCGAGGTGCGCTGGTCTTCGTGCAACATCTTCTCCACGGAAGATCACGCCGCCGCCGCCATGGCCGCCGCGAAGATTCCGGTGTTCGCCTGGAAGGGCGAGACCGACGAGGAATACGAGTGGTGCATCGAGCAGACCCTCAAGTTTGCCGATGACAAGGGCCCGAACATCCTGCTCGACGACGGCGGCGACCTGACCTGGTACGTCCACGAGAAGCATCCGCACCTCCTGGAAGAGATCAAGGGCGTCAGCGAAGAGACGACCACGGGCGTGCACCGGCTCTACCAGGCCTTCGAGCGGGGAGATCTGAAGGTCCCGGCCATCAACGTCAACGACTCGGTCACCAAGTCGAAGTTCGACAACCTCTACGGTTGCCGCGAGTCCCTGGCGGACGGCATCAAGCAGGCCACCGGAGTGATGGTTGCCGGCAAGGTCGTCGTGGTCGCCGGATACGGTGACGTGGGCAAGGGTTGCGCCCAGTCCATGCGTGGCTTCGGCGCTCGTGTGCTGGTCACCGAGATCGATCCGATCTGCGCCCTGCAAGCGGCGATGGAAGGGTTCGAAGTGACCACCATGGAAGACGCCGTGGTCGAAGGCGACATCTTCGTCACCACCACCGGCTGCCGGGACATCGTGACCGGCGCCCATCTCGAGAAGATGAAGGACAACGCCATCGTTTGCAACATCGGCCACTTCGATATCGAAATCGACGTGCGCTGGTTGGAAGAGAATTGCGAGCGCGAAGAAGAGATCAAGCCTCAGGTGGATCGCTTCTTCCTGAAGAATGGCCGGACCATCATCCTGTTGGCCCGCGGTCGATTGGTGAACCTCGGTTGCGCGACCGGCCATCCGAGCTTCGTGATGTCGAACAGCTTCACCAACCAGGTGATGGCCCAGATGGCGCTCTGGCAGAACCCCGAGAGCTACCCGTTGGGCGTTCACAAGCTGGACAAGAAGCTCGACGAAGAGGTCGCCCAGCTGCATCTCGCGCGTCTCGGTGTCAAGCTGACCAAGCTGACCGATGCCCAGTCCGATTACCTCGGCATTCCCAAGGAAGGCCCGTTCAAGGCCGAGTGGTATCGCTACTGATTGCCTCTGATTGACCATTCCGAAGGGCCCTTCGGGGCGGCAACTGGACGCCGCTCCGGAGGGCTTTTTTCATGGGATCGGCTTGGCTTGCCACTCCAAGAGCGAGTCACCAAAGCAATCGCCGGCGAAGAAGATCAGCGGGAATCGTCCCGCGCGAGGATGCGGACCGACCTGGTGGTGCGAGGGACGGGGCGAGTCTCACCCCGGTCGATGGCTCCTCGGCCCACGAATCAGATTCCACAGGATCAGGATCGCCGTCAGTGGAAGGACGACGTACAGCAGAAACGTCAAGAAGAACAGAAAGAAAGCGACGCCGATGCCGATGCCGATGGCGGCAAGTCCCCAAAACTTCAGTTTGACTAGCCAAGGCGGTTGGGGAGTGGGGGCCGAGGCGGACTCGAACACGACCTCGCCTTCGCGATTGGTGGGAGTCATGTCGATGACATCATCGGGTCGGGTGTCGAGATCCATGGACCCATTCATACGGCGGCTCCGAGGCGGTGCAAGGGGCGTTCTTGTTTCGCCCATCATCCCGATCCGTTCAATCCTCGGGTCAGGTACACTCTCGACTTCCGGCAGGTTCGACGGCGCCCCCCCCTTGACTTCCGGGGGTGTCGGCCCTGCCCGACGCTCGTGCATCGAAGATTCCCCGGTCCCGCGACGCTCTCCCGCGCGCGGCGTGACTGCCCCTCGAGGGCTTTGCGGAGCGACCGGCTCGAGGAGACCCCATGTCCAAGATCTACAGCTACGTCGCCGGCGAGTTCCAGACCGGGAGTGGAGATCCCGTTCCTCTGTGGAATCCCACCACGGAAGAGACCTGTGCCGAAGCGTTTCTCGGCGGATTTTCGGCGTCATCCGTCCTGCAGCATGCGAGAACGGAAGGGCTGAACTCGTTGGCTTCGATGGGTTTTGCCGATCGGGCGGCGTTGCTCAAGAAGATGGCCGCGGTACTGCACGAACATCGCGATGCGCTCATCGAGACTTCCATCGTCAATGGGGGAACGACTCGTGGCGGGGCCAAGTTCGACATCGATGGTGCCTCGGGAACTTTGGCCGCGTACGCCAGCATGGCCAAGAACTGGGGCGCGAGCCAACACCGGGTCGACGGGGACAGCGTCGAGCTTTCTCGAGGTGCGCGCTTGCTCGGAAAGCACAGCTATGTTCCTCGCGGCGGGGTGGCGGTACTCATCAACGCGTTCAACTTCCCGGCTTGGGGATTTGCGGAGAAAGCGGCGAGTGCGTTGTTGGCCGGGATGCCGGTGATTCTGAAGCCCGCGACCTTGACTAGTTTGACGGCGGCCAAGATGGCCGAGATCTTGGTGGAGTCCGGCGTCATGCCGGCGGGGACTTTCAGCATGATCCTCGGTTCCGTCACGGAATTGCTCGACCAACTGGGGCCGCGCGATTTCGTCTCGTTCACTGGGTCGCAAAAGACCGGCGGCATCGTCCGCTCCTCCGAATCTTTGATCCGGAACTCGGTCTCGGTGAACGTCGAGGCGGATAGCTTGAATGCCGCGGTCCTGGGAGGGGACTTGACCGCGGACGCCGACTGCTACCAACTTTTCCTGCGCGATGTGTTCCGCGAGATGACTGAGAAGACCGGGCAGAAGTGCACGGCCACCCGGCGTTTGATCGTTCCGGAATCCATGGTGGAAACCGTGGCCACCGACCTCAAGGAACGGTTGCAGGCACTCAAGGTGGGGGATCCTTCACTGAGCGATGTTCGCATGGGGCCGCTAGCCACTGCCCAACAGCGGGACGACGTGTTCGCCGGGATGGAGCGACTCGGGCAGCACTTGGAGCGACTTTGTGGCGAGAACCGGCCTTCCGAACTCCTTGGCGTGGAGGGAGGAAAGGGCTACTTCGCCGGTGCCTCCCTGTTCCTCTCCAAGGATGAAAAGTCGCTCGAGGAGGTGCATCGCGAAGAAGTCTTCGGCCCCGTGGCCTGCATCCTTCCGTACGACGGAAGCGCCGAACAGGCGGCGGAACTGGTTTGTCGTGGAGAGGGCATGCTGGTGTCTTCCCTGTATTCCGATTCCCGAGACTTCCTGCGCGAAGCGGGCTTTGGAATCGCACCGATGTGTGGTCGCGTGGTACTCGTGGACTCGAAAGCCGAAGGCTACTCGCTCCCCACCGGCATGGTCTTGCCCCAACTGATTCACGGTGGTCCTGGTCGTGCGGGTGGCGGGGAAGAGTTGGGGGGAGAACGAGGGGTGCATCACTTCATGCATCGCACCGCGTTCCAAGGCTCCCGAGGAATGGTCGAGCGCATCCTGCGCGAGGAGTGACTGACACACCGCAAAGACTAGGGATTTCCCTAGTTGCTTCAGGACCCCCTCGATTCATACCGAGGAATCCCTCAGACGATGGTCGCCTTGCGATTGCCCGCGGAGGGATGTGCTAGGTGAATTCGGTCTTCCTGGAACGAATTCCTCATCGCCTACCTGGTGTTCATCAGGGCCGACCGCTACGCTCAATCCCGGAGACTTAGGTCGGTGTTTCTCTAAGGAGAGCTCGACTGGCCCTGCAGTTGGCTTGTCGGGTCTCAGGCCAAGACGGGGAGGAACTGACTGTGCCAACCGCCGCACTAGATCCGAAGGTCTACGTTGTTGACGATAACAAGGACCTTTGTTTCGTCATGAAGCGCCTGGTCGAATCCAACGGGTTTCGCTGCGAGACCTACGAATCTGCCGAGGAGTTTCTGCTTTCCTTCGATCCGGAATCCGCCGGATGCCTGGTCCTCGACGTTCGCATGCAGGGCATGAGCGGCCTGGAACTCCAAGAGTTCTTGAAGAAAAAGGGCGCCGATCTCCCGATTCTGATTCTGACCGGTCACGCCGATGTCCCCGTCGCATTGCGCGCCATGAAGGCCGGGGCGTTCGAGTTCCTGGAAAAGCCGGTGAGCAATCAGATCCTGCTCGAGCACATTCGCAAGGCGGTCGATCGAGATGCGCAACACCGCAACGATCGAGCACGCATCTCCGAGTACCGAACTCGCCGCGATTCCCTGACTCGTCGCGAGACGGAAGTCATGGGGCTGGTCGTGGCCGGCAAGGCCAACAAGGTCATCGGAGGGGAACTCGGACTCAGTCAGAAGACGGTCGAGGTTCACCGCTCTCATCTGATGCGCAAGATGGGTGCACACTCGCTGGCGGAGCTGGTGCGAATGGCGGTGGCTCTGGAGAATGACGATCGCAGCGGTGGTGCAGAAGCCGCCGAAGCTTCGTTCTGAAGCTTGGGTCAGCCGTGGGTTCCTGACGGGCGCTTGGTGTAGAGCGTGAGCAACGCGTCAGTCAGGAACTTGGCGGCCCAATTGAGGTACTCGTACGGTCCGTAGTCGCCCCAAATGGGATAGGAGCCGGCGACGCCGCCGCGCACCCCCAGGTCCGTGGACTCGAGGCGCTGGGTCGAAAGCACGAACTGGACGGCGCGTTGGGCCGCTTGGCGGAAGTCCTCGCGGTCGTCGATGTCGGCCAAACGGCTCCACACCAGGGCCATTTGTGCGTTGCCGGTCAGGCATGACCATGACGACCCGGCATTCCAATCGCTGTCGAAGCGTCCGGCGAGGAAACCGTCTTCCCGTTGCACGGGCAGCATTGCTTCGGCGGTCTTGCGAGCCGCGTCCACATACTTGTCTTGGTTGACCAAGAGCCCGATTTCCAAGACCCCCTGGGCGGCGTAAGCGATGGTGTGAACCAGCGGGCGCTCGGGGTCCGTCAAGCAGTTGTCATCGAACCAGCCGCAGTCGTTCTGTTGAGACAGCGCGTAGTCCGCCGAGCGACATGCTGCTTGGAGAGCCTTTTCGTCATCGGCGCGGCGGCCGTAGCAGGCAAGCCCCCACGCCGCGCGCGCGTTGTAGACGTGACCGCCCTTCATGGCAAACTTGGATGCGCCGCGCCGCCATGCGCCGTCCTCGTCTTGGGCATCCACCAGGAAGGCGGAAGCTTTCCGGGCAGCCTCGTCGAAGAGGGCATCTCCCGTGACCTCGGCGGCACGGACCCAGCCAAACAGTACTTGCCCGGTGTTGAATACGGCCGGACTCGGTTCGTCCGCCGTCGTTCCCCCGCGCACGGCACCGCTGTCCATCTGCACGTCCACTTCCCAACGGGCCATTCGTTCGGCCCGTTCGCGGGCTTCCGGCCAGTCGAACACGTCGGCCACTTCGAACAGCGTCGGGATGATGTAACCCGTAGTTTCCGGGTAGGGAGGAAGCCAGCCGGTGCACTGGTAGCGGCGATGTTGGCGCAGGGAATAGGAGCGGGAAACCCCGCCTTTCTCGCACGCGTCGTGGGCGCGGAAGATCCAGTGAACGGTTTCTTCAAGGTGGTCCTTCAAGTCTCGCGGAGTTCGCGGAGGCGCCACATCCTTGAGTGCGGCCATTGCCGCCGGAAAGCTGCCCGATTGCAGGGCATAGCGAACCGCCTCGAGAGCGGCTCGTGGCACTTTGTCGATCACCGCGTCACCCATTCCTGGATTCCCCACTTTTCGGGCCTCTGCCTTCGAGTCCCGACCCCCTCACGAGTCTTCGGGGGGCGTCAGTGCGAATCGGCTCCGGATCCCCGTGTCCAGGTGCCGCTCCGACACAAACATCGTGTCGCACCCCAGCCATCCTTGAAGCGGTAGAGCCCGTGTTCTGCCGAATCGGGATTCTCTGCTCGAGCCGGAACCCCGCCGAGGTTCAAAAGCGGAATCTTCGTCTCATGCAGCGCCCGAACGGCTTCCCACATCACCACCGAGGCTGAGTTCAAACCCAAGCCTTCTCGGTTGGTCCCGCCCATCAGATAGTAAGCGCGGTTTGCGGTGACTCCCAGGAGAATTGCGGTGACTGGTTTTCCCTCGTGCCGGCCGACCAAGACTCTTCCGCCGTTCGGTGCCAGGAAGGTTCGAGCGAGCGCTTGGTACTGCTCGGCGTCGGGGCAATCCATCGTCTCCCCTTTGTCGCTCCGCCGAGTTTGCGTGTGACCCTGGAGTTCGCGCAAGAGTTCGATGCCTCGGGAAGAATCTTCCCAGGCGACCTCGACTCCGGACTTCTGAGCTTTGCGAATCTTGCGTCGGTGACTGGACTTCAGCCGGCTCCACAACTCGTCCTCGTCTCCCGAGAGGTCGAGTTCGAACTCGAAACGATCCTGCACGGAGAATCCCAAGGCGGCTAGGTCCGCGCAGGGAGACGGGCCATCGAAGGACTGAACCTCGAGGCGGTCGAGCCGGCCTTGCTGGGCTGCCTCACGCAAGCAGTGGACAGCGTCATCCGCCGAGAGATCGAACTCCCCGACCGGCCACGGCAGGCGGTCGAGACTCCACTGGGGACGCTTCCACAAGCGCCATCGAGACCGGCTTTCGTAGGCGATTCCCACTCCGACCACGGGGCCGCCGCCTTCCCGAAGCAGCAGAAACTTCGGAGCCAGTCCCCGGCTCGCTCGATACGCGATCCAGGGATCCATCAGATGCACTCCGGCGCGACATTCCTCTCGAGCCGCGGACCACTCCGGGGTCTTTTCGTCGTGGGATTCCAGGCGCAGAGAAGCGGTCATGAGAGGTTCCGCGGGATCGATCTTGGGGAGCAGAGAAGGCGGAGACGTCGGCGGGTTCATCGTGGGTTCCGAGGGAGCTTGGGGAGAAGCAGAACGAGGGTTCCCTTCTTCGTCTTCCTCGGACCCGACTCTGGAGGCCAGCGCCCCGGTACAATGCCGCCCCCAATCATGGATCGCTCCTCTTTTCTTCGGCTTGCTGCGCGCGGCGGCCCCTGGGTCGTCCTCGCCGCCTATACGCTCCTTTGCCTCCTCCGCGGCACCCACGCCCAGTGGCTCCCGGAATGGGATAGCTCGTTGTATCTGGTGACTGCCCAAGCACTGGAGGAGGGGCTCGGCTACACCTACCTCGGCCAGCCGTTCGTGCTTCGGCCGCCGGGTTACCCCTGGCTGCTCACTTTCTTCTTGGACAAGGAAGCACTGCTGAGCGCATGCATGGCGGCGTGCGTTGCGGGCACCGCGGTGCTCCAATTCCTCCTCTTCCGGGATTGGCTGGGGACCGCCCTGTCCGTTTTGGTCGCGATCCTCAGCGGCACGACCTATGTGTTCACGATCTATCTCGGGTGGACCGTGAGTGACGTGCTGGCTCTGGACTTGCTTCTGCTCTCGATGTGGTGGTTGCGAGATCGCACGAACCGCGGCAATCCCTGGATGAGAGGCGTCGCTGGGGGACTCGCGCTGGCGGCGTCCATGTATGTTCGCAGCGCCTCGTTGATCGTGCTTCCCGGCTTGCTACTCGCCTCGGTCAACAAGGAACGACGGTCGCGGTTGCTGGTGGCCACAGGAGTCGCGGTTCTGGCGATGATGCCGTGGTGGCTCCACGCTCGAGCCGTCGCCCCGACGCGGGAAGTGCCGGCGGAGCAGCTGTACTTGTACGACTATTCGACCGCAGTCTGGAAGGTCGATCCCGGGGACCCGAGTTCTGCACTCGTGCCCTGGTCCGACCCCGAGGGGGGCCCGTCCTGGACGAAGCGCCTGAAAACCAACGGCGATGGGTTGATGGGCGCTCTGTCCACCATGGGATTTGGCGTGGATCATGCCCTCACCCGGGTGGCATTCCTGGTCCTGCTGGGAATCGGAGCGCTGCTTCGCTGGCGACGAGAAGGGGTGTTCGGCGTTTGGTTCCCCCTCACCTACAGCGCGGTGGTTCTCACTTACTTCACCTTCAATCATCGTTTGTTGCTTCCCTTGGTTCCGTTTCTCCTTCCCGATTTGGTTGTTGGATGTCGCACTGTCGTTCAGGGGTTCGTTCGAAACCGGACCTGGTCTTTCTCGGTGACCTTGGTCTTGGTGATCGCGCTGCTGGTTCACAACATGGTTCTTTACCCGGCTCGCACCGATGTCGAGCGGTGGGAGATCGGTGGAATCGAGCAGCAAGTGTACTGGAATGACATGCACGAGGTGGCGCAGTGGCTGACAGCGAACACTCCACCGCAAGCCAAGGTGCTCTGCAACCGTGCTCCGGTGTACACCAAACTCGCCCAGCGGCGCTGTTACACTTGGCGTTTCCAGAGGCGCCCGGAAATGATCGAGCGCTACGACATCGACTATGTCCTGTTTGACGAACCTCCGCCGGGCAACATCGTCAAGGAGGTGGAGCGCCATGCGGCGGAAGTGACATTCGTCCCGAGCCAGCGATTCCCCCGTGGCATTCCGATCTATCGAATTCGCCCCAGGAACTAGCTGGCCCGCGAGGAGTTAGTCGTCAGCGGCCTTGGGGCGAAACGCGATGCGGTGGTTCGAGTAGTCGAACACCACGTGGAACGGTCGCAGAAAGGCGCCGCCAATGTTCCCCACGGTGTGGGGATCGGCGAACGAGCCAACCTCCTCCAGAGCGAATTCGACCACGGGATTCTCGAATCGGTGGGAGCCGAGCTCGAAGTACTCAAGAACGCCGGTTCGCGTAGACACGCTGCCGCCCACGCCGCCAGCGATCGATCGAGCCACTTCGCGGTCGGCAAGGAGTTGCAGGTTCTCCACCGCGGGCCGGTGAAAGGTCACGGTTCCGGTGGATCCCGTATCCAAGACGAAGACTCCCGAATTCCCTCCTTCGAAGCGTGCCGTTGGGCAGGGGTGTCGTCCATAGAGTGCGAGTGGTTGCCAAGTGGCGTTGCGAAGAACGTACTCGGAGGGATCGTGCAAGGAGATCGAGGGGGCTCCCAAGTCCAGTTCCACGACGGCGCGCGCGAGCAGGTCGAATCCCACGATGCCAGCGATGGGAGTGCCAAGTACCGGCGTGAATGGTGAGTGATCGAATTCGAGAAGCAGCGGGTCCTCCTGGATCACCGGGCCAAGCTGGAACGACAGGCCGCGCCGAAAACTGTGCGGGCCGGCGCTGCCACCGACTCCGCCGACGATGGCCTGTCCCAGTTCCTCGAAGCCGAGTTGGTCCGCCACCCCCGGCTGGATGGTCGATGAGCCGGCGCCGCTATCAAACGCCCACCAGCCGAGATCTTCCCCGTTCACGAGTGGGCGGACCAGCAGGTGCCCCGATCTTGCCCGCTGGACTTCGATCCGCGAGGGAACCTCGACGTCGTAGTCGGTGTCGACGACCGCGGTCAGCGATTGCTGGTACAACGAGGAACTGTTGGCCGAGGCGGGAGATGATCCCGTCACGGTGAGACGAATGAGGTCCCCTCGCGAGTCCTCCTGGTCGATTGTGGACGACCATGGATCCTTGGAAGAGTCTGCGACGGCAAACGTCATCTGGGCGACGCGTCGATCGTCGGAGCGAAACGCCAGGGGATGTCCTGTTTCGCGGCCAACCACCAGCTCTCCGTGGAAGGTCGCGGAAAGAGTCAGTTCGAGGGTGACCTGCTCGGCATCTTCGCTCTTCCAGAGGACCTGGAACGGGCCGTCTTCCTGAGCCCAAAAACCGGTGCGAAGCCAGATCGAGGCCAGAGCGGACTCCCGTTCTCCGAGTTCGAGTTTCCGAGGCACGCCGGTGAAGCCGTTTTCCCAACAGTGGGTCCCGTCGAATCCCGTGACATGGCGGAAGTCGCCGTCGCGAGTCTCACGGAAATGGCCTTGGGTGTTGAAGAGCAGCTGGTAGTCCCCATCCAAGGAGAACGTCGAGTGGACTCCCTGGAGTTGCCAGCCAGACTCCGGAAGGGATTTCCAGCGCTGACGCAGGGGTTCGAGAAGCTCGGCGAGTTTGGAATCCGTCGAGGCGGACGCCGAAGAGCTGGAAACCAAGAGTCCGGCCCATGCAGCGACGGTGATCCCACGCCGGATCTCACGTGCCAGCACGGCTCCGAGCCGGACGAGATATCGTTCTAGAGATTCCCGTTGAGGGGGTCGCGTCGGCGGTTGGCGACTTGCTCCGACTCCCCGACGAGGGGGGCGCCGACTGGTTTGGCCTCGCGGGTAGAGCCCCATCAGATCCGCAAATGTCATCTTTCGATCCCTTGTGTTGTCGCCGGGGAGCGAAACAGCCGGTGAGCCGCGAACATCAGCAGGAACAAGGCCACCCCGAACAGAGGAAACCAGGGGCGTCCGCGGAAGCCCTCCGAGGTCCAACCTTGTTCCACAGTCCCGTGGATTTTGAGTGTGATGACAACCAAGCTGACTGCCAAGTAGATCGCGGGAAACCAGGGATAACCGAAGGCTCGATAGGGCCGCGCGACCTCCGGTTCTCGCGCGCGCAGCACGAACATCGCGGTCACCGTCAGTCCCCCAAGGACGAACATGGCCAGGCTGGTCATCTCGACCAATTCACTGAACGTTCCGCTCAACAGCAGCAGCCCCGCAAAACCCGCTTGCAACCAAAGAGCCCGAGTCGGAGCGCCGCGGCTGGCCCCGACGGTCCCCAGAGATGCCGGGAGCACAGAATCCCGTCCCATGGCAAAGCCGATGCGAGCGCCGGCAAGGATGGTGGCGTTCACGGATCCGAGGAGAGCGATGGCGATCAAGCCCGCGACCCAAACCGTTGCTGATTCGCCGAACAAGGCCGTGGCCGATGCGGTGCCCGCTTCGAAAGCTTGGGGAAGCCCGCCCATTCCTAGGACGACCGCGAAGAACCCAGCAAGGAGAAGATAGAGAATCGTGATGATCGCCGTGCCGAGGAAGAGGCTGCGAGGCAGGGTGCGCGCAGGATTACGGACTTCGCCGCCGACGTAGCTGATGGCGTTCCAACCGGCGTAGGCGAAGTAGATGTGCAGCATTGCGACTGCCATCCCGGACAGGGGGCGTTCCGCGTCGCTCGAGGCAGCGACCGCTGTTTCGTGGGGAACGGTTGCCAACCCGTACACGGCGAAGCCAGCCAGGAGGGCCACCGGGACAACAGTCACCAAGGTTTGCACCACGGCGGAGACTCGGACTCCCAACGCATTGATCCCGGTCAACAGGAGGATCAGCAGAGCTCCGCCCCACCGCGGGCCATTTCCTTCGCTTCCGAACCAGGGGAGTTCCTGTGCCAAGTCCAGCCCCAAGCCTTGATGAAGCAAGACCGGGATCTGGTACTCGCAGACCGCCGCCGACATGCTGGCGATGGAACCGCCGAACACTCCGGTGAACAGGAGCCACCCGGCGGCGAACCCCAAGGATCGCCCGTAGGTGTGGCGCAAGTAGACATAGTCGCCACCGGCCCGCGGCATCATGGCGCCGAGTTCCGCGTAGGCACAGGCTCCGGCACCCGCGACCACACCACCGAATCCCCACAGCGCCAGATACCAAGCGAGCGAGGAAACTTCCGCGGCAACCAGCCGAGGAGTCAAGAACACGCCGATCCCCAGCATCGACCCCGCAACAATCGCCGTGGCACTGACGGCGCCGAGCTTGCGTCGGTCTTGGGAGGAGGGGCCGGTCATTGGATCTCGACGGGTTGTCGGAGGGGATCCTGGGATCTTAGGGGCCTCTTTTCAGATTCCACGAGAGGGTTCGACGGGACGGGGGCGTGAGATCATTCGTGATGCCCTGGCCTTTTTGCCGCGCTTGCCGGAGAATCCCCGGTCCTGTTTCCCCAGTGAGGCGCTGGAAAAGCGCGGAGCCAGAGTTTCGTTTCCCCGGGAGAGCTAACCAGCCACCTCCTCGAGCTCCTGACACCCGCGGATGGTTCTTCACGCCCGCGTGAAGAGAGAAAGACAAAGGAGAGGTTCGATGCAAGAAGCCGACGCAGCCAACACCGGTGAGTCCGGCAGTTCCATGCCCAACGTGACGGAGATGATCGATTTCGTGAAGGATCACGGAATCGATTTCCTGATCAAACTTGCCGGAGCGGTCGCGATCTTCGTGATCGGTCGTTGGGTCGCCAAGATTCTCGTCGGGCTCCTCGGCAAGGCCTTGCAGCGCGGCAAGGCAGACCAAATGTTGGTCGGCTTCCTGTGCAAGATGGCCTACACGATGTTGGTGGTGGTCGTCACCATTGCCGCTCTCGAACAACTGGGGGTCAACACGACGTCGTTCGCCGCAGTCATCGCCGCCGCCGGTCTGGCAGTCGGCTTTGCTTTGCAGGGGTCGCTGTCGAACTTCGCTTCGGGCGTCATGATCATGATCTTCCGTCCGTTCAAGATCGGCGACTTCGTCGAGGCCGGCGGCGTCTCCGGGGTCATCGTGGAGATCGAGATTTTCTCCACCATCATCAAGACCGGTGACAACAAGAAGATCATCGTTCCCAACGGTTCGATCACTGGCGGCAGCATCGTCAACTACTCGGCCCATGACACGCGCCGCGTCGACATGGTGTTCGGCATCGGCTACGACGACGACATCAAGAAGGCCAAGGACCTGCTTGCCAAGATCCTTTCCGAAGATTCGCGGATCTTGAAAGATCCGGCCCCGCTGATCGCGGTGTCGGAACTTGCCGACAGCAGCGTGAATTTCGTTGCGCGTCCTTGGGTCAAGACCGCGGACTACTGGGGCGTGATGTTCGATGTCACCGAGAAGGTCAAGCTGGAGTTTGACAAGGCGAACATCTCTATTCCGTACCCGCAACAGGACGTTCACATGCACCAGGTGGACGGCAAGGCGGCCTAAGCACTTCCATTCGGTTTCCTGGAGATCGGACCTCCGAAGATTCGGGGGTCCGATTTCGAATCGGAGGCTCATGTTCATGGGGCATCTTCGCAAGAGCGTGGGCGGGGCATCTGTCTGCCCAACAGGGCTTCGTTGGTGGGGAGGAGCCGTTCTCGGTTGGGCCAGCCTGGGATCCCTTGCGGACGCTCAAGACTTGAGCGCGGTCTACTCCGACGATCGCAACGAGGCGGCACTCGGCGTGTTCGTCGAGGTCCTGCCCGAGCGCTTGCGCTGGCGGAGCGACCGGGGGCCCTGGCCGTTCGCGACCCAGCGGTTCTGCATGCGGCCATTCACCATGGATGCCGGCAAGTTCGATCACGGTGCCCTGCGCTTGGAAGAGGTTCCCGAAGACGATCAGTCTCGTCTTGACGTGGTGGATGAGTCGGGCCGGCCGATCGAGTTGCCGGCGGAGTTCTCGGTCGAGGACTTGCCGGAACAGGTCCTGGTGAGCGCTCACCGGGTGGGACGTTCCTTCTTGGTCTTGTCGTGGACCGATGGTGACAAGCCCTGGTCCGTGGCCGATCGAGTCTTGGTTCGGGCGGGCAAGTTTCCTGGCTTGGCGGGGCACTCCTTGCCGCGCTACCCGTTCTTTCAGTACCCGCGTGCCATCCGGGAAGATGGTTTCGTCGAGACTGCCCTGGATCCCATGCGACATGTCGAGCGGACCGGTCTTCCCTACCGCTGCTACGTGGTAGCTCACCGAACTCCCGAAGAGTGGGCAGAAAACCAGAAACTCGTCGACGTCAGCGGCGAGTACGAGTCTGCGGTGGTCAAAGCCGGGACGGTGCAGGCCAATACTTTGATGGCGTGGAAGGGGGGCCTGCAGGGGGATGCCGGCCTTGGCTTTGGCGTTCCCTACGACGTGGTCTACGACTTCGGGTTGGACGGGCGCTTGGACCCGGGAGATCTGATCGACGGCTTGGATGACCGCGAGGCCGGGTTCTACGTGGTGGAGGATCCCACCCAGCCCGGACCACTTGACACCGCATCTTTCGTGTTCGACGATCGGGAACTCTTCTACACCGAGGGTTTCGATGGCGGCACGTCCCGGGCCATGCGATCACGCGGCTTGGTCGTGTATCCGGACCCTCTGCCACCGGGAAAGCTGCCCTTGGTGACGTTTTCCCACGGCAACACCTCGAATCGGAATAGCTTCCGCGGCTACCGCTATTTGCAAGAACTCCTCGCCAGCTACGGCTACATCACGGCGAGCTTCGACATGTTTCCGGCACACGTCAATGCCGGGATTCGCTGGCGAGCGTGGCTCACCAACAAGAACACCGAGCGATTGATTCTGCAGACTGAGCTTGTGGATGAGGACGGCAATCCTTACCCGCCGATGGCCAATGGACTGCTCGATGGAAAAGTCGATCCCACGCGCCTGATCACCTCAGGACACAGCCGTGGGGGCGAGGGAGTCATCGTCCAGTACCAGCAGGTGGCGAATCCTGACATCAACGGCATTCGTCCGCCGCGAGGCACGCTCCAGGGCTTCGATCGGAACAGCTTCTTGGGGATCCACGCGATCGCTCAGGTCACGTTTCTCTCCTTTGGTCAGGGGAGTCGCACGGGGGACCGCAATTTCCTGATGCATTTCGGGAGCTCGGACTCGGACGTGTGTGGTTGCGCCGCGGGAGCGCTCCCGACGCTTCACTACAACCGGGCCGGCGGCAACAAGGCCGTGATCTACATGTATGGGGCGGGTCACGGATACTTCAATGACCAGTGGTCGTGCTTTTGCGCCGGTCCCGACATCATGAGTCGCGACGAAGTGAAAGCGGTCGCGGCCGGTTACCTGCTGCCTTGGGTCTTTCTGGTCGCCGAGGACAACGTTCCGGCCAAGGACTTTTTCACTCGGAGCCCCGATGTCTTCCGCCCGCTGGGTACGGATTTCGTCGACCCGGAGCATCGCATCGTCAATCTCTACCGTGAGGCGAACCGTTCCCCGAAGTTCGTGATCGAAGACTTCCAGAGCAACCCGGATCCTTTTCTAAGCAGCTCCGGACAGCCGGTGCGCACCGACGTCGTGGGGCTCTTCGAAGGCAACTTCTTCGACACGAACCCGGCCGGGGGATACTCCGATGCCGAACCGGACGGTGGGTTTTGGTGGCAAACCGACGGAGTGATCTTTCACTACCTCGGAGACACCTTTGAGTACGCTCAGACGATCGCGCCGAATCGAAGAGACTGGAGCGAGCGGACTCATCTTTCGTTCATCACTTGCCAGCAGGCGGGCCACCCGCGCAGCCGAGCACCGATTGGAAACCGTGCTTTCACCGTCACGGTTCGTGACAGTCTGGGTGTGGAAAGCCACATCCGAACCGGGCCGTACGGTGGCATCGATACCCCCTACACTCGTTCCAATGGTTGGGGATCCGCATTCAAGACCTATCGATTGCGTCTCACGGACTTCGAAGCCAACGGCTCTGGCATTGATCTGACGGACATCGTCGAACTGCGATTCTCGTTCGGGACGAAGTACGGTTCGCGTCGCGGACGACTCGGCTTCGATGACATCGAAGTGATCACGGATTGATCGAGGACAGGCAATGATTCGCAACTACCTGTTGGCAGCTCTGGCGATCCCCCTCGGATCCGTGGAGGCGCAGACCGAGCGAGATTCGCGTCTGCCCCAGGCGACCCACGAACATCGGGTGGACCCGACGTCTCCCGAAGAGATCGTGGTCGCACAGCCGTTCCAACTGCAGGTGCCCATGGAGTTTCGGGTTGCCGGAGCGGCCAAGAAGGTCACCCGTGGTTTCGTCCTGGTCTTGAAGGTGAGTCCTTGGGTCTTGGAGCCTCGCAGTTCTCCGGACTTCGTGCTCTTTGCCGGGGACGCGGTGGCTCAACGAATGAACGTCGGTTGTTGGGATGGTCACTTGGTTGCACTCGTGCCCGAGGTGGATCTTTCGCGCAGTCCGGTGTGGTTTGGTTCGCGGTTGCTGGAAGAGCGAATCACCGCGACGATCTTCCAGGCGGAGCAGGCCGCGGCCGAGGCGGCAGGAATCTCGGCGCTGGCAGCGCCCGAGTTGAGCAAAGCACGCTCTCGAGGCGGCGACACTCTCGAGGCCTATGACTCCAACGAGCTGTGTTTCCTCGCGGCGCCTTGGATCCTCGAGTACGCGCCTTCGGAAGAAGAGCGGGCTCTTTCCTTACGACCGGGGCGGGCTGCGATCGAAGCTCGCCAAGGACGAGGTTTGCCGCCACCTCAATCGGGTCAACGCGGAGAGCGCGAAGAAGTGACGCCGAAGAAGCGCTGAGTCGGCCGGATCGAATCGACCGGCCGTCGCTTCATTCCCGCAGGCGACGCTCGAGCCACTGGGCCGGCTCGTCTCCGTACAGCTCCGAGACCGTGGTCAGTAGGTCGGCGGTGCAATCCACGCCATCGGCGACCAGGAAACCCAGCAGTTCCTCGAACTCGTCTCGGCCCAAGATTTCGGCAAAGTCGTGAAGGAGGACGCAGCCTTTCTTGTAGAAGACCGTCCCGGCTTGCGGGTGAGTCCGCTCGAGTCCGAGAATGGGAGGCAAACCGCCGCTCACTTCTCGACGGCGTTCCAACATGGCTTCGAAGGTTTCGTCGTCGAATCGTTCCCGCACGGCGAGCAAGCTCACGTATTCGGCGAAGCTTTCGTTGAGCCAGTTTTCGTAGCCGGACGGGTCTCCTTTGCACCACCAAAGGTGTCCGGCTTCGTGGGCGAACAGCTGAAACACCGGAACGTGGTCCCAGTCCTTTTCGTTGGCCAGGTGCAGCACGATGTAGCCCGGGCGGGCGTAGGCGGGGAGACCGCCATCTTCGGGACGAATCACCAATCGCACCTCGGAGTGAGGCTCCTCCGCGCCGAAACTCTGATGGTAGTACTCCAGGATCCACAGGAGCTCGTCGGCGATGGGGCGGGCGAGGACGTGGCCGTCCGCCAAGCCGGTGGCCAAAGTTGCCTGGAATCCGGACTCTTCGAAGTCGGCGAAGAACAGCTCGGGCGACGCGACGAAGGCCAGGTCGGTCCGGGTTGCCGGGGTTTCACAGGTCCAGGCCCCCTCGTGTTCCGTCCAGTTGGCAACGCCGAGGACTTGATGGGGCCGGGGAAAGCTCAGGCGGCAGCGTGTCTCCAAAACTCGTGCCAGAGACGGGTGCGTGGGAACCCACAATCGGTCCGCGAACACTTCGACCCAGCTGCCGAGGAAGGCCTGGGGCTCGGTCCCGGAATAGCGCAGTGAAATCGACACCGGTCCCGCGTCGCGATGGTCCGGGTGACGACGGATCGTGAGTTTCTTGCCGACCGCATCCAGCATCGAGTTGCCGTGTTCGAAGCGATGGGACTCGACCTGAGGGCCGGTCAATTCTTCGATCACGAAGTTCTTGTTCAGGTAGAACTCGATGGCGCTTTGCTCGGCCGCGGCCTGGAATTCGTACCGAGCGGTCACCTCGAAACGCTGGGTGTCCGGGTCGATGTGAGCCTCGATTTCGAGTCGATCCGGGAGCGTGCCCGGGGCAGCGAACGCGATGACGCACGGGATGACCAGGAGCATCGAAGGATCCTCGCGGAAGTGGGGAGGCTCTCAGGCCGGGGGCTTCGAGAGCATACGAGAAAGAGAGTGGTACGAACGGCCCGGACCAGAGTCGCGTCTCGATCCGCGGGATCGTGTTGCTAAAACCGCCACGGGCTCTTCCCCGGCGTGGAATCCCTGCGAAGGAGAGGGTTTGAAGGACGACCAAGACAACCCATCGCGACTGGCCTGGTGGGAATTCTTTCTGCCTTTGGCGGTTTATGGAATCTTCGTCCGCCGCTTCTGGTTCGTGTGCGACGACGCGTTCATCTCTTTTCGCTACGCGCGTCATTGGGCGGAAGGGCACGGGCTCCGCTACAACCTGAGTTCCGACTTTCCTGTCGAGGGCTACAGCAATTTCTTGTGGGTGGCCCTGGCCGCCGTCGGCGAGCGAATGGGGTTTGACTCGTCGCACTGGGTTCCGTGGGTTTCGGTAGTCGCGGGGGCGAGCTTGGTGCATCTGGTGCAACGCCAGGTCCGTTGCCAATGGCGGCAGTCCCCATGGGTCGCCTTGGTGCCGGCTCTGTTCCTTGCCACGTCTCCCTCGTTCACCGCGTGGGCCTCGAGCGGCCTCGAGACCATGGGGTTCGCGCTGCTCTTCTACGTGGTGTTTCACTCCTTGGTGCTCGCTCCGGAGGTGCGAGGAGTCCGGGCCGGAATGTTCGGAATCCTGTTGGTCCTGATTCGCGCCGAAGGATTTCTGTGGGCCGGGGGACTCGGTGTGCTGGCCGCTTTGTCCCGACTGTTGCGAAAGCAGCGTGTGTCCGCCCTAAGCGCCTACCTGATCTTGGTGGCCCTGGGGTGGGGAGCCCACCTCTGGTTCCGTCAGTCCTATTACGGAGAGTGGTGGCCCAACACGGTTCGCGCGAAAGCGGCTTTCAGCGCCGAGATTGCTGCTCGAGGGGTCGACTACGTCAGCGTCTTCGTCTTGACCGTGTTGACGCCGCTCCTGTTCATTCTGGCGGTGGGCAAGGCTCTGTGGCGGGGGGGGCTCGCCGTGGCGGGCGCGGTCGCATCGATCCCCCTCGCCTTCTACGCCTACGCCATCATCATTGGTGGCGATTTCATGTGCATGGGCCGCTTCCTTCTTCCTGGTCTGGCGTTCGAAGGCCTTCTCTTGGCATGGCTGGCTCAATCGAGGAGTGCCTCCTCGAGCTCGCGCGGGCCCCTGGCACTGATCGCGATCGTGGCCCTGTTGCACGGACTGCCGGCAGCGGACGTTCATCTGGTGCCCAAGTCGGTTCGTGAGCAGTTTCACTTCCGGACCAAGTCTGACCAGTTCCTGAGCGAAGCCCAGCAATGGGAGTACATGGCTGACAACGGCGTGCGCTGGTCAGAGCTGGGTCGGCGCCTCGCCGAACTCACCGAGCCCGAAGAATCCCTGGTGTGCGGAGCCATTGGGGCGGTCGGGTACTACTCGGGACTCGAGATCTTTGACGTCAACGGACTCGTCAGTCCAGAAGTGGCGCGGCGACCCACCAAGATCCTCCGTGCGCCGGGTCACGACAAGGCGGTTCCGCGATCGTTTTTCTTGGATCGCAATCCCACCTACGTCCGGGCCTCGATGCTGGAGAGTGAAGACCTGGCTGGCGAGATGCAGAAGTGGCTGAAGAAGTGGCGCCATGACAAGCTGTCCCGGCACTACGTCCCCGCGGGCCAGTCCTTGCCGCCATTTCGGCCCGACGATCCTCCCCGCTATCTCGCCGTCTTGAAGCGGTCGCCGCCGGGTGTCGACCCCTTCGAACAATGGGATCTGTTCACGCAACAGGTGCTGGTCGAACTGGGGGCCGGCGAACGGTTCGGTTCCCAGAAAAAGAAGGAACAAGGCAAGGGCCGGCGTCGAAAGAAGTCCCCGGCACAGGGTGACTGAGGAACACCCGCCCCGAGCGTTGCAGGTCGCGGGCCAAGTCTTTCGGCCCCGATCGGAGCTTTCTTGCTCCCGCCTTCCGCCTCGATTCTTCGGCCATTCCAGCGATTCGCCGGCGGTCCAACTCCTCGACAGAGACCAGTCTCTCTCGAGCGGCACGAGAGGTCTTCTTCACCGGCCTGCTAGTCTTCCAAGTATCCGAGTTCTCGAAGGGCGTCGAGCTGCTCCTTGAGCTCGACCATGTCGGACCGAAAAGGGCGCGCTTGGGCGGTCCAGTTGTCGAGCTGCTGTCGCATCTCGGAGAGCACATCTTGGTCATACTCTCCCGACAGGATCAGGTTGGTCGTCTCCCAAGGATCGGATTCCAGGTCGTAGAGGCGAATCTGGCGGTCCGGAATCCGAATCATCAGCTTGTATCGGTCGTTGCGCACGCTGCGAAACTTGTCGAGATTGCGCCAGCGGGGATGAGAGTCGAAGCGCTCTTCTCGAAATGGCTTGGTGGCTTCACTGAAGGCGAAGCGCGGGGTGGTCTCCTTGCCGGCTTGCATCAGCGTGCGCAAGGACTGGCCGTCGACTTCGTGAGAGTGCGGCACGCCGAGGAAATCCAAGACGGTGGGAAACACGTCCGTCGCGGAGACCAGGGGGGCAATGACCGTGCCGGCCAAGCGTTCGTCCGGAAGGCGAAACAGCAGCGGAGTTCGCACTTCCGTGTCGTACACCGTGGCGCCGTGGTCAAACACCGGCGAGTGCTCGAGCATGGTTTCTCCATGGTCCGAGGTGACCACGACGAGTGCGTCGTTCCATAGGCCACGGGATCTCAGCCCCTCGAACAACCTGCCAATCTCGGCGTCGGTGTAGGTGATCTCTTCCGCGTAGGCTGCCGCCAAAGTCTTCCCTCGACCTTCCAGTTCGAACAACTGGGGGCGCACGTCGTGGTAGTGCTGTTCGAGATCCTGCGCTCCCTCGGCTTCGAGTTTCTTGGTGACGTCGATCCAGACTCGTTGCCGTTCGCTGATGCTGTCGTACGGATGGCGGCCGTACATCCCGGCGTACGGAGGCGGAGCCTGGTAGGGGTGGTGCACGTCGAAGTAGTGGACAAACAGGAACAGGCGATCGTCGAAACTCGAGTCCTCGGAGTCCAACCATGCCAAGACCGAGTCGGTCACGTCGCTGGCCGGACGCTCCACCCCGCTGGGGTTTCGTTCGTCACCGCGGAGAGTGAACGCGCTGGAACCGTCGTAGTGCTGGAACCCTTGGTGAAAGTTGACCGCGGGTCCCAGGGGCGCCGCCCCGATGAATGCAGCGGTGCGAAAGCCGGCGCCGACCAATACCTCGGCCAAGGTCTCGTTGTCGTCCGGAACTCGGAAACCGTTGCGCGCGACCCCATGACGCTGGGGATAGGTCCCGGTCATCAGGGAAGTGTGGGAAGACAGAGTCGAGGGCGCCGCGCTGATGTGAGTGTGGAACCGGACTCCGTTCTCGGCCAGCTGATCGAGATGGGGGCTCTGAACGAATGGGTGCCCGTAGCATCCGAGAAAATCGGCGCGAAGAGTGTCGATGGACACCAGAATCAAGTGATTCGGTTCTCGGGATTCCTCGGCACATCCACCGAGAATCAAGCTGACCAGGACCATCGAGAGGAGCCGCCAGTCTTGGGCAGGGGAAGTCCAGGTCTCGGCCACAATGCCTCTCACTTGTCGAAGTATCCCAGGGCCCTCAGGGCGTCTTCTAGTTCGGGGTCGCGTTGGCCTTGGGATTGGGCTTCGACTGCGGGAGCCACCGGCTTGGTCAACTCTCGCAGTAGGGTCTTCATGCGTTCCACCACGCCCGGGTTCTGATCGGACACGTCTTCGGTCTCTCCCGGGTCGTCCTGGATCCGGTACAGCTCTTCTCCGCGCCCGACTTCGTCCAGGATGAGTTTCCATTCGCCGGTGCGTACGCTCCGCCGACGAACGTTGCGCCACATGGTCTCACTCACGGCTGGGCGTTGCACCATGTCGCCGTCTTGCCACGCGCGAACCATGCTCCGTCCTTGGAAGCGGGGAGGAATCGGCAGGCCAAGCACTTCGAGCAAGGTGGGGGCCACGTCGACGTGCTGCGCACTCACCGGGAGCCGCTGGGGGGCGACGCCGGGAATCGAAAGGATCCATGGCACGCGCAGGCATTCGTCATAGAGGAAGTCCCCATGCTTCAGCCCGCCATGTTCCATGAACTCTTCGCCGTGGTCCGAGGTGAAGGAAATCACCAGCGGTTCTTGGAGGCCTTCTCCCAGGAGTCCCTCGTACAGCTGGCGCAGGATGTCGTCGATGTCACGGATCTCAGCGTCGTAGAGTGCCTTCAAGTACTCCACGTCGTCTCCGAGTTGCGACAAGTCGCCCTTGAGCGAGCGCATCAACTGACCCACCACTCCCTCGCGCACGTGCTCTCGTTCGGTGGTGCGCCCTTGCAGAAACTCGGAGCGCCGTGGTTCCGACGGGGCATAGGGCCCGTGAGGGTCCAGGAAGTGGACGTAAAGGAAAAACGGTCGTTCCGGTTCTCGGGCGCGGACCCACGCCAGCGCCTGTTCGAGAATCCACGGGGCATCGCCGTCGAAACCTTCGACGGTTTGGAATTCTTCAAACCCCTGTCCGAATCCTGTCACCGGCGTGATGTGGGGGTTCTCGGTGAACGCGGCAGTCTGGTAGCCCGCTTCGTGCAGGATTTCGGGAAGGGTGTCCAGCGACTCGGCGAGGATGTTGTCGGTCTCCTCGCGGATGGCGTAATGCTGAAGTGGATACAGGGAGGTGAAGAGAGAGGCCACGGAGGGTTTCGTCCAAGACGCTTGAGAGTACATGTTCTCGAAGACAAGAGACGAGTCGCCGAGCTCCTTGAGAAAGGGAGAGGTGGCCCGATCATGACCGTACACCTCCAGGTGATCGGCACGCAATGTGTCGACCACCAGACACAGGACCGAACGTCGGGAACCCTCGTGGTTGGCTTCGAGGGCCGGTGGACCATCGGACCCCTCGAGGGATGGATCAGAATCCGAGCCGCAATGAACCAAGAGTAGCGTCGCGGTGAGCGCCACGAGCGAACGGCACGGCGCCGCGCACGATCGTCGTCGTCCCATTTCTCCGGTCCGTGCAAGAGGGGGGCGCTCCCACCGGGAGGAACCGGGTCGACCCGGGGACGGGATGCGGGAAAGTGAAGGGGAGCTTACCAGAGGAGTCTCACGGAGAAGTGGTGGCGGATCCTGCGTCCGCGACGTCGCAGATTAGCCGCCGATGGCGAACCACCAAAGGCTTCGCCCACGTTGCCGATCGATCACCCCGGTGGTGAAGATCGCGGTCGGGTTTGGAGGCAGGCTATGATCCGCCAGCCGTCGTTCCTTCTTCTCGACCTTTTCTCGCTCCCGACGGAGCTCCGACCCATGCACCGAATCCACTGGTTGATCGTGTCGGTGATTTGTCTGGGGAGCTGTGGCGAGGAACCCGGTCCCGATCGCGGAGCGAATCCCGGTGAGGTCGTGGCTCCTTGGAACGTCGTCCTGATCTCCATTGACAGCCTACGGGCCGATCATCTGTCCTGTTACGGATACCGGCGTCCCACCAGCCCCGCGATCGACGCCTTGGCGGAGGAAGGGATCCTGTTCGAGAATGCGAATTCTCAGGCTCCGTGGACGTTGCCGGCTCATGCGTCCTTGCTGACCTCTCGCTACCCACGCACCCACCAAGTCACGAGCCGAACCCGTCGCCTGGCGCCGGGAACCCCGACGTTGGCGGCACGGCTTCAAGAGCAAGGGTACTCCACCCACGCGGTCGTCAGCGGCCCGTTCATGCACTCCCAGTTCGGAATGAACCAAGGGTTTGATCACTACGACGACGAGCTTGCCCGCCTCGAGCACCGGCAAAGCCACGAAGTCGTGACCAGTCCGTCGATTCACGACAAAACCGTCCGCATCCTGGAGGATGTCAGGCCTCCGTTCTTCTTGTTTCTCCACTACTGGGATGTGCATTACGACTACATCCCTCCCGCTCCCTATGACACGATGTTTTCGGAGAACTCTCGCAGCACCATGACCTCCCATCGGTTCATTTCCAATCCGGCGATCTGTGAGGACATGAAGCCGCGGGATCTGCGCCATCTGATCGCCCTCTATGATGGAGAGATCGCCTGGGTCGATGCTCACATTGGCAAACTGGTGGAGGAGTTGCGTCGCGGTGGCTGGTGGGACCGGACCCTGCTGGTGCTGACTTCCGATCACGGCGATGAGTTTTTCGAGCACGGAGAGAAGGGGCACCAGCACTCCCTGTACCAAGAGTTGATCCATGTTCCGCTAATCGTGAGGGTTCCCGAGGGACCCCGGGGAATGCGGCTCCGAGAGCGGGTGCAGCTGATCGACGTGATGCCGACCGTGCTTGGTTGGCTCGACGTTCCGGTTTCCTCGGCGCTTCAGGGCATCGACGTCCACGGTTGGTGGGAGGGACAGTCGCCGGTCATTCAGAAGACCTTTGGGGAAACCACCAAGTCGCGCAAGAGCCGACGGGAGGATGCGAAAACGGACTCCTGGTGCGTCTATGACGGCGATTACAAGTTGACTCAGTTCGCGGGGGATCGCTACCCGGTCGAGCTCTACGATTTGTCTCGCGACCGGAAGGAGCAGTCTTCGCTTTCCGACCCGCAGCTGCGAGCTCGTTTGCTCGGGGAGCTGGAGGCTTGGAAAAATGAAAACCCTCGCGGCGCCGGAGCGCGACACGAGGGTTTGGATGCTTCGGTGGCCGAAGAGCTGAACGCTCTTGGCTATGTCGGGGACGAGTGAGTCGGCCCTTCGAGGAAGCTCAGGCTTCCTGGGGCTGCTTCTCTTCCTGTTCTTCGCCGACTTCCTCTTCGACGCCTTGCTTGACGCCGTCGGTTTCTTCGTCGTCCGAGCGAACCGTGTCTTGGGAGTCTTCCAGTGGTTCCACCACTTCCTGAACCACGGGACGGGTGCAGCGACCTTCGAAGGCGACGCCCTCTTCCATGGAGATCGTCGGGGTTTCGATGTCGCCAACGACCTCGGCGCCGGTGTTGATCTTCACCGACGTTTGCGCGGTGACGTCTCCCTTGACCTTGCCCGAGATTTCGATGGTCCCGGCGGTGACGTCGGCATCGACGACCGCGGAAGATCCAATCACCAGCCGACCTTCACTGACGATGCTGCCCTGCACTTTGCAGTTGACCACCAAGGTCCCGTGGAACGAGAGGTTTCCTTCCACCGAGATGTTGGGATTCAGAGCGCTCGTTTGCTGAGCTGGCGAACCGCGCAAGGGGGGATCCGGCATGGGTTCCACCGAACGTCCGGTGGAGGGAGTGCTCGCGGTGGTGCGCCGCGGATTCACTTCCGGGTTGCTGACAGGAGGTGCAGGTTGCTTCTTGGACTTGCGATCGAACATGTGACGTGAAACCCCCGACTGAGAAACGACGGAACGCGCTGCATCCCCTCGGATCGGCCAGCAGATTCACGTCCCTTAGTCGATTTCCCGGACCGGTCAGAAATTCCGATTCCGGGCTCGATTCCTGGGGCCATCGGAAAGTTGGTGGGGGATTCACCCCTCCGTCACAGTGCACCCCATGCAGCCCGCGTGCCCCGTCGAATGGGTTGGGAAGTTGTATTCCCGGCCTTCGAAGTAGAAACGAGGCGCTTGGCCTGCTCGTCCATCGGCCGGTGCGAGTGTTTCCGCGTCGTACAGTTCCCCCCCGAGCATGACCGAGCGAATGGTCTCGGTGTGGCGGATGTCCTCGAGTGGGTTCTCGTCCAAGACGATCAGGTCTGCGAGTTTTCCTGGTTCCAGAGATCCCAGATCGCCGTGCAACCCAACGTAGAACGCGCCGTCGAGGGTCGCCGCTCGAATCGCCTGGAGCGGGGTCAGGCCTCCTTCCGCGATCATCCACAGCTCCCAGTGGGTGCCGAGCCCGGCGAGCTGACCGTGAGCGCCCACCTGGGTGCGGGCTCCGGCCTTCACCAAGTCCCCGCAGATTCGCGAGCTGCGCTTGGTGTTGTATTCCTCTTCGGGAGCCATGGTGCGCCGGCGGGAACGAGGGTCGACGATGGACTTCGGCACGAAGCGGAGCAGCTTTTCGTTCTCCCACACGCGACGGTGGTGGTACCAGTAGTGCTCGCCCCAGATTCCGCCGTATCCCACCATCAGGGTCGGAGTGTAGCCGACGTCGGTCGGACCCCAGAGTTGTTCGATGTCGGCGTAGATGTTCTCGACAGGCAGGGAGTGCTCGACGCCCGTGTGCCCGTCCACCACCATCGTGAGATTGTGTTGAAGGGTCGACCCTCCTTCCGGCACCACCATGATTTCGAGTTCTCGAGCCGCTTGGATCACTTGCTGGCGCTGGTCTCGGCGCGGCTGGTTGTAACTCTTGACCGAAATGGCCCCGACCGCCTTCATTCGGCGCAGATGGGAGCGCGCGTCATCCAGACTGTCGATCTCGGCCTTGAAGTTCCCGGCGGCGCCATAGAGGATCGTGCCGGTGGAGTAAGTGCGCGGCGCCAAGACACGACCGGCCCGTGCCATTTCCGAAACGGCGTGAATGCTGTTGGTGTCGTGGGAGGGGTCGTGAATGGCAGTGATCCCGTAGGCCAAGGTTGCGGCGTGGTACCAGTTGTTCTGGGGAGTCACTCCACCACCCGCGGTCTGTGCCCCGTGATAGTGGACGTCCACGATCCCCGGCATGATGGTCTTGCCCCGAACGTCAATGACTTGGGCGTCGGAGGGGGCCGAGACGTCCTGCGTCGATCCCACCGCGACGATTCGTTCGCCATCGATGACCACGCAGCCGTCCTCGATCACTTCGTCGCCGCGCATGGTGATGACCCGCGCGCCGGTCAGGGCGACCTTTCCCTGAGCTTTGTGAGTCGGCGCCCGGAATGAGATGGGGTGACCTTCGGCCTTTGGCTCGAGAGTTCCCTCGTCATTTCCTTCCAGGGACGCCAAAGCTTCCGAGAGCTCCAGAAGGAAAAGGTCGGGGCCGAGGGACCAATGGAGATGGGTGCTGTCCCCGGAGAATCGCAGGTTCTCCCCGGCGTCGCGGCTGGCTTGGAAGACGGGCATCGCCAAGGTCTTCGGACCCAAGGTCACGACTCTTCCGGTCTCGACCCAAGGCGCCACGTAGGCGTTGAATCGTTCCGCGAAGGCGACCCACTGCCCATCGGGAGAAAGAGTGAACTCCGTTCCCCAATCACTCCGCAGGTGATCTCTCGGTTCGCCGCCCTCGAGCGGAAGGCTGAACAGGGTCAGCCGGTCCGGGTCGTTGCCGCCGCCATCTCGGCGAGTCAGGTACACGCGTTTTCCGTCCGCGCCAAACTGGGGCGAGCGGCCGATGTCCGTGATCTTGACTGACTCTCCCCCGTCCGCAGGCACTCGGTAGATGCCCGGGTCAAACGACCAGAGTGGGGAAGTGAGATGACCCCCGCGGATCTTTTCGTAGACCACTTCGGTGCCGTCCGGAGTGAACACCGGGTTGGCGAAATGTCCGGGGCCGGGGACCAAGACGCGTGATTTGCCAGAGCCTTCGGCGGAGGTGACTCGGACCGCTGCCAGGGTTTCGTCATTCCAAGTGGTGTAGACAATCCACCGGCCGTCTCGACTGAAGGATGGGTGGAACTCGAAGTGTTCGTCTTGGGTTGTCAAGCGACGCGGTTGTCCCTCGGGTAGCTCCTTGACGTACAGGTGACCCAGGGCCTGGTAAACCACCCGAGAGCAGTCGGGGGACACCGTGACCCAGCGCAGCACTTTGACGTCGAATTCTTCGGGCGAGACCTCCACGGGAAAGCGCACGGCGTCTTGCACCGTTCGTCGGGACTTCACTCGGAAAGGGATTTGGGTTGCCTCTGCTCCGGTGGTCGGAACCTTCCAGAGCTTTCCTTGGGCCCACAACACCAGTGCGTTGCTCTCCGGGGTCCATTCCATGGCGGGGTAGACGCCATGGATGGCCCAGGTTGCTTGCATGTCTCGCTCCAAGCCGTCGAACACCGGGGTGGCAAGCCCCGATTCCAGGTCCATGACAAACAAGGTGGTGGCGAAACGCACGCGCCGAACGAAGGCCAGCTTCTTTCCGTCGGGACTGGGGGTGGGGCGACAGGCGCCACCCGGACCCGACACGAGGGTCGTGACTTCGCCGGACTCTCGGTCCAATCGATCGATGCGATAGATGCCCTGATTCACATCCTTGCTGTACTCGAACGTTCCCCCCGGAGTGCTGTCGAGGCTGTAGTAAAGGAAACGGCCGTCCGGGGAAAACGCCGGTTCGCCCACGTCCTTTTGTTCGGTCGGTCGGGTGGTCATTGGAAGGCCGGCCCCGCCACTTTGGTGGTAGAGCCAGATTTCCCCGGCGCCGAGGGACCGTCGAGAAGTGAAGTGCTTGCGAGCGGCCAGGTACTCTCCGTCCGGGCTCCACGCGGGACTGTTCAGCAAGCGGAACGACTCTTTCGTCACCTGACGGCGATTCGTGCCATCACGATCCATCACCCAAAGATTGTCCCCGCCTCCTTCGTCGCTGGTGAATGCGATGCGTTGGCCGTCGGGGCTGAAGCAGGGCTGCATGTCCCAGGCGATGCCTTCGCTCAACGGGACCGCGTCGCCTCCGGTGATGGGGAGTGAGTACAGATCACCCAACAAGTCAAACACGATGACCTGGCCATCGGGACTCAGGTCCAAGCTCAGCCAAGTCCCCTCGTCGGTGTCGATGGAGATTTCTCGCGACGGACCCGGCGGGGCATTCACGTCCCAGGGATCGTTCTCTGATGGGGGCGACTCGGGGTCCTGACAGGCATGGGCGCTGGGAATGAAGAGGGGGTTGCTGCTCAACACGAGGATCGTTGCAAGCAGCCAGCACAAGCGCATCCAGGTCATGAGAGGTTTCCTTCGAAGTGCGGATGGACGGCCCGGCATGGGGGGGATGAGTCAATCGTCGCCAGGCTCTTGGTGGGGGAAGCGTGGGGCAAGCATCGTAGCTCCGCGAAAACCGAGCTCGCAAGTCGGGAAGCAAAGGTCTGCTGATCGATCCAGGGCAGAAGGGTGCCCAGTGTGCGCTTAAGGGCTGAAGAATCCGTCGCAGCGTTCGGGGATCGCGCGATCAGGGCCGTTAGAATGAGCGCCGATTCGACCCGCGATCGTCCGTCTCGACACCAAGACCGGCGTCGCTTCCGTTCGAACGCAGACCCACTCATCCATCGATGAAGAAATCGAGACCACGGTGGTGCTTCTCGAGAGGCTCGCTCGATGGTGACGAGGGAAAGGGACGTTCCATGCATCTGTGGTGCCTGAGCTTGTTGTTGAGTTGGTCGACTGCCGATCAGGCCGACCTGATTCTGACCCGGGGCAAAATCGTCACCGTGGACCCGGACTTGGGGGAGGCCCAAGCTCTGGCGGTGAAGGACGAACGCATTCTCGCCGTAGGGAGCAGTGACGAGATCGATCAGTTTCGCGGCGAAGCAACTCGAGTCATCGATCTGCAAGGCCGATTGGCGATCCCCGGATTCATCGAGGGCCATGGACACTTCACCGGGGTCGGGCAGTCCATGATGAACTTGGACTTGATGCAGGTGCGCTCTTGGGAGGACGTGGTCTCCCTCGTCACGGAGGCGGTCGCTCAAGCCTCTCCCGGTGAGTGGATTCTGGGAAGAGGTTGGCATCAAGAAAAGTGGGATCGGGTGCCGGAGGACTCGGTGGAAGGGTTTCCGGTTCACGACTCGGTGAGCGCGGTGTCCCCGGACAACCCGGTGTGTCTGACCCATGCGAGTGGCCACGCCTGCTTCTTCAACGCCAAGGCCATGGAGATGGCCGGAGTCGATGCTTCGACGCCGGACCCCGCGGGGGGAGAAATCTTGCGCGACGGTCATGGGAATCCGACCGGCGTGTTTCGCGAGAAGGCAGCCGGCTTAGTGCAGCGGGTTCACGCGCGGTCGCTCCAGGAAACCAACGTGCGTGAGCGAATCCGGCGGGCGGCCCGGTTGGCGGACCAGGAGTGTTTGGAGAACGGGATTACCTCGTTCCAAGATGCGGGATCTTCCTTCGAGACCATCGATGTGCTGCGCGAGATGGTCGAGGCGGGAGAGATAGGCACCCGGCTTTGGGTGATGGTCCGTGAGAGCAACGATCGGCTCGCCGCATCTTTCGGCGACTACCTGGTGAAAGAGGCGGGCAATCACCACCTGACCGTCGCCGCGATCAAGCGAAGCATCGACGGGGCCTTGGGATCCCGGGGTGCGTGGCTCCTGGAACCCTACTCGGATCTTCCGGGGAGCTCTGGGCTGAACACTGCGACCGTCGAGGATGTGATCCAAACTGCGGCCATTGCTCGCAAGCATGGAGTGCAACTCTGCGTTCACGCCATCGGAGATCGGGCCAACCGCGAGGTTCTGGACATCTTCGAGAACTCCTTTCCTTCTCCGGAGAGACTGGCCGAGGCTCGCTGGCGAGTCGAGCATGCTCAACACCTCGCCCCGAAAGACATCCCTCGGTTTGCCGAGATGGGGGTCATTGCCTCGATGCAAGGGGTCCACTGCACGTCGGACGCTCCCTACGTGGTGGCTCGTCTTGGTTCTGAGCGTGCCGAGAAGGGGGCTTACGTGTGGCAGAAGCTGATCCAGTCTGGAGCCGTCGTCACCAATGGCACCGACGCTCCGGTCGAAGATGTGAGCCCCATTCAGTCCTTCTACTCCACCGTGTCGCGCATGACCCGAAACGGGGATCGATTCTTTCCCGAGCAGCGCATGACTCGCGAGCAGGCACTTCGTTCCTACACCATCTGCGGAGCTCACGCGGCCTTCGAAGAATCCATCAAGGGAACTCTGACTCCGAAGAAGCTGGCCGACATCGTGGTCCTTTCCCAGGACCTGCTGACCTGTCCCGAAGAGAGGATCCCGGAGACTCAGGTCGACCTCACCATCGTGGGGGGCCAAGTGTTGTATCAGCGTCTCTGAATCTCGCCTTCCGACGACTCCTTTCCGCCTCGCTCCGGTTTCCGAGTGGTCCCCTGTCCGACCCCCGGTTTTCGGGGACGGGTGACGAGGGAACAGCCCGGGGAAACCACTGGGTTTGAAACCCGGGTGAGAACCCCACGGAAAGAGTGTCGCGGCGCTCCGTCAGGCCTCTGCATCCCGGGATCTCCTTCGTCGAGTCCGTGGCCCAGAAGAGATCGCGGAACCACAGCTGGCTTCCACGGCCCATCTCTTCGGAGCCGCGGCGGCCTCGCCTCATCGAACCGCGACACTTTGGTTCCCTTGCCGAGGTGACTTCGAACTCGTTGCATTCGAACCAGGCATCTGAAGCGCTGTCTCTGAAAGATCGATGCGTCGTTTCTTCGTGAAGAGCTTGCCGAACGGCAGTTCCTTCCTTGTCGCCGACGACTTCCCGAACAGATCTTTCCCTGTCTTGGAAGAGTGTTCCCACCTAGGTGCCAATCCCAGGATGCCTTGTACAAAGGGGACAAGCTGGGAAAGCACGAGGGTCGAAGCTGCGAGCCGCGCGGCACGTTTCGCTACCGACCCCACAACTGGGGAGCAGTCATGATCTTCTCGCATGGTCGCACCAAAATCGTCAGCGCTGCTGTGACGGGCGCGGCGTTGGTCGCGACAAGCGCTTCGGCGCAGGTTGAGATGAAGAGTACGTCGTTCGTGATGGGGACGGACG
Organism: Planctomycetota bacterium; assembly: GCA_028289345.1. Taxonomy (GTDB): domain Bacteria; phylum Planctomycetota; class B15-G4; order B15-G4; family SIAN01; genus JANQQL01. The sequence continues at coordinate 24,645 of JANQQL010000038.1, read as the reverse complement.
CGACGATCACGGTCGATGGTGCCACCGCTGGCACCAGTCACCTGTTGTTGTTCGATCTCGAGCCAGGCGATTTCACGATGAACCGTGGGCAGTGGTTGGGCCTCGGCTTCACACCGGCGTTCCAGGTTCTCTCCGTGGACCCGGTCCCGGATTCGAACACGCTCGAGCTCGCGATGTACGTGCCCGATGATGAAGCCCTTCATGGGTTCGAGTTCTTCCTGCAAGGGGTGAGCATGAACCGCAACATGGGCCGATACCGGACCTCGAACCGACTCGATGAAGTCGTCGTGTCGCAGTTCGACGGGGGTGGGGCCTCCAGTGATGCCGACTGGGTGCTGACGCCGTCCAGCTGCCGCAACGTGGCAACTGGCGAAACCATCAATACGGGTTCCCCGGTGCAAGACGTCTTTGGCGCCGACCAATGGTCCAGCTCGGGCAAGAATCGTCCCGAGTTGAAGACCCCGGGCGACGTGATCGAGCTCACGCCTGGGGACTACGAGCATTTCCGCATCACCATGTCCTACGACCGCAAGCCGGGAGTGGAGCGGGTGAACTCCCATTCGGACTACCAGTTCGGCATCGATCCGCAAACGGTGATTCGCGCCTCGCAGCCGGGCACCGTTCGGGTCCAACCGAACCCGGTGGGCGGAAGTCAGACCCACTACCTGGAATGGGGTGGCGCCGTGACCTACGAAGGCCTGACGTTCGTCGGTGACGACACGATGGGGGTTGGCTCCGAACGGCCGGCCAGCTTGCGCTGGAACTTCCATCAGGGCTTCCGCGACTTCTGGTTCTACGACTGCAACTTGGAAGGTGGTTTCAACTTTGAAACCAACACGGGACCGGATTGCAAGTGGGGTGTTCTCACCTACGAGATGGGTCGCAGTGCCTACGACAAGCCTGGTTGGATCTGGAGTGGTGGATCGATCACTGGCATCCGCGAAGAGCACGCCAACTACTTCCACAACGTCCTCGGCGACATCCTCGTCGAGAACATGACCATGAAGTGGTGCGGTCGCACGGCCTTCCAGATGGCCAATCGCATCGGTGAGGGCCCGGCGGGAGTCGGTGACCTGACCTTCCGCAACGTGTACGTCGAAGACGTTTGCCTGCAGGACGGCGGGGGCGGCAGCGCCTTCTCCTTCAATGGTCGCCATACCGGCACCATCTTGATGGACAACGTCACCGTGCGCCTTGGCGCGAATCCGAATCTTCACGAGCGCTGGAACCAGAACATCACCGGCGCCTTGGTGATCCACGCCGGGGAAGACACCGATGACCTGCCGAACGGCCACGTCATCGTCAAAGACTGCGACTTCCAGGTGGGGCCGCACTTCGTCGGCAAGAACTCTGCCCGACGCGGCAACATCCAGGTTGACGAGTGCATGAGCTTCAGCCTCATCAACACACGAGTGGCCCAGCTCGGGAACAATCCCCGCGAAGCGCTCGACATCGAGCCGGATCGAGTGAGAGACTACATGATCTTCGACGATGACTGCGAAATCATCGGCGAGTGCATCTACGATGGAGACAAGTTCCCGGATTACCAGACGATGTTGAATGCGATCAAGAACGAGCCGAAGGTTCGCATTCAGTAAGCACCCGCTCCACTGACGAAACGGCAAGCTGTATCCGAGTCACTCCCGGGTCCTCACGAGGGTCCGGGAGTGGCGCGTTTGTCCCCGAGTCGTTCCCGCAAGCGGCGGCAGTATGCGGTCGTGAGCGCCGAGCCGCGCCAGCGCTCCATCAGGCGGGCATAGCGCAGCCGTTTGACGCGCAACTCGTTTCGTGGCTCGGCGTCGGCGGCCAGGTCTGGGCACGCTTGGATCAGGTCTTCCAGTCGCCGGATGTCGCCCTGGAGTTGGACTTCTTCCGGCACGAATCCCGCATTCTTCAAGACCCGAAATCCGGCGCGAAGCTCCGCCGGAGTGTCGGCAAAGGCGTCTTCGGGGAGTGGCTTTCCGGACCCCTCCACCCGGTCCAAGTCTCCTCGCTCCAGGGCCTCGCGAATCTTGCGCTCGGCAATGACGTGCAGGATGTCCATCTCCACATTGTGCCAGGCAGGGCCGGTTTCGGCCGGAGAAATTGATCTTCCCATGCGGGAGTCGACGACCTCGCGTCCCGTAGTGGAACGGCGACTTTGGCCCCAACCTCCTTGGCGCAAAAGCGCCTGGCCGATTGGCGTCCCGTCGCTCTTCGGTCGCGGGCCCCAGAGATTGGGAACAAGGTTCGCCCAGGGCCCCGTTGATGACGGCGCCTTTGATTTGCATTAGGCTCTCTCGATCGAAAGTCTCATCTTCCTGGGGAAGGAGTGTCGGTGCATGCGTTGCGTCATCCGTGGGGATGTTCACCCGGCCGCTAGCAACGGAGCGCTCGGGGAAAGGCGGCGACGTGTCATCTACGTCCCTGGAATCGATGGTTCCGGAGAGCTGTTGCTCGGCCTTGCGTCGAAGATTGCCGAGCGGCGCCGATTGACGCGGCTGGCTTACACGTGCGACTCGCCGATCGAAGAAGATCAATACTCTGGATTGGCTCGTCGCCTTTGGCAGGTCGTGGACGGTTCGCCGGGGGACAAGGTGGTTCTCCTTGCGGAGTCCTTCGGCGGAGCGGTGGCGCTCCAAGCAGTCTTGGAGAAACCGGAACGGGTGGCCGGACTGGTTTTGGTGAACAGTTTTGCCCACTACCGTGCGCGGGCAAGACTGCAGTGGTCCCGTTGGATTCTTCCACGAATCCCGCCTCCGGTGTTTCAGTGGGCAAGGGCACGGTTCGCTCCGCGAACTCTCTTTGGAAAGCTACGAGATGCGGATGCGATCGCCCGGTTTCGAAAGACCCGTCACCCGTTTTCGCCGGAAGGTTACGCACGGCGTTTGCGAATGATCCAGCGGTTGGACTTGCGGGAGCGTCTGCCAGAAGTCTCGTGTCCAACGTTGGTGGTGGCCGGGGACCGAGATCGCGTGGTGGACTCGGTTCGGCAGGCGGAACTCATGAATGAGACGATTCCCCTGTCGCGTGCCCACGTAGTGGAGGGGGGAGGCCATTTGCTCCTCCCCATTACCTCCTTGCCGTGGATCGACTGGTTGGACTCGGTCTCGTGAAGCCTTGTCGGATGGCTCTCACCACGGTGGTCTCGAGGATCCAGGGGAGACGAATCGATGGACCGGAGGATCCGCTCACGCCGCTTGCCAGTTTCCGAGAACGAACTGTTGGGAAGCGGAACTCGGACCGACCCTTCGCTCCGCCTCGATGGTTCGCGACACGATTAGCGGGAGGCGACTTCTTCCACGATTTCTAGGTAGTGATCCACGCTGGCAACGTCCACTCTCTGAACGTGGCCCGAAGGCCAGCGAATGGTGAGCTCGTCGACCGAATCAGCGTTTCCCAAGCCAAAGTGGACGCGTCGGTCATTTTGCGAAAGGTAGGAGCCACAGCGCTGCACTTCTCGCACTCGAGTCTGGTTGCCGATCCTCAACTCCACTCTTGCCCCGATGGCTTCCGAATGGCCGCGGCGTGCCACCAGGCGCAACCCGAGCCAGTGGTGCTCGGGAGGAGTTTCGTTGCGCAGGACATGAGCCGTGGCCGGAAGGTCTTTCCGAGACACCACGATGTCCACGTCCCCGTCATTGTCGAGATCACCGAATGCAGCGCCGCGGCTCACGTGGGCGGCCTGGAAGTACGAGCCGAGGGTTGCGGAGACGTCGGCAAAGCTCCCGTTCCCCAGATTCTGAAACATCAGGTCGGTTTCGGCGGCAAGGAGATCGAAGGCTCCCCCGCGGACCACGAGAAGGTCGAGATGGGTGTCGTTGTCGAAGTCTGCGAAGTGAGAGCCCCAGGCGCCGCTCCCATCGAGGATCGCCCCGAGTCCGGCCGAATCGGTTTTCTCTTCGAACTGAAGGTTGCCGAGATTGCGGTACAGGCAGCCGCGAGCCAGATCGGGGACGAAGACATCGATCGAACCGTCGGCGTCGTAGTCGCCGCAGGAGCCATGCATCGATGCCATGGGAGCCCCGTCCTTGTTGAAGGCGACGCTCGCCGATTCAGCCAACTCGTTCCAGCCCTCCGGCGAAGGTCGAAACAAGTAGTTTTGCATGTCGTCGACGGCTTCGAAGATCTCACTCGAGCCGTCTTCGTCGAAGTCTGCCAGGGCCGCTCCCATGGTTTTTCCCGGAAACGCGTCTAACCCGCTGGCTTCACTGATGTCACGAAAGGTGCCATCTCCCTGGTTTTCGAACAGCAGAGCGTGTTGGCCGGCATAGGACTCCGGTCCTGGGTAGGGGTACTCTTCGGGAAGTTCGGGATCGATGAACTCTGGGTCGAACGCCAAGTAGTTGGCGATGTACAGATCCAGGTCGCCATCGCCATCCGGGTCGAAGAAGAACCCATTCACGCTCCATTTGCGCTGTCCCGCAATGGTGTCGGGTCCAGAGACGCCCGCCACATCGGTGACATCTTCGAAGGTTCCATCGCCGCGGTTCTGGTACAGAACGTTGGGACCCCAGTTCAGGACATAGAGATCTTCGTCCCCATCGCCGTCGTAGTCCCCGACGATGGCTCCCATGCCATATCCTGGATCTCCCGTGCGGGACTGCTCCGTGACATCGGCGAAGCGCAGATTTCCCAAGTTGCGGTACAGGCGGTTGGTGGCGCCGCGGCGGTCGCGGAATGCGGGGTCGCTCACCCCTTCGACCCAGGTCCCGTTCAAGAAGTACACGTCGAGCAGTCGGTCGCCGTCGATGTCGATCAGCGCAACTCCGGAGCCGGTGTCTTCCAGGATGAAGCTGAACTGATCGTCACCGAAGGTATGGGCGAAGTCGATGCCGGACCCGGAGGTCACATCAGAGAAGTGCCAAGTCGTTGCAACTTGGGAAGTCGGCTCAGGAATGTTCGAAGAAAGCGAGTTTCGGTTCGAGTCCGAACAGCTCAGGAGAGCACCCAGGGCGAGGATCGCAATTGCCTCCCCACACCGGAGGCGAACCAAGGACAGGAGATCAAGGTCTCGGCGAGTGGTCATCAGATTCCTTCGTGACGAAAGGCGCCGAGGGCGGCGCCACGATCATGACCCACGTCGGTTCCGGCATCGGCCATGGCTTCTGGACGAAGGGACTGCGAACGGAACCGGCGCGAGCGGGAGGCCGAATCTTGAAGTTCACGATACCGTGCCTCGCGGTTCATCGAGGGAGGTTCAGCGAGAACGGGCGTTGAATCGTTCGCGCATGGCCTCGATGGCCGTTCGGGCAGACGGAGGGACGTCCGGATCTTCGAGCACCCGAGTGAGAAGCTCCACGGCGCGCGAAAAGTTGCCAAGTTGCGACTCCGCTTGGGCCAGGAACTGCAGAGTCTTGGTGGGGCGTGGGGAAAGGGCGGCACTGCGCTCCAGGGCGACGATGGCTTCCTCGGGTCGGTTCAAGTTCATCCAAGCGACCCCGAGCGCTTGCAGGGTGCTGGCGGTGGACCGCCCCAGGGACTCCAGGCGCTGAAGAGGAGTCAGGGCTTCCTCGAAACGACGGGCACGGACCAAGGTGGTGCCGCGATAACTCAACGCCAAGAGATTGTCCGGATCTCGAGAAAGGATGGAGTCACAACGCGCCAGCACTTGTTCCGACGGGAGGGCTCGCGCCGCCTCGAACAACTGCTGGACTTCCAGGAACAACTCTTGGCGATCCTTCGGGTCGGCGCCGACATGAGCGGAGGCAAGCGGCAACGTGGTGCCCCGAGCCTCGGAATCGTCACCCACCACGTAACCGAGTTCTGCCAAGCGGGCCCGTTCGTCCTCGTTGAGGGAAACCGGCGCTTGGACGGTCGCCGAGGACACCGCCAATTGACTCAAAGCCCCTCGCAGTGCGCGGCTCTCTGGAGGAGAGCTTGCGAAGCGGTTGTCCGTTTCGAGCGGGTCGCTTTGCAGTTGGTACAGCTCTGGTTGGGGGGCTTCGATCAGCTTCCAGTTTCCTTGCACGATCCCCTGCAGCGGACTCCAGCCATAGGTGAAGTAAGAGTAGTACGACTCGAGATAGACCGGTTCGGGGAAGGAGGCCTCGCGGTCGCCGCGAATGATCTGCCAGCGGCTGCGCCCATGGCGCAGGGGCGAGAGGCCGACCGCTTCCAAAAGTGTGGAGGGAAGGTCCACGTGAGAGAAGGGGCCGTCGATTCGACTCGGAGTCAGGCTGGCGTGAGAGAAAATCAGAGGAACACGCAACGTGGAATCGTAGACGAAGAATCCATGGGTCAGCTCGCCGTGGTCACCGAGCCCTTCCCCGTGGTCGGCCGTGATGCAGAGCAGTGTGTCGGAGAAGAGGCCGCGATTTTCGAGGAGGTCGACGATCGATCCGATGACTTGGTCGACGTGGTGGATCTCCGCATCGTAGGCAGAGTCGAACTTGCCGCGTAAGTCAGGACGCTCGCGATAAGGGGCGTGCGGGTCGAAAAAGTGCAGCCAGGCAAAGAACGGGGCGTTCCCTTGGCTTCCCAGCCAGTCTTCGAACAACGTGGCGGTTTGTTCGGCGGATCGCTCGGTGCTGAGGACGCCGTTGACCGTCGGACGTTCCTGGACGTAGTGGTCGAATCCGCGGTCCAATCCATACACCCGGTCGAGGACCTCGGCAGCAGGAAACGCGGCGGTGGTGTAGCCCGCCTCCTGAAACTTCTCCGCGAGAGTGGGGAAATGATCCGGGAGACGGTCGCGACCATTGACCCGGACTCCGTGGACCGTGGGCAGAGCTCCGGTCAGGAGAGAACTGTGGGAGGGGAGGGTGAGCGGAGTGACGGCATAAGCTCGTTCGATCGTCACTCCTCGTTGGGCAAGGTCGTTCATGGACGGCGTGATGTTCGCGGGTGCTCCATAGGTACCAAGTCGGTCGAAACGGGTGGTGTCGAGAGTGATGAGCAGAACATTTCGAGGGGGGGAAGGTTCCCGTGACTCGTTCTGGCATCCGCTTCCGAGCGCTGCGATCCCGGTCAGCGTCACACCAGCCACCAGACGTCGAATCGACGGCAGAAACTCACGACACCCCCGTCGAAAGTGGGGAATGGAAGCATGCAGGAGTGTCGGCGAGAAACGGCTCATCGGAAGGGCTTTGTCATCCGCAGACGATGACTCACCAGTGACCGGGCGAGGATGAGTCAACGGGGAAGAGTTGTGTTGATTCGGCAAATTCGGTTGGCATTGCCGGAAACCTCGAAACAAGGGCTCGCCGCCAAAGGCGAGTCACGCCGCGATGATATACTTCCCGTGGCAAGACACGTCTTGAGTCCCTCGAATCGAGAGTGCTGCATTCAACGGCAGAGGAATCATGGAATCATCTCGACCGCCGATTCGCTGGAAAAGCGCCCTGCTCATTGTCGCCCTGGTGGCCGTGGGCATTTTTCTGGTGTGGTCCCTCGATGCCCCCTCTCGTCAACGACGAGTGATTCGAACATTCTTTTTGTTGGTCCTTGGGGGCGGGCTCCTCTCGATTTGGTTCTTCTTCTTCTCTCGGTTGTCGGCGCGCGTTCGCATCGGCGGACTCGTTTTGGGGCTGTTGCTCGCCGTGGGAGCAAAGCTGTGTCTTCGCATCGAGGAGGTGTCGGGCGATCTGGTGCCGACCTTGGCTTGGGAATGGACTCCCCCGCGGGATTTGTCCGCACCCACGCCGTCGGAACCGCCGGCTTCCACCCGCCCCTTGGTTTCGGACCGTGACTTCCCCGCCTACCTGGGCGCCGATCGCTCGGGCCGTGTCGAAGGGGTGACTTTGGACCCAAACTGGGAAGCGAGCCCACCGAAGCTGCTCTGGCAACGAGACGTGGGCGCGGGCTGGTCCGCGTTCGCGGTGTCCGGGGAAGACGCGATCACCCAAGAGCAACGCGGAGAACAAGAGGCGGTGGTGTGCTACGACCGCGTCAGTGGTGAGCCCCGCTGGGTGCACGTCGATGACGAAGCATTTGTCAGCACGCTCGCGGGAGACGGACCCCGCGCCACACCAACCATCCACGAAGGAACGGTGTACACCCTCGGGGCGACGGGATTGTTGCAGTGCTTGGATCAGCTTTCGGGACAGCGTCGTTGGTGGGCGAACATTGTTGAGGATGCGAAGGCAGACATTCAAGAGTACGGCATGACCAGCTCTCCTTTGATCGTGGGGGACTTGGTGGTGGTGAGCGCGGGAGGGAGCGATGGCAACTCTCTCGTGGCCTACGATCGACAGAGTGGGGAGCGGCGCTGGGCCGCGGGAGATGACGTGGCAGGGAACAGCTCGCCTCAACTGTCCTTGTTGCACGACATCCCTCAGATTCTGATGTTCAATCAGGGAAGCGTGGTTTCCCACGCACCGGAAACCGGCGAGCTTCTCTGGACACTTCCGTTCGCCGAAAAGACCGAGCACGTGGCCCAACCGCTGGTGGTCCCCGGGAATCGTCTGTTCGTTTCCACGGGCTACGGCGAGGGGGGAACCATGTTTCAAATCGACACGCCCGGGCCGGATGGACGGGCCGGCGGCAGTGCGATCTACAAGACCAAAGATCTGAAAGCCAAGTTTGCCACGCACATGGTGCTCGTTGGGGAGCACATTTATGGCCTCGACGATGGCATCCTTGCGTGCATTCGCCAGGAGGATGGCAAGCGAGTTTGGAAAGGGGGCCGCTATGGTCACGGCCAGTTCCTGCTGGTGGGAGAGTTCTTGTTGATCTCCGCCGAAAGCGGCGACGTCGCCTTGGTCCGGGCAGCTCCCGACAAGTTTGAGGAGCTCGCCTCGATCTCGGTGATCGAGGGGAAAACCTGGAACCCGCCCGCATTGGCCGGCAATCAGTTCTTCGTTCGCAACGCGACCCAGGCGGCCTGTCTGGAGCTCCCGGTGATCGCCGGCCAATAGAACCGTCCGACTGAGAGAGGAGGCCTCCGAGAGGTTGTCAGGAGGACTCCGCCGTTCCCCCGAACCACTTCTCCATCCACTCTTCGATGATCTCGGAGAGCCGCTCTTGGTTGGCGAGCAGGGTGAAGGTGTGGTCCGTGTCGGCGAGGTTTCTCAGTTCGATCGATCCGGACTCCGTGAGTCGGTCCAATTCGTCTCCGAGAATGATGCGCAAGTAGTCCTGGGCGATGTCCCCTTCGGAATTGAGGATCAGCAAGGGGGTCTCATGTTGAGCGAGGTCGCGGAGGTGGCTCGCGAGACGGTCTTTGACTTGTTGCACCGTGGCGTCCTTGCGAAACAAGCCGCGAGCCTGGCGCAGCAACACGTGGATCAGCACGCGGTAGTGGATGCGACCGGTGATCGCCCTCCACCAAGCCGAAGGCCGAAAGATCGACCGAGTCCAGTAGTGACGGGCAATCTGCTGGGTGGCGACGTGATGGTTCCACTCCGGATCAGTTTCGTAGTACTGGGCGTTGATCATGATCGCCCCGGCGACTCGCGCATCGAGCCCCGCGGCCTTGAACGCGGTCACCGCCCCGGAGCAGAGTCCGAGGATCACGAATCGACGCAGCCCGTAGTCACGCTCCAAGTCATCCATGAGATGACCCACTTCTTCGAGAGCGCACTGATCGAAGGACAAGTCGTCCTGGCGGGGATTGCTGTCTCCGACTCCGGCATGATCGAATCGGAGGGTGGGGTAGCCTTGGGCGGCAAGTCGACGTGCGAGATTCACTGACAGACGGCTGGGACCCACGCGAGGAACCAACCCAGAGTTGGGGATGATCACGGCGGGCAGATCGCGGGGACGGGGCGAGGGGGTCAGAATTCCCACCATCCGTGTGGGGCCCAGGGTCAAGGCGTGCTCGGCGAGCGTTGGCTGCGCGGACGAACGAGTGGATTCGGGAGCGTTCATGAACGAGTGACCCACTCTTCCATCGTCTGCAGGCTGGGGTGAGGGAGAAGTGCCTTGTACACCTCTTCGTGCCAGATCTCTGCATCGGGTAAGTGCGCCGATTCGACGTCCACCCCGTGAGTGCGCAACTCGGATTCGAGGGCTCCCAACGTGGAGCTTTGGCCGTTGTCGACCAGGAGGACTCGGGAGGCCGGCGCCCCGGGAACCGGAAGAGCTTGAAGCTGTTCCAGCTGTTGGATCAAGGTCGAGGGATAGGCGTATCCCAGGAGTTCTTCCTCGCCGACCGCGGGACCGAGGGAGGCTTGAGAACTCTCTGAGGTTGTCGGGGATCCGCCACACTGATCGATCAGGGCCCGGTGCATGGCTCGCAAGTGTTCGAGTGCCTGGGCCCCTTCCAAGATCGGTTGCCAGAGGACCATCTGGTCGAATTCCCCCCGCTCCACTCCGACCTGCAGTGCCAGGTTGGCGCCGCCGCGCATGCCGATGCAAGTGATCCGTCGGCAGCGGCTTTGACTGCGTAGGTAACGGGTGGCGGAGGCAAGGTCGGCACGCCAGATGTCCCAGGAGGCGTCGTTGAGATCGCCCGCTGAGTCACCACATCCGGTGAAGTCGAATCGCAGCACGGTCAAGCCATGGGCCGCCAACTTGCCGGCCAAGCGACGGAACGCCCGGTGGCTGCGAACCGCTTCGTGGCCGAAGGGGGCGACCAACAGCACCGCGCGCTCTTGGGGATCACCTTGGGGTTCGTGCAAACAACCGAACAACTGACGTCCTGCGGAGGGGAAGAAAGCCGGGGCGAGCGAGGCGTGGGCGTTCAGAGAAGACACGATCAGAGCTCCACCTCGTCTCGAGCCTCGTCGGTGGGCGTGGAGGAGTCCTCGATGTGTTTCGCCATGTGCTCGATGGTCGGGTTCTCGAAGAAGTCTGCGAGTCCGAGGCTCGCGCCGTATTCGTCCCGAACTCGAGAAAGCAAGCGGGTGGCAAGCAACGAGTGCCCGCCAAGTTCCATGAATGGATCCTGGATGCCGATCGGGGAGATTCCCAGCAGCTCTTGCCAGATCGTCACCAGCTTCCTCTCTGTGTCGGAGCGCGCCTCGACGTAGGGATGGGGCAGGTTCGGACGGGCGTGGAGTTGCTCGGAAGAAGGGGAGGAAGTGCTTCCGTGCTGGTCACTCTCGGCGGAGTCGGTGATGGGGGAATGGGGCTTGCCAGGCACGGAAACGCGAGTGGGAGAAATCAGCAGCTGGGGGCCTCCGGCCTGCAACGCCAATTCGAATGCACGCACGCCTTCGTTCGGAGCGATGGCCAGTCGCAGTTGCTCCTGTCGCTGAGCCTCCAGTTCGGGAGGCAATTCGGCCTCGACCGCCAGGCCCACGTCTTTCCAAGTGGCCCAATTGAGGGAGAGCACGGGGCGATCGGCGCGGTGGCGGGCCGCCGCAAAACCATCCAGGAAGCCGTTCGCCGCGACGTAATCCACCTGGCCGACGCCCCCGACGAAGGAGGCGAGGGAGGAGCAAAGAACAAAGTAGTCGAGAGGCTCGGGTCCCAGGGCATTGTCCAGGGCCAAGGTTCCTTGCACCTTGGGCGCGAGAACTTCTCGAATCGCTTGCTCGGTCTTCAAGGCAATCATCCCACCACCGGCCACTCCCGCCGCGTGAACGACTCCGTGGATCGGTCCGAACTTCTCTCGGCAGCGATCCACCAGTGCTTTCATGGCGAGGGAATCGCTCACATCGGTCGCCTCCACGGTGACGGTGGCACCGCGCTTTCTCAGATCAAGAACGCGCTGAATCTTGGTTGCTTGGCGGTCGCGGGAGCCGGCGAGCAAGGAGTCCCACTCGGACTCCGGAGGCAGGGCACGGCGGGTAACCAGAACCAAGTTTGGTTGGCCGTGCTCTGCCAAGGATTGTGCCAACGCGTGTCCGATTCCCCCCAGCCCGCCGGTGATCAAGTAGGTACCTCCCTTGCGAGATGGCAGGGAGGGTTCGGAACCGTGCAGCGGTTGGGACTCGAGGGCGGGAGTGAAGCGGGAACGCCCACGCAAGGCGACCATCGGTGCGCCTTCGTGAGCGCGGAGTTCGTTGAAGAGGAGCTCGGGGGCAGGCGCGGCTTCGGAGGAATGGTCGATCAACCGGCAGCGGAGTGCGGGAAGCTCTTGGGGCATGACCTTGCAGGGGCCGATCGCGGTAAGGGCCGTCGGCACCACGGGTTCCGTTCCCAGGACCGGGAACAGGTCCCGACCCAGCACGATCAAGGGGGGGAGCGGCTTCGAACTGGGAAAGCCTGCCAATGACTTTCCGATGCCGACCAGGCTCGAAAATCCTCGTTGCAATACTTGGTCGGTGGGATCTTCCGAGGTCACGTCTGCGAGCCAGGCGTGCAAGATTCCCTGGAGGGATCCCGGGGATTCTTGCGCGGCACGGAGGGCTTGGTCATGGTCACGTTCATTGCCGGGACGCACCGTCCAGGGTCCGGGACCGCTGAGATCGCACTTCGTCCCCGGCAGAATTTCGCGGACTTCGGCACCCTGGTCACGGAGTGTTTGGACGACGGACGAAACCATGGGGCTGGTTTCCTCACGAAACACCAGCCAGTGGGTTCCTTCCACGTCAATCCGCGGCTCATGAATCACCGTTTGCTTCCACGTGGGGCGGGAGAACCATTGTTCGACGTCCGACTGGCGGGACACGGGCAGACTGTCCGAGCCGGAGGAAGCCTCACTCGATGGAGAGGCGTCGGGCTCGATCCAGTAACGCTGGCGCTCGAACGGATACACCGGCAACCGAACTCGGCGGGAACCCTCGGCGAACAAAGACTCCCATCCCGGTCGATGTCCGGTGAGCCAGATTCGGCCGACCGTGTTCAACAGGAACTCGTCGTCGGGAGTGGAGTCCTTGGGACCCGGCCACGAGGCGAGCGGTCGCGGCCCGGAAGGTCCTTGGAAGTGTTGCTGAGCCAAGGAAGCCAACGTGTTGCCCGGGCCGACCTCGAGCAAGATCGTCTCGTTGTCCTGCAACAGGTTGGAGACACAGCGCGAAAAGTGGACGGTCGCCCGCAGATGCCGACACCAGTAGTCGGAAGCCCTGGCTTCTTCGTCGCGGATCCATGTCCCGGTGACATTCGACAGGAACCGTTGTTCCGGAGCGTTGCGGGAGACTGATTCGACTCGCGTGCCGAACTCCTCCAGAATTGGCTCCATCATGGCGGAATGGAACGCGTGGGAGGTGTGCAGGGAGTGACTGTCGATGCCGCGAGCCGTCAACTGCGATTCGAGATGGGCGATGGCTTCCGTATCCCCAGACATCACACACAGGGATGGGGCGTTCACGGCGGCGATCGAAACCCGTTCGCTCGTCAGTTCCTGACAGTCGGCCTCGGGGAGAGGCACGGCGACCATGCGTCCGGCAGGAAGGCTCTGCATGAGTGCCCCGCGCGCGGCCACCAGACCCAGCGCGTCTTCCAAAGAAAACACCCCGGCCAAAGTTGCCGCCACGTATTCCCCGATGCTGTGCCCGATCATCGCCTCGGGGACGATCCCGAGGCTCATCCACCAGCGAGCCAGGGAGTATTCGATCGCGAACAAGGCCGGCTGGGCCCACCGAGTTTGCTGGAGCTGCTGACGATTGTTTTCGTCGTCCGAGGCGAACAACACGTCGCGCAAGTCGGCGGCAAGGTGTGGTTCCAGAAGATTGGCACACTCGTCCAGGGCTTCTCGAAACACAGGGAAGCGTTGGTAGGAGTGCTGACCCATGCCGACCGTTTGCGCGCCTTGACCAGAAAACAAGAACGCGAACCCGCGGTCCGCCACGTCCCCGGAGCCCACCAGGATTCGTGACGAAGAGTCGCTGCGTAATTCGCGCACCAGATCGCCTGAGTCTTTGGCGAGGATCATGCGTCGATGGGGCATCATGCGCCGGCCGACGGCCAAGGTGAAGGCGATGTCGTCCAGGTTTTCGTCCGGGTTCGCCTCTCGGTGATCGGCGAAGTCGTGAACGACTTGGTCGAGAGCCGTGGGCGTCTTCGCGGAGAAGACCAGGAGCTGGGTTTCGCCGGAGGCTTTCCGAGGCTCGGACTCAGGTGGCTCTTCCAGGACCGCGTGAGCGTTGGTGCCCCCGATGCCGAAGGAGCTGACTCCAGCTCGGCGAGGCCCGTCTTCGGGCCAGGGGCGGAGCTCGGTGTTGACGAAGAAAGGGCTGCCTTCGAAATCAATCTTCGGATTGGGAGTTCGATAGTGAAGGCTCGGGGGGATCATCCCGTGCTTCACCGACAAGGCGGCTTTCATGAGCCCGGCGACTCCGGCGGCGGCATCCAGGTGACCAAAGTTGCTCTTCGCCGATCCCAACGCGCAGTAGCCCCTGCGCGCGGTCTGTTCTTGGAAGACGCGAGTCAGCGCCGCCACCTCGATCGGATCCCCCAGGGAGGTCGCGGTGCCGTGCCCTTCGATGTAGCCGATGGTGTCGGGATGGACGTCCGCCACCTGTTGGGCGGCGCGAATCACGTTGGCCTGGCCTTCGATGCGTGGTGCGGTGTATCCCACCTTGCGCGATCCGTCGTTGTTGATCGCCGACCCACGGATCACCGCGTCGATCGGGTCGCCGTCGGCCAAGGCGTCTTCCAGCCGTTTCAGCAAGACCACGCCCACGCCGTTGCCACCGACCGTGCCACTTGCTTCGGCGTCATAGGAACGGCAATGACCATCCCGGGAGGCGATGCCGTCAGGTTGATAGACGTACCCCAGCTTCTGGATGGGACTCAGGGAAGCGCCGCCTGCCAAGGCCATGTCGCACTCTCCGGCGATCAGGCTCTGGCAAGCCAGGTGCACGGCCACCAACGAGGTCGAGCAAGCCGACAGCACGGCCACCGCGGGTCCTTCCAGGTTGAGCTTGTAGGCGACGCGAGTGACCAGGTGGTCATTGGCGTTGCCCAAGCCCGTTTGGTAGCTGCCCACGGTTTGCATCGTCTTGCGGTGCGGCAGCAAGTTCTGGGTCAGGTAACCACTCAGGGTGGAGCCGCCGAAGACACCGATCAATCCGGCGTAGTGCAGGGCGTCGTAGCCGGCTTGTTCCAAGGCATGCCAGCTGCATTCCAGGAAGAAGCGCTGTTGCGGGTCGATCAGCTCCGCATCGCGCGCGCTGTAGCCGAAGAATCCGGCGTCGAAGCGATCGATGCCTTCGACCACCGCCTCGGCGGGAACGAAATCCGGGTGGCGCCAGGCGCGTTCCAGAAGAGCCGCCTTCTTGGGATTGGCGGCCCGCAGTTCCTCGGGAGAGAAGAACGAAATCGTCTCGACCCCGTCGCGCAGAACTCGCCAGTACTCGTCGCTGTTCTTGGCTCCCGGCAGGCGACAAACCATGCTCAGGATCGCGACCTCCATCCCGGTGGGTTCAGGGGCAGGGTCGGACTCGCTCATGAACGGCGTTCCTGGGGGCGTGGCGAGCGGCGCCGAGCACTTCGTTGACGCAGGCGATCCCGTCCCGCTTTGCGTGCTTCCCCGCGGTCGGCGGCCGACGCGGAGCCCGTCGAGGTCGTGTTCGCGGCTTGCAGCCGGCGGGTGAGCTGGTCGATGGTCGGGTGTTCGAACATCTCGAGAATGGAAAGCTGGCCGTCCAAGCGATGATTGATGCGCTGGTGCGCGTTCATCAGTAGCAGGGAATGGCCTCCCAAGTCGAAGAAATTGTCGTGGATTCCAATTCGCTCGACTCCGAGAAGATCTTTCCAGATCTCGGCGATGGCGCGGTGCTGTTCCGTCCGGGGTGCGACGAACTCTTGTTGCAGGGTTCGCTCGGCGTCCGGTGCGGGAAGCCGACGTCGATCGACTTTGCCGTTGCGGGACAGCGGCAGCTGGTCCAAGGCCATGAAGTGGGAGGGGACCATGGCCGCCGGCAATCGGGCACGGGCGTGTTTCCCGAGTTCTTCGGCGGCAGGCGCTTCGCCCGGAGCGACGAAGTAGGCGACCAGCCGTTTGTCGCCGGGACGATCCTCTCGCACGATGGCTGCGCAGGCGTCAATGCCCTCGTGGGCGAGCAAGGCCGTTTCCACTTCCGAGAGCTCGATGCGATAGCCACGCAGTTTCACTTGGTCGTCTACGCGGCCCAGGTATTCGAGCACGCCGTCCTCGCGCCGCCGGACTTGATCGCCGGTTCGGTAAAGGGTCCTTTCCCCATCACTCCACGGGTGGGGTACGAACTTCTCGCGAGTGAGTGCCGGACGACGCAAGTAGCCGCGCGCCAGGCCCGTTCCGGCGATGCACAGTTCGCCCGGGATGCCGGGAGGAACGAGTCGTAAGGAAGCGTCGACCACGTAAACCTCGGCGCCGGGGAATGGAATCCCGATCGGGACGACCGCGTCATTCGGTTCGTCGCCGTCGCCGATTTCGAAGTAGGTGCTGTCGATGGTGCATTCTGTCACGCCGTAAGAACTCACCAAGCGGGCGTGGTCCGGGATCTGTTGTCGGATCTGTCGAGCTTCGGCCATGGTCCAGGTGTCCGAGCCCACGACCAGCAGTTGTAGGTCCGCGAGTGACCGCGGCGCCGCCTCGAGTCTTTGCATCACCCCTCGCAAGACTGCCGGGACGAACTCTCCGGTGTTCACTTTGGTCTGTTCCATCAAGTCGAGCAGCCGGTCCGGTTGGAAGAGAGCTTCTTGAGAAGCCATGACCAGATGACCGCCGGAGCCGAGGGCACGGACCAGGTCACCGGTGAACACGTCAAAGGCGAAGTTTGCCATCTGCAGATGAGTCCGCACCCGGTCGCGCAAGCCGTAGGTCTGTTCCCAGCCCAGGTAGGCGTGGGCGAGGTTGCGATGGGGGATCAGGGCTCCCTTGGGCTTGCCGGTGGTTCCCGAGGTGTAGAGGATGTACGCCACGTCGTCGAGATCTGATTCCGAAGGCGCCGCCTGGTGGCCGGACACTCCACTCCCTTCCACGCTCTCGATGGTGATCCAGGGAGTGCCCTCTGGCAGAGGCAGCTTGAGCTGTTCGCTCGTCAGAACGGCGGCGACCTCGGCGTCTTGGCAGATCTCGGCCAGTCTTTCCGGGGGATGGGTCGGGTCGAGTGGCACGAATGGGGACCGGCATTGCCAGGTCGCCAGCACACACTCGAGCAGTCGCTCCGAGCGAGGAAGGAGAATTGCCACCGGTCGCTGCTGCAGGTCGAGTTTTCGGAGTCTCGCGACGAGCGCTGCCGAGCGGGACTGCAGCTCGCCGTAGGTCAGCTGCCGATCCTCGTAGGACACGGCAACTTCGTTGGGTTGCTCTCGGAAATGTCGGTCGATCCGCGCGATGAGGTGTTCCGGAGAGTCGGTGATCGGCGGAGGTCCGGCCGACTCAAGGAGTTGCTGGGTTTCCTCTTCGCCAAGCATTGGCAGATCGCGCACTTGACGGTCCGCGTCGGCCGCGAGTCCCTCCAGGATGGTGCGCAGGTGACTGAGCATGCGGGTCACGCCCACCGAGTCGAAGCGCGCGGTCTCGTAACCGATGCCCATGGTGAGCTGCTTGCCGGGTTCCACGATGACGGTCAGCGGATAGCCCTGGCCCCCCTGAACCCCGCGGAAGCGATCGACCTTCAGCTCTTCGCCCCAGTCCTGGATGTCCCCGGCCCAGTTCTCGAAGATCAGCAGACTTTCGAACAAAGGGACGCCGCGAGGCACGTCGCTCCAGCCCTTCATCTCCACCAGGGACACGTGTTCGAAGTCGCGCAACGCGAGCTGTCGGCGTTGCAGGTCTTTCAGCCATTCGCGCACGGTCAGCTCTTCTTGCACGTCGATCACCGAGGGCAGGATATTGATGGTCATGCCGACCATCGTTTCGATCCCTTCCAGCGGCGCCGATCGTCCGGAAGAGATCGTGCCGAAGACCGTTCGCGGATCCCCGCTGCAGCGAGACAGGAGCAGTCCCCAAGCGGCCTGGACCAAGGTGTTCATGGTCAAGCCGTTGGATCGTGCGAAGGATTCCAGAGATCGGGACACAGATTCGGGCAGCTTCAGACGTTCGGCACCGTACTCCATCACCGGAGCCACGAAGCTCATCGCGGAGCGATCACCGGGAAGAGACGTCGGAGTGGCGATGCCTTCCAGCTCCTTGCGCCATGCGGCTTCGGCAAGTGCCGGATCCTGGGATTGCTGCCAGTGAAGGTAGTCGCGGTAGGGGAGGCGCGAGGGCGCATCGAAGGTCTGGCCGCGGGTGCGAGCCTGATAGTCCGCCATCACTTCCTGGAGGACCTGAGCCGCCGACCACCCTTCAAGCAGGATGTGCTGGATGTCCCAAATGAACTCGTAGCGATCCGCAGAACGCTGGATCAGGGTGAGCTGGAGTAACGGTGCTTGCGTCAGGTCCACTCGGCTCGATTGGTGTTCCAACACGTGAGCCTTCAGCTTCGGATCCTGTTCGTCCGCGGGTACCCCGGTCCAGTCCCATCGCTCCAGGGGGATCTGGGTGTTTCTCCAGACGAGCTGGACCGGTGCGTCCAAAGACTCCCACAAGAAGGATGTGCGCAGCACCGGATGGCGTCGCACCACTCCCCGCCAGGCTCTTTCGAAGGCTTCGACGTCAAGTCGACCGGTGAGCCCGTAGGCGATCTGCAGCCGGTACAAGCCGGGATTGTCGACCGCCAAGCTGTCGAACAACATTCCCTGCTGCATCGGTGTCAACGAGCACAGGTCCTCGATTTGTTCGCGACGGTCTCCGAGGGCCTCGGAAATGCGATCCAGGTCTCGTTGTGCGACCGAAGCGGCGGGAAAGTCGGAAGGGGTGAAGCCCCGAACGGAGTTCGATGCGCAGACGTCCAGCAAAGTACGCAGTTCTTCCACGAATGCGTGGGCCACGCGTTCGATGGTCTCGCGACGGTGGCGATTCTTGCTAAACCGGAGACTTGCCTGGAACTGTCCTTGGGTGACCAAAGAGTAGAACTCGAGCAAGTGTCGACGGGGGGTGTCTGCGGCGTACAACGGGCCCGGTGAGTCGCTTGACACCTGGAACAACGAAGCTTCGGCCATGGCGCGATCGAAACGACCCAGGTAAAGGAACGCCAGGTCCGCGCTTCCCAGGCCGGACATTCGCTTCCCCACACTCGGGTCCTCGCACAGATACCGCAAGCTGCCAAAGTGAGCACCTTGGTGGGGCACCTGCCGGACGATTTCCTTGACACGCTTGAGCGTCGCTTCCGGTGATTCCTCTTCACTGGCGGTGATGCTCAGCGGATACAGGGCGGTGAACCAGCCGACGGTGCGAGACAGGTCGATGCCGTCATGACCCGGGTCGCGGCCATGGCCTTCGAGGGTGAGACGAGTCGCGGGTGCCCAACCACCCCGAGCCAAGGCGCGACTCAATGCGGTGAGAAGGAGGTCCTGGACCTGGGTGCGGTAGGCCTTCGACGTGCGTTCGAGGAGTCGTTGGGTTTCGTCTACCGACAGTTTGACTCGGACTTGGTCGACCGAGGCTTCGTCGTTGGGTCCCGTGGAGTGATCGGTCGGCAGTGCGTTCGTGCTGTGATTCGAGACGGCCTCCCACGAAGCCACTTCGGCGCGCAGTTCCGCGTCTTGGGCCCGGTGGTGTTGGGCCCGAGCCCAGGTCGAGAAAGGAGTCGTCAGCTCCGCAAGGCGCGGCGATTCCCCGCGCATTCTGGCTTCGTACGCCTGTTGCAGGTCTTCCATCAGGACCCGCAACGAGATGGCATCCATGACCAGGTGGTGGGCGGTCAGTAAGAGCAGGTCGGGTCCGCTCCCTTCGGGAAGGGTCAGCGATGCGATGCTCAGCAAAGGTCCTTCGCCAAGAGACAACGCTTTCTGCGCAGCAGTCAGGATCTCTTTCTGGCGTTGCTCGGCGGCGTCCGGATCCAGAGGGAGTGAGTCCCAGGTCAAGGAGTACGTGGCGGCACTGTCGTTTTGGAGGCTTTGCCGCCAGCCGCCGCCCGAAGAAACGAATCGCAAGCGGAAGGCATCGTGGCGGGTCACCACTTCCTGCACCGCTTGTTCGAACGGTTCGCGTTCCAGAGGACGGGTGACTTCGACCAACAGGGATTGGTTGAAGTGATCGACGTGGGGTGGAGCTTCTTCAAAGAACCAGTGTTGGATCGGCGTGAGAGGCACTTCGCCGGTCGTGGCCGATTCCACCGGGGCGCTGCTCTGGGTGTCCCCGGAGCCCGCCGCGAGCTGAGCGATCGTGGGCGACTCGAACACTTGGCGTGCCGTGAGCTTGATCCCGGCGCGATTGGCGCGGGCGATGATCTGAATGCTGATGACCGAATCGCCGCCTAGCTCGAAGAAGTCGTCGTGCACGCCGACCGGTTCGATGCCCAGTAACTCGCTCCAGATGTCGCACAGCGTGGTTTCTGCTTCACTGGCTGGGGCCGCGTACTCGACTCGCAGTTCGGGCCGAGGATGGCGCGGCGCGCGGGCAGCCTCTTCTGCGGGGTCCGCCGCACTACCACGGACGTGGTGTCGCTCGAGGATGCGTGGATCGAATTCGTGGGAAGACACCAGGACTTCCGGCAGGTCCTGAGCCAGGATGCGGGCGAAGCAGTCCACTCCTTCCGCATTGGTGATTCCGTTCTCGGGTCCTTGTCGCTCCTGCTTGCCGTCCTTCGAGGTCACGGTTTGCACCGCCATGCCCGAGTCCTTCCACGTGTCCCAGTGGATGGTGGTGACGAAGGTCTGGGAGGCGCGGCGCGCGTGCTCGGTCGCCGCCGCATCCAAGAACGCGTTGGCGGACAAGTACTCGCCGCGACCCGGCAGACCCAGGAACGAGATCAGCGAGGAGCAGTACACGAAGAAGTCGAGTTCGCCGTCCGAGAAAAGACTCTGCAGGATGAGTGAACCCTGCACCTTGGGCGCAAACACCCGATCCACCTGGGTTGCGTCGAGGCGATCCAGGGTGGCTCCGCCGGGGACGCCGGCCGCGTGGACGACCCCATGGATGGCCCCAAATCGCTTTCGAGCCTGCTCGACGACTCTCTGCATGTCGTCGGCTTGGGAAACATCGGCGGACAGAGCCAGGATTTCGGCGCCTTGCTCTTCCAAGGCCCGAATCGCGAGCAGCTTCTGAGCGATAGGATCAAACTCTTCATGCTCGTTGAGCCAGGAGTCCCATTGGCCCCGATCCGGAAGTTCCTGGCGTCCAACCAGTACCAGTCGTGCCCGCACCTGTTCGGCAAGGAAGCCTGCGATGGCGAGTCCAACGCCGCCCAGGCCGCCGGTGATCAGCGTGACACCCCGCTCTCGCAGTCTTGTCTGACCGTTCGGGGGTACGGCTTCCATGGGCACCGACTCGAACGTTCTCACCCAGCGATGGCCCATCCGATAGGCCGTGACCCGATCGCGGCCGGCGTGCAGGCTCTCTTGAACCAATGCATCCAGCGAGAAACCGTCGGGATTCGGGTCAAGGTCGAGCAGGGTGCTCTGGATGAACGGCAGCTCCGCGCCGATCACCATGGGTGGCCCCAGGACGGTGGCCTTGTTGGGGGCGACCACCTCGTTGCCGAGAACTTGGTGCAATCGAGTGGTGACGACCAAGAGACTCAAGTTTTCGGTTCTGCCTTCAGCCGCGAGAGCTTGGCTCAAAGAAAGCAGGGTGTCGAAGCCCAGTCGCCGACTTTCTGCCACCAGAGCCTCCTCGCACTCCGCCGTCGAGGATGCTTGGGCGGGAAGCGAAGGAGAGGAAGCGAGCCATCCATGCACCACGTGGCGGACCGACTTCGACTCGCGAACCACTCGTTGAATCTGATCCGGATCCCCGGCCACGACCCGAAGGCGATTCGTGGTCTCTTCTTGGAAACTCGTGCCGGAAAGGACCTCGGTGACTTGTTGGCCGTGCTCGTTCAACCAGGCGACGAACTCTCGCCAGGGTGTCGAATCATCGTGAAACACCAGCCAGTGCGCTCCCTGGCCAAGTTCGCGCCGGGAGAACCCAGAGCGTTTCCACGAAGGGAGTGTGAACCAGTCGGTGACGTCGCTGTGTCTCGCCACCACCTGAGGAGCCGTCGGAGCGCCTTTGCTCTCGATCCAGAAGCGCTGACGTTGGAACGGATAGGTGGGCAGCACGACGCGGCGGCGTGACTGGTTCTCCCAGAACGCGTCGCTGTTCAATGGGGCACCGTGGCACCAGACCTGAGCCACCGCTCCCGCGAAGATCCGGGCCTCCTCGGGCGCGTCCTTGGGCGCGGCCAGGGAGGACACGATCGGGTGGTCGGCTTCCCGCCGCGGATGGGCGCGGGCGAGTTTGCCGAGCCCCTGACCGGGACCGACCTCGAGCAGCAGCGCCTGACCGCGCTCGAACAACTTGTCGAGCCCGTCCGCGAAACGCACCGCCTGACGCAGATGTTGTGCGTAGTAGTTCGGGTCGCTGGCTTCTTGCTCTGTGATCCAAGTGCCGGACACGTTCGACAGATACGGCAGGCGAGGTTGATTGCGGGAAATGCGAGAAACTGCTTCGGCAAAGCGTTGCAAGATCGGGTCCATCATCGAGGAATGGAACGCGTGGGAGGTTTCCAGTCGTCGCGGCTCCAACCCGCGGTCCCGCAATTGCTCCTCGAAGCGCTCGATCGCCTCGAACGGCCCGCCGACGACGCAGAGCTGCTCTCCATTGACCGCGGCCAGAGAAAGGTCTTCCGTCAGCAGCGGTCGGAGTTCCGATTCCGAAAGAGACACGGAAAGCATCGCCCCGGGGCGAGCTTGGCCCATGAGTCGGCCGCGCAGCGCCACCAACTCGAGAGCGTCGTCCAGCTCGAACACTCCCGCCAGGGTGGCCGCCACGTACTCGCCGATGCTGTGTCCCAGCATGGCGGATGGCTTCACCCCCCAATGCATCCACAATTTGGCCAAGGCATACTCGGTCACGAACAGCGCCGGTTGGGTGAACGCCGTCTTCTTGAGTTCCCCTGCGGCGTGATCGAGTTGTTCGGCGACCGGATACAAGAGCGTTCGTAGATCGAGGCCGAGGTGTTCCTTCAAGGCGTCGCAACATTGGTCGACTGCGGCTCGGTAAACCGGCTCGCTTTCGTAGAGGGAACGTCCCATGTTCGGATGCTGCGCGCCTTGTCCGGGAAACAGGAAGCACACCTCTCGAGGAGCATCCGGTGCCTGACCTTGGAACGAGGTGGCCGGCAGATGGCGCCGCAACGACTCCATGGCCCCGTCGTGGTTTTCACAGACCACCGCTCGGCGCATCGGGTGTTGACGGCGTCCGGCGTGCAAGGTGAAGCAGACATCCGCCAGGGATTGCTTCGGGTTCTTTCCGAGATGCTCGACGACGTTGTCCGTGGCTTGCTGAAGGGCGCTGGGTGTACGTGCCGAGACGCAAAGAATCTGCCATGGACGGGAAGTGCCGGGAGCCTCGGGAATGGGGGCTTGTTCGAGGATCGCGTGAGCGTTGGTGCCGCCCAGTCCGAAGGAACTCACCCCGGCGCGCCGTGGGATTCCGTCTTCGGTCACCCAGGGGCGAAGCTCGGTGTTGACCTGGAACGGAGTGTGTTCGAAGTGGATCTCGGGATTGGACTCCTGGTAGTGCAAGGTGGGAACCAGCTCGGCGTGCTCCAGACCGAGGGCCGTCTTGATGACTCCCGCCACCCCCGCGGCCGCATCCAAGTGACCGACGTTGGACTTCAAGGCACCAATGGCACAGCTTCCCGGTGTTCGGGTCTCTTTGCCGAACGCCTGACTCAGGGCCCGGATCTCGATGGGATCTCCCAGTGAGGTCGCCGTGCCGTGGGCTTCGATGGCTGTGATCGTCCCGGGATCGACCTGGGCCGCTTCCAAGGCCAGGCGAACCACCTTGGTCTGGCCTTCGATGCTCGGCGCCGTGTATCCGATTTTCCCGGAGCCGTCGTTGTTGATGGCGGTGCCGCGGATGACCGCGTGGATGTGGTCGCCGTCGGCCACAGCTTCGGAGAGTCGCTTCAAGACGACCAAAGCCACCGCGTTGCCGCCGACGGTTCCCGACGCGGATTTGTCGAAGGGGCGGCAGTGACCATCTTTGGAAGCGATGCTGTCTTTCAGATAGACATATCCCGTCTTGAGCGGAAGGGTGACGCAAACGCCTCCGGCCAAGGCCATGTCACACTGGTGGTCCAGCAAACTTCGGCACGCTTGGTGCACGGCCACCAGAGAGGTCGAGCAGGCGGTTTGGAGATTCAGACTCGGACCACGCAGGTTCAGCTTGTAGGAAAGGCGTGTGGCCAGGAAATCGTTGCCGTTGCTGAGCAGGGTCTTGAGCCCACCAACCATGGCCATCAGCGCCGGGTCGGATTGGATGCGCTGCAAGTAGGTGTTCATGGTGGCGCCGGCGTAGACGCCAATCATGCCGCGGTAGCGATCGGGGTCGTAGCCGGCCCGCTCCAGCGCTTCGACCCCACATTCCAGCAGGAGCCGCTGCTGGGGATCAATGACCTCGGCTTCGCGCGGGGTGTAGCCGAAGTAGTTGGCGTCGAACAGGTCGGCATCTTCCAGATAGCCGCGGGCGCGCACGTAGTCCTTGTTCGACAGGGTGGCTTGGTCGACTCCGGCTTCGCGCAGTTCCTCTTCGCTGAAGTGGCGAATGGACTCGATTCCGTTGCGGAGATTGCTCCAGAGCTCTTCCACGTTGGAGGCTCCGGGGAAGCGTCCGGCCATGCCGACGATGGCGATCGAATCATCAGTGACTCGGGCGCGGGGACGAGGCTCGTCCGCGGGAGCTTCTTCTTCGAGTGCCTCGCCGCTGAGATGACGGGCGAGTGCTTCGATGGTGGGGTGCTCGAACAACTCCACCATGGAGAGTTCGCGCTCCAGGTGCTCTTGCAGACGCGAGTGGACCTTGACCAACAACAGCGAGTGACCACCGAGGTCAAAGAAGCTGTCGCGGACACCGACCTCTTCGAGTTGGAGGACTTC
>JANQQL010000036.1 GCA_028289345.1 Planctomycetota bacterium | reverse complement strand
TCCTCGGAGCCCATGGCAGCCCCTTCGGCGACGAGCCACCCCGTTCAACCCCGAAGGGTCCCCATCGGGAAACAGGGTCCGGGAACAGGCGAAGCCCCCACCCCTAGCGCCCCGCCACCGGCCGAACAATCCCCATGATGGGCAACTCGACCGGCCCTTCCTCGAACAAGTCCGTCAGCAGCGTGACTTTGCCGGTGACTCGTCCCAGGAAGTCACCGACGGGACCCTTCAGGATCATGGTGTAGCCGCGCTCTTCTCCGGTGAGTGGCTGGATGTCGAGGGTCAGTCCTTCGACCGAGCATTCGATCCTGGACTCGATGATGCTGAAACCCTTGCCTTCGGGATGGATGATCTTCACGTCTTGGTCGACGCTGCCCTTGGGGGGAACGAGACCGACCAGGAATCCATAGGGCTCGGTCTGAATCTCGCCATGCACCGAGGCCTTGGTGTAGATCGACTTGTCATAGGTCACCGGTCCCGACGAGCCCGGTGGGTTGCCGCGGATCTTCAGGCGCACCGAGGTTCCGACGCGGCCCTTGGGAGCTTTGTTGGTGAGGCTGACGACGACGACGGCGGCGGCTTCGGGTTGACCGGCCTCATCGCCAGGAACCACCCGAACGTGGTACACCGGGTTGGTGCTGGTGACGGACACGATTTCCATGGTCGGATCGGCACAGCGGGCGACGATGTGGGCGACTTGAGCGGTTCCATATTTCACCTGGCCGAAGTCCAAGCTCCCGGGCTCGAATTCCACGTAGGGGTCGATCTCGGCCTTGACCGTCAACCGGATCTTGCCGCCGGGCTGGGAGTTCGACGTGACGTCGATCGTCTTGGCTTGTCGTCCCGTTCCTTTCGGCGTCCAGTCGACCTTCAGTGCGTCGCCTTCCCCGGGGGCGAAGATCTTCTTCGAGAGTTCGGTGGCAGTGCATCCGCAACTGGCCTTGATCTCGGCAATCCGCAGGGCCGCTTTGCCCGAGTTCTCGAAGCGGAACTCGCAGCTCACCGGACGGGTGTCATCGATCTTGCCGAAGTCGATCATCGTCTCCTTGAACGTGATGCGCGCGGCCTCGGTCGGAGGAGGGGTCAAGGGACGGGTCAATGGACGCTGTTGGGCCATGGCCCAAGGGCCAGAGGTGAGCAGGAGGCTCAATGTCACCATTCGAAGGGGGGACTTGGTCATCGATTGTGTCTCGTTCATGGATGGTCGTGGCTGAGTCTGTGACATCGAGGAGCTGGATTCGGTGACGCCACCAGGAGCGGGTTACCGGATCCGCGTCGTGTGCGGGAGATAGCCCGAATTCGGCTCCGCGGGCAAGCGCCCTCCCATCTCTGGGATGTCCGGGCTCTCAACGTGGGATGAATTCCGAGGCTCTCCTCCCGGTCCTTGGGGAAGCAATGCCCGAAGTGATCGGGGATTTTGCATGACATTGCGGCCCCCGCCCAGAGTTTTGGAGTGTTCGACGTGGTGCAAGGGGGCCCGAGAGGGGCGGCCAGAGTCACGCCCCGGGTTGGAGGGCTGCTTTGGCGCGTCAGGTTTCGCCCCGGCCTTCGGGAGGCTCTCGCACATCGCTTCGGCGAAAGCTCGTTTCAGACCCTTTGGCTTCCCTTGGTTTCTCATTTTCTTGTCAGGGTTCTGCGGCACCAAGCGCATGGATCCGTGTTCTCGGGGAAGCCTGAACACGAGGAGAGAGAACCAAGAAAGTGGGTGTCAGGCATCGAGCAGTTGGTGATCGCGGCTCCATCGGCCAGATCCGCGGGCTTGGACGAGAAGGCCGTGGGCAACACGAATCGGCGCCCTGTCCCGCGTCGCGGGCGAAACGTGGAGGCGAGCCATGAGACTCCGAGTGCTTTTCTGCCGAGTTGGCTTGAGCTTCGTCATTGTCAGTGGACTCCTCGGAAAGGGAGCGTCACTCAGTGCCGGGGAGCAGGCTTTGCGGCGCCAGAGTCTGTGTTGTTTGACGCCCGAGCAGCAGGAGATTCTCAGTCACCTTCGCCTTGTCTATCTCGACGATGGTGAGGGGAATTTGGTCAACAAAACCATCGATGTTCGTGGGGTGAATCTGCGGATCGTCAATGGGCTGGGTGCGACCAATGGTTGCCCAGAGAACCCAGACGCGATTCTTGCTTCCCAGACGATGACGAACGGGGTCGGGAACCTGATCATCGGGTACAACGAGTTGGGCAACCCTGCCGGCGACGATCGTACCGGCTCCCACAACATCGTGGTCGGCCACGGAAATACCTACAAGAGTTTCGGCGGTGTCGTGAGCGCATTCGACAATACGCTCTCGAGCGCCGCCGGAGCGGTTCTGGGGGGGACGAACAACGATTCCGGGTTGTTTGCTGCAGCCATCGGCGGGCGCAACAACATCGTCTCCGGGTTTTGCTCTTCGATCAGCGGCGGACGTGGGAACACCGTGACCGGTGCTTACGCTTCGATCAGTGGAGGCGGCGGCAACATCGCTAGCGGAAGCATGAGTTCCGTCAGTGGTGGCTTGAGCAATCTCGCGAGTGCCAACTACTCGTCGGTGAGTGGCGGGCGTGAGAATACCGCGAGTGGCTTTGTCTCTTCCGTGACCGGTGGGCGATCCAACGTGGCCACCGAGAGCGTGTCTTCTGTGAGTGGAGGACAGTTCAACGTCGCCAGCGGAAGATACGCCTCGATCAGCGGGGGTTTGATGAACTCCGCAAGCGGGCGACTTTCTTCTGTGAGCGGTGGGGACAGTCGCTCCGCGTTGGGAGATCTGGACTGGGCGGCGGGATCTCTTTTCGAAGACTTCTGATCGTGAGAATGGGTGGTCAGTGCTGCGAAGGAAGAAAGACCCGCTCCGGGCGAACCGCAAGCGCCCGAGAACCGACGCTGCGGCATGCTCATTCCAACCACGGAGATCTCCCATGACAATCCAATCTGCACTCGGTGCTCTCTTTGTTGTGGCTTCCGGGAGCCCGTTCATGCTTGCTCAGACCGCTCCGGGTTTTTCCTTGGAGATCTATGCAAGCGTCGATGATCCGGCTTGGATGTCCTTTGACTCGTCCAGTGGCGACCTCTACGTGGGCGCCTGTGTCGCGGCGAGTTCGACGATTCATCGCATTGTGTCCGGAGGATTTCCTGTCATGGATTACGGGCCGCTCATCGTGGATCCGGATGCGGTTCTGTTTGACCGAAACGGGTGCATCTCTGGCATTCCCGGCGCAGTCCTCGTGGGCGACGGTTTCGAAGCGGGATCGGGCCAGGTCCTCGCGATCCTCCCGGACCAGAGCTGCTTCTCCCTCTTTTCGAACATCTTCGCCGCCAATCCGGCGGACATGGCCGTGGATTCCCTGGGAAGGCTCGTCATGCTCAACGATCTCGGAGGCGGGCGGGGAGGCAACGTCCTGGTGAGTTCGGGGGACTCCCTGGCACCTCTTTACGCGCTTCCTGATCGAGGCGGGTCCCTCGCGATTGACGGGCAAGACAACATCTACACGTTGGGTCGCGACGGCATCATCCGCGTTCACGACTCCGGAGGAGGGGAGATCAACCCTCAGCTGGGACCGAGTTTGGGCAGCTCCTCTCTGCTCCCGCTGGCCATCGGTCCCGGCGGAGAACCGTGGGATTCCGACGTCTACACGATCTCGTTGGCAGGACAGTTGTTGAGAATTGACCCCGAGACCGAACGGGTGCGGGTTCTCGGGAGAGGCTTCGACGGAATCTATTTCGATGCGGAGTTTGGCCCCGATGAGGCGTTGTACCTTTCCCACTTCACCGGCGGTCGAATCGTCCGGCTTCGTCCCCTCGAGAAAGATCGCAAACGAGCGTTTCGCTGAGGTTCCTGTGCGAGGTGGAGTGGGCTGCGTGTGGCGAAGGGTCTTGTTTCCGAGAAGCACTCCCAGATCCCGGTCGTCTGGGAATCACAGGAGCGAGCAGTCACGGAGGCAAACCAGCGAACAGAAGCTCGTCCAACGGCGACGAGCCTCTGTTTCACGAACACTCCGCGACCCGGTGGGGCACGTCATGGGGATCGCAGGAAGCGTCCGAACTCTCGGCCGCGCGGGGTTTCCTCGGTTTCGGTCTCCGTCCAGTCCAAGAGCTGACCGAACACCTCGAAGCTCTCTCCCGAGCAAAGCGTGGGAGTCGCGATGCGGACGTCGTCCATCTTTCCGATGAACGGGTTGCCACCCGACGCGAGGCTGAGGTCCGCGTCCACGAATCCGTAGGTGGGATCATCGCCCGTCGCCCGGTAGCTCAAGCCCGCTGCGGGAATCGGCTCGTAGCGAACAGGGGGCGCCCACACTCCATTGACGGAAACGCTGAGGAGGCAGCCGGTCCAGGCCATGGCGACATGGTTCCATTCGCCAACCACCAGGGCATCGAGACTCTGGACCGAAGTCCAGGGGCCGCCCAAGTTGCCGGGGGTGGAGGCCGTTCCGTCATCGGCGATGACCGCTGTCATCGTCCCATCGTCGTTCATCATCAAGTGGTAGACCGTGCGCCCGATCAGACGGTCCTCGCCTTGGAACTGAAAGATCGGCGGCTGGGGCCCTGGCTCGGTTCGCAAAAACTGGAACGTGGACTTGGTGACCACGATCGCCTCATGCAGGAACTCCACCTTGATCCTCGCATCGATGTAGCCACGGTTGGGCTCGAGAGTGGGGGAGTGCGGGACCACAATCACTCCTTGGTTTGGACGAGTGTCATCGGCGTTGTTGAAATCGAGAGCCCAGTCCCCGGAGTATGCGTCGTTGGTGTAGGAGACGCGCCGGTTGACGTCCGGGCGATAACCATCGTTTTGGTTCGAGCTGGAATCCAGCACGGTGCGGCTGGCTTCGCCGAATCCACCGCTGGCGAACCCACCTTCTTCGAAGGTCCATTGACCCAACAGCTGCGCGCTCGCCGAGGGGCCCCACATGCCAATGACCAGGGCAAGCACAGAAGTACCAATCACGCGACTCATGACATTCTCCTTGGGTTCGATTTCGCCTCGATGGAGCGAGGGATGGCCCCGACCTCACCATCGCCTGCGGAATGTCGGGGCTCGGATCGACATCCCCGTCGCGAGGAAGTTGTGGCGCGAAAAACCGGGACTCTTTCCGGGGGACGGCCGGAAACGACCTCCGCTGCGTGACGGTGCCCGGTCGTCCCGCGCGCAAGACTCATGCACGCTGTTCTCCGGACGAACCTGTTGGACGAGGGGGGCGGTGGGGAGCAGGCCGGCTACAGCAACCTTCTTCCCATGACGAGCAGCAGCCCAAGGAGGAGTGCGGCCGCCGCGGGGTCTATGGCCGGCACCGGAGCAATCGGGCTCGATTGCAGCCGCACGTTGTCGAAGTTGACCTCGATCCCGGGGGCCGCGTTGAGGTTGATCAGCCGAATCCCGAGACTCTGCCCTTCCTCGAGGTGGAAGGAGCCAATGACCACGTCGACGGTGGAGGTCAGAAAGCTGCCCTCGCCAGGCAGCAGGCTGCCCTCGGATCCAAGGACGGTATTGCCGGCGAACAACTCGATCCGGTAGCCCGGAAACCCGCTGAACTGGAACTGGTTGTGCGGCGGGTTGGGATCGTTGGCGATGTTTCCCACCTCCACAGTGAGGGTGTAGCGCGTGTTCAATTCCAAAGATGTGGAAAGCACCTGCTCCATGCCCGACTCGACGCCAGCAAACGACGATTGATTGCCGAAGTCGTCGAGAAGGAACACGACGCCGACGTTTTCGCCGTCGGGAACCGAGGAATAGAGCGTGGTCGTGGCGGGATCGAGCACTCCGACCGTTCGCAAGTTGAAGTCAATGGTTCCCATGTCGCTCCAGCCAGGCGGAGGAGGAGCGACCGTGTCGAAGGTGCCAGCCGCGACGGCCGGTTGTTCAAAGCTCGGGTTTGTGACGGGAACGTCCACCACCTGGGCAAGGGCCGTGGAGGGGGCAACGGCACCGAACATCAGCCAAACGACCAAAGTGCCTCTACCGCCTCGAGAGGGTCGGGACATGGGAGTCGCTCCGTGAGTGGGGCCGACGAGCAGGCAAACCGCGAATCACGGCCGCCGGAAGTGCACCGATCCGCGCTGCCCTTGGGGAGAACCGCCGAATCATAGCCCGGGTTCCTCCTGGGGGCTTTCGACGGAAGGCATCTCTTTCTGGGCCCGTCTGACGGTTTTTTTGAAACTTGTCCGCACCCAATTCTGTGAGTCACACGTCCCCTGTGGTTCGTCTTTGCAGTGACGTCTTCCGGGGAAGCTGGTTCGCTTCACAATCCGTCTCGTTCCACCGAGGAGATTTCGATGAGAACCATGGCGTTCTTCACCGCCGTCAGTCTCTGTTGTTGTCCAGCGTTGGCCCAGGTGGTCCCCGAAGGCCCGCCCCTGACCTTGGATTGTCGAATCTTCGGGGGCGAGCCGGATTCCTGGTGGAAGTTGAGCAATCCCTCAGGATCCAGTGATTGGTTCAACGTGGAGTTCAACGACACCCTTGCGGGAGAAACGGTCTTCGGGATCTGCTTGGATGTTTGGGACACCGACGGGTCCATTCCCAACGGGGATCTCACCCTGGGAATCTATCCGCAATCGACTCTGTTTCCCCATACCCCGGACATCTCCGCGCCGTTGTACGAGACGCAAGGAGTGGTCAAGCCGGCGGACAGCTTCACGGATTTGGTGAGCTACTCATTGCCTTGTGTTCATCTGGGCTCTACAGACATCCATGTCGCGGTTCAACATCACGATGGCGATACGACCACGTGGATTGCTGCGGATACCAGCGGACCGATCTTCAATCGATCGTTCGCTTCGAGTTTTGGCTACTCGACGGGCGCGATGCAGGTCAATTGGAACTGGACGCTGGGATTGGCAACCCGTCCGTCGGAAGCAGTCAAGAACACCCTTCTGGTCAATGGCAAATCGAGTGCGACGATCGATTTGGGAGGCACCTTGTGTCTGACATTCTGGGGAACTCAAGTCGGACAGAGATTTCTCCTCTACTACTGTCCGGCAGGATCTCCGGCGATCTCTCTGTTGCCGGTCACGGCCGTGGGGAGCCCATTCTTCCCCGGCCCCAAACCCGAAACCTGGGAGGCGTGTCTTTCCACGTTGAGTTGCGGGACGTCGGTGGGGGGAGCGGTGCCTTTCTGCACGATCTACCAAGACTTCTGCGACTTGAAGATCAATGGAAAGCCCAAGCTCAAATTGTCGAACACCGCGACGGCCAACCTGACTGCCGGAACGATCGACTGTTGCTACGGAATCAAAGATGACGGCGATCACGACGGTTTTGTGTGGAAGGTCTCGAACCCTTCGGGATCGTCGGACTGGTTCGTCGTCGACTTCGGGACCGCGCCCTTCAGCTTGGCTCCCGCCGAAATCACCAGCGTCGAGATCGGCTTGACCCAGTTGTGTGGAGGCGACGCCAGCCTGGACTGGGTCGGCTATCACCCGCCGGACCCGTTCGCCTACAACGATCCGACCGACTTTCCCCCGGACCTTGGTCAAGGCGCGGCGGTGCAGAACGTCGTCGTGCCGGCCGGGACAACGAGCGACGGGGCCTACCCTGGTTTTCAGGTGCCCATTGCTCCCACGCCGATCTTTCCCGGATCGACGCCGTACCTCGCCGCCATCCGATTCTCCTCGGGGGATACCTGCATCTGGATTGCCTCAGACACCGACGGCACGGACACGACCAGTGGTTGCGGCACCCCCGTGCCCAATCGTTGCAGTGGTCAGAGCGGCAATGGCTTCGCGACGAACGCGGTGCCGACTTCGACGAGGAACTATGCGATGAAGTTGAACTGGACCGTGAATTGAGGAGATCTTGCCGCGAGCGGTGCGGCGTCCTGGATCATCGAACCTACGTCGGCCCAGCGGAGACCGCCTCAATGCGAAGCTTGGGGAGGCGACGCTGAGTGAGGCTTTGACGAGACTTCGGGCACCGTCACAGGGATACGCAATCTTGGTAGTCTGTACCTGGTTGGTCCCGAGGATCAGTCAAGCACTCACGATCTCATCCATTGTGCGAACAGGACCACGGACAGATGCGCGTCTACAAATACAGAGCTCGAAACGATCAGTTGTTACAGATGGTTGGCGAGCGAATGTGGTGGTTCTCTTCGTTTTCGGCGCTCAATGATCCGTACGAAGCCCGATTTGAGATTACCGCCAGTACCGACGGGGAGAGCCTGGAGAGATTTCGAGAAAAGCTGGCGCGTTCCGGCAAGCCTGTGCCAGAGGGCTTTGTCGAAAGCCTGTTGGCCCACTCGGACGAGATCTTGTCGAAAGTGGAACGCGGTCTGTCTCAAGGGCTCGAAGGTCGTGGAGTGTGTTGCTTCTCGACCGACCCGACCTCTGACTTGATGTGGGCCCACTATGCCGACAATCACAGAGGGGTCTGCCTTGAGTTTGAAGTCGACGACGAGCACTTCTACGAGGTCGTGTATGGAGACTTCCCGAGTTTCGACTACATCAAAGATCCCGTCGGGAATTGGGAAATCACGGTCCTTACGCGCAAGGGGCCGTCTTGGGCATATGAGCGCGAAGTTCGCCTGATCACGGAAGACGGTGCGAACAAAGAAATGGAGTTCGGACCGGACTTGCTCACCGCCGTGATCCTTGGAGCACGAGCCGAAGAATACGACCAAGATCTCCTATTGACGCTTCTGCGGGCCGGGATGAATCCAGAATTGCGGCGAATGGTGACACGAGCCAACGGCTATGGGTTTGACACCGTGTCATTGGGAACCGTCTTGGAAAACCTAACCCGCGAAGATGCGCGAGCATTGCACCAGGAACTGCTGGCCACCCACGGGTCTCGCGACGACGAGGGCGATCGAGGATTGGACGACGACGGCGGATAAGGGGGCCCTGTCACGACGATCAGAGAGACCGTTGTCTTGCGTGGGCAGGGATGACTTGCTCCCCGCGACTCCGGGCCGAGATTGCGGGCTCCGACACTTTCACTCCGCTCTCATTCCAGGTGGCTAAGAACTTAGAGTCCGCGCGAGTCCCCATGCTGCCGCGCTCTGGAACGTTCCACATGGCGCAGTTTGGGAGGAAGTTCGGCGAAGGGTCGAGGACTGTAGGCCGCCCACGGTCGGACAGGAGCGGCGATGACCCGAAAGAGTGGTGGAGCGCAGGGGACTTGAACCCCTGACCTTCTGGCTGCCAGCCAGACGCTCTCCCAGCTGAGCTAGCGCCCCACGTTTTCGACTCGGTACTGGTGTCGCTTCGAAGTCCCGCGCAGGGATTCCTGGGCGAGAGGCGAGGGATGTTAGGCACGGCAAAGGGTCCGGTCAAACTGGAACCCCGCCGCCGAGTTTCAGATTCCCGGACCGGATCCACCACGACGGGGCGTCCTGCTCGGTGTCCGGAGGCGGACCCTGGTGGGGGGCCGAGGTCGGGTGACTCGAGAAGGTTGTCGGTGCGGAGGTGCCAGGTGAGATCTGCCGAGTCACGGGCACTCGCCAAGAGATGGGGCATCGCACCAGTTCCCACGGGTGGACCGACCGGGGTTCTGACGTCATGGGGCCCAAGCAACTCGGCCGACCCGAGGACCGCGTGCGCTAGGCAGCTCGTTTCCTTTCGACGAACCAGCCACTCCGATTTCTGACACGGCACTGGTAATTCGCCGGGGGAGGACGCAGCATCCGGGTGGTTTCCGGCCTGCCGAAGCCACCTGCAGGAATCGTCCGGCAAGGCACCGTCTGGCAGGCACCGTTCCGCATCGTCGATCAGGAGAAGAATCTCGGGCCATGGCATCCAAGCGTGACAAGCACGTGGGGATCACTCCCCGCGATGAAGACTTCAGCGAGTGGTACAACGAAATCATCCTGAAGTCCCAGATGGCCGACTACTCCCCGGTGCGCGGCTGCATGGTGATGCGACCCTACGGGTTTGCGATTTGGGAGCAGGTTCGAGACTCTCTGGACCGCATGCTCAAGAAGACCGGTCACGAGAACGCCCAGTTTCCGCTCTTCATCCCGAAGTCGTTCCTGGTGAAAGAAGCCGAGCACGTCGAGGGCTTCGCCAAAGAGTGCGCTGTCGTGACCCACTCCCGGTTGAAGGGGACGGACGACGGGGTCGATGTGGATCCGGACAGTCGTCTCGAGGAGCCGCTGATCGTGCGGCCCACCTCGGAAACCATCATCAACTCCATGTACGCCAAGTGGATCCAGTCCTACCGGGATCTGCCGCTCTTGATCAACCAGTGGGCCAACGTGGTGCGCTGGGAAATGCGTCCGCGCCTGTTCCTGCGCACCGCCGAGTTCTTCTGGCAAGAGGGGCACACCGTCCACGAGACCGAAGACGAGGCCATGGAGGAGGTGCTGCGGATCCTCGAGATCTATCGCTCCCTGGCCGAGGACTACCTGGGCGTCCCGGTGTTGAAGGGAATGAAGAGCGAGTCCGAGAAGTTTGCCGGCGCCGAGCGGACCTACACCATCGAAGCGATGATGCAGGACAAGCGCGCTCTTCAGGCCGGGACCTCTCACCATCTCGCCCAGAACTTCGCCAAGGCGTTTCAGGTGAAGTTCCAGGGCCGGGACGGCAAGGAGCACTTCGGCTGGCAGACGTCCTGGGGGGTGTCAACCCGCCTGATTGGCGCCTTGGTCATGGTTCACAGCGACGACCAGGGGCTGGTGGTGCCGCCTCGGGTGGCTCCCCATCAGATCGTATGCGTGCCGATCTTCCGCAACGACGAGGACAAGGCCCGAGTGCTGGACGCGGCCCACAAAATGCTCGACCCTCTCGAAGAGGCCGGAATCCGGGTCAAGCTGGACGATCGCGACCAGTACAAACCCGGGTTCAAGTTCAACGAGTGGGAGCAGCGCGGAGTGCCGCTACGCCTGGAGCTTGGCCCGCGGGATGTGGACAACGGCAAGGCCATCCTGGCGCGCCGCGACACGGGAGAGAAGCTGACCGTGGAGGCCGCCGAAGTGACCGCCCGGGTGCCCGGTCTGCTCGAAGAAATCCAGCAATCCCTGTTCAACCGCGCCAAGGAATTCCGAGAGAAGAACATGCACCGGGCGCGGAGCTATGAAGAGCTGGTCGAGACCCTGGAACAGAAAGGCGGTTTCGTGCTCGCGCCGTGGGACGGCGACGAGGCGATCGAAGCGAAGGTGAAAGAGGAAACCAAGGCGACCATTCGCTGCATTCGCGATGAAGATCGCGGAGAAAAGGCCCCGAGCATCGGCTCTGACCGAGAGACCGATCAGTGGGCGATCTTTGCGAGGGCCTACTGAGCGACATGGATCAGCCGGCCGGGGACTCCCCCCAAACCTTCCACGACGGGGCCATCCGCTGGCCGTTCCTGCTCGGCGTGTTCCTGGTGTCCGCCGGGACGCTCCATCTGGAGATTCTCCAGACCCGAGTGTTCTCGGTCCTCTTGTGGCACCACGTCACGTACTTGGTGGTGACTTTCACGCTGCTGGGATTTGCCGCGAGTGGAACTCTCCTGGCTCTCGTTCCTCGCTTCCTGGAGCGGAATCCCGCCCGATTCCTGGCCGTGTGTTCCCTGTTGTTCGCACTGACCGTGCACGGCGCGTTTCAGTTCCTGGGGCGCCGGGAGCACGACACCCTGACTCTGGCCAAGAACCGCGCCGAGTACCTCACCGTCTTCGTGGACTACTTGTATTTGGTCGTTCCGTACGTGTTCGCCGGTTTGGTGATCGTCGGGGCGCTGAAAGTCTCGGGCAAGCGCAGTGGTGTGGTGTACGCCGCCAATTTGGGGGGATCGGCAGCGGGCTGCTTGCTGTTCGCCTTCACTCTGACTCCCTTGGGAGGAGCCGGGGCGGTGTTGTTCGCCGCGGCGGTGACCGGGCTGGGAGCGTTGGCTTTCGCGAGTTCTGCCGGAAGCGCTGGCCGTCGATCCGTCCTCCTTACCCTGATGGCCGGGGTCGTGGCGCTGGTCAGTGCCGGAGGGATCCCCTGGGGTGATTCGCTCCTCCCTTTTCGGGCCGCGAAGAGCAAGGTCATGGTTTACGCCATGGGCCAAGCCGAGAAGGCCGGCCAAGCGTCGAAGATCGTTTCGACGGCCTGGGATCCTCTCTGCCGCATTGACGTGGTCGACCTGGGAAGCGAACAAGAGCTTCGTGTCTTTCAAGATGCAGACGCACCCACGACCATTTTCGCGGAAGACCGCGAGCTGGACCCGGCCTCCATCTACAACCTGGCCTACCGAGTCCTGGACAAGGGGCCGAACGTATTGGTCATTGGCGTTGGCGGCGGTCCTGACCTGCGCCAGGCGCTCTGGAACGAGGCCCGCTCGGTCACCGGCGTCGAAATCAACCGAACCACCGCTCGTCTGATGCGCACCGAGTTCGCCGAATTCTCCGGCGACATCTATCACGCGCCCGGGGTCGAGGTGATCGAGACCGAAGGTCGCTCGTTCATTCGTCGAGACGATCAGAAGTACGACCTGATTCAGATGACCGGCACGGACACCTATGCCGCGCTGTCTTCGGGAAGTTACGTGCTGTCCGAGTCCTACCTGTACACCATTGAGGCGTTTCGCGACTACTTCGATCACCTGAGTGACGATGGGGCGGTGTGCGTGTTGCGCTTTCGTTTCTTCCCGCCTCGCGAGACTCTTCGCTTGATGGCGATTGCCGTGGAAGCGATGCGGCAGCACGGGATCGAGGAACCCCATCGTCACGTCCTGGCGGTCGACAACATCTTGCTACTGCCGGTTCCGGGTCCGGATCCGGACGGTCCGCCAAAGATTGTGCGCATGGCGTACACCTCGATGGTCTTCAAGAAGCGACCGTTCGAGACGGAGCAATTGCAGGCGGCTCGGGATTTCGTCGAGCGTCACTCGCAAGCGGGGGCTCTCGCCATTGCCTATGCCCCGGACGAAGACGGTTCCACCGAGTTCCATCAGTACTTCCAAGCGGTGCGCGACGGACGGGAGGAGGAGTTCGAAGACGGTTACGACTACCGGATCTCTCCAGTCACCGACGACTCACCGTTCTTCTTCAACTTCCATCGCTGGGCCAACGTGTTCCGAGAGAAGCCGAGCGAAGACGGATCACCACCGGCGGAGTTGCAGCAGGAAGGGGATCTGGAGTCCGCCTACTTCACCGCCATTGGTGAAGATCCCATTGGCCTGTTCCTGCTGGTGACGGCTCTGGGAGAGTCCGCTCTTCTGGTGGTCTTGCTGGTGGTGCTTCCGCTGCTGTTTTCGAAGCAGGCCAGAATGCCCCGCGACGGTCGGGGGGCCGTGCTTCTTTACTTCCTCGGGCTCGGGGTTGGCTTTCTCTTCCTCGAGATCGCCTGCATGCAGCGCATGATTCTGTACCTCGGTCACCCGACTCGCTCGATCACGGTGGTCCTATTTTCGTTCCTTCTGTTTTCCGGTGCCGGGTCACTGGTGGCAGGCCGCTTCCGCGATCCGCGGAAAGTCGCCAAAGCGGCGTTACTCATCGTCGCGATGATCATTGCCGCCTATTCGGTGTTCCTGCCGAAGGTGCTCGCCATGACCCTCGGATACTCGACGACCACGCGAATCGCCTTGGCCTTGGGGATCCTGGCCGTGCCTTCTTTCTTCATGGGGATGCCGTTTCCGTCGGCGCTGGCTCTCTTGCGCGGGCCCCATGCTTCCTTCATTCCGTGGGCTTTCGCAATCAACGGGGGAGCCTCGGTGGTGGCCTCCGTCGCTGCCATCTTTCTGGCCATGGCGTTCGGCTTCAACGCAGTGTTTTGGTTGGCTCTGGGTTTCTACTTACTCGCATTCACCGTTCATCGTGGGTTGCCATCGACCTCTGTGTGAACAATCGGTGCACAAGTGCGAGTCATCAAAGATGCGCGGCCGGTCCATTCTTCAACATTGCCACGCCGCGTGATTGCCAACGTTCCGGGGCGGCACGACGTTTTTGTGTCGGATGACTCGTCGAAGCCGTGGTAATCTCCCCGGGTCGACCCCTGGGGAAAGTAGTGCATGGGTCGATGGATCCGTAGTCATGTTGTTGAGGAACGGTGGCGAGGATCTTGGTGGCGGTATGGAAGGCGGAACCCGCCGTTGCTTTGCCCAGCCTAGTTTCATCCAGCAGGGTTTGATCGAAGAGACGTGTGATCGAAACCACCTGGATGGGGGATCGCGGGGACTTCTGGTGCTCGCAAAAAGGGGGGAGCAACATTGGCGAAGCGGCAGCTTCTAGCCAGCCTCCAAGGGGAGTCTCATGGGGAGGTCTCCCTGTCTTCGTCGCTCAGATGACCCTGGGAAGCTTTGTGCTTCGTAGGAACTCGAGGTGAGTGATGGTCCGACGATCTCTGATTTCGCGGATTCTTGGCAGGTGGAAAGATGACTCGGCTCTGGCGGGGCGGGTCACTGGCGGAAGGTCAACGACCGATCGAGACAAGGCTGGCTTCGGCAACGGATCCGGCCCTGCATCGAACGGAGACGGGCCCGAGGGGAAAGAAAGTATGTCCACGGATCCTGGATCCAAAACGGGAGTCAAAGCGGTTCCTGTGGAGCGCATGCCCGATCAAACATCCAAAGACAAAGGCTTTGAGCGTCGTCCAGAAGCGCGCGAAGTCAAATCCACCAAGATGGCGCCCCAGGAAGAGCTTTCGCTGAAAGTCAGCGAGGGACTTGCAAGTCTGACCGATCTACTCGGTCGCATCGATGACAAGCTCCTGTCTCAGAACAAACACGGTCTGGAGCTGGCTCGCAAGCTCGATGGGCTCCCGCGCCTGATGAACGATCTGGCCGAGACCCAAAAGACCAATCTGGAAGTGTTGCGGGAAGTGCGGACGACGCTCACTGGTCAGGCCAAGTCCACCAAGGACACCGCCGAGAGCGTCGGTCGGATTCCTGGGTTGATCGATGGTCTCGGTGGAAAAGTCGACCGCCAGTCCCGCG
This sequence comes from Planctomycetota bacterium, assembly GCA_028289345.1. Lineage (GTDB taxonomy): Bacteria > Planctomycetota > B15-G4 > B15-G4 > SIAN01 > JANQQL01. The sequence goes on along the minus strand of JANQQL010000036.1, from coordinate 63,128 downwards.
CGGGCGAAAAGCTCGGGGAGTCGGTGGACACCGTTGGCAAATCGGTGCGGACTCTCGCCGACAGCTCCCAGCGCGCCCACAACACTCTCGTCGCGGAATTCCGTCGCGCCCAAGACGAGCACCGTCGGCGCTTGGAAGACGTGGTGCGCCAAGGACGCCGAACTTCTCTCATCGTGGCGTTCCTCGGAGTGCTGGTGGTCGGTGGTCTGGTGGCCGTCGTTCTGGCCCAAACCGGTGTCCTCTAGCAGGTCCGATCCCGCGACTTCTGTTTCGCTGATCACTCGTCGGACGCGCTTTGCAGCATGCACGGGCGCGTTCGGCGAGTTGTCGTTCGTGGCGATTCTTGCGGAGGAAGCTCGGCGCGGTCTCCGGGTGGTCGCCACACCATCCCGCGGTCGCCTCGTCGAAAGCCGCGCGCCTCTGTCGGGCGAGCGCGAATCTGCCGCACCCGGATTTTCACGTCACTAGTGATCCGGGATCTGCGTCCATTGCAGAGAGACTCCGCGGAGGGGCTTCGGGTCGTGTGCGTTCTCGCTCGATTCTGTGTTACAAATCGCGCGGTGTTCCCCTAAAACCTCCGGGGAACCGGGCTTCTCGAACCCTTTCCGCCGCGGTGGAACGAACTCGGTCCGGATGGGCTGCTAGGGAAGTCACTTCCCCGACTTCGCGAACCCTCGTGCAGATGGGAGTGGAATGCCTCGCCTGAGAATCCAGGACTCTCGCGGTGAGCGAGCCGTGCGTGTCACTGACCCCTTCCTCGTTGGACGAGAGGGTGCCGACCTCGTTCTTCACGACGACGCCTGCTCCCGCAAACACTTCCAGATTCGCGTCAAAGACGGGCAGTGCCGGCTTCTGGATCTCGGCTCCTCCAACGGCACCTTCGTCAATGGTGAGCGGGTCGAACAGCATGCGCTGAAGGACGGAGATCGCATCCGTGCCGGCAATGCGCGCCTGGTGTTCGTGGAATCCGAAGCCGATTTCGGCCTGCGGTTCATCACCGGCCGGAGAGCCGGGGAGATCGCGCCCTTGTCCGAGGCCCGGGTGACTTTGGGGCGCCGCGATAACAACACGGTGGCGTTGGACGACCCCAAGCTGTCCGGCATGCACCTGGAGGTCGTCGCCGAAGGCCAGCACTTCGTGGTGCGCGACCTGGGAAGTACCAACGGCACCTATCTCGATGACCGCCCGGTCACGGAGGTGGCACTGACTCCCGGCGACCGAATTCGGTTCGGGGACCAAGAGTTCGAGTTCATCGACCTGCGTCAGGACCGCGCTGACGAACCCGAGGATTCGACGCCTCGCAAACTGTCGCTCACGGGTGTGTCGAACACCCGCTCTCGTGGGCCCTGGGTCCTCGTGGCTCTCGCTTTGTCACTCGGGGCGGCGGGTTGGTTCGCCCTCCAGGGAGGAACGCCGACCGGCGGCCCGTCGATTGCTGAGATTCCTGAGGCGCCATCGGGAAACCTGTTGGCGGAGGATTGGTCGTTCGAGGACGCGGCGGCCGTACGGTCCTTGTGGTCCTCTCCCGGCGATCCTGGCTGGAAGGTTTCCCAGGCATCCAAGCTCGGCGCGGTGTTTCGCGCGGAACCTGGGGGAGGATTGGCCGTGGCTCATCGCCAGCCGGTGACCTGGGGAAGTGCGCGAGGGTTGAAGATCACCGCCACCGCCTCGGCACCCGCTCGCAGCCTCTTGTCCGTGACCGTTCGCTTTTCCGGAGACAAGCGGCCGGGGGTGGAGCTGGAGGATGTTGCCGTTCAGCAGATTCTCGACAACGAAGCTGGGCAAGTCTTGGAAGGAGTGGTTCGCATTCCCGAAGGCATGAGCGAGGTGGAACTCGGGTTGGTTGCGCGAGGGCCGGGGCCCGTGCGCGTGGATGACCTTGCCGTGGTTCCGACTTCTGCCCAGGACGACTCGGTCGCCGTCGGTGACTTGCAGTGGAAGGGGCGCGGACGAGGCTTCTTCCTGGAACACGGAGCCGAGCTGGTCGAATTCTTTCAAGACGCCAGTGACTCCGGCGACGCTCCGGTGGTCGGGAGTCATTGGTTGGAATTCACTCGTCACGACATGTCGTTGGATTGCGCTGCACCCCACGCCGACTTCGCTCCGGTTCGACTGACCGCTTTGCTCGATCCGGCGATGGCAGAAGGGGGACTGCTGGCAAAGACCGGAGCCGGGACGGTGTTTGGTGCGGGTCGATTCGAGTTCACGGATGTCCGTTCCGTGATCCTGGGACACTCGGCCGAGCGTGTCGAATGGGTGTTCGGATCTCCCTGTGAGGTGTCGGGCACTCCGGCGGGCGACGCCTGGCGCTTGTTCGTGACGCCGAGCGAGTTTCCTCTGGAGGTCACCTTGCGATCTGGATTTGCGGAGGAGTCCGAAGAAGCGGGCCGGTTGTTGGTCGAGGCACGCAAGGCACGAGAAGCTTCGCACTGGGGGCAGGCACTCCTCGCTGCGCGAGAGATTCGTCAACGCCTGCCTTACAGCGAACGGGTGTTGACCCAGGCCCGGGAGCTGGAAGCGGAGATGCTGCGCGAGATTCAGTCCGAGCGTGAGGAGCTGGAGCGAGCGGCCACAGCGGCGAGTTTCTTGGAATCCGGGATTCGTGTGGAGGAGACCGCGAGCAAGGGTGAGGCGCTTCTCGATCAGTTGGAAGGGGTCGAAGGCTTCGACGAGTTTGCGGCCGAAGTCGCCCAGTGGAAAGCGCGAGCGCGAGAGCTCCGAGATCGACGCTCCGAATCCGAGGCCGCCGGTGTGCGTGCCTTGATGGAGACTTTCTTGGCGAACCCGGGACGGGAAGGATCCGCCCGGGATCTTGCGGCGGCACTCGATGCTTCCTACGGCCCCGCCTCGACAACGTCGGCGGAGAGCCACTGATGGCGGCCCGAGGACTGGGGGTCGACGAGGGCACCGAAACCCTCAAAGCCGTCGAAGTCGAGATGCAGTCCGGGCTGGCGGTGCCGCGGGCCGCGGTCTCCGTGCAGGCCTCCGACACGTTCCAAGGCATGAAAGAGGCCTTGGCCTCCTCTTCGATCAAACAGCGACGCGCGGTCGCGGGACTCACCGGCAAGGATTTGGTGATTCGTTATCACCAGGTGCCGGCGGTGCCCGACTGGCAACTGCGCAAGATCATGGGCTTCGAGATCGAGGAGATCAGCCGCCAGTCTGGCGACACCTTGTGCGGCGACTTCAATCTGCTACCGGTGGGATCGGACCTCAGTCAAGACGACACGGTGTTGTTGGCTCTCTCTCGGGAGCAGCGGCTCGGTCAAAGCGTGGATTCGTGGAAGTCCCAGAAGGTTCGAGTGCAGCATTTCACGCCGAACGCTCTGGGTTTGTATCACGCGTTTCGCATGTACGGTCCGGCGGTCGAAGGCGACGTGGTGGTGGCCAACATCGGTCGCCAGTGTTCCGACCTGGCGATCTTGCGGGACGGCGAACTGCTTTACGCTCGCTCGGTGAACACAGCGGGCAACGTGCTGACCGAAGCCTTGGTGGAACGTTTCAACGTGTCTTTCGCCAAGGCAGAGGCGCTGAAGCGGGAGATGGGAGACCTGCGACCGAGGGCGCAGCGCCAGACCAAATCTCCCCAGCAAGAGAAGGTGGCCTACGCCTTGGAAGGTGCCGCTGGGCGCCTGTTCCAAATGATTCAGTCCACGATTCAGCTGGCCAAAAACCAGGTGCAGCTCAATCGCCTGGAGCCGCAAAGGGTGTACTTGACCGGGGGCACCGCGGCCATGCCCGGTTTGGCCGAGTCCCTGAGCGCCGGGTTGGGCATGGCGGTCGAAGTGTTCGACCCCCTCGAAGAATACGACTTGGAGATGCAAGGGCCGGCTTCGACCTTGGAACTCACGGTGGCGGCTGGACTGGCGGTCATGGCGGTGGCCGATGACGGGGTCAGCGTCGAAGTGCAGAACGACGCTCTGCGCCGGGGGGAGGAGTTCCGCCAGCGACATCTGTACACGGTGCTGGCGTTCTTGGTGGTCGTCGCGTTCCTCGGAAACTCCTGGCTGCGGATGGGGGACGACTACGAACGCGCCGCGCGCGACTCTCGAGTCTTGCGAGGGGAGCAGCAAAAACGCAAGAGCAATGCTGCCAAGCTGGAGTCCCTGGTCGAGGTGCGCGACGCGCTTGCTCAACAGGTCGATTCTCTCGAGAAGCGAAAGGCGGCCGGCGAGGGCATCGTGCGCACGTTGTCCCAGCTGGTTCGCAATGTCCCGGACGAGTTGTGGATCCAGCGAGTCGAGTTGGAGATGGAAGGTGCCGCGGTCGGGAAAGCCGCGCGAACCCCTGTGGTGCTGGTGGAAGGCAAGGGTCGTTCCCTCGGCGAAGGGGGGGTGGACCAGGTGTACCGAGGATTCATCGACGGCATGCGCCGCGGACTGGCCTTTGAGAACCCTGCTCGCTTCGTCGACACACCGCCAACCCAACGAGAAGAGTTCGAGTTTCGATTGAAGCTCAACTTCGTCGCCGAAGACGCCGTCAAGAGTGGAGAGTCTTGATGGACCTCACCGACCTTTGGCAAGAACACAAGCGTTTCTTCTTGGCGGTGACCGGAGCCTTGCTCCTGCTCCTGGTGGGACGAGGAGTTCTTTCCAGCCGCTTTCCGGTCAGGGAGCAACAGCACGCGAACCTCCGCACCAACGCGGCGCTGGCCCGATCACTGAACGTGAAGCCGGGGCACGTGGCTGCCTTGCAAAGCGAAACCAACGAATTGCGAAGTCGGTTGCAGACCCTTCGGGAGGAGATGAGTTTCCAACCGGATCCGATGTTCGAGATCGCGCCGGGAACGGCCAATCCGCAAGACGACTGCTGGCGGACCATTCGCACCATGCAGCAGGAATTGGTGGACGAAGCACGCCGTCGGGACATCGGGGTTCCGGAAAAGCTCGGACTGCAGGATGCAGCGCCCACGGACACCGCCGAGATTCAACGAGTTCTCCGCGCCTTGAACGTGATTTATCAGGTCGTGCTGCTGGCGATGGAATCGGAGGTCCGAGAGATTCGCGGGATCCAAATCGAGCCAGCTTCCCGCAGCCGGCCCCAATCCCGGGCATTTCTTTCAGAGTTGCGAGTCGGATTCGACGTGGTGGGACACGAGAACTCGCTGCGGGGATTGTTGGAGCGCATTCTGGAAGGCCCGCGGCGCGGAGAATCGCCTTACCTGTCCATGGCCGCGCCGACCATTCTGGAGGCCGACCGCAACCGCCCCGGCCTGTTGCGTTTGCGGCTCACCGTGGCCGCTCTCGACATCAGCGCCCCGGACCAGGAGCAGGGTTGATGCGCCAGGCCGCCAAAGAGCAAGTGTTCTTCTTGTTCACCGTCGCCATTGTCGGTGCCTGGTGGTTCTTTGCGTCTCGGGATCCATACCGACCCATGACGGCGCGAGGCGGAAAGCCACTGGCCGAAGACAAGGTGGCGGCGTTGGTCGTGGGAAGGACGGACTCTCATGAGCTGGCCGAGGGTTGGCTGGATGCTCCGTCGCGAGTGTTCGCGGAACCCCGCGAGTGGTCGCCGCTGCCGCCGGTGGACTTGCCGCTGCCTCCTCGGCGAGAGCCTCAGTTTCTGTCGCCCTTCCCGGCGCCCAGCCCTTTGGTCGAGCGGCGTGGGGTTCGCCGCCGCTCGATGGAAGTGGTCGACTTTCTTGCCATGCCGACCGCCAGCGAGGAGCCGCGGGACCGGGAACCCTCTGGGCAGGAGTTCCTCACCGAACAGGAAGCTCTTCAGCGCCGCTACGACTGGCTGGAAGTCCGAACCCAGAGCGAACCACTCTACGGGTTCATCAAGAATCGCGACAAGTTTGCGCTGCTGGACGACCCCACCCGGGACGTGGAATTCCGCCATGTGAACCCGGACCGCACCAGTTCCCACATCGAAGCCACCGTTCCGCGGGAGAACATTCTGAAGGACGGGATCCACTTTGCGGACACGCCGGCCAATCGGGTGGAACAGAAGCTCCGAGAGATCCCCGAATCCCGAAGAACTGCCGGGAGCATTCCCACCCTGGTCGCCCTTGCGAAGGAAGCCATGACCGAGGGACCGCAAGACCCGGTTGCCTATCGGCGAGTGGCAGAGGAGATTCCCCGCTACTTGCAACTCGATGCCAAGGAGCCGGGGTTGTACGAGTTGCTGGCGGATTGCCACCGGGGCTTACAAGACTACGAAGCCGAGCGCGATGTCTTTGCAAATGCAGAAAGCGCGGGGGTGGAAAGCGGTGGACTCGCCATGCGTCGAGTGCGCTGGTTTTGGAAGTATGGCGCCCGGGATCATGCTCGGGAGTTGTTGCAGAAAGCGGTCAAGCGTCACCCAGAGAGTCGTGAGCTTCGCCTTTTCCGGGCTCGTTGCTGGCTGGAACTCGAGCAGACCGACGCAGCACTGAACGATCTGGAGATGGTCAAGCGGATGTCGCAAACCGCAGCGCACCGCCGGGAAGCACGGCTGGCGTTGGTCGATGCGCTGTTGCGGGCGGCCCGTTGGGACCCGGCCGAGCGGGAACTCGAAGGCATCCAGAAGGTCTACCAGGACGATCCCGAGATCCTCTTGTTGGAAGGCCGTCTGCACTATGCGCGGGGCAATGATTCCGCCGCAGGAGAGGCTTTCCTGCGAGCTCTGCAGCTTTCCGTTTCTCCCCGCACTTCCAGCCTTGCACTGCTTGGCAAGGCGCTCGCCCATGCCCAGCGAGGCGAGTACGCCGAGGCGGACCAGGATCTCCAGGCGGTGGCGCGGCTCGACCCGCTGCGCGGTGCCGCCATCCACGGCGCCATGGCCTTCGTCCACGAACTCTCGGGCCGGGCTTCGGCGGCGTTGGAGGCTTCGCGAAGGGCGGTGGCCATGGATCCGAAGGACCGTTCGCTGCTGTACTCCTTGGGGCGCCAGCTTCGCAAAGCGGGAGAGTGGGACGAAGCCCGCGAGGTGTTGCGGAAGGCACTTCAACACGGCCCCGGTTTCTCCGAACTGTTCAACGAGCTGGGTTTCTTGGAACTGGAGTCTCGTCGGCCGGAGGAGGCGGTTCGATACCTTGCGGAGTCTCTGGCCAACGATCCGCGCGACGAAACTCGGGAGCTCCTCGCCCACGCTCACACCATGGCGGGAGACTGGCGCCAAGCTCTGGACCTCTTGGAATCGGTCAGGCCCTCGGCGGGCGCTTACGTGGCATCGGCGTACTGCCAATATCGCCAAGGGAACAGCGCGGAAGCGCAACGACGACTGCAGTCGGTCTTGACCGACTTGAGCGAACGATCCGCGGAAGAAGAAGACTACGCTCGGGTCCACCTTGCCGACATCCTCGACCGCGAGTCCAAGCAGGAGTGGGTCGACCGGATTCCTTGGAACCAAATCAGCAATGGTTGGCGACTCGAGGATCGCTACGACATTCGACACGAAGTACGCCCCGGAGAGTTTCGCTTCGTCGGCAATCAGCGGGTCGGATCGGGAGAACAGCAGCTCACTTACTTGTCCCGACCGGTCGATGTGTCGCGGTTCTTCGAGCTAGAAATGGACTTGAGTTCCGGACCGGATCATCAAGGACGATTCGGAATTGCTTTGGTCGACTGGCGGACTGGGACCGGCGCTCCGCAAGCCAGAGTCGGGCTGTTCCTTGCCGTCGGGGCGGAGGGGACGGTCGAGACTATGAAGCGGGAACATCTGGATGATCCCGGTGCGGTGTGGACGCCTTGGGAAGGCGAACGAGTCTCTTCCGACTCGGTGCGACTGTCGATTCGGCGCCCGACCAAAGGACGGGGAGAGTTCGAGTTTGCCGTGAACGGCATCCCGATTGGCGAAGCGGTCGAGCTGCAGCCGTGGCGAGGAGATCGGCGCCGGCAAGTCAGCGCCGTGTTCTTCGTGTCCGCTCCGTCGGGGCAGTCGGTCTCCGCGGCCCTTCATTCCGTTCGCATCATCGAGTTTCTTCCGCTGTGAATCTCTCCTCGACCATTCGCCGCTCACCCACGGCAGGCTTCACCTTGGTGGAAGTCCTGGCGGTTCTTGCCATCCTCGGCCTGCTGATGTCCTTGGGGGTGTATGCCGCCGGACGTCACCGGATGCAGGCGCGTGTTGCAGAGACTCGCGCCATCATGGCGGAACTCGAAACGCTGATCACCGGATTCGAGGTGAAGCACGGCGACTTTCCTCCGGACCGCTTGGCGGCTCTTTCCATCAAGAAAGACAACGATTGGAACGAGGCCATCGAGGCGTGTGTTGCGGCGTTGCATGGGAAGGCCCATCCCACCGGCTCCTTCCTGTCCGATGGTGCTCTCAGCAACACCGACCAAGACGAAACCTCGACTCCCTTTCACCGGGCCGGGTCACCGTTCCTTCTCGAATCCGCCGACAGTTGGGGCCAGCCCTTCGCTTACTTCCACCACCGTAGCTATGGAGAATCCACCGTGGTGCGATTCTCGGCGAGCGATCCCCTGGGCGATCGGTTCGTGGATGCGCGCACGTCCGAGGTCACCGGCATTCACGCCAATCCGGACACCTATCAATTGATCTCCGCAGGACCGGATGAAGAGTTCGGCACCGATGACGACATCTGCAACTTTTGAGGCGACTCACCAGGCACCCGGGCACCTCCGGAACACCGCGGGTTTCACTCTCTACGAGTTGTTGGTGGTGCTCGGGATCCTCAGTTTGGTCATGGGGGTTTCCGTGGGAGTGGTCCAGCGCAGCGTGCCGCGCCGAGAGCTGGCCCGCAATCAAATCATCGATCGGATTCAGCGAGCCCGTTCCTTTGCGCAACGGGAAAGCGCCCCTGCTTGGATGGTGATCACGCCAGGGACCGAAGAGCGTTGGCCGGTCGCCAGTGCGTTGGGGTTGAAGGTGGTGGGTCAGTGGCATCTCGAGGACGATTCGGCGGTGGGATTTCCCGAGGACGGAAAAGTCACCGGGTGGGAAGAAACCCAGCCGGGAGTCATTGGCCAGGCGCTGCTGCTCAGCGATCAGGAGCCCTCGTGGATTCGCTTCGGCAGGCACTCCTCGTTCGAATCCGAGGAGGGACTCGGCTTTGAGATCTGGGTGAAACCGCGTGGCCAGTGGCCGCGGCAGCTGGCCAGCAAGGGAGAGGTCTTTCAGGTGGCTTGCGATGCGGAAGGGCGACTTTCGGCGCGGGTTCGATTGCAATCCAAGGCCGGCGGCCGTCCAGTGATCGAATCGTTGGAAACCGAAGAGGCGGTGCTCGTTGCGGGTGAGTGGACCAAGGTCGTCTTCACCTTCGACGGCTTCGTTCTGCGCCTGGAGGCCAACGACTTTCCGGTCGCGACGAAATCGTTGCAAGAGCCGGGCCGCTTGTTGCCGGACTCCCAAGCACCTCTGATGGTGGGGAGGGAGAGTCAACCCTTCAGCGCGGTCGTGGACGAGGTCCGGTTCGGTAGCTTCGTGCGGGACTCGTCCGAGCCCCTGATCGACATGGTGCTCTTGAGCGAAGCTCGGCGGGTTCGATTTGCTCCGGGCGGGGAACTGGATCCTCAGGAGCACTCGGCTCCCGTGGAACTCGGGATGGCCGATGTTGCTGGTGCCGAGATGTGGATTCGCGTGGGCCTGCTGGGAGACGTGAATTGAACTCGAACCGCGGCATGGCGTTGCCTTTGGTCCTGGCGGTTCTCACCTGCTTGTTGGCGGTTTCGATTCCGTTCTCGGTCGCCATGCGCGGTGAACGACGATCGACGGAGTACCGCTGGAATCGGGAACAGGCCGAACGCGAAGCCCATCTGCTCCAAGACCTCGCCGCGGAGCAGCTTTCTCGCACTGCGTTGGCGCTCGACGAGTCTCCCTGGTTCGATTCTCCCGAAGAGTTCCAACTCGATGCTCGCAAGCTTGCGCAAGATCACGGGTTTGGAAACTGGGGACCCAAAGGGCGGCTGTGGACCGTAGATGTGGAGGACTACTCCCGCAGAATCGACTTGAACGGTGCTCCGGTTCACGTCGTCGCCCGCGGCCTCGGGCTGTCGTCGCGCCTGGCCAAAGCGGTGGCTCCGGGTGAGGAACAGCTAGTGGTCGAAGATGGCAGCGTGTTCGGCAAAAGCGGCTTCGTTTGGGTGAATGGAGAAGTGGCCTACTTCGGGCGCCGCGACGGCCATGTCTTGACGGACTTGATCCGACCGGCGTTGGTGCCGGGAGTGTGGGATGCCGGAGTTCTTCCGGAGCAGGCCCGGTCCTTTCCGGCCGGGGAGGAGGTCCTCGACTTCCGCGGGTACCTGGTGGCCACCGCCTTCCATCGATGGGGGGATTCCCAGGGCGATGCCTACGAAACCGTCGAACAAGCGCTGTCCGCTCCGGCCCTCGCCAAGGATGCGGTGGGCGGACTCGACAGGATTCACCGGCAGCGATTGCAGCGCCACTTTCGGGTTTCCTCCGCGGAACAAAAGCGACACCGCTGGGTCAATCCTCAGCGCCTTTTGAGCGACGTCATCGCCGGGGAGACTCGTGAGTTGCGAGTCAGCAACGGTATCTACTTCGGCAGTGGAGACATCCTTCGGTTACGAACCCCGTCGAGCGAAGCGTTCAGCGTGGTCGTTTCGAGTCGCGCCGTCGACCGCGAATTCGTGGTGACGGTGGACGAGGTGTTCCCCTTTAGCGTGAGTGGTCACCAAGCGGTGGTGGAGGTGCAACGCCGGGCGCCCATTCATGTGAATACCTGCGAGCCCGAATTGTTGGCGTTGCTGTGGGAGGGGCTTCCCGGGCCGAGCTCGGAGTTCGCGCTGGATGAGGGAGAAGCGAGGGCTTGGGCGGAGCGTTTGGTGGCGGCGCGCCCCCTGGATGGTTTGCGTGATTTGGACGCCCTGCTGGAGTACTGGGAAGACGATTCGGGCTTGCCGGCCACCGTTCGCCAGGCAATCTTTCGCAACGCCCACCATGCGGGAGATTCCTTCATCCGGGGCACTCTTCCTTTTCGCTACGACGCCTCCGGATTGTTCGAAGTGACGACATCCGTGAGTCTGAATTTTCCTCTTTCGGGTCGCGAGAAAGCGCGCCACTTCGTGACCCAGTTGGTGGACCTTCCGGCCGCCATTGGTCGCAACTCGCTCTTGTGGCAGACCCAACGAGACTTCGAGGAATCGTGGCGCTTGACCAGGCGTGCGCGGGGTTGGACGACGTTCCCAGAAAACCTGCACCTGTTTGCCCCCGGGGCTCCGTTCGAAGACCCGCCCGGGCGTACGGTGAGTGAATGCGTTCTGGACCTCGATCGGTTCGCGGCGGAGTCCACGGCGAACGCGGGAGCTCGCTTGGCTCCCGGTGTTTTGACGGGAGCCGCTTTCACGCCGGCGGATCGACAGAACGATCCCGATGCTCGACGCCAATCCATCTCCGACCTGACCATCAGTTTCGACCGAGGTCCGTTGGTCAGTGCGGATGTCGATGGTTGGCCGCTGAACGACGGCCCTCCGCCGCCTTTTCCGGTTGCCGGTGCCGTGCAAGGCGCCAATCCCGCGGGAACCCAAGACTTGTTCCTGACCCTGGCCAACCAGGATGACCCGTTCCTCGAGGGGTATCTGAAACCGTTTGGATTCTCCATGTGGTGGAATCCCGGAGAGGATCCCCAAGACGGTGTGCTGGCGAACATCTCTTCGGGGGACGCGGAGTTCAACCGGGTGGTCCTCGAATTGAGAGGGGGAAGCCTGGAGTTCACCGTGAACGATGCGGTTGGCTCTTCGCTTCCCTTCCAACGGGACAGCCAAAGCCTGGTCCCCACAACGAGTACTGTGCGCTACGACTTTGCGGACCACGGGGGCTTGGAGCCAGACACTTGGTATCACCTCACGGCGTTTTGCCGCGGCAGCCGTCCCAGTCAGATGTCCTTGTTTGTGGACCATCGCGCCCGAGGCGTGCGAGATGGGTACGGCCGACTGCCAACGGCCCTACCATCAGTGGCTCCGGTCAACGGTCAGTTGCCCCAGGACGGGACGTTCGCAGTGGCCGGCGCCGGAAGTTTTCCGGCCAACAATGGGGTCGTTCGCATTGGTGCGGAGCTGGTCGAGTACGTGTCGTTCAACGAGGGAACGTTCCAGCTCGCGGATGCGGCGCAAGATGGTCGGTTGTTCGGCGGCCGAGGTCGACGCGGCACCTTGCCGTTTGGTTCCAACGCGCTTTCTCATCCAGAGACGACCGGCGTGGAGCTCTACGGGTACTCCACTCCAATTGCCTCGGACAACATCAACGAATTCGATCTGACCTTGAACGGAGAGCTTCCCCGGTTCCACATCTACACGGTGGACCCCGAGGACGCGCCGAGCACCATCACCGTCAAGCACCCGGCGGCACCGGCGTTCGTGGTGGGCGAGGGGTACGCCGCCGGGGACGCGGGGGATTGGCGAATTCGCGAGCTGACCGGGCAACGTCCCGATCCGAACGAAGGGTTGCAGCGCAGCGGCGGATACCTGCTGCTGATTGGTTGGAATCCGGCGTCGAACAACAACACGACCACCGGGGTGACGGTTCGTGACGATGATCAGATTGCTCGTCCGGCTTCGGGATTGTGTGTCGTCGGTGGAAGCCCGTCGGTCGGCGGCGGTTGTCCGCCCCTCGGCGGCGCGGAGATCGTCCGCTACGGGAGCTTTCAGCCGCCCGACCGCTTGCTCAACGTGGAACGGGGCGGCTCTTTGTCGGAGCTTTCGAGTGTCCCCCGCTTGCAACCTTACCTGGTGAATCGAACCCACTTGACCCTTCCCCAGGCGGGCCGTTTCGATCCAGACTTCCGACACATGCCTCTGGTGGTCGTGCCCATCAGCGTTCGCGCAAACAACGCTCCGGGAGACGACCAGTTCGTTGCTCCGGAGATGCTCCAGATCGGCCAGGACTACTCCGCCGCGGATCAGGAAGCGAACTCGACGGAATGGGTGCGCTACGACGTGCGGCGGGGTCGCGATTTCCTGCGCGCCAACGACGATCGCTTTCGAACCGTGGAGACTTACTTGCACGCGCCGGTCACTTCGGCCGTGAGCGGCCGATCGGTTCCGCGGATTCTCGAGTGGGGATTGGGGTTTGCCGATCCTTCGGTCGTGATCGATCCGGAACTCGAAAGTCGGACCCTCAACGCGGAAGGGTTGGAACCCGGCTTCTCTCGAATGCTGGGATTCCGCGGAGTGCTGGGAACCTACAACTGTCGTCACGACTCGGGGTCCCAGGTGCTGCCGGTGTTTCGCGTGTATCGCCGGGGATTTGGCCGACGTCAGCCGAAGCCCGGACGCCACGACCTCGTGCACTTCCTTCAAGGTGGAGCCGAAGACTCGTTGGGTTTCGAGTTCATCAACTACGCCTGGTCCGAGCCGGGTGCCGAAGCATGGGGAGCGTTCAGCCACGTGGCCTTGCGAGCAGCGCCCGGAGCGATCAACTTGGGCCGAAGTCCCATCCTGGGGGAACCCCGGCAAGGAGACGCCGACGATCCGCTGGACGAACTCGCGGATGTCATTGCCCGGCGAGCCGAGGTTCGCAATGTGCATCGCATTGCGAAGTATCCGAGTGGCGAGATGCCGGTACGGGCGGATCGCTTCCAGCTTGGCAGCGAGGGAGAGCTCTCCGCGGGGGCGGGAAAAGTCGACGAGCTGCGGGTCTTCAGCGATGTCGATCCCGACCCGGCTTGGCTGACCGGAATGCTGATGTTGGATGAACAGATCGAACCAGCGGAGGAGGGAGCTCTGACCGTCCATCCGGACTCGCTGTTGTTGCCCGATGGGGCGGTGCACGAGGATTTGCTCGAAGGATTCGACTTGTTGAACCGGTTGCCCCAGGACGGGTTTCTCGTGCAGATGGGGGACGAAGTGATTGCTTGTCTGGGACACGACAATGCCGATCTCCAGATCGCCGACGAGGGCCGTGGGGTTCTCGGCTCGCGTCCCGGATTTCACCATCGGAACGAGCCGCTGATGCTGCTGCCGTGGTTCGTGGTCAGCCGGTTGGCCGCCGGGGTCTCTCCCGAGGATGCCGAGCTGCCGTTGCAGAACGTCACCGGTTTCCCTCGACAGGGGTTCGTGAATGTCGGGGACGAGGTCATCGGTTACACCCACGTGGAGGGCGTGACCAATGGCACGTTGCGGGTGCCTTCCGCGTTTCATGACGGCGATGATCGGCGCGACCAGAGGTTTGGAGTGTTTCGAGGTCGCTATGGCACCAACCCTCAGGATCATCCCGCGGATTCGTTGGTCTATTGGATGCCGCATCGGTACCCCGATTGGTACGCACCAGGGATTGACATTCCGGAACTGGGTTTTCTGGAACTCTCGGTTCCGGCTCGCCGTGGCTGGTTCGAGTCCGTGACGTGGGGTGAGTTGAACAACACCATCCCGAGTGTCGATCTGGTCATGCAAGCTCGGGTGATGGGTCGCGGGGGCTTTCATGGTGATCCGCAGAGCGACCCGGACCTGTTTTTCTTCGACGAGTCGAACGACGCCGTTCGCTCCCACCGACTCGGTCGAGCCGGCGACCTGCTGCGATTGCGGTTCTTCACTCGTTACGAGCCCGGCGCGCTGGATCCCGAGGACATGAGCGTCAATGGTTGGAAGTCCGCGCCGGTGTTGTCGGTAGTGGGAGTGGAATTCGGCGGACAACGAGTCGTGGAGCGCCATCAAGAGCACTGATGAAACCTCGCCTGCCAAGTTTCGAGATCGCGCGGAACCGCCAAGGAATGACCTTGGTCGAGTTGCTCGTCGCGTTGGCGATCTTCCTCGGACTGATCGGCATGGTGCTGGAAGTCATGCACGGAGGGCTGGGACTGTGGAGTCGCGGCGAACGATCGCGATCCTCAGCGATTCGGGCGGCCTATCTGTTGGATCGCATGGGCAAGGAACTGCGCCACGTGTTGGTCACCGACGGAGGATCCGGAGAACCACGGCGCAAGTTCTACTGCGACATGGTGGAACGAGACTCCGACCGTGACGGCGTCTTCGAGCATCGTGCCCAGCGGTTGCTGTTCGTGCGGCGGTTGTTCGAAGAAACGACCGATCCACAACTCCTTCGCGCTGGCTCGGACCCGGAGGCGACCGACTATTACGTCGGGGAGCGGGGGGCGGAAGAGGCCGCGCCCGCCTTGCGGGCCACCGAGTCGATGGTGGAAGTGGCGTACCTGTTGTTTCCCGACCGACGGCCCGGTTACGAAGGCCGCTTGGCGTTATGGCGAGCGGTTCGCAGTCCCATTGGTGGCCCCGACTCTCTGTTTGCGAAGCTGCAGGTTGGGCAGGCTTCGTTGAATCAAGTTCCGATGCAGGTGGCTGCGGAAAACCTACTTCATCTGGGTTTCGAATTCGTCCTGCGCCCCGAGGACCTGCTCGAGGAGGAGGTCTCGCAAACCTGGGATTCTACTCGTGGGATCCTCGTTCCCGGCCGCAGCGAGGATTCGTTTCGATTCGGGGTCGGGGACTCCTCCCTCGCCAATCCCGACGACGACCTCTTTCCCGCCGCCGTTCGAGTGACGTTGGTCATTGCCGAACCACCCGGGGAAAGCGAAGAAGCGTTTCTCACCGAGTCACTGGGCACCGAACCGGGAGTGCCGTGTGCGCTGCTCCAGGATGCTTGGTTGCGAAAGCTCGGCGCCGGGCCTCACCGAGTTCGAATCGACCAGGAGTGGCTGGAACTGACCCAGATCGAAGGCCGATGGTCGATCACGGCTCGAGGGTTGTGGAACACTCGCCCGGGAATCCACGAGGCGGGAAGCCGAGTCTGCGCCGGCAGGGTGTTTCGAAGGACGATCCGCTTGCCGATGGCTCGCGCGCTTCCCTCCGGAGGAACGACGCCATGACCGATCGCGCTCGCTGTCGAGGCTTGACCCTGTTGGAGGTGTTGACCGCGGTCGCCGTGTTCTTGCTGGGGATCGTCGGAGTGCTGGGGTTGTTGACCAGCGGGACTCGCTTCCATCAAGAGTCCCAACGCCAAGCACAGGCGGTGGAGGCCGTTGGCGAAGTCCTGACCCGTGTCGAGGCCGAGTATGGTGCGTTGGATTTGGACGCGGCTCGCGTGCCGCGTGTCCTCCCCGAATCCGACGGGCTGAGTTATTCCTGGATGCCCGCGCCGGATGCTCCGGAGCAGGCCTCCTTGGTCCTGGTTCGCATCCACTGGTTGGATGGTGGACAACAAGAGGTGTACGAGGTGCCTCACGTCGTACGGCGCCGCGATGTTCCATGGAGAAGCTCGCCATGATGGCAATGGGAATTCTCGGAGTGGTGTTGTGGATCAGCGAGCCCGCCGAGATCGTGCGTCTGCTCATTGGCGGTGAAGTGGTGGTCCACCTGCAGCGCGAAACGTTCGACGAAGCGCGCGGCATCGAGGGCACCCGGGTGGACAACGGGGCGTTGATCGATCTGCGCTGGGACCAGATGCATCGCCAAGATGCAGAGCGCATCCGTCGATCGTTCGGCTACCTCCCCGATGGTGATCAGCTCGACCCGGTCATGGTGGAAGCCACCAAGGTGGTGATGACCAATGGTGTGGAGTTCCTGGGCATCCTGGAAGAGCAAGCGGGGACGGCGGTGGTGCTTCGCCAGAAAACCAAGACCTGGCAGCTCCCTTTGGCCCAAGTGCGCCGACGCGAAGAAGTCTGGGTCGATGCCTTGGACGTCTACGAAGGGGAAGAGGTGTACCTCGAAGAACTCGCCCAAGGCGAGCCGTCGTCGCCCTTGGAGCATTACAACTTGGCCCTGTTCTGCGAACGATTGCAGCTTTGGCCTCGCGTTGGAGAGCACCTCGCTCGCTGTCGAGAACTCGACTCCGATTTCAAATCAGACGACGTGTCCCGAAAACTGCTGCGGGCGGAGCGACTCGAAGCCGCCGGCGAAGACGCCGAGGAACTCGGACGCGTCAAGCGCTTGGCGCGACGCAACCAGTTCCCGCAGTCACTGGCCGCGATCGAGGCGTTTTTGGAAGCGCGAGGGGATTCTCCCTTGGCCGCAGAGTTTGCGGTTGCCCGAGACCGTATCGTCAAGCAGCGCGGCGAGTGGCTCACCGGGAAGGTGGTCGCCAATCTGTTCGCACACATGGAGCGCTTTGCTTGGCGGGTCGCCGGTGACGCCGAGCTTTCCCTGAGTGCCGCTCGCAAGCGAATGACCGCGGAGGCCACGGATTACGCCATTCAAGCGGTGGCGACCCAAACCGAGTCCACGCCGGAAGAAGTGCGTTCCATTTGGGAGGACGACCAGCGGTTTCGAGGGGCCCCCCGCATTGCCTCCTATGGCGCAGGCACGTTCACTTTGGGAGAACAAGACGCCTTGCGTGGTTTGACCGGCGAGGAACTCGACGCGGCGGTGGCGCAGGGGTCTGGAAACGCGAACGACGAAGAGAACGATTTGGCCTCGCGCGTACGGCGAATCATCGAGGAACGCAAGCGGCAGGCGGAGTCGAAGGAAGTCGAGAAGAAAGACCAGGGCTTTCGCATTCAAGACGTGCCTCCGAACCGCGATGAGTGGTGGGCTCGCACGGGCAAGCGAGAACGCTCCCACTACTTGATCGCCTTCTGGGCCGAACGAGAGCCTTCGGTCGAACTCGTCTCGGTCCTCACGACCCCATGCGTGCGTTGTGCGGGCACGGGCGTGCTCGAGGGTTACGTGGTCGAGCAAGGAGTGGTTCGCTCTCCTTGCTCCCGTTGCAAGGCGCTGCGGGTGGACCGGAAGGTGCGTTTCCAATGAGAGGCGTGCGAACGATTCTCGGTGCTTTGTTGGTGGGTTCGGCCGGGGGCTGCGCGGCGCCGAATCCGGGCGAGGAGACGGTCGGGCCGCGACCGGCTCCGGAGATCCGGCCGCTGCCCCTCGAAGACTTGCCTTTGGGGACCCGCGTGGTGGCGCAGGTGGCGGGCCAACCCATCTTGTCTTCGGAGGTCTTTCCGCTGTTGTTCCTGTCCGCCGGCGATGCGACCCGAGAAGCGGTTCGCCAAGTGGCCGTGGATCGCTTGGTCGAACTGGAGTCGCGACGGGTCGGACTGCGCCTGGACGAAGCTCGGGTCATCGCCGAACGAGACAAGACCCTCGAGGAGTTCGAAACGAAGGTGCGGGACGCCACCGGAGGCCAAGAGGGGCTCGACGAGTATGTCCCGAGGGTCTTCGGCATGGAGGTCATGGAATATCGACGCCACGTGGAAACCGCGGGCCGCAACTCCCTACGCTTGGAGCGACTGATCTTGTTCGAGTTGTCCCAGTCTCGTCGAGTCCAGGTGCGACTGATTCGAGTCACCAACGAGAAACTGGCCACCGAGATCCACGACAAGGTGCAACGTGGAGCGGACTTCGCGAGTTTGGCCAAGGAGCACTCGGAAGATGCTTCGGCCCCCCAAGGAGGTCTTTATCCACCGCTTCCGGAAAGCCTGGGGATTCCTCTGTTGGAAAAGGTGAAGGATCTAGCTCCCGGCGAAGTCGGTGTTCTCGGGCCGGGAGAAGCCGATCCTCGCGCGGAGTTTCGGGTGGTCCAAGTGGTCACTCGACTTGCACCCAGGGCTCAATCGTACGCCCAAGCGGCGGCCGATTTGGAAGAAGAGCTGAGCGGTCGTGCTCTTTCTCCGTTGGAACTCGATGCGTGGATGCGCATGATGGAAGAGAGGTATGAAGTGACGCTCTTGGGGATTGGTGTCACGAATGGCTAAGAAAAAACGCGCATCCGGGAAAAGCAGCTCTGGCGCTTCGGCGAAGAAGAGCGCCGGGAAGTCGACCGGAAAGACGAAACGCGGCGAAAGGGGCCGCGCGGGCAAGGCCTCGCGTGGGAAGCCGGGTTCCGACGCGAAATCGGAGTCCACGCCTGCCAAGAAGGCGGGGGCGAAGAAGACCACCGCCAAGGGAGCGGGGTCCAAAGCGGCCCAAAAGTCGGCAAGCGAGGCTTCGAAGAAGAAAAGCGGGGCTGCGGCCAAAACTGCTCGAAAGTCTGAGGCCGCATCGAAGAAAGTCTCCGCCAAGAGGGGCGGATCCAAGAAGGCCGGTTCGAAGAAAGGCCGTGGCGGCAAGCCGTCCCCGGTGGCCATCGAAGAACCCGAGGTCGCCGTCGAAGAGACCCCGGACGATTTGTTGCTGATCATCGAGGCTCTGCTGTTCGGCGCCCACGAGCCGCTCACCGCCAAACGGATCGCCCAGGCCCTGGGCAAAGTGGCGGTTTCTCGGGTCGAACAAGCGTTGGAAGATCTCGAGGAGCTTTTGGCCAAGCGTCGCTCCCCGCTCCAGGTGGTGGAGATTGCGGGCGGGCACCGGCTGGTCACGCGTCCCGAGTTCGCTCCGTACCTTTCCCGGCTTTTCCACAAGGCGGAAAAGGAGCGTCTCTCTGGCGCCGCCCTCGAAACCCTGGCGATCGTCGCTTACCGGCAGCCGGTCACCCGTGCCGATGTCGAGGGCGTCCGCGGAGTCCAGGCCGGCCCCGTATTGCGTGCTCTCAAGGAACGTCGGTTGATCAAGGTGGTCGGGCGAGCTCCGATCGTGGGCCGTCCCCAGCAGTACGGCACCAGCCGCAAGTTCCTCGACTTGTTCGGGCTCTCTTCTCTGAAGGACCTTCCCAAGGTTTTTGCTCCCGACGGTTCGTTGGCCGCGGAGGGTCCCGAAGAGGATTTGCCCTCGCCCGGGGCCGAGCCGAAAGCGGAGGAAGCTCCGGTCACCGATTCCGGCCCTGGGCCCGAATCGGAGTCGGCGCTGGCGGATGAATCCCCCGAGCCAGAGCAGGAGCCGGATGCGGGCCCGGAAGATGTCAGCCCCTCAGAGTCAGGGACGCCGGTCCTCGAGGTCGAGAGCGAGCCGTCGACGGATGAGCTCGCGACCGAAGTCGGGGCGGAGCCGGAGCTCGAGGATCCGGGTGAAGAGGCGATGGCGGCCGACGACGATGATTCCGGGCAGCCCGTGGTCGGCATTCGGGAAGTCACCGCGGCCCCCGCGACTCCCGGCGACCGCTGAACTTCCCGGGGGGAGAGATCCCCGCCATCCGCTACAATCCCTGCCCTCTTTTTCTCTCAGAACCCTGTTTTCGACGGTTCTGGTGAGTGCTTTTTCGTCCCGTTCCTCGAGAGTTGTCGATGGCCTTCCGGCATTTCCACAAGCACAAGAAGAAGTACATGATCGTGGCCAGCATCGCGACGATCTTCGTCATGTTCACCTTCTCGGTGACGACCGCCATCAGCGCGTTCACTGGGAGCGGCGGCTCGCCCCTCGGTGGCACGAGCTGGCTGCGCTTTCAGACGACCAGCGGGCGGACCGTGGAGTACAACCTGTCCGAGTGGACCCGCTTGAAGAACGAGATCATCGGCCTGTGCAATCTGGTAGGACCGATGGCGGTGGCTCCGGTGCTTCCCGACAGTGTCGGGGATGCTCCGCTGATTCACGCGATCTGTTTGGCCGAGGCCGAGGAAATGGGCCTCCACATCCCGGAGTCGGTGATCGACCGATCCTTGGCCAATCTGTACGCCAGCTTCGGCCGCGACGGCCAGTCCATGTCGAAGCGTGACTTCAATCGGATTCTCAGTCAGGTTGGTCTCAACCAAGCTTCTTTCAAGGAGCGGATGCGCGAAGTCATGAAGGCCAGCTACTACCGGGAAGCGGTGGAAGGCTCGCGCGTCTATGACCCTCAGGACATCAAGCGACACTTCGAGCGCGAGAACGAACTGATCAGCCTCGAATACGTCGAATTCCCCTTTGAGGACTACGCCCAAACCCTGCGCGACGATCCTGCCTCCGAAGAGGAACTCAAGGAGTACTTCTTGGGCTTGCCGGCGAACATCGTCCAAGGCAAGTTCTCGCGCCCTGAGCGGTTCGATTTGGAGCTAGCGCTGCTCGACTACTCGGACGAATCTTTCACCCTGCCCGAAGCCGCTCTGGAAGATTTCGAAGAACCGTCGGATGCGGAACTGCTGGCCAAGTACCGCCGGGAACCCAACCGATACGAAGCTTCGGCCGGACCGGTGGAAGAGGCGACGGACATCCCGGAAAACTCCCGCGCCAAGATCCTGCGGGATTTGCAAATGAAGGCGGCCCTCAGCAAGTTGCGCGAGGTGTTCGATGCCGCGGTGAATCCCGAAGAAAACACCGGGGACTCCCTTGACGACATCGACGAACTGCTCGGCGAGGAGGGCGAAGGAGGTCCCCGTCAGGTGGCTTCGGAAGATGGCGAAGGACTCTCCGCCGAAGAGAAGGCGGCCCAGGACAGCGCCGAGTTCCAGCGCTTGGTGGCCGAATGGGGGCTCCGCTACGAGCGTCACAACGACCTGGAGCGTCAGGATCTCATGACCCTGGATCCCCCGAATGACACGACCCTACCGTTCGTTCTTGGTGGGCTGCAGCCGGGAGAGGTCCGAGTGGTCGAAGCGGCCGGAGAACGCCAGTGGGGCTACTTGCTGCGTCTGGTCGAGCGAAAGGCCCGGGCCCCGAAGACCTTCGACGAAGCCAAGGATGATGTCTTGGAGCACTGGGTCACGGAGCAAGCCGAGGTCACGGCGAAGGAAGCTGCCGACTCGTTCCGCAACGGAATCCGCGACCAAGCGGTGGCTCAGCTCGACGCCGGCCAAGCCGACTTCCTTGCCGCCGCGCGCGATGAAATGAACGCCGAAATCGACGGGTCGGGACTGTCGCAGAATGAGAAAGAGCAGCGCAAGGACGCGGTGGAGCGTGACTACTTCCTCAACGTGTCATCGTTGGTGCGAGGCAAGGAGGACGAGCTTTTCGTGAAGCAGGCCACTGCCGATGGCTTGGAGCGCAAGACCATTGAAAACTTCCGGCGCGACATCGGTCGGACCCCGACTTTCTACGATCGCTACGAGGGGGCGGAGCGATTTCTCATGCGGTTGGACACGTTCGGCGACACCCCCCAGCTCTTGGGCTTTGCAGCAGGAGAGGTGAGCGACGTGCTCCTCGACAGCGCCGGGAAGACCTGCTACGTGGCGCGCATCTTGAGTCGCACGCGGCCTTCGATGGATGACATCAACCAGGTCGATCGCAGCAATGCCGAAGCCAACGCCCAGCGCGAGGTGCAGACCCGACTGCAGATTCCCTACCAGAATCGCTTCTCGATGCAGAACCTGGCGAAAATGCACAAGCCCGAGTTGCGCATCCTCAGCGAAGAGGAGCAGGCGGCTGCCGAGCGCCAGATGCAGTAGCGGTCGGGCCCGCGGGCTTGGTCGGAACCGGGTCGTAGCCGCCGCGACAGAGTGGCTGGCAGCGGGCCAATCTCCACAGCGCGAGCCACAGTCCGCACCATGCGCCGCGGAGTTCCACCGCCTGCAGGAAGTACTCCGAACAGGACGGGTAGAACCGACAGCGGGTGGGGAGGACGTAGGAGAGCGTTCGCTGGTAGAGCCTTCCCAAGGCCAACAGCAGACCGGCCGGGGACGTCATCGGGAGGATCCCTTCGAAGAGCGCGGAGGAGCGGAACGCTTCGGGCGTCCAGCTTTCTCGATCGCGCTCTTCAATGCCGTGCGAACCTGTTGCAGGTTGTCCGGAAAACGCTGGTCCTGTGGTCGGGCGATGACATCCACGACCCGGGCAAACTCCTGGTGTTGAAGTCGGAACGCTTCCCGGATCAGACGTCGCGCGCGGTTGCGGCGTACCGCGTTTCCGAACCGTCGTGAAACTGCCATGCCGAGGCGCGACACCGTGGCGCCGCCGGGACAAACCACCAAGCTCAATCCCCCGGACGACACTCGTCTTCCTTCGCGAAAGACCCGGTGGAAATCCGACTTGCGGAGCAGTCGGTGGTCCCGGGGGTAGCGCAGAGCCGTCATGTCAAGAGGGCCGGTCCTGGGACGCCACTCGCTGCTCGGCCAGCTCTGCTCGCAGGTCGTAGAGGTTTTCCACGGCCACCTGGACGTTGGCGTCGATCCCTGCGTCGCTCAACTCGATGAATCGTTCGTAATCCTGCACGGCTTCTTCGAGATCCCCGCGGGCTTGGTGAATCATGGCCCGGTTGAAGTAGTGGGGACGAGCGAAGGCGTCCAAGGCTTCCAGTCCCGACATCTCTTGCAGGGCTTCGTCGTGGTTTCCCTGTCGGAAGGCCAACTCCGCCCGTAGCTCTCGCAGGCGGCGACCCCGTTGCTGGTCCACCACTCGATCTCGGATCATCGCGGACCGTTGCCGCTCTCCCTCGATGCGCTCGAGTAGCTTGGCTTTCATGCGAACCGACTTTTCCACCAGGGACAACGTGTGCTCCGAATGGGACCAGAACTTTTCGACGTTGTTCTGTTCCAGGTCCAAGAGCGACAGGTGGAACACCGCTTCGATGTTGTCCGCCTCGAGTTCGAGAGAGTCCTCGAGTCGATCGCGGGCCTCTTCGAAGAGATCCGAAGCCTCCGAGGAGCCTGACTCGAGCGCCAGTCGCGCTTGGGACTGAAGAGCGATCCCTTTGCCGAGGAGCACCCGAAAATCCTCGCCACCGAACCACGAGTCCAGGGAATCGAGATACTGCAGCGATTCTTCCAAGGACTCGGGATCGGCTCGCTTCAACAGGACGTAGGCCAGCGTCAATCGGAGGGTGCGATCGTCCGGCTCAAGCTCAAGACCAAGTCGGCAGTGCTGCTCAGCGCGCGCCATGTTTCCTTGGTCGTAGTAGACCTTGGAATTCTGCTGATGCACGATCAGCATCTCTTTCTCTTGGTCGGAGAGGCCGAGGCAAGAGACGCAACCGAATGCCAGTGCGATCGACGCGCCTCGCGACAAGAGACGGCGTTGCTTGAGCAGTTTCATGGCGACCCTCCCGGGTCATGGAGATGACCGTGGTTTGGCCTCTCGATTTACTGGCGATCCTCGTCATTGTGAAGCCAGCACTCGTTCTGGAGCTGGTACTCCACCAGGTCTTCGGGGCGGAAGAACAGGCCAATCTCGCGTTCCGCGGATTCCGCACTGTCGGACCCGTGAACCAGGTTTAGTCCCTTGGAGCTGCCGAAGTCACCACGAATGGTGCCCGGCGCCGCCTCGGTTCCGAACGTGGCGCCCATCAGATTGCGGCACAGCTGGATGGCCGAGGGGCCTTCCAAGCACAGCAGCAACACCGGGGACTGGGTCATGAATCCGACCAGGCCCTCGTAGAAGGGCTTGCCCTGGTGGGGCTCGTAGTGCTTCTCCACGGTTTCCCGCGGGAGCTGGGTGAAACGGCAAGCCACCACCTTGAGTCCCTTGGACTCGAATCGGCTGAGCACTTGGCCCATGAGCCCACGCTGCACCGCGTCAGGCTTGAGGATGATGAGGGTTCTTTCGATCATTGTTCGCTCCGGAGAAAATGGCGGAGCATTGTACGCCTGGGTGGTGCGCTCCACCAGCAGCGCGGCGGGCTGCTCCGTGACCGGAGCGGATTCCCCGGCCAGAGGAGAGTTCGAGCCATGATGGATTCCAAGTTCCAACGACCGGGGAAACACGGACTGTTCGGGCTCGCGGCGGGGGCGGGGGTGATTGCCATGCTTGCCGGTTGCGGGGCCATGGAAACCCGGGATCGCCAGGACAGCAGTGATCTCCACGACCCGAGTGTGTTCGAAACGCTGCGCGCTTCGAACTCCCGTGCCAATCTTGAGGCACTGCGCGCTCAGCACCAAGAAGAGCAAGAGCACATTCGGCTGCTGGAGGAGAGCGTGGCGCGGCTGCTGGCGGCGGAGGAGGGGCTCGCGGTCCAGGTCCAGGAGGAGCAGGCGAATCTGGCGGAGCTGCGGCGACGGATTCAGCGCTTCGCCGAGCAGCGTCGCGAGAGCAATCTGGAACTGGGTCGCACGAGAGACGCGAAGGCCGAGCTGGAGCAGCAACTCTCGACTCTCCAGAGCGAGTCGGACACCTTGTCTGCTCAAGTTCGCGCGGCGCAGGAGCAGAAGCAGGCTTTGGGGGAGCAGCTCGCGACGGCCAACCAGTCGGTCGATCGCCTCCATGGGGAACTGCAGCAGGCGCGCGGTTTTCTGGAGAGCAAGGACCCGGCGCTGGTCGAGCAGCTGCGCGAAGTCCTGCGGCAGCTGGAAACGGACTCGTCGCCCCCATCCGAAGGAGAGTGACGAGCCGAGGTCGGGCAACGATGGAGCGGCCGAAGAGCGTCGCCGTGCTCGTCCGATGGCGCGCGGCGCTGGTCGAGTTTGCCGACGAACTGATTCATGGGGCGGCGGTGCGGTTCTGCCTGAAACGATGAACCGCGCCGACTAGAGGTGGCGAAGCGCGCTCCGAAGTTCGTCCCACACCTGGTCTTGGACGTCGCCGTGGGGGGAACGGGGGATCATCTGCAGAATGCCGCGATAGCCTTCGACGGCGAAGGATACGGCCCGGTGTCGCATCAGAGAGCCGGTCTCACCACACTCCACATCGAAGGTGACTGCGGGCTGCTTGTCGCCAAGAACCTCCGTCTTGCTCCGATCGTCTTTGAGCGGCTGATCCGAGGGCCGACAAACCAGATTGCGCACTCGTGCCTCGGCCCAGGCCACCAGCTGTTCCTGGCTCTCCGGACCCCACCCGGGATCGTAGACGGTCAGCAGAGCCGCCGTGTGGGGATCGTCTTTCAGTTCAAAGCGAACCCGTTGCACGCCATCACCCAGCAACGGCACCGCCTTTACGCTTTCGGGAACGACCATCGAGAGAGGCGCCACGGGGTGTCGGTAGACGCCGTTCTGCACGGTATTCCAACGCGGATTGCGCCGTAGGATCGCGTCGCGGTGGGTCGACTCGTCCCCGGGCCGCAACAAGCGCAGCGTGTTTGCCAGGATCTGTAGATCCTGCCGACACTTCTGCCAAGCCTGGAGAGGTGCGCGGAGCGTCAACGAGAACAGGGTCTGGTGGTCGGCCGTCAGATACATGGAGCCACGGCAATAGGTTTCTTCGCCGACGCCAATGCTGCATTCCGCATAGGCAAACTCGAAGCCACCCTCGGTGGTTCCCTGTCGGGGTTTCTCCAACCACTCGAAGCTGTCTTCCGCAGACTCTTTGGCCTCTGCATGGAGCAGGGAGACCATGTCGAAAGAGAGAGATGGCTCCATCAACTTGAGCTTCAGCCATCCACCTTGAGCAGGGTCCATGAGCAGGACTTGGTCGATGGAGGCCCCCGAGTTTCGGTGGGGAACGAGCAAGTAGTCGGTCAAGTATTCGAACTCGAATCCCAGGCTTTCGGCTCGGTACACGCTGCTTTCGTCGAGGAAGCGTCCAAACTTGTCGTGGTCGATCTCGAACAGGTTTTGGATCTCGAGCCGATCCGGGGCGACTTGGCGGAGCACGATGCTTTCACAGAGGTCGTCGTGAATCGACTCGTGGGTCGTGACGTGTCGACCTTGGAAGGGGCGGCAACCGGAAACCATGAAGTAGTCGCCGAGTTGATCCACCCGGGCAATCTTCGTGGCGAAGGTCACGTCTCGGTGTTGGTCTAGCAAGGCTTCCCAGAGTCGCAGCATCTCCTCACGACACGCGTTCTCGAGGTCCGTGCAGAAAAAGTCCGGGGCATACATCTCCCGGAGCTTTTGCACTTTGCCTCGACTCACCAGGCGGTCGTGTTGGACCAAGAACTCCTCAATTTGAGCAAGTTTGGTCGGAGCGATGGACGCTTTGTGTTGGATGCGCGGACCCGGCGTCGGATCTCCCGCTTGGGAGACCGTGAGGATCATCAGGATGGAATGGGAAAGAAAGCTCATCGGTCAGCGCCGTGCCGTTCGTAGGAGCCGTCCCCGGGAGGGACCGAAAGAGGAGGAGAAGCTGTTCGAGACTTCGAACTCACCGGATTCGTCCCCGTAGAACCCAACCACTCCCAGGCTCGGTGCGTGGCGAGTGGTGACCGGCGTGGCGGCGATCGGAGGACGGGAGTTGATGACCGGAGAGTTGCTGCGTTGGCGTTCGACGAACAGAGTGCCGATCGACAACAGGGATGCCATGAGGAGAAGCGCCGCCGCCAAGCGCGGCATGCGGAAGTCGGCCAGGAACCACGGCCGCGACGCTTCCTCGCGACGTCGAGTCAATCGTCGAATCGGCGGCGAGAGATCGCGCGAGACCCGTTCCACCAGGTCCTCGGGCGGGGAGGGGGCTTTCCACTGCTGCCAGGTTTCTCTGGCTTCGATGCTTTCCCGATGGGCTTCGAGGCAGCTTTGGCAGCCTTCCAAATGGCGTTCCACGGTCGACGCACGCCATGGTTCCAAGTCACCGGAGATGAAATGATGCAGGTCTTCCAGGGCGTCTTCGCAGGTCCCGACTTCTCCTTGTCCGGAGAGATTCGCCAACACGCGATCTGCGAGGTCGGTGGCGGGTTCCGGGGCTCGCCACTCGAGCAGCGCGTCGTCGAGCCGCTCGATCTGGGAGGCGACCGCAACGCAGGCGGGACACTCTCCCAGGTGAACTTGAACGGCTTCTCGGTGCCAGTTACCAAGGTGCATCGCTTCGCGGGTGACCGAGCAAGCGTTTTGATGCGCCTTCTTGTCCTGAGTCATTTTTCGAACGCTCCTCGAATCACCCTTCGGTGTCGACCACGAGTTTCCGTAACCGAAAGCGCAGCGCCTCCTTGGCGCGATGAATCCGTGATTTGACGGTTCCTTCCGAGCAGTTGGTGATCTCCGCGATGTCTGCGTAAGACTGGCCTTCGTACTCGCGGAGAACGAAGGCAAGCTTTTGCTCTCGCGGCAGCTCATCCACGGCTTCGGCGATCGCTCGTTGAACCTCCTTGGATGCCAGTTGCTGGTCCGGCCCCTGGTCCTCCGAAGGGAGATCCAAGGGGCGTCCATCCTGCCCCTTGGTTTCAAGCGGGACGGTGCTCAGGCGCCGTCGCTTCAACACGTCGAAGCAGTAGTTCTTCACGAACGTGAAGACCCACGAAGAAAGCTTTGTTCCTCGGTTCACATCGAATTGCGGAAGGGACCGAAAAAGCTTCACGAAGATGTCCTGAGTAATGTCCTCGATCTCAGCCGGGAATCGCGTGCCAACCAGGCGAAACACGGTGTGATGCACCGGCCTCTCGAAAGCTTTCACCAGCTCTCGGTAAGCCTCACCGTCGCCGCCTTGGGCCCGCTCCAGTGTTTCGAGGCGGACTTCTTCCATCGTGGGGGCCTTGCTGTCAGGTAGTAAGGATGGCTCGCGGGGAAGTTCCTGATTTCTGCCCCGGATTCTGCGAGGGATGCGCAGGGATTATTTACGAACGATCGGCGCGACTAGCCCCAAATTCCAGGGGTTGCCGGCGCGGCGAAGCCGCCGCAGGGCGCTCCCGGAGATGTCGCCGCTGCTGTAAGGTTATTTCCAATAGGTGGTTATGTCTTCCCGGAGAGCCTCCCGGAGCGACCGGAGGAGGTCCCGACTCCCGTCGTCTTGGGGAGATCGGGTCTCTTCTTCCTCTCGGAGCGTCGGGGAAGGGGCGGCAAAAAACTCCTGTTCCAGTCTCTCTCGCGGGGCCATTGATGCTGACTCAGGGCACCGTTATCATCCCGCGCTTTCTCGGGGAGAGCGCCCACCGCCCGGCCGAAGCAACAGTCTCTACTTCGCTTCGGAAACGGGAATTCGGGGAGTGTTCTCGAGGAGGGGGGGACCGTGTCGTTTCGGGGACCCTCGGTGCATTGGACCCAGGCTCTGGCTGTCGCGAGCTCGCTTGGCTTCGAGTTTGCTTTGTCGGTGGGTCTCGGCTGTTTCTCGGGGTACTTGCTCGATCGCTGGATCGGCTGGCGTCCCATCGTGTTCACTCTTCTCTTTGGTCTCATGGGTTCCGTCGCCGGATTCGTTCTCATGGTCCAAACTCTTCGTCGCTTCGAAGCGATGGGTAGTCGGAAAAGGAACGAGGACGACCGCGCCTGATGGCCTTGCTCGGTGAGATCTCCCTGGTGGTCTTGGCCACGGCGCTTGCCGTGTTCGGAGTGGGGGCTTGGGTCTCCCGGCAGCTCGTTCGGGCCGGTGGTGACCGCGAACCTCGATCTGCCGGGGCTCACGAGATTCGAGAACACCTGTTGAGAATGCTGCTCCGCATGTTCGTGGTTTTGGGGATCGTTGGGTTCCTTGCTTGGCAAGGAGGGGAGCGTCGTTTGCCGCTGATTTTTGCCGCGAGCGCGACATACTTCGCGGCCATTCTCGGTGACGCCGTCTGGAAAGCCCGTCCGATGGAGGCGAATCCATCATGAATCTGATGACTTCTTTCCTCCTGGCGTTCGGAGGCGGTGGGGACGTGGATGCTTCGCAGCTGTCCACGTCCGAAAAGATGACGTCCATCTACCACCACTTGACGGCCTACCGCTATTCCGAGGATCCGTTCCTCTCTGTGGGGCCCCTGAAGTTCTATTTCACCAACCACCACCTGGCGATCCTGCTGTCCGCGTTCTTCGTGGTGGTCGCTTTCGGGTGGCTGGGCTGGTGCCGGAAGCGGAATCTTGCTCCGTTGGGTGCTTTGCAGAACATGTTGGAAGCCCTGGTGATCTTCGTCCGGGACGACATGGTCTACGCCAACATGGGGAAGGAGCACGGGCGCAAGTTCGTGCATCTGTTCCTGACCCAGTTCTTCTGCATCCTGATCATGAATCTGATGGGGATCCTTCCGAACTTTGCGTTCGATGTCCCGGTGCTGCGAAGTCTGCATTTGCCGACCACGGCGACCGCCAATCTTGCGGTGACCGGGGGATTGGCGCTGGTCACGCTCACCTACATCCTGTTCGCGGGCTTCAAGGAACAGGGCTTCTTCCATTTCTGGAAGGGCTTGGCGCCGCCGGTGGATCTCGGTGACGGGGCCGGGATGAAGCTCATGAAGGTTGCCATCCTTGGCATCCTGTATCCCATCGAGATCTTCGGCCTGTTCATCAAGCCGATCGCCCTCACCATTCGTTTGTTTGCGAACATGACCGGTGGCCACTTGGCCATGCTCACGGTGTACGGGCTGATCTATCTGTTCCAAAGCTACCCCCTGGCCGGTGTCGGGGTGGCCTTCAACGTGTTCTTGACGTTCTTGGAAGTGCTGGTCGCTTTCATTCAGGCATATATTTTCACGTACTTGTCCATCATCTTCATTGGCGCATCGGTACACCCGGAACACTAGGGTTGTTGGTTCGCCAAGGATGTCAGGGGCAAGCGATTGGGCCTCTACCGAACTGAATCTCGGGGGAGAATGACGAAATGGATTTGTTGGTTGCAACCACTGCCCTTGTGCAGGAAGCGAGTACGGAAGTCTTTGATTTCGGCCTGAACAAGCTCGGCGCTGCGCTCGGTGCCGGTCTTGCCATCGTCGGCGGCGGTTTCGGCATCGGCCGACTCGCTCAGGCGGCAATGGAAGGCATGGCCCGCCAGCCCGAGGCAGCCGGGGACATCCGCGGCGGAATGATCCTTGCCGCGGCTCTGATCGAAGGTGTGACGCTGCTTGCGCTCATCACCTGCATCCTGGCCATCGTTCTCTGAAAAGAGACATGCCGAAGGTTGGTCGGTCTCTGCGGACCCGGAACGCGAGTTCTTGGGGCCTGGAGGCCGGCTGATCCGGGAGTGACTCATGCCATCGCCTGTATTACTCGCCTGGAGTCCGTTGGACTTCGATCCGGGAACGCTGTTCTGGACCTGGATCGTGTTCAGCGTGGTCGTGTTCATCGTGGGGAAGGCGATCTGGAAGCCCTTGCTGGGTGCGCTCGAGAAGCGGGAAACCCAGGTTGCCGAGGGCTTGCAGGAAGCCGCTCGCGCTCGCGAGGAGGCGGCGCGCATTTCCCAAGAGTTTGACGCGAAGGTCAAGCAGGCTCAGGTGGAAGCCCAGCGCATTGCCGAAGAGGCGCGCGCCAACGCGGAAAACCTGGGTGCGCGCTTGGAGTCGGAAGCTCGCGAACGCGCCGAGAAGTTGATCGAGCGGGCGCGGGAAGAAGTGGCCTTGGCGCAACGCCAGGCGTTGGAGGAAGTCCGCACCCAGGCCGTGGATCTTGCGATCGAAGCGGCCGGCGCCGTCCTGAAGAAAAACGTGGATGGTGAGGACAACCGCAAGATCGCCAGCAACGTCATCAAAATGGTGAAAGGGACGGGCACGTGATCGAGGTCGGCATCGCTCGAAGGTACGTCCGCGCCTTGTTCGAACTCTCGTTCGAAGAGGGAGTGACCTACGCCAAGCGGGTCCTCAGCGACCTGCAGTGGTTCGAAGCGGTGTTGAACGAGAACGAGGACTTCCGGCTGTTTCTGGTAGATCCGCGGGAATCTGTGGACAAGAAGAAGCAGACGCTCGAGAAGATCCTGCCCGAAGGACTGCAAGACCTCACCCGCGATTTCTTGGTTTGGGTGACCGAAAAGGGCCGCGCCGAGATGTTGTCACTGGCCGCAGGGGAGTACGAAGCCCTGCTCCAAGACGAGCAACAACTGGCGGTGGCGGAAGTGCAGAGCGCTGCCAAGCTTGATTCCGACACTCGCGACGCTCTCGTGGAGAAGCTCGAGAGTGTCACTCAGCGCAAGATCAAGTTGGTGGCCAGCGTGGATGCCGGCCTGCTGGGCGGAATGCGGATTCGCCTGGGGGGGAGCCTCTACGACGGTACCTTGAAGCGGCAATTGGAAGACCTGCGGGGCGAGCTCTTGCAGGTACGGCTTCCGGCGCCCGAAGCCTTCGATTTCCCGGAGGACACGGACGGGGCTGCCGAAGCGACGGAAGAAGACAATCCCGCGGAAAACGGGTGAGACGGAACGGGAACCCCCTCGCGGGTCGTTCCTGAGTTCGTTGCGAACAAGGAATTCTTGCCATGCCCATGGAGTTGAAACCGGCGGAAGTCACCGACGTTCTCAAGAAAGAGCTGAAGCGATACCGCTCCTCGCTCAAGGTCGAGAGCGTGGGAACCGTGCTGACCGTCGGCGACGGCGTCGCGCGTGTGTACGGCCTCGACCAGTGCATGATGAGCGAGATCCTCGAGTTCCCGAACAATGTGTTCGGGATGGCGCTCAACCTCGAGCAAGACAATGTCGGCGCCGTGCTGTTCGGCGCGGAGCAGGAGCTCAAGGAAGGCGACGAGGTTCGCACCACGGGCCGGCTCATTTCCGTGCCGACCGGGGAAAAACTCCTGGGGCGCGTGGTGAACGCGTTGGGTCAGCCTCTGGATGGGCGTGGTCCCATCGACGTCCCGGTCGAAGAGTACTACCCCTGTGAAGGTCGTGCTCCCAGCGTCATCGAGCGTCAGCCGGTGACCGAGCCGATGCAGACCGGCATCAAGGCCATCGACGCCATGATCCCGATCGGTCGTGGTCAGCGTGAGTTGATCATTGGCGACCGCCAGACGGGCAAGACCGCCCTCTGCGTCGACGCGATGATCAATCAGAAGGACACCGACGTCTACTGCATCTACGTCGCGATCGGCCAGAAACTGTCCACGGTCAAGTCGGTCACCAAGACCTTGGAAGAGGCCGGGGTGATGCACAAGTGCACCGTGGTGAGTGCGCCGGCGTCCGACCAGGCCTCCATGCAGTTCCTGGCGCCGTTCTCTGGCGCGGCGATGGGCGAGCGACTTCGCGATGAAGGCAAGCACGTCCTGATCATCTACGACGACCTCTACAAGCATGCGTTGGCTTGGCGCCAGGTCTCCTTGCTCCTGCGTCGTCCACCGGGACGTGAGGCGTTCCCGGGCGACATCTTCAACCTGCACTCCCGCTTGCTCGAGCGTGCGGCGAAGCTGTCCGACAAAGCTCCCGAGATCAGCTCCCAATTCAAGGCGGGGGGCGGCTCAATGACCGCCCTGCCGGTGGTGGAAACCCAGGACGCGGACGTGTCCGCGTACATTCCGACCAACGTGATTTCGATCACCGACGGCCAGATCTTCCTCGAAACCGACTTGTTCAACGCGGGCCAGCGCCCAGCCGTGAACGTCGGGATCTCGGTCAGCCGCGTGGGCGGGAATGCCCAGATCCCGGCCATGAAGAAGGTCGCCGGCGGTCTGCGCATCAGCTTGGCCCAGTTCCGCGAACTGCAGGCCTTTGCCCAGTTCGGCTCCGACTTGGATGCGGCGACCAAACAGCAGCTCACTCGCGGTGAACGGTTGGCGGAGCTGCTCAAGCAGGGCCAGTACGTGCCGATGTCGGTGGAGAAGCAGGTCGTTTCGGTCTACGCCGGCACCAGCGGCACCATGGATGACATCCCGACCAGCGCCGTCTCGAAGTTCGAGTCCGGATTGATGGAGTTCGTCGAAACCAAGTACCCGCAGCTCTTCGAGAAGATCCGCGAGGACAAAAAGCTCACCGACGAGATCAAGGAACTCCTTGATCAGTCGATCAACGAGTTCAAGAACGGATTCAACGCCTAAGCCATGGGCGAAAGCGTCAAAGAACTTCGCCAGCGAATTGGTGGAGTCACCAATATCCAGAAGATCACTCGCGCCATGGAGATGGTGGCGACGACCAAGCTGCGTCGCCTCCAGAACCGGGCCGAGGGAACTCGTCCGTACGCCGACACCATTCGCCGGTTGAGTGCCAGTCTCGCGTCCAGCATGCCAGACGGTGCCTCTCCGCTGACGGACCGCCGGGAGAGCGTTTCCCGGGTGGCGATTTTGGGAATGAGTTCCGATCGCGGGCTGTGCGGCTCGTTCAACTCGAACGTGCTGCGCCGACTCCGCAACCAGGTCGACGAGTTCGAAGGCAAGGAGCGCGACCTGTACCTGGTGGGCAAGAAGGCTCGTCAGGGACTTGGGTCTCATCCAGACCTGAAGCAGGCGTTCGAGGACGAAGTCGAGAAACTCGAGTTCTCCCAGGCCCGTGGCATTGCCGAGCAGCTGTCTCGGGAGTTCCTGAAGGGTGGCGCCGACGGGGGAGTGGACGAAGTGTGGGTGGTGTACACGCGCTTTGTCTCCATGACCAAGCAGATGCCGGTGGCGGAGAAGTTTCTGCCGATCGAGTCGGGCGAAGAAGCGGAAGGCTCCGGCGGCGGCGTTGCCGAAGGCGCCATCCTGGAACCCTCTCCTGAGGTGCTCCTGGAGCAGCTTCTGCCGAAGAGCCTCGCGGTTCGCATGTATGCCGCGATGTTGGACTCCCTGGCTTCGGAGTTTGCGGCGCGACGCATGGCCATGAAGCAGGCCACCGATGCGGCGGGCGAGATGATTCAAGACCTGCGGCGCCGTTACAACCGCGCTCGTCAGGAAGGCATCACCAAGGAACTATTGGACATCGTGGGCGGCGCCGAAGCGGCCGCCTCCTGACCCGGACTCGATCCGGCTAACGGTTTTCCAGAGAGGTATCGATGACCAAGGGAACGATTTTGGAAGTCGTGGGACCCGTGGTGGACGTCAAGTTCCCCGCCGGCCAGCTCCCCGCGATCTACAACGCGCTCAAGATCGAGGACGCGAAGAAGAACATCGACATCACCATCGAAGTGGCTCAGCACCTGGGCGACGAAGTGGTGCGTGGTATCGCCCTTGCGTCGACCGACGGCCTGATTCGCGGCATGCCCGTGGAAGACACGGGCGCACCGATCAGCGTGCCCGTGGGCGACGGTTGCCTCGGTCGCATGTTCAACCTCCTTGGGGAGCCCATTGACGGCAAACAAGACGAGGTCAAGTCCGACGACTCCTGGCCGATTCACCGTCCGTCGCCGAGCTACGAAGATCAGCAGCCCGTGACCGAGGTCTTCGAGACCGGCATCAAGGTCATCGACCTGCTGTGCCCGTTCGCCAAGGGCGGCAAGATCGGCCTGTTCGGTGGTGCCGGCGTGGGGAAGACGGTTCTGATCCAGGAGCTCATTCACTCCATCGCCAAAGAGCACGGCGGTTACTCCGCTTTCGCGGGTGTGGGGGAGCGGACTCGTGAAGGAAACGACCTCTACCTGGAAATGTCCGAGTCGGGCGTGATCGACAACACCGTGCTGGTGTTCGGTCAGATGAACGAGCCGCCGGGAGCGCGTCTGCGCGTGGCTCTGACCGCGCTCACCATGTGCGAGTACTACCGTGACGTGAAGGGCCAGGACGTGTTGCTCTTCATCGACAACATCTTCCGTTTCGTCCAGGCCGGTTCCGAGGTGTCGGCGTTGCTGGGACGCATGCCGTCCGCGGTGGGTTACCAGCCGACCATGGCTTCGGAGATGGGCGCCCTGCAAGAGCGCATCACCACCACCAGCAAGGGTTCGATCACGTCCATGCAGGCCATCTACGTCCCTGCGGACGACTACACCGACCCGGCGCCGGTGGCTACCTTCGCTCACTTGGACTCCACGATTCGTCTGGAGCGATCCATCGCCGAGCTCGGCATTTATCCGTCGGTCGACCCGCTGCGTTCCACGTCACGGATGTTGGACCCGAACATCGTTGGCGACGAGCACTACGAAGTCGCGCGCCGTACGGTGGAAACCTTGCAGCGTTACAACGACCTCAAGGACATCATCTCGATTCTCGGGATGGAAGAGCTGTCCGAGGAAGACCGCTTGACGGTCAATCGTGCCCGTCGCATGCAGTACTTCTTCTCCCAGCCGTTCTTCGTGGCGGAGCAGTTCACCGGCTTCCCCGGCAAGTACGTGAAGCGAGAAGACACGGTGCGCTCCTTCAAGGACCTGCTGGACGGCAAGGGCGACGACCTGCCCGAACAGGCCTTCCAGTACGTGGGATCCATCGAAGAAGCCCAGGAGGCGGCCGAGAAGCTGGCCGCCAAGAGCTGAGTTCCGCTTTTCGCTGAAGGACGCGAGAATCCATGGCTGCTCCCTTCGAACTCAAGATCGTGACCCCGGAAGGCCAGGTCTACCAAGGCATGGTTCAGTCGGTGCGGCTGCCGGGCACGGACGGGGACTTCGGGGTATTGGCCCGCCATGCGCCGCTGCTGGCGGCGCTCCAGGCGGGCACGCTGCGGGTCACGACGGATGCCGGCGAGAAGCGCACCTGGGCCATTGGCGAAGGGTTTCTGGAAGTCGGAAACGGCGAAACGACGGTGCTCTGTGATTTCGCCAACACCCCGGAAGAAATCGACCGTCAGCGAGCCGAACAAGCCGAAACGCGGGCCAAGGACCGATTGCGAAGTCGCGACCAGATGATCGATCGGGCGCGGGCCGAGGCCTCCTTGGCAAGAGCGGTTGCCCGGCTCCGCACGATCGGGACGCCGAGCCTCTAGTCTCGCAGGCGGTGAGCGTTCTGGGCTGAAGAGCGCTCGGGAGTCATGCTGCCCGGGGCATCTGGACGACATGCTCCATGGGCCGGCCGTCTGCGCCTCTTTTTCGGCGACGGTCGCTCGCGGCCACAGTCCCAGCTCTCGTCCGGTTTCTCGGGAGGGGGTGGCTGCGATCCCCGTTAGAAATGCACTCATCGGAGCCCGGCTCCGCGACAAGAGTTCTCGATCCCTGAAAGGCAGTGCCATGAATGCCGGCACCGGCAGTTACGCCCGACGCACCCACACCTGCGGCGAACTTCGCGAAGAACACGTGGACCAGGTGGTCACTTTGAACGGCTGGGTCGACACCTGCCGGGACCACCACCACTTCGTGTTCATCGACCTGCGCGACCGCTACGGGATCACCCAGGTGTACGTCGGCGAGCAGGATGCCGAGTTGCTCAAGGTCGCCCAGTCGCTGCGCTCCGAGTACGTCATTGCCATCACCGGAAAGGTGCGCGCTCGCCCGGAAGAGAACGTCAACGCCGAGCGTTCCACGGGACGGGTCGAAGTCGTGGCGGAGCAAGTGCAGGTCTTGAACGCGTCTCGCACTCCGCTGTTCTCCATTCGAGACCCGCAAAAGCCTTCCGAAGAGATTCGCCTGCGGCATCGCTATCTGGACCTGCGTCGCCCCGGGATGCGCGAGAACATGATGTTCCGTCACCAGTTCTTCCAGGCCATTCGCAATGACCTGTCGCGCCAGCAATTCATCGACGTGGAAACGCCGATGCTCACTCGTGCCATGCCCGAAGGGGCTCGCGACTTCCTGGTACCGAGTCGGCTGAACCCCGGGACGTTCTACGCGATGCCCCAGTCGCCCCAGTTGTTCAAACAGCTGTTGATGGTGTCGGGCTTTGACCGCTACTTCCAAGTCGCTCGTTGTCTCCGTGACGAAGACCTGCGTGCCGATCGCCAGCCGGAATTCACCCAGCTCGACTTGGAAATGTCCTTCGTTTCTGAAGACGACGTGTTCACCACGGTGGAGTCGGCGATCTCCCACGCGATGAAAGAATGTCTCGGACTGGAGGTCGAAACGCCGTTCCCCCGCATTCCTCACGGCCAGGCAATGACGGAGTTCGGCTCCGAGAAGCCAGACCTCCGCAACTCGCTGCGCATCGTGGACTTGGGAGAGGAAGCCACAGGGAGCGGATTCAAGGTGTTCTCGGGGGCTTTGAAAGCGGGCGGGATCGTTCGTGGCTTGAAAGTGCCGGGGGCCGCAGTCAGCACTCGCAAAGAGATTGACGGGCTCGAAGCTCGCGCCAAAGAAATGGGTGCGAAGGGATTGGCCTGGACCAAGATCGACGACGCAGGCACTCCCAATGGCGGCATCGCTCGCTTCTTGGAAGATGACAGTGGTCAGGCGATCCTGAACAAGATGGAGGCAGAGCCCGGCAGCCTGTTGCTGTTCATGGCCGACAAAGAAAGCGTTGCCTGCGCGGCACTTTCCGAGGTGCGCCGCCTTCTCGGAGAAAAGTTCGGAGGAGTGGATCCCAAGGCATTCCGCTTCAACTGGGTGGTCGACTTCCCTCTGTTCGAGTGGAACGAAGACGACGAACAGTGGTATCCGGCGCAGCACGCGTTCACCACGCCCATCGAGGATTACGAAGGTCAGCTGAAGGAAGAGCCGCACAAGATTCGCGCTCGCGCCTACGACTTGGTGCTGAATGGTTGGGAACTCGGCTCCGGCGGGATCCGGATCCACGACCGAGCTCTCCAGCAACGAGTGTTCGACGTGCTGGGCATCAGTCCTGAAGACGCCAAGAATCGCTTTGGTTTCCTCTTGGACGCGTTCGAGTTCGGAGCACCGCCGCATGGCGGAATCGGCATCGGCCTGGATCGTCTGGTCGCCCTGCTGCTTGGCGAAGACAACATTCGCGAAGTCATTCCCTTCCCGAAGACCGCCTCGGGCGCCTGTCTGATGACGGGCGCTCCCGCGGAAGTCGAGCAGACCCAGATGGATGAGCTGTCCCTCAAGGTGGAGCCACCCAAGTCCTCCTCCGAGTGACGGAACGGGGTCGTTGCCAGAAGACACCACGAAGTCTCCTTCGTGGACTGACGGCGGTCTGCACCGAACACCCCTCTGACGAGTGTCGAAGGGCGGCCGGTCCAAGCCACGAGGCCCTGCCAACCATTCGCTGCCAGCATTCTTGGGGCGGGCGAAAAGTTTGGTTGTGCGGAGGGCGGTGGGGGGCCTCGTTCGTTCTCGAAGCCCAAGGCACGAGATCTCGTTTCTGGGCACACGGTTGAGTCAACTCACGGTGTTCCTCGCGCCGGGTGTTCGCGCATAATCGGATCGACAAAGCACAGTCACATTCGTTCGGGCCACTGCGGATCTCGTCGTCGGCCCTCGAGGTCATGGGAAACGAGTCATGAGAGGCATTTCTCGATGGTCAGCGCTGGCATTGGTGTGGCTGTCGATTGCGCCACCGGCGGCCGGGCAAAACAAGCAATGGCTCGGAGAGCACCGAGCGACCATTGAATTCGGTCCGCGCTGGGTGCGTCGAGCCTTCGATCCTGACCTGGGTCCCGATCAGTTCATTCATCCGTCCGTGGATGATCAGTTGTATGCCGCCGTCCTGGAGAACCCCTACCTGCTGGAGTCCGAGGACGATCTGCGCCACAACCTGGAGTCGTTCGTTGCCGCCATGGCGACGGCCATCTCCGATCCGCAGGTGGGCCGCGTCGAAGTGGAGTTGGGCCCGGACCACTTTCGCGCCAGTCAATCCCTGCGGGGGCAAATGGCGGGGATGCGAATCTCCTACTGGATCAC
The DNA here is from genome assembly GCA_028289345.1 of Planctomycetota bacterium. Classification (GTDB taxonomy): domain Bacteria; phylum Planctomycetota; class B15-G4; order B15-G4; family SIAN01; genus JANQQL01. The sequence continues at coordinate 24,467 of JANQQL010000036.1, read as the reverse complement.
CCTCGTCGGTCGCGATGGACTCGGCTACGTGATCCTTGCTTGGGCTGCGGAAAGCAGTGAGGACAAGCTGCTCCAAGAAATCCGCCCGGCGATCGACAGTTTTGCGATGCCCTCCGAAAGGACCGACTGGTGGCGCCGCTCCCAACCAAGGCTCCACGAAGAACGCGTCCAAGGCCATCGAATCCGGTTTGCCATCCAGGACTCGATCTTCGAAGAGTCGGAGGGCAGCGATGCGTTCTTGTCATTGAGTGACTTCGACCAGGACTTTCAGATCTACTTCTTGTTGCTCGAAGACGCTTACCAACTCGAAGATTCTCGGCAGTTGGTCAAAGAGGTTCTCGAAGAGAACATTGAGGAGCTGGAGGAGGTCCGGCGTGCAGACCGAAGGATTGCGGGCCAGGCGGCCATCGAAACCTTCTACCAGTACGAGTCGACGGGGGTGTTGTGGTCGATTCACTCGGCAGTCGTGGAAGTGGACGACACGACCCATCTGGACTTGAGAATGCTGTACCGAGGAGAGCCGGACTCTCATTCCCGCATTCGCAACCTGCTGATCGAGACTCTCGAGATCCAGGAAGCCGTGACCAGCGGCGCGTTCCCTCGGGAGACCGAGGAGGCAGAACCAAAGCTCAACTCTCGGCAACAAGAGTTTCTCGCGGCTTGTCAACGACTCGGCACCGTGGATCTGGGAATCCGGGGAGTGAATCGATCCGGCGCTGGTTGGCTGTTCACGGACGGACGACGAATCGAGGCTTGGGAGAACGGCTCCTCCCGAGTGATCTACCGCGATTCGAACTGGGGAGCGGGGCTCAGTGCCGCTCCGATCGGTAGCGAGTTGGTGGTTGCGGGTGTCGGACCCCAGGCCCATTGGCTGCGTGACGGGGTTCCAACAGACGCGGGCTTCCGCGCCGATTGGGTGCAGCCGGCTCCTCGAGGGGAGCTGTTCCTTGGGCGAAGGGCGCAGCCGCCGTTGGTCGCGGGCTGGGTTTCTCGGACCTTCGATGCGGGAGCCTACGAGTTGGTGATCCGGTCCGAGAGAGGAGAGGAGCGTCGCGAGTTCGTCATTCGCGGTCGTGAGTTGGTCGATGCAAAACTGAGCGGCGACGGCAAGTGGCTTCTGTTGGCCAGCGTGAGGCCGGGGCACCGCTGGGAGGACCCAGTTCGAGTGACGATTCGTCGTGGAGGTGCCACCAACCAGCGCGAGCTCGGGGACTGGCCGGAGATTCACCTGGTTGCCGTCGCGGCCGGTGGCTGGCTGGTGACCGGCACGGCGCCCGAGGGACCGACCGGGGTTTACTTCCTGGCTCCCGACGGTTCTGTCGAGCTGCTGGTCGCCGACCGAGCGGTTCAGGGGATCGATCTCGACGAGGGTCGCTTGATACTGGCCAGTCGCATGGGTTTCGATCCCTTCGACGCCGAGGTCCCGGCGCAGCTCCTCGAAGTTGACCTGGACACCGCTCGAAGCCTGGGGCCTCGCTGTCAACCTCTCCACGCCGGAGCAATCTCGACTCTCGCGACCGAAGTGCTGAGCTCGTTGGGAATGGAAGCCCAGCCAGCGAATCCGTTTTTTCGCCGCGAGCAGATGGAAGCTTGCTTTGCCGCCGCCAACGAACGCTGTCTCTCTCGCTACGGTTGCGAGTTGCCCAGTGCGGCGGAGGACATCGACCAGTTGATCGGCGATTGCGTTTACGATCCAAGAACCACGGCGGCGGGCAACGTTCTCCTCTCGGTCATGCTCACCCGACACTTGTTGTCCCAGGGCGCTCAGTGGGTGGATGCCGAGTCAGCACCATCTTTCGGAGCCAGCTTCCCGCCGTCCCTGGTCGAGGAGAACTCCTTCGCCATCGGCTTCCTGCCGATGCAGGCGCTTCTCACGATTCCCTTCGAAGAATCGGAGTGGTGGGACCCGGCGTCCTCGATGAGCGCACTGGCCGAGGGGCGGGAACTGTTTCTCGGCGCCCAGGTTCACGCCGTTCGTTCTGCGGTGCGCTCGCGGGATCGCCCAGGGCTGTTGGAGGGCTCGGAGGAATCGTCGCTGGAAGAAGTGCGGGAGCTGTTCGATGAGTTTCCCCAGAATCGGTACCTCCATCGGCAACTCCTCGAGGAACTCGGTTGCGACAACCGGCTCGGGGCGATCACGAAAATCGCCACCGATCACACTCTGGCCGAGCCGGTGGACCTCGCCTCGGCCCCGCTGGTGATCGGCGCCCACCTCGCTGTTTCCCCCGACACCGGGCAACAGTCGCGCTGGATCGACATCCTGTGTCGCTGCATCCAGGCGCGGCCCTATGACTCGGGGCTGTACCTGCTTCTTGGGCAGGTGTACGAGATGGGCGGCCCCGCACATTCCACGGAGCGTGCCGTGGAGTGTTTTGAGGAGGTGCTGTCGCGTTCGCACAGTGACGACCTGATTCGGCTCGCCGAAGAGGGGTTGGCGCGCCGCCGCGAATGACCAGGAGAGGTCGGACGTGGGGTGCTGGCGTCATGTTCGGCGCAAGAGACCGGGCCGGCGCGCCTCAGGATCCGGGTATTGTGCGACGGACTCTGCGTTTCGCAGACCAGCGAAGCCCTTTTCAAGACCTTGCCAACAAGGACGGTTCCGATGTCTGAAACCCTAGTTCGACTGCAACTCCCCGATGGTTCCGTACGGGAAGTCGAGAAGGGAACGACCTTGCGCGAGGTCGCGACTTCCATCGGTGCGCGTCTGGCCAAGGCCGCGGTGGCGGCGGTGGTCGATGACGAAGTCCAGGATTTGACTCGGGTGGCGGAGCGCGATGCCGAGATCCGCTTCCTCTTGGACAAGGACCCGGAATCTTTGGACGTGCTGCGCCATTCTTCGGCGCACTTGATGGCCCAGGCTGTCAAACGCTTGTTCCCCGAAGCCAAGTTCGGGGTGGGGCCGGTCATCGAGAACGGCTTCTACTACGACATGGTGATCGACCGAACCCTGACTCCGGAAGATCTCGAGAAGATCGAGAAGGAGATGAAGAAGATCAGCTCCGAGAAGCTGCCGATCGAGCGCAAAGAATGGTCGCGCAATCAGGCGGTGGAGTGGTCGCGCGAAATCGGCGACGAGTTCAAGGAGGAGCTGATCAGCGCCATTGCCGAAGACGAGGTGATCTCGTTCTATACTCAGGGCGGATTCACCGACCTTTGCACCGGACCCCACGTACCGCTGACCAGCTTCATCAAGCACATCAAGTTGCTGTCGGTGGCCGGGGCCTATTGGCGCGGCGACGAAAACCGGCCCATGATGCAGCGCATCTACGGCACCTCGTTCTTTTCCAAGAAGGAACTGGACGCCCATCTGGAGTGGCTCGAAGAGGTCAAGAAGCGCGATCACCGCAAGCTCGGCAAAGACCTCGACTTGTTCTTCTTCCACCAGCACGCGCCAGCCAGCCCGTTCTTCTTGCCGAAGGGGGCGGTCCTGTACAACTTGCTTCAGGACTACGCTCGCGAACTCTACGAAGAGTTTGATTACCAAGAAGTGGTCACTCCCCAGATCCTGCATTCGGATCTGTGGCGCACCTCGGGACATTACGACAACTACAAAGACGACATGTACTTCATCGACTCCGATGGGGGGGAGTACGGTGTCAAGCCCATGAACTGTCCGGGCCACATGTTGTTGTTCGGCTCCAAAGTCCGGTCGTATCGCGAACTGCCGCTGCGAATCGCCGACTTCGGTCGCCTGCACCGTTTCGAACGCTCGGGGGTGATCCGCGGACTGACTCGAGTTCGCTCGTTTGCCCAGGACGATGCTCACATCTTCTTGGCGCCGGAAATGATCGGGGACGAGATTCGCCGGCTGTTCCAGATGATGAGGACCACTTACGAAGGGCTCGGACTTGAATTCCCGCCGATGGCCCTTGGGACCCGGCCAGAAAAGTCCGTCGGATCAGCAGATCTGTGGGAGAAGGCGGAAAAAATCTTGCACCAGGCGTTGGTCGATCACGGCGAGCCATTCACGGTCAACGAAGGGGATGGAGCGTTCTACGGACCGAAGATCGACTTCCCGGTCAAAGACGCGCTGGGACGCGAGTGGCAGCTGTCGACCTTGCAACTGGACTTCAATCTTCCCGAGCGCTTCGACCTGAAGTACAGCGCGGCCGATGGCACCACCCAGCGACCCGTGGTGATTCACCGGGCGATCCTCGGGTCCCTCGAACGATTCCTTGGCGTCTACATCGAGCACACCGGGGGCAATTTCCCGGCCTGGCTGGCTCCGGTGCAGGTCCGAGTCTTGAGCATGAATGAAGAGGTGGCCGAGTACGCGCGCCAGGTCGGTCAGACCCTCAAGGAGGCCGGGTTCCGGGTGGAGGTGGATCAGAAGTCCGAAAAGCTCGGGGCCAAGATTCGCGCCGCGACCCTCCTCAAGATCCCCTATCTGCTCATCGTGGGGGCGCGCGAGGCCGAGGCAGGTTCGGTGGCGGTTCGTGTTCGGGGGCAAGGGGACCGCGGCGCCTGTCCTCTCGACGATTTTGTGGCAGAACTGCGCCAGACCGTCGACGCGCGGCGCTGAGCAGAGGTTCTCGACACCGTCCCTGACCGAGAGGGTGGTGGTCGGGGAACGGTCGCCGGAAGAAATCGCCCAGTTCGCCCGAGGTTCGACCCCCGTGTCGGACGAAGATCCCGGAATCGGCGAGGGAGCGACGCCTCGGCGCGTGGCAATCGCGGTCCGGCGAGCAGCGGCGGCGCCCGCCAAGGTCGGGGGCCCTATTGATCCCGCCTGGCGCGTCGCCTACCATCCCGTGTCCGGCTCGACCGATGGCCGGCATTCTCGCCTTCCCGCGACCCGCCAGGGCCTGACCGAGGCTCGCGGCGGGTGCTTGTTTCTCGGGGGGGAGAGGGCCTCGGCTCGGGAATTGAAGGCAGTCCCTCGCTGCTCAATTGGGATCTGCAAGGCTTTCGGGATTCAGGAGAGACGTCACGGCAACTCATCAGTATCGAATCAACGAGATGATCCGCATCCGTCAGGTTCGTCTCATTGACGACAGTGGAAACCAAGTCGGTGTCGTCGATACCGAAGAAGCCAGACAGATCGCCCGGGACAAGGGCCTGGACCTCGTGGAAGTTTCTCCGGAAGCGAGGCCTCCCGTCTGCAAGGTGATGGACTACGGGAAGTTCAAGTACGACCAGAAGAAGAAAGAACACGACTCCCGAAAGCGCCAGCACAAGATCCAGATCAAAGAGATTCGACTGCGCCCGAAGATCGGCGCCCATGACGTGGACTACAAACTGAAGAAAGCGCGTTCGTTTCTCGAGGGGGGAAACAAAGTTCAGCTCAATATGTTGTTTCGAGGGAGAGAGATGGCGCACATCCAGGTCGGCCGGGGTGTGCTCATGAGCTTTGCCGAGAAGTTGGCAGACCTCTCCAAGGTTGAGCGAGCACCGAAGATGGAAGGCCGACGACTCACCATGCTGTTGAACTCGACCGCGGCGCCGGCGAAGAGCTAAGGGGCCCGCTCGAGCGGAGTTCCCAAGGAGGACCAGCTGTGCCCAAGATGAAGACAAAGAAGGCGTTGCGTGGCCGCGTAAAGGTCACCGGAACTGGCAAGCTCGTGCGCTACAAAGCCGGGCGCCGCCACCTTTTGGTGGGCAAGAGTGCCAAGCGCCGTCGCAACCTGCGCCGCCAGACCTCGGTGGCTCCGGGAGTTGCCAAGAACTACGAAAAACTACTGGCTCCGAGCCTGTAATCCCCGGAGGGGTCTTAGAAGATGCCACGTGCCACTGGAAACGTCGCTTCCCATCGTCGTCGCAAGCGTGTTCTGAAGCGCGCCAAGGGATACCGCGGCGCACGGTCCAAACAAATCCGAACCGCCAAGGCTGCCGTGGTTCGGGCGGGCCAGTACGCCTATCGCGACCGCCGCAATCGTCGTCGCGAGTTCCGCAAGCTGTGGATTCTGCGGATTTCCGCAGCGGTCCGCGCCCGCGGACTGTCTTACTCCCAGTTCATCAACGGGCTCAACAAGGCCGAGATTCGCATCAACCGCAAGATGCTCTCGACCATTGCCATCGAAGAGCCTGGGACATTCGACGCCCTGGTCGAAAAGGCCAAAGCCGCCGCGGCGTGAACTGATCCGAACCGCCGCTCCTCGGCGAGCGGCGTCGGAGTGGCGGCGACGGGAATCCGCGGGGAGAGAATCCGATGAGCGATCTTCTTGCTCAGATCGAGGAGATCGAAGGCGCCGCCTTGGGGCAAGTCCAAGCGTCCGCGGATCTGGACGCGTTGCGCGATCTGGAGGTCGCGACCCTTGGACGCAAGGGGAGTCTGACCTCGGTCTTGCGTGGCTTGAAGGACCTGTCTCCGGATGATCGGCGTGCCGCCGGTCAACGGTCGAACGATCTCAAGCGCAAGCTGCAGGAGGCGATCGATCGTCGCCGTGCGGCCCTCGAAGAGGCAGAGGTTCAGGCGTCGCTGGAGAAGGATCGGCTGGACCCCACTCAGCCGGGTCCGCCTCGCGCTTACGGCCATCCCCATCCGATCCTTGCCATGCAGCGCGAGCTTGCCCAGTTGTTCGAGTCCATGGGCTTCACCGTGATGGATGGCCCGGAAGTCGAGACCGAGTACTACAACTTCGAAGCGCTCAACATTCCCTCCTGGCATCCGGCCCGGGACATGCAGGACACCTTCTGGCTGAAGGGCGGGGGAGTCTTGCGAACTCACACTTCGGGAATGCAGATTCGCGCCATGCAGGAGCGGGGGGCGCCACTTCGAGTGGTCGCCCTGGGACGAGTGTTCCGCAACGAAGATCAGGACGCGAGTCACGAACACACGTTTCACCAGATCGAAGGGCTGGTCGTCGACGAGGGCATCTCCGTTGCCCACTTGAAGGGGGTTCTCGACGCGATGCTCCAGGGAGTGTTCGGCGAGCCCGTCACGAGTCGCTTGCGACCCTCCTATTTTCCTTTCGTGGAACCTGGCTTGGAACTCGATTTCGAGTGTCGGATCTGCAAGGGAAAGGGCTGCCCAACGTGCAAAGGCACCGGCTGGGTCGAGATGTGTGGCTGCGGCATGGTGCACCCCAACGTGTTGAAAGCCGGGGGCATTGATTCCGAGCGCTACACCGGTTTCGCCTTCGGTCTTGGCATCGACCGTCTCACCATGATGCGTTACGCGGTTCCCGACATTCGCCTGTTCATGTCGGGGGACCTGCGGTTCCTCGAACAGTTCCATACCGGCTGATCCATGAAACTTTCGCTGAAATGGCTCGGGGAGTTTGTCGACCTCTCCGGGATCGACCCCGATGAGGTCGCCGCCCAGCTCACTCAAAAAGTCGCTCCGATCGAGGAGATAGAGCGAGTGGGCGAAGCCCTCCGCGATGTGAAAGTCGCCCACGTCTTGAAAGCGGAGAAGCACCCGGATGCGGACCGCCTCAAAGTGTGCGTGGTGGATACGGGTGATGAACACATTGACGTGGTCTGCGGCGCACCAAACGTCGCGGCCGGGCAGCGCATTGCCTACGCGCCGGTGGGAGCCGTACTCCCCGGCAACTTCAAACTCGAGAAGCGCAAGATTCGCGGAGTGGTCTCCCACGGAATGATTTGTTCCGAGAAGGAGATGGAGCTTGGCGACAGCCATGACGGGATTCTGGTGCTCGATCCCGAGGCACCTTTGGGAACGCCATTGGTGGAGCACTTGGGGATCGACGACATTGTTCTCGATGTCGACAATAAGTCGGTCACTCACCGCGCCGATCTTTGGGGGCATTACGGATTCGCGAGGGAACTGAGTTCCGCGTTCGGACGGCCGCTGCGCTTGCTTGAAGTCGACAAGAGGTTGCAGGCGGATCCCGACGCGTTCGACATCCGCCGAGAGGACGAGGAAGGATGCCCTCAGTACCTCGGGCTCCTGATCGAGAACGTCTCCGGAGAGGCAGAATCCCCAGGATGGCTGTGCCAGCGGCTGACGGCGGCTGGGATGCGACCGGTGAACCTGTTGGTGGACCTCTCGAACTACGTCATGTTGGAGACCGGTCAGCCGACTCACCCGTTCGATCAAGACACCCTTTCCGGAGGGATTCGGGTGCGCCGCGCTCAGGACGGAGAGAAGTTGCGCACTCTCGATGATGTGGAGCGGAGCCTCACGAAAGAGGACGTGGTCATCGCCGACCACGAGCGAGCGGTGGCGATCGCCGGAATCATGGGCGGCGGGCCGACCGAGGTTTCCGCAACGACCACTCGCGTGCTTCTGGAGTCGGCCGCGTTCGATGCCATCCGTGTTCGGCGGACTTCCGCCCGGCTGAGCTTGCGGACCGATGCCTTGGCGCGCTTCGAGAAGTTCCTGGATCCCACCTTGCCCGAGCTGGCGATCCGCCGTTACGCGCACCTGCTCACTCAGCTTTGTCCGGACGCGAAAATTCACCCTCGGTTCGCCCAGTCTGGCACCGTGACGATCGAACCTCGCCACGTGACCCTGCGCCCTCCTCGCGCTCGCCTCAAGCTCGGTCTGGACGCCTCGCGCGAAGAAATGAGCGATCGTCTCACGTCCGTGGGCTTCGAAGTGCGCGGTGACGATCAACAACTCGAGGTTCGGGTTCCCACCTTTCGAGCGGGACGAGACGTCGAGATCGAGGACGACTTGATCGAAGAAGTCGGCCGCCTGTGCGGCTACGAGCGCATCGCCTCTGAGCTGCCTCAAGTTCGCTGCACTCCCCCAGGACGCGATCCAGTCAAGTCCTTGGAGCGACAGGTGGCTGCGGTGTTCACCGCGGAAGCCGGGTTCACTGAAGTCTTGAGCTATTCCTTTGCGACGGATCAGCAGCGCCAGCGCTACCACTCGGACGACGAGCAGTTCCTGGCACTCGAGCATCCGATTTCGAAGGAAGCCGGGGTGCTGCGACGCAGCCTGGTCCCAGGCATCTTGGAGCATGCGGCCCACAACCAGCTGCACCGCGAGGAAGTGCGAATCGTCGAAGTCGGGCGTGCGTACTTGCCGGAGCATGGGAAAGACGGCATTCCCGAAGAGCGTCACGAGCTGGTCGCAGTGAGGATGGAGCGAGGAGCCGACCCCGAGTCCTTGGTTTTGCGGATGCGTTCGGACTTGGAGGCGGCCCTGCGCCGACTGGGTCGCCCTTGGCAAGGGCGAGCTCCTTCTGAATCACTTCCGCCTTTTGCCCATCCTGGGCGCTCGGTGGAACTGGTGGGGGGGACGCAGCGCATCGGCGTGCTCGCCCAACTCCATCCGGAAGTCGCGCGCACCTTCGAGATCGAGTGGCCCGTGGCAATGGCTTGGTTGGATCTCGGGCGCCTTTCTGAAATCGCTTGCCAGGTTCCCCAGGTGGAGCCACTTCCTCAGTTCCCCTCGGCGTTCCGTGACATCTCCGTGGTCGCTCCTGCCACCGAGACCATCGAGGTCATCGAAAAAGAGATTCGCTCGGCCGGAAAGAAGCGGCTCCACGGCGTGCGCTTGTTCGATGTCTACCAAGGAAAAGGGATTCCCGATGGCCACCGTTCGCTGGCGTTTCGCTTGGAGTATCGCGATCCAGACAAGACGCTGACCGATCAGGAAGTCCAGAAGGCCCACGACCGCATCGTCAAGAGGCTGGAACAGAAAAACATTCGCCAGCGCGGCTGAGGCCTTGTTCTTCGAGGCTTTCCCGGAGCTTTTTGGCGCGAACCTTGGTTGCATCGCGGTTGTCGCCGTCTATCTTTTCAGAGACAACCTCTGTCGTGTTCGATGCTCGCGCCCATCGTTGAACCTATGTTCCTACGGGGGACCGACTTCACGGGTACGGGACCGGCCGCCCTACGGCGGCGGACTTCGCCGGGGCCCGGATAGGTTCCCACCTTGTATGCCTAGGTTCAACATCGCCTGAGTAGCAACGGCACAATGACGGAGGGGCTTACCTCTTCGGCGGGGATCCCCCGCCGAAGACACCTTTTCTTCCGCCCCAATCGCTCCCTCGCCTGCTAGCGCGAGCGGTCGAGTCCTCGGCGAATGTCCACCAGCCGCTTTTCCGATTCTCGTCGAGCGTTTCGATAGGGCTGATTCAAGAAGGGTTGCAGAAGAGCGCTGCCGACAATCACCCCTTCGGTGTGTTGGGCGGCCGCTGCTGCTTGCTCCCCGTTGGAGATTCCGAATCCGACGCAACGCGGGAGTTTCGTGTAGCGACGAACGCGCTGTGCGTAGCGATCCAGATCCAGGAACGATCCGCGCCGTGCTCCCGTGACGCCGGTCACGGAGACCAGGTACACGAAGCCCGAGGCGCCCGCCAACACTTCCTTCATTCGCGCGGCGGGGGTGGTCGGGGCCACCAAGGGAATGGTGTCGATGGGTTGCATTCGGGCGGCGACCGCCATGTCGAGGCCCTCGTCCAGGTCACGATCGGGAATGATCCAGCCCGTCACACCGCTCCGCGAACAAGTGCGGGCAAACTTGTTCCAACCAAACGCGGAAATGGGGTTCCAGTAGCTCATCACAATCCACGGAATCTCGGGCACCGTCTCTTTCAGCTCACGGAGCTGGGCCATGGTTCGAGTCAACGTGACGCCTTGCTCCAGGGCCGTTTGTCCCGCTGCTTGGATCACCGGACCGTCCGCAAGCGGGTCCGTGAACGGGATCCCGATCTCGAGCGCATCAGCGCCCGCTTCGTGAACCATGGCGACCAGTTCTGCAAAACGAGCCGTGGTCGGGAAGCCGCTCATCAGATAGGGGATGAGCGCTTTCTTGCCGGAATCTCGCAGGCCGTCGAAGGTTTCCTGAAGGGTGGCTGTCATGAAACCAATCCTTGCACGGTGGCCAGATCTTTGTCGCCTCGACCGGAAAGGTTGATCAGCATTGTCTGCTTGCGTCGGAAACCACGTGCGAGCTTGCGGCCATAGGCCAACGCGTGACTCGTTTCCAGGGCCGGCACGATGCCCTCTTTCTTGCAGAGTTCATGAAAGGCGACCAGAGCTTCGCGATCGGTCACCGAGTCGTAGGTCACTCGGCCCGTGTCCTTGAGATGGGAATGCTCCGGTCCGACGCCGGGATAGTCGAGGCCCGCCGACACCGAGTGAGTTTCCTGGATCTGGCCGCCGCGATCTTGGAGTAAGTACGACCGGGCGCCGTGCAGCACCCCAGGAGTTCCGTGACTCAGGGTCGCCGCGGACTGCTTGCGTTTCCCGGTTCCGCCGGCTTCGATTCCAAACAGGCGGACTTTGGCGTCCCCCAGGAACGCGTGGAAGATCCCCATCGCGTTGGAGCCCCCGCCCACGCAGGCGAGGACGCAATCCGGCAGACGTCCCAGGCGTTGGCGGAATTGCCGTCGTGCCTCTTTGCCGATCACTGACTGGAGATCGCGCACCATCTCTGGGTAAGGGGCCGGACCGACGGTCGAGCCGATGATGTAGTGGGTGGTGCGGACATTCGTGACCCAGTCGCGGATCGCTTCGTTGGTGGCATCTTTCAGAGTTTTGCTACCACTCTCCACGGCGGCGACCTCAGCGCCGAGCAGCTCCATTCGGCGGACGTTGGGCATTTGGCGTTCGATATCGACGGCACCCATGTAGACCACACAATCGAGATCCAAGAGTGCGCACGCGGTGGCCGTGGCCACTCCGTGTTGCCCAGCACCGGTCTCGGCGATGATCCGTTTCTTGCCCAGTCGGCGTGCGATCAGAGCCTGGCCCAGACTGTTGTTGATCTTGTGGGCGCCGGTGTGGTTCAGGTCTTCTCGTTTCAGGAATACTCGGACCTTCTTGCCCCAGGCCTCACTCAAGCGTTGGGCTTCGTAGAGAGGAGACGGACGCCCGACGTAGTTCTTCAGCAGTTCGCGAAACTCTTGTTGAAAGGCGCGGTCCCGGCGGGAGGCGCGAAAGGCTCGCTCCAGTTCCTCCAGTGCCGGAAACAGAGTTTCGGGTACGTAGCGGCCGCCGTACTCGCCGAACCGTCCCGGGTCGTTCCTTCTCCGAGTCATGGGTGGCATTCACTTCCTTGAGTTTTCGAGGCGGTCAACGCGGTCGCTGCACTTCGTCGAATCCGCGGACTGCTCGACAGAAATCTCGCACTTTCGTCGGGTCCTTGGTGCCCGGGGATCGCTCGACGCCTCGGGCCACGTCCACCGCCGCCGGTCGGACCGTGATCAAGGCCTGAAGGACGTTGTCCACCTGCAAGCCGCCGGCCAAAGTCAGGGGATGCCGGCGCGCCAGCTGCGCAGCACCATCCCAGTGTTGGGAAGGATGAAGGCTGTCCGTCTTTGGCAAGTCCACCAAGCCTTGGACATCGGCGCGCACTGCCAACCAGCGTTCCAACTCTTCCTCGAGCGCGCCGTCGTCCAGTCGGAGGGCGCGGGTCAACGCTCCGGGGAGTCCTTGGCAGAACTCGGCAGGTTCTTCGCCATGAAGCTGGACGCGGGTGAGACCGGCTTGCTCGACGGCCTCGACGATGGAGTCTCGACTCTGATTGGCGAATACTCCGACGCGGTCGACGTAAGGCGGGAGCTCGCGGCAGATTTTCTCTGCCTGGTCAATTGTCACCTGACGCTGGGACTCGGCAAAGATCATCCCGATCGCCGAGGCGCCCGCATGGACCGCCATTCTCGCATCTTCCGGCGTCGTGATTCCGCAGATCTTGATCAGGGTTCTCATCAGAGGTCCTGAATCAATGAGCGAAGCGAATCCTCCGGTCGTTCGGCTCGCAACAGGGATTCACCGATGAGCGCCACGCGATATCCCGCGTCTTGTGCTCGTTGCAGATCCGCCACCGACTTCACGCCACTTTCGAACACTCCCATCGCGGAGTCGGGAATGCGTCGGCCGAGCTCCAGAACCGGCTGGGGATCGACCTTCATCGTCTTCAGGTTGCGGCTGTTGATGCCGACCATGGTGGGGGCCAGCTCGAGGATTCGGTCCAGTTCTTCCGCCGTGTGCGCCTCGTGCAGGACTTCCATGCCCAGCGTACGGGCTTGCACGGTCAGCTGCTCGAGCTCCGCATCGGAAAGAGCCGCGGCGATGAGCAACACCGCGTCCGCACCGTGGGCGGCCGCCTCTTCGATTTGAAACGGAGACACCAAGAAGTCTTTGCACAGCACGGGCAGTTTCGTGGCGTCGCGAACGACCGCGAGATCGGCCAGGGAACCGCGAAAGAAGGGGGGGCAGGTCAACACAGAGATCGCTCGCGCGCCCCCGGATTCGTATTGCGTCGCCAGGTCTTCGCATGACAAGTCCGGTCGAATCGCACCCGCGGAAGGAGACGCCCGCTTGATCTCTGCGATGATGGCGAAGTCATGAGCCGAGAGAGAAGCGCGAAAGCCCCGACGTTCCGGGGGAGTCGGCAGCTCCGCCGGGGGAGCGCTCTGCCGTTGACGAGCCGCTTCCCTCACTTGTTCGAGAATCGTCGCCAGGGTTGGCGTCACGAGGCGGGGTCCGATCGTAGCTGAGAAAGCAGGGTCTCTACCGCGCCTGTATCGATTGCCTGGCAGGCCGCTTCCAGGCCCTCTTGCGGGGAAGCAACCACGCCCGCGACCTCCAAAGCCATCGCCGCATTCAATACCACGCTGTCCCGTTCGGGGCCCGCGGTTCCCGACAAGGCTTCTGCCACCTTGGCCCGGCTCTCTCGGGCACTTTGCACGGTGAGGTCGGACAGGCGACAGGTCTTGAGTCCCCACGAGGTTGGATCTCGAATCTCTTCACGCACTTCCTCGCCAGCTTTCACAACCAAGGTGCGGAACGGACCGATCGGCGTGGCCTCGTCGAGTCCCCCGGCGCCATGGATGACCAGCGCGTGTCGCGTCTCCCGCAAGGCCAGGGTTTGCGCGACCAGGTCTTGCAGCGGGGGAGCGTAGACACCAATCACTTGGCGTTTCACTCCGGCAGGATTGAGCAATGGTCCAAGCAAGTTGAACACCGTGGGAAAACCGATGGTCGACCGCACCCCCGCGACTTTGACCAAGATCGGATGGTATTGACGAGCGTACAGAAAGGTGAATCCGCAGCGTCCCACCTGATTTGCAGCGGTTTCCGGCGTTTGCTCCACCGGGACCCCGAGCTGTTCCAGGAGGTCGGCGCTCCCTGACTGAGACGTTGCTGCGCGGTTGCCATGCTTGAACACTTTGGCACCCGCGGCGGCGGCGACCAGGGCCGAGGCGGTCGAGATGTTGAAGGTGTTCTTCCCATCGCCGCCGGTCCCGCAAGTGTCGATCCCGTCTTCCGGCGGCCGAGGGAACGGGATGGCGGCATCCAGCAATGAGTCGGCAAACCCGGCGATCTCTTGGGCCCGGGGGCCTCGCATTTGCAACAGACTGAGCAGAGCGGCGGTCTGCGCGGCCGGAACTTCCGTGTTGAGAATTTGATCCAGGGTTGCGCGGGCGGATTCCCGGGAAAGCGCCTTGCCGGCCAGAAGATGGCGAAGAGTGTCGGTTAGCGCGGGAGTGGTCATGGGTGGGTGGGCGCTTCCAAGAAGTTGCGGAGCAAGGAGTCGCCGTCCGGCGTCAGCACCGATTCTGGATGAAATTGGACGCCGACCGTCCATGAGTCTTGCCACTGAATTCCCATGACTTCCCCGTCCTCCGTGCGAGCCGTCACAGTCAAGCCTTCCGGGAGCGGTTCTTGCGGAACCACGAGAGAGTGGTAGCGCCCCGCGGCGAATGGATTCGGAAGTCCCGCGAAGAGTCCTTGCCCGTTGTGGTGAATGGCTGACTCCTTGCCGTGCATCAACACTGGTGCCGCGCCAATGGTGCAGCCGGCGACCGCGGCCAGGGCCTGGTGACCCAGACAAACCCCGAGCACTGGACAGCGCTGATGAAAGTGACGAATGACGTCCATGGACCGGCCCGCGTCTTGGGGGATGCCGGGCCCTGGAGAGACAACGACCCGATTCGGTCGAAGCGCCTCGAGTTCGTCCAGCTCCGTGCTGTCGTTTCGCACGACTTTGACGGAGGCGCCCATGATTCCCAAGGCCTGCACCAAGTTGTAGGTGAACGAGTCGTAGTTATCGATGACGAGAATCACGACAGCCCCCGCTCTGCCAGGCGGATCGCATCCAGCAAAGCCTGCATCTTGCGCCGACACTCGAGATGTTCCGAATGCGGGTCCGAGTCGGCAACGATTCCGGCTCCCGCCTGGAGGACTGCTTCGGGTCCGTGGCAGTAGATCGTGCGAATCGCGATGCACAAGTCCATCTCGCCGGAAGGCCCGAAGTATCCCACCGCGCCGGAGTACGGACCGCGTCGCGTTTGCTCCATGGAGTCGATGATCTCCATAGCGCGAATCTTCGGCGCCCCGGACACGGTCCCGGCGGGGAACGTGGCTCGTAGCAGGTCGAAGCGGTCGAGGTCCGGGCGAAGCTTGCCTCGCACATAGGAAACCAGGTGCATGACGTGGGAGTAGCGTTCCAAGGACATGAAATCCGTGACTTCCACGCTGCCGAATTCCGAGACCCGCCCCAGGTCGTTGCGACCCAGGTCGACGAGCATCACGTGTTCGGCTCGTTCTTTGGCATCGCCGAGCAGGTCTTCGCCGAGTTGCTGGTCTTCCAACGGGTCGGCACCACGCGGGCGGGTGCCTGCGATGGGGCGAACCGTCGCCACGGAACCTTCCAGCTTGACCAGAACCTCCGGCGACGAACCTATGAGGATCGTTGGCGAGAAATCCAAGTAGAAGAGATACGGGGATGGGTTCAACGTGCGTAGGGCGCGGTAGACCTCGAATGGAGGCACCCCGAGAGTGCCGCGCAAGCTCTGGGACAGAACTACCTGAAAGATGTCGCCCTTTCGGATGAAGCCCTTGGCTTGATCCACCCAGGCTTCGAAGTCTGCGGGGGGCGGGTTGGCGGCTGGCTCGAAGGTCGCCGAGCCCAGTTGCCTTGGGGGACGTGAGAGAGAGCTTCCCAGTGCGTCGAGAACGACTTCCAGTTCCTGCGAAGTGGACTCGGCCGCGAGTTCGGCGGCGTGGGTCAGGGCCTTCAGCGCAGTGGCTTGGGTTGCGTTGCTCGGTTCTAGCTTGCGGCCGGGTTGGTGACTGGGCCGCATGGTGCGCACGAACATCTTGTGGGTGAGATGATCGAAGGTGACGAGCCAGCGGGGAATGAAGAACTGGGCCAGGGCCGGATCGCTCTCTCGTTCTTCTTTGACCGGTACCCGCTCGATGTAGCGAATGTACTCATAGGAGAGGTAGCCGAACGCACCTCCAAGCAAGTTGCCGGGTTCCGTGGGTGCGTCGAGCTCGAACGCCTCGAGGATTGCCTGCAGCAAGTCGGTCGGGTCGCGTTCGATGGGGCATTCGAAACGGGTGTCATCCGCGGTCACTGCTGTGGCGCGGTCGTTTCGGCATTCCACACGGAGCAGAGGTTTGAGTCCGATGAGCGAGTATCGACCCAAGATCGAGCCACGTTCGACGGTCTCGAGCAAAGCAATGGCGCCAACTCGGCGAAGTTTGAGGAAAGCGGAGACTGGTGTTTCCAGGTCGGCGAGAAGTTGGCGTTCGTCAACGTGCCATCGCGGCAGGTTCAATCGTGGTCTCCTCCGGCGCCAAAGCATCGACAAGACGGCGATGCGCGCTGGTCGTTGGCACAGCAGTTTGCTAGCTTATCCAAGGTCAGCAACGAAGCTTCCGCTTTTCATCGATGCGGACGCGACGACATCGGTGGCCGCTTCGATCTTGCCGTTCGGACGAAGTGGGTACGAAGTCGGAGCGAGCGGAGTTGCATTGAAGCCCGGAGTGAATGGGAACTTCGGAGCGAGGACGAGCCTTTTTGGCGGAAGGCTGCTCCCGTGTCAGCGAAAGGGCCAGAGGACCTGGCAGTTTCTCGGAACTGCGGTCGTCCCTGGGCTCGAAACGCTCGATGAGAGGAGCACGAGGAACCGGGAGTCTTGCGGCCGCACCCGGCCGATGAAATCCCGGGAACCGACACCGGGTCGGATTCGAGAGAGGGAGGGACGATCATGTTGAGAGGCTGGCTTCTCGGACTTTTTGTGGTCGGCTTGACCGCGTTCTATTTCGTCCGTGGCTACTTCGAGTCTCAGCGTCCGGATGCGGCGGCGGCGCAGGTGGCCGAGGTGGATTCCGATCGAGCGGTGTCGTCGGACCCCGCCGAGCTGGAAATGATGACTGCCACCCTGCTCTCCGATCTGGCTCCCGCCGAGGCGCTTGAGCCGGCGGAAGGCTCGGCGCAGTCGGATCCCGTCGACGGCGAAGACCTGGCTCCGAAGGCGGCGGAGCCGGTTGAGGCCTCTGCCGCGGCCATCCCTGCAGCGGCGGAGATCAGCGAAGGGGAGCCCACGCGCCCGGTGGATCTCGACCAGGCTCTCGACTATCAATGGGACGTTCCCGGAGGCGCGACCGAGGCGGATCGAGAGCTGCTCCAACAGCAAGCCTTCGACTGGATTCGTCAGGCCAAAGAGTCTTCGTCCCCTGTCGAAGTGGCTCGCTACCTCAGTCAGGCCATTCTCTCGGGAGGGCTCAGCGAAGCTCAGGAAGATCAGGCCTACGAGGGCTTGCTCGCGGTCAATCGTCGGGGGTTGCTGAATCCTCGGCACGAGGAGGAGTGCTTTCGACGGCCGGTTCGCTCCGGGGATAGCTTGTGGACGATTTGTCGGCGCCTGCAGAGTGAGGAAGGGCGGCCGCCGGTCGCGCCGGGGCTGATTCGTCTGGTGAATGGGATGAAGAGCGACGTGGTTCATCCTGGGGACCGGCTCAAAATCCCGCTGCAACCCCTGCGGATCGTCGCAGAAACCAGTCGTTACCGACTCTACGTCCTGGTAGGCGATCTCTTGATCCGCCGTTATCACGTGGGGCTCGGAAAGGTGGATGCGCCGACTCCGATCGGTGTGTTCGAAGTCAAGACGCGGGAGAAAGAGCCCACTTGGTACAAGCCCGGATACGGTCCCATGGAATTTGGCAATCCAGAGAATGTGCTGGGGACCCGATGGCTTGGCTTCAAGGAGCTCCCCGATTTCCCGAATGCGGATACCTACGGGGTCCACGGGACCTGGGATGATGACTCCATCGGCGGAAACTTCTCGAACGGGTGTATCCGCATGCACAACTCGGACGTCGAGGAGTTGTTCGAGTTCGTGGCCGTCGGCACCACGGTGGAGATTCGGGGCTAGCCGCCTTCTCGCGTCGGGTTTCGTGGGGGAGGGGTCTCGGTGCCGAGTTCTGTGGCTGACCTCGCGGTTATGGCCGGTGCTTCTTCGGTTTCGTGAGTCTGCTCGAGGTCGTCACGGGATGACCGGAGGCCTGGGGTCCCTGTCTTGGGGCCACGTGGTCGACGAGGAGGCTTTGCGGCCAGCCGATCTCGAGGGTGGTCAGCTCGCCTAGGTAGCGTCGCGCCTCTGGCTCGCGGAAGCCGGGTTTGGAGGCTCCAAGGGTTGCCGTTGCCGTAGCGATCACCGCGGTGGGGGATGGGCGCCCCTGCGAGGCGTCGAGCCCTGACGGGGTGTCAACGGCGAGAACCACCTCCTTGCGGGTGTTCAGGGCTCGCACGACGGCGCGAAGGTTTGGGCGGAGTTCGCCGCGAAAGCCTGTTCCCAGCAGAGCGTCAATCCAAAGTCCGTCAAAGGGTTCGGGATCGTCGATGAGCTCGGCGACGGCTTCGGCGCCGAACCGAACGCGGGGCCCAAGCAGTGTTGAGGTGAGCTGCGCGTTCGTTCGCGAATCAGCGGTGTTGCGAGTCTCGGCTGCTTCGAACGTGCACCGAGCCTCGACTTCGTAACCTCTTCCGTGGAAGTGTCTTGCGAGGGCTAGGCCGTCGCCGCCATTGTTGCCTCGCCCGACCAGGATTCGGACGCCGCGACCGATGATCTGGGAGAAGCGAACCTGGGCAAACGCCAGGATTCCGAGAGACGCTCGCTCCATCAGATACAGTCCCGGCACGTCGAACTCTTCGATCGCTCGGCGGTCCGTTTCCCGGATTCGTTCGACGTCAAACTCGACGAACGAAGAATCTGAGAAGATTTGCTGACTCTCGCTTGACTCCATCTTTTGGAAACATACCATTCTTCGCCCGTCAACGAGGAAAGGGCATGACCAGCCTACCCCTTGAGGAGTTGTAACTACTTTTCCACAAGGGCGTTAAGCGGCAGCTCTCGGTTGACGGCTCCCGAGAAAGGGAGTTCGACCGGCCAACCCCAAGAAGTCCTGAATGGGAGTGTTTCGGGTGGGCTGGGTCGTCGTCGCAGTTGGGGTGACCTTGGCTTCTTGTCGTGCGTTCGCGTGCGACGTTTGAGCCTGGTTGTTCTGAATCGCGAATTCGATCCGGGGCGCTGCTTTGCGGCGTCCACCCAGATCGCTGACTCTTTTGTCGGCGTCCGGAAGCTGGTGCTGTACCACGATCTTTGAAATTAAGGGAGCCTGACCTTTGAGTTGCTGAGGCCTAGATCGGCCTGGCGAAAGCCGGATCGGTCGGCATTGGCGACCAGAGTAGTTGGTCTCGTTTTGGGGGAGCACAGGCCTCGAGCTTGGGCTTCAACGGAATAGAGACCGCTCTTTGCGTAATTCAAAAGGACCGGGTCGTTTAGCGTTCTTCGGGACGCGGGCGGCGATGGTTCAACAGTTTCAAATCCGATAAGAAATCAAAATCTTTGACGAGTTTGATCCTGGCTCAGAGCGAACGTTGGCGGCGTGGATTAGGCATGCAAGTCGAACGCGAAAGTACCCTTCGGGGTGCGAGTAGAGTGGCGAAAGGGTGAGGAACGCATGGACAATTTACCCTTGGACCTGGGATAACAACTGGAAACGGTTGCTAATACCGGATAGTCCGGAAACGGTAAAGGTGGGGACCTTCGGGCCTGCCATCCAGGGAGAAGTCCATGTCCTATCAGCTTGTTGGTGAGGTAACGGCTCACCAAGGCGAAGACGGGTAGCCGGATTGAGAGGTCGACCGGCCACACTGGGACTGAGACACTGCCCAGACTCCTACGGGAGGCTGCAGTCGAGAATCTTCCGCAATGGGCGAAAGCCTGACGGAGCGACGCCGCGTGAAGGATGAAGGCCCTCGGGTTGTAAACTTCAGTCACACGTTATGAACAAGCGCCGGTTAATACCCGGCGCCCTGACAAAAGCGTGAGTGGAAGTCACGGCTAACTTCGTGCCAGCAGCCGCGGTAAGACGAAGGTGGCAAACGTTGCTCGGAATTACTGGGCATAAAGAGCGCGTAGGTGGCGAGATAAGCGAGGAATGAAATCCCATGGCTCACCCATGGAACTGTTTTTCGAACTGTCTTGCTTGAGGACGGGAGGGGAAGGTGGAATTCCTGGTGTAGCGGTGAAATGCGTAGATATCAGGAGGAACACCGGTGGCGAAAGCGACCTTCTGGCCCGTTCCTGACACTGAGGCGCGAAAGCTAGGGGAGCAAACAGGATTAGATACCCTGGTAGTCCTAGCCGTAAACGATGGGCACTGGGTAGAGGGGGAGTCGATCCTTCTCTGCCGTAGCTAATGTGTTAAGTGCCCCGCCTGGGGAGTACGGTCGCAAGGCTAAAACTCAAAGGAATTGACGGGGGCTCACACAAGCGGTGGAGCATGTGGTTTAATTCGAAGCAACGCGAAGAACCTTACCCGGGTTTGAAATCCATGGATGCTGCCTCTGAAAAGAGGATTTGTTGCCCTTCGGGGTGAAACGTGGACAGGTGTTGCATGGCTGTCGTCAGCTCGTGTCGTGAGATGTCGGGTTAAGTCCCTCAACGAGCGAAACCCCTATCTTTAGTTGCCAGCGGTTCGGCCGGGGACTCTAGAGAGACTGCCGTTGTTAAAACGGAGGAAGGTGGGGACGACGTCAAGTCATCATGGCCTTTATGTCCGGGGCTACACACGTGCTACAATGGTCGGTACAAAGGGAAGCAAGATCGCAAGATGGAGCCAACCCCACAAAGCCGGCCTCAGTTCGGATTGGAGGCTGCAACTCGCCTTCATGAAGCTGGAATCGCTAGTAATCGCGGATCAGCTACGCCGCGGTGAATATGTTCCTGGGCCTTGTACACACCGCCCGTCAAGCCACGAAAGCCGGTAGCACCCGAAGTCGCGTACCTAACCGCAAGGGGGGGAGTGCCTACGGTGAGACCGGTGATTGGGACTAAGTCGTAACAAGGTAGCCGTAGGGGAACCTGTGGCTGGATCACCTCCTTTCTAAGGATAATCCAAACGTTTGTGTCGGTGCTCGCACTGGCATGAGCGGGTGCTGTTTCGGTGGGCGACCATCGATGCAGGTAATCGACCTGTGACTCAATTGGTCAGGCTATCCCTTTCTTTTTTTGTCGAGAGCCTTCGCGCCGTGTCTTACGGCGCGTCCGGACCTGTAGCTCAGTTGGTTAGAGCGTACGCCTGATAAGCGTAAGGTCAGTGGTTCGAATCCACTCAGGTCCACCAACGCGAATGCGTTGGTGGACCTGAGTTGAACTTTGGCCCAACGGTGTTGGAGCATAGTCCACCAACGGGTGATTCTCTTTACACCGTGTTGGAGGGATCCAAGGTTGGATGCTGATCCGGCGTTTTGCGGTTTTCCGGGGGCGTAGCTCAGTGGGAGAGCATCGGCTTTGCAAGCCGAGGGTCGCAGGTTCGAATCCTGTCGCCTCCACCATTTCAGGTGGCCTCTCTCGCTGCTGAGACCACTTCTTTCCTCAGGTTTCCTTTGGCACTCGGCCGGTCTCCGGCGGTTCTCTCTAAACCGCCACGCAGATCTCGATCTTTGACAACTCGATTTAGCAGGCATTGGCATCACCAAAACCGAGAGATTCGATTCGGTGGTCGGTGCGCAAGCACTGGTCACGGTTTCGACCTTGGATCTGGATTCTCAATCTTGGACGCATTTGGATTTTGAGCGGATTGACTTCGGTCGAATGAAAAGTGTGGTCAAGCTACAAAGGGTGTACGGTGGATGCTTTGGCGTTGAGGGGCGATGAAGGGCGTTGCATGGCTGCGATAAGCTTCGGCTAGCTGTGAGCAAGCTCAACCGGAGATCCCCGAATGCGGAAACGCACCGAGGCAATACCTCGGTAGCCACATCTGAATGCATAGGGTGTGGTGGCGAACGTAGGGAACTGAAACATCTAAGTACCTACAGGAAAAGAAAGAAACCTCGACTTCCTCAGTAGCGGCGAGCGAAAGGGAAACAGCCTAAACTGCTGTCGTGTCAAGACTACGATCGTTGCGACAGTGGGGTTGTGGGAGCGATGCCCGAACTTCGTAGAGTTCGGCGGAAGTTATCAAAGGTGATTCTAGGAGAACGTTCCTGGAAAGTTCGGCCACAGAGGGTGACAGCCCCGTATCCGAAAGATGAACCTCTTCCGATTCGTTTCCCGAGTAGCGGCGGTCACGTGAAACCCGCCGTGAATCTGGGAGGACCACCTCCCAAGGCTAAGTACTACTCAACGACCGATAGTGCATAAGTAGCGTGAGCGAAAAGTGAAAAGAACCCCTGTAAGGGGAGTGAAATAGTACCTGAAACCGTATACCTACAAGCGGTCGGAGGGCTATGCCACCTTCGGGTGGAATGCCTGACGGCGTACCTTTTGCATAATGGACCGGCGAGTTACCGTGTGTGGCAAGGTTAAGGGCCTAAGGTCCGAAGCCGTAGCGAAAGCAAGTGTGAATAGCGCGATTTAAGTCATGCGTGGTAGACCCGAACGCAGGTGATCTAACCATGGCCAGGGTGAAGCGGGCGTAACAGCTCGTGGAGGCCCGAACCGTTTTACGTTGAAAAGTGATCGGATGAGCTGTGGTTAGGAGTAAAAGGCTAATCAAACCTGCAGATAGCTGGTTCTCCCCGAAACAAGTTTCGGCTTGGCGTCAGATAAGATAGTTACTGGGGGTAGAGATACTGAATGGGACTGGGGGGCCAAAACCTACCCAACCCAACCAAACTCCGAATACCAGTGACCGTATTCTGGCAGTTAGTCCGCGGGCGATAAGGTTCGCGGTCGAGAGGGAAACAACCCAGACCGTCGGCTAAGGTCCCAAAGCCCGTGCTAAGTGGATAAAGGAAGTGAGGTTTCTAAGACAGCTGGGATGTGGGCTTAGAGGCAGCCATCATTTAAAAAGTGCGTAATAGCTTACCAGTCGAGAGACCTTGCGCCGAAAATTAACGGGACTTAAGCACGGCACCGAAGCCACGGGTGCATCATTGTCGTTGACATTGGTGCGCGGTAGGGGAGCGTTCCACATCAGGATGAAGGGTGACGGAAACGACACCTGGACGAAGTGGAAGTGAGAATGCCGGTATGAGTAGCGATAAAGTAGGTGAGAATCCTACTCGCCGTAAACCTAAGGTTTCCTGGGCTAGGTAAATCCGCCCAGGGTTAGTCGGCCCCTAAGGCGAGGCCGAAAGGCGTAGTCGATGGGAAACAGGTTAATATTCCTGTACCGGCGCTAGACGACTAAGACGTGATGGGGTAACGGAGGTCTGAAGGTCAGCCTACTGTTAGATGTAGGTTCAAGCTTGCTGGGTGGCAGATTGGTAAATCCGCTGCACAAACACCTAGGGAGTGACGTCGACGGCCCTGAGCCGGAAGTGATTGGAGTACCTTCCAAGAAAAACCTCTAGCGAGTCTAGAGCCGACCGTACCGTAAACTGACACAGGTAGGTGGGGTGAGTATCCTAAGGCGCTCGAGTGAAATCTCGTGAAGGAACTCGGCAAATTAGATCCGTAACTTCGGGATAAGGATCGCCCTCGAGGGTGAAGACACTTGCTGTTGGAGCTCTTGGGGGCCGCAGAGAAATGGCGCTGGCGACTGTTTACCAAAAACACAGGTCTGTGCGAAGTCGTGTAAGACGATGTATACAGACTGACGCCTGCCCGATGCCGGAAGGTCAAGGGGAGAGGTTAGACTTCGGTCGAAGCTTTGAACTGAAGCCCCGGTGAATGGCGGCCGTAACTATGACGGTCCTAAGGTAGCGAAGTTCCTTGTCGGGTAAGTTCCGACCCGCATGAATGGCGTAACGACTGGCGCACTGTCTCTACGAGAAGCTCGGCGAAATTGAAGTCGTGGTGAAAATGCCACGTGCCCGCACCAGGACGGAAAGACCCCGTGAACCTTTACTTCAGCCTAGTATTGGTATTTGTCATTGCATGTGTAGCATAGGTGGGAGACGGAGAAGGTGAGACGTCAGTCTTGCTGGAGTCAACAGTGAAATACCACTCTTGCCTTGTCAGGTACCTCACCGGACGTCCATGAATCTGGATCCGGAACAGTGCTAGGTGGGTAGTTTGGCTGGGGCGGTCTCCTCCTAAAAGGTAACGGAGGAGTCCAAAGGCACCTTCAGCGCGTATGGCAATCGCGCGTAGAGCGTAAAGGTATAAGGGTGCTTAACTGCGAGTGGGATACTACGAGCAGGTGTGAAAGCAGGGCTTAGTGATCCGGCGGATTCCGAGTGGAAGGGCCGTCGCTCATCAGACAAAAGGTACTCCGGGGATAACAGGCTGATCTCCCCCAAGAGCTCATATCGACGGGGAGGTTTGGCACCTCGATGTCGGCTCATCGCATCCTGGGGCTGGAGAAGGTCCCAAGGGTTTGGCTGTTCGCCAATGAAAGCGGTACGCGAGCTGGGTTCA
>JANQQL010000026.1 GCA_028289345.1 Planctomycetota bacterium | reverse complement strand
CCGGGCTGCACGGTGACGTCCAGCGCCACGGTGTCGCCAGCCAGACCGTCGCGGTCGAACACCAGGTCGGGAAGCAGCGCGGTGGGCAGATCGAAGCGCACCGAAGTGATGAGCTGACCCCCGGTCGACTCGTTCGTGATCCGAAACGTGTCGTCACTCAGTGTGCTGCCGCGAACCAGCGTCCCCCCGGGATCGACGAGAATCTGTGCGCCAGGATCCCCTCCTCCCGAGGACTCGTTCGCCGCTGCCTGGGGATGAAGCAAACTCGAGCTGAAGGCAACCGCCAGCCCCGCGGTGAATCGACAAATTGACCCCAATGCGATGTCCTTCCCGGTTGCGCCTCAGGTCGTTGAGTTCCCCCCGGGATCCCCGGAGCTTCCGGCCAATCTGGATACTAGCAGGCTGCTGGAAAACGGCTTGACGGTCCGTTGCTGGGAATTGCCAGGGTGGCGAAGTCGAGCGGACCGAATTCGTTCGCGTGTCGTGCGGCCCGTTCCGTTGATAGGAGTTTGGCAGCCAGATGCTGGTCGTTTCTGTGTTGCGTTCGAAGTGCGAAGTCGCCTCTCGAGTTTTGGTACGCCTGGCTCTTCATGAAGAATCCCGAGGATCTCCACCGCGCCACTGGCGCCGTTCGCGGAGCACTCCGCACCCGCTTCCTTGTTCCACGGCGAAGCCTCGACGAATCCCCCGATTCGCAGTCCAACTTCTCGGCGAAGTCGAAAACCGATCGGTCCGATTCCCGAGACCCGGTGTCATGGACTGTTCAGGGATTCATTCCACGGAAGAGGGAAGCCGCGCCTGAATCTGTTCCGCCACCAGTCGATGCCCCATGGGGGTGAGATGTCCGTCGAAGCGAAAGAAAGTGTCGCGCGTGTCGTGTTCCAAGAGGCTGCGCCGCAGGTCCAGGGTGTCGATGGCCAGTGACTCCAAGATCGCCAAGGCTCGATCGACGGGGAGGTCCGGGTGAATTCCTGGTCCCTGGAGTTGTTCCCGCTCGATTGACTCCCGGGGAGGAATGACCACCACCAACAGTGGCAATCCGCGTTCGCTGCAAAGGGAGGTGATCTCTGCAAATGCTTGGCGGTACGTGGAGAGCGAGTCGTGAAGGATTCCCGATTCCCAGGCCGCCGGCTGGTACATGCGCTCGATCAGCGAACGGGGACGATGGCTTTTCCGCGCCCACTGGTGGAACGCCTTCGAGGCTAGCCGGTAGAGGTGCGAGCGCCGCTTGATCCAGGACTTGAGGCTCTGATCATTGCCGATGATCCCGTCCACGACCGGCTGGTCCTTGGACCACTCGCAGTCGTAGAAATCATTGCCGAGGTAGGTTCCGACGAGCACGAGGTTCGGGGCGGGGGTTGCGTGTCGCAGAGCATCTTCGAGAACCTGGAGGTACTGCGTCGGTCCGTAGTTGGGGACCGACGAGTTGATGAACTGGTAATCCCCGCCGCAATGCTCCTCGAGCAACCCGACAAAGCTCTCGTCGTGATCGACTCCGTGACCGAAGGTGTAGGAGTCGCCCAGCCAAAGGGCGAGCGGGGGAGGGGGGCCATCGGCAGGCCGAGATGGACTCGGGTGACTGGTGGTGGTCCGGCATCCGAATGAGTCGGTTTCGATCACCCAGTGCGTCTCGCCGGTGTCCACGGTGGTCGAGACATCCGGCTGCAAAGAAAAGAACGGAAGCCGGGGGTGGCGGCGGTAGATGCTCATCCAGGAGGGAGGCTGGGGAGCGAAGAGCCGCAGGATCCCTTCGGCCAAGAGGAGCGCCAGCAGGGACGCCATGCCTGCGGTGAGCAACTTCAATCCCACGGGGCTCCGCTTCGGGTGTCCGCGGGTTCTCACTTTGGTGGCCTTGGTAATCCCGGTCTCTCCTCAAAGATCGCTCGCGTGGTGATGGTCCGACTTCCGGAAGGTGATCCCAGGGATCGATAAACTTCTCGCTCCCCTGGCGATCCCCGCCGAATCGACGGCAAGTCACTCGTTTTCGGCACGCTGCAAAGTGTTGGATTGACCTTGCCTCGCGGGCTTGCTCGCGAATCCATTGGTTCGGATCCCTATACTGGAAACGCTCACGACGTCCATGGACGTTCGCCAGGTCACCAAAGAGAGTCCGTCGCCTTGAAAGATTCGCCTCGGCTGAGTTTCGCATTGCCCGTGCGCAATGGGGCAGAGTTTCTTCCCCGCCTGGTGGATTCCATCTTGGCGCAGGACCTGGTGGAACCGTTCGAGCTGGTCATTGCCGACAACCAGTCAGACGATGAAACACCCGACCTGTGCCAGGACTACGCGCGCCGAGACTCGAGAGTTCGTTTTCATCGAAACTCCGAAAACATCGGCCAAGTGCAGAATTTCAATCGAGTGCTGGAGCTGGCCCGCGGTGAGTTCTTCCGTTGGGTGGGTTTCGACGACTGGTTGGAACCGGACTACGCGCGTCGCTGCGTGGCTGCGTTGCAGGGCGACCCCGAGGCGATCCTGGTCACGACCTTCCAAGATCACATCGAAGACGATGGCACTCGCCACTATCGCGAGTACCACGGGCCCCGTTTGACTTCGCGGGATCCGGCCGCTCGATTCCGCCAGATGATGTGGTTCCTCACCGCCGACTACGGTTTCATGGATCCGATCTATTCGATGATCCGTCGCGAGCCGCTGCTTTCCACGAGGCGCCTGCAGATGGTTCCCCGCATGGATCAAGTCCTCGCTTCAGAGCTCGCGCTCCTCGGACCGTTCGAGCACGTCCCGCGCTGTCTCTCCCATCGACGTCGGGAAACGGGGCTGCAAGACAGCGTTCGACTTCGCCGATTCCATCCTCGCGAACACCAGCGATTGCAGGATTCGGTGGTCGGATACACTCGGCCGTTTCTCGAGGTCCTTCGCGAGGCGCCATTGTCTGCTGCCGAGAAGATCCGCTGTCGCGGGGCGGTGATGCGCTACGCCGCGTTGTGGGGCTATCGAGGCAACATCGGTCGCGTTCGTCGTCTGGGGCGGCCGCTGAAGCAACTGTGGAAGACCGTGAGTCGCTCGACCTCAGCCGTTTGACCCGTTCCCCTGTCCCTGTCGAGAAAATCATTGATCGCTCGGAAAATCGATCGCTCTCAACTCGAGCACTGGCTCATCGACTACATCGACGGCTCCGACAATCCGGACCTGAAGATCTACGGTCGTCCGCTGGCGACGGACGCCGCGATCCGATCACGCTTCCTTTGGTTCCTGCGGTACGTGCTGGACCTGGGGGCGATCCGCGGTGGGCGCATGATCGACATCGGTTGTGGATTCGGCTGGCAGGCCATGATGCTGTCGATTCTGGGGGATTGTGAGCTGGTCGCCAATGACATGCGCGAGTCGATGACGGGGCCGCTTCAGGAGCGCGTCGCGGCCGTGCAGTCGCGTGGAGCTCCGACCCGGGTGGAGCCGTTGATGGGAGACTTCTGCACCTTGGACCTTCCGGATCACAGCTTCGACGCGGCGTTCTCGAATCAGACGATCGAGCACATTCACGATCTGGATGCCATGTTCGAACAGTGCTACCGGATCTTGCGACCCGGCGGCTCGTGCATCATGGTCAACGACAACAACGCCTTGAATGCCGAAGAGCGAGAACACGCCGCGGAAATGTGGGAGAAGCGGGACGAGTCCCAGGAGTTCATCGATCAGCTGAAGAAGCAGCGCCCGATCGAGAACAAGGACGCCCGGCCCTATGCGCTCATGCGTCAAGAAATCGTCGAGCGGGCCAACCCGAAACTGGGTGGGACCGAGGTGGCCAAGATCGTGCGTGCGACTCGCGGATTGACCCAGCCGGACATCGAGCGAATCGCTTCGGGCTTCTCCGAAGACACTTCGCTTCCCGAGCCACCGACTTTGTCCTGGTGTCGCAACCCGGTGACCGGCGAATACTGCGAACGCCAGCTCGACCCCTACGACATTCGCGATCGCATGATCCGCCAGGGATTCTCCGCCAGCGTCTGCCACGCCTTCCGTCAGTTCCCCTTGCGGCTCTTCAACCACGTCGACTTCCGGCCGCTCAACACGTTCCTGTTTGGACTTCGTCCGATCTTCTTGGTCGTGGGGCGCAAGCCGGGGTAGCTCGTCATTCCCGTCCGGCGACTGGCACCCGGCTCCGTGATGCGTGCATCGTCGGCCTTCTCGTCGTAGACAGAGGTGCAGGACGTCTGTTCTGCGCCATGAGTTGTCCTCTGAAGTTGTGAAGTCGCCAACACGTTCCTGGAGTCCCTTCCTGGACAGAGGCGAGAGGACGCCGACGAAGCCCCTTCGCCGTCCGCCGTGGGATCAGACACCACCTGTGGGCATCAGGGTTTTCGTTTTCGTTCAAACGACGTCGGATACTGAGGCCCTGCGAGCCGAGCCAGGGTGAGTCGGCAGCGCCCCGTCCGTGGGTTTCTGCAGGCCACCGCTTCGATCAGGAACTTCAAGCTCTCGATGGCAGGATTCATGAATTCACCAACGATGACGCTACTGAGGGATGCACGCGGTTTCGCCCAAGGAGCCGCGACGTAGTTCGAGTGAGACCTCGCAAGGTGAAGGGGTGTCTTCTGTCGGGGGTTCTGGTCGGGGGGGACGGAGCAGAGCTTCCGACTCGGATTTGATGGGATCGCGGGGCGTCACAGATCCGAGGAACGCGCCGGTGGAGAGACGGCTGCTAGGTAGTCTTCTCGGAGAACTCGGAGGGTCTTCTGGTCGCCGATCCGTTTGAAGTGTACGGCTAGCAGGATGAAGGTCTGGATGCATGCCTGGAACGCCATTGCCATCGCACTCAATGCATCGCGTGGCTGAGCCTGGGGATTGACTTCGTACCCAGAGTCGGTGCGAGAAATATACTTGGCGATTCCATCCACACCCCAATGAACATACTGAGAAAAGTATCCATAGAGGTCTCTCAAACCCTCATCGCCTAGTTCATCACCAAGAATGCTCGATACCGAGTGGCGCTTTCCGGTTACGTCGATGTGCCAGACGTCTTGATAGCTCTTGGGGTCGCCAATGACCGAGTCCAAGCCATCCTTGCTGGCACGTTCTTTGGCCTTCTTGGTAAGGAATACTTGGGCGTCTTTCTTGAGGTGATTCAGTAGATCCGGCTCCTTGCTGGGGTCAAGAGTCTCGCCGCCCTTCTGCTTCTCGCGAAGTAGCTGAAGGTCGTGGATGAGGCAATAGGCTCGCCAGCGCTTCGCTCGGTCATCGTCATCTTTGGCCCAGTAGATAAGGCCGAACCCTTCAAGCATGGTGCGCGCAAGAATGCCAGCCTGCACGAAGCACTTCCTGTCGATGAGGACGTTAACGCCATGCAGGTGTTCGCGCTGCATTGGAGCCCAGGTTCCAAGCATGAAGGCAAGGTGGTCGTCTTCTTTGGCGGGAAACGTAGTCTCGAGAATCTCATCGCAACACTTGACTAGGCGTTCACAGAATCTGACGAGTACGTCGTGAGTCGTTTGGTGCATGACATTCTCAGGCGCAGGACGGGTCATTCGGGAGGTCTTGGGAGGTTCATTCCTCCTGTCGGCATTTTGTTTCGTGAGGCCGGAGGGCATTTGCGATAACAGAACTGAGTATTGGTTTCGGCGAGCGTCAGGGGTGTGCTCAGCGCTGATGGGGGAGAAGAGCCATGGCAGCGATTGAGTTCGGCTACTATCCGAAACTTGTCGAGGGCCAAGTCGACGACATCCAAGTGTCTACGCTTCCTGACCACCAGCAGGTCGTCAGCGACGTGCTGGCGGCCGATGAAGTCGAAGGTCGGTGGTTCTATGCTCCGCGTGAAAGTTCGAAGAACATCATGTCGGGGAGAGTCAGTGAGCACCCATACAGCGCGCGCGTGTTCGCCCTTCCGAAGACACACTCGCTCGAACACGCAAATGCCGACAGCGAGGAGCATCTGAGCTTCCTTATGTGGGTGCTCGGATTCATCGTGGGGATGCGATTGACGGAGACGGAAGCGGGGTTTCTTGATGCCACGCCCATCGAACCCGGAGAGCTTCACGACATGGCTTTGCTGGGCCCAGATGTAGAACTCCGAGCGTTAGGGCATGCCGAACGATTCTGGCAAGCGGAGTCGGCGAAGCCGCGCGTCGCGAAGGGAGTCACGGCCATTATTCACTCCTTCTTTCTGGCCCAGTACCCAAAGGCCCTCGGCTTTGAGAGGTTTACATACCTCTATGTGGCTCTCGATGGCTGTCACTTCGTTCATAGCCTCGTGAATGGGAAGGATCCGAAGAAGGGAACCCACCGTCAGCGAATCAAAGAGATTTGCAATGCATTCGGGATTGTCGTGCCGAAGTGGGCTGGATCGCAGGAGTCGGGGAACATCGTAGACAAACGAAACGAGACGTTGCATGAGGGGCTCTTCTTTGATGAGCCTCTTGGGTTTTCTGTATACGGCGGTCACAATCGCGCATCTAGGCAAGGAAACACAATCCTTGAGATGCAGAATCTGGTGAGTCGATTGTTGTGTGGACTTCTCGGGTTGCCAGACCAGAGCTACATCCAGTCGCCCGTCAATGACCGACAGCAGCATGGGATGACGCTCTAACTGACGGCCGCGCCTACCCCAAATCTGGTGTGTGGAGAAAGAACAGGAGCGCACCGCTTTCGCAGTGCGCTCCTGGAAATCTCAGAAACCGTCTGTGGTGTTGCGCGTCAGTCGCGCTCGTACGCTCCCATGTCGGACACGGGGCCGGCGGGTCGCGCAGTGCCTTCCAGATCGCGGTACACCTGGCCCAGGTCGAGTCCCTGGTCGACGGCGGCCGAACCACCGTTGAGTCGGAAGTCACCCTGGGAGGCGTTGCTGAACTTCGGATCGCCGTAGACAGAGTTCTGGTCGTGTCCCCGGGACTTCCAACCCTGGAAGCTCAGGTTCGGCTCGTCCGCGTCGATCGAGAAGGTCTTGTCGTTCGGGTCCTTGCCCGTCCAGAAGAAGCAGTTGTAGTCACTCACCAGATTGTTCACCTGGTTGGCGTCCAGCTTGTAGAAGCCTTCGTAGGTGCGGTTCTGGGTATTGCGATAGAAGATGTTGTTCATCACCTCGATGGTCCAGTCCTGATCCGAGGTGAAGCGGATGTCCGGAATGTCATTCGAGTAGAACGTGTTGTTCAGGATCCGACATTTGGACCCGGGGTCCGTCGCGGTGAACTGGATACCGGCCAGGCCCCAGTCGGGCGAACGGTTGTTGTTGTAGATCAGGCAGTTCTGGACCGTCAGGTCCTTGACCTTGCTCACGTAGATGCCCGAGCCTTGGTTGTCCGAGCCGTTCTCGCGCATGACGCTCTCATTGACCACCACGTTCTCCGAGGCGCGGTCTCCAGAGTTGGAGCCGATGGAGAAGCCGTTGCGCACTCGCACGGCTTCGCAGCGCTCGAACAGGACGTCACTGCAGGCGTTGATCTTGGCGGCGAAGTTGTGGATCCCGGTGGAGCCCTCGAACTTCGTGTCCTCGATCAGCAGCTTTTTCACTTCGTGGTAGTAGAGCTGGTGGTCGTACTTCTTGTCCGACCCGGCTCCGTAGGAGTAGCTGTCACGGATCGTCACCCAGTCGGTCCACTGGGCGTAGAGGCCCATGCGCACTCCGTGGGAAACCTCGGTGTCGTCGATCACCAGCAGCTGCACGTTGCCGCTGTGTCCGGAGCAGTACAGCCCGCCGTTCTCGACAATGCAGCCACGGATCTCGTTGCCGTGACGCTTGGTGATCAGCAGGTCCTTGGTCTGGCGTGGACCGCCGGTGTGCTTCAGGTGCAGGTTGTGGACGCGAATGGAGTAGCCCCACTCGCGGCTGTCGCCCAAGTTCAACCCGGAATCGACTTTGGTGAACTCAATGCGCGGCTTGTCACCGGATCCGTAGGCATCCAAGATCATAGGTGCCGGAACGCTCAGGTTGGAGGAGCTGGTGTGGCTCCACTTGTCGCCGCGCTTCAGCAGGATTCGATTCGGCTGATTGCGGGAGCCCTCGGCGTTGGCGAAGGCGTGGTCGAGAGTCCGCCACGGTGTGTTCGAGCTCAGGCCGTTGTTCGAGTCGTTGCCTGACGTGGACACGTAGTAGGTCGTGCCGGTGAACGGCTGCACGGACAGATTCATCGAAGTCGTGTCGGAGAACCCGTCTTCGTCGACGACCGTGAGGCGAACCGTGTAGTTGCCGGGGTTGTCGAAGCGATGGGCGGCCAGCATGCCTTCGTCGGTCTTGGGATCGATGGAGGAGCTGTCGCCGAAGTCCCATTCCCAGCGGACGATTTCGGAACCGCTGGAGGTGGAATCCAGACCGCTGAACATCGCCGTGTAGGGGGCGATCGTCATCGGGTCGGGAGGCGAATCAATGGCGGCTTCCACGGCGGGGCCGCTTGCCGCGCTCTGGATCACGGCGTCCACCCGGTTGCTCGTCTCGCGGCCGAACCCGTCGGGGTTGACCGCAGCGCTCTGCAGGTAAAAGACGAAACCCAGGAGGTCCATGTCGTTGGGCATTCCGAGATCGAGCGACGTAGATCCGGCGCCATTGAACGGCGCGCGGTGCAGGATCGCGAACATCGGAGAAAAAGCCAGTCCGAACCAGTTGCCGTGCAGCGACGTGTCCCCGGTTTCGAAGTCCAACAACAAGAAGTTGGTCCAGCCGGGATTACCGAGAGTCGTCGTGACGGTGGACGTCTCTCCGATCCGGAAGGGCGTGGCTTCCAGATTCAGCCCCTGACCCCGAGCGTTCGAGGTGCCGAAGGCTGCCAGCAACCCTATCGCGATGGCGAATCGCAGGGTGCTCCAGTTGCCGCTCATTTTGGTGTCTCCAGCCATGGTGTGTGGGGCTTGTGCGCGGGAAAACCCGCGCTCCCCCTCGTCATCAGATTGTCGTCGACGGCGCTTTCGCCGCTTTAGCTTGCAGTTCGTCCCTAGTGCTCATCCCGAATCCCTCGTGCTAAGTGGGCGGTGTATACAAGCCGTGCAATCTGTGGCAAGTGAGGGGAAGGGTCTTCCCCTTATGTTCGATGCGACCGCTATTGGCGGTCGCATCTTTGTTGCGGAACCAGGCGTTTCCCAGGGAAGTCAGCGATCGCCGTGATGCGTGAGGCGGGGCATAGTCCGGGGAAACCCCAGGGAATTCCGGCGACGGATGGATTGGATCCACTGATTTTCCACTCGGAATCGGAACTCTTTTCCCGTCGGGGCATGAGGTGTTTCGGTCTTTGCAAGGGCTCACGGAGCGCGTGGCAAACAACGGGCTCGAACTTCCAAGGGTCAGCGCTTATCTCGGGCGACCCCATCGCTGTGATTCCGCGACCGCCTCGTCTCTGGGGGAGTTGGGCTTGGCCTCTTCGCAAACCTACATCCCGTCCCTCGATGGGATCCGAGCCGTGGCGGTTTTCCTCGTGGTCGTCTCCCATGCAGGTCTCGGTCATGTCGTGCCGGGCGGGCTTGGCGTGACGATCTTCTTCTTCCTGTCGGGGTACCTCATCACCACCCTGTTGCGGCGCGAGTTCGAGCTCACCGGAACCATTTCTCTGCCGCGCTTCTACCTCCGGCGGGTTTTGCGAATCTTTCCTCCGCTCTACGTCGCGTTGGGAATTGCGACTCTGCTGACGGTCACGGGGCTCCTTCCAGGGCAAGTGCAAGCGATTCCGCTGCTCAGTCAGTGCTTGTTCCTGGCCAACTACTATCAGGTGTATGGCGAAGGGCACTTCATTCCGGGGACCGGCGTGCTCTGGTCCCTGGCTGTGGAAGAGCATTTCTATTTTCTGTTCCCGGCCCTCTGCTGGTGGTTGCTCGCCAATTGTCCGCGACGATCGGCAAGCTTCGTGCTTTGGGGATTGTGCGCCCTGGTCTTGGTTTGGCGCTGCATCCTCGTCATCGGACATCAGGTGGAGGAGATTCGCACTTACAGTTGTACGGACACCCGAATCGACTCGATTCTGTTCGGATGCGCCATGGGGTTGTTTGGCAACCCTTTCCGGGATCCCGCCTGGTTGCGCGGGGGATTGGCGAAGGCCGGGTTGTTGCTGGGGGGAGGTGGATTGTTGCTCGCCACCTTGCTGTTTCGCGAGGAAGTGTTTCGGGAAACTCTCCGCTACACCCTGCAGGGGATTGCCTTGATCCCCCTGTTCTGGCTCGCGGTCCGGCATCCTGAGTGGCCGGTGTTTCGGTGGCTCAATTGGTCCTGGGTGCGCCGCGTGGGCGTGTTTTCGTACACGATCTACCTGGTCCACTACTTCTTGATCTACGCGGTGGAGGCCGCCATCCCCGACCGCCAGGTGGTTTCCGGTCCGGTGGCGGCTGTCCTCATGGTTCTGATCGCGGCGGCGATGAATCGTTTCGTCGAGCGTCCGTTGGCTCGCCTCCGCCATCGATTTCGAACGTGACTAGGCTCGCCCGACTTGGCCCGACTCCTGCGATCCATTCACGGTGGGAAGAACGGCAATGAGAATCCCAAGGTCAGGCGAATCCCGAGCGCGAGTCCGAGAGTGCCCGCGAAGGTCATGCAGGCGAGGGCATCTTGGAATCCGGGATACAGGCCTTGTTTCCACAGGCACCAGCCTTCGATCACGTAGTCGATCAAGCCACTTGCCGCGATGACCAAGACCGCCCCCGCGGCACCGAATGCTTGGTGTGCCACCGGAACGCCCAGGATCAATAACAGGAACCGGCAGCCGGCCGAGTAGGTCAAGAAGTGCGGGAACCCCAGGGCGAGCAAAGCCGGCCCCATGGTGTTCGCCAACAACCGTGGCCACAGACCCAAGGCGAGAGACGAAAGAATCCACCCCGCCTGCTCGAAGCGAGGATCGTAGGCCAGCCAAACCACAAAGTCGGCCAGGCTGACGAGCGTCCCGAGTCCCACGGCCAACACCAGGATCAGTGGCTTTCGATTGCGAAGAATGATCGAGCGCAGCTCCCCGCGCGGCTTGCCCTTGTTCCGAGAGATCGCCGGAAACATCACCTTGTAGCCGAGCTTTGCGACGAGTTGATCGGGGATGCTGCTCAGCATGACCGCGATGTGATAGACGCCGAGGAACTCCATCGAAAACAGTTTTCCCAGGATCAACCGGTCGCCTTGAGCCGCGAGGAATCCGAGGGCGGAGCTCAAGAAGATCCACTTGCCGAAGCGGAACACCTCGCGGGCGATGTCCGGGTCCCATTGGATCCTGGGACGCAATCCCGGCAAGGCGATGTGGGAAAGAGTGGTCTGCACCAGTGCTTGGGTGACGGCTCCGACGGCGAGTGCCCAAACCGTGGGAGACAGCAACGCCCAGATCACCATCACCACAACCGACACTGCATGAGAGGCGATCTCGACTGCGGTCAGGCGTCCGAGTTTCAGGTCGCGGTTGAGAGTGTGGAGCGCGGTGGACTCCAGCCCGGCCAGGAACCCGGTGGAGCCGACGGCAATCAACAGGGGGAGTAGCGAAGGCTGCCCGTAGAAGCGTGCGATCGGCCAGGCGGTCACCATCGCCAACCCGGTGAGAACCGCGCCACGAATCGCCTGCATCGTCCAGGCGGTGTGCAGGAACGCTGGCTCGCGGCTTCGCGGGTTTTGGATGATGCTCGGACCGATTCCCAAGTCCGACAGCATGCGGAACCCATAGACGTAGGTGTTGACGATCACCATGAGACCGAACGCTTCTCGATAGAGCAGCCGAGTCATGATCAGGCTGCTGACGAAGCTGAGAGCCCGGGCCCCAAGCAGTGACGTGGTGGTCCAAACAGACGCACGAACGGTGGTGCGATTCAGGAGGGCGAGGAGTGGCACCGGTGGAGGAGGTCTCGCTAGTTGGGCCGACGGCGTGGACACGAAAGACCGTCGTCGAGATCCACGGGGGACATGCTACCCTGGGCGCCTCCCTTGCAACATTGCACTCGGGATCCTGCCAACCACTCGAGGAGTCATGCCACAGAGCTTCGAGGAGTTTCTGGCCCGCTACACCCCGGAACTGCCAATTTGGCAGTTCTTGATGAATTTGGTCTGCGCCGGTTTGATGTGCTACGTGTTGGGACGAATCTACATCGCGTACGGGCGAGCCCTGTCCAATCGTCGCCGATTCGCGCGCAACTTCATGTTGATTGGAATGACCACGATGGTGGTGATTTCCATCGTGAAGTCTTCCCTGGCGTTGTCTCTGGGCTTGGTCGGCGCGCTCTCCATCGTTCGCTTCCGTACGGCGATCAAGGAGCCCGAGGAGCTTGCCTACCTCTTCATTGCCATCGCCATTGGACTTGGTGCCGGTGCCGATCAGCTTTTGATTACCGTGGCTGCCGTCGCCGTGCTGTTCGGCGTGATTTGGATCAGTCGTCGGGACCGTGAGGAAGACGAAGACGGCAATCTGTTCGTCACGGTGAACTCTTCCGGAGATCAAAAGCTGTCTCTGAGTCGCATCACGGAAACTCTCGGACGCCAGTGCCGTGGGCTCAGCTTGAAGCGATTCGAGGACTTTGGTGATCGGTTGGAAGCGTCTTACTTGATTTCCTTCGATAGCTACGACCAGCTGGAAGCCACCGTGGGCGAGTTGCAAAGCCAAGGGGATGTTCAGGTCAGCGTGGTGGATCACGGAGGGATCCTCTGACATGCGGGGGGGTGCTCGGGCTCGTGGTCCGAACCGGCCGCAAACGGGGCTTGCTCGATGAAGATCAAGCAGCCACCCACGGGCCAAAACCCGCGACTCCGCCGACGCCTCGTGGTCGGCTGGATGGCGTACACCATCTTGGTGTTCTGCGTGGGGGCGGTGTCTCACCGCACCGGGTTCTTTTCCCGAGTTCTCAAGCCGGTGGTGAACTCAGGATTCACCTATCCGGTTCGGGTCGTGCAAGGTTGGATGGCGCATCCGCCCCGCATGGACATCGACGTCAAGTTGGAAGACTTTCGGCGACTTCAGTTCCATCGTCAGCAGGCCATGGAGAGCCACTACCTGCTGGGAGGGAACGAACAGTTTGTCAATGCCCAGCTCACGGCGGACGGCGAGGTCGTCCCCATCAAGCTGCGTCTCAAGGGAGATAGTCTGGAGCACCTGGTTGGGGACAAGTGGTCCTTTCGTGTCCGGACTCGCGGCGATCAAACCGTTGCTGGAATGAAGCAGTTCTCCCTACACCATCCGGGGGCTCGCAACTACTTGGCGGAGTGGTTCTTTCACCGGGTGTTGCGAAAAGAGGGTCTGCTCGGCCTCCGCTACGACTTCGTCGAGATTCGACTGAATGGCAAGAACTTGGGGATCTATGCCCGAGAAGAGCATTTCGACTCACGCCTGCTGGAACACAATCAGCGCCGAGCCGGTCCGATCGTTCGGTTCAGCGAAGACCTGTTGTTCAAAGAACTCTCGGTGCGGGGGCAGTTCCCCTTTGGGCGAAACAGCGGTGCGGGGACCTACTTGGGGGCCGAGGTCGACGGATTCCAAACGGCCCAGATGCTGTCGGATCCGGTGATGAGCGAGCAGTACGAAACGGCCGTTCGGACTCTCGAGGACTTTCGCAGCGGGACTCTCGAACCGAGCCAGGCTTTCGACGTGCCGCGCACGGCTCGCTACTTCGCTCTGGTGGACCTCCTGGGAGCTGAGCACGGATCCCGTTGGCACAACATCCGCTTCTATTTCAATCCCTTCGATCTTCGCTTGGAGCCCATCGGCTTCGACGGCAACTGCGGCCAGCCTCTGCGAGGCCTGCGCTCGGTGGAGAACACGGTGGGTAGCGGCGGGGGGATCTACTATTTCATCCACCGCTTCTACGAAGACCTGTTTCGCGACCACTCGTTCTATGCGCAGTACCTGCGGGAGCTCGCCCGGGTTTCGCAACCGGAGTATGTCGATCAGATCCTGACCGAGTTCGGCGACGAACTGGAAGAGGGGGGGCGAGTTCTTTACCGCGAGTTCCCGCACTACGAGTTCGATTCGCAAGTATTCGTGCAAAACGCGGCCTACATCCGGTCGCTCTTGAATCCGTCCCACGCGGTTCACGCGACCTGGAAACAGGAGGGGGAGGACTGGTTGCTGCGAGTCGCGAACAACCAGTCGCTTCCGGTGGAACTTCTCGCCTTGGACGACGGCCAGCGGTTGCGCAAGTTCGAGGACCCCATCGTGCTGAGTGGTCGTGGCTACACCCAGCTCTTGCAATACCGTGAGCTAAGCTTGGGGCCGTCGACCGAAACCCCCCTCGAACCATCGACCGGAGGGGGGACGAGGTTGCTCTCTCGGGTTCTCGGAACGCCCTTCGAACTCCATTCCCCGGTTCAGCCCTGGTCGCAATGGCAGACGCCAACGTTTCCGGTCCGCCAGTCAGCCAAGCTCGAGGATTTCGAGTTCCTGACCGTGGACGACCAAGCGCAGGTCATCCGCTTTCGGTCGGGAGAATGGCAACTTCGAAGCGACCTGATTCTTCCGGCCGATCACCGGGTGCTGGTCGAGCCGAACACTTCCATCGATTTGCTGGAATCTGCCGTCCTCGTTTCTCGGTCTCCGATCGAGTGGTATGGAACGGCGGAACAGCCCGGGAGAGTGCACTCTTCGGATGGCACCGGGCAGGGGCTGGTGGTGTTGTCTGCTTCGGCTCCCTCGGTGCTGAGTCACGTGGTGTTCACCGGCCTGACCAGCCCCCGTCGGCCCGGATGGACGCTGACCGGCGCGGTGACGTTCTACGAGTCTCCGGTCTCGTTCACCGGCTGCACTTTCGAAGAGAACCAGAGCGAAGACGGCTTGAACGTCATGCGGACGGAATTCTCTCTGCAGGATTGCGAGTTTCGGGCCACCACGTCCGATGCCTTTGACGCCGACTTCTGTTCCGGCCGCATCGGGGGAACTCGGTTTCGGGACTGTGGCAATGACGCCATTGATTTCTCCGGCAGCGTCGCGTCATTGGAGCAAGTCATGGTGGGGCAGTGCGGAGACAAGGCGGTCAGTGCCGGGGAGAGCAGTCGCGTCACGGCTTCCGATGTTCGAATCCAAGGAGCCAAGTACGGGTTCACGGCCAAGGATCGCTCGGAACTGGTGGTGCAAGGGGGCAGTGTCGAGGACTGCGAGTACTCCCTGGTCGTGTTCCAGAAAAAGCCCGAGTTCGGTCCGGCCCAGCTGTCGGCGCAACGGGTGGCTCTGGAAGAGGACGCGGCCTGGATGGCGGAAGTGGGCAGCGAGCTGTGGATCGATGGGGTGCGTCAGGAGGCCAACATCGAAGAAGCCCGGAATGTGGTCTATCCCGAAGAAGACGCGGGGTCATGACCGCTCGCTACGAACGAAAGTTGCAAGAGGACACGGTCGACCTGGCGTCCGTTCTTGCGATCGTGCGGCTTCATCCTCGGTGCTTTCGTCCTTTGTATCCGCCTCGGTGGATCCACAGTGTCTACTACGACACGGTGTCTTTGGAGACGTACACCGCCCACGTCAACGGCTCTTCGCGGCGTAGCAAGGTTCGATTGCGGTGGTATGGCAACCAGCCCGGTCTGTGTCGGCCGGTTCTCGAGTTCAAGCGTCGGCGCGGAGACGTGGGCTTCAAGGAGTCTTACCGGGTGCGGCCCTTGTCCGTGGAAGACTGCCTTCGCTGGTCGGCGGTGGCTCAGAACCTGGAAGATCGGGAGGTGGCCGAGCGCCTTGCCGTTCTCCAGCCCAGTCTCGGGGTTCACTACTATCGTCGCTATCTGGAGACGGCCGACCATCGCTACCGATTGACCATCGACACCGACCTTTCCTTCGAGGATTGCGGGCGCCGGACCTATTCCCATCTTCGCGCGTTTCGTGACCCGGATCGGATCATCCTCGAACTGAAGTATGCCGTGGACGATGACGAAGGGGCCGCCGCGATCCTGAACCGGCTTCCGTTTCGAGTCACGCGAAGTTCGAAGTACACCCACGGGATCGAGTGTCTCGCAGGCGTGTCGATGTCATGATGCGGGAACTCGCTCGGCACCTAGTCGTCTTCTTGGGAGTCGGGGGGAGCGACCAACCCCCTGTTCCGATGAATGGGAGGGAACTCTCCCTGGAACCCACGGCCGTCGACTTCGAGTTCCTCGTCGTGGGACACGCCTATGGAAATCCCCAGACCGCGGGCTCGATCTTTCCCGCCGCCTCCTTGCTGGGGTCGATTGACTGGTTGAAGAACGAGCCCTTTGCGTTCGCGGTCTTCGCCGGAGACCTGGTTCGGCGCACCGGGCCCGCAGAGATCGAGACCTTTCGGCGCACGGTGATCGACGCACTCCCCTTTCCGGTGTTCAATGCCGTGGGCAACCACGACGTGACCGATCGAGCTCTTTACGAAAGTCAGTTCGGCAACACCTATCAGGCCTTTCGGGTGGGCGCCTGCCTGATCGTCGTTCTCGACTCGGAGCTCGCACCCGGTCGCATTGAGGGAGATCAGCTCGAGTTCTTCCAAGAGACCCTGGCTCCGGAGAAACTGCGGGAGGTCGAGAGCACGCTGATCTTCTCCCACAAGCTGGTGTGGATCGAAGAGGTCGTTCCTCCGAAAGAGATGTCTCGGTTTGTCAACTCGTCGGTGGGCTATGACCGAAGCGACCACTACCAGCGGGCCATCCTCCCGATCCTGGGCGCGGCGGCTTCTCACACCGAGCTTTATTGGTTCTCCGGAGATCTCGGGCTTGCTCACACGTTGCCGGCTCTTTGGCATCGATCCACCGACCCAACGATCACTTACGTGGCGACGGGATTGGGAGAACACGAGGACGATGCGGTTTTGCGAGTGCAGGTGTCCGAGGCGGGGGTTCGTGTTCGCGGGCAGACTCTCGGAAGTCGACAGTTCTTCGATGCCTCGTCTCTGACCCCGGCTGCGTGGGAAGAGGCCAAAAGGCGGCGCTCCGATCCTTCGCCGTGGAGGAAGTTGATCGGACGCCGTTCCTTCTGGGCCGGAGCGATCCTGACCGCGGGGCTGTGGCTGGTTGTCTCGCTGGTTTCGTGGGTCCGGCGAAGAGCGCGCGGGAGCTGACGGATGTTCGGCCCCGCCAACGGATTGGTCCCCATCGCTTTGTTCGGGTGGATTCCGGCGTCCGTATTCTTCTTCTTTCTGATGCCGGCTCGGCGGGCCTTGCTGGTGAGCATTCTCGGCGGATGGATGTTCTTGCCGGTCATCACCTACGACCTGCCGGGCATCCCTGAATACACCAAGTTGATCGGAATTTCCGTGGCTGCCCTGGTCGGCGCAGCGGTGGTCCGAACCAATGTCTTGCTTCGTTTTCGGCCGCGTTGGATCGATTTGCCCATGGCCTTGTTTTGTGCCTCGCCATTCCTGAGCTCGATGTCCAATGGCCTGGGGCCCTACGACGGTATTTCGGCGGCATTGCGAGTGTCTCTGACCTGGGGCATCCCTTACTTTCTCGGTCGTTGCTTCTTGAATGACTTTCAGGGGCTCCGAGAGTTGGCGGTGGCGATCTTCGTGGCCGGATTGTTCTACGTGCCTCTGTGCGCCATCGAGATGCGTCTGAGCCCGCAGCTCCACGTGTGGGTTTACGGCTATCACCAGACCGACTTTGGCCAGTCCATTCGCTTGGGTGGTTACCGGCCGCTGTGTTTCCTGAAGCATGGCTTGACTCTTGGCATGTTCATGGGAACCACGGCGTTTGTGGGGTTCGTTCTGTGGAAGACCCGCGCGGTGACATCGGTGCTGGGCTTTCCCGTGTCTGTTTGCTCGGTGGTCCTCCTGATCGTGGCAATCCTGTGCCGATCGACCGGCGCGGCAGTGTTGTTGGTCGCGGGCCTCGGGGTATTTCTTGGTTGTCGCTGGATGAGATCCCGATTGCCGTTCCTGCTGCTACTGATCCTTCCCGTCGTCTATGTGGGAAACCGAGCGTTTCTCGGCTGGGACCTGGGCCAAGTGGTGGGGCTTGCTGCAAAGTTGGACGAGACGCGCGCACGTTCCCTGGAGTTCCGGATCGGCAACGAGATGATCCTCGTCGAGAAAGCCTTGCGGAGACCTATCTTCGGCTGGGGAGGGTGGGGAAGGTCTCGGGTGTATGACCTCGAAGGGGAAGACATTTCGACCACCGACGGGCGCTGGATCATCATCTTGGGGACCCAAGGGCTCCTCGGACTGTTGACCTACTTGGCAGCATTCTTGTGGCCGTTGTTCCGTTTGATCCGCCTGTGTTCGATGAAGCACTGGTTCGGACCAGACCTTGGTCCTGTCTTCGCATTGATGCTGCTTTCGGGACTCTTCGTGGTGGATCTTTGTGTGAACGGCTCGATCAGCGTGGTGTTCCTGCTGACCGGAGGGGCACTTGCTTCGTTGGCTCAGCGGGCGCAGCCCGCGACCGCTCCCGCTGTGCCGACGGCCGAAGCCGCGCTGGTCTGACGCCGTGGCATCACCTGCCTCGCAGGCGATCTCTCCAGTCGAGTGCGCGGCGGCCCACTCGAGATCGCCATCGGTGACGATCGAGGCTCCAGCTCTGCACGGTCTTGGACTCTGCGCCGAATGATTTCTTGTAGTCTTCGTCACCCAGCAGGAAGTCGTAGGTTTCGCAACCTCGTTTCAATGCGTCCTGGATTGCCAAAGAGACCGCGGCGCGGCCCGGAGAGAATCGGGAGAACCCCGGGTCGTAGGCGGTGATGTACTGCAACGCGGACTTTCTCACCGAGTCGAGGAAAGAGCACACCGCCGCTGCCACCGACGAGCCGCTCCAAACGACACTCAAGTGGAGCTCTCCCGCGGCGAGACATTGGCGGAGGACGTGGCGGAGGCGCTCAATCTCTTGTTCGGTTCGGGTGCCCCAGCGAGCCACCCAGACCTGGACCAGCGCTTCGAAGTGGGAGGTGAAGTCCTCCTGCGTCGCGATGGAGTGACGGAACTCTGGCATCCTTTGCACGTTGCGGAGCGAGCGTCGAATGTCGTAGCGACTCTTGGCAGACACGGAGTTCTGCAAGAGTTCCTCGAACGAACCTTCCAAGGAGAGTTCGGGTGCAGTCAAGGTTCGATGCGGCTCCAGAGCCTCTTCGTTTTGGGGCAGGGAGTTTGCCAACTGCTCCAAGCGAGGATCCAGAACCTCCTCGAACAGAATGCGATCCCAACCCTTGTCTGCCTGGAGGAAATGGCGCAGACCTTGCAACGCTTCGGCTTCGAAGTCCGGGGCGCAGACAAGGCCTGAGTAATCCGCCAGAGGCTTTCCTCCCATGCGCAGACAGCGAATGGCGGGTAGGCCACGGACTGTCAGAATCTCTTTGGCAAGTGGAAGAATGGCGCGAAGTTGAGCCTGCTCGTTCCTGACAACCAGGGCGAACCACTGAAAGGGAGTCACCGCACTCCAGATACTCTGAAACGACCAGGAGCAGAAGTAATGAGCGGCGGGGTCGGAGCGAGAGAGTTCTTGCCACCCGTCTCGAAGGTCTTCAAGGCCGGCGGAATCGACTTCTTCGACGGTGATTCGTTTCGCAGTTCCCATGGGCTTGGTCTGGCCGAAGAGGGTATCAGTCCAAACCGGGAGTGACTCGCTCCAATGGTCGAGCGAGTCCGTGCGGGACGGAGATCGCCGTCCGTCGCCTCGAACGAGAGACGTTCCGGCGACGATCCCCGCCGCGTGTTCGCACTACGGGGTGCCGCTGACCGCCACTTGGTCGATCCGGATCGTCGTCAGAGATCCCGACGTTGCCAGGTCTCCAGCCGGATGATGGGCACGCAGCCGCAGCAGAACTCGTCCTTCGCCAGAGATTCGGTCGCTGGCCGGGATTCCCGT
The DNA here is from genome assembly GCA_028289345.1 of Planctomycetota bacterium. Taxonomy (GTDB): domain Bacteria; phylum Planctomycetota; class B15-G4; order B15-G4; family SIAN01; genus JANQQL01. The sequence continues at coordinate 81,672 of JANQQL010000026.1, read as the reverse complement.
CAATGAGTGGGTCTTTTCGAAGCCACGCAAGGTCCAGGTGTCGAGATCCTCGTACAGTCCGGTCGTCCAGTTGTAGATGGCCAGGGTTGCGGACAGCTTCCCGGAGCTCGACAACCGCCGTGCTTCCACCGAGAGGTCGATGGTGCTGGAACTGGTGGGAATGTCGAAGCCGAGCAGGATCTCCGGCCCGGTGCGGGACTCGAGGGTCAGCCGATCGTTGTCGGAACTGTGCAGAGAGATGATGTCGCCGCCGGCGCGCGCGGTCTGATCCAACAGGTGCAAGTCGGTCACGGGTCCCGAGCTGACCTGGACGATGCCGGTGGCCTCGAGGTCTTCGAGTTCCAAGGTGGAGCCATCCGCGAACGTCACATCCAAGTCGACATTGGCGTCCGATCCGATGCCAAAGTGGGCTTCGGCGGGCTCTTGGGCCATGTAGCTGGTTCCGGCGGAGATGGGACGCATCTGTTGGTTGAACGACGTCGTGACGTGGACCACGGCGCCAAGTGCGCGTCGGTTGGAGTCGGATTGGCGAGGCTGGATGACCAAGTGGTGGCCGGCGGGAAGCGCTTTCGCGAGTCGTCGGTTGTCCCACAAGCGGATGATTCCGGAACCCGCGTTGGTCGTTTGGAGAAGTTCCATGTCTCCGTCACGATCGAGGTCGGCGGAGATCAGGCTCACTCCCCAGTCGAAATCATCGATGCCCGCTTGGCGAGCCAGGTCCCGGGTGAACCAGTGGGGACCCTTGCCTCGGTTCAGGTAGAACCGGGTCGAATCCACCGCGGCGGCGAACCCGTTGGTGGCCGCGAGGTCGAGCCAGCCGTCGAGGTCCGCGTCGAAGAACGTGCAACCCCAACCCCATCCGCCGTTTTCGATGCCCAGCGATTCGGACACTTCGGTGAACGAGATGGTCGATCCGGCGGTGTCGTTGCGTAGCAGAATGTTGTGTTCCGGGCCGTTGAAGATGTTGGTGACGAAGATGTCCATTTTGCCGTCGTGGTTGTAGTCCCCGAGAGCCATCCCCATGTCATTCATCGAATTGTTGGCGCCGGCGGCCACGGAGATGTCGGTGAACGTTCCGTCGCCGTCGTTGTGCCACAGGCGGTTCTCGTCGAAATCGACGGCCTGGTACATGTCCAACCATCCGTCTTCGTCGAAATCGAAGAATGCCGGTTGCCACTGGGTATTTTCGATGTTGGTGCGGACCCCGCTGGAGACCGACACATCGCTGAAGGTGCCATCCCCGTTGTTTTGGAACAGGTGGCCCTCGTCGCTTCCGGTCCGATGCCAGATTGCGGCGTAGAAATCCAAGAAGCCGTCGTTGTCGATGTCGCCGATGGAGATGCCGGCGCGATTGAAGCCGGGTTCGAGAACACTCAAGCCGGCCGCGGTGGTCGTTTCCGTGAACACCAGTCCGGGACCTTGGCGAAACAGCTTGAACGAAGTGGCGGACGACTCGTCATTGCTGGTCAAGAGATCAAGCTTGCCATCGCCGTCGTAATCGAACCAAATGCCGAGACGGACTCCTTCGGTATCACCGAGCCCTGCGGCGGCTGTATGATCGTCGAAGAAACCGTTGCCGCGATTGAGGAGTAGCTGGCAGGTGGTCCCGGACTTGGCCGGGATGAACAGGTCGATGTCTCCATCGTCGTCGATGTCGGCGGCGGCGATTCCGTAGCCATGCTTGCCGGAAGTGATCAGCGGAAGCCCGCGCTGCGCGGAAACTTCGTGATAACGAAACGGCAGTCGCCGTTGCTGAGCGTGGAGGGGGGCCGCCGCGGCCACGCACAGGAGGGCGGCGAGAGAAGTGGGCAAGCGCATGAGCAGGCTCCAGAGAGAAGTTCGGGGAACGAACCAGGGGCCAGAGCGGGATAGCCTCGATGTTTGACAACCACGCGAACCGCGCTTGCAACCGGAAAAGAAAACCGACTTGACCGATGAACTTCCCAAGGGAATGGCTCGACACCCCTGTCGGCGTCAATGAAGGGACAGGGAGCGGACTTTCCACAGGCCCCGAACAAGCGCGGGAGCGATTCGTGGGTCCAGAAGGCGTCGGCTCAGGGACCCATAGGGTTGGGATCCCGCAACCAGGTCACCGAAGATCGAGCGCAACCGTGGGCTCGAGTGCAGCGCGTGCACCATGATTTCGAGGAACCGCGGTCGGAAGAAACGAGGCGCCCAACGGTTGGCGTGGAGGAGTTCGGGGCGCAACTCTTGCTCGTACCAGGACTGGTAGCGACCGGATTGGTCCAGGGGATCGGCGATTCCGACCTGCCACCCAGAGGCCATGGCGTGGTGGATTCCCTCCCGGGTGATCGGATCCACGCAACCGGCGGCGTCTCCGACCAGGGCGAAGCCAGGCCCTTCCACGGGAAGTTGCCGCAGGTAGTTGCTGCGATACGACGGAATCAGTGCTCCGATCCCCGGTTCGTCGGCGTTTCCAGTGAGCCTTCGGGATCGAATCAACGATTGCAGATCCCGGAACAGGCCGCGATTGCTACCAAGTCGCCCTTGCTCGCAGATTCCGACGGACGCGTGGTTGGTGCGCGGGAATGTCCATGCGTACCCGTCGCGTCCACCAACCCAGGCAATTTCCAACTCATCGGAGGCGGTGGTTCGCGGGTACGAAGTGAACGAGCGGGAGAACTGATTGTTGTCGGGTTCGCACCCGGCTTCTCGCAGCAGTTTCTTGCGCAAGAAGCCGGCCGCTCCGTCCGCCGAAACCACGAATCGAACTCGGAACGACCGAGTTCGCCCCGCGGCATCCACCGCGAGAAGTTCTTGAGTCCCGTTCTCAACGGTGTGACGGATGACTCTTGCCTCGATCAACTGGGCGCCTTCGGAGACGGCATGACGACGCAGTCCCGCATCCAACTCACTTCGTGCGAAAATGTGCAGTGGTTCCCCAAGAGGAATTCGCGCCTCGGCTCCTCCCGGACCGACCAGGCGGACCGAATGAATCCGATTGCGGGGGATGCCTTCGAGAAGGTGTCCAAAGCGCCGCATTCCTTGGGAGGGCACACCACCCCCGCAAGGTTTCTCGGCCTTGGGTCGCCAGTGAAACAGCAGCACTTGGCGTCCCCGTTGAGCCAGAGAGCTGGCTGCCAAGGCTCCTGCGGGACCGGCACCCACGACCGCGTAATCCGTCACGGAATCCATGCCGCGCAGGCAAGCACGGGGGCCGAGGACTGTCAAGCCAGAGACTCTTGTCGAGTTCCCCCCGGGACACCACCAGGTCTAAAATGCGAGTCTCGTCGCGGGGGCCTCCCGCCGATCACCACAGATTGTTTCCCAAACCGGAGTTTCTCATGAGTTCGCCGCAGCTCGAAAAGGACAAGGTCCTCACCATGTTGAACCAGGCCCTGGAGGCCGAGCTAGCCGGCGTGGTGCGCTACATCCACTATTCCTTGATGGTGTTCGGGCATTCGCGCATTCCCATCATCTCTTGGATGAAAGAGCAGGCCGCGGAATCCATGGACCATGCCCATCGCATCGGGGAGTGGGTGACGACATTGGGGGGACACCCTTCCTTGAAGATCGGTCCTCTGTTGGAAACCGAGCGACACAGCATCAACGACATCCTGCAAGAGGTCCTCGACCATGAGAAGGAGGGCGTGGCGGTGTTTCACCAGCTCTTGCCGCTGGTCGAAGGACGAAACATTGCTCTGGAAGAATTCTGCCGCGGCATGATCCTGAGCGAAGAACAGCACCTTTCCGAGGTGGAGAAAATGCTGCGCAATCCGGGAGATTTGGTTCCCGCCCGAGGCGACTGAAGCGAACTCAGACCGATGAAAGGCCCGGAATGATGAGAACTCTCCTCACTTGCTGGGTGTGGGGCAGCCTCGTGGCGGCCGCCGTGGCTCAGGGATCGGGGCACTCTCCCCAACACGGGATTCGCCCCGAGCGTCTGTTGATTCGCAACACCATGGTGATCCGTGGCAATGGAAATCCTGCCACGGGTCCCACGGATGTTCTCGTCACGGGCCGGACCATTGACAAGATTGGCAAAGTCTCGGCGGACGAATCGCCGGATGTGGTCATCGATGGAACGGGCAAGTACGTCATCCCCGGCCTGATCAACATGCACGGCCACCTGCAAGAGTCTCGAGCGGGGCGTGCCATGCCGGTGGAGTACCAGCTCAGCCTGTGGCTTGCTTCGGGGATCACGACGGTCCGCGACCTGGGCAGTGACTTTCGTCGGGCTCTGAGAATTCGTGAACAGACCGCGAGTGGGGAGCTCGAAGGTCCGCAGATCTTCCTCTACCCGTTCCTTTCCTCGCGGCGCACACCGGAAGCCATGCGCGAGCAGATTCAGGAGTGGGCGAAACTTGGTTGCGACGGAGTAAAGCTTTACAGCCTCGATCGTGATCTGCTCGAAGCGGCGGTGCAAGAGGCGAAGAAATGGAAGCTACCGACGACCATCCACATGGGCGTCGAGGAAACCACTGCTTGGGACGTCGCTCGTCTGGGGCTGACCAGTTTGGAACATTGGTACGGCGTTCCCGACGCGGCCCTTGACGGCCTTCAGAAGTTTCCATCGGATTTCTCGTACAGCAACGAGATCCATCGCTTTCGATGGGCGGGGCGCTTGTGGCGTGAAGCCAACCCCGAAAAACTGGATGCGGTTCTCGATGCCATGGTGGCGGCTGGAGTGTGCTGGGATCCGACCCTGGCCATCTATGAAGCGTCCCGAGACCTTGTTCGCGCGCAGCACAAACCGTGGTTCCGCGAACACTTGCATCCGGCCTTGGAGCGCTTCTTTGAGCCGAACCTCAACAGCCATGGCTCCTATTTCATTGGCTGGACCAACACCGATGAGGTGTACTGGAAAGAGAATTACCGGATCTGGATGAAGGCGCTGCGAGCCTTCGCTGACAAGGGCGGGGTGGTGTGCACCGGGGAAGATGCCGGATTCATCTACGTGATGTACGGCTTCGGCTTGATTCGAGAGATGGAGCTTCACGAAGAGTCTGGGTTCTCGACGTTGGAAGTTCTTTCCCACGCCACTCGCAATGGTGCTCAGGTGCTGGGGGTCGGTGCCGAACGAGGGCAGATCCGACCCGGTTATCGAGCCGACTTGGCGGTGGTGAACGGCAATCCTCTGGAGAACCTTCGGGTGCTGTACCCCACCGGGACCGACGTGAATGTCGAGGGGCGGCCGGTCCGTTCCGGTGGCGTGGAGTGGACGATCAAGGACGGAATCCCGTATCACGGCCCCACCCTGATGAGCACGGTCCGAGAGATCGTCCGTGACGCGCGAGCCCAGGACGAGGAAGCCCCGACCGGAGGGTGAGCCGGGCTCGTGGGTGGTTCGCAGGGGCGGGGCGGCCCGGGAGGGAGCGAGAGAACGCCCCGCACGCGGGAGGAACCCTCCAGTGGCGCCCGGTTTTCATGAATAATCGGGTCCGGTCCAGCCGAGAAACAGGGACGAGTCTCCCTCGCCGGTCCGGGAGTGTCCGGACTCTGGCAGAGATTGTTTGGCAGGAACCCCTGACGACGAGGCCCCATGGCAGCTTCCAGTGATCGCACCCAAGTCGCCCTGATCGGCGCCGGATTCATTGCCGAGTTCCATCACGAGATTCTGGCGAAGCTGCCCTCGGTGACGGTGAGCGCAGTGGTCGATGCGGATCTGGCTCGTGCCCAGAGCCTGGCGCGGCGCAAGAAGATTCCCCATGCGTTTGCCTCGATTGCCGAGATGGTGGCGAAAGAGAAGCCGGACGTGGCCCACGTGCTGGTACCCCCGTCGGTGCACGCGGTGGTCACCCGCGAGTTGCTCGAGCACGGAATCGCCGCGTTCTGCGAGAAGCCGTTCGGCGTCAACCAGGAAGAGTGTCGCGAATTGGTGGAGCTCGCCGAGTCGAAGAACGTCCCGCTTGGCGTCAACCACAACAACTTGTTCCATCCGTCGTTCGTGGGAATGAAGCAGATCTTGGAGTCGGCCAAGCTGGGCCGAGTGGAGCACCTGTTCGCCTGTCTGCACGTGCCGTTGCGCCAGCTCAATGCGCGCGACTTCAAGCACTGGATGTTCCAGGATTCCCGCAACATCGTGTTCGAACAAGGCCCTCATCCGCTATCTCAAGTTCACGATCTGCTTGGAGATGTGCGCTCGATGAGCGTGCTGCGCAGTGGGCGGCAGACCCTAGGCCCCGGACTGGTTTTCTACGATACCTGGCAGATCTCTGCCCAGTGCGAGAAGGGGCCGGCGACCATCTTGCTCTCTTTCGGCAAGGACTTCGCTTCCAACTGGTTGCATCTCATAGGCCAAGACGGTTCGGTGCAGGTCGACCTGCTGCGTCGTCACGGGGTGCGTTGGTTCAAGACTCCGTGGCTCGACTTTTACGACCAGTTGAAGAACGCAGCGGTCCAGGGGTTCTCGTTGTTCGCCCAGGGCATTCGCAATGCTTCCGATTACGTCCTTTCGACCTTGAAGCTCAAGGGACGCACGGACGTCTTCTACTTGGGAATGAAGGGCAGCATCACCGCCTTCCACCAGGCCTTCCGAGCGGGTCAGCCGCTGCCCGTGACGGGGCGACACGGACTGGAAATCGTCGAGATCTGTGAACGGGTGACCGCCGGTGCGGGGACGGAAGAGGGAGAAGTCCTACCGCTTCCCCGAGAACCGGCCGAAGGCAAAACCGACGAGGTCCTGGTGACCGGCGCGACGGGCTTCGTGGGCCATCACCTGGTGCAGCGACTTCGCGCCGATGGCGTGGCGTTGCGGCTGTTGGTGCGGCGTCCAGACCTTCTTCCGGAGAACCTGCGCGGGGACGACATCTCCGTGGTGGCGGGGGACATCAACAACGAAGACGCCATTGACCGAGCTGTCAGGGGAACTCGGGCGGTGATTCACCTCGCCACCGGAGGCGGCGACACGTGGGAAGACGTCGAGCGAACCATGGTCGGCGGTTGCCGATTGATGGCCGAAGCTTGCCTGCGTCATGACGTCGACCAGTTCTTTTTCACCAGCACGATTGCGGCTTTGTATTTGGGGAACGCCACCGATGGGGCGGTGACCAACGACACACCGGTCGATCCCCAAGGCGAGAACCGCAGCCTTTACGCCCGTGGCAAAATCGCTTGTGAAAAACTGCTTGCGACCATGGCTCAGGATCAGGGGCTGCCGGTCACGGTGTTTCGCCCCGGAGTGGTGGTGGGCGAACTCGGTCCGGTGCAGCATTCCGGGGTGGGACTCTGGACCCGAGACTCCCAGTGCTTTGGTTGGGGCTTCGGCAACAACGCCTTACCCTTCGTGCTGGTGAATGATGTTGCGGACGCGTTGGCTCTCGCGCTCGGGAAGTCCGTGAAGGGCAAAACCTACAACCTGGTGGGGGACGCACGAGTCACCGCTCGGGAATACGTCGACGTGTTGCGCCGCCGAGCCGGTCGAGACTTTCAGTTCCACGGCCAGCCGCTTTGGTGGTTCCAGGCCATCGAGATCTTCAAGTGGATGGTGAAGGTGGTGATTCGTCGACCCAACACCGTGTTCCCGAGCTATCGCGATCTGAAGACCAGGGCCTTGGCCCGGCCGTTCGACTGTTCCGGGACCAAGCAAGACCTCGGTTGGTCGCCGGTATCGGATCGCGAAGAGTTCCTCTCCCAATGCTTGGATTGGTTCGTCGATGCGGGACTCGCTCCCCAGGTCTTAGGGGAGAGTTCTGTTTGGCCCTCTCCCATGGGAGCGACGCCGCGTTCGTCACGGGAAAGAACCGGCGCACCGACGGCCTCATGACCGCAGAGAAGCATCTGGTCCACGTGTTCTCGACCTTCGCCGCCGGAGGTCCCCAAGTCCGCACGTCCCAGATCCTCCCGAAGCTTCCGCCACACTATCGCCACACCATCATTGCCATGGATGGCAATCAGGAGTGCCGAGAGCGGATTCCCGCGTCGTTGCCAGTGCAGTACCTCGACCCACCGCCGAAATCTCCGAGCTGGCAAGCCCCGCTGCGGCTTGCGTCGTTCTTGAAGTCGCTGTCTCCGGACTTGTTGCTGACCTACAACTGGGGGGCCATCGAGTCTGTTCTCGCCGGTCGATTGGCAGGGATTCGCGCTTCCATTCATGCGGAAGATGGGTTCGGCCCAGAAGAAACCGTGAAACAGAAGGGACGTCGAGTGTGGGCCCGCCGAGTTCTCCTGCGTTGGGTTTCCAAGGTCGTGGTTCCTTCCCACCGGCTCTACGACATCGCCCGAAGTTCGTGGAAACTCGGAGAGCCCCGCGTGGAACTCATCCCGAACGGCATCGACACCGATCGTTTCCAAGCAGGGGAGTCTTCCGTCCGACCACAGCTCGGAATTCCCGAGGATGCGTTCGTCATCGGGACCGTTGCCAAGCTCCGCAAGGAGAAAGCACTGGACCTGTTGATCCATGCATTCGCCAAGCTGGAGGAGTCGTCCGGTGTTCACCTACTGATTGTGGGTGACGGCTCGGAGCGGGAAGGCTGGACGGCTCTCGCTCACGAGCTTGGGGTGGCGTCGCGGGTCCACTTGCCGGGGCAGATCCCGGATCCGAGCGACGCCTACCGAGCCATGGATGTGTGCGCCCTGTCTTCAATCACCGAGCAGATGCCCATCTCGGTGGTGGAGGCGATGGCCTCTCGACTGCCGTTGGTCAGCACCGACGTCGGGGACATCTCGAGAATGGTCGCGGAAGGGAATCGCTGTTTCGTTTTGCCGGACCGGAATGTGGATGGGTACGCCAACGCATTGCGAGATCTGTTCCAGCATCCGGAGAAGCGTCAGGTCCTTGGCCAAGCGAACCGCGACAAGTGCCTTCAGGAGTACCGGGACGTAACGATGCTCGAGCGCTACCACGGCATCTACGCCACGGCGTTGGGGGAGTGAGCAACGCGCGCGACGCGGACCGTTCCTTGGACCGGCCCGGAAGAAGTCGGGTTTGGCAGCGTGTCTTCCCCCGGTGACGGGGACATCGATTGCCCCTTTCGCCGCCTCGAATGGCGGTACTCGATCCCTTCGATGTGTTCGTAAGGCATTCCAGGGTAATCGATTATGGCAATTTCTGATGGCGATGAACCGATCTTCTCCGAAACTTTTAGGTGAAGGTGTTGTGGCTTTTTGCCGAAACTCCTAAAAGGTTAGGAGTTCTTGTCCGCCTGCTGTGGCACGGCTTGGAGATTGCGATGGGCGACGACCCACGTGCCTTGTTGACCAACCTTGAACTCGAGGTGATGCAGTGCATTTGGGCCACCCCGGGCGAACCGGTCACCGTGCGTGAAGTGGTTCAGCGGCTCAACGCTTCGCGCTCCAAGCCTCTGGCTTACAACACCGTGCAAACCATGCTGACGATCCTTCGCGACAAGGGAGTGGTGAACGCCGAGCCCGGACCCGGTCGTGCCCACACCTACATCGCAGTGCGGAGTCGCGAGGAGGTTCGGACTTCCATGGTCGGGGACCTTGTGTCCCGGCTGTTCGATGGCAACGTCCGTCCACTCCTGGTGCACCTCCTTGGTCGTGAGGATCTCTCCCCGGAAGAGTTGCGGGACTTGCGTGGCATGATCGATGCCGAGCTCGACGACCGGGAGCCCGGATCATGATGAGCCCTCTCGTCGGACACTTGGTGCTCCTGTCCGTGGGTTTGCTCGCGGTGGGTGGCGTGCTCGCCTTGATCTTGCTGGTGTCCCGAAAGGACCCGGTGGTGTGCTACCGGCAACTGGTGGCTTTGTTGATGGCGGCGTTGCTGCTCCCCGTCGGCCAGTTCGTTGTGCAAGGCAGGGCTGCGTCCTCGTTCGAGGGATGGAGCATTGCCCACTTCACGTCGAACACTTCCCCAGAACCGTCCCAGGCGATCGGGGAACTGGGCGAAGATCCGGGGGTCTTGCTCGGCACGTCGAGGATGGCAGGCGAACTCTTGCCTGCCTCGGTGAGCGAAGAGGGAGCGGGCGGTTGGCGAGAAAGCTGGGCGAAGATGCCGGTTCTTGCCTGCTACCTGCCCGGCGTTTTGTTTCTGATCGTTCTTTATGGATTTCGATACCGGCGCACCCGACAACTTCTGAAGGAAGGCCGGCCTGTTCGGGATGCGAAGGTTTTGTCTTTGTGGTTGGAAATTGCGGGAAACTCACCTCGCTGCAAAGTGGCGGAAGTGGTGACCTCGGGAACTGTTCAAGCTCCCGCTTGCTGGGGCTGGTGGCGGCCGAAACTCATCCTGCCACAAAACCCAGGAGCGGTGGACCGGGCCACTCTGGAGTGGGCTTTGCTCCATGAGCGGGTCCACCTGGAACGCGGGGATCCCAAGATCGCCGTGCTTCAAGCCTTGTTCACCTGTCTGTTCTGGTTTCACCCAGTGGCATGGCTTCTCTCACGGCAGTTGGATCGCTATCGAGAGATGTCTTGCGACCACCTGGTGGTCGCGCGCAGCGGGCGTCGACGGAGCTATGCACGCGCTCTGCTCTCTTACGCAGAGGGCCGGGTGGAAGGTTCCTTGAAAGGCCCGACGGTCGCCGTTTCTTGTCCGACTTTGCTTCCTTGGTCGAGTTCTGCCGCGGAACTTCGCAGGAGAATTCGAATGCTTTCACTTCAATCTCAATCCTGGAGCCGGTCCCAGCGGTGGATGCGCCACGGAGTCGCGGGACTCGCTCTGCTGGCGGTGGGCGGTTCTCAATTGTCCGTCGCCGCGGCCTTGCTGCCTCGCTCGCCGTCTGACTCTGAGGAAGAGGAACCACAGAAGTCCCGCGCCGAGGAGGTGGAACTGCAGCTGCTGGCAGAGGAACTGGCGGCGGCGGCCGAGAAGGCCGAACAGGCGCAAGCGGAGAAGGCGCTGGCGTTGTTGCAACAGGCTGCCGAACTCGACGCAGAACTTGCCGAGGTCTCCCTCGGCCAAGAGGTTTTCCAAGCGGACCATGCAGAGCGAGAGCTGCTCGCCCAGTTGCAAGCCGCGAAGGAACATCAAGTCGCTCTCGAGGCGGCGCTAGCGGAAGTTGCCAACGAGCGAGCGTCCTTGGCCGAAGTGCTTCGGGCCAAGGAGAAAGTCGCTGCTCGGGAGAACGCGGATCAATTGCGGGCAACCGAAGAACTGAGAAAGGCGCTGGCTCTCACGCGGCATCAGGCTGCGGAAGCACAACAGCAAGAGTGCCTGGCGGAAGCGCGCCGCTTGCTGGCTCGTGCTCTGGACGCGGAGGGACTTTCGCCCGAAGCGAGTGAACTCGTCGCTGCTGCCCGTGGACTTCTGATGGGAGTTTCGACGCACTCGGCAGAAGATCGTGAAGAGATCGAGCGAACCTTGCTTCGAGAGCGTGTGGCCCAAGATCAGCGTCGTGCGTACGAGAGAGTCATCGAAGCTCAGCAGGCGGAACTCGGAGCGGAGTACGAGCGCGCTCGGGAGCTCTATGAGAAATTCCTCCAAGGTCATCAAGCGAGGAAAGACCAAGCCAAGTCGAAGGCCCAGCAACGGCTGCAGTCGTTGCAAGAGGCGCTGAACCAATCGGCGGTAGAACACCTGCAGGGGCTCGAGCAGCGCTTGCAGGGGGCCCGCTCGATGGACCAGGCAACTTCGGAGTATCGTCGCGCACTGGAAGCTCTCGAGCGCGCGCAGCTCGACAAGCGTGCTGCCGGAGAACCCCAGGAACAACGGCTTCGTCAGCGAGAGAAAGAAGCGAAGAAGCGCAAAACTCTGATTCGCTGAAGCACTTCCTTCCAAACATCAGCCTTCTGGGCTCCCCCTTCGTCGAGGAACCATCCTCCGGAAGGGGGAGCCTTGTTTCTTCCCGCAATGATCCTGATCCCCGGACAAACACCGATGTTTGGTCAATGGTCGGGAGTTCTTCTCCGGAATTCCCCGAAGGAAGCCGGTGGACCGGAGGCTCAGCCTGTGGGCAGTTCCTACAATCGAACCCGCGTCGTTTCGTTCTCTGTCCCCCCGAGGTTCGGGCCATCTCGCTCCACCGGGATTCTGGCTCCGCGAATGGGCGATCCTCGAGAACTAACAGGAGGGTTGTGTGGTGAAGAACTCCTATTTGTGGCGCAGTCTGTTCTTGATGTGGTTCGTCGCGATTCCGGAAGTCCACGGTCAACACTGTCGGATGTGGGAGTGTGACAAGATTGAAGCTCCGGATGGATCTGAGTCGGACCGTTTCGGACACGCCGTGTGGCTGGACGGCGACTTCGCCTTGGTGAGCGCCTTGTGGGACGATGATGGGGGAGCACAGCCTGCGACTGGCTCGGTCTATGTCTTTCGCCGGGAAGCTAGCGAATGGGTGGTCACTCAAGAACTGCGGCCCAGTGACGGATCCGACTCTGATCAGTTCGGATCGAGCATTGCCTCGGAAGGAAATGTGATCGTCGTTGGGGCTCCGGGCAAGGATCCGAACGGCGCGGTCTACGTCTTTCGCTTGCAGAACGGTGCTTGGTTGGAAGAGCAAAAAGTCGAGTACGCCGAGCCCGATGGATTGAGGACCTTTGGCAACGCTGTCGACATCGATCAGGGCCGAATCGTCGTCGGCGACAGAGCGGCAGAACGCGTGTCTCTCTACCAGCACGATGGAAGCGAGTGGGGCTTGATCAATTCTTTCGACAACCCTCGCTCCGAAGAATACGAGTTTGGATACGCTCTGGCATTGGAGGATGACCGGTTGGTCGTCGGCGCGCCAAACTACTTCACCGGCTACGCTTGGTTCGGAACCGCTCATGTCTACCGGGATGATGGAAACGGCTTCCGGTATGAGCAGGAGCTTGTTCCTGGCGAGTTTGACGTCGGGAACTACGGCCGAGCCGTCGGTTTGTGCGGGACGCGGATCGTGGTGGGGGCGTCGAATCACCGAATCCATCACTCGTCATTGGGCACGCTGGTCATGTTCGAATACGACGGGAACTCTTGGGTCCAGACGAGGAATCAATCTGCCTATCAAGCGTCCGGGCTTGGCGCTTCTTTGGAACTGGATGCGGATGTCCTCGTCGGTGGTGGGACGACTGGCTCGATGGGAGGGGGCGTGCACTCTTTTCGTTTCGACGGAAACAGCTATGGCAATCACTTGAACGGTCATGCCTGGCAAGTGGGGGACCGTGCCGCCGTGGGGACGAGTGTGTCCCACGACCAAGGCCTGGTCTTCGCGGGAAGCCCGGGGGAGGACACACTCGCCGGTCGCGCTGCTGGCGCCGTGAACGTGTTCTGCCTTCCGGAGATCGGTCTCGATGCCAACCGCTTCCTCCCGGAGGAGGGGGATGAGGTAAGCATCTCGAGCTGTGGCGGTCAGCTGGGCGAACGCGCGGCGTTGTTTGCCGTGGAGTTCGATGACACGCCGGCGTCCCTGCTTTTGGGGATCGGCCGGTTCGAAGACAGGAATCGCTTCTGGGCATTCGACGCCAAGGTCCCGCCCGGACTCTCGGGTCTCGAAATGGAACTTGAGTCGATCGGCTTTCTGAGTCCCGGGATCCTAGGAGTCTCGAACCGCATCCGGCTGCATTTCCAGTGATCGCCCAGCCCCTGGCGCAAGCGCCGGGGGAGAGGTTCATCACGGGAGAGCCCGCGGCGGGAGGGTTCTGACCGCGGGCTTTCCGAAGGCCTCAGATCTCCAGAATCAGCTCGCTCAATGAGCCGAAGGACAGACCGAAGTAGATGGTCAGCAGTCCGAGGAATGCCAGCAAGGTGACGATGCCCAGGGCGTGAGCACCCAGTCGCGGGCTCGGAATCGCCTCTTCTTCTGGCTTCAGGAACATCGCCTTGATGATCCGGAAGTAATAGAAGAGCGAGATCATCGAGTTGATGCCGGCGATGACGGCGAGCCAGATCATTCCCTTGTCGATGACAGGCAGGAACAGATACCACTTGCCAATGAAGCCCACGGTGGGGGGGATGCCGGTCAGGGACAGCAGGAACACGGTCATCGTGGCGCCGGCGATCGGGGCTTTCCAGCCCAGCCCCTTGTACTGATCAATGGACTCGACGCCGAAGCGGTTGGAAAGGTACAGCACGACCCCGAACGCGCCGAGATTCATGATCGCGTACGCCGCCAAATAGAAAGCCACGGCCTGGCCGCCGTTCAACTGAGAGTTCTCGGATCCCCCGGGGGTCAGCATGGCGGCCACGCCCATCAGCAGGTAGCCAGAGTGGGCGACCGATGAGTAGGCGAGGAGTCGCTTGGAGTTCTCCTGAAGCATGGCCGCGATGTTGCCAAAGGTCATGGACAGCGCCGCCAGGAGTGCCACGAGCTGGCCCAAGACGGGAGTGATCTCTCCGTCGACCACCAGGACCGAACCGAAGAAGCGCAACAGCATTCCGAAGCTGGCGGCCTTGGACACGACGGCGAGGAACGTGGTCACGGGCGTGGGCGCGCCTTCGTAGACGTCCGGACTCCAGAAATGGAACGGGAAAGCCGCGATCTTGTAGCCGAATCCGGCCAAGACCATCATCAAAGCGACCGCGACGCCGATGCCTTCGGTTCCCAAGCCCTGTCCGTCGGCCACCAACAGGTGCTGATGAATGGCCTCGCCGATCGCAGGCAGGTGCAGGCTGCCCGAGTAGCCGTACAGTAAAGAGAACCCGTACAGCATGGTGCCGCTGGAGAGCACGCCGAATACCAGGTACTTCATGGCCGCTTCGGCGCCGCGTTTTTCGCGCTTGAGGAACCCGGCCAACACGTAGGACGAAATGGACATCGTCTCGAGGGCCAGGAACATCATGAGCAGGTGGTCTGTGCTGACCAGGAAGAACGCGCCGAGAACTGCCGCCGAGATCACGCAGTAGTACTCACCGACTCCATCCCGTTCGAGGCCTCGAAAGAGTACTGACAACAGCAGGACCACGAACAGGCCACCGGCAAGTAATAGCTTGAAGAACATCGCGAACTGGTCGATCACGAGCAATCCAAACACCCGTGTTCCATCGGCAAGCGCGTAGTCCTTGCACACGTAGTACAGGACGAATCCGATCCCGAGGAGCGTGATCCACCCGGTCACCTGGGTGTCCCGACCTCGGAGCAGCAGGTCGACGGTGAGAGCGAGCAACACCGTCACCGTGAGGATGATCTCTGGCCAGATCCGCATGAGATCGGCTTGATACTGGGCCCAGTTCACGAGTTTCTCCGGTGGTCTCGGGTCGAGCGGGATCGGGTGGCCATGATTCGTTGCATTCGGTCAGAGGTGGCTCAGAACGAGCGGACCTGTTCCACCACCTTGGCGATGGAAGAGTTCATCCAGCCCAGCAGCAGCATCGGGAACCAGCCCAGCAGGATGCAAAGGAGTCCCAGGGGGACCATGCAGGTCCATTCCCGCTTGTCGAGGTCGGGGTAGTCCTTGTACTTGTCCTGGACCGGGCCGAAGAAAACCTTGCGGATCGTCATCAGGAAGAACGCCGCGGTGACGATCAGGCCGATGGTGGACACGACAGTGATCTTGGGGAACACCTCGTAACAGCCGACCAGGGCCATCGCCTCACCCCAGAACCCGGCGAGTCCCGGCAGTCCGAGGGAGGTGAAGATCGCCAGGAAGGCGACGCTGGAATACATCGGCATGTGGCCGGCCAGGCCGCCGAAACCTTCGATGTCCCGGTGGTGGGCGCGGTCATAGATGACGCCCACGACCAGGAACAGCATGGCGGAGCTGGTGCCGTGGTTGAACATCTGCAGGGTGCAGCCCGCCAGGCCGGCTTCGTTGGCCGCGGCGATCCCAAGCAGCACGAAACCCATGTGCGCCACCGAGGAGTAGGCCACCAACTTCTTGAAGTCCTTCTGCGCCATGGCACAGAACGCGCCGTAGACGCAGTTGATCATTCCGAGCAGAGCCAATCCGGTGGCCCAGGCCGTGGGTCCACCGCCGGCCCAGATGACGTCCGGGAAACACAGCAGATTCACCCGGAGTAAACCGTAACCGCCCAGCTTCAGCAGGATGCCGGCCAGGATGACCGAAATTGCGGTCGGCGCTTCGACGTGAGCGTCCGGCAACCAGGTGTGGAACGGGAAGACCGGGATTTTGATCGCGAAGCCGATGAACAGGAACAGGAAGCACCAGTGCTGGAACTGCATGCCCAAGAACGCGGGAGCGCCCGCCCAGCCGCCTTGCAGGCCGATCTGAGCCATGGTGATCAGGTTCCAGGTGCGCTGACCGATGCCGCCGTCGGCAGCACCCACGTTGCCGCTGTACAGGTACATGGCGATCATCGCCACCAGCATCAAGATCGAGCCCAGCAGCGTGTAAAGGAAGAACTTGATGGCCGCATATTCGCGACGGGGGCCGCCCCAGATCCCGATCAAGAAGTACATCGGCAGGAGCATGACTTCCCAGAACACGTAGAAGAGGAAGAAGTCGAGGGACATGAACACCCCGTTGATCCCGACTTCCAGCAGCAATAGCAGGATGAAGAATCCCTTGGTCGCCTTGTTGATGTTCCAGGACGAGAACACGCCGAGGAACAGCAGCAGGCAGGTCAGGAACACCAGAGGCACGGACAGCCCGTCCACCCCCAAGTGGTAGTTGATGTTGAAGGTGGCGACCCAGCTGTGGAACTCCACAAACTGGTAGTCCGGGTTGGCTCGATCGAATTGGACGTACAAGAAGATCGAGAGCAAAAGCGGGAGGCCCGTGAACACGGCCGCCATCGTCTTGATGACGTCCCGCCTTTCGGACGGAACGCACATCATCGCCAGGGCGCCTACCAGGGGCGTCATCAAGATCGCAGTGAGAAGGGAGGACTCAGGCATTTTCAGGGGGCCTATTCAGAGGCTTTTGCGAAACCCAGCCGTCTTCGGTCAAGAACCGAGGAACAGCACCATCAAGGAAACCAGAACGACTCCAGCGACCGCGAAGGTCAAGTAGTCCTGGACGTTTCCGGTTTGAAGCCGGCGGAACATACGAGACAGCAGGTGGCTCAGGTGCCAGAACGAGTTCACCAAGCCGTCGACCACGGTTTTGTCGATGGCGCCGTGGAGACGGCCCAGGGCCTGTCCCAAGGTGCCCACCATGTTGACGGCGCCGTCCACCACCCGCTGGTCGAAACTGGCAAACGTCCGACTCAGGGCGTGCCCGGCGCGCACCACGGTGGCCTGATAGAACTCGTCGAAGAAGTACAGGCCATTGATTGTGGCGTAGCTCTGCGGGAAGCGACGGACCCATGCGTCCGGTCCCGGTCGTTGATCCTTGTAGGTCCGGCGGTAAAGGAGCCAGCCGACGGCCAGCACCAACAAGGCCACCAGGAAGGAAGTCAGGATGTAGCCCAGGCCAGGATGTCCGTGCTCGCCCCCTTCGATGCTCGGCAATGCCTCGGCCACGGCGGACGGGGGGCTCGGCAGCATTTCGGGGATTGCATGGCCGCCCAGGAAGGGAATGGGCCAGCCGACCGAGAACAGGGACAGAGTGGCCAGCACCAGGAGCGGGATGGTCATCGACGGGGGAGACTCGTGGGCGTGATCGAATCGCTCCTTGTTGCGCGGTTCTCCCCAGAAGGTCAGGTGCATGAGGCGCAACATGTAGAAGAAGGTGAGCACGGCGCCGACAATCGCGAACAAAGCCGGCAAGAAATGCAGGATGCCGCCGTGCACTCCCCAGTAGAGTGCGTGTTCGATGATCAGCTCTTTGCTGAACGCACCGCTGAAGAACGGGACGCCCGCTAAGGCGAGAGTTGCAATCATCATGGTCTTGTAGGTGACCGGCATCTTGGACTTCAGTCCACCCATCTCCCGCATGTCTTCGGTGTGGACCGAATGGATCACCGACCCTGCACACAAGAACAAGCAGGCCTTGAAGAAGGCGTGGGTGTACAGGTGGAAGATCCCTGCGCCGTAGCCTCCAACGCCGAGGGCTAGCATCATGTAGCCGAGCTGGCTGCAGGTCGAATAGGCGAGGACCTTCTTGATGTTGTTGTGCACCAAACCAATGGTGGCGGCAATGATCGCGGTCATCATCCCGATCACGGCGATGAACAGCAGCGCCTCGGGGGTGAAGAACCAAAAGATTCGGCCAACCATGTAGACGCCGGCAGCGACCATGGTGGCTGCGTGGATCAGCGCCGAAACGGGAGTGGGGCCGGCCATGGCGTCCGGCAGCCAGATGTGCATCGGCACCTGAGCCGACTTGGCCATGGGACCGCAGAACAGCAACAGCCCCGCCAGGGTGCAGAGCGTGTGCGGATCCCAGTTGTAGAGGGCAGGGATCGGCTCACCGCTACGCAGGCGCGCTTCGAGTCCCGGAATGCTCAAGGTTCCGAACAGCTGGTAGACGAGCAGGATTCCGAGCAGGAATCCCACGTCCCCGAAGCGGTTGGTGAGGAAGGCCTTCATGGAGGCCTTGGGAGGATCGTCTTGCTGGAACCAGAAGCCGATCAGGAAGTAGGAGCACAGCCCGACCAGTTCCCAGAAGCAAAACAGCAGCAGCAGGTTGTCGGTCAGGATCAGTCCCAGCATGGAGAAGGTGAACAATCCGAGGAACGCGAAGAAGCGGGGGTAGCGTTCGTCTCCATGCATGTAGCCGGTCGAGTACAGGTGCACCAGGAAGGAGACCAGGGTCACCACCACCAGCATCATGACCGTCAGATTGTCGATCAGGATGCCGGCCACGATCTGAAAGTCCCCGGCTTCGAGCAGCGGGAAGGACAGGCCTTCTTCCGTGGACCAGTAGACGAAACGGTCGTCATAGGCCACGCCGTGGGAGTCCTCGGCGACGGTGGCTTCGGGGTTGGTGCCGTGGTGGTCGAACACCACGCTCTTGAAGAGAGAGCAAGAGAGGAAGAGGGCGGTGCCGATTCCCAGCAAGGGAACGACGTGTCCCCTCTTCTTCACGAACTCGGTCCGGAAGCCGAAGGCATTGAAGCAGAACGCGCCGAGCGGCAAGAACAGGATGAGCAGCGCGTACCAGACCGGACGGGTGGTTTCGAAGAATTCCATTCTCGAAGAGGCTCCGGACTACTCGCTCAGGGTGTTGGATTTGGACACGTCGATGGTGGGGAAGTGCTGGAACAACTGCAACACGATCCCCAGAGCGACTGCCGCCTCCGCCGCGGCAAGCACGATGATGAACACCGCAAACATCTGTCCCGACAGGTCTTCCCCGCGGTAGCGGGCGAAGGCCACGAAATTCAAGGCGGCTGCATTCACCACCAACTCTGCACCCATCAAAATGTAGATGGCGTTGCGGCGGGAGGTCATGGTGAACACTCCCAGCACGAACATGACAGAGCCGATGAAGACGTAGTGGCTGATGTCCGGGGTCACTTCAGACCTCCTTCCGGCGCCGTGCCAGGTAGACCGAGCCGACCAGCGCGACCAGCAGGACGATGGAGGCGAGCTCGAACGGGACCAGGTACTTCTCTCGATCCAGGAACCACTTGCCCATCGTCTTGGTCGTGGGTTCCGGCTCCGGCAGGGTGGGGAGGAACTCGACCGCGGCTTCGACGCCGGTCCAACCCAAGTGCAGCAGAACCGCGAGGGGAAGAACGCAAAGCAATCCGGGGAACAGGATCGACTGTAGGTTCCAGCGAGAGGATTCCTTCGGCGTCAACATGACGCCGTACAGGAACAGGATCATGATGCCGCCGACGTAGACCAGCAGCTGCACGGCGCCGAGGAAGTCCGCGCCGAGAGTCCAGTAGAGGCCGGCGATTCCCGACAACGCCATCACCAGGGCGAACGCGGAGTGCACCAGCCTTGGGAGCAAAGCCACCATGGCTGAGCCCACCAGCGCCAGCGCTGCAAAAAAGTAGAACGTGAAGCCTTCCAACGCTCGTCTCCTCCCTCTGATCCCCGTGACCAGAGTCGATGGGGTGGATGACCCGGACTGCTACTTCCCGGAATCGTCCGCCTTGTCTTTCTTGTCCTCGGATTCGTCCTTGTCGGCGGCCGCTTTCTTCTCGGCGGCGGCCTTGGCTTTCTCCGCTGCCTTCTTCGCGTTCTCTTCGCGAACCTTGACGACCGCCACCTTGTCCGCCTCGGACAACCCCTTGTACTCGAGGATGTCGAGATTCAGGGTCGAGCGGTCGTCCGTGATCAGGGCGAACTTGGCCGAACCATCGCGCTTGTCCATGTGGATGCAGTCCTTCGGACACACCTCGATGCACAGATCACAGAACAAGCACTTGTTGTAGTCGATGTTGAAGACTTCCCAGGACAGGAACTTCTTCTCGACACGTTCCGCACGCATCTCGATGCAGTCGACTGGGCAGATCTTGGCGCACTGGAAGCAGTAGATGCAGATGTCGGTGTCCAGGGTGTGGATACCACGGTATCCCTCGGGCAGGGGCACGAGTTGCTCTGGATACTCGACGGTAGTTTCGGGGCGTCGCAGGTTCTTCCAGGTCACCTGCATGCCTTTCACGGTGGTGCGAAGGCTGTCGACCACGTTTCTCATGTAGGTGAACATCGCGGAATTCTCCGAGAATTGCCGGTTGGATCAGAGGATGCCGGGGATGTAGCGACAGCCCCAATACTGGTAGAGCGCCATACCCATGAGTGTCAGCATGGCGAGCGGCGTCAGGTACTTGTATCCCATGGTCATCACTTGGTCGACGCGCAGTCGAGGCAGGGTCCAGCGCAGCCAGATCTGAACCCAGACCAGGAAGACCGCCTTCCCCAGCAGGATGCCAGCGCCGATCAGCTTCATGAGCGGATTGTCGAACTGGAAGCTCACGAAAGGCAGCGGCTGCCAGCCTCCCAGGAACACCAAAGCGCCCACGATCGAAACCACGAACATGAACACGTATTCCTCGAGGAAGAAGAACGAGAAGCGCAGGCCCGAGTACTCCGTATGGAACCCGGAGACCAGCTCCGACTCCGCTTCCGGAAGGTCGAAGGGGGCACGCTTGCATTCCGCCAAGGACGCCACGAAGTAGATGAGTCCCGCCGCAAGGGTCCAAGGGCTGTAGAACAGCAGCCAGCCGTGGTGGGACAGGTAGACGAATCCGGCGTCCTCGGGGCCCGCGCACTGGAAGCCGACGATGTGGCCGAGGCGTAGGTTGCCGACGGCGATGATCGGGATCATCAGCGACAGGGCGATGGGGATTTCGTAGGAGACCAGCTGAGCGGCTTCGCGAACGGCGCCGTACAAAGACCACTTGTTGTTGGAGGCCCAACCCGCCATGACGACGCCAATCGTGCCCACCGAACTGATCGCCAGGATGAAGAAGATGCCGATGTCGAGGTTGACGATCTCGACTCCCTGAGCGATGGGAATGACGACCATCGTGGCGAAGGCGCCACAAAACGCCACGGCGGGCGCGATCCAGAACAACACGCGGTTGGCTTGAGCAGGAATCAGGTCTTCCTTGAACGCCAACTTGATGCCGTCGGCCAGGGTCTGCAGCCAGCCGTGAAAGCCCCCTACGTACATCGGTCCCAGGCGGGACTGAAAGTCAGCGGAAGCTTTGCGTTCGAGCCACACGGCGAACAGCGGCCAGATCCCGACGAAGCCGAGGACCACGCCGGCACACATCAAGAGCGACAGCGCGAACGCCGACTCTCCCAATCCTTCCAGCGCTCCTACGAGTCTTTCCACCTTCCGTCCCCTTGCTAGCGGTCTACTTCGCCGAGCACGATGTCAATGGAACCAATGATCGCGACCGCGTCGCCGAACATGCTCCCTGGAAGAATCTCTTCCAGGATGGACAAGTGGCAGAAGGATGGTGCGCGAATTCGGCTGCGATAGGAAATCTGTCCCCCCTCGGAGATCAAGTAGTAACCGAGCTCTCCGCGGGGGTTCTCCACGGCCTGGTAGGACTCGCCGGCCTTGCACTTGAACGCAAGATGGCGCACTCCCTTGGCCATGATCTCGCCGTCGGGAATCTGATCGAGGGCCTGACGGATGATTCGAACGGACTCGCCCATCTCGAGAATGCGGACCCAGTAACGGTCCCAGCAGTCACCGACGGTGCCCTTGATTCCGGTGCCGATCGGAATGTCGAACTCGAACCGATCGTAGATCGAATAGGGGTCGTCCCGCCGCAGATCCCAGC
The DNA here is from genome assembly GCA_028289345.1 of Planctomycetota bacterium. Taxonomy (GTDB): domain Bacteria; phylum Planctomycetota; class B15-G4; order B15-G4; family SIAN01; genus JANQQL01. Next base: position 59,798 of record JANQQL010000026.1, on the reverse strand, counting down.
GCATGCCGGAGCCGCGCAAGTTTGGTCCGGTCAAGCCGTACTTGACCGCCTGCTCCAGACTGACGACCCCGATGTTGGCGGTTCGATTCACGAAGATGTGATTGTGGGTGAGGAGCTCGTTCATCTCCTCGAGTCGTGGCTCGAAGTAGTCCAGGAAACGGGTGATGTCTTCCAGCCACCCTTCGGGACAGTCGCGCATGACACCGCCGATGCGGATGAAGTTGTAGGTCAAACGCGCGCCGCAGATCCATTCCAGGATGCGCAGGATCTCTTCGCGTTCCCGGAAGGCGTAGAAGAACGGAGTGAAGGCACCCAGATCGAGGCCGTAGGTCCCAATCGCCATCAAGTGGGAAGCGATGCGGTTCAGCTCAGAGACGATGACACGCACGTACTCGGCGCGTTCGGGGATCTCTAACTCGGCAAGCTTCTCGACTGCGAGGCAGTATCCCAGGTTGTTGTTCATCGCCGCCAGGTAGTCGTAGCGGTCGGTGTAGGGGACATACTGGATGTGGGTCACCGATTCGCCGATCTTCTCGGCGCATCGGTGCAAGTAACCGATGTCCGGCTCGGCTCGCGTGACGATCTCTCCGTCGGCCCAGATGGCGACCCGCAGAACCCCGTGGGTCGCCGGGTGCTGCGGACCCATGTTGATCTGCAGCTCCTGAGTGCGTACGTCGACGTACTTGTCCGGCGGGCGCGCTTCTACTGTTGCGGCCATGGGGGATCGACCTCCAGGGAGATGCCGCGGTATTCCTTGGGAAACTCGTAGTCCTTCCGCAATGGAAAGCCTTCCCAGTCCTGCGGCAAGAGAATCCGTTTGAGATTCGGGTGTCCTTCGAACACGACCCCGACCATGTCATAGGTTTCCCGTTCGTGCCAATCGGCTGCCGGCCAAATGCTGGCCACCGAGGACACCCGGGGATCTTCCAAGGAAAGGTGAACTTTGAGAGCCACCAAAGCCCGGTGCCGGAGTGAGCGCACGTGGTAAATGACCTCGATACCCTCGGCGCGGGTCACTTCCTTGGTCTTCTTGTCCCGGATCTCGGTCATGTGCGTCCCGGTGACCAAGATGCACTGATCGAATTGGAGTGAGGGGGCGCTCTTGAGGTGTTCGCAGACGCCTACCAACCGATCCGCGGGAATCACCAGAGCCGGATCCTTGGGCCCTTCGAAAAGGGTGATGCCTTGCCCGACTCCGTCCTTGTTCAGCGTTTCGAGGATCTCCTGAGTGTTCAAGAGGTGGCCTCCGTGGGAACGGCGGGCGCGGTGTTGAGCTGCGGGTCTTGAATACCTGTGGTCCCCGGGGACACGGAAACGCCGGTGAAGTCGGGAGTGTGGTGTTCGCCGCGGGTGAGAACCCGTCGCGCCATGATCTTTCGTTGCAGGAAACGAATCCCTTCAAGGATCGCTTCGGGGCGGGGCGGGCAGCCGGGCACGTGGACGTCGACCGGAACGAACTTGTCGATCCCTTTGACGACGTTGTAGCCGTGCTTCCAGTAGGGGCCGCCGCCAACCGTGCAGGCACCCATGGCCATGACGTACTTCGGTTCCGGCATCTGGTCGTACAGGCGTTTCACGACCTCGGCCATCTTGGCGTTGACGGTTCCCGCGACGATCATCAGATCCGCCTGGCGAGGGGTCGCGCGAAACGCGCCGGCACCGAAGCGATCCATGTCGAACTTCGAGGCTCCCACCGCCATCATCTCGATGGCACAGCAGGCGATGCCGAACGTCATCGGCCAGAGGGAGGAAGACCGTCCCCAGTTGATCACCGTGTCGGCCACCCGCAGCAACCCCATGTCGGGCAGGTTGCGCTCGAGTTTGAACATCATGACGTCGGGATGGTTGCGCTCGTAGAGTCCCATGGCGATTTCCTTTCTTCGCTCGAGACCGGCTCAGGGGGCGCCGACGGGTTCGCGAGCCACGGCCGTTTGGCCGGTGGGGGCGAGGGTTTTGTTGGCTGCCGCCCGGCTGCGATGCTCTTCCATCGACTTCACCCAATCGATGTCGCCCTTGGACCATACGTAAATGAGGCCCAAGAAGAGGATGCCGATGAACACCATGCCTTCGAACAGGGCGATGCCCGTCCACTCGCTTTCTCGAAACACCGTGGCCCAAGGGAATAGGAACACGGTTTCGACTTCGAAGACGATGAAGATCAGCGCGTCGGTGTAGAAGCGCATGTCGAAGCAGACTTGGGCATCACCGACCGGTTCCAGGCCACACTCGTAGGGAATGGCCTTCTGGGGATCCGGTTTCTTGGGGCGCAGGACAGTCAGGAAGACCATCGGCACCACGATCATCCCGATCCCGATCAGGAGGAAGACCAGCACCACCTGGAACTGTTCGAGCATGGTCATCGGCAGGCGTTCCTAGCAAGTTCGTGGCCCGCTGGACCAGGAACCATCGGCCACCCCTGGCTCCGCGGGATCCAGGAGTCGGTTGCTACTGACCCATTCTGGCGTGCAAGCGTCCGGCACCGCGACCGCGGTATTTTTCGTTCTCTTCCCCGGACAATTTCACGGTGTCGGAATCCCTCGATCGAGGGAGCCCTCCCGCGAAGGCCCCGGATCATAGCTCCACGATGACTGGGAAACAGACCCGCGTAGCGCGGAATTCTTGGGGCTTTGACGGTGCCATCGACTGGCTTGGGTCGTGGACCGAATCCGCCGTTCATTCACCCCGATAGGTGACGCTCGAGGTGGGAGTTTCCCACAGCTTGACCTCGACCAATTGCACCGGCAGCTTCTCCCGCAGCCGCGCCCAGATCCACAAGGCGACGTTTTCCGCCGACGAATTGTGGATCTTCTCGTTGAGGTAGGTGTGGTCCAGAGGGCCGATGATCTCGCTCTTGACCACTCCCCCGAGGGAGCTGAAGTCGAAGGCGATTCCCGTCTCGGGGTCGACCGGGGCTTCCACCGTGACGTGAAGTCGATAGGTATGGCCGTGGAGCCGCTCGCACTTGCCGTGATAGTTCGGCAAGTTGTGCGCTGCGTCGAACACGAACTCCTTCGTCACCTGCATGGCGGTCCTTCGGCTTGTGCGTTTCTCGTTCGCCGCATTATCCCCGCGCGGGAGGATAGGGCTAGGGGGTTTGGGGGGCGGTCGCGCCGGCTCTCGGGGTACCGGAGTCCTGGATCTGTGGGACTGGGTGATGAGCAATCACCGGGTGCTCTCTGGGCGCGTCGAGGTCGAAGCTCCGGAACCGAGTTCGGTCCCGAGGGGCAAATCAGCGATGACTCCCCTGGATTAGGCTCAAAACTTCCTGCCGGGTGGACTGATTGCTCAGGACCGAGCCTCGCAAGGCTGAGGTCACGACCCGCGAGTCCGGTTTGCGGACGCCCCGCATGGTCATGCACGTGTGGGTGGCTTCCACGACCACTGCGACGCCCTTGGCGTCCAGGCCCTCGGCCAAGAAATCGGCCACTTGACTGGTCAAGCGCTCCTGGACTTGGGGCCGGCGCGAGAACGAATCCAGCACCCGGCCCAATTTCGAGATCCCGAGGATGCGCCCATTCGGGATGTAGGCGATGTGGGCTCTGCCATGGAAGGGCAAGAGGTGGTGTTCACACATTGACTGGAAGTCGATGTCCCGCACCAACACGACTTCGTGGTGGGACTCGTCGAACACCGCTTTGAGGTGATCTTCAGGGCGAGAATGGAGGCCGGCGAACATTTCTTCGTACATGCGGGCAACCCGGGACGGCGTCGCTTTCAGTCCGTCGCGATCTGGATCCTCGCCCACGGCAGTCAGAATTGTCCGAACGGCTTGTTGGATGGCTTGGTGGTCAATCATTGAGGGAATTATGAGGAAAAGGCGTGGAGAGGGCGAGGCTCGGGAATGATCTCTAGGCGTAGCAGGCGACGGCCAACGCGAGCTCCAGTCCGAGCCAGGCCGCCAACATGTTTTGTCGGAGCCGCACCTGGGGAGGCAGATGGGCGAGGGCCCAGCCCGACATCAGCCAGACGGTGGCGATGGCGCCAGGTGCCATCAGCACCACCCCAGAAAGTCCGGCGCCATAAATCCAGGCCCAAGTGCCGAGAGCAGCGATCCCACTCAGAGTCATGCCGAGGCAGACGCTCACTGGGATGGTCGGCCGCCGGCGGCGCAACGCTCCCGGACTCAAGAGGGGCGATGACCCCAAGAAGAATGCGAAGAAGCCAATCGCCATCAGAAGCGCCGAGGCACCGGCACGGTGACCGCTGATCAGGTAACCAATCCAGAACGGAAGAACGCCGTAACCCAGGCTGTAGGTCAGCAAATGCATCAAGCGCGGCCCGCCCCAGGGAACCAGCTCGGCGAGGCAGAGAATCGACAAGCCGGCGATCGCCAAAGCGACCCACGGGCTGTGGGTAAAGCCGAATGCGACCGCGGCAATCATGGAGACGATTCCCAGCCACCCCAATCGGTCGCCGCGCGCGGTCAGAATCGCTCCTCCGGTCAAAGGGAGGGCGATGGCCAGGTGTTCGGGAAGATGGGACAGCAGAACCTGGGCGTCCCCCTGCGAGGCAACCAACGTCCCTAGGGCGCAGTGCACGTAGTTGCGGAGCGGGAGCGCTGCACGGCCGTCGAGGGGCGAGTCTGGAATCGGGACCGAGACGGCTGGAGCGGGCACGGTGAAAGTCATCGCGCCGGAAGTTGAAGAAGTGTCCCTTCTCGAATCTTGCGAGGATCGGAGAGTCGGTTCAATTCTTGGATTTCCTGCCAGCGGTCGGTGCTCCCCAGGTGTTCCAGGGCGATGGAAGTCAGAGTGTCTCCGGCGCGAACTCGATGAGTTCGGGGCGCGGCGGAATCTCGCGCTGGTTCGTCGTACCGGTCATTCTCCGGGCGGGTTCGTGCCGAGGCGGTTGGCAGCGGAGAGCGTCGTTGTCCGCGGGACAGATTGGTGTCTCGAGGCAGGGAGCTGCGTGGAGCCGGTGGCTCTTCCGGAATGATCGGAACGCCGTCTCCGCCAACCACCAGAACCAGTCGATCGGGGGGAGGGTTCTGGGGAAGCCGGGTCACGATTGCCTCGAGCCCCAGCGCGATTGCGAAGGTGCCCGCCAACGCGCCGTAGAGAACGTACTTGCGCAATCTGTCCCCCTTCGTCCGCACGGCCGTTGCCGACCCCGCGCCCACCCCGTTGTTCGTCAGACGATGCCGACCGACGTGGTTTTATCACGCAGTGCGGGTTTGTTCTTTGCGTTTCTCCGCCCAGCGGGCAATCGCCAAAACCATGGGCGAGGCCACGAAGATGGTGGAGTAGGTTCCCACCACCACACCGACGATCAAAGAGAAGCCGAAGCCCTCCAGAACGTTGCGCTGACCCAAGTTGAACACGAACAGCAGAGTGACCGCGATCAGCGTCGTCAAAGTGGTCAGCACGGTTCGACTGAGCGTTTGGTTGATGGAGCGATTCAAAACGTCAGGAAGGGGATCGTCCAGCCGCGGCATGTTTTCGCGGACCCGGTCGAAGATGACGATCGTGTCGTTCAGTGAGTAGCCGATGATCGTCAAGAAGGCGGCGATCACTGCCAAGTCGATTTCGACGTCGACCACTCCGAGAGTCTGCACCAGAGCGATGCAGCCCAGGGTTACGAGAACGTCGTGGATCAGGGCAACACAGGCGGCGAAGCCGAATCGATACTGGCGGAACCGAATGCGAATGTAGAGCACGATGCCGACCAGGGAGAAAAACATCGCGCGAATGGCCGCGTCACGCAGAGCCGTCCCCGCGCGCGGGCCGATGTAGGAGCGCGAAGGCATTGGGTCATTCAATCGAACGTTGCCGTCGCCACTGGCCGCCGGTAGCTGGCGGAGATTCGAGGTGATGAACGCGCGAGCGGTTTCCTCGGTTTGCGGACGGGAGAAGGTGCCTCGAACGGTGAACGCGGAACCACTGCCTTCCACGGCAACGCTCTGCAGGAACTGATTGGCGGCGGCTTCCACGTCGGACTTCTGAACATCGCCGGCGTAGCGCAGCTGCACGTCGACACCGGTGCGACCCGAGGCGTCCGGCTCGGCAAGGTTCAAGGAGGCGATGGCGTCTTCCACCAGCTGTCCTTCGAACATCGAGCGCAGAGAATCGCCGAAGCGAGCCGCGGGATCGGAGAGGCCGTCGCTGGCGTTGGCCGTGTCGGTTCCTTCATCGAGGGTCTTGACCTTGATCTGGAATCGGCGAGCGCCGCCGGTGTCGGTGGTTCCCACCGTCACGACTTCGGCTTTGGGGAACTCCTCTTGAACCTGAGAAAGAATGTCGGCCTGGGTCTTGGTATCGCGGAACGCGAGCTGAACCTCGTAGCCGCCGGTGAAGTCCATGCCGAACTTCCGTTCCCCGAGAGCGAAAAACAGTCCCAATCCGACGAGAATGACCGCCAACGAAACAATGGTCGCTTGGCGACGGTAGTTCAGAAATCCGAAGCGCGGCTGCGCCATCAGGCGACGCATTTTCAGAGCCTGAGTCTGCTTCGAGATCATCATCGCGAAGATGGTCTTTGAGAAGTAGAGCGCCGAGAACATCGAGGTGACCAGCCCGATCATCAAGACCACCGCGAAGCCGCGGATCGATGCGGTGCCAAACTTGAACAAGAAGAACGCTGTCAAGAAGGTGGTGACATTCGCGTCGACAATGGTGAAGAAGGCCTTGTCGAAGCCATTCTTGACCGATTGGGCGATGGTCTTGCCCTTTTCTGCTTCCTCCCGGATCCTCTCGAAAATCAGGATGTTCGCGTCGACCGCCATGCCGATGGTGAGCACCAGGCCGGCGATCCCGGGAAGGGTCATGGTTGCATCCAGAGCTGCGAGTGCGCCCATCAACAGGATGCCGTTTGCCAGCAGTGCGACACAGGCCACCATGCCAGCCTTCATGTAGTAGAACAGCAGGAAAACCAGGATCAGTCCGATGGCCAGTCCGCCGGCGACTTTCCCGCGTTCGATGGCCACTTCGCCCAGGGTCGGGCCGATTTCGTTCTCCCAATCAAGGATCGGCTTCTGAGGCAGGGAGCCAGACTTGATCACCGCGATCAGTCGACGCTGCTCTTCGGTGGTGAAGCCGTTGGAGCCGCCGCTGATCACACCTCGGCCGGGGATCTTCGACTCGATGATCGGGAAGGACTGGATTTCTCCGTCCAACACGATGGCCATCTTCTTTTGGATATTGCGTTCGGTGAAGTCACCGAAGTTTGACGCCGGTCGACCGGGTTGAATGGTGAAGCCCACGGCCAAGAGGCCACTTTGGTCCACGTCCGGACGAACCTCGGAAATGTGCTCACCAGTGAAGAAGTTGCCCTCACGGGTTTCGTAGCGGAGCAGGGAAAATAGGGGGCCGGGGACCTCGGCTGCGATGCCGTTCTCGCGTCGAAACTGGGGTTCGTACTTCTCGCTGACCGGCACCCATCGGAAGCCCACGCCTTGGCCTTCCATGCGAACGCCCGCGGTGAGTGCGGAGAAGTCGGTATCGCGCGTGATCTCTTCCCCGGCGGCTCGTCGTCGGACCAGTTCGTCTTGGAACTCCTGGGTCATTTGACTGACCGGCACCCCTGGCTCTTCGGTGGCTTCCAGGCGGAACTCGAGACGACCGACGCTCTGCAGGATCTTCTTGTAGTTGACGGCCTCGTCGGCGGAAATCCCCGGAATCGCGACTTCGATGGAGTCGTTCCCGACCGTTCGAATCGACACTTCCTTGACGCCGACGGAGTCAACGCGGTTCTGGAAGATCTCTTTCGTCGTTTCGAGGGACTCGGTGGCCTGATTCGAACTCTGCTCGGCGACTTCGGGGAGACGGTATCGCAGCACGACTCCGCCCCGCAGGTCGAGGCCCAAAGTGAACGGCGACTCGCCGCGCATCATCGGCACCACCACGGCGCTCAACGCCAGCGCAAGGGTGACCACGATGATCCCGAGGCGCCCGGACTTGTTCTCAATCATTGAGGGATTCCCAATCCTCGGCCATGACGTTCCCGCCGGCCGCCCAACCAGTGGCTCCCCGCAAGGGAGCGCGAGCTATCGAAGTGCTTCAGGAGCCGGCGGCGGCCGGTTCCTCCGTGGACGAAGAAACCGCAACCGGTGCGGGGGAGTTCTGCTTGTTCTTGCCCGTGCGGAAGTCCAAGCGCTCCTTCATGCGGGCACGCTTGCCGGTCCTCTCGCGCAGGTAGTACAGCTTCGCCCGACGGATCTTGGCTCGCTTCTTGACGAGGACGTCCTGGACAATCGGCGCGTGAATCGGGAACACCCGTTCCACGCCTTCGCCCTGCACGATGCGGCGCACGGTGAACGTGCGCGCAATGCCGGAGCCCTTCATTCGAATCACCACGCCGGTAAACGTCTGGATGCGCTCTTTCTCGCCTTCCTTGATACGGACTTTGACGTCCACCGTGTCGCCGACCTGAAAGTCGGGAGCGTTTTCCTTGAGATAGCCGGTGACGGCGTTGGCAACTCGGTCCATGTGGATCGTTCCCCCAGGGAAGGATGACTAGAGAAAGAGGAGCTACCGGGACTCCGTGCGGGTCGTCGAGTCGGACTTCGGCGGGTGGTCCGCCAGCAAGTCCGCTCGCTTCTCCTGAGTCAGCCGGAGAGCTTGCTCCCTTCGCCAACGCTCAACCGCGGCGTGGTTTCCGGAGAGCAGTACATCGGGCACGTCCATTCCCCGGAACGACCGGGGGCGGGTGTAGTGGGGTGCATCGAGGAGCCCTTGTTCGAAGGACTCTTGCTGCACGGATTCGGGGTGACCGAGAACTTCGGGAAGAAGCCGGGCCAGCCCGTCCAGGATCACCATGGCTGGCACTTCCCCGCCAGAAAGGACGTAGTCTCCGATGGAGATTTCGTCCCATTCCAAGCCGGTTCGGACCCGCTCGTCGATCCCTTCGTAGCGACCGCAGAGCAGGATCAGCCTGTCCTCAGTCACCAGTTCCTTCAGGATCTGCTGGTTCAGGGGTCGTCCCGTCGGCGTCAGAAGAATCCGATGGGCACTCCCGTGCTGGTTTTCGATCGATTCCACGGCGTCGAAAACCGGCGGAGCCAGCATCACCATTCCAGGGCCTCCGCCGAAGGGCCGGTCATCGACCGTCCGATGGACATCCCCGGTAAAACTGCGCAAATCGACGGCCTCGACCACCATCTTGCCCTTCTCCCGGGCGATCCTTGGGATCCCGAACGAGAGGAAACTCTCGATCAGCGCAGGGAAGATGGTAATGACGTGGACTTGCATCGACATCGGCACTCCGCCGGTGCGAACCACGCCAGCCGGACCATGCCCCGGACCCGTTTCGTCTGCCGCGCCGACCGCGCGCGGAGTCCTCTGGGCTTGGGGCTGAGTCGAAACCAGACAGTGTATAGCGGGGGCACGGGCGGTCAAGCGCGGGATGCCCGGCGGGAGACCAGGAAATGTTCACTGGAATCGTGGAAGCCACCGGGCGAGTCACCGGCCTGGTCAAGCACGCCGATGGCGCACGCCTGACTTTGTCGATCCCGGATTTCGCCGCGGAGCTGCAATTGGGCCAGAGCGTTGCGGTGAACGGGGCTTGCTTGACCGTCGTGGAGGTGTCCGGGGACCAGGTCGCCTACGACCTAGCCGGGGAAACACTGCGCTGCACGAGCCTGGGCGACCTGAACGAGGGGGCGCAGGTGAATCTCGAGCGGGCGCTGAAGTTCGGGGACCGTCTGGATGGGCATTTGGTTCAGGGGCACGTCGACGGAGTGGGGCGGGTGGTCCGGAACGCCCGGGTGGGAGAGGATTGCTGGTTGGAGGTCGAGGTCCCCGCGCCGTTGCGCGCCTTGATGATCCCCAAAGGTTCGGTCACGGTGGAGGGGGTTTCTCTCACGCTGGCTTCCCTCGAGAGTGCGGGTTTCGCATGCACCATCATCCCTCACACCCTGGAGGTGACCAACCTTTCCGAGAAGTCCTCTGGCGACCCGGTCAATCTGGAGATGGATGTGGTGGGCAAGTGGATGCAGCGGCTGCTGCCCCAGGGATAGTGCGGAATTCGATCTCAGCCGCCGAGTTCCAGCTGTCGGCGGGCATCCACCTCGTCGCGGTTGATGCGCTCCAGAATGCGCGCGAACTGCTCGGCGGCGTCTTTGTTTTCGCGGTAGACCTTTCGGAGCTGCCGAAGGAGTTGAACGACTTGGCGAAATGACCGCACCAAATCGCCGTGGGAAGCGTTGGTGAGCGAGGTGATGTCGTCGAAGCTATCGCCTTCCCACCAGGCATGGAGCACTCGTCCTATCTTGAAATTCAGGCGACGAGTCTGCGGGTGGATGTTCAGCTCGCGTTCTCGGGCAATGATCTTTTCGACAATGTCCTCGGCGTCGCGTCGGTGTTCCCCAAGAAGATGGGGAGGCATTCGCTGATACAAATCGCTCTTGCGGTCTTCGAAAACGACCGCGGTCAGGATGAGTGCAATCTGCTCGTCGTTGAGGGCCCGGAACAGGCCGGAGGCGACGAGTTCGACCACCGGTAGTTCGTAGCCGTTGATGCGTCGCGCGAACCCGCCCTTCTCGAGAACTCCTCCCTCGTCCAGGTAGTGGAACTCTCGAAGGAGATCCAGACGCTGGGTGATCGCTTGGCGCTGGCGACGTTCGTTCTTTTCGCGCTTCTTGCGGGACATGCGTGCCCACTGGAAGTTGTTGAAGGACTTCTCCCAGGCTTCGAAGATCTGAGCGCCCAGATGATGGTGCAAGTTCAGAAGGGTGGAGTAAGACAGGTTGAAGCGGCTGCGAATCGGCTCGATCGAACCAAACAGGGTCTTCTTGACGTCTTCCAGTTTGTTGCGTGGGTCGTCCAGAAGGCTGTAGACCAATCCTTCGTCGTCGATTCCCTGTCGCCCGGCACGTCCCGCCATCTGTTGGTAGTCTCGGGCTTTCAGGCGGTCGAAGCCGACACCGTCGAACTTGCGCAGTGAGGAAAAGAGAACGCTGCGCGCTGGCATGTTGATGCCCAGCGCGAACGTCTCGGTGGTGAACAGCAGCTTCAAAAGTCCTGAAGTGAAGAGTCGTTCGACCAGTTCTTTCTGCAGAGGCAGGAGGCCGGCATGGTGGTAGCTGATTCCGGAGCGGGCCAGGCTGCGTAGTTCTTCCAGGCTGGAATCTTCCTGGATCTCGAAGCGGTCACAGACCTCGTCGAAATGGCGTTCGATGTCGTCCCGTTCCTTTGGTGACAGGAGCTTCCGCCGAACGTTCTCTCGGGCGCGGGCCTCGCATTCCCGACGGCTGAAACAGAAGAACAGTGCCGGCAGCTTCTTCTCGCGCTGGAGACGGTCAAGCAGGGAGCGCGCCCTGGATCGGTTCGGTCCCCGCCCTCTTTTTCGGGGGTGCTTCGGGCGTGGGAGGGACTTCACTTTCTCGGCGCGACGAGGACCGATGTCCGGGAAGTGGAGGTAATGGAGGAGAGGCACCGGGCGGTCTTTCGATTCGATCCGGACGATTTCCCGTTCTCGAACCTGGCTCATCCACTCGCAAAACTGCTTGAGGTTCGAGACGGTCGCGGAGAGCGCGAGGATTCGGATCTCCGGGGGGGCAAAGATGATGCTTTCTTCCCAGACCGTGCCGCGCTCGACGTCATCCATGTAATGGATCTCGTCAAACACCACGTAGCCAACGTCTTCCAGTTCGGGTCCGCGCTCGAAGATCGAGTTGCGAAAGATCTCCGTGGTCATGATCAGCAGCGGGGCGTCTGGGCGGATGGTGACGTCGCCAGTCATGATGCCGATGTCGATGGTTCCCAGTTCCCGGAAGTCTCGGTACTTCTGGTTCGAGAGGGCCTTGATCGGTGCCGTGTAGATGGCTCGCTTGCCGGCCTCGACGCACTGCTCAACCGCGAACTCAGCAATCAGGGTTTTTCCGGCGCCGGTGGGCGCGGACACCAGCACGTCCTTGTTGGCTCGAATCGAGTCCATGGCCCGACCTTGGAACGGATTGAGGCGAAAGCCTCGGTAGGTCTGAATCGGCGTGTTGCTCTCATCGGATGGGGAGATTGCGCGTTCCTCCGGTGGAGAACTTGTTGAATGGGTGGGATTTGCTTGCGGATGGGGAAGCGCATGCAACCGGCAGCAATCAAGAAATGCGATCAGTTTCAAAAGCGCCGGGGGCTAAGATACCGTCTTGGACCCTACGGTCCTGTGAAAGCCTGAAAACTGAATGAGATCCTTTGTTTCTCAAGACTGAGCGGGAAGTCGGACTCGACTTCCGGGGAGGTGGAAATGGAAAAGCTCGTGGGATCAAAAATGCTCGACTTGGTTCGTCGAACTGCTCCTGTCAAGGTCTCGATCGGACTGCTGTATCGGGAACTCGACGCGGCGAAGAACGACCAGATGGTCACCATTCATCGCGACTTGTTCGAGTCCGTGATCACGACTCTCGAACTTGCTCTCGATGACATCGAATCGCGGGTGAAGGTGGAAGATCGCAAGGCCCCGGAGCAGCCCCGCATCGCCGCCAACCGGTCCTGAATCGGTGGCGAGCCCGGCCAACCCCCGGGGAGTCTCGCGGAGCTCGGCGACGGGGCCGCGAGTCATCCCTTGGGGGGAGCCAGGGCTGGGCGTGTGCTGGGTTTCGTGCGTCCGGATTCGGATTTGGACCGTTCTGACTCCGAACTTCTCGGTTGTGGTTTGATCCGAAACGTAGATCGAAGTCTCTTGTCGCTGTTAGAAGTTTGTAGCGATGATCCGGTTGTTTTGAGAGTAGGAAGCGGGTTGTAGATTCGTGGGCGCCGTTCCGTGTCGGCGCAAGTATGAGCTGAATCTGCACTGTTCGATTTCGGCCTCACGCGAGCTTCCACCAACGTTTGGAGAAGCCGCAGGCTGAGGAACCGCCGCACGGAAAGCTGCGCGGGGCGCAAGGCGGCGCTCTCCCGTGGCGTGGCGCAGGGATGGCCTGAGGGGTCGTTCAGCAGCCAGAGCCTGCCCCGAAGAGGGGGCCGTCCTGGCGGGCCCGGAGGGGGGCCGAATCCTGAGTCCCAGGAAGAAGTCGAAGGCGCAACAAGACTCGGAAGGCGGATGGCCCAGCTCCGCCCGGGGAGCATTGTTGCTGTCCGCTGCCGTCCTCGGTCTCCTCGCGGTGCTTCCCCTGGTGTTTCCCGGGGACATCAGCGGCCGCGCGTTCCTGGTCGAAACAGATCGCCTGACCATCGAGCATTCGCCGGACTGGCTCGAGCCAGAGATGGCAGCCTCGGTGAAGTCCGCCATCGCTCCACTGGGGCCGTTCTCCTTGCGGGACGGGGAATCGGTGGAGAGCGTCGTGCAGCAGATGGTGCGTTCGTCGGGTTGGATCCGAGAGGCTCACCGAGTGACCAAGCGCTATCCGAACCAGCTGGTCGTGGAGCTCGACCTGCGACGGCCCCTGGCCATGGTTCGTTCCCTGGATGGACTGGTGCTGGTGGACGCCGAGGGAGTGGTACTAGGACCCGCGGCCGAGGCGCCCGATTTGGTGCAGGGCGGTCGACTTCCCCTCATCCTGGCCTCATCCGGGGCGCTGGTGGACACGACTCCTCGAGAAGCCATCCGCGATGAAGCGGTGCGCCAGGGAGTGGCTGCTGCCGCGGAGCTGCAGCCTCACCAGGAGCGCCTTCGAGATCGCGGCGTCGAGATCGCCGTGATTCGCGTTCGCCCTCCGGCCCGCCGGTCCAACGGCCGGATTTCCGAGGTGGACTTGTTCACACTCGACGGCCTGTGCGTGGAGTGGGGCCGTCCCGCGGTCGGCAAGCTTGCCGCGCTCGAGCCGGAGGCGGAGGTCAAGGTGGGGCACCTGATCGCGGTCGCGGCCAAGTATCCTGACTTCGCCGGCATTCGCCTGGTGCGGGTCCAGTTCGAGCGATTCGAGGACGTTTCGGTGGAGATCGCCGAGGATCCGGTTCACGGCTGGGCTCCCATGACTCGCTCCGATTCGTTCCTGCCGTCAGGTGGGTAGCCGCCGGCTCACGCGCTCGGCGCGGCATCGGGTGGGGCCCAGTCGCCCATGGGATCTTGGCTCGTTGCGAAATCCCGCTCGTGCAGCAAAATCGCCCGCGCTGTGCTTGATCGCGTTCCCGGGAACCATAAACTCCTTGGCCCGAATTTCCGGGAAATGCGGCTCCCCAAGACAGCCAACTTCCTCTGGTTTCCCTGGGTGGCCAGACCGCTGGTCTCCTTAGGCGGCCAAGCCTGCTGGTTTCCTCAAGCGGCCAAGCCTGAAAGTGGTGGGTTCATGAAGACGACGTATCCGAAAGTAGACGAGATTCCGCGCAATTGGCATCTCGTCGATGCCAGGGACCAGGTGCTCGGCCGAATGGCCGCTCGAGTGGCCCGAGTCCTCATGGGCAAGCATCGGCCCATCTACACGCCGCACTTGGACACCGGCGAGTTCGTCGTCGTTGTCAATGCCGAGAAGGTCAAGGTGACGGGCCGCAAGAAAGAGGACCGGATGCTGCGCTACCACACCGGTTACATCGGTGGCCTGCGAGAGATTCCTCTCGGCAAGATGTTGGAAGACAAGCCGGCGGAAGCGGTGCGCCTTGCAGTTCGTCGCATGCTCCCGAAGACCAAGCTCGGCCGGCAGATGCTGACCAAACTCAAGATCTACGCGGGGGAGAACCACCCTCACGAAGCCCAGAATCCCCAGCCCCTGGACTGGCGGACCGTGTGAGTCGAGGCTTCGGCCTCTCGTTCCCCCGAGGAGACGGATCCCATGTCGGAAGAGCCCATTCAAGAAGAGATGGAAGACGCGACCCCCGCCGAAGACGCCGTGGCGGAGGAGACCACTGCTCCCTCTCGAAAGACCCAGAAGATGAACGGTTTCTGGTGGGGGACGGGTCGGCGCAAGTCGTCGGTCGCCCGTGTCCGCATTCGCGAAGGCGAAGGGCAGATCACCGTCAACGACAAGGACTTCAAGGACTACTTCCCCAACAGCCAAGACCAGAATCAGGTTTCGGCTCCGCTGAGCGCCACGGAAACTGTGAAGAAAGTCGACATCTTCGTGCGCACCCATGGTGGAGGCACCTCCGGTCAGTCCGGAGCGATCAAGATGGGGTTGGCTCGCGCCCTGTGTGCGATGGACGAGTCCTTGGAAACGGCCCTGCGTGACGGCGGGTTGTTGACACGTGACAGCCGGATGAAAGAGCGCAAAAAGTACGGCCAGCGTGGTGCTCGCCGTCGCTTCCAGTTCTCCAAGCGCTGAGGGACGATCCGTGGCCGGTCATTCTCATTGGGCCGGGATCAAGCACAAGAAGGGCGCCAACGACGCCAAGCGCGGCAAGATCTTTTCCAAGCACGCGAAGGCCATCATCGTGGCTGCCCGTCTGGGTGGTGGCGATCCCGACATGAACCTGCGGCTGAAGTACGCCATCGACAAGGCGAAGGCCGACAACATGCCGAAGGACAACATCGAGCGCGCTGTCAAGAAGGGCACAGGCGAGCTCGAAGGCGAGTCCTACGAACAGGTCCTCTACGAAGGCTACCTGGCCGGTGGCGTTGCTGTCTTGATGGACGCTCTGACCGACAACCGCAATCGAACCGCCCCCGAGTTGCGTCGCATCCTCGAGAAGAAAGGTGGCAATCTCGGAGTGGGGGGAGCGGTCGCTTGGATGTTCGAGCAAAAGGCCATGTTCTACGTCTCGGCCGAGGGCTCCAGCGAGGACGACCTGCTAGAAGTTGCGGCGGAAGTCGGGGCGGAGGACGTCACGCAAGTCGGCGAGCATTTCGCCATCGTCGCGGACCCGAAGTCGTTTGCCCAAGTTCGCGAAGAATTGCAGAAGCAAAACGTCGAACCCGAGCGCTCGGAAATCACCTACATCCCGAAGAACACGGTGGAGGTGACCGATGTCAAGGTGGGGCGGCAAATCCTCGAAGCACTGGATGATTTGGACAACAGCGAAGACGTTCAAAACATCTACGCCAACTTCGAGATGAGCCAAGAACTCATGGGCGAAATCGAAGGCTGACACCGACGCATCTCTCACGCGTCGTGAGCACTCGATGATCCGAAGACGTGTTTGCTCTGCTCGCGGGGTGGGAACCTAGTGCTTGCATCCGCGAGCTAGGATTCGCCGTTTCTGAACCGCTCTTTCGAGTCCTCTTCAGCGATCAGACACGTTGGCGCTGAATGCCGCCGCGAAGCCTCGCCGGAAGGCGACTTGGATCCCCTTCGCCACGGCCATCAGGAATCCTGAGCCGTTAAGGCGTCACCCAGGGAACGAGTGAGAAGGTGCGTGCGCGGTAGACCGTCCAGCTGTCTTCGCCTTGAGGTGCCTCGATCAGGACCTCGAGAACCTTATCCCCGGTGGCCGGATCCACCTCGAACAGGCAGGCAGAGCGGGTCCCGAATGCATTCAGCATCGCCCCGTTGCAGATCATCAAGTTCCCGGTGGCGGGTTGGTACTCCACGTCGCCAAGCGTGGCGCAGAAGAATGGGTCGGTTGTGTCCTCGAAATCCCAGGCTTCTTCGACTGTCATGGCTTGTCGATCGACCTTGTAGGCGACGATGCGGCTGGTCCACTCTTCTTCCGGCGGTGGAGCCATGGGAGGGATCGCTCCCCGATAGTTGCCGTTGTCGAACATCACAATGGACCCGTCGGCAAGCACCGAAGTGGCGTGCTGGTAAAACTGCCATTCGAAGTCTGCACCCATCGGCGTCAGCAAGTACGGTTGGTGCTGCGGGCCCCAGCGCCGGTGATCGCCCAGAATCCAGACCAGCTCTCCGGTTTCCCGGTCGACCTTAATCACGGCGCTTTGATTGCGAAGCGACATGACGTACGCGTTGTCCGAGGGGTCGATCATCACCGAGTTGCCGTGACTCCAGTCGTGAGTGGTGAGGGAATAGACGCCGTTCCAGAACCCCACGAGAGATTCGTAGATCACTCGATAAGGGTCCAGAATGTCGAGAATGCTGCGCTGGCGCACCACTCGGCCGTCTCTGGTGATCTCTGCGATGATGTCCCCGACCACAAATCCTCGGTCGCGAGTCAAGTTCGTGTCGACTTCGTCGATCGGGTAGTCGGGGTAGGCGCGGACTTCCGACGACAGGGTGAGGAGGTCCGCATCCGGGTCGTCTCGAAGCTCCCGAAACTCATGGTGGAAGCTGTCCAGGTCCACTCGCACCGCTCCCGGTGCGCTTACCGGGAAGTGACGATCCGCCGCCCAGGACGTCAACACGTTGCCAAGCAAGTCCACTTCCCGAGTGACGATCCCGTCGCTCAAGAACAGGGTGGTGTTCTCACTCGGAAACGCGAGGCTCGGGAAGAAGTTCGGGTCGTGGTAGTACCAAACGACTTCCCCGAGCTTGTCCAACATCACCACGTAGTCGCGGTTGCCGAGGCCGGAGCCCGTGTCCGTGCCCTGCGCTGAGAGCAGAACCAGTCCCGGTTCCGATTGGTCCGCATCCGCGGTGAGTACTTGAATCGGCGGAAAGCCATCGGGCAGACCCGGCGCGTCGTACAGCACCGTGCGAGTGACGTCGGGCGCTCCGTTGTTCCCCTCCAGAGTGATGTTGATGCGGTGGCGCTTCCCGGGTTTCAATCCCAGCAGCGGAACTTGATGTTCGAGGCTAAACCCGGAGCCGGAATCCAATGTCCAAGTTTGCCCAGGTTCCTCAACACTCAGAGTGACCCGCGAGGGCTCTTCGGTTTTCACGGAAAGGTTGGCCACGAGCGGCGCCGTGGGATTGTCGCTGGTGGTGACGATCGGCTCTTCGACGATGTTCAACGCTTGAGGAGTGGCCGTGCCGGATCCTCCTCCGCCACCGCCCCCACCACAGGAAACGAGCAGGCAAATCGCGCCCAACGAAGTTGTCACAGGAGAGAAAGCTCGGGACATGGGGATTTCGTCTCTAACGGGGGCGAGCACCAGGGGGGACGCCGTGATCCGCATCCACAAGAACTTCCATTAGCCTCGCCCTCGGCCGCGGTTCCTCGACCTTGCCCAGTTGGGAGAAGTCTACCGATCAGTCCGGCAGGGGGGCCAGTCCCAGCAGGGCCTTGCGCTTGACCCCGTGCAGCTCCAGATAGTCGCCCAGACGCCCTTCTGCCAGGCGCTCACGGGCGATGTCAGGGTCCTGTTCGTAGGCTCGGGCCCAGAAAACTTTGCTGGCACGAAAATCTCCGCGGCAAAGCTCCAGAATCGCCCGAGAGCACAGGAAATCCGGATCGTGCGGGCGCCACTCCAGGGCGGCGTCGAGATACGACTGGGACAGCTGCCAGCGGGACTCGGGATTCCAGGTCAGAGTCGACAGAAGGGCCAGGTAGCGGCCGCGTTGGTGAGACACTGCCGCCAGGAAGTCCCGGTCGAGCCCGAGCTCCTCCTCGAGGATCCGAATGCTCAGTGCCCGCAACGGTCGTCGGTCGTCGGTGAGTTCTCCGAGTTGTCGTGCCAGCTCGAGGCCGATCACGAGTTGCCCCTCGAGTCGTGGATGGCAGTTGTCCCAGAACAGCTCGTCTCCCGGGATCCCCTGGGCAGCGGCCTCCATCATCCTCGCTTCTGCATCCAACAGCGGAATGTCGCGTTCTGCCGTGAACTTCCGGATCCACGTATTCTGGGATTGCTGGACGTTGATCGGCTCTCCGTCGTGGTCCAGCCCTCGGCGATAAGCATCAAGAGCCCCATCGAACTCACCTTGCTGTCGGAACAGGTCGCCGCGACGCTTCCACGCCCAGGCGAATCGTGGTTCTCTCGAAAGCAGTTGCTCCATCTCCAGTTCTGCGTCTGCGATGCGGCCATCACGCACGGCGTGTTCCGCTTGTTCGAGACGCTGTGCGACGAACTCTGCGTTGGACGGATCTTGCAGCACGGAACGATTGGGGTGACTTCCTCCGAGATTCACGGACACGGTCGAAAGAATCACGGAGATCCCCGCGTCGCGGAGATGGTCCGAGGTTCGCCGAAGGTTGTTCTCGTAGGCCCGCAGTACCTGCTCGTGTTCCGCGGGTGAGAGCAAGGGAGGGTCGCACAGACTCCGCGTCTCCACCATCCGATTGACGTCGGCGGGACTGTGTTTCAAGTACTCGTTGTTGCCGCAGTAGATCAAGACCGCGGACCAGCGAGGATCTGATTCGCCGCTGATGATTTCTTGGGCGCGCTCCCAAACGTACTGGGAATCCTGGCCGGATCTCGCGAGGTTGATCACCTGCAGAGGGCGACCTGCCAGGGTCCCGTGGCAAGCCAAGGAGGCGACCACCCCGAAGTCGCAGCGCGGCTCGGTGCGCCCCGGGGGTGGTTCGTAGGGCACGCCCTCGGCGGTCGAGCCGCCGAGCAAGTAGAGCCGGAAGGCACTCTCGTCGCGCTCGATCTCCGCGTTGGGGTCCAGCCGGGACCTCAGGGTGACCGCCAGGAACAGCGCGACGAGCCAGACAGCCGCGATGAACCCGAATCCGAGGAGTCGGGCGGCGCGCTTGGGGGGATCTGGAGTCGAGGGGGACGAGGCAGTCATGGTTTGAGGGATCTTTTCGGCTGCTCTGCGTCGCGCACGAATTTTTTTCTAAGAATTTCGTTCTGTCCGGCCGATATCCCGGAGGTACCAGATTTCCAACCCATGGGACGTCCTGGAGAGTTCGCTCTCCCAGGGAGACGAATGCAATGAGTTCGGACATGCGCGTGTTGTTGGCTCATTTCGATGCGGAGCAACTCGACCGGTTGAGCGAGCTGTTCCGGAGTGAGGGAGCCGAAGTCTTTCTCGCGCGAGAGGGGCCGCAGGCCGTCCACCTGGCCAAGGAATGCCAGCCTCACTTGGCCTTCGTCTCCACGCTGTTGCCGGGCATGAGCGGCTTCGAGGTTTGTCGAAACCTGAGCGAGGGGGCCGGCGATCAAGGCCCACCGCCCGTGGTGTTGATGAGCGACGTTGACGATCCGTACGTGCGCGCCCGAGCCCGACATGTGGGTGCGAAGCGGACGGTCGTGGAGCCCCTCGACTCCGACGAAGTGCGAGAGCTGCTCGAGGTGTCCTGGCCCGCCGTGGATCCTCTGCAAGTTTCCGAAGGCGAGGAACCGCCCAATCTGATGAAGGAGTTGCTGGGGCAGAAGGAAAGTGCTCCCGGCTTGATCTCGAAACTGGCCGATCCTCTGACCGGTTTGATGAACGAAGAGTACATTCGTTTGAAGACCGATGAGGAATGCCGTCGGGCCGCGCGTTCCATGGACGACTTGAGCTTGTTGATTGCCGAGATCGACAACTTCGACCAGATTCTGAGCGCCCATGGCCGGCGCGCCGGTGACGAAGCGCTGCTGGAAGTGGCGGGGGTCTTCCTGTGTGAATCTCGCGATGTGGACGTGGCCGCCCGCGTGCACCCGGCGCGATTCCTCCTACTCATGCCAAACACACCTCGCGAAGGTGGCTCGGTGGCAGCCTGTCGCATCTACGAAAGCCTGACCGAACGACGTCTGAATCTCGATGACGAAGACGTCGAGTTGGTGATCAGCCTGGGCCTCGCCACGATCCGCGGCGCCGACAAAATGTCTGCGGATGATCTGCTGCACTTGGCCGAGAGTGATTTGGCGGTGGCGCGACGTCGCGGAACGGTGCCGGTTTCTCCGAGTCAGGCGCAAACCGAGAAGGCTTAGGGGGGAGCTGGTCGCCAAAGGGGTTGCCATGCGCTCCGAGGACTCGCTTCGCTCTTTTTCGTGAGTGTGCGGGGGAGCTTCGCTGATCCCTCCGGGCCCACTTCGCTTTGCTTGGACGTTCGCTTGTCGGTCGGGGCCCTCCGGCATGTCCTCTCCGCAACATGGCAACCCCTTTGGCTCCCACGATCTCTGATGGGCGAGTTCGGGGACGCGCGGACCGGGGTGGCGACTTTTGTTGGCTGGCTTACGCGAAAGCGTAAATGCCTCCTCCCGTCGCGGACAGGCGATGGACGGGCTTTCCACTCAATGTTCTTCCGGCTTACCCTTTCTCGTTTACGAACCAAACTCTCGGTTTTCACACTTCTAGGTCGGCTTCGAGCCAAGCTTCGATCACTTTCGCTTTCGTCAATGGGGCGTGTGGCCGCTCGCGCCAGCGTCTTAGTAATCTGTGCCAGTAATCGTGGCGAGCGCTTGCGATTGGGTTGGTTTGAATCGAGGCGTTGATCAAGTCGCGAACTCTAGGATCGCTGTGAGCCTGGACAAGCTCTGCCGCGGCCCACACCAGCAACATCATGAAGGGCCAACCATTTGAAGCCCTTAGGAGGAACTGGCGATTCTCAATTAGAGTGGACTCGGGAATTCGATTGTAAAGAACCTCCAGTATGATCGCGCCCAATCGTTCAAGATCAGTGGATGCGGGGTCGAAAACTATCTGGCGAAGCTTTTCTGAGTCATCAACTAGGACATTAGCGCTCCAGTCGTATTGCTCACCCCGATCCGGGTAAAGTGCATGCCGTCCCACTATGCAAGCGGCGACTCCGGGGAGAAGAGACCTTTCGGCCGGTAAGCGAACGATGAATGACCATGGCCATCGAGAGCCTGCAAAGCTCATGAGGTTTTGTTCTTTCCAGTTTTCTGCTTCGGCCACGAATGCAGCTCGTACTTGACAAGCAGAGTCATCCTTCGCGGCAATGTGCTCGCCGATGGAATCAAGGGTAAGTTCGTTGATGAAAGATGGACCCTTGGAAACTGCCTTTGCTACCTGTCTTCGCATCTGGTCCGTTTTTGCTGCCAAGCCAGAAGCCCACACGCTTTCCGTTGGGTACTTCTCAAAAGCTCTGTCGGGGATCACTGACTCTCTGCCACGCCAGGATCCGATAGGGTAGGTTGTGATTCTGATGCCCCCGCAGTAACCAGCGGAGATCTCCTTCTCGAATTCGAGGTCGGAGATCGAGGACGCATGGAGCAGTGCGCTGTCCAAGCTCTGCCAAGGCAACAGCAGTTTGCGACCGACAACCCTGAGTCTACTTCTTGGTAATTTGAGCAGCTTGATGAAGGTCCCTCGGTCGGGCGCGACCGCGTAGCTTAGGGAAAGTCCCAGCTCGCGAAAGATTCCGGAAAGTTTCTCGGGATTCAGTCGACTAGATAGCTCTCGTTGATCTTCCGAAATCTCTGGCTGGCAGAGTCCCTTGATGCTGAGGCCCATTTCTTTGAATTGGAAGTTGTCGATGTCGTAGTCGAATCCACCTCTGCGTTGGATCTCCCGCAGCCACTTCATGAGTTGCTGCTCGTCGCCATCGAACCCTTGCATCCCCAGTTCAATAGTGGTCTTGACGAGGTCCCTCGATGGGATCTGCTCAAGGTTGCGTCTCAATGCGTCGCGAATGAGCGGTCCATGCCATGGCGCGTTATGGAGAATTGCCCACCGCAGCTGAATTCCCGGCACTTTCTCGGTGAGTGTGCGCAATGCGGAGACGATGACCTCGCTTGGGGTTTCGGGCCATTTCCAAGCCCAAAGGAGCTGTCCTGCGCCAAGCGATTCCGCGGGAGCCATCGTCTTGATCTGTTCAGCGAGATAGGTCTCAAGCCAGGCGCGGGTGTTCTCGCCACGAACTCTCTCGAGGCAGGAGAGAAACTCCGTGTCGTTCAGAGCGAGCATTGGTCGCAGGCTGTCGCGAAAGAGGTTGCGGATGGCCTTATCACTTTCGAGGACACCGTCCTCGAGAAGATGTCCTGCAATCCATGCGCCACGGGCCAGTCGTTGACAGATCCACGACTGGTGATCGTCATCCTCTCCCTGGTCGAGCCAGCGAATGGTCTCAATGACGATGGCCAGCATGTTGACGTCTTTGCTTTCGACTAAAGCGCTCGTTAGGAAGTACACGACCTCTCGCCAGTGTGAATCTCCTGCAACCAAGCGAAGGCGCTTACGCAGATCGTTGAGGGTCACGCCGTGGTGGAAGAAGCCTGCGGCGAAAAACTCCTGGAGCTGGCGAATGTCGAATCGAATTCGATCTCCACTCTCTGGAGTAGTGATCAGCACGAGACGCTCGGTTGCCGCTTGCATGACGGTGTCAGTCAAATTTTGAAAGTTGGTTTCTTTTTGCTGGCGAACAACGCGTGAGACAATTTCCCGAAACTCATCTCGCGTGACTTCTGCATGGGAACCTGCCGCCGTTTCCGCGCGAGCATGGAGAACTAAGCCAAGGTGCTCGTGTACGGTGCGGATGAGGTCCTTTTCTTGCTCGAAGAGCTGCAGCAGGTCACGGTCAGAATGTTGTTTGATCGCTTCTCGCTCGAAAATGACTTCATAGAACCTTTGATAAAGTCTCCACTTCCGTTCTGGGGGGCGCTGACCGGTACGGACGATGACCGCCATGATGTGCGACTGGAGCGGGGTCCGCATCAGATCTCGCACGGGCCCGTTTTCGGAACGAATCGCGTCGGTGAGGAATCCCATGCCGCGTTCCGCTTCGGCTGAAGACTGTCGAAACCGAACGAGAAGCTCTGCACACCGAAGAGCCGTTTCTGCGGGCAGCGGTTCCATGTTGATTCGGGCACCAGTGAGACCGTCGAACTGCCCGGAGTAGCCCTGAGGCCGCGAGGTGCAGATGGCGAGCAAGTCGGAATTCGTTGCCTGTTTTCGAAGGAATCTCTCGATTTCGGTGGCAACTGCACCACGGATGTCACCGGGGACTTCATCGAGTCCATCGAGAACCACGACCCAGCTTCGCCTCGAAAGAGCTCGCTTGAGAGTGCCCACCTCCACCGACTGTTCCACGCGCTGGGCGATGCGGCTTGCGATATACGTTAGGAGGCCCCGTGGGTCTTCCTTGGAACGGGCTCCAAACCATTGGCCAAAGTCCTTGAGCGTAATGTAAATCGGTACCCGAGCGCACGCTGGCCACCATTGGTCGGCTCCATCGGAGTTCTTGATTGCCTGGGCCAAGCCAACCGTGTCCCGGTCTGCAGCAAGGTCTTCGTCCAAGATCAGCGAAGACCTTTGCAACTGGCAGAAGTACTGACCGATCGTGGATTTCCCCTGCCCGGGGCCACCAAGGATGATCCAAACTCTCGCTCGCGCGGGGTCGCGCCTCCAGGTGTCCCAACGCTTGTCTCGAGGCTCACTTGGGTCGGTGCGATGGTTTTCTGTTGCTGTGCGACAAAGTGTTTCCATCGCGAGAGGCGAGACGCACCCTTCTTTCCCTTGGAACGGCAGATCGACAAACAGTTGGTGGATCCCCGGCGATTCCGTGGTGGATCCCGCTTGCTCGAGTTTGGTGAACTGATTTTCGACCAATCCTTCGATAACCAACTCGTCGATGATTGCGTCCACCGATGCTCGGTCGTCCGTGAGCTGATTGCGGAGTTCTGCAAACACGTGGCCCGGTGTCAGAAAGTGGCCATACCGATCTGCGACCTCCGGGTATTGATCGAGGAGGTGGAGAATCTTTTGACCGCCCCAAATGTCAAAGTGCATCTCAGGGCGAGCTTCTTGGACGAGTTTGCGCGACTGGTCAAATGCTCCTGTCTGCGGGACTCCCGAGGGATCCACGTTGGTTGCGAGGATCCAGTTGTCTGGCCAGGTTCGTTTCGTGTTTTCCGCCTGGAACTCTTGCAACTCTTCTTTGATTCGAGCGATGATCCACTTGTGCGGATCTCCTCCAGGATTCGGCGCACGAAACTTGGACTGGACGTACCAAGTCCCATGCCACCGGTCATGCTCGCTGGGATAGCAAGCTTCGCCCTCAAACAAGCCATCACGGCCGCCGTCGGGGCCGGGCCCGAAGCCTGTATGTCCAGCACCCAGTACGCGCATTGCGAGAGCATTGATCATGTGCTCGAACGCTGTGGGGTGAAGAGAAGAGAGGTTGTAACTCTGCGACATACGTGCTGTCCCCGAATTGGGAGTTCTTTTGGTGCGTGTGATTGCAGCAAGTGGTCAGTTGACTGGAGTGCGATCCTGCCCCACCCTAACTGTCGCTGTGTCCAAAGCTTACGAAATCCAACTTTGTCATTTCAGCGCTTCGTCACAATGCAAGACGCTCGTTCGCAAAGGCTCGGGAGCTCTCACCATTCTTTTCAGGTGATTCCTCGGCGTTCGCCCGTATTTGGTTGCGACCGAATCGGCCGCAGCTGGAAACCGGGGGGTGATTCGACGGCGGGCGATTGGAGAGGATGGTGACCGTTTCCTCTCAGGGGATCCGCGGTTTGGAGAGTTTTCTCCTTGAGGCGGCGGTTTTCCCGTAATTCGCAGTCCCTCGGGTGCACTTGATCGGGTGACGGGGGTGTTTCCGAAGGTGTCGGACACCTCTGTGTCAGACATGTGACCCGAGGATCGCTGCCATGTTTCGATCGAGCGCTTTGTTTCTGATGGGATCTGCTGCCGTTTGGTGGACCACGGGGGAGGAAGGGAAGGCTCAATCCGGCCGGGAAATCGAGCGGACTCGGGCGGCCTCGATTTGTGCGGCGACTTTGCAGGACTCGATTCGAGGTGGGTGCTTGGAGGCCTCGGCGGATGCGACCCTGGGAATGTTGTTTCCGTTGAGTGTGGACTTCTATCTGAATCCGTTCACTCGGTTTGTGGGGATGGGTACCACCAACCCGGTGAGCCCGCTGGAAGTCATCGATACGCGGACAGAAGCTGGCCGGGCGGCGGTTTCCATTGAGTCGGATTCGCAAGGGGGACGGGCGTTGTTCGCGAAGAGCAACGACGTTGCGGTGGGTTCGGTCCCCTCTGGGATTTGGGGGCGGACAGACGCGGACATTGGCATTGCGATCTACGGTTCTCACAAGGCGGGTTCGGCGATCTCGGCCTGTGGGGTTGCGGGTTCGACCAACGGAGGTGGGTCGGGGGTGTCCGGGTTGGGGGAAGACCCGATGGACGACAACAACGGGGTCTACGGATTGACCAGGTCCGAGGGCTTCGGCCGCGGGGTGTTGGGTTGGCACGAATCGACTCTTGGAACCGGAGCCGGAGTGGAGGGGCGGACATCCTCGGTCGCGGGTTCGGCCAATGGAGTCCTGGGAGAAGTCACCAGTGCCACTCCCGGAGGATTCTCCGCCGGAGTTCGTGGCATCAATCGTGGAACCGGTGGTCTTGGAATTGGGGTCTATGGAAGTCACGCGGGCACGGGCTGGGGCGTGTATGGCCTGGCCTCGAGCAACGGCGTCGGAGTTCTTGGTTCGGCTCCGACCCCTGGCCTTGCGGTCCTGGCTCAGGGAGACAGTGGGGCGACCGGCACCAAGTCCTTCGTCCAGCCGCACCCCACGGATCCTTCGAAAGAGATTCGGTTCGTAAGCCTGGAAGGCAACGAAGCCGGCACCTACTTCCGCGGAACCGCTCGCCTAGAGAAGGGCAGAGCAACAATCTTTGTCCCAGCGGAGTTTCGCCACGTGACGGAGTCGGACTCTCTGACAGTGCAGCTCACCGCGATCGGGAGGGGAGACCTGTGGATCGAATCCAAGAGCCTCGAACAGATCCAAGTTGCCGGAGATCGAGATCTCGAGTTCGACTATTTCGTGAATGGAGTGCGACGAGGTTTCGACCACTTTCAATCTGTTCAACAGAACCGAGTGTTCGTCCCCCGAGTTCACAACGAGGCCTACCTGACCGGTCCTCAGATCGCTCGAGAATTGCTCGTGCAGAACGGGACACTCAATCCCGACTACACCCCGAACGAAGCCACCGCGAGACAGATGGGCTGGAACCTCGCAGACCCCGAACACGTTCCGGAGTCGAGAGACCTGGACAACGACGAACTGCAAGTCGTCCCCATGGTCGAATGACCAGTCTTGCGCTCCTGTCACCAATCCCGTTTTGAGGAACCAATCCCCGTCGACCCGGATTCCTTTTGAGTCCGGGTCGGCGCGCTTCTTCCGGGGGGCGATTCCCAAGAATCTCGGAGAGCGAAGTCGGTTCCTGCAGAAACCACGAAGTTGCCGCTCGCGTTGGGCGCTACGAGAAGTCGAGGCCCTCACGCCGGGTGAATGAGAACAAGCAGATCCAAAAGCGTTCCGGATCACGCTCGCAGAGTGATCCCTGGAAGGCAACAAGAGTCACCGAACCCAGACCTGCCGACCACACGAAGGATTCGCACCACCTCGGAGAATCACCGACTTCGGGACGACCATCGCTCGGGGAAGAGTGTCTCTCGATCGAGATCGCAAGTCTCGCCTCTGAGCCGATCGTGCTGCCCATCCAGCTCCGAAAAGAGCCACACGCTGGGTTCCAGGTCACAAAGGAGAAGTCCCTCCCGGCTCGAACGACCCGCTTTCTTACTCCTCGTCCACCACATTCCGCCGCAACGTCTCGGGCAAGTCCGCCACCACGTAACAAAGGGCTGCCATCGCTCCGGCACCCAGGTTGATTTCTCGCGGACTCACTTGATCGATGGTGTCGCGGGCCGAATGGTGCAGATCGAAGTAGCGTTGGGAATCGGGCAGCAAGCCGACCGTCACCACCCCGTTTGCTCGCATGGGGGAAATGTCGACTCCGCCATAGCCGGGGTTCATCAAATGAATGCCCGCCTCTTCCATGAGCCCGACGATCTCCTGCAGCACTGCCATGGCCTCGGGATTGGCATCGCTGGTGAAACCACGAGGGACGAAGGAGCCCCGGTCGGACTCGAGGGCCATGACGTGTTGGTCCATCTCTTCGAAATGCTGGTGGTGGTAGGCGCGACCGCCGCGGACCCCGTTCTCTTCGTTCATGAACATGACCGCTCGAATGGTTCGCCGAGGCTTCAAGTCGAGGGAGCTCAGCAGACGAACGACTTCGAATGACTGAATGCAGCCACCGCCATCGTCGTGGGCTCCGTGGCCCACGTCCCAAGCATCGAAATGCCCTCCGACCACAACGACCTGTTCTGGATGTTCCCGGCCCACCAGCTCGCCGATGACGTTGAATGACTCTTTTTCCTCAAACCACTCGCAGGAGAGTTTGAGGCGTAACTTGACGGGCTTCCCCGTCGCAAGCAGTCGAGACAATCGATCCGCTCCCAGCGTGCTGACCGCAGCTCCCGGAATGCGTTCGACGTCATCGTCGTAGGCCATCGACCCGGTGTGAGGAAAGTCATCGAGGCGCGTCGACATGGAGCGGACCACCGCGGCCACGCCGCCGAGCTTGGCGGCCTCGATGGCGCCCCGAGACCTTTGATCGACCGCTCCTCCGTAGGCGCGAAAGGTACTGAAGTGTCCCTGTTCCATCGGGCGGTTGTAGAAGACGATGCGTCCGGGAACCTCGTCCTTGCGGGCTTCCAGTTCTTCCCAGCTCTTCACTTCCAGGACTTCGGCCACCAATCCCGCTTCGGCGGTGGGGACACTTCCACCGAGAGCGAGAATCGGCAAAGACACTCCGAGAGGTTTCCCGTCTTCGCCGAGAGCGACGAGTTCCTCTACGGACCCTCGCACCCAGTGGGGAACCTGGCAGGACTCGAGTCGAACGTTTTCGAATCCAGCGCTCTCCATTTCCTGCTTCATCCACTGGATTGCCTTCTCGGCGCCAGGGGAGCCAGACAGTCGGTGAGGCGCCACTTCGCAAAGACGGGCCAGACGCGAGTACGCTTGCCCTTCGCGGAGGGAGGTCTTCAGGATCCGTTGGACGACCTCGCGGTAGGACTCGACGCGACCTTCCTCGGCTGGGGGCGGCGGTTGCGCTTGATCGTCGAAGGTGCCGGGGTTGGCACACCACGCATGAGCCAACCAAAGATGGAAAAGGAGAGTTTTCATCTACGAAATTGTAGCAGTTGTCCAGGCGGGCCTCGGGCCGCGGAAGAATCGAGGCAGGGGAACGACGAACCGTTGTTCTCGTGATCCGCAGCGAGGAACTCGGTGGCCAGGTTCGTGATCCGCCAGCCGAGCTTTCCAAGACCAAGTGCCAAGAGCGAACGTAGGGGGCCGACCCGCGAGGCCTCTTCCGGCTTGTCAGAAACTCGGAGGAACTGGCGGGATCACTCCTTCGTTGCGAGTGATACAAATTGGCAAGACACCACCGTGGACTTGCCTCGCACCTGACTCACTCCCCAGGTCTCCGGGGTCAACCCCACTTCGATCGGTTCGTCGGTTCGATCCGGGAGCGGAAAGGTTTCGACCACGCGTGCGTCATCGGCCAATCCCGGGGGGATGACAACCTTGCCCAGGACTCCTCCGTTGACTTCGACTTCGATGCTCATCGGATACAAGTCGGGACGTCCGGGATAGGGGGCGAGCTCCACCCGAAGTCGGTTGCCGTTGCGAGCGAGCAGCGCCCGCAGACGTCGCCCCATGCTGCCATCCACGTTGATCCCGCCGTAGAACTGCATGATGCCGCGGCCGGTTTCGTCACTGATCTCTGTCATCAACTGCTCTTCTACGGAGGCGCGGTACTCGTCACACCATTGGCGGATTTCTTCTGGATTGCGAACCTGACTGCGCCGCGAGCGCAGCCGTTCGGGAACGGCGGGGAATTCGGTCCCCGTGTTTGCGGGGACGAGTCCTCGTTCCGTCAGGCTTTGGGCGATCCACAGGGCATAGGCGCGGACCGTTTCGGCATTGGGGTGCGGATCGTTTTCGAGGGTGTCCTCGGGAACGGTCGATTCCAGCAGAGGGATGATCGGGAGTTCGACGTTTGCCGCGAGCAAACGCTCGCGGATCAGGTTGTGCAGGGAATGCTGCTCGAATGGAACAAGAAGGAACTCGATTCCTTGGGCCGTGAGACGCCGCTGCACGTCGATCAAAGTACGAGTCATGTCTTCCAGTCGCCAGCGTGACTCTTCGGACAACCCGGCGTCGAGAATCAGCGGACCGATGGCGTTCTTGCGGAACTTCTCGCCGCTGCGCTGCTTGATGCGCTTGCCGAGCTGGAGCATGTAGGCATAGTTCACTCCGTACTCCAACAACGGGTCCCGAGCGAAGGGATCGGGCTGGACCCGGCGATGTCCGGTTTCGTACACCCCAAATGTGTTGTCCAGGTCGTTGCCGCAGGTCATGAACAACACCAGGTCGGGATCGAGTCGATCCAGATGGTCGAACAGAAAGCTCGTCGAGTTGCGGTAGCTCCAACCGGGAACGGCCACGGTCCAGCAACGGATGGGGGGGACCGTGGGGTCTTGGACCTGCTGAAGAACGGACTCGAGTTGCGCGGCGAGCACTTCGTTCGCTTCCAATCCCCAGCCGAACGCGACCGAGTCTCCGAGAACCGCGATGCGCATTCCCTCTTCGACGGGCTCCGGCCCTGGGCGAACCCGAAGGCCGAGGTCGTTGGTGCGAAAGGTCGCGTGATGGATCTCCAGCTCGGTTTCGGACTTCAGCACGAAACCCACTCGAGGGTCCTCATGGACTCGGTACACCCCCGGGACACGCGCCGCGGCAAGGAACCGGTCCTGGTCTTGTTGGACCAGGGCGGCCTCGAGGCCGGAGTCTAGGACACTCTTGCGACGCAGCAGCTCGAGCCAGGAGGTCCGCCATCCGAGGGACAAAACCCCTTCGACGAGCAAAAACACGATGGCGGTGGCAACCAGTGAAAGAAACAGCCGTTTCCCCATGGGGCTCCTGCGTGTCTCGCGAGGTGTTGCTGGGAACCCGCGCGGGGGGTGCCGCGCACGGGTCCCCAGAGATCCGGATCAGCGTCCGCGCCCGGCCTTCTTTGCCTTCCGAGCGACCTTCGTGTTCGCTTTGCGGGAAACCTTGCGAGCCGTCTTCTTCGAGCGGACTTTTCTGGCTCCGGTTTGACGGCCCGCTTTGCGAGTCACTTTCTTCTTTGCCGTCTTCTTTCTGGCGGCTTTCTTCTTCGTTGCCTTCTTCCGAGCCGCTTTCTTTCGAGCGGGCGCCTTTTTCTTTGCGGCCGCCCGGCTCTTGCGCGAGGTGCTCTTCTTCGCGCCACGGGTCGTGGGCTTCGCGGCCAGCTCGCCGTTCACCACCGCTTGCGCGGCGGCCAACCGAGCGATGGGAATTCGGTACGGCGAGCAAGAAACGTAGTCGAGGTCCACTCCGTGGAAGAACTCGATGGAGCGGGGATCGCCACCATGCTCGCCACAGATCCCCAGCTTCAGCTTGTCCTTGGTCGCGCGACCCTTCTCCACGGCGGTGCGAACCAGTTGCCCGACGCCACTTTGGTCGAGGGTCGAGAACGGATCGTCGCTGTAGATCTTCTCCTGGATGTACGGGGTCAGGAAACGAGCCGAGTCGTCGCGGGAAAGTCCCATGGCGGTTTGGGTCAGGTCGTTGGTGCCGAAGCTGAAGAACTCGGCATGGCGCGCCACCTCATCCGCGGTCAGCGCCGCCCGGGGGATTTCGATCATCGTGCCCACCAAGTAGGCGAACTTACGACCGCGCTCCTTTTGAACTTCGCGGGCGACGCGACGGGTCACCTCTTCCTGGGTGGCGAGTTCCTTGAAGTGCCCGACCAGTGGCACCATCACTTCCGGGAGGACCTTGGTTTTCTCGGCGAGGACGTCACACACGGCCTCGAAGAGCGCGCGCGTTTGCATTTCGGTGATTTCGGGATACACGACGCCCAGGCGGCAGCCACGGAAGCCGAGCATCGGGTTGAATTCGTGGAGCTCTTGGACCTTGGCTCGGACGCGTTCCACGTCGATGCCCAAGGTTTCTGCGAGCTTGCGCTGGTCATCCTCGGTGTGGGGGAGGAACTCGTGAAGCGGCGGATCCAGGAGGCGCACCGTCACCGGGCGCCCGTTCATGGCCCGAAACACTTCGGCGAAGTCCTCGCGCTGGATCGGCAGCAGGCGTGCCAGTGTTTGTTCCCGTTCCTCTTTGCTGTCGGACAGGATCATCTGCTGAACGTGTTCGATCTTGCCGGGGCCGAAGAACATGTGTTCGGTCCGGCACAAACCGACGCCCTCGGCACCGAACTTCACGGCTTCCGTGCATTGCTTGCCGGTGTCGGCATTGGCGCGGACCCGCAAGCGGCGTCGACGGTCTGCCCAGCCCATCAATCGCGAGTACTTCTGGTACACCAGTGAGCTCTTGGGATCGAGGGAGCCTTCCAACACGACGCTCAGAACCTCACTCGGCACGGTTTCGATCGACCCGGCGAGGACTTCGCCGGTGTTGCCGTCGATCGAGATTTCGTCCCCTTCGCGAAGGACGATGCCATTGGCGCTGACCTGAGCGCTGCGATAGTCGATGGTGACGTCGCTACATCCCACCACACAGACTTTGCCCATCTGGCGGCCGACCAAGGCGGCGTGGGAAGTCATCCCACCACGACTGGTCAGGATTCCAAGCGCGGCGTTCATTCCCTCGATGTCGTCGGGAGAGGTTTCCACCCGAACAAGAATCACGTCTTCCCCATTGTCCTTGCGTCGAACCGCTTCCTCGGCACTGAGTGCGATGCGCCCGGAAGCGGCCCCAGGACCTGCGGGGAGTCCTTTGCCGAGGCTACGATGCGAGTTCAAAGCCGCTTCCTTGGAGGCTTTGTCGAACAGCGGACGCAGCAACTGGTTGAGCTGCTCGGGGTCGACGCGCAGCAGGGCTTCGTCTGCGGTGATCAGTTTCTCTGCCACCATGTCGACGGCGACGCGCACCGCCGCCAGACCCGTGCGTTTGCCGGCACGAGTTTGCAGCATCCAAAGCCGGCCTTCCTGGATGGTGAACTCCAGGTCTTGCATGTCCCGGTAGTGGGTCTCCAAAATCTTGCGAATGCCGTCGAGTTCCTTGTAGACCCGCGGCATCTCTTGTTTCAGGTTGGCCAGCGGGTGGGGCGTGCGAATGCCCGCGACCACGTCTTCTCCCTGGGCATTGAGCAGGTACTCGCCGTACAGCTCTTTGGTCCCGTTGGAAGGATTGCGAGTGAATGCAACGCCGGTGCCCGAGTCCTCGCCGACGTTTCCATACACCATGGCCATCACGTTGACGGCGGTGCCCAGGTCTTCGGAGATCTTGTTCAGACGCCGGTAGGTCACAGCGCGGTCGTTGTTCCAGGACTCGAAGACGGCCCCGATGGCGCCCCATAGCTGGGTCACCGGGTTCTCGGGAAACTGCTTGCCGGTGCGCTGCAGGATCTCGTCCTTGAACTGGGTCACCAGATCCTTCAGATCGTCGACCGTCAGGTCGGTATCTTCGACGATGCCACGCTCTTCTTTCTTGCGTTCGAGAAGAACCTCGAACGGGTCGCGCTCGGCACTCGATTCGGGCTTGAGTCCCAGGACGACGTCCCCATACATCTGGACGAAACGGCGGTAGCAGTCGTAGGCAAACCGCTCGTTGCCAGAGTTCCGAGCCAACCCTTGGACCGTGCGATCATTCAGACCCAGGTTTAGGACCGTGTCCATCATGCCGGGCATCGAGATGGCGGCACCGGATCGGACCGACACCAGCAACGGGCGATCGCGGTCGCCGAACTTGCGTTTCATGATCCGCTCCATGCGGGCCATGGCCTTTTCCACATCGCGTTTCAGTCCGGGCGGGTAGCGGCGCTTCTTTTCGTACTCATGACAGACATCGGCGCTGATGGTGAGTCCCGGCGGAACCGGAAGGCCCAGGCGCACCATCTCGGCGAGGTTGGCTCCCTTGCCACCCAACAGGGTTTTCATGGTCGCGTTGCCATCGGCTTTCCCCGCGCCGAAGAAGTAGACCATTCGTTTCTTCATGGGTTCTCTGTCCTTCCGGATTCAGGAGAGGTTTGTTCTCGTCAATTCATCACGGAGACACTGGGCCAAGCTGGTACCAGCACCGGACGCCCGGCTCGGGCATCCACGTGCCGTCGTGGACCATCAACGAGGCGCTACTTGGCAGCGTCAGCTCGACTTCGGCAGAGCCCAAGTCTTCGGAAACCACCTCCCACGCGAGAGAGGTGACGTTGATCGTGTGTTCACGGATCGAGTCCATCAGAGGGAGGGCTTCGTAGCGTTCCTCGGAGCTCACTCCGCCCGGCATCATTCCTGCGATCTTCCACTGACCTTCCAAGACCACCTGCTGCAGACCGTGTCGTTCCATGGCTTGGACGAAGGTCGTCGGCAGGTCGAGTCGCACCCGTGCCGTGGAAGAGGACTCCATCGAGTCTCGTGGTGCCCGCGGAACCGCGACTTCGGACGGTCCCCCTTGCCGACATTGGAGAGTCAGGATCGAGTTGCGCTCCACGTCGACACGGAACTCGTTGCCAAATAGCGAGAACACCAGGCCCCAAGGAGCGTTCCGCGACTTCGAGTTCCAGCTTCCTTCCGAAAGACGGTAGGTCGCCCGCAGGTTGTTGTGGAGGGAATTGTGCTTCAGGAACAACCGTCCCCAGAAACCAAGGGGAGTGAGGAGCCGCTCACGCAGGGTGGCGTAGCCTTGCAAGTCGGCTTGCTGCTTGACGCTGGCGGCCAGGCATCGGTACTCGGCGACCGGATCTCCCTTGGCGAACGCGGTCTGATAGGTCAGCACGGAGTCCAGCGGATCATCGTAGGACACCGGGTGACTGACTCGACACCCCGGCAAGACGGTGCCGAGGATCACGCAGAGGAAGAGAATCCTTCGAGTGGGCACGGTCTGGGTTTCACCATGGTTGCCTGGGAAGAGAAGGGGGGTAGTGTACGGTGCTGCCCGGCCCCGACCAAGGTCGCTCGGGAGGAACGTCGTGTGTTGGTGCCGTGGCCGATTGGGCCCATGCCGCGGAACGAGGCAACCGCTGCGACACGGCGCACCGAAGCCGACAGGAGTTCGCTTGGATGACGGGCAAGAAGCTGGGCGAGATTCTCCGGGACGCCGGAGTGATCACCGAGGAGCAGCTTCGAGAAGCCCTGCGCCATCAGAAAGGGCGCCGCACGAAGCTTGGGGAAAGCCTCGTGGAGCTCGGCAGCTGCGATGAAAAAACCGTGGCACGCTGTCTCGCCAAGCAGTCAGGCCTGCCCTTCGTCGACTTGGAGAAGGGGCGGATTCCCGACGCGGTGATCGCGCGGGTCCCTGCCGAGACCGCCCGTCAGTCGCGCATGGTGCCGGTCATGGTGAAGGACGGTTCTCTGATTGTTGCGGTGGACGATCCAGGAGTGGCCTTTGCTCTCGGGGACCTTGAATTCGTTCTCAATATGACCGTGCAGCCCGCGCTCGCCACCTCGACGGCTCTGAAGCACAAGTTGCAGCAGCACTACGGGGTCGATCCCGAGCCGCGTCGGCCGGTCGCCGCCACGGTCGCGGCGGACGAAGACGATGACGCGCCCCTCATTCGGTTGGTCGATCAAATGGTCGAGGCTGCCTACCGTCAGCGTGCCAGCGACATCCACGTCGAGCCCACCCGGGATCGTCTCCGCATTCGTTATCGCATCGACGGGGTCCTGCTTGAGGTGGCCTCGCATCCCAAGCACCTCCACGCCTCCCTTGCGTCACGCTTGAAAATCATGGCCGGGATGGACATCGGCGAGCGCCGCAAGCCCCAAGATGGTCGCATCCCCATGCGTGTCGCTGGCACAGATCTGGACATTCGAGCCTCGGTCTTGCCGACCAATCATGGGGAAACCCTGGTCATGCGTTTGCTGGATCGCGAAAGCGGTCTGGTGCCGATGCGGGACCTGGGCTTCGGGGACGAGGACTACGGACGATTTCGAAACATCCTTGCTCGGCCCCACGGGATCTTTTTGGTCACCGGCCCGACCGGCTCGGGAAAGACCACCACGCTGTACGCGGCTTTGCAGGAACTCAACCGTCCCGATCGCAAGCTAATCACGGCGGAGGATCCGGTGGAGTACCAGATTCCCGGGATCAATCAGGTGCAAGCAAACCCGCGGATCGGCCTGAGCTTCGCCAAGATCTTGCGGGCCATGCTTCGCCAGGCGCCCAACGTGATTCTGGTGGGAGAGATCCGTGATGGGGAGACGGCGGAAGTGGCGATCCAGGCAGCGTTGACGGGCCACCTGGTGTTCTCCACGCTGCACACCAACGATGCCCCGGCCGCGTTGACTCGACTGCTGGACATGAAGGTGCAACCGTTCTTGGTCGCCGCGTCGGTGGTGGGGGTGATGAGCCAGCGATTGGTTCGCCAACTCTGCACTCGCTGCCGCCAGGAATACGCTCCGGACGCCGCCGAGCTAGCCGCGATGGGGTGGGAGCGTGAGACCGTCACCGATCGCCCACTGTACCGTCCCCAAGGGTGCGATGCCTGCCATGGGACCGGGTACCGAGGGCGCACGGGTGTCTTTGAGTTGTTGGAGATGGATCGTCGCTTGAAGGACATGACTTTTCGGGGAGAGCCCCACGCCCGTTTGCGCGACGAAGCCATTGCCAGCGGCCAACTCACGCCGCTGTGGGCGGACGCTTGTCGCAAGGTCTTGGAAGGCCGAACTTCGGTTTCGGAGATCCTTCGCGTGGTGACTCCGGAATGAGCCAGCCGGCTCTCTTTGAAGAAAGATCCTGGTGATGAGTTTTCACGAAACTCTGATGGAACTGTGTGTCTCGGAAGGTGCGTCCGACTTGCACTTGACCGTGGGGCGTCCCCCGGTGCTGCGCTGCCATGGTTCTTTGGTCGATGCGTCGGGCCACGCGGAGTTGCAACCCGAGGACACCGAGGCGCTGGTGAAGGCGATCACCCCCGAAGCACGCATGAACGAGGCGCGAGAAGTCGGCTCGGCCGATTTCGGCTACACCTTCGGAGAGCGAGCGCGATTTCGCGTGTCCGTGTTTCGGCAACGCGGTCATTGGGGAGCGGCCCTGCGACTGATTCCGACCGAGCTGCGGACTTTCGAGGAGATCGGGCTGCCGCCGTCGATCGAAGAGTATGTGACCCGGCCGCGGGGACTCCTCTTGGTGACCGGGCCCACAGGATCGGGAAAGACCACGACGCTGGCTTCCATGGTGGACTACATCAACCGGAACTTCGACCGACACATCATCACGATCGAAGATCCGATCGAGTACTTCCACCAGCACCAGAAGTCCGTCGTGACTCAACGAGAGCTTCACGAGGACGTGCCGAGTTTCTCGGAGGGAATGCGCCGGGCGCTGCGGCAAGACCCGGACGTGATCCTTCTCGGAGAGATGCGCGACCTCGAGACCATCTCTGCCGCCGTCTCGGCGGCCGAAACCGGTCACCTGGTTCTGGCAACACTGCACACCACGGGGGCGGCACGCACCGTGGACCGGATGATCGACGCATTTCCGGTCGATCAGCAGGAACAGATCCGCGCCCAGCTGGCAGTGTCGCTGATCGCGGTGTTGTCCCAAGTGCTGCTCCCGGTCACCTCGGCCGATGGGCGGGTGGCGGCGTTCGAGTTGTTGGGAGTCAACTCTGCGGTGGAGAATCACATTCGCAAGGGAGAGACGTTCAAGATTGCTTCCGTGATTCAGACGTCGCGTCGGATGGGGATGATGCTGCTGGATGACTCCTTGAGCGAGCTCTACCAACAAGGTCGGATCAGTCGCGAGACGGCATTGCGGGCGGCTCAGGATCCCCGTTCCTTGGAATCCAAGCTGGTTTGAACCGGAGGTTTGCCGAGTGTCGACGCGCCGCAAACTCTTGGGGCAGATTCTGAAAGAGCGAGGATTGGTCGACGAAGGCCAGATCCAAGAGGCGCTCAAAGTTCAGCGGGATCACGGCGGGCCGCTTGGCAAGATCCTCATCGAGCGGGGGCACATCACCGCGGCCGATCTGCATTTGGCTTTGGGAATCCAGCAGGGCCTCGAGGTCGTGGATTTGCAGCAGGCGAAGCCCTCGAAGGAGCTGGCCAAGCGCATCGATGCGTCCAGCGCACGGCTGTTTCAAGTGGTGCCCATTCGCGAGGAGGCGGGGGCCTTGGTGGTCGCCATCGCGGACCCGTTGAACTCGAATTTCCTGGACGAACTGCGCTTCCTGGTGGGGTCTGAAGTGCGCGCGGTGATGGCCGATCCCCAGCAACTGGTCGCGTGTCTGGACGAATTCTATGGAGAGGCGACCCCTGCCAACGCTTTGGCCGAGGCGGTCGACGAATTCCGGCAGGGGGGTGACACCACTCTCGATCTTTCCGATCGCGAAGGCATGGCCCACGCCGGTCCGGTGGTGAAGTTGTTGAACTTCATCTTGTTCCAAGCGGTGCGTGACCAAGCGTCGGACATCCACCTGGAGCCATTCGAGACAGAATTCAAGATTCGCTACCGCGTGGATGGGGTGTTGTACGAGTTGGAGCCGCCTCCGGTGGAACTCGCCGTGCCTCTGATTTCGAGAGTCAAGGTGATGGCGAATCTCGACATTGCCGAGACCCGCATTCCGCAGGACGGACGCATCGAACTCTCCATCGACGGCCGAGCGGTGGATCTGCGCGTGTCGACCTTGCCCACGTTGCATGGAGAGTCTTGCGTGTTGCGGGTGCTGGACCGCAGCGTCGTGGCGTTGGACCTGGAGCGCATTGGCCTGACCGCACGGGATCGGGAACAGGTGGAGGGGCTGCTGGCGCTGCCTCACGGGATCATTCTGGTCACCGGACCCACCGGATCCGGCAAAACGACGACCCTGTACAGCATGTTGAACCAGCTCAACGACACGACCCAGAAGATCATCACCACCGAAGACCCGGTGGAGTACGACTTGGACGGCATCGTTCAGGTGCCGGTCAACGAAGACATCGGTGTGACCTACAGCGCCGTGCTTCGCACGATTCTTCGCCAAGACCCCGATCGCATCTTGATTGGGGAAACCCGCGATCTGGAAACGGCGCGCATTGCCATCGAAGCGTCGCTCACCGGTCACCTGGTGTTTTCGACGGTGCACACGAATGACGCTCCTTCGTCGGTCGTGCGACTGGTGGACCTTGGCATCGAGCCGTACCTGATTTCCGGCACCCTCTCCGGGGTTCTTGCCCAGCGCCTGGTGCGGCGGATTTGCCGGGATTGCCGGGCGCCTTACGAGCCGACCGACGAGAGCCTCTATCCCTTGGGGCTGGCCAAGGAAGACGTGGGCGACAAGGAGTTTTTCTTCGGAAAAGGGTGCGAAAGCTGCAACCACACCGGTTACCGCGGGCGTCTGGCGTTATTTGAGATCATGCGGGTCACCCCCCGGTTGCGGAAGGGCATCCTCGAGGGGTGGACTCAGTCGGAGTTGCGGGACCTGGCCGTCGAAGAAGGCATGGTTCCGCTGCGCGAAATCGGGCGACGCCGTATCTTTGAAGGCCTGACCACCGTCGAAGAAGTCCTCCGAGAGACCTTCAGCGAGAACTGACCGCCGTGCCAGCGAAGATTCAGCGGAAGACCAAAGTTGCCGCTTCGGCCCGTCCGGCGTCCGGTGCGACGAGGCCGTCGGCGCCGACCCGTCGACGGCGGAGGACTCGCGTCAAGTCCCGGGTGATGACTCAGTTCACTTCCCAGCTTGCGACGCTGCAATCCGCCGGTCTCCCGATCGTACGCAGCTTGCGCATCCTTGCCGGGCAGCAGCGACCGGGGCCATTTCACGACGCCGTGGACCAGATCGCCCAGGATGTGGAGGGGGGAGATTCGCTGTCGTCGGCCTTGGCCAAGCATGACGGACTGTTCGACTCCCTGTATCTCAACATGGTCAAGGCGGGGGAGGCTGGCGGGATCTTGGACGAGATTCTGCACCGGCTCGCCCTCTTTGCCGAAAAGTCGGAGTCGATTCGCCGCAAAGTGATTGGCGCATTGGCCTACCCGGCGTTCGTGTTGGCGTTTGCGGGTGCGGTGGTCGGCTTCGTGCTGGTCTTCGTGGTTCCCCGCTTCGAAGAAATCTTCGAGCAGCTCGATTCGACGTTGCCTCCGTTGACCCTCGTGGTTCTGGCCGTGGCCGACTTCCTCCGAGAGTCGTGGTGGGTACTGCTCCTGATCGTTGGTGTGTTGGGACTGGCGGCCAAACTCGCGTTTCGTGCCAGCGGGGTCCGGCGGGTGTTTGATCGCATTGTGCTGAAGGTGCCGCTCTTCGGCTCCCTGGCCTCGAAGACCATCGTGGCGCGATTCTCTCGGACTTTTGGCACCCTCCTCGGTGCCGGTGTGCCGATCCTGGACGCGCTCATGATCGTCCGGGATTCGGTCACCAACCTGGTCGTTTCCGATGCCCTCGAGGCGATTCTCCAGAACCTTCGGCAGGGAGAGTCCATGGCGCGGCCGATGGCGGAAAGCCCCGTCTTCGACGACATCGTGGTGAACATGATCGACGTTGGAGAAGAGTCGGGGACCGTGGACCGCATGCTGCTCAAAGTGGCCGATACCTATGAGCAGGAAGTCGATGACAGCGTCGCGACGATCTTCAAAGTGGTCGAGCCGCTGTTGCTTCTGGTTCTGGCGGTGGTCGTGGGGGTGGTGGTGGTGGCCCTATTCCTGCCGGTGCTGAAGGTGATGGACCAACTTGCAGGATAGGCAACGCTCATGAACGGTTGGTGTTAACCCATGTCCCTTCGGGCGCGCATCGTTCTCTCTATTGCCGGCGTCAATCTGTTGGTGACGTTACTGCTCGCGACGTTTTTTGCGTGGGATCTGACCGGCCAAGATCGCGAGCGCCAAGCGCGGGAACAACAGCTCCAGAGAAGTGCCAATCAACGACTGCAGCTGGCCTTTGGCAAGGTGCTGGCGGGGAGTCTGGTCTTGGAGTTGCCTTCCTTGCGACTCAGCGGACCGGAGATTTGCCGGCGGCTCCTCGATCATCCCGTGCAGGGAATCATCGATGATGGAGTGATTCGTGACCGTCGTTCGGTGGACTCGGATTGGCGGTACCGCACCTTGAAAGAGTCGAAGGAAGTCGTTCCTCCGACAGGCTTCTATCTCAACCTCAAAGGGGCCAAGCAGCGCTCCTCTGAATTTCGTGACGCCCGAGCGACCGAAAAAATCCGGGAAGCCATCGAGGCACGCCAGTCGATCATGGATGGATCGTGGATTGCCGCGCCGATCTATCTCAAGGAGTTCGGCGACACCTCCGGAAAGCTGGATGCGACGGCCGAACCCTGGGGCGGCGGATACTTTCGCATGACCGGCGCCTTCGAGATGCCCCAAGAGTGGGTTCCCAGTTTTCAATCTTCGCTGTACTGGGTCATGGGCCTCGGCACACTGCTGTTGCTGACCTTGACCTGGTTGTTCCTGGAGTACTGGGTGCTGCGGCCCATTGCGTCGCTGTCGCGGGGCGCCGAACGGGTGGCTCACCGGGACTACGGTGATGCGGTTCCTGGCGGTGATCGAGGCGATGAGATCGGCCGCCTCATCTCCTCCTTCAACTCCATGATGTCGGAAGTTCAGGAATCCCAGCGAGATCTCAAGGAGCGGGTGGAGGAGGCGACTCAACGGGCCGAGCAAAGTCGCCGCGGTTTGGTGATCGCCCAACGCCTGGCGGCCACCGGAACACTGGCGTCGGGGATCGCTCACGAAATCAACAACCCGCTGGGTGGGATGCTGAATGCGGCACGACGGCTCAGGAAAGAGACCGAACGGGAACCGCGCAACCCGCAGCTCGAACGCAAGTATCTCAGCCTGATCAGTGGTGGCCTGTCGCGCATCCAGGAGATCGTGCGAAGGGTGTTGCGTTTTTCTCCCCGTCAGCACGATCCCGTCGTGGCATCGGTGCGAGAAACCGTGGTCGGGGCGGTGGCCTTCGTCGAGCACCAGGCGGCCAAGTCTCGAGTCACCATCGACGTGGAGGGCGCCGACGCACAGATCCTTGCCGTGCCAGGAGAGATTCAGCAAGTGTTCCTGAATCTGTTCCTGAACGCGTGCGACGCCATGGCTCCCCAAGGGGGGCGGGTTCAGGTGCGGATCATGACGGAGGGGTCCCGGGCCCTGGTCCAAGTGCGCGACGAGGGGCCCGGAATGACCGGCGAACAGCGCCAACGGGCGTTCGACTTGTTCTATTCGACCAAGGAAGTGGGCCAAGGAACCGGACTGGGACTGAGCGTGGCTCACCACATCATCGATCAGCATGGAGGAGAGCTCTGGCTCGACTCCGAACCGAGGAAGGGATCGGTCTTCACGGTCTGCTTGCCCCTGGCACCAGACCCGGATGGAGCCGAAATCGACTGAGCGGATACCGATCGGTGTTCGCTGCTCGGTGGTCAAGCTGGGGACGAATTGTTGCCAAGGAGGGACAGGACGTGTCTGAAGCACTTCGAAATCAACGAAAGTGGCTGTTTGCGTGGGCTTTGCTGGCCGCGCTCGGGGTGATCGCCTGGAAATCAGCCAGCTCGCCTGCCCCCGGTTCGCCGCTCATTGCCACCTCTTCCCTGGGAGCGAGCAGCGCGGTGCTGTTCTTGGTGGACCCCGATTCTCGAACTCTTGCCGCCTATGAGGCCATCCCTGGCGAGGAGGGTGGATTGAGATGGCTCGGGGCTCGTAAAATCGACCACGACCTGAAGCTCACCAAGTACCGGGATTTCTCGGAGTTCAGTTACTCAGAGCTCCGGGAACAATATGACGCCCGCGCCGATTCGCTGAAATCGGACCGCTGAGTCGGCCAACGAGTCCGATCGCGGTCTGACAACAACAGGGCGGGGCCGCCGCCATCGACCCACCATTGGGGGATCCACACGTGTCCAAAGAATTCTTTTCGTTCGAGAAGGTCCTCAGAGAGCTCGAGATGCAGGAGGACGAGCTCAAGCGATTGGTCTCTGAGGGCGAGATCCGGGCCTTCCGCGACCAAGACATGATGAAGTTCAAGAAAGAGGACGTGGAGCGCTTCAAGCGCGACGCGGCCAACGCCGGTGCCGAGACCCTCGACGAAGAGCTTCCCGAAGAACTCGTGTTCGACGAAGACGACGCCGATCAGGAAGTCGGAATGGCGACGGCGGCGATCACCGACGATTCGTTTCTGGAAGAAGAAGACGTGCCGTTGGACTTGGAAGAAGAGCCGGCGACCGGTCGTCGTGGGTCCCGCGGTGGCAGTCGTCGACCGCGCGCGTCTGCGGGCGGCGGAGCCAAGCGCAAGCCGCGAGTGGTCGTCGAAGGTCCCGAAGAGACCGAGGGCCCGGTTTGGACCGTGGCCATCGCGCTGAGCACCGTGGTTGCGTTGATCGGAGTGTTCGTTGCTCTCGATGCGATCCAAGGTGTGCCAAGCGGCATGACCCAGTGGGTGGCCGATTCTCTGGGCGGCATGTTCGGCGGCTGATCTTTCGCTGCTTGCCGTTTTTGCCGATTGACCGTAGCGATGCCCTTCACAGGCGGTGATAATGCTGCGCAAGGTTTTGGAAAAAACCCCATGCCGCGATTCGCAAGACTCGCGGCTTCAATGGTGGATCATTTGACGAAGCAACGTCCCGGAAGGACCCGTCGAGCAACGTATGCTTTTCTCAGGGTTCGGTTCGGGGACCGCAGCAGATCGCGGGTTTCGGTGTCTTCCGGAGCGGTGTCTGAAGCGGTTGGAGAGAGGCGACCTCGGGAATGGCGTCCGAGGAAATTGGTAACCGAGAGCGATTTGGTACTGAGCGTTGGTGCTGAAGTCGAATTGGTGACCGAGTTTGGGCGTCCGACGATCGGGCAGGTCCAAGAGGATCGGGGGCCCATCCAAGTCGGACGCTTGGGGGTCAGAGTGGGGGGAGGTGCTCCATGACCAGTAACCTAGTAACAGTGGCACGTTTGGTGACCGGCGGCGCAGTTGCAATGGCGTTGACCGGTTGTGTGGTTCCTCGGGCTCAGTACGACCGCTTGGTGACCGAGCACCACAGCGCCAATCAGGCGCGGGTGCGATTGGAGTCCGAGCTGGCCAAGCGCGAGGGAGAAGTCGCGGAACTGCGTGGGACGTTGAACGACGACGCCCGGACTTCCGCCGACTCCGAGGCCCGCATTCATCAGCTCGAGCAGGCGCTTCAAGAGGCCCAATCCCGCCTGGCGGGCCCGTTTGGGGACATCGAAGGGCTGTCGTTGGTTGCCAACTCGGAAGGGTTCACGATTCTGATGCAGGACAAGCTCCTGTTCGATTCGGGCTCGACGACGATCAAGCAGGACGGACAGAGCGCTCTGTCCGTGGTCGCTCGCGAAATCGTCTCCAACGGCTACGACCAAGTGCGCATCGACGGCCACACGGACTCGGATCCTGTGCGGATGACCAAGGAAATGTATCCGCGAGGCAATCACGAGCTTGCTGCGGAGCGTGCTCTTTCGGTGTTCGAGTACCTGACCGGCAAGGGCAAGGTGCCCAAGGATATCTTCAGCCTCGCTTCTTACGGCCCCAACCGACCGTTGGTGACTGGCCAGACCGCGGATGCGAAGGCCAAGAACCGAAGAGTGGAAATCCACGTTCGGGTGCCAGCCAACTGAGCATCGATTGCCGATCACTCTCGAGATGAATCCCTGCAGCGAGCCCGGCCCACGCGGTCGGGCTCGCTGTTTTCGTGGCTTGCTCTTCGCGACTGCTTGTGCCCTCATCTCGGCTTGCAGCGACTCCGAAGACCCAGCTTCGGTCGAGACGATTCGTCCGCGCTTTCTCCGCCTACGCGACATGACATACGTGGTGTCTCCGTCCGGAGAAGGACTGCTGCTCGATCGGTTCGAAGTCACCGATGGCGAGTACCACCAGTTCCTGGGCCAATCCGACTATCGCCCGTCCGACCCCACCGCATTTCTGCGCCATTGGCAGGAGGGGGAACCGGTCGCCGGTGATGCCAGCATGCCGGTGCGATTCGTCTCACTCGAGGACGCGACCGCGTTCGCTCAATACCATGGCAAGTCGCTGCCGACGGCCCTCGAGTGGCTGAACGGAGCGCCGGGACTGGGGGAGGGGCGCTTTCCCTGGACCGGACGCGGTTTCGTGCAGCAATGCAACGTCCTCGAAACAGGGGTGGGCAAGGCCTGTGCTGTGGGCGTGTTCGAAGGAGGCAAGTCAGCTCCTGGCTGCTACGACCTCATCGGCAACGTGGCGGAGTGGACGGTTCCAATGGATCCCACCGACGAGTCCACTTGGGTTCTCGGGGGCTCGTTCAATACGTCCGGTGCTCGGGAACACGA
The DNA here is from genome assembly GCA_028289345.1 of Planctomycetota bacterium. GTDB lineage: Bacteria > Planctomycetota > B15-G4 > B15-G4 > SIAN01 > JANQQL01. The sequence continues at coordinate 15,218 of JANQQL010000026.1, read as the reverse complement.
CCGGGAGCCCCGCCAGTCCTTGACCGCCATGCGCTACCGCAAGAACACTCTCGAAGCGGAAGCGATTCCTAGTTGGCACTCTCGACGTCATCGCCAGGAGCGGGCCTTCGACATTGGATTTCGCTGTGTCATCCGTCGAGCGGATCAGGTCCTGGAAAGTGCTTTGAGCGAGGTGAGTACGCTCAGCGGCGGCGAGCGAGAGGCCGCGATCTTGGAGTTGCTGGAAGTTGGTCGTCAGCGGCGCGGGCCCAATCGGCTCCTTCCGTTCGTGGCAGAGCGAGACTTTCGCTCTCGAGTGCTTTGGTCGGTACGAACTCCAGACGTCGGAGCCCTGTTGTTGGCGCCGGTTCCTCTCGATGCGACCCATGCGCGGGCCGGGGAAGACATCCTGGTCGTGAGTCGCGGATTGCTGCAGGGCCTTTCGGCGCGCGATGGCAGCGAGGTGCTCCGCGTCGAATTGCCCGAACCGACTTCCAGCAAGCCGACGCACGGGATCAAGGAGTCTGCGGGAGATCGCGCTTGGTTCTGGACCGAGAACGAAGAGGGAGCGTTTCGCCTGGTCGAGCTTCCGAGTGGCCAGTTCCAAGACCTGGAGGGAATTCCGGGTGCGGTGTCCATCCACGCGGAGATGCTCGCCCTCCCCGAGTCTCTGCTTTTCCTCCAGTGCTTGGAGTTTCACACCGGAGAAGAACCGGTCAAAGACCGGGTTCGGCTGCAACGAGTCTCTGCCTCGGAGCGGACGCCAACCTGGCGTTGCCAGGAGTTACTCCTGGAGGGACGGTTCTTGTCGATGCAGCGCGTCGACGAATCCACGGTCCTTCTGCTGGTGGAGTTCGGGAACCCGGTGGACAACGAGTTTGATCCCGGAGTGTTTGGCGCCTACGTCGTCGATCTGGACGACTTGCGGGTTCGCGCGCGACGAGAGTTCCGGGGACACGGAGCAGTCCTCGCGACGGCATCGAGCCAGCACGCGGCTCTCGCGATTGCGACGGTCGACAGCCAGGGCCGATCCCCACGCATCGTCACCGACCTGCATCTGCTGGGCCTCGCGGATCTGGATACCTTGGATCGGTCGTCCATGTCACTGGTCCCGGGCGACCGCCTCTTGGCCCTGACGGAACCCCTTTCGTTCCTGGTCCGTCGAGAAGCACAAAATCTCCGGTTGATGCGAATTGGGCCGAGCGGTGATCGCTGGCAGCCAGTGGCATTGCAAATGCCGCGTCCGGTCACACAGCTGTGGTGGAAGGAGCGCGAATCGTCGGGTGGAATCGCGCCGTGGGCCACAGAGGTCAGCCGTGCGACCCTGATGGTGATGAGCCCCCGTCCCGTGTGGCCGTTGTTCCTGTCCTATCGAGACGGGGACGCGGGAGTCCTGGATTTGAGCCGTTTGCAAGTCGATTCGCGACTCCCCGCCCGGCTGACCACCATCGGTGGCAGCGTGGAGCTTGGCGATGCGGTCTACGACTCTTGGTTGGACGACCAAGCAAGGACTCTGGTCATCCTCACCGGCGAAGGGTTGGCCGTGTGCATGGACCTGATCAGTGGGGCAGTGCTTTGGCGCACGGAACTGGGCCGCGAAGACGTTGCTGACTTGCGTTTGTTGGGCTCTCGCAGCGATCGCTCGGAGCGACTGTTGGTCGGCCGCTCTCCGTTCGAGATTTGGTGGCGCTCGATGCGAGACGGACAATCGGTCGATCGCTTCGGCGTGCGCCGCGCTCCCCTCGACGAGTTCCTGTTGGCGGATGTCCGGGGAGATCGACAGCGCGAGTGGGTGGTGTCGCTGAGTGATTCCCGAATCGTGCACCCCGAAGATGCGGCAGACCAAAGCTTGGTGGTTGCGCTCGGACCTCCGCGGGGGGAGGCGGCTCGGCTGCTTCGAGACTTCCGCAAGGTGTGGTCCGCGCAGACGACGTTGGGGGAGGAAGCGCGTTGAATGGCGAGCGATTGCGTCCCCACCTGGCGCGAGTCCGTCAGGAGCTGCGGGCGCAATCACTGTTGCCGCGCAAGCGCTTCGGTCAGCATTTCTTACTCACTCCCGAGGTTCTGCTGCGGATCGCCGGAGCAGCGGGAGACCTGCACGGCCGGACGGTGATCGAAGTGGGCAGTGGGCCCGGGGGTCTCACCGCCGCGCTTTTGGACTTGGGGGCCCGGGTTGTTGCCCTGGAGGTCGATCCAGATTTCGCCGAGTTTCTCGAAAGTTGCTTCGGGGACGACGAGGGATTCGAGATTCGCTGTCAGGACGCCCGACAAGAGGGCGGTCAGGCGCTGAATCAACTGCTCGAGGAAAGCTGCCGCCAAGACGGCCGCCCTCCTTTGTTCGTCAGCAATCTGCCGTACCAAATCGCGTCGGTGCTGCTGGTGGACTTGGTGCGTGCGCCCACACCGCCGGAGCAAATGGTGGTGACGATTCAGGCGGAGGTGGCACGACGAATTCTTGCGCCACCGGGAAGTCCGGAGAGGGGGCTGTTGACCCTGCTCGTGGGTTTGTGCGCCGAATCCAAGCGGCTGTTCCGGTTGACCCCGGGGCAGTTCACTCCGCCCCCCAAGGTCAGTTCGGCAGTGGTTCAGATCCGGCCTCGTCAGGAAACGGATTCTCCGTTCCAGCGTCTCCCTCGCCTGGAAGCGCTCCTGAAGGCCGCGTTTGAAGGGCGCCGAAAGATGTTGAGGCGCAGCCTTGCACGAATGATCGGACCGGACATCCTTGCCACCTTGGATCCTGAGTTACTGACTCGTCGTCCCCAGGAAATCAACGACCAAGAGTGGCTAGCCCTGGCCGCAACCGTGGGGCCGAAGATCTCCTCGCAGAAGTAGAATGGGCGGTCGCGAGGACGGACCTCATTTCTCCCGGGAAGGAAGAGGGGGGCGTTCGGAGGGGGCTGTTTTTGATGAACGACTTTGCCAGGGTCAAGGCTGCGGTGGACATCGCCGAAGTCATCGGCCGTCACGTGGCCCTCAAGAAATCGGGGTCTCGCCTGGTGGGTCTTTGTCCCTTCCATGCGGAAAAGACGCCATCTTTCGGCGTCATCGAAGAGGGACAGTATTTCAAGTGCTTCGGTTGCGGGAAGGGCGGAGACGTGTTCGTCTTCCTGCAAGAGCTGTTGCGACTGGAGCCGTCCGAAGCGCTGCGTCAACTTGCCGACGAAGCCGGCGTCCCCTTGAGCGAAAAGCCCGGCACTGCGCCACGGAGCAAGCAGTCGCGAGTTCTCGAAGCCAGCGAAGCTGCGTGGAAACACTTCCGCAAGTGTCTTGCTTCTGAGGAAGGAGCAAGGGCCCGCCAAGTTTGGAAAGACCGAGGCCTTCATGATGAGACCGTGAAGACCTTCGGACTTGGCTACGCGCCACCCGCTCGCGGCTTCCTGGGAGCGATGCTTCAGCGCCAAGGGTTCCGCTCGGAGTTGTTGCAAGACGCCGGGCTGATGCGGCGGCGCGAAGGGCGTGTCTACGACGTGTTTCGAGATCGGTTGGTGATTCCGATTCGGGACGCACGAGGTCGCCCCGTGGCCTTCGGGGGACGCCGACTCGAGGACGGTCCCGAGGCTCGCGAGCCCAAGTACCTGAACTCGCCGGAAACGGCGATCTTTCACAAGAGCCGAACCCTGTTTGGCCTGGACCTGGCCCGCCCGGCAATCTTGGAAGAAGATCGAGCGGTATTGGTCGAGGGGTACCTGGACGTCATTCTCGCGCACCAGGCCGGAGTTCGCTGCGCCGTTGCCGCGTTGGGAACTGCGGTCACCGAAGACCACGGCAAGATCCTCTCGCGCATTGCTCCTCGAGTCATCGTGTTCTTGGATGGGGACAACGCGGGGCGAGCGGCGGCGGTGAAGTCGGTTCCCATCCTGATGGGAGCAGGGCTGCGAGTCCAAGTTTTGGTGCCCCCGGATGGGCAAGATCCGGGGGACTATTTCGCCGATGGCAGGACGGCCACGGACTTCGACGCATTCCTGGGCGCCGCGGGACAGTCGGGATTGGATTTCTTGCTGTCCGAGATGGGGGGCCGGTCGGCGAACTCCTTTGAAGATCGGGCTGATGCGGCGCGCCGTGTGGCAGAAGCACTGGGGTCGATTCAGGATGGAGTGGTGCGAACCACGGCACTGCAACATGTGGCCTCCGAGTTGGATCTGCCCGCCGAGGTGTTGGTCAACTCACGCGGCTTTCGCCAACGTGCTCAGAAGAAGCCCTCATTGGAGGTGATGGACGAGGCTTCGCACGGGACGGCTCAATCGGCAACGCCGAGAAGGTCGGAAACCGATCGGATTTCGACGGCCAATGCCGTGGCCGAAGAAGAGTTGCTCCTGGCGTTGCTCCACCGCCAGGAGTTACGAGAGCTGGCCGCAGAGCTGGTGGAGCCAGGAACCTTCCAGCATCCGCTGAGGGAAAGGCTATTCAATGAGCTGGTGGCGCATCCGACGGCGGATGTTCGCGAGCTCTTGGACCTCCATGCGGGTCAAGCCGAGAGTCAGGCGGTGCTTTTGGACCTGACGGAACGGCCGATCCTGGCGGATCCGGGCAAGCTGTTCGATGGGGCGCTTCAGTTTTTCGAGCGCATTCGTCAAGAACAGCAAGGACGCGAGATCAAGAAACGCTACCAGGAGGGAGCGCGAACTGGAGATACCCAGCTCGCGCTCCGGTTTTTGAGTGAGTATCAGCACTGGCGAAAAGGGGAAGATCCGACCCAAGAATCCAGCCTGTAGGTCCCAAACTGAAAGACCCGGAAACTGGTCCCGGCCATCGAGCGGGACATCAAAACACGGGGGGTGTTTTCCGGAGGGCCTGGCGGGAGAGTCGGAACCGGTCCGAAGCGCAAGCGGACCCGGTCCGAAACGTTGCCTGGAACACTGGGCGGAAATGCTACTGGGCGAATGGTATAATGGCGGGTTCCGCACATCGCGCCAAAACAATGGTGCGGAACGTCCGTCTTCAAGGAGGTTGAATTGGCAAGGCGATCCAAGGATCCGCGCGACCGAGTGGACCCCTACGTCCGTTCATTGGTCGACAATGCACGGAAGCGTGGATTCCTCACTTACGACGAGCTGAACCAGGAACTGCCGGAAGACGCAGTCGACAACATCGACGCGGTTCTGGCGGCACTGGAAGCCCATGGCATTGAACTCGTCGACGAATCGGAGATGGACGAAGAGGACCGCGAAGGTCGTTCGTCCATTGCAAAGAAAGACGCCGAGGCTCGCGAGCGTTTTTCGAAGACCGGTGGTTCGGAAAAGATCGACGATCCGGTGCGCATGTATCTCACCCAGATGGGAGAGATTCCGCTCCTTACCCGTGAACAAGAAATCAACCTGGCGCGACAGATCGAAGAAACCCGCGAGGCCTTCCGGCGATTGCTGTTGGCCTCCGGATTCGGCGTGCGCCACGGCATTCAAGTTCTGGAAGACGTCAAGGATGGAAAGCTCGCCTTCGACCGAACGTTGAAGGTGCCGACCTCGGGAACCGAGCCCTCCAAGACGGAGATCCAGGAACGTCTGCAGGAGAACCTGCTGACTTTGCGCAAGCTCTACCTCAAGAATCAGTCCGACGTCGAAGGCGTGTTGCGAGCCAATGGCGATCTCTCGGAGGACGAGCGAGCCACGGTGGTGCGTCGGACCACGCGGCGCCGCGCCAAGTGCTCGGTTCTGCTGGAAGAGCTCCAGGTGCAACTCAAAAAGGTCAAGCCGCTCATCGAAGTGTTGATGCAGGAGAGTCGGCGAGGTCGAGATCTGGAGAAGCGTTTCCGGCGCTATCGCAACCGAACCGGAACCAAGGCCTGCATCGAGTCTCGCGAGGAGTTCGAGGCCTGGTGTCTGCGGGCGATGGAAACGCCGACTCGCTTGGAACGCCGGCTGCACGTGATTCGCGCGCGTTACCGCAACTACGATCAGGCCAAGCGAGCCCTCTCTTCGGGCAACCTGCGCTTGGTTGTGTCGATTGCCAAGAAGTACCGAAACCGTGGACTGTCGTTCCTGGACCTGATCCAGGAGGGCAACACGGGGTTGATGAAGGCGGTCGAAAAGTATGAGTACCGCCGCGGCTACAAGTTCTCGACGTATGCGACCTGGTGGATTCGTCAGGCGATCACTCGTTCCATCGCCGATCAGGCCCGCACCATTCGTATTCCGGTGCACATGATCGAGACGATGTCCAAGCTGCGCAACGTGCAGAAGAAGCTCGTCCAAGCGTATGGACGAGAGCCAACCATCGAAGAGGTGGCCAAAGAAGCCGACATCTCTCTCGAAGAAGCCAAGCGTGTCACCAAGATTGCCAAGCATCCGATCTCGTTGGATCGCCCGATCGGCGATGGCGAAGACTCCTATTTCGGAGACTTCATCGAGGACGAGACGGCGGAGTCGCCGGTGGAAGGCGCCGGCATGGAGATGTTGAAGGATCGCATCCACAGCGTGCTTCAGACTCTCTCGTTCCGCGAGCGAGAAATCATCAAGCTGCGCTACGGGATCGGCGACGGCTACACGTACACCCTCGAAGAAGTGGGGCGCATCTTCAAGGTGACCCGCGAGCGTGTGCGTCAAATCGAAGCCAAGGCGGTGCGCAAGTTGCAGCACCCGATCCGCAGCCGCTTGCTGGAAGGCTTCCTCGAGAAGCAAGAGCAGCAGGCCGGTTAGTCCGGCACGCACGGTCGTGGACGACCCGGGGCGCCCATCGCCTCGGGTTCCCGCGACGTGTTCGATCGACGGGCACGTGGATGGTTCTTGATCCGTTCCCCAACGATTCCATAATTCCAGGAGTCGCGCTGGCGTCGTTCCTTTGGAGTGATCGGGCCGCGAGATCGTCCCGGAGCAGGAGTCATGGGTGCCAACGATGGGTTCCGTCAACTCTCATGAGACCCTGACCGGTTTGATCCGGCTGCAGACGATCGACGACGAGATCTACCGGATCCGTCGGCGCCTGGATGACGGCCCGCAGCTGGTCGAGCGCCGCGGCGACAAGTTTCGCCAGACCGAGGATCGGGTGTCCCGTGCCCAGGACAAGGTGACCCGGGCGAAAGCGGCCGTCGGCGACCGAGAGCTCGACCTCAAGTCGAAGGAAGAAGAGATCAAGAAGCTCCTCGGTCAGCAAGCCACGGCGCGGACCAATCAGGAGTATCGCGCTCTGGGCGATCACGCCGAGCGCCTCAAGCAAGAGTGCTCCGATCTCGAGGACCAGATTCTGGAGGCCTTCGGCGACGTCGAGACCGCCGAAGGCGAACTGAAGGAAGTGCAGGCAATTCTCGAAGAACATCGTGCCGAGAAAGAGACGTTCGAGTCTCAGTGGAACGTGGACAAGAACGAGTACGTGGCCGAGCTGCAAGTCCATGAGACGCGGCGCAACGAGCACTGCCAGTCCCTGCCGGAACCGGCATTGGAGATCTACGAACGGGTGCTGAAAGCCCGGGACGGCGAAGCTGTCGTCCCAGTCAGCGGCAAGGTCTGCAGCGGATGTCAGATGACCATTCGTCCCAATGATCTGGCGCGTCTGCAGGGGGGACGGGATCTCGTCAACTGTCAGTCCTGCGAACGCATCCTCTACGTCGCCGAGGTGCACGGAAGCGTCGGATAAGGTTCTGTGACCGACGCGGACTCTTCCATTCAGAAGGTCATTGTCGGCACCGCCGGCCACATCGATCACGGCAAGTCGAGTTTGGTGATCCGACTGACCGGTGTCGACCCCGATCGCTTGCAGGAAGAAAAAGAACGGGGGATGACGATCGATCTGGGTTTCGCACGGTACGAAAGTGCCGGCGGAAAACTGGTCGGCATCATCGACGTCCCTGGTCACGAGCGCTTCATCAAGAACATGGTGGCGGGGGCGACCTCGGTCGACGTGGTGGTCCTGGTCGTGGCCGCCGACGATGGGGTCATGCCGCAAACTCGAGAGCACCTCGACATTCTCACGCTACTGGGTGCCGACTCGGGCATGGTGGCGCTGACCAAGTCGGACCTGGTGGACGAAGAGCTTCTCGAGATGGCGCGCGAGGACGTTCGCCTCCTCCTCCGGGACACCTTTCTCGAGGAAGCAGCCATCATCGCTTGCTCGAACTCTTCCGGAGCGGGGATCGAGGAAGTTCGCCAAGAACTCGAGCGATTGATTGCTGCCACGCCGGCTCGGGACGAAGGAGGACTGTTTCGTTTGCCGATCCAACGGGTGTTCTCTGCCCGTGGCCATGGCACGGTGATCACAGGGGTTCCGGTCAGTGGCGAGATTCACGTCGGTGATGAAGTCGAGGTTCTGCCCCTTGGGCAGAGTGGTCGAGTGCGTGGGATTCAGGCCTACGGGCAGGCTTGTGAACGAGCGCTGGCGGGGCATTCTTGTGCGCTCAACGTGGGCGACGTCGACTATCGGCTGGTGCATCGGGGAATGGTCGCGGGATCCCCTGGTTGCTTTCGACCGAGCCAGCTCCTCGAAGCACGCCTTCAGTACTTGAGCAGTCGCAAGAAGCCGCTAAAGCACCGCACGGAAGTTCGAGTGCACGTCGGTACGGCGGAAGTGATGGGACGAGTTCGCATCGTCGACCAAGAGATGCTGATGCCTGGGGAAGAGGGATTGGTGCAGCTGGAGTTGGTGGACCCGGTGGTGGTCGGGCCCCGGGACCGATTCTTGATTCGCCAGGCTTCCCCCATGCTCACCATTGGCGGGGGAACTCTCTTCGGAACTTCGGTTCGTCACCGCAAAAGGCTGCGGGACCACCATGTGCAAGAGCTGCAAGAGCGGGAGCAGGCCTTGGCGAGCCCCGAAGACGAGTTGCTGTTCGCCGCTCGAAGTCGGCGCCTGGAGCCCTTCGACGTGGAGACGCTCGCGGTCGATGTCGGTTCGCCCGTTCCCGAGACGGAGAAGGTGGCCGCCGCACTTCTGAAGACCGGTGGCTTGGTGGACGTCGGCCGAGGCCAGATGCTTTCCAAGGAGTTTTTCGAGCACGCTCGGCAGGAAGTGATGCAAGGGCTGAAGGCTCTGCACAAGGCCCACCCGCTGAAGAAGTTGATCGAGGTGAGGGATCTGCGTTCTCGGGTGTCGTTGCCGGAAAGCGTGTTCAAGGCGACGGTGCAAACCTTGGCAAACCAAGGGGCGGTCAGTGAAGAGGGAGCCGCGGGTCAGCTACGACTGTCTTCCCACCAGCCGGCGCTGTCGGACAAGGAAGACAAGCTGCTCGGTGGATTGCGTTCCCGTTTGACGGATGGCGAACTGTCGCCGCCGTCTTTGAAAGTGATTGCGGAAGAGCTCGGTGGGGAACCCGGACTTTTGACTCGGCTCGCGAATCTGCTGTGCGACGAAGGCGAGCTGGTTCGGGTGGGGGCCCACTACTTTTCGCAAGCCGCGGTGGCCCGTGCCCGGGAAGAGTTGATTGCCAACGGTCGCAAGAACGACGCGGCCATCGACATCCCGGCGCTTCGTGACATCCTGTCTACATCACGCAAATACATGATCCCTTTGCTCGAGTACTTCGATGCCCAGGGCATCACCGTGCGTCGAGGGGACAAGCGTTTCCTGCGAGAAAGTAAAGTCTGACGGGACGCTCGGTCGGCTATCCGTCGGCCTCTTCGCCGGCTTTGGGGCGGGCCGGGGAGGCGCCCGCCAGATCCACCAGCTCTTTCATGCCTTTGTTCACTTCGTCGAGTTCGTTCAACGCCGTTTGCGCAATGGTGCGTCCGCGCAAGATGGAAAAAGCCAACTCCTGCATGGCTCGCTCGGCCATGTTGCGCACGGTCTTGGACTTGTCGATGATTTCGTTGGAGCGCTGACGGAACAAGATGTCTTCACTGGCCTGCTGTGCGGCCAAGAGCTTGACCATCAGACGGCCGGTCTTCGCCAATTTCGGCTCTAGCTGGTCCTTGTACTTCTTCATTTCCCGCAGTCGCGCGCGAAGGTCTTCCCCATCCCTCAGCAAGGAGTAGAACTCCTCCTCCAGCACGTCGAGTCCAACCCTTCGTTCGCGCCGATCGAGCTCGGCGGAGTCGTCTTCCAGGAACGTTCGTTCCTTCTCCTCGAGTGCGGCAAGGCGGTCCCGAAGGTCTTGCAGCTCCTTTTTCTTCATGTGGGTCGGCTTGCGCTGATCGAAGTACTGAACCAACTCCTTGCATTCCGCGAGCACCGTCTCCAGCGCGGTCCGGTGCTGGTCGATGGGCTCAGCCCGTCGATCCAGGTCTTGGGAGGAAGGCCACAGCACGTAGCCGAGGAGAGCTCCGGCAGCAGCCAAGACGAAAAGCACGATGCGAAGACCGGTCATGAAGGAAACCCGATAGGACGTGGAGAATGCCTCAGGGAGCAGGTTACCCTGGCCCCCACAGCTCGCGGAGAGCCTGGCGGGAATCTGCCCACATCGAGGCGGAGAGAACGCGAGCTCTTCGTGTCGAAGATCGGACAAGAGCCAGGAGTGAGTGCTTGTCTGCCCCTTGCGAAGAATGCGGCAGTCACGATGTGAGCCAGCAGATCGTTGAGGGCCACACCATCGACGAATGTGGGCTCTGTGGCCACTTCCAGGGCGACGACGCGATCGTGACGATGATTCTGGAGCGCCGTCGCGCTGCCGAGAGGGGGATCCCGGTCGAGTTGCTGGGACTGATCGATGTCCTGGATGGAGTTCCTGGGCTCGCCGTGGATCGTCGGATTTCCGAGCTGCTGGTTCCCGAGGCTCCACCCGCCGTGTTCTTCCTGCTGCATCGTCATCCGCTGGAAATCCTCGATCGCCTCACCCGGTCTTTGGTTCTCGCCAGCCGTCGCATGAAACACCTGTGGATCGTCGAAGCCAGCCATCAAGGACAACTCATGTTCGTTCTCCGCCCTCGCCTCTTCCACCAGGTCGGCGAAGTCTCTCCCCAGGAGGCCGGCGAATTTCGGGCTGACCTGGCGATTCTTCGAGACAGCCTCCGCCGCGACTCCAAGTTGGCCTGGTGGGATCTGCCGGCGTAGCCCTGAGGGCTCATGAAGGCCTCACTGCAGATGGCCCAAGTTGTTTCTGGATTAGTCCTTACGACGCTTTCGATCGTCAACGACTCCTCTGACTCACGGTGCCCCCGATTTGGGCGAGCTGCTCGGTGAAAACCGCCGGAAGTTCTCGTCCGAAGTGGCTTTGACTCACTCTCGCGACGACTTTCATGCATGAACCGTCCGGGTGCTCGACCAGCACGCCATAGGCCAGGTCCCGCCGTGGCGCGCGCTTGCCCGAAGTTCCCATGGCAACGATTCCGTGTCCACGCCAGAGGCCGTCTCTCGTCCGGGGTCCGAGATCATGGTGGCCCCGGCTCGCAGTGCCCGTCCCGAGTTCCCATTTCTGCGATCCCCGGTCGGTCCGGGCTCGCCGAGGAGAGGAGCTGGGTCTGGGCCCGGTGCCAGGAGCGAGCGGATCCTTGAACAACGCTGAGTTGAAACCCTCCGGATCGGAAACTAGTGTCCGCGGCGTCTATTGGTGACTTCGATCGGGGCGTGGCTCAGTTTGGCTAGAGCGCAGCGTTCGGGACGCTGAGGTCGGAGGTTCAAATCCTCTCGCCCCGACCATCTTCCCTGCACCATTCTTCCCTCTTGGCTCTCCGGCCCTTCGACGAGTCGGCGCGGACCAATCCGCCGGTAGGGGGCACGTCGGAGTTCCGGAAAGAACTCCGTTCCTCTCCGTGACCGCGGCTCGAAGAACGGAGGAAATCCGTTCCGCTTGGGTGGGCCTTTGATTCGGGTGGCCGCGTCTCGAGTGTGCCCAACGGCCGGATGGCTCATGGTTCTTTCCATCAAGTCGCGCTCGAAAGCGGGAAACTCACCAGGGGTATCTCGCCAAGTTTCGAAAACTTTCTTGGGATCCGTTCGCTCGGGGAGTTGCACTTCTTTCCCCTCATGACCGCTGGATGGTGAACGCTCTTCTCTTCGATGCGCCATGCGCAGAAATGCTTTCTGAAAGCTGGCACGCCGCGCATTCATCGGAACCGTTTTCTGGCGCTGGTTCGATTCGGTCGCTTCAGAGTGACCCCCACGGAATACGAATTGGTGGAGTATTCTCCTCCTTCTTGTAGTCGGGGTCCTGGCGGGCGTGCGTCCAAAGGGACCCCGGCTATTTTTTAAGGCGAGGAGGCGAGGTCATGGATTTTCGGCCTCGCAGCGGGTATGTCTCGGGGATGGCGCTCTCCGATCAAATCTTGTCTCAGGGCCTGACCTACGACGACCTGTTGTTGCTCCCGGGCCGATCCGACGTTCTCCCGTCTGAAGTCGACTTCTCCACGCGTTTTTCACGCAACGTCGAACTGAAGATCCCGGTTTCCAGTGCGGCGATGGACACCGTCAGCGAAGCCGAACTGGCGATTGCTTTGGCTCGACAGGGAGGCATGGCGGTGATTCACCGCAACCTGCCCGTCGAAGAACAAGCGTTGCAAGTGGATCAGGTCAAGCGCTCGGCCAATGGGGTGATCCTGGATCCTGTCACCTTGCCGCCCGACGCCACCGTTGGTTTGGCGCTCGAAACGATGGAGAGCCACTCCATCTCCGGGATTCCCATTCTGGAAGGCAAGCAAGTCGTCGGGATCATCACTCGCCGCGATCTGCGTTTTCAGCAGTCGACCCAGACGCCGATCTCCTCGGTGATGACCAAGCAGTTAGTCACCGCGCCTCCGGGAACCAATCTGGAGGAAGCCAAGGCCATCCTCCATCAGCGAAAGGTGGAAAAGCTCCTGCTGGTGTCCGATTCCGGCGAACTTGCCGGGATGATTACCATGAAGGACATCAAGCACCTGGATGAGTATCCGCGAGGTTGTCGGGATTCCCGCGGTCGGTTGCAGGTGGCCGCGGCGGTGGGGGTGCTGGACGAGGAAAGGGCTTCGGCCCTGGTCAACGCGGGCGTCGACGTGCTGGTCGTCGACACGGCCCATGGCCACTCCTCCAACGTCGTCGAAACCGTGAAGCTGCTGAAGAGCAAGTTCGAAATCGACGTCGTGGCGGGAAACATCGCCACCACCGAAGCTGCCGAAGAGTTGCTCGAGGCAGGGGCCGACGGTTTGAAAGTCGGGATCGGTCCTGGTTCGATCTGCACCACTCGGGTGGTGGCGGGAGTGGGTGTCCCGCAGTTGACCGCGATCGACCTGTGCGCGGGCCCCGCTAAGTCCGCCAGCGTTCCGTTGATCGCCGATGGGGGCATTCGTCATTCCGGAGACGTGGTCAAAGCCCTGGCCGCCGGTGCTTCGTGTGTCATGTTGGGTGCGCTGATGGCCGGACTGGACGAGTCTCCCGGCGAAACCGTGCTGTATCGCGGGCGAACCTACAAGGCAGTGCGCGGCATGGGTTCCTTGGGCGCAATGATGGACGGCAGCAAGCGCTATCCCCAACGCTCCGGCGAGAAAGACAAGCTCGTCCCGGAAGGTGTGGAAGGACTCGTCCCCCTCCGCGGTCCCTTGTCTCGCTTCGTGTATCAGATTTGCGGCGGCGTCAGTTCGGGCATGGGCTACGTCGGTGCGGCCACCATTCAGCAACTCCAGGAAAGAGCCCGTTTCGTGCAGGTGACCGCGGCGGGACTTCGAGAGAACCATCCTCATGACATCCGCATCACCAAAGAGGCCCCCAATTATTTCTTCGAAGAGCGGGAGTGAAGAAATCGCCGCGGCGGAAGAGCCGGTGCGCGAACGGGTCCTGATTCTGGATTTCGGTTCTCAGTACACTCACCTGATTACCCGACGCGTGCGCGAGCTCGAGGTCTACTCGGAGCTGCTGCGCTTCGACGCCGATCCGACCTCCCTCGACCTGCGCGGCGTGTGCGGCATCATCCTGTCTGGCGGCCCGCGTTCCGTTTACGACGAAGATGCGCCGCGCCTGCCGAAGTGGGTGCTGGAGCAGTCCATTCCGGTCCTTGGCATTTGCTATGGCTTGCAGGCCATCGCCTTCGAGCTTGGGGGGGAAGCCTCGGTCTTGGCGAGTGATGACGGTGGAGAGTATGGACCCGCAGACATTCGTCGCGTGGCGGAGGGGGAAAGTCATCTCCTGGAAGGCGTCTCGCCCAGCTCTCGCGTTTGGATGAGTCATGGCGATCGGGTCGAGAACCTGCCTCCGGGCTTTCGTTTGATCGCCTCCTCGGACCCGTGTCCCATCGCCGCCGTGGAACACGAGAGCAAGCCTTGGTTCGGCCTGCAGTTCCATCCCGAAGTGCACCATTCCAAGGAAGGCTCGACGATTCTCGAGAACTTCCTGTTCAAGATTTGCGGCGCCAGTCATCAGTGGAAGATGTCGTCGTTCGTCGACGAGACCATCGACAAGGTTCGCGCCCAGGTCGGCGAGGACCACGTGGTCCTCGGCGTCTCCGGTGGGGTGGACTCCACCGTCGCTGCCGTGCTCCTCGACAAGGCTCTGGGCAAGCAGTTGACGTGCATCTTCGTCGACCATGGCTTGCTCCGAGAGAACGAAGCCCAAGAAGTCGAAGAGGCCTTTCGAGAGAGCTTCCACATCTCCCTCGTGGCCGTGGATGCCAGCGAGCGTTTCCTTTCCGAATTGCGCGGAGTCTCTGATCCCGAAGAAAAGCGCCGCATCATCGGCCGCGTCTTCGTGGAAGTCTTCGAGGCCGAAGCCAAGAAGATCCCCGGCGCCCGATTCCTCGGCCAAGGAACCCTGTATCCCGACGTGATCGAATCCGTCTCCCCGCAAGGAGGCCCCTCAGTCACCATCAAGACCCATCACAACGTCGGCGGTTTGCCCGAACGCCTCGGATTCGAACTGGTCGAGCCGCTTCGCACCTTGTTCAAAGACGAAGTCCGCGCTCTCGGTCGCGAACTCGGCATTTCCGACAAACTCCTCGAACGCCATCCGTTCCCCGGCCCCGGCCTCGCCGTTCGCTGTCTCGGCGCCGTGGAAGAAGAAGACCTGGCACTGCTCCGCAAAGCCGACCTCATCGCCCGGGAGGAGCTCGAAGCCTCCGGAGCCATGAAGACGACCTCCCAATCCTTCGTTGTCCTCCTCCCCGTCCGCTCTGTCGGAGTCCAAGGCGACAACCGAACCTACGAACGAGTCGTCGCTCTCCGCTGCGTCGAAACCCCGGACTTCATGACCGCCGATTGGGCCGATCTCCCCCGAGATCTCCTGGCCCGCATCTCCAACCGAATCATCAACGAGGTGCGGGGGATCAATCGGGTGGTTTATGACATTAGTTCGAAGCCTCCGGCGACCATTGAGTGGGAGTAGGGCAGGGGAGCTGGTCGCCGAAGGGGTTGCCATGCACTCCGAGGACCCGCTCCGCCCTTTTTCGTTGATGGACGGTTGGGCTTCGCTCAAACCTCCGG
>JANQQL010000021.1 GCA_028289345.1 Planctomycetota bacterium | reverse complement strand
AGATCCCCACCAGGCGATCGCGGGAAACCCCCAGACGTTGCAAGTGAATGGCCAGCGCGGTGGAGCGTTGGTCCAGTTCGGCGTAGCGGAGTCGCTCCTCACCGTAGACCACCGCCGTGCGATCGGGATGGGCGGCCACGATCTCCGCAAAACGCTGGGGCACGGTTTGCTGACGCGGGAACTCGCGCCGGGTCTGGTTCTCGGTCACCACCAGGCGCTCGAACTCTTGGTCATCCAAGAGCGAGATTTCGGAAAGCCGTTGCTCCGGCCGCTCGACCATTTGGCGCAAGACGGTCTGGAACTGGTGCTGCAAGCGCCGCATGGTGTCGGCCGTGAAAAGATCCGGACAGTAGGCGAAGACCAAACGCATCCCTTCGGGAACTTCGCGAACGTACGCTTCCAAGTCGAAGCGCGTGGTTTCTGCTTCGACCCAATAGGAGCCCATGGCGAGGTTGCCGAGGGCTTGGGGCGGGTCGGGAACGTTCTGCAGGGCGAAGGTGATCTGGAACAGCGGATTGCGGCTCAGGTCCCGCGGTAGCTCCAGCTCTTCGACCAGCTTCTCGAAGGGCAGATCCTGGTGTTCGTAGGCGCCCAGAGTGGTCGGCTTGACCCGGTCCAGCAGTGCGCGAACCGAAGGGTCTCCGTCCAAGCTTGTTCGAAGAGCCAGCATGTTGACGAAGAAACCGATCAGGTCCGAGGTCTCGGCGCGGTTTCGGTTGGCAATCGGAGTCCCGAGAACAATGTCGTTCTGATCACAGACTTTCTGCAACAGGATCTGGAACCCGGCGAGCAAGGTCATGAACAGGGTGACGTCTTGTTTCCGGCTGAACTCCTTGAGTCGGCGGGCGAGATCCTCTTCCAGCATGGTGGAGACCAGCTCGCCGCGGAAGGTCGGCACCGAGGGGCGCTGGTGGTCGAGGGGCAGGTGCAGGGACGCCGCACCAGTCAACGATTCGCGCCAATACGACAGCTGCCGGTTGAGCTCCGTTCCTTGCAGGTGTTGCCGCTGCCAATGGGCAAAGTCGGCGTACTGGATTCCGAGGGTTGGTAAGGCCGAGGAACTGCCGTGTCGCCGAGTTCGGTACAGCTCGGCGAGATCCCTCACCAGGATGCTGGTCGACCAGCCATCGGCGATGATGTGGTGCAGGGTGAGCCACAACACGTGCTCGTCATGGGTGAGTCGATACAGGCGCGCGCGAATGAGGGGGGCGAGCGAAAGGTCGAATGGCCGCCTCGCCTCCCGAGCTGCGAGCTGCTGCAACGTGCTCGATCGTGTCGGTTCTGGAATCGCAGAAAGATCCACCTGAGGAAGCCGGGCGGAGATCTGCGGGACGATGACTTGTTCGGGCTCTCCTTGGGCATCGCGAAACGCGGTGCGCAACACTTCATGGCGTTCGAGCAACGCCGAAAGACTTTGCTGGAGCAGGCTGGGGTCGAGGGTGCCGTGCAGGCGGAGACCAAAGGCGATGTGATAAACCGAAGTGTCCGGCACGATGTGATTCAGGAACCACATGCGCTCCTGGGCGAAGGACAAGGGCATCGCTTCGCCGGTTCGCAGCAGAGCCGGGATGGAAGTGGGCCCCAGGTCGATGCCTTTTTCCCGCAGCAGCCGCTCCGCCAGCTTGCGCTTCTCGGGACTCAGGTGCTGGAGCCCTTCCAGCAGTTCCTGTCGCTTGCGTGGTGAGGGAGAAGAATCAGTCATCGTCACCCTCGCCATCCAGAAGTTTCAACACGTCTTCGTCGGACAGGTCCCCGACCATGCGCAGAACTTCGTCCACCGCAGCGGTGTCCTCGGTGTTCTTCTGCCCGTCCTCTTCCACCGCGGCGGTCATGCCTTCAATGGTCGGCGATTCAAAGAAATCGTCCATGGAGAGTTCCACGGAGAGGGCTTCGCGGAGCTTCGCCAGAAGCTGCATCGCCAGCAGGGAATGACCGCCGAGCTCGAAAAAGTTGTCTCGCACACCCACCTGTTTCAGGCCCAGCAGCTCCTGCCACAACTGGGCAATTCGCTGTTCCGCGTCGTTGCGCGGAGCGAGGTAATCGTTGCTTAGCTCCGGACGCTCATACACGTTTCCGGCCGCATCGTCCGGCGACTCCGTGACCGAGGTGGTGGTGAGAGAGCGCACGCGATCCAGCCGCGCCGGAAGTGAGGTGGTGGAAACCATGACCAAGGCCTGGTTGCCGCAGAGAACCTGCTTCAACACATCGATGCCCTCGGCGTTGCTCAGCCCTCGTTCCATGACTTGCTTGCCGAGCCGCGCCGCCGGGTTGTTCGCGGACGGGCGCGGCCGATGGGGGACGCCCTGGCGGGAGCCGCGAGGGAGCCTTGGCTGGTCGAGCAGTTTCTTGCCATGCAGAGGAATCACGAGCTTGCCGATGTGGGAAGCGCCCGCCATGAACTCAAACGCTTCCTGCCATTGGTCAGCGGCGAACTCTTGAATGGGGAGCGGCGAGAACTCGCCTTTCTCGAAGAGCGCGGACATCTCCTGCCAAGACTGCTCGTAGCCGGGCATGTCGGGACGGATCATGATCGCGTGGAACGAGAGGCTGCGCTCGAAGGGTTTCAAACCAAGGGGCATGTCCGCTTGGATGTCCCGAAGGCCGATCTCGAGAAAGCGCCCGAACGGGGCCAGGCACTTCACACTGTTCTTCAATGACTCGCCGGCCAGGGAATTCAGGACCACGTCCACGCCGTTTCCTTGGGTGGCGTCGGCGATCTGTTCGACGAAATCCTGAGCGCGCGAATCCATCACGTGGGCAATGCCCATCGAGCGCAAGAACTCTCTCTTTTGGTCACTGCCGGCCGTGGCGAAGATCTCGGCCCCGCACCACTGAGCAATCTTCACGGCCGCCATTCCGACACCTCCGGTGGCCGCATGAATGAGCACACGCTCCTTGGCTTGCAGTCGACCGACGGTCACCAGGGAGTAGTACGCGGTGAAGAACGCGGCGGGGAGTGAAGCGGCTTCCACGAAGCTCAAGGACTCCGGTTTCTTCGCCACCGTGGAAGCGGGAAGCAGCGCAAACGGTTGGAAGCAAGAGGTTCCGAGAGCGTACACCGCATCCCCGACTTGAGCCGAGGAGACCTGGGAGCCGACCCGGGTTACCACTCCGGCGCATTCCATCCCGAACGGCAGGGCCGAGGCGTCGGTGCCTCCCATGGCTCCGAGAGCCCGCAGTACGTCCTTGAAGTTCAGGCCCGCGGCCTGGACTTCGATCTCGACCTGATCGGGTTCCGGTGCCGATCGCGGGGCTTTCACCAACCGAAGTCGATCCAGGGAACCGAACGAATCGAGAGACAGTCTCAGGTTTTCGACCGTGTCTTGATCTGCCGCGTGACTTGCTCGGCGGTCCTGGCGTCGTCGTAGCACGTAGTCTTCGATCTCGACCAAGGGCTGACCGTCTTCCGCAAAGATCGACACGTCGAAGGACAGAGAGTCGGCGTCGCTGGACTGCGGTCGAAACCGTGTGTGACTGAACACGCGGGAAGGCAGCGATCCGTACGCGCGCAGCTTGCCATAGCGCCAGGGGAAGTAGTCGCCGTCGCCTTTGTGGGATCGGTAGCCGACGGTCGTTGCGGTATCCATCATTGCTGGGTGGAGGCCGAAAGTGGGAAGGTCTGCCGCGAACTCACTGGGGAGCTCGAGAGCTGCCCAACCATCGTTTCCTTGGTTGCGATGCCAGCGAACGTTGTCCCAGCGAGGACCGCAAGTGACGGGGCCGCCGGCATCACCTTTGGTGGAGAGCGTTGCTTCTCCCGACTCGGGGATCGGGAGGGGAGGCGTGTTCGCCGGTTCGTACGGTCGGAGCAATCCCTCCGCGTGGGCGATCCACGATTCGCCGTCCGCGCGACTCTCGACTTGGAAGCGCCATTCCGGTCCACTCTTTTCGATGACAGTTCGGACCTCTCTCGGTGTCTCCGCGGTGATCACCATGGGGGACAGCAGCTGGACCGCTTCCATTTCCAGCGGGGCATTCTGCAGGGACTGGAACGCGGCTCTCACCATTTCCAGATACCCGGTCCCTGGCATGACCGCCTGACCATCCACCTGGTGTTCCTGAAAGATCCAAGGCGATTCCAAGCGGAAGGAAGAGAGCAGCACCTCTCGGCCTGGTTCCGAGTGCCGTGTGAGGAACAGCGGATGATCCACCTCAGTCATCGTCGTTGGCGAGGGAGTGGAGGGAGGAGCGTTGACGTCACGGGACTTCGCCGCCATCCCAACTTCCTTCCAGGCATCCCACTGGACGGACACCGCTGGGATGCCTCGGGAACGGCAATCCGCCGCGAACGCATCCAGAAACGCGTTGGCGGCGCAGTAACTCACTTGGCCGAGTTGCGGCAAAGTCGCTGCGAGAGACGAGCACAGCACCAAGAACTCGAGTGGTTGCTCCGAGAGAACTTCTGTCAGGACTTGGGCACCGTGCACCTTGGGGCGCAGGACCTGCTCGGAAGCGGCTCGGTCCCGATTCAACAACAGGGCTCCGTCCGCCAAGCCCGCGGCGTGAATGACGCCCTGCACGGCTCCGAAACGACGCTGGGTTTCGTCAAGGGCTCGCTTCATGTCGGACCGAGACGCGACGTCCCCCGCCAGGCGCAAGAGGTTCTGGTTCCCGTGGGCAGCCTCGTCGATCGACCGCGAGATCAACACGACCCGGGCGTCCCACTCTTGCACCAGGTAGCTGCCGAAGGTGCTGCCGATTCCGCCGCTGCCTCCCGTGACCCAGTACACACCGCCTTTTCGAAGGGGCAGTGTTTCGGACTTTGCCTCGGAGGCCAACGATTCGAACTGGGGCACCAGGCGCTCCGACTGGCGAAGTGCCGCGGTGCGAAGAGGTTCGTTGGCTTGGAATTCGGCCAAGATGCGCTCGGCCGAGGCGTGGTCAGGCGCGCCGATGTCCACACTGCGCCAGCGTTGTTGCGGAAATTCCTGAGGAGCGATCCGACAAGGACCCAGCAACGTGGATCTCCAAGGCGCGATCCTCTTCCCCTCCTGCGGGTGTAGCTCGCAGCTCACCACCAACACTTCGGCGGAAGCGTCCCCGAGGCCTCGGGCCGTCTCCACCAGATCGTAGTAGGCCAGATCCAGACCGCGTTCCCAGTCTGACTCGTCGCAAGAGAAGCAGTGGACCACCCGGTCAGGGATGCCCTGCTCGCGCAACCAGGCCCAAAGTTGTCGGTGATCGTCTGGGTCTCCCGGTCGCAAGGTGATGCGAGAGTCGGACGCTTCGTACTTGCTCCCTGCGACGACGGAAACCACCGTGTGTCCCTGGCTGGTGAGATGGTCGGTGAGTTTCGTCGCGACCCCTCGAGCATCCTCGAACACCAGCCACCGACCTTGAGACCCGACGGAGCCGGTGGGGGAGAGTGGCGCCGGTTTCCAGGTCAGGGTCGACAGCCATTGATCCGCAGACAGCCGTTGGGAGGGGCTCGCCTCGGTCTTTGTGGTCGGAGGGTCGATCCAGAAGCGCTGGCGCTGGAACGGATAGCTTGGCAGGTGCACTCTCTGGCGGCGCTCGTTCTCATAGAGCCGTTCGGGGGTGCCCAAACCTCGTGCCCACAGTTCCCCGAGGGCGAGTTGGAAGAACTCGAACCCTCGGTCGCGTTCGCGAGGATGGGGCAGACTCGCCAACGCCGCTCGGTCCTCCGGCCATTGCGGGTGTCGAGTGGCCAGGGAACTGAGGGTGGTGCCGGGACCCACCTCGAGCAAAGTCTCGCACTCGGTGAACAACTTGGCCACGCCATCGGTGTATCGGACGGCCTGACGGAGATGATTGGCCCAGTACTGCGGGTCGTTTGCTTGTTCCGCAGTGATCCAATCGCCGGTGACGTTGGACAGGAACGGAATCTGGGGAGCATGGCGCTGGGTTTTGGCGACCGCAGACGCGAACTCATCCAGAATCGGCTCCATCATCGACGAATGAAACGCATGAGAGGTGTGCAGGCGACGGCTCGCGATGCTCCGAGAGCGCAGCGACTGTTCCAAAGAGGCGATCGCTGGAGCGGGCCCCGCCACCACGGTCATCGACGTCTCGTTCAAGGCGGCGACGTCGACGCCCGCTGGCAACTCTTGGCGAATGTCGGCTTCGGAAAGCGACACCGCTAGCATGTCTCCTTCCGGCATACTCTGCATGAGCTTGCCGCGGAGGGCGACCAGGCGAAGGGCATCGTCCACGGAGAACACCCCGGCCAGAGTCGCGGCCACGTACTCGCCGATGCTGTGACCGAGCATGGCGGCAGGCTGGATGCCAAAGGTCTCCCAGCTCTTCGCGAGGGCGTACTCCACGACGAACAAGGCGGGTTGAGTGTATTGAGTCTGGGCGAGTGCCTGGTCGGCGACTTCGAACTCGTCTCTCGTGGCGAGGATCCAGGGACGCAAGTCGTGACCCAAGACCCGCTCCAACGTTTCGCAGCAGGAGTCCACGGTATTGCGAAACTCCGGAAGCTGGTTCGCGAGGGCCGTTGCCATGCCCCCGTATTGGGATCCCTGGCCGGAGAACAGGAACGCCACTTTGCTTTCGTCGCCGAGTTCCTTGCCGGATCGACAGTGGAGACGATCGGGTTTGCGAAGACGCTGGATCGCTTCTTCCAAGCTGGATGCCACCAAGGCGCGGCGGCGCGGGAACGCCTTGCGTCCCACGGCCAACGTGTAGGCCACGTCCTCGAGGGACAGCGCCGACTCCTCTTCGAGTTCCGTCGCGAGTCGTTCTGCGGCTTCCTGCAGCGCCGATTCGGTGCGTGCGGACAGCAACAACAGTTCCGATGGTCGAGTGGAGGAATCGGTGGGGGACTCGAGTCCTTCCTCGAGAACCACGTGGGCATTGGTTCCGCCCATCCCGAACGAGCTGACCCCGGCTCGCCGTTTGTCGCCCTGGGGTTGCCAGGGACGCAGCTCCGCGTTCACGAAGAAAGGGCTGTTCTCGAAGTCGATGTTCGGGTTGGGAGTTTCGAAGTGGAGGCTCGGCGGAATCTCTTGATGTTGCAAGGAGAGGACCGTCTTGATGAGTCCGGTGACTCCTGCGGCGGAGTCCAGGTGACCGACGTTGGACTTCACCGCGCCCAGGGCGCAGAAGCCGTTGCGGTCCGTCCCCTGACGAAACGCCTGGGTCAGTGCGGCGATCTCGATGGGATCTCCGAGTTCGGTGCCGGTGCCGTGGGCTTCCAGATAGCTGATGGTGTCCGGAGAGACGTCCGCGACCGCTTGCGCCATGGCCACCACTTCCGCTTGGCCTTCGACGCTCGGGGCGGTGTAGCCGACTTTCAGAGATCCGTCGTTGTTGACTGCCGTGCCGAGGATCACCGCATCGATGCTGTCCCCGTCTTCGAGGGCATCCCCGAGGCGTTTCAAAACGATCATGGCGGCGCCATTGCCGGCGACCATGCCCTGGGCTTTGGCATCGAAGGCGCGGCAGTGGCCGTCCGGCGAGGTCACTCCCCCTTCGGTAAAGATTGACCCAGACCGGGTCGGGACACTGATCGACACGCCACCGGCCAGAGCCATGTCGCACTGGTAGTGCAAGAGACTTTGGCAGGCCTGGGCCACCGCGACCAGCGACGTGGAGCAGGCAGTTTGCACGGTGATGCTCGGCCCGCGCAGGTTCAACTTGTAGGAGAGTCGCGTCGACAAGAAATCTTTGTCGCTACCGAGCAGCATCTCCAGGCCAGCCACCGACTTCACGAAGCTGCGACTTCGCAACAGGTTGTTCAGCACGTAGGTGTTCATACTCGCGCCGGCGAACACTCCCACCGACCCCGCGTGTCGATCCGGTACGTATCCCGCGTTCTCCAGCGCTTCCCAGGCGCATTCCAGCAACGCCCGCTGCTGGGGGTCCATCAGCTCGGCCTCGCGGGGGTGGTAACCGAAGAATGTGGCGTCGAACAGCTCGACGTCCTCGAGGACACCGCCCGCCTTGACGTAGTTCGGGGAGTGCAGCAGTTCTGGGTCGATGCCGGCCGCCAACAACTCATCATCGCGGAAGAAAGAAATGGATTCGACCCCCGCCCGGAGATTGCGCCAAAACGCCTTCACGCTGGGCGCACCGGGGAACCGGCCGGCCATGCCGATGATGGCGATCGCATCTCCGTGATCGGGGACGCCCGATGATGTCTCCGAGCTGCTCATCGCGGGCGTTTCCTTCCTTGCATTCGTTGTCGGCGGGCTTGTTGGGCCGCGCGTTGCTGATTGGCTCTTGTGGCGACTCCCGCCGTGGGACTGGTTGGCGCGGAACCGGTGTCGCGAAGTCCGCTGGCAAGGCTCTTCACCGTCGGGTGGCGGAACATGTCGGTGATCGGGATCTCTCGGGACAGCGCTTGGCAAACCTTTCGATGGGCTTGCACCAAGAGCAACGAGTTGCCGCCCAAATCGAAGAAGTTGTCTTTCACGCCCACTTGCTCGACCTTCAGAACTTCGCCCCAAACGCGGGCGATGGCCTGCTCGGTCTCATTGGTCGGTTGCAAGTATTCCTCGGTCAGGGTGCGTTCCCGAGTTGGCGCGGGAAGTGCCGCACGGTCGATCTTCCCGTTCGGAGAAACGGGCAGGGCGTCCATGGGCTGGAACGTGCTCGGGATCATGTACTCGGGAAGGCTTTCCTGGAGGAAGCGGCGCAGGCTTTGAGGATTCGAGGACGAGTCTTTCCCGGCGACAAGGTAAGCGACCAATCGCCGGTCCCCCGGTTCGTCTTCGCGACACACCACCACGGTTTCCTGCACCGAGGGGTGCTCCAGCAATGCCGCTTCGATCTCGCCGGTTTCGATGCGGAAACCGCGTACCTTGACCTGGTGGTCGCGGCGGCCAAGGAACTCGAGCACTCCGTCTTCGCGGAACCGAACCAAGTCCCCGGTTCGGTACATCTTGGCTCCGGGCATCGAAGAGAACGGGTCCGAGACGAATCGTTCTTCGCTGAGGGCGACATTGTTCCAGTAGCCGCGGGCGACTCCGTCCCCTCCGGTGCAGAGCTCGCCTGGTACGCCAATCGGTACCGGCGTTCCAAAACGATCGAGGACGTACACCGTCGTGTGAGCAATCGGCCGGCCGATGGGCACGCTCGTGTCGATGACCGTGTCCGCGCTCATGGGGTGACAGCAGGTGAACGTGGTGTTCTCGGTCGGACCGTAACCGTTGATCAGTTTCCGTGAACCCAGCCCCTCGAGGACGGCCTTCACGTGGGGCACGGAAAGAGCATCTCCTCCGGCCAGCAGCTGCTGGATTTCACTCAGGGCATCCCGGTGGGAGTCCACCATCTGGGTGAACAACGCGGAGGTCAACCACAGAGTGGTGATCTGATGCGTCTTCAAGAACTCCGCCAGATCCTCGAGAGCCGGAACCTCCGGAGGGAACACCACCAGCTTGGCACCGTGCAGCAGGCTTCCCCAGAGCTCCAGGGTCGAGGCGTCGAAAGAAATGGGCGCGAACTGCAAGAACACTTGGTCTGGGCCGAACTCCAGGTAGTTGGTTTCGTGGACCAAACGCACGATGGCGCGGTGAGGAACGCAGGTTCCTTTGGGTTTGCCGGTGGAACCCGAGGTGTACATGACGTAGGCCAGAGATTCGGCACTGGACGCGATCGTCGGCGGAGTCGCGGGATAAGAACTGGCGTCTTCTTCGAGGCAAAGCTGCTTGCCGCGGAACTCGGACAGCTTTTCGGCGAACCTCTTCTGAGTCAGGAGCACCGGGGTTTGAGTGTCGTCGATCATCCACTGCAGACGCGGCCAGGGATAGGTCGGATCGAGGGGGACGTAAGTGGCTCCGGCTTTCAAGATGGCGAGAATGCCCACCACCATCTCCAGGCTGCGCTCGACACAGAGTCCCACCATGGTGTCCTGCTGGACGCCGGACTGTTGAAGCTGGTGCGCCCGCCGGTTGGCGGCCTCGTTCAGTTCTCGGTAGGTCAGCGTCGCCCCTTCGAACTCCACGGCGAGGGAGTCGGGATGGGCCTTTGCCCGAGCTTCGAAGAGTTCCGGGATGTTGGCATCGCGCGGATAATCGCGGGGAGCCGGGTTCCACTCCTTCAGAAGCTGCTGGCGTTCCGCGTCGCTGACCCATTGCAGCTCTCGCAGTGAGCAGTCGGGGCGTTGCGCCATGTCGTTCAGCAGCGTCAGCAAATGGCCGAGCATCCTCTGGATGGCGGACCGGTCGAAGCGGTCAACGTCGTAACGCAGGTGAAAGCGAATCGAGTCTCCCGGTTGAGCGATCAGAGCCAGCGGATGGTCACTGCCGGTGCGAGCTTCCAGGAACGAGATCGGAACACTGTCGCTCCACTGGGCGGCTCCCAGGTCACCCAGCCAGTTCTCGAAGACCACCACGCTGTCGAACAATGGTTGGCCGCGGGGGATCTTGGTCCGCTCTTGCACCCAAGCGAGCGAGCAGTGCTCGAACTCGCGCAATTCCGCTTGGGCTTTCTGCAGAGCCGTCAGGAAATCCGCGACGGGGCCCTCGTCCGGGACGTTCACACGAAATGGCAAGGTGTTGACGAACATGCCGACCATGGATTCGGCCCCCGGGAGTTCCGCCGGGCGCCCGGACACCACGGTGCCGGAAACCACTTGCCGATCTCCCGTGTACCGGGCGAGTAGCAGCGCCCATGCTCCTTGAATCACGGAACTCATGGTCATGCGTTGTTTGCGGGCGAATTGCCGCAGGGCCTCGCTCGCCGGCGGGTCCAGAGAGAAAGTCTCCTCCGCCGTAGTGACCACATGGGCCGGCACGTCACCGCTCGCTTTGTCGATCGGCAGATGAGTGGGGGCGGTCATTCCCTGCAGGTGTTTTCGCCAGTAGCGTTCCGCTTGGGATGGCTCCGCGTTCTTCTGCTGCAGCCAACGGATGTAGTCCGCAAAGCGGGGTGGTTCCTCGAGAGAAGCCGGCGGTCCCCCGGCGAGTTCCTGGTACTTGCGCCGGAACTCTCCAAGCACGATGGCGGCGGACCAACCCTCCAGCACCACGTGGTGGAAGGTCCAAACGACCCGAGTCTCGGTGTCGGAGAACCGAACCAGGGAAAGCCGCGAAAGGGGCGCCACCTTGAGATCGAAGCGAAACTGGTGTTCGCTTTGGCAAAGCGCTTCCCAATCTTGGGCGCGCTGGTCGGCAGCTCTCCCTCGCCAGTCATGCTCGAAGATCGAGTCGGGCACTTCTTGTCGAACGACTTGGTAGGGGCGTTCCAGGTCTTCCCACACGAAACAGGTACGTAGCGGGGGGTGGCGCTGGATCAGGAAGCTCCAGGCATTCTTCAGTGATTCGAAATCCAGGTTCCCTTGGAGCCCCCAACGCAACACCGTGTTGTAAACGCTGGAATCCGGAGAGTAGAGGCTGTGAAACAGCATCCCCTCCTGCAGCGGAGTGACTTCATAGATGTCTTCGACGTTCTTGGGCATGGTCAGGGGCTACTCATCCCAGCAACTGGTCGATCTTGTCCAGATCGTTCTTGCCGAGGCTGGAGGCGGAGAAACGTGGCGCGGGCTTCTTGGGAGCGCTTTGCTCCTCGGTGAACTGTTGCAAGAGTTCTCGGTAGCGGGCCGCGAGGCCCTCGACCGTGGTTCGTTGGTGGTGTCGGCGGCTATAGCGCCAGGTGGTCTGTAAGAGTCCCGACTGGAACACCGCTCGAATCTCGAACAGGTGTTCCCGTGGCGTGGTCGGGCTGCGCCCCTCGGCCTGGGCCTCGGGAGCCATCGCAAACAGTCCATCACCGGCCAGCTCCTGGTCACGAGCCCCCATGTAGACGAAGGAAACCGGAGGCTTGGGGACCGCCTTCAGTCTCTTGCGGAGCTGGGACGAGGGGCTTAGGTATCGCGCGAGTCCGAACGCCATTTGGTGTTCCGAAGCTGCCTTCACCCGGTCCCGGACCTGGGTCAAGGATTCGTTGGGTGAGCTCGGTTGCCAGGGGAGTTCCACGGGATAGAGCGCGGTGAACCAGCCGACCGTGCGCGACACGTTGAGGGATGAGTCCCAAGAATCGCGGCCGTGCCCCTCCAGAGTGATTCGCACGCTGGGCTGAGAGGCGAACTCACAAAAGGAGGCGGCCAACGCGGTCAACAGCAAGTCTTGCACCTGGTAGTTCGAGTTCCTTGCCACCTCGTTGAGCAGCAGGCGCGAAGCTTCGGCGGTCAGTGTCACGTCGACGGTGTCATCCTCGCCGGCGACGTTGGGTCCGTGGTCGAAGTCCACGGGAAGATCGGGGTTTGATTCTGTGGTGTCGCGAACGAGTTGCAGGGCGGCCTGTTCGACCTCGTGATCTGCCGCACGAGTTTCGAGAGCTTCGGCCCACTCTCGAAGGGAAGTCGTCCGACTCGGAAGTCGAATCTCTTCGCCCGCCACAGCCGCGCCACAAGCGGCCTCCAGGTCTTCCAGCAAGATGCGCCAGCTGATGGCGTCCACCGCGATGTGATGGATCACCAGACTCAAGCGTCCCTCTCCTTCCGCGGCGTGGAACAACACCGCGTCCAGCAAGGGGCCGGCCTGCAAGTTCACCCGTCGTTGCGAGTCCTCGAGTGCCGTGAGCAACGCGTCTTGGCGTTGGTCGCCCGCCAGGCTTCTTAGGTCAACCACGGTGACCGAGGGAGATTCGTCTGGGGGCAGGAGCTCGAGAGGATCCCCCGACTGCTCGCGTCGGTCGCGCATTCGCAGGGCGTCATGGCGATGCAACAAAGCCGCCAGGGCCTGCCGCAACGCGGACACCTCAAGGGGACGACGCACCCGCAACAGCACCGACTGGTTGAAGTGGTGGGGATCCGGGAACTGTTGCTCGAAGAACCAGCGTTGGATCGGATTGGCAGTCAACGGGCCGTGAACCGGACCGGTGACCTCTGGAGTTGACGGGGTTTCGAGTTCGGCGAGCTGAGCCAGTTCGGCAATCGTTTGGTGGTCGAACACCTGCTTGGGAGTGAGGGCCAGGCCTGCTTGGTTGGCGCGAGCGACGATTTGAATGTTGACCACCGAGTCGCCACCCAACTCGAAGAAGTTGTCATGGACGCCGAGTCCTTCCATGCCGAGCAGATTTTCCCAGATAGCGGTGAGGGCCTTCTCTGCGTCGGTGCGGGGCGCCACGAACTCGGAATCGAGGGTGGGTCTTGGATGTCGGTCGCTGGTTGTCGAGTCCGCCGAGCGACCGGCCGCTTGCTGGCGCTGCTCTTGCAACTCGCGAAGGCGCTCGGTCACGTCGCCCGTGGACACCACCACGTGGCTCAGGGAACTCGAGAGGATTCGTGCGAATGCTTCGCCGGCCCGTTCGGCACCCATGGTGTGTTGCGCCAATCCGGGAGCTGCCGGACCTTCCCCCAAGCCCCAGTTGTCCCAGTCGATCGTGATCCACGGGAACGAGCTGTTCTGTCCATAACTTTGGGCCAGGGCATCCATGGCGTTGTGGGAGGCGCAGTAGGCCGCGAAGCCAGACACCCCCAAGTGTGCCGACAGTGAAGAGGTGACCACCACGAAGTCCAACTCGCGGTCCGCCACGGCACGGTGGATCGTTTCGAGACCCCCGACTTTGGTTTGCCAGTGTTGCTCAAAGTTTTCGGGATGAACCTGCTCGAGGAGGCCGCCGGACTTGACCGCGCCGGCACAGTGAACGAGCCCGTGAACGGTGCCGAATGCGGCTTCGGCTTGTTGCAGGACGTTTCGAACCGAACCTTCGTCGGTGACGTCCCCCGCGACGAGGCGAACGGTGCCTCCGAGTTGTTGCAGTCGTTCCCGGAGCCGCTGCTGGGAAGCGGAAGGTGTGGACGCGTTCACGGATCGCCCAACGAGGACCAGGCTTGCGTTCGCTTCCCGGGCCAGGGTCTCCGCAAGGACCTGTCCCACTCCTCCGAGTCCGCCGAACAACACATAGACGCCCTTGGCCCGCAGACGGGACGTGTGGGTCTCTGAACGGTGCATCAGAGGCGTCTTCTCGAAGCAGGACACCCAGCGTTGGTTGCCGCGCAGCGCCACGAGTGGTTCGTCGTCTCGAGTGATTTCCGCGGCCAAGCAGCCCATGTTTGGCTCGGTTTCGGGATCGAGATCGACCAGCCGACTGTTCACCTGGGGTTGTTCCAATTCCCAGGTGTGCAGGATGCCAAGGACTGCGGCGGCTTCGGGGTCGAGGGAATCCCGTCCCGTGACGTCCTGGGTACCGGAGGCAATGACAACCACCTGCAGGGGGCGGTCGAGGCCGGCTCGTTGCAGGCCCTTGACGAAAGGCAGGAAGTCTCGCCATCCACCGTTCGACCACCAAACCAGTCGCTCGGGCATGGGAGGCGTCTGCCGTCGAGCGACGAAGTAGTCGTACCATTCGTCGTCCGGGGCGCCGATCCTCGGGGCCGCCGAGTCTTCGTTCCATGAGACGCCGAGTCGATCCCAGTGGGTGGTGAGTTCCGTCGTCTCGGAGAGATTGGTCAGCAGGAGCGTCGACTTGGAGAAGTCTCCTGGTTGCGCTCCCGCGGAACGCCGCCAAGACGGCGCCTGGAACCAATCTTCCATGCCACCCGTCGTTCGAGTCCCCGTCCCGCGAGCGAGTCGCGTGTTGTCATCGAGCCAGTACCGATCGCGGCGGAACGGGTAGCCCGGGAGCGCGAGACGCCGGGCTCCGCGAACCGATTCCCGGTCCCAATTCACCTTGGTCCCGGCACACCAGACTTGACCAAGTGTGGTCAGGAAGGAAGTGCGACTGGAGTTGACCGCAACTCCGTCGGCAGGAGGCGAAGGAAGAGTGGGTAGCGCCAAGCTTTGAGACGGGAAGTCCGGATGACCACGCGTCAAAGACACCAGCGTCTTGCCCGGCCCCGCTTCCAGATACAAGCGTTGGGGATCCGCAAACAACGTGCTCAAACAATCGGAGAAACGCACGGCCTGAAGCAGGTGACGGCCCCAGTAGCCGGGGTCGGTCGCTTCAGAGTCCCGAATCCAAGTTCCTGTGACATTGGACAAGAACGGGATCTCTGGCGCCGAGAAGGACACCGAATCGGCGAGCTGTTGAAACTTTGCCACCGCAGGTTCCATCATCCCCGAGTGGAACGCGTGAGAAGTGTGCAGTCGTCGTGGCGAAAGGTCGCTCAGTTCCTGCTGCCATTCATCGATCACCGGAGTTGGTCCGGAAACGACGGTTAGCGCGGGGCCATTGACCGCCGCGACGCTCAACTCGGGTGGCAACCGTTCTCGCACCGCGGCTTCGGACAATGGCACCGAGAGCATCGAGCCCCTCGGCATGTCCGCCATGCACTGACCTCGAGTCGCGACAAGCCGGAGAGCGTCTTCCAGCGACCACACCCCAGCCAAAGTGGCGGCGACGTACTCGCCGATGCTGTGGCCAAGCATCGCGTTGGGCGTCAGACCATAGGACATCCACAGCTTTGCCGTGGCGTATTCCACGAGGAACAAGGCGGGCTGAGTCAGGTTGGTTTGACGCAGGGCGGCGGCGCGCTCTTCTGCCAGGGGTCGGTTCCCTGCCGGACCTTCGGCGAAGAATTCACGAAGGTCCCTCCCGAGGGAACTCTTCAGCGAATCGCAGCACTGATCGACGGCTTCCCGGAAGACGGACTCGGTCTGATAGAGCTCGGCGCCCATGCCGGGATACTGAGCCCCCTGGCCGCTGAACAAGAAAACCAGCGAGCTCTTTTCGGTCGACACCGAAGGGCTCGGAATGCTTGGACCCGCGGCGAGAACCCGAGCTGCATCCTCGGTGGTCGCGGCGATCCACGCGCGTCGCTCGGCAAAGCGTCGCCGACCGGTCTGCAGGGTCCAGGCCACCTCTGCCAGGCGTTGGCCCGGATGGTGGTGGAGATGCTCGAGGAGTTGGTGGGTGGACTCTTCGCAGCGCGCCGGATCCTGTGCGGAGAGCAGCAGAAGCTGTTCCCGGTCGTGGGTGGCCTCGCGGTCGACCGTTGGCTCCGGAGCCTCTTCCAGCACCACGTGGGCGTTGGTGCCGCCGACACCGAAAGCACTCACTCCGGAGCGACGGGGGCGGCTGCCATGACCCCACTCCGTCAGCTCGGTGTTGACATAGAACGGGTTGCCATCGAGTTCGATTTTCGAGTTGGGCTTTTCGAAGTTGAGGCTCGGCGGGATTTGCCGGTAGTGCAACGACAGTGCCGCCTTGATCAAACCCGTGATTCCGGCCGCCGCATCCAAATGGCCAAGGTTGGTCTTGATCGAACCGATCGCGCAAGGGGAGGGCTTGCCTTCTCCTCGAGCGAAGGCTCGTTGCAGCGCCTGCACTTCGATTGGGTCTCCCAGGGCGGTGCCCGTGCCGTGGGCTTCGATGCAGGAGACCGTGTCGGGAGAGACTCTCGCATCGTCCTGAGCTGCGGCGATCACGTCGGCTTGACCGATGATGCTCGGTGCGGTGAAACCAATCTTGTGCGCCCCGTCGTTGTTGATTGCGGAGCCTCGAATGACCGCGTAGATGGTGTTGCCGTCGCGTTGCGCGTCGGACAGACGCTTCAGTGCCACCACTCCAACGCCATGGCCTCGGATGCAGCCGGCGGCTTTTTCATCGAACGCGCGGCAGTGGCCATCCGGAGAAGCGATGCTGTCT
This sequence comes from Planctomycetota bacterium, assembly GCA_028289345.1. Taxonomy (GTDB): domain Bacteria; phylum Planctomycetota; class B15-G4; order B15-G4; family SIAN01; genus JANQQL01. The sequence continues at coordinate 878 of JANQQL010000021.1, read as the reverse complement.
TGCTCGTAAAGATATCCCTGGCCGAGAGGCAACTTGACCGAAACCCCTCCGGCCAAAGCCACGTCGCATTCACGGTTCTGCAAGCTCTTCGTCGCCCAGTGAGCGGCGACGAGGGACGTCGAGCACGCGCATTGCACCGTGATGCTGGGGCCCCGTAGGTTTAGCTTGTAGGAGGCTCGCGTGGCGACGAAGTCTTTGTCGCTAGCGATCAACGTTTGGAAATCGCTGACCGAGCGGCGCACTTCGTCTCCGGCGGCAAGCGGGGTGAGGTACGTGTTCTGACTGATTCCCGCGAACACACCGATGGACGCAGCGGTCTGATCCGGGTCGCAGCCGGCGTGTTCGAGGGCATGCCAGGCCGATTCGAGGAAAACACGTTGTTGCGGATCGAGGACTTGCGCCTCTCGCGGGGTGAAGCCGAAAAAACCGGCGTCGAATTCCTCGATCCCATCAAACGGCATCGTGGCTCGAACATAACGCGAGTCGCGCAGCTGTTCTTCGGAGACCCCGGCCTTTCGCAGTTCCTCCTCCGTGGGGAACTGAGTGGCTTCTCGACCTTCGGCCAGGAGTTGCCAAAGTTGGTCGACGTTTCGCGCACCGGGAAAGCGCCCGGCCATTCCCACGATGGCGATGGGTTCGCGCGTGGCGGTCAGGGGCGAAGCAAAGGTCTTCGCCGCCGGATCGGACGCGGGAGTGGCCGAATCTCCGGCCAGGAATTGGGCCAGGGACTCCACCGTTGGGTGCTCGAACAGATCGAGCACTGCCAGTTCATGCCCCGCCTCTTGCAGACGCGAGTGGACCTTGACCAACAACAGCGAGTGACCACCGAGGTCAAAGAAGCTGTCGCGGACACCGACCTCTTCGAGTTGGAGGACTTC
>JANQQL010000020.1 GCA_028289345.1 Planctomycetota bacterium | reverse complement strand
AGATCCCCACCAGGCGATCGCGGGAAACCCCCAGACGTTGCAAGTGAATGGCCAGCGCGGTGGAGCGTTGGTCCAGTTCGGCGTAGCGGAGTCGCTCCTTACCGTAGACCACCGCCGTGCGATCGGGATGGGCGGCCACGATCTCCGCAAAACGCTGGGGCACGGTCTGCTGACGCGGGAACTCGCGCCGGGTCTGGTTCTCGGTCACCACCAGGCGTTCGAATTCTTGGCCGTCCAAGAGCTCCAAACGATCGACGGGGGTGTCTGGGTATTGCAGGGCATTCCGCAGCAGATTGCGGAACTGAGCGAACCAGCCTTCGACCGTGGATCGATCGAACAAATCCGTGTTGAACTCGAGGTAGCCCTCCAGGTGCGACTCGACCACCTTGAGGTTCAAGGTCAGGTCTACCTTGGCGGCATCGAGCGAGGTGTTTTCGGCACGAACCTTGAGTCCCTGCAGAGACAGGGGCGTCGTGGCCACGGTCTGTAAGCCGAACATGGCTTGGAAGACCGGCGAGTGGCTCAGATCGCGATCGGGCTTCAGGGCTTCGACCAGTTTTTCGAAGGGCACGTCCTGATGGGCGTATGCCTGCAGGGCCATCTTTCGCACCCGACCAAGAAGTTGTCGGAACGTGGGGCTGCCGGCGCAGTCGACCCGCAGCGGCAGGGTGTTCACGAAGAACCCGATCACTCGCTCGAGATCGGCACGGCCTCGATTGGCCACGGGCGAACCGATGAGCAAGTCTGCTTGGTGAGTCAGACGGTGCAACAGCACTCCGTACACCGTCAGCAGGGTCATGAACAGGGTCACGCCTTCGCGTCGGCGAAAGTCGTCGATTTCTTGGAAGATGGTCTTGTCGAGGACCACCGGCACCCAAGAGCCACGATAGGTTTGTACGGACGGGCGCGGACGGTCCAGCGGGAGTTCCAGGACGGGCAAGTCCCCGGCCAGATGGTCGCACCAGTAGTCGAGGTGCGGATGGCTGCGCGAGGACTCCCACTCTTGCAGCTGGGAACGGGAGAAGTCGGAATACTGCCGCGGCAACGAAGGAAGCTCTGCCTTCTTGTTCTGGCGAATTCCGGAATAGAGCCGCGTGATCTCGTCGTTCAGGAGGTTCCGCGACCATCCATCGATCACCAGGTGGTGCATCGTCAAGAGAAGTCGATGGCGTTGGTCCGTCAGCTTCAGGAGGACCGCGCGAAACGCGGTCTTGCGAGCCAGGTCGAAAGGGCGTTGGAACTCGGCGCGCTGCCTTTGCTCCGCTTCTTGGTCACGGTTGTCCCCGGGAAGAGAGGTCAGGTCCACGATTTTCAAGGGCAGTTGCACGGGGCCGACCCGCTGGACTGGTTCGCCGTTGATTCGAGGGAAGGTGGAACGGAAGACCTCGTGGCGTCGGACCACTTCGGTGAGCGCGTTGCGCAGCGCGTCCACGTCGAGGGCTCCCTCGAGAGTCCATGCGGCGGGGCTGTTGTACGAAGCCCCGTCGGGCTCCAGCTGATGCAGGAACCACAAACGCCGCTGAGAGAAAGACAGCGGCGATTCCTTCGGTGGGTTGTTCTTGCGGGCGAGGAGCTTGGCGAGCAGTTTGCGCTTTTGCTCCGGAGTCAGGCCCTCCAGCTTCTTCGTCACCCGGCCCCTCCTTCTGTGTCACTCAGGAGTTCGTCCAGGAGTTCGTCCACTTCTCCATCGGAGAGGGCGTCGAGGTCCAACTCGGCGTCGTCGCTCGATGTCTGGGATGCGGCGGGGGTGGGGGAGGACAGGGCACGACGGGAGTAACCCAGGCGTTCGGCCAGCTGCCATGCGCCGTCGGATAGGAAGTCTTCTTCGTAGTAAGAGCGCCAAGTCTCGGCGACTTGAGAATCGATCGACTGGTGTTGGTGAAACTTGAAGTCGCCAAGCATGCGTCCGACTTCGTGCACCCCATCGGTCATGCGTTGTTTCTTCTCTTGGTAGGGCTGCAACATGTCGGGATGAGGATCCAATCCGAGGAACTGGCACAGGGAGTCCACCGTCTTTCTCGGCTGACCCACCACGTCTTCGAAGTGCACGCGAATCTGACGGTCTTCGGGGACCTTCCTCAGCATGTCGATGATGTTGCGATGGCACATCCACCAGGTGAGCTCGGCAAAGTCTCGACGAGGGAATTCGCGATCCCCTTGTTTGAGACTCGGCATGAAGGCGTACAGGAGCTGGTCGAGGGACGCCTCTTCGAATGAGCGCATGGTGCCGTAGGGATGACGAACCAGGTGGATGTAGCGCGGTTGGTCGAACTCTTCCTCCATGCGGGCAAGTGCCACCGGGTCAAGGGTGTAGGTCGGAGTTTTGTCGACCAGAGTTCGCGATCCGAGCCACTCATGGAGCTGAGAATAGAAGTCTGCGATCGTCACACCGGGGCGCTCGAACTCTTCCAACAACGACTCGGCCCCCGGGGCGTCGAGCTGACGCAGTTCCATCAAGGCACGCGTGGTTCCTTCTCTCCAGAACGCTTGCTGTCCTTGATAGGTGTCACGCCGGGCCTCCATCGAGGAGAAGTGCAACAGGTAAAGCTCTGGGGGAGCGAACAGTTGCGGATGTCCCCCGAGGATCACGCGCAGAAGAGTCGTTCCTGAGCGCGGGGGAGCCAACACGAACACCGGGCGGGAGCGGCGGCGCTGGCCGGTCGCGATCAGTTCCGGAGAGGTCACCCGGCCTTGTAACTCGGCAAGTGCGCGTTCGTCCACGATGCCGCGCAAGGTTTGCCGCTCGAGGACGGCGTCCGCGCCTCCCAATTGTCGGGCGACCGAAGGATGGTGCTCGATCAGGTACTCCGCAAAACCGGCCACGGTCGGCGCTTCGAACAAAGCCACCACGTGCAGAATCTCTCCGCACTCTTCCTGCAGCTTGTTGATGACCATGGCACCCTGGATCGAGTCTCCTCCCAGGGCGAAGAAGTTGTCGTCGATGGAGAGGGAGCCGACGCCGAGCACGCTCTTCCAAACCGCCGCAATGCGCTCTTCCAGAGGATTGCGCGGGCCCTCGTGGGGGGAAGAGCGTCCGCCCTGTTCCCATTCTTGGCGCAACGCTTCCGAGTCAGTCGCGCCGGAATCGTCCCGAGGCCAGTCCCGGCGGAACCAAGGCACAAGGGAAGTTTCGTTGCCGAATCGATCGGCGAGGTTCGGCGGCAGCGGCGATTTCAGCGGTTGATGAGCGACCACGACCGTCAACCAGGGCTGGGGATCGATGAGCCGCCGTCGCACGTGGACGTTGCAAGCATCGAGGCCGATGACCGCGTCTTGGAGTCCGGCATGGAGCACCGCGCGCAGGGAATGCACGGCTTTCGCAGGAGGAAGCAGCTGATAGCCGCGTGCCGTGAGTGCGTCGTTCATGCCCTGTCCGCGACGCATGCCGATCTCATCCCACATGGTCCAGTCGTGGCAGAATGCGGTGACGCCAGAGGATTGGCGTTGCCAATCACAGAATGTGTTCAACAGGCTGTTGGCTGCCGAATAGGCACCGGTGCCGGAACCACCGAAGTAGGTTCCGGCGGAACCGAAGGTCAGGAACACGCCGCCGCCGCGGGCTTCCAGCAGTTGATGCAGGTGAAGGGAGCCACGTGCCTTGGCTTCGAACGAGGTGGCCAAGGTTTCCAAGTTCTCTTCGGCCAGAGGAGCTTCGTGGAACTCGCCGGCGAGGTGCAGGACCCCTTGCAGGCCTTGTCCGAAGTGTGCCTCGGCCGCGGCCACGGCCGTTTCCAGCGATTCTGCCTGGTTGACATCGGCAGCCGCATACAGCACATGGGGGGAGACCTCACGCAGTCTTCGCAAGGCTTGCTGTCGCTCTTGACCCAGCTCCGTGTCGTCGCTTTCCGGTCGGCGGCCGATGAGCAGCAGACGGGCGTCGTGATCCAACAGTAGCAGTCGACTCAACTCTTGGCCGATGCCTCCCAATCCGCCGGTCACCAAGTACAGAGCTTTCGAAGAGAATGGCGCGGGAGGAGGGGAGGCCAACGGGAGCGTCACCGCCGCGAGTTTGCGGACGAACCGGGCTCCTTCGCGATAGGCGACCTCTTCTTCCTCGACCGCAATCGCCAACTCGGTGACGAGAGTCGCGGCGTCACGGGAAGAATCCCCCACGGGAAGATCCAAGTGGCGGCAGCGCAACGTCGGCCATTCTCGAGGTGCCGTTTTCAATAGGCCGAGCAGAGTGCCGGATTCCAAGACCGGAACGTCGGACTCTCGAACCGCTTGGCTGTTGCTGGCGACCCAGATCAAACGGAGCGGGCGCTCATCACTTCGGGATCCCAAAGCCTGGAGCATTGCCAGGCATTTGCCCGACCAAGCCTTGGCTGCCTGGAAAAGAGAGTCCGCATCCGGTGTCCCCGAAGGCGTCGCATAGCCCTCCAGGTTCAGCACATGAGTCAGAACTCGTCCGTCCTGGGCGAGTTCACCGAGCAGCGCTTCGAGCGACGCCCGGCGACTGGTGTCACACTCGAAGTGGTTGCTCGAGAGGGTTCGATCGTTGGTAGAAGGCGTCACTCGGATCACTTGCCAGCCGTGTTCGATCAGCAGCGGTTGAATGGCTTCGGCCAGGCCCCGGGCGTCCTCGATCAGCAACAGGCAGCCACTCTTGGGGAACTCGGCTTCTCGGCGAATCCTTTGCCAGACTCGGCGGTGGAACCAGCGCGGCAACGTGTCCGGACCGTGAGTCAGAATCTCGGTGCGCTGCAACACCTCGGCGAAGTGTCCTTCCGCGAACTGCTGCCGGAGTTTCTTGCGCTGGATCTTGCCGATGTCGGTCTTGGGGATCTCCTCCGCGGGCAAGGGAATCAGGAAGCGCGGGGGGATCCCGGTTTCGGCCGCGACCCGTTGCTGCAACTCGGGCAGCAGCTGCGTGAGAAAGGAATCTTCCAGCGACTCGGGGTGGAAGAACAACGCGAGCTGATCCGTGTCGCTTCCGGCGGGGCGAACCGCGCAGGCCGCCGTGAAACTGACGGTCACCCCATCGACTCCTTCCGCCACGGACTCGATCTCGGAACCCACGTAGTTGATTCCGTTGATGATGATCTCGTCCTTGTCGCGACCGGTCAGAGTCAAACGACCATCTTTTAAGAACCCAAGGTCGCCGGTGTCGAACCAGTCGTCGACGAACACTTCGCGATTGAGATCTGGATTTTCGTAGTAGCCCTGGGTGACCGATGGGCCACGCAGTTGCAGACGGCCGATCTCGCTTTCCCGGAGAACGCGCTGCTTTTCATCCACGATGCGAAGCTGGGCAGAGGGGATGGGTCGCCCCAAATCGACGAAGGGGCTCGGTCGCTCTTCGTCCGGGTCGTAGCCGGCCGACCAAGAGATCCCGGAGCAGGTCTCGGACATGCCGAACGCTGGATGAATCGCGGTGCGAGGAAGACCGTGGGCGCGCAGCAGTTCGACGAACCGTTCGGTCGTCTTGCCGACAACTAATTCACCAGCGCTCACCAGAAAGCGCATGCAAGAAAGATCCCACGTTCGCTGGTTCAGTTCCGTGGCCTTTTCGTTGACCAAATTGAACGCGAAGTTCGGTCCCCAGGTGATGCTGCCTCGGTGCCGGTCAATCAACTCCATCCAGCGTAGAGGATCCTGGAGAATGTAATCGGTGGGCACGTGGACTTGTTTGCAGCCGAGCAACGTGGGCATGTTCTGCAAGAACGAGATGGCACCCACGTGTTCGAGCGGCATCCAGTTCAAGCTGACGTCGTGTTCCTCGAACTCGTTTTGTTGCGCGGTGCCGCGTGCCATCACCAGGAGGTTGCGATGGGTGAGAGGCACGCCTTTGGGCATTCCCGTGCTGCCGGAGGTCAGCAGAATGAGTGCGCGGTCGTCAGGATCGGGCTGATGCCGCGGTCCTTCGGGCGTGGCTTTGCGCAGGGACTCGATCGTCAAGAACTCTTGGGGGCCATCCTCGACTTTGTCGGCCAAGGTCGAAAGCACCGGAAGTGCGGTTGCCGTGGTGAGCAACCGGGGACGGCCGAGCATGTCCCACGCGCCCTGGAGCTTCTGGACGTCCGGGTGCGCCGGATCCGTGCTGCGCACGACGGCGACCGGCACGGGAATGACCCCCGCAAATTGACAACCCCAGTAGGCCGAAAGGAACTCGGGCCCTGAGTCGATCTGGAAGACTGCTCGGTCTCCCGCGCGCAGTCCTGCTTCCCGGAGTCCCTGGCAAACGCGCAGCGCTTCGTCCACGACTTCGGGGTAGCGGGCTTCCTGTTCGGAACCATCGGGGAGCACATGCACGTATCCGCGCTGGGGATGCAGGCGAGCCGATCGCTCCAACGCTTCCGGCAGCGTCGCGGGTTCATCCGCGGGAGCTCGCAACGGCCCCCCGTGGCTGATCGCGGGGACGTCGACCGTTTCCGCGGAGGTCGAGGAAGCGGCGTCGGCGGAGTCGTTTTCCGTGGGCAGATCTTCTTGTGCGGTGCTGGTCCAACCGGCCACGATTGTCGAAAGGTGCAGGGCTTGGACCGGGGCGGGCCGGTCCGTGAGAAACGAGCCAATCGACTCTGAGGGATGGTTGTCGTTGAGCTGGGATCTCAGGGTTTCGTGGGTCGCCGGATCGATCACGGGCAGTTTGCCTAGAGCACTCTCATCGATCTGTCCTTCGGCATTCCGTGGGAGTGTCGTGACCTGGACCAGGGTCGAAGCAGTCGTCCCAGACCACTGCTGCCACTGGTCGCGAAGCGCGGATTCATCGATTGGCGCGCTGGCGACGACGTAGGCAACCAGCCATTCCTGGCCGTCGCGGGAACGTCGGGTTCGGACCGCGCATTCCTCGACCCCGGGGGATCCGAGCAGCTGGGATTCCAAGGTCTTCAACTCACCGACTCCCGATACGGCAGATTCCACGTCCCGGAACACAACCGGAAACAGCGCCAGGCTCCAACCTGTTACGCCAGACTGGTCCCCGAAACGAAACATGCGGCGAAGCGCGACGGAATGCCGAAGGGGGGGCGGTCAATCGACGATGTCTCGACGAAGAGAGTGCGGTTGTGGCGCAGATCTCCCCTGTCCTCGGCCGAGGGTCGCCGGCCCCGTGCACGGTGGTCGACATCGGTGTTCCTTCTCCGCACTTCCCCCTCCGATTGGCCCGCCTAAATTAGCACCATTCGGCTCGGGTCGCGTCCACCGTCCCCTGGGAAAACTGCCCCGTTCCCACGAACGGAAAACAAGCGGCCGAGCCGCGGCTCAAAAAGGTCCCGGAACCTCGATCCCAAAACGAGCCGCTTCGTTCGGAGCAGCGACCGGCTCGAACGAAATCGATGCTGCATTCCGGCTCGCCGTCGATCTCGAGCTCTTCCGTGTTGCACCTCGCTTGGACCTCAGTCGCGAGGGCCGATTCCTCGGTCCATGGCGCTGCGGCCAAATCCACGCGGTGGGGGAGTTGTGGCGAGCTATGTTTCTGAACCTTCACTCGCTGTTTCCGACGACCGGTCGACCACGACAGGCCACCGGCGGCCGAAACGCGCGTCCCACACGACGAAACGGAAATCCTCTTCGAGACACGTCAAGAACCGGAACGACCCTTGATGAAATCTCCCGGCGCCGACCTTTGGTTCTCCGCTCCCCGGCCCATCGATCAGGCCAAGCTGCGTCTTTTCTGCCTTCCCTACGCGGGTGGCGGGGCCCAGGTGTTTCGGTCTTGGGCGGCTGACCTGCCCGACTCGGTCGAAGTCGTGGCAGTCCAGCTTCCCGGTCGGGAACAGCGGATTCGAGAGCCGGCCATTCCGGAGCTGCCGCGTCTGGTGGATGAGATCGCGACCGCACTGGAGTCCCGCCTCGATCGTCCGTTCGCTCTCTATGGTCACAGCATGGGAGCCTTGCTGGCATTCGAGCTGGCGAGAGAGTGCCGTCGCCGGTTCTCCCAGACCCCTCGGCAATTGTTCGTGTCCGGAAGTCGGGCTCCGCACCTTCCCGATCCCGATCCTCCGATCCATCAGCTCCCCGAGAAGGAGTTCCTGGAACAGGTCGTGAAGCTGAACGGGACCCCCGAAGAAGTCCTCCAATCACGAGAGCTCCTTCAGCTACTGCTTCCTACGCTGCGCGCCGACTTCTCGGTCTGCGAAACCTACGAGTTTCGCGACGACGCACCGTTGGCCTGTCCTCTCACTGCGTCGGCGGGTCTGGAAGATCCGAAGGCGCTTCCCGAGCAGACGGAGCCTTGGGAGGAGTACACCTCCGCGACCTTCCACTTGCGACTGTTCCCGGGCGACCACTTCTTCATCGATTCTTCACGGAAAGCGTTCCTGGGCCAGTTCGCCAACGAGCTGACGGGCCTGGTCCGGGGCTGACCCGCGTCCAAAAACTCGGTCTCGGTGTCTTCGTGCCGAAATCAAATGGCGGAACTCGCCACGATTTTTCGTTCATCCAGTAGCCGCAGACGACACCTTTCTCGCATGGGCCGTTGGAGTTTGGACTCCCACTGGTTCTGAAGCGAGGAACGGGTTCGTTGGCGGCTCTCCGAATCGGTCGGAGGGCGCCCGTCGCGTGCCCGAAATCGAGGATCCGTGAGGGCCGCATGAACTTTCGGTGCAACACCTTGTGTCGGAAGTTGATGGTATTGACATGTTCCCTGAGGGAGTGGTACCTTCGCCGGGGTCTTGGAAGAGGATGAGAGGCCGGTCACCGCGACATTGACCGGCAATGCGGTTTCCAGATCCACGGGAAGGGAACGCCCGCAGGGAGGGTTGGCGTGATCTACCGGAACTTGGCTGACACGCGCCAGAAGTTGACTAACAAGACGTCTGCCCAGGGCATCGGGCGGACCACCACAACCTGGGATGAGGGTTCCGTTGAAAGCTGTGATCCTTGCGGGCGGGCCGGGCCGCGCCGACTTCGGCCTCGCCAACTGCTATTCGCCACTCGGGTTCCCCATGGCGGAGGGACGACCCCTGCTGACTCACTTGCTTCTGGCTCTTCAGAAGCACGGGATTCAGGAGGTCGTGGTGTGTCTGTCGAAAGCCACCACCTCGTGTGAGCAGACGGTTCAGCTGCTGCGTCATTACCAAGAGGTCGCGCAGCGCGAGTACGAGTCCCAAGAAGGCAACGGGAGCGCCAACGGTCAAGTCTCCGCGAACTCGTCGGTCGCGCGCGCCGAATCCAGCGATCGCCCGTTGCGAGTGCTTTGCAAGGTCGATGACGGAGTCAAAGGCGCTGCTGGCTGCTTGAAAGACCTGCAAGGGTTCCTCGGCGATTCCTCCTTCGTGGTTCTGGGTCCCGATGTTTGGCTGGATGGGATCGACTTGGGCAAGGTGTTCGAAGTTCATCGCAAGCGCAACGCGGCCGCGACCATGGTCGTGGAGCCCAAGAGCGTCAGTCAGGATGGAGAGCATTTGAAACTCTCCGTCGATGGACGGGTCGAAGCGCTTCAGGTCTTGCACGAGTCCCGCAGTGAACGTCCGATGCGGCCGACCGGGATTTATGTGTTCGAACCGGCGGTCCTGGAAGGATTGGTGCACGGCGACTATGCGGACATCAAAGAGCAGCTGGTGTCTGACCTCAGCGATCAAGGCTCGGCGATCTATGCCTACGCCCTGGATCGTCCGCTGCCGCGCATTCGCAGTGTGGCCGACTACTTCCAGCTGACCCGGGGCATTTTGTTGAACGGTTGGGCCGAACGCGAATCGGACCACACCGGAGAAACTCAGATCACCCAGGGGGTCCGAGTCGCGAAGGACTGCGAAATCTCCCCGGACGCTTATCTGCTGGGTCCGGTGATGGTGGGACCGCGCTGCCGGATCCACGCCGGAGCGCAGATCATCGGTCCGGTGGTCCTCGGGGCCGGCACCGAAGTCAAAGAAGGAGCCCTCGTTCGCGAGAGCTTCCTATGGAACGCCTGCACGGTTGGCCGTCACGCTTCCGTGTCCTACAGCGTGGTGGCCCACGGTTGCTCGATCCCGGCCGGGGAAGATGTACAGAATGCCGTTCTGGTCGAAGACCAGGCCTGCCGCGGACGACTGAACTTGCTGGGCCTGGGCGACGACAGCGACCGGTTCTTCGTTTCCGGAGGGCCCCGGGGTGGAGGGGGAATGCGACCACTGCGCGGCTGGCGGCGACGTCGGCGCGCGTTCGACTGGAGCAAGCGACTGGTGGATTTGGTCGTCAGCGGTTCCCTGCTGGTGGGCCTGTCCCCGTTGTTGGCTGTGCTGGCGCTGGCGGTGAAATGGGATTCCCGTGGGCCGGTGTTCTTCGTCCAGCGGCGGGTCGGGAAGAACGGGCGTGAGTTCCCGATGTACAAGTTCCGGACCATGATCACGGCCGCCGAGCAGCAGAAGCTGCGCCTCGCCAACCGCAACGAGGTCACCGGTCCGATGTTCAAAATGAGTCGAGATCCGCGTCGCACCCGACTCGGGGCATTCCTGCGCAAGCTCAGCCTCGACGAGCTTCCTCAGCTCTTCAACGTGGTGCGCGGGGACATGAGCTTGGTCGGTCCCCGTCCGCTGGTCATGGAAGAAATGAAGTGGGCTCCCAAGTGGCGGGACCTTCGTTTGCGCGTGAAGCCGGGCATCACGGGTTTGTGGCAGGTCAATGGCCGGGGCGACACCGGCTTCGAGGGCTGGATCGAGTACGATGTGGCCTACGTTCGAGACCAGTCTCTCCTTCTGGACCTGCGAATCCTGTGCAAGACCATTCCCGTGATGATCTCTCGGACCGGTGCTGTCTGAACCGTTCCCGCCGCAGCGGGCGGCGGGGAACCGGAGTCGTCGGCGCGGCCCTGGTGGTTCTCAGCCTGGCGCCTCCTGCCTGCTCGCCCTACCAGCGCCCCCCGGAAACTGCCCGGGAAGCCAGCTTCGACGACTCGGGTCTGTCCTTTCCGACTCCCTCGATGGAACTCAAAGACGCGACCTTGGGTCCCGGGGACGAAATCCGCGTCCAGGTGTTTCGCCATCCCGAGCTGTCCAAGGACCTTCGCATTCCCCCGTCCGGCAGGGTGTTCCTTCCTCTGGCGGGCGAGCTCGACGTCTTGGGGATCAGTGGTTGGGAACTGAGAGGAGCGGTGACCGCCGCCTTGGATCGCTACCTGGTCGATCCTCAGGTCTCGGTGGAGGTCGTGCAAAGCCGCAGCCGCAAGGTGGTGGTCCTCGGCGAGGTGCGCAGTCCGGGACTCTACGCGCTGGCAAGTGGGATGACCGTGATCGAGATGCTTGCCTCGGCCGGCGGACTGACTCGCGATGCCAGCGAGACCAAAGTCTTCCTCCATCGACTGGAATCGGAAGGACCGGTGCAGCGCGTCCTGGATCTGGAGGGCTTGTTCGCGAGGGGCAACTTCGAAAGCAACCCGTTGCTCGAGCCGGGAGACATCCTCTACTTCCCGCCCTCGGCGTTGGCAGAAGTCGACCGTTTCGCCCGTCACCTTTCCACGTGGATCAATCCGGTGTTGCAGGGCGTCTCCGCGGGGGTGATCGGCTACGACCTGTACGACAACATCACCGATGGCGTCGACGTCGAAACCCGAACCACGATCGTGACCAATCCATGATGGTTCCAGCCGGGTGAGTCTGCGGTGCGAGTGCCGGGAATTCGACGACTGAAGCGAACGGTTCACCGAAGCCTGCGTCCGTGGCGACGTCGGCGTCGGCAACGAGTGCCGGGAGCGGTGATCCTTGCCTACCACCGTGTGGCCAGTTTGCCGCTGGACACCTGCGACCTGGCGACCACCCCGGAGCGCTTTGCGGATCACCTGGAGGTGCTACACGATCGGGCGGAACCGGTTTCCTTGGCCCGCTGTGTCGAGGGTCTTCGCTCGCGAGACCTGCCGCCCCGAGCCGTGGCCGTGACCTTTGACGACGGCTATCGCGACAACCTGTTGGGCGCCCGTCCCTTGCTGGAAGATGCCAAGGTGCCGGCCACGGTGTTCGTGAGCACCGGCTACACCGGTCGCCAGGAGGAGTTCTGGTGGGACGCGCTCGAGCGCATTCTCATGCTGCCCGGGCAACTGCCAGACACGCTGGAACTCGCACTTCCGCACGGCAGCCATCGATGGAAGGTTCCGGAGGGCTCGCGCACTCCCTTCTTTTGGAAGGTCCATGCGCACCTGCGTTCCTTGGACGAGGGGGCTCGGCAAGAAGCGCTCAATCAATTGACTCGATGGTCAGGGGCCAGTGCCGTGTCGCGGGAACACAACTACCCGATGAGCGAGTCGGAAGTGCGCGAGTTGATTCGCGGCGGGTTGGTGGAGGTGGGGGGACATACCCATCGCCACCCGGTCCTGTCTTCTTTGTCTCGGGAGCATCAGCGCCAAGAGATCGTGGCGGGTCGCGAGCGACTGGAAGCGCTGACTCGACAGAAGGTGCGTTTCTTCGCCTATCCATTCGGCATGGCGACGGATTTTGACCGCCACTCCGTGGACATTGTGCGCGAAGAGGGATTCGAGGCGGCCTGCACCATCGTTCCCGGCAGCCTCGATTCGACCAATCTGGATCCGTACCGGCTGACGCGTTACGTCGTGCGTAACTGGACCAAAGATGAATTCGCACGCGAGCTGGAGCGGTTTTTTGTCGACTGAGACGACGCGGTGAAGATCGTCGTCTTGCAGGATCTCTATCCGCCGCCTGCCCGAGGCGGATACCCCCAGGCTTGCCGAAGCGGGGTGGAATCCCTGGTGGCGCGTGGACACGAAGTCGTGGTGTTGACGTCCACTCGCGGCGAAACCGACCCGTCCAGTCGGGCGCGGGTCTTGCGCCGCTTGCGCTGCTACACGTCCGATTCCCTGGGGAAGCGATTGCGTGGGATGATGTCCTTCGACCTCCCGAACCGTCAGTGCCTGCGGGAACTCCTGGAGCAGGAGCAACCCGATCTGGTGATGGTGTGGAACTTGAGCCGGCTGCCGGACGGACTTCGCGAGGAACTGAATCACGAGCGCACGCCGGTGGCGTATTACGTCCATGATCGCTGGCTGGTGCAGAGCCGTCGGGAACGCTGGGAAGATTCGTGGCAGCGTCAACCGTATCGGCCGGAGCGTCGTCTGGTGAAGGGCCTGGTGGTGGGATTCGGCGGCAAGTGGGTGCTGGAAGTCCTGTTGCGCAAGTGGTTCCGAGACAGTCCAGCCTTTCCTCCTTGGCACAACGTGGCGTTCGTGAGTGAAAGCTGCCGCGACGAATACCTTCACGCGGGGCACAAGGTGGAACTCGCGGGAGTGATTCCCAATGGCGTCGACTTGCAGCGCTTTCCCCGACGGAGCGAGTTTCCGGAGAGCGCAACGAAGCTGCTGTTTGTGGGGCGTGTCGAGCCCTTGAAGGGCATCGATACGATTCTTCGCGCGATGGCCTCTTGCCAGCAGCGAGGCATCCGGCAGCAATTGACCGTGGTCGGCCCCGAAGACCATCCGACCTATCGGCAGGAACTCGGTCACTTGCAGCAAGAACTGGGTCTCGACGGGCAGGTCGAGTACCTGGGAGCCCGGACTCAAGAGCAGCTGGCGTTGACCTATCAAAGCCATGACGTGTTGGTGTTCTCTTCGGTGGGCACGGAACGGTTTCCGTTGGTACTGCTCGAAGCAATGGCTTGTGGACTTCCTGTGGTGACGACCCTGACTGGCGGTCACCGGGAGTACGTACGACACGGGGACAATGCCCTCGTTTACGAAACGGGGGATGGCGAGGACCTGGCCAAGCAGCTCGAGCGGCTCCATCGGGAGGAAGAAGTGCGGCACCGAGTGGCGCGCGGCGGTCATCAGTGTGTGACTCGGGACTACGACGTGGAACGCATTCAGGACCGCTTGGAACGCTTCCTCCGTGACGTGGTGGACGGGGCACGGCCCACGGTCTGACGCCAATCCGCGAGCCTGTTAGACTTCTGATGGGGATTCTTGCGGCCGAGAAAAGGTGTCGAGAAAGGGTGATGATGAACATGCCGTTGCGAGGAGCTTGGCTCCTCTTGCTTGCCGTGCTGCTGGTGGATGCCGGTTGCGCCCGCCTCGCTGCCAAGGCCAAGCGCCGAAGGGACAATTCTCGTTCGGCACCGACGGCGCCGAGCCCCGAACCCGCCCCGGCTCCTCGACCGTCTCCTGCCCCGTCGTCTCCCGGAGAGCGTCCGACTCGAACGGGAACGAGGTTTGAGGATTCCTGGAACGACCGCTTGGAAGAGCGCTTGGCGGGCTTGGAAACCAAATCCAAACAAGGCCGTGCTCGCCAGGAATCCTGGTCGTCGGCGGCAGGCAAGCTGGCTCTCGCCCACACCGTTACTGAGTGGGAAGAAGCGCAGCGCGCCGCGGCTTTGGCGGGCGCTTGGACGGACTACCAAAAGGAATGCTGGGAGCCGCAGATCGGCAACTCTTGGTTCCGCTTCGACATGACTCCGGTGGCCGACGTGTCCGAGCAGGCCCTGGCTCCCCTGCGCGACGTTCTCGGGGAGATTGCCGACTCATTGCCGACCAAGCATCCGGTCCAGCGGAGCTTGCGATCCGCCTTGCAACGCGAACATGCGGCGGAGGCGGTGTACGTCGATCACCTCGCGCGCTTCGTTCGAGCCGATCCCTTGCGAGACATCTTGCTGCGGCTGCTGGAGCGGCAACCGGATGGTTCGTTCCTCCTGGCGGAGGAGCGGCGGAGTGATGCGGAACAGCGAGTCGCTCGAAGCATTCCGTTGATCGATGCGTTGCAAGAAACCTCGCGGTTGCTGGGGGAGCGGGGTCAGCAGCTTCGGGCGGGGAATGCGCAGCAAAAGCGTCTTGGCAACGCGTTGGCGGATCCGTTGTTCGCGGCGTTGATGACCCTGCCTGCGTTGCAGGATTCACCGTCCTTGGCCGAGTTGCCCGCCAAAGTCGTCGAGCAGACCGCAGCTCGGCTCAAGCAGGCGGGACCCGAGGGAGTGGCAAAACTCCTCGATCGCTTCGAACAGGTTCGTCCGCGCGTTCGGGCGTTGAAGATGCGTGCCGAAGGTTTGGTGCGGCGAATTCCCGACAGTGACTCCCTGCACCGGAATCTGCGCAAGCTGTTGTCCTCGGAGTTGATCCTTTGGATCCTGGCCCAAAAGTCTCAAAGCGTTGCGTGGGAGGAAGCGTTTCGCAAACGCTCGCGTTTGGGCCGGGCCTTGGTCAAAACCCAGACCGGCTGGAACCTCAACCCCTACCGCCAGGTCGAGCTTCACCAGCTGGCCCAGCGGATCCACCGCATCCTGGACGACCAGCAACGATTGCACTCTTGGATGACTCAGGCGGCCGACGGCGCCTCCGGGGATCTGGCCAAAGGACTCCGTTCACCGCTCGTCCAGGTGGCCATGGCTCAGGCGCTGGGAGACGAAGTCCAGGTGCACGGCATCGATCCCCTGGCCGGTTGGTGGGATCAACACATGCATCGAGGAGCGGGAGGAGACGAGCCGCTGCCGACGGCGACTGCCGCCGTGGCCGAAGTGTCGCGCACGGCGGAACGCTTTGCGCGAAACCTTTCTGCGAACGAGACGCCGGTGACCGTGGATTGGGCGGACGCCGACTTCTCGCGGGAGTACGTCCACCTTTTCGAGTCATCGGCCTTTCACGGTTTTCGCACCAATGCGGGGACGACGCATTTCTTGCGTGCATTCGACTCTTATGACACGGCGCGATTGTGGGGGGTGTTCTCTTGGGACGCTCACACGGCAACCGACATGAAGTCGTTCTTGGCCAACCTCCATGCCAGGCGTCCCAGCATGGAAGCCATGGCTCGGTTGCACGACAAGATCATCATCATTCTGGACTACACTCCCGATTGGCTGCGCCGCACCGACAACATGGAAGTCTTCGAGGGGCATTGGAAGTACTGCAATGCCCAGCGCCCCAAGGATTGGAACGTGTGGGGCAAGATGGTCCAGGAAACCGTGAAGTTCGTGGAATCGTTCGGCGTTCCTTCTTACTTCGAGGTCTGGAACGAGCCCGAGGCGTACTGGAAAGAAGGGGGGGAGGAATACCTCGAGTTGTACGAGCGCACGGTGCGTTCGATCCGTGAGGTTTCTTCGACCGCAAAAGTCGGCGGAGCGGCGCCAAACTATTGGAACGGAAAAGTCGAGGGCGATCGAGATCTGATCAATCTAGAACTCCTCCGCTTTGTCGGCCGCAAGAAGTTGCCCATGGACTTCATCTCTTGGCATTACTTTGGCGGCCCGCTCTCTGACCTGAAGCGGGCCAAGGACACGTTCCACTCTGCCTGGAAGAAGGCCGGCATTCGCGGGGAACCCGAATACTTGATCACCGAGTGGAACGTGCCGTATCGCCTCAAAGGAACTCCTTGGGCCACGCTCAGTTTTGCCGAGATCATGCTCGGCTTCTATGAGGCGGAGCTGGATTGCCAGACGTTTTCGGCGTGGGAGGAGTTCAATGCGGAACCGCCGATTCCGAATGGTTTCGGTCCCTACGGAATCATCACTCAGCAAGGAGTCAAGAAACCGATTTACCACGTCCACAAGTACTATTCCGAGCTGGCCCACGAATCCCGGGGAGTGGCGGTGTTCACCTCCAGCGATGGTGCAGCAAGGGTGGTCATGTCGAAAGAGGGAGGCAATGAGTTCGATCTGCTCTTGTGGGAGAAAGGCTACGAGCCTCCGGTTCGAGCGGCACTCCAAGCGCTGAAAGATCACGGTTGGACGGCAGAAGACGTGGGTGGTTACGGCGACGCGATGGCGTTGGAAGATGCCATTGCCGGCGAGCGAGCCCTGAAGCGATCCCATCGCGATGCTCTGAAAGCCGCGGCCACGGCCTACCGCAACGAGCCCAATCGCCACAACCGTTTGCAGCTCGAGTTCCCCGGGGCCAAGCAGATTCGCGTCCTTGATGCGGAGGCCGTGTTCCTCGAGACTCGGCGTCCAGTCATCGTGACCTCGGGTTCTCGCCTGGTGAGCGACTTGCGTAAGAACGAGGTGATGTGGATGCGAGTGCGCATCGAGTGAACGAATCGCCAGAGCGGCCGTCCCTGTTGATGATCACGGTGCTCGACTACGACAAGTTCTGGAACAACTTGGAGCATCACCGAGTTCGCGAGTATCGACGCCAAGGGGTCGACCTCAAAGTTGTGTATCGCTCCTTGTCCACCTCCCCTGGCGTGTTGCACATGATTCGGGACACCCTGCGATTTCGCTGCTTGCAGCGGGTCGAAGAGGGGGTCACCCTGGTGGGAGTGGACTCCTTCTTCAACTACTTCGCCGGCGTCCGTCGCCAAGCCGAGGCCGCGGACTCTTCTCCCACGGATCGCGGCCCTTCTTGGCGTACGAGACTGATCCGTGGTTTGTCGTTTCTCTCGGTGTTGCGCGACGTGTTCTTGGTCCCTGGTTTGTTGTACGCGGCCTGGCGTCATCGAGGCGAGGCTCGAGTTTGCCTCGGCTTCGGGCCTTGGGGCACGTTGATTGGTTGGTGTTTGGCAAAACTGGGCCGCATCGACCGTGTCATCTACTACGACCGGGACTACGAACCGGACCTCGTCGCCGACCGCTTTCGACGCTGGTACACCGCTCGCCTCGAGACCTTCTTGCTGCCCCGCGCTGACCGGGTGTTCTCGATCGGGGAGCGCTTGGCGGCTCGCCGCCAGCCGCTGCGCCAGGACTCGGTGATGGTGATGCCGAGTGGGGTGGATTGGCAGGCCTTTGCCGTGGCCCGCGAGCGAGCGCCGAGTGGCTCGACCTTGCTGTACGTCGGATATCTCAGCAGTTGGTGCGGGCTGGAATTGGTGATCCAGGCCCTGCCGCGGGTTCGGGAGACTTGCCCTGAAGTTCGCTTGCGAGTTGCGGGAGAGGGAGTTCCCGCCTACGAAGCACGGCTCCGGACGCTGTGCGAAGAGCATCGAGTGGCGGATCTGGTGGAATTCCTCGGCCAGCGTCCTCCCGCGGAATTGCCCGAGCTTTGGAGAGACGCCGACGTGGGCCTCGCCAACTCGGAGCCAGTTCCGTTTCGCCAGTACGCCTGTCCCCTCAAGGTCCTCGAAGGGTTGGCCGCCGGTCGGCCGGTTCTTGCCACCGAGGGAACGGAAGCGGCCGACCTCATTCGCCGGGGAGACTGTGGCCTCGCGGCGCCCTATGAAATCGAGCCGCTCGAACGGGCCTTGTTGGAGCTACTCCAGAGTGAAGAAAAGCGCCGGCACTGGGGCACCCAGGGGGCTGAGTTCGCTCGGGAATACGACTGGAAGGCACTACTGGCGCGGGAGCGGGAACTGATTCTGTAGCACCGGGCGGCGGTCGTTGTTGGGAAGCTAGCAGTCCGGTGCAAAAGGCCTCGGAGGGGCGACGAGAAGTCGAACCGTAGGCGAATCGGTGGATTCGTCGAGGATTCGAGGACGAAGACGAATGCGAAAAGGTCCGATCCGGTGCCGAAAGACGTTTTCGCTGGCCGGCTAGGGCCTTCGTCGAGACTACGAAAAGAGACCTTTCCATCGATGTTGTTGTGCGTTCATGAGGATCGACCGGCGGCTTGGGCGGGGGTCCAGCTGCTAGTGCTGAGCCTGGCACGCCACTGCCCCGATTTGACCGTGGCGGTGAGTGTCCCCAATCCCGACGCGGCACTCCGCTCCTGGGTCGAGGCCCAAGCCAATGCCTTCCTTCATGTGGACCAGGCCCTGATCGGCCAGGGTTGGAACGCGAAGCCGAGGTTGCTTCTTCACTTCCTGGACGCCGGACGACCAGAGGTCACGTGGATCGATTCGGACATCGTTCTCGCCGGTGATTTTCGCGAGCGACTGCGGCCTTTGAAGGAATGCGATTTGGTCTCCACCGAAGCCCAGTATTGGGACCTTTTCCAGGGGGGGACCGTGCGCACCGAACTGTGGGGCATGAAACCCGGTCGTTCCCTCCCATGCCTGGTCAGCTCGGGGATCGTGCGGGTGACGGGCCACCACCGGGACCTGCTGCGGGCCTGGGACGAACTCCTGGCCGACGGCGAGTACCAGCGAGTTCAGAAGATCTCCATGTACCAGCGTCCGGTTCACATGCTCGGGGATCAGGACGTGCTCACCGCGCTGCTCGGCGCCGCGCCGTTTTCCGACATTCCCCTGGTCTTGCTGCGCCGCGGCCGGGATATCGTGCAGAGCGTCGGGCCGGCTGGCTACACCCTGGGAGAGCGACTCGCGAACATCGGTCGCGGTCTGGCGCCGCTGATCCACTGCGGCGGTTTGAAGCCGTGGGAGTTCTCGGACGAGTCCGGTTCTCGGTACTGGCGAACCTATTTGGAACTGTGCCCCTACCTTTGGGTGGCTCGTCAGTATCGCGAGCAGTTGGGCCGAGACCTGCCGGGGATGGACGTGCGCACTTGGCAAGGGCGACTTTGCCGCTGGCTGTCGGCCGATCATCCCAGCATTCAAGGGATCCCCCAGGCCCTGTTTCATACCCTGGCTCGCCGCCTGAAGCATTGGACCGGACGCACCGCCTGGCCCGACCCCCAAGCCCACGTGGATCCCTCCCGCCAACCTCATGGCGACCAATTGCTGGCCAAGCTCGGCATCGGGACCACGGCGGGCTCCTGAGCCAAAAGACGAGACCGCCGGGATCCTCTTCACCACGAACCTCGAATTCACAGAAAGACGTCAAGCTTGCTTCGTCGCGCCGTCAAGATCGCATTGCACGGAGTCGCACGCCTGGAATGGGCGTGCGACCGAGGCGGTCCGTTTGTCGCTCCTGAGCCCCAGGAGGTGCAACGGATCTTGGTCTGGACCATGGATCGACTGGGCGACGTCGTCCGAGCGACCGCGGCGTTGCGGTCTTTGGGACAGCACTTCTCTCGAGCGCGCGTGGAAGTGGTTGCTCCTGGCCGCTCCGGGGCGATCTTGGAACAAAGCCCGTGGATCCACGAGCATCACCGCATCGGGAGTCCGTTCGCGTTCTCGGAGCATCGACGCCTGCGGCGCCAGCTGCAGGGGCGCCGCTACGACCTGGGGGTGTTGCTCGAAGTCGACCCGTTCTGGGCCAAGCTCGGAAGCCTGACGTTTCGGCGTCTGAAAGTGGATCGCTGGGTCTGTTTCGACTTTGGCGATGGGCACTCTCCGCGAGCGCGCGGGGTGCCGCTCCCTGCCACGGGTTCCTGGGTCGCGGTGATGAACCAGTTGATTGCGGCGACTGGCGCGATTCCGGACTCGGATCGCACCGAGATCCATGTTTCGCCGGAAGAGCAAGGTTGGGCGGACGCGTTCCTGCGTGAACGCGGGGTGGATCCGGAATCCCCGTTCGTCGTGTTGCATCCCGGTGGCAACTTTTTGACCGTTTCGCGCCAGTGGCCGGCCGAGTCTTTTGCCGAACTGGTCTCTCAGATGAGCCAGCGCTGGCCGATGCCGATTCTGGTCACCGGGATGGAGGCCGAGCGGCCCATCTATGACTCCATCCGCAAGGCGACCCCGGCGCCTCTGGTGGATCTGATCGGCTGCCTGAACCTCCGGCAGTTGGCGGCGGTGCTGGCCAAGAGCTCCCTTTGCATCATGAACGACACCGGTCCGCTGCACATCGCTCATGCGCTGGATCGGCGCACCGTGGTGATTCTCGGGCCGACCGACCCCGAGGTGGTCGGGGTGCCGGCGCACGGCAAAGTGGTCCGCTTGGATCTCCCGTGCAGCCCCTGCGCCGGCCTGACCGGCTGGAAGGCCTGTCACAATCCCGTGGAATGGGAGTGTCTCCGTGTGCTCTCCCCGGGGGCGGTGCTATCCGGAGTCGCCCGCCAGCTCCGCGACGGGAAGGACGGAGACCCCCCCGACGACGGCCTCCCTGACCCGTGAACTTTCGTGTCCCGCAACCGCGTGTTTCTTTCCTCGGCTTGGTCGGGTGGGTCAGCGCATGGCTGGTGGTGCCGGTGCTCCTGGGCGCGGGAATGGGAGCCTTGGTCGTTTTCGATCCCGACCTCTCGCGGGACCACCCGCTGTGGGAGTTTCTGCGCAGTCGCTCGCTGCCGGCGGTGACTCTGTGGAGCGCGACGGCCCTCGCCGTGCTGGGAGTGATTTTGTTGGTTACGCGCAGCGCTGGCTGGTGGTTCCGGCATCGCGACGCGATTGCCACCGGTTTGTTGATGTCGGTGGGAGCGATCAACGGGGTGAACGTGGGGCCTCTGGACGCCTTCGAGTTTGCCTTCCTCCTGACCTTGGCCTACTGGCTTGCCGTGTCGTTGGTGGAGTTTCGTTCGGTCGCGGTGCCGCGCTTGGTCTTGGCGGCGCTCGGAGGCTTTTCCATTTGTACTGTCGCCTCGGTGATCAATGGACGTGTCACCAGTTTGTTCGGACTACACACTCTGTTCTCCAAGTTCTTGATGATCGTCTTGGTGTGTAGCTTTGCCATTCGTCCGCAGCTGTTCCAAGTGGCGGTGCGTAGTTTCATTTATGTGGCAGTGTCCACCGCCGTCGTGGCGGTTCTGGCGCTTGGATTGAATCTCACCACCGGGTTCGCCTTGACCTTCGTCGACACCCCGGCCGAGCAGTTCAAATCGACGCCGTTCGGTTACCTGCTGCGGGCTTCCGCGTTTTGCCAAACCCCCCAGGCGCTGGGGCATCTCTGCGTCATGGCCTTGTGCCTCGTGTTTCAGTCCCCATGGCGCGCCGGGTGGAGATACGCCTTGGCGTTGACGCTCCTGGTTGGCATTGGGCTGACCTGGAGCACCGGGGCCATTCTTACGGCCGGCGTCGTGACGTTGTTGTTTCCCCTGGTTCGCTGGCCTCACCACGTGATGTTGTACTTGGCTTTGCTGGCGGTGTCGGGCTTCGCTCTGTACTTCTCGGGGATTGCCGAGCTGATCTTCGACAAGGTCCTGGTGCCTCTTGGCAGCGCGGGTGTCGAGGATCGAGTCGGATACCTGAAAGTGGGCTTGGAGAAGATCCAGGTGTATCCCTGGCTCGGGGCGGGAGTGAAGAACACCTCGCGGTTGTTCTCCCATCCGATCCACAACACCTACTTCATGATCATCTCCGAACTCGGCATCGCCGCGGGGGTGTTGCTGTTCCTGTTGATCGCCGGTCTGGCGATTCGGTGCGCGTCCTTGGCTCGACGGGCCGCCGACGAAAACACGCGACACTGGCTCAAGGCCCTCGGCTTCGGGGCAGCCGGCATGGGCATCCATTTTCTGAGTGAGCCTTTGTACTACAGCGTCCTACCATGGGTCTTCCTGGGGCTGGTGTCCTGCGGAGTGTCGGTGATGGCCCGCTTCGGGACGCTGGAGGGGACGCGAGCATGACTCAGAAGAAGCCCAACCATTCGCCGGGCAGCGAGGGCCGTGACCCGGCTCCGAGGTCTGCGGACGGGACCGGGGCCTCGCCGCAAGCTGCGAACTCGGCGTCTTTCTCTGCGCCCCATCCCGGGGGAGCCGATCCTTACAGCCTCGACGACTATTGGCTTGCCGTGTACCGACGCAAGTGGATCGTCTTACTGCTGGTGGCTGCTTCGATTGCTGCCGCCGTCGTTCTGACCAAGCGGCTGGAAACCCAGTACGAGGCTTTGGCCGAGTTCTACGTCCCGCAGGATGCCGTGGGCCCGGTGCCTGGTCCCGAAGCAGGCAAACTACGCATGTCTTCGGGGATCAAGGATCACGCCCGGGTTCAGGTCGCGCTGCTGAAGACCCAGAAGACCAAGCGGGCGGTCGCCGAAAAGTTTCCTGACAAGACCGCCGCGGACTTCAACCGCGACGTCGACTTTGTGGTCACCCCCGAAGCTTCGATTCGGATCTTTGCTCGGGACTCGGACCCGGAAACGGCCGCCCTGGTCGCCAATGCATTCGTGGAGCACTTCGAGCAGTTCCACACCGAGGTCGTGGAACGCGATATCTTGCGGTCCCTCGAGGGAATCGAGGGGCAGCTCACGGAGTTGGGTGACTTCAAGCGCGAAGCCGAGGACGAAAAAGAGAAATTCCAGACCGACCTCAACGTCGCGTCCCTTTCGACCAAGCTGATCGAATTGGAATCCCAGCGGACTCGATTCGAGTCCCGATTCCAAGACGCGGAAATCGATCGCCAGGTCGCCGAAGAGCGCATCAAGGCCCTCGAGGAGCAGCAGAAGCTGGAGGTGGACGCCTATTCGGCGGGGGAGATCATCCTGCAGAGTCCCGTGATCACGACTCTCGAGCAGACCCTGACCCAGCTGGAGCTGGAGCGTGCCGGGCTGGCCAACGATCTGAAAGAAGACCATCCGGACGTGGTGGCATTGCGGGAGCGCCAAACCACGGCCGAAGCGGCGCTCAAGCGGGAGATTCAGCGCGTCGTGGACAGCAAGTCCAAGACTGCCGGTTCGCTGTACGAGAATCTGCGACTGCAGCTCACCACCGCTTATGTCACCTATCGCACGGCCGCGGCTCGTTCCGCCGGGCTGTCGGCAGTGATCTCGGGGCTGAACGAGTCCATTGCGGCGGTGCCGAACCAGGTGACGGCCCTCAGTCGCTTGGAAGACCGCATCCTTCGTTACGAGGCCCAGATCCGAAAACTGCGGCAGACCAAGGACACCATGACCGCCCAGCTATTGACGCTCTCCGACGTCGTGCTGGTCACAGAAGAAGCGATGGCACCGTCCAAACCGATCTTTCCCATCCTGCCACTGAACGTCGGGGTGGCCGGGTTTGGCGGTCTGGTCGTGGGGGTTTTGTACGCGTTCTTGCTCGACCACCTTTCGCGTCGCCGATTGCGCCACCGCTGGCGCCAGTGGCAGCGTGCCGAGTGGGCCCGGGAGTTCGCTGCCGATGGCTCGGAGGGAGCGTCATGACTCATTGGCGTTCCTGGGAAGCGGAGCAAGAGATGGCCGCGGTCGAAGCGTTCGAGCGTTGGCAAGTGAAGCAGCGGCGCATGCCCAATCCGCGCAACGTTCTTCTTCGACGACTCGGCTTCTTGTTTCAGATCCTCGGAGCGTTGCTGCTCGGATTGAACATCGCGGTGGTCGCGGTGCTCCTCAACTTCTTCCTCTTCATCAAAGTGCTGCACGTTTCGTTCTGATGCCTTCCGGTCCGGCGAACTCTGAACAAGATGCGGAGCGCGCTCTTCTCGAGCGGCGTGAATCCCGCGTGGCACGTCTCCAGGCGATGGGAGAGGAGCGCGGCGAAGTGTTGTTCGAGATGGAGTGGATGACTCCGAAGGCAGCGCGCCGAAGGTTTTGGATCCTGCAGTTTCAGAGTTTGGTGATCATGGTCGAACTGCTGGTGGTGTTCGCCGTCCTGTTCGTGGTCGCGGCGGTGCTCGCCGGGGTTCTCGGAAAGCTGACGGGGTCGACCCAGTGACGGCCACGGCTTCGCCACGGGCCAAGGTCCTTCTCTTCGTGACCAGCACCGCGGGCGGGGCGGGACTGCACTCGTTCTTGCTGGCCAAACATCTCTGTCGGCAGCGCTTTGACTTGTCGATTGCCTTCGGTCCCGGGTATCCGCTGGACGAGCGGTTTCTGGAGCTCGATGTGCCGGTCCACGTTCTTTCCGTGTCGCGCAAGATTCGGCCGGCCACCAACCTGCGAGGGTTCTGGCAGGTGTGGCGACTGCTCCGCAAGGAACGCTTCGACGCGGTCGTCACTGCCTGCTCCATCGCAGGGTTCTTGGGGCGGGCCGCCGCGGTGTTGGCGCGAGTCCACGCGGTCGGTCACATCATCCACGTCTACGCATGCCGCCCGTTTCAGAACCCCTGGAAGAAGAGGATGTACTGGGTCATCGAGAAGCTGCTGGATCCCTGGACGCACCGCTACGCGGCGGTTTCCGAGGCGACCAAGCGTTATGGGGTGGAGCAGCACTTGATGCGTCCTGACAAAGTGGACGTCATTCACAATGCCATCGACCTGACGGACAAGAAGCGGCTTCCCCGAGAAGAGGCGTGTCGCGCCTTGGGGTTGGACCCCGAGCGCCCCATCGTCGGCACCCTGAGTCGTTGCGAGCCACAGAAGGGGCTGACCTACCTTCTGGCGGCCGCGGCGGAGCTTGGACAGAACGGGCTCTTGGTTCAGTTCGTGATCGTCGGCGAGGGCCCGCTGTTGGAAAGCTTGAAGCGCGAGGCCCAACAACGAGCTCTCGAGGATCGCGTTCACTTCTTGGGGTGGCGCGATGACATCCCTCGAGTGCTGTCCTGTTTCGACGTGTTCTGTCAGGCCTCGCTTTGGGAACAGGCCCCGCTGGCGCTGGTGGAAGCGATGGCCATGGAGGTGCCCGTGGTGGCGACCGACGTGGATGGGACCAGTGAGATCGTCGCCAAGAACGAGACCGGCTTGTTGGTGCCGCCCAAGGATCCCTCGTCGCTGGCGGCGGCATTGGCGGAAATGCTGTCCGATCTCGAGCGTGCGCGAGCCATGGGGCGCGCCGCCCGCCGTCGGGTCGAGGAACGGTTCAGCGCTGCCACCATGGTGCATCACTACGAAGAGTTCCTGGCGCGGTTGATCGAGAGGAATTGAACGAGTGTCCCGCGACGTGGCCGATTCCTTCGACGTTGAGTCTGCTGGCGAGAAACTGACCGCCGCACAAATCCGTGCGCGGGTGTTTCCCTATTTGCGTCCGTATCGCTGGGCGCTGTTCCTCGCAACGGTCCTGACCTTTGCCCGCGCGGGCCTCGAACTGTCGATCATGTGGTTGGTGGGAATCACTGTCGATGTCGCCGAAGGGAAAGCGTCGGAGTGGTCGCTCAACGAGGTCGCGCTCCTGCTCGGATCGGCGTTTGTGTTGAGTGCGCTGCTGACTTTTTCAGCCGGATTCCTGTTTGCTTGGATCGGAGAGCGCATCGTCCTGGCGTTGCGCCGAGATCTGTTCGGCAAGGTCCTTTCCCTGTCTCTCGAGTTCTTTGAGCGACGCAAAGTGGGTGAGCTGACGTCTCGACTTTCCACCGACGCGGATGTGATTCGCGAGATTGGAACGTCGATCCCGGTCATGGCACTGAGACAAATCGCCACCTTGATCGGGGCGGTGGTGGTGGTGACCACGATTCACTTGAAGCTAACGCTGATTCTGCTCGGGATCCTCCCGGCCGTGGCAGTGATCACCCTGCTTCTGGGAAACCTTCTCCGTCGGGCCTCGACCGCGGTGCAGGATCACTTGGCCTCTTCCACCGCGGTGACCGAGGAGACTCTCGCGGCGGTCGAGACCGTCAAGACGTTCGCCCGAGAACCCCACGAAGTCGAGCGCTACGAATCGCGTCTGCAGGACCTGTTTCGCTTTGCCATCCGCTTTGCCGTGGCACGTTCCAGCCTGATCTCCGCCGTTCTTCTGCTGTTCTACGGTGGCTTGGCCGCCGTCCTTTGGAACGCGGCGAAGCTGATCGAGTCCGGGGATTTGACCAGCGGCGACATGGTGACCTTTGTCGGGCTGTCGGTTTTGGTGGGACGGAGTTTCTCGGCATTGAGCGGCATCTGGACCCAGTTCCAGCGGGCCCTCGGCGCCGGACGGCGGGTTTTCCAGTTGTTCGAAGAGCAGCCCCGGGTGTCGGAGATTGCCGGAGCACGGTCCTTCGACGGGGTGCGCGACTCGATTCGTTTCGAGGGCGTGCGCTTCGCTTATCCGCGCCACCCGGATCGCGAAGTGTTGCAAGGACTCGACTTCGAGGTGAAGCAAGGCGAGATGGTCGCGCTGGTGGGGGAGAGCGGTTCGGGCAAGTCGACGGTGGTTTCCCTGCTGCTGCGCCTGTACGACCCAACCCAAGGGGTGATCAGCATCGATGGCATGGATCTGCGCCATCTACGATTGGCCGAGCTGCGGGAGGCCATTGCGGTGGTGCCGCAGGACATCAGCGTGTTCGGTCGGAGCCTGCGCTCGAACATCGCCTACGGGAAGCTCGACGCGACCGAGGAAGAGATTCTGCGCGCGGCGGAGCAAGCCCACGCCAAGAACTTCATCGAGCGCACCGCGAATGGCTGGGACACCCTGGCCGGAGAACGAGGCGTGATTCTTTCGGGCGGAGAGCGCCAGCGAATCGCCATCGCTCGAGCCATCCTGAAGGACCCCTCCATTCTAGTCCTCGACGAAGCAACCAGTGCTCTGGACACCCGCAGCGAAGCGTTGGTGAAGAGCGCCTTGGATCAACTCATGGAGGGCCGCACCACGTTCGTGATCGCCCACCGTTTGTCGACCATCGAGCGTGCCGACCGGTTGCTGGTTCTCCACGACGGACAGGTCGTCGAAACCGGGACCCATGCCGAGCTTCTTGCAAAGCGGGGCCGATACGCAGAACTCTACGAGACCGGACTGTGGAGCCGGAACCAGAACGGTGAGCGTTCCGGTCCCGGCGATGCTTCCGATTCGCCCTGAGTGATCCCTACGGCGTGCCGGCTGCGAGGTCGAGAAGGAAGGCGTAGTCGAACGCTCGTTCTTCGTAGGCTTTGTAGCGCCCTGAGGCTCCCCCGTGACCGGCGTCCATGTTGGTCTTCAGCAGCAGTCGGCGCTGATCGGTTTTCATGTCTCGCAGCTTGGCGACCCACTTGGCGGGTTCCCAGTACTGGACCTGGGAGTCGTGCAAGCCGGTCGTGACCAGCAAATGCGGATAGTCCTTGGCTTCGACGTTGTCGTAGGGAGAGTACGAGAGCATGTACTCGTAGTATTCCTTGTTGTTGGGGTTGCCCCACTCGTCGTATTCGAACGTGGTGAGGGGAATGCTGTCGTCGAGCATTGTGGTGACCACGTCGACGAAGGGCACCGCGGCGATCGCCCCATGGAACAGATCCGGACGCATGTTGAGGACTGCGCCCATGAGCAGGCCACCGGCGCTTCCGCCCATCGCGTACAAGTGTTCCGGCGAGGTGAATTTCTGGTCCACCAAGTGCTCGGCGGCATCGATGAAGTCAGTGAAGGTGTTCCGCTTCTTGAGCAGCTTGCCGTCCTCGTACCAACGGCGGCCATAGATCTGGCTGCCACGGATGTGAGCGATGGCAAAGGCGAAACCCCGATCCAGGAGGCTCAGACGATCCGAGCGGAAGGATGCGTCGATGGTGGCGCCATAGGAGCCGTAGCCGTAAAGCAGCAGAGGGTTGCTTCCGTTTCGCTCCATTCCCTTGCGGTACACCAGGGAAACAGGAATCTTCTCCCCGTCCCGGGCGGGGGCGAACAGTCGCTCGGTCACGTAGTCGTTCTTATCGAAGCCGCCCAACACTTCCTGCTCTTTGAGCAGAGTCTGGCTGCGCTCTTTCATGTCGTAGTCGAACACCGAGGCCGGGGTGGTCATGGAGGTGTAGCTGTAGCGGACCACATCCGTGTCCCACATGGGATTGGCGGCCACCGATGCCCGGTAGGCTGGCTCTCCGAATTCCAACTCGTGTCCCGGGGAACCGTCCCAAGGTTTGATTTGCAGGTGGACCAGTCCGGCTTCTCGTTCCGAAACCACCAAGAAATCTCGGAACATGCTCGCACCCATGAAATAGACGTCTTTCCGGTGCGGAACGACTTCTTCCCAGTGCTCCTTGCCGATCTGGTCCTCGGCCGTGGCCATGAGCTTGAAGTTTTGGGCGTTCTCGTTGCTCCGGATGAAGAACCGGCCGTGGAAGTGGTCCAAGTCGTACTCGTGGGAGCCCTCCCGGGGGAGGAAGACTTTCCACTCGCCTTGGGGGTCGTCCGCGCGCAGGTAGTGGTACTCGTTCTGGAGCGTTTGGGAGCTGCCGATCAACAGGTATTCCCGAGAGGTCGTGCTTGTGACAAACACGCGAAATTCTTCATCGTCTTCCTGGTAGATCAGCTCATCGTTGGCCGGATCGGAGCCCAGTTCGTGACGGAAGATCTGATAGGAACGCAGGGTCTTGGGGTCCTGACGGCTGTAGAACACGGTCTTGCTGTCAGACGCCCAGGCCATGTTGCCGGTGACGTTCTCGAGGACATCGTCCAGCATCTCGCCGCTGGTCAGGTCGCGGAAGTAAAGGTTGTAGAAGCGACGACCCTGGAAGTCCGCGGCGTAGGCAAGGAGATTCTGGGATGGACTGATTTCATGGGTGTAGGCGGAGCAGAACTCGTGGCCTTCGGCGATCTGATTGACGTCGAGCAGGACCTCTTCGGTGGCGTCAGCTCCTTCGGCCTTGCGGCAGTAGATGGGATAGGAACGCCCGTCTTCCATGCGCGAGTAATAAGAGTAGTCCCACAAGGGGGTCGGTACCGATTCATCGGTTTGCTTGATGCGCCCCTTGATTTCTTCGAAGAGCTGCTTCTGCAGATCGGTGGTGTGTGCCATGGCCCCTTCGGTGAAGGCGTTTTCCGCTTCCAAGTACGAGATGACCTCCGGGTCTTCCCGTTGATTGAGCCAGAAGTACTCGTCCACTCGCACGTGCCCGTGGGTGTTCAGCTCGTGGGCAACTTTCTTGGCGATGGGGGGCTTCTGGACTTCGGTTTCCGTTGGGTTCAACGAAGGGCTCCCGGCAAAGACAAAGAGAATGAGGGACGGTACGTTCATGATCGGGACGATGTCCTTCCTCGCTTGAAAGATCAGGGGATCTCCAGGGCAGTTCGTCGAGCTGCCGCGAAATCTTTGAAAAGTCCGCCGCGAGCAAAGTACCCGGGCCCGGTGCTCCTCTCTACTGGGGGATGCTGCGCTTCTTCCGCGCCGTGTGACCGCGCGGGCGATCGAAACCAGCCGGTCCTGGCCCACACTGAGTTGTCCTCGCCGAGCTTTCCTGCCGGCGGTGGATCCGGCCGGGGCGACAATGATCGGAGCCGTTCGGGCAGGACGAGACCACTCGTAGAAAGGAAGGGAATGAGTGCCGGGTTCCGTCGTCGTGGAAGAGTCCCCGTTCGACCTTTCGCCCTGCTGGCCTTTGTCTGCCTCATCGGTTCCGCAGGGGCATCGGAAAGCGAGTGGCCCAGCTGGCGGGGACCGCTTGGCACCGGAGCGTCGACGACGGCCGATCCTCCGCTGCGTTGGAGCGAGAACCAGAACGTGCGCTGGAAGACCCGGCTCCCGGGTCGCGGTCATTCCTCTCCGGTGGTGTGGGGAGATCGCGTGTATGTCACGACCTCCATTCCCCACGGACCTCGTTTCGAGCCGATTCCCGAAACGGCTCCCGGAGCACACGACAACGTGCTGGTCAGTCAGCGCCATCGGTTCGTGGTTCTGGCCGTCGACCGCGAATCCGGGGAGATCGTGTGGCAGACCGACGTTCGCGAAGCCCTGCCCCATGAAGGCGGACACGTCAGCGCCACCCTCGCTTCGCCCTCCCCCTGGACGGATGGCAAGCATGTGTTTGCCTCCTTTGGCTCGTATGGAGTTCACTGCCTGACTCGCGACGGCGAGTTGGTTTGGCAACGGGACCTCGGGACCATGAAAACCAAGCATGGACACGGAGAAGGCAGTTCGTTGGCGCTCGCGTCCGACTTGGTCATCCTGAACTGGGATCACGAAGCCCAGTCGTTCTTGATCGCTCTCGACAAAGTGACCGGCGAGACTCGCTGGAAAGTCCTGCGGGAGGAGGTGACGTCATGGAGTTCGCCGCTGATTGTCCAGAGTGAGGAGACGGCCCAGGTCATCGTCGCAGGCACCAATCGAGTGCGCGGCTACTTGCTGGAAAGTGGGGAGGAGCAATGGCAGTGCGGTGGGTTGTCCCACAACGTGGTTGCCACCCCGGTCGCCAACGGCGACCTGGTGTTCATTGGGAGCAGCTACGAGAAACGCGCCATGCTGGCCATCCGTTGGCCGGGAGCGCGCGGCGAGGTGACCAGCACGGATCGAGTGGTCTGGAGTCGGCGCCAGCGGACCCCGTACGTGCCGTCCCCCTTGTTGACGGAGGAGGCACTGTATTTCTTGAACCACTATCAAGGGGTGCTGACCCGAGTCGACCCCGACAGCGGCGATGAGCCTACGGGGCCGTTCCGATTGAGAGGAATCGGGGAGGTCTATGCGTCCCCGGTCAGTGCGGCGGGGCGGATCTACTTCGTCGATCGCGACGGCACCACGGTGATCGTCGCGGATGACCCATCTGTCGAAGTCTTGGCGACGAACCAACTCGAGGACAGCTTCAGCGCGACTCCCGCTCTGAGCGGCCCGGATCTCTTCTTGCGGGGCGAGCAGTTCCTCTATTGCTTGTCCAAAGAGTCCGATGTCAAGTGAACCCTGGAGGACTGCCATGACGACGTTGCCTCGCGGTCAGCTCGTGGTGCTTGGTTGCCACGGTGTGTACGACATCGGCAACGATGTTCTGGACAGCGAGCACCCGGAAGATCGTCCGGTGTATCAGGCTCAACTTCGCCGCGCCTTGGATCTTGCCGAACAACGCTCGGACTCGTGCCTGGTCTTGTCGGGCGGGCCGACCAAACCCCTCGACTGTTCCGAGAGTCGCTCCTATCGACAGTGGGCCGAGCACTTGGGCTGGCGGGTCGACACGACGGTCCTGCTCGAGGAGTTTGCACTCACGTCGGTGGAGAACCTGCTCCTGAGTCTCTACCGATACCATCAAGAATTCGGTGCGTATCCGGAGTCGGTTTCCATCGTGTCCTGGGAGTTCAAGCGTCGCCGCTTCCTCGCCGCGGGAGAGGCCATCCATGGTTGGCCATCGCTTCCTGAGTGCCGACCCCCGTGGAATTTCGAGGCCGAGGGCGACCTGGTCGGGCAGGCCCGGGCAGCCGCCCTGGGCAAGGAGGAGGACTACGTTCGATCGCTGAAGAATGGGCTGGAGGACTACTTTCGCAGGAAGGACGTGCGAGCGCTCATCCAGAGGCGTGACCCTCATGGATCACGCCAACGCGTCCGCAAGTGCTATCAGGGCTACCCACTGCCATGGTAAATTGTCCCGACATTCGGGAGGCGACGGAACGAATGAACCTGCGATTCCTTTGGTTGTTGATCACGGTGAGCGCTCTCCCCGGTTGCACTTACGTGCGTGATGTCGGCCGTGATTTCGGCCAGGTGTTCCATTTGGGAGCCGGTGTCTCGGATCGTGCCGGTTTCAGTTTGCATTGGAACGCGCTGGGAGCCGGGTCGCAGACCGGCTACTTGCACCGATCCACCTACGTCGGCACCGACTACCACTATGCTCACCGTTGGCACCAATGGGGAGCGGGAATCTTGTTCGGCGTGCAAGAACGATGGGTACGGAACAAAGCTCCGCGCGAAGAGCGGACCGAGGATCCGGCGACCCGTCGCGGCACCCGCCAAGACTACTACCACGGCAAACTCTGGGTCGTCGAAATGACCGAGCTGGACTTGCGTGGCAATGCGATCACCCGTCCCGGGCGCATCGAAGTGGGGGTGCACTTGTTGGTGCTCGGCCTCTCTGCCGGGGTCAATGTGGTCGAATTCGCTGACTTCGTCACTGGTTTGTTTGCCTGGGACATTCTCGGGGATCGAGTTCGTCCGGAAGAGGATTTGGAGCAACCCCCTTCTTCCACGGTATCCCAGGCCCTTGACCGACTTCGCCCGCGACGCGAGGGTTTTTCGGAACGAGTGCCCACGGAGCAATTGTCATGCAAGACGTGACGTTGACCATCGAGCCAGAACCCGCGGTGGAAGACCTCGCCGTACTGGAACGGGGTCTGAGCGAACACGCTCTTCCCTTCACCGAGCTACCCGGATTTCAAAAGCTTGGCGTGTTTGCTCGGGATCAGTTCGCCGAAGTGGTGGGTGGAATCTCCGGTTTGGTGAACTGGAATTGGCTGTACGTTTCCCTGCTCTGGGTCGATCCGCGACACCGGGGGGAAGGGCTTGGATCGAAGCTGGTGAAGTCTCTTGAGAAAGAAGCCTGGAAGAAGGGGTGCCGGTTCGCCCACTTGGATACGTTCAACTTCCAAGCACGGGACTTTTACGAAAGCCATGGTTACCGAATCTTCGGGGAACTCGACGAATACCCGCCCGGTTTCCAGCGCTGTTTCATGAAGAAGAGGCTCATTCCGCGGCGCTGACAGCGCTTCTCAAGAATCCGAGGTCCAGGTCCGAAAACGGCCAGCTTCCCTGGGGAGCGGGGGATATGGTTGGTCCCCATGGAGCTGGATCGACAAGCCTGCTATCGGGCCATTCGCTCGAAGGATCGCCGCTACGACGGGCGCTTTTTCACCGCCGTCGTCACCACCGGAATCTACTGTCGCCCGGTTTGCCCGGCGCGGACGCCGAGGCTGGAGAACGTTCGTTTCTTGCCCAGCGCCGCCGCGGCAGAACGAGCCGGCTTTCGGGCCTGCCGGCGCTGCCGACCCGAGCGGTCTCCGCCTTGGCGGGATCTTCCCGGCGTGGTCGAACAGGCGTTGCGATTGATCCATTCCGGGGTGTTGGATGAGGGCTCTGTGGAGGAGCTGGCCGCCTTTCTGGGCGTCGGGAGCCGACACCTGCGGCGCTTGTTTCGCGAGCACGTGGGCGCCACTCCGGCGGCGGTTGCGCAGACTCGCCGGGTGCACTTCGCGCGACGCTTGATCGACGAAACCCGGCTCACCATGACCCAGATTGCGGCGAATTCTGGGTTCTCCAGCATCCGGCGCTTCAACTTTGCGGTCAAGCAAGCTTTTGGAGATCCGCCTTCGGTACTACGCCAACGACGTTCGCGGAGTGGAACCATGGAGCGTCCGCTCGAGTTGCGACTCTCCTACCGCCCTCCGTTGCCCTGGGGGGTGATCGCGGACTTCCTGCGCCCACGAGCCATTCCTGGCGTGGAAGCCTGGAAGGGCGAGGTCTACTCCCGCGTTGCTTCGATCGAGGGCGTTCCATTCCGGTTCGACGTGGATCACGACGACGAGCGAAAGGACATCCGCGTTCGATTCCCTCGGCTTCCTGAGGTTTCCTTGATGAGGATTGCGGAGCGGCTCCGGCGAATGTTCGATCTGGACTGCTCCCCCGAGATTCGCGAGGAACATTGGCGACTCGATCCGATTCTGGGGGCGACAGTTCGCGCCATTCCTGGACTGCGTGTTCCTGGAGCCTTCGATGTCTGGGAAACCGCGGTGCGGGTGTTTCTGGGCCAGCAGATCAGCGTGGCGGCGGCGACCACGCTGACCGGGACCCTGGTGGCAATGCTCGGCACGCCCTTCCCCGAAGGCGCGGGCTGGCGCTTGTTTCCCGAGGCGTCGGAGGTGGCGAATGCTTCGGTTCTGCCGCCCATGCCGGTGGCGCGAAAGAACGCCCTTCAAGCGTTCGCCCGAGCGGTTTCTTCCGGAGATGTGCTTCTGGATGCCGGAAATCCGAACCTACGCAAAGAGCTTCTGGCGATCCCCGGACTCGGTCCCTGGACGGCCGATTGCATCGCCATGCGGTTGGGGGATCCCGACGCGCTACCCGCCGCGGACCTTGGAATTCGCAAGGCCCTGGCGATCGACGGCGCACGACCCAGTGTGAGAGCGGTGGAAAGCGTGGCCGAGTCCTGGAAACCTTGGCGCTCGTATGCGGCGATCACACTTTGGCACCAAACCCCGGCGGTGGACTCCATCGCCAAAGACTCGAAGAGGGGAAGCGCATGAGTCTCGAATCCATCGATCGCAAGAAATGGAAGAGCCCGGTGGGGATCCTGTGTCTGGATGCGGTGGAAGATCAGCTGGTAGCGATCCACTTTCCGGGACAGGTCGAGCCCCCGAAGAGATCGTCGAGCCATCCCGTGTTGGAGCGAGCCGTCGAGCAGCTCCACGAGTACTTCACCGGGGCACGGAAGAAGTTCGACTTGCCTCTGGATCCTCGGGGAACCCCGTTTCAGAAGAAAGTCTGGCTGCAGCTTCGCAAGATCCCTTGGGGGACGACGATCAGCTACGGTGAATTGGCCAAGCGCATCGGACAACCCACGGCTTCCCGAGCCGTCGGGGCGGCGAACGGAAAGAACCCCCTTTCGATCGTGGTGCCGTGCCACCGAGTGATCGGCGCCAACGGCAACCTCACTGGGTTCGGCGGAGGTCTGCCGACCAAGGAGCGACTGCTGCGTCTCGAGGGAGTGCTGCCTCCCGACTTGTTCAGCACCCAGATCGGGGCTCGCGGATGAGTGTTGCCGGCAAAGTGCGACGTTGTGACTGGGCTGGCGACGACCGGGACTATCAGCGATATCACGACAAGGAATGGGGGATTCCCGTTCGCGGCGAGCGCAAGCTGTTCGAGATGCTCACGCTGGAGGGAGCCCAGGCGGGGTTGAGCTGGATCACGATCTTGAAGAAGCGAGCCCACTATCGCCGGGTGTTTGCGAACTTTGACCCGAAGAAGGTGGCTCGATTCGATCGCCGCAAGGTGGAGCGACTGCTGAAGGACCCGGGCATTGTTCGCAACCGGCTGAAGGTCGAGTCCACGGTGTCGAATGCTCGTGCGCTGCTGCGCTGGAAAGACGAAGAGGGCTCGTTTGCCCGCGGCCTTTGGGATCTCGCCGGTGGGGAGACCCGGATCAACCGTTGGAAGACGATGAAACAGGTGCCGGCGAAAACGCCGGTTTCGGATCGAATGAGCAAGGAGTTGAAGCGACGGGGATTTCGGTTTGTCGGATCCACGATTTGCTACGCGTTCATGCAGGCTTGTGGGATGGTGAATGACCACTTGGTGGATTGTGATCGCTATCGGGAGTGCTGTGATCGGGCTTGGGTTGGGGAGTGATGGCGGGAGGGGGAGCTGGTCGCCGAAGGGGTTGCCATGCACTCCGAGGACCCGCTCCGCCCTTTTTCGTTGATGGACGGTTGAGCTTCGCTCAAACCTCCGGGGCGCCAACGCTGGTGATTGGCCGTCCGGATTGAAGTCGCGCCCCTCCGGCATGTCCTCCTCGCAACATGGCAACCCCTTCGGCTCCCCTGGTCCCTGATGAGCGAGTTCGAGGACGCACGGGCAGACATTGGCAACTTTGGTTGGCTTGCGTACGCAATGCTGTTCTGGGTGATCAATCATTGGGTTGGTCAGGCCGGTCCTTCGTTGATCGGCGGGCGAGGATTGCGGTTTGTTGTGGCCTGCCGTCCATTCGTTTGGGAACTGAGTTGAGGAACTGAGGATTTCGTTGGTTGCCAAGCGGGGGCGGGCCGGGGAGCTGGTCGCTGAAGGGGTTGCCATGCACTCCGAGGACCCGCTCCGCCCTTTTTTCGTTGATGGACGGTTGGGCTTCGCTCAAGTCTCCGGGGCACCTTCGCATTTGAGTGGGCGCTCGGGGTGGACTCGTGCCCCTGCGACATGTCCTCTCCGCAACATGGCAACCCCTTCGGCTCCCCTGGTCCCTGGTGGGCGAGTTCGAGGACGCACGGACTGGGTGGGCGATTGACGTTGGTTTGTGTACGCAACGATGTCTTTGGCGGGATTACTGGTCTTCGCGCAGGGGCTCCGCGGTCCAGTGTCGGTTTCAGTCTTCCTTCGAGATCCAGCTTGCTCCACACGCGGCCCCTTGTCTCAGGGATTGTGCCACCCAGAAGTCCAGTGGCTCCTCGAGTACGTCGGCGAGCGATGAGATTTGGTGTTGTCGACCGTGCTTGA
This sequence comes from Planctomycetota bacterium, assembly GCA_028289345.1. Lineage (GTDB taxonomy): Bacteria > Planctomycetota > B15-G4 > B15-G4 > SIAN01 > JANQQL01. Next base: position 232,081 of record JANQQL010000020.1, on the reverse strand, counting down.
AGTGCAGAAGTGCAACGTGATTGACCTGGAGGGGCTGTCTGTGGCTCCATCCCCAGAGATGTTCTTCAAGTCTTCGGTTGTTCGCTTCTCGAGGTCTGATTCTCGAAACCACTCGAGAAGGCGGGGCGTGACAGAAGGGACCTCTGTGGATCGCACTTCTTCTCGTCCACCCCAGAAGAACGGAGTCATGACGGCCGTTCCGTTGTCCTTGATCAGGTCACGGACTCCGTTCGCTGCGACGCGACTCAGGCCGACTTCGAACTCGACGGACCACAGTGCTTCCGTGGGCGGTCGCCGGCAGGCCCCGCTGGACTGACAAGGACAATTGCGGACAGCAGCAGGGCTCGGTGCATGCCGGCTTTCATGGAGCAGTGGATGGGATCAGAGATTCCGGTATTCGAAGGTCCACAGGGACTTGTCCAGTTCCATGGGGGTGCCGTCGGCTTCGGCGTGGGGGAAGACGAAGTAGTTGAGAGGGGGGCTGGATTGAGGGGGCTCGAGGGTGAGGTCTCGGCCGATGGTGAGGGCGATTCGGTGGGGGTCGAGGTGCCCGAAGTAGTGGGCGGCTTGTTCGGGGTTCTGGTCGGCGATCTTGTCGGCTTCGGAGATGTCGACGGGTTTCCAAGAGCCTTGGTCGAGCCAGTGGGCCCAGCAGTGGTAGCTGTTGTATCTTCCCCGGGGAGTGGGTTTCAGGGGGATGCCCATGGTGAACCGGGCGGGGATGGCGGCGGCACGAGTGGTGCCGATGAAGCGGGCGTGGAAGTCCGTGCAGTTGCCTTTGCAGACGGTGAGGGAGCGTTCGAAATCTCCGGTGCCGTAACCGGGAGTCTTCTTGTCGTACTCCATGGTGGACAGGACGTCCAAGAAGACTTGTCGGGCACGGTCTTCCTCAGCCCTTTGCTCTTCGAACAGGCCGAGTTTCTCCGCCTGGCTGCGAGCGGATCCGTCGACCGGAACCAGGCGGTTGGGTTGGAGAAACTGAGGAGTGGTCGGAAGAGTGCCTTGGCCGGTGTCTTCATAGCGGGTGATCTCCGCGGTCCATTCCACTTTCGTCGCGGCCGCGGGCTCGGGGATGCGGACCCACGCCATGGTGTTGCCGTAAAGGTCTTCTCGGTGAATCTCTGCGACGTCGGGCTGTCCGTTCACCATCACCTTCAATTTGGAAACGTGTTGGACGCCAGGATCTTCCAAGGGAAGTGGCGTCCAGACTTGCAGCTCCTCCGTTCCTGGAGGTGGGGTAGGAATCGTCGCCGCGTAACGAAAGTGGAATCGCCGAGCCAGAAGAGGCGGCGATTCGGGGATGGATTCTCGTTCTGGTCTCGTGATTCCCTGATCGGCCGCGTCGATGGTCGGATCGGAAAGGGTGCAGGAAGTGGGGAGGAGGAACACGGAGGCCAGACAAGAGTGCAGTACCTTGCGGGGAATCCAGGTGCGCAAGCGATCTTGCGAGGGGGAGGCGTTCGGGGTGCGTGGCGATCTCGACGTTTGGGGGAGGCCTTCGGGAACGGGAATCGCACATTCGAGTGCCTGGGAAGAAATCATCGGGAGACTCCGCTGGCTCATTTGTCGTTGGGGGGACCAGGTTCTGGGTGGGGGAGAAGCATAAGGAAGACGGAGGTTTGCTACCCCCATGGGGCTTCCGTTTGTGAAATGAGGTTCTCCGGTGTTCACGGAATCCCCCTGACCGCCGCTGCGGATGGCGCGACAACCAGCGCGCAGGGATACTGCGTAGACTCAACTCAAGGATTGGCCGGCGGCCGGTATCGCTGAGCGGTGGCCTGGAACTCCGCCGCCTGCTGCTGAACCCAGTTCGCGTTTCGATCCAGCTCTTGGGCCATCCATGCGCCGGCAAGCGGTGCGGCTTCGATGGCCGCGCTGGCATCGAGGAGCAAGGAACGGGTGCGTCGCGCCAGGAGATCTTCGACGGTTCTTGCCATCTCGTGACGGCACGCCCAAACGACTTGGGCTCGGTTCACGGGGAGCCGCGGGTGGAGTGGCTCACTCCAGTCAGGATTCTCTTCGATCAGGTGTTGAATGGCGGGAGCGTCGGAACCGTAGAAGGCCAGAGCCCCGAACCGTTCCGCATTGGAATGAAAACCGTGGATGTTGAGTCGCCGAGTGGTGCATTCCTGGGGGGGCAATCCGGCCAGGTCGGCGGCCTGATCGACCGTGTCTTGTGCCATCTTGCGGTAGGTGGTCCATTTCCCTCCCGCAATGGTGATGAGGCCGGAATCGGGATCGATCAAGAGGGTGTGGTCCCGCGAGAGTGACGCGGTGGAAGAGGACCCACCATTGCGAACCAGCGGACGAATCCCGGTGAACACGCTGAGGATGTCTGTGGGGTTGGCCGGGCGCGACAGGTAGCGGTTGGCGGTCTCGAGGAGGAACTCGATCTCGTGCTCGAAGGGCCGAGGCTCCAACTCGACGCCGTCCCTTGGGGTGTCGGTGGTTCCCACCACCGCCACGCCGTTCCAGGGGATCGCGAACATCACTCGCCCATCCTTCGTGTGAGGCACCATGATGGCGGTGTCGCCGGGCAAGAAGGAGGCGTCGAGGACCAGATGCACCCCTTGGCTGGGAGCGATGATCGGCTCGCACTCGGGATGATCCATGCGCCGCACCTGGTCGGTGAACGGGCCGGTGGCGTTGATGACCACGCGAGACGGCACGGCAAGGGTCTCTTGGGTTTCCTCGTCCTGAACCTGCACTCCACTGACGGTGGCGCCCTCGGATTTGAGCAGCCCGGTCACTCGCATGTAGTTGAGGACTGTGGCCCCCTGTTCACAGGCGGTCTGGGCCAGATTGATGGCGAGCCGTGCGTCATCGAACTGGCCATCGGAATAGCGGGTCCCACCGCGCAGGCCTTGGGGCTGGATGGAGGGAATCTGCGCCAGCACCTCGTGTTTGGTCAGATGCTTGGAGGGCAAGAATCCAAAGCGCCCTGCCAACACGTCGTACACCTTCAGCCCGATTCCATAGAAGGGCGATTCCCACCAGGAGTAAGAAGGGACGACGAAGGAGAGGTCCGAGACTAAGTGCGGCGCATTGCGGCGGAGAAGTCCTCGCTCGCGCAAGGCATCGATGACCAGTGCGACATTGCCTTGTTGCAGGTAGCGAACACCGCCGTGCACCAGTTTGGTCGAGCGACTGGAGGTGCCCTTGGCGAAGTCGGCTTGCTCGAACAGGGCGACCTCATAGCCGCGGGAAGCCGCATCCACAGCGATTCCGAGTCCCGTGGCACCGCCACCGACGATCACGAAGTCGTAGGGTCGGTCGCGGCGTCGAAGTCTGGCGGATTGCTGGTTTCGATCCACGGGCGAGGAATCCGTTGGTTCTCGAGGGCCGGCGCGGCCGAAGCCGCCCTCTTCTCTTCTCGCCACGGAAAAGGGGGCGGCTCAATGTCGTCCGGGAAATCCGCGCATCCAAGAGGCAGGAACCGGTCAGCAGAGCTCCTCCCCGGTCAGGCACTGAGGGCGGGTGTGCGGGGGGAGTTCCCGGAATGGGCGAAGGGAGGATCCCGGCGGGCGGAGCCGACATCACTCGGCGCGTGGCCGGGTTTCCATCGCGGCCACGCCCGTCGAGTGGCTTTCCGTGGTGTCGGTCGGACGCGACCGAAAGGGTGGGGAAGGCATCGACCGAATGGGATGGACGCAAGCACCCGGAGGGCGACTTCCAAGATCGTCCGAAGGCGCTTTGGTCACACGCGCGGTGCGGGCGACCAATCGCGAAGCCGTGGAACCAAGAAGGCCCCCGTCAACGACCGGCGAGGACTCGATGTCGAGCTTGTTCGATGGCTTGCGGGGACGTGCGGCGCAGGTCCCAGGTCATGCCAATTTTGGACAAGGACCAAACGAACCACTTGGTGGGATCCAGGTGATACCAGCGGACGCCGTTGCGGTAGTCCGACTGGAAGCTGTGATGGAAGTTGTGGTAGCCCTCACCCAGGGTGATCAGTGCCGTCCAAAAGCTGTCTCGCGCCGAGTTGCGCGTCGAGTACGGCTGGGTCCCGATGTAGTGCGCGAAGGAGTTGACCGAGAAGGTGGCGTGCCACTGCAGGACGACACGCAGAAAACCGGCCACCAGCAGGGCGCCGATGGGATCACCCCACAAGAAACCCAGGAGGCCTGGAATCAACGCTCCCACCAACACCGCCAATGGGACGTAGTAGCGATCTTGCCAGCGAATGAGAGTGTCAGCTTCCAGATCCTTGACGATGGCGCGATCGGTGGACGGGTTCGGGTCTTTGCAAATCACCCAACCAATGTGCGCCCACCAGAATCCCCGACGGATGTTGTACGGGTCTTTTTCCTTGTCGGTTTGGGCGTGATGGTCGCGATGGTCCGCGCACCATTTCAGCGCTGAGTTCTGCACCGAAGCGGCCCCGAACAGCAGGTAGAAGGCGCGCACGAGCTTGTTGGCGCGGTAAGTGGGGTGGGCAAACAGTCGGTGGTAACCGCCAGTGATTCCGAGTCCGCAGCAAACCAGCCACAGCAACGAGACGCCGACGGTCCACCACGAGAACTTCACCGTGACCATGTAGACCACTGCAACGATCGCCAACACGTGGGCGATCACGAGAAACAGTAGGTTGGTCCAGTCGATCTCGCGCTTGGTCATGCACAGGTCCGGGTTGAAGAGAGGGGCGTGGTCCGCCCGGCGGATTTCCGAGGGCAGCAAATGAGTTCCCCTGTCGAGCGTTTGCGGAAAACGACCTTCCGGGATGATCCGACTGGTGAGCCAAGAGGTTCTTCGGAAGAACGGAGGTCACCTTTTGAGCGGACGATCCTGGTGTTTGGGGCACGGACACTAGCGGCGCTCCCGCACGATGCAATTGTCCCTCGCGGATTCGGTCCGGGGGGGGGCGAATCGATCGGGCCCGCCCCGGGGGACCTGGGAGCGATTCCCCGATTTTCCGAGGGCCGCGACGGGCCATGCCGGAGTTCGATCGAAGTTCCGCGGAAACAGAGCGGGGCGACGCCGGTGGGGGCGGCGTCGCGCCGTCGAGGTTTGAGGATCAAGAGAGACTTAGTCGCTGGGGGAGAACCCAAGGATGAGTTTCAGACCCGGGCTCATGGCGAGCCCGGCGACGCCTCCGGGATCCACCTGGAGCATCTGCAGAAACAGCTCGAGATCGCAAAGATCGGTGTTGCAGGGCACGTTCAGGGTGCGCTGGAATCCGGATTCCGAAAGAGACACCGGAAGCACGACCCAAGGTTGGGCGACGAGGATGGTCCCTGCGATCCCGCTCCACGAGTCCGCGGCGTTGCCAATGAGCAGCAGTCCGCGGGTGTTGACGCCACGAGTGTTGCTCGCCAGCAGGTCGACGTTGGCGCAAAGTTCTGGAATGCCGTTCAGGGTGAGAGTCGGGGCGCCCAGGGTCCCTTCCGTGGCGTTGCCGTAGTTCTCGAAGGCGGCGACGCAAGGTCGGCCGGAATAAAGCCACACCGCTCCCGCAGAGTCCTCGGGATGGTGGTAGCCCGGGTCACTCACCAGGAAGTCCCGGTAGCCATCTTGATTCACATCTCCGGCCGGACCCACGGCCCAGCCCAGCACTTCATCTTCGTGGTCGCTTCCGCGAATCGTACGGAACGCCTGTCCCGTGGCGCCGGACATGACCCAGACACTGCCGCGATAGGGGGTTCCTGCGGAGAGTCCGGTGGCGAATGGCTCTCCGATCACGACGTCGGCAAAGCCATCGCCGTCGATGTCGCCCGGGCTGGCGAGAGTTCTCCCGAACTCGGCACCTTCAAGGTTGCCGTCCCAGCGATGCAAGAGGGATTGATCGGCACCGGAGAATGCCAGCACGCTGCCTCGTTCCTCGCCGTTCACGTTGTTGTTGGGGGCGCCGATGAGAATGTCCGGACTGCCGTCCAAGTTGAGATCGGCGCCGCCGGCGACGTCGGTGCCAAACAGCGAGTCCGCTCCCCCGCGCCACAAGTGCAAGAGCGCGCCGGTGGATGTGGAGTAAACGTGGACCTCTCCCTGCAATCTTGGAACGGGAGAGCGGAACGGCACACCAACCACCACGTCGTTGCGAAGATCTCCGTCCTGATCTCCGGCGCTCTCGACCGACCAACCGAACTGATCGTTGTGGGATTCTCCCCACCAGGTCTCGAGCAACGTGCCATCGGGGCCTGCGTAAACCCGGACGTTGCCGGGACGGCTGCCATCGCGAAGGTCCGAGAGCGGAGCTCCGACGGCGACGTCGTCATAACCGTCTCCGTTGACATCGCCGAGGCCGGCGACAGAGAAGCCCACTCGGCTTCCTGGATCCGAGACTTCGAACAACACGTCTCCGGTTTGTCCGGAGTAGATGTGGAAGCTCGAGAAGAACGCTCCCGCAATGATGTCATCGAACCCATCTCCATCGAAGTCCCCGGCGCCGTCCACCGAGTAGCCGAGCCAGTCGGGCCGCTCCCAATGACGGAGGGAGGAGCCGGTCACCCCGCAGTACACGTCGACGGTGCCTCGCTGAGTTCCGTTGGTGGCGTTGCCGCCCACGACGAGGTCCTCGACGCCATCTCCGTTGACGTCTCCGGCGCCGTTGACCGACACTCCGAAGAAAGCCCCTTCGACGTTCCCATAGTGGGTTTGATCAACCGATTGCGCGTGCAGGGAAACGGCCCCGAACCACAGGGCGAAGCTTCCGGCGAAAAGTCTATGACCCATGAAATCTCTCCTTCGACTCGTTGCGAGTTGTGCCCGATCGTTCGAATCCGAAGAAGTGATGGCGTGTCACCGGAAAAACGGCCCCGGGGGTTGTCCGCCGTATGATGGGGCGGCGATCGAGATTTCGAAGGAGAGCGAGAGTGAGCCGCATTCTTGTCGAAGGAGACCCCCGACTGCGGCAGCGGTCCCGAGAAGTCGCCTTTCCGGACTCCGAGTTGCCCCGACTCCTGCAGGTGCTGTCGGAAGAGCTGGATGGGTTCCGCGCAGCGAACGGGTTTGGTCGAGCGATCTCAGCTCCCCAGGTGGGGGTGCTCCGAAGAGTGATTTGGGTGCATTTGGGAGCCACCCCGTTCGCAGTGGTGAATCCCGAGGTGACCTGGCGCAGCGACGAGATGTTCGACGTGTACGACGATTGTTTGAGTGTCCCTGGGAAGATCGTCCGGGTTCCTCGGCATCGCTCTTTGTCTTTGGACTACTTGGATGCCCGTGGTCGTCCCCGTCGGTGGGAGCGCTTGCCTGAAGATCTGAGCGAACTGTTGCAGCATGAGATCGATCACCTGGACGGCGTCTTGATGACCGATCGCGCCGTCGATGAATCCAGCATTCTCTCCATGAATGAGCGAGCCCGCCTGATCGATGCGGGCCGCCCTCAGCACCGTCTGGCCTTGGAATCCATCCGCGAGTCGTCCCAAAGCATTGACCCCGTGTTCCGCGGTTCTCCTCAGTATGAATGTGAGCCGCTTTCGGAACGGCTGGGAGTGAGCGTCACTCTCAAGGTCGAAACCAACAACCCCATTCGAAGCTTCAAGGGAAGAGGCGCGGATCACCTGGTGCAGCGCATGAAGGCGCGCGGAGACAAGCGGGCCTTGGTCTGTGCCAGCGCGGGGAACTTCGGTCAAGGAATGGCCTATGCCTGCCGCAAGGAGGGGCGGCGCTTGACCGTCTACGCCAGCACCACCGCCAACCCGATCAAGATCGAGCGCATGAAGGCGCTGGGCGCGGAGGTCGTCTTGGCGGGCGCGGATTTCGATGCGGCGAAAATCGCGGCTCGGCAAGCAGCAGAAGCCTCCCGAGCTTGTTTTGTGGAAGATGGTCGCGAGGTCGAGGTGAGCGAAGGCGCAGGGTCGATCGCCGTGGAACTCTTGAAAGACGACCCCGTACTCGATGCTGTGATTCTTCCACTCGGCAACGGAGCGCTGTTAAACGGTGTCGGTCGCTGGTTCCGGGCCGCTTCCCCGGCGACCCAGGTGATCGGTGTTTGCAGTGCCGGAGCTGATGCGATGGCGAAGAGCTGGCAAGCCGGGCGGCCGCTGGACGGCTCCTCGGTGGAGACCATTGCGGATGGGATCGCCGTTCGCGTGCCGGTGCCCGAAGCTCTGCAGGACATGCAAGGGCTGGCGAACGATGTGGTCCTGGTCGATGACACGACCATTCGCGAGGCGATGAGGGTGGTCGAAGAAGATGCCGGATTGTTGGTCGAGCCGGCGGGTGCGGCGGGGGTCGCGGCGCTCTTGCAATCTCGGTCGCGGTTTGCCGGCCAGCGGGTGGCGACCGTTCTTTGTGGCAGCAACCGGTTCCCGGAACCGGCTGGTCCCGGCCCATGACTCGCCATCGAATCGACTCGGTGTGGGGCCGGTTCGACAAACCGGACGAGTATTACGACTCGACCCGTGAGAAGTTGTTGGAGCTACTCCCCACCGCCCCCACGCGCATCTTGGATCTGGGCTGTGGATCCGGCCGAACCTGGCAAGGGACCGAGTCCGAGGTTCACGGAGTGGAGCGAGACAAGGGGGCGGCGAAGCGGGCGCGAAACGTCTTGAAGGAAGTGCACCAAGGGGATCTGGAGACTCTCTGCCTCCCTTACCGAGAGAACTCCTTCGACTGCTTGATCTTCGCCGACGTGCTCGAGCATCTCTACGATCCTTGGGGCGCTTTGCTTCGTTACCGTCCCTTGCTGGCCGAGGACGGCGTTCTGCTGCTCTCGATCCCCAACATTCGCTACTACCGGGCGCTGCAGCCGCTGCTGTTTCGGGCGGACTTTCCCTATCAGCGAAGGGGCGTGCAAGACATCGATCACTTGCGGTTCTTTGCTCGCCGAAACGTGGAGTGGCTGGTCCAGCAAACGGGGTTTCAAGTGTGCGACTGGAAAGACAACCGGCGGGGGTCTCGGTTGCTCCGAGGAATCAACCGAGCTCTCTTCGGATCCCTCGACGATCTACTCACCAAGCAGTTTCTGATTTGCGCGCGCCGCGACCCGACCTGGGAAGCTCCCGGAACGAGCCCGCCGGTGGCCAAGGCCTTGGGTCGCCGATCGAGAGGTTCGGGTCTCTGACCAGGAGTCGGACCGCCGCGAATCGGACTTCCTGACCGGTCAGCGGCAGCCCGCTTCGATGACGGCGAACTCGTCGAGCGCTGCTTCGACGAGAGAGTCCGAGTCCAAGTCCGACGCCACGAAACGCACCCGAACGTCGTCGGTCAACTCGACGAAGTCGCGAAGTCGGAAGCGCTGTTGCATCCAGCTTCCCAGGGACTCCGTGGTTCCGGGGCCGACCAACTCCACCACGATCCAGTCCCGGCCGCCGGTCTCGGACACTTCCACGACGAACGTCTCTTCGCCGAGGCGCAAGTCCCCATGATTGTAGAACCAGCGCCAGTAGCGCAGGTGTGGATCGCTGGCGCTGCTCAGGTCCAGGGGCGGTGAGGTCAGGATGGTCGAGCCCCCGTCCAAGTCTTGGCCCATGGGGAACCCACCGGGTTGGTCGACACCGGTGAGCCAGCACTGAGTTCCGGTTTCGGTCCGATCTGCGCGGGGCGCCGCGTCGCTGCCCGCCGGAGTGGATCGGGTCCATGCCCCCGCCCGGGCGTCTCCCGAAACGACCCATCCGCGATCCGTTTCCATGGAATCCTGCCAGAGCACCACTTCCGGGTCGCCCACGTGACCGCGATGGATGAATCGAGGAGCTCCTTCGGGGTGGGTCCAAGTCAGACCGTCCTCCGATTGGGCGCTCCAGAAAAACTCGGCTTGCTGTCCACAGGGGACGGGAGGAAGGGTGGCGACGTATTGGTCGCCGCGTTTTGTGGCGGGGTAAGGAGTGAATCCCTGGCCGACGTTGAGGAGGAACTCCACGCTGGATGGCACCAGTGATCCGGAGTCCCGTTCCGCGATTCGTATGGTGACTTCCTGTCCCTCGGGATCGATGGGGGAAACTTCGCTGGGGGCTTCGAAAGAGAGAGCGGGTTCCCCGACCCACCAAAGGAACAAGCCGCGCTGAAGATCGGAGCCCAGGATCACTCGACTGGGGAGGAACGGCCAAGCGTTGAACAAACCGTTCAGGGAGAACCCGTCGTCGTTGGGATACGTGTCGAAGTGAGCGATTTCCCGAGGGAGCAATGGGTTCGAAGTTTCGAACACTCGAAGGCCACTTCGATAGTTGGCCTCGTAGATCCAACCGTCGCGAACGTAGAGGTTGTGGTCACTTGACTGGCGGCCACTGGAGAACTCGCTCACTTGCTGGGGTCGGGAGAGGTCGGTGATGTCGAAGACGCGAGTGACCGTGGCCGGCCAATCGCCGACTCGTTCGTCGAACTCGTCATTCAAATAGAAGTAGCGCAAGTCGGCGCTTGGCCATCCCTGGTGGGGCACCTGGGCATCCGGGTACGCGTAGTAGGGAGGGTTTTCAATGATCGAGGCGAGCGGGTCCGCGATGAGGACCGTGCGAATGTCGTTCTTGTCGGTGACGTCGAGGATTTCGAACCCTGGTTGATCTCCGATGGCGCTGGACTCTCGGGTGTACAGGAATGCGATCTCGCGGCCGGCGTAGGGGCCTTCGGTGTAGTTGACGAGGAACACGTCGGGGGTGTAGCGATCGTGCCAGTTGGCGAGAAACCGGGGCTCCGCCGGGTTGGAGAGGTCGAAGATGGTCAGGCCCTGGCGGGAGGGGTGTCCGCCTCCGGCGCAGTAGAGCAGGGCGCGCGATTCATTGACCACCAAGTTCTGGACCTTGTCGACTTCCGGGGGATCGGTGATCGTGGTGACGTGGGCGATCTTCCCCTGATCGATCTCGCGAAGATCGAACACCCGAATGCCACCTCCTCCCAGCGAGTTGGCTTCGTAGGCGTAGTTGCCGAAGGTCTTGACGTCGCGGAGCAGGCTTTCCGGGCCGGAAAACTCGGCGACCGGCGTGGGCCGTTGAGGGTCGGACACTCGCACGAACGTGATCCCCGCCGAATGAGTCACCAACGCGTACTCATCCCCGGAGGGCGACACGTAGCCAACATTGTCAGAGATCAGAAAGGACTCCCCACTGATCTCGTCGCGAGGCAGCCACCCGAGCAGGGTCACGTTACTGGAGGGGTAGTCGATGGGCTCCCGGCGAAACGACGGAGCAGCGGCCGTGGGGGGAGGAGACGAGGAATCCCCCGAGTCGACGGGAGGTTCGGAAGACGAAGCCGGACCCGACGAGCTGGAAGACCCAGAACAGTGGAGGAGAAGCACCGCGCCCAGCGGTGCGAGGAGTGCCCGGGTGATAGTCATCGTGGTCCCTGTTGCACCCCGGATGCTCTGACACCATCCGGAGCGTTTTCGGTGCCGAGGAGGGACGCTCATCCTGCTCGGCGATGGCGGGGATCGGCCCCAAGCGCCGGACATGCCACCACGACTCTCGGGGGCCGTCAAGTCCTTAGAGCGGGCTTCGGCGGCCTGCGCCGCCGTTCTCCGGGAAATGTTCGGGGATCGAAGGGGAGCAGCGGCCGCCAAAGAGGGGCTTGGCGAGTTCTCGCCACGCTGTTTCGCGAGGGAACTCGCGGTCGGCAGGTGGCTTGAGAGCTCTATTCGCCCGAGGAGCGATCCGGCTGGTCGTCCTCGGGTCGCGTCACGAAGTTTTGCTGAGGGTCAATCTCGAAATCGCGCCCATTGGGGCATTGGAACTCGAGGACAACGCCGCTGCGACTCCAGGCAGTTTTCAGGTCCGGCATCTCATCGAGAAGCTCTTCGCGACGAAACGAGAGTTCCACTCGCATTCCCGGGTCCTGTCGACACCGCGTTTGCATCCACCGGGCGACTTCCGGAAGCGCCGCTTCGACCTCCGCAATGTCATAGGCCTGCTCGAGTTCCAGGAATCCCCCGTCTTCAGCGACATCCAGCTCGGCGACCCGGTCGAGGCCGATCACTTGGCATTCCCAATCACCGGTCTCTTTGTCCCACGACCATTGCTCGCAGCGTTCACCGCCCATCTGGTGACACCATCGTTCCGCCGCCACCTGAACCTGGGCGGGGACCTCGTCGAGATCGGTGGGCACCTCTTCCTGCTCTCCGGGAAACACGGAATCGGAACAGGCTGTCAAGGCTCCCCATGTGGCGAGGAGGCACCACCGTGCGAGTTTGAATGAGACGCCACCCATATTCGCCGCTCCACGATCTCGGGGAGGAAACCGGGAAGCTTTGCATGGTTCGAGCAGGATGTCCAGGGCGTAGGCACCGTGGAGTTGCCGCGGACAGCGGAACGATCGTTTGAGGTGGGGGCTGTCGGGGCCGCGGTCGTGTCCGCCATGCCGGCGACGGAGTCGGATTTGTGCAGCTCTGGAGCGAGCGGGTTGGTTCGACCGGAGCTCTTTTTCGGAGAGACCCGCGAATGCCGAACCCGGGCCGTAGACTCATGGAATGACGGGGAGCAGAGGAGCGTCTCGGGATGTTGACCACCATCATTGGCTGGATCTGGACCGTGGCAGGTGCGTTGTTTGTCTGGCGTCCGGATTGGATGAAGAGCTGGCACACCAAGCGCGGGGTGAATCATGTGCGCCGGGTCCTGTTCCTGACGGCGCTCGCCATCGGCATTTCCTTGATCGGGGCCGCTCGGGAGACAGGAGGCATCGTTGGCACTGCGATGATCGTGATCGGGGTCATCGCGATCGTGAAGGCGTTTCTCTTTTTGCAGCGAAAGTTCACCGCCTGGGTGATCGCCTTGATGACCCCGTGGCCACTCTGGATCTTTCGCATCCTGGCGATTGTCTACGTCGGAGTTGGCGTGCTTCTCCTCTCCGGCATCGGGCGTGACGCCTCTCTTTGATCGCCACGACTTCGGACCCGGCCCGCGCCCTCACAGCAGCTCGCTGGCGAGATTTGAGAGAGCCGAGCGCTCGCCCTTTTCCAAGGCGATGTGGGCGTACAGGGGTTGGCCGGTCATGCGTCGAATCAGGGACGAGAAACCGTTGGAGCGGGCATCCAAGTAGGGTTGGTCGATCTGACGGGTGTCGCCAGTGAACACGACCTTGCTGCCTTCCCCCGCTCGGGTCACGATGGTCTTCACTTCGTGCGGGGTCAGGTTCTGGGCTTCGTCGACGATGAAGAACACCCGCGGCAAGGTGCGCCCTCGAAGAAACGCCAACGGAGTGATCTGCAGTTTTCCGGATTCGCGGAGCCGCTGAATCCGGCTGGCCTGCTCATGCCGGTCGCCCAGCTGGTGAGAGATGACCGACAAGTTGTCGAACAGCGGTTGCATGTACGGGTCGATCTTGGAGTCCGCATCGCCGGGCAAGTAGCCGATGTCGCGGTTGCTCAGAGGAATCAGAGGACGCGCGAGCAGGATCTGGCGATAGCGGGCGCGGCATTCCAAAGCGGCCGCCAAGGCCAACAACGTCTTCCCGGTTCCCGCTTTCCCCGCCAAGGTGACCAGTTGAATCGAATCGTCGGTCAACGCCTGCACGGCAAAGCACTGCTCCGCGTTGCGGGGAGTGATCCCGTACACGTTCTGGCGCGACAGCAAACGCAGGCTCTGCTCTGGTTCCCGGTACGTGGCGAGAACCGATTGGGAGCAGTTCTTGATGATGAAGTTCTCATTGGCGTGGGGGTCGGTGATGTTCTCGAAATGAGACACCGGGACGTCTCCGTCTCCCTCGAAGAACTCATGGATCAACTCGCCTGAGATGTTCTCGACCAAGCGGGTTCCTGTGTAGGGGCCGGTTTCATCCTGGGCGTCACCCGTGAAGTCCTCGGCAAGGATCCCGAATGAACGAGCTTTGACCCGCAGGTTGGTGTCCTTCGACACAAGGATCACGGGCCGTTCGGGATTTCGATCTCGCAAGGCGAGCGCGGCACTCAGGATGTCGTGGTCCGCGGTGTCCTGACGGAACTTGCGACGCACTTCTTTATGCATTCCTTCGGAACACACGATGCGCAAGTGTCCCGCGTCTTCCCCTAGCGGAAGTCCGGTTTCCGACAGAGCGTCACCAGGAAGTTCGTCGATCGTGCGCAGAAATTCCCTGGCGTGATAGTGAATGTCGCCCGAACCTCGTTTGAAGCGATCGAGTTCTTCGAGGACAACCAGGGGAATCGCCACATCGTGAGGGCGAAAGAACTGAAGACAGGCGGAGTCGTGAAGGACGACGTTGGTATCGATGAGGTACGTCTTGGTACGGCGTTGCGCTCCGTTGCCTTTCATCATCTCTCCCGAGTAAGGAAAAGGCGTTTGGATCCGTGTCCGTACCAGGGATATCGGCCATCGACGGGGGGTACCTCAAAGGCCGTCGCGAGTTCCCTCGCGTTTCATGACAAACTTTCGTCTCTCTCGGGAGGACGCGGTCGAGATCCGCCCGGCGATTCTTCGGGAGACTCCGGGTTGGATGTTCGATGTGCGCGAGCAATTCGAATGACCGCCGGTGCCGACTTCAGGTGCAAGTCGCGCTGCGGGAAGGCGATCTCGATGTCGTGCTTTCGGCAGGCGTTGTCGATGGTCATGTGCAGGTCGTGAAGAATGCGGGAGCGGGCGGTGTTGCTGGCTTCCGCGACAAACACGCGCACTTCGAAATTCAGGGAGTTGTCACCGAACTCAGAAAAGAAAACCGTGGGTTCTGGTTGGTCGAGCACTAGCGGATGATCTTTGCAGGCCTGGGTCAGGACTTGATGGGCGAGGGGCGTGTCGGATCCATAGGCCAGTCCCACGAGGAAGTCCAAGCGCAAGATTGGATCGGACAGGCTCCAGTTGATGAGCTCACCGGTGATGAAGTTTTTGTTCGGAACAATCAGTTCCTTGCGATTCCAATCGGTGATGGTGGTCGCTCGCATGCGGATTCGAGTCACGACGCCGCTCACGTTGCCCACGGTCACGGTGTCGCCGACGCGAATCGGGCGCTCCAGAAGGATGATCAACCCAGACACGAAGTTGGCGAAGATCTCCTGGAGGCCGAATCCCAAGCCAACTGTCAAGGCCGCGACGAGCCACTGGACCGAGCCCCAGCCGACGCCGATCGCGTTGAATGCACTCACCACTCCCAGAGCGACGATGAGATACAGGGTCAGAGTCCGGGCTGCGTAGCGAGACCCGGCATCGAGGGGGAGTCGTTGCAGGATGGCGATTTCCAAGAAACTCGGGATCTTGCGGGTGGCCGCGAGGGTGACCAGCAACAGGATCAGCCCGAGTCCAAGATCGCTGAGAGTGATGGGCTGCAACACTTCACGCCCTTCGGTGACAACCTTGTGGTTCCACAGGTGAACACCGTCAAGAACCTGGAGAGCTGGCAAGACTCCCGACCAAGAGAGCCACATTCCCACCAGGAACAGCATTCCGACCGAGATGTTCACCAGATCGTGGGTCTGCTGCTTGATGTCCGAGACATTGACCGCTTCGTAGGCTTCGACGAGTCCTTCGGTCACCGCATCCGACTCGCCTTGCTCGCGACTCTTGGCCAAAGCCTCGCGTTTTTCCTGCGCCACCTTGACCGCGAGTCGGCGTTGCGAGATCACCAGCCAGCGCAACAGGAAGGAGCGCAGGAGCAGTGTGCCGAGAATCCACAGCAGGGCCCAGATCACCCGAATCAGCAGTTCGAGAGCGCCGTAGTAGTAGCCACTCATCGCCAGGATCGCGAGGGTGATCGGCACCGCCATGGCCAGGACGATCCAAAGGCCTCGAGAACGGTGCATCCACGCCCAATGTCCGGTGGCCACCGATTCCGAGAGCAACCCCCCTCGAGGATGGAGCAAGCAGGAAGCCAACACCAACAAGGCGACCATGAGAGTGACAAAAGCCAGGCGCCCGATGCCGTGGCGAATCGGCAGTTCCGATTGAGTCTGGGCCACGGCGATCACGAATCCTGTGGCCAACGCAAAGACCACGAACCAGAGGGTTTGGTGGCGCACCAGACGGCACACGGACTCTGCCCAGCGAAAGTGCGTGGCCGCAACTCCGTCGGCGTGGTGCATGGTGCGCAGCAGTTCGGCGAAGAATAGGACAAGGGCGACCACCAACAGTCCGGCGCCCACGGCGGAAGGAAAGTCTCCCTTGGTGCCCGTCCACAGTCGCCAGCCGAGGAACGCAAGGAGTCCGGCCAGCGGGAGTGCCCGAATGACTTGAATGAGCAAGGCCTGAACGGTCAAGCGAATGTCGTCTTGGCGGTGCCTCCCAACCTTGGATCCGAGACTCTTGAGGTTCTGCCGCAAGCGCCGCCGAAAGCCAGTCAGCCCGAGCAACACAAGTCCCACGAGGCCGTAGAGAGGCATCGCGGCCCGAGCATCCTGCCACACTCTCGAGCCCACCGCTTGCCAAGCGAAGGGGGAAAGAAACCAGCCCAAGTCCCGCGGGATCCCCTGCAACGTGGAGAAACTGAACGCAGGAGCGTTGCGAATCCAAAGGAGGCGTTCGTCCAACACCGCCGCCAAAGCTTGGGAGCTGAGCAGGAGTTCTCGTTGGTCGGACTCGAGGCTCCAGTATTCGAGGATGTGCTCCCCGTTGGCCTTGCTCAGGCGTTCCAGGTTGTCGAACTTGGTATCGACCAGTCGCTGCAGCTCCGCGGTCAGCTCGCTCCGCTCCGGTTGGCTGAGGGGAGTGTCGAGCGTGACTTGGTCGACCAGGGAGGCCACTTCTGCATGGCGATTGACTTTGGCCTTCAACGCTCGCTCCAAGTGGAACTGGCGCAAGCGCAAGTCCGCCAGCTGGCTGGCCCGATTGGCAATGGAATCTTCGATCTGCTCGGTGGAAGGCAGACTCCGGCGCATTTCCAGGAGCACCGCGCCCAGCGCTTCCGTGATGCCGATTTCAAGGAAGCGAGCCGCTTCTTCGCGGCTGTCTTTGACCTTGGTGAGCTGTTTCTCGACTTCGGCGCGCTGCTGCCGAGTTTGATCGATCGCCGGTCCCAAGGGCTCCAGTTCTCGGGCCAGCTCCGCCACTTCTGCGGCGAGTTCCCGGATCACCGGGTGCTTCCCCATGGCTTCGCGGTGCAGGCGTTCCGCTTCGACCCGGGCCCGCTCGGCCTCTTGCTGACGGAGTTCGCTGAGGCGAGCTTCCAAGTCGGACACCCGGGCCTGCTGCTCACTCATTCTCGCGGCGATCGTGTCCCGTTGGGCCACCAAGAGATCGACGCGCACCCCGTTGCTGAGCAGCTCCTGCTCCAAGCGGTGGATTTCAGCGGTGCGCGCTGCGAATTCCACTTCCCGAAGAGTGCGTTGGACCCGTTCCCCTTCCGGTGCATCCGCGGCCGGGGCCGGCTCGGCCAGTTCTTGCTCGATTTCTTGCCGAGCGGCGCGGGCTTCGGCCAAGAGGGTCTGCGCCTGGTTGGGGCGCTCCCGCTGTTCGACAATGCGCTGTTCGAGCCGAGTCAGCTCGCTCTCGGAATTGGTGAGGTTGGCCTGGGCTTGGCTGAGGGCCTGTTGCACAGAAGTCACCGTACTGCCAGGGGGAAGTTCCCTCGGAGGGGTGGGTGGAAGACTCAGCTGCTCGCGAAGCGTGTCGGTCTCGCCTGGCGCTTGGTCAAGGTCGTCTTGGAACTCGGCGGCCTTTTCTTGGTGGCTGCGGATCGCTTCCAGTGCGGCAACGATCTGGCGGTACGACTTGGTCAGACTGGCAATCGCTTTGTTGTCTTCCCCCGCCGATTGCTCCAGTTCCGACAGCCGCTGCAATGCTTGCTCACGGGTGATGCCGTCGGATGTCACCGCTTGTTGCGAAGGCCCAGGCTCCTGGGCGCTGGCGAGCGAAGAGGGCGCCAGGAATCCTCCAACGCTGCCAACCCAAACGAGCCATGCCCGGGTATGTTTCGCCAAGACACCGTTCATCGCAAGGAGTGCTCCCCAGCTGGTTGGCCAGCGCGTCGATCCATGGGAGTTGGATGATACGGAGTTCTGTTGCTGGTGCGATGCGAGAGTCTGCTCTTCATCGCTGACTTGGCGCTCGAGAGGCTGCTTTCCTCAATGACGCAGCCATCCGAGCCTTCGGAACAGCAGTAGCAAACTGACCGCCATCGCGGCACACACCAGCCAGAAGTACACGTAGCCATAGGGCCAAGTCAGTTCCGGCAAGTTTCCGGGAGCGTTCGTATCAAAGTTCATTCCGTAGATTCCCGCCACGAACGTCATGGGGATGAAGATGGCAGAAACCACGGTGAGGACTCGCATCACTTCGTTGGTTCGCTGACCGATGATCGACAAATGAACGTCGACCAGGCTGGCTGAGAGCTCTCGATAGCTCTCGTTGACTTCCACGACTTGCATCGTGTGGTCAGCCACGTCTCGAAGGTGCAATCGAGACATGTCCGTGAGCGGGGCCTCGTCGTCACGGAGAAGCTGAGACAACGCATCGCGAAGCGGCCAAGTGGCGCGCCGGAAGCCGGCGAGGTCACGCTTGGTGAGATAGAGGTCTTGGAGGACGTGGCGGTCTTGCGTTTGCAAGATGCGGTGCTCGAGATCTTCCAAGAGGTCACCGTAGCGCTCCAAGACCGGAAAGAAGCCGTCGACGATGGCGTCAATGATGGTGCAGGCGAGATAGTCCGCACCGCTGCTACGGATTCTCTTGCGGCCGTTGCGGATGCGTGTGCGGAGGGGCTCGAGGCAGTCGCCATAGGACTCCTGAAACGTCAGGACGTAATCGCGACCCAAGAACATGCTGACCTGTTCCCATCGGAGTCGCTGGTCGGGGTCCAGGAGGGCCATGCGCAGAACGACGAAGAGATGTTCTTCGTAGCGCTCGACCTTCGGACGTTGGCCCACATTGACGACGTCGGATGCGGCGAGGGGATGGATTCCCAGAAGATCCGCGAACTCCTGCACCACTTGCCCGTTGCCCAACCCTTGGACGTCGACCCAGGTGACGAAACCCTCATCGAACAGCGCCGGAACCTCGGCCATCGACTGGCACTCTTGCTCCTGGAGAGCCTTGGCATTGAATTCCAGGGCGGTGATCTTCGGCGGCGGAGAGTCCGCGGGGCGGGCCATCACGCCAGGAGGGGCTCCGGCCTTCGTGAAGGACCGGTGGAACAGGCTCATCGGGCTCCCCCCATGGACCACCGGATTCGCGGACGAGTTGTGGGGGGCATCTCGATCTCCTTCGGGTCGAGCAGATCGCCAGGGACTCGATCGTGGCTCTTGCACCGGCCTGATCATGCAGATCCGGAGCAGCTCGAGCCAGCTTTGTGTCCTTGGTTGCTACCAGTGGGTGAGGGCGAGTCGAATGAGTCAGGACTCGTTGCTCGCCCAAGCCAGGAGTTAGGGGTCGACGAACAGCTGACCGAAGTTCACGGTTGCCCCAAAGACGAGTTGAAAGTCCGGCGCGTCGTCACTCCAGCCGATGACCGTGGCGACATCGAACACGGTGCCGGGGTTCAAGGGGTAGGCGACGCCGACGGTACTAAAGACCGATTGGAACCGCTGCTCGTGAATGAACACGCCGGCCAGCTCGGCGAAACCACTCAGGTCTTCCAGAAGCGGGTAAGAGCCGGCGAGCGCCAGGGAGTGCTGCACGTCCGTGTCTGGACCATTGGCCTCTCCCAACATTCCCAGCTCATAGAACGCCGTGACCGAAGCGTTGCCCATGGCCTTGGAAAGGATGCCGGCCGCGAAGAAGTCGACTTCTCCGCTACTCAGTCCTTCTCGGGTACTGCCAGTCGGAATCTTGGTGGTGATTTGCACGGCCGCGGAAGGGAAAGCTTCGGATTCTTTCAAGAATCGGTGGCGAAATCCCACGTCCAGGTCGCTTTGACCGCGAGCGTCGGTTCCGGGTTGGTCCTGTTTGACGTAGGGAGACCAGTTGGTGAAGAGTTCGGTGCGAGGGCCAACCCCGAATTTCAGGGTGGTGGGGATCTCCAGGAAGTCCGCCGGATCGATCACTCCGCCGGCTTCCAGCTCGACTGTGCCCTGGGCGGTCGTGTTGGTGTCGGAGGACAGGGTGGGGCGCTGAGGGGTGGCCGGCGCTTGTTCTCCGGACGGAAACACGCAGCTGGTGAGTGAGACGAGAGCAAGCGAGGCGGCGAGCCGAGAGCGGTTGAGTTGCGCGACCATTGAGTTTCGCACCGGGTGATCTTGGACTAATCGTCTGAAGATGGAAGGACCGCGACCTCTTGCCAAAAGCGTAGAAATACCTCGAGTTTTCGAGTGAGCTCATCCATGTCCATGGGCTTCTCCATGCAGATCGTCGCTCCGAGCTGGTAGCAGTCGCGAAGCAGGGACTGCTGGCTCGAAGTGCTCAGGAGGCAGGTCGGAATCGAACTTGTTGCCGGGTCCTTCTTGAGCTCCACCAGAACGTCCCTCCCATCCATTCGCGGCATGCGATGATCCAACAGGATGATGTCGGGCATGGGACTCTTGGTACGGTCCGCGTAGGGGCCCTCTCCCCGCACGTACTGGAGGGCAAGGTCTCCATCGTTGACCCAGTGGAGGGAGTAGCCTTCGCGGAGGCCCACTTGAAGGTTCAAGGCTTCCTTGATGATCAACGCGAACGAGTCATCATCGTCCACTAGGAGCAGGATGACGGGAGTCGGGGCTGTCACAGGGCGGCCATTCCGCGTGCCTTCTCGATCACGCCTTCCAGGGACTTGGAACTCAAGTTCGACTTGTTGAGGTAACCGTTCGTACTGGTTCGAAGAGCGTCTTCGCTGACGCCTTGGCTGTGGCCACTGAGGACGATCACCGGCACGTCACTCAGCCGCTTCGTGCGAAGGTGAGTCACAAGCTCAAGCCCGTGACCATCACTAAGGGAGAGGTCGAGAAGAATGGCGTTGAAGACTTCCTTGTCCACCAACTCGCGAGCTTCCTCCAGTGTCTTTGCCCAGGTCAGCTTGCAGCTCTTGGGCAGGTAGCGTTCCACGGCTTCAGCGTCGATGGAATTGTCTTCGACCAAGAGGATGTTCATGACCGGTTGCTGCGGGCTGTTGGTCGCAAGTGTCACGGTGAACTTCGCTCCTCGTCCCCGGCTCGATTCCAGGTCCAACCGTCCACCAACCTTGGCCAACATCCGACGGGCAGCCACCAGCCCGACACCGGAGCCATCGCAGGTGTCGGGTTCCAGACGGCGAAATAGTTCAAAGACCCGCGAATGGTGCTCCGGGGCAATCCCGTTGCCATTGTCGGATACAGACAGGCGAATGGTGCCTCGGTCGACCTGACAGGAGACGTCGATGCGCGGCTCCGAGTGGGAAGACCCATAGAGTATGGCATTCTCGATCAGGTTGCGCACCGCTTGTTCCAGTGCCGAGCGCTGGACGCGAATCACGCGGGAATCGCAGGTCGAGTGGATCTTGATGTTCCGGGCCGAGGATGCTTCGTCGAACTCGCTGATGAGCTCCTCGAGCCACGGTTGGAGATCGATTTCTTCTTCCGGTGTTTCCGCCTTGGTGATTCCGCAAACGTTGCTGAGATCGGTCAGGAGCCGGCCCATCTTCTCGCACTCTTTCAAGGCCGACTGAAACAGCGCCGTTCCCTCTTTGTCGGGAAGTTTGGAAATGCCCATTTTGAGAAGGCCATTCATTGCTACAACGGGGCGCTTCAGGTCGTGGGCGGTGATGGAAAACAGGTCTTCGAGTTCGACGCTCTGGTCGGTGAGCTTCTGATTAGCCGCTTCGAGCTGCTCGTTCACCGTGCGCGTCAACTCCTCCATGTTCTTCACTTTGGTGATGTCGATGAAGGTGATCACGGCGCCTTCGTCTCCGCCCGCCTCGGAGGTGTAAGGAGAGATGCGCATGAGGAGCCAGCGACCGGACTTGTCGCGGACTTCTTTTTCAATGCGGGAACCATTCTCGATCACTGTGGTGACATCGTCAACGAAGTCGTCAGCGAGTTGATGGGTGAAATGGCTGATGGAACGACCAATGTCGTGATCCAGGAGTTGCACGACTCGACAAACAGCCGGAGTGAATTTTCGGACCCGTAGATGGCTGTCGAGGAAGAGTGTGCCGATGTCGCTGGACCGCAACAGGTTGTCCAGGTCGGCGGTCATGACGGAGAGTTCCTGGTTCTTCTTCTGGTACTCGGCGTTGACTGTGTAGAGTTCCTCATTCACCGAGTGGAGTTCTTCGTTGGTGCTTTGCAACTCTTCGTTGGAAGCCACCAGCTCCTCGTTGGTGGATTGCTGTTCTTCATTGGTGCTCTGGAGTTCTTCGATCGTCGCCTGGAGGCTCTCTTTGGTTTGTGTGAGTTCCATTTCCAGGTTGTGAAGGCGCTCCGAGGTGGTCTCCGATACGTCGATCGGTTCGACCACGGGCTCTTCGCCAGATTGTTGCCGAAGGCGCGCTAGGAAGACGATGGATGCGGCCTCTTTCTTTGACTCTTGCATCGAGCGTAGCTCGATCGTGAGGCGCTGGAGCTTGTCCCCTGCTCCCACATCCACCGCAAACGTGGCACGTGGCTCGCCCTTGCGAAGCCGGTGCAGCCCGGTCGTGATTGCGATGGAGACTTCCTTGGAAACCAGCTTCAGGATGTCAGCGGTCGGGCGCCCCTTGGGAAGCGAGAAGACGCCGAGGGGGTCGCCGATGACCTCCAGCACCGCACCCTCGTGGCTCAGGAGCGCACAACTGTTGGAGTCCGAGTCCAAAAGTTGCTCGATCACGGTGCGCAGCACGTGAACCGATTCCGACGTCTGTCGATTGCGCAGGCGCTGGGTGGTGTCCGGAACGATCGCAATGGGATCGAGGAGCCCGGACCGCCGTCGTGCCGCGGGGTGAGTGTAGGTTCGGATCTTGCGATAGAGCTTGGCCTTGGAGTCAATGGGGTCGAATTCGGTCTCCAAGAAGGCCGTCGACTCGGCCGAGCCGAGGAACAAGGATCCACCCTTGTTCAGTGAGAAGTGAAGGGAGGCCAGGACCTGCTCCTGAACGTCTGGTTCCAGGTAGATCAGGAAATTGCGGCAGCTCACCAAGTCCATGCGGGTGAACGGGGCATCTTTCACCAGGTTGTGACGGGCGAAGATCACCATTTCCCGCAAGGGGTGAATCACGTGGCACAGATCACCGTGCTTTTCGAGATATCGGTTGGCCAGAGGCGGAGGGACGTCGACCATCTGGCTGACCAGGTAGGTGGCTCGGCTCGCTTTCTGGAGGGCGTCCTCGTCGACGTCGGTTGCAAATATCTTGATGTCGCGTTGTTTCCCCATGGCTGCCATGGCGTCACTCAGAAGCATGGCGATCGAGTAGACCTCTTCGCCGGACGAGCAAGACGGAACCCAGATTCGAATCTGGTCATCGGTTTGGGGGCGGAGCAACAACTGAGAAATGACCGACTTGTTGAGGATCTCGAATGCTTCCGTATCTCGAAAGAAACTGGTGACGCCAATCAGGAGGTCCTGTTTCAGGGAGTGGAGTTCGTCGGCGTCGGACTCGAGTCGATGATGGTACGACTCCAAGTTCGCGATGCCGTGAATGGTCATTCGTCGTCGGACTCGCCTTCCGACCATCGATTTCTTGTAGTAGGACAGGTCGATGCCGGGCTTGCGTTTCAACAGCCCAAGGAGAGAGGACAGCACTTCGTCTGCCTCGTACTCTTCGCTATCCGCCACCATCGGGAACGTGGATCGACCGACGATCTCGATGAGCCTCCGGCCAAGCACGTCGGGAGTGCCGGAGTGGTCACACATGCCGGTAGCCAGGGCGCTGCGCGGCATCCCGTCGAACTTAGCCGAGTTCGGATCCTCCACGAGCACCAGTCCGCCGGCCTCTTTCACCGCGCGGACCCCTCGGGATCCGTCACTTCCGCTCCCGGAAAGGATGGCGGCGACGGCGCGTTCCCCCGCGTCTTGGGCCAGGGACTTTAGGAAGATGTCAATGGGCAGATTGATCGCGTGGCCAGGCTCTCGGTCTCGATCGAGCAGAACCAGCTTGCCATCTTCGAGAACCAGGTTTTTCTTCGGCGGAATGACGTAGATGCAGTCGGGCTCCAGCACGGTTCCCTGGGTTGCGGCAGCCACCTTCATCGAGGTGCACTTGGCCAGGAGTTCGGGCATCAGGCTCTTGAAGTCCGGAGACAAGTGGACCACGACCACGAATGCGCAGGACGTTTGGTTGCCCATTCCGCTAAAGAAATTCTCCAGCGCTTCCAGGCCCCCAGCCGACGCGCCCACACAGACGACGAACCGTAATTGCGGTTTGGATTCCGCAGGTCCGATCAACTGTCTCGAGTCGTTGTCGTGGTGGACTTCGTTGAAATCGCCCTGTGTCGCCATCGTTCCCCTCCACCGAAGTATGGACCGCACATCCTTCTTGATGGTACCCACTGTCGAACTACCGAAGAGGTTGCAATTGCACAGCGTTGGGAATCTGCGGGTGACGGCTAGTGGAGGAATTGACGATTAGGGAAAACCCTCGGTGTCCGACTTGACAGGTCCGGGCGATTCGCCCGAATATGACGACGGGAGGGAACAGTTTGGACCACAGCCAGTCACTCGGGAACGATCTCTCGGCAGATCAAGGGGCTGCTTCCGGCGCATTGCGCGAGATCGCAGAGCTTGCTAGCGGATCGTGGGAAGGACGACTCGCCTTCATTGGCGAGCAGCTCGTGTCAGGAGATCGTCTCCGCGCCGCCGCCGGGGGACAACAGTTCGAGTGTTGGGCTCATTGGCTCACGCGACCGCTTCCTGCCATGGATTCCGGCGAATTGGGGTCTCTCGAACCGGAAGAGTTCTTGAAGGTTTTTCCTGAGATGGCGACGTCCCTCGGTTTCTCTTGCTGCCATTGGACTGCTTGGAGCGAGGGCTCCAGAGCGGGATGGCTGGCCGTCATGGGACGAGGAGGATTCGAACCCGATTCGAGTCAGGGGTCACTGCTGCAAGGACTCGGACGCCTGGCCGCTGAGCGCCTGCGAACCGAGATCTCGGATAAAGAGCGCCTCGTCGAAGAATCTCGACTTCAGGATCTGCGCGAATTCCTCCAGGAGTTGGGGGCCTCGATTTCCCACGACATTCGAGTCCCGGTCTCACACATCCAGAAATACGTGGAGCTGGTGACCCAGGAGGGCCGAGAGCCTCCCGCGAGCGAGATGCTGGAAACCCTAGGGCGCATTTCTCGGATCGCGAACCGAGTCGTTTCGCTTGGCAAGGGCATGAGTCAGCTGGCCAAGGTTTCCGGTCAGTCTCCCCGTGCGGTGCCGGTGGACATCGCGGTCTTGTTGAGGCGCCTTGCTGGAGAGGTGGAATCGCAGTGGCAGGATTTGGGATTGCGAATTCACATCCATGACCTGCCGTTGGTGCTTGGTCACGAATCACGTTTCGAAGAGTTGTTCCGTCAGCTTTTCGACAACGCCGTTCGATTCCGGGGAACGGATGCTCCTGTGGTGCAGGTGACGGCGGTTCCGAGTTCCGTCGACGCAGTCTTCTCGGTGGCCGACAACGGAATCGGGATCGAGGCAAGGAATCGCGAACGCGTGTTTCGGATCGCGAGCCGGCTCCACCATCAACGAGAGACTCCCGGAGATGGCATCGGGCTTTCCTTGTGTCGGCGCATTGCCCGGGCCCACCAAGGGAAGATCTGGCTGGAATCGAATGACGGAGGGGGGACTCGAGTGAAGCTGACCCTTCCGATGGCAAACGTGGTCGCGGGAGTGGATTCCGAGTCCTCCGTCGATCGGAGCTGCGCACCCAGCCATTGAGCATGCGCGATGGGTGGGACAGTTCCAACCGTGCGCTCGCGAGATCAGCGCAACCTGTCGAGACGCGATGGGCGTGACTCTTGGCCCGCAAGTTTCCATGGGGTCTGAATCGTTCAAGCGCATTGAGGGATTGTGCGGTTGAGGCGGCGGGGTTCCCTCATTGGAAACATCCTCTGCGTGGGATTGCGCGATCCGCGATTCAGTTGATGCTTGCCATGATCGAAACAACCAGTGTTCGAATGGGATCCTTGGCTTGCAAACCAGCTGCAAGGTCTCGGGGAAAATCTGGAGCCAACTATGACTGTCACCGCGATGCCCGCTCTCCAAAGCTCCCAAGAGCTGACTTCTGCTGTTCGCCGACCGGTTCCTCGCCGCGCCGGCTGGGCGAAGCGCCACGGGTCGATCCTCTTGATCGAGGATGAAGTCGATCTCAATCGGGTACTGGCGGCTCGACTTCGTCGCGCCGACTTTCGGGTCCACCAGTCATTCGACGGACTGGATGGATTGGGGCAGGTGGTGACCGAACGTCCTGACGTGATCTTGCTGGACCTGCGCCTTCCGACGATGGGAGGCTTCCAGTTGCTCCACCGGCTTCGCATGGTCCCCGAGATCGGCAACACTCCGACCCTGATCATGACCGGCGATCCCGACCCGTTGGTCGAAGAAAAGGCGGAGTTGATGGGGATCCGTGAGGTGCTCCGAAAGCCCTTCTCGAACAAAGTACTTCTGCGCGCCATTCGTCGAATTCTCGAATGAACAGACCCTGACCCGTGGCCCTGCCCGTCCCGCACAGCACCCCGGCCCCGCGCGCGGCCGGGGTGCTTTTTTGTCAGCTCGCGCAACTCGATTCGCTTTGAACGAGAGTCGTTTCGATCACTTCCAAAAGGTCCTCCTTCCGAACCGGCTTCTGGAGGAATCCCCGTGCTCCTTCGCGCATGCACCGCTCTTGCACGGCCGGCCCTTCGCGACCCGTCAGCATGACGACCGGGATGTGATTGAGTTGCAGGTTCGCCTGGAGCTTCTCCAGGCACTTGTAGCCGTCGCCCGCCGGGAGTCCGACGTCCAAGAGAATCAATGACGGGGACTCCTTCACGGCGGCACTGATGCAGGAGACTCCGTCCGTCGCGAATGCGACTTCGTACCCACTGGTCCTCAACCGAGCTCCCAGGGCTCGCAACAGGTCTTTGTCATCATCGACGAGTAGGATCTTCTTCATGGTTTGGTCTCCGTGGGTCCCGTGGTGTTTGCCATGGTGTGTTTGACGAGATCTGCGATCTGATTGAGGCAGCTCGTGATTCGTTCGCTTTTCCTACTTTGCGCCGCGGCCTCTAGCTGACGGCCGAGATGGCTGAGAAGGGGCAGGCCGTAGACGCTGCCATTTCCCTTGATGTTGTGTCCCAGGGTTTCGACCGACTCGAAGTCGTCGCTTCCCAGCGCTTGTCGAGCCTGCCGCACATCTTTCTCGCGGTTCTTCAAGAAGCTCGGGAGTAACGCGGCGATCTCTGGTTCGACCTCGACAACCGTTTCTTCCGGCCGTGGGCTCGCGTCCTCTAAGGCTCGAAGCAGCGTCCGACGCTGGATGGGCTTAGAAAGGTGTAGGTCGCAACCTGCGGCGGCGCTCTCCCGGTGGTTCTCTTCGAACGCGTCCGCGGTAAGCGCAATGATTCTTGCTGGTGAGTGATCGCTGTCTCGTTCCGACAACCTCATCCGGCGGGCCGTTTCGAGTCCGCTGATACCGGGCATCCGCATGTCCAGAAGTACGATGTCGTAGGCGCCCGGGCGGAACTTTTCGAGCGCTCGCTCGCCAGAGTCTGCGAAATCCAGGCGGTGGTTTGTCGACTGTAGGAACGCCTCGACCACACTCCTGTTGTCTTTCACGTCGTCGACGACCAAGATGCGCGCCGAGGGATCGAGCCGACCGTCCGCACATTCCGCGGCTTGCTGGTCACGAAGGGCGGAACTTTGGGTTCTGTGCAGGCCGTGTTGGAGTCGGCTCGGAGTGAGTGGACGCGCAATGGTTCCCTCAAAACCGAGTTGCCCACACCGAAGCAAATCCGTTTCGCGGGGAGAAGGGAGGACGGCGACCTTGACCCGAGTGACGCTTCTGCGCAACTTGTCGATCGTGGACTCCGCAAGTTCGTCCATGAGGAAGCAATCCAGAAGACAGGCCTGGAAACCGTTCGTCGGGGAGCGGTCCAAGGCCTGCTCGATTCCCTGCGGTCCGTTCGCGGCGGAAGCCAACCAACCCGAGTGACGGAGAGCTCGAATGGCGGCGCCCCGCTCTTGGTCGTCACGGATGGCCACAAGGACGCTTCTCTGCTCGCCTTTCCCGTCGGACGGCGCCGGCCAACTTCGTTGGCCTTTGGGGGAAAGGGGGATGGCAAAGTGAAACTCGCTCCCTTCTCCCCTCTGACTGTCCACACGCAAGTCTCCCCCCATGAGACTCACGAGTTTCTGGCAAAGGGGGAGACCCAGTCCGGTGCTCGAGGAACCGTTTGCACGGCCGCCAGAGCCTTGTTCGTAAGCATCGAAGACCCGAAGAAGCTCCTCTTCGGTCATGCCGATTCCCGAATCTTGGACAGAAAAGCGAATCTGGTCCCTGGCATGAGGTTGGACTTCGACTTTCACGAAGCCCCCGCTTTCCGTGAACTTGAGCGCGTTCCAAGCGAGGTTCGTCAAAACCTGTAAGAGGCGGTTGGAGTCGCCGGTGACGACACAGGGAATCGGATCGACAAGATCCAATGAAACGCTGACGCCTTTCTTCCGGCCGGGGAGTGCGACCAGGTCGATGAAGTTCTCCAGGAGTTCGGAGATGTCGAAGTCCGCCTGCACCAAGTCGAGTCGGCCCGCTTCGATTTTCGAAAGATCCAGGACGCTGTTGATCAGACTCAAGAGAGAGTCGCCTGCACGCTTCATTGTCTGTAGCTGTTCGGACTGAGTGTTGGTCCAAGATTCGTCCATAAGCACTTCCGTGAGCCCTAGAATGACGTTCAAGGGCGTGCGGATCTCGTGGCTGACTTCCGCTAAAAACTCCCCCTTTGCCAGGGAGGCCTGCTCGGCTGCGCGACGTGCTGCGAAAAGCTCCTTTTCCAGATTCTTCCGGACGATCGCATGACGAAGTACGCGGCGAGCGTGGGCCAGACTGAATTCCCCCTTGACCAGGTAGTCCTGCGCCCCGCGCAGGATCATGTCCTCTCCGAGCTCCAGATCATCCGAACCGGTCATGATGATGACGGGCTTATCCGCGGCGTGATGGAGAATGGCATCGGCGGTCTCCGCGCCATCGCTGTCTGGCAATCCGAGGTCGCTGAACACCAGGCTGATCGCCGGATCGGATTCGAGCAAGGCAGTGCCTTCGGCGAGTGTCTCGGCTCGAATCAGTTCCAAGTTGGGGACACTTTCCAATGCCCGTCGCAAGAAAAGTGCGTCGTCCGGGTTGTCTTCGATGAGAAGGATGCGCTCTCGCTTCGTCCACGGAGTTCGTGTCGAGCAAGCTTGCTGATTTCTGGCACCGAGTGTTTCGACGGACGTCACGTCTTGCCCTCTCCGCGGTGAAATCGCCTCGACTCATTCATCGGAAGGGCTGAGCGTTTTCTGTTTCGTCGAAAACCCTCTGCCGATGGTGGCATTCCGCGTGGGGAGACTCCCTTAGCCAGCTTGGAATTCCCCTCGGTCCTTGGCGGAGCACAGGGATGTTGCGGAGCGCCGCGCAAAAAATTGGAGTAAATCTCGAGCCAATGTGTCGAGGGTGTAGCAGTCAGGATGGATCATCAGCAGTCATTGGATCGGACAGCATGACACTTTCCCCTCCTCAGGTTTCGACAGACGTGCAAGGGTTGGCGGCGGCCATCCGTTGTATCTCCCACGATCTCCGGACTCCCATCGCCGCGGTGCAGTCGTACGCTGAACTCCTTCAAGACGAGATCTCGGGGTCCCTCAACGAAGATCAGCTCGAGGAGGTGGGGACGGTGCTCCGGCAGACCCGGCAGCTGACCCGGATGACCATGAATCTGTCGATGCTGGCTCAGCTGGACAGCGGCAAGTTCGGAGTCATGCCGGTTCCGGCGACTCTGGGTGGTCTGATGGAACCCGTGAGGGCGGAGTCGGCCGCTGCGTTCGAGAGAAAGTCGGTCGGGCTGCGCTTCGGGGAGATTCCCCGGGCGTTGGCACTCGTGGTTGACCGGCCGCGGATGCAGCACTTGCTGTCCAACCTTCTCGAAACCGTGCTGATTCTGGGGACGCCGGGAAGCCAAGTCACCTTCGATGTCGAGGTCATGGACGAGGCGCTGGAGATCGCCGTCGATCAGTCCTACCGCTTCACAGGAGCGGAGGATTCTCAGAACATCTTCACGCGCTTCTACCAGGTGGAAACGCGCAAATATGGAGACTCGGCCACCACGATCGGGGTGAACCTGGAAGTCGTGCGGGCGGTGGCGGAAGCTCACGAGGGACATGTCGCAGCCGAAGACCATGAGGGAGGAACCCGCTTTCGAATCAGGATTCCACGGGGCACCACTCAGGGAGACTCGCAATGACAACCAGTATCGCACCTCGAAAAGGCGTTCGCGCGAACACCGCCATTCGCGGAAAGACCGTCTTGCTCATCGAAGACGATGTGGACTTGTCCCGCTCTCTTCAGCGAAGGTTTGAAGGAGCCGGATACCTGGTCGACACGGCCACCGACGGGATGACCGGATTGTGCAAGTCGGAGGAGCTCGCGCCCGACTTGGTCATCCTGGATCTGAACCTCCCGCGGTTGAACGGACAGAAGGTGCTCGACTGGATCCGATTGTCAGATCCCATTTGCGAGGTGCCGCTGATTGTCATCACTGGGTCTTCTGCACCGGACCTTGACTTTGCGCTCGAGCGGTGGGACGTCGCGTCGGTCCTTCGCAAACCATTCGGATACGAAGAGTTGTTGGAGGAGGCGGGTCGCGTCCTTGGGGATAACGAGGATGCTTCGGAGAAGCACTGGTAGGGTGATTCCCGAGGCATCGGGCTTTGCCGCCAAAGGGTGGCAATCTGATCGATATACTTGGGCAAGCCGTCGAGTCGAAATGGTTGTCTGTTCGTCGATTGCTGAAGGGGAATGGAGTGAGTGCCGAGGCGAGGGGGCAGTCCACGGTGGGGCGTGAGCCTCAGTCATCTGTGGTCGAGCCTTCGCCCTCCCTCCACGATGGCCAAAATCGCGCGACGAAACGGTCGATGGTCTACGGGGCGGTCGGATTCGGCCTCCTGATGCTCCGTGCCGCGATCCGCGGTATCGACGTTCAGGGATACGAGACGGCTCACGTGGCCATGGAGATCATGGCTTCGGCGTTGGCGGCCGTGGTCGGTTCGCTGGCGGTGGTTCGGTATCACACGCTCAAAGAGACCGTGTACCTGTTCGTCGGATCCGGGTTTCTGGGTGCGGCTCTCCTGGACGGAGCCCACGCCGCGGTGGGCTCCGCGTTCGCGGCGTCGCTCAAATCGTCACCGGCGACTCCCTTGTTCCTTTGGAGCGGGGTGGCGTCAAGGTTGTTGCTGTCGACGTTCTTCGTGTTGAGTTGGCTGGCCGGGAGGTCGGAAGATCAAGGGAAGGGAGAACGGGTCCTTCGCGACCGATTCGTTCCGGTTCTCGTGGTCACCTTGATCTTCGTTGGTCTGCTCCTCTTCGGTCTCGTCTCATGGGGTCCTGTCAATACCCCGCTGCTGTGGTGGGGCCGGCCGATCGAACTGGTTCCCGCAGCACTCTTCGCGCTCGCTCTGGTTGGCTGTTGGAGAAGAAGGGCCTGGATCTGGGGCACCTTCGACCATTGGCTGATCCTGGTGCTGGTCGTTGGGTTTGTCAGTCAAGCCGTCTTCCTGTCGGGGTCCCAGTCGTTGTTGGATGCGGAGTTCCATGCCGGAAATCTGTTGAAACTGGTGGCCTACTCCCTGGCCCTCGTGGGAGTGCTCGACAGCTTGTTCTCGGTTCGCCGTCATGAGAAAGCCGCTCAGGAAGCCCTGAGCCGGGTGCTGGCAACGAGCGAGCGCACTCTCCACGATCTCGAAACGCAGAGGAGCGCGATTGACCACCACGCGATCATCAGCGCGACGGACCGGGCGGGTACGATTACCTATGCGAACGACTTGTTTTGTTCGATCAGTCAATACTCCCGGGACGAGCTGATCGGTCAAAACCACAGGATCCTCAAGAGTAGCCACCACAGTGACGAGTTCTTCGCCGAAATGTGGGCCACGATTTCTACTGGTTCGGTGTGGTCAGGAGCCATTTGCAATCGAGCCAAGGATGGAAGCTTGTACTGGGTGCAGAGCACTTTGGTTCCCTTGGTGAACCTTGAAGGCAAAGCTGAAGGGTATCTCGGGATTCGGACCGACATCACGAATCAGAAGGGTGTCGAAGAGTCGGTGCGGCGAACCGCTCAAGAGCTGGAACGGTCGAACAAGGAGCTGGACTCATTCGCGTACATCGCGTCCCATGATCTCAAGGAACCGTTGCGAGGAATTCACAACTACTCGCAGTTCGTGATCGAAGATAGTGTCGGGCAGCTGGATGCGACCGGGCGGGAGCGACTCGAAACGATCAAGGCTCTCGCCAAACGGATGGATGATCTCATCAGCACGCTCCTTCGGTTCTCTCGGGTCGGGCGGAAGGAGCTGGAACTCTCATTGTCTACGATGAGAACGTTGGTGGAAGAAGCCATCGAGTCGGTGGGGGTGTCGATCGAAGAATCCAGCGCCGTGGTGTCCATCGCCCACGACCTTCCCGACTCTCGCTGTGATGTGATCCTCATCCGTCAGGTGTTGCAGAATCTGGTCGCCAATGCCATCAAGTATTGCGACAAAGAACCACCCCGAGTGACGGTGGGGTGGGAGTCGGGGGACCGAGGGCCCGTGTATTTCGTTCGGGACAACGGGATCGGCATTCGAGAAAAAGACTTGGAAACCATCTTTGTCATCTTCAAGCGCCTGCATGCGAGACACCGCTTCGGAGGGGGGCTCGGAGCGGGCTTGACCATTGCCAAGAAGATCGTGGAGAAGCACGGGGGGCAACTCTGGGTCGAATCGGAGTTCGGAGTGGGATCCACGTTTTTCTTCACGCTTCACCGCGAGGACTTTCATGGGTACCGATCAGCCTCAGCAGATCCTGATCGTGGAAGACAACGACCAGGACTACGAAGCCACGGTGAGAGCATTTCGTAGGGCGGGTTTGCGGAATCGTCTCGTCCGCTGCACGGATGGAGACGATGCGCTCGACTACTTGAACGGCCGTGGGGTCCACTCAGGAGCGGAGCGACAGTCGCCCGGAGTGATCCTTCTAGACCTCAATATGCCGGGAACGGACGGCCGAGAAGTTCTGAAAGAAGTCAAGTCGGACGAGAAGCTTCGCTCGATTCCGGTCATCGTCTTGACGACTTCCGATGACCGGGGTGACATCGATGAGTGCTACCAGCTCGGGGCGAACAGCTACATCCAGAAGCCGGTGGATGTTCCGGGGTTCTTTCATGCGATCCAGCTCTTGCGAAACTACTGGCTGGAAGTCGTGATCCTGCCCCGAAGGGATGTTTGACGGTGAACAAACGGTGACGACGTACGGCTCGCCAGGCGCGATCCGTTTCTTCGTTCCGGAAGCATCGAGTTCTGCGATCGTGCGTCGGCGGTTTCCACGGTCGACTTGAATCGAAGAAGATTCTTGCGAACTCGTTCTCGTAGGAGCCCGGTCACATGGAAGAGATTCTCCAGAACGCCCGGAGAGTCGACCTGTAGCTGGAGCATCACCCGGCACCTTCGGGGCGCCAAGTGGTGAAATGTCACACAGCCCCAGTTGCGCAGTCCTTCCACGCTGTGCCAGGCGATCCGTTTGCCGGGGATCTGCTCGACAATGGCTGCTTTCCACTTCCTCACTTGGTTGCCAAATCTGACCGTCCAGAGG
The DNA here is from genome assembly GCA_028289345.1 of Planctomycetota bacterium. Classification (GTDB taxonomy): domain Bacteria; phylum Planctomycetota; class B15-G4; order B15-G4; family SIAN01; genus JANQQL01. The sequence goes on along the minus strand of JANQQL010000020.1, from coordinate 198,671 downwards.
CTCGAGTAGGTAGAGGTTCGACGAACTTCAAGAACGTTCGGAAACACGTCGGGGAAGTCCTCGAGACGACTCCATTGGCGATAGGCCGTGGAGGCGGGGACATCGACATCGATGGCTTCATGGAGGGGGCGGTTCATCGGATCTCCCTGTGGTTGACGATCATGGGGATGTCTGCGGCGTGTCGGCGTGGGAACGGCAACGTTTTTTCAGAGCGCCTCGACGCTGCCCCTGACTGAGCGTCGATAGGGCTCCGTCGGCGGCGATGGAGCAACCGGTGGCCGAAGAGGGCGCGGTTGACGGGGTGCTGGATCGGCCGGCCGAGGAATCTTTCTCGGTTGGGGAGGCTTCAAGGGCTCGAGAGGTTGGGGGGGACGAAGGGGACGCGGTTCTTCTTTCATCGTGATCATCATGGGTTTTCCTTTCGCGTCAACGTGACCGAGTCGATGGCAAGGATGGCGGAGTTCCAAGCGACCCTCATCTCCTCCTCGGCGACGAAGTACTCGCGTCGCGCCAGAGGATTGGAAGCGAGCGCGATTCGCTTGTGGAGTTTGACGATGGCACCGTCGCGTTTGTGAAGTAGGGAATTGATCCGGGGGGCGATCTTGGCGTGGGATGACAGGCCGAGATAGCGGACGCGACGAATCAATCGATTCACGCGCTCGTTCCAAGCACGCAGTCTGGTCGTCGGGGTGTCGAATTGGTTTCGCTCGGGGCGAGTCACTGGGTTGGCTCCGTCAGTCGGGGTTTCCAGAAATACGCTGACCGGGAGTAGTGCAAGGAGAGTGCCGAACGTGCTGATATCGGCTCAAAGGTCTCTTTGGTATGGACTTATGGCCGGGGAGGCGAAGCTCGAACGCCTTCGATCGGAGGGGTGACCCCCGATTTGGACGGCCCCGGCCCCCGAAAGCCCTTAGTGGTCACAGATTCGCGGACCGCTCCGCCGACCAGTGCTTATTTGAACTCGTCCTTGTCCAGCCCGTACTTGCGAAGCTTGTCGTAGAGGGTTCGCGGATTGATGTCGGCATGCCGAGCGGTTTCGCCGACGTTGCCCGCGAAACGCTTCAACAATCCGCGGAAGTACCCAACTTCGAAGTTGGCAAGCGCTCGTTTCTTGGCATCGGCGAGGGATAGGTCGAGAAGCACCGAACTCGCTGGGTCCTGTTCGCTGGTGTCGTCGAGTGACTCGGTTCCGGTGATGGCAGGGGGAAGGTCCTGGAGAGTGATCTTGTTGCCCCTTGCGAGTAGCGTCGCCCGCTCCAGCGTGTTGATCAGCTCGCGAATGTTCCCCGGCCATTCGTGATGGAGGAGGGCAGCCATTGCCTCGTCGGTGATCCCGTCGACGCTCTCGCGGTTCAGCGCTCCGCGGAAGTGATAGAGGAATCGTCCGATCAAGTCGGGCAAGTCCTCCGGACGTTCGCGGAGAGGCGGGATGACCAAGTGAACGACGTTGAGCCGGTAGTAGAGGTCTTCGCGGAAGCGCCCGCCCTTGATGTCTTCCTCCAGCTCGCGGTTGGTCGCCGCGAGCACCCGGACGTTCACGGGAATCGGAGCCGTGCCTCCGAGTCTGGTGACTTCCCGTCGCTGCAGGATCGTCAGCAAATTCACTTGCAGGTGAGGAGGCATCTCCCCGATTTCATCCAGCAGGATGCTGCCCTGGTCGGCTTGCTCGAATCGACCGATTCGGCGACTGTCGGCCCCGGTGAAGGCTCCTTTTTCGTGGCCAAACAGCTCACTTTCGAGGAGGTTTTCTGGCAGTGCCCCACAATTGACGGCGACGAAGGGACCTGTCCGCCGAGGGCTGGCGCGATGAATGGCGCGCGCCAGGCGCTCCTTCCCAACACCTGTTTCGCCGCAGACTAGTAGCGAAGTCTCGCTTTCCGCGACGCGGGTCACGAGGTCGACGAACTCCTTCATCTTGGGACTGCGCGAATGAAAGTCCGCAAGATCGGGTTCGACGTTGCTGCCGCCGACCTCCGGGCCGTCGAGTCCTCCTTCGGCTTCGACTTTCGCCATGGTGGCCAGCTCTTCCCCGAGATCAGAGTTGGAAGAACTGGCGTCGAGCACCGCCGAAGCGCCAGAAGCGAGGATTTGCGCGCGATCTTTCGGGTCCTCGTTCCGGTCGAGCACGATCAAACCGGGAGCGTTTACCTCGGGGTCCTCCAGGTCGCTGACGTCTTCCCGAGTGATCTGGTCGCGGTGAACGACAACCGCATCGGCCACTTCTCCACCCATCTCGTCGGCCAGGTTCTCGCCTGCTGTTTGGGTGACCTCGACGTCGATCCCTTGTCGTTGCAGGAGCTCCTGCACTCGCTCTCGGAGCTGCGGGTCGTCGACGGCAACCAGTACTCTCGGGCGGTCCGGGGGCGGCGAATCGGTCATGGTCGGGGGCGTGGCATCCAAGGGTCGGAGGGAACACCCCCGATCATAGTTCTCCTCGAGTCCTCTCGCGTCACTCAAAAACGAGAGTAAGTCCTTGAGATTCAGGGACCTACGCCGGCGCCAGGTGTTTGTGGCACGCTCGTTGCACTCTCGTCAAGGCGAGCATGTGCGCGTCAGAGAAAGGAGGCGAGGAGCATGAACGTAAGCACGACGACCAGGATGCACGAACTTCATCGTCAAGACTCGAAGCTTGCCCTCTGGGAAGTCGAGTTCGAAAGCCTTCGAAAGCGCGTTCGTGGCGTTTCTGGCGAAGTCAAGGGAGCGGTCGAGCGACATCTCGATGATCTGGCGACCAAGTACTTCCTCGTCAAGGCCAAGATCCGGTCTGCGGCCAACGCCGACGAGAGCGGATGGGGCGTGATGAAGGAAGATCTCGAGAAACAGTGGCAGGACGTCCAGGCCCAGACCACCGTGGTGAAGGATGCTCTGGCAACTCCCGATTGACGCCTCGTTTCGCTGAGATTCCGAGATCATGAATAGGAGCATTTCCCATGAACAAGATGGAATCGGTGAAGAGCCTTCGCGACGAAACCGTCCAAGCACTCGAGGACCTCGTTCGCGTCAATCTCGACAGCTACCAGAATCTGGTTCAAGTTCACGGCGCCTCGGAGACCCGCAAGCTCGTGGACTTGTTTCGAGAGCTGGCGGAACAGCGAAAGAGTTTCGCGGCCGAGCTCGGGTCATATGTGTATCTCAACGATGGAGACACGAATCCGTCGGGGAGCTTCCTCGAGGGAGCTCATCGCTGGTGGCTCGACCTCACGGGCAAGTTGGAGCGTGGCGATGCCCTGGTCATTCTCGACGAGGCCGAGCGCGGTGAAGCCATCATCCTGGAAGCCTACGAGAAGGTCATCCGGGAGACCGAAGGCAATGCCGTGAGTGACGTCCTCAACTCTCATCGGGCGTCCATTCGCAATTCGCTGGACCGGGTTCGAGCGTTGCGCAAGCGCTTGGAGAGTGCATCTGAGGAATGACGTGCGATGAATCCGCCGGTCTCAGATTCGGGCCTACGGAGGAAAAAACGATGAAGAATGACAAGCCAGAGCCGAAGCCGCCAAGCAGGCCTCCCAGAGAAGACAACCCGTCGGGTCTCCCTCGCCGAGAGGAGCCGAGGCCGCGGCCACCGAGAGAGGGCCCTCGAGGCACCGATGGGGGAGGGACTTCTTCCATGGGATCGTGCCGGCGATGAGAACGGGAAAGGACCAAGAATGTTGTACAGCATGAGGCATCTGAAGAGGTACCGGTTGGTGGGATCGGATGGAGAGATCGGAGCGGTGCATGATCTTCTGTTCGATGACGAGATGTGGCGAATCCGCTATGCCGTCGCGTTGGTCGGCAATCTCCTCACGAAGACGGCTGTCCTCGTGTCTGCGCGAGTCATGGACGCTCCGGAGGCTCGGGAGCGGAGGATTCGAGTCCCCTTGTCTCGAGAACAGGTTCTCTCGGGGACGCCTGTGGATGCAGATCCTCCCGTCTCCCGACAAGGGGGAATCGCATTCGAGAAAGCGCACGGCACGACCCCGTTCTGGCCCATTCCTGCGGGTCCCTCGGTCGCGGTTCCGGACGAGCGGAACCTGGTTGGGAATCCCCACCTACGCAGTCTCGAGGAAGTGGTGGGGTATCGCATCCAAGCAAGCGATGGTGAGATCGGGCACGTCGAAGACTTTGTCGTCGAGGATGAAGATTGGCGAATCCGCGATCTCGTGATCGACCCGCGCAACTGGCTGCCGAGTCGGAAGCACCGCGTGCCACCGCAGCGCGTCGGTGCCATCCAGTGCGCCGATGGCGCGGTGAGTGTCGGCCTCGACAAAAGCGCGATTCTGAGCAGTCCCGAATACGATCCAAGGCAGCCGGTCAATCGCTCCTACGAAGAGCACGACGACACCGATCGGGGGCGTCCCGTCGAAAGTGCCGAACGTGAGCTGGCGTGTTGGGGGTCCTGATCGAATCGCTCGAACGGGCCTGGAATGCGGCGACATCACCCCGTCGAATTGTCGAGGTCGAACTGACAATGCGTCGACTTTTCGCAGTCGAAAGCTCGTTGCCGAAACGCCAGCTACGGCGCCCGCGATCGGAGGGTTGGAGGAATTTCGTTTTCGCTCGGTGAGCCGCGCTCGGATCGGAAACAAGGGGTGGTTCCTGGCGGCGGTTCCATGGTTTGGCACGAATTGTGTTTTGACGGTTGGCGGGTTTCACGAATGGTGACGGGTCGAGCCGTGGGCGCGGCCCCGAAGGTCTTCGCTGGAAGACGGGTGTTTCCACTCATCAGGAGGACAGTCCGCAAGGCTCGGACGACGACTCGACGAAAAATCGTCCCCCCAGCAGCGGACGCGGGACTCGAGCGCGCCCTAGTGAAGGGGCTGTCCACGAATCATCGGGAGATCTCGTGATGTTTTTCTCGTCAACGATTTCGGAATCAGCTTCCAAGCTTTCGGGATGGATCCTGGGAGGAGCGGTGGCGGCGAGTCTGACCACGGCCTCGGCCATGGAGCCGAGTGGGACCGACCGTGACTCGCTGACAGTCTCTCCCCCCAGTCACAGGGAAACCCAGGGAGACGATTTCTCGCTGGCCGACGAGCTTTCCCTAGCCTTCGAGTCCGTGGCCGAGACTATCCGTCCTTCGGTGGTGAGCGTCAGTGCGGTCAAGAAGGTGCAAACCACTCAGCTTCGCCCGATCCCTCACCACGGGCCCCTGGGCAACCTGTTCCAGTTTTTCCATCAGGCGCCCGGCCAGAATCAGGTTCAGGAAGGTTACGGCACCGGATTCGTCATCGACGGGCGGGGGTACATTTTGACCAACAACCACGTCGTCGGGGGTGCCGACGAGGTGAGGGTTCGTACATGGGATGACCGTACCATTGAGGCTGAGGTCGTCGGTTCGGACCCGAAAACTGATCTCGCGGTGCTGAGAGTGGAAGACGATTCACTCCCTCCGGTGCGCATGGGCGATTCGGATGCACTGCGCGTTGGCCAGTGGGTCGTGGCCGCGGGAACCCCGTTCGGCCTTTCCTCGACGATCACGAGTGGCATCGTCAGCGCGAAGGGCCGGTCGCGAATGGGCATCGCGGACTATGAAGACTTCATCCAAACCGATGCGGCGATCAACCCAGGCAACAGCGGTGGGCCATTGGTCAACCTTCGAGGTGAGGTCGTCGGGGTGAACACGGCGATCTTCAGCAAGAGCGGCGGTCACAACGGCATTGGATTCGCCATTCCGGTCAACATGGCGGAGTCGATCGTCGAGCGATTGATCGAGGACGGGAAGATCGTTCGTGGCTGGCTCGGCGTTTTCATCCAGGACCTGGATGAAGGTCTCGCGGAATCCTTCGGCTACGAGGGGACCAGCGGTGCCCTCGTGGGTGACGTGCCGGCGGACACGCCTGCAGAAGCCGCCGGGATCCTGCAAGGTGACGTCATCACCCATTTCCAGGGCAAGGAAGTTCCCAACGTGGAGCGCCTTCGTTTGGAAGTTGCGGCGACCCGGCCGGGAAGCCGCGTCGAGCTGCGAGTGTTCCGGGATGGTGAGTTTGAGAATCTCACCGTGGAGATCGGTGAGTTGGAAGGTCAGGAGTTCGAGCGGAAGACGAATTCCCGACAAGAAGAGCGACTGGGTCTGGCGTTGCGCGAGATGAATCCGGAGTTGGCTCGACAGATGGGCCTGGACGGCATTCTTGGTGGTCTCGCAGTGGTTCAGGTCGAGCCCTACGGAGTGGCGGCTCGGGCCGGCATCGAGGTCCGGGACGTGATCCTCGCGGTGCAGGGCGAACCGGCAGAGGACCTTCCTGGCTTCCGCAAGCTTCTCGCAAAGCATCGTGGAAGCAAGGGCGTGCGATTGACTGTGCAAAACGGGAACAACCGTCGCTTCGTCTTTCTCCCGGCGACGGAGTGAACTTCAGGCGGGAGAGTGACCTCCGGGGCGTCGACCCCGGGGGCACTCACACTCCGTCTCTCCCAAGCCGTGGAGGGTGGTCAGCGACAGAGGGTGTTCGCCTAGGCAAACAGTCCGCTCTTGGCGCTCTCGACAATGCAGGCAACCGCGGGGTGCTTGATTTTTCGCTCGGGAGAGATCGCATAAAAGCGTTCTCGTACGCTGTCCAGTTCTCCGAGGGCACGGACGCCGTACTGTTTGCAGACCTGGTCCTTCACCACCGTGGGAGCTGGAAAGACGCCTCGACCGGCCTGCCCGAAGACCTTGAGCAGGGCACTGTCTTCGAATTGGGCGACAACGGTGGGACGAAGCCCTTGCTCGTCGAACCAGATTTCCAGAGCTCTTCGAATGGCGGTGTGCCGGGACGGCATCAGGAGTGGTTGCTGATCCAAAGACTTGGGAAATCCGCGGCGGAGTTGTTTGGCGAGGGCGGGGGCCGCGAACAAGGTCGTGGTCGATTGACCGACGACGTGGTTGTAGGCCTTCACGTCGATCCCCGGGGCGAGCGGAATGTCCGAGAGCACGAGGTCTAGTTCATGCACCGCGAGATCTGCAAACAGCCGCTGCGGATGGTCCTCCCGACACTCTAGGGACATCTGTTCGTCGAAGTCGAGGGCCGGCAGCAGTAGCTGGAACGCGACCAGCTTCGCCATCACGTCCGCCACGCCCACGCGAAAGGTGACCGGACGGCCGGTGGGGCGGCCGCGGACGGCTTCGAGCAACTCCTTGCCGGTTTGAAAGATGTCTTCCGCGTAGCCGTAGACCATCTTCCCGGTGTCGGTGAGTTCCAGACGCGGCCCGTGACGTACCAACAGCGGAGCGCCGATGAAGGTTTCCAGGCTCTTGAGCTGCATGCTCACGGAAGGCCGACCCACGAGCAACTTGCGGCTCGCCCCCGCGATGCTGCCCTCTCGCACGGTCATCCAGAAGTAGAGCAGGTGATGGTAGTTGAGCCATTCCATGGGTGCCGAGCATAAGTCAAGAAGATCGACGATCGGAGTCAAAGTTCTGGGTCTGCACGGACGCTAAGACCGGCGCGATACTTTTCGCGTGGACAAGGTTTCGCGGCAACCAGTGGGAAACCTTCGAGATCGACCTGTCCCTCCGGGAGATCCCCATGCATGTCAGACTGACCGCTCGCGGAGTGCGCCTTACTCGCGAACTCCGTGATTACGTGGATCGACGCCTTACTCGGTCTCTCGGTCGACTCGGCCAGCGCATTGGAGAGGTGCGCGTGAGTCTGACCGACCTCCACGGGCCGCGCGGCGCGGAAGACGTCGAATGTCGGATCCAGACCAAGCTCAAGCCGCGTGGCACGCTGGTGGTGCATCGCGTGGGAGTGGATCCGTTCGTGGCGGTTTCTTGCGCGAGTGAGAGGTTTCACCGCCGCCTGGCTCGCGAGCTCGACCGATTTTGGGGCGGACGGGAGCTGCGGGGGAGGTCGATTCACCTGTCGAATAAATCGACGTTATGAGTCGAGAACATCGATTACATCAACTCTTCGGTTTTGCCGTAAGAGTTCTCAAGGAGATAGCCATGAAGATTTCCACCACCTCCTCCGCGGGCTCGCTGCTGGTCCTGGCCCTGCTTCTTCCCGGTTGCGCCGGGATCCGCGTCGACTCTTGGGAGCAGATCGATTCGCCGGAGTTCGTCGCAGAAACCTGGGCCTGGGCACCCTCGCCTCCTGAGGGCGCACCCGCGACGGTCTCTGAAGTCCACCGACTGATCCAGAACGAACTGGCGGCCCGAGGGATCGTCCAGGTGGGCAAAGACGATGCGGACGTCTGGGTTTCCCACTCGTTGAGGGTTGAGACCCAAGTTCGTGACGCGGGTTGCTGTTGTGAAGACTTCTTTCCCCGCGAGCAGTACGAAGTCGGAACTCTGCGAATCGACGTCGTGAGCCCTCGTTCCGGGCTTCCGATTTGGTCGGGCTCCGGAGAAAGCGAGCTTCGTGTGTCCGCGCTTGGCCGGGATCGCTTTGACCAGTCTTTCCAGCCGACGCGCGCGGAACCCAACTGGAAGCTGGACCAGAAAGTCCCTCGAATCCTGGCGCGATTGCCGTTCGCGGAAACCAAGCAAGTTTCCGACACGGTCACCGATCGCAGCGAATCCTGATCTCGGAAAGGATTTCCCAATCGTGGGGGGATCGGAGGAGTGTTTTGATGAATCCGATTCCCCCTGTGGGCCGATGCAAAACCTCAGCGGTTTGTGGCGGATGACGCGCCAAATGGACGTGCAATCGAAAGTGCAGATCGGGGTTGTGATTTGTCTGGCGGCAACCCTGGGTTTGCGGAGAATCCGCGTCGAACTGTGCGGGGGCGACTTGGTTCCCTGCTTCCATCAAGGGTAAGGAATGTCGCACCCCATCGAATCCATCACTCGAGTGCTCGTTGAACTCGCTTCCGGGACCGGTCTCAACGTTCCGGAAGGTGAGCTCGAGGAGATTCTCCGGCGAACGGATCCTGGGGATGAGGGGTCCTCGACGGATTGGTTGCTCGCCGCAGCGGAACAGATTCGCTTGCGAGTGACCAAGTCCTCACGGACCGTCGAATCCCTCCTCGGTGAGCTGGATCCGGAACTCGCGTTCGTCGGTTGGATCAACGGGAGATGGGTGTCGCTACGCCAAGGCACCGGGAACCGGGCGCTCGTGACGTTCCTCGATCCAGAGTCCGGAGACCGGAGCGAGAACGTCGGGCCGCGCCAAGTGGCGAACGCGATGGGAATCGCTGCCGGGACCGAAGTCGAATGGATGGCGGCTGATCCGGCCGTGCCCTGTGAGCTGGCCAGTTCGCCACCCTCGTCGCCGATCGGAAAGCTCGGTCCGCTTCGACGGCTGGCTCGACTGCTTCGCCCAGATCGCGGGGACCTTTGGGCGATCCTGATCTTTGCCGTTGCCACGGGTGTGCTGCTCCTCGCCATCCCGATCGCCGTTCAGGCCATGGTCAACTTCGTCGCGTTCGGAAGCGCCATTCCTTCGCTGGTCGTGGTCGCCGCGTTGTTGTTCGTCGGCCTGGCATTCGCTGCGGCGTTGACCATTACCCAGACGTGGATCGTCGAAATCCTGCAGCGGCGGATTTTCGTACGAATGGTCGCCGATCTGGCGGCCCGCTTGCCTCGAGTCACCTTGGCAGGCCGCGGCCACGGATACGGTCCGGAGCTGGTCAACCGATTCTTTGATGTGGTGACCATTCAGAAGGTGGGTTCCGCCCTTCTGCTGGATGGACTCAGCATGTTGCTGTCGGTGTTGGTCGGCTTGGTCATCCTCGCCTTCTACCACCCCATCTTGCTGGCATTCGACGTGCTGCTGCTGGTCATCATCGCCGTGCTGGTCTTGGGGCCGGCCCGACGTGGCATCGCCAGCGCGATCAAGGAAAGCAAGTCGAAGTACGCGGTCGCCGCCTGGCTCGAAGAAATCACTCGCAATCCTCTGGTTTTCAAAACCGCCGGCGCCCAGCGCTGGGTCAATCTGAAGTCCGATCGCCTGACGCGGGATTACGTGAACCGTCGTCGAGAGCACTACCGCATCGTTTTCGGACAAGTGGTGGGAGCTCTCAGCCTGCAGGCGCTTGCCAGTACCGCGCTGCTCGCCATCGGAGGCTTCCTCGTCATCCAGGGCAGCCTGACCCTGGGGCAACTGGTCGCTGCCGAGCTGATCGTCACCATGGTCGTGAGTTCCGTGGCAAAGATGGGGAAGCACGTCGAGGGCTTCTACGATCTGATGGCTGCGGTCGACAAGGTCGGACAGCTCCTCGATTTGCCAACCGAAAGCATGGAAGGGGAGCACCCTCCCGCCGAAACCGGGGCGGCCTCCCTCGAGCTGGATGGGGTGAGCTGGGGACCGTCCGGTCGTCGTTCCCTGATCCACCAGCTCACGGTTTCTGTTCCGGCTGGCGGCAGCTTGGGAATCACGGGTGACTCGGGTTCTGGCAAGAGCAAGCTGATGGAGCTCTTGTGGGGTCTCCGGGATCCTGACCACGGGATCATTCGCCTGGACGGTCGTGATGTGCGCGACCTCGCTCCTGAGTCGTTGCGTCGGATGGTCAGCCTCACTTCTCATCACGACACGGTGGCGGGAACGGTTCGTGAGAACATCCGATTGGGCAGGGATTATGTGGGCGATGACGAGGTTCGCTGGGCACTCCACAAGACCGATCTCGAACATTGCGGAGTCCTGAAAGGCCACGGCCTTGATCAAATGGTGGAGCCGGACGGGTATCCGCTGTCGGTTGGAGAAATGCAGAGCTTGGCGATCGCCCGGGCCTTGGCCGCGCGACCGCGTTTGCTGCTGTTCGATGCCGCCTTCAGTCAGTTGTCCCACGAGGAGCTGCAAAAGATCTTGGACACCTTGTTTGATCCGTCGATGGAGTGGACTCTGGTCATCGCCAGCAACGTGCCCGAGGTGTTGGAGCGCTGCGACCAAGTCTTGCACCTTCCGGACGGCAATCTCACCCCCGGTAGTGCTCTCTCTCGTGGAGTGTCCGTCTGATGACCGTGGAGACTTCAACCAGCTCATGGATGGAAGGGGCCGAGCTTTCGGCCCTGCGGTCCGTGGCACCGCCACGCGCCACCCGCAAGCTTGCGGTGCTGATGATCGCGTTGTTCGGCACGCTCCCCGTGGTCCTCCTTTTGGTGCCTTGGCAGCAGAACGTCGCGGGCAGTGGCCGTGTCACCGCTTATCACCCTCTCGACCGAACCCAGGTCATTCCCGCCCCCGTGACGGGACGCCTTGTCGAGCTTTTGGTACAGGAAGGCGACTACGTCGAGCGCGGGGACAGGCTGGCGGAAATGGCGGACCAGGACCCCCAGTACGAAACTCGCCTCCAGCAGCAGTTGGGTCTGTCCGAGCAGAAAGTGCAGGCGGCCCAGGGAATGGTCGAGTTCTACAATCAGCAGCTCATCTTCCTAGAAGACGCGCGCGAAGAAGCGGTCACCGAAGCCGGGTTTCAACTGCAAATCGCCATCGAAAAGGTCCGGGCCGAGGAGCAAGACCTGGCCGGAGCCGAGGCCGAGGCCGAGCAGAAGCGAGCGGACCGGGAACGAAAATTCAACCTCTGGACCCAGGGCATGAAGTCGGAGCTGGAGTTCCAAAAGGCCGAGGCGGATTACCTTGCGGCGCGAGCCAAGGTCGAGGCCGCGAAGGCCAAGGTTGAGCAGGCGCGCAATGAAGAAAAAGCCAAGATGGCAAACGTGGGCAAGGTCGCCAACGATCAGCGGGCCAAGATCGAATCCACCAAGTCGGCGCGAGAGGACGCGCGCTCCAAGGCGGCGTTGGCCGAGAAGGACCTGACCGATGCCTCGATCAAACTCGAGAGGCAGCGAACTCAGGAGGTTTTCGCGCCACGATCGGGATTCATCCTGCGGGTTCATGCGGCAAACTCTGTGGACCTGTTGTCCCAGGGAGAGCCCTTGATCGAGTTCATCCCGGACACGGACGAACTGGCCGTGGAACTTTGGGTTCGCGGGATCGATGCGCCTCTGGTGACGCCCGGACGCAAGGTGCGTCTGCAGTTCGAAGGATGGCCGGCGGTGCAATTTGCCGGGTGGCCTTCCGTCGCGGTCGGGACCTTTGGCGGGGTGGTGAGCATCGTCGATGCCTACGGCACCCCCAACGGGAACTTCCGCGTGTTGATCCTTCCCGATCCGGACGATCAGGCTTGGCCGAACCGGAGCTACTTGCGCCAAGGGGTTCGAACGGTGGGTTGGGTTCTCTTGGACCAGGTCAGTTTGGGGTACGAGATCTGGCGGCAGCTGAACGCGTTCCCACCGTCGGTTCGGGGCGCGCCGGATCAGGGGACGTCGATGGACGGTCGCGACGGGAAGAAGAAGGGCGCGAGCGGCGCCAAGGATAAGAAATGACGGCTCGCTGGGCTCTGCTGGGGCTCTTCGGTTTGGTCGCGGCGGGGTGTCAGTCACCGCCAGAGCCATTCCGACCGCTCCCTCCTCCGGATCCTTATCTCTTGCATCGACTCCGGGTCGACCAATCCAACGGCTCCGAGGACCGATCTCCCGTGTCCATTCTGGGTGGAGGCGAGGAGACCGCGTCAAAGGCCGAGCAAGCGGAAGATCCCGGCAATGGAAGCGATTCGGAAGTGCCGAGCCCCCTCGGGAACGAACTGCAGCTTGACCATGTGCTGCGTTCGGTCGAATCCAACTTCCCTCTGATTCTCGCTGCGCTCGAAGAAGTGGAGATCGCGGCCGGCCAAGTGCAGTCCGCCTCCGGTGCCTTCGATACCAAACTGTTTTCGAAAAATTTTTTCGAGCTGGATGGCTTTTACCAGACCGAGGAGTTCGGCTTCGGCGTGGAACAACCCACCACCTTGTACGGAACGCGGTTCGAAGCCGGCTACCGACTCGGGCAAGGAGACTTCGCGGACTACGACGGCAAGAAGAAGACCAACGAAGGGGGTGAGTTCCGACTCGGAGCGATGTTGCCCTTGCTCCGGGGAGGCACCATCGATCCGCAGCGGGTGGCCGTTTGGCAGGCGCGACTTCAAGAAGAGGCGGCGTGGCCGAAAGTGCTCAAGGCCCGCTTGTCCGCGACTCAAAAGGCGGCCGCTTCTTATTGGAAGTGGGTGGCCGAAGGCGCCAAGCGTGGCATTGCTGAGCGTCTGTTGCGGCTAGCCCGAGAGCGGCAGGAGCAGGTTCGGGTCGGGGTTGAAGAGGGGCAGCTCGCCGAACTCAGCTTGGTCGAGAACCGGCGTCTCATCGTAGACCGCGAGGCGATCTTGGCAAAGGCGGATCGAGCGTTGCAGGAGGCCGCCCTCACGCTCTCGCTGTTCTGGCGTGACGAAGCAGGACAGCCGATCGTGGCCGGCATTCCCTCCTTGCCGGAACAGTTCCCCAAACCTCGGGATCCCGAAGAGATCCTCATTCCCAACGATGTCCAGGTGGCTCTGACCCACCGGCCGGAACTGCGAGCCATCGAAGTCGCGTTGTCCCAGGTGGGTCTGGATCGAGATCTGGCTCGCAATGAGCGGTTGGCTCAGCTGGACGTCGGGGTGTTCGGTTCCCAGGACGTGGGCAACGAAGTCAACGACCCGGACGACAAGGGGCCCTTCGAGGTGGCACTGGGAGTGCAGTTCCAATTGCCCCTGCAACGGCGCAAGGCACGCGGAAAAGAACGTCAGGCGCTGGCCAAGATCGACAAGCTCGAGTTTGAGTTGCGTTACGCTCGCGATCTTGCGGTAGCTGAAGTCCGGGACGTGGTCTCGGCGCTCAACCAAAGCTGGGTGCGAGTCACCCAGGCGGAAGAAAATGTCCAGCTCGCGGGCCGTCTCGAAGAGGCGGAACGAGTGCAGCTGAGTCTCGGTGAAAGTGACCTGTTCCGCGTCAACGTGCGTGAACAGCAAGCCGCCGTGGCGGGCTCTCGGCTCATCGAGGTTCTGTCGGAGTACTTTCGATCGCTCACGGACTACCGTGCCGCATTGGGACTTCCTTACGACGAAGTGCTGTCCCCGGATTCTCCGCTGAACCGTCGCTGAGCCGTCGCCGTCCTGGCGAACGGATGCGTCCGGCGAGGACTGCCACCGCATGCTGACACCATGGGCGCTTTCCGAGGCATCCTCGGGTCCGCCGACTACGAAAAGCCCCCGGTACAATTGAGGCGGAACGGCCTCTTGTCCGCCGTGCTTTCCAAAACGTCTTCGGTGGCAACCCATGTTTGCGAAGGATCGATTCGTCTCACAACTCGCGGGCTTTCTCCTCTTGCCGTGGGTGGTCGCCTGCGGTCTCACCGACGACGATGAGGATGACGACGTGCTTTTGGGAACCCTCGAGCAGCGTCGGGACTTTCGAGCCATTGCCGGAATCTCCATGGGGGGATACGGGGCGATGAACCTCGGGCTGAAGCACCCGGAGTTGTTTCGGGTGATTGGCTCCTTGGGAGGACCGGTCGATTTGCGCGAGCTGCTGCGTCACATCGTGGAAGAGAATCTCGAGGTCAAGCTCCAAGAGGATCTCCCTGCCGCGGTGGGGGACGACTTCACCTTCGACCATCTTCCGCCGTATCCCGATCGGGAAACCCGGATCGAGATGATGCAGGATTTGGTCCTGGCGTTCGGCCATCCCCTGCTCCATCACCCGGATCCCGATCGCGCGTACTTGGCGGCAGATTCCCAGGCCGCGACGATGGGCGTGGATGATCAGTGGGGGACCTTCTCCATTCCCAGCCAACCAGGGGGCTTTCGCGATGGCGGCGATGGCAACGAGGACGGGCTCCGTCAGTCCGGGGAGCCGGCCGACTTTGACACGGAGGTTCTGCTCGTCGCCCGGGACACCCTCTCTCTCTTAGACCCGACTTTGGCGGGAACGGTGATCGGTGGCCGGGAGCTGGCGGACCAGAACGGCGACGGGATCTTCGACGTCGGGGACGGGCTGGTGATCAATCTGACCGAGCCGTTCGACGATGCCAATGGCAACTTCACCTGGGATCCGGGACTGGGGGAGTCTTTTGAGGACCATGGTCTGGATGGAGTGCCCGGCACTCTCGACTTCGGAGAGGGCAACGGGGTCTTCGATGAAGACCCGGACTTGGCGGCGTGGTGGCAGCAAGACCCCCTGACCCGCATTCAGGACTCCACCACGGCAGAGCTTGCTCAGCAACGAATCTACATGGATGTTGGAACGCTCGACGAGTTCGCTTTCGAGAGTCACTACCTGAACGTGGTCGAGGCCTTGCAAGGAAAAGGGCTCCCGGTGACCGTGCGCGACTTGTTCCCGGGGGATTGTGCCGATCTCCCCACCCTGGAATCTCAACGATTGCTGGTCCGATACGTCGGGGGGCACATCGGGATTCCCGATGCCGATGACATCACCGACTCCTTGCGCGACGGGGACTTTTGCGAGCCTCTGGTGGTGTGGGATCGGCTTCGAACTCTGTTAGCGTTCCTCGAAAGCCAATTCCCGGACGGAGTGGATGGACCTCGCGGGCTGCGCCTGATCGGTGAGGTGGTGACTCGGGACGTTCCTTCCCCTGCTCTGACATTGGCGGGGGATGCGGAGGTCCAACGCCGGGTCGTGGTCTATCGGCCGCCCGCGTTCTTCAACACCGATCGCCAGCTCCCGATTGTTTACTTCCTCGGCGGCTATGGCCAAGAAGCGGAGGACTACGAGCGTATGGGGCTGCTTCTGGACCTGCTGATCATCACCGGCGAGTTGCAGAACTTGTTCTTCGCGTTCGTTCCCGGGGAAGGAGGCAAGAAGGGGTCGTTCTACGTGGATCATCGAGTGTCCCACGACCAGGCTCCGGAAACAGACAGCACCACCGGGGCCTATGAGACCTCGCTGCTCGAGGACCTCATGCCGGTGATCGAGAACGAAATCCTCCGTGGTCGTGTGCGGCGTTGAGAATCGACCAAGTCGGGGACCTAGTCGGTGTCTCAGGCGGCGGGCGACCGTTTCGGGGGTGTGCTTGACTCAATGGTCGTCTGCCCGGAGCCGACTCCGTTCCCGAAGTCGGCGCACTTCCTGCCAAACCGGATGGCCCACGAGATTCCCGGCTTCCAGCCATGCCGAGGCCCGATGGAGGACTTGAACCGCTTCGTTCCAATGAGATTGCCGGGCGAGGACATGGGCGAGGGCGAGCATGGGACGCACGGCGGTGGTCGGCTCGGAGACTCCGAAGTACTTCTCGTAGATCGCCGAGCTCCAGCGATAGTGCTCCGCGGCGATCTCGAGCTCTTGGAATCGGCAGGCGAGTCGCCCCGCGATTTCGTGAGCCTCCCCGGTCAGGGGGGTGAGGCCAAACTGCTGCTCGGCTTCGGCGACCACCGTTTCGATTTCGCGCCAGGCCACATCGAACTGTCCGGCATGCTCCGCGACCTCGGCCAAATGGCGGCGGGCGAGGACTGCGTGAGAAGGGCGGTGGCGGTCGAGCTCGACAATCTCTAGGCACTCTCGTGCCAGGTCGACAGCCTCCTTTCCCCGCCCCGCGCGAGAGAGGGAGTAAGACAAGTTGTGGAGGGCTTCGGCCACCAACTCGTGCTGGGGTCCGAGAGCTTCCCGGCGTCGATCCAAACTCTGCTGGAAGAGGTCGGAAGCCTTCACGAATTGTCGTTGGTCGAGCAAGGCCGACGCCTCGCGATGCAACGTTCCCGCGGGATCTGCTGGCGGCGGAGGGCAGGCGGGGGGCGGCCCTTGCAGCTCTGGGACAAGCGAGAGGGCAAGAACTGAGGAGAGAATCGAAGGGAAGGTCATTGGTTCAACTCGTGATTCCTGAGCCGTGATGCCGAGGGCTTCCTTGTTCTCTGCGGGGTCGCCCGCAGGGCTCTCATCGGAGGCCCACGACCGGACGAGCAGTCATTGAATGGCGGTGGCGATATCGTTGGTGAAGAGAAGGGATGTCGCGTCAATGGCTTGGAACCAAACCATGGTCCCGCCGATCCCCTCTGGAATTTCGCGAGAGAGGATTGCGTCACCGTTGGAGTCCGTCGAGAGCTGCGCCAGAGGAATGAACGGAGGCGTCAACTGCACCACGCCGAATTGGGTGTTGGTCGGGCCGCCCCCGTTGACCGAAGCAAAGAGATGCACGGTGCTGTTGGGGGCCGCTCCGGAGATCGTCCATTGTGCCGCCGGACTGGGGGAAGTCAGTCCCGACACCGAGAGGTTTGCGCGATCTGGCGCTTGCACGGTGATTTTGAACGCGTCCCATCCATCGGTGTCATTGTTGTCGGAATCGGCATCGATCAATTTCGAGATCACGCCCACGTAGTGCACTCCGGGAACGGTGTCGTATGGGATCTTGATGTTGCCGGCGTTCACCCGGACGAACTCCTTCGCCTCGAAGTTGTAGGTGACACTGTGGCTTTCGATCAGCGTGTCAGCCTCGGTGATATTGTCATTCCGCGACAGGTAGACGTCGATGCCGTAGGTCAGGTTCGGGGGATTGTGGAGTGACGAGTTGAAGAGACGATAGTTCAGGGCAGTGAGATTCTGTCCGGCTTTCACGGTCCCCAGGTCCGCGCGGCATTTCAACGGGACGATGTCGACTTGATGGTCTTGGTAGTGACTCGGGATGTAGGTGTCTCTGAGGTAGTTGAACTTGTTGGCGCTGATTCGTGAGAACCCGATCGAGGTGGTGCTGTCCGGAAAGCCGGTTCCGTGAGAGAGGGTCGCTCCCACGAAATCGCTGCCAAGGATCGTGTAGTAGGCACCGCCTCCACTCATTCCTCCGATCCAATGAGGGTAGTTGACGTTGGCCGTGACGACTTCTGGCATCACCGAGTCGAATGATCCCGCCGTCCGGTAGTACTGGTGGGGGGCTCCGGAGAACCCGGATCCCGGCCATCCCGACGGATAGAACGTTGTCACGTTCCACCAAGAGTCGTTTGTGTTGAAGCCGTAGCCATGCCAGCCGGCGAGGACACCGACGGGGCGGTCCAGTCGCACGTAGGCTTGGTCGCCGGCCCAGTCACCGCTGTTGATCCAGTTGGACCACGTGACGACGGCGCTTCCATTGGCGGAGCCAGCGAAGTCGTCGTCTCCGTCCCATGCGGGAGAGGCGACAAGATTGGTCATCCACTGTCCCCCCGGTCCTCCGTGCACGCAGTGCCCAGCAGTGATGAGGGTCTTGGGGTCGATGAGCGTGCCGGAACAGACATAGTTGAGTCCATCGGTGGGATCTTTGAAGAAGAGCCGACAATTCATGCTGAAGTGAACCCCTTCCGGATTCGTCGCCATCAACCCCGGAAAGGATTCGACATCCTCTGTCCATGGAGCAAAGTCGGAGCCCGGTTCGACATCCATGCCGGGAAAGGGACCCTGGGGAAGGAGATGGATTGTTTCGAGTCCGGTCTCCAGGTCGTAGGTGACGGGATGCCCAGAGGTCGAGGTCCCGGTGACACGTCCGAAGTTCGCGGGAGGCGTCCGGGGCAAGTACTGATCGGGCGCGACGTCGAGCTGGACGGGGAAACGTGGATTGCCTTCGTCCCGCGGAATGGCGGGCCGAACTCGAATGGAGCTTGGGTCTGGTTTGATGGCGTCCACGGTTTCCGCGGAGGTGGCTTGGAACAGGTATGGAACGAGAAAACTGCCGATCACCGAGACCATGATTGGCTCCTTTCAGCACAGACGGAACAGAGGGAGAGGAGCCGGTGGCGTGAATCTATGCGGGGACGTACTTCTCGGCTCCGGCCCGAAGTGCACTGGGCCTAGGGAGCCTCATCCACAAACAAAGGCATTTGTGTTGGTCTTTTTTTCACCGAATGCTCGGCCTGTCAGGTGTGCCTACCAGACCGGCTTGGTCCGATCAGGGAAACCCTGTGGTCTTTCATCCGCAGGCGGATTGGACCGGAATCGTCGCTGTCCGAGAGCTCCGTGTCATCAAGCGGACGGCGGTCTGAGTTTCGCGGCCGGTCCGGTCGCCGAGGGGAGATGCGGAGACCTCAGGCGTTCGCCGTGGATCGCCGAGCCCATGAAAAAGAGCCACTCCCGACCGGGAGTGGCTCTTTGGGATTCGAATGGTTGGCGAGGGAGAAGTCACTCGCTCGGTGACGCTGTTGGCTCAGGTCTTCGAGGCCTGGAAGATGCTCTCGATTGAGGTATCCAGGACGCCGTTGAATTCGTCGTCCGACTGCTGAGCGCTCAAGCCTTCGGTCAAGGCGCGCGAGAAGCTCGCGATCATGCCGGGATTCTTGGCCAGACGGTCGTTGGCCTCCTCGCGGCTGTAGCCGCCGGACAGCGCGACCACGCGCAGCATGTTGTCGTGCTTGATGCAGTCGGCGTAGAAGCCGTTCTCATTGGGCAGAGTGAGCTTGAACATCACCTTGTCGGAACCCAGCTTGTCGAGGTTCTCCATCAGGTGGTTCTTGAGCATGGCCTCGGCCTCACTCTTGGTGGGGCTGTGGATGTCCACTTCCGGCTCGAGAATGGGGACCAAGCCGGCCCCGAGGATCTGCTTGCCGACCTCGAACTGCTGATCGACGATGGCCTTGACCCCGGCGGGGTCGGCGGACTTGATCACCGAGCGCATCTTGGTGCCGAACACTCCGTGCTTCTTGGCACGGGCGAGGAGGGAGTCAAGCTCCGGCATCGGCTTCATGAGCTGCACGCCGTTTTGCTCGGCCTCGAGACCCTTGTCCACCTTCAAGAAGGGGACAACGTTCTTCTCGCTCCACAGGAAGCTCGCCGAGGGCTGTCCCTGGATCTCTCGGTCCATGGTCATCTCGAAAAGGATGGCGCCCAGGATCCGGTTGCCGCCGAAGCTGGGGCTGGTGATGATTCGGGAGCGCATCTCGTGGATGCGGTCGAACATCTGGTCGTCGCCCGAGTACTGGTTCTCGTCGACGCCGTAGAGGCGCAGTGCCTTGGGGGTGCTTCCGCCGCTCTGGTCGAGGGCCGCGATGAATCCGTCCGAATTCCGGACCTTTTCGAGTTGGTCGTTCGTGCTCATGGATATCAATTCTCTTCTTCGGTCAGTGGCAACTGTGTCGTGACGCCCCTCGCGGGCAACGGGGGACCATAGCGCGGCTCTGCCCCATCGTCTGCACTCTTCCCGGGCTCAGGGGGACGGCGAGCCTCGGGTCCGGGGGGACCGCCTGTGAGTGGCCCGGTGTGGCCGGTGGAATCGCCCGCCATGGCGCGCCGGTTCATTCCGCGGCGGAGTCTGTCACGGGGACGCCCGGGCCAAACTTTGGTCGACCGACGTCACGGCGGAGATCCCAACCGAACGAGGGATCGCCACTCTGTATCGGAAGCAGGAGATGGACGGGGAGGGGCGACTTCGTGGAACGTCCTCGTTCCAGATCCGGCCAAGTGTGATGGGTTCGCCGGTCAAGTTCGCCACCGACACCGACATCGACCGGGCCGGAGTCACCCCGTGGACAGTTTCTTGAGAACCGTCGCCGTTCCGGATGGCTTGTGAACAGAGCCTGGAACCTGGCACCCCTTCGACAGACAGTCCCACCGTTCGCAATGATTGCTTGGGGCTTCCCTTGTCAACTCGTTGAGGGGGCGTACCCACTCCCGTCATTGGAAGAGTGCCCCTGCCGTTTCCCCTGAAGGTGCCGGTCCTGAATTCCGCCGCCATTGTGTCGGGGCTCATGCACGGTGGTTTGCAGTGACTTCGCCCGGCCTGGCTCAGAGGTCCGGCGCTTTCGCGAGAATCCTCGGGGTCCGTGAGATTCGATGGGGCGATTCACGAGGTCGAAGGGGGAACTCTTGACTTGTGTTGTGCCCATGGAACCACTCGGTGGTCGAGGGAGTCGGCGTCGAGCAATGTCATCAACGCGTCGAACCGGCTTCTCAATTGGACGATTTCCACAATGCAAACGAACAAAGCCACGACCATGAGGATGGTGACGAAAGAAGGGGGAGCGGGGAGGTCCCCCGGAAGGACGAAGACCGACGACATTGCGAGAACGAGAACCACGATGCCCCATGGACCTCGCGCAAAGGAGTGCCGACCCTCGACCTTCTTGACCAGGTTTGCTCGTTTCTCAAGCTCCTTGGCCAACAGCACGGTTTCTTGCGAAGGTTGCGTCTCCGACATTCCTCATCTCCTTGAACCCAGACGGAAGAACCGGTTTTGCTTCTGCATCTCCGTTTGATCTCCCTTGGACCGTCTGTCCCGGAAGAAATTCTCGCTCGGGAGAAAGTTCCAGTCGTTCCGAAGGTCTTCGGTGGGATGCCCAGATTTTGCCAACACTCAAGGGGAGCGCCCAGGCGGCTCCCGACGGTCACTCCGCCGAAGGGAGGGGAGCAGAGACCGCGTTCCTTTCCGCCGCGGTCGGAGAACTGGGGGGCCCCGATCGGACCCACCGGGGCTCTGTTGAACACTGAGAGGCCGGGGCCCTGGGTTCTGTTTCTTCTTTGTTCCGGTCGGGCATCCACCGTTGAAGGAGGTCGATTCCATGAGAATCTGAGGGTGCGATCCCCTCCTGACCGTGTTGGCGATTTCGCTCGTTCCTGGACCGACCCCTGCGGAAACGTTGTCCGAGCGCTTTGAAAGAAGAGACCATGAAATCAAACACCTGGTATTTGTGGAAGCTTCCGCGATTGGACGCGCTCCCTCTGTCTCCTCTTGTTGTCCCGGCTTCGAAATGGCGATCGGCGTCACGTCGCCGAATGACTCGCGAACCATGTCCCTTCGCTCCGGGTACCGGGAGCTTATTGGCTGCCGAGTCTGACGTCGGAAGAGGTTGAGCCGCCTCCGTTTGTCGGATTGTCCAGGAGTCGAAGGAGGAGAACTCAAAGCCATGGCAAAGATTCGGCACCACAAGCTCGAAGTGATCCCGTCGTTTCGGACTCTTCGAAGAGTCATGATCGGGATCATCTCGAGCGTGTGGTCATTCCTGGCGATTGCGTCTCTGGCTGTTGCCCAGCAAGACCAGCCCATCACCCCCCAAATGATGGGTTTCCAGCCGCGCGTCACGGACGGTGACGAGGAGACCATCCGCTACTACGTTTCCACCGGGGGCCGGCCGCTCGATGAGGGTGCCGAGCCGCGACCTCTCGTTCTGTACCTCGAGGGCTCTGGCCCCTCCCCGCTGGTTTGGCGCGAGAATGGCCGAGTCGGGAGTGCGATCCTTTTTGACGCTCGGGATTTTCCTGACTGGCACTTCGCGGTGATCTCGCGTCCCGGCATCGAGTTCTTCGAATCCTCGCAGCGAGTGGTCTCGGAAGAATACCGAGAGAAGATGTGTCTTCGTTGGCGAGTCGAGGCGGCGAAGGCTGTTCTTCGCGATCTGGTGAACGACGGGTTGGTGGATTCTCGAAAGGTTCTGGTCCTCGGTCATTCGGAAGGATCCGACGTGGCGCCATGGGTGGCTCTGGAGAGTCCTTTCGTCACCCACGTGGCAGCCCTCGCTCCCGGAGGGCTCTCGCTCATGTTTGATTTCATCGCTCTCACGCGAAAAGAAATTGAAGCGGGGGAGCTCGATCGTGAGGAAGGGGAGCAGCAGATTCATGACATGAAAGACTCGTTTCGGGAGATCTTTTCAGATCCGGAGTCCACGACCAAGCTGTGGGCGCAAGAGCCTTACTTGCGCTGGTCATCGTTTTTTCGTCCCGGCTTGGATGCGTGGAGGCAGTTGAACAAACCGATCTATTTGGGAGTCTGTCGCGACGATCGGAACACTGCACCCGAGTCTGGGGAGGTGATCGAACTGGAGTTGATTCGGCTCCAGAAAAAGCGGTTTCGATCGACGATCTGGCCGTGTGATCACTACTTCCTGGAAGACACCGAGCAAGGGCTCGTCGAGTGGCGACTCGATGTTTTGAAAGATCTTCTCGAGTGGATCGACAAGACTCCCGCATCTGTCCCATCGTTGGGAGCGCCGGGCGCAGCAGATGCTTTTGTCGACTTGAAGCGGCTGGTCGGCCAGTGGGAGGGCGTGGATGAACTCTCGGTGCCGAGTCGACTCCAATACTCCCTCGAAGCTGGGGGCCATGTGCTGGTGGAGCGGAGGCAAACTTTCGAATCGAGTGATTCCTTGACGGTGTATCACTTGGAAGACTCTCGATTGATCGCCACCGACTATGGCTCGGGAGGAGGACGGCGGATTTGGGAACTCGTCGCTCCGACCGAGGGCGGCAGATTGCTCTTTCAGTCTTCGAACGAGCTGCCTCGGAGCGTCGGTGGCGCCCGTTCATCCTCGTTCCAAATCGGCTTGGACGACCAGGGAACCCTGTGGCGCGGGACGAGTGATGACAATGCGGGAGCCCCCCATGAAACTCGTCCTCTCCCGTTCCGGCGAATCACCGGTGCAAGCGACGACTAAGGAAGAGGGGAAGTGGCGACCCATCGCTCCTGCAGAAACCGAACCAGGTTCGCGGCGTGGGGGCGGAGGAAGGATCGATTCCCTGGCCAGGATCTCCCCGGGAGTGTCTCGGGATGGCTCGAGTCCGACCCTCGGTCGAATCTCTCGGAATCCCCTCCCGCCGGCGGTGGGCTGAACGGTCGATTTCGTGGGAGGTCTGCGGCACCTTCCCTCGCAGCAGAGAACCGTTTCGACGAAGGGCCTGAATCCGCGGCGCGAAGTGACCATCACTGGTCTTGTGGTGAACCCCCGAACGCCCAGAGGGTCGAGTCAGTCCGCACGTAGATTCTGCCATCCAGAATGGCCGGGGTGGCGAACAGCCCTTCCTCGAACGTCGCCGTTTGATGGACTACCAGCTCATCGGTCTCTGCATCAAGGACGAACAGAGTGCCCTCGGCCGACCCGATCAACACTCGGCCAGCCGCGCCCACAGGTGACATGTAGTACTCTCCGCGATCCGCCAAACGGACCCGGTCCAGGATTGCCTCACCGGTGTGAGCGTCCAGACAAGTGACGATGCCGCCGGATTTGAATAGCCAGATGCGGTCTCGGTAAAGAAGTGGTGAAGAAACGTAGGGCAACCCTCTCGATCGAGTCCACCGTACGTTCTTTTTGGATGAGTCGCCGCTGGCTCCGCGCTCCACCGCGACCATCAGGTTCTTTCCCGGAGCTCCTTGATTGGACTCAGCCGTGAGCAGCTCATCTCGATCCCAGGAGCCGTCAAGATCACGATCGAGAAACTCGAAGGCGTCCTTGGCTCGACATTCGGGAACCTCCTCGCGGACGACCTTACCGTCTGAATTCATGTCAAGGCGGTCGAACAACAGCGATGGATCGGCGATTTCCGCGTCACTCAATTCGAGGGATCGGGCGAATCCTCCTTCCCAGAAGGATCGCCCTCGCGAGTTCGGTGTCGACCAGGCGGCGTAATAAAGAGTGTTTTCGTCTCCCGTCGGTGTGGTGCAGGGCATGCTGGTCAATCCGTCGACGAACCAGAGTTGTTCGCCGTTTCCCGGATCGTAGGCGCAGAGTTTGTTGGTTCCCGCGATCACCAACTCGTCGCGGCTCGCGTTGCGCCACAGGAACGGGGTGCTGTGTGCCTGCCCGTACTCGAAGCGATCCAGCCGCCACAGTTCCGTCCCGTCGAGGATGTCGAGTGCCACGATGGCAGCTTCGCGAGCGCCATCCCGCGACACGATCACCTGGCCGTCGAGCAACAGGGGAGACGAGCCGACGCCGAATTGACTCGTGGTCGGGTGATCCATGCGGCGTTCCCAGATCAGTTCCCCGTCGAAATCGAGAGCGACGATTCCATAGTTGCCGAAATAGGCCACCACCGTTTCTCCATCGGTCACCGCCGTCGGCATGGCCGCTGCGGCGTCCGGATGGAAGTACGACGGGGGAGAGGTGCCCTCGAACGAACGTTTCCAGAGCTGCGTTCCGTTGTTCTGGTCCAGCGCAACGATCGTGGGCAGATCCTCAAAGCCGGTAAGAAAGATTCGGCCTCCAGAGATGCAGGGGGAGGAGTGCCCCGATGGGACCTTCCCTTGCCACAGGACTTGCGGGCCATCGGGGTCAATGGCCTTCGGCAAAGGGGAGTGAGCAACGGCAAGACCCTGGGGACCACGAAACTGGGGCCAGTCCCCGCCCCGCAACTCAGGAACAAGAAGTGTCGGAGTCAGGAGCGCGAATGCGGCGAAGACAGTGACTTTCCGAATCGATTTCATGGACTTACGCACCGTCCCCAAACATGACCACGACGGCTTCGGCGACGTCTTCGGTTTCATTCCACCAGCGGTGCTCGGTGTTCGGAGGGATGAAGACGGCCTCGCCAGACCTCATCGTGACCCGCTCACCGCCGACGATTCCCTCCGCCGTCCCTCGAATTCCGATGACCAGCGTCGGGAAAGGCATGGGCATTTCGCGTGGATCGTCCCGCACGCGATCTTCCGGCTCGACGCGATACCAGGCCGTGCGCAGACCTTTTTGGTAGTAGAAGACCACGAAGTTCGAACCGTGGGCTCGCCGGGTCATCCCTTCCCCGAAGGGCACGACCTCGGGGAATCCACGAGTCCAGAAGTGAAATGAATACGGGTTGATCGCCGCGTCCTGGGTTTCGTTCGGTTCGTATCCGTCCATGGTCAAGACATCCATCGGTGCGTAGTCGTCTTGGAATGACTTGCCCTGTGCGGTGAGAGCGTTGATGTCCCCACGGTCGATGGCGCGGAGCGTCTCGTCTTCGACTCGGTAGTAGAACGTGGGAGTCGGGGGCGGCCCGGCCACGAGTTCGACGTCCCACTCGCCGTCTTCTTGTTGACCCGTCGCTCGGACATGCCAGTCGCCGGCATCGGGGATCTGGACTCCGAACAGCATCGGTTCCGAGGCAAATTGGTCGAATCGAAAGTCCTCGACATAGGATTCGAGAATCTCTTGGTGGGAGCGTTCGGTGCCTTGGTTTGGGGGAAGGGCCACTCCACTCGCTCCGAGGGTCAGGCCAATGACGAAACTGAGCACGACAAGCTTGGGAGAAGAGGGAGACATTCCGCGGCTCCTGGAGACGGTTCGCTGGATACGAGGCCCAGCCTAAGGACGTCTTCCGAGAGCGTCTTGAAGAAATGGGACATGCCGGTCCCGGCCCGAATCCTCACCAGATGAATTCGGCCCTTGCCCCGCGAAGGTCCGAAGGGCGGATCCCACCGAGCTCGACGAATTCCCTTGTCAAGTGAGCCTGGTCAGAAAACCCCGTTTCGAGGGCGATCTGCACCCAGGCCAGACTCGGGCGCTGGCGAGAAAGCTGGACTGCCCGGTCGAAGCGAGCAATCCGAGCGAACAACTTGGTCGAGACGCCAACGCGCTCGTGCATGACCCGCGCCAGATGTCGGCGCGAAAGCTGAACCTGTTGTGCCAGATCGCCGACACGAAGATCGCCGGTTCCACGGAGCAGCTGATGAATCGCAGATTCCACAGCGGTCCGTGGCTGGACGCGGCTTCGCACGCGGTTCAGCAACCAGGATTCGATGGCGCGGATGCAGGACAAGTCGTCCGCTTCGCGCCGGACGTGGTCGCGGAGTGCCCGAGGGACGGAGTCAACAACCGCCTCCAGCTCCTCATATCGATTGAGCAGGGTGGACATCGGAACGCCCAAGGATCGGGCCGCTCCCGTGGCGTGTAGCTGGACGATCAACATCCGTCCGGCCGATTGGAGCTGCATGTCGAAGGGCTTGGTGCGCGGGCCCGAGATGCTTGCGCTCGCCCAGCATCCCCAGCGGTTGTCACTCGTGCGAAGCGCGCTGTCACCTCGCAGGAAGACGAGACTCGTGCTGCCGTCTGGCAAAACGCGAGCCTGCAGGTCTGACTCGTGCATGGACTGCACAGACCAGATTCCTACCAGGACTTCCGTCAACGCTTGGGGAGCGGGATGAAAGGTGGATTGCATCGTCGAGATCAGGCGGAACTGCTTCCCGGTGACGAACCAGTCACTTGCTGGGGTTCCATGCTAGGGGAGACCCCGCCAACTGTCATTGGTCTTGGATGTCGAGGACGTCGGAGTGATCCGAGGATTTCCCGATCCCGACTTGGCGACCGCGGCGCGGCGCTCTCTTCGAAACGCCAAAGCGATCTCACCAAGTCATCCCGGGCCTAGCCGGGACCCTCAGGGGGCCTCGAGTCGTCTCCGCGAACGAGAAACAGCGACTCCCAGAATGTCTCCACGCGAGATTCCTTTCCGCGCAGTGGTTTCCTCTTTTCGGTGGGCAGTGCCCGGATGGGAGGCGCCGAGCGCCATTCTCCGGGTCTACCGGCACGCGCCACGATGTCATTCCTTGCTACCAGAATCGGACCTGCCGCGTTCTGCGCTTTCCTTCACTCGAGGAATCCACAGGAGGGTAAAGAGGGAAACAGGCCGTTCCGGGGCTCCACCAAGCCTTCCCAAGCCAGCAGATCTCAACGAAATCGAGAGTGCCCTCGGGTTGTCCTCGTAGCGTCTGCATCCAACCCATTTGGCGGACACCCAGCGCCATGCCACAACGCCGGCGGGCGAAGTTCGAGGCGCCCTGCGATTCGATGCCGCCAACGGCGAAGAAACCTTCGTGGAACTGGCCCCGTCTCTCGCAATCTTCTCGACAGGTCACCTCAGGCCAAGTCGTCGGGGACCTGTCCTCCGATGGGGAGGAGTGGTTGTCCGATCTGAATCAGGTGACCCCACCGCGCTGCCTGGTTGATCGATGATCACTGCCAGCCACCTCTGGCGCGGTGGATGCCGAGAGAATCGAGACCGGGTCGCTCAAAGGATCTCTTCCACTGGGCGATAGGGAAGCAAGACTCCCTCGGGAGAAGGGATCTCCTTGAGCAACGCTTGAATGCGAGTCATGCTCCTTCGGTTGAGTTCCAACGAGTCCTCAGTGCTGGCGAAGATCAACGCCGGTGTTTCTAGAAAATCTCCCTCTGTAGATTGGTGAGAATCGGCGCGGAACCGAGGGGGAAGAAGGGCTCGAAGATCCACTGCTGACAAACATGTTGCGGTGTTGGCGGTTCGGAAAGAGGTACCTCAGTCGTGGTTGCGAGTTGGTAGCTGGTTCCGATTGGGTCGGTGTAGGGGCGGAAAACGTTGATTGCTCCGGACCCTGCAACCAGAGTTTGGGCGGGATTCAGATACTCGGTTCCCAGAGTTGTTGGGAGACCCTCGATGGAACCAGGAGGTCGGAGATACGAGCCCGCCGGGAACCAAGGCAGCATTGTCGCGCGGATTGAGTACGTGCCGAGGTCGGGAAGGAAGAAGACTTTCCACGTGTTCCCCTGTTGGACCGTTGGATGATAGGGGGTGTCGTGGCTCCTCGAGTCATTGCCGTAGCTGGCACAAACGATGAATGCTCCGAGTTCGTCGAATCCAATGTCGGGGGCGTTGCCTTCGACTCTCGGGTTTCCATGACCTTCGCCATCCCAATCGAAGCTCGAAACAAAGCTCTCCATTTCATAGTAGGTGGTTCCATTCCCGGCAACGAGGATGTCGTTCTGCGGAGCCTGTCCCTGATCGATCACTGACGACTGGGGGAGAATCCGAAAGTCCCTCAGGTGACGATTCGGCAAGAAGAAATGGAGAGCGGAGTGAGAGAGGAACTCTCCGATGAATCCAGGCCGGTTCGCCTGAATGTCGAGGTTGACCGCGGTGATCGGCTGATTGGAGGAGCCTCCCGCGATGAGTGAGGCGTATGTCCCATTCGACTCATAGGGTTGGGTTGGGTCGAATGCGTTCGTTCGCTGGTTCCCTGCGGTCGAGGTCGAGGGGCGGTCGACGCCCAAGAAAGCGACTCGCGGATGGTCGGGATGGTGTCGGATCAAGTTGTTCTGGATGGAAGGAGTGTTGAGACCAATGCTAGGACTGCCGTCCAGTCCGTCGGTCATGTTGCAGATTGCCACCGCCTCGGGAACCGAGACCTCCGGGCTTGGCACCTTGTTCCATCCATGGAGGAAGGTGTTGTTGAGGACGAAGATCTCGCCCGAATGGTAGGGGACCCCGCCGCTGCCATCGAACAACGAGACCATGAGCACGCCAAACGAGGGGCCCGTGAGCCCATCGATTCCTCCATCCCGCATGTCGAAGAGGCAGTTCGAGACACGCCCGCGCACTTGTGATCCGAGAACCGGGAAATAGGCCTGCACAAACCCACCTTGAAAGGTGAACCCGTCGATCATGCTCTCCCGATTCCTGTCCGCCTGGAGCGTGGAAACTGCGCTCGAGAAGTCGACAATGATCTCCTCTGCACGGTTCGTGGGCGCGCTGGCAAGCGGTACCCATACCGGTTGAGCCGTGGTTCCGTCTCCCCGGATCACACATTCCTTGGCCCCCGTGCCCTGGACGTGAACCCGGGGTTTCATTTGGATGGGCAGTACTTCATTGTTGGTCGCGAACGAGTAGAGCCCGGGCATGCACTGCACAAGCGCCTGTTTGTCTTGGTTTCCCGGGAGTTGAGACTCAGCCGCGGCGATCGCGGCGTTGATCGTGCGATAGGGGCCTTCCGGAGCGGAAGGCGTGTCGCTGCCGCCGATCGGATTCACGTAAACGACCACCCCCGGGGGAGAGTTGTAGGCTCCGATCCCCATCCCTTGCTGGGCGCGAAGAGACGTCGCCGTGAGGCAGGCCACGGCCAGGGTTGAAATCAACGTGCGGAAATGGATGCGTGGCATCTTGGAATTCTCCGGGCTGTTCGTCCTGGGTCCGTTTGCCCAGGAGTCGATGCGTACGGCAACAGTGATCCTCACCCCAAGAACGGGTGATGAGAAACCCACGAATTCCACGGCGACAAGGCGATGCTCCCGGGAAGGGAGTCGCGCAGGAGACTCCTTCGGAAATCCTGTCGGAGCGTCCAGGAACTTGGCGTTCAGGGGGTAGCCCCGGGGATGGAAGGCGCGGCGCCTCCCGCTTTTCCGGAGATCCGTCGGAGCTTGACCGATGCCTTTCCCAATGACGTCTTTCGCTTCCGCTCTCGTTTGCTTGCTCCTCCAGATCTCGGACCCAGGGGGAAGCGAAGAAGGAGGCGAGCCATTTCTTGGTTCGGCGACTTCTTATGGCCACGTGGCCAGTGACTGGAGCCCACCAGGCACTGAGGTCGGGATGGATGCCAGGGCTATCCAACACCTCCCAACAAGCGGGGCCGGTGTCGCATTCCCACAAGGCCGTCCTCCTCACGTTTCGACCATCCATGAGCTCCCGTGGATCGATGGCACCCCGCGAGGCGCTCTGCAACTCGATGCCACCACCGGGGAAGAAACCCACGTGCAATTCCACCGATCCCCGCGGCTCTCTCATCAGGCCAGCCCCGGCCAAGTCGTCGGGGTGCTGTCCCCGGAGTTGACGGGGCGGTCGTGGGACTCGGATCTGAGCCTGGTCACGGCCTCTGGCTTTCCCTGGACCGCTGCCTGCTTGATCGAATACCGCAACGGAGCGACCGGCCAGATCCAGAGAGCCTCGGCGACCTTGATCGATGCCTCCCACGTGATCACCGCGGGCTACGTCTTGCATCGTGGCAACGGGGAGGGCTGGAACACGGACTTTCGGGTGATTCCTGCGTGGGATGGAGATTCGGATGCCTATGGAGAATCCGCTTGGGAGAACGCCACGGTCTTCGACGGGTGGGCGCAGAATGGCGACCTGGAGGAGTGCATGGGGTTTCTTCGGCTGCGGCGTCCCGTCGGTTTCCTGACCGGATGGCTGGGGACCGCGTACGACAACAGCGGCAGTTTCTTCGCCACGGAGTTCTTCAACGCGGCGGGATATCCGACCGGTTGCTACCCCGGGGCGCCCGACCGGCTCTACTATGGTTTTGGGGTTTACGATTGGGTCACCCCGAGACTTCTCGAGGCGGATGTCTACTGGTCGTGCCCCTCGGATGTGGCGGGGGCCGGCGTCTACTATGTCAGCCCGGGGGGCTCTCGAAATGTCATGGGTTGTCGGGTCGATCGCTGCACGGTCTGCTTTCCCAATGACATCACCGACGTTCGCATGACCCAGGAGAAGTACCAGTACTTCCACGAATCTTTCTTGAGGGACGGGTATTCCAGCACTCAACCCGACTACGTGTCCCTGAATGTCAACCTGGGCAGTGGCGATGGGGCGGTGGAAGCCGGCGAAACCTTGTCCCATCTCGACTACCTGGTTGCCAACGCCGCGCTGTACAACCCGCTTGGAACTCAGTCCTATTCTGTCGATGTTTACCTTTCGACCAACGACCAGATCACGACTTCAGACACCCTGATCGACAGTCATGTGTTCCAGGCGAACTTCAACAGCCGGTCGAGCGTGCGAGTGACGACGAGCCCTCCCACCATTCCCTTGGCGACGCCGTCGGGAGACTACTGGATCGGGGTCGTCGTTTCCGGAGCAGATGACCACGACCCGAGCAACAACAGCACCAATGGTTGGGACGCGGTGCCGATCTCGGTCACCGGGTGTCAGGTGAATTTCACTGCAACTGGCCAGGGGCTCGCGGGCAGTGGTCAGTTCGAGCCGTTGCTGTTTGGTTCCGGCGCCGGTTGCGAGCCGGGTTTCAACTCGATCACCCTCACCAACGGACTCGGCGGTGGTTCGGGGTTTCTATGGATCAGCGTGGATCAAGGCAGTTTCCCGTTCAAGGGCGGCACCCTCTACGTGGGCTTTGGCCAGCCATGGTGGAGAGTGCCGATCCAACTCGACGGCACTCTGGGGGTTCCCGGCACGGGCTTCCTTGCCATCAACGACACTCGTCTCACCGGTCTCAAGGGAGCGACCTTTTCTCTGCAAGGAACCATGTTCGATCCCGGGGCGGTCCAGGGGCTCTCCATGACAAACTCGTTGGAGGTCATCGTCAGCGAGTGAGTGATCACTGGTTCGGAATGCAGGCGGACGATCGCTTCATGATTCTGTCACCGAATCAGAGACACCGATCGCCAGACTCGCGCATCCTGTGACCAACTTTCACCGCCCTCACCGCGGGAGTGAGCTGTGGCGAACTGTTGTTCCCCGTGCCCGATGGATGCCCATGAGGCTAGTAGAGGTTTTCGTGCGGTGGGAAAGGCCAGCGCACATGCAACAAGCGAGCCGGGGTTGTCTTGTCGTTACCAAAGGTGTGAGCAATTTGTGATGTAAAGGAAATGGCGTCTCCTTGATGCAGGGTGCCCTCGATGATGTTCTCTTGGATGCCAATCGGGTGACCGGAGAAGCACATCTGCCCTCGGAGCACGTACATCAGAGCGGCGCCCGGACGTTGTGCGTGATGGTCTTCCGGGGGGAAGTCCTGGAGCCAGTTCTTGTGGGGTGTGACTTCGAACAAGCCGACCAGCGGGCCCGGTCCCACCCTGCCTAAATCGCGCCAGCAGGAGATGATCTCGGCTGGGCGATAGACGCCTTGGTCGTGTGCGGCGGCATGCGAGTCGTGGGTGTGACGCGTCGGTGTCAGTTTCTTGGTGTCTACCTTTCGGTAGGCCTTCGTCTCACCCATGTCCCAGAAGTACCGTTCCGAAAAGTGCAGATGGCGTGCGATTTCCCGCACACGATGCTGCTCGGACAAGAAACTCCATCCTTTCTTGAGGCGACGGTACCGCTCCGGTGGTTGCATACTGCCATAGACGCGATGGAGAGCAATCGTCGTACGAAGTGCTACCGTGAAGTGGACACCGTGGAGGGCATGAGCGGAGAGGTTCTTGAGCACGATTTTGGCGTCATACTTTGTCCGGCCTTGATGGCCCGGTCGCCCGGATCGACACAGAAGCCGCAGGATCTTGGCTGGCCCATTGACGGAAGCGAAACGATGAGGGACGGCGCCATCAAACAGCAGAATCTCGCCTTGCTTGATCCGTACAGCTTCTGTGGGGCGGTTCAGCAGTGACTTGACGTCGGTCTCCGTTGTACGAAGGCAGCTCATCACGACATCGCCGTTGAGAACAAGGACAAGGAAGGCATCCCCATCAATCACGAGGTCGCTCTGTCTCGTGGACAGCTCCTCAACGAACCCATAAAGGTGAGGTTTGTGCGACGTTGGCGTGATCGAAGACCCGTTCTCTGAGGAGCTGCACAGTTTGGTGAAGCTTTTCTGCTCGAGCCAGCCGGCCCGGAATAGGTCAACGGGGATTTGGTCGTGAAGGGCCGGCTGAATGGGGGGTGTCGGCAAGGGTTTCGTATCTCGGACGACCGTCTGCGGTGGCACGAGTTCGAGAAGACGTTGAATCTCATCGATCGTGAGGTCACCATCCCCACGCAAGTACCTGTTGATCTTTGGCTCTCGCGCATCCTTGGGAAGTCGGGAAGCAAGCCATGTTCGAAAGCCATCGCGGAGTCGATACCACCTGAGATAGTCCGTCCATTGCATTGGCAGTGGGCGGGGGAGAGGCAGTGGGTCCGGCACGAACTTTGAGCGAATGGTGCTAGATGGTGTAGACACGATTGACGTCTCATTCTACGGGAGCAAACCACGCACGGAGAAGCAGACGCGAGCCATAATAGGCATAGCGGCCGTGGAGTAGGCCCCGGGACTGATTCCAGATCAGTATTTCACCTGGCTCGATCCGGACCTCGAAGCGACGTAGCTCCTCAAGGGAACGTGCGAAGAGGTCTAGCGCGCTGCGAATCTCGGCCGAAACTACATCTGACTGCCAGTCTATGAGATCGGGGCGCCAGAGAACGTGGCCATTCCTCAATACGGGTTGTAGCACTCGGTGGGCGGCTCCAAAGGCCGAGTGCCTGAGGTGCGGGATGGGGACGTTGGCCAGGATCTCAAGGGCTTCCTTCCCTTGCTTGCTTGACTCGAGGCGTTCGACGGCCTCGTTGGCATCCACCAAGAACGTCTCGCCGCCTCGAGCCGCAGCCTGAATCCCAGCGAGCCCAATGATGGGGACGCGTGGGTCGTGCGTCACGGCGTCCTGGTGGGCGGGGGAGTAGGTGTTATTGAGACTGAAAGTTGTTCCTCCACGGTCGGTTACCTTCCAATAGGGCGAGCTCCCATTGGCGGACACAAGGGTGTGATCGGGCAACATCGCGCAATAGAAGGCGTGGATCAGAGTCTGATGTTCGTCGAAATCGGCGGGGCAAGGGAGTTCCCGTAGTACGGCGGCGCCGCTCGTCCCGAGGAGCACCGCGCGCGCCTCCTGGGCGAATGAGTGGAGAGTGGGGCAGACCGTGGAGAGCTGGTTTGCCCAGTCGGTTG
This sequence comes from Planctomycetota bacterium, assembly GCA_028289345.1. Lineage (GTDB taxonomy): Bacteria > Planctomycetota > B15-G4 > B15-G4 > SIAN01 > JANQQL01. Next base: position 164,877 of record JANQQL010000020.1, on the reverse strand, counting down.
GTGCCCGCTCAGTAAGGTCGCTTTCCGAAACTGTGGGGAGGGGCGGAACTTGCCCCGAGAAGTAAAGCTGCGCGATCCCGTTCATGAGTCGCCTGATCTGCAGGGATAGGTGAAAAGTCTTGTTGCTCCCCTCTCTTACGGGTCTTCACAACGAGTTTCCACGGGTGGCGGATGTTGTCGGAACTCCGTTCATGCCACGGGAGTCGGAAGCCTCGATTGCAACTGAATCCGTTCTCGGAAGCCCTCTTTGCCTGGCCAGGGGGAACAGATTTTGGTTTGGCTTGTCGTAAGTCCGCATGTGACAAAGCTTCATCGAAAAACTTGGCGCGACACGGAGGAAACTTGAAGTCCGGACTCGTCGCGCATCGCACGCGCAAGCCTCCCTTCCGATGTTTCAGGACACGAAGTGGGCGCCGCGCCGCAAAAAAAGAGACAGGTTCGGGACCCCGATCGATCCCGAACCTGCCCTCCTTCTTGGACCACTCGCGACGAGGGTTACGGAAGTCTCAGAACCTCCAAGCCCTCCGTCGTCGCCACTCCCCGGGAGGCGCCCGGGTCGAAAATCAACCCCTGGACCTGGAAGAGAAACTGATCGCCGAAGCCCGGGTTGAGTCGGATGACTCCGTCGCCGATTCCTGCTCCGGGGACACCCACGCCACCGCCGAGTTGGAACGGCACGATGGACCACGCAGGAGAGACCAGGATGGTGGCGTCCCGGTACGGGAACTCGAATCGGCCCGAGGTGCCGAACAGCAGGAGCGCGGTGGAACCGCCGACCGCGTTGGCGACCCGCAGTCGCATCATGGTACGGTCGAGCAAGCTGCCTTCGATCTTCATCGTCGGAGTGAGCCCCCCGCTGCCCGGATGGCCGTAGCCGTAGTAGAACGCGTCGGGCAGGCAGGACGGAAGCTCGGCCAGAGAAGCGATGCTGTTCAGGGCAAAGATCGTCTCGGTGTCCAGCAAGTTGTAGTCCACGTCGACGAGCATGTGCACGTCACCGATCGCGAGGACCTCACCGCTCTTGGGGTCCAGAGCGCTTTCCTTCAGGAGAGCGACCACGACTTGGTCTGCACCGTTGCGACCGATTGCGAGGCCGCCACGTTCGAGCAGGGCCGTCTCATCGAAGATCACCGACGTGTCGGCCTGAGTCACCACGCTGGCGGTCCCAAAAGGCCCGACGTAACAAGGAGCGCTTCCCGTTGTGGGGGAGGCGTTGACGTCGTCGGTTTCGAAGCCGAAGGCGATGGCGAGGTCGTCGGCACCGTTGTCTTCGGGAGTGAGCAGGACGCGGCCACCGCGTTCGGCGAACTCGAGAAGGGCCGCCACCTGCAAGTGGTCGATGTCCGGATCATTCCACAGGCCTGTTACCACGACGTCCATGGTGGCGAGAGTGAGCTCGTCCAGGTTGCCCATTTCGAGGACGTCGATGCCACGATTGTGACGCCCCTGGGGGCCAAAGTAGTCCGGTCGCATGAGCGTGTTTCGGAACATCGCCATGCCGGCCCCATCCCAGCCGAGGCTGCTTGGGTTCAAGTTGCTGGACGGGCCCGCCACTCGAATCTTTCGATCGGTCATGACGCGGTGGAAGGTGTTCAGCGCGAAGCGGCCTTCCAGGTTCGGCGGATCGAAGGTGGCTCCGCCATCGCGGATCCAACCGTCCTCGGCAACCACGACCAGGTTGGCGGACAGGCCAGGCAGGTCCTTTTCCAGGAAGTAGGCGGCCACTGGGTCGCCATCCGCATCCACGGCTGCGATGTAGCCGTTTCGATCAAGAATGTCGTCGCGGTCGAGAGTGACGGCGCTCCCTGCGTCGCGGGGTAGGGAGTTCACCGCGCCGAACGGACCGAACGACAGCGGGTCGAGGATCATCGCGGTGGACCCGGAGTCAGCCTGGATCCCGAGGTTCAAGTCGCCAAGGATGCTCGCCTGGTTGTCGAGGGAAAACCACACGACCAGGTTCATTCCGCCGAGGTACGAGTTGACGATGGCATTTCGGTGGGTCGCGCTCAGATCCGCATCGTTCCAGAAGGGCACGACGAACGTGTCGCACAGCCCGAGGTTCGCGTTGTTGATCGAATCGTAGAAACGGAACCGGATGTCCGTTTTCTCGGGGCCGAAGCCGAGGTCGTCGGCCATCGCAACCTTCACGTCGCCGGTGGCTGCCCCGCCTTGCCAGGTCAAGGTGCCCGAAGAGGGCTGGAGGGAGGCGGCGGGGCCACCAATCACTTTGACCTTGGCGCGCTTGCTGAGGAACTCGGTCATGTTCAGTCCGATGAGGGCAAGAGTGTCAAAGGACGGGTAATCCCCATCGGTCAAGAGTCCCGGGTCGGCGAGGACCACCAAGGCACCTGTGTTGGGGCCATAGTCTCCTTTGTTCCACCATGCGGCGGCCGCGAGCTGAAACGGAGTGATGGCACCCACGTGTCCGTTCTTCGAGAGAACACGGCCGGCGTCGATGTAACCGGGGGCCGTCAGGGGCACGGTGTTGCCGGAAACCCGGCCAAAGATTCCGTCGCCCAACGGAGCCGCGGTCTCGGCGGAGGTTTCATTGAATCCCGGCAGGACTCGGAGGCCCAGCCGGTCGGCGATCTCGTCGTGGTCGTTGTCATCGGTCACGATGATCAGGTCGCCGCCGCCAAGGAAGAAATCGACGAGGGCGTCGGACTGAGCAGGGGTGATCTCGCTGTCGGCCCAGTAGGAGCAGACGAACGCATCGACCCCGGCCAGGGAGTTGTCGTTCACGCTGGTGAGCGAACGGGTTTCGACGACCACGGGATGGAAGCCGTCGGTGTCGGGCCCAAACAGTTCCCGATCCTCAACTGCAGCTCGGTAGGCCGCCATTTCGGTGCCATCCCAGCCGAGCACGCCGCTCGAGGGGGAAAGGGAGTTGGCGGGGCCGCCGATCACATAAGTCGACTGGGCCAAGGATGCCGGGGCCAGGGCCCCAGCGATCAGGATCGAAAGGGTGGCATTCGGGAGGCGCATCGGTCTGTTCTCCAGGGAAGAGGGAAGTGTGGTCGGGAGGGAGACCGTCGAACCCGAGGCAAGTGTGCGGACGGGGGGCGGAGAAAAAGTGTGATCCAGTTTTCCCGGACTCGCCGGGGGGGCGGGTGCATTGGCCCTTGCGGCGACATTCCGTCCGACCGGACGCGTGACGCTCTCCCGCTGGGACGGCAGTCCATGGAACTCCACCGTGCTGGCCGTTCCTGCCACCGGGAGCTCTGGAGGAACGGTTCGGCCAATCCGCGGCGATCAATCCCCTTCGGGACCGTGTTCGTCGTGGGGGCTCTCAACAACGATCACCTCGTCCATGAGGGGGGAGCCATCCAACCTCTACAGGGGGAGCGCCGGAACCCAGACCTGGGTGGTCGAACACGGTACCACGGGGTGAACGGACTTGGTGGGGGGCCCGCGTGATCCGACGAAGTCGTCACTTCCGGCGCCAGCGAAAGTTGAATTCGTGAGGCCCTTCATCGTGAATCTCGACCGAGCTTGGTTCGAACTCCACCGTCTCCGGGCAGGCGACGAACACATGCTTCCCTGGACGGAGGCCGTTCAGCTCCGACATTCCCAATTTGGGGTGAATGAGCTGGTTCATCAGGCCGTGGTCACCCAGCCAAAGTGGTTGGCCGTTCAGCCTGATGTTGGAGAGGTCGCTGCCTTCGGGGAACGGTCCTCGAATCAGGTCCTGCTCAGTGTGGTGAACGAAGAAAAGATTGACCCCAGTCTTCGCTTCGATCAAGCCTTCTGCGTCTTCGAATCGAAGGGTGGTGACCGGTGCTTTTTCGAGAGCGATGCGAAGCGGTGGGTCGAGCGGAGTCTTGGAAACCGTGACGTTTTCGACGACGTGGGCCCGATACCCTTGGCGTTGCAGCCGAAAGGTCACGTCCACAGGTCCGAGGGGCAGGGGAAGGTCGGCAATCCCTTCCACGTCAAAGGATGGACGCAGCGACCGAAACGCTTCGGTTCCGGTTCGTCGCCATCCGAGGGCCCAGTGGAAGCGGGAGGGATTGAGCGGCCCCTCGGTGACGGAATCCACCAGTTGAACGCGAAGGAAGCCGTGTTCCGGGATCACGAATTCCACGTCCGTGGACCCCGCGGGCACGTTGCGCCTCGAGACTTGTTCCGGACTGCTTACGGGGACAAAGAGGTGGTAGCGATGATCCTTGGAGACCTCGAGGGAGAATTGTCCCGCTTCGTTGGTCGTCGTCTGGTAGGACGCCCGACCTTGTTCGGAGCGGGCATAGATGCGTTGTTCGGCGACTGGCTGTCCTTCGGCATCGCGAACGGATCCCGCGATGGTGGCGAGGGCCTGGTCCAGCTCCTGAATCATGTCGACCTGGTAGGTTTCTCCTGACTCCACGGTGACGTGAGATTCCTCGAACTTTCCCGGCTGGCCGCGGGAGTAGACGGACACTGTGATCTCACCGGGAATGACCTTCAAGGAGTAAGTCCCGTCCTCTCCGGTGTCGGCTCGACCTGCATGTTCTCCCTGAGCGTTTCGACACAAAACCATGACCTCCGCGACCGGCTCGCCGTTGAAGACCACCCGGCCGTGGATCGTTCCTCGTTCCGGGAACGTGATGTCCATTCGTGTCACTTGGCCAGGAGTCTCGGCGGCTACGGGGCCTGCATGGATTCCTCCGTGGTCTTTGTGCGACGCCCAGAGCTTCTGAGGTTCCCGAGAGGGGAGAATGGGAACGCGGAAGGTCCCCGATTCGTCGGTCTCTTCTGCCTGGTCCAGCTCGATCGCGAGGTAGCCGGGGGGAGTCGGGAACTCGTCTCGAATTCGGAGCAACTCTGCTTCCAGATCGAACCGCCTCGTTTCGAAGCCCGAGACCGAGGTTTCCGCGAGCGCGACTCCCGTGTGGTCGCGCGCGGTCCCTTCGACCCAGGCGATTGGTTTCATGGGGAGGAAGTGGATCGTGCCGAGCTCCTTCTTGGTCACCTCCAGATGCCAGCTCGTGACCGCGTAACCGGTGGCCCGGAACTCCGCGAACAACGAAGTTCCCTCCGCCGCAGGCAGCGCACATTGCCCTCGAAGGCTGCCGACGGATTCCGGGCGGTCTCGGTGCAAGAGGACCTTTCCCTCCGGCACCGGGTCAAGGGTGTCCAGGTCGTACAATTCGATGGTGAGCTCTCGCAGCGGGGCAAGTTCCACGTCGAGCCGGGCTGGTTTGTCATCTCGAAGGAACGCGCGGACGTTTTGACTGCCGAAGCCTTGGGCGCGAAAAGAGATGCTTTCGTATTCACTTTGAATCGGAATTCGCGAAAGCTCGTACCTTCCGCTGGCATCGGTCGTCGTGTTCTGTCGCGCACAAGAAACCCTCACACCGGCGATCGAGGTCCCCGTTTCCTTGTCGGTCACCGTTCCGTGTAGGGTGCCCCCCCAGGCGAGAACAATGTCCAGGGAGTCGTCGCTTTCCTTCGAGCTTCTGAGTTCCGAAGCGTGCCCCTCCGCTTCGAACAGAAGCAGGAAATCGCGGTCTCCGCCAGGCTCGATGGTGAGCCGAAACCGTCCGTCTTTCTGGGTGAATGTGGTGGCCAGAGGCGATTCCTCGGTCCAGTTGTTCTGGTGGAGGTAGAGGCTTGCCGAGGCCCCGGGGATGGGATCCCCGTCGGGGTTGTTCACCGTTCCCCCGAAAGTGATGGGGGATGGCGGTTCCTTCGAGGGACGCTCCATCGCCTTCTCGATTTCCAAGGGCGAGAGAGATTCCCGTCGCCGTTGCGGAACTTGGGGCTCGGCCGACGCGGCGCCTGGCAAGCTTTTGTTGGTCGCTCCCACCGAAGGGGGCGGGGTCTGCTCCGAGGAACTCTGGAGCCAGATCCACGCGACCGCCAGACAAGCCAACAATCCGGCGACGGCCATCAGTGAGCGAATCATGACTCACGCTCCAAAGGCGGGCTTGAGCGGTCTGTTTAGAACTCGGCGCGGATCCACAGGCGCTGCACGGAGGGCCGGGGACTTGTTTCGGTGAGAACGTCGTTGAGAGCGATGTCGAATGTCACGCGGTAGCGGAGGAACTGCATGCCGTTGGCGATGGATGGCGTTGCGCTCCACTCTGTCCACGTGTGACGATCGATTTCTTTCGAGCCCGGGACCAAGGCGTTGGCTCCTTGAAACTCGACCGTGATCGAGGTGTTGGTCGGAATGAAGTTCGGTCGCGGTTCCTGCCCTGGCAAGAATCCGCCTGGCTTGCGAGGGTCTGCATGCCCGAGGAAGTGGATCTCGGCGTCCAGTCTTTCGGGATCCGCGATGTTGCCCGACGAGTCGGTCAAGACTTGTCCGGATTCAGGGTCCAACCCGCGAAAGGAGAAGACCGGCGCGGACCCTCGCGGAGGTCGTTCGATCATGCGTCCCATGTCGTACCAACGGGACACCGCGCGACTGTCGGCCGTCAATTCGGAAGGATTGTGGACGTTTCCTTTGTCCACCCATCCAGCGCGCGTGATGTTGGCGCCCGAGTGCACGTTGGCAACGGTGCCAGCCGGCGGTTGAAGCTGCAGGATGCCAACGCTGCCGCTGCCTCCACCTCCGATGTTTGATTGCTTCTTGTTCTGGCAGAGTTCCTGTCGTCCGGGCGGCGTCACGGTCCCGGTGGCGCCGGACCCCTTGCCTCCTTGGACATTAAGAGTGGCTCCTTCCTCGACCGTGACCGAGGTTCCGGACTGAACGATGATCACGCCACCCGAACCACCACCTCCAGCCCCAGAATAGTTGCCACAAGCGTGTTGTTCGCCGCCGCCTCCTCGACCGCCGCGGGCGTCGATGTTGGCCGTGGACTGAAACAACACCGGGCCGAGTGCTCGGATGGCCACCGCTCCGCCGCCACCGCCACCGGCTCCGCCTCGAGAGTCTCCCACGCTGTCGCCGAACCGTGGCGGGTTGCCAAATTCCGCCATGCAAAAGTTGTTGCTCGGATCATTGTCGAGCCGACACCAGAGTCCGCAGAAGTAACTGTCGAGGCCCGAGCCTCCGGCACCACCCCCTTGTCCGCCGAAAATCGTTCGTTCTTCTCCGCGAACTCCGATGAAGTTGTTGCTCCGCAAGTCGTCCCGAAACGGAGGCACTCCCGCTTTTCCCGCTTCCAGACGCCGATAGTCCTGGCCGTGAGATTCGGGTGTCCGAATGATGAAGTTGCCAAGGCCATCGGTGAGCACATTGCCCCGACCATCCTTGGCAGCCGAGTTGCCCGATTTCAAACACGAACCTCCACCGCCTCCCGGAGGCTTCCATCCGTTGCTGTGTTCCGAAGTCTCGGCACAGCTGGTCTCGCGATCGGTCGAATACTTCCCCTGTCCGTCCGGATGATCGAGGATCCCACATTGCCCACCCTCTCCGCCGATGCGGGCCAGATTGCTGGGGCCCCAGCCGCGGCCTCCGCGAGGTGGCGAAAGGGTCGACTTCTTGCTGATGGTGCCCCGATGCAGGAGGGGTTGACCTTCCCCTCCCCGACCTCCTCCCGTGCCGCCGCGACCACCGGGCAGGGAAACCAACGCCGTATCGGTGTTCTGTTCATCGTTCCCGGCGAGTCCGGCGAGGCGGATTTCTCCTGCGATGCGGACCGAGCCGGTCGCTGTCAAGACCAGCGGATTGTGACCGATCGGTTCGATCACGACACCCTCTGGAATGTCAATGTCGGTGAACGCGAACACTCCCCCGGTCACCGTCACTCTTGGTGCATCCGGGGTGGACGCGTCGGGAATGGGAAAGTCCTGAGAAAACGTGTTGAGACGAATGATGGTAGGAAACCGCGGGTCCGAAGGAGCAATCGGTTGGAACGGGCCGAGTTCTCCGGAGCCCTCCACGGCCCGGGCTGCGCGGAGGATGCCGGAGCCATCGCGATTCCACTCGGCCGGCAGATGCTCGTTCCCTCCGGCCGGATCCGGATCAAAGCGGTCGGTGTTGTCGAATCTCTCGTCGAGCAGTTCGTGAATGATTCCGCCGGGATCCGAGGCCACGCTGAACGTGGCGGCGATTCGATAATCCGTAGCGGCCGGAAGCAGATCGCCCAGTGTTTGCCAAGTCGTGGGGTACTCGAGGCTCAAGAGATGTCCAAACGGAAGGATTCCGCTGGGCTGGACTTCAACGATCGCTTCGTCGACGCGATTCGTACGCAACGACACTTCGATCCCTAGCGGGAGACCCCGTCCATCGGCGGCCGGGTCGTCCAAATCTACCAGCCGGATCCGATCCAAATTCTCCGGCCGAGGGTCGAGGGGACCGTCGAAGCGCAGTTGGAACGGCGCGCGCTCCGGAAACCACTCGTCCGGATCTCCATACAACTGGGGACTGATGCCGGCGGACCCGTCTCGCGGAGAAACTTCCACCAGTCGCGGAACCCGTGGATGGAGACCAGCCCACGCTTGAGTCTCATCGCCGGTCGTCTGGAACGCGAGGACGATCCCCTCGGCGTCTCCGCCATCCGGGAATCGCTTGAGCAGCTCCGGTGCAATGGAAGACGGAAAGTCTGGCCAGTTGCGGGGGCCGATGCGAACCAGATAGCGCGTGACTGGCCGCAATCCGGCACCACCGCCATCGAACACGCGGCCTTCGACAACGCCAAACGGTCGCAACGGAAGGAAGGGGGTGAAGAGAACTTGGTTGCCGTGGACCTCGTAGTGACCGGGGACCTGCAGGCCTTCTTCATCCCGAATGGAGATGCTGTTCTCGTGCGCGTCGTTCGGTGTCACCCGGTCATTGAATCGAAACCGGATCTGCTGGATCAGAGGCGCCGACTGAGGGGGCTGGTCGAGCGGTTCGTCATTGACCGATCGAGGATCGGGAAATTCGATGGCGACCAAGGTGGCGCCCCGCGATTTCGCCGCAGACCCGCCGCCGCCTCCTCCGCACCCGAAGAGAAGAATCCCCGAGGCGAGCATCGTTGTCACGCGCAACGCGTTTGACGCGGCATGTCTGGAGCGTGGCCTCATGGGACGGCCTCCGTCAGTCGCGCGGCAACTCAGGCGACTCCTTGTGGGTGAACCCCCGAGGAGCGACTCTCGCCGAGGAGCCGACGATGGTGTGCCTTCAATTCGAATTGTAGAGGAGGCATCGAACGGGACAAGGGACCAGCGGGCGGTCGATTTCCGGGCGGGAGCGTTCGGTGCCGTCTGACGGAAGGACGCGCTCGACAGCGCTAAGGAAGCCGGTTCTTCGGGTTTCCGGTGTGTGGACTCGGGAGTGAGCCGAGCCGGGTGTTACGAGAGACTGGCCGAACACTGACCGTTGGCTCGTGCCGACGAGCCGATTCCCACCGGCTGCTGGTGTCTTCCGAAGTTCTGAGTCCGGTTCCCGTTTGATGGCTCAACAGATCGGGTGTCACTGAGTTCGCATCGTTTTCGGGGCGGAATCGAGGACCGGAATCCCGTGGTCGAGAACCACCAGGGAGGCGCAGATTCCGAGGATCGATGATCCGGTAGGGACAGTTTCCATGTCACCCTCGGGTTCGAGAAAGCCAGCTGCCATTGGCGATGGCGTGAGATCCACTCGAACGGTGTTCGGCGAGGGCGTTGTTGTCCTCCGTCTCCGCGTGTGTTCTCCCGAGGCTCGGGCTTGGTAAGGGGCGGGTTTCGTTGACCTCTCTTGTTGGAAACCGGCAGATCGCTGGGACGAATTCCGATTTTCTTGAATCCCGAAAGAGCGCTCCTGTCAGTTCTTCTCTCAGCGACGTATTTCCCTTTCTACGACGGGAGTTTCCATGATTACCTCCATCGGAGTCCTCCTCACCTCCTTGCTTGCGGCGCCTGTCCCTGGAGAGCCGATCGACAACATGGTTCACCCCGCCGGGACAATCACCGTTCCGGTCGGCGAACTCGGTGCCGTCGAGCATTTTGGCGACGGACCGGTCACCCTCGTGTTGGTTCCCGGGGCGCCGTTCAGTGGAGAGATCTGGCAGGGCTTCGTGGAACGGAACCGCGAGCGCTACTCAATGATTGCGGTGACGCCGGCCGGCTACGGGGACACGGAGCCGCCACCCGTGCCAAAGCTGACCGGCCCGCTGAATGAGTGGACCGACGGCTTGGTGGATGCCGTGGTCGCGGAAGTTCGGGAAGAGGGTTGCTCGGACGTGGTCGTCGTGGGTCATCATTTGATCAGCGATGTGTATGCGCTGCTGATTGCGGGCGCCCTGGAAGATGTCACGCGCGGATTGGTCGTCGTTGCCGGTCAGGGAGACGGACCCATTGCTTCCCGCACCGTCCAACCCGAGCAACGGCCGGAACTTGTACGGAAAGACTGGGTCGAGCGTTATCGCAGCGTCGACTTGGACACTTGGAAGTGCAACACGTTTTCGGCTTCCACTTTGTCGCTCGATCCTGCCCGGGGGAAGGACCTGTTCGAGCAACAGCTCCAAGTTCCGCTGCCCACCCAGATTCGTTACTACCTGGAGTACCTGACGGTGGACGCGGCCCGGGCCCGCCAAGCTCTCGACGTTCCGATTCTTGTCATTGACACGACGCAACCCATGGAGCTCGACAGCTTGCCCGAATCCGTTCAGCAGCAGCTTGTCGAACAGTTCGGCTCCCTCGAGGCGGCCCAAGGCTCCGTGTTTTCGACCGCTGCTTGGTGGACGATCCAATCTCGAGTCCCGGAGTCGAACATCACTCTCGCAGAGTTCCCCGGAGCAGGGTGCTTTCCCATGGAAGACCAGGCAGCGAAGTTCGACGAAACCCTGGTCGCGTTCATTGACACACTGGTCGATTCGGCGAATCAAACGCCTGACGTTGCGTCCGGATCGAACGACGAGCCGCAGAATGGCGAATGAAGAAGACCTCGATGCGATTCTAAGGAACTCCACGTGGGTGCGAAGCTTGGCTCACGCGCTCGTGCACGACCCGGAGCTTGCCGAGGATGCGGCTCAAGATGCGTTGCTCGCGGCTCTGCGTCGAAGACCGGACGCTTCGTCCTCTCTTCGCCACTGGTTTCAAACGGTCATTCTTCGCGGAACTCGTCGGTTCGGATTGCGAGAAGGTCAGCGTCGATCCGTGGAGCAGTCGGTTTCCGGAAACCATTCGACAACTTCCACGCTGGATCTCGTTTCCCGGCTGGATGCCCATCGAATGGTTGTACACGCGGTGGAAAGTCTCGATGAACCGTACCGAACCGCCGTGCTGCTTCGCTACTTTGAGGGCCACACGCCGACGCGGATCGCTCGTGATCTTCAGGTGCCGGTGGCGACCGTGAAGACCCGCCTGTCGCGAGCGCTTGACAAGCTACGGAGTCAGCTCGATCGGACTCACCGCGGAGAACGAAGTGCTTGGATGGTGGCCCTCCTGCACTTTGATGATGCGACCCCGCGAGCGTCGGTCTGGTATCGAAAGCGCAGAGCGATTGTGGGGATGACTGCCGCGGCGAGCGTGGCGCTTTTTCTACCCGGGTGGTTCCGATCGGAGCAATGGGGAAGGGAGGGAGAAAGCACTCGAAGCAGCGGACAAAAAGAAGGGGCTCTCGCGAATGACCACCAACCATCGATTCGTCGGCAGTTCTCTGTGGGGCGAACGACCGATCGGTCGACCAGGGTCGGCTCTATTGTTGACAAGTTGGTCGTCCCCATCGATCAAGTCCCAAGCGGCGTGGGCGAGTGTGGCGTTCGAGTCGTAACGGTGGGGGGAGGCCCGCAATCTGGGGTGGAGCTGGAGTTCGTCCCCGATTCGTTCGAAGCGTTGCTTCCCCCTCGACGCGAGGAGACTTGTCATTCCTTCGCGTGGTCCGACGAACGAGGTTGTGTGGAGGTTCCCTCCCCGAGCGAAACCGGATTCTTGAGGACCGGTCCTGGACCTTGGGCAACCGTCGCGGAGGCGCGATATGATCCGCACCAGGTCCACGCACTCGAGGTGGTGGTGGCGCCGGCCATCTCGATCGCAGGCAAGGTGGTGGACGAGCTTGGTCAGCCGGTTCCCCGCGCTCGACTGGACTGGCTGCCAGCCCCTGGTCTCGATCTTGCCCAGGCCGGTGGCTCTCGGCAACGCAGGTTCCGCGAGAGCAGCGACGACCAAGGGCGTTTTCGCTTTGCGGTTCTTCCGTCGCTGCCCGACAGCCGACTGGAGATTCGCGCGGAAGGCTTTGAAGTCAAGCAGATGCCATCACCCGCGGCGAGTTGTTCCGGACTTCCCGTGGAATTGAAGGCCCTGGATCTGCAGCAAGCCCTATCGGGGACGGTGACCACATCTCAGGGGGTGCCCTTGTCCGGTGCCTGGATCTGGGGGGACGGTGCTGCAACGCAAACCACGGACGATGGGAGATTCACCCTTCCCTTTCCCTCGTCGTCAGAGCCTTGGGTGGTCCATGCGGCGGCTCCGGGGTTTTTGCCTGTGCAAGTTTCGGTGATCGACTTCCAGCGATCGGTCGAGTGGCAGCTCGTCGAAAGCTCGGCGACTTTGCGAGGTCGAGTGGTGGGGTCTCACGGCCAGGGAGTTGCCGAGGCATGGGTGGGCTTGCTAGATCCAACCGTGCTTTCCATTTCCGGATCGGGTCCCACGGATCTCCGAATCTTGGAGTGCTTCTTGGCCGGAAAGCCCCACGTCACCGACCCGGGTGTTTCCTGTGACTCCGAGGGATTCTTCAACATCGAAGGCTTGGATCGGCGAACCTACGACATTCTTGTGGTCGACATCGGATCCCTGCGAACACAAACACTCTTCGCGATTCATCCCGAGACCGAGAACCTGGAAATCGAGATAGCTGGGGAGGGCCTCCTTGAAGAAATCCTGGGACGGGTCGTCGACCGTCGCGGCCAGCCGGTGGAGGGAGCTCTCGTGTCGCCGTTTGTCCTCGGTACCCGCCTCGAACACCCGACGGGAGAAAGTGTTCTCAGCCACAGTGTGGCAGCGCGCGATGGTTGCGAGACCGATGAACTCGGTTGGTTCGAACTGGGTCCTCTGGCGAGGGACCGTGTGCTTGTTGCGGTGACCGGGGAAGGCATCCTTCCCTCACGGTCATTCTCATTGCTTCCGAGTGTTTTCGATTCTCACGAGGATCTGGAGATCGTCGTGACTCGAATCCAACGAGCCGTCCTCCACGGCGATCCCCACCGAGCGGACACTTTCGTCATCCTTGACGCTCGGGACCAACCTCTCAACGTCGGTCTCACCCGCTCCCTGGCTCGAACCGCAGACAGCGAGGTCCGAGAAGCAACCATGTGGGCCTCCTCGCACCAGATGCCGTCTGGGCCCACCGAGTTGCAATTCCCAGACGATGCGAGAACTCTCCAGCTGCTCCGCGATGGAGACGAGATCGGCCGGCACGTTCTCGCCGTCGAGAAAGACAGCGTGATCCAAATCCGGCTTTGAGTTCCTGGCATGGTGGTCAGTCCCTGACGACCGGTGAACCTTGAGTCCCCGAACTGGCCGTGGAGTGAACGAAGGGACCCCACCAGTGACAACCGCACGGGCTCGCACAAACTGGGAAGCCCAAACAGCTTGTCGACGATCGGCGGCGTCGTCGTCGGGCAGCGAAACACAGCCAGCGGAGACGGCTCGCCGGTGAGTGCCGGCGAATGACGATTCGCAGGAGGAACCGACAATTGGGCAGCCGGCTCGCTGTTCGAAACCGCCGGAAAGTGGATTCGCGAGTCGACGCTTCCGGAGGGAGAGCTCTTCGCTTTTGAGACGCGAAGCGAAGTGTCCGAGAGAGGGGAGAGCCATCGCTTTGGGAAGGTCTTCCGCGCGATAGCCGTCACGACCGAACCCATGGGCGGCTGATGGGGCTCGAACCGGTGGAGGACGCGACCAGGCAGTGTCGCTCGCCGAGCACTTCCCGATTCAGTGTGCTTCACCTCCTGGGCATCCTCTGCCCAAGCAAGGGGATGCTAACCGCCTTGCTCCCAGGAAATCTCGCCGATTCGCAAGTCGCGTGATGGTCCTCGCGTTCGGCGCTGGGAATAGTTCGTAGCCAAACGTATGAGTGTCTCTTGCTCCTTGTTGATAAGCGCTCGATGACACTCAGTCAGTCGATTCGCTCAAGAAGACGTAGGAACACGCTAAGTTCCAATACGTCGATGAGCTCGTCTCCTCCCCTACTCATCTGGCGTAGCCAGCGCCGTTTGTCATCGTCATTGGCAGAATCAGGCCAGGTGTCCTCCTCGCCAATAAAGGTAGTACGACTCAAGGCAATGCGTGCGTGCTCGAGTTGATCAGGCCTCAGCGTTGCCAGCTGGGTATCGACTGAAGATTGAAGAGAGGCGACTTGCGACCTAATGGCGTCCACCTCCGCAACCTGTCTTTCGAACGGCAAGCTGATTGTGGAATTGTCGATTCTCAATGCGAGGTCCCTTTCCACAGAAGCGAAGGTGAGTCCTCCGGGTGCATGCATATCAACTAGTGTTCTCGCCCACTTCTTCAAGCCAATATCCGTCTCAGACGAGCGAAGAATATCCAACCCAACCTGTACGTAGTCGCGAGCGAGAGTTCCTGATTGAAGCCTCAGCTGAATAAGGTGTCCCGAGATGCCGAGAACTACTGGAATGGCGACCAAAGAAAGGAGTTTCGCTGCTCTTTCAACAAGCTCAAAGGCGCTTGAGCTGCTCGGTCCCTGCTTCACTGTGACGGTGACTTCACGAGGTTGACGTTCCGTATTCACAGCCACAGTTCCTCTCAAACAGCGCGAATGAAATGGAGCCCGCGATGCACGTCTGTCGTGTTCATCGTATGACGAAACGCGATTCCCTGGGGCTCGGTTGAGATAGCAGTGCTGCGGACAGCGACAGCTTCGCTGCCGCATTCTTGAAAGAACTCAACGAATTCGATCTTCTCAGTACTTTACCGGTTTCGGCGTTTCTGGTGCTGCGCCTCGTCGGGGAACATTGCCCTGAGTAGACGAAACAGCAACCTTTGTGAATTGGGCCAAGTTCTCTATCAGAGGTTGAAACTCGGGGCGTCGCAGGACTAGAGTTTCTGTCGACGCGGTTGGCTGTCGAATCGTGGGACGGGGAAGCGTTCGGTCACTTGCCTCAAGGGTAGTCGACGAGGTAACCGCGAGCCTCGACCGTGATCTTCTTGAACTTTGGGACTCCACACCGAGTCGTGGCCGTGACGAAATCTCCGGGCTGGAAGACCATGCCCTCTCCATAGTGGTCGTAGATGTTTATGCCGGACTGATCGCAGAAGTCTGACGTCAGGAATCCTAGGTAGGTTTTTGCTCCAGCCTCGATACTTGCATGTTCGCCATCCACCCGAAGGTTTTCGAGAACGAGGTACTTCCCCGCGGGTACCTCAAGCAGGTTGACCACCGTGCCATCGGTGACGTACTTCGACCGGAAGATGTTGACCATGTCAGACGGGTGGGGCACCCGCACGGGAGAACGCTGTACCGGAGCGATTGGGACCTTGTATCCGTTGATGAAGCCGGCTAGCAGGTCATCAATGGAGGTCACGTTCTGTATTCTGACGAGGGAGCCTGGTCGAAACACCGCGCCGCCACCGCGCCGATCTCTGAGGTGGAAAACGATCGCCTTCGTCGTCCGAATGCCACCTGATTCCTCGACGAGTGCAGCCGAGCCTCCCTCGACCACGGCGTACCTCACAACCAGCCAGCAGTCATCTGGTACGACGTAGATGGTCGTCAGCCCGGATGCGGGTACGAATCTGGTCCCGAACCACTGGTGGACGATGTCTGCTGGGTGTGGCGGCCAACGGCTTCCAACTTCGGTTGCTAGCTCCGGCTCTCTTCCAGCGGGAGCGATGCCAACTTGGGAAGACGCTTCCTTCGCCAGCACGAGTGTCAGGACGAAGGTCAAACATCCGGAGTAAGCCAGTCGTGCCGACACAATTACCCCCTTTGATTGTGGCCAAATTGCTGGAACGCCCTGGGGTGGAATAGCGAGGATCTACCTCCCGCAGTACCACCTGAAGTCAGAGCACGATAGGGCGCAGAACCTGCGACGAAATAAGGAGAGGGTTCGCGGCAAAGGATGAACCCCAGGGTCGGGGACGTTGCTACGACGAGAGGCGTCAGAACCCATGGAGCGGCTGATGGGGCTCGAACCCACGACATTCAGCTTGGGAAGCTGACACTCTACCAACTGAGTTACAGCCGCTCGGCAGAGGGAAGTTGAGCGGACCCCCGTCCAAAAATCAAGTTGAGCCCGTCGTTCGCACTGCTCACCCAGACGCATTGGCTCCTGAGCGGTCGTTCGATTGTTTGCTTTGCGGCCAGGCACGCGAGGTTTCGAGTTGATGCCCAGGCACCGTCGGATTGGCGCCCCTCGCGACTCCGGCCACCACCGCGGCCCATCAGCGCCACCCCGTTGTCGCCTCTCCACCGGTCCACGGGTTTTCACCGTTGGGAAAACTCCTCGACGAAACCCTCGCTTCGGGGTTGGTGGGGGTCGGGGTGTTTCGGTATGAGGGGGCCGAATCTTGGATATCCCTGCGGAGCACTCCTTCGCTGCGGACCCAGCGACGCAAGGAACGGCGAAGGAGAGGGCCCCACCGATGAACACGGCCCTGGCGCGAAAAGGGAGGGAGCAACCCGGTTTGAGATGCCTCTACGGAACGCCGACGGCGGCGTGCAAGCAACTCAAGTACTTTCGAGCGGAAAGCGCTCAGAGCCTCGTCTGTCGGGCCCACAATCATCGGCGCTCGGACGAGTGCCGTTGGTACGTGATTCCGTCGGCGGAATGGCCTCCCTATGCCAATCCCATGTTCTTCTCCGACTGGGATCCGGACAGAGAAGGCTTCATCCGCATTGGAGCCATGATCTGCCGCGGGTTGACCATCAAGATTGCCAAAGAACTGAAACGTCCCCAGGCCCAGGCGCTGGTGATGAAGCGCCACTGGCGCTGGCGAGAAGTGATCGCCGAAGACAACTCGGACATGTTCGTCGAATCTGCGGTCACCGCCGCTTCGCGGTTGGACGCCGGCAAGATCCAGGTACAGATCGGTGGACGTCCGGTGGCACCGGAAATCGGCGGCGACCCGTATGACGGTCGCGGCAAGTGGGACCGCTTGGTGTTCGATCTGGACAAGTCCGGATCCATGAAGCTGACCAAGACCCACAACGGCACCGACCAAGAGGTGATCAAGTCCTACGAGGCGATCGCTGACATTGACGAACTCGCCGAATCCCTGCGCAACGATCCTTCGGAATGGCTGTGGCTCGAAGTGCTGGTGTTCGAAAGCTTGGAGCCGGAGAGTCAGGCCAAAGGCAAGGGCAAGAAAGGCGAGCCCGAGTCGCGCTTGATCACCACCAATGAACTGTACGGCTCGCTGCTGGCTCCCTTCGAGAACTGGCTTTACGAGTAACGGTTCTCGTTCCACTCGCAGTGAACTCCCGCCGGTCGCGCGGGCCCTTTTCCTGACAGGAGCGTTCGATGGAAGAGACCAATGCGCCGGGGGACGTCCCCGCTTGTCCTGCGCTCAACCGGCCGCAGCGACGCGTTCTGGGCGTGCTCATCGAAAAAGGGCTGACCACGCCGGAGTACTATCCGCTGACGGTGAAGGCTCTCCTCGCGGGCTGCAACCAAAAGAGCAATCGCGACCCGGTCACGAATTACGACGAAGAGCAAGTCGAACAGACGTTGGACGAGTTGAAGTCCAAGGGCCTGGTCACCGACGTGTTGCCGTCGACGGGACGTGCCGAGCGCTGGCGCCAAGAGTTAGGACGACGGTTCCAACTTCTCGGGCCGGAGCTGGCGGTGCTCGGCGAACTGCTCCTCCGCGGCGTTCAGTCCGAAGGAGAGTTGCGCGGACGGGCCAATCGGATGCGGCCCATTGCCGATCTGGGAACTCTGCGCGAGATTTTGCGGAAACTGTCCCAAGGGACGAGTCCGTGGGTGAGGCGAGTCACACCGGAAGGAGTGCAGCGCGGTGTGCAATGGCGGCACGGACTGTACTCGAACAGCGAAGCAGCAGAACTGGGCTCCGCGAAGACGGTGGCCGCCCAGCCACCGGTCACTTCCTCGCGGACCGAGCCGCGTGACGCGGGTCACGACGTGGGCGAAGCCACGTCCTCCCCAAACCTCGCCCAGCGTGTCGAGGAACTGGAACGCAAAGTCCAGAGCCTCGAACGCTGGGTCGCCGCGCGAGAAACTCGCGACCCTTGAGCAAGGGGAAGAACTCGCCGTTGCCCTGGTGGTCGATCCCCTGATGGAGGGGTTTCCGACTCGTGGGGGTCATCGCGGTTCCAGTGGGGGGACCCGCGAGTTCTCTCGAGCGGCTCGGGGGTCGGGTTTAACCCTCTCCAGCCATGGTCGTGCTTGCGCGTTCCGGCTCGGCGTTCGGCGTCCCCTGAGCTCCGGCTGCTTCTTGCAGCGTGCGAGCCACGCGGGTCAAGCGACGTTCGAGGGCGTAACGAGAGATGCCAAGCAGAGTCGCTGCGCGACGCTTGACGCCTCCGGCCTGGGCCATGGCATGTTCGAGGATGCGATGCTCGTAACGGGCGAGCACCAGCTCGATGCCTTCTTTCCAAGGAAGGGGGGGAAGGCTTGGCGGTTCCGTGGGTGGCATCCGCGCTTCTTCCGAGTTGAACGACCGTGTGTCCATGCTCTCAGTCATGATTCCGCTTTCTTCTAGATACCGGGGACCGAAGGTTCGACTTCACAGGACGTGAGCCAAAGCTGTTCCATTCGGGTTGAGAGAGATTCCGGCTGCTCCGTAGATTCTTCTACGGGGCGCGTAACGCTCAGGTTCCCTACTCCAATATCGGATTCCGCACCGAATCGTTGGGTTTCATCGGATCTTTTTGATTCAGTCGATCGGAAACCGACCCTTTGTTAGCCTGGCAGGGGGCAAGTCCTTGTAAAAAGCCAAGAACGGGAAAATGTCACCCATGGTTCGAATTTCGCCCACCAAAGGAGATGGTGAATGACTGTTAGCGACGCGGAGCCCGCGCGCCTGGTGGTCATGGCGAAAGAGCCGGTCCCGGGGAAGGTGAAGACGCGGCTGGTGCCGCCCCTCTCGGAGGAGACCGCTGCGCGGCTTTACGAGGCCTTCTTGCTCGACGTGTTGGACTACGCCGCCGCGGGGGCCTCCGAAAGTCCCCTCGAGATGCTGTGCTTCGTGACCCCGGATTCTCGGTCGCGCTGGTTCCGCAAGCACCTGCCAGGGGCGTGGCGGTTCCGCACGCAAAGCGGGGACGACTTGGCCCAGCGCATGGTCCATTGCTTCGGGTCCCTGTTCGAAGAGGGGCCGGCGCCGGTCGTCATGCGAAACAGCGACAGTCCGACCCTGCCACGCTCTCTGGTCTCTGAGGCAGTCACCAGGCTCCAGAGCGACCAAGCCGACCTGGTCCTCGGCCCGGATCGGGGAGGGGGCTACTATTTGGTTGGTCTCCGCACGCCCCGACCGGAGCTTTTCGAGGGGGTGACGATGAGCACCGCTTCGATGCATGAAGAGACTGTGCGAATTGCCACAGATCTCGGCCTTCGTGTGCACGAGCTGCCGCAGTGGTTGGACGTCGATAACGAGGCTGACCTGCGCGCTCTGGAAGAGGAACTGCAGGGTGACGCGGAGGCCTGGAGTCGCTGCCCCCGGACGGTTCGCCTGCTGGAAGAGCTGGACGCCGGCTGATCGGTCGGACAAAACTTTTTGCCAAGACTTTCGTACAAAGGCGCTGATCGCCAAGTCGGTGATGCGGCGCCGCGTGACGCGCCGATGCGACTCGACGCAAACCTTTCTCCCTAGACGTGTTGGTGACGATGAACATTCCCCATTTCTTGAAGATCTCGAGCAAGCCAGGTCCCCGAACTTGGTTGCCACGGCCAGCAGGAACGATGCTCTCGGTGATGCTGGCTTGGGGAGCTTCTCTCGGGACGAGCGCGTTGGCGGTGGAAGACCCGGAAGCTTCGGTTTCGCCGATGCACCGATGGGGGGCCGGAGCCGCGTTGAGCGAAACATCGGTCGCCGCGGGTTCTTCGGTGAGGCTCCGAGTGGCCGTCAAGACCGCTCCGATGTGGCACGTCTACGCGTTGCAACAAGATGCGGGCGAAGACACCTACTACACGCGTTTCGAGTTGGATGACTTGCCAACGGGAGTGTCGGTTCGTGAGGGAGCACGCTGGAGCGGACCCGATCCGAAGCCTTACGTGTCCTTCGGAGAAGAGATCAAGGTGTACTCGGGATCGTCGATTTTCGAGATCCCGTTGACCGTGAGTGACCGCATCGCCCCTGGCACCTATTCCATCGGCGGCAGCGTGGGCGCGATGGCCTGTGACGCCAGCACCTGCATGCCTCCCGCCACGGTGGCGTTCCAAGTCTCGCTGGAAGTGATCGGGGGAGGAGCACCGGCCCCGAAGGTTCGAGTGGCTCCGGATCTTCAATGGGGCGCCGCGGCGACCCTCGTGCCGTCGGAGGCGGCACCGGGATCGACGGTGAAGCTGCAGGTGCACGCCAAGACGGCTCCCAAGTGGCACCTCTACTCGTTGAAGAAGGAAGGCGACTCAACCTACCCCACGCGCTTGGAGCTTGGCGAACTTCCCCAAGGGCTGGAGTTCATCGAGGGGGCCGATTGGAACGGACCCAAGCCCAAGGATTTCGATTCCTTCGGCGACATGGTGAAGGTCTACGAAGGCGAGATCGTGTTCGAATTGCCATTGCGAGTCAGCAAGGACGCGGCGGCGGGAGAGCGGTCCGTCTCGCCCGAGATCCACGGCTTGGCCTGCACGGACACGACCTGCATGCGGCCCGGAAGCGTCAAGACCAAAGCCACCCTGACCATCGCCGCCGCAGAAGCCGAAAGCTCGGGCGCGAGTGAATCCGAATCGGTCAGTCCTGACGCGACGGACGACGCGTCCGGCGCCATCGTCTCCACTCCTTCGGAGCCGACGTCGTCGAACAATGCCAAAGGACTTTTGGGATTGGCTTTGTTTGCGCTAGGGGGTGCCGTGGTTTCCTGGGTGATGCCCTGCGTCTATCCGATGATTCCGATCACCATCTCGTTCTTCGGAAAAATGGCCGAAGACAAGCGCGCGGGACGAGTGGCCATTGCCACGTCCTACGGTTTGGGGATCACCGGAACCTTCCTTCTGACCGGGCTCATCGTGGGACTGTTGTCCTTGGGCGTGGCGGATGTTGCCGAACGCTCCGAGTATGCCCAGCTCGGCAATGTCATTGCGACCAACCCGTGGCTCAACCTGGTCATCGGCTTGCTGTTCATTGGTTTCGCCCTGTCCATGTTCGGGCTGTTCGAAATCAAGGTGCCCTCCTGGCTGATCACCAAGACCGATAGTGCGGGGCGCTCTTCCAAGAGTGCCCACCTAGGCTCCTTCATGTTGGGAGTGACCTTCGCCCTCGCCTCCTTCACCTGCACCGTCCCCGTGGTGGGATTTCTCCTCGGGAACGCGGCTTCGGGAACGGCCGACGGTTTGTTTCGCAGCCTGTATGGCATGCTGATTTACGGCGCGGCGTTCGCGGCACCGTTCGTGGCCCTGTCGTTGTTCCCGGGAGCCTTGTCGAACCTCCCGAAGGCCGGTGGTTGGATGGAGACCGTCAAGGTCGGGTTCGGGTTTCTAGAGCTGGGAGTCGCGATCAAGTTCTTGTGGGTGCCGGACATGGACTGGGGGGTCGGCGTGCTCACCCGTCCTGTGGTGCTGGCGCTGTTCCTCGTGGTCGGCGCGGCCACCCTGGCGTTTTTCTTGGGCTTTCTGAACATCGGTCACGGCAACCGTCCCAAGCCGTTCCGGGTGGGAGTGGGCCGCTGGGCCACTTCGTTGCTGACCGTTTTGATTCTGGCTCCCGTAGCGCTGTCCCTGGCCACGCCGCCGACCTACCACTATCCCAAGCTGCCCGAGTGGGTGACGACGGGTCTTGAGGCGCTGATTCCTCCCGCTCCCGGAGAAGACGACTTGGCTCGCGCCGAAGGCTGGTTCATCGATGACTACCAGAATGCCCTGGCTGCCGCCCGCGATGCGGACAAGCCACTTTTGATCGACTTCACCGGAGACTACTGCGCGAACTGTCGCGCCATGGAGCGCACCGTTTTCAAGCGAGACGACGTCAAAGAGCAGTTCGAAGAGATGGTCCTTACGCGTCTCTACACCGATCGCCCGAAGGAAAAGAACAAAGAGTTCTACCAGATGCAGTTGGAGCGCTACGGACTCGCCTCCTTACCGTACTACGTAATTCTCGATCCCAAGGATGAGTCCACCCTTGCGGAAGCGGGCGGCTACATTCCCAATCGATTCCCCGAGATGCTCGGAGAGGCTCTTGCCAAGTTCGAGACGGGTCGGACGCAGTGAACGGGGCTGGTGTGAACGCCGATCTCGTGCCGCGCCAGCTTCGCCGCGAGGGAGACTCTCTGATGCCGTGCGCCGGGGAGTTTCGACACGGCGCGTCGAAGCACCGCTAGAGTCTCGGGAGGAACGAAGTGGACACATCGCTCAAGAGAGTTGAGTCGACCATCGTACTGAGTTTGCGGCGCCGGTTCGTGCACGACCCCGACAGGGTCTGGACCGGGTTCGCGGCGCGCGAGCTGTTGAAGCGGTGGTTTCCCTGCGACGTGGAAGGCGAGTGGAAAGCGAATGCGCCCTTGGAGTTTCGATTCCTCGATGGCGAGGGGGACAACTTGCCGGAAGAAGATTTGCGCGGCGAGGTTCTGACCGCGGATGCCCCTCGATTGCTCGAGTTTCGGTGGGGGACGAGTCTGTTGCGCTGCGAAATGGTCGCTGACGGGAATGGTTGCCAGATGTCATTCTCGGAAACCTTGGATGACCCGTCCGAGGCTGCACGAAATGCCGCCGGGTGGGAAATGTGTCTGGAGAACTTGGCGCAGCTCTTGGACGGGGAGGCACCCGACGAGTTTGCCTGGGAGATTTGGCAGACCAAGTTCGAAGGATACGTCAAGAAGTTCGAGGCGGAGGCTGGCCCACAGCAAGGACCTCCGGTTGATTTCTCCGCCGCGGGAGAATCGTCGGACGCTGGTTGAACTGCGGGACGTCGCACCCTGTTCCATGGGGAGAGCTTTCGTGGAGCCGGACTTTCGGTCTCCGACAGGGAGGACTCCGTGGGCAAGCTTTCTTGCGCTGTTCGTCGCGCGTCCTCGGAGCTCGTTTTCACCTGCGTGAAACCTGCGAAAAGGACTCGTCATGGACCCCCACGAACAGCTAGCCCGTTTGTCTCGACAAGTTCGAACACTGCGAGCCACGACGGCTTTGATGGCACTGATTCTCGGCGCCGGAGTTCTGGCGAGCTTCGCACCTCAAGACGACCCCTGGGTTGAGGTCTTCGACGAGATCACGGTGGGGCGAATCAACATTGCCGGACCGGACGGGGTCAACCGGATCGTCCTTGCGCACGAGATGCCGACCGCTCCGTTTCAGGGAAAAGAAGTGCCGCGCACGGTACCTCCGGGACTGGCAGGGATGATCTTCTGTGCGCCGAACGGAGACGAGATTGGGGGAATCGGCGCTTCGGCGGAACACTCGCTGATCACCCTGGACTACCGAGACGTTCCGTTGGAAGCGATCGGACTGAGCCAACGAAACGACGAGGGAGTGCAATCGGCGGCGCTCGTGGTCATGGAGAATCCGCGCGGGAAGGTGGACCTGGACAAGATTCTCGAGGGGGATCCCGAGGAAGTGGCCCGCTTTCAGTCCATGATGATCAATCGCGCGACTTTGGGGATCGACGCTCACGAAGCCTCTCTTCGCCTGCGCGATGGGAAAGGGCGCGAACGCATCGTCCTTGCCGTGGACGCCAAAGATCAGCCCCGCATTCAAATCCTCGATGAGCATGGCCAAGAGGTGGCTCGCTTTCCCTAGTGTTTCCCACCGAGCGGACGGGGGCCGTCTCCTTTCGAGTCGAAGTCGCATGGCGGGAAGCTGGCCGGGCGAATCTTCGTCGGCAAGACGCGCCGCTTGGCGGCACGGGAGCGCATCGCCCACTCTTCGAAGCTTTCTTTTTCACGGAGCGTGGGTCCCGATATTGCGGGCTCGCCTGACGGCGACCAAGCCGGTGCCGGTTCGAGGGTGATCTGCTTGTAAGCCTGGAATCCATGGGCTAAGACCGCGCCATGGGAATTCTCGATCATCTGTCTCCAGGCGCACGCAAGAAGTTGTTTCCGGAGCCGCCCCGGCCGGACCCTCAGGGCAAGAACAACTATCTGTTGATCATTCTCGACTCCTGTCGCTACGACACCTTCCTCGAAGCCCAGCCGACCAACTTGATGAAGTTGGGAACGGTCGAGAAGCGGTACAGCTACGCCAGCTGGACGGCACCGTCTCATTTCAACTTCATGATGGGATTGATGCCCCACGATTCGCCGACCCAGGTGTTCGCGTCGGACTACTACAAACGCGAGTACCTGAACTACAACCGGCGGCTGGGCTGCGAAGGCATGGAGTTCGGCAAACTGGTCCCGGCGTTGTTCTTGCCGACCCACCTCCGCAAGGAGCTCGGCTACTTCACCCACGCCCGGGTCTCTCTGCCGGTGATCAACCCGGCCACGGTCCTCAATCGGGACTTCGACTCCTACGAACTCATGGACAAGCACAACGACATGGCCGCGATGGTCGAGACCTTGGAGTTTTCCGAGGACCGTCCGTCCTTCTACCTGCTGAACGTCGGGGAGACTCACTACCCGTACGCGACTCCGGACGAAGATCCCGGGGAGTGGCCGCGCATCCACGGGGTGCATGGGGTGTTCCGCTACCTGGACGACGCCAGTCGCAAGGGCGGAGGCGAGGACACTCCCGGCGTCCGCTTCTTCAACCAGACCAAGCTCGATCAGCTCCGGGCCCGGCAGATCCGGGCCGTGCAGTATCTCGACCGGGAAGTGTTCCCACGGCTCCTGGACCGGGTCCCGAAGAACACCTTTGTCACGGTCACCTCCGACCATGGCGAGCTGTTCGGCGAGGACGGCTACTTCGGTCACGGCCCCATCCAACACCCCAAGGTTTTGGAGGTGCCATTCCTGGAGGCCCAGGTGCGGTGATATCCTGAGTCAATGCCCACCGAGGAATCTCTCCCCGCTCCCCCCATTGATGTCCGCCGCACTGCCCTGGTCTTTGCCTCGGTAGCGCTGGCAGGACTGTTGGCTCATGTGTTTCGACTGGAAGGGAAGTCGATCCGCAATCTGCTGGCCTTCACCGGGGGGGTGTACCTCATTCACACCGTCCTGGCGCCACGTTGGAAGGAGCCGTTCTTCGCCTTGGCCTCGGTGGCGGCGGTGTTCCTGTTCGTCGGGCAGGTCGGCGGTAGCTATGTGTCCGCGGCTTGGGTGGTGGGGCTGGGGCTCGGATTGCTGGCGCTTTGTCACCTGCCCGTGCCGTTCGTCCTGAGGGTCCTCTTGGTCCTGGCTGCCGGAGTGGTCCTCGCGTGGATGCGCGGCAGTGGCAGCCTTCCTCTTCTGGACTCCGTGGCGGACTCCATGCGCAACCGGCGCTGGCTGCCGATCCCCACCGGCGTGTGGGTGATGCTTGGCGCCATGTTCATGTTCCGGCTGATCATCTACCTGTACGACCTGCGCAACGTCCGTCCGACCCTGGCCAGCTCTCTCGCCTACTTTTTCCTCTTCCCAAACGTTGTGGTGTTTCCGTTGTTCCCGGTGGTGGATTACCGGCAGTTCCGAACCAAGCGAAAGCCATCCGCGGATCCGGGGGTCCACGCCAAGGGCGCGCAATGGGTGATGCGCGGCGTTCTCCATCTGTTGTGTTACCGCTTCGTCTACCTGTTCCTGACCGTTCCCGAACTGGAAGTGCAGAACCTGGGCGACCTGGCTCGGTTCCTGGTTTCCATGTACTTGCTGTACCTGCGGGTGTCGGGACTGTTCCATCTGGCGGTCGGAATCCTGTGCCTGTTCGACTACGACCTCCCGGCCACCAATCAGCACTACTATTTGGCCTCCAGCTTCAGCGACTACTGGCGCCGCATCAACGTGTACTGGAAGGACTTCATGATGAAGGTCTTCTACTACCCGGCGTTCTTTCGATTGCGCAAGCTGGGACAGCGCAACGCCATGGTGCTAGCGACGGTGGTGGTGTTCGCCGTGACCTGGGCGCTGCACTCCTACCAGTGGTTCTGGATTCTCGGGACCTTTCCACTGCAGTGGAGCGATGGCATCTTCTGGGGGGCTCTCGGCTTGCTGGCGGTGGCGAACCTGGTCTGGAACGAAACCCGTGGCTCGAAGGCACCCCGGGGCAATCGCCCCTGGACTTGGGCGCAGAGCTTCTCCATCGCTTGGAAGACGATTGCCGTGTTCATCACGGTGTCGATTCTTTGGTCGATCTGGACGGTGCAAGACCTGCAACAGTGGCGCTCTCTTTTCGTCTTTACCGACGACAAGTGGTACCGAGGCATCGACAAGCTGGCGCTCGGCGGCGCCGCGATCCTCGTGGGGGGAACGGTGTGGGGCTACCTACACCGCCGGGGCCCCTGGGCCGCGCTGTGGTCGACCAAGGTCACGACTCCTCGAATGGTGTTGACCATGGCGGGGATCGCCGTGTTGAGTGTGATTGGCGCCGAGCGAGTGGCGCAAAAGGCCGGGCCTCGAGCGGCAGACATGATCGCGGACCTGCGCTACCGGGTGTACAACAAGAGAGACCAGGCCCAAGCCGACCGCGGTTACTACGAAGAGCTCATGTCGGTCGCGAGCTTCAGCTCTTCCGTGTGGCAGGTCATGCAAGAGCGCCAGGATGAGCAGGTGTTCGAGGAAGGGCGGGCACCCGGTCGACGACTCCCCCCTCGAAGTCGCGAGTTGGACTTCGTTCCGCTGCGCGGGGGCGGAATGATGAGCGTTCCGGTCAAGGGGTTCCTGGCCTGGGAGCTCCCTCCCAACCAACGTCTCGAAGTGCGGGGTGCCGCCTACGAGACCAACGAGTGGGGCATGCGGGATCGCGCCTACTCGAAAGAGAAGCCCGAAGGGGTGTGTCGGCTCGCGGTGCTCGGAGCATCCCACGTGGTCGGCGCAGGGGTTCCCGTTGAAGGCACTTTTCCGTCGCTGCTCGAACAGTGGCTCAACGAAAGGGCCGGGCCCGGTCGTTCTTACGAGGTGCTGAACTTCGCGGTCGACAACTACACCATGGCGCAGCACCTCTACTTGCTGGAGCAAAAGATCATCGACTTCGAGCCCGACCTGGTGCTGATGGTGGCCCACGCCAACGACGCGTCGCGCTCCGTCCGGCACTTGACCCGCTGGGTGGTTCACCGAGAGACGTCTCCGTATCCGGAGCTGGACCGCTTGTTGCGCGACGCCGGCACGGCGAAGGGGATGGCCGAGCCGGAGGTTCAAAAGAAGCTGTTCCGAGCCTCAAACACCCTGACCAATTGGTCCTACCGCCGCTTCCATCGCAAGTGCCGGGAGATCGGAGCCAAGTCCGTATGGGTGTATCTTCAGACCCTGGACATTGGTTCCAACCGCAATCGAGATTTGTTCCAGGCCGCGCGCAACTGCGGGTTCGACGCGGTCGTGGATCTCGCCGACGTCTACGAGGATCACGACAAGCCGAGCTTGCAGATCTCCGAGTCCGACAGCCACCCCAACGCCGACGGTCACCGGATCGTCGGCGAACGCCTGTTCGATGCGGTCTTAGCGGTCGACCGAGAACAGGGTTGGGGCCTGCTCCCGGGTCGCGGCTAGTCTTGACGATGGGAAGGCTGCCCCTGCGCCGTCTTAGGTTGCGGCGGGCTCCTTCGCGAACATGCCCGGTCGGTAGGCAGTGATGCTCCCGGTGATCGCCGACGCGGCCACCGTCAGGGGAGAGGCAAGGTAGAGCCTTCCGGGACCCGAGCGTCCCTTGTAATTGCGATTGATCGCAGACACGGTGACTTGGTCGGCGTCGTCAGACACCCCGGGCCCACAGCCAATGCATGCGCCGCAGCCGGGAGAGATGACCTGGACTCCGGTCCGTTGGAACAGATCCAGGTAGCCTTGCTGTTTGGCCCACTCGTGCACGTCCTTGGATCCGAACTGCAGATAGAACTTGGTCGAGTCGGCCACCTTCTGTCCGGCGGCATCCGCTTCTTGGAGCACTTTGGCGTAAAAGGCGATGTCGTCCGCCTTGCCTGCGGTGCAGGAACCGCCGTAGGCAATGTCGACCGGAACGTCCGCCATTTCCCCGATGAACTCGCCATTGGTGGGGTCAGAGGGAATGCCTCGATCAGGATCCCCGGGGTTGGCGACCATGGGCCGGATGTCGCCGAGGTCCAGGCGATGCACGCCCCCCGCGTACTCGGCTCCTTCGTCGGCTTGAATTGCGTCGGCAAGGATCTGCTCCTTGCTCAGCTCGGGCCGTCGTTCGGCGATCCATTCCGCGGTCACCTCGTCGGCTTCGACGATGCCGGTGAACGCGGTGCACTCGGTGGCCATGTTGGCCAGGGTTGCCCGCTCGTCGAGAGTCAGCCCGCGGAGTCCCGGTCCGGCAAACTCCATGCAGCGACCGAGGGTTTTCTGTTCGCGAGCGAACTTCCACAGGATGTACAGCATGATGTCCTTGGCCGTGCAGCCCGGATCCAATTCTCCATGCAGCTCGAACCGAATCGACTCGGGAACCCTTGCGAAGGTGAATCCGGAGTGAACCAAATTCGCGTACTCGGTGGCGCCGACACCCCAGGCCAAGGCATTCGACGAGCCGCCCATGCAGGTGTGACTGTCCGTGGCGACGATGATTTGTCCCGGCAGAATGATGTGCTCTCGCGCGACCTGGTGGCAGATCCCTGGGGACACTCCGTTCTGCGCCGAGAAGTCTCGCACCTTGGTGTGCTGTTGAAACTTGCGCTGGAGATCCCGAAGCACTTCGATCTTGTCGAGAAAACGGGCCATGCGCGGCACGTCGTCGGCGTAGATCAAGTGATCTTCGAAGACGGCGAATCCATCTGGTTCAGGGATCGTGTAGTCGTCCCCGTATTCCTCGGCCAGGAAATGGTGGACTTGAGCTGTGGTGAATTCGTGGGAGTAACCGCCGTCCACGCGGACCAAGACCGCATCTCCCGGCTTCACGGAGACGTTGCCACTGGCGCCGACCGCGTGCTTGGCCAGGATCTTCTCTGCCATGGTGAGCGGTCGCGATTCCTGGGAGACCTTCGGCGCTTGGATCTCTCCCGCCTGCAAGGCTCGGGCGTACTTGAAGAGCCCGCCCTGGCGAATGATGCTCTGAGTGATCTCGTCCCGGCCCTGCATGAAGTCGTCCAGGGGAATGGTTTCTCCGGCTTCGATGCGGCGGAGCAAATCGTGATCGCCCATCAGCACACCTTGGTTGATGTTGTTGCGAGCGTGAATGGGGGCGAAGGATTCGGCGATGGCCAATCGGATGCCACACCACTTCTCGGCCTGGACGGCGGTTTCGCGGGACGACCCAACCCCCTTGCGCTGGCCAGAAACAATGATCTCGAAGCCACCGTTCATCAACGCGCCTTCTTCGAAGATGCGCTTGCCGTCCACGATCAAACCGGCGTAGGCGTTGCGGGCGATCGCCTCGGGTTCGTAGTCGAAGCACACCCACGCGGGGGTCATGGCGTCGGTATTGATGTCGTCCAACAGGTCCTCCACCCGAACGTCGTCCATCGTCAGGGTCAGTTCCCCGGCAATCTGACGACGAAGCAGCTCGGCATCCTTGGTGAGGTAGAGGATCTTCTTGCCGGGAGTGCGGGTGAAACCGGAAGCAAATGAATTCATGAGAAAGGAGTGGGGGTTGAGGGTTACGGACGGATCGCTCGTCGACCATTGCGAGCGTGGCCGCTCACTCAGCGCGGGGGGCCGAGTGAGGGGGTGGGGCATGCCACGGGGTTGGCCCGCGGCGCGCATCTCTCCGAAGAAAGATGCTCATGCTTTCGGGGGAAGAACCCCATGGCATGACGAGGGCATTCTACCAACGAGGTGGGCCACTTCAGACTCGGAGTGGGGGAGTCGAGGCGCCGGGCGAATCCCACCGGGAGTGGTAGGATCCTCCGCCGGCGATTGGCGGAATCGCACTGGGAAAAGTGCCGCAGGAAAGTGAGGAGTCTGGCCACTTGATGACCGCATTGACCCTCGTGGGCGGCCTGGTGGTGCTGCTGGTCGGCGCCGAGGTCCTCCTCCGTGGCACCGAGACCTTGGCCCGCTCCTGGCAAATTCACCCGGTGATCATTGCGGTGACCGTGGTCGCGTTCGGCAGCTCCGCACCGGAGTTGGTGGTCAGTCTGATCGCCGCGGCTCGGCAAAGCCCGGGCTTGGCGGTGGGCAACGTGCTCGGAAGCAACTTGGCCAACATTGCCTTGGTTCTGGGCTTGGTGGCGGTGGTGAGGGTCGTTCCCGTGGAGCGACGGCTCTTGCGCTTCGAGTTGCCCGCACTGCTGGTCCTTCAGGCAGGGGTGTTGTGGATTCTTTGGGACGCTCAAGTCGAAGTTTGGGAAGGCTTGATCCTGACGGTGACGGGCCTGGGCTACGTCTACGTCAATGTTCGTCGAGCACGGATGGGTCGCCGGTCCGTTTCCATGGAAGTGACCGTGGAAGAGCCGTCAGGATCTCGCTTCGCGGCGGCGATGTCCTTGCTGTTCGGACTCACTTGTCTTCCCGTCGGAGCCAAGCTCGTGGAGAGCGCGGCCGAGACGATGGCATTGGCACTCGGATTCTCGGAACGGGTCATCGGCCTGACCGTGGTTGCGGTGGGAACCTCGTTGCCCGAAGTGGTCACCAGCTTGCTCGCGGCGCTGCGTGGCAACATGGCGGTGGCCGCCGGGACGGTGCTCGGAAGCAACGTGTTCAACATCTGCTACGTGCTGGGAATCACGGGCACTGTCTTTCCTTTCGCGATGCAGGGGGAACGTGGTCCGCTGACCTTCGACCTGTGGGCGACTCTTGGTCTGACTGCCGCGCTAGCCGCGCTGTGCTGGTCTCTGAAAAGGGTGCCACGCCTCGCGGGCGTGGTGTTCCTTCTGATCTACGTCGCGATCCTGACTCTGTCCGTCCTCGGAGGGCGGGAGGTGGCCTGAATCCGGGGGCGTCCTCGGGGCTGATCGCTCAACCGGCTTGGCCCGCGACCCGTGCCTTCGCAGCGGTTTCCGGACGAGAAGCCAGTGGGTAGGTCGATCCGTCGATGCCCTCTTCGTAGAGCTTCAAGAACCGGGCGGACTCTTCGAAGGTCAGTTTGCCGTTCTTCAGGGCTTTCTCGGAGGCATCGCGGATTCGTTCCATGAGCTCGGGAATGCGGAACTCGACGTACTCGAGAACCTCGCGGACCCGGTCCCCTTGGACCACGTGACGGATTTCGTAACCGCCGTGCGCGTCAACGTCGACATGGACCGCGCTGGTGTCACCGAACAGGTTGTGCAGATCGCCGAGGATTTCCTGGTAGGCCCCGACCAGGAAGAATGCCAGGTAGTAGGGCTGGTCGGAGGACAACGGATGGAGTGGCACCGTGTGGCGGGTTTCTCCGTCGCCTCCAAACTGTTCGATCTTGCCATCGCTGTCGCAGGTGATGTCAGCGAGCACCGCTTGACGGGTGGGGCGTTCTTGATGTCCTTGCAGGGGGACCAGAGGAAACTGGTGGCGGATCGCCCAGGTGTCCGGCAGCGACTGAAAAATGCTGAAGTTGCAGAAGTAGATGTCGGCCAGTTCGCGCCGTAGCACATTCAGCTCTTCGGGAACCTCGTCCAACTCTGCGACGATGTCTCGCACCCTTTGCTGGATGGCACGGGAGATCTCTTCTGCCCACGCCCGCTGGGTCAAGGACAGCATCCCGTGGTTGAACAGGGTCAGGACTTCTTCTTTGAGGGTGGTGACATCGTGGAACACCTCCCGGTAGTTCCGGGGGGTCAGGGACTGCAGCGACTCCCACAGGTTGATCAATGGGGAGGGGTCGTCGGGACCGGGAGCCTTGGGAGTGTCCGTGTCCGCCGAAGTGCTGGTGCCACTCACTTCCACAACGAGCGCGGAATGATGGGCCACCAAAGCGCGACCGGATTCCGAGACCAGATCGGGGTGAGGAATGCCCGCCTCGTCACACGCTTGTTGAATCGTCCACACCACGTCGTTGGCGTACTCTTGCTCCGAATAGTCAATCGATAGCAAGGCGTTGGTTCGGGTGCCGTCGTAGTCGACGCCCAGCCCGCCGCCGACATCGAAGTATTGGAGCGGGGCTCCCAATTGAGAGAGCTCCGCGAATAGTCGAGACCCCTCGCGCAGCGCCTTCTTGATGTTGACGATGGACGTGATCTGGCTGCCAATGTGGAAGTGCAGGAGCTTCAAGCAATCCAACCGGCCGCGTTCCTTCAACAGGTCCACGGCTTGCACCAGGAATCGGGGACCCAGACCGAACTTGGAGCGTTCGCCGCTGGAGCTCTCCCAACGTCCGGCGCCGCGGGTGGAGAGCTTGGCACGCAAGCCGATCACCGGTGCGATGCCGGTTTCTTCGGCCACTTCCAGAAGTTCTCGAAGCTCGTCGAAGCGTTCGATCACGATCACCGGGTTCCGGCCCAAGCGAGTGGCCAACAGTGCCGTTTCGAGGAACGCGCGATCTTTGTAGCCGTTGCAGATCAGCAGGGCATCGGGGTCGTCCAGAAGGGCCAACACCGCGAGAAGCTCGGGCTTGCTTCCCACCTCGACACCGAGCCCGTGGCTTTGACCCGCGGTCAGAAGTGCCTGGACGACATGCCGTTGTTGGTTGACCTTGATGGGGTAGACGCCCCGGTACTTGCCGGCATAGCCGTACTCCGTGATCGAGCGCTGGAAACAGCCAAACAACTGTTCGATGCGATCCTCGAGGATGCCGTTGAAGCGCACCAACAATGGCAGCTCCAGGCCTCGGCGTTGCAAATCCTGCACGAGATTGCGCAGATCGACGGTTTGCCCTGGGCGCCCCGTTCGCGGACAGACTTCGACATGGCCCGAGGCGTTCACGCGAAAGTAGCCGCGGCCCCAAGTCGAGAGTCCATAGAGCCTCTCGCTGTCTGACGGACTCCAGGCGGAATCAGCCATGTCGTTTCCTCCGACCAGGTCCGTGAGGACGCGGTTGGGCAGCCATCAAGCCCAAGTTGCTGACGAATTCGGATTTCTGCGAGAGCCGGCGATGGGCGGGCGTTGGCTCCGCACTTCCTCACTGGTTGGCAACGTCCCATCTCCCGGGGGCCGCGGGGCGACCTTGGCTCTTCGTGAACGCACGATATCGCGAAGCATTTGGAGGCGGGATGCCGGCTCCTGGAAAAGTTGCCGGTGCGTTCCCGAACAGGGGGCAGCATGCGGAGTCAGTGCGGTGGGAAACGCCTCGGGTACACTCGCCGCCACGAGCCGTTTTCGGGAAGGACTCGTTGCCGAGTCGGTCGCCAAGGAATTGCCCATGAATCAGCGGATGCCCCGACGTCAGTTCCTCCATGCCGGTGTCGTACTGGCCGGATCATCCGCCCTCGCCGGGGCCGTCACTCGGGTGGCACGGTTCGCCAGCCCCAAGGGGGGCGTTCGCATCTCTCTTGCGGGATGGTCCCTCCATCGCCGTCACCGGGAACGCGCGATGGGTCTCCTGGACTTTCCCCGGGTGGCGCGAGAGGAGTTCGACATCGAAGCGATCGAGTTGGTCAACACCCTGTTTCCCAGTCCTCACTACAGCTTCCTTCAGTCGCTGTGTAAGGAAGCCGAGCGCCACCGAGTCAAGATCTTGCTCACGATGGTGGATCGTGAGGGAGACCTGTCGAGCGCGGATCGAGAGCATCGGCTTCAAGCGGTGCGCAACCACCACAAGTGGGTGGACATTACTCGAGTTCTCGGCGGCCACGCGATTCGTGTCAACAGCGGGGGGCGGCCCAAGAATGTCGAAGACATCGATCGCTGCGCCGACAGCCTGGCACGTCTCGGCGACTACGCGGCGGAGCAGGGGCTGGACGTGATCGTGGAGAACCACGGGGGGATCTCTTCACACCCGGACAGTTTGCTCGAGGTGCTGCGCAAGGCCGGTCGCGACAACCTGGGAACCTTGCCGGACTTCGGAAACTTCCCGGAGGGCACCGATCGCTATGAGGCGATCCGCGCGATGATGCCTCATGCCCGCGCGGTGAGTGCGAAGTGCTACGACTTCGACCAGGATGGCAACGAAACCAGCATCGACTTTCGACGCATGATGCGCATCGTCGAACAAGCGGGATATCGCGGCTACGTGGGCATCGAATATGAAGGCAATCGACTCCCGGAGCGCGATGGCATTTTGGCTGCCAAGCGACTCCTGGAGTCGATTGCCGTTGCGAGCCCCGCGACCAAGTAGCCCGGCGCGGGTGAGGAGCAGAGAATCAGCTGAGGTGCTGATTCACCAGCTTCGTCATTTCGAACATGCTGACCTGCTCGCGGCCACCGAACACGGGCTTGAGCAAGTCATCCGCATTGATCATTCGCTTGTTGGCAGGATCCTGGAGGTTCTTGCCCTTGATGTACTCCCACAGCTTCTTGGTGACTTCACTGCGGGGAATCGGATCGCTTCCGACCACTTTGGCCAGGTCCTCGGAAGGTTGGACCGGCTTCATGAGTGCGGGGCTGACCTTCTTGCCACCAGATTTACCTGCCATCGTTTGTCCTTTCGCTTGTCCGGGGGCGAACCCGGACGGGCGAGGTGGCGAAACGCCAGCCCCTTCCTCGGGAGCTAAGCCGGAACCTTCCGCCTTGGCCGTGTGGCCATTCGCTCCCCTCCCAGCGAACCCCACCCCGGTCTCCCGGGGGCCAGGGGGCTCCGCCAGGGGTCAATGCTAGCCGATCGCCGTGGTCGGGAATCAACCCATCCCCGGGGAGAAGTGCGAAACTGACGCTTTGGGACGGCATTTTCGGCGCTGGCGGTTCGGAAGTCGCCCAAAATCGGGTGTCGCGGTGGGAGCAGCCGGCGCTCGGAGACCGATTGTCGCCTCTCGGGGCAGGCGGTTTTCACCGCGGTCTTTGACGGCGTTAGGGCTAGCTTACGCCGCCTTTGTTCTGACCCTGCGAATTCCCGAGTCTCAAGGAGCCTCCCATGTCGTCCCCGTACGAAAGCGAACGAACCGCGGCAATCGAAGCCGTTCGCCACGCGGCGGAACTCTGCCGCCGGGTGCAAAGCCGCATGGTGACTGCGGATTCTCTGACGAAGAAGGACCGCAGCCCGGTGACAGTGGCGGATTTCGGGTCCCAAGCGCTGGTCGCCCGGCATCTGGAAGGCGTGTTCCCGGACGACCCCATGGTGGGCGAAGAGAGCGCCGATTCCCTCCGCCAGGATGAGCAATCGGAGATCCGCTCGCGGGTGATCGCGGAAGTGCAGGAGAGTGTCGCATCCGCCAAGGACGACCAGATTCTGAGCTGGATCGATCGCGGCAGTCACGAAGGTGGGGTGGATCGTTTTTGGACTCTCGACCCGATCGATGGCACCAAGGGATTCCTCCGGGGAGAGCAGTATGCCGTTGCCCTGGCTCTGGTGGTGAAGGGGCAGGTCGAAGTCGCACTGCTGGGTTGCCCCAATCTCCCGCTGCAGTGGGGCGGTGAGCGGGGGGCAGGGAGCTTGTTCGTCGCTGAGCGCGGCAAGGGAGCAGTGATGATGTCCCTCGATGGCGGAGAGGAACGCTCCATCCAGGCATCCCCGTGTCAGGACATCACGAAGTTGCGTGCTCTGGAAAGTGTGGAGGCGGCCCACGGGGATCACTCCAGCCACGACCAGATCAAGTCTCGTCTGGGCATCCGCGGTGAATCCGTGCGCCTGGACAGCCAGGCCAAGTACGGGGTGCTGTCGCGTGGTGAAGCCGAGATCTATTTGCGCATGCCGACCAAGAAGGACTACCGGGAGTGCATCTGGGACCAGGCCGCGGGATCCTTGGTCATCGAGGAAGCGGGCGGCAAGGTCACCGATGCTCGGGGCAAGCCGCTGGACTTCACCACCGGTCGTCGGCTACAGAACAACCTAGGAATCATCGCTTCCCATGGCCCGTTCCACGACCAGATCGTCGCGGCCGCCCGGGAAGTCATGCCTGACGAGCTCGGTTGATCGACCGCAGCCCTGATTTGCTCCGCGTCTCGACTCTGCGCGAATCCTGATTCACGGCCGGTTCGAAGAGACTGCGGAAATCGTGTTCACCTTCAAGTCCGAGGCCCTTGGGCCAAGGCGAGGAAAGTCGAGGGATGTTCGGGAAGAAAGACAGTGTGACCAAAGACGCGGTCCTCCAGACATTGTCCACGGTCATGGATCCGGACCTGAATCGCAACATCGTCGAGCTCGGGTTTGTGAAGGGGCTGGAAATCAAGGGAGCAGCCGTTTCCTTTCGCGTCGAGCTGACCACCCCGGCCTGTCCGGTCAAGGATCAGCTGCGGGACGAGTGTCACGCCAAGGTCTCTGCCTTGGAAGGCGTGGAATCTGTCGACGTGGAAATGACCGCCGACGTCACCGCCCGTAACTTCCAGGAGAAGCTGGCGATTCCCGAGGTGCGGAACGTGGTCGCCGTGGCCTCTGGGAAAGGCGGCGTGGGGAAATCAACGGTGGCGGTCAACTTGGCGCTGGCCTTGCAAGCCACCGGAGCCCGGACCGGCCTCATGGATGCCGACGTGTATGGGCCGAGCATTCCCATGATGCTGGGTGTCCGGCAGCGTCCGGGTTTGACCGAATCCAAGAAGATCGTGCCGCTCAAGCAGCATGGTCTGCAACTCATGTCCATGGGCTTTCTCTCCGACGACAACACACCGGTCATCTGGCGTGGTCCCATGGTTGCGTCCCTCATTCAGCAGTTCCTCGGCAACGTCGCTTGGGAGCCGATGGACTACCTGATCGTGGACATGCCCCCCGGGACCGGCGACGTGGCGCTCACTTTGACACAGCAAGCGCCGCTTGCCGGAGCCGTCATCGTCACCACCCCGCAGAATGTGAGCATCTTGGATGCGCGCAAGGGATTGAAGATGTTCGAGACGGTCAAGGTGCCCGTCCTCGGCGTGGTGGAAAACATGAGCTATCTGCCGCAACCGAATGGTTCGAAACTGGCCGTCTTCGGCGAAGGTGGCGGAAGCCGGTTCGCCGAAGAAGCAGAGGTCCCGTTCTTGGGGGAGGTTCCGATCGATCCGCAAGTGGCCGCCGGCGGTGACGAAGGAAATCCGATTTTCGTGCGCAATCCCGAATCACCGGTGAGCGAAGCGTTCCGATCCCTGGCGGGAACGGTGGCGGCCCAATTGGCCATTGCCAACGCCAATGCTCCGGCTCAATCGAACGTCACCATGACCTGGGATCAGAAGGCCTGAGCATGTCTGCGGCGACTCCCACCAATGTGTTTCAGGTCGACCGTCAGACCCTGGGAATCGACTGGGCGGACGGAGCCAAGAGTCAGTACAACGTGCGTGAGCTTCGGTTGTGCTGCTCTTGCGCCTCCTGCGTGCATGAGTGGACCGGAGAAAAGCTGCTCGACGACGGCTCGATTCCCGAGGACGTGGCCCCGGTGTCGATTGAAAATGTGGGGCTGTACGGCCTGCGCATCCAATGGAGCGATGGCCACAACACCGGGATCTACACCTACGAGCGTCTTCGCGCTCTGGACCGGACACCGGAAGACTCCTAACCGGTCCACCGAAGAAGGCTTCGGAGTCGTTCGAGAGACCGTCGCCGTGTACCGGGAGCGTGTCCGGCCAAGGCTGGTGGGCGCCCGGATTACGACCTGCGTTTGCGTTCGCGAGTCGGGCGCTCACGGGTGGGGCGCTGCTTTCTTTCCCGCGGCGCCTTTGGCTGCTGAGGAGTGGCCTTCCGCTGGGGTTCTTCTTCGACTTCGGGCTCCGGCTGGAGGATCCCGTCCGTTTCCCAGCGCTTCAGCATCTTTCGCAAGTGATCGAGCAACCCGTCCCGTTGGCGGTTTCCAAAGATCGTGAAAGGCCCCAGAACCCCGGCGTTCTGGTAGCCCCCTTCTTCCAAGAGTCGGATGCCCGAAGGGCTCAGGGCAAAGACCACCTGGTCGTTGCGATCGCGAAGCAGCTTCACCACTCGCTTGCCCACTTGCTCGTGCTGTCCTGGTGCCACCCCTTGGGGAGGAATCACCGAGGACAGCTGCAGCCGATCCGGTTGGAACAGGTGGATCAACGGCAGCAGTTCGGCGATCTCTTCTTGGGCCGGTTTGACCGACGGGTCCATGTCGATCTTCGACTCCAACGCGATGTTGTCTTGGGGTTGGAGTGATTCGTGGGACAGCATGTCACGCAGAGACTGACCCAAGGTGACGTAGTCCGAGTGGGGTTGGCGAAATCCCATGCCGCGCATCAAGCTGAACCCGGCGTTCAGACCCACGGCAACCCACACGATCCATACAAAGCGCTGGGGGCGGTGAGCCACCGAGCGAATGGCCGAGACGGTCCCTCCGGCGATCAGGGGAGCCAGCATGGCAAAGGCGAGAAACAGTCGACTTTCGTCCCCGTGGGGTTGGGAGCAGGTGAGAACCGAACCAGTGAGGAGGAGTACCGTGGCCGCCGCCGCTTTTCCGAGGGGGAAGTCGTTCAACTGACGGACTTGCGCACCGACCACGCTCATCAAGACTCCGAGAGGAAGCAACGGAGACAGGGCCATCAACCCCATGAAGTTGCGGAGCAGGTGACCCGGGTTGACTTGGTCGGTCCGCAAGATCGACAAGGACAGGATGCTCGGGCGAGTCAGTTGAATCCATGCGCCGACCGCCGCGAACCCAAGACCAGCCGCGATGATCCAGAGAATGCTCGCCCGGTCCCGCTGGGCACGGATCCGCGAGGACACCAGCACTTGGATGGCGGTCAAAAGCCACAGGGGGCCCAGGATCAACCAGGCGTCGAGGCTGATCAGGGAGGCCACCCAACAAGCCACGCAGAAGGTCACCCAGAAGCGCCTCTGGTTCTCCCGATGTCCACGCAAGGCGGCCCACACCGCGACACTGGTGACTCCGAGAGTCAGTGGGGTGGAGCTCGCGGTCAGGCTGTCCCAAGTGGCCGATGGCGCGAACGCCACCAAGAGCACAGTCAGAATCGTGGCGTCCTTGCTCTGAGGGAACAGTGCCCGTGTGATTCCGGCCAGGGCGAAAATCCACATCGCAATGCCCAGGGCACCCACGATGACTGGGGAGAGGAACAAATTGCCGAGGGCAAATTGGATGGTTCCCAGGGCGAGCAGGCTTCCGGGTAGGAAGTCCCCGAAGCGAATCAGAGATCCGAATCCTTCCCAAGAATCGGCGGCGAGTCGGCGGTAGACGTCGCCGACGTTTTGGATCATGACGCCGTCCTGGAGGTCGTACACCCACAGTCCGTAGATCCAGCGGACCAGCACCAAGCCGGCCAACAGCCGTAGCGTGGCTCGGCCGGCGGGGTCCAGGCGTGGTATCCAGGGAATCGAGGGCATTCCGTTGGTCTCGTGGAGCGCGACGTTCGGCGTAAGATGGCCGCCTGCTTTTTACCCCGCCCGGATCGTTCCCGAAGGCCGAAGCCAGATTGCGGAGACCTGTTCCTCTGATCGACGTCCACGCCCACCTTCATGGGGAAGAATTTGATGCCGATCGGGACGCGGTCCTCGCTCGTGCCCGACAGGCCGGGGTCCGTGCCGTCTTGCTCGTGGGCGAGGATGTGGAAGACAACCGCCGAGTCCTCGAAGTGGCCGAGGAGTCTCCCGAGTTGTTCCCGTGCCTGGGACTTCACCCGGATCGCTTTGCCGACCCGCGCTGCGACCAGGTGATCGAGCAGATTGACCGGTACGGTGATCGCCTCGTCGCGGTCGGCGAAGTGGGCCTCGACTACTGGCGTGCCCTGGAGGAAGACGACCGCCGGGTCCAGCGCGAGGTCCTGGTGCGACTCGCGGAGGTGGCCCGGCGCTGGGACGTCCCGCTCAACGTCCACTCGCGATCGGCGGGCCATCACACCCTCGAATTGCTGGATGGCGAACCGCGGGTGCACATGCATGCGTTCGACGGGAAGGCGTCCTACGCGGTGGCCGCCGCCGAAAAGGGAGTGTTCTTCTCTCTGCCTCCGTCCCTCCTGCGCTCCCCGCAGAAGCAGAAGCTGGCTCGCCGACTCCCCGTTTCGCAGATCTTGCTCGAGAGCGACGCTCCGGTCCTGGGGCCGAACGGTGCCGAGCGCAACGAGCCGAAGAACCTGGCCCTCACGTTGCAAGCGGTGGCCGAGCTGCGAGGCATGCAGGTCGAGGAGTTAGAAGGCATCGTCGAGGAAAACACTCTTCGGGCCTACCCGCGACTGCAGGGGCTTTCCCTCTGACCCGCCTCTTCGGACCGGCAACTCGTCTCCCAAGCGACGCGATGGGCGGCAAGAGCGGCGTCCCCGTGGACTTCGGTCGGCCTTGCAGAGTCCTGGGAGGTTAGACGACGCGACTGGAGGCGGCGTCGAGGGGGTAAGCGGCGATGCCGAGACGTTCCATGGCATCCATGAACTCGGATTCGGCGTCGGGCACGTAGGCGAACAGCCATCCGCCATTGGCGGCTCCGGTCTGTTTCACGCCCAGCGCGCCGGCCTCCAGGGCAAGAGTGCGGATCTCTTCGTTGCGTGGCGTGGATCCGCCCAGTCCGTCCCGTAGACGCACGTGATCTTCGTTGAGCAACTCTCCCAAGCGCGCTCGATCCATGGGTTCTTCGGCAATGACTCGCAACGCGGCCTGGGTCAGGTCCCGCTGAAAGAGCACGGTCCAAAACTCGTCGGCGTTTTCGACTCCGAGCTGCTGCAAGACCGCGTGCACCGATTCCACCGAGGCGTGGCGCAGGTCCAATTCAGGATCCACCTTTTGCATGTACTTCCACATGGTGGCGACTCGCTCGGCAGATTGCGCATAGTCGCCGTGCCGATTCTCGGCTTCGTTGGACCGTATCAGCACCATCCCGGGAAGCTCGGTGGGGATGGGGAGGACGAACGGGGGCGAGGCGAAAGACATATGGGTCACGCCCCCGAACACGCTTGCCAGGGCGTCCAGGCGCCGGGCCCCGGGAAGCGCATCGGATGCGCGGTAGGCCAGTTCTGCAAGACGTCGCGACTCTTCCAAAGAACGGTGTTCCTCGGTCGCGTGGGCGAGCAGCGCGCGCAGCCAGGCCAAGGCAAAGCTTGCCATCGCGCCGAGTCCGGCGTTGGCCGCCAAGTTGGTGGTCACGGTGACCTCGGCGCCACAGGGAAAGCGGACGTCCAGGTCGTGAAGCAAACGCACGGCGGCTCGCGCCACCGCTCCCCTTCCTTCGACCGGGGTGCTTCCGTCGATGGCGATCGGACCGTCGTCTCCGATGCCCGCGAGTCGGAACTCGCTCCCCGCCTGAGGCTCCAGGCGAACGGTGACCCCGCGGCACACCGCCATGGTCACCGACTCGAGACCCAGGATCTCCTGGTGCTCCCCGAACAAGCAGACACGTCCCGCAGCGAAGGTTTCGATGGTCTTGGTCATGGGGGATTCGCAGAAGCCTGCAATCGGACCTCAGTCCGCCCCGAGAGACTCGGGAGGATCCGGGGTTCGCCGACTTCGCAGCAGTTGTTCAACCAGCGGTTGATTGGGCACCGGCAGTTCCAGATTCGGTAAATCCTCTATCGGAACCCAGCGGGGTTGATGCTCAGTGTTTGCCGGGATTTGCCCAGGCTTTTCCAGGCGGCACTCGAAGAACGAGAGTTGCAGGTGTCCCCAGGAGACCTCGACGTCTTGGAAGTCCAGCAACTCCCCGCAGACCACCTCCAGGGCGGTCTCTTCTCGAACTTCTCGAACCACGCATTCTTCGAGGGACTCGCCCGGCTCGCGGTGGCCACCGGGAAATTCGTTCCGATCGCGCAACGGAGGGGCGGGGCGACGGGTGAGAAGAACCTCGCCATCTTGGATGATCACGGCGATGGCAATTTCTTGAACTCGTGCCCCGTTGCCAGTCGGCTGAGAAATGGCCGGGTCCCCCCTCAGAATTGAAAGGTGTTCTCTGCCTTTTCCAGGCTGGGCAGGGCGCTGTCCTTTTCGCTGACCAGGACTTCGCCATCGCTCAGGGGCCAGTCGATGTTCAGGGCGGCGTCCCGGTAATGGATGCCCCGGTCGTCCTTGGGGCTGTACTCGTTGGTGACGTGGTAGAGCATTTCGGTGCCGTCTTCGAGAGCCACGAAGCCATGGGCGAATCCCGGAGGAATCCAGAATGTATGGCGATTCTCGGCCGTGAGCTCGACCGCCGCGTGCTGCCCGTAGGTGGGAGATCCCTGGCGAATGTCGACCGCGACGTCGAGCAATGCTCCTCGCACCACGCGCACCAGCTTGCCTTGCTCCATGGGAGGAAGTTGGTAGTGCAGGCCCCGCAAGACACCTCTCGAGGAACGCGAGTGGTTCTCTTGGCAGAAGGACCAGTCAATGCCGTGGGCGGCAAAGGCGGATTTCTTGTACGCCTCCATGAAGAAGCCGCGCGGGTCTTCGAAGACCTTGGGGACGATGAGAACGAGTCCCGGGATTTCAAGCGGTTGGAATTCCATGGGGTTCAGCGTAGCGGCAGGTTGCGCCGGCGCAAAGGCCGGAGGCGTGGCCGCCGCGGTTCGCCGAATAGAAACAGACCGAGGGCAAACGTCGCCAGAGGGATGGTCCCTGGGTGGGCCGTCTTCGCCGCCGCCAGGTCCCCTCGGGCAAGGTGCGCCAGGCCGCGGGTGAGTCCGCATCCGGCGCAGGTCTTGTCGAACACCAGGCGCGACCAGCAAACCGGAGGCAGGGCCTCCAACCGTGCTGGACCCAACGCGGCCAGCAGACCCCATGCGACGACGAGCGCGGCGACACGCCGAGTCATGCGCGGACGAGTGGCTGGTTGTCGGCATCATCGAACGAGTCGGTCAAGATCAGGATGACGTCGATGATTTGCCAGATGCCGCAGCCTCCGGCGGTGACCAGTTGCAGAATGCCCGTGCCGAAGCGGCCGGTGTAAAAGCGGTGAAGGCCGCCCAAGCCGCTGCAGAAGAACAGCAAGCACAGCACCAGGGAGACGACCCAGCTCTTGCCATCGTCGGGGGCGAGGGCGCGGGCCACCGGGTCGGCCGAGGCAATGCGAACGCCGCAATGGACGCACACGTAGGCCTTGCGCTCGACCTGGGAGCCGCAGTTTTGGCAGTAACGGTGCTTGCTGATTTCCGGATCCGGCGCTGGCTTCGGCGTCTGCACGCCGCAGTGCGGGCAGGTGGAAGCAGCGTCGGCGATGTTGGATCCGCAGTTCTGACAGAACAAGTTCGTGCTCCTCTGGGAACCCCCGTCCGGAAACCGTACCGTGCGCCTCTCCAAGTATTCGAAACCCGGCCGTCTTTCCTTACCCACGGGGGCGCCGGGAGGTTCAGGCCCCAGGTGGACCGACGGGCCGGGCGGACGACGCGAGCTCCCCATGCAAATCGAACTGGATCCTCAACAGCCGGACCGGGCGTTGACAGTGGTTTTCGAGTCCACGGAGGTCCCGGTGTTCCGCGCGGCTCTTCAGCGAGCCAGCTTCGTGGACACCCGGCCGGAGATGCAGTCAGCGGTGTTCGATCTCCTCGAAGAACTGTTGGCAGAGCTGCCGGAGTCGGAGTGATCGAGCGAGCTCGCGGCGCTCACTGTCGACTCGTGTTCTGACGGGTCAAGTCCCAGCGTTCCTCGAATTCTCGGCGTGCCTCGGGGGACAGGGGGGCCTCCTCGAGAAAGCGCTGTAGCACTTGATGGGCGGCATCGTTTTGCATGGTTTGTTGTAGCAAACCGGCAACGGTTCGAATGGCGGGAAGCCAGTCGGGGACGAGGTCGAGGACGCGCCGACCGACCTCGAGGCGACGGTCTCGTGGTTGGTCTGTGTCGCGAATGAAGATCGTTCCCGGCAGCGATCGATACGGAAGATCGCGTTGCAGTTGGACTGTCAGCGCTTGGGCATTCACACTCGACGCGGATTGCTCGATTCGCTCATCATGGCGAGCCCGCAGAGACGCGGCGAGCAGCATCTCGGCGATCCGGCCATCGTTCGGATTCGTTTGATTGGCCCGAACGAGCTCTGGCAGCGATGTCACCAAGGAGTGCTCTCTCGCGACCGGGTCGCCCCGCCAGCGAAGGCTCCATCTGGTGCGGTCGCTCTCCGGATTCGCTTGCACCAGGCTTGGATCCTGCAGAGCGCGGAGTCGTTCAAGAAACGAGCGCTCGGAGAAGTCGGCCGCAACGGCAAACGACGGGTCGTGGGTGCTGCGAAACTCCCGCCACAAATGGGAACCATCGTCGTCAACGGCATCGCTTGTCGATGGATTGTGGGCATCGACAACGTGCCATTCGCTGCCGTTCCAGACGATCCGACGGTCGTTTTCGATCACTCCCCCGACCCAGGGAGCACCGGCTTCCAGCCAAGCTTGGACCGATTCGAAGAGTGGTCGGGGGGGATCGGAAAGATCGACTTGGTGACCAAAAACGTCGAGCAGTTCCCGGTGCAGAGCGGCCAACGAGGTCGGTGTGGTCACGGTTTCGTCGGGGCGACCGGGGACGGTCCACCAGACAGGAACTCGCAGGACTTCCTCGGAGACATCTCTGGTCGAGTTTCGCAGCAAGTCCTCGTCGAAGACCCCGTGCACCCCCGCGAACATGCGCACCGTGTGTGACTCTCGTGCGGCGCGCCCCATTTGCTCGTCCAGCAAGACCGCGAGGGACTCCAAGGCTTGCAGGCCGAGTTCCCAAGTTTCGTCCCAGGAAGCATCGACGGACGGATGCAGCCCTTCCATGTCCAGATGAACCCAAAGGAAGAAAGGAGACCGTGCGGTGTGCAGCCAGGCTTCGATGGCCGCGAGCCAACGGTCGACGGGCTGATCACGAGTCACCGGAGCCGCGTCATCTCTCAACAAAGACAGCTGCAGCTTCTCGATGACCGGGACATGAGCGACGTCGAAATCCTGGGTGACGCCGCCGCGGTGCAGCACGGTGCTCGACAAGAAGGCGGCGGTGTGGCAGCCGTGATCGCCGAAGCGATCCGCCAACGTGGGCACCGAGTCCGGGAGGCGAAAGGCGTCTTCCATGCGAACCCCGTGCTGCCACGGCTGCTGCCCGGTGA
The DNA here is from genome assembly GCA_028289345.1 of Planctomycetota bacterium. Taxonomy (GTDB): domain Bacteria; phylum Planctomycetota; class B15-G4; order B15-G4; family SIAN01; genus JANQQL01. Next base: position 120,072 of record JANQQL010000020.1, on the reverse strand, counting down.
GGAGGCTGGCGCTGGAAGCGAGAGCGGACGAGCTGGGAGCCCAGCATTCCTCCCAACGGCGGGAGGCATCGCGCCATGCGCTCAGAGCCTCCAACTCTCCGGTGTCGCAGCGCTGCCGCAGACGTTCGTGGGGAAATCCCTGGGCGGTGACCAGGATCAGGTTGCGCGGGGCGGATTCCGGGGAACCCGAGGGCTGGCAGCCAAGGAGTGCGGCGCAGAGACCACCAAGAAGAGTTTTCCGGGTTCTCGGAAGGCGTTCCAAGGGGGCCTCGGGGCAAGGGAAACCGAGAGAGGTCGAGCCGAGGATACGCACGCCAAAAAGTCGATGAAAGGGGAGAACCCCGAGCGCCGGAGGAAGTCCTGTGCGAGCCCTTTCCCTTTGGATTGCATGTTTCGTCGGGTGGGTCGAGCCCACCCGGGCGGTCGCGTTCACCGTCAAGCCAAGCGCCGGCGGTGAAACGAGTGACTCGTCTGGCCCCGGAGCGAAGGGAGCCGAAGCGCCGGATCCGGAAGCCGCGTTGGTGCAGCTGAACGAGTACCTGGAAAGTCACGGCGAAGACGTCGAAGCCTTGCTGCAACGCAGTCGCGTGCTGAGCAGCCTGGGTCGCTACGTGGAAGCAGAACAGGACTTGTTGCGGTGCGTCGACCTTTCTCCTGACGAGCCGGCACTCCAGCTGGTCTTGGGAATCCTCTACCACCAGTGGGGCCAATACCAGAAGGCCCGCCAGTGTTTCGACAACAGTGCGGTGATCTCTGCCGACGACGGCTTGTTGCTGAACTTCTTGGGAAACCTGGAGCTCAGCGCCGGACGCTTGCGGAGCGCACGACACTATTTCGATCGAGCCAGAACGGTCCTGCCCGGGTCCCCCGTGCCGCGCATGAGTTTGGCCATGCTGGAGTGGAGGCTGGGGCACGGAGTGAAGGCCGTCCGGCAATTGCGCGAGCTGTGTCACGACTTTCCCGATTTCGCCCAAGGCAAGCTCGGCCTGGCGGAGGTCCTTCTGGGACTCAACTGCCCGGATCTCGCCTGCAACCATTTGCGCGAACTGGTGCAACTCTCCGGAGAGGAATACCAGGAACTGCGTGCCCAAGCGTTTCGCTTGCTCGGCTGGATCTACGACGCGGCGGAGACCCTGGAGCCGGCGATCGCCTGCTTCGAGGGAGCCATCTTGGAAGGCGACACTCCGCTTCCGATCTTTGATGACCTGGCGTTGTTGTACGAGAAGGTGGGCCGAGAAGAAGACGCGATCGGTCTGCTTCGACTTGCCATTCAGCTCGACGGGCGAGCCGTGGACCGATTGCACCTCTCACGAATTTTCGAGCGACTCGGGCGCCACGATGAGGCTTTGGGTCAGCTGCGCGACGCGTTCGAAGGTGGCGCCCGGGATCCCGCCGTGTTGGGGGCTCTGTGTCGGTTGGAAGAGCGAGCCGGGAACCCCTCCCTGGCCCAAGACGCTTTCGCCGAGCTGTTGCGTGCCGGGGAGCAGTACCCGGGACTCGCCAGCCATGTCGACTTTCTGGTGACCGTGGCAGAACGTTCGCTGTCGTCGAAGCTGACGGGGGTGGCCTCAACTCAGCGGGGGGAGCGTTCGTTGCAGAGCCTGGAAGCGGCTGCCGCACGCGCGGAGGAACATGATCGCGCGCGCATCGAAGCGGCAGTCAAGGCGGCGGGACTTCCTCCGCGCAGTCCTTGAACCAGAGATCGCTGCCAATCTTCCCGAACGTCGCGCGAACTGCCGCCGCTCAGGAGTCCGTTTCGATCCCCGAAGAGTGGTCGTGAAGGATGCGCCAACCTTCCGGGCCACGCCGGAAGACCAGGGTGAAAACCCCGTGGGACGCGGCCGTGCCGGCCAAATGCCACTGCCCGAGAACGAGGCAAGCGTGGCGGCCCAAAGCCGTGAACTCCAGATCGGTGAAGGTGAGTTCTCCACGACTCCCTGACGGATAGCTTTTTTCGTAGCGAGCCTGGAGAGAGTCCCGACCTCGCACCATGGTGCCACGGGAAGCAAAGGTCATGTCCTCGGAACCGTCGTACGCCGAAACGAAACCTTTCAGGTCTCCCGCATTCCAGGACTGGGTTTGTTGGCTCAGGAGTGCTTGAATCTCCTGCTGGATTTCCGGTCGAACCGTCCGCGGGGTTCCCGCGCACCCGACTCCCCACAGGAAGCAAAACCCAAGCACCGCGCTTGCGCGCTGCCATGACCGACCAGCCATGCCCATTCCCCGTCTCTTGAAGTTCATCGCGTTGACACTCCTTCCTCTCGGGCTGATCTATGGGATGAGCACCCATGGTCACGCCGAAGCCATGCAAGGCATGGCCATCGAGCTCACCTGCTTGGTGTTGGGAGCCACTCTCTTCTTCGCGGCTCATTATTACGAAAAGAAGACCGGAGCCTGATTCCTTGGCCGACCCCCAGCTCCCCTCGTACGACGACGTGGTGGCCGCCTCCCGTTTGTTGGGTGATCGAATCCATCGCACGCCTTGCCTGTCCTTTCAGAGCGCCGCCCTTGAGGCCGACTCGCGACTGTTCCTGAAGTGCGAGAACCTGCAGAAGACGGGGGCGTTCAAAGCCCGCGGTGCGCTGCACTATCTGTTGCGTCTGACGGATGAACAGCGAGCGGCAGGAGTGCTGACCTATTCGTCGGGGAATCACGGCGCGGCGGTGGCGTGGTCGGCGCGAGAACTGGGTTGTCGCGCCACGGTGTTCGCGCCCGAAGACGTGCCTGCCAACAAGTTGGCGGCGATGCAGGGGTATGGCGCCCAAGTCACTCTCGCGGGGCGAACCTCCCTGGATCGACGGCAAGCCGCCGAGGAGTTCCAATCGCAGAACGGAGCCACCATGGTGCCGCCGTTCGACCATGAGTGGATCATTGCCGGACAAGGAACGACCGGACTTGAATTGCTCGAGCAAGCTCCCAAGTTCGATCGCCTGTACGTGCCGATTGGCGGAGGCGGCTTGAGTTCCGGAGTGACTCGCGTCGTCCACGCGCGTCGGCCCGAGGTGACCATCGTCGGAGTCGAGCCGGAAGGGGCCGCTTCCATGGCGGCCGCCCTGCAAGCCGGACAGCCGGTCGAGATCGAAGTCACCGACACGGTGGCCGATGGATTGCGACCGGTGAAGGGAGGCGAGCGCTGTCTGCGAGTTCTGCAAGAAGCCAACGTTCGCACCATGACGGTGAACGACCAGGCAATCGTGGGTGCCATGAAGCTGCTGTTCGAGCGAGCTCGACTCGTGGTCGAACCATCGGGGGCCGCGTCGCTTGCCGCCTACCTCAACGACGACTCCCGGCGCCCTGGCGAAACCACCGTGGTTGTCTTGTCGGGGGGCAATGTCGACGTGCCGCGGTTCACCAACCTCGTCGGTTCGTTCGGGTCCTGAATCGCCGGTTGGCCGCGGGGGAGGGGCGAGCCCTGGAATCCGCGACAAGAAACGCTGGGGCCGACACTCGTGATGACCCGATCGCGAAGAACCAGTTTGCCCGGATCGTTCCTTGCGAATAGCTGGAACTCGAGGATCTCTTCCAGACCCAAGTTCGACGACCCGGGCATCGCTAGCTCTCGTTCAGCCCCGGGGAAAGCGCTCGTTGATACGCGGCCATGGCCGCCGATCGACCGAGCATGCCGACCAGGTGTTTCTCGCTGCCCGGGGCGACGACCGGAATCTCGGCGAGCTGCGAGGCACTGAATGCTTCGAACGCGTCCTGGAGGTTGCTCTCTGGCGTCAGGGTGACCGAGGGGGGGACGGCGATCTCCTTGGCAATCACCAAGTCTCCCAGCGCTTCCACGGTCAGCGCTTCCCGCAGGTCGTCGAAGGTCACGATGCCGACCAAGTCTTCATCTTTGCTGACCACGGCGAAGGTGTGGCCGGTGCACTCGGTCACTCGTTTGACCATTTGCCGAAAGGGCATGTGTTCGGGAATGAGCGTTAGGTCGGAACGCTCGCGCATGGCTTCTTTCACCGGCACGCTGCGCAGCACCGACTGCTCTCGTCCCTCGTGCAGGGACACCCCCTTGCGGCGCAGTTTGCGGGTGTAGATGGAATCCCCGAGGGTGTGGGAACAAACGGCGGTGGAGATCACCGACGCCAGCATGAGGGGGAGGATCACGTCGTAGTCGTCGGTCATCTCGAACAGGATGAGAACCGCGCTGACCGGGGCGTGAGTCACGCCGGAGACGACCGCACCCATGCCGACCAGGGCGAACGCTGCTGCCGATGGAGCGACCAAGGATTCAGAGGCCCGGGGTTCCCATCCGAACCAGTCGCGCCAGTCCAAGACTCGTTCGAAGCTGGAAACCATGGTTTCCATGACGCCGAAGATCTCGAGGTAGCCCAGGCCGAAGGCACCGCCGATGCATGCGCCAATGAAGAGGGACGGAGCAAACACGCCGCCACTCCCTCCCGAGCCAATGGTGAGGGAGGTGGCCAGGACTTTGAACACGGCGAGCGCCAGCAAAGCGATTCCTGTCACCAGCAGGGGCGAGAGGTTGCCCGTGGCCTCGGGGAAGCGATCGAATAGCTCGACCATGTCGCCATCGAGAGCGGCCAGGATGGTCTCGACCCCTTGGCCCATGACTCGCGGGAGTAAGAAACCGATGCATCCAACGAGCAATCCACCGACCGCTGCTTTGCTCCAGGCAGGGAGGCGCTGACGACGATCGAACCAGTCTTCGGTGGCGTACAGCGTGCGAATGTACAGCACGGACGCCACCCCCGCGAGTAAGCCGAGAACCCCGTACGGCAACACCTCAAGGGGATGGGAGAGTGCCGTGGCTTCTTGAAGTTCGGCAGGAATCTCGAAGACCACGACATTGCCGCGCACGAAGTGGGTGATCACGGTCGCCATGACCGCGGCGGCAACCACCGGAGTGAAGGCCGACAAGCCGAAGCTGCCGGTGATGATCTCCAGGGAGAACACCACTCCGGCGATGGGAGCGTTGAAGGTGGCCGCGATGCCAGCCGCCGCGCCGCAGGCGACGATGGTTCGGGTGCGGTCCGTCTTGAAACCGAACACGCGCGAGAGACCGGAGGCAATGGAGGAGCCGATTTGTACCACCGGGCCTTCCCGACCGGCCGATCCTCCGGTTCCGATGGTCAAGGCCGAGGCAATCACCTTCACCAAGGCGACCCGCTTGCGAATCTTCCCGCCGCGCAAAGCCACAGCTTCCATCACTTCGGGAATGCCGTGCCCTTTGGCTTCTCGAGCGAATCGCTGCACCAAGGGGCCCACCAGCAATCCGCCCAGCGCCGGAGCGAGCAAGGCCCACCACCAGGGTTGGCTGAGCACCGAGTGGAGAATCTCTTCCTGGGGAGCGACCGAAAAGCGACCTTCCGGGGAACCGAAGGTCAGGCGACTGACCAGGTCGACAAGGCCGCCGAACGCCAGGGCACCAAAGGCAAGGAGAACCCCGACCAAAGAGCCCACGAACAGCAAGGTGGTTTGCTCGCTGCCCATGAGCGGGAGCAACTTGCCGAGTCTTTGCAAGAACTGCAGCAAGCGGGCGCCCACGGTCCGCTGCACCCGGCCTTCGAAACCGGCGTCTCGCGGGTCATTCATTCCCGCGTCTCTTGAGCCCGCGGATGGGCGCGTTCGTAGACTTCCCGCAGGCGACGACCGCTGAGGTGGGTGTAGATCTGGGTCGTGGTGACCTGTTCGTGGCCGAGGAGCTCCTGCACCGTGCGCAGGTCGGCTCCATGGTCCAAAAGGTGGGTGGCGAAGGAGTGACGCAGAGTGTGGGGGCTTCCCGGAGTGGCAATGCCGGCGGCTTGGCAGCATCGGGCCACCAAGCGCCCGACGCTCCGCGCAGAGAGCGGCGTGCCTCGATAATTCAAGAACACGAACTGGGGATCCTCGAGAGCCTTTTCGGCGAGCAGTTCCCGGCGCTTTTCGAGATAGGTGACAAGGGCCTTTTGGGCGGGCTCTCCCAGGAGGGCGAGGCGTTCCTTGTTGCGCTTGCCGTGAACGAGCACGGTGCCGTCGCCGCGAAAGTCCTCGTGTCGCAAGCCGACCAATTCGGAGACTCGGACTCCGGCGGAGTACATCACTTCGAGCAAAGCGCGATTGCGCGCTGGCAAGAACCCCTGGCCCTCCGGGGTTTCGAGGAGCCGGCGGATCTCGGCTTCGTTGAATACCTTGGGCAATCGGGAACGCTTGCGCGGCGCCCGTAACGCGGCCGCCGGGTTGCCTTCCAGTTCCCCCTGACGCTCGAGGAAGTCCAGGAATCCTCGCACCGAGCTGAGTCGACGGGCCAGGCTTTTCTCACTGTCGCGGTGGGGGGGCTCCCGACGGTGTCGTACGTAGCGACGCAAGGTCAAGACATCGAGGCGGCGGGGGTCTTCATGGCCGAGTTGATGCATGAGGGTGCAGAAGTCCACCACGTCGTGTTCGTACGCCCGCAGAGTGTGGGGCGATCGGCCACGGATGCGAAGTTCCTCGAGGAAGGAGTCGATATGCTTGAACAACACTCCACCGACGGTAGGGACCGGGCCCGATGCCGTCAACGAAACGCCGGAGGAGGCCATGTCCGCGGATCGTATCCTCGAGACCATTCGTTGCCAGGCGGGTCGACCGATCGCGTTGCCTTGGCACCAGCGGCGTTTGGATCGAACGTGGCAAGCACTCTTCCCAACCCCGCCGCCGAATCTCGAGTCACTGATGGCCGGTTTGCCCGAGGCCGGCCGCGGTTCCGATGAACTCCTGCGTCTGGTCTGGTCCCAAGCCGACCAATTTCCTGAGGAAGTGTCGAGGCGCGCGCTGCGGCCTTTGAATTCACCCGTTCGAGTCGGGCTTGCTCGCGAGCCACGGCGAGAAGCGGTGGAAGTGCGAGGCTGGAAGTTGGCCGATCGTGGGTGGGTCCGCAAATTGAGCATGGGGGAGTTCGACGAAACGCTGGTGTGGACCGCGCAGGAAGGACTGCTCGAAGGCACGCGCAGCAATGTTTTCGTTCAGGTGCAAGGTCGTTGGAAGACCCCTCCGGAGGAGGCGGGATTGGTTCCCGGTGTCGTTCGCGATCAGGTCCTCGAGGTTGCCCATCGGCAGGGGCTCGAGATTGACGTCGAGCCGTTGCCGGTCGGGATCTTGGACCACGCGCAAGCCATGTTTCTCAGCGGCAGCGGTCTGGACGTCACTTGGGTCGATGAGTTTCACGGCCGTCGCTTTTCGGCCGACCCCGGCGATTCTGGGTACTCGTTGCTGCGTGCGGCATTGACCCGGGAGCGTTTTCGAGGTCCCGTGGACTCGCCCGGGCCCGGGTGCGACAATAGGGCGCTTCGGTCCTTCCCCGAACCATCGCAGTGAGAACAGAAAGGCCAGTGGACCCATGAGTAGTTTCCGGATGATCACGGCGCCGATGAGCTTCGTCTTCGCCACTTTCCTCACCGCCACGACGTTTTCTCCCGCGGTCGGTCAGGAGAACCTGAGCGCCAAAGAGCTGGTGGACAGCCTGGGGGACTTCCTCAAGAAGAAGAACGATGAGTTCGCCATCGGGGTCTTGGAAATGCTCTCGGACAAGTTCTCCGAGTTCGAGAAGGGGGACCAGAAGAACGCCGTGAAGGCCGCGGAAAAGTGCCTCGGCCAGCGCCGCGACGAGGGTGACAACAAGCTTTACAACGCCGCGCTGAACTCCCTGGTCGGAATGGGAGAGCAGGGCGAGAAGGCCGCGATCAAGGCCCTCAAACACAAGAACGTCAAGGGGCGCCCGGAAGTTCTCGGGACGGCCATCAATGCGGTGGTGGCTCACAAGAATGACAAGAGCCTGAAGACCGTGATTTCTTACCTGGTCTACAAGGAGCCTGCCGTGGTGGCATCCACCGCGGAGGCGCTCGGCAAGCACTTCGTCGAGAAAGAGGAGAAAGTGCGGAAGCAGATTGTCGAGCAGCTGGTCAAGAACTACGCCACGTACTACTCCCGCGCCCAGGCCAATCGCAACGACCCTCGTTTCCAGGACCAACTGAACGCAGTGGAGTCTTCCATGCAGTTTGCGTTGCGAGAGCTGACTGGCCAGGATCTGGAAGAAGCCCCCGCGTGGCAGACCTGGTACAACGACAACAAGAAGAAGAAGTGGGAATCGCCGTCCCAGGGCTGACCCGAGAACGTTCGATCCCGTGTTCGCGGCGCTTTTCCGCAAACTGATCCGTCCGGTCCTTTCGGCCCATGACTCGGCCCCTGCGGTGGCAGGGGGCGTGGCCATCGGCGTCGGAGTCGCCCTGACTCCGACGGTCGGCATTCAGATGCCAATCGCCTGGTTGATCGCCACGCTGTGTGGTGCCAATCGAGTGGTGGCCCTGGCTCTGGTTTGGATTTCCAATCCGTTCACCGTGCTTCCGCTGTACTACAGTGAGTACTTGCTCGGCACCTGGCTTCTGGACCGTCCCGCGGTGACGTCCTACAACGAGTTCGGGTCCTTGTGGACCACGGTGACGCAGATGGGGTACCTGGAGGGACTGCGCGAATTGTCGGACACCGTTGCCCTGCCCCTGATTGCCGGATCGTTTCCCCCGGCAGTCCTCCTCGGATCTCTCGCGTATCCCCTGGCGCTTTGGTGGATTCGCTCCTACCGATCCCGCCGATCCAGCGGCACAGAGCTCGAGCCCGACGCGGCCCCCCCGGACGAACAGCGACCGACCGAGTCCGGCCAGCGAGCGTCCCGTCAGGTGGTCGCGATGCTGAGCGGGATCCTGTTGGCCGGGGCGACCGCCTGCAAGGACGGCAACGGCCCCTTGTCGGAGCCAGGGGTTCCGGTGGAGTCCGAGGCCGATGGGGTGCTCACCGTGTGGTCGGCCAGCCTTCCGGGTGACGTGCTACTGGTCCTCTCTCCCTACCACCCTTCGGCCCAACGCAATCGATTCACCCACCTGCGCTTCAAGGAGCTTCTGGGCGCTGGCGAGACCCATCGGTTCTTGGCGCTGACCTTCTACCGCTTCTCTGGAAGCGGTGATCCGCAGGCGCTGTCCCTGGGGCGCGACGGAATCCCCGTCATCGGGAGCACTTCTTCGGGAAGGATTCGGTCGCGAAGACCGTCCGAGTTCTCGCTTCCCGAGCAAGAGCACGAGATGTTGGCCTCGTTATTGGGAGTGGGCGAGTTACCGGCTCTCTCCGGTGGCCAAATGTTGCGCTTGCTTTGTGTCATGCCTGCGGGGGAAAGCTTGGAAGAGTTCGAATCCATCGAAGTGGAGTTGCCTGGGAGAGTCGTGGCTCTCACGGCAGGGCACATGGACGCGGTCCGGTTTCTCTCCTTCCAAGAGGAGCCGCGGCGAGATCGGTTCGAAGAATTCGTCGAACCCGTCGACGAGGTCTCCTCGACCGCTTCCGATCCGGGTGATTCCCGTTCTTCATGACTGCGCCCGACTTGCCCTCTGACCCCGGGAACTCGTGGCTCGAGATCATCGCCCGCGAAAGACGCCGCAGCGTGTTGCAACTGCTGTTGATGTTGGGCGTCTTGGGATGTTGCTTGTTTCTGATCTTGGACCGTCGACCGGCGACCCAAGGGGCGGGGGAGCGTGCCGACTGGGCAGCCCTGCAAGCCGAGGTCAACGCGCTGACCGCCAAGGTCGACAGCCTGGAGGCCCAGCGCCGGGCATGGGACTCCGAAGGGCTTTGGCAGGCCGAAGGGGACTCGACCAGCGCGTCTTCGCCGGCACCGGAGGAGCCAGCGCAAATCTCGAGTGCTGATCCGGAGCGAGAACTTCGCGAGCTGTGGTACGGGGCGGAAGGGGATGGATCCTCCGAGGACCCTGTCGGGAAAGTCGCGGAATTGCCCAAGATCGAATCTGCCGACCTCCGTTCGGTCGACAACGAAGAGCTGTCGCCAGGAATTGAGCAAGAGCCGCAGATCTCGGACGATGGTCGCGTGGCGGAGCTGGGCTCCGAGGACAGGGCGCCAGGGCAGGACTCCGAGGCGGATCTTCCCGAGCGACTCAGCGAATCATTGGTTGGCGAGCCGGCGTCGAACATGCCCCCCCTTCCCATTTCCGAGCCGTTTCCGTCCGCGGAAGTTCGGAGCGCCCTCAACCACCTCCTGAGCGACGGGGGGGTCTACGAATACAGCTTCCTCGAGGCGGAAGCCGGCCCGGGCGACAACGAAATCCGCGACGTGCTGCTCGCCAAGCGCAAGGTGGATGGCGCGCCCCATGGGACAGTGGCCGCGGATCGGTTGAGCCTGCGGATGGATGAGCACCGGCGGGCCTCCTTGGTGTTGGACGGGGCTCGCGGCACCTTGTCCGGCATGCGGGTCGACTACCCCCAGGACCGGCTCACGATCGAGATCCCGGGCATCCTGCAGCCGGACTCGCTGCGTGATCCCTTGCCAGAGGTGTTCGACGACAATCCCCTTGCGACTGCCTCCCTCGAGTTCGTCGCTCTGGGTGGGGGGCTGACCCATCGCTTCAACGCCGTTTTGCAGGAAATAGAGAAGTCGGCGATCCGAGTGCGAGAAGTCGAAGCGCAGATCGGCAACCAGATGAAGAACGCCGTCATCGAGCTCGATGTGCCCCTGGATGGCAACCGTCAGCGCCGGGTCCATGCCGACCTGGCCTGGTGGGAGCTGGACGCCGAGGCGGCACGAGTCGAACTGTGCTGCGAGGGAGGAGAGCTCGAGGTCAACGGAGCGCGGCGCCCCTTCTTTCGAGGCGTCTACCGCCACACCATCCGCAACATCCATCCCCGGGCCTGGCGGTCCTTGCCGTGCGTCCGGGAGCTTGCGGAAACCACGGATTGAAGCGAGCCCGCTGCCCCTTCTTCCTTGTGGGTAAATGTCTTAACATGCCTGGGTGTGTTCCGCACTCTGGGGAAGATTGCTGGTGACGAGAGGTCGCCAAACGTTCGCCTTGGACGCGGGCAATTTTTCGCAGGCTGGGAAACCGGTCGCAGCGCGCGGAAAGTTCAACACACCGAAACTGACAACAGAGGGTCCGGTGGCGGACCTTTTGCGTACATAGATTGATTCTTTTGGGTCGTCCTCTCGTTGCTGGTTTGGTTCCTTTGCGGAACACGGTCCGGTTTCGAGTTCATGAACGCAGTCGCGGTCAACCCCGATTGGATGCTTTCGCAGGTCCACACCTTTGGCAAAGCTCGGAGGTGAGTTCGGCGGAGGGGCAAACGAGAAGCGGAGCCTCGGCGCTCGCCGGGAGCCATCGTTTCGTTTCGCCTTTGCCGCCGCGGAATCGGGGTGTCTTCGCTGGGTTCGGATCCAGGAGAGTCCCTTTCCAAGATTGAACGCCTCCACGAGAGGGTTCGGAAAGGGAGGACGATGGTGGAAATCCTCCTCTCGATTCTCGGGGGTCTGGCGGTCGGCGGCGCCGCCGCTTGGTTGATCCGCGAGAATCTTCAAAAGAAGCAATTGGCCGAAGCTCAAACAGACGCTCAGACGATCGTCGAGAAAGCCCGAGCCAATGCCGATGACTTGAAAGAGAAGTCTCGGAAAGAACTTCAGGACGAGCGTCGACGGTTCAAAAAAGAGCTGGATCACGAGCGCCAAGAGCACAAGCACGAGCAGCGCAAAGTCGAGCGGCGTCTCGAAAAGCGTGAGGGTGAGCTTGATCGCCAGCAAGACAAGCTGAGTAACAAAGAGCGCAATCTCGACGACCAGAAGGCCAAGCTCGAAGCCAAGACCCAGAAGATCGATCGCACTCAGGAGAAGCTGGACAAGGCGCTTGATGAAGAGCGTGAGAAGCTCCTGCAGATCTCCCAGCTTTCCGAGGGCGAGGCGCGGGACATCGTCATGCGTCGCTTCGAGGAAGAGTGTGAGGGGGACCTCGCCAAGTTTGTCGAACGGCAGGAAGAGTCGCGGAAAGAACGCGCGGAAGAGATCGCCCAGCGGGTGGTTGGCACGGCCATTCAGCGTTGCGCCGTCCGCTACACCTCCGAGGCGGTCACCAGCGTCATCGACCTCCCGTCCGACGACATGAAGGGCCGCATCATCGGCCGTGAAGGCCGAAACATCCGGGCGATTGAGAAGGCAACGGGTGTCGACGTGATTGTCGACGACACTCCCGGAGTGATCGTCATTTCCTGCTTCGATGCGGTCCGGCGGGAAATCGCCCGCAAGGCCCTGAGCCAGCTCATTCAAGACGGTCGAGTGCATCCCGCCCGTGTGGAGGAGCTGGTCGAGCAGCATCGCAAGGAAATCGACGAGGACATTCGCCAGACCGGGCGCAAGACCTGTCAGGAACTCCAGCTGGGCCGCGTCCACCCTCAGGTTCAGTACCTGGTGGGCCGGCTCAAGTACCGAACGTCCTACGGCCAAAACGTCCTGCAGCACTCCATCGAAGTCGCGCACATCATGTCGTCCATGGCGGCCGAGTTGAAACTCGACCCGATGATCGGCAAACGTTGCGGACTGTTGCACGACATCGGCAAAGCGTTGACCCACGAGCTAGACGGCAGCCATGCCGTGATCGGAGCAGAGCAAGCCCGCCGCTTCGACGAGCCGCGACGCATTTGGAACGCCATCGGTGCGCACCACGAGGACATGCCGTACGAGTCGGTGTACGCCGTGCTCACCCAAGTGGGGGATGCGATTTCGGCGGCGCGGCCCGGTGCTCGTCGAGACACCATCGAGCGCTACATCGAAAGACTCGAAAAACTGGAGAAAACCGCCACGGACTTCGACGGAGTCGTTTCGGCCTACGCGGTCCAAGCGGGTCGCGAAATTCGAGTCCTGGTCGACCCGGACAAAATGAGTGACGATCGGGCCTTGCTCACCGCACGGGACATCGCCAAGAAGATCGAAGACGAGCTGACGTACCCGGGAGAGATTCGAGTCACGCTGGTTCGTGAGCGTCGGGTCACTGAGGTGGCGCGATGATCGGTTCGATTCCGCGAGCATGAAGGGGGCGCCGCGCTTGAGCCGTTCCTTGGAGACGGTCCTCGACGAACTGCGCGAGTTGGTCGAAGCGGAGATGCGTCGCCTGCTCTTCGTGGGGCATGACCATGTGCCGACCAGCCTTCGCGAAGCGATGGAGTATGCGTGCTTTCCCGGAGGGAAGCGGCTGCGTCCGGTTCTGGCCGTGATGTCCTGCCGTGCTCACGGCGGCGAAGACCAAGCGGTGTTGCCCGCCGCGGTCGCCCTCGAGCTGATCCACTGCTACTCCCTTGTTCACGACGATCTCCCGGCCATGGACGACGACGATTTGCGACGCGGTCGCCCGACCTGCCACAAGGTGTACGGCGAGGCGTTGGCGATTCTTGCCGGCGATGCGCTGTTGACTCGGGCCCTCGAGTTGGTTGCCCGACACTCTCCTGCGACCTTTGCCGCGCCGCTGACCGCGGAAATTGCCATGGCCGCCGGAATGGCAGGCATGGTGGGGGGCCAGGTCGCCGACCTCCAAGGGGAGAACAGCGGCGGCGGAGAAACCGAAGTTCGTTGGATCCACGAGCACAAGACCGCCGAATTGATTCGCGTGTCCGTTCGAGCGGGAGCGGTGGCCGCGGGGGTCGTGGGAGCGCCCCTCGGGGCGGCAGACCGATTCGGCTCGGATCTCGGCATGGCGTTCCAGATCGTGGATGACCTCCTGGGTCGATCCGGTTCTCCCGAAGTGACGGGGAAACCGGTCGGCAAGGATGATGCGCGGTGTAAATTGACCTATCCCGCGGTCGTGGGCGAGGAAGCGGCCCGGGAACGGGTGAGCGAACTCACTCGCAGTGCCCAGGACTCCGCGGCCTCGTTTCCAGAACCGACGGATCTGCAGCGGTTTGCGCAGAAACTGAAAGAACGAGTGGCCTGACATGTACCTCGAGAACATCCGATCCCCGGCCGACCTGAAGAAGATCAACCCGGAGAAGCTTCCGACTCTCGCCCAAGAGATCCGAGAGAAGATCCTCCAGACCGTGCTCGCAAACGGCGGGCATCTGGGTTCGGGGATGGGCGTGGTCGAGTTGACGATTGCGCTGCACTATCTGTACGACTTCGGCCGTGACCGGTTGTTCCTCGACACCGGTCATCAGTGCTATCCCCACAAGCTGCTCACCGGGCGCTTCGATCAGTTCCACACCCTGCGGACCCGCCATGGAATCAGTGGCTTTCCGAACATCGACGAGTCCGAGTTCGATCAGATGACCAGTGGTCACGCGGGGACGGCGATCTCCATGGGGCTCGGCGCCTGTCAAGGAGAGTTACTCGCGGGCGGCGACCGGCACACGGTGGTTGTGGTGGGGGATGCCAGCATCGTTTCCGGCATCTCGTTCGAAGCTCTGAACGCGGCGGGACACACCAACCAGAACCTGCTGGTCATCTTGAATGCCAACGAACAATCCATCGGCAAGACCACCGGAGCTTTCGCTCGCACCCTTTCCAAAGTGCGCATGTCCAAGCTTTACACCGGAGCGCTCGAAGGTGTCCACCGCATGGAGGGCATGATCAAGAACATCCCGGTGATCGGCGAGAAAGTGGACAAGGGACTTCACCAGCTGGTCGAGCAGGTCAAGCACGCGCTGGTTCCGGAGACCATGTTTGAAGAACTCGGTTTCCGCTACTTCGGCGTGTACGACGGCCATGATCTGGCCGGGCTGCTCGACGTGCTGAAGACCGTCAAGGAACAGCCGGGCGTCAAGGTCCTTCATGTGAACACGGTGAAGGGGAAGGGCGTGCAGGGTTGTGAATCCGACCCGCTTGCCATGCATGGCGCGAAGCCGGGCCAGAAGCTGTTCCTCGACAATGACAAGTGCGTGGTCGAGAAGGTCTCGCCCCCGCCAGCGACGACGACCAAGAAGTCGGTTGCGAAGAAGTACGACTACGCCAAGTGCTTCTCCGAAGTGGTGGTTGAAGAGGCCGAAAAAAGCCCGGAGATTGTGACGATCACTGCCGGGATGCCGGACGGCGCCGGACTGGTTCCGTTCCGGGACAAGTTCCCGGATCGGTTCTTCAATGTCGGGATCGCCGAGCAGCATGCCGTGGCCTTTGGATCCGGTCTGACTTTGGCGGGTCGCAAGCCGGTGTTCGTGGTCTACGCCACCTTCCTCCAGCGCGGCTACGACCAGGTGTTCCAGGAGGTTGCCCTGCAGCGCAACCCGTTGATCATGATGCTCTCTCACGGCGGACTCGCGGGCGAAGACGGCGCCACCCATCACGGGTTGTTCGACATCTCCAGTCTGCGAACCATCCCTGGCATCACCCTGATGGCGCCGCGGGATGGGGCCGAATTGCAGGAGATGTTCCGCTTTGCGTTGAACCAGCGCGGTCCGGTTGCGATCCGCTATCCCAAGGCTTCCACGGCCGCTCCGACTCGTGCGGTGCAGCGCATTGAAACGGGACGCGCTGAGATCCTCCGCGAAGGAGCCGACGTCGCGCTGCTGGCCTATGGCGCCATGGCGGACGTTGCTTTGAAGGCCGCCGAAAAGCTGGAGCAGGAAGGCGTCGATTGCCTGGTTGTCAATGCCCGGTTCGCTCGTCCGCTGGACGATCGACTGCTGCGCCGTCTGATGACCAAGTTCCGGTTGGTCCTTCCCATCGAGGAGGGGGCTCTGGCAGGGGGGTTCGGCAGTGGCGTGTTGGAATGGGCCGCTCGATTCGAGTCCACCACCGCGCGGGTGTTCCCCTTGGGGGTTCCCGATCGTTTCATCGAGCACGGCAAGCGTGACGAACTTCTGGCCGAGCTTGGCTTGTCCCCGGATGGCATTAAGAACACGGTGCTAAAGCTGACCAGTGAATCGTCCCACCTCCGTACTGCTCCTTAGCGACGACGGCGATCGGCGGGTTCGCGAAGAGGTCGATCGACTGCGCCACTTCTTCGCGTCCCACGACGTCGAAGTGTCGATGGCCTCGGAGTCAGAGGCTCGTGGCGATCCCGACTTGGTGTTGGTGCTGGGAGGGGACGGCACGTTCTTGCGTGCGGCGCATCGATTCGAAAACGCGAACGTTCCCATTCTTGGCATCCGTTTCGGCACGTTCGGGTACCTGGCGGAATTGGAGCCTGGGACCTGGGAGCCGGAACTAGAGCGGCTCCTTGCGGGGCAAGCTCGAGTGGAGTCCTGGTCTCGGATTCGCTGTCGAGTGCGTCCGCCCGCGGGGGACTGGCAAGAAGAGGGCGTGGCCGTCAACGAAGTGGTGTTGTCTGCGTCAGAGGTCGCGCGCATGGTCGTCGTCGATCTGCGAATCGACGGCGAAGACATCACCCGCTACCGCGGTGACGGCATGATTGTCGCCACGCCGGCCGGATCTACCGGTCACAATCTGGGGGCCGGGGGGCCGTTGGTCGAGCCAACCCATCGCTGCTTGCTGTTGACGCCCATCGCGTCCCACGCGCTGACGTACCGACCGTTGGTGCTCGCCGAGAACCGACGGGTCGAGTGGTCGATTCTGGAAACCCGCCACGGCACATCCATCACGGTGGACGGAATGTCCACCCGGCGGCTGGAGCCGGGCACTCTGGTCGAGTTGACGGTTTCCTCTCAAGGATTGCAGGTCGCGACGGTGGTTGAGCGTTCTCGCTATCGAACACTTCGCGACCGCCTGAGCTGGGGGCTCGGCCCGGGACAGGTCCGCGACGGAGACTGCTGAACTCTCGCGGGATTTCGCGATGACGAAGCGTCTTGCCGGCACGGCGGGCACGTCTGCGATTCCGACAAGAGCGGCGAGGCCACGGCCCAAGGTTCAGGGCAGGTCGATCGAGGTGGGCGTGCCGGCGCTACCCGTTGCCGTAGCTGTCGCCGTAATTGTTCAGCAAATTCTCGAGCTCGCCGAGGTCAATGGGGGCGACTTCGATCTCGCCGTTGAGCGCTCCTTCCACGGCTCCGCCAACGTTGATGTTGGGCGGTGCGCCGGGGGCTCCGCCGAAACCGGGCCCGCCACCGCCTCCGCGTCTTCCCCCGCCACCACCACCGCCCCCTGGACCTAGCCCACCGCCACCGGTCAGATCACCACCGCCGGCACCGCCGGTGAGAGGGCCCGCGCCGCCGCCAATCCCACCGACTCCGCCACCAATGCCGCCGAGCAGCCCGTCGCCGCCACCACCGTTCTGATTGATGTTGCCGGTTCCGCCGGTCTGCGGGGCGTTGGGGTCCGGAGCATTCGGGTCGATCACCGTGGGCATTGCTGGGCGAATGCGCATCGTCTCGCGGAACTGGGGAGAAAGGGGAATCACCCGCTGGAAGTGGAACACCGAGTTGGCCATGGCGACCGAGTCCACGTAGTCCCCGATCAAGTTGGGCTGAGACTGGACTTCGAGTTTCACCAGCACCGCGGCGGGCAATCCGTCGTTCTCTTCCGAATCCCACTCCTCGACCTCTTCGGCTTCCTCTCCCAGACGGTCCAAGTAAGTGATCTCGAGTTTTTGCACCCGATCATGCAAGAGTTCGTAACGACCGCCTTCCATCGGCTTGTCGTCGATGAAGAGATCTTCGCGCCGATAGAGTTCCAAGAAGTCGTCATGTTCGGGGTTGCTACGCAGCCGGTAACCGACCTCGACCACGTCGGTCGCCATGCGCCGGGGTTCGTCCTGGTCAGCGAGGGGGTCGTTCAATCGTGTCGCGGAGTCAATCCCGGTCAAGAAATCGATGCGATCTCCGCGAGCACCGGTCGAGTGACGATCCAGCTCTCCCTTCAAGACCGTGTTGTCTTTGATGTTGTAGCAGTGCAAGGAGCGTAGATCGCGCTCCATCAAGTCCAGGATGCGTGGCCCCTCGCGAATCTGGGCAATGTCGATCGCCATGTCGTCGTGGGAATAGATTGTCGAGTGGAGAGCCACGTGGAGGCCCATCATGATCATGGACATGATGGCCAGGGTGACCAGCACCTCGATGAGGGTGAAGCCGCTCGCAGGGTGTCGTTGCCAGGGAGATTGCATCACGGTCCTCGGTTTCCGCGGTTCGGGGGCACCGCATCGGGAATCTGGTACTTGCCCTTCTTTGGTAGCGCAGGCAGGTAGGTCTCGACGGTCACGTCCTGCTCTTCGCCGCTGGCAGTCTGATAGAAGATCGAAATGCGCACATAGCGCACCATCATCTTGTCGTCTTCTTCCCCTCCGCCAAGAGAATCCAGGTCGTCCCCGCCGCTGTCGTCGGAGCCGAAGCCATCGTCTTCTTCTGCGTCGTTGGGGCTGGACTCCTTGCGCAGGTCGATTTCCTCGACCCGCCACTCGTAGCCAACGGTCGCGTAAGCGAACCGCTCGTCAAAGCCCTGTTCGTCGGAGAGGTCGGTCAAGTCGCCTTCTCCATAGTCCCCCGGCTTGCCCACGGCCGAGATGTCTGAGAGCAGGGCTCGAATGCGGTTGCAGGCCAGGGAAGTGAACTTGGCGTTGAACGCTAGCTCTTCGGCGGACTGGGTGATCTGTAGGCAGGGGAACACGGCGAGGGCGACGATGGCCAGGGCCACCATGACCTCCAGCAGCGTGAAACCTTGCTGATGACGGACTCGCTTCCGTCGACTGACGTGGGAAGTTGGTGTCGTTGTTTCTTGGCGAGGAGTTTTCGTGGCGGACGGGGATGCGCTGCAAGGAGTCAGCGGCAAGCCGTCCCACCGATTCTTCTGGGGTCCGAATCCTCGGCGGAAACGAAATCCTCTCGATCGGCCATCATCCGAGGCCTTCTTCAACGGGCTGCGTGAAGTCCTGCTAGAAGTCATTGTCACCCAGGAATGAGGGCTCGATTCTTTCGTCGAACACTTGCACCTGTCCCAACAAGCCGGAGATCTGCAGCGAATACCAGCCGTCCAGTTCCGGCGAATAGAGCTGCACCACATGGGGAGTCATCGTCCCGTTGGGGTAGGCCGCGAAGGAATAAAACCCCTCGGAAATCTCTTCCTCCTCGTCGACCAGGAGCGAGTTGATGCGAATGTCGCTCAAGACATTCGTCCACTGCTTCAGCATCAACTCGTACTCGATTTCTTCGAGGTCGTACTCTTGCTCTTGCCAGGGTTCCGGGTCGAGAATCGAGCGGTAGCGCTGGCGGTCCTCCTCGCGTTCCCCCAGGTCGTATTCCAAGCGCACGATGCGGCCGCTCATGATGGCTTCGTCCCGGGCGTCTTCGATGAAGCTGGCCATCTCTCTGGCCGTCGCGGAAAGGCGCGTGTCCGGCAACAGCATCTCGATGGACATGATGCCGACCGTCAAGATGATGCCGATGATGCCGACCACCACGATGAGCTCGACCAGAGTGAATCCGGCAGAGCGTTCTGACGTGGGGGGACGAGGCAGCACCATCCTGGTTGCTCAGACTACGCGTCGTCGGCCGGGAACAGTGGTCTCTCGCTGGAGATGTCCATGTCGTAGCCGAGGGAGGGGTCGTATCCGTCCTCTTCGTTGTTCTCGCCGTAGGAGACGATTTCGAACTGGCTCGAGCGATCTCCGTGAATGATGTAGACCCGATTGCCCCAGGCGTCGCGGATGTCGTCCTCGGACAGCCACGGCTCGCCCTTGTTGCGATCGTCGGGTTCTAGCAGTACTTCCAGGTCGTCCGGCACTCGGTTGTGCTTGCGCTTGAACATCATGACTTGGGTCTTGATGGACTCGAGCTTGGCCTTGGTTCCTGTCTGTTTGGCGTCGTCGATGTAGTCCCAGATTTCACCGATGGCCACGGTGGCGAGAACGCCAAGGATGGCCACGGTCACCAGGAGCTCCACCAGGGTGAAGCCACCGGTCTGGCTCGAGCGGGAGTGCTTGCGGTCCTTCATGGGTCGACCCTTTGTTCTAGAACTTTCCGAGGCGCAGCATGGGGAGGACGATGGCGAGAACGATGAACGCCACGATGATCGCGATGAAGATGATCATGATGGGCTCCATCACAGCCGTCATGCGCTGGGTGGAGATGTCGATCTCGTCGTCGTACGACTCCGAAAGCTGACTCAGGATGTCTTCCAATTGTCCGGACTGTTCTCCGACGGCGATCATGTGACCCACCACAGGAGGGAACATCTTGCTCTTCTTGAGCGGCGTCGAGATGTCTGTTCCTTCGACGATCCGGTCGTGAATAATTCCGATGATTTCCGCCATGACCGAGTTTTGCACCACGTTTTTCACGATCATGAGCGCTTCCAGCACCGGCACGCCGCTTCGCAGCAGCGTCGCCAGGGTGACGGAGAACCGCGAGATGGCCTGCTTGCGAAACAGGTCTCCGAAGATGGGCAACGAGAGGTTGAAGCGGTCGAGGAAGTAGCGTCCCTTCTCGTTGCGGCGCACCGCGCTCAAGGCCATGAGCGCGGCAATGATGGCGAGCGCCATCAGAATCCAGTAGTCGTTGAAGAAGGCGCTCACGTTCTGCAGGATCCGAGTCGGCAGGGGCAGGGACCCGCCCTTGGCAGTGACCAGCTTGAGAATCTTCGGCACCACGAAGTTCATGAGCACGACCACCACCAGCGCGCCGACGGTGACCATGATCATCGGATACATGAGCGCCGAGGTGACCTTGCTGCGCAGCTTGTTCTGCTTCTGCAGGTAGTCGCCGATGCGGCTCAGCACTTCATCCAGGTGGCCGGACGCTTCCCCTGCCTTCACCATGTTCACGTACAGGTCCGAGAAAGTGGAGGGATGGTTCTGCATCGCGTCGGCCAAGGAGTCGCCGGAGGTGACTCGCTCGCGGACATCTCGAAGAACCGCCTCGAACCTCCGGTTGGGAACCTGCTGAATCAGGACTTGCAAGGTTTCCGCCAGCGGCGTCCCGGCCTTGAGCAAGGTGGCGAATTGGCGGGTGAAGTTGGACATGATCGCGGTGGATTCCTTGCGCGCCGGCATCTTGAACGGCAAGGAGAACTGTCGCTTGGGCCCTTCCGCACTCGACGGAGCCTTGGCGGCGTCCTTGAGCACCCGGATCGAAGTGACGTGCACGTTGTCCTTGCGAAGCTTGGTGCGCGCTTCGCGAGGACTGTCCGCATCCAGAATCCCCGTCTTGGCCTGGCCCGATGCGTTGAGTGCTTTGTACTCGTAAATCGGCATGGCGGGTCTAGATCTGAGTGACGCGCAGCACTTCGTCTGCGGTCGTCACGCCTTGGAGAACTTTCTGGATGCCATCCATCCGCAGGGTGCGCATTTTTCGTTCCACCGCAGACTTCTTGATCACCGTGGCCGTGGCTCGGTCCATGATCTGGTTCTTGCACTCGTCGTCGATCTCGAGCATCTCGTAGATCGCGGTTCGATCGACGTAGCCGGAGCCGAAGCAGTATTCGCAGCCGGCGCCGGTTGCAACCTTTCCCTCCGGGAAGATGTCCGGCACCAATCCCAAGGCCTTGAGCTTGCCGAGCATGATCTTGTCCGGTTCGACGAAGGTCTTGCAGCGCGGGCAGATCTGGCGGACCAGGCGCTGCGCGATGACCAGCAAGAGAGACGACGACACCAAATACGGTTCGATGCCGATGTCCAGCAATCGGGTCACGGTCGAGGCGGCGTCGTTGGTGTGCACCGTGGAAAACACCAAGTGTCCGGTCAGCGCCGCACGGATGGCGATATCCGCGGTTTCCCGGTCACGCACCTCACCGACCATCATGACGTCCGGGTCCTGACGCAGGAACGAGCGCAGGCCTGAGGCGAAGGTCAGGCCTTTCTTCTCATTGACCTGCACCTGGCTGATGCCTTCCAGGTTGTATTCGACCGGGTCCTCGATGGTCAGCACGTTGAGCTTGGTGGTGTCCATGTAAGACATGGCGCCGTACAGGGTGGTGGTCTTTCCCGAGCCGGTCGGGCCGGTCAGGAAGATCATGCCGTGGGACTGATTCAGGTAACGGGTGCAGATGGCGAAGTGGTCCTCGTCCATCCCGATCTCGTCCAGCTTGTGGACCTTCGAGGTCTTGTCCAGCAAACGCAAGCAGATGCGCTCGCCGGTGCTGGTCGGTACGGTCGAGATACGCACGTCGACCTCGCCGTTGCCAACCTTCAAAGTGGCGCGGCCGTCTTGAGGGAGTCGGCGCTCGGCGATGTCCATCTTTCCCATGACTTTGACACGGGAAATGATCGCGTCCTGCACCTTCTTGGGAGCCGCCTCCATGTCGTACAGGATGCCGTCCACCCGATAGCGGATCTGCACGCGATCCGGATACGGGTGGATGTGCACGTCCGAGGCCCGCATCTTCAGGGCCTGGAACAGGATCATGTTGACCAACTTGATGATCGGGGCCTTGTGGGCCACGTCCAGCAAGTCTTCCCCTTCTTCGATCTCCGCAGAAAGGGAAACGATGTCTTCGTCGTCCAGGGTGTCGAGTGCTTCGTCAACAAGGTCGGTGCGGTGCTTGTAGGACCGGTTGATCAGCGACGTGATTTCGGCCCGCGGGGACAGCACTGGTTCGATGTCCAGTCCGGTCATCACCGCGAGGTCATCCATCGGATGGACGTCGACCGGCGAACAGGTCGCGACCTGAACAGTGCCGTTGGTCTGCCCGACGCCGACCAGGTTGTAGCTGCGAGCGAACTGAACCGGCACCTTGCGCAGGAAGTCCGCGGGAACCGTGTCGTCGCGCAGATCGCCCCGGTACTCGAAGCCCAGGTACTCGGAGAACAGTTTCAGAATGGTGTTCTCGTCCAGGAACCCCTTCTGGAGCAGGATCTTGTCGAGGCTCTGCCCGCTCTCCTTGCGCTGCTTCAGGCAGTCCTCGACGCGGTCGTCGTCGAGGTTGCCGATGGTCTTCAGGAGTTCTGCCAGACGTGCCACGGAGTCGTCACCTCGAGTAGGGTTCCGGGAGTGTGTTTTCGGGAGGCGTTCCGCCGCCACTAGGCGCCGCACTTTCATCGGCCACACTGGCGTACGACGGCAACTCGAAAACCTGTTCCAGTAGGGTGTCGCTGACCTGCTGTACGTCCGGGGAATCGCCGGACAGGAACTGGAAGCGGTTCAGCATGTCCACCTTGCCACCCAGCCGTTCGGCCTCTTCCATATGAAGACGAGTCAGCTCGTCCAAGATGGCGAAGTCGTCCGCGATGATGTGCGGGGTCAGGAAAAAGTAGAGGTTGGTCTTGCTGGCGTTCTCATTGGCGTTGCGGAACATGAATCCGATCAGAGGCAAGTCGCCCAGAATCGGGATCTTCTCTTCATCGCGCCGTGCGTTGTTGGTGAGGACTCCGCCAATGATCATGGTGTGTCCGTCGGGGATCGTCACCTTGGCATCCAGAGTCCGAACCTGCTCCGGCGGCGGCAGGTTCGGGTCGGCCGAGGCTCCGGTGAAGGTCGAGATCTCGAGGTTGATGCTCATCGACAGATACCCGCCGGCGCTGATGGTCGGGGAGATCGTCAGCTGGATCCCGGCGTCCTCTTGACCGCCCAAGCTGGTCTGGTCCGAGTTCTGACCCTGGTTGGTGCTGGTGAATGGCACCGTGTCGGTGGCCGTGATGGTGGCCTCTTCGTTGTCATTGGTGAGGATCGACGGCATCGAGAGCACGTTCGCTTCCGTAGAGTTCTTCAAAGCGTTCAACACGAACGGCAGAGGGAAGTCATTGGGATCAAACACGCCGCCGGTCAAACCGGACGCGAGCGGGTCGGGCAGCGCCTTGGCATCCGGAAAGCCGTCACTGTCGGTGTCGATCAGAGTCGTGAGACCAAAGCTCGTGACCCCGAAGGCACTCTTGTCATCGGAGTCGATGTTGATCCCCGTGAGCTCCACGCCCAGCGCCTCACCGAGGGAGTTCGAGACTTCCACCAGGGCGGCCTGGATCAACACCTGGGCCGGACGGATGTCGAGTTTGCGGACAATTTCGAGCACCTGGGCATAGCGAGTCTTGGACGCGCTGATGACCAAGGAGTTGGTGTGCGTGTCGGGAACGATGCTGACGGGCTGTTCCCCGCCTCGGCTTCCTCCCGCGGGGCGACCGCCGCCTCCGGCGGCTCCTCCCGCGGCCCCGGCCGTGGTGCCACCTCGACGCCGTTGGCTGGCTTCCATGATGTCCATCAGCACCTCGGACATGTCCTCAGCTTTGGAGTTGCGCAGCCGATACACGTGGATTCCGCTCGGTTCGACTTCGACGTCCAGGTCATCGATCCAAGCAAGAATCGTCTCCAAAGAGTCCTCACCGGCAGTGATCAGCAGGGAGTTGCTGCGATGGTCGGCAATGATTTGCGGTTCCGGTTCGGAGCCGGGTCCTTGCTGGTTCTGACCACCGCGGCGGCCGCCGCCGCCCGGAGAGCTGCGGGTGTTGCCGTGATAGGCTTGGATCAGTTCTTCCAGCACGGGTTGAATTTCGTCGGACACGGCATGTTGCAGTTCGCGACGCACCACCTGGGGATAGTAGTCGTCGGGTTTCTGGTCGATTTCGGTCAACAGTCGATAGAGACCACCGAGCGTGTTGGCGAACCCGGTCATCAAGATGGTGTCGGTGCCTTCGATGTTGCGAATCGACTCGGTGAAGTTGTCCGAGAAGTAAGGCTGCAACGTGTTCACCGCGTCACGCGCGGGCAAGTACTTGGTGGTGTAGGACGTGGTAATCAGCACGCCGGGATTGTCCTGCAGCTTGCTCAACTCGGAAGGCGGGATGATTTGGGCGAGGGCTTTGTAGAGCCCGGTGCCCCGGCCTTGTGCCGTGACCTTTCGCAGCGACCAAAACCCTGCATCGGGGGGACCGAACTGCACCAGGAGGAACTCATGGTTGCGCAGCACGGCGCCGAAGAAAATGTCCAGGCGATCGATGGGGATGCGGTGGGTGCCGAGCTGATGGATGCGGACATCCTTCACGTCATTCGGTTCGTAGTGAATGACCTTCCCGGTCTTCCGCTGATACATCGCGATGAACTCGGTCAGGAACGTGCCGTCGACCTCGTCGAACGTGATGAGCAGGTGGTCGCCTTGGTCCTCGACCTCCTGGGCGTGGGCGGACCCAGCGGCCAGGATTCCCGCGAGGACCATGGGAAAGCAACGTCCCCTCCGTCGGTGCATTTGGCGTCCTTTCGGTCTCCCCAGGGGGAGGAGTCCGGTGTCTTTGGGTCTGTGGCGCGGCGCGCGCGCGCTCATCGACCAGGGCGATCCCGTCCCACGCCCTAGAGCAAACCCTAAGTCGTGGGAATTCAGCATCTTAGCCCGGATCAATCAGGAAGGCCGTCGCGAGAATGATGCAAAGTTCTCACGGGCGACGACTTGCGGTGAGTTCCCGCGGTCCGTGCATCCGACGATACGCGGACCGAGGAAATCGTCGCAATGACGAAGCCAGCAAGGACTTGAGCCACCCGCCACTCGGTTTCCGTGAATGATCCGCGTTGGCCCCGGTGATTCAAGATCCCTCGACGGGATCCGCCGCGGCAATGCCGGATCAGTCCTTGGACCGGATTGCGCTGCAGGAATTCCCACGAGTGACCAGGAAATCCGAACCGCCGACGTTGCTTGCCTCGACCCGCATCGCCTCGTAGAGTCCCGCAGCCCGAGCGCCGGGCGCCCGCAGTCCCGAGGCGAGGAAGGAATCTGTCCCATGCGTCTTTGTGACGTCCTGAGTGAGTCGGCGGTGGTGGTCGGGCTGCACGGGCTCGACAAGTGGGGGGTGATCGCCCGCTTGACCGACCTGATCGTGGAGTCCGGTCAGGCCGAGGCTGACTGGCGCGACCCGATCGAGAAAGCCCTCATCGAGCGCGAAAAGCAGTCCAGCACCGGAATGCAGGACGGGTTCGCGATTCCCCACTGCCGGATGGACGACCCCATCCAGCGAACGCTGGTCAGCCTGGCGGTGCTCTCGGAAGGCATGGATTTCGACGCCATCGATGGCCAGAGCACCCACCTGGTGGTCTGTCTGGTGACTCCGAGGAAGCAGAACCGCGAGCACCTCAAGGTCTTGGCTGGGATCGCCCAGCTGTTCGCGAGCCCGGTTTTCCGAGAGGCGCTGCTCGCTGCGGATAGCCCCGAGGCCGCTCTCGAAGTCATTCGCCGGGAAGAAGGCAAGCTTGGCTAGCGAACCGGTGACAGCCTCTGTCCCCTCGCTTTTTCCCCGGCCGATCGGATCGTGCCTCGGCCTCTGTCTCGAATCCTCGATGGGGGGAAGTCCCTCGATCGGAAATCCAAGGCGTTTTCATCGGCCTGCCAGCCAGGCACCCTGGAGTCGCCGGAGGTGGTCCGGGAAACCAGGGTTGGACCGCTGACTTCCATTCAGTATTCTGCCGGGTTCGATCGATCTGAGTTTTTTGTCCACCCGATTCTCTAGAGAAACGTCGTCAGAGGAACATGATCCGGATTCAACCCAAGGACGGGGAACCCCTCGACAAGACCCTCCGCCGGCTGCGCAAGCTATGCAACAACGAGGGCGTCACGAAGTCCGTCAAGCGCAACAGCTACTACGAGAAGCCCAGCGTTCGTCGTCGGCGGCGTAAGCGGGAACGGCTCAAGACCATTCGTCTTGCTGCCAAACTGCAGCACGGACAGCTCTAGGGCACCATTCCGGAAGCGATCGTACGGGAGAGGGGCCGTTCGCTCTCTCCAAACCCAGCGGGTCGAACTTAGTTCCAGCCCTTCATCCGCTGCTCGACCGCTCGTTCGATTTGCGCCAGGCATCGGTCGTAAACTGATTGGTCTCCGCCAATCGGGTCCGCGATGTCGTTGCCAGCAGGGTCGAGTAGTTCGCATTTGCCGCGCTGGTCGCCGGCCAGCTCTTGAGCGGCCGCCAAGTGGGATTTGGTCAGGGCGTAGACGTGGTCCGCGGCCTCGACCAGTGGGCGGTCGAGGGATCGCGAGCGGTGATTCTTCAAGTCGATGTTCTGTCGTGCGACTGCCGTGACCGCCTCTTGGGTCGCCGTCACTCCGGGAAAGGCCGCCACTCCCGCGCTGCTGACCAGGCCGCCATGCTCGAGGAGCTGGTCAGAGGTGACTCCTCGTTTCTTTGCCCACCGATCGCGGCACACCGCCTCGGCCATGGGGCTGCGGCAAGTGTTGCCCGTGCAGACGAACACCACGTGGCGAGCGGCGGTGCGTTGAATCATGACTCGGTCAATCAGCCCGTCGCGGTGAACGACGGTGCGTGACCCGACGATTTCGACGATGGCGCTGGCCTCTCCCACGGTCACCGGACCGGCATCGACGATCAAAGGAAGGTCTCCGGCTAGCTGCTGGTGAACTTCCTCGGCGGTGCGCGGAGCCGGCTTTCCACTTCGATTGGCGCTGGTCAGGGACACCGGCAGGCCGTACTGACGAAGCAGTTCGACCGCCACTCGATGAGCGGGCACCCGCAGGGCGACCGTTCCCGACCGACCCAGAGCGGGGACAACCAGGGTGAGTGGACCTGGCCAAAACCGGCCCATGAGTTTCTGGATTCCGCGACCCGAGACATCACCGACCTGAGCCGCCTGATCCCGGGAGGCAATGGCGACGGGAAACGGTTTGTCGGGAGCCCGGCCTTTGAGTTCACGCAAGCGCGCATTGCCCTCGTCCGTGGCGGCGGCGGCGACCCCGTAGACGGTTTCCGTCGGAATGGCGATCACCTCGCCGGCGCGGAGTTGTTGAACCGCCGGTTCGAGGGAAGCCGGATCGAACTCTTCCGGATCGATCGAGAGTTGCTGTGTATCCATGGATCTCCGGTCTGTTACGAACAGTACCAATTCCCGACTCCCGGGGGCACAATGCTTCCATGGCGCCACGTCGGGACACACGAGAGCGGCGCAGTCGCTTGGCGTTTCTGGGAACCCTCGCCAGCGGTCTGGCCCACGAAATCAAGAATCCCTTGTCCGCGATGTCGATCAACCTGCAGATGATGCGGGAGGACTTGGAGCAATCGGAGCGGGCTCAGGATCGCCGAACCCTCAAGCGGATTGGCATTGTCGAGCGCGAAGTGCTGCGTCTGGAGGAGATTCTCGAGGGCTTCTTGAAGTTCGCCCGTGGTTTCTCCCTGGAGCCGAAGCCTCAGTCGGTGAACGTTCTGCTGCGCGAGATCGTGGAATTCTGGGCGGCCCGAGCCAATGCCTCGGGGATCGACGTTGAGCTGGTCCTCGGCTCCGACTTGCCCGATGCCTACGTGGACGCGACCTACTTCAAGCAAGCGGTCCTCAACCTGCTCAACAACGCCCAGGAGGCCATCACCGGGGACGAGAACCGGGACGAGGCCCGGGAGCAGATCGTGGTGGGCAGTCGGTCTCATCCACGGGGCGTTGAGGTGCTGGTGATCGACTCCGGGCCGGGAATCTCCGCCGACGCACTGGAAAACATCTTCGAGCCTTACTTCTCAACGAAGGCCACGGGGAGCGGGCTCGGCCTGCCGACGGTGAAGCGGATCCTGGATGAGCACGGCGGAGACATCACCGTGGAGAGCGAGCCGGGCCGGGGGACCTCGTTCCGGCTGGTTCTGCCGAGTTCTCGTACCGAGCCGGCTTCGCGTTCCAGTGATCCACCGGAAGATCCGCCAGACCCGAAGTCGAAGCCACCGCCCAACCCATCGTGACAATCTGTCAGTGCGGCTCGGCGGTTCCTGGGCACCGTGACAACCTGCCGTGGCCGAAGGGGGTGGCTTTCGGGGAGCCCCAAGGGAGGGATTTTCGTCTCCTCGCCCGCCAGGGGTCCATTCCCCAGGTTCCCGCGCCGGATGGAGCACTTTGGCACTGGATTTGGTTGAGAGTTCCGAGATCCCCGGGCGGTTGTGGCTCGTGGTGGATCGCGGCGGCCAACCTTCGAGCCGGAGGGCCCATGGCCAGCCGCCAGAGCGGAAGCGGCGAGACGGAGCGGCACCATGGCCTCAGACTCGAAAGTAATCGGAATCGACCTCGGCACCACGAACTCCGTGGTCGCGGTCATGGAAGGCGGGGCTCCCGTCGTCATCCCCAATGCCGAGGGCTCCCGGGTGACCCCGTCGGTTCTGGCGTTCCTCGACAACGGCGAGCGACTGGTCGGCAATCCGGCGCGGCGGCAAGCGGTGACGAATGCCAAGAACACCATCTACTCGATCAAGCGCTTCATGGGGCGCCGCCACAACGAAGTGGGCAAAGAAGAGAAGATGGTGGCCTATGAAATCGAAGGGGGGCCGGACGAGCTGGTCAAGGTCCAGGTGCGGGACAAGTCCTACACTCCGCCCGAGATCTCCGCGGTCATTCTTCAGTCCCTGAAAGAGGCAGCGGAAACCTACGTCGGTCACGAAGTGACCCGCGCCGTGATCACGGTGCCGGCCTACTTCAACGACTCCCAGCGCCAGGCGACCAAAGACGCGGGCACCATCGCTGGCCTGCAGGTCGAGCGAATCATCAACGAGCCGACGGCGGCCGCTCTCGCCTACGGATTCGACAAAGACAAGTCCGGCAAGGTCGCCGTTTTCGACCTGGGTGGCGGGACCTTTGACATTTCCATCCTGGACGTGGGGGATGGGGTCTTCGACGTGCTGTCCACCTCCGGCGACACTCACCTGGGCGGTGACGACTTCGACGAAGAGCTGATCAACTTCGTCGCCGACTCCTTCCAGAAGGAGCACTCGATCGACCTGCGCCAGGACGTGATGGCGCTGCAGCGCCTGCGCGACGCCTGCGAAAAGGCCAAGTGCGAGCTGTCCAGCGCGATGCAGACCACCATCAACCTGCCCTTCATCACCGCCGACGCGACCGGCCCCAAGCACCTGCAGCTGAACGTCAGCCGTGCCGACTTCGAGCGCATGATCGACGGTTTGCTCGAGCGCATTCGCCGACCGTGTGAGGCGGCGCTGGCCGATGCCAAGCTCGCTCCCACGGATGTCGACGATGTGGTGCTGGTCGGTGGCTCGACGCGCGTGCCTGCGGTGCAGGAGTTGGTGAAGAGAATCTTCAATCGGGAGCCCAATCGCGGCGTGAATCCCGACGAAGTGGTGGCTCTCGGCGCAGCCATTCAGGGCGCAGTGCTGTCTGGCGAGGTCGACGAGGTCGTGCTGCTGGACGTCACTCCGTTGTCCCTCGGAATCGAGACCATGGGCGGGGTTTGCACCAAGCTCATCGAGCGCAACACGACCATCCCGAGCACCAAGAAGGAAACCTTCTCGACCGCGGCCGACAACCAGACCCGGGTGGAGATCCGGGTTCTGCAAGGCGAGCGCGAGATGGCCAACGACAATCGCGAGCTCGGCCGTTTCAATCTGGATGGAATCCCGCCGGCCCCGCGTGGCATGCCCCAGATCGAGGTGACCTTCAACATCGACGCCAACGGCATCCTGCAAGTGACCGCTCGCGACAAGGCGACTGGCAAAGAGCAGTCGATCCACATCGAGTCCTCTTCGGGCCTCTCCAAGGAAGAAGTCGAGAAGATGGCCCGTGACGCGGAGGTCCACGCGGAAGAGGACAAGCAGCGCCGAGGGCTGGTCGAAGCCCAGAACCAGGCGGATCAGCTTGTCTACGCCACCGAGAAGGTCTTGTCCGAGCAAGCTGACAAGATTGACGAAGCCGAAAAGAAGAAGGTGCAGGAAAAGGTCGAGGCCCTAAAAAAGGTTCGGGAGTCGGGGAGCAAGGAAGAGATCGAGGCCGCCATGCAAGAGCTGTCCCAGGCCTCCCAGAAGATCACCGAAAAGCTGTACCAAGATGCCCAGGCCCAGCAGCAACAGCAGCAGGCCGCCGGCGCCTCGGGAGCCGCGGGTGGAGCTGGCGCGTCGGGACCCGCCGACGACGGTGGCAAGCAAGACAAGAGCAACGACGAGAACATCGTCGACGCCGAATTCGAGGTCAAAGATTAGGTTCGAAACCAGGTACGGCCTTTGCTAACAGATCCTCGGAGGACAGTGACTCTTCGAGGGCAGGACAGGTCCTCGAAGGACATCGCAAGCTTGTCGTCCGGCCGCGGGGCCTCCCCGTCGCCGGACGTTTCTTTTGCAGCTAGCTCAGCCCTCGAGGTGTGCGAAGCGGATGATCTCCGTTCGAAATCTCACGAAACGGTTCGGCGAATTCGTCGCCGTCGACCGCGTGGAATTCGAGGTGGAAGCCGGGGAGGTCATGGGTTTCCTCGGTCCGAACGGCGCCGGCAAGACCACCACGCTGCGCATCCTCACCGGGTATCTACCCGCCACTTCGGGAACGGTCCTGGTGAACGGCAAGGACGTCCTGCGTGAGTCTCTCCAAGTCCGTCGCTTGCTGGGTTACCTCCCCGAGCAGGTTCCCCTTTATCTCGACATGCGGGTCGAGGAGTACCTGCGCTTTCGCGGCTTGCTGAAGGGCATTCCTCGGAAAGAGATCCAGCGACGGGTGGGGGAGGCCGTGGAGAGCTGCGGCCTGGTTCCGATGACTCGCCGCATCGTCGGCCAACTCTCCAAGGGCTACCGGCAGCGGGTGGGCCTGGCTGACGCGCTGGTCAGCCGGCCGAAGATTCTGATCCTTGACGAGCCGACCGGAGGCTTGGACCCTCACCAGCGCAAGGAAGTGCTGGAGTTGATCAAGCAGCTCGCGGAGCAGCACACCATCCTGTTGTCTTCCCACGTCTTGGCAGAAGTCGAGACCATCTCCGATCGAGTGATGATCATTCAGCAGGGCAAGCTACTGACCATTGGTCGTCCCCACGAGTTGGCGGATCAGCTTCAGGAAGCCCCACGCATTCAGCTCGAAGTTCGGTGTGACGAGACCCGCGCCGAAACAGTCATTCGCGGCACGTTGGGGGAGCAACTCGAAGCGATCGAATTCGAAACGGTTTCGGACGAATGGATCCGGGTACGCCTGCAGACCGGCGGCGACGAGGACTTTCGTGCTCCGATCAACGAAGCCTTCGTGAAAGAAGGCCTGGGCGTGCGCGAGTTGATTCGCCAAGCCTTCACTCTGGAAGAACTGTTCCTTCGCATCACGGCTCAGTCGGCCCAGGAGGCGGTCCGATGAGGATGCTGCGACAGGCCATGATCCTGTTATCGCGCGAGGTGGAATCGTTGTTCTTCTCGCCGATCACTTACGGGGTGTTGACTCTGGGGCTGATCTTCAACGGTCTGTCCTTCTACATCTCGTTGAATGATTCAGGTGGCAACGTCGGAATGGCGGTGCGTACGTTCTTCGGCGGGTCCATGTTGTTTTGGGTGGTGATGGTGTTCTTGCCGCCGATCTTCACCATGCGGCTGTTTGCCGAAGAGCGCCGCTCGGGAACTCTGGAGATGCTACTCACCGCTCCCGTCGCGGAGCTCGAGGTGGTGCTGTCGAAATTCTTGGCGGGACTGCTATTCACCCTGAGTTTGTGGCTGCCTTCCTTGCTGTACGTCGCAATCGTCAAGTCCTACGGAGCCATCCCGGACCTCGGGTCTCTGTTCACCAGCTATTTGGGCGTGACCCTGCTTGCTTCGGTGTTCACCGCCGCGGGCCTGTTCGCCTCTTCTCTGACCTCCAACCAACTCATGGCTGCGGCCCTGGCCACCGTGTTCAATCTGCTGCTCTATGTGATCCCCGCTCTGTCTTTGTTCACCGAGAACGAGGTGGTCGAGCGCTTCTTCACCGAACTCTGGATCTACCGCCACTTCTATGATTCGTTCGCCAAGGGCTTGCTCGATGGCGGGCATGTGGCGTTCTACGTGGTTCTGACCTCGGTGTTCTTGTTCTGGACCATGCGCGTTCTTGAATCCCAGAGGTGGCGATGAGCGGCCCGGCCACCTTCACCCGCGGCCGCAAAATCGGCATCGCGTTCAACGTGATCCTTGCCTCGATTCTGGCGCCGGCGCTCGGGGCGTTCCTTTCCTACCTGGCGTTTCGACCGGAATTTCGGGCGCGTTTCGACCTGACCGGGACGAGCTCATACACCCTTTCCGAGCGCACCCGGCGCGTGCTGGACAATCTGCGGACCGACGTCAGCATCACCACCTGCTTCTATGCCCACAACCTGAACAGCGCCGGGATGCCCGTGTTGGGTCTCGATCGGGTGATCTACGCGGTCGGCCAACACACCAACGACCTGATTCGCGAATACGAACTCAAGAGCCACGGCAAACTGAAGTCTCATGTCTACGACTATTCGGTCACTCGCCACACGGGACGCATCGCCGAACTGTCGAGCCGCATCGGTGAGCAGGCCTCCAACATCGTGGTGGTGGAGTCAGGCAGTCGGCGCAAGGTGCTGCGATTGGCGGACATCGCCGACTACGACGAAGGAGCCAAGGGGCGCGAAACCTACCGGGCTCCGCGGCTCTACGGTTTCAAGGCCGAAGAAGCGATCAGCGGCGCCCTTCTCTCTGTCACCGAAGAGAAACCGGTCCGCATTCGATTCATCCAGGGGCATGGAGAACGAGATCCGGCCGCTCGCTCCATGGACGGCAGTGGTCGAGGCGGTTTCTCGCGCTTTGCCGCGGCGCTCCAGGCCCAGAACTTCGACGTCGGTTCGGTAAACCTTGCGGACCAGGTCTTCACTCCAGACGACGCGGAGATTCTCATTCTGGCTTCGCCCACGTTGGAGCTGAGCGAGGCCGAGCTGGAGCAGCTGGGAGAGTTCGTGCGAGCTGGCGGCAACATGATGCTGCTTTTCGATCCGGCCACACCGATCGCTCTCGACTTTTCTCTGCTGGACCAACTCCTGGGACTGAAGCGTTTGCCGGGGGTGGTGTGCATTGCTCGGGAGTCGGGCGGCTGGCAACGGGACCCGGTGAACTTCCACGAAGTGGACTACGGCTTCAATTCGGAAGTCGTGCGTCTTCACCGCGACCGCGGGTTCGTGACACGCTGGATCGAAGCCTGTGCGTTCGAGCCGATTGGTCGCTCCGCAGAAAGCAATTTCGAGATCCTTCCCCTGGTGTGGACCAGCGCCGAAAGCTGGCTGGATCTCGGCAACTCGTCCCAACCCGCCAATCGTCAGTTCGATCCGGCCTCGGAAGTCAAACGACGTCGGGGCATCGCATTTTCCGTGGAGCGTCCCGAAGGGGCGCGGGTCTTGGTGGTTGGAGACTCCGACTTTCTCGATGACTTGCGCATGGGGGAGGCCCCCGGCAACCGTGACCTGGGGCTCAATGCCATGGAGTGGCTCGCCGAGCGAGAACAACTCATTTCGGTGGCCCCCCAACCCTACGACGAATTGCGGGTCGATCTCACCGCGGACGAATATGGCACCGTCCGTCTCTACGTGGTGATTCTGATTCCCGGCCTGGCGTTGATCGCCGGATTCGCTGTTTACTGGACCCGTCGCCAATGAACCGTTTGACGACATTGATCCTCGCCGTCCTCGCCATCGGCGCGTTTTTCTACATTCGCACTTTGGGAGATCCTCCGGTCGAAACCGCGGTTGCGGAGCCGCTGATTCCCGAAGAGATCTTGGCAGGGGTGCAGGAGATCGAGTGCATGTTGTTCAGCCGGGAAGTGCTCAAGCTGGAGCGCGAGCCCGGTGGGCACTTCATCATGCGTTTCGGTCGCAATTCGCGGGGAGAGCAGTGGCTCTACCAGGACGAAGTGCGCCAAGCGCTGGTTGCGCAGTTGCTGCGAGCTTTGGAAGACAGTACTCGGACGCTCACCCTGGAGGGAGAGCCGACGGAAGATGACCTACTGCGCACGCAGCTCGAGCCGGCCAAGTACTGGATTGCGGTGCGTTCGGAGCAGGCGGAATGCCGCATCCACTTCGGCTCGGACGTGCCCGGGACCTTCGACATTTACGCCCGGGTCGAGGGAGAGAACTCGCTGTTTCAGACTGGTCGCCAGGTGCCGAACATCCTCGAATACAACGTGCAGGACTGGCGAGAGACTCAGGTATTCGACTTCGACCCGCTCACGGTCAACGAGGTCGAGGTGGTTCGCTACCAAGGGGACGAAGAACCGGAGGTGCTGGTGGCGGTCCGGGAAGGGTCCCGCAACTGGCGGATTCACGAACCGCGAATTCTTCAGGCGGACTCGGGAACCCTGCAGTCCTTGGTCCACCAAGCCTGCAACCTGCAGATCGTCCGCTTCCTGGGCCAAGATCTGTTGAACCCGAAACTGTCCGAGATGACCGGGATTCCGGACAGTCCTCGAGGATACGTTCTGCTGAAGTCCGGCGCTTTCGCCCAGACTCTGGAAGTCGGTTTCAAGTACGACGACGAAGAGACCGCCGCCAGACTTCTCGACCGGGATGAGAATCTCACCCTGGCTCTTGACGCCGAAGCCTTGCAGCGAGTCTTCGAGGTGGACTTCGAGAGCTTGCGATCCCGGGTGTTCACTCCCGCGATCGAATCGACCACGGTCATGCTGGAGGCGAAGAGTCCCTCGGGGGACACCCAGTGGCATGCCGAGCGCACCGGTCTTCACCCACGCGGAGACTGGAGCTTCACGGTGCCGTTCGAACGCAGCGTGCACGAGGGCGTCGCACCTCACTCCTGGCCGCAAGTGGTCGCGGAGTTCGACCGTTTGGAGATCCAAGAGTTCTTGGGACCCGACTACCCGTTCGAGCCGGAGATCGTCCTGACCGTGCAGTGGTTGGCCGGCCAAATCCGTCGCGACCTGTCTTTGGAAGTCATGCGCGAAGGCGACCGGGTTCTCGCTCGAGCAAGCGATCAAGCGGGCGAAGTGGTAGTGGCCCAAGACAAGCTCCGGGACATTGCCTTCCTGGATCCCCGGCTGCACCAAGACCGACTGGTTTTGCCGGCCCACGATGAGTACTTGCCGAAGGCCACCAAGTTCCTGTTCGAGCCGACCGACGGCCGCACGATTCACTTGAAGAAGAAGCCGGGGGCGAACCCGCCGGAAGCCGTTCTCGACACGCACGACGAAGGGGCGTTGCTGACCTCTGCGGTGTCCAATCTCTACGGGTACCCGGCGGTCGAGTTGCTTCCCGAAGAATCGGTGTCGGACTCTGGATTCGACTCTTCGCGGTTTCGGCTGACGCTGGCGAGCCGCCCCAAAGAAAGTCAGCCCGACCAGGAGGTCGTGATCACGGTCGGCGGCGAGGGACCCCGCGGGTTCTATTGCAGAGTCGAGCCTACGTTCCCGGGTCTTCTGGTGGTGATCGAGCGCAATCGACTGCAAGACCTGTTGGACCTTGCGGCGGGCGATCTCTGAGGCGCCACAAGGTGACTCCCGCACCGGCTCACGCGTGGGCCAGCTCGAGGCCTCTTGCTTCCCTGCACGCCGAGTGTTGTGTCCGGAAGACGTTTTGGGACGAGGACTTTGCCCGGAGAGGCGTTCAGTGCGTGGGCGGCGTCCCGGTCTCTGAAGTGAGTTCCGCGACCAGCATGCCAAGTGGCAGGGATCGGCGAATCTGCAGCGGGGTTCGAAGATCGTCTTCGCCGAAGAACACTTCGTAGCAAGCGAACGGTGGCCCGATGACCGGAGGATCCCCGGCGTACAAGGGACGAGGTTCGATCCGATAGTGCCGGGCTTGACACGGTCCGCGAAGGGCAGTGTCCAAGGAGACGACTCCTTCGGGAATGACACGGCAGGCGTGGATTTGCGGCCCCAAGGCGATCCGAAAATCCGTCACCGAATCCGGCAACGTCGTCCGCAGCGCGAGTAGCAAGGACAGCGGGTCGATCACCTCGGGGTCGACTTCCAACGTGGTTTCGCCGCAAAGTTCGCCATCGGTTTGGAGCGACACTCGAAGAGTGTCCCCGAAGCTCAACGCGCGTTGTTGCCAACGACCGTTCTCCCGAGATTTCCATTCGAATCCGTGAGGTCCGCGGGGTCCGATTTTCGAGGTCATCTGAAACTGCAGATCGACCAAGGCGGCCGCCCATGGGTGAGTGAACCCTTCCCAGTCGACGACGACGTGGCCCCCGTGGTGATGGGCTGAGCAGCGAAGGGTCGCGACCGGCAGTCCGGCGAGCCGGACTCGATACTCGAGATCTTCCTCGAGGGAGTCTGGCCACGACACAAGGGAGGTTGACTGGAACGGGAGAAACTGCGCAGGATTCTGCGGCGCGGCCCAGGGAGACGAGCATCCGGCCCCCGGAGCGAGAGCAACCAGGAGCCACAGTCGGCGACACGGAGTGAGGACGGAGTCGAACACCCCCGTCCTATCGTGAGAGATCCCGCGGCGCCTTGAGGCGGGGCACGGGGCGCAACGGAAATTGCCGCCATGGGCGGGGGCTTGGAAGAGACCTCGGTCGAGACGGGGGAACCCTCGGTCACGATTCCGCGGATGGATCCGAGTTCAGTTGGCGGACACTCTCACGGTCGACGGGGCCGGGTGGGGAAGAGTGGCAGGGGTGGAAGGACTTGAACCCTCAGCCCTCTGATTTGGAATCAGATGCTCTGCCAATTGAGCTACACCCCTGCGGTGCTGGCATTGTCTCCCGTGTCCGGCCGAAATGCCATCCTCTTCTGGATCCCGGCGGGAGAGCGGCATCGACAAGCGAGGCGGCGCTCAGCGCGAGTCGGGTCGGTAGACGTTCACCGCACCGCTCAGCGAGGCTTCGGCGACCTCGGCCACCGCGGAAAGCTCCTCGCGATCATCCGAGGCGGCCAGGACATACAGCTTCCACAAATTGCGATAGGACTCCGACAAGTCGGCGAGTCGTGGCAGGTGTTCTTGGAACTCGGCGAGCGGCCGGACCTGGTCCTGCTGAGGAAACCGAACGTGGGTCTGGGCTTCCTTGAGCTGCATCCGTCGAGCCGGACAGTACAAGGTGACGAGGGGGGAGCGACCGAGGCGGCGCTGCACCTCCCCCTCCACATGGTGCTCGAACTCGACCCGCGCCTGATGAGCACCGGGAGAGAAGAACCGCGCGATCAACGGGTCCTGAGACTCGCGGTTGGCGTAGCGCGGAAACACGCACGCGCGTTTCAAGAGTCGACGCGAACGGTAGCGGGAGAGCAACTCCTGCTGACGCTCCCGCAAACGTGGTTCCTCGGGTAAGGAGCTTTCGAGGAGCAGCAGCAGGGACTCGTCGGTCTGATCCTGAAGCTGAGTCGGTTCCAGACTGCGTCCCAGTAGCGCGTTTTCGACCGCCTGGGCAATCATCGCTCCCGCCGCGATCTTGGCGTGGTGGTAGTACACCCGTTCCGAGAAGAAGTAGCGGGCCTCCAAGATGCGAACCATTTCACTGAGGATGTCCTCGCGGACCACTCCTCGTTTCGCCACGTCCACGAACAGGTGTCCGGACGGGCCGTCGATCTTGAAATAGTTGACGACCCGGTCGTCGTACAAGAGATTGAGACCGGTGTAGTAGGCGTCTCGTTTCAGGTAATCCAGGATGTCGGGGCAGATCGTGTCTGACAGCAGCTCGCGCCAGGATTCCGGGACCGAGGGGAGCCCAGGCTCGGAGGCGGGAAGCAGGATGGCCAAGACTTGGTTCAAGATTCCCCACTGTTCGAGGATCTGTCCGACCCCGGTGTCGGTGGATAGCAGTCGCCGGTAGCGGGCCGGGGTGTCATGACGCTCGAGGATGCCACTCTGATCCTCGATGTTGTGGCCGAAGGGGATGTGCGGGATGTCGTGGACCAGAGCCGCCGCGCGCAGGATGCGAGCTTCGTCCTCCCCGATGGCGGCGAGCTCTCCCGGAGCCAGGGAGTGGTTCAGGTTCACCGCATCGATCAGCTGGGCCGTGAGGTGCAGAG
The DNA here is from genome assembly GCA_028289345.1 of Planctomycetota bacterium. Classification (GTDB taxonomy): domain Bacteria; phylum Planctomycetota; class B15-G4; order B15-G4; family SIAN01; genus JANQQL01. The sequence goes on along the minus strand of JANQQL010000020.1, from coordinate 81,852 downwards.
TCCCCAGGGAATGCTCGAACCGCGTGTGCTGGGCCCCAGGAAAGACCAGGTAGGCGGTTCCCAGCTGCCGCACTCCGCGGAGCCGCTGCATTTCCGGGGTATCCAGCAGCCGCATCTCGTCGCGGCTGAGGTAGATGTCGCCGTGGACGGGATCCCGCACGACGGAATAGTTCCGAGGGTTCATTCTCTTATCCTACTCGAGTTCGAGCATCGCAGCGTTTCTTCCGACTCTCGAGTGGGAACATCCTGGAGAGGACCGCGGATCATGGCACACATCGAGTTGGTGGACGAGTCTGCCGCCGAAGGCTTGCTGGCCCGTCACTACCAGGCGGCCACCAAGCGGGCCGGGCGCGTCTTCAACATCGTGAAGACGATGAGTCCGAATCCGCGCGTGCTGCAAGCTTCCATGGCGCTCTACATGGAAGTGATGAAAGGCGAATCCCCGTTGAGCCGAGCCCAGCGCGAAATGGTGGCGGTGGTCGTGTCCCAGAGCAACGATTGCTTCTACTGAGTGCAGGCCCACGTGGCGGATCTCCGGTCGGAGGTCGAGGACGACGCCTGGGTGGACCAATTCGTTGCGGACTGGAGAAGCGTGGCCATGCCGCCAGCGGATCGAGCACTTCTGGAATTCACCGGGAAGCTGACTCGCACTCCTGCCGACTGCGGCGCCGACGATGTGGAGAGACTGCGTCGTCAGGGCTGGTCCGACCGCGCCATCCATGATCTGTCCCAGGTGATCGCGTACTTCAACTACATCAACCGCATCGCGGATGCCCTGGGCACCGACCCCGAGCCAGAATTCGGAGAACCGTAGTGGCGCGGCGCAAGGTCGAGATCGAGGGCGAAACCCTGTGGATCCGGTTTCCCTACGACGAGTCGTTGCTTCCGGTCGTGCGTGGTTTCTCTGGCCGCCGCTTCCATCGGGATCAACGGGCCTGGTCGTGCCCCGATTCGGAAGTGGTCGATGTGGTGGAGACGCTCCTCGAGCACCGATTCCAGTTCGACGACAAGGTCTGTGAGCGATATCGCAAAGAGGGGGGAGCCAAGCTCGAGGAAGTCGACGCCAAGGCCGCCGGTCCTAGCAAGTCACTGACCGTTGGTGAGCTGAATCAGCGGGTCCGACAGGTCCTGGTTCACGCCTTTCCCGACGAGGTTTGGTTGGTGGGGGAGGTCACCGGCTTCGATCGCAACCAGCATCGCAAACACGTCCACTTCGAATTGGCGGAGAAAGATGGCGAAGGAGATGACGCGACCATTGCCTCCACGGTCTCCGCGGTGCTGTTCGAAGGCTCTCGGGCTCGAATCGAAGAAAAACTCGAAGCGGCGGATCACCCCTTTGAACTACAAGACGGCGTCGAAGTGCGACTGCTGGTCCGGGTTGACTTGTACGAGCCACGAGGCTCCTACCAAGTCGTGGTGGAGGACATCGACCCGGTCCACACTCTCGGAAAGCTCGCGCAGAATCGGGCCAAGGTTCTCCAGGAGTTGGAACGTCGGGGATTGCGCAACAAGAACCGAGACTTGCCATGGCCGGCCGTGCCGTTGCGAGTGGGCATGATCACCAGCCTTGGCTCCGATGCCTACAACGACTTCGTCAACGAGCTTCAGCGATCGGGCTACGCATTCCAAATCACGGCCTACGATGCACGAATGCAGGGGAAATCCCTCGAACCGCAGATCCTGGCGGCCATCGAATGGTTCTCCGAACGCAAGGATCACTTTGACCTCGTGGCGGTGGTTCGTGGCGGTGGCGCCCGGGCCGACCTGATGTGGTTCGACTCCTTGGCTGTTGCTGTGGCAATTGCCGAGTGTCCCCTGAAAGTGCTGAGTGGGATTGGCCACCAACGAGACGTGTCGGTGCTCGATCTCATTGCCCATTCCGAGAAGACCCCCACCGCGGCGGCGAGTGAGATCGTGCGTCTCGTGGGGGCGTTCGAAAACGGCTTGCGAAGCTCTGGGCGCCGCTTGGCACGTCTCGCGGGCAATGAAATCTCTCGAAGTCAGCGGGACCTGCGCGGTCACGGCAGTCGACTCGGTGCCTTGGCACGAGGTGCCACCCGGATCGAGCAAGAAAAGTGGAAGCAGCGGCGCTTGGCACTGTCTCGAGGAGCTCGCCAGATGGTTCGCTCCCAAGGGCAGTGGCTGCGCCGCATCGGGATGCGGACCCAGCAAACCGTGCGACAGGGCCTGGCGCGGGAGCAGCAAGGACTGCGAAGTCAGGGAGAGCGGCTCGAAACCCTCGGCAAGACCCGTCTGCGCTTTCGAATTCTCGAATTCGCGCGGATCCGCAAGCGCCTTGACGTGTCGCGGGTTCGCTCCAGCTGGGAGCGACGATCTCAGCGACTCATCGAGCTGCAAAAACGCGCCGAGCTCCTGCACCCCCGGTCGATCTTGCGACGGGGGTTCGCCTGGATTCGCGACGACCAAGGACGCGGGATCAAAGATGCTTCCCGGCTGCGGGAAGGAGACCTGGTTCACGGACGGTTGGCGCAGGGCGAGTTTCGAGCGCGAGTTCTCGGCACGTCGGCGCCCGAACTCAGCCAGAATGACAACCAGCCGGCAACGAAACCCACCAAGAAGAAGCTCTCGGGAAGGAACGACGATGCCTAGATCCAAGGCGCAGAAAGCTCGGGAAGAACCGGAAGACGTGCCCTATGCCAAGGCGGTCGAAGAGATCGAGCAGATCCTGGACTCGATCGATCGCGACGAGACCGAAATCGACGAGCTCTCCGACAAAGTCGAGCGAGCAGTGTCTTTGATTCGAGTTTGCCAGGAAAAACTTCGCGCCACGGAGTCCAAGGTGACCAAAGTGCTTGCGGATCTGGATCAAGAGGGGGACATTGATTCGCAAGCGGGGGACAACAACGGGGGTCCTCCGGAAGAGTCACCCGAGCAGGAAGAGGACGACGACTTGCCTTTCTGAGAGCACCCGCGCTTCAGCGCGGCAGGAACAGGCCTCGGATCACCTCCTCCATCCGTTCAGCGACCACGGCATGTCCAGCCAGATCTAGGTGGTTGTCGTAGCGTGCGGAATAGGTGAGCGCCCCGTCCTTGGTGGCGTCCCGCAATGGGCCGGTCATGTCCAGAAAGCGAATCTCGCGATCGATCATCGCCAAAGCCAATCGTTCGGCCAGATTCTGTGGATGATCGAAGCGACCATCTTCGGTGTACCGAGCGAACGCAGACGAGTCGGAGAATTGGGTGAACGGCCCCATGACGCGGAGCTTGGTGGGGAGGAAGACCACCAAGAACTCGACCGAACGTTTTTCGCACCACTTGGCGGCTTCTTCGAGAGAGTCAACAAGTGCCGCCATTCCCGAAGCGTAGCGCGTCGGTGCATCCGGCCGATAGCGGTAACAGAATTCCACGTCTTCGGGGGGATGGTCCTTGGGTTGGAATTGGCCGACGAGTTCCCACGTGTACTGGTAATTCTTCTTGCGTGCTTTGAGCTTGCGGCGGGCAGCTTTCCACAATTGAGAGATCTGACGCTGCTTCAGCCAAGTGGAAAGGGATTCGGACCAGGACGGCTGCCGGGCTTGTTCTTCTCGAAACTCCTGGTAGCGAACGGCGTCCTGCAGGTCGTTTCCTTCAAACACGCACCACACGACCACTTTCGGCTGATAGGCCTCTGCAAAACGCTTCAGGACGATCAGCTCTTGCTGCGGCCCGTAGAACCCCCTTCCGAGATTCGCCCCAGGGACACCGAGGGCTTCGGAACAACGTTGAACGAAGGTGGACTCTTGGGGGACGTTGCCTGCTTCGACGAACGAGTCGCCGATGAAGACCAAGTCGGACCGCTTCAAGTCAGGAGAGTTGCGAAACCCGTGAGCATCCGTGGTGTACGCAACGTCGTGGGCGCGGGGATCTTCGAAAAGTCTGCCGTGGAAGCTCACGAAGGGTTTGCGCACGAACCCCAGGTCTGGATGGGGAACGTTCCACTCGGCGTCGACGCGCGCGAAAATGTCATTGGAGTTGGCGCTTGCCTTGGCGGTCCAGTTCAGAGGCCAAAAGGTCAACCCCAGCTCGACGATCGTGGTCGTCACCAACAACGCCCCCAGGACCAGAGCGATCCGGCTTCCCCAGAGTCGGAGACGGGGAGAGGGAACTCGAGTCATCGGAATCCGTTGGCGGAACGAGGACCTGGGCCTTGGTGACTCCGGGAGGGATTCCCGCGAGTGGGGCTCATTGGCGCGGCGCCGGATGGCTTGCGTTGTCGGACGACGCTTTGACGTTCTCCAGTTCCACCAAAACGTCGTCTCCTTCGGCGCGGAGCTGGTAGACCCCCGCGGGTTCGCAAGCGGTCCCGCGATTGTGGGTTCCGTCGCACAGCTGAAACTTCCACTTGTGCAAGGGGCAGATGATCTCGTCCTCAGCGATGATGCCTTCGCCCAGGGGGCCGCCGGTATGAGGACAACGGAAGTCGATGCACCAGAGTCCGCGATCCGTGTGCAAGAGGGCAAGCTCCTTGCCCTCGATCTGCACGACCTTGCGCTGTCCGGGTTCGACTTCGTGGAGGGAGGCGATTCGGTGCCAAGTCATGGGTGTCCTTTTTATCACTCCTCTCCGATGACCGAAAGCACTTCAGTCTGTTCGGCGGTGCGCGAGGGGAGCCAGGCGGCCAGCCAGCCGGTGGCGGCAGCGCCGACCAGGACCGCGGCCACGACCCACCACGAGAACTCCCACGGACAGCGGTAGCCCTGCTCTTCCAGACACAGCACCCTCAAGGTCACCGCGCTGATGGCACCGCCGAACAGCACCCCCAGTGCGCCACCTCCCAAGCCAATCAATGCCCCTTCCAACTGGATCATGCGCCGCAGGACCTGGCGCGGGGCACCCACGGCGCGGAGCAAGCCGATTTCGCGGCGACGCAGCAGCACCGAGATCAGCAGGGTGTGAAACGTCCCCAGCGCCGCGACCAGAACGGCCAAGGTCTCTTGGGCGAGCAAGAGACTCCAGTAGTCGTGAAAGACGGAGAATACCGAGCTCTGCACCTGCTCTTGAGTGAGAACGAAGGCGTGATAGCGGTCTCCCAAGATGCGCTCGATGTCTGCCTGAACGGAATCCAAGGAACGAGACGAATTCAAAGTGATGGCGAATTCGTGGGCCCGAAAGTCGTCGTAGAGATCTTGATATAAGTCGTCGTCAATCAACACGACGCCGCGTGGCCAGGTGTAATCTTGGACCACGGCCAGGATCGGCAGTTCGCGAATTCCGCCGGGCGTGGGGAGCTCCATGGAGTCTCCTCGATGGACTCCTTGAAGGAACGCCAGGCCTTCGGAAACAAAGATGCCGTCGCCCTTCGCCCAGGCTGCCTTGTCCGCCGGACCTCCTTCCACGTACAGGAACTGTCCCGAGTCTTCGGGAGCGGCCGCATCGAGAGAAAAGAGCAGCACTCGTTCGTTGCGATAAGGAATCCGATTGAATCTCAGGCCGTGAACGTGCGAGACCCCATCCACGGCGCGAAATTCGTCCCTCAGGGAAAGATCGAAGTCCGTGCCCTGCAATCCGGAAGCGAGGAACCCTTCTCCCATCACGAACAGGTCTTCTTGGATGGTCCGATCGAACCAGTGTTCGAGAAGCGACTCGAAGCTGCGCACCAGCACATGGGTGGAGAACACCATGCCGAATCCCAAAGACACCGCGACCAACGTGGAGGAGGTGTTGCCATGGGCGCGATCCAAGTGGTCCCTGGCCAGGCGCCCCCCGGGACCCATCACTCGCAGGAACCAAGGACCTGTTCGCGACATCGCCAGACGCATCCACGGGTAGCCGCCAAACACCAAGGCCGCGATCGAGATCACGAACACCAGGTAGCCAGAACGAGGGAAGTGCAGGGCCTCGATGTTCACCAAGGCGATCGCCAGGATTGCCAGGCCAACGCTCACCCGACGATCTCGAGCGGCTCGAGAAGGGGCAGGAGGAGTGCGCTCGAGCCGCAAGCCTTGCAGCGGTGCTCGCTGGGCTGCGCGACGAGCCGGACCGAGGGCGGCCATCGCCGCCGCGAGAGGTCCCGCGAGCAATCCGATGATTGCGTCCGCGGGATGGAGGGGAGAGGCGACCGCGTCGATGCGGTCGAAGGTGGTTCCGATGGTGTTCCAAAAGAGGTCGGTCATGGAACCGGCGACAGCGAATCCAAGAACGACTCCCAACGAACCACCGACCCCGCCAAGCAGCAAAGCCTCCCGAAGCAGCATGGTGCGCACGCTTCGCGCGGGCATCCCCACGCAACGCAGGATGGCAAGCTCTCGGCGGCGTTCGGTCAGCGCCATGGAGATGGTGCTGTGCACCAGGAACGCGGCAATCAACAGTGACAGAAGCGAGAGAAGACGGAGGGCCAAGCGAACGCTTCCAAGAACGGCATCGAATTCTCGCGCCTCTTGCAGTGGGTCACTGAGATGCGCCTGATCCCCAACCAATGCTTGCAACCGGGCAAGGAGCGCTTCCTTGTCCTGGTTCTCTTCCAACCGGATCAGAATCCGGTCAATCCGATCCCCAGAGCCGAAGAGTTCTTGAGCACTGGCAAGGGGACTCATGGCCACGGCGCTTCCCATGGCGACCGGAATCGAGTCGGCTCGAAGGATTCCTGAAATGGGAAGAGCGATCGCTCCGGCCGGCGCATCAAACTCCCATGAATCGCCGACCTTGACTTGATGGCGTCGGGCCCAGGGGGCGTTCACGAACACCGGATGTTTGGTGCTCAGCAACTCCCAAGGCGCGGCGATTTCTTCCACGAGCTGTTCCAAGGTGACTTGCTCCGCGCCGGGCGGCCGTTGCGGATCGACTCCCAGGAATACGAATCGTTCGGCCGGCTCTTCCGACGAGCGACGGGCGGTGCAGAAGCGCAGCACCAAGGGGACCGCTCGACGAACTCCGTCAACGCTTTCGAGTTGGTCCAACAGGGAAGCGTCGAGGCCGGCAAGGGTTCCCCGCGCCACCAGGTCGGCGTCTCCGGCGCGAGCGCGTGCCGTTTCGGCATAGGCGGCCAAGGTGTTGCGGTTCAGGGCCGACATGCTGACGAAGGTGCTGACGCCAAGGGCCACGCTCATCAATGCCAGCGCCGTGCGGAGCTTGTGTCGCGCGAAGTGACGGACGGCAAGCCAGCGCAACGGCACTCCCAGAGATCGATTCACCGGGGCAGCCACCGGCCATCGTCGAGCTCGTGAACCTGTTCGGCTCGCTCGGCGGCCAGCGCATCGTGGGTGACCATCACGATGGTCATGTCGTGATCCGCCATCAACCGGGAGAAGAGCTCGAGGACCTCCAGGCCCTGGACTCGGTCGAGGTTGCCGGTGGGCTCGTCGGCGAGAAGCAGCGAGGGGCCGGGGGCCAAGGCGCGTGCCGTCGCCACCCGTTGTCGTTCGCCGCCGGACAGCTCTTCGGGAAAGTGGCCGCGACGATGGCCGAGCCCCACCGTTTCCAACAGATGTTCCGCGCGTTGGCGAGCGTCGGACTCTCGAACCCCGTCAAGGAGTAGCGGCAACGCCGCATTCTCGGTGGCGTTCAAGGTCGGCAGAAGGTGGAAGCTCTGGAACACGAAGCCGACTTCGGTGCGGCGCAGGCGGGCCAGTGCCTCGTCGTCCATGGCGTGTAGGTCGATCAGGGGGTCGCGAGGCCCCGCATCCTCGGGGATGTGTCGACGAGCTAGCAACACCTGCCCACGAGTGGGGCGATCGAGTCCGCCCAACAGGTGCAGGAGGGGGCTCTTGCCGGAGCCGGACGGTCCCCGAACCGCGTGCCAACGACCTTGGGCGACCTTCCAGTCCAAGGTCCGCAATGCGGCGACTTCCTCCTGACCGCGTTGGTAGCACCGTTCGACTTGACGGAGTTCGGCAGACAGGGGGGGTGATGGGCTCAAAGGATCTGGCGACCCAAAGCGGACTGCATCAGCCCGACCGCGAACTCCGCCGTGGAGTTGCCGAGGTCCAGGATCGGATTCAGTTCGACCACTTCCATCGAAAGGAGCTTGCGCGTGTCGGCGATGAGTTCCATCAGCAGGTGACACTCGCGGAAGGTCAAGCCCCCCGCCACCGGCGTGCCCACTCCGGGAGCCACTTTCGGGTCGACGCCGTCCAGATCGAGTGACAAGTGAATGCCCGCAGTGTTGCGGGTGACAATATCGAGGGCTTGCTCGGCGACTTCGCTGATGCCGAAGCGGTCGATCTCTTTCATGGTGAACACAGAGATCCCCGAAGCGGTCACGATGTCCTTTTCCCGAGGATCCAAGTCGCGGGCCCCAATCAACACCACGTTCTCCGGCTCGATGTGGTGGCAGAAGGTCTCGAGTGCTCCGAAGCGTTCCGAGGGTGTGCCGAGCAGAACTCCCAGAGGCATCCCGTGAATGTTGCCCGAGGGGCTCGTCTCCGGAGTGTTCATGTCGGCGTGGGCGTCGAACCAAAGCAGCCCGAGTTTTTCATGCTTGCGCTCGAGATGCTGGGTGACCCCTTTGACGGTGCCGAGTGCGATGGCGTGGTCACCGCCAACCACCAGCGGAAAGCGTCGCTCACTCAGGCAGGTGTCGACGCGCTGGGCGAGGGCTCGGCAGACTTCTGCGATCGGCTCGACGTAGCGCGCGTGCTTGGGGCCGGGGTCGATCGCTTCCCGGGACGGCACCGGAAGGTCACCGCGGTCGGTGACTTCATAGTCCAGGATGCGCAGTTGGGATTCCAGGTGCGCGATGCGCAGGGCGCTCGGGCCCATGTCGGTTCCGCGGCGGTTTCCCCCGAGATCGAGGGGAACCCCCAAAATTTCGAGGTGGCGGCAAGGGTTCAGGGGTCGTTCACTCATGGGCACCAGAATAACCAGCCGAAGGAAGGGAACAACGTGGACCGAGGAGAGATGCTCGGCTCCGGGTAAAGTCCGGTTTGGTGTCGCGGACCCAAGGAAGCGAAAGGTCGAGGATTGAGCAGTCAGCCGTTGGTGGAGATTCGAGGCTTGCGCCAAGTGCTGGGCGAGAAGACGGTCCTCCAGGGGGTCGATCTGGTCGTCGAGCCCGGTGAGATCCTTGGCTACCTGGGACCGAACGGCGCCGGAAAATCGACCACGATGCGTGTCCTGACCGGTCAATTGGCACCCACGGCGGGAGTGGTGAAAGTGCTCGGGGTGGACGTTGGCGAGGATCCCCAGGAGGTGCGCCGACGAGTCGCCTATGTTCCAGAAAGTGGACCCGTCTACGACGTCCTGACCGCCCTCGAGTTCCTCGAGCTGGTGGGCAACTTGCGGGAGCTAGACCCGGGGCGGGTCTCCGAGCGCAGCCGAGACTTGTTGAAAGCCCTGGATCTCGAAGAAGTGACCGATCGGCCACTTTGGACCTTTTCCCGGGGGATGAAGCAGCGGGTCGTTCTGGCCTCGGCCTTCCTCCACGATCCCGAGCTGGTGTTGCTGGATGAGCCCCTCTATGGGCTGGACGTGCAGACCGTGCTTCTGGTGAAGGAGATCATCCGGGGGCTGGCGACGCGCGGAATCAGCGTGGTGTACTGCTCTCACCTCCTGGATGTGGTCCAACAGCTGGCCACCCGAGTCGTGATTCTTCACCAGGGGAAGGTGGTGGCCGAGGGGCCTCCGCAGCTCCTGCGAGAGGGACAGCCTGACGCGAGCTTGGAAGAGTTGTTTCGCGAATTGACCATGGACCGAGAAGTGACCGATCGAGCCGAACTGTTCCTGGCCAACGCGGTCTCCAACCAGGATGGGAGTCACCCATGACCACCTCGATGCTCGCATTGGCAATGTTCTTGAACGCACCTCCGCTTCTTCCCGCGGCTCCCTGGCAAGAAGCTTCCGAGAACAGCGCCGAGCCATCCCCCCAAGAGGGAGCGACCGAAGGCGACGGCCAAGAAGAAGAGACGACGCCCGAGGCCGCTCCGGAGGCCGTCGAGGCGGTGGACCCCATGACGTTCCTTGGTCCGCTTCCTCCGGACGAAGAAGTCGCGTTCTGGATCTCCTTGGTTGACGTGCCCGATCGAGAGGTCCCCGTCACGATCGAGGAATGGGACACCTACTACAACTACATGCGTGGCATCTACAAGCCCAAGAAGGACCCGACGTTCCTCTACAAACTGCTGCGACCGCTGCTCGAAGCGAAACTGATGAAAATCGTGTTCATGGACAAGATCCCGGAACTCGAGCAGAAATCCGCCGAGGTCATGCGCAAGCTGGAGCGGGGCGCCAAGTTCGATCGCATCGCCCGGTTGTACTCCGAAGACAACACCTCCCGGGGCTTTGGTGGAGACATGGGCGCCTTCACTCATAGCTTTCGGCGTTACCCCTTGGAGCATCATCTCTTCGACATCGAGACCGGCGCCTACGGTGGACCGTACTTCACCAAGTATGGGGCGGAGATCTACTGGATCCAGGATCGCAAAGGAAAGTCTGGTTCTCGAAAAGAGTCCTTGGACATTGCCTATGTCCTGCTTCGATGGGGCCCCGGCTTCGGTGGTCAAGAGTGGACTCGGTTGCGACGCTCGGCTCGATTTCGCACTGACAAGGAACGCTTCCGTCAGTTCTTGCCCCCAGCCCTGCAGCTCGATCCTCCCGAACAATTCGGTCCCTCGGATCTGGCGCCGCTCGGGCAGCCGGGCATGGGTCTCACGGTGTTCTACGGAACGGAGAACAACGAAGAGCCGGCGGACGTGGTCGCGGCCCGTGAGAAAAGGGAAAGCGAGCAGGAGTAGCAACCTCGATGCCCCTGGCTGGCAAGGCTCTGTTTCACCACTGCCTCCGATTCGACCTGTTCCAGGGCGGGGGCGGAGAAGGAAGTGCTCGAATCTACGGAGGGGCGTTGATGGCCTCTCTGTTGACGACGCTGCTGTGCGTGTTCCTGGCCGACCAAGAGCCGGCAATGGCGATCGCGGTTCTGTTCTGTGGAACGGGGGTGCTGGGCTTCTTTGGAATCCTGAGCGAAGTCGGGGCGGCATTTCTCGACCCGCGGGATGCCGATCTGTTGCGCGCCCTGCCGGTCCGAGGTTCCACTTACCTTGGGGCGCGTCTCGCGACCCTCGCGGTCATCATTGCGATTCGCACGGCGTCATTCGGGGTGGTTCCGGCCGTGGTCCTCTCCCTCGGGGCGCGCGGACCTTGGTACGGCGCACTCTCCTACCTCGCCACGCTGTACTTGATGTTCATTGCTTTGGCCGGATGCGCGGTGCTCTTATTCCTGGCCCTGCAAAAGGTTTTTGATCCCACCTGGATCCGGGAAGTCCTGGTGTGGGTCCAGGTTTTGATCTACGTGGTCGGGACCGGCGGCTGGTTGATCGTCTGGAACAGCGATCTGGCGGAGCGGCTGCGAAAATTGACTTTGATCGACTGGCCAGGACTCCCGACCAATTGGTTCGCAAGTTTGCACTTGTTCCTCGCCTACGGGGATTCCCCACAAGGGCGACACTTGGTGTTTCTGGTCGGGACTCTGGGAGCCGTGGCGGGACTGCTCTTTTGGCTGGGTCGGGACTATCTCGACACGTTGGCGGAACTCAACAAACCTTCTCAACGCACGCGGCCACCGTCTCAGTCGCTTGCCTGTCGTCTGTTTGAAAGGATCTTGGTGCCCGCGTCCCAGCGTGCCGGATTCCACCTGGGACGACGATTGCTGCGTCGAGAGCGGACCTTTCGTCTGCAAACTTATCCGTTGCTGGCGTACCCGTTGTTGTTTCTCTACCTCGGAAGGAATTCGGAGAACCCGGAACTCTTCGCGATCTTGTTCTCCCACTTGAGTGCGCTCTATCTGCCGCTGGTGTCTCTGTTTTTGCAGTTCAGTGACACACCCGAAGCGAGCTGGGTATTGGACCTCCATGGCATGCAGCGTCCGGCCGACTTGTGGGCCGGGGCGCGCAAGGCCTTGGTGTTCGGAGTCGTGCTGCCGTTGGGGGTTCTGGTCACGGGACTCTTGTGCTGGATCCAAGGTCCGTTCTTGGGCCTTTCGAGCGGCGTGTTTGCCATGGCCGTCGCGGCCCTGGTGGCGGCGTCGGGGTCGGTGTCTTCCCGTCCTCCCTTTGCCGAGCGTTTTCATGGGGCGCTACACCGAGAGGATGCCATGGGAAGGGCCTATGCCATGTTCTTCACGGTGGCCGCGCTGGGTGCCGCCCAGATCGCCTTGCTGAACAAGCAGCCGGGAGCGCTTCCATTGCTTGCCTTCTTGGCGGTGATCTTTGTGGGATGGCGACTGCGCCAGCCGACACCCGACCCCGGACCGGACGACGCACCCGAACTCACTCCCGCCATGACGGAGGCCGCCGCGACCAACGAACCGTTCTCGGTCACTTTGCGCCGAGAGCTGCGTGGATTGGCCGTGCTCTACGTCGTCCTCGCGGGATTTGGCTGGATGGTTGGCTCGTTCGTTTGAGCGCGCGATCCGAAGGTTTCTCGCTGCGACCGACCAAACCTGACGTCATCGAAGAGGTTCGCCCTGCGGCTCCCAACCTCTCGATCGTGGTCATTCGTCGCCCTCGAAACCCGACTCGGGGGAAGGTCTGGAGCGAGTGATTCGGTGGCGCGTCGATCGGGCTCGCCCGATGTTCATAACGTGTTGAACGGGTTGGGTTTCTGCCCGGCGTGAGGGGGCAGAAACCGCTAGGTCGAACCCGGGGCCGCTGCGATAATTCCCGGCTCTTCCAGACCCTGTGAATAGGCGGCCTTTCGTGGCAGAAAACGAACCCCCGAACACCCCTCCCAACGAGCCTCCGAGCTCGGTGGAAAAGCCCCTCCTGCTCGAACAGGAGATGAAGGACAGCTACCTGTCCTACGCCATGAGCGTGATCGTCAGTCGCGCGCTCCCCGACGTTCGGGACGGGTTGAAACCCTCCCAGCGGCGAGTTCTGGTGGCCATGCACGACCTGAATCTCGGCCCGCGTTCGAAGCATCGAAAGTGCGCCAAGATCGCTGGTGACACTTCCGGGAACTACCACCCTCACGGCGAGGCGGTCATCTACCCGACCTTGGTGCGCATGGCCCAGCCGTTCAACATGCGGGCACGACTGGTCGACGGGCAGGGGAACTTCGGCTCGGTCGATGGCGACCCGCCGGCCGCCATGCGTTACACCGAAGCCCGCATGACCTCGATGAGTCATGCCATGATGGATGACATCGACCAAGACACGGTCGATTTCATTCCCAACTATGAAGGCACTCGCCAAGAGCCGACCGTTCTTCCCAGCCGTTTTCCCAATCTGTTGGTGAACGGTTCCAACGGGATCGCGGTCGGGATGGCCACCAGCATTCCTCCGCACAATCTGGGCGAAATCTGCGACGCGTTGCAGCGACTCATTCGCGAGCCCGAAGTCACTTCCGAAGAGTTGACCGAGCAGGTCAAGGGGCCGGACTTTCCGACCGGCGGGATCCTGTGCGGGACCTATGGCGCGCAACTCGCCTACAAGACTGGCCGCGGCCTGGTGACCGTTCGCGGTCGGGTCACGACGGAAACGACCAAGACCGGCAAACCGCGACTGGTGGTGACCGAGATTCCCTATCAGGTCAACAAAGCCACCTTGGTCGAGAAGATCGCCGAACTGATCAAGGAAGGACGCTTGGAGGGAGCGTCCGACGTGCGCGACGAATCCGACAAGGACGGGATGCGCATCGTGGTCGAATGCCGCAAGGGGGAAGACGAGAACGTCATCCTCAACCGGCTCTATCAGTACACCCAGCTCCAGGACTCGTTCTCGATCATCAACATCGCTCTGGTGGATGGTCGGCCGCGCACGTTGTCGTTGCGCGAGCTGCTGTACGAATTCCTGCGTCACCGTCGGGTCGTGATTACGCGACGCACTCGGTTCTTGCTGCGCAAGGCCTTGGACCGACTGCACATCTTGGACGGTTACCTGATCGTCCTCGACCAGCTGGACGAGGTCATCCAGACCATCCGCTCTTCGGCGGACGCCGACGAAGCTCGCACTCGTCTGATGGCCAAATTTGGCCTCAGTCAGCGTCAGGCCGATGCGATTTTGAATCTGCGCTTGCAGCGCTTGACCGCGCTGGAACGGCAGAAGATCGAAGCCGAACACAAGAAGGTGTCGGAAGACATCGCCTACTACAAAAAGGTCTTGGGAGATCCGGGAGAGGTGGACCGGATCATTTCCGAAGACCTGGAGAAGGTGAAGAACGACTACGCCGACGAGCGGCGCACCGAGATCGGCGAGCCGATCGATGACGTGGTTCCGGAAGATCTGATCCCCGACGAAGAGATGACCGTCATCATCTCGCGCAAGGGGTACGTCAAACGCATCGCCTCCGATGCGTATCGGGCCCAGCGACGCGGTGGCAAGGGAATCACCGGGACTGACGCCAAGGACGACGACTTCGTCTCCCAGGTGTTCCTGGCCCACAATCACGACTACATGCTGTTGTTCACCGACCGCGGCCGGGTGCACTGGCTGAAGGTGTATCAGCTACCACAGCTCTCCCGTTATTCACGGGGGCGCTCCATTACCAACCTGTTGCAGCTCCAGGAAGACGAGAAAGTCACGCGAATCATTCCGGTGCGTGATTTCTCCTCGGGCTACTTGATCATGGCGACCCGTCAGGGCGTCGTGAAGAAGACCGAACTCAGCGCGTACAAGCGCCCCATGCGTGGCGGCATCATCGCCCTCGGACTGCGCGAGAACGACTTGCTGGTCGACGTTCGCATCGTCCGGGAAGGGGACCACATCCTGTTGGCCACGGCCAAGGGCAAGTCCTTGCTGTGTTCCTCCGAAGACATGCGGCCGATGGGGCGTCCCGCCACGGGCGTTCGCGGCATCAAGCTGCGCGAAGGCGACGAAGTGGTCAGCCTCATTCTCGCTTCCGGCGACGCCAGCGTGTTGACCGTTTGCGAGAAGGGCTACGGCAAACGCACCAATCTCGCGGAGTACCGGGTCCAAGGTCGGGGCGGCACCGGAGTCATCAACATCAAGGTCACCGAGAAGAACGGCGACGTGGTGGCAGTGCTCGAAGTTACCGACGACGATGATCTGATGATTGCGACCCAGAAGGGGCAGGTCGTCCGAACACCGGTGGCCGGGATCTCCTCGATCGGCCGCGCGACCCAGGGCGTGCGCCTCATCCGGTTGAAAGACGGGGATGGGGTGGCTTCCGTCGGCCGGGTGATTCGAGAAGAAGGAGACGGGAGTGATGACGACGGCGATTCCGGGGACGGAGCGCCGACGGCGGACGCTGCCACGACCGACGAATCGCCTGAGGGAGACAAGCCGAGCTCCGAGGGTCCTCCGGCGGATCCGACCCCGAGCGACGATGGTTAGCCCTTCGATGAAACGCGACGCTTCTCACGGAAAGGACGCCAAGCGAAAGGCGGGTGTCGAGGCCGCCAGTTTGGTGCAGAGTGGCATGGTGGTCGGGCTTGGCACCGGTTCCACGACCGCGTTTGCCATCGAAGAACTCGGTCGACGAATCAAGGACGAGGGGCTGGAGATCAACGGCATTCCCACGTCCTTCTCGGCCGAGATCCTGGCTCAGAAGAACGGCATTCCCTTGCAGCGACTGGCCGATGTGGCCGGCATCGATCTGGCGATCGATGGCGCCGATGAGGTTGACGCCGGTCGCAATCTGATCAAGGGCGGCGGCGCTGCGCACACCATGGAAAAGGTGATCGATTGCTGCGCCACGCGGTTCGTGGTCGTGGCCGATGACTCGAAAGTGGTCCCCACCTTGGGACAGGGATTTGCCGTTCCGGTTGAGGTCTTGCCCTTCGCGTGGACGGTCGTGCGGCGGCAGCTGGAGCAGCTCGGTGCCAACCCGGAACTCCGCTTCGGCGCCGGCAAGGATGGGCCGGTGATCACTGACCTCGGTCACTTCGTGCTGGACGCCAAGTTCGAGGGCATCGACGATCCACCGTTGTTGGATCGCGAGCTCAGCGGAATTCCCGGCGTGGTAGAGCACGGGTTGTTCGTGGGGGTCGTCGAGCAGGTCATCGTCGGCCAAAGCGACGGATCGCTCTCCAAGTTCTGAGAGCTCGTTCGAGCAGATTGGCTCGCTTGGCGGCGTTCCATGACGTTCCCGCCCCTTGCCGGAAGCGTCATCGTTCCCTTGATAGAATGCTCCTCCCACCATTTGGCTCCGGGTCCGGGGAAGCCCGCCGAGCTCGAAAGGATCAAACCTGATGTCGTTTCACTCGATTCCCGAGATTCTCGACGAGCTCCGCGCCGGTCGGATGATCATCCTCCTGGATGACGAGGATCGCGAGAACGAGGGGGATCTCTGCATGGCCGCGGAGAAGGTCACCCCGGAAGCCATCAATTTCATGATCACCCACGGTCGCGGTTTGGTGTGCGTGCCCGTGGAAAAGGAACGGGCCGAGCAGCTTCGGCTGCATCCCCAGTCGCTGATCAATGACGCGGCCCTGGGAACCAAGTTCACCGTGTCCGTGGATGCCCGTCGCGGGATCACCACCGGGATTTCGGCGGCGGACCGAGCCGAAACGATTCGCCAGATCATTCGTGAAGATTGTCAGCCGTCGGACCTGGTTCGTCCCGGCCACGTGTTTCCCCTGAGCGCGGAGCCCGGCGGTGTGCTGGTGCGCACCGGACACACCGAAGGGATGGTGGATTTGTGTCGATTGGCCGGGCTCGAGCCCGCCGGAATCATCTGCGAGATTCTGAACGAAGACGGTGCGATGGCCCGCACTCCGGATCTCGAAAAGTTTGCCGAGACCCACGGTCTGAAGATGACCTCGATCGCCGAACTGATCGAGTACCGACGCCAGCACGAGAAGCTGGTGGAGAGGACTTTGCACGTCAAGCTGCCGACCAAATACGGCGAGTTCGATGTTTCCTTGTACCGGTCCATGGTCGATCGCGATCCTCACCTCGCCATCACCCAGGGAATCCCGGAACCCGCCGAGTACGCCGAGCCACTCGAAGATCCCGTTCTGGTCCGCGTGCACTCGTCCTGTTTCACCGGTGACTTGCTCGAGTCCCTCCGCTGCGAGGATTCTTCTCAGCTCCACCTAGCTCTGGAAAAAATCAGTCAGGCGGACATGGGAATCGTGCTCTACATGCAACAGGAGGATCGCGGCATTGGCCTGGAGAACAAGCTGAAGGCCTACGCCCAGCAACAATCTCAGGGCAAGGATGCGGTCGAGGATGACAAGGCTCTCGGATTCCCGGATGACATCCGTCATTACGGAGTGGGCGCGCAGATCCTTCGCGACCTGGGAGTCCGCAAGCTCCGCCTGCTCACCAACAACCCGCGCAAGTACAACGCCATCAAGGGTTACAACTTGCAGATCACTGAACGGGTGCCCCTCGAAGTCGACTCAGATTCCGAGAACGCGGAATCCCTGAAGACCGAGGGCGACAAGCTCGGCCATGGTGAGAAGCGGCTCGACTGACCCGGCGATGCGCCTCGTCGTGGTCCAGCCGCGTGGGGCCAGGAGAAGCTCCCGGCCCCGCCGGTCTCGTCAATCTCCCTTGCATTCGTTGCACTTCATTTCTGTCTGTCCGAGGCTGACGCCGTCGGCGCCCCAGATGAGAACGATTCTCTCTCCGCAGTCGATCGTGGTTTGCGTGGCCACGCTGAAGGAACCGTCGAACATGGGCTGGCTGTAGGGTCCGACGGAACTCCAGATCCCCACGCTCAAAACGTCGCAGGACTCGCCCGGAGCTTCGGTCATGGAGATCGTCACGGTGCCGGAGCAGGGGCGGGGACTCAAACATCCCGGGAGGTCGCAGACCCCCGCGTCGACGGAATAGGTGATGCCCCACGACGCCAGGCAGTCGGGCGCGGGGTCACCATCGGTGTATTGGGTGGTGAACTCACACTCGCAGTCGGGGCCCCCGATCGGCTCGGTCCCCGGCCCCTGGGTCCTCGTGCTGTGTTCCCGAGGGCGGGCGAAGTAACCGTCCACCAGCTCCCCAGCGATCTCGTGCAAGGCCTGGAGTTCCAGGACAGCCTGATCCAGGTCTTCGGACTCGCCGGCGAACACGTCCACGGCCACCTGAGTTCCTTGCTGGAACAGAAGTCTCCGGCCAATGGCTCCCGGAGACAGGGAAGGAATGCGTCCCTCGAAGACGTCGTCCGGTCCGCGAGCAAGCTTCTCCTCGGCGAGATCCAGGATGGACTGGTGTTGTTGGGCTTTGACGTCCGCCCATCGAGCGTTGAGGGAGTCGATGCTCTCCTGCAGCTCGGACCTTCGTTCGGGAGTCAACGGGCCGTCCAGGGGTTCACGCTGGGAGACGAGTTCGTCCACGGGAGCAAGAACCGCGGGAGGCTGCAAGGCGGAGCCCGCGTCCCGGTCCTGGAGCAGAGCTGGATGGAGTGTGGTAGGCACAAGGCAGAGAGCGAGCGCTGGAAGCATGAGATTCTCCGTTGGTTGACGGCGGGTTCCATCGGAAACGACGGATCGAGTCGACGCAGGTCAGCGTTTCTCGACAGGAGCGAGTACCGGTCAACCCGGGACGATCTGACCCAATTTCTTTGAGAGAGTCGGCAGGCACGACGTCCACTTCGAAAGCGCGCGGTTGCCAATGGCTCTTGGGACGTCACTCCAGCGAGCGCGACCGCTGGGGAGGAGTGTTGGTCGCAGGCGTGGCTTCTTCGTCGCGGACTTGGCTGGCGATCTGGTCGCGCAGGTCGTTGCGCAGACGTTCCTTGGTTTTGTAGATCGCGTTGACCTTCATCGCCAACGACGAGGCGATGGAATTCGGTGACTCCCCCTTCAGGATTCGATCCATCACTTCGAGGGTCCGCGGCTGGTGACCCTGCCTCACCTTGGCCAGGGCGAGCCGATAGTGGTGCATGATCCACTCGGACTCGAACGCCTCCTCCCACGTCGGAGACGATTCGTCGGGCAAGGACTCGAGTTCCCCGGACTTCATGGCGCGCGGCTGGCGGTCCTGGAGTCGTGCATGTTCCTGTAGCGCGGAACGGATGACCCTGGCGAGGTACCCGCGAAACTTGCCCTTGGCCGGGTCGTATTCGAATTGCCGCAGGGCGCTGGCCAGGCGAATCATCACCAGCTGGCGGACTTCCTCGGCATCCCAGTAGCCGAGGCCCATCCGACAGCTGTAGCGCAGGACGAGGTCTCGGTATCTCTGGTCGAACTCTCGCCACGCCTCCGCATCCTGGGGATCGCGGACACGAACGAGAAGCGAAGGATGGGTGGATTCTGTAGACACTCGTGAAATTCTATGCCATCGTTCTTTCATAGAGCAAGCAGGCGCACGGCTCGAGAAACTGCAGGAATTCGTGTCAGATGTTCGGTCCGGCTTCCCTACCTATGTCCTGTAAGAGTCTCTCGGCTCTGGTGGCAAGGAACCCATGATTCCGGAACTCCCTCAGGGATTCGCCCTCGAGGCGGATGGCGATCAGTGGCTGGAACTGGCGCGACTCGCGCGGCGGGAGATCTCCTACGGAGAAATCGGAGGGCTCGAACTCCTCGAAGAGGTCAGTCGTGGTGGCCAGGGGATCGTTCTCAAGGCCTACGACAACCAATCGGGCGAAGAGGTCGCGGTCAAGCGCCTGCTGGGCGGCACCCTGGCGACCCCCGATGCTCGTCACCGGCTCGATCGGGAGATTGCCGCAGCCAGGTCCCTGGATCATCCGGGAGTCGTCAAAGTCCACTCCCACCGTTCCTTTGGCCACGAACCAGTTCTCGTCATGGAGTGGGTGCACGGCATTCCGGTGACGGATTGGTCGAAAGGACAAGGAGAGACGCCTCCGACGATCGATCAGAAGCTCGAAATGTTCTGGAAGATCTGCGACGCAGTCCGCCACGCCCATCAGCGGGGAGTGATCCACCACGACCTGAAGCCTTCCAACATCCTGGTGGATGAGGGAGGGCAGCCTCGGGTTCTCGACTTTGGTCTGGCCCGGCGCTTCGATCCCGAGACAGGAGAGCCGGTGTCAGTCACCACCCGTCTCGATTTTGCCGGGACGCTTGCCTACGCCTCGCCGGAGCAACTTCGCGGAGAGACTCGCAGTCTCGACGTCCGGACCGACGTGTATTCTCTCGGGGTCCTGTTCTACGAGATGTTGACCGGGCGACTGCCCTACACGGCGACGGGAAGACTGGCGTCCTGGCTGGACGCCCTTCGCACCCAGACTCCCGTTCGACCCTCCACCCTGGAGGGACGGGTGAGCCGCGATCAAGAGGCGATCATCCTCAAAGCGATCGAGCTGGATCGGGATCGTCGCTACCAAACCCTCGACGCGCTCGCCGACGATGCCCACCGATGTCTTCGCGGCGAACCGGTGACGGCCGTGCCTCCCAGCGCCTGGAGCCAGCTCGCCAAGTCGGTTCGCCGACACCCCTGGCCGTTTGCCAGTGCCGCGGTCCTGTTCCTGTCGATGGTGATCGTGACCTCGAGTCTGGCGATCATGAACCAGAAGACGCGGCGATCTCAGGTCCGGGCGGAGGACGAGGCGCAGCGGGCGAACACGATTCTGTCTTTCCTGCTGGATGACATGTTCGGTGTGGTGGACAGTCGGGATGGCGATCAGGTCACGCTCACCGAGACCCTCAACCGTGCCGGTCAGGGGGTCTTCCGACGCCTCCAGGAGCATCCTCGCGCTCGAGCGGACGTTCATCTGACCCTGGCTCAGATTTGCGAACGACTGAAGGTGGTCGAGCCGACGGCCGAGCACGCCGAAGCCGCGATGCAGATCTACCGCTCCCTCGGGTCCGACGACACGCTGCGCCTGGCGGAGTCCATGGGCTTGCTGGGCGCAACACTCATGCAGCAGAAGAAGACCGACGAGGGATTCGAATTGCTGGACCAGGCGCGGGCTCTCCAGACCGAGGCGCTCGGTGAGATCAGCCTTCCCGTGGCGCGAACCCTCGCCCGCCTCGCACTCGGAGCCAAACGCGTCTCCGACACGGTCGCGTTGTTGCGCGAGTGCTTGCAGATCCACGACGCCCTCGGTGACACCGATTCGTACGACGCCCTCGAAAGTCGGGTGAGACTTGCCGGCAACCTGACGTCCCTGGGCCAGCTTGCGGAATCCGAGAAGATCCTCCGCCAGGCTCTCGACATCCGTCGCCAGCAGTTTCACGAGGACCACGTCGAGGTCGCCTACATCGAACGACTGCTTGCCCTCAATCTTGCCCGGAGTGGGCGCCCGCAGGAGGCCATCCCTCTCTACCAGCACGTCCTCGAGATCATGCGGTCCCGTAGCTCGAACTCGAATTACGAGATCGGCAATACCTGCTACCGGCTCGGGACCGCGTGGCGGGCACTGGGCGAGTTGCAGAAGGCCGAAGAGTGCTTTGAGGAGGCTCTCGAACGAACTCGAAACCTGGGAACGAGCGGCGTCTACGGGCATGTTCTTCTCGAGTTCGCCAAGCAAAGACTCGAGCAACAGCGACCGCAGGAAGCGCGACAGTGGTGCGTGAAAGCTCTCGATCTCTACGAGGATGCGGTTCAGTTCGGCGAAGAACACGCCTTCATCCACTTTTATCTCGGCACGGCGGCGCTCCGCTTGAACGACCTGGAGGGCGCCGAGGAATCCTTCGAAGCCGCCTTGGGCTTCAGTGAGGAAGCGCGCGGGCTGACCAGCTCCAACACCATCTCCATTCTGCAAGCACTCGTTCTGGTCGACCGAGGGCGAGGAGATCTGGAGCGAAGTCTGGACCGATACCTGGAGTTCCAGGAGCGAATGTTCGAGCTGGACGACTACGACACGCCGGGGACGGTGTTGTTCCTCTGTGGTCTCGCGGAGATCTACGAGGGGTTGGAGGAGCTGGACGCCGCCGAGGAGGCTGCGACCGAAGCCTCGGAAGTGTCGGATCGGATTGTCGGCGACAACACGCTCTCGGTGGCCAGGGCAAGTCGGCGGCTTGGACAATGTCTGGCGTTGCAAGAGCGTTGGGACGAGTCCCTTCCCCTGCTCGAGCGCAGTCTCACGGCTTACCGTCAGAAGTTGCCGGACCACACTCCCGAGGTCGGCGGTGCATTGGACGCTTGCCTCCGCCTGCTGATCAGGCTCGATCGAGTTGAGGACGCGCAGAAGCTCATCGAGGACAATCAGTTGTCTGCCGAGTTCCCACCGAACCACCCCGAGCAGCAACGCCGACAGACTCTCGCCTCACTCCTCCGCGGTCGTTGACGGCAAGACGTCAGTGGATCGCTGAGGCTCGTTCGCGTTGGTTCGACAGCGCCGTCCTGCGTCTTCTCGGCTTGTCCAGCAGCGGGGCGAACAAGTGAGGGGCGATGCCCTCGCGGATCGCCGGTCGGCGGAAGGCGTAGACGTAGCGGTCGTACAGGAAGTGGACGAAGGTGATCCCGAAGTAAAGTCCGGCGAGGAGCGCCCCGGGCAGAGTGGCGCTGGCGTGGGCGACGGCGATGACGGGTTCACGGAGGAAGGCCTCGGTGAACAAGTACTTGCCCTCCCCGATCAACCACGGGTGCCAGAACACGGCATACATGCAGACCGAGGCGGCTGCAAAAGCGGCCATGATTCCATGGAAGCGCCACCACCGGCGCGGGTGGCGAACTTGCGCGCGACTGGAGAGCCCAGTCAGAATGCGCCCGGAGAGGGCCAAAGCAATGATCCAGTGGCTGGCGGTGAACAACGCCATGTTGAATAGCGGATAGGACACGGTCGCCAACACGGGCTGCAAGCCAATGGTGAGCAGGTAGGCGAGGCGAGGCCACGACCGAGTGTTTCGCTGAGACTCGGCCACCAGGACCGCGACACTCAGCAATCCAGAGACGAGCGCGACGGTGCGGGCGAGGGTTGCTCCGGACGGGGGGACGGGCAAGTACTGGAACAACGGTCCGAGGCGCTGGGACTGGGTGTACCAGGCGATGGGCAAGAGCACGCAAATCTGCACCACACAGAACCACCGGTCCAAGCGGCGCACTTGGGCCGAGAATTCCTGGGCCCGAATCCGGTAGATGGAGAGCACGCCGAAGTGTTGACCACAGAAGTGCCAGGTGTTCCAAACCAGGAACGTGTACACCAGGAGAATGTGGAAGTCGAAGTGCTGGCCGATCGAAGAGGGCAACCAGGTCTTTGACCAGTGCAGCCCGAGCATGGCGGCCAGGACCGAAGCAACCAGCACCAGAAGCGGCATCCACAAGTATTTGGTTGGGTGAGTCATCATGGATTGGCGCAGGGGGGCGCTGGACCAGGCGGTCACGATGGGAG
This sequence comes from Planctomycetota bacterium, assembly GCA_028289345.1. Lineage (GTDB taxonomy): Bacteria > Planctomycetota > B15-G4 > B15-G4 > SIAN01 > JANQQL01. Next base: position 58,785 of record JANQQL010000020.1, on the reverse strand, counting down.
AAAGAATGTGGCCTCCCCAAAGGGTCAAGAGCATTGCCCCCGAGGACGCCCAAAGGAAGAACGAGGACTGTCCCACGGCCAGCGACAGCAAGATCAATGGCAGTAGCCAAAGGCCGTTCAGGATCCAGACGAAGTCCCAGCGCGGGGATTCGAGCCAGCTCGATCTTGGGTCAGAAATGACAGGAATCATGGAATCCGGTCCGAGTTCAGAGGAAGCGCGCCAGGCTTCGGGGATGCTTGCGCTTGTAGCTTCGGTAGCCGCGGCAAAGTGGGTACATCGCCACACAGATCGCGACAGTCATCGCGTAGGTCTGTAGCAATCCCCCGTGCCGCCAGTCCGGACACCAAGCTGCGAGTGCCTTCATCGGGATTCGATGAAGAATGTAGAAGAACAGCGAGGTTTGACCGAACACTTGCAGGACACTGTTGTCACCGCCCGAGTGGTGAGTCTGCCATCGGCTCCAGCACCCAAGAGCGAGCATCAGGATGCCGCACTCGAGGGCTACGAAACTCAGGCTCGGGGGATACTTGCTGACATGGAGCCACTCAGCAATTGAGGAATCGAACCGTGGCAGGAACATGTTTCCATAGTTGTTGAAGCCGCGCACCGTCAGGAACATTGCCAGCAATCCATAACCGGAAGCCAACAGCAGGCGTGTCCCACGACCTCCCGAAATAGAATCCGAATCGTTGCTCCAGAGTCGTCCAAACACGACGCCAAGCATCATCAACGTGAGCCAAGGCACGACTGGGTACAGAACGGGAAGGGGAGAGTCCCCGGGGACGAGCAAGATCGTTGCCCACCCCGGCGCGGTCCAGTCGTCCGCCCAAACCTGACCCGAGACAATCTCACCAGCGCCAAACCAAACAAGCACCCACAGCAGCAACCACCGTGTCGCGAGACGTCGCACGAGCACCATGGCGATCAAGCTCACGCCAATGGCAAACAGTACCTGGAATTGAGGGGTGCCGGTTCCCACCCAGAACATCAGTGGATCGAGCGAGGCGATCAGCAATCCACGCGTCGCGAGGTGTTGATCGATGGACCGCTCGCGGTGTCCACGTTCCTGACGTCGGCGGATGCTGCAGGCCACCGAAAGGCCCGCCAGGAACAGAAACGTGGGCGCACAAAGATGGGTGATCCAGCGGGTGAAGAACTGAGCGAGCGGGAGGGCCGAGCCCGCCTGGAACAATGCCGCCGAGTCCTCACTCAATCTCCCCGCGTTGAAGGAAATCGAGGCGTGGTCGAGTGCCATCAGAACCATGACGAGGCCGCGCAATCCGTCGACGGCAGCCAGCCGCCGGGCAGGCGGGGCCGGGTTCGGCTCCACGGGACCGAGGGAAGGCGACTTCGAACGTTCGAGAAGCTGGTTCATGGATTGCGATGGCCCGGGGCGCCTCCGAGATGGCCCCGGAGGATCAGGGCCATCTCTTGCCCATCGGAAGTTCCGGGGGAGTCGGCCAAGGATTCCGCAAAACGGTGTTCGTGTTTCGTTTGGTTCTGCGTATGGTGCCCGGTCCGTTCGTCAGCACAGCGTCGCCTTTCGATGGGGCGATGGGGGAAGAGAGAGGTCCGTCCCGTGCATGCGGAAGAACCCTCCCAGTGGAGACTTTCGAAGGAAGTTGGACTCCAAGAATCAGGTGGTGGCGGTGGACCCAAAGCCGTCCCTTCTCGGGAACGCGAATCAACCGCGATCCGGCCCAGGAAGAACAGGTCGGACCAACCGGACCGCAAGAGAGCGGTGTTTCGCGGCTCCTCTTCGGACGTCGAAGGTCTGATCGATCGATGGAGGGCCACCGATCGGCGCGCCGAGCTCGACATCGTCCATGAGGACCAGGCATTTCCCGGTCGTCTGGTTCCCTTTCCGGACCAGTTGTCCCCAGAGCTCGTGGAGGTCCTGAAGGGGTCCGGGATCCAGGGGCTCTATCCCCACCAGCGCGACGCCTTCGACTTGCTCGAGGCCGGGGAGCATGTGGTGGTCGCAACGCCCACGGCTTCCGGCAAGAGCCTTTGCTTTCACTTGCCAGTGTTGCGGCGACTGCAAAAGGATCCGAGCGCTCGGGTCCTGGCGCTCTACCCGACCAAGGCGTTGTCCCGGGACCAGCTGGCGGGTCTGCAACACTGGGTCGATCAGGGACGCCTGGGAATTCGCAGTCACGTGTATGACGGTGACACCCCTTCTTCCGTGCGCCGAGTGGTCCGCGAAGAAGGGCAAATCATCGCCACCAACCCGTTCATGCTGCACACCGGCATCCTGCCCCATCACGGTCGCTGGGTGCACCTGTTCCGCGGTTTGACCCACGTGATCGCCGACGAACTCCATACTTACCGGGGCATCTACGGCAGTCACGTGGCCAATGTGTTCCGTCGCCTAAAACGACTTTGTCGGCATTACGGGAGCGATCCTCGTTTCGTGTTCGCCTCGGCCACCATTGCCAATCCGCGAGAGCTTGCCGAGATGCTCTGTGGTGAAGAGGTCGCCTTGGTCGATCACAGTGCGGCGCCGCGCGGTCGTCGGTTGTTCGCCACGATCAAGCCTCCGGTCGTGCATCGCCAGCTTGGCTTGCGTCGTTCTGCTCCCCGACAAGCGGTGCGTCTTGGCAGGGCACTGCTGGAATCCGGACTGCATGGCATCTTCTTCGAGCGCAGCCGCAACGGCGTGGAAATCCTGGTCAAGTATCTGAAAGACATCGCTCGCAAGAGCGGACTCGATCCCAATTTGGTGCGGGGCTACCGCGGAGGCTACCTGCCGAAGTTGCGACGCGAGATCGAATCCGGGCTTCGCGACGGAGGCATCCGTCTGGTGGTCGCCACCAACGCGTTGGAGTTGGGAATCGACATCGGCTCGCTCGACGTGGTGGTGTTGGTCGGTTACCCGGGGTCCGTGGCTTCGACTCTCCAGCGTGCGGGTCGGGCCGGCCGTCGCGAGCGCGCCAGCTTGACAGTCTTGATCGGACGCAACCAGGCCACAGACCAGTACGTGGTGCAGCATCCCGAGTACTTGTTCGAAGGACCGGCGGAGAGCGTGGCGGTGGACCCGGACAACGTGGTGATCCGCGCTCAGCATCTGAAGTGCGCCGTGTTCGAGTTGCCGTTCTCTGACTCGGAAGAGTTCGGAGGAATCGGCGACACCCACGAACTGTTGGAGTTCCTGACCCGCGATGCCAAGCTTCTGGCCAAGGTCGAAGACCGTTACTACTTTTCGTCGCGGGCCTTTCCTGCGGACGGGGTGTCTCTGGTGACCGGAGACATCGACAACTTCGTCATTCTCGATGCCGACACCAGCCGTCCCATGGCGGAGATCGACCGTCCGTCGGCGATGACCATGGTGCATCCGGAGGCCATCTACCAGCACCAGGGAGACCAGTACTACGTGGAGTCGATGGACTACGTGGGTCGCCGCGTCACCGCTCGTCGAGTGGATGTCGACTACTACACCGAAGCGGAGGTCGAAGCCGAGGTACGAGTCCTGACCGAGGATGTGCGCCGTTCTCTCGGTCGGGGAGAAATCGTGTTCGGCGACGTCAGCGTGCGCAAGATCGCGCCGGTTTACAAGAAGATCCGCTACTACACGCGCGAGGTGATCGGCGCCGGGGACATTCAACTCCCGCCGGAGGATCTCGACACCGAAGGCTTGATGCTGGTTCTTCCGGAACGCTTGCGTCGGGGAGACGCGCTCGTCGGCGAAGAACTCGGGGTGGGGATGCAAGGGTTCGCGGACCTGTTCCGCCGGGTGGTTCCTCTTTGGGTGAGGTGCGATCCCGCGGACGTGGGAGTCACCGTGGAGCCACGGGCAAGGCACTTCGATCGGCCAACGGTGTTCCTGTGGGACGAAACCCCGGGTGGCGTGGGGCTGGCCGAAAAGCTCTGCCAGCACATCCAGGAGGTTCTGGATGCGATGGCCGACGTCTTGCGACAGTGCTCATGTGAGCAGGGCTGTCCGCAATGCATTGGCGCGACCATGACCGAAGAAGGGCGCAACAAGGCGATCGTGACGTCGATCCTGGCCGCTCTGCGCCAGGCCTCCCTTCCTTCGGGAGTGTTTCACCAAGGAGTGTCCCTGTCATGAGCGGGTCGGCGCGGGACAAGCTTCGTCGGCACTGGCGGCAAGCATTGCCCCCGGCTCCCCGTGTGGCCACCTCTCGAGACGAGACGACTTGGATTCCGCGGCGTTTCGAGCCGTGGCAAGAGCGTTCGAGTGAGGATGGCGACACTGCCAAGGAGGAAGCCCCGCCGAACCTGGCAGGGGACCCTGCGCCGGGAAACGAAACGGGCCGTTTGGGAGCGCCGCCGCCCCCCTCCAACGAAGAGCGCTTTGACGGCTGGTCAATCTACACCACTCGTTTTCCCGGCGACTTTGTTCACGGCGGGTGGTCGATGTTCGAGGTGCAACGCCGATCGGGAAAAGAACTCGAAGAGCTGGCAGATCTGCCGGGCGCTCCGGAGTTTTGCTGGGAAGGCACGGCCTTTCTCGATACCGAAACGACCTCTCTTTCGGCAGGAGCAGGCGTGTTCGTTTTCCTCACGGGGATCGGCGAGTTCCGCGACCAGGAGCTGGTGGTTCGCCAGTTTCTGTTTCGCGATCCGCGCGTCGAGGAAGCGTGCCTGTCCCGCGTGGTCGACGAGCTGCAACGGTTGCCGCGATGGGCGACGTTCTTCGGCAAGGCGTTCGATGAACATCGCTTGGTGGACCGCGCCCGTTTTCTGGGCCTCGAGTTTCCGCGTCCTCGCGATCATTTCGATCTCTACTGGATGAGCCGGCGCTTGTTTCACGGTCGCTACCGAAACCTGAAGCTGAACATGCTCGAGCGCAAGGTGCTTGGCTTCGAGCGTCACGACGACTTGCCGGGCAGTGCGGCACCCGAGGCATTCTTTCAAGTGCTACGGGGAGAGGGAGAAGCCGGACTCGAAGGAGTGTTGCGCCACAATCTGTGGGACATCGTGTCGCTCACCTCCCTGGCGGCAGAGCTTTCCTTACGCGTGGAAAGGCCCACCGATGTCCGCGAACGGCAGGCCGTGGCGAAAGCCTACGCTCGCTCCAAAAAGTGGCCGCGGGCGATCGAGTGGCTCGAAACCGTCGATGGTTCCCGGCGCCACGTGGAGGACTGGTTGGAACTGTCGGTCTGGTATCGACGCCTCGGTCAACCGGAACGACAGGGAGAGGTGTTGCGCGACGCCGTCGCTGCGAATCCGCGCTCCGTCGACGCCTTGATCGAACTGGCCAAGTGGGAAGAGCACCGAGGACGACGGCCGGACCGCGCCCTGGACCTTTGCGAGCAGGCGCGAGAGATTGCCGCGATGCCGATTTCCGGCGCTCTTCGTCAGCGCATGGCGCGCTTGCAACGGAAGTTGGGAGTGTCCGGTTAGTGCGCGAACGTTTGGTTGCACGGGAACTCGTCCGGCGACAGCGTTTTGCCTGGCGTCGCAATCGGCACTCGCGGCGGTTCGTCGTGCACCCTCTCCGTGGGATGAGCTACGCCGGACAGTAGCGCGCGTCCATCATGTCGTTCCAGTTCTCCCCATCTTGAGAGATGGCCATTTCGAACCGCATGGATGCGTCGCCGAATGTGTACCGATACCGGTGGTGTCCCATGGGAGACGTGTTGAGAAAGGTCAACTGGTTGCCTTCGTAGTGGCCACGGGCCACGCCGCCCGCGCCTCCGAGAGAGTCGAACCAGTACATCAGGTATTCCTTGCTCTCGGGATCGACGCTGTACACGCCGTGGCCGCGGAACGTGATCTGGTCCGCCATCTTTTGCTCGTAGTCGGAGATCACGAAGAAGCCATCCAGCACGCGAGTCTGCAGGTGCCCGTGGCTTTGCTTCTCTTCCGGGCACCAGGCCGACGCAAACATGGTCTCGTCGCCGATCCACTCACCCGCCATCTTGGCCAGGATTTCGTGTTCTGGTCCGGGGGTGGGCATTTGCATTTCCATGGTTGGTCTCCGTCGGGATGTTGAAGAGGTTCGGTACAGGTCCTGCCTTGAAACCGCACCACGGGCGCATTTTCTCGAACGATTCCTTTCGCGTCTTGGACGAATGAGTCAGGAATGGCCCGAAAATTCGGAATCTGCGGCGTTCACGGCAGGGCCCTTGAGGATTGCGATCGGCGCCTGCCGGGCCGGGGGGAACGCGGCTCCATCCACTCCCTGACCGATTCTCGCTAGACTGGCTCCGGTCTCTTTCCGGGAGCTTTCTCATGGGCCTTGTTTCTTTCGCCTGGTGGTCTTTGTGGCTCCTGTCCAATCCTGGCAACTTGCTCGACAACTCGGGATTCGAAGTCGGCGGGGTTCCTCCCACTTCCTGGGAACGGTTCGGCTCGGGAACCGTGTCTCACGTTTCCGGCGGAAGCCATCAGGGACAGTCCCACGTGACGTTGGGTGGACCCGGTCTCGCTTTGCTCTACCAGCGTGCGCCGGGAGAGCCAGGGAGTCACTATCAGGTGAACGCCTTTGTGCGAGGTCAGGGGTTGGGGGCGCTGAAGCTGGAGTTTCACAACGCAGGACTGGGAAAGATCCTCGAGCGCGTGGTCGAACTGAACCCTGTCGGTTGCTGGAACCAGTACTCGGTCGATGAGGAAGCGCCGTCTGGGACATCCTGGGTCACCGCCGCGATCGTTGGCAATCCCGGAGGCACCCTCGACTTCGACGAAGTGAGACTTCGCTCCGTGGAAGCGGCCGGTCGCTGGAGATTCGACCTCGACGGCCGGGGCCAGACATTCTTGGGATTCGGAACCCAGATCTGGGGATACGGTGCGGCGCCGCAGACGCTGGCCACCGTTTTGTCCGAGCTGCGGATCCGATTCGTCCGGATCGAACACCATGACGAAGCATCGACCTGGAGTCAGCTTCAGGCGACCCGTGCCATCACCGATGCTCTCGACATTCCGTGGATCTCCATGGTGTGGAGTGCACCCGCGGCGTATCGCTCCGGAGGAATCCTCACGGATCCTTCCGGTTTTGCCCAGTGGTGGGCCAACCATGTGGACCAGGCGTACGCCCAAGGCATTCCCCTCGAGTTCGTGGAATTGATGAACGAGCCCGACAGCCAAGGGCAATGGAGCACCGGGATTTCTCCGTCGGACATGAGCGATTTGATTCAGGCGACCCGACTCGAACTGGACGCTCTGGGCCATCCGTCGGTCGGAATCCTTGCTCCCGGGTTGAGTGCCATGAGCTGGTCCGTTCCCGATGAATACCTGCATGCCTTGGAACCCTCCGCAATCTCGGGGTTGGCGGGATTCTCGACCCATACTTGGTCCGACGACTTTGTGAACTGTGCGGACGTCAGCGGGACCTGTCTGGAGACCAACTGGCAGCACTTTGCGAAGCCTGCGTCGGAGGTGGCTCCGGAGCTTCCCTTGTTCGTCACCGAACACGGCTCTTCCGTGAACGAGTTCCAGGGAGTGACGTATCCGGACCCCAACAGCTCGGCGCCCTACAGTGCGACCGCGTCCATGGGCTATGCGGTCCGCTGTTTTGAGAACACGCTCGCTGCGCTGAACGCCGGGGCGTCGAGCATCTTGTTCTGGCAAGCGATGGACGAACCCACGGAAGTCCAGCAAAAGAACAAGAGTTGGGGATTCGTAGACCTGCAAGGGAATCCGAAACCCGTCTACCTGGCCATGCGCTCACTGGCGGCAGCCTTGCCGGTGGGGGCCGAGGTGGTTTCCCCATTGTCCGACCAGACCCTCGAGGGCCTCTACGCCGCGGCGTTCGTTCTGGAAGACCAGGTGGTGGTGGCGCTCGCCAACCCGCTCAGCGTCGCTCGAGACGGAATCCTGATGCTGGATGGTGGAGAGAGCCGAGACCTTTGGATCCGAGATAGCCAGGCCTGCGTTCTTGACCAACCGGGGGATGTCCTGTCCGAAGTGCCGGATGTTGCCCGGATCGTGGCAGGGGAAGCATCCCTGACACGAACTCGCCGCGGACAGAATCGCTTGCTGGTCCATCTGCCTCCGGTGAGCACCTTGGTGGTCGTCCTCGAGTCCAAGGCCGGGCAGCCGCGGCGCACTCCGGTTCCCGATCTCCGTTAGCAGGCCGCTGAAGAAAATCTCGGATGGCCGATCGAGAGATCTTCGTTTCTGCTTCTAAGATCTGTGAGAGTTCGCCCTTACCAATCGAATCTCTTGGTCAAAGCTTGGTTCTTGGACTTCGCTTGGGGCCATGGGTGGTTCGGCCATGGGTTCGACGGGAGTCAGTGAAGGATCGGAGGTCAAGTCGAGGGCCGGCATCTCGGTTCGGTTCCCGCATTGACGGCGTTCGCGGACCTTGAATGCTTCGACAAGTCTTCGAATCCCCGCGACCTGCCCCGAGGTCTCTTCGGCATTGGCCGCTAGCTCCTCCGAGCTGCTCGCGGTGAGTTGCACGACCTCGTCCAGTTGACGGACCCCACGCGTGATGTGGTTGATTCCGTTGGCTTGCTCCGCAGAAGCTGCAGAGATCTCGCTGGCAAGGTTGTTGACCTTCTCGACTTGTTCGACGATGTCTTCCAAGTTTTCGGACACGCTGGTCGACAACGACGCGCCCTTCTCTGCCCGCTCACTGGATCGGGAGATCATCTCTGCGGTGTTGCGGGCAGCCTCCGCACAGCGCTGGGCAAGATCTCTGACTTCTTCTGCAACGACAGCGAAGCTCTTGCCCGATTCGCCGGCGCGCGCTGCTTCCACTGCAGCATTGAGAGCGAGCAGGTTGGTCTGGAATGCGATGTCGTCGATCACCTTGATGACACGGCTGATCTCCTCGCTGGAGGAGCGAATGTCCTTCATGGCTTGCAGCATCGCACCCATGTTCTTCTCGCCTTTTTCGGCGGAGTTGCGGGCTTCTTGGGCCAAGTTGTTGGCCATCTTCGAGTTGTCCGAATTCTGCTCCGACATTGAGGAAATTTGCTCCAAAGAGGAGGAAATCTCCTGCAGGGAGGCTGCCTGCTCCGTAGCGGCCGAGGACAGCTGCTGACTGGCGTTACTGATCTGGCTGGCGCCGAGGTCAATCTCACGAGCTCCCGCTCGGACGTTGGAGAGTCCGGATTCCACGGAGTCGAAGGATCGATTGAAGCAGGTCGCAATCTGTCCCATGTCGGCCGGGAGGTCGTTCGGCATCCGGCTGGTGAGGTCCCCCTGGCCGGCAAACTCCAAGTTGCGCGAAAAGTGACGCAGTGGAGTGCCGAGGAAACGCCGGAGGCCCAGGAGAAACGCGCCGACTCCCAGGGCGCCAATCACGCTGGTCAGAAGCAGCCCGCTTTGGATGAAGCTGGCGAGTTGTTGATCGACTCCCCCCAAAGGTAGGATCACTTCCCATGCGCCATGCATGTCCCCGGTCGCCCACCCTTCCATCGGATAGCCCAGGACGTCTGTACCGTCACCATCGGTGTCCCACTGGTTTCCCGGTTGTCCATGGCACATCATGCAAGAATCTCGAAGTTGAATGGCACGCATGACATGGAGTGCGTTGGTTTGTTCGTTGATTTCTGAAACCGTTGCAGTGCCGTCGCGTTGATACTCGCTGGTGAGCTTGGTGATCAATTCGTGGCGAAACGAACCCTCATGGGGTTCCAAGGTGGGGTTGCGAGCCTCGAGTGCTGTGACTTGAAAGTCGATCCCCTCTTCTTCCGCGGCGTTGGCAGCGGATCTCCAGCCGACCATGACCGGGATCGTCCGAAAGAAACGAGAGTCACGAAAATCGCCCTTGGAGTCGGCCTCGAGCTCCTCCAAGAGACCTTCCACGTCATAGCTGCCTTCTTCGTGGAGATTGGCGCCGTAGTTCTTGGCCTCCTCGGCAACTTGGGTGAACGCGACCGCTTTCTCCAAGAGGCCTTCTTGGACAGACTCCGAGTATCCGCGTAGGAAGTAGACGTAGTTGGCGCTCACTGCCACCGCCAGGACCAGTGCCATGAGGCAGATGACGCGAGTCGAGATTTTCATACGCTGAATCCTGCGGAACATTCGGTGCTCCTCGAAGGGCGAAGGCAATTCAAGCTAGGTGACCTTTCGACGTTCTTGCCCATCGGATCGAGAAACGGCATCGCTTGAGGGCGCGGCGAAATGTCAGTTCACGGGATCGGCTTGAAACGGACAAGCGTTGTCGGGAAAGCCCCTACGTTGATTGCGAGTAACCCACCGGGACCATTGGAAGTGAGGGGTTGGATCGTCCACCTCGGCCTCTTGAATCGTCTCGGAGAAGGAGAGTTTTCGAGTTCGGCGAGGGATTCCGCGGCGCTTCCTTAGCTCCCGACGTACTTGCTGTAGAGGGAGCGGCCTTTTTCCACGCTATCGACGCCTTGAATGAGCGCGCGGCCATCGGCGAACAGGGAAATCGCCGCTTCCGGCAAGTGCAAACGAACCAGAAACTTCGTGCACTCGACTTTGCCAAGGCCTTCCCAGCGATCCGCGAATGGCGCCAAGTCCCAGGTCCGCTCCGTGGTTGGCATGACCTGCACGACATCACGACCACAAAGTTTGGCGGAAAGGGAATCCCCTTGTTCGAGGGCGGGATACCTTGCCTCATCACAGCAAGCACAGTGCCCTGAGCCCTTCTTGACCTCATGGGCGAATACTCGGCCACCCCACGGGTCGAAGTTCCAAAGCCGGGAAGTGTTGTCTCCGGACAAGTAGCGCATGGTCTCACAAAACTGAAGCGACGCCACCAACGACGGCAGCGGACTCAGGACGCCAACGGTCTCGCAGGTATCCGGCGTGGGGGATTGGTCGGCGTCGGGAAACAAGCAGCGCAAACAGGGACGGCCGTCGGGCTTCACCAGCAATGCCATGCCGTTTCCGGCGACGGCTCCGCCATACACCCAGGGCGTATTCTCTGAATGGCAGTAGTCGTTCAGGAGAAAGCGACCTTCGAAGTTGTCGAGCCCGTCGAGAACCAAGTCTGCGCCCTCGAGAAGTTCGGAGACAGTGCGGCGGGACAGATCTCGCACCCGAACGACCAACTCCGCAGGTCCTCCCACGGCGGACAGGTGTTCGGCGGCAGCTTCCGCCTTTGGCACCCCGCGCTTGGCATCGTCCTTGGTGTACAGGCTTTGCCGAGGCAGGTTGTGTTCTTCGACGATGTCCCGGTCGATCAGAGTGACTTTGCGGGCTCCGGCCCGCACCGCATGCTGAGCGAGAGTGCTACCCAGTCCGCCGAGCCCGACCACCGCCAGATGGGAACGGGCCAACCGGGCGTGACCCTCCTCGCCAAACGCCGAGAATCGGCGCTGTCGACTGAATCGGTCCGAGGGAGTGGGGGAATCGTTCGTGTTCATCACGGACACTTCTTTGAGGGAGGGGGCTCCCACGATCGGTGCGCTTCGAGATCATGGTACCCTGCACGTCACCGGTGCCGATTGGTGATTCGCGCAATCGCGAGGCGGGGATCGGAGGAATGTTTCCGCCACGGGAGGGCCGGCCGCGATGGATGGAAGGAGTGTTCGATGAAGGCAGTGGTGATTCGTGAACACGGTTCCTACGACAAGCTTCTCTTCGAAGAACGTGAAACTCCGGAGCCGGGCCCGGGCCAGGTTCGCATTCGAGTGCATGCCGCCGGCCTGAATCACCTGGACACTTGGGTGCGACGGGGAGTGGAGGGCGCGAAGTTTCCCTTGCCCCTCATTCCGGGGTCGGATGCCGCCGGAATCGTGGATGCGGTGGGACCCGGCGTGACCCGTTGGGTGGCGGGCGATGCGGTGATCCTGGCCCCGGGAATGGGTTGCGGAGAATGTGCGGTGTGTGCGACCGGTCAAGACCAGTTGTGCCGGCGCTACGCGATCTTTGGGGAAACCTGTGACGGAGCTTGTGCCGACTTCGTCGTGTGTCCGGCCCGCAACGTGTTGCCACGTCCCGAAGGCATGTCCGATCCGGAAGCGGCCAGTTTTGGGCTCACGTTTCTGACGGCTTGGCACATGTTGGTCGGGCGGGCCGAGTTGCGTCCCCACGAAACCGTCTTGATTCACGCGGCCGGGTCGGGAGTTTCTGTGGCCGCCATCCAGATTGCGCGGATGATCGGAGCGAGAGTGTTGGTCACCGCCGGGTCCGAGGCCAAGCTGAGCAAGGCCAAAGAGCTCGGTGCCGAAGAGGGCATCCCGTACCGAGAACTCGATTTCGCCAAAGAGGTGCGCAAACTGACTGCCAAGCGCGGGGTGGACGTGGTCATCGACCACGTCGGCGAGGAGACCTTCTCGCGCAGTGTGCAGTGCCTCTCGAAAGGAGGTCGTCTGGTCACCTGCGGGGGCACCAGTGGGCCTTCGATTGCGACCGATGTCCGATTGGTTTTCTTCAAAGGTCTGTCGATTCTTGGGTCCACGATGGGCAGCCTCGGGGAGTTGCACACCATCGTTGAGCATTTCCGTCGCGGTGACTTTCGCCCGGTCATTCACTCGGTGCTTCCGATGAGTGAAGTGCGTGAGGGACATCGCATCCTGCAAGACCGCGAAGTGGTTGGAAAAGTCATCCTCACCAACGATGGTTGAGAAACGAGTCGCAAGAAAGAGGAACGCTGAACCATGTCCGATTCTCCTGTCCTGATGACCCGGGAAGACGCTTTGGTGCGGGTGACGTTGAACCGGCCCGCGCAACGCAATGCGCTCGACCAAGCGATGATCGATGCGCTCCACCGGGTGCTGGATGAACTCCAAGATGACATGGGCGTTGGCGCCATGATCCTGCGGGGGGGAGGAGACAAGGCCTTCGCAGCAGGTGCCGATATCGGACAACTCCGCGACCGCAAGCGCGACGACGCCTTCCGTTCGATCAACACCCGCTTGTTCCAGCGCTTGGAGGAGGCGGCGTTTCCCACCATTGCTGCGGTCCACGGCTGGTGTTTGGGCGGAGGCTGCGAACTGGCGATGGCGTGCGATCTTCGCGTGGCTTCCGAGTCCGCTCGCTTCGGACAGCCCGAAGTGGGGCTCGGAATCATCCCTGGCGCCGGCGCGACTTACCGGTTGCCGCGTTTGGTGGGTATGGGGATGGCTCGTGAACTCATTTTCTCCGGTCGCATCATCGATGCGGCGGAGGCCAAAGCGATTGGTCTGGTGAACCGAGTGGTTCCCGAGGATCAGCTCGACGGGTGCGCGGAGGAGCTGGCGGGCGCGATTCTTCGCCAGGACCGGCTCGCAGTGAGATTGGCCAAGACGATGTTCCGCTTGGATGCAGGTGCGCGACCCGGAGTGGGAAACGTCGCGGAAACGTTGGCCCAGGGAATCCTCTTCGAAAGCGAGGAGAAACACCGTCGCATGACGGCGTTCCTGGAGCGCAAGAAGAAAAAGTAGCGCTCGACTTGGATGCTTCGTGCGTGCGGGAACTAGTCGTTCGCGCGCAGGATCTTTTGCACGGCCTCTCGCGGCAGGATGACGAACCGTCCTTTGGCCGTTGCCAGGACTTTTCCGTTGGGCAACCGGATTTCCCCGTGGTTGTACACGTAGCGTCCGCGGACTCGCACGTGGCGTCCTTCGATTTCGACGGGTCGAGAAGTTGGCACCGGACGTCGGTAGGTGACTTGCAAGGACTGGGTCACCGCGGTGACCCCGACGTGGGCGTTCACCTTGGCCATGGCCTCGTCAAGCAGCGTGGCGACGATTCCCCCATGGAGCATGCCCGGAGCGCCGTGAAACCTACGAGGAATGCGACATTTGGCGAGGACCCGCGGTGGCGTTTCGTCGCCCAGTCGCCGAAAGCGGAGCTGGAGCCCGTCCGGGTTGGCCTCGCCACATCCGAAGCAGGCGTTGCGGCGATTCTTGTGGGGAGGGGTGGAGTCACGCGCCATGGGTTTGCCTTTGTGCCGCCGAGGGAGGCGAGGAGCGGCGTAACATAGAGCGGTCGCTTTGCTGCCCCCCAACCGGAGTCCCTTGGTTGCCCCGCCGCCCGATCAGTTTGTGCATCATCACCAAGAACGAAGAGCGAAATCTCCGGCGCTGCATCGAGTCCGTCCCGTTCGCGGAGGAGATCGTGGTCCTGGATTCGGGATCGACCGATGGTACGGAACGAGTGGCTCGGGAATTGGGGGCCAAGTTCCACGCCGAAGATTTTCGAGGGCACTCCGCTCAGAAAGCTCGGGCGACCGAACTGGCTTCCCATCGCTGGGTCCTTTGCCTGGACGCCGACGAGTCATTGTCCCCGGAGTTGGCCGCAGAGATCGACGGGGTGCTGAATCGGGCCGACCACGACGACGCCGTCGGCTACGAACTTCCTCGGAAGAACTCGTATCTCGGCCGCTACATCGAACATTCCGGTTGGTGGCCCGAGTACCGCCTGCGATTGTTCGACCGCGAGGCCGGCGGCTGGGGGGGGCGGGATCCCCATGATCGAGTCGAGGTCACGGGTCCGGTGAAGCGTCTTCAGCAACCAATGTTGCACGACAGCTATCAGAGCCTGTCTCATCACCTCACCAAGGTGAATTCCTACACCAGCATCATGGCGCGCGAGTTACTCCGGGAGGGACGGCGCTTTCGCTGGTCGGACCTGCTGTTCCGGCCGCCGGTCCGGTTTTTCAAACTTTACGTTCTTCGGCGAGGATTCCTGGACGGGGGGCGCGGATTGCTTCTGGCCTGGATCGCCGCGTTCTACGTGTTCTTGAAGTACGCGAAGATGTGGGAGATTCGTCGCAGCAAAGACCCTTCCGAGACCTTCGAGGAAGCATCGGGGACTGCCACGGGAAGCTCTGCGTCGGAAAAGAAGCGCTAGTTCTTCGGTGTGAGGCGGCGTCCGCGAGCCCGGCGGCGCTTCAGGACCTTCCGGCCACCCTTGGTCTTCATGCGGTGGCGAAAGCCGGTGTTCTTCAGACGCTTGAGGGTCGAATTGCGAATGTTGAGTTTCATGGTCAGCTCTCGTCCTGGGAGGAGACGGTCAAGACGACCGGGGTTCCCGGGAATTCGGTCCTGCGAAGCCGAGACAGTGTAGGGTCGGGGGGCCGGGAGTCAACGATGGCCTGGGGCTCAGGCGAACCGAGAGGTTCCCTCGGCAGGCGGAGTGCCTCCGTGGGGCCGTGGGAGGGATCTCGCCTTGGTCAGGACTGACGGGGGCCGCGAGCGACTCCAGGAACCCAGTTCTTGGGGCAGAGAACGGTCCAGGCTCAGACTCGAGCGGACCACCGAGAACGTCTCGCGACCTGTTAGCTCTGTGGCTCCTCGAGTTCCAGATCGGGGGTCAGGTCCGGAGTGGTCACCTCGGCGAACGGGTCGTCCTCCCCGAGAGGGAGTTTGCTCCACTGGCGGAATTCCTCGGCCGGTCGCAGTCCGGCAGTCTTCTGCAGCTGTCGGAGAGTCGTCTGGATGTCGCGCGGGAGGGGCGACTCGATCACGACGTCGTTGCCGGTGGCCGGACTCCGCAGTCGCAGTCGGGTCGCGTGCAGGGCCAGTCGATCGAGGAGTGGACGCTCCACCTCTCCGCGGGAACGGCGATAGCCTGCCTTGATCTGGGACAAGAAAAGCTGACGTACCCCGTGATAAACATCGTCACCGACGATCGAGTTGCCAAGAGCGTGCAAGTGCAGGCGAATCTGATGGGTGCGTCCGGTGATCGGGCGAGCGTGAACCACGGTGAAGCCGGTGAATTCAAAGGCCCGCCGCACCAGGGTCACCGCATCCTTGCCACCATGAGGAACGACTCGCATTCGGACACGTCGTCCGGAAGACGCGGCCACCTGGGAGCGCTGCAAGCTCAGGGCTTCTTGCAGATGCCCCGACACCAGAGCCAGGTAATCCTTGGTGACCCGCCGTTCCGCGAAGTCTTTGACCAATGCTTGTTTGGCGGCCCGCCCCAAGGCGTACACCACAACTCCGCTCGCGTGCTTGTCCAGACGGTGGACGAGCTTCGGGACTTCGGTGGCGGAGGGTCGCGCTTCGCGGAGCAGTGTCAACAGGTCCGGCTTTCGAGAACGTTCCGGAGCTGCCGCGACCCCCGCGGACTTCTCCACCGCGAGCATGGATTCATCTTCGTAAAGGATCTTCCAGGGACGCGGGGCGCGTCGAGGGGTGCTCTCGACCTCGGCATCCACCTCCACGACGTCTCCGGCCCGCAAGGGCCGGGAGTCGATGACCGCAGCGCCGTTGACCCTCACCTGTCCGTCGGCGATCCAGCGGTGAAAGCGACTCCTCGGCAAGCGGGGGAATCGGACGCGCAAGAACCGGTACAGGTTCATGGAGCGGCAGTCCAACCCCACCACTAGGCAGCGAGGCGAGCCCATCTCCACCGTTTCCGTGGGCGGTGCTTCGGCGAAATCGTCGGGTCGGGGAACCATGGTCAAAGAGTTGCTTTCCAAGCGAGGAAGGAGCGGCCGCGGGGAAGATCTCGCGATTCCGCGAGGGCCCGATCGGCAGGCCATAGAATCCGCGCAACGGCGATTCTAGTCATGGAATGGAAAGGACCGACCAGTTGAGAGCCTCGCGGAGTCTGGGGATCTTGGGGCTTGGGGCGGGCATCCTCGTCGGGGCTTGGTGGTTCCTCCGTTCCGCGGACACCGCGCCGGCGACCCCCTGGGAGAGGAGCCGTCCGACCTCGGCGGACGCCGGGTCGGCGAGTTTGCCAAGCAGTGAGGATTCCAGCGCCGAGATCTCGCCGCAGCGGTCTCCCGAAGATCTGGCCCTCTCCCGTTCCGTGCGCGGCCATGTTCGTTCGGTGGAGGACGAGGTGCCGGTGGTGGGCGCCCGCGTGGTCGCCAGCCGATTCCGTCCTCGCGTCGGAACTCAGGAATTGTTCGAGCTTGTCGATCGTCATGGGTCTCGGGCTTATCAGGAGTTGATCGACCAGTCTCTGTTCGCCCGCGGCGGCGGGTTGGCAGAAGACGTCACCGACGAAACCGGTGCATTCACACTCCGTGGGATCGACGAGGCGCGCTTCTTCGTTGTCGCCTCTTCCGAGGCGGGATGGCAATTGGACTATCCGCCCCTGGAACTCGGCGAGGGGGAGGCGTTGACCGGCCACGAAGTATGGCTGGCTCCGGGAAGGCGCCTGGGTGGTCGAGTGGTCGATGACAATCGTTCGGGGATTGCCGGGGCGAGACTCGAGTTGTTCTCGCCACTCAACCCGACTTTGGTCTTGGGTCGCGAAGCGGCGGACTTCTGCAAATGGCTGGAGTTCACCGATCCGGAGGGAGAATTCTGCTTTCCCTCTCTTCCGGAGGATCGCCCTTACACGTTGTTCGTGGAAGCGCCGGGATTCGCGCGCGAAATCTTGCGAGGGTTGAGTTTGTCCGGAGAAGCCGGGTCCAGAACGATCGTCTTGCAACGCGGGGCGCGCTTGTTCGGCCGGGTGATCGAAGAGACCGGCGGCGCGGTCGAGGGAGCGCTCGTCGTGGCACTACCCATGACCCAGGTGTTCGAGTCGATCCTGGAGGCCGATCGACACGAGTTTTCGGCGCGTACCGGGGAAAACGGTCGCTTCGAAATCGGGTCGCTCCCGTCCGGGAGGTATCGCCTCTACGCCACGGCGCCGGAACGACAGACCGGAGTCCGGCGCGGGGTGGATGTGGCGAGCGGCGCATCGCTCGGTCCGGTCGTCATGACCCTCGCCGCGGGACACTGGATCGACGGCGTGGTGGTGGATGATCAGGAAGCTCCGCTGGAAGGGGCGCGCGTCCGAGCCTACCGACCGCGCATTCCCGGGGTTCCGGACCTCAGCGACATGTCCGACGACCTGGTGATCCGCAACGAGACCCGGACTGCAGCAGACGGGACCTTTCACTTCGCGCAACTTGCGGAAGGTCCATGGAATCTCGAGGTGCTCCATCCCTTTGGCCGGCTCATGCATTTCGCGGAAACCGGAAGTTCCGTGACGATCACGTTGCCGCGGTCGGGGGCGGTGGAAGGCATCGTGGTGTCCGGCAAGAACCAGGAAGCGGTCCCGGAGTTTCGCCTGCGATTGCGCCAGGGAATCCTGACCGTGCACGAGCGCCGCTTCGTCGATCCCAAAGGGAAGTTTCGGTTCGAGGGGATTCCGGCCGGGACCTATCAGGGGCTGGTCTCGGCGCGTGACCACGCCCAAGAGCCGGTCTCGGACTGGATCATCAAGCCGGGCGAAACCACCCGTGGCAAGGTGGTGGTCTTGGACGCCGGCGCCGCGATTTCGGGAGTCGTGCTCGATGCTCTGACGCAGGAGCCGGTCGCCGGCGCCTGGATCGATGCAGACCATCTTCCCGGATTGGACCGAGCCGGCATCGAGAGAGACTTTCAGCGCTTCGGACTTTCCTTGGACAGCATTCCGCCCTTGCCGCTGGGAGGAGCCCGCGATCTGCTTCGATTCGTCGAAGAGTTCGCGGCCCCGCCACGGGTCCGAAGCGATGCCCGAGGACGATTTGAAGTGAAGGGGCTGCCACGTCGGGCCGTGCAACTCACGATCACTCATCCGGAGTACCGGCGACAGCAGCCTCCCGCCTTCGAGTTGCAAGGCCGCGACCGTTTGGAAGGGGTGACGGTGACGTTGGATGCGGGCGGTGGACTCGAAGGGGTCGTGACGGATGACAAGGGGGCTCCGGTTGCCGGCGTACTGATCATTGCCCGTGGCGGGTCGGACCATCTTCGTCAAGCCACCAGCACGGAAGAGGGGCGCTACCAATTGCACGGTCTGGAGCCGGGATCGTGGGCGGTGTTACTTCTGGACACGGACATTGGTCGCGACGACGACAACTTGCTTGCCCAGATCTTGTCGCGGCTCCAGCCGGCGGTGGTTTCGGTGAAGTCGGGGGAAGTGACGACCCACGACTTCGTGATCTCCGCGTTCGACGAGGGGGGAATCGAGGTTCGCGGGACATTGACCTACCTGGGGGCACCTGTCGAGCGGGGAACCCTCACCATGATTCCCGCCGGGGGGCTGCAAAACCTGATCAGCGGTGGAGCGCGTACGGCGGCGGTGCAAGCGGACGGCTCCTATTCCACGGTTGGATTGAAACCCGGGCCGACTCTGGCGCGCTACGTCAACGGCCGGAGTCAAGGACGGGGAATCGACCTGGGACTGTTCGAGATCCCGGACCAACCGGAAGCCATTGTGCATTTGGAGATTCCGGCCGGGTCCATCCGCGGTCGCCTGAAGAGTCACGACGAAGCGCAGACGATGGCGAGTGCACGGCTGGGCTTGGCGGATGCGTCCGGCCACCAGTTCCGTCAATTCTTCGGCGTTCAACGAGTCTCTGCCGACGAAAATGGCAGGTTCGAGTTCACGATGATCTCGCCGGGGGACTATCGCTTGACGTTACTCACCGCCAAGGAGGTGATGGGGCAAACCGCGAGCTTCGATCTCGCTTCGGTGCGACTGGAGGAAGGGCAAGCCATCGATCTCGGGGAACTGTGGGTCGACGGCGGTGGCCGTCTGGAGGGGGCGATTCGAGACCAACGAGGTGATCCGATCGGGGCGGCCATGATCACCGCGGTCGCCAAGGAGGGAGCGAGAACTCGGCGTCTCGCGATGTCCGGTCCTGACGGTTTGTTTCAGCTTCCTGGGTTGGAGGTCGGAAGCTTCTCGGTCGAGGTGTACGCCCAGGGCTACGCGCTGCAGGTGCAGAGCAACGTGCGAGTCGCGGAGGGAGCACCGACGACCCTGAATGTGTCATTGCGAGGAGGCCTCGACCTCGGGGTGGACGTGGTCGATGGGCGAGGAAACCCGGTCGAAGATGCCGAAACTCGGTTTCGCAACTCTCGCGGAGAGGAGCGTTGGGCCGAGGCGGGTGTCGGATCGTTCATGAATCTGGCCACTCCGGACCGCGTCGCACGGGGCCTTGGTTGGGGACGTTGGACGGTGGAGGTGATGCGTGACGACCAGGTGATCCTCACCGATGAAATCGAGGTTGATCCCGATTCGGTTCGGCTTCAATTGATCGTTCCCGAAGCGGCGGCGGGGAGCCGTCCATGAGGGGGCTCTTGTTCGGATTGCTGTTGCTGGCATTCGTGGTGGCCCTGCCCGACCTGGGCTCCGGGTTTCGTGCTGAGGATTACCTCGCGTTCGATCACTACTTGCGTTCGTCATTCACCGATTGCTGGACTCAGACGCACTTGGACATCGCCATGGTGTCGTTTTATCGGCCGATTGGCGACAGCGTGACCTGGGCCCTGGTTCGTTTTCCTGGTGTGGACCCTTGGGCCGTGCACCTGGTACTGGCGCTTCTCCACGGGGCCACGGTGTTGGCAACCTTTCGTGCCGCTCGGGCTTGGGGGGTGTCGGTGACGGCGGCCGCGATGGCGGCGTTGCTGTTGGTAGCACAACCCTATGTGGTGACCTGCATCCTTTATCTCGATGGGGGAACCCCGCAGATCCTGCTCGGCTTGCTGGTGGCACTTTCTCTTCAGTTTGCGGCCCGCCAGCGACGCGGGCTCGGTGGGCCGTTTCCCCTGTGGCTTCTGGCGTTGACGATCACTCAGACGTTTGACGCGGGTTTGGTCTGGCCGATCGCTTTGTCGGCTTTCTTGGCAATCATGCCGGCCCCTGTGCGCGACCAAGAGGTCCCGGCACCGCTCCGATCGGTGGTTCTCGGCTTGCTGGCGGCTGTCGTTCCGTTGGCGTTGCTGCTTCGCTGGCTTGCCACGGGAGTGCTTCTCGGCGGCTATGGAGTGCCGATGACCCCGACCACGATTGTGGTGTTGCTGCAAGGACTGGGAAGCGCTTTGGGACGCTGGTTTGTTCCGGTCTACGCGGAGCTTTCCTTCCCGGGATCGACGGTCGTCGGAACGGTACTGCCAATCTTGTTGCTCGGGCTCCTCGTGGCGGGATTGGTGTCGCACCGAAAGGATTGGCGTCCTCTTCGGAGAGCCGCCGGGTTTGGGTTCCTGGGGTTGTCGCTGCTCGTGCCGGCGTCGGCGGACATTTTGCTGGCCGAGGGAAGTGGAGGCGTGGCGCTGCCCCTCCAGGCCTACCGCTGGTACGGTTCCCTGGTCGCGGGAGCGTTGCTCCTGGGCTGCCTGGGAGAGGGAGTTGCTGGTCCTTGGCGGGGGGCTGCCCGAGTGTCAATTGCCGGCGTGGTGGTCCTGTGGCTGGCCGCAGGGCAGCCATTGCGAAGGGAGACCGCGGAGGCTGGCGAGGTTGCCGATCGGATCGTGGCTGACCTGACCGAGGTCGCCGCCAACGAAGCGCGACCCCTGTTCTTGTTCGGGGCACCGATGAGTGTTCCTCAAGGGGTGCGGCCGGTGGCACGGTGTTTCCAGTACGGGCTTTCGGGGGCGTGTCGTCCTCCTTTCGTGGACCCCGAAGTGCCGGTGTATCCGGTGATCCCCGCGGCGGACGGTGCGACGGCTCGCATTGCGGGCGATTACATTTCAACCACCGAAACGTTGCATCGACTCGCCGTGCACGGTTGGATTCGCGCCTTGCAGTACGATGCCCATTCTCAGCGGGTCATCGACGTTCCGCCCTTGGATGCCAGCGTGCTTCCGGCACCGGGACGGCTCCGACTCGCCAACTTGGACGAGCGTCTGCCGATAGAAACGAATCCGGCGGAAACCCAGGCCGGGGCAGTCGTGGTCGGACCTCACGGCGAGTTCGAGTTGCGAGTGAGTGGGGAGGCGCCGGGCACACTGGTGCTGGTTCTGTTCAACCGAGTTCAGCGGTTCTTCGCCGCCGAAATGCCTCATGGAAAGTTGTTCTTGCGGCGAACGCCTGGAGCCGGGACCTTCGACGGATTGCAAGGGGCGGCGTTGCAGTTCCTCGAGGTGGCTCGCCGGTTTCCGGGGGACCTGTCGTTCGCACTTCTCGAGGCGCGTGGCGAAGACGGGGTGATTGTGTCCAATGTGCTTCCGGTCCGCTTGCAGGAACGGAGCGAGTGAGCCGCGGGAGTGTTCATCCCTGGTAGGCTGGTCGAGCTGCCAGCGGATTCCCGGGGAAGGCGACTTCAAGAGGGACGGCGCTCGGACCAACCCTCATGGAACCGTGAACTGGTGCGAGGAGGGGGACTTGAACCCCCACGGGTTACCCCACTAGATCCTAAATCTAGCGCGTCTGCCATTCCGCCATCCTCGCGGAGTTCCGCATTGTACCAGCCGGTTTGGCTGGGCTCCTCACCAGCGGAAGCGAATCAACAACGGGTTCGAAACGTCTTTGGGCTTGCCGGTGATGCCGTCTCGGACAAGGAATTGGGCGATGATGGTTTCCCCATCCAAGATGGGGAACGGGTCGACATTCCAACCCTGGCGAATCCGGCCGGTTTGGTCGAACGTCCCGGCGAACACGATCAGCAGGTTGCGCAGATCGAGGTCGAGGAACAGCTCTTCCTGGTTCGGAGACTTCAAAAAGATGAATCCGGGGGTTGTCGAGGCCAGCATGATGAAGCGATCCCCCGGGGTGCCCACTGCCTCGATTTCGTAGCGAGTGCCAAGTCGGGCGACGGGGGCACCGAGCAGCTGGGTCCGGAAGGCCCGGCGGGTCTCGACACGCTTGTCGTCGGTATGGACGACCAGGCTCAGGGAGTCCGCAGCGACCAGCAGCCCTTGATCTTGGACCGCTCCGCCGGACAACACGCCTCCGCCTGGGTCGAAACTGGCCAGGTTCAAGCTATCGACCACCTCTTCCTGGGTCGCCGTGAACATCCGAGTCGAGATGGTGTTGACGGCAACGGCATTCAAGTCTGGGCCAAGGGAAACGGTGTCGTCGGTCGCCAAGCTGAGCGCGTCCAGCACGTAGATCCCTTCCTGGCCGTTGGTGCTGGCGATGACCCGCGAGTTGTCGTAGGACAGGTGAATGCCCAGTCCTTCACCCTGAAGCTGAACCACGGAGGTGCTCGCTTCCAGATCGGCGGCAGCGCTTCCGTGAGCCGGGAAGTCGTCGGTGGTGGGGAGGCCAAAGCGACGCACGCGAAGCACGGAGCTGCGGTTCGAGTCGGAGGACGAGGGGGGGGTGTTCTCTGCGGCCAGGGCAAAGGCGATGGGCTCTCGGTCCATCACGAACAGGGCGCCGCCGTCTTCGTTGATGGCGAGCAAGCTGTTCTCACCCACGTCGGCTTGCAACGAACGACGGCCGCGAGATGCCGGGTTCACCTCGACCAGTCCTTGCGCGGTGGCCATGACCAAGGTGCCGGGGTGGCGCCAGACCATGTCCATCGGAGCTTCTTCGACCTGAAGTCGACGTTCGGTCGTGAATGTCTCCGCGTCGAGCTGAATCACTTCGCCGAAGTCGGGAGCCGCGACAAACAATTTGTCGCCGTTCTGATCGACTGCCAGTTGGGTCAAACGCGACCCGAAGTGGGCGCGTCGGAGCGGTTCCCCGGTTCGCGTCGACATGGCGTGGACCCAGCCGCCATCGCGATCGGTGACGTACACGACTTCGCGCGTGGGGTCGCTGACCAAGTCACCGACGGCGGCGATGTTCCCGATTCCAGATCCGGTGGAGTGGCTGTTCGAATCGCACGCCGAGATGGCGATTGCCCCAACCACGAGGAGTCTCCTCGCGCCGATACCCATGACCCGTCTCCTCCAAGACTGCCGTCGGCCTGCCTCCCCGTGGCTCGCAACTCCATTATCTAGCCGTCCCCCGCGTGATTTCCAGCCTCACCATGGAGGATCGACCCGGAAAGAGTCCCGAGGAAGGTTGGAAAAAGAGAAGGTGAGGTTCTCAGGAAGACAGTTCTTGGAACGCCGTTTCGAGTGCGGCGTTTAGCTGTTCGTGGTTTGCAAGGATCCCTTGAGCAGCCGTGGGCGAGCCGCCTCCTCGGCCCTCGAGGCGAGTCAGGACTCGCTTCATCAGCTCACCCATGGCCGGGGAGACGAGCTTCGCGTGGCGTTGGAACAGGAGCCGCGCCTCGAGTCCGTCTTGCACCCCGAGGAGGGCGATCAGCCCCGGCTCCTGGCACAGCTTGGCCGCGAGCAGCTGGGCTTCGTCACGGTTCAATCCCTCGAGAACTCTCACCACCGCCAAGCCTTCCCCGTGGGATCGCGCCTCGCTGCGTAGATCCGCGGCGAGCTTGTCGGACACTTCTCCAAACAGTTGCTTGATTCGTTTCTGTTGGCTTTTCAGAGACTCCTGCAACCGGCGCAGTTGTTGAACCACCGAGTCGGGAGAAGTCGTCAGCGCCCGAGCTGCTTGTTGACTCACGTCGTGGGCTTGGTGGAGCGCATCCAGTGCTCGTGTTCCGCAGACGAATTCGACTCGACTGGTCTTCTTGATGCGTTCGGCCCCGAGCACCGCGATGAGTCCGATCTCGCCGGTTCGCTGCACGTGCGTGCCGCCACAGGTGGACTGATCGAACCCGTCGACCTCAATCACACGGATCGAGGATCCGGTGAAGCTCTGACGCAAACTGGGAAAGCGGGGGAGTTCGTCGGGAGTGACCACGTGGGTGTGTACCGCCCGATCTTCGAAGACGATTTCGTTGGCTCGTCGCTCGGCGGCATCCATGGCACCCCGATCCACCAGTCCGTCCAGATCGATGGTGCTGGTCGATTGCCCCATATGGAAGCTGGTGGTTTCTCGGCCGCTGGTTTCCGAAAAAGCCTGGGTCAGGATGTGTTGACCGGAATGTTGCTGGCGATGGTCGCGACGGCGATTTCCGTCGACGCAGCCGCGCACCGCGATTCCTGGTTGCCAGTCGACCGGGCCGTCGAGGATGTGAAGCACCTCACCGCCGTCGTCGCTGGCTTGCACGTCGGTGACCCGGTGTTCATTGAGCGTGCCCTGGTCGAAAGGTTGACCGCCGCCGGTGGGATAGAACGCCGAGCGATCCAGGACGACGGCCGAATTCTCGCCCGCTTGGTCCACACGCACGATGGTGGCGTCGAACTCCAACAGCTTGGAATCCAGCGTGTACAGTCGGTCGGTCATCAGTCTGTTCCTCGCGGAAGACGCCGCGCTTCGTGAAAATCCAGGATCGCCACCGCCACCGGAGCAATCGGGGAGACGGCCTCCAGGAATTGCTGGACCGCGTCGGCTCGATCTTCCAAGGGAACCAATTCTTCGTGCTCGTCTCGAGACTCGGCGCGTTGCCAAAGTTGTTTCAGCTCGGCCGTCGTGATTGTGACGATTGCTTCAAACAACAGTTCGGGTTGGTGAATCTGACGATCGCGCACCATTCCCAGAGGGATCAACTCCTCGATTTTCGGCTCGTCGATTCCAAGTTCCTCCTGGAGTTCCCGAATCATCGCCGCGGCGAGGTCGACGCCGCCGGAAGGCCCCAGGTCTTCTTCTTCCAAGATACCGCCGAACGTATGAACGTGACCGGCGTGGAACGACACCTGGTCTCCGCGCCGTCCGAGCCAAAGCAGCCCGTCGCTGGTTCGCACCAGAGCCGAAGTCCCGACCGGGTTCGCGAAAGATTCCGGGGGAACGCTTCCCCACAGATCTCCGTGGAACAGATTGGTACCGACGAAATCCTTGTAGTTGGTGGAGTGCAGTTTCAGGTGCACGTGGCCCGACTCCTCCACCCAGTCATGTAGGGCGAACAGACGGCCGTTGAACAGCGGGCGTTGCTCGGCCTCGGCCCGCTGCGTTTGAATCTCCCACTCCTTGTCGATGATTCGTTCTAGATCTGGAGTGGTCGGTCGGGTGGTGTCGACCAGGGACGCGCTCCATTTTTGGCGGGATCGGTTCGGCGCCACCAGTACCTCGTAAGGAGGATGGGTCAACGAGAGGTCCTCGCCTCGCGCAGTCGGCGCTCGAGTCGGGGCCGCTGCTCGACGAGCCCCTGGTAGAGCTGAAACTGGGCACGCGCGCGCCGGAGGTTGTGCCGCTCGTCCCGGACCTTGAAGTACACGTCTCCTTGCAAGAAGTCCGTGAGGAAGCGAACCCCGTTCTCCAACGCCATGAGGGGACCGGCCAGGCCGAACGTGGCGCGCTCCTCCGGGGTCAGCTCGGGTCCGGCCGCTGCCAAGTAGCCGTCCAGCACGGCATCGAGAATGTCTTCGCGAATCCGATTCTTCGCTTCGTCCCGGTCGTCTTCCGTGGCTAGGGAGACGGTGGTGCGGACCAGTTCTCCGACGTCGTAGGTCACGTGTCCGGCCATGACCGTGTCCAGGTCTACCAAGCACAACGCTTCCCGAGTGGTGGCGTCGAACAGCACGTTGTTGAACTTGGTGTCGTTGTGGGTCAGTCGAACGGGGACGCCACCCGCTTGCACCATCGCTTGAAATTCCGCCGCGAGGGACTGCACTCTAGAGACGAACTCGATCTCTGGTTGAGCCGCAGAGGCCCGCTGGTGCGGATCCTCGGTGAGACTCTCGTGCAGAGATCGCAGGCGTTTTTCGGTGTCGTGGAAGCCCTCGATGGTGGGGCGCAACGGGGGAGCAGGCAGGCGCTGCATGGCACAGAAGAACTCGCCGCAAACTCTCGCCGCATCCCGTGCTTGGGCGGCGTCTCGAGGGCGATCCTCGCTGGCGCTATTGGTGACGAAAGGGTAAGTCCGCCAGCCTCGACCCTGGGCATCTCGGACCAGAGGCTGTCCTGTCGGGGCGACGACCACCTGCAACGTTCTTCGATGGTCGGAAGAGGAGGGAGAGTGCTGGCGCGCGTGGGCGAGGTGCTCCGTGACCCTTCGCAGGTTGTCCATCAGCGTTTCCAGGTCGGGAAACACCGATTCGTTGAGGCGCTGATGCAGATAGACGCGGCCCTGATTCCCGTCGCGATACTCGGCACGAAACGTGTCGTGAATGTGGCCATTGCCGAAGGCTTCGGCGTGTTCGAGCGTCCCGGGAATGCCAAAGGCTCGTCCGATGGCTTCGATGTCTTGGACTGCCAACGTTCAGCGACTCCCGGAATCCTCGTCGACGGTTTTCCACGGGGCCGAACCACCGAGGTTCTCCTCGAGGGAATCGACCTCGTCCACGGCGTAACCCAGCGCCCGCAGTTCCTCCAGGTACTCTTCTTCGTCGAAGCCGCCGACCTCCAGCTGTTTCTCGAGGTTCTCGGCTTCGCGCCGTAGTTTGGCGCGGGCGAACTTCCACTCTTCGTCTTCGTGAGACTTCACTTTCTTCTTCGAAGTCTCACGCAGGAATTCCTCGGTGAACAAGTGGGTCATGGGTTTGCCGGCCATGTCCTTGCCCACGGGAATGCCTTGGAGCATGAGAAGGGTGGGAGCGACGTCGCTCACTTCGCCGAGTTCCGGGAATTCTTCGACGGGGGTTCGAAGATCCAGGTCGATGCGGAGATCTCCCTGGCGAATATTGGGGCCCCAGGCAAGGAAGACTCCGGGCGGCCCTTCTTGGTGGTCGCCGGAGTTGATCACTTTGGGAGGATTGTCTGGATCGAACTCCCCTTCCAGATTGACCGGACCAAAGCCGTGGTCGGAAAGCAGGATGACCGTGGCATCGGGGACCCAGCGGCGGAGTTTTCCGACCGCATCGTCGACCCAAATGTAGGCCGATTCGATGGTCGTACCGAAGTCACGAATCTCTTCCGGCGTCGGGGGGTGCTTGTACAAGTCCGGCAGCAAGTAGCGGAAGAAGCGGTGGGACACCACATCGACGGTGCCGAAGTACACCATCGCCAAGTCGAAGTTCGGATCGTCCTTGAGCACGCGGTCGGTGACGCTCAGGTAGGTGTTGTCCGAAGAAATCGCCCAGCGCGTGTTCTCCCACAACGTCTTCGACAAGTTGCTGAGTTCGTGGGTTGGTTCCCCAAAGATCTCCTTGATCGACTGATCCAGCCGGGCATTGGTCTCGGCCGCGATGTCGAGCACGACCGGCTCAAACTCCGGAGGGTGGACCTGGTGGGGAATGTCTTCCAGCACTCCTCCTTTCCAAACATTGCGTCCGTAGCGGGTGTCCACCTGATTGCGGGTGCTGGTTTGGGCGACCATGACTCCTTGGATTTCTTCGGCGGGATAGGTGCACCACCAACCAATGCAGTGAACGGTTCGGTCGTAGTCGCTCAGAATGTTCCACAGCGCTTTGCTGCGCCGGTGGCCGCTGGTGTAGAGCCTTACCGAGCCGCTCCGGTCCCGGTAGGAAAACTCGGGAATGCCGTGATCGTCCGCGAACTTCCCGGTGGCAACGGTGGTCCAGATGCGCGGCGAGTAGGTCGGAACGACCGTTTTCAGGGTGCCAAAGATGCCGCCACGAGTCAGCTTGTGGATGTTGGGCAGCTTGCCCTCCAAGAGAAACTGGTTCAGCAGGTGCCACTCCATGCCGTCCACTGCGATCACCAGCACCGGGGGACGATCGTCGGCGGCGCCGCGGTCACTGCATCCGGAACTGCCCAGCCCCAGAACAACCAGGAGGCTGCAGAGGACGGGGTGAGAGAACTGTTGTTTGGTTGGCACGATCGAGGAGCCCCTCCGCTGAGCGGTAGGACGAAAAGTCCCGGCGTCCGGTTTCGAGTGGGGGAAACGACGCCCACGCACCCGTGATCCGATTCCCCGTCGCGCCCACCGCAAGTCGCACGCCGTTTTCAGCGATTGGGCGGGCTCGTCCCACGCCGCGCATCATAAGGCGAATTCGACGGCCTCGACGCGACCTCAGGGAACAATGGTCAATCGGACCACGTTCGAGAAGTTGCCGCGACCGTTCGCCGCGCCGGCCATCTGCAGGACGTAGACCAGGCCGGGGTCGATTGGGGGCACCAGCGCCACCGACTCATAACCCACGAACTTCCATGGCAGGAACCCAAACGGTTGCAGGGGGTCGAAGGCCAGGTAGCCCAGTGGGGGAATGAACACTTCCGAGGGCTCGAGGCTGGCCATCAAGTAGGCCCGCAGGGTGGGATTGCCCGTGGAGCCGATCCGCAGCAATTCCCCAGGACGAGGAGTTCCTTCGACAAACATGCGGATGTTGGTGTACTCGTGGGCACCGAGGTCGAGTCGAACCGTCTCGTCCAGATCTCCATCCAGCACCCGAAGGTTGCCGGTGAGGTCGGATCCCATGGGTCGCAAGGATGGCTGTCCCACGTCGATGCAGGGCGAGTCGCTTTGCAGACGCAGGTCTCCGCCCAGGATGTCCACGAACCGCGGATCGACGTTCTGATTGTTGTGGCCGGACCAGGGCTGCTGGATGTCCGAGTATTCGACTCCGTGGATGTCGCCTCCGCTGTTGAGGATCTGGTCGGGCCGGTTTTCCCAAAGAATGCAGTGGGAGACTTGCGCGGGTTCGGTCCCCGCGAGCGCGCCACCTCCAAGGGTTCCTCGGTTGCGAACGAGAGTCGAGTGGATGATCTCGACGGAGCCGCCGCTCAGCCAGTTCACCGCTCCCCCGGTGGTCCCGGAGTCGTTGCGGAAGAACTCGGAGTTTGAGATGGAGAGTTCGACCTCTCCAGCACAAGCCACCGCGCCCCCGTTGCCGACCGCCGTGTTCTTGCGAAACGAGCAGCGCTCGATGATCGGCCGTTGCAGAGTCGCGTTGGTGCTCTCCACAAACACGCCTCCTCCCTGGGCGGCGTCGTTCTCCAAGAAGTAGCAGTCCTGGATTGTCGGAGAGCCGTTCCGGCAGTACAGACCTCCACCTTCCCCTCCTGCCGAGTTGCTGCCCAGGACGCAATCTCTGATCAAAGGAGACGACCCGATCAAGAAGATGCCGCCGCCGTCGTTGGCGGAGCCACCGGTGATGGTGAAGCCTTCGATCGTGGCGCCGCTCGGGACCCCGCTCATGCGGATCACCGGACCCGTGATTCCATCCAAGACCGTTTGCAGGGGCCCGGCGTCGGCGACCAAGCGAATCTGTTTGCCAAGGAAACTGAGGTTTTCTGGGTACGTTCCCGGGCCGACCAGGATTCGGTCGCCATCGATGGCATCGTCGAAGGCACCTTGGATGTTGGGACGCAGGCGCGGTACTTCCAAAGTTTGCTGCAGCGCCGCCCATGGATTGATGATGCCGGCCCCATATTCCAGATCGTCGCCAGTGATTCCGCGATCGCGGGCGGTGCGTCTCATGAGGGACTCGATTTGATCCACGGTCAGAGTGTTGTCGGCGGAGAGCAAAAGAGCCGCGGTGGCCGCTGCATAGGGAGCGGCGAACGACGTTCCCAGGGCGAACACATAGTCGGATGCATCGAATCCGTCGGAGCCTGTGCGGTCGGTGGTGTAGATCGTGCGCCCCGGCGCCACGAAGTCGAGCTCGGGACCAAAGTTGCTGAACGAAGAACGGTTGCCGTTCGAGTCCACCGAGCCCACCGCGTTGACGTCTGCCAGAGTGGCCGGATAGGCCACGAAGGCTCCGGAGTTCCCCGAGGACACGAAGTGAACCATTCCCGCGGATCGAGTGGTCGCGTAGGCATCATCGATCAGGTTGGACTGAAACCCGTACTCGTTGCTGTTGACGCTGACCCGCGCTCCTTGGGCCAACCCCCACGAGAGCCCGTTGGCCGTCCAAGAGGAGGAAGTGGTCCAGGCGCCGTTGCAGGCCGCCGTCGAAATGAACACTCGAGCAGAAAGCACGGAACAGCCGGGAGCCACGCCGACCGTGCCCACGCCGTTGTCGCGGGTGGCCGCAATGCACCCGGCGACCGCGGTTCCGTGGTCGTCGCAATTGTTCACCGGTCCTCCGTTTCCGGCGTCGGTGGTGAAGTCGACGCCGGCCAGGACCGTGAGATCGGGGTGATTCAGCTGGACGCCCACGTCGAGGACCAAGACGGAGACCGTGGGAGACCCAGAGGTGATCGACCAGGCGGCATCGACATCCATGTCCATGTCCGGAACGCCGCTGAACTGCCCGGTGTTCTTCAACCCCCACAGGTCAGTGAAACCTGGATCGTTGGGATCCCCCGAGCCACGTCCGCGAGTGAAGACTTCCGGCTCCGCCCAGAGCACCCGCGAATCCATGTTCAGCTTGTTGGAGAGCGCCAGCACTTCGAACCCGTCACTCCAAGCGCCCTTCAATCGATACACACCGGGAAGGGGGGCGTCCGCCACCACGGAGTGCACCGACGGCAATCCATCCAGCCAATCCGAAGAAGCTCCCGGGGCCAGCCGGATCAAGATCTCGGGGGCGAGGTGAAACGAGTGGCCGAGGTCACCCAGGAATACGGGAGAGGCGAAGTCGACTTGTTCCGGCGCGATGGCGCGTTGCATCGTGGTCTGCAGTTGCCCGGGGTTTTCCGCCGTGGCGGACAATTCGACCTGGCACCAGTTCGGAACAGCGCTGGGGTGGATGGCTGTGCAATCCACCGTTCTGTGGAGAACGTCTCGGGCGTCTTCCGCGGCTCCTCTCGTTTGAACCATCACTTGGTCGAGGTGCAAGCGAAGGGGGCGCTTTTCTCCGCCATAGAAGTAGTGGCAATCGGGGAGGTCCGACGATCGGGCAGACGCCAGCGGCGCACTCCCGAAGAGCACACCGAGCAGGAACCACGTCCGGAGGGGTGCCCCGGTCTGGAGTGGCGGGAGTCGTTTCATCTCGGACTCATGTAACGCGCGGAAGAATGCCCGCAAGGCCACGGCTCGCCGAGGGGCGCTTTCCGGCAGAAGTCTCTTTGTGTGCGGATATCGATCGATTCGCT
Source organism: Planctomycetota bacterium (assembly GCA_028289345.1). Taxonomy (GTDB): domain Bacteria; phylum Planctomycetota; class B15-G4; order B15-G4; family SIAN01; genus JANQQL01. The sequence continues at coordinate 27,482 of JANQQL010000020.1, read as the reverse complement.
CTGAAGGCCCAAGGATCAGGGCCGATCGGAGCTCGGAACAGTACCCGATCAGAAAACGGGCCCCCATCCTGACTCCCTCGGGGTGCATCATTTCTCAGTGAAAAGTCGGTGAGCTTCGGGCCGATCCGGGGGCCGTCGCTCTCGCCAATGGTGGGATATTCAAGGTCAAGGGTGTGGGCAACCGATGCAACCAGCCCAATGCAAGCCGAACCTCAAGCTCCTTCGATGTCCTATGGATGGCGGTCCGCGCAGCCGACCGAGGCATTCCAATACCTCCTGCCCGCAATCCTTCCATTGATTCCGGGCACGGCTGGCCAGCGAATCCTCGACCTCGGCTGTGGGAATGGTGCCTTGGCTGGTTTCCTGGCGAAAAAGGGACATGAGGTCGTTGGCATCGATGGGTGCCCTGACGGAGTCGAGATCGCTCGTCAAACCTACCCCGCGGTGCAGTTTCACTGCCGGCGCCTGGAAGAGGACCTGGCTGCGGTGGTTCGCGAGGTGGACGTGGTGGTCGCCACCGAGGTTCTCGAACACCTCTATCGACCGGCCTCCCTGGTCGAAAACGCGTTCCGCGTGCTTCGTCCCGGGGGAACCTTGATCGTGACCACGCCCCACCACGGCTACTGGAAAAACTTGGCATTGAGTCTCTGTGGCGCCTGGGATCGGCATTTCACCGTCGACTGGGACGGGGGCCACATCAAGTTCTTCTCCGACCGGACTCTCGGCCGACTCCTCCGCAATCACGGGTTCGAGGGGTTGAGCATTCGCCACGCGGGAAGAGTTCCGTGGCTCTGGAAGTCTGTCGTCTGCGCGGCTCAGAAGCCGGTGGAGCCGCGATCCGGGATCTAGCAGGGCGTTGACGATGTCTTTCGGCGCGCCCGATCGAACCTTTGCCCCTCCGGCTTCGCCCTCGAATCCGCGACGAATCCACCCATTTTCCGGCGGTTCGAGTCCTCGGCGGAAACGAAAAGCTCTGGAACCGCCATCCGAGGCCCTTTTCAACGGCCTGCTCGGCCGTCCCCGGCTCAAGGCCTGTCCCAACCCGAACCGATACGGAAATCAGGGACAACCCGTAGGAACGTAAGGGGAGAGCAATGGGAAACCATGACCGCGCGGGGCGTGGTCCGGCCGAGCGGACCATCCGGCCCCGAGCCCGGCTGTTCGCGGCTTGCCGCGGATTGCTGGTTCTCTCCCCGATGCTCCAGGTGAGCTGCCACAGCGGTCCGCCGACCGATCCGCCTCCGGTGGCCGCAGCGTTCGACGCCGTGGCTTCTTTCGAAGACATGAATGCCGAGTTCCGCCTCGGTCCCCATGATCTGGTTCGGGTCAAGGTCCTCGAGCAGGAGGACATCTCCACCGGGACAGCGGGAATTCGCGTCGATCCTGACGGATTGTTGCACCTGCCACTTCTGGGTGCGGTCGACGTCCGTGGAAAGACCCTGGACGCGGTGCGTAAGGATCTCGGGACTCGCTACCGCGAGTATCTGGTGGACCCGGACGTCACCGTGTCGATCGTCGAGTTTGGAGCTCGTCGCTTTTACCTCCTGGGGCAAGTGGAAAAGCCCGGGGCCTACGTGATGGACCGGCCGCTCACGGCGCTGCAAGCATTGACCTTCGGGGGGCGTTTCCAAACCGGGGGAGACCGAGAGGAGATCCTCCTGCTTCGTTTGCAGCAAGGGGAACTCGTGGTGCAGTCCTTCAACGCCGCGATTCCGGATGTCCACGGCATGATTCCCGTCGAAGCCAACGACCTGCTGTTCGTGCGACGCACCGGCAAGGGCTACTTCGCCGAAGAGCTCCTGCCCATCATCAACGGCGTGGCCCAGACTGTGAATGCATTCGGCTACCTGGGGTTGGTGGCAGATGCCCTCAACGACTGAACGGGACGACCGGGAAGGGTGCCGGAATCGGTTTCGAGTGGCCTACGTGGTCAGCCATCCGATCCAGTATCAAGCGCCGTTGCTCCGCTACCTGGCGAGTCGCAACGAGTTCGATCTGCACGTGTATTACTTGCGGGACTTCTCGGCGCAGACCTATCACGATCCGGGATTTCAATGCGACGTGCGCTGGGACGTGGATCTGTGTGCCGGCTACTCCCACGAGTTCGTGCCTACCGGGACGATGGGTTGGACCCGTGGTTGGGGGACAACTTCCCGAGGTTTCTGGACCACGCAATTGCGCCCCGAACGTTACGACGCCGTTTGGCTGCACGGCTACCGGGATCCGGCTCTGCTCGGAGCATGGTGGGCAGCACGTCGGGCCGGACTCAAGGTGCTGATCCGGGGGGAAACGGGACGCAATTCGACCCCGTCAACCACCTGGAGACGGCGCGGCAAAGACAGCTTGCTGCGGCGCTTGTTTCGCGGTGCCGATGGGTTTCTCGCCATCGGTTCCCGCAACCGCCGCTTCTACCTGGATCAGCAAGTGCCGCAGGATCGTGTCCACTGGATGCCCTACGCAGTGGACAACCGTTTCTTTCGCGAGAGCGCGTTGAGCTTTTCATCCAGGGGGCAGGCGTTCTTCCGGAAATGGAACTTGGATCCCCATCGACCACGGATTCTGTTTGCTTCCAAGCTTTCGGAGCACAAAGGCGCGCACGATTTGCTGGACGCATACCGGATGCTGTCACCCGATGGGGTTGAGGAACCTCACGCTCAGCTCGTCCTGGTGGGGGAGGGAGCGGATCGACGCCGACTCGAACAGCGTGCCCACGAACTTGGATGGCGATCCATCCTGTTTGCGGGCTTTCAGAATCAAAGCTCCCTTCCCGATTTCTACGCCATGGCGACGGTGTTCGTCTTGCCTTCCAAGGAAGAGCCTTGGGGGTTGGTGGTGAACGAAGCCATGAACGCGGGCTGTCCGGTGGTCGTCACTGAAGCGGTGGGTGCCGGGGAGGATCTCGTGGAACATGGGGTGAACGGGTTTCGGGTTCCCGACCAGGCCCCCGAGTCCCTGGCCGACGCCATCCGACGAATCCTCGACGACGAGTCCTTGGCCCAACGCATGGGGGAAGAGTCGCGAAAACGGGTGGAGGCGTTCAGCTTTGAAGAGGACCACCGCGGGCTCCGTCATGCGTTGGCCACGGTGGTGGGCTCATGACTCGGATTCTGTTCGTGGGAGATCTGGCCCGACACAGTCGCACCTGGCAGCGGTTCACCACGCTGCAGGAAATGGGACACGACGTGGAGGGCCTATCGACGCGGCCCGTTGACCACGAGGCCGCCAGCGATGTGCGCTCCAGTTGGGCGGAGAGGATCGGCCACCGCTTGGGGCGTCCGCGGGATTCCCAAGGAGTCAACGCAACTCTGGAGACCCGGGCCGCAACAGGTGGATGGGACGTGGTGTGGGTGGAGAAGGCTCTGTGCTTGAGACCGGAGACCCTTCGCAAGGTCCGCGACGGCCATCCCCAGGGACGTTTCGCGTTCTTCTCAGAAGACGACATGTTCGCTCGTCACAATCAATCCGCGTACTTTCGCCAGTGCTTGCCGCTGTACGACGTTGTCTTTACGACCAAGAGCCACAACGCGGATCCACAGGAGCTTCCGGCCCTGGGAGCGCGCCGGGTCCAGTACCTCCGCAAATCCTACGACCCACGGTTTCATCGGCCGGTGGATGTTTCGGCTTCTCAGCGCAGGGAACTGGGTGCGAAAGTCGGCTTCGTAGGAACCTTCGAAGAGCCGCGCGCCCGCCAGCTCGAGTTCCTCGCCAAGCACGGGGTGGAAGTGCGAGTGTTCGGCAATGGCTGGCTTTCCTGGATTGGCCGCCATCCCCGACTGTGCATTGAAGGACGAGCCGTGGTCGGCGAAGACTACATCCGTTGTCTGTCCGCCACTGACATCAATCTTGGTTTCCTGCGCAAGCGCAATCGGGATCAACACACCGATCGAAGCGTCGAGATCCCGGCCTGCGGGGCGTTTCTGTTGGCGGAACGCAGTGCCGAGCACCAGGAAATGTTTGTCGAGGGAACCGAGGCCGAGTTCTTCTCGAGCCCCCAAGAGCTGCTCGAGAAGGTTCGGTTCTATTTGGCCAGCCCGGAACGTCGCCAGCAGCTGGCGGTTGCGGGAAGGCGCCGCTGTGAGCAGTCCCATCGCACTCACGAAGCCGCTTTGCGAGAGATGTGGCGGCATGTGGAGAGAGAGTCATGCGTGTCTGTGTTTCAGTGAAGGGACGTTTCCATGCGTTCCATTTGGCGGCGCAGCTGCAGCGTCACGGCGCCTTGCAGCAGCTCATCACATCCTATCCTGGAGTGATCGCCTCGCGCTTCGGGGTGGAGCGGAGCAAGGTGACGAGCATTGTTTCGACCGAGTTTCTGAGTCGAGCGTTGCAGCGTCTCCCTGCGGACGTGTTCGACGCGTGGGCGTTGGAGGGACGCCTCCACGAACACTTCGAACGGCGGGCGCGCCGCGCCATGGGGGCCGGCGCCGACTTGTTCGTGGGGTGGTCCGGAGTCTCTCTCGGCCCCATCGAGCATGCGCGTACTCTCGGCATGCGGACCATTGTCGAGCGCGGCAGTAGCCACATCGTGGAACAGACGGAACTCCTCGAACAAGAATGCGAGGACGTCGGGGTCGCCGCGCCTTTGCCTCACCCGCGTGTCATCGAGCAAGAGCTCCAAGAGTACGATGCGGCGGACTTCATCTCGATTCCCAGCACCTTCGTCCGCGAGAGCTTCCTGCGTCAGGGAATTCCCGACTCGAAGCTCATTCAAATCCCGTACGGAGTTTGCTTGGACGAATTCCAAGCATCTCCGCCGCCGGAAACTCCGTTTCGCATTCTGCACTGTGGAACGGTCAGCGTTCGCAAAGGCTGTCCGCGATTGCTTCAAGCATTCCGCAACTTGAAGCTGAAGAACGCGGAGCTGCGCTTCGTCGGAGCCGTGGAGCCGGGGCTTCGCTCCCGCTGGAAGCGGCTTCCCAAGGGCGTTTCGTGGAGTCCCCCGGTGCCGCAGTCCCAGCTCTCCAAGGAGTATGCCCAGGCGTCGATGTTCTGCCTGGCCTCGATCGAAGAGGGGCTGGCGATGGTCATCCCCCAAGCGATGGCTTGTGGCAAGCCGATCGTGGCGACCAATCACACCGGTGCCCGTGACATCCTCCAACATGGGGAGCACGGCCTGTTGGTGAAGGCCGGAGATACCGAGTCTTTGGAAGAGGCGATCTTGTGGATGTACGAGCATCAAGAAGAGGCGGCTGCCATGGGACGCGCCGCTCGTCAGCGAGTCGAGCGCGGCCTGACTTGGGATCGCTATGGCGATCGCATCGTCCGCGCTTACCGCAAGGTGCTGCTCGAGGACTCCCTGCCATCTGCCTTGGTCGATGATGAAGAGGAAGCGGGCGCGCTTCCGGAGTTCGTCTGATGCCGAATCTTTTGCCGCGAATCGAGTTCCTTGCTCAGTCCTTGTTTCGCAGGGAGCTTCGCTGTCCTCATTGTCGTTCCCGGGAGTTCGACACCCTGGCCCGCAAGCTCGGCACCGTGAAAGTGCAAGAGTGCCGCAAGTGTGCCTTGTGTTTCACGGATCCGATCTACCGGGGAGGAGTGCTTCCGTCCCTGTATGACGGCTGGTACCACGGAGAGGGCTCCACGACCCGGATCCCCAGTCAGCGCCATCTCGAGAAACTCAAGAGAACCGTGTTTCGCGGGACTGACAAGGATTCCTTGGACGTCGCCCAGAAGATCCTCGAGATCTCGGTGGGGGACCGACTGCTCGAGATCGGTTCTTCCTGGGGGTACTTCCTCTACCAGGCCCAGTACGTCGGATTCCAGAGCACCGGAATCGAGATTTCGGAGAAGCGCCGGCAAGCCGGCATCGACCGACTCGGACAGCGCATCGTCGGGTCTTTCGAAGAGCTGGGCAAAGAGAAGTTCGATGTGGTGTACAGCGCCCACTGCTTGGAACACTTCACCGATCTTTCGACCGTGTTCCGCGATGTCTCTGCATGTTTGGCCCCGGGGGGGCACTTCGTGGTCGAGGTGCCCCACTTCGCCTACCGACATCGTGGTCGGCGGGCTCTTTCCTCCGTGGGAGCCGTGCATCCTTTGGGATTCACCAGTCAGTTCTTCCGCCGCAATCTGCCGCGCTATGGTCTGCGCATCAGCGGCTTCTTCGATTCGTGGGAAGACTTTCCCCATCGCCCGCGAATCGCGAGTACCGGTGATGTGGTGCTGTGCCTGGCCCAGAAAGAACCCGGACCGGTGACGGAACAGTTCCTGTGAGTGAGTCGCGCAGCCATCGGTTTCGACGGGGAGCGATGCTGACCCTGCTCGCCCAGGCAGTGGCGTTCGCGCAACCCTTGGTTCTGGTTCCCTTGTTCCTCGCGGCTTGGGGCCAAGAGCACTATGGCCAGTGGCTGACCCTGACTGCCGTGGCCGCCTACGGCGCCGTGTTGGATCTGGGATTCCAGGCGTACGTGGTGAATCGCCTGACGGAGTGTTGGGCCTCCCACAACGACCGGCAGTATCAACAAGTCCTGCAAAGCGCACTGAGCTGGACCGGGGTCCTGGCCTTGTTGGTTCTGGCGGCGGTTTCGGTGGGGATCCTGCTGGGCGGAGCCGATTTCCTTGCGTTCGAGGGGGCCACGGCGAGCCACGCGCACCGAGTGGTGCTGTTTCTGGTGGCTGTGCAGGTCTTGGGCGCCATTCCTCTCGGCATCGTGACCAGTTTGTACCGAACGCTTGGCGAGTACCCGCGAGGCGTGCTGGTCGGGACGGCGCAACGCCTTGTGCATGCCGGATTGACCGGGATTCTCTTGTTCGCCGGCCGCGGAGTCGTGGCGATCGCGGCGGCTCAACTCGTTCCGTTCTTGGTGTCGATCCTGTACGTCTGGTGGGACCTTCCTCGGCGACATTCCCAGGCCCGGCTGGAGTGGCGATTCGGTTCCCTGAGCCTGGCCTGGTCCATGTTGGCTCCGGGCTCCCTGTTCTTCGTGTTGCAGTTGGCGATGGCGACGAGTTTGCAGGGGAGTACCCTGCTGGTGAGTGGCCTGTGTGGGACCGCAGCGGTGGCGCTGTTCGTCACTCTGCGGACACTGGTCAACGGCATTCGTCAGGTTTGCAATGCCCTGTCCCACACTCTCTGGCCCGACCTCACGGAGCTCGCTGCTCGCAAAGAATGGGTGGCGCTGCGTCAGGTGCATCACTTGTCGGTCAAGGTACAAACCGCATTCGCCCTGTCCACAGCGGTGTTTCTTGGTTGGTTCGGCGAGGAAGTCGTGCACTGGTGGACCGCCGGGCACCTCGAGTTCCCGATTCTCTGGCGCTGGGCGTTCTTGCCATGGATGGTCATGCAGACTCCATGGATGGCAAGCTCCATGGTGCTCATCGCCACCAACCGTCCCGCCTCCTTGGCCTGGCTGCAACTGGCGGCGTGTGTGGCCGGGTTGGGCGGGGGAACGCTCCTGGTGCGGTCGCTGGGGCCTGCGGGAATGGCCCTCGGGCTTTGCTTGGGAGAGCTGCTGTTCTGTGTTCCGTTCGTGCCCTGGTTGAGCTGCCGTCTCTTGGGAACCGGCTTGGGCAGTTTTTGGGGAGCGATGCGCGGGGCACTTCCCGTGGGACTCAGCCTGGTCGCCCTGGCAGCTCTCCTCGATCAGTCCCTCGTGGGAGGCGGTCCGGCGCTGCGGATCGTTTTGGGTTCCGTCGCGGTGATGGGTGGCGGTGCGGTGATCTCTTTCTTCTTCTGGTTGAACTCCCTCGAGCGCCAGCGAGTTCTTGAAATGTTGCGTTGGCGGCAACCTTCGGAGGTGGCGGAATGGGCGTGACCGTGATCCTGCCGGTGAAGAACGAGCGCATGCACATCGCGCGTTGTGTCCAAAGCGTGCTCTCCTTTGCGGACCGAGTCTACGTCGTGGACAGTGGGTCGGACGATGGCACCGTGGAATGGGTGCAGCGTCTCGGGTCGACCAAGATCGAGCTCGTCCATCACGAATACCAAGGACCTGCGGACCAAAAGAACTGGGCTCTGGATCACCTGGACATCTCCACCCCGTGGGTGTTGTTCTTGGACGCCGACGAGTGGGTCCCGGAAGAACTGGCCGAGGAAATTGTTGCCGCGACCCGCGAGCCCTCGAAAGCGGTGCGCGGCTACTTCCTGAATCGACGGATCGTGTGGGAAGGGCGTTGGATTCGCCACGGTGGATGGTTCCCGAGCTGGAACCTGCGACTGTTCCAACATTGCTTCGGTCGCTACGAACAACGCCGGGTGCACGAGCACGTGGTGGTGAATGGTCCCGTGCAGTTCATGAAGGCCCATCTCATTCATGAAGATCTGCGCGACTTGAGTCACGCGATCGCCAAGCACAATCGCTACTCATCCGACGAAGCCGTGGAGTACCAGCGTTGTTTGGAGGGAGAGCCGGATCCCTATGCCCGTTGGTGGACCCGGGACGCTTTGGCTCGGCGTCGTTGGATCAAGACCAAGATCTGGGCGCCGCTGCCCGGAAAAGCTCTCTGGTACTTCCTGTGGTGCTACTTCGTCCGTGCCGGATTCTTGGATGGACGGGTCGGGTTTCGCTACCACTTGCTCCACGCCATGTTCAAACACTTCGACGAGCTGAAGCTCGGGGAACTTCGGCGTGGGACCCGGCAGTTGGAGCGGTCCGCGGACGAATCTCCGAGAGCTCAGGAACGCGAGACCGCGCGGGCGTAAAGATCGGCGGTGCGTTTCGCCACCGCGTTCCAGGAGAACCGAGCCAAGGTGCGGGCCGACAAGTCAGCGCGCTCGGAGTCCTGAATGGGAGTCTGCAACGCTTCGCGAACTCCCGCGCCAATCTTCGCCGCGTCGTTCGGCACGACCCAGCCTCCTTGGAGTTCCTGAACCGCATCCGCTGCGCCCACCGTCTCGGTCACCAGGGCCCGGCACCCAGAAGCCATGGCTTCCACGACGACGTTGCCAAAGTTCTCGTGAATCGAGGGGCATACGAGCAAGGAGGCTTCCCGGAGTAGGGCGGTCTTCGTTGGCTTGTCGATTTCCCCGGTGAAGATCACCCGGTCCGCGATCCCCCTCTCACGAGCGCGTTGTTGGAGCTTGGGGGTGAGTTTCTCGTCGTCTGGCCCGGCGAGCACCAAGGACACTTCCTCGAGTTCCTTCCAGGCGTCGAGGAGTTGCTCCAGACCTTTCTTCCAGCTCATTCGGCCGAGGAACAGCACCCAAGGCTGGCTGGGAATCTGCGCGCGAAGATCGCGGGGAATGGCCGGTTCTTGATGGGGATGGTCGACGCCATTGGGAATGACGTGGATCCCCGCCAGGGAATCGCCGAACGACGAGAGGTCGTGGGCTTCCAATGCGGAGGTGGCGTGCAACGCCGCTGCCTGCTCCAGCATGCGTTGGCCGCGCCAGCGGAGCCACGCCTTTTTGGCCATCGGGTTGTGGCGCTGAATCAGTTCCTGCACCAGCATTCCTCGAGGGGAGAGTACGTACGGGATCTCTCGTTGCTGGGCCCAGTGGCTGGCGCAATCGATGGGCCACAAGAACACCGAGTGGAGATGCACCACGTCGTAGTCGGCAATTCGTTGCTGGAGGACGTGACCCAGATCCGGGCTGACGCAGCGACGGCGCCAGCGCACCGGAAAGTAGTGGACGTTGACTCCGTCTTGGTTGACCGGAGTGTGAGTTGGAACCGCAAGGGCTCCGTCGCCATCGATATTGGTGGTGAACACGTCCACCTCGTGGCCGGCTCGCACCAGGGATCGGCAGAGAGAGTGCACCGATTGGATGGGGCCTCCGTAGCGAGTCGCGGGCCAGTAGCTCGGCACGACGTGCAGCGCCCGAAACTGTCGAGAGGGCGGAGGGCACCAGTCTTGTTCACGCCGCCGAAGCGGGATCGAAGGAGAACTCAACATGTCAGCAGGTTCCTGTTCCTTGCACGGGGAGATCTCAGGACTTCCGTGAGGAGACCCTGAGCGGCTTGCTGGAATCGCTCCGCGGTGAACGCCTCGAGAGCGCACGGAACTTCTCGTCGCCGGTCGAGGACCTCCAAAATGCCTGCCTCGAGTTCCTCGAGATCGGTGGGATTCACGAGCTTGCCAAGGCGCCCCTCGGCCAAGGCGTCGACGCTGCCATCGACGTTGCCGCCGAGCACCGGAGTCCCGCAGGCAGCGGCCTCGAGGAAGGCAATGCCAAAGCCCTCGCCGGTGCTGGGCATGACGAACGCATCCGCGAGGCAGTAGAGATCGCGTTTCTCTTCCTCGGGAATCCAACCGACGAACCGAGTGTGTGCGTCGATCTTTCGTGCCCGAGACAACTGTTCCAGGCGTTCTCGGTCGTCTCCGTCTCCCGCCAAGACAAACACCACGTCGGGCCGTTGTTCGAGGATCTTCGGCAGAACCTGCAGAACACGGTCCTGACCTTTGTAGGCCTCGGAGGCCGCCATGCGTCCGACCGTCAGCAGCACAGTCTTGTCTTTCAAGCCATAGCGATCGGCCAGGGATCGGCACTTCGGCCCGGGGTGAAAGCGCTGGCGATCCACCGAGTTGGACAACACGCGAATCTTTTCTGGTTCCAGGCTCGTCCACCGAAGGAGGGTTCGGCGCGTGTGGCGACTGACCGCGGTGACCAAGTCCACCCGGTCCAGGGCCCGCCGTGTGGCGGGTCGCGAAGGTGCGTGAATCTCGATGCCGTGTACTTGCAGCCAGGTAGGGGCTCGTTGGCTTGGCCCGGAGGGAACGGCCGGAAGCAAATGGATGTGTCCGCAGAACACCAGGTCGGGACGCAAGCGGCGAACCTCTCGTCGCACCGTGAACCAGTAGCCAGCACGGGTCTTGGGAGCGTCGAGTTCGCGGATCCCGCGTGGCGGAGGCGGTGAACCAACCGAAGGGTGACGAGGAAGCAGCACCACCTCCTGCACGCGTGAGTCTTTGCGCCAGGCTTCGAAGAGGGCACGGTTGTATTCCGCGATCCCTCCTGAGCCGGACCAGCCGTCTGCGGTCAGAGCAAGGATGCGCCGGCTCATGCGGCCAGCTCCCGTTGAATCAGGGTGAATGCCCAGCGCCTGGCCCAAGGACAATTCGGGTCGCGCAAGGCCGCGACTCGTTTCCAAGCGTCCCACTGGTCGTCCTGTTGAATCCAGCGTGCCAGGGGCAACGTGAATCCGGTCTTGGGGCGGTTGACGACTTGGCTCGGCAAGGGACGTTGAGGCGCCGCCGCGAGATAACGCTTTCCCTCGCCGTGAGAGAACTGTGACAGCCAAGGAGCCAACTGACGAAGCAACCACGCATCGACGAACGGAACGCGCAGCTCCAAGGAATGAGCCATCGCTGCCCAGTCTGCGTCTCGAAGTAGCTGGTTGCGTAGATAGAACGACGACTCGAGCGTGGTGACCCGACCGTTGGCAGTTCCGGGGTCCGGTTGCAGAGTCTCCTGCAGGCGTTGTTGTAGATTCAGTCGCGCCAGTCCTTCTTTGGTCAAGTCGGGATCGAGGATCTGGGGCAGCTCCCAAGGCAGGAAGAGGCCGCGGCGCAAGAAGTAGGCGCCGGCGTAGCTGGATCCGAGGGTGAGCATTCCGGCGAGCTTGGGGGACACCCCACGGGGCTTGAGCCACTCCATGGTGTGTCGGAAACCGGCGCTCAATCCAGGAATCCACGACAAACTGCGCGCCCATTTGACCCAGCGAGGGACATCTCGGAACGACGGGTAGCCGGCGAACAACTCGTCGCCACCCAGGCCGCTCAGCACCACTTTCCAACCGCGTTCTGCCGCGGCCTTACTCAAAAAGTAGACGTTGGCGCCGTCGATACTCGGCAAGTCCATGGCTTCCAGTAGGGCCGGGGTCTGATTCGAGAATTCTCGGATCTCCAGTCCGACGCACGTGTGGTCCGTGGAATAGGTTCGGGCCACCTCGGAAGCTCCCGCGCTTTCGTCGCCGGCTGTTCCTGGAAAGCCGAGAGTCAGAGTTTGCAACGGGGATTGTGCTTCGCTCGCCATCCCGACCAAGGAAGAGGAATCGATGCCAGCGGAAAGGAACGCACCGAGCGGAGCATCGGAAACCAAGTGTTGCTGGACCGAGTTCCGGACTGCGTCCGCCACCGCCTCGCGAACCACCTCCGGCGGTTGCGATTCTTGCACCACGTCGAGACAGCGTGACAGGGAGAAGTAGCGCACGGGAGCAGAAGCTCCGTGGGGGCCGACTCGCATCCAGGAGCCGGCGGGAAGCGAGCGAATCTCCCGATGGAGCGTGAACGGCTCGGGAACGCTTCCCGTCAGGCAAAAGCCGACAACGCCCGCCGGGTCCAGCGTCACCGGCTTCTCGCAGCTGCGAAGCGGCTTGGCTTGGGAAGAGACCCACACCCGCCATCCGTCGTTTCGATAGTAAAGGGGTTTGATGCCGTAGGGATCGCGGGCCAAGAACAACTCGCGGCGAACGCCGTCCCACAGAGCAACGGCGAACATGCCTCGCAGGCGATTCAGCATTCCGATTCCGTCCCGTTGGAACAATCGCAGGACGACTTCCGTGTCGGTTTGGGTACGAAACGAGATCCCCTCGGATTCCAACTCGCGACGAAGCTCTCGGAAGTTGTAGATCTCTCCATTGAACGAGAGTGCCAGGGGGGCGTTCTCGAGAGTCATCGGTTGATGCCCACGGGACGAAGGATCCAGGATCGCAAGACGGCGATGCCCGAGTCCCACGCTTCCGTCGGAAGACCACCATTCGCCTTGGTCATCGGGTCCCCGGGATTGCATCGCGTCGCGCAACCGGCGAACGGCATCGCGATTCACCGGTCCGGCGGCCGGGTGGTAAGCGTAGGCGGCGGTCACTCCGCACATGACGACAGCACTCGCTCTTCGACGGGGTTCGGCTCCACAGGTTCGTGGACAATGCTTTCGAGCAGCACGCGCCAGGCTTCTCCACAGACCTCCGCGGTGTGGAAGCGGCGGACGAAGTCGCGTCCTCGCTCTCCCATGACACGTCGCTCGGACGGATGGTCGCGCAGTCGCAGGATCGCCCGGGCGATCGCTTCTCCGGTCTGGGCCACGATTCCCGCCTTCGAGTCGTGAACCAATTGCGCCGAGTCCGAGGGATCGGGGACCACGGCGATGACCGGTCGGGCCGCGCCCCAAGCGCCGTGGATCTTGACCGGCAAGAGGACTCCATCGAACTGTTCTCGGAGTGTCACCAGGTGCACATCCGCGGAAGCGAGCGACTCCGCCAAACTCTCGGTCGCCACGTAGTTCTCGAAGCGGACGTTGCGGAGCAGCTCTTCTTGAACCGTCTTCATGAGGTCACGGGTTCGAGAGCCACGACCGACGAAACGGAAGATCACGTTTTCGCCCGCGTCCTGGAGCCGACGCGCGGCCTCCAGGACTTCGTCGAAGCGGTGGGCGACGCCGGCGTTGCCCGAATACATGACGACGAACGGACGAGTCTCCGAATCGTTGTCTCTGCGACTCGAGGACTCCCGAGCGTGGGGGGAAGCGGGCGTTTCCGCTGGGAGATCGAAGGAGCACCATCCGGGAATGGTGACGATCTTGTGGGGCTCGACGCCGAGGGACAGGACGCGTTGTCCCTGCCGAGGTCCGAGAACCACACAGCACTCGGCGGAACGCAACACGAATCGGTTGATGCGTGACAACAGTCGGCCCACGAAGGAATCCGGCGACAGAACGCGAGCGGCGAACAGCACCTCGGGATACAAATCCATGACGTAGGCGATCTGCGGTTGGCGGCGGATCCGGCCCCAACAGGTGGCCCAACAGCCGATCCAGGGGGGCGTCGTCAGGCTGACGGTGACATCTGCCCTGGGAAGCAGCGGCAGGAACACCGCGGTCCATAGGTGGAATGACAGGTAGTCAAACAGCCGCCCCATGCGGGTGCCCTTGCCAAACGAGGTCGCCGGGACCCGGTGAATGACCACGCCCTGATGGCGCTCCCGGGCGGGTGCCTTGCCCCGTCCTTCCAGGTAGCGACCACGGGAACACAGCACGTGCACCTCATGACCCGAGGCCGCCAGGTGTTGCGCGACGTCGGTGAGTTGCTGGGCAGTGGCCGCGAAATCCGGCCAGTAGAACTGGTTCACGAACAAGAAGCGGGCCACGGTCTCTTCCCGGAAGGAGAGCAAGCCTCACGCCGCGCGGAGAGCGCAGTGGATTCAATCCTCAAGAACCGCGCGGCGGAGGCTTTCACTGATATCGTCAGGGTTTTCCCATAGACGTTAGGGAACTACGGGGAATTGTCCGGAAGCGGGGAAGCGGCCAGCGGCTCTGCCTCCGACGAGGGAGAGTGGTCTTCGGTGCCACGCGCCACGCGCTCCAGAATGCTGTCTCCCATCACCAGCACATCCATGTCGGTGCGCAGGAAGCAGTCGAGGGCTTCGCGGGGGGTGCAAACCACTGGTTCGTTTTCGTTGAACGATGTGTTCAGCAAGAGGGGCACCCCGGTGCGTTCGTGGAAGCACGTCAAGAGCTGATGAAACTCTGGGTGACGAGAAGCGGTGACGGTTTGGACGCGGCCCGTGCCATCGACATGGGTGACCGCCGGAATCTGCGGTTGTTTTTCTGGGCGAATCGAGACCACCTCTTGCATGAACGGCACTTCGCGCTCCGCTTCGAACCAATCGCTCATGTGCTCACGAAGAATGGCGGGAGCGAAGGGGCGAAAGCTCTCTCGGAGCTTGATCTTGCTGTTCAGGATCTCCTGCATGTCGGAGCGGCGGGGGTCCGCCAGGATGCTGCGCTGTCCCAGTGCGCGAGGACCCCATTCCATGGGGCCTTGGAACCATCCCACGACTTCTCCTCGAGCCAAGGCGCTGACGACTCGCTGACACAGTCCCGGGAGAGACTCGCGAGAACTCCACCAGGTGCCGTGCTCCTTGAGGCGCTCCTCGGCATTCATGAGGACTTGGCGGATCGAGCCATTGTCGAACGAAGGACCCAGGGAGGCGCTGGCCACCATGCGGGGTCTCGGCTGTTGTAACTCCCGCGTGGAAACGACCAGAGCTGCACCTACGGCCCCTCCCGCATCCCCCGGGGCTGGTGGAATGAACATCTCTTCGAATGGAGTCTCGTCCAGGATCTTGCCGTTGGCCAGGCTGTTCATCGCACAGCCTCCGGCCAGACAAAGGCGCGACTCGCCGGTGTTCTGATAGATGGCTCGGAGCCATTCGAACAAAGCGCGCTCGTAGGCGAGTTGCACCGAAGCAGCCAGGTCGTGGTGACGGGCAGTGAGCGGTTCCTCGGCCCGGCGTGCCGGACCCAAGAGCTCCACGAGTGCCGGCGAATGGATGGTTCCGACGTGAGGAGTTCCGTGGCTCCAACTCATCTCCACGGTGCCGCGTTGGTGCTGGAAGTAGTCGAGGCCCAATTCGAAGTTGCCGTTGGCTTTGCGGCGAAGAATTCGAGAGAGCTCGTCCATGTGGCTCGGTGTGCCATAGGCCGACATGCCCATCACCTTGTACTCGTCCCCGTAGTGGGAGAACCCGAGATACTGGGTCATGGCCAAGTAGAAGATGCCCAAGGAGTGGGGGAACTCGACACGCTCTTCGATCTGAAGTTGTCGGCCGTTGCCAACACCCCAGGCGGCACTGGCGAAGTCGCCGAACCCGTCGACGGATACCACCGTTGCGGTGTCGAATGGCGAAACGTGAAACGCGCTGGCCAGATGCGCTTCGTGGTGCTCGACGTGGTGAATTTGCAGATCCAGAGATCTTGGTCGGCAGCCCATGGCCTCGGCGAATCGCGAATCGAGGGACTTCACTTCGTGGCGATTGCGCCAGCGGTCCTTGATCCAACGAATGCTAGGTCGGCGGCGCAGCAGCGCGGCGAGTCGAGCCATGCGCCGGACCCGAGGGTCGCGATTGATCGCGACATGTCTCAGGTCTTCGGCGCGGAGGTTTCCCGCTTCCAAGCAATAGCGGATCGCTTGGGACGGAAAGCCGGCCCAGTGCTTCTCTCGGCGGAAGCGTTCTTCCTCGGCGGCAGCCACGATCTCGCCGTCAACCACCAGGCAGGCGGCGGCGTCGCCGTGGAACGCATTGATTCCCAAGACGGTGCGGGAGTGGTTCATTGCGGCGGTCCCAACTGAGTTCGAGCGGTCCCGGAGACTCGGTGGGGGGCCCCACCCGGACATGAGTTCCGGCGCCAACCCTTCTTTCGGGATTCGCTAGGGGAAACCCTGTGTTGTGGAAAACATTTCCGACCTTGCCCCCGGGGGACAGAGAGACCGCTGATTTCATCGATACAGGAAAACCCTAGGTGTGGCGCGGGAGGCAACGACTTCTGTCGAGTTCGAAGCGGCGACCTGGGCAAGGATGCCCCTTGCCGGCGGCCTCCCCGACGAACCGGGGCCCCGACCAGGGATTTGCCCCTCCGGGGGACGGCTCGAACTCTCCGTCCGGCTTCCTGCCGAGAGGGAAGGAGGCACTTCGCTGGCGACCCCAGGAATCTCCGAAGCTCCGCCGGATGCGGAAGCGGCTCGCCCGGTTTTCGAGACGGCGACCGCTGGCGCCGAGGCGCTAGCTGCGGTCTCGGTGGAATCGTGGTCGAATGTTTTGCCCCCGTCCACGTGGTATCGCCGTCACGGTTGCCGGTGGCTGAATCTGGCTTTGGTGATGTTGACGCTGCCGCTCGCGTTGTTGATCACCTTGCCCATCGCGCTGGTCAACTGGGCGGTGTTTCGCGACTTTCGGCAAATCCTGTTTCGCCAACCCCG
This sequence comes from Planctomycetota bacterium, assembly GCA_028289345.1. GTDB lineage: Bacteria > Planctomycetota > B15-G4 > B15-G4 > SIAN01 > JANQQL01. The sequence continues at coordinate 10,851 of JANQQL010000020.1, read as the reverse complement.
GGTCGGCTACCGGGGGGCGGTGTTCTCGATGTACAAGTTCCGGACCATGGCGGAGTGTTCGGGCGAAGAGTTCGAGTCGTGGAAAGACGGCGCGGATGCCCTGCGCGTGACGCGCTTTGGCCGGCTGTTGCGCAACTCTCATCTCGATGAACTTCCCCAGTTCTTGAACGTCCTTCGGGGAGACATGGTGTTCATCGGTCCACGGCCGGAAATGGTGCCGATCGAGAACTGGGCGCGGGAGACGATCCCAGACTTCGAGTTTCGCATGGCGTTGAAACCGGGAATCACCGGCTTCGCCCAGGTCACCCAGGGCTACGCGGGGATGGATGAAGAGGCCTATCGATCCAAGCGTGACGCGGATGCTCACTACCGAAAGAGCCGGGGGCTCGCCATGGATTTGTGGATCCTCATTGCCACCGGATTCTGGATGCTCCGCGGCAAAGGCTGGACGACCTGGCAGTCTCGACGTACGGTCCGACAGCAGCGCTGACACCCCGCCGGCCAACGTCGGTCCACGGAGCGAGACACTCGGGTTTCACGGAAACCGGAACTGGCTCCTGGGGTGAGCCTTCTTGGACGGATTGCTCGAGGCCTTCATGAAACGAATCCTCTCGGTGGTTTGCGCGGCGACAGGGGGCCTGGTTGCCCCCGCGGGAGCGTGGTGCTTGCAAGAATCTCCCATGGCATGGGAGGGAGCACGCATCCTGACCATGGACGGGGAAGCCATCGAGCAGGGGGTGTTGCTCGTTCACCAAGGCAAGATCGTGGCCGTCGGGCCCGCCGAGTCGGTGCGCATCCCAGAAGATGCAGTGCGCCGGGACGTCTCTGGCAAGGTGCTGATGCCGGGGCTGGTTTGCACCCACAGCCATTGTGGCCAGCCCAATGGGGGAGACCGAAGCGGGCCGATGCATCCGGGCGTGAGGGTGCTGGATGGCTTCAACGTCCGCCACCCGAGTATCCAAAAAGCGCAGGCCGGAGGAGTGACCACGGCCAACGTCATGTCCGGATCGGGGCACTTGCTGAGCGGTCAAACGATCTACGTGAAGTTTCGCGATGGGCGAACCGTCGAAGACCTGGTGATCCGCGGTGAATCCGGCGAGGTGCTCGGAGGGATGAAGATGGCGAACGGCACCAATTCGCGTCGGGATCCGCCGTTTCCCGGCTCGCGAGCAAAATCCGCGGCGTTGGTTCGGGAGAAGTTCGTTGCCGCGCAGGAGTATCAGCGCAAGCGGAAGGCGGCGGAGGAAGACCCAGAAAAACAGCCGCCGGCGCGAGACCTTGCCATGGAAGGTCTTCTCGAGGTCTTGCAAGGCAAGCGTGTCGTCCACCACCACACCCATCGCCATGACGACATCCTGACCGTGCTTCGGCTGTCGAAGGAATTCGGGTTTCGCGTGGTGCTGCATCACGTCAGCGATGCGGGACTCGTGGCGGAGGAGATTGCCGCTGCCAACGCGCCCTGTTCGATCATCGTGGTGGATAGTCCCGGTGGGAAGATCGAAGCCAAGGACATCGCGTTGGAAAACGGCGCGGTGTTGGAAGCAGCGGGGGTCCTGGTGGCTTTTCACACCGATGACCCCATCACGGATTCCCGGCTGTTCTTTCGTTCGGCGGCCCTCGCGGTTCGCGCCGGGATGTCGCGACGCACGGCTCTGGAAGGTCTGACTATTGCCGGCGCCAAGATGCTCGATCTCGAAGATCGGGTCGGCTCGCTGGTCCCTGGGAAGGATGCAGACTTCTTGGTGTTGAGTGGCGACCCTCTCTCGGTCTACACCAAGGTCGAAGAGACCTGGATCGAAGGAGAGCGCGTGTTCCAGCGTTCGCTCGAAGCCGATCGTGTGTTTGCGGTCGGCGGGGTGGGCGCCGGCGATGATCGGGTGTTTTCTGGTTGCTGCTACGGACCGGAAGAGGGGGCGGACCGATGAAGCGTTCTTCCGGTGTGTTCCTCGGATTGCTGGTCACTGGGTGCTTGGTGACCATCTTTGGCGGATCGGCTTCTGCCCAAGAGGTGGCGGTGCGCGGTCGTGTCGTCTACCCGGTTTCCCAAGCTCCGATCGAGAACGGAGTGGTGTGGATTCGCCAAGGAAAGATCCAAGCCATCGGCACCAGCACGGAAATCACTCTTCCCGAGGGGATTCCGGTTCTCGAGGCCGAAGTGGTCACCCCCGGACTGATTGACGCCCACACGGTGGTGGGGTTGAGCGGTGCGCTGAACCAGCCTCACGATCAGGATCAACTGGAGCGATCGGCGCCCATGCAGCCGGAACTCCGCGCGATCGATGCCTACAACCCGCGCGAACGGTTGGTGGATTGGGTGCGGTCTTTTGGGGTGACCACCATTCATACTGGTCACGCGCCGGGGCAGCTCATCTCCGGGCAAACCATGATCGTCAAGACGACGGGAGAGACGGTGGACGACGCGCTCATGGTGCCGTTCGCCATGGTTGCGGCGACCCTTGGCCCGGCCGCTCTGTCCAACGACAAGGGAAAGAGCCCGGGCACGCGGGCCAAGGCGGTGGCACTATTGCGCGGTCAGTTCCTCGAAGCCCGAGAATACTTGCGCAAGCGCAACGCTGAGGATCCGTCCAAACGTCCGGCTGCGAATCTCCGCTTGGACGCACTCGCCAAGGTCCTGACCCGGGAAGTTCCCTTTCTGGTGACCGCCCAAGCCAGTCAAGATTTGATGGCCGCGTTGCGAGTCGCTCGAGAGTTCGACTTGGACTTGGTGCTGGATGGCGCCGCGGACAGCCATCTTCTCTTGGACGAATTGGCCGCCGCGGAAGTCCCGGTGATTCTTCACCCTCCGATGATGCGCGCCCACGGCGACGGCGAGAATGCGACCATGGAAACCGCGTTGCTACTCGCCGATCGAGGAATCCCCTTCGCCTTTCAAAGTGGCTTTGAGGCCTATGTGCCGAAAACTCGCGTGGTGTTGTTTGAAGCAGCCATTGCCGCCGGCCACGATCTCCCTTTCGAGGCCACCCTGCGCGCGCTGACCCTGGGAGCCGCAGAGATTCTCGGAGTGGAGGAACGAGTGGGCTCGCTCGATCCGGGAAAGGACGGAGACGTTGTGTTGTTCGACGGTGATCCGTTCGAATACACCAGTCACGTGACGGGAGTCGTGATCGACGGTCGCGTGGTGAGCGATTCCCTGCGCTGACCGTCAGTTCCCGGAAAGTTCACCTCGATCGTCTGTCGCAATCGATGGAGGGCGCTGGGTTCGGCGAGGGCTGGGTTCTCTGCCGAAGACTAACGCGGCTCGACGGGTTCTGGGTGAACGACAAACGAGTCGAGATCCAGGGGCTCGAAATCGGTCAGTGAGATTGGGAGAAATCGAGGAGGGCCGTTCGCGGGGACCTCGATGTCGAGAATGACATCCGACCCCGAGTCATCCAGGTAGTTGACAAAGTAGGTGATGCGGTCCTCAGGATTCTCGTAGTACAGCAGCGAGCGGGAGACTCGGAGCCAGTCGCCGGCTCCAAGGAACACGCGCTTGACTTGGGCGAGAACCCGAAGGTCCGGGCCAATGGCTTCGTAGTTCTGTCCGGATAGAACGGTCTGTTCGTAGTCGGGATGGGCATCGAGGATATGGGTACGAAGCGCCTCGACTCCTGGCAGCCACACCAGTTTGTGAGTGAAGACGAAAATGTTCTCGAGCGAAGGGTCGGACTCCCAGGCGCGGAACAGCTGCCGGGCCCACCGAGTCTGTTCGTTGTCGAAGTCCGACCAATCGAATCCTCCCGTGTTCAAGAAGACGAACGCGGTGTCAGCGAGGCGAAACCAGGACCGGGTGGGACCGAAGAAGCGTTGGTGTTGTTTTTCCTTCTCTTGTCGATCGCTGCGGGGAGAGCGGAAGTAATCGTGGTTTCCGGGTGCGTGAAAGATGGGTGATTGAATCCGTTCGGCAACGGACTGCCGAAAGATGGTCTTGTTGGACTTGACCGGAGCGATCACGGTGTCGCCGAGCAGCGCGACAAACGCCGGTTGAAGGGCGTTGCAATGATCGATGTTGGCAAGCAGCGATGCGGCAGGAAACACGCGGGTGCGTCCGGGCTTCTCCGGAACTCGGCAAACGGGGGTTCCATACACGTGTCCGGTCACCAGGAAGCGGAAACTCGTGCCCGGGGCGATGTCTGGCAAGACCTTTTGATTGAGCGAAGAGATTCTCATTGCCGCGGGAAGTCCTGACTCCTGCGGCAGCGCGACAACTTCCTGAGCGTTGATGGAATGCGCGTCTTGGCCCACAAGCAAACAGGGCCCGAACCATCGAAGCAGTCCGCCGGGTCGTTTGAATTCCACGGCACCTCTCCGTACACTCCCCCCGAGCAAACTCGGGACCACAGCCTTTGCTAAGCAATCGGAGGCGGTTGCGCAAGGTTCGAACGGTTGACCGAGGTGCCGTTCCCAGCCAACTCGCGGGGATCCAGAGTCCGTTGAACGAAATCCTGTCGGAAATCACCGATCCTCGGCACTTGGCGACTTTGGGACACCTGGCGGTCGGCTTGATCTTGTCGCTGCTGGTGAAATGGCACTACGCACGGTTCGGTGCCAGTCTTTCCAATCGCGAAGAGTTCTCGCGCATCTTCCCATTGGTGACCTTGGCAGTGATCGTGGTGATCACCGTGGTCAAGACTTCCTTGGCTCTGTCTTTGGGGTTGATTGGCGCTCTCTCCATCGTTCGCTTCCGAACGCCCATCAAAGAACCCGAAGAACTGACTTACCTGTTTCTGTGCATCGCGGTAGGGATTGGCTTGGGAGCGGATGCCGTCTCCTTCACTGTTCTTTCCACGGCGTTCATCCTGTTGAGCATGGCCGTTTTGGGTTTCCTGCGAGGGGGTTTCCTGCGGGGGGGGGTGCGAGGAGGACACGGAGGCAAGAGCCAGAACCTGCACGTGTCTTTGCAATCGAAGCAACCGGGCGACGATTTCAACGTCGAAACCGTGGCTGGTGTGATCGCCGCCGAGTTTCCGGTCTGTGAGATTCGACGGGTGGACCGCTCGCCATCAGGGACCCACGCCTCGTTTCATGTCGCTGCGAGCGAAGCGGGGCAGATGTTTCGCTTGATGGAGAAGTTTCAGCAAGACTTCCCCGAGTTGGAGCTTTCCATCGTCGAGCAGCAGAGAGTGCCTGGAGTCTAGTGAGGATCGCTGCGACGACGCAGCGGAGGTCCGGGACGCGGCTCGCGTGGCCAGGTCTTGTCGCGCTGTTGTTGGTCGCTCCCGTGCTGCCGGACTCGTTTCGTCCGGCGCGGTCGGCTCGAGAGTCGGCTTCCTTGGAAGCCGGAACGGCGTCGATGCCTGTGCTGGATCTCACCATTCGGGCTCGCGAACTGTTGGTGATTCACAAGATCCGCGAAGAATCCCTGCGTCGCGGCCTCTTGTTTCGAACTCCCTACGACATGGTCTCGGGAATGATCTCCGTCGAGGACCGAGTCGAAAAAGTCCAGCTGCGACTCAAGGGCGACTTCGTGGATCACTTCGACACGGACAAGTGGTCCTGGCGCGTCCATGTTTCGGGGGACGGACACGTCCTTGGTCTGCGACGGTTCTCCTTGCAAGCGCCCACGACCCGACGCTTCCATCGAGAGACCGAACTGTTCCATCACTTTCGAAGCGAGGGAATCCTGGCGCCGCGTTACGAGTTTGTCGAGCTGCATCTGAACGGGGCGCGAGTGGGGGTGATGGCCCTCGAAGAACACTTCTCCAAGGAGCTGTTGGAAGCCCAAGGACGACGGGAAGGAGTCATCGTTCGCTTCGACGAGGACGAGTTTTGGCGCGACCGGGAACGCAACGACGCAATCCTAGGAATGGGCCAGGTGTCCCCGGACCGCGACTTGAGTTGGCGAACCGCGCGGATTCGACCGTTTCGAGAACCAGTGGTTCAGGCCGACCCACGGCTGCAGGCGCAAGCGGACACCGCCATCGCGTTGTTGCGGGGTTTGCAGCAGAAGAGGCTCGCGCCGTCGGAAGTTTTCCACGTCGATGCGATGGGCAAGTTCCTGGCTCTGTTCGAGTTCTGGGGGTACTGGCACGGCCTCCGCTGGCACAACCTGCGCTTTTACATGAACCCGTTCACGCTCAAGCTCGAGCCAATCGTGTTCGACAGCACCTCCTTCAAGCGCTACCCCGGCTACCTGTTCACCTTGCCAACTTTGATCTTCGCCCGTGAGCTACTGGCGGACCCGAGAATTGACGCCGCCTATCGACGCCACCTGAGTCGCTTGGTCAAGCCTGACTCCGTGGATCCCCTCGTGGAAGAGCTTCGCCGATTGGAGGCGCCGCTGGTGGAGCAGTTGCGGGTGGACTATTCGAAGCTGCCGGGGGAGATCGGCAAGGGCATCCGATCCCGGCTCCAATCCCTTCCGGGTAAGGGGCGCAAGCCTCCTTCTCCGAAGGTCATCGCGTCCGGGGCGCTCACCGGTTTGGAAAACGGTCCGGTGGTCGGGGATTTGCCATACGTGTCCGTGGTGACCGCCAACGTTCTTACCGATGAGGACGGCCGGCAGACGATCGAGCTGTCGACCGGCTTGAAGGAACCGGTGCTGGTGACAGATCTGACCGTGGGCTCGGGGCTCCTGGCCAAGCCGATCAGCCAGTTCGCGGAAGTTCGGCTGCCATTGCGGCTGCGCGCCAGCTCGTTCCTGAAGGCACCCCACATCGTGCGGATTCCCTTGCCCGCGGGCCCGGAAGTGACGGCCGCAACAGTCTCTGGCTCTGCCGAGGTTGGGTCCGATCCGGGTCGTGTGTACGAGTTCACCGCCAAGCAGGAAGTGCGTGCTGCTGAGGCGACCGCGCTGTGGGAGTCCGCGTCGCTCAATGAAGTGCTGAAGTCCCATCCGTTCCTGGTGTGGAAGGACCGAGGCTTCACCGTCCAAGCCGGCAGCTGGGAGGTGGACACACCGGTCATCATTCCGCGGCGAGTCGAGGTCAACGGGATTTGGCAGGAGCGTCCTTCGGTCACGGTGGAGCCCGGCACCCAGCTTCGTTTTGCTCCTTCGGCCTATTTCCTCTGCCACGGCGCATTCCGTGCGGAAGGAGAGGAGGCCCGTCCTGTGTTGTTTGCGGGGCAGTCCGAACAAAGCTGGCGAGGGTTGGCCGTCCTTGGGCGACAAACCCCGATTCGCCTGCAATGCGTCGAGGTTCGCAACACGGCCTTGACGGAAGACGGACCCTGGCAGCTGACGGGAGGGTGCACCTTCTACGAATCGACAGTCGAGATGCGCCGCGTCACGGTGTTGGGGACCTCAGCGGAAGATGCGCTGCACCTGATGAGGTCTTCGTTCCGGATGCAAGAGTGCACGATTGGCGGATCTCGGTCCGATGCGCTGGACATTGATTTCAGCGACGGAGTTCTCGAGGCCTGCGTCTTCGAAGACGTCGGCGGCGATGCCGTGGATTTCAGTGGTTCGTCGGTGGCAATGCGAGACATCAAGGTTTCCCGCGTCCGCGACAAGGCCGTGTCGGTGGGAGAAAAAAGTCACGTGGAGCTCATCGGACTCACCGTGGATGGAGCGGGTGCCGCGGTGGTGAGCAAAGATCTGTCATCGGTCACGGTGGAAGACGCTTCCATCGCAAACGTTGGGTTCGCGGCGTTCATGAGTTACTGCAAGAAGCCGGAGTATGGCCCCGCGTCTCTGGCGGTGACGGGGCTGACGTTTGATCGGAGTGGAATCTTGGGAATGGCGCAGCAGGGCAGTAAGCTCCTCGCCGAGGGACAGACGATCGACCAGACCGAGCTGGACGTCGAAGCGCTTTACGAGCGAGGGTTCATGCGCAAGTGAGTCGGTCTCTTCGGTTTGAAAGAAAGTGTGTCGCCGACGCTAACCGTGAACACGAGCTGCGTCTGTGGATTGAACAGCAGCGCGCGGCATTTCGTGTGGCGTACCCTACCCGAGTTGTGCAGTCGTTGTATTTCGACTCGGCGGAGCTAGAGAGCTTTGGGGAAGCCTTGAGCGGTGTCAGTGCCCGTCAAAAGACTCGGCTGCGCTGGTATGGCGAGGACAGCTCGGTTGAACGCGCGGTACTCGAGGCCAAACACAAGCACAACGAGTTCGGTTGGAAGGAAACGTTCGAGATTCAACTTCCCGTCCCTTTGACCGAAATGACTCTGTCGTCGCTGGCGGTGGTTGTCGCCGCGCAGCTTCCCGAGACTCGACGCACGTTGCTGGAGCGAGGGGAAGCACCCGTGGCATTGATTCGATACCGCCGCGAATACTACGTGTCTGCAGACCATCGAATTCGAGCAACCCTCGATTGCGACATCCGAGTGTTCGATCAGTGGGGCTCGCCTCGTCTGAACTTCTGGCGCCCGACGAGTTTTCCGCCGGTGTCGATCTTGGAGCTCAAGTACGACGCCGGACTCGACCGTGAGGTGCGAGACCGACTCGAATCCCTGCCGACCCGATTGTCTCGCTTCTCGAAGTACTCGGTCGGAGTGCAGAGTTTGCTCGGGGTTTGAATCGGGGGATGGCCTGATCGAGCTCGGGCCAGGTTTGACCCATGGGAGGGTGTCTCGCGGCTCCCGCCAACCGGTCAACTCCCTTGGTCGAGGGTCTGCAAGAACGCCGCGTAGAGCCCCTCGCCAAACGTGAACTCCCACCAAGTGAAGTGTTCGATGGCGCTCCCGTCGAAGTCGCTGGGAAGAGTCACGTAGCAGGTGACCCCGCTTCCCAGATGGAGGATGACCGGTCCGGAATGGGGCGGCTCCTCTCGCTCAACGAGACCCAGGTAACGCTGTCGTGCGTCGGGTCGCTCGGGGGGGCAAAGGGGAGGCTGCGAGGCCTCGTGAACCTTGCAAGCATAGGCCCCGCCGTCCGTTTCCTCGGCCGCGGTCGCGGTGCATTCGAGGACCAGCTCCGCCTCTCGACCATGCTCGGGGCGCGGGGCGGTTCGAGGCAAGCGAACCGTCAGGTCGCAGTAGCTCCACCAGCGGCGAGGATCGAAGTCCTCGTGGCGGACCCGAATACAGCAGCGCCAGAAATCGAGTTCTTCGTCGACCGAGCGGACAAGGCACCTAGCCTTGTCCTTTTCGGTGAAATTGGCCACGTTCTACCCCCTCTCCGGCGGGAGCCCTGGAATGCCCCCGCCGCCGATGCCTTTCATTTTGCGAACACCGTAACTTCCTGCCCCTTGACGCAAATCTTCCCTGCATTAGCCTCAGGGTTCGCAGGGAGGGCTACTCGGGAAAGCCCGCCGGCGGTTCGTCAAGCGCCGGGAGACCGCTTTGAGCGGTCGGTCCGGCCAGGGGATTGCACCAAGGATTCGCGCCATGAAATCATGGATGGGGTGTGCTGTCACGACGTTGTGGTTGGGATTGTGTACGGGGGCCGCTTCGGCCCAATCGCTCGAACTTCCGGATGATCCCACCCAGAACCATCGCGGGGTCATTCCGAACTTCGAAGCACCCACGTGCAACACCATTCTTACTTTTGACGACCTGGCCGCCGGCACCGTCGTCGATCAGGTGTTTGCGACCAACGGAACCGGCCCGGTTCTGATTTCGGGAGTCAATCCTGCGTTGGGGCTCAACAACGCAGCGATCATCTTCGACTCCGCGAATCCGACCGGGGAAGACCCGGACCTTGGCACCCCGAACGAAGACTTCGGTGGCCCCGGCATCGGCAGTGGCGGCGAGATGGGCAGCCCTTTCGCCAACACCCGCGCTCTCGGCAAAGTCTTGATCATTGCCGAAGACCTGATCGACGCCAATAGCAACGGCTTGATCGATGATCCGGACGACGCGGACTTGGTTGGCGCCAAGTTCATGTTCGACTTCTCGGCGGTGGCCCCGGTCACGGTGGGGCAGCTCACCATCGTCGACGTGGAAGCCATCGAGCCGAACGCAGAGGTGAACTTCTACGACGTGAATGGCGACTTGATCGTCACTCACGAGTTCCCCCAGCCGGGCGACAATGGTGCTGCTTGCGTCCATACCCCCGGCGCCCGTGGCGTGTTCTTCATGGAGATCATGCTGAACGGCTCCGGCGCGGTCGATGAAATCTGCTTCGCCCGCCAGGTGGACTGCAACGGCAACGGCATCCCGGACCGGATTGATATCCAGAACGGGACCTCCGAAGACTGCAACCAGAATCTGATTCCGGACGAGTGTGAGCCGGACTGCGACGACGACGGCATTCCGGACGAGTGCGAAGACGACGACAACGGCAACGGCGTCCCGGACGATTGCGATCCGGACTGCGACGGCGACGGCATCCCCGACGATCTGGAACCGGATTGCGATGGTGACGGCATCCCGGACGATTGCGAGCCGGATTGCGACGAAGACGGCGTTCCCGACGATTGCGAAGAAGACTGCGACAACGACGGGGTGCCGGATGACTGCGCCAACGAGCCGGACTGCAACGGCAACACCGTGCCCGACTCCTGCGACATCGCCGATGGCACCTCGAACGACTTGAACAACAACGGCATCCCTGACGAGTGCGAGGATGACTGCGACGGTGACGGGATCCCCGACGATCTCGAGCCGGATTGCGACATGGACGGAGTCCCGGACGATTGCGAGCCGGATTGCGACGACGACATGATCCCCGACGATTGCGAGGATGACTGCGACAACGACGGCGTGCCGGATGACTGCGCGAACGAGCCGGACTGCAACGGCAACAACGTGCCGGATTCCTGCGACATCGCCGGTGGCACCTCGAACGACCTGAACAACAACGGCATCCCCGACGAGTGTGAGGATGACTGCGACGGCGACGGGATCCCCGACGATCTCGAACCGGACTGCGACGGCGACGGCATCCCGGACGATTGCGAGCCGGACTGCGACACGGACGGCGTGCCGGACGATTGCGAAGAAGATTGCGACAACGACGGCGTGCCGGAT
>JANQQL010000010.1 GCA_028289345.1 Planctomycetota bacterium | reverse complement strand
CTCGAAAGTGATATCGGAATTCGAAAGCCCTTCCGGCGCGGTAAATGTCGGAGAGGCAGCGTTGGCGTCATCCAGCGTGACACTCGGTCCCCCGGTCTGCACCCAGGTGTAGGTGAGACCTTGTCCTTCGGGATCGGTGCCAGTTCCAGACAGAGACACCGAGTCGCCTTCGTCCACCGTCTGATTTGCGCCGGCGCTTGCGGAAGGAGCGTCGTTGTCGGCATTGACCGTGACGGTCACCGTGTCGGTGGAGGTGTTGGTGCCGTCGCTGACTTGCAGCTCGAAGGTGATGTCCGAGTTCGAGAGACCTTCCGGTGCCGTGAATGTGGGAGAGGCAGCGTTCGCATCATCGAGTGTCACGCTTGGGCCACCGGTCTGGACCCACGTGTAAGTGAGACTCTGTCCCTCCGGGTCCGTCGCGTTTGCGGAAAGCGTGACTGGATCCCCTTCGTCGACTGATTGATCATCTCCCGCGTCCACAGATGGCGCGGAATCGGTGGGCGTCACGGTGACCGTCACGGTGTCGACGGAGGACGACCCTGGGGTGGAGGTCGCGGCGTCATACAGGTCCTGCACGTCTCCTTGCGTCAGGGCGGAATCGAACAAAGCGACTTCATCGATCGATCCCTGGAACTCGTAGTGCAGACTGGTCGCCTGTCCCCCGGAACTCTCCCATGCATTCACGCCGAGGGTGATGAGCTCTTCGTTGCCGGTTCCTCCCGACGTTGATCCGAGTCCGCCGGTGTACGAGTCAGTATCGACCAGCTCCCCGTCGACGTAGAGCTTCATCCCGTCGGAGCCGAACGAGAACGCCACCTGGTGCCAGGTGTCATTGGTCAAGGACCCGCCGCTCAGGTAGTAGCTATTCGAGGTGTCTTGAAGTTTGATGGTGATTTCGCCTTCGTTGACGAAGGCAGCGACGTGTCCTCCGTCGCCGTACCAAATGTAATCTTTGGAGAACAAGGTGCCCGTTTGGCTCACGTCGTCCGTGTTGAACCAGAGCTGGATGGTCCCATCATCCAATTCGTACGCGTCGTCATGAGAGATCTGTACGAAGTCGTCTTGGCCATCAAAGCTGGCTGCGGTGTCGTCTCCCAACACTCCTGGAACCCCTGGCGTGGCGCCATTGACATAGGTTCCGTGATTCCCGAGCTCTGAGTCGACGGCTTGGGTGCCAGAAGTTTCCCCGAGTGTCCAGTGGGAGATCGGGCCCTTGGAGTCCATGACCGACCCGAAGCTTTCCTCGCCATCACTCACCGTCAGTTCAAATGTGATGTCTGTCGAAGACGCGACGTCCGGTGCTTCGAATGTCGGAGTGGCGGCGGTCGGGTCGCTGAGGGATACAGGCGGGCCTCCTGTCTGGACCCACGAGTAGGTCACTCCTTGTCCTTCCGGGTCTGTCCCAGACCCCGTCAGCGAGACCGTGTCCCCTTCGTCGACAACCTGGTCGGCGCCGGCGTCTGCCGACGGCGCGTCATTGTTCGCGTTGACCGTGACGACGACGGTATCGGTGGTCGTGCTGTTTCCGTCTGACACCTGCAGCTCGAAGGTGATCTCTGAATTCGAAAGCCCCTCCGGCGTGGTGAACGTCGGGGAAGCAGCGTTCGCGTCGTCCAGGGTGACACTCGGGCCACCAGTTTGTACCCAGGTGTAGGTGACCCCGTCACCTTCTGGATCCACGCCGCTGCCCGAGAGTGTGACGAGGGTGCTCTCGTCGACGGTTTGGTCGGCACCGGCGTTGGCCGTCGGAGCATCGTCGAAATCGACGGTGATGGTGACGGTGTCCACCGATGTGTTGCCGTTTCCAGTCGAACTGTCGTAGAGCGATTCGACGTCGCTGGCACTGAGAGCGCTGCCGAAAATGGCGACGTCATCGATCGTTCCTTCGAAGTAGTTCTTGAGGTTGTTGGCTTCGCCGTCACCGCTCGACCAGCTGTTGGCGCCGATGGTGATGGGCTCGGTGTTGCCGGAGCCTCCCGAGGTGGAGCCAAGTCCACCCGTGTAAGAGTTGGTGTCGACGAGCTGGCCGTCCACGAAAAGCTGCATCCCGTCGTCGCCAAAGGAGAAGGCCACCTGGTGCCACTCTCCGACTTCGATCGCTCCTCCCGACACCGTGTAGCTGGCGCCGTCACTCTGTAGCCGGACCTTGACCTCGCCATCATCGACGTACATGGTCAGGTGCCCGCCGTCGTCGAAGTTCGACGAATCTTTGGAGAAGAGTGTCTGAAAGTTGTCATTGTCGGCGGCGTTGAACCAGAGCTGGACTGTTCCCTCATCGAGCAGATACGCGTCGTCGTGGGGAATCTCGATGTAATCGTTCGTCCCGTCGAAGCTGGCCGCCGAGTCACCAGCGCGCACGCCCTCGACGCCGAGAGTGGTGCCGTTCTGGTAGATCCCGTCATTGCCAAGGGATTCGCTGTCATCCGCATTGGTGCCGGAACTTTCTCCGAGCGTCCAGTGCGAGACGGGGCCGAGTGCGTCGACGGTGGCGTCGTAGTTGGGCCCATCGGAGACGGTGACTTGAAAGGTGAGTTCGGTGTCACTCGTGACGTCCGGGGAGGTGAAGCCGGGAGTGGCCGAGTTCGGATCCGTCAATGTGACCGCAGGACCACCGGTCTGGACCCACTCGTAGCTCAGGCCCTGTCCCTCGGGATCGGAACTGCCGGACGCATCGAGTGACACGGCGGAACTTGGGTCAACGCTTTGGTCCGCCCCCGCGTTCGCTGAGGGGGCGTCGTTGTCTGCGTTGACGGTGATCACCACCGTGTCGGTGGTGGTGCTGTTCCCGTCCGACACCTGCAATTCGAAGGTGAGGTCGGAGTTTGCAACCCCTTCCGGCGCGGTGAACGTTGGGCTGGCGGCGTTGGCGTCGCTCAGTGTGACGCTGGTTCCTCCGGTTTGTACCCAGGTGTACGTGACGCCCTCGCCCTCCGGATCGACGCCGCTGCCCGAGAGCGTGACAAAGTTGCCCTCGTCGACCGTTTGATCGACGCCGGCATCGGCCGTCGGGGCGTCGTTGACGTTGACGGTGATCGTGACCGTGTCGACCGTCGCGTTGCCAGTGGCTGTCGACGTGTCGTAGAGCGACTCGACGTCGTTGGCGGTGAGGGAACTGCCGAAGATGGCGACGTCGTCGATCTTTCCCTGAAAGTAGTTGCCGAGATTGTTGGCCTGGCCGTCACCGCTCGACCAGCTGTTGGCACCGATGGTGATCGGTTCGGTGTTGCCGGAGCCTCCAGAGGTGGTTCCAAAGCCGCCGGTGTAGGAATTGGTGTCGACGAGTTGGCCGTCGACGAACAGCTGCATGCCGTCGTCGCCAAAGGAAAAGGCGACCTGGTGCCATTCGCCGGCTTGGAGACTGCCGCCCGACACGGTGTAACTGGCACTGTCGCTCTGAAAGCGGACCTTGATCTCGCCATCATCGACGTACATGGTCAGGTGACCGCCATCGTCGTAGCCCGATGAATCCTTGGAGAACAGGCCTTGGGTGTCGTCGACGTTGTCGGCGTTGAACCAGAGCTGAATCGTGCCCTCATCGAGCAGGTAGGCGTCGTCGTGGGGGATTTCCACGTAGTCATTCGATCCATCGAAGCTCGCGGCCGAGTCCGCCGAACGGACGCCTTCGGCGCCAAGGGTGGTGCCGTTCTGGTAGACCCCGTCGTTGCCCAGGGATTCGCTGTCGCCAGCGCCGGTACCGGAGCCTTCTCCGAGCGTCCAGTGTGAGACCGGATCGAGGGCGTCCACCGTGGCGTCGTAGCTCGGCCCGTCGGTCACGGTGACCTGAAACGTCAGGTCCGTGTCACTCGACACGCTCGGTGCGGTGAAGGTGGGAGTTGCCGAACTCGAATCCGAAAGCGTCACGTCGGGGCCGCCGGTCTGAACCCAGCTGTAGTTCAGTCCCTGTCCCTCGGGATCAGTGCTACCGGAGGCGTCGAGTGAGACCGCCGAGCCTTCATCGACGGTTTGATCTGCGCCCGCGTCCGCCGTCGGGGGATCGTTGTTCGGATCGATGGTGATGGTGACCGTGTCCACCGACGTACTGCCGCTCCCGGTCGAGTTGTCGTAGAGCGATTCGACGTCGCTGGCGCTGAGCGCACTGCCGAAGATGGCGACGTCATCGATCTTGCCCTCGAAGTAGTTCTTGAGGTTGTCGGCTTGGCCGTCGCTGCTCTGCCAGCTGTTCGCGCCGATGGTGATCGGCTCCGTGTTGCCGGACCCTCCGGAGGTGGAACCAAGGCCTCCGGTGTAGGAATTGCTATCGACGAGTTGGCCGTCGACGAAAAGCTGCATGCCGTCATCGCCGAAGGAGAAGGCCACCTGGTGCCACTCTCCCACTTCGACCGTTCCTCCCGACACGTAGTAGCTGGCGCTGTCACTTTGCAGGCGAACCTTGACCTCGCCATCATCGACATACATGGTCAGGTGACCACCGTTGTCGAAGCTCGTCGAGTCTTTGGAAAGCAGTGTTTGAAAGTTGTCGTTGTCGGCGGCGTTGAACCAGAGTTGCACCGTCCCCTCATCGAGCAGATAGGCGTCGTCGTGAGGAATCTCGACGTAGTCGTTCGTGCCGTCGAAACTGGCGGCGGAGTCGGCGTCGCGGACGCCCTCGACACCCAGGGTCGTGCCGTTCTGGTAGACCCCGTCGTTGCCGAGGGATTCGCTGTCGCCAGCGCTGGTGCCGGAGCTTTCGCCAAGAGACCAGTGCGAGATGGGACCGAGCGCATCGACGGTCGCGTCGTAGTTGCCCTCGTCGGATACGGTGACTTGGAACGTGAGTTCAGTTTCACTGGTGACCTCGGGCGCAGTGAAGTCTGGAGTGGCCGAGTTCGAGTCTGTGAGGGTCACCGTGGGCCCCCCGGTCTGGACCCACTGGTAGTTCAGGCCATCGCCTTCGAGATTGGTGCTTCCCGAGGCGTCGAGAGACACCGCCGTGCCTCGAGGAACGGTTTGATCCGCTCCGGCGTCGGCCGACAACACCTCGACCGCTTCATCGCCGAACTGGATGGATTCCACGTTTGAGAACTCGACGGTGAAGGACTGTCCGGAACCCATGTCGATAGAGATCGAGCCATTGTCAATCGTGGCCGCCGAGGAGTTGTATCCGGAGAGATCGATGGTGTTGGACCCACTCCCGCCGTCGATGGTGTAGGTCGCTCCGTCGGAGGGATCGGAGAATGCAAAAGTGTCGTCGTAGTTGCTGCCGGTGACGTTTTCGACTTCCGACAAGGTGTCCGTGCCGCCGCCGCCGGTGTCCTGGGCGTCGGTTCGAGTCACGTCGACGGTCACGGCCGACGTCGCATCGGCGTAGCTGACCGTGTCGGTGCCGGTGCCTCCGGTCAGAACGTCATCGCCGGCTCCGCCTTGGAGCAAGTCGTCGCCGCTTCCTCCGGTCAGCAGGTCGTCGCCCGCTCCGCCGAACAGAGAGTCGTCGCCCCCCAAGCCATCGGCCACATCCACTCCACTCGTGCCGGTGAATGTGTCGTCGCCAGAAGTCGCTCCCGAAAGGGGATCGCCCGTATCGGCGTCCACCCAAGTCGCCGACATGAGGATGCGTGGCTCCAAGGACTCCACATCGAGGTTCGCCTTCTTCTTTTTCTTTTTGGCGTTCCTCTTGGTGGTGGGGTGGTCAGCATCGATGCCGTCTTTGGGGTTCTTCGGATTCAGATTCTTCACAGCTTGCTCTCGTTCGCGAATGCGTGAATGTTGGAACTGCAGGACGTCCGGTCGTGGTCCGGTGTCACCACGGGAATCTCACGGTGCACTCCACTCCTGCGGGGTGCAGGAACTCGGGGTTCCGGAGCTCGATGCGTACCCCAAAGGTCTGACTGGCTGCGTCGATCACCGGGTCGACGACGGTGACGATGCCCGCGAGGGTTTGCGAACTCGGGATCTCCACCTTGAGGTTCACCGGGAGGCCTACGGGGATGCGCCCAAAGAACGAGGCGGGAGCACTCACTTCGACCTGAAGAGGGTCGAGGCAGGCGACTCGCAGCACGGATGCCTGCCCAGAGCGGCTGACCAACTCGCCCACGGACAGGTATCGCTTCAAGACCACACCCGCAAACGGACTGCGAATTTCGAGCTGATCCAGGAGGGCTTCGGCGCGGTGGGATTCGAGCTCGGCGAGGAGCAACGCCTCTCGAGCCTGCTGTTGAGACAGCAGAGCCATCTCCCATTCGGCGCGGGCGTCTTCCAGCTGGTCTTCGGGAAGGAGGTCTTCTTGGTAAAGGCCAAGCAAGGCGTCGAGTTTTCGCTCTGCCTCTCGAGTTTGCAGGAGAGACATTTGCTCGGCAGAGTCCTGCAGAGCACGGACTCGGGCGATCTCGGCGTTGGCGGCTGCGACATCCCGTTGCAGGCGGGCCAGGACTTGGCCTTCCTCGACAAAATCTCCCCAGTCCACGAATGCTTCCTCCAGCACCCCATCCACCGCCGCGGCGAGCTCCACCACTTGGGAGGGCTTCAAGACACCCGGCACTTCCAAGGTGGTGAGAGCCGGCGGTGACTCCGATGCACTGGTCGCAGCCAAACCCAACACCCAAAGAGGAACCAAAAACGTTTTCTTCATCAGTGACCCCTAGAATCCAGAACCGTCGGCACCATCGTCGAGGAGGAAGGGGGAAGCTTGAGATCAGCACCCATTTCCTAGGGGTGTTCCACGACGCGGCGAGTCAGTGGTGACGGCGCGGGTCGACCTTCATCCTGCGGAGAATCGTTCATTGCCCGAGTGACAACCGTGGGCTCGTCACGGGCCAGCACATTCGGGCTGTTCGATGGCATGGGCAACGGGTCGGTCTGTGCTCCGACGTCCACGGGAACCATGGAGCCCGGTGGAGAGCGGCGACTGGGTTTCGTCTTGATGCCTCCATGGAGGCTGGGAGTGGTGAAACGAACGGGAAAGTGCCGAGGCCGTTCCCCTGGGCAATGGCAGTGTGATCCCAAGGAGAAGAACTCCACGATTTCCCTGGCGAGAACGGGAAGCGCGTGGAGCCTGAATGGGGAGAACCGAGGACTGATCATGAATTCGGTCGATTCGCTCTCCGTCGAGTGGGCTCCAGTGTTGGCCGGACCCGTCAGTTCGGACAGCGAAGTTCTGGAGATGACTCATGGGTTTCCGCAAACCTCTGCTTCCTTGCGCGGTCACCGTCGCCTTGACCGCCCCTTGCCTTCCAGGCCACGAAGGAAACGAGGCAGCGACTTCGATGGCGACAGCCACGGAGAGGATTGACCGCGATTTCCGGGAACTCGAAGAATCCGGGTTCTCCGGAGCCGTCTTGGTTGCGAAAGACGACGTCACGCTGCTGAGGGCGGGGTATGGCCGCGCGGACCACCGAAACGAGGTGCCGGTCACTCCCGAAACTGCGATCAGCACAGGTTCGATCACCAAGCAGTTCACGGCGACCGCGATTCTCTTGCTGGAGCAAGGAGGCGAGCTGTCGACAGAGGACTCACTCGGCTCCTTCCTCGACTTCGTCCCGGTCGACAACGCGGACATCACCGTCTACGAGTTGCTTACCCACACTTCCGGGTTGCCGGACGACGATTGGGACCAGCATCGTGAGACCAGCTCACGCGACAAGTACTTTGAGATCGCGCGGAAGGCGAAGCTGCGTTCTCGGCCAGGGTCGGACATCGGTTCACGTTCCGGAAGGATCTCTTGGCAGCAGTCAGAGCCGGTCAGTCCCCGAGTCGTCGGAGGGGCTGTCCGTGCGAGAGAGCTGCGTTGCCCTTGTTCGTAGCGACGACTGTCTGCAAGTGTTGCAACAACCATCTTTCAAAGGAGGAGCGCCTTCCATCGGAAATGGCCTCGGGCATCTCACTTGTTTCCGACTCCTGACTCTTTGCGGGTTTGTGAGTTTGCGAGGTAGGTCGCGAGCTTCATTCGTGTTCCCTTCGACAGCGTCCTTATGGTCGAGGTGCTCGGTGTGATCGGGGGGGCGTCCGAGCCTGGTTTCCGCTGTTTCTCGTCTGCTTGTTTTGTGAAGGAGGAGTTGTTCAGGTAAAGCGCTTTCTTGTGTGATTTTCGAATCATCGTGTTTTCCCATTGCAACCCCTCTCCCAGTTGAAGGGAGCGGTCAAGCACGATGACATCCGCGAGCTCGATTGCGGCTTTCACTGCGTCCTGCCAGTTCACGGAGGGAGTGAGCTGCAGACACCGGATTTGGGATTTCATGGTACGCCCGCAGAACGCTCGTGGGACTTGTTCAAGTTGGCGTATTCTGAGGTCCTTAATGCGAAGGAGCCGTCGATCAGGGACTGATCGGATCTTTCTTGATGTCGACGCAGCGATGAAGAACAACATCGTTACGAGGAACATCGCTGTGCTTGCGATGGCTGCTGGGAAGACAAGGGCCTTGAGTCCCTCTGACAGTTCACGTCCCGGGCCGATCGCGATGGAGAGGCCGAAGTACGCGGGAAGCCCGAACCATCCAAATGCAACGCTCATGTTCGCAAGGAACGTGCTTTGTTTTCTTAGTGTGTCGTCGTTGATGGTGATGACGTGAGCAATCCCGAAGCAAGCTTCGTACAGCGCCGCGACCAGGCCAAGGTTGTGTTCACGAGCTCCTTCTTTTGACTCTGAGACTGACCCGTTTGCCGAAAAATCAACCCGAGAAAACGGTCTGCATAGCAAGACCGTGGGCATCGTCTGCTTGTTCGGCTTGGCCCTTGGAGTGCTGGGCTGCCAGAAGAGTGCGACCGCGGAGAGTTGAACGGAAATCCACAGGGAAAAGATCGCATCAATCGCGAACAGGGTTCCGTGAAACAGCCAAGAGGAGGGATAAAGGAGCTCTCGTATCGGTGTGTTTTGGAGGTGTTCCGTATTGGGAGCGTAAAAGCAACTTGCGGGACGAAAAACGCCGTAGGGGCCATCGAGGTCGGTGAGTGCGCTTCCCAATGGATTGAGTGTGAACTGAAAAATCGTTTCAGTGGCGAAGAATCCGGCGAACCAGCAACAAGGGAGAAGCAGCCTGCGGGGCAGTGTTGCCAGGTCTTTTCCGGAAGCAAGGAGTATCACTGCGCCGAGAAGAGGGCCTTGCACGGAGTACAGCAGACCGACGTGTGTCAGTTCGCTCAGGACGGTCGCCAAGAGGAAGGTGAGCCCGCAAGTCCTCCGGATATCTTTGGAGATGTTGAATGCCCAGCCGAGCAGGGTCCCCATCTGCCAGCCTAGGAGAAAGTTGCACAGACACCACAGCGCGGAGAACGCTGTGCGACCCAGGGGAGGGATTTCGGCGTTCTTGGCAGACAGTATGGCTAATGCGTAGGAGCAGAGCAGGGGAACGATACCCAAGAGGCTCCAATGGAGGCCGCCAAGAGTTGCCACAGGCCGGGCCGTACTCCAAAGGAGCCGACCTTCCCTCCCGAGGTCCCCGGTCCATCGAGCGACCCATCGACCAGCCGCTCCGCGAGTGTCTGTCTCAAGAATTCGATGGCCTCCTGCGGAGAGGTGCATCCTCAGCAGATTGAGCTTCGTTTGGTGAATCATTCGGATTGTACGATGTTGCAGCCTGCTCCATTCTGGAAGACTCACGCGATACCGGCAGTGGTTTCTCCATGGGCCGATCGAGCACGGAATCGGCAAGTCCAGTGGAGAAGTTTGTTCAGGCGGAGGGGCACCAAAGGCGAAGGGAAGGTCGGTGGGAGAATCGTGGGCAGCGCTGATTCTGTTGATCCTTGCTTGGGCGTTCGGTGTTCTCGCGGGAATCGTCCTGTTGGCTGGTCTCGCGATTCACGTCCTGTCAGCCCTGACGAGACGGTCGTTGATGAAGGAGTACCTCGAATCCTTGCCGAGCGGCGAGCGCAAGGTCGTTTTCATTTCTTACCGATCGAAAAGTCGTGAGCTTGCCCAGGAAGTTCGATCAGTGCTTGAGGCGGAAGGGTACTACGCCGTGATGTGGCAGCCCGACGATCCCTGGAACGACGCCGTTTCTGAGATCGTTCATTGGATCGACAATGCCTCTGCGGTTGTGGCTGTCAGGCCCAGTGAGTCCAGTGTCTGGATAGAAGCGGAACACCGACTCGCAGCATTGTGTGGCACGTCAGTCGTTGATATCTCGTCGAATCATGACCTCGACGCCTCCGTCGCAAGAGTCGCCAAGCAAGTCCGAGATGCAAAGCCCGTTGCTTATGCCTATTGGGAACGAGGGGAGTTGGCAGATCGAGCTTTCGGGAGCGTGGAGGGCTTTGTGACAGAGGACTACAACACGGACATTCACACGGACCCACTTGGGTTCATGAAGATGGCGACGCGTCCGGATGGAACCATACTCTTGTTGGGCGCACTCTCCATGGGATTGGCGTTGTTTTTTGGAACGGTGCGCTTTCTCTTGATCGCGTTCGGAGGTTAGGAAGAGGCCCCTGGATCGAATCTCTTGAATGTTCGGAGACTTCGCCGATGCCTGCGATCCAATGGGCTCACCTGACACGGATGACTCTCGGAGGGAGCGGTGCAAGCATGAGGTCTTGGGGCTCATTCGTGGGCCAAGAGGGCTCCGGGCTTGACCGGGACATCTTGGGCGTACAGAGAGGGGCGGGACCAAGAAACATCGTTCGGGTAACACCGGTCGGACTTCCTCGGACGACTGAGCCGGCGTCGGGGAAGGGGGCCAGAGCCATGCGTTCGGCGGTGAACGCATTCCTCATTCCCACTCTCATCCAGGTCTCGCCAGTTTTTCTGCGTCGTCGAAGTAAGACTCGTCCCGGTTCTGCGTCCCACCAGGACGGAACGTGAAGCGCGTTCTCCCATCGAAATCCCTGGGGAGCAAGAAGCGATGACACAGCAACCAGTTCTCTCGAACTCGTTGGTGCCGTCGCGGCGACTTCCCCGGTGCTCGATGTACTGAAGAAGAAGTTCTCGATCCGATGAACCGTCGACCGAGTGGCGAGAGAGGAACTGATCGAAGATGGCTTACGTGAAACTCTACGACCGGCAGGGAGATGACCGAGCCCGTCAGGCTCAGGACCGCATTCAACGCTCCCTGGGAACGCTTCCTGAGACATATCAGGCGATGGGACGGAGCGGCGCGTTTCTCGAGGCAGTGTTGAATTTGGATCAAACGGCGGGGGCAAATCTCGACGAGAAGTGCCGCCAGTTGATTGCGACCGCGGTCAGCGCGGCCAATGGCTGTAGCTACTGTCTCCACGCTCACCGTGCCTTGGCTCTGAAGGCGGGTGCCAGCGAAGCGGAAGTCACCGGCGCGATCGAAGTCTCGGCCATGATGAGCGCTTACAACACCTTCAACAAGGCCATTGGCCTGACCCACGATGTCACTCCCGAGACTCTCGAAGTGGCGAATCCGGACTAGTGGGTTGGGGGAAGAGTTTGGGCGGAGCCAGGGGCCGGATTGCGGACGGCCCCTGGCGCCGTTGAGTTCCGCTCACAGCTCTCCGTAGGTGAGTTCGAGCCCGTTGGTCGTGGCGATTCGGTGTGGTGCGGCCGCGTCGGCCACGAAGCACTGGTGGTAGAGCTGGGCAGCGGGCATGTCGTCGGAGATGCGAACCTTCCATGTCACGGAGCCGTCTGCCGCGCGGCTTTCGGCGCCGCCGGTGGGCATGACGTGGGTCACGATCCAGGGGAACGTGTAGCAAAGAAGTTCCGGTCGGTGCGGTTGGAGTGTCAGCGCGGTCTCCTCGGCACCCACGGCCAACAGCGCGAACGACCCGCCCACGGTGCCGGAGAGCTTCAAGGTGAGAGTTTCACCGGGACGGAACGGTCCGGTTGCTCCCAGGGTCGGGACCACCTGTCCCGTTCCTTCGACGCCTTGTCCGTACTGCCTTCGAGAGCCTGCACTCGGGCCGTGCCAACGGGTGCCGGGAGTGAGGGACCTCCCGATCAGATCCGGGTCCCCATCGCCGTCCATGTCCGCCAGGGCGGCGCCATCGACCAGTTGGTTGACTGCGAACCGAAAGGAGCCGTCGCGATCTTGGAGGTAGATCGCATACCCCATTCGGTCGAAGGAAAAGGCGTCGTCGATTGTTTCCGTCGGGCCGGCCAGAAAGTCCACTCGACCGTCGTCGTTGATGTCATGGACGAAGACGCGCTGCAAGCTTCCGTCTCGGTGGGTTCCCGCCAGAGTTACTCCATCAATGGGCGCATCCTGTTCGAATGTCCCGTCACCGTTGTTTCGAAATACATAGGGAGTGGCGCGCTGGTCGCCGTTGATTGCCAACAGATCGACATCTCCGTCCCGGTCTAGGTCTGCGGCGACGACTCGATCCAGGTCGGCGAACAGATTCAGATCAGGAGCGATGCTCACTGGGGGCGAGAAGACCCCATTCCCCTGGCCAAACACCACCGACGTCGAAGTCCAGTCTTGAACGATGACGTCGGGCAATCCGTCTCCCGAAAAATCCGCCACGGCGAGGACGTGGGCCACTTGGCTTCCGGTGCGCGTCGACTTGTCGAAGTATCCGGTCCCGTCGTTGTGCCACATCCTCCACCCGACGTAGAGACCTCCGTATGGGATCTGGTTGACGAACAAGTCTAGGTCGCCATCCCCATCACCGTCCGCCACGATGGCTGTGTCGGGACGATCTTTGTGGTGATCGGCGATGGATGCGGAAGTGACGTTGAAGTCCACACCGGGTGGCCCTGCAGCACCGCCGTCGACGAAGCGCCCTCCTTCATTGACGAGGAACTGCATCTGCTCGAATGCCCCGTTGTGCTTTCGGCTCACGATGAGGTCGACGTCCCCGTCCCCATCGAAATCCCCGGGGAATCCGGGGCCGACGTAACTCCGGGGTGAGGCGGGCGGCTCGTAACTCAACCCGACGGGGTGGGCAAAGCCGTCTCCTTGATTGACTGCCAGAGTGTTGATCCCGACGTTGTAGTCGAGGTCCTGGTCGCCTTCCAAATCGCTCAGTGCTCGATCACTGACAATCCCGGGGAAGGGAAGATCGAGTGGCTGACTGGGAGCCTTGCGGATCCCTCCTCGACTGAAGTAGATGCATCGGCCGCCGACGAGATCGAGATCACCGTCCGCATCCAAGTCTTGGGCACCGGCCAGGTGATGAGCTCCGAGACCCGCAATGGAGAACGCTGGCGCGAACTGGCCGGTGCCATCATTGATCGAGATCTGGAACGGGGAGTAGCTGTCGTTGCTTACCAAACGGGGACCGCCGCCGCCGCCTCCGCAGCAAACTCCGTCCAGGTCCCCGTCGCCGTCCACATCGGCGAAGTCGGTGGCCGGTCCTCCGACCTCCGGAGGCTCCAGGATGAAAATCCCGGGTCTGGTCTGGCGGAGAATCTCGTAGCGCTCCTTCGACCAGTCGGAAGAGCTCTTGCCGAAGAGGACGATGTCGACATCGCGATCTCCATCCACATCTCCCGCCACGGTGTGAAGATTCGCATCGATGCCGTGGGTCCAGGTGATCGGTTCCCCGATCACGCCGTTCTTGACCGGCAACAGGGTCAGTTCCCCGGGCAGGCTAAGGATGAGGTCATCGCCGGCCTGTTCGTCCCACGCCGCGCTCTTCAGCAGATCATCCCGGAACGACGGCACATCCACGCAGCAGTCAGTGTCGCTCTTGGTGAAGCCGGAACCAGTGTTCAAGTAAACATGGACCGAGCCGTCGAAGGATGCGAAGTCGGTCAGACCGTCGGCATTGAAGTCTCCGGCCGCGAGACCGGCCATGAATCCGTTGGCTTCTGCGACGAGTTCGATGGAGGGCGTCGAATCGCCGGACCCAGGAATCAGGTGGATCTGGCTCCGGTTCGTGCTCAGAAGCAGATCGTCTCGGTCATCTCCGGTGAACTCGCCCACCGCCGAGTGCATTGCCGTTCGCCGGGCGCTGAGTCTTGCTTCCCAACTCGGGCTCAGTCTTCCGCGGGAGTCGTTTCGATAGCCTTGAATTCGAATGGTCCGGTACACGTCATCGGTCCACCACCATCCGATGGCATCCTGATCACCATCCCCGTCCCAGTCGAGGATCCGTTCGATCTGCTCCTGGTCGCTGAATGCGACCACGGCCGCATCGAACGGCGTGCTCTCTTCTTGACTGAAGCTGTGACTCTGCAAGACAGTGATGGCCATCAGTGAAACGAGTGCGATACGGGAAGACTGGGAAGCGTTCATCGAGTCAATCTCCGTGGAGGGAGTGAGAGCTGCGCCGAACGATGCAATGACAATCGGAGTGGCGAGTGGAAGTCGTCAACACCAGCGAGGTGTGAAGACGATTCCATTCGGCTCCGAGACCTGGATTGTATCGATCTCCCGATGATGGGCATTCCCTGTCGAGAGCTTTCGGGGAAAGAAGGGTCCTCCTTCCCGAACATCCCCCGAACGCGTGACGTTCCCTCGGTTCCAAGGCGAGGCCGTGGACGGATTGTCGGGCGAGTTGATCGGTGAAGCGCGGGCACTCCCTCGGAAAACCGAAACGATCGAAATCTCTTCGACTGAGACCGCTGGTCCTGACGGATTCTCGAGGAGTCATTGCCTTGGAATGTCTGTGGTCGCGCGATCGGTGAAGTCGCGTGGCACCAGCATCGATGACTCGGATTCTTGGATTCCGATTCTCGAGGACTTGCCATGTTGAGACCTTCGACCACACGTTTTCGATGGTATGCGTTGCTCGCTCTGTTTCCCGCGCTTGGCGGAACGACCTGGGGCCAGTCCACTCCGTCCTCCCCGGTGACGACGACGTACAAAGATCCCACAGTGACCGATCCCGCCTTCGCGGACCTTCTCATGGACAACATCGAGGGATCGTGGATCAATCTCGGTCATGTGCCAATTCGACCGATTGTGCGAAAGCCGGGAACCGACGAGATTTTCGTCGTGAATACCCACAACAGCACGGTTGAACGGTTCCTTGGAGGGACATCTCAAGACACGCCGGAAGACATCTTTCCGACTCCATGGAATCCCGTATCCATTGCGTATTGGGAGCGGCCAGGAGGAGATGAGCTGGTTGTTGCTTGCCGGGGGAGCTACGTCATCGTTCGCATGAGTGCAGCGGACGGAACGGTTCTGCAGGTCATCGAGACCCGTTTGAGTTTCGATGACCCGGTGCTTGCCGAGCCGGGCGATCTCTTGCTAGATGAGATCAACGATCGTTTGTTCGTGTCCTGCTCTGGATCCGACGCCGTCATCCAGTTCGACATTTCCCAAGATCCGATCACCATTCACCGTGTCTACTCCTTGAACAATGACCCTGACTTCTTGATCAAGCATCCGTTGTTCATGGCGTTTGATCGACTTCGAAGAGTCCTCGTCGCCCCGTTGAACTCAGGCAACGGAACCCGAGCCGACGGTAGTTTCATCGACGCGAACGAAGCGGTGGTTCCATTCTCTGTGCAAGGAATGGAAGGAGGGCAGCCGGTCACGTACACGCTTCCCGATGAAGATCTGTTCCTGATTGATCCCACTCCGGGGTCCGAGAACGTGTCTGTGTTTGCGACGAGTACCGGGACCACGCTATTCGCTCTCGGGAGGAATCCCGCGACGGGTGAGATCTGGCAGCTCAATACGGACGCCGACAATGCGGATCCTGCCCGTCAGACCGAACCGCATCTCAGTGGAGATTTCATCGACAACCGCATCACCATCACTCCTTGGAACGGGAATGCCCCCTACGAACACATTCCTCTGGAGTTTCGTCCTCCCAACCAATGGGGCGGGATCCGGGTTGCCCAGCCCTATGGGCTAACGTTCAGCACAACCGGAACGGCGTACATCACGGGGCTCCTCAGCGACAATGTGGTTGCGGTCCCTGCGCAGGTTTCTCCGACCTCTGGAGATGGGACTCTGACAGGCGCCTGGGACCTGCCTGATGGCTCCATTCCTCGTGGCATCGTGCTGAGCAACAATGAAACGGAAGCCTTCGTTTACTGCTGGGGCACGAACACGGTAGAGAAGATCAACGTTCAAAGTTCCGAGAGTCCTCCCGTGGAGACTTTCTACCTCCGCTACGATCCGACACCGAACTCCGTCGCGGAAGGGCGAGAGATGTTCTACGACGCTGACAACTCTCGGCTCGGTGACGTCTCGTGTGCGAGTTGCCATATCGAAGGCCGGTCTGATGCGTTGGCGTGGAATCTCTCCGCGGGGCCCGAGGACAACAAGGGACCCATGGCGACCCAGACGCTGGCCGGACTCGAGCGGCTGCCGCCTTTTCACTGGCGCGGCGAGCGCAGCCTGCGCGATTTCAAACCGGCCATTCGGGAACTGCTCGGCGGCATTGAGCCGACCGATGAAGATTTCGAGAAGTTCGAAGACTTCGTCTTTTCCATTCGAAACCCGGCGAATCCTGAGCAGCCGAAAGGGCGGGAGATTGAAGACTCCGCGGCCCTGCAGGGGCTGGATGACTTCTTCACATTCAATAACCTCCGCGGAAAGTTCAAATGCGTCGACTGCCACATGTTGCCCACCGGGACCATGAATGACATCTTCCCGGATACGGACGTTTTCGAACCACGGCGCGGGCATCGGAAAGTCGCACCTTTTCATGAACTCTGGCGGAAGGAGATGCCTGCCGCTCCGGATATCGACGACGTTTCATTCTTGGGTACTGGACTGACCCATGCTGGTCTCGTTCAGGACCTCGGTGTCTTTGTCCGCGCGGTCTTCGAAAACCTCCCGAATCCACCCGCTGAAATCGACCAGGCGGCAGAGGACATCACCTCCTTGCTGCGACAGTTGGATCAGGGGATTGCGCCAGCGAGCCATCGAGCGTTTCTGTTGAACCCGACGACCGCTGCGAACAGTGTGCTGACGACGGAGATCGAGAACTACCTCGTCGCACAAGCCGCGGACCGTCACTGCAGTATCGCCGTCTACGGTGTCTCCCATGTGGGTGGATCGCTGGAGTCGATGAGATGGTCTTACGATCTTGCAACGCAGCTGTTCATTGCGGAAGACGTCAACGTGAGCCCGCGTTCGTTCAATGATTTCGTGGTGCAGGCCTTGGCGACCCAGGACGCGGATGAATGGAATGTCTTTGTGGGGCTCCCCATGGGGATGGCCGACCGATTCGCCATTGACTACGACATGGATGGAAAGCGGAATCAGAACGACTTCTTCCCGAGACGTCCAAGTGGATTCGTGAATGATCAGGATCCCCCTGGATTCGTGACTCCTCCGACTTTGCAATGGGAGTCAGGAAAGGTCGCTCGAATTTCTTGGATCACGGATGAGCCCACGCGCTACGAGGTGATCTGCTACCCGGACGGCGTCGTCCAGTCGAGTGATGAGTATGCCACGGGGAGATCGATCATTGTTTCCGGTCTTCGTCCCACCTCTCCCGTGTTTGCGGACAATCCCGGCCTGCCGCCTGCGCAAGGGCAGCCATTGCCGAGTGTCCACGTGCCAGTCATCACGGTATTCGACCGCAATGGAAATCCGAGTCAGCAGGAAGTCCTCGCCGTGCAGACCAAGCCGTTCCTGAGAGACCTTGATCGGCCAGCGGAACCAAACTGGGTCGATGAGGAGTCGGAGCAGTTGATCATCACGACGTCGATGGAGCACGATCCGGCTCCGGTCACTGCCAACGGGCGCATCGATTTCCGAGTGAAGGTCGGGGTGGACTACAAGTTCGACACCCAGGACTCGAATGCCCACCCGGAAGGGCGGATCGTTGTTGCGGGATTGACGGTTCGGACCCGCCGCAACCCAGTCAATGGCGAGAACGGGGCCGTCAAGAACTCGGAGAAGTTCGACAACTACCAGCCCGAGATGGGAAGCAGCAAGGTGAACTCCCTGAAAGTGCAAGGCGAGATCACTGGCGGTGGGACTGGAATGCAAGCGTTCACTGGTTCTTCCGGACCGACGTTCTTGCTGGCTCCGCCAACGAACGCCCAAGGTGAGACGCACCTGTCGTTCTCGATTTCCGAGACGGAATTGGACCCCGGCGGTGCCTTGTCATCTTCCAAGAAGGACCTCGTCTTGTTTATTGAGTGCGTCATTCCCCTCGAGTCAGGGGTGGTCGGGACCTACGTCTTGGATCCCATGGATCTTGATCCCGTCCTTCCAACCAAGACGGCCAAGAAGGCTTACCAGCGCTGGAGCTTCCCGGATTCCATCCAGTCGGAGATGGTCGTGCTGACACCCTCGCCGTGAGGGTGTCGCTGCCCCGTCGTTGACAGCAGCGGGTGGTCGGGTCGACTCCGGCCGCCCGCCGCGACACGGGACCGTGAATCTCCTGAGTGCCACGAGGAAGCGCCACCGACACAGGGTTGACAGCCCGCAGGCGCGATCTACCATTCCGACCTCATGAACCTTCGAAACGACCATTCACGCCAGCTTCCTTGCCAGGATCACGCGCCTGCCGACCAGGTCGCGTGTTCTCCGCGAATTCGCGTGGTCGTCTTTGTCCTCGTTTGGCTCCCTCGGGGAGTGTGCGGGCCCTAGCCGGTCGTTCTTCTTCTCAGTGACCTTCGGCGGCCCGCACGAAACCGTGCGGGCCGCTTCTTTTTTGCCAGGACAGAAATGATGCCCCCCTCGAACACACCGCAATCGCCGGCGCTTCTTGCTCGGTCGCCGGAGGAATTGATTTTCGGAAAGGACGTGCGACACGGGAGTCCCCGTGGACCCCGTGAGCAGGAGGCTGCGGCCCAAGCCATGTTTCTCATGGAGGCGGCGGTTGCTCTCAGCTCCTACGGAACGCCAGCCCATCAGGTCGAGCGTGCCATGGAGGAATGCGGTCGGAGTCTGGGGATCTTGTGCCAGTTTTCTTCTCTTCCCACCGCGGTGACCGCCACGTTCGGAGAAGGCTGGGATGCTCGGACGTACATGCGTCGGGTTCCGGTCACCGGGGTTCATTTGGAGCGACTCGTGGCGATCGATCAGGTCATCCAGGAGGTTGCTTCTGGAGAGATTGCTCCGCAAATCGGAACGGCACGAATCCATCGAACCCTGGCCGGTCGTCGGCGCTACGGAAGCGGACTCATGGCCTTGTTCAACGCGGGAGCCTCCGCAGCGTTCGCCCTTCTGTTTCTGGGAGGCTGGCGCGAGTTCTTGGCGGCCGGAGTCGTGGGCCTCGTGGTCGGAGCACTTGGCGAGGTGAACTCGCGGCGGGTGGGCACCCGTCGCATGCTCGACTTTGCCTGCGGATTCGTCGCTAGTTTGTTGGCCGCGGTGGTGACGAGAGTCCTGCCACCGGCTCGTTACGACATCATCTTGGTCAGCGGTCTGATTGGTCTGATGCCCGGTCTGACCATCACACTTGCCGTCAAAGAGCTCGCCACGGTGAACATCCTGGCCGGGACCGCCCGTTTGATGGGGGCGGCGACGATTCTCTTCTCCGCGATCTTTGGCGTGGCCCTGTCTCGAGAGTTGCTCCCGCCGAGGTTCTCAACCCTCCCGGTGCCGGAAGTGTTGCCATGGGTGGGAGCGGTCGCGGCGTTGGTGGCGACCTGCATGCTGTCGTTTTCTCTGCGCGCCCATCCCCGACATGTCCCGAGCATGATCGTGGTGGGGGTCCTGGGCTATGGCGCGGCCACCTTCGGGGACCAGATGTTCGGGGCCGACCTCGGATTGTGCATGGGGGCCCTGGCCGTCGGAGTGGTCAGCAACCTCTATGCCCGTGTCGTGAACCGTCCTTCGGCAGTGACCATGATTCCTGGGATCCTCTTGATGGTGCCGGGGAGTGTGAGCTTTCGGAGCTTGGTGTCTTTCTTGGAGCTCGATGCGCTGCGGGGGATCGACACCGCGTTTCAGGGGGTGTTGATTGCCGCGGCGCTGGTGACGGGGCTGCTGCTAGCCAATGTCGGAGTGCGTCCGCGCCGGGTTCTGTGAACTGCGAAGAAGAGTCTCTCGACGAGGCTCTGCCGAATGCCTTCGAGTGCTTTGGCTCGAAGTGATCCCTGTTTCACTGACCAAGAGAAGCTCATGAAGGCGAGGGTGGCATGGGGTCGTTGGTGATGGCGAGGCGACCCAGCGCCACGCTTCTGCGGTCAGGAGATCTTCGTGAAACCTAATTGATGGTGATTGTCTCCACGCCGGTGGCAATCGGGTGGTTGGATCCCACGGCGAACGACCGAAACGATACCGTGCTACCCGAAAGGACTGGTGGAACGAATAGCTCTTGAGTGACCTGCCCACTGGCATCGAACTGCTGGATGTTCAGCAGAAAACTCATGGGGACGCCGTCGATGCCGACGAGGAACAATGCGGCTCGGTTTCCCGTGGTGCCCAGTCCCGTTCGCAAAGTCAGTGTTTCCCCGGCGGCAATCGGGGATTCGTCCGCATCGAGGAAGATCGGTGAGCCAAGATAGACTCTGATTTGTCCAAAAGAGTTCACTGCAAAGTCGTTCAAGCCGTCTCCATTGACGTCACCCACCCGCTCGACGACTGGGCCGGGGCCCTGGGGCTCGTAGAGGGGGATCCCGGTTCGGCCGGAGAAAAGCTTGGCCCCACCCTTGCCCTCATAGATCCCTGAGTTTCCAGCAAGTATGTCCGAGAAGCCGTCGCCGTCGACGTCTCCCACATTCGAAACGGTGCTCCCAAAACCGTGAGCGTTGTTCGTCAGGGAAAACAGCTCCGAGCCGTCCTGGCCGGAAACAACGAGAACGCGTTGAGAAAGCTCACATCCGACGACAATGTCGCAGACGCCATCTCCATTCAAATCTTCGATTCCTTCGATGTCACTGCCCAGCGTTCTCACGCCGTAGTCGTCGCCCACGGTCGACCAGATTTGGTCCTCGTTGCCTTCGCCTGAGCCAAGGAAAAGGAACCCTCCTGAATCCTCAAAAGTGCTCCCAATGGCGACGTCGTCTCGCCCGTCGCCGTTCACGTCACCGACGATTGCCTGCGCAGAAAGGAACACGTAGCCAAAGTGCTCCCCAATGGGTTGCCCATTCCTTCCAGAGAAGGTCCTTGCGGTGAACTCGTACTCAGTGAACCAAGACACCAGCAAGTCGTCGAATCCGTCGCCATCGAGATCTCCGTCACTGGAGACTCCACCTCCAAGGGAGACCGACGGCAAGGCAACGCTGACCAAGGTGGCTTGGTTCGTCCCCGAATAAACTTTGACGTGTGTCGAATCGGTGACAGCAATGTCCATACGCCCGTCAAAGTTGAGGTCTCCGACCCGACTGATCGCCCGACCAAGTTTTTGGCCTGGCCGACCGGTCTTTTCCCGGATCTTCTTGCCGGTGAGTCCGGAGAGAACGAGATAGCGCCCGGCATCGATGCCTCCGCCCGAGTGGTTCGACTCGGCGATCGCAATGTCTGCGTAGCCGTCGTTGTTGACATCGCCCACTCCGGCGAGCTTGAGTTGCGGGTCGCCTTGCCATTCCCAGTGAATGTCTTGGCCTGTTGCAGTCGCAACGGCGCCGCAGAAAATCGCCGTGGGGAGGCGCAGGAACTTGGTTCGGCCAATCATCACAATCTCCATAAGAAGGGGACGTGAATGCGCAACTGACGTTGATGTTACCACACCGTGTTGTCCACTGCTTGCTTGCTTGCTTGCTTGGATCACCCATGCAAACACCAAACTTCACGAGGCGGTACTGCAACCAAAGGGTAGCGAGTGAGCGCCTGACTTTGCTTTGGAGAGGCGCCAAGTCGTCGACGGGGGACCATTCGTCAGAACAAGAGGTTGAATCTCGCCCGCTTTGTGACAGAGGGGCGCCTGTGCTCTCGAGCCTTGCCACTTCAGCAGCGAGCAGCATTCGCCCTGGGTGGCCGGACCCGTCGGTTGATGTCAGGTCGCCAAGCGGTTGGATGGGCCGCGAAACAAGAGGGGCGCGGAAGTTGAGCGATGGCAATTCTCCTTTGGTTCGAGATCCCCGCTTGTTTCTATGCTTAGAGAGATGTCGACGAGTTCGCAGTGGTAAGCCCTTCTGCGGAGCAAGCGGCACTCGTTCCAGCATTTCCGCAGCCGAGGAGAGTTAGACATGAGAAAAAGACGACTTCCCTTCGGATTGAGTTTGTTCGTGTTGTTGTGCTTCGCGATGAGTGCTCACGCCCGATCAGTGCTCGTCGTCAACCCTGGTTTCGAGACCGTGAGCCGGGCTCTTGTGGGAGGAGAACAAACGAACGGCATCGGTGGGTCCGGCGTGTTGGTTGGCACCCGAGAGCCCCTCCCCTTTGGAAATGGAATCGTCGACTGGTCCGCGCCTGTCACCGTTCCCGGGTGGCGCACCTTCGTTGTGCCATTCGGTTCGACCAACCAAGTGCTCGCGGGTGTGTTGCGCCCCACGACGGTTGGTGGGACGCCCTTCGTGACCGGCATTGAGGGAAACAACGTGCTGGCGATTCAGGCTGCGGTGGTCGGTCAGGAGACTGGCGAGGTCTTGCAAGCCAACACCACCTACACCCTCAGTTTCCTCGCCGGCATCAGTGAGTTTGACTCTGAGTACTTCTTTGCGGTCACGCTCACCGCCATTGATGACACCGCGACCCTGCCTTTGGAAAACCAGCCGGGTGTGACGCGACTCGAGATCGGAAGGTTCTTTCCGACGAACAGTCCCGATGGAGTGATGCGCCGGTATCAGTTCTCGTACACCAGTCCAGAAGTTCTTCCGGCCTCTCTGGTGGGGACGCGTCTCGGGATCAACATCTTCGGCAGCGACGGCATTCCTCGGGTGGTCTTCGACGATTTCACGTTGACAACGGACTCAGGACTCGCCATCCCGACAGTTTCCGAGTGGGGGCAGGTCACGCTCCTCGTTCTGCTTCTGATGAGCGGTGTCGTCGCGCTGCAGAAGCAGGCCCGAGTGCTTGAGCCGAGTGGGGCAGTTCGTTCAACGTAGATCCGGTTGTGGCCCGGGCAAGTGAACCGGCCCCTCGAAGGACACGGCCCTTCGGTTGCTCTGGATGGCTTGACCTTCCTGATTGAACCCAAAGGCCTGGTAGACCTCGACGAGCCCGACGAAGGACGGCTGGACGGTGAGGGAGTCGATGCGGCGACCGGTGCCGTCCAGGCTGGTGATGCCCTTGCTGGAGAAGGTTGGGATTCCGTTGACTTCCACCACGGCCAGCATGCATGCCGTGAACGGTTGGCCTTCTTGGACGATCAAACGGAGGGTTTCGCCGACGTACGGGTTGTCGGTGTTGGCGTGGATGAAGAGTGCGCTGCCGCTGTAGACCGTGGCTGTGCCGGCGAACTGCCCGCCGTTGGAATTGCCGAGGATGATGTCTTCGATGCCATCGCCATTGACGTCGCCGGCCGGGGCCACGCCTTCCTGGTACAAATCCCCGGGCCGGTTGCCGTGGATGGTGGCGAACACATTCCCCGTCTTTCCCGAGACCATCAGAGTCCGCCGCTGGTTGAAGGTCGTGTTGGAGCGACGTCGGACGAAGGTGCCGGTGTCCAAGAGGTAGTCCGGCGTCCCGTCAGCGGTGAAGTCACCGGTGCCCTCGACGTCGGTGCCGAGTTGTTCGTCTTTTTCCGTCCCGACGTGGGTGGTGAGGACCGAAGCGTCGAATCCGTTGTAAACGTAGACCGCGCCGACTCGAAGGGTGCCGTTGGAGAAACCGGGTTCACCGACTAGGAACTCGGAGTGCCCGTCGTTGTCCAAGTCTCCGATTCCCGCGACCGAGAATCCAAAGGTATTGGTCCCGTCGAGGTGATGGATCACGCTGCCATCGATTCCGGAGAGTACCTGGACGTAGGGAGTCTGAAAGGTGGGAAGGGTTCCCACGATGATGTCGGGCACGCCGTCATTGTCGACGTCTCCGGCAGCATCGACGCTCCAGCCGTAGGCGTCGCCGTTCGATTGTCCGAACGTGACGAACAACACGCTGCGATCCGCTCCCGAGAACGCCGTGACAAAGCCCTTGCCGGCTGGACAGGAGGCTGCATGACAGCCTTCGGGTTGAATGGCTCCCACCGCGAAGTCCGTGATCGCATCACCGTTCAAGTCGCCGATCGCCGCAATCGAACTGGCGAATCCGGAGGAAGGACTCCCGAAGCTCCCAAACGTGTAGTCAAGGGTGTCGATCTCGGTTCCATCCATTCCCGAGTAAAGCACGACGTCGGCGAGAATGGCATTGCCCACCATGAAGTCGTCATGGCCGTCTCCATTCACGTCGCCCAGCGGTTCCACGTTTTGCCCTTCGCCGAACTGACTGTTCAGTTTCAAGAGCACGGTGCCGTCGAGACCGGAGTACACGTCGACGAACGGGGTTTCTTCGAAGGTGTAGGCCGGAGCGGTGACCGCGACATCGTCGTAGCCGTCGTTGTTCACGTCCCCGACGCCGTGCACGGCTGCGCCGAAGTGGTGGTCCGCCGGCTGTTGCCAATGATGGAGTTGCTTCTGCGCGGAAGCCGAGGAGGTGGCGAACAAGAGGCCGAGCGACAGGGCGAGGGGAGGCCGCATTTCATTCTCCGCGTAAGGGGGAAGGGACGCTTTGGGCGCACCTTCGGACGTTGAGTCAATCCCGCTCCGCGCCGGTGACGGTCCCGCCGTGGAGAGTGGGTCCGGACATCCTGCTGACAGGGCTCGCGACAATCCGATGGTTCGTCTGCAGAAAAACCGGAATCTCGTCGCTTTTGACGGAAGCGGGGGGGCGGGGATCGACGGCATGGGGGCGGAGAATCTCGCGGGTTCCGAGGGAGGCCGTGGATCGAGGGCACCGGTTTCCTTGCTGCCACGGTGCGGGGGCTATGATTCTGTCACTCTGGAAAACACCACGAGGTGGTGAATCGATCATCGATTCGCGCCTCACTCGCCCTGGAAGAGACTGCCCCGATGAAAGCCTCGCTGTGGTTCGCCTTGCTCCTCTTGCTGTTCCTTGCTCCCGCCGGATGGGCAACCCTCCCCCCGTCGACGACCGGGAACTTCTACGTCACGAATCACGCGGGCGATGACGTGGCGGTCCTGTCCCCAACCGGTGCTTTCTTGCGGAGTTTCACCGCAGCAGGCATGAATGGACCGCGAGGGATCGCGTTCCGAAGTGGCGGAGGCTTCTTTGTCTCCAACGAGTTCACCAACGAGATTTTCGAGTTCGACTCGAATGAGCAGCTCATCGGCAAATTCGGATCGGCGGTTCTGGACAACCCGACCGGCCTCGCCATCCAGGGTTCGGAGCTCTTCGTCGCGAGCTTCGACGACGACCAAGTCGTCGTCTTTTCCCTCAGCGGGGCCTTCCTGCGAACGTTCTCTGGTGGTGGCTTGAACGGTCCCAATTGCGTGGCTTTCGACTCGACGGGCGACATCTACGTGAGCAGTGCCTTGACCAATCAGGTGCTGAAGTTCAGTTCCTCCGAGACGTTCCAGTTCTCATTCACCGGAGGAGGCCTGTCCAGCCCCATGAGCATCGCGCGCAACACCAGCGATGTCCTCTATGTGTCCGGAGGAGGCTCCGGAAACATTGTCAAGTTCGACACGTCTGGGAACTTCCTCGGAACCTTGTCGCATCCCGACCTGCCCGGTCCTCAGGGGATCGCCTTCGACCAGAATGGTCACTTCTTCTCGTCCTCGTTCTTCCAGCCCAAAGTGGTCGAGTTCGACAGTTCCGACGCCTACGTCAAGACCATCCAGGGGTCCATGTTCCAAACCCCGCGAAGCGTGGCCTTCGGACCGCCCAATCCGGTGACCGGTGGAGGGCTGGCCATTCCCACGTTGTCCGAATGGGGGGCGCTGGCGATGGTGGTTCTGCTGCTGAGTGCGGGAGTGTTCCTGGGCCGTCATTGAAGAATGCCTGCCGCGTTCCCCAGGGCATTTTCGGCCCGTCGATCGAAGAGGCCGTTGGTGTGAGGTCGCCGCCCCTGTCATTCGCTCCCCAGTCGCTCCGTCGGGCGCGGACTCTTCCCCAAGCCTTCATGTCGTTGTGGGCTGATTTAGCCCGTTAGATTTGAAGGGAGCGGTGGCTTGGTGGTGACACTTGTGCCCGACCATCCATCCTTTGGTTGGGGTGGGAAGGTCGGGTTCGAGCGGGCCCTGCCTCGGCCGCCGAGGCCCTGGGGAACTCCGGCCGTTCGAGAGGCATTCTTCCCAGAGTCGCTCGTCGTTGCCTTGCGCCCCATGGCACCCGTTTTCCCATCGACCAGGAAGGCCGTCCATGATCGAGTTTCCGAGTCTGTCCCCGACCCTCCGTGCAGGGCTTGGCACCCTGAGCTTGAAGCCGAGATCAATCTTGATTCTCGTCTTCATGATCCTCGTTCCCGGTTGCGGTGGGGGCGGAAGTAGTGGCGGAGGCGGGGCGGCAGGAGCGGGTGGCGACGAAGGCGGATCCTCGCCCGACGCGGAGTCCTTCCCGACCGTTCTGGTCGACGACTTCGACAGTCTTCGCACCACGCGATGGGATCTCGAGCTGGACGAAGATGTGGAGGCGCCGATGGCGGAAGGCGGGCTCCTGCGATTCCGGTGGAGTGGGGCCAGCGCAGTCTCCCGTGCGCGACTCGTCTTGAAGCGTGCGGGCTTCTACGAGTCGGCCGGGCTCGACGTTCCTGTTCTTGACGACGGTGTCGAGGCGCGCATCACCATTGACTTCTTGGGAAGCGGTCAGGCGCGGCGAGCTTCCCTCGGTCTCCAGGGAGCCGCATCGCGGACCGTTGAAGTTCTGATCGAGGATGGCAACGGTCGACAGGTCAAGAGGGTGAGAGAACGCTTCTCGAACCTGGATCTTCCCTTTGGGGCTTCTGACGAACGAGTGCGTTTCGAGGTCGACACTGACGACGAGACGATTCGCTTCTACTTTGCCGAAGACCTCCTCTTTGCATACACGGAACCCGGACTGAGGGTCCCCGACAACAGCCAAATCGCGATCGAAGTGGAGGGGCGCGAGACTCAGGGCACGGCCATCGAATGCTTCGAGGCAGCTCAGCTAAGCGCGGTCCGGCAGCGGCGTCTTACCGACGTGCGAGCCAATCACATTCCCCCGAGTCGCGTCCAGTGGCTCCTCAAACTGCGCGACGCTCAAGGGGATATCGTCACCCTGGATCCGGAACAGGTCGAAACAGTGGTCCCCACGGTCTTCGAGTACGGCGTGCCGGTGGATGTGAGCGAGACGTGTCCGGTGATCCGAACGTTCGGAGCCTTGCCGCTTCAAGTCGCGATCGTGCTCGACCACACGTTGTCGATGGAGGCCTTCGGCGGCCTCGGGCCGATGAAGGACAGCGCCATCGAACTCCTCAAAGTCCTTGCGGACTCGCACACGTTCTCCATCTGGGAGTTTCACGACAATCCGGAGGAAGGCGGTTTCTCCCAGCTCATGCCGCCTGGCGGCACCCTCGAGCAAGGCCGGAGAGTCATCGAGGAGTTCGAGCCGAATCTGCGCGGCTTCTCCTTGTGCTGGGATACTTTGGACGAGGTCCTGGAGAAGGACTTCGAATCCGACGAGGAGGATGAGACGGTCTCGCCGCTGCGGGTGATCGTGTTCTTCTCCGACGGTGTCGACACGAGCAGCGACGCCACGCCGCGCGACCTGATCCGGGAGGCGGAGGAGAAGGAAGTGCTCCTCTATAGCTTTGGCTACGGGCGTCTCACTCCGGACAGCCGCTTGGACCTCGTGGATCTTGGCCAAGCGACAGGAGGCCTCTTCGCCGAGGCTCTCACTCCCGGTCAAATCATCCCCGAGTTTCGGGGCCTGATCGAGGAGCTGTCGGGTTATCTGCAGCTCGCCTATGTCACCGGTCGCGTCATGGACCGGCGCATCGACTCCCTGGTCTCCCTCGAGCAAGAAGGGCTGGGTGTTCAGCAGTTCATTCGCGATCGCGTCGATGGCGAGGAAATCTCGTTCAACGACGACGAGGTGCGCTACGACACCCAGACCGGTTTGCTCACGCTGGATGGACCGAGTCTTCAAGAGGACGGGGAAGTCCTCGAACTCTCCGTGCGGGCAGTTCACGTGCCGCGAGAAACCGAGGAGTGGAAACTCACCGTGGAAGTGCTGGAGATGGATGGGGAGACCCCGATCCCCGTCGGCAGCGCGTTGAGCGTGGAGCCGGAACCCGGTGGGCCCTTCGAAGACTGGACCGGAATGCAAGACGGGCAAGTCTTCCGCTTCAAAGGTGCGGAGGAGGCTTGCTTTGGTGACTTCGGCCCGTTGGTGCAGGTGAGTCTTCGAACCCAAGGGCTCCCCGCGCAGTTCGTCCTCAGGCTCACGGTCGACAACATGATGTACAACGGCCTGCTTCGTTTCGCGAGCAGCCTCGACGTCACTGGAAACGACGACTGGGTGGTCACCCTGCCGATCTCTCAGGAGTGAGCGATCGTCGGTTGTCGTGTCAGGGGATCGGACCGCCACCTTTCACGATTGCGGCGGCTGGTCTCGCTAGATTCGCTCCGTTGCAGCGACGCTGCGGCTGAGTTGTCCCATAGGACGCGTCGGAGCCGCCGGCGGCTCGATCGCCTTGGTGCAACTTCTCCCGGGGAGTGAAGGAACAGATGGCGACGGCGCCGATGAGCGCATCGGGGTTTTCGTCTCTGTTGGCGTCCCCCGTGGTCACCGAGAGGTTGCCGATCCCGTCGAAGAAGCTCCGCGTCCGATTGCGAGAGATGCTCGCCGTCGAGTCGTGGGGGGCGCCGGGCCAGAAAGTACCGGGGACGGTGTTACTGTTCTCAATGACAGTGTCTAATGGCGGTGGCCAGCCAATCTCCACCGATCGAGTCGAAGCTCCACGGACCGCGAGGAATCCACGCCGATCGGGAGGTGAGGAATGAGGAATGGGAAGTTAGTCCGTACGCGAGCGCGATTTCCCTCCATGGGACTGTGGGTCGCGCTGGGAGCCGTCGTGGCTTGCGGTGGCGGATCTTCCGGACGGGCGGAGGAGGTCGCCGCCGACAGTGGGGAGCCCGCACCGGGTTCCGGAAACACGCCACCCCCAACCACGAATCCGCTCCCGAATGGCGCGCCCGTGGCCAAGGCGGGGTCGGACTGGGCGGTCGACCTTTCCATGGATGTCCTTTTCGACGGGACGGAGTCCTCGGATCCAGATGGCGACTCCCTCGAATACCTTTGGGACTTCGGGGACGGTGCCACCGCGACGACCGCGGTGGCGACTCATCGGTATTCCGCTCTTGGCAACTACGAAGTAATTCTTCGCGTCAGCGATGGACAAGCCGCGACCGGGGATGCGGTCAACGTGGCGGTCAGGCCCTGGGTCCCAGAAACGATCACCCATACCGGGACCTGGCAAACGGATCAGGGGCCTGAGCCCATGACTCTGTCGGTGGTGCATGAAGGGCATTTCTTCGTGTCCATGGAAACCACCTACCATCTCACCGGCCCAGGATGTCAGGAAGCAGGAGCCATCTCGTTCAGCCGAATCTGGCTGAACCCAGCCGTCGGTTTTCCCTTTGCGTCGTACTTCGGGCCGGAGATCTCCCTGAGTGGTGGGTTCCTCAACCCACGGCTGGTGGAGGGCGAGTT
Source organism: Planctomycetota bacterium (assembly GCA_028289345.1). Taxonomy (GTDB): domain Bacteria; phylum Planctomycetota; class B15-G4; order B15-G4; family SIAN01; genus JANQQL01. Next base: position 804,040 of record JANQQL010000010.1, on the reverse strand, counting down.
CTCCTACGAGAACTTCGATGTCTGCCCCTTTTCTCGTCAGCGTGGGCCGTTGATGGTGACCCCGAGTTCCTCCGCCGAGCAAGCTCTTGGGCGCGCGTCTCGAATGCTCGATTCGGGTCATCTCGGTCCCGCGAACAGGACCGGGATCTCGCTTCAACGTCGGGAGATCGATCTCTCTCTTCGTGGTTTGACTCGATGGACCCTCGATGCGGGCCGCAACGACGCGATGGAATTGATCATCGAAGATCGACGGGGACAAGTGGTTGCCACCACAGCCGCCATTCCTCGTTCCTGGATCGACACCATCGACCAGAGTGAAGACGAGACGAGTCAGGATCTTCCACTTCTCGCGCTTCTTGATCGGGACCAGGAGTACCGAGCGGTGGTGGTCTCCACCGTGCAGGATCCCACTTCCTACGACCTTGTCGGAGAGGTGGTCACCGATCTGGCGGCGGAATACACAGCACGGTACGGGGTCGCTCCGCCACCCGTGTTTACCCTCGGCCATCGGGTGCCGACGGGATTGACGACCGAAGTCTTGATCGATGCCCTTCGCGGTGGGGCGGTGAGGCGCCTTGGGGTTCGGTGACGAGCCTGGATCGAGACTGGGAAGGGCAAGCGTCGCGCCCCTTCCGAGACACGACGCTTCGAAGACTGCGGGTCATCGCGCAACCGCGCTTTGCTTCAAAGGCCTCGCAGCACCTCCAGCGACGTCTCTACCTCGGGGCGCCGCGTGTAGTCCGGGTCGGCGTCGATGCGGCGGATGATCCCCGCGCGATCGACCACAATTCGGGTCGGGAGCGGGAGCTCCCAGGCGTCCGTGCCGTGATCCTCGGGCAGGTTGATGCCGAATCCCTGATAGACCTGCTGCAAGTCCTCGGGAAGCGAGAACGTCAAGCCCAGTTGTCGCGCCCACGCGTTGCCCTGATCGCTCAGGATGGGGAACTCGAGCCGATTCTTCTCGCGAGACTCGAGGTTCTTGGCGGGGAGTTGCGGAGAGACGGCCACCAAGCTGGCACCCAGGTCGCGGAATGCCGGGAGCTGTCGTTGCAGAGCATCCAGCTCTGCATTGCAGTACGGTCACCACACGCCGCGATACACGCTGACGACCAGGGGGCCGTGCGCCAGCAATTCGTCCGACCGGACCGAAGTTCCATCGGTGTCGGACAACGCGAAGGGCACCAGCGGGTCACCGACCTTGGGGATGCCGTCCATGATTCCCGAGTCGCGAAGTTCGTCGCCGCGCTGCTTCATGATGGCGCGCGCCGCCTCGGGAGCCGACTTCTGGAATGCTTCTCGGAGGGAGTTGAGTCGATCTTGCAAAGTTCTCATGAGTGGGCCTCCGCCGGGGAGTCTTGGGAATCTTCGTAGCGAGGAAAGTCGGTGTAGCCGACGGCTGTGGGTTCTCCGGAATACCAGGTCGAAACATCGGCGTCGTCCGCAAGCGGCCAACCTTTTCGAAAGCGCTCAACCAGATCTGGATTGGAAATGTAGGGACGTCCGATCGCAATCAGGTCGCCGTTCCCGTTGGCGACGGCAGCCTCTGCTGATTCTCGGGTGTAGCCACAGTTGCCAATCAGCGTCCCCCGGAAGTGTTGCTGGAGTTCCTTCAGTGTGACGGGCTCCCCCAGCTCGTGAAAACCGAATGCCAACCCGTCGAGCACATGCAGATACGCCAAACCGAATCGGTCGAGTTCTTGAGCTGCGTAGGCAAAGGTCTCGCGATAGTCCGGGGAGCCCATGTCGTTGAAGACTCCATTCGGAGACAGGCGCACGCCCACTCGATTTGCCGGGAACACCTGGGTCACGGCTTCGAGCACTTCACGGAGTAGACGGAATCGGTTCTGGACGTCGCCTCCGTAGGCGTCGTTGCGGTGGTTGGTCCGGGATTGCAGGAATTGGTCGAGGAGGTAGCCATTGGCGGAGTGCACTTCGATGCCATCGAATCCCGCCTTCTTGGCGCGGGTGGCCGCGGCCACGTAATCCACGACGATGCCGGGGAGTTCGTCGCTGGAAAGTGCTCGCGGAGTCTCGTACTCCTTTTTGCCAAGCGGGGTGTGAATCCCGTCGCCGGCGATGGGAACGGCGGACGGTGCCACGGGGAGCTCTCCCTCGTGGAAGTCACTGTGGGATGCGCGTCCACAGTGCCACAGTTGGAGAAAGATCGCGCCACCTTTGGCATGGACCGCGTCGACCACTTGTTTCCAGGCCTCGCCTTGCTCGTCGGTGTAGATCCCGGGGGAGCCCACCCAACCATTCGCCTGCTTCGAAATCGTCGTCGCCTCGGTGATGACCAGACCGGCGTCGGCGCGCTGGGCGTAGTAGTCGGCCATCAGCTTGTTGGCGAGTCGGGTTTCCCCTGCCCGGGCGCGGGTCATGGGGGCGAGCACGATTCGGTTGCGAAGGGGGAGATCTCCCAGGGAGTGAGGTTCCAGGAGTGCGGTGGTCGGTGGCAGGGTCATTGGCGGGCTCCTTCACGGGGGTGCGGACGACGGCCTCGGCGAGCTCTTTCTGGCCGCTCGCATTGTTATAGATCGATCGTTCTTAAACGTTCCATGGAAATCGAAGAAACTCGATTCCATGGCGGCCCATGTTGATCTCCGATCGTGAAGAGAAGGCAAAGAGGGCCGGGCGCCTCCGGAGGTAGGCGCTAGAATGCACGGTCTGTAAATGGGGAGAACCGGGAGATCTTGCCGTGGGTCGACCACGCACCTTTGACCAAGCCGAAGTCCTGGAGCGGGCCGTGGGTTTGTTCTTGGAGAAGGGCTACGAAGGCACCAGTGTTCCGGATCTCCTCGATCGCACCGGGATCTGTCGTCAGAGTCTCTACAACGCCTTCGGCGACAAGCGTGGGCTGTATCTCGCGGCACTGGAGCGGTGGGGACGGCGTGAGGTGGATGCCAAGATCCAGCTCTTGGAAGCATCGGGTTCCCCGCTGGAGAATCTGCGCACCGTCATTCGCGGTTGGGCCGCTCTGGCCACTCAATGTCCCGGCGATCATTGTCTGACCGTGGTCGGGATCGTCGAAAACCGAGACGATCCCGAGGCTTTGGCCGAGGTCGAGCGCCAGGTGGACCGTCTGGAAGCAGGATTTCGCAAGACCTTGGAGCGAGCCCGGCAAGCCGGAGAGTTGCAGCCCAATGCCTCTCCGGCGCGGCTGTCGCGGATCTTGACGGCGACGTGTTATGGACTGGGATTGCTGTCGCGCCTCCCGGGAAGTGGCGCACGCATCGGTGATGCCGTGTCGGTGCTGTTGGGACTGATTGACCAAGCGGCCGCGGACGGATGAGAAATGCGAAACCCTCGACCCATGAGCATGGCCCATCGCCCGTGGCCGACTCCCGACCGCACGTGGATCATGCGAATGCAGTGGTGCGATCTGGCCTTCTTGCACTGGAAGGTCTCCGCCTCGGCGATCCAAGCGACACTTCCCCGGGGTCTTGCACTGGACACGTTCGAGGGGGAGGCGTATCTCGGGGTTGTGCCGTTCCGCATGGCAGGAGTGGCGCCACGCGGGATCCCGCCAGCGCCCGGCCTTTCCCGCTTTCCGGAGCTGAACCTACGCACCTACGTGATCGCCGAGGGAAAGCCGGGGGTGTGGTTCTACAGTTTGGATGCGAGTCAATGGCTCGCGGTACGCATGGCTCGATGGGCCTTTCACTTGCCGTACTTCGACGCACAGATGAAGGTCCGGATCGAGGATGGCTGGACCTTCTACGAAAGCACTCGCACTCATCGAGGTGCACCGCCGGGAGCATTTCGCGGTCGCTACCGTCCCGTGGGACCGGAGCAGCTCGCGAAGCCAGGGACTCTCGAACACTGGCTCACCGAGCGATACTGCCTCTATGCCGAGTCTCGGGGCCGCATCTTTCGCGGAGACGTGCATCATGCGCCGTGGCCTCTGCAACCCGCCGAATGTGAGATCGAGCACAACACCATTGGCCTGGGCCAGGGCTTCGATCTCAGCGACTCGCCCGTCAGTCAGCTCTATGCGAAACGATTGGACGTCGTTGCTTGGTTCTTATCTCGGTCCGGTCCGTAGCGAGTTCGCGCGACGGGATCAGATCGTGATACGCTCGTTCTTGTACCCTTTGATGGGTGAAAGACCTCATCGGTCGGGAGGACTTCCTGGGGGCGAGCGTGCGATGGTTCGGCTTCCCTGATTCTGCGAAAGAGGTCGGGCGACGATGCTGCTTGCCATGCGCCAGGTCGTGATTGTCACTCTCGCCCTGATTCTGATTTTCATTGGGTGGAGAGTGATCCTCGTCTCGGACTGGGAAGCCGAGCTGACCGGAAACCACCCATCGACATGCAAGATGGACGTCGAGATTTCTGAAACCCCGACGGTTTCCGATTGGTTTGAAGTGAAGAGCGCGGGGATCTACAAGTTTTACTTGCCGTGGGAGCGCCGCCATCCAGATCCCCCGGACCACTTTGTCCGCGTGGAAGTCGAGATCCTCGGAGAGGATGGGCGGGTCCTGAAGTCTTTCTCTCGCGAGGGGTCGACCAAAGACTACATGCTGATGAACAAGAGCTTTCAGCTGACGTGGTTTTCTTTCCGCGGTCGCAAACGGGCGAGGGTGACCCTGAGCGGTGAGCTGGCCGAAGCAAGAGCCGTGCGAGAGCGCCCGTGGTTCACCATTTGGAAAGATCCCCAGTTCGTCATTGGCTACTGATGAGCCGCCGCACTCTGTCCTGACTCGGCAACCAACAAGCTGGCGCGGCGCTTCTCCTCGCGCCATCTGGCAAGCCACTCGAACACCCGAGACCACGGCACGAAAACCGCAAATAGCGGTAGGTAGTGAAAGAACGGCGCTCGCATGGTGGCGTAGATGCCGAGGTGCAGGGCGGAGGCTGCCGGCACGAAGAACCAAGCCGTCCGGGGCCAAATGAGGACGGAGAAGAACAGGCCTTCCACGATCAGCGTGAACCAGGTCAAGGCGAGGCAGAGCCCGTGATGCTGGCCAAGCGAGATGCCGAGCGAGCAATCCCAGAACGCGGCGTCCTGCAGAAGGTAGTACTGGAGCGTGAAGCCATTCAGCCAGTCAAAGCCCGATCCGAACAGTTTCAGAGCGGCTCCGGATAGGTACATCAGGGAGAATAGCCATTGCAGGAGGAGTCGTGGCCAGTGGGCGAGCTCTCCGTGCGTCGCTTGCGGGACCGCTGGTTGCTTGCGAGTCCTCCGCCGGGAGTCAAGGGAGAGAGCGGCTCCCGATGGACTGATCGCGAGGAACGTCAAGAACAGGCAGGTCAGCGCTTCGATGTGGTGGTATTCCCCGTAGGAATAGGCGTAGGCCGACATGAACAGATTGCCCGAGGCGAACAGCAGGCAAGCCGTCCGGGTCCACCACCCCAACATCGCAGGGACCCCGACCATGATGGTTGCCGCATACACGAACTGAAGCAGTTCCAGCGGCGGGCGAGCTCCCCAGCCGGCGGGAAGCATCAGTAGATTCAAGATCAAGGGTGCATGGTAGGAGTCATCCGGCAATGCGGCGTAGTGATCGAACATGGTGTACGGCGGATACTTCAGGAGCAGGGTGGGAAACAGCAGGACGAAGAATTGGAATCCCACCACCAAGAGCCGGCAGACGGCGAGGTCGACGAATGGCGCGGGGCGGAACCAGTAGGCATTCCACCGCGCGCCCCAAGATCGATCGGCGTGGTGTTCTGCCCTGGGCATGGGTCAGTACCCGGCAGTCTCGAGGGAGGTTGGCGAAGGCGCGGATTCGAGTTCCAAACGGCGTCCCATGCGTCGGGAGGCAAGGACTTCCTTGTCGGAGCTGACCTTGAGTGGCCAGTTCTCGAGCTGGATCGAGTTCAAGGGGGCTCTTCTCTTCTGCTTGTCGAAGTGGCGCAACATCGTTCGCACGCTCTCGCGGTTCCCCCGTCGCACTGCCGGCACGAACTTCTCTCGCAGCTGACGTTGGCTGATGCCGAGATCGCGAGATCGCAGAGTGATTGGTTTTCCTTTCTGAGGAATCCCGACGACGACAGTCCGGTTCACCACCTCGCCCTCATAGTGTGGCGCCACGTACGTGTTGTAATCCAGGAACGGCCACAGGGTCGGCGGACAGCACACCCGCAGATGAGAGAGGCTCTCGATCGCTTTGGGTGGGCAGGGAATCTTGAATGCAATGAGGGATTGCAAGCCAAGAACGATTGCAATGCCCGCGGAAGTGCATTGCCGAGCCATGCGTTGTGACATGGGCGATGACATGAATGTCGATCTTACCGCGACGCAAAAGCCTCCGTCCACCGATGTCGCATCGTCGACATCAGGCGGTGATCAAATTGCTGAGAAAGAAGCGGGAATGTTTGGCATCTGATTGGGTGCGGAGATACCCGGATTGTCCGGGAAGGGCCCGGGCCGGACAGGGGGAACCGTCTGTCGTATGATGGGGCAGATCGGGAACCATTGATGCCTAGCCACTTTGTCAATCGAGGAGCTTTCTGATGGGGCCTGTCATTCTGCTTTCCGTCCTACTTTCGTGGAACGGCACTCACGCCGGGGATCGGGTGCTTCCCTCGGATTCTCACCTATTTGCGAACTTCGGCTCGGCGATCGCCATCGAAGGACAGCGCGCGCTGATTGGTTCCCGGTCCGCATCGGATGCCTTGCATCCCACGGGGACACGAACGGGAGCGGTGTATGCCTTCGAGTTCGTCGACAATGCCTGGGTCGAAACCCAGATCCTTCGATCTAGCGATGGAATGGAGTTCGATCAGTTCGGCTGGTCCATCGACATGGAGGGGGATGTGGCGGTGATCGGCGCGCCCGGCGTCGACGGCACGGATGATGACACCGGGGCTGCCTACATTTTTCGACACAACGGATCGCAGTGGGAGGAAGAGGGCCGGCTGACCTCGTTCTTCCATCCCGGAGTACCAGTCGTCGAAGAGGATCGGGTGGATCGATTCGGAGCCGCGGTTTCAATTTCCGGCAACGTGATCATGATTCCCGTGACGAGTCGGGACATCGGCAATTCCGAAGGGGTCGGGGCGGTCTACGTGTTTCGGTACAGCGACAGCACGAATCAATGGGATCAAGAAGCTCGGCTGATCGCCAGTGATGGGGGACAGTGGGACTCCTTCGGGTCGGGCGCGCAGGTTGTCGGCAACTTCGCCCTGATTGGGGCGGCCGGAGCGTCGGAGTCAGGGAGGGCCTATGGCTTCCGATACAACGGATCCACTTGGAATGAGATTCAGATGTTCGATCTCGATCCGATCCCAACCGTGACGCAGGACGTGGGAGGAGTGATTTCGATTTCCGGGAATGTGGCTCTCCTCAACAAGTACGACCGGAACTTCATCCATCCCAACGAGCTGCACGTCTATCGAAGGATCGGAACCCAGTGGCAGGAAGAGCAGATCCTGACTGCACCGAACGGCTTGGGGACCGAGAGTTTCGGTTTCTGCGCAGAAGTTTCGGGCGATGTGATCGTTGCCAGTGCCTTCCGCCACGAGGGAGCGGGCGGAGAGGAAACCGGAGGGGCTTATCTCTATCATCATGATGGAGTGGAGTGGGTTCTGGAGAAACAGCTCATCGATCGTCACGGATCGGAAGGGGACTGGCTCGGCACTTCCGTCGCTTTGGATGACGGCAAGGTTCTCCTGGGCGCGACGGGTTGGCTTGCGGATCACGGGGCGGCCTTCTTTTTTCACAATCCCCTCGAACTCGATGTCAGCAACCAAGATCCCGGACTGGGAGAGGAAATCGAGTTCACCGTCACCGGCGGCTTACCCCTCAAACCCACCATCTTCGCATTGGTCGAGCTCGACGGGACGCGACGATTCGACATCCTCAGTACCGCTCAGTTCGACGACCAAGGGGAATGGCGAGCGTCTCTCATCACTCCGGTGGATCTCCTCGGTGCGGTGATCCGCTTTCAATCCTTCGGCATCTATCACCCCGGTCGAGCCGGCGAGTCGCTGTGGGAGACCGTGCGACTGCAGTGACGCCGCGCGAGAGCCTTTATTGGGGTCGTCGTGTCCTGATCCAAAGGGCGTCACCCTTTTCGAGCTAATGGTCATGCGTTTCGCCAGTGAATCTCTGACGAACGAGCTGTCTCCAGCGTGCCAGGCTTGCCTCGGATGGCTTCCCACCACGTAGCCATCTTCGTACCGTCGACGGGCGCACACGAAACCAGCGAGCGCAATCCGAGATTGACCAGTTCCGCGCTTTGATCTGCATTTCGAGAGCTTCAATGCCGAAGGTCTCGCCTTCATTGACTCCCGCTGGCTCGGTAGAGACGCACCTTCTGGCGATGAGTACGGAGAGGCGACCCTCGAACTGGCCGCGGAGGCTCTCTTGGACTTCCCACTCCATGATGCTTTCTAAGTTCACCGGAACGGATTCATTGGTGTTCGAGGCAAGTGTTGTTCGAATGTTTGTTAGAGACTGTCTCCCGCGCTCGTCTCCGGCCTTCGCCCTCAAATGATCCCGGATTCGGGCGCCTTCGCCGGGCGTGAACATCTGATCCCAGCTGCTGCGCCACCGCGGTGGCTCAAAGAATCCCGGTAGGTCTCGGACAGGGTTTAGAGTTGTCCAGCCCAGAGCTTCTGCGGCCGCGGCGTTCCCAAGGACCAGTTTTCGGGTCCCTAAGAAGAAGAAAACCAAGAGACCCGGGGAATGCAGTGGAGAGAGGAACTCCAGGGAGAGCCGCCCATTTGCAATTCTGCGCGCGTTCCTTTCTTCGGTCCAGTAGTACATCGTCACGAGGATGGCACCGAAAACAACCATCTTCATGAGGAAGATGTACCACCAATAGTTTGGGTTCTGAGCCCAGATTGTTTCCGGCAGCTGGAGGATGCAGTAGCCGAAGAAGGCCGCGAAAAGCAAATATCCAACCCACGGCGAGATGAGTCGGCTTAGCCACACGCTGAAGCGAACCCCAAACGTGATGATTGCGATGACGGAGAAGCTTGTGTCGATCAGCCCCGCCCAAGTCAGGTCAACGTCAGGCACTGGCTCATGATTGATCGCAAGACGTAGTAGGCCAACAGCGATCGCAACCATGGTCGTGCTCGCGAACACCATGAGCACTGGCGACAGATTCGGGTGCCCCTCCATGAACTTCTCGAAGGAGCCAAAGAACGGCTGAAAGCCCTCGACTTCTTCTTTGGCGAGTGCGTTGAATACATACACCGATGCGACAAACAGGGCTGCACTGCTCAGCATGGAGAGTGCAATACTGATGTGAGCCGCAATGTTTTCCCAGAGGCTCGTCGTTGGAGGGTACATCCAGCAGAAGAACCGGAAGACGTAGAACGCGTACACAAGGGCAGTAGAAAAGAAGATCCACTCAAAGCGATGCCACACGCCTCCGCCGACCAGAATTTCCCACATCAGAAGGCAGAGAACGAATAGGAGGACGAGATTGGCAATATAGGGAGTTCCATTTCCGTGAAATCTAGCGATCGATTCCGCGTGGAAGTCGACCGCCACGACGCCGATGACCTTGTTTGGGAACTGTGGGTCATAGATCGGAGCGGAACAGGTGATGACCGCTGCGCCCGATGGGTCTTCATAGGCGTAGGTCCATGATGTTGTTTCGGCCTCCTCCGTCGAAGAGGTTCGGCCGGGCTTTGGTGATGACTTTCGATACCACGCTGTCGCGACAGGGTCGTATTCGTCTTTTCTCGATTCCTTGTCAGCATCGAAAGTGAGGGAAACGCCAGGGAACCCAATGTAGAGATGATCCGAGTGATCTACGCTTGTGCCCGTCGATTCGTTGGCGCTCGATACTGCGGGAAATGCCGAAGGGCGTGCTTTGATCGTGCAGTAGGTGAATGCGACAGACGGCCACGCCGCAGCGGAATGCATTCGTTCCGGTCGGCGACCCCATCGGATCTCTCCCTCTCCAAGTCCTTCCTCAAAGGAGTCTTCGGTGGGTGTGTCGCCAGGAATCTGGACAAACGCGTAGTACAAGAGCTGAGAGATACGCAGGATTTCTTCAGGTGACGGACCTTCGTCGCTCGTGAGGGTAGTGCAATCGGTCTCTCTCGTTTGATCCTTCACACCCGAATCGTCCGATTCGGAATCGATCGGAGTTGCTGTGTGACGGTGATAGTGAGGATGCCACAGAACAAGGGCGTCTCGGTAGTTTGGGTCCGGTCTGGGTGCCGCAGTGCTGGCAAGAGAGGGATGTTGGCCGAGTTCTTGACGGAGTTCCTCGCTCGAACTGAGATGCGCTTGGTTCGCGTAGCTCCAAAGAACACATTCGGGAACGACGGGGAAGCGCGCGATCTCGGGTGGGGGCTCGAGAAACGACTTGGAGATGTTTGAGGCCAGTTCCTCGACTTTCTTGCCCGCCCTCTTGAAGAAGCGAAAGCGATCAGTGTCCGTCGCCGTTCCGAGGATCGTCGGGTAGATATTGAGATCCTCGCGAATGCTTGACGCATACGATTCCTGATTGCGTCTGAATTGGGCGGCCCACTGTACGGCGACGGAGAGTGCTGTGACTAAGAGAGCTAGGAGATAGCCGGCTTGTGCTCGGTTGGCTAGCTTTCGACGCTTGCCGGGGATCTGGAGTGCCTCGCGAAGCGTCCTTGCGGTGGCTTCACGATTCGCGGGTTGTTTCGCGCTTCCTTTGCTGTCGTCAGGGGGGTCTTCACTGCGAGTGTCTTTCTCTGTGCTTTCCGACATGATGCTCTCGTCAAGTCGTCAACTGCATAGTGTCAGAGTTTCGAGACCACGTAGCGCTCTGGCGTTCGGATTGTGGAGGAGAGGATTTCAGAGTGATTGAGAACTGATTCTGCGGTGAGGGCGGGCAATTGAAATTCGGCGCGATCGCGCTTGTTCGACTACAGATGAACCGGAGTACCGCGTAGGCGGAGAACATTAGGATCCAATGCCGAGGTTTCTAGGCCTGGAATGTTCCGCGTCATTCTCGGCCTAGGCTAGGCTGTGCCACTGCACATGCGGATGACGATATTCGGTGTCGTCGCGCGGTGTCGCCATCAGATTGTCAGCCGCTATGGATGGGATTCCGATTCGGATTTCGTCGGTGTGCTTTACCCGCCCCTGATCTCGCGGGAGCGGTCACCGTGAATCCTGTCCATGCCATGAACGTCGGATCGTCTTTGTTGCAGGGTTGCGACGAATGTGAAGAGGGGACATCAAACGACCAGCAGGTGATTGGGAATCTGTCTTCGTCGATGAATGAGTTTGAAAGAAGTGCAGATAGCTCAACTTTCTGTGAAGGTGGGGAGATGGTGTCAACGAAGAAGTCTCGTGTCCGTGAAGGGGGTCGAGGCAGGGGCTCTGACGGCGAAAGAATGCATGTCTGCGAGAGAATTGTGATGTGCAACTCGCAACCGCTCATCTGATTGCTGTGTAAGTTGACAAGAAAGGACCTGTGGCAACGATTGGAGCATTGGGCGGGACTCATCCTCAAATGAGTGGCAGTTATTCACTTGTCGCGTTCCCAACGTAGTTTCCGGTCCTTGAGTTTGCTGAGAGGCCGATCTGAGTAGGGAGTATCAGGCGTGCCCCTGTCGAGGAAATACGTCCGTGCCTTGGGCGACTGCACTGGGAGATGCGTCGCTCCGGTCGGTCCAAACGGAGGTGGTGCCGATCACGGTTCGCCGGCTCGCACGATTGAGGACCGCTCGGGCCTACAGGATGCGTCCTAGTGCCGGTGTCAGGAGGCGGATGGAGAGCTCCGAGGTGAGAGCGCGTGGTTCAATTTTGTTGGTAGAGCGGAACGCGAGGTACCAGAGCGCTGCGTCTGCGGTAGCGAAGAGCGTCGGCCCCGAAGGGTCGTTCCCGGGACGTTCGGAGGAATTTTGCCTGACGACGTACCGAGAGCGTACTCTTGCTTCCCCCAACTTCGTGACTCCGGAGGGACAGACATGCTCCACGCGATCAGTTCTTTCATCTTGGTCCTCGCCCAAGGAAGCTCCACGGAAGAATCGATGGCAGTCCTTGACAAGGAGTATGAGGCCTTTGTCACCGAGTGGCTCGGTGCCGGTGGGGGAGCGACCGAGGAGTCTCTGCATGAGTTCTCTCTGCAAATGCGAGAGCTCTTCCCTCGATACCGTCGCATGGCCGTTCAAGGGGACCCGGATGCGGTTCTCTGGGTCCTCCGAAACGCGACGGATGATCACTTCCCACACGTCTTCGCGTTGACTTCGGTCATCATGGAAGGCGACGACCCTTGGTGGATGACAGAGTGTGCTTGCTTGATTCTGCACCGTTTTGTCGAGGAAGAGGACCTCATCAGTTTCTTCGGGACCATGGCGGGCATGCCTGGGTTCTCGCGGGAGAAGAGAGCGGTGGGACTTCTCGGAAAGGCAGAGTACTACGACGCTCGCGGGAAGGCGCTGTACGCCCATGAGCTTCGATGGCGTGCTCTTTTTGGAAGTCTTGGACACGAATACGCTTCGCGAAACCAGGAAAATGCCGAAGCTCTGTTCCAAAGAGCTCTGCGACGGATTCAGGAGGAACGCGAGTCGTGGAGTCGCGTTTCGCTTCGTGAGATCGATGGGGAAACCCACTTGCTGCCGAACGCTCCTCCGACTCCGGAGCAGAACTGGGCCTCGCGCATGGGGACGTTGGCGAAGTACGGCAGTCCCGGCGCCGCGCTCTGGATGGAGTCGATGGAGGCCGCGGGTCAGGCCAAGGCGCCAAACTCCCTCGCTGGCGACTCCAAGGAATGATCGGCAGAGGTCTGTGGAGACTTTGGTGAGTTCAAAGCGATCCCGGTGGTTGGACTCCTTGGCCGAGGTGAAAAGTCCCGGCCCGACCATCCAAGGATGTCTGCAAAGCTTGTGTCGGGGCGTCGAACGGGGGAAGAGCAAGGGACTCTCCCGACGACCATTTTCTCGAACGTTCGACAAAGCTGCCGAGTACACAAGGTCATGATGACTCTGAAGCCAATTGCCCACGTCCTGGTCATTGTGTTCCTTGCGGCGATGTTGCCGATCTTGCCGTCTGCACAAGCGACCGGTTCCTCGAACTTTCCGGCTGCCGCCAATCTCGACCTGCTTGTGGAACGAGCCGTCGAGGAGGGCGCCGTTGGCATTTCGGTGGCGATCGACCGAGGAGGTGAGCTTCTCTACGCCAAGGGCTTCGGCTTGGCGGACGTCGAACAACAGGTACCGGTCACCAGGGATAGCGTGTTCCGAATCGCATCTGTCACGAAACAGTTCACGGCTGCCGCGTGTCTCAAACTCATCGAACAGGGAGATCTCGAGCTGGAGGATGAGCTGGTGGACCTGTTGCCGGACTACCCCGCTCACGCCCAAGGAGTTTCACTGCATCATCTGCTCAATCACACCTCTGGGATTCCCAGCTACACAAATCTCGAGAACTTTTCCGAGAGCATCACCCTGGACCTGGATCACGAAGCGATGCTGGCCAAGTTCGCTGACCTGCCCCTTGAGTTCGATCCGGGCACGGACTTCCGTTACAACAACTCCGGGTACTATTTGCTGGGCATGATCATCGAAGAGACGACGGGGCAGAGTTACGACGACGCCCTGCGAGCTCTCCTCTTCGATCCGCTCGAGCTGGACTCGATGCAGCTATCGATTCCTCGTCGGATCGTTCCCCGACGAGTTCGGGGTTACACGTCCCGTGGCGATCAGCTCGCCAACGCGCAGAAGATCAGCATGACTCAGCCGTTTGCTGCCGGCGCTCTCCTTTCCAACGCAGCGGATCTGACTCGTTGGACGCGAGCGTTGGTCGAGCACCGGGCCCTGAGTGCCGAGTCTTTCGAAAGCATGACCACCCCGGTGCCGCCCGAAGGCTCTGCCATGACCTATGGCTACGGTCTCATCATGTTCGAAGAAGAGGGGGGTGGATTCACCCACAGCGGCGGGATCAACGGTTTCTCCGCGGAGCTTGCTTACTACGAACAGCTCGATCTGACGATTGCATTGCTGTGCAATTCGAACGGAGCCAATCTTCAAGCCTTGCGCGAGACCATTTTCCGAGTGATCCGCAGTGCGGAGTCGAGTTCTTCGCGGGAATGATCGGGGGGGACCTGTCACTCTCGAGGAATTGAGATCGCTTGAACCTCTGGAGGAAAACGCGTCCGGTTTTTCTCCCACCAGTCGATCCACCATTCCCCGTCGTGAGTCGGCTCGTAGCTGACTCCGGTGAGTTCGCTCAGCCCGAAGTGCCCGATTCCATACACGGTGTCGTAGTGGGGATTGCTTGCAATCCATCCGATCATCGTGGGAATCACCGTGGGATCGCCGATTTCCGCGAGCGCGCGCGATGCCCACCAGATGCTCGGGTGAGCCGTGTCATCGTCGACTTGGGAGACGACTCGCTCGAGGTAGGTGATGATGGGCTCGACAGCCCATGGGTTGCGGTGACTTCCGAGAGCGATGAGGGCATTGTCCACGTCTTCGTCGAAAGTCGTCGCTTGAGGCGAAAGGAAAGGAAGAACGTACTGCCGAAGCCAGAGTTCCTCTGGCTCCAGAGATCGAATCCAGTGCAGTCCTCGCTTCCGAGCTTCTTCGTTGTTGGAGAGAATCCAGTCCTCGACCAGTGTCAGTGCGCCGGCGTTGCGAAGCACTTGGGGGAGGTCGATCCCGAGCCGATCTGCGGCGCGCAGGTCCAAGTCGCGGAAGTCTCGAAGCCGATCGGCAAGTTGCGTTTTCGAGAGGCCGAACAGGGATTGGATGAACTGTCGACCATTTCCGACAAGCACCTCGGCAAGAGGTCGGTCGACCCAGGTGCTGCGCCACTGTCCGTATCCGTCGAAATGATCGGTGAAGCTCTGGAATGCATAGTTGCGCAAGTACTCGAACGCAGCATTCTGGACCTCGAGAGACGCGTCCGTGGCTCCCAGATGAAGAATGTTCAGGGTCTCGGGGTGTCCGAATTGAAGGAACACTACTTTCAGAACTTGTTTTTTGTGGCCGACAGAAAGATCGTCCCAGACTGCTTCGAGTACCTGCCGTGCCTCGACCGGGTCCAGGCGAAAGATGAGATCCTTGGCGATTTCATTCCCGTCGCGCCAGCTGCCCGGCCATTCGGCGAACCGCGAACGCCAGGACTCGACGTCTTTCAAGAGATCGGCGCTTCGTGGAGGCGGGGGGATCTCGGTGGGGGCCCGTCGGGGAATGATTTCCCCCGACGTCTCGGTGGAGCGGGTGGCCTCTCGCGCTGAATTCTCGAGCGCCTCAATCTCCTTGTTTCTTGCGAGGAGAGCGGCCTGTTCGGCCCGAAGCAGATCCTGAACCGCCTTGGCTTCCTGGACGACCGCGACGTGGCCCGCTGCGACGACTCCCAGAGAAACTAGTAAAACGACGATTAGGATCCACTGGATCCGCAACATGCTCCCTCGTGATCCTAGCTGAGCCGTCAAACAGTCGAGGGTCGTTCGCTCTACATCACCAAAGAGTTCTCTTGCCCGGGAAGCCGCTTCTTCGGGATCGGCTCCGCCCTCGATCAGCTCGCGGGCGCTCTCTTCCAGGTGGAAGCGGATCTCTTCCTCGATTTCGGATCGGACGGTCTTTGGTGATCTCGCCGCTCGCAACCATTGATGGGCACGTTCCAGGATCGACATGGATCAACCTTCTGCCGGGCGAGCGCGCAACACGCGGCCGACGGCTTCCGAGAACACGTTCCAGCTTGCAGTTTCGGCGTCCAGTTGTCGCCGTCCGGATCGGGTCAGGGAATAGAACTTGGCTCGTCGGTTTGCTTCGGACAATCCCCATTGCGCGCGAATCCACCCCTTTCGCTCCATGCGATGAAGGGCAGGGTAGAGGGAGCCTTCCTCCACCCGAAGGACGTCCTTGGACGTGGAACGGATTCGGCGCGCGATGCCGTATCCATGTTCCTTGCCTCCGGCGAGCGTCTTGAGAACCAGCACGTCGAGAGTGCCGGGCAGGAGGTCGTTGCGAGCTTCGGGCATGGCGTTCTCCTCTAGATGTTCTAGGGGAGTGTGGCCAATCTCCCCTAGACTGTCAAGGGGAGAGCGGTTCGGGGCAACCGCCGAGACGGGGGAGCGGGATCGGGTCACCCGTCGGTGGTGCGGAGTTCGGTGCTGGTGAGCTCGTGGCCCGGGGGGCCAGTATTTTTTTCGAGGGACTGAACAAGAAATCGCACCGCCGGTGTCTGGATCTCCGACTCACATTTCCAAGTGCGACAAGGAGACTCTCGATGACGATGGCATTGTTTCGATGTTCCCTAGTGATCGGCCTGGTGGCGACCTCGTTGGGGTCACTGGCCGCTCAAATCAATTCCCGAGTCAGTGTTGGGTCAGGCGGCACGCAAAGCCCTTTCGGTGGTGGAGACGGGGTGGCTTCTTCCGACGGCCGATACATTGCGTTCGAGACGCTTTCCGCTCTGGACGTCAACGACAACAACGGGAAACGCGACATCTATGTCTACGACCGCCGACTGAACACGACAAAACGGGTCAGCGTCAAATCTGACGGGAGTGAAGTCCTTGCGGACTCGCGATACCCCTCCATCTCGGGCGATGGGAAAGTCATCGCTTTCGTCAGCGACGGGGAGTTCCAGACTGGCGTGACGGGGCAGCATGTTTGGGCACACGTGCGAGACTTCGACTTGCCGACGGACCCTGCTCTGGGGGGAGGGTCGACCAAGCTGATCAGTCGGTCGCCGGGAGGTGTCCCCGGGAACGACGACAGCGACGATCCGGTGGTCTCGGATGACGGGGAGTGGGTGATTTTCTTCAGCTTCGCCACGAATCTCGTCCCAACCGATACCAACGGCAGCTACGGCGACGCGTTCGTTCGAAAGGTGAGCACTTCGAAGATGGCCGTCGTGACCGTGGATTCCTCAGGCCAGCAGCACTCAGGGGGAGATCCCATTGGTCCGGGGGGGCTGGACATCAGCGCGGATGGCCGATTTGTGGTCTTTGACAGCGACGCGAGCAACCTGCTGCCGCCGGGACAGGACACGAACGCCATGCTCGACGTCTTCGTGCATGACCGGGATTTCGACGGTGACGGGGTCTACGATCAGATCACTGCTCCTGGCGGAGGCGCGGGGATTGCGACGGTCCGAGTCAGCGTCGGAAACTCCATTCCGTTCCTTCCCCCCCTTCAGGGGAACATGCCGAGCGTCAATGGCCAGATTTCAAGTGACGGGCGTTTCGTCACTTTCGAGTCGGAAGTCGGCGGCTCCTGGCAAATCGGAAACGCCAACTTCAACGTCGACCTGTGGGTTCACGATCGAGACCCCAATGGGGACGGGTTCGACAACGGGGACTATGAAACGCGAATCATCACTGCCATCACCGAATCCGGAGACTCCTACCTTGGTGCCATCTCGGGGGATGGCTCGAAGGTCTGCTTCGGTTCGCCGATGAATTCTCCGCCGCCGGGATCCGGTTTGACCGTGGGCAGCGGAACGTTCCTGGTCGACCTCGGCGTGGCTCCTCCTGCCTACTCTCGGGAGACCGTCACCGCGTCCGGTCAGCCGACGGATGGGGGGCCCACGGACATCACCAAGGACGGTCGGTTTTCTGTCTTTGGGAGTGACGATCCTCAGATCGTGACCGGTGACACCAACCAGGCCCTCGATGTTTTCGTCCGAGGGCCGGAATTCACACTCGGGACGCGTGCCACGGAAGTCCATCTGGGGGACTACACACAGTTCGATGTTTGGAAAGGGCCGCCGGGCAACATTGTCTGGCTGCAATCCGCGCTGGTCGGGGGGAGTTTCGTTTTCACCCCCTTCAACGGCGTGTTCGACGCGAACGGTGGATGGACCCTTGGTGGCACTTTCAACGCCCCGGGCCAGGTGAATCAGACGATTCGGTTTCGGTGTGCGGCGATCTCGGCAAGTGGTGCGACCAAGTTCACCAATGAAGTGGCAATCACGTTTCTGCCGTGAGTTTGGATCTTTGCCATTGGTTTGATTTTGCGGGAAGTGTGGCGCCCGTTTCACGGGGTGATTCGCGTGAAAAATTCCCGCATCGTGGGGCCGTGACAGCAAGAGCTGTCGCGGCCTCGCGGGGGGCAGGTGAGTCGGTCACTCCCCTTGGATCAACACTGCCGAGGCGTTGAATTCGTAGCCTTCTCTTTCCAGCTCGAGGTCTTCGCCCGCCTCTGCTTGGAGGTGCGCGATGTCATCCTCCGAAATCTCGGTGGGGTAGAACGATCCCTGGATCAGGACCTGACGTCCCGGCGAGTCGGTGGGGAATGCGTACTCTCCTCCGCATCCTGATTCCCACCGCACCATGGCAGTGCGTCCTTCGTCTTCGATCTGCATCCAGCATCCCATGTTTTGACAGACGGCGGCGACGGTCGCCTCGACAAGGAGCGTTTGATCGAAGTAGGACTGAGGCGTGGCGTCCACGACGGCGAAGGGGAGCACTTTCTGCGGCTGGATCGGCATGCCGATGTGCTGGCCTTCCGGGAGGATGAACGGTTCTTCGGTGACCGAAGTGCAGGCGACGGGTACCACGGACACGGCGGCAGACAGAAGGATGGGAAGAGCACGGCGCATCTTGGGTTCTCCGGAATGATCGATGAAGGGGCAAGAGGAGTCGCCTTCCCACCCCACAGACGGAGATAGCAGGGACCGGGCGAAGGCGCGCAGGGAATTCACCAGAAGGCCCGGAAATTCCCCGGGATCCGAACTCGAACCGATTCGATGGGGAATGGGCGACGATTCAGGGATTCGCGGGTGGCTCTGGAGGGGGTGTGGTCGAGTCGGGGCCCAGTTTGCCGCGAAGGAGGCTCTGAGCTCGGCGGGTGACGAAGATGACGAGGAACACCGTGGCCGCGAATCCGATCGAGTTCAACGTCCAGTGTCCGACACTTTGCGCAGGGTGTCCGGGAGCACCAGACAGGTCTCCCGCCAGGACCCCGGCGTAGACGTACAGAGCCGTCCCCGGAAGCATGCCGACGACAGAGGCTGCCAGGTACTTCACGAACGGAACACGGATGGCGCCGTAGAAGACATTCAGAATGCTGAACGACAACACCGGAGAGAGCCGGGTCAGGAAGATGATCGAGGCTCCGTCTTCGATCACCGCCTTTTCGATCGTGCGGAGAGCGGGCCGTCGTTGTGCGAGTTTCTGGATCAGTCCATGCAAGAGCAGTCGCCCGGTCCAGTAGCCAACCGCCGAGGCCAGGGAGGCCGCAAGCTGCACCCAGAAAACCCCCTCCCAGAAACCGAAGTGTGCACCAGCAGCAAAGTCGAGCGGGAACGCGGGGAGAACGAAGATCAGGGCGACGACGGCATAGGCTCCCATCAGGATCACGGGAGCAATGGGACCGTGATCCATGAGCCACAAGAGCCCTTCACGGTCGAGCGCTCGCAAGCGGGGGAACAGCGCGATGGCAACGATTGCCAGGACGACCAGCGCGACGACCTTCAGCCGGTCGCGAGTCGCGGAGCGAAGCCGGACGGAAGAGGGGCGCGTGTTCACCCTCTCATGATACTCGAGGGAATGCGTCGCGCGCCGAGTCACTGAGTTTGGGTTGATCGCCCCATCGACAGGTGTTCGACAATTGGCCAGATCTCTCCCTCGAGGTGACTCGTTGAGTCTCCGGAGGGCACCGAGCGCTTCGACAAGCTCGCCCTCAATCCGACCGCGGAGATCGCCGCGTCGAACGCATCTTCGCAATCGGCCGTGAGAGTCAAGTGCCGGTCACTCCACCCAGGCGCATGGCGTTGCAAGTACTCCTCTCGTGCAGAGCGGGAAGACTTCACGACCTTGCCGGTGAAGAGACGCGGGTAGATCTCCATGACCATCGGTCGTCGCGGTGGATCGAAGGGCCAAACCGCGACTCCGGCTGCGCGAAACTGGGGGAGGAACGGCATGCCGCGGAGGGAGCCGGTTCCCACGGCGCCGGCGCCTCCGATTTGGAACACCGATTTTGGATGAGCGCCCGTGGTTTCGCCGACCAGCAGTTCGGCGCGCCGATAGTGCTCGGGAAGGGTTGGCTTGGGCTTCCCGGGACGTCCCCAGAACGGGGGTTCGCAGCGAGCGAGCCAACCTTCTCCATGCTGCTTGACCGTGGTCCACAGATCGGCGGCTTGGGCGACTCCGAGTTCGGCCAGGTACCAAGCGGGGAACGAAAATCCGAAGTCGAGTCCTGCCACGCAGTTCGGGAAAGCGACGAGATGTTCGAGAAGCCTCTCGACCGCGTGCTCTCTGGAGTCCAAGGGGACCAGCTCTCGAAGCCCGGCCGCATCCGCCAAGGCGCTCCAAAGATGGCCACGCGGATGTTTGGCCCCGGACCAGTCGATGGCGATCGCCTGGAACGGCTCGGGGTCGAGGGGCTCCATGAGGGAGTTCATTCTTTCTGACCGACTGGCTTGCTCCCGATCCAAACGCCTTGACGGTCATTCTCCCCGGTTTCCGCTTTCCTCGGAAGCATCGAAGGCGGTGTTTCGTTGGTGCCCCCGGTTCCAACATTCCCGTCCCGGGGAATGGAGCAAGCAGCGAACGGTCGCTTCCGGATCACCGCGTGTCCACCGGGGCGAATCTTGTTGCCGAGTGTCGTTACGAGTGGAGGAACCGGTCGGGCGCCATGAACACGATGGGCTGACCTTGGCGCCGTCCCTCTTCCCCGATCCAGAACGCGCGGTCGACCTGTTCTCCTGCGGCGTTGCTCAAGGTGATGGAGCCGCTGCGGTTGCGGAGCTGCATGTCGGCGACTGGTTGGATGCGAATCGCGATGCCTGGCTCGATGGATTGATCCGGAAGGTCGTGCACCCGGCCCATGTGATCCGTCAGGCGCCACCCGGCCATGGCGACGGAGGACGCACCGACGTTGATCAGCGACACCCATTCATTGGCGCGCTCGTCGCCCTCTGGATTGACCATGGCAGCGACGATCTTGACGGTCTCTGCCGCGGTCCCGAGATCCGGTCGCGGATTGCCGGGATCGATGATGTTCGTGTCCACGTCGACGGGGTGGGTTTCCGGGAGCGTGGGGCTGCCGACTCCGCTCGCACCGTCCGTGTCCGAGAAGAACAGCGGATTTGCCTGAACCACTTCTTCCGGAAAGATCAAGCCCGTGTGTTGCTCGATGAACATGATTGGTACTTGATAGAGCTGCAAGTCCTGCAGCTGCCATTCCTTGTTGGCGCGCATGGTGTCGGCATCCTGGGGCACGATGAAGGCCCGCACCGACAGTTCGTTTGGCGTGTCGCGGTGGCGAAACATGACGACCTTGAAGAATGCGTTGGGGACGGCCGCCGGCGAGCGCCCCGCCGGATGGACACTGGTGTGAATTTCGGAGTAGATCGGACCCGAGACACTGCAAACCTTGTTGTTCGAGTCATCGTCGAGAGTGCGGACCCAATCCTCGACACCCAACCATTCGTCCTGGTTGACCCAGGCATGTTGCAACGCGGCATTGGTCCAGTAGTAGGTTTCGCGCGAATTGCGATTCTTCTCCGCCGAGTTCTTCCCCCAGGCGGCGGACGCTCGTCGGGCCAGGTGGCCGCGGTCCCAGACGTTGTTGCGGTAGTAGTCGTTGTTCAGCTGGACAGCGTGGTCGATCCGGGAATCGTAGCCCCAGCTTTTCTTGCCCTTGCCGCCGAGGAGACTCTGATCGATGTTCAAGGCCACGAACGCGGCGCTCCGCCGATGAGAATTCATGACGACCGAGAACGTGGGGTAGTCCGCGTAGATGCCTTCGCGCAGGTCATCGCTCCGGTAGAGATGACCTTCCAACCCGGCGCCGAACGTCGGAAGAGGAGCGCTCACATTGTTGCCGAGGAAGTTTGGATCGTATGCCATTGCCGAGGTTCCTGTGCAGAGTGGTCCCCTGGTGCTCAGTGAGCCACTGTCACCGAGTCAACATTCCGAGTTCTCGTACCCCGACTCGCCGGATCGACTCTGACTCGTTCACGGTTCCAGGGGGCCGAGGGCCTGTCTTTGTCAGGAAGGGAACTCCGGAGCGTGCATCCGGGCAATCGCAGCCCCATTTCCCTCGCCTGGCTCCCAAAGCTCCATTCGCGGCGCCGCTCCGCCGAAAAACTCGAAAAACTTCCTTACGGAGTCTGGGGAGCGATCGCGCCGCCGCCATGGCGCGTGGTCAACTCTCTTGGGCCCCTGCCGCATCCCGGCATTCGTCCCTAGGCCTTTCCACCGGACTGCTAGGGACGCTTGTCAAGCTCGACGTACGCCCTTTGCTCGTCGATGGTGAGCGGTGCCCCCTTGGCCACGAGTCTCGCGAGAATGGCATGAGCCGTTTCGGCGATCTCCTCGAAAGCGGTTGTCTCTAGGTCGTCGGCAAGTGACAGGCACTCCATGCTTGCCTCGGCAACCATGCGATCAATGAGGCCTTCATAGGTTTCATCGACGGTTTCGCTTTGGGCGAGTTGAGACAGCTCTGACGCAATGGCTAGCGATTCCCGGCGAAGCGCCATCGCCCGTGCTGACTCTCCCAGGTTGTCTGCGATGTAGGTGAGTCGGGTGATCGCTTCCATCACCATGAGTCGCCCTTCGGGGCCGCGAGGACGTTGACTCTCCCACTCTTTGGCTGCTTGGTAGGTTTCGGTTGCCTGCGCATTGGCGGAGTCAAGGTCACCATATCCCGCGAGGAGATCGATCTGCTTGAATTGCAGCACGATCGCGCCTTTGCGCCACTCGAGCAGGTTCTTCGGATCCAACTCGGCGAGTTGCTGAGCAGTCCGAACTCCAAGCCCATAGGCTCCCAGAGCTTCCTCGACACACTTTCTTGCGAGGGAGTCTTGTCCAGATCGCCCTGCCATCATGCCCTGTTCGAAAAGTATGTCCCCGATACTTGCCGCCTTGGTCAGTGCCACCTGGCGGTTTCCCATCGTCGGGTTTCGCTCGCCGGAGTTCTTCCACCCCGCGAAGGCTTGCAAGAAATCATGACGAGCATCTTCGAACCTTCCGATCTGGAGATGCAGCCACGCCCGAGCTTCAAAGATGTGCCCGAGATGAGAGTGCAGATCGGCGTCGCTGGGATCTTTCGTGGCGAGTTCGACGATCATTTCGACTGCACGGTCCTGGTGACGAACGGCTTTCGCGACATGACCCAGGGCTCTCTCCGTCGTTCCAAGAAGCGAAAGGGCCCAGGGAACGTTCCAGGCTCGAGAGACCCGGTGGAGTTCCTCTTTCGACACTTGCTCATAGATGCGGACCGCTTCCTCGAGTGATTGGTGCGCCGTGGCGTAGTCGTCCAGCTGCAGCTTTGACGTGGCGACGGCCACCAGCAAATCGGCGTGATCCCTTCTCTGAAAGCCAGAGGGTTCGCTCTGTTCGATCAGCTTCTTCAAGAGTGTGAGGGACTCCTCGAGGTAGTTGATCGCTTGTTCTGGATGCCCCCATTCCCCGTGGAAGGTCCCGAGGTCGTGAAAGCTGCTTTGAAGGGCCTGAAGCCAAAGCTTGCGGGGAGGTGTGTGGAAAGCGACGAGATCGGCACGCAGGGCATGGGCGTTCTGCAGCGCCGCGCGTGACTGAGCCAAACGTCCCTGGGACCGTTCGATGTGAGCGATCGCGCTCAGGGTGTCCGCCAGGGCGAGTGTCCAGAGAGGGGGAGCGTCCGGCAGTGCGATGAGTTCCTCTCGAATCGCTCGGGCTTGTTCGAAAAGGTCTCGCGCGCGCGCCATCTCAAAGTTCTCCGCGGCAATCGTCGCCTTTCCGACCAACTGCACGGAGTCACAGAACCGTTTCTCTTGGCCGGAAGAGGTCGCGCCAATCGCTGCGTAAAACTCCCCGAGCCGGTCGACCATGCTTCGGATGATTTCGCGGCTGGCTTCCTTGCCAGGAGGCAACGAAGCGGTCACTCGTTTCTCGACGAATGCGAGTACCTCTTCGGCCTCTCGGCGCGTCCTGTCTTGGCGCTCGCGCTCTCGATGGGCCTTGCCGGTTTGCATGTCCGCGTAGATTGCAAGCGCGGCCAAAGTGGAAGAGAGCGCCAGCGAGACCGCGATGGATTGGGTCCAAATCCGCAGCCGCGCGGCTCGCTGCCGGTTCCGGAGGGAGTCAAGAGGAATGCCGAGCAGTGCTGCGGTGAGTTGCAACATCGCCAGTCGCCGAGCGTTTTTGTTGCGCGGACGAAGGTCGGCGGCACTTGGTTCTCGCTGGCGAAGCAGCTCTGGTAAGCACTCTCGTTCGTCTCCACAGTTCGGCTCACCGTGGGCAAGGACTGCGAAGATCCGATCAGGACTCGCACGTTCCATGAACTTGCGTAGCAGATGGTCGATTCGAGTGGAATTGGCGGCGGCCGGGGAGCACACAACAATGAGGGACTCGACCACGGGAGAGCCTGGTTCGTTCTCGTTGAGATCGAGCAAGACGCTCGTGCCATCCCAGGAGTGCGTCAATCGTTCGGGGGAGGAAGCCAACTTCCGCGGGATTTTTCGGAGGCTCAGGGATCGGTGCAGCCAGTGTGCCATGTCCCGGTCCTCCAACATGGCGAGGATCCCGACGCTTCTCTGGCTCTTGCTGGGGGAGCAAGTTTTTCTCGTCATCGAGTTGGTTCCCGGACCAAATCGGATGCGGTTTGTTGCTCGAATTCTGGGATCGGGGAATCTCCTCGGAGGTAGTAGTCAGCCACGTGTTTCTGCACCATCTGCGAGGCTGCGGTGAAGCCATGGTCACGAAGTGCGGTGGCAAGGTCACTCGAGAGATACTGGAGAAAGCCCTCGCCCTCTTTGCGAAGGTCTATCGCCACGGACTCTTCGTGCTTCGCGACGCGGCGTTGCTGGTCGGCGTACCAGCTGAGCCCAAGCATTGAGACGGTCAACAGGATGGATGCGGCGAAAACTGCTTGTCGCTTGCGGATCTTCTGGGTCAGGATCTCGCCATCCATGACCTGGGGCGGGACTCCCAGAATTCGCGCCAGAACATGGGTGTGAATGCTGTTTCGATCGTTCAGGATCAATGACTCAGAAAAGGCGGTGGCCCACGCCGGATGGAGTGACTTGGATGAAGGCAGGCACTTCGGGTCGGGGACGATCGGGATGATGGAATCGGGCCCACGAGAAGAGAGGAATACGTCGATTTCTCGGGCGACCCAGCGGGATCGAGAGGCGGGCTCTGTCCTAAGGACGACCAGATGGCGAGAACTTTGGATGGCTTGTTCGAGTTGATGGCCGAGGTCGGGAGAGGCGGCAAGTTCTTCTTGATCTCGGAAGATGGGGCGCAAGCGTTCGGGAGCTCGTCCACCGCTGGGGACGGCATTTTCACGGAGCCGTCGAGGAACCCGAAATCGCTCGAGCCGGCGATGGAGCCACCTTGCGAGGGGTTCATCGTCTCGGCTGTAACTCAGGAACGCCCAGTACCGAAGCTCTGGCATCAGGGAACACTCGTCTGTCTTGCGAGGGATCTCATCTCGAAGCGGGCGCTTCCGACGGCCCTTCCTGATGATAGAAGCTCGGCTTCTCTTGGAGGAGCAAGGCCTCGAGGCCGCAGCACGGTCGACACTCCCTCATTCCGTCGGCGGCAGTCACGAAGCAATGGAGCACACCCAGCCTTCCCGCGGGGACAGGCGACGATTTCTCCTCGTCTTGTCTGGGAACGAGTCCTGCTTTACACTCGGGTCCGTTCCGCTCGCTGATCGGAGGTCCCATGCGACGATCACGAGCTCACTTCCAAGCCTTTCCTATCCTGACCGGATCCCTGGTGTTGCTTCTGCTCGGCAACGACCTTCCCGCCGAGCCAGCGTTTTCTTGCATCGAAGAGCTGCCACCACGAGTCTCCCCGGTTGATGAGACGCCATCGGCGGACGCCTCCCCTCACGATGCGGTGGATGACAGCGAGGTTGTCGACGGGATTTCTGGATCATCCGTGATCGCCTCCGAGGCGGGGACGATTCCGCCTCGACCAATCCTCGACGAGGGCATGGTTGCGACCACGATCGCCCAGAAACTGACTCCGTGGGACCTCGAGGACTCGGATCAGGAAGGCCAGATGTCCATTTGGCTTTCGGATCCTGGTGGTGGCAACTGTGGTCTTCCCGTGGAGTACGGCGATTACGACGACGATGGATTGCTGGATGTCGCGATTGCTGCGACGCTTGCGGATAGCGGACCACTGCAGGATCGAGTGGATGCCGGGGAGGTTTATGTCCTCAAGGGAAACGGAGCGATCGCTGGCAGCTTGGACTTGGCATCTCCGATCGGGGAGCAGCCAATGCTCCGCGTGCTCGGAGGTGCCGAGGGAGATCTTCTCGGCACCGAACTCTATTCCTCCGATCAGAACGGGGACGGAGTGGCGGACTTGATCATTGGCGCTTCGGGAGTTGACAGCAACGGCAATGCGGATTCTGGAGCTGTGTACGTCATCTACGGGGGGGCCGATTTCGGTGGGGTCATCGACCTTGCGGATCCGGACTCAAAAGTCGTGACGGTTCTCGGCATCGACACGATGGACCGAATCGGCCTTTGGGTCGAATCCGGTGACTTCGACGGCGACGGCCATGAAGACCTGATGATCAGCGGGGATGCCGGCGATGGGGTGGCCAATGCGAATCGTGATCGAGGGGAAATCTACGTCATGGATGGGAGCCAACCCCTTCCGGAAGTCATCGACTTGGCCCACCCCCCCGCGGATCTGGTTCTCACAACCATCTATGGGGAAGGCAACCGCGATCACCTCGGTTCTTGCATTCACAGCGCGGATCTCGATGGGGATGGCTACGAAGAGATCATCGGTTCGGCGGCGTTGAACCGAGTCATTGCCGACCCGACCGGCGTCGAAACCGCAGGAGGGGATGGACCGGTGAATTCGCGGAATGGCTGCGGAGACACGTACATCTTGTGGGGAGAAACAAACCCTCCGCACTTGATTGATCTGTCGGACTCCGCCAGCTTGTTGTCGGAAGGCAAGTTGACCGTGATCTACGGCGCGGACTCCGACGACTACTTGGGAGAAGAAATCTCCAGCGGCAACCTCGATGGAGATGCGTACCTCGATCTGATGATCGGCGCCCTCACGGCAAAGGGGGTGACCAATACCGTCACCAGTACCGGAGAGGCCGTCGTGATCTACGGGGGACCTCACCTTCGCGGTCAAGTGCTCGACATGCGTCAGAGGCCCGCCGGCACTTGCACTCTGATCGGCGAGTTTCGCAGGAACATGGCGGGGGACACGTTGTCGACCGCAGACGTCAATGGTGACGGCTTCGAGGATCTCTACTTCGGGGTGGTTCGAGGCAACGTCACTCGTGATGGGGTGATCCAGACCTCCAACGGAGAGATCCTCATCATGTACGGCGGCCCACGACGATGGCCAAGGGTACTTCCTCTTGCCACCATGGACGCGGACACGGACTACCCGACCCGGCGGATCTTCGGTCGCGAGCAAGAAGACTTGATGAGCGAGTCCATGGAGGGTGCTGACTTCGATGGCGACGGGTTTGCCGACGTCCTTTCCAGTGCACCGCGAGCAGACGGCTTTGACAACGCGTTTGCGAGCGCGGGGGAGGCAACCATTGTCAGTGGTCACCGGTTCTCGAAGGGAATCCTGACGGTGCTCGGCCGAGCCTCCCTCGGATCCGCCGTGCCCTTTCATTTGGTGGGAGAGCCCGGGCATCTCTACGTGGCCGCGTTCTCCTTGGCCTCTGAGCCTGCACAGCCGCTCGGGAATGCCGGTTCTCTCTACCTGGCGAACGATTTGTTGTTCCGACAGTCAATTGCCGGCGTGCCGCCTTTTGGACAAACGAGCGGTCGCATTGGGAAGAGCGGGCGTGCTCAGTTTTCGGTGGTGCTGCCAAACATCGCCCTTCTCTCCGACACTCGGATCTACACCGCGTACGTGACCATCGATCCGAAGAGCGGAGAGATTGACGTCGTGAGTGCCACGACTTCGTTCGTCACCCAACCGGGGCCTCCACGTCTGATCGATCCACTCCGGTGAAAGAGGCCTCCCGACGTCTTCGGAAGGTGCGGAATTGCTGGGGTCAGAAGGGGGGAGTCGCGGGGCGAGGAGGCTCGGGGAACGCTATGATCCTGGTCATCGCGAGGGGAAGCCGCGTCTCCGTTCCATCGAGTAGAGGTTCCTTCGGTGACCCTTCAGAAGCGAAGAATCCCGACCCTGGCCGGCCTCCTCGCCCTCACCGGGTTCCTCGCGGTCACCGGTTGCGGTGGCGGAGGAGGCTCTTCTGGGGACAAGCGCGGCCAACTCCTCGCGCTCCATTTTCCTGATCCGGGAAGCGTCAATCCGGAGCCCGAGACCTCTCCCCCCCTCGCCGCGCCGCTCAATCAACAGATTGAGTTCGAGTTCTCTGCGCGACCCAACGCCGATGAGGTGAGCCACGAGACGATTCGCATCCGCGACTCGCGTGGCGTTGCCCCGGAAGGCACCTTTCACGTCGAAGGCGTGCGGGTGGTGTTTGTTCCGAAGTACCCACTGCGTCCCGTGAGGGTGCAAGACGGGCGGGTTACCGATGACGGAGGTGCCGGCTTCGCCCCGGGAGAGAGCTACACGATCCAGGTGGGGCCGGGCACCTGGCCCACGTTCCTGAGTTCGGTCCAAACGGGTCTGAAGACGCTGTTTCAGGATCCCACGAATGGCGGGGACATCGCCTTGGTGTTGGGCACGACGAGGAGGGAAGGGGACTACTTTCGAGGCGTCCGGATCCATCGCCCAAGCTTGGTCGAGTCCGTTCCCGCCGACGGAGCCTCGTCAATCTCTCCCCAGCTCTACCGGGATCCCGCGGGTCTGTTTCCTCCGCCGCGGCCATTCCTGTTGCGGTTCGACGGACCGATTCATCCGTCGGAGTCCAACCTGGAAGGCTTCCGCCTGATCGACCTTGACCATCGCCGGGACTCGTCCATGGGGCTGTCGTTGGGGATCGACGTTTGTTTGCTCGAGAACTCTGCCGCCGGAGCTGTGGTTTCCTTCAGCCCCAGCGGAATCCTCCCGTTCGGTCACCTGATTTCGTTGGAGTACCCGACCCATCTGCAAGGCTTGGGAGAGGAGGGGACTCCGAGACCGGGGACTTCGATCGCTGCCACTTTCACCGTGGCCGAGGCCCCGTCCGGAACGATCGTCGACTTGCTCCAAGAAGACTTCGACTCTTCGGAACGAGAAAGCCGGAACCTCGAGGAGCTCGGATCGGATCGGGTCCCCGCCGAGTGGGACACCCGCGACTCCGATGTCTTGACTGCCAACTTCGCGTTCCAAGGCCGTGGGGAACTCGGCAGGCTGCAACCGTTTCCGGGGACAGCCCAAAGCCCGAATGTCCTCATCCTGGATACCAGCTCGCAGTCGTTGCCACTGCTGGAAGGGTCGACTCCGGATGCTCGACCGGGAGTCGTGCTTGGAGGCGTGTTCTCTTTCACGGACATCGACATCCCGGAACATGTGATCTTGCGGCCCCGTGGACCCAACCCCTTGGTTCTGACCGCAACGGGTTCCGTGCGCATTGCCGGCACCATTCTCATGGAAGGAGGAGATGCTCCTCACACCAGGACCATCGACTCGTCCACCACGCCGATGCCCGGCGGAGCGACGGCTCCGGGGGGAGGGCGCGGGGGAGAAGGTCATCCGACGACTTACTTCGGAGTGCCGAGTCGACGGAATCTGATCTCCCCGCTGCGCGGCGGCCATGGCTGGGGACCTTCCAACCTGTTGCGGTTGGGAGGGCGAGGCGGGACGACCGGAAGTCTCGACACGCTGGATGAGAATGGGGCGTACGCCACCGATCAAGAAAGCACTTGTACCGAGGGTGTCGGGCACAATCCGGGCTTCCGTCCCAGCGGTGGGGGGGGCGGCTCGTTGTTGACGAGAGGAGCGCGGCCGCAGAAGGATGGTTACGGCAACGTGATTCCGGATGGCATGGGAGGACACATCCTTCGGACGCCGGAAACCCATGGCGCCGACTCCCACCTTCTCCCAGGCGGGGAACCCGGACTGGCGGTGTTCCGCGACGACGACCCGAACAACGACTTCATTGGGTCGCGCGGAGAGTTGCAGGACATCGTGGGCGGCCAGGGAGGAGGGGCCGGAGGCAGTGGTTTTGACACCTACTTCTGCGGGAGCTGGTGCAAGAAGGACGACGACCCGACCAACAACCGGGTTTGCAAAGCGGAGCTGGGACTTGGGGCTCAGCTTCCCGACACCATCACCGACGGCCGCGGAGGCGGTGGAGGTGGCGGGGGAGGGGCGCTCTGGATCAAAGCCCTCGGCGAGATCGTCTTCGAGTCGACCGCTCATGTTTCATGCCGTGGTGGCAACGGTGGTGGTGGCGAGTGGAACAGCTGTGGTTCCATTGCAGGAAGCGGCGGGGGCGGGTCCGGAGGCGCGGCACTGTTTCAATCCGGAGCGGGCATCCACGTCAAGGAAGGTGCGGTGATCGACGCAGCAGCAGGAAGAGGGAGAGGTGCCGCACGAAATCCCAACGGCTGTGCGTTGGGTCTGGATCATCCGGGAGCCGGTGGCAGTGCGGGCGCGGGCATCATTCAGCTGCAAGTGCCGCCGGGTCAAACGGCTCAAGTCGAAGATCGATCGTCCGTGACCGGGAGAGCGTGGGTGGACAAGAACAACGTCCGAAACCCCTCGGAGTTCACTCCGATCAGTGTCGCGCTCACGCAATGGTACGACATGGGGCGAGTCATCGATCGGCCACCGAAGAACACCAACCCGGTCTATTCTTTCCAGGGACTCGATCCAGAAACTGGCCAAGTCCTCACGGATGAGTTCGGCAACGTTCTCGATCCCCAGGGCGCCAGCATCCGAGTCGACTTCCTTGGCGTGTCCGATCCACGGATCCCGGGACGATTTCTTCCCGGCAAGGAGCCCAAGGCCAACTTCATCCCGCCCAATGCCACGATCCACGTGGAGTTCGAAGGCGCCGATGCGGTGTCCCCGGGGTCCAAGGAAGCCGATCCCTTGACCAGGACCGGATGGTCTCCGAATCCAGAGGTCGCGAACGGCAAGCAATTCTTGCGCTACCGAATCACTTTCGACATCGCGGCGCGTGCGGGCGACACACTCACCCCAGAAACTCCACGACCGACGGTGCAGGAGATTGCCGTCCGGGCGGAGTTCTAAGGGCCACGCTCGCCGGCCGGAGACGGCGGCTCACCTGGCAGCGCGTGATCGGCCGCTGAGCGCTCCACTTCTTTGCCTCGTCTCCTCAGTTTTCACTAGTCGTGGCGGTCGCCGAGGGTGCGTACGCGTCCTCGACGATCTCGCCAGGCCCTCGCGTCATTCCGCAGAAGGCCGGTGCGAGCGGGGGAGGGAGCGGGACAACTCGGTCGAAGAACTCGTGTCGCTCCTCCGTGCGGCAGCGAGGATGGAACGAGAGGGAGACGAAGGCAGCGTCTCGAAGAGACGCTTCCTTCGTCAGACGCCAGAAAGAACGGGCCGGGCCCAGAGAGCCGCAACCGACGCCCAAGCTCGACCACTGCCCGCTGGCGGTGCTGTCGCGCCCCTGGCGGCGAAAGCACGAGTTTCTTGGTCCTGCACTTCCATGAAGGAGCTTCTACCTGCGAATCCGCCACACTTTTTTTCAAGCCACTGAACTTGGTTGGCCTGAGCCGTCGATGGCGTCGGTCAATGTTCCGCTGGAAAGTCCGGATAGGGTGACTTCGCACAGCGAGCTCCTACCACCAGGGGCTTTGCCGTCGGAACGCTTCCCGTTCTCAGGTCGATCTTGCATTTCTCAGGACCCACGTCCGACCAGGAGCAACCGCGAATCGTCCGGCGAATCGAGGTGGCATCCAGTCCGAAACTGATGATTCCATGATCCGGGTAGGCAAGAATGTCTTCCGTCCACTCCCGGACACTGTCCGCGAGCCGGTAGACGCGGGCTCCTTCAATTACCGAGGCCCCGCGCCAGTAGGCCGGGTCATCGACGGCGCTGAGGGGCACCTTTGCGTCAACGGACGTCGGATCCCACTGCTCAATGCTCTTCTGGGTGACGGGATCGATGACGTGGGTGTCATCGACCGCGTCCGCTGAATACACGTTCCCCCAGGGGTAGATTCGATTCTGACTGATGTCGCCCTGCGCGGCTCTTTCCCATTCCCGATCGGTGAGGAGTCGCTTGCCGGACCAATTGGCGAAGCGGGAGGCTTGGTGCCAAGAAAGTCCACACACCGGAAGACGCGGGTCGACGAAGGGGATTTCTCCAGCAGTCCAACTCTTCGGACGCAGGTCGTCAGAGAACCAAGCTTCGCGTTGAGTATCCTCATAGAACTTCGCATATTCGCCGTTGGTCGCTTCACACGGGTCGATCCAGTACTTGGGCAGGGTTTCTTCCTGTGGCTCGTGGTGCATGCTGAAACCCGAAGAGGATCCGTAGAAGAAGGAAGCTCTTGGGACTTCCACCATGGTCGAGGTGACGGAACTCGACTCACGAAGGAAGGCAATCTGAGGGGCGATCTCCAATCCCGGAAAGACCAGGAGTCTCAGGACGGAGTGACGGCGAGTCGGTGGGTGCTGGACGGTGATTCTCCAGTCGCCCGCTTCCAGCCAGAGTCGATCTGCCAACGAGCCCAGATAGCGAGCCTCCTGGATCTGGCCGTTGTCAAGCTGCACCGATTGAGCGAAGACTTGGCATGCGGAGAGATCGGCCGCCTCTCCATCAAGGTCGACCACGCGCAGTGGTAGCTCATGCATGTGGGCGGCTTGTCGATAGAGTTCGATGATGTTCGATGGCGTGGTCATCGACAAGTCGGGGGAAGGGGTCGGCAGATTGTGAGACCTCAAGAATTCGAGGAACGAAAGAACAACTCCCGTGCCGGACAAGCCGCCGAGATTTTCGATCGGTTTCTTCAAGGGAAGGGAGTTGGCGCGTGCCGAGCTTTGTTCGAGGGTTCTCGACAGCGGAAGAGGCAATCTTGAGGCGCGAGGGGAGTGTCGAAATTGAGCGAGGGTTTGGTCAATTTCCCGATGGAGATTGACCAAGTCCTGCGCCAACTGTTGCTGCCCTTCCCTTGGCCTGCCGTGGGACAATTGTTCCAAGATTCCCCAGCGGGAGTCCACGAAGTCCGACAGCGTGACGAGTTCCGAAGGTGCGTTCAGGAGGGGCTCGGCGGATCGATCGCCGATCACAACGAACACGGCAAGGACCAACAGCGAAACGGCGATCAAAACCGGCGGAAGTGCCCTTCTCCAGGGGCGCATTTCGCGAATGGGTGGGCTGTCCTGGTTCCCGCGAAGCCGTTGGTGAAAACCGTCGGCGGTCTCCTGGCCTCGGAGCATTTTGGTGAGAGCGTTTCGAAATTGCGGGTGCCGTTGCAGCAGCTGCTCCCGAGACGGCGCTCGCCCCTCTTCGCGTAGTTCGAGGTACTCCGCGAAGACCTCCTCGGCCTGCTGGTTCTCGTCGGGAAAGTGTTGGGTCATCACAGTGCCCTCCCTGGGAAAAATACCTTCTCCTCAGTAAGGACAGTGCCGGTCGGAAATCACCAAAAGATCTGGGCTCTCGTGGGAAATTTCAGAATTTCTGAGAATGTTTGGAAATCTCCCCCCGGGTTTCCCTTTGTCCCCTTGGAGGGAACCAATTCCCAGCGGTCGCATTGGCTGGGTGAGATGAATGGCCGCGCCGTCGTGGAAGGCTCTGATGGGGGAAGATGACCTGGCAAAGCGTCTGTTTCGGCTCATCGAACGCGCCAAAGTCGGGGACGCCATTGCCAACGAGGATCTGTTCCAGTGGATCACTGACTACCTGACCCTATCCGTGAGGGTCGAGATTGGTAGCACGTACCAACAGCTGTGGGATGCGGGTGACACCATCCAAGAAGCGTGTGTGGCCTTCTTGATCAGCCTCGACCGTTTTGAGTTTCGTGGCCTTGAGGAACTCAAGGGCTACCTCTGCCGAATCTGCAAGAACCTTGTCCGTCAGAAGCGAGGAGAGCTCGGAGCGGAGAAACGAGACGTCCGGCGGGATCGGCCTCTTGGGGATGTCCCCTCGGAACGCGGTCCGGTTTGGGCAGTGACCCACCGAGAAACGTGGCGTCAAATCGAGGATGCGTTGAATGAGCTTCCTCTTGATCAATCAACGCTGTACATGATGGTCAGAGTCGACGACATGAGCATTGCCGAGGCAGGACGAGCTTTGTCTCTCACCTACACCACCGCCAGGCGGCTCTACTGTCGCGCGCAGGCCCATGTGGCCCGTCGTCTGGGAAACGACGGGCCAATCTTGGATTGAGTCGAGCGATCTCATCCCCATCGAATCGCCAAGGCCCGATCCACTGCCGTGAGACGATCGCTAGTGGCCAGGGCACGGTTCCCGGTAAAGACCGGTGGGAGTCTCGTAGACGCAAAACAGCACGCCATTGATGAATTCTTCACCGATCCACACCGCACCTGGAGGCGGGGAGAGTGCCGAGTGTCCGCCGTAAGGCGGTGGATCGGCGTCTCGTGGGGCTGTGAAGGCGTGCGGACTTCTTGCCGAAGTCCCGTCGAAAGTTACGTCCGGCGCTGCTGCCATTCCCATCAATCCGATTGTCATCATGAATGGGAATTCCACTGCCCACCGGCGAAGAAAATCGTTCATGCCACGAATCCTCCTGGCAGCCGTCGCGACGCGCATGGAAACCGGTGCGCGTGCGCTGCGGTGACCACCTTTTCAGTGTTCTCGAAGAAGCTCGAGAGGAATGCGCACCAGGGGAATTCACGGAAGTGCGAGGCGGATTGAGGGGGTCAAAAACTCGAAGACTTTTGTTGTTCCTTGAGGGCCGTTTGACGTCGACCGATCCTGAGTCTCTCCTCAAAGAACACGGCCGAGGAGGCTTGGGAAGTCCCGAGGCTGTGCCACGGACGAGAGCGCCGCAGGAGGGAAGATGGCGGAGGCGAGAAGGATGGCCATGAGACGCCGGCCAGCGACTCTCCATGAACTCTCCGCCACGCCGAGAAGCGGCGATCTCGGCGTGCGAGAATCGTCACTGATGCCGGATCTCCGACGTGGTCCGCGACGCAATGGTTGCTCCGAGTGTGATGTCTCGGAGGTGGATGGAAACATCAACTCCTCGGCAACGAGCCCTCGATCGCCGGATCTTGGTCAATCCATCTTGTCGAAGCCTAGATTCCAGGCTCGGTTGGCGTGCATCGTGAGACCATGAACGTCGCCTTTTCGGTCGCGGTGAAAGCTGATCTGCGCGCCTCGATCACACACGAAAACGTCGCGACCGACGGGCTGAAACGGGGGAAGGGGAAGGATTGGTTCGCGTTGTTCGAGTTTCAATCTTCCGTCACTCGTGATCGTCAATCGAATCCTTGCACCAATCCGTAGGTTTTCATAGCGACCGACGAAATCGCTCAGAGAGGTCTCGCGAGACGGAGCGGGAATCTGCTCGAGGCGGGCCCACTCTTGTTCGTCGTGCCACACCACGAGTTCCCCGCTCTCGAGTTCGAGGGCGAATGGTTGCGCCGTATCCCAGGCCTCGAGTCGTTGGGGGCTCACCGGAACGAGTGAGATCTCGAGATCACCGAGGGATCGAACTTCGATGTGGTCCTTCCGTGGCAACAAAACCCACACGACTCCGCGAGCCAGGTCGCGCCAAAAGCGGCCGAATCGCTGGGCTTGTTCGGGGATGAGGGAAACCGTCGGGGGTTGCCGAGGTTCGGAGGCACTCACGTCCTTCTCTAGGACAATGTCCGCGATTGACTCGGACAGGTGGGTCGCCGAGAGATCGCTGGCGTTGGCGAGGACAATGACCGTGAGTTCGTGATCCGGGAATCTGAGCAGGTCGGTCGAGAAGCCGAACCCGCCGCCAAAATGGCGCTCGACGCGCAACCCACGATGACGTTGGTGAAGCCATCCCGCCGAATACGCCCCGAGTCTTGGGTGCCGAGCTTTCGCGGGGCGATCGAACAAGGCGCGTTTCCGCTCCTCTTCGAGATCGAGGAGTCCTTGCTCGAAGGCGATCAAATCGTCCAGGCTTGCCACGAGACCGCCCGGGCCGTGCATCCCGGTCGCGACTTGTTGTTCGGACCAGCGATCGCCACGGCGCTGGTAGCTGCAAGCCACGTCATCCTGATTGCCGCCGAGGTACCGGGCCTGCTCCATGCCGAACGATTCGAAGAGGTGGGTGCGCGCATACTCGGAGAACTTCACTCCGGTGCTCCGTTGAATGGCTTCCGCCAACAGCACGTACCCAGAGTTGCTGTAGAGGAACCTCTCCCCGGCAGGGAAGCACGGAGTCTCGAGACGGGAAAGGAACTCCACGGCGGCCTGGTTGGAAGCAATGGTGGCGAGTGGTTGATCCGTCGCGATGGCGGCATCGTAGACGTCGGGCAATCCCGAGAGGTGATGCAGTGCATGGCGCAACGTGGCGCTCTGATAGACCTCGGAGAGCTCCGGAAACAATTCGCGCACCGAGGCGTCCAGGTCGAGGGAGGAGTTCTGGGATGCGTGCACTGCACAGAATCCGGTGATCGGCTTGGCGAGGGATGCCAGGTAGAAGAGGGTCGTCGGATCGTTCGGGCGCTTGGTTTCCAGGTTCGCCATGCCAAACGACTCGACGCAGATCGGTTCTCCGAATTCGAGGACCGCCAGGACACCACCGGGAGAATCGTCCCGATTCCAATGGGCGATCAGTGACAGAATGCGATCGCGCAGACTCAAGGACTCAAGGTCTTCCGTTCCAAGGGAAGGGGGTCCGAGCCAAAGACTGGGGAGGAGGGCAGCCGTGATCGCATTCATGAATGAATCCGAAGGTAGCAGACGAAGAGATCAGTGAGTTCCGCGACGAGATCCGGATCGTCGATCGGCTCGAATTGAGGACGGTACTCGTCGAACAGAACGTACTCCCGCATCGCCGCGGACACCGAGGTCAACGCGATGTCGATGGCCCGATGAGGAACGGGGTGATCCATCGTGTCGAGTCGCTCGTGCAGCCGGGCACGGAACAGGTCGTGGAGTTCGATGTTCGCGTCAAGGACCTGTTGGCGGAATCCAGGATCGGCGCTCGTACGACTGCGGCGGCTGACTTGCTGCATCACCAATCGGTGACGACGAAACACGTCGACGGCCATGGCGATGTAGCGTTCGATGACCTGGCGAGCGTCCAGTTCCCGGGTTGCCTGCACGGAGAAGCGTTCGCGTGCTCCTTCGCGAACCGCGCCCAAGACGTCGTTGTTCAGGTACTGCAGCAGTGCCTCCTTGCCGGGAAATCGCGCATAGAAACCGCCGACGCTGATTCCGGCCCGGCGGGCGATCTCGCCCACCGTCATTCCGTCGAACCCCTTCTCCCCGAGCAGGTCCACGGCAGCTGCCACGATGCGTTCTTCGGTCCGCTGACTGCGGGCCTGGCGCGCGGGAATCTGGCCTTGCCCCGGGGGGCGAACGGTCGAGGACATGAATTTCTCCAAATGCGAATCTGGTTCGGATTATGGTCGTCCAGTCGATCGAGCGCAAGGGGGAGGAGAGGGGAATCCTTCCGGTGCCGGCAGCCCGGGCGCTGTGGCAAACTCCGCGAATGCTCTCTCCACGATTCCTGACCGGCATCCTCGCGGCGACCCTCGCGCAGGGGACCCACGGTGCGACGGCGACGGAGTTGCCGAACTTCGTCGTGATCTTCACCGACGATCAGGGATACGCCGACGTCGGTTGCTACGGAGCGACCGAGTTCGAGACTCCGAACCTGGACCGCCTCGCTCGCGAGGGTATGCGCTTCACCGACTTCCATGTCTCCCAAGCCGTGTGCAGCGCTTCCCGTGCTTCGTTACTCACCGGCTGCTACGCGGAACGCGTCGGGATCCAGGGAGCACTCAACGCGCAGTCGCGCATCGGACTACACCCCGACGAGGAGACGATTGCCGAGATCCTGGCCGCGCGCGGATATCGGAGTGGCATCTTCGGCAAGTGGCATCTCGGTCACCACGAACCTTTCCTCCCTTTGCAACACGGCTTCGATGAGTTCGCCGGGCTCCCGTACTCGAACGACATGTGGCCCGTTGGATACGACGGCCGCTCCCAGCGTGGAACGGAGGAACAGAAGTCGTTCTATCCAGAGCTGAAGTACTACGAAGGCAATGCCCCGGTTGACGTGATCGCGGACCTTGCCGATCAGGACACGCTGACCACGCGGGCGACGCGGCGCGCGGTCGAGTTTCTGGAACAACACCACTCGAGGCCGTTCTTCCTTTACGTCCCGCATTCCATGCCACACGTTCCGCTCGGTGTCTCCGACCGATTCCGCGGCAAGAGCCCACAGGGCCTCTACGGCGACGTCATGATGGAGATCGATTGGTCCGTGGGAGAAATCCTCGACGCACTCGAGCGATGCGGAGTGGCGGACGACACGCTGGTGGTCTTCACCAGTGACAATGGCCCCTGGCTGAACTTCGGCAACCATGCCGGCTCCGCGTCCCCGCTGAGGGAGGGCAAGGGCAACATGTGGGAGGGCGGCTGCCGCGTGCCCTGCATCATGCGCTGGCCCGCGACCATTCCCGCCGGCAGCACTTGCCATCAGCTTGCGGCGACCATGGATCTGCTCCCTACGTTCGCGGCACTGGCCGGCGCATCCCTTCCGGCTCACACCATTGATGGGGTGAATCTCGTTCCGCTGTTGAAGGGACAAGTCGACGTCCGTCCGCGCGAGTCGCTGGCTTACTACTACAACGCCGAGTTGGTGGCGGTCCGCCGCGGACCGTGGAAGCTGATGTTTCCCCATCACTATCGATCCTATGCCGGGGTGGAACCTGGTCGTGACGGTCTGCCCGGCCCTTATTCCCGCGGCCAGAGCGAGCTTTCATTGTTCCACCTGGAACGCGACGTTGGCGAAAAGACCGATGTGCTTTCCGATCACCCTGAAGTCGTTGCAGAGTTGCAGCAGCTCGGCGAGATGTTCCGCACAGATTTGGGCGATCGCCGAACGAAACGCACCGGCAAAGACACTCGGGGTGTGGGGCGCCTGCCTCCTCTCCGGGATCCGGTCGTGGATCACCTTGCCGTTGGCAAGTCGGTCCGGCTCAGCCGTCCCCCGTCTCCGCGATACCAAGGTCTCGGCGCAAAGACTCTCTCCGACGGCAAGCTCGCCTCCGAGGATTTCCATGACCCCGGCTGGCTCGGCTTCGAGGGGGAGGACGTCGACATCGTCATCGACCTCGGCGAGTCGGTGCCGCTTCGTGAGGTTCGAGCGTCGTTCCTGCAGGATCAGAGGTCCTGGATCTTTCTGCCCGCCGGTCTGCAAGTCGCCGTTTCCATCGACGGCGACCACTATCGAACTGTCCATCGGAGCAGTCAGATCGCACAACACTCGCCCGCACAGGTTACTGATGAGGTGAGCTTTCCTGTCTCGGGCATCGCAAGGTTCGTCCGAGTCCGCGTGATCGGCGTCAAACAATGTCCTGACTGGCACCCCGGGAAGGGTGGCAAGGCCTGGGTTTTCGTCGACGAGATCCAGTTGTTCGAGCAGTCCTGATCCAGAAGCAAGAACGACAGTCCTTGGTCGCGTCGAGGGAGCTGGTGTTGCAACGATTGCCTTGACCCCGGTGACATGCGGCTCGCTTGCATGACCGGATCGCGCAGGACCAGGGACTTTCCTGACAAAAGGAAGGCTCACCGATCGCCTTCGGGAAACGTCGGCTCCGTCTCAGCGTTGAGGAACAGGCGGCTGTGCTACGCGCTTGAGGCGGTTCCGTCCGAGGAATAGGATCCTGGACGCTTGGATCGCCCCACCAGCCCGAGGATCGAACGGAATCGCCATGACCAATCTGCTCCTGGCTGTGCTCCTCGGTGTGTGCCTGTCGGTGTCGGGACACCCGGAATCCGGAACGGACCTCACCATCCCGATGGTCCCTTGCAAGAAAACACGACCCGTGGATTCGTACTACATGTCCACGTCCGAGAAGCTCGTGCTTGAAGGAACGGTGACCGTCGACGGTGAGAAGTTCCTGATCTATCTGCCGGAGGATGAGGAGGGATACAGCCTGGTTCCTCGCCCCGAGCGAAAGGCCATCTTGACCGCATTCACCTCGACGTGCCTTGCGGTGGACCAGAACCACGACGGCCGCATCTCGATGTGGGAGTCCTGTTTCGCCGAGAACCCGCTACGAATTGGCGATTCGATGTTCGTGGTCAAGAGTATCGACGACGACGGAACCTTGACACTGACTCCACAGGACCTGCCACTCTCTTGGCCAGTGATCGGCCGCAAGGCCCCGGACTTCTCCTTCACGACGATCGATGGCCGGACGGTGACGCGCGACGACTTTCAAGGGCGCGCACTTGTCATTGATTGCTGGGCGCCGAGCTGACACAGCTGCTGGAAAGGCTTCCCCTTCGTGAAAGGGGTTCACGACTATTTCGGAAGTGAGAGGCTCGAGCTCCTCCTCATTAGCAGTGGCGGCTCGGGGAAGCGTACGTTGGACCGTGAAGCGGAGTTCGTCGAGCGCTACGACATGCAAAGTTATCCGCAAGTGCGAATGGATCGCGACCAGTTCACCGATCAGGTCACGCGAACTCTCGGTCAGTTCGGTTACGGAAAGATCGTGATCGACCGCAATGGGAACCTCGTTGCGCTGGACGTGGGGCGAGATGACTTGCCGGGCTTTCTCGCACTTGCGTGTGGCGTGTCCGATCCCCGGAATGCTCTGAAGGAATTCGAGCTGACCGCGGAGTTGCAAGACGTCGAGGGCGGCAGAGCCGGACTGCTGGGCCTCTCCGATGTGTTGACCACAGACCTGACCGCTGTGCTCCGGCTCACTCTGACGATGCCCGAGGGTTGGTACATC
The DNA here is from genome assembly GCA_028289345.1 of Planctomycetota bacterium. GTDB lineage: Bacteria > Planctomycetota > B15-G4 > B15-G4 > SIAN01 > JANQQL01. The sequence continues at coordinate 763,478 of JANQQL010000010.1, read as the reverse complement.
GGCGGCGGGGTCACCCCGACCGTCGCCGTCAAGTACGCCGGCGGTGCGGTCATGGGCGAGGCTCAGTTCCAACATGCGGACTCTGCGTCCGCATCGAAGCTGGTCAGCCCAGTGATCGCTCACCTGCCCCTGACGGTTCTCCAAGGGACCGGACTGGGCTACCACCTCGCCCATGGGACGCTCCGGTTCGTGGCGTGCACCGAGGACCGATGCCTCCCTCCGGTCGAACTGTCGTGGAAGGCGGTCATCGAGGTTCTTTAGCCGTCGACTCGATTCTGGATTGAGAACTCGGTTCTGCCGTGATCCCGCGCGACCCGATCCGCAGAGATGCGCAACGGGGGGGCGATGCGTTCGACACCAACCACGTGACCAGATCGCGCAAGGGACGACGGCGTGCAAGAGATGCTGTGCTGAGTGCGCCGGGACGATGGTTCCTTCAGCGCCAGGAGCGCAGGCGTGGCTTCTGGGCCGGAGGAGGATCATCGAGCACATATGTTCCAATCTCCGGAAGCTCGCTGGATGGGATGTAGATGTCCTCGGAACCGATGGCGGGGTCGTAGGACGAACGGCTTCGGGCGACGTGGAACTCGCCATCGACTTGGAGGTTTGCGTAGCGAGAGTTCGACACCGTGAACCACACTCCGGGCTGAACCTGCTCCAACTCGAGCACCGAGCCATTGGTCTTGGTGACCAGCAGATGGCCGCGGTCATCGAAGTCCAGGCCCGTGGAGTCACCGCCAAGGGAAAGTGAGATCGGCTGTGCCTGCACCCAGCCGTTCGGTCCGGGATCATGAATGGTCATGCGAAAAGCCGTTTGCGGATCGGCGCTCGCGAGCAACCAGATCTTTCCATCGTTCGGGTTCATGGCGAGGGAAACTTCCGAGGACGGCGGGATGAGGGTGGGAATGGGGTACTCCCAGACCGGGCTGGTGTCGCCAAGGTCACGGGGAGCGACGACGAGCTTGTGCTCGATCGTGGAGACTGCCACGACTTCATCCTTCGCGTCATCGTAGAGCATGTCCTGGATGGATAGCGCGACGTCGACTTCCTTGGTGACGTAGATCGAGTATCCGGAAGTGGGACGCTGAGTCCGGTGGATTCGGCTGCCGGTGGCGACGTAGATGTCGTCGAAACGTCCCACCGCGAGTTGCGTCGGCTTGGTGAACTGGAGGAGAGTTTCCTGCTGCCCAGTCACCCGGTTGATCTGTTTCAAGTGGCCGAACAGGGAGAGGGGACGTTGAGTCAATACGTAGTAGGAGTGCTGCGCTGGGTGTAGAGCCGCGTCCCGAAAGCTCTCGAACGGCGCGGGGTTGAAGTGGGTGGGATTGTTGTTGTTGACGAAGTCGAGTCCCCCGATCAGGTGCACGTTTAGCTCGACCTCATCGAACTCGAATCCGTTTCCCGGGTAAATTGCGTGCATTGAATCGATGAAACGGATCTGGCTGTCGGCGTCGTCGTACTCTAGGCCTGTGACCTTGACCTGCTCGTAGATTCCGTCGTCGTCGAAGTCGGCCTGGACCGTCATTTCTTCCACCGGATCGTAGAGGCGATAGGCCCAGGGCGCTTCCGAGAAGATGTCGCCGGGGTCATCGTTGGGATCCCGGACCCAGAGCTCGATGTCGTTCACGCCGTCGGCGTGGGCGTAGACCATGGTGACCGCATGCCCACCGGTTCTGGTCCCAATGACGGGCAGCACCGAAGGGTTGTGGTTGTAGCGGCCGTACGCGAAGTTGATCAAGGCGCCGGTCGAAGCGATGAGAGCCATGCCGTTCACGTTGGGGCAGTAGCCTTCGCGCTTGAAGTCCGAGTATCGAACCAGGGGGTAAGGGTCGATCCACTCGTCGATGCCATTCACCGTGTCGCTCGAGCAAGTCCCGGAACAACCACCCCAGGTGGTTTCCATGTCCCATGCCAGATCCCAAATGTGGTTGGTCATGTCGAGATGGTCGACTTCGTAGGTGTAGACGCCGGGGCCGGGATCCATCGCCCCAAGACCCCATTCGGCAATGTACGAGAACAAGTTCATCGTCGCGGTCGGGACGCAGTAGGAGTCCCCACCATCAATCAGCCCCCAGCGTTTCTGGTCGAGATCCGGCATGTACTGAACCTGGAACTCGAAGTCGTAGTTTCCGTTCCACTCCGCGATGAGAACATTCCCGGAGGCGGGTCCAGTGGCAATGAAGAGCGAAAGTGCGAGGGCGGTGGATCGTCGGATTTGGGATCCCATGACAGGTCCTTTCTTGAGGAAGGCTCCCGACTACGGCCGGGTTTCTCTTCGTCACGCGAGGATTTCTCGAAACTCGCGTCAGGAAAGACGCCAAAAAACAGCCAGGTCGCCCGCCACCGATCGGATGCCGGCGGTTTTGGCGACCTGGAAAACGAACTTGGCAAAGGAATCGAAAGAAGGTGACCCCCTGCTCGAGGGGTGTCACCACTCGCGGAAGGATCAAGTGGAGCCGAGGCTCAGGGCGCAGGCATCTTGCGGCTGTAGTCGCGAGGAAGTCGGGTATTGGGAATGAGCCGGGCGTCGAGAAGTCGTAAGTCTTCCTGGTTCGAGGTCAAGTCGACGGACTCGAGGGCTTCCATGTCGAACCGGTCTCGGGTCCGAACGCGCAGTTCATTGCCGACGAATCCAAACGGCTGGAGATTTGCCGAATCACCGAGATGGATGACGAACTCGACTTGAGGTTCTGGTCCCATCCCCACAGTGGTGGTGACGAGTTCTTCGATCTCGATGGGGAGCAAGCCTGACTGCGGGGTCAACGTCCCGAAGACCCCCGTAGGAACGAGAGTCCTTCCGGCGAACTCGCCGTCCTGGAACATCTCGACGACGCCTTGATCCCATCCGAGTCCATCCAGGACGACCTCGATCTCGACGTCCAGGTCGGGAGCCCCACTCAGGCGAGACACGCCGATCGAACACAGCTCCGTGTTCTTCAGGGATCCCACGTCCGCCCGGGCGGTGCAAACCAGGCTTTCCTCTTTGGAGAGAGTTCCGTCCTGTAGGTCGATTTCGAGGCTGCCTCCGGAGTTGGGAAACGGAGCCAAGAAGTCCAGGAACTGGATGCGAACGCCGTCTTGCTCGGAATCTGCCATGCCGGACACGACCACAGTGCCCAAGTCCTGGGTCAAGCGCGCATTCCCAAGACCTTGAAGCGGAAGCTGATCGTCGAATTCCAGGATCCACTCTCCCGTGACAAAGACATCTCCGGTGTTTGCCGCAGTGACTTGCACCTTTCCGGCCAGCCCCTCGGAGGAAGCCCCTTCGGCTTCCATGGACATGAAGTCTGCGATCACCACTCCTCGACCCGGAACGTCGATCGGCAGCGGATCAAAAGTGACGGAATAGGAGTGGAACTCCGGGTGGCAGCAGAACTCGATTCGGTCCGCGGCAAAGCCCGGAACGATGGCTCCGACGCCGCTGACTCCCTCGTGCAGGCCCACGGTCTTGCCATTCCGCACGAGCTGAACGCGATAGGTCGAGGTGCCCGTCGCCGGGAAGTCGGGGGTGATCTCCAAGCCGGAGGTACCTTGGGCAAAGCGAAGAGAGCTCAGAGGCTGACTGGCGGCGGTCATCGTGGAACTGATTAGTTCGAGCTGAGGATCGAGTGGTTGAGACGGCTCGAGCACCGCGTGAAATCCCCGAAGGCCGTCGAAGTCAATCTCGTAGCCGTCTTCTCCCGTGGCGCCGATGTTGCTGAGCATGATCTCGTGAGTGTGGATCTCGGAGTGGGCGTCAGAACTGATCGAGGCCTGTCCCAAGGAGGAGTGCAACAGTCCGAAGCCCAAGATCGGAGGACACACCTCATTCGGGATCGCGGGGGTGTCGGTGTTCGACGCTGACGAGGGATCGAACACGCCGATGGTCCATTTGCCACTGGGTACGCAACGGTACGCATGCCCAGGGACGAACGAGCCATCGGGGCCCACCACTGGAGGACCGTAATGGCACTCGGTGGTGACTGGCGGATTGTCCTCGACGATCAGGGCAATGGAATCGTGAACGACGAGCCATGGCGTCAGGTCGAGGGAGCAATCATCGTTGACGTCTAGGTCGGCACCGACCGCCCCAAAGAAACCCTCGACGAGCAAGTGGGTGACATTGTCGTTGTTTTCGAACTGAAGGTTGGTGATTAGGTTGGCCGGACCCAAGCTGAACGTGGCCTCCGCGGCCACGAAGAATCCACTCGCGTCCAGCGAGTGTCCCCCGAGATCGATCACCTCCTCGATGACCCCGCTTCCTCCAGGACCGTCCCCGATCACCACGTAGTAGAAGCGGTTCAGAGATTGAAACGGCGTTCCGACCAGCTCGAAGTACTCGTCGGTGTCCGCACCGGGCTGACTGATCCGGACCTCGTTGATGAGCACCGAGGCGGGGGCGGGGCTCAGGGCTGCGACGGAGAGCACGGCCGTGGCACCTAGGTTCTTCCAGCGATTCGCGTTCATGAGGGGCCTCCGGGAAAGGAGAGGGAAGTGGGGCCGGCCCCTGGGGCATCGTAGGCGGGCAAGCCGACCGCGGGACGGGAGAGGACGCGAGAGAACGAGGATCCCGGCGCCAGGAAATCGGAGAAAGTTGGCGCGAGATCACCGCGAGAATCGCGAACTGGTCAGCTTTTCGAGGGCACTCTGCCCCGATATCTTCACGGATCTTCTTTCGTTCCTGGATGACACGACGATGACCGACTCGAACGTCACCCAGCTACTGGATCGCTTCGCCCGTGGGGATGACTCCGCGCGCGAGGAGCTTTTCCAGATCGTCTACCAGGACCTGAAGCGTCTCAGCCAGAAAGCGCTGGCCGGGCGCCAGAACCGGACGCTGCAACCGACGGCCTTGGTCCACGAGGCCTACCTGAGGCTCGTCAAACAAGAGCAGGACTACAAGAACCGCTCCCACTTCTTCTCGATCGCGGGGCTGCTGATCCGTCGAATTCTCGTCGATGACGCGCGAGCTCGGATGACTCGCAAGCGCGGCGCGGGAGAGGAAGCTGTGCCCCTTTCGGAGACCTTGATCGGCGTGGAAGACGAGTGGGTCGACGTCCTCGACCTTCATGCTTCGCTCGAGAAGCTCGAAGCCGCCGATCCACAGGCGGCACGGGTCGTCGAGATGCGTTACTTCGCCGGGCTCGGAAACGAAGACGTGGCCGAAGTCCTCGGCGTCTCGCTGCGCTCCGTGGTCCGTCTTTGGGCTTTTGCCAAAGCGTTTCTCTACCAGGAACTGGAGAAGGGAGAGCCCCATGAGTGATTCTCCCCTGGACCCTCGAGGGAAAGCCCGGCAGATCTTTTACGAGGCGCTCGAATTGGACGGCGTGGAGCGCGAAGAGTTCCTGACCCGAGCTTGTCGGCAGTCCCCGGAAGTGGCGAAAGAGGTTCGCGGACTCCTGTCCGCTCTCGATCGAACGCGTGACTTCTTGGAAGAGCCGGTGGTTCAAATCGCCGATGAGTCGGCGCTGGTCGGCACCGACCTCAAGGACTACCGGGTGCTCGAGCATCTGGCGACAGGAGGCATGGGTTCCGTTTACCTCGCCCGACAAAAGTCTCCGCCGCGAGACGTGGCTCTGAAGGTCCTTCGACTTCCTTGGCCGCGGACCTCTGTCGTTCGCCGCTTCGAATGGGAAGCCGAGGTGTTGGGACGGCTGCAGCATCCGGGGATCGCCCGAATCTATGAGGCCGGCGCGGCCCAAACCGCGATCGGACTGGTTCCGTTTCTGGCCATGGAGTTCATTCGCGGCCAGGAGATCACGGAGTTCGTACGAGCTCGATCTTTGCCGGCTCGGGAACTGATCCTTTTGTTCCGGGAGGTTTGCCTGGCCGTGCATCACGCACACCAGAAAGGAGTGCTTCACCGGGATCTCAAGCCGAGCAACCTTCTGGTGGACGAGGCAGGGAAGCCGAAGGTACTCGACTTCGGGGTTGCGCGAAGCCTGGTCCGAGACGACCCGCGTCTGACGACACAGACCCTTGTCGGCCAGCTCATTGGCACCTTGCCCTACATGAGTCCCGAGCAGGTTCGAGGCGACAGCGACCTGGACGTCTCTTCAGATATCTACTCGTTGGGCGTCGTGTTGTACGAGTTGCTCACGGAAAGGCTGCCGTACGATCCTCGGGAAGAGAACCTCCCCGAGATGACTCGCTGCATCTGCGAGGAGGAGCCGATTCCGATGTCCCGGATCGCCACGAGCGTCTCTCCGGACCTCGAGGTGATTGTCCAAAAAGCTCTTCGCAAGGAGAGGGGTCTGCGCTACCCATCGGCCGAGGCCTTTGCCGACGATCTTCATCGGGCCCTGAACGACCAGCCGGTCCGCGCTCGCCGATTGACGAAGGTCTATCTCGCGCGGAAGTTCGTTCGACGTCACACCGGGTTGGTCGGCGGAGTGACTCTCGCGGTGGTCGCGCTCGCCTTGGCAGCGGTGATCTCGGTTCATGAGCGTTGGCAGGCGGACGCCGCGCGTCACGCGGCGGTCCAATCCGCCGAATCGCGGCGGACCGTGAACGAGATCCTGATGGGGCTGATCCGGGCATCCGAGCCGGGCTCGGCCTTGGATCTCGCTCGTGCCCGGGAGCAGACGGTGGAGGATGCGCTCGATCGGTTGCTTCCAACCATCGAAGGCGGGGAGTACTCCCGAGAGGTTTGCGCGCCACTCCATGCGCTCGCGGCTCGGGTCTACCAGCGGCTCGGCAGGTTGGAAGATGCGGAGCGTCACAACCAGCTCGGGCTCGAGCTGAATCGGGAACTCTACGGCGAGGCTCACCTGGATACCGCCGCGACGATGTTGATGGAGGGTGCGCTCCACTATGAGCGGATGCGCTTTGCAGAAGCCCTCGCCGTCTTCGAGCGTTGCAGCGACGTTCTCGATGGCGTGGTCGAGCCGGAGCATCCAATCCAGCTCGCGCTCGCGAACGATCTTGCGACGCTCTACCAGCACGAAGGCCAACTCCCCGAGGCGGAAGTGCTGTTTCGGCAAGCCTTGAAACTGCGTCAGAGTGTCTTGAGTGAGGAAAGCCCAGACCTTGCGACCGCTTATCACAACCTGGGCTCGTTCCTTTTGGAGACCGGCCGGCTCGGCGAGTCCGAGACTCTCCTCCGAGCAGGGTGGAGGATTCGCCAGCAAGTCTTTCACGAACGCCATCCAGACACATTGAGCTCGATCCAGGCGATGGGAACTCTGCTGTCGAAACAGGGGAAATACCAGGGTGCCGTCGACTTGCTCAATCCGGCCCTAGAGATCTTGGAGCAAGACTTGGGGCCCCACCACCACTGGACGCTGGTCACCAAAGATCTCTTGGCGGGTCTTCATTCCATGCTGGGACAGTGGCGCAGCGCCTTTGAACTGGCTCGGGACGTCGCCTGGGCTCCTCCGGAAACCATGTCGGTGTACCAACCCATCCGCGGTCACTCGCTCATGATCATCGCCCAGTGGCACGTGGAGGAGGGGCGTGCGGATCATGGGGAAAAGGTCCTGCGACAAGCGTATCACGTGGCGATTCATGGCATGCCGCGCAACGAGGAGTTGGTGAAAGGCGTGGGGCTCCTTCTCGAGGAATCCTGGGCTGGCACGAACGGTCTCTGGAGTGAAGAGCAGCACTCCGTGACACGGCAAGAGATCGAGAGTGGCAAAGGGATCCTCCCCTGGCCACCTCTTGACGACCGGATTGCCATTCTGGCTTCATCCGGGGAGCTCGAGCACGCGACCCAGCTTCTTCGTGACCTTCTCGAGATTGACGGAGGTGCCCAGACCCGCTCTCCCCGTCAGAGGATTGAGCTGCGTCAGGAATATGCCCAGTGCCTTCTTGCGCTCGAGGAGCTGGAGCTTGCGGAGTTGGAGTTTCTCGAGGCTTACGACGAGTCGGTCGACACGTTCGGCGGGAATCATCCGCAAGTTCTTTCACTGCTCTTCGATCTCACGACGTGCTACGCGGCGCTGGGCGATTCCGACCAAGCCGACGAGTACCGAGCCCAGCTCGTGCAGACCTATGGGGTCGAGAGGTCCGGGAGCAACAAACTTCCGTGAAGGTCACCGCGAAGGATGAAGCCGGACGTCTGAACCAGTCCGATCCCGATCCGTTCAGGACGACCCGAGGACTTCCCGGGCGTGGCTCTCACTCGAGAAGTTCGGCGAGTTCCTTGCCTTCTTCCTGGGCTTGGCGAATCGCGTCTTCGACCCATGGTTGCGGGAGTTGGTATCGATCCACAGCTTGCTTCTGAAGCAGTTCCACGCCGGTGTCTACATCCGACTCGCGTAGGTACGCCACCAGGTCCACCGCGACCCGGCCCTGGGCACCCGATTCGTGATCATGATGATCGCAGATGGCGAGACGCAGCTTCTCTGGCAATTCCCAGTGATTTGCCAATCGCGCCCCGGCTTCGCAGTGATCCCAGCCGAAGCTCTCCCGTTCGAGCTCTTGGAGGCTGGTGCCGTCGTGATCCAGCCACTCGCCGAGTAGCGCGTCGTATTGGTCGGGAATGGCTTGGGCCAAGATGGGGAGGCTCACGTCTTGCAGAAAGCCATACAGAAAGTAGTCGTCCGCTTCTCCCGGATGAAGGCGTGTCGCGAGCAGTCGAGACAATGAGGCACGCCATCCCGCGGTTTCCCAGAAGCGTCGCGAGTCAAAGCTTGGGGAGGCTTTCTCCGGCAACGCGTTCCTGACCGCAAGGCCCAGAACCAAGGATTCCATCTGACCACGACCGAGGAAGGCGACGGCTTGGGGAACCGAGGTGATTTGATGGCGGATGCCGTACGCGGCGGAGTTGACGGTCCGGAGCATCTTCAGCACCAGGTTCGGATCCCACTGAGCAATCTGAACGATCTCTTCGGTTTCGGACTCCGGGTTCCGAAGAAGTCGTAAGAGCTGCATCACGGCGCGGCTGAAGTGAGGGACCTTCGCTTCGGACAAGAGCTCTTCGAGGGAGGCGGCTTGGTTCTTGGGTTTCTTGCTGAACAGTTTCATGAGAAGCCCCTAGTCCGCGCGCCGGCCCATCTTGTTGGAAAGGATGCAAAGCAGGCCGCCCAGCATGAAGTAGCCGCAAACCACCTGAATCATCGTGAGGCTTTGAGCCGCCGCCGAAACTGGCACCACGTCGCCATAGCCGAGGGTCGTGAGTGTCACGACACTGAAGTAGAGAGGAGAGAGCCAGGTCTCGTTGTGACCGAAGTCGATCTCGACGAGGGAGTACAGGATGGCAAATACTGCGGCGACGATCAGTGTCAGCGCGGCCCACCGCGGCAGGCTCCGGCCACAGTCGCTGGTGGCCCACCACAGGTGATACACCCAACGAGACATCCGGTTTCGATTCCGGAACTCGTGGAGGTAGTTCTGGTCCAAGGCGAATCGGCGGAGGAAGTAAGCGCCGGTGAAGTCGATGTCGCGAAAGTCCGCTCCCACCCAGTCGCATCGCTCGTAGTCGGTCACACCCCGAAGCCGGATCCCCCGAAGGTCCGCTTCGCGAAAGCTTGCTCCACGGACCGAAGACTGCTGGAGATCGGAGTCCCTCAGGTCCGCTAGAGAGAAGTCGGCTCGTCGAAGGTTCGCTTCCCGGAGGCGGGCGCCCTGGAGTCGGCCCAATCGAAGATCGGCGCTGTCTAGATTGGCCTTCGTGAAGGTGGCGCCCGTGAGTCCGGCGTGGAACAGCCGAGCATTGCGCAAGCAAGCACTGCCGAATCCGGCTCGATCGGCGGCCGCTTCCTGAAGGTTGGCTCCCGAGAGATCCGCGGCAGTCAACTCCGCGTCTTCGAGATTGGATTCCAGGAGAACCGCATCCTTCAAAGAGGCCGAGAATAGCAGCGCCCCGCGCAGGTTTGCCCCTGAGAGATCGGCTCCTGTGAGGTCAGCATGAGAAAGATCCACGTCCTGCAGGTCTTCGCGGACAAGTCGGATGCCTCGCAGGTCGAGCTTGGCGGGCCGCGGGCGATGGCCCCGAATCTGTTCCAGCGCCACCTCCCGTCGAGAGACGTCGTCCGCGTCCCGAATTTCCCAACGTCGTCGCACGTCCTCTTCGGAAGCGCTAGCTGCGATCGATGTGGCGATGGGTGCCGATGTCACCTTGTTTCCGCTCCCTGTTTCTCGACGAACCTTTCCTGATTATCGGACAAGGGATCGGTGCGGCAATCTCCGGGAAAACGCCAATGCCTTGGCTTTGGGATCAACCCCTAGGGGACCGGTGAAAGGCCTCGGATAGCCAGTCGAGAGACTTTCGTCTGCATCGAGGAGTCGGACCGCAGGCGAATCAGTGGATTCGTTGCGGTCGCCAGCGAGCGCAGCGAACTTGTCGTGGAACGCTGACACTGGTCGAGGCGGAAGGCGGACGAGGGCTTCCCGAACGCACCCCTCTGCGGCCATGACGGATTCATGGACGCGGTTGCTGAGGATGGTTTGCCTCGTTCTCGATGGTCCGCCACAAGGGCCCCCATCGGCTGCTGCCGATGGGGGCCAGCGAAGGTGCGGGGCTACAAACTACAATCTGAGACAGGTCGCGTGACTCGTGAACTCAACCGTTGAGCCAATGCTTGAAGACAGCGCATAGGCATGAAAGAGAGTCACACCCTGCAAGCCGGGATCCGGGTTGATCGTGAGGGTCGCCGTGGCTTGACCTGCCGCATCGAGGGTGCCGACAAAGCTGTTGTTGAACAGTGCGGCAAACCAACGGTTGAGCGTCAAGTTGAAGTAGGGGTCAACGACGAGCGGGAGGACTCCGCCGGGACCAAAGTCCAAGCCGGGAGAAGTTCCTGTTGCGCTGCCGAAGACCCAGTAGGCCTTTCCTGCGTTCTGTGCACCTGCCGTGATTGAGAGAGTGTGTGTGCCTCCATTGAAAGCGGGGATCTGGGTTGGGCAACCCTCCAGCGTCGTGCCTCGATACTCGACCCCTCCGATCGCTCCGGCGGTCCCGAGGATGCCGGTTCCGCCAACCAGTGCCAGGTCGCCAGTCACCTCACGGCCGCTGAGCGCGACCGCCGTTCCAAATCGGTCTCCCGCGTGGGCGTTTGAATATTGATGGTTGCGAATCTGATCCCAAATCCCATTCGTGTTGACGTAGACGTACGCGTTGCCAGGAGATACTCCGCTGTGGGGAGCGCCGACAATCGCCAAATCGTCGACAAGGTCCACGGAGGCTCCAGCACGATGCTGAGGTGTGGCGGTTGTCTCAATCAGTTGAGCGTTCAGAAGCCAAACCCCGCTCGCATTCCGATCAAATGTGTAGCCCGCGCCGGTCATGGTTGACTGTGCATCTTGGGCTCCGGGAGCCCCCACGAGGAGGCGATCGTTGGAAAGGGCAACGGCAGCTCCAAATTCCTCATCCAGGGTTCCATTCCCAATCACCGTTTGTTGGTGAACCCAGGACCCAGACTGGTTCTCAAAGAGGTAGGCCGCGCCGATTTGGAAGCCTCCGCTGCTGTTCAAGTCTTTCGGGGCGCCAATGACCAAGTTGTCGCCATCGACGTCCAGAGACTCCCCGAACTTCATACCTGCCGACGGGGTCGGCGGGAGAATGTCCGCGATCTCGGTCCAGCCAATGGCACTCATCGGGTCACGCTCAAACACGTAGACGGCGCCGGTGCGGTCTCCCGTGGAAGGAAACTCTGCCTCGGGAGCGCCGACGAACAGGTTGTCGCCAACCAGAGCCACCGCGGATCCGAATTCGTCGAACGAATCCAGCGTACTGTGGAACACGGCTCCCATGTTTGTCCAGGTCCCTGAGAGGTTTTCGATGACTTGAACAGTGCCCCAGAGAAGCCCGGTGGTGTCCGGGACACCTGCCACGATCACTCCGTCATCCATGGCGAGCGACTGGCCAAATCCAGTCTGAAAAGGAAGGGCAGTCGAGGCAACCTCAACAACTGAGTTCCATCTCAATTCCGTGGACCGCTGAGTAATCAGAATTCGCCCTTTCCCGGTGTCTGCGCCCGGGGCACCAATGACCGCCAAGTCATCGTCGATGGCAATGGCTGCTCCGAACTGATCGTCGTTCGCGGGTGCCATGCCGAAGATGGAGTCCTGCCGGCATTGACCATGACTGGTGGGCGCAAGCAGGAGGATGGAGGCCAGTGCCCCCGCCAGTGACAAGTTGTGGGAATGCATGAGATGCTCCTTGGATTCGGGGGACGGGTGCGGTTGGGGTTGGTCAAGAGCTGAGCACGGTTCGGCGAACGTAGGTTTGTCAACCCACTTGACATGCTTGTGGGCGACCGGAAGGAGCGCCTCGGTTCTCCGGAAATGTGAGAAAGCGTTCGATGGAGTCGTTGTTTCAGCGACAACCATTGTCGGGGGACCTGGGTCGGTTGCGCTTGGATCGACGGCGTTGAATCTCAGGTCATGAACTGCGAGGTTTCCTGAGAACCGATTCGCCTGTGGGAGTCGCGAACGTGCGAAGTGAGAATGTCCAGTGATCCTTGGGAAAGCTCGGACCGGATTCGCTGGCGCCGGGAGATTCTTGGGAACTGCGATGTTGGTCGGCATCGGCGAACTCGAAGTCTGCCGGCGGAAGCGCCTCCGCCTTCGGTCGCAAAATGAAGAACGTTCTCTGACACAACCTTTCTCGTCGCAACAACTTCACGCACAATGAAGCTTTCCAGAAACTGTGCGCTTTCTACGCACGATTGCTCGAGGATTGCTTCATGCCGTTTGTCTCTGTGTTTACTCGGCTTGCCCTACTGTTCGTTGCTGCGGTCCCGTTCGCCCGAGGATCCAACAACCAAGCTTCCTCGGAAGGTGTCGTCGGCTACTACCGCGATCCCGAGATCCACGGCGAAACGATTGTCTTCGTGGCCGAGGGGGATCTTTGGAAGACCACGGTCGCAGGGGGCGTTGCGCAACGTCTGACCACGCACCATTCCGAAGAGCGGTCCCCCACGATTTCTCCAGACGGGAACACGCTGGCCTTCACTGCGAGCTACGAAGGGCCGGCGGAGGTGTACACCATGCCGGTCACCGGGGGCGTACCCACGCGCCGCACTTATGAGGCGGAGACCTCTCGCGCGACGGGCTGGACGCCAGACGGGCAGCTGCTCTACACCACCAGCCACTTCTCCACCCTTCCCAACGCGCAGCTCGTCACCCTTGACCTCGACGACCACACTCGCAGTCGGGTTCCTCTTTCCGAAGCGAGCGAAGGAGTGTACGACGACAGCGGCGAGGTGCTTTTCTTCGTTCGTCCGGAGTTTCACAGCAACGTGACCAAGCGGTACCGCGGCGGCACCGCGCGTGATGTTTGGAGGCTGGCCGCGGGAGCGGACGAAGCGGTCGAGTTGAGCGGCGATCACGACGGCGAGAGTCACTCGCCGATGTGGTGGCAAGGGCGGGTCTACTTCGTGACCGACCGTGACGGCACCATGAATCTCTGGTCCATGGACGCCGAGGGGAAAGACCTTCGGCAGCACACCCGACACGAGGGATGGGACGTGCGCAGTCCCGCTTTGTCGGAGGGTCGAGTGGTGTACCAACGGGGCGCGGACTTGTGGCTTCATGATCTGTCGACGGACACGTCCCAACTCATTCCCATCACTCTGGCTTCTGACCTGGACCAGCTCCGGGAGAAGTGGGAAGACGATCCCCTTGACTACCTCACTTCCTTCAGTGTGCACCCAGAAGGCAAAAGTGTTGCGCTCACGGCTCGTGGTCGCGTATTCGTGGCGCCGGTGGCCCAGGGACGCCTGGTGCGGGCGGCCCGGGACGAAGGCGTGCGGTACCGGGATGCGGTGTTCCTGCCTGATGGCAAGTCCCTTGCCGCCCTGTCCGATGCAAGTGGTGAGTTCGAGTGGGTGAAGATCCCCGCGAACGGCATCGGGGACCCAAAGCCGCTTTCGAAGGACGGTTCCATCTTGCGCTTCGACGGGCTTCCGTCCCCGGACGGTCAGTGGATCGCCTTCACGGACATGAACCTCGACCTGTCGCTGCTTCATTTGGAGACGGGGGAGATTCGCATCGTCTCGGAGAACCGGGAAGGCATCTGGGATTATGCGTGGTCCCCCGACAGTCGTTGGCTGGCATTCAGCATGCGGGCCCGCAACAGTTTTGTACAGATCAAGCTCTATTCGATGGAGGAGCAAACCTCGACCACCGTGACGTCCGACCGGACCAATAGTCGGAGTGTGACTTTCAGCGGTGACGGGAAGTTCTTGTACTTCGCTTCCGACCGCAATCTGCGTTCCTCGGTGGGGAGCCCGTGGGGGCCGCGGGCCCCGGAGCCCTACTTCGCCAGCCCTATCAAGCTTTACGAGGTCTCGTTGCGCCGAGGCTTGCGTTCTCCGTTCCGTCCCGCGGACGAGCTGTATTCCCCAGAAGACGAGGAGAAGATCCGAGAGGACGACGAAAACGAGCACACGGACGGTCATGAGGACACGGGCGAAGAGGGCGCCAAGTCGAAGGAGTCTGGCGAGTCCGCTGTGGAAGAGGACAGGCCCGAGGGGCAAGGCGAGGAAGAGAAGAACGATGACGAGGGCAAGGAAACAGAGGAGGTGCCGCCGACCGTTATCGACCTCGAAGGCATCGCTGGCAGGGTTCGTGAATTGCCCGTCGATCCCGGGAACTACTGGGGACTCCAGGCCAACGACGACGCTTTGTTCTTCCTTTCTCGCGCGGACGGAGCTGACGAAACAAAACTCATGGCGCTCAAATTCGATCACGAGGATCCCGAGCCGGTGACTGTGGTCGAAGGTGTGCGAGCCGCGGAACTCTCCCTCGACGGCGAGTCGTTGGTCGTTCGCAAGGGCCGAGGGTTTCATCGACTGGATGCCGCCGCGCGGTCGCAAGGCGGTGACCTGGGAGACCCCGTGGATTTGGACAGCTGGTCCTTCTCGATGGACGTTCGAGAAGACTGGCGACAGATCTTGGTCGATGCTTGGCGGATGGAGCGGGACTACTTCTACGATCCCGGAATGCATGGCGTCGACTGGGAGGCAGCCCTCGACAAGTACCTGCCGTTGGTCGACCGAGTGACCACGCGAGCAGAGTTGTCGGACCTGATCGGGCGATTCATCGGGGAGCTTTCGGCTCTTCATACAAGCGTTCGTGGGGGAGACTTGCGGGAAGGTGACGACGACGTCGGGGTTCCGAGTTTGGGGGCGCGATTGGTTCGGGATCTGGATGCGGGCGGTGACCGCATCGACTACATCTATCAATCCGATCCCGATTACCCGGGCGAGCGCTCACCCCTCGCCGATCCGTACTTGGATCTGGCGGTGGGGGATGTCATCACCGCAGTCAATGGGACCCCGAATTTATCCGTGGCGGACATTGGAGTGCTTCTTCGCAATCAAGCGGACCGACAGGTGTTGTTGACGGTCCACGACGAGGATCAGGACGCGGTCCGAGACGTGGTTGTCGTGCCCATCGCCCGCGCCTACGGGCTTCGATACGGGGACTGGGAGTACACCCGACGCCTGCGGGTGGAGGACATGGGCGAGAAAAGACTGGGCTATGTTCACCTTCGAGCGATGGGGCGCAACGACATCACCGCCTGGTATCGTCAGTTCTATCCCGTGTTCAATCGCGAAGGTCTGATTCTGGATGTCCGTCACAACAACGGGGGAAACATCGACTCGATCATTCTCGAGAAGCTCATGCGTCGAGCATGGATGTACTGGAAAGAGAGGGTGGGGCAGCCGACCTGGAACATGCAGTACGCGTTCCGCGGCCACATGGTGATCTTGGTCGATCAGAACACCGCCTCGGACGGGGAGGCCGTCGCGGAAGGCTTCCGGCGTCTCGGGCTCGGCCCAGTGATCGGGATGCGGACTTGGGGCGGAGAAATCTGGCTCGGCTCTTCCAATCGCCTGACCGATGGGGGGCTGGCGCGCGCCCCGAGCATGGGCGTCTACGACGAGAACGGGGAATGGCTCATCGAACAGATCGGGGTCATCCCAGATCACGAGGTTGACAACCTCCCGCACGCGACGTTCCAGGGAGCGGACGCTCAACTCGATGCCGCCATCCAGTACTTGCTCGAGAAGCTTGAGGAGGAGCCGGTGGCGGTGCCGACACCACCGCCCTACCCTCGAGTCACTTCCACAGGGCGTCCGCGCATTCCGACGGCAATTCGCAACCAGGTCGTGGTGCTCGGAATGATCCATGGTCAGCATCGCACCAGTGAGGACTACGGGATCGACGTCATCCAGGAGGCGGTGCGCAACATCGACCCAGACTACGTTCTGACCGAGATTCCCCCGGATCGTTTGACCCAGGCCATGGACCAATTCCTCGACTCCGGGACCATTACCGAACCACGGGTCTCCCGCTTCCCGGAGTACGTGGACGCCATCTTTCCTCTGCTTCACGAACAGAATTTCGAGATCGTTCCGTGCGCCGGCTGGACCGAGGACATGGCCAACGCCCGCCGCGCGTTGCTCGCAGAGTGGGAAACCAGTCGAGTCGAAGACACCGAAGCGGTGAACGAAGGCCAGGCGTGGATTGGCGAAGAACTCGCCAGACTTGGCATCGACGAAGACTCTCCCCATGGCATTCACGATGAACGCTACGACTCCATCGTCGAGCGAGGACTCGAACCCTACGACCAGCTCTTCAACGAGGACCTCGGTCCTGGTGGTTGGACCAATATCAACCAGTCCCACTACGAGCTGATCGATGCCGCCTTGGATGAGCACTCCGGGGAAGGGAAGACCTTCTTGATCACCTTCGGAGCGTGGCACAAACATTGGTTCTTGGAGCAGCTGCGAAAGCGCGACGACGTCGAGCTGGTGGACCCTCTTCAGTACTTTCCTGAGGGAAAGTGAGTCATCCGCTTTCTGCGAGCGATCCAATCCGGGACCAGGCAATCACCAACAGGAGGCGAGGCCGCCCTTGGCCGGAGGCTACTTCGAACCGAGGGCTCGCTGTGCTTGCCCCAAGTGTCGGCGTTGGTGCGTGACGAGGATCGTGAAGGCATCCCCGAGCGTGAATCGAATGAGCCCGGTGATGGGTGAGGGGAGCTTCCCTCGATTGAGGTTCAGTCCGTCGGCGTCACCTATTGCTTGACGCAGTCGGTTCTGCTGGGTGAGGAATTCCTCGAGGGATGCACGTCCACGGTTGGTCGGCTGCGGTGACGGGCGGAACGTCTTCGGAGCTTTGAGGGTCCTTTTGCCGTCGAGGGCTTTCAGAAACAGGTTGCCAAGCCAGGTCGGTCGATATCCATTGGCTCGGGTTAGGTTCTGCGACCGGGACTTTTCGATCCGCGCGTGAATCGACGGCAAGTATTCGTCCGTCGTGATGCGAAGATGCTCGATGCAAGAGCCGACGCCCCAGCCGCCATCTGCCGCCGACGCCGCGATGCGCTCCTCGGGCAACTGTTCAACCCATTCGCGGATGTGGCCATCGATCTGCTCGAGTTCTTCGAGTAGTTGAGAAAGGTGTGGGTCTTGCATGGCCTGTCTTTCGCTGTGGGAACCGCGAATCTTCGAGTCTCGGGCGGCAGCGACCAAGAAAAACCAACGGGGGATTCTGGAAAGAACCGCTCGGGACTCGGCCTTTCGTGAGGCGGGAACGTTCTATGGTGATCGCGTTTGGCTTGGGCGCGGACTGGCGTGGCCGACACTGGGGACGTCGGTGACACCACGGTGTCGGTGTTCACTCATCGAATCAGTTGAGGGAGTAGCGCTTTCCCCAGATCGGGGGCCGTGGATCCCCCCAAATTCACCATCACCGCGAGTCCCAGGCCATGCTCCGGGTCACACAGGATCTCGGCGGAGTGCCCATCGATTTCGCCACCGTGGGTGTAGACGGTGCGGGGGCCGTTCGGACTTGCAAGACGGTATCGAAACCAGCCGATGCATTGCATGCCGTCGGGGCCGATGTTGGCCGCAATGATGGGTTCCCGCATTCGCTCTCGGACGGTTGTCGGAAGTGAGTCCCCACTGCCGCAGTGGTAGGCGACGAATCGTGTCAGGTCGCCAATGGTACAGCTGATGCCTCCCGCTGCCGCGACCTCTCCGAAAACCCACGGGGGGCGTTCCTTGCGCTCGGGATCGATGACCCAGTAGTGAGCGGCATAGCGGCGTTCGTCCTCGTCCGATCGATGGATCACCGTGCTGTCCATGCCTAGCGGTTGCAGGAGTCGCTTGCGCAGCAAAGACTCGAAGTCTTGTTCCGAAACGCACTCGAGAACATGCCCTGCGATGTTCACCCCGAAGTTTGAGTAGTCCCAGGTTTCGCCAGTGGAGTTTTGCAGTTCGGCCATGCGGAGACCTTCTCTCAAGGCCTCTCGAGACATCGGCAGAGCGATTCCCGGGTTGAGGGGACCGTCGATGGCCAGATTACGGCGAGTGGGCGAGCTGCGAGGCAGCCCCGAAGTGTGGCTCAAGAGATGTCGCAGGGTGATTTCGCCAGCCCCAGGCATGGGAGAATCGCTGGGCCACCAATCCGCGACCAGGTCGTCCAAGCTAAGATCGCCTTCTTCTTCCATCAAGACCGCCAGAGTGGCGGTGAATACCTTGCTGACCGAACCGATGCCGTAGAGAGTCTCGGTCGTCGCCATCTCTCCGTTCGCGCGATGACGTTGACCGAAGGCAGCGGTGTAGGAGACTTCTCCGTCGAGAACCACCCCGACACACGCACTGGGGACAGAGTTTTCTTCCAAGAACTTTTCGACAGCCGGTCGTAGTCGAGCGTCCAGCGCTTCGGAGGCCAACGCTTCGGAGGCCAACGTTTCAGGAGTGGGAACTCCGGTCAGTGCGACGGTCAGAATGGCAAAGGGCAGTGACTCGATCATGACGCGATCTCCTGGGTAAGTTCTCCCAAGGATCTACTCTCCTCGTGCGAAGATGGTTCGAGCCGGCACTGGAGAATCTTGGCACGCGTTTCATTGGTCGGAACGGTCGGTCGATCGCTAGAAACTGACCCTTCGGCTACGAATCGGTGACGATCGTTGTTGGAAGTGACACGCGGATCTTCTTCAGTTCGGCGGCATCGATGTCACAATCCACGAAGCGCAACGTCGACAGCTGAGTGAAGCCGACGAAGTCGGTCGAACGGACCTCGGCGTCTACAATCTCAAGCTCGTCAAGTCCTGGAGAGCGTTCCAGGATGCTGTAGTTTGCTCTTCCTTCGACGCGGAGTTTTCGGAGGGTCTTGAGACGTGTCAATCCGCTGAGGTTGAGTGGTTCGCGCGTTCTCTTGGATTGGATCCAATCTGGAATACGGCTGCTGCCCTTGATCGTGAGGGTTTCCAGATCAGGGAGCTCCTCCAGGCACTCAAAGGGTTCGAGGCTGTTGCCGTTTTCAAGGGTAAGTCCCCTGATTCTTGCAGGATTGAGGCAGCTATAGATGATCTTCTCGAGCGCCTGCTTGTCTCGGCCTGAGTAAGTTGCTGATGGTGTCTGTCCATAAAATCGAACGTCGGTATCTTTCAGTCCAAGCCGCTCGAGTTCTATGCAGTGGAGCAGCGGACTTATGTCGAGCTTGTCCAACGGACAGTTCACGCGCTTGAGCCCCTTGAGCTGGCAAAGTGGCTCGAGGCTCGTGCAAGAGCCAGAGATCCGTACCGCTGATAGTCCGGGCAGGTGGCAGAGGTACTCCGAGGTAAGTCTGGCGAGGGAGCGATTGCCAAAGAAATGAATCTGCGCCTCCACTCCCTGTGAGTCGCTTTGGAGGCTCGCTCGACAGTCTGCTCCTGACCACTGATCGAGAGAGGGCATCGCTGCGAGAGGGGACAAGTCCTTCAACTTGTACCGAGAGAATGTGATCGTCTTCAGTGACTTCAGGGCGCGGAGCGGATCGAGGTCAAGCTCGGATTCGCCTCCAACGATGCTGAGTGAAGCCAGTTCCGAGAGTCTCGTCAGTGGCTCGAGTGTCGTGACGGAGCCCTCGATGGTGACGGAGGTCACTCCGGGTAGTTCGGTGAGATGGTGGCAGATCGTTTCGAAATTGGCCTGGTCATTGACCTGAGCACGGGCGGCGATGCCAGCGGGAGAGCTGTCGAGCTCGACGCCAAGGAGGTGGAGCTCTCGCATGACAGTGTTGCGTGCGATGTTCGAGAACGCCGCTTCGAGGTCAGAAACCTCTGCCAGAAGACCAGTGATCCTCGTGTGCTCCTTCTGAGACTCTCTGACCGTGCTCTTCAGCTTCACCATGAGCGCATCCACGGACTCCAAGGTCTTTGGCCCGACCCGTTCTTCGACTGCGAGCGGCACCGCGGACGCGACTTTGTCGTCAACTGCCGCGGTGACAGCCGTGGGGAGTGTCTCTTCGATCCTTGATGCGACTGCGTTGGGGAGCATCTGGTTTAAGGTCTCTGGAATCGCGGAGTGCATCTGCCTTCTCACTTCGGACGAAACGGAGTCGGCGAGAGTCTTGTGAACCTCCTTCGGGACCAGAACGGCGAGCCGTTCCTCCACCCGGGAGGAGACAGCGGCCTCAACTTTGGAATCGACTTCCCGAGTCACGGCGGCGGATAACACCTGGTCGAGTTCTCGCTTGATCTGAGTGGGCAGCTGGTTGCGCACCTCCTTCGGAACAGATCGTGTCAGTTTCTCGTCGACTTCTCGTGGGAGTGCATCGGAGATGCTCTCCTCCACCGTCTTCGGCAGGGTCTCAGCGAGTGAACGATTGATCTGCTCGGGGACGATCCTCTGAAGTTGAGAGGACACCGCAAGAGGGACAGCCGTGCTGACCTCGCTTGGAACGGCCTTGTCAACCGCCGCATCGACAGCTCCAGACACCGCATCTTTCGCTTTGGCCGACGCTTCGGCGGGAATTCTGACAAAGTTGGTGTATCCGAGCGTGGCGAGAATGAGAAGGCCGATCACAATGAGCCACTTTGTGTTCGCGGTCTGGACCGCGAGTCGCGTCTCCACGAGTATCTGCAGTGACGAAACTGTGGAGCGAAGTTCGTGAAGTTCCTGGGATGTTTCCTCCCGAAATGTTGAGGGATTGCGTTCATCTTCCGTCGCCATGTCGGGTTCCTTCCAGAATGTCTGTGACGCAAGTTGATCCGAATGGGGGCCTTCTGTGGTCACCTCAGGTTGGAGCAACTGTCACGCGGTCGTGAACACCAATCTTGTTCGTGTCGTGCTTGGAGACCGCTGGCTGGGGGGCAGCACTCACGGAATTGAGGCGGATGCTTCTGACTTAGCCAAGAGAATCTTCGCTGAGATTCCCCCCGTGGATGCAATTTGAATCCAAAGACGAGGGTGGTCCCCGAGTCTCAGGGAGCTGCGCTCTAGAAAAGAGGTCGGGAAGTCGATTCTCGACAGATCAACTCTTGTGACTCTGGGAACCCTTGGACCGTCGCGTTGGGCGTGAGGGCATCCGCGTTGACTAGCGGTGCCCCGGGTTGTCGAAATCGAACCGGCAACCCGCGTCCCAAGAAGATCGCTGATTGCCGTGGGCGGGGATCCCCCCAGCGTCTTTGATCATCCGCGCCGCGTGCATCAGGTTCCAAGTCATGAAGGTGGTGTTGCGGTTGGTGAAGTCGTTCTCCGGGCCGCCGGATCCTTCGTCTAGGTAGGACGGGCCAGGACCTGCGGGGCCAAGCCACGCAGCATCGGCCTGAGGGGGAATCGTGTAACCGAGATGCTGGAGTGAATAGAGGACGTTCATCGCACAGTGTTTGGCGCCGTCTTCATTGCCGGTGACCAGGCAACCCCCGACCCGTCCGTAGTAGGCGTACTGGCCTTCGTCGTTCAACAGGTGGGAGGCGGCGTAGAGGCGCTCGATTGTCTGAGTGCACACGGAAGTCTTCTCGCCCAGCCAGATGGAGGTGGTGACTACGAGAATCTCCGCGTCCATGACCTTCTTCAAGATCGCTGGCCATTCATCGGTGTCCCAGCCGTGTTCGGTCATGTCCGGCCAGACCCCCGTGGCGATGTCGTGATCGATCGGGCGAATGACTTCTGTCGTCACGCCGTTCTTCTCCATGATCGCTTTGGAGATATCGATCAGCCCCTGGGTGTGGGACATCTCCGGGGAACGTTTGAGCGTGCAGTTGAGAAACAGCGCCTTCAGATCACTGAAGTCCCACTTGCTGTCCTCGCACATCTGAGCCTGCTTCTTGGACAGTTCCGTCATCTCGCTCGAGGCCTTTCTTTCGGTCCGGATCGGGTTGCTTGGATGCCGTCGAACGCCATGGTCCCTACGGATTCCTCAGAAGCAAGGAATCCGCGTCGTCTTTCTTTGGCGGCAAGGGGGAGCCCGGGTGTCGGGGGGCGGCCGCCGTTTGCCGGCAGCTCGAGTCGGCGAATGAGACCATTTCCCCCTTCTGCGGGATCCGTCGTTCGCAACTCTTGCTTCGTCAGGCGGTGAGAAACTCGGAAATTTCTCAGGACTTTTTCGACTGAGTGTCGGGGACGCCACGTGAGTGTCTCAGGGCACGAAGCCGTCGAAGTGCTTTCTGCTCCCCCCAGAGCTCTCGCTGATCCGCGGATGGTTTCATTGGATTGCCCGTGCATGTGCCTTGATTTCAGGGAAACGAATTGCTGCTTCGAGGAACCGACGATCGGGAACATCGAAGGGAATCTTCCAGTGGGGGATCCTGATGGCCGTGCAAGCGGATCCACAACACGTGACTGCGCGGTTGGAGGAAAGTGCGAACTGTTCGGCTTTCCTTCGGGTGCGATTGCGGTGCGAGCTGTGACTACCGTTTCGAGGGAGTTGACACGGGGATATGATCGCTTGTGTTCTGGAGTGTTCATTCACGCGACCATTCCATTCTCCGCGACTCTTCGCTCCACCTTTGTTCGGAGAAAGCCGTCATGACTCGTCTGTCCGGCATTCACTGCTTTGCCTTGATCGTTGGTTTCGTTGTCATTTCTTCAGTCTTTCATTCAATCCAAGCACAGTCCCGAGAGCTTCCCAAGCGCATGGCTCACGCACCACCTGTGCTGACAACGGATCTTCCACCGCGTCCCATGTGGCTGGGGAGTCGCGGTCACACGTTCACCGTCACGGCAAGCGATCCGCAGGGAGGTCTGATCAACTTGGTTTTGCTCAACCCGCCGCCGGGAGCCTTGTTCACGCCGGCGCGGCACCACGAGGGAGAAGCTCAACGCGAGTTTCGATGGTTTCCAGAAATTCCCGGTCACTACTGCCTTGTGTTCGAGGCCTTCTCTGACACTCGCCCGCAGCTGCGAACCCGGCGCGAGGTGGCGATTGATGTCGTGACGGGACCATTCGTTGGGAAAACTCTCACTGGAGATGTCAACGGCGATGGAGTGTTGGACTTCATCACTGCGAGCAAGCGCGACGGTCAGGGACTCGATTTCGGAGCGGCATTCGTCTGGTTTGGCGGCAAGTTCGTCGAGGGAGTTGCGGACGTCAGGATGATGATCCCAGAGACTCTTCAAGGAGACATGCTCACCGAGACTCTGGGAACTGAAGGAGATCCTGGGCTCTTCGTGCTGGACGTCAACGGGGACAAGTTCGACGACATCGTGGCGGTGGCTGCTCTTGCCAACGATGTCGGCAACGCCGCGGACTCGGGAGCTGTCTTCGTGTGGCTTGGCAGCGATGAGATGGCTTCCAATCCCCTTCCCTCCGCGATTCTCCGGCACTCGGATCCGGCGTTCTTTGATTACCTCGGGGGGGCGGCGGATGGGCAAGTCAGTGTCACATTCCGCGATCTGACTGGCGATGGAATTCGTGAAATCATCGTGGTTGCTCCGTTCATGGACGTGGATGGACTTGGCGATTCGGGAGCGGTGTATGTCTGGGAGGGCGGGCCCGGACTCGTGGGAGAGCCCGATCCGTTGGCCATCCTCAAGGCCGATCCACATGATCGGTTTCCCTCGGGAGGACCTCGCTCTGCGCACGTGGCGGATTACGACGGAGATGGTTTCGACGACTTGTTATTCGTGAACTCTCGATGGGATGGGGACAAGGGAGCGATTTTCTTCTGGAGAGGGGGGCCGGGTCTGTCCGGGACTCCGCTTCCTACGGCGGTGTTCACCGTGTCCGATCCTGGGACACTTCTCGGCCGGATGGACAACGAACCCTTCCCCACTCTCCGGAACAGCCACAGTCTGTATTGGAGAGACATCACGGGAGATGGACAAAGGGAGTTGATCGTCGGTGCTTGTTATGCGGACATTGGTGGGGAAACGGACACGGGGGCAATCTTTGTCTATGACTTTGCTCCCACGACCAGCGGAATCCAACTCCCGCTGGCGACTCTCACAGTTCCGGGAGCCAGCGAGGACGACTTCGAGTCCCTTCCCGTTCATGCTTTGAAGGTTTTCGATGCCACGGGGGATGGCATCAATGATGTCCTCCTCTCCGCTCCCCTCGCGGACCATGGCGGTTTGACCGACTCGGGCGCCGCGTATGTATGGGCCGGGGACGCATCCCTGTCGGGAACGTTGCATCCCCATGCGACCCTGTCGGCTCCCGGAGCCGCCGGCTCGGAAGAGTTCGGCGGACAGGCAGGAATCTTCCGGCGTGATATCTCGGGCGATGGCCAACCAGAGATCCTTTTGGCGGCGCCGTTCGACGACCACAACGGTGGCTTTCATGTGGGACTGGTGTATGTGTGGAGTTGTGGCTCGTCCTTGGTCGGCAATGTGGCTCCGGCTGCCACGCTGGCTCCTCCGACGAACATCGGCCTGCAACTCGGCTCCGGCGGACTGCAGGCGATCAAGTTCGGCGATGTGACTGCTGATGGGATCGAGGACGTGGTGATCGGGAGTGCACGAGCGGATGTTGGCGTCGCGAACTCCGGCGCGATTTACGTTTGGGCCGGGGGACCGGGCGCGGTGTCCGGAACATCCTCTCAAACGGCGATTCTCTTCGCTCCGAACCCGACAGATTCCCTCCAGTTGACCGACCGCGTCGGTTTCGAGCTCGTGGATGTGACGGGAGATGGGATCTTGGACATTGTCTCCGGGAGCCCTTGGGCCGACGTGGGAACAGTTGTCGACCAAGGAGCAGCATTCGTTTGGAATGGCGGTCCCGCGTTGTCAGGCACCTTGGTTCCCGATTCGACCCTACTCGTCGAGGGGGCAGAGAACGAAGACAACCTTGGTCGCAATGGCTCTTCCGCTCCGGGGATCGCCTTCGCTGATGTCACGGAAGACGGTTGCCTGGACATTGTGATCTCTGCCTATCGGAAGAGGATCGACGGGTGTCTCTACGGATCGGTTTACCTTTGGGTGGGCGGAGAGTCTCTGGGAACGGGCAGCGATGTCAGTGCCGACGCGTGGCTTCGCGTTCGGCCCGCGCAGCGGCGGAACGGAGATTCTCTCACATCGGTCACTCGAGGCGTCGGAATGCAACTGGCCGATGTGACCGGAGATGGGCGCCTCGATTTGCTTGCTGGCGCGTCCTCCGCCAACCACAAGGACGTCACCGACTGTGGCGCGTTCTATCTCTGGAAAGACCTTCGCAAGAATTCCGCGTTCCCGAATCAGATCTTGGAGGATCCGGTCCTCTCGAATCACGACCGACTTGGTGAGTGACCCGTCGACCTCGAGACTTTCTCGAGTGGTGAGGAAAGATCCGAGTCCCGGAAAGATCGGCGAGCTCAGTCTCACCTCTCCGTGGCAGGCGACCTTCCAAGAGCCCCCAGGGCGTCGTGGAGTTGGGTCGAGGGTGTTGTCCACGCGGCTAGGGTCAGCAGTCGAGACCGTTTTCCCCTGAAACGGCACCCATCGGTAACAACCACTCAACGAGCCTCCGAGGCTCCTGGGGCGGCGATTTGGTCCCGGACTTGCAAAAGAGTCACTCGGGAACCGGTCACTGCACTTTCAGGAGATCCTCATGATTCGTTACAGCGACAAACTTTTGGCGGCTGCGATGCTGGTGGGCCTCGCGGCTTCGGGCCAGGCGCAGTCCACGCGCTACAGCGAACAGCAAATCGCCCCGGGTGGTTTCATCGACTTCGGCGCTGCCCTGGCGGTGGACGGAAACCGGGCAGTGGTGGGGGCCGCTCTGGATCCCCGGAGCGGCACGGCTCGAGTCTACGAACATGATGGTGATGTTTGGCAAGAGACGGCATTGCTGCGGCCGGCGGGGCTCGCCTTTGCCGACTTCTTCGGAGACACCGTCGCCCTTTCTGGGGACGTCATCGCGGTCACTGCGCGTGGTGACGACACGCATGGGTTTGATACGGGTGCCGTGTATTTGTTTCGAAAATCCGGGAACGACTGGAATCTCGAGCAGAAGCTCACGACCTCCGATTCCGTGGATTCCTCCGGCTACGGAACGGCACTGGCGCTGCAAGGAAATCAGCTCGTCGTGGGGTCCCATTCGGCCAACGCGGCCGGAGTGGACGGGGCAGGAGCCGCTTACGCGTACGAGTTCGACGGCGCTCAATGGAATCAGATCCAAAAGATGACGGCCCCATCTGCTGGCACCGGCCAGCTCTTCGGGCTGGACGTGGCGATGAGTGGGGACTGGTTGGCGATCTCTAGCCCAGGAGCGACCCAGCCTTCCGGGCGAGGGCGAGTGGCGTTGTTTCGTCGATTCGGCGACCAGTGGATTCCGCAGCAACAAGTGCGCGCCCCCCAGGGCTCCTCTCAGTTCGACGGCTTCGGGCTCAGCATCGCGCTCGACAATCGGGTTCTCTTGGTCGGCGCACCTCGATCGGGTGATCTCCCGGATCAAGGCGCGGCTTACGTGTTCCAGCGACGTCGGAATCGATTCGAATACCGCAGTACCTTGACTCCCCAAGACCCGACGAGTCGTCAGCAGTTTGGCGCTTCGGTCGCCCTTGATGGAAGCATCGCATTGATTGGGGCGTCCAGAGATTCCCAGGAAGCGTTCTACGCAGGTGCTGCTTACGTGTTCCAGCGCCAGGGAGCTGGCTTCGTCGAGAAGTCCAAGCTCTTCGCACCGAATCCTGAAGTGCTGGATGCGCTGGGCTCCGAGGTGGCTGTGTCCGGACGACTCCTTTTGGCGGGCGCTCCGGACGGCGGGGCCTTGGCGCCCGGATTCCCTCCGCCGTCTCCCCCGAGCACGGTTCACGCTTTTGAGATTCCCGGTGGTCGTTGACGTTGACCGATTGCATCCCGACGCAGCCTCGCGGGAGTGTTTCTTCCGCGAGGCTGTTTGTCTTGCTGTCGAGGAGACGAGTCGTGGGGACTTCTTCATTGGCAAGGAGAGACGAGCCTGGCTTCCGAAGCAGCGAGACCTTCTCCGAAATAGCCCTCGGAATGATCGCGGGTCTTTCAGCTCGTCAACGTCTTCCGACAATCGATCCCCGTCCTGATGAGTCGTGGTCATCCACCAAGAAGGCGAGTCGCTCCTCGGCACGCCTTTGTGGCGACAGTCGGGAAACCGTCATCGCGAAAGGGGGACTCCATTCATGGGAGCGGAACTCCCGGGAGGCCTTCCACGTCTTCGTTGCCGATCCCCAATTGCATGGCTGCGGCGAGGGAGGCCGCGACTCCTGGCTGCAGGTCGTCGGCAAGCTCTTGAGTCAGGAGGTCGGAGGGCCGAAAGACGCCGTCGCCGTCCCAATCACAAAGTCCCCACGCTCCTTGAACGGCCGCTTGTCGATCTGAGTCAGACAGAGAGCGCCACAGATCGACGAGATCCGGTGTGATCTCGGAAGACAGGACTTCCAGGAGATCGTGAGCGAGTTTCGCTCTGCCATTGGCGGCACCGGCCGCTTCCCATTGGGCCGTTTCCCCGGCGACCAGTGCCTCGTTTTGCAGCAAGACTTCCGTGACGTAGACCTGATTCCCCGTCACCCCTGGCGCGACCGGCCGGCTGATTACCTTCAACACGACCTGGTCTCTGCCTGTCAGGGTTTCCAAACCATATTCGTATCCGTCCGACACACCATTGCCCTGGGGAAATGTGCCATCGCAGATCGTGTACTGAAAACTGTCCAACTCGGCGAGGCTGGTCGGCAGCTCTTGGTTCGTCAGCCAGAAGAGATTGGCGGCGTCGACAATTCCCGGAATGTGGTGTTCCACTGCCTGATTCTGGTTGGCGGCCACCCGCACTCGCTGAACCGCGGGGAGCAGCATGCCGACGAGGATGGGGGTTGCGACGATCACGACGAGCAACTCAACGAGGGTGAAACCGTGGGTGGTGCGGCGGTCGCGGGGGGGAAGGGGGCGAGCGGTCAACATGGGAGTTCTCCGATCAAGGTCTCAACGACTGCACGTCGCGGTCTCTTGTTCCCGCGGAGACTCGACCGCGAGGGTGACAGAGATTCCCGAAGTTTCTTTTCGACGCGGCCCTCACTCGGGGGTGGCGAAGGCCTCGTCCAGGGCATCGCGCGCTTCCCGTGCGCCTTGGGGATCGTTGAGGGACTCGCGGCATTTCGCCAGGTCTTGCCAGAGTGCGAGGGTCGTGGGGTGGCGAGGACCGAGATGGGTCATGGCTTCGTCCTGGGCGTCGAGAAGTTCCCCTTCCGCGAGATCCGCTTCTTCGAGTGAGAGTAAGCAGAGCCCGTAGGCGCGACGCACCCACACGCGGACCTCGGGGGGAGCTTCCTCCATGACGAACGGCTGCTCGGCCAGGGTCCGAAGGGAGGCGGTCACCGGTTCGATCGACCCTTCCTTCGTCATCGAAGTCGGCCAGCGCAAAGGCAGGGGCCAGCTCGTCACGCCTTGGCCCGTGCGAAGGAGCTCGAGCGCATTGCGGAAAGAAGAACTCGGTTTCTCCGCCTGGTCCCAAAGCGACCGCAGACTTGCTTCCACGGCTTCGATCAAGCGTTCGTCGCGTGGCAAAACCTTGTGTGCGAGAGGGATGGCCCGTTCCAACAGATCCAGTGCTTCCTCGGTTTGGTTGGTCGCGTGTCGCGACATGGCCAAGGTGTGGAGCGCGAGGACTCGGCCGGTGTGGGCGAGGGGAAGGTGTTCGGGGGAAACTTCGGCAACGGTTCGGGCGAGCAACGTACTGTGTTCGACGTCCCCCACCTGGTAGAGGTTCTGGGCCAGGACCAGTCGAGTGGCGATGGTGCGATAGTGGGTGGGGCCCAAGGACTGTTCCAGCGTCTGAAGGACTCTCTCCAGAAGCGGGATGGCTTTCTCGTATTCCCCATCCATGAAGAAGAGCTGACCGAGGGCGTACTCGGAAGCGAGAAGCTGTGGGTGCTCGGCAGGAAGAACGCGCTCGCGGATTCGACGGCCGTCTTCCAGCAACGCCCTTGCCTCTTCACGCCGACCCTGTTCGAGAACCAGGTTTCCGAGGTTGTGGCAGGAAAGCGCGACTGCGGCTTCGTCCAACGGTTGCCGTTTGCGATGCCCCTCGAGAACGGATCGGTACAAGCGTTCCGCAGGCTCCCACTGGCCCAGGTCTTGGTACAGAATCGCGAGGTTGTGGAGCGCTTCAAGCGTCGAAGGGTGCTCGTCGCCGAGCAGGTCTTTACGGATTTCCACACACCGCATTTGTGATTCCAGTCCGTCTTGCAGTCGGTGGGTGTCGTAGTAGAGCAGCGCTTGCTCTTGGAGGGAATCGGCGGTCGAAAGGTGCCAATCGCCGTGCATTTCGCGACGCAATTCGAGAGCGCGTTGGCAGTGTTCAGCGGCTCGTTCGGTCGCACCAAGATTGCGAAGGGTCGTACTCGCCACCGCATGCAGGGGAGCCTGGACTTCCTTGGAGATGGACGGGTCTTCCAGGGTTGGAAGTAAGCGTTCCAGAATGTCCTCCACCGTAGTCCTGGGGGATTCCATGAGTGAGGACGCTGGGCTCACCACGTCCGGGGCCGCAATCAACCCCAGCAGGATGTCGTTGAGCTGACCGCGAGCATCCGCTTCTTGGGATGCTTGGCGCAGCGCGGCATTCTGCTTGAGGATGGAAATGGTCGACACCAGGGTCCCTGTCAGAAGAGCGACTCCGGCGGCTGTCACCCCGATCACGAGCCCCGTGTGGCGGCGCAAGAATTTTCCGAAGAAGTAACGGCGAGTGGCCGGACGTGCGGTCACTGGCTGGTGGCTCAGAAATCGGCGCAGATCCTCGGCCAGGGCTGAGGCCGAAGAATATCGCCGGGCCGGATCCTTGTGCATCGCCACCGAAACGATGGCTTCCAAGTCTCCTCGCAGCTGCGGATCATGGCGGCGTAAGGCAAGCGGCGCTTCGTGGCAGATGACCCGAAGGGCTTCGGGCATGGTCAACTCGCCAACGTCGTGAGGAAGCTGATCGGTCAAGAGTTCGTACAAGAGAACACCCAAGGAGTACACGTCAGACATGACGTCCAGGCGATCCTGGGCGCCCTGAACCTGCTCCGGGCTCATGTAGGCGAGGGTGCCGATGACCTGGCCATCCTGGGTGTGCCGCGTTTCTTGGGAATCTTGCTCGAGCGTGCGAGCGACGCCGAAGTCGAGGATCTTGGGTTGGCCGTTGGCATCGACCAGGATGTTGGCGGGCTTCAAATCTCGATGCAGAACGCGTTTGCCGTGAGCGTGATGAATGGCGTCGCACACCATGCAAAGCAGTTGGACTCGCTCACGAAGCTCCTGTTGATTCTGGGTGACGTGCTCCGTGATCGGCAAGCCTTCGACCAGCTCCATGGACAGGAACGGCACGGGCCCCATGTCCGTCGAGGTAACCCCGGACTCGTAGATCTGAGCGATGCCGGGATGTCGAAGTCGGCCGAGTGCTTGGGCTTCCCACTCGAAGCGCCGCAGGCCATCGGTGCCAGCCCAGTTCCAGCGCAGAATCTTGAGGGCCACCTGGCGGGCCGGAGACTGCTGGTCGGCCAAGTACACCGCCCCCATGCCGCCGGTGGCCAGAAGCTGTCGAACCCGGTAGCCGTCGATTCGAATCCGGTTGGCGGAGGGGGCGTTCAGGTCGGTAACCGCCGGCTGTTCGAGGAAATCTCCCGCTTGAGTCAGTGCAGAAAGCAGGGACTCGACCTCGAGGCGAAGCGAGGAGTCTCCTTCGCAGGCTTGATCCAAGTAGGCGGCTCGTTCGGCCGGCTCTCGTTCGCAGGCCTCGTCGAAGATCTCCCGAGCACGGCTGTGGGGGCCGAGGGGGTAACGACTCACGGGTCGCTTTCCTGATTTAGTTCCCGGAAAAGAAACGCTCTGGCGAACGCCCATTGGCGAAGCACCGTTCGACGGCTGACACCAAACGCCTCGGCGATCTCGTCGTGGCTTTGGCCGCAGAAGAATCGCATCTCGACCACCCTTGCCGCCGCGGGATCCTCCGCTTCCAAACGCTGCAATGCTTCGTCGAGGGCCAACACATCCACCGTCGTGCCGTTCTGAAGGGGCAGGAGGGTTTCCCGAATTTCCTCGACGGGAGCGCCAGCGCCGCGTTTCAGCGCCTTCTTCTCTCGAGCATGATCCACCAAGATTCGTCGAATCAGGAGGCTGGCGATGGCAAAGAACTGACCTCGATTGCGCGCGCCGGAGGCATCTTGCCGGATCAAACGAAGGTAGGCTTCGTGGGCCAGGGCCGTGGGCTGCAACGTGTGTCCGTGGCGCTCGTGCCGAAGCGCTTGTTCGCTCAGCTGCCGCAGCTGCTCATAGACGGCGCCAAGAAGTTCTCGGTGCGCGTCTTCGTCGCCATGGGCGGACTCCTGAAGCAACCGTGTGACGTCAGCATTCACGAAGGTGTTTCCGATCGACCCGTCATTGTAGGGGATCGGGGACGGGGTGGCCCAGTGGTCGAGCGCTTCTGTTTTCGTGGTGTCTGCCTCGAGCCAGTGCTGATTCCGAGGAAAACGGCCGCACCCTCGGCTGTGCGCGGGGTCGCTCCGTCGCGTCTTCGACTCAGTTGCTTTCGAACAGTGATCCCGCGGCCCAGCTGTCGGCTGCGGAGGCCGTTCGAAACGCACCACCGCTCACGGAGGAATAGGCACCGCTGGCAGTGTTGTCATAGCCACCACTCACCGACGCATTGAACTCTGTGGCCTGGTTGTACAGCCCGCCGCCGACCCACGCATAGCGGCTGCTGGCTGCGTTGTAGGAGCCGCCGCTGACGGAAGACTGGAGACCAGAGGCGTGATTGTTTCGTCCCCCGGAGACCGAAGCTCCGTTCCCCTGCGCGGTGTTTTGGTAGCCTGCGGAAACCGCGGATCGGTCACCACTGGCTTGGTTCCCACTGCCACCGCTTACCGAAGAGAATGGGCCACCGGCGACGTTGCTGCGTCCACCGCTGACGGAAGAGTAGTTGCCGCTGGCGGTGTTGTTTCGGCCGCCGCTGACCGAGGCAAAGGATCCGGAGATCGTGGCGTTCCGTGGTCCCACCAGTCCCCCGAAACTGATGAAGCTGTTGGCTTCCCCGAACGAAATGTTGTGAGAGCCCGTTCGGTCATCTCCCGAGGGATTGCCGAACTCGTTGTATCCGACGATCAAGTTCCCGGTGCTGTTCGTCGATTGAGTGCTGCCAAGGCCGTTGACAATTTGCACATTGGCCCCCGTGATGAGAATCGTGGGAACGAGATTGCCCGTGCCGTCATCCATCATCTCAAGGCTCATGTAGCTCAAGATCCTCCGCCACTCGAGCGAGAACACCAGGGGCTGGCCGAGGGAGTGCACGTCCGGTTGTGCGCTGGCAGCAGCATGGGGAAATGGGGCAAGAAGCAACCCGAAGAAAACGAAGCGTTGCACCAACGAGATCTTCCGCATGACAAGTCTTCTCCATGAAATCCCGCGAATGGTTGAGTGACGCAACGACAGCCGATAGATCGCATCGACTCTGCATCTCAGGGCAGGGTCGACATTCGGGAACTGCGTCACTGTCCGAGATGCTTGAACCTAGACGGGTATCACGATCGGGAATACCAAGAGATCGATGATTCGTCATCTCCAGTCATCGGGTGCTCAATCGGTTCCCACGACCAGATCCAGCGCATCGGTGAGCAAAAAGTGGTTGCCACCGTCAAGGTTCGGTTCCTCCTGCGTCACCCTTGGAGATGTTGATGGGAATGGAGTGACACCACCCGAACTTGAGCGGTTCCCGCAGGTGCACTCAATCCGAAGGCCAAGGCCGCCAAGAATGGCTTGCGTCGAATGGGAAGGGGAATCGACATGGTCGGTTGACTCCAGATGCGTTGAGAGGGGAAGGTCGCGACCCTGGGGACAGGGGGGCCAGTGCTCCGGGAAGCCCGGTGCCGAGTGAGTGTTGGTCGCGGATCGATCGGTTTTGAGAAAACTTCGGCGGGGAACCCCGAAACCGGTTCTTCGCGGCCCATTGGTGGAGTCACTGCGGAGAGAGGACAGCAGAGCCCTTACTCAATCGCTGGGACCGAGCCTAAGGGGGGCGACCGAGGGGATGAGCGGAGGGCGCATCGGTGGGGAACATCTTTGGGCGATTGTTCAAGGCGTGGGTGATAGACGAGGCGTTTCACGGAGCCGCGCTCGCTGCTGTGGACGGCGAGGTGGTGCATCGTTCGGTCACGGCTGGGCCGTGGTTGAACACGGCGTGGTGAACGCGGCCGCCACGCGATCATGGACGCGAAATGTTCGGCGGACGCTGGGTGGGAATTCGCAGTGACCTCGAAGCGGGCTCTCCGCCTCTGACCAGAGGGCTGCTACCCTTGGGGTCCTCCGTGATCACGTGACGAGGAATCCCATGGCTACCAGAAACCCCACCCTCATCGCCGCTCTTCGCGAGACGGCGGACCGAATTGCCAGCGGCGCTCGTTACGAGTGGGGCCATATGGGGCGGTGCAACTGCGGTCATTTGGTGCAAACTGTGACTCAGCTCACCGATCGCGAGATCGTTCGGTCGATCGACCACAAGCTCGAAGAGTGGACCGAGCACGCCAATGACTACTGTTCGGGAACGGGGCACAAAGTCGATGCCCTGTTCGAGGCGTTGGGGGACATCGGTTTCGATGCCGACGATGTTTGTCACTTGGAGTACTTGAGCGATCCCCTGGTTCTGAGCCGACTTCCGGAGAACGATCGCTCCCTGCGACGCAATCAGCCAGAAGATGTTTGTTTGTATCTGCGAACATTTGCAGACGCCTTGGAAGCGGTGCCCGTCTGACACACGCGCGCCCTGGTTTGGAGTTCCGGGTTCCCGGAGATTCCGGGCCGATCCCCCGCATCGGGTGACTGGCCCCTTCGAGCATTCCGCTTGCCACGAATTCCTCGGTCGGTTGAGTCCTCTGCCCTCGACGTTGCCGTCTTTCCCTCGGGGGGCTTCACTCGGATCAACCACGGAGGTCGGACATGGGGTGCTTGTGGAAACGTCGACTGATCGCGAGTCTTTGGGCCAGCGGTGCGATGCTGGGGGGCGCTCCGTCCGAGGTCTTCGGCCAATCGGCCGACCCCTTGTTTCCCCGAGAGGAGCGGCTGCGGTTTACTTCGGAAGGGCCAGGGTGGCGTGTGACGTCTCCTTGGCCGCAAGGCGAACTCGAGTTGAGCCCTCACCCGGTGTCCTTGCGCAGTCCCGCGTTCCGACTTCTGACTGCCGCGGACGGGAGTGCTTTGCGAGAAGTCGAGGCGCCGCCCGGCCGCATGTACCGTGGCGTGGCCACCACGTCTGCAGGAGAGACCGGGGTTGCATGCGCTCGCTGGGTCGAAGGGAATTTCGAAGCGCGGGTTTACTGGGATTCCCCGCAAGCGTCCCAGATCACTTGGTTCCGCCCGCTCGATCCGGCGATCGCGAAGGAACTCGACGACAAAGCCTCGCACGAGATTGTTCAAGAAACCTGGGAGGACATGGTCGCCTCGGACTGCGGGATTTCGGCGGGGATGAACTCTCTGGGAGTTTCCTTGGCTGGGGAGTGGCGAACGGAAACGCCTCGGTGGCAAGGTAGCTCGGGGCGTTCGTCGGTGACTGCCGGCGAGGTGACGACTCTTCTCACAGAACTCGCCATTGATTCCGACCACGAGTACTTCCTGCGCAATGGCGCGGACGTGGAAGCCTGTCTCGTTCACGCCGAATGGTTGATCCACCAAGTCGACACGATCTACCGGAGGGAAGTTGGAATCGCCTACGAGTGGACGGTCATGATCGTTCGTCCAAAAAGGTCTACCGATCCGTATCTGCGAGCGCGAGGGCCGGACGACATGCTGTTCATGTTGCGAGATCACTGGAATGACCCGGATCACGAAGAACACCGTTTTCCGCGGGACGTGGTCCACGGAATGACGGGCAAGGAACGGCATGTCCTGGGGCAGGGATTCATCGGCGTTGTTTGTGAGACCGCCGAAGCGTACTCGACCCACACCGCTTTCCTGGAACGGACCAAACTCTTCGCTCATGAACTTGGCCACAACTGGGGCTGCTCTCATTGCTCCCGAGACGACGACTGCAACATCATGAGACCGTCCGTGTCCAGCGGCGGAACTCCTCGGTTTGGGAGCCGGTCTCGTGCCAGCATCCGGGCCCACCGAGTCCGCAACGATTGTTTCGAATTCATTACCGGGCCTACCGCCGTGCCGTTCTTCGATGGCTTTGAGAACGACCTCATCCCGGTTCAGTGGTCCTACACGCGCGGAGCTCGGATCGTCTCCGAGGTCGACGATGCACCGAGTGGGTCCCACGCACTCGAGTTGAAAGCCAATGGTCCAGGGCTGTACGACTCCGATGAGCTGCGCAGCAATCGGATTCGACTGGGGCTGTTGGATCACCGGATCGGGGAAGTGTATCTCACTTTCTTCGCGCGCTCGTCCGGCCTCGAATCCGACGAGGGGTTGCGCGTGGAGTACTTCGCGGCGGATCGGTTGTGGAAGTCCCTCGCGCTGTTTCCTGGGGAGCCCACGGACGCTTGGACGTTTCACCGTCGTGCGATCCCGAGCGATGGATTCCACAACGACTTTCGACTCCGCTGGACTGTTCTGGGAGATGATCCCGACGACCGATTTCGGCTCGACGACGTGACGATCACTCTCGGCGGGATTTCTCGGACTGCGGACTCGCTCGTTCCGGGTGGCAAGACGCGGGTCCGGTTCTTCGGAGCGGAGCCCCACGAGTCGCCGTTGTGGCTGCTGGCGAGTTTGCAAGGCGTTGGTGGTAGCGCCTGCCTTCCCGGCGGAGATTCGTGCATTGAACTGCTGGATCCCCTGTGGATCCTGGACATCGGAACGGCTGACTCCCAGGGACTCGTGGACTTTTGCTACGCGGTTCCTCGCGACCTTCCTTCGGACTTCAGCATTGCTCTTCAGGGACTGCTTCCACGGTTCGGGGGGACCCCTGTCCTGTCCCTGCCGATTCGTCGCAAGGCGTCGAGTGACTGAGGGTTCGCCGCGTGGCAATCTGGTGAGGAACTGAACTCGTCATTCCGACGTCGTCGAAGGAGCCCTCCCGCTCGTTTCTGTTTGCGAACTGGAGGTCGGTGTCAGAATCGCATGGGAAGTCGGTCCCGTCCTAGAAAGGGATGGGCAGAGGGGAAGTGCTACCATGGGAAGATCGAGGGGAGCGTCCGCCGTCGACTC
This sequence comes from Planctomycetota bacterium, assembly GCA_028289345.1. Taxonomy (GTDB): domain Bacteria; phylum Planctomycetota; class B15-G4; order B15-G4; family SIAN01; genus JANQQL01. The sequence continues at coordinate 727,278 of JANQQL010000010.1, read as the reverse complement.
CTTCCAGGAGAGCTTCACGATGCAGGTCCTCACCAAGGGTTCCTCCACCGGTGAGGTTCTTCGCCGTCGCCAGGTCGGGGACATGACGTTGAGTGCCGTCCGCTTCCGGCGCGAGTGCTGTGATCCCTCGAGACACTGCCATGAACGGCCCCATCTCAGCGTTGTTTTTGAAGAAGGGCCTTCCGTGCGATCCGGGCCGTGTCCCGGTGTCTATTTCTACGCGGCGGGCGAGCCTCATTCGTGGGTGCCGAGGGGCCGAATCGCCCACGGTCTGAACTTGGAACTCGGGGGCCAATCACTCGCAACGCGGAATCTGACGGAGTCGGCGGTTCGACAATCACTGTTGACGTCACTCGACACCCGTTTTCTTCTGCTGCGGATTCACTACGAACTCATGTGGTCCGGGGAAGAGGGGGAGGCCGCGCTCGACGCACTCCTGCTGGATCTCTTGGCGACGGCCCGCCGACCAAGCAATGCCAGCGAACCACGATGGGTTTCTCGTCTGCGTGACTTGCTTCGCGATCGGTGGAACGAGGTAGTTCTCTTGTCCGAGGCCGCTGCTGACTTGGGCGTCCACCCTGTGACAGTGTCGAAGTCCTTCCGACGATACTTCGGCTGTACCTATGGGGAGTACTTGCGCAAGCTCAAGGTCGAGCGAAGTATTTCCCTGGTCACAACCGGTGAGTCTCCGTTGACCGCGATCGCCCAGCGCTGCGGTTTCGCGGATCAGAGTCATTTCACCCGGACCTTCAAGCAGTTGACCGGAGTCTTGCCCAAGGAAGCAAGGCGAAGCGGAACGGGGTCTCGAGTCCAGCCGTCGCCGATGTCGCCCGGCTAAATCCGTTCTATTCGGCCGCTCCGCTGTTCCTGAAGATCCTCCTGAGCGAAGGTTTTCCTTAGGAGGTGGTGATGTCGGCTTCTCTCACGCAGCGAGTGATGGCTCTCTTTCTTGTTTCGGCGTTCGCCTGCCGCCTCGAGGGCGACGAGGTTGAGCCGGAACCGCGCGACCAGAAGTCTCGGTCGGAGGAGGTGTCCGGGATTGGTCGAAAGCGCGTCATTGAGGCACTCGGCGAGCAGCTCCGACGGTACTACATCTTCCCAGAGACTGCCGACCAAATTGGTCGACATCTGGACCAAGAACGAAAGAGCGGTGTCTTTCGCGAAATGAGCAGCAAAGCCGGTTTCGCCGAGGCATTGACGAGATCGATCCGCTCGATCTGTGACGATTCTCATCTGATGGTTCGAGTGATTCCGGAGAACGTGGCCGCCAACTCGAGTTACAGCGAATCGTTCTTGCATCAGCGAGGGGCAGGCGGCAACTACGGATTCCAAGAACTGCGAATTCTGCCGGGCAACGTTGGGTATCTACGACTCACGAGCTTCTCCTTGGACGAACTGTTCGAGGAGTCAAAGCCCACGGTCGCCGCGGCGATGAACTTCCTTGCCAACTCGAACAGCGTGATCATCGATCTTCGTGGGAACGGGGGAGGAAGTGCCCGGTTGCCCGCGTACCTCGCGAGCTACTTCTTCGATCGAGAACCCGTGCTCATCAACACGTTTCACCTAAGGCATCAGCGGCGGATGCTCGAGTGCTGGACCACGCCGGACGCTCCCGGCGCACGGTTGACGGGTGTCGATCTCTACTTACTCATTGATGAGCACACTTTCTCCGCGGCGGAAGGGTTTGCGTACTCCCTCAAGCATCTCGGCCGAGCCACCGTGGTGGGGATCCGGTCCGCGGGAGGCTCTCACGGGGGAGCCATGCGCCCACTGGACTGCGGGCTAGAGGCTTACATTCCCCACTCGCGTAGCATCCATCCAGTGACAAAGACGGACTACGAAGGGGTTGGTGTCGTTCCCCATGTCGAAGTGGAATCCGAAAAGGCCTTGGCGCGGGCGAGGGAGATGGCACTTCGCGCGTCACTCGTCGGATCAGAATCTGATTCCGATCGCGAATGTTTGCAACAGGCCCTCGAGACCGTGGGTTCAGAAGACGTGAAATGAAGGAGAGAAGAGTTCTCGTTCCCGTGTTCGCGAAACCTCAACGCTCCGGATCTTCGCGTGGGGGGACTCGGACCGGATCAGGAATGGCATCCAGGTGTTTGGACAGTTCCCGAAAAGCCTGCTTTTCCGCGGGGGTTTTGGGAACACGGATCGGGCCATCGAATCCGCGGGTTCCTTCCAGATCGAAGAACTCTGGCCCTTGTGTTGAAACTTGGTCGCGGATCAGTTTGTACCGTTGGTTCCGGGCCATTCGCTTGAACGATTTGTACGGCGGACCACTCAGAGGCAGAAACTCTTCGGCAAAGACGAACTTTCGCTTTCCGGGCCCCGTTCCTTCGAGAGCCTCTCGGAACGAAAGGGAGTCGCAGGCTCGAGAGGGCAGCTTTTGGTCCGGCGCGAGAAGGCTCCAGATCGTGGCGTAGAAATCGACGCTGTGAACCAGGGCGTCGGACACTTTTCCCGAGGGAACCGTTGGCCCCGCGGCGAGGAATGGCACGTTGATGCCGCCTTCGTAGAGGGTGCTCTTGAAGCCTCGCCCGGCAACCGATGCGTTCTCTTCATCGGTTCCGTTGTCTCCCATCAAGAAGACGTAGGTCGTCTCGAGATTCACGGCTTCGAAGACTCGGCCGAGTTCCGTGTCCAGTGCTTCGAGAACCGCCGCAAAGCGATCTCGTCGCGTTTCTGGGTTTTCGACGGAGTGGAGGTGAGTCGGAGGATCGTGAAGGGGGCGATGTGCCGCATGAAAGTTCGCAAACACGAACCACGGTTCGGGGAGCGTCGAGAGGCGCGAGAGAATGTCCTCGGCGACACGTGTGGTGAGATACTCGCTCCGCTCCACCGTGACTTTCCCTTGGGAACCAACCCAGACCTTGGCCTTGGAGTAGCGTTGAATGTTCCCCCGGGTCGCCGCAAAGGAATCGAATCCGTGCTCGAAGGGTTCGCGAAACGGATCGTTGTCTCCCCCGAGGTGCCACTTCCCCAGAAGGACGGTGGCGTAACCTTGCTCCTGGAGAGCTTCGGCGAGCGTCCATTCGCTCCGACTCAGAGAGGCGTCGGAGTCGTGTCCGATGATGGTGCCGATGCCCGTGCGATAGGCGTAGCGGCCGGTGAGTAGAGTGGCTCGAGTGGGGGAGCACGAGGGATTCGAATAGCAGTTTACGAACCTCGTGCCCTTCTTCGCGAACGCATCCATGCGGGGAGTGCGGGGCTGAAGATCGGGATCGCCTTCCTCGTACACCCCAATCGCATCGTTGCCCACGTCGTCGATCGTGATCAGCAGGCAGTTGCGCGGTGGGCTGTCCACGAGCCCGAGGAATAGGGGAAGGAGGAATGGAAGGACCATGGGAGGACTATAGGAGAGGCCGTGCGTGCCGAGAACCGTGGAACGGACTCGTACGATTGATCGAGGGGCTGGTCGGACCCAAGCGGTTGGCGCACCCCGATGACCTGTCTTGGGGAGCTCCTCATCCACCACCGGGTGACAACAGCTCGAGAGTCGCGGTTGTGGTTCGGTCCGAAGTGCTGGGCTCGCGAGTCTCGAACCTTGTTCAGTCCGGGAGTGTGGCTGTTTCGGCAAAGAAACGCAATGGCCCGACCGCCATCCGGCAGGTAGATCGCTTGGAGAAATTGCCGAACTTGATCACCAGGGACACCACGGGTTCGTAGTTGTGGAAGGTGGCCAAGGTCCTCCCGTTGATCGTTGCTGTGATTCGCCCACGGACTCGATCAATGGTTCCGTGCGCGGTGCCGCGAGGCGACAGCGAACCGACCGGGGTCGCGGTCCACCAATCTCGGTTGCTGACCATGAAACGACCGCCGGATTGGACCCATCCGTCGCTGGACGCGAACCGGGCGGTGACGTCCGCCTGGTGATCCCGAAGCTCGACAAAGAGTTCGTGGTTGGCTTCGACGCCATGGTCGAGTTGATCCCAGGACAGGGTGAACTCGAGACGAAAATCGCGAACTTGGGGGAGGGGGCGTTGCAGAGTGACCCATTCCTTGGTGACCGAATTGGCGTGTGGCTCATCCAATCCCTCGAGAGTGATCACCCTCAGTTGGGAGTTGCCATGGTCCCAGTCCCAGACGACCTCGGGGTCGACTTCCACATTCCAGTCATCCAGTCCGTTCTCGAAGTGTTCTTCGAACAACAAGGGAACTTGAGCAACCGCCCCGGGAGGGGGAGGCGGCCCGTCCAATTGAGCGGCCTTCCAGCGCCAAGCGTGTTCTGGAATGTCGGGCAGGTGGTGCCAAAGAAGAGTCTTCAAGGTCTGGTTCGAGTGGCTTTGTAGGTGCTCGGTACCCCAGATCTCACGCCGGATCTCGAGCACCTGAGCGAGAGCTCGTTCGCACTCGTCGAAACGGATGCAGCGCGAGTACAGAGCGGCAAGGTGAACCAGCGTTTCGGCCACTCCGGCGTCCATGGTTCCGGAAAGCCGTTCCCGAATGGCCTTCGCCTGTTTCAAGTGACCCTCTGCAGCGCTCCAGTTCTGCGTTTCCAGGTACCCTCTCCCTACGATTGTGTGCAATGTCGCGCGGGCCGAGTCCGGGAGAGTGCCTCGATTCAGAAGGGATTCCGCCTCGTTCAACATGGCCAAGTAGAACGAGTCAGGCTGTCCAGAGCGAATCAACAGATCCGCCAAGAACTCGGACACCTGTCGCGATTCGGAGCGAGCCACTTGCGCCTCATCGCGCTCGTGGGTGGCGACCCAACCAAACCAGAAGCTGATGGCAGCAGAGATGATGATCACCGTGAGAGACACTGCGGCAATCAAAGTTGCGACACGATAGCGCTTGGTGAGCAGCCTCAATTGATGGGTCAAGGTTGGCGCCCGGGCCAGGAGCGGTTCGTGACTCCAAAGACGACGGAGGTCCGTGGCGAGCGCGGCGGCGGAGGTGTAGCGAAGATCTTTCTCCTGCTGCAGCGCGGTACTGACGATCAGCTCCAAGTCGTGAGGGAGCGACGAGTCATGTTTCCGAAGGGGTGTCGCGGGTGCATGAAGAGTGCCGTGGATCGCTTCCGCCAGGGTTTGCTCGCGGAGCCGGCGGGGCAAATGGCCGGTCAGCACCTCGTACAACAAGACGCCCAAGGAATAGACGTCCGATTGTGAATCCACCGCGTCGGAGCTGCCTGAGAGTTGCTCGGGGCTCATGTAGGGCAGCGTTCCCACCAGCTCGCCAGTTCGCGTGGAGTGCATGGTGAGCTGCAGGTCGATGTCCGCAGCGCGAGCCACCCCGAAGTCCAGTACCTTTGGCTGGCCATTCTGGTCCACTTGGATGTTGGATGGCTTCAGATCTCGATGGATCACTCCTTGTTGATGCGCATGGTGGACGGCGTCGCCCACTTGGGCCACCAGCTCGCACCGCTCTTCGACGCTGAGGTCATGAGAATCCAGGTACTGACGAAGCGTCAGTCCGGGAACCCACTCCATGGCGAAGTAGGGAATTCCTTCGCCCAGATCGTCCTCCGCAGCCGTGACGCTCGCGTCGTAGATCCGGGCGATTCCTTCGTGATGGAGCTTTCCTAGAACCCGAACTTCGACTTCGAATCGTTGGCGAAGGGATGGGGAGTTCAGTGGATTGTGAAGCAGCTTGAGGGCAACCTGGCGCCCCGTTGTCACCTGATGAGCTCGGAGAACGACCGCCATGCCCCCGCGACCCAGTTCTTCCTGGAGAATGTAGGCACCGATCCGACGTCCTTCGAGAGATTCCCAGGTGGGATGGGGTCCGAAAGGGTCCACGGAAAGCGATTGCAGTTCGCGGTGTTGCTCTGGGTGCTCGTGGATGTGGAGCATGCGCTGCACGACCTGTTGTTCGTGCTCCGTCAACTCGCTCTGGGTCAAGAACTGGTGGCGTTCTTCGTCGGGCATCGGGGATGCGGCATGGAACGCATCCTTGATTCGATCCCAGTCCGTGAGGCTCACGGAAGCGTCCCTTCCATGCGAGTGATGAGCCAGGCTTTCGCGGCGGACCATTCTCGGAATACCGTCCTCGGGGACAACCCAAGGACCTCGGCGGCCCGTTCCGTGCTCAAGCCTGCGAAGTAGCGAAGCTTGACGATGCGAGCCGCGCGAGGATCTTTCTCTCCAAGCACACTCAAGGCGTCGTCGAGGGTCAGGAGTTCATTGAGGTCGATCTCGCGCTCTTGGTTTTCCCCGTGCAGAGTGATCATGAGGTCCTGCTTGCTCTTCTGCGCCAAACGTCGGCGGCGAGCCGTTTCCACCAGAATGCGCCTCATGGATTCTGCCGCGGCCGCAAAGAAGTGCCCCGCGTGATCCCAGCCCTGATCCGGGTTCTTGGACAGGCGCAAGTACGCTTCATGGACGAGCGCGGTCGGCTGCAACGTGCGCGTACCGATTTCGCGGTTCATCCAAGACTGAGCGAGCCTCCGCAGCTCTTCATAGACCGGGGTGAGGAAGTCGTTGGTGGATTGCGGTTCTTGCATGAATGGGCTCTCGCTCGCTTGCGGGAAGTCTAGGGGGAGCGACGGGATGTCACCAGGCCGACCGATCGTCTGGGCTTGGGGCCTTGGCGTGGCTGCGCCGGTGGTGCGGGGCGGGACAAGCTCGATCCTGATTCCGCAGCATGGGAGCGCGCGGTTTCTGACTCCTCAGGACTTTTGGATTTTCTTGTCAGAGCTGTTCGTCCTCAGACGCATGGCCATGCACCACATCGGTGAGAGCCGATCGAGTTCGGGGAGGCTCGCCCTTCTGATGCCTGGTCTCTTGGGAGGCTGTCGCGGCGAGATCGGTTGAACCAACCCGTCGAAAGCTCGGAGTGTTGGATTCGGGGAAGTCATCAGCGCGTACTAGAAAGGAGCGAGTCGTGACGATCACGATCCTTCACTCGTGCCGTCTCGGTCTGATCGGGGCGATCTTCTGCGGGATTCTGGGGAAAGGAGCCGCTTTGAGAGCCGGAGAGCAGATCTCCCGGCGACAGAGCCTTGGTTCCCTCACTCCAGAACAGCAAGAGATTCTGAGCCACCTGAGCCTTGTCTATCTGGACGACGGGGATGGGAACTTGGTCAACAAGACCATCCGGATCAGCGGAGTGAATGTCCAAGTGGTGAACGGCTTGGACGCCACCAACGGCTATCCGCCCGACCCGGACTCTTGGTCGTTTTCCCAGACGACCACCAACGGGGTTGGAAACTTGATCGTTGGTTACAACGAGCTTGGCAACCCCAATGGGGACGAACGTACCGGGTCTCACAACCTCATCGTCGGGCATGGCAATACGTACACGAGTTTCGGAGGCTTCGTGAGTGCCAGTGACAACACGGTGTCCGCGCCGTGGGCCACAGTTCTTGGAGGAAAGGACAACACGGCGAGTTGGATTTGGTCTTCGGTCAATGCCGGGCGAGGGAATCTGGCCTCGGGCTTCTATTCTTCCGTGAGCGGCGGTCGAGCAAACACGGCCTCCGGAGTCTACGCTTCCGTGAGCGGCGGGGTGTTCAACACGGCCAGTGGGAACAATGGCTCTGTGAGTGGGGGATACCGGAATACTGCCAGCGGAGGCTACTCTTCCGTAAGCGGGGGGCGTCAGAACACGGCGAGCGGCTCCGTGGCAGCCGTGAGTGGTGGGCGACTCAATACCGCGAGTGCAGCTGTGTCTTCGGTGAGTGGAGGGCGGTTCAACGAGGCGAGCGATACGTACTCTTCGGTGAGCGGAGGAGCGTTCAACACCGCGAGCGCGTTTTCCTCCTCGGTGAGTGGGGGACGAAGCAACACGGCGGACGAGTACTGCGCAGCCGTGAGCGGGGGGCAGGGCAACTCCGCCGATGGCTCGTACTCAGTGGTCAGCGGCGGAAACGGCCGTTCGATCGCAGGCGACCACGACTGGACTGCCGGGTCGCTGTTTGAAGATTTCTGAGTCGCGGGCAGGTCTCGAGAGGCCTCTTTCAAGCCAACCGGATTCTTTGAGTGCCGAGCTTTCTCGGGGAACTCCTGCCGATGGCAGCCGTGTCCCACTTCGGTCGACCTTGTGTCTGCTTCGGAGTTTTGCACTTCGTCCCGAGCCTGGCGGCCGAGTGCGGTGGCGAGCGAATCGCGGGTGTCTGCGTTTCTCGATCCAACGAGAATCGAGCTTGGATCGACTCTTCCAGGGAGAGCTTCCGATGGCCTTCTTGACCCTTTCGCGGGGAAGAGGGCGCGAGGTGCACGTCGAACCAACACAGTTGAGGATCGACCCTCCGAACGCCGAGGCACTCGATCCGGTCGGCATGCGTCGGAAGTGAGTCGCACGGGACTCGAAGGTTATTGAACGCACCGTTCTCCGTCAGTCATCCCTCGGAGAGAACCGGTGGCCCCTTCGCTCGACCTGGGGCGTTGGCGCGGCATCCACTTCCGGGTCGGCGATCCAAGCCGGTGCTCGCCTTCGCTGAATCTGGAAGGAGTCTCCCATGGCCACCTTGCTTGCGTTCACGGTCGCATTCGCTGTCTCGCCGCGTCCAGCCGGCGGGGATTCGTTTGAATGGTCCGAGGTTTCGAAGTCCATGCATTCCGCGAGAGAAGAGTGGGGAGTTCCGGGACTGGTGGCCGGGGTTGTGTTGGACGACAAGGTGGTGTGGCGCGATGCCAGCGGGACGGGGCTTGTCGACTCGAATACTCCACTGACTTCGACGACTCTCTTCGATGTCGGTTCCTTGACGAAGCAGTTCACGGCGACTGCCGCCATGATGTTGTCCGCACGCGGAGCCCTCGATCTGGACGCACCGGTCAAGGAGTGGTTGCCAGATCTACAGTTTTCAAACCCGGCGCTCGACGAACAAGTCACCCTCCGCGATCTTTTGAGTCACCGAACCGGGGTCGAGGCTGACAACTTGTTGGCGTGGGGAAATCGACGAAGTCGCCATGAGGTGCTGGAACGGATCCGCTTTCTTGCGACACCCGGGCGGTTCCGCGAGAGTTTTCACTACAACAACCTTCTTTACACAGCCGCGGGTCAGGCTTTGGGTGCCGCGGCCGGCACTACTTGGGATGCATTTGTCGAGTCCGAACTGTTTCGCGCAGTGGGAATGCACGACTCCTTCTCGAGTCGGCGTACGGTGCCGGACGAAGCGAGTTGTGCTCATCCTCACATTCAGAGGGGCGATCGTTGGGAATCGATTCCGTTCCTCGATCTTCACAACATCGGTCCCGGAGGATCGGCAGTCAGCACGCTTGACGATCTGCTGCTCTGGTGTCGCGCCCTGCTTTCCGCGGGAATCGTGAACGGCAAGCAGGTGCTGCCGAGGGAGATCTTCGAGTCGCTATGGCAGCCGGAAACGCAAGTTCCCCTCGGCAGCATGCATCGAGTGTTCTTCCCTCTGTCGGAAAAGGTCGCCTACGGATTGGGTTGGTATGTGCATGAGTACGCGGGGACCGGCATCGTCGAGCACGGTGGTCAAACCGACGGCATGCACTGCAACATCCTGCTGGCTCCAGAGCGAGGAATTGGAGTCGTCGTACTGACCAACGGCTTGAACTTCTTGCTTCCGAGCAGCGTCGCCTATCGGATTCTCGATGGCTTGTTGAATCGCGACCCAGAGCCGGCAAGCGCGACGTTCCTGCGCACCTGGGAACAGTACCGAAGCATGGTGACACTGCCGGAGTTTGTGCCGCCACTCGCCCCAGAAGTCCCGCACGATTTGCCGCATCGCGCAACGGGAACCTACCACCATCGTCGATACGGTCCGGCGCGGGTTACCGGCGCGGATGGTCGCCTTTCTCTGCACCTGCTGGATCGGATCGGCACCATGCACGCCACGGCCGACGACCGCTGGGTCGTCGATTGGGGCGCCGACAGCTACCTACCGGTCGCGGTCGGTCCTGTCGAGTTTCATCCGGGAGCCCAATCCTTTGACGACGTTCTGGAGATCGATGGTCTCGGGAAACTCCACCGTGACTCGGAAACGGAGACGGAAGGACCCCAGGGACGCAACCGGTCCTTCTATCTGACGATGCGTGACGGAGTCGACATCGCCGTCGATCAGTGGCTCCCCGAAGGATTGCCCCAGGGTGTTCGCATTCCTGCGGTGATCCGGGCGACTCGGTACTGGAGGGCCATGGATCAGGTCGGCGTCGACTCGAGCGAGGATCGGTACCGTCAGGAAGCCGATCGCTACAACCGGGCGGGATATGCCTTGGTGACCGTGGATGCACGTGGGAGCGGAGCCTCCTTTGGATTTCGGCCTCACGAGCATCCACCAGAGGAGCGAGCTGACTACGCGGAGATCGTCGACTGGATCACGGCTCAGCCCTGGTCGAACGGTGCGGTCGGAGCCGTTGGGGTGTCGTACGCAGGCAACACGGCGGAAATGATGGCGACGACTGGAGCTCCGGGATTGCGCGCGATCGCTCCGCTCTTCAGCGACTTCGATGACTTTCGCCACCTGACGTTTCCGGGAGGCCTTCTCAACCTGGGGTTCCTCGAACGATGGTCGCCGCTGGTGGAGGCCTTGGATGCCAACGACGTGTGTGGTTTGCACGAAGCGCAAGGACAGGAGTGTGACGAGTTGCGCCGCCAAGTGTCGGGAGTGAAGCCCGTCGACGCAGACCAGGGCCGGAGCGATCTCGAGTTGGCGGTCGCAGACCATCGCCTGAATTGTCGTCCTCTAGAAGCGGCGCGGGCGTTGCGATTCGAGGACGATCCCTATGGAGCTCATCAGGTTCGCAACGTCGGCTCGAAGATCAATCCCTGGAGTCTGGCAGACCGAATCGAAGATCAGGCTGTGCCGGCGATGATTCGCGTCGGCTGGCTCGATGCGGCAACCGTCAACGGAGCGCTGGCTCGATTTCGATCTCTCGATCACTACCAGGACGTCGTCATCGGACCCTGGGATCATGGGGGTTGGAACGACGCCGATCCGTTCCATGACGAGCGTGCCCCGGCCGAGCGAGGGCGCCCGTTCGTCGAACGCGAAGTCCTGGATTTCTTCGATCGCTTTCTTTGCGCTGACGTGGAGCAGAACCCCGAACGACCGGAACTGACCTACTACACTCTTGGTAGCGGCAAGTGGTCGACCACTGCGGTGTGGCCGCCCAGTGGATTCGATGACCGCCGATGGTACTTCCGGTGCGACGGCGAGCTTTCCGAGAAGGCGCCCAAGGATCTCGTCGGTGCCGATCGGTATCGCGTGGACTTCGACGCGACCACGGGCGAGCGCAACCGCTGGTGGACCAATGGCGGGGCGGGTGATGTCGTCTATGACGATCGCCGCAGCGAGGATCGCAAGCTCCTGACCTACACGAGCAAACCAATGTTGCAGGATATGGAGATCACCGGGCATCCGCTGATCACTCTTTACCTTAGCTCGACCCACCCGGACGGGGCTCTCTTCGTGTATCTCGAGGATGTCAGCCCGGAAGGTCGAGTGACCTACATCACCGAGGGGCAGCTCCGCCTCATGCTGCGACGGTGTCGAAATGAACCGTCCCCCTACGTCCTCGACGGTCCGTATCGGACTTTTCGGAGAGTGGATGCACAGCCAATGGGTGAGCAGGAGATCGTGGCGGTTCCGCTGGAGCTGTGGGCAACTTCGGTTCGGATTGCGAAGGGTCACCGCATTCGAATTGCGGTGGCCGGTGCCGATCGCGACACGTTTCCACGATCCCCCCGTGGCGGCGGCCGACCGACCCTGACGATCCAGCGCACGCGGACCATGCCCTCCCACGTGGTCCTGCCCATGAAGAGCATGGGAGCCGAAGTCGGTGCGTCGGCAACCGGCGCCGATTGAATTCCAGAGATCCCTGAAAGTGAGGAAAAATGTCAACCAAGGCACGAGCCTTTTCGCTGTTTGGTGTGATCACCGCGGCTGCGTCCGCGTTTGGTGTTTCCACCGGCGACCAAAGTGATGACCGGCCGATTCTGGTAGCCCACTACGGGCCAGGCCAAGGCGGGGAGATCGTTGCGCTCCGCAGCGATGGCTCGGGACTGGTGAATCTCACGAAGAATCCGCGACACACGGACAACTATCCGACCTGGTCCCCAGACGGCCAACAGATCGCGTTCAATTCTCATCGGACTGGCGGGTGGGCGGTGTGGGTCATGAACGCAGATGGATCGAGCCCGCGCCGATTGATTCAAAGTAGCGCTCGGACTCTGAACCCCTCCTGGTCCCCTGACGGCCGGAAGGTGACGTTTTTCGCCGATTTCGGAGGTTACTGGAACATCGGGATCGCCAATGTGGATGGTACCGGGTTGATCCGTTTGACCAATGAGAAGGCAATCGCCCGAGATCCGTGTTTCTCCCCAGACGGCAGGTCGATACTTTTCTATTCGAGTCGCGTGAAGGGCGTGTTTGACCTCTGGACGATTCGCGCGGATGGAGCTGAACTCACAAACGTCACCAGGACTCCAGATGTGCACGAGATCGCGGCCGCTTGGTCCCCGGACGGCTCGGCGATTGCTTGCTACGAGGTCCCTGACTCGGTGGAAAGGTTGATCGGCAACATCGTGGTGATGGATGCGGACGGTTCCAACCGGCGCGCTGTAGCATCGATTCGCGGTGGGCGAGGAGTCGATTATCGGGAAGCTCGCCTGACCTGGAGTGACGATGGTCGCGCGATCGTCTACGTCGACTACGCTGGGATCGCGGCCGGTCACCTACGGTCGGTGCGAGCGGACGGATCCGGCGAGCCGCACTTGCTCACTTCGCTGGAGGGGCGGGTACGGGATCCCGCCTGGCGACCCGCGCCACCAATTTCTAACACCGACTCGAGTATCCCCGCACGCGAGTGAGCGAACTCTCCGCATCGTTGTCTAACCGGGAAGGCCCCGATCGGCGATGTCGCGCAGCACGATCGCGCATTGCTCCACTTCAGAGCGAAGTGTGTGAATGTGGAATCGGACCACGATGCCGGCGAATGGCTCGTTGCAGTAGTAGGCGCTGATTCCGTATTCGTTGTAGAGGTGATACCAGACTTTTCGATGATCGGCGCTTCCGATCTGGGCGCAGGCAATGGCACAGGACTGATCGGGATCAAGCGACGTGTGGAGCACGACATTGGGGGACTCAGCCAGAATCTCCAGCCATTGCTTGGTCAAGGAGTGGAGACGAGCCTGGATTCGTTCGGTCCCGATTCTCTCGTGGAAGTCGAGGGCAGCGTTCACGGAGGACAGGGGGCCGAGGGGAGCGGTGCCGATTTCTTCATACTTGCGCATGTCGGCGGAGTGGGGTTCTGCAACGCCGAACAAAGGCAGGACCTCTTCACTCAGCCCTTCACGGATGTACAGCAGTCCGGTGCCGGCTGGCGCATACATTCCTTTGTGAAGTGACGTGCCGTAGTAGTCACAGTTCAATTCGCTGAGATTGACGGGAATGACCCCGAACGCGAGCGCGCCGTCGACGAGAACGCGAACTCCCTTACTGTGAGCCATCTCACAGATTTCACGAAGGGGAAGAATCTGTCCCGTGTAATCCATGACGTGACAGATCATCAAGACCTTGGTTCGTGGAGTGAATGCGGTTTCCAGGGCCTTGATCACGCTTTCCGGAGAAGCGGGTGGGTGGGGAAGCGAGACCTCCTTCATCTGCACGCCATCTCGGAGGCCGCGAATCTTCCACGCGTCCTTGAGCGATTCATAATCCAAGTCCGTGGTGATCACTTCATCACCGCTTTGCAGCGGCATCCCAGCGATCACAATGTTGAGTGCCTCGGTCGTGCCGCGAGTGAGCGCGATCTCGTTCGCTTTGACGCCCAGCTTGCGAGCCAAGCGACGGCGCAGCTTCTCTCGAACGGGATCGCCGAATAGCTGGGGCCGGTTCGCTCGGGGCATGGAGCCCACGTACTGGTTCGCCCGAAAAAGAGCGGCGAGGACCGGCCGAGGCGGAGCGTTGTAAACCGCAGCGGCGAGATTGGATTGAATGCGATTGGTGTCCAAGTCGAACTGTGCTTGGACGTTCTTCCACAGACTCTCATCCACCGCCGACTCTTCCGGGGAGCCGTTCAATGCTGGAAATGGAGTCCCGGCGGCAGAGGCACGGGACGTCCAGCCAAGCAGTGCTCCTGCACCCAGGGGGCAACCGGCGAGAAGTGCGCGGCGGCTGATTGTGGTTCGTCCGTTCATGGTCATGGATGGGCCCCGTCGCAGGTTTGGAAGCGCTTCATCGTCATCAATGCCGGCCGGGCAAAGAGGGTTCCCGCTGCCTCATCGAAGGTCAGCCGCCCGGGGCCCGAGGACCTGGACATGGGCGAAAGTGCTGCTCGTTCAACAGTCAAGGAAATGAAATCCCTTGGAGGAACTCGGTCGGACCCGACGGCATTTCCATGGTGATGCCGTTGGGTTCAGAGCACGAACGAGGAATCGATGCAGAGCGAGACTTGATGATGAAGAACCGTTCCGATTCCAGGACGTTTCGTTTGGGACGCCGCGAGATGTTGTTGTCTACCGGAGCCGCCCTGACGAGTTCCTCGCTGCTTGCCGGATGCGCCACGGGTTCGCGGGTGGAGCGACCTCGGGGTCACCGTTTCCCCGCACCCGCAGACCCTGGGGAGGCGTTGCGCAGTGGGTTCTTTCGGGACCGCGATCGAGAGATGATCGAGTCTCTGGGCCTCCCTCGGGGCGGTCGCGTCCTCGATGCGGGCGCGGGGATTGGTGACCATTCTTTGCTCTTGGCGGAGGCCGTGGGATGCTCGGGGAGTGTGACGGCCATCGACTTGGATCCCGGAGTTGTTGCCAAACTACGAGAACGAGTGTCGGGAGCCGCGAGTTTCCGCCACGTGCACCCCCGCGAAGGAGATGTCCACGACTTGCCGGTCCCGAGCCATTCTCTCGACCTTGCATGGTGCAGCCAGGTCCTTCATTTCATGCCGGACCCTGTGGCGGTGTGCAAAGAACTGGCCCGGGTTTGCCGACGGGGAGGACGGGTGGTCATTCGTGAAGACCGTCCCTTGACTCGCTTCCTTCCGATGGACTGTGGGCTTGGCACTCCGGGCCTGGAGGGGCGATTGATGGGCTCGTTCGAGGCTTGGTTGGCATCTGATCGAACCAGTCTTGGGAGGCTTCCTCGAGGGTGGTTGGGAGTCCTTCATGATGCCGGGTTGTCGCGGCCTCGCACTCGTTCTTTCTTGTTCGAGGTTGCGTCACCTCTGGACGCTGGCCAACGTGGTTTCATCCGCTCATCCCTCCGGTCATGGGCCAAGTCGGATGGTGTGCCCATTTCCAATGACGACCGGTCCGTGCTCCTCGAGCTGTCACGTGAAGGAGGGCCCCATGACTTTGCGGCCCGAGACGACGTTCACTTCGTATCGATTGCCAGTACTTACCTCGCGGACGTCGTTTGAGTTTCGAGTTCCGTCAGGGCAAAGCGCGCGGGCCCATGACTCGTCCATCGTGTCCGGGGGTCGATTCGCGAAGATCCTCGACTTTCGGCGTTCGTCAATTGCTCTCGGAGTACGACTCTGCCGCCAGGTCGACGGCGACAAGGCTCTTGCGATCTCGCGCGTACAAAGCCGAGCCGACGACGATCGGCGGTGTCCAAGAGACCCTTTCCGTAAGCTGGTGGGCGGAGAGAATGTCGACGCCCGTCGGTGAGAAACGTGCGATTCCGATCTGGCCATTCTCGTCGAGGAAGTAGAACTTCCCGTCTGCCAGGACCCCCTTGGCGAGGTGGAATCCGCGGTGCTTCCAGGCGACCTCGCCGGTTTTCCAGTTCACTCCCGCGAGGAAGGAAGAGGAGTTCCCGCCGAGAGATCCGTACACGTAGTCGCCAATTCGAAACGAGTCCCAGTGAGCTTGTTTGAGTGTCTTGCTCGACCACAGGACTTCTGGCTCGATCGCTCCCGACTCTGGTTCCTTGTCGCTGTCTTCCGACGTCGGAATCTTCAGGACCCGTGTTCCGCCGTCGATCTGACTGGCCACCCAGAGGTGGCGGTCACCAAGGTACAGAGCGGGTGTCAAGTTGTTCTGGTAGACGTTCTCGACCGGAAACTGCCAAACAAAGTCGCCGATCCAAGGGTCCAGGCCGATGACCGCGGTGGGTGAGAAGAAGACGAGCTGGATTTCGTCTTCCAGGTCGACCAGAGTGGCTTGGGCATAGCTGATACGCGAAGGAGGGCTGCCCCAGATCTGAGAGCCGTCGGATGGTTCCAAGGCGACGACTCCGTGTTGGTCACCGCCGACCAGGACCAGAACCATCTCTTCGAAGATGACCGGGCTGGCCGAGAAGCCGTATTCTTCTTTGCGGGCTTGACGTCCGTAGCGTTCGTGAAGATCCAGGCGCCATTCGAGTTCCCCAGAATCGGTGCGAAGACAGTGCATTTGACCGTCGATGCTCACCGAGAAGATTCGGTTGCCGAGAATGGCGGGGGTGGCGTTTGGCCCGAGGCCATAGGCCTCGTCCATTTCAGAGTAAGGTTCCACCGGATATCGGAATTCCCACAGGGATTCTCCGTCGGCGGCGGAGAGCGCAGACACGACCTCTTCCCCTTCGTCGTGGTAGTGGGCGAAGAGACGGCCCCCGTCGAACAGCAGGCCGCTGTATCCGTCTCCCAAGGGCCGGCGCCAGAGTTCTGTCGGGGACCATTCGCCAAACGTCTCGGTGAGATTCGACGAGTCGTGCAGTCGGAAGTCGCGGTGGGGGCCGCCGCGCCACTTCCAGGAAGCCTCTTCCGAAGGAGAGTTCGTGAGCAGGACCAAGGAAAGAATGCTGAGATGGAGCATGAGGGCCTCGTGACGATCAGGCAGACCGATGGGGTAACCAACCAATGCCCTTCAGCGCTGGGTGGTTCCCATGTTCTCGTGTTCTTCCGGACATCGAGGAAATCGCGGAGGCCATCGGTTGCGCGAGGCGCATGACGACGAACTCAAAGGGCGCGGCTTTTTGTTTCTCGAAGCTCAACCTGCATTGTTGGTCCGGACGGGCCAGGTGGGTGGTAGACAGGCAGTGGACAATGGAGAGGTGCTGCGTCAGATGTTGAAAAACGACCAGTGACGACCGATCGCACATTCGGCCCGGTTGGCGACGGAATCCCCCGCCCAAGTCCAGCGCACTCGGACCAGCTTCACTCACGAAAGTCGCGTTCGATTGCGGCAGCAAGCCGTTCTGCGACGCTAGCGACCCCGACTCCAGGCAACGTGGCAGAGAAAGGGACCACGACGTAGCGCTCTTCCTGGACGGCGCGGAGCTGAGCGGTGGAGGGATGTTCTGCAAGGAATGCCCGCTTGCGTTCCGCCGGAGAATGAAGCTGGTCGACGAGCCCGATCCAGTTGGGGTCAGCGGCAGCGAAGTCGCTCCAAGTCCGAGTTGTGTAGGACCCGCTCGCATCGGCAAAGGCATTGAGGGCCCGAGCCGTTTCCGTGACGAGTTGAAGAATCCCGCCGCCGGCGCCGAGCATCGGTGCCTCTTCGCCGGAGTCGTACCACGCCACCACGGGAGGGGGACCGGGTCGGCGCTGAGACGACGCGCGAACCGCCTCGAGCCGACCCTGCATCTGTGCAATGAGTTCTCCGCCGCGCTGAGGAACCCCGAAGATGGAAGCGATGTCTTGGATCTCCCGTGTGACGAGATCAATCGTCGCAGACTTTTCGGGGAGCACCGCGGTTCGACAGTCCCAGGGAGAAAGGTAGACCTCGACTTCGAACGGCCGGAGGCTCTCTCGAGCCCGCTGCACATCATGATCGAAGGCGCTTGCCAAGGTTGCGTAGGCGAAGTCGGGACGAACCTCAACGAATTGCTCGGGTGTTGGGTTGTCGGACCATCGGACCGGGATGGCCCCATAAGCCTCGGCGAACTCTGGCAACGGCGGGTTGTCCTGAAGTCCCGTCGCGACGATCGAATCCTCGAGCCCGAGGGCGATCAACACTTCGGCGGCGGTTTGGTTCCACGCCACGACGCGCTTCGGCGGTCGGTCAAAGCGGGCACGGCCGCCGCAGTTCTCGATGCTGAGTGGCGGGTCGAACTGGGGTTTGTCTCCGCAGCTCAGACAAACCGCCAGGAGTCCTGACGAAGCGATGTTGAGAAGAGATGGTCGCATGGTTTCCTGGAGGACGAGGTTTGGATTCGCCGCAAGTCGCTGTCATTGTCGGGATCGGCGATCATTTTCCAAGTTCTCCCCAGCCGGTGTCGGTATCACCAACATCGTTGTTCTGCGACTTCAAGTGGGACCCCCGCGGCTCATTCTCATGACGACGTCCTTCGCTTTGACGGGTTCCCCAGCTCTTCGAGAGCCGGCCCCGATGGACCCACATCGGGACAAGGACGGAACGAGCATGCGGAGCTGCTCTCCGCACTCCTCCCACTGGCTGTGGGGATGGCGCTGATCGCCTGAGCGGGACGGAGCCTCCCGACCCGTACGCCGGGTTCGATCCGTCGGCGGATCGTCCGACCATCCTCTCTTTGGATTTTTCGCGGCAGGGGGACGCCTCCCATTCGGAGTGCCGGTGGGTCGGGTCCGGTTTCGTCACCGGGTTCGAGTGACCGGCTGCTTGAGATCGACGTCGATGGGGCGATCCATCGGCGTGGCGCTTGACGATGTCCCGACGAGACTCGCGAGAGAAAGGAATGGCATGGGGGCCTTTGTGATTCTTGGTCTTTTCGTTCTGGTCTCGGAGGACTCTTCTTGGTTGCAATTCGGAGGCCCCACCCGCGATTTCGTGGCGCCGGACCAAGGATTGTTGGAGTCTTGGCCGGAAGAAGGGTTGGAGCCTCTCTGGGAGCTCCCGATCGCTGGGAACTACGCGTCACTTCTGGTCGAAAACGATCGCATGTACTCGATGTTTCGTTCTCCCGAAGATCGTGAGATGCTGGCCGCGATCGATGCAAGGAATGGCTCCTTCTTGTGGGGATTTGAATGGGACTCCGTTCCCCACGAAGCAGCAAGGTTGGACTTTGGGAAGGGGCCGAACTCGACTCCGTTGGTTCATGGGGAGTGGATCGTCGGAATCGGTTTCTCGGGGCACCTTCATTGTCTTCTCAAGGACACGGGAAGTCTGGTGTGGTCCCGGGATCTGAAGGTCGAGTTTGGCGCCAAGGATCATATGTTCGGCTACTCGATCAGTCCGCTGCGCTACGACGACTCGGTGATCGTTGCGGTGGGAGGAGAGGACTCCGGGGTGGTTGCATTCGATTTCGAATCGGGCGACATTGTCTGGGAGAGCGCCCCCATCGACGTCAGCTATGCGTCGCCCTTCGTCATCCGGCTGGAGAACGAGGAGCAGATCGTGCTGATGGCATCCACCGAGGTGGTTGGGATCGACCCTCTCGACGGCGAAATCCTCTGGCGCCATCCTCACCAGAACTTGAACAAGAACAACTGCTGGACTCCGACCTGGCACGAGGGATTGCTCTACATCAGTTCTCACAGTGACGGGTACTCAGAGGTTCTGCGTTTGACCCAAGTCGAAGGGAAGACCGAGGTTCAAGCGGTTTGGCGTCATCCGCGAGTCCGATTGTTCCACTCGTCGTGCATCCGGGTCGATGACTATCTCTACGGGAGTAGCGGCACCTCGGCGCCGACCATCTTCGTTGCGGTGAACATCCAAACGGGCGAGATTGCCTGGCGAGAACGGGGCTACAACAATGCGACATGCACCTACGCGGATGGCAGAATCTACATGCTCGATGAGGTCGGGACACTCCACCTGGCCAATGTTTCGCCCGACGGACTCGACGTCATCTCCTCGTTTCAGCCACTGTCCGAGACTGCCTGGACGGCGCCAACGATTGCGAACGGGGTTCTCTATGTTCGCGACCAGTCGAAAGTGATGGCGTTCGACATTCGAGAGGATGCGTCATCCGGGATCGCTGACTGACGACGCGGACGCGGGAGCCAAAGGCCCTGTCTTGCGTGGCCCCAGGCTGAGGGGACCGTCCGAGCAGTGATCCCAGGATCATGGTCGTCTGGTGTGGATCGACCATCGGCGAGATGCCTCCCCGCTCGGCCTGGGCTCGCCAAGGAGAAAGTCGGGATTGGCCGGCAGGAGTGCTTCCTGGCTCCCCCCTCTTGGCCGCTCCCTTTTTCGGCTGTTGTTCGGGGAAACGGCCGGATTTGCCGTGTTACCCGGAGAGTTTGGAGCGATTCAGACTTCTGTTCTTGACGGATCTCCAATTTCTCCAGAAGTTGTGAGAACCGATCGTCGGACGAAAATCGCGAAGCGGAGAGCCCGGCGATTCCGCAACCGACCGGTTGCGATCCTCGGGCGAAGCAAATTGCCCCATCGCTCTTCTCATCCTTTGGAGATCCACTCATGCGTTTGCTCGCTCCTCTCGTGATCTTGGCGTTACTTCCGAGTTCCCTCGCCCGCGGCCAATCAGGAATGGTCCCGGGAGACTTGAAAAGTGTTGGGGCAACTCAACTTTCGGGAATGACGTTGGGTCGCACCGAAGTCGGGCAGCTCACGACCGATGGGCTCCCGGATGCCGTCGTGGCGGCCGATGGGAAGCTCTATCTCTGCTACGGTCCCGCCTTGTACGACTACGTCGGACAGATCGGCTCGTTCACCACGACGGACTTCGCGATTCTCGAAGGGTCGGGGGAGAACGGCCAAGACGGTCTGGTGGTCGCCACGAGCACGGGAATCGATCGCTGGTGGCACGAATCCGCGACGAACACCTGGACCAGCGCGTCCCTGGGTGGGGGAGAAGCAGACGCCCGCCGCATTCGAGTAGGAGACATCGATGATGACGGATCTTTGGATGTGGTGAGTCTCTCTTCGGATGGTCTCACCCTGTCGTTCGTCAAAGACATTCCGACGACACCCGTGGAGACGACCCTGACCCTTCCCGCGGAGTCGGTGGACTTCGTTCTGCTCAACATCACGGGCAACGACGAGCTCGAGATCGCGATCATGACAGCGAGCAGCGGGACCAAGATTCTCGAGGAGGACGGCACCGAAGTGATGTCGTTTCTACTTGGCCAAACCGGCGATCTTCTCGGAGTCATTCGTGACAGCAGCTCGACCTACGATCGGCTGCCGGCGGTGGTCAAGGTCAATGGCACGCAGTACTTGACCGTGACAGACTACACCGGGACCGAGCAAGCGATTCTGGCGGGGACCGACATTTCGGTCTTGGCCACCGGTGACCTGGGAAACGACGGCAACGACGAGGTCGTGTTCAGCCGGGTGGCGGACCAGAATCCGAGAGAGCTCTTCAATCGCGCACCCACGACCACGACCTTCAGCCGTATCGTGGGTCAGACGTTGGAGTTCGTTCCCGCAACGCCGATCCAGAATTCTCCCGGCAATGTTGCCTGGCCGGTGATCGCGGACATCGACCTCGACGGTGACAACGACATGCTTTATCCGGAGCAACTCGGGCAGAAGGTGACCTACCTCGAGAACGATGTGGTGGATGCGAGTTCGTTGGAGCCAGTTGTGATCAGCGCCACTCTCAATTTCAACCTTCAGCTGATGGAGGGAGATCTCGGGATTCTGTTTGACAACCCGTTCCATGATCAAGGGAACTCATTGGAGATCCGAGCCATTGCTTGGTATGCCGCCGGTGCCGGGCTGCCGATCTCTGACACCGCGACGGCAAATGTCGTCAGCGATCCTGCGGGGGAGGGTGACGAACAGGTGCCGATTTGGATTGAGGATCTTCCGGTGGTTGTCGGCTCCGATGACGTTTACTGGGTTCACGTCACGACCTTCGAGAAGGACAACGGTCAAATCGTGTCCCAGTCACCACCGGTGATGTACGTTTTTTACGTCGGTCAAGACACGGAGACGGTCTACACCAGTCCCCCTTTCACAATCACCACGGGAGTTCTTCTTGATGACGGAAACGGTGGTGGAAGTGGGGTGAATCTGGGAATCAGTCAGTCAGGCACCGGGCCTGGCAATGGTGGAATGGAGCCAGATCCGGATCCATGATTGCGGCTCGTCGGTAGAGAGTCGGCGGAGAGTTGACAGACAGCCTGACAAGATGCCGCCGGCGATCAGCAGCTCCCCACCTGGAGACGATGCTGGTCGCTCGGCGGCGCTGTCGTTGAGGGAGCGCTGTCGATCCCGAGATTCTGTCGCCGCCCTTGGGCAAAGGGTCCGGCCATCCCAAGCTTGATGAGAGTTCGTGCAGGCGAGACGGCCTGTCGGAAGCGAGCCCCGTCCGTCTTCGGACTTCCTGCAGCTCACCACTTTCCGAGAGCAGTCGCTCCGCTGGTCGGGGTCATTGATCCTCGAAAAGTGAGCCCGCCCGGAAGTCGTCGGAGCCCGACGCAACTCGTTGGTAGCCCCCGGCAACCGTGCTGGAATCCCCCGACGCCTGGTTCTCGCGGCCGCCACTCACGGAAGACAGCTTGCCCGTCGCCAAGTGGTCGGATCCACCGCTGATCGACGACTGAAATCCCGAAGCGATGTTCCGAGTGCCGCCAATGATCGAGGACTCGTCGGCAAGGGCATGGTTGTGAGAGCCTCCACTGATCGATCCTCCGATGCCAAACACGTAGCGGTTTCCTTGGTAGCAATAGAGGTAACCTCCGTCGGCTCTGTTGTACTGTCCACCGCTCACGGAGGTCATCACGCCCAGGGCTTCATTCCTGTAGCCTCCAGAGATGCTGCTGGCATAGCCTGTTGCGTGATTGGAATCCCCTCCGCTGACCAACGAATGCGGACCACTGGCGGTGTTCCACTGTCCACCGCTGACCGAAGCGCCGCCACCACTTGCCGTGTTCGAAACGCCGCCGCTCACCGAAGCGAAGTTTCCGCTGGCCACACAGTTCCGACCTCCTGTGATGGTTGAGAATCCCCTGGAAATGCTGCACTCGGAGCCGACGATCATGCCGCCGAAACCGGAGAACGAGTTGCGATGTCCAACGACGACGTTGTGAGAGCCCAGTCGGTCGTCGCCGTGGGGGTTTCCGAGTTCGTTGTATCCGACGATGAGATTGCCCAGTCCGTTCGTCGTCACATAGAACGGATGAGTTTGAGTGTCGTCGTCTGGAAATCCGTTGGTTGCACCAAGGCCATTGACGATCTGCAAGTTCAGGCCAGTGATTCGGGCAGTTCGCACGAATCCTCCTTGCCCATCCGGCAAGTCGACCATCTCGACGTGACTGAGAAACTCCGCTTGATCCGGCGTCAGTGAACACAACGTTGCGTTGCGGCTACGGGAGACTTGACTGAGGGCATTCGAAGCAATGGTGCTGGAAAGAAGGAGCGCAATCGCAAGACGAATGGAATGAGTGGTCATGAGAAACTCCCGAGAGTTTGGGGCAAGAATCGAGTGTCACAGAGTTTTCATCACACTGTTCGCGACGCTCCATACCCAGTGGTTCTGGAATTCCGTAGGAAATGGCGCGACATTGAGGGCGAGGGGGGATTGAGCGTTGACCGTAGGGTTCCGTAGGACAAAGACTCTACGGCATTGACTGGGGTGTGCCGAGATTCGGACAGGAGTCGAGACTTTACCGGAACTGCAAGCGGCGTTGGGCCCGGCGAGCCCCGAGGGCACCGCTCCCCTTCGATCGACCGGCACGAGGACCGTTGAAGCCACCGCTGAGCCGCTTCGCAAAGGACTGTCGCGAAGCTCCCGCCACAGTTCTCGCCCTTGCACGACTCTCACGGGTGACAGCTGGCCTAACGGGGAGAGCTGGTCGATCGACGGCGAACAAACCCGAGGAAGGCGCCCACCAACACCCCGCTGACAATCAGCACCGCCCATCGACTGTTCGAGGGAGATGTCGGATCGTCGGATGTCGTTTCGCTGGGAGCAAACAGCGGCTCCCGGTCGATTCCGTGGATCTGGAGCAAGCCGTGATAGAAGGGGGCGGTCCGCCCATCCGTGATGAGATCCAGTCGGGCGTCACGAAGGGCTGTGGCGGGAGGGAGGCCTTGCGCCAGTCTTGCGTGGAATGCCTTCGAGAGCTGCACGGTGGCGTCCGCGTCCAAGTTGGCAGGGGAGGCGATGACGTGACGGGCGCCGCGAAGAAACCAGGAAGTCGTCAGCCTGGTGGCACCCGGGTCTCCATAGCGCACCGGACCACTTCCCGATTGGCAGGAGGTCAGCATCACGAGTTGTGGCGCGCCATTGTGCAGGGACTCTTCGAGTTCTCGAGCGCCGAGAAGGCCGAGAGATTCCTGTTCCGCGCTCAGGACGAGGACTGCGGGTCTTTCGCGCGGATGGTCTTGGACGCCATGAACGAGTAGCTGCAAGACCTTTGTTTCATTCAGTCGGGAAGTCAGCAAAGCCTGGGGAGTGGCGGCAGCTCCCAGGAGGACCTGGGTCGTGGCGTAGGGGGAGCTCAAGTCTTGTTCGGTCCCCGGCGCCAGTACCAGTGTTTGAGTCTGAGGCCAGCGTGAGATCACCGACGACTCTGGCTGGGGCCGGGTGACCAGGAGGAGATCCAAGGACTGCGTGGATGGGTGCTGCCCCGCGCTCCGGAAGTGTTGGGCCAGCACGAAGGAGGGCATCCGCGAGAATGGGATCGCGGTGCCCAGGAAGGAGTGTTGTTCGAAAGGAAGACACTCCCAAAGAAGGTATTCGCAAAGGTCATCGCCGACGATCACCAATTCGGTGGCATCCCTGAGGTGCTCTTCCACGGGCCCAAGAACGCGCGCGCTGAGCTCTCGAGCCATGGCCCGCTCTGCTTCATTGTGCCGGTCTCGATCTGTTGCTGCGATCGAATGAATCGGCGTGAAAGCCGCCGCCTTGTGGCGAAGAGCGAGAACCTCTACCTGGGGTTCGGGAGGTAAGAACTCGTGATGGACTTGCTCTTCCGTGATGACGAACCCGTGAGATCGGTGGGGGGCGAAGAAGAAGTAGGCGGAGTTTCCCACCGCCGGGATGACCTGCTCGATCACTTCCTTTGAGGTGAGTGGGGGGAGATCCAAGCGGCGAGCGACGGATCCCAGTGCTTCCACCTGGAGCAAGACGTCCAGGCCTTTCTGCGGCCCGGCGGTGGGATCTCGGAGGATCTCGAACCGAATCAATTCGCTGATCACCTCTCGCCAGGTGAGGTTGCGTAAGAACGAGACACCTCCTTTCCGAAGCGGCAAGAGGCGACGTTGGCTGGCAAGATGTTCAAAGGCTCGGTGCAAGGCCATTCCCGACGAATGAATGGCGTCCCCGGCCCCGCCACGATCAATCACAAGTCTCGTCTCAAGAGCGGACAAGAGAGCCATGGATAAGGAAGATTGATTGCCCTTTCCCGTGTCCGCGATGAGGACTCGGACCTGTTGCAGGGCTTTCTGCGCGGCGTCGAATTGCCGGGCGTCAATCAGAGAGGAGGCGAGAAGCATCGTCGCGTCAATCTTCAACTGCGGCGGCAAACGAGGTTCCTCGAGGGCTTCTTGCGCCACTTCCTGGGAACGACGGGGACGCGAGGGGTCTTCCCGTTCCAAGTACAGCAGTCCGTGAACCTGAAGGACCTTCAAGTCGGCTCGGGCCACCGGGTAGTCGTCGTAGAGGACCTTGTCCGCCAGGAGTTCCTCGACCCGCTGGACCGCCTCCCGATTGTCCTGCCGGACGAGGGAGAGGTTTGCGGCGTCCTTGTACGCGTCGGTGATCCATGCCCCGACTCGGTCGGCATCTCTCCATTCACGGGCAAGGGTCAGCGCTTTCTCGACGAGAGGCTGGGCGCGTCCGAGCAGTCCCAGCTCAATGCAAATGCGAGCACGCAGCCCAAGGGCCATCGCGGCAAGTTCTTCGTTGCTCTGGGCGAGGAGCTCCCGGTCTAGCTCCTCCAACGCTTGCAATGCCTCGCGGTAAGAACCCAGTCGGCGCTTCACCTCGACTTCCTGCCACAACAGCCAGGGACGAGACTCTCCGACTCCTCGTACCGTGAGCGCCTCTTCAATAACTTCGAGGGCGTCGCTGTAACGAGCCTCGAGGCGGAGCATGTCGGCCGCGAAGTACAGAGGTCTCGCAACGCTCTCAGGATCGAGCAGTTCCCGGGCGCACTCCGAGGAGGCTCGGAGGAAGTCCACGCGTTCGTCGGTCAAGTACTCTTCGGCGAAGCGCCCAAGGCTTTCAAGAGCTTGGCACAGGGCTCTTCCTCCCGGCGACCCTCGTTCCAGCTCGCCCATCTCCTGCGCTTCTTGCAGGTCGTCACAAAGAGCTTCGAGCTCGAGGACGTAGCCCTCCGGGTCTTCTGCGCGAAGGGCGTTCGCTTCATTGAGTCGCTCCGTCCACTCCGGGGACTCCTGAGCGTTCGCCGCCGAAAGGGCGGTGGTTATGGTGACGAGCGTGAGGCGGAAACCCGTCGCGATTCGATGAGCTCGCCGGAGCGATCGAGCACTCGCACCTCCCATTCGATGGCGTCGGGGAGGAGCGCTTGTTCCTCGGCACTGGGTTGCCATCGCTCCTCCGCAAGGTGGGGGCTCGCGATTCGCGGAGCCGCGGTGACCGGATCCTCCGCACCATACACGTACAGTTCGTACCAGCCACCCTCGGGAAGTTCTCCCCTCCACTCGAAGGTGCCGAACTCCGAGGAGGCGGCGTTCGGCGAAAGGAGCTCCAGCTCAGAATCCCCCAGAAGTTGGTTCTGGGGAGGCGTGGTCTTGGACGGCATCCACCACAAGCCTGCGAAGAGGAGGAGTGCCGCGGCGACCAGCAGCCCGGTCCATCGGCGGGGAGCCGAAGGGCGTTGGCGAACGGCTTTCAGCGTGACGTCGACCAGGTCATCTCCGGGTGCCGAACGAGTCGCATCCGCCTCGGCCATGTTGTGACGTTCTTCTCGACCGGTGTCGTCGAGCAAGCCCATCAAACGTTCGAGGTCCTCGGCCGCCTCGAGGTCGACATTGCGGAGCTCGTCTAAGGGTTTCTTCGACTCAGCCATACGACGGATGATCTCTTCCCGATCAGGCGAATTTTTCCCGTTCATCGCCGACCCTCCGAAATCGGGTCATCCGTATGCGACCGCAGTTGCTCCCGCAGTTTCAACAATCCTCGATAGTATCGGGTTTTTGCCGTGTTGGCGGAAATCCCTAGGTGTTCACCGATCTCTGTGAACGACAGGTCCTCGAAGTGCTTGCGCGAGACCACGGCCGCCTCGTCCTCGTCGAGCTTGGACAGCGCTTGGTAGACGTGTTCGTAGTCAAGAGCCGAGGGAGTTTGCTGGGCCTCACGGGGCGCTGGGGGTTCACGCAGATCATCGATGAGTCGAGGGAGGCGGCCTCGCTTGCGCAAGTGCCAACGGAGTTCCAGGAAGCAAAAGCGATACACCCAAGTTTCGAATCGTGCCCGGCCCCCGTACTGGCCCAACTTGTTCCAGATGGAGAGGAGGATCTCCTGCACCAGGTCGCGTTGTTCCTCTTGATCGAGGGGATTGTTCAGTCGAGCCGCGCAGGCAGACAACATTCGGGGTACGCAGCGCAGCCTCTCGATGACAGCGCTCACCGCCTCGGGCTCTTGGCGGATCGCGTGCTGAATCAATTCGAGATCATCTTTGGGGGGGAGGCTGGACATGGTTCCAAGGAGCAACATAGCCCCTGATCGCCTCATTGCGAGCCGGCCAGTGGTGGTGAACCGCCAGACGCGGAGAGAGCTCGTCAATCGGCCAGGAAGCCTCGGCGTGCCGGAGGGGGGCGTGGAATGCGAATGGCGGGCTGGCGGGCGCCCCATGTCGGTCGTTGAAGCAACTCCGAATGTCGGAAGGTCGTTCGAAAGCTCCCGTCCGGGGGAACCAAGAGAGGCCGGGTTCACTCGCGGGATACGAGCGAACCCGGCTCTATTCGGAGGTCTCCCCGGATCACGGAGAGGGCTGTTCGATCGAGGATTTCACCCCGTTCAGAGGCAGAACAAGGCGCTCCTGCTGGGGTCTCGGAAGCAGTGGATTCCCGTCTGACTGCACATCTCACGAATCCTCGGGAATTTGACCACGCGGGGGATCACGTCGCCGGGTTCACTGAAGATCGTCCAAGTCACGGTGTTCCCACAGCTGTCGGTTCCTCGATAGTCGTGAATGTTCGGCCAGACCATGGTGTCGGAGCTGACAAGTGGTAGCAAGACGAGCTCCTCCAATTGAATGCAGTGATCCGGGGTACTGGTGTCGTCGCAACTCCAACAGGTGCCGTGCTCCAGGTCGATGGAAGGATCCGCGGACACGACATGTGGGCTCGAGCGTGATTCGGCAAAGCACTTGGTCATATCCAACGGCAAGAGGTTTCCGAGGGAATCGGGAATCTGGTCGTTTCGAAGCTGGGTGATGTCAAGCATACGGAACTCTTGCTTTGCCAGATCAACGGTTGCCTGGTAACTGTGCCACTCACCCGGGGCGGACTCGAACCAGATCCTTACGTCGGCACCACCCAGCTCGTCGGAAGCATTGTTGAAGTACAGCTGGCCTCGTTTGTTGTTGGAAAGGTCGAGAGAAACCGCCAGGTGGCGGGGAGTTTCGATCCCGGTGTCGAACATCGGATCGAACATCGAATACCACAAGGTCTCATCGGTCGTGACCAGGTCGGTGACGAAAGTGCCGGGCGGAGCAGTCTTCGCGTCCAGGCGAACGGCGACATGCTCCGAGAAGACTTGCCACCCGGAGGTCAGCTTGACGATGTCGAGCACTCGGGTCTCTCCTGGATCCAGCGAGAGTCTCCGGACGGTGCGCTTGTCCCAGTCGCTGATGCGCCGCATCTCGAACTCTTGTCCGGATCCATCGACCGGCAGAGTTTCGTAGGACGGGCTTTCGCCTTCCTGAAAGTCTGCCTGGAGCGAGAGCTGGAAGGAGTGCCGGGAGTTACTTTGGTTGGTGACCATCAACTGGGGGCGGAAGAACGTCCCCGGTCGAAAACCAGAATCGGGATCCGGGGCCCGAAAAGGAACTCCTGGCGACTGAAGCGAGGTGCCAATGCTCTGTTTCGGGGCGTGCATCATGAGGGGAGTGCTGAAACCTCGGCGGGCGTCCACCATGGTGGCGCGGCCGGCCAAGGCTCCGGGGACGGAGGAGGTGAACCGGATCGCGCCGGATTTCGCGAGGACGTTTCGGTGGTTTCCCGCAAGGTCGGCAAGGGTGACGAGTTGGGTTTCGCCTCGTTCCAGAAGGCCAATGGCGACACTCGGAGAGTCGTGACCATTCAGAATGGAAGCGCTCAAAATCGTGGCTTGGTCGCTGACGTTCTGCACCGCGAAGATCGCCGTCGTGGAGCTGGTGGGGCGGAACCAATGAGCAACCAACTCGGAGGCTCCGCGGCCGCGGTCACTCATCATGCTGGTGGTGGAAACGCTTTCGCTGGGATTGTTCATGACGACCCAAGCGCCAAGGACTTCGCTATTCCCGTGGATGACGAGTGAGCCCCACACGCTGCCGTGGCGATCTCCGGTTCCCCAACGAGGGAGGCGGCTGGACGGGAGTCGGCCCGGAAACTGTTCGGGTGTCAGGGGGATTCGGCGCAGTTCTTTCGGTTGTAGAACAATCTCTTCCAAGAGCCGTCGGTGGGTACCTTCCACGAGACCGACGACCCGCACGCGTTCCGGCGTCGCACTTCTGTTGACGATGTCGAGGTGCGTCGTGGTTTTCTGATCCGCGTACCAGTAGGGGATGTACCCCCGATTCGATTGCGATTGCGCACGAACCGAGTCCGAGGAGAAGAATCCGAACAATATCAATCCACTCAGGATGACTTTTTTCATCTTGGGCTCCCGATAGAACACGAGTCTGTCAGAGGTTTCTCGCCAACCATCGAGACGCTTCCTCGCGGTTGGAGAGGGATCTGCCTCAGCTACCCTGAGCGAGTTTCCCTTTGGACAAATTCGAGGAGATTGTTTCTCGCTCATGAGGAGCCGTTGATTCGACTCGACCACTGCGAGACGCTTGTGCTAAAAAGCGGGCGCTGTTGGAATGAGCACAATGATGAACAACGACTCGAAGACCAGCTCGACCCTGCTCGATCTGCTCAAGGACTCGACCAACCACCAGGCGTGGCGTCGTTTTGAGCAGCGCTATCGAGAACTCATTTTGCGCTACTGCAGTCGCCGGGGCCTGCAGCACTGTGACGCCGAGGACGTGCGCCAGGACGTGATGGCCCGCCTTTCTCATGCTCTCTCGCGGGGATTTCAATACGACCGAGAAAGAGGGCGATTCCGCAGTTATCTCGGACGAGTGGTCGCGAATGCGGTTCACACGCACCGGACTCGGTCGGGGCCCGAGCTCGAGAGTCTCGATCCCAAGATCCACGCTTCGTCCTTGCCGCAGGAAGCGGCGGAGCTGGATGACATCTGGCAGGAAGAGTGGCGCAACCATCATGTGCGCCTGGCGTTCCAGTGGACGCGCTCTCAAACTTCTGAGCGTGACCTTCGGATCTTCGAAAGTCTGTTGGCCGGACACTCGGTTCGCGAAGTGGCGGACCAAGAGTCGGCCACGGAGGCGGCGATCTACAAGGTCAAACAGAGGGTCCGAAATCTGATTCGACAACAGATCCAGAGTCAGCTCCGTGATGAGAAAGAACTATGACAACTCGTCCGGATCGCGACGCGTCTTGGGAGCTTTGCACTTTTTCCTGTCCAGAACTCTCGCTGCGACCGGTAGCTGTGGAGGAGCGAGGCGAGGACCTTGCGCGGTCGCAGTGAGGCAGAGTCATCCTTGAGTGAGAACCGATCCATCCCCGATCCACCGGCCGACCATCCTGGAATGGGGGAATGGTTCCCGGAGTTCCTGAGCGACGAACAGAGCGATTCCTGGTTGGCCCTGGTCCGGCAGACCCGGTCATCCTACTCCCTCGGGCGATTGGGTCCTTACGAACTGATCGACTACCAGCACGGTGGGCAGGGCATCGTCTATCGCGCGCATTCTGCGGAGTCGGGGGGCTTCGTGGCTCTCAAGCGCCCCCTGCTTGGATCGCTGGCGCCCGAAGAAGTGCGACAGCGTTTTGATCGGGAGCACGAAGTCAACGCGGCGCTGGATCACGAAAACATCGTGCAGATGCACAGCTTCGAGGTCATCGACGGCCACCCGTTGATCAAGATGGAGTGGGTGGATGGGATTCCCATCAACCAGTGGGTGGATCGGCACCTCTCCGGTCGTCCAGCCGAGGCGGTGCTGTCTTTGTTTCTCGAGGTTTGCTCGGCCGTCAACCATGCCCATCAGCGTGGTGTGATTCATCGGGACCTCAAACCCTCGAACATTTTGGTGGATGATCGGGGACGGCCGCGACTGCTGGACTTCGGGCTTGCCAAAGTGAGCAAATGGTTAGAGTCGACGTCGGTCGAAAGCCTGACGGGGTCGGCGCAGCTTCTGGGAACGCCTCGGTACATGGCGCCGGAGCAAACCCAAGGGGCTCGACACGCGGACGTCCGTGCCGATGTTTACTCGTTGGGGGTCATCCTTTACGAGCTGCTCCTTGGTGCTCTGCCGTTTCCGCCCGTCGGTGACACGCTCGAGTGGCTGCGTCAGATGCAAGAAGGAGAACCTCGTCGCCCTCGTTCCGTCAATCCCGGGCTCGACCGGCAGCTCGAGATCATCCTCCTCAAAGCACTGGAGAAAGTTCCGGAGCGTCGATATGCCTCGGTGGATGCGTTCGCTTCCGACCTTCGGCGGGTGCGATCTGGCCAACCGATCGAAGCCGTGCCCCCCAGTTTGTTCTACCAGCTTGCCAAGCTGGTTCGATTGCACCGATGGCTCTTTGCCTTGGTCGTGACCATCGTCGCGAGTGTCGTGGCCATCGGAGTCTTGCTTCTCCTGCATCAAGCCAACCTCACGGTCGAGAGGGATCGAGCCAGCCGGGAAGCGGCTCGCGCCACGGCGGTGAGTGACTTCCTGCTGAACGACATTCTCGGCCAGGCAGAGCCATTTCGGTCGAACCCAGAAACCACGTTGCGGGAAGCGGTCGAACGAGCGAGTTTTCGAATCGATGACGCCTTTTCGGATCACGAGGTCAGAGCGTCTCTTCATCA
This sequence comes from Planctomycetota bacterium, assembly GCA_028289345.1. GTDB lineage: Bacteria > Planctomycetota > B15-G4 > B15-G4 > SIAN01 > JANQQL01. The sequence goes on along the minus strand of JANQQL010000010.1, from coordinate 695,531 downwards.
TTTGGTAGGAAAGACGTTCTCGTTTCTATCCCATTGGCAACGCGGGGAAGACCATCTCCGGAATGCCGATCGTCTGCTTCACAATGACAGCAGCATGGACAACGCGGATGCGCTCCGAAATCTGTTGGCTCTGGCTTTGAACCAGCTCGGACAGCGAAAGTACGAGGACGCTGCCAAGATCGTGGACCGGGTGCTTCCTCGGATGGATGACCTCCTCGCCGACCCAGGTGCCTGGCTGCAGGTTTTCGGTCTTCAGGGCAAGATCTTCTACGGACAGGATCGCTTCGAGGAATCGGAGCGGGCGTTGCGGCGCGGGGTGGAACGTTACCGGCGGACCTTTGGACAAGAGCCCCCGCCAGCTGCCGAGATCTGGAGCGACTTGTGGGTCGCTCTGCAGTCCGTGGGCCGCGAGCGGGACGCGGAAGATTTGCTGCGGTCCGTCATCGCCCGCCACGAGCAACAAGCAGCCCGCGAGATCCGTCCCGCGACCCTGGGACTGCAGTACCTTCAGCTGGGACGCCATGCCTATGCCCACAAGCGGTGGGAGGAAGCCCTGACTTGGTTTCGCAAGGCCGATGAGGTGTACCGTCCGTTCCTCGCCGAGGACCACTACCGCCGCGCCACTGTCGCGATCTTCCACGCCGGAGCGCTCGCGGAGCAAGGACACTCCCACCAAGTTCTCTCGCAGGCTGAACGGGCGGTGGCCATCTTGATCAATGCCTACGGTGTCAGTCACAGGACGACTTTGGGAGCACGTGCGTGTCTGGCTGACATCTATCAGCTGGCAGGAAAGCCTGCGGAGGCAGAGAAGCGGTTTCTCTCCATCCTGGAGGACGCGAGCGAAGGAAATGAAGGACAAAGTCGAGCAAGAGCGACTTCCCTGGCCCGATTGGGCAACCTGTACCGCGATCAGGGGCGACATCAGGAAAGCCTCGAGCGTTTGCGAGACGCGGTGAGCTTGTATCGCCAGTTTCCCTCGTTGCTCGACCTGGCCGGTGTGCTGGGCAATTTGGCGACTTTGGAGGGGGAGATCGGCGATCCGGAGCGCAGCTTCGAACTGTTTCGGGAGGCGCTCACCATCCTGGATTCCGAGGCGAAGCACACCCGACTGCATTTCCTGGGAATGTGCAACTACTCACTGATTCTCATGCGGGAGGGGCGCAACGACGAAGCGTTGCAGATTCTCGAAGACTGTCGCGAAGCGGTTCTTTCGACCAGCCAGGTGGATCCCGACGTGCACTGGCGTCTTCACTACTATCTGGGAATTGCATGGAAGCAGTTCGAAGAGTGGGCGGAGGCAGAGTCCTTTCTCCTCGAGGCTTACGAGACCCTTCCCAAGCTCAAGACCACGACCGCACTGGCCAGCAACACCCAAGTCACTGTGATTGAGCTGATTGACCTCTACGAGCAGTGGAAATGGACGGAGCTGGCCGAGAAATGGTGGGGAGTGGCGCGAGAGTTCGAGGCGAGGGGATTGGGACAGGGAGGCCAGGCGTTCTCCTGGCACCCCGATCCAGCCAAGGACGAGCGGGGATCCGTGGATGACGTGGCTCCGCAGAGTTTCTCGAAGGAGCAGTGAGCGGGGAGTCTTCTCGGCACTGATCGGATTCCAATCAGTGGACTCTTTCCGAGGTTTTTTTTTGGAACGAAACAAGACGACTGGTCGTATTATTTCGTCATGGCAAGACCAAGACGCAGCCAGGCAACTCGAGAGCGCCTCCTTACGGAGGGCGTTGCCGCCCTTCTGGAGAACGGATACCACGGCACCGGAATTCAGGAAGTTGTCAACCGGGCCCAGGTGCCCAAGGGCTCGTTCTACAACTACTTCGCCAGCAAGGAGGACTTTGCCGCTCACGTGATTCAGTTCTACGCCGAGTGCTTTGCAAAGCAGTTGCGCGAAGCGTTGGATGAGGCGAGCGACCCCCTGGATGGCCTTCGAGGCTTCTTTCGGGCGTTGATGAGCGACTTCGAAAAGAACGGTTACGTCGGAGGCTGTCTCATCGCAAACCTTGGCGGCGAGTTGGAAGGCAGCAGCGTTTGCCGGGATCAGTTGCGTGCGGGGTTCACCGGGTGGAGTGACGTGGTGGCCGAGGTTCTGCGCGATGGTCAGGCACGAAAGGTGGTTCGTCGCGACGTGGAGGCCCGGGAGCTCGCCGCCCTGTTGACCGAGGCTTGGGAGGGGGCCGTGATCCGCATGAAGATCGAGCAGTCCGTGGAATCCCTCGAGCGGGTCGTTCACCACCTCCTGGACGGGTACATTCTCAGTAAATCATGAATTGGCAAAAACTTAAGAGATGAATGAGGGGCGCGAGCGCGCCCGTTTTTTCGGAACAATTAAAAGACGACTGGTCGTATTGAAATCCAAGGAGCAAGGAAATGTCGAATCCCAAACGTGTCACCATCGTCACCGGGTCCTCCAGTGGAATCGGGAGAGATCTCGCCCGCGCCTTCCTGGAGCGAGGGGACTCCGTGGTCCTCAACGGTCGAGACTCGGCTCGGCTCGAACAGGCCGTGGTAGAGCTCGGCGCTCCGGAGCGCACCGCGTTCGTGGCCGGCAACATCGGCGATCGATCGACCGGCGAAGCGCTCGTGCGCATCGCCGTGGAGCGCTTTGGTCACGTCGATGTGCTGGTCAACAACGCGGGAACCTTTGCCTCAAAGGCGTTTGTCGAGGTCACGGAAGAAGACCTGGATGGTTATCTCCACGGCAATCTCCGTGGGACCTACCTCACCACCCAGGCCGTCGTGCGACAACTCAAGAAGCAGGGGAAAGGGGGGGCGATCGTCAACATCGGCACGGTCCTCATCGACCATGCCATTGCCAGCTTTCCAGCGTCGGCCCCGTTGGTCAGCAAAGGCGGCGTCCACGCGTTGACCCATAGCCTCGCCGCGGAACTGGCCTCCGACGACATCCGGGTGAACATGGTCGCGCCCGGGGTGGTGCGAACGCCCTTGCACGGGGGTGTCGATGTGGACGACTTTGGGGGAGTCGCTCTTCTGAACCGCGTCGGCGAGACCCAAGAGATCACCGATGCTGTTTGCTACTTGACCGATGCCGAGTTCGTGACCGGTCACATCCTGCCCGTCGACGGCGGCTTCGTGACGGGGAGGGCATGATCGTGGCGACTTTGCAATCCCCCGCGGTCAACGCGCAAGCGTATGAAGCGATCACCGAAGTGCTCGGTGCGTACTACGAGGGACTCTACACCTGTGACGTGGCCAAGCTCGAACAGGTGTTCCATCCCGATGCTCGCTACGTCACCGCTTCCGGGGAAGAGCTCCTGCAGCTCACGATGCAGGACTACTTTCCCATCGTGGCAGAGCGGACCCCTCCTGCGGATTCTGGCGATGCTTATGGCTACACCATTGACGAGATCGCCCTCGCCGGATCCGACACGGCTGCGGTGACAATGCGCTCGTCCATGATGGGCAAGCACTTCACCGACTTTCTGACTCTCGTTCGAGTCGACGACAAGTGGCAAATCATCGCCAAAGTGTTCCATTATGAAGTCGAGGATTGAAAGCCATGCCTTACGTCAACATCAAGATCACCCGCGAAGGAGGAACCACGCCCGAACAGAAGGCCGAGGTCATGGCGGGGGTGACGGAAGTTCTGCAGCGGGTTCTCCACAAGTCCCCCGCGACCACGTTCGTAGTGATTGATGAAGTCGACCTCGAGAGCTGGGGGATTGGGGGGGTGCCGGTGCCGGAATTCCGGCGGCGGACCGCGGCGCCGGAAGAATGACTCTGACGAGAGTGCGAAAGCGAAGGACGCCGTGTCAAGTGGAGCCGGGCCTCAAAAGCCCCGGAAGGCAGTCTGGTGACGGCCACGGCTCTACTTGCTCGCGGTCGATCCCTCGAGCGGTCCTCCCTCGTCACCTGGGTGGCGTCGTGGCCTCACAGAAGTTGGACAGACACAGTCAGCAGATCGGGATCACTCGAATCGTCCACTCATGCTCGTTCAGGTGATCAGCGTGCTGGATCGAACTTCACACGATCGAGAATGGCTTGGGCTTCCCCTTCAACAAGTTGCCAGTCGGTTCCGACCGCCTGCACTCGGATCATCAGGATTCCGTCTTCCTCGGGAAGGATCAGTGACCGCGAAGAAGTCGAGTGCTTGCCGCCGACGACCGTCAAGAGGACGGCTGGTCTTCCGGCAATCCGAATCCCCTGACAGTCGCTGCGGATTGGCATCCTTTGTCGGATCAACTCGGGGAGTTCTTCGTCGGTCTTCGCCAAAGCCTGCTGCAGGTCACCGGCGGCCTGCTCTGGGTCCGACCAGTCCAAATCCCAAGATTCGGAACCTTCCGGATCCACGAGCGCAGCGAACTCGAGCACGGCCCGTCCTTGTTGCCAGCGGAGGTGTGGGTTGTCCCCGGTGACGTCAGCGAGATGCCAACCATCGCGCACGGCGACGGAGAACCCAAGACCAGGGAAGTGCCAGTGGCTCTCGTCTTTGGGCATGGGAATCGAGAGCCGTTGCCGCCTCCAAGCTTCTTCGATGGCCTCGGTCGTCGCGCCATCAAATGGATCGGGCAACGCATCCACCGGGTGGACCGCCATGCTCGCCATCAATTCCCGTTGGATGCTGGGTGAGAAGGCCCACGCCAGGTCCACGACCTGTCCCTCCCTCCGAATGAGGCCAAGAAAGGAGAACTTCATGGCGGCTTGAAATTGCCTTGCATCCTCGTCTCGATCCCAAACCGTGCGCCACATCAATGCCGAACCGTAGGGTGTTCGAGCAACTCTCAGTCGCTCTCCGTCCCAGCCGGTGGCAGCAAGGACCCAGGTCTCCTCGAACTGCCCTTTCGAAGGGAGAACGCTGTGCAAGAAAAACTCCCCGAGCACATCTTCCGCTTCTTCATCAATCGGGCCCAGGGAACCGGGCCATTTGGGAAGAGAGACCGGGGTCGGGTTGTCCTGCTTCCATTTCGAAGGATGCAGCAGTTGCTCCGTCGAAACCGGCCACGAACTCTCGAGTACGGCCGGCCAGCCGAGCTCGTGGAACATGTGTTGAGCATGGGCGTAGCCGAGATGATAGGGAGCGAGCATCGGGCCGTCAGAGAATGCGAGATTCGCCGATGACTCTTCCCATGAAGACGCCCATGACTCCTCGGAATCTTCAGCAAGAATCAAAGAGGCAAGGAACTCGGCTTCCCCTTCCAGTCGACAGCGAAGGACCCATGCCTGCTCGATGGTTGACGGATTGGCCATGCGACCGTTCTGGTGTTGCCACGCGTGAGCCGCCTCATGGGCAATCACGTAGCGGAGTTCGGATCTGCCAAGCATGTCTTTGATCGATGGGTCCAGGCGGTCGCCGGAGGTGGCGCCGGGCGGGCGGTCAACCAAAACAATTGTCTGAGTTTCGCGCAGATAGAAGCCTGCGTAAGGGCACTCCGAGTCGTCCTCGTCAGAACTTGCGTGATCGCAAGAGTCGCCAAGAGACTCGCCAAGAACCTTGACGGAGATCCACTCCTTCGTTGGTGAGGGCCAGTGCGCGGCCACCTCTGACTCCTGGATTCGCTTCAGTTGCACAGAGTCCAGTGGAAGCTCCAGACCCCGCTCGCGGAATCGATCGCGAACCAGTTCCAGGACTCTCCAATCTTCGTTGGGCTGCCAGGCGGGGAACCGGAGAGACATCCAGACTGCGAAGCCGAGGGTGAGCGGAATGATCAGTGCTAGCAGGAGTCGAGCAGGGCGTCTCATTCACTCGAACAATAGCTTTCTGGATACTCGAGTTCCTCCCCCCCTTCTCCGTCTTGGAGAAGGGGGGGCTGGGCGGTGATCCGGCTACGGATCGCAGTCCGCATCGTTCGTGTAGTCCGTGTAGTTCGTCGTCACGTGAATCTCTTCAATTCTCAGAACGGACGAATAGTTCGACGAATCAAGGTGGAGATGGTCGTCCGCTGTTTTCCGGCCAAACCAAAGCGACCAGTAAGTCAAGTCGCTGATGTTTTCATCGAAGCCCTCAAACTCTTGAGCGTCCCAGTTCGTGATTTCCGCCACCTTTGAATTGGGATCCTGCGGGTTGTGGAGATTCCAAACATAGGTGTGCATTGTTTGCCAGTTGTCGAGAGGCATCTCACGCCAGAACGGAGCAATGACGTCATCCCAGAACGGAGGGTTCTGTGGCGGGGACTCATAGCCTTCGAAGCGCAAGGTTGGGGACCACCCCTCGGTCTCTAAGTCGTTGGTGAGGATCTGGCACCGGACGACCAAGTACAGCGGGTCCGGAGTTTGGAATGCATAAGATCCGTTGGGGCAAACGATGCGAGGGAACCACCTCTGGTTCGCGGCCACGTCCTGGTAGGACAATTCGAGCACGGATCCGTTGGGAGGATCCCAAGGGGCGAAGCCACCATTGGATCCAGAATCCCAGTCTCTCCAATTCGCATGGATTCCTCCCGCGGTCCACGAGTATTGGGCGGTCAAGGCCGGTGGCGGGTAAAAGTTGATCCCTGAACCGTTGAATCCATTGAGTGTGATGTCATTTCCGACGGCCGCATTCGAGAAAATTGGGCACCAGCTTTCGTCGAAGACGCCGTAGAAATCAATCGTGCTGCCGGAGTCGGTGGTGATGATCTCGAGCTCTCTGATCTGAGACTCGCTCACCGTGATCGATGCTCCTGACTGGGCTTCGAGCTGTCCCTTGATGCCGCCGACGAAATTCCCCACCCGAGCGCGACGCACATCGATGGTCGAATGGGTGTCCCGGGCCGACATCTTCGAGGCCAGACACTCGAGGGTGTACTTCGGATCGGAGGGATCGTCTCCTCCGCCCAAAGGACCGGTGAACGTTGCACTCGAACCATTGACCAGAATGCACTCCGAGACTCGAGTCGCCTCGGAAACCTGCACGGAGCTCGGGATTGCGTTCTCATCGTTCAAGTAGAGAGCCCACTGCCGAATTGGCAGATCCCCTTCGGTTTCCCAGCGAATGTTCCCCGTGTCGAATGATGCCGGAGACGAGGGGGTTCCGGTCAAGCTCGCTGCGTCGTAGTCCCAGATCGGCAGAGACATTTCTCCCGCATCCACTCCCCGAAACTGCAACTGGCAAGTGACCGGCTCGTCCGGTCCAAAGGCTTCGTTGGCGGGAACTTCCGACTCGATCTTGTAGACCCATGGCTCCATCGGACTGACACAAGCCGCGCGAACCCCATCCGCTCGAATGATCCAGAACGGGCACGCGCTTTGGTCGAGCGTCGGCACCGGGCTGTGAAGAAAGTTGTTGGTCGGCGGTGGGGGCGTCGGGTAGTCCATCCACTTATTGACGTCCAGGAATCCAAAGTCGTAAGACTCGTTCCCACACTGGCTGATTCCCAGTCGGTGATTCATGCCCAGCTTGAAGTAGGAATCCTTCAGGACTGCGGAGGAGTCCTCGTTCATCGCAATACTGCCCCCGGAATCGCCCACGAAGAGTTCGGAGGCGTGGAGCGCGTGATTCCCGTGCATGCCAATGGCCGCCGAGTACCGAATGACCGTCTTCTCGGCGATCCACTGTCCATCGATGTGCCCAGGAAGTCCCCATTCGACCCGTGGGTCCCCGGCCATCTGGAAGTTGGCATGGGACACTGTTCCCCCAGAGCTTGTTCCGCCGACGATCGACCGTCGTGTGGTCAAAGTGACCCGATCCCCCGAAGAGGTCTGGTACCACAGGTAGTTGTACTCCTGGGGTGCCGTGCCCATGAGCTCGATGATCGAATCTTCGATTGTGAGGTCCGCTTCCAGAACAATTGTTGCGGGAATCTGGTAGTGAACGTTTCGCCACGTGGTCGGCTGAGTGATTCGCAGGACTGACGTGTTGTTGATCGTGTCGTTTCCCGGAATCGTCTGTGGGGTCATGCAGCCGAATCCCGTTGGATCAAGGTCGATGGAGATGTTCAGCACGGTTCGGTCACTGATGGCATTCGCTTTCGGGGCCACACGGACGACGAGTTTGTCGCCTTCGTTGACAAACAAGGGCTCGTAGAAGGACTGAGACAGGTTGTCCTGCCAATCAACATCTCCTGTCCAGAGGATCGTGCCATCGGCACTCTGAGACGCGTTTACAGAATGATGGAGGAGCTGAACCGTCACGCCATCCATCAATGGGTTCTGGCCTTGCAGAGGGTCAAGGTGAATGCCGTCGGACGAGATCTGGCACCATCCATCGTGGGGGGCAACCCAGATCCGGCAGGCCGCTTCCGAGCCGTGCGGCTTTTGTTGGCCCGCATCGAGGAAGAGTTGGGAGGAGTCACTTTTCCAGCGAGGCGTGGAGGCATTTGGGCGCCAGACCATGCCGCTTGTGTTGTACGAATCGGTGAGATCTGTCGCATCGATGCGCCCGTAGTACCAGTTGTCGACTCCCTGAGTCGTGCCCGCGAAATCGGTTGGTGACTGAGTGGTGGTCAGGCCGAGGGAGTACGTGCCAGCGGCCGGGGTGAAAGTGACACGCGGATCGAAGACCACGGTGTCCCAGCCGTTCAACGCGTTTCGATTCACGTGAAACGCGATCCGGTCGTGTTCGTTCACGCGCACATGGATGGGAAACCCGGCTTCCTCAGCGGTCATGGCGGTTTCCCGGCCGACCCGTGCATCAAACGGAACGTACGTATTCAACAGCAGGAGTCGCTGATCCACGTAATCGTTCGTAGAGTCGTCGAAGCTGTACCGATAGATCAGAATCCGCTTCCCATCACCGAGCGTGTCGGAATGAGCCCAGGCACCGATTCGATTCGAGGATGGGGAGAGGTCGATGACGACCTCTCCGTCGTCGGGTGCTGTCCACACCCGAACGGTGTCCTTGGTCGTGGGTGTCTGAAACACACGGTCCGCGACGGGGTAATCTGGAGAGGTTCCGGTGAAGCAACGGTGATCCTTCTTGAATCCTAGAACGCCCGCTCCTCCATAACTCTCGGGCAAGTGCACATCGTCTGCCGTCACGCCACATTGGTGCGCGGAGACTGATTCACAGAGGGTGATGGGGGTGTAGTCGTTGGGGGATATTGTTGAACAAGGGATGGGGATCGATCTCGTCGTGCAGTCAAAGTCATCTTCGTAGAGGAAGTACTCCCAGGGACCCACTGGTTGATCGCATGACGTCAGGTTGTCGCACGTGGTGGGGTACTGGAGATACGAGTCGTCGATGGATTGGGCAGGAGCGGTGGGTTGGACTGTTCCGACAAACAACGTGACGGCGAACGATATGTGCAGAAGCAAGAGCCTCAGTCGATGCATGTGGGTTCCTCCATGACCGTGGAATGGAGCGAGGACTGTTGGTCCCGACTTGGGATCTGCCGTGAGTAGACGCTCCGGGGTCAGAGGATTCAATCATGATCGCCAGTCACAAGTGGTCCAGGCACCAACGAACCCAGCGCAGTCGCGCCCGATGCATCTCGAGCGCGCCACGACGAACCGCGTCATCCCAGGAGTCTCCGTCCGCCCATTCCCCGGAGCTTGTGTCGCTGTACTCGGAAACCTGGGACTCGAGGGCCGAGGCCACCCGCTGGAGGTGAGCCTTGCGCTTGTTGCGCGGAAGAATGGCCAGAAAGTGGATGCGGGTGCGAATCGGGTCGTGAGTGAAGGCCGCCAGATCATTCACCGAATCGGGGGCGACCCACGCGGACAGCGCTGCCTCTCCCGCTGGGGTGATCGTCAAGAGAGCGGAACTGCGAGTGCCGCGCTGCTTGTGTTCTCCTCGAATCAGCCGATGCTCGAGCAAGCGTTCAACCACCGGATAGATCGCTCCAGCACTCGCTCTCCAGTGAGAAGAAGGCGAGTCGGCAAAGACTTTTCCAACCCGATAGGCCGTGGCCGGGCCCAGCTTCCAGATGAAGCCGAGAACGTCGCCCTCGAGTTCGGTCAGGGACGGTGTTTTCTTCATTTCGTGAACCGATCAATGTTCCGATTCGTAATACTAGCCTTCGTCCCCAAGAGGAGGCAACCATGTTTCTCGCATCCGCCCTCTGTGCGCTTCTTTCCTCTCCCTTGCAACGCCTGGGGGAGTACGAGTCGGTCGAGCACGTGTTTACGAACGTTCACGTCGTGCCCATGACGTCGGATTCGGTGATGGAAAACCGATCCGTGTTGATCGGATCCGGCCGAATCTTGGCGATCGAAGACGCGAGCTATCGGCCACCGCCCGGAGTGATCACGGTCGACGGTGCTGGAAGCTTTGTCATGCCGGCGCTCGCCGACATGCACGCGCACGTGCGGGCCGATCCCGAATCTGTCTTCCTGCTCTACCTGTCCCACGGAGTCACCACCGTTCGGAACATGGATGCTCAAGACGGCTGGCTGGATCACGTGGCGATGCGTGAAGCGTTGGAGGCCGGGCGTTTGCAAGGACCGCGCTATCTGGTGTCGGGACCGGTCCTCAATCCTCGAACGCTGCCCTCCGTCGAAGCCGTCGAGCCGCTTCTCGATCGACATCTCGAGCGCGGTTACGACTTTGTGAAGGTTCACGAAGATCTTCCGCCTGCGACCTACGATGCACTCTTGAGCGGTGCCGCGGACCGAGGCTTGCCGGTCGTCGGACATGCCCAGCGCCAACGTCCGATGGACCAGACGCTGCGCCTCTCCTCGGTCGCGCATGCCGAGGAGTTCTACTACCTGCTTGGTGGAGAAGAGGGGCTGGCGGATCCGGAGTTGCGCCGCTCCGCAGCCCGCACGGTCGCCGAAGCAGGCACGTGGGTCTGCCCCACGCTCCTGGTGTATCGGACGATCGCCGACTACCTCGATGATGAGCGCTTCGAGAATCTGGCTCTGGACCCTGCCTGGGATTACCTTCCGCCGATGGAGCGTCGGATCTGGCTCTCGGACCGGAACGAGTACCGGTCTCACGGGCCTTCGTCATCCAGAGCCGAAGCGTTCTTGCGGAAGTCGCAGTTGCTCGGCCAGCTGATGTTCGATTTCCACGAGGCGGGAGTTCCCATGATCCTCGGCACCGACGCGTTCGGGGCCGTTGTGCCAGGAGTGTCCCTCTCTCGGGAGCTCGCCCTGCTTGTCGACGTCGGCCTTGACCACTACGCCGCGCTTCGGACCGCCACCACCAACGTCGCGATCTATCTCAACGAAGAGGGCCAGTGGGGCACCATCGAGCCTGGCAAGGAAGCGAATCTGATCCTGGTGGGCAGGAATCCCCTCCACGACGTCACCGCGGTGGAAGAGTTGGAGGGGCTTTACTACCGCGGCGTTTGGGTGGAGGGAGAGCGGCTGCACGCAGCCCGCGACGCGGTTCGCGCGAGGTACTCGCTGGAGTGATGACGGGTGACGCTCGAGAGGACGCTCGCTACCCCAACGGCGCTTGGTCGCGCTCGACCAAGGCGCTCAGATACAGCAACGACTTTTCCTTCTGCGGGGTCGCCTCGAGCAGTTTCATCGCCTGGCGGAGAACGTCGCGGCGGCTGATCTGCCCGACGAGTTTGTCGCCGTCGAGAACGGGGAGGCGTCGATAGTTGGTCTTCAGGAACACTTGGACGATGGAAAAGAAGGGCGTGTTGTGCTGGATGGTGCGTCCGCGGTCGGAGTTCATGAAGTGGCTGACCTGACTTGACGGCATTTGCTCGTAAGCCGCATCGACCAGAAGCTGCATGCAGCTCTTCTCCGAGAAAACCCCCAGGTACTGGTGGTTGTCGTCGATCACGGGGGCGCCGGAGATCTTGTGGGTCAGGAGCTGCCGGATGGCGTCGAGGGCGTCCATCTGGGGCGTGAGGGCGACCAACTTGGTCACCATGAAGTCACGCGCGAGAACGGAGGTCGGGACGGTCATGAAGCATCTCCCTCGGCAGCGGCCGGAGTCATCCCCCCTCGAAGTCGGGGGAGACCGATAGCTCAAGTTCGGAGCAAGTGCTCGCCCATCGTAGACTCTTCCTGCCAGTCCCAGGGGCCAAGTCCCGGAAGATTCGCGATTTCCGCGGTCGGAGGCCCTCGATCATTGCCGGAGGCCAAGGTCGGCAGGGCCACTTCCCACGGATTTCCTCGCGACCCGTTTCGGGCCGCCGCTCGAGCAATCCCGAGCCTCCGATGCGCGTCAATCTTCGGCGGTTAGAATCGACTCCTCGGTGCCGTCGGTCTTCCGGGTGACCTTTCGAACGAGACCATCTTCGACGGGATGTTCGCCGCATTCGATTCCATCGAGAACAGGAGCTGGAGGTGAAGCAGACCACGAGCCCGAGTGACGCGGAGGGGCTTGATCCGGCGAGCCTCGGCTCGGGCAACCTGGAGTTCGTAGAAGCGCTCTACGAGAGATATCGCAGTGCTCCGGAGTCGGTCGATCCAGTGTGGCGGGATTGGTTCGAGACCCTGCCGTCCAACGGGGTCCCCCGGCTGCAGCCCAGTTTCACCCCGCGCAGCATTTTTGATCCCGCCGGTCCGGGGCGAGGCCCGACCAAGCGAGCCGATGCCCAGGCGCTGCAGGACAAAGTGGACCAGCTGGTGCGAGCGTTTCGCGTTCGCGGTCACCTCCTGGCTCAGCTCGATCCCTTGGGGCTGCCGCGGGAACCTCAGCCCGAGACCGAGCCGGCGTTCTATGGATTGAACGAATCCCACATGGGGCTGCGCTTCTCGGGAAGCACCGTGGAGGGGCCGGCGCGGCTGACCCTGGCAGAGCTGTTGACGCGACTACGCAACACCTACTGCCGGTCGATCGGTGTTCAGTTCATGCACATCGACGAACTCCACGTGAAGCAGTGGCTGCAAGAGCGCATGGAAGGGACCGAGAATCGGCTCTCGCTGAGTCGCGATCAACAGCTCCGCATTCTCACCGCTTTGACCGATGCGGTGCTTTTTGAGCGCTTCATTTCCAAAAAGTACATTGGTGCCAAACGTTTCTCGTTGGAAGGGGCCGAGAGTCTGATCCCATTGTTGGATCTCGCGGTCGAGAAGTCCGCCGACCAAGGGGTCGAAGAGATCGTGATCGGCATGGCCCATCGTGGGCGCCTGAATGTGTTGTGCAACATCACCGGGAAGAGCCCGGCGCAGATCTTTCGCGAGTTCGAGGACCGCAATCCCGAAGGGCAGCGCGGTCGTGGCGACGTGAAGTATCACCTCGGACACAGCTGCGACCGAGTCACGGCGAACGGCAACAAAGTGCACCTGTCGCTTTGCTTCAACCCCAGCCACCTCGAGTGTGTCGGACCGGTGGCCGTGGGCAGAGTCCGGGCTAAGCAGGACCGCTTCGGCGACATCGAGCGGGCCCGCGGCATGGCACTCGTCATCCACGGAGATGCAGCGTTCGCGGGCCAAGGAGTGGTCCAGGAAACACTGAACCTGAGCGAACTTGTCGGTTACCGAACCGGCGGCACACTCCACATCGTGGTCAACAACCAGATTGGTTTCACCACGGGTCCCCAGCAGGGCCGTTCACCGGTGTACGCGACGGACGTGGCAAAGATGCTGCACAGCCCCATCTTTCACGTCAACGGCGAGGACCCCGAGGCCGTCGCTCAGGTGGTCAATCTCGCTTTGGACTTCCGCCGTCAATTTCGCCGGGACGTGGTGATCGACATGTACTGCTACCGGCGTCTGGGTCACAATGAAGGGGACGAGCCGAGTTTTACTCAGCCCCTGATGTATGCCGCCATCAAGAAGCGCAAGTCGGTCCGCCAGGGCTACCTGGATTCCCTGCTGAAGATGGGTGAGGTGACCCGGGACGAGGCGGATGCGATCTTTGCACGACGCCAGCATCGCCTCGAAGAGAACCTCGAGTCACTCAAAGAAGGGGATGCCCCCGAGCCCGAGTTTCCACCGGGTGCTTGGGGCCAGTACCGAGGCGGTCCCGACAGCGAGACGGCGCCCGCGGAGACGGGGGTTCCGCTCAAGACTCTTGCGACGTTGCTCGAAGCTCAGACCCGCTATCCCGAAGGCTTTCAGCCTCACCGTACCATCGACCGCTTGTTGAAGGAGCGGGCTGCCATGGCGCGTGGTGAGAAGCCACTGAATTGGGCCGCCGCAGAGCTGTTGGCTCTCGCCACCCTTGCCGCCGAGGGCGCCCCGGTGCGTCTCACCGGTCAGGACACCGAGCGGGGCACGTTTAGTCACCGGCACGCTGTGTTGTACGACCAGAAAACCGGGGAGATGTACCGATCCCTCCAGCACGTCGCGACCCAACAAGCACCGGTGGAGGTGCGCAACAGTCCATTGTCCGAGCAGGGGGTGCTGGGTTTCGAGTACGGTTACAGTCTGGATACGCCCAACGGCTTGGTGGCCTGGGAAGCTCAGTTCGGCGACTTCCACAACGTCGCCCAGCCGTTCATCGATCAGTTCTTGGTCAGTGCCGAAGACAAGTGGGGGCGGCTGTCTGGATTGGTCCTGTTGTTGCCTCACGGCTTCGAGGGCATGGGACCGGAGCATTCGAGCGCCCGCCTGGAGCGCTTCCTCGCCTTGGCCGCGGAAGACAACATCCAGGTGGCCCAGCCGACGACCCCCGCCCAACTGTTCCACCTGCTGCGGAGACAAGTGATCCGCAAGTGGCGCAAGCCGCTGGTGGTCATGACTCCGAAAAGTCTGCTGCGACATCCGAAAGTGATTTCGTCGATGGACGAACTTGCCGGTGGCCACTTCCAGCGAGTGTTGCGCGATCAGGGCGGGGGGCCCGTCGAGCAGGTGACTCGGGTGTTGTTGTGCAGCGGAAAGATCTATTACGAGCTTTGGGATCGCCGTGAGCAGCTGCAGCGGCCGGATGTCTGGATCGTGCGGTTCGAACAGCTCTACCCCCTGGCGGACGCAGCCATTCTGGAAGCTCTGGAAGGATTGCCGGAGAACACAGAAGCGGTGTGGGTCCAGGAAGAGCCCGAGAACATGGGCTCGTCGCGGTATCTTTTGGCGCGCCACGGAGAACGGCTGGCGGGTCGTTTCCCCTTGCGCGTGGTGACAAGGCCGGCCTCGGCGAGCCCGGCCACCGGCTCCGCCAAGAGCCACAAGCTCGAACAGGAAGAAATCCTCGACGCCGCCTTCGCCAAGTGAGTGTCGCCACGCAGGACACCGAGGGGTGAGATTGCGGGACCGGAACGGAGTAAGGAGAGACTCGTGTCGGAGCTGAAGGTTCCAGAGGTGGGGGAATCCATCACCGAAGTGGTGGTCGGCCAATGGCTGGTGGTAGAGGGTGAGTTCGCCAACAAAGATGACGTTGTGGTGGTGATCGAGACCGACAAGGCCAACGTCGAGCTCCCGGCGCCGGCAGACGGCGTGGTGAAGAAAGTGCTGGTCGGTGACGGAGAGAACGCCCAGGTTGGCGACGTCATCGGGCACTTCGAAGAAGGCGTCCCCGCGTCGACCGGGGCGTCCCGGTCGGACCGGTCCGAAGCCGGTGCGACGAAGGCGGACTCTTCGCCGAGCAGTCAAACCGCAGCCAACGACGTCCCTGCCGTGATGCCTGCGGCCCAGCGGGTGTTGGCGGAGCACGGTCTCGAAGCGGGCGATGTGAAAGCGACCGGGCCCGGAGGGCGGCTGTTGAAAGAGGACGTGTTGCGTCATGTGGCCGGGGAATCTCAGGATCCCGTGGCCGAGCCGGTGGCCGCCCGCAACGGCATGCGCGAGGAAGAGGCGGTGCCGCTGACGCCGATCCGCAAACGAATCGCGGAGCGCTTGGTGCAAGCGCAGCAGCAGGCCGCTCTCCTCACGACTTTCAACGAAATCGACATGGGGCCGGTCAAGGCACTGCGGAAGCAACACCAAGAAGCCTTCCAGAAGAAGCACGGGATCAAGCTCGGCTTCATGTCGTTCTTCGTCAAGGCCGCGATCGAAGCGCTCAAGGAGTATCCGCAGATCAATGCGGAACTGCGCGGCCAGGAGTTGGTCTACCACAATTACTACGACATCGGCGTGGCGGTCGGAGGGGGCAAAGGATTGGTCGTGCCGGTGGTTCGCAACGCGGAGCGTCTCAGTTTTGCGTCGGTGGAGAAGACCATTGCCGAACTGGCCACCCGAGCGCAGCAGCAGAAACTGACTCTCGAGGAGTTGCAGGGCGGCACGTTCACGATCTCGAATGGCGGGGTGTATGGCTCGCTGTTGTCGACCCCGATCGTCAATCCTCCTCAGAGCGGCATCCTTGGCCTCCACGCCATCCAGGATCGACCGGCAGCGGTCAACGGCGAGGTGGTGATTCGGCCGATGATGTACGTGGCGCTTACCTACGATCACCGCATCGTCGATGGTCGCGAAGCCGTTCAGTTCCTGCTCCGGATCAAGCACTGTGTGGAGGATCCGGCCCGCATCCTCTTGGAGATCTGAGATGGCTTCGGTTCCCCGGCATGACCTGGTGGTGGTGGGCGCCGGCCCTGGAGGTTACGTGGCAGCGATCCGCGCAGCGCAGCTTGGCCTTGACGTCGCCTGCGTCGAAAAAGAGGCGGCGCTGGGGGGCACCTGCCTGCGCGTTGGCTGCATCCCTAGCAAGGCGCTGCTGGAATCCAGCGAAAGGTTCCACGAGGCGAAGCACTCATTGAGCGACCACGGGATCAAGGCCACCAGCGTCAAGCTCGACCTCGCCGCGATGTTGAAGCGCAAGGACGCGACGGTTTCTACACTCACCGGAGGCATCGCCGGGCTGTTCAAGAAGAACAAGGTCACTCGATACCAAGGCCATGCTCGCCTGCTTGGCAAGGGACGCCTGGTCGTGAAGGATGACGACGGCGAGTCCGAGGTCGAGGGAAAGCACATTTTGCTGGCGACCGGTAGCAAAGTGGCGCCGTTGCGCGGGGTCGAACTGGATGGCAATCGCATTGGGACCAGTACCGAAGCATTGACCTACGAAAAGGTCCCGAAGCACCTGGTGGTGATCGGCGCCGGTGCCATCGGTCTCGAGATGGGCTCGGTCTGGTGTCGGCTGGGTGCCAAGGTGACCGTCCTCGAGTATCTGGACCGCATTCTTCCGGGCATGGACGCGGAGATCTCCGAACTGGCACAGCGAAGTCTGCAGAAGCAAGGCCTCGAATTCCAGCTGGGACAGAGGGTGACCGGCGTGACCAAGAAGGGCGCCAGCTGCCACGTCGAGCGAGAGGGCGGAGATCCGGTGAAGTGCGATCGGGTCCTGGTGGCCGTGGGCCGGGCGCCAAACACCCAGGACTTGGGATTGGACGCGGTGGGGATCGAGCTGGACGAGCGCGGTCGAATTCCCGTCGATGCGCACTTCGCCACCCGCGCAAAAGGGATCTATGCCATCGGTGATGTCATCGCCGGTCCCATGCTTGCCCACAAGGCGGAAGAAGAGGGGATCGCTTGCATCGAGAGGCTGGTGAGCGGCCACGGTCACGTGAACTACGACGCGATCCCCAACATCGTGTACACCCACCCCGAGGTCGCCAGTGTCGGCCGAACGGAAGAAGAGCTCCGTGACTCAGGGACGCCCTACCGCAAGGGCGCGTTTCCTTTCCTTGCCAACGGGCGCGCTCGGGCCCTCGGTTCCACCGAAGGCAAGGTCAAGATCCTGGCTCATCAGGAGACCGATCGCATCCTGGGCGTGCACATCTTTGGCGCGAGAGCCGGGGACCTGATTGCCGAGGCCGCGACCGCCATTGAGTTCGGGGCCAGTGCCGAGGATCTGGCTCGAGCATGCCACGCGCATCCAACCTTGGCGGAAACGGTCAAGGAGGCAGCCTTGGCCGTGGACGGTCGCGCCATTCACATCTAGCGGGTGGTCAGCTGGTTTCGTCCGCGTTGGCCGGTTGCGGATGATTCTCGCAATTCGGGGATGCCTCGATGGAGCGAGCGATCTCTTCTTCATCGAAACCGCGCTCTCGAAGCTCTTTCTTGAGGTCCGCGCAGGGCTCCGTACAGGCATCGCAGAAGGACTTCCCGTCCGAGTCGCGGAGGTTGCCGAGGCCGCCGCAGGAACCCTGGAGCGGTTTTCGTCCCAGGATCACGCCGATTGCCATGGCGACGAACACCGCCGCAAAGACTCCGATGCCCAACAGGATCTCGGTCGCGACAAGCAGTTTCATGGCTCGACTCCGAAGAGCCGCTCGAAGGCGGCCGTGGCGTGAACGGTCCAGCCTCCTGCTTCGTCGTGGACCAAGAAGCGCGCCGCAACGCCGCGCTCGGTGGCCCACTGGAAACCGTCGTCGGGACCCAGCACCATGATTAGCGTCGCCATGGCATCCGCGTCCAGGCATGAGTTGGCAAGGACGCTCACCGAAGCAAGGGCGTGAGGGAGGGGGCGTCCGGCACGAGGATCGAAAATGTGGGACAGGCGTCGTCCGTCGACCTCGACGGCGTTGCGGTAGTCGCCCGAAGACGCAAGGGCCACGTTCTCGAGGGGGATGACCCGGTCGACTCGACGGGCCGTCGGATCGGGGGCCTCAATTCCAATCGACCAAGGCTGTCCATCTTGCTTGACGCCGAAGCAGTGGACCTCGCCGCCCACTTCCACCATGGCGGCTTGGGCGCCGGCTTGCCGCAACGCTTGCGCGGCACGATCAACCGCGTAGCCCTTGGCGATGGCGGAGAGGTCGACTTGCAAGGCGGGGAGGAGCTTCCGCAGCGCCGGAGGATCGGTGGTGCATTCGAGGTGCTCAGCGCCGATGATCTTCTGCAGCGCCGAAAGTTCCTCGTCGCTTGGAGGCGTGGGACGTCGACCTTCCGGGCCGAACCCCCAGCGTTCCACGAGGGGGCCAATGGTGACATCGAACGCTCCACCGCTCTCTTGGAACCAGTGCAGCGCGCGCTCGACCACTTCCGCGGTGGCGGCGGAGACGGCGAACCACTCTGGAATATGCGGACGGCTGGCGTTGAAGCGGGACAGCTCCGTTGTCTTGTCCCACGTCGACATCCAGCCCTCGACCAGGTCCAGCTGCTCTTGGACCAGCTCGGTGGCCTGATCCGGAGGCAAGCCGATCACGCGAGCCGACCACGATGTGCCCATGGTGGCGCCGCGGAGCAATTCCCCGTCGGATCCTCTGCCGCCACACGCCGCGAGGATCACGGCCAGCGTCACGCCGAGAACGGCCCGCAAACCGATACTCACCGGAGTGCTTAGCCGCCGAAGTCGTCGAAGCGGATGTTCTCTGGTTCGACGCCCAGGTCGTCCAACATCTTGAACACGGCCGAATTCATCATCGGCGGTCCACACAGGTAGTACTCGATGTCCTCGGGAGCGGGGTGATCGGCGAGGTAGTTCTCCAGCACCACTTGATGGATGAAGCCCGTGTATCCGGTCCAGTTGTCTTCCGGTTGGGGTTCCGAGAGGGCGATGTGGAACTTGAAGTTCGGGAACTTCTCTTCGATGTCTCGGAAGTGGTCGATGTAGAACAGCTCGCGCAGGCTTCGTCCACCGTACCAGTACGAGACCTTGCGGTCCGTTTCGCGATTCTTGAACAGCTCGAAGATGTGGCTTCGCAGCGGGGCCATCCCGGCGCCGCCGCCGATGTAGATCATCTCGGATTGCGAATCGTTGATGAAGAACTCGCCGTAGGGTCCGGAGATCGTGACCTCGTCCCCTGGCTTCAGGTTGAAGATGTAGGAAGACATCTTTCCCGGAGGGATGCCTTCGGGGCCGCGGGGGGGCGGAGTGGCGACCCGGACGTTGAGCATGATGATGCCCTTCTCTCCCGGGTAGTTGGCCATCGAGTAGGCGCGGATGACCGTTTCGTCGACCTTGCTGACGTAGCGCCAGACGTCGTACTTGTCCCAGTCCTCGCGGTACTCCTCTTCGATTTCGAAGTTCTTGTACTCGGCGACGTGGGGAGGGCATTCGATCTGGATGTAGCCGCCCGCTTTGAAGTCGACGGCTTCGCCTTCGGGGAGCTCGAGAACCAGCTCTTTGATGAAGGTCGCAACGTTGTCGTTGCTGCGAACTTTGCAGCGCCATTTCTTGGTGTCAAGGGCTTCGACCGGGACCTCGATCTTCATGTCCTGCTTGACCGCCACTTGGCAGGACAGGCGGCAGCCTTCGCGGGCCTCACGAGTATTGATGTGGGATCGTTCCGTGGGAAGGATGTCGCCGCCGCCCTCGAAGACCTTGACGAGGCACTGGGCGCAGGTGCCACCGCCGCCACACGCCGAGGAAACGAAAATCCCGGCGTCGGAAAGCGCATTCAGCAGCTTGCCACCGGCGGGGACCTCGAGGGTCTTCTGTTCATTGACCACGATGGAAACGTCGCCGCTGGCCACCAGCCGGGACTTGGCCGCCAGGATCAAAACGACCAGCGCCAGCACAATGCCGGTGAAGGCGAACACCCCGAGGAAGATGGTTCCGAAGTCACCCATGGTGAGACGTCCTCAGATTCCGCCGAAAGACATGAAGGCCAAGGCCATCAGTCCGACCGTGATGAAGGTGATGCCAAGCCCCTTGAGGCCATCCGGAACGTCGCTGTACTTCATCTTCTCGCGAATCCCGGCCAGGGCGGCGATCGCCAAGGCCCAGCCCGTTCCCGAGCCAAGGCCGTAGACCACGCTCTGGGTGAAGTTGTACTCGCGTTCCACCATGAACAGGGAGCCACCGAGGATCGCGCAATTCACAGTGATGAGCGGGAGAAAGATGCCAAGAGCGTTGTAGAGCGGAGGGAAGAACCGGTCGAGGGTCATCTCGAGGATCTGCACCATGGCGGCGATGACGCCGATGTAGGAGATCAGTCCGAGGAAGGAAAGGTCGACCTCGGGAATTCCCGCCCAAGCCAGGGCACCGTCCTGGAGCACGTAGGAGAACAGCAGGTTGTTGGCCGGGATGGTGATGCTCATGATCAGGATCACGGCAACACCGAGCCCCAAAGCGGTCTTCACGGACTTGGACACCGCCAGAAAGGTGCACATGCCGAGGAAGAAGCCAAGCGCCAGGTTCTCGACGAAGATCGATCGTAGGAAGATGTTCAGATAGTCATCCATCGGCTCAACCGTCCTTTTCGACCTGGTCCGGCTTGAAGGCGCGTAGGACCCAGATGAAGAACCCGATCAGGAAGAACGCGCTGGGCGACAACAGCATCAAGCCGTTCGGGTCGTACCACCCGCCATCCGACTTGGTGGCAAGGACTGGGTAGCCGAGGATCTTTCCGGAACCCAGCAGCTCGCGAAAGAAACCCACCACGATCAGGATCAGGCTGTAACCCAGGGCGTTGCCCAGACCATCCAGGATGCTGAGCTTGACACCGTTCTTCATCGCGAACGCTTCCGCGCGGCCCATCACGATGCAATTGGTAATGATCAAACTGACGAACACGGTCATCTGCTTGCTGATGCCGTAGCTGAACGCTCGCAGCACCTCGTCCACGAGGATCACGGCGGAGGCGATGATCGTCATCTGCACGATGATGCGGATGCTGGTGGGGATCTGGGAGCGGATCAGGCTGACCGCGGCGTTGGACGCCATGAGCACGAAGATCACCGCGAGGGCCATGACGATGGAAGTCTCGAGCTTCGTGGTCACCGCCAGCGCCGAGCAGATCCCGAGCACCTGCAAAGCGATCGGGTTGTTGTTGAACAGGGGGTTGAGGAGGACGTCCTTGGGCTTGTCTGCCATCAGTCCACTCCTTGCGCCAGTCGTTCGAGGTAGGGGCCGAAACCCGAGTCCCCGAGCCAGAAGCGCATCATGTTTGTCACGCCGTTGGAGGTGATGGTGGCCCCGGCGAGGCCGTCCACCTGGTGGGTTTTCTCTGCGTCGATCTTGGGATCGACCCGGCCCTTCTTGACCTTGAGCCCAACCTCACCGCTGGCAGCGAACAACTTCTTGCCCGGCCATTGTTTCTTCCAGTTCGGATTGTCGACTTCCCCGCCCAGTCCCGGGGTTTCCTTGTGTTCGTAGTAGGTCAAACCGCGCACCGTCTCGAGGTCCTTGTCGACGGCGAGGAACCCGTACAGGGTGCCCCACAAGCCCATGCCACGGATGGGCAGAATGTACTGCTCGACTTGGTCACCCTCGCGGTACAGGTAGACGAGCGATCGATTCTCGCGACGGCGAATCGAGGCCGTGTCCTCGGAGGAGTCCAGCTTGCTGCTGGTGGACGGCTCCTTGGCGGCCTTGCGCTGATCGTAGGCCGCTGGGTCGACCTCGTCGGCAGCCACGTACTGGCCGCTCGCCAGGTCGATCACTCGAGCCTCGATCTTGCTCTCGAAGGTCGAGCGGACGTCCACTGGCTGGTCGTCGGAATAGAGGCCGGCCGCGACCAGGATGTTCTTCTGCAGGTCGAGAGCCTTGTTCTCTTCCTGGATGCTCTTCAGGCCGACCGCGGCCGAAGACACCAAGACCGAGCAGACGATGCACAGCGCACCGGCGACGGCGAATGTCCTGGGAATCGAATCACGCGGCACGGGTCATCCTCCGCTTGATGTTCGCCTGCAGGACGAAGTAGTCGATCAATGGGGCCATGACGTTTCCGAACAGGATTGCCAGCATGATGCCTTCGGGGAACGCGGGGTTGATCACGCGGATCAGCACGGTCATGGCACCAATCAACACGCCGTAGACCCATTTCCCAGTATTGGTGAAAGCGGCGGAGACGGGGTCGGTGGCCATGAAGACCGCGCCGAAGGCCACCCCTCCGATCACCAGGTGCCAGTGCGCCGGCAAAGCGAAGACGGGGTTGCTGTCGCTGCCAATCGTGTTGAGCAATAAGGCGAAGGCATAAGTGCCGATGCCGACGCCAGCCATGATGCGCCAGGAGCCGATTCCCATCAGAATGAGAATCAGTGCGCCGATCAGGCAGGCCAGGGTTGAGGTCTCGCCCATGGAGCCCTGCACGGTGCCAAGGAAGGATTCCATCCACGTGACGCCGGTGGCGCCGTCGAGCCCCATGACGGCGCCCATTCCTTCCATCGCGGTCTCCACGGGAGCCGTGGCAATGGCACCCAGCGGAGTCGCTCCCGAATAGCCATCGGTCGCAGTCCAGACCGCATCGCCAGAGATTTGCGCGGGGTAGGCGAAGTAGAGGAAGGCCCGCGCGGTCAGAGCGGGGTTGAGGAAGTTCTTCCCAGTGCCCCCGAAGATCTCTTTGCCGACGACGACGCCGAAGGAGATTCCCACGGCGACTTGCCACAGAGGGATTGTCGGGGGAAGCGTCAGGGGGAAGAGCATGCCCGTGACCAGGAAGCCCTCGTTGATCTCGTGGCGGCGAACGATGGAAAACACTGCCTCGAGGGCGCCGCCGACCGCCATGGTCACGATGTAGGCAGGGAGGAAGAACAGGGCGCCGTACAGCAGGTTCGAGAAGAAGCCCGCCTCCCCGAGGGTGAACCCGAGGCTGGTCATCACGGCGTTGCGCCAGTCGTCGAAAGCGACGCCGTTGCCGGCCTGGATCGCCCCGTGCGCCTGGAGACCCGTGTTGTAGAACGCCATGAAGATGCACGGCGTGAGCGCGATGATGACCGTGGTCATCATGCGCTTGAGGTCGAGGTGGTCGCGTACGTGGGAGGTGGTCTTGGTGACTTCTCCCGGCGTGTAAAGGAAGGTGTCGATGGCCTCGTAGACTGGATAGAGCTTCTCCAGCTTGCCGCCTTCCTTGAACGTCGGCTCGACCTTGTCCAGCAGGTTGCGAAGGGCCTTCATTCAGCCTTCCTTGTCGATCGTCTCGAGGTTGCGTCGGAGGATCGGACCGTATTCGTATTTCCCCGGACACACGAAGGTACACAGCGCGAGATCTTCTTCCTCGAGCTCCAAAGCGCCAAGCGCCGTCGCCTGCTCCGTGTCGTTGACGATGAGTGAGCGAAGGAGGTACGTCGGCACGATATCCAGCGGCATGACGTCTTCGTACATTCCGATCGGCACCATGGCGCGTTTGCTGCCGCCTGTGTCGGTCGTCATGGCGAACTGCTTCTTGCCGGTCCAGGCTGCCGCGAACACCCGCCGGATGGAGAACTTCTGGAATCCGGGCATTTGCCAGCCGAGGAGTTCTCGGTCACGCCCCTCGCGCAGCACGCTGATCTGCTCGTGGTAGCGACCCAGGAACGCGGTGACGCCGGTGGATGTTCGACCGCCGAGCACCGAGCCACTCACCACGCGATGATCTCCCTCGGCGATCTCGCCTCCCGTCAGATCTTCCGTGCTGGCGCCGAGTCGAGTGCGCAGCAAGCGCGGGTCGCGGACACTCGGTCCGGCCAGGGAAACGACGCGTTCCACGGACAAACGTCCGGTGAGGAACAGGCGTCCGATGGCGATCACGTCCTGAGCTCCGACGTACCAGACTGTGCGATTCGAAGAGACGGGGTCCAAGTGGTGAATGTGGGTGCCCGGCAGTCCGGCGGGATGGGGGCCCGCGAACTGTTCCGCGTGAACCCCGTCGACGTCCGCTCCCGGGACCTCCGAGCCTGCTGCGTGGCAGAGGAATGTTTTCGGAGTGAGCTTGCTGAGGGCCTTCAATCCGACCACGAAATCATCTCGCGAAGCGGCGATGATCGGAGCCGGGTCGGCGGCCAGCGGTCGCGTGTCCATGGCGGTCACGAACAACGAGTTCGGGCGGGAGTCCGGAGCTGGGACCTTGCCGAACGGTCGGGTCCTCAGGGCGGTCCACAGTCCGGAAGTGAGGAGAGCCGCCTGCACGTCTTGGTCGGTGCGGGCGGCCAGGTCCTTGCCGGTGTATTCGGAGAACGAGACTTCCTCGTCTCCGTCCAATTCGATCACCAGGCTTTCGAACTTGCGCTTGGCGCCTCGGTGGACAGCGAGGATCTTCCCGCAGCCAGGCGCGGTGTATTGCACGCCTGGATTGCGCTTGTCCTCGAAGACCGGCTGGCCGAGCTTGACGTCGTCGCCCGCGGCGACGAGCATCGTCGGCTTCATGTCCTGGTAATCGTCGCCAATCAGCGCGACGGTTCGAACGGGGCGGGCCGCGACGATTTCCTGGCGGGGAGCGCCGGAGATCGGCAGGTTCAGGCCCTTCTTGATTTTGGTGACCATCGAGGAGACACCGACGAACGGGCGGGCGCGTGTAGGCGGACCCCGCAGGTTCCGAGAAGCCATCCTCCGTCCGCAACTAACGAAGGAAACACGAGAGAGCAATCGGTGTGCCGCCCCAACTGAGGGGACGGCTGCGGGACCCTCCGCAACCGCCAGTTGCGCTCAGAGACGTGGGGAAGCTAGCGTTGAGCGGAAGCCGATTCAACGCCAGCTGATCGACCATTTCTGGGGTCCAGCTCTCTCCGGAAGAACCCGCAAGGAACGAAGTCGTCCCGGGCGCTCCTCGGTGCGGCGACGGGACGATTCCTGCTGTCGAGTCGACTCCGGCCTCCAGCACTGACCTCAACCTCCTCCTAGTCGACCCGTTTGTTCGTGTCTCTCGACGGCGGGACCCTCTTCGGTTGCCGGGTCGGACGGCGGAACCCCTGGCACGCCCGCCAGGGGACAAGGCCTTGCGTGCTCCGGAGCTCCGTGCGGATGCCTGGTTCTCCGTTGTTGAAGCGGACGTCCGGTGCCGAGTTTTTCCCCGAACGACCCAGGAGGCGGCAGTTTCCGCCGCCCCGATCGCCAGGCACCACGGAAATGACCGCGCCGTCGCGACTTGGCAGCCCTTCACCAGCTCTCCGGATCCCCGCCGAGCGGGATCGGTGTTGCTCGGACTCACGTTTGACCTCCGATCCGGTCGCGGCCCGGTGGCCGCCTCCGTGGCACTTCCAAAATTGATCAGTCCGTGTTGCTGTCGGGGAGGCTTGCCGGCGAGCGGTTGCGCAACCGCGTTGCGAGGGAAGGTCTTTATGCTGGTTCGACAAGGGATCTTCCCCATGCACGACCATGCCAACGGAAAGTCGACTCGAATGACCCTTCTCCCCCGCACGAAAGTTCCGGCTCTCACTTTTGACACCGTGAATCACGGAAGCTGGGATCTGGCTCAACAGAAACCGCGACACTTCACCATGGTGGTCGTTTACCGGGGCCGCCACTGACCGATCTGCGTCAAACAGCTCGTGGAGCTGGACAGCATGATCAACGAATTTGAGGAAGCGGGGATCACGGTGGTGGCCGCCAGCGCCAACTCTCGAGAACTGGCAGAAAAGACCGTTGCGGACAAGGAGATCCGCAACCTCCCGGTGGGATATGGGCTCGGCCGCGAGGACGCAAAGCGCTGGGGGCTGTTCGTCTCCGACGCGATCAAGGAGGCAGAGCCGGAGCAGTTCGTGGAGCCGGGACTGTTCCTTGTTCAGCCCGATGGCACGTTGTACGCGTCCGTCATCCAGTCGATGCCGTTCACCCGTCCGCCTGCCGGGACATTGCTGAAGTCGATTCAGTGGATTCTTGACAACGACTATCCGGCGCGGGGAGAGGTCGAGTCCTCGTCGTGACCAAGAGTGACCCATGGGGTGGCGGAGGGCTTGGTGCTTTTCTTTCCTTTTGGATTCCGTGGGCTCTGCTCCCGGCATTGCTGGTGTCTTGCACGCAGGTTTCGACGGAATTGCCGTCTTGCGAGGTCCATTGCCCGGAAACGGCTGCGGCCGCACTGGCGCTGGAATGGGTCGAAGCGGTCGAGCGGCAAGATTGGGAGGCCATGGCCGAGCTCCTCGATCCGGACGCGGTCTACGAGGACCGCACGATGCGGCACTACGATCGCGATCCCATTCACCTCCGTGGCCCGACGGCGATCGCTGAGTTTTGGCGAGTTGCTTCCGAAGACAGCGGGGCGAGCGACATTCGTTACCACCTCGAACGGTGCTTTGAAACCGGAGGCGTGGTGGTTCTGGGAATGACCTTGTCGCTGGGTGTCTCGGGAGAGTTCTGGGGAGTGGCCGTCGAGCAGATCCAACTGTCGGGCTTGCAAACCACGGTGGTCACCGTCGAGGGCGACAAGATTGTCCACGTGATCGATCATGTGGACTACGCCGGCGCGGATCGCCAAATCGAAGAGCTGCGGAGAATTCACGGGTCCACCGATCGCTGACCAACCCTCCAGGGAGTCGGACGAGATTGAGAGCGCCGGTCTGTTGGTGGTAAGCGGGCAGCTGACGCTCCGCCGGTCGCACGCAGGCTCGGTGGATTGTTCTGCCAGTGAGCGCTCATTAGGGAATCCCAGCAAGCCGATTGCTGATGGTTCGCACTTTCTGTCGGTGAGTTGGTGGATCGTGGACGGTTACGTGTTTTTCCCGAAGGTTCCCTCACGGAACCGTCGAGTTTTCTACGCGGACGCAAGGTGCTTTCCACTGTTTCGACTGAAAGAGAGATTCATGGGTGTCTGGGGACGCATTCTGCAGTTTGGGCTGAACGCCATCGTCATCCAGAGCAGTGTCGCGGCTCAAGAGATTCCCGCTGGGTATGGCATGGAGACGTCCGCTCTGGCGCCACCGGGGGCGTACGTCGAAGGGTTTGATGTCCTTCCCAACGGCAACTATGCCGTTCTGTACACGGTGTTCAGCGACGACTTCTCGGATCGAGACGCTTTTCTTCAGGAGGTGACGCCCGAAGGCGCGGTTGTCCGAGACATTGCCGAACCGGGGAAGATCCAGGGGCTGTTCGTGCGCCTTGACCCGCAAGATCCGCAAACCCTCTACTACGGGGACCGGACCAATGGTCAGGTCGTGTCCGTCGACCTGATGACAGGTGCGACCTCGCAGGTCCTGCAGAACCCGTACCCCGTAGACTTCGCGGTGAGTCCCCAAGGGATGAAGGCGTTCGTTTGGTCGCCGGACTTCGATTATGCGTACGTCGCGATCGTGGACGTGACGGGGGAGTGGCACAACGTTCTTTTCATTCACCGGTACAGTGGCGAGATCGCATTCAACGACGACGGCGATCTGTATGTCGTCTCACCGTTGCCCTATCGGCCCCGTCCCAACCAGACCGCAGAGTTGCGTTTGTTCCGTGCCGAACAAATCAAATGCGCTCTCTTGACAGACAAGCAGCTGGCTGCGAGAGACGGCGAGCTGGTCGGGGTCGCGCCGGATGGCTCGAAGTTTGCAAAACTGGACGACAAGTTCTTCATCGTCGACCGCGGAAACAAGCATGTGGTTCAGACTTCGCCAGTTCCTCAGGAGTCTCGTCCATTCTTCCGCGGGCGCCCCGAGGACTTCCCGTATCAGGTCCGCATGAGTCGGGGAACGCGGGGGGTGTTCGAGTCTTTTCAGCCGGAGGACTCCGGCACGATGCACATCTTGAACAACAACTACGGAACACTCGCCGAGGTCATTCGAGTCAGGCCGAAGCGTCCGCATCTGGCCGTCGCTCCGTCGGCCGCGGTTCCCGTCGGGCCGTTCGAGCTGACCCTCGAAAATGGTCTGCCGGGGGGTGTCGTCGGAATCTGGGTGGCGAGCGCTGAATCCGGCTCCCCCGTTGTCTTTCCCAACGCTTCCGGCCCCGCTCCGCTCTTCTGGGAGTTGCGGGTTGATTCACCGTTTCTGGATGTGGTGTGGCTCCCTCTGGATCCCCAAGGAAACCTGCAGTGGGATCTTGTTCATGATGGGGAGGTGTCGGGAAGCCTTGCCATCCAGGCCATGATCTTGAACGCGTCCGGCAGTGAGCGACTCGGAACCAGCAATCCATTGACGCTGGAGTTTCAAGCGCCGTAAACCGTCCTGGAGACCTCGGGGATCGGCGCTCGGTTCGAAGAACTCTCGAAACTCCGGTTTGGCCATGGTCTGCAACGGCGCTTCGTCGAGATCGGTCGAAGTCTCTGCGCTCTTGGTCGGGTCTCTGTTGCGCCGACTGCCAGAGATTCCAATGGAGCCTAGTTCCCGCGAACTCCATTCCTCGGGATCGCTTCCCCGCCGGGTCGCGAACGGGATGCGGGCGAATCTTCTACGGGTTGGCGAACGTGGGCGCGGAGACGGTTCCGTATTGAGAGGGGAAGTAGACGAGTATCAGGGCTTTCTGAGAGAGGACTGCACTAGATCCAGATGAGTGGGAAGCCAGCAGATAGAAATGATGAGTCCCCCCAGCGACGGGAAACATCGATTGCACGGTGACGGGAGACTCATACCCGCCGGCAGGCACTCTCTGATCGAGGGAGAAGTTCACGCTTTGGTTTTCGGAGAACTGGTTGCTTCGGTTGGAGACCCCGAGGGTGCAGCGGGAGCGAATCGTCGAGTGGTTGAGCCTCACCTGGGAAGAAGCGATCGCCATGACGAACCCTTCCCCGGGCACCGTGATGGACCGAGACAGGTGGGCCTGAACCACGTTCGCGGTGAAGCTTGACGTCGAGGTTTCATGGGAGGCCGTTCCTGTCGAAGCCTCGGGGGCCTCTCGACTTGAAATCGAGCCTTCCGGAAACACCACGGACGAATCCCCTGTGCTGGTCAGGTCAAAGATGATCGACCGACTCTCGCCAAAGATGCCCATCCAAGGCGATTGAGCTCCGAGCCGGTTGCCATCGATGAAGAACCCAGGAGAGGACTCGTTTCTTCCGAGATCGAGAATGAGTCCACCGCCGTCATTGGAGTCGGAAGCCAAGTTCCCGAGGAAGAAGCCCGCGTCGCTGAAGAAGTTCAGTGAAGCGCCGTGGGAGGATCGCCTTGCTTCGAGGGTCGGAAAGGCGGAGTCCACGCTGGAGAAACTCAGAAACCCATCGGTCACCCCCGGGCTTCCGGTCAACACGGGACCCTCCACCGCTGTTCCTGCGTGAGTGACCGTGACCGGACCTTGGTCGGCATGGATCCAGTGGCCTTCTTGGTACGCTTGATCAAGATCAGAGCAAGAGCTGGAAGCCGGGCCCCCGTCCATGGGTGCTTGCGAAGGGGAGAACTCCCGAACGCGTGTTTGCTGTCGCCATCCCTCGGTCCATGGACGCTGTTCCTGATCTTGAGTCGAGGGGCGTTCTCGTTCCTGAGAGCCCGGGCGCTCGCCAAGAGTCTCCACTCCAGAGGACTCAGAAGAGCTGACTGCGCCGAACGCGTTGGGAATGAAGAGAAGAGTCAACCGGGGAGCGATGATGTGAGTGAACGGAGTGCCATCCGCGTTGAAGTAGAACGTGTGAGTTCCTGGTGTGACGGGGACCAGTCGATGCACGGTGACGGGCTGTCGGCGGAGGGAAGATGTGGGACTTTCATCGATCACGACGCTTCGGGCGTTCCCTGGGAGCGTCTCCGGATGGAGGGAGATCCCGAGGCACACTTGGTCCGGAGATCCTTGGATGTGGTTGACTCCTACGGTGCCAGACGCCAACGCAAGCACGTAGCCCGCAGTGGGGGCGTGGATGGAGCCAGACGTGGCGGTTTCTGGTTGTCCACCGAAGGAGTGCCAAGTCCCATCCCATGACCCGGCGACCCCCGCCTCATCTCCCCGCTCGACAGCCGAGATGGCATTGTTGGGGAATTGGACGGAGAGGTCACCGGAGGAATTGCTGTCGAGGACAATCTCCGGCTGGAACGAGTCACGAAACATCGCGATCCGACTGCCTTGCTGGCCCAAGTGGTTTCCGTCGAGCAAGACTCCCGAGGACTGATCACTCCGACCCAGCAACATGCTCAAGCCGCCACCGGCATCGGGATCTGAGAAAATCCCCCCTTGGTCATGGCCAGAATGGCTTCGAACCTCGAGTCGAGCTCCGTTCTGGAAGTCGGACATGACGAGAGCTGGCGATACCGAGTCGCTGGTCGAGAGACCAAAGAAGCCGTCCCCCGCGGAATGACCGCAGGCCATGACGCTCGTCCGAAGCCCGCCCCAGCCGTTGATCGAAACCGGTTCGAGGTGGGTGTTGACCGTGGCTCCTCGACGGTAGAGATCGTCGAGAGAATGGGAGCAAGATGCTTGCCGAGTCGGTGTTTGCTCTAGCTGAGATCGAGCCTGGGAAGAAAGAGAAAAGAGTATGAGGGCGACGAAGCATGTGCGATGCATGGTTGGTTCCTTTTCGCCTCGGAGAGTCGGGGTCGATCAGCGGAGGGGACGCCGAGTGTCTTGGGTCGTTGGGTTTCGAGTATCAACGAGATCGCGACGCAGGGATGGTTGACTGCCAACGATCGGAGGCCCCTCCGGACGCTCCTGCGATGCTTCGAGTTCTTCGGCCGGGTTGTCGCTGAGCGATCCAATCGTTCCGTACGTTGTGGGAACAAAGGCAAGGGTCAGTTGGAGATCGCTCATCGTCACCGTTCCGCCGGTGGCTTTGTATCCGGTGAAGTAGAAAAGGTGAGACCCCGCGCTGACTGGGATCAGCGCATGGGTAGTGATGGGATAGTCGTTGGTGGCTTGGTCGGTTCCTCCGGTCGCGTGGACCAGGTCGGCTTCTTGACGTTCCAGGCTGTCACCAGGGGAGTCGGTCACCGCGAATTCACAAACGGTGGAGACATTCTCGTCATGGGTGAACGTGGCCTGCGCCGTTCCCATGAGGAGTACGTGTCCGTCGCTGGGAGCGGTCAAGCTCCGGGAGAGCAGAATCTGGAGCCCGCCGACAAGGTTCACGGTGGAGTTTCCCGTACCCGCACTGGCGACGCCTGCTTCGTCCAGGATCTCTTCGGCACTGATTGCGCCATCCGGAAGGACCACGGACGCATCCCCGCCGACGCTGGTATCCAGAGTGATCGAGCGCTCCGGACCATGAATGTCGAGCCGCGTTGATTCGGTCCCGGCGAAGTTTCCATCGACGAAGATTCCTGGGGCCAGGTCATTTCGACCCAGATCAAGAGTCAAGCCGCCACCGGTGCTCGGATCGGAGAACAGGCCTCCCTGAAACAAACCCGCGTCGCTGAAAAAGGTCAGCCCAGCGCCGTTGATGGTGTCGAGGATTTCCAAGACCGGCCACGGGGCGTCGGGCGATGAAATGGTCAGGCTCCCGGTGACTTCCCCAGGAGTTCCACAGTCGAGGGGACCTTCGACGGCCAATCCGGCGGCGCCTTGGATTTCCACGGGCCCTTGGTCCGCGGTGATGGTCCTCCCCTCTTCGTAGGCCGTGTCCAAGTCCGGAGTCGTCTGTTGGGTCTGGGCCGGTGGTCCCGAGGCCCAAAGCACCACGCTCACCGCCCACAGCACGCTCTTCACTCGCATGGCCCGTCTCCAGGTTCTTTGGGGACACAGCGGCTCAAACTCACCGCTCACCTCTTTTCCTTGCGGCCCACCCTCGGAACCTTTCACAGAAAACTGCTTCGCAAGGATGGAGCGGTGTCGAGTCCTCGGTTGGAGCATGTTGGTCGGTCAGATTTCGCCGTTCGATCCGTCCCGGCGCGGGGGACTCGTGGCACTTTGGCCCGGGAGGAGAAACCCGAGGCGCAGCTCCGATCGAGTGCCAGGACCCATCTTCAAGTCCGGGAAGTAGAACCACCGCCTCGTTCCCGGCGGCCCGCCGAGCCTGAGGTTTCGATGGTCCGGGAAGCTCCCGAGGGCGGAGGGGAGCGACGGGCTGCCGTGAGTTTGACAGCTGGGTGGTCTTCGGCCAAGGCGATCGCCACTCCCGCTCAACGCGAGACCGTCCGACGGAGCAAGGGGGCGCTAGCATTGTCCACCTTCCACAACTCGAAAGGTGGAATGCTCATGCTGTCTTTGAGACCGGCGCTTCGATTCGTGGTCCTGGCCACGGTGACCTTGGTCTTGATCGCGAACCTGGTGATCGCAGAGATCTTTCCAATCCGTCAGGACCTGGCCGAGGTACCTCTTGACCCACGGGTCCAAGAGTTTGTTCGCTGGTGGCTGCGGATTGGCTTGGCTCTTGGGGTGCTTCTGCCGCTGGTTGTCTTTCTGGTCAAAATTCGGCTCGCGGCCATTCGGCAGATTCTCGGTCCGTACCTGTTCGTCTTGATCAGCCAGATCGCCACCGAAGCGACCATGAGAAGGTGCTTCTTCACGTCGATGCTAGTCATCATCGGCACGATCTACACCGCATACCGGCTGTTTCAGCTGCGACAGGCGTCAATCATCTTTCGGGAGTCCAAACAGCTACCTTCCCGTACTCGCTCGTTTGTGAAGATTCTCCTTTGGTCTCTCGTGATCTTCTGGGGGATCAACTTTTCGGTGCTCTTGATCGGGATTGAATGGCCCCGGTTGTTTGGGGACCCGGGCACTTCTTAGCAGGAGGGGAGGAGAGTCTGTCCGCCTGCGATTGGAGGGCGTTGCTTCTCCGCTCCGACAAAGACCGGCCCATCTTCCATCTGAGGGATCCATCCATGGCTGGCGAGACCTCTCGAAACTCAGAGGGGCGGTGCGGGGTGCATCACGAGCGAACCCGCAACGGATCTTTGCATCCAGGATCCGCGGTTTGGCGATAGAGTCCGAACCAGCCTGCCGCCTCGGCGGTACGGCTTGAGACGAAAGCTCAGCGCGGCTGGATCGACCAAGGAACCTGCCACCGTCCTGAGCCTTTGCATCTTCCCACGACTCCACCTCACGAACCGAACCGGTGCGAAGGAGCGAAAGCTCCTGCGCACTCCCATGCCGACAGGAGGAGTCATGCGTCGTCAGTTGCGAGTTGCGAAGAGCTTGTCAATCGGGTGGTTGTGGTGCGTCGCGCTGTTGGCTCGAGCCGCCGTCGCCTCGCCGGTCGCGGCAGAGGGAACCTTGGTCATCGAATCCGTGGACTTCGGATCCCTGGAGGAAAATCTCCTCGGCGATCCGACGACGCGAAGTGTGACCACTTACCTTCCGCCTAGCTACAACGCGAGCCCTCCGAGAGATTATCCGGTCGTTTATCTACTGCATGGAGTCGGAGACACGGACGCTCGCTGGCGGGCAAACCCGACCCGCTGGTTCAACATTGCGAGCATCATGGATGAGGGGATTGCTCGCGGCAGCTTTGGCGAGATGATCGTGGTGATGCCGTCCTGCCGGTCCTCATTCCTTGGGGGGCTGTACACTGATTCGCCGGTGCACGGGTTGTTCGAAACCTACATCACCGAAGAGCTTCGTGAGCACGTGGAGGCGGTCTACCGGACAAGACCAGGCCGCGAGCACCGTGGGATCACGGGGCACTCGATGGGGGGCTATGCGGCGATCCGTTACGGGATGCGACACCCGGACCTCTACAGTGCCGTGTATGCCATGAACGCCGCGGTTCTTGGCTTCGATCGGGACCTGTCTCACGAAAACCTTGCGTTCGATCAAGCCGCTCGCGTGGAGTCGATGGCGGAGCTGCAGCAGTCTCACTTCTGGACGATCGCTTTGCTGAGTGCGAGCCATGCGTGGTCCCCGGATCCCGAGTCACCCCCGTTCTTTGCGCAGTTGCCCTTTCACTGGGATCGATCCGTGCCGCATCTCGTTCCCCAGGAACCCGCGTATTCTCAATGGCGGGCCAACATGCCTCTCTACATGGTGGAAGACCCGGCCATTCAAGCGAACTTGCGAAGCCTTCGCGGACTTCGCTTCGACACTGCCCTCGAGGACGAGTTCACCCACATCCCGTCCACCAACCGCGCTCTGTCCGATCGATTGACCGAGCTGGGGATCGAGCACCAGTTCGAGATGTACAACGGAGACCACCGAAACCGGCTCCTGGGAGAAGGCGGCCGCATCCACACCGAGGTGTTTCCGTATTTTTCACGGCTCCTCGGAGCCGAGCCTGACCGGTCTTCTTGGACCAAGTCGGGGGAGGCCTCGGCGCAGGGAGAGTCCAGAAACTGATCGTCCCATCGATCGGTTTCAGCTCGGGCTGGCGGGCAGGGGAGCGCCGCGGGATTCTCGGGGCACCCCTTTCCCTCCCCACAGATCTCGCGTACAAAGGCGACCGTCAGCAATGTCCGGCCATCCAACTGCCGGCCATCCAACTGTGAGTGGTCTGTATGCCCTGGTACTTCGACCTCGCCGCGAAGCTGTGGCGTTACCTCACTGATACCGAACGTGGCAAGACTGGCGAACGATTCATCATCACATCGTTTTCCATCATTGCGGCGTTGTTCGCCTATTCGCTCACCATGGATCACTGGTGGCCGACTCGCAATCTCCTTCGACGCATCGCGGAAACCATGCGTGGCCAAGACACCGTGGTCTTCTCCGGAGGTCCGGGCGGCGTTTACATTCGAATCGGAGAAGCGATCGAAGATTGGACCCGCGGCGGTTCAAACGTCGTCAACAAGCCGACCACCGGCGGCTCTCCTCAGGAGAACATTCGAAACGTGTTGAGGACTCGCCGGTCCTTTGCACTTTGCCAGGAAGACGAGCTCCACAAATCCAAACTCGGGAAAGGGGCGATTCAAGAGGTGGCTCCCCTGTACGAGGAGCGGCTGCACATTTTGTATCGGCAAGAGCGATGGGACGAGATCGTCGAGAGTGTCACGAATCGAAAAAGCCATCAGGAACTCAGTGGGGAGGCTTCCAGTCGAGGCAGTGGAGATGACGAGGAAGACGCCGTCGTTCTAAAGAAGCGCCCTCACGAGATCGTCCGGCTTCTGATCGAGACTTCGAGGGTCCGCCTCGCCTCCAAGGCGGCCAGTGGATCCAAACTCGGACTGACGGCGCGCATTCTCCAGCACATCAGCGTCAACGTCAGCAATCCCAAGTACATGGGAATCACGGCCTCGATCGCGGCTTTGAAGAAGGGCGATCTCGATGTCGCCTTCTTGACCGGAGGCACCCCGTTGCCGGGTTTGTCTGAACTCGAGCCAGAAGACTCGATCAAGTTGCTCGAACTCGACCCAGACCTCATCTCGGATCTCCGGACCCGCCTGGGCGCGCCCTTTGTTCAAACCTCTGTCAAGTTGGACGGAGCGGAGGAAGGGAGCATGACAACTCTTGGAATCCGAGCCATGCTCATTGCTTCCCGAGATATGCCGAAAGGAATCATTCGGGATGTCGCGGCCGCCGTCCTCAAAGGGAAGGAGCGGGAGCACTACCAGGTCGAGATCGACTCCGAGCGCAATCTCGAGAGAATCGCCGACACTTGGCCGAGTCGGCGACTCGAGCTGGCAGGAACGGTTCTGTGGATGATCGTCACCGTGGGCATCTACTTCGTGGTGTTCCATATCCTGGCGAACCAAGGGGTGTCCTTCTTCAAAGAAGTGGGATACACCCGAGCTTTGACCAACGTCTACAGCACGCGGTTGCCGGACAATCACCGGTTGGCCAATGAAGGGCGTTCCATCAAAACGCCGGTGGGAGGTCAAGAGACCCTCGAGATCGCCGAGAACCTGATCCAGGGAACCTCCGAGATCCTGGGCCTTCTGATGAAGATTCGCGCGGACTACAACGATGGCGGTCTCACCATTCGCCACCAGAAGCATCTCGTGGAAATGGCATACACTTTTCGCGCGGTGTTCCAGGATCAACTCGGGCGGCGGCTGTTGGATCTGCTGGGCAAGGTCGACGAGGTCAACGAAGCATTCCTCCAGCGCCTGTATGTCGCCGGCTATCTTTCCCGGGACGCCTATCTCGATTGCCAGCGCAGCCTTGCTCAGTTGAAGGAGGGTGACTCGACCAACCTTGGCGCGTCACCGGGAGTCGCCGAGTCCCCGGCGAAGAAGAAGACTCGGCGTTCCCCGCGATCCAAGAAGTCGGATTCCTGACCACCACCGAGGGCCGTGCGAGAGCCGCTCTGCGGAATTGCGAGCGAGTGAATCCGCGAGGGTCGTTCCGACGAACGTCATGGGCGTAGAAAAACGCAATCAGAAAGGAACGCCCTCATGGACCACATCGCCAAGGCACGCACTCTTTTTGGGGTCGCCGCTGTCCTCTCCTTCTTTCTCTCGATCTTCCTTTGGTTCGTCGTCGACCGTCAGCAAGGTCTTTTCGTTGGTCTTTGGGTGCCGTCGATCTTGGCTCTCGGGGCGCTGACTCTTTCGGGAAGGGCGGTGCGTTCATGAACGAGACCTATCTGTTTCTGATCGGCGTGTTCGTCACGGCTTTGGTGACCGCCGCGGTGACTTTGGTGATCTGGGGAGGTCAAGAAGATCAGATTTTCGAGGATCGCCGTCGCCAAGAACTCGAGAGCGCCAACACCCGTCGGAAGCAAGAGCTGGCACCACCGGTGCAGGTCCGCCGTTTCAAGGTCAGAAACGACGCGCCCCTGGAGTCCGAGTCGGTTTCCGCGTAGTCGGCTCTTCGCATCTCTGGGTTCTCACGCGGACCCATGAAGCGGCGTGGCTTGGCTTGCCATCTCAGGCGGCGAACAACCGGCGAAAGGGGGGGCCACTTCCAGAATCGTGACCGAGCGAACCGGGCTTTTCGAGAGAGCCGGTTGGCGGGATTGAGAAGCAAGACCGGGTGCGCGAGGCGGGTGGCGACCGTCTTCGGTACTCTGGGGGTTCTGGACCCTTGCGATCCTTTCTCGAGATCCCCGCAATGCTCCGACTCGCTCTCTTCGTCACACTCCCTTTCCTGGGGCTGGTCTCGTGCCGCGGGGAGCGGCCGCCATTCAATGTGCTCTTCATCTCTGTGGACACGTTGCGAGCCGACCATCTCGGGTGTTACGGCTACGAGCGAGACACGAGCCCTGCCATCGATCGGTTGGCGTCCCGTTCCGTCAGATTCGATCAGGCCCTGGTCCAGTGGCCGAAGACGGGCCCGAGCATCTGCTCGATCTTCACGAGCACCTATGGTTCGACGAGCGGGGTGCTGCGATCCACCGGGAAGATCCCTGTTCCCCAGGATCACGACGTTCTTGCCGAGCGTCTGGCGGAAGCTGGCTACGAAACGCTTGCGGTCGTCACCAACAACTGCCTGTCCGCCCAACTCGGTTATGACCAGGGTTTCAATTTCTTTGAAAGCGTCGAATCCCAGATTGGGGATTTCGTCACCGCGCGAGCGCTTGCAGTCATTCGTGCTCGCAAGACGACGCACCCCTTCTTTCTGTGGGTTCACTACCTCGATCCCCACGCCTCCTACCGCCCCCCGGAAAAGTACGCAGACCTCTTTTTGGATGACGAGCTGTACCGCGCCGATACTCGCGAGCCGGTTCCGGTGGCGACGGATCCGATGACCCACGGCATCGGCCACATTCCTCTGAATGCCTTTCACGAAGGGCTCGATCGAGTCCGCGACTACGTGGCTCTCTACGACAGCGAGATCCGATTCCTCGACGAATGTGTCGGAGAGTTGCTCGACGAAATGGAGACCGACGGGCTCCTCGAAAACACTTTGATCGTGCTCACCTCCGATCATGGGGAAAGCCTCGGCGACCACGCCTACTACTTCCGTCACGGAATGCTTCCTTACGACGACTGCGTCCGGGTGCCGTTGCTGATCCACGTTCCAGGACTTCGCTCCGGAGTGATCCAAGAGCCGACCGCACTGCTCGACTTGACTCCCACGATTCTCGAAGCGCTCGGGGTGGAGCGGGCCTGGCAATGCGAGGGGAGCAGTGTGTTGTCGTGGCTCCGCGAAGGAGAAGCAAGATCTCCGCGACCGGTGTTCACCGAGTCCGGAGTCGAAGAGAACTACGCCATCTCGGTTCGCAAGGGACGGTACAAGCTGATTCGTTACGGGGACCAGCGAATCAAACGTCGCGTGGACGCACAACTCGGTCGTCGTCGTTCCCGTCGGGGTGGCTCTCCCGACGGAGCACCCTACGAACTCTACGACATCCATGCCGATCCGGGGGAGACGCGAGATCTCTTTTCCCGTCGGCCGGAGATTGTGGAAGAGCTTCGCGAGCTTCTCGATCCGTTCGTCGAACAGTCTTACGCCCGGGCCCCGTCCCGGGGGGAGGGGGAGATTCGAATCAGTGAGGAGATGGCCGAGACCTTGAAGGAGCTCGGTTACGTCGAAGACGGCTGATCGGGCCGGCAAAGTGAGGAGATTCCCCGGAGGGTCGGTCGACGTTGCCGTCGGGAACTTGGCGGTTCGTCATTGAGAGGGGATTTCGGGTCAGTTTGCGCGGGCATCAAACGGCGTCGAATGGACGGTCGTGTCATCTTTTTGAGTCGAACGTGGGACCGGTCGTCGGGATCACTTTGACGATGTGGCCAACCGGGACCGGGACCGTGCATCTTTCGATTCCGGGGAGGCTTCGACGTTCCACTCGAACAGCTCGCGGGCATCTTCCCAGCGCTCGGCGCCTGCGAGCGCTCGCCCGACGAAGCCAAGATTGAACTCATCGGAGAGGACGAGGTGGCTCTCCCGCGACTCTCCCACCCGTCACTTTTCCCGGTAGTGCATGACTTCCCGGCTCATCCACTCTTCACCGTTCTCGTCGACCCGGAAATCTTGGGCGACCATCTCGTTCTCGTTGACCAGGCGGATGACCGTGCGCGCCTCGGGCTCCTCGAGATAGACCGTCACTTCATTGTCGTCAGTGAGATCCCCGACCATGATGATGGGATCGCCACGGTTCGAAGCAAGGTACACGTAAGTGAACTCGTCTGCTTGATTGTCGTACCACAGGATATCCATCGCTTCCATCTGGATGGCTGGTGCGTCCACGTCCCGAACGATGGCTCGATCCTTCAGACGTCGGGTCGCATTCATGGTCGAAGCCGTTCGATACCACGGCACCTCGGGCCCCGGACGACCGCGCCCCTCCATCCGCCACTTGCCGACAAGCTTGTCGAGGAAAGCGTTGGCGGCTTCTTGGTCGCCGGTGTCAGCTTCCTGGGACTGGGGCAAAGAGCTTGCCAAGCTGAGCCCGAGGCCGAAAACGGTGGTCAACAGCAGCGCTCGTCGAATGATCATGGCATCGTCCTTGTGGCTGAGCGATCGGGTCCTTGCATCCCGCCGTGGCTCCGTTCATGCAGTACTTTGCCTGTCGAGGGGGCGTAGAGCGAGACCTGGAATCTTTCGCCAGACGTTTGGGATCGGATTCGCTGGTCGGCGGCGCTGTTGATGTTTTGGCTCGCCACGGGGCGCCTGAGAAGCCGCGTTCGAACTGACCAGCTCCCGGATGTGTCACTTTCTCCGGAGCGACGCGGCCACTTTGCCAATCGCCGGGTATCCCGGGGAGGCAGAAGAAGTGGAAGTGCGACTCAGTGCCGGGAACTAGCCCTTCAGCATGCCCGTCCCCCGCAGCAACGACGAAGCCAGAGTCGACGAGAGCCACTGGACCCAGGTCCTCCTGAGAATGCGGGCTAGTGATGAGCTTCCTGACAGCGGGCGAGCAGAACTCGGAGTGCCGCCCGTCTTGACCGCTTCTCGAGACTCGCCTCTTCGCGCAGGTGCTTCGCCACAGCCTCCGGATCTCCTCCTTCGGTCAAGAGCCGGTCGACGAGCGGTCGCATCTTGTCCCGATCCGATTGGTCGATTCGCGCCTGTCGTCGTGGTTGCCACCTCGGGAGTGTCGCGACAGTGACCGGTGGGTCGATCCATCAAGCGACGGGAGACCGAGCCACGGTGAGTGGGGGGAGGCTCCACACGGCGAGTGGCACCTACGCCACGGTCATTGGTGGCAGCTTCCGGAGCGCCGCTGGATTTGATGATTGGGTCGCTGGCTCATTGTTTGAAAACTCCTTCGGGCCCTAGGAACCCCCGACGAGTTGTTGGAAGCGAGGCAGGTCTCGCAGGGACTCCAGGTCCGCGTCCGTTTTCATGGAGGCGCGAGGGGAGTACCCGGCGGCCAGGGCGGCTTCCAGGAAGTCCAGTGCGCGAGTGGATTGTCCCGACAGGGCGGCGGCGCAAGCGCCATTGTAGTTGGCGGTGCTTACGCTGAAGCCGGCTTTCACGCACTGGTCGAAGTCGTCGATGGCCAGGTCGTACTCGCCGAGCGAGATCGCCGCGAGCCCGCGTCGAAACACCCAGCGGATGTCTTGGGGGACCTCGGCGAGGGCTTCGTCGTAGCACTCGAAGGCGAGTTCCCAGTCGCCCGCTTGCTCCGCCGCGGTGGCCGCGACCAACCGACTTCCGGCTTGCACACCGGCCATGGTGTCTTGCTGCAGATGAGAGTGCATGAAGTCCAGTGTGGACTGGACGATGCGGCGGGATTCCCGGGTGTCGTCGACCAACTCGAAACCATGGGAGCCCATGGCGTAGTGATGGAACTCGAGCTCTGCACCGGTCGCGACAGCCGCCGAGGCGAGCGAGCCGAGACGCCGATTGAGGTCAGAGTTGTCGAGTCCTGCGCGAGCAATGAACAAGGGAAGGTCCGGGCGGAGCGAAGCCGTTTCGAGGGGTGCTCCGTAGTAGACCACCGCACAACGCAATTTGCCGGTGTTGTCGGCGAGGGCGTGAGGCAGCGCCTTGAGCACATTGCCCGAACAACTCCAAGAGCACATCCGCTCGGCGTCCAGGCCATAGTCGAACCCCTCGCGTTCCAGCCAGTCCAGCAGCTCCTTTGCATCGGTGTCGGCCGTATCCCGGGCACCTTCGTAGGCGACCGCAGCCAGTCCACGGGCCGCGATGAGCCGTCCCCAGCCGGTGTACTGTGGGTGATCTTTCAGCTCGTGACGGCTCGCATTCCACAAAATGACGACGGGGAGCAGTTCATCTCCCGATTCGGCTGGGCGATAAACATCCGCGTTCAAGCCGAGCTCGTGGAAGATCACCCCTCGCTCAATGACGACGCTCTGGTTGGGGGGCAACGGAGTGACGTGGCCGTCGTCGTAGGTTCTCACTTGCGCCCGGGACAAAGCGGAGAGAGCACCCGCCACCATCCATCCCGCCATCAGTGTTGTTCGCAACATGGTTCGCTCCTCGGCAAGTCTCCTGTGGTCGTTGCACGGCAGTTGCTCTCTCGAACGGGGGAAACGCGGGGACGTTACACGTTGCTGCATTTCCGACACCGCCGAGACGCAGAGTGAGGAGATCTCAAGGAGGTTGGTCACGTCGATGTTCGTCGTTCCCGAGGAGCGAGCCTGTGACCCCGTCTCGAAGGCGAGATCGCGGATCTTGACCGACCCCCAATCACCGTGGAGAAGCATCCGTCGTCGGAATGGAATCTGGCGCCGCTGATCCAGGAAGAGTTGCCGACCTTCCCTGTTTTCGTCACCGCCAAAGAAGAGTCTGTGGGTCCGATCAGGGCCCTTCCTGAAGTTCCGCGCGCGATCGGACCGCGCTTGTTGGCTGGGCACAAATTGTATACAGTATTCCATATGAGTTCGGTTTCCGACATCGGATCGCGCTCGTCGACCAAGCTTCGCCGCCCCAACCTCAGCGAGGAGGTGACGAATCGCATCCGCGAGATGATCGTCTCCGCGGAGCTACCGGCGGGGGTGCGGATCAATGAAGTTCACCTAGCCGCGCAGCTTGGGGTGAGTCGGACCCCGTTAAGAGAAGCTCTCTCTCGGTTGACCAGCGAAGGAGCCACGGAGGTGATCCCTCGGCGTGGTTTCTTTGTGCGTCCACTGACCATGGAAGAGTTTTACGACGTCTATGACATGCGGCCTTTGTTGGATCCGGTGGCGCTCCGTCGAGCGGGAATCCCGGGCGCTGATCAGCTCGCCAAGTTGAAATCGATCAACGAGAAGCTCCGCCGCGCACGAAACGTGGAGCAAGCCATTCGGATTGACGACGAGTGGCACCTACTTTTGGTGAGTGGATGTCCAAACCGTGAACTTGTTCGGTTGATTCACGAGTACATGCAGCGGACTAAGCGTTACGAGATGGCGCTGATGGGACAGCCCGTGCATGTGAAGACCGCGTGCCGGACTCATCAAAGCATCCTGAGTGCTCTCCGAAGGAAAGACCTGGAGCGTGCTTGCTCTCTCCTTAAGAGAAACATGCAGGAAGGCAAAGGACCCATCGAAGCCTGGCTGAAGAAGCGACTCTCTGAATCGACAACGAGGACGAAGCGATGATTGGGAATCACTTGTTTTGGATGGGATCGATGTTCTTGAGCGCCGATTCGGTGAGCCCGGCCGATTCGCTGGTCGGAATCTGGGAGGCGCAGAAGCGTTTTGGTCCGGAGATCGAGGGGGCGTTAGAGATGCGGCGCTCCGGGACCGACTGGACTGCGGAGATCGCCGGTTTCACTGTCGATGTCGAGGTGGAAGGGGAGTGGCTGAACTTTTCGCTTCCGAATCAGAAGGGGGGATTTCGCGGAAGGGCTCCCGGTGCTCCCCAGGGGACGATCCAAGGTCATTGGATTCAGCCGGCGTTGGTTTGTACCGGGTATGAAAGCGCTTCCCCGGTTGTTCTCTCTTCCGCGAACGAGACGACCTGGAGAGGAACGGTCAAGCCGCTGAACGATCGATTCACGTTCTTCTTGGTGATCGAGCAATCCCAGGACGGAACCCTCTCCGCGTTTCTGCGCAACCCCGAGCGAAACCTCGGAATCTACTTGCGAGTCGAGCGCGCCGAGATTCACGAGGACCGTGTTCAGCTGCTGGGTCACTTCGGCAGGTCGTCGGAGGAGGCGGTGATCGCCGAGGGAGCGCTGAGTTCCTCGCAAAACCGATTGCGCCTCGACCTCGCCGACCGAGGCACTTACGAGTTCTCTCGTGTGGAAGAGGGGGGCGAGTCGAATTTCTATGCCAGAGGAGTGAGCCCTTCTCCGTGGGTCTACATTCCTCCCGAGCGGAAGAGCGACGGTTGGGAGGTCTCGACTCTGGGCGAAGTCGATCTCTCTCCCGAGCCCATCCGGGAAATGATCGAAACCCTGATCGATCGCCCCGCGCGAGACATTCACGCCCCTTACCCCCACGCGATCCTCATCGTGCGCTACGGAGCGCTGGTCCTCGAGGAGTACTTTCATGGATTCACTGGCAGTGATCCTCACGACACGCGGTCGGCATCGAAAAGTTTGACGGCGGTGCTCGCCGGGGCAGCGATCGAGGCCGGGGCAGCCTTGTCGGCAAAGACTCGGGTGTATGAAACACTGCGGGGCAATCGACTCTCGGGAGTCCCCGATTTCGGGCAGAGTGCGATGAACGTCGAGCACCTGCTGACCATGTCTTCCGGACTTTTCTGCGATGACGGCAACCCCAATGCTCCGGGAAACGAAGACACGATGCAGACCCAGCAGGAGGAACTGGACTGGTATCGCTACACCCTGGATCTTCCCCAGTTCTCTCCGCCGGGGACTGAGGCGATCTACTGCAGCGTGAATGCGAACCTTCTCGGCGCAGTGATTTCCGCGAAAGCGGAGCAGCCTTTGGAGGTGCTGTTCCAGGACCTGATCGCGACACCGCTCGAGATCACGGAATACCACCTGAATCTGCAGCCCACGGGCGAGCCTTACATGGGAGGGGGAATCCAGTGGCTTCCTCGCGACTTCTTGAAGCTCGGACAGGTGATGTTGGACGGTGGCCTCTGGAAAGGTCAGCGCATCATGAATGAGGAGTGGACGTTTCGATCCACCGAGCCACTAGTCCAAATTGGTGGTCGCGACTACGGCTACCTTTGGTGGGTGGAGGAGTTTCCGTATCGCGATGGGACCATCTCGGGTTTCCTCGCCGGCGGCAACGGGGGGCAACTGGTGATGGGAGTCCCCGAGCTTGATTTGGTCGTTTCTTTCTTTGCAGGGAACTACAACGATTCGGTTTTCACCGTGTATCAAAACGAGTGGATGCCAGAGTACATCCTGAAGTCAGTGATCGACTGAGTGCTTTTGGCGCTGACCTTTGCGGACCGCCAAGAGGCTTTTTCATCTCGGCTCTCTCGCTCCGTGCAATCTCTTTGCAGCGGCTTGTCGACTCCGGTCGGTGAGTTCACGATCGGGGAGAGGGGCGGAATCAGAAATCCCGCCTGGTTCGCGGTGCCGGGAGCGGTCTCCTCGATGCCGGGGATCTCCCTCTGGGGGACCGAGCCGTCAAGAGCCCTGCGGTGTAGAAAGTCCATCCAAGTCGCTCCCGGAATGGGACAATCTCTTCCACGATGTCCCTGGAACAGAAAGAAACCCTGGTTTCGGTCGCCTTCACCGTGGCGATCATTCTATGGGTTTGGTTTGCCACGAATCGGCGCAGGCCACTTGGACATTGGACTCGACCTAAGAGTCGCCGAGCCACGGTGCACCACTCTTCCGAAGCGGTGGAGCAAGTTCGTCAATCCGATCAAGACTTCCTCGAAGATGGTTTCCTCGACCACGTTCGACTGGTGTTCGACCGGATTCAGAAAGCATGGATCGGCCAAGAGATCGAACCGATCGCGCCACTGATCTCCGATGGCCTTCATGAGCGCTTCCTTCTTCAGATTGAGCACCAAAAGCAAGATGGCTGGCGATGGGAGATTGTCACGAAGAGGTGGTATCCCCCACAAGTCGTTGCGAGTAGCGAAGATCCACACTTTGTGTCCGTGACCGTGCGCGTCTCCTCCCAGATCTCCATTCACCCGACTTCGCTCACCGATCAATCGATCCCCTCCGACATTCCGGTTCCTTCGGAGAAGTCGGTCGAACTGTGGACGTTTCTTCGCC
Source organism: Planctomycetota bacterium (assembly GCA_028289345.1). GTDB lineage: Bacteria > Planctomycetota > B15-G4 > B15-G4 > SIAN01 > JANQQL01. Next base: position 650,592 of record JANQQL010000010.1, on the reverse strand, counting down.
GCCGAGAGGCTACCTCGAAGACGGTGAAGGGCTGGAAGCGCGGGACCTGTCCGAGTTGTGCTGCTCCCGTCGAGCTGCTTCGGTCGGCAAAGTGCTCGGCGTGTGGGTCTTGGGTTCGAAGCGGTGTCCATGATTGGGTGTTGGTGAAGACCGACAAGGTCTGGAACTGGTGTCGCCGTCCGGCACCGGTGGCGGGTCTCGAAGACTATCGTCGTCGGGATTCGGGCATTTCTGTGCAGCACCTGGAAGACCGTACGTCGGTCATTTTTTGGCGGCTGGCATCGGCCGGTCGAAGAGGCGACACCGAGCCGATCAAAAAGCTCGCGACACCAGAGTTCTGCGAGACCTATGGCGATGCCATGAGCCCACCGCTCGAGGGGCATCACCACACTGCCCGGAACCACACCCTCTTTTCCGTGCACGTTCTTGCTTTGATGCCCGGCTCGACGAAGGACCGCGCCGTGGTCGAGATTCGCTGGTCCGCGATCTTGACCCGCCAGAAAAAGGGCACGGTGGTCGGGCAGGTTCGTCCGCGCCGACGGTCGTTGTTCGTTCTCATTCGCGAGTCCGGGGTTGCGAGCGAAGTGGACTCGTCCTTGTCTTCGGCGCACTGCCCTGCCTGCGGGGCGACCGAGGCTCCGGGTGCGGATGACCAGTGTTCCTCTTGCGGGGTGGCGTCCAACCGTGGGACCAAAGACTGGGTATTGCAAGCGGTTCACAGCCCGTCGAGTCACCATGGGATTGCGCTTCTTCGTGAAGTCCAAGAGCAGCTTGGTGAAGACGAGATTGCCCGCTCAGCCACCACGCTAGACGTGTTGTCTTGGATCGCGCGCGCTCTCCAGGACGACCGGGAGCTTGGTTCCTCTCACCTCGATGCGTTTCGGACTCTGGCCACCAAGTGCCAGGTTCCCCCGAGCCTTCTCGAGTCTTTGGTGGGCGAAGAGGGCGACGCCGAGATCATGGTTCGCGGACCCCAAGATTCCAAGGAAGCACAGAGCTGGATCCAAGAGCTGCTGAAGATCGGGTTCACCGATGGATCTCTTTCCCAGGCCGAACAGCAGATGGTGAACAAGGTTGCTGCTCAGTTCGGGGTTTCCGGTGAGGACCTCAAGGACTTGTCGGACGTTGCCTGGTCTCAGCAGCACTATCACACGGACGCCGCCAAGCGTCGGCGAAAGCGGCGGATCGAAATCCTGAAGACCGAGGACGATTAGCCAGTGTCGACGGGGAGATCTTGATCTTCGCCCGGGAGTCGTGCTGAACGCGAATCGGTGGATTCGTTGGGGATTGACGGACGATGGCTGAGGCGCAATGGGCCGGTCGGAAGCCGGAAAGTCTTTTCGACGGCTTGCCGGTCGCAGAGGGGAGACGCCGAGATCCGAACGAAGCAAGAGGCCCCTCAGGAACGTGTCGCTGAGAGGCCTCTTGTATCTTCTTGAGTGCTGCTATTCGAAAGTGATCGTCAACTCATTCGATTCTTCGATTCCGCCCGCTGCCGCGTATCCATAGACATTTAGCGTCGCAATGAGTCCCGAGAGTCCGCTGTCGATGAGAGCGGTGAACTCGTGACGCCCGTCTTGATCGAAGAAACCGTAGAGGAACACGGTGAACGTCGGAGCGCCATTCACGTCGGTGAGCGCGAAGAGCAGCGGGCCGCCGGGGAGGCCACCGCAAGTGTTCAACTCGAGCACAGATCCGGCGCCGAGGGAGTCTCGAGGGGTTGTCAGCGAAAGAGCCGCGGCGGTGGACTCAAAAGCTCCCATGTCGACGTCGCCGTCGATCACGCGGTCGAGACCCATCAGGTCCTTCTCGAGGACGACCGGAACTCCACTGGTTGCGCCAGTGTTGATGCAGGGAGAGTCGGCACACAGGCGAAGGTCGGGCTTCAAGAAGCTGGGAGCGGCATCCACGAACCGAGGATCGTCGCCATGAACTCCCAGTCCTCCCCCGGTCCACCCTTCGAGACAAGACCGGTCCAAGGAGTACGGGACGTTCATGAAGACCTGTTGCTCCGAGGTGGTTCCCTGGGCTCCGCTGTTCTGCCAGAAGATGGACCCAGCGACGACCGGACGCGTGATGTCTTTGGCCCAAAGGCCGCCACCGGTTCCCGTGGTGCTGGTGTTCTTGTAGAAAGTGCAGTTGATGACTTCGAAGTCCTGCGCCTTCAGCACAGAGACGGCGCCGCCCTCCTCCGCGGCATTGCCATTGAACTGACATCCGTACAGATACATCCGGGTGGGTTGGGGGCCCGTGGTATTTCCCAGTCGAATCGCACCGCCCTTGGCATCGCTCACGTTGTTTGTAAACACAGAGTTGAGGAAGGTGGTGGTGTTGTTGTCGACAAAAGCGCCGGCACCACCGAGGGTGGATTCGTTGTCACGAATGAGACAGTTTCGAACGATCGGCCAATCGTGGTAAGCCCACGAAGAATGGATGTAGATCCCGCCACCCCGCTGGCTTTGCGTGACCGAACCATTGGCTCGCCCATCCTCGACCGTGCAGCCGTCGAGCACGATTTCGGTGATGTTGCCATCAAACTCGACGACGTGGTACGAGTTGTCCGCGTGAGACGTCGACGCGCCGATGTTGCCGCTCAAAATGGTCTCGTTGCGCCGCCAGTCGCGTTGGTCAAGGGAGGTCTCATCGCCGGCGAAGCCACCATAGAGGTGGACGCCATCATGGAGTGTAAAGGAGGACGTGCGATCTCCGGAACCACTGTCCGGGTAGTAGGTTCCTCCGGTGACCCAGATGTCGGCGAAGTCCGGGGAGGGGGCCAAGGCGAGAGCATCCTGCAGGTTGTTGAAGGCCGTGGCCCAGCTGAGCCCGTCTCCCCCGGGTGCCGCGTGGATGTCCACATAGCGGGTTGCATACTGAAACGGCGTTCGTTCCTGGCAGCCCATGTCGATGGTGGCGGACTCGGTGCCGCTGTCGGGGACTTCTGGATCATCGACGAATCGAGGGTTGCCAGAACGGTCGCTGAAGAGACCGGCGGGCATCCCACTGTTGTTTCCCGCATCGACACAAGGAGAGGTGACTCGCAAGCCGTAGTTCTTCGTCCAGGGATTCACGAACTCAGGGAGCTGGTCCGTGTTCCCCACTCCTGAGAACTGAGACGGCACCGCGCTGTATTCGACGTTCAAGGTTCCGTCCGCGACGATGTCTTCGCCATTGACGTTCTCGCGAACGATCGAGTTGGTCATGTGGACCGTCGCGGTGGGGGCGACGTAGAGACCGGATCCGACCGGTTCCCAGTATCTTCCGTTGTCGGCGATCGTGCAGTTGATGATGTCGAAGTCGGCGTCCGCCCCGGCCATGACGCCAGCCCCTTTTTCGCTGGTGTGGTTTTGGAAGAAGAGCGAATTGACGACTCGACAGACACTTCCGGGGCTGCAGCCCTGAACGTACAGTCCCCCTCCTCCCACGCCCGGGGCCGTATTGGTCTCAAACTCGCAGGAGTAAATCCCAAAGCCACTATCTTGAATGTCAACCGCACCTCCATAGGTGCCGACGTTTCCATAGAATCGACATTCATTGAGGACCACTCCGGAATGATTCACATCGACCACTCCTCCGTTGAAGTTCCAGTTCAGCTCAAACACACAGGATTGAGCGCTCAGGAAGGAGTCGTGAACGACCACCGCGCCGTGGTCGTTGTCGTGCAGGTAGCAGTCGCGGAGTACGAGGCCGAGGCTGGGAGCTCCCGCGTGGGGAATCACCAAGATGGCTGGCGCATTCTTCGCTCCACAAATCTCAAACCCGGAAACTTCCGGAAGAGGGCCACCGGGGGGGACTTCTACCGTGATGAGCGCTCCGAAGATGCCCGTGGCATCCAGGATCGCCAGTCCCGGCAGGAACGAACGGACCTTGATGTCTTGTTTGTCGATCAGGAAGTACTCGTTGTAGGTTCCGGGCTGGACGAGGACCTCGTCCCCGGGAGCAGCGGCGTTGATCGCGTCCTGAATCGTGGGGTAGTCCTGGGGGACGAAGATCTGGGCAGCCTCGGCTGAGGAGCCGACGAGAGCCGTCGCACAGAGGGTTGCGAGGATTCCCGCGACTCGCAGGAACGGGAGCTGGATGTTCATGGCAGACCTCTCTTGGTGGCTGGGCGATCGAGCAAGCCGTTGGTCGGCCCATCGAGGCCTCGTTCCCACGGCTACCAGTGACCCGGAAGGTCTCCCGGGATCGCAGAACACCCTCCCAGCGAGAAGTCCGCGCGAATCCCCAAGAAAAGGGCAAAGAAAAAGCCCCGGGGGCTCGAAGCGCCCCCAGGGCATCAGCACCAGAGAGTTCTCAGTCATTCCAGGTCTGTCAGCCGACGGACCCTGGAAGTTCGCCGTCGAAAGTCACCGGGTGGCATTCCGCGGCGAGTCACTGAATGGACATCGGCCATCGTGGGGAACTCCACTCCGTTCTCCGATTTCTTGGGGAACATGGCGATGGTCACTGGGTGGCATTCCGCGGCGAGTCACTGAATGGATACCGTGGCGTCGTTGGTGAACTCCACCTTGTCGTCCGAGTTTTTGGTGAGCATGGCGAAGGTCAGGTCGGTGCCGGCAAGGCCAACCAGAGCAGGGAGCTCGAGAACCCGGCGACCGTCGGCATCGACGAAACCGAACAGGCCGAGGTTGGAGAAAAGAGGCGATCCGTTGACCGCGGTCAGGAACAGCAGGGACGGCTTGCCCGCGATCGCGTTCCACATCACCAGGTCGAAGTTGTTCCCCTCATTCACCGGAGACGGCGCCGCGTTGAGGTAGAGACTGGTGTCCGGGATCAGAGTGTTGCCGGAGATCCCCGCTTGGACCGAGTCAACGGTGATGCCCGCCGGGACGTTGAACACCTGGCCGCTCTCTGCGGAACTTCCCAGGGTCAGGGACTGACTGAGGATGGCGTAGTTGTTCCGGCCGTTGGCCGACGCAATCGTGTGGAGCACGAGGGTGATGGTGACCGGAGTGTTGGTCGGAATGGAAAAGCTGCCCGTGGTGAAATCATGCGGTCCCTGCCCGTCGTAGCCAGAAAGCATCCCCTGGCCTCCGTTGATTCGCGACCAGTTGTGAGTTCCGGAGAACCCAGAGCCACTGACATCCACCGTCGGGTTGCCATCGTTGCCGAAACCGTAGGACCCGCTCAGACTCAAGTTCAGGCTCACCGAGATCGATTCATTGAGCGCCGAGGAAAACACCACGTCGTCCCAGGAAATGATTCCCCGGCAGGTCGTGTTGAACTCGAAACTCCCGCTGCTGTTGGCGACCGCCTCGGCGAAGGTGGAGATCCTGCCGGTGTTGGTCGAGACCCAGCCCCGACCGTCCTCGTTGCCCAAGCCATCCCACTGTTCTTCGAACCTTTGTTGCGGGCCGGGGCCCACCGCGGGAGACGGATCGGGCACGGGGTGGAGCGCGACCGCGGCTGAGTGCTGTCCGGCTTCTGCGATCGAGGGGGCAACGAGCGTCAGCACGAGCGTGGAAAGGGAGATCGTCGAGAGATTCATGGTCCAGCTCCTTCATTCCTGGGCGGCGTCTCGGAGATCCGCGACACCGTGCGGGTTTCGGTATCCTCCGGCCCTCGTGCGGGCCGTTCGGGGAAGTCCGCGGAGCCCGTCCCCAGCAGAGATCAAGAATCCTGGTTTTTTCTGAATGACTGATCCGCGTTCTCCCTTCTCCGGTTCCCACGGCTCTGATCACGGAGAGGTGACTCGTCTTCTCGCGAGTCTGGGGGCAGAGAAAGACGACCGTGTCTACGACCAGCTGTTGCCCCTGATCTACCAGGAGCTGCACGGCTTGGCGGCGGGCTTCCTCGGTCGGGAACGGGTCGACCACACCCTTCAGCCAACAGCCTTGGTTCACGAGGCTTACCTGAAGCTGTCGGGTCAACGAGACGCCGGCTGGGAATCCCGAGGCCACTTCTTCGCGATTGCAGCGACTGCCATGCGCCGAATCCTGGTCGACCACGCTCGCGGCCAAAAGCGTCGTCGCAAGGATGAACGGGAACGGGATGTTTTGGATTCGGATTTCACCGCCGTGCAGGCCGATCCTCTCGATCTCCTTGACCTGGATGCGGCTCTCGAAAAGCTTGCGCGCATGGATCCTCGCAAGGTGCGTGTGGTCGAGCTTCGCTACTTCGCCGGGCTCGATGTCGAAGCGACGGCCGCAAGCATGGGGGTGTCCACGCCGACGGTGATTCGTGACTGGCGCATGGCCAAGCTCTGGCTGAAGAGTGAGCTCGACGACGCATGAATGAACTGACCCCGGAGCGCTGGCAACTCGTCCAAGAGATTGTCGACAAGGCGAGCGACCTCGGGGAGCCCGACCGCACGAATTACCTGCGGTCCGCGAGTGGTGATGATGCCGTGGTCTTCGAGAAAGCCCAAGCCATGCTCGAGGCTGCCGCGCAAACCGACGGGTTTCTGGAAACGCCGCTCACGGTCGAACGGAGTGCTGCCGAAGAAACAGTGGAAATCGAGCGCTACCGAATCCTCCGCAAGCTGGGTTCTGGTGGAATGGGCGTGGTGTACTTGGCCGAGCGCTCCGATGGACGCTTCGATCAGCAGGTCGCCATCAAGGTGTTACGAGGGGACCTCGGTGGGAACGCTCTCTCCGATCGATTCCGGCGAGAGCGACAGACCCTCGCCGATCTGGATCATCCCGGAATCGCGCGGCTGATCGATGGGGGTGAGACCACAGCCGGTCAGCCGTACCTCGCCATGGAGTATGTCGAGGGGCTACCCATCGACAAGCATTGTGCGCGCCATGGACTCGGTCCCCGTCAGCGGCTTCAGCTGTTCCTGAAAGTGGCCCAGTCGGTTCAGTTCGCCCACGAAAAGCTCGTCATTCACCGAGATCTCAAGCCGGCGAACATTTTGGTCGACGCTCGCGGCGAACCCCACGTGATCGACTTCGGAATTGCCCTGCCGCTGTACCTGGAAGATTCCCAGACCATGCATACGAGTGCCGCAGAGATTCTGGGAACGCTCTCGTACATGAGCCCGGAGCAATGCACCCGTGGAGCAGGAGCGACGTTGGACGTCCGGAGCGACCTGTACTCCTTGGGTGTTGTGCTGTACGAGTTGCTCACCGGGGCACGCCCGAGCGACGTCACCAAGATGACTTTGCTCGAAGCCATCGAATGCATTGCGCGGGGGGCCGTAGCGAATCCCTCTCAGCACGATCCGTCACTGCGTGGCGATCTCGAAACAATCCTCCTGAAGGCGCTCGAAAAGGACCCGGATCGCCGTTATTCCTCGGTCTCCGAGTTGAGCGCCGACGTGCGGAGATACTTGAGCAACGAGCCCATCCTGGCCCGTCCGGATTCCTGGATGTATCGAACTCGCAAGTTCGTTCAGCGCAACCGGTTGGCAGTGACGGCGGGGTTGCTTGTGATGTCGGGCTTGGCGGTGGGTTGGTGGCATACAAACGGCTTGCGCAAGGATGCTCAGATCGCGGCGGCGTCGGAGCGCGCTCAGAAACAGCTAGTCCTGACCAAGAGTGAGGAAGTCGCGCGCAAAAGCGAAGAAGTCGAGCGCAAGAGCAACGAGATCCTCAGGCTGGCGGATTTGGTGACTCTGGATGACTATCGCGCGGAGTCTGCCACGTTGTGGCCGGCCTGGCCGGATCGACTCTTGGCCTACGAAGAGTGGCTGGAAAAAGCCGATCTGCTTGCGGACCGATTGCCCTTGCATCGCTCGACTCTATGGAGACTTCGCGTCGATCATTCCACGGAACTGCTCGAATCGAACGAGGCAACCCGAGCTGCTGTTCAGGAGTACATCGAGGATGGTGCGGTCGATTCAGAACCTACCATTGACGCAACCTGGGAACGCTGGACACTGTCGAACACCGAGCTCCAGTGGCAGCACGACACGCTCGCCGGCCTGGTCGTCTCTCTCGAGCGCTTCTGTTCCCACGACGTGTACGGGGATACCATCGCCAGCGTCCGGCAGCGACGGAACCATGCCGAAGAACTCGAGATCGTCATGCTCGATCATGAAGAGGCGTGGGAAGACTGCGTTCTGACCGTTGGCGACCCGGAGTTGTGTCCTGATTACGACGAACTGGTCCTCGAGCCGCAGATGGGGTTGATCCCCTTGCGTCAGCATCCGACGTCAGGCTTCTGGGAGTTCTACGTTTGGGGAACCGGAGATCCGCCGGAACTGCAGCCGGAGTCCGAGGAATGGCGAATCGAGCCCGAGACCGCGATTGTTTTGGCGTTGCTCCCGGGAGGCAACGTCACGGTCGGAGCAAGTTTGGACAAGGCGCATCCACGCTACGATCCCCAGGCGCAGCGAAGCTACATTCCGACTCAGGACGTCTGGTTGGAACCCTACTTCCTGTCGCCGTACCAGGTTACCCAGGCGCAGTGGAAGCGGCTGATCGGCACCAACCCCAGTTTCAATTTGGCGGGAACCGTGCAGGGAGACATGCTGGTGGATTCCCGTCATCCGGTCGAGCAAATCGATCGCTTGGAATCGAGCGAGTTCCTCAGACGGTTCGGCCTTTGTCTTCCAACTTGCGCACAGTGGGAAACCGCTTGTCGCGCGGGGACTGACACGCCGTATTCGACGGGCACGAACCCACTCTCGTTGCGAGGGTATGCCAACGTCGCGGACGAAGGCTCGGCCGGAAACTTCGCCGTGCATTGGCAGCACACCTTGGGGATCTTCGACGGTTTTGTCGTCCACTCTCCCGTGGGGAGCTTCCGTTCGAATGGTTTCGGACTTTATGACATGCATGGCAACCTCTGGGATTGGTGCGCCGACCCGTGGGCCGAGCTCATCCACGGTTGCCGCGACGGAGACGGCCTGTTGCAGGTTCCGCCGGATCCCGACGAAGAGCTTGGGACCACCATGGGAGGCTCGTACACGGATCCCGCCTCCTTCGCCCGCTCTTCGGAGCGAGCCCCCACCACGGCGACGACCGGGGCGCGTTTTGTGGGCCTTCGAGCTGCTCGAAGGGTCAATCCTTAGACCAATCAAGCCTTGAGCGATTGGGAATCCAGATCACAGGCTTGTCCGTGGTTTTGAATGGATGCATCGGTGACCTGACAGTACGCCCACGAATGCGGATTCCCTCGTCGTTTTGGCCATCGACTCAGTAAGGGCAACGGCCGACGGGCTTGGCATTGGACGGCAAAACAAGAAAACCCCCAAGGACTCGAGGAGCCCTCGGGGGTTCGAAGTACTTGTCAGTTCGTCTCTCGGTCGATCAGTTGAGCTTCACCGTGGTTTCATTCGACTCCCCGAGGTTGCCGGCGGGGGTGTAGCCGAGGGACGTGAAGGTCAGTTCGATCCCCGAAAGTCCTGCGGGAACGATGGCTTGGAACTCGGAACGTCCGTCGAGGTCGAAGGAGTTGATGACCAGGGGAGCGAAGAGGGGGGCGCCGTCGACGCCGGTGATGGCCAGAAGCATATTGCCAAGCGGCATGCCGCCACAAGTCGACAGGGTCAGCAGAGTCCCGGGGAACAATCCGACTTCCGGTCCGGTCAGCACCAGGTCTTCCCCGGTGTGCTCGTAGGCGCCCATGTCGACGTTTGTGTCGACGATGCGGTTGCTACCCAGCAGGTCGATGGACAGCTGACCCGGGACGCCGGCATTCATGCCGCTGTCGATGCAGGGGGAGTCCGAGCAGAGTCGCAGGATCGGGTCCGTGAAGATGCCACCGACCGGGTCGATGAAGCGCGGGTTGGCTCCGAAGTTGCCAACGCCACCCAGAATGCCGTTCCATCCTTCCAGGCAGGACTCGTCGACGGTCAGGGTTCCGGTTACGGACACCTGGTGATCCTGGGTGTTGCCGATGGTCGCGGAGTTGAGCCAGAAGATGCTGTTGGTGACCTCCACGTCGCAGCTGCGGGCGAACAGTCCGCCGCCGCCCTCATTGGTGCTGAAGTTCTCGAAGAAGGTCGAGTTGGCCACGTTGACGCTGCCGGTGAAGGCCGAGACACCACCACCTCGCTGGGCGACGTTGCCGATGAACTCGCAGCCGTAGACGTTCGTTTCGCTGGGCTGGTCGTATTCGTTTTCGCCGTGGCGAATCGCACCACCGCGGGTCGAGCTGGTGTTGTCGATGAAGCGGCAGTTGTAGAAGGAGGTGTTGCGACCTTCGAGGAAAACCGCTCCACCGGCCAGCAGAGCCACGTTGTCTTGGAAGGTGCAGTGGCGCACGGCCGGATTGTCTTGGTCGTTGATGAGGCCCGTCTCGACGAACAACCCGGCTCCCCGCTGGTCGACGACGTCGACGCCGTTGGCCAGGCCCCTCTCCACGGTGAATCCGTTGAGGACCATGTTGGAGTCGTTGCCGTCCATGGTCACCACGTGGTAGGAGTTGTCGGAGTTGATCAGGGCGGAACCGATGTTTCCGCTGAGGATCGTCTTGTGAGCAATCCAGTCGCGCTCCTCGAGGAACTGTTCGGTTCCGTCGAAGCCGCCAAAGATTCGGACACCCTTTTCAATGCGGAAGGTCGCTGAGCGATCGCCGGTGCCGTCGTCGGGGAAGTAGGTTCCCTCGGCGACCCAGATCTCCGAGATGTTGGCGTTCGGGGTGGTCGCGAGAGCGTCGGTCAGCTGGTTGTAGGCCGTGGCCCAGGTCATGCCATCGCCACCCGGCGCGGCATCGATGTCGACGTAGCGGGTGCCGTAGACGAAGGGGACCCGTTCGAAGCAACCCATATCCACCTGGGCCGAGATGCCGGGCAGGGAGTCGTCGACCTCGGGGTCATCGGTGAAGCGAGCGTTGCCGTCCAGATCCAGGGTGTGACCCGTCGGGATGGCGGAGTTATTGCCGGCGTCGACGCAGGGAGAGGTCAGACGCAGTTCGTAGTTGCGAAGGTCGGCGTTCACGAACTTGGGCTTGCCGTGGATGTTGCCGGTTCCGGGGAACGTGGCGGGCACGGTGCTGTATTCCACCGAGAGGCTTCCGAAGGCCACGATGTCCGCGGTCGTGTAGTTGCCGAAGATGATCGAGTTCCGGACGTCGACGTGTGCACCGACGGCGACGAACAGGCCCGATCCCCGGGGATCCCAGAACATGGCGTTGTCGGTGATGGTGCAGTTGGCGATGTCGATGTCGCTGGTGCCCCGAACATGGACGGCGGCGCCGTCGTCTTGAGTCAGGTTCTCGTAGAAGAGGCTGTTCACCAGGTAGCCGCTCGGGCAGTCTTCGATCAGCACGCCGCCGCCACCGGTGGTGGGAGCAATGTTCTCTTGGAAGATGCAGGAGTCGATGGTGAAGGTCGAATTGCGAAGAGCCACCGCGCCAGCACCGGAGCCGATGCTGCCGTAGAAATGGGTGTTCGTGATATTGACCTCGGCGTTGTTGGCCTCGACGATGCCGCCCGAGCCTCCTTTGTTGGACTCGAAGTGGCAGTCCTCGATGTTGAGGATCGAGTCCAAGGCGTTGACGGCTCCGGCATCGTTGTCATGGAACCAGCAGTTGCGGATGGTCAGGCCGAGGCCCGGGTCTCCCTGGTGGTTTCCGGTCCAGACGGGAGCGAGAGCGTTGCCGCCGCGAATCTCGAAGCCTTCGAGCACGGGGAGAGGGCCCGCACCGGCCTCCACCTCGGAAAGGACCAGGGCGCTTGCGATGCCGGTCGAGTCGAGGACGGACCAGCCCGGAATCTCGGCGCGAATGGTGATGTCCGGTTTGTAGATGATGCACAAGTCCGAGTAGACGCCCGGTTCGACAATGATGTGGTCGCCGGGGTTGGCGGCGTTCATCGCCAGCTGAATGTTGGAGTAACCCGAAGGCACATAGCGATCGGTCGCGTTTGCTTCGGAACCGACCAGAACCGTGGAGCAGATCGTCGCGAGGAATCCTGCGACTCGAAGGAAGCGGGGGGTGATGTTCATGGCACACCTCATCGTGATGGAAGAGCAACCGAGAAGCTGCGACGCATCCCGGCGCGATCGCAGAACACCCCCCAAGCGAGACGGGTCGCTCGAGTCCCAAGAAAACGGTGGGAAAAAGTTCAGACGCCGAGGAAGTGGACTCTGTGATTGGGTGGGTCACCGTTCCCTGAGTCCACCGAGGAGTGCGGCGAGTTCAGTCATCGAGGCCCGGCTTTTGGAACCGGGCGCGGCCGCTCTGTGCCTTCGGAAGGTTCGTTCCGACCCGTGCCTGAGCTCCATCCCCCTGCGAGAAACCCCGTCGCCCCCGGGGATGGAAGGGGGAGGCAATTTTGTAGTTTGCTACTTGGCTAATTAGCTATATGGTGAAATGTATGGCAACCGACCCCCTGAGCCGAACCCTCGCTGCCCTTGCCGATCCGACTCGGCGAGGGATCCTTGCCCGACTCCGAGAAGGCACAGCCACTGTCAAGGAGCTTGCCGCTCCCTTCGAGTTGAGCGGACCCACCATCACCAAACACCTGAAAGTGTTGGAACGAGCGGATCTCATCGAGCGAGGAAAGCAGGCGCAATGGCGGCCGTGCACGCTGCGGCCCCAAGCTCTGCGTGAGGCGTCGGACTGGATCGAGCGGTTCCGCGAACTCTGGGATGCCAACTTCCGCGGTCTTGACGCGCTACTGGACACTCTCAAGACCAGTCCGCCGAAGAGGAACGATCCATGACGAACCCTTTGAAAGTCACACCGCTCGGCGAACTCGAAATCGTCATGACTCGAGTCTTCCATGCGCCGCGGCCCCTTGTTTTCGACTGCTGGACAAAGCCGGAGCTGTTGCAGCAGTGGCTGGGAGTACGCGGAGGCTGGACCATGCCGGTCTGCAAGATCGATCTCCGTGTCGGTGGGGCCTACCGCTACGTCTGGCGAAACGAGGGTGGCAACGAGATGGGTGTACGCGGCGAGTACCGGAAGATCATCGTGCCGGAGCTTGTCGTCTGCACCGAGAGATTCGACGATCCATGGTATGCGGGAGAAGCCCTGATCACGAACGCGCTCGAAGAGATCGCTGGCACAACCACCTGCACCTTGACCATGCACTATGAGTCGCGCGAGACGCGAGACATGGTGCTTGCTTCTCCCATGGAGAGCGGAGTGGCCGAGGGCTACGCCGTGCTCGACCAGCTTCTGACGAAACTCGCATGAACTAGCGACACCGGCGGCAGCGTTTCCGAGATCGTGTGGAGAGTGAAGTGGCAAAGAAGTCAAAAACTCGGACCAAGAGGAAGTCGGCGCGACAGACACCGCCAAGGAAGCGCGAACTCGCCACCGGGGCCGGTGCGGCCGTGAACCTCGAAGACACTCTTCAGTGGCTGGAGCGGCGGGGAACGAAGAAGCAGATCCAGGATCTCGATCGCTACGGGATCACCGCCACGAAGCCATTTGGCGTCAAAGTCGGAGATCTCAAGAAGTACGCGAAAGAGGTCGGCCCCAACCATCCGCTGGCAGGGAAGCTATGGGCGACCGGTCGCTACGAAGCTCGAATGCTGGCTTCCATGATTGACGATCCTGCCCAGGTGACTGTCGCTCAAATGAACGCCTGGGCAAAGGACTTCGACAATTGGGCCATTGTGGACACCGCCTGCTTCCACCTGTTCGACCGGACCAAGCACGCGTGGAAGAGACTGGCGCCGTGGGCCAAGGCGAAGCCCGAGTTCACCCGAAGGGCCGCTTTCGCCTTGCTCTGGAGTCTGAGCAGCCACGACAAGGAAGCCGACGACAAGGCCTTCATCGACGGTCTGTCCCTCATCGAGGTGGGTGCTGAGGACGACCGATCGCTGGTCAAGAAGGCCGTCAACATGGCGTTGCGTGCGATTGGTAAGCGCAATCCCGCACTCCACGCCGCGGCGATCAAGACGGCGGAGCGCCTGGCAAGGTCCGACGACCCGGCGCCGAGATGGGTCGGCAGCCACGCGCTTCGCGAACTCAAGAGTCCAGCCGTTCGGAAGAGACTGGCCGCCACGCGGCGTTGAGAGTTTGAGCCCCACAAATCCTTGGCTTCGGGTGGGGTTACTCAGAATCCAGCTCTTCTGACAGCCACGCGCGCGCCACGCGCCAGTCCGCGCTGACGGTCATGTGGGACACGCCGAGCGCCTTCGCGGTCTCGTCAATTGTCAGTCCACCGAAGATCCGCAGCTCGACCGTACGAGCCTTGCGCTCGTCCATCGCCGAAAGGCGGGTGAGCGCCTCGTCGAAGGCGAGGACGTCGACGACCGGGTCTTTCGTCGGAGTGACCTCTTCGTGAAGGGTGACTCGCGCTGCTTGCCCGCCTCGTTTTTGCACCGAGCGAGCCCGGGCGTGGTCGACGAGGATCTCGCGCATGGCCCTGGCGGCCGTCGCCAGAAAGTGAGTTCGGTCGTTGAACTCATGGGCCGAGCGCTTCGCCAGCTTGACGTAGGCCTCGTGAACCAAGGCGGTGGGCTGCAGAGTGTGGCTGGCCCGTTCTCCTTGGAGATAGCCCAGCGCCAGGCGGCGCAACTCATCGTAGACCAGGGGGAGAAAGGACTCGGGATCCCGTTGTCCATTTCCTCCTGATTCGTCCATGGCTGGCTCCGCAGTCTTTCCTGCCACCCGGGACGGGTGTGCTCGGTTCCTGCACTCCTTTATAACCGCAAAGAATTTCCCCGATAGAGCTTGGGATTTTCGAGCCGGAACTCGCTTGGTGATCGACCCCCGTGCGACTCGGGTCGTCGCGCCGATGCCGGTTTGCGGGATGGGTTGGCTTCCCCGTGCCGGTCCCGGAGGAGGGATTCTGCCGGGGGAGAGGTGGTGAGATGGACAGTCAGCGCTTTCAACGAGTCTGCGAGATCTTCGACCAGGTTTGCGAGCTGCCCGATGCCGAGCGTCGGACGGCGATGAAAGAACTCTGCGCGGAGGATGCGGAGCTGCACTCCAAGGTCGAAGCGTTGCTGCGGCGCGATCGAAAGCTGACCACCCAAGCCGGGATCAGCGAGATTCAAGAGGACCTCTCGCGCTTGGCCGGTTCGGTGATCGAAACCAATCCGATGATGCCGGAGCGGATCGGAGGCTATCGAATTCTCTCGGAGCTCGGCCACGGGGGAATGGGTGTTGTCTACCGAGCAGAGCAGGATCATCCTCGACGAGAGGTTGCCCTGAAAGTGATCCGTCCGGGATTGCTGTCGCCGAAGCTGCTGCGGCGCTTCGAGCACGAGGCGGAGTTGTTAGGGCGCCTCCAGCATCCTGGCATCGCCCACATTCTGGAAGCGGGGACGGCGGGGACTGGCAAGGACGCTCAGCCGTTCTTCGCCATGGAGCTGGTGCGGGGCAGAGAGATCACTCGCTTCGTCAGGGATGAGAAGTTGACCCTTCCGCAGAAGATCGAGCTGCTGGCCACCCTCTGCGATGCGGTGCAGCACGCCCATCAGAACGGGGTGATTCACCGGGATCTCAAGCCAGGAAACATCCTCGTCACCGACTCGGGCCTGCCCAAGATCCTCGACTTCGGAGTGGCTCGTCCCACGGACGCCGATCTCCGAGCGACGACATTGCGCACCGATTCCGGGCAACTGGTGGGGACTCTCCAGTACATGAGTCCCGAACAGGTGGCCGGAGACGCGGTGGACATCGACACCCGCTCCGACGTCTACACCATGGGCGTGATCGCCTACGAGCTGTTGAGTGGAGATCTTCCCCTCGACTTGAGCAATCGGACATTGCCCCAGGCAGCCCGCGCGATCGCCGAAGAGGATCCGGTTCGCTTGAGTGATCGCGAGCCTTCCTTGCGAGGCGACCTGGAGACCATTGTTTCCAAGGCGTTGGAGAAAGACCGGGATCGACGCTACCGATCGGCGCGGGAGCTCGGTGAAGACTTGCTTCGCTGCCTCCGTCACGAGCCGATTGACGCACGACCGCCGAGCACGATCTATCAACTGCAGAAACTGGCTCGACGGCACTCGGGGTTGTTCACCGGATTGACCATCGCGTTCGTGGTGTTGCTCGGTGGTTTGGTCGCGGCGACGGCATTGATGTTTCGCGCGCGCGACGCGGAGAGCGAAGCCCGAGAACTCGCCAGTCGTCAGGAGTCACTCAGAGTTGCTGCGGACCGCCGAGAGCGGGTGGCTCGGGCGACGAACGAATTTCTGGATCGCATGCTGTCCTCCCCCGATCCGTTTGCCGCCACTTACGCCGGAGACCTGGACGTCAAGGTGATCTCGGTGCTGGACCAGGCCGCCAGCGAACTGGAGGAAGGGTTCGAAGGATTGCCGGACGTGGAGGCGTCGATTCGAAGCACTCTTGGCCGCACCTACAAGAACCTCGGCGATGCTCGGAAGGCGATGCCTCAGCTCGAACGTGCCTACGAACTCCAGCGGGACATTGGCGGCGAGGAGTCGCTGGACACCTTGAATGCCATGCGAGATCTGGCCGACGTGCTCATCAAACTGGGAGATCTCGAGCGGGCCAAGAGTCTCGGACGAAAGACCCTTTCCACCCTTCAGCGGATCCAGGGACCTGGCGAGCCAGAGACGATCCATGCCGCCTTCGTCTTGAGCGATGTGCTGTTCCAAAGGGGCGAGCTCGACGAAGCCTATGAGCTGGTGAATGCCAACTACGAGGTCTGCCTCGAGGAGTACGGGGAAGAGCACAAGCGCACTCTTCGCGCCATGGGAAATCGAGGGGTGCTTCTTCTCAATCTCGGGCGTGCCGATGAGGCGGAAGAGGTTCTCCTGGAAGTGCTCGACATCAGCCAGTGGGTGTATGGCGACGCACACCCGGAAACGGTTTCGGCCAAGAGCAATCTCAGCGGCGTGTACTGGAGCCAGCATCGCGCTTTGGAAGCGGAGAAGTTGGCCCGCGAAGTCCTCGATGCGCGTACCGAGATGTTTGGAGAAGCCCATCCCGAAACCCTCAATACGATGAACAGCTTGATCGCTTTCATCAACGGACGCGGGGATGTTTCGAGAGGACTCGCCCTGCGCGAGAAGCAGCTTTCCATTGCCCGACCGACACTGGGGGAAGAACATCCCCTGACCTTGGTCTTCCAACACAACTATGCTCAGAGCTTGCTCGGACTCGGTCGGGCGGACGAGGCAGAGCGTTTGTGTCGAGAGATTCTCGAAGCACGCCAGCGGGTGCTTCCTCACGGACATGAGCAGACCCTGGTCTCGATGGAGTTGCTGGCATCCATCTTGTGGTCCGTCGATCAGGTGGACGAGGCCCTCACGATTCTTCAAGAGGCGGCAGACCTGGCGGAGGCCTCGCTCGCACCGGGTCACCCGCGGACGGAGTCGCTTCAGAGCCAACTGCGTCGTTGGCAATCGGAGGGTCGCTAGCCCGTCAGAACGGCGGTTCGCCGAGGCCTGATTCACAGGGCGGGCACCACGGCAGAGTCTCTCTCATTGCAGGAGGAATTGTGCCGATAGGATTGATTGAGGCACGCCACTTGAAATGGGCCCCTTGATATCTGCGGGAGAGAGACGGTGGAGACGGGAAACGACAGAAGAGGCCATGCCAAGCGAAGCATGCTCTTGGTGGCAATGACGATCGCTGTTTCCGTCATGACCAATGCCTCTGGCTCAGAACACTGGACACAAGTCGGTTCTCTCGCGGACAAGCGCGCCGGACATACCCTGACCGCCCTCGCCGACGGCCGGGTTCTGGCGGCCGGAGGAGGCGAGAACTTGACGGGACTCGATTCTTCCGAGGTCTTCGATCCGTCCACTCAGTCATGGTCCCGTGTCGGCTCACTCACACTGCGCCGGAAGTACCATACCGCCACCTTGCTGAGTGACTCTCGGGTGCTGGTTGTGGGGGGCCACGCGGGCCAAACCACCGCCGAGTTCTTCGACCCGGAGACCGGAAGCTGGTCCTTGACGACTTCTCCAGGAATCAAGAGATCCCTGCACCGGGCGACACGCCTGAACGATGGAACGGTGTTGGTGTCAGGAGGGCTGGGAGGAGTTGCGGAGAGTGAGTTCTTCGATCCTGACACAGAAGTCTGGAACCGGACGTTGAGCGACCTTTGTCAGGGGCGAGCGTGGCACACCTCCACTTTGTTGGCCGACGGCCGGGTCTTGGTGACCGGCGGCGCGGTCAATGCCTTGGAACCGCTGGCGCATTGTGAAATCTACGATCCCGATTCACGGAAGTGGGAGACCACAGGATCTCTCGAGGCCGCGCGGTTGTGGCATCAAGCGATTCTTCTTCCCAGCGGCAAGGTCCTTGTCGCGGGGGGGGCGACCAATCCCAAGGATCGCTCGAACACGCTGATCTACTTGACGGACACCGAGATCTACGACCCGGAGACCGGGACGTGGACGGCAGGTCCACCGATGGCTCAGCGAAGGGGCGAGCTTTCCCTGGTGCCCTTGCCTGGCTCCCAGGTTCTTGCCGTGGGTGGATCCAACGGCCTGATTCCGCTGCGAACCTGTGAGATTTTTGACGAGTCCACGTTGTCTTGGTCCGGCACGCGGTTGCTGAACCAGTACCGTCGTGCCCATGGCGCCGCGTTGCTGGGAGATGGCACTGTGTTGGTTGCCGGAGGGCTGATGGAAAACATCCGGGTTTCCCTGAATTCCACCGAGATCCTTGACCCTTGGGATCTCGGGGAGCCGCCGGGATGGAAGACCCATGGCCAGCTCGAGTTCGGTCGGGTCGGCTTGGCCACCGCGATGTTGCCGGACGGTCGGGTCCTCGTGGTGGGGGGGCGCCAAGGGACGGCGGAAGAGGAACTCCACTGTGAACTCTACGATCCGAAAACGGGGCGGACGGCGCCTACGGGTTCTCTGGCGGACCAGGTTTGGGTGCCACAGCTTCACGTGCTTCCCGGAGGGACAGTCCTGGCATTGAGCGTCGTCGGATCTCAGCTCTACGATCCAGACACCGAGACCTGGAGTCTTGCGGACCCGATGCACCGGGACCGATCCCAGTTTCAATCGATCTCTCTTCCGGACGGTCGAGTGCTCGCCGTCGGTGGACGAGACGGTCGTTGTTACGAAGGCGACTGCGAAGTCTTTGATCCCGTCAGCGAAACTTGGCATTTGACCGGGGCCCTGAACGCGGTTCGGGCCTGGCATTCGTTGACGTTGCTGTCCGACGGAAGGGTCTTGGCTGCGGGGGGATTCGATGACAACGGGCCGCTCGTGATCTGCGAGGTTTTCGATCCATTCACTGAGGAATGGTCGGTCACGGGCGAACTCCACCAAGCGAGACAACGCCATTCTGCCGCCACGTTGCGCGACGGTCGGGTTTTGGTCACCGGTGGCTGGCAGGCTCCCTTCGTCCAAGTGGCTCCGTGCGAGATCTACGACCCCGAGACAGGGATTTGGTCCCCCGCGGCACCGCTGCGGCAACGGAGAGAGGGGCACACGTCTTTGAGTTTGCCGGACGGACGCGTCGTGGTGACGGCAGGCTTTCAGTATGACAACGACCCGCAGCAGCTTGCACTCACCGAGATTTATGATTCGACGACGAACTCCTGGTCGCCTCTCGGAAACATGGGGGCGGGGCGAGGCGGCCACGACGCGCTGCTCCTCCCGGTCTTTGATCCGGCGGCCTCCGATTTCGAGGTTCTGATTTTTGGCGGCGCACTGGAAACGAGATTGCATCGCACCGTGGAGCAGTTGCGAATCCCCGCGACGACCCTCCGATTTGACTGATCGCTTGAGACTCCTCAAGAACGAGAGAGTGCGGTTCGCGGATCCTTCGTGGTTGTCGAGCCAGCTCCGCAGTTGGGCGCGGAGAATGATCTGTCGTTGGCGGCAATGCACGCCGAGTCTTGAATCGGTTACGAATTCCTGAAATGAGCCACATACTTTTTGTGGCTCTCCCGAGATCCTCTGACAGTTCGTTTCGCGAGGGTTGCCGTTGTCGTACAGACGGCGATCACAATTGACGACCACCGCGATCCGCATTAACTTTTCCGCGTGAGGGAAACACAGGGAAGATGTCGAATCTCAAGGAGTCTGGCCCATGTCACGGCTGTCATCGCGAGCGGTGCAAGGATGGCTTCTCTTTTGTGCACTGGGAGTCGTGAACACTCTCGAGGCCCAATGTCCCATGGCGAAACTGGAAGAGCCATCGACCAATGATCTCGACGATTTTGGTTTCCAGGTTTGCTTGGATGGAAACCTCGCCGTCATCTCGGAACTCGGTGAACAACAGGACGGTGCGGTGCACTTCCAGATTTGCACCGGTCCCGGACGCTGGGTCGAGGTTCAAGAGTTTCGACCGAGTGATGGATACGAGAATCAGCTGTTCGGTATCGAGCTGGCCATGGACCAAGACGTTGTCGTTGTGGGTGCTCCCGCCAACGGAAAAGGAGGAGACGAGCAAGGATCGGTCTACGTCCTGGTCCGCAACGAAGGAGACCCCCTGGATCTCCTGGACGACGTCTGGATTCAGGCGAGCAAGCTCGTGCCTCCTGTGGGAGTCGATCCCGAAGATGGATTTGGACGGAACGTCGCGATCTCGGGAGGGACGATTGCTATCGGACATGAACTTCACAATGGTGAGGCCTGCTACCTGTTCGAGCGTCATGATGGAGGGACGGCCGATCCGCTTGACGACACCTGGGTGGCCACGAACACGGTGTTTCCCGACGGATCGGGCACGAGCACGGACTTTGGCCAGAGCGTGGCTTTCTCGACGGACGGCAGTGTGTTGTTCGTGGGCGACCGGCGCGACCAGACCCGTGGCAGCGGAGCGGTCTACGTGTTTCACCGCGATGATGCGGGGACGCCTGCAACTCGTCTTGACGACACCTGGGTGGCCGGCAACAAAGTGACCATGGAGCCGATCGAGGGGGCCTACCTAGGAAAAACTGTCGCCGTGGATGGCGGGGACTGGTTGTTCGCCGGCGACCCTTCTGGCGGACCCGAGGACTATGCGGGCCAGGCCCACCTGTTTCAGCGCAACGATCAGGGGACGAGTGCGCCCGTGGACGATACCTGGGACTACACCCAGACCATCGTCGGATCGACGGTCGGACCGTTTCGACAGGGATTCTCGGATGCGATGGATGTCGAAGGCGATCGAGCAGTCATTGGCCATTCGTACTTCACCCAAAGTCCGGGAGTCGGAGGGGAATGCTACGTCTTCGAAAATCAAGGGGGGACTTGGGTCGAGACGATGCGCTTGTCTGCTCCGGATCAGCAGCATCTGGATCGAATCGGAAATGCCGTCGCTTTGGACGGATCGAAGGTCCTGCTCGGCGCCCATGGAGCGGAGTATCGAGACGACTACGCGCCTTCCACGGGAGCAGCCTACGAGTTCGATCTCGACCGTCCGTCGCCGTGGGAGCGAATCGGGACCCCGTTCTTTCAGGGATGGCCGCGGCCACATCTCTCGGGCGTTGGATGCCTCGAGCCCGGATCCAGCATGCGCCTGCGTATCTACAACGGCATCAACGACTCGCCGGGGTTTTTCATCATCGGGTTCTCCACGCTCAACGTTCCGTTCAAAGGAGAGACTTTGGTGCCCGCCCTCGATTTCCTGGTGCCGGTTCAGACAGGGGCCTGGGGGCACTACGAGTTTGTCGGGGACTGGTCGAGCGAGATCCCAGCCGGGTTAGAGATCTATTTCCAGGCTTTCGTGATCGATGGTTTCTATTCGTTTGGTGTCGAAGCCTGCAACGCCCTGAAGGCGACCTCTGGGTAAACATGACGGCTTCTCAGATCTCGTGGACTCGAAGGGACGACGCGGAATCGGGGCATCGATTGGTCACACCTGGATCATCGAAGAGCCCGTCGCCATCGTTTGAGAAACAGCGAACGTCGCGAGGAGAGCCCGGAGTGGTGATACCCCGGGCTCTCCTCATGGGCTTTCAGTGAGTTGTCCCGAACCGACGTTGCCTGGGACAGACGATGGCGCGGTGTCAGTTGGACTCGGAGAGTGAACCGGCGGCCCAAGCATAGGTGGTGCCAGCACTGCGGTTCCATCCTCCGCTGACCGTCGAGAACTGACCTTGAGCATCGTTCTCGAATCCGCCGCTGATGGAGCTGTAACGGCCAGTGGTCAGACCCAACCGTCCTCCGCTGATGGAGGACCATCTCCCGTTGGCCTCATTGTGGCGCCCTCCGCTCACGGACGAGTAGATTTCGGCCGCGGTGTTGTCACTTCCGCCGCTCACTGAGGATTCAATCCCCGATGCCAGGTTGTTCCAACCTCCACTGACCGAAGAGGCGTTGGCCGACGCGTCGTTGGAGGTTCCTCCGCTGACGGAAGAGAAGGTCCCCGATGCCGTGTTGGAGATCCCTCCGCTGACCGAAGAGAAGCTCCCCGACGCCGTGTGAAAGTTTCCTCCGCTGACGGAAGAGGAGGTTCCGGATGCCGTGTTGGAGTTTCCACCGCTGACCGAAGCGTAGAACCACGTGGCCAGATTCATCGATCCGCCGCTTACCGCAGAGGCGGTTCCACTACTATTGTTGTTGCCTCCCCCCGACACCGAACAGTAGACCCCCGCGGCCACGTTGTTCAGACCTCCGCTCACAGAGGCACGGTCCCCGCTCGCCGTGTTTCCCTCCCCGCCGGTGACGGAAGCGTGTGTCGCGCTGGCGAGGTTGAGGTTGCCGCCAGAGACGGACGAGTAGCCAGCCAGGGACCGGTTCGCGGATCCTCCGCTGACGCAGGCGAACGGGGCGGCAATCGTGTTCTCCTTCGGTCCGACCATCCCTCCGAAGCTCGAGAAGCTGTTGGCTTCCCCGAAGGAGATGTTGTGGGAACCGGTGCGATCATCGCCGAACGGGTTTCCCAGTTCGTTGTAGCCGACGATCAGGTTGCCGACTCCATTGGCCGTGCCCGTGGCACCGAGTCCATTGACGACCTGAAGGTTGGCGCCGGTCACGCGGATCGTTTTGACCGTGCCACCCTGACCGTCGTCGAGATGCTCGATGCTCAGGTGGTTCAGAATCTCTCGCCACTCAAGGGAGAACAGCTGGCCCGCTTGTCCCGGACCGGCGAGCGAGACGCTGAGCGGCCAGGCAATGGCCAGCAGGAGGCCGAGGAGCGCACTGGTTCTTGCGAGGGGGCGAAGCCGGAGGCGCGAGGGGGTCTTCATGACAGGAATCCTTTGTTTTCGCGAGTTGCCAGGGACAGGAAGAGGTCCGGCCGCCTCGTCCGGTGGCCGTTCCCGAGGGGGCAACGACGATTCCCCGGTTCGCGGCAAGGATTCTCAAGATTCTCTGGAAGGTTCTCCTGGGTGGCCGGATGACAGTGTCTCCGGCGGGAGGAGGCGTCTTCGAGACCGGTGGGGGAGGCCCATTTGGCTCTTCGGGGTCGGGTTGCGAGGGCCATTCCTGTGGGGCAGATTCCATGGGAGCCGAGGGAGGAACGTGTCTTGACTGGTGCCTTCGGAGGGGAAGGCCCGCGACCACCAGGCCGAGCGCCAGGCGTTCCCGGCGTCTGAGGGAGTCACGCCAGACGGGGGTCGAAACCGGCCAGCATTTCTGGGTCCTCTCTCCTGAGCAGGCGCGGGTGGAGAAACGAAAGAACGCTGGGCCGGCGATGACCGACCCAGCGTTCCAGAATGTGCTTGCGACTTACCGGTCGTGGAAAGGCTTTCGGCGCCTGACTCGACCTTCTCTCCTTCGTCTTGGTCCTCGACTTCTCGAGGCCCACCGATTCGCCGGTGGTTTGACTTCTCGACGGAAACGAAACTCTCTCGATCCGCCATCCAAGGCCTTCTTTGCAGCGATCGGCTAGCTGTCTTCTTTCAAAGAACCGCCCACCCAATCACTGACGTCCGTCGCGTCGCGCTGGAAGCCACCGCTGACACTGGTATGGGCCTGGGTGGCGGAGTTGGTGTGCCCGCCGCTGATGGAGCTGTGGAAGCCGGAAGCGGTATTCTGAGTTCCGCCGGAGATGGAGGAATCCGGCCCGTTCGCGAAGTTTGAGGCGCCCCCGGAGATGCTGGCGCGAAATCCCAGAGCCTCGTTTTCGAGGCCTCCCGAGACACTCGAGTAGACGCCGCTGGCGAGGTTTTCTTCTCCACCGCTGACGCTTGACGAGGAGTTTCTGGCTTCGTTCTTGCGACCTCCCGACACACTGGCCTGGGAGCCGCTGGCGAGGTTTCGTTCTCCTCCGCTGACGCTTGCGGAGTCGTTCGTGGCCTCGTTCTGGCGACCTCCGGACACACTGGCTTGGAGGCCACTGGCGAGGTTTCGTTCTCCTCCGCTGACGCTTGCGGAGTCGTTCGTGGCCTCGTTCAGGAGACCTCCGGACACGCTGGCCTGGAGACCACTGGCGAGGTTGTCTTCTCCACCGCTCACGCTGGATCTGTCTCCCGTGGCCTGGTTGCTCCGACCGCCGGAGACCGACGAATGGTCGCCGATGGCGGAGTTCTCTCGCCCGCCGGTCACGGACGCCTCGTCACCATCGACCCGGTTGTCCCGTCCGGCGACCAGGCTGCCGAAGCTGGTGAAGGAGTGTTCCCGACCGACGATGACGTTGTGGGAGCCAGTGCGGGAGTCGACGTTGTCTTCGTTGTAACCCACGATCAGGTTGCCGAGTCCGGTCAGGACACCGCCATCATCCGTGGCACCCGATCCACTCCGGACGTGGACGTTGACTCCAGTGAACAGAATGTGAGGGCCGGTGAGTTTGTTCAATGTGCTGGTGTCGACCGAGACGTAGTTCGCCAGTTCTTGAACCGGGCTGGCTGCAAGAGCGGCGATGGCGGCGTTGTTGTCGAGGATGATGGGCTCGACCAGGCCCAGATCGTTCTGCAGGTCCAAGATGGTGTTCTCGGCGGTCGCCAGCTGGGATTCGAGGGTGGAGATCGTCGAGTCGGCGGTGGTGAGGTCGGCCTGCAGCGCGGCGATGGTGGACTCGGCCATCACAAGGTCGGATTCCAGAGAGCCGACCCGGGATTCCAGCCCGGAGAGTCGCTGGGCGAGGTTGTCGCCGAAGGCGACCTGGCCATGAGCCGGAATTGCCAAAGCCGAAAGCCACACGGTGGTGATGCCAAGGACAGCGCTCTTCAGAGTCTTCATGTTCCTGCCTCCAACGAGAAGTGGATGTTGCGTCCGCTGTCGGAGGCCCTTCGCCTCAGCTTGCGTGACAGAAAGAGTCACGCCAGGGGCGGCATCGGGGCGGCCACGAATCTCCGGCATTTTCGAGGGATCTTTGGGGGCGCGGCAGGTGCCCGTCCTCGAGGGGAACCGATGGGTTCAGCGATCTCTCGGGCCAGACTCCGTGGAATGAGGAACGAAAGTCGGGCTTGGTGGTCTTGCGATCTACCCGTCGGCAACGTCAGCGGAGCTGGCGTCAAGAAAACGAAACAACGCTGGGCAGGACGATGCCTCCCCAGCGTTGCGAAGTTTCTCGTTTGCGGTGACGGCCTAGCTGTTCTCGTGGAGCGAGCCGGCGGCCCAGTCATTCTCTCCGGGTGCGGAGCGGTTGTGGCCGCCACTGACCGTGGATTGGCTGTTGGTGGCTTGGTTGGAGTGTCCGCCGCTGACGACCGACTGGAAGCCGCTTGCCTCGTTGTTCTCGCCTCCGCTGACGGTCGCGGACGAGCCGCTGGCAGTGTTGAGCTTGCCTCCGCTGACGGCGGAGTTGATCTCGGTTGCCTGATTGGTGATCCCCCCGCTGATGGAACTGTGGGTGCCCGAAGCCGTGTTCTGCGTGCCCCCGGAGACGACGGCCTCCGGACCGCTGGCGAGGTTGCGGTCCCCTCCGGCGACACAGGCGCGCAATCCCAAGGCCTCGTTCTTGTTGCCACCCAGGACACTGGCGTATTCTCCGCTGGCGATGTTTTCTTCACCCCCATGCACGCTGGCGTAGTCGTTGATCGCGTCGTTGAGGTCTCCACCGGTCACTGACGTCCAATGTCCTGCGGCCTCGTTTCGCCGTCCGCCCGACACCACACCATGGTGCCCACTGGCGAGATTGGCTTCGCCGCCCACCACGCTAGAGCGATTGCCGGTCGCCTGGTTGTTGTAGCCGCCGGTCACCGAAGAGTGGGGGCCGAGGGCGGAGTTCCCTCGTCCACCAGCGACCGAAGACTCGGTCCCATCGATCCAGTTGTCCCGCCCGACGACAAGGCCGCCGAAGGAAGTGTAGGAGTGCTCGCGACCGATGACGAGGTTGTGGGAGCCGATTCGAGTGTCCGTGTTGGATTCGTTGTAGCCCACGACCAGGTTGCCGAGTCCGGTCAGGACACCGTTGTCATCGGTGGCGCCCGATCCACTCCGAACGTGGACATTGACCCCGGTGAACAAGAGGTGGGGGCCGGCAAGGTCGTTGAGGGTGTTGGTGTCCACCGACACGTAGCTCGCCAGTTCCTGGACCGGGCTGGCAGCCAGGGCGGCGATGGCGGCGTTGTTGTCGAGGACGATCGGCTCCACCAAGGCCAGGGCGCTTTCGAGATCCAGCACCGTGCTCTGCGCAATGGCCAGGTCCTGCTCCAAGGTGGCGATGGTTGCTTCCGCGGTCACGAGATCACTTTCCAGGGATCCCACCCGCGCTTCCATCGCGGCGAGCCGCTGGCCAAAGTTGTTGCTGAACTCGATCTGAGCATGTGCCGGGAGGGCCGCAGCCGAAAGCCACAGGGTGGTGATGCCAAGGAGAGCGCTCTTCAAAGTTCTCATGGTCCTGCCTCCAACGAAAGGTGGATGTTTGTCCGCTGTCGGAGGCCCTTCGCCTCAGCTTGCGTGACAGAAGGAGTCACGCCAAGGGGGGCATCGGGGCGGCCACGAATCTCCGGCTTTTCCGGGAGACCTTTCGAAGCAGGGGAGCCGCCCGTCCTGGTGGAGGCCGGCGGACCCGCGATTTTGGGGACCGATCGGGCGAATTCGCGATCGGCGAGCGTTCCCCCCGGTTCGTTGCGTCACTGGCTGCGTTGGTTGCAGCCCGTGGTTGGCTCGAGGGAGCGCCCAGCGAGAGTTCGACCACACGGGACACCGATTGCGAGCGGGAGAATCCCGCGGATCTCGCCTACGGATCCAGCGATCGCGCGGGCCGGACTCCGTTGAACGAGGACAGAAAATCCCACGCGACACTCTTTCGAGACGCCGGTCGGCTGTCGGAAGCGGCGCTGGCGAAGTCCCCATCCTTCGACAGAAATCCGAATTCCTCCCCACTGTCGAGGCAGACCGGATCGACCTCGGGGCTCGAAGCGAAGAAGGTCATGCTGTACTCGTCGAGGCACATCTCTCGAAGATTGCCGGTGATCTCGTGGATGCCGAACCAGTTCGGAGGGAACGCACCCAGGGGAGCGGGGCCGTGGTAGCCGTCCCGCCATTCCTCAATGGACCAGGTCAGGTTGACGCTGGCCTCTTGCGCCGACCAGTCTCCGACATTGCCCAATGTTCCAAAGTCGACCAGTTCGTCTCCAAACCACCAGGTCGTCTCCTCTCCTGCCCGCGCCGCGGATTCCCACTGGGCTTCGGTGGGAAAGCTCAGGCCGTAGCGGTGGAGTGCTCGAGCGACCTGGCGTCGGGTGACGGTTTCGACCGGGTACGCGCGACCGGCCTCCGGCGTCTGGGCGCTGTAGCGTCCATACAAGGACGGGCTTGCGTTCATGATGCGGCGCCACTGACCTCGGGACATTTCGTACTTGGAGATCAGGAACGGGGACACCGTCACACGGTGGGGAGGGCCATTGGCGGTCACGTGCCACGGGTCGTATCCCGGAGCGAGGGGGTCCTCACGCTGAGTTCCCATCACAAAGGTTTGCGTCGGGATGAGCACCAGGACGATTCCCGATTCGGGGGTCATCAAGAATTGCCCGGTGTCGGGGTCCCTGCCTGGTTCTTCGCCCGACTCGACGTGCCAGAACTCGAGAAGCTCAGAATCGGGATCTTCGAGGAGGGGAACCAACCCAAGCAGTGGGAAGAGCTCGAGGCCTGCATAGGGCCCGTCCGGGTCTGCGGCGTAGGTGATCGCATGATCCCATGGTTCCTGACAGTCGATCAGGGTGCGTTGCTCGATGGTTTTCGCCGAATCCAACCGTTGTGAGATGCTTTGCACGGTCTGGTACAGGGACCCCATCTCTTGAGTCAGGATCTGCAATGTTTCGAGCCACCAGGCTCGTTCCGTCGAATTGAGGAGGCTTGCCATCGTGCCTCGATTGCCGCTCAGGTCCTCCGCGAGAGCCTCATGAGCCGGACGATTGTCCAGGACCTCGCGCGCGCGATCGAGCCAAGCCGTCAATGGGGAGACCAGGTCAGGACGCACCGGCCAGAGTGTTTCCGCTTCGGCTTCCAGGTCTCGCACCCGTTTCAGGTCGGAAAGCCCCAGGAGTGATTGTCGCTCTCCTTCGAGCTGGCGTCCTCGCTCTTCGGCGAGAGTGGTCGCGGCCTTGGCTTCTTTCTCTCGTTGCTGAGCGGCGACCGCGTTCGTGTCCGCATCCTTGCGGGCTTCGATCGCCTGGATCAGCAACCAAACCAAAACCACCAAAGCGACTGCCGTGGCAGACATCGCGCCGGTGGCCGCCGGATGACGGACCGCCCATTTTCGAAATCGACGGACGACTCCTGGTCCTCGAGCCATCACGGGATGGCCAGCGATCGCAGCGCGCAAGTCGTCCCCCAGCGCCTGGGCCGTGGGGTAGCGACGGCCGGGTTCCTTTTCGAGGGCCTGGCCAACGATGTGGTCCACCTCACGGGGCAAGGTTGGCGTGAGCGAGGTCAAGCGAGTGGCTTCATCGCGTTGGATGACTTGCGCTGCTTCCAGAACGGAGCAACCCTGCACCGGATAAGGAAGCTGTCCGGTCAACAATTCGAAGAGGAGCACACCCAGGGAATACACATCGCTGCGCGCGTCGATTTCCGACTTTCCCGCGACTTGCTCGGGGCTCATGTACCACAACGTGCCAATGACGGCGCCGGTCCGGGTTTGTGCGACCGAGTTCATATCGAACTGTTGGGCGTGGGCGACTCCGAAGTCCAAAACCTTGGGGGTGGGCAGCGGGTCTTCCGCTTTGCCATGGGGGATCAGAATGTTGTCCGGCTTCAGGTCGCGATGGATGATGCCTTGGCCATGCGCGTGGTGGAGCGCATCGCAGATCCGGGCCACGATTTCCATGCGTTGGTGGATACTGAGTTGCCGCCGACGAATGCCCTCCAGCAACGAATCCCCTTCGATGAACTCCATGGCGAGATAGGGGAGTCGCGCCGTGGCTCCAGACCCGAAGGTCACCGTCGCTTCACCGGCATCCTGAAATGCCGCGATCCCCGGGTGGCGGAGTTCCTGGAGCACTCGCGTCTCCCGGAGGAACCGCTGGGCCAGGCCTTCGTGGGACACCACGTCGATGCGAAGCAGCTTGACCGCGGAGAGGGTCGTCGAATCCTCGCGCCGGGCGGAGTAGACGACCCCCATGCCGCCTTCCCCGAGGCGTTGCAGCACCTGGTAAGTCCCGATCGTGATTGGCTGACCATCGAGTCCTGGGTCCGACGCGGCGGTGATTTCATCCACCACTTCGAGCATGTTGGCTTGCTGGAAGAAGCCTTCGTCGTTGCTGTCGCCCAGCAGCGCGAGCACTTCTTCGCGAACCTCCGCAGACACCTCGGGGCGATCCAACGCCGAAGGCCAATCTTCCGCAGGAAGATCGGCCAGTTCGTGAAACAGGGAGCGAACGAGTTGGTATTCGTCGGTGTTCACTGGAAAGTTCCGATTTCCGAGCGAGGGGTGGATGGGAACGAGCCGCGCTCCAGGATAGGGGCCGAGCCACGATCATGCAGCTGGGTACCAACCTCACCCTCCCCCGGCGTCGGGAGAGGGTGAGCTGGGTTTCCGAGGAGGTCTTACCAGTTCAATTCAAACGAACTTCCGGAACCGTCGTCAAACGCGTCGTCGCCGTTGGAAATCAGGCGATGCTGACGAACAAACGTGTCCTGGGCAGCTCCGGAGACGTAGAGCCCGAACTGGAAGTTGTTTCCGGAAAGGATTCGGTAGAGGCTGTTGTACTGCCCGACGACGCGGAAGCCATCGCGATCATTCGCGGTGGATGCGGAATCGGCAGCGGTGCAAGCCGTTTGAAGCAAGAACCCCTCATCGTTGTTCTCAAAGGAAGAACACTGGAACGCGTGGGTTCTGTCCAGCTCGAAGCCGTTGTCCCCGTTCTCCTGGGCAACACAGTTCTGAGCCCGCGCCCAGTCCAGTTCGAAACCATCGTCGTTCGAGGCGAACCCACTCGCACAGTTTGCCAGCACGCTCCCACGATCAATCTGGAAGCCATCGTTGCTCGAGCCTCGAGAAACGCATTCGGTCAACACCATGTTGTACGAGTTGGAAATGGCGTTGAAACCTCGATTCCCGGAGTTCTGAGCCGCACATCCACGCAGGATCGTCGCATCGTCCAAATCGTAGGCGTTCTTGAAGGTGTTGCTCGCCACACAGCTCGTCATCAGGATTGCGTGTCCGACCTGACTGAATCCGTCTTCCCCTGAATTGATGGCCTTGCAATCGGTCAGGATGCAAGCTTCCCCCAGCTCATAGCCGTCGCCGGTGGTGTCCATCGTCGTGCAGGAGGTGAGGGTGCCGAAGCTCTCCGCGTCGATCCCGATACTGGCGCTGCGAACGATGCAGGAATCTGCGGTGCTGGCGGACCCAAGCTTCAGTCCCACGCCGGTGCTGATGATGGAGCAGCTTTGCACGATGCTCGCCTCGCCGACTTCGATGCCGCTGCCCGAGATGCCGCTCAAAGTGCAGTCGGTGATCCGGGAATTGTCGTCCAGCAGGATGCCGCCGGCGTCACAGGCGCCGATGCTCAGTCCTTCCACGACCTGGTTCCGGGTGTTGACGCTCGTGACATTCACGCCCCAGCCGGCCCAGTCGAAGATGACGCCGTTGCGGATGGT
The DNA here is from genome assembly GCA_028289345.1 of Planctomycetota bacterium. Taxonomy (GTDB): domain Bacteria; phylum Planctomycetota; class B15-G4; order B15-G4; family SIAN01; genus JANQQL01. The sequence goes on along the minus strand of JANQQL010000010.1, from coordinate 619,951 downwards.
CATCCGGTTGCCGCCGGTGCCAGTCCGGATCGCATCGCCGACGCCGTTGGTGCCGCTCAAGGTAAACCCGTTCAGATCGATAGTGACGAAGCTGGCATCCACCTGGATGCCGGTGCTGCCGTTGGGTGCTTCGAGGTTCTTGGTCAAGTAGTACGAGCCGGCTTCGGTGATCGTGTAAGGGAGGGAAGAAATCGGAGTTCGCGGGTCCTGCACGGCGCAGTCGGCCGCGGCCAACCGAGAAATCTGCTGTTGGGCTCTCGCGACCGAGGTCAGAGTGGCACCGATGGTGAGAGAAACGAGGAGGCTTCGGAACAGAAACATGGGATTTCTCCTGAGGGATCTTGTGTTTGGAAGGGATTGCGATCCGGACTCCGTCGATCGCTGATCCGAGACGTCGAGGGCCCTCAAGGCCTGCGAATCACTCGTGCGTCGTCCGTTGCAGAGGTTCACGCCAGGGACGGCGAGGATCCGGCCACGAAAAAGTGGGAGCCGAGACTTTTCCTGAGTGGAGGGCGACTCCGCCTGGAGGGTGCGGAGGTCGAGAGCGGCCAGGGATCAAGGGAGGATGAGACCACCGCTTCGTTTTCGTGGAAAGCGGTGAGGATGGTTCCGGCCCGATGTCACCGGCCTGTCGGGGTTCACTGCTTCGAGTTCAGGGAGCCGTGTGGACCGTCATTCCTTCATCCCGAACAGGGTCGTGTCCGCGCGGAGCGATCAGGATTCTTCCTGAGACTCCATCCACTGCTGGATGAACCGGTTGAGCCATGCCCGGGCCATCTGCCAGTCTCGCCGGATGGTTCGCTCGGAGATGTCGAGAAGTTTTGCCGTTTCCTCGATGGACAGTCCGGTGAGGAATCGCAGGCGGACGATCTGGGCCTGTCTCGGGTCCATCTTTTCGAGCGCGGTGAGGGCCGAGTCCAAGGCGTGGAGGTCGAGCCTCTCCGAGGATTCCGCTCCGCTTTCGATGAGTTGGGAAGCGACATTCTCCATGGGAACGCGCTCCTGGTCTCCGCCGCGCTTGACTCGTTTGCGAGAGCGGATGTGGTCGGTCAAAAGCTGTCGCATCGCCATGGAAGCCACGTCGAAGAAGTGACGCCGGCTCTCCCAGTTCTCGGCGCCCTGCCGGACCATTCGCAAGTACACCTCATTCACGAGAGCCGTCGGCTGCAAGGTGTTGGCAGACCCACCGCGAAACAACCCGGAAGCGATGCGCCGAAGGTCGGCGTAGATGCAATCGAACAGGCGATCTCGGGCCTCGGGGTCTCCGGCCTCCATCTGTTGAAGAATGAGGGTGACATCGGGAGCGGGGTGCGATTCGGACATCCTGCCATTGTATTCACTCCGAAACGGTGGGTCGAGGAGGTGCACTTTCAGCGAAAAAGGAGACCGCTCCTCACTCACGCTACTTGTCCGGACTCCCGCATTCAGAAAGTTGGATTTCTTTGTCTCCTGGTCCATCGCTTTCTTCCTAGCGAGCGACGGAAACCGGTCGAGCCTGCGTTGACGATCCATGGAGACTCCTGTGAAAACGCCTCGACACCGTTCGTTCACTCGATGTGAAACTCCGAAACCCGGATCCTCGAAGCTCGGGTGTGGGACCGACCGCCGAGTGCCTCACCGTCAGGTGTTGTGTTTCGGAGTGGTGTTTTGGTGCATCCTTCTGATCGCGCCGCTCACTCACGCGAACACCAGGCCCGTTGCTGTCGCCGACTCCGCGTCGACGTCCCAGGGGTTTGGCGTGGAGATCGAGGTCACCGCGAATGACTGGGACCCCGATGGCGACGAAGTTTGCCTTATCTCGAGCCCCGTCGTCGTCGCTCCGGACCACGGCACCGCCCAGCGCCTTTCCAACACGACAATCCGCTTCACTCCGAACCCCGGGTTCCTGGGAGTCGACACATTCCAATACGAGATCGGTGATCACAACCAAGGGCGTCGACGAGCATGGGTCACGATCGACGTGCTCAACAACTCTCCCCCCGTCGCGGAGGATGACTTTGCGATGACGCAGTACGACAACTCTGTGGAGATCGATGTGCTGGGCAACGACTGGGACCGGGACGGAGATCTGTTGAGCTTGATTGCTGGGAACCCGATCGTCGTCGCGCCAGGGCATGGAACGGCCCACCGGGTTTCTCCGATCAACAAGTCGCCCATTCTTTACCTTCCGAATCCCTCTTTTGTTGGGACGGACTCGTTCCAGTATGAAATGACTGCCGGCGGGCATGTCAGTCGCGCGACGGTGACCGTTCAAGTCTCTTCCAACCAGCCTCCGGTGGCGGTGGATGATTCCGCGACTGTGGCCCAGGCCAGCCCTTCAGACCTCTCGGTGCTGAACAACGACTACGACCCGGACAATGACTCGATTTCCGTGTCAGAGAACGGGATCGTTGTGGCTCCCAGACATGGCTCTGCAGAGGTCGTTGATTCTCGAAGAGTCCGCTACACCCCGAATGATGGGTTTCTGGGGCAAGACAGCTTCCACTATCGGATCGAAGACTCTTCCGATGGTCATGATTCAGCGTTGGTGACCGTGACCGTGGTCCCGGCGGGATCTCCTCCGGTCGCCACCCCTGACTCCGAGCGCCTTGTGGTCAACCATGTGCTCGAGATCCCGGTGCTGGCAAACGATTTCGATCCCGATGGCGGAGCGGTTCATCTCGCGGAGCAAGCCGTGGTGACAGCACCCAATCACGGGACTGCTTTCGCGCTTTCCCAGTCCATCATCTACGAACCCGATCCTGGGTTCATCGGCCAGGACACGTTCGTCTACGAGGTGACCGATGACGAGCTTGCGACCAGCCAGGGTTGGGTGACCGTGGAGGTCATGGAGAACCGAGCTCCGGTGGCCGTCGACGATTTCGTGACGACCTCGGGGTCGATCGAGATCGCCGTGACGAGCAATGACTGGGACCCGGACGACAACGACTGGGTGATTCTCGCGGCGGGAGATCCCGTGACGGCTCCGCCGCGTCATGGAACGGTGGCGAGAGTCGCTCCTCAGGAACTGGACACCCTTGTCTACACCCCGAATCCAGGGTTTGTCGGAGCCGACACCTTCCAATACGAAGTGATGGACATCAATGGGGCGTTGGCCCGGGCATGGGTGATGGTGGAGGTGGTGGGTGGAGTGACCGCGAATGACGACGTCGCTGCGACTCCCTACCAGACACTCGTCGACATCAACGTCGTCGCGAACGATTCGAGCGCCAGTGGTCAGCCGGTTGTTTTGGCTTCCAGCGCTATCGCCAAGGAACCGGCCTTTGGGAGCCTGGAGCAGCTTTCGCCAACGACATTGCGCTACCGGCCGGGGCCCGGGTTCTCAGGCCACGACGAATTCGTGTACGTCGCCGAGGAAGCCGGCTTCTTCGATACCGCAGAGGTTCGCATCACTGTCCTGCAGCCTCCTTCGATTCGTGTGAAGTGGGGAACCGTGCAAGATCTCTTGCCCTTAGACGTCTTGGAGGTCGGCTCGACCGTCGTCGGAGATCCACTGACGCGAAGTCTCGTGGTCATCAACGATGGGCCGGGTCCCCTCCGGTTGGGCGAAATCTCAGTACCGCCCGGTTATCACGTCGGTCGTCCCATCGCGGACACCATCCAGGCAGGAGAGCAGGACCACTTCGGACTGGTTCTCACGGCGAGCTACAGTGGGTCTTTCGAAGGCCCCGTCGAGATCTCCCACAACGCTTCCAATCAGAGTTCTCCGTTCGCATTCATCGCACGGGGCTCAGTGGTCGGCGAGGATCCGGATCGCCCGATCATCTCCTCCATCGACTCCAACAAGATTCGGCTGGGGAATGCAGTGACCCTGAGGTTGACCGGGCATGGGTTCACCGGCATGGACGTCTCCGTTCCTCCGGACCCCTCGGGAAGCCGCGTTCCCCCGTCGATTCTCAGTCACTCGTCCAACAATGATGGAACTGAGCTCACGATCGTGGTCGAGGCCACGTCATCCCTTTCGGAAGGGTTCTGGCCCCTCGTCATTCGCCATCCTTCGATCCAAGATTCGCTGACCGTGACCGATGTTCGTGTCGTTCCCGAGGGGCCGGTGATCGATGCCTTCACCCCTGGCCAGCCCGTCTCTGGCGGTCGGGCGCCGCTGTTCTTGACCGGGTCCAACCTTCTGGGGGCGACGGTCTCCACAGACCACCCCGGCGCCGTGATCACCAATCTTCGCAATTCCAATGATGAGGGGCTCTTCGCGGTACTCACCACCACCCCTGACGTCGATCAGTTTCATGTGTTTGTTCGCGGGGCAGGAGGATTGGTCGAAACCCTGGAGATGGATGTGCGCAGGGATGCCCAAGGAGCTCCTGATCATCAAGTGTTGTCCGCGGATCCACTCGTCTATGTTCAGAAGATGACCAGTCGCCGCCCTTCGGACCTTTTCGCCGCCCCCGGAGATTCCTCTGGAACTGGGGAGCCGCCCAAGGAAGACGAGGTTCCCCCGCCTGGCCAGAAGTCGATCATCTTCAATGGTTGTGGGGTGACCTTCACGCGCACCCTGTATCAACGCAGCTTTGGTCTGAGCTTCGACCTCCTCGACGAACTCGGCGTTCCAAATTCGGGGATCCTCAGCAACCTTGTTCCAGGACAGGTTCAACGCTTCACCGTGAAGAACCTCGTGGCCGCAGCGTCGAGCCTCATTCAGATGAGATACAACTTTTGCTCTTCTGACTTTTCCATCACGGTGACCGCCGCCACCGGCGTGGAGATCCCTGGAGAGATCGGTTTGGTTTCTTGGTTCACTTTCTCATGGCCAGGAGGAGTGAACTCAGGAGTTCAAGCGTCGACCAGGAACGGCACATTGTTCCGCTACGAGATCGGAAGCGGCGATGGGCCGGGAGGAGGGAGTGATGGTTGCTACGAGATCGACCAGCTCACTGGCCCCCAGGACGGTGGAAACCAGGTCGCGGAGATTACCGTTTCGGACTGCTGTCCACCGACGCCGTTGAGCGTTTCCCTTGCGGGAGCTGCGTTCCAGGGCACAGTGTTGCAGCTTGCGTACAACACCGGCCATTTGGAAATTGAGGAGGTGAGTTGTGAGTCCGACGAGCTCCCTGATGTGGCCGTCATTCTTCTGTCCGGATTCGCAGGGGAATTGTTCGACCAAAACACCGGGGATACCAACGGCATGGAGTGCTTGGAGCAACGACTCAACACATTCATCTCTGACCCAGATCCCCATGATTCGAGGGAGTTCTACCTCAGAACCTATCGCTACTTCCAGTTCTTGAGCGCAATTCGATACCTCAATGACAATCCCGATGATGACGCACGGATTGTTGTTGTCGGTCACAGTCTCGGAGGAGGGGCCGCCTTGGCGGTGGCAGCAGCGTTTGCGGACCGAGTGGACCGCATTTTTATCATCGATGGGGTGACGGCTTTTGACCCCCTCAATGGAGACACCGGAAGCTTCATCGTTCCCAGTGGTTTCCAAGGAATCGCTTTCAACTTCTTCCAAATCAGTCGGGGGACTCTTGAGCCACAAGGAGAGTTTGACGTGTTTGGTGCTCGGAACATCAACGTGGAGGAATTCTTTGGCCGTCCCGCGCCCGGATGTTGTCCAACACTGGACCCCGAAGAGCCAGCCACCGAGTACACCCACGCAAACATTGATGACGAATGCAACATTCAGTCCGCCATCATGCAGGATGTGATTGAACTGTGGGAGAATGGTTTCATTGCTGTCGACTGAGCCGGTTCTACGATGATTCTGACCCTGGGAAAGATCCATCGATCGAGTGTTGTCTCCATGGGCACCAAGGGCACCATGGGCGTCGCTCGGTCGGTGTGTCTCTCTCGGGGTCGAGGGCGAGTGGCAATCACTCTCCGCCTCGGAGTGGGCGCTGAGATTGACCACGGACGATCGTAATGCGAACGATCTCATCTTCTGTTACTTGTCAGGTCTCGAGGTGCTTTAGGCTGATCCCTTCACGGCCCGCTGTTCCCCTGCGCCGAGACCGACATGAACCCAGAGACCACTCAGGCTTCGCTCCTCGAAAGGTTGCGTGATCCCAATGATCAGGTCTCCTGGAGAGAGTTCGATGCCAGGTACCGCCACCTGATCTTGCGTTATTGCCTTCGACGCGGCCTTTCGATGTGGGATGCCGAGGATGTCCGACAGATTGTGATGGTGAACCTTTCTCGGACGTTTCCTCGATTTGAATACGACCCTTCCCGCGGCTCGTTTCGTGGCTACGTGGGACGAGTCGTGCGAGGAGTGATTGCCCGCTACTGTGATCGCTCGCTGAGCCTTGTGGAAATGGTGGGCCACGAGCCCGCGACGCCCCAAGTTCCCAGTCAGATTGACGAAGTCTGGGAAGACGAATGGATGAACCATCATCTCCGGACCGCCATGGGTCGAGTGCGCCGGGAGTTCCGTTCCGGGTCGATCGCGATCTTCGAACGGCTTCTGAGGGGGGAGTCTCCCGCCGCGATTGCTCGTTCGTCGGGAATCGCTTTGAAGTCCGTCGAGAAAGTGCGGCTGCGTGTCCGGACCCGGTTGCAGGAGGAGGTGCGCAAGCAGGTCGAGGCGGAGGATTTGCGCCCGTGATGGACTCGGAGGATCCGATCGACGATTTGTTTGCCGAGAATCGTTGGATGCAACGCCTTCGTCGAGCCGAGCAGTCTGCTTCGCTTGGCAAGATCGGGCCGTACGACCTGATCGAGGAGGCGGGTCGAGGAGGACAAGGTGTTGTTTATCGTGCTCGCTTGTCCGGCGAGGACTCCGGTGACGTGGCGCTGAAACGACTGCTGGCTGGCCCGTTTGCAAGCGACAGTCATCGGCGACGCTTTGACCGGGAGATTCGGATGGCTCGCACACTCGATCACCCAGGGATCGTTCCCGTCGACCGTGTGGAGGTCATCGATGAGCAGCCAGTTCTCGTGATGCCCTGGATCGATGGGGTCGGCATTCGCGAGTGGTCCCAGGCAATTCGAGAGTCTGAGGTCATCTCTGGTGAAACCGCGCCGCGCATCATTCGAGTGTTTCTCCAGGTCGTGGAAGCGATCCGTTACGCTCACGACCAGGGAGTGATCCATCGGGATCTGAAGCCTTCCAACATTTTGGTCGACGCAAGCGGCCAGCCTCACATTCTCGACTTTGGAATGGCCCAGTGGTTGGACCAAACCGGAGGATCCGAACTGACTCGATCCGGATTCGTCGGTACTCCGGCGTACGCATCCCCGGAGCAGATTCAGCGTGGCGATCAGCGCGTGGATGGACGCACGGACCTGTATGCTTTGGGAGTGGTGCTTTACGAGCTTCTCGCCGGTCAACGACCGCACCAACCAAGACCGACGGTCCTCGAGACTCTGACCGCGAAGAATGAGGAGCGTCCCGTCCGGCCCTCTGCTTTGCGGTCCGGACTGAGCGACGATCTGGACACGATTTGCCAGAAGCTGCTCGAACCAGAGCCTGCCCATCGCTACCGATCCGCCGAAGCGCTCGAAACCGACTTGCGAAGGCATCTCGATGGGCGGCCCATTCTCTCCACGCCGCCGGGTCCGTGGCAACAGGCCGTGAAAGTGATCCGCCGCCGGCGTTGGCCGATCGCATTGGCAGCCAGCGTGGTGATTTCATCGCTGGTGTTCGGCGCCTTTGCCTGGGTGGAGTCGGGGAAGCTTCGCCGACAGCGTGACGAGGCCAACCACGCTCGCAAGATTGCCGAAGAGTTCGCGAGCCGTGCACGGGTGTTGGAAGAACACCTTCTCTTTGAAATGTTGCAGTTCGCGGACCAAGGCGACCGTGGACTGTCCGTGTCAGTGGGGGAAGTGCTGAAGCAGGCATCTCTGCGAACCGACCAGGTGCTTCGCGAGGACCCACCACTTTGTGCCACGCTGCACGAAGTCTTGGGGCGCGTCTATCTCGAGTACGGAGAGGCGGGCCAGGCCAGCAGACATGCGGACAGGGCCTGGGCGCTACGAGCCGAGTTCCTCCCCCCCGGTCATCGGGATCTCGCAAGGCTGATCAGTTTGCAGGGAGGGATTGCTCTCGCTCAAGGTCGCCACGAAGCAGCCGAGTCACTTCTTCGCGAGTGCCTGCCTCATCAGGTGGATGAGCAGCAGGCGGGGGAGCGGGTGGTGACCCTTTCTCGATTGGGGAAAGCTCTCTTGGCGCAGTCCCGACACGAGGAGGCCGAGCAGCAGTTTCGGAATGCCATCGAGATTCAGCGCCACGCCGGTGATTGGGGACGAGCGATGCTGCATGTCCTTCGGGTCGGTCTCGGCTCGGCGATCGCGCTCGGCGGGGATCCAAACGCTGCTCTGCCTTTGCTCGAGGAGTCGGCCCACCAGCTTGTCCAGTTTCTTGGCTCGGGCAGCTCGCGGGCCATCGATGGTCAGATTGCCTTGGCCACCGGTTATCAGGAGTTGGGAAGAGTCGACGACGCTCTCCGAGTTCACACGCAGATCGAGAAGGGCTTCTCAGCCAGTCGTGCTTCTCGTCATCCTCCCGCGATCGCTCGTGCGGCGATGCAGCATTCCTCGTTGTTGATGATGCAAGGCAAGTCACGGGAAGCATTCCTGCGGATCGAACGAGCCATGGATCTCTTCGATTCCGCGGACGATTCCAACCTTGCTCCCTACGTGACTTGTGGGGCGCGCTTGGCCCAGCTGAGCCTCGAGCAAGCGGAGTTCGAGGAAGCGGAGCGAATGGCAGAGGAAATGCTCGAAACAGGGCGCGAGTTGCCACCGGATCATCCGGCCCTGTCGCTGGCCGCAGACGTGCTCGCTCAGGTGGGGTCCTTTCAGGCGAACCCCAACGAGCGTCCACGCGTGATCCAGGGCGATCCGAGCGAGGCTGTCTCAAGGATTCGATGAGAGCTGTTCGAAAGGGTGCGGCGACCTCTTCGGACAGGTCCCCCAGCCATCGGCCTCTCGTGTCCGGTGCGCGTCCGTGCCCTGCCGAGGACCGCAGATCTCGATCGGGCACGGACTGGCAGCGCGACTTCGCTCACAGCTCGTCGAAAACGAACAGCGGGTCCGTGTTACTGAACTCCAGCTCTCCGAGGACGGAGAAGCCGATGGCCTGGAATCCGAGTTCCACGGGATCCACCGTCAACCCCGACTCCACGAAGTACTCCCCTTGGGCATCGAAGGTCCCGACGACCAACGGGACGAAGGTGGGAGTGCCCTCGGCTTCGACGAGCGCCAGCATCACCAGGCGGCCCGGGCCGCCGCCGCAGGCCGTGATTCGAACGGTGTCGCCACTCCGCAGCAGGTTTGGCTGAACGTCGAGTTTTGGCGCGATTCGGTAGGCGTAGGCTCGTCCGAAGTCATACGCGGGAGCTCCGACGAAGACCCCTCGGGAAGAAACGGCGACGCCCGATCCGAAGCTGGAGTCGGTGCGCCCCTCGACGAACGCATCCGTGCCGCGCAGCGTGTCCCCCCGGTGCCAGGCCAACCCGTCATGGTAGTAAGTGTAGGCCAGCCCTTCTCGATGAGTCGAGAACGACCCATACCGGGCGTCGGGACAACCAACGATGACCGCGTCGCCCTGAATGTCGACGCCCCAGCCGCAATGCGCGCCCGTGGATCCTGCCGGAGGCAGCAGCTTGACCTCGTTGACGAATTGGTTGCCGTCCCATTCGTAGACGTAGGCCGCGCCAGAGCTGGGGGCGACTTCATCATCGCTCCAAGATCCAATGATGAGGCGTCCCGCCTCGAGCTCGAGAGACTGGCCGTAACGGGTTCGCTGGTCGACGACGTCGCTCGCCGTCAATGTCTGAATCAGCGGCCAAGTTCCTCCCTGGTGTTGATAGATGTAGACCGAGGGAGTCAAGGTGTCCGGAGCAGACACCACGACCAGATCGTTCTCGATGGCGACCGCCTCCCCGAAGTCATTGGTTTGGGTCAGGCCCAAGGGGGCCTCGAAGAGGTGCATCTCCGACCACGACCCCTGGGACCGCTCGAAAATGTGAAACGCCCCTCGTTCAAAGGTGGTCGTTTGTTGGGAGTCGGGCGGGGCACCGACCACGATCCGGTCGCCATGGATCGCCACCCGCTGACCAAACTCGTCGCTGGTGATCACGTTTCGTTGCAGTTCTTCTTCGAACACCCACTGGCTGCCATCGTAGGCGTAGACGTGCACCTTCTCCGCCGCTCCAATGGCCAGCTGATTGCCGTCGATGTCGAGATCGGTGCCGAAGATGTTGTAGGTGGGCAAAGCGGGGTCCGTGAGTGTCTGCTGCAACTGCCACTCGGATCCCACCTGTTGATAGAGGAAGACTTTTGACGGGTCTTCGGCATAGGAAGCCGCACGCGAAAAGGCGAGATGATTCCCTTCCGCGACGACGGCTTCGGCGAAACGAATGTTTCCGAGCGACGACGTGCTCTCGAACTTTTGTCGCTCGACGGCGATCTGTCGACCGCAAGAGGTGCAGGATTCGAGTTCGTAGATCTGCACGAGCCCCGCTCCCGATTGGTCCGCCACGGCGAGTTGATCCTTGGAGAGCGCGACGGTTGTGACGGACGGGTCGAACATGCGTCGGATGCGTGTCCAGGTTCCCTCGACCCTCTGGAATAGATAGGTGTAGGGAGTGTGGTTCAGCGGTGCGGTTCGAACGACCAGTTGGTCATCGAGGACGTCGAGCTCGTGTCCAAAGTTGTCTCGACGGATGAGCTCTGGAGGCTGTAGGAACTGGACCTCGTTCCAGAGGGTGCCGTCGAATTCATAGACATAGACCGCACCAGCGTTGATGCCGACACCAGGCAATCGCTGATGCTGAGCGCCAACGAATGCCACCCCGTTCTCGAGAGCGACGGAGCGGCCGAATTCCACCGGATCGCCTTGGGCATTGGGAAGGAGCTCGTGGGTCTCGACCCAGTGGGCTCCGTCGTACTCATACACATAGGCCCGGCCAAAGTTGTCATCGGCCTGAAAGGCGCCCACCAGAAGAGTTGCCCCTTCGATGGCGACCGAACGGCCGAATCGAAAACCGGTCGCCTCTTTGGGAAGTGCGTTCGGAGGAGTGACTTCAGCCACCAACTTGGCTTCCTCTGCCCAGGTCGAACCATTGTGACGGAAGACATATGCGGCGCCGGCTCGGTCCCCTTGCTCATCGTTGTCATCGGCACCGACCACCGCGACCTCGCCTTCGAGATCGATCGCAAACCCGAAGTTGTCTTGGTTGCCGCCATCACTGGGAGTCAGTTTCTGTTCGAAGAGGAAGTTCGAGCCATCCCAGCGATACACAAAGACTGCTCCTGTGCCGGCGTGACGACGAGCGCCCACCATCAAGAGGTCGCCCTGAAGAACGAGTTCATCTCCATAGAGATCACCACCGTCGCCATCGAAAGGGGCGAGGGTCTCGTGAAAGGTCCAGACTCCACCGACTCGTCGGTACACCGTGGCAGTGCCCGTTTTCTTTCCCCCGACCGCATCCGAGGAGGCACCGACCACCAGACTGTTGAGTCCGAAGGCCATGGCATCGCCGAAGTCATCCCCGGCCGCCCCGGTCAACTGCTCTTTCGGGACCAAATCGACACACTGACTGTGAAGATTGTCGCTGACTCCCAGCAATCCCACCAAAGCACCCACGAAAGACCGAGGGCATCTGCGCATCAGACTCGTCTCCTTGACTTGGTCGCCGGACTCGACCTTTTGCCCTTCTCGGTGTTGATTATCGCGCACCCTTGGTCGGGTAACCAGGTTTCGAGCTTCGTGGGGGAGGAAGGGAGGTGGGGAGACGAAACCTGCGGAGCCGTCGCAGGCTGGGCCCGTTTTCGGGGGATGTTTGGGTGAAGAAAGCACCGCACCCTCCCCCTGCCCATGGGCAAGGAGAGGGTGCGGGCGAAACTGCGTTCGGAGAGATGTCTTGGTTTACTGGGGGAACTCGCCGGACCAGGCCAGTCCCAGGTTGCCGCGAACTTCTCCGTCCGGGTACTCGGCGGTGTGGAGGTTGACGTAGACGTTGCCGGCGGCCACTTGTCCGAGGAAGTCGGCGAAGTCCGTGCCGGCGAGGGGGCCGGTCAAAGTGGATTCATTGGCACTGAAGACCACCGAGTTGCCGGTGGCGCGGATGCCAGAAGTCATGTCGACGACAACCGGACCATTGGTTCCGCTCGCTCCGAGGTGGAGGTGAGCTGCGACGATTGGGCCGGACAGGTTCGAAGCACGGGCGGAAATCCGCAGAACTCGACCCTCTCGGGCCATCGCTCGCACTCGACCGCGACCCTCGGAACTGACGGCGTCGGGCTGAACTTCTTCTTCGGGGGAAAGGCTGGCTTCGAAGCGGATGCGGGCGCCGAGGTCCACTTCCTGGAACGAGACTTGGAACAGGCGGTCGTCCGCGTCATTGAAGTCCCCGTTGCCGAAGACCGGGTAGTTGAGGACGCCGTCCGGGTAGGGGAGGGTACCGGGAGCGGCAAAGCCCGGGCTGGGCGTGACAACCAGTCCATTCTCGGTGTCGCCGGTGTTCGGCGCACCTTGCGCCAAGAAGGCGACGTTCGACGCGATCTCGTCGTTGACTTCGGTGCCCGCATCGTTCGTTTCGTCGCCCGAAACGATGAATGTCTCGGCGACGAAATTGCCGGAATCGTCGAAGATCTGATGGGCGAGGGGGTTGCCGTTGGCGATGAACGCATCGTTGCTCGGGATGACCATCGACGCATAGCTGAAGTAGCGATCCATCATCGGGTTGACGCGAATGGCGACGCTCGCACGATCGCCAGGGCCCAAGGGGCCGGTGGGACCCGGCACGCCTTCGCGCTGCGGGGCGTCGGGAAGCTGCATGGCAAACGTCGCGGTCAGCGGAGCGTTGTTGCCATCTTCGGCGAGCGCTTCAATCTCGTTGCCGCCCAACGGGACGCTGGCTGGGCTGCCACCGTCGTAAGTGTCGAACGTTCCGTCGTGGAACGCGATCCAAGGCGGAGTCAGGAACACGCCGCGGCCTGGCTGGGCATTTTCGACGGTGACGATCACTGCAGGAATCGAATCTTGTGCAGCGGCCGTGGCGGCAAGCAAGCCGACAACGGGAGCTGCAACGACGCTCCGGAACAGGTTCATGGTGGTACCTCCTTGGGCAATTGGTTTTTGAGTCTTGAGAGAAAGGTTCAACCTTGACCGAGCTTTCACGCTGCTTCCCCACTCGAGGTCGCGTTCACGGATCCTGCGGTTCGAAGGTCTTCACAGCTTGCCGATGAAAACTTCTCGAAGCACTGCTCGGTAAGCTGGGGTTGAGGCTGCTTACTTCGTCGACTTTGAAGCGGTTCCGAGAATTCGTTGTGAATTCAGAGGGCTTGAGTCGCGAACAGCCTGGCACGGATGCACTGCACGCAAACGAAAGCCAATACGTCATCGGAAGGTCGATCGAACCTTTCCCATGAGTGGTGTGTGTTCCAAGAACGAGTGAACACCAGGAGGGTGTTCGGCCGAGTTCTCTGCAATCCGGACACGCGGAGATCAAGCCAACCCGGACATGCTTTCTGAAAAGAGTCAGCTCCAATCTTTGGGCATCGTCTGCCCGGCTCACTGGACTCGAAACGCCTCGATTCTGGGCCAGCCGGAGCTGGGCTTTTCCAAGGACCGAGGAATCCAGAATCCGGAGCGCTTTGAGGCTTGGCCGTACGCGTCGCGGGGGCAGGCGTGACTCAGATCAGGACTTTTTCTGGCACTTTTTTGAGCATGGCTTCGGGCTCTTGCTCACCGGACTTGCACGGCGGCAGCCCGAGATTCGCGCCGGAATGGGTGGGACGGCGCCTTCGCAGGCGGCCCCTGACCGATGACCGCGGAGGATGCCGCACCGGAAAGGCGGCGGCGAGGGCGACTCTGCGGGATCGCTGAGAAGGCGGGGGCTTCCGGGATTCCCGGGAAGTTCGGGGAGCGTCGTGAATGGGGAGGCGAGCTAGTCCAGCTTCTGCGAGTCACTCCATCCATCACCGAGCGCGTCGTGAGACGCCAGCCAGGTTCGCGCGAACAGCCAGTCGCGGCGCACCGTTCGGTCGGTCACGCCGAGGACCGAGGCGCACTGTTCGACCGTCATTCCCAGGAAAAAGCGAAAGACAACGATGTCGGCGGCACGGGGGTCTTCTTGGCGGAGTTCTTCGATTGCCGCATCAACAGCCAGAACGACCTCGTCTTTGGCCGGGGGGGAAGGAATGGGCAAGTCCCACTCCAGGGAGACCTTCTTCTTGCCCTCGCCGCGCTGGATCGTGCGCTTTGCGCGGATGCGATCGACGACCACTTGGCGGATGGCGAGGGTGGCGACCGAGAGGAAGTGAGCCTCACTCTTCCAGCCAACTTTGGCGTGGTCGAGCTTCAAGTACGCTTCATGGACGAGATCCGTGGGCTGCACGGTTTCGCCGACAGGGAGCTGACGCAGGGAGGCGGCGGCTCTCTTGCGAAGTTCTTCGTAAACCACGCCGATCAGGGCCGATCCCTGGTCGAGAGAGAAGCTTGTTTCGTTGGGTGAGTCCGGCACCTGCCTGATTCCTTGCTCAAAGAGCCTTTCTTTCATTCTGCCGTGGAGCAACGAACAGGGCTTCTTCGACCTTGCGCGCGTGCGGCTTTGACTCTTTCCCTTGCGCATGCCGCAGTCGCGAGGATCGTTGCTCCGGAGTTGTGTTTTTCCCTGAAAGAAGTGTGTCCGGTTTCTCGGGGTTGCCACGTGTCCAATTGCGACATCTGGTTTCACTGCTGCTAGCGCGAGGTGCTCGTCCTTCAAGGGAGTGCAGATCGCGAAGCTCCTTCTCCCATTGGAAAGGACCCCGTCATGCTTTTTCGCGGTCTCTCGCGCTTTGCCGGTCTTTTCGTTGCCCTCGCTCTGGTCCCTTTGGCCACTGCGGCACCCAATCATGATGTGGCCACGGCCCAGACGATTGGTGAGGCCAGTCCCGGGACGAACGGACCTCCCACGATCTCTCATCTGGGGCTTCCCGAGATTCTTGGTCCTTTTCCTCGGATTGTCATCGATGACGGGCTTTCCAACGCGCGTGCGATCATCATTCTGGGATTCGACACTCAACCCGTGTTCCTGCCTCGCTTCGACGCGACCCTGTTTCCCGAGGTGGTCGAGATCATTCCGCTGACCTTGGACTCTTCCGGCCGAGGGGTGCTGGACATCAATCCTCCCGGCTTCTTTCTCGACCCGGCGGTCTCGGGGCTGTTGGTGGTGGCCCAAGGGCTTGTTCGAGACGCCGGGGCGATGGGGCGTCTGGCGTTCACCAGCGGCATCGAGCTACGGGTGGGCGAGCGTCCCCGCGGGGACCTCTACGGCGGTCAGAGATTTGAAGCTCTTGCAGCGCCGGCCGGTGCTGTTCTCGCAGACTTTGACGAAGACGGCAACCTCGACTATGTCATTGCCGACAACCAAGGCGACCAGGTCGTGGTCCATTTGGGAGATGGAGAGGGGAACTTCTCTCCTGGGTTCACTGGCCCCGCGGGTCCGTTTCCTCAGGAGATCCTTCAAGCGGACCTCAACCAAGACGGTGACATCGACCTGGTCGTTCCCAACAGCTTTTCTTCGGGAACGATTTCAACCTTGTTGGGGAATGGGGACGGTACGTTTGATCCTCCCGTCTCGTTGTCGGCGCAGTTTACCACTCCCCTGGAGGTTGCCGATGTCTCGAGCGATGGGATCCCCGATCTCATCACCACCCGCCAAATCGGACCCAACGACCGGCTGTCGATTCGCCTCGGGACGGGAACGGGGACGTTTTCCTCCGAAGTGACTTTTCCTCTCGCATTCATCGCGGACAACCTCACCGCCGGGGACGTCAACTCCGATGGCGACACCGACATCGTGGTGGGAAGTACGGGATCCAACAACCTGATCTCGGTTTACCTGGGCGACGGGGCAGGGAACTTCACCACGACCTCGATGAGCCCCTTCTTCTCCGGTGGTGCGGGGGTGAACGATCTCATTCTGGCGGACCTTGACGGGGACAATCAGGTCGATCTCGTTGCATCACACTTCTCGGAAGAAGTCTCGGTTCATCTTGGCGATGGGACCGGGGGCTTTGGAACGCCGATCGTCACTTTCAATGGGCCAAACGGAGTCGGGGACCTTGGTGCAGGCGACTTCAACGGCGACGGCATGGCCGACCTCGTGGGCGCAAGCTTCACGAATGATGGCATCACCCTGTTCACCGGGCTTGGGGACGGAAACTTTGACTCGGAACTTGTGTCAGCGGCAAGCTCCGACGCTACCTTCGTCGTGTCGGTGGGAGACGTCAACAACGATCTTCAGGACGATTTGATCTCACTCAACTTCGCCGATGATTTCGTGGTTCATCTTGGAAACGGGACCGACAGCTTCTTCGGCACCGCTCGGGTCTTCCCTTCCGCTCCAGGGACCGTCGACGTGATCTCTGCGGACTTCACCGGAGACGGTGCCGTCGACCTCATGACCGCAAACTTCTCGGGCGGCGTGGTCTCCTTGTTGGAAGGGAATGGCATCGGGGGCTTCGCCGATCCGGTCGATTTCGGTGCGGGCATTGTGAATCCGGCAACCTTGGCGTCCGGTGACTTTGACTCGGACGGAAACGTTGATGTCGTTGTGACGGACCTGACCGGCAACAACGTCGGACTGCTCCTGAATCCCGGAGATGGGAGTTTTGGCTCGGCGGTTTCTTTTCCTGCCGGCACTGCGCCTTTCCGCGTTGCGGCCGGAGACCTCGACAACGACGGAAACCTCGATGTCGTGACTCTGAGTGACCAGTTGAACCAAATTGCGGTTTTGCTGGGCGACGGGACCGGCGGTTTCGCCGCGCCGAACCTGATCAACGCGGCTTCCACGCCGCGCGACTTGGCATTGGGCCGGCTGAACGAGGATGAGTTTCTTGACATCGTCGTGGCCAGTGATGGCGACGATGCTGCGGTGGTTCTTCTCGGGCTCGGGAACGGGCAGTTTGGAGCTCCCACTCTGTTTCCTTCGGCTGGTTCCGGTCCCGAATCGGTTGCGATGGGAGATGCCAACGGCGATGGAGCGCTGGACATTGCCGTGGGGCACTTTTTCTCCAACACCACGGTGTTGTTCGGAGTGGGGGACGGGACCTTTGGTCCGGCGGTTGTCCTTGGGTCTCTTCGGTGCCGGACGGTGACGTTCCAGGACTTGGATGGAGACGGCTACGACGATGTCGCCTCGCTGGCCGTCTCTGGATTCCGGGGAATGGCGACAGAGCTCAGCAACGGTGACGGCACCTTCGCCACTCGACAAGATTTTGCGGTTGCCAACGGAGTGAATGCGTTGTTCGCGGTGGAGGGGGTTTCCACTTCTCATGCCCTCGGAGACGTGAACTCAGATGGCCGGCCCGACCTCATCGCCACGATCATCGCCCAGGAATTCAATGGCGGGGTCTCGGTGGGATTGAACCAGCTTCCCAACGAGTGAGTCGGTCGTCCTTGGTGGAGTCGGCCCTTTCCCGAAGAGTGTCGACAGAGATGGGTGACGAGCTGGCTGCTGGAACCCCGTCCTGAGCCTGACGCCGGCTCGAGCTGAAGTGTCGTGTGATGGATCGCGGCTATTGTTTTCGGAAGGCCCTCGACCTCCCTCGCTCGGGAGTCTTCCTGAGGGCGCGGAGGATGCGCGGAGAAAGTGGCTGTGAACCACAAGGCGCAAGAGGTCATCAAGGAGATTCTGGTACGCGTCGCTGAGTCGCCGCAACCAGATCGCAAGCAGTTGCTTGATGAAGAAATCTCTGCGAATCTCCGCGTCTTGCAAGACGAAGGCGCGGCGAAGTTGCGCCGACTGGCGAGCTTCGTGGAACAAGCCAGCGTACTCCTTCCTGATGATGAGAGCGGTGCTCCGAAGGTTCGAGTCGGCAACTACCGAGTGGGCGAACTCATTGCTTCCGGCGGAATGGCCGACGTCTACTTCGCTGTCGAGCCTCCGCCGCTCGAACGAACCGTGGCCGTCAAGATCCTGCGACGGGGACTCCTTTCGCCCCAGGCGTTCAAGCGATTTCAGTTTGAGCGCGACAGCCTCAAGGAACTCGATCACCCGAACATCGCTTCGGTCCTCGATGCCGGGGATACCCAAGACGGCTTTCCTTTCATTGTGATGCCCTACATTGACGGGTGTCACATCACTCGATACGCAAACCAAGAGTGCCTCTCTGTCATCGATCGGGTTCGACTTGTTCGCCAGGTCTGTGACGGGCTGAGCTTCGCTCATCGCAAAGGCCTGGTTCACCGCGACCTGAAGCCCTCCAATGTTCTCGTTGCCGAAGGGCCGGGGTCGGAACCGATCGCCAAGATCATCGACTTCGGGATCGCCAAGGCGGCCGAGGCGTCGGAGTCCGGGAGTGATTCAGAGTGTGGGGTCGTTCGGGCGGGAACTCGTCACTACATGAGCCCCGAGCAGAGTGACGGGCCATCGCAGGAGGTTGACCAACGATCCGACCTCTATTCGCTGGGAGTCTTGTTCTTTGAGCTACTGACGGGCGAGTTATCCCCCGTTGGGCAACATGAGAGGAAGGTTGCTTCGTCGCACCAACCCGGGACGCCAGGCGATCTTTCCGGATTGGCGGAACGCCTGATCCAACGACGATTTGCCAAGGAACTCTCGAAGGCTCGGATCCAGGAACTGACATGGATCGTTGGGAAGTGTCTACGACGTGATCCGGCGGAGCGATATCTGACCTCTCAGGCTCTTTGCGACGACGTGGATCGCTTTCTGGAAGGGCGTGCAATCGAGGCCGCGCCGGCTTCCGTCGTTTACAGAACCACGAAGTGGGTTCGGGCTCACCGTGTTGCTTCCGTCGCGATGGTGTTGTCATTCGTGGGGAGTGTTGCGATCGCGATCGTGCTGGGTCTGGCGAACCGTCAGATTCGAATCGCTCTGCGTCAGGCCGAGGAGGCCGACGCGCAGAAGCAAGAGGCGCTGATCGAAAAGAGCCAATTGCTCGTGGAGACGGAAGCAACTTCGGAATTCTTGATCGACATGATCCACACGGCTTCGGCGAGCCAGTTTCCCTTGAACCGCACCGTTGGAGAGATGCTGGATCACGCGCTTGGCAAGATCGAGGACGAAGGCTTAGCCAGTTCTTCCGTTCGATGGAAAGTACGAACGATGCTCGCCAGCTTTCTCCGCGTGAGAGGGGATCTGGAACGTTCGCTCGAGGAGTCGGACCTTGCCGTCGAGGAAGCGGCCGGACTGCATGGCGTGGGCTCGATTGCTCACAGCGAAGCCTTGGTCACGCGGGCGTCCACACTTTTCGAAATGGGGGATCCCGAGAGCGCCCGTGCGGACTACGTGGCCGCGATCCAAGCTTACTCGGAGGCTGGAGAGCCCCGGCGCAGGGATCGCTTGGCCGCCTTGGGCGAACTGGCGGAGGTAGAGACCGCCCTTGGAAGAACTCAGGCGGCCATCGAAATGTTGAGAGAAGCGGCTGCAACCTGGGATGCGTACGACCCGGCGGATGCCGGAGCACTGACCGTTCAGCTTCGGCTCATCGACAAGTTGATTTCTGCCGGCCAGTTGGAGGAGGGAGAGAAGCGAATTCGGCATGTGGAGAGCTTTCCGGAGGCCGAGTTCGTGAAAGAAGGGGTCCTCCATGCAAACTTTGAACTGGAGCGCGCGCTGGGCAACGCCGACGCTGCTTACGATGCGGGTGAGGCCTACTTGAACTGGTGCGTCGAGCATCTCGGGCCCGGTTCTCCGCGAGCATTCCAGATGCGTGTGATGCTAGCGAGCCTTGACACCGGGTGGCGCTCGGTGGACGAGCGCGTCGACGACCTCTACGTGCTTCACGACGAAATCGAGGGGCAGCTCGGGGAGAACCATCCGATCGTGATCCATGCGAAGTTTGCGCTAGGGAGCGCTCTTCGAGAGGCGGAGGCTCCCGTGGAAGCGGCAGAGTGGCTCGTTGCCGGCCGGGATCTTCTCCTCGAGATCTTCGGAAGCCATCACCCCAACGCGAAGATCGTCCAAAGCGAGCTGGCGCGAGCACTCCTCGACGCCGGGCTCGAGGCAAACAAGGATGACTACGGGGTTACTTCTGAAGAAATGAATCAAGCTCGCAGTGAGCTAACCCAGTGAAAGTGCGAACGCGCTTCGAGAGTTCCCGTTCGACCACCAATGAGTCGTTCTCACTTCCGCTGAAAAGGTGTCCGGTTTCGGGCGTTGTTCCCGTGTAGGACCGCAGGGACACCGCGGCTCCAATCCGCGGAACGAGTCGTTCGCCTTCGAAGAGCCTCTGGCTGCCGATGCCGGCAAGTCGCGTGATGTTCTCTTGGTCGTTTTCTTGTTTCGGTCTGCGACAAACCGATCCACTTGGATCTCGTTTCGTTCGTTCCGAGTTGATGGTCCCGGTGTTGAGTCTCGGTGTCTCGAGTTGAGTGGTTTTTGGGGCACGGAATTCACTGCGAGTCGTACTCCTGTTCACTTCACGACGAGCACGAGTCTCTTGCAGCTTGCGATTCGTTGCTCTCTTTGAGGCAAGGCTCCTCCCCCGGAGTGAAGCCGCCGAGTTTCGCCCTTTCCCGATCAAGAAGAAAGAAGATGAGGTTTGTCATGAGATTGTTTCGCAGCTGTCTATTGGTGGCTTTCGCCACGAGCAACGCATCTGGTCAGCAGGTTGAGTTCGACTTCGTTTCCCTCGACGGGATGTTTCGTGATGACGAAGTCAACGATCTGAACAACCGCGGAGTTGTGGTTGGAAACGTAGATACCCCCAACGGAGTCCGGCCGGCACAATGGAGTCTCGAGGATGGGCTCGAAGTCCTGTCAAACGTGAACCAGAATGCGCTGGCTGATGCGATCAACGACGCGGGGCAGGTGGCCGGTACCTTCGTCCAGAGTTTCAACGACGTCTCGGTGGAGGCCTTTCGTTGGGACGATGGAGTGGTGGAAGAGCTTGGCATGCTTATCAATGACGAGGCTTCCGCGTCACGAGACATATCTTCCAACGGCCAGATTGGCGGAGTGAGCGGCTTTCAGGGCTCGGACGGACGCATTTTCATCGCCGAGTCGTTCTTGACTTCGGACAGTGACTTGAATCCTGTGTTCTTTGGTGGGCTCGATCGGGTCAATGACATTGGTCAGGCCTGCGGGACGTCCGGAGGCGTCTTTTTCTTCGACGGAACCCAGACGAGCGAGATCGGCGTGCCCACGGGGCCGTTCTCGTTCGCTCGCGCGGTGGGACTGAACAACTCAGAGCTGATGGTGGGCTTCGCGGCATTCAGCGATGGGTTCTCGACGTCGAACAGGACATCCTTCTATTGGCAGGGTGTCAGTGAGGGAGTGGAGATCCCGGTTCCGTCTGGCGAACACGAAGCCACGGACGTCAACAACCTGGGATGGATCATCGGCAACTCCGACGACGGTCCCTATCGATTCCGAATCGGTGGTTCGGTTGAATTTCTGGAAGATCTGATTGACCTACCCGCTGGCACCGAGCTGTTTCGTGTTCTGCGGATCAACGACGCCGGCCAGATTCTGGGCCTCGCTCGCCCGATCGGAGGTGGCTTCGGCACGGACATTCCGTTCCTGTCAACGCCGATCAACGTGGGTGTCAGCTACTGTGACTCGACCCCCAATTCCACCGGTGCCGCCGCCGAGCTGACGGCCCTGGGATCTTTGAGTGCCGCTGACCAGGATCTGACTCTGCAGGTCAGTCCCGTTCCCGACGCGCGGGGCCTTTTCATCTTTGGTCTCAACCAGGTTCAGCTGCCGCTCGGCGACGGGTTCCTGTGCGTGCTCGGCAACTTTTTGTTCTTTCCGGCGAACCCGTTTGAGGGGAGCCAGGTGGCCCAGCTGCCGCTGACCGTGCCGATTGGCGCCGACGGAGTGACCGTCCAATTCCAGTACGCGTTCCGAGACAACGATGCCGGAGGCAACCTCAACTTCTCGAACGGGCTCGCATTGACGTTCACCGACTGAGGATTCTCTTCTCTGCCTGAGGCCGGTTTTCCACTCGACGATGCCGGCTTCAGGCACTCCCGTCTTCCTTCCGAATGGGGCCTTGTCATGAACCGTTCGCTCCTCCGCACAGCGATCACAGCCGGACTCGCCCTTTGCGCGCGTCCAGCCGTGAGTGAAGCGCGTGCTTTGACGGTGGACCTTCCGTCTGCTTCCGTGACCTTTCGCGATGTCACCGTCGAAGCCGGAATCCATCACGTCCAGCGTCAGGACTCGGACGAATGCAACATCCTCCTCGATCCGAGGCGTTGTGAGATCGAGTTCATGACCGGAGGCGTTGCGGTCGGCGACATCAATCGAGACGGGTGGCCCGATCTCTATTTCACCCGCTTGGACGGTCCCGACTCCCTCTATTGGAATCGTCGAGACGGAACCTTCGCCGAAGTCTCTGAATGGGTCGGGCTTGGGGAATCGCTCCAAACCAACGGCGCTGCGTTTGCAGACATCGACAACGATGGAGACGAAGATCTGTTCGTCACGGTCGTGGGAGATCCCGGGGACCCGGTCAACAACCGTCATCGCTTGTACATCAACGAGGGAGGGTGGTTTTTTCGAGAGCAAGGAGTGGAGCGAGGCGCTTCCTTTCCCGTCTCCGATGGCGTGAACGGCTGGAGCATTGCCTTTGGTGACATCAATCGAGATGGCTGGGTGGATCTTTCCATCACCCAATGGGCTGCGGAAATCTCGGACCGATCTCGCTTGCTCCTCAATCGAGGCCCTGCCGCACCTGGCTTTTTCGAAGACGTCACAGACACAGCCAACGCTTCGTTGGACGGAGTCTTTGCGTTCGCCAGCACCTTTGCGGATCTGGATGGAGACGGCTGGCAGGATCTGGCAGTTGCGGGTGATTTCTTCACCAGTCGACTGTTCTGGAACAACGGCGATGGAACGTTCCTCGAGGGAACTCGAGCCGCGGGAGTCGGCACGGACGAGAACGGGATGGGGTCGACACTGGGGGACTTCGATTTCGACGGAGATCTCGACTGGTTCGTGACCTCCATCGATGACCCCTTCGACTCTTGCCGGTTCGGAGGCTGCCTGTGGGGCAATTCTGGCAACCGGCTGTATCGCAATGACGGAGGCCGAGTGTTCCGCGATGCGACCGACTTCGCAGGGGTTCGGGATGGTGCGTGGGGTTGGGGCGCCGCCTTCGCTGACCTGGACAACGACCGGGATCTCGATCTCGTTCAAACCAATGGGGTCTTGTTTCCGAATCCCCTGGCGGATCCGTTCCGCAACGATGCAACCCGTCTCTGGATCAACCATGGAAATGGCGAGATGGAAGAGCGCGCGTTGGCAAGCGGCTTGGATGACACCGGCTCCGGAAAGGGAGTGGCAACTCTCGACTACGACCGAGACGGGGACTTGGATCTCATCATCTCACAGAACTCGGACTCCCCGCGTTTGTTTCGAAACGACAGCCGCCATCGAAACTCATGGCTGCAGCTCCACGTGCGGGGCCGTCGCTCGACGGCGAACGCAATCGGCGCCATCGTTCGGGTCACTCCGTCCCGCAGCGCATCACCCATGATTCGAGAAGTCGGCGCGGACGCGAACTTCTTGAGTCAAAGTGAGCGAGTCATGCACTTCGGCCTGGGTCGGTCTCGGTTTGCCGAAGTCGAGGTGACGTTCCCAGCGACTGGCCGCCGGGTCGTCAGGAGAGTCCGAGCCAATCAGCGATTGACGATCGGGGAGCGGGCGTTTTCAAGGGACTGATCGCGAGTTGAAGAAACGCCCAGAATTCAGACTGGGTCTTTCTCGGGCGGTCGAGCCAGCTTTTCACCGGCGGGCGAAACTCGTTGGGGTTTGCTTGAGGTTTGAAGTCGCCTCCCGAGCTCATTGCTCGGTGGTTCGTGTGGAGCGAGCTTCGGATTGGATTTCCGGGGCCGGACCAAATTCCAGGACCTTGATTGGTGCTCCTGTATGGAGTGGCGCTGGCTTCTCGATTGCGACATTCTGGCCGAAGTAGATGCCTTGGCGAGAGCGGCGGTATGTGTTCAGGGTTCGGAGTGGTTCAACATCTCTCGCCCCGGTCTTTTGGTCGATGTTCGGAACACCGCAGCGGTGGTCGCAGGGTCTTCCGATTCGAAGAATGGCTTGGCCGATCTGAATCCGCTTCCACTGATCGTCTTCATGGGGGAGCGTTCCAGTGATGACCAGGTTGGGGCGGAATCGGTTCATCGATACGGGGGACGCGAGGCGCGTGTTGAGGTCCTCGAGAGATGACTGAGAGACTAAGTGGATCGGATACGCGTTCTGGTAGCTCAGGGGATTCCCGTTCACCTGTTGGTCGGTCCACCGAGAGGGCGACGCGGGAGTTTGAATCAAATGGCACGGGCTCCGAAGAACCGCCGAGAACCACTTGTCGGCGTCGGTGCTGATGCGTGAACCTCGCACCGACTCTGCTCCTTCCATCCACATCTCGGACAAGGGCTGCTCGGCCGGAGGATGCACGGGGACTTGGATTGAGTCAAAGCCGTCGGCGAAGAACTCAATCCCTGTGGCGCCAGCTCGCGTTTGGATGGACGTGAGCCGGGGGTTGGTGAGTTGCGTCATAGCCCTTCCGGTGGGGTCCGCCAGCATCCAACAGCGGTCGAGAAGAAGGCCGTGGTTCGCAAGCTCCCAACGCTCTTTGCGAATGCCCCTTCCGCTTTTGAGCGGATAGATCCAGATCTCATTCAAAGTGCCGCGATTCTCTGTGCCCATCAGTGCCCCTGCCATGGTGGAAAGGTTCGGAACTCAATTGGGTGGGAAGCGAGGGGCAGTTGCGGAATTCTATCGGGAGCTGTGTTTTCGAGAGGCCGAAGCGACCCCAATTCACTGACAAGCGTAAGTTGCTGCCACCGTTTGGCTGGATCTCGCTGTTTCAGACCACTCGATCACTCGAAGGTCCGCGCCCGACTTCGCCAGTCTTCGGCCTCATGCCGCCGACCCATGCGTTCAAGAATCTGTGCGCCGTACTCCAGGGTTCCCCGGGTTCGGTGATCGTCCGGGCCGAGCGTTGATTCGAGAATCGGGATCGCTTCGGTGAGCATCTCGATGGCACCTTCAGGGTTCCCCTGATAGTCCTGAGAGCTCGCAAAACTCTGCAAAATGATGCCGGTCTCGTAGTGACCCGAAGGGTAACGAGATCGAGACATGGCAAGAGCCTGTTCGTACAGCGCGTCCGCTTTGCGGAACTCCCGACGTGCGAAGTGAAGCTCCGCGAGGTTCTTCATCGTGGCGGCGAGCTCGGGATGCCGAGCGTCCTGCGCACGAAGGAGGCGCAGGACGCGTTGGTAGCAGGCAAGGGCCTCGTCGAAGCGACGTCGTTCGCCGTGAATCATTCCCAAGTTGTTCAGTGCTCCGTAGAGCGACGGGTGGTCGGCCCCCAGGGATGCTTCGTAGATTTGAATGGCCTCCTCGATCAGCGATTGTGCGCCGTCGAGGTCATTCTTGCGTCGCAGGATTTCTCCCAGATCGCCGAGCAACTGTGCCACTTCGGGATGGCCCTCGTCGAAGAACAGCTCTGCTTCTTCGAGCGCTTCTCGGAGAGGTGATTCGGCCGCGTCGGGGTCCCCCGAATCGGCAAGGGAAGCACCCATCGACTGGAGGCAATGAATGCGGATCTCGGTCGCGTCGACGTCCGCGGAATCTAGCCCGGTGAGGCATTCCTCGAACGCCTTGACCGCCTGATGGAACTTTCCCAATCCGCGAAGGGCTGTTCCGCGATGCATGAGCAACTCGGCATGGATCTCCCTTGAGCGAGTGGAGGACTCGCGAGACTCGGCGATCACCTGTGA
This sequence comes from Planctomycetota bacterium, assembly GCA_028289345.1. Taxonomy (GTDB): domain Bacteria; phylum Planctomycetota; class B15-G4; order B15-G4; family SIAN01; genus JANQQL01. The sequence goes on along the minus strand of JANQQL010000010.1, from coordinate 594,303 downwards.
GGCGTATGCCTCGGCTTCGGCGTACTCTCCCAGAAGGTTCCGTACGAAAACCAGGCTGACTCGCGTTCGGCTCAGAGCCGCGGGGTCGTTGTTCGGGTGCTCTTCGCGAAGCCGGAGGGATGCCTCGATTTGTTTTCGAGCTTCGGAGTACGAGCCGAGTGCAATGTACGCCCGACCCAGAGTGTGCCGAAGTCGGGCCTCGACGTCGGGGCGATTGACAAAGCTCGAAGCGAGTCGAGGGAGGGAGGCATCGAGAAGCTCCCGGGCGGTCACTTCGTGTTTGGATTCCAGAGGACTGGCCGCGTGCAGGATGTCTTCGAGAAAGCGCGTCACGGCTTCAGATTCGTCGCGTTGTTGCTGAGCGATGAGCCTCTGGTTCTTCTCCGCGTCTTCGGAGCGTCGAGCTGCTTGCTCGGACCGACGGGCATCGAGAAAGCCGAAGGTCGCGAGGCCGGCGCCCGCAAGGATCGCCGCGACAACAATGGCCAGGCTCACAGCGAGCGCCCGTCGTCGCCGGGTCCACAAGCGGATTTCCGTCCAAAGACCGGGCGGGCGCGCAAGGATGGGCCGGTGGGTTTGCACTCGGCGAATGTCCTCGGCCAGGGCCATCACCGATTGGTAGCGATCCTCGGGGTCCTTGGCGAGAGCTGTCTGGAGGACGGTCTCCCAGTCCCCCGTGATCTCGGGGCACCGCCGTGAAGGAGGGACGGGGAGGTTCTCTCGGATGACCATCGCGGCTTTGATGACACTGCTCGTGGGCAGGGAGTAGGGCAGCTCTCCCGTCAACAACTCGTAGAACGTGACACCAAGGGAATAGACGTCGGTTCTCAGGTCCAGATCATGGGCGCCGGGGTCACATTGCTCGGGGCTCATGTAGCGCAGGGTGCCGATGAGTTCTCCGTGGGACGTGCCCATCGAGGAGAAGGCGGTTTCCGTCTCGGCGATTCGCGCGACCCCGAAATCAATCACTCGCGGCTGTCCGTTCTCGTCCACCAGAATGTTCGCCGGTTTCAGGTCTCGGTGGATCACACCGCGCAGATGGGCGTGATGAACCGCTTCACAAACCTGAACCATGAGTTGACAGAGTTCTTGGGTGGCGAGCTTCCGCTCCACAGAGAAGCGCAGGATGTCTTTTGCCTCGGGAACAAACTCCATCGCGAAGTAGGGGAGTGAAAGGCCTGTTTCATCTTCGTGGACTCCCGCGTCGTGGATTTTGGCGATTCCGGGATGTTGGAGTCGGCCGAGAATGTCGACCTCGTGAAGAAAGCGACGAGACGACGATTCAGATGCCACGCTGATCCGTAGGAGCTTGATCGCGACTCGACGGTGGGGAGAAGATTGCTGGGCCTCGTAAACGATTCCCATGCCACCTGCGGCGATCGGCCGAATCAGTTGGTAATTGCCAATGCGAACCGGGGCTTGCGACGGAAATGGCGCCAATCGGGGAGTCTCGAGTTCTTGGCGAGGATTGTCCGAGAGAAACCCCGTGGAGCAGTCATGGTGTTGGAGCAGTTGAAGAACGGTGCTTCGGACCTCTTCGTCCTCGCATTGACGCGTTAGCTCGTTTTCTCGCTGGGTCTCTGTCAGTGAGCGGAGCTCATCGAAAAGGCGTTCGACTTCTTGCCATTGATGATCAGTCACGGGGAGGGAGGTTTCTTCTCGGTGGCAGAACCGCCGCGCAACGCCCGGTGCAGCCACGCTCGGCTGAATGCCCAATCGTTGGTGATCGTGCGTACCGTCACTTCGAGCTGGGTCGCGATCTCTTCGAGTTCCAGTCCTCCAAAGTAGCGAAGCTCCACGACTCTTGCTCTGCGCGGGCTTTTTTGGGCAAGCTGTTCCAGGGCTTCATGGAGGGCGAGCATCTCGAGATCACGACCCTTTTCTCCAACGGTCGAATCCGCAGAGATTTCCAAGAGCACCTTGCCTCCTCCGTGACGTTGCGCCAGACGGCGGCGGGCATGGTCCACCAAGATGCGTCGCATCATGGCCGAGGCAACGGCAACGAACTGGCCGCGATTCACCCAATCGCCGCCCTTTTGTTCGGCCAATCGAAGGAACGCTTCATGCACCAACACGGTCGGTTGAAAGGTGTGGTCATCCCGTTCGCCCCGCAGATGTCGTGCGGCGAGGACGCGGAGTTCGTCATAGGCGATGGCCGCGAGGGCAGAAGTGGAGGGGGTGGGTGGAGGAAAGTCCATGGGAAGCGTCGTGGGGAAGAATCCCGGGAGAGTCGGTGAATCCGAGAGAGAACAGCCCGTCCGAGGACCCGAGTGCGTCGACTTCCCGGAGAGATTAGTGTTCGTCGAATCTCGGTGCTCAAAACTCTTTGATTTTCTGTTTCCAACGTCGGAACGCGATCTCGCGTCAGAAGGCAATCCGCGATTTCCTGCCAGGTTTGATCGTTCTCTCGGCGCCGATTCGAGGCGACCGGGGAGGGGCGACGGCGCCTTCGCCAACCGGGACGGCATCGAATGCCTGCATCTCTTGGAAAGGACTTGTCATGAATGCGAACTTCCTCCGAAGCACCTTGTGGGTCAGCGGCCTCGTCCTCGGTGTCACCGAAGCCGCCGCCGGTCAGGTGCAAGCCCCTTTCTCTCAGGAATGGAGAGACATCCTCAGGCACATGAGCATCGTTCATGTCGACGACGGGCAGGGAGGGACGGTGAAGACCATCCGCTTCACCGGAGTCAACGTCCAAGTGGTGAATGGCCTCGATTCGACCGCGACCACGAACGGCGCAGGAAATCTGGTGATCGGGTACAACGAGCTCGGCAACCTGAATGGAGATGACCGGACGGGTTCTCACAATCTGGTCGGCGGGCGACTCAACACCCATTCGTCCTGGGGAGGGATTGTGTTCGGAGAAGAAAACACTCTCTCTGGTGACTTCTCGTCAATCACCGGCGGCTATCGCTGCGAAGCAAGCGGACCACGCAGTTCGATCTCTGGTGGGCGCGAGAACTTGGCCAGCGGCTACTACTCGTCCGTGAGCGGCGGTCGATTCAATGATGCGACTGGCCGGTATACATCGGTCGGCGGAGGAGTCTTGAATCGAGCGACCGGCACCGGAGCATGGGCGAGTGGTGGTCGCTCGAACGAGGCGCTCGGGTTCTATGCTTCGGCCAGTGGAGGGTCTGAGAACCTTGCGACCGGCCTCCGATCTTCCGTGAGCGGGGGGGATCGAAATCAGGCGAGTGGAGCTTGGTCTTCGGTCGGCGGAGGACGCTACAACGCCGCGCAGGGGGCGTGGTCATCCATCAGCGGCGGGTACTACAACCAAGCCGCGGGTCTGTATGCCTCGATCAGTGGTGGTCGCTCCGGGAGTGCGACTGCCGATTGTGCGTCGATTGGCGGCGGGCACTACAACATTGCAAGTGGCGAGTGCGCCACGGTGAGTGGTGGCGGCAGCAATGAAGCCAGCGGAGAGCGGTCCACGGTCAGTGGGGGATTCGGCAACGTTGCTTCGGCAGTCAGCGCGTCCGTTGCCGGGGGAACCGCCAATACTGCGAGCGGAGCCTTCTCGTCGGTAAGCGGCGGAGTCCTGCGCAGCGCGGCTAGCAACTCCAACTGGGCTGCCGGATCCCTGTTCGAAAACAACTAGCAGGTCGCTTGGAAAGACCCGAGACGGCGGACCGCAGGGGGCTCGTCTCCGCCGAGGAGCGGGACGAATCGATGGATTCGTCGAGATTGAAGAGACTGCTCTGAAATGGCGGGGACGGCCGCGCCTTGCTCGCGGTCACCACAGCAGCTCCTGTCTGTGTGACCGACTCTTGGTGTGGATGCGCGCGAGTTGATTTCTCCCTCTCCTCCGCGCGAGGAGCCCTGCGGGCGCCAGAATCCCAAACCGGTATCATCTGGATTCCGACAGATGCTTTCCGCGCGAGGGAGTGCTCATGGTGGCGACGCAACGACGGATCCCGAGCTGGGCGTTTCTCTTCTTCTTTCTCTTTGCGGTGGTGCTGCACGGTCAGGAGCGGGATCTGTGGTACGCCATCTCCCGGGAAGGTCAGCGTTTCGCCTCGAATCGCATTCGGGTGAGCCCCGTCGAAGAAGGCCAGTGGAAGTTCGTCACCGAAACCCGGATTCCCGTGAACTTCCTGGGACAGCTTCAGGAGATCCACTTTGCCGGCGAGTTTGTGACGACTCTCGACTTGCAGCCGCTTTCAGTTCATTGTGAGCTGTCCACCATGTCCGGTGCTTCTACCATCGACGGGACCGTGGCGGGACAAGCCTTGACTCTCACCACAACGCTGGACGGCCAACAGACCCTCGAGGAATGGCCCGTGGATCCGTCGGTCCCCGTTTTGTTCGATCACTGTCTTGGCGAATGGTTGGCCAGCCAACCCCCGGACACGAGTTCACGGAAGCTTCAATTGATCGGACTGCTCGGCGACTTCACGATGCAAGTGTCGACGGTCACCGTCACTTCTTGTCCGACCGAGGCCGATCCGCTCCGGTGGGAGATCGAATCCGAGGACCCGACGCAATCCATGTTGTTGACCCTCGGCGAAGATGGTTTTGAGCGTGAGCGCTGGTTTGAGGAGGCGGGGGTTCGTGTCGAGCGCTGCTCTGCGGAAGAAGCCTCCAGCATCCCTCCCCTGGACCAAACCGGCCGAGACGTCTTGACCTTTGACTTGGACCGCCCGATTCCGAATCCCGAGCGATTGAACGATCTCACCGTCGAGATTCGCTGGAAGGACCTTCCGTTCGAGGACTTCGAACTCGAGGATGCTCGCCAACGATTGGTCGAGGGCACGGAAAAGAGCGGCAGCTTTCGCGCGGTGGTCAATCTGTCCAGCCCATCGCCCGTCGATGACCACGTTTCGTATCCGGTGGAGGACGACAAATGGTCATCCTCCCTTGCGGAAACGGCCTACATCAAGCCGGCGGACCCAAGGATTCGAGAGTCTGCTGAGCAAGTCGTTCAGGGTCACACGACGGCGTATGGAGCGGTGAAGGCTCTTTGCGAGTGGACCTATCAAAACGTCGAGGGGGCCCTCATTGCGGAAACTCTGACGGGACCCCAGGTGCTCGAACGGAAGATTGGAAAGTGCACCGAGTACTCCACGTTGTTCGCGTCCTTGGCTCGCTCGATGGGAATTCCGACCCGGATTGCCTTTGGCGAGCGGATGTTCGGTGGTCAGTGGGGAGGCCACATGTGGAACGAGGCCTTCGTCGGACGCTGGATCCCCGTCGACGCGAGTGCCAACGAAGTTGGAAGTTCGTTCCAACTCCTCAAGTTTGTGCATAGCGACACGGTGGAGGGGACTCAGCCTCTGCGCCGGGCCTTGGTCGAGAGTCTGGAGCTCAGCATCCTGGACTTTGCTGTGGATGAGTCACCGTTGGCGGAACTCTATGAAACGGGAATCGAGGGAGCGGTCTACACCAATGTCGACCATGGCTGTCGCCTGTCCGCACCAAACCCCGAGTGGGGGGTCATCGACACCGGAGAAACGGGGGACTGCACGATTCGGTTCTCGATCCCCGAAGCGGAACACGTGAGGATTCACTTTGTCGCGTTTGGATTGCCGCCCGGAGTTCCCGCCGAAGCGATTGCGGTTTCTCGGTTCGAACTCTTTCGACCCAGCTACGAAGATTTCGAAATCGTTGGCAACGAGTCGATGGACGTTCAAAACGCCGGGGGGCACACCACCTGCTTTGGGGGAGTGTCTAAAGAGACCGGAGTGGAAGACCGCGTCACCGAAGTGCTCTGGACTCGAGGAACCTCTGGCTTCCTATTGAACATGATTGCAAGCCGGGTCGATCACGACGACTGTCTTGCCGATTTCGAGGACTTGCTGACTCGCTTCGAGTTTCTCTCCTCTTCCGACTGATCCTTCACACCAGTGGCGCTTGCGGCCCACCGATTGAGAACCTTCAGAACCAGATGACTTGGTGACAAGTGGCGGGGACGTCGTGGCCCAGAACCTCATGCGGAGAGCAATTCTGGGGTCAAATCCAGTCGTCTCGATGATCGCGGGGGGAAATGAACCCGTTTCCTCGGGGGCGGTACCTTGGTTCCGGGGCGGGTATCCTCCTCGGTCCCTCTGTCCTCTCGATGACGTTTCTGGGAGAAAAGGAATGACCCTCCATCGAACAGTCTTCCCTCGCATTGCCGTTCGTCGGCGAGGCTTCGTCGCGGCGAGCTTGGCCCTGATCGGGGGGCTCGTTTCGAGTGCGCCCTGCGGGGCGACGGAGTCCGGAGTGGGGGCTCCGCCGGTGGAGGACTTCTCCCTGAGTTCGGTGGCAGGGGAGCGGGTTCGCCTTGGGACGTCCGACGACTCGGTGGCTGCGACACTCCTGTTCTTTGGCTGGGGGGATTGTGAAGTCTCTGGCAAGTACGCCGCTCGTTTGGGGCAGCTCGAGCGAGAGTATCGAGAAGATGGGCTTCGTGTGCTGGCGGTCTTTCCCGGCATGGCCGATTCTGCGACCGTGGCTCGACAAGCGGCGGAGTTCGAGCTGGAGTTTCCTGTACTCCATGACCCAACCCTGGTGGTTACCGAGCGGTTGGGAGTGGAACGAATGGGCGAAGTGATTCTCCTCGATGATCAGCGCAATGTTTTGTACCGAGGTGCCATCGACGATCAGTATCAGCGGGACGAGCAGAAGAGCTTTGCTGACGAAGAGTGGCTGCTGGAGGCTTTGGAATCCTATGTGATGGACGGGGAGGCCCCGGAAGTGTTTCGCACCGAAGCTCCCGGGCTTCTCATTCATGCTGAAGAGCAAGGTCTCCGCGACATCACTTACTACGAACACGTCGCCCCCATCCTGCGGCAACAGTGTGTGGAATGTCATCGTCCCGGCCAGATCGGACCCATGACGTTCTTGGAGTACGAAGAAGTGCGAGGCTGGGCGCCCATGGTCGGAGAGGTCGTTCTCCAGAATCGAATGCCGCCCTGGCACGCCAGTCCAGACTACGGAGAGTTCAAGAATGCCCGGCACTTGACCGAAACCGAAAAGGAGCTCCTGGTGCGCTGGGCCGAACAGGGGGCGCCCGAAGGGGATCCTCGCCACAAGCAGCCGACCCCGGTGTTCGAAGACCAAGGCTGGACCATTGGCAAGCCCGACATGGTGCTCCAACTGCCCGAGGTTCAGTCCGTCCCCGCCGAAGGCACAGTGCCCTACCGCCACATCGTGGTCGATCCGGGCTTGACCGAAGATCGCTGGGTGAAGTCGGTCGAGATTCGCCCGAGCAACCCAGCCGTCACCCACCACGTACTGGTGTTGTTGATCCCGCCAGAGTCGAATGGACAAGCGGTGAGGCGAGATCGGGACTTCTTCCTGGGAAGCGGGCACTTCGCGGTGAATGTGCCTGGTTCCCGACCGCTGATCTTCCCCGACGGATACGGCCAGTTGCTGCGCGCCGGCACCAAGTTTCTCTTCCAATTGCACTACACGCCCAATGGGGTTGCGGCTCTCGACCAAACCCAGATGGCCATGTGCTGGGCCACCAGCGAAGTCAAGCATCGGGTGAAATCGCGAGCAGTGATCAACACGGCGATCGACATTCCTCCCCATGCAGCCTCTACCAGCTTCGATGCGGTCCACGAGTTCGACGGACCGATTCAGATCTTGGCACTCTTTCCCCACATGCACTCGCGCGGCAAGGCATTCCGAGTCGAAGTTTTGAAGCCGCGGGAGAAAGCAATTCTGCTGGATGTGCCTGCGTACGACTTCAATTGGCAGCACACCTATGAATACGAGAACCCTCCCATTCTCGACCAGGGGGACACGTTGTATTTGACGGCCACCTACGACAACTCGGCGGCCAACCCCTCGAACCCGGACCCCAGTCAGCGCGTTCGCTGGGGAGACCAAACCTGGGAAGAGATGCTGGTCGGTTACGTGACCTACATCGAAACGGATCCCTCGATGCCGTGACCGCGGACCGGTCCTGCTTCCGCCTCAGACCCAATCGATGAATCGGGCCCACGGGCCGTCGAGCCGTGGAGCCGGCTTTCTGCCTTCGATTTTTGGGGTTTGTTTGGGCCCCTCCCCTGTTTCGAGATTCATTTCGACCCGGGGTGTGTCCGGAGACGACCCTCGGAGGTAGCAGGATGGGTCGGGATTCGAAGTCTTGGATCGGTAGAGACCACCCGGCGACTGTCTTGGTGCCGAAGGGGCTTTGGTTTTTCGATCACGGAAAGGAAGTCTCATGACTCTGCGATCGATGCTGGTTTGTTTGTTCGTATTCGTGAGTCTCTGCCATCCGGCGGTTGGCGTTCAGAGTCAGGTGTTTACTGAGGAATGGGCGGCAATTCTCGATCACATGAGCATTGTGAAAGTCCCCGACGGTCAGGGTGGTTTCGTCGAGACATTGCGAATCTCCGGTCTCAATGTGCAGCTGGTGAGTGGTCCGCCAGAGACCAGCAACCAGAAAAATGGTCTCGGCAATCTCATTGTTGGGTACCAGGAACTGGGGAACCCTGCGGGAGATGATCGCACCGGTTCTCACAACATCGTTGTGGGCCGGCAGCACAGCAGTGCTTCCCGTGGCGGGCTCCTCGTGGGAGAAGAGCACAACCTGACCAGTCCGTTTGCGTCCGTGAGCGGGGGGCGGGCGAACACGGCCAGTGGTGCGAGGTCATCCGTCACAGGTGGCTTTGAGAACTTTGCCAGCGCCTCTTGGGCGACGGTGAGTGGCGGCGCTAACAACGTCGCCAGCGGAGAAAGTGCGTCGATCAGTGGTGGGCGTTCCAACACTGCCTGCGGGATCTCCAGCTCGGTGAGTGGTGGCGGGGGCGCCAGCGTCTCTGCAGGAAACACAGCCGAGGGCACCTACGCCTCAGTGAGTGCTGGACAACAGAACCTGGCTCGCGCCGAAGGCTCCTCAGTGAGTGGCGGCCGGGAGAACACGGCGAACGACTTTCGCTCATCTGTCAGCGGCGGGACCAAGAACCTCGCACGGGACTTCGGCTCTTCCGTGAGTGGGGGCTCCTATGGAGCCGCCGATGGGCCCTGGTCATCAGTCAGCGGAGGTCGGTTCGCGTATACCCAGATCAGCTTTGCCTCCATCAGTGGAGGCTACTTCTCCAATGTCCAGTCCACAGGAGTTTGGGGCTCGATCAGCGGGGGAGTGGGTGGCTGGGTTTCTGGTTACCGCGGGGTGGTGAGTGGGGGAACGTCGAGCCGAGCGAGTGGCGACGCCGCGTCGGTGAGCGGGGGGCACAGCAACACAGCGAGCGATGGAGGGGCATCCGTTAGCGGGGGAGCTGACAATGAAGCGAGCAGTTCTGATGCCTCGGTGAGTGGTGGTCGACAGCGGGTGGCCGACGGCCCCGACGACTGGCGAGCAGGAACGCTGTTCGAGACGGAGTGATGAGACCCGTCTGGTTTCCAAGCACGGAACGGAGCACCCGATGAATCCCCGCGCCACGATGGTCTTCTTTGCCGCAAGCCTCTTGTCTCTGAGTGAAGCGGCCGGTGCCCAAGAAGCAATTCCCTTCAATCCCGAATGGAGACGGATCTTGCAACACATGGAGCTGGTCGAGATCTCCGATGGTCAGGGCGGTACTCTCGAAACTCTGAGGATTACCGGAATCAACCTCCAAGTGGTCAACGGTCTTGGGGCGACCAATACCAAGAACGGTCTGGGGAACTTCATCGTGGGATACAACGAGTTTGGCAATCCCGCGGGCGACGAGCGAACCGGCTCCCATAACATCGTCGGCGGCCGTAGGAACACGTACACGAGTTGGGGTGGCCTCGTCGTCGGGGAAGAGAACAATCTCACCGGCACTTTCGCCTCCGTCAGTGGAGGGCGAGCCAACACGGCAAGCGGGGCGCGTTCGTCGGTGAGCGGCGGGTATCGAAACACCGCTGCCAGCTCGCGTTCCTCGGTCAGTGGAGGAGCCTACAACACGGCAGCCGGCGATTTCTCCTCAGTCAGCGGTGGGCGGTCGAACATCGCCAGCGGACGATGGGCCTCGACAAGCGGAGGTTCTGCGAACGTGGCGAGCGGCGATTACAGCTCCATCAGTGGTGGTGCCCGCGGTTCTTCGAGTGGACTCATGTCCTCGGTGTCTGGCGGATCGGACAACACTTCCTGTGGTTCGTACTCGTCGGTCAGTGGAGGCGAGGACAATGTTGCCATGGGCCTGGGCGCCTCGGTGAGTGGAGGAAAAGCCAACCAAGCGACGGGAGTGGTGTCCTCCGTGAGCGGTGGGTACACCAATCAGGCCGGGGGAAGTGGTTCCTCGGTGACCGGTGGGGCCGAGAACACCGTTTCCGCCCTTGCCCATGCCGGAACCATCAGCGGCGGGCGGTGGAACACGGTGACCGGTTCCTATGGAGCGGTTAGCGGTGGCATGGACAATCTCGCCAGTGGACAGGCGGCGGCGGTCAGCGGGGGACAGCAAAACACCGCCAGCGGGACCTCGTCCTCCGTCAGCGGCGGGATTGACAACATCGCCAGTGGCCTCAACGCCTCGGTCAGCGGTGGCCGGATGCGCGAGTCGTCGGGTCCGGACGACTGGCGAGCGGGCTCCCTCTTCGAAACGGAGTGACGGTCGCAGAGGTTTCGTGCGCTCGAGGGAATCGGGACCGGCTCTGGATTCCGTCGGGAAACGGCCGACCTCTGAAGACGCCGGGTGCGAAAGAAAGGGAAGAGCCCGCGGGAGGTTCCCGCGTGTCGGTCGTGGGACCAGGAGACGTGTCATGCGGTGGTATCTGCCGCGTTCCGCTCCTAGGATCGCGAGCTCCTGCATTTCGCACCCGGGCTCTTGACTCTCGAGGGAGGCACCATCCATGGCGCGTCACGGTCGATCTTCTGCTCATTGGTTGTTCACGCGCTCGTTGCCCGTAGGACTAGGCCTCCTGGTCCTCCCTCTCGCAGTACCGATGGCGGGGGCGCAGCTGGGTGCCGTCGCGGACCCATTCGCTCCTCCTGGCGCGTTTCGTGGCGCCGCCGCTCTCGAAGAACGCGCGGCGGATCTCTCGCGGATTGCTGCACGAAACTCGATGACCCGTGACGAGTTGGTCGAGCTGCTCCAAGAAGACGATTCGGTCTGGATCGACGCTTCCGGAAGAGTCATCTATGTCGATCCGTGGTTCGTGGACGGTGACTCCGGCGAGTCCACGGTGGCAGAAGGGACGATTCCCTTGAGCCAAGCGTTTCAGCTTCACAGCCGTCCGGGGGCGGACCATGTGATCTACCTGGACTTCGACGGTCACCACTCGGTCAACAACTCCTGGGGCCACGACATTCAGTTTCCCCCGTTCAACACTTCGGGGAGCGCCTCGTCGTTCAGCGACTCCGAGCTCCAAACCATCATCAATCAGTGGCGCTATGTCGCGGAAGACTTCGCCCCGTTTGAAGTGGACGTCACCACGGAAGAGCCGTCGCTGGACGCGCTGACGAACAGTGGGGGCGGCGATTCCACCTGGGGCGTGCGCTGTGTGATGACCCAGGCGACCGATGGATTCGGCAATGGCATTGGCGGGGTCGCGTTCCTGAATTCCTTCAACGACTCGATCGACAATCCGGTGTTCGCCTTCAACAAGGGGGACAACAATGGATCGATGACCGCGAGCCACGAGGTGGGACATGCCTTCGGCCTGCGTCATGATGGATTGAATAGCTCGACGTACCATCCGGGAACGGGCTCTGGCACCATGAGCTGGGGGCCGATTATGGGAGCGCCATTCGGCAAGAACCTGGTGCAGTGGAGCAACGGAGACTATGCCGGCGCCACGTCGAGCCAGGATGACGTCGAAATCATCACCAGCTCTTCCAATGGGGTGACCTTCAAGCAGGACGATCACGGGGACACTTTCTTCGATGCCACGCCGTTGGTTTTCGAGTGTCCAGACCCTGCCGTCGGTCAGAGGACCGGATTGATTCACGACAGAAACGACGTCGACGTGTTTCGCCTTGTTTGTGCGGGCGGCCCACTGTCAGCGACCGTCGCGCCGACCGTCGAGCGTCCCAACTTGGACTTGTCCCTGGAGTTGTATGACGCCAGTGGCGTCCTCATGGACTCCTCCAATCCCGCCGGAAACGTGACCGCCAACCTTTCCACCAACGTGTCGGCGGGTACCTACTACCTTTCGGTGGAAGGCGTCGGCAACCCCGGAGTGAACTCCGACTACGGAAGCCTCGGAGAATACGACTTGATGGCGGACCTTCCGCTGACCGACGACTTTGCCGACTTGGGATCGGCGTTGGTGGGCACGAACGGCTTTCCAATGCTGCAAGGTTCCGGATTCGCGTGCTCCGGAAATGGGATGTCGTTGCAACTGACGGGTGCCGTGGGAAATGCTCCGGCAGCTCTCGCCGTCGGCCTCGGCACTCTCTCGGTGCCTTTCAAAGGTGGCACCTTTGTTCCGGATGTCAACAACGGCAACATCATTGTGACGACGACGAGTGCGGCGGGAGCTGTGTCAGCCAGCGGCCCGTGGCTCGGAGGAATCGCCTCGGGGCTGACCGTGGTGTTCCAGTACTGGATCCAGGATGCCGGTGGCCCCGAGGGGTTCGCTGCTAGCAATGCGGTGGAGCTGGTGGTCCCGTAAGAAAAGCGCAGGGCCGGTGTTGCGGCTCCTCCTCCGAGGATCGTCCCGCGCTCGGTCCAATCCCAGCCACCGAGCTTGGCTTCGTTGCCCTCGAAACCACCGAACACTCGCACGCCACCTGGCATCGGGAAGGGGCCCCGCGATGGTTGCCTTGGTCCGGTCGGTCGCGGCCTTCCACCACGGAATGGAAGGGGGCCCGCAGGTCCGCCGCCGAGATGACCCTGGGAGGCCGAGCGGCCCGTGGCGTGGGCTGTTGCCCCCGAGGGGAGACGTCAGAAGCACAGCTCCCGCCATCTGTCACCCAGGAAAAGGGGCGCCTGCGGAAGATTTCGTGTCTGCCGAGGGGGGATGACAACCGAGGAACTTCCGGCCTGCTAGCATTCGTCCAAGGATGAGTGCGGTGGCGCGACCTTCGCCGACTGCAAGCTTCATGATTGCCTCAACTCTCACGGATGAGCGGACAACGACGACCCATGACGCGACCGAGTCTCTCCCTCACGTTTTCGCCTTTGGCTCAACCAGCAACCCGGCGACTGGTGGCTGCCCTGACTTTTCTGTGGTGCTCCTCCGTGCACGTCGACGCTCAGGTGCAGGCCACCCTGACGAAGGGTGTTCCTGAGCTCGCCGACTTCTCTTACGCGGGGTATGGGTTCGGGGCCGAAGGGATTCCGGACACGGACTCCCTGGGTTTGCGCACCTTCCCCGTCACTGAGTTCGGTGCGGTGCCCGACGACGGGGAATCCGACCGCGAGGCAATTGAATCGGCGATTCACGCGGCTGCCGAGGCCGGGGGCGGGGTCGTGCAGTTTCCCCTCGGAACTTTCCGCATCAACGAGAAGGATCTCCAAACCGATCCGATCGAAGTGCTGCACAAGTCCAACATCGTGCTGCGCGGGACCCGGTCGGGGAAGCGCATGACCAAACTCTTCATGCGTTACCCGCTTTATCCCAAGCCCGGGAGTTCCACTCCGGAGGCGATGTTTGTGTTCCGGACCTGGGGCAGCGGCACCCGTTTCGACGTGATCTCCGACAGCGAGCCGGGGGACCGAGAAGTCACGGTCTCCCACGTGTCCGGACTTGCCGAGGGGGATTTCGTGCTCCTTAACCTCGAGAACGCGCCGTGGCTCAACGACCGATTCTTGGAGGGGAGACGCACTCGATCCAACTGGTCCAACATCAACAACCACGGCGTGACCATCAACGAGATGCGTCGAATCCAGGCGATCTCGGAAGGAAACCGAATCCGATTTCATGCTCCGCTCACGGTCAAGATCGACTCATTCAATGGTTTCGTGTTGAAGAAGTCGAACGCGATCAATCACATCGGATTCGAAGACATCCACTTTGCCGGCAACTACACTCAGGCGTTTCAGCACCACCAGCCGTTCGGAAGTTTGGGGCCTTGGTACCACGACGATAGCTTCAAAATGATCCTCGTGCTGCGCGGCTACAACTCTTGGATCCGGAGGTGCACGTTCTCCAACATTAGTAGTCCTTGGAGCTTCGGGCGTTCGATCGCTTGCTCCGCGCTGAACAACAGTTACGAAGGCAACCCCGGTCACAACTGGGGCGGATTCGCCTACGGAAGCGCGCGTTGCCTCGATGGCTTGAGCGAGATCAAGTCCGCTGTCTGGCACGGCCCTTCTCTCAACAATGCCACGGCTTGCGTGAGCTGGCGAACCAATGCTCCGAAGGTTCGTGGGGTGGATTTTCACGGAAGCACGGTACGCGTCAGTCTCGTGGATCACTGCGTGTTTCGCTTCCTGAGCAGTCACGGATCCCACTATTCGAACCTTCCCAATCACCTCGATGGCGCGGTGTTCTGGAACTACAAGAACGTGGGGGCATCGGTGGGGACCTACAATTTTTGGGGGATCCAGGGGAGCGGGGACTATCCCGCCCGGGCCACCATTGTTGGCCCGGACATCATTGGCTACCACGGAGCCAGCGTGACCTTCAAGAACGCCGGAGCGGTGCTGAGTCAAGGAGTCCCGGTTCGTCCGGCCTCGTTGTACGAAGCGCAGCTCTCTCTTCGACTCGGTTCGACTCCGGCCTGGATCGCCCAGGCGATGGAAGAGCACCGCGAGATCTACGGCGACGTCGACGGAGCGGAGACAGGGGTGCGATCGCGAAGCAAGCGGTGACGGTGGACGGTCGGTCAGTTCGAAGAGAATCACCGCTCAGAGACGGGCGGCGCTCCCTCGTTCTCACTCATCGAGCTCCTCGAGCAAGAGGCTGACGGCGGTTTCCAGTTGCGGGTCTTCGCCGCGGGTGATCTCTTCCGGAGAGTTGAGAACCAAGACGTCGGGCTCGAGTTGCTGATTCTCGAGGAACTGTCCGTTCTGATCGAGGAAACCGATCTGGGCGACGCTGGACACGATGTCGGGATTGACCTGGTTCTCGATCCAGACCGTGGTCGAGGTCCCGGGAACCGGAGCACCCACGAGTTTTCCCAAAGCGTTGGCGTGAAACGCCCGTGGAAAGCTGTGTCCGTTGCTGTAGTTGCCTTCGTTCTGCAGCACCACAACAGGCTTGGTCCACTTGCTCATCGGGTCGTTCCCCAGGAAGCCGGGGGGATGGTTGCGTCCCACGTAGGTGGTGTATTGATTTCCTCCGAGGAACGTCACCAGATCATCGTGGAGCCAGCCGCCGCCGTTGAACCGGGTATCAAGAACCAGAGCTTCCTTCTCGTGATGGCGACCCAGGACCTCGGAGTAGACCCGCCGAAACCCTGAGTCACTCATCCACTGGATGTGGACATAGCCAATGCGACCGTCGGACAGCTCCTCGCAGTCGCGGCGGCATCGTTCCACCCAGCGCTCGTAGAGCAGGCGGTTCTCCTCGCGCACAGAGATGGACTCGACGGTCTCTTCCCACGACGCTTGGGAAGAGGGGTTCGAGACTTGAAGCCGAAAGCTCTGTTTGTTCTTTCGGTTGAGCAGCTGCCAGTGATTGACGCTTGGACCGAGTTCCACACCATCAAGGTGGGTCACGGTCAACCCGGCCCAGAGACCGGAGTCGGATCGATCCGCCGGTCCCCCGGCGAGGACCTCCGCGATTCTCAGTCCCGGGCCGTCGTGGTGTGGGTCGAACAGAAGACCCAGGGCCGCGGTTTCGTCGCCTGCGGGACGCGTCGGCTCGAAGCGGCATCCTAGGTGGGAGCAGTTCAGTTCCCCGACCAGTTCCGACACCAAGTCGCAGAAGTCGTAGCCATTGGTGATGCTGGGAAGGAACGCCCGATAGGACTCGCCCATCTGATCCCAGTTCACTTGATGGAGGTCCGGGTCGTAGAACTTACGTCGCACGACGCTCCACAGGTGGTCAAAGATCGCTCGTCGTTCGGCTGACTCGTCGATGGCGAGCTCCGTTGGCAGGGAAACCGGCGAGAGGCTCCCGTCATCGGACTCGAGGCGGGTTCGAAACACCTCTCCACCTTGCAGGAGGTAGGGGCGACCAGTCACTTCGCCGAGTTCGATCTGTGCCGGGCCCGCCAAGGAAAGGAGGCGTTCGGAGCCGCCTTCTCGAAGGTCGTGCCTCCACAGCGCCCACTGATCTGTGGCTCGAGCGCTGCAAAGCAGGGATCGATGATCCGCGCTGATTTCGTAGTCCGACAAGTCGCTCGAAAATGCGGTCACTCGTTGACGACGCCAGTGCAATCCCTCGGTTTCCACTTCTGTGTCCCCGTGCCGCTTTCGGAGTGAACTCTGCGAGGGAGCCGTCCAGCCGAGCTCGGCGGATTCTTGGTTGAGGAAGAGAGCCACGACGTCACGCTGCGCGCCGAAACCTCCATGGTTGCGTCGCCCGAATCGCTCCGTGCTGTAGAGCACTGCGCCACCGTTGCGAGAGAACCGCGGCGATCCGTCGGAGTAGCCGCTCTCCGTCAGATTGGTGATCTCGCCCGATTCGACGTGAACGATGCCGACTTCTGGAACTCCCGAAGAGTGTCCAAGGTAGGGGAAGGCCAGCCACTGGCTGTCGGGAGACCAAACGGCGCGTAAGGCACCGTCTTGATCGGAGTAATTCATGCTTCCCGGGACCACGATGCGTTGGGCTCGGGTCTTCAGGTCCAACACCCTCAGTTCATCCCCGTGGTGGTAGTAGGCCAGGCGCTGGCCGTCGGGCGAACAAAGAGGGCTGTCGGTGTCGTCCTCGCTTTCCAAGATCGGTTCTTCGAGGGAAGCCTCGGACACGGACAACATTCCGCCCGACGACGGTGACCTTCGGTACAGGTTCCATGAACGACCTCGTTCACTGGCGTAGTAGAGGTGCTTTCCACTCCAGGAGAGGCCGCGCTCCTGGCCTGGGGTTCGCGTGAGTCGTTGCGTCGTTCCTGTTTCGAGATTGGCGACCAGGATCTCCCCACGGGCGATCACCGCGACTTCCGTTTCATCCGGTCGCACCGCGAATTCCGAGACTTGCACGGGAACGTCGATCGCGGGAGCATGCGGCGCTCTTGGAAGTTGGATCGTCACTGGTTTCGGAGGAGTCTCCGGCCTTCCGTCGTCGAGGAACACTGAACCGTGAAACCCGTAGCACAGGGTTCCCGTCCGAGAAACGCTGAGGAATCGGACCGGGTGCTGACGGTGGAAGGTGATCTGCTCTTGTCGTTCGGGAGTGTCTGGATCCACTCGCCAGACGTTGAAGCTGCTCTGCAGCCGAGGCGCGAGTCGAGGATCTCGGTCGACGGACGGAGGGGAGAGTGCTGCGGCGGTCTCGGGGGGCATGGGCTCTTTCTGCTCCGAAAGGAAATACACCCACTGCTCCTTCGGTGACCACCGTGGCTCTCGATCATCACCGGGAAAGCCGGTCAGTTTGCGGAAGGCCTGAGTCTCCGTCTCGTAGATCCAGAGGTCCCTGGTGGAACTGGAGGTGTGATGCTTGCGAAACGGGTCTTCGTAGCCCTTGTAGTCGTGGAACACGATCGCTCCTCCGTCGGAGCGCATGCTTGCGGAGTGTGCCGGGACCGTGAGCAAGGTCCGTGGACGCCCTCCCCTCACCGGAATCGACAAGAGTTCCCCGAACGAAGAGTTCCCAAGCCGTGCTTCGGGAAAGTCGTGGCGCCGACTGGCGAAGAGAACGTGTTCGCCGTCCGGAGTGAACCCCGTCGGGATGTCTCCGGGAAGATGGGCGTCTAGCCTGCCCGGGGTCCCTCCCGTGGAATGAAAGGTCAAGCGTTGTGCTTCTCCACCATCGTCGGCAATGACGAAGACGTCGAAGTTCCCATACCAGTCTGCTGCGAAGGCCAAGGTCGACCCATCCGGTGACCACACCGGCGAGCGTTCGTAACCCGGATTGTTCGTCAACCGCCGAGCCACGCCGCCGTTCGCGTTGACGATCCACAGATCTCCTTGGGTGCAGAAGGCGATGGACTCACCGCCGGGGGAGATTGCCGGGTAACGAATCCACGGTCGCGGGTCTCCTGAGGAAGCTGTGGTGGAGTCGGCGAGAAACAAGAATGACCAGAGGGCCACGTTCGAAAGGAGAAGCATGAGAGGGCTCCTGGACGATGGAAATCTCGTCCGGTCCTACTTCCAACAGGTACCCTCGGTTCAGGCGCGTTCTCGAGGAATTGGTGGAGAAACGGCGGAATGCTCCAGGCGGTGTGTAACGCTCTTCCGTTCCTCGTTCGTGAGTTGTTGTGTTGCTCTTTGTCTCACTTCGTGTTTCCACACCAGACGGTTGTGTCGGAGCTGCTTGTCAAAATTTCGCTGGACCATTGCTCATGAGTGTTCTTTCCAATGATCAGGTGTTTCCTTCCAAAGTCGATCTCTGGGTCACCGTGTCCTGTTGGTTGTCTGCGGCGGTTTCGTTGTTTGCCACCGTGACTTTGCTTGGGCATCCGTCTTTCGGAATGGGAGTCTTGGCCGCGGCGGTTCTGTTGTTGGGCGGGGTGCTGCCCCTGTGGCTCATCACCTCGACCCGCTACGCATTCGGTGAAGCCGCGTTGACCGCTCGCTCGGGACCTTTTCGCTGGACCATTCCTTACCCGGAGATTCGCGAGGTCGTGCCAAGTCAGTCTCTTTTGTCAGGACCGGCGCTGTCCATGGATCGCCTGGAGATTCGCTACAGCAGCGGAAAGGTGCTGCTTGTTTCGCCGGAAGATCGTGAGGGGTTTCTCGCGGCGGTGGCGGCGCGCACTTCACCCGCCTAAGAGTGGTGGCTTATCCCGGGGAACGTCCGAAGAGCGATCGCGTCGTTCTTGGCAAGACTTCTCGCCCCGGTCAGTGGTCGGACTCCAAGGGCTCCAGCGGCACAACGATCGTTTCGCGACTTGGATGGTCTTCGACGGTCACCGGGATGCGAACCTCCTGGAGGTCCTCGCGAACCGCATGAATGGTGTAATCCCCCGGGTGCAGAGCCCCGGCCCATTCGACGATCTGTTCCTCATACGGAACTCCTGGAAACTCGCGGGCTCGCACGATTTGCCCCCGGTCATCGGTGAGGCTCCAACTCAGGGGACCGATGTCCTGGGTTGGCGCGGGGCATTCCATCCGGATTCTTCGAATCCGACCTCCCTGTCCGGGCAAGTGCACAAAGGTCGTCTCGCCGGGACGGATCTCGAAAGGAATGATGGTTTTCGGAACCCGGTATCCGGCCACGGAGATCTCGTAGGAGCCTGGGAAGAGTTCATTGAAACAGCTTGCGAGAGAGTCGGTCGAAAGTCCGTTGGGCGTCTCGGTCGGCTCGCCGACTGGATAGATGTCGACGCGAAGCCGCTTGACACGATTTGAGGTCTGAACGAGTTCGAGTGCCCCGCACTGTGCCGCTTGCCGCGGGGGGAGCTCGAGGACGGTGTCGTCATTCAACTCGTACTCGCCAAGTTGTTCGCGAGGGCGTCCTGAGAGCTGGAGAAACAGCTGGTACTTGCCCGGCGGCAGCTTCGTGAACTCGAAGGTCCCACCGGCGGGATCCACCGCGACGGAATCGTCTGTTGCAAACAGCTCGTGCACGAGAGTCACCACCGCTCCAGACATCCGATCCGGAGGACTTCCTTGGGGCGCTTGGACGGAGCCGTGAACTCTCGCTGCGGCAGACCGGTCTGGGTCGACTCGAAGATCGATCGGTTGTCCCGGTCGAGCGCCCGAGTGCCAGGCGATGGGAAACGATCGATTGGTCAGTGACGGGTGCACGCTGACGACTTGTGGCGAATCGTCCCAAGTGGGGAGCGAGAATTCCCCTCGAGAGTTGGTGATTCCTGAGATGGCGGGGACAGGAGAGCCACTCCAGCCGTTCGCGGACGTCGTTGCGGTCACCGACCACCCTTGATAAGGCACGCCGGTGGGGCTTCGCACCGTTCCCGTGATGCATTTGTTGGTGGAAAGGGCGGCGTTCCAGCGAACCCGCGACCCTTCGGTGATTGACCGTTCCCCCAGTGCGGATCCTTTGACGGGATGGAAGGCGCGAAGCTGAGCCTTTCCCGCAGGTACTTGCGGCAACTCAAAAGTGCCGTCGACTTGGGACGAGACCGGTGGGAGGATGAACCTTCCGAAGCGAGCCTCGACCCGCGCATTCGCGACCGGTTCCCCGCTTTCCGTTGTCAAGCGACCGGTGACAGTGGAAGAGGGATGAAGTGTCGCTCGGAGCTCCACGTCTCCGGCGGATGTCGCGACGGGACGCCGTTGCCTTGCAAAACCGGGGGCGGAGAGCTCAAGCTCGTACTCGGTTCTTCGCAAGCCTCGAAACCTCGCCAAGCCACTTTCATTGGTGCGAGTCGACTTTTCAGGAAACAACCGGGTCTTGATTCCCGTAGATCCCAGATCGACGAGGTCGGCGAATCGAGGACGTAGATGCAGCACCGCACCGACGACGGTTCGTCCAGAGGAGTCGACCACAGTCACCGCTGCCCGGAGATCAGGAGGGCAGACGAGAGCCCGAGGCGCGGGGTCATGGCCGACGAACTCGAGTTTGGAGTCCGCATGAGCAGGACTGATCGCGCCCACCCAACATTCGGGATCGACGTTCACGATCCGAAATTGCCCCGTGGAGTCGCTTCGTCCTCTCGGGACCAGCTCCTCCGGGAGGGCGGGCCAGGAACAGAGGATTTCGGAGTCGGCAATCGGAAGCTCGGAGTCGTCCAGGACGATCCCTTTCACCGTTCGCCCGTCAGGGATCGTGAGCTGCAGGAACGCGGTCTCTCCCGTCCGTACGGAAACGAAGCGGGCAACCCCACGTTCGGGATGGACCGTCCATTGACCCGCCGCGATGGATGGGATCATGAGGCTGCCCGATTCGTCGGTGCTTGCTTCGGTCCGCGCCGGACCACGCAAAAGCAGGCGAACGTGGGGGACCGGCGAAGAAGATTCGTCGACGGTCGAGATCCTCAGGCCTGTGACGGATCGTAAATCAGAGGTGACCTCGCGACTCTGGGAGAATCGCTCCGCAGAGTTGGATCCGATCCCGGGACCGGCGGCCGGCATCGACTCGGCCAACTCCGGTGCGGTCGTTCCCTGGGGGAGGGCTGGCGTCGTTCGAGCGATCCACCAGGCGGCGCCGACCAGCAGGGCTGCGGCGCCCCACGCGATGATCGGGCGAGCAGAAAGGGTTCGAACGTGCCGTGCCGGACTGCCAGGGTCGACGTGGCTTGTCGAGAAAGCTTTCTGCTCAGGGTTTCCTTGCCGGAGTGCGAATGGCAGCAGCGCTGCCTGCCAAGATCGTCGACCTTTGTATTCGCGACGGAGTTTTTGCCGGAGGGTGTCCAGGCCTCGCCTCAATCGGGTGTGAACGGTCTTGGGGGAAACGCCGATTCGATCCGCGATCTGAGCCGCGGAAAGTTCCTCGAACAAATGAAGCTGAAGAGCTTCCGCGTAGGCCGGGGCCATGGATTGCAAGGCCTTCGATAGCAGCTCCCTCAGCTCCGGTGGCAGCGCCAGCCTTGCTGCGGAGGACCGAGCTTCTCGTTGAGCGAAAGCCGCTTCGCGTTCCTTGCGACTTTTCTCCAGTCGGTAGAGATTCCTGGCGCGATTTCGAACAACCGTTGCCAGCCAGCCCTTGATGGAAAGGGCATGTTCGGGGGGGCGACGGATGGCATGCAGCCACGTGTCCTGAATGACGTCTTCCGCGGCCGGTCCCCCCTCCAAGAGCCGATAGGCCAGGTTTCGAACGAAGTCCTGGTGCTCGAGCAAGGCTGCAAGATCCACTCTCGGCGGCTCGTCTGGGTGGGGAGATTCCTGAGTCATTCCGAACCGGTCCTTGCCGGAGTTGGGTGAGTCGATCCGCGTGCGAAAAGAAAGTCGAGAATTCTGAAGAAACTAGCACGGCTGCGTTGTTTCTCACATGCGACACCTACTGGAATCTGGTGAAGAGATGCACCCAAGAACTCGAAAGGACGGCGTCGAATGGCAGCTCAAGCTCGTGTGTGTTTACGGAGAACTCTGTCAGTCGTCGTTTGGGGGTGGCTCGCCGGGATTGCTGAAGCCCAAGCTCCTCCTCAATTCACACCTTGGATCTACCACGAGAGTGGGGAACTTGTTTGGGGGCGTCACCAGTTCTACGAAGACACAGGGAACTCGGTGTTTGCCGTGGCCCGCGATCTTGTGGAAGTGCCCGGGCAGATCGGGGAGCACGAAGGGCCGTACGAAGAAGTCATTGTTTTGAACTTTGCCCAGTTCGAACCGCCGGAAGGAATGCCGTGTGAGCCGGGGCAGCGGCGAATCCTGCGAGAGTCGTTGGAGATGAAGGGCCTCCAACTGTACGTGAACTACAGCGATTCTCCTGTCGTCCCGGGTGGGCCATCCTACTTTCTCCCTACCTTCTTTATCTCGACGGGGGATGGACATCGCCAAAACACCCAGCCAACACCAGCCGTGCCTGGGTTTGGATTCGAAGGAAGTCAGGCGTCCGCCACTCGAGCTGCCTTCGGACGGGTTCTGCCGGAGGACCCTCCTAGCGGTAGCTCGACCGAGCCGGCCTTGATCAATGACGAGGTCAACGCGCTCTACGTGACGGCAAGTGTACGATACGGCCTCGACGACTTTTTCCCGGACGATCGAAGTCTTGCGGAGAATGCCCGCACGGATCAGTTCTTCGTTCGCCGTGCAAATCGCTGGGTGAACATGTTCTCTGAGCGAATCAACTCCGTCGCCGCACAAGAGGGAAATAGCTCCGGGGTCATCTTTACGGATCTCGACGGCGATGGTGACGACGATCTTTACATCGGGAAGACCGGTGACAACTACCGAGGTTCGAAGAATGTCCTGTTGCTGAATGACGGATCTGGCGTCTTCAACGACGAAACGGACCAGCGGATCGAACGAAGAGCATTCACGGCGACCAATGACGTCGCCGCTCACGACGTGAATCAAGACGGCTACATTGACTTGATCGTGGCCAATCGATGTTCTCGCGAACTCGATGCCGCGGGAGACATCGTCCCCTGCGGCCCAGAGAGCAGGGACTATGTGCTGCTCAATACCGGCGACCGATTCCAAAATGGGATGACCCCTCATCTTTTTGAAGGGCCTTACTTTTTGGATCTGGACGCGAACAGCGACTCGCGAAGCGTCGCCGTGGGGGACCTCGACCACGTCAATGACGACGAAAAGTTTTACCCCGAGATCGTGATCGGCAATGCTGGCACCGATGGATTCTCCAACGAATTCGACGTGGAGCGAGATGGTCCGAACCCCCATCCGGACAACCATGAGATGGAGATCTTTCGGCTGGAAGGGTTTGACCAGGGGACACCGATTTTCGTCGATCGGATGATTGATTTTCTTGACCCACAAGAT
The DNA here is from genome assembly GCA_028289345.1 of Planctomycetota bacterium. Taxonomy (GTDB): domain Bacteria; phylum Planctomycetota; class B15-G4; order B15-G4; family SIAN01; genus JANQQL01. Next base: position 571,066 of record JANQQL010000010.1, on the reverse strand, counting down.
GAGTGGAAGTTCACCAGTCCATTCACGCAACAGGTCGTTCTCGCCGACCTTTTTGACGCCAACTACGTCGATCCCCAGGACCCAGGATTGGCCGGTTATGGTGCCGATGGTTGGCTTGACCTCTTGGTGGTCAACCACCGCGACATTCTCAAGAACCGTCGCGTTGCCGCGAGCAATACCGCCTACCTGGTCAATCGTGGAGAGGTGGACTCCGAGGGAAATGCCACGCCGGGTTTCGATTGCCACATGCAAACCTCCTCCCGATGGATTCAAGCGGTGGCTGTCAGCGACGTTTTCCCGGATCCCCATGGAGCTCTCGACGTCTTCGAGGCGACCGGCAATCGCTTCAACGGCGTGTTGAATGGGATGCGAATCAATCTCGGCCAAGAGGCGAACGGCAAGAAGGAACCATGGTTGTTTTCTCGGGACGACGATACGGAAACGACCTACGAAGGGATGCCGGGGAACGAACGAGGGTATGGGTTCGATTTCGCCGATTTCACAGATGACGGCCTCTTCGACGCCGTTCAGACGTCGCGGGGGTACAACTATTTGGTCACTGGAATTCTTGGACCCGCCGATCATCGCGACCTGATCGAAGATTCCGTGGGTCTGCCTGACGCGGAGACGAGCAACCGCCGCGGGCGATTGAAACCACGCGGGGCGGAAGATGGGGTCTTTGCTGACTTCGATGGAGACGGCCAACTGGAACTGTTGGTGGCCGGCCAGCGAAGGGGCTCGAACAGCTGGCCCTACGCCACCGGGGAGCCAACGCCGGACTCGATGATCATCAAGTACACGGATCACAAGGCAACCGGTGAGTTCCGACAAAGTTCCCAAGACCTCAGCGTTGTCTACGATGCCACGATCGATGTCGGACTCCGAGAGAATGGCTCGTTCGAAGACCTTCCCAACAATGCGGACCGGGCGGTTGCAGGAGATTTGGACAATGATGGGGACATTGATGCGATTGTGCATCTCATGCCGATTCGGAAGGACCCCTCGGACGTTGGATTCGAGTTCCCGCATATCGGTCCGCCGAACTTCGACCCGATTGATCACTACACGTTTGGATGGAGGTACCTGCAGAACGGTACCGACCCAAGCTCAGGGGGCCTCGATTTCACCGACGTGGCTCCGACTCACATGAAGGAAGAGGGAGCACCCTCGGGAGAGCCGTATCGTGCCTACTGGAACCGGGCCCTGGGAATGGACGTCCTGGCAGACTTCGACAACAACGGGGCGCTCGACCTGTTCACGACGAACGGAAAACAACAGAGAGTCGGCGAAGAGACGATTCAAAGCCTGGAGCAGACTCGGGACCTCCTGTTCATGAACGGATGGGTGGGGGAGCCAGTCGGGACGCTCCTCGAGGTGACCGGAGCCTCCGAAGTCGCGGGGATTCTTCCTGCGCCATGTGTGCCAATCATTGACGACGTGAGCGACCCATTTGATTCCTGCGGATCTTTCGGCGTGGCTCAGGGAGACATCGACGGGGATGGCGATGCGGATCTCGTGGTCACTCGAGCGACGGACGAATTGGTCAACTACCCATCGTTACTGATCAACTCCCTCACCGGGAGCGACGCGCCAGGGGGGCGGGGTCAGTTCGAGAATGAGTACTGCGAGAGAGTTCCCTGTCAGGAGGTCGACGAAGCGATTCATGTGAAAGCCGTGGATTTGATCAACCCGAGCAATCCGGCAGAGCCGACGTCTGCGGTGATGGAAGCGGCGATGTTTCCCGCATTCCTGGATTTTGACGGGGATGGAGATCTTGATTTGATCTTGGCGCAGCGTGGAAACGTTCATCGGATTCTGAGGAATCGTGGCAGGGATACCAATGGCGACGGCTATGTGAATGCAAGTGATGATGACCAATCGTCGAAGGTCGGATACTTCGAGGATGTCACGAGTGCGGTCATCGCCCGAATCAAGCCAACCACTGACTCTCACGACATCCAAGTGATCGACATTGACGGGGACGGGGATCTCGACTTCATCAATGAATCCTACAACGACGAAGTGACCTTCTGGAGAAACGAGCGCAATCCGCGGGGCAATCGCCCCATCGTCACCGAGATCTGGCCGAGGGTGGGCTCCATCGGCGGCAGCCAGATTGTGCTTCATGGAGTCAACTTGGACGATGTTGATCGTGTCGAGCTCCGGTACAAGGGGCATACCGAAACGGTCTTGGCCAGTGCTTTCGACCTGCCGATGTCCACCTCGACGAAGCTGGTCGTGACTCTGCCCAGTGAACTGACTCGGGGGCTTGCTCAGGTTCGCGTCCGTCGATTCATCGAGGGACGCGGAGGGGTGTTTTCCACCAAGTGGAGCAAGCAGTACATCGGATACTTCGTCTTAGGCACTGATTCCGAATGATCCGTGGGCGGGGGCTCTCCGAGCGCTTGTCGGCCCGGGACAAAGTCTCTTGTGGAGGCCCTCCGCGAGAGTCCCCCCCTCGCCCGCCTCCGAGGCTTGCGCATTGAGTGTCCGGCTATCATGATTCCCAGGGAAGGGGTTGGTCAGCTGGAGAACAATCGATGGGCCGAAGGATTGTGGGGCTCGGTGCGTGCCTTTCTCTTCTTGGGTTTGCATCACCGCAAGTGTCGTTCGAGGAAACCGAGCCGTTCCTTGAGCGGACGGCTCCGCCGAACGTGCTGGTGCTTTTGGCTGATGATCTCGGCGTGGACAAGGTCGGTGTGTATGGCGAAGCAGCCAATCCGCCTCCGACGCCGCACCTCGACCAGATGGCGGCGCGTGGAATCTTGTTTCGCAACGCCTGGTCCAATCCCGTGTGTGCGCCGACTCGTGCCACCCTCCTCACCGGTCGGTACAGCTTCCGAACGGGAATCGGAGGGGTCCGCGCTCCCAGCGGTCCTTGGAGCCTGGGGCTGTCGGAAGTCACCATTCCCGAGATGCTCGGCCTTGGGGAGACACGCTATGGGACCGCTGCGTTCGCCAAGTGGCACCTGACCAACGACAGTCCTTTCACCCACCCCAATGATCAAGGATTCGACCACTTTGCCGGCGTCTGGTTCAACGTCGACAGAGGGAGCGACAATGCCTACGACTACTCTTTCTTTCAGAAGGTCGTTCAAGGGGAACTCGGGGATGTGAGCGCGTACGCACCCACGGACAAGGTGGACGACGCCCTCGAGTGGATTGCTGCGGCGCCCGGTCCCTGGTTCGTGTACCTCGCGTTCAACTCACCTCACACCCCGTTCCACGCTCCTCCGCAAAACCTCCACACTCAGAACCTGAGTGACGCGGCTTGCGCGGCGGGCGGCACGGGGGACGAGATCCGGTGCTACGACGCGATGGTGGAGGCGATGGACACTGAAATCGGGCGATTGATCGCGGGCATCGATCCCCAGGTCCTCGACAACACGGTGGTCATGTTCCTGGGGGATAATGGAACGCCAGGGAGGGCCGGAGAGCCCCCGCGCATTGCCAATCATTCGAAGGGATCGACTTACGAAAAAGGCATCAACGTTCCTCTGATTGTGACGGGACCGATGGTCACCCAGCCCGGAGCAGAAAGCCTGGCCTTGGTCAACACCACCGACGTCTTCGCGACGATTGCAGAGATCGCCGGAGTTTCCCTCGACGAGGAAATGCCTCCCGAAACAATCCTCGATTCGGTGAGCTTCCTTCCCCATCTCCGAGATCCTTCGGCGCCGACGACTCGTCAGTTTGTTTTCGCCGAGAGGTTTTGGCCCAATTCCACGGCCGGAGCATTTCCAGGGCCACCGACCCATTGTTTTCAAGACCTTCCGTCCACTCAGGGATCGGGGCAGGCGCGACTGACTCTGTGCGGAGACACTCCGCTTTATGAGAGTTCGACGGTTTCCGTTTCGCTGACCGGGGGGCCGGCCCATGTCCCGGCGGCCTTGGTGGTGTCCCCGTCCTTCTTTCCCACTCGCGCTTTCGGGGGAGTGGTGATTCCCGGGTTCCCTTTCTCCATCTCTTGGTTCCAGACCGATGCCCAAGGTCGACTGGAAGAGTCCCTGGTTTTGCCAAGCCAGGTTTACGGATCCGATCTTTGGGCACAGATGCTGTTGGAAGATCCGAATCAGCCGGCGGGATTGCAGATCACGAGCGCGCAGTACGTGTTCCTGCCGGAGCGGGTGGAGAGGGCCATTCGGAATCCGGCCGGCTACAAGCTCATCACCCGTCCCAGTGCCGGGCTGGCTCGGGAAGAGTTCTTCTATTTGCCCGACGACCCGCTGGAAGTCGACAACCTCCTAGAAACCGGTATGAACGCGGTCGAGCTAACCTTCTATCTCCAACTGCATCAGCAGTTGGAGCAGATTCTTCGTACTGCGAGCGAGTGACACCGAGCACTTCGGCGCATCTGCCAACGAACTGAGGGGACAGAACACTAGTTGTCGTCGATGTAGCCCAGCTCCTGAAGCTGCGCGCGAAGCGCCGGGGTCAATTCCATCTCTGCGGCATCCTCTCCTGGAAGCTGCATCCTCAACTTGACCAGCTCGCCAAGGCGGTGCTCGAGACGCCGGAGAAGGCCTTCATGAACTCGCGGCTGCTCGGAAGAGAGGTCCTTGCTCTCCAAAGGATCCTCTTTCAAGTCGTACAGGTGTGTGGTGATTTTGCCGAGATGCTCGTGGCGAAGCAGCTTCCAGCGCCCCGCGACGATGCCGTCCCAGCGTCCCACGGTGGGGCGGTTGAGGTGCAAGATCGTGTCCGGAGTTTCTTCGACTTGCTCGAGCACGTTGCGCCCCGTTTGATAGGGAACCGAGGGAAGTTCGAGCAGCGAGGCGATGGTGGGAGTGAAGTCTTCCAGCCGGACGGGTTCCTCGTAGCGAACTCCTGCGGGCAATCCAGGACCTCGCATGATCCACGGGACGTGAACGAGCTCCTTCCAAATGCCCTTTCCATGCCGAAACTTCTGGTGTTCGAAGAAGGCCTCGCCATGGTCGGAGATGATGGAGACGATCGTGTTGTCCGCGAGTCCCAGTTCTTCCACCAAGTTCAACACCGGCGCGACCAAGGTCTCATCGATCTGCCGAACCGTCGAGTCATACAGGTTGCGAGCGTGGGCCATGATCAGGGGATCCCCGGCGTCCCCTTGCTTCCAGATCTCGGTGCGAGTCATCGCAAGAATGTGTTCCGGCAGATCTTGTTGGAAAAGAGGGATGTACTCTTCCTCCGGGATGAAGCCATGCACGAGATAGGAGTGAATCAATAGGTAGAACTGTTGATCCGCGTGGCTGCGCAGCCAGTCCAGAGCGGGTTGGACCTGATTGACGCGCTTTCCGCGTCGAACCACGACCTTGGCGGGGTCCGCGATGTCGTAGGACTCGAATCCTCGATCGAGCCCATACTTCGGGTCGAGCTGGCCACCGGCCGTGAACGCGGCACATTGGTACCCCGCGCTGTGGAGCCGCTCCGAAATCAGCGGGGTTCGGTCCGCGGAGACTCGGCTGCTGATCGTGTTGGCTCCGTGAACGATCGGGTTCTGCCCACCGAACATCGACGTGTGACACGGAAGAGTGAGAGATGCCGGGGCGTTGTTCCGCTCGAAGAGAACTCCCTGCTTGGCGAATCCATCGATGTTCGGGCTGGTCGGTCTCTCGGCTCCGTAGCAGCCGAGGGCGTCGGCGCGCAAGGTATCGAGAGACAGCACCAGGAGGTTTGGCCGATCCAGGGACTTCTGAGCACCCAGCAGCTTGGGAGCGCCAAACAGTCCGATGTCTTGCGGCTCTTCTCCCTCGAAGCGTAGGCTGATCCGAACCTCCCGTCCGGCATGTTTCTCGAGAGAAACCTCCCAAGGGGCGAAGCGGGAATTCTCTCGGTTCCTCGGAATCGACACCGTCCGAGCCCCCGCCTCTTCACCGTCGACGAGCACCCGGTACTTGGTGGAATGGGCTCGGGCGCCGACCGAGGCGAGGGAGCAACCAAGACGTGGTGAAGACGTCGGGACGGTCACGTCAAAGTCGACTTGGCCGCCCGACGACAGGACCAAGCAGTCCATGGTTCTGCTTTCCAGGCGGACTCGTTCGGGCCGGGCGGGGGCCAGAGACTCTGCGGATTCCTCCTGTTGCGCCAGGACGCCCAAGGGAACCATCTCCACGTAGTCCAGGGAAACCGGCACGTCTGGGTCCAGCACCACAAGGACCGAGTGGCTGCCCAGGACCCGGTCGACGAGGAGAACCAGCTCTTGCCAGTCTTCCCCAGGTGCAAGGCTTGCTTCCTTCGTTTCGCCGACGAGGCTTTCCTCGATGACGTACAGGTACTCGCGGGAGTTCATTCCTTGCGGCGGATACCCAGACGCACAGGTGGCCCGCAGCACGGGCCGCTCCGAGGCGGCGGGGGAGGTGGCCTTCAAGCGAACCTTGATCTGGTAACGGGGGACCATGGAACGAAGCACGATGTGCAGTCCGCCCACATCCGGCTGCAAGGAAGCCACGACGCGGTCGCCGTCCGGGTCTTCCACCAGCGCCGTCGAGGTCAGGGGTTCCCGCTCGTTTCCGGTGTCGTAGGCCCACTGACCTTCGAACCAACGGGGATGGAATCCCGACGAGAAATCGTTGCGAAACAACCCTCGTGTGTAGGTCGTGATCTCCGCTCGCGGGATGGGGGGGCCACTGACGGCCGCCTCTTCGAAACCCTCGAGCAGAGAAACGTACTTCGGGGAAGAGGCGTCTTCAGTCCACCCATGGGCATGAGTGACGGCAATGGTGAGGATCGCGGAAGAGAGGGCGATGGGCGCGAGGATGCGCCCAGGAGACCAGGGCAATGGGTTCATTCGAAGGAGTCTCGAGAGCGGGTGCGGGGACCGAAACCATGATACACTTGGGTTCCAGGCAACACCCGCATCGGTCGGTTGTCGCGCACTTCCCGGCGTCCCGAAGTACATCCAGCCATGCGACTGCTCGTGAATTCCTCGGGAAGAATGGGGGCGTCAATCGTGTTGGGACCGGCGTGTCTCGATTGGAAGTTCGCGCTATGGGTTTCCCTCGCCATTGCGGCCACCCAGGATGCGCCAAGGGCCACCGAATCGCGGTCATCACCGACGGTGGAATCCCGCTCTGCGATGTCGTTTCGCGATGTCACCCAGATGTCGAAGATCTCCCAAAAGGGGATCAGTCATGGCGCCGCTGCCGCGGATTTCGATGGTGACGGATGGGTCGATGTCCTGACCAACAACCACTACGCCGGCCCCCCAGGGCTGTGGCGAAACCGGGGTGACGGCACGTTCGAGAACGTCGTCAAAACGGTGATGGATCCGGTGCCCCCACACCCTCATGGCTGCCAATGGGCGGACGTCAACAACGACGGGGCTCCCGATCTCTTGATTCTGCGCGGTGGAGGGCGTGGGGAGGGCGAGCGTCCGAACTCTCTCCACCTCAACCAGAACGGTCGTTTGGTCGAGACCAAGGTGGGATTGGACTACGAGCTTTCCCGGGGGCGTACCCCTCTCGCTCTCGACGTCGATCAGGACGGCAAGCTGGACTTCGTGCTTGCGGCTCAGGAGCGACCGGATGGAGTGGCCCCGACCGGGTACTTCCACCAGGACGACTCCGGTCAGTTCGAGGACCAGACCGAGGCGGTGGGACTGACGGTGGGGACCTGCCAGCTGGGAGCTCTCGCGGACTTGGACGACGACGGCCGGCTAGACGTCCTGTTCAACACCACTCCGCCGACCGCGCTGTCTGTTCGGCCGACCTTGATGGTGGACCTTTCCGACGATCTCGGCCTTCCTCGAGCGAAGGCTCCGACGATTCGGGACCTGGTGGTCGGTGACTTCACCAATGACGGGCGCAACGAGATCTACCTTGCGAAACAAACCCAGCTGAATCGCGTGCAGCTCGTGTCCCCGAACATGATCGAAGCGAGCATCAACACGAATGGGAATCGACTCGGGTTTACCTTTCGCCAGGAAGGATCCGATTCGATCGAAATTATTGCCGGGCCGCTCATCAACATCGGCCTCGACGAGATCTTCCTCGGTGCGGAGGGTGACCATCCGAAGAGGCGCCGGCTGTTCCTGTCACCGGAGCAACCGAGGAACCACGGACTCTTTTCCGGAGCTTCCGAAGAGGAGGCCGGAATCTTCGTGGGCTTTGATCCCTCGACCCGGCTGTGGGAAGTTCAGTTCGCGAGCCAGGGGCGCCGCAGCTACTTGTTCGTCGTCTTGTCTCGCGATCCACTCGGTGAAGTGACCTGCGTGGGATTCGACGCCAACGAAGCGCGGGGAGTGCCAGACGCCTTCCTCGTGAAGCAGGAAGGCCGTTACGCGGATGTCGCTGTTGCTTCGGGGCTGGGAATCGTCACGGAATCGGAATCGGTGGTTGCGGCCGACTTTGACAATGACATGGACCTGGATCTGTACGTGGTGACGACCACTCCAACAGAGAACACTCCGAACATCCTCTACTCGAACCAGGGGGACGGCAGTTTCCAACGAGTGCCCGAAGCCGGAGGCGCCGAGGGCAGCCGACGGGGACGCGGAGAAGCGGTCATTACCCTGGATTACAACCGGGATGGAAAGATCGATCTGCTGGTGATGAACGGGGAAGGTCCCAAGGTGATTCGGTTTGAAACCGAGCACTTTTCCGACGATGGACCGGTTCAGCTTCTCGAAAACACCACCGACAACAACAACCACTGGCTGTCGATCCAATTGGTGGGGACCCAGTCCAATCGAGACGGAATTGGCGCGGTGGTGACCGTCACGGCGGGTGGCGTGACCCAACGGCGGGACCATGGGGGAGGCATGCACCGGCACTCCCAGAATCACGGCATTCATTTCGGGTTGGGGAAGCACGAACGCGCAGACAAGGTGGAGGTCCGCTGGCCAAGCGGTGTCTTGCAGGTGCTCACCGATGTCCCGGCCGACACCCGGCTCGTGGTGACCGAAGAGGCTCCGGGCGATGAAATCGCCCCCGAGCCGTCTGCCAAAGTCCCCGATGGTTCCATCTCCTTTCGGGAGGTCACCCAGCAAGCCGGCATCATCAAGCGAGGCATCACCCATGGTGTGACGGCAGGCGATTTCGACCGGGATGGATTCGTCGACATCTTCACAGACAATCACTACGACGGCCCTCCTCAGCTGTGGCACAACGGTGGGGACGGGACCTTCAAGAACGTGATCCAGGAGAGGATGGAGCCGGTTCCGCCTCATCCTCACGGAGCCCAATGGGCCGATGTGAACAATGACGGCTTCCCCGAGCTTTTGATCTTGCGAGGCGGTGGCCGGGGAGAGGGAGAGAACCCGAACTCGATCTACCTGAACACCGGCGATCGATTGGTGGAGACCGAGCTTGGACTCGAGTATCCCCATTCTCGGGGAAGGACCCCTCTTGCCTTGGACTATGACAAGGACGGGCGGCTGGATTTCCTTCTGACGGCCCAAAGCCGTCCCGATGGGGTGGCGCCAAGCGCCTACTTCCAACAGGAAGATTCCGGCCAGTTCGTCGATCTCACGGAGAGCCTCGGGGTGCCGACCGGAACCGCCCGGTTCGGCATGTTGGCGGATCTGACTGGCGATGGACGACTCGATCTGTTCATGGATACCGGGCCACTCACGGCGTTTGCCATCGAGTCGATCCCCATGATGGACATCTCCAATGAGATCAATTTACCGAAGGCTCGTATTCACGGAGTGAAGGATGCCGTGATCGCGGACTTCAATGGTGACGGTGTCAATGAGATTTTCTTGGCGCGCAGCTTCAATCGGTCCGACGTGCACTTCCTGACTCCCACGAGCATCGAAGGGAGCTTCTTCACCAACCGAGGCTACGGAGGCTTCACGTTTCGTCAGCAAGGAACGAAACGCATCAAGTTCGTTGTCGGCTCCCACCTCAATGTGAACGTGGAAGACATCTACGTCGGAGCTTCCGGAAATCACCCCAAGTCCAAACGCTGTTATCTGTCGTCGCGGGACCAGGAGAACTGGGGCATGTTCCCGAGTGAGCCCGGCGAACAGAACGGGGTTTTCATTGGATTCGACGACTCGACTGGTCTGTGGAAGGTCCTCTGCAACAGTATTAGTTACAAGAAGTTCCTCATCGTCGTCGAGTCTCCGGATCTGTTGTCGGAGCTCACCCCCATCGGGGGCGAACCACCGATGTCCGGAGGATTCGATGACTGGATGCTGACTCTCAAGAACGGGCGTTACAAGAACACCTCGGCAATGGCAGGGTTGCAGGGACTCGGGACGGAGTCACAGTCCGTGGTTGCCGCAGACTTTGACAACGACATGGATCTCGATCTGTACGTGGTGACGACCACTCCCACGGTCAACAGTCCCAACGTCCTGCTGTCGAATCAAGGAGACGGCACGTTCGAGGTGGTGCTCGACGCCGCGGGCGCCGCAGGAAGCACTCTGGGGCGAGGGGAGTCGGTCATCCGGTTGGATTACAACCGGGATGGCAAAGTGGACTTGTTCGTCACCAACGGGGAAGGACCCAGATTGATCCGGAGCGAGAATCGGTACTTCTCCGACGACGGTCCATTCCAACTCTTCGAAAACACCACTCAGAATGAAAATCACTGGCTCGCGGTCGAGTTGGTCGGGACCCGTTCCAACCGGGACGGCATCGGTGCGGTCATCACCGTGACCACAGGGGGCCGAACCCAGCGATGGGAATGCACGGGTGGAATGCACCGCTACTCCCAGAATCACGGCATCCATTTCGGCCTGGGAGCCAACTCGAAGGCGGACCGAGTGGAAGTTCGTTGGCCGAGTGGCCAACAGCAAACACTGACCGCCGTCCCGGCCGATCAGTTTTTGGAGATTGTCGAACCGTAAGTGCCTCCCTGGGACGGGGAGGGCCATGGAATGGCAGTGAGAATCTGCCGGACAGCCACGAAAGAAGCGGCCGCCGTTGGATGGGCAACGACGGCCGCGTGGAGGTGAGGAGAAGCGTCTGGGAGTGGTGTTGTTGGGCGCCGCGTTGGCCCGGACTAACGCCGTTTCGCGGGGCGAGACTTCAGCACTCCTTCCACCAAGGAACGTTCTTGGGGCGAGTACTCTCGAACCAGTCGTCGCATGGCATCGTGAATCAGGTCACGCTTCGAGGCTTTCTCGTTGACAAGTCCACCTCGAGCCATGGCGGTCGCGATCTTCTCCGCACCGAACGGGCGAATGCCTGCCGCGATCGCTTCCTGGTGCTCGGCGGCGATGCGCTTGGCGTCTACCCGTTCCGGGAGTTCCGGCGAACCGAACCAGAACAATTGCTCCGAAAGGTCGAGGTAGTCTGGCTTTTCGGGATCGATCTGGGCCGGAAGGATGGCAATGACGTGTCCGGATTCCGAGCCGACGTTCACTCGTTCGGCGGTCTGATGTCCGACGTACAGGACCGGCTCGGCGACCTGGCGAGGAACGACCAGGGCCGGATCCACCTTGAGCACCAGCAAGTACCCGGAGGTGACCATCGGTTGTTCCACCCTCCACAGGTGCTTCGCGGGAGCTTCCAGCTCGAACGGTTGAATCGACACGACATTCTCCACGGCCACCGGGGTCGCCGGAGAGGTCGAGTGAGATTGCGGAAGCATGGCGGATGCCTGCATGCTGAACACCGCCGTGAGCAGAAGGGAAAACATCGTTGGTCCTCGTCGATTGGTAGTCATGAATTCCCTCATTCGGAACATTGTGCGGTTTCAACCGTGAACCCATCGACTCCTGCCTCGACGATGCTCTGGGTCCCGGTGTCGTTGGCGGTGAATCGAATCCGTGCGGTCGCAGACAGGGAGGCGCCGGCGTTGAGGATGTCCTCGTGAGTGATCAAGTGGGAGCGCCACTGGAGACCACCATCCGTTTGATGGGCGACCAGGGTCGTCCATGGACCGGCCGCTCCGTTGCTGCTGTATTCGACCAAGAGCCGGTCAGTGCCATCGGTGTTGGTGAGACGAAGGAAGTAGAAGTACTGGATCAAGACGAGATCCCCGGTGGCATCGAAGGTCGGGGAGTTGAGGCGCACCGAGCCATTGTCGACATCGGTGTTGCCGACTTGGTTCTGGGTGAGGTAGCAACTGCCGCTGCCGTCTCCGTCCGCCGCCGGGTCATACGCCCAGCCCGGATCGTTCACGGGCACTCCTCGCTGCCAATCCCCGGTGGTTGCCCCCAAGTTCTCGGCGGTCCAGCCCTGGTCGTTTTCGAAGTCGTCCGCGAAGTTGACCGAAAGGTTGCCCACCAGAGAAGAGAACACGCTGCTCGGAGCATCTTCGGGAAGGGTCTGTTGCCCAGACAATGAGCCTTCGGCGCTGAAGTAGATCTCGGGAGTGTCGCCACAGGAGGGGGCTGGAAGAGTTGCCGAGTATTCGCCCGGCATCCCCGTCGCGATGAGCGGAGGCGTCGCGAACACGCCGCCGTTGAAGCGATAGTGCATCGTTGCCGACCCTGGGACCAGGCTTTCGCTGGAAGCCGTGATGCTCACGTGGATGTCGGTGGTCACGTCCGGAGGAATCACCGTCAAGTCGTCGAGCAGCGCGAGGGTCAAGACTCCGGTCAGCGGCGGGGAGGCGTCGCGGGAGATGGTGATTTCATCCAGCCCGAGACGTCCGAGCGATGAACCGAAGCTCGGGCCGAAATCGAAACGAATCGCGGCGACGTCGGAGAGGTCAAGACTGGAGCCGTTGTTCAAGAAGTCGGTCAGTCGAATGCGAATGGTTTCAAACTCGTTGCCCCAGCCCGTTCCGGTTCCACAGCCGCTTCGAGCGTAAGGCTCCTCGATCCCTCCTCCGTAAGCATCGATACGAATGGAGCTTTCGTTCAGGGCACCGTCGACCAGGGTCACGGTGAACGTCAAGTCCCCGAGCTGGGCAATGGTGTTCGGGTGGCGGGTTGCCTGGCAGGCGCGGAAGCTCAGATAGACGTCGTCCGTCAGATCGCGCTCCGCGGGAATGATTTCCTGTTCGTAGAACGAGTCGGAACCCCAGCTGAAAACGATGCCGCGAGTCGTGTCCGCGGCGCTGCCGACCGTCATGCCGTTCATCACGTCGGCGAAGTCATTGGTGAAATCCGAGTTGCCGTCGTCAAGGAGTCCTTCGCTCACGTCGGTGACGGAGAACGTGACCGATCCTCCAGAGCTACTGGTGCCGGTGGTCGGCTCGGTCTGGAAGTCGTCGACCGGGAAGCTCAGAGCAGGATCTTCGCGGAACATCAGGTCGACGGTGACACAGGGGTTGGCGGTCGGTGCGCCGATCGGCTGGAAGCTCTCCCACTGGCGCCACAAGTAGTCGCGGGCCGGGAGATTCCGTTCCACGTAGTGTTTCACGAGGGGCAACAGGTAGCCGCGCATGATTTCGTGGGTATCGGCGCGACCCACCAGACAAGGCCCGGTGGCAACGGAGGAACCGCCCCCGTTGTGGAAGTCCCCGTGGCCGACTCCATGAAGGGAAATCGACTGGCGCCACTTCTCGGCTCGATCGTGCAAATGAAAGGTCTGTAGGAGGTCGGCGCTGGCACATCCGCTGACGTCATTGTCCGAGCCCCCGGTCCAAAGAGAGAAGACCGCGTCATGGGGGTTGGTGCTGGCCGGGCCGTCGAAATCCACCGGGGCGATGGACGAGATCAGAACGATGTCTTCGCGCTTGTAGTGAACCGGGCTCCAGATGCCATCGACGATGCGGTCGTAGGCGATCGCCACCCCTTCGCCGCCGCGACTGTGACCGATCCACACAATGCGACTCGTGTCCACGTGTCCGACCAGAATGCCGCCTGCGATGGAAGCGAGCTGTCCCAAGAACGCGTCGGTGTGTTCCAGAGTCGTGGTCGCCGCAGTTTGGACTCCCGGCACCGTGTTGTTCTGGTGGCTCATGACGATATAGCCGTAGGACGCCATGTGCAGGCCAATGTGATCGTACCATTCGTACTGGTGTCCGTTGCCGTGGCTGACGACGATCAGGGGCAACCGGTCCATCAGGGAGACGTTGGTCGGGTAGAAGAGGTTCTCGCCTTCGAAGCCTCCGGTGACGGTGCCCACGGCGACGTCGTAGATGGTCTCTGTGACGGCGAGTGGCCCGGGTTGAGTCAGGTCGTGCACGACGTAGAAGCCTGCCGCTCCTTCAAATCCATCGATGAGGTCATTGCCGTCCAGACGACCATTTCGATTCACGTCGCAGACCAAGTCGTAGCCCACGCCCAGGCCGATGCCGGCATCCCCCGAAAGAGTGTCGCTGTTGGTCAACACAACGGTACAGGACTGAATGTTGTTCGCGCCAAGTCTCACTCTTTGTGGTGCTCCGCGAACGTCGCTCAAGGTTCGGTCGCTCAACCATTGGGTCCGCGAGCGATCGTCCACGATGTACAGATCTACTAGCGCTCGGGCGTTCGCCGGGAACCGTGTCGGGTCCAGCGCAAAGGTCACCGGCGAGCCCTCGTTGATTGCAGCCACGTATTCGAAGTGCGGAAAGTCGCCCAAAGAGTTGCCCGCGAGTTCCGTCTCGGTCGGGAAGTACATCGAGAACGGTGGAGGCGGGGGCGGCTCGTCAATAGAGAGCTGGGCTCCGGCGGGCGCAGAGAGTTGCGAAAACACCGCCGCAGCAGCGATGAGTACGACGAACCATTTGCACATGGGCGATTCTCTTTCTCGGTTCCGATCGGGGCGGCGAACTGGTTCAGAGTAGAACGGTCCGCCCGGGGGAAGGATAGGGAGTGCGGCAAGTGCGATCATTCCCGATGCCCTGACGGTTCCCGGGGGGACGTGGATCCTCAAATGTTCGGATTTTGTTGTTCGGGTTCTATTCGGCCCACGGCCGTGGGAGTCCAGGCCGAACAGAGACGTTCGGTTTTCGCAGATTGACAGGTGTCCGCCGATTCCTGACACTCCCAAGGAGTGTACGCGCGAACCCGCCGATCGTCCGGGACACTCGAACCTCTGATCCAGGACACTCGTTCGGATTTCGTGCGATGGTCCGCGCTTGTCAGTGAAATGCTCCCATTGACTGTTCTCAGCATTCGCAAAGCGAGCAGGCGGTGAAGAAGTCTCTCTGCGCCCGATCGGTTTTTCGACTCCGTCTTCGTTCTCGAATCCTCGACGAGTCCATCGATTCGCCTGGGGTTCCGACTCCTCGACGGAGACGAGAGTCTCTCGACCGGCCATCCGAGGCCTGATTCACCTGCTTGCCAGAGTTCTCTCCACAGAACGAGGAGGAATGTCATGAGCACCCGTGTCACGGTCGTTGTCTGCTCACTGTTGTCTGTGGTGTCCCCCATCGTCTCCGCGAAGGAAGTCCACCTGGTCGACATGTCGGGCGGGGGGGATTTCTCGACCATCCAAGACGCCATCGATTTCGCGTCGCCGGGGGACGTGGTCCACGTCGTGCCGGCCGACGACGCTTACGGCGCGATCATCTTGGAGAAAGGACTGAAGATCCACGGACTCGGCTCCGAGCATGTGAGGCTGGATGGATTTCGAGTGCGTTTCGTTCCTTACGACGAGCGCGCTTCCTTGAGCAACTTTCAGATTGTCCGAGATGCCGAACCAGAGATCGCCGACTGTGAGGGGGAGGTCGTGCTGGATCGGATCCTGCATCAGTACAGTCCTCACGGACTGACCATTCGTCGAAGTGACGACGTTTCGGTGAATCATTCGACGTTCCGGCCGCGTAGCCAGATTCTCAACCTGGCCACCGGGAGCGGAATCAACGTCTTCACTTCCCAGGCAAGATTCGAATCGTGTCTGATTCGCGGATTCTCGACGAACTTCATTCATGGCATGGGGAACCCGGGAATGATCGCCCATGCGTCGAACATTGTTCTTTCGCGAACGACCGTCATTGGTGGCAACGGAGCGGACGAGAGCATCAATACGGACTCGGGAAACGGGGGGGTGGGCTTGCTGCTTCGCCTGGAGTCGACAGCGTTCATTCTTGGAACGCCGGAGAACTTGATCCAAGGTGGTCGCGGCGGAGATGACTCGGTGGATCAGGCCGGCTTCGGCGGCCATGCCATTGATGCAGACGAAGGTTCCACCGTTCGCATTAGTGAGGTGGTTCTGGAGAGGGGAGAGGCCGGGTTGGGAAACCCCGACGGATTGCCGGGATTCGAACTGCAGGGAGGCTTCGACTTTCTTCGTGACGACCGTTGGCCGCTGCTCGATGCCGGGGGATCGCTCGTGCCGGGCGGCCACTTGGATCTTCAGGTCTCGTCCGCGTTTCCCGACACCGCGGTCCTCATGCTGATCTCGAATGGGAGCGACTGGCGAGTCAAACCCCAGTGGGTGGGGCCGCCGCTGTCCGTGGGCGGGGACGCGGGTGTGTTCTTCGCCTACCAGGCTGGCCTCACCGACGAGGCAGGTGATCTGCTCACTGGGTTTGGCATCCCCGGGGGAGCTCTGTTCGACGGTTTCCTACTTCACGCCCAAGCAGTGTTACTGACCGGACCGGAGCTCCTCTTGAGTAACTCGATCGAGCGAGTGATCGCGAGCGAGTAGAGCGTTCCCATTTGCCGGAAGCTTCCCGGAGCTCTCGGCCCTGAACGCAGTTCATCGAGTGCTGGTGGATTCGACGCGAAGGGGTCGAGAGTGTCCGGGGAAGCCAAGGAGGCTCGTTCGATGGCCGTTCGGACGTTCGACGAGGGACTCCGTGTGACGCGGGAGAGATCCGCCCGGCGAGGCGGGCGGGAGAGCTTGGCTTTTTGGGAAAACGTCGGGATCGTGCCATGGGTCACGGAAGGCTACCCTTGTCGAAGTGGAGCGAGCGCTCGACTCACTGTTTGTCGAACGTCCGTCGCAGTTCCCTTCAATCGTGTCGTCCCTTTCTGCGACCGTGATTCACCGGTTGGTTGTCCAGAGGGGCGTGGCGGTGTTCCTCGATGTCGTGAGACCGTCGACCAATGTTGCGACTCCAGACTTTCTTGCGATGTCTGGTACCTCTCCCGGTTGGCTTCGCATCCTGCGACTCGCATTCCGAAGACGCCGCGGCTCTCGAAGCAAAGGCAGACCCCACGGAGCGACACCGGTCGACGCTGCGAGATGAGGATGCCCGAGACGATCGCGTCTGGCGCCTTTTCGACAGCGACGAAGAGATCAACGTCTCGGACAGTTTTGGACGCGGTCCCCCCCTGGCTCCTCTGCACTTTGTCGCGGACCGGTTCCGAACGGTCCGGATCCCGGGCCAGGATTTGGACGCCGTGGTGGTCGACCTGCCTTGCCCGGTGGATCCTTCGTACGCCACCATCGAAGCACACAATCAGGCTTTCGGCACTTCGTTGACGGAGCCAGTGACGGGGGATCGAGCGCTTCAGTTCTTGATGAATCCCGCTCGAGTCCAGATCCATCCGAGCCAACTTCGTCGCTCCCGCGAGTTCTCCGTGCTGGGAACCTACACGGAAGCGGTTCGCGTGATGTTGCTGGCCAACGACTTCGTAGAGGCTCTGCTGCCGCCGTTGCCAGAGGGCGGAGAGGTCTCGGTCTTGAGTCGGGGCGACACGGGGGCCGGAGAAGAGGTGACGCTGGAAGTTCGGGTGGGATCCGAGATCCTCGTTCGGAAGCGAATGGGACGGAAGCGCGAGACCGTCACCGCGACGTTGCCAGCTTCGGTTCATTCCCGCTGGGTTCGATGGACTTGCACTGACGCGAAACCCGCAGAGTCAGACGATTCCCCCTCGACTTTCGAACAGGCGAGCCGGCTCGAGATGGGCCGCTTCCAGTACCGGAGTGGGATTCACGATCAATGGATCGCGATTGGGCGCGAACCGGATCTACGACCCGTGATCGACACGCTGCAAGCCGGGAATCTCTCTCTGACCTACGTGCCGGAGGGTCCGGCACCGATTTCCCGCCGAACGCTCACTCAGGCCTGGTCGAGCAGCGAGCACGACGAACAGGTCACCACTACGCACTGGCTGTACTGCCTGGAGGGACCGGTGTTCCTGCAGGACCAGCATGGGAAGCCCTTGGCCTGCCGAGTTCGGCGCACGGGCGAAGAGATCTCGCGAAACTTGCCGGGCGGGGCGTCATCCTGGCGCGGTCACTGGTTCTCCAACCCGCAACCAGGCCTGGTTGCGATCGAACTCGAGGGGGATCCGGAAGCGGTCCAAGCCTGGTCTGCGTTGCAGCCTCGGGCGGTTCTGGAAAGGCAACCGAAGAATTCGTCTCCCGTCGGCGCGTTGTTCGGGGAGCACGAAGAGAGGGTGGTCCAACGCATCCAGGTGGGGGAAGAGCGCCGAGTCGCGATCCCGCTGGAGCCAGAATCCGAGATGCTCCTTCCCTTCCATTGTCAGAATGGAGCGAAGCGGCTGCAGTTCGGTGCGGCGGCCTGCAAAGACGGCGTTGCCTCGGTCGAAGAGACGCTCGAGATTCGAGTCGAGCTTCGGGTCCCAGGAGCGGAGCCTTCGGCCCTGGCCACCTTCTCCGTGGATTCGGCCCAACAGCAATGGGCGGACTTCCAAGTCGACCTGCCTCCCGAAGTCTCGCGCGGACAGTTGTGCTGGAGCGTTTCCGGAGCGGCCCACGGATTCGACGATCGCGGAAGGATGAGCACCTTCTTTGTGTCGATCGCCAACCCGGTGCTGGTCAATCCCGAGGCGGACGGACGGGGGATTGTGCTCTATGTGGTCGACACTCTGCGCGCCGACCATCTTCAGATCTACGGCTACGAACGAGACACCACTCCGCGCCTGATGGCTCTCGAGGACGAACTCGTGATCTTCGAGTCCGCGTACTCGGTGGCCTCCTGGACTCGACCTGCGACCGCGTCGCTACTGACCGGTGTGCATCCGAGGTTTCACGGGGCGTACGGCCATTGTGCGCTGGATCCTGGCGTGGCAACGCTGACGGAGCGACTCCACGACCAGGGTTTTCGGACCGGGGCGTTGGTCTTGAATCCCAACGTGAATCTGGCGGGGCTGGGGTTCGACCGAGGCTTCGAAGAGTTTCGCGTCGGGATCGAGGGCACCTACTGGATGAACGTCGACGCATTGGATGTCCAACCCTGGATCGACGAGTGGGTTGGCCGTCGCCGTCACCAGCCGTTCTTTTTGTACGTGCACGTGGTCGATCCTCACGCCCCCTACGCGCCCGCGGAGGAGGAATGGCGGCGGTTCGACCCGGACTATCAGGGGAAGATCACCGGAGACCCTCATGGGGAGAACAGTGTCAGCGATCCCAGCCTGACGCCGCGGGACTTCGAGCACGTCCTTGCGTTGTACGACGGGGAGATCCGCGAGACCGATGCCGCCATCGGAGCGTTGGTGGATTCGCTTCGCGAGAAGGGTCTTTACGACCAGACTTCCCTCTGGATCACGGCGGATCATGGAGAAGAGTTCCTGGACCATGGGAGCTTGTTCCATGGCGGACGCCTCTATCAGGAGCAGGTCCGGATTCCTTTGCTGTGGAAGCCCCCTTCCGGCTGTGACGTGGCGCCGGGAGTCATCCGTCATCGGGCGCAGCTCGTCGATGTGATGCCGACGGTGCTGAGCCAAGCCGGCCGCCACGGAGAGCCGAGGGATGAAGTCTTCACCGGGATGGACCTGCTGCCGGTCGTCAGAGGACAGACGTCCGAAGAGCCGTTGCGCCCACTGCTCTTCGAGGAACCCTCCTACGATTTGCGGGGGGTTCTGGTGGACCGCTGGAAGCTGATCGACTCCCCTGCGGCTTCGGCAAGTGCCGGGCTGTTCTATCTGGGAGAAGATCCCGGGGAACTCGAGGATCTGAGGGGACTGCGCGAAGCTCAAGCGGAAGCCCTCGAGACGGTACTGAGAACCTTCTTCGCGGCCCACGTCGAATCCGGCGCGCTACGGCCGGCGGTCGCCGATCCTCAGGTCATCGATGAATCGCAGCTGAGAGAACTGCAGGCGTTCGGCTATTTGCGCTGAGGCTTCCCTCGGGCGCCGAGCCTCGCCTGGCTCAACGCCCGAGATTGCCTGCCGAGTTCGATCCCCTCGAAGAGGTCAGGGATAGACCATGCGGATCGCATTTGTCGCCGAGATCGCGCCGCCGCCACCGGGAACGATGACCCAGTGCTGCAGGTAGACCTCGGTGTTGCTCGGAATGTCCGGCGGGGTCTCACACCAGAAGTCCCAGCGCCCGTCGTCGTCGGTTTGCAGGTTGGCAAGGATGCCGTCAATGGACGGAACGATGGTGCCGCCACGGAACGGGATCGGGTTGGCTGAGTATCCGATCAGCAGGTACATGGGTGAGAACCTGTTCGTGTTGGACACGCGGAACCGGGTGACCGAGCCGGGTTCCAGCACTCCTTCGGCGAACAGGTGGGGTTCGAATCCTGCGGGCGTGGCGAGGGGGAAGCCAAGATCTTCGGCAGGGTGCTCCGACGAAAGAAAGACCAAACCGGTGCCCGTTGAAGTGAAGTTTGTGCGGGGTGCGCCGATCAGGATTTCCGAAGCTCCGTCACCGTTGAGATCACCAAGCGGGGCCATGACGGTGGCATCGCCACCCATGGGATCGGTCTCGTAGGTCATGAGCTTTTCCCAGGTGGCTCCCGAGATCAGGCAGGCCTGATCGTCGTCTTCGATGACGAGGTCGGGAACCCCATCCCCGTTCTGGTCTCCAGCGGCACACATCCAGTGACCGGGAAGGAAGGTTCCTTCGAAGGAGTCGTAGAGTGCTCCGGTCGATCCATCAAAGATCTCGATGCGTCCGACCGCGTTGGGGTTGGAGAATCGGGGGCGACTCACCACGAACTCGGGAGTGGAGTCTCCATTCAGATCTCCCATCCAGCTCACCGCCGTTCCGAAAGCCTCAAACGCGGATCCGTTCACTCGGTGGATTTCCGAGCCGTCCGTGCCGTCCAAAACCAAGGCGTAGGAAGGTTCGTTGAGACCGACCGCTCCGATCAGGGCGTCCGCGTTTCCGTCACCGTTGGCGTCTCCGGTGGTGACCGACAGTTTGCCGAGGCCGTCATTCCCGGGTGCGAAGATGTCCCAAAGGACGGCCCCGGTGGCTCCGTCGTAGCAGCTCACCCGACCGTCCCGGGTAATCAGGTATTCCGAGATGCCATCTCCATTGGCGTCTCCCATGGTGGCCAAAGACTGTCCGAACAGGTGACCGACATTGACCCCGACGTGTTCTCTCAAGATGGTCCAGTCCGCGCCGGAATAGATCCAGCAGGTTCCCACGCCAAAGTTGACGCCTTTCGCGCCGACCAAGAGGTCCGGGACGGTGTCTCCGTTGATGTCGCCGACCCCGGCAAGCTGGCTTCCGAAGTTGTCGTTGGGCTGATCGCCCTGGAGGGTCGTGATCACGGATCCATCGGCTCCGGAACAGACGCGGACAAAGCCGGGACTTTGCACTCCCTCGGTCCCGAAGGCGTAATCCGGCAGCCCGTCTCCCGTCACGTCGCCGATCGCCGCGACCGCCGTTCCCAGATGATCGGCGTTCGCTTCGCCGATCTGGGCGAACAGGGGTGTTTGGGCGTGAAGGCTGGACAGAGGAACCAGCGCGGGAACCAAAGAAAGAACCATCTGGCGGGGGCGCATCGTCGGGACTCCTGAAACAAGAGGGAGAAAGGCGGCTCGTCCCGAGGGCGCGGGCCGGTGCGCCGCCCCCGGAACCAACTCCGAAGTGCCGCACAACCGCGGCTCGCGCAAAGCGGGGAGGGAACCCGACAGAGAAAATCGGAGAAAAGAGGAGCCGTTGCGGGGGGGCGGGGCTTGCGGATTCCGCCAGTCGAGGAGAGTGGGAGGGGAAGGGCGAAGTGGCCCGACCCATTGTTTCCCAGTGAATGAGTGTCCACCGAAATCGAATGCCTCGAGGACGATCGAATGAGCCAGAGGCCATGCCCGCGAACGGAGTGTCATCAGAGGAGAAAGAACCCTGAGTACAATCCGACGGTTCTCCGCGGACGACGAACTTGAGACGGCAACGCCCTCCTACGCGTTGAATGAGAGTTGCCGTCGGGAGGCGATCGCTCGCGACTGTCCGCGCAATCCCGAATCGAGGATCTCGATGAGCTCCCAGTGGAACAACCCAAGGTTGGGAAGAGCACAGGTGATTGGTGTCGTCGTTGCCGTGCTTGTCTTTGCCTTGCTGGACTTGCTTGGTGGTCTCCAGGCGGGGTCAGCCGATGGACCAGTCATTTTCGTGCAGGCTGTTCCCGCGGCCATCAACGTGGCACTGTGCTGGGCAATGCTTCGAGCGAAGCCTTGGGCGCGTTGGCTGACGATCTTCCGTCTCGGGCTCGGCCTTCTCTTGAGTGCACCGTCTCTGTGGGAACTGATCTCCCAGGGGAGCCAGGCGCAAAGCATGACCGGCATCGTGATCGTCAGCATCGGAAGCTTGGTGATTGTTGTGCTTCTTTTCGGACCCGGCGTTGGCGCGTTCTTCGCACAAGATGAGAAGAGGATCGACGCTCAGGCTCAATCGCTGGATCGGGTCGAGGGGAACTGGGAGGAAGGCAACACCGACTTTGACCAGCTTCCTGAGGCGCAGCGAGTTTTCCGTTGCGTGAGAGATCTCGAATCGGGTCTTCGGGAAGGCGGCCTCGAGGAATACTACGGGGGCCAACAGGGAAACACTGCCCACGCCGTTGTGGATGCTCTGCAAAGGATCGGCGAGAAAAATCTCGCGTGGGCCTTGGGTGAGGCGAACGCACTGTTTGAAGGCGAACACCCGCCGCGGGACCTCGCCGAAAGACGGCGGGCGGTCGAACAATGGTCATGGGCCAAGCGAACCAAGATGGCGGGTCTCGAGAACCGGTTGGAAGACTTGGATGGATTGACTCCATCGCTCCATGCGTATCTTCAGAAGCAAGGGGTCGGGCTTGACAATGGGGAGGAAGGCATCGCTTCTTCGTGAAACGTTCGGGAGGGAGTGCAAACGCCTGATCTGGGGCGCCTTTGTTCGCGGTCTTTGACCCGTGGGAAACGCACAAAGCGAGCTTGTTGACCGCCACGGGATTGGTAGACCTGTCCCCGTGACCGATCCCGACACCGCTCCCACGAAGAAAGCCTCCCTCAACAGCGTCCGCCACGCGTTCCAGTCGATCATCTGGCCGCGACGCAAGCTGCTGTTGTTGGGGTTGGTGCTGATCTTCGTGAGCCGGATGGCGAATCTGGTTCTGCCGATTTCGACTCGTTACCTGGTCGATGACGTCATCGGAGGCGAGGGAAAGCTCGCGCCCTTGTTGGCGCTGGTGGGGGTCGCGATTGTGATCCAGTCGGCGACGTCGTTCTTGCTGACTCGCTTGCTCAGCGTCGAGGCGCAACACCTGATCTCCCGGCTGCGAGTCAGTATTCAGAAGCACGTGTTGCGACTGCCGGTGCGGACTTTCGACAACACGCGCAGTGGCGAACTGGTGTCGCGGATCATGAGCGACGTGGAGGGGGTCCGCAATCTGGTGGGCACCGGACTGGTTCAGCTGGTGGGGGGGACTCTCACCGCAATCGTCGCCATGGTCATCATCTTGCGCATCAACGTCACCATGACACTGCTCGCTCTGGTGCCGTTGCTCTTGTTTGGATTGATTTCGGCAAAAGCGTTCAAGGTCTTGCGTCCGACGTTCCGGAAACGCAGCAAGATTCGCGCTCAGGTCACCGGCCGGCTGACGGAATCTCTCGGCGGCATTCGCGTCATCAAGGGATTCAACGCGGAGCGCGGGGAAGAGCAAGTCTTCGAGCGCGGGGTGACCGAGTTGTTCGAGAACATTCGGACGACCATGACCACCACCAGCGCCATCACCAGCCTGGCCAGCTTCCTGATGGGAGCGGCGTCCCTGACGATCATGGGCTACGGCGGGACTCTGGTCATGAAAGAGGCACTCACCCTCGGAGAGTTCGTGTCCTTCACCATGTTCTTGGGCTTTTTGGTGATGCCGATCATGCAGCTGGCCAACATCGGCACCCAGATCACGGAAGCCTTCGCCGGTCTGGATCGAATGGCGGAACTGATGGCGACGGAGGGTGAAGACGAAGATCCGCGGCGAACCGTCGAGATGCCGACCATCGTCGGTGACTTACGCTTTGAGGACGTTCGCTTCTCCTACGACGAAGGCAAAGAGATTCTCCGCGGTATCGACTTCGAGGCCCCTTCGGGTTCGGTGGTTGCCCTGGTCGGAAGCTCGGGATCGGGAAAGTCCACGATTGCCGGCTTGGCCGCCTCGTTCATGACGCCAACCGCAGGAGCCGTGAGGGTCGACGGGGTGGATCTCTCGACGGTGAAGCTGGCGAGTTTTCGCAGCCAGCTCGGCCTCGTCCTCCAGGACGACTTCCTGTTCGACGGCACCATTCGCGAGAATGTCCTGTTCGCCAAGCCGGATGCGGACGAGGAGGCCGTGACGCGAGCGGTGCAGTTGGCCCACGTCCAAGATTTCACCGACCAGTTCGAGGACAAGCTCGAAACCGTCATCGGCGAACGGGGGGTCAAACTGTCCGGCGGGCAAAAGCAGCGGGTCACGATCGCCCGCGCGCTGCTTGCCAATCCGCGACTCCTGGTCCTGGACGAGGCCACCTCCAATCTCGACACCGAAAGCGAGTTCTTGATTCAGAAGAGCCTGTCCCACTTGATGGCCGGTCGAACCACTCTGGTGATTGCCCACCGACTGACCACCATTCAGAAAGCCGATCTCATTCTGGTGATCGAGGACGGGGCGATCGTGGAGCGCGGGAATCACGAACAGCTCTTGGAGGCGAAGGGGCGGTACTACGACCTCTACACCTACCAAGCCCGCATCTAGCCGTCGGTGAAAAGTCTGCAACGAACCGCAAGAAGAAGGCACGCTGGTTCTCCTTCCTGACACGGCCATGATTTTCCCTGGCCTTTCGCGTTGGCAGGAACACGAACGACATTGAGCCGCCAAGACATGGGCGCGGCGGCCGTTCCATGGAATCCGCTGACCGTGAGGCTCTTCATGATCTCGTGCCGGACAAGATGGGTGTTGTCTGCGGTGTCTTTGTTTCTTGGGTGGACGTCATTGGCGTGGGGGCAGGGGCGTGACGGGTATCTGAACGTCGAGTCACCCCAGGTCGACTCGATTCAGGTGGCGACCATCACCAACGCGGCGAGCGTGTCGCGAAGGCTCTTGCTCACTTGCAATACCCCAAACAACACGGTCGATGTGTTCGATCTGGAAGCGGCCGGGGATTTGCCGCAACAACTGGCGTCCATTCCCGTCGGCCTGGAGCCGGTGTCGGTGCTGGTCGAGCGTTACCAAGCTCCCTCAGGCCAAATGGTGAACAGCCTGTTCACCGCGAACTTCCTGGGCGACTCGGTGACCTACGTGGAACTCGATTTCTCCCTCTCTCCCGAGGGAGCGGTCCTTCTTGACACCCGACTCTTGGGTTCCCTGGATGTCGGAGATTCGCCAATGGCCCTGGCGTTTCGAGACTATGCCGTGGAGGGCCCTCGGCTGTTCGTCTCGAAGCGAACCGAAAGTTCCTTCGCCGTTCTGCGCGCGGACCCCGACGATTTCGAGGTCATCCAGCGCGACATTCGATTGGCCGTAAGTACGGCGTCTCCCCAGTTTCCCAACGTGGTGCTGACGTTTGCACTCAAGGAACCCCACGCCCTTCGTGTTCACCCCACTCGTCCGGAACTGTGGGTTCTCGGGCATCAGGGCGGCAACGGGATGATCACCTCGTTCCTCGACCGCAGGGACACGAGCAGCTGCATGGGGTCTAGCAACACGCGGCCCGGCGGCGCCCTGCTGAATGCGGGACCGATTCCGGGAATCGTCCTTCCGCCGTTCGACCTGGACATCTGCGTGGTCGACATTTCGGATCCGGATGTCTCCCAGGATTTCGATGCGGGGATCCCGGCCATTCAAGGGATCGGCGCTCTCGGCACCATGGAGTCGTCTCCTTCTCAGGACCCGGGTGACCTGATTCCCAGCCTTTCGACGA
This sequence comes from Planctomycetota bacterium, assembly GCA_028289345.1. Classification (GTDB taxonomy): domain Bacteria; phylum Planctomycetota; class B15-G4; order B15-G4; family SIAN01; genus JANQQL01. The sequence continues at coordinate 545,304 of JANQQL010000010.1, read as the reverse complement.
CCAACTTCAACATGGAGTTCAGCGCCGACGGGGATCGACTCTACGTGGTGGGGACCCGGGCTCGTTCGGACGTCAAGGGCAATGACGCCCTGCGGAACCTGCCGACGGGATTTGCGGAAACCATGCTCTATCAGGTGGATTCTTCGAGCACTCCGGTCGGACTCGAAGTCGACCGAATGACGAACGCGTGGGATCTGAATCACGTCCTCCCCGGTTTGAACCCGGGGCCCGTGACTCCGGATCTCTCTCTTGCTCATGTCACCGATCTGGTGGTCGGGCCGACGGTCCCCTTTGGGAACCTCGTGCTGGATCAGATTTGGGTGACGGCCTTCAACAGCGACAACTCGGCCGTGCTGTTCACCACGTCCAACGCCCAGCCGAACGCCCGGCTCTTTCCGTTTCGGACTCGGCTCTACGACGCCACGACGACGAACATTCGCAATCAGCTGCGTGGCCCGCGTTCGCTCGCGGTGGACCTGAGTGACAACTCCACCGTGTACTTCATGAACCGAATCGAGGACTCCGTCACCGTCCTCCGTCAGGACGGATCGGGAACCTACGTGCATGACGAGAACAACGTGATCGCCTTGGTGAATCCGGAGCCATCCTACATCGAGGATGGCCGGCGGTTCATGTACAGCACGCGGTTCTCGGGGAACGGCTTCGTGTCCTGCGCGAGCTGTCACATCGATGGCCGTTCGGATCAACAAGCGTGGCTTTTGGACGCAGGGGACTCCGAGAACCTCGCCATTCCGTTCGAATCGGAATCTACCGACAATCCGGCTCCCAATACCTTCGGCCCCAAGGGTCACATGATTACCCAATCGTTGCAGGGCCTGACCAACTTCGAGATGAACTTGACCCGCATGCCTGCACCCAGCGGGTTCCCGGTTCCGCAGAATGCTCCCGGGAACGCGCGAGAATTCGACCTCGTGTCCAACGCGCCTTACCACTGGCGGGGCGACAAGCCAACGTTTCTGGACTTCAACGAAGCCTTCGTGAACCTGCAGGGCATGTCGCCCGGGGCGAACTCTTGTGCGGGGGGAAATCTGGGGCCGGGAGAAGCGGCTACCGGAGGGGAAGGCCTGTGTGACTCAGAGATGCGTGCCTACGAGGAGTTCGTTTTTTCGATCCACTACGAACCCAATCACCTGCAGCCCGACTCCCGAGAGTACGGAATCGTCGCTGAAGAAGGTCTGAGAGTGTTCCACGAGGAGGTCGGAACTGGTTCCTTGTTGGGCAATCGATCGTGTGTGCAATGCCATGCCCTTCCCGACGGAAGCAACAATCGGATCGCCAATGTTCGCCGCAACGACTTCAGCAATGACACCGGAGTGGTGGATCCCAACAACTTGTTCCCGCATCAAGTCCTGGAGAGCACCGCTCTGCGAGGCCTGCGTCAGAAAGAAGCATTCCTCGAGCTGGACAACACCACTCGAAATGCCGGAGGGTTGTTCCCCAACACGGGGTTGGGAGGAGCGAGGAGTGCAGACTTTGGTTTGACCCGTCAAGGGGTCGAGGTGGTTGGAGCGAACAACCAGTTCGCCGGAATGCTCAGCTTGAACCAGTTCGAGGACGGGAATCCGTTCAGCGATGAGGTGATTCAGTTCCTGCGCCAGTTCGATCACAGCGTCGCGCCGGTGATCGGACGCAGTCTGACCATGGCGTTCGTGGGGGGGACGGTCGCCCTCTTGGACGATCAGGTGACCACCGAGCCCCCGTCCCTTGCCCTGGACGCACTCATCCAGGAAGTCGAGGATGCCAACGCCGAACTGGTGGCCTACTTCGACTCTTCCGATGCAGGCGTGGATCGACAGGCCTTTGCCTACGACTTGGGCCTGGCGGCGTTCGAGCGAAGCACGGGGACGCCGTTGACGGCGACGGAGCTGATCGCGGCGGTGGACAGTGCCGGAGACCGTCTTTTGGTCCAGTCGGTGCCTCTGGGAAGCAGCCGCAGAATCGCTGGCCTGGCGCCAAGCAGCGGTGCTCCCCGTCCGGTTCCCGTGGGAACGGCAACCAACGAAGCGTATGCGTCCGTCCCGTCCATGACCGGAAACTTCACCGGGGATCTTCCCGATACGGAAGCGTTCTGTGACGTCGACCCTCTGAGCCTTCGCACTCGCCGCAGCCTTTTGAGCCAGCTCAAGATGTCCTCCCTGCCGGGAGTTCCACAGATCTTGCCCCAGGGGTTGCGTCACGATGCCCCCCGGAGGCTACGTTTCATCGCCGAGACCGGAAACTTTCAGCCGGGCACGGTGATTCGCTTCTATGTCCACCATGTGTCGGCGGCCACGACCAATCCGAATCAGAGCACGGTTTTGGAGCTGCCCATCTTCGAAACCGACCAAGTGGCCAACGGACAGAAGGTCTGGGAAACGGCAATCGAGTTCGATCCCATGGTGCTGTATTCGTTGTTGGCCGGTGGTCCGTTCGCGCCGGGGGTCAGCAAAGCGTGGACGTTGCCGGAGTTGTTCTTCATCGGAGGAGGCAGTGTCTTCACGCGCTTTCCCCGTCCCGGGGAGCCCGGAGGCATCGATGCGTCGGCTTGGAACGACTACGCCTGGGAGGCGGTCGGGCCTCAGGGGACCGTGAGCCCCGTGATGGAGGCACCGCTGGTTTTCTAATCGGGCGGAGCCCTTGAGGGGCCGGTGGCGGGCAAGGCCGCCGGCCCCTCACCGATCAAGAAAAGGGTAGGTTCGCTCAAGTGTTGTGGGAATTCGCCGAGGGGTCGTAGCTGGGCTCGTGGGTGCCAATGGACACGCCACCACCGGGAGCAGTGGAATTGTTGTTCCAGGTCAGCTCCAGCCAGTAAGTTCCGCCAGAAAGAAGGGACAGGCTGCCTTCGTTGGCTTCCGAAGCGTAGACCGCGAATTCCGAGGGGGCGATGTCGAGCAGTTCGAGTGTTCCCACCTTGCGAACCGCTTGTCGCACCTGAATCGTGAACACGTCAAGAGAAGTGTGGGTGTAACCGGGGGGAGGGGAGAACCGAAACTCGGTCAACGCCGCTCCCAGGGGAACGGGCAAGTAGGTTTCGGCCACGAAGGGAGCTGGGTCAGTGGGCTCGTCGAGATCCGGAGCACGCCAAACCAGAATCTCCAGATCCAACAAGTCAGGACCGGCATCGAGCTTTTGGTCGGGAGCACCGAACTGAACGACGAGCTCTCCCGCGACCTCATCCCAATCCACGCTGTCTATCGGAATCTTGAGAGCATCTTCGTCCACGACGCTTCCGGGAAGGAGTTCCAGGGTTCCATCGACGCTTCCCGTCCCTTGAGCCGGAGCAAGGATGTCGTTGTCTCCGTCGTGGTCGAAGTCCGTGATTGCGAGCGAGGATTGGTTCTGAGCCGGGTCGCGATTCTGATTGCCAAAGGGAAGGACTTCCAGCTCTCCGACCGGATCAAACGAAGGCCCCCCCAGTTCCGAGATGTTGGAAAGCTGGAGGACGGCATTCTGCGAATGATCGGCCAGGAGCAGATCCGCATCGCCATCGCCATCCATGTCCCCCGTGGTTGCAAAGAACACGTCGACGGGCCCGAGGAGAAAGGTCTCACTGCCACTCTGTCCCCAGACCGTCAACCAGTCGTTTCCCTGGGGGCCGGACGTCACCATGATCAGTTGCTCGGCGGCGCTCGTTGTTTCCGGCAACGTTGCCGTGTAGATCGGGGCGAACGCCCAGGGAGTGTCATCGACATAGGTGCCATCGGGTTCGTAGATTTCGGCACCGTAGCTGGTCAGGGCCACAATCTCGTCAGTTCCGTCCCCATCCCCATCCAGAACTTCGATCTCACGAGCCGATTCGAACGCCCAGAACCCGGGCTCTTCGACGAATCCGCCAAGGCCGTCGCTGAATGCCACAAGGACGCGCTTGTCATCGATGGTTTCGTCGGCCAACGCCACGATGTCGAGGCCGTGGAGTCCATCGAACTGACCGACGCGAATCGATCGTCCGCCGACCCATCCGGAGGCGAGCTTGGGGAACGAATCCCACTCCCCGTCGACCAGGTCCCATTCGAGCTGTTCCACGCCATTGGCGCCGATCGTGAGGACGCTGTCTCGGTTGTCGGGAAGCGACTGGGGCAGCACATCGAGGTCCCGCACCGGGTCGTTCGCGGCATAGGCCGTGAACTGCGTGGCCGGAGAAGCCAACAAAGTGGGAATTCCGCCGTCGAGTACCACCCCGTCCGGGAGCAGATCCCCGGTGAACTCACCCGCGTGGACCTCCCCGAACTGAGCATTGGCGTAGGGGTTGTACGGCTCCTTGGGCGGCGGGAAACTTTGCGTCTGTTTGGCAAACACGAGGGGAAGGGCGATGCCGAGCAGGACGCACATCAACAGCAGGCTGACTGGAAACCTTGGCATGGGGGGACTCCTGAACAGGCAGTTGCGGTGGTTCACGAGGATGAGTCGTTAAGAGACAAATCGGATGGGCGGGAGGGAAACCCCGATTTCGGTCGTTTGCGGGAGACGGCCCCGGCGACCACGGCGACCGCGATCAGCACCAGCCACCATGGTCCGGGGCTTCTTGCGGATGCCTTGGCGAACAGAGGTTGCTGTCCTTCGCCGACGACGCGAATCAGTGAGTGGTAGAAGGGGTCTTCGAAGCCGGGCACTCGCGACAAGGTGGCTCGAGCATGTCGCATGGCCTCCGCCGGTGCTCGGCCCGCGGCGATCTCTTGGTGGAACACTCGAGACAGTTCTTCCGTAGAGCGGACCTCCAAAGGAAACGCAGAAAGACACACGGCCTGCGCTCCCTGTTTCAGGAACACGCCGGCAAGACCGGCCGAGTATGCGTCCCCACGACGACGGCGTTGGGAGCCGACCCGACAACTGGTCAGAATCACCAAGGGGGGAAGTCGAAGTGAGGCCAGACCATCCGCGAACAACATTCCATCTGGAAGTTTGGGGCAAGGGCTCAACAGGAAGCCGGCGGAGAACTCGCGAGAGGTGTCCTGAATTCCGTGGGTGTGGATCTGCAGAATGTCCGAGTCGCCGAAAGGAGCGTTGAACAAGGAACTGAGAGTCGCGTCGGGACCGTCCAGAACTCGCTGGCTGCGCCGCGGATACGCGGCCAAAAGCTCGCGGCCATCGGAGCTGTGATTTCCTTGCGCGGGGAGGCTCGAGCCTGTGCTTGGTGGTTGATCGGATTCTGGGTGACAGAGCAACCATGCGGTCGGCTGGTTGAGAGATGCTGGAGGCCGCGAACCAAGGAAGGGAAGAGAAGGCAAGTGGTCCAAGGCGAAGGCTGTGCCGATCCACGTTCCCTCGTCCCACGGTAGCGCTTCCAGGGGAAACTCGGGAAACACATCGAGGCCGGAGACGGTCCAGCGTCTTGCCCGCGAGAGAACTTGGCGGGCTGCGGCGGGGAACATCATCTGTTGCAACTTCACCGCTGCTTGCAATGACGTGCCGTTGCGATGAGTGGGGGGAGACTGGAGCGCGCGGACCAGTGCGGCTCGCGGCTCCTCGAACAAGTCCTCCTGGGGAAGATCAAAAGAACAGTGCTGATCGGAGGTGACGATCCATAAGTGGGTTCGCTCGGGAGCCGGCAGAAAGATCAACAAGGCTTGGTCATCGGCGAGTTGATGGCCCAGAGGGAAATCGCTCGAGGAGTGTTCCGCCGCTGGCGTCAAGGCACCCAGCGCCTGAACATCCCACAGCGTCTGGAGAAACGATTCCTCGCCGGGTTTGCCGAACAGGCGCTTGCGCAATCGGTGCAGTTCGCTCAGGGCCGCTCGAGTGTCCGAAAACTCGAGAAACCCGTATCCCCCTGGTCGCTTCGGGACTTCTCGCCAGCGGGCGACGAAGGCGTGCAAGCCGGCTTCCAAGTCTGTCAGCGCGCGACGCAATCCTTCTTCTGAAGTCTCCGTGTCCAACGCGCATCGCGCAGCAAACGTGGCGGCCATCAGAAACTTGGGAGCCGCCGCTCCCATTTCAGGGTCCATCCGTCCGCGCGCGCTGTCCAGCCAGCTCCGAGCCTCGATCCACTTGCCGCGGCGCATGGTGGACTCTGCAAGTACCAGCTCGGGATAGGTCTTCTCGACCGTCGCCAACTTCGGCTCGGCGAGGGCGTCTTTCAAGATGGCTTCCGCCGCCGACTGCGCTGGACGAGTCACCCGTTCCATCTCGTTCCACCCAAGCCCCAGACGAATCATGAGCTTGGCTCTTTCCTGGGGATACCTCTCATAGGTCGTGTCGTCCGCCAGGGCTTCTTCCACGAGGAGCTCCAACTCCACATAGTCCTCTCGGGCCAGCGCGAGGTGAGCCGATCTCAGGTTGCTGGAGATGCGAGCCAGGTGAGCCGTTTCCCCGCGGTCTTCCAGCTCGGTGACCAGGTCTTGTTCTCTTTCGAGCCATCCCATGGCGAGATCCGGCAGGCCGGTGTCCAGGTACACTTGGCCACGAACGCCGTAGAGTTCGCAGCGGATGGAGTCGGTCTCGGGACCGGTGCCCAGCAACGTCTCTGCCGTCTTCAACTCACTCAGTGATTCGGGGAATCTCTGCAAGTAGCGCAGATACTCGGCTGCGCGGACGCGCAGATCGCCTTCCTGACGAGCATTCATGCCGGACTGGGACGCGGCGTCTTGCAGGACCTTGATGGCCGACTCCACGTGCCCTTGGAAAGCAAGTCTTTCTGAGGCTCGAAAGGCTTGCACGACCGGGTCCTGGGCCCGGGTGGAGTCAACGAACAGGAATCCCACCGCTAACGCTGCAAATACCCCTGAACGGAACCCAGAACTTGGCGTCCGGCGTCGTAGCCGGTGACGGTTACCGCAATCCGATCGGGCCATGACGAAGTCTCATTCGCAGGAATCTCCCAGTGCATGGTGTCCAGGTGCCCGGATTGCGCCAGCGGCCGGTCACGGTTTCGCGGGTCCGAGACATGAACGACAAAGGTCAGTCCCGAAGCGGAGGGATGAGACCACTCGATGCGGTGGTAGCTGGAATCGGACCCCAGGACGAAGCCTCCCGGTTCGAGGAGCTGGTCACTCGGCACCAAGGGAGGGGCGGAAGGACGAAAGAAGACAAAAGCCCCCACTCCCAGCAGCAGGCAAGCGGCCACGAGCCAACGGGCGGGGAGCTTCGTGGTGGGACGAGCGGGTTCTCGTTTCCACTCTCTCTTCAAAAACTCCTCGGTGGCGTCCTCCAACGGAGTGGTTCTCAGTCGCGATGCTGATTCCAGTACCGATCTTTCTTCGGCTGCCGCTTTGCGTAAGGCTTCAATGACACTTTCCTCCTCTTCTCCGAACAACTCGAACTCTGGGCGGTCGCGATTCATGGGCGCACCTCCCGATACTCGTGATCGAGCAGTTCGCGGAGGCGTTGAATCGCGCGCTGGTGGTGAGCCTTGACGGTGCTGAGGGGGATTGAAAGTGCTTCGGCGATCTCCCGAAAGCTCCGCTCTTCGAAGTGCCGCAAGCGGATCAGTTGAGAAGACTCGGAATCCATCCGATCCAAGGCCCGGTAGACCTCTTCGTAGTCTGCGGCAGCCGGGGCCCGAGGATCCCGATAGTCGGTCGAGTCCACGCTGATCTGGTCGCGTCGACGGCTTCGGACGCGCAGGAAGTTTGACAGGGTGTGTTGGCAGAATCGATAGGACCAGGTTTCGAGAGAAGCCAAACCTTCGTACGAGTCGAGGCGCTTCCAGATGGAAACCAAAGTCTCCTGAACGAGATCGCTCAATTCTTCCTGGTTCAGAGGGATGGCGAGTCGAGTGTTCTTGACCGTCAAGATTCTGGCGACACAGCGCATGCGTTGCGCGAACTGGTGTCGCGCTTCGGTCACCCCGTTCACTGCGGCACGCGCGAGTCGTCGATCTTGGTCGTGAAGCTTCACTCGAAGGCAGGCTCCGGGGGTTCACCAGCCACGTTTTTCCTGGCCACCAGGGCGCAAGCGTACACCGACATTGCAAAACGGGCAAGGTGAACGGAACTCGTAGGCGGGACGAGAATCTCACAGCAAACGGCTCTCCAGAGGAACGACGACAAGAGGTCTGCGCGAAGGAAGCGGTGGGGCAAACAGGTGAACTCCACCGGCTCGAACTTCTCTTCGAATGGCCTGGTGGAGACCATCGGACGCTCGATCTGTATCGACGCGGTTCGGAGTCGTGGGACGTTGGTGTACGGGTCATGGCGAGCGGCCAGGTTTTCTCAGAAATCTTCTGTGCCCCTCCGGGGAGCAACCGGGAAGCCGGGGTCGAGGCGGCCCTCGAAGGATGGGTTCGGTCGCTGTTAGGAACGTCGTGCGCCAGGTCCTTCCCATGGTGACACCGGTCTCTCCGTCGTGAGAGCGCGCCGCGGACTCCAATCTTTTGAGACCGCTCCCCGCTCAGTGGCAACGTCTGCTCCTGGTTGTGCTTCGTCCCTCCCGGTTCTCGAACGAAAAGGCCACGAGTCATGCCCACGATCCTTTCGCTTGTTCGCTTCACCACTCCTCCGCTCCAGGGCGCCGTTCCGGCCACGCCGCGAACCTCGAAGACCGGCGTGCAGATCAGTTGTCTTTTCTCTCTGTGGCTTCTTGCTCCGGGTCTCGCTCTGGGGCAAACCGACCTACGCAAGGGACACCTCGCCGAAGTGAAGACCGTGCGAACCGACCGGCCCATGGTTGCCGGACGTGCCATTGGCGGATTGGCCATCGATGCCAAGGGGCGTTTCTATGTCGCCAACTTCAGCCGCAAGGTGTTTCGGATCGACCCCGACGGCACGGTGATGACTCTCACCGATCGCTTTCAGCAGGCCTCGGGGAACACCATTGACCGTCGAGGAGAGTTGCTTCAGTCCGACTACCAGAGGAATCGGTTGTTTCGGGTTCATGAAGACGGTTCACGAACCCTGGTCACGAGCCAGGGATTGGTAGGACCGGTGGGCGTTGCTGTCAACGACGACGAAGAGATCTTCGTCGCCAACTTCTTGGGTGACACGATCTCGAAGGTTGCCCCTGATGGAACGACGAATCCGTTTTCCGCGGACCCTCTGCTCAACGGTCCCAATGGAATCTTCATCGACGGTGAGGAAATGTACGTCGTCAACTTTCGTGACAACTTGGTCCTTCGGATCGAGAAAACCGGGCAAGCGAGTGTCCTTGCGGCCGTTGGAGGGCTTGGGTCGACCAACAACGCCCACGTCACGGTCTGTGGGGGGAAGCTCTACGTCTCGAAGATCTTCTCCCACCGGATCTATGAGGTGACCAAGAGCGGTCAGGTAAGAGTCGTTGCCGGGACCGGCGCGCCCGGCACGAGGAACGGATTCGCCCCGAGCCGTGCTCGGCTCTATCACCCCAACGGGATGGCGACCGGCCCCGAAGGCAAGGTGATCTACACCAACAACTACATCGGGCTCATGGGCACGCCCGGCTCCAACATGATCGTGCGCGCGATCTACTTGCCGCCCGTCCAAGATGCCGTGGTGGGAGAGTTTCAAACCGTGAAGTAGCGGAAGGTCTTGGCCGAGTCGTGGCTCCGAGGTCTCCTCGACCCTGATAGACTGGAGAGATCGGCTGCGCGCTTTCACCGAAGAGGACGGTGGAAGCGCGCGACTCATGGACTTGGCTTGGGAGGCGACAGAATGGCTGGTTGGAAACGGACCTTTGCGCTCTCCTTGTCGATCGGACTTCCTTCGTCTCTCTCGATGGCACAAGTGCCTGGGACGGACCTCTGGCTGATTCCGTTGGCGGGAGACGGTGACAAGCTCGAGCTCGGAACCCCGGAGCGCCTCACGGACCGCGATGGGTACGACAACCAGCCGTCGTATTCGCCGGAGGGGGAAAGCGTCTTCTACACGTCGATCGATCCCCAAGGACAAGCAGACATCTGGCGCTACGACTTGGGAAACAAGTCGACGATCGAAGTGATCCAAACCGCCGAGACGAGCGAGTACTCACCGACTCCCATGAACGAGGGAACGGCACTCTCGACGGTGCGGGTGGAAGCGGATGGCAGCCAGCACCTTTGGGGGTTTCCTCTCGATGGAGGGGCACCGACCTCTTTGTTGCCGACCGTGGCGCCCGTTGGGTACCACGCGTGGATCGATGAGCGGCGGGTGTTGCTCTTCGTGCTGGGCGAGCCACCAACTCTTCAGCTAGCGGTCGTCGGTGAACCGCAGCCCGTCGTGGTCGCGTCCAACATCGGCAGATCCCTGGCGCGAATTCCCCACTCCCGCGGCATGAGTTTCATTCACAAGGAGAGCGAGGATCGCTGGTGGGTGACGCGCTACGACACGAAGACTCACGAGCAAACTCGATTGGTTGCGACACTCCCCGGGCGAGAAGACGTGGCGTGGACACCCATGGGTGATCTCCTGAGTGGCGATGGCAGCCGGCTCTATCGGTGGCGCTCCGGTGACGACGGCTGGACCGAAGTCGCGGACTTCGCGGATGCTGGCTTGGGGGAGATCTCTCGCATTGCCGTGCACCCCGAAGGAGAGTCTCTGGTCGTCGTTTCGACTCGTGAAGGATCGAAGAGTCCCTAGAAGCCGGCGTCACGCGGTCGCGAGAACGAGCCGAAACGACTCCTGGCGAGGGCTTCCGATCGTCGGAGTGGTGCAGCCTGAGGACCCGATCCTTTTTCAGCGGCGACGCGATTTTTCTCGTCACGAACAGACTCCAAGCGTGGATTGAGGGAGATCGCCTCGGTCATCTGCTGGAGTTCCCCATGGGACTGGTTGCCTTTCCCCGCCGAGCCCCGAAGCTTGCGCTCCTTGCCTTCGTCGTCGCCGCGAATCCCGTTTCTTCCCAAGTGCTGAAATGGGAGGTGGACGATTCTCAGTCGGGCAGCGAGCTGGGGACGCGAATTGCCAGCGTGGGGGACATCAACGGAGATGGATTCGAGGACGTGTTGGTTGGGCTTCCCGGGAAGGACATTGGCGGGTTGGTGGATGCTGGCGAGGCCCGGATCCACAGTGGCCTGGATGGCTCCGTGCTGTTTGCCACTCAAGGGACCAAGGCAGGCGTGCAAGCAGGCTACTCGGTCGCCGGGCTGCGGAACTCGACCAACGACTTTCTGGTTGGTGCGCCGGGGGCCAACGAGGACACGGGCCAGGTGGTGATGTTTGGGGGATCGTCGCTGCTCGTCAAGTGGACCGGATACGGCAAGACAAAGCCGTTCCCTTCTCGTTTTGGTCATGCCGTGACGGTCGGCAGATCTGCGTCGGGCGACTTCCAGTGGTTTGCGGTATCGGCTCCCCACGAGTACGTCGGGACGACGGTGGATTCCCAGACTTTGACAGGAGCCGCCTACCGTTTCTACGGTTCCATTGGGTTTCCACCCGAGCCGATTCTTTCGACGACGGCGAACGATGACTTCGGCCTGGCTCTCGGTGCCTCCGACGTGAATGGCGATGGAACCGCGGATGTCATCGTCGCAGAGCCGGGATTCGACGGACCGCTTTGGGTCGATCAAGGAAGAGTTCGGGTGTACGACTCGGATGACTACACGCTCTTGCAAAGCGAGGCTGGGTCGGCTCCCGGAGTCCGATTCGGAGAAACGGTGAGTGGAGCGGGCGATGTCGACTTGGATGGCCGGGAGGACCTCTTGGTTGGCTCGCCGCAGGAACACACCTCCGCTCCGCAAGCAGGTGCCGTTCGCGTTCTTGCGGGACTTTCGGGAAACCTGCTGCATCAGCAGAATGGCACGGTGGCCGGGGCGCGTCTCGGAGCCTCGGTTTCCTGTTTGGGAGACGTGAATCAGGACGGCTATCCGGAGTATGCCATCGGTGTGCCCGGCGGCGATCTCTCGTCGTCCCGAGGACTCGTCCGAGTCCACTCTGGCAGGACTCACCTCTTGGCTCATCAGCTCGACGCGCCGATCTTTGGGAATGAGTACGGGGCCGGTTGCACGTTTGCGGGGGACGTCAACAATGACGGCATTCCCGATCTCGCGGTGGGGGACCCAGTGTATCTCGAGTCGGAAGGCCGGGTCTGGGTCTACGCCATGAAGCTGGCGTACTTCCGAAACTACGGCTATGGCCTTTCAGGAACCTTGGGCGTCCCCAAGATCCTCCTTTCCGGTCCGCCACAGGTCGGGTCGAGCAACGAGATCGTCCTGACAAACTCCTCGGGTCGCGACACCATCGGCTTCTTGATCGTGGGGAACGATGCTGTCGATCTGCCTTTCAAAGGAGGGCAGTGGCTGGTTTCCCCGACGATTTTGCAACGCCTTCCGATTCCCGCCGACGGCCTCGAAGGAATCCTCGAGATTCCCGACGACCCGGTCCTTGTCTGCGCGTCATTGTTCCTTCAGCTGTTGCTATTGGACGGAGACGCCATCCAAGGGGTGGCGATGAGCAGTGGGTTGGAGCTGAAGTATGGGTTCTGAGCGAGGAACGATCGCCGGCGCGAGATGTCCTCGGATCAAAGAACGATCTGAGTCACCTCGCGGGCGATGATCAAGTATCCCGCATCGTTCGGATGCCCGTCGGGAATGAAGTAGTCGGACGGCTTGGCGGCTTCGAGCAGCTTGCCGAAAATCGGGACCAGGTCGAGGAACGGAACCCCGGCCTCTTCCGCGAAACGGCGAATGCACCGACTCTCTTCGATATCCGTAGGGTAAGTCAGCAACATCAGATCGACACCGGCCTGTTCACACAGTCCCTGGATGGAGGAGAGGTCGTCGGTGAGCTTCTGGATGTGGAGAGGGACTCCCTCTTCTGTGGTCGTCCAGTGTTGGCGGATTTCGGCCACCGTGTCCAAAACAACTGCTCGAGCGTCGGGAGGCAACTCGAGGCGCTCCATCGCTCCCGCAAGATCGTCGAATACGTCCGGGCTGTGCTGCCCGAGTCGACTCAGGTTGGACGCGAGAAGCTGCTGGTTTCCCGAGAGAGCATAGGCCGTCACAAAATCGTCGAGTGCCGAGTCATACTTTCGCGCGGCTTTGTGGACGGTCGCTCGAGCATTGAAGAGCCAGGCTTTCTGATCACCCCCGGTGCAGCGAAACGCTTCACCGACGGCGTGATAGGCTTCGTCGAGCCGCTTCAAGTGAGCGAGTGGTCCGGCGAGCGTTCCCCAAAGAATTTCGCTTTCGGGGAACTCTTGCAAGAAGAACTGGCACTCTTCGACGGTGGTTTGGTGATGGCGAAGATCCTCGAGGACTTTGACGTACTCCTCGATGGTGATCAGGTCGGTCGACTCTCGGAAACGGTCCCTGGCGTCGGCGAGGACCTTGGCCGCCGCATCTTTCTTGTTGTCTTCGAGAAGCTGCAATGATTGCTGAATGGGTTGGTAGTCGGGCGAGTCTGCGAGGTCCTCGACGGCCTTCTTTCGAGCCAGTCGTTTGGCCCGTTGCTCGGGGGATTCGGGAACACTTCGGCGCGGACTGGGGGACGGAGAAGGAGGGCGTGGACTCTCGGAGCGTGCGGGCTTGGAAGGCTCGACGACCACGGCCGGCTCCGAGGGACGGGTGTCCTCTCTGCCTCGAATTCGCCCCCAGCAAATCGAAATCAGTCGAGCAGTCCTCCAGCGCCATTCCCATCCTTGAGCATCGAGGTCGGCCACCTGATCGAGTGCAGGAGGGGGCAGGTCGATCTCTTCCCGATTCCAACGATTGTTCCGACCGATCAGGAGACACAGCACGTTGGGCTGGTACTCCGCCAGCATGCCGGGAATCCGTTGCATCACCTGGGCAGAGTTCCTTCCCGGCCACCCAGCGTTGATGACGTTCCAGTCTGAGGCCTCCGCCAGTTCTTGGGCGAGTCGTCCCGGATAGGAGTTCTCGCGAGTGGAAGCGCCAGAACCGTAGGTGTACGAATCGCCCACGCACAGGATGGTGCGACTCGTTCGTGCGCTTCGGCCTCGTTCAATGTCTGTGACGGCCGAGCGGCTGGCATAGAAGGCGGCGACTTGGAGCCCCAACTCGACCGCCAGCAATGGCAAGAGGATCCCGAACAGGATGAGAAAGGATCTGCTGAAGATTCGAGCCATGAGGAGGGGCGTTTCGAGCCGGGCGCGACGGGGGACCGTCATCATTGCTGGTGGATTGGTTCCAGGATGGAAGCATACGAAGTCGAACTGCGAGTGCTAGGGAGGACCGAGTTCCAGGGCTTCCGTGGGATTGCTCACCGACGCTATATTTTGGCCCGCCGGAGAGGCGCCTGGGCCCCCGACGATCCGATCGAATCGTTGAGGAGCCGTGCATACCCATGGATGGAGAGCCGCGCCCGCAAGAGTTGACCCAGTACATCCCCCAGCTGAGGGCGTTGGCGCGTTCTCTCGCCAAGGACTCCGACGAGGCCGAAGACCTGGTCCAAGAGACCCTGCTGACGGCTTTGCAAGGGAGTGTTCAGCCAGTTCGTTCGAAGGTGGGATGGTTGAAGGGAATCCTCCGTCACGTCTCTTCCCGCGCCCGCCGTTCTCATGCTCGTCGTGTCTGGCACGAACGACGGGCGGCTTGCCTCGTCGACTCATTGTCGACGGATCCCACGACCCACGATTCCAACGTGGTGTCACAGATCCAATCCGTGATTATGCAATTGCGAGAGCCCTACCGTTCCACACTCATGGCCTGCTACGTCGAAGGAATGACGCCTTCGGAAGCGGCCGAACACCTCGGTGTTCCCGTGGCAACGATCTACTCTCGCCTTTCCCGTGGGACGAAGACCGTGCGAGTCCGACTGCGCGAGATTCGCGTGAGAGGCAGGCAGGGGTGGCGATCCGGGTTGCTCGTCTTCTGGGGAGATCTCCTGCGGCGGAGACGTTCGCGCAGTCGCCTCCAGCGCTCCACGGGGTGGTCATGGGCGGCTGGGATGTTCGTGATCTCGCTGGGGCTGGCCGCATTTCTGCTGCAGCGATCGGTGGGGAAGGAGGGCGTGACGGAAGCTTCTGTCGCACGGGCCACGGAACCTTTCCGGAAGGCGAGAGCGTCGACTCGAGAATCCACTCCACGGATCGAACCGATGCGGGAGGCCGTGGCGACTCCGCCGCCGGCGGGCAATGGTTTGGTCGGCGTCCGAGAGATCCGCGGGACGGTCGTGGATGGAAACGGCGGGTCGGTTGAGGGGGTTCCGGTTTGGTTGGAAGAAGGCCATGCGGCGGCAAGTCTCGAGCGCGAGTACTTCTTTCAGCCCGAAGACGCTGATCTGGTCAAGGGGTGCGAGACCGACGAACGGGGTCAGTTCTCGGTGAGTGTCTCGGCGGAGTGGAGCGGGCGGTTGTTTGCTCGAGGTTGTGGATACCAAGCCGCGACGTGTTGCGTCCTGCCCGAGGACGCGGACCAGAACGTGACTCTGGTCGTGGAGCCGACTCGGGAACTGCGCGGCCAAGTCATGAGTGCTCGAGGGGAATCTGTCGTGGATGCGGTGGTTTCTTTTGTCGCTCCCGCGGAGTGTGCCTCGCAATGGCGGGCGGAGCACCCAGGAGCAATGGTGTTGCGCCCCTCCACCGTGACAGACAGCCACGGCCGGTTCGAGATCTTGGATGCCTACCAATCGGCGCTGCCGGCAAGCTTGGAAGTTCGGAGCTTGGACCATCGAAGGATCTCGAGTCAGATCCGCGGTCCGGGGGATCACCCGGTGGAGCTGATTCTTCCGGAAGTGAGAGGTCTTGGCATCCGCGGTCGCGCCATGTTGGAAGATCGAACACCGGCGACTCACGCCATCGTTGGACTGGGGGATTCTTGGGTTCGTGCCGATGCCGAGGGCGCATTCGAGGGGACTCTCGAATCTCCTTCGCAAACCAAAACGATCCGTGGGTGGCTGCCCGGGAAACTCCCGGTCAGTACGACGATCGAGGGAGGATCCGGGAGCGTCGCGGAAGTGCTTCTCGCATTCTCGCAAGACTCTCTGCCGCTCTTTGGTCAAGTCGTCGACGCACGGGGCAAGCCGGTCGCCGGGGCAGCCATTTGGTTGGCAGACCCGTCGCCCACAGGGCTCGCGTCGCCCAGCCTGTTCTTCTCGGAGGACCTGATTTCCACTCAACCCGTCGAGTTTCCTCGGACCCGAACCGATGAACGGGGCGAGTTCGTTCTTCCTGATCTGCTCGATCGAAGTTACTCGGTTGGTGTCGGAGACTCGCGGACCCTTGCCATTGGTTGGGCTGCTGCTGGGAAGCCCGGCAGTGTTCCCGTCCATGTTGTTCTGGATGACTCGCGGTTGACGAGTTTCCGTGGCTGTCTGCGGACTCGGGACGGAGAAGTTCTCGTGGGAGCCCGGGTGCAGGCGGTTCGCCCCGCCTGTCAAGTTCCTCTTCCCCACGGCCCGACGTTCGTGCAGTTTCTCGAGGGGCCGAGCGTTCGGACCGATTCCAAGGGGGACTTTGAGTTCTCAAATCTCCATTTCCACGGTGGTGTCCTGCGGGTCTCTGGTGACGGGATTTTTCCAACCGACGTGAACCTTCCCGACGACTCGCGACAGATGGAAGTTGTCGTTCCTCGGGCCGCCCGACTCCAGTTGATTCTGGGACAGCGATTCGCACAGGTCACTCATTTCAAGGTTCGCGATGAATTTGGGCAATCTCTCCCCCTGTTCCTCGCGGGAGAGAATCGGTCCGGAGTCATGCACGTCCGGCGTGGTCAAGCCGCCTGCGAGCCAGGGACGATCGCCGTGGCGATGGTCCCGGAAACCGTTTCGGAGCTGATCGTTTACGGCGACGAAGAGCTTCTTGCTGTGATTCCGGTGGTTCCTTTGCCGGGAGAAATCACTCGGGTGAGCATCGACTGAAGCATCGCACGGGCCGCCATGAGGCCCGCCTTTCCGAAGAATCTGGAAAAAGCTGAAGAGCGGGCCAAGCCGGCGGGCACTGCGACAACCAGTGATTTCCAATTCTTGTGACCGGCGTGCGGTCCCGCGCACGTTTTCGGTGCGATGCAGAAGGGGCGGAGGATGCACACTCGCGGAGTCGAATTGACCATCGGTGATCGGAAAAGCGGGAGATGGGGTTCCCGTGTTGTCGGGTTGGTGAGCGCTTGGCTCTTGGTGGCTTCGTCGGCTCGGGGCGAAGACATCGCGTTTCCCGGAGTTCCCGCGTCCTGGGAGCTGGTTCAGATGGCGGACTTGGAAGGAGACGATCGCGATGAGCTGATCTTTCGGGAACCTCAAGCGGGCCCGTTGTCCATGTATCACGTTGTTCCCGCCAATGAAGGGGGCTTTGAGCCGTCTTCGTTTCCTCTCATCTCCACGATTTGGGAGCTCGTCGGCTCGGGAGACTTCAACGCCGACGGCATGGAGGACCTGCTGTGGATTCACTCGAACCAGGTTGGCGTGTTCCTGATGAATGGGTTGACGCCAAGCTGGAGACCGATCACTCTCGCGGGAGGCCCGGCGCTGATTGTCGCAAGCGAGGAACTCGCGGCCATCGGGGACCTGGACGGAGATGGTGCCGACGAACTGGTTTGGCGTCACACGCAGACCGGCGCGGCAAACTACTGGGACCTGCGCTCGGAGGAGATGTCCCTCGAAGTCGTCGGGGTCGAATCGTTGGGAAGTGTCTCGATCGACCACTGGTCGATCATCGGTGCGGAAGATGCCGACAACGACGGGGATGACGATCTCTATTGGAGGTCACTCCTCGACGGGCGTGCCTATGTCTGGACCTTCCATCAAGGCGGAGTTCAGGCCGGAGGCGGAAAGCTCGTCGATGGGCCCAGTGCTCTGCACTTCCCTGGTGACCCGCCTGGTCAGCAATGGTCGGCGCTTGCCGCCGGTGATTTCGATGGGAACGGAGATGCCGACATCGTTTGGCGGAGCAGTCCCGCAGGACTCTGGCGCCTGACCTTGCTCGAAGATGGTGTGTTCGAGCGCTACGAAGTCTACGGTTCCTTACAGGACCAGGCTTCGAAACCCCTCGATGTCGGTGATCTCGATGGAGATGGCCGATCCGACATTGCCTGGAGCGGCGTGCCGAGTTGGGGCATTGGGCCCGATGGGGTGGTGCATCGTTTTCGACCGACTTGGCGAGGCATTCACTTCGCCCCAGAGACCTACCTGGATCCTCCCTTCAACACCAGCGAACCCGGCAATGACTGGAGGAACTGGTACATGAGAAAACCGGGGGTGATTCGACCCCAGGTGCAAGAAGAGATGCGCGCCATTCGGAACGTGGGTGGGTTCTCCCATCTGCGCTTGATCTTCAGCGCGGGCGGGCACATCACCTGGCCTGTCCCGGAGGACGCCGAGCTCCAGCTCGTTGCCGATGTGGTTCAAGACGCCTACGGAGCAGGTTTCACCGCGGTTTCCCTGGCGCTCCCGACTTGGTGCCAACTCTCGGAACACCAGGTGGCGAATTCCAGCATCGAGTGGGATCACGTTGGCGGGCACTGCGAAGGGGAGATTCTTTCGTGCAACACTTGCTGCCCTCCCGATCCGGCCAATCCGTGCAGTCCGTGTTTTTGTGTGAGGCTCTTTTGGGATTGCGTCCCGTGCTCGCCGGACTGGTCGATGGACTGTGAATCCGGAGTGACGAATCCCCCTGCTCCGAGGCCTGGTTACACCTACTTGGACCGGGTCAAGGATTACTACTCTCTCACGTTGACAGGGATTCAAAGTCACTTGGAAGCGCGAGGCGTTCCGTTGGAGTTCGTGGAGTTTGTCAGCATCGCGGGAGCCCCGTTTTCGCCGTTCGGAGGGGAGACCAACCTGTTTGGAAACCCTGAATTTGAGCTCAAGCAAGAAGTCGCCAGGTTCTTCAAGACGATCATCCCGCATGTTCGGAGCTTGACCGACTGGGGCGTGGGAGTCGCACTCCTGCCGGAGAACATTGGTGACCCCGACCGGATCACCTACCGATTCATGAGTGAATGGTTGCAGGCGATGCCGATCGACAGCATCGATCTGATCGATGTCAGTATTCCCAGCTACTTCGACTCGGAAGAGATGCTTGCGCTCATCGAACCTCAACACCGTCACAAGGTGATCTTGAGCGACTTTCTCGAAAGGGAGCAGCAACAAAGGACGGTGCCGGAAGTGGTGGAAGAGGCCTTGGGAAGGATCTCGGCCGCGAGGGTTCGCGGTTGGTGGTTCTGGACCTACAAGACCTACACCGACTCCGAGACACGCCCTGTTCGGGAGTATGGGGTGCGCGGCGGCAACATGGAAAACGATGTTGGCTGGGACCACGAGTCGTTGGCCCTGTTCGCGATCGATCACGGGTATCGCGAGTGACCGGAGGCTCGCGGATCCGTGCGAGGAGGGGATCGCCGTTGCGAGGGCAACTCGAGACCCGCGCAGGCCGCCATGCCGTCGGCGGAGCTCGATCGAAGCCGGGAGAATGAGTCGAGGGGCTGCTCCTGCCATTGGCCGGCGCAGCCCCTCGTTCGTGGTGTCGTGTGTTTCTTGCTCGGAACGCAGCGATCCTACGGAATCATGTCGTCACACAACTCCACTCCCAGCGCTTCGGTGGTGGCAAACCCGTCGACCCCCGCATCGTCCCGAATGAGCAGCTGCAGCCAAAAGATGGTGCCGAAGAAGTCCGGAGCGTCGAGGATGGCGAAGGGAAGGTTCACCTCGCCATTGCTATCCGAAGAGATCACCGTGAGCGGGATCACGAGCGGAAAGCCGACGTTCAGGTTGGTGTTGCTCTTCCAGGTCACGGTCGACTGCGTCAAGCTCACCAGGAGGAAGCCGGTCTTGTTGGGCTGGAAGCCCGTTGCTTGGACTTCGGTGAACTGGTTGCCAGTGACTGATGGACCAAAGAGGAGGTCGAAGGTCGGGCTGCCGTTGGTTCCGGGGGTCGGAGTTCCGGCTTTCTGACCATAACAGTCGGAGCTGAGCGTGGGGCCAATGGTGATCGGCAGATAATTGGAAAGTCGACGCGGAGTGTTGTGTTTCCAAATCAGGACGTTGCCGGTCTCGGCACTGGAGGGCACGGTCAAGCGGGCCAGCTCGGTAGTCTCCGGAGTGACCGTGACCGTCCCCGAGGGGTTGAAGTCCGAGCTGGTTCCCGTGGTGAACTTGACCCGGAAGCTCTGAGTTCCGAATGCGCTTCCTTCGAGGAACAGGGTGCCGCCAATGTTCGTGGATCCTCCCAGACTCGTCAGGACGGGCTTGTCCGAGGGAATGGACCCGTAGATGGCGTTGAGTCCGTTCTGGTCGTCGGTTTCGATGGTCCGCGCGGCGGTTTCATTACTGCAGGCCATGGCGCACATGGTGGGGCGCGTGTCACAGGTGCCGCTGTTGCAGCCTCCGACCGTGGTATGTCCCAACCCGAGCACGTGTCCAAACTCGTGGACGGCGACTCCGCGAATGTCGACCTGACTCCCGGCAGGACTCCCTGGTCCATCAGACCACTGCCATGCTTCGCAGAAGCGGATGCGCCAGCCGTTGCGGCTGGGAAGCTCGGCAAAAGCGAGAGTGCTCCCGCCACACCCGGAGCTGTCGTAGCCACCTTCCACCACGTTTTCGTTGCCGGAAGAGGTCGTCGACAATCCCTGGTAGTCGAAGTCGAAATTCTGTGCGGCACGAGGATTCTGGGAGTTCCACGCGTTGGCTCCCCGCCAAATCGCCAGCGGGGCTCCCACCGCGCCGGGGAACATTGCCTCTTCCACCGTGTTGTTGTTGGCGGAGGCGTCTTCGAAGTCGTTGCGAATCCGGAAATCTCGTTGATACCCGAATCCGCTGGTGGAAATGCCGAGGCTTTCGCCATTGATCACGAAGGCGAGAACGACTCCCGGAAGAACCAGGAACATGGCAATGAAAGGGATCATTCCTGCAAGGATCAGCTTGGTCTTGTCTTTCATCAGTTCGTTCCTCACCGATCCTGGGCTTGCTTGCGACGGAGCTTCTCGACCGAGGACTGGATGCGCGAGCATGCCTCCGTGAGGTCCAGGTTGTTCTCGAATGCGAAGCCGTAGCCCTTTCCGACCACGACCTGGCGGTCCACGGAACGGGAGCGGACGTCAGACAGCGAGTAGCACTCCGCGTAGGTATCCAGGATGAACGGATCGCCTCCAAACACTTGTTGCGAGTAGTCCCGCTTGGCAAGGAACAGCATCAAGCGCTTGCCCGGCTGGATGTCCTCGGCCGACGGAGTGATGGTGGTTGTTGGACTTCCGGGAAGGATGCCACCGCGAAAGTAGAACGACATTTCGATGTTGCGTTCGCCACCGATCAAGCATTCGTCCGCTTGGAATCGAACCTTGGTGCAGAGAAACTCCTCTTCGTCGCTGTCCTTGACCCAGACCTCGTCGAAGTCGAGGACCGTGCCATAGACCACTTCATCTCCCGCGAGTTCCATCTGGCGATCGAGGTCTCGCGGGACCACGCACGCGAGGGCGGCGGGTGCGAGGAGGAGCAGCGCCAGGAAAGCGGTCCCCCGTCGATCTGGCCATCGACGGTTTCCGAACAGTTGCAGCATGTTTCCTCCTCAACGACAGGCAAGGGGGCAGAAGTTGTTCGAGGGGATCCTCGAAGACAGGGCGATGAAAGCCTCGAACCCCATCGCTCTTGCCGGAGAGGCGGAGAAGCCGGTCGGGGTCCGGAGCTCCTTGCTCGCTCTTTAATGTTCGGCTTCGCCCCTCTTTTCAACCCTTAGCCTGGAAAGTCTCGGGCGAATCGGGCGGCCCCCGGGGAAGCGGGCCCCGAAAAGACCGTGGCGGGCGTCCGGATTTCCTCGGCGGTGAGCTGGAATCCAGAGCCGAGACCGTGTCGTCGAGTCGGGAGTCGCCGTGTGTTGCCGGGGTCCGCGAAGGCTTGGGTGGGGTGCTCCCGAGTCTGTCAGAACGTTTCACCTAGGTAACTTCGTCGCCAACCGATTCACTCGACTTCTCGTCTCCACTCCGCAGTGTCGTCGCGGAACAGACTTTGCAGTGCTTGTCACCACGCTCGTTCCCGCATTTCTCACGAAGTTCACGAGGAGAAGCACAATGCATCGATCACGTTTGATGGTTGTTGGCGGGCTCTTGGTGTTCCCGGTGATCTTGGGGATGGCGGTCGCCAAGCAGGAGCAAGTGGACTCGGATCTCCGGCAACCGGTGTTGACTTACACCGTGCAACAGGAGCTTCCTGGAATCGAACCTTTCCTGGAAAGCTTGGTCGTTTACGACGACGGGCTTTCCATTTATGCCCGTTCGAAGTTCCCGCTTTTGGGCGATCAGTCGACGGACATCTGTGTGCTCACCACGGTGTCTCGTGACCAGCTAAATCAACTGGTACGAGACCTGCGGATGGCGTCGGCCAACACTCTGGTCGACGGGCAACGGGCGGACCCAGTCACCGGAGCCTACACCGTCACCGTGTTCAGCCCGAATGGCCGGAGAGCCAATACGTTCAGCTACGGGTTCGACTTCATCGTGCCCGAGTACCCAGAGGTGCACCAGACCATCGGCGAGTTCATCGACCGCATTTCCCCTTAGAACGACCTGTCGAAAATCCACGCATTCGCGGCAACCGGTCGCCGGCGGGCGGTTGGTCTGGTGATTGGTTGTCGCGACGCTTGACCCGTCGGTGGATCGGTGCGGGCGGAGTTGGCGTCTTGCGGGTATCGAGGCTCGAAGAGACCCGCGGATTGCGGAGGAGGATGACGATGACCCCGGCGATCCTTTCACGAAATTGCCGGCCCTCCGTTTCTTTCATGGACGGCTACGGTGTGTCACCGGACCGGAATGCAAAGAGACTTTCCGCGGTCCGGACGTACAGGATGCCGTCGGCAAGGGCTGGTGAGGCCTGGATCTCCTCGCCGAGTTCGTTGGTGGCGAGAACTTTCCAGTCGGGTCCGGCCTGCAACACGTGAACTTCCCCCGCGTCGTTGCCGATGAAGATCTTGCCGTCTGCGGCGATCGGAGAAGAGTTGTACGTTCGTCCGCTTCCGGGGAGGCGGGCGGTCTTGCGAGGCTCGCCAGTGTTTGCATCGAGAGTCGTGACGACACCGCCGTGTTTGAACAGGTAAATCACGTCTTCATAGAGAATTGGTGTGGCGATCTCGGGAAGAGAGCGTTTGTGTCGCCAGCGTTCGACAGGGGTGACTCCTCCCTCGGCCGCGTCCTCGAACTCGAGGGCGTAGAGCCCGTGATCCCGGCTGTTCATTCCCGAGCGGCAGAACTCCCACTCTTCCCGCGTGACCAGGTCATCCTTGTCGGCATCGACCCAACCGAAGTGACCTCCGAGTGGACTCTTGCCGAGCTCTTCCGGAGTGAGGAGCTCGTCCTGGTCAGCGTCATGAACGAGCAGGGAGTCGTAGGTTGGCAACGGCTGTTCCCCATGGTAGGCCACTGACGCGAACAGGCGATCTCCCGCGACAATGGGGCTCGGGATCGGCGTGTACCCGGTGCCACCGTGACGCCAGAGTTCCTCGCCGGTTTCCAGGGAGTAACCTCGGATGGAGTAGGTTCCGAAGGCAATGATCGTTGTGGGGTTCTGTTCGGGAAACAGGACCGGGGTTGTCCAACTCTCGATCATTCCTTCGCGCCGCGTTTTCCATAGGAGCTCGCCGCTGCCTTTGTCAACGGCAAGCAGATAAGAGCCCTGCTGCTGATCGCACAGAAGAATGACTCGATTCCCGGAGACGATGGGAGAGCCGGAAAGCCCGTAGAAGGAAACGAACGGGTCGGTTGGCAGCATCCAGCGTTGTTCTCCCTCGCTATCGAAGGACACCAAGCCGAGTTCCGGGAAGAACGCGTAGACGTTCTCGCCATCGGTGGTCGGGGTGGGGCTGGCCGAGTCATTGGCCTCGTGAGTCTTGGTGGGGTGGGTCCGCTCGAGTTTTTGGACCCAGCGCTCGCCCCCGTCTTCCCGCTCGAGGCACATCACGATCAGATGGCTCTCGTTGGATCCGGTGAGGTACACCACGTCTTCCGTGAGGATCGGCGAGGAGGTTGAAAACGGGACCTCCGCCTTCCAGTCCAGATTGGCATCGGGGCCAAAATGGACCGGGACTTCGGTGCTCGAAGAAACTCCGGATCCGTTGGGGCCTCGAAAACGAGACCACTCTTGGCCGGAAATCGCGGCCGTAAGCACAACCAAAGCAGAAGCTGCGGAAACCGAGACCCGGACTCCCATGAGCGTCTCCGAGGGCAAAGGATGATGGATGGATTCGCCCGAGAGTCTATCGATTCGGGCGAACGCCTCTTCCCTCGGCGAGGTGCCTGGTTTCATCCGATTGCTCGTTTCGAGAAGGGAGACGATCTCGTCAGAGCTACCGGGCGGAACCTTCGTCAATCAACTCCATGGCCCGTGCCATCGCCGGGTCGCGCTGTTCCAGAACATCCGAAATGCTCGGGGACACTGGGTGGTGGGGGATCACGCCGCGACCCTCGTATTCATGGCCCTCATTGGCGGTGACGTACATGTAGCGGGGAATGCCGACCGGGAGATTGCTGTGCCGGAGCCGATGGGAGCGCATGATCCCGCTGGTGTTGCCGTCGTAGCCCCCGCCGGTTTCTTCGCCAACCGTGGTCACCAATCCGAGGTGGTGAGCGACCGTTGCCACATCGGCCGCGGTCGAGAAGGTGCCTCCGTCGATGAGAAGGTACACGTCTCCCAGAAAGTAGGGATCCGAAGGATACTGAAGGTCGCAGCCGGGGTGATTGGTGACGAGCCGGGATCCGTTCGGGCCATCCACAATGTCGCCTTCCCCTACGTAGTCGTCCGTGACTTCGATGCGGGAGAAATAGCCAAAGGGCTCCGGCGACAAGTAGGAAACAAGGAGAGCCCCGTACATGTCCTCCCCACCCGAGTTCCCCCGCAGATCGAGAATGAGATGTTCGACCTCTCTTTCTTCCAGGGTGGTAAAGGCGTAGGCCAAGAACTCTTCGTAGTCGTACTCCTGCGTCTTCGCTCCGCCGCCAAAGGTGCGAATCTCGAGGATGCCGAGGCTCCGACGATCATCGATCTCGAGGCTCAGCTTGGGTCGCGGGGGATGTTCCTCGAACATGTCGAGGTTTGCGGTTCCGGTGAGGGAATGCTCCTGAGTTTCTCCGCTCGGCAAGCGGAAGCGAACGAGATACTTGTCGGCGGGACCCATGATCAGTGGGTGGAGCATCCCAAATCGGCTTTCGAGGGTGCGGATCTTTCCCATCTCGATCATTCCATCGCCAGGAACGATCTCCATCATCTGCTCGAGAACCTCGGCAAGCGGATGTCCGGCGATCGCTAAGAGTTCCGATCCCGGAGGAATCAATGCCTCGGGACTTCCGTCTTCGAGGACGAAGCAGCGGCGATTCCGGAATCGAACTCGCAGGGGCAGATGGGAGCGGGAGTCGGCCAGGTGAGTCAACAGAGCATTTGGCGGTCGTACCGCCGTGTGTCCGCAGTGCACTTGTCCGACGAGGCGAGCCAGCCGGCAGAAGAACCCCCGGAGATCCGCCGACTCCGGCAGTGATTGCTTGGTCTCCTCAAGAAGCTCGGTCCACTCCGATTCCGAGGTGTAACGAAACATGCCCGCATGCCAAAACCGAAGCTCTCGATCCAGCTCTTCCAGGTCTTCTTTCATTTGCTCGCGTTCCAGCACTGGCAGGCTGTTCTCAGTGCCGCTGGCTCGAGTGGGGAGCAAAGTCAGCGACAGGAACGGGAAAGCGAGAAAGAGGGAACTTCGAAAGGTGGTTGCGGCCGCCTTCGTCACTCGCTTCGTGCAACGATTCGGTTTCATTGATCTTGCTCCGTGTCACGCAGCCATTCGGCGATGGCTGGAATTCCCCCGGTCCAATTGTTCTCGAGGGCCTGGCAAGCCGCCTCGAGTTCGCCGTTCTCGAGCAACGCTTCGATCTCTGCGTGCTGATCGGCGGAAGAAGACAAGTTGCCGATGTCCCGGAGGTAGGCGAACTCGTAGCGCGCAACATCGAGCTTCAACCCTTCGAGAGTTCGATGGAGTCGCTGATTGGTGGAGTGAGCCAACAGCGTCTGGTGCCAGCGGGTGTCCAGCTCATGAGCCCTTCGCGGTCGAGATTCGCAGCGTCGGATTTGCTCGTTGAGTTGATCAAGACGGCGCAGAGTCGCGGGGTTCGGCGATCCCGCCTTCTGCAGGGCGTGGGCCTCGAGCAGTCCCACCAGGGAATACAGTTCGCGCATCTCCTTCACGTCGAACGCTCGGACCAGGAACCCGCGCCCCGGTGCCGACTCCAAGAGTCCATCGCTTTCGAGGCCGAGAAGGGCCTCCCGGATCGGGGTCTGGCTGACCCCCAGGGACTTGGCGAGGGAGCTCTCGTTGACACGGCTGCTCGGGGGCAATTCCCCGTCGAGCAGCTTCTCGAGGATGGCTTCGCGGACGGACCGGCGAAGGGAGGGGCGAATCAGTGGCATGGAAGTCTCCGTGTCCTCAATATTCTATAGAATATTGAGTTTGACGGATATACCCCGAGCCCAAAAGGCTGGCAGGGAGTCGAGGACTGGTTCCTCGTCATGGGCGGGAAGTGAACGTGGCGGGCGGGGAGGACTTTCGATGACTCAAGAACCCATGGACGCGTCCAAACCCGTCGGCTCATCGGGAAGGTTGCTCTGCGTGTCTCGGGGCCATGGGTCGCGACGGCATTCGCGGGAAACACGTGGTTTCCGGTTGGCGTCCGATCTCTCTGAGGTTGGTCAAGATCCGTGGTCCGTCAGCAGCCCGACGACCGCTCTGTTCGTTGCTTGAAGTCGAAGCTGTCTCGCCCCTTCGATGCGTTCGGTCACGCGTCGTTGCCGAGCACATCGGGTTCTTTGTGATCCTTGGTCGGCATCCTGGGTCGGCGATGGACCCGCCAGACGACTTGGTTGGGTGGGTCGGGCACTCGAGGTTGGCCCAGCAATCCCTGTCTTTGCGTTTTCGGCAACTTTTCGGGGAAGCGACTCTGTTCTGCAGAAGGGAAGGTCTTTGGCGCCCGTTCCAGGTATTGCTGAGCGCTTTCGGCGCTGTACTATGATCTGAAGTGACTCCACGACTGCGAAGCCGGAGGTTCGTGGTTGTTGGCCTGCGGGTCGGTCTTCGGATCAATGGAATTGGATCGGTCAGAATCCCTTACTTCCCAAAGCAATGACGGTGAGTTGATTCGTCGGGTCCGTTCTGGGGAAACGGACGCGATCGAGTCGTTCTTGCCCCGCTTGATCTGTGTTCGCCGAGTCCTGGCGAAGAAGAATTCACAATCCGGCAACGTCTTCGATCCAGGGGAGTTCGAGGACTTGGTGCAGGATACGTTGGTCGCGGTGTGGGAGAAGCTCGACCGCTTTGCCGGTTATGGCTCCTTGGAGGCATGGCTCTATCGGTTTGCCTGCCTTCAGTTCCTGGCCAAGTGGAAAAAACACCGTCGTGTTCCGCAGCGGCTTTCTCCGGAGCGTGAGACGGGACTCATGGATACCTCTCGGGATCCACAGGCGGACCGGCTGGAGTTCGACCACGTCTATCAGTTGTTGGAGGACCTCGGACCGCCGGAAAACTTGGTGATTCAAGCGAAAGGGCTGGAAGGCCTGACCTTCGAGGAGATCGCAAGCCGGACGCAAGTGCCTTTGAACACGGTGAAGGCCCGTTACTACCGAGGCTTGGACAAGCTGCGGGGGATGTTGCGAGAGACCCGGACAGGAACTCTCGAAAGGAGGGAATCGTGAGCGTCCATCGCGAGCACGAGGAGGCCCTCTTGGACGCCTTGGCGCAGGGAGAGTCGATGGATTCGCTTGGCGAGACCCCCCCGTATTCCGATTGCCCTTCGTGCCGAGAGTATCTTGGAGAGCTGCAAGCCGCCGAGGCGTTGGTACTCCGCGTGGGCGAGGCGGAAAGAGCAGAGTTGCAATCCTTGTCCGAACAAGCCGAGGAAATGACGCCAGGCCGAGCGGAGAGGCATCTTCGCGAACTCGTCTCGAATGACCAGGGCACGAGAGCTCCTCGCCCATGGAAGACCCGACGACGCGGGTCCAGATGGGGGGCCATGCTGGTCGCCGCGACTCTAGTGGCAGCGGTCGGGTTCTTGATGTCGAGGGACCACTCGTCCACGCCCGAGGATGACGGGATTCCCGACGTGTCCTTGGGCGGATCGTCGTCGGAGACTCCCAGCGATCGGTTCACTCAGCTTGCGCCCTCGGGGATGGTCTCGGCGTACGAGAGTTTTCATTGGCAGTACGACGGGGAGCGCGGGGCCCAGTTTGTGGTCCGGGTTTACGATGCGGCTGGGAGTCGCGATGTGCTCGTCGCTGAATCCTCGATGCTTTCGGAGAGCGGATGGAATCCGGACGCGAGTGTGTTGGCATCCTTGCCCGACAAGATTCGCTGGGTCGTCGAAGCCTATCACACGACGAAGTCCGATCGTCGGTGGTGGAAGACCGCCACCGCGGAACGACGACCATGAGACCGCGGGCCTCCGTTGCCCTTGCCATGAGCAGGAACTTCTCCGGGTGGATTGGTAGCTTTTTTCTGTGCCTCGCACCTGTTTCGGCGATGCAAGTGACTCCGTCCAGCGAGTCGGATGCGGTTGCGTGGAACCAAGAGCGGGCCCGCGTGACCGCGGAGTGGGACGCCGGAGGCAGGGGGGATTCTTTTCGTTCTTATTCGGAGCGTCTCTCGACGGAGCTCCGCGTCCGCCTGTCTCTGCTTCAAGCTGTCTTGGAACGCAGCGACGAGAGTCAAGCCTTCTTGATTGCGCGGTTGGACCGCCTCCAAGAAGCGATCGGGCACCGTGGTTCGTCCCGCGCGGTGTCGTTGGTTTGGGACCATCCGAAGGCGGGGGGCGGCTCTGGGGAAGTCGCTTCGAACTCTCCGCTTCGGCTCGACGCCATGGCGCGAGAGCGGCAGCGTTTGGCCGCCCGAGCATGGGCCTTTCTCGACGCCGCTTTGAACGAAGACGAGCTTCCTCTTGGGCTCGATGACCTGGACGCGTTTGAGGTTCTTGACCGACTGGAACTCGTCTTGGATGAAGACTTCGTGCCAGCGGAAACGGAAGACTGGCCGTTGGACGAGAACGGGGCCTGGTTCTTGCTCGACGCGCTGCGCGGCATTGAGCTTTTGGGGGACGAGGACCCGGTTGGGGAGCGCTCGAGTGCTCCCGACCATTGGCCTTGGGCGTGGCGGGAAGCTTTCCGGCTTCAAAGAGATCAATCCCAGGGGATTGCCTCTTCCGACACTCTTCTGGTCTACTCGAGTTTTCTCCGAGGGCTCGAGACCGTGTGTTCCGCGGCCCTCCGATCGGCAGGACTTCGGGAGGATCGGGATCGTTCGTTGACTTCCGATGCCCGATTCGACCTCCTGAACGAAGGTCGCGCCGTGGCGAGGTTTCTCGGCGAAGTGGAGCGAGCCCGCCACATGGATTTGAAAGTCGTGCTCCACTTGCGTGGGGAGGGACGCTACTCCGAAGCGCTCGCCCTGGCGCGAACGTCGCAAGAAGAGTTCGCAGAGCGGACTGAGTCTCTGTACTACTTGTGGAACGCCGAAGCGGATCTTCTGCGGAATCTCGGACGACCACGAAAAGCGGCGGCCGTGTTGGAGAAGCTGGGTCACGAGCTGCCGCACGATCCGCGGTTCGATTCGTTGCGGGGAAGCGCGGAACTCGTGCGCGGGTTGATCCATCTCGAGTTCGGCGAGCACGACGCGGCGGAACCTCTCGTGAACGCCGAGCTGGAACGGACCCGCAGACTTCCCCGCACGCCTCTCGAGGGCAGCCGCATCTACTCGGCTTGGGTGGCGGCGCTCAGGCTCTCTCAACAGAGAGGCCGCCATGCTCAAACGTTAGAGATGGTCGACAAGTTCCTCGTGGAAGCTCCGTTGCTCGGGGATGTTCCGAGTCGCATCGCTCAGCTCCTCTACTTTCGAGGAAAGGCGAGAAGTTACCTCGCCAGGTTTGGCGAGGATGCGCTGCTCCCCCTTGCGGAGGAAGACCTTCGGCAAGTTCTCGAGCATCAGCCGAGCTCTCAAGTGCGTTTCGACGCGACGATTCAGCTCGCCGATGTCTCGATGGTCAAACGTTGCTGGAGCGAGGCTCTCGAGTTCTTGGACCAAGCGGAAGCACTTTGCGAAGAGTGGGCCAGTCACTCCGAGCAAGATGTGTCGACTTACATGAAGTCGATGATCCCCGCGTTTCGCGCTCGCATTGCCTTGGAGACGGGCGCGCCCGAGCAAACCCTGAGGGAGTTGGTCCCAAGGCTGAAGGCAAGTCTTGATGAGGTCCTCCAGCGCCTTCTGCGGCGGGAGACACGGTCCGAGGGATCGGCACTTCTTTTCAGCTTGAAGCGACGGGCTTTGCTGGAAGCTTGGATTGACGTTCAGTTGGCCCTGGACTCCGGCCAGGGCGGGATGGAAGCCGCGTTGGCGCCTCATCTCGTCTTGGACGGCGACTCGACCCTGGCGCGCAAGATGGGCGTGGGAGCGGTCCGTTGGGCGACCGTGCAAGCGAAGCTGGTGGGGCCACGACGAGGAATCTTGTGGTTCGTGCCTGGTTTCGAGGGATCACACGTGTTCGCGGTGGATTCCCATCGTGCGACGGCCGCCAAGATCAAGGTCTCCTTCACCGAGGCCACGCGACAACGAGCACGCTATGCGAAACTCTTGGTGGGTTCCTACGAGAAGTTGCAGGATCCGGTTCAGGCTGAACGACTGCTTGCCGAGGAGCGAGCCCTGGCGGCGGAGATCTTCGCCGCATCGTTCCCGCAAGAAATTCTGGAAGTGATCGAAGAGTGGGAGCAGGTCTCCTTGGTCGGTTGGGAGAGTTTCGGGCCCCTCGCTCCCACCTGGTTGCCACTTGAGGATGGAACCCCCTTCGGGCTGGCAAAGGATGTGACGGTGCTGCCGTCCTTGTCGGTGGCGGAAGCACTCAGGAGCCGGAGAGAACGCCGGCTCGGTCAGGCGCGGAATCAGGATCTGCTTTTGGTGGGGGGAACCGAGTTGAGTCCATGGGTGACGGATCGCTGGGGCCCCGTCGCTCCGTTCCCGTTGACGAAGGGGGTGGTGGAGCGTTGTGCCGGATCCTACGACGCACCGCGCACTCGAATCCTATCGGAGGGAGAAGCGAGCGTGCGCGCACTGCGCTCCGCGGGTCTGTCGACGACCCGCGTGCTGCAGTTCCTCACCCATGGGGTGGAAGACGGAGATCGACTCCGGCCGTCCGGATTGGTCATGAGCCCCGACCAGGACGAGGGGGTTCTCTGGTGCGACACCGTGGAAACTTTGGAATCCCCCGACCTCGTCATGATGGGAGCCTGTCGTTCCGGGATTGGAGTCCGACAAACCGGGGACCCAGGCATTCGATCCTTGAGCAGTGCTTGGTTGAGCCAAGGGGCGACCGATGTACTCGCCATGACGAGCGACGCTCAATCCCGTCCCTTGGTGCTCCTGTCCGAGCAGTTCCACCGGTTTCTGCGCAAAGGCGAGTCGCCCGCTCGTGCCTTACGCCGGGCGCTGCAATCGGTCGCCCAAGGAGACCCGGCCGCTTCCATCCGCTACGGTCAAGTTGCCCTGTTCGGTCTCGGAGATCTCGCGCTTTTCGAGGCCCCGAGCAATGAAGGATGGAGCTCACCTTGGGTCCTCTTGGCGGTGTTGGTCACGCTGATGGTGTCTTTCGTGTTCGTTCGCCGTCTCCGCGACTCTGTTCCAAAGCAATCATGAGATGGTCGGTCAATGCTGGGGCGAACGATTGACGACCAGGCGGCTTCAGTGCCTCGGCTTGCGGGACTTGCGAGAACGTGTTTCGATCACGAATCGGGATGCCGACAAAGTCCACCACATCGCAATCGAGCCGACTCGCGGAAAAGTTGCGGAAATGCCGTGAAATTCGTTTCTTCGGAAATTTTTCTGAGCTACAGCGGTAGGGGAGAAGTGAAAGTTGGCAAATGACGGTCCCATGTTTCAACGGTCCCTAAAGGATGAATGACCATGCCTCGATCGTTTCTACTGTCATCGGTTGCCGCTCTCCTCTTCACCGCGAGTGCGCCAGCCCAGAGTTCTCTCTTTGATGACGTGAACCCCGGATCCGTGCCGTGGCCGGGGACGCCCAGCACCGATGTGGTTGTCGACGCGGACAGCTGCCAGACTCTCGCGGACGGGCGAATCCACGCCGTCTTCCTGGATCAACACGGTGCCTGGTGGTTGGTGAATCACGGGACCTATTGGGAATCGTTCTCCTATCCGGGCACGTTCCACGACATGGACTTGCTGCGGACGTCAGGGGCGGGGACTCCCGATGCAATGGTGTTTGTCGGGGCCTCCCGGCTTGAGCGGGTGACGTTCGACGGTTCCAGCTTCACCACACTCACCCTTGGCGGAGCCATTTGGGACGATGCCCAGTCGGTGATGGTGGCCGACTTTGATGGGAACGGGACCAAAGGGGTTGGCGGAGTTTCGGCCGATGGCCTGCAGTTTTTGATCGTTCACGACGCCGCAAGTGGCGGCAGCCAGACAGCCACGTTTCCCCTGTTTGGCCCGCCGTTGGCAGTGGAAGTTGCTGACCTGACGGGAGACACGGCCGCGGAGATCGTTGCCGTTTACCCGTTTGGCTTGACCATCTATTCGGACACGGGAGCCATCCTTCAGATCACTTACGCGACGATCACCAGTGCCCATCTTGTGGAGTTGCCGCAAGCGGGCACGACTCCCAGCCTCATGGCGGTGGTGCACTCCGACGGCACGGATCAGTGGTTGAACGTGACCGGGCTGGGATTCACCGAGAACGCGGTCCCCCTTGGCGCGGAAGCGAATGGCAAGATCACCTTTCTGTCCGAAGGGAGGATCAATGGAGATGCCACAGGGGTGCCCGATGAGCATCATGACCTGGTCCTGGGATACGAAGGCAATGACTCGATCCGCATTCTCCTGAACCAGCATTCGGTGGACCCGTTGGGACCGTCGTTCGTCGCGGTTGGGGGGGACGACTGGGCAGACTTGGGAGCCTCGGCGACTGGCAACTCCACGCCGGTCCTGATCAAGGACTTCGACAATGACGGGGATGAGGACGTCATGGCCTACTGGGAAGCGGATCAGGAGTTCCGATTCCTGGCAAATGAACTTGCGGATCCTTCGGATCAGGTTCCCTCGGTGACGGAGTCAGGCGGGCTCAGGGATCTTGAACTCATTCCCGGAGTGGGCACGAATCCCCCGCAGATGGACTTCGATTTCAATTGGTATCTGCCCGTGGCGACCATGGACCTGTCGCCCGTGACCAATCTCGAGATCATCATTCGTCGCCACGACGATCCCACTCCGTTCTGGGAGGGAGATGAGGTCGTGTATTGGAACTTCGTCCTTTCGGATCCCGTGGCCAATCCATCGGGCTCGCTTGATTTGGATTCCTATGAGGTTCCCGCCCTGGCAGAGGGTTCCATCAGTTACGACACTCACCTCTCCGTCCAAATGCGGATGTTCGAAACGGACCCCGGGACCGGTGCCGTCGTCCGCTCGTGGCCCGCGATGGTGGCGGAGATGCAGATTTGGGTCCCCTTGGGAGGTGGCCCGACGGGTGGCTATGACCAAGACTTTCGCATCTTCTTCCCGAACGTCTTCGAGGCAAGTGTCGGAGGAGGAGGCGAAGTTGGTGACGACGGCCCGGGCCGAGAAGACAGCGGCCTTCTCGAACTTCCCCAGCCCATCGGACAGACCTGGGGCGACGATCCGTAGGATTCGACTGCGCGTCACCCACAACGTCGATGTTGCGGGGTTTTGAAGATTCGTAGGCCCAGGACGAGCCACATGCCGATCCTGGGCCTACTTTCGTCTGGATCCGAGTTGTCCTGGACCCCGTTCCCCGCAATCTCCTCTTGCTCGTCGCTTGAGGAGGGGCAGGGTCTCGAAGAAGATCGTTTTGTGGCACCAAAGGGGTCTTTGCGCAACCGAGCGAGCCCCGGCGACTTTGCGATGCGGGAGAGCGATGCGAAACATCGAGGCAACCTACGAAGACCCCCTTGCGGTGATCTGGAGCTACGCCGCCAATGCCCTGGCCATCGAGATCCAGCGCGACTCCGAGGTCTTCGCTTCTTGGAACGGCGAAGGAGTCCTTCGCATTGGAACTCCAGAGACGTTGGACCCCGACGACTCGCTGGGGCAGATGATCTTCCATGAGATCTGCCACGCTCTTACCGAAGGCATTCGGGGGCTGAGCAAGCAAGACTGGGGCTTGAAGAACGAACCAGGGCACGTTGTCCGGGAACACGCCTGCTTGCGGTTGCAAGCGAGCTTGGCCGACCGCTACGGGCTTCGTCAGTTCTTTGCAACGACGACCGAGTTTCGAGCTTACTACGACTCCTTGCCCGAGGATCCTCTCCAAGGCGACGAGGATCCGGCGATCGGGATCGCCCGAGAGGCACTCGACCGGGCAAGCCAAGGGCTGTGGTCCGAGGTTTTGCACGAAGCGTTGTGGCGAACCTCGGAGCTGGCCGCGCTCATTGCGCCGTTGGCGTCCTCCGAGTCCCTGTGGTCCACGTTCCGAGCTCTCGGGGGGGAGGGTTCTGCAAGAAAGGTCTAGGGCGTTCCCGTCATGGCCGCGCGCCGTCGTGGTTGGATCTCTTCGCCTTGGAGTCCTTTCGTGACCGAGGACTCTCGATCGAGAGCGGTCGGATTCCCCATAGAAATCGGCCTTTTGTCGAAGGAGCGGTCGACGAGGGTCCGGGGGCGGAGGCAAAATAGGGCCATGGCCCACTCCTTCCGCTCCCTGCGTCGACTTGCGATTGCCGCGTCCCTTGGCACGCTTGCAGCGTGTCACCAAGCACCGGAGAACGACTTGGTCGAGCCCGCTCCCGAGACCGCGGTTGACTCAGACTCAGCTGTCACCATTGGCAGCGTGCGCTGGTTCGTGGACTATGAGCAAGCGGTTCGAGTGGCAAAGGAACAGGGCAAACCTCTCTGGGTTCATTTCGGCGAGAACCCTGGATGACAGGGTTGTCAGGATTTCGCGAGCGGTCCGCTTCGCGACCCACGAGTGGTGATGGCCAGCGCCGCTTTCGTCCCGGTGTTCATTGACACTCTCGACCGGAGCCAGCCTTTCGAGCGATTCGGCGAATCCTATGGCAGCTACCCGGTTCTGAGGGTTCACGACCACGGGGGCAAGGATTTGGCCGGGCGTTTGGATGGCAATCCGGTGCGCGGCTTGATTCCCGTGGAGCAGGTCCTGGAGCAGCTTGCCAAGGGCCAGCGAGAGTTCGAGTCGTTGTGATCCGTCCCCCTGGCGATGGAGGGAGGGCGCATAGCCCGATCCCTCATAGAAGCATGCTTCCCATGACGAAGGCTTGAGGGGCGTCGACACCGGTCGGCCAACGCCCACGATCCCGACGCCCATCAGCGGCTGGCTTTCGACTCCTGGGCTTTCGCCATCTCCAGCAGCTGTGCCGCAGGAGGCTGGACATTGGAAAGAATGCTCTGCTCCGCAATCTGGTGAATGGCATCCCCCGCGAGTTGCATCAGCATCGAGAGATCCTCGGGATGGCTTTCGACGATGCTGAGCATGCCGTAGAGCGACTTGTTCCGATCCCCATGGGACGGCCGACGGACCTGGCGGGAGAGTTCACGCAGAACCGCGTGTCGGGTGGTTTCCGACCTTAGGCTCCCCAAGAAGTGACCCATGAATCGGGTGATGTTGTTGCGAATGGTGGGGGACGGGTCGTCGAGATAGCGGATCACCTCGTGAATCGACGCCTCGGGGTCTCCTGCCCAGTTGAGGAGTGAGGCCGCCTCGGCACGCCGAATTTCCTGGGCATCCTCGCGCACCACTCGAATCAGTTGTTCTCGATGGGGGCCTGCCAGGTCTCGAAGCTCCTTCGCGAGGCGGCTCATCGCCGGATCACTGAAGTCCACGTAGTCAGCGGTCACGGTTTCCATGGGCGGCGTGCCTTGTTCGAACAGGTCGTCCCAGATCTTGTTCAGCTCGGCATAAACTCGTTGCACTGGCGCGGGGATCTCGACGCTGCCGGTCGGCGCGTCGCGGTAGGCCATTCGCTCTTCGTCTCCGACCTCGACGACGTTGACCACGAGGAACGATTTGCCATCGACGTACCGCAAGTTGCCAAGGAAGACTCGAGCGAACCCGAGTTTTTCCTCGAGGGCGCGCGCCCAGGAGTCGCGCTGCTCGAAGCTGAGATCGGCAGCGCTGCCCACCTTGACCGGGAGGGCCTGAATGATTTCTTCTCGGGAGTAGCTGTCGTAGCCGACGATTTCGAAGTCGGTCCAGACCCGCGGGGAATCCTGGGACGCGCGGGCACCGGCCGCTGGGGAGGATGTCAAGATCGAGCAAGCGGCAACGAGGGAGAGGGCCGAGAACATGGTTTGCTCCAATTGCTGAGGCGGGTGCGAGATGTTCCGACAGCTGTCGGACAAAGCGTCTGATCCGATCACCAGCTACCAGTTTGGCGCCTCACCAGTCGGCAAGAAAAACTCGTTTTTCCATGGCGCCACACCGTCCAAGAAAGACGCAAGCGCAGCCACCATCTCCCCTTCCGCGCCCTACCTCGAGGGAGCTTCGGTCGATCCGAGGCGGGGAACCTGTTCGGAGGCCGGACGTCCTTCGAAAAAAGCACTCCCGGCGCTTCGACGAGCACCGGGAGTGCATGGCGTTCTAGGCAATCCGAGGCGTCGAACGCGCCTCGATCAGGTTCAAAGAGCAGCGATCCGAGTGAGGATTTCGCGTTCCTTGATCGAGAAGCTCTGGCCGGAATCTCTTTTGTCACGCGCGCGCTGAAGGGCGCGGCGGTAGAGGGGGCGCAGTTTCGTTTCGTCTGCCTCGATGCGAGCCAGACACGCCCAATC
Organism: Planctomycetota bacterium; assembly: GCA_028289345.1. Lineage (GTDB taxonomy): Bacteria > Planctomycetota > B15-G4 > B15-G4 > SIAN01 > JANQQL01. The sequence continues at coordinate 508,779 of JANQQL010000010.1, read as the reverse complement.
CCGCTCGGTCTGCTCGTCGGAAGGCGCCTCCATCGTGATCATCGCTACATCTCCTTGGGTCATGAGAACTAGGAATTTGGGCAGGTGAGTCCATACCCGCGCGGCAGTCTGCCATGACTTCTGGGATCTGACAAGACTTGGATCTTGTCGAAAGGGCATGGGCGTCGGAGGAAACCCCCCAGCGGAATCGGAATCGAAGACCTCAAATCTGCTCGGTTTCACAAGGTCCCGCGGTCAAGCTGGCCTCGATCTCGGGGGGGAGTCCCGACGCTGAGTCGCGCAACCGGGGCTCATCGGATTCTCTCGCCGCCGAGCTGAACGTTGCTGTGTGAATGTGCGGTAAAGACTGCGGAAGCGGGAGGAATTCCGGCCCCGAAGAGGGGCTGCGTCACCTTCGCGGTCCCCAGAAACTCGAATGCTACGCGGGCTGTATTCCGGAACGCCGAGGACCCTCATGGCCACGACTCTCTTGACCCTCTTCGCTGTGTTGGTCGCCCAGGGACCCGAGTCTCCCTTTGTCTCTGTGGAGGATCCGGACACGTTCCTCTTGGCCCTGACGGAGGACGTCACCCTTCGTTTCGAAGCGGATTGCGAGGCAGGGTTTCATTTTCCCTACTACTTGTCTGTTCCAAGGAGCGTGGAGGAGAGCGATGCCCTCTTCCTTCTGGTGGAACCGAACAATACCGGAAGCGTGAGTGACGATTTCGAAGTCCACGACAGATCGGCGCGCAAGCTGGCCAGCCAGTCCTATGTTCGGCAAATCGCCGCCGAGCTGAGTTTGCCGTTGCTTGTTCCCGTGTTTCCCCGACCCGAGATGAACTGGAAGAACTACACCCACGCGTTGGATGAAGACACGCTACGAATCGACTCCGACCCCCTGAAGCGGATCGACCTGCAGCTTCTGGCAATGATTGCGCACGCTCAGGAGTTTCTTTGGGGAAACGGAATCGAGGTCGAAGAGAAAGTGTTCCTGGACGGGTTCTCAGCCTCGGGAACGTTCTGCAACCGATTCGCCATCCTCCATCCACAGGCGGTGCGCGCGGTGGCGTCCGGGGGAGTGAACTCGATCCCCACGTTTCCGACCGAGCAATGGCGAGGCACGAAACTTCCCTACCCCGTGGGAATCGAGGATTTGAAGGAGATCACCGGGATCGAGTTCGACGAGGAAGCCTATCGAAAGGTGTCGCAGTTCATCTATATGGGCGGCGACGATCGAAACGACACGACGTTGTTTCGGGACGCATTCACAGTCGAGCATGCGGAACTGATCCACGAAACGATTGGCAAGGAGATGCCGAAGCGTTGGGAGATGTCTCGGTCAATCTATGCGGAGCTCCGGATTCCTGCACAGATGGTGACCTATCACGGGGTCGGCCACACGGTTCGTCCGGAGATGGGAGCCGACATCGTCGCCTTCTTTCGGGCGAACTCCGGCGAGGAAATCGTGGCCATCGAGCCCCATGCAGGTTCTCCGGAGCAGGCCAAGAGTCACTGAAGTTGTCGAAGCCGAGTGCTGGATCGTCGCGGCTTCGTACAACGCCCTTCCGAGCGGTCTGTGCATCGCCGCGCGCCACCGGGCACTCCCACTCCCGTGCCTGATGGCGCGCTGGCGTTGCTCCGATGACGCCCTACGGCGCGACGGAACTCAAACAGAGGTCCTGACTTCGCTTCTAGTTCACAAGCTTCGGAATGAAGTCGATCTCGGCCCTCAGGTTCATGCGATCGTGGTCCTTTCGGCCTCTCCCGTCGATGGTGAACGTGAGATTGCGGAGCCCGCCAAGTTTCTTGCTCTCGAAGCTCTGGGGGCCGTGGCGCTCGCCTCGAAGGAACTCGGAGTGCTGTCCCGTGAGAGGGACGTCCGCGATCTTGTCGATCTTCATCCCCTCCGGGGCAGAGTAGAGATGGAGCTTCTTCTCCAGTCTCAGATGGGTATCGCCGTAGGTCTTGTCGCTGTTGCACTCGTATGCGTCGAGGCGCACCCAGATGTGTGCGTTCTTGTCATCTTCATCGACGGTGATCTCGTACTGCACCGCCACTTTGGTGTAGTCATCGGTGTCGATCTCATCGTCTCCCCGAACCACTCGACCGCCTTCGGTGATGGCTACGGAAACGGATCGTTTGGGGCCGTCAAAAGACGCGAAGCAGGGGACGGAAAGAAGAGACAAGAGAGCGATGGCAAGGGTCTTCATGGGGGGAGGCCTCCGAGGGTCATCGGGTTCGATCGCCTCGAGTTCGCCTGAGTTCCCGGCCCTCCTGAGAGGTCCTGGGGGGTGCTACGAAGGTCTGAGTCGCACGGCTTCGAGCGTCAAGCGGATCAAGAGCGAACGTGGTTCACTCCCCTAAGCTCGATTCCTCAAACACTCTCGCCAAGAAAATGCTTGTGACGATCCGCATCCTCGAGAGATCTCGCGTCGGTCTCGAGGAAGCTGGGCGACCGGTCAGGACTCGATCGGGTTGCGGACCGGAAGTCCGTGCTTTTCCATCAGCGCCTCTTGGGCTGGAGAGAGGCGTCGCCGTTCGATTCCGTTGACGAATAGCTCCTTGACCCGTTCGGAGCGATACAAGTAGGCAACCCAGATCACCGAGAACCAGAACGTGCGAGCAGCATCTCGCTTGTCGACTTCTTCGAGGATCCCCTCGAAAAGACTCATCGACCCCATCGAAACTCCGCAGTTGATCAGCAGGAAGGCCATGCAGACGGAGCGGAAAGAGCGTCGGCGCATGAAGTAGAGGATCACTGACACAGAGCAAAGGACAAGCAGGAACCACTCGACGCAGACCACTCCCAGGATCACCTGGCCGAGATTCGCGGGCAATCCGGCAACGGATTCCTGGGACATGAGATGCCAGCCTTCGACCGTGAAGACGGGAAGACACGAGTAGATCTCCATCGAACGGATGATCGTTGCCCCGATCAGGTTCAGGCCCAGAAGAGTCAGCCAGATTCCGCCGAAGCGGGGGCGCGTTCGCGGGTCCGGAATCTCCTCGTCTCGGACTCGGGGACGGAGACGGAGGATCTGCACGGCCATGAAGAGGGAAAGGACGACGACGAAGGCCGCCACTCCACTCGCTCCGACGTGCAGTCCTGACTGGTAAGTCGAAGAAAAGTCCTCGTCTGCCGGAGTCGAGCCAGCGGCCGCGAAGTTGGCCGAAACGTTCTTGGGGTAGGTTAAGTAGTAGCCGAGCTGGCTGCGTGCCTTCTCGACCTCGTCACAATAGGCAGCGAAGCCCTCTGCGGTCACGTGATCGACCTTCACCTGGTACTCATGGAAGAGGGTGATCTTGTTCTTCGCTCGAACTCGATTCATGGCGAGGCGGAACTGGTTGGTCTCGACGACCCGGCTTTCATTGTCGATCGACCAATCTTGCGGCAAATGGAGCGTCGTCACACTCGACACATGCATCGGGAACGGCAGAGCGCAGGGCATCGTCCTCGGTCCACGAACCGGGTGGTGAAGACGAGCCTCCATTTCGAGGGCGCTCGCATCGCACATGAGTAGGTCGTCTTCTTCCATGTCCCAGAAGTCAGGGATCGTGTAGCTTTCGACCACCCGGATTTGATTGTTCTCTTCGTCGTCGGCCCATTCCAGCGGCGCGGCGATCTCGGCCGAGGGGTAAGCGCGAAGGTAGAACTCGAGGAAGCTTTGCTCGAGTTCCTTGTTGCTGGTTTGTTGACCTGCGGCCCGGATCCAGTCGGCTTCTTCGCGGGAGAACACCGACTCCACGGTCAACCAGGTCGTGTCGCCGGGAGGAGCGACTTGAAACGTGCGGTTGATCTGCAAGGAAGGGGTGACGCACTCTGGCGTCGAGACTTTCTGGCAGGGCTCACCATTCGACGTGAGCACCAGCGCACGGCCGTACGAGGGGACGTAGGAGTCGCCAAGCCGTCCGCGTTGAGGAATGGTCGTGTCAATCCAGAATGGCTGGTCGTCGTGAACGATTCGGACGATGACGTGGTCGAAGGCGTGAGGGCTCGGCAGCCAGCGAGAAATCTCTCCACACAGCGTGGTATTCACCAGCGCCGGCGCAGCCTGGACCCCCAGCCGACTCAGTAGGTCGACGCACAGCAGTGCCTTGTCCTTGCAGTCTCCGAATCTCCGTTCCAGTACCTCTGGGCTCGGGGTTGGTTCATAGGCTCCCGCACCCAGCTCGATTCCGAGGTAGCGAATGTCGTTTTGCACATGGCGCACGGTCGCAGTGATTTGATCCTGCAAAGACGGATGAGTTTCCTGAATCTCTTTCACCCATGCATCGAGCAGGTCCGTCTGGCTCGGAGGAGTCCTGTACAGCGAGGCTCCCCATGCCGCGACTTGGTCCCAGTCCTCGAACTCTGAGAACTGAATCCAGGGGTAGGGGGAGAACCAGCTCGGAGTCTCCGCCTCGAGAACCAACGCTGGGACTTCGTTGGCGACCCAGGTGAACTCTTGGGTCGTTCCGTTGGAGCGCGTGTTTCGTTCGATCTCGGTGCCGTGATTGCGGATCCGGAGCTTTCGATCCTTGGGCCAGAGGAGGCGGTGGCGAATGGTCTCCACGGGAACTGCCCATTGCAACGACCGACCGCCGACGAACTTGCCTTGGAAGGCGGGATTCAGGCCGCGCCGCGTGTAGGCATACTCGATGATGTCGCCGGGACGAACATCGGAAAGGAACAGCAGGGCGCTGCGTCGACCATCGTAGATCTGACGATGCAGTTGGTCTTCTTGTTGAATGACGTCGATCGCCGAGAGGCTGAGTTGGTTGCGGGGCTCGCCGTCGCGGACCACGAAAGCCTGGTGAAAGTCGAGGCTTTGGTATTCCGGATCGAATTCGATGGAGAGCTGGGATTGATTGCGAACGCCTTCGCTGTTGACCACTCGAAAGGCGAGTCTCCAGTACTCTTCGACGTCCGGACCGTTGACGCGAGTTTGGGTGTCCACCAGCAGGTAATGGACCCCTCCGCCCAGTTCCTCGTCCGGTCGAACGAGTTCGGAGTCATAGGAGGCGGGGATGACCCAGGAGGGAGTTTCGCCGACTTGCACCTTGTCGGAGTCGTTGACCCAAGCAATGCAACTGAGGGCCACGCAGAGGAGAAGAACCGAACGGTACCGTGCCGTCGTCTCTGACTGCGACAACATCGAATGGTGAATTGTCAAGGGAGTCTCCGGTTAGTCGTCTCCCTACTGTCGATCCTCCGTCGGTTCTCTCATGAGCCACGGCATTCTTTTCCCAGGATTCGCCGAGTGAAGCGAGGACGGCACAACGCATCGCCCCGTCGGAATCGTACTTGGCCTGGTCCTCGTTCCCCGTCGATCTCAGCGGGTTTCGAGCGTGCTCCGCTTCGTGGTGGGCTTGCCGGCTGCCGGCCATTGGTCCAGCGGGAGGTCGGTCAATCCAAGGAGGTCCGCCTCGGTTCGTCCGGTCGGCGTTCGCAGCACCGCGTCCAGAATGGCGTTGGAGAGCAGCGACCAAACATTCGCGGGGAGCACCGGCTCTGCCGACGGGTTCGCGTCGTCCGGATCACGGAGCAGGTAGAGCAGTTCCGTCGTGGCCGTCGCCGGATGATCAGGGCCGGGAGCGAAACCGTCGCCGTCTCCGTCCACGTAGGGGTCCGTGGTCAGGATTTGATCGAGGTCGTGCAGCGGCGCCCCCAGGCCGAGTTCCGCGTTGATGTGTTGGAGCAGGAAGTTGGCAATCGCGGCTTGACCTGTGTAGCCCGGGTGAACGCCATCCAGCGAAAGGGCGCTGCCGCGTACCCACTTGCGTGACAGGGTCTTGCCACCGACGACGATGGGGGACTGGCCGGTCAGTGCGTCGATGAGGAAGCCCCCGGTGTCCACGAGATGGACTCGGTCGCCCATCGATGCGACCTGGTTCGCTAGCGCCAGGTTGTATTCGTCGATCCGGCCCATGATCGTCTGAGACTCGGCTTCCGACAGCACCAGACCATCTTGTTGCTGACCGTTCTGCTCCAGGACCGCATTCACTTCGGCGATCGTGGATCCCGTGCTCAGAAGCACGTACATGAAGCCGAAGGTCAGCAACGACACTCGGTCTCCGGCGAACGGGTCGGTGATCGGCTGGCCCGGAGGAGCAACCCGCGCGAAGGTGGGGGGAACGGTGTAGGCCGGGTCGATCTTTCGGAGGTAGAACTCGAGATCCTCGGAGTCCACCAGGTAGCCGACGGCGGTGTAGTACGGCAAGGTCAACACGAAGATGTCGCGCCTGGTTCCCGCGGCGAGAGGAGCATCGGCCAAGCGGTTCAAAGTGCGCTCGGCCTGGGATTGGAAGTCGAAGGTGTCGGTGAGGTTTCGTTCGATGGCAGAGGCCGTGTAGGGAGCGAAAGAAATCTCGCCCGCACGTTGCGCAAGTTCGCCAATCGCCACCAACAGAAAAGGCAGTTCGGACCGACTCTCTCGGAATGGGATCGCCGCAAACGTCGGGTTGGAGCCACCGTTTCCCAAGGTTGCCAGACTGCTGTCGTTGTTCCCGATCCAGTAGACCACCAGTTCGTTGCGGGGAAAGGGGATCGCGGCGTTCAGGGAGAACGACCATTCCGCGGCTCCCACCTGAGAGACCGCTTTTCCCGCAAACAAGTTGATGGGATAGAGCACTCGATCGTAGTTGTCGTTCAGAAGCTCCGGGAGCAGCTGCTCGGACAAGTAGCTCTCGTTGACGGTCGTTTGATTCGCGCCGACTCGTTTGAAGTACTCGAGACCTTCGATGGTGAAGATGTCTGCTCCGTCCACTGCGAAGTTGGTGGGCAGCCGATAGGGCGGCAAGCGGTTCTCCTCGAAGTCGAAGAACGGCTGAGAAAAACGCAGCGAGACCACAGACTCCATCGAATTCGCCACCAATTGCAGAAATGCGGCGTTGGTGTGAATCGCGTTGTTCGTCGCATCCATCGTGCCGTGGGTGAGACTGTCGCCCACGCCGTAGAGGGTCCAGCGGGAGTCGCCGGCGGGTTGGGCCCCGGCAGTGGTCGTGATAGCGAATGACAGGATGGTCGCGAGGCCGACCCACGATCTTGCTCGGTTGTGCATATTGCTCTCACCTCTTGGATGACCTGCCCAGTTGGAGCCAAGTGCTGCAGCTTAGCAGTTGGCCCGACTTTGCTCCTTGGGGAGAAGGCTCGGAGGCCGCGTTCCGTCGATTTTCTTCTCCCTGGAAAGGGGTGACGCGGAAAGGGAACAGGGATTCGGTTTGGCGGGAGGAGCCGCTCTTGTCCGCAGACGGAATGCTCGAAGTCTTGGAAAGTCGGCTGGCGGCGGGTGCTCGGGCCCGAGGTGTGTCGAATGGAACACCCGTGGAATGGAACTCTGGGTTCTTTTTTGCTCAGTCTTCGTCGTCGGGACGAAAATTGGACACCTCGTTCCCTTCCAGAAACGCCCGAACCAAGCGGTCGAATTCCTCGGGCCGGTGGCCTTCGATGGCGTGGCGAGTGTGGTAGAGGAAGATCGCTTGGTGGGTGTCGGGGACCCCAACCTGCTTGAGGCGGGAGAGATAATCACGCCTCGTTTGCTCTTGGTCCGGATCGTTGGGCTTGAGGGCTTGGAGATCCAAGAGCGGGACGTCCAGGCGACGGATCGCAGGATTGAGATCCCACATCCACATCTCCCTCCAGCACTGGAGCACCACTTCTTTGGGGGTCGCCATGTTCATGCCGTAGACCAATGCCGATCTTTCGTCGAGGTCGATCGGCCAGCCGTTGAACTTCGCCCACTCTTCCGGATCTTGAAATCGGTCCCGCCAAGCCTGCAAGACGTTCGCGTCGGCTGCTTGCCGCCACGCTGCCGGACCTTCTTTCTCGCGTTCGGGATCCATGGTGATGAGTCCGTCGACGTTCACGACCGCGCGAACGACCTCTGGTCGCCGATCGGCGAGCAGCACCGCAATGCCCGCTCCCCAAGAGTGTCCAAGAAGCGCAACTTCTTCGAGCTCGTACCGATCAATGACCTGTTCGATGGCGTCGAGTGCATGATTGGTCCAAGGCGTGGAATCACTGTCCCGAGGGAGGTCCGGGGCAGGGCTGCCCCCAAACCCCGGAGGAGTCACGGCGTATGTGGTGTAGCGGTCCCGGTTTCGCGCCATGAAACCTCGCCAAACGGTTCCGCGTGCCGACATGGCAGGAATCACCAGGACCGAGAGGGGGCCTCCCTCGAGGATTTCGACTTCCGGGCACGTGGGCACGTCCTCTGGGGCACCGAAGCAGAGAGAAAGGGAGAGCGAGAGAATCCACATGCCAGTCTCCGGGAGAGTTTGGGGAATCGACTCGCGTGTTTATCCGAAGATCGACGGCCTCGTTCTTGTACAGAATGTGCATCCCCAGGCACTGGAACCCTGGGAGGTCGACCCTTCTTGGAAGAATGACTGACGGCATTTCATGATCTCCCACACGACCTTCGAAAGCCGATATTCCGCGAGCTCACTGCGTGATCGGCACGAACATGCCTGGGGTTATCTCTGCTACGTGGCTCGTGGTGCCATGAGGGAAAGTGATCGGCGCGGAGATCGCCAGTGGACGGCAGGTGACGTGGTTGCCTACCCCGCGGGTTACGTGCATCGCTCAATCATCGGGCCGAGGGGCTGTGAACTGTTCCATGTGCGGATTCCTGCTGAGCAGAGACTCGATCTCCTGGGGGCCACCGACTTCGCACAATTGGCTCCTCTTCTCATCCATGCGCGACGCGAGCGAATGGTTTCTGATTCCGATGGAGAGCTTGCGCGCTGCGGATGGATCATGGAGGCAGTCGACCAGCTGATTGGCGCCCGGCGCTGGTCGGGAATCGGATCGGCTCGCTTGAAACGAATCCGAGAGCGGTTGGCCGAAGATTTCGAAAAGCACATCCGCTTGGGTGACCTCGCCGAGGAAGAGCACGTCGATCCGTCGCATTTGACTCGAGCATTCCGGACTCACTACGGGGTGACTCCGGGAGAATTTCGGCGAGCCGCGCGAGTCGCTCGTGCGGCACGCGTTCTCGGGGCAACGGCACGCCCCATTGCAGCGATTGCGCTCGAGTTTGGGTTCACCGATCAGGCCCATTTCACCCGAGTGTTTCGGCGTTGCACGGGAGTCACCCCGGCACGCTACCGGCGGGAAACGAGTGTGTAGCAGGTCGTTGAAAAAGTCTTTCGGCGCCCGCTCCGCCACGGGCCTTTTTCAACCACTGCTCGGCTGGCCCAGACGGGAGCTGTCTTCGCTCACCCTCCTGGGGAATTGTCGGCTTCGATTTTTTCGCGAATGACGGGGGCTGCGCGTGCCCTTGAGGGGGAGCTCGGAGGGCTTTGCAGTCCTCCTCACTGCGGATCACTCGTGAGACACGTGCCGGCTTGGGCCGCCCGGTGTCGGCCGTCACGAGTGAGCCGGGGTGGATCCCTTTCATCGGAGCACTTGCCATGCAGGTTCGCTGTCTCATCCACTGCCTGATCGCCGCGGGATTGCTGAACTCGGCTCCCGCGGTGGCGCAAACCACGTACTACCTCGGCGGGCCGGACGGCTCGCTCACCCCCAACGCGAGCGCCTGGGCTTGGGATGGGGTGTTCTTCGAAGGTCTCCGTGCGGCCTTGGAAGACGGGGCGAACTTTGGTCCTGGGGGGACGGTGCCGGTTCAGGTCCGCACTCAAGAGGTCTTTTCGACCGCGTCGCTGGTCGATCACAAGGTCGATGGGTTCGTGGTTCCCTATTGGAACGATGGCGACATCAGCGCCTCCCAGATCGACGACATCCTGACCGCCTTCATGAACGGGATGGACCTCATCCTGTTTCAAGATGACAACAGTCACGACGCCGTGGGTGATCGCTTGTTGCTGGGAGCATTGAATTCTGCCGGCGGCGAGGTCAACGGCCTCGCCCCCTTCTTTGAGGGTGCCTTCGGGACGGCCACCGATGTGGAAACGTTCGGGGCGATCGGTCAAACCAACCTGGCTCTGGTTCAGTCGACCGGCGGACACGTGGTAGCAACCAACTCCGCCGATGAGGTGATTGCCTGTTACTGGAACCGCGGTGAGCACTGGCCTCGATCGGGAGCCCTGATGCTGATCTCGGACGTCGACATCATGACCTCCCAGGCGACCTATGCTCCACTCGACAACAACGGCGTGTTCGGGCTCAACGTGATGGACTACGTCGTTCAACGGGAGAGCGTGGCTCGGGTGGGGGGACCCAGTCTTGGACTGACCATCAATAGCTTCTGGGACCATCCGGTGTTCGCGGACTTCCGGATGGCGTTGGAGAGCCCCGCGGTGTTCGGCCAGGACGGTCTTGTCAAGACTCGCATCATCACCGTCGATCTCGACCGGCTGCTCCCGGTGGACTTGCAGCAGCTGTCGGTGTTCGTCATGCCGTTCTGGCTCGATTCCAGCGCCTCACCTCATCTGTCCGCCATTGCAAAGTTTCACCAAGATGGAAGAGGGGAAGTCTTGATGATGAACGATGACTCGTCCCACGACGCCTACGCCGACTCTGTGGGGTTGGGAACCATCAACTCGGTTTCGTCGTTTCCGTCCACCGGGAGAGCGCCGGCTTACCAAGGCCCCTTCGGAACAGTTTCCTGGATCAATCACGACGGGTTCATGGGAACCTTGGACGGGGCGGAAGTGATCGCTCGAAAAGGGGGGATTGTCGGGACCTTTGGGACGGGGGAGATTTCGATGGCGGTTTGGGACGAGGGCCGATTTGGCTGGCGCTCGGGACGCACCGTGATCACGACCGACGCCTGCTCGTTCGCTGAGGAAGCCAACTACGGAGTCATGAACCAAAACGCGATCCACGCTTTGAATACCATGGCGTATCTGCTCACCGACAACACGTACTGGATCAGTGGGCCCGACCATCTGATTGCGCCGTCGAGCGGGAGCTGGACTTGGGAGGGACCGGTGTTGGCCGACTTCCGGGCGGCACTCGATGATCCAGATCGCTTCGGCGCGACCGGGACGGTGCCCGTTCGGATTCGCACCGTCGATACGGGAGCCATTTCGCCCTCCAGCATGGGCTTTCTCGACGGCTTCGTTTCGCCCTTCTGGAGGGACACGGAAACGCAGAATCCCCAGACGATCGTGGATCAGGCACGCCGAGGGCTCGACCTGCTGCTCATGCAAGACACCACGAGCCACGACACGATCGGAACGATGCTTGGCGTGCCGACCACGGGACCCGCCTCAGGATTTCTGTCGACCGGGACCAGCGACCTTTTCGTGGGCCCCTTCGGGACGGCCACGACGATTCACCATGCCGGAGGAATTGGTCGATTGACGGCGACCAGCGATGTCCCGGAGGCGGCGCAGAACGATGTTGGCGAGTCGAGTGCGCTGTACCACGCCAACGATGAGGAGCATCGCTTGCATGGGGGCTCCCTAGTTGTTCTTGGCGATACCTGTGTGGTTGGTTCTCCGGCTGCCGACTATGGGACGATGAACGACAACGCCAAGTTTGGCCTCAACCTGGTGGCTGCGTTGGCCACCGATGATTGTGGCGATGGAGTCGAACCGTACGGGTTCGGCTGTCCCGGGTCCGCGAATCAGATTCCCACGCTGTCGATGGATGGTTGCGCGGTCGTCGGGGAGCGCATGGTTCTTCAGGTGGACCACGCGCTTGGCGGCGCGCTCAGCTATGTGTTTCTCGGATTCACTGGGCGAGACTCCGTGAATCTGCGGGGTTGCGACTTCTTGCTCGCGGGGCCGCTCTACCGAGTGGCTCTTCTGCTTGCTGGATCCGGTCCGGGAGCTGGGAATCTGACGATCCCTTACGACATCAACGATCCCGCCTTCGCGGGAGTCCAGATGAACGTGCAAGTCATCATTCGAGACACGGGTGCGGCCCGCGGTCTGTCCACGACCAACGGTCTGGAAATCGTGATGGGGTTCTGAGTGGATCCGACCAGCGGGGGAATGTGGCCGTGGTCTGGAGCATTCGGACACGGCTGGTTGCCACCCAGGGCTTTCTGAATCCGACCGGTTTGCCGGCTGGGGAAGAGGGCGGTCCGTTGCCGATCGAAACCTTGCGATTCAGCCATCGTCGAGAGTTCGACGAGTTCCCTTGCTTGCCACCATCCGGGCCGCCGGCTGGGACGAAACCCGTCAAGGGGTCCGACCAGAGGCGATTCGGTGGATTCGTCGAGGATTCGAAACCGAAAATCGAGGCGGAAGGTCTGATCGGGCGTCGAAAGACTTCTTTCACGGCCTGCTAGCATTGGCGGAGCGCATCCCCCGGAGCCATGATCTCAAACCGAGGTTCGGTGATTCCTCCTTCCGCCAGTCAATCGAAGCTTCGCGAGCCGAGCCGCGAAGGACCCGCCCGATGAAGAGTCTGCTCCTGCTGACTTGCTTCGGGTTCTGGTCTGCGGCCGAAGACCCAGCGCCACTCGTCCTGGACTTCGACCATCCGCAGGCGACGGTGAACCTCGGTCAAGGGGTGGGAGAGCCGTTGCGGGACGGCACTTGGCAGATGCGCTTCGCGGTTCAGTGTCCGGCTCCTGCTCATCTCTGCATGGAGGTCGCGGAAACCGAGATCCCAGAGCCCACGGTGCTGATCGCGCGGGGCACACCTGATTGGGAGCCCTCGACGGAGCCGGGGTTTGCCATGGTTGCCGTGAGGACGCCTCGCGTCGTGAGAGTGGCCGTTCGGTTTGCGGGAGAGCCCTCCGAGTGCTCGGTCAACCTCGAGCTTGTCCCGGGGCCTCCGGTCGCCGACGTCGATCAGATCTTGGATCAACTCGAGGGATTGCCGGCGCCGGTGGATCTGCCCCCCGGCGAGTGGCAGGTCGCGTGGAGCGCCATCGATACCGCCGTCCAAGCCCTGCCGTTCCCACGAAGCCTGGCGATCGCCCAAATCTGCTACCGACAGGGGCTGGTCGCGATGGACGGCGGCGCCCTGGCCGAGTCGATCACTGCCTTTCGAAAAGCCAGTGCACGGTACGACGATTGGCTTCCCACGACTCACTACCTGACCCGTCGAGCCCATGGTGGTCTCGCCAACGCTCTCCAAACGGCCGGGCGACTGTCGGAGGCGCTGCAGTCGTATCGTGTGGCCTTGCAGGACTCGGGTCCCCGACCCGGTACTGAAAAAGACCAGAACCAGCTGCGCATGAACTACGCCACGCTTCTGGCCGAAGTGGGGGATCTCGAGTCCGCCCGGACCTTGCTTGAGGAGCTCTTGGAGGAGGAGTCGGAGCGCCAGGGCCTCTCTCGAAGCGAAGACATGTTGATCCTGCTCGCCAACTTGGCGGCGTGCTTGGCGGACATGGGGCTTCTCCAGCAAGCGCGCGAGATTCAAGAAGAGCTGGTTGAGACCCTGCGCCGAAGACAGGTGCCAGTCTTGCCGTTGGGTGGGGCGCTCAACAATCTCGGGAACACCTGGCGCTACTTCGGGGACCACTGGCAAGCGGCTGAGCTGTTCGAGGAGGCGCTGGACACTTGGTTGGTGCGAGTGCCGGCGGACCACCCCGCCGTGCTGATTGCACGGGTCAATCTTGCGGGAGCGCTGATGCGCCTGGAAGAGCTGGAAGCGGCGGCCGACATGCTTGCCCAAGCTCTCGAGGACCAGCCCGCGGGCATGCCAAGAGACGCTCCGCTGGCCTTGTTGCTGCGTCGGGAGTACGCGTTGGTTCGACACCTGTTGGGGGATGATGATGCCATTGCTGAATTGCGCGAACTGGTTCAGCTCGCGCCTCCGGGGTCGTTGCGCCGCAACCTGCAAGCCCGGCTGGCGTCTTTGTTGGTGGATGCCGGCGACACCGAGGAAGCACGAGAGATGCTCGGTGAGCTGTTGGAGTTCACTCCGAACGAGGCCACCGTCACCCCGAGCTTGTTGACCGATGCGGCGTTGGTGTGGGGCAAGGAACACCCGGCTCGATGTCTGGAATCCATCGAGCGTTGTTTGCGAGTGCGCCAAGAACGGTTGTCTCGTTGGATTCCGTTTCAGTCGCCTCGAGCAGTGGAAGCCCACGCGGCCGGTCACATGAAAGAGTTGCGGCGACTTCTTCCCCTCCTCGCGACCCTTCCCGAGGGGGAGGAACGGCAGAGTGCTCTGGGATTGGTTTGGAGATCCCTGGCCTTGATTCGAGCCGCGCCCTTGTGGTCCGCGGCCATTGCTCGCCGGGCCGGCGTCCGGGAGGAGGGGGTGGAGATCCGCCAAGAGCTGAGGGCTCTCACCGAAGAGATTGCTGCGGCCGCAGAGGCGAACGACCGCACCAGCCTGTCCACGTCGGTTCAGCGTCGAGATGCACTGCTACGCGAACTCATGAAACCCTGGGCCAACCCGACCCGTGCGCCATGGATCGCGTTGCCGGACCGTGCGTCTTGGTTTCGAGGCTTGCCCAAGGACTCGGTGCTCGTGACCTACTTGCGGGCGCTTGGCCCGAACGGTGGCGGCGATCGCGACTATGCGTTGACCGTCGAATCGCAGGGGCCTATCCGCTTGTTTCACCTGGGACCGAGTCGGGAGATTCGCCGAAACGTTGATGCCTGGCTGCAGGCGGTTCTCACTGAGGCCGAAGACGAGCAGACTCTTGGGCAAGCGCTGAATGAAGTGGTGCTGCGCCCGCTGCTGTCCGCCCATCCCAACGCTCGCTCTTGGCAGTTCTCCTTGGATGGCGACCTTCATCGGATTCCTCTTGATGCCCTTCCGACGGACGAGAAGCGACGGGTGATGGACGAGTACCGAGTGACGGTTTGCTCGACCCACTTCCCTCTTTCTTGGCTGACCCAAGGCGAGGAGCTGCTTTCTCCGGCGAGCCGCAGCGGAGAGCTGTTGGCGGTGGGCGGACTGAACTATGCGGGAGAACAAGCCTCTTCCAACCGCATGGGAAGATCCAGGGAACTCCGCTTTGTTTCCTTGCCCGAATCCGAGCTGGAGGTCGGCGAGATCTCGCGGCTGTTCCAAGACTCACGAGAGGAGAGAGCTTGGGTGTTGACCGGCTCCCAGGCCGACAAGGAGTCGGTGCGGAGGCGCGCGGAGGTGGCGTCCTATGTCCATCTCGCCACCCATGGTTTCCGCGGGGAAGGGCCGGTCGGAGACGAATCCACGGCACTGTTTTCTTCCCTTCCCGAGTCGGTCTACCTCTCGCCGATGACGTTCACGGGCCTGGCTTTGACCGGAGCCAACCAGTCTCCCGACCACTTGCACCGTCGACCAGGCATCCTGCGAGCGGAAGAACTGGCCGCATGGAACCTGCAAGGTTGCGAGCTGGTCACTCTGTCCGCCTGCGAAACCGGTGTCGGGATGCAGCGGGATGGACTGTCGGTCGCGTCGTTGCGTCAAGCGTTGCTGATGGCCGGGGTGAAGGAAACACTGACGTCCTTGTGGCCGGTTCCCGAGCGGGCCACGCGGATGTTCATGGAGAAGTTCTACGACCTCCTCTGGAATCACCAGCGTTCCGTCGCGGATGCCTGGAGCGAGTCACGCCGAGCCCTGCGTCAAGCCGTCGATCGACGCGGTCGCCCGCGCTACACCGTTCGAGAGTGGGCGGCGTGGGTGCATTGTGGAAAGTGAGCGACCCTGCGCTCCCATGACCCCGTCTGCGAGTCACCGGTCTCTTAGTTCTCGTTCCTCGAGTAGTAGCCGTCGAACTCTGTTTGCCACGTCTTTCCGCCGTCCGCGGTCTTCTCCCAATGTTGGCGAACTCTTCCGTCTTCCAAGGGGGTCCAGGTGGTTCGACTGGTCAGGATTCCCTCGGGGCTACGACTGGCGAGCACCATGCTCCTTCCTTCCATGCCTCCCGACGCGACGGACACCTCCCTCGCGGTCAGCCAGCTTTGTGTCCACCGCTGCGGAACCGGGTCGAAGTACGACATGCTTGTCCCTGTCGTGCCTTGAGTGCTGACCCAGCGTTCGAGCAGGCCCGCTCCGCCTTCCACGAACTGAATGGAGTTGGTGCCGACTTGCCTTCCCGTCGCGTCGAACACCGTCCACTCGCCGACCCAGAAGTCGAAGTCGCGATAGTGGCCTTGGAGAGGCGAAACCAACTGCACGAACTCCGCATGATGTTGGAGTGCCCGAAGGTCGGGGTCGTACCACGCGAGAGGCCATTGTTGGTTCCCGGTTCGGATTGACTCCCGAAGCCAGTCCATGGCCTCCGTCGGACTTCCGGAAAGGGAAGCGCAGCAGGCGAGGTTGTAGGCGCTCTCCGCTTTTCGCGTGTTTCGCTGGAACGCTTCGAGGAGAGACTCCTTCGCGGTTTCGAGTTCCCGGCTTTGGAGAAGAGCGAGACCCAGACAGTAGTGAGCATCGCCATCTTCGGGTTGATCCAGGAGGTACTCGAAGAAAAGTTCCGAAGCGCGGCTCCAGTCTTGCTGCGCCAAAGCGGCTTCTGCCTCTTGTCGCAACGAGGAATCGAGGGAGTCCTTGTTTGTCACGGGCAAGAAGGACAAGAGCTGGATCAAGGTGGTCGCGTGGATGAGTGACACAACGCATCTCCGTCCATGAGAAATGTTGACAAGGAAGGGACGGCCATCCTAGCTCGCGAAGAGAGTTCCTGCGTCGTCTCGAGCAGTGGCTCGAAGAGAAACCAAGATCATTCAAAAAAATGGCACTCGTTCGCGCTCGGTGACGCCTGTCCCCATCGGGAATCTGTCCTGCACTCAGCTGGCTCTCGGACCGCCTTGGTCCCTCGAACACTTCGGGCATGCTTCTTTCGTTGCCCGTGCTCGTTCCCTCTCCATGCGCTCGCCGACGGGATGGTCCTCTTCGGTTGAGTTTCGAAACGGTGCCTTTGTGGAATCTCGGGGGGCCGACGTCGGCACCCAGAGTCGCGTCGGAGTTCGGCGGAGAGGGACACGGTCGTCCTGGGACTGACGACGTCCAGCCATCGTCCACTCTTGAGGCTCCGCGATCCCTCCCTCATCCCACGTGAAGGGGCCTCTCTCCCCTTTCTCGAGCGTGGCGCAGATCCGAACTAGGCCGCTTGACAGAGCCGGAAAAGTGCCCGTTGGCGACCCCGCGGTGGTTCTCTCCGCAATTGGCTGGCGGCGCACACTCACTGTCCCGCCGACCGCTTATGATTTG
The DNA here is from genome assembly GCA_028289345.1 of Planctomycetota bacterium. Lineage (GTDB taxonomy): Bacteria > Planctomycetota > B15-G4 > B15-G4 > SIAN01 > JANQQL01. The sequence continues at coordinate 491,804 of JANQQL010000010.1, read as the reverse complement.
GTGACGACGATCTTGGGGGAGGGCCGGCTGTTGGAAGGACCAGTGAGCGAGTTGAAGCGGCTTTTCACAGAGCACGAACTCAGTCTCGTGCGCAACATGGAAGCACACATCTCCCAGCCCCAGGGTGCTTGGGCGAGGGAGCTGGCGACCTGCTTTCGGGAGGGCATTGCACGACTCGCCAAGATCGTGGACGCGTGGGATTCGTACCCACCATTGCGGGAGCGCGGCAAACTGGCTGATCGAGAGCGGTCCGAAGCGACGCTGATCGAAGTCTTGCGCAATCGGGGTGAATCCGGATTCGAGTGGGTGCTTCCGACCAAAGCGGTGTTGTCCCGTTCGTACGGGATCGCCAAGGTGCACTTCTTCAGCTCGTTGCTGTACACCGTTCGCGATCGCGAAGAACCGGACGCCCGCGCGCTGGTTTCGGTGATCCAAGAGGCGGTGGAAGAGGCGGTGTTCACCCGTCTTGCCGAAGAACTCTACGGGACGTTCGTCGCCTCGGCGGACACGGATCAGGAGTTGTGCAAGAAAGCTGTGAGTGCAGCGGTCGATCTTTGGGACGGCCGTCCGCACTTTTCGACGGATCGATTCTGTCCTGTCTTGCGTTCGGCATGGTCCGCCCGCGCTCGGGCGGCTCTTCGATTCGGCACTTTGATGGGGGCGAGCGAACTGTTCGAGTTGCTCTTCCGGCGGATGGACCTGCGCTTCCTCCAGATTCTCCAAGAACGCTTTGACGAAGATGGGGTGGTCCAATCCTTCGAGGAGTTCCTCTTCGAGCTCCCATGGGAAAACTTGCAACACATTCGCGAAGAGATGCGCCGCTCCAACCGAGCCAGCGTGGATTCCAAAGAGGTGGCGGAGATCCTCGGCGTTCCCGAAGAGAAAGTCCGGCGACCCGAAGGGGAGCCCAAGGCGATGTACTCTTCGTTCCGCCGGAGACGACTCGCGGCGCGTCACCGCGCCGCCATGGGGTTGCCCGGACCGCGGCGGACCGCGGAGTCCTACGTGCTGGAGGCGTTGTTGCGCAGCGAGGCGTAGGGTTCCCCAAGCGAGTCAACCGTCCGCGAGCGACTCGTCCCAAAGCCGGTACATTTCGTCCAGGAAGTCCTGGGTTTCACGGACGAACGGGTGGTCGTCGCCGGCCACCTCCTGCATGGAATCGAGGCTGGTCAGGAGGGAATCCTCGGCGTCCTCGAAGTGACCGAGCCGGGTCAGGCAGCGCCCCAGAGCCGATTCGTACTGAGCGCGGCGCCAGGGGTTCTCGGCGAGGGATTGCCGAGCGTGCTCGACGATTTCGGTCAGCAGAATTTCCGCTTCTTCGAAGCGCCCGCGGCGGAAGAACAGATTCGCGAGGGAGTTCTGGGCGCTCAGAATTTCGGGGTGCCCCTCGGGATAGACCCGCTGTCGACCTGCGATGGAGTCCCTCGCCCATTTCTCCGCTTGTTGGGGATGGCCGGCCAGATTCAAACAGACCGAGTGGGCACTCATCGAGTTCAGGGTCAGGGAGTGATCTTCTCCGAGGTTCTCGCGAGCGAGCCGAATCTGGTCTTTGCGAAGGGCCATCGCCTCGCGGTACTTGCCTTGGTCGGTCAGGGCTTTGATGAGCCCGTCCATGGTGATCAACGTGGCGTAGTCTTCCTCGCCGAGGACCCTGGTTTGATCTTCGAGCAATTCGCGAGCGAGGGATTCGTGGTCCTGCAATCGCCGTTGCTGATAGAGGATCAAGCACAGGTGCGAGCGGGCGCTCATCGTGAATGGGTGATCGCGGCCACGAACCGTGGAGCTTTGTTCGATCAGTGATTCGACCACGCTTTGGGCCTCGGTCAGCTTCCCGGCGCGTATCAGGACGCTGGACAAGCTCATGGAACCATGAACCAACGCCATGTCGTCCTTCGACAACGCCGCCTGGGCCGTGGCCGCCGTTGACCTCGCCACTTGTTCGGCTTCGGTCAGCTCCCGATTCTCGCAAAGGGCTTCGACGAAGGCGCGCGCCGCATCCAAGGTGGAGGGATGTTCTTCGCCCAGAGCCTTGCGATGTTCTTCGAATGATGATCGGGCGGCGGCGACGCTGTCTTCGACGCGGGCCGCGCGAATCATCCACCAAACCAGTTCTCGCCGCGAGGCCAAGGTGTCGGGATGCTCTTCGCCGAGTTCCTGCGCCCGGATCTCCCAGGAACGGCGGAGGTGTTTCTCGGCCTGTGGGAAATCGCCGAGGTTTCGATATGTCCTGCCGAGGGTCAGCCGGACCGCCGCTTCGACGTCCGGGAGACCTTGAAAGGTCTCGAGTTCGAGCCCGGCTCGATCGAGGACTTCCTGGACGCGGGTTTCACGAGCACCTTCTTGGGACGATTGCCAAGGATCCGGAGCGACGAGCATGCGATCCAAGAACTCGTGGATGGCTCCGGAGATCTGTTCGCGTCGTTCCGCCTCTTCGCGCGCTTGCACCGCCTGAGTGCGTTGCAGCGATTCCTGTTCCGCCAACAGACGGGCTTCTGCTTCGGCAGTGCGTGCTCTCAGCGTGAGAAGCGTCATTCCAATCAGTCCGGAGATCACTGCGACCAGCGCCACCGTGACCCCGGCCATCAATCCGACGTGGCGGCGGGCAAACTTCTGCAGTTGGTAGACCCGGGTGGGGGGGCGAGCTTCGATCGGCTCGTGGTGAATGGTGCGACGAATGTCGTCCCCGAGCGCGAGGGCCGACGGGTACCGGCGCAGCGGGTCCTTTTCCAGAGCGCAGGCGACGATGGTCTCGATGTCCCCCCGACAGCGTCGCTCGAGCTGGCCAAGCCGCGGGGGCTCTTTCTCTCGGATGTCCTGGGCGGCTTCGGGAATCGATTTGCCCGAAAGGTCGTAGGGGTGCCGTCCGGCCAGGATCTCGTACATCAGCACGCCCAGGGAATAGACATCTGAGCGTCCGTCGATTTTCTGGGAGCTCACCTGTTCGGGGCTCATGTAGGGAAGGGTTCCGATCCACTGCCCTGCACGGGTCTGGACCGTGGTCGTTCGCAGAGCTTCTTCGGTGTCCCGAGCGATGCTGAAGTCGAGGATCTTGGGTTGTCCCGCTCTTGTTGCTCGGCCGACTTCGGTTGTCGAGCCCGCCGTCTCGTCGCTGCTCGATTCGGGACGATGAGGGACCACCAAAATGTTGCCGGGCTTGAGATCTCGATGCACCACGCCCTTTTGATGCGCGTGATGAATCGCTTCGCAAATGTCGACGATCAGCCAAAGCTTTGCTTCCAATGACAAGGCGTGTTTGTTCACGAATTCGTCGAGGGGGTCGCCATTCACCAGTTCCATGACGAAGAATGGCTGAAGGTCAGGGCCTTCGCCGACGGACCCTGCTTCGAAGATCTGAGCGATGCCCGGGTGCTGGAGTCGGCCCAAGAGACGGGCTTCGCGCCGAAGCCGTGCCAACAGCGTGGGCGAGGCGGCCGACGGACGGACGATCTTCAGAGCAACCTCCCGGTCTGGGTTGGTTTGCTGAGCCCGGTATACGGTGCCCATCCCGCCTTCTCCCAGGACACTGTGTAATTCGTATTTGTCGAGCATGCGCGGCAGGGGGGCCTGGGTCGAACTCACTTCTTGCAGGACGCGGTCGAGTTGACCTCGGGAAACTGGCCCGGCGTCCAACGAGGAACTCTCGACGTGAGCCAGCAACGACTCGACTTCCGCGCGGAGGTCGGGATCGTGGGCACAATCCTTGTGGAGGACCGCCTCGCGTTCCGCGGGCCCGAGCAAGCGGACCTTTTCGAACAGCGCACGCACCGCCGTGAAGTCGGGACTCACGGCCGCTCCGTCGCCAGCTCTCTGTTGAGCCAGGCTTTGGCCAATGCCCAGTCGGCCTCGATGGTGGTGTGAGACAGTCCCAACACGGTTCCCGTTTCGGGAATGGTCAGTCCCCCGAAGTAGCGGAGTTCCACGACCCGAGCGAGCCGCTGTTCCTTGTCGGCGAGTCGCTCGAGTGCTTCATGCAGGGCCAGAATGTCGTCCAAGGAATTCGCTCTTGGGTCCGTGGCGTCTTCCAGGGTGACGCGGAGACGACCGCCTCCTCGTTTGGCGACCTTTTTCTTTCGAGCGTGGTCGACCAGAACTTGGCGCATGGCTCGTCCCGCCACTCCGAGGAAATGAGCGCGGCTGGTGAAGCCGGTGGATGCAGGGTCCACTAGTTTGAAGTACGCTTCATGCACCAGCGCCGTCGGCTGAAGCGTGTGGTCGTCTCGCTCGCGACTCATGTACGCCGCTGCCAAGCGTTTCAATTCGTCGTACACCAGCGGCAGCAGTTGCTCGGCGGCAGTGTCTTCCGCGGAAGTGATCTGCTTCAAGATTCGACTGGCGGGGCGGGACGGCATGGCAAAGGCCCACGAGCGGAAAATGGCAATCATAGCGCGGTTCGATTTCCCCCGCCGAGCAACGGGAACTCAAGGGTTCCCCGTCCATTGCCGCAGGACCGATCCCTGCGACTCCTCCTTCGGTTGACCAGAAATGCGTGGCTCGTCCCGCCATCCCCAACCAGGAAATCTTTCCCCGCAGAGATTCCTCTTTCAGGGAGGGCTCCTGAGGAGTTCCGCCACGAAGTCCCGCTCAGGGAGCGCGGAGCTCTAGTGTGACGGAGCCGTTCGAGGTGCTCAGGGTCGAGGAGTGGTTTTCGGCTCCTACCGTCACCGAGCCCTCGCTCTTGTGGATCTGGGACGAGGTGGCTCGTCCGGCGGGATCGTGCAACGTCACCTTGCCGTTGCTGGTCGACATCGAGACGCGACCGGAGAACGCGGAACCGACCGCCAGGGAGACACTGCCATTGGAGGTGTCGAGGGTGGCCGGCCCGCTGGCATCGTCGGAAAGAGTGGCTTCGATGTTGCCGTTGGAGGTTCGCAGGGAGGTCTTCGCGTCGGTTCCGACGTTGGTGGCGGTGATTCGACCATTGGAGGTGGAGGCGTCCACTCGCCCGAGGAAATCCGTGATCGCAATCGCCCCGTTGGAAGTGTGAATCGTGACCGCTCCCGTTCCTCCGGTGACTTGTACCCTACCGTTGCCGGTTTCGATGCCCAGCGTTTCGCTAAGGGGCATGGTGACCTCGAGGTTGGCGCCGTCGCCGCCGCGGACTTTGCCGGGGAAGACCGGGCGAATCGTCGCCTGGGAATCGTCGCTCTCGATCATGACGCTCGCGGCCTGCACGCGCTCGTCGGCTTCGACCTGGGTTTCCCCTGCACAGGTCAGCTTGGCCGTCAATTCAATCGTCGATGCCGACTCGTCGAAGACCACGTCTACGTTTCCATTGCGTGATTCAATGACAACCGTGGCTCCGGTCGAGGCCGGCGTGCTGGTGGTGACTTCTCGGGAAGAACGAAAACCGGAGCTGCACCCAGGGGCGTTCAGGAAAACGAAGGCCAGCAGAACGACAAGGGAGGGGCGGAGCATGGGATTCCTCGGCAGCAGGGGAAGGGGAGCGCGCGGGGCAGCATACCGTGTCCGGTGAAAGGGGGCTCATGGAACGACTTCGCGCCGGTCCTCGGGGCTGATCCTGGCATCCGCTCACAGCATCGACAGATCTCGTGGGACTTGTTATTTCTCGTCGATGCAAATTCGTGGATGACCGTGCCTGGTCTCGAGGGAAAAGGAATTCAATCATGAAGAAGAACTGGTTTGCAAGCGCGGTGGCCGTGTGGGGAATGACGGTTCTGATGTCGGCACCGGCCGGAGCTCAGACGACCCACATTGTGACCACCAGCGGTTTTGACTTCGTGCCCGAAAACATCACGATTCAAGCGGGGGATTCCATCATGTGGACGGATCTCCAGGCCGCCTTCCACAATGTTGTGGAAACCGATTGTCCGACCAGCTCGAGTTCGACTTCGAACGGTGGCTTCGACTCCGGGATCGCGGGCGGGGTCGATACATTCACGGTTCAATTCAACGATGCCGGAACCTTCTGCTACATCTGTGAGCCCCACGTGTCCCTGGGCATGGTGGGAAGCATCACCGTGGAGGAAGTCACTCCGGTTCCGACCCTCGACGAATGGGGACTGATCGCGATGGGGGCCCTGTTGCTCTTCTGTGGCGTTCGCGCGCTGCGCTAGCAACAGGAACGACTGGGAGCCACCCCCGTTCATTGCGTGAAGCTTGGTTTGTCTCGGGTGACGGTCGCGCTGCTTTGGTTTGTCTTCTTGGCGACAACGAGCGGCGCGGCCGACGGGCCTCGCTTCTTGGGTCAGCCGTTCCACGGGATCGCGGTAGTCGAGAGCGGTCTACCGCATTCCTTCGAAGGCGGCTCCTGAAGATTGCGTGGGAAGTTGCGGGCATCCATGGCCTTGTGTGATGGCCGATTTCTCTTGCGGAGCCAAGAGATACTGAAGTGTGTCGATCTGCGGAAGCCGCGCTGACGACTATTCCGCCCCCTTGCGTGCCACGATGGATGGTTAGTCGCCGGGGAAGAGATGGTCTGTAACGAGCATCCGTTGCAGAGAGTGACGACCACCCTCTTCCCAGGACCTCTTCATGAATCGTGACCCATCGAGTCGTCGCCGATCTTCGCGACGCAACTTCCTCAAGGAGATCGGGGCAGCGGCCTCCGCCGCTTCTTTGGCAGGCTGTGGCGCCAGTCCACCTTCCGCGATGGGTCAGAAACCCTTAGAGCGCGGCGTCCCTGTCTCTGGCCCGAGGAGCCTTCACGGGATTGATCCTCGCCGGGTGGTCGAGGAATTCGCCGCTCGAGATCTGGATTCGATGACCGACACGGATCTCTATCGGCAGGCGGCAGTGATCGTATCGAAGCCTCCTGCACAAGGATTGACCAGCTTCACGCTGCACGCACCCCTCGAACTCATGGCCCGCTATGCGGTCCTACCGTGGGTGGATCCTGCGGAGCGCTCTCTGGCGAGGCTGCAGATCGTGGCGAGCGCGGCGGCCTACGAGTCGGGGGTGACCTCCGGCGAGTTGCCGAACGCAGCGTCCCGCTTCTTGGACTTGGAAACGGCGCGGCGAGAACTCCAACAGGCATTTCCTAGTGGGGATGTTTCTCGAGTCGAGTCATTGGCGATCCAGATTGCCGCACAGTTCGGTGTGTTTCCCTTGGTGCGCATTCTCGCTCCGCTCGCGCTGACAACCCTCACCGCCGCGTCCCATGCTCACATCGGGCTATGGTTGCTCCTGCGTCATGGAACGGTGGATGGAGTGGTGGGGGCCGAGCTGCTTCGTGCGGCACTTCGGTTGATGAGCGCGGATCCCGGTGGTCGATTGACCAGCTTTTCGGGGATGCAGTTGTCTGGTCGGGGTCGCCTTCCCAAGACGCCGCGGGAGGTCGAGCAGGAAACTCTCGAGATCCTGGCGGACCCTCCGCGCCACAAGATGGGAGTGGGGGGCATTCGGGGCTTCTTGGAGGCGGGAGAAGCTTCGGGCAACCCGGACTCCCTGTTCGGTCGCCTCCTGCAGTACGATCTCACCGACGCGCAGATCGATGCCGCGTTCCGTGCGGTGCTGCGCGTCAGTGCTCACTGCATGATTCAGCATGACGCGACCCAGTCGAAGTTCGGCTGGAGCCACTGCCTGACCTTGCCGCAAGCCGCATGCGGTTTGGCAAGCCTCGGGATCGAGCGAAAGCTCGGGCTCGCGACCACCCTGGTTTGGATCACGACCTATCGGAGTTCGATGAGTGACCAGGTGCTGGATTGTGAATGGGTCCCTGCGAACATCGCCGGCGATTCGAGCGTCGAGGGGGCACTTCAGACCTCTCCCGAATTCGCGGCGTCGCGAGTCTGGCATGCAGAACCCGCGGAGTTTCCCGCCGTTCGTCGAGCCCTCGCGACTTCCGCCGCGATTCGCGGTGATCAGCACCTCATCAAGTACACCCGGGCCTGTTTCGACCTTGCCGAGTTCGATCCGGAGTGGACGCAACTCTATCTGGCTGCCGCCGCACACCTCGGTGCCGTGTGGGCGGTGGAGGTTCCCCGGAACTTGATCGAGGAGTCGTTGCTCGATGGAAAAACAACTCCCTGAGTGGCGGAAAGGGCCAGGGAGGTTGATCCGACAGATCTTCGGGAAGTCTCGACCCATCGTCGGGTCCAAGAGGGGCCATTGAACGACCGGACCCGCCTTGCGGTAGAAACCCCAAGACGGAAAGCCTCTCTCTCTTGTCCATGAGCCAAGCCATGCCATCGAGCAAGCAGTTGAAAGTTCCCGCTGTCTTCACTCGGACCATCCTCTTTCTGTTGGTGGTCGGTCCCGTCGCCCATGGTTCTCCGCCGGAATGGCCCACGACACCCGCCGGATTCGATGAGTTGGTCGCCGAGACCGTCGGGCGCTTCGGGGTGGCGGGTGCCGCGGTCGGGGTGATTGATGACGGCAAGGTCGTCCTGGCCAAGGGGTACGGCATGGCAGACTGCTCCGCTCAAATCCCGGTCACGACCGACACCCGTTTCAACATCGGTTCCGTCTCCAAGATGCTGGCCGCCTGGGGCGTGATGCGGCTGGTCGATCAAGGAATCGCCGACCTCGACGCACCGATCGCGGAGTCGGTGAAGACCTGGCAACTTCCCTCGTCGAGTTTCGATCGAAGTCGAGTGAACGTTCGCCGCTTGCTCAGTCACACGGCGGGTCTTTCCCTCCACGGCTATCCGGGCTTCGGTCTCGATGAGCCGCTGCCAACTTTGACCGAGTCTCTCTCGGGAGCGACCAATGGCGCGGGGGCGGTGTTCTTGATCAGCCAGCCGGGGACAAATCATCGCTACAGCGGTGGGGGGTACACGTTGCTCCAACTGATGTGTGAAGAACTGACAGGCAAGCCGTTCGCTCAGTACATGCGAGAGACGGTCTTTGGTCCACTCGCCATGGATCGGACAGGGTTCAATCGCGAAGAGGACCTCGAAGAGGGAACGGCCCGACCTCACGGAGTGGTCCGAAATCCCATTCCCGATCGAGCGTTTCGCGCTGAGGCGGCGGCGGCAGCGTACACCACCCTCGACGATGCCTTGCGGCTGGTCTTCGCGCATTTCGACATGGGGCCCGAGGCAGTTCCTGGTCGCGGAGTGATGAGCCCGGACGCGGTGGCGACGCTGGGAACTCCGGTGCCGGACAGTGGGGGGCGTTGGGCTCACGGACCGATGGTCGTGAGCGAAGTTGATGCGGAAGGGGATGTCGACGGGGATTTGGTGTTCGGCCACGGCGGGGACAACCCGGGCTGGCATGCCCTGTTCGCGATCCATCCACCGACGCGAGATGGACTGGTGGTGATGACCAATGGAGATTCGGGGCCGGCGCTGAGGGAATACCTGCAGCGCCCGTGGAGCGCGTTGGTCGGCATCGATCCGCTGTTGCCGGCGTTCCGGCCGCCCGCGGCCATCGCGGTCCTGGGAACCTTGCAGGAAGACGGGGGCGGTGCCGCAGCTGAGGAATACCTCCGAATGCAGGAAGAGGAACCAGATTCGTACAACTTCAGTCGTGGATACTTCGCCTGGGTCGGCAATGGCCTTCTCGATTCCGAATTCGCCGAGGACGCCCTCGAGTTCTTCTCTCTGGGAGTCGATTTGTTCCCCGAGGACCCAAACATCTGGGTGTCTTTGGCCCTCGCCTACCAGGCGGTGGAGGACGAAGACGGAGTGAGGTCATCCTGCGAGCGCGCGCTGGAACTCAATCCTCGCCATGCGCAAGCGAAGGAACTCTTGGCCACGCTTCCCTAGAGGCTCTTTTTCCGCCTGTCTCCATGACGAGCTCGATCCCTTCCTCTGGAGGGGCCGCGGTGGAATACTCAAGGAATGAGACGCCACCTTCCTCCGGACGAGCAGGACCTGAGCGATGTCTTCGAGCAGTATCTGGGACTTGCTGAAGACGATGACGACTTCGCGACTTCGTTCGAGTACGGCGTCCATGCAGTGCTCTTGGATCGAACGATCACCCTTGTCTTGACGTTCCTCGAGGATCGGGACTACTGCTGCAGCGATCCCGATTGCCACCTGCCCTTCGACCAAGGGGGCGAATGGGAGGCTCTCCGAGAGATCTGCGAGAACGAAGGAGCCTTTCTCGAGCGGCCACTCATCCTCCGTTGCCAAACGGCGATTCGTCCGAGCGCTCGTTTCGATGAGAGCTGTGGCCATACCGGCGCTCACCACGAACCACAGCGGGCGGAGTTTCGCGAAGACCGGGTGTAAGGATGCGAGCAGTCGGTGGTGTCTCGTCAAGTCCACGAGTTTCGCGTCGGCAGTCCTTTCCCGATTCGCCCAGAACGCGGCAAACCGAGCGAAAAAAGCTCACTCTCGGCGAGGCGGTACGCGTGGGCGTTCGACGGCGGGCTAGGAGATCACCTTCCCGATCTCCCGTTTTTCCGGAGTGCCCCATGAGACTCTTGCTGAAAACCTGTCTTCTGACTCTTCTCCCGACGGCGGCCGCAATGGCAGGCGATGGTGGACGATGGATGCCTCGCGCTCCCATGATCGATGTGCGTCAGGAGCCGGTCGGAGAGCAGTTGGACGGGAAAATCTACATCTTCGGCGGTCTCATTGCTCCCAACCGGTCCACGGACAAGGGCGAGGTTTATGACATCGCGACCGACCAGTGGTCCCCGACGGCTCCCATGCCGAAGCCACGCGACCATTCGGCCTCTGGTGTGCTGAATGGCAAGATCTATGTGATTGGCGGCTACAACGCGACGTTTGCCGCACGAGACACGGTGTACGTCTATGACCCGGCTACGGACACGTGGGATGACGGTCCGGCGCTACCGGAGCGCATCGGCGCGGCCCGGGCGGTGACCTACAACAATCGCATCTACGTCTTCGGTGGCAGCGATCCAGATCATGAGCCCGTGGATTCGCTGCTGATCTTGGACGAGTCGGGCAACTGGTCCTATGGCGCGCCACTACCGACCGCCCGCGAGCACGTGGCGGTGGCCCTGGTGGATGACGCCGTTTACGCCATCGGCGGACGCATCGAGTTCCATGGTGCCGGAATCGGCTGCAACGAGCGCTATGACATTGCAACGGATACCTGGACGATCGTCGCTCCGATGATGAGTCCGCGCAGCGCTACCGCGATCGCGACTTGGGGCAATCGCATCATGGTTGCCGGGGGCGAGATCGCCGGTTCGCTGGAAATCAACGAGATCTACAACACCGAAACGGACATCTGGACTCGTCACGAGAACATGGCACTTCCGCGTCACAGCATTCCGGCAATCACCCTGGAGGATGGAATCTTCTGTGCCGGAGGTGGCCTCAAACCAGGGGTCGGGGCGACGAACTACGTCGACGTCTTCGTGCCTGGTCCTTCCTTCGAAGGGACCGGCTCTTGCCCGGGCTTGATGTCCTTCGAGTCCCACGGCGGCACTCCCGGAGGATACCTCGTCGCTTTCTTTGGAGCGGATCGGGGGACTCAATCGCTCTTCAACGGGTCGGTGGAACTTGGTCTCGACGCCAGCGCTCAGATCGGGGCCATCTCCCGGTCGGATGCCCAAGGACGATGGGGATTCTCTGGAGATGTTCCACCCGCCCTCTGCGGCCAGCTGTCGTTCCAGGTTCTCGATTTCGCGACCCGCAGTGTGAGCAACGTCCTCGATCTGGAGTGACCCATTTGCAGGCCGAGACCCACGACAAGAGGCGCGTCCGATTCCGGACCCGCCTCTCGTCTTTCGGCCGACACTCGCGCGAATCGCACGGGCTAGTTCACCGGGATCTCCAACGCGTTCGACATGGACACCCCTCGGTCGGCGAGAGGGTCGCTGACCACGAACTGGGCGTACAGCGTCACGGTATTGTCGAAGCCGCCGGCACTGGCCGTGATCTCGCCGTTCGCATCGGTCATGGCGAACTGCAATAGGAAGAACGGAATCGGAACCAAGGTCCCGTTCTTGTAGGGCGTGGGATTGCTCTGGTCGGAAAGAAGCAGGAACGTGCCGGTCGAGGCCGGGGCGTTGCGAAGCGTCAGGTCTCCCGTTTCGCCGATTCCGAAGCCGCCGCAGAGCTGAAGACTTGGCTCGAGGCCATTGCCGCCGGCTTTGGCAAATCCCAGATCGAGGGCTCCGGACGGTCCCAGGGGCGCTTGGCCGGCCAGCACCAACACGTCGGCTCCTGACCCTGCGCGTGCTTGTCCCATCAGGATGGCTTGGTCGGAGATCGGAGCGGCGTCACAATCGAAGGAAAAGTTGTAGATCGTGTTCCATTCCACGGGATTGGCGGTGCCTTCGAAGCGCACGGCTCCGCCTTGGAATGCCATGGACCAATCGTTGGCCGCCAAGTCGTCCAAATCTCCGAAGCTCAGATTCTGAACCGTTGCACCCGGGCAAACCGGAATCTGGAAGGAACCGATTCCGCGGCTGTTGTCCCGGTTGTGGATGGCGTATTCATAGTGATACATGCCGTTGCCATCGGGGCCGGTCACGACCGCGCCGAGATACACGCGGCCATCATCCTTGCCGTTGAGAACGGAAGAGACCTCGGCACCCGTCCAGCGATCCAGCGGACTTCCCCAAACCAAGGCATCCTGGTCGAAGAAGTTCCAACGCGTTCCGTTCCAAGAGGGGTTGACCTTGCGAGTCCCGCTGTTGTTGAGGCGGACATTTTCCGGCTCTCGACGGACCACGTATTGGGAGTAGTAGTAGTAGTCCGCGGTGGGCTCGTTCAGGTCGGCGTCACTGATTTCCATGCGATGACGAACCGGACCCAGTGCATTGATCATCGGCTGAGTCAGCGAACGGCTACCGTCACAGTCGGCGGGAGCCGCCACGGCTGGCTCCCCTTGGTCGAAGTGAGAGCAGACCGGATCCCAGGTTCCCAACCAGGGGTCGATCTCTGCCGGCGGGCCAAGCCAGTTGCGGTCACTGTTGTTGCCGACGGCGTAGGTGTCGGAGCAGCCGACCGTCAAGAAGTTCCCGCTGCCTCCAGAGCAGCTCCCACAGCCGGGAGAGTTGGTGGAGAAGAACCCGTGCTTCACGTAGCTCCAATCGGAGATCTGCTCCATACGACCGTTCAGCTCGCGAGTCATCATGAACGCGATCATCGGGTGGTCTTCATCCATCGGCGCCCGCCAGCGAACATTGGTCGTCCCAAAGTTGCAGCAGGTGGTCAGCATCGAGACCCCGGACTCGCCGTTGGGAAAGGTGCCCGTTCGACCGACCTGGGAGAGGTCGTCGATCTCGATCAAGGCGACGTCAATGCCTTCTTCGGCGTTACTTTGCGCCATCACCGACGATCCGGTGACGCTACTCGCCATCACGAACCCGATCCAAGACAGCCTGTTCATGAGCCGGTCTCCTTTTTGAGTTCTCGCGTGGGCGGCCGGTCTGCTCAAAAAGCGGCATCCCTGCCTCCATGACCCCACGGGCGTGCCACCGTGGGGCGAGGGGGAGACGCACAAGTTCCCGCTGGGGTTCCGTGAGATTGACGAACGACGTGATTCGTGGGGGTGGGCTGGGACGAACGACAAAGAGGTCGGGCCAGATCCGCGCCACGAAGGGGTGGGGGGACGGCTCGAAGCATCGGGCAGAGTCGGTTTCCGAGGGGGGCCCGGGGGAAATGCCGGGGAGGGCAAGCGATCAGCGCTTGTCTTCCAGGTATCCCAGTGCCTCGAGTTGCTGCTGTTGCTCTTCGTCGAAGGTGGCTTCGGTGGTTTCCTCAGCGCTCCGCTTCAACTCTGCCTCCATCTGCTCCCATCGCTGTTGAAGTCGCTCCATGGCTTCGGTGTCCAGAGGTTGCGGTGAGATCTCGAGTGGATCCTGAGAGAGGTCGAACAGTCGGTACGTTTCTTGATCGCCAATCTGAGTGCGTGTCAGTTTCCAGTCACCGTAGAGCATCGTCGAGTGGTGACCCTGCATGTCTCGATCGAGTCCTTCGTGGGCAAGGAGGAGGCGATCTGGCCCGGGGGCTCCTTGAAGGAGGGGCATGAGGCTGATTCCGTCGACGGAACCCACCGGGTCGATGTCGAGAAAGTCGAGGAGCGTGGGAACCACGTCGACCTGGGATGAGGGTGCACGGATGCGTTGCGGTGGCGCAGGCAGGTCACCTCTCCAAGGCCGGGGAACGGACAGCACCCATGGCACTCGAAGCTGTTCATTCCACATTCGTCCGCCGTGGCCCCACTGTCCATGGTCGTAGAATTCTTCGCCATGGTCGGAGATCACCGCAATGATGGTGCGGTCGAGCACCCCCTTGTTTCGTAGGGCATCGAGCAGGGCCGCGAGTTGCTCGTCTTGTCCGCGAACGCACTCATGGTACACACCGCGAAGGTACCGGATGTCTTCGTCCGACGGCTCCGGAACCTTCCCAAGGATTGTTCTCGTGCTTGCGATGGTTGTACCCGCGAGGGGACCCTCGTACTCCCCGCGAAACAAGTGGGCCGTGCTCGGTGGTGGGTCATAAGGGAGGTGAGGGTCGAGGGAGTGCAGGTAGAGAAAGAACGGTTCGTCGCCGTGAGCATCGATCCACGGATGAACCGTGTCCGCGAGATAGGACGACGTCGGTTTGGAACCGAACGCCTGGAGCTCCTTGGGAACCGTGAACCGATGGAACCCTTGATCGAATCGAACGGACTCCGCCGAAATCTGCACGTTTGTCACCCCTGCCCAAGTGGAGTATCCGGAGGCGCGGAGAATCTCGGCAAGGGTGATGTTGTCGGGCGAGAGGGCGCTCGAGCGGTGCATGACCTGGTGAGAAATCGGATAGGTTCCGGTCAATACCGAGGCCGTGGTGGGGCGAGTCCAAGAGGCCGTTGCAAAGAACTCATCGAAGGCATAGCCCTCGGAGGCGAGCCTGGTCAGCGTCGGAGTCGTCTCGTCCGGGCAGCCGAACACCGAGGTGGCATCACTTCGCAATGTATCGACCAAGTAGACGATCAGATTGGGTCTTGGAGCTGACGAGGGGGCGGCAACGACCAGGCGCGGTTCGGCAATGCCTGCGAACGTGCCAGTCTCGGCCATGTCCTCGGTCTCGGTTTCGAAGGTCAACTCACCCGCGGCAGATCCCTGCTTTTCGAGCGAGACGCTTCGCTCGAACCAGCGGCCAGCCTCAACCGCGACCCATTCGTCCAGAGTCTCGGTGGGCCCATTGCGAGGCGTCCATGACACACGGAACCGAACGAGGGATTGGTGTTGTTCGACGCCCCAAGCAAACCGCAGCACGCGACGGTCGGGGTTTTCGACGTGGAACCGAATCGAGGTGGGGGCGGGCAGGTACAGACCCGCACGACGGTCGTCCTCTAGAGGCATGCGACGGAAACACCTTTCCAGGACCGTGGCTGGGTCGAGTCGTCGACGCGCGCTCCCCCGGGCTTGGACGATCCCTTGTTGGCCCCAGCGGTCGGCGGCGCGTGCCCGCTGAGCCGCGTGATGCTTCACGAAATCGGAACAAGGCGGAGTGTTTCCGGGATGCCGGGTGAGGTCATCGGCCAAGGCCGTTTCGGCACGATCCAGCAACGCCAGGCAGCGGACGGCCGGCTGCCAGAGGGTCAGTTGCTCGGCTCCTTGGGTCGGCACCTCGAACAGACCTGCGATCGCAGGGCCGAAGTCCGTGTCGGGGACCGGCGGGCGACGAGTCGTCCACCGGGTGGGACCGCCGATGAACAGGGCGGGAGTCGTCTCGTTTCGACACCGCAGCGTCTCAATTTGCCGAGGACGGCGTGGCTCGTACTCCAGAGCGGTTCCGTCGATGCTGTCCAGGGGAATCGTGACCAGGTGCCCATGGGGGAATTGCAACGAGACGGAGAAGATCCCGACGAGTGGCATCCTTCGAGAAGACGGCGTCCTTCCTCTGGCCGTCAGTCTCAGACGATGGACACCGGGTTCCAGGGGAACCGAAAACTCGTGGGTTTCCCGAGGGGGCGTGGGTTTCCATCGATGCACCGGCTTTCCCTCGAGATCGGCCTCGAGCCAAACGTCGCGATCCGGCAATGTACTCGTGGACACGGCGACTGACAGACTCGAGGCGAAGGAGTCGATCTTGACCACTGCGCATTCGTTTGCCGCCAGTTCCACATAGGGGGCCAGATTGGTGAGCGAGCGGACTTTCCCTGTAACCTCTTCGAACTGATCCGGTGTCAAGGTGCGCTGATTCGGATATTCGCGAAACCCGGGCTCCGAGTCGGCCGAGTCGAGGGCTTTCCGAGGGAGATCGAAGCCATTGCGTCGGACTCGGATCGTTCCCTCGACGGCCGGCCACGGAAGGGCTTGCACCGCCTGGGAAGCCGCGACCGTCTCCGCCGTGGCTTCCAGGTGAATCGTCTTCGGGGGATCAATCTGCGTGAGGATCCCTTCCATGCGGAGGACTTGATCCGGCCGATCGATGAGATGGAAGACAGTCGGCGAGACGGGACGTGCTTCTTCGAAACTGGGAGCACAGCCCATGGCCGCCAACAATGTTGTCATGGCGCAGTAGACAATGCTTCGAAGCTTTGAAAGACGCCTCAGTCGTTCTCCTCGCACGCTTCGCTTGCGTGATTCCAATAGATTGCCGCAGGAGCGGCTCTCGACGCACGACCTTACCCCTTGGAGTCAGCTGCGCACAGCAAAGCATGGGATGGACAGAACGAGGAGTGAACACTGGGAGGCGAAGTGCGGATGAGTAACCTTGTCCGGGTGGAAATGACCCGTTCAGCGGCGGCGCGAAACGACGGTCACCCTTCCGGAGTATCCGCAACCGACGAGACTGATTCCTCGTCCCGGCAGCACGCCGGTGGCGAGGTGGTGGAACCGGTCCGAATCGTGCCCCACCGGTTCGGCGTGCCACTCGCCCTTCGAGTGACGGTACACCAGCGTCACGTCGCCGCGATAGCCAGCCGTGGCGCATTCGAGTCCCGGGGATTCGGCAAGCAGGTCGGCAAAGACGGCACCCCGAAGCCGGTCGGATTCGTGATGGATGACCTCGGGAATCGAAGTGGGGGAGTTCAGGAGCCGCAGATCTCCCCCGTTGTCGCAAACCAACACCCGAGCGCCATCACGCGCAATGCGTGCCTGCGGGGCAGGGAAGGCAGCACGGTGCGGAATCGCTTGTCCCCCTTCGTCGAAAATGTTGAGGCGTCCATTGGCATCGCAGATCGCGAGTCCGTCTTGACTCCACGCGGCACCTTTGGCCGGCCCCGCGAGGTCAGCACTCCAGCCGGCAGCCCAGCCATCAGGGCCGCGTTCGAGGCGATGCACCTTGTGGGAGTAGCCGGCGACGAAGGCCGTCCCAGGAGGGCCCATGCACACGGCGTGAAGCAGCGCCGAGTCCTCGAAGGCCTTCTGTCGTTGCCAGCCGGAGGAGGTCTTGAAGAACACCCAGGCGGAACCTGGTCCTCCGTCATCTTCGCCTCCCTGGGCAATGCCGACGGTGATGAGTTCGTCCCCGGGATGATCCGGAAGGAGGTTTCCCGCCGCGCATTGGATCATTTCTCCCGGCAAGTGATCGACCGTCTCCGACTGCCATTCCCCCTGATCGAGGAACACGAGAATCACGTCCCCATTTCCAGCCACGACGGCAATTTCCTGACCCGGTCGATCGGGATCCAGGTCGCCGACCGTGCAGCCACCGAGCTTGGTCGAACCCTCGTAGGCGGTTTCCTGGTTCCAGGAGACAGTCTTTTCTTCGATCGGGGAGTGAGCACAACCAGCGGCGGCCGAAACCGCAAGACCCAGCAAAGAGGCACGGATCATGGGAGTTCCTCGGAGAGAATCGGGACCGACGGCGATCCATCATACGTTGCGAGAGAGGAAACCCCCGGCCAGGAGAGTCGCGGTGGACAGCCCTCCCGTGACCGTTTTCCAGGGAGCGTCTAACGGTTCGTCCCGGGCTCGCAGGAATCGAAAGGGTGAGATCACAATGTCAGCGAATCGTCAAATTGGTGGGGCCGCCGTGTTGGCTTTGTTCAGCGTCTTTGCGCCATCGAGCGCGCATGCACAGCCTGTTTGTCCGCACGAATCCGAGGAGATGGGTGTTCTTCGCTTGATCGAAGGAGCCGGACTCTCCGAGCAGTGTGACGAGAGCGCCGCCATGCGAGGATCCTTCGTCATGGGGTTGACGGCCTTTTTCACCAGTGATGTGGCGAGGCGCTGGGAGTTCGTGCTTCGCGATATCAATTGGTACGCGGCAACGCCGGACGGAGAACGCCAGGTGACCGGTTCCGGAGTTTTCTGGCGCGACTGGTCCGCCTCGTCGCAGGGAGAAGCCTATCTCCAGCGAGCGTGGTTGTGGTTGAGCTTCGACGGCGGGGAGGTCCAGCCCTACTTCGGCTTCAACATGGATGCTTGGGCAAGCGGAGAGTCCGATCCGATTTCGAATCTGATGGTCGCGCCATTGGACGGGAAGCCGTGCGACGGCGTTTCGCTGTTGTTGGAAAGTCAGTACGCATTCCCGGACTCTTTGGTTTTCCGCGTCGACTCTCTTCAGAGTTCCGTGGCTCAGGCCCTCGTCTGCGCTGGCGAAACCCTCCAACCTCGATCTCTGTCTGGAAACATCCAGCTGGTTCCGATCGGGGGAGCAGGTCCGATCGCCGAGTACGCGATTGCGAAATGGGATGTCAGCGTCGCAGGTGGCGAGTGGATTCAGCTGGATGGCTTTGGGCGCCTGACCGTTCGCGGAAAGAGACAGCGTGTCGAGCTCGCCTTACGACCGGACTGCACGCTGGACCCTCTGTTCTTTCCGGAGGAGTCCCAAATCGGAGATCCGAGTCTCTCCGAGATCTCCTTTTCCCTTCAGCACACGGACTCGTCTTGTCAGGTGACTCAGATCACGGTCTTGGCGGAGAGGCTGTGACGGGAGGTCTGCACGGGTGGGGCTCCCCGACGCAGCTTGTCGCGAAGTTCCACGGTCCCCGTCATTCCATCAACTCTTGAACCTGCCAAGGGATCTCGAACAGCTCGGGATCGATGGGGACGTCGTGCTCGATGGATTCGAACACCATGCGTCGCTCTTTCAGATCCGCTTGCCGTTCGTTGACTCGATGGGGAACGAGGATGCCGTCGACCTCGCGGTAGTCGTCGTAGAGGAAGCGAACCAGGATCAGATTTCCTTCGACGGGAAAGGGTCGGTCCGCGCGCAGCAGCAGCCCCGTTTCCACGGAAAAGAAGCGGGTCTCTGCTTCCCCGGTGGGAGGGGTGAGTCGAACGACGTGACAAGGCGTGCCATCCACATCTTCGGTGCCGAGGGACTCCACCCGTGGATACTGATCTCGCCAACGAGTGGGAGAGTCGAGAGGAGCGTGACGAAGCAGGGAGTCGAGGGCAGTGTCCCGTTGGAGTCTGGGACCTGCGGCCAGGCTGTGGTTCCACGCTTGGGTTCCAGCGCTGGTTTCGCGCTCCTCACCCAACATCTCGCAGCGGCTTCGCCACAGGCGAGACGTGCTGTTGGTCTCGTAGACGTCGAGGAGAGCGAGAGCATTCTCCGTCGAGTGATACACGGTTCCACGAGAGACCCTCGATTTCAGGTTGCGGTAGGCATCTTGTCCACCGGTCACGTCGACGAAACGGTCGAGAGCTTTGGCCGCCTCCTCGTCCACCACGAATTGGTCGTCTGAGGCTGCCACGGTTGCTCGACTCGAGGTCGAGCTTGCGACAGCAGCGAACAGGACGGTGAACAAGCGGCCGGCAAAAGAGTTGATCAGGGGACTCATGAGTTCACCTCGTAGATCCAGCGGATCGCCGCCTGAAGAGCTTCGTCTTCTTGGGGGTCTTCGGTTCGTCGGGTCTTCGTTTCGACGTCCGGTGCGACGCCGACTCCCTCCAGAATCTCGCCACTCCCGGTGGCATAGCTGGCAACCACATACTGAAGGTAGTCGCCGTTCGGAAGCTGATCGAAGGCCGAGGGGAGGACGGCTCCCGCGGTCCGCGCGCCGAACAGGCGAGCGCCCGCCAGGTCTCGAAGGTTGGCGGCGAAGATCTCGGAAGAGGAGCCGGAAGCCCCATCAATGAGCACCGCAAGGGAACCGAAGAACGGGTCCATGCGAGGCTGAACCGTGGCTTCGAGGTGGGACTCTCGAGTTTCCAGAATCCCGAGGACTGCGCCTTCCTCTTCGACGAACCAGCTGCACATCGCCACGGCCATCGAGCCCATCCCACCGCCGTTGCCACGCACGTCGAGAATGATCCCCGTGGCGTCCATGAACTCGCCCATGGCGCGTTGGAACTGGCTCATGACCAGGACCGGATCGAAGAAGCCGTTGAAGGTGAAGTAACCGATGTCTGACTCGACCCACTCGAACTCTGCCACCACCTCGGTTGCCGGCATTCCTGCGAACTGGTAGGTGCGACTTCGCTTGGAGCCGAGGAAAAGGTCCACGGGAACGGTCTTGCCCGCAGGGGAACGGAACGTGACTTGGATCTCTTCGCCGTCTTCCATCAGGATCGGCCGGGTCACATCTCCCGAGTATTCGCAGTCAACGATCGGCGTGTCCCCGACTTGCTCGATGCTCCAACCTTCCTTGATTCCGGCACGTCCGACCTTGGACTTGGCGTCCACCGAAGCCACGTAGGCTTTGCCCGCTTCGGTCCGCACGGAGAATCCGGAACCGGTGTCCCAGGTCTGCTCACCGGGGGGGACGGGATCGTCTTCATCGCCCAGCCCGGTGTCCGCGCCTCCTTGGAAGAGTTCCGCGTCGATGATCGCGAAATGGGATTGCCCCAACCGCGCGAGCATCCGGCGCAGGACATCTCGGAGTTCGTTCTTCGAGGCGGCACGTTCTGCGTGGGGCCGGAGTTCTGCTCCCACCGCGTCCCAGTCGACGCCGCCGTGTTCCGGGTCGTAGTGGCGATCGCGAACGGTCGTCCAGACCGCGTCGAAGGTTTCGAGGGCCAGCAGGTCCTCGGATACCGCTTGGGTGGTCGCGGCCCAAGAGGGGCCGGGAGTTGCGCCGATCAAGAATGCCCAAAGCGCAGATCGCGCGAGGGCTCGAGGGGATGGCCTTTGGTGGCGGCTCATTCTGACTCCTGGGAACTTTCGGACTCGTGGGTCGAGCGAAGGGAAGGCAATCTGCGTGCCTTGCGGGACTGGCGAAGTTCTGGCAGAGGATCGGGGAACCCGCCGCGCGAATCCAGGTGAGATTGTGCCGTTCTTGCCAATCCGTGAGCCGGGGACGGGGGAGGCCCTGGTCCCTCGGAGCGCTGGCCGCGCCATGGTTCCTGGGAGTGGTTTGCTGGTCGAGTGGAGCGTGGCAGGCGTCTTCCGACGGCTCACCAGCGATCTCTCCGGTCCAAGGGTTCAGTCCGAGGGCTGGTTCCTGCTCTGTGGCGAAAGTGGGTTCAGGACGAACGTGACTGCGTGCAAGCGACTGTTTCGAGATTGGCGCGAACGGCTCATCAAGCGACTGATGGCTTCCAGGTGCCCGCGCACTTCTTGAAGCTCTCTTTGATTCAGCCACGCCTTCATTCGGGCACCCCACAGATTGCGCCGTGCGCCATTCGGAACCGAGTCCTTGGAATCGCAAGCGTTCTCAAAGTCCCGATGAGCGAGGCGGAGCATCGCGGCGACCGTGCGGCCGAGCCGTTCCTGACTGGGTGAACTCTTGAGGTCGTAATCCAGGAAGAGCTCTCCGGGAACATCATAGAGGGCCTCGGCTCGGCGTCCCCGCGACTGGGTGCCTGCGTGGATCAACAACCCGACTCGCTCCAGTTTGCGGATATGGAAATACAGCGAGTCGGCGGCCCTTCCGAGCAACTCCCCCATGCGCGCGATGGAGCAGGGGCCCGTCGCTTGCACCAAGTCCACAATTTCTTGTCGGATCGGAGATGCCAGAGTCTCGACCTGCTTCCGGGAGGAAATCTTCAGTTTTTGTTGTTTCATTTATTGAATTATTGCTAATAAATTCAATAGATCAAGTTCCAGATCAGCGCCCTTGAAGGGCGCTGAGCCGCTCGCTCCAGAACCGCTTGCTGTGAAAGAGACCATCTCAGGAACTGAGATTCGGGGCTCCACCGTGCTCGACCTCACTCGGGCCATCGACGGATGCCGCCGTTCGTAGACCGCTCTTGACTTTCGCGAAGGGCGTTTGCGGCGAGGCCAAGCCCGAGTCGATTCCGACGAGTCGCTTTCCAGCCAGCGAAAGATCCCCGTTCTGGTTCAACCACAAGGCTCGCCGGGATGACACCAGCCGTCATGGCGGGCGGTCGTTGTCGTAGGAAACTGCGCAACGGCTCTACAAACTGCGAGGTGGCTCATGCGTCGATGGATTTTCGTGCTTCTTTCTTTGTCGATCACCCCCACGACTCTTGCGGAGGTCTTGGTGGTGGATCCACCCGGGACTCCGGGAGCCCTGTACACGTCCGTGACCATCGCGGTGGATGCCGCCACAGACGGCGATGTGATCGTGGTGCGTGGAGCAGGCCATGGCGCGTTCACCGTGGAACGGAAGAGCTTGGTGATCGCGGGGGATCCGGCCCTGACTCCACTGTTGCAGGGGCGTGTGACCATCCGCAACCTTCGCCGTCGCCAGCAAGTGGTGCTCAAGGACTTGCAGATCGCCCCCGCTTTGAATGGTGGCATTCACGTGGACCAATGTGAGGGACCCGTATGGGTCGAGGGCGTCCGGGTGGATCAGCCTTACCTGCCCGTCAACGCGGTGCATGGCATCACCGTCCAAGACTCGACCCGGGTGTCTCTTCACGACTGCCGCTTCGTGGGAAGTCGCGCTGTTGCCGAGGCGGGTGCCGCCGGATTGCTCGTGGAACGAAGCGAGGTCTACGCATTTGGTTGCGAATTCATGGGAGGCACGGCATTCGATTTGCCCTCGGGACCCGGCGCCGTGGTTCGCGACGCGCTTCTGGAGGCCTCTGGTTGCAGCATTTGGGGAGGAGACGGCGCACCGGGGGTCGCGTCCGCCGTGTGCTTGGATCACAATGGGGCGACCGGGCTTGAAGTTCAGGGTCGCGACTCTGTCGTCCGCTTGGAAGAGACCGAGGTGCGAGGAGGTGTGGCTCCCGAGCCCTTCTTCTCGTGTCCCGGCGGTGTCCCGGGAGAAGCAGAACTCGTTTTCGACGGCCGATTGATTCGACTTCCTGGTTCGGCGAGAACTCTGAACTTGCACTTGTTGGCAACGCCTTCGGCGACGTTGCGCGCGGAGTATCGGGGACCCTCCGAAGAATTCGTTTGGCTCATGGTTTCGCCGGAACAGAGTCGACGTGGGGTTCTTCTTCCGGATCCCACCCAAGCGTCGATGGTGTTTCTGGGAATGATCCGTGATCAGGGATTCCGGCAGCGCCGCTTCGAACTCCCGGGAACGCCGGAAGGGAGCGTCTTCTTCTTCCAAGCGATCGCTCGCTCGGCCCTGACCGGGCCCCGGACGATCCGCCATTCCAACGGACGGTTCGTGAGGATTCCTCTTCCTGAAGAATGAGCCGAAAGGGGGGCTCCTCGGACGAGGGTTCGATGGCGCTTTGCCAATCACGAGACGAAGGGCCGGCGCGGGAGGCGCCGGCCCTTCGATCGAACCAGACCGGTTGTTTCTCAGTTGCCCATCGCCATCCCCGTCGCGGTGCCGAATCCCGGCTTCGGTTCGCCCGGTTTTTCCTGGCGGGGGTCGATCTTGATCACGTTGTGCGGATGGGAGATCGCCCCCTGCTTGCTCAAAGTCCGGTAGTAGATCTTGTGGTTGGGGTTCACCAAGGTCGCCCCGGACTCGATGACGAGACGGTCGACGTACACGGCTTCGGGGGCGCCTTGCTGTTCCCGATCATTGTCGTGGTGGTCGACCAGAATCGTGATCGAGCCGGATCCAATGCGCAGCTGCTGCAGCGGGAAACTGCTGACTCGCTCGGGGTCAAGGCCGATGCGGACGTTGCCACGATCCTTGCTCATGACCTCGAAGTGCTGCACCGGCGTGAGGTCGGGTCGCATCTCCACCTGGGTGTTGGAAAGAGCGAAGCGGCCGCGGCGATCGATCGCGACGTCCCAGGCCCCTCCGACCACGAGGCGCTGCTGATCGCCGTCGAAGCGGATGTGGGAGAGGCGATGGAGGATCACGTCTCCGAGAACTTCCAGGTCGCCGGGGTTGCTGGATTTCTGAATGGTGGCATTCGAGATGAGGTCTCCTTCGATCGTCATCGTGCCGGCCTGCAGATCCAGCATCTCGTTGTTGGTGAGAGTCCCGCGAACCAGGCTGCCGTCCACATCGATGATCCTGGCGTTGCCGAGGACATCTGCATTGAGTCGCGTCGATTCCTGCGCCGACACTTGCTCTTGAAAGTCGATCTCGGTCACGGAGGTCACGTAGCTATCGGCCAGTTGCAAGGGGGTCTTCGACGTGATCGATCCCGTGGATGCGATCCCACCCTCCTGAAAGGTCATGCCGTCGAAGCGGTTCTCTAGGACCACAACCTGGTCATCGGTGTCGGTCGAGGTCACCAGGTCGAGATCCCCGTCGTTGCCCAGGTCGGCGAGGAGCAGGGTGTTCGGGTCGTTCACCGAGGCGAGGGGGCGGGGAGAGAAATCCGCGACGTACCAATCGATGTTTTCATTGATCAGCAGCACCACTTCGTCCTCGGAACCCGCCACCGACACGACCAGGTCCAGGCGATCGTCGCCGCTGAGTTCGGCAATTTCCACCGATCGGGGGGAGCCGGCGGTGTTGATGTTCCACCAGTTGAAGTCGTGGTGTTGGGGGCCCGGATGTCCGTCGTAGTACCGGAACATGTTGTCCGAGGTGACGACCAGATCCACGTACCCTTCGCCGCTGAGGTCACCGGCAGCGATGTCGGAAATGTTGAGAGCCGCGTTGTCGATCAGGTCCCGAAAGAAGGCCCCTGTCCCGTCATTCTCGAACCAGGTCAGGATCTTGGTGCCGAAGTCGACCTGGCAGGCGATGTCCGCATCCCCATCGCTGTCGATGTCGAAGATGCAGAGCGGGCCAACGCCATCCGCGTCGATCCCATGCTTCGTGAACGTGGGGTTGGCGCCGCCATCGTTCTCGAACCAGGCGAGGGGGCTCACCGCCACGATGTCCAGGTGGCCGTCACCGTTCACATCGACGATGGCGACGTCGTCGGTCGCACCCGGTTCGACCGCGATCGAGGTGAAGGTTCCGCTTCCGTCGTTCTCGAACCACTCCAGCGCGCCGTTGCTTCCGAGGGCAAAGTCGACGTCACCATCCGCGTCCAGGTCGCCGGTGGCCGCAGCCCGAACGCCGGGAGGGTTGGGGAGGGCGCGTTTGATGAACAGGCCGTCGTCGTCCTCGAGCCATTCCAGGTTCTGACCGACGGTTAGCAGGTCCTGGTCGCCGTCTCCATCCAGGTCGGCGGCTTCCACGTCGGTGACCGAGTTCAGGCCGATGGCCTTCGGCATCAGCTTCAACGGGCCACCGTTGAGGGTGAGATTACCGAAGCTCTGAAGTGAAGAGCCGGTGCCCAAGGAGATGTTCCCGGGCAGGGTCGATTCGGGGGCAAAGACCAGCATGGAGCCGTTGTCCGCGATCGAGATGTCACCGCTCGCCTCCAGGGTCGTGGTCGCGGTGAACGCCGGCGAGGCCGCAAACCCGACGGAGATCGATCCCTCCAGGCTCAGAGCCGCCGGAGAGGAGATGATCGGATACGCGGTGATCGAGAGCGTTCCCTCGGCGGCATGAACGGCGTCTTCGGTTCCTGCGCAGGTCAGCGTCAGGTTCTTGCCAAAGAAATGCACATCCGGTTGTTCTCTCAGGATCCCGGGTCGCAGCATCAACTCGTCATTGCTCGAAGCCGCCGTGATGGCGGACGCCAGGGAGGTGTCGGTGGCCAGGGACGTCAGGTTCAGGATGTCGTAGCTCTGGAACCAGCGCGTGCCGTTTCCCTGGATGGTCAAGAGGTCGTCCTTCCCATCTTGGTCGAGGTCGGTGCAGACCATCTGACCGTGGCGACCCCCTGCGAATGGCGTTTCCACGAAGCGGTAGTCGATCGGATCCCACTCGAACCAGGAGGAGGATTCATAGTTCGAGATGACCAGGTCGAGTCGCCCATCTCCATCGAGGGAGCCCAGGGTCGCACTGTCCGCTTCGTAGGACGTGAGCACATCGAGGCGCCAGCTGGAGGATTCCTTTCGCCGACACACCAAGTAGCCATCGTCGTTGTAGAAGACGTCCGTCGTGCCATTGTTGTCGATGTCGCCTGCCAGGATCACGTCGGGAAAGCTCGCGGTGTCGAAGAGCTTGCTGGTGGCGAACGACGGAATGGCAGCTCCATCGTTGACGGAGAGGCGAATCTCGATCGGGTTCCGCCTCGTGTGAAGAACGTCCAGGTGCCCGTTGTTGTTGAAATCAACGAGGAACACCCGCTCGTGATAGAGCGTGTCATCGTCCACGTGGTACCTGGTGAAAGAGGGGTCCGCCGCACCATCGTTCAGTCGATAGTAGACCCTGTATCCACAAGTCACGATGTCGAGGTGTCCGTCCCCGTTGACGTCGCCCAGGGCCAGGTCCGTTCCGTAGACCGCGTCACCAGGAATGATGTGTCTGGTGAACGTCGGAGAGCTACTGCCGTCGTTTTCAAACCAGGCCACGGGATCGTCATCGTCGCCGTCCTTGCTGCCAAAAGCGACGACATCCATGTCGCCGTCGGAGTCCATGTCGCCGAGTTCGAAGTCGTCGATCGCCTGGGAAAGATCTCCAATCGTGGCATCCGCGGTGAAGGTCGGTGGATTCTGACCGTCGTTGCTGTTCCAGTAGAGGAAACGTCCGCCGGAGCGCACGAGGTCCTGGGTGCCGTCGCCGTTCATGTCGGCGGAGGCGGTGCGATTGCCGCCGCCCACCACCACGTGTTCATGAAACGCGACTTCTTGGGCGGAAGCCAGGACACCGGAGGTCATCCAGAGGGAGGTGGTCAGCACACATCGCGCGAACATCGTTCTTTCTCCTTGTCTCTTTCTGGGGCGGGGGCTCGAGCACCCGCCCGGCCGTGCGAGACCTCACGGATTCCGATCTCGGGAGCTGCCAGAAAATCTCCGCGTTTGTTCGCGCCCAGGGGGTGCTGCGGGGATGGTTGTGCGATTGCCGACCGAAGTGAAGTTTCTTGGCAGCCCAAAGGACCGGATTCCGTGGGGACCAGTGAGCCGGCGAGCCGGTGAGCTTCTTTCGAAGATGCACGGGCGGACGTTCGCCTTCGCAGCCCCAGTCCCACGTTGTCGGAACCAAGGAGCAAGCCATGAATGGAATCGTCAATGGGATGATCGGGGTCCTGGTGGTGGGGGGATTGGCCACGATCACCGTTCAGTTCCTGTCCACGTCCCCGTCGCGGGAGAGCCACCCAACGCGAGCGACGACTGGAATGGAGTCCGAGGCCGTGGCGGATCCACCGCCCTCTTGGATTGCATCGACCCCTGGGGCCGGCCCTGCCTCGCCCGCACTCCCTCTGGTCAGTCCGAGCAAACGGGACGAGGTTCTCACGATTGGTGGACGAGTCCTGGATCGCGACAGCGGACGAGTTGTCCCTCGATTCTTCGTCCACTGTCAACGGCTGCAGGACTCGGCGAATGACGATTCGGCCAGGGAAGATGCCCGGGCGATGACTCTGCGCGGCGAAGACGGGACCTTCTCGTTGGCCGAGCTACCGCCCGGGAACTATCGATTGACGTTCGAGTCCGCCGACCGCGTGACCGAGGTCCGGAAGCTTGTATCCGTTCCGCTGGACCGTTCGCTGGTCATCGAGATGCATCACGGGCCCCACATCCGCGGACGAGTGATCGGAGCCGATGGTCAGCCCGTGTCTCAGATGTCTGTGACCTTGCTGGTCTCGAATGGAGGGGAGAGCTTCGTTCCGCGAAAGTCCTGCCGCACCAACCGCGAGGGCGAGTATCTCTTTCCACGCCTTGACCCGGGGGAGTACTGGGTCCACGCCGGGTCCTCCGCCGGCCCCAGGAGTGCCATGCTAGGAGTTGCGGCGGAAGCAGTTCGCCACGACTTCTTTCTTCGGGGACTCAATGCGCTGGAGTGCACCGTTCTTGACGAGGCAGGCGTGCCGATCGAAGGCGCTCGGGTGACCGTACGCGGGGAGGGAGAGTATCGACGTGCCGTCACGGACCTCGCCGGAAGGGTGGAGCTTGCGTCGCTCAGCGCTTGTCAATACGCGGTGAAGGTATCCCGGCGTGGCTATCAACCTGGCGAATCGGCGGTGGAGGTGTCCGCGGATGGTCACCATCGGGTGTTGCTGAGGCTGGAACCCGTTGCCACCGACGAATCAACGGGTGGGGCGTGACCACGCCGTCAACGCGGGTGCTCCACGTCGAATGCCTTTCGCCGGGTCGCGGCGTCCTACGCGACAGAAGGAAGCGGGCGAAACGACTGATCTCCGAGGCCGATCACGGTCAGGGATCCAGAACTCTCGCGGGCCGGATCCCGAAGAACGCGTTCGCTTGGTCTGATTCGCCGATGGAGAAGCGCTCGAAGACGCGAGAAGACTTTGCGAGCGAGGCGAAATCCCCATCCCGAAGGGTGTGTCCGGCCCCTTCGAATTGCCCAAAGTTGGCGACGGGATTCACCCGTTCGCTACTCGAGTAGGATCCGCCGTCGTAGTGGTCCAGGCACATTTCTCGCAGGTTGCCGGTGATCTGGTGGAACCCGAAGTCGTTGGCGGGAAAGGCGCCGAGTGGCGCCGGACCGTAGTGGCCGTCATCCCAGGGTTCTACTGCCCAATTCTGCGGCGCGCGGGCACGCTGGGCGAACAGGTCGCCAACGTTGCCGTAACTGGCCATCCGGGCGGGATCACTTCCAAACCACCAGTCCGTCGAGGTTCCTGATCGTGCGGCACACTCCCATTGGGCTTCGCTCGGGAAGGTCAGTCCCCATCGGTGCAGGGCCTGCTGGCCGGACAACCACGTGATCGACTCGACCGGATAGGCACGGCTTGGATCTTCCATGGTGGTGTGGCGTGCGTAGATCGAAGGCTGGGTGCCCATTGCTCGCTGCCATTGGCCGCGCGTCATCTCGTACTTGGAGAGGAAATAGGGAGTGAGTTCGACTTCATGGACAGGGCCGCATTTGTCCTCGTGATACATCGAGAAATTCGGTTGGGTCGGGTCCGGTTGACTCCCCATGAGGAACACCTGATGGGGCACGAGGACGAAGACGAGCCCAGTCTCCGGGGTCATCAGGAACTGACCGCTCTGCGAATCACGTTCTGGCTGGTCCCCACTTTCGACATGCCAGAATTCCAGGAGCTCGGTATCAGGATCCTCGAACAACGGGGACAGCCCCAACTGGGGGCTTAGTTCGAGGCCTCGGTAGGGACCGTCCGGGTCCGCGGCGTAGTCGATGACCTCCTCCCAGAGATCCGCCGGGTCTTCGATGGTTCGCTGCCGGATGGTCTTCGCCGATCGAAGTCGTTGCTCGACACCCTCGGCTGTGGTTGCCAGTTCTCGCAGGCCGGTCGTCAACGCGGTCAGCGTCGTCGACCACCATCGTCGCTCGGTCGCCGAAAGAGCTTGGGCTCGGGGGGACTCCTCTCGGCGGAGTTCGTCCAAGACCGCTTCGTGAATCGTGAGGTTCTCCTGGAGCGACTCGGCTCGTGCCAGCCACTGTTCCAGAGCGGGAACCATGTCTGGGAAGGCGGGCCAAAGTTCCGTTTCTTCGCGTTCCAGGTCTTGGAGACTGCGCAGGTCCGAGAGCCGCAAAAGGGACTGGCGTTCCTCAGCGAGTGCTTGACCGCGATCTTCGGCGAGGGCTTGGGCGACTTGAGCCTCGGTTGCTTTGTTCTGGGCTTGTCGAGCATTCTGTTCCGCGGTCTGGGCATTGCGGTCGGCGTCTTTTCGGGCCGAGACTGCCTGCAAGGTCAGCCAGCTCAGTGCGACCAAAGCCACGAAACCGACCGACAAGGCGGCGCCCAAAGCAGGATGGCGCGCGGACCATTTCCTGACCCGGCGCACCACTCCGGGCGCTCGTGCCATCACCGCTCGTCCCTTGATCACCGCCTCCAGATCGTCTGCCAAAGCTTCGGCAGTGGGGTAGCGCCGAGCCGGGTCTTTTTCGAGGGCCTGGGCCATGACGGCGTCAGCATCTTTGGACAACCCTCCGATCAGGGCGCTCAGGGGCGGCGGGTCTTCTGTCTGGATGATGCGAACCACGTCCAGAAGAGGACGTCCGCGAACCGCGTAGGGAAGCTGTCCACTGAGGAGTTCGAAGAGCATCACCGCAAGGCTGTAGACGTCAGAGCGACGATCGAGTGTCTCGATGTTGCCGGCGACCTGCTCCGGACTCATGTAGGGAAGCGTTCCCATGAGTGCGCCGGCTTCGGTGCGAGTCATGGTCGCGGAGTCCGGATTCGCGATGCGGGCGACGCCGAAGTCCAACACCTTCGGCCCGACCGATAGGCCTTTCGAACCTTCGGAGACGACCAGGATGTTGGCCGGTTTCAAGTCGCGATGGACGATGCCCTGTTCATGAGCGTAGTGGAGAATGCCACAGATCTGAGCCATCAGCCGCAGCCGATCGTGATCGCTCATGGTTTGCTGCTGGGCAAACTCCAGCAGGGCCTGGCCTTCGATGTACTCCATGGCGAGGAAAGGGAGCTGAGCGCGGACACCTCCCGGCATGACCGCTTCCGCTTCGCCCGCGTCGTAGAAGGCGGCAATGCCCGGATGTCGCAGGCGCCGCAATAGCTCGGCTTCGCGGCGGAATCGGCGCAAGGCGTCCGACGAGCCGATCTCTGGGCGGATGACCTTCAACGCGACGGCTTGGGAGGAGTCTTCTCGGCGGGCTAGGAAGACAACCCCCATGCCGCCCTCGCCTAGCTTGCGAAGAATCTCGTACGAGCCGATCGATTTCAGATCTAGCAGCGAGCCAGTTTCTTCTTCGATCAGTTGCCCGCCAATCCTTCCAATCTTGGTTTCTTCGAAGGGTCCGAAGCTCGTGGTCGACAGCAGAGCATGGACCTCCTGCTTGATCGACGGTGAGACGTCGAGGGCGTCGAGCCGATGGCGGCGCTGGTCCGCGTCGAGAGGAGCAAGTTCGTGGAATAGCTCCTTGGCGAGTTGGTAGTCTTCCGGCGTCAAGGTCTTCGCGATTCCTGCAGGGGCGGGGGATTCTCTGGCTCAGCAATCCGAGGGGTTGGCTTGCAGTCTACGGTGGAGCCAAGCTCGTGCCATCTGCCAGTCGCGGTGGACGGTCCTCTCGGACACTTCGAGCAGTTTCGCGACTTCTTCGACGCCCAGCCCGGCAAAGAAACGTAGTCGGACGATCTGGGATTGACGATCGTCCAACTGTTCCAGCTCTGCCATCGCTTCGTCCAGCGCTTCCAGGTCGACCTGTGACTCGTTGTTGGCCGGTTGGAACAGCTGGGATGCGACGTCTTCGAACGCCAACCGGCCGCGGTCTCCACCTCGTTTCGCGGCCTTTCTCTTCCGAGCATGATCGGTCAGGAGTTGGCGCATGGCCATCGCGGCGACGTCGAAGAAATGGCGACGGCTTTCCCAGGTGGCGTCAACCTGGCGAACGAGTCGAAGGTACGCATCGTTGACCAGGGCCGTGGGTTGCAAGGTGTTGGCTTCGCCAGGGAAGAAGAGACCGCGAGCGAAGCGGCGCAGGTCTTCGTAGACGATCTGAAACACTTCATCCGCGGCGGCTTGGTCGCCACTCTTCATCCGTTGCAGCGCGATGGTGACATCGTTGCCGGGTTGAGGAGTCGTCATTGGGCCACTCAGGCGGTCGGCGTGCGTTTCTCAGGTTCTTCCGACCGGGTCGCCGGGAACGACCCGGTCCCGGATCGGACGCGGGAGAAGACTAGACGAATCCCGGGAGTCTGTCACGTAGGACTGATGATCCCGCCTGGCAAAGCGACCTCATGAGAGCGAAGGCGACCCGTCGATCGCTGGCTCTTTCTGTTCCGGCTTCCGCACGACCAATGAGGGACTGCACGGCAGCGGACTCTCAGGCTTTCAGGTGTTGGAGCAGCAGGGGAATCACCTGGTCGTGGGCATCTTCCTGAATGTAGTGACCGGCATCGTCGATCCTGTGGACGTTGGCGTGGGGAAAGTCCGGTACCCACATCTCCTCGAGGATGTCAGGTGTGAAGGCAACGTCTTTCATGGGCCAGGCAATGAGCACCGGTTTGTTCTGGAACGCAGGAACGAGACGGTGGTTGATCTCGTCGACGTAGTCGCTGACTGGCCCCTCCGGGCCGGAAGGGATCTCCCGGGGGAACACCAGCATCGCCGTTCGATCTCTCCAGCGGGGATGGGGTGCTAGGTAGGCTGCTTTTTCCCGAGTGGTGAGGCGCTCGGGATGGGTGAGACCCTCTCGGAAGAGGAACACTTTCACAAATGCATTCATCCCTTTGACCATGAGCTCACCCACTCCGGGGGTTCGGAACAGTTTGAGTGGGAGGGGGAGTCTTACTGGACCCGCGGGGCGCCGAACAAACGTGTTCAGGACCACGAGTCCGCGAACGCGGTCGGAATGCTTGGCGGCCCAATGAAGGCCGATCGGGCCTCCCCAGTCTTGGACAACCACGGTTGCTTCGTGAAGATCGAGTGACTCGAGCAGCCGGGTGCAGCGTTCCCCATGGCGCGCGACTCTGTAGAGATCTGGATCGTCGGGTTTCTCCGAACGGCCGAATCCGAGATGATCCATGACGATCGCCCGGTATCCCTCCGTCACCAGGGCTTCAATGAAGCGGCGGTAGACGTATCCCCACGTCGGATTCCCGTGCACGAGAACCACGGGCTGTGCGTCGGGAGGACCGACGTCGACGTAGTGCATGCGGCCGTTTTCGTGTTCGAACCACTGGGGTGCATGGGGCCACGTGCCACGGAAGGTCCAGTCAATGCTCTTGCTCACGTCGGTTTTCCTTTTCTCGGACGGAAAGTTGCCGGCTCCTTCTCCTCCCGACCTGAGGCGGGCGGTGCGAACCTCGAGTCGAGGCCGTTCGGGAAACCTCTGGCGTCACGTTGCGTCCCGCGATCGGCGACGCGAACCACCGCGGTTCGGGGCGGAAGATGATTTGGTGGGAAGGAGTACTGGGTTCGTCGACTGATTGTTCACTGAAAGGTGAAAAACTTTTCGGACCTGCTGGCCGAATCTCGTGGCAAGGACTCAGCCGAGATGTCTGACGGCGGCTTCGACGGCGTCGCGAAGTGTCTCCACGGGCGAGCCGGCTCGACACATCACGCAGAGGGCGACGTGGGTCGCGAGCAGGTGCCGTGCTTCTTGGCGGCGGGCTCGGGCTGGCAGCGAGGATCCCTTCAAGGCATTGGCGTAGGCTGCTTCGATGCGAGCGAAGTACCGCTGGACGCGTTCCTGGACCTCGGCATCGGTCGCCGCGATCGGCTCTCGCGAGGTGTTGCAGACCAAGCAACCAAGCCGCCCATGGCCGGAGTCCGCGAGGTCGACCATCCCATGGAGCGTCACGGCGATGGACGAAACCGCGGCGTTCGAGGTCTCCATGAGGGAGAGAAACCGTTCGGCGGCTTGCTCTTGAAAATCGTCGAGGGCCTGCAAGAACACCCCGCGCTTGTCGCCGTACTGGTTGTAGAGCTGGCGCCGGTCCAGGCCTGTTGCTTCCTCAAGCTCGGTCAGGGAAGTTGCCGCATATCCTGATCTCAAGAAAGCTTGGATGGCTCCTGCACGGGCAGCTTGCTCGTCGTGCTCACGGGGTCGCGCCATGTCGGCAAGTTAGCCCGATCGATGAAAGAATCCAGTGGATGCTTGGGAGTCTCTCCGCCGGATCGATGGGCAGGCTTTGCGTGTGGATGTCTGTCCGGCGATCAGCGCTGCGCGGTGGGCACCGCTGCGACTTTTGCGTCGTCTCCATCCACGGCATTCTGTTCACGCACGTAAGCGCGGAGCGCCCTCTTCATTTGGCTCTTGGTGAGGAAGCCGAGTTCGACCAGGAGCCCCCCGAGCGGGACCCGTCGGTTGGTTTGTTCCCGCAGGACGGCTTGTCCTTCGTCGATGGACAGAAGGCCGAGCAAGATGGCGGAATCAACGAACTTGCGCTTGTTCACCACCTGATCGTGCAGCACGGAGAGGATCTGCTGAGCATTCATCAAGCCCATTTCTGCGGCGATGAAACCGGTGAATGGGACCTCGCGGCGCTGGCGATCCAGCGCCGTAAGAATATCCTCGTCCTTGACCAGTCCTTGTTCGAGAAGGTATTCGCCGAAGAGCATGGTTGTCTCCCGAGTGGAGGGATCGAGCGTGATCATGCCATCGGCGGAACCCTCGGCGCGGCTCAATAGGGAGGAGCCCTTAGGCAATCAGGGATCGTCCAAACCACGCCGGCTGTCGCTCTGCATTCTGAAGGCAGAGCCACAGCCAGGTTCCGTTCGGATCAAGGCGCTGGTTCGAGAAGGCGAATCAGCAACTCCATTCGGGACTTGGTGCTGACGCTCGCGTCTCGCATTTCATCCACTGAGCGTGCGGCGGTGACCAGAAGTCGACGGTCATCATTGCTCGCGCTGTCGATCACCTCGTTGAGAGCAATCAGAACGGCATCGGACGCTTCTTGGTCGCTGCAATGGAGGCGGATCAGATCACGAAGTTTGTCCGGTTCGATGTCTCCCGATCGGAAGGCGTCAATCAGGGTGTCACGGGAGGTGGTGGCGGAGGTTTCTGCTTTGTCGGCAGCGTCCTGCATGAGCTGCACGATGCCGGGGAACCGCCCTGTCCTTTCCACCTGTTCGGCGGCGGCGCGGACTTTTTGGACCGCGGGAAGCAGAAGGCCAATCAGCACGGCAATGATTGCAATCACCACCAGCAGCTCAATCAGGGTGAAGCCGGAACGAGTTCGGCGGCACCTGCCATCGACCGTCGATGGTTGACGGAACGAGGGGGATAACAGCATGGAGATTCTCCTTGGTGTCCTGGGGTTCAATGCAAAGGGGGCATGAACTCGCGGCCTCTGGCCCGGAGAGGGCGATTCATGAGCGTCCCGTGTCGGGGCGCTGTTCTATACGTGATCTTTGCGGCCGTTCCCGGACAGGTTTCCTGAGAATTTCTCAGTCGCGCACGGAGCGGCTCACTGACCCGGGTGGTCCGTGGGAACTGGTGGTGGGCAGAGGCGAACCAACGGCGAACAGCCGCCCCCCGTTCTTCGGTGGGGCGTCGACTCCCAAAAGGTGCGCCACATCGCGGGACCCGACGCGGATGAGGAGGGAAGCCGATTGACCCGTGGCTCCTCGAATTCCGAGAAGCGGAGCCCGAACCAGGAGAAGCTGATGTCCGTTCCCCCCAAGTTCGGTGTCCCGCGCGGACCCTCTTTCGCACTCCTTGCAGGATTCTGGCTGTTCACCGGATGGCTGGCGAGCCCCGTTCGCGGTGCCACGATCAGTGTGACCAGCTTGGCGGACAGCGGCCCGGGATCCTTGCGTCAGGCCGTTGCCGATGCGGTGTCCGGAGACGACATCGACTTCCAAGTCATCGGGACCATCTTTCTGAGCAGCGGGGAAATCGTCATCGACAAGGACCTCGACATACTTGGTCCCGGAATGGATCAACTCACGCTCAATGCTGGTAGTGCTCAACGAGCGTTTGCGGTGGAAAACGTTCGTGCATGCATCCAGGACCTCACCATTCAGCGAGGGGCCGCGACTGAAGGGGGTGGCATCAAGAATGACGGGGAGCTCAGCCTCCTTCGCCTTCGGGTGGAGTTCTGCCAAGCAACAGAAGGAGGAGGCGGAATCGTCAGCTTCCATTCCATCTCATTGACGGATTGCACCCTGTCTGACAACTCCAGCGGCACCGGCGCTGCACTGTTGTTTGGACGGGAGACGCGACGCTGGCCAATACCACCGTGTTCTCGAACAATGCGACGACTGGGAGTGGGGGAGTCTTCAACGCGGGCATCATGCGGATGACGAACAGCACGGTCAGTGGCAACACCGCTGGCAACAATGCGGGAGGAATCTACAACGGCGGAGAGCTGTTCCTCGTGCATTGCACCGTGACTCAAAACTCTTCCCCGTCGGGGGGTGGGATTGTGAACGGCGTGGGGGATGTCCTCGAGCTTCAGAACACCATCGTCGCCAACAACCTTGGAGGAGGTGACTTCGCCGGTGACCCGCCGATTTCTTTGGGTTTCAACTTGGACAGTGATGGCAGCGGCTCGTTGGCGGCAGCCGGAGACCTCAGCTCGGTGAATCCGATGTTGGGGGCACTGACGGACAACGGCGGGATCACGATGACCCATGCGCTCATCAGCGGTAGCGCCGCCATCGACGCCATCCCCGCTGGCAACTGTGGAGCAAGCACGGATCAACGCCATGTCTCTCGGAGTCAGGGGGCGGGCTGTGACATCGGCGCCTATGAACTCGAGGCGACCTGCACGCTCTCCTTGGAGCCGACGTTCCGCCAAGGGGATCTTCTCTTGGAGATCACGGTGGGGACGACCGTGCCAGCGACCGTGAGTCTTTGGGCGTTCGCTCTGGGGAACGGGGCGCAGGTTGTGTCTGCGCCGGTGCCTGCCATCAATCCAGCGACCACTTTTTCCCTGGGCTTTCCCGTGCCGCCACTCGGGACCGTGGGACTGCTGGTCCTGTTGCACAACAGCGACGGCGTCCTTTGCCACGACTTCCAACTCGTCGACACGGGTCTTTGAGAGGATCCGCTCGGCCGCGGGTCACTCCCCCTCGCGGCCGAGCGGACTTTGGTTTCTTTGCTCAGCTGCGTTTGTAGTTCAGTTCCATGACTTGGAATTCCTCGGTGCCCTCGCGGGTATCGTACATGCGCATCGTGTAGGTCCCGTCGCCGTTGTCGGTTGTCGTCATGCGGACCGAGCGGCCGCTCGGGGTGAGAATGTCTGTCGCCGTGCCAACGTATTCAATGTGTCCCGGCGAGGTTTCGGTGCCGTGGGAGATCGAGTAGCCCGTGCTCATGCTGTCACTCCACATCGACCAGAACTTTCCGGTGATGTTGTCGTAGCCCTGGACAAGTCGTCCCTCGAAGGGCTGTCCCATGAAGTCGCTTTTGAAGGCTTCCACGATGTAGCGGCCGCCCATCAGGGACTCGGTCTTTGCGGTGGCGACCATGGGCATCGGGTCGGTGCCGGGAGCCATCCACATCTTGCCATCCACGGCCCAGTTGCCGACATAGCTGGCGAGCATCTCATGCTGAGGGCCCGGCGCGCCCGCCTGCATCATGTCGGTCATGTACTGAGGGTTCTGCATCGGGTCTGCCCCGTAGTCGACCCAGTCGACCCGGTTGGATGTGCAAGAGATCAGGGACAGAGTGAGGGCAACAGTGACAGGAAAGGCGGTCTTCACAACAACGTTCTCCAGTTCTTGGTGGGGAAATGGGCGAGTCAGTCTCCGACTACGGATCTCGCCGACGGGATCGAGTGGCTGGTGCTCGACGGAGGCGCAAACTAACGAGCGATCCTGCTCTGAACCAGGGCCTCCCCGGAGACCCGGCGCGGCGGAACGGGTTCGCTTGGGGGGCATTGGCCGGAGAACGGTGCTGCGAGGAATCCCCGCATGAAAGGCGGTGGCGGTTCACCGGGCAAAGGCAAGGCGGTGTCGGAGCGAGAACAGTGCAGGGAGAGGCCTGAGGGCCTCTCCCTGACCGATACTGCCCGTTGCCCGTGGGTGGTCGAACGATTCGACCACGATTTGTTGCCAGTTTGCCCGGAACGTGTTGTTGAGGTTCACGATCTGCAGCCGCTAGCCCGTCAGGAGTTCCTGGTCGATCGAGATCAGACCCTGGTTGGAGATGCGCTTCTTTGGACGCGCGGTGTCGATGAACGTGAGTCCGAGGACATCCCCCGTGTCCACATCCCTGGGGCGATCAGTCGCAGCGTGACTGACAGAAGTCCCCCTTCGAAAACATCACTTCGCTCTCCTTCGCTCAGAAGCCAACCGGGCTGCCTGATTCGGCAGAACTCTTCTCCGCGATCGATCCTATCAGTGGCTTGGAACGACGAGGTGTCCATCGTTTGGACCAGCATGTCGCAAACGTAAGTGAAGCGATGTCGCCGAGGGACACCCAGAGTGTTGCTCACCTGAGGATGTTATGAACTTAGCCGTTATTCGTTTTTTGCAGCTGCCGTGAGTTGCATTTCTGGTCGACTATTCCCGTGTGTTCAAGTTTGCGACGGTATGCGTGATCGACTGACGAAGCTCAGTCGCCAAGCGGACGGACGGGTGATGCGCGGGGTGGTTTTGTTGAAGCCATGCTTCGCTCTTGCCGAGGATCTCATCGGCTTCGCTCCACCGATCGCCGCGAATCAAGGCGTCCGCGAGTTTGAGGCGCATTTCATGAATCCGGCCGCTCGGGATCTCCGGGGACGCTTCGATGCGTCGCAGGAGTTCTCGGTAGTAGTCGACGGCATCGTCGAACCGGTGGTCTTCCAATGAGAGTTGAGCCAGGAGGTTGAGACACGTCACCGCGTGCGGATGCGTCTCGGGAACGGAGTCTTTGAGCCGGCGCCAGCTCTCGTCTGCGTGATCCTCTGCCAGGACGAAGTCTTCCAAAAGATAGTAGGCGTGAGCGAGGCTGGCGTGCATCATTCCGCCTTCGAAGTGATCTTCTCCGAAGAGTTGGTCGTTAATCTCGATCGCGCGAAGGTGCGAGTCGACGGCGTCGGCGGGGCGGTGTTGGCGGAGCTGAACTTCGCCCAGCAGCATCCAGGTTGTTCGTGTCCGCAGGTGTCCTTCGCCATTGTGGGCGAGCCGATGTGCCAGGATCTCGTGGAGCAGAGCCTCCGCCTCGGCGAGTCGACCGGTCTCGAACAGGATGACGGCGAGGTTGGTCTGAGATTCGAATCGAAGGGAGCTTTGGGGGTTGGTTTCTTCGTAGGCCTGAAGCACTTCCCGAAGAATGGCCGTCGCTTCCCGGTGTTTCTGTTGACCGCGGAGGATTGCGGCGAGCAGGTCGCGGTCCATCAGCGTCTGAGCGTGACGCGGGCCGAGGCGTGCTTCGTCGGTGGCAAGAATGCGGCGGATGAGTGATTCAGCTTCGGTGTGCTGGCCCAAGCGGTGGCGCAGTAGTGCCACCCGGCGCCGAATGGATGCCACATAGAGAGAGTTCTTTGTTTCACTCTGGCTCACGGCGTCCATCGCTTCTTGCAGCAAGGTCGCTGCCTCCCGGAAGTCTCCGCGTCGCTCGCGCAACCCGGCGAGCGTGCCAAGCATCTCCACGAATTCGCCGATCAGTCGGTGGCGGTGGGCGCGATACCACTCCAGAGCTGTTCGATATTTGGCCTCGGCAGCCTCGAGTTCCCCGGATTCCTCGTGAATGGAACCCATGGTCCGCACGGCTCGCGCGTGGTTGTGCTCATTGAGTGGCGAGAGTTCGGGAGAACGGAGGACCTCTTGAACGATCTGGCGCGCTTCGGAGACTTGTTGACGATGAAGGAGGATCTCTCCCAAGAGGATCTTGGCGGAGCCCAGGCGTCGGTTGTTGCCACCTGCCCGTTGCAAGCAGTCGATGCCAATGCGTGTTTGAAACTCTGCTTTGTCGAACAGGCGAAGGTTGGTGTAGGCGCGTCCCATGACCAGGCGTAGTGCAGCTTCGACTTCTGGTTGGTCTTCCGCTTCCGCGGGGAGCCAGGTTTCTGCTTCTTCAAGAACGTCGCGGACCAACAGATCAGGGCCCTCGGACTGAGTCGGATCGGCGGAGGAGATCAGGTCTTCCAGGATGCGAGCCACTTGGCGGGCGCTGTGAGCGTCGACTCGTGCGGCTGCTTCCGCCCGTTGCGCACGGGAGTAAAGAACCCAGAGCCAGCCTGAGGCCACCGTGCAAAGAACCAGAGTCGCGATCGTGAATCCGGCTATCAGTCGATGACGGACAATGGCTTGCCGAAGCAGCCGACGGCGACTGGGTGGACGGGTGCGGATCGGCTCTCCACTCAAGAACCGATCCACTTCCGCCTGGAGTTCGGCGACCGAGGGGAAGCGATGGGCCGGGTCTTTCTCCAGCGCTTTCAGGGTGAGCACATCCAGATCACCGCGAAGGAGTGGGTCGTGAAGGCTGGGGCGAGGAGGTTCGAGCTCGCAAACGACTTCGAGAGCGCGCGGCAGGGGGAGGGGGGTGAGGTCGTAGGGCTCGCGGTCGGTAATCAATCCGTAGAGGATGACTCCCAATGAGTAGACATCGGTCGCGGGGCCGATGGACTTCGAGTCACCTCGCGCTTGCTCGGGGCTCATGGCGGACAAGGTGCCGAACACTTGTCCCGTCTTGGTCAGTCGCGAGGTATGGGGAGCCGATTCACTCGCTCGTCGTGCCAAGCCGAAGTCCAGGACCTTCAGTTCCGGAGCGTTCTCCGAGTGCTGACTGGACGTGACCAGAACGTTGGCGGGCTTGAGGTCGCGGTGCAACACGCCTTTTCCATGGGCGTAGCGGATGATGTCGCAGAGCTTGGAGAACAGCTGAAGTCGCTCACGACGCGAGAGTCCCTGGTCGCGCACGAACTCGTCGAGAGGGCGACCGCGGACGAACTCCATCACGAAGTAGGTGAGTCCCTCGGCACTTTCCCCGGAGTCGAGCATGCGAGGAATGCCCGGGTGCTGGAGGAGGCTCAAGCAGCGCACCTCCCGCTGGAACAGCTGGCGCTGGCGATCGTCGGCCAGCAACCCGCTGCGAAGGGCCTTCAGGGCAACGCGCTCCTCGGTTTCTTCGTGGGTTGCTTCGTAGACCACGCCCATGCCTCCGCTGCCGATGAGTCGAGTCAGTCGGTAGGGGCCAAAGTGCGGGGGGCTCGAGTTCCAGTTCTCCGGCAGTGTCCAACGGGAGTGGGGGAGTTCCTCGAACGCCGGTCGACTCAGAAACTCCTGTCCCTGATCGTGCTCGACAAGAAGGAGTCGTACCTGCTGAGCAAGGTCCGGGTCTTTTCGGGCCGTGGCTTCGAGAGCCGTGTCACGATCGAGCTCCGCCATCTCCCGGAGTTGATGGAACAGTTCTTCGGCCTGGTGCCAGTCGGACTTACCCATGACCGGGGCTCGTGGGAGATCGGAGTCGCCGACGCAGCCAGGCGCGCGAGAAGGTCCAGTCTCGTTTGACCGTCGCTTGAGAGCAGCCGAGAACTCCTGCGACCTCTTCCACATCCAACCCGCCGAAGAAGCGAAGTTCGACGACTTGGGCTTTGCGAGGATCCAGATCCGAGAGCTCATGGAGCAACTCGTGGACGGTCAGCAACGCCAGATTTGAATCAGGCATCGCCTGCGGGTCCGTGGAGCTTTCGAGGGGAACGGGGAGTCTCTTGAGGGCTTGCCGATGGCGCGCTTGATCGACGAGAACGTAACGCATCGCCCGGGCGGCCGTGGACAGGAAATGAGCACGGTTGTCGTAACCCCGCCCATTTCTCGCCAGCCGCAAGTACGTTTCGTGAAGCAGGGACGTGGCGTGGAGGGGACTGGTCCGCTGGTGATGGCGGAGCAGTTGAGTCGCCAACGCGTGGAGCTCGAGATAGACCTCGGCCCAAAGTCGGGGGGTGGAAACCGAGAACTGTTTGTCCCGCATGGATTTCGCGCAGTCAGTGAAGTCGAGAGAAGGCTGTTTTGCGCGGTTCGGACTGGCCCTTCAGGAGGTTAACCCGGGCTGGGATGGGTGTCAACGCGAGCACAAGTTGGACGTTTGTCAAAAACCATGAGCTGTCAGTCCGCTCTTTTTCGAATGGAAGGGTGCGGGCGGGGATCGAGCGACCTCCCGAACGGAGGACAAGAACCGCCACGCCATTCGATTGATGAAAGGACGAGAGCATGCGTAAGTCATTGGCTGATCTTCGCGAGCTGAGCGCTGTCGAGCCGCTGGACGAAACCGAAATGAAGGCCGTGCGCGGTGGTGGCGGCTGTGACGGTTTCGACTTCTGGGGTTTCTGCTGGAAGACCCCGTGCGGCGGGTGTTGCCGGAACATCCAAACCGGCGACGTGGAGTGTTGCTGCCACTAGCCCACCCTCACAGACAAGGTTCGATCCACGGCGGGGCTTCGCGATCGAAGCTCCGCTGTGACCCATTGCGTGGAGAGGGGGTGGCCGATGAAAGCTGCACGAGTCTGGTCCAAGCAGAAGGACGA
Source organism: Planctomycetota bacterium (assembly GCA_028289345.1). Classification (GTDB taxonomy): domain Bacteria; phylum Planctomycetota; class B15-G4; order B15-G4; family SIAN01; genus JANQQL01. The sequence goes on along the minus strand of JANQQL010000010.1, from coordinate 449,971 downwards.
TTCCGACAACCTACCGACGGCGATGCAAAATCTGCTTCGGCAGATGGACATCTCGGTGCCGCGGCGAAGCGTGCAGGATGCACTCCGCGGTCATCCCGAGTTCCCGAGCTTGTTGAGTGCGCGCGACAGCCTGGCGAGCTTCGGCATGGAATCGGAAGCCTTTCGAGTTGCCCAGGAGCAGCTCGACCAAATCCCTCTTCCGTGTCTCGCGCACTTGCACGAAGACGGGGGCCGCTTCGTCATTGTCAACGAGCTAGCATCCGATCAGGTGACCCTCCTCGATCCGGCGTCCGGTTGGTCCACGGTGCCGAGGACCGACTTTGCCCATCGCTGGTCGGGCCGCATTCTGGCTGTGGCTCCCACTCCCGAGACGCCGGTGGTTCCCAATCCAGACGACCAAAGGAAGGAGCGCTGGGAGTCCCTGCGAGCCGGTGGGCTTTGGGTCGGAGGAATCGCCCTCCTGTCCGTGTGGCTGGGTTTCTTGTGCTTGGCGTACAGGCAATCTCCCGGGTTGTTGGCACTGCTCAGTGTGAAGGTGATGGGAATCCTCGTCAGCGGCCTTCTGGTGTTGGAAAGCAGCGGTCGCGGGTCGTCGTGGATGCAGAAACTGTGTCGAGTGGGTTCCCGGTCGGATTGCCTCTCGGTGTTGAACTCGCCGGCTTCCAAGTTGTTCGGCGTGGTTCCCATGGCCGACTTGGGAGTGCTGTACTTCCTTGGAGGCATGGTGACGATGGGGCTGACCGCGGCCGCAGGAGTGACGGCTCTCGGTTGCCTGCGAGGGATGTCGTTGGCGACTCTTCCCTACGTTTGTTTCTCGGTGTTTTATCAGGCACGAGTGGTCAGGCAGTGGTGTCCTCTGTGCCTTGCAGTGCAGGCCTTGTTCGTGATTGAGCTGCTCCTCTGGCTGCTCCTTCAGGACACGAACTTCGCAATGTGGAATGGCGCGGGGGTCGGCCTGATGGCCGTAGGATTTGGTTTGCCTGGATTCCTCTGGGTCCTGGTTCGCCCGTGGCAAGCGCAGGCCAGTCAGGCGGAAGAGTGGCGCTACCGGTTCCTTCGCCTGATCCGCGACCCTGGCGTCATGGCCCAGCTGTTCGAGAAGGAGTCGGCCGTGGTCATCCCCGCTCTCTCGGGAGACTTGACCTTGGGAGTGACCAACGCCCCGTTTTCGCTGACCTTGGTCACCAGTCCCGTCTGCCAGTACTGTGCGGAAGCCCATGAAGTTGCCCAGCGTCTCGTTTCCCGCTATCCCCACCAGGTTCGAGTCACGTTCCGAATCCTTGGATCCGAAGAGAGTGGGGACCCGGGACTCCTGGCGCTTCACGTCTTGGCCCTCGGCGTCGAGGGGCGATCCAAGGACGCCCTTACTCTTCTGCACCGTTGGTATCAAGAAAAGCCAGCGACGGTTTCGTCGCTGCTGATCGCCTTCCCACTTCGGGATTGCGACGGGTCTCTCGAGAAGGCACGGGAGACCCTTCGCAAAACCCAAAGCTGGGCGCAGTGCGTCGGAGTTCAGGGCACGCCGACGATCTTTGTCAACGATCGTCGATTGCCTCGCTCTTTACGACTCCAGGATCTGGAGCACTTGCTGCGATCGGCGCCACGCAAGCCGGTCGGGGTTCGCTGATCACCCCAACGCCACGGCATGAAGCGAGCCACACACAACGGCAAGCACAATGGCGAGGCGGGCGCCACCCAGGAACAAGAGGTGGCGCCGAGGGAGTCATTCTGGCGCCGGCGTCGGTTTCCTCACTTTCGTCAACTCGACAAGCACGACTGCGGTCCGACTTGTCTGCGCATGATCGCCGCGCACTACGGGCGAACGTTCACCGCGCGAGATGTTCGCCAGCGTGCGTCGATTCATCGAACCGGGGCCTCGTTCCAGGGCTTGACCGAAGCCGCCGAATCCTTGGGATTCCGGGCGTTCGCAGCGCGGGTGCCCTTCGAACGTTTGTTGGATGTCCCGCTGCCCTGCGTGATTCCCTGGGGACAAGCCCACTTCGTCGTGTTGTACCGGATCCGGGGAAGTCGCTACTGGATTGCCGACCCGGCTCACCGAAGAAGTTCCGTACCTCGAGAGGCCTTTTTGAAAGCGTGGGCGCGGGCCGATCGGGAAGAAGGTGCGAAAGGGCTGGTGCTCGCCCTGGAACCCACCCCGGACTTTCACCGCGGCGAAGCGACGGACGAAACTGGTTCGGGCTGGGGTTTCTTGTTCACCTACCTGCGAAAGTACCGGGCTTTCTTGTTTCAGCTGCTCCTTGGCCTCGGAGTCGGAACGCTGCTGAGCTTGGTGGCTCCATTTCTGACCCAGGCCATCGTCGATGTCGGAGTCCAGGGCGAGAACATCGGGTTTGTCTACACCATCCTGCTGGCTCAACTCATGGTGTTCTGTGGCAAGACCTCTGTGGAGTTCATTCGGAGTTGGGTTCTGCTTCACATTGGAGTTCGCCTCAACCTGACGATGCTGTCGGATCTGTTGGCGAAGCTCATGCGATTGCCGATGCCGTTCTTCGAATCGCGCATTTTGGGAGATCTCCTGCAGCGAGTGCAGGATCAGGCGCGCATTGAGCAGTTCCTGACGTCGACGACGCTCAACATCTTGTTCTCGCTGGTCAACGTCTTGGTTTACGGAATCGTGTTGTGTTTCTACAGCATCCCGATCTTCCTGTTGTTTGTCGCCGGCAGTGCCGTTTCTTTCTCCTGGGTTCTAATTTTCATGCGTCGCCGCCGGGCTTTGGACAATGCCCGTTTCAGCGAAGTGGCCGACGAGCAAAGCAACATGATTGAGCTGTTGACCGGGATGCCGGAGATCAAGCTCAACCAGGCAGAGCGACGCAAACGTTGGCAGTGGGAGGCGATTCAGGCGCGCCGTTTCCGGACCCGAGCCAAAGGCCTGGCCGTGGGGCAGATGCAGCAGGGGGGGGCGGCGACGGTCAACGAGTTGAAGAACATCTTGATCACCTTTCTCTCCGCCAAGGCGGTGATCGACGGAGACCTCAGCCTGGGGATGATGATGGCGCTGCAGCAGATCGTGGGCCAGCTCAACGCCCCGTTGCTGCAGTTCTTGGACTTCGCTCAGACCTATCAGGATGCAAGGATAAGTCTCGAACGGCTCTCAGAGCTTCACGAGCACCCCGACGAGGAACGATCCACCGGACGCCTTCAGGCGCGAACCCTGCCCCACGACAAGAGCATCGAGATTCAGAATCTGTCGTTCCGCTATCAAGGCGCAGATCGGGAAAGCGTGTTGACCGACTTGTCCCTGAGGATTCCAGAGGGAAAAGTTACCGCCATCGTCGGCCCCAGCGGAAGTGGCAAGACGACTCTGCTGAAGCTGCTGCTCATGTTCCATCCGCCGACCCGTGGGGAGATCCGACTGGGAGCCCTTCGGCTTTCCAATGTGAGTCCGGAAGTGTGGCGATCCCGTTGCGGAGTCGTCCTTCAGGATGGCTACCTGTTCACGGAGTCCGTGGCCCAGAACATCGCTCTCGGGACTGAGGAGATTGACTCGGAGCGGCTGTTGCACGCCGCCCGGATGGCGAACATTCACGACACGATCGAAGCCATGCCTCTTGGCTACGAGACCAAGGTCGGTCCCGATGGGTCCGGCTTGAGTCAGGGACAGCGCCAGCGGATCTTGATTGCCCGTGCCATCTACAAAGATCCTCAGTACGTGTTCTTCGATGAAGCAACCAGCGCGCTGGATGCCAACAACGAGCGCATCATCATGCAGAATTTGGATCGCTTCTTCGATGGGCGAACGGTTCTTGTCATTGCCCATCGCTTGAGCACGGTTCGCAAAGCGGATCAGATCCTCGTTCTCGACGAAGGGCGAATGGTGGAATGCGGGGACCACCAAAGCCTGACGCGAAGTCGTGGGTCCTACTACCGGCTCATCAAGAACCAGCTCGAATTGGGAACCTGATGCCGATCGAAAACAACAGCGCGGCTTATCAGGAGATCCTTGGGGCCATGCCTCCTTGGATCCTGCGATTCGGGGGGCCGATGATCGCTCTGGCGGTCGCGTTCCTTTTCCTGGGAGCTTGGGTAGTCCGCTATCCGAAGGTGATTGGCGCCCGGATCGAAGTGACGACTCCGGATCCACCGGTTCGCGTCGTGGCTCCTGCCAGTGGACCGTTGCGTTGGCACGTGAAGGAGGGGGATCCGGTGGACACCGGGGCACTCCTGGCGTGGGTGCAAGGCCGCGGGCGTTACGAGGATGTGGTGGCTGCCATTCTGGCTTGGGAAGAAGTCCTTGCTCGTGTGTCCGAAGAGTCGTGGCCCCTGACCGGACACCCGGAATGGCACCTCGGGACGTTGCAGCCAAAGCTCGCAGAGCTGGTTCATGCGTACCAGGAGTATCGGGACTTTCGCGGCTCCGACTACTTCGACTCGAGCATTCGTTTGGGCCGCCAGGAAGTCGAAAAGTACTCGGCGCTCATGGTCCAAGAGCGGCGCAACGTGGAACTCCTGGAGCGAGAAGTGGATCTTGCCAAGCGTGGCCACGAGACGGCGAGGTTGTTGCAGGAGAACGAGCTGGCGTCCGAACGGGACTCCGTGACGGCCGAGATGTCGTTCCTGGCGAGCAAGAGATCCTTGGAGGCAGCTCGAACCCGGGTGATCCAGGCGGAAATCCAGGGCAATCAGCAGCAACGAAAGATCGTGGAGCTCCTGCGCACCCAGGAACAAGAGTTTCAGAGAGTGCAGCGTTCGCTGAATCTGGCAGCGCAGAGGTTCTTTGCGGCGGCGAGGTTGGCGTTGGATGAGCACGCGCTGCGCGCGCCCGTGGCAGGAACAGTGTCATTCACCCAAGGATGGGCGGACCATCACTTCGTCACGAAGAACGAAGAAGTCTTGACCGTGGTCCCCGAGGGACCCGTGCAGCGCTTCGTGGGACGCTTGGCACTTCCGCGACCAGGGTCCGGACAGGTGCGCGTCGGTCAGTCGGTTCGCGTCAAGTTCGACGGGTTTCCATTTCATGAGTTTGGAGCCGTTCGAGGACGGGTCGAGGAGATCGCCCGGGTCGCCCAGGAAGACGAATACTGCGTGAAGGTCGCGTTTCCTCAGGGGCTCCAAACCTCGACGGGACTCGATTTGACGTACCGACCGGAGATGCAGGGCGACGCCGAGATCGTGACTGCGGACCGTCGCATTCTCGAGCGAATCTTTGCGACGGTCTGGCGTTTCCTGGACGACACGTCGGGATGACAGCCGTCTGCTAGGGGGAGCTTCCGACGGCGGTCGTGCTTTCGTCGGGTTGTTTTGGTGGAAACGCGAAGGCCCGCCGGAACCCAAGGAGTACCGCCGGCTGGTAGATGGTGTGGTGCTGTTCCTCCGGGAGAGGGCAGTACCACCAAGTGAGACCTGGGGGGGGAGCGTGCTCGAGCGCGTGAACCAGTTGGTCGAGACCCTCTTGCATGGTGCCCCCTTCGTCGGCCATCGAAAGGAATAGAGAGCGCCCGCGATAGTCCCCGCCAGCCAAGTGAACCGGGGCCTCTCGGCTGAGAGCCATGTCTCGCCACCAAAGTGAAGGGCTGACGGCAAGAAAGTGCTGGAAGCTGGTCGGCTCGCGAAGAAACGCCTCTGTGATGAACAAGCCGGCCAAGCTCTCTCCGAGAATTGCATCTTCGTCAGTGACTCGGAAGTTCTCTTCGATGAACGGCCTCACCTCTTCCGTGAGGTGCTTCAGGAAGAGGTCGAAGCCGCCGTTTTTGGGAATGCGCTCGCAGTCAGCGGGAACGTCGGACGGGCTCGTCAATTCGAAGTAGCGGTCTTCGGTTTGAACGCCGACCAGGAGAAACTCGCGGTACTGACCGGACAGGGACGCCACCGCCGCCTTTCCCGCGATGGGCAGGAAGTCTTGGTCGACGCCGCCATCGATGAGGTACACGACGGGGAAAGACTCGGTCCGGCCTTCGTAGCCCCACGGGAGGCATACGTTGAGAGTGCGCTTGGCGTGAAACACGCGTGAGTTGATCGTGTAGGAGTGACCAATGGTGATCGGAGATCTCACCGGAGAATGAAGAGACACCGACTCCTTCGGGATGGCGTTCGCCTCCACGGGATCAAGGGATTGGCACGAGGGAAGGAGCAGGCCGCCACACAGTGCGGTCCCGCCAATCAGTCCCACCAGTTGCTCACTCCTTGCGAAGGTGAACCCCAAGGTTCCTCCGTCTGCTCCGGAGAATCGACTCACTCACACGACTGGACGATTAACTTCCCACGTCGACGGCAAAGTAGTTGCTAAAGCTTCCTCTGCCTGGCTTGGTCTGGAACACTTGAAGCGTTTGCATGTAGAGGGAGTAGTCGCCGACGTCCGGGGGGAGCAATCCGTTCAGCGTCGACGTTCCATCCACTCCGAGCATTCCTGTGAAGATGAAGCTGAAGGTGCCGTCCAGGAACAGCTCCCCGTACTTCGGAAAGTCGAGGGGAGTGGCCCGCAGGTCCGCCGATAGCATCAATCCGTAAAAGTCTCCGGCGGTTCCTCGTTGCGTGATGGCAATGGGGCCGTCCGGGACGAAGGTACCGGTCACTTCGATCTCCGGAACCTCCAGGAAACGCAGCGCGGCTTTGACGTCGGGACGAGGACCGATGGTGATCGGGTCGGTGCCCGGGGTTCCCGTGTTCGTCAAAAGGTCCCGAAGGGCCAACGGGTCGAGAGGGGTGCCGTAGGCTTTGCGCTGAATCATTTCGATCAACACCCCGGCGCCGGTGACGATCGGGGTCGCGCTGGAGGTCCCGCTGAATGCCGCGGTGTATTGTTCGGTGGCAGCGCCGGTCTGCAAGTCTCCGTAACCGCATGTCGTCACGTCGAATCCCCAGCCGTGGACGTCGATTCGAGAGCCGTAGTTTGTGAAGCTGGCATGGTTCAGGGTGCTGCCATCCGAGGCGGCGACCATGACTGCACCTGAATCCCGCACCGAGCGATCGAAGGCGCCTCCGTAGGCGGCTTGGTCCAGGTCGTTGAACCCGTTGCCTGCGGCGGCGAAAACGTGGATTCCGTTGGCCGTTGCCGTCTGAACGGTGGCAAAGATGCCGGGGGCGTACTCACATGGGTGGGGCGAAGGCGGGCCGTCGAAGCATTGGACTTCGATCACCACGGCATCCCCGGGGCCGACAGCGTTGGCGGCGGTCATGATTGCCGTGGGAACGTTGGAGAACGAACCCAGGTGCGAGGACAGGAGCACGTCCGAGTCCGGACAGATCCCCACCACGCCAAAGCCGTTCTGCTGCCCAATCAATTCGCCGACCACTGCGGTGCCGTGGTTCCAGGGGTCTGGGGGAGGAGTCAAGCCAATGATGCTGTTCGTCAGCTTGCCATCGAAGTCTTCGTGGTCGATGGTCCAGCCCGTTTCCACGTCCGCAATGGTCATGCCCGCGCCCCGTCCGCCGGAGCACGTGTGGCCAAAGTCCGCGTCCACCCCGAGCGGTGCCGGGTCCAGGTATCCCTGCTGGGCCTCGAAGTCCGGAGTGGAAGAGCCAAGCAGATTCTCGGTGGAAGGGTCAGAGACTCGACCGGAGGGATAGGCGATTTCGACGACCTCAAAAGAATTCAGGAAATCGCACACCCAGTCCGACTCCGGAGCCGGCACTTCCACCCGATAGAAGAGATTCAAGTCATGAAGCTTGATCCCCGAGCGTCTCTCGCCGCGTTCTCGCATTTCGTCGAGCCAGGCCACCGGCTGATCGAGCAAGGGGCGAATGTCCGCCCCTCGTTCCCGCAGGTATTTTTGAATCGTTTTGATTGCATCCGGGTGCGTGGAACTCGTCAAAAGCCCGTTGTTCAGTCGGACTCCCGACTCATGGATGAACTTCACTTCGAGTTCGTAGGGAGAGTGGTCCGAGGTCAAGATCGTCTGCTCCGGTTTTTGGGCAAGGAAAGCGCGCAAAGACGTTCCTGGCTGTGCAAAAGCAGCGCCTGTCCCGGTGGCCAGCATGCAACTCGCGAAGAAACAGTGCCGAAGTGCGAGAGCGAGAGATCCCATGACGTCTCCTCGGTTTGCAAAGAATTGGGAAACCGATGCCAGGTCCGAACCATGACCCGACCCTTGCGGGTGACCGAGCCTACCGGAACCGCCGCGAGTTGTCACGGTGAGGAGGACAGATCGAAGGGAGTCACGGGCCAAGTCGGGCACGACGTGTGCGGGCGGCTCGGAGATGCTTGTTGGGAAACTCGCAGTTCACGCGGGTGCAGCGACCTCGAACTTTGCAAGGGCCACCGCCACTGCCAAGGGGCCCGCAGTCTCACTCGCGAGTTTCTGGCATTAGAAGAGTCAAGCCCAGCGGGATCAGTTCCGATCCGGCGACAAGCTCCGCAGAGGTGAACGGAGCGGAAAGATGGGTTTGCGCGATCGCTTGCTCCGGTTTGAGTCCGCGCACGAGCAACAGGGTCAAGTAGAGAAAGTCGCTCACCGCGCTGGTGTCCCAGTCCACCGTCGTCGTATAGCCCGAGATCGGAAATCGTTCCGCGGAGGGAAGCAAGTCGAGAATCTGTTGGGGCACCCTTCCTTCCATCATGTTGCAGCCGGAAAGGTGAAGGAGCTGCAAGTTGGGCAAGGCCGTCAGGCTGTCCGCGATCCAACGAGCGCCGATGGTCGTCCCGTTCACGGAGATTCCCTGTTTCGTTCCATGGGAGGAGACCAACAGCACGACGGGGCCGTTCAGATAGATGACTTCTCGGCTCAAACGGCGGAAGTCTTCGGCGTCGTGGAAGTAGCGGTGGCGTACTTCCACGTGGCGAGCCGACTCCATTTCGAAGTACTGACTCAGCATCTCTCCGAAGGCGTACGGCTCCGAGCCAAGACTCGATTCCCAATGCGCTTCGAGAATGACCAGCCAAGTCTTGCCGCTTCTCGAAACCCGACGCCCGGTCCAGGGGCGCCACTCCGATGGTTGCTCGGATCGCCAGGATCCCTCCAAGCGCTTTCCATCGTCGGCTCGCTCGAACCAGCCTTCGCCACGGTCTGCCGACTCTTCGTACTGGAACGCAAGCCGACCGTTTTCATCCACGGTGCCCTGCAACCTCGACTCGCCTCCGGTGGAGTAGTAGCCGAGGACCTGGTTGCCATCTTGGACCAGGCGCAGGGGGCCGAACTTGGTGTCCCACAAGCCTTCGAATCTCTCCTCGGGAAGCTCTCGGCGAACAAGTTTGCCGATCCATGGGCCTTGTCGCTGCCGATCGTCTTGCCAATGACCCGCGATCTGATCCTGGTCCTCGGCGAGTTCGAACCAGCCGTTGCCCTTGACGCTGACTTCCCGATACTGAAACTCCAAGCGCCGACCGTTCACCGTTCCCTGAAAGTCGGAACACCCCGGATACTCGCCGGACACCTGGTCCCCGGCTTGTCGCAGGATGAGTTCTCCGTAGGTGGTTTCCCAAACCCCTTGAAAGTTCGCGGTCTCGTTCGCGAGCGATCGCAGGGCGCCGCTCGTCGCCGCCCCAGGACTCGCCGGATCCGAGAGGGCCCACAGCAAGCAAAGCATCAACGCGGGAATGGCGGACATGGGAGAAACTCGAGGGAGAGATGTGGGAAGGAGCACGCTTCCTCAGAGTACTCGGTGAGTTGCTTTTCCGGTTCACTCACTGGTCAAGCGTGCTCGAGACGGGGGGGATCCTTCGAGGAGCGCGGTCAGACCGTGGTGAATCTCTTCAGTGAAGGGCTTCCTCGGAAAGGGCGTTGCCCTTCGAGACTCGCGGCGTCCAGGATGGGTGGGCATCCTGCCAAGTTGCCGATCCGCCATCGACGGATGGGATGGACCCGGATCACCGAGGACTATTGAAAGGTGATCTTTCCCCGGTTGGAGAACCCGAGTTTGCCGCCGAGTTCCCGGTAACCGAAGGTCTGGAAGGTCAGGACCAAACCCGCGAGCGCGGAGCTGACCGGCCCGGCGAAGGTTCGTCGCCCGAGAACATCGAACGGACCCACGTCGAGACGGATGAAAGTCGGCGTCCCGTTCACGTTTACCGCGACGAGCATGCCCAGCGCTCCGGGAGCCCCTCCGCGGGTGATGACACTCAGGGTGTCACCGTCTTCCACGGTGTTGGAGTTGACGTGCAAACCCAAGTCGACGCGTTCACGAACATCGATCCGCCAGTTCTCGAGCGTGCAGCGCATGCGATTCACCTGCTCGGGGGTGAATTCCCAGAGGCAGTGATCGTCGGAATAGTCCATGTAGTTGTGGATGGGGTCCGAGTTTCCACACGACGTACTGGTTCCGGGACATCCGGACGTGTCGCTGGCTTGTCCATTGGTGTCGCAGATCAAATCTCCCGTCGAGTCGCAGTTCACGGCGGAACCGCACCCTCCACAGAAGGTGTGATAGAGGCCGAGGTAGTGGCCGACTTCATGGGTTCCGGTCCGTCCCATGTTGAGTGGCCAGCCGCTGGTGGGTTCTTTTCCTACCGCCTCCCACCACAGAACGACTCGGTCATCGGCATCTCCAGCGACCCCGTTGGACGGGAAGTCTTGCACGTAGCCGAAGCAGCACGGCGGCGAATTGGTGTAGACGTTCAGGTAGCGGGTCGTGTCCCAGTGAAGCGAGGTCCAGTAGTTGCCAGAGTCGTTGTACCAGCTGTTGTTGGTGGTGTAGGTGATCCCGTTGGTCGGGGTCCCGTTGGGATCTTCGGTTGCCAGGTAGAACAGAATCTCCGCATTGTTTCCGGGGGCTCCCGGAGATCCCGGCAGAGCCTGCAAGTCTTCGTTCAACACGTCGATTTGATCTTGAATGGTGTCTTCGCTCAGAAAGCCATCTCCGGAGTTGTTCATGATCACGTGGAACACCACGGGGATCGCGTAGTAGAAGCTCGGCTCGTACTCCGGCTGCGGAGAGTTCGTCAAGTAACCGCAGTCGGCCAGAGCTTCGAGCTGGTCTCGCACCAGCGACATGTCGGGCTCCGCGGCGCCGCACTTCGCTCTTTGGGACATGGCCGGGGACGCGGCGATGCCAAGCAAGCAGAGAGCGAGGAGAGGGACCTTCATCGGAATTCCTTTCGCGGGGCACAGAGAACCAAGCCGAGTCGGCCAGCCACCGATCGTTCTAGCATTGGTGCGGAAGATTCGCCGCGTTTCTGCTCCCGGGTTCTCACATTGTGGGATTGTGCCGGAGGCGAACTATCTCTTTTGGACTCCCGTAGAGAGGCTGACGGTTCCTGAAAATCAGTGCCCGAGTCGGCGGTGGAGAGGGGCCTTCGGTGCCCGGTCGGACTTTTCCCCCTCTGTCTTCGTCCATGAATCCGCCGATTCGTCTGCGGTCCTCGGCGAAAACGAGAATCTCTCAATCGGCTCTCCGAGGGCTCTTCAAACGGCGACTGAGGGGGACGGAAGGAGCGTTCGGCTCATGGAGCCCGCTTGAATCGGAAGAGGATCCGCCTTGGCGCTGACAAGGGTGCTTCCGGTTCCCGCGGGTCCGGACGGCGTTCGATCGGAAGTGCGGGAGTCGGCGATCGGAAAGTCACATGGCTCCGCCCTTTGCGTACAAGAAGGCATGACTCCTTCCCTTTCCCAATTGAGATTCGTTGTTTTCTCACTTTGCGCCGCGGTCGTGGCTCAAGCGGCGGCGGCGTTGCCCCGAACTCCGGTCGAACGTGATTGGTCGCCTGCGGCCGAGTTCCTTGGACTGGTTCTGGCCGAGGAAGCGGAGTTCGAGGCAGGCCTGCAAAGCGTTTCTGAGCGTTGGCAGCCTTCGTTCTTTCCATTCCTGATCGAGACCGCCCGGTTTTGTGGCCTGAGCCGTCGAGCCAGCATCTTTGAACTTCTCGAGAAGAAGTCCGGAGAGACCTTGGGAACGGATTTCGAAGCCGCGTTTCGCTGGGTGTGGTCGCAGGAGATCGCCTTCCATCCCGAGTACGCCGGCTTCAAGGCCCAGCTCTATCGATTGATCGATCCCCGTTTCGAGAGCTACTTCGACGATTTCACGGACCAAGCGCGCATTCGACTGGATGAGATCCGCTGGGGAGGCGTCAAGCGGGACGGAATTCCGCCGCTGCGGAACCCGGAGATGATCCCGGCGAAGGAGGCGACCTACCTGGACGACTCGAACGTCGTGTTCGGCCTGGAAGTCGATGGGGAAGCTCGTGCCTACCCCAAGCGTGTGCTGGCGTGGCACGAAATGTTCACCGACTCGGTGGGGGACGGGAAGGAATCGGTTTCCGTGTGCGGTGTCTACTGCACCCTGTGCGGGTCGATGATCGTCTACGAAACGGAGTTCGCCGGGGTGAATCACGAACTCGGAACGAGCGGTTTTCTTTATCGCTCGAACAAGCTCATGTATGACGCCGCGACTGAGTCGCTTTGGTCGACCCTCCAGGGAGAGCCGGTCGTCGGTCCGCTGGTGGGGAGCGGGATTCGACTGAGAACCCGTCCGGTGCTCACCACGACGTGGGGAGAGTGGCGTCGTCGGCACCCGGAATCCACCGTTCTCTCGCTCGAGACCGGGCACAGCCGCGACTATGGGGAAGGAGTCGCGTATCGAGACTACTTTGCGACCGATGAGCTGATGTTCACGGTGCCGAAGGTCGACTCTCGGCTTCCGAACAAAGCCGAAGTGCTCGTCCTTCGGTTTGGTTCTTCGTCGTCGTCCACCGTGCTCGCGGTCGACGACCTCTCGAACTCTTCTGTCTATCGGGGAGTCGTCGGAGACCAGCCTTATGTCGTGCTCACCGATCGAAGTGGAGCCCACCGGGTCTATGACGGGACGGGAGTCGATTTCGAATCCTACGACGGAAGTGACGTTGCGGTGGATCGGTCTGGCGTGGAATGGCGGGTGAAAGAAGACGACCTTGAGGGGTCTGCTGGTGTGCGCCGGGCCCGACTCCCCACGCACCGCGCATTCTGGTTCGGTTGGATCGCGGCATTCCCGGACACCGATCTGGTTCGTCCGTAGTCACCGGCACGGAGACCCTGGGTTTCCGTGGTTCTCGCGGCTTCGAAGCGATTCGTCTGGTCCGAATGCCGATTTCTGCCGAGCTGGCATCGGCGCCGCCACGGAATCTTCCAATTGTCGGGCGGGCAGTCCTCGTAGGGGAGTTGCGAGGGGCGGGCTTTGCCGGCCGTACGACGAAGGGGCGATCCAAGTGCCAACGAAGAATCCCCGCCGACGCAGGGGGCATCCGCCGCCAGAGGCCAAGCCGAACGAAGCTTGCCTCTGGTCGGCCCCAGGGATCCATGGTCTGGAACTGTTCTCTGCGCGGCTTTCCACTCACTCTTTTTCCCGGCATTCCCATCCGAGCTACACCATCGGTCTCAACGATGCCGGCCTCGGCCGCTTTCGAACGGGAAACAGGATCCACTGGGCTCAGCCGGGTGGATTGAACCTTTTGAATCCAGGAGAAGTGCATACCGGAGAGCCCGCCCAGAAGGATCTCGGCTGGGTCTATCGGGACTTCTACGTCAGCCCGAGACTCGTCGAAACAATTCTCCTGTGGGCAGATCGAAAGTCGGGCCGGATGCCATTCTTCCGGAACACCACGTTGGAAGACCCCGAGGTCTGGCATGCGCTGGATTCGGCGTATCGATGTCTTTGCCGCGCGTCGACTCCCTTGGAGCGGGAGACTCTGCTTTTCGAGGCGATCGAAGCGTTGTTTCGACGGCATCCATCCAATGGCCTTGACCGCACGCAACGTCGACCGGAGCCCGCGGCCATCGCCCGAGGACGTCGCTATCTGCAAGAGCGCTACGCGCAGCCGGTGGCACTGAAGGAACTCGCGGAAGTGACGGGGCTCAGCCCCTTCCATCTGACCCGCGCGTTTCGAAAAGCGACCGGGCTCCCTCCTCACGCGTACCAATTTCAGCTCCGGTTGGAAGCCGCGAGGAGAGATCTTCGGACGGCGAAGCCGCTGGTTCAGATCGCCCTTGATCACGGGTTCTGCGACCAGAGCCATTTGAGCCGGCGGTTCCGTCGGGCCTACGGAGTCAGCCCGGGCTGTTTCCGGAAGAGCAATTCCGTCCAAGAGCCGAGCTCTGGGTGACCGTAGGCTTTGAAGGGTGCTTGGTCTTTCGGAAAGGAGTGGATCATGCCAGTCGTCCCTTCGAACGCCGTTCGCGTTTTCTTCTACGGATCCTTCATCAATTCGCGAGTTCTCGAGAATGCCGGAGTGGAACCTCGCCAACTCGAGGTGGCACGTCTGCCCGGTTTTGACCTTCGGATCGAACCGCTCGCCAACCTGGTCCGCTCCGAGCGCCATGCGGTGTATGGGGTTCTTTGCCAGGTCACTCATGGTGAGCTCGATGCTCTTTATCACCAGGACTGGGTCGGGACCTATCTTCCGGAGGCGGTTCTTGTCGAGACCCTGGATGGCAAGAAAGCTCCGGCACTCTGCTACTTCGCGCCATCACCGAAAGTCGCTCCGGCGAGCGATGAGTATGTCGATCGGATTGCTGACGCCGCGCGGGACTACGGCTTTCCGGATTGGTACCTGCAGCGCGTGGACGGTTTTCGTTCACGGGTTCGGCAGCGCGCAGACGGCGAGACATGAAGGCCCACAGGCGAAGATTGTGTCTGGATGGATCGCTCCGCTTCGCCCACTGGTTTGACGCCGGTCGGAATTCGAGGAAGTGGCGCGGGAGCGCTTGACGGACGACCTCGTCAACCCGGATGTTTGCCGGCCTGTCGCGGGTGGAAATCGTTGTTCTCCATCGCAGCTCCCGTTTCGGCCCTCAAGTTGCCGGGTTGACCGGAGTTCCGCTCGGCAACCTGACGGAGATCGTTCGATGTTTCGAATCGGTGACGTCTTGGCGTACCTGGCGTGTCTGTGGGGTGTTTGCTTTTCAACGGGATCTGCTTGGGGACAGGACCGGATCCACACTTTGCGCGGCAACTCTGCGGGGGATCAATTCGGGATCGGCATCACCAGCTTCGATGGCAACGGAGACGGCGTCCCCGACGTGTTGGTCGGAGCGTTTCAGGACGATCCGGCGGGAATGGAGTCGGGCAGCGTCACGCTCTTCGACGGGCGAGACGGGTCGATGCTCTATGAGGTGCCTGGTCGCGCGGCGGGGGAGTGGTTCGGGCGGTCGGTGGCTCGTTTGGGCGACTTGAACGGAGACGGAACGGCCGACTACGCGGTCGGTGCTGCCACCGCGTCGGGTGGGGGACAACGCCGTGGGCGGGTGACGGTTCACTCGGGAGCCGACGGATCCGTCATTCACGAGCTTGAGGGCCAAGCCAACAACGTGGAACTCGGCTGGCGAGTGGCGGCCGTCGGTGACTTGAACGGCGATCAAGTCCCCGACTTCGCTGCGTCCGCTCACAATCACATTTCTCAATCACGCCCGGACTCCGTCTGGGTGTTTTCCGGGGCGGATGCTTCGGTGCTTCTCACGATTCGTGGTGATCACAGCGGTCACACCCTGGGGGTGGCGCTCGCGGGGACTCTGGACGTCAACGGAGACGGAGTGCGCGACCTGATCATCGGTGCCGCCTTCGATGACACTGCGGCAACGGATGCAGGCAGTGCCGGGGTGTATTCCGGCAAAGATGGATCGAAGATTTGGCATTGGATGGGTGCCTCGGCAGGGGATCGGTTTGGAATTCAGGTGGCGGCCGTCGGAGATACGAATGGTGATGACGTTCCCGACATTCTGATCGGTGCCAACGGAGCAGACGGCGGAGGGATCGACTCCGGGGCCGCCACTCTGTACTCGGGGCGGGATGGATCCACGCTACTTCACATCGATGGGGCCTCGGCGCGCGACGCTCTCGGCAATCTTGCGGCGGCCGGCGACCAGAATCGCGACGGCTTTGCAGATTTCCTCGTCGGTTCTCCGAGTGATGGTGGTGGTTCGGCGCAGCTGTTCTCGGGATTCTCCGGGGATGTGCTCTACGAGTTCGAAGCCTCCCGTGCCAGCGACTCGTTGGGACGCTTCTTGGAGAGTGCGGAGGATATGAACGGTGATGGCATTGCCGAGCTCTTGATTGCTTCCCCTTCTGCGGGGCCGGGAGTGGTCTCGGTTCGTGCCGGCAATGACCTGTACCTGCAGGCTGCCAACCGGGAACCGGCCGTTGGACAAACGCTGCGTCTGGATGTCCGCGGCGGCGCGCCGGACCAGCAAGTTCTGCTCTACGTGACTGCGGTGGACGAAGTACCCATGGTTCAGTGGTTTCAAGCAGACTTGATCAACAGCCGAGGCAATCGCCGCTTCGCGACCACCGTTCCTGCGGCGGCAGCGGGACACTCCTTCGAGTTTCAAGCGTTTGCGGTGGGGAATCAGGGAAAGGCGACGGACAGCGCCCAGGAAACGGTGAGGATTCCCGAGTAGCGAGGCGGACCGACCGGATCGGGGAGCGCTGGTCGTGCGCGAGACCTGCTAGCGACGAAGTTCTGCGTGGAGCCGGTCTGCCATGGCATACCCGCTCAAGAACGCTCCTTCGACACGAGGTCCGCCGCACCAGTCACCGCACGCACCCAGTCCAAGCCCTGGATCGAACAAGCAACGTTGTTCGAGGGGCTGTGGAATGGCGTAAAGCCAGCGATGAGCCGTCGAGAAACTCGCTTCCTTGGGTGTCGTTCGGGTGGCTTGCCAAAAGGAATCTAGGAGTGCGGTCCGGACATCGTCTGCGCGGGCTTCGAGGTGCTGCTGCGTCCATTCCACGGAGGAGTGCAGGACCCAGCAATCCTTCCCTGGAGTGCTTCGCTGGTTTGCTCTCCCGGGCTTGGCGCTGTTTCTCGCGATCCAAGACAACGGGGATTCGTGAACGAAAGCGCCGTGAAAGTCCAGCGGCAGAGTCTGGTCGAACGCCACCATCACCGCCCAGCAGCCGTTCATCGGAACCTCGCGGATCGTCTGGGAGAGGCGTGGCGCCGGTTCGAGCAGTTTGGCGGATTGGGGCGCGGGGGCCGTGCAAATCACGCGGTCAAACTTGCCAAGAGGAGCGCCCGAGTCCGGGTGGAGTCGCCAGCCATTTTCCGAGGCTTCCAATGACTCGACTCGTGCCAGGAGCTGCACGTCGAGTCCCGCCGCCAGCTGTTTGCAAATCGAGTGCATCCCGGGAGTCCCCACGTAACGTCGAGGAGCGTCCGAGGGATCGTCGACCACTCCGCGCGTCAAAGTCACGATCCGTCCAGACCACTCGGCCACCGTTCCGTCTTTCTCCCACTGGCGGACTTCTCGGGCAAACCGTTCGTTGCGAACGGTGAAGTACTGGGCTCCATGATCGAAATGCAGTCCCTCGGGAGTCCGCCGCGTCGACATTCGGCCACCCAGACCGCGACTCTTCTCGAAGACCTTGACCGGAACTCCGCGGCTCTGAAGTGTTCGGGCGCAAACCAGACCTGCCATGCCCGCGCCGATGATGGCGACCGATGGCGCCGCGTCGTTCTTGGTCATGAGTGATTCCGGTGAGTTGCGTTCTCGAGTCTTCAGGAACTTCGCGGGGTGGCCCGACTCGGATTCGTGCTACCGGTCGATCTCCGAGAGGATGGCTTCTGCGGTCTTGCGTCCGGAGATCAAGGCACCTTCGATGGAGGGGGTCTCGAGATGGTCGCCGGCAACCCAAACTCCCGCGTGCGAGACCGAAGTTTCGGATCGGCGGTCAGAGACCGGAGGGAGCGCGTGAGAAATCTCGTACTCGCGGAGCAGCCGCCAACCCCGGGCAGATGGGCCATACCAATCTTCGAGCTGCGCTCGTAGCGCATGCTGTCGATCGTCCGAAGTCGAGAAGTCTTGGAGGGTCGTGACGGAAACCAGGGACTGATCCGCCGGAGCGAGATTCGGAACGACCTGACTCGAGACGCATAGGTTGTTGATTGGCCCGCGTCCGGTGCCGTTCAGGACCAAGATCGGCTCAACCAGCGGAGCGGTGTCCGCGGCGTAATAGGCGCAGGTGACCGATCGCATGGAGGCCTTCGGGAAGCCTGGCAAGATCTGATCCACCCCGGAAGGTTCGACCGCGACGACGACGGCTGCCGCATCCACGGCCCTCCCGTTCGCCAGCTGCACTTGGTTCTTGGACACGGCTTTGACTTCGGCGTGAAGCTCGAGGCATTCGTCCGGGAGCGGCGCCGCAAGTTGTTGAGCCAGGGCTCCCATGCCATCGCGCGGCAACACCGCGTCTCCCTCCGAGAACATCCGGAACACGAACTCGAAGAAGGAACTGGGAGTCTCCAGTTCGCGTTCGAGGAACACGCCGCCGAGGAAGGGGCGAAAGAAGCGATCCAGGATCTTGGAGGAGAACCCGAGTTCTCGCAATCGATCTTCGGTCTTCGTGCGAGGGCGATTCAGAAGGTCGGTGACGCTTCCTCGGCAAACCTGCTTACGCAGTCGTGCGATGCGAAGCTTGTCTCCGAGAGTCGCGGCGGGGGAAAGGACCGTGGCCAACGCCTTCGAGGGACGTCTCCAGGGATCGGACAAGCGAACAAACCCGCGGTCGAGCCGAATCAATGCGCCCGGCTCGAACGCGCTCATCTCGAGAGAGGGGATGTCGAATGTTTGGCTTGCCTCGGGATAGGCGGAAAGAAGAACCTGAAAGCCGCGATCGAGTCGAAATCCATCGACGACGTCGGTCCGAACCCGTCCTCCGACGCCGTCCGACTTCTCGAGAATCTTCACCGGGACTTTTTGGGATGTGAGGATTCGAGCGCAGTTCAACCCGGCCAGTCCGGCTCCGACGATCACCACGGGCTTCTTGTCTTGGGTCATCCGCTGGCTCTTTCGCGAAGGCTCGGGGATTGAAGGAGTGTCTCACAGCACCGCAAACCCGGAACAGGTTAGGGCGGAGTGTTCGACTCCCAAGGATTCGTTTCCCAGGAAGAGTTGTTGTTTCGATCTCGGGCGGGAGGCCACAGATCGAAGACCCGCGAAAGCACGGATAGCGCCAGCGCATGTTGGATTTCGCCGCGCTGCACGGCAGCCACGATTTGCGCCTGGGTGACTCGTTCCACTTGGATTGCTTCACCCGCGGTAGGAGCGGGAGGTCCTCCCCGCTCGACTCCCTCCGCGAGCCAGTGATGGCACAGGTGGTCGTGGTACGCCGGGTTCGGTTGCACTGCGCCGAGCGACTGCCAGCGTCCTCCTCGGTAGCCGGTCTCTTCCTCGAGTTCGCGGCGCGCGGCGGCCAGGGGCGTTTCTCCCGGATCGACCATGCCACCCGGAGGTTCCAAGGTCGTGGAGGCCACTCCGAACCGGTACTGGCGCACCAGGATCACCTCCTCTTTCGAGGTCAGTGCGACCACGTTGACCCAGTCCACGGACTCCAAGACCAGGCGCTTCATGACCTGGCCACTTTGGGGATGGCGAACCTGATCGAAGCGCGCTCGAAAGAGGGGCAGCGCGGGCCCGTCCAGGCTTCCCAGCTGTTCCCAGCTCAGCTCTTTGTCATGATTCATCTCGGGCCGCTCACTTTCTCTCCCAAGGCGCTTGTCTGGTCATTCTTCCACGGCGGGGCGCCCCGCCGGTCAAACCTTCCGCGGACTTCTTCGACCGCGAGAGCGCTTTGCGACGCTCGGGCTTTCCCACCGCGAAGGATCTCGCCCTCCCCCAAGGTTTCCCTCTGACTCCGATCGCTCACGGGCAACGAACAGCTTTCTGGGGGAGGTCACCAGGGAGTTCAATCGATGCGCCACGCTTGGAAGCTCGGCCGGTTGGCCGGGATCGACGTCTTCATCCACGCGACTCTTTGGCTGACTCTTGGTCTTCTTGGGGTTTCGGCATGGCTGGCCGGGGCCAGCTTGCCCACCATCCTGGGCGGGCTCTCGTTGATGATCGCCGTGTTCGGGTGCGTGCTGCTGCACGAGTTCGGCCACGCCTTGACCGCACGTCGGTTCGGCATCGCGACCAAAGACATCGTTCTTTCGCCAATCGGCGGAGTTGCTCGCCTCGAGCGAATGCCTCGCAAGCCGGGCCAAGAGGTCGTGGTCGCGCTGGCCGGGCCCGCGGTGAACGTGGGGATCGCGCTGCTCCTTGCGGGGGTCGTTTTCCTGACGAACAGCAGTGCTGCTTGGCAGCTCGAACGTCTCGCGGAATCTTTCGCTGGTCGTTTGCTCGTGGCGAATGTGCTGGTGGCCGCGTTGAATCTTCTTCCCGCGTTTCCCTTGGACGGCGGCCGGGTGTTGCGAGCGCTGCTGAGCATTCGCTTCGGAAGGCGGCGCGCCACTCGGGCGGCGGTGTTCCTCGGTCGGACGCTGTGCGTGGGACTGGCCCTTCTGGGACTGGTTCAGAGCCCCATGCTGATTCTGATTGCGGTCTTCTTGTGGATTGCAGGAACGGCAGAGCTGCGTGCGGTCGAAATGACTTCCGAGGTAGCGGGGCGGCGATTGCACGAGCTTTTCGTCCCACCCCGAACGGTCTTGTTTGCGAACCACTCTTTGGGAGCCGCGGCTTTGTCGTCGCTCCGAAACGGTCGGGAAGCGATGCCGGTGGTGGACTCGGGCTACCGACTGCTTGGCGTTCTTCCTCATCCTGTGTTGATGCGTGCGGTGACCCAGTTCGGGTTCGAGCCGCCGGTTTCCGAATTCATGGAAACGGAGTTTCGACAAGCGGCCCCGGAAGAGCTCATCGACTCCTGCCTGCCGAAGATCCTAGCCGGTGAGGGTCCGCTGTTCGTGGTGGAAGATCAACGACTCCTTGGCACCATCGGCTTTTCGTTACTTGGAAGATTCGTCGAACTGGAACGGGCTTTGACCACGCATCAAGAGAGCCGGGGACAAAGTGATTCGGCAAAGCGAGAGGGAGGCTCCCGAGGCGTTCGATCCTGAGCTTCCTTCATCGAGCATGTTCGAGGAACTCCCGTCGCAGCACCGAATTGCCGGCAAACTCTCCGAGGAAACGACGGGTGATGGTTGACGCTTCGCGTTTGCGAACTCCGCGCATGGTCATGCACAGGTGATCCGCTTCGATCACTACCGCCACGCCCCTCGGGGCAAGAAACGTCTGCAATGACTCCGCAATCTGGGCGGTCAGCTTCTCTTGAATCTGCAGGCGTCGGCTGAAGGTGTCGACCAAGCGAGCGAGCTTGCTCAAGCCGACGACTTTCCGATCGGGCAAGTAGCCGATGTGCGCTTTGCCGAGGAAAGGCACCATGTGGTGTTCGCAGTGGCTTTCCACGGCGATGTCTTTCACCACGACCATCTCGTCGTATCCGTGAACCTCTTCGAAGGTGCGCGCCAGGGCCTTGCTCGAATCTTCCGAATACCCGCGGAAGAACTCGTCGTAAGCGCGGACCACGCGCGCCGGGGTGTCGAGCAATCCCTCGCGCTCCGGGTCATCCCCGGCCCAGGCGATGAGCGTTCGCACTGCCTCCTCTGCTTGTTCCCGCGAAGGCCGACCGCTTTTGGGGAGAGCTCTTTCGAGAGTGAGAGAGGAGGGAATCGTGAAACCGTTCGTGATCGACATGATGGTTCCTTGAGGGGAGATCGAGCGAGCGCTGCACCCAGGCTTCTTGGCCGGGAGTTTCTTCGACGGCAATCCCGAGACGTCCGATGCCTGGAACTTCGGAGCATTGGGAGAGTTGGTCGGCAACCGCGGAGGCCAGATAGCGAGCGAATTCCTCCGCGCTGGTGTTGACAATGGGGAGGACGCGAACTTCGTTGGAGGGCGCTGCGTAGAAACGCTCTCGGAAGCGAATCTCTGTCGTGGTGTCAAGACGACGGACTCGAATCTCCGGATGGAGGCCGGGAATCAAGAAGTACTCGTCCAAGTCTTTCACGCAGCCTTGCAAGACATTCTTGAACGTGCGGAAGTCAAGGAGGATTCCCGTCTCGGTGTCCTCGGCTTCGATTTCGGCCTTCACTCGGTAGTTGTGGCCGTGAAGCCTCTCCGCCGTGCCGTCTTGAAAGATCAAGAAGTGGGCGGCGCTGAACTTCAAGGCCTCTTTTTGAATCCGTAGCGAAGTGGTCATGGCATCCTCTTCCACAAGTCGAACGTTTCGTGTTCCGGGCGTTGTTGGATTCAGCCAGCCGAGCAGAAGAGTTCGACCAAAGAGAGGGGCGGGAGCCCGGCTGGAGTCCGGACAGGCGCTGGAGCGGTTGGGCCGTTTTTCGCCGGACTCCAATGACCGAGGGCTTTCGGGTCGCGGGGGGGAGCGATGGCGGGTCGAAACCGGCGGGCGGTCCGCGCCGAACATGTCCTGGGCAGTGATGGAACGAGAAAGGGGCGAGCATGCCGGAGGGCCCAGAGACCCGCCGAGCCGCGGACCGGTTGAACGAGGCGCTGGAGGGGCGGGTGGCGCAGGAGGTGTTCTTCGCTTTCCCCGAACTCAAGCGATTCGAGCAGGCGCTCACGGGGCGAGTGGTGCGAAACGTCGAAGCTCGTGGCAAGGCCATGTTGGTTCGCTTCCGCGGCGGCACCAATGTCTATTCCCACAATCAGCTGTACGGAAAGTGGCACGTAAGCCGCGCGGGGACGCTGCCAAAGACTCGTCGTTCGCTGCGCTTCGCGGTCCATGGAGAAGACAAGTCGGCTTTGCTCTACAGCGCTTCAGAGATCGAGGTCCTGCGAGATCAGCAGCTCCGGACCCATCGCTACTTGGGGCAGCTGGGGCCGGATGTTTTGCATCCAGACACCCGTGTCGAAGACGTTCTCGGAAGGCTCAATGATCCCCGCTGGAGTGGTCGTGCCCTTGCCGGCATTCTCATGGAGCAATCGTTCCTCGCCGGACTCGGCAACTACCTGCGGAGCGAGATCCTGTTCGAGAGTGAAATCAGCCCGGCAATGAGAAGTCGGGATCTCTCGAAGTCGCAACGAAGAAAACTTGCCCGAGCCATTCTTC
Organism: Planctomycetota bacterium; assembly: GCA_028289345.1. Taxonomy (GTDB): domain Bacteria; phylum Planctomycetota; class B15-G4; order B15-G4; family SIAN01; genus JANQQL01. The sequence continues at coordinate 427,270 of JANQQL010000010.1, read as the reverse complement.
GCGTGGCGCGTCGGAGTTACCAGACGGGGGGAATCACGAACGATCTCAAGCTGGCTCGAGAGCTTCGAGGGGCCGGTTGGCCGCGCCGGCGCTTTCGACATTGGGTCTTCGCACGACACGGAGAAAAGTGTCATCGGTGTCACAGCACCATCCGAAGAGACATCAAGGCCAGTCGTCGGATCTTCTGGTGTCCGACTTGTCAGAAGTGAGTGACAGGGATCGCTTCGGGGAATGTCCAGCGATGGAGGAGTCGAGGCGGGGGAAGCGTTGGCGGGAGAGGCTCGAGACTCGCGATCGTCAAAGGTCGGGAGGGTTTCGTTCGAGTCTGAGCCTCGTCCCGCTCACCCTTTCTTACGACGCCGCGGCCCTTTTGGTTTCCATCAGCTCGGAATTCTTTGCGAGTTTCCTGGCCAGGTCCTGGCAACCGGGGAGTTTCCCGGTGGGTCGGCGGAAGCGGCGTGGAGTGGGGCGGAGCATCTCGCTAGTGTGCGCCTCGCTCCCTGCCGAATGATTTCGAACTCAACGACTCCACGGAGGCGGGGGAGTCGAATCTTCCAGGGTCATCACTCAATTCCAACCCCGGGGTCGCCGCCCCGGACTTTTTCGGAGGTCCCCAGAATGTTCACGCTCCCGGAGCTGCCGTACTCGGCGGATGCTCTTGCCCCCTCGATTTCGGCGGACACCCTCGCCGTTCATCACGGCAAGCACCATGCGACCTACATCGCCAAGCTCAACGACTTGGTGAAAGGGAAGCCCGAAGCGGAAATGTCCCTTCTCGAGTTGGTCAAGACGGCGGAGGGAGGGCTCTTCAATCAGGCGGCCCAGTCTTGGAATCATGAGTTCTACTGGCACAGCCTGAATCCTGAGAGCACCAAGCCGGAAAGCGCCCTCGCCAGCGCCATCGAAGGCCGTTTCGGCAACCAGGAAAAGCTTCAGACCGAGTTTTCGGAAGCGGCCATCGGCCAATTCGGTTCCGGTTGGGCATGGCTGGTTGTCGATTCCGCAGGGCAGCTGCAGATTCGCAAGACTTCGAACGCTGACAACCCGGTTCGCAACGGCGACACGCCGCTTCTCACCTGTGATGTGTGGGAGCACGCCTATTACCTGGACTACAAGAACCAGCGGCCGAAGTACGTGGAAGCCTGGTGGAAGCTCGCCAACTGGGAGTTTGCGAGCGCGAACTTCGACAAGGCGCAGGCCAAGACCCCGGCCTAACTCTTCCGCGTCCGGCGAGTCGTTGCACTGGCCGACGTTCCCATCCGACAAGATCGCCCGCTCCTCTTCCGAGGGGCGGGCGTTTTCTTGGAACTTGCCGGAGGACAGGAAGGGGAACGCGCGATTGAGTGGGTAGAAATGTTCTGATTTCGCACTTTTGTTGGCCGCCACTCCTCATTCTTGACGATTCGTCAATTTTTGTCGTATAGTTACATCCGATGAGCACGACCCAGCGAAAAGCAAGAGAGACCAAGCAGAGGGAGCTGCAGATCCTGGCCGCGGCCCGGCAGCTTCTGCTGGAGCGTGGCTACCTGGGCCTCACCATGGACCGAGTTGCCGAAAAGATCGAGTACTCCAAGGGCACCGTTTATCAGCACTTCGGGAGTAAGGAAGACCTGCTCGCGGCCCTCGAAGTACAGACCATGGACGAGCGCATCGCGATGTTTCAAAGGGCGGCGACATTCTCCGGAAGACCTCGCGAACGTCTCGCGGCGATCGGGATTGCCGAAGAACTCTTCGTTCAGTTGAAACCAGAGCACTTCCGTTGCTCACAGATCATCAACTCCGGCGCGTTTCAGGCCAAGATGGACGAGAAAACGGTCTCCGGCATCCGGTCCCGCGAAATGCGCTGCAGCGAAACGGTGGAGGGGATTCTTCGCGACGCCATCGCCCAAGGAGACCTGAAGCTTCCCGAAGGGATGGGTCCTTCGGAACTATCGCTCACTCTCTGGTCGCTCTACATCGGATTCTTCACCCTGGTCGAAGGCTCGATTCCCTTCGATCAGTTCGGTGTTCAGGACCCGATTGCCATGCTTCGTCGCAGCTCGCACCTGTTGTTGGACGGCTACGGATTCCAGCCGCTGTTCGGAGACTGGGATTGGGCCGCAGCCAGTGAACGCATCCTCTCCGAGGTATTTCCCGATGAGCACCAGGCTCTTCTCTCCCGATGAATCCGTTCTCTCTTTTTGGTCAAAGTTGACGATGCGTCAAAATATGACAAAGGGTCGAGTCGGCACTGGGGTCGCCATCGCGGCTTTGGTTCTGGTCGGCGCCTGGCGCTGGTCTGCCGAGCGACCCATCGTTGCGGCGGAACGGACCTCCGCCGACTCTCCGGCAGGGTCGACGGAGCCGGCGCTTCCGGTGGTCTCTCGAGTGGTGGAGGAGGCCGAAACCTACCTGTGGGCTCGTCAGTTCACCGGGCGGGTCCAGGCGCGCCGGGCCAGTTCCCTTGGCTTTGAGATTGGCGGGAGGATCGTCGACGTTTTGGTGGAAGAGGGGGATCGTGTCGAGCAAGGCGCCACGATGGCGAGGCTCGATCCGATCACGTTGCAACAACGCCGCCGTCAGATCGCGGCTCGTCGTCAGCAGGCGATCGCGGTGCTGGAGGAACTCGAGTCCGGACCACGTGCAGAGCGAATCGCCATGGCCCGCGCCGCCGTGGAGGAGCGCCGAGCCGAGCTGAAGCTGTCTCAACTGCAAACCCGTCGTCGCGAGCGGATGGTCGCTGAAGAAGTGGTCAGCCAGGAAGAGCTCGACACGGCGACGACCCAGACGGAGGCTCTGGAAGCCCGTCTCGCTCGTGCGCAACAGGAACTCGAAGAACTCGAGACGGGGACCCGGCCCGAGCAGATCGCCGCCCAGAAGGCCACGGTGCAACTGCTGGAAGCAGAGCTTGCCTCGCTCGACATCGAACTCGACAAAACCGAACTCCGAGCTCCCTACGACGCGGTGATCACGGTTCGTCATCTGGACGAGGGGACGGTGGTGGAGATCGGCCAGTCGGTCGTTCGTCTGCTCGAGGACCAAGTCTTGGAGGCCCGGGTCGGCGTTTCCCAAGAAGCGGCCGCCGCGTTGGAAGCAGGCCAGGAGTACGCGCTCTTGGCCGAGGGAAAGCCGGTCCCGGCACGCGTTCGGGCCGTGCTTCCGGAGGTGGATGCGGTGACCCGGACGCGGCTCGTCATCCTCGACGTTCCACTTTCATCCACTCCATCGGTGGTGGCGGGCCAAACCATCCGCTTGACGGTTCGCGAGCAGCGGGCGACCTCCGGCATCTTCGTTCCCACGACGGCACTCACCAAAGGAGAGCGAGGCCTGTGGTCGTGCTTCTGCCTGGAACCCGAGGGGAGCGACTTCCAAGTGGTGAGACACGAAGTCGAGATCCTTCACCACGAAGCGGAACAAGTCTTGGTCCGTGGATCCCTGAAAGCGGGAGATCGGGTGATCACCGCGGGGGTCGACCGGGTGGTGCCCGGTCAACGAGTGAATGGGAAGCTTTGAGGACGGTGTGATGTTCGACCTTTATTACCGCAATCCGCGTCTCTTGATTCTCACCGTGGTGTTGGCGGTGGCTTCCGGAGTGACCGCGCTCAATCTGCTGCCTCGCACCGAGGATCCCAAGCTCACTCCTCGTTTCGCGACGATCCGAACCACGATGCCCGGTGCCACTGCCGAACGAGTGGAGTCCCTGGTTTCTCAAAAGATCGAAGACGAGCTTCGCAGTTTCGAAGAGTTGAAGATTCTGGAATCGACGTCGCGGGCCGGCATCTCTGTGACTCGACTGGAGCTGCAGGACGAGATCACCGAAGTGGACGAGGTCTGGTCTCGCATTCGAGACAGCTTGGATGACGTGGAACTTCCTGCCGCTGCCTCGCGACCCGACTTCGATGACGACGAGAACGACGCTTACACCCTGGTCGCCGGGCTTCGCTGGATCGGAGAAAACCCACCGTCCGCTCCCCTCATGCGACGTTTCGGCGAGGCGCTCGAAGACGTTCTGCGAAATGCGCCGGGCACCGAATACACCAAGCGATTCGGGGAGCCGACCGAAGAGATCGTGGTCGAGGTGCAGTCCACTCGGCTGGCGGCACTCGGAATGTCCGTGGCCTCGCTGGCTCAGGAGCTGCGCCAGACAGACACCAAGATTCCTGCGGGGCGCCTCGAGGGCGCGCGGGTTTCCGCTCCCTTGGAAGTGGAAGGCGACGCAGACACCGTGCAGCAGCTCGGCGAGATGCTGGTGGTTCGTGGGGCCGATGGTCGCGCGGTCCGCTTGGCCGACATCGCGGAGATTCGCCGAGGCATGCAAACTCCGCCGAGCGAGCTCGTGCGATCCGACGGATTGCCGGCCATCGCCGTCGCTGCGCGAGCGGTGGGAACCGTGCGCACCGATCGCTGGGCCGAGCGAGTGCGTAAGGATCTGGACGGGTTCGCCACGACGTTGCCGCCGAGTCTCGATCTGAAGATCCTTTTCGATCAGAGCGGCTACGTGGAGTCGCGGTTCTCGGGTCTGTGGAACAACTTGACTTTGGGCACGCTGCTGGTGTTCTTGGTGACTTTATTGTTCATGGGCTGGCGGGCTTCCCTTCTTGTCGGGACTGCCCTCCCGCTGACCGCGCTTCTGGTGTTCGGTTTGATGCGGGCCTTCGAGCTCCCGCTGCACCAGATGTCGTTGACGGGCTTGATCATCGCACTCGGCTTACTGATCGACAACGCCATCATCGCCGTGGATGAGGTGCGCGAGCGCCTTGGCGAGGGTCAGGACAAAGGGCGTGCGGTTCGAGAGGCGGTCCGCCACCTTGCGATTCCCTTGTTGGGTTCGACCCTGACCACCATCTTGGCATTCCTTCCGATCGCTTTGATGCCTGGTCCCGCCGGCGAGTTCGTGGGGCCCATCTCGATGACGGTGATCTTGGCGTTGCTGAGTTCCCTTTTCTTGTCACTGACGGTGGTGGCGGCATTGACCGCCAGGCTGGGGGGAACTGGGCGAGATCACCAAAGGTGGTTTTCTCGAGGGCTTCGCGTGTCTTGGATCACCCGGGTCTTCGCAGCCGCATTGGGGTTTGCGTTGCGCCGGCCCTGGACCGGAGTGGCATTCGCGTTCTTCTTGCCGCTGTTCGGGTTCGCCGTGTTTTCTCAGCTCCGCGAGCAGTTCTTCCCCCCGGCGGATCGAGATCAGTTCCAAATCCAGATGACGTTGCCGCGCCAGGCCACCATTGCCGAGACCCAGAAGGCCGTGGAGCAGGCCGACGCGTTGCTGGCCGCCCATGGCGAGATCTCCGAGGTGCACTGGTTTCTCGGCAACAGCGCGCCGGCGTTCTACTACAACATGATGAATGGCCAGGATGCCTCCCCCTACTTTGCCCAGGCCATGGTGCGAATGGAGTCCGCAGAGGTCGGGCGTCGAATCATCCGCCAGGTGCAAAGGGAGTTGGATGCGACGATTCCCGAGGCCCAAACCCTGGTCCTCCAACTGGAACAGGGGCCGCCCTTCGAAGCACCCATCGAGTTGCGACTGCTCGGTCCGGATCTGGAACGCCTCCATCGACTCGGGGAAGAGGCGCGGGAGATCTTGGCCGCCGGAGTCGATGTCACCCACACGCGCGCCACCCTGACTCACGGGCAGCCAAAGCTGTTCCTCGATTTGGACGAGGACGAAACCCGGGAAGTGGATCGCCGACACGTCGAAATTGCCCGGGAACTCCAGGCGGCTCTCGACGGAGCCAACGGTGGCAGCATCATGGAAGAAACGGAAGAGCTGCCGGTTCGCGTTCGGCTGAAACGAAGCAACCGCGACCGCATTGCCGCCATCGAATCCTTGGACCTCGTTGGGATCGACGCGAGCGGGTTGCCGGTCAATGTCCCGGCCACGACTTTGGGCAAACTCGAAGTCGTTCCGGAGTGGGCGTCAATTCCTCATCGAAACGGGGAACGAGTGGTCACTGTCCAGGGTTTCTTGACTGCGGGCGTGCTGCCTTCGGGGGAGCTGGAGGCCTTTCGGCAACGACTGGAGGAGCGGGGGTTTGCCGTTCCCGCCGGATACCGCATGGAATTCGGGGGAGAGTCCTCGGAGCGCGACGACGCCGTGGGCAAGTTGATGGCGTCGGTGGGTCTCCTGGCCATTTTGATGGGCGCGACGTTGGTCCTCACCTTCCAGTCCTTCCGCATGGCGGGGCTCATTGGGGTTGTCGCAATTCTGTCCCTGGGGCTGGGAGTGCTTTCCTTGTGGGTGATGGATGATCCCTTCGGTTTCACGGCGATCATCGGCTGCATGGGTTTGGTCGGGCTCGCGGTCAACGACTCGATCGTTGTGCTCGCGGCGTTGCAATCGAGCGAGCGGGCCCGGGCGGGCGACCGGAACGCGGTGCGCGACATCGTCTTGCGATCCACTCGCCACATCCTGACCACCACGGTCACGACGGTCGCCGGGTTCTTGCCCCTGCTGCTTTCGGGAGGGGAGTTCTGGCCGCCTCTGGCCGTGGCAATCAGTGGGGGAGTGTTGGGTGCCACACTGCTTGCCCTGGTTCTCGTGCCGTGCGGGTTCGTCATGCTTCGGGGGTGGCGGCGGACGGCCTCGGCGATCGCTCCCCGGTCGTCCTCCTCGCCGGTTCCCGATCCGGTTTTGGCTCCCTCGCTGAGATAGCGCCCGGGTTCGTCACCGCGAGAGGCTCCCCTTGCGTCGGCCGCTCGTCCAATGCCCGCTCGAGGCGGACCACGAAGTCATGGAGAAAACTTGGCAGAGAAGTCCCGCGAGTTCGGAATCGCAATGCCCCGCCGTGTAGCGCCGGATTCGAGGACTCTGGATGACACTCTTGTGCCTGATGGCCGTTCTGTGCTCGGGAGGCCTCCGCGCGGAAAGGGGATTTCCAGATCATTGGCCCTGCTATCCGAAACTGCAGGCGACGGCGTCGTCGGGCACGACCTTCGAGACGTCTTCCGCGGAGTGGTCTTGGTCTCCCTGTGGCCGGTGGGTCGCGTTCGATCGCGCCATTGCGGGTACTTCCCAGCTGCGGATCATCGAAGTGGCAAGCGGCAGTGAGCGGTGCATCAGTTCCGGGGAGTGCCACGACTCCCAACCGAGTTGGTCCCCCGATGGAAACTCCGTCGCCTTCGTTCGCCGCCACGAGACGGGTCAGAAAATCGGGTTTCTGGATCTCGAAGACGGTTCGACCCAATGGTTGGAGGGGACGGGGCAGGAAGTCGAGTATCCGGTGCATTCCCACGATGGATCGCTGCTTGCCTACGTGCAGTCTGCTTCTCCTGGGTCTCGGAATCGCTTCGTCGTCGTTCGCGAGTTGCCGGACGGCCCCTCGCGGGTCATCTTTGACTCTTCCTTTGGCCTGAACAACTTGAGCTTTCGCCCCGACGACCGGGCCGTGATCCTGTACTCGATTGATGCCGACGGCTGGAACGATCTATACGAGGCGGCGGTCGACGGGTCTTCGGTGCGGCGACTGACCGACAACACGGTGACGGATTCCTACTCGGCGAGCTACTCCTTGGATGGAGAGTTCATGGTGTTCGGTCAGGGAGCCGAGGCGAGCCCGTACCACCGCTGGTTCAACTACGACCTCTACCAAAGAAGCGTGGCCACCGGTGGGATCCGGCGCCTGACGTGGTCCCTGGGCGCGGACGACCGCGCGAAGTTCTCTCCCGACCAGCGTTCTCTCGGATTCATGTCGCGTCGCACTGGCTACGCCGAGCTGTTCCTCATGAACACCGACGCATCGTCGGGACTGCGTCGGTTGACGCGGCAGCCGGATGGAGAACTCAGCCAACGGGTTCTCTCCGATGGCCTTGCGGCAACGATCCAACAATTCGACGCGGTGAGGGAGACCTTCCCCGAGGCTCGCATGATGAGCGAAGCCGCGGTTCTCATCCTCGTGCATCAACTGCTAGGGAGGGGACAACAGGAAGATGCCGTCGACTTCGGCCGCCTCGGAGTTGACACGTATCCCGACTCGTGGCGAGTTCGCACCGCGTTAGGACAGGCCCTCTTGATGGCGGGAGAAGTCGAGGAAAGCCACGAACAACTACGCGAAAGCCTGCTCCTGTTTCCCAACCAGGTGCCTTTGGTGGGATTTCTCGGGCAGCGGAAGTTCCTCGATCTGTTGGACTCGGTCGAGGGCGTGTATCGCGATCGCGGGCTCGATGTCCTCGATCTCGTCGACCGGTTGGCGCGCCGCGGCGACGTGCTCACCGGCGTTGCCTTGCTCCAGCGCCTGAGTCGAGCGCATCCCGAAGATGGGGACGTGCTCGAGGCGGTCGGGGATCTGCATCGAAGGCTGGGTGATCACGGTGCGGCCGTTGCGGCCTACGGCGAGCTCTTGAGCTTGATCCCTGAGCATCCGCGCGCGCAGTTTCATCGCCAACGCCTCCGTCCCGCAAACTCGCAATGACCTCCCCGTGCCAACGCGCCAAGGGGGGACTCGTGGCAGCCATCGGGATTCGCCGTGATCGATGGCCTGGAACCGTGGATCTGTTGATAGGGAAAGGACCCCTCATGCTCATGCTTCTATTGATCGCGATCACGGAATCTTCCTCGGCAGTGCCGACGCTTTCGGCGGATTTGTTGCGTTCTTTCCCCGCCGAGGATCGCTACCCGTGCTGGTCTCCGGACGGCACCCAGATCGCCTTTCAGTCCAATCGAAGCGGCAACACGGACCTGTACGTCATGGACCGCGATGGCGAGGAGGTTCGGCAGATCACGAGCCACCAGGCCGGGGATTACTACCCTACGTGGACTCCCGACGGGAAGGGCTTGATCTTCTCCACGGACCGGAACGGCCGTGCGGAGCTCGGGCGGCAAGACCTCGATGTCTACTCAATCGATGTCGACACCGGAAAACTCACTGCCTTGGTGACGGACGGGGCGAACGAGATCTTTCCTCGCATGTCCCCCGATGGCAACAAAGTTGCCTATGTTTCGGATCACGTTTCGGACCGTCGTGTCTATCACTTGATGGTGCGAGATCTCGCGACCCAATCCGACTTGAACTTGACCCCGATGGAGTTCGAGGCGTTTGATCCCGTGTGGTCTCCGGAGGGGGATCAGCTGGTGTACTCGGCGCCCAATCCGCTGACCAAGGACAACAAGTACGACCTCTTTCTCGTCAATGCGGACGGAACTGGCACTCGCGTGCTGACCTCGAATCCGGACCACGACTTCAATGCAGATTGGTCTCCGGATGGTTTCACCCTGGCCTATCAAGCGCCGGTGAACGGAGTCGTGCAGATTCATCTCTTTGACCTGGAAACCGGAGATTCTTATCCGGTCACCGAGGTCGCGGCACACAACGATTCGCCAAACTGGTCCCCGGACGGATCCGAAATCGCCTTCGTGTCCCAACGAGACGGCAACCTCGAGATCTATCGGATGAACGCAGACGGGTCGGACGTGGTGCGCCTGACGAATCAATGAGGGGAAGAGGTTCTCCCAGGTCCCGAAACTGGCCCTTGACAGTGAAGTTAACTAAGTTAACTTCACTGTCATGAGCACCCGGGATCGGATCCTCGAGGCCTCCCGCCGCCTGTGTCGGGAGGAAGGTTTTCGCAGCCTGACCATGCGGCGGGTGGCGGCCGCGGTCGGCGTTTCCGCTCCCGCGCTGTACCGCCATTTCGACGGGAAAGAGGCTCTGTACGCGGTCCTGCTGGAGGAAGCTCGGTCCAGTTTCGAGGCCTTCCTCGAGCGGGCGCTGAGCGTGGAAGATCCGCTGCCGCGATTTCGAGCCTCGGCCCAGGCCTATCTCGACTTTGCCCTCGACAAACCGGACCAATACGAACTGGTGTTCCTGACCCGCAACCAGGAGGGGCTGCTGGGCGTTCCCTCGAGCGTGGAAAGCTGGCGCGAACGTCCTCCCCTCAACTTCCAGTTCTGCGTCGATCGGGTCAGGGAGTGCATGGCGAGCGGCGTGTTCGGCACGGGCGATCCGACCAACCTCGCACTGGCTTTCGCCGGGATGGCTCATGGATTGGTCAGCTTGTACTTGGCCGGACGCTTCGGAGACGATCGTCCGCGATTCTCTGCGCTGTACCACGGTTGCATCGACCAACTCATCGAGGGGGCTCGAAGTCCGGCATTGCGCGGAACGCAAAAGAGCAAACCCTCGTGAATCGATGGTTTTGTGCAACGAATGGAGATCGGAATGTGGATCGAAGGGCTTGTGCTGATTGCACTTTCTGGAGCGCTCTCGGATGTGTCCCGGGAGAGCGTCGACTATGCGAGCGGTGACCTACGGTTGGCGGCCGAACTTCTCTTGCCAAACTCCGAGGAGTTGCTTCCCGCGGCGGTCATCCTTCAAGGCTCCGGAGACAGCGATCGGAGCAACTCCTGGGCAGCAGGAATCGCCGAGGAACTCGCGGCCTCCGGCGTTGCGGTTCTGCTCACCGACAAGCGCGGCTGCGGACTCTCCGAAGGCGATTGGAGAAACGCGGGCTTCGATGATCTGGCTTTGGACGCGCTCGCCGGAGTGGAGTTTTTGATGACTTTGCCGGAGGTCGATCCCGATCGGATCGGAGTGGTGGGACTGAGCCAGGGGGGATGGGTCGCACCGATCGCCGCGGCACGATCTTCCGAGGTGGCGTTCGTCATCGTCGTCTCTGGCGCCGCGGTTGGATTCGCCGAACAGGTGAGCGTGGAAATGGCCAATACGGCTCGTCAGGCGGGGTTGGACGAGGACGAGGTCGCAGAGATCCTCTCCCTGAACCGACTCGCCGGTCGCTACGCAATGACCGGTCGGTGGGGCGAGTACTCCGAGGCTCGGGAACGAGCCATGGGAACAAGGACACAGCGAGTGGCTGCCGGATTCCCGGGAAGCGGGGATCACCCGCGTTGGAACTTCATTCGCAAGGTCGGCGCTTACGATCCCATGCCGTTCTGGGTGCTGGTCGATCAGCCGGCGCTTATCGTGTACGGCGAAGAAGACGAGAAGGACAACGTGCCAGTGCGGGAGAGCGTGCGGCGACTCGAGCACGCCTTCCAAGTCTCGAACAAGGGAAACGCTCGGATCCTGGTGATTCCGGGAGGCGATCACGGACTCATCGACCAGACCCGTGGTCAGCTCATGGAAGAGTTCACCGAGGCGCTCCGTTCCTTTGTGGAAGCGGTCGTACGTTCGTAGTGGCCCGCATTGGGAACGGGGGCGAGTGGCATGCATGCCGCCTCATGGCTTCCGAAGGATCCTTCAATCTCTGACCAAAAAAGTGAATCCCGCAGGACCCTCGCGGAAACAGGGACTGGGGCGGGGGGAGGTCTCCGTTTTTTGCTGAGCGCGGGGGATCCCATTCATGTTGATCCGTGGAAGGCTGCTTTGCTGGTTCTTCCTGATAGCTGGCACCGGTGATGCTTCGGAAGTTCCGGATCTGTCCGGTGCCTGGTCCGGAGGGTTTGGTCAGATCGGTGGTGACGAGCCCACCTGGACCCTGCTCCGTGCGGAACTCGAGTTTGGAGGAGCGCGATTTCGCGGAACGGCGCGGGTGCCGGAGCGCTCGGGAACGGTGGGAATCGACGGCCGCGGGACCGGAAACTTGGTCGAGTTCCAGCTCCGAGGTGCCAACGGCAACTGGCAGGGAAACGGGCAGCTTGCGGGAACCCGAATCCTTGGCACCGTGCATCAGGGCCCGAATCAGCGAGACTTCCAGCTAGTCCGCATTCATCCGTTGACGGAGCAGGAACTTCGCGACAGAGCCGGCTTGTACGTGGCAGAAGACCGTCGCATCGTCTTGTCGCGCGTCTTTGCGACCGGGCAGCTGGGCTTCTTGGATCTCGAAACCGGAGTCTCGCGGGTTTTGTTTCCCTCGGGATCGGACCTGCATCGGGGAGGAGTTGCCTTGTTCGTGCCTCACCCGGTGACCCATGTGGTTCGCTTCGATCCGGGGAAAGAGGGGATGTCTCTGCAACTCGAGGAATCCGGAGTGATGACTCGCTTTCGCCGCCAGGGGACGCTGCGACACGAAGAGTTTTGGTTTGAAAGTGAGGGAGTGACTCTGCGTGGCCGGCTGACGTTGCCGGAAGAGTCGGGGGTCTATCCAGCGGTGGTGGGGGTGCACGGATCGGGGCCAGCAACCCGCGACCACACGCTTCACTGGCCGGCCTATTGCGCCGCCCATGGTTTTGCGTTTCTGGGATTCGACAAGCGCGGATGTGGAGAGTCGGAAGGGGTCTACGCGGTCAGTGACATCGTGGCCCACACCATGCAGCGCGGCCGGGATGTGCGTGCCGCGGTCCGCGCTCTCCAGGATCACCCGGAGATCGATCCCGAGGGAGTGGGGCTCGCCGGCGCCAGCCAAGCAGGATGGGTCAGTGCGGTCGCGGCCGAAGAAGGAGATTGTGCGTTCGTCATCGTGCGCAACGGCGGGGCGGTCTGCTACGCCAAGGAGGGGCGGTACAGCGTGCTGTCGCGCGAATTCGAGTCCAAGGCATCCAACCCGTCGATCGCCTCCATTCTCCCCGAGGTACGCAGGGTCCCGGTCGACTACGACTGGACGCCACACTTCGCCCGCATGTCGTGTCCCAGCTTGTTCCTGTATGGACTGCGTGACCGGGTGAACCCCTCGATTTTGTGCGTGGAGTTCCTTCGCGAGATTGCATCCGAACACCAGCGCGACTTCACGATCCGCGAGTTTCCCACGGGTTCTCACGCGATGTTCGACGCGCAGATCGGTGGAATCGCCGAGCTCGGTACGCTGGAGCGGATGGTGCCCGGGTACTTTCAAGCGATCGAACAGTGGTGGAAAGACCAGGGACTGCTCGCCTCGCCGCATTGATCTTCAACGACGTCACGGTCGCGTCGCACCAAGCCAGGCGCCTGCCCCCGGCCTGCTAGGCCAGCTGATCTTCGACCGGAAGCCTGCGAATGCGGCGACCGCTCGCTTCGAATAGGGCGCTGCACGTTGCCGAAGCCACACCTGGCACGCCGACTTCACCGATGCCACCCATCTCGTCGTCACTCGCGACGATGTGGACTTCGATGTCCGGCGCCTCGTTCATGCGCACGATCGAAAAGTCGTGAAAGTTGCTTTGCTCGACACGTCCTTGGGAGAAGGAAATCTTGGATCCCAGGGTTGCTGAGAGCGCAAAGTTCGCCGCGCCTTCCATCTGGGAAACGACCTGGTCGGGGTTGACCACCAATCCGCAGTCAATGGCCACCACCACCCGGTGGACTCGGGGACGACCGTTCTCGACGGACGCTTCGACCACGTGGGCCGCGAATCCCTTGAAGGACTCATGCACCGAGATTCCACGGCCCACGCCGGGGGCGGGAGCCTTCGACCAGCCGGCTTTGTCCGCGGCCAAATCCAGGACGCGCAACAGCCGCGGGTGACCTTGAAGCAACTCGCGACGAACTTGGTAGGGATCCTTTCCCATGGCATGGGCGCACTCGTCCAAGAAGCTCTCCTTGGCGAAGGCCGTGTGCGAATGGCCCACGGATCGCCACCACAACACCGGAACCGGCAGCGAGATCGTGTGGAGTTCGACGGTCAGGTTGGGAATGCCGTGGGGCATGTCGGCCACTCCCTCGACCGACAGCTGGTCGACCCCGTCTTGCACCATCAGGGGTTCGAACGGCGTGCCCTTTGCAATCGACTGGCCCACCACGCGATGGTGCCACGCCACGATCTTGCCGTTGTCGATCCCGGCCTTGATGGCGTTCAGGTACATGGGCCGATACCAGCCACCATGGAGATCGTCTTCGCGATTCCACACGGTCTTGATCGGGCGCCCCAGGGACTTCGCGGCGAGGGCCACTTCGACCGCCTCGATGGTGAAGTCGCTTTGGGGATTGGCGCGGCGTCCGAAGCCGCCGCCCAACAGGGAGTTTTGGAATTCGACGCGTGAGGGATCCACGCCGAGTCGAGCCGCCACCGCTGGATGATCGGCACCGAGCATCTGCGAGCCGGTGATGATCTTGGCGCCGCCGTCCTCTTTCAGGATCACCATGCAGCTCAACGGTTCCATCGGAGCATGCGCCTGAAAAGGAAGCTCGTAGGTGGCTTCCACCGTCAGCTCCGCGTTGGACAGGGCTTGGATCGCATCTCCGTCGTTGCGCGCCACCATGCCCGGTTGCTTGGCTTTCTCGTGATAGAGCTTTCGAAGCTCTCCGGTGTCGAGGGAGCCTCCTGCCCCGGCGTCCCACTCGGCCTCGACCAGCTCACGGGCCCGAAACGCTGGCCAGTATCCTTCCGCGACCACGGCAATGCCCGTCGGCACGCGGACCACGGCTTTCACCCCGGGAAACGCTTCGGCTCGCGAGACGTCGTAGCGCTTCAGAGTTCCTCCGAAGAACGGGCAGCGCACGACCATGGCAGTGAGCATGTCGGGGACGCGCTGGTCGAGACTGAATTTGGCAATGCCCCGTACCTTGTCCGCCGAGTCCACTCGTGGGGTCGGCTTGCCAATGCGCCGGAAGTCCTTGCGTTCTCGCAGCACGACGTCCTCAGGGACCGGTTGACGCGAGGCATCGACCGCCAGTTCCCCATAGGAAAGTTGACGCGAACCGCTCTTTTCGTGGACGGCGCCATCCCGAGCTTCGCAGGCGCTTGTGTCGACACCCCAGCGAGCCGCCGCGGCGGCCACCAACATCTCGCGGGCGACGGCGCCGGCCTGTTGCATTTGCTCGAGGGACGACCAACTGCTGGTACTCCCGCCGGTCACCTGCACCTGATAGGCAGAGTTGCCGTAGGCGGGATCGGCGGGGGCCGGGATCACGGTGACCTGCCGCGGATCTTGCTCCAGCTCCTCGCAGATCGCGATTGCGAGTCCCGTGTGAATGCCCTGCCCCATTTCATCGTGCTTGGCGATGACGGTCACCTCGCCGGCGGGCGAAATGCGCAGGAACGCGTTGGGAACAAAGTCTGTGGCCAGGGATTCACTCTGTTTGACGACGGCGGCCCGGAGCGGCCGTCCATAGGCCAGGGCGAGAACAAGCCCACTTCCACCGATCAGGCTTTCCAACATCTCGCGCCGAGAGATCTTCGAGGCCGGTTGTGGTTTCGCTCCGCTCATTCCGCGCCCTCCCGAAGGTTCTTGGCGGCGAGATCGACGGCTTGGCGGATGCGGGAATAGGTGCCACAGCGACAAAGGTTGCCACTCATCGAGGCATCGACCGCTTCCCGATCCGGCGATTGGTTTGCTTTCAGGAGGGCGGCAGCGGACATGCACTGGCCCGGTTGACACCACCCGCACTGCACCACGTCCAGGTCGATCCAGGCGTTCACGACCGCTTCCCCGATTCGGTCGCTCTCCAGTCCTTCGATGGTTTGGACCTGGCTTGCTTGGGCGTATTCGATGGGATAGGCGCAGGAGCGAACCGCCTGACCATCGACGTGAACGGTGCATGCACCACACAGCGCGCGCCCGCAGCCGAACTTGGTCCCCGTCAGCTCGAGGTGTTCCCGCAGGACCCAAAGGAGCGGAGTATCCGGCGCCACGTCGACCGTGTGTGGCTTGCCATTGACGGTGAAGTCGATCTTCATGGGGAGCCTCAGTAGGAAGTGGTTCCAGGGGCGGGGGATGCCGCACCGCTGTCGATCCAATGGCGGAACGCCTTCACGAACTGTGCGTGGGAAATCGGCGGGGGGCTGCGCCCGACTCCTGGATCCCAACCCCACAGCACCAGCGGATCTTCGGACACGTGATGCAGTAAGTCTTCCAGGGACCGATCCCCATTCTTGGACCGATCTTTCAAAGTCTCCGCCAGGTCGTGGTCATCCAAGCCTTCCCAGCCCATGGAGCGAGGAGCGAGCTGCCAGTGGGGGGCACCGGGGACTTGGGCTGCCTCTTGGTTGGCCGATCGATGACAGGCGTTGCAGTGCATGGCCGGCATGCCAAAGTTGTGATCCCCTCGCCGAACTCCCATGGCATGAAGGCGCCGGTCGTCGCCGACTTTCGGCACGTCGCCACTCGGGTGACAGTTCAAACAACGAGGGTGGCGGAGAACGCGGGCCACCGTCGCGAAGGGATCGCCGACTTGTGGCGTGTCGCGGTCGACGGATGTCCAGTTCGGCGAAGGAGCATCATCGCCAGGATCGCCAGACTCTGCGACACAGGAGAGAACGGTGAATCCTCCCCCGAGAACTAAGGACGCGGAAACCACACGAAAGACCGTTTTCACAGCGACCCCCTGTTCGGATACGAACGAGATCCGACAACCTATATTGGGAAACTACCGTTCTGGATGGTCGAAAGGCAAGGCGCGAGAGATCACGCAGGGGGCCTGCATCTTGCAACGACCTCCCCTTCGTGTGGGAGAAACCGGGGCTGCCGAACACGTCGCGAATCATCACACTCCGCGAGGCGAGGAGGCAACGACCGATTCCGTGGAAGAACAAGGTGGCAGGGCCAGGCGAATCGCCTGGCCCTGCCAAGTCCACGGGGCCTCGTGGACCGATGCATGAGAAAGCATGCTTTGAACTGTCAGAGTGTCGGCAAGTCAATCGTCAAGGGGCACGCTGTGTTCGATCGAGTCTTTTTGTTCTCGATCCGGTGATTGAGATCCCTTGCCAGCGACTGGTCGGCGACGGTGATGATGGACTTGGGGGCCGGTCATTCGAAGCCGGGCATGGCTTCGCGACGAACGACGGGAATCGCTCCAACCTCTCAGCATCACCTTCAACCGTCCATCAGGCGGTTTGCCTCTGCGAACTTTGATCCATGGGGGGTTCCTCGCCATCCCAGAACCCGAAGGACTGGCTCTCCAGCATTTCGCGATAACAGATCAAGGAAATGTGGATGTAGGCCTCGCAGTGGGCGATTTGTTCGGTGAGCTCGGCGATGCTGCGACTTTGAGATCCTTCCCGGTTCCGAACACGCGCCGAGATCTTCTCTTTGTCCGCGGTGTAGGTCATCGCCCAGTTGTAGCGTGCCACGAGTTCTCCGTTGACCCACTCCCAACGAATGCAGGTGGGAGGTTCGAGCCCGCCTTCCGCTTTGCTCTTCTTGCGACCTTTCTTCTTCTTGAACTCAAGAGTGATTCCGGTGTGAAGGTCGTTGTAATCCTTCCGAAATTGTTCTGCCATCTTCTCGAGCTTCTGTTGCTTGGGCAGTCCGTCGGGCAGGGGAGGGAGCTCGCCGATCTGGCAGACCAGCCACTTCACCCCTTCTTCGTTGTTTCCGAACAGGAGTTGTTGGATTTCCATGGGGGAGTAGGTCGTCTTATACGTCGCGTCTCCATTCGGCGACATGTCCACCAGCAATCCGCATTCGACTTTCATTCGCTCCTCCTCCTCTTCTTCAGTCAACGTGAATCGGGAATGTCCAGACTGTGAGCACATCGAAACCCGATGTCGTATGAAGCCTGGCTAGCGTTCGCGAAACTCAGTTTTCGAGCGGGGTCTTTGGGGAGATGGCTGCGACGGTAGTGCCATGCAGTGCCGACGATGTAGCGCTGGAAGCGGTCCCATGCGGGTGGGCGACCCGGTTCGTGGACGTAGGGCACGGCCGACGCCACCCATTCCATGACGTTGCCAACGGGATGACTCATTTGATGAGGGCCGTGTCCGGAAGTGACCGCCGCCTCCGTGAACTGCAAGTAGGCGGCACGGGTGGAAGGAACGCCATTCACCTCGAGGACTTCCGGGCGGTCGAGGACGAACTGGTCGAAATCTTCTTCGTTCCAATTCACTTGTCCGGCGCCCATCGCGACCTGCCACTCGACCAGGGTGGGGAGGCGCATGCCGAAGGACTCCGCGAAGTCCTGTGCCGACTGCCAACTCATCCCTGTGGCCGGCCGTTCCCACCAGTCTTGGGACTCTGGCTCGTTCCCGTCCCAGGGTTTCCAGGTGGCGAGCAGCTCGGGGTCCGCAGATTCCAAGAACCGGAAGAACTGTCGATTGGTGACCGGGTGGCGCATGATCGAGAAGCCTGAGTAAGGCACCTCTTGGGACATCTTGTCCGGAGCGCCATTTGACATTGCAAAGTAAGACAGTTGCAGCGAGCCAGCCGGAATCTTGCTCATCGGCAAAGGCATTCGCTGGGAAGTCACGGGCGGAAGAGACAACCTCTCTCCGGGTTCGATCCATCGAAGGAGTTCGCGCAGAGTTCCTTCTTGGTCCACCAGAGTCAGCCGAGCGAAGTGGCTGTCGATGACCCGCTGTTGGCTGGTGTTGCCGTCGAACGCCAGCTTCTCGGGCGGGTCCAACAACCCCGGGACGGTCCGACACGGCTGCCAGTAGGTTTCTTTCACGCCGGGTGGTGTTTCGATTTCAACCATGGAAGCGAATGCTGTGGCACTCTTCGATTCCATGAACTGATACGCGGCGAAGAGGAGGGCCGTGGTGGCCAGTGCCGGGAGCGAGTACTTCCGGCAAGCACGGTGCGCTCCCGAGGACAGCCGGCGGAAGCGGAAGGACACCGTCCCTCCAGCCACGAACGCGCGCAAGTCCGCAGCCATTTCGGCGGCGGAGCCGTAGCGGTCGTCGGGGTCGCGGCGGAGTGCTTTCCAGCAGATTTCCGTCAGAGTGCTGGGGATTCCTGGCCGGTGTTTGCGAACGAGTGGTGGTTCGTTTCGTTGCAGATTGGCGAGGATCTCGGCCGTTTCGGTTCCGGGGATGGCCGGCACACCGGCGAGGATTTCGTAAAGGACTGCACCGAGGGAATACACGTCGGTCCGGTGATCGACATTGAGCTGAAGGATGCGCGCTTGTTCGGGGCTCATGTAGCGAACGGTGCCGGGAATCTGTCCAGCATCTGTGATGGTTTCATTTCGCTCATCCCGAGCGATTCCAAAGTCCGCAAGATACGGAGTTCCCTCTTGCCCGATCAGGATGTTTGCTGGCTTGACGTCGCGGTGGATGACGCCGTTTTGGTGGGCATGATCCAACGCATCGGCAATCTTCGCCACGCGATCCGCGGCTTCCCGTGAAGTCCAGGCGGCGTTCGGGTCCTTGCGAACGTCATTCAAGTAGTCAGCGAGGCTCTGCCCTTTGATGAGCTGCATCGCATAGTAGGCGTCGCCGTCTTCCACCTGGTACGAGATGATCGAGACGATGTTCGGGTGATTCAGGCGCATTGCCGCTTGGGCTTCTCGCCGGAAGCGTTCCGCGGAAGACAGATCCGAGGTGAGTGAGTGAAGGATCTTCACGGCAACCGGGCGCCCGAACGGCTTCTGCTCGGCCTGGTAAACATCGCCCATTCCGCCACTGCCGATCTTGCGGCCCAAGACGAAGTCGCCGAGAACACTTCCTTCCCGGTTCTTGTTGACCGGCGGCGGTTGAGGAAAGGGATTCTTCAGAAAGCCCGACTCCTGGGCTTGGGAGTGGCGGAGCATGCTGCGCAGCTCGTCCGCGAGCGATGGGTCCTCGGAACAGTGGGTGGCGAGGAAGGACTCGTGTTCCTCTTCCGGCAATTCCTGAAGTCGCTCAAAGAGTTCCGCCAGTCTCTCCCAAGAATCCGGATTCATGAAAGTTCCCTGTGAAGCCACGACTTGGTCAGCGACCATTTGCGGCTGATCGTCCGTGCTGGCACCTCGAGCGCCTCGGCGGTTTCATTCAGCGACAAGCCAAGAAAGAAGCGCAACTCGACGGCTTTGGACATCAGCGGATCGAACTTCTTCAGCTTCTCGAGGGCGGTGTCCAATGCATCGAGATCCACCGCTCGGTTCTCAAACTCGGCGGTGAGTCGGTCGAGAGGAACCTGGACTCCGGACGCTTTGCGCTTCTGAGCCTTGCGATTCCGAATGTGGTCGAGCAGCACTCGGCGCATGGCCGTCGCGGCGGTCGCAATGAAGTGATGCCGGTCTTGGTACTGGGGCTGGGAGACCTTGGCCATGCGCAGATAGGCCTCGTTGACCAGGTCTGTGGGCTGCAAAGTGAAGTCGCCGGACTCCCCCGAGAGGTAGCTCTTGGCACGAGCGTGGAAGGTCTCGTACAGCACTCGCGCCACGAGTTCCGAGGCAGAGCGATCTCCGTTGCACATCAGGTCGATCCAACGGGTGAGCTCCGGGTCGTTCTCTCCTTCAAAGGCGGACGGCGGATGGGGGGGGTCGGATCTCTTCACTGGTCACCCTCATGGTTCGAGAGTTCGTGGAGCAGGGGGACTGGCAACCGAAAAGCGAAGACGCCACGGCTCGATCGCCAACAATCCCCGGAATCTTCCACCGCGAAAGGATTCGCGCCAGGGTTTCCTGTTCGTAATGAGCCCACTTCCCCGGGGGATGCGTCGCTGAATGTGCGAATTTGGAGCTTTCTATGGGCAGATGCGGGCGGACTGGACCCGCCGACCGACCTCGCCCGGCTGCAGGGCTCTTCCTCCCGGCAGAGCCCTGACAGCCGACCCAAGCGATGGAGCCGTCACACCAGCGCGGTGCTCATCGAGTGGGCAGCTCCTTCCCGGTTGCACAGTCCCTGGTCCTGCTGTTGCAAGAGGTTGGCGAGTGCCCGAGAGATCGGTTGCTGAGTTCGCTCCTCGATGAAGAGCCACTGACCCGCGGGGTTGATCTCCAGGAACACGAACTCTCCGTCACTCGCTCGACGCCGGAAATCGATCGCTCCGTAGACCAAGCCCATGCGGTTCATGAACGCGAGCACCCGGCGACGCAACGGGGCGGGCAAATCGATGGCTTCGATTTTCGCGTTGGCGATGTCCATGCGACAGTCGATCGGATAGGAGGTCTCGCTGGCGTGGATGGCCGCGGCAAACATCTGATCGCCGACCACGGTCAGTCGGACGTCGTACTCGGCTTCGACGTACTCTTGGAAGATCACTGGCGCGTGAGCGACGTTCTCGATCTTCTCCAGTTCCTCGTCTCCCAGCAGGCGGGTTTCTCGCCACTCATCTTCGAAGGCGGAGAATGCTTTGAACACGACTCGGCCTGGTCCCCGTCGCTCGGCGAATCGTCCGGCTTCCTCGGGATCGTTGGTGATCAACGTCTCGGGGATCGTCAATCCTACGTCCTGGGAAACACGCAACTGATTCACCTTTCGATGGGCGACGTGATCCCGGGCCGGATCGTTGATCCAGAACGCATCCATGGCGTGCCAAAGTCCTGACAGGGCTTCCTGGCACTCGTTGGAGGCGAACAGGCGGTGGCGTTGGGAGGCAATCGAGTCACTGGGCGATGGTGGTTGCGGCCGTCGCCACCAGGCCGCGCTTACCTCGGAGAGGTCGAGGCGGCGACCTTGGACTGAGAGTCCAAAACTCCGAGACCGGCCGGCGTAGTGAACGTCCAGGCGGCTTCTCTGTGGAAACTCCGCGAGATCACACACCACGGCATCACTTCCCGCTGCGCGCAGATGGCCGATCACCGACTGGGTATGGGTATCACTGTCGGGAGCCAGAATCAGAATGGTCATCGTTCCCCCTGGGTCAGCTGTTGGTATTCGGCCTGGAGTCGTTGAAACTCTTGTTGCATTCGTTCGACCGTGGCTTGGTCGGTGGGACTCAGCGGGCCTGCGGCTTGAGCCTGTTGTGCTTGGCTCAGTTGCTCATGAAGCAGGCTGAGTTGTTGTTCGAGCTGCGCGACTCGGGCCTGCGCAGCTCCCGGATAGCTGCCGGCCCAAGCGCTGGAATGATGAGGCGTTGAAAGCACGAACGGCATGGCGCCACCACCGCCTCCGTAGCCCCCTTGTCGGAAGGGGAAGGACGGCCAGCCGGGATCCCCGCCGAAATCGGAGTGGGGAGGCTTGTCCAATCCCGGCGACTTGATCGGGTCCAGTCGCGGATCCGATCCGTCGTCAAAGAACTTCAAGGACCCGGAATCATCGAAGAACTTCAGGGTTCCGGGATCGTCGATGAACTTGAGCGTCCCCGGATCGTCCAGGAATTTCAGCGTCGCTGGGTCGTCACTGAACTTCAAGGTGGCCGGATCGTCACTGAACTTCAAGGTCGCTGGGTCATCACGAAACTTCAAAGAGGCGGGATCGTCCACCACCTTCAGCTTTGGCCCTTGTTCGCAGGCAACACCGCTTCCCAATCCGCTTCGAGGACCATCCAGAGCGGCCTGCATGCGGGACACCTGGCCGGTGGTGAACATCACCATGGCTTCGTCATCCACATAGTCCATGTAGTTCATGAACATGTCGCCGTGGGGCCCGTTGCCACAGCTTTCGGAAGGGAACGTCGGGGTGCCGTAGTTGGGACCGCCTTGATTGGGAGTGTCCGCCACGAAGTCGCTGCCGCTGCAGCCGGTTCCGTCATCTCCCCAGATATGACGAAGGTTCAGCCAGTGGCCGATTTCGTGAGTCGTGGTTCGCCCCTTGTCGAAGGGAGCAGCCGCCGTTCCCGTGGTCCCGAACGCCGAATGCAGGATCACGACACCATCCGTGTCCGCGGGCCCACCAGGGAATTGTGCGTAGCCGAGCAATCCACCGCTGAGTTGGCAAACCCAGATGTTGAGGTAGCGATCGCGGGGCCACGCGTCCGTTCCTCCGCTGGAGTGAAACTTCACTGAGTCGTCGTGAGAGAAACCACTGACACTGGTGCTGCGCCGAGTGATCCCGCTGGTTGGATTTCCGTCGGGATCCTCCGACGCAAGCTTGAAGACGATGCGGCTGTCATCAGCCAGGGTCGAAAACGCCGCGGGCACCTTGGAGATGTCGGCGTTCTTCTTGCGGAAGTCGGCATTCAGAACGTCGATTTGACTTTCGATCTGTTGCTCGGAGATGTTTTCCGCGGCGGTGCGGTGAACGACGTGTACCACCACGGGAATCTCTGTACAGCCGCTGCGGCCCGTCATGCCCGCGCGGGTCATGCGCCAGCAGTGGTTTTCCACCGCCGCTCGGCCATCTGCGTAGCCCGGCGCCTCTCGCAACAGCCGTTCGTGCACCATGTCGGTTCCACAGCAGCGCCGCGGTTCCGAGGAGTCTGTCCTTCCTTGGGCTCGTCGAGCGCGTCCGCCGCCGGTTCCCGAACGGGAAGTTAGATTTGCGGACTTCGGTCTGCGGGTGGCTTTCCCCGGTTTCTTTCTTGCGGCCATGTTTGAAGCTCCTCGTGTGATGTGGCTTGGTCCTTTTTCCTACAAGATCACTGTCGTTCCGCGCTGTGTCTGCGCAAAGGCTGACCACGTCGCGGATCCGAGCGATGCCATGGAGGGGAGAATCGCAGTGTCACCGCAATGACGACTGCGTTTCAGGGATGCTGTGGGGGCCACTCAGTGTTGCGGAAGAGGAGCGGCGCAGGCGCGAGAACGAATCCCGAGTCGTGTCCTTTGGCAATTCACAAACTCATTGTTTGTGAATTGGCTTGTCCGTGACTGTCTGGTCGAAACAGAGCAGTCTTGGCAACGAATCAAGTTCGCTCTTGGGCCTCGACCACAAGTTTGTCCTTGTCGATTTCAATCACTTCGTAGACGTCCTCGCCGCTGGCATCGGAGACTCGCAGAGTGGAGCCTTCCAATGTCCACGAGGCTCGAGAGGCGTCGGGTCGGTCGGCGGATCCGGGCATGAGCTTTTGCGCCGACCCGTCTTCCCGTAGCTCGAAGCCAAACCGTCCCCGAGAGGGCGGAAACGGGTGAGTGTGATGGCGAAAGACCCGGCGCTTGCCGTGGCGCTCTTCGTGCGATTCGACCCAGTGGGAGCAAATCCATCGGTTTCGATCATCGCTCATGGCTGGGGCTCGTCGCGGACTGGCTTTCGCGTCTTTCTGTTTCCCGTCGAGTTTCCAGAAGAAACTCGGGATTGCTTGTCCAGGGTGCTGGTCAATCTACGCCAGAGAAAGCGTGATTGGGCGGGGGGACTCGCCAGAAAAGTCGGAGAATCCCGCGTCAACCGAAGGCACTCTGACTCTCTCTCGCCGCGATCCTCTGGAATTCGGGGCGATCGCAGGCCGTGGAAGAAGCCATTCGGCTCTCGACCGGGTTCCTTGCGCGCCAGTCTTCTCCATCGAATCCTTGGTGAATCACTGTTTCGTGGAGGAATCTTTGGCGGGGACCAAAGTCCGTCGATTGTCCATCCGACGCCTCTTTCTACCGTCTGCTAGTCATCCTCTTTCAAGGCGCGCGAGACCTGGTAGGTGTTCGTGGCTTGATGGGCCCAGCGTTGGTCGTCTTGCTGGACCAAGAGAATGTCTGGAATCCCATAAGTGGCGTTCTGAGCTTCCAGCCAGAGCCGAGTGGGGGACTCTTGGGTGACGGCGAAGATGACTCCGTCGTAGACGCTGGCGCGTGCGACCAGCTGGTCTTGATCGTGTTGGAACTCGACGATCATGGAACCGTCCACGGACCAGCGGCCCAGCCACCGTTCGGCGATCTTGATTTCCACCGGATTCTGCGCGCGGGCGACTTTGCGGGCGCGAACGACCGGGCCTTCGGCCGGTTGCCACTCGATCGAGTCGGGGACGCCCGTCTCCGAGCGATGGACCTCCAGGGTTCCCCCGGCCGAGTCCGTGAACTGGTTCTCGGAACGAGGGGTGAACAGAATGTCTTTCGGCCTGCTCGGGATCCTTCCGCGCAGTGAATCTCCCTTCAGCTCGAGCGTCCATCGGGCTCCCTCATCGTCCCGATAGTCACCTTCGCAGTACGCGAGCAACGCAGGTGGCACCACGGGCTTCCC
Organism: Planctomycetota bacterium; assembly: GCA_028289345.1. GTDB lineage: Bacteria > Planctomycetota > B15-G4 > B15-G4 > SIAN01 > JANQQL01. The sequence goes on along the minus strand of JANQQL010000010.1, from coordinate 402,799 downwards.
CGGTTGGTATCCCGTTTCGATCGAACGCAGCGCGGTCGCTGGCGCGAGGTTTTCTGGGAGACGCAGGGCGACCAGCTGTTCTGCATCGCGGGCAAGGAGCCTCCGATTTGCGAGGGTTGGACTGGCCCAGGCCTTCGCTTGGAGGAGGGGGAGTTCTCGAGTGACAAGGACGCGCTCCGCATTCACGTCGAGCAAAGCCAAAGTCCCTTCTTCGTCCACTTGCACCGTGCAATCCTCCGCGTTCACCAAGTTGAATTCCCCGAAGCCGCGGAGTTTGAACGCCAAGGCACCATCCCGGGTCGCCAAGGCACACAGCATCGAACCGTTGCTTCCGAACAGGAACCCGTTTCGCTCGATGATTCTTCCGTGAGAGAAGCGCACCGCACGAGCGTGCCATCGAACCGTGGCGTCCCAGCGTTCTTTGTTTCGCGCGACATCCAGACAACGAGTGCCCAAATTGCCTTGGCCCGACACAATCAACCCTCCCTCGTCGAGTGAGTGAAGCATGGCGTAGTTGGTCAGACCCGGGCGAACATGAGGGACGCTCCAAAGAACTTCGCCGTCGTCGAGATCGAGGCCGACGGTCTCGCTCTCGAACAAGCAGACCAATTGGGCTTCCCCTTGAAAGGAAACGACTTCTGGGGTGACGTAGCTGGCTTGGAAGGGAGGGGACTGCCAGATGGTTTCCCCGGTCTCTGGCTCGAGGGCCATGACACCCGACGTGCCGCCGGCCATGACACACAACAGGTCACGGTGTCGAATCGGACTCGCTCCGAACCCAAACTGAACGGGCTTGGCGCCGTGATCTTTCACAAGGTCCACCGACCATTGGATCGAGCCCGAGCGACGCTCCACGGCCACCAGAGTGCCGCTGAACCCCAAGGCATAGACTCGGGTTTCGTCGACCGCGGGAGTTGCGTGGGGACCGAGTCCTCCGCCGTAGTTCTCCTGACTGGGTTTCGGAGAGTCTTCGAACGCGGTGCGCCAAAGCACTTCCCCGGTGCCTAGATCCACGGCAACCACTCCGGATTGGGATGAGCCGGGGACGCGGTCGCTGACGTAGACACTGTTTTGGGCTGCGACGGGGCGGGAGAATCCCTCCCCGACCGGCGTGGACCATTCGACGGGCAGTTCCTCGGTCAGGAACGCGGCGATCAAGGGGCAGCAAATCAGAAACGAAGGACCGAGCATGGTGTTTCTCCTAGTTCGAGATCACCCCCTTCATGGGAGCCGGGGCCCGATCGAATTCATGAAAACTGATTTTCGGATCGCGAAAGATTTCTCGGGAAACGTTGAATTCGATTCCCGGTTCGCGTCCATGGGGGAGTTGCCATGAGCGAATCCGCCATCCCCCTGGAAGAACTGTTGAAGCACTCCGAATGGGTCCAGGCCCTCGCTCGTTCACTGGTCAAAGAAGCCGCGGATGCAGAGGACCTGGCCCAAGAAGTGTGGCAGGCGGCTCTGCACCGAGGTCCGACCGACTCTCGCAATCTCCGCGGGTGGTTTCGCACGGTTGCCCGTCGGTTGGCGGAGCTCGGGCGTCGTCGTCGCCACGAAGCAGCTCAGCGGGAACAAGCCGTTGCCTTCCGGGAACCCTTGCCCGCCACCGAGGATCTGGTCGCGAAGGCGTCGATGCAGCGAGAAGTGACGGCCCACGTGCTGGCCTCGCCGGAGTCTTACCGACGGGTGATCCTGCTGCGCTTTTGGGAGGGACTTGCTCCTCGGGAGATTGCCGAGCGCGACGGAGTGCCGTTGGCAACCATCAAGACCCGGCTGCAGCGGGCCCGCGCCCAACTTCGTGACCGACTCGAATCTGAGTACGGTGGAGAAGGACAATGGTGTCTTGCACTGAGTCCTCTTCTTGAATCCTCCCCGTCGCAGTCCGGGGACGGCTTCTCTAGCCGCCAGGGAAGCCAGCAGTGGGTCGGAGAGCACGGCGCTCGAACCATCGTGATCGGCGGGACCTTCGTGGTGGTGATCGTCACGGTTGCAGTCATGGCTCGGCGGTTCGCCGATCCGATCGTCGTGGAGCCCGTCCGGAATGTTGCCGAGAGTCAGGCATCTCGAGGGACCGAAGCGGCTTCTCCGATGGCGGGGGATTCCCGATCCGGAGGCCGATCCCGGGAGCCCGCCGACTCGATGACGCGAACCATGTCCGGTTCGCCGATGGATCCCGCCACTCCCAACGACAGTGAGCCCGATGCGGTGGCGATGACGGCCGCCCGCTTGGTGGATTCCTTCGGCGCTCCTCTTTCCGGCTTTCGCTTGCGACGTCGAGGCCTTCACACGGTTCGATGGCAGGGCGGCGATCCGATCTGGCTCGGCAACGACATCACCACACTTCGTTTGACGCTGGAAGAACAATTTCGATGGCGGACAGATCCTGACGCGATCGCGCGGCTTGCCAAAGCGCAGGCCCATCCCGAAGAGTGGTTGGCGGTCTTGCAAGGAACTTCCATTCCCGAGCGCGAGTTACACTCGGATTCCTCGGGGCGGCTTGCCTGGTCGGAAACCGAAGAGGTTGAGGTGGTGGAGCCGGGCTGGACGTTGATTGCGACCGGCGTTGCTGCGGGCTCCGAGGATCGCGTTCTGGTTGCGGCACCGGCCAACGACTTGTCTGGCCAAGTGGTGGACCTCGCGGGGAACCCTGTGGAGGGAGCTACCGTGACCTGGGAACCCGATCTGCTTCCTTCCCTCCTTGGCGAGTGCCAGTCTGTCGAGCCCCCGCCGTGTCGCAGCGACTCGTCGGGACGGTTCGTGTTGCGGAGCGTGCCCTGCCATCGAGGATCGCGTTGGCGAGTCACCAGTGACCGTCATCAGCCATGGAGCGGTCCCGTGCCCACCTGGGCGGCGACGGATCTGCGCATCGAACTCACGCCCTGGTCTGCATCCTCACCCACGATTCGCGGTCGCGTGGTCGATGCCGCGGGTCGTCCCTTGAGCACCGCACAGGTTCACTGGGATCCGTTTCACGAAAGCGTCAACGAGTCGGGAGAGTTTCAGTTGCCGGCGAGGCAAAGGACCACGGCTCCGCTGCTCGTCATTGCACCACATCACCTCCCTCGCCGGCTGTCTTCACTCACGGTGGGGAAGCGGGACCTGGATTTGGGGACCCTGGTCCTCGAACCCGGAGGGAGGACGCTTTCCGGTCGTGTGGTCGACGCGAGTGGCCGTTCTCTTTCCGGCCTGCGCATTGGGTTGGCGAATCCAACGCCCATCGAAGGCATCTTGACCAGCTTGGAGCAAGAGGTCGGCGATCGCGATCTGACCGTCGTGACTAGCGCAGAGGGAGGTTTTGGACTGTCGGGGCTGTTGAGCGAATCCGTTTCGTTGCTCATTTTCCAGCCGACCACAGGGAGACTGCAAGTGACGGAGCCGTTGGTCGTGAGGGAGCCTCGACTGCTCGAGTTCCGTCCAGAAGAACCAGCAACGGTGAACGGCAGAATCTCCGGGGGCAACCACACGACGATCCACGTCACGACGGGCTTCGACTGGTTGCTGGGGGCCAACGGTCGGGGGAGTATCCACGAGACTTGGTCAAGGGTCTCGGTGCGACCCGATGGCACGTTCACATTGTCGAGTGTTCCTCGCTCCGGGTGGATCGCCGTTCACGGGGTCGTTGGGACTCGGCGATTTTTCGTCGCTGAGTGGGACCTGAGTCACGAAGTCATCCTGGAGTTTCCCTGATCTCCGGGGATCACTCGATCGCGCTGCCAACGCGCAAGAGGTCCAGCAGCAGCGCGCTGCGAGCACTCCAACCCACGGTTCGGATCCAGTTGGTGTCGACCAGGGAGGCCACGGCTTCCGGGGTTTGTCCGAGCTGGAGAGCACGGTGACGGGGGATTTGCAACGTTGCGGTCGAAAGCCAAATCACGAGCAGGCAGCCGAAACTCAAGCGTGCCCGGAGGTGGCTGATCACCGGGTCTTGAGTGACAATCAGGAGCAACGCGCTGGCCACCTCTCCCAACATGAACGGAGCGACGACCAGAGTGGTTCGTTTCAAATGACGGTCAAAGTAGCCGGCGAACTCACGCTTCCCGATGCGTGCGAACAGAGGGTAGTGCACGACTTGGACGAACCAAATCAGACCAGTCATGACCAAGGTGCAGGCCAAGTGCAGCAGAAACATCGAGCTCATGAAAGGGCAGCTCTCTGTGGAACGGAGGACGAGCGCGGATTCTCCCGCGTCAGCGGGTTCTTCAACAGTTCGTGCATCCTCATGGTCAGCGGCGACAACTCGCTGACAAGAATGCCGTGGGCGCGAGTCGGATCCACTGCTGGTTTGGCGTTTCCGAGGAACCTCTGGGAGTGGACGGTCGTCCACGGCCTCGAAAACACTCCACGAGGGGAGGAACGAGTGCGAATGTGGCCAGTCCCCTCGGAGGAGGCCGTCGCTGTCGCGGAGCGACTCCGCGTGCATCCGCAGCGGAACCCGTGGCGAAAGCCTTCGCGTCGTTTGATCCCTGACCGATCCTGTTGAGTTCCCCGCAGTGGAGATCCCTCCCGATGTGGAAGTTCGTCTCGCTACTCGTGTTGAATGTCCCGAGCGATGGCACGGAGTTTGATTTTCTGAACGGCACCTGGACCCACGTCAAAGATGGAATGTCGTTGACCACCCGATTCGAGCCGATCTTGGACGGCAGCGCGATCCAAAGCACGACCTGGATGGACGACAGCAACCGCATCATTACCACCTCGATCTTGACGTTCGAGCCACGGGCTTCGGTGTGGACAAAGACTCAGTTCTTGAACTCAGGAAATCGAGTGACTTTCGTCGGAGGGCAGGAACAAGACGGGATTGCGTTGGAACAGGTGTCGTTCAACGGCCAACCCTTCGATCCCGTTCAGTCTCGGCTCTTGTATCAACCCGTGGACCAAGACGGATTTGATCTCGATTGGCAGTCCTCGGCGGATGGGGGACTGTCCTGGACCCCGAGACCGACGGTTTTCGAATACGAACGGGTCGATCGCCCTGCAGCTCCGGGGGGAGCCGGCCGGATCGCATTCCTCAGCAACCGCGATGGCAACTTCGAGATCTACACCATGGATCCCGATGGGAGCGACAAGGTGCGGATCACCCATGACCCCAGCGGCGACCACTTGCCCCGCTGGATTGCCGGTGGTGCTCGACTGGCTTTTCTCTCCCAACGTGATTCCGAAGAGGGAGATTGGGATCGTTTCGAGATCGACGCCGATGGCACCGACCTCGAGCGGATCTTCATGAAGGAGCGGCTCTTGGCGAAGGACGCTGGGATGTTTCCCGAGATTCATCCGAGTGGCTCGTATCTGGTGTACGCCGCCGAGCGCGACGGGGAGCAGGATCTTTATCTGTCCCGCTATGACGGTGGGGGAGAGCAAGTGCTTGCACCGGCCCCCGGCCTTGATTCCCGACCTCGATGGTCTCCGGATGGGTCGAGAGTGCTGTTCCTTTCCGAGAGGGACGGAAACCCGGAAATCTACACTGTGGGTGCCAACGGACGAGATCTCCGCCGCCTGACCAGCAATGAGGCGAACGATCGCTACGCTCACTGGTCCCCGGACGGATCGCAGATCGTCTTCGCTTCGGACCGGGACACCCCGGGGGCGCTCGAGTTGTATCTCATGAGTGCGGAAGGCAGCGATGTTCGGCGACTCACGGACAACTCGGTGGAAGACGGCGAACCGAGCTGGTCGCCGGACGGTCGGTTCCTCGCGTTCCGAAGTGACGCGCCCGGCAACTCCGAGGTTTGTGTTCTCGAGATCGAGACGGGAGAAATCACCAACCTCTCCGACAGCCCCGCCTATGACGCGGAGCCGGCTTGGTCCCCCTAGTCGTTCGCGGAAACATCCGCTCGGCCTCCGATCGGATCTTTTCGCCGGTGTTCTGGTCTTCGCATCCTCGGCGAATCCATCGATTCCTTTGCCGTCTGACTCCTCGGTGAAAACGAAGACGGCTCATCGACCATCCGAGGCCTTTTTCCATGGTCCGCGAACCTCCATGGGCTGAGGAGGAAACCAGGACTCGGGCGAAGAAGGCGGAGCCCAGGCGCCGAGATTTCCGGAAGTCGTGAGTCCCGAGCCCGTCCGGCGCCACCACTCGGGGGATCTGAATTCCTGACAACCGGACTCTGCCAATGTTTCGTTTCCGCCTGCTTGCTGCTCCCTTGATTCTCGTTGCCAGCTGGTCCCCGTTGTTGTGTGGTCAATGCGAACCTCAAGCCCTGGTCGCCACCGACACTTCTGCCGGAGACTTGTTTGGCATGGGCCTGTCCCTCCATGGCGACGTTGCTGTCATCGGAGGCCGTTCGGATGACGGAGATGCCGTCGATGCGGGAGTTGCGCACGTCTTCGAACGAACCCCGGACGGGTGGCAGCAAACCGTGACCCTCCGGCCGAGCGACCCTTCTGCCCAAGCTTGGTTTGGCTGGGGCGTTCATGTGGACGGCAGTCGGGCTTTCGTCGGCGCGCCTGGCAAGGCGAGCAGTCGAGGCAAGGTGTACGTGTTCGAGCGTGACGAGCAGGGGGGCTGGTCACAGAATGGCCAAATCGTCCCCCTGACCCGCAACTCATTGGACTTCTTTGGCTTGTCGATGGATTCCTTCGGAGAAGAGTTGCTGGTGGGCGCGCGCGAAGCCCACACCAGCGTCGTCGACTCCGGAGCCGCGTTCTTGTTTCGCCGCGAATCAGGGCGCTGGAATCAGGTTCTGCGCCTCGCTCCCGACACGCCGCTCGCCGACGGTCGCTTCGGACATTCGGTGGATTTCCACGACGATCGAATCATTGTCGGCGCCTTCGGCTCCAATCAGTTTCGCGGTCGTGCCTACATTTTCGAGCGAAGCGGCGAGGACTGGCGTCAGGTCGCCAATCTTCGAGCACCGGAAAGAGACCTGGACGATCGCTTCGGCATGGATGTGGCCATCGAAGGAGACGTGGCGGTGGTGGGTTGCCGTTGGGATGACGAGCGGGGACGGGATGCCGGATCCGCGTTCGTGTACGAGCGTGAGGAGTCGGGCCAGTGGGTCGCTGTCCAGCAGCTGTTCGCGGATCCGGTCGTCGTCGGGGGAGAGTTTGGTGACCGGGTCTGTCTTCGCGGGGACCGGCTTCTGATCGGTGCGATGGGAAACGTCGGGGGCGGGCCAGGAGCTGCGTACTTGTTCGAGCGCACGGACCGCGGCTGGACCCAAACCCGCATGCTCACCGATCCCGTGGGACAGGGCGGGGACGGGTTCGGTCACCACGTGGCTCTCTCTGACGACTCCGCGCTGGTGGGAATCTGGTCCTCGAACACGGTGGGAGTGGACGCTGGCAAGGCGTGGATGGAACCCCTGAGTTCGAGCTACCTAGGCCGATCGCGACAGAGCGTCTCTGCCGGCGACGCGCTCAGCCTTGGCGTTTGCGGTGGCGAGGCGGGTCAACCAATACTGGTCTTCGTGTCCCGACTCGGGGGACAGGTGACTTGTTTTCAAAGCGGGCTGGGCGGAGTGCTCGATGACCTCGGTCAATGGCAGCAGTCGCTGGTCTTGCCCATGGGGTTGGGTGTCCAGGAACTTTCCTTGCAGGCAATCAGCCGTCGCAGTGACGGACCCCTTGATCTCTCGAACGAGATTGATTTGAAGCTGCGATGATCGAGTGACGGTCGAAGTCTGCCTTCGAAGTGGGAAGGCGGGTGCGCCGCGGGCGGCCGGAAACCTCCAGCCACCCGCTTCGCCTCCTCACAGGATCTCACAGATCGAGGGGAATCAGCACCCGTCGGATGGAGTGGATGACCCCGTTCGTGGCGGGGACGTCCAGGCCGAAGACGTTCAACAGAGGGTCGCGTAGATCCGGATCCTTGTCTCCAATCGAGACGAAGTTCGGAGTCAGCGTGCCTCCCTGCAGAGTGGGAACTTCTTCACGGAAGAAGCTGGCGAGCAGGAAGTCAACGACCGTGACTTCTCCTTCCACGACGTGGTAGAGCAGGATGTCCCGAAGGATCGGAACCGGGTTTCCGTCGGGGGCCAGACCGGTCAGCGCGGCGACCAGGAAATTCCACGCACCCTCTTCGTCCGTTCCGGTGAAGCCGAGGTCGCGGGCGGTCTTCAGGAATGCGAAATCGTTGGGCGCGAACACGGTGAGGGACGCCGCTTCATCACCAAGTGCATCGACTAAGTCGGCCGTAATGACTGCGTTCAAGAGCAGGTCGTAGTCGAACCAGTCCTGATCAAACTCTCCTCCGCTGAGACTCACGATCTCGGCGATGGAGCGCTGAGCATTCACGGCGGGCGAGGCGAAACCAATGGCCGTGGCGGCGACAAGAACCATACGAAACATGACTCGATCTCCTTCGTCTGGGGCATCAACGGGTGACCGAACTCCTTGGCGGTCGGCAGGAGGTTTCGAGGGCTAGGGAACGGTGGATTCACCAGCAAACCGGTGCCACGGATCTTGGTGATGGCACGCTTTCTGCACTCGCGGCGACGCGACATCGAGGAGCGCTGCCGGAGCCCGTTCTCATCCGGCGACTGCGCTGGTGGTGTCGACGACGCTGGCAGCGATTCGCCCAAACCACGTGCGACAACGCACACTGACGTGTTCCAAAAAAAATCGACTACATCTGCACGTTGTTCGTTCCCGGGATCGGTTCCGGCATCTCCGTTTCGCCAAGGACTTGGCGGAGATCGATTTCGATCCCGCGGGCGATGGTCGAGATCGGCACGTCATTGGGAGTGCCTTCAAAAGGGTTTTCCCCGACGCGGCCAATGCGCTCCATGGTGTGGAAGATCCATGACATGGTTGCGGAAAAAGGGACAACGGCCCACACGAAGTGGCGGCCCCAGCCCGGCCAGGTGACCTCGAGTTCCTCGCTGACTTTCCAGAATTGAGGGATCGCCGCGAAGGGCACCAGCAGCACGAACACCCACACGAAATAGAAGCTCAAGGTGGCGTACTGTCGGGGGTAGGGAAAGTTCTTGATGCGCTCGGACTTCCCTTGGAATTCGAAAAGTTGCTGAAGCACTCCCTGCAATTCGAGAAAGGCGAACTCCCAGATCCAGCCGCGCTCCTTGAGCTCTCGGAGGTGACGGGATTGTTCGAAAAGAATGGCCGCCGGCACGTTGTTGCGCTGGACAACACTCTCGAGTTCGGCGGGACCGAGTGTTCGCGCCAGCTCGGTGGGGAGATCCTGGTGTTTTTCGGGAACGCAACGCATCCAAACGCGATTGGTGCGAGCGCGGTCGTTCACTTCCCACGGTCGAGGGGAGCGCATGGTGTGACGCAGCGCGGTCAACCAGGCGAGGTGTCGGTGGATGAGGATCCGTCGCTCTTGGCGGATCGTGGAGGGAGCGGCGTTGGTCTCCGCTGCTTCTGGGTCGACCACGCAGTCTTGGACCCGCATGGCGAATGATCGCGAGGCATTGACGATTCCACCCCAAATCTTGCGCGCTTCCCAGATCCGTCCGTAGGCCGCGTTGTTCTGGAACCCCACGATGAAAGCGACCGCGGTGCCGACGACGGCGAGGGGGGTCCACGGAATCTGGAGGAACTCCCAACCCAACACAGCGTGCAGCGCGGTGCAGAGGGCACCGTAGCCGAGGAATCCCAGGATCTCTCGATGAGTCCACCGGGCCACTTCGAAAACGGAATAGCGAGATTTGGTAAGCATGGCGGGGGATCATAGTCCTCCGTCGCGCCACCACCGAATCGAGACATTCTTCACGGCGGAGTCGTCGACGGAGAACCAGCCATTCTTCGCGCGCGATCGATCGGCTTCGTGTCGACATCTCGCTTCCGCGACATTCGGGCCGGCTGCCAAACAGATCTGTCTCTGGGAGGACGCGCCCTTCGAATGGAAGCGGCTGTTCCGCCTGCCATGATCAAATGTTCGGTCATTGCTGCCGAGGGGGAGACCGCGGCTTGCGATCCAGACGAGCGAGGTGGAGGACCCACGAACGGAATCCTCTCCCGAAGGCTCGCGACGATCAGGAGAAGGCCCGGACCCGTCTCAGGAGTCGCTATAAAGGACACGACGGCGGAGTTCCAAGGGGAAGGAGCGACTCCATTGATCGTGCTCGAGCGTGCACCCGTCAGTTTGCGGTTGTCACTGCTGTTCGTGGGAGCGATCACTGCAGGAATGGCAGTGGTCTCTGGCATTCCCGAAGACTTGGCGAGCCTGGAACTCCCTGAGTTGGAGTCTCGGTTGGCTCGTGCTGAGGGGCAAGAGCGCTTGCCTGTCTTGGTCGAGCTGTTGTCTCGGCATCGACGGGACCCCATCGTCAATGTTGTGGAACGAGGTCGGGAGGCACTGCGGATGCTCTCCCTCGAACCGGATCCAAAGACCGAAGTCGAAGTGCGACTGAATCTCGCCTGGGCGTTCGCATTCAAAGGAGATTCGGACGCTGCACTCGAGCAAGCTCGGCGCGCGGCGGAGATCGCCGAAGGCGTCGGAGACCAGGGGCTCTTCGCAGAAGCGGAATACAGCCGTGGACTGGCTCACTGGTATCGGTGCGAGTTGGACCAGGCGCTGGCCGCCTGTGAGTCGGCACGGACCATTCAAGCCGCGCTTTCGCGGCACTCCGATTTGGCGAGCACCCTAACTCTCATTGGTGCGATTCATCGGTCGCGAAGCGAGTACGCCGCTTCCCTGGATTGCCACCAAGAAGCTCTGAGATTGGCCGAGCAGCTCGGGGACGTCGAAGCGATCGCTCGGTCTCAAAACAACCTGGCCTTGATCTTTTGGAACCTGGATGACCTCGACAAAGCCAAGGCATTCCTAGAGCCGGTGGTCGGGGTGTATCGGGATCGAGGATTGCGGAGCAAGCTTGCCATCGCACTCAACAACTTGGGGCTGGTGCTGGTGGAGATGGGGAAGCCACGAGCGGCACTCGAGATTCTCGAAGAATGTCAGGCCTTGTACAACGACCTCGAAGAGCCCCGAGGTCGAGCCAAGGCTCTCAGCAACCTTGGGTTCGCCCACCAAACGCTGGGGCAGGACGTTGAGGCAAAGTCCTATTTCCTCGAGGCTTTGAGCCTGCGAGAACGAATCGAAGATCATTGGGGCGCATCTCGAAGCTTGGGAAGCCTGGGAGCCTTGTTCCGCCAGCAAGGACGTCTGGACCAAGCGCAGATCCATCTCGAGCGAGCGCTGCAAGCAGCACAAACGGCAGATGCCAAGCTCGAACAAGCGGAACTCCATGAGTCGCTGTCCGAGGTGTACGAAGCGTTGGGCAATGACTCCATGGCACTGGCCGCTCTTCGGAGCCATCGAGCACTTGTGAAAGAACTGGACTTCGGAAAGGTTCGCGAGAAGGTGCTCGCCGAAGAAGCTCAGCATGCCCTGCGTCACAAGGAGCAAGAGCTCGACCGCGAACGCCAGCAGCGGACTCTGCTTGCCGGTGGGAGCGCGGTTCTGTTCTCTCTCGTTCTCGCGTTGTTCTTCGTCATCCGAGCGCGATCTCGTGCCCTCGCAACGATCCGGCGTAGTCACGAGGAGCTGCGCCAGGCCTCTCGCAAGCTCCGCGAGTCCGAGCAGCGCTACCGGAGCGTCTTCGAAGACGCCCTCGTGCCCCGACTCATCATCGATCTGGATCTGGGGCGGGTCGTGGACGCGAATCAGCCGGCAGCTGGTTTGTGCCATCGATCGGAGCGACCGCTGGAAGGCTGCGATGTGGAAAAGCTTCGCCCTGGGTGGATCGCTCGCCATCTCGACCCGGCAGACGAACGGGGAAGCTCGGAGCAGGTTCCTCTGGAGCAATGGATCGACGAACACGGGGAGACGAGGTACTCCCAGGTCTGGGTCAGTCCGCTTCCGATGGAAGGGCATCGTCGGGTGGTGGTGGCCATCCAGGATGTAACAGAGACGCGGCGCCTTGAAGAGGCACGAATCCGTTCCGACAAGCTCGAGTCTCTGGGTGTCTTGGCGGGAGGGATTGCTCACGACTTCAACAACGCTCTGACCGCGGTGGTTGGTCACGTGTCCCTGGCTCAGTCGGTGACCGACGACGGCAAGGTCCAGCCGTTGCTCGAGGAAGCCGAGGCCGCTCTCGAGCAAACCAAGCACCTGACGTCTCAGTTGCTTGCGTTCGCGAAAGGGGGGGAGCCCCAGCGACGGCTGAGTGATGTTGCGTCGTTGCTTCGGGAAGCGGTGGCCTTCGGTCGATCCGGTTCGGCCCTCCGTGTTCATTTCGACGTCGAGGAAGGCCTCTGGGCGGCAAGTCTCGATCCGGGACAGTTTCGTCAGGCCGTCTGCAATCTCGTGATCAACGCGACTCAGGCCATGCCGGAAGGCGGCGAACTGCGTGTTTCCGCTCGCAACCGCCGTGGAATTCATCCGCCAGAAACGTCACGGGAGCGGGGAGAATTCGTGGAACTCGAGTTCACCGATTGCGGACCCGGCATTCCTGCCTCGGTGAAAGACAAGATCTTGGACCCTTACTTCACCACCAAGTCCGAGGGATCGGGGCTGGGCCTGGCCACCGCATTTGCCGTTGCCACTCGGCATGGTGGATGGCTCGATTTTGAGAGCCACGAGGGCGAGGGGTCCTGCTTCCGGTTGTGTTTCCCGGCGACTCCCGAGAACGTTCCGCCACGGATGGTGTCGCGGACGGAATCGGTGCAAGGGGCGGGATTCGTGCTGGTCGTGGACGATGATCCCGCCGTGCGTCGGGTCTTCCGGGTGCTCTTGACCAGTCTGGGTTACCGCATGGACGCCGTGAACGACGGGGAGCAAGCGATCCAGCGATACCTGGAAGCGGAAGAAGCGGGAGACGGCTTCGACGTGGTTCTGCTGGACTTGACGATTCCTGGAGGAATGGGAGGGAAGGAGGCGCTTGTGGAACTACGCCGCCACTCTCCCGATGCGGTGGCGATCGTCACGAGTGGCTACTGTCGAGATCCGGTGATGTCCAACTACCGAGAAGTCGGTTTTCAAGGCGCTCTTACCAAGCCCTTCACGAAGTGGGAGCTTGGTCAAATCTTGAAACGCGTTCTCGAGGTCGAATCGTCGGGGGATCGAGCCAGGTTTTCGTCCATGCCTGGGACCACTCGGAATCAGTGAGCCTGGGACGTTGTTGCCTCGTCGGATCCCCAGCTCCACGCGGAAAGCCCCTCGAGTTCGCGGATGAATACGTCGGTGCCTGACACCGCCAAGTGAGCCCAAGTTTCCGCGTCGGCCACCTGCACCTCTCCAACCACCAGGTACTCCTCGGGAGCCGCTTCGATGAGCCGAAGCGTTCCGTTGTTGGTCAGAGCGAGAATCAGCTCCTCCTGATGGACCAGTGACCAATACTCGTCGCCGGTCGGCCCGGAGGTCCACATCACCTCTCCGTCGTCGAGTCGAAGGCAACTGAATCGGTTGCTTCGGGGAAAGAAGTACAGGTGATCATCGATGGCGACGGGTGTGCTCATGTAAGCCTGATTGCCATTGTCCCAAAGACGTCTTACTTCGTAGCCGCCGTCTTGCTCTTGGATCTCCAGCAGTTCCGCTCGCCCGCCATGGGCAGCCGTGAACACCGTGTTGCCGAACACCATTGGGGTCAGGATGTTCATGCCCCGGGTGGCCTTGATCGGTCGGGCCCAAAGCACGTGTCCGTGTTCCGGATCGACGCCGTTCATCGTTTGTCGCGTCAACACAACCAGCTGCGGCTTCCCGTGGATCTCGGCGAGGATGGGAGAAGAAAACGGACTTTCGTGATCGCCACCCTTGTCTTCCAAGGATCGCCACAGGGTTTCGCCGGTTTCTTTGTCGAGCTTGACGAGAGAGGCGCCCGCTTGCACGATGACCCCGTCTTCGAGAAGGAGCGGAGACGAAGCAAACCCGAACGAGGGAACGGACGTCCCGAAGCGTTGGGGAAAGTCCACCCGCCAGAGTTCCTCGCCCGTTTCTTGATCGAGGCAGACCAGCAGATCTCGGATTCCAGCCACGTACAGTCGGTCGTCGTCCATCGCCGGAGTGGAACGGATCCAGGAGCCGTTTCGCGCGGCAAAGAAAGGCACCTTCATCGCGCCCTTCCAGCGGGTTTCCCAGATCCGATCCCCGCTGTCACGATCGAGCGCCACGACGACTTCCTCCTCTTCGTTGACCGTGGCCGTGGTGAACACGCGATCTTCCGAAACCAGCGGGCCCGAGTAGCTCTTGTCCAGGGCGATTCGCCAACGCTGAGTGAGATTGGACTTGCTGAGAGAATCCGGCCACTTGGGGCCATCGACCCGTCCATCACGAGCGGGGCCCCGCCACTGGTCCCAGACCGGAGAATCGTTGACGGAGGGGGTCAGGAACAAGGCGAGCAAAAAGTGGCACGTGGACATCCGCAGGGTCTCCTTCCCGGTAGGGCGCTCCCCATCGGAAGCACCGACGGGAAGGCTTCGTTCGGCGTCCCAGAGTAGATTCAGCCGCGACCGATCCTTCTCTCCGGGGGGAGGGGCAGGTTTCGGAAGGTCGTTTCGGGGGGCGGCCGACGCCGGTCACTTTCGATCCCGCGCCGGCTTGCTAGAACACTTGGACGGGGAGTCCGAACCCCGTTGCTCGCTCTCGGGAGACCCCTCACCTGTGCCAGTCTGTGCGACGTGCGGCCGTCGATTCACTTCCCGCAACGAAGCGGCGACTCGCTGCAGTGAGCGCTGTCGAAGACATCGGCCGGGGCCGACCGACCGGGTCTTGGAAGAAGAGATCCTTCGGCTGCTTCGTCGTCGGCGCCCCGGCTCCACAATTTGCCCTTCCGAAGTGGCGCGCTCGATTCGCCCCGAGGATTGGCGTCCTTTGATGGAACGCACCCGGCAGGCCGCGCGACGATTGGCTGCCAAGAACGTCGTGGCGATCTTGCAGAAGGGGAGGCGGGTCGATCCCTCGAGTTTTCGCGGCGCGATTCGTCTCGGGCTGGTTCGGTGAACCGTCCCGGGTCATGTCCCTCGCGGGGGAATCACCCCCATGGGTGGGCTTCTGGCAACGCAGAGACCGGTTCCCGGGTCTCCGACAAGGGCCAGGTCACTCGAAAGACACATCCTCGTGTGTCGCCTGGCGATTCGAGGTGAATGGTGCCACCCCGCGATTCCACGGTCTTGCGAACCAAGGCGAGGCCCATTCCGCTTCCGCCACCCTCTCGTCTTGGCTGTAGGGTCTGGAACATCTTGAAAACTCGCTCGTGATGTCGAGGGGCGATGCCGGGCCCGTCGTCGCGGACGATGATCTCGAGGTGTTTCCCTTCGGAGGCAATGTTTGCCGAAACCTGGATCCAACCGTGGGAGCGATCGTGATGCCGGACCGCATTGGTGATGAGATTCAACAGGACCAGCCGGAGAGGGGGGAGCTCGGTGGAAACGATGGGCAAGGTGTCGTCGGCACGAATCTCGATTCCTTCGGGAGGATCGATCATCTCGCAGATCTCTCGGATCTGAGCATTCAGGTCGACGGCCGTTTCACTGCCGTCACTTCTTTGCGCCCGGGAGTACGCCAGGAGATCGTTCATCAATGACTCCATTTGCCGGATGCGTTGTTGCATGAGGAGAAGGTGCTTCTTGGTCTCGTCGGGAATCCCGTCGCCAAGGTCCTCTTGCACGAACTGAGCGAGGTGATCGATGCCTCGGAGCGGAGTCTTCAAGTCGTGGGAGGCGATGTAGGCGAATTCGTCGAGTTCCTGGTTTCGCTTGGTGAGCTCCGCATTCAAGGATTCCAGCACTCGGACGGCTTTGCGCTGCTCACCCTCGGAGCGTGTCAAAGCCTCACTTCGGGAAGTGGAAGTGCGCCAGACATAGACGAGCACCGCGAGGGTCACCGAAAGAATGGTTCCGGCGAGGAGGACGAACTCGGGCAGGGGAGAGGCCTGTTCCGTGATCAGGCTCGGTTGCGGTCGGACGACGAGGGCCCAGGGGTCTCCCAGCGACTGCAAAGGGAAGCGAGAAGTCCCGACTCGACCCGCGGGTTCCTGGGCGACGGATCGTGGCTCGTCCGCGTCACTTCGGTAGACAAGATCTTCTCCGTCCCAGACTTCGAAGAGAAAGTCCTGTCGCTCTCGAGTGATGCTGTCGAACAATGGATTGGCACGAAACACCGCGACTGTGTAGCCGAACAACTGGTTCGGGGTTTGGATGGGAATCACGATCAGTAGGCCGTGGCCTCCCTGCACGAGTTGGACACTGCGAGTGGCGATGGGTTGGTCGGATTGTTGGGCGGTCCGCAAGGTTGCCGCTCGACGCGGCTCTTGACTCAGATCTAGATTCAACGCCGCTTCGTTGCCGACGACCGGTTGGATCCAGCGAACAATGCCTGATTCGTCGGCCCACTCGATGGCCTGGAAGTAGCCGAAGTCGTCGATGTAGGCCTGGGAGTCGCGATTCCAGGCCTGTCGAATGTGGTCCGGTTCGAAGCCTTCTTGGGTGGCGGCGAACTCCCATCGTTCGGACAGCCGTTGCAAGGCCGTGACGGCAGATTCCAGTTCCCGCTGGAGCCTGTCGCTGAGCTGTCGTCCTCGGTCGCCCAGTCGGAGTTCCAACTGTTGCTGGTTGCGGACGGAAATGGCGGTCGACACCCAGGAGATCAGGCCGAACGAGGTGAGGCCAATCAGGCAGGAAAGCAATGCCCGCTGCCGAGGTCTCCCCGAGTCTTCGTGGATGAGGCGAGAGCTCAAGAGGGGCTCGCCGTCACGGTCCCATGGGCCTCTTCGGAGGAAACTCGACGGTATTCCAGTACGGCTCGAGCAATCCCATCAGGTCCGTGAAATCGGATTGGAAACTAGATTTGACGATGTAGCCAGCCACGTTCTTTTCGTAGGCCAGAACCTTGTCTCGCTGAGCATTCGAAGTGGTAAGGACGAAGACCAGGGTGTCGCGAATGGCCGGGTCCTTGCGCAGCTCCTCGAGGAACTCATGTCCATTCATGCCGGGCATGTTGATGTCCAGGAGGACCAGGTTCGGCCTCGGAGGTTGATCGCGGCGCAGTGCGTCGAGACCCGCTTGCCCATCGTGGACCGTCGTGATGGGATTGGGGAGTTGGCGCTTTTTCATGGCGCGCCGAATGGCTTCGGCGTCAATCTCGTCGTCTTCGACGAGAAGGACCTGAACCGTGGACTGGGTCGTCGGTGTGGCGGCCATTGAGCAATCCCCTCTCTGCGTCTATCGACCTTGGGGGGCAATCAAAACCAGTGTCGCGGCGGTTGTACAGTGTCAGCGGCGACGGATCGGAAGTTCACGCGATCCACTCAGATGGAGTGAGGGTTTTCCCTTGGTTGCGACTGAGCGCCGATCAGGTCAAGTCCGAACGAGAGGTCTCGTTGGCACGAAATCGAATCTCAGGTGTGCACCTGCTCGAGCGCGCTGCCCACGCGATCTTCGACGAGGATGGGCTCTTGAACCCCTGACATCGTTGCATAGTTCCGAATCTTCTCCAGCATCGCGGCGTTGATCCGGTGTCCGTGTCCAATGAGTCGTTTCCCATCCTGGGTCTCGACGGAGGACGCCAACAGCATGCCAGGCCGGAGCTGTTCGACCGTGACCTCACGAGGAGGCATCAACCCCAGATCACCCCCGCTCTCCTGGGGTCCGAAGCAGGCATGCATGGCTCGAAGAACGCGCGGGTCGTACCAGCCGGATCGCCCCTCCATGGTTTCCAGGCCCTGTTGAGTCGAGTGACCCTGACCTTCGAGTTCTGCCAAGTCGGACACGGCCTTGAGAATTCTTGATCCCTCGGGAATCTCCATGCCTCTGGGGCCGCCTTCCGGGAATCCAGATCCATCGTATTGCTTGCCTTGGAAATGAACAATGCGCGCGACTTCTTCGAGTCGCGGAATGTTCCCAATGAGGTCACTTCCAATCTCCGGGATTCGATCGAGGATTTCCAACTGCGTTGCGGAAAGCTCCTGTCCGGAGTCTTGCATCTCCCGGAGCTCGGAAGGAATGGTGACCTTGCCCAGCTTGGCCAGCATCGCTGCCACTTCAATCTCCCAGGGTTTTTCCACCTCGAGGGCCGTGGCAATCTGTCCGGCCCGCTGCCTCAACCCCATGGACTTGCCAAAGGCATCGGGATCGATGATGGACAGGATCTCTCCAAGAACCTTGATGCTTCCTCGCAAGGTTTCTTCCAGGAGCTCCTTCTCTGCGCGAATCAATCGGAACTGCTCGAGGCCTGCCTTCAATCCGACCGAGAGCACCTCTTTGGGACACGGCTTAGGGGCGATCCCACAATGAGGGAATGTCTGGAGGCAATGGCGGGGGGGCCATGGGATGGGGCGCGGAGAGTCCTTCTTCCTCAGCCACGGGCATGGAAATGGTGGCAGTGAGGTGGGGGACTTGTGTCAGGGAACTCCCTGCCCTTCCGAAAGCGACGTTTCGAATGCTTGTCGGATTCGTTCGACCCGACTGCGGTTTGCCCCAAGATCGGAGTAGCCGACGCGGGAAGCCGAACGAATGTGGATCAATGATTCCTTCCCATCGAGAACACACTGTACGTCATCTCGAAAACGCAGCAGGCGGGTCCGAAAGACCGCATGGATGGACGTTGCGTCGAAGTGTTCGATGGTCGCTCGCGGCATCCCGAGAATGGCATCTCGCAGGCGGTCCATGGCACGTGCAGGATCTCCGGTGAACCGCAGAGGCTCGATCCGCTGCGAATCACGCTCTGCCTGGCTGCTCACGCAGTTCGGTGACTGGGGACAGGGCGGGAGGGAGCCATCGGTGATCATGGGAGGGGTGCTCCGACACGAGAGAACCACATAAAACACCGCCAGTAGCGTGACACCGCCGAGGAGCGAAGTCCAGCGCCGGCCGCGCCTTCGACCATTCCGGGCCGAGCGATTCAAGGAACGCGACCGAGGAAGCGAAAGGGCGGGACTTGGCCGTCGAGGGGGCGCAGGGTTTTTTGGTCGCGTGCCGCGTTTTCCGCGTCTCGCTTCATGAAACCGAGGCTGCTACGCAAGGCCGCGAGAATGTCCCCTTCCCCGTCCGGCACCCCATCGAGATCGAAGCCGAAGCGTTTCACGACCGCCGTGGCGACCAGAGATCCGTCGCTGGCGAAGACCGGCAGGTAGGTGTCGCGGCCGGCCAGCCAATAGAAATCCTCGCTCGTGGAATACACGTCGCACACGAGGCGTCCGTCTTCCAGTCGATTGAGAATGTTCAGGCGACACTCGTAGTCACTGAACGGAAAGGGAAGGTCCACGCGGAAGTAGAGCTGCTGGAGGGAGTACTCGGTTCCGTCCGCCAGCATGCCGCGGGCGTAGCTGTCCGCCACCGGATACAGAGCTTCGTAGCGAGAGCCTGGTCGATCCCAGTGGGTGCGGTAGTCATTCTCGACGGTCTTGATCGTGACTGCGTCTGCTTTGACCAGGGCCGCCCCTTGATAGAGAGCCGTGCGCCCTTGCAGTCGGTTCCAGGGAGGAGACGCGACTCGGGAGAGATCCCAGGCTTCGCAGATCAGGACCCCGTCGTCAGGGGAGTCTTCTTCGCCGGCCCAATCGCGTTCCTTGAGGTCGGAGTCTCGAAACAATTCCCGAAGAGCGTTGCGCTGGAACTCGTCAAGGGGGGACTCGCGAAGCAATGTCTCAAGGCGACTGGGTTCGAGGCGCGACCCGTCGATCAACCAGTCTCCGATGCAGCGGGGGGCGTCGCTTTGGCGAGGTTCCCAGCGGAGGCTGAGAAGCCCTTCCAGCTCCGCCTCCAGATCTCGCGGGGCATCCGCCATCGATTGGAGTTGCGGCATCGGCAGCAACCAGCGACGGTCGAAGCGATCGGAGACGTCACTCCAGGGCCTGTTCGTGGGGGGGACCTCGAGGTCCTCCATCACGGCCGTGGCGAGCAAAAGACTCCAAAGAATGTTGACTGATTCCATGGCGAAGGATTCGTAGCCTGAGACGGGACGGATTCATGGGCAATCCGGGCCAACGGCGGAAAACGATCCTACGATGCGGAAACGAATGCTGACGTTGCTCTGGGCCCTGGCGAGACTGGTGCTTCGCTTGCGCTATCGTGTGCGGGTCACGGGACGGGATCAAATTTCGGGACGCACCGGCGTCTTGTTCCTCCCCAACCACCCTGCCTACATCGATCCACCGATCGTCCTTTCCCAGGTCTGGTCCCGCTTCCAACCGCGCCCTCTCCTCGAAGAAGACCAGTTTCGACTGCCGGTCTTACGTCGAGTGCCTGCGCTCCTGCAGGCGATTCCGTTGCCGGACATGGAACGCCAAGATCCGTCGTCAACGGAGCGGGTGCGGGCCGCGGTGGATGAGATCGTGGCGGGGTTGAATCGCGGCGAGAACCACATCTTGTGGCCGGCCGGGCGTGCGCAGCGACGGGCGGAAGAGTCGTTGGGAAGCGCCAGCGGTCTCGCGGAGATCTTGCGCCGATGTCCGCAAGCATCGGTCGTGTTGGTTCGGACTCGGGGGTTGTGGGGAAGCCGCTTCAGCTACGCGCGTACGGGGTCTGCTCCCGAACTCGGCGCCGTGCTGTTGCGCTGTTTGGGCATTCTTGCAGCAAACTTGTTGTTGTTCACTCCTCGTCGCCAGGTCTCCGTGAAACTCGCTTCGTTGGATCGAGCCCAGCTCCCGGATCTCGAGCCCGCCAGCCTGAATCCGTTTCTGGAACGCTGGTACAACGAGCCGGGGGCCGAACCTCCGAGCGATGCCCCGGCATTCCTGTTGTTTCGCAAACCCTATGCATTCCCCGCTCCCGCACCTTCGGCGGACTGGAATCTCAATCGCGTCAAGAGTTCCACGAGGAAACGCGTACTGGAGATTCTGAGCGAGGTCCTGTCTTCGGGAGTGCCTCGCGAACTCGAAGCACAATCCGATCTGGAACACCTCGGACTCGATAGCTTGCAACGCATGGAGCTCTCGGTCCGAATCGAGCAGGAATTCGGCAATCGGTCGACGCGAGTTCCTGAGACCGTGGGTGCGCTGTGGGCGCAAGCGGAGGGCTTGATGGAAGCCGTCCCGGTGCGACCGCCGCCGCCGAACTGGCAGCGACCGTCCGGGGACGACGGGCCGTCGTCGGTTCTCGGTTCCACCGTGGGGGAGTCGTTCGTTCTTCGGGCACGAGCGGACCGACGACTTTCTGCCGTTGCGGATGACCTGAGCGGAGCGCTTGACTACGAGCGTCTGTGGGTGGGTGCGACTCTCCTGGCTCGTCGGATTCGAAAGATGCCGGGGCGCTACGTGGGAATCTTGTTGCCGGCGGCTGCCGCCACGGATCTTGTGTTCCTTGCGGTCACCCTCGCTGACAAAGTTCCGGTGATGCTGAACTGGACCACTGGCTCGGCAGGGTTGCGGCACGCGGTGCGGACCCTGGATCTGAAGGCTGCGTTGACTTCTCAGCGATTTGCAGAAGGGGTGGGGGTCGATCTCGAGGGCATTCCCTTGGTGTTTCTCGAGAACCTGCGCGAGGACATTGGTTTTGTCGAGAAACTGTCCACTCTTGCGGCTTGTCGGCTGGCTCCATGGTTCCTCACGCCAAAGACAGAGTCTGGAAAAGAGCAAGAGCCAGCAGTGGTGTTGTTCACCTCAGGCTCGGAACGAGCTCCGAAGGCGGTGCCTCTGACTCACCACAACATTCTCAGCAATCTTCGCTCGTTGCTGGGAGCGGTTCCATTTTCGCGAGATGAGGTGGCCCTCGGCTTCTTGCCGGCGTTCCACAGTTTCGGGCTCACGCTGACCAGTTTGCTCCCGATCTTGTCGGGATTTCGCCTCGTGCACCATCCGGATCCCACCGACGTGTCGCGATTGATCCAGAAAATCGAGGCCTATGGAGTGACCACGCTTCCTGGCACGCCGACCTTCGCGGCTGGGATTCTCGACTCGGCGACGGCAGAGGAGCTTGCGACCTTGCGACTCTTGGTGGTTGGGGGAGAGTCTTGCCCTCGTGCGTTGCGCGTCCGACAGCGGGAAGTCGCGCCCCAAGCGAAACTCTTGGAGGGCTATGGAGTGACCGAGTGCTCGCCGTTGGTGTCATGCAATCGACGCGACCGGAACCAAGCGGATACCATTGGCTTGGCACTTCCGAAAGTCGAGGTGTGCGTGGTCCATCCCGAGACGGAAGAGCCCTGTGGAACCGGCGAACAGGGCTTGCTTTTGGTCTCCGGTCCCAATGTGTTCCCGGGATACCTCGGTGAAGACGTGCCGAATCCGTTCATGCACCGTGATCGGAAAGACTGGTACAACACCGGGGACTTGGTCACCATCGACAGCGAAGGTTTCCTTTCCTTTCGTGGAAGGATGAAGCGATTCCTCAAAGTGGGAGGAGAGATGATCTCCTTGCCGGCGCTCGAAGGGCCTCTGACCGAGGCGTTTCCGGCGGTGGAAGAGGGACCTCGGGTCGCCGTCGAAGGGATGGAAGATCCGCGCTGCATCGTCGCGTTCTGCACGGATCCCTTGACTTTGGAACAGGCCAATCGTTTGCTGAAAGACGCCGGGTTTCGCGGAATCCTCCGCTTCGACGAAGTTCGCCAAGTGCCGGAGATTCCCCTTCTCGGAACCGGAAAGACGGACTACCGCACCTTGAGAGGTTGGCTGCAGGACGGGCGCTCTTAGCAGGCCGTGGATCAGTTCATTCTGCGCAGGACCGGACCTTCTCGCCTCCGTGTTCTTCCTCGAATCCTCGACGAACCCACCGACTCGCCGGCGGTCCCTCTCCTCGGCGGAAACGAGAATCTCTGGATCGGCCATCCGAGGCATTCTTTGACAGCCTGCGAGGAGTCATCCCGCGGACAATTTCGCTGATTTCCACATCCGTTCTGCCGGCTGCTACGAAACGCACTGCATGGAAATCGCTCTCAAACCTCTTGGCATCGGATGGGGTATCCTGGCGGCGGTGATGGCGGCGCTCTGGCTGCGTCAGCGCCGCACGCGAGACGCGGGCACGGTGGATGTTGCGTGGGCCGGTGGTCTCGGAGGCCTCGCGGTGCTCTGCGCCGTGCTCGGAGACGGAGATCCCACGCGCCGCTTGTTGCTTGGGGCCATCGGGGGTAGCTGGGGCTTTCGGCTTTGCTTTTATCTATGGCGTCGCCTCGAGTCGGGTCAGGAAGACGGTCGCTACCAAACGCTCCGGCAAGAATGGGGAGATCGTGCCCAGCGTTACTTTTTTCTGTTCTTTCAGGCGCAGGCGCTGCTAGCGGTCGTCCTCGCCTTGCCATTCGCGGCGGTCGCTCAACGGGAGGGCCCGTTGGTTGGCTGGGACTGGATGGCTCTTGCGGTGTGGGGAATTTCCATCGGCGGGGAAACTCTCGCCGATTCGCAGCTAGCGCGATTCCGGAAAGACCCCTCGAACCGCGGCAAGACCTGCCGGGCGGGACTCTGGAGGCTTTCCCGACATCCCAACTACTTCTTCGAATGGGTGCAGTGGTGGTCGTATGTTTTTCTGGCGTTGCCGACTTCCACTGTGTGGCTCACCTTGATTTCTCCGGTGCTGATGTTGTTCCTGATCTTGAAGGTCACGGGGATTCCGCCCACGGAAGCGCAAGCGCTGCTCAGTCGCGGCGAGGACTACCGACGGTATCAGCGAACCACCAACGCCTTCTTTCCCTGGTTCCCAAGGACTCGAATCCCATGAAAACCGCCATCGCCCTCATGGAAGCGGGAATCGTTCCCGACTCTCTCATTCGCCAGGGCATTCGCCAGCTTCTGCGGGATCGTCTGCGCACGCTCCCCCAAGGTTGCGAAGAACAGTCAGCCGCAGAGACGGCGTTCCTTGACGAGCTTCGTCGAAGTCCGATTGCATTGCACACTCAGACAGCGAACGAACAGCACTACGAGCTGCCGCCCGACTTCTTTCGGCTGGCCCTGGGGAAGCACCGGAAGTACAGCGCCAACTACTGGCCCGAGGGAGTCGAGACGTTGACCCAGTCGGAGGAGGCGATGCTGGCGCTGACCTGCCAGCGCGCCGAGCTGGCCGACGGCATGCGCATCCTGGAACTCGGCTGTGGCTGGGGAGCGATCACGCTGTGGATGGCGAGTCACTACCCCCAGAGCGAAATCGTCGCGGTGTCGAACTCGAAGCCCCAGCGTGAGTACATCGAATCCATGTGCGAGCTCCAGGGACTGAGCAATGTTCGGGTCCTGACCGCGGACATGAACGATTTCGACGCGGTCGAGGCCGGGGCGGGTGATGGGTTCGATCGAGTCGTTTCGGTCGAAATGTTCGAGCACATGCGCAACTACGAGCTCTTGATGGAGCGCATTTCTCGCTGGCTGTTGCCGGAGGGAAAGCTGTTCGTGCATATCTTCTGTCACAAGGACAAGGCCTACCCGTTCGAGATTCAGGACTCCAGCGACTGGATGGCAAAGTACTTCTTCACCGGTGGCATCATGCCGTCTCACCAGCTTCTGCTTCATTTCCAGAAACACCTGGACATCGAAGAAACCTGGAGAATGAACGGCGAGCACTACTCGCGTACCGCAGAAGCCTGGCTGCAGAACATGGATCAGAACGGCGAGGCCGTGGACCGAATCTTCCAACAGACTTACGGCAAAGACAAGAAACGCTGGATCGTCCGCTGGCGCACGTTCTTCCTTGCCGTCGCGGAGCTGTTTCGGTTCCGTCGTGGGGAAGAATGGCTGGTGGGACACTATCGATTCGTCAATCGCCGTTCGCCTGCCACGAGCCAAGGTTCATGACTCGAGAAGTGAGTCAACCTCGCAAGACGATCCTCTCCACACTTGCTCGATGGGTGGATGCCGGGGCGAGCCAGGCAGAAGCCCCGTCGCATGCGGATGCGGTGGACTGGCTGCGTGTGGTTCCGTTCGTTCTCATGCACGTCGCTTGCTTCGGTGTGTTGTTCGTGGGCTGGAGCCCGGTGGCCGTCAGCGTGGCCGTGGCACTGTACGCGGCCCGCATGTTTGCGATCACGGGGTTCTATCACCGTTACTTCTCTCACCGAGCGTTTCGTACCTCTCGCGCGGTGCAGTTTGCCTTCGCTTGCTTGGGGGCCAGCGCGGTGCAGCGGGGTCCTCTGTGGTGGGCGGCGCATCATCGGGATCACCACCGCCATTCCGACACTCCTGAGGACTCTCACTCTCCCGGACAGCTTGGATTCTGGCGCAGCCACATGGGCTGGTTTCTGACCCGACGCAATTTCGGAATTCGCTGGAAAGCGATCCCGGATTGGGCCGCCTATCCGGAACTTCGGTTCCTGGACCGCTTCGACACGGTGGTTCCCGTGATTCTGGCCGCATCCCTCTACGGGTTGGGTGAGGTCCTGGCGTCGGTCGCGCCGTCCTGGGGAACTTCCGGACCGCAGATGTTGATCTGGGGGTTCTTTGTCTCGACCGTAGTGCTTTACCACATCACCTTCAGTGTGAACTCCGTGGCCCATGTTCTTGGTCGGCGGGAGTTCGAGACGCGAGACGACAGTCGCAACAACGGTCTTGTCGCGCTGCTCACCTTCGGAGAAGGCTGGCACAACAATCACCACCGGTTCCCCGCGGCTGTTCGACAAGGGATTCGTTGGTGGGAGCTGGATCTAACCTTCTATGTGTTGTGGATGATGGAAAAGGTGGGGCTCGTCAGCGACTTGAAGCCCCTTCCCGCTCCCCCGGTCATCCGCGAAGCTCGAGAGCGTCATTCCCAGAGTCCTGCGGAGACGGTGCCGGATCAGGGAGCGTCTCGATGAAGGTTGCGGTCGTCGGCACGGGGATCTCGGGACTCGTCGTGGCCCGCCGTTTGGCGGCGAACCATGAGCTCACGATTTTCGAGGCCGATGATCGGATCGGGGGTCATACCCACACCCACGATGTTCAGCTGGATGGGCGCTCCTATGCGGTGGACTCCGGGTTCATCGTTTTCAATCGACGGAACTATCCGAACTTCGTGAAGCTCTTGGAGGAACTCGGGGTGGAGTCGGACCCGAGTTTCATGAGTTTCAGCGTCCAATGCGAAGCGACAGGCCTGGAGTACAACGGCACGTCCCTGAACTCGCTTTTCGTGCAGCGTCGCAACCTTCTGCGCCCGTCCTTCTATCGGATGTTGCGAGACGTGCTCCGATTCAACCGTGAGGCGATGGAACTGCTCGACAGTGGCCGCACGTTGACCATCGGCGAATACCTGGCAGAGAAACGCTACTCGCGGCCGTTCATCGATCAATATCTGCTTCCCATGGGTGCTTCGATCTGGTCGAGCAGCGCGGACTTCTTGCAAGAGTTTCCTGCGGAGCCGTTCGTTCGTTTCTTCCACAACCACGGAATGCTGACCGTGAACGATCGTCCGGAGTGGCGAGTGATCCGCGGTGGCTCCCGAAGCTATGTGAAACGACTGATCGAGCCGTTCGCCGATCGGATCCGCCGAAGTTGTCCGGTGCTCGGGGTGCGGCGGGACTCCTTGGGCGTGGTCATTCGAAGTCCCCGAGGGGAAGAGCGCTTCGACGAGGTGGTCCTGGCGACCCACAGTGATCAAGCGCTGCGGTTGCTCGAGGATCCCAGCGAATCGGAGCGAGAGATCCTCGGATTCCTGCCTTATCAAGAGAACGAGGCGGTGCTGCACACGGACCAGCGGTTGCTTCCGAGACGTCGCGGGGCGTGGGCGAGCTGGAACTTCTACCGGCCTCGCCAGGGAGCCTCGAGAGTGACGATCACCTACGACATGAACATCCTCCAAGGGATCGAGTCTCGGCTGCCGTTCTGCGTCACTCTGAATCGGACCGAGGACATCGACCCGGCTCAGATTCTGGAGACGATGACGTACCATCACCCGGCCTACACGGCGGACGGATTCGAGGCACGCCGACGTCACCACGAAATCAGCGGTGTGCGTCACACTCACTACTGCGGTGCCTATTGGGGGTACGGGTTTCACGAAGACGGCGTGAAGAGTGCTCTCGCCGTCGTGGATGCCTTTCAAGGGGTGCTTCAGCAATGATGTCCCGCTCCGCCCCGGCCTCTTCTCGGACTTTCGGTTCCTCGGAAGAACCGGCAAGTGCGCTCTACGCGGGAACCGTTCGACATCGGCGGTTCGAACCGCTGAATCACGAGTTCCGCTATCGCTTGTTCATGACCTATCTGGACTTGAACGAGCTACCGGAACTCTTTGACGGCCGCTGGCTGTGGTCGGCGCGCCGGCCTGCGCCGGCTTGGTTTCGACGAGCGGACTATCTGGGCGACCCTGGCATGCCCTTGGATCATGCGGTGAGACAGCGGGTGAGGGAGGAGTTGGGCCGCGAGCCAGAGGGCCCGATTCGGATGCTGACCCATTTGCGGTTCTTTGGCTTCGTGTTCAATCCCGTGACGTTCTACTTCTGCTTTTCCCGTGATGGGATCTCCCTCGAGGCGGTTGTGGCAGAGATCACCAACACTCCATGGAACGAGCGTCACTCCTACGTCCTCGATGCCCCCTCGAACCAAGTCGGAGACGGTGACTACCGCTTTCGCTTCAACAAGGACTTTCACGTGTCGCCGTTCCTGTCCATGGACTACCGGTACGACTGGCGCGTTTCCTTGCATCCCGAGGGTCTGACGATCCACATGGAGAATCTCCAAGCGGAAAAGCCTCATCTGGACGCAACCCTGACCTTGAGAAAGAGGCCTTTCACTGGTCCCCATCTCGCAAGAGCACTGGCGCAGCATCCGTTCATGACGGCGAAGGTGTTTCTCGCCATCTACTGGCAGGCGTTCCGCTTGTGGCGCAAACGCTGTCCATTTTTCTCGCACCCCCATTCCTCTGCGGATCTTTCCACCGCTCCGCAGGTCCGGGCGTCTGCCCAGAAGGACTGAGCATGTCGACTCCTCTCTCCTCTCCTTCGGCTGAACCGCGGTCCGCGAAGAGCGGAGCCTCGTCGGAGACAACTCCTCCAGCACCGATTCGAGGACGGCGGAAGCTCTTGAAGCGTGCCTTTCTCCACAGCCTCGAGGGCTTGAAGGAAGGGGAGCTCTGTGTCGTGGATCAGGAGGGGGAGCGCTGTTTCGGGGTGCTTTCTCCGGCGTTTCCGATCCGCGGCCGAATCGAAGTCCACGATGCGCGTTTCTATGAGGACTGCGCAATGGGGGGCTCCATTGGAGCCGCCGAATCGTACATGAACGGTCGTTGGAGCACGCCCGATCTGACTGCCGTCATTCGCATCTTGTCGGTCAACCGAGAGACCCTCGAAGGGATGGAAGGGGGACTTGCTCGGATCGTCCGCGCGATTTGGAAATGGTCGCACAAATTGCGGCGGAACACTCGGGAAGGAAGCCGCAAAAACATCGCCGCTCACTACGACCTGAGCAACGACTTCTTCCGGCTGTTTCTCGATGAGAGCATGATGTACTCCTGCGCAATCTTCGAGACTCGCCACGACACTCTCGAGCAAGCCTCTTGGAACAAGGTGGACCGCATTTGTCGCAAGCTGCGGCTGACACCGTCCGATCACCTTCTGGAGATCGGGACCGGATGGGGCACGATGGCGATCCATGCGGCGCGCCACTACGGTTGCAAGGTCACGACCACGACGATCTCCAAAGCCCAGCACGAGCTGGCCTCCCAGCGAGTCCGGCAAGAGGGGCTCGAAGACCGCATCACCATCTTGTTAAAGGACTACCGCGATCTGACCGGCACCTACGACAAGCTGGTCTCCGTGGAGATGATCGAGGCGGTCGGGCATCAGTACTTCGGGACCTTCTTTCAGAAGTGTAGTGAACTCCTGACCCCCGAAGGCGCCATGCTGCTGCAGGCGATCACGATCGCCGATCAGAACTACGAGCAGGCCCGCAAGTCGGTCGATTTCATTCAGCACTTCATCTTTCCGGGGAGCTGCATCCCGAGCAATCAGGTGATCGCGGACTGCGTGGCGAGGAACACGGATCTGCGAATCTTCCACGTCGAAGACATCACTCCTCACTATGCCGAGACCCTGCGCCACTGGCGGCAACGCTTCTTGCGCAATCAGGACAAGGTGCGCGAACTGGGATTCTCGGATGAGTTTCAGCGGATGTGGGATTTCTATCTGTGTTACTGCGAAGGCGGGTTCGAGGAGCGAGTGATCGGTGACGTGCAGGTGCTCATGACCAAACCACGCAATCGCCAGCCCGCATTGGTTCCGTCCCTCTCGGAACCTTCCCGCGAGAGCCTCTCGGCCTGAAGCTGTGGAACAGAACCTGATCAACTTCGTGGTGTTCCAGGTCGGTTGGTTCGCTTGCGTGTTGGGCGCGGCCCGGTCGAAGCCCTGGGTCGGGCCTCTGGCAACGGTGCCGCTCCTCGCGGTGCATTTCTGGGGCATCGAGGCTCCGGCGATCGAAGCTCGGTTTCTTCTGACCGTTCTCGCGATTGGCTGGCTGGCGGATTCCGTCGAGGAGCGTCTCGGACTTCTCGACTACGGACCGGCGGGACGCCTCGCCTCCTGGTTGAGTCCCCTTTGGATCGCCAGCTTGTGGCTGTTGTTCGGATCGACGTTCCATCGTTGCCTTGGCTGGCTGCAAGGGGAGGTGGTCCTCGGTGTCCTGTTTGGAGGAGTGGGAGGAGCGCTCAGCTACTTGGCGGGGGTGCGCCTTGGCGCGGTGCGCATGACCGAACCCAAGCTGCCACGCCTGGTCGGTCTGGGATGCGTTTGGGCGGTCCTTGTTCCATTCCTGCATTGGCTGGCGAGCTTGGAAATGTTTCGGCAGCCCAGCGCGTGAGTTCTTTCGCAAGGACGCGGAGGCCCGCGTGACACGAAGAGTGCGGCATGACACTCAAATTCGCTAGACATGTCTTCCGTTGAGTAGGAACCGATGTCTCCATCCCTGAAGAATTCCCTGGGTTCACGTTGCGCCCGACTGTGCCGTGACTTGGGCCAAGTTCTCCTGATCGGATTGTTGTTTGGCTGCGGAATGACCAAGCAAGAAGTTCGGGAAGAGTTGCTCCTCCTCGAGAAGAACCGGCCGATTCGTGACGCCGGCGTGGAGACCGTGTCGCTGTCCCTCGATCTGGGGGAGGGGCCGGTGACGTTCGACGTGCCCTACCTTCACCAGAAGCCGAAGGGAGGAGCCGACGATCAACCACCAGTTCTGCTCATTCACGGCACGCCCTCAACTCTGTTTACCTGGGTCCACGTGGTGTTCGGTGGCGAGGACGCAACGGGGAGGACCTTTTCCGGGCTTGCCGATCAGTTCGAGATCCTGGCCCCCGACTTTCCTGGTCATGGAAGCACCGCCCCGGCGGCGGGTCCGTATACGTTCGACAAGCTCGTCGCCTTTGCGATGGCGTTCCTCGACGCGTTGGACATCGAAGAGGTGATCGTGGTCGGCCACTCCTACGGCGGCGAAGTGGCGTGGCGCCTGGCCCACAAGCACCCCACGCGAGTTGCGAGGCTCGTGCTGATGGATGCCTCGGGCTACCGACGCCCTCGTTGGGAAGTGCCGATCGAGGAGATCATTCTCAAGGAGCACCCGTTGGCGCGTTGGGGGGGGCTCGCGACCTCGTTGGAGGACGTCGAGGAAGCACTCGAGATCTCCTTCGTGCATGGAGTTCCGGCAGACGAGGCGCGAGAGAACTACTTCCTGGTGAAGAACGACGACAACTGGGAAGCCATGATCGATTTGGCCAAGGAAGAGGAGGGGCTTGCTGAAGCGACGATCGGCAGCATCCGCCAGCCGACGTTGTTGCTGTGGGGAAGCGAGGATGGCAACTTTCCGGTCGCCCTTCATGCCCATCGCTTCGCGAACGACATCGAGGACTCGTCTCTGGTTCTGATTCCCGAGTGCGGACACTATCCGCAAGTCGAGAAGCCGGCAGCGGTGGTGTCGGCGATCGCGGAGTTCCTCGCTCGTCCGTAGGACCAGGTCCGGGAGAGCGGTTCCACGACTGGCGGCGATCGCATCGTTCCTGACCGTGCAAGGGAGACCTTCGGCAGGCTCGACGCTCCGCGACGGGTGTCTTGGGAGGTAGTCTGGGTGGGACCGAAACCAGCCTCGGAAGGATCCCCCATGAAGTCTGGTCACATCGCCCCGAATGGCGGCAGCCTCATTGAGGTGGTCGAGACATGGCTCGAGAGGTTGGTGCCTGTGGTCTCCTGCGAAGTTCCTGAATCTGGATCGTTGTTGGGCGAGCAGGTGGACAACTTGCGCCAGAGCCTCGACGAGGAGTGGCTACCCGACATCCTTCAGTCCCTGCTGTGCGTGGCCGGAAGTCATGGAGACTCCGTCGCAGAGTTGCGAGACCATGCGCCCTACGAGTCCGCGTGGCACGAGCTTCCGTCGGTCTGTGCCAAGCCTCGAGAAGTACTCGCCATGTTCCTGACGCAGATCCTCGCGTTTCGGCTGGAGGACGAAGTGGGCGGGACGATCGACTGGACGGCATTGTTGATTCCGGAGTAGGTCTCGAGGACGGCTTGGCCGAAGCCGATGGGACTTCCCGCGACCGCAAAGGGTTCCCGGGCGAGGGAAAGCAAACCAGCCGACCGACCGCCCCTTGCGAAGCGATCGGTCGGCCAGTCCGTCTCCCGACGAGACTTTTGCGGAAGCGGCCGAGCCAATGCCAACCACCCGGACTTCGAGGGGAGCTGAGCGGGAGGAGGAGAGGAGTGCCAGGCCCAAGGGCAGTCCATCGTCGATGGCGAATCGACGGAATCAGCGCCTCGGTCAGCGAGGGTGTTTTCGGGGCTTGGGCAGCGCAGATGCTGATCGTGGGGGGACCAGTGCTTGTCGCGCCTGAGCCGGGGTCAGGCCGAACTCGCGTCGGAACCGGTCCCCGAAGTGGGAGTGGCTGCTGAAGCCGAGTTCCAACGCGAGCGACGTCAGGTTCGACGGCGACTGGGTCAGCCGCTGCATGGACCAATGGAGTCGCAGCCGCCGAGCGTAGCGAGTGACGGTGTGGCCGGTGGTGTGCTTGAAGACGACGCAGAAGTGGGCCGGCGAAAGCTGGGCGATGTCGGCGAGTTCGCGAAGTTCGACTCGGTGATCCAGATTTGTGGCGAGGTAAGAGAGCGCGTCGAAAATCGCTCGGCGATGGGAAGATCGAGGGACTGGCGACTGGCCACGACGCGATGCCATGACCGCTGCAAGGCGACCAACCAAACTCAGCGCAGAAGCCTCACGGGCTGCCGGATCGCGTGGGTCCCAGAACGAATCCTCGAACAGTCGAAGCACGTGGAGTACCAGGTCTCGCGGAACTTCCGCGAACCATCGATCCGGGGAAAGCTGCTCTCCGAACAGCGGTTCCAAGATTGCTGGGTCCACCCACAACCAGTTCGAGTGCTCTCCTTGGTCGGTGAGCCGCCGGCGACGGTACTCCGTGTCGGGACGAGCAACAAAGAACTGTCCCGGATGGAGCACCGTCGGTCCGGCGACTCGTGACGGCGTGACACCGAACGGCATTCGGGGAAAGGAAATGACTCGGTGGGGCGACGTGACGCACGACTCGCCCCATACCGGACTGTGAGCGGAAATCCGGGTGTCTCCGAGCGCGAGGGTCGCGCTAGAGAAACGAGTTTGGATGGTCGTGTCTTGAGGAGAGTTCGTGGCGAGGGCCTCGATCAGCTTCCGCGGTGGTCTCTTCCAGCGATGACGTAGACGGTCCCCGATTTAGCACCGTTGCGATTGCTCAGCCACGCGGAAACCGCCAGCTCGGGAATCCCGTCGCCGTTTCTGTCGGGAATCCCGACGCAGTCGGAGCCGAAGGTCTCGCCCGCCGTCGTGCTAGTGATCGTTCGAAGGATCCGGCCGGTCGCTCCGTCGAGAAGTTGCACTCTTCCGGCGTCCGCGGCTTGGGAGGAATGCAGGTAGGAGCCCACGATCAGCTCATCCCGATCATCGCCGGTCACATCGAAGCCGAAGGGATGGCCGATGCCAAAGCCTTCATGGCCTCCCGGACCAAGGCGCCGCCAAACCTGCGATCCTGTGACCGGGTCGAAGACGTAGATCCGCCCCGTATCCAGCCCGTAGCGGTAATCACCCGTGTCCGCGACGTACAGTTCCGGAATTCGATCTCCGGTGATGTCCCCCATGGTGTAGGCATAGAACAGACTGAAGACAGCGCCCCAGGATTGATTGGGTTGTAGCTTTGCCAGAGGGATCCCCCGTCCGCCCGAGTAGATCTGGACGAAGCCTCTGGTCTGCGGCGGGTTGGATTGGGGAACTCCGATCCAGTAGTCGGCCATCCCATCGTTGTCGATGTCGCCGAGAGTTCCGGCGGCATTGCCGATTCGATCTCCGGGGCGACCGCCTTCGTGTCGGCGAAGGACTGTTTCGCGATCGGCCCCGGAAATGATCTCGAGGAAGCCCGTGGTCCCTCGCGAAGTCTCCGCAAACTCTGCCTGCCAAAAAAAGTCTTCCACGCCATCGCCGTTGATGTCTCCGGCATTTTCTCCAAGAGCCCACAGATCCATCCAACTCGACTCTTCGGCGTAGTGCAGCAGCGCATCTTCACCTTCCAAAGAGAGGTCGCCGGAGTAGATCCAGGCTTCTCCCGCCGTGCTGGCGGTTCCAGCGCTGACGCCGTATTCGGGAATTCCGTCGTCATCGAGATCCGGGCCGACCCACGGGCCGGTGAGTTCGGTCCGTCGTGTCGGGCCGACGTGCTGGCGAACGATCTTGCCCGTGGCTCCACTGATGACCACGACTCGGCCGGCTTTGCGTCGGTTGCCAGGATTGTGGAACGGGCCGTTGATCGCCCATTCGTCAAGACCATCTCCGTCCAAGTCACCCAGAATTCGCACGGTGCCGCCGAGTTGTTCCCCGGGCAGGCCATGGTACATCTGGAGGATTTCGACGTCGCGTTCTGCGAAGCCCTGTTGGTGTTTCTCGAGGGGCTGGATCTGCATTGTGCTGAAGAGAAGCAAAAGTCCTGGGGTCATGATCGTCCTTTCAAAGTCGGGGCAAGCCACAGAATGAAAGGAGAAGGGGGGAGGCGGCTATCACGGTCTTTCGAAGTTCCGAAACGGCCTGTCGTGGATCGTTTCCCTGGGTTAGTGAAGCGGTGCCGAGAATGAGCCGTTCGCTGAATCCGCGGTTGACCACTTGGCGAAAACTCTGTCGTTCATGACCTTTGGAGAACCGCTTTGATCTCTTCCACCGCTCTCGTTCTCGCGCTCGCTGCGACCTTGCAGACAGCGCCCTCCGGAATCCTTGTCTTCTGCTCCAATGAGGACGGTGACTTCGATCTGTTCCTTTCCGACGCGGAGGGGCGCGATGCCCGGAGGGTCGCCAACCTGCCCGGAGACGAAACCTGGCCTCGGTGGTCTCCGGACGGAAGCCAGATCCTGTTCTGCTGGGAGAAGGACGGTGCTTCCAACCTCGCCGTGATGTCCGTCTTCGGAGGGGAGCCGCGATTGTTGACCAACGATGGGGCCACGGCCGAAGGGGCATGGGCGCCGGACGGGGAACGGGTGGTCTATCGCTCTTCGCGAGATGGCAACGACGTGCTGTACGTTCAGGATCTCGTGGATGACAGTGTCACGCGTTTGACCCATGGGGAGGCTTCCGATTGGGGACCCGACTGGTCTCCGGACGGAGAGTGGATCGTGTACTCCACCGCGTCGGAACAACTCGAAGCGATTGCCATGGTCTCCGCCGATGGGGGAGAGCCGGTGATCTTGACCGAGATGTCAGGAGAAGAGTCCACTCCGCGGTGGTCCCCGGACGGAAGCCAGATTGCCTTCAGCGCGCACCCGGATGGCCCTTCTTGTGAACTGTTCGTGATGGGGCCGCGAGGAGAGGACCCGCGTCGGTTGACGTTCGACTCGCAAGTGGATCGACACGCGTCGAGTTTCTCGCCCACCTGGGCTCCGGATGGGCAATCTCTGTCTTACACGTTGATGAACGGATCGGCTCTCGATGTCTATCGCCTGGATTTGAAAGGGGCTTTCGAGCGGGAGGAGAATGTCCGCGCTCCCATTGCCCAATCGCCTTCTGTGGAGTCTCGGTCTGATTGGATCGAGGCGCTTCCCGGGGAAGAGCGCATCGTGTTCGCCACCAAGTCGTTCAACTCGAAGGCGGAGATTGCCAGCATTCCCGCTGGCGGCGGCGAAGTGATCCGCTTGACCACGACTCGCGCCAACAACCGGCGACCGAAGATCTCCCCCGATGGTCGCTGGATTGCTTTCGAGTCTGACCGTTCAGGCAACGCAGACCTGTTCCTCATGCGAGCGAACGGCACCTGTGTCGAGGCGTTGACCGAGCATCCTGGCGTGGACCTTGGTCCGACTTGGTCGCCCCAAGGTGACCGTCTGGCGTTTAGCTCGACACGAGGAGGGTCGGCGGACTTGTGGGTCCTCGACCTGTCCGATCGTGAATTCCAGCAGATCACCAAGCACGGCGATGCGGAATGGCGTCCGGACTGGTCGCCGGACGGACGCACCTTGGCGTTCCAGTCGGACCGAGACGGCAACGAAGAGGTTTACCTTCTCAATCTCGATTCCCGAGAAGAGCGGCGACTCACAGAAGCAGAAGGGCGTGACGGCTGGCCCACTTGGTCGCCGGACGGGACGAAGCTGCTGTTCTTCTCCGAGCGCGATGGGATCTCTGCGCTGTACGTGTGGGACCGCGCGACTGGAAAGCAAGAGCGGGTGAGTTCGCTGGACTCGTCGAGCTTCTTTGCCTCCTGGTCACCAACGGGAGAACAGATCCTCTTCTCTCGAGTGATTGACAGCCATTCCGATTGGCCCTTGTGGATGGCAAAGCCCGACGGAAGCAGCGCCCGACTGTTCTTCTCCAGCGGCGCGCGCGACTTCCAGGCAGACTGGGGGGGCCTGAGCTCCTGGTAAACCTCGGTCGTGGAT
Source organism: Planctomycetota bacterium (assembly GCA_028289345.1). GTDB lineage: Bacteria > Planctomycetota > B15-G4 > B15-G4 > SIAN01 > JANQQL01. The sequence goes on along the minus strand of JANQQL010000010.1, from coordinate 367,215 downwards.
GACCCACCACGGTCACCCTTCGCGGTGGTCCGCTCCTGGTCGGCACACCGTTCCCCTCGTCTTGTCCACGAATCCGCGGCGGATCGGCCGATGGTCTCATCGTTGGACGGAGCATTCCTTACAGCAGAACGATCACCGGTTCCTCGCCGACCACCAGAGTGTCCACTCGCTCTTCGAGTTCTTGCGGAACGCGAATGGAAACTTGCTGGGTCCCCTGGGGCACGGAGACGGCATGGTCGTGAAACAGGTGAGGGATGCGCTCGAGGAGGCGAGTTCGAGGAGTTTGGTCGCTGGACGATTGTGGTTCGATGAGCAAGTCCACCGCAACGTCGAGTCGCGTTCTTTCGGGACTGGCACGGAGAATGACCAGTCCCATCGGCTCCACCGTGACGGAAAGATCGGCCATTGACTGGTTAGTTTTCCACGCGGTGTCCGTCAGTTGCCAAGGGGGCTGCGTGGACGACAGTACTTCTCCGGACAAGGGGACCGTTGCGACGAACTGTCCTTCCTCATTCGACCGGGCCCGGATGGTGGTCGAGGCTGACCACGGAGTCGATGCTCGAGAGACTTGCTCGGGGGTGCTCCGAGGGGGCGAGGAGGTTTCCTCGTCTCGCCAGGAAAGGACGATCGGCACGTGGGGAAGCGGTTGTCCGGATCCATCGCTCGTCGTCCCGTGGAGGCGGCGACCGGAAGAAAGAGTGACTTCCCAAGGCGAGCTGGGAGAACCCATCGAATCGAGAGGAGCCATTTGTGGCAGGTAGTCGGGAGAGCTGATCTCGATCCAGCTCGACGTGAGCGGAAGCTGCGTGAGTTCGATTCGTCCGTCCGCATCGCTTCTTCCGAGAACCTTCCCCAGGGTTCCGCGGCGGCCAAGAAGTGTGGCTCGTGCGTTCGTCACCGGGTTGCCCTCCGGGGAACGCACCGCCACGGCAGGGGTCGCGTCGGGATGGAGTTGCAGTTCGTATTTGAGTGGTTGACCGGCCATTCCATCGGCCCGGGCCTGTTCCCAGGTCATCTCGAGTTGCCCGTAGGCCCGACCTTTCGACGCGCGAACAACCAGACGTTTCCAGGACCGAGGGATGGCGAACTCGAGAGTGGAGCCCGAGGAAACGGATTGGGAGAGCGAGATCGTCGACTCTGAGTTGTCCATCCGCACGATGGACTTCGACTCCCGCAAGTCTGTGCTCCAGTGCCAGTGGATGCCATCGTCGTTGCCGGGCTCTGCGGAAGACGCGTGGATGATGACGAACTGTTCCTTGGCGAACACCAGGCGGGGGGGCCGGTTTTGGCGGGCAACGGACCTCTCGGAGATCGCGAGGACCGCGGATCGTCGCTGGAGGGGCGATCGAAACCGCAGGGTGCGTGCGCTCATCGATGGGCCGAAGTTCAGCGCGGTCCGCGGCACACCAAAGATCCCTTGGTCGTCGTCCACGGATCGCAGTGGGATCGCGTCCCCCTCGGTCGTTTCGACCTCAAGCGGATTCGCGCGAATTGGTTGGCCACGATCGTCGGCGCACCGAACCAGGAACAGCTCTTCTTGGTCCTCGCGACGCAGGAACACCTGGGGCTCCCAGTCGCTGCGAGTCACCGTCGGGGGAACGACCAGGGTGGCGGGGGAGTACCCGCGACTCTCGAACACCAGCCAGTTGGGTTTGAGAGGGGAGAGGCGGAGGTTGAACTCGCCATTGGCCCACGCTTCTTCGTGGTCGACCTTTCCTTCGTCGTGACAAACCCGGACTCGCCCGTGATCGATGGGCTGGCGGGATTCCGCATCGAGCACTCGACCCGACAACGTGGCAAGGAAGGAGTCTGGGTCATCGGGCGCCAAGGAGGCGTCCGGGGAATCCGTTCCCTCGCGTGAGTCGGGGGACTGCGAAGCGAGTTCACGTTGACTCGGCGTGGCGATCGGCAGGTTCCGGGGCGAGCCACCGGCTGCTTGGTGGTCCTTCGCATCGGCGACGGTGCTTGTCGGTGGGGTCAGGAAGACGAACCCGGCGCCGAACAGAAGCGTGACTCCGACAAGTGTGGCGCTCAGTTTCCAGAGCATGACATTGACCGGTTTGGAAGGAGACCCCCTCCCCGAGGGACCAGCTCGGAGAGGGGGTCAGAGTGGTGCGTTCCGGTCGGTGGCGACCGGCAATCAGGAGCGATCTACGCGATCACGGGTCGCAGCCGAATCCTCCAGGAACGAAGAAGAACTCCTCTTCGGTCAGGAAGTTATCGAAGAACTCAACCGGATGGTCGCGATTGAGACCGGAGACGAAGACATCTCGCTGGCCGTTGCGATCATCGGTCCAGATGACGTGACTTTCCCACGGATCATGATCACCAAGGTTCGCGCTCACCGCATCCACGAGATCGCTTCCTGAAAGTGCTGTCGTGACTTCAAGCATCTGGTAGGCCGGGGTGATCAGCAGGTCCAGGAAAGACATGTAGACGTGAGTCAATCCCGTGGACGCCTCGTCGTAGAGGAACGTCACCTGCACTGCACCCTCGGACAGAGACAGACGGTGCGCCAACTTGGCGTTGTCTTCTCCGGAGAAGGAACCAGAGTCCGACGCGTTGACCGAAACGTCGTCGTAGGGGAGCGAGGCCGGGGAGCTCGGGCGATAGGCCACGAGACCGTCCGCGTTCAGGTCGTAGAGACCACCGATCAGGTAGATGTCGTCTTCCGTGCCGGTGTCGGTCTGGCGCCAGCTCAGCCAAACCTCTTCCAGATGCGAGGTGGCCAACTGAAGCCCGTGGGCGTCCACGTTGATCGGGGTCACGTCCGGGAGGGTCACCTGCTCGGCAGAAAGGATGTCGCCGCTCTCCGTGCCGGTTCGCATGCGGGGACGGTATGCGGAAGACTCTCCGGTCTCGTTGCGGTTGTCCGTCCAAGCGAAGAACACCAGTCCTTCGGTGTCGCATTCCAAAGCCGCCATGGACAGGCCGTCGACGTCGTCGAGATTGGCCGCTCCGTCGATCTGACCCTTGGCAACCCAGTTCAGGCCGCCGTCGACGGTGCGAGCAAAGAATGCATGGTCGCCGCCGTTCCGGTCGTCGAGCCACCCGAGGTAGGCGGTCGCGCAGCATTCCGGCTCCACCGATTCGCCGCCGTGGCCGTGGTCTTCGTCTTCCTCTTCCGGAATCGGAATGGCGAGGGTCAGACCATGGGAGTCCGCGCTACCGGCGGTGACACCGGTGTTGATTCGAACCGGAGTTCCGAAAGTCTCGCCGCAGTCCTGCGAGGCGGCCGCGTAGACGTCGTGGTTGCTGCCGGGATCGTTGGTGTCGTCTTCCCAGGCCACGATGAGGACCGTTTCCGGCTCGTCGCCGCAGATCCGCACCTGGAGATTCCGGGCGGAGCCGCTGTCCGCCGTGTCGCTGATCTTCTGTGGTTGACCACGGATGATCTTCTTGGTCACCGAGCAGAAGTGGCTCACGCTGGCGAACACGTCGTAAAGTCCCGGAGCCGTTTCCTTGCGCCAGGCGATGAAGATCTTGTCTTCGAACATGGCGACCGTCGGCTCGATTTCATCACGAGCGCCATCGAGGCTGATTCGAACCGGGAAGCGGAACTTCCCTCCCGCCGGGACCACGTCGGACACGCTTGCGAAGATGTTGGATTTGGTGGAGGCGCCCACGTTGTCTTCTGCCCAAACGGCCACCACCACGTCCTCGACGGAGGTGATGACCGGGTGAGAAGAGTCCGTGGACCCGCTCGACGTTGTTCGGTCGATTCGCTGTTCTTCACGAATCGTTTCGTTGCCACTTGCTGCGACTGGCGCAGATGCGCACACGGCAGCGGCAGCGAGAAGACGAAACGAAAAACTCTGCATGACTGATTCACTCCTCCAAGAGTAGACATTCTTTTTGGGTCGCACTCGATGGCTTCCCTTTCCCGGGTACCCATGCCTCTCGCCGACACAAAGTTCCCGTTCAAAGAGGAAAGTCCTGGGGGCACTTCCCGGGGAGTGAGTCAACGCGGAATCAAAACTCCAGGAAGACAGATAGCGAGTCGACAATGGGTCGCGGACTCAAGGATGTGACTGTCTGGTTTTTGGTCGCAATGTCGAACACGATGCGGTAGCGCAGGAACTGTTTGCCCGATGGTGGTTGAGGGCGCCATTCGGTGAGTGAACCAGGGTCGACTTCTTTGGATCCTTCGGCGACCGCGTCCGCGGCTTGAAACTCAACGACAACGCGGGTTCCCGGGGGCAGGTAGTTGGAGCGCGGTTCTTGTCCGGGGAGGAATCGTGTTTGGTTGACTGGGTCCCTGACGCCAAGAAAGCTCACTCGGATGCTGGAAGAGTCCAGGACCGACCCGTGGGAGTCGGTGAGGACGACACCTGTCTGAGGGGATGTGCCGGGAAAAGAGAAAACCGGGTTCGTTCCCAGCGGAGGGCGCCCGATGGTCCGGCCGAGGTCCCACCATTGGGAAACCACGTGAGTGACCGAGCTCGAGTCCGCCGGATTCTTGTCGTTTTGGGGGTCGACCCATGCGCCCGGAGTGATCACCGCTGCGGGGTCGACGGTCGCCACGTCACCAACCGGCACTTGCAGCTGGATGATTCCCTTGCCGCCGTTGCCGCCGGCGCCAACCTGTTCCGCGTCCCAAGCGCCGTTGCGAAAGTCTCGAAGTCTCTTGCACGGTCGAGCGGGGAGGTATTGACGGGAACCGGCGAAGCCCCCGACCCCACCCTCCGCATCCAGGGTCGCTCCCGAGTGGATGTGGATTTGCGAAGCGGACGAAAGCACGAGGGCGCCTCCGGAGCCACCTCCCCCGGCACCCGTCCAGTTGGAGCAGCCCAAGGCCTCGCCCCCGACACCATCGCCACCGCGGACATCCAGCGTTGCGGAGGGGGCGATCGAAATCGGTCCGAGGGAACGAATCGAGAGTGCGCCGCCACCTCCGCCGCCGGGGCCACCTCGCCCGTCCCCGACGCTGTCGGCGGCTCGTGGCGGGTCGCCGAACTCAGCAACACATAGGTCGGGGTGCGGGGTGGTCTTGCACCAAAGGCCGCAATAGTAGCTGTCGAGTGCCGACCCCCCGGCTCCACCTCCTTGCCCACCAATCAAGGTCGGCAACTCGTGGCGCCACGAGACGAAATCGTTGTCTGGGTTCGCGTCCTGGAACGGACTCGCACCAGGAGCACCGGCGAGCAGCACCAGATAGGACTCCCCATGGGTTTCGGGAGTGCGGACGAGGTATCCGCCTTGACCATCGGCGAGAACGTTGCCGACTCCATGCAACGGCTCCCCGTTCAAAGAAGCAGTCGTTCCGGTCGTCAAGAAGGAGCCGCCACCTCCTCCCGGTGGCTTGTATCCATTCTTGTTGTGGAAATCGGTCAGCTCCTGGCAAGGAAGAGGAGTTCGGGGGGGATCCCAGTTCCGATTGTCCACCGACGTGTCCATCTCGAAGTCGGTTCCGTACAGCCCGTTCGAGTCGGGCCGGTCGCGCATTCCCGATTCTCCGCCGCAGCCGCCGATGCGCTCGGCGTTCGACGGACCCCAGCCTCGACCGCCGAACGGAGGAGAGATCACATTCATGACCGACACCACGTCCCCGCGAAACCTCAACGGATGACCCTCGCCTCCTCGACCTCCACCCGAACCAGGGAGTCCGCCGGCAAGGGAAGCCGCGGACGAGTCGAACGCGGATTCGCGGATTCCCGGACGACCCGGAAGACGGATCTCGCCTTCGATGGCGACCGAGCCGCTGGCTTGCAGAACAAGCGGGTTGGGGCCGCGTGCTTCGATCACCACCCCGGCGGGAATGCGAATCTCACGGAACGAGAAGACGCCGCCGCGAATGGTCACCCGAGGCGCGTCCGGAGTGGCCCCGTTCAGCAGTGGGAACGTTTGTGAACTGGTGTCCAGAACGATGACGGTTTCCGTGGAAGTCGCGATGGGAACGAAGTCGCCGAGGGCGCCGTCGCCGGCTGTTGGCGTCCCAGCCTGCACGTAGCCGGGATGGTGCTCCGCTGTGGTGAGCGAGAGATCGAGCTGGGCCGCCCCGTCAAAGTCGTCCTGGATCAAGTCACCGACCGGTTCATCCGAGGCCGTTGCCACGGTGAACGTTGCCGCCACTCGGGATTCGATGAGCGGTGCGGTCTGTTGAGAGAGCCCGCGTAGTGCGCTGGGATACTCCAGAGAAAGATGGTGACCCAGAGGCAAGATTCCGGTCGGGCGAAGGAGAACCTCGGCGGCGCCGACTTCGTTTCGATCGATCCACACCTCGACGCCCAGGGGAATGCCGCTAGGAAAGCTCGCCGTGCGGTGATCCAGGTCGATCAACTGAAAGCTGGACTCATCGATGACACTCGGGTGAATCGGGGCGTCGAAGCGGAGCCGGAATGGCTCCGGAGTCGAGAACAGCCCGTTGGGATCCGTGTACAGGAAAGGGCTGATTCCGGTTTCGCCGTCTTCGGGCCTGGTCGCGAGGAGTCTCGGACGTCGCGGTTCGATGCCGAGCCAGTAAGCCTCCGGATCCGACGTGGTTCGGAATGTCACACGGACAGTCTGAGAGCCGACCGGGTCGCGGAATTCGTCAGGGATGCTCGAAGCAAGCGAGAACCCGCGGAGTCCAGAGACCCGCAACGTGTACTTCGTGGCTGGCATCAGCCCGGGAGCTTGCCCCGCTCCGAGATCCAAGGTTTCGCTACGCGGGAGCGTCGGGCGGAATCTCAGGCGATTCTCTTCCTGCTCGAAAGACCCAGGAACTTGCACGCCCAACGGATCTCGAACGGTCATGCGCGTGAGGTCGGCAATGGCGGTCCCCGATTGTTGGAAATGCAGGACGATCTCTTGGATCAACGGACAGTCTTGAGGCGCACGGTCCTCGGGCTCGGTGTTGACGTTGAGAGGGTCCGGGAACTCGACACCGACCAGTGCGGCGCGTGGCGCCGACGAGGAACTACCACACCCAATGAGAGGAAGGGTGAGGGAACTCAATACTAAAAAGAGCCGCCAACAACCGAAGGCGTGGCGGGCCCGGGGATCGGTGAAGTTTCGCACAGTGGGTGACATGCCGCTGCGGCTCGAGGGGTTCCGACTCTCCCGAAGAAAGATTCGCGGTCGGGAAGCCATCTTTGCTTCTTTCCATCCGTGGAAAGGTCGACTGCGGTGCGCTTGTTGGGCACGTCGCCGGTGCCTGTTTGGTGGGTTACTGAACCTTCAGGTGTTTTGACGGGAACTTGAGTGGCAACGACGGCATTGGAACTCTTGGAGTTCCGCTCCATTCGACCTCGAGTCCACCGCTCATGACCCCACTCTTGTTCTGGATCAATCTCGCTGCCGTTCTCCTGAGCCCGCCGACCCCGTGGCAGCACCCTGATCCGGCAGCCTCCGCACCAAGTTCGACCAAACTGCTGACGCCCTCCGACTACGGAAAATGGGAGAGCCTTGGGCGTGACCCTCATGCCATGTCGTCGGACGGGCAATGGCTCGCTTTTCCGGTCAAGCGCGTCAATGGAGAGAACGAGTTGCGGGTTCGCTCCCTGGAGGGGGAGGCCGTGTCCGTTCACCCCTTTGGAACCAACCCCCGGTTCTCGGCCGATTCCAAGCACCTGCTCTTCACCACGGGACTCTCCGAGGAGGAGCGAAAGCAGCGGGAGAGTGAAGGGGAGCCAATCCAAGAGGGAGTGGCCGTTCGAAACCTCGACCGCGGGGAGGTTCGTGAGTTCGAAGGCATTCGTGAGGCGAGTTTCGACGAGTCGGGTCGCTACCTGGCGCTCCACGCCGTGGCGGAGGAGGACGGCAAGGGAAAGCCTGCAAATCTGACGGTTCTCGATCTGGCCGGCGACGAACTCACGTTTGGCAATGTCACCGAATACGCCTGGAGCGAGACCGGGTCCGCGCTGGCTTTCATTGTTCAGCCCGAGAACGACGTCGGCAACGGGATCCATCTTTACGAACTCGCCTCCCGTCGACTCCTCACTTTGGACAGCTCTCGTTCAGAGTACGAGGGACTCGCGTGGTGCGAGGAGGCGGCCCACCTTGCGGTCTACCGATGGCGGGCCAGCGAAGACGAAGCCAAAGAAGACGGGCAGGGCAAGGGAGACGAGGAAGGGGGGAGCGATCGCGATCTCGTTGTTCTTGCGTGGGAAGGGGCCGGGGCCGACAGCTCGACTTCGTGGGTGCTCGAGGAAGAGTCGAAGGGCATTCCCGCCGGCATGGAGATCGTGCGCTCAAAGGAACTCCGCTGGTCGAAGTCCGGAACCAAGCTCTCCTTTGGTCTGCGAGAGATCGAGCCCGAAAAAGAGGCCGAGGACGGCGCCGACGACCAAGAAGAACTCCCTGGAGTTCAGATCTGGCACCCCAACGACGTTCGAATTTTCCCGGAACAAAAGCTGGAACAAGAGGAGGATCGAGAGCGCGCGCTGACTGCGGTCTGGGATCTGGATCGCAATCGGGTGATTCCGGTCGGGACCGATCGATTCGGTCGGGTGACCGTTCTCGAAGACTGGCGTTTTGCCATCGAGGAGCTCAAAGGGCCGTATCCCTGGGGCACCATGTTCGGTCGTCCGTTTCACGACGTTTGGTCCGTCAACCTCGAGGATGGCACGCGGACCAAGATCCTCGAGCGAGTGCGCTACTCCTGGCCTTCCGCCGCGGGGCGCCACCTTCTCAGCTTCGATGGTCAGGACTACCAGTGCATTCGTCTCGAAGACGGCGCCAAGGCCAACCTCACGGAAGGTCTGGAAACGAGCTTCGCCGAGGAAGAGTACGACACGCCCACGGACATGCTTCCTCCTCATGGGGTCGGTGGATGGCTGGACGATGACCAGGCGGTGCTCCTCTACGACCGCCATGACGTGTGGCAGATTGCTCCGGACGGAAGCGCTGCGAAAAGGTTGACGCGCGGTGCGGAACAGGAGATCCAGCATCGGGTCGAAGACCTGGACGAAGAAGAGGAAGCGTTCAACGAGGAGCAGCCGCTGTACTTCTGGACCTGGAGCGAGAGGTCCGAGAAGCGAGGTTATGCGCGGCTCTTGCCGGATGCCGAGGTCCCGGAGTCGCTGTTCTTCGTCGACAAAATGCCAGGGCGACTGACCAAGGCGGAAGAGACAGACGTGTTCGTCTTCTCGTTGCAAGCGGTGGACGACTCTCCGGACTACTTCGTGACCGGGAACGATTTCTCCGCGGCGCGTCAGCTCACCGAGCTGAACCCGTTTCAGAGCGACTACGCCTGGACTCGGTCAGAACTCCTGGACTTCGACAGTGAAGCGGGAGTGCCGCTGCAGGCGGCGTTGTATTACCCGGCAAATCACGATCCCACTCGCCGCTACCCGATGATCGTCTGGACCTACGAGAAAGAAACTCCCTGGGTCCACATCTATGACGTTCCGGACGAGCACGACTACTACAACTTCACCACCTGGACGCAGCGCGGTTACTTCGTCCTGTTGATGGACATCGCTTATCGACCAAGAGATCCGGGGGTGTGTGCGATCGAAGCCGTCCGCCCCGCGATCGGTGCCGTGGTCCAACGAGGGCTGGTCGATGCGGACCGCGTGGGGTTGGTCGGACACTCCTGGGGTGGCTATCAGGCCGCCTACCTGCCGACCCGAACCAAGCTCTTTGCCGCTTCGGTGGCAGGGGCCCCTCTCACCGACTTCGTCAGCTTCATGGGGCAGATCCACTGGCGCTCGGGCTTGGCCGAGCCGGAGCATTGGGAAACCGGGCAGGGGCGGATGGAGGTCCCGTTCTGGGAGGACCCGGACGCATACCGGCGCAATTCTCCGTTGCACGGGGTCCACGATCTGGAAACCCCGATCCTCCTGGCCCATGGGGACGACGACGGCGTGGTGGAGTTCTTCCAGTCGACCGTCTTCTATAACTATGCGCGCCGCGCGGGGAAGCAAGTCGTGCTGCTGGTCTACGAAGGCGAAGGTCATGGCTTTCGAAAGAAGCCCAACCAGCTCGACTACCATCGCCGCATCCTCGAGTGGTTCGATCATTATCTGAAAGGCGTCCCCGCACCAGATTGGATTGCGGCCGGGACGCAAGTGATCGCCCTCGAGGAAGAGAAACGGCGAGTCGCGCAGGTCGATGTCTCGTCCACGGACCTTGCCTTGAACCACTTCTATGCCGTGCTCGACGAGGAAACGTTCGCAGCGATTCGTGACAGCTCTTTCCTGAGCCAGGAGTTTGCGAAAGTGGACACCGGGCTGCCGGACTTCCTGCCTGTCACAGAAGCCAGCAACTCGATCTACATTCGGGGGAAGAACACGTACCTCGAGTTCTTCGGTCCTGACAATCGCTTCCAAGAGCCGGTCGGTCAGGTGGGAATCGGCTTGGGTGTCGACGTGCCGAGCCAGCTGGAAGAGATTGCCGAGGAATGGAATCGTTCTCTGGGCGGGGAGGTCATTCGCCAGCAGCAGAGCTGGACGGCAGAAGATCCACCGATTCCCTGGCACGACGTACTGCTTCACCCGGACACCCTGGCGAGTCCCTCGTTGGTCTTGTGGGCCAGCGCCTATCGGTCCGAGTTCTTGCCGTGGCTCTACCCGGAGCGTTCCGCGAAGGAAAACGGAGTGGCTCGGGCGGACTTCCTGGCCCCGCACTTCGATCCGGAGCGATTGCTGGAAGACATCACCGGCTTGACTCTTGCTTTGCCCGAGCCGCTGCGCGACAAGATCGCGCGCCAACTGGAAGCCGCGGGATATGAACGAGTGGGCTCCGAGGGAGGACTGAAACTCCAGGGCCGGGACTGGAATCTCTCCCTCGTCGAAGAGACCGAGAGCCGCCGCGGCCTTGTTGCTGTCGAGTTCTCTACGACTCGAGAAAAAGAGGGAGTGGAGGTCGTGCCTGTTGGTTTGAGTTCCGTCTTGGTCTTTGGTCGAGGACCCAGAGCGACCTGGGCTTTCCTGTCTTCCGATTGAGCAATGTACTCAGAAAACGCTCGGGGGATCACTCCCCACGAGAAGCGGGAACCCGGACCTGTCGAGGGGCATTCCTTCTTCGATGGTCAACCCACGTGGGCTTTGACACTTCGATTCCCCCCGAGCTTTTCAGAAAAGAAAACTCATCCATGAATCTCCTTGCCAAGCTGTTCCGTTGCAAACGAGGAGCCGCGCTCCTGGAGTACTCCCTCCTTGCTGCTGGTGTCTCTCTGGTTGCCGCTGCCGGTGTCGCCATGTACGGCCACAAAACCACCGACATGATTGATGCGGTGGCAGCGATCCTTCCCGGTGCCCATGCGGATGACAATGGGCCCATCGCCAGCGGAAAGCTCATCGAGACCACTCCCGGCGGCTCAGGCCAGGTGGCCATCGACATCGCCACCATCTCGACGACTGCCGTGGACACTCCGCGTCTCGCCAACAACACCGGCTTGGCCGGCCTCGACGCGTTGGTCCTCGAGCAGTAACCGTATTCGCGTTTCAGGACACCGTCCCCATGATCGAGCTCGAAGACATCGTCAAAGAGTACGGAAGCCAACGTGCTTTGGATGGACTTCGGCTCTCGGTCCCAGAAGGTCGGGTTTACGGCCTTCTGGGACCCAACGGCGCGGGGAAGTCCACGACCATTCATCTCGTGACCGGCTTGATCCAACCGAACTCCGGTTCGATTCGAATCGGAGGGATCGATGCGGTGGCGAACCCCTCGCTGGCCCGAGAAGTGCTGGCATACGTGCCAGAGTCAGTGTCCTTGTACCCGCATCTGAGTGGCATCGAAAACCTGCAGCTCTTTTCCCGCATGGCCGGGCATCGTTTGGAGTTGGCCGAGAGCGCCGCATGTTTGGAGCGCGCGGGGCTGCAAGGAGAGGCCCATCGCCGGCGCATTGACACGTACTCGAAGGGGATGCGTCAAAAGGTGGGCCTTGCGATTGCGTTGGCGAAGGGGGCCCGCGCGCTCGTGCTCGACGAACCCTCCTCCGGACTGGATCCGAGTGCGAGTCATGACCTGGCGGCGCGGGTTCGCGATCTTGCTTCCAATGGCGTGGCGGTCTTGATGGCGACCCATGACCTCTTTCGAGCTCGGGAAACTTGCGACACCGTCGGTCTGCTCGTGAAGGGGTCGCTGCGGGCGGAGTGGGACTCGGATCAGGTCAAGGACCGCGATCTCGAAGCGGCCTACCTGGAGGTGATCCAGGAGGGAAGTGACCCGACCGAAGCTGGTGCGGTGGCAAGGGGAGCGATGGGGACGTCTCTTTGATCGGGGCACTCTTCTGCAACGAGTGGCTCGCTCTCCTCCGCGATGGGCGAGGCGCCGTGGTCTTGGTGATTGGCACTCTGATCGCCGTGGCTTCGTCGTGGACGGCTGCCTCTACGGATCAACGAGAAAGGGCCAGTCAGGCCGCCGCCACCGAGCAAGCACGCCAGGCATGGTTGCAACGGCCGGCGGACAATCCCCACTCCCGTGCTCATTACGGAGATTACATCTTCCGACCCAATGGCCCGTTGGCGCAGCTCGATTCGGGTCTCCAGGCGGTCACGGGACGGGCGCTGTTCACGGAAGCGCATCGCCAGAATGACTCCGTGCACCGGCCTCAAAATGCGGCGGCGGCGCTCCTGAGATTTGATCGTCTGGAACCTTCGACCGTCCTCCAACTTCTGATCCCGCTGGTCTTGGTCCTTGTTGGTTTCGGGTCCGTTGCTTGGGAGCGGGAGAGCGGTCGTCTTCGTTTGCTGTGGGTGCAGGGGGTGCGTCCTCTGTCACTTCTTGCGGCGAAGTCGCTCGCACTTTGGTCTTTGGGCATGGTCCTGTGTCTGCTGGTCGTGGGTTCCCAGCTCGCGTTTGCGGATCACGTCGACTGGATCAGAACGACCGCCTACCTGGTTCTCCACTCGACGAGTCTGTGGGTCATTGCCGTGCTCGTCGTCTGCGTTTCTTCGCGCCTTCGAGGACTCGGGACTTCTGCCGCCGTCCTCCTGTGCCTCTGGGTGTGTGGTGCCATTGTCTTTCCCCGTCTGGTCTCCATGACGGCCAATGCGGTGGACCCATTGCCGGATCGCGACGCCTTCTTGGCGGCCATGCGTGAGGATCGAGAGAAGGGGCTGGACGGTCACAATCCCAGCGACACTCGGCGTGTGGAAAAGGAAGAACAAGTGCTCGCGGAGTATGGGGTGGATTCCAAAGAGAACCTGCCCATCAACCTCGACGGTTTGATGATGCAAGCCGACGAGGAATACGGAAACAAAGTGTGGGATCGCCACTTCGGCAACCTGGAGGATCACTACCTGCGGCAGTCCGGGTTCGTCGGCATGTTCTCGTTCCTCAATCCTCTTCAGGCGACCGACCGCCTTTCCATGTCGATTGCCGGGACGGATTTGCATTCCCACTTGGGGTTCCTTCGGCAAGCCGAGTCGTATCGGCGCGGATTCGTCAAAACTCTCAATGACGAACATGCTCACGGGGGTTCGAAGACCGGAGACTGGTCCTGGAAAGCGGACCCAGAGTTCTATGCCTCGTTCGAGTCGTTTGACTACCACACTCCCTCTTTGAAAGATTCACTGAGTCATCGAGGCTGGGACATCGCGGCATTGGTGACGTGGATGGTTGGACTCACCGCGCTCTTGTTCGGGACGGCCCGGCAACTTGGCCAAAGGGGCGTCCTTTGATTGCCGCCGCCTTGGGACTGGAGTTGCGAATCCTCGCGCGTTCGCCATGGAGGGTTCTGGTCCTGTTGTTGGTGCTGGGGACGGGCTTCTTCGCGACGTTCCAAGGCCAACTTGACGTTCGACGTTGGGAAGATTCGGTCGAAGCGGGATTTGCCGCGCAGAACGAAACTGTGGCAGAGACTCGTGAGCTCTTCGCGGCCGGGGAGAAGGGGCCGGAAGAGCGTCCTTGGGTGGATCTTTCGGATCCCGTGTGGCAGGACTGGTACGCGGCCACGCGTCTCTGTCGGACCCCCGCGCCGCTCGCCGGCATTGCGTTCGCCGCTGCCGAGGTCGGGACCGTTGCCATCCGAATCAACCGATGGACCGATCCGACGCTCCCCCAGGGAGCCAGGATCGAGAATCCTGAACTCGCTGCCGCCGGCGGGCTCGATCTGGTGACGGTACTTGCCCTTCTCCTCCCTTTGATGATTCTGGCTCTGGGAGTGGAGTTGGGGGGATACGAGCGCGCGACGGGCATCCTTCCCATGATCCGCGTTCAGTCGGGTCGCGATCGGACTTGGCTGACCGCTCGATGCATCGCCGTTGGGGTCATCGGAGCCGCGGTCGGGCTTTCCCTTGTCGCCGGTGCTTGCGCTTTGGGATCCATGAATGCGGGAAGCGGTCTTGCTTTCGCCACCTTGGTGGTCGCCTACGTCGCTGTGTGGACGGCGTTGCTCGGTGCGGTCGCGCTCCGCGTGCAGAATCCCTCCCAGGGGGCCGTTGCGATGGGAGCGGCCTGGATCCTCCTGTGCGTGCTCGTTCCTGCGATCGGAGTGGAGCGCTCCGCTGCGCTCGCAGCAGACGACTTTGCCATCGACCTCACCGTCGAAGCTCGGGACGCCGGGCAGGCTTATGCAGATTGGGAAGACGAAGCTGTCCTTGCCAGAATGCAAGAGCGCTTCTCTGACTTGCAAGGTCAAGTCCCGGAAGATCGAAGTGAAGCCGCCGACGTTGCGCGTTCGGCCCTCTGGATCGTGGGCCTGGAAGAGCTGCTGGCGAATCGGAGAGAGCGTTCTGGGAGGCAATCACGACTCGTCGGAATGATGAGCTTGGCTTCTCCCGCGGTGGCCTTCACCCACGCACTCGAAGGGCTTGCCGGGCGTGGTCCAGAAGCAGCCCGGAGTTTTCAGCAAAGCGTCGTGGAGGCCACGTCTGCGCGGATCTCCCGCTACGTCCAGTCCACCTGGAGCTCGCAAACTCTCGACTCTCAGGACTTTGAAGAGCTCCTCACCATCACTCCGGCGACGGTCGGTTCTTTGGTCAGGCCGGCATGGAAGGAGGGCGGACTGTTGGGCGCCTGGGCCTTGCTCTTTGTCGCGTTGGCAGGGATCCTTTCCCGTCGGCGGCGTGCGCGGAACCTGGTCACCACGGTCCCTCGCCTGCAAAGACCACCATCCACACAGATTGCAGGATCGGCGCGATGACCTCTTCCTCCGAAGCGGCTCTCCCCTCGGGGACGGTGGGGAACACCGAAGCTGGATTGTTCCTCACGGCAACCTCGAACCGCTGGGATCGACTCGGCGCCGTCGCTTCCGTGGCCTGTGCGATTCATTGCCTTGTTGCGCCTTTGTTGTTCTTGACGATTCCCACGATCGGCGGAATCTGGGCCCACCCTTGCTCCCACGCGCTCATCGCCCTCATCGTCCTCCCCCTGGCCTGCACGGTGCTTTGCCGGGGCTACCGGATTCATCGCCGAGCTTGGGTTGCCGGATCCGCCTTGCTCGGGATCGGATGCGTCCTGCTGGGTTGTGTGCTTCCGTTCGTCGGCGATGATCCCTCTCCGGAAGCCGGCGAGGCATGCGCCAGCTGCTGCCCACAGTTGGTCGAGGACGAGACCGGCCAAGCATCCCTGGGCTGGCCGCCTGCCTCGGTGGCCACGATCATTGGCAGCGGTTTCTTACTTGCCTGTCACTTGGGCAACTTCTTGTGCCGTCGCTGCTGTGAGGCGAATGCTGGCAACGCGTCGTCGGGTGAAGACTGTTGCGCCATTCCGTAGTGGGGATGTGATCGCGTCGAGAAACGATCACTTCCTCGGTTACGGCGTCAGCCCCGTCGAGTTCGAAAGCGACACCGAGCCATTCGGATGCCGGGCATAGGTCTGGAGCAAGATGACCCGCGCACCCGGGAACGACGGGATCAAGTCCGGCGTCACTTCGAGAACACCCGACGACGGAATGATCCCGAGGGGAATCTTCTCCAGCGGCTCGACCATCAGCGGTTGACCGAGAATCGTGGGAATGTCTTGGATGATTGGTTCCACTCCGGCCAGAAGTCGAACGTCGGAGCCGGGGGTTCCGACGACTTGAATCTTGGCGAGGACAAACGGAGGCAAGGCTTCGGTCACCGCCATGGCCAGGTCCGGGGGGTCGACCACTTCGATCGTCCCCGGTCCGGAGAACGGCGGTGCATCCGGGAAACAGTGGGACGTGGCACCGTCGACTCGCACGAACCCGCCCACGCGCACATGCCCGGTGGACTCGACGTGGAACGCGGAGGCCGGCATTCCCCACAGCGGGCAATGGGGAACTCCGTCGCCTCCGATGGCCCCGAAGCCACCGCGAGCTTGGGTCTCGATGATGCCGTTGTATTCCACCCGTGAGTAGGACGTCACCAACGCGGCCAAGCCACCGCTGCCTCCGACGTTTCCGGCGCCGGGGTCGAAGAATGCCGATCCGCCGTTGCCCCCGAAGATGCGGCAAAACGAGGCGTGGACAATGGAGCCGCGTTCGGCAATCAAGCCGATGCCACCATTTTCTCCGTCCGGGCTCGCCGCGTTTCCGCGAGCACCCCACGACCCGTCAATCGGTCCACCATCAATCGTCAAGCGAGAGTCCGTCACTCGAATGCCGTCGCGGGCGCGGCTGGTGGTTGCGTTGATGGCGAACTGGCGCAAGCGCACGTCGTGGCAGCTCTCGATGGCGACCGTGTAGGTCTCGCCTCCGGGCTCGGTGCCGGGGCCCGAGAAGGTCTTGTTGGCGTAGATCAGTCCCTTGGACCGCTCCAATCGCATCTTGGAAAAGAACAGATCCTCGAGAACCACGATCTGTCCTTGAGGGATCTGTCGGATGTTCGTGAGGTCCGGTCCGATGATGACCAGCCCCTCTCCGAGGCGGCGAATCGTCAACCCCTTGTTCAGGGTGAAGCTCCGGTACGATCCTTCGCGGACCAACAAGGAGTCGTCGGGACTCGCCGCGTCGATCGCCGCTTGGATCTCGGTGAAGTCGGTGCCCGGTCCATTGTTCACGTCGACGATGAAGTCTGCCGCCTGGGCCGGAACGACCCATGCCAGAGCCGTGAGCAAGACGAATGGCACTCGTCGCAAGAGCAAGTCCATGGTGGGGTTCTCCGATTCATTCACGGGAGCTTGGTGGAAAAACGCGAGGGGTTCGCACAAGCCGCCCAAGAGCCTGCCGAGGCGCTCGAGAAGGAGGCTTCGCGTGGTGCTTCGTCCGAAGGTCTGTCCGCGATCGTTCGGAGCGAGGGCACCGGCCTCACCCAAAAAGAACCTCCTGGCCGGCGGCCAGAAAGTCCTCCTCTGCCATGCCTTGCAAGAAGGCGAGGGCCGGTCCGCCAGAAAAATCAGAGAAACTTGGGAGTCGAGTTGGGGGCTCGTCCTTTGAGCCACGCCTTGCGGATGAAGTGTCGGGGGCCCCTGGGGGCGAGGGAGTGCGAGGAGCGGCGTTCGGTTCTGGCGGTCGCCTGGTCTGGAACTGAGCCGGTCTCTCCCGGGTCGGCAAAGCGTCCAATTCAATCTCGAGTGGAGTATGGCGGGAGTCGTTGAAGGCCGACACGAATCGGCGGTAGTTCTGTCAACTCTGCTTTCACCACGAACTGCTCTGATTCACCAACGAGCGTTTGAGGATCACCGCGTGCCGTGAACTTCTCCAAAGAATGCTTGCTTGCCGCAACTCGATAGCGTTGCTCGGGCCAGACCGTTTGGAACTCGAAGTGGCCTTCGGAATCCGTCGTGACCTTCTGCCAGTGCATGAGCTGGTACTGCTGAAACGGCTCACCGTCCTCCTTGATCTCCAGTAATCGAACCTTGGCACCGCCCACCGATTCGCCGCGTTCGTTGGTCACTCGGCCGATGATCCGGTGGGAGGGTTTTGGGTGGAGAGTGACCTTGGCGGGAGAGCCGAGCTCGACTTCGAGGGCGTGAGGAACTCCTAACTCACTGGTCCAGGCGCGGACATACGCAGGATGCCCCGGTACGAAACCGGACAGTTCGAACTGTCCGTGAACGTCGGTGAGGACCTGGTTGCAGGAAAGGCTGTGCTGGAGCTCGTACTCGCTGACAGTCCGTGAACCGACGGTGACGGTCCTTCCCTCGGGACTGACGCGGCGCACGTCGGCGCCGGCCACCGGTAGCCCTTGGGAGTAAACGATTCTTCCTTTGAGGGAAGCGGCGGGAGAGATCGGGTACTCGAGCTCCATGTCCTGGTTTCCCATGGGCACGACGAGGAAGCGGGGATTGCCAATCAGATACCCTTCGAGACCCCATGGATGGATGTAGTGATCACCCGGCAATGCATCGAAGGTCACGACCCCTTGCTCGTCAGCAGTCAGGGACCGGGATGGGCCAAATCCTCCTCGCGAACAGGTTACGCGGGCCCCTGCAATCGGCTCCCCCGACTCTTCGTCGAAGAGGCTTAGTGTGATTGTTCCTCCCCCGCGCTTGAGGAAGAAGTCGACTTCGTTGAGTTTCTGTCCGGGAACCAAAGTCACTTCCTTGGGATGGGAGAACGTCCGATCGATGGACTCATCTCGAAGCAGCGAAAGTCGAAGTTTTCCGTGAGGGAGCCCCCGCAGTTCATAGCTTCCGTCAGCGAGTGTCGTTGCCCCTCGGGAGAGGTAGACACGCCACATCGTGGCAGTGTCAGCACCGTCGCACCATAGATCGACTCCCTCCGCGGGAGTTACGCCGTCCTCATGAAACACTCGCCCACGGACGATCGCCTCTGCAAACATCTCCCATTGCTGTGGCTGAGACGTGGCGGTTCTTGACAACGAGACCTGAGGAAAGATCGGCGCATAGCCGGCCTTGTCACATCTCATGTTCAGGGTGCGGCCCGCAGGGAAGTCGAAGAAGACGAACTCGCCGTTGGTTCCCGTGAGTTGTCGAATCGTCTTGAAAGGAATCGCGGCAAGGCGAGTGGGACCGTCTCGGGTGATCGGGGCCTCCATCGACCTTGGTGAGACTTCGACACCCGCGAGGGGAAGCCCGGCAGCGTCCAAAACCCGCCCTTGCACCTGGGTTCTGGGAGCGAGAGTCACCGAAAGAGACTCGTCCAAATCGTTGGTCGAAACGGAAGGTCCCCAGGAAAAGTTGGGGTGTCGGGCAAAGGCCGAGTAGGAATCGTCCGGTTCGGGCGCCTGGATGGGAACTCGAAACGTGCCGTCTTTGTCGCTGTGACCGGATCCGAGGACGACTTCCTCTGGGTACATCCGATAGATCCAAACCTTGGCTCCGTGAATGGCAACTCCCTCTTCATCGACGACCGTGCCGTGGATTTCCACCGTCTCTAGCTCCGGCCCCGCTGTCGATTCTGAGAGGACTGGGTCGAGAGCCGCGGCAGAGCCATCGGGAGATGTGCGGGAGATTGGCGGCACCGCGTGCGCTGGGTTGTTGGAGCGCGCGAGATTCAGGGGGGCTGATTGAGGATCCTTGCCGGCTGTTGAATGCTCTTCCTTGAAACTCAGAGCGAACGGCGCGCCCACGAGCGCACACGCGGCGAGGAAACCCAGGATCTTCCACAAGCCCGACACTCCCGCCACGCTTGCCACCGTTTCCACTCCCATGGGCTCGGTCTTTTTGGTGAGCGTCCGAGGGTCTCCGCGTACTCCCGCGAGCAGCCAAAGTCCGTGACGCAGCTTCTTCGCGCCAGGACCCCAGCATCGTTCCAACTCTTGGCGCAGCGCCGCGTGACCTCGTTGGAGTTGGGTTTTGACCGTGCTCACGGGAATTCCGCGGGCCTTGGCGATCTCGGTGGGAGTTCGGTCTTCGAAGTATCGCCACAGGAGTGTCGACCGATAGGGCTCGTTCAACCCGAGGACCGCCGCCGCGAGAGCTCGCTGCACGTCGACTTTTTCGGCCAGCTCGTGGGTGGACGAGATTGCTTCGGGACGGGACGCGTGAGCCTCTCGCCTTCGCCGACGAGTGCGAGCCCTTCCTTCGTGGGAGGCCACGCTGCGAACCACGGACTCCAGCCAGCTGCGCACCGCCCGCGGCCATCGAGACGAGTGATTGAGAACGCGGATCCAGGTGTCCTGAACCACGTCTTCTGCCGTTGCTTCATCCCGCACCAGTTGCCGAGCCAGCCGTTGCATCGACGGTTGATGCTCGAGCAGATGGTCAACTCCCAGGGCGTCGTTGGATTCGCTCATGAGTCACCTCCATCTTCTCCAGCCCCGCTGATCGAGGGAAGGGACTCAGCTTCTTGAACTCGTGCCCGAGAACGGATGTTGAAGGTGGGCTCCTTCCTTTCCCCCGGCCTCGGATGGCCGATCCAGCGAATCTCGTCCCTGGCGAAGAACCGGATCGCATGCGAAGTGGTGGTTCCACCGACCAGCTCAACGCTTCGGGGCTTCGTCCATGCCCCGGTGAATCTGGTCGGTCAGGTCCATGACGGTGAGTCCGGTCCGGTAGGGGAACTGGGAGACTCGGCGAAACTCTCCGGTGCCGGTGTATTCGACCACGGCGAGAGCTTGTTTGGCCCACCGTGAGGAGTGCGCGGGGACGTGGGAGCAGTCGAGGAACATTGCCACGAAGATCGGAGCTTCGGGGCTCCATTCGCGGGGACGATCTGGCGAGTGGGCGAGGATGGGAATGGCTGGGATCTCGAGAGACTCGTTTTTCAGGGAACCCTCGTGGAACGCACGAAGAACCGCCTCGGTGGAATCTCGGAAGCGCTGTTGCTCGTCAGGAGGGAGTTCGAGGAGGGCCTTCTGCACTTCTCCCTCGGCGACGATTCTTGCTCCCAGACGAGCTTTTCGATGGGCGAGTCTCCACAGAATGTTGCGACGGTTGATCTCTGTGGGCAGGCTCGTGACTTTCGCCGAGAAGGGGTCTTCGTGACACCCGTAGGCGGACCAAAAGATCAAGGCAAGGCTCTGGTGTTGAGGGCCTCCTTCGAAGCCGTGAACCGCTTGGGCGATGTCTCGGGAAATCGTCGCCAGATCCATGGCATCCAAGTCGTCCGGTCCCAGGATGTTGTTGTACAGAACGCTGCGCGGATCGCTGTTGAGTGGTAGCCGGAAGTGAAGCACGGCAACGTTCTTGGTCATCATCTTGAACGCGCGATCCCGGAGCAGCGACTTGTTCAGGAGGGAGTTGTCACGCGCCCAGCGCATCTGCGCGGTGGACACGATGGCTCTTCGCTGACCGTCGCGATAGCTGTACGCGTAGTTCCAGTCCATTCCTTCGATGAATAGATCTTCCTCCGTGAGCCCGATCACCGTGGGTTGCTGACAGCCGTCGGGCGTCGGACCGCGCACGGCTTCCAAGTCCATGACGAGCTTTTCGGCGATCCACTGCTGCCGATCGGCATGGAAGCCGGCTGGGTCCGGTTGCATGGGCTCCGTCACCCGGACTTCGAGGCGGAGCAGGTGGCGGTACTCGGCCGCGATTCCCTCCAGCCGTTGCAGATCACCGTTTCCCACGGGGACGAGGATCAAGTCGACGCAGGGTGGCCGCATGTCGCCGGGGACCGCCACCAACTGCGCCACGGCGACAGCTGAAATCATCCAGGAAACGAGGAGCGGACCCATCATGGGCGTGATTCTCGTGGTCCCGCCCCGTCTTGCGCCGCTTGTACGAATGACGAAGGACTGCAGCCCATCGTGGCTTTGAACTCGTGGTTGAAGTGCGCTTGGTCGTAGTAACCGAGTCCGACTGCCAAGCGAGTCAAATCCAGCTTGTGGCCCGACTGGAGCTGCCCGAGGACTTCTTGGAAACGATGGCGTCGGATTGCCCACTTGGGAGTGACTCCCAAGAACTCCTTGAACAGTCGTTGCAAGCGACGCTCAGTCATCTGCAGCGTCTCCGCCAGCTCGGAAGTGGATTGGATGTCGGGATTGTCGGCAATGATCTCGTAGGCGGTGCGGGCGACTCGCGCTGCCGGATCGAGAACTGGGTTCCGCGCGACAAGGAACTCACTCGCCCGAGCCAACAACCCAGAGTGGGACTCTTCTTCGAGCTGTGCTTGTTCGTAGCTGGCCCCTTCTGGACCGAACACTTCTGCAAAGGGAAGTCGAGCGTTGGTCAACGTGGAGACCGGCAACGGAGAGAACCCACGAATTCCCGCCGGGCGAAACTTGATCCCGAAGGCTCGTCCGTTCCCGGTGAGCGTCTTCACGAAGACTCCCGTCGCGGGGCCGCTGATCCCCGACTTGGAGTACCGCCCCGAGTCCACGACCGCGGCAACCGTTCCCGAAGCGAGGACTTCTTGGTCATGGCGCTCTTTCCCGAGATTCCATGCCGCGATCCATAGGCTCTCGACGAAGTCGGCGAGCTCCTCGATTGGCGCATAGCGGGTCATTTCGAAGGGGAGGGGGCCAGGCTGGCGTCGAACCACCCCTCGAGTTGCGTTCGGAAGAATGCGCGGAGTGTCAGTCGGTGAAGGGTCCCGAGGTTCCATGTCGCGATTTTACAATGACGTTCCCTGGCAGCAGGACATGATCGATGGGGTCAGGAAGTCACCCCTTTCCGGACCAGTGCGTCGGCGGGCATGAATCTCCGCGACGGGGAACGCACTGATCCACTTGTGCCGGAGCCGCTCGATGATTGCCTCAAGTCCTTTTCATGTCTCTCGCCCGACGGCGCGTGGATCTCTACTGGTGGCGGGAGTGGTGTTGCTGTCCGTGTGCGTCGCGATGGGATCGCCCCTGCAAGACAAGGAGCCGAGTTTGTCTCAAACTGCATCCGGAACGTTCGAAGTGAATCTGAAGCCCGAAGCCCAGTCGGAAGAAACTGGGATTGGGCGAATGTCTCTGTCGAAGACTTTTCTTGGACAGTTCGAGGGGACGTCGTCGGGAACCATGCTCGCGAGTCATGGGAATCCGCAAACGTCCGCCGTGTACGTGGCGATCGAGCGCCTCGAAGGACGCTTGGAAGGCCGTTCGGGGTCATTCATTTTGGCTCACAAGGGAACCATGACGGCCCACGAACAGTCAGTGTCGATCACCATCGCTCCGGACAGCGGGACGGACGAGTTGGAGGGCATCTCGGGCACTTGTGAGATCGAGATTGACCAAGGGGCCCACCGTTACAAAATCGAGTACTCGTTGCCGGAGTAAGGCGGCGGAATGAGCGGCGGGGTAGGTCCCCTTCCGAAGCAGCACAGGGCCAGAGCCGCTCTCGGTGGCGAAGTGACGGTTCGGTGAAGTGACGGTTCTCCAAGCCGCAATCTCCGTGGGGGGGAGAGCGGGGTTCGGAAGTCCCATCTCCGTCTCGAAGAAATCAGAAAAGTCGGTAACGATCGACTCACGTCCTGGATCCCACGAGCAGAACGCCCTCAAAACTGGCGCCGGTCTTGCCTGACCGGGCCCGCTCCCGGAGATCCAGTCATGAACCGCCCGCACCTGCTCTCTGTCGCCTTGATCCATGCCGGAATCGTCCTGGGAACCAGTCATGCTCACGACGTCCGTTTTCAATGGATGGGGGACCACGAGTCCGATTTTTTCGGCGATGTGGTGGAAGTGGTGGGGGACGTGGATGACGACGGCATTCGAGACGTCGCGATCGGTTCTCCCTTTGCCAACTACCAAGCGCCTCCTCCGTTCTCGTTCTTCTACGAAAACGTGGGAGTCGTTGAGATTCGATCCGGTCGGAACGGCAACCTTTTGCATCGCTGGCTCGGGAACTTGGCGGGCGGAGAAGAGTTCGGTGCTTCGCTCTGCGATGCCGGCGACGTCAATGAAGACGGGCACACGGACGTGCTGGTCGGAGCTCCCCGCGCGACCGGACCGGCCTTGCACGGGGGCAAGGTGGAGCTGCGCTCCGGTTTGGATGGTTCCGTGCTCGAAGTGTTCCACGGATTCCAAACCGATGCTCGTTTCGGCCATGCCATGGCGGCCGGTGACATGGACGGAGACGGTCTCTTCGAAGTGGCGGTCGGGAGTCCCCATTTCGACATCGACGATTCCCATGGCGGCCCGTTCCAGGAAGGCAACCTGCACGTGTACCGCTGCGTGGACGGTTCGCTCCTGATGAGCCGAGCTGGAGAGTTTTTCGTCGAAGACTTCCGAAGCTACTACCCTCGTGAGTGGGGACTCAGTGTTTGTTACGTCGGCGACCAAGACGGCGACGGCTTGGGAGCGATTGCGGTGGGAGCTCCTCTCTCGACCATCCGCATTCTCACGTTTGACTCTTGGGAGAACGCTGGGTTCGTGGACTGCTTCGAGCCGGCGGGGTTCTCTCGCGAGGTTTTGTTTGGGACCACGGACGGCGAGCTGGTCGGAGCGGTGGTCGAATCGCTGGGTGACCTGGACGACGATGGGGAACTCGACTTGGTGGTTGGCGCTCCGGGCATCAGCGACGCTGGATCCCTGCTTCTGTACGACGGAGAGAACCGACGTCTCACCATTTCCGGGTCGTCTTCGAAACCGATTGGGTGGAAGGTCGCCGTTGCCGAGGATGCGACCGGCGACGGCTTGGCCGATCTCTTGATCGGATCGCCGCTGGCAGATGTCGGACGGTTGGTCAACATCACCAACGCCGGGGTGGTGGAGTTGCGCCACGCGACCGATGGAACTCTGGTCCGCCGCTACGAAGGTGTCTCCGAGAACGATCGTCTCGGAGACGCCATTGCAGCAGGGCCCCTCGATCTGCAAGGGCTAGACGAGTTGGTCGTGGGAGTTCCTCAGGACGACCAAGCCGGGTCCAACGCGGGTAGCGTTCTCGTTTACGCGGGCGAAGACTGTGTCGAAAGTGCCTCGTGGGAGGTCTACGGCGAAGGACTCGCGGGAACTCTTGGAGTGCCTGGCCTCTCCGGATTCGGCGAGCCGGCTCTGGGTCGCACCTTTCAGCTGGTCCTCACGAGCTCCTCATCGGAACCGGCGCTGACCTTTCTCGCTCTGGGTTTCGCGCCCCTCGACGAACCGTTGAAAGGCGGAACCTTGCTCGTCGATCCGTTCCTCTTCGCCCGCATCACCCTGGACTCGCCCGGCATGTTCGTGCCCATCAACATTCCGTACGGATTGGGAGTCTGCGGGGTCGAGGTTTACTTTCAGGCGCTGATCAAGGATGCCGGTGCAGAACGAGGAATCGCGTTCACCCCGGGGTTGAAGATGGTGATCGGAGACTGACCGAATCCCCCCGCTGACGAAGAACTAGCGCGCTGTGTTCCGTCGCAAAGACGCTCGCAAACTCTGACTTTGGAACGCATTGATCTGGATCGGTCCGACGGTTTCCCTGTCGTAGCTTGGGTCCATCGAGCCAATCTCCAGAATCTTCTCTCCTTCCGGAAATGGAAGAGACACGTTCCGTGGCAAAGTCGCAATTGGCCCGTCGATGGCTCGAAGGGGGTCGACATATGCACGAAGATTCTCCAGATCACTTCCCCACAGGACCTCGATTGCTTCCAGCGGTTGGCCAGTTTCTCGGTCGTCGACGGAAAGGCTCAAAGTCCCGAGCTGCGGCACCTCGATTGTGATCTCCTCTTCGTCACCGATCATGACATGGTCCTGAAGGGGGCCGTGATACCATGACAGCTTCCATTCTTCCGGGGCCGCGGTCCGGTAGTAAGGAACCTCGTGTTCAAATCGCCCTTTGGCATCCGCGACCACCGAAACCGTCAAGGGGGCAGAGGGATGGTCTTCTAGTTTCAGGTAGGTCACGACCCCGCCCACCGGAAACCCGTGGGTGTCTGTCACCCGGCCCTGGAGGCGACGAACACTGCTTTCCAATGAGAAATCGACTGCGACGACTTCGTCATTGGCCACTTTGATGGAAGCGGTGGCAATCGGTGCGGCCTGACAAGACATCGTCAGGCTGAGGCAGTGGACGGTGACCTCATACTTGCCAGGGCTCAGGCCCTTACGAACGAAGGAACCATCTGACTCGACCCTGTGCTGATGGGAAAACCGGGGTCCTTTCAAGGTCAGAACGGAGGGGACGGGCACTCCGTCCGCGGTGACGCGTCCGCGAATTCCTCCTCCGCCCTCCGTGGGTACCAATGACACCCACCCATTCGGATCGCCAACGAGCGATCCTTTGACTTTTCGGGAGAACTTGCGTTCCGCAGACGTGGCAGTCAACGTCACTGTCTTGGCGCCCAACGGGATCGATTCAAAACTGAAAGTTCCATCTTCCTTGGTGTCGACCGAGCCTTCGTACGGGAATGAGTGAACATCATTCTTGGGCCAGGGGGGGCCGGATTGCCAAGTGAGACTGTAGTGAATGGTTGCCGGATGGAACGGATTCTCATCGATGGGGACGATGTTGCCACGTAGGCTCCCGGAGCGAATGAGCGGAACACGGGCCAAGGCTGTTGGGCTCAGCCGCGAACTCGTGGGGCAGTACCCTTGAGCATCCACCGTGAATGAAGTGCTTTCCGCCGGAAACACGTATCGGTATTCGTACTCTCCGTTCCGGTTCGTGGGACCCCATTCCATTTGATGGGCGCGGACCGTGGCGCCAGAGATCGGTTCCCCTGAGGTCGCATCCATCACGCGACCCTTCACGGCATGGGTTGCCGGAATCACCCAGTCGAATTGTCCGTCTCGATCCAAGAAGAAGTCCCCCCAGCAGGGAGCAACGCCTTCGAGGCGCAACGACACACTCGAAGAGAACCCACGTGGAAGTGGAAGCCAATATCGACCTCCGGCATCGGAGTGCGAGGAGTGCCAAGTGCCCCCGTGCTTGACACGGACTCGAGCACGACCCAAAGGGCGTCCGGATTCGCTTTCGACGACATTTCCCCGCAGACTCACCGATCTGGCGAGCAGGAGATCTTGCCGCCCCGTGGGACGAAACCAATATCGGTCCTTCATGTGATCGGCCGCTTCGACCACAGCCACGTAGTGATCGAATGATCGCAACGGCTGGTCGATCTTATAGGAACCATCGGCTGAAGTTCTCAGTTCATGGATGGCGGCCGAGTAATCGAACGTGGAGAACGAATTGCTGCCATGAATCGTGATGTGTGCGTTCGAGATCGGATCGCCGTCGATGCAGCGAACGATTCCTTGAGCCGAGAAGAAGCGAGCGACGTCAGCGGCAACCGGAGGCTCTTCGAGGGGGAGTGTCGCTTGAACGACTGCGACTCCTGGTCCTGAGAAAGCGAAAACCAAGGAAGCGATCAATCGTCTCATCATTCGCCCACGCCAAGTTGGCTTGTTGGTCGCTTGGAGGAACGAGCTCAGAGAGGAGAGGTTCAAGGAATTGTTGGTGATTCCGATCTCTCCCTGGGGGATCCAAGACGAAGGGTGGTGAGCCTGCCTACCCGCCCAATAACCAGTCCTGAGCATTGGTCAGCACGAACCCACTCTCTCCCCCGGTCAACAGCGCCTGGGTGTAGAGCAGTCGCCCGCAAAGAGAAGGACTCACCGGGATGTCCAGGGACAGAACCGTGGGAGTGTTCTTCGGCAAGGGAGCGACCAAGGCCAGGGTGCTGGTATCGATCAGAGCGACCTGGCCATTGCCCAGGGTGAGATTCGCAGGGGCCTGGGCACCCAGGAACACGACGGTGTCATAGCCCGTGGATCCGTTGTCATTGACGACGGCGTTCAGCGTCAGGCCCAGACCCGGTGTCGACGCGATGTAGATGTCCAGGTTCGGGCCCGAGTTGCGGTGACCGACGCGTGCCTGAAAGCAAGGCAGAGTCACCCGCCAATTCTGAAGCGTGCAGCGCATACGGTTGATCTGTTGAGGGGTGAACTGCTCCATGCACAAGTCGTCGGAATAGTCCATGTAGTTGTCGATGGGAGCGAGCTGACCGCCGCAGGTGTTGCGTCCGCCGGGGCAGCCCGACGTGGGGCTGAATTCGGGGTTGGTGTCGCAGATGCGGTCGCCGCTGGTGAAGCAGTCTCCTCCGCCGCAGCTTCCTTGGAACGTGTGAAACAGTCCCAGGTAGTGGCCGACCTCGTGGGTGGTGGTTCGCCCCTTGTTGAACGGAGGTCCGATCGGAGCATTCAGTCCGAAGGAGGACCACAACACCACCACGCGGTCTGCGTTGGTGCCGACAATCCCACCCGCGGGGAACCCAGGAACGTATCCCAGTGCGCCGCTGGCCAGGTTGGTGTAGATGTTCAGATACCGACTGGTATCCCAGGCCAGAGTGTCCCAATAGTTGCCGACATCGAGATACCACGCGTCATTGACGGTGCGAGTGATGCCGTTGGTCGGATTGCCCTGGGGATCGACCTGAGCCAGGTAGAAGCGGATGCGCGCGTTCGTTCCGTTCTGACCGTTGCTTCCCGCGATCGCCAGGAAGTCTTGATTCAAAATGTCGATCTGGCTCTCCACCAGCGCATTCGAGATCTGTCCCGAACCGTTGGAGTGTTCGAGGATGTGGACCACGACCGGGATCTCGTAGGTGAAGGTCGGGTCGTAGGCGCTGTCGAGAGTGGTCGAACCCAAACCGCAATCCGTCGGCGCGATTTCCAAGTTGCCGGGACCTCTCTCGGTCGCGCAGCGAAGACCGCGTTCCTGGAACATTGCCGAGCTGGTGTATTCCTGCCAGGTCGAGAACGACTGTCCGTCCAGCGTCAGGACAGGTTCGAGGTCTTGGGCAAAGCCCGAGGAGGCGATCAAGCTGCAGGCAATGAACGGGGCGACGATGCGGGGCATGGGGTGATTCTCCGAGGAGCGGTTTTCGAGAGCAGAGTGATCGGAGAGGCTAGCGAGAAGTGCGGCGGCGGCGAAGACCTGGGCTTTGGCGCGCCGGGGCCGAGTTCGAATTCGGCTCTGCGCTCGACGGAGTTTCGGCGTTGCGGTCCCGGCGATGGGGGGAAGTCGATCGGGTCACAGCCGGCGCAGGGAGGCCCGGGCCACCAAGCCTTGGCGATGAACCCCAATGAAACTCCGTCGTTGGTACCCGTCGTTTCAACAAATACGGTTCCGTCTTCTCGTCACCTTTTTTTCGCCGACTTCCTACACTGCCCCCAAGAGGCACGTCTTCGGCAATGCGGTGACTGCCATGGGGAAGTCCGCTCATGTCGCACATCTCCCGTTCCTTCGTCCCATTGACCCTCTTTGCATTGATCGTCGTGACCTGGGCATTCGTACGGCCAGGGGTGTCATCGGACGATTCCATGGACGACACGATCGCAGAGACCAAGCCGTCGGCGAGGAACCCGGAAACCTTCGAGATCAGGGAATCGCTCGCCGAGGTTTCTCCCTCTCGCATCGAAGAGGAGGACTCGAAGGAAGAAGAGCCAAGCGACTCCGCGGAGCTCGTGACGATTTTCGTTTGCGACCCTTCCGGAAATCCCGTTCCGGACGTGCTTGCATCAGTCGTCTGTCGCAGTGAGTTGAACCCAGGCGACCGGCTCCGGATGGACTGCGAACCCATTGAGTCCTGGATCCACGAGCTTGGTCGACCTCGTCCTGTCGCCTCGGATGGCACCTTTCTCGTGGCTCGCGTGCAAGGTCGAGTCAGGCTTTGGGCCGAGAACTTGGAGTTCTCAGGGGAGGGTTGGTTGAACGAAGAGGTTCGCGGTGACCGCCAACTGCTGACGGTTTCTCCGAAGTGCTCGCTGACGGTGCAGGTGGTCGATGAGAGAGGACATCCCCAAGCCCACGTGCCCGTGTTCCTCTATTCGCGCTCTCGGACTTCGGACCGTCGAGGTTTGCCCGACTTTTCCGGGTACCAGCTGTCGAGACAGATCTCCGATGATCAGGGGGACGCCACCTTCTCCGAGTTTGGTCGGCTCAGCGAATCCGCTCACGGGTGGCGGATGGGAAACTCGGGAGAGTTGTTTTTCTGCGCGGATCGCTGGGATCCAAACTCGGTCTTCCACGTCGACCCGGCAGACTTGCCCGATGAGCCCGTCCAGCTGATCGCTCCTTCCCACGGCCCGTTGGTCGTCGAGATCCAGTACGAGGACGGAAGTGCGGTCGATTTTCCTGTGCGCATCGGGCTGACTTCCTCCGAACCATCTTTCGCAACTCGTGACCATGTGGTCGTGCCGCCAAAGAGAAGTTTGACCCTCCCTTTGCCTCGCCATCGCGTGGTGACCGTGACCGGCTGGGGAACTCCCGCGATCTCTCCATCCAAGGCCCAAACCGCGGTGCCACTTGGCACCCGGAGTCGCGAGGTCACCCTTTCGTTTCCGTTGCCGACTTCGTTACTACGCGTCACCGGTTTCCTTGTCGATCAGAACGCAGAGCCGTTCGCGAATGAGGAGTTTGTCTGGGGACTCTCCGCGGAGGATGCGCCGATGCTTTCCTCCAAGTCCTCGTCGTTTCTTGGACCGCGGACCGAGACAACCGACGATCTTGGGTGGTTCGACTTTTCCGCGGATCCCTCGCTCTTGGAATCTCCGAGGTTTCTGGAACTCGCCGTCTTGACAGGGGGGAACGGGTCGCGAACGAGCTTTGCCAGCCACGGGATGATCTCCCTTTCCCAATCGGTGGGAGAGGTCGACTTGGGAGATGTCGTTCTCGAGCGAGCCCCGTTGATTGTCAGCGGGTTCGTCATGGACGAGGCAGGAAACCCGGTGGAAGGAGCCCGTGTTCGCGCATTTCCTGCCTCCCATCCGGGTCACCAAGGGTGGCATGACTCGTGCGATGAACGTGGTTTCTACAGCGTCCACGGAAACCCACCCAAGGAGCCGCTGAAAGCCAGCGTGAGCGGGGACTATGGGGAACGCGGTGGATACCAAGGTGCCATTTCTCGAGAACTACGATCCTGGCCCGCGGAAGTCGACTTTGAGGTCAATCGTGTGGGAGTTGCGTCCGGATTTCTTCTCATGGACCCGAGGGTTCCGGCGTCAGCGGTACAGTTTCAGATCAAGAGCGGGCGGCAAGGGGTTTCCACTTCGACGACGGTGGCCGGTTCCAGCTTCACGATCCGAGGCGACGCCGGCGAAGTCACCTTGACGCTGGTCGCTTTTGCGGACGGCACCGTCTTGAAGCAGGTTCCCGGCGTCGTCCTGAGCGCGGAAGGCTCGAACGACTCTCGGCTTCAGGGCATCGACCTTCGGGGGGCCTTTCGCACGACGGATCTTCGCGTGACGGATCCGGAAGAGCGACCCCTGGCGGGAGTCGAGGTGACCCTCTCTGCAAAGGGCTCGCGGTTCACGACCAACCGGTTCGGACGCGTGACTCTGGTCACACCAGGTCACTCGGCAAGCGCCGCCACTTTGAGTGCGGCATTTCACCGGGGCACCATTGTCGAGCTGGAGCATGGGAATCAATGGGTGGTTCTTGAACCTGGAACTCGATTGCAATTGGAGCTTCTGCCTCGACACGTGGCGCTTCCGGATTGGCTTCGATTGAGGCTCTTGCCCGACAATGCGCCATGGTCTGAGTCGTTGTCGCGAAAGTTCATTCTCGAGCTACTCGAGTTCGGTCCTTCCCGAGCAGCACAGATCACCATTCCCCATCCGGGGGGCTACACCATGGAGCTCGTCGATGTTCGGGACCGAGGCCTCCGTCCGTTGACCGATGACTCGAGTCGGGACCTCCAGGTTTCCAAGACTGCGATCCACCAGGAGGAGACGTGGCTTCTCTCGGTCGCCGAGCAAGAATTCCTTCAAACAGAGCATCGCGAGGAACCTCTTCCCCAGGCACCGCTTCCGCCTTCCGGCAAAGACTTGCTGCTCTGGACCGCGCAGGACGACGAGCTCGCCAGACTTTGTCGCTGGGAACAGCCAGTTCGTGCGTCAGGGATGTTCCGCAATGAGATGATCGGCCAGGACATCGAGGAGTCGGCGATGGTCACGATGAAGGCCTTGATCGTGAAGGAAGGCAAAGAAGAGTGGAAGGAAATGGGGCCGATCACCCCGGGGAGCGGGATGGTGTTCCTCCTCGATCGGGTCCTCGAGGTACGTTTGGTTCGGCTGGGAGAAGGGGCAGGAGAGTCGTTTGGCGATTGTCAGATGGAGTGGCGACCCGCGGCTGAGTGATGAGGGGGCGCCACTTTCCTCAGAGGACAGGGGCCCTCGGAAACGTTCGGATAGCGATCGTTTGCCTCGCGACCCTTCCGGGAGCCGAATCCGAGGCGGGGCGGGACCCGAAAGAACCGCCAAGTTCCTGCATTGCGAACTGTGGAATGGGAAAATCAGGCGTTCCTTCCACGTGCCGACTTGGCGGCGACAGTTCTGAAGAGGGCCTTCCATGCGTGCGAAACAGCGTTCCCGACTTTGCGTCTTCGCGACACTCAGCCTCGCCTTGCCTCTGGCTTCCTGTGGTGGTGGAGGCAGCGGGGGAGGGGAGGCCAACACCGCCTCGATCAGCGGAGCGAACGCCGACATCCTTCTCACCGATGCCGCGGTGCACGACCTGCTGAGCTTTCGGGCCCGTGTCTCCTCCCTTGTTCTCGAGCGCGACGACGACACGCGGACGGACAACCTGCTTCGCGGGCGAGTCTCGGTCGAGTTCCTCGGCTCCGAAGAGGAGCCGGAGTGGATGGTGCAGGCCAGGATTCCTGCCGGGACATATCGCAAAGCGTGGGTGTCCTTCGTTCCTGACAGCTATCGGGCGCGGTCCGAGGATGGAACTCCGGTAACCGTCAACGCCGTATCCGAAGACCTCTGCGCGGAGTTCCGCACGCCGCTCACCGTCGACAGCGAGTACCGCCGAGTCGTGATCGACCTGGATCTCTCGGAGTCCCTCGAGGGCGACGTGAGCGACGGATCCATCCTGTTCCTGCCTCGCGGTGACGCGGACTTCTCCGACGGAGACGAGGACCTACCCATTGACGAGATTCGCGGCATCGTGCGCTCGGTCGATGTCGACAACCGAACTCTCGAGGTCCGTGGTTTCGTCGATGACGACGAAGAAATCGAAATCGGCCCAGTGACGGTCAAGCTGAACCCCAATGCACTGATTCTGAACGATCGGCGTCGTTTGAGCTTGGAGGACTTTTCCTCGATCGTGAGCAGGAACCGGACGGTCGTGGAACTGCATGGATCCCTGACGAGTCGAGGTCAGTTTCGCGCCCGCCGCGTGAAGATCGAAGACTTGGAAGGCGATCAGGATCGCACCGCCGTGGGTATCGAAGGTGTGGTTGTTGCCGTGGCCCGGGATCGTCAGGCGTTCGAGCTGATGATCGAGGATATCGAAAAGGGGGAAGCCCTCGCCCAGCGAGTGCTCGATTCCTTGGGAAACGATGACGGGATCTTGGAAGTCAGTGTGAACGATCGCACGGTATTTCTTCTCGATGACTCCGATGAGATGGTGAGCGAACGCTTGTTGGCCGCCGGCCAAGAAGTCGATGTCAAGTTCAAGGAGTTCATGGCACCTCCGTTCGTGGCGCGGGAAGTGGAGATCGAAGACGAGGGCGCTCAAATTGAAGGCACCATCGTCGACATCGAGGAGCTCCCGAAAGCGATTCGTGATGCGCTTGGATGACGACGACCGGCTGGACGACGACGTGGTTCGAAGCCCTTCCCGCCGGGTGACGGTCGAGCTGGAGGACGGGACGGTTTTCCTCGACGTCGAAGGCAAGCCGAAGCTGCGCCGGCGTCAGTTGCTGGAAGGACTCGAAGTCGAGTTGGCCGGCCAGATGATTCGGGAGACCGGGACGTTCGTCGCTCGCCAAGTCTTGGTGGTTCCTGGAGAGCTGGATGACGCCCGGGCGTTCAACGGCGTTCCCTCGGATTCCTCGTTCAATGCGACCGGGGACATCGAGGAACCGTTCGGGGATTCCGTGCAGGGGGGCGTGCTAAGAGTCGTCCTTGCGGACAAGGTCTTGTTCGAAGACGGCGTGTCCTCGCGACGCGAGTTTTTCGGCTTGCTGGAGCGCCTGAACGAAAACCAAAGCCTCGAAGTGCACATCGAAGGCATCGGATCCGGCCGCGCGGACGAGATCATCGCGTACGAGATCGAAGTCGACGATGACCGCAATGACGACGATGACGACGACAGTGACAGGGGTGACGACGACTAGCATGGAGTCGGGCCGGCTCGTCACTGCCGGCTCCCATTGAAGCCAGACGAATGGCAGAGGTTCTTGCTGCCTGCGGGATCGCGACGAGTTAGACCCCCTCGGGCCTCGCGCCAAACAACCCGATTGCCGTGATCGAAGTCGGTGCTGCCGGGCCAACGAAACACTGGGTTGGGGAAACCACTCTCCGCGATTGTTGGCCCCGATTGACCTGTTCCCTCGGGAAGACGCCTCCTGGGACGCTCGAGAGGACGTTGTTTGGTGTTCGTCGTCAGTGAGGTCGTCCATCTCCTCGTCGACTTTGCTTCGGTGACTTTGTTTCGGTCCCATCGGCACCACACGATGAACTCCGGACCGTTGTTGGCTTGACCCAACGGAAGGAAAGCTCGGGCCTACCAGCATCTCGACGGATCGGTTCAACGTCACTTTGCTCGTCGCGTCGGGACCGATCCGTTGAATCCATCGCCGTGGTTGGGGCGAAACCTTGACTGGCGTGTGGGCGCCCCTTTCTTCTCGAGAGCCGAGAGCTCTCCTCAACCAAAAGGAGTCACGATGAAGATTCTTGCTTCCGCGATTTTCGCGATCGCGCCCGCGTTGACGGGCACTGCTTCGCTCATGGCGAAGGACGACATTGTTGATACCGCGGTCAAGTCGGGTGCTTTCAAAACCTTGGCCGCTGCGGTCACCGAAGCCGGCTTGATCGACACGTTGAAGGGAGAAGGACCGTTCACCGTGTTTGCTCCCACCGACGATGCGTTCGCGAAGCTCCCCGAAGGAACGGTGGAAAGCCTTCTGAAGCCGGAGAATCGCGAGAAGCTGGTTGCCATCTTGACCTACCACGTCGTTCCCGGGCGAGTGCTGGCCAAGGATGCATTGAATGCGGAGAACGCGGCGACGGTTCAAGGTGACTCTCTGGCCTTTCGCTTGGAATCGGGAACTCTGCGAGTGAACGATTCCACGGTTGTTCAGAATGACGTCGAGTGCTCCAACGGAGTGATCCATGTCATCGACAGCGTTCTGCTTCCGCCGGAGCCGAAGACTCGCAAAGTGATCGGTTTCTACCCGGGCCACCCGAGCAAGAAGCAGCGGGCGCTGCTCGGCCTCGACAAGAACGAGGGGCTTCTCGTCGAGCGCGTGGTTCGACAGAGCGGTGCCGAAGAAGCCGGAATGAACGGTCACGACATCATCGTCGCGGTCAACGGCAAGCCGGCCACGTCTCGGACTCTCGACGACGCGAAATCACAAGTCGATGCCGGTGATTTCATCGAACTGACGATCGCTCGCACGATTCGAGTGCGCGTCGGCGAAGAGAACTGAGTCGAAGGTCGCTGATCAAACTCGGCGCTCCCCCGACCCCGGTTGGTGGGGGGAGCGCGAAGATCGGTGACTCAGGCTTCCCGGGAGGGATCCTGGAGAATCTCGTCCAAAGCCTCGATCAAGCGTGCTACCTCTTCGGAGGTGTTGTAATGCACCATGCTGATCCGGACCACTCCATCGCGTTCCAGCAATCCCAGGGAGTCGATGCAGCGGTAGGCGTAGAAGTGGCCGTAGCGGATCGCGATTCGTTGCTGGTCGAGGCGGAGCGGCAGAGCGCTGGACGCAACTCCTTCGACGGTGAACGAGATCGTGGGGACCCGCCCAGGGCCGGGCTCGTCCCGACCGAACAGCGTCACTCGCGGGTGGGCGGAGAGAAACCGAAGAAGCGGTCGAGAGAGATCGTCCTCGTGGGTTGCGATCGCTTCATGGATTTGATCCAAGGAGGCCGGGGAAGAGAAATCCTTGGCGTGGCTGCGGCCCAGTTCTCGCAAGTACTCCAGAATCCCCGGCAGTGATGCGGTCAGCTCGTAGTTGACATTGCCTGGTTCAAACTTCAACGGCACCGAGCTCTCGCTGACGAAGAAGTGATTCAGGCCCTTGGCGGCAAGGAGCTGGTCCTTTTTCCCGTAGAGCACTCCTACGTGCGGTCCATAGGTCTTGTAGGCGCTGAAGAAATAGAAGTCCGCGCCGAGGTCCCTCACTTGCACCCGCCGATGGGGAGCGAAGGCGACTCCGTCGACGCAAGCGAGGGCACCCACTGCGTGCACTCGGTCACAGATGGCACGGACGTCGTGGACGTTACCGACGATGTTGGAAACGTGAGGGAAGCACACCAGGCGAGTGCGCTCGCTCAAAAGAGAATTCAGGTCCTCGAGTTCGAGGGCGTGAGTGTCATGACGAAACTTCCATTCCCGGATCTCGACTCCCACCGACGCGAGAGCTCTCCAAGGGCCAATGTTCGACTCGTGATCGAGATTGGTCACGACGATCTGGTCGCCCGGGTCAAACGTGGGGCGAAGGCTCTCCGCCAGCTGCCGTGCCAAGACTGTGCTCGAGGGGCCGAGGACCACTTCTGATGGTTCCGCGCCGATCCATTCGGCCATGGCGGAGCGGCCTGCGTGCACCATCTGGGAAGCCTGTTCGGAGACGGCATAGCTGGCTCCAAGCTGCCAAGGATGGGTCGAGAGGTAGTCGCGAACGCGGTCGATGACTTGGATGCAAGGGGCGCTGCCGCCTGCGTTGTCGAAGAAGGTCCAGTCCGATTGCAAGGCAGGAAAGTGGGACCGAACAAGGTTGGGGTCGAGCATGGACGACTTCCTCGAGGAATTGAACGCGGCGGGAGAAGACCACGGGAAGGGAGGAGTGGCTGACGGCAAGTCCTCCTCCCGAGTCGCCGGAATAGCAATTTCCGTGATTCTTGGATGAGGAAACCGCGGGTTGTGCCTCGGAGAGGGCAGGTTGGTTCCCTGCGGACGAGGTCGGAGAGGCCGACCCGACGAAGGAGACTGGCAGGGTTTCGAGGGGAGCATGCATC
Source organism: Planctomycetota bacterium (assembly GCA_028289345.1). Lineage (GTDB taxonomy): Bacteria > Planctomycetota > B15-G4 > B15-G4 > SIAN01 > JANQQL01. The sequence continues at coordinate 330,724 of JANQQL010000010.1, read as the reverse complement.
ACTGATTGAGTGGTCGCTCCTCCCGCCGAGGCTGATCTGTGGCCTCAGGCAAGCAGGTCGGTGCTGCCCTCCAAGCTCGCTCGGAGGATGTTCAGAAGCAGGCAGCTGCGAACCGTCCATGCGATCGTTCGAATCCAGTTGGTCGCGACCAGAGAGCGCACGGTCGAGTCATGAAAGCCAGATTCCAGAACGCGGTGACGGGGAATCTGCAACGCGGCCGTCGACACCCAAACCAGGAACAGGAGCCCCAGACTCCCCTGAAACGAGGCCTGGCTCGCGAGTTCCGGCGACTGGGTGAGGAGCACCAGAGCACTGAGCACTTCGCCCAACATCGCCGGGGCGACGACCCAGGTCGTGCGCTGAACGTGTTGCTTGGCGTAGTCAGAGAATCCTTCGGCTCCGACCCGCCGCATGAGCGGGTAATGGACGACTTGGACGAACCAGATCAGGCCGGTCATCATCAGCGTGGCAGCCAGATGGAGCAGGAAGAGAATGGTCATTTGGCTCGGAGGATGGCTCTCGGTGGGCACGGAAAGCGTCGATGCGAAAGAACGAGGAATCCCTCACTGGTGTGGGATTCGCACCGTTGGAGAGCACAGATTCGGGAAACTGATTCGCGATTGCATCCGCCGGCGGTCGGAGGCCGAACGAAGCTGGCAAACGAGCTTTTCTGAAAGGTCCCGATGACTTCCCAGTCAACAACCATCGACATGGCCCCTCGCTGGATGAAGTGGACCCTGGCCATCGCAGCGGCCTACAACATTCTTTGGGGCGGGTTTGTCGTGTTGTTCCCCGAAGTCCCGTTCGCCTGGATTGGCTGGGAGGCGCCCCGCTATCCGGAGCTGTTCGCGTGCATCGGCATGATCGTCGGCGTGTACGGAGTCGGATACGGGATTGCCGCACGAGATCCCTTTCGTCATTGGCCGATCGTGCTGGTTGGGTTCCTCGGAAAGATCTTCGGTCCGATTGGTTTCCTCGCGTCGGCAACGGCCGGCCGTCTTCCATGGAATGCTGGTTGGACGATCCTCTCCAATGATCTTGTCTGGTGGCTACCGTTCGCAGGCATTCTGATGGGAGCGTGGTCGGCAGCGAAGACCGGCTCTGGGGAATCCCGAGAGCGAGGCACCGGTTGGCTTGCTCGATCCGTGCGAGCCCGTCACCGTCCGGTTCCCCGCCGAGTGGTCTGAATCCAACAGCCGGTTCTTCACGAAGAAACCCCATCGGCAACGGCTCGAATGAGACTCTTTCGCCCTGCCCGAAGCATGACTCTGATTCCGGGCAGCATTCATCGACGAGTCATCATCGACGCGGCTGGCCGAGTCGCTCATGGATCGTCTCCAAGGCGACATCTCCCGTCACTGGACCAAGGATTCAGCGCATGAATCAGCCGTCTTTTTCGACCCCGGTGTACCTTGTTCTTGGCGCAACCGGCGGCATTGGTTCCGAGACTGCCCGTCGCTTGCGCGACGCGGGAGCGACCGTCCGGCTTGCGGCGCGTGACGAATCGCGTTTGCAACAATTGGCCTCCGAGCTGGATTGTGAATGGGCGCAGGTGGATGCCACCAGCTCCGACGAAGTTCTGGACTGGGTGCAGAGCTGTCGGGCCAGCGGTGGTCGGATTGACGGAATCGTGAGCTGCGTGGGGTCGCTGTTGCTGAAGCCTGTTCATCGGGTCACTCCGGAAGAGTGGAGAGAGGTGGTCGACACCAACCTCGGATCCGCGTTTTCGGTGGTTCGGGCAGCTTCTCAAGTGATGCGTCGCGGAGGCGGATCGGTGGTGCTTCTCTCCACGGCGGCCGCGAGCATTGGCTTGATGAATCACGAAGCCATCTCCGCTGCCAAAGCCGGGGTGGAGGGGCTGGCGCTGGCGGCCGCGGCCAGTCACGCGACGCGCGGGCTCCGGTTCAACGTGGTTGCTCCGGGGATGGTGAAGACCGGCCTCACGGAAAAGCTCCTTGCGACTCCCGCGAGTGAGAAGGCCTCGGTGGCCATGCACGCGCTGGGGCGCATCGGTCAACCCGAAGACGTGGCCTCCGCGATTGTTTGGCTTCTCGCGCCCGAGCAAGGTTGGGTGTCGGGACAGGTTCTTGGCGTCGACGGCGGACTGGCGCGCTTGAAACCGTCCCGCGCGGAGCGGTAAGGGATGGGGCCGCGAGCCTCGTGCCGCGCCGAACCGTTCGACCGCTCCCTCTTGACGGGGGATGCTTGGAGTCGATGTTCTCGCCGCTATCCCTCGTGAAAGTCGAGCTCGAAAAGCGCGTTGAAGATGGCGAAGAACTCCTGCTCGAGTTCTTGGGACTCGAGAGAGACGTTGCTGAACAAGATTCGGCCGATGCCCGTGTCGGGCCGGTAGTACATGAGGGTTGCCGTTCCGAAATCGTTCCCTCCATGGCCGAGAAGGCCGGGAGAATCGAGTTCCCACACGATGGCGTGGGGCAGATCGACGACTTTGGATTGGCGACTCATCATTTCGTCCACGGAGTCTTGGCGTAGCAGCCGGCTCTCGGCGCAGGTCGCTTTCATGATCTCTTGTTGGAAACGAGTGAGATCGTGGATCGAGGTATACAGTCCGCCGTCTGGGAACGAGGCGATCGAGTACGGGGGCACCGGGCGAATCCACTCGTTGTAGTAGATGGCCCGCGACTCCGGGAGTACGTCGTCGAGAAACCATGTGGTCGAGTCCATGGCCAAGGGCTCGAAGATCTCTGCTTGAGTGAGGTCACGGAAATCGTGTCCACGAGCCTTCTGGATCGCGAGCCCCAGGAGTGCGATGCCGAGGTTGCTGTACTCGGCTCGGGCCCCGGGCAGATGATCCGAGAAGCTTTGCGGGGAGTACCATTCGCCGGTCGGGGTGAAGATCCGTCTCAGATAGGCCTCGAGCTCCCATTCTTGGTTCTTGTTGTAGGTTTCCAGCAGAGAGTGCCAAGCCTCGGGAAAGTCTTCGGGGTCCAGCTTCTCCGCAAACAGATAGCCGTAGTCAACTCCTGGCTTGTCCTCGATTCCGGCAGTGTGCGTGGCGAGATGACGGAGAGTGATCGCAGCCTCGGGGCGATGGGGGTTGACGACCTCGAAGGGAAGGTGGTCGTTGATGTCGTCATCCAGAGTGAGAGCCCCTTCCTCGACGGCCTGCATCAGTGCCACGGCGACCGTGGTCTTGGTGATCGAGGCGATGCACTGGACAGTGTCTACGGTGTAAGCCCGTTGTTCCGAGAGGTCTGCGAATCCGAATCCTCGTTGATAGTGAACCTGATCCTTGCAGAAGATCGATACGGCGAAGCCGGGGAGCACCGCGTTCGCTTCGAATTCTCCGAGGACTCGATCCAAGGCCTCCTCCTTCCCCGCATGCGCTTTTCGCTGGGCAGGAGACTCCCGGCTTGCTTGGGGACACGCGGTGCATGGGACGCGGCAGGACTCCGGGGGAACGCCGATCGAGGAGACCGCCGTGGCCAGGAGGAGGAGCGTGACGATCATTCTTCGGGACCTCCGAATCCGCGGTTCATCAGTTCGCCTCACCCTCTGTCAAGAAATCTCGCAGCGCTGCAATGAAACTGCCCCCGCGATCGCTGTTGGCAAAGGCAATGAAGCCACACTGGTGGTCGTCATAGAACTCGAACAAACACTGAAAGTCCCCGTTGTTTCCCCCGTGTCCGATCACTCTTCCGTTTGGGGAGTCCTTGATCTGAAAGCCGAGTCCGAAGCTTTCCGGGGGATCTTGATCGGGGATCACCGTGTGGGAAGAGAACATCCGGCGGTAACTCTCTGCGGTCATGCCCTTCCGCTTCATCAACCCGATCATGAATCGAGAAAGAGTGCGAGCTTCTGTGTGCATGCTGGACGCCACCCAGACCCTCGAGTCCGTGTCGTGGGCTTGCACCAGGCCCTCGAGATGTCCAAAGGCGGTGAGATCGCGGAGCTCCGGTGAATCGCGAAAGAAGGTGTTGTCATCGAATCCCAGAGGCCTGCAAACCTCCTCGCGAAGGATGTCCTCTAAGGGCAGGCCCGTGATCGCAACCACGGCTCTCCCCAAGTACTCCATGCCCTCGCCGGAGTAGCTGTGGTCGGTGCCCGGCTCGTGGAGGAACTCGACGCGTTCCGCGTCTTTCCGCCAATTGGGGAGTCCCGTCGAGTGACTCAGGCAGTGGCGGGCGGTGACCTTTCGATGCCAGGGGTGGTGGCTGATCTCGGGAAACGAGCAGATCTCGTGCAAAGGGCGGTCGAGGTCCAACTCGCCGCGTTCGATCAGGCGTTGAACGGCAAACGCGAACACCGGCTTGGTCACCGAAGCCGCTTCGAAGACCGTCAACTCGCTGACGGGCTCCTCGGTGTACTGGTTCTTGATGCCGAAGGACTCCGCGTAGACCAGCTTCGCGTCGCGGATCACCGCGAGAGAGCAGCCGGGAACCCGGTAGTGATCCATGAAGGCATCGACGAACTGGTTGATCGTCGGTCGGTGAGCCTCGGAAAAGCGAAAGAGTAGGCCTGGGGGCACGGTGAAGTCCGGCGGTTCCACGAGTTTCAGAACCAGAGGGGGGGCGGTGGTGGCTTCCGCAGCATGGAGAGAGACCTCGACCCGGGCTCCATTTTGAAGCCGAAGAAGCTCGTCGTTGTGCTCCACGAGAAGATGGGCCGGGGTCACGACGTAGTCGCCGACAGGAAGCGTCACCTGATACTTGCCCGAGTCGTCGACCGGTGCCGTGATCCAAGAGCTTGGCATTCTCTGGGAGATCACTCGAATCAGGTCCGAGTGTTGGGCGGGAACATTGACATCGAATCCGCTCACGGATCCGCGCAGAGTCGCCAAAGGAGTTTCTTCGGGGAGCAGCAGGGCATCCCCAAGGCGCCCGGCACCCGCGGTCTTGTTGGTCCCGGCTCCCCAGGTTGTGACGGAGGGGGACTCGCCCAGTTCGTCCACATCACTCACGAGGAGATCGAACCCCAAGGTCTTTCCCGCCTCCAGGGAGTCGATGAACTCAATGCGCCATTCGTAGGTGGTCACGGTGCCGATCCGCAGAACTCGTCCGTCGAATGTCTTGACCCCTGCGTCCCTTGGGTCGAAACCCCAAGACTCCGGAAACTCCAGTCGTTCCTGGGTGTCGCCACAAGCCAGGAAGGAGAGGGGTGGCGACCCTCGAGGGGAGTGTTCTGGATCCAGATACAAAATGCAGTGATCCCGTTGCTCCCAAGGGGCGGAGGCTGATTCCACGCCCATCCAAGGAACCGGTGGCTCCCGGCCAAGGTGGTGATCGTCCATGACGCGAATGGCGACATACACCGCCGACTCGGAGGGGCGGTAGCCCGCTTGAAGTGAGACCTGAAAATCGGTGGGAGACGTTGGTGGAGCTTCTGCCCTCGGGATCGAGATGGAAGGAACTCGTTCCCATTCATCGAGGTTGCCGTCCACGGTGATGGGCCCGAGCAGCGGCAAGTGAGCGACCGCCCCGTTATCCGCGAGTCCCTCGCTTGCGCCCAGGAGAAGCAGCCCCACGACGGTGGAAAGAAAGGGAACGGGGCGCCTTCGCAAGGGTTCCTCCTTGGGCAGTTCGGCCGGCGGGCAGATGAAGTACTAGTTGGCTAGTACTAACTAGGTAGTTGTGTGGTTCATGAGTCTCACAAGGTATTGTCAATAAATAGATTACGACTCGGATGAGGACGGCTTCGAAGCGTTCGAGCAGGTTCTGAAACGCGCGCGTGTCGGAGCGAGGCCGGGAACTCCGAGGCGAGTCATCGTCCTTTCGGGCGGACGTTCCGAGTCAGCCAGCGATCCAGGGCGGCCGCAAACTTCTGCTTGTCTGCGTTTCCGTATTCGCTGGGTCCACCATGAACAAGCCCCGCGGATCGCAGGGACTCCATGACGTTGCGCATCGACAGCTGTGCTCGCGCGTCGTCGGCGGTGGTTTCCTTCCCTCGAGGGTCGATCGCTGCGGCGCCCTTTTCCACGACTTCCGCGGCGAGGGGCACGTCGGCGGTGATTACCAGGTCACCCGGAGCCACGTGCTGAGCAATGTGTTGATCCGCCGCGTCGGACTTTGTCGGGACGACCACCATCTGCCACAACGCCGAGTTGCCGATTTGAAGATCGGCATTGGCGACGAACGTCATCGGAACCTGGAGACGCCGGGATGCCTTTTGAAGGATCCATCTTGCCTCTCGAGGAAGGGCGTCTCCATCAATCCAGATTCGCATCGTCGTTCCTTCTCAATCTGCGGCTGTCTTGGGGATGAGCTCGCGCAGGAGTTGGTTGGGAAAGCGTCTCGACGGGGTGATGGCGTAGAACGTTTCTCGAAGGTCGGGGAGGCGCCGGATCTCTACCAAAGCACCGGACTTTAACTCGTCACGCACAACGATGGGGGGGACCACGGCGAGCCCGGCATTCTCACGAGCCATGAGACGCAGCATGGCCATGTCGTCGATCTCTCCCGCGATGATGGGGCGCACGCCAATCTTGTCCGCGAGAGTGTCGAAGCCGGTACGAATGCTGCTTTCCTTGGTGGGAAGCAGCAGCGGCTCCTTGCTCAACAGGTCTGAGAGCCGGCGTCCCTTCTGCAGCCTTTCGGGAACCCCGATCAAGCTGACCGGCTGCTCGGCAATGCGGTGGGGTACCCATGTCATGGACGATTCCCGCACGGGAACGACATTCGCAAGCACGACGTCGACCTGGTGAGCATCCACCGCCAGAAGAAGATCCTTCAATGACCCCGAACGAAGCACGAGTTCCACATCGGATCGCCCGAGAAGAGGTTTCAGGAATTCGATTTGAAAGTTTCGTGACAACGTGGCGAGTGCGCCGACATTCAGCACCCGGCGAGCGCTTCCCTCCGCGTCACTGAGCGTGGACAGGAGTTCGTCACCGAGGTCGAAAAGGGTGTCCGCGTAATCAAGGGCCATGCTCCCGGCTTCTGTCAAGACGAGCTGTCGGCCCTTTCGTTCGAACAGTCGGTGGCCAAGCTGCTGCTCCAGGCGCTTGATCTGCACGGAGACGGCGGATTGCGAGACGTAGAGCCGTTGTGCAGCGCGAGTGAGGTTGCCCTCGTGGGCCACGGCCCAGAAGTAGCGGAGGTGGTTGAAGTTCAAATCGGACATGGAATCATTCTAATAAATAGAACGATGTGATCACTTCTTTGAATTGGATGAATCAGAAATTTGGGCGATGATTCTTCCATCGACGACTGGCTTTGAAAGGACCATCGCCATGCTGAAGACTGCAGGAGTTCTGGATCGCCCCGCCGCTGGAAGTGTTGACTCCGAGCCCTCTCCCCCCACGACGCGGGTGACGGTGGCCCACGGGGACGGGATCGGCCCAGAGATCATGGAAGCCACCCTGCGAATCCTCGCCGCCGCTGGCGTTTCGCTGACTTTCGACGAGATCGAGCTGGGCGAGAAGGTGTATCGCGCGGGACACAGCTCGGGCATCGAGCCCTCTAGTTGGGAGACGATCCGCCGCAATGGCGTGCTGCTGAAGGCGCCGATCACGACCCCCCAGGGGGGCGGCTTCAAGAGCCTCAACGTCACCATCCGCAAGTCCCTGAATCTGTTCGCCAACGTACGCCCGACCAAGGCCTACGCGCCGTTCGTCGCTTCTCCTCATCCGGCGATGAATCTGGTGATCGTGCGCGAGAACGAAGAGGACCTCTACGCCGGAATCGAGCATCGCCAGACTCAGGAGGTCACCCAGGTGCTCAAGCTGATCACCCGGCCAGGTTCCGAGCGGATCGTCCGCTATGCCTTCGAGTACGCCCGTGCCTACGGTCGTCGCAAAGTGACCTGCATGACAAAGGACAACATCATGAAGCTCACCGATGGGCTCTTCCATCGGGTCTTCCGCGAGGTGGCCGAACAGTACCCCGACATCGAATCGGATCACCAGATCATCGACATCGGGGCCGCCCGCATCGCTGCGGAACCGGACAAGTTCGATGTGATCGTGACCCCGAACTTGTACGGGGACATCCTTTCGGACATCGCTTCCCACGTGGCGGGTTCGATCGGCCTGGCAGGCTCGGCCAACATCGGCTCGGGCGTTGCCATGTTCGAAGCGGTGCACGGCTCCGCGCCCGACATCGCCGGACAAGACATCGCCAATCCTTCCGGGTTGCTGCTCGCCGCGGTCCAAATGCTGGTTCACCTGGGGGAATCCTCCGCGGCGGAAACCATCAATAACGCCTGGTTGGCCACCTTGGAAAGCGGCATTCATCCGGGGGACATTTACCGCGAGGGGCTCAGCACGCGACGAGTGGGGACCCGGGAGTTCACGGATGCTGTGATCGAGCGCCTGGGAACGGTTCCTCGCCAACTCACCCCGGTGCAGTACCGGCCCGGGGGCATTCACGTGGCTCCGCAAGAACGACCCGTGGAGCAGAAGCAGTTGTGCGGAATCGATGTGTTCTTGGATTGGGACGAAGGCGGTCGGGATGCCGACTTGCTCGGACATGCGCTCGAAGCTGCCATTCCGACTTCGTGGAAGCTCAAGATGATCACCAACCGCGGGGTGAAGGTCTATCCCGATGGCTTGCCGGAAACCTTTTGTACCGATCACTGGCGCTGCCGGTTCATTCCCCGAAACGAAGGCGTGACGTTTGGGGATGTGTTGGACCTGCTGTCGGCCCTTCATGAAAAACAAATCGACGTAATCAAGACCGAACACCTGTACACCTTCGCGGGAGAGCGTGGCTACTCCCTCGGTCAGGGCGAGTGAGCCTGGCTCGTCCGCCAAACAGGAAACTCATCTCATGACGCAGACACTGACGCGCCCGACGGGACCGGCTAGCCAATTGCCGCCTCCCTCCTTCGAGTCGGCTCGATCCCAGCAGCCGGTTCCGGCGGGCCATTCCTTTGCCCGTTGGGTTCGACGTTGGGGAGCCGTGGTGCTCCCCGCCGCGGTCGGGCTCAGTTGGCTGGCAATGACTTTGGATTTTCAGAATGTCGTCCACCGGCAACTTGCCGTGGGGCTCTCCGTAATCGTTCTCGCCTATTTCTTCCGCATTGCTAGTGGAAGACGCATGCTGCCTCCCGGAGGAATCAAAGGATGAATCTGACTCAAACTTCAGACCGTCGACAGGATGCCGCCTCTCGTTACGTGGTGCTCGATGAGACGCTTGCTCATCGCGAGGCGCGAGATCTTCTCTCGACGCTGCTCGAGACCACCATCGACAACTACAAGTTGCAATCGCTGAGTTCGTCGGTTCACACCAACTCGTCCGATCAGAATGCCGAGCAGCAAATCGTTCGACTGCAGGCGGCGAGCGCCGATGTCCGGAGCCTCGTGGACGAGGCGCGGCAATTGGGCCTGCGACTTCGAATTCGTTCCACTGTGGAACTCGTTCCGGAAAGCGAGTTCGGCTTCAACGCTTCCTGAAAGTGTCGGGCTCGGGGCCCTTTCTCGGCCCTGAGCCCGGTTCTTCTCCCCGGGCGCCGTCTCCCCGCTCGAGCTGCGAAAGCGGACGGTTCTCCGGTAACATGGCGATGGATGAAAGTCGGAATCATCGGCATGGGGTGGGTCGGTTCCAGCGTGGCGATCTCCACGCTGCACGCCGGTGTCGCCACGGAACTTCTGGTCCACGACCGACGACCAGGGCTCGCCGAGGGCGAGGCCATGGATCTGGCTCACGGGGCGTTCTTCTATCCCACCGCGAACGTCCGCGCGGTCGAGTCTCTGCACGAACTCCTGGATGCCGACGCCATCGTGATCTCCGCGGGCCGGGGTGGGAGTGGCAGCGAATCGCGTCTCGACCTACTCGCGGAAACCTCGCAGATTGCTCAGTCCATCGGGGAACAATTGCGAGGGGCTCGAGGCATCATCGTTGTGGTCTCAAATCCTGTCGATGTTCTGGTCCGGGTGGTTACCGAGGCTAGTGGTTTGCCGGTGGAGCGAGTGGTGGGGACTGGCACCATGCTCGACACCGCGCGTCTCCGACGAATGATTGGCGAAACCCTCGGAATCGCGACCCGTTCCGTGCACGCCAATGTGGTGGGGGAGCACGGGGACTCTTCGGTTCTTCTGTTCAGCGATGCTCGAGTTGGTGGGGTCCCACTGCAAAGTTGGCAAGGCTGGGAACGCGAGACCGAAGAGACGTTTCTGAGCCGCGTTCGTCGTGCCGCCAACGAGATCATTCAGCGCAAGGGTGCGACCAATCACGCCATCGGCTTGGTGACGGCGAACTTGCTCCAGGGCGTCCTTCGTGGAGAGCGTCGCGTGCTCACGGTCTCGCGGGTCCAGACGGGCGCGCTTGGCTTGGAAAAGGTCGCTCTTTCCTTGCCGACGATTGTTGGCAAAGAGGGAGCGACTCGGGTGCTGGAGCCCTCGATGGATGAAGACGAGCGCCAAGCCCTCGCCCGCTCCGCGCAGATCCTGGACGAGGCGTACGCAGGGATTTGAATCCGGTCGTTCCGAAGTCTCGTGGAGCGACGAGGGAGTCCGAGGGCCTCTCGAGGCGCTGTCCGTTCGGCCTCGCTCGCTCCATCCGAAACCGCCAAGTACCTCCTAAGTATCTTGTTGAAAGTTGTTTATGGGATTGCGGGGAGGTCCTGTGGAAATGATAGATAATGGTATTATCATTATTGTATGACTCACCCAGCCACGCGCTCTCGCCCGCCGAAGCAGGCCCGAAGCCAGAGAACCCTTCACGCTTTGTTGGATGCCGCCGAGCGAGCCCTGCGAACTCGCTCCTACCAGGAGCTTTCCCTGTCGGAGCTGGCGAGAGATGCCGGGGTCACGACCGGAGCTTTCTACGCGCGGTTTCGATCGAAGGACGATTTGTTGCCCCGTCTTTATGAGCGGTACAGCGGCTGGCTGGAGGAAGTCATCGAACGCGATCTCGCGGCTGCCGCTTGGTCCGGGCTCGACGTCGTTGCCCGGGTCAACAAGGCGGCCGATGTGATCTGCGGGGTCTTCGAAACGCGCTCGGGTTTGCTTCGCGCCATGGTGATTCACGCCAGGTTGCAACCCGCGGCGACCCAAGGCGATTCCCGAGATTGGGAAGACTCCGTTCAGGCGGCGTTCTTGGCCGCGCTTTGTGATCGCTTGCACGAGGGTGCGGTCTCTTCGGGAGCTCGCGATGACCTGCCTTTCGCTGTCTATGCGGCGATCACCGTGGCCCGAGAAGCCACCCTCTATCCCGGTCTCCCGATGACTCGGAGGATGTCCATGGACCGTGACACACTGCGCGAACGAATTGCCCAACTGCTCTCTGCGCCACTCGGTGTCTTGCAGCGGAACGTCTCATGAGTTTCTTCCTCACTCTTGCCATGGTCGTTCCGTGTTTGGGACTGGGTGACCGTCTGCTTTGCACCGAGGATGCCCTCGATGATTTGCGTGCCCATCGCTGGGATGCGGCAGCGTGCATTCTCGAGCAAGTCGTCTCCTCCAATCCCTTTGATGGTCAAGCGCACTACTACTTGGGGATCTGTCTGCAATCCTTGGGGCGGGACGCCGAAGCGGTTGCTGCGATCGTCGAGAGTTTGGCGCTGGGAGTGAATGGAGATCGAAACGGTATGCGCCGCGGACACCTGGCACTCGCCCGGAGTTTGGTGGCGACGGGGGATCTCGACGATGCTTTGCAACACATCGAGAAAGCCTGGGGGCCGTGGGGGTTCGAGGAGGTGGAAGATTTGCTGCAAGATCCTGGGTTTCAAGCACTGCACGAGCACCCGCGCTTGTGGGAGCTTGCCGGCAGGATCCCCTCGAGCGAGACATCGACTCGGGAGGCTTGTTGGAGGGCCGACCTCCGCTACTTCGAACGCCTCTGTCGACTCGCTCATCCGAATGCGTTTACCGTCGCGGATGAGGAGGAATGGAACGAGGATCTCAATCGCCTGGAGCAGACGATCGACTCCTCGAGCGATCTTCAGCTCACCATCGAGCTGATGCGGCTCATGGCCAAGTTGGGGGATGGCCACTCCGCAATTCTTCCTCCGATCGAGGGAGAGGGTGCCTGGCATCTGCTGCCGTTCGTGCCGTTTCGGGCCAGCGATGGGTGGTATGTCGTGGGAGCTCCTCGCGGATTGTCAGATCTGGTGGGAGCGAGAATCCTACAGGCCGATGGTCGACCTTGGGACGAGCTCGTCCAGTTTGCGTCCGAACTCATTGGTCGAGACAACGGGATCACCGCGCGATGGCTTGCCGGGGTTGCCTTGCAGTTTGCGGAAATCTACGCCTACCATGCGGGAAGCGCGGACGTCGGTCCAGTGACTCTGCAACTTGCTCTCCCGGACGGGCGATTGGTCGAGCGCGCTCTCGATCCGGGTCCGGTTCAGCGAAATCCCGAGGCGCGTTGGATTCCCCAAGGTTGGGTGAGCCTCTGTGAAGATTCGCCGCTTTGGATCGAGCGGGTGGCGGAACCTTTTCACTTCCGTGCCCTCGCTCCTGGGATCGTGTACGGTCAGATGAACCAGACTTTGGATTCCCCGAGTTCCTCTCTTGCTCAATACGGCCGGCGCTTGCGAGAGTTCTTTCAGCAAAAAGAGGGGGAGGTCCTGATCCTGGACCTGAGGTGGAACAACGGGGGCAACGCGTATCACGCGGAAGGCTTCATTGCCGAACTCCTACGGGCTCCCGAGCTTCAGGAGGCCGGGGCGTTGCGGGTTCTTCTCGGGCCCCGAACGTTTTCCGCCAGCGGCTATGTGCTGGGCATGTTGGAGAAGCACTTCCAGCCGTTGTTTGTCGGTTGGCCGAGCGGCTGTCGACCTGTGGGATGGGGGTCCGAACGGCCGTTCCGTTTGCACTACTCCGGCTTGCAGGGAAGCGTGTCGTGGGAGTTACGAGTCGATGGAAGGAGCGTCGCGGATCGACGCCCGTTTTTCGTTCCCGATCGTGTGGTCTGGCCTTCGGGAGAAGATCTGCGCCGGGGTCGAGACCCGGTGCTCGAAGCGGCCATGGCCCGCGAGGACTGAGAAAGAACCCCCGAGACCAGGACCAATCGACCGAGATCAAGGAGTTCGAGGCGGACGGGGGCGCAAGCCGAGTTTCTCCAGGTCGCGGATCCCGTCCGTTCCCTTGCGGTTCCAGTAGGCGATGCGCTCGGTCCGCACGAGCTGGCCGGAAGAGCCGCCGGTGCATTGCCAACGAACAATGCGGTACGGGGCCTCTTGCTCGACATGAAAGGTCCAGGTCCGGCCTCCCGAAATCGTGGCGGTGCAGACGTTTGTCTGGAAGGTTCCCGCCGGAACCTCGATGGATTGGGGATCGGAGCGCCGTTCGAGGGTGACTTCCGTCCACTCCAGTGGAACGTGGCGCAATCGAACATGCTCGATGGACCGAAGCAGGGGAAGCTGACGAGATTCCCCGGGAGAAAGCACGGGGCCTGCCATTCCACGAGCCCAATGGAACAGCACGTCTTCACTGATCCCTCCGGGCTTCGCTCGAAGCGACGTGTCCTGATCGGCTTCGCCGTCGAAGTAGCTGTGCTGCTGTTGTCGAATCTGATCCGTGTCGAACAACAGTTGGTGATAGACGTGGCCACACCACTCTTGGCTCGAAAAGGAAACTTTGGCCGAAGCTCCAGCGGGTCGTCCACCAATCGGCTCGAGTCCCACGAAGCAAGAGGTCATCATGTTGTAGTCATAGACTCCCGTCGGGAAGTCCTGGGCGAGGTTGAGTTTCATGACGGGGAACACATCGGTATCCGGGCGCCCCGGGTCCGCTTTGACCCGAACTTTCTCGGAAAACGGTTCGGTGACGAAAATCGCCACAGCCGTTCCCGAACGTGACTCCCCGTATCGCTCGTAGCTGAGTTCATAACCGGATACCTCGGCGAGCCCATCGCTCCAATGATCCCAAAACGCTTGATCGAAGCGGGGCGAGGCCGCTCCGTCTTGGGCAACCATGGAACGGCAAGCCGTCAGTGAGATACCGGCGACCAGGGCGGTTCCCATGACGACGCGTTGAGCCATCGAACTCATCCTTCTCTCTCCTTGCGGGGTCTCCAAAGCTCGCCCGAATATAGACGCGCCAAGAGTCGATCCGCGTTCGAAACACGGTCGAGAACCGGCGGACAGGGTTCCCACCACACGCGAGTGCGCCGGTCGCACGCGCTGCGACTCTCCTCGTCACTCCTCGATTTCCCTCGAAGGCCGCACGCCCTGAAAAGAACTCAGATGGTTTCGGTCGTCGAAGAAGAAGCGAATCGCGGAACTCGCCTCGCGGGCGTTGGTCGAAAAGCTCCCGCCGCGACTGATCTTGTAGCCGCTCGACTCCTGGAAATCGTCGACTCGGTTGAGCGGGTCCAGGGTCGGGCTCTTGGCGTAGAAGTCCCCGGCGAACGCATCGCGGCACCACTCGCCGACATTCCCGTACACGTCATGGAAGCCCCAAGGGTTGGCCCGGTAGGAGCCGACGGTCGTGTGAACGAACGCCCCATCGTTCCACGGCTCGAAGCGCGGCCAGCGCAAGGAGGGGTTGATTGCGAGCGCGTGCTGGTCCGCAATGTTGCCGGCCCGGGGGAACTCCGAGGGGTCGGTGCCAAACCACCACGGGCTCGAGGTTCCGGCGCGGGCGGCGTACTCCCATTGGGCTTCGGTGGGGAGTGCCAGGCCATGACGAGCGAGATCGATCGAGCACTCTTCCCATGACACTCGTTCCACCGGGTTGCGCTTGTCGATGAGGGCATCTCCGCGGGAGATGCCTGCCGGGTACAGAGACGGATTGCGCCCCGTCATGCGCATCCATTGGCCTTGGGTCATTTCGTACTTGGATAAGAAGAAGGGAGAGAGCGTGACATCGTGAACCGGGTCTTCTTTGTAGGTCGCTGCGGGATCGTAGTAGTCGAGGAAGGGCGCTTGACTCTGGGCGCCCATGCGTGAGGAGCCGCCAGGAACCAAGACGAACACCAGAGCGGTGTCTTCGGTGATTTCCAAAACGTCTTCGTCGTCGCGCTCGGGGATCTCGCCACTCAGGACGTGAGCGAACTCCCACAATCCGGATTCCGGGTCCGGGCCCAGTGGAACCAAGCCCAGTTGTGGTTCGATTTCGAGGCCTTGGTACAGATCGAGCAAGGACACGTCCGCGACCGCGTCGAGCCAATCTTCTTCGTAGTCGCCGAGGCTTTGGTCCCAGAGTTCACGAGCTGCTTGCAGCCGTGATTCCACTCGGCCGATCCGTCCTGTCGTTGGATCCGCCCACTGGGTGATCTCCGCGACGAGTGTCGCCAGCGTCTCGCGCCACCATTCGAGTTGCTGATGGTCGATCGGGTCCACGAGCAGGTTTTCCGGATGTTGCAGTTGCGCCAGGAACGACGAGTGTTCCGGAAGCCGGCCCACGAGCTCTTCCGCTTCTTCGATCCATTGTTCGAGACCGGGGACAAGGTCGGGATGAACCGGCCAGAGTTCCGCGTCCCGGCGCTCCAGATCTCGAAGCATCTTGAAATCGGCCAGTCGTAGGACACTGGCACGTTCTTGGCGGAGTGCTTCGCTTCGTTGTTGGGCGGTTTGTTGGTTCCGCCGAGCCTCGGCTTCGCTGGCGTGGGCCGAGCGCTGGGAGGCGAGCGCTTCGGCCCAAAGGAAGGTCATCGCGGCCAACGCAACCGTGGCAATTCCGAGGCATGTGCTGGCCACGCGATGGCGGTCGATCCACTTGCCACTGCGTTGCCACCAGCTGGGCGCGCGAGCTTGCACTGATGCGCCGGCCAGAACGGCGCGCAGATCTCTCGCAAAATCGGAGGCGGATTGGTAGCGGCGTTCCCGATTCTTCTCCAGTGCTTGGGCGACAACTAGCTCCAGGTCGCCCGCGAGGCGGCCCGCCACACTGCCGAGCCGGGTGGGCTCTTCAAACTGAATGACCTGCGCGGCTTCCGGGATGGATTTGCCATGGATCTCATACGGCAGTTGACCAGCCAGTAGCTCGAACAGGATCACTCCCAAGCTGTAGACATCTGACCGGGAATCCACGGCGTTCTTGTCGCCTGCCACCTGTTCGGGACTCATGTAGGGGATGGTGCCGACGAGTGCGCCGGTTTGGGTGGTGGTGTGGTGCACGTCGAATTCCGCCGCGCGGGCCACGCCGAAGTCCAAGATCTTCGGTTGGTCGCGCGCTTCGCCATGCGGCGGCCCGACCACGACGTTCTCCGGTTTCAGGTCTCGATGGACGATTCCCCGTTCATGGGCGTGGCCAGCCGCATCTGCGATGCGCGCCACCAGTTCGATTCGGTCCCGGTCCCCGAGGCGAGCTCGGTGGGCGTAATCCCGCAGGTTCTCCCCTTCGACCATCTCCATGGCCAAGTAGGGGAGGGGGACGGATCCCGATTCGGTGTCTTCTTGCGCCTCTCCCGCTTCGAAGAACGCGGCGATGCCGGGGTGACGAAGCTGGCGAAGGACTTCGGCCTCGCGTCGGAATCGTTGCACGATTTCTCGACTGTCGAGTCCCGGCCGAAGCACTTTCAGGGCGCAGGGAGCGTCGGAGTCCTCTCGCTGGGCTTCGTAGACGATCCCCATGCCTCCTTCTCCCAGCTTGCGCAGGATTTGGTACGTGCCAATTCGCGCGGGAAGCTCCTTCGTCATGGCGAGTCGCCTTTCGAGGGAACATGGACCGATCGCGCGGCGCGAAAGCCGGATTGAGACCGAGCTGAATCAGCGGGTGCGTAGTAGCGCACCGACGAGCGTGCTTCGGCGGCGGGAAGGCTGAAGTCTCCTCCGCGGAGAACACGGTGGGTCGCGACTTCCGGGTTGACCTCGAGAAAGACCGGATCGGTCGCAATCGCCTGGTCGTAGAACCGTGAGAGATAGGCATCGAGGCACCACTCGAAGACGTTGCCATGCACGTCGTGGATCCCGAACGCGTTGGCGAGGAACGAGCCCACCGGAGCATGGGCATGAAACCCGTCGTTCCAGTTTTCGAACTGCCAATCGGCGGGCGCTCGGGTGTTCTTGCAATGCTGGTCGGCGACATTTCCCGCAAGAACGAGTGATTCCGGAGCATTGCCGGTCCACCAGGGCGAGTTGGTCCCGCCACGAGTCGCGTACTCCCATTGGGCTTCGCTGGGCAAGGTCAAACCAAACCTCTGCAGGAAGCGTTGTGCCTGGGTCCAGGTCACTCGTTCCAATGGATGTCGGAGGTCGTAGTTCCAGTCACCCAGTTCAGAGCCCTCGACGTAGAGAGCCGGATTGTCTCCCATTTCCCGGAGCCACTGGCCTTGGGTGACTTCGTGCTTTCCGAAGAAGAATGGGCTCAGCTTGACTGGATGAACCGGCCCTTCCTCGCTCTTGGCCCGGGGATCGAAATTGGGTCGACCGGGATCTTCCGTTTGCGCGCCCATGAGGAATCCACCGCCCGGAATCAGGACGAACACCATGGCCGTGGTCTCGGTGAGGATCAGGGTTCCGTCGCGGGAGTCTCGGAGCGGGGCTTCTCCGGTGTCGACATGCCAGAACTCCTGCAATCCCGACTCGGGATCGGGACCGAGGGGGGCGAGGCCGACCTGGGGAGCGAGCGAGAGTTCTCCGTAGATCTCTTGATCTCGAATCTGCTGGATCGCTTGGTCCCACTCGTCTTGGAAGTCTCCGAGACTCCGCTGCCACACCGAATCCGCCACCTCGAGTCGTCGTTCCACCTTGGCGCGCGTACCGAGTTGCGGGTCTAGCAAAGAACCCAGATCGGTCGTCAGCGACTGCAGGCTTTCCAGCCACCAGGCTCTTTCGAGGTCGCCAAGAGTCGCGAGCGTGGAAGCTTCCTGTTGTCGAAGGCTGTCGATGGAGGCTCGGTGAGAGGGGAGCCGCGATTCGAGGTCGGCCGCTTCGTCGAGCCACGCCTCGTACTCGTCGACGAGAGACGGCTGCATGGGCCACAGGTCCCTCGCTCGTTCTTGCAGTCGGCGAAGGGAGCGCAAATCGGAGAGCTGGAGGAGCCGTTGCCGTTCGCGAAGGAGCTCTTCCTCCACCTGGCGTGCCTGTTGGGCTTTCTCTTTGGCGACCGCTGCTTGAAGCCGTGCTTCATCGCGCGCGTGGATGGCCTGGATCAAGAGCAGGGAAACTGCAACCAAAGCCACGAAGCCCATGGAAAGAGCAGCCACCCCAACCGGATGGCGTTTCGCCCATTGGCGAATTCGCCGTACTAGATCCGGGGCCTTGGCACGAACCGGCTTTCGCTCCAGCACCGCTCGCAAGTCGCGGGAGAATTCCTCGGCAGTGGCGTAGCGTCGCGAAGGCTCTTTCTCGAGTCCCTTGGCCACCACGAGCTCGATGTCTCCGGTGAGGTGAGAGGAGACACGACCCAGTCGGGTCGGCTCTTCGTACTGGATGATTCGAGCGACGTCGGTGATCGAGCGTCCGCGCAGGTCGTAGGGAAAGCGTCCGGTCAACAGCTCGAACAGAACGACACACAGGCTGTAGACGTCGGAGTGGGGGCCGACCTCCCGAGAGCTACCGGCCACTTGCTCGGGACTCATGTAAGACAGAGTGCCGACCAGCGCCCCCGTTCGGGTCAGCGTGTGCAGGTCTTCCGTCCGCGAGGCTCGAGCCACGCCGAAGTCGACGATCTTTGGCTGGGCGAGGGTGCGAGGATCTTCGGGCTCCGGAACCAGCAGATTGGCCGGCTTGAGATCCCGATGAATGATGCCCTGCTGGTGCGCGTGCTCGAGGGCATCCGCGATTCTGGCCACGATTTCCACGCGTTCGCGATCGGTGAGCCGCGCCCGATTGGCGTAGCGGGTCAGCTGGTCGCCTTCCACCAGCTCCATGGCAAGATAGGGACGTCGGTCGTCGGGGGACGCGCTGGGCTCGACTCTGCCGACTCCGGCATCGAGGAACGCCGCAATCCCAGGGTGACGAAGTCGGCGAATGACCTGAGCCTCGCGCTCGAACCGTTTCACCAAATCCCGGGAACCTCGATCCGGTCGGATCACTTTCAACGCGCACACATTGTTCGCGTCTTCGCGCCAGGCGACGTACACCACGCCCATTCCGCCTTCTCCCAGACGGCGCAGAATCTTGTAGGAACCGACCCGCTTCGGGATTTCGAGCGCCCGCTCGATCTCGGCACGCGCTTCCGGCGAAAGCGGCCGCTTGTCCAGCTGCACCCGCTGCTCCTCGGGGGACAGGGTGCTCAGGTCGCGAGCCAGTCTCTCCACCAGCTCCGCATCGTTCCTGTCCTTGGGCTCACTGTCTTGGGGAGCCGCGCCGTCAGCCTTTGCCATAGGCTTCCAACTCGAAGGCCTTGTCGCGTCGTTCGACTCCGGCTCCGCGGGAACTCCAATCCACCGCAATCGAGTAGTCCGCTTCCAAGATGCCCAGCAATGGAACCTCGTCGGAACGGATGATCTTCGCTTCGACGACGGTGGGGTAGCGGGAACTCCGGGTGAGCTGGAATCCCTCGTAGCGCAAGGTGATGCGTTGGGCGTCCCACTCTTCTTCGGCGATCCGATAGGAACCGCTTTCCACCTGGCTTCCTTGCACGGTCATGTCGCGCAAAGGTTCGAGGAACTGAGCGAACTCCAGGAGGGCTTGGGAGAGCAGCTCTTCTGTGTCGACCGTCGCACCACTCATCAGCTCACCACCGGAAGCATCGGCACCAACCGTGAACGCGCGTTGCAGCTCGAGTTCACTGCCGTTCCTCCTGGCAACGAACGTCATGGTGCGAACTCCGGCGTCACCATAGGTCGGCACTCGGTACCGCACCCACTCCGAGGGTTCGGCGAGATCGTAGGGGTTGTACTCGCTTAGCGCATCGCTCCTGTCATTCGCCTCGAACTGTCCCGGGGGGCCTTTTCGCGTGCTTGCAAACCGAGGCTGATCGAGGTTCATCCGCACCCATCGGGCGTCCAGCGGCTTGTAGCGCATGGGAACGAATCCCGAGTTCTTCAGAGTCTCGACGGGATAGACGTTCTCTTCGCAGCGCAGGCGAGCCGCTTCGGCCACTCGAAGGTGAGTCTTGGTCTCGTCGGTGAATCCGAGGACGAGCACGACATGGGCGTCGAACTTGTTGGCGATGTCGCCCGGTTTCAAGTCCGCATAGTCGTCCAGTTCGTAGCAGAGTCCGCCCAAGGATCGCGTGGACTGTTTCATGGGCAGGCTCCAAGCACGAGCGACGAATCCCGAGCAGTCAAGACCCATGGCCCGAAAGCTCACTCCCATGTCTTGAGACCGGGGAACGTTGCCCGCCCATTGCCCGGCAGCCAACCCTTGTTGGAATTGTTCGATGGTGGTGAAGCCTCCCCAACTGTAGGGCATGCCGACGTTCTCCGAGCCGTTCGCCTGCCACCCGGCTTGGTCGAACGTGGCGTCGGGTGTGTCGACCCAGGTGCCGTTCTCATCCAGGCCATGCTGGATGTTTTCGGGAGAGGCCGTCCAGCGAAAGTCCGTGTACTGCTTGGCGACTTCCAGGATGGAACGACGGATCTCCTCCGAGGGGACTGGTGCCGCGGCCGGAGCGCTGGGAGTCTGAGGCGTCTGGTCGCCGGCGGTCCCAAGGCTGGGAGTCACGGTGACCAAGGAGAGCGTCAGAGCATGAATCATTCGCCGGTGGGAGAGGGGGTGGTTCATGGGGGAGCCTCACTGTCGAAAGAACGGCGGCGCGACGGTCCCCCGATCTTACTCCCGCGATGCCCTCCTTGGCGGGCTTCGTGCGGCAGTCGGTCCTTCGAACGAGAATCGACGAAGCTTGTCCGCCCGGACCAGTTGCGGGATAAGCTGGGTGTTCGTCTCACCGTGGGGGGGTGGCGTTGGTCAGCGTTTACGATCTCAAGCCAAAGTTTCAGGGACTCTTGCGGCCGTTGTGTCGTCGCATGGCGCAGCTTGGAATCACCGCCAATCAGGTCACCGTGTTCGCGGCGGTGCTGTCGTTTGGGGTCGGTGGCTGCATTCTTTGGCGTCCGGACGAGCGCTGGCCCCTCTTGTTGATTCCCGGAGGACTCTTCCTACGCATGGCGTTGAATGCCATTGATGGGATGCTCGCGCGGGAACACGACATGAAGAGCGACCTCGGCGCGATCCTGAATGAACTGGGGGACGTCGTCGCGGATGCCGCGATGTACCTGCCCCTTGCGCTCGTTCCGGGGTTTCCATCCTGGCTCGTGGTGGTGGCGGTCTTGCTGGCGACCATCGTCGAAATGACCGGAGTCATCGGCATTCAGATTGGAGCCTCGCGGCGCTACGACGGCCCCATGGGCAAGAGCGACCGTGCGTTCTGGTTCGGCTTGCTGGCCTTGCTTCTCGGGCTGAGTGCGGTGGAGCCAGGCCGGTGGATTGGGTACGCACTCGGAGCGATGAACGTGCTGATGGTATTGACGATCGTTCGGCGTTCGCGGCAAGCCTTGGCGGAGCGATCCTGATGCCGTGGGATCGGCTCCACCCGAACTTGCTTTGGGCAATGGGGGGCATCTTTGCCCTTCTGCTCGTTGCCAGCCTTGTCACCGGAATTCTGACGCGCCGAAATCCGCAGAAGAACCTCCGTGAGCTTCAGGCAAGGGTGAAGAGTTGGTGGATCATGGCCTCGGTCTTCACCGTCGCCATGAGCGTCGGCCGCGGAGTTTCCCTGGCATTCTTCGCGTTCGTGAGCTTCTTGGCCCTCAAAGAGTTTTTGTCGGTGATCCCGACCCGGCGGGCGGACCGCCGCGTGTTGTTCTGGGCCTACGTGACCATTCCCCTACAGTACTACTGGATCTGGGAGGTGTGGTACGGCTTGTTCATAGTGTTCATTCCGGTCTATGCGTTCTTGTTCATTCCCATCCGCATGTTGCTGATTGGCGAGACCAAGGGGTTTCTTGCCGCGGTGGCCACCGTGCATTGGGGACTGATGACCACCGTGTTCAGCCTGAGCCACCTCGCGTACCTCCTGGTCTTGCCACCGCTCGAAGGCTTTGGAGCGGGTGGTCCGGCGCTGGCCCTGTACTTGGTGATCTTGACCCAGCTCAACGATGTGGCTCAGTACGTTTGGGGGAAGGCGCTGGGAAAGCGCAAGGTGGCTCCCACGGTCAGTCCTGGGAAGACGCTTGGAGGGCTGCTTGGCGGGGTGGCCACCACCACCGCATTGGCGGTGCTCCTGGCTCCTTTGCTTACGCCGTTGACCTGGAAGCACGCGTTGCTCGTGGGGCCTCTCCTCGGATTCGTCGGTTTCTTTGGAGACCTTTCGATCTCTGCGATCAAGCGAGACCTGGGCAGGAAGGACACCGGAGAGCTCATTCCGGGACACGGCGGGATTCTCGATCGAGTGGACAGCACCTCTTACACCGCCCCGATCTTCTTCCACTATGTGTGGTGGGCGTTCTACTAGGCCTTCATGGATCATCCGGGCGAAACGATGGCAAAGGAAGACACGCCCCTTCATTGGTTGCGAACGCTGTTCTTCTTGGTGATCGTTCGCCCCCTGGTTCTGGTGATCGTCGGGTTGAACGTTCGCAATCGCCGCGCGCTGCCCTTTCGAGGTCCGGCCATCTTGGCCGCCAATCACAACAGCCATCTGGACACGCTGGCGCTCATGAGTCTGTTCCCACTCCGTCGACTGCCGCAAGTTCGCCCCGTGGCAGCGGCGGACTACTTCCTGCGCAATCGGTGGCTCGCGTGGTTCTCGCAACGAATCATCGGCATCTTGCCCTTGAAGCGCGGCGCCAATCGTCGCGACTTGGAAACCCAGTTTGCGGGCATCGATGCTGCGCTCGAGAGGGGCGACGTTCTGATCTTGTTTCCGGAAGGATCTCGGGGAGAACCGGAGCAACTCGCGCGATTCAAGACCGGGCTGGGCATGATCGCCTGCCGCCATCCGACCGTCCCGGTCATCCCGATCCTCCTGCACGGTCTCGGAAAGTCCCTGCCCAAGGGAGAAGCGGTTCTCGTGCCGTTTTTTTGCGATGTGTTCATCGGGGACGCGCTTCAGGGATTCGAAGACCGGAAACGTTGCATGGGGGCCTTCGAGCAGGAAATGCAGCGGCTGGCAGAGCATGCGGATTTTCCAGCCTGGGAGTGACCGGGGAAGCCGAACCTTCTTGACACGCGGCGGGTACGGATGGCGCCTGTTTCTCGAGAAGGAAAACGAGATGATGCTTGCCTCCCTGTGTTGCGCGCTTCTTTGCGGGACTCCGTTCGGGGATACGGAGACCATTCCTCGATTTGTCATTTCCACCGTTGCTGGCACCGGCCAGCGGGGGTTTCGGGGAGACGGAGGACCTGCCGTCGATGCCTGGATTCAACCTCCGAGCGCCGTGGCGGTGGACAGTTCCGGCAACCTCTACATCGCGGATCTCCGCAATCATCGGGTCCGCATGGTGGACGGGGACGGCATCATCACGACGGTCATGGGGACCGGAAGGACCGATCCTCAGGATCTTGACCTTCCCGAGTCCGAAACGAACGTCTCGAACGCTTACGGGATCGCCGTGGATTGGGAAGACAACCTCTATGTGCTGAGCCGAGGTCACAGCAAGATCTTCTGTGTGGGGGCCGACGGGATTGCTCGCCGAATTGTCGGGACCGGCGAAGCTGGGTTCAGTGGAGACGGGGGTCCGGCCATCGAAGCCAAGATCAACTTCCCGAATCACCTGGTGGCCGATGGGGAAGGCAACTTGTTCATTGCGGACTCGGGGAACCAAAGGATCCGTAAGGTCTCCAGCGACGGCATCATCACCACCGTTGCGGGAACCGGGGAAGAGGGTTTCTCTGGCGATGGCGGCCCGGCGGTGGAAGCGAAGATCGCGGGGCCGTCCGCCATTGCGATCGACGAGGCCGGGAGCCTGTACATTGCCGACTTTCAGAATCACCGCATTCGGAAGGTCTCCGCCGATGGGATCATCACGACCATCGCGGGAAACGGGCAGCCGAACTACAACGGGGATGGGCGGTCGGCACGGGAGTGCCAGATCGGGGAGCCTTGCGGGGTCGCTGTGGATGAAGACGGCTACGTCTACATCGGCGATCAGGTGAACTGCCGAGTGCGAGTTGTCACTCCCGGCGGGATCATGCATACGGTGGCGGGGACTGGATCCTCTGGTCTTTCGGGAGATGGGGGACCGGCGGAGAAAGCACAAACTTCGAATCCGGACATCATCGCCCTGGATTTGGACGGCAACCTCTACATCCCCGACTACCAAAACGCCGTGATCCGCAAGCTGACCCGTATCGAGGGCTGATCTGGACGCTCTTCATCTTCCACCGCCTGAGAAAGGCGCCCCGCCGTGGAAGGCCGCCGTTCTTGCCCAGAACGACTTGGCTCATTTTCGCGAGGCGTTCGCGAATGATCGGGACTAGTAGCGGCGGGTCCTCACCACATCCCCCGTGACGCGCCACTGAGTCTTGCCATAGATGTACGGAATGTACCAAGACTCGAACTCCACCACTGCGTCGGTGAGCACGTCCCCATTTCCTTTGTCCAGGGCGTCGTCGATGGCTTCCTCCAACAGCGCTTGGGATTGGGTCGGAATGAAGATGATGATGTGCTGAGTGTCCGTACCGATGACATCTCTTTCACGCTCTGCTTTGTCGAGTTCAAAGTCCGAGAGACGCACCAGCTTGTTGGACAACACGGTGAAGTCTCCGTGGCGAACGACGCAGCTGGAGAGTCCGAGAAGCCCCACGAGCACCAGCGACGCGGCGCCACTCAAAGACTGGACGCCGAGCAGGTTCCTTTTCTTGATCATGATCGAGCCCGTCCCGCACGAGTGTTGACCGCCGTCCCTTTCACCTCGATCGACTGACTCCCGAACAGCAACCAGAAGGCCTTGGTGTAGACCACTCCATCCAAGAGGAGATCACCATCCCCTGCGTCCAGTGCTTGGTCGATCGCATCTTCCAGGTGGGGCTGGCCGAACGGAATGAACAGGAAAATGAATGCGGAGTCCTTGCCCTCGACCTTCTTGCGGGGGAGCGAATCCAGATCCACGCCGGCGAGGCTGACGTTGCGAGTGGAGATCGCCGTCAAGTCTGCCTGGCGAAGTGTGCAGCCGGCAGTGAGGGCCAAACCGAGTAACAGTGCGAACCACTGCCGATTCTTCCGCATCGTGGGCTCCAGTTCCCAGGGGAGACGCTCAGTGCCTTCGCCACCTCGCAGGACAGTCCAAGCTTGCTTCCGAGGTCTCACTCGATGCCGGCGCGTGGGGGCGAATGGCTGAGCATTCAACTCGGGCATCCAATCCTAGCGGAGACCCGAAGGCAAGCCCACGATTTGGAGAGAGAATCGCGGGGGACCCCGATCGGGAGATCGTCGAAGCGTCGACGGGTGTGGCGCCGGCTCGGGCAGAGCTTGGCAAGGGCCGTTGCCTGAATCCGAGCCCGGATGATTCGCGAAGGGCGGCAAGGAGGATTGAACGAGAATGAACGCAAACCCACTTCTCGCCCGGGGTCGTCGACTCCTGATGGCGCTTTGCTGCGCGGCGAGCCCGATCGCCTGTTCCACGTCCGTGCCCAATCGGAATCCGACGGGCGAGGTGTTCCCCTCGATCGTCGGTTTGGTGCCCGGGGGTGGTTCGGTTGAGATTCCCGCCGAGTACTCCGGGACTCCGGTGGTCCTCCTCGTCGGGCTTTCCGAGGACTGCCAGTTTGATCTGGACCGATGGGTGGTCGGCCTCGGGCAACTGGGCTTGGACGCTCCCATCCTGGAACTTCCCCTGGACTCGGATCTCGTTCCGTCGCGGGACTCCCGTTGGATTCAGGGCAGTCCGTCGATCCAGACCCTCGAGGGGGTCGTGGCGTCTCGGATCACTCTTTCCCGCGCCGATCAGAGCGCCGTGTTCCAGCTGACCGGCAACCAGGAAGATCAGTTGCTGCGAGTGGTGGTTCTGGATGGCCAGGGACGCATTGCCTGGTTCGGCGATCGAGGGTTCTCGCCAAGCAACGCGATGGCGGTCCAAGCGGCGATTGTCCAAAGTGACCCGACTTTCGCGGCCGGTGTTTCCAAGAGTAGCTCAGACTCCTCGTCGGAAAGCCCTGTGGAGCACGAGCCCCACGGAGAACTCGTGGGCAAGCCGTTCCCGTTGGTCACGGGAACGAGCTTGGCAGACGAGACCATTGAGATTCCGACGGCCTTCGCCGGTGAGCCTGTCATCCTGTTGATCGGATACGACCAGGAAGCGCAGTTCGATATCGATCGCTGGGTCCTGGGATTGGTGACGGAAGGAGTCGACGTGCGACTGGTCGAGCTCCCGACCATCCCTGGGATGTTTGCGAAACTCGCCTCTGGCTGGATCGACAGCGGCATGCGCTCGGGCATTCCCCGCGAAGATTGGGCATCGGTCGTCACCCTGTATGGAGGAGCGGCGGATCCGGTGGTTGAGCTCACTGGGAGAGAGCGTGGCGAGCGATCTCGTGTCCTTCTTCTCGACGGCGACGGGCAGATTGCTTGGTTTGACGATGAGGGTTTCGAAGACGGCAAGCCCGCGGCCCTGACGCGAGCGGTGGATCATTTGAGCGCTCGTTGAACACGCGGGGATCGTTCGGATCTCAGTAAGCTTCCTCAATGATTGCCGAGCGACGGGACAAAGGAATGAACTCACGTTGGGCCGGCCCGCGGTAGCGTGCGCTGGGCCGAATGATCCGGTTGTGCTCCCGTTGTTCCAGAATGTGGGCCGACCAACCGGCGACTCGAGCGGCGACGAAGATCGGGGTGAACAGGCAATCCGGGATGCCGAGCATCCGATAGGTGGCTGCGTGATAGAAGTCCGCGTTGGCGGGCAACCGCTTTTCTCCCCAGACCGTTTCCTCGATTGCTTGAGAAACAGGGACCAGCTGGCGGTCTCCCGAGGCTTTCGACAGCCGGCGGGCCCACTCCTTGATGATTGCGGTGCGCGGATCCCGTCTCTTGTAGACGGCGTGTCCGAATCCCATGACGTTTTCGCCGCGTTCCAACATCTTCTTGACCACGGCCACGGCCTTCTTGGGACTCGCGAACTGGTCGATGAACGCCAGGGCGGATTCGCTGGCTCCGCCGTGCAGGGAACCGCGTAGGGATCCAATCGCCGCTACCACGCAGGAGGGGAGGTCGGACAGGGTCGAGGCACAGACCCGCGCGGTGAAGGTCGAAGCGTTCAGTTCGTGTTCGGCGTAGAGAATCAGCGAAGCGTTCAGCGCGGCAATGTGACGGGGCTCGGGCCTCCGGTCGTGAAGCATGGTCAAGATCGACTCTGCCATGGAATTGCTTTGCTGATCAATCTCGACTCGAACTCCGTCATGACTGAATCGATACCAGTACACGAAGATCGAGGGGATGGCGGCGAGTAGACGGGTTGCGCTCGACCACTGTTCAGACAGGTCGTCCTCAGGTTCGAGATTGCCGAGCAGGGACACGCCGGTGCGAAGAACCTCCATGGGGTGCACGGTTTGAGGCAGCTGCTCGAGTAGTTCTCGGAGAACTGCCGGAAGCTGTCGTCGTCGTCGCAGTTCCGCGCAAAAGTTGTCCAGCTGGGAACCGAGGGGAAGCTCGCCATGGAGAAGGAGGAACGCCACTTCTTCGAAACTGGCACGATGAACCAGGTCTTCGATCTCGTAGCCGCGATAGGCCAGTTGGGTGCCGGAGGGGCCTAGGGAAGAAATGGAGGTGTCTCCGACGACTTGGCCCTGCAGTCCTCCGACGGATGGGTATTCGACGGCATTCATGGGTGGTCCTTCGCGAATGGAGTTTGACTCGACAATCGGATCAGGGAATGCAAGCGATTCGGGACGACTCTATTGTCGCTCACTGGAGCCAAGGGGCCAGGCAGAATGCACTGACGAACGCCGTCACATTGATTGACGATGCGGAGATTTCGACGTCGGAAAAAGTTTCGAGACGGGTCGTGACCGGGGCGTTCTCGTCTCAGGTTCCCGCGAGGAGTTGGTGAAAGTCTTCCGCATCTCCGTCTCGTCCGGCTTCGTCGAGAGCGTCGATCAAAAAGCGCAATGCGGTCGCAAAGGCGGGAACGTGAGAGTTGCCCCGGAATGCGTCGTAGCAGATTGCCAGCGCCGCATCGGCTTCCGGGTGCTCCAGCCCGACCAGGCACTGGGCTTTGGCCGCTTGCAGGATCGCCCGACGGTCGAAAGGGGAGTGACTTAGCAGTTCGTCGACCAGCTCCAGGGCAAAGTCGTACTTGCGGTTGTGGAGCAGCGCGAGAACAGCTTTGTAGCCCTTGGCTTGGGTGTAGGCATTGCCAATGCCGTAGTGGTCACGGAAGCTTTCGAATCCTTGGAGGTGAAGTTCTTCGGCCTCTTCTTGCTCCCCAAGCACTTCGAGGGTGGTGGCCAGGGAGTCCATCAGCTGCATCGTGAGGTAGTCTTGATCGCCAAGACGGGACTGGGCGAGATCGAGGGCGTGGGCAAATTCATCGGCGGCCTCTTCCGTGCGATCTTGCAGTCGCAAACAGTGGGCGAACTGATTCCGAGCCATGATCACTTCCGGGTGGTCGGCGCCCATGACTTCGGCCTGGACCGGGAGCAAGGCTCGGAAGTGGTGCTCGGACTCTTGGAGCTGCCGCAGATTCTTCAGGGCGGTGGCCAGGTCTCGCTGGGTGGTGAAGGTGTCCGGGTGCCGAGGCCCCTGGATGCGCTGGCGTTTCTCCAGCACACGCTCGAGGCGGCGTGCTGCCTCTTCCGTGGGATTGCGAGCGCTCTCGAGGATGGCCAGGTTCTGTTCCTGGTCGAGGCTGGTCGGGGAATCAGGACCAAGGAACTTGACGCTCAAGGCGAGGGCTTCCCGGGTCAGCTGTTCGGCGAGCTCGCCCTGACCGTGGCTGTGGGCGAGAGCCACTCGGTTGGCGAGCAGATCAATGGTCAAGCGGTGATTCTTCTCGGGTTCTGCGCGACAGATGCGAAGTGCCGAATCCAGCAGTGCTTCCGCTTCTTCCTGAGCGCCAGGCCGGCTCACATTGCTCCAGGCAAGGAGAACGCTGGCCAGGTCGTTCTGGGTGACCAAGGTCTGCGGATGTTCCGGTCCGAGGTGTTGACGTCGAATCTCGAGTGCTTGCCGAGCGTGGTGTTCCGCCTCGGCAAAGTCCCCGAGCTGATGGAACGTCACCGACATCTCGGAATGCACGTCGGCCCGGAGCTCTGGCTGACCGGAAAAGGACTCCTCCACCAATGATTGAGCTTGTTGCAAGGCTTCGACCACCGTGACCTTCGGACCTTGCTGCTCCGGCGAGGCCGACACCAGAACCTTGAGGAAGAAACGTCGCACGGCCTCGGCCCTTTCTGCCGCTCGTTCCGCATCATTCTTGGCGAGGGTGGCCGCATCTCGCTCGGTGCGAGCGACCGTGAGGTTCTGAAGGGCGAAGCCAAGGGCGGCGACGAGCGACAGGGTGGCAATCAGAACGACGCCCACGAGAGCTTTGTTGCGTCGAGCGAACTTTCGAATCTGGTCGGTCGCGCTGGGAGGACGGGCAAGGATCGGCTCGTCTTGAAGGTGTCGGAGGAGGTCTGCAGCGAGTTCATGGGCGGAGGAGTAACGTTGCTCTCGGTCTTTGCGCAGTGCCTTGCTTGCGATCGATTCGAGATCTCCCTTCCAAGCGCGGTCCAGGGTCCCCAGCCGAGGAGGCTCCTCCTGGCACACGATTCTTGTCGCTTCGGGCAATGACGCCCCTTCCAGGGAGTGGGGAAGGCGTCCGCTCAGGAGTTCGTAGAGCAGCACGCCCAAGGAGTACACGTCGGCTCGCGAATCCAGGTCGCGCGAGTCTCCGGAAACCTGCTCCGGACTCATGTACGGCAGTGTTCCGAGGACCTGACCCACGGCGGTCTGACGGGTGAGCGACTGTTCCGTGTCCGTCACCCGGGCGATGCCGAAGTCGAGAATCTTCGGTTGTCCGATCGGAGTCTGGTCGTCTTCGGAACCCCAATCGCCCGAGCGGGTCCCCTCGCGAGTCACCAAGATGTTCCCGGGTTTGAGGTCGCGGTGGATCACTCCTTTTTGATGAGCATGTTGCACCGCGTCACAAATCCGAACCAGTAGCCGCAGTCGCTGATCGATCGACAACCCGTGCTCACGCGAGTACTCGTCAAGGGGAGCCCCCTGCACCAGCTCCATCGCGAAGTACGGCTGGGTTTCGCCACCACGTTCGAGGGTTCCCGCTTCGAAGATTTGGGCGATGCCCGGATGCTGCAATCGTGCCAAGACCTGCGCCTCATACTCGAGTCGCTGGAGCAACCGGGTGGTGGCGAGCCCCGGGCGCACGACCTTGAGAGCCACGTCTCGCTTCGGGTTCTCTTGGCGGGCCCGGTACACGGTTCCCATACCGCCTTGTCCGACGACCCCGAGGATCTGGAATGGGCCCAATGTCTCTGGAAGAGGTGAAGGCGCTGCGCGTCCCTCCTCGGACGTTCGCGGAGGAGTCATCAACGCGTCCACGGGGCTCTGGTCGGCGTCGTGAAACTCCAACAGCGATTTCACTTCCGCGTGCAGTTTTGGATTCCCGTGGCACTCTCGTTCCAGCAACCGCTCTCGTTCCGGTGGCGTGAGATCGCGAGCTTGGGCGAAGAGTTGGCGGACCCGGGAGAAGTCGGAGTCGTTCATGATTCGCCGCGACTCAGTTCTCGCGCGAGCCAGGCACGTGCCAGGGACCAGTCTTGCTCCACGGTGGTGTGAGAAACTCCCACGACCGCCGAGGTTTCACGAATGGTGAGGCCGGCGAAGCTGCGCAACTCCACGATTCGGGCCAAACGAGGATCGCGTTGACCGAGCGCATCCAACGCATCGTTCAGAGAAAGCAGTTCTTCGGGGGAAAGGCCTTGGGAGGACGGGGCATCCGACAAGGTCACTCGAAGCCAGCCGTCCCCGCGTTTGACTCCGCGATGAGCGCGAGCGTGATCCACCAGCACCTGACGCATCGCGCGTGCGGCGATCCCGAGAAAGTGAGAGCGACTCTCGAAGCTCTGCGCCTGTTTGTCCACCAGTTTGAAGTACGCCTCGTTGACCAGTGCGGTCGGTTGCAGGGTGTGATCGATGCGCTCGCGGCGGATCAGTCCCGCGGCGACCTCCCGTAGCTCCCCGTAAAGCAGTGGCGTCAGCTCGTCGGCCGCCGAGCCGCCGCGGGCGGTCAGCTCTTGGAGAAGGCGGGTGGCTTTGGAGGGCGAGGTCATGGCCGAGGGGGCTTTCTCGACGGCGCGGCGAGTTTTTTCCGTTTTCTGGTTGGGAGTCGGGGGCCGGACTCCGCAGGGGTCCCCGGTCCGAGGAGGACCCGGCCTCCGGCGAGGAGGCAGGCCAAACCACGAATCTATCCTGAGGAGAGAAACTGATGAATGCCAAGCAACTCCGTTCGGCGTGGGCCCTGGGGATCGCGCTGGCCGCGTCTCCTGCGGCGGTCGCCATGGATGAGGTCCTCGAGCTGACCCGGGAGGAGATCCAACAGCTGGTGGGAGAGAACAATCGCCGGGACGCTGAGGCGATCCTCGCGGCGGTGGAGTACCTCCGGGCGAACCCAGAAGTCTTGGAGCGCATGATTCCCGACCGTTCCGTCGACCTTTTTCAAAACATTCCCGTCGAGGTCCCGCAGAAGGGAGGCGGAACGTCGCCAAAACTCCTGCAGCCGTACCTTCTCTCGGTCTTGGATCTGGGGAACTCCCTTCGGCAGCGGACCGACCTCGAAAACCTTCGAGACCTGTACACGTTTCTGTTCGAGAGGCTGCCGCCGGTCTACGTGAGTGGACTGCCGACCCCGCCGACTCTGGGCACCCTTCCGGTGAACACCCAGGTGTCCGTGTCGGTGACTTTGTTCAAGCGATTCCAGGAGAACTTCGCGGACATCCGCACCGACATCAGCGTGACCGACCTGGTCCCCCTGGTGACGAACTTCATCGCCGATTGCACGGCGGAGCGGGGCTGGGAGGATTCCGGGACTTCGGGAGAGTTGTCGGATCGCTGTGACGTGGCGGACTACGCCGCGGATGGCTTGATGGCGAACGTCGACTTCGTTCTCAAAGATGATTTGACCTGTGTGAAGGATCAGGGGCGACGAGGGACCTGTGTCCCTCACGGGATTGCTGCGGCCGTGGAAACCCAGGTCATGGTCAATGGGGGAGACCCCGAAAATCTGGCAGAGCAGGACGCTTACTTTCAGGCCAAGATCACCACGGACTGGTCCAACCGTTACTCCGACGGCCTGAATACCGAAGCCACTCTGTCGGACTTTTTGAACGACAGCTACCGAATCCAGTACGAGGACGTGTGGAACTACAACCGTTCTTTGTCACGCACGACCAGCTCGACGACGGGGTTGTTCAGTTCTTCCTGTGTCTCCTATACGGGTGAGATGTGCACCAACCTGGCATTCCAAGCCCAAGAAGACATCACGCTCCTGTTTGGAGTTCCGTCTCTGATCGAATACACGTCCCCGGCTCGGTCGACCACAGACGGCTATGTCATCAGCGACTACGCCACCGTTCCGGACTACACGGCGCTGGGTCTTCCGGACTTCCAGCTGGATCTGGTGACGGCTGCCCTGGAACTGGAAACCCCAGTGCTGGTCAGCCTTGGCGTTTCCGATGACTTTCGCTTTCCCGACAGCAACGGCTACGTTCAGTACACCGGGTTGAACTCCAGCGGCAATCACCTTCTCTTGTTGGTCGGCTTTGTCGACAACGCTGACCTGCCGGCCAATGCTCCGGCGGCCGCCGATCGCGGCTATTACATTGCCAAGAACTCCTGGGGCACCAACTGGGGAGATTGCGGCTTCGTCTATATCCCCGGCGAGTATCTCGAGGCGCTTTCCAACAACTACTGGTATCTCGACGACCAGCTGCTTTGAACGGCTGTTCCGCCTCACCGTCACCGGTTTCGGGTCCTCGGCCAGAGACGAGGGCCCTCGGGGGCACGGGGGGAAGGACCTGGAACGGAGGCGGGAAGCCCACGCTCGCTCCGCTCAGGCGGTCGCTCCTCGAGCACGCCCCTTGCCGCGGGGCCGTTTGGTGGCTTTGCGAACTCCGGGGCGAGACGGGCTTCGCTTCCGAGAGGTCGGACGGGAAGGATTGCGCGAAGTAGTCTTTCGCCGCGGGCGACCTTTGCTGGGGCGTCCCGGCTTGCGATCGCTCCGTTCCTGGTTTTTGGAAGGACGCCGATCCTGGCGATGACTGCGAACCTTGGTCTTCTTCTTGAATCGAGGTCGTTCGGGCGCGGGGCGACGATCGCTGGAGTCCTTCGATCTCGCTTGCTTCTCTTTGGCCGCCACACCAGTTTTCCGCTTGGGGAAGCGAGATCCTTGACGGCTCCTCGAGGTGTTTCGTGCAGGTCGATCCGGTCGATCCGGTCGATCCGGTCGATCCGGTCGATCCGGTCGATCCGGTCGATTGGTCGGACGGGGACGAGTCCGGGTGCGAGCAACTTTGGCGGGCGAGTCGGTGCTCTCGACTTCCTCGCTCGAAGAAGTGTTGGCTGATCGAGTCCGCGTGGCCTGGGGACGCTTCTTGAGTTTGCCCGCGTTGTTCATTTTCAGCGGCTTCGCCAGCTCGAATCCGGCCACCGACTGAATCTCGATCTCTCCACGCAGAAGCTTCTGGATGTCGAACAGCAGTCGCCGATCACAATCCGAAACCAAAGAGATGGCATGCCCCGTCATTCCCGCACGGCCGGTGCGCCCGATGCGGTGAATGTAGTCCTCCGCGACCATGGGGAGGTCGAAGTTCACCACCTGGGGAAGCTGTTCGATGTCCAATCCTCGAGCCGCGACGTCCGTCGCCACCAGGATGGTGGATTTGCCGGTCTTGAAATTCTTGAGAGCTCGGGTCCGCGAATTCTGACTCTTGTTTCCGTGAATGGATTCAGCGCCGAAATCTTGTCCGGAAAGGTGCCGGCAAAGTCGGTCTGCGCCTCTCTTGGTCCGGCAGAAAACCAGGGTTTGACGGAACCGATCTTGACTCAAAAGGTGGACCAGAAGATCTCGCTTGCGGTCTCTCGCCACCGGGTGAACCACGTGCTCGACGGTGACGGCCACGGTGTTCTGGGTGGTGGCGTGGACTTTTTTGGGACTGTTCATGAACTGAACGGCGAGCTGCTGGATCTGCTTCGGAATCGTGGCCGAGAACAGCAGCGTCTGGCGGCGTTCCGGAATTCGGCCGAGGATCCGCCGGATGTCAGGAAGGAAGCCCATGTCCAGCATGCGGTCCGCTTCGTCGAGCACGATGCGGCGTGTCCCTGACAGATCGAGAGTTCCCTGAGCAAGGTGATCCAAGAGTCGTCCCGGTGTTGCCACGATCAGATGCACCCCTTTCGCCAGGGCCTGCACCTGGGGCGTCATGCCGACACCTCCGAAGATCACCGCGCTCTTCAGACCCGCTCTCTTGCCAAACTCCCGAAGCGCATCATGCACTTGGGCGGCGAGTTCTCGGGTGGGAGTGAGAACGACGACGCGCGGAGTCTTCGGAACCGCTTTCTGGCGAGTGCGAGGGTGAAGAAGCCAGTCGAGCAAAGGGAGCCCGAATGCCGCAGTCTTGCCGGTCCCCGTCTGGGCGGTGGCCAGCAGGTCTTGCCCCTCGAGGATTCGAGGAATGGCCTTCCGCTGAATCGCGGTGGGCGTTTCAAACCCGATCAACTCGAGCGTGCGGCACAGCTCCGCAGACAGTCCGAGCTGTGGGAACGTGGGGGAGGACGCTGACACTTCAATCTCTCAATGGCCCGAACGATCCCTGGAGTCCGGAGCCAAGCGGAGATTCGAGGAATTCTGACAGCAGAAGAACTCCACATTCAACGCAGCGGTGATTCGACTGTCAAGGAGGGAAGCCCCGAAGGACGATGCCGATGGGATCTGACCACGCAGTGGCCTCGGGACAGGCGGGGCTTCGAGACACTTTCGCGAGGAACTCGAGATCGCCGCCTTTGCGCCAAGTGCATGCAGCCTTCCCCAGACTCAACGACCCAGGGAAAGCCAAAGCCCGGGGGACATCGCGATCCCGCCCTCCGCAGCCGGATCCTGCTGAAGGAGTTGGAGGTAGAGGGACACGTTCCACCAGAGATCGCGGACCGGCATCGGGTAGTGGCGGACAACTCCGGCGGCCGGCAACGGGAATCGCTCGGTCAGGATCATGTCCACGACGATGCCATGACCCATCAGGTTTGGGTCGACACCCCAGCCAAGCAGGCCCAGGGAGTGGTGCGGAGAAGAACTCTCGAGAGACAAGGTCATCGTAGATCCCAGGTGAGGATCCGTGGCAGCAATGAGAGGAGTGCCCAGCGCGCCCGGACGTCCGGGGCCATAGGGCATCGAGAACGCCTGATCTCCAAGCATGCCTGACTCGCGAAGCAAGGTCATGTGCTCGAACACCACCGCGTCGTATCGAGAATCGCCAAACAGGTTGTGATACTCGCCGGGATCGGAGTTCAAATCGTAGAGCTGGTGCTTCCCATTGTCATAGAAGGCGAACTTGAACTGATCCGTGCGAACGACCTTGGTGGCGAGGCCGTTCCCAGCATAGAAGGCCGGCTTGAACTCGGCCTCCGCGTCGAGCAGCAGCGGAACCAAGCTTGCGCCATCCAGGTTGCTCGGCGGGGCCATGCGACAAAGCTCCATCAGCGTGGGATAGAGATCCACATGGTCCACGGGCCGGGAGCAGGGAACGCCGTGGGTCGCATTCATCCAGGGCACCGAGATGGTGAGCAAGGTGCGGCTGGACCAGTCGAAGACTCGGTTCTTCCCGTAGCGCTGGTGGTGTCCATTGGACCAGCCGTGGTCACTCACCACCACCACGATCGTACGCTCGCGCAGGCCGCGACTCTCCAGTGCATCGAGGACTCGCCCGAACTCTTCATCGACAAAGGTTTGGGTCCGCCAGTAGGCAGCAGTGGCTTCGTGCCGACCCATCTCCGGATCATGATCCCAAGCGGGGTCGAGATAGTTCGACGAGATGTACGCGGACTCGGCCAATCCGGCCTTCCATTGGTCGGTGGCATCGATCGCTGGAAGAGCGGGCACGTCGAGGCTTGGGTGGTACAGGCTCTCGAGCTTCTCAGGATAGACGAAGGGGTTGTGCGGCGCTTCGTAACCGAGAGCCAGAAAGAACGGCTCTTGGGTGTGAGCGATGGCATCGATGAGGAAGTCGGTGGACTTGGTCTCTCGTAGTTTGCCCAGGGAGGCATCAGCTCCGTTGAGATACGGGCCGAAGTAAACGGGACGGAAGTCGTCTTCGGGCACCGGGTTCTGGGGGCGGTCGATCCAAGGGTCGTCGTTGGTCACCAGGTACTCGTGCCAGGCGTCGAGATGCACGTAAGCGCTGTGAAAGATCTTGCCGGTTCCGATGACCTGGTACCCCTCGAGGAGAAACTTGTACGGCAAGATCGGAACGCCCAGCAGTTCTCGCTCCAGGAGCGGTTGCCGGTTCGAGGAAATCCCCGTTGTCGTCGCCCGCAGTCCGGTCATCGTGCTGATCCGGGATGGGTTGCAGATCGGAAACGGACAGTAGGCGTTGGTGAATCGAGTCCCTTCCGCCGCGAGTCGATCCAGCTGTGGTGTCTGAACCGGAGACACCGAGTACGCGCCCAGATCCACGTTCAAGTCGACACTCATGTCTTCGATGTAGACGAACAGCACATTCGGTCGCAGAGCCGTGGCGGTGTCATCGACTCCGACTCCGCCCGAAATTGCCGGAAGCATCAAGAGAAGAAAGGAGAACCAGAGCATGCCGACTATTCCCCTCCTTCGCGAACGATGTTCACTTGGCCGGTCTTCAGTGCATTCAGCAGGATGGCCGCTTGCTCGTCTTCCGGCTGTTCCTTGACATAGTCTTCCAGGATCTTCGTCGCAGTGTCTTGATCACCGCGGGCGGTCAGGTGGGCGATCGCAAGGGTGTAGGTGGCCTCGGTCACTCCCAGGGACCGTGCTTTCTCCAGGTATGCGATGCTTCGTTCGGTCAACGAGCCGGTGCCGGCCAGGAAGACCCCGTAGTAGTAGTTGGCGGACGGACTTTCGGAGTCGATCTCGACCAGCTTTTCGAACAGTTCGATGGATTTCTGGGCAGAACCCGGAATCTCCAGGTTGTGACCCATGGAGTGCAGTCTTGCGGCTCGGAGGAGGAGAGGGGCAGGGCTGTCCTGGGCGAGGAGCGGGTCGATGACCTTCCCAAACCGCTGAACGAATCGAACGGCACGAACATGGTCTTCCTTGGATCGAAATCGTGCCGGCCATTGGTTGGCGTGGACTTGCAGTCCTGCGAGGAGGCGGTCGGCAAATTCGAGATCGAACGTGTATTCCGCCTCTTCATCTCCCGCTTGCTTGCTTCGAAGGAGTTGGCGGAGATCGAACTCGGGAAATGCAGGGGCAGATTCATCCAGGGGAGGCGTTTTTGGCGGCAACTCGCGGAGGATCGTTGCAAGTTCCTCATGGATGACTCCCTCCGAGGTGGCTTGCAATTCTTGGAGCGCGTCACGAATGTCGTCGTACTGCTCGGCATTGGAGGAGAGCGACCAGCGTGCCGCTCCCTGAACGAGATCGTCGGCAGACTTCGGAGTTTCCGGAGCCGGAATGGCCAACGCCGAGACGAGTCGTTCCAGGTACACCACGTTGCCGCTGGCGAAGTAGCTGGCCCACAGTCGGTCCAGCACCTCCGGTTTGATTTCCATGTCGACGAGCACCGGCGGATCCGTTGAAGCCCAACGTCGCAGCGTCGCTGCCAGGTCTGCCTCGGCACCCTCCGCCACCGAAGTCAACAGCTCGGTGGCTCCCTCGATCCCGGACCACCACAAGGATTGAAGGATGAAGCGCCGGGTCTGCAAGGAGAATTCACCGATGCCGCTGATCCACTCCGGAACGCGATTCGGATACTGACGAAACACCTCGGCAAGGAAAGCCGCAGGCAGTTCCCCACTTTCGCTCCAGTCCCACTTGAGGTTCAGCTCTTTCAATGCCCAGGGAATCTGATCGGGTTGCGGGGAAAGTCGAAACCCCTGGATCCAGAGAGAGAGGTCCGGGGAAGTCTGGCCATTCGAGGCCTCGGAGGGGGCACTGTTTGTTTGTTGGCCGAGTGCACTTCCGAGGCCGAGACACATTCCTACTGTCACCAAAGGGAGGCGTCTCATGAGGAACCTTTCTGGAGAGGCTTTTCTGGATCGGAGGGGCGGAACGTCTCCGCGATAGGTCGGAGAGACTCCAACCTTTGCCAAGACGCTGCGACCGCCGAGGACGTCGTTCCTCGACAGTTTGCGCAAGCGAGTTCGTGCGACAAACGAAGGCGACAGTCGGATTCGAAAAAGGCGGATCTGAATCGGATCGACCTGGGGACGTGGCGACCAGAGCTTACCGAGCCCCCGAGGGTTCGTGGCGGAGATCAGCTGATCGCCCTCTGCCTGACAGGGGCGCACTGCTTTCCGGCCAAGTTCGTCGGACGGGCTTGACGCCCCGCGGGGCCATCCGGAAGTGCGGTGGATGGTGAAGGGGCATCCTTCCCAACGCCGAGTGCCGAGCGGCGGCGCATGCAGCCCCTCGCGGAGAAAAATGCCCCACCGGCCGCTGGATCGGCACTATTCTCTGGGGCGAGCTTTGGGAACTGGGCCGCGGTGAAGACTCGATCCCGACGGACTCTCAGCGGGTCCTGTGGCGAGCCTCGCGGTGCCCCCCGACGAGCGTTCCGGTCGAAGCCGGAGCGCTCGTCATCAAAAAGAGGAACTCTTGACCCATGAGTACCCTGTGCGGATGGATCCTGATGATCTGTCAGGGCCTGTTGATCGCCGAGTCGGAGACCGTGGCTGCCCAGAAAGCGCCGACGAACAATGCTCTCGGGCAGGCCGTGGTGGAAATCTACGGCCAACTTTCGGACAAGGACAAGGCGCCCGGGGGCGACTGTCACCAAGTCTGCTACGACCGAATCCAGTCGGCGATCAAGAAGGTTTGTGGGGAGGATGCGGCCCTGCCCGAGCTCCACACCTACGACTCATTCGATCGACTTTGGGTCAGCAATCCCGATCCGCGAGTGACTTGGCTGAAGCTGGATCCGCAGCTGCGCGGCAAGGGGCCTCCCGGAGCATTGGCTTCGGTGGGAATGGGCACCATGGTGGGTGAGGGAGCCCTTTGGAGCGGCAAACTGGAAGCAGGTGCCGTGGTCCAGGTCTGGAAGGATCGTGAGGACTTCACCCGAGTGAAGAGCGGATTCCCGCCGCCCAACCCGGGGCGTTCCTTTTTGTTCCTCGGTTACGAAAAGGATGAAAAGGGCAAGATCCTCGGCATGCGGGTGGCCGATGAGGGCCTGCTTTCGTCCAAGGTTGTCGCGCGCGCCGATTTCGGCTACTGGGTCGGGGCCAACCTGAGCTGCAAGTAATCACGACGCTCAGGCCCTGACGAAGGAAAAAGTG
This sequence comes from Planctomycetota bacterium, assembly GCA_028289345.1. GTDB lineage: Bacteria > Planctomycetota > B15-G4 > B15-G4 > SIAN01 > JANQQL01. Next base: position 291,594 of record JANQQL010000010.1, on the reverse strand, counting down.
TTTCGAGCTTTCGGGGTGCCGCCAGACGCTTTCGGTCGGCTCATTCTTCGATCGACAGGAAGATCTCGGCGGAGTCGATCCCGATCTGGAACGCAGTGGCTTTTTCGTTCTGCTCGCCGAGGACTTTCACCTCGAGCACGTGGTATCCCGGTGTCAGGCCAGTCTTCTTCGTCAAGATGACCTGGGGTTCTTCGTTTTCCGCATAGCAATCGACCGTGTCGACGATTTCCCCGTCCAGGGAGATCTCTGCGATGCCGTAGTCGGGTCCGCGCATTCCGAAAATCTGGTAACCATGCCCCATGAACGACAGGCGCATCACGTCGCCTTTCGTTTTGGAGAGATGGATGCCGTTGTTCAGACAATCTTTGCGCATCTTCTTGCGCCATACGCCCTCACGTACCCAGGGATCCCGCGTGTCGTCGTAGTACTCGGAGCTCGTCAAGTGCTCGAAGGACTTGCCCCCGTCCCGGGATCTCCAGAAGCCCTCGTAGGTCCCGACGAACATCGTCTTGTCTTTCTTGAACTCGGGGGAGAGGGCCATGACGAAAATGCTGTCGAAGGGGGTGCCGAGGGGAATGATGCGCTCCCAGGACTCCCCAGAGTTTTGGGTGCGGAACAAGCCGCCGCCAAGGGTCGCCATGTAGATGGTGTGATCGTTGACGTAATCCGGAGACATGGCCACGGAGGTGGGGTAATGACCTTCCAGTCCTTCGATGCGTGGCTCCCAAGTCTCCCCCCGATCTGAGGACCGCATGAACGTGGCTTCGGTGTGGCCTTTGAGGAAGAGTTCGCCGGTTTCGGGGAAGTTCTTGGGGATGTAGAGGCCGAGTTTGTAGCCACCCTTGCCGAGGACCTCGTGAAATGTCTTGCCACCGTCCTCGGAACGAAACAGTCCCCGACCGCTGACGAACATGGTCGAGTCATTCTTGAAGTCCGGAGAGAAGCCGATGCTACGGACGAACTCCGTGACCAAGCCCAGGTTGTCCCAGCTGGCCCCGGCGTCCTGGGAACGGAACAGCTCACCGGCTCCGCAGGTGGCGTACACGGTGCGATCTTCCAGGTAGTTGGGAGAGTATTTGATCGCGAAGGTCGCTCCCGGGCGCTTCTGGATTTCACGAGGGACGTGGTGATCGAAGCCCATCCGCGTCCAGTTCTTGCCTCGCTCCACCGAACGACGCACCCCGTCGCCGACCCCGCAGATCAGCATGTTGTCGTTCTTGAAATCCGGGGACACGGCGATGGAGTAGGCGCCTGCCCCGTCAAAGCCGGTCTGACGGCGCTGCCAGCTGTCGCCCGCGTCTTCGGAGATCAGAACCTGTTGACCGTACCCAGCCACGAACAGCGTCTTGTCTTCGGCGAAGTTGGGAGAAATGCCGATCCTGCGTCCAACGCGTGTCGGATCGATGATGGCTTCTCGCCACGCGTCCCCGCCATTGGTGGTGAAGTAGAGTCCTTCATAGGTTCCACACACGACGGTCGGGTCCTCGGGATACGAGTCGGAAACGTGCACCCGGCGAAAATGATTGTCGGTCTGGAATGTCTTCTGGATACGAAGCCCGTAGTTGGTCCAGGTGTCTCCTCCGTCGCGGGAAACCATGACTCCTTCGTTCCTGGTCGCAGCGAAGACGTGGTTGGCATCCGCGTACTGTTTGGGCACCACCACGTCGTTGACGTCCACGTCGGTGATTCCGCTCGACGAGGGAGAAAACGACTTGCCGCCATCGGTGGAGCGCAGGACGGCGGCCCCGTGGGTGGCCACCCAAAGAGTTCCGTCTTCCTGAAAGTTCGGAGAAATGGCGATCCGTCGCACATCCGCCGACACTTTCGTTGTGGTCCAAGTCTCTCCGCCATCGCGACTCAAGGCCACTTCTTGGAGGTCGGTTCCGATCGCCACGGTGCGGTCCTTCTCGAATCCGGGGGACACCCCCAGGGCCTTGATGGCGGCTCGGGTTTTCCATCGGGACTCGAAGGTCTTGCCGGCGTCCGACGAGTAGTGAACCTGTTTGCCGTCGGTGAAGAACAGCGGCTGTTCTCCGTTCGACGAACGGGGCGGGAGTGCGATCTTGGCGATGGCGTTGGAGCGAGACAGGGGGAGAAGGCAACTCCAGCTCTTGCCTCGGTCCTCGGTGGCGTACAGGCCAAACGAAGGCAGGGTTACGAAGGCTCGACCCGACGTCGTCCAATCCGAGGCGATCTCGATGTCCTCGATGTGGGATCCACCCATGCCCGAGCGCGCGTGACGGAAGGTCTTGCCCAGGTTGTCGCTGTAAAGGAACAGGTTGAGGGAGCCTGGAGAGGCGACAAACACAGAGATGTCCTCGCCTTGCCCAGGCGAGATGGCGAAGGCGGACACCACGTCGTGGGGGTGGTGGAACGCCGCGGCGGGTGAGGTCCCGCTCAATCCGGCGACGAGCACCGCGAGGAATGAGCGGAAAGAAAGTCGAGGAGCGAGGAGCATGGGGAGAGGTCTCGAGAGGGCCGGGAAGAACGGGAAAGGCAGGATTATTGCAGAGGTGGGGAGCCCGCGCAGGTTGTTCCTTCGACCGAGGAAGGACCCGCTCCCAAATCTCGTTCGGGGTGGCGGGGTGCGTGACGCCGCCTCCTTGCGAGTCAGTCCAGAATGGCGGGTGGCTCCCCGGTGAGTGCCTCGAGAAACGTGACCATGGACTGGACCTGGTCCTCGGTCAGTTCCGCCGCGAGCTGGGTCCGCGCCATGAAGCGAATGGACTCGGCCAGCGAGTCCTCGGAGCCGTCATGGAAGTAAGGGGCCGTTTGCCCCACGTTCAGAAGAGGCGAGACTTTGAAGTAGTACTTCTGGCTGGCCTGGCCGCTCACGGCCGCCATGCCTTCATCCTCTCCTTGCCACGCCGCCATGAGGCCGAGCTTGTGAGCCGCGGAGCCGCCCACGGTTCGATAGCGATGGCAGGAGACACAGCCGGTGGAGATGAACAGACTCAGTCCGCGTTTCTCCTCGGTCGTCAGGGCGTTGTTGTCACCATCCAGAAAGTCGTCCCATCGCGAGCGAGTGGTGAGCTGGCGGACGAAGGCTCCGATGGCTCGGCTGGTGTTGTCCGCAGTGACGGGGCTGTCCGAGTTCGGGTAAGCCTTGGCGAAGGCCTGCTGATACTCGGGGACACCGGTCAGAATCTGAGCGACCTGGTCGGCGCTCTCCAATCCATGCTCGTCCAAGAGAGTCTTGCTCACCAGCTCTTCCACGGTGGCCGCACGGCAGTCCCAGAACTGCTTGAACTGCCGGTGGGCGTTGAACGTGGTTGGGGTGTTTCGCGTGCCCGCGTTGCCGGCTGCGTTGACCGAAACGCGTCGGCCGTCCTGGCCATAGCCATTGAGTGGATGACAGGTCGCGCAGGACACCTGCCCGTTGCTGGACAGGCGGGGATCCTCGTAGAGCATCTTGCCGAGAGTGATCTCGGCGTCTTGGAGTTCCGGTCTTTCATCGACTTCTTGCTCGGCCTCGAACATGGCTCGCATGAGTGCGACATCCATGGTCTCGGTCGCACCGATGGTTTCTTCTTCTCCTTCGATGGGTTCCCGGAGTCGATACAAGGTGCCCGTGGGGTCGGAGACGTACAGGTTTCCTTGAGGATCCTGAGCGAAGGTGGTGAACAGGATCGGCCACCGACCCAAATCTTGCAGGTCGGATTCTGCCAGGGAGCGCTCCTCACCGGGTGCTGGCAAATCGATGGCCCAGAGGCGACCGGTCAGGTAGTCGGCGAATACGTACTTTCCGGTGAGCCATGAGATCTCTTCGCTGGTGTAGACGAAACCGGCGATCACGGACATGCCGAGTTCGCGCCCATAGGCCAGCAGCGTGGGCTCCAGGGTGGAGGGTTCGTAAGGATAGGGAAGGCGCTCGTTGGCTCCTTCGATGTAGGGCCAGCCGTGGTGCTTGCCCTTGCGCACGAACGTGATCTCCTCGTTCGTGTCTTCGCCGATGTCTCCCGCGATCAGGCGGCCGTCGGGCGTGAACGCCATGCGCCAGGGATTGCGGAAGCCCCAGGCCCACGTTTCCGGCGGGATCTCCTCGTGGTTCACGAACGGGTTGTCGTCTGGGATCCCGTATTCCTTGCCCTCGACGCGGCTGTCCACGTCGATACGCAACACCTTGCCCCGCAGCAGGTGGGGAGGGGCGCGCAACTCTCGCGGAGGCGCCGGCTTTGCGTATCCGCCGATCAGCCCATCACCGACCCCGATGTACAGGTAACCATCCGACGGCCCGAACACGAGTTGACCCGCGTTGTGGGTGTCGTCTTCTTGCTCGAGCACGAGGAGTTTGCGTTCGTTGCCGGCGACATAGGACTTGGGAGCTTCGGAGATCTCGACCGTCCACTCGGAGATGACCCCGGTGCGCGTTCGATCGCTGGTCATCCAGTTGTAGTAGGTGTAGAGCTTGGGGTTCGTTTCGAACTGGGGGTGGAGCGTCATTCCCACGAGCCCCGATTCGCCTCCGACGTTGACCCCCTCGCCATCCCGCCGAAAAGACGGCAGCTTGAGCACCAACCCGCTGGCATCATCTTTCATCGAAACGAAGTGGATCAGCCCGCGTCGCGACGCGATGAACAGCGTTTCGCCATCCTTGGTGAACTGCAAGTTGGTCGTCGAGCCTGGCTTGGAGTCCAGCTTCTCAAGTCCGATCTTGCGCGGGATTCGACTTCCCTCCGGGATCTCGTTGGCGACCTTGACCAGAAGCAGGTCGCCGAACCGGTGGCGAAGGTCGGTGCGGTGATCATTCATCGGATGATTGCGCAATTCGTCCAGGGTGCGCTGATCGGAGGTGCTGTAGACCATCCACAGACTGTCATGCTTGCGCAGGTGAGGAATCACCTTCTGAAATCGGTAGGCGATGTTCTTCCGCTTCGGCAAGTTTTCGAACGGGACCTCGGCTTCCTTCAGTGCGGCCGCCACCGCTTCGGTGCCGTCGGCTTCCACCACGAACAAGAAGGTCGGTGCCGACTTCACGGTGGAGATCAGTGCCGCGACCGGGTCGGCATCGATGACGCTTTGCGGAGGAACCACCGGGCGTGGTCCCTTGTCTTCGGGCGCCTTTTTCGGGGTGGTGGTGGCGGGCTTGTTCGGGGCCTGCGGAGGGGGAGGCGTGGGATCCGCGGTCTCTGTCGTGGCAGCTTCTTCTCGGGAGCCAAGATCGGGTTCCGAAGCTTGGTTCGCGCTTGGTGGACTTGGCTCGGAGCTCTCCTGGCACTGGACCAGCATCCCCGCGAGACCCAAGGCATACGCGGTCAGCCAAACGTGGGAGGTCTTCATGGGGATCTCGTTTGCGGGCGCGGGAGCGAACCCGCCCCGGGGAGCGACGGGCTTCAGGAGAAAGGCCGAACATTGTGGCCCCTCTCCGGGCGCAAGTCCACCGCGCCGGGAGGGCTGAGCGCCCCTCTCCCCATCCCCTTTCGGATGAACGCGAGCGGCCTCTGCACATTCTCTCGAGTGCTGCGCGGAGCGCCGCTTCTGAGAAACTTCCATCCCCGTGGATCAGGCATCTGCCGTTCGACCAAGGGCCTGCAGCTCCCTTGACGGAGCCCCCGACGACACGAGTGTGGTCCTCGTGTCCGACGGGATTTCCGGCGCGCAAGAGTCAGCAGTCTTCCCGGTTCACGGACAACAACCCGAGCCTATCGAAGATAGCCGAGCTGATTCAGCAGATCGGCGGTGACCCCATCCACGCTCGGGTTTTCCGACCGGCACTTCGGGACGGACTCGAGCCATTGAGTGAGGCGCTTCTCCAGAGTCCGGGTTTGCCTGGGGAAATCGGGGGCTCGGTCGTGGTCTTCTCCGGGATCGAGTTCCAAGTGGTAAAGCCGGATTCCTTGATCGGGCTCGCGAACGAGTTTCCAGGGGCCGTGTCTCACCGCCATCTTCGTGGAGTCGTGATTTTCCCGACCGTAGTAACGGCCCGGCAGGAGGGAGAACGCGGCATCGTCCCAGTCCTCGATCACGTGGGAGTCATCCGAGTGGATCAACGGGCGCAAGCTTCGTCCCTGAATGCCATCGAGCGCGGGGAGGCCCGCATACTCGAGGAGAGTGGGGAACACGTCCATCAGCTCGACCACGGGTCCCACCGTGAGGCCTTGGGGAACTCCGGGCCCTCGGAAGATGAGCGGAACGTGAAGAGTCACCTGTCGAATGACCATCGAGTGTTTGCCGAAGTGAAGTTTCTCAAGACTCTCTCCGTGATCTCCGGCGAAGACGACCAAGGAGGTTTCAGCCAAGCCGCGTCGGTCCAAAAGTTCGAGGACTGCGGCGACCTTGGTGTCCGCGAAGGCGACATCTGCGTCATAGGCCTCTCGAAACACTTTCTGATACTCGTCCGGAACCCGGATCTCTCCACGCCGGATTCTCTCGGTGGTTTCGTGATTCATCGCCAAGGGTCCGTCGTACCGACTCTTGATCCAACGACGAGCAAGTTCGGCAGGGGGACGGTACGGGGTGTGGGGAAGAAACGTGTGGATCCATACAAACAGACGTTGACCCGCCCGCTGTTGCTTGAGCCACCGTTCCAGTTCGCCAAGGACCTGGTGGTTTCTGAGGCTCTCGTCCAAGTGGACGCTGTCGAATCCCCGGCTCAGTCCACTCTCGACAAATCGAAAGTGATGGAAGAACGCCGCGGTCGAGAAGCCATGAGACCGAAACTGCTCGGCGAGCGTTGGGATCGAGGGGTCTAATGCGGTGAAGTTGTCGGTCAAGCCATGGGTGAGGGGGTACAAGCCTGTGAAGAGGGAAGCATGAGATGGGCCCGTGCATGGCATGGGAGTCATCGCACGCGCGAAGCAAGTTCCCTGCTGGGCGAGTTCATCCATGGCGGGGGTCAACGGGCGAGAGCATCCGTAAGCACCGAGCCGGTCTGCTCTCAAAGTGTCGACCGTAAGAATGAAAACGTGCTGGGATTGCGACGGCCGTGAAAGAACGGCTGCCGGGTGCTGGGGACCACAGGAAGCCACCACGATCGGTAACCACAGAGTACGGGAGGGGGATTGCATGCTCTGGAACTCCGGCTGGGACAAGGGAATGTGCCGGGAATCCAACACTGATCACACTGCTGATTGACGCGCATCGACGAACCTGGCTGAAACGTCGACCCTTGGGTTCAACGGGCGTGATCGAGATCGGTTGGATGAATTCCGAGTTCATGATCAGTTCTTCGCGATGTCGAACGTTGCTTTGTCAACACTGTGAGTGACTGTCGGGTGGCCCACATGTCCGAACATGATGCGGCGTTGTTCGATCCATGCCGGTTTCTCATCACAAAGTTGGATCGTTGATCAGTGATCCCGTGACTCTGTGGATTCGGAAGCGGATGCAATCAGGGGGCTTCGCTCTTGGCGATCACTTGGTGTATCCAAGGCTCCGCAAGCGAGTTTCCAGTTCGCCGAGTTCGTGAGTCTGGAAGAGTTCGCTGCCTGCAGCTGCTTCGGAGGAGAAGTTGCGAGGCTCCTGAGTCCACTGGGGTGTCGAGCGGCGGCGGAGGAGAGGAAGGTACACGTTCCCGGCCAGTCCCTCATAGACCGGTTCTCCCAAGAGGTGGAGGGCGGTGGGAGCGATGTCCTCGACTCGAATGGCCCCGCGCTCATTGTCTGAAGCGATCGAGGGGCCGGCCGCGATGAAGATCCCAGATCGGTCATGGTCAGGAATCGGTGCGTGAAACCTTCCCATGATGGCCAGTCGCTGGGTGTCGGTGGTGACCAGCCAATCCTCATCGACTTCGAACAGGAGGTCCGGGATCTGATCGCTCCAGGGCCCTGGGTAGTGGTCGGCGCCGCGAAGGACTTGCCGGACCAGGGGCGTCTCGCCATCCATGGTGATTGAGAGCAGATCGTTGGTGAGGCGTTCCAGCAGAGAGTCCACTTCCTCGGGGAGAACGGTGCCGAGGGGTTCGCGCCCTGACAAGTTGAGACGCAAGGTCCCGCAGTTTCCTTGCCGGCTGGTGGGAAAAGCCACGGTGCGTTCCCACTGGATCCTGCTCCGGAGATTCTCGATCGCAAGCTTGGCCGTTTGCTCGAGCGGCATACCGGGCGGGCGTTCGACTTGGTTTCCATCACTTCTTGGAGTGGTGTATCCCCGTTGCACCAGCCAGGAGTAGAGGTTGAAACCCCAGCGGTACTCGTGAAATCCATGATCCGACATCAAAAGGATGTCAGTCTTTTCTCTTTCGACGACTTCCAGAACCGCGCCAAGGATGTCATCGAGCCACTCGTAAGCAAGGTTTACACGCTTCGAGAAGTCGTTCTTGTAAGAACCGTGAGAGATCACATCGAGGCTCTTGAAAACCAACATCGCGAAGTCCCAAGGTTCCTCGTCGAGAAGTTCGATGAGAATCTCTTGCTTGAGTTTCAGCTGTCGCCGGATGTGGGACCGGTCGACCGAGCGAAACTCTCTCCAGACGTCCAGGTCGGGTTCGAAGCCACGGGAGCGAAGTTCGTCGGAGAATGCGGGAGGGTAGGTGTACTCGGCATCGAACGGGCTCAACATTCCCGCGACCATCACGCCGAAAATGGGCTCTGGCGGGTAGGTGACGGGCACGCCGAACACGATGGATCGACGGCCTCGTTGGGTCAGAAGGCGCCACAGAGGCGTGGCATGGTTGGACAAAGAACTGACAAGGTGGAGTTCGTTGCTGCCTCGGTTGCTTTCGAAAAAATCGTACACCCCTGTTTGTCCCGGTGTCTTTCCGGTGACTGCAGAGGTCCATGCAGCCGAGGAGATCGGCACGATGGTGGATTGCAGCCTCGCGCTTTGCCCCCGGGCCAGAAGCTCGGCAACGTTCGGGAGATGTCCCTTCTCGAGCAGTGGATCCATCATGCGAAAACTCGCGCCATCCCACCCGAGGATCAACAGCCGTCTGGCAGGGGGTGATTCACCTCTTTGGCAGGTTGTAAGCGTGGCGAGCAAGGCCAAGGCAAAGAGGGAAGTCCTTGCGAGAGCCTCTCCCCGACCGACATGGCGGCGTTTCGCACTTGTGTGGGTCATTCGACACTCCGAGGTGGCTCGAGTGCATCAACGACCGTGTCTCACTCCGAAGCTCGAGAATCGTGGAGGAAGCCAAGCTTCGCAGGCCGATTCATGGCCGCGACTTTCTCAGCAGACTCTTGTGCGGTCCTGGTCGCACGCTGTTGAAAGAGTCTTTCGGCGTCCAATCGGACCTTGTCGCCTCCGTCTTCGTCCTCGGATCTCGACGAATCCACGGATTCGCCTCCGATCCGACCCTTGGGCGGAAGGAGAAGCTCTCGATCGGCCATCGGCGGCCTTTTGAACGTCCTGCGAAGTGAGCCACGAAGTTGTTCGAGACGCGGCTGTCTGCGGGGCAAGGGCAGCAACAGGGAGCGACGTGGCGGTGAGGTTTTCAGCGTTGATCTGGCAACAACTGCAAGAGGCGAGTGATTGCCGAGCGGGAAGCTTGCTGGTTGTGGCGAAAGAGCAACGACACTCAGACGTCTTTAGTGAAGTTCCGGTGCGACGTAACGCTCAAATCCTGTCAACCTCTTGCTTGTTCCGCGAGCGGGACCAAGGGGTGACTCGAGTTCATGGGGCGATCGACGACGGGAAACTGATCGGTTGGTGAAGACGTCCTGCCCAGGGTTTCGTGGTTGTTTCTTGGTCTGTGTCGAGTTTTCAGCCAATCCAGGGATGTGCCTGGTTCCGATTCGTTGACGGTGGCGTGACTTGGTCGGCGCGCCGCTCCCTGGGGAAGGGTTGCGGGTTTTTCGCTCTTGAATGTTCTTGAGGACGTTTCGCAGAACGATTGGGATTTCGACACCGCTCGCTGTCGGGCGGTTGGTCTTTCGACCGAACAGCGCCGACGAAACCGAAACCTTTGGCGAGGGAAAGGCCGAGGGCGGTGGGGCTGTTGATTGCGACGGTTGATTGCGAAGCCGGAGAGAACGGGCGAAGCGGCTCGCCATGAATGTCCCGACGCACCGGGCCGGTTGGTCAGGGGAACTCCGTCGCCGATTGCTGGCCGTGTTTCCGACGAGCGAGGGCTTACTCGAACTCGATGGTTCGCAGCCGCGTGGGGTAGAGCTTCTGTCCCTTGCTTTCGACGTCCGCGACTTCGTTCACGTAGAGAATGGTGCCATCCGGACTGAACCCCAGGTCATTGGGCAAGCTGAACGTGGCTTCGCCGGGGAGCCCATCGGAGTCTCCCTGTTCTCCCGTCCCGGCGACGAGGGTCTTGGTTCCATCCAGCTCGACCCGCCAGATTTGATGAGCGCTGCGAGCCACGACCCACAGAGACCCGTGCTCGTACACCAAATGACCGTTGTTGTTCCCGGGAAGAGTGGCCAGCACTTTCACCTTCGCTTCGGGGGTGATCTGGATGACATTGCCGTCGCTGAAGTTGGCGACGTAGAGGTTGCCATCGGCTCCCCGGGTGATGCCGTTCGGACACTTCAGCAGCGGGCTGGTCACAAATTGCGTGGACTTGCCCTCGGGGGTGATCTTTTGAATCGATCCGCTTCCGCAGTTGGCGACCCACAAGGTGCCGTCCGGATCGACTTCCAGCCCGACAGGGTTCTGAATGCCCTCGCTACAAAACTTGTGAACCTTGCCCTTGCTGTCAACACGGCTGATGAAGTTGCCGCCGATGTTGGATTGGAAGAACTCGCCCGCCGTGTTGATGGCGCTCCCAGACGCGCCTAGGAATCCTTGGGCGAACACCGAGACCTCGCCGTCGGGGGTGATCTGAAACACGCGGGTTCCGCCGCGAGACTCTCCCGCAGGAGTGTTTCCGAGCCAGTTGCCGAATTCCGAGGAGTAAACGTTCCCTTCTGAGTCCATGGAAAGGCCACCGGTTCCCCCTTCCAACTCGGCCAAGGTGTCCACCCAGGCCGGTTCGAGAGGGACCGCGACGATCTCCGGCATGGTCGCTGGCTTCTCTTCGCCCGCAGCGATGGCCTCGAGATTGGTCAGGAAGACGATCGTCAACGACCACGCAAGGAAACGTCGGGCAAGGGCGAAGTGGGGAATCGTCGACACGGGAGACTCCAAGGTAGCGGGATGCGGGCGGAGCCAAGGAGTGTACCTGGGCCGGACACCGAAAAACCGCCACCGCCCACTCCTTGACGGGCCTCTGACGTTTCTCGGTCAATCACGACCCGGAGGAGCGAGCGACTTCTGGCCGTTCTTTCGTCCCTCGAGCGCCTCGTCGCAAGAGGTTCGCGATCGCGACGGAGATGGGCAGCCCGGGGGAGTTCTCTTCCAGCCAGGCGAACTCTCCTTGCGGGTTGATCTCCAAGAACACATGGCGGTCGTCGGGAGTGACGACGAAATCGATGGCGCCGTAGTTCAAGCCGAAGTGTTGGACCAGCTGCAGGCACTGATTGGCCACCAGAGAGGGGAGTTCATAGGGCGTCCAGTGGTCGGCGAGATCGACCCCGTCTCGCCTCCAGTCGACCTCTGCGGTCTCCACAGATTGGGAGTCGATTGCCGCGGTGAAAATCTGGTTCCCGACCACGGTCACCCGAAGTTCGACTTTCTTGGGCAGCATCTCTTGGAACACCATCGGGCACCAGCGAAGACCATTCAGGTCCTCCAGGTCCTCGGGATGGAGTTGGTTGGTCAACACACAGCGCACCGAGCCTTCGTTGGCGAGTCGAACCGCGGTCTGCATTTTGGTCACCACCCCGGTTCGAATGGAGCGGACGAACTTCTTCACCGATTGCGGACTGTTGCTGACCAGAGTGCGAGGGATCTCCATCCCCAAGGACCGAGCCACCTGGAGTTGCACCGGCTTATGAGCGGCTCGAACGACTCGAGGTTCCGGGTCCAGGTGGAACCCAGGGACGGTGGCAACCAGGCCCTTGAGGACCGATCGCGCCTCTTCGCGGGAAGCATCCACCAGCGCCTGCTCGGTGTCTTCGGGCGATTCCAAGGCTGGCCGACAGCGGCGGTACCAAACGGCGGTGATCTCGTCCGAGCGAACTCGCCCTTGATTCGACCGAATCTCGAAGTGTCCGGTGCCGTTGTCATCCTGGAGATCGATCTCGACTGCCGAGGGATATTGGTCGGAATCCAGGCGAAAGCAGGGAGTGCCCCCTTGCTCAACGAGGGACTGAACCTTCGATACCGAGCTTGCATCCCCGGACCAGGTCAGAAGAAGGACGGTCATTGAGAGTCCTGTCCTTGGTCAAGTTCTGGCAGGGCCGAGCTTGATCAATGATGGGTTGAAGCTTGTTTGGGAAAACGGAGTCAGGGACGAGAGCGGCCGCGCTCTCGTCCCTGGGACCTGTCATTCACATCGTCACCAAGTCGGGTGGCGGGATCCGAAGATCCGGTTCGCTCAACCCGACCGGGAACCAATCAGGAGTCGCCGTAGTCGACGGTGACCGGCGCGGTCAGATGCGGAATGGGGGGGGGAAGGACGACAGCCGTGGTTCCGGCCTTCACGTTCGTCTTGACCTTCAGGAACTTCGGTTCTTCCAAGTAACGCGCGAAGAATGGTTGAGACTTGTCCGTGTTCACTTTGGCGGTGTTTTCGGAACGTGCTTGTTTCATGTTGGTCACTCCCGTTGGCTCGAATGGAGAAACAACAAAACATCACCTCGCCACGCTCGGTTTTCGAACCTCCGAGCGAGGTGTCTGGAACCTTGTGCCAATTGGTGAGTACCGCGAAAATCGGGTCTCGAATCCGCCACGGATTTCGTCAGAAAACCGCGGAAAGGAGGAAACCTCGACGTGTTGCCAACTTCCGCCGTCCAGGAAGCGGAGGATTTCCTGCCGCGCGTGTACACCGAGGTGCGACGCCTTGCGGCGGAGTTTCTTCGCTTGGAAGGCCGTGGCCACACCCTGCAACCGACCGCTTTGGTGCACGAGGCTTACCTGCGATTGTTGAAGCAGGACACCGCGGGTTGGTCGGACTCCCGGCGCTTTGTCGCAGTTCTGTCTCGTTTGATGCGCCGCGTCCTGATCGAACATGCCCGCCGCCGCCGGGCATTCAAACGAGGAGGCCATTGGCAACGCACCTCCTTGGATGAGATTGCAGACTCATTGGAGGACCGTGGAGTGGACGTGAGTTTGCTGGAGGAAGCTCTGTCCAAGTTGCAGCAACTTGACGAGCGCAAGACCCGTGTCGTCGAGCTTCGCGTGTTCTGGCGCATGAGCACGCGAGAGACGTCTCGACTCCTGGGAGTCCCGGTGCGCACCGTCGAACGGGATTGGACCATGGCTCGGGCTTGGTTGCGTGCCGAACTCACGCGTCAGTCAGACCCATGAATCGTTCCCGGTGGTTGCATCTCGAACAGTTGTTCCACGAAGCGTTGAGGCGTGATCCCGTGCAGCGGGCAGAATGGTTGCGGGATCAACGTTCGAGTGACCCACTGCTGGTGGCGGAGGTGGAGCGTCTTCTCGCCGCCCATGAGGGGGATTCCGGCCTGGAGGCTGAAGAACCCCCGGGGGGCTCCCAACGGCTCGGCAACTTCCGACTGGTTCGAGAAATGGCGTCCGGCAGCACCTCCACGGTGTTCGAGGCAGTTCAAGAGCCCACCGAAAGGACCGTCGCACTCAAGGTTCTTCAGCATCAGTTCGCCACGCCGGAGGTGCGACGCCGCTTCTTGAATGAATCCAGAGTGTTGGCCCGGCTTCGTCATCCTCACATTGCCCAAATCTACGACGCCGGCGTGTTGCGCGACGAGGTTCATGGCAGCAGGGCGTATCTGGCCATGGAGTTGGTCCCTGGAGCTCGCAATCTCATGGAGTATGCAAGCGCTCAGCGGCTCGAGGTCCACTCGCGAATCGATCTGTTTCTCCAGGTCTGCGGTGCCATTCACCACGGCCACGTCCACGGAGTCATTCATCGGGACGTCAAACCAGACAACCTTCTCGTGGACCGGGACGGCCATGTGATGGTGATTGACTTTGGCGTTGCACGGATCATCGAGCCCGAAGATGGAAAACCGCGAACCCGGCAAGGAGAGTGGATCGGAACGATTCCGTACATGAGCCCGGAGCACCTTCGTGGAGGTGATTGTTCGGTGAATGAGACCAGTGATGTCTATTCGCTGGGCGTCGTTCTCTATGAACTCATCGCGGGAACACTTCCTTATCCCGTGTCCGGGCAGCCAGCGCTGGTGGTGGCTCGCCACATCGAAAGCACTCCTCCGATTCCGCTGTCCGAGAAGGTCTCCGGAGTCTCGTCAAGTTTGGTGGCCATTGTTCAGCGATGCCTCGAGAAAGATCCAACTCGGCGGTACGGCAGCGCCGCGGTGTTGGCCGAGGAACTCCAGCGCTTCTTGCGGGGCGTCGGAAGTCCGGAGGAGGCCGGTCGCCGGGAGCCCGCGCGTCCGATGCTGTGGCCATTGTCGATCGGCGCGGCAGCGATTGCCCTGTTCTTGGGAATGTCCGCCATTCGCGAGGAGATTCCTCGGGACAGCGATGCGGTCACGAAAAGCGGCTCCTCGGAGTCGACGAAAGGACGGGCACAATTCTCGTCAACCACGGACGGAGTTCCCGCCAATCCATCGTCGGTGGAATTGGTGGACGATGATTCCGCAAGTGCCGAAGAGTCTGCCGCCAAGGTGTTGCAGCTGCTGCAGGAGGTGCTGGCCGCCGCTCAGCCGAGCTCGACGGAGGACGACGGAACGGTTCGGCAAGCCTTGGACCGAACCGCGGAGCGCATCGACGAATTCGCCGACCTTCCAGAGATGCATGCCCAACTACTGGCCACTCTGGGAGCGTCCTACCACAGCCTGGGGGAGTATCGATCGGCAGAGGCGGCCTACCGCCAGGGATTGACCGTGGTCGCCGGCATGGATGGGGTCGATTCGCCGGCTGCGGCAACCGTGAAAAGCCGTCTCGCCGACATCCTCATGGAGCTTGGCGAATACGGCGAAGCCGAGCAACTCCTCGAAGAGGCCATCGCTGTGCAAGAGAGCCTGGCGGGAGAGAAGCGCCTCACCTTGGCAAATTCCTTGCTGTACCTGGCCGAGTGTCGAATGGATCAAGGGGATTTGCACGGTTGCGGTCCTTTGTACCAGCGAGCTCACCGCGAAGGGTTGGAGGCCGTGGGAGCGGATCACCCGCGGGTCTTCGTGTTCACCGGCCAGCTCGGTGTCTTTCTGGCTCGCATGGGGCAGCTCGAGGAATCGGAACGGTTGCTGCGTCGTGCCATTACAAGTGACCTGGAACGAGTGGGGGAAGGCCATTTGCGTCCCGCGCTGTGGTCCTTGAATCTTGGCGCCGTCCTGATCGAGAGACGAAAACTGGACGAAGCGGAACTCGTGATTCGGAACTCGCTGGCCAAGATGCAAGAGATCTTGGAACCGGATCATCCGAATTTCACGACGGCGTGGAACTCCTTGGCGGTGATCCTCCGCGAGCGAGGGCGAATCGAAGAGGCCGTCGAGGCGGCGGAGAAGTGCGTCGAGATCCAAAGGCTTCGAGTCGGGAATCACCATCCGGACCTCTCGATTTACTTGAACAATTTGGGCCGCATGCACAAGGACTCGGGCGACCTCGATGCGGCGGAGGATGCTTATCAAGAGGCGTTCGACATTCTCGAAGCTCAGTTTGGGGCCGACCACTTGCAGATCGCCCACTGCCTATTGAACCTGGCGGCGGTGTATCGACTGCGCGGGGAGATGGGCACCGCCGAAGCCTACCTTCGCGATGCCTTGGACATCCGACGGGCCGCGCTTCCGGCGGGTCATCTGCACATCCTCATTGCCCTTAACAATTTGGGAGAGTTCCTGGTCGAGATGCGCCAGTTCGACGAGGCGGAGGAAGTCTTGGAGGAGTGTCTGCGGGCCAGTGCTCGTACGCTTGGCAACGATCATTGGCTGACGGCGATTTGCCGCAGCAACCAAGCTCTCATCCAGCGAGAGTTCGGCGAGACCGACCGCGCACTCCGTACCCTCGAGGGAGTCCTGCACAAAGCGCTTCGAGAGTTCGGAGAAGACCATGCGAGCACCATTCAGAGCAAACTGAACCTCGGCATCGCCCTCAAAGACTCGGGGCAGTACAAGCAGGCAGAGTCCTACCTGCGAGACTCGTTGCGCTTCTATCGCAGTCGCCTGGGTGCCCATCATCCCCGGTTGGCGGGAAACCTCCTGCACTTGGGATCTCTTCTCATGTGGGATCAACGAATCGAAGAGGGGATCTCTCTCGTTCGGGAGGCCTATGAGATTCGCCAAGACAAGTTGGGAGAAGACCACTGGCTCACGGCCTACTCCGGGGCAATCTTGGGCCGCGGCCTGTGGTGGAACGATGAGCCCCACTTGGCGGAGCCGCTGCTACGGGCGGGGGTTGAGCAGCTCGGTGAACAACTGGGGCCCGAAGCGCGTCAGACTCAGGAGATCGCCGCCTACCTGGAAGAAGTCGAAGCGGTCACGGGGACGAAGTGAACAGCACCGTCAAGGATGTGCGATGACGACCAGAGCCTTGGTTCGGTCCAGAACGCTTTGCATCGCGCGAACCAAGTTGCTCGGATCCAATGCGGCGAACGTCTCGTCCAGAACCAGTACCTCCGGTACTTGCAGCAGACCGCGAGCCAGGAACAGCCGGCTTCTCTCGCCGTGGGACAATTGCCAGCCGGTTTCCCCGACCCACTGATTCAGTCGAGCAGGCATTCGATCGAGCAGCGGGCCCAAGCCCAGCTCCTGACAAACCGTTTCGGCTTCGTGGAGATCCTGAGGAGTCGGTGGCCAGTTGCGTCCGAGAAGCAGGTTGAACGCCAGAGTGCCGCTCATGACGTGATTGTCGTGAAACTGGGGAACGCCCACGACTCGTCGCCGCCAATTTTGTGGTCCGACCGTTTGGCGGTCCATTCCGCGGAGCAGCAACAGACCCGAAGAAAGCGGCCGCAATCCGACCAGCAGCGAGGCCAGCGTGGACTTGCCTCCTCCCGACTCTCCTTCGAGGAGAATCCGGTCTCCTTCATTGACCGTCGCGGAGATCTCTCGCAACACTGGTTGGTGACGCCCGGCGTGTCGATAGGAGGCTTCACGAATTTCCAGGATCTTCGGAGTCGACGGCGCCGTCGCGGGAGCGACCGTCGTGACAGCCCCGGGATCGGCGGATTCGGTGCGCGCGGCGGCACGGAACAGGCCCGCCACTTGCTGCCAGGAGATCGCCGCGCCGCTGAGTTGACTCGTGGTGCTGGTCAGCCGACTCAGGGCTTGGACGGCGAACAGAATGCCCCCGACCGTCACGGCGACTTGCGCCAGATCCGGAGAGCCTCGCAGCAGGGGGATCATGCTCACCAGAGCGAGCAGCGTGAAGCCGTGGGGAACCAAGAGGCGAAAGGCGATGGCGGCACGATCCATGTGCCCGGCGTCCCGCATGGTGCGTTCCAGTGAGCGATCTTCTTCTTGGTGCCACCGGTCTGCGGGAAGTTGCGCCAGTCGCGTCCGGTGTCCGACCATGTTTTCGATCAACTCATGGGTCATCGTCATGCGGGAGCGAGTCCAGCGAGATCGGGTCCGGTAGGCGCGCTGGGCCCACCAAAGCGTCGGCAGGAGCCAGACAACCAACAAGAGTGCATGCTGGCTGCTTGCGGAACTCAGCACGAACGTGGCCAGGCCCAGGTCGATCCAAGCCGCAATCGCCAGAAAGCCTCCGGTGAGGGCGAGCTGTTCGACCGCCTGGGACTCGAGCACCTTGCTGAGCTGAATCCCCGAACCGTGATGGCGCACTTCGTCGGGGGAGAGATTCATCGCTCCTTGGAGCAAGCGTCGCTTGAGCAAGCCGCCGGCGCGAACGGAGAGCCTCGCCTCGATCCAGGCAATCAGGACTTGCAGAGGAATCAGGGTGGCAATGGCCAAGCCCCAGGCCACCAGCCACCCGGGGCGAAGTTCGCCTTGGAGGGCTCCACGGCCGATGATCCACCAAGACAAGACAAAGACCAGGCTTTGCACTCCTTGAAGGGCGATCAAGGTCAAGGTTTGGGTCGGCACCCGGGCGCGGAGAAGTTGGTGCCAAAACGAGGCGGCGGGGGTGGGCCGGAGGATCCAACATCCCGGCACGGCGACCGAACCGAGCCATTCCTTCAAAATGGCTCGCCGTGCTCGAGCGCGACGCCGGCCATGCAACGTGGCCGAATCCAAGAGTGTTTCGAGCAGCGGTTCGCGTTGTTGCTGATGGGGGTGACAGAACGCCTCTTCTACTTGATCGAGGGAGAACCAGTGACGCTGCAGGTTCGGCCCCAAAACGCAGACCTTGCGCCGCTTGTTCTTCAAGACGCACAACAGACCGCTTTCGCCGTTTCGGTTCAGGTTCAATACAGCGGGTGCACAGCCGACCAGAAGCGAGCGGACTTCAGGAAACGAGGTCTCGACCGGTTCGAATTCGATCCCGACTTGCCGCAGGGCTTCTTCCAGCCAGTAGATGCGTTGCTCTCCGAGGTTGGCAGGCGGAGCCGGCAGTTCCTGACCCTTGGCGAACAACCCGGCTTCTCGGCAAATTGCATCCAAGGCGGCCGGCGCTTGTTCCCACGGCCAGGTTTGGGCGAACAGTGCGTTCACGAGGAGTGTTCCGACGAGTCATGGAGTCGGCCGTCGCGAATTCGCCACTTGCGCCAGGCGGTCGATCCCCACCAATGACGGGTCACCTCGGCTTCGGATTCCAGCATTTCTCGATAGAGGGAGTCGTCACGAGCCAGCAAGTCTTGCGGTCGGTCGAATTCGCGAATGGTCCCGCCGTCTACCAGCACCACTCGATCAAAGTTCCGAGTCTCCTCCAAGTCGTGAGTCGCCATCAACAGGGTGGACCCCTGCCAGTGTTTTCGAACCCGCTGGGTCAGCCGCCTGCGCTGAGCACGGTCCAGTGCCCGGAACGGTTCGTCGAGAATCACGAGTCGAGCGTTCGGGCGATGCAACGCACGACCAAGGCGAAGCCTCTGCCCCTCACCGCCGGACACCAATCCGCCTCCTTCTCCAAGGGAAGATTGCAGCCCTTCGGGCATTCTCTCGATGAGCGAAAGGAGATCCGCTTGGTCGAGGACCTCGCCCAGCGGGGCCGATTCCGCCGGCGTTCCGTAGCGAAGGTTGTCCAGCAGGGAACGGTTCCAGATTTGGATCGCCGGATCGATCCACGCCACTTGTCGCCGATGCTCGGAGGTTTGCGCTGCGGACAACGGTTGCTCGTCCAACCAACCCTGGCCGCACGACGGGCGATGCCAACCGAGGAATAAGCCAAGCAAGCTCGACTTGCCCGCGCCCGAGTGGCCGACCACCGCCACGTGCTCTCCGGGCTCGATCGAAAGGGAGACGTCCCGGAGAACGGAGCGTCCTGCGGCTTTCACGTGAACGTTCTCGAGTCGAATGCCCAAGGCGCCCGAGGGGTGGGAGCGAGCTTGTTTCGCGGGTTGCTCCGGAACGGAGAGCGCCGGAGCGTTCAACGGTTCCAGGAGTCGCAAGGTGGAGTTGCGCAGAGACGGGTACTGAGCCGCCAGCTCACCCAACTGACGCGCCAGCGTCGGGAGGGAAAGAGCCCAGAACACCAAGAGCAGCAGTCCGGAACTCTCGGGGTTCCGAAGGAAATGGTCGGAAACGATCCATCCGGCCAAGCCATAGCCGACCAGACTTTGCAGTCCCCCGAGGAGGACCGCCGTTCCTCGCAAACTCAGACTGGCTTCGGACCATCGGACCAGGAGCGATTCGTGTTGGCGTCGAATGGAACGTTCGGCGCCGTGATTACGGATCGCCACCAGACCACGCAAGGCATCCAAGTAGAACCGGCCGAGCGAGGCGATGTGACTGCGTGCCCGTAGCTCCTTGGCAGAGAGGGCCGGTTGAGTCACGGCCACGAGCAGCAGAGGGACGAGTCCCGCAGCCAACGCGGCCGCCAAGAGCTGTGAGTCCAGCCAGCAAACTCCGACCAGGGTGAAGACCAGAGTGAGTCCTGTGCGAAACAACTGGGCAAAAAAATCGGGAATCGTTCGCAACCCTTGGAGACTGTGACTGCGCTCGGTCATGTCCGAGATGGGACGGCTTCGAAAGTAGCGATCTCCGAGCAAAGGGATCTTCGTCTGCAACGCTGTTCTGGCTCGCACTTCCAGGCGTCGTCCCAAGCGAGTCAGTCCGCGGGCGAGTCCGAACTCGAGGCTCAGGACACCCGCGACGAATGCGAGCAACAGGCCGACGGCCAAGAGCCGCTGCTCGGCGACCGGAAACAGAATCCCGAGGTCAATCAAGCCGCGGAACAGCAACACCTGGATCAGGACCGTCAGAGCCGACGCAATCACGGAGCCTGCCAGGGAGGCGAGGGGGCCGAGACCGTCCTCCTTCATCCACCCGAGTATTGTGCCCAGAACCCGGGGCGGAGGTTCGTTCAGGGCCGCCACCAATTCTCGCGAGGGTCTCGCCGTTTGTTCCGCGGATGGTCGAGAGATCGAGCGGTTCGGTTTTCGGACCGTGACGAGGACTGCACCGGTCGTCACCAAGGTGGGGGAAGACGTTCCTGCTCCCTCGCCTTCGTTCACCGTCCAGTAGGAGTCCGGGATCAGGATCCGAGCTTGCGCTGGTCGCTCGAGTGCTCGGTCGAATACCGAATCACACAAGCCGCGGGCTCGAGCGCCCGAATCCAAGGCCTTGGCATCGATCAATGACTGAGTCAGCCGAGTGGCCGCGTCCAGAGTGGCAATGGCGCTTGGTCCCGGGGTCTGCTTTGCCTGATCGCAACGCTGCTGAGCTTGGTTCTTCGAATAGCCCAGACGCAGCATGCGACTCCGCAGAGGTGCCAGGAACGACTCGCTTCCGGCCCACTCTCTCCAGGAAGCCTGAGTGACCGGGTGAGGGTGTCGGTAAACGTCGCGCAGGAATTGCTCGGTTCGAACCCAACGGCGACCGATCGACGGGTCCATGATCTGGAGCCAGCGCCCGAGTCGACGCCAAACGACCACGAAATGGTTGCCGGCGGCTCCCGCTTGCACCACCACGATGGCCGGGAGAGCCTGACACTCCGGCATCAGCAGGTGATCCACCGGGAGCATGACTTGGTGAGCGTCCATGCCGAGCTGACAGGCGATCTCTTCCAGAGTGTCGATCGAGGTTCCATCGACATCGGTCTGGCAGGCCTCGCGCAGACGTCCGTAGCTGACTCGAACGCCGTGCCCTTCCAAGAGGCACTTGAGGGAGGCCGGTCCGCAGTCCATCTCCGTGGTTTGGACAACCTCCGGGGCCAACCAGCGTCGGCGTGCGAGCGTGGGCTGCGTCACGGATGGGCGCTCGAGATCCCTCGCACGGAGGCCGCAGCAGTTGGTTGGATCCACTTGCCGACGGTGCGTAGAACCAGTTGCATCGGAGTCACTCGCTCGACTTCGACCTCGACGGAGCCGGGCAAGCCGTGTTGGAGAGGAATCGTCGTCGAGACACCGGCATCGACTTGCAACTCGATCCGGATGTGACCGCGTTGGGGCTCTCCGGCGACTCGATCGACGGTGGCGCGCACTGTTCCATGCTGTCCCCACGGAAAGCCGTGCAAGCGCACCCGCGCTGGCTGGCCGGGACGAATCCGGCCGACCGCTGCTTGGGGGGGGAACTCGGCGATGGCCCGGTAGCCACCTTCGGGAACCACGACCGCCACTCGCTCGCCTTCGTCGACATAGGAGCCGACTCGCAGATCTCCCAGAGAGCCAATTCGCCCGGCAATCGCCGCGCGGATCTGACGAGTTTCAATCTCGCTTTCGAGTTGTCGGATGCGAGCTTGGGTCGTTTGCCGCGACGACTCCAGCCGTTGTCGCTCTCGTTTGAGGGATTCGACCCGCGCGGCGATGCGCAGGGTCTGGGTTCGATAGTCGGCGGCGATTCGGTCCACCGCGCTTCGGGCCGCCACGACTTGCAGTTCTTGTTCCCGCGCCCGGGCCTCCGCCCGGTCCACATCCGTCTTCCGTTCGAGGTCTTGCTCGGAGAGCTTGATGAGATTGTCCGCTTCCCGGCGTCGCAGCGCGGCCATGGTTTCGGCAGCGGACGCGGTGGCCTCCGCTTCGCCGACGGCGGACTGGGACACTTGTTCCAGACTGGCGAGAGTTTGTTGTTCGGCGACGATCTGCTGGTCGAGGACGGCGATCTCTTGGGTGGTTCCCCGCTGCAGGGATTCTTCGACCGAGAGGGCGTCGCGCTGAGGTCGGCAATCGAGTTGGAACATTCGGTCACCGGCTTGAACCACCGAACCAAGCTCCACAGATTGTTCGACCAAGGTGCCCGCGACCGGGCTCTCGATGGAATACGCCGCGGTTTCGACTTCGATCCTTGCGGCCCCACTGGACTCGAACAGGGGAATGCGGGCGCTGGTCATCCACCACATCCACCCCGCGAGCACGGCGGTGCCGAGGAGCAACCAGACCGCCGTTCCGCGGAATCGATCCGCCTCGAGAGAACGCAGCGTTCGCTCAAACTTGACCGGCACGAATCACCTCCGAGTCCGAAGCCTCCCCGGCGCAATTTTGCAGCTTAGCACGTTCGCTCCGGTTTGCGGGGGGCGTGCGGCCGAAGTGCCTTCGGGCTTCGTCATGGTGGCGCTCTCCATCCGCCACGGACTGTCAGATCCGTATGCGGTGAAGACCCGCCGCAAGTCCTCGCCAGAAGGAGCTTTCGCTCATTCTCGCAAGGGCCTTCATGAATCATCCGGGCTAGTGCTGGTCGGCAAAGCCGAACGATGGAAAGTCTTCGAGTCGCAACGTCTCTGCGTGCTCCTCAATGGTGACGAACGCATTTCGGGGAACATCGGTGAACACTTGAGTGGTGCCAGAAGTGGGCCAATCGATGACCAGCTGGTCAATCGTCTCGTTGCTCTGGAAGGCCAGGTACTGGGCGAAGGGATTGGCGCCGAAGCTGCCTCCGCTGTTGATGCGGCGGTGAATCGAGCGCGAATGATCTCCGCCACTCAATTGAAGCTGTAGCCTGGCGCCGATGGCGGAACGGTTGCTGGTTTTGCCGCGTAGTCGCACCGAGAGCCAATCGTTCCCGAAGCCCGGGTTGAGGTAGAGCGCGTCCGCGAAACGATCTCCCGAGTAGGCCCCGCCCATTTGTTCAAACACATCCAGGTCGCCGTCATTGTCGAGGTCGGCGAAAGCCACTCCGTGGCCTTTCTGTAAATGGCCGAAGCGTCCCATCGTCGTGACATCGACGAACTTCTTACCGGTCTGATTCAGGTACATGGTGTTGGGGGTGAGCTCTTGGTAGTCCGGGTAGCCCGTTCCCAAGTAGAAGTCCAGATAGCCATCGCCATCCAGGTCTCCGAAGTTGCTTCCCATGGGGGCCGTGGGGCGCGTCAAGCTCAGGTCGGCGGCCCGCTCCTGAAACCCGCCGGATCCGTCTCCTCGATAGAGCCGAGCCATCTCGACCTGGTGAGGAATGCCCAGTAGGGAGGCGGCGTGGTGTTCGATTCGGGCGATGTAGGCCGTGACGAACAGGTCGAGATGCCCATCATTGTCATAGTCCCAAAACCATGCAGGAAAGCTCCACAGTGGGTGGGTGACGCCGGCTTCCTCGGCAACGTCGGTGAACGTTCCATCTCCGTTGTTGTGGTACAGCCGGTTGGGGCCGCCGAGATTCGAGACATAGAGGTCTGGATGTCCGTCGGCGTCGTAGTCTCCGAAGCACGTGCCTTTCGCGAATCGTCGATTCGCGACTCCGGCATGCTCGGCGACGTCGAGAAACGTGCCATCTCCTTGGTTCTGGAACAGTTGGCAAGGTGCATCCATCTCGTCGAAGTGTTCGTTGCCGAGATACAGGTCCAGGTCCCCATCATTGTCGTAGTCGGCAAAGGCTCCGGTTTGAGTGGGGTAGTGAGCTTCCCCCAATCCCGCCAAGTGGGCGACATCGACGAATGTCCCGTCCCCACGGTTGCGCAGCAGAGAATTGGGATGTCGACCATGCTCGCCCAACCAGGCCCCCCGCAAGACCACAGCGTCCACGTCGCCGTCGTTGTCGTAGTCCCCGTGGATCAGGTTGAGCCCCCCACGAATTCCTTCCAGCCCGGCTTCGAGGGTCCGGTTCTGGAACGTTCCGTCCCCTTCGTTGCGGAACCACTGAATCTGAGCGGAGGGTTCCCAGCTCGAGACCAAGAGGTCCAGGTCCCCGTCGTTGTCGAAATCCTCGGCGATGACGCCGCCTGCGAGGCTGACGGTGTCGAGGCCGAGCTGCTGGGAGATGTTCGAAAAGCGTGGCATCGAGGCGGGAGATCCGAAAGCGGTCTCCGGGATGCGGTACTCCTCAGCCACTTTGTCGGGGTACTCGCCCAAAGTCATCTGAGCGAGGTTGAGAAGCCATTGGGCGCGGAGGTACTCCGGAGAGTTCTTGGGGGCGCGCTTCAGAACAACCAGGAAGAACTGCTTCGCCCGCCGAGAGGGCTCCGTGACAGTGTGGATGCCCTTGCCTTCGATCGGGAGGACACAGCTTTCGGGACTGTATCGAAGGCAGCAGTTTTGGGTTTCTGCGACCCGTAAGAACGCCACCCCGGTTCGCAGGGCAAGGAACAGAAACTCCTCGAGTTGAATGTCCTGGTTCACCTCGGGAAGCATGGTGTATGCCGTGGTGAAGCTGTTCACCGCGGCGTCTTCGCGACCAAGTTTGAGTTGTGCCTCGCCCAGCTGCACCAAAAGCGACCAGCGTTCCCGGGGCGAAGCCTCTGCGGTCAATGCCTTGAGCTGTGCGCGAAGCCCTCGAAGCTTCTTCGTCCCCAGGTAGTCGTTGGTCTCCGAGGTTTCGAGGGCGACCCGATCGAGAGCCTCGATCATCCTTCGGTGACTTCGATCCTCTGCCTCGCGAAGGTCGACGTCGGAGGAGGACAGAGGAACGCGGCAAACGAGGATCGTCAAACCGAGAAGGAAAGGAAGGGGAACCACCATCAACTCGTCTCGGGAAAGATGAGAATGCGGAGCGGCGGCTTTTTCCGCCGGAGGCCCTATTCTCTCCGGGAACTGCGCGAGAGGAAGAGGAGAGTAGACTCGGGAGGGGACCCAGGCCGGCGCGCGACCACGCGTCCGAGAGACAGGAGCCACTTCATGAGCGACTCACCCATCGAGCTTTTCCCCGGTGACATCACTCTGTTGGAAGTGGACGCGATCGTGAATGCGGCCAACTCCACACTGACTCCGGGTGGGGGAGTGTGTGGAGCTATCCACCGTCGCGCGGGTCCGGAGTTGGCGCAGGCCTGTGCCTCGCTGGGCGGCTGTCCGACCGGCGAAGCGCGCCTCACCGATGGTTATCAGCTGAAAGCGAAGCACGTCATTCATGCGGTGGGACCGGTCTGGAATGGCGGGGACCGAAACGAAGAAGCGCTGTTGGCTGGCTGCTATCGCCACAGCCTCGAGCTGGCCCAGGCTGCGGGGTTGCGCTCAATTGCCTTTCCCGCCATCTCGACGGGGATCTACGGCTTTCCGTTGAGACCGGCGACTCGCATCGCCGTGGAATCGGTGGAAAGTTGGTTGCGCACCGACGGGGGGCTTTCGCGGGTGGTCTTTGCGGTCTTTGGGGAAGAAGCCGAAGCCGCCTATCGAGAAGCCCTCGGTCTCTCGCAGGCGTAGCCGTCCCTTTCGCCGTCCTGCGAAGTCTTGCCTCGCGGGCGGAAATGCGCCTTGTCGTCGGGACACGAGGAGCGTCCGAGTCGTTGCCTAGCTCACGATTCGTCTGGATGCCGACTCTTCGATTTGTTAGGGGCCATCCAACCACTCGAACTCTGCCTGGACGTCGTAGTCCATGGGGAAATAGAACGTTCGGTAGAGTTCCGTTCCGGGATCTTCGCTGAAAGAGAAGCTGTGGGCGTGGCTCTCCATGAAGGAGTGGTACTCCTTGCGTGCGTTTGTTTGGACCAGTCGCGCTCGCTTCACTTTCCCCCGGTTGTCAATGATCAGCTCGAACAGCGTGTCGGCCCCGTGATCCCGGTATTCGAGAAGGGCGTGTTTGCGCTCGGCCGAGCTGAAGCCGAAGCGAGGCTTCTCGAGGTACTTGACCCTTGGGGGAAAATAGAGGGTCGCGTTCCGGATCTCCTCTTCGGTGAGTGCGCTCTGACAGCCTGCCAAGAGCACGCACCCCAGGACACTGACGAGTAGACTCTTCATTGGAGCCCTTTCCCTTTGGGGGGACATCGAAGAGGACGGGGACTTTGGGAAAGTCGTTGCATTCAGAATGACCGACTTAGTTTCGACAAACAAGGGATTCCACTCACGACACGATGTTGACGCCGTTCGAGTCACGGCTTGGGTAGTCCGATTTCCTTGACCAGTGGATCGAAACGAGGGTCGTCTCGCAGGGAGTCGAACAGCGGGTGTGTTTGTAACAACAGGGCCGAGCGGTCGCGTGCCTCCACGGCACGCTCGAGCCATTCGAATGCCTCGTCCTTGTGGCCCAACATGGCGTGCAGGAAGGCGAACGAGTAGGGGGGGATGTCGCGCTCTTCCCTCGCCCGTTCAAGAGTCGCCAACTGTCGCCGATACACGGCTTCCAGGGAGGCGGTCGGATTGCCTTTTTCGATTTCCGCGGACTGATCAAGGTCGCCCGTGCGTTCGAGAAAACCGCGCATTTCATCCCAGGCTTCTTGATCGCTCCCAAGACGCTGAAGGCAGTGGACCAGGCAAGAAGCGGCGCTCCGGAATCCGGGATCCACCTGAAGAGAGCGGCGACAATGCTCGACAGCTTCTCGGTATCGCCGGGCTCGAAAGTAGAACCACGCGGCGTCGGCATTCACCAATGGCCACAGGGGTTCTAGGCGTTGGGCCGCGGTGACTTGGTCGATGGCTTCTTGATGGCGGCACATGGCGGACAGGAAGTGTGCGTACCAGTGGTGGACCAAGGCGGATCCCGGAGCGTTCGCTTGGGCGCGAAGGAAGGTGTGTTCGGCTTCGGGGAAATCCCAGTCCCAGTAGAAACTGACGAGGGCTTTGGCCGCGAGGGCCTCGCCGTGGTCCGGTTCGAGCGCGAGCGCCCGTTCGGCGCACTCTCTCGCGAGGGGAAACGTGTCTCGAGCGGGGCGCATTCCATAGCGACCCAGGAGGTTGTGGGCATGGGCAAGACTTGCATGCGCTTCCACGAACTCGGGAGCAAGGTGGGTCGCCTTTTCGAAGAAAGGAATGCTCTCCGTGAATCCCGGTTGGTCTCCCTGGTGCCAGAGGAACCGGCCCTGAAGGAATGCTTCGTGTGCTTCGGGAGAGAGCGTGGGGGACGCTTCTGCGTCGGGAGTTGTTTCCCCAAGCAAGTGGGTGGTGACGGCGCGAGTCACGAGCCTCGCCGCTTCTTCCTGAGCGTCGAGTAGTCCGGTCGACTCGAGATCGACCGATCCGGCCCAGATCTGGCTCTGAGTCGCCGCGTTCAGGAGTCGGACACTGACCCGCTTTTTCGAACCCTCGATCTGGATCGAACCTTCCACGATTGCCTCGACCTGAAGTTCGACACCGATCTCCGCCAATGTTCGAGTGCGTTCGCGATACACCATGGAAGACGTTCGGCCAATCACCGCCAGGCGCTCGGGAGCAAGTCGTGACAAGCGAGTGATGATCTCCTCGGTCAATCCGTCTCGAAGTGCTTCGGAGGGAGGGGTTTCGGTGATCACGGAGAAGGGAAGGACGGCCAGTCGCGTCGCGCTGTGTTCCGCGTCCCCAGGGTGGAGTCGCCACAAGGCGAGGGCGACGAACGCGGTGGCGGCGGCCAAGAGAAGGGGGCGCGGGAAGGCCCGAGGCGGGTTGGTGGGGGGAGTGTCCCCCGGGCGACGCACGGCGGGGTTTTCAGGATCGGCCAGCACGGTGGAGCGATGATCCCTCCACGCATCCAGTTCCGTTCGATGCGCAAACACCGAACCCCCAGAGCGGTGTTGGTGTCGATGCACCGGGAGTCCTTCCGATTTCTCCCAGCGCTGGACCGTGCGGACTTGTCGGCCCAGGTAGCGGGCGATCTCCTTCCACGACTCGAGACGCTCCTCGCCGACGGTCGAGGGCTGCGGAGACTCGTGGGGAAGCTCGGTCATGGAAGGACTGTCCCTTCGAAAGGTCGAGTTGGCGTGGTGCCGGTCCCGGATTCTCCGCGAGATGATCCGCCGGTTCGACGTTTGATTCGTCGGTGGGGCGAGGTCCCCCAGCCCCCACAGTAGTTCGGTTCCCGCCGATTCGCGGGCGACATTGGGTGACACAAGGTGACATTCGCAGGGGGACAGGACTTGTCGCCGGCGGATGAGAGAAGACCAGCCGTATGGTCCGCATTGTCGGTCGAGCGGGTCCCTGCGAGCGGAGTGCGATCGCCTCGTCCGCGTGGTTGACCCCCGACAACGACTTCGACGAAAGGCACTCCCCCATGCACTTGGCTTCGATTCTGATCTGCGTTGCGCTTTCTTCCTCGAGTGAAGTCGAGGAACAGGTCCGGCATGAGATTGAGCGGTTGCATCGCTGCGTGTCCGAATCCACGGTGGCCGCCCGATTGAGAAAACCTGCCGAGACGAAGGCGGCCCTGGAGAGTTTGGCCGCGGCTCTCGAGAACGGGTCGTTGATGGAGTGTTTGGAGCGACTCAGCCCGGTCCGCGAGGCGATTGTCACGGCGCAGCTTCGAGGGACGCTGTCACAGCAGGACGGCAAGCCTCGGTCCATGGACTCCGTTCATCCGCAGGTGGCCGCAGAGATCTTGCGAATCACTGAGCGAGACGAAACGATCGTGCTCGCTATCCCCGCCGCGGTCCAGGCCTTGATTGATGCCGCCTGCGTCCAGGCCGAAGACTATCTTCTCGCGTGTGGGCCTCAGGGGAAGGCCGTCGGCGAAGAGACCGGTTTCTACTACCTCGCCACGGCCCGAGCTCACGCGGATTACGCCCGCTTCTTGAAATCTCTTCCCCACGAAGACCCCCTCGTTCGGCCACCGAAGCTGCCGGAGTTGTCCGGGCTTCTGGCACGGATCGAGAGCGGCTTGCTGGAGTTGTACAAGCCTCCGGCGGCGTTGGGCAATCACCGAGATTTCATCGTTGCCAGCGCCAAGCTCAAGTTCGCTCGGGAGCTCTTTGAGAGTGGACGTTCTTTGGCGTCACTCCGTCAGGCGCTCGAAGCGGGACGAGGCCTGCATCGGTTGAAGGGAGGCGGTCAGGAAGCTGGTCGCGAGCAACTTCTTCAGAAAATCGACGAGCAGCGCAACGATCTCGAGAGCCAAGACATCGATCACAGTCTTGCCACGGTGCTCTTGGACTCGGCCGAGTCGGTGCTCTTGGAGTCCTCTTCCTCCGCCGACGAAGAACGCATGGCTCGACGCGAGGCGGCGATCGCCATTGACCACCTGGTTCCTGCGTACTTGGAGTGCCTGCGCGATGCCGGCCGAGAGTCGGTGGCTGACCATCCAACCCCCTCCGTGACACTCACCATCGTTCGCTGGCCCTTCACCTGAAACCTTTCGGATCCAGCAAGTTTGCTGGTGCACGAAGTGGCGGGAGAATTCGAAGGGGTGGGGGTGGTGGTCGAAAACTTCGGCGACTCCGAGCTGGCCGACCGATTCGGGGTGGAACGATATCCAGCAATCTTCGTCAACGAGGTTTTGATCGCTCGCCCGAAGGACTTCGGCTTCTACGGAGAGACCGGCAGTCAAGGACAGGGCCGCTACACCCCGTGGCTGGAGGAGGCAAGCCACCGCAGGTTTCAGCAGGACTTGCGGCGCGCGGTGACCGCGGTGATGCAAGAAGGAGAGGGAGCGCTGCAGGAGTACCGGGTGGAGGCGGAGCTGGCCGATCCTCTGTCGCGTCTTCCGGAGTTTCGTCTTGTCGATCTGAGTGGCTCCGCCATTGCCAGTCAGGACTTGGAGGGGAAAGTTGTTCTGGTGGAGTTCTGGGCCACTTGGTGTCCGCCATGCATCAAGGCCCTGCCATGGCTGTCTCGGCTTCAGGAGCAATACGCCGAAACCCTGACGATCTTGGGAGTGGCCATCGAAAGCCCTGGCGAAGAGTTGCGCCGCATGGTGGGAGAGCACCAGCTGTCGTTTCCCGTGGTTGAAGGCGACGCTGATTTGGCTCGCGCGTTCGGAGACGTCCTTGCGGTGCCAGCCATGTTCGTGTTCGACGCCGAGGGAATGTTGCAGCGAACGGCGTTCGGTTCGCCGCCGGAGCTCGCGGGGGAGATCGAGGTGTTGCTTGAAGAGTGGCTCGGCCCTCCCGCGGCCGAGGGGCGCTAGCAGGCCAGCGCTCCGCTCATTGACCAGCGAGAGATGTTCGCCACTTGGCGGCATGCTCTCGGATCTCACGAAGCTCGGGATCCTTGATTCGCTCCAGGTTCTTCACTGCGAAACCCATGCGCCGATTCTTCGAGAATCGAGCTCGGTGGCGGTCGAGAAAGTCCCAGTAAAGGGTGGTGATCGGGCAAGCTAGCTCGCCAATTCTTTTCTTGGGGTCGAAGCGACACGACTTGCAGTAATTGCTCATGCGATTCACGTAGGCGCCGCTGGCTGCATAGGGTTTGGTCCCGACGCGCCCGCCGTCGGCGTGCATGGCCATGCCCAGAGTGTTCGGCAAGGTCACCCAGTCGACCCCGTCGACGTACATGCCCAGATACCAGTCGGAGATTTCCCCCGGTTGCACTCCGGCAAGGAGTGCCAAGTTCCCGGTGATCATCAGGCGCTGGATGTGATGCCCGAAGCCATTCTGGAGCACTTCTCCCACCGCCTCTCGGATGCAGCGCAGCGGAGAGTTCGCGTCCCAGTAGGCCCGGGGAAGAGGGAGAGGGGCGCCGAGTTCGTTGCGCTGGCGGTACTCCGGACCCTCGTGCCAGTACACCCCCCGAATGAACTCGCGCCAACCCAGAATCTGGCGAATGAAACCTTCCACCGAGTTGAGCGGTGCTCCCTTGTTCTCGTAAGCGTCAACCGCCCGATCGATGAGCTCGCGTGGATTCAAAAGCTTGAGATTCATGGCCGGGGACAGCAGGGAGTGGTACATCCACGGCTGACCGAGAACCATGGCATCTTGGAACTCCCCGAAGTGGGCAAGGCGGTGCTCGAAGAAGTCTTCCGCGGCCGACAGCGCGTCCGCTCGGGTGACCGGCCAACCGAAGGAGTCGAGCTCGCCCGGTGCATCAGGAAAGCGAGCCTCCACCAGATCCATGACGTCCTTGGTGATCTTGTCCGGAGGGAAATCCAGAGGCGTGGGAATCCGCTCCGGGTCCTCGCGGAAGGCCTGCCGGTTGTCCTTGTCGAAATTCCACTGTCCGCCGGTGGGTTCTCCGTTGGGTTGGATCAAAACTCCGAATCGTTTGCGCATCCAACGGTAGAAGTGCTCGAGGATCCACTCCTTCCGCCCGCTGGCCCACTGACCGAACTCTTCCGTCGACAGCAAGAAATGGGAGTCAGGCAGGATCTCGAGTGGCACGCCGCATTCCTGCTGGAAGTCTTCGACCACGCGTCGGACGCGCCACTCGCCCGGTTCCACGATCAAGATCTGTTCCGGTTGTAGGCGTTGGTTGGCGCGGCGCATCTCCTGGAGGAACGACTGGGTGTTGGCCGGATCATCCAAGGCCACGTATTCGACGCGAAATCCTTGTCCTCGGAGCTCTTTCGCGAAGTGGCGCATGGCGGACAAGAACAAGACCGTGCGCTGCTTGTGGCTGGGAACGTGGGTCGCCTCTTCCGAAACCTCCATCATCAACACGGCATCGCGGGAACGGTCCAGCTTCTGAAGGGCCGGTTCGTCCAAGTGGAGTTGGTCTCCGAACAGGACGAGGAGGCAGCGCGGGGTCGGAGAGGATTGGGTCATGCGCAGGGGCAGGCTTGAGAAGGAAGCGAGAGGCCGCGGTTCGGTCGCCGTTTGCCTTGATGCGATTCGTCCCCGGGAATCCGGTGGATTCACACCTCGGGCCTGACCGATCGGAAGGCCCTTTCCATGGAGCGAGTCTATCGTCGCAGTGCCTGCACTTGCTTGCGATAGGTGCGACTCGAAACGAACTCCACTCCTGACTGCAAGCGCACCTGGTAGTTGGAGCCATCCAGCGCCTTCACTTCGACCACCCGGTGGATCTGGACGAGGAGGGAGCGATGGATTCTGAGAAAGCCGGGACCCAGCCGTTGCTGAAGCCGGACCAAGGTCTCCCGCGTCAGAAGGACCAAATCTCCGGCGTGGATCTCCGCATAATTGCCGCGTGCCCGCACCCATTCGACGTCCTCGGGACGAAGCCGGTGGACGCTGCCGGCAGACCGGATCACGAGACGGCGAGAGTCAGGGGGACCCTCTGAGGGCTCAAGAAGCCGATGCAGTCGTTCCGCAAGCGCTTCCCGCTGATCCCATGCCCGGGTGATGGCGCGAAACAGTCTTTGCTCGTCGAACGGTTTCAACACGTAGTCCAGGGCGTGCAGGTCAAACGCGCGGACGGCGTGATGGTCGTAAGCGGTGACAAACACCACCGTGGGCATCTTGTCGATGCCGATTCGTTCGATGACACCGAAGCCATCCAGTTCGGGCATCTCGATATCCAGCAAGACTAGGTCGGGATTGCCGTCTTCGATGGCCTGAACCGCTTCGGCTCCGTCGACACATTCGGCGAGGATCTGGAGGCGAGGATCGGTGTTCAGCAGATCGCGCAGGCGGCGCCGAGCGGGGGGTTCGTCCTCGGCGATCACCAGACGGAGAGGCGGCG
This sequence comes from Planctomycetota bacterium, assembly GCA_028289345.1. Lineage (GTDB taxonomy): Bacteria > Planctomycetota > B15-G4 > B15-G4 > SIAN01 > JANQQL01. The sequence continues at coordinate 259,061 of JANQQL010000010.1, read as the reverse complement.
GGGATGGTGGCCGCTTGCCAAGCGCGACCTTTCGGCTGCGATCACGCCCCCCGAATGAGTCGGGTCGATCTCTCGGGGATGGTTCACTCATGGACCCAACGATCGTTGGCTGTGATCGAACGGGCAGGCAACCGAATGCGAATCTCCGTGCCGGTTGGTTCGCGCGCAAGGATTTCCAGCTGGTGAGACGAGGGGTACAGCAGGGACAACCGCTGACGGGTGTTGGCAAGTCCCGTTCCACCGGCCGGGTCGAGGTGGGCGTCCTTGGAGAGTCGAGGGTCAGGCGGCTGCTTCCTGTTCAGGTCGGGGTTCTTGGACACGCCCGGGCCATTGTCGCGAACGCGAACGCAGAGCTGGTCGGTGTCGCGCGTCACGTCCACCGATACCTGGCCCCCGTTCCGTTTCTTCACGCCATGTCGGATGGCGTTTTCGACCAACGGTTGCAGCAAGAAGCAAGGCAGCAGTAAGCAATGGGTCTCGGGAGTCGCTCGGATTTGCACGGAGAGACGGCCTCCGAACCGAGCTTCTTCGATCGCTACGTAGCGACTCAGCAGGGCGAGCTCTTCGGTGACACTCAGCTCGCGGCGTTCATCGTGACGGAGAGTCTGGCGAAGTAGGTCGCCAAGACTCACGATCATTCGCTCCGCCTCGTCTGGAGCGCGACGAACGGCATCCAGAATGGTGTTGAGAGCGTTGAACAGGAAGTGGGGGCGCAGCTGGGATTGCAGTGCTCGGAGCCGCGCTTCGCTCAGTTCTTGATCAAGGCGAGCTCGATGCAATTGGGTGGCCCGTCTTCGTTGCTCGGAATCCCAGAAGGCGATTCCGAGGATCGCCGCCCAGTACACCGCGATGCAGGTCTGAAGTCGAAGGAGGAGCCCGCTCCGCAGTTCGTCGGGGAATGAGCCGCTGGCAAAGCGGGCCTCGCGAATCCACGCCGATGCCCCGGCATAGACGGCAATCTGCACCGCCGGGATGACCAGGCCGAGGGCGAAGTGAATCGCCGCCGATCGGATTCGCTCGCCCGAGACCAGAGGGAAACGACGGGCCGCCCAGAACAGGAAGGGCGACAGCAATCCCCAAAGAAACCAGTCCATGGCCGCCGAGCCAAGGGCATCGATCCCGGAGATTGGGCGGCCCGCGTTGCCATAGACGAAGTACATGCGGGTGGCGGACGCCACGCTCACGAGAGCGAGCAAGACCCAGATCGTGATCCAGACCCGAAGTCTCGAGGAGCCGTTCGAACTCTTGACTCGATGATCCGGTGCCGCCGTCAAGGAACCGGCCGCCGGCAATTCGTTCGATGGTCAATCTGCGGACTGGAAGCGTTCATGGGAGGACTCACGGAGCTGGAACAAGCTGCCCGAAACCCTTGCCCACGCCTCGTCTCGCTTCCCCTCGAGCAGCTCGATTTCGAGCAGGGACAGCTCGGAAAGTAGCTGCACCATGGCGATTCGAAAAGAACGCCGATGATCGGCCCGCTGCTCCTCCGGAACCTCTTCGAGATTGGCGGGATCCAGGTGCTTGGCGGAAAGAGCCAGCTCCTGCATGCGGGTGGCCGCCTCGAGGCACTCCTCCGTCTTGCCGGCCTGTAGGTGCTGGGCGATGGTTTTCAGCTGGTCCAGGAAGCCCATCATGTGCTCGTGCAAGTCGCGAGACTCCGCGCCGTCCGCAGTCGTGGAACTGGGGACCGCACCACGAGCGATGGCGAAGCCGAAACCCACAGCGAAGAGAACGGCGCCCACGGCAATCTTCATTGGAAACCTCCCAAGGGATCCAGGGAAAAGGGGACCGACCGGGAACGAGATAGGGGATTCCTGGCCCGCGACGAGGCTTGCTGTGACGGATGACAGGGTGCTTGGGGTGAAGTGATCGACGCTTCGGATTTCGGAACGATCCCGGGCCTTCTTCCAAGCGATCCGGAGTGGTCTGGAAGTGGAGCGAATCACGGCCAAGTGCGCCGTTTCCTTCCCGGAAGATTTCGCGGCCTTCCTCTCTTGACCCCCGAGAGAGGCTTCCCCTAGTTTCCCTCCCGTGAAAACGAGGGGAACATTCACGGACTCGCGGATTCGCTGTTTCACGGACAGCTTCTTCACCGCTCAACTCTTGGTCGGTTGCCGCCCCTTCGTGGGGCTTCCCAGTCTTCGTGTCCGGCGTCGCGTCCCCGCTTTTCGAGGCCCATGGATCGACGAATGCGTGACTCATTCACTATTCCAGGAATCTCATGACGACTGATCCCGAGAATCCCACACCTCCCGACCCCACTCGGCGGGAGTTCGTCAAGAAGGCCGCGACCACCGCTCTGGGCGCGGCCGCTCTCGGTTCCTCCGCCGAGGCAAAAGAGGGAACTCCCGTTCGCTTCTACCCCGAGGAGCACTGGCGGGACCGCATGACGGCCCCCGACGACGGCAAGCGCTACGGTTGGCTGGTCGACACGCGTCGGTGTTTCGGATGCCACGGTTGCGAGGTGGCCTGCAAGGCGGAGAACGACGTTCCGCTTGGCAACTACATCCGTCAGACGATCTACCACGACTACGAAAAGTCGGGGGGCGGCTTGGCTCGAGTGATGATTCCCATGGCTTGCCAGCACTGTGAGGATGCCCCTTGCATCAAGGCATGTCCTTGCGGTGCGCTGCACAAGGCCGCGGGGGGAACGGTGCAAGTGAGCTACGAAGCTTGTAGCGGCCATGCGACCTGTGTCGATGCCTGTCCCTACGGCGCCATCTACATCGACAAGGTGGCGAACCAGGCGGTCAAGTGTCACAACTGCACCCACCGCCTCGAAGTCGGAATGGAGCCAGCGTGCGTCACGACCTGTCCGAGTGAAGCGCTGTACTTCGGGGATCTGAACGATCCCGACTCGGAAATCTCTCGGCGAAAAAAACTGCTGGAAGCCGAGGACAAGATTTCCCGGCTGCGTCCGGAAAAAGGGACCGAGCCAAGGACCTGGTTTGCCGTGGACAGCGACCACCCCATGGAAGTGTGGGAGAACAAGATCCCCCGCGAAGGCGAGAGCTACTCGCCCGAGGCCTACAGTGTCTACCAGTGGAAGAATGATCGTCACGAGCCGGGACCATGGCATCGGGAGGAGTCGGAGTGATGGAAAGCCAGCTCCCCTCGTCCGCCCCCGGCAGATTCGATCGCCGACGGTTCTTACAGCTTGGCGCGTTGCTTGGCGCCGGCGCGGTAACCGGCTGTGCGTCGTCTCGGGATGCCGATCAGGAGTTCGTTGACGAAAACGGAAACTTCCGCAAGCCCACTCCCGAAGAGAACTTGAAGGTTTGGGAGGAAGGCCGGGGAACGCCCTATGAACTGGGCGATCTGCCGGTTCCCGGGGTGTGCGAGCTTCCCGGCCCTTACCGCAAGAAAAACTTCCCGGATCCGGACAAGTACAAGAACACCACCAAAATCCATGGCATGTGTCAGCTTTGCTCGACCGTGTGTGGCATCACCGGCCACGTGAAAGACGGTCGCATCCTGAAGGTGGAGGGCAACCCCAACGATCCCAATTCCCAAGGGCGTCTGTGTGCCCGGGGACAAGCGGCGCTCAATCATCAGTATCATCCGGAACGATTGCTTTATCCGATGCGTCGGGTCGGAAAGCGGGGGGAGGGACGTTGGAAGCGGGTGTCGTGGGACGAGGCCTACGACGAGCTCGCATCCAAGCTTCGGGAAGTGCGTCGTTCGGGACGCCCGGAAGAGTTCGGCTTTCATCAAGGACGCAACCGGACCAAGGACATGGTCAGCGCGTTCCTGAACGCCTTTGGGACGGCGACTCACCTGAATCACCGAGGGCTCTGTTCCGCTGCTCGACGCACCGCCAATCTGGCTCACATCTTCGAAAGTGACTGGGATCTCGGTGACTACGCGAACTCCCGGTACATCCTGAACTTCGGCTCGAACATGTTCGAAGCGCACCAGGGCCACGTGGCCGGCGCCATGCGAGTCCAAAGAGGGCGCTTCGAAAACGGTGCCAAGCTGGTCACCTTCGATGTCCGCATGTCCAACACCGCCGGCAACTCCGACGAGTTCTTCATGCCATTTCCCGGCACGGACGGCGCCGTTGCCCTCGCCATGTGCCAAGTGATCGCTTCGGAGGGATTGGCGGACCAGAAGTTCTTCGATACCTGGACCAACACGGACCTGGAAACGGTCACCAAGCACCTGGCGCCGTACAGCCCCGAATGGGCGGAGAAGGTCAGCACGGTTCCGGCGAAGGACATTGCCCGGATTGCCCGGGAATTCGCCGCTGCCGCGCCGCGCGCCACCACCATGTGCAATCGGGGCAGCAGTGCCCACCTGAACGGCTACTACAACGACCGCGCCATCGGCCTATTGAATGCTCTGGTCGGGAGCGTGGGCAAGCCAGGAGGTTGGTGTTGGATGTGGACCGGGGGCTACGACAAGAAGCGCTTCCCGTTGCCGCCCCAGCCTCCCAAGGCCACCGCGGGCTCGGTCCTCGACGATCCTCCGGAATTCGTCTTGGCCAACGCTTGGAACAAGATGAAAGTTGGCGAGATCGTCTATTGGTATCTCGCCCAAGGTCGAGCCAAGCTCCAGGCTTACATGACTTACAACCTGGACAGTCCCCTCACCTGGCCTGAAATGGGGGTGACCGAAAACATCCTCAAGGACGAGGACAAAATCGGGTTTCACGTCGCGATCAACCCGTTCTACAACGAGACCGCTCACTACGCGGACCTGGTTCTGCCTTGGGCCACCTACATGGAACGTTGGGACGTCGACGCGCGCGGGGCCTACAACTTGAAGCCCTACTTGAACATGCGTCGCCCCATGGTCGAAGCGCTGGGCGAAGCCAAGGACATGCGCGAGATTCTGCCCGAGCTGGCGCGGCGCATTGGGGATGGCATGGAGGAGTGGTTCCCCGCGGATCGATCCACGGAAGAGTACATGGCGATCTGGACGAAGAACGTCCCCTACGATGCCGAGAAGTACGAAAACCCCATGGAGTTCCTAGAGGCCGAAGGAGCATTCGAGGATCCCCACCAGGCGTCGAACTTCGAGCCGTACCTGCGTCCCTTGGACGACGCCGCCCTCGAAGGATCGGTCACCGATCCGGACACGGGGGTCGTGACCAAAGATGGCAAGGGAATCGGGATTCGGATGGGGGACAAGGTCGTCCGCGGTTTCCGGACGCCCAGCCGCAAGTTCGAGGTTTTCAGCGATTACGTGGTGAAGATGGCCGCGGGCGAAAACGTGGACGATCTCGTGGCGCTGGCCAACTCCAAAGGACGCAGCCGACCGGAAAGCCATCGCAAGTACCGCTACAAGATGGAGTCGGGTCCGCACTACATGCCGATCGAGGAACACCAAGGACTGGACGAGGACCAGTTCGTGATGACGTCGTTCAAATGGAACGTTCACAATCACGGACGCACCGCGAATCTCAAATGGTGCTCCGAAATCGTTCACTCGAATCCGGCATGGATTCATCCGGAAGCGGCCCGTCGGCTGGGCCTCCAAGATGGGGATTGGATCGAAGTCACCGGACATCGAAGTCGGAGCGTGGACCGTCACCTCCCGGGGTTGGAATTGGGAAGTGGGGAGATCGATCGCAAACTACGCATCCCGGTGGTCTTGACCGCGGGTGTTCACCCACGGGCGTTGGCCATCTCCAACTCCCTCGGCCACTGGCAGTACTCCCGAGTCGCTCAGGCCAAGCAAGTCGCTCCTCCGGGTGGGGAAGCGGTGGGGATGGATCAGGAAGCGCTGCGCGATCCCGATTGGGAGCGCAACATGTGGTGGGAAGACCGGACCCAGAACGACCCAAAAACCTGGGTCAAGAACACTGGCCCGGGGTGGGCTCAGAACCAAGTCTTACCCATTGCTCCGGACTTCATCTCGGGTCAGCAGGCGTTCAACGACACTGTGGTGCGGGTCCGGAAGATTTCGTGAACGAAGTCATGACGTCTTGGGTCGCGGTGGCCCGATTGTTCGGGCGCTTGTTGTTGCGCGAGATCGATCAGGAACTCCTGGACGAGCTGCGCCAGCCATCGCTCGTCTCAGCGTTGGCCGTCGAGGGGATCGACGTGCCGCGGTCCGACGACGCTCTCGAGACGCTTGCCGAGGAATACTTCGAGTGCTTTCTCGGCCCCTCTGGCACTCCCTTGGTTCAGTCGCTTTGGGAACACGGACAGTACGAGGGGCCTTCCACCGCTTCGCTCCGCAAGCTGGCCGACTCGGCGGCGCTCGAGTTCAACCGGGAGGCGGCGCGCAACGCCCCGGTGGATCATCTCGGGTGCTTGCTGTTGCTCTGGGCCGAACTGTCGGAGAGCGATGGCAAGAAGGCTCGGTGGCTGGCCTCCCAGCACCTGAACTTTGCCGATCAGGCGCTCGCACCGGTGACCCAGTGCGGAGGCTTCTACGGCTCGGTCGCAACGGCTTGCCGCGAACTGTGTCAACAGATCACCGGCGACGCGCGCAAGGTCCATGGATCCGAGTGACCGGCGCGGGGTTTCCCGGACTTCCACCGACTCGTCGAACGGATGGGAGATCCCCGCTTGTCGCACTCGCACTCTCCTCGAGCAGTGCGTTCGCTGAAATTCCGAAGTCTGCACTCGCGTGACGAATGGGGCCCCGGGTCATTCTTGGCAAGGTCGGGTTGGCAACGCTCTTGTTGCCCGGCGTTCCTCGGAGCTTTGAACAACCAGGGGCCCTTGAGCCGTTGGGCTAGTCGCGTCCGAATTTCATCTTCAGCCGACGGCTGAAGGCGAGACCGTGGGTGGACTCCGGATCGACAACCAGGGCTTGAACGTACCAGGCGGGCTCACATTCGTGAAGATCCGGCGGTGCCTGGAACTCGATGTCTGCTCCCTGAATCGGCAGAGACACCGGGATCATGGTTTCTGGGACCAGTTGCAGCAAGCCTCCGAAGCGAGTGGAAATGCTGGCGGCTGCGGTTCCCGCAACCAAGTATCCCGTGGTCGGGAAGTTCGACGAGTTTGCGACGCTCAGCTTGCAGGTCGACTCGTAAAGCGGCGCATGGTCCAGAGAAATCTCCGGGATGCCACGAGCGCCCGGCCATCCTTGGCCGTCAACGTTGGCGATGGCCGGGCAAAGGAAGTGCACTTCTGCGAGGCCATAGCGCTCCGGGGATCCGAACACATCGAAGCCGGGACTCCCGATCACGACGTCGAGGAACCCATCGCCATTGACGTCGGCACCTCCCGCCACCGACTTACCCAACAGAGTCGACCTCTCCGTGCCGTCCCAAACCTTCCACGGCTGAGTCTCTCCATAAGAGTAAAGATGGCAGCGTCCGGCTTGGTTGAGCGAGCCCGCGGAGTGGAAAGGCGACGCGATGAGGAACTCCAGACGGCCGTCTTGGTTCACATCCCCCGCGCTTGCGACGGAGAAGCCGAAGCCCGCCTGTTCTTGATCTCCGACGACTGACCAGACCGGGCTCCAGTCCGAGCTTCGATAAACCCAAGCTTGTCCCGAGCCGTTGTTGGCCGGGGCGCCACCCACCAACAGGTCGTCGAGGCCATCTCCGTCGACGTCTCCGGCGGAGTCGATTGCAAAGCCGAATGCGCTCTTCTCGGCCGCTCCCTCGATGTCACGGAGCAATGACCCGGTTGCCCCGGAGAACACAGAGATGCGACCCGCTTTGTCGATCCCGGGGCTTGCACAGGGGCTGGACACGGCGAAATCGTTGACTTGATCCCCGTCCACATCGCCCAAACCTGTGCAGGCCCTGCCGAATTCCTCACTCGAGGGGCCGACCCCAGAATGGATAACGGTGAAGTCTCGACCCGAGTAGACGCGATACCCGGAGCCATCCGGGTCGCCGTCCGAGGTGATGAGGAAGTCGTCATGGCCGTCCCCATTGAGGTCTCCCAGCCCATCCATGGCAACACGGAAGTTTGACGTCGATGCCGGCCGCTGGAACAAGATCACTCCGGTGCGCCCGCTGTACACTGAGAAAGAGCCATTGAACTCACTGATGAGGTAGTCGGCGAACCCGTCCGCATCCACGTCTCCCGCCGCGCTGACCGTGATCCCCACTTGCTCCGAGGTCTCGTCGCCCAGGTGGGTCGCGAGAGTCGTCCCCGTTTTTCCAGAAACCACCAGCACTCGTCCGGCCGAGCTTTGATAGCGAGGACTCCCGATCAAGACGTCTTGGTATCCGTCACCGTTGACGTCGCCGGCAATCGCCACACTTTCCCCGAGTGCTTCTTGCTCGCTTGCGAAGAGGGTGTACTTCAGCTGAGAGGAGGCATGGGGAGCGAGGCAGAGCACCCCGAGAACGGAAGTTGCCGGCAGCAAAGAAATGCGCATTCGATGGAACATGACGGAGTCCTTGTTTGAGAAGAAACCGAATCACTGCTCCACTACGCAATCCGGAACTCCAGGACGCCGTTGTGCGGAGTGTTAGAAAAAGATGCGGCGGCCGAGGCAAAGAAGCTCGACCGCCGCAAGGGCTCATTGGGGGGACACTTCAATGTTGAGCGGGATCGCGGTTCGTTCGACGGGGTGGATGATCCCGGGAGAGCGGCAGCATCTCGTTGCGCGTGCTCTTCGCATCCCGCTCGACAACCGTGGGCCCTGGTGCATGCTGATTCCCGGATCTAGTCGCGTCCGAACTTCACCTTCAACCGACGGCTGAAGGCCAGGCCGTGGCTGGTTTCCGGATCGACCACGAGAGCTTGTAAGTACAGCGCGGGTTCACACTCGCCAAGGTCCGGAGGAGCCTGGAACTCGATGACCGCCCCTTGGGTCGGCAGAGAAATCGGAATCGTCGCCTGGGGGACCAGTTGCAGCAAGCCTCCGAAGCGAGTGGGGAGGCTGGCGGGATCGTTTCCCACGACCAAGTAGCCCGTCGTGTCGAAGTTCGACGAGTTCCCGATGGCAAGCGTGCACGTCGACTCGTAGATCGGTGCTTGGTCCAATGAAATCGACGGAACCTCGTTGGCGCCCGGCCAGCCCTGGCCTTCGACTTTGGCGATCGCCGGACAAAGGAAGTGCACTTCCGCGAGGCCGTAAGGTTCGGTCGTTCCAAAGACGTCGTAGTAAGGACTCCCGATCACGACATCGAGGAATCCATCTCCGTTCACGTCTCCACCACCCGCCAGGGAGTCTCCCAGTCGAGACCACTCTCTGGTGCCTTCCCAGGTCTTCCATGGCTCTGTTTCGGAGTAGGAGTACAGCTGACAGCGGCCGACGTCGCGGAGCGAGTTCTTTTCATACACGGGAGAGCCGATGAGGTAATCCGGGCGACCGTCTTCGTTGACATCCCCGACCGCAGCCAGACTGAACCCGAAGCGCTCCCCGTCTTGATCCCCGGAAACGGACCAGATCGGAGTCCAGTCGGAGCTTCGGTAGACCGACACCTGTCCCGGACCGTTGTTGAAAGGGACCGCACTGGCCAGCAAGTCGTCGAGGCCGTCGCCGTCGACGTCCCCTGCAGATTCGAGGGCCCAGCCCAGCCGCCCGTCCTCGGTGGTCCCCTCGATTTGGTGGATCAAAGACCCGGTCGCTCCAGAGAACACGGAGATGCGACCCGCTCGGAGAATCCCCGGGCTGGCACGGGGGCTGGAAACGGCGAAGTCGTTCACTCCGTCGCGATCCACATCGCCCAATCCGGTGCAGGCGGCGCCGAATCCTTCGAGGGAGTTCGTGTTCCGGGAATGGAGGATCGTGAAATCCTGCCCCGAGTAGACCCGGTACCCTGCATCGTCGAGAGCTCCGTCGGCGGTGACGAGGAAGTCGTCATGGCCGTCGGCGTTGAGGTCGCCCAACGCGTCCATCGCGGCGCCGAAGTTCGATCTCGAACCTCCGAGTTCGAAAAGAGTCACGCCGGTTCGTCCGCTGATCAGCGCGAAGGCTCCAAGGAATTCACTGATCAAGTAGTCAGCGAACCCGTCGGCATCGACATCCCCCGCGGCGCTGACCCTCTCCCCATGACTCACGCCTCCCGCGCTCCCAAAGTGGGTCGTGAGCACCGTTCCCGTCTTTCCGGAAATGACCTGCACTCGTCCGAGAAAGCCCTGATACTCCGGACTGCTGATCAAGACGTCCTGGTACCCGTCGCCGTTGACGTCACCAGCGATGGCCACGCTTTCCCCAAGCCTCTCGCGCTGGTCCGCGAAGTAGGTGTACTTCAGTTGGGAGGAAACTCGAGGGGTGAAGCTGAATCCGGCCAGAAGTGCGATGGCCGGAAGCGAAACGACGCGCTTGGAATGGAACATGACGGGGTCCTTGTTTGAGAAGAAACCGAATCACTGCTCCAAAACGCAATCCGGAACCCCGGGGCGGCGTTGCGCGAGACCTCACCAAAAAAAGTAGGCGGCCGAGCGAAGGATGCTCGACCGCCCACGGGAATAGGGTTTTTCGGGGGGAACGTCAGACGTCGATCGGGATGAGAACTCGTCCGACGGTGTGAATGATTCCGTTGCAGGCGCCGATGTTGATCTGACCCGGAATCAGGAAGGCGTCAGACAGGTCCGGATCGTTGTCCTGGACGAAAATGAAGAAGGGGGTGAACGTGGCGCCCTGCAGGGTCGGGACCTGGAACTGCAGGATGCTCAGCAGGAAGAACTGAAGGGCGTTCACCTCTCGGTCGAGCACGTGGTAGAGCAGAATGTCGGTGAGGACCGGGATCGGGTCGCCGCCACCGAGGGTGGTCAATGTCGTCACCAGGAAGTCCCAAGCACCCGCTTCGTCGACGCCGGCAAAGCCCAGTTCGCGAGCGGTGCGCACGAAAGCGGCATCGTTCGGAGCGAACACGGTGAAGCTCGCCGACTCGTTGGCCAGATCATCGTCCAGCTCGGCGGTTTGAAGCGCGGTGAGCAGAAGATCGAAATCGTCGTAGTTGTTGTCGAAGGCGCCGCCGCTCTGAGCCACGATGTCAGCGATGGTGTTTCCGCCGGCGAGGGCGGGAGTGGAGAGACAAGCGACTGCGGTCAAACTGACCATCCAGCGATTCATTCCAACATCCTCCTGTCTTCGTTGTTGATTTCAGTTTTCCTTGCGGTGTCCGGAGCTTCGTGGTCTCACCGTTGCTGGATTCAATGCCCCCCGGTTTTCTTTGACAAAACCGCAGTGCCCGCTCCGATTCCGATCCCATTCGATTGGTTGGCGCCCTCCGACTGATGGGATGACGGAGGATCGTCGGAAAGTCCGGTGCTGTTTCGCAGAGGAGCCCATGCGGCAGTCTCATCCCGAAAGTTGGCAGTTGTGATTCGGTGAAGGTGACAGCGAGTGATGGAGTCGGAGCGATGGAAGAGTCAACGCGATGCCAATTCGGGGCTGGCGATTTTCTCGAGAAACGCGGTCCGGTTTCGCTCCTGAGATGAGCGGGACTGCGGGTGCGAGCGAGTGGGAATCGCTCCTTGTCGGCATCCGGGAGACGCATCCATGCTTTGGTCCGAGAATCGAACGATTGCAAAGACCGATCCGTGGGGGCCGGACCAATGGGGGCCCATCCGTTGGCGAAGAACCGCCTCGAAGGCGCTTTCGTCCCGCGACACGGTTCCCCGCTCCCGGCGGAGCCCTCGATTCTGCGTTAGTATGGGCCAGATGCGCTGCATTCCCCAATCGCAGATCGAGGCCATGGCTGATCAGGACTCTTCGGTCTCCAAGGAGGTCCGGGAACACGTGGGGGATTGCTCGGACTGCTCGCAACGCTTACGGGACGTCTGCGAGGAGCGGAAGCTGTTTCGCGAACTCGCGACCGCTGTTCGAGAGGACCGCCCCTCACCCCAGCGGGAACTGAACGAACGATTCGAGTTTGTTGCAGAGCGTTCGCGGGGCGGCCAAGGCACCGTGTTCGAGGCCGTTCATCGGTCCAGTGGGAGCCGCGTCGCGCTCAAGGTGATTGCGGGTGGTCAAGACGCTTCGACTCGTGAGCGGCAGCGGTTCGAACGAGAGGTGGAGCTGTGCCGCCGACTGAATCACCCGTCCGTGGTGCCCGTGGTCGACACGGGAGTGACGCCACACTTCTTCTACTTCGCCCTGGAGTTCGTGGAAGGACGCTCGCTGGCGGAGGTGATGAAGAGCGAAGAGCTGTCGCTCAGCCACCGGCTGCGCATGTTCTTGCAGATCTGTTCGGCCGTGGCCCATTTCCATCAGCGAGGAGTCTTGCACCGCGACCTAAAGCCAGACAACGTGATCGTGAACCTCACTGGCTCACCCCGATTGGTGGACTTCGGACTGGCGAAACCCATCTCTTGGGACCTTCGGTCCGAGCGCGCGTTGACCAAGAGTGGAGAATTCTTGGGCACCGTGGTGTACGCGGCGCCGGAACAGTTGGATGGCTCAGGAGTCAGTGACACGCGCACGGATGTGTATGCCCTCGGCGTCCTGTTGTACGAGCTGACCACCGGACACCTTCCCCATGGACCACTCCGTGGAGTGGGGGACGTCGTGCAGCAGGTCCTCGACAAGAGGCCACGGAATCCGCGACGCTGGGCGGCGGGGCTGCCCGCCGACCTCACCACCGTGATGTTCCGAGCTCTCGCGAAGCAACCCGAGCGGCGCTACCAGTCCGTGGACGCACTTGGCGCCGACGTGCGTCGCGTGATGCAGGGGCAGCCGATCGAAGCTCGCCGGGAGTCGGTTTGGTCGCTGGCCCGGTGGTGGATGGCTCGTCATCGCTGGTTGGTGGCAGCGGGAACACTGGTTCTTGCCGGAGCGTCCTTGTTCCTGTCCCTGTGGTTGCGTCAGCAGATCCAGATGAATCGGCAGCAGGAAGTCTCTCAACGCCTGCGCGAGGTCTTTCAAGAGGTGCTCTTGGCGGCCGATCCCGGGCGCATGGGGGCCGGGGTCACCCTGGTGGACCTGTTCGAAGACGTCGCCGCGCAGGTCGATGCCAGCTTCCACCGTGCCCCGGATTTCCAGGCGGAGATTCGCCGAACCATTGGCCAGACCTATGCCCGCTTGAGGCGTTTTGAAGAAGCCGAAGAGCACCTTTCCGTGGCCGTCGAACGCTACCGTGAGGTCGATCCCGGTGGAGAGTCGTTGGCAATCGCTTTGGACGCCTTCGGTCAGACGTTGGTGGAGTTGGAGGACCCTCGCGCCGTTTCGGTGTTGCAAGAAGCGCTTGCCGGTTTGGAAGCCCACCGCGAGGAGGGAGACGTCACGCGGATTCTCGCGCAACGAAACCTCGGGGCGGCGTTGCTGGCCCGAAATCAGGAAGCGGATTCGGCGAAGGCGGAGCGATTGATCCGAGGGGCTCTGGTCGAGCTGCAGACGATTCGGCCGGAGCCACAGTTCGAGATCGCCAAGACTCTCCAGCGATTGTCTCGGGTGGCACGGTCGCAACTCCGCTGGAAGGATGCGGATGCCCTGTTGGTCGACGCCATCGCGCGACTCGACAGCTTGGACCTCGGGCAGAATCCCCTCTCTTTGGAATGCCTGTTCGATCGGGTGGGGGTGTTGCACCAGCTGCAGCAGGAGGATCAGGCAGAGGCGGTTCTCGAACAGGCGGTTCCCCTGGCCGAGTCGTTGTTCGGCGACGAGCGCAGCGTGGATGTGCTGCGAGCGTTCGCGAAGCTGCACCAGAAGCGGGGAGATTTGGACCTCTCCGGTCGAGTGCATTGTCAGGCCGTCGCTGCCGAGCTGGAGCGCTGGGCAAGGAGGCGCATCTCGGAAGCACCGAGACTGCGCGCCCTGCAAGCCGAGCTGAGTTCTGCTTCCCTGGCCGGCGGACGAACTCCCCCGTTTGCGGAAGCGATGGCCCAGATTCGTGACTATCGCGGCCTGGGCTCTTACGAGACCGCGGAGTGGATGAATGAGCTCGCACAGTTTCTGCGACTGTGTGGGGAGACGGCGGCGGCAGAGTCGCTCTACCAGGAAGCGCTGGTCATTCACTGCCGCCTGTACGGCGAGCAGTGCCCGATTCGTTTGACTACGCTGGAAGAATTCGGCTCGCTGTGTTGCGAAACAAGGCGTCCCGGTCAGGCCCGCGAGTTGTTGCAAACCGCCTGGGCAATCCGCGAGCAGGCCGGGTCCACTCACGAACCCGCGGCGGCTCGAACGAAGCAGCTGCTGGAAGAATGTGGGGGGGAAACTCCGTGACCACGACTCGCCAATCTTTGCTCGTTCGCGTTCGGGACTGGAAGGACCAGGAGGCCTGGGAGCGCTTCTATGGCCTTTACGCCCCGTTGCTCGTTCGCTACGCGCGATCTCGCGGATTGGATGCCGACGCTGCCGAAGAGATCCGTGACCAATGTCTCGAGATCATTGCGCGGCGCATGCCTCACTTCCGCTACGACCGCGCGGTCGGGCGTTTCCAGTCTTGGCTGTACCGAATCGTCTCGGCGAAAGTGATCGACCGTCAACGCGCCGCTCGGCGCGCGGCGAAAGAGATTCCGGAGGGGATCGCCGATTCGGCACCCACGCCGGAAGAAGAGTGGGATCGACGCTGGCGTTATCAACACTTGCAATATTGCCTGGAACAGGTCCGAAGTGACGTCTCCGAGAAGCCGTACCAGGCCTTTCGGATGCTCTTGGACGAGGAACTCTCGGTGGAAGATGTCGCGCAGCGATTGCAGATCACCAAGAACCAGGTCTACAAGGCCAAGTCGATGGTCTTGAAACGGATCCGAGCCAAACTCAAAGACCTGGAGGCCCGCGGGCCGTAGGGTCGGCGCCCGGACGCCGCGACCGGTGGGGGCCGACGAGGGCTCGGCCCGGCCGGCCTTTCAAAGCTCTACTTGCGCCTTTTGCGCAACACCGGATCCCGGCTTTTTCGCGGCAGAGATCCCGGGGAGGTCCGGATTCCCTCCTGTCCCCGCCGAGGGAATGAAATCTCTGACGACGAACGGGAGAACTGCCGATGTCCGCGAAAAAATGGGGTTTGGTTGCATTCTTGGCCGGGGCCGCGCTTGCGGGGTCGAGCTCGATCGTTCCCGTGATGGGCATGACTCTCGGGCTCGATGATCAGGAGGCGTACGTTTGCCCGCCTTGCAACTGCAGCGAAGACGGCAAGGAATTCGACGAGGGAGGCAACTGCTCCGCTTGCGGGATGGTGCTGGTGTCCAAGAATCGGGACGTCACCAACGTGGGGGTCGTGATCTTCCCCGAGGTGGAGCTCCTCGACTTTGCCGGGCCCGGGGAAGTCTTCAGCGCAGCCGGAGCGACGACCGGGCACTACCAAGTGTTCACGGTGGCCGAGACGACCGAGCCATTCACCAGTCAGCGGTTCCTGACGGTGGTGCCGCAGTACTCGGTGGCGGAGGCACCGGACATCGACATTCTGGTGATTCCCGGGGGCAGCGTGGGGTCCATTCTCGGAAGCCCGCCGTTCCTGGCGGCACTGCAGGAACGCGTGGATCTGGCTGAGGTCACTCTGTCAGTTTGCAATGGCGCCCTGGTACTGGCGAAGCTTGGCGAGTTGGAAGGACTGGAAGCGACCACTCATCACGGGGCCATCCGTGGCCTTCGACAGATGACCGAAGACTGCGTCGTGCATGACGATGCTCGGTTCGTGGACAACGGTCGAATCATTACCGCCGCGGGAGTTTCGGCAGGAATCGATGCCTCCCTTCATTTGCTGCAGCGAAGGTCGGGCATGGACACTGCCCGGCAGGTGGCGCGCTACATGGAGTATGACTGGGATGAGAGCCTGGGTCTCACCCCGAGCAAGACGGTGCGCACCGAGAAGACCGATCGTGAAGAGCCGACCCAGGCCGTCTTGCGCGGCAAGGTCGAGGAGAAGCAACCGGTGGACACGGCTTCTCTGTCCGAGCCGGCCCCGGCGAGCGAGGAACTCCCCTTGGCATTGGCAGGGCTCGACCCGGTGCTGTTGATTGGGGGCGAGTCGGTGACCGGCAGCACGGAGAACGTTTCGAGCGACGGATGGTATCGCTACCACTTCGCCTCTTCTGAGTCCCAGCGGAAGTTTCTCGAGGACCCGTCCCGATTTGGCATTCAGGCACGCGGGTCTTGCGCGGGAATGGGTTCCCAGATCGAGGCGCGGTCCGGAAAGCCAGAGATCTACACCGTCCATGACGGCCGTCTCTACCTGTTTGCCGGAGAAGGGTGCCGAGAAGACTTTCAGAGCAACCCGGATTGGTTCGTCGAAGAAATGAACCAAGCGGTCAAGGTGCAATGGGGAAGCGCCGAATCCGAGTGACGAGGGGATTTGCGATCGATGGATGGGCGCGTCGGACGCGGGGCTCAATCGCCCAGGTACCCCAGCGCTCGCAAGTCATCCGCCACCGCTTTCGAAGAGGAGGACACCGCGTTCCCGTGGTCGAAGGGGGGCTGGGTACTCTTCCATTCGAACAGAACTCCCACCAGTCGTCGGGCCACGCCGGGGTGGGAGTTCGCCACGTTGTGACGTTCGCGGGGGGCCGTTTCCAAGTCGAAGAGCAGAAAGTGGGTGGTTCCGAGCCTTACCGTGGACCTCCTTGGCAGTGACGGCGCTTTGCCCCAGCCCCGGGGCTTGCTGATCGCATGCCGGACTTCTTCCAGCGCGGAGCGACGCAAGTCGCTGCCACGGGGAGTGGTCGACTCGGGTTTCTCGATCTTCTGCCGGGAACGGGGCGTCGAAGACTACTGAGCGGGTTCGTCCAACGACTCGGCAAGGACTCGAAGGCGGCGGTCGCAGCGGAGGATCTTCTCGCGACAGCGGGCCACGTACTCCTGCTCCTGGCTTTGTGCCCCCCGACGGATCATCTCTTCACAAAGCTGCTGGCATTGCTCGAACCAGGAACGTGCTTCCTCGACCGAAAACCGGACGTCCTCATCGCTCTCGTCAAAGGACTCGGCCGACAGTTCGTTGCATTCCCCGAGTCCGAAGGTGACGTTCGCGGCAAGGAGCAAGAGTTGCCGATTGTCCGGGTCGGCCATGCGCAGTTCGTCCAGCAGGTCGAGGGCACGAAGGAGGTCGTCTTTGGCCAGCTCGGGTTCTTCGAGGGCACGAAAGGCCCGCGCTCGGACCTCCAATCCCATGGCCAGCGCCGACACGAATGCTGCGTTGTCCGGATCCTTGGCGCAAATGCTTTCGACGATCTCGACGTTGACGTCCATCTCTGTCAAGGCGTCCTCGTAGCGCTCGAGATTCAGGTAGCACGAGGTGATCGCCAGATGGGTGTCTGCGACCGCAAGATGATCGTGGAGAAGACGAGTGGCGGCGAAGCGGTCCTGAGCCCGAGGAAGGGCTTCTTGAAGGTACTCCAGGGCCGTGGTGTGGTTGCCGCGAAGGCCCGCCACGCGACCCAAGCGAACGAGGATCGTCTTCGAGACGCGAGAGGTGGCGTCGCTTTCCGGTCCGTCCTGCAAGACGCTCCAGGCTTGGCGAAGGACTTCCATGGATTCGTCGAACTCACCGCGAGAGAGATGCCACTGACCGATTCGGTCCAGTACCAGTGCGTAAAGGCTCGGGTGCCTTTCGTCATCCGGTGCCTTTGCATGGAGTCTCTCCGCGACGTGTCGAGCTTTCTCGTAGGCGACCAGGCCCGCCTGTTGGTCGCCGAGATTGGCGCGGTTCGGATTGCTCAGTGCGTCTCCGAGCTGGAAGTAAGCGTTCCCGAGTTGGTAAGCGGTGGTCGAGTCCTCCGGGGCTTGCTGGTGCAAGAGTTCCAGGCTCGTCACAAGTTCCTGGATCATGTCCACGGTGAGTCGAGAAGAACCCGGCAGCTCTTTGATGCGGTCGACGTAACGCGTGAACAGGGAAGTGTTGAGCTCGAGCGAACTTCGAAATAGCTCTTCCGCACGTTCACGCTGAATCTCCTCCTGGAGCCGCGCGCGGTGACTGATCAAAAACCCGGCCAGGAGCCCCAGGACCGCGAGGAGGGAAGCCAAGGTGGCGACCGGGTTGCGGCGCGCGAAGCGAGTGGCCACGTCTCTCAGGGAGGGAGCCCGAGCGCGGATGGGACGGTGCTCCAGGCAGGCACGCAGGTCGTCGGCGAAGTCTCGTGCCGAGGCGTACCGATCCTTCGACTCCACGGCCAAAGCCCGCCAAAGAATCATGTCCAGATCTCGGCGCAGAGCACCGGGCAGAGAGAGAAACCGGCGGGCCATTCCGTGGGAGGAGTCCGACGGGGCCTCGTCATTCCCGGAGTTGCCGCCACTCGCGGACCTCGCAAGGACCGCCCTTGCCATGAAGCTGGCCCGCGGCAGTTCTCCACGGGTGATGGCATGTTCGAGTTTGACCCGAGAAGAGGTCGACTCCCCGTAGGGAGATCTCCCGGTCAGTAGCTCGTACAGAACCACTCCCAGCGAGTAGACATCGGCCAGGGTGGTGACGGACGCCCCGCTCACTTGTTCCGGGCTCGCATAGCGGGGAGTCATGCGCGGGGCAACGGTGTTGGTGGTGTCCTCGGAAGATGCCGGATCGATGACCTTGGCGATGCCGAAGTCGAGCAGTTTGATTCCGCCTTCACGATCCACCAGGATGTTCCCCGGTTTGAGATCCCGATGAACCACCAGGTTCTGATGAGCGTGTTCGACCGCATCGCAAGCCTGCAGGAACAGATGGATTCGTTCTTGAACGGACAGGTCGCGGTTTTGGCAGTGCTCATCGATCGGTTGGCCGTTGACGTACTCCATGACCAGGTAGGGGCGATCGTCGTTGCTGATTCCTCCATCCAGGAGTCTCGCGATGTGGGGATGTTTCAGGTTTGCGAGCAGTTGTCGCTCGCGCTGAAACATTTGAAAAGCCTCTTGGTGGAATCGGTCCTGAATGAGCTTCAGAGCGACCTGCAGTTCGAACTGGTCGTCGGAGCGCTCGGCAAGATAGACGACACCCATTCCTCCGCGACCGAGCTCTCGCACCAGGCGATACGGGCCGATGCGAGTGCCCGCCAGCGTTGCTTCCAGGGATCCCGCCATCTCTTGGCTTGCATAGGCCGCGGCGCCTTCATCGAGGAAGGAGCCGGCATTGGCGTGGGCCTCGAGGAGCTTTTCGACGTCTCGCTTGAGCTCGGCATCGGCGATGGCCACTTCGGCGAGTCTCGCGTCGCGTTGTGCCGGATCCAGCTCACAACATTCGTCGAAGATCTCGGCCGCTCGAAGTTGGCGGGAGCGATTCACGACACCACGACCTGCAAGCTCGACGGGGCACGCTGCCGCTGTGGGTCGGAGCGTCCCTCTTCGATTTGCTGGAACAGCCAGGCGCGTGCGAAGGCCCAGTAACGCTCCACGGTTCGAGTGGTCGTCCCGAGCACCGCCGCGATCTCTTCGTGAGTCATCCCGCCATAGAAACGCATCTCGACGACTCGCGCGCGTTCCGGATGGTCTTCTTGGAGTTCCCGCAGGCGATCGTCGAGTTCCAGAAGGTCGAGGGCTTTTTGGCTTTCCGACTCTCCTGCGTGGATGCCGCCGAGAGTGATGCGTTGCCGATCGCCGCCCCGCTTGAGACTCGAGCGTCGGCGGGCGGCATCGATGAGGATGCGCCGCAGCGCTTGAGAGGCGACCGAGAGGAAATGGGCGCGACTCTCGAACCGCGCCTGGGTCTGGTCGACGAGCGCCGAGTACGCCTCGTGGACCAAAGCGGTTGCCTCGAGAGTGGCATTGGCCGGCTCTCGACGCATCATTCGCTGCGCAATGCGTCGCAGTTCGTCGTAGACCGCCGGAAACAGGAGATCGATTGCCTGTCGATCGCCCGCGGTGATCCTCGCCAGTGACTGGGTGATGTCTCGAGAGTCCATGGGCCCCGATTCCGCTTGTCAGAACAGATCCTCGGGGGAGGAACCGATCCGCGGGAGCGACCCCCACCGAGAATCCGAGAATTTGTCAGTCTAGGGATTCTCCCCTGGTCGCCCATGGCGCGGGGATCGATTCCTTGCCTGTCGCGAGTCGAGCCCCGGCCTTCGGATTTCCCCGACTGAAGTACGGCGCGCGTACGTCTTGAGAGTGCGGAAGCGTGCGCGTTTC
Source organism: Planctomycetota bacterium (assembly GCA_028289345.1). Classification (GTDB taxonomy): domain Bacteria; phylum Planctomycetota; class B15-G4; order B15-G4; family SIAN01; genus JANQQL01. The sequence continues at coordinate 239,222 of JANQQL010000010.1, read as the reverse complement.
CATCTCACGCACCTGTTGACATCGGCCTTCTCCCCGGGGGTCCGGCGGAACCTCCCGGTGAGGACCGCGCCTCCTTTGGTTTCAAATACGAACCCGTGGGGTGGTGAGAGAAAGGTCTCACTGTCCCTGACTCCGTCCATCCCGATTCATCGGGGTGGGCGGAGTTCTTCTCTTCCTGAAGAAGCGCCAGACCTTGTTCGGTGGGCGAGGACAAACACCGGTTTCCATGGGTTGCCAATCGGGCAAGAACGGAGTGTTTACGTGCTGACGTCGACCAGGACCTTGAGCAATCCGCCCTGGGAGGCTCGTTGGAATGCAGCGGGCGATTCGCTCAAGGGGTAACGAGCTGCCACCATGCCTGCCACGGACACTTGTCCGGAGCGGATGGCTTCGATGGCTGGCGGAAACTGGCCGCAACGGGAGCCCACCAGAGTGATCTCGTCCACCACCACGGGTGCCAAGTCGAGGGGGGCCGGACGCTCGGCCGTGGTTTTCAGAACGATCGTGCCGCGTGGTTGCACCCACGGAACCAGCTGAGCAAGGACCTCCGGCTTTCCCGTGGCCTCGACGGCGAGATCGAAGGGGCGTCCGCGAGGTTTCCCGTCCAGCAGGTCTTTTTCGATCGTCGCATTTTTCGGTAGCAACTCGGCGCGTTCTGGATGGTGTCCGGCGACGACCACGTCCAGGCCGTGGAGTGCGAGAACCTTGGCGCACAACAAGCCGAGGCGGCCGTCGCCGGCGACCAGAGCTCGGCGATGGGACGACAAGCTCACTTGTTCGGTGATCTCGAAAGCGGCTGCGAGGGGTTCCAGGAAGACCGCCGTGTCGTCGTCGATCTCCGGAGGAACGGGATGCAGGTTTTCGGCAGGGAGTGAGAGGCGCTCGGCGAACGCGCCGGAACGATTCAGGATGCCTAACACCGTGCGCTCCGGACAATGTCGACCGAGATCCCGGGCGCACCAATCACACTGACCGCAAGCGGCGTTGATTTCACCAACGACTCGTTGCCCGGCGAAGGGGCCGTTGCTGGCAACTCCCACGAACTCATGGCCAGGCACTCCCTGGAAACCCATGTATCCCCGGGCGAGTGCAAGATCCGTCGAGCAAACTCCGACTTTGCGAACTTGAACCAAGACTTCGCCCGGACGTTCCGGGTGAGGAAGATCCTCTCGGAGCGCGAGGGACCCGTCGGCCAGGAACAGTCCCGTCATCGGTTTTTGCTCGGGCATGGCTGGTTCTCTGGCAAGGGAAGAGACGCTCACCACTCGAATCGTGAATCGTCGTCGGGCTCTTCTCGGAGCTGGCCGATTCTCCGCGATTTGGCCGTGGCATTCCGAGGACAAGTTGGCGGGCGGATTGGAGCAGACCCGAGCGATCCGCATGAGTCGCTCGACGCCACGTGGCCAGGAGGCGATCGGTTCTCTCCTTCGGGGATAAACAACGAGTTGCCGCGTAAGGACATCTTCGGGCCGGACACCGAACCCGGGAACCTCGAACGGCGTGGCCCCCGGTTCGGTAGGTTGGCTGGTCAGTCCAGCGATTCCAGTTCGAACCAGAAAGAAACCTCCGATGCAGCGACGAACGATGGTGATGATCGTGGGCCTTGGATTGCTGCTTGCCTCCGAAGGAGCCGTGCAGGGCGAAGACAACGCCGCGGACTCCTCGAAGCCGCGAGTCGAGTACCGGATTTCGAAGGTTCAAGGACTCCTGAGTTTCCTGGAGGCGCTCAGCGGAGGATCTCAGAGCCCCTCGCTCTTGGGAGACTTGTTCTGGGGAAGCTCCTTCGACACTCCGGCCACTCGCAACACGTTGGAGGAATTCGAGAGCGCCTGCATTCGCCTGGTCGCAGACATTTCCCACCAGGGATACCCACCATCCCGCCATGCCGGCCGGGATCTCGGATCGCTGTTCCTGATTCGGAGCGGGTTTTCGACTGACCTCGACGACTTCAGCGAACGAACCTTGGGATTGCTACCCGTCCCCGCTCACGAAGCACTGTTCCGTTCCTTGAGAGCGATGGAACCGATCTACGAAGAGCTGGTCTGGAAGCCGACCGTTTCGTTGCTGGAGGAGCGCCGAAAGGAGTTTCGCCAAGCCGGCCTCGACTGGAACCTGGACCAGATGTTCCGCGATGCGGCCAGATTCTATGGGGCGGTCTGGCCGGAGTCGCAGCCGTTCGTGGTGGGTCTCTATCCCCTCCCGGGGCGCGGGGGAGCAACTTCTGCGGAATCTCTGGGCGTCTTCGAATCCGTCGGAGTCCTTGTCGAAGCAGAGGACATTGCCGGGCGCTTCGGAGTGATCTTTCACGAAATGTGCCACTCGCTTTACGGGGCACAACCAAGCGAACTTCAGTTTCGACTGGAAGGCTACTACACGGATTCTGAATCTCCTTACTCGATGCTGGCTTACGGAAGCATCAATGAAGGCTTGGCCACCGCCTTGGGAAATGGTTGGGCGTTCGAACAGGCGACGGGTCAGATCGACGAAGGGGAGTGGTATGCCAACGACGTCATCGATCGCTATGGCAAAGCACTGTATCCACTGGTCAAGACGTATCTCGAAGAGGGGCGGACCATGGATGAAGAGTTTGTGGAGCAGTCCATCGAACTCTTCGCCGCGACGTTTCCGGATTCGATCTACCGTTACGAAGTGCAGCTGAACTCGATGCTGTTGCTGAGTGATGGGAACCTCATGCGTTCAGAGCACCTTCGCCGAGAACTTGGCCAGCGGATCCGCATCTCCAGCGTTGCTAGCTCCGCGCCCATCAATCACCCTCGAACCCTGGAGATGGTGGAGGGTGTGCAGGACGCGGTTCTCGCAGTGATTTCGGAACAGGGGACGGAGCAGCTCGAGGATCTCGCCGAACTGTGTCTTCCGGTGGCTGATGCTCTTCCCGAACTGGTGGAGGCCGAATCCAGCTATCTGTTCTCGACGCTCGATCCGGAAGGGCGGGCGTTCGTCATCATTCAGGTCGCCGGTGCCGAGGAGGTGGGAAGTGCCTTCGAAGCCATGAAGCGGCTCGGCAAGATTGCTCCGGACACGCCGTTTCACTTTGCGCCCGGGGGAAACTGGGATCAGGTCGGGCGTTCCCGTGATCGGGCGGGCAATGAGTGAAGCCCAGCCCGAGGATGCTGTCGAGGGATGAGTTCCCGCCCTCCCGTGGCCGGGAATGAGAGCGACTCTCCGGCGTCATTTGACGGCGCGTCTCCGGATCCGCTACAAAGATGGGTCCCCCGTCCTTTCCTAGAAGCGAGATCTCATGACGACTGAGCACGGTTTCTTCCGTCCCTTTTCCTTCGGGCTGCTTTTTCTTGGCCTGATTTCCCCAGCGTCGGTCAAAGCCTCTGAATGGCCGCAGTTCCGAGGGCCTGGCGGCAGCGCCTCGGCCGAAGAGCAGACGCTTCCCGACGAGTTCGGTCCGCAGAAGAACTTGCGTTGGAAGATTCCTGTTCCCCCCGGTCACTCGTCTCCGTGCATCTGGGACGACCGGGTCATCCTGACGGGATCGGAGGGGAGCCGGGTCATGGTGATGAGCTTCCATCGCTCTGACGGCTCGCTGCAATGGAAACGTGAGTTCGAAATGCGAGGAGAAGAAGATCTCCAGCACGATCACTGTTCTCCCGCGGCGCCCACGGCCTGCACGAATGGGTCCTTGATTCACGCCTACTTCGGGGCCTACGGCTTGGTCACCTTGGACCTGGAAGGCAACGTACTCTGGGAGAAGGAATTCCCGATCGAGAGCAACATGTTCGGGACCGGAACCTCGCCGGTGTTGGAAGGAGACTCGGTCTACCTGCTGCGAGATGTGGCTGGGGTTTCTGCTCTCCACTGTTTCGATTCGGAAACCGGAGAAGAGCGCTGGTCGACTCCCCGTCCCAATGCTCGCACCGGATACGCCACGCCGTTCGTGTGGAAGCGGGAAGACCGCACGGAAGTGGTCGTGGGGGGAACCTCCACGGTGACTGGGTATGACGCCGCCAACGGCGAGGCTTTGTGGTGGGTGACGGGTCTGACCGCCCTGGTTTGTACGACTCCGGCGGTGCACGGTGAGGTGCTCTACTTCGGGGGATGGTCGACACCCAACGTGTCCCCGGCCAATCGATTGGCGACGGGTTTCCACGAGTCTCCGGATCTCACCGAGGAGATTCTTGGCGACGTGGCCAAGTTCGTGGCCCATGTCGATCGCAACGGCGATGGCGTGGTCCAGTTCGAGGAGATTCCTCCCGGGAGAGCGAAGGAGGCCTTCAGCGCGCTGGATTTCAACAAGAGCGGAAACTGGGAGCCGGAAGAGATCGGCGGCTTCGTGAACATGCCGACGGCTCCCGGGAAGAACCTCTTGGTGGCGATTCAAGGCGGTGGAGAGGGCGATGTGACCAGCTCCCACGTGCTGTGGCAGAAGAGGCGTGGTCTTCCCTATGTGGCCTCGCCGCTTTGCTACAAGGGCCGGGTGTACTACGTGAAGAAAGGCGGCTTCGTATCCTGCGTGGATGCCGAATCCGGCGATGCTTACTACGAAGCCAGGCGACTCGGCGTCGTGGGGGAGTATTACTCGTCTCCGGTCGGCGCCGGGAACCGGGTGTACGTGGGGGCCGTCGACGGCACCATGTTCGTTCTCGGAACAGGGGAGGAACTCGAAGTCATCGCCGAGAACAAGTTCGACGAGGGCATCTACGCCACCCCGGCGGTGGTCGACAACACCATGTATTTGCGCACCAGCGACCACTTGTGGGCGATCGGCCACACCGAAAGCTGAGGAGCGAGAACGGGCTGGTCTCGGATTGGCTTGGTTGCGATTTGGTCGGCGAGCGCTTGATCTCGCTCACCAAGCCGGTTCCGCTCTCGAGTGACTCGTCCCCGGGACATCGATCCCCGGGGAATCGCCCCCGCGGGGATTGACTTGCAGAGTCGGGATGGAACGGATCACTCGTCGATCAGAACTCCATTTCATCCGCGGGCTTGTTGTCCAGGGCGGCTTCGAGGTTTTCCATGACTTCGTCGGTGAGCATGGGCAGAACCTCGAGTGCTCCCAGGTTCTCTTCGAGCTGACTCGTCCGGGAGGCGCCCAGAATCACGGTGCTGACGTTGGGATTCTTCAAGCACCAGGCGATGGCGAGCTTGGCACTGGTCGTTCCGAGTTCCGCGGCGATGGCCGCGACCTTGCGTGTTTTCTCGATCTTGCGCTTCCCTTCTTCATCGGTGAAGCGATCGCGCAACCATTCGAAGCCCTCGAGGTCGAGACGGGATCCGGAGGGAATGCCCTCGGCGTACTTGTTGGTAAGGATGCCAGACGCCAGGGGTGACCAGATGGTCGTGCCAAGGCCCACGCTGCGGTACACGTGGCGGTACTCGGCTTCCACCCGGTCGCGAGTCAGCATGTTGTACTGTGGCTGTTCCATGGTCGGAGGAGTGAGATGGTGCACTCCGGCCACCGCATGGGCCTCCATGATCTGGACCGCGCTCCACTCACTGGTTCCCCAGTACATGACCTTGCCCTGCTGGATCAAATGATGCATGGCTCGCACGGTTTCCTCGATGGGGGTGCGCGGATCCGGACGGTGACAGAAATAGAGGTCCAGGTAGTCGACCTGGAGCCGCTGCAAGGCGGCATGGCAAGCATCGAAGACGTGCTTTCGATGCAGGCGCCTTTGCGTGGGCTTCTTTCCCCCCCAGAACACCTTGCTGGACACGCAGTAGCTGTCCCGTGACCAGTTGAGCTTCTTCAGCGCCTGGCCCATGATTCGCTCTGACTCTCCCGCCGCGTAAGCCTCCGCGTTGTCGAAGAAGTTCACTCCGTGTTCGTAGGCAAGGGCCATGCACTCCTCGGCTTTGCCGACGTCGAGCTGGTTGTCGAAAGTCACCCAAGAGCCGAACGAGAGTGCGCTGACCTCCAGGCCGGAGCGGCCGAGATGGCGATATTCCATTTCCACAGGAAGAGCCTTTCTGATCGAGTCGAGACGTGGTGCGATTCGGCCAGTCTGCTTTTCCATGCGCTGCGATTCCAGAGCCCGGGATCCGTATTCGGCCAGGAAGAGATCGGTTTCTGCCACGGGCGACTCGTTCGGGGCACTTTCGGTCCGAGGCCTGCCAATGCCGGGCAACCAAGGTGGTGTGGTCACCGTAGAAGGGGCCCGTTGGTGGCGAAGACGAGAGGCATGGGAATGAACAGACGGTGGATGGTGGTGCTCGGGAGTGTGCTCTGCTCATTCCGTTCGGAGGAGCCCCTTCCGACCGTGGGAGTGACGTTCACTCGGCACTCCTCTTCGGTCCAAGTTTCGCTCTCCGTCGATGCGACGGACGGTGAGACCGTTTTCCGATTCTCCGAGGAATGGGGGGGAGTCGAGGACCCGGAAACGGACTGGTCGGGGTTTTCCGCGGTCGATGCCAACGGGACGGCATTGGAGGTCCATCAGGACGAGGGGCGGACCCTACGGGTCACCCACCCGCAGGGAACGAGTCTGACTCTTTCGTACTTTCTGAATCCCACTCCGTACCAGGGCAACCGCGATCCCCGGATCCACTATCGACCCATCTTGAACGAGCGGCTCTTTCTTGGCGTCGGCCATTTGTGTTTCGCGCAACCGGACTTGTGGGAGGACGATGACTCGTTGCGAGTTGAACTCCGCTGGGAAGGCTTCGAGGAGGCGGGCTGGCCGGTGATGCATTCGTTCGGCCTCGGGACTCATGTCAAGTTCGTCGAGACCTGGAGCCAGTTTTCCGCCGGCCTTTTCCAAGCCGGAGAATTCCTGCACGAGGAGCGGGAGGTGTTCGGCGAAACCCTCCACGTGACGATCGCGGGAGATCGCTGGGAGTGGAACAACCAAGAGTTCGCGGACGCCGCTGCCTCGATAGTCGAGATTCAGAGGGACTTCTTCGAAGACTATGAAGTTCCTTACTATTGGATCAGCGTGATTCCGGTTGGCGAGCCGATGGAGCAGGGCATGGCCTTCGGCGGTACCGGGCTCAGCAACTGCTTCGCGCTTTACTTGCCACCGAATGCGGCCATCGGTTTGGGCACGCGCTGGGGGATTCCCCTGCGCCGGCTTCTCAGCCACGAGATGTTCCACGAGTGGAACGGCAATACGATTCAAGCCAAGGAAGCGGATCGTTTTGTGACCTGGTTCTCCGAAGGGTTCACCGACTACTATGCCCGACGGATCTTGCGGGCCGGCGGTTGGCTTGATCGCGTGGACTATGCCAAGGCGATCAATGATCGGTTGCGAGAGTACTTTCAAAATCCCCTTCGCGATGTCTCCAATCAAGTCATCGGTGAGCAATACTGGTCCGATCCCGACATCGGACAGTTGCCGTACCAGCGGGGGGATGTGATTGCGATGATCGTGGACTCCTCGATTCGGAAAACCTCCGGAGGAGAGCGTTCTCTCGATGACTTGATGAGGGAGCTGTTGCAAGAGGCCCGGGCGGGCGAGCGGATCAGTACCCAGTCACTGTTGGACAAGTTTGTGGCGTGGACCGATGCCGACACCGTGGCGGGTCTTTCCGAAGTCATTCAGGATGGTGGCGTTCCCCGCCTTTCGGAAACGGTGTTCTCGCCCGAGTACCAAGTGTCCACGGTTCCCGTGGCCAGCTTCGACCTGGGTTTCGACTCCGAGGGTTCGATGAAAGAAGGGCGATTGGTGGGCGTGCGAGAAGGCTCCACGGCCTATCAAGCCGGTCTTCGTTCCGGGCAGAAGGTGCTCGGGTACTCCGTCGAAAACGGGAAAGTCGATGTCCCGGCGACAGTCTGGATCGAGGGCGAGCACGGCGAGCGGGCCATTACTTTCCTCCCACAGGGCGCGCGGACTCTCGTTCCTCAGATCTTGGTCGAATCCTCCTTCGCTCGCTGAGAAGAGGTCACGGGCTTTTCTGTCGATGCGTTCTCCGTGGGATCCTCCCAGAGTTTTTTGAGTCCGTCCTCCCGCTGGCGGCAAGGAAGGTTCGCGCGGGTGGGGGAGGTTCCGGTTGTCCTGGCACCCCCGAATTCCCCGAAGGGAACGAGGCCTCATCGATCAGAGCTCGTGCAGAGAGTGAGCGCTCAGAGAATGAAGATTGTCCCCGGCGCCGTCCTTTGGACACTGGTTCCCTGTTTGGGGCGCGCCGCAGCGTTCGCTCCTGCGGATCCCAACCCTGATGGCTCGGGGTGGTCCATGGTGTGGCTCGACCTGGACGTGTGGGTCTTGCCCGAGGAAGAGCGCATGGAACTCGAGGGTGCCGTGCAGTTGCGCCTCGACCAGCACGACTCTTCCTGGGGACCGAATTTGCTACTCAACATTGACTTGACTGACAGCGGCGACCCGGTGATGGCTTTTGAGGAAGTGGAATGTCCTTCCTCCAAGGTGGAGATCGAGTCTGCGCTGCGCAGCGGATCGATCCGTCAAACCACCATTCGCTTCGCGGAGCCAAAGCTGAGAGGCGAGGAAGTCTTGGTCGAGTTTGCGGCCGGGTCGCAAGGAATGGCTTCTCAGCTGGTCGTTCGCGACGTGGGGGCTCTGGCCTCTTGGACCTCGGCGTGGCACCCATTCACCAACTCGACATCCAAACCGCGCTTCCGCTTTGAGGCGGGGACTCTTCACGCACCGGGACGGACACGCCTGCACTTGCCGGCGGATTGGATTGGCATTGTCGATGGAGCGCTGCGGGAGCGCCATCGCTCAGCCACGGAAACCGTCGAGGAGTGGGAAACGCCGAAGGGAATTGCACGGAGCTTCGCTGCAGGCCCTTACCGAGCCATGACCAAAGAAGTCGATGGACGCCAGGTGAACGTCTACTTGCTTGCCGAAGACAAGAAGATCTCGGCCGAGTCCCTGGTTCGACTCGTGGCGAGATCTATGGAGGCCCAAGAGAAATGTTGGGGCCCCTTTCCGTTCGACTCCTACAGCTTGGTGGAAGCTCCGACCTTCTTTCCGAGCCAGTGGGCGGCCGCGAGCAACCAGACGTTCATCATGGCTCGGTCCTTCAGTTTCGACTACGAGCACGGCAACGTTCCTCTGTGGGGACACGAAATGGCCCATGCCTGGTGGGGAAACACGGTCGGGTCCCGGGGCGGGGGAAGTCAGTGGGTCGGAGAAGCCCTTGCCCAGGTTGGCGCCTTGATCGCCATCGAGGCGCTGGAAGGACCCGAGTCTCTTCGTCAGTTCCTGGCCTACTCCCGAGAAGAATGGAGCCCGCTGCAATGTGCCAAGGGCTATTTCGCGTTGTTGCGTGAGGGACAGGACCAGCCGGTTGCTCAGATGAGTCAGGGCGCGACCCACTCCTTGGCTGACTCCAAAGGAGTCTGGGTGCATCACATGCTTCGCCAACGGATCGGCTCGGATCGCTACCACCGGGTCCTGCGAGGGGCCATTCAAGACTTCACCCATCGACAACTGACCATGGACGAACTTCGGCGCCGTTTCCTCCAAGTCGCGCCCGAGGAGGACCTCGAGACCTTCTTCTCTCAGTGGCTGGATCGCACCGGCGCGCCCATTGTGGATGTGGATTGGTATGCGAAACTCGACGGTCACGGAATCGTTCTCCACCTCACCCAGATGCAGGACGGGGCACCCTTCGTGTTCGATTGCGATGTGGAGATCGAACTCGAGGATGGCGGCCGAGTGATTCAAGAAGTGCCCGTGGCCGGGGGCAAGGAGGTGTTCGTGTTGGAGACCCCTTCCCGTGCCGTCGGCGTGCACCTGGATCCCGAGTTCAAGCTACTACTCTGGCGTCCCGAGTATGGTCCTCGTCCCGGGGACACGATCACCGGCGTTGCGGAGATTCCGGCCGAGTTGATCGCAGCGGTCGTCGGCGACTACCGCATGCGCGAACGGGTCATGGACCTCTCGATTTTCGTGGAGGAGGGCTCTCTCTACCTCCGTCTTGGGGGCCAGACCGCTCTTCGTTTCACCTATGACGGTGACGGGAAGTTTCGCATGGACTTGCCGGGAGAACCGATGGTCCTCGAGTTCGACACGGAGACCGTCCCCGCGGCTTTCTTGACAGCGAGCGGCGAGCACGGATTTCATGCCGATCGACGAGAGGGGCGGTAGGCTCGATGGTGGAGGAGCTTGGCTGAGTCCGGACCGGCGCCACTCGGGCGCCGTCGGTGGAGACGCCTCGCTGGTTCGACGGCTCCGCGATGAGGTGAGGGGCCCGCGGTCACTCGGCGGGAAGCAGATCCAAGTCACAAAGCACCAACTCCGGTCCTGAGGCCGATTGTCCCTGTGCCGGGAACCGGGCCCGGATCAGGTCGCCTTGCAGGAGGCGCTCGTAGAAATCGATGCGCTGCTGGAATCCCGGATGAGTTTCCAGGTAGTCGGGATCGGACCTTGCCGGATTCTCAAGGAGTGGCAGCCATCGGCTCGCCGTGATGACGATGTAGCGAAAGCCCAGCGCTCGGATTGCCGGGAACCGGTCTCCGGACATGTGCGCGGGTGGCATGAGGAGCAAGTCGAAGCTGGGACTTTGTGGCTGTTCCGTTTGCAGCTTCAGGCGCGCTTCCAAGTGGGCGGGAGTCCATGCGCCAAGGGGACGCCGTTTTTCGAGGGGAATCTTTTGAATGCCGGCAAAACCCTCCGCTTGGTTGGCCTCGTGGGTGGCTTTCATGAGCTGCAGACAAGCTTCGTTGGCAGGCAAGGGGAGCCAAGTGTCCATCAAGATGCCGGCACCATCTTCGAGGGACTTTGCATACTCGGCAAGTAGGGCGCGGGTGTCCGGGAGGGTGAACCCGAGGGCACGGTCGAAGCTTCGCCATCCGTCATAGGCGAGTGGTGTCAAGAGAACGAAACCGGTTGCCATCAGTCGGCGCGGCCATCTCTTGGAGACCCAAGCCACGAGAGAGACGATGGCGAGGGATGCCAAGCCGGCGAGTACCGGGATGAGAGGAACCAGATAGCCGCGGAAATGGATGCGCATTCGCGCAATGGCCACGAAGTAGACCAAACCAAAGCCGAGCAGGACGAGAACCCCGCTTGGCAAACCGGGAGTGCGATCCGGATCCGAACTCCGTCGGTTTCCCAGACCAGCGAGAAGTCCCAAGGAGGCCAAGACGCAGGAGAAGGGGCCAGCCCAGGACCACAAATCGGCGGAGTATGTCACGAACCCGTTCTGCGGAATCTCTTGGCCGAAGTGCCCTTGGCCTCCGAGGTTGTGGTTCCATAGGAAACGAAAGTCTTCAACGAATTTGGGAAAGTCCAACACCAGGTAGGGAACGGCGACCAGGAATGCTCCGATGGTGACGGCCGCTCCTAGAAACAGCGGACGAACGACGGTGCGGCGGAGGCTGGCTCCCCGAGGTCGAAGAATCCACCACCGCGACACGACCGCCACGAAAATCGAAGCACACAGGAACGCGCCGTAGTACTTGGTCGCTGCACCCAGTCCGGCGTAGACCGCCGCACCGAGAAGATTTCGAACGCGACCCGAGGCTTGAAAGCGAAGACACTGAGTCAAGCAAAGGGCGACAAACAAGGACAAGGGGACGTCGAGCTCAATGAACTTCGACAGATGAGTGTGTAGCTGATTGAACGCGACGACGGAAGCAGCCGCCAATCCGGCCAAGCTTGCCAAGGCGAAGTGGAATCCTCCCACGCGACGCCCCAACTCCCGGCCCAGGCCCGCGCTGGCAACGATCGAAAGAAGCCCAAGAACGATGGTGGCTCCTCGCGCCGCGAGGAAGTGATTGGTGGGGTCCAAGTAGTAGGTAAGCCGAAGCTGCTCGGCCGCCTGGTCGGTGAAAGCGGCTCCGAGGCGAGCCAGTCCCTCGAAAACGAATCCCTGGAGGTAGAAGACCAGAGTCGGGTACTGAAAGTAGTGAGGATTCCAGTCGCCCGTGGTCGTGAACGCGATGGCGCGATCGGTGACGATCGACTCGTCGACGCTGGCGTACTGGTAGGGCAGACCGAAGTCCATCCCGAGGCAGCGCAGCAGGCCGCCCGCGATCAAGATCGCGGCCATTCCGATCCAGACCGTTCCCGAGGAGAAGGGAGCCTCGGGCGGATTCGACTCGTGAGGGGGCGACTCGATCGCAAGCTTTCCGTGAGTTCGGACTTCGGCAGGCCAAGGAAGCATGAGTTCTTGGCAGCCGTCCGGCAACTCCGAGGTCGATGCGAGCGAGAGTTTCTTCGTGAAATACTCCAGCCGTGAACGCCAGAGAAGCGCCCACGGCTGGACAAGACCAAGTCACCCGGTCACAAGAAGGAACTTCTTGTCAGGGTTCGTCCGTCAGAACGGGGGAAAGATCGCCGGTTGCACCGTGATTTTCGTCGTCGCTGTTCCGCCCCCCGGTGGGAACCCGACGAAACTCTTTCCCGTGAACACTTGTCCTCCGGAAGCGATGACCGCATCGACGATCGCGAACCCGCCGCTGACATTGCTGATGGTGAAGTTGCCGTTGCTGTCGGCGAGGGTGTCCCGGAACCCGAAGCGCAGGCTGACGAAAGCGCCTGCGGCGGGAGATCCGTCAGGGAAACAAACCTGACCTTGAATCGTGTTGGAAATCGTGCCAGCTTCTGCAGCGGCCTGATTCGTGGCGAGCCCACCCAAAAGCAGGGAAACGATCGCCAAGAGTGGAATCGTTACCGGGAGCTTTCCCATGTCGTCATCTCCTTCTTTGTTTGGCTGAAAGCAGGGAGCCGGCTTGGCCGCGGACAGGCGCCTCGGATTGTCCGAGGGCGTTGCCACGCTCGGCTCGCGCCGTAAAGGAATTCATCCCTCACTGAATCAGGAAGACGCGAGGAGCGAACGATGGTGCAGAGGAAACGGGATTTCTTGGAACGCATGAATCACACGAATCCACTCTGCCCCGGGCGGCCGACTTGAATGAAGCGCCCCGTTCCCGTTGAAGAGCTGCTAGCGCACCGCCGATTCCTGACCTCCCTGGCCGCGGCCTTGGTTCACGATCCCCACGACGCCGAGGACGTCGTGCAGGAAACCTGGAAAATCGCGCTGCACAGTCCCCCCGGACACGCGGGGAATCTGCGCGGATGGCTTCGCCAGGTGCTGCACCGTGTGGTGATTCGGCGTGCTCACCGCCGCCACCTGCAACAACTTGCAGATGTCGAAGCGGGAAAAGAAGTTTCGCCCAACGAACTCTCGGCGGCAGAGGTGGTCGAGTCCCGAGAACTCTTCCAATGGTTGGCAGGACGAGTTCATCAGCTGGACGAACCCTATCGAACGATCCTTCTGCTTCGCTTCTATGAGGGAAGAAGTCGTCAAGAAATCGCCCAAAGACTAGGGCGCCCTTTGAACACAGTGAACAGCCAACTCTTGCGCGCAACCAAGCGCCTCCGCGAGCAACTCGACACTCGTCACGAGGGGCGCCGCTCGCAGTGGGTCTGGCTTCTGGCCATGGGACTCCGCGTTCGAGAGCGAGAGCGGCACCCCGGGTCTGTGGTCGCTTCGAAACGGAACCAGCTCATCGCGATGGGAGTTCTCTTGGTCCTCGTGATTGGCTGGTACGGTCTCCGTCGCGGCGCGACGGTGGACGACTCTTCAGACGTGCCGCCGAAAGTGGGCAGCGCGGAAATGGCAGGAGCCTCTCCTTCGGCGACCCGGTCCCCGGCGTCATCTCCTCCCGAAACACCCATCCCTGAGGCTTCCTCGGTCGAGTCCTCCGTGCCTCCTTCGACGGATCAGAGACAGCTCCAGGTCACCGTCCTGGACGCCCAAGAGCAGCCGGTTCCCGAGGCGCAGTTGTTCGTGATCGTGGAAACCCTGCAAGGAGAGGAATTCGTTCCTTGGACCAGGACCTCGCCGCGCGGCCGCGCCCTCGTTGCCGTTGAAGAGCGTCATCTACGCGTCTTGAACGAGCTCGACGAAGCGCGTCCCGTCGCGTCGTTCTACGCGGAGGCCGACGGAAGAGTGAGTTCGTTGATTCACTCGATGGCATGCCCGAAAGGCACCGTCCGCGAAGTCACTTTGCGTACCCGTGGTCCTGCCGCAGCGGTGAACTTGGAGGTGGTGGATCCTGAAGGGCAACCTGTTTCTCAGGCGCGAATCCGCATGGGTCACACCAATCCCCCGATGAAGCGAGCGGAAGGTCACTACACCCAAGAGAACACGGTCCTTCATTTGACAGACGAACGGGGCCTCGTTCAGGTGACTGGGTTGATCGCGGGAAACCATCGAGTCCTGGTTGACGCGAAAGGGTTTTCGCGGGGACGCGACGAAGTGGCCGTGTCTCCCTCGTTCGAGGCCAGCAAACGCATCATCCTGGGGTTCGGGGCAGTGCTTGCGGGAACCGTCCGGAACCAGTTCGGGATTCCCGTGCCCCATGCTCGTGTCTCGATCGAACTCATTTACGGCGGCTCTGCGACGGATCCCGAAGTGAGATGTGACGAGCAGGGTCGGTTTCGCCTCGAGGGCATTCCCGAAGGACGCTTTTGGGCTTGGGCGGAAGATGCGAAGGAGGAAGCCACCTTGGCGGCCGCTCAGATGGTGTTCTTGGACGGAAGCCACCAGAACTGGTCTCCGCGATTGATGACGGTGAACCCCATTCAGCTGCAAGTCGTTCAGCCGAACGGCCGTCCTTTTCCCGATGCCGTTGGATTGGTGAAGATCATTCATCAAGGCATGCGCTGGGATCGACTCGTCGAGGCCGACGAAGACGGGCGTGTTGAGCTGAGAAGGCATCCGGGCCATCCCGCGGTCATCGATCTGTTTCCCTCGACGGCCTCCGCCAGGACTCACAAAATGCCGGTCCACTCCGTTCCGTTCGGGATCGAGGATGACGAGAAAAAGGTCACATGGATCGAGCAAGAGTGGGCGAGCCTCCGAGGAACGGTTCGGAACGCGTACTCGGAAGAATTGGAGAGTCCCCGCATTGCCGTGGTGAACTGTCAGGATCTGACCCTCGGCCAAGCGGCGGTCGACTCCACCCAGGGCTTCTTCCGGCTTCAGGAGCTTCCGCCGGGGAAGTATCAGTTGATCGCCTTGTGCGAACTCGGGGCACAGTCATTGGGAGAGTTCGACGTGGATCCGGGGGCAGACTTGGACCTCGGAGTGCGTGAACTCCGGGAGCCGGCATTCGTCGAGTTTTACGGGGATGCTCCGCTCGTCCACGAATCGACCGCGTATCGAATTGTCTTCGAAGATGCAATCCAGGGGCAGCACAAGGACTGGACGATCGGGGACGGGGTCGGCTTTCCCGAACCGCGGGAACTGTTGCCCGGGAACTACCGGATCGAGTTTGCTCGACCCGGAGGTCCTCCGCAAAGAACGACTTTTTCCATCGGCGACGAGTCCGAAGTGAGTGTGGAGATTTCCGCGCTTTGAACCGCGCTCACCGAGGGGCTCGTGCCCTTGCGGAACACGACTCGGTTTGGGATTGACTTCCGGACGGGTCGCTGACTTGACAAGTCGGCGGGACCCTTCTACTTTTCCTCCATGAAGTTCGCCCGACACCATCACCGGCACCACATCCACCACCATCATCGGATGGGGGCCGGTCGGTGAGTTCGTAAGCACGATCTCAAGCTTGGAAATCTCGACGCCGGCTCCCCAAGAGCCGGCGTTTTTCGTTGAGAGCGTGTCGTCCCCGCAGTGAGCCCTCGGCGAAGAACAGGTGATGGGGTGGCCGGTCGTCCCGCTTAGGACGACCCATGAACCAACCAGAAGATCAAACGGCGTTGCGCTTGGCCCTTCCCAAGGGGCGTATGCAGAGCGCAGTGTTACAGCTGCTGGCCGACGCCGGCATCCACGTGACCTTGTCCGAACGAGGGTACCGTCCGCGGAGCACTCCCGCGGGCCTCGAGGTGAAACTCCTCAAGCCCCAGAACATTGTGCAAATGCTCACCCAAGGATCCCGGGATCTTGGGTTTGCCGGGGCAGATTGGGTCGAGGAGCAGCAGGCCCGTGACCTGGTCGAGGTCCTCGACACCGGATTGGATCCGGTCCGGGTGGTGGCCGCTGCGCCTTCGTCCTTGCTCGTTCGAGGCCGGCTTCCGGATCGCCCGCTGGTCATCGCGTCCGAATACGAGCGTATCACTTGCCGTTGGATGGAGGATCGCCGGCTGAACGCGCGTTTCGTGCGAAGCTACGGCGCCACCGAGGTGTTTCCTCCGGAAGATGCGGACTGCATCGTGGACAACACCGCCACGGGTTCAACCCTTGCGGCGAATGATCTCACCGTCGTCGACGAATTGTTGCGATCTTCGACGCGCCTGTACGCCCAGCCCGGAGCCATGGCGGATCCCCAGAAGCGGCAAGCCATCGATCGCTTGGCCTTGTTGCTGAAGTCGGTGCTCGAGGCGCGTCAAAGAGTCATGCTGGAAGTGAATGTCGAGTCCCCGCGTCTTCAACAAGTCATCGATGTGTTGCCGGCCATGCAGGCGCCGACCGTGGCCCCGTTGCACTATGAGAGTGGCTACGCGGTCAAGGCCGCCGTCCGCTGCACCGAGCTTCCGGACCTGATCCCCCGAATCAAAGCCTGCGGTGGTAAGGATCTGGTGGTGACTCCCTGCCTGCAGATTGTGCCATGAGTGATCGAATTCTCACTCCCGCACGATGGACGCGAAACGTCACGGCCTATCGCCGAGAGGCTTCCTCGTTGCGGATCGACCTTGCGCTGGACGGGAACGAGGGGCTTGCCCATGGCCAAGAGCGGATCGACTCCTGGTCTCGCGACTCTCGACTGGTGCGCGACTATCCCTCCTTGAAGGGCCTCGAGGAACTCCTGGGTCAGCGTTTGGGAGTTCCGTCGCGGCAAGTGTTGGTCACGGCCGGAGCCGACGAAGCGCTCGACCGGGTGTGCCGGACGTTCCTCGAACCGGGTCGAGAGGCGATCCTGGCGACACCGACCTTCGCCATGATTCCTCGCTACGTGGAGCTGGCCGGAGGGAAGCTGCGGCAGGTCCCGTGGGACGGCGACGCGTTCCCCGTGGACGAAGTCCTGACCCAGGTCAACTCCCGGACCGCGCTGATCGTCATGGTCACGCCAAACAATCCGACCGGAGCGGTCGCCACGACCCAGGACCTGGAACGGTTGGCGCTTGCGGTTCCCCAGGCGCTGATTCTTGTGGATCACGCCTACGTGGAGTTCTGCGAAGAGGATCTGACCGAGCAAGCTCTCACGTATCCGAACGCCGTGGTCGTTCGTTCTCTTTCCAAAGCGTGGGGGCTGGCTGGGTTGCGCGTGGGATACGCGGTGGGGGCTGCTCCGGTCGTCGACTGGCTGCGGGCTGCCGCAGGACCCTATCCCGTGTCGGCGGTTTCTGCGGCCTGGGCGGCCGAGGGGCTGCGCGAGTCCGCCGCGCAGATGCGAGCGTTCGTCGCTCAGGTTCGCGGAGAACGACAGATTCTTCAGCGAGAGTTCCGGGACCACGGAATTGCGGCACAGACATCCCACGGAAACTTCGTCTTCGCCCGCTCGTCTCGAGCTCGTTGGTTGGCGCGAGGGCTGGCTTCCTTGGGGATCTCCATTCGGACCTTTGGCGCCGCCGAGGATTCGTTCCGCGTGACTTGCCCCGGAAACGAAGCCCACTTTCAACGCCTGCGTCGAGCGATTCGCACGGTGTTGAATCCCGAAGCGTTGTTGTTCGATCTCGACGGAGTCATCGCCGATGTTTCTCGGTCCTATCGACGCACGATTGTGGAAACCGCCGCGAGCTTCTCGGTCACCGTTGGGCTGGAGGACATTGCCGTTTGCAAACGGCAAGGCGACGCGAACAACGACTGGATCGTCGCTCGGCGTTTGATTCGAGAGCGGGGCGTTTCCGTCACGTTGGATCAAGTGCGTGAGAGGTTCGAGGAAATCTATCAAGGGGACGAGCGCGAGCCCGGTCTGCGGAGATTCGAAACCGCTTTGGTCGACCGGAGCTTGTTCGAGGCCTTGGGCTCTCGAGTTCGCCTGGCCGTTGTGACCGGCCGGCCTCGCCAGGATGCAGAACGCTTCTTGGAAGAATTCGACCTGACTTCTTGCTTCGAAGAGGTGGTGTGTATGGAAGACGCGCCTGCGAAACCGGACCCCGAACCGGTCCGCTTGGCCATGGCACGTCTCGGTGTCACATCCGCATGGATGGTCGGAGACACTCCTGATGATTTGCGCGCCGCACGTGGTGCCCAGGTATTGCCTTTGGGGGTAGTTGCTCCCGGGGAAGAAGAGCAGCGGGCACGTCCCGTGTTGGAACGAGCTGGTGCCGTGCGAGTCTTGAGGGACCTCGCAGAACTCTGCGACTGGAATCAACTGCAAGGAGGTCAACCATGAACGAGGCGAATTCCATCTCCCGCAAGGCGGAGCGGGCAAGGCAAACCAAGGAAACCAAGGTGGAGGTGCGTCTCGACCTCGACGGAACGGGACAGGTCGAGGTGCAAACGGGCCTGGGATTTCTCGATCACATGATTCACTCCCTTGCATTCCATGCCCGACTTGACCTTCGTTTGCAATGCGACGGCGACTTGGACGTGGACGATCACCACACGGTCGAGGATTGCGCGTTGACTCTCGGAGCGGCGATCGATGAGGCTCTTGGAGCTCGCGAGGGGGTGGTCCGATTCGGATCGGCCTACGCGCCCCTGGACGAAGCACTGGCACGAGCGGTGATCGATCTTTCCCAGCGACCTTCGGCACACGTGGAACTTGGCTTGCGGCGACCCACGATCGGCAACGTGGCTTGCGAGAACCTGGCGCACTTCCTGCGTTCGCTGGCACAAACCTCTGGATCCACCCTTCATGTGGACGTGTTGCGCGGGGAGAACGACCATCACCGGGTGGAAGCGGCATTCAAAGCCACTGCGCTGGCCTTTCGCCAAGCCAAGCGAGTGGAAACCGGCCCCAGCATCGCCAGTACCAAGGGGATCTTGGGATGAACCAGCCGATCTACATCACTCGTACCGAAACGGCCAACGTGGCCTCGTTGATCGCTGCGTTCGAGAGACTCGGTCACTCATGTGTCGTGAGTGCCGATCCCTTCACCTTGGAAACGGCGCAGCGAGTCGTGCTTCCCGGTGTCGGGACGTTTGCGGCGGCCCGCGAAGCGCTCCGGGAAAGCGAAGCCGACCGCGCTCTCTCTGCTCGGCTCTCGGCAAAGCGGGCAACTCTGGCCATCTGCCTCGGGTTTCAGCTTCTGTTCGAGAGCAGCGACGAATCCCCCGGCGTGACCGGTCTCGGTCACGTTCCCGGCCACTTCGAGCGCTTTCCGGCGACGGAGCGAGTTCCCCACTTGGGCTGGAATCGAGTCTGGGGCTCTTCCTTCGAGTCCGCGGACGGATCGGTGTACTTCGCCAACTCGTATCGGCTGGTCACTCCTCCTGCCGGTTGGGATGCCGCGTACTGCGATTACGGAGGAAGGTTCGTCGCGGCGGTGCAGCGAGGCCCGGTCCTCGGTTGTCAGTTTCATCCAGAGCTTTCCGGGCGCGTCGGGCGCGAATGGTTGCGCGGCTGGCTTTCGATGGCCATGGAGGAAAACACGTGTTGACCGTTCGCATCATCCCCTGCTTGGACGTCAAAGATGGACAGGTGGTGAAGGGGGTCCGCTTTCAAAACCTTCGTGACGCCGGATCGCCGGCGGAGCTGGCTCGTCTCTATGAGGAACAGGGCGCCGACGAACTGGTTCTGTTGGACATTTCGGCGACCCAAGAAGGGCGGGCGGCGCGTTTGTCGACGGTGGAAGCCGTTCGGCGGGAACTGTCCATTCCCCTGACCGTCGGAGGTGGCATTCAGAGTCTCCACGACGTGCAGTCGTTGCTGGAGCACGGTGCTGACCGAGTCTCGGTGAATACGGCAGCGGTTCTTCGACCCCAACTGGTCGACGAGATGGCCTCGCGTTTCGGGACCCAGTGCACCGTGGTGGCCATGGACGTTCGCCAGGAGACAGAGGGCCGCTTCCGCGTGGTCGTTCGATCCGGCACTCGGGAGACCGAGCGGGACGCGCAGGATTGGGCTCGGGAGATCGAGTCTCGGGGAGCCGGTGAGATCTTGCTGACCAGCATGGATCGCGACGGAACCCGCGACGGCTACGACTTGGAGTTGCTGCGGACCATCACTTCGGTGGTCGCAATCCCCGTGATCGCCTCGGGAGGAGCGGCTGGGCCGGAGCACTTGGTTGATGCGGTGCGGGCGGGAGCCTCGGCCGTGCTCGCGGCATCTTTGTTTCACGACTCTGATTACACCGTGAGCCAGGTGAAGCAGTCTCTCTTGCAACAAGAAGTGGAGGTTCGCTCATGATGATTCCTTCGATCGATTTGCGCGGTGGTAGCACGGTTCAACTGGTCGGTGGAGAGGAACAAGTCTTGGAGGCGGGGGATCCCGAACCGTTTGCCCGTCGCTTTTCACTGTGTGGAGAAGTCGCCGTGGTCGACCTCGATGCGGCGTTGGGCACGGGGGACAACCGGGGGGTGATCGAAACTCTGTTGCCGCTGGCAAAGTGTCGAGTGGGTGGGGGCATTCGTGACTTGCCGAGTGCCCGCCGATGGTTGGATGCAGGGGCCGCGAAGATCGTGCTCGGAACGGCCGCGATCCCCAGGATCCTTGCCGAGCTTCCTCGCCAACGGGTGATCGCGGCGCTGGACGCCAAGCATGGCGAGGTGGTGGTGCGTGGCTGGCGGCAAGCCACGGGCCGGCGGGTCGAAGAGCGCATCGCGGAACTTGCCGACTTGGTGGGTGGCTTCCTGGTGACGTTCGTCGAACGGGAAGGTCGCATGGGTGGCATCGACCTCGAGGCCGTGGAACGGCTGGTGAAGCTCACCGGACCCGGTCGGTTGACCGTGGCGGGAGGAGTGACCAGGGCCGAGGAGATCGCCAGGTTGGATGCCATGGGGGTCGACGCCCAGATCGGCATGGCGCTCTACACCCACCAGCTCTCCCTCTCGGAGGCGTTCGCCGCTCCCCTTGTTTCGGACCGAGACGATGGGTTGTGGCCGACCGTGGTGGAAGACGAGCGAGGCACCGCCCTCGGCCTGGCTTGGTCCAATGGAGAAAGCCTTTCTCGGGCCATGGAGCAGCGGCGCGGCGTGTACTGGTCTCGTCGTCGCGGGTTGTGGGAGAAAGGGGCGACTTCGGGAAACACCCAAGAGCTTCTTGAAGTGGCGATGGACTGTGATCGAGACGCGCTGCGTTTCACCGTGCGACAACACGGGGGTGGTTTCTGTCACCGACAGACCTACGGCTGTTTCGGCGAGGCGCGAGGTCTGACGGCGTTGACCAAGACTCTCGAGCAGCGCCGCTTCGATCCACCTCCCGGGTCGTACACGGCGCGTTTGTTTCGTGAGCGGGGATTGCTGGAATCAAAGATCGAAGAAGAAGCGGGAGAATTGGTGCAGGCTGCTAGCGAGCAAGAGATCGTCCATGAAGCAGCGGATCTCCTCTACTTTTTGGTCGCCAAATTGGTTCGAGAAGGGGTCGACTTGGCTCGAGTCGAGAGAGAACTGCAGCGTCGATCCCTCGGCGTCACTCGACGGGATCGAAGTGTTCGGCGGTCGGAGGACCTTTCATGAACGATCTCTTGCGCCGAGTCCCTCGCGACGAAATCCAGCGCTGGCAGCGAGAAGCGTTCGATGACGCGACTCTGGACCAAACAAGGACGATCGTGGAGGCGGTACGCGAACAAGGGGAGCCGAGTCTTCGGGAGTATGCCCAGCAGTTCGGGGACTTGGCCGCCGACGCACCGTTGATTTTGGACCGATCGGTACTCGAGAGAAGTCACGGCCGGGTTTCCGAGGCGGTTCAACAAGTCTTGGTTCGCGCGGCGGCGAGGATTCGCCGGTTTGCGGAGATGCAACGCCGCGCGCTCCAACCTGGATCGACCCCAAGGAGGGGAGAGGGAACGGGCTTCGAATGGCGCCCCGTCGTCCGGGTCGGCTGCTACGCGCCG
The DNA here is from genome assembly GCA_028289345.1 of Planctomycetota bacterium. GTDB lineage: Bacteria > Planctomycetota > B15-G4 > B15-G4 > SIAN01 > JANQQL01. The sequence goes on along the minus strand of JANQQL010000010.1, from coordinate 217,443 downwards.
GGAGGCCGCTACCCGTTGCCTTCCACGGTTCTCATGACCGCGGTGACGGCTCGCGTGGCGGGGGTGAAGGAAATTTGGTTGGCGACGCCGAATCCCAATGACATCACTCTTGCGGCGGCGGCGATTGCGGGGGTCGACTCTGTGCTTGCGGTCGGCGGTGCTCAGGCCATCGCGGCGCTGGCCTATGGCGCAGGCCCGGTCGCTCCTTGCGACATGATTGTCGGACCGGGCAACCGCTGGGTCACCGCCGCCAAGTTCCTGGTGTCTCGTCACGTTGGCATCGACCTCCTCGGGGGGCCGTCCGAGTTGGTGATCGCGGCCAGCGCCGGCACGAACCCCGCGATGGTCGCGGCGGATCTCTTGGCCCAGGCCGAGCACGATCCGGATGCGGTGGTCGCGCTGGTCACGGAGTCGTCGGACTTGATCGCCGCCGTGGAAGAGGAGCTGCGTCATCAGCTCAAGACCCTGCCAACTGCGGAAACGGCTCGGGCGTCACTAAGGAGAGGCTTTGCGGTTCTCGTCTCCCATGCTGACGAAACCGTGCAAGTCTGCAACGCACTCGCGCCGGAACACCTCCAAGTGCATGGCCGTTCTCTGGAACGGGATCCCGATCGCTTCGAGCATTACGGGGCACTGTTCTTGGGGGCCGCCGCCGCCGAAGTCTTCGGGGACTATGGAGCGGGGCCCAATCACGTGTTGCCGACGGGGGGGACGGCGCGCTTCACCGGGGGACTGTCTGTGTTCTCGTTCCTGCGTGCGCGCACGTGGCTCGCCCAGGGAGCGGACCAGGAACAGCTCGCCAAGGATGCGGCGGTCCTTGCGCGGATCGAGGGACTCGAAGGCCATGCGCGGGCGGCGGAGGTGCCGCGGAGCTCGCGGACCAAGTAGGGAGCGGTTCAGACGTTGCTGAGCGGAAGCGGTTGGGGCTCCGAGCCATCGGCATTCATGAGCCAGAGTCGGGTCTGACCGGACTCGTCTTTGCGGTCGAAGAGGATCTTCTGTCCGTCGGGGGAGAAGCGCGGGCGGTGATCCTCCTCCGGTCCTTCCGTGAGTCGGCGCACGTCGCTTCCATCGCTCGCCATCAGGTAGAGATCGCAGGTGCCGGATCTCCAACTGGCGAACACGATCCGCGTTCCATCGGCGGACCAGTGGGGATTGAGGTCCCAGCTCTGCACTGGTTCTGCGGTGAGGTTCCAAGTTTCTTGGGTGTTGAGGTCGTAGCGATAGATGTCACTGGTTCCTCCGCGCGTGGAAGCGAAGACGAGTTGCTCGCCAAACCATGTCGGACAATCGTCACCTTCCGAGGCAATCTCTTCCATCCACCGGAGCGACCGATTCTTGATTGCGGCGAACGCCAGCCGCGGAGTGGCGCCGTCGGTTTTCAGACACGCAAGGTGATTCCCGTCGGTGGAGTAGGCCGGTGTGGACAAGCTCGCCGGGGCTTCGGGATTCTCGATCGCAAAGACCATCTTGGGTCTCTTCCCCGTGGGAGTGGATTCATAGATTCGTCCCGTCTTGAACCGGTTCGACACGTACGCAATCGTCTTTCCCTTCGGATGGAATGTGGCAAAGTCCTCCTCGGCGAGCGATCGAGTGATTCGAGTGAGGGAGCGACGCTTCCAATCCGCCAGGTACAGTTCCGCGTTTCCGTCGCGATTCGAGGTGAAGACGACCGAGCGACCGTCCGGAGACCAGGAGCCGCGATAGTCGGAATAACCGGCAAAATTGCGATCCTCCCGTCCCTCTCGATAGGCGTCGAGTCGAGCTCGGTATTCCCCCGACTGAGGGCTCAGCTCGACACACCGCTCCAGCTGTGCGATCGCCTCTTTGCGTTTCCCATTCATGTTCAGGCACATGCCAAGGACATTCAGACGCCGAGTCAGGAAGATGGCCGGGTCATAGTAGCCGGGGTCTTCTTGGGAGAGGCGTTCTGACACCGCTGCCGTCTTCCGCGCAATTTCCAGAGCGAACTGTTTCTCCGATCTGGAAAGCACATCGCGGTTCGACCACAGCCAGAGAGCCTTGTTCCAGCCCCAGTTGAAAAGCCTGCCGTCCGCGACCAGTGGAAACGCTTGCCGGTAGGCTTTGATTTCGGCACCTCGGTCGCCGCGGGCGTTCTCGAGTTCCGCCATCCGGTCCCACGCCTCTTGCCGAACCTCGTCCGGACCGATGTTCTCAATGTGGCGGGACAGGGCTTTCTGATCAAGGTCATCCAGAGATTGGGCGGGAACGTACATTGACTGGAAGGCATCGGTGAGGTGCAGGCGCGCCGCCGCCGAAGTCTTTCCTTCCGGATCATCGTCACGGATGGTTTGGAGAATTCGATCGTGCTCCATCGTGTCTCCCAGGGCCGCGTGCTTGTGGGCCAGCTGTTGGCGGCGGTCCAGGTTGCCGGGATCCTTCTCACACTCTGCAAGGAAGAACTCGAGGGTGTCTTCCCTGCGTGCGATTCGTTCCAGGTGATGAACCACCGTGGGGACGTTGGCAACTCCGTCCAAGCCGTCGATGGCACGGCCCAATGCTGTCACGACACGGAGGCTCGGCACTGTGGGGACCCGATACTTCTCGAACAGGTCCGAGACTGATTCGTCCTGGCGACCAATGCTGTACCAAAGGTAAGGAGCGGCGGCGACGACCACCCGTGGGTGCTGGAGCGGGCCCTGAAACATTTCGACGCAACTCTCACTCCCTTCGGTCCAAAAGTACAGCATCAGCGGTTTCTGTTCTTGCTTGGCGTGACGGAGCATGTCTTCCAGCGATCCGTGATTCCATGCAATGGAGGCGTCCGAGTTCAAGGTGGCGAACGTCGAGCAAAGCAACCAACCAACGAGCGAGACATGAATCACGACGCAACTCCATGGAAGGGGGATCTGAGCGGGGGATGGGGTCGCGGATCACGGGAAGAACGGGACTTCCCGGCTCTTCGATCGCGGGACGCGGCATCCAGGAAGGGGTTGCCGAGGGGCAAGCAGGGTGCTCAGAAAAATGGAGTTGGGTGGGAGCTGGTCGGCACGAACGGAACGCGGTCCGGCGAGGCTTCCTCTTTGACGACTAACGGGACTCCGCTTGGATCGTGTCGCGAAGTTGTTGGTGGCTGAGGTTCTCGGGCTCGAGTTCGAGAGCTTCGGCGATGGCTTTCTTCGCTTGGGAAGACTTGCGATTGAGCGAGTAGGCCATGGCCAAACGTTGAAGGACAAGTGCCAGGGGAACATTGGCGCTGGGATTCTGCTTCAGCACGGATCGTGCTTCTTTGCTGACTGCTTCGGCGACGCTGAGCGTCAACTTTCGTTCTTTCTCGGTCAGCTCTCGTCGCATCTCCCAATGACGCTTGACCAGAAACTGGCCCCAGAACGCGCGGCGTGCTTCGGGGACGCACCGCCACGCTTCGCGCAGTGCTTCCTTCTCTTCGACTCGGTTGCCTTTCTGGAGCGCAACGTCCGCGATCCATTGCCAGGCTTCGAACTGAACGGAGCCGTGGCGAAGGCTCTCGAGTTCTCGTTTCAGGCCCTCGAGATCGAACGTCGAGGGATCGGAGGGATCGGGCGCGGCTTCGCGAACTGCGGTGAGAGCGTCTCCGAGGAGAAGGCGCGCGCCTGCTTCGGTGTCTCCCCGCGGATCGATCTCGCGAATCGACTGGCGAAGGGAATCTCCCTCTGCGTTGGCGCCGACGAAATCCAGCTTGCTTGCCAGGTCCAAACGTCGGTTGAGATCCTCGGGAGCCTGCTCCACGGCGCGGCGATACGAGCCGACGGTCCCGGTGTCGCTCAGGATTCTTCGGGTTTGATCCAGGAACTCAGCCAGGTCCACATAGCCGGGAACCGCGTCCTGTACCTGTCCATTCGCAGAGAGGAATAGCAGGGAAGGAATGGTGGAGACTCCAAACTGCTTGAGAAGCTGGTTTCCCTCTGGCTCGGTGATCGGCGCGTTGAGACAAACGAAGTTCTGCATTTCCGCCACGGCTTTCTCTTGCAGAAGAGTGTCGCCGTAGAGCCGCTGGCAAAACTCGCTGTCCTCCATCCAGAAGTAGATCAGAACCCATTGGTCCTTGGCTTGGGCCTTTGCCAAGGCTTGATCGAGGGGCCCGTGAACCCACTCCGTGGTCGAGCTGTTTTCGTCGTCGGAGGACCGAAGGACAGTGGCCGCAAGCACCAAGGGCAGGGCGATCGTCGAAATCATGAAACCCTCGCAGTTCCTGGCAGGAGGTTGGGCGATTCACACGCCCCACGCCAATTCTCTCCTGGTGGAACTCTCGACTCCGAGGGGCGGTTCGGCGGAAAATTATCTTTGTGGATTTTGAGTCCTCCGAGATTCCCCCGGCAACCACGTATTTTGCGAATCTCCATCGATCCCGATCTTCCGGAGGCGAACTGTCGTGAGGAGATTCCAAGCGCCAGGTGGGGATTCCCGAAGGGGGTTCAGAACGACGCTAGGAAGTGGGCAACCGGAACGAGTTCCTCGAGCCATACCAGGTTGCCTTGGGAGAGGCATGAAACCGGAGTGAAGGAAGCTCGCGACGTTCAAGCATTGTTGAACCAGCTCGACTGGGTCCAGCGGTTGGCTCGTCGCCTCGTGCCGGATGCCCACGGGGCGGATGATCTGGCTCAAGAAGCGATGTTGGCGGTGCTCGAAGCCAAGGAGGCCCCTCGGTCCCTGCCTCGCTTCCTGTCGGGGGTGGTTCGAAACCTGGTCTGGCTGCGACTTCGCCGAGACGAGCGACGTTCTCATCGAGAGCGGTCGGCTGCCCGCCACGAGGAGGTGCCGTCGACCGCGGAGGAAGTGGAAATCGCATCGACCCAGCGCGCGGTGGTTGAAGCGGTCATGGAACTCGCTCCTCGCTATCGCGAGGTCATCGTTCTTCGCTTCTTCGAGAACCAACTCCCCGCCGCCATCGCGAGCACTCTCGGTGTTCCGGTCTCGACGGTGAAAACGAGGATCACCCGAGCTCAAGATCAACTGCGGGGCAAGCTCGATCGGAAATTCGGGGGACGCCGAGGCCAATGGGTCGCGAGCTTGGCTTTGTTGATCCGAGCGCCGTCTGCAGTGACGACCAAGAGTCTTTGGATCCCCGCAGGGATTGCTGCCTTGGTGGTGGCGAGCGGAATTGTGGCTGTGGGCCCGATCGCCATGATCGAACGAGCCCCTGTCGCGATTCAGGGAGCCGTTGTCTCGGATGCGCGCAGTGCCGTCCCGGTCACCACGAGGCTCGAGTCCGAGCGCCAGGGGATCGGGTCGAGTTCCACGCCACCTTCGGTTGCTCCGGTGGCTTCCAACCAACCCGGAGTCGTCTTGCGAGGATCTCTCCGGGACTCGTTCGGAAGTCCCCTGCCGTTCACCGCGGTTCGCTTTCGACCAAGTTCGAACTCGACCGACTCGAAGGATCGCATCGCGGTTTCCGATGCGGACGGCACCTTCGAATTCGAGTGGTTCTGGCCGGGTGGCACGGTGGAGGTCGTGGACCCTGGCTGGATCACCGTCCTGGCGGGAGACACCGAAGCTCTCGATGTTCAAAGTCAGATGACGGTGGTGGCTGCTCCTCGACGCACTGTTGCAGGGAGGATCGAAGATTCTGCGGGAAATCCACTTTCCGGGGTTCTGGTGACTTGGGAGCCTCCTGACAGGTTCGAAGCGGCGTTGCCAGAGGACGCAGGGCGCTGGGCACGGGTGGAGTTCGAGGTGAAGTCCAACGATCGTGGCGAGTTTCAACATCTCCTGCCAGATCTGTCGGGCGCCCGAGTGGTGTTTCGCAAGCCGGGTTACCGCGCCGAGCGCCAACCGTTGAAAGGCCGTGACTGGGAACGGGTCGTGCTCGTCCCCGACGCGGGCGAATCGGTGGGTTTGTCTGGGTTCGTGATGGACTCCACGGGCGCTGCCATCGCGGATGCTTGGGTTTCCTGGGGTGGCGTCCAATGTCGATCCCAACCGAACGGATCTTTTCAGTTCCCCACGAACGGGTTGTCGGACTCGTCATTGCCACTCTTCGCCGTCAAGCAAGGAGTCGGAATCGCGGTTCGAGAGTTCGCTGCGAGTCACCTTCAGGAAGTGGAGTCGGCACCTCCCGTGCGAATTGTTCTGGCACGTCCCGACGGTCGGCTGCAAGGGGTCGTGACCGATGAGACGGGAGCGCCCCTGTCGGGGATTCATCTCTCCGTGGTGGATCCGACTCCACTCCTTGGAAACCCTGACGTGTGGTTGCGCGGCGGCGCGGATTCGAGTTTGGTCCGACCCAGCTGGCTGGAGTCTCTCTTCCTCGGTGACGCCTCCGTCCCGCCTTGGGCGGTGAGCAACGAGCAGGGGGAATTTCAGATCACAGGTCTTCGAAGCCGCGAGTATCAACTCGACTTGCTCGACCCGCGCTCAGGGATGCGTTGCGTCCGAGAAGCGGATGGGGAGCAAGGGCCCCGGTCGTTCGTTCTTCGCAGGGTGAGGGAGCGCCACCTGTTGACTGGGTTCGTGGGCGATCACTTCGGAGCTGCCGTCCCGCGAGTGACTGTCGAGTGGAAGGTCCCCCGGTTTGCTGCCGATCCATGGGGAACCGACCACGCGATTCGACAGTCCATGATCACCGGCGACGATGGGCAGTTCTGGTTCGAACAGGTGCCGTCCTCCGGAGGCTTTCTCTTGTTCTCCGGACCGGACATTCTTCCGGAGCACCGGACGCTCGAATCCGACGGAGAATGGAGGGTCGGTCGCGTCGAGGTTCTCGTGAGCCGCTCCGCTCGGCTCCAGGTGCGCTGCCGCCAGGCCGCCGAGTCCAGGGAGTTCCAGCTTCGAGATCACCAGGGGGAGCCGCTCTTTGCGTATCGGCTCCAAGGCGCTCACTGGACCCGATCCGACTCCATCGAAGTCGTGGGCGGTCGATCCGAGACCGTCTCTGTGCCGTTGCGCACCGATCGGGTGCTTCTGTTTCGCGCCGGGGAACTCGTCGACAGTCGAGTCGTGACGCCTTCCGAAACGACTCTCACCACGGTTTGGTTTCCCTAGGACAGTCGACGCCGCAAGTGTCACTGACGGTTCATCGAGGGCCCGGGGCGGACGCCGCGATCACTCTCGCTCCACCTTGATCCTGGCCAATCGCGATCCAGTGGCGCGGCCGGATCTGCCGACTCCAACGCAACGGAACTCCAAGGTGGAACCTCGCAATGCTTCCGGAATCTCGAACGAAGGGGTCCAGCGCCCGCGGCGATTGAACTCCCCTCGGGCGACCACCGCGTTCCAAGGCTGCCCATCCTTCGCTTCGGCGATGAGAAGTCCCGGGCTCCCGGCAGGCAGGCCCCAGGCGGCGAAGCTCACCCGATCACCAACCTGGGGTTCCGTTGGCCGATGATGAAGGGAAAGCTCGGGGCCCCACAAGACGATGTCGGTGCGGTGATTGATGTCTCCTTGGAATAGGTTGCGGGCCGAGCTTTCAAAGCAGATGGATTGACCGTCTGGGGCTACCGCGGAATCCGAGGAATGATCGTTGATCGGCCCGCCGACCCATCCGCGGGTGAGCGTGCGGAGGGTTCCGGTTTCCAGGTCGTACTGGAACAACTCCCAGTGAGCTGGATTTGTTTCGGTGAGGTTGGTGGAGTCGCTGTGGAAGGAGACCCAGCGTCCATCCGCGCTGATTCCGGGCTGTCCACTCCCCTTGTTGCCCGATTCTCCGAAGGCGTTTTCACTGATCCGACGAGTGATTCCCAGAACTCGGTCCCGAACGAAGATGTCGTGTTGGTTGTTGGTGAGGGGAACGGTGTTGTTGAGGTCGACGGCCGTGACCAGGTTGCTGGCATCGCTCTGAAACGCCACGAACCGCCCGTCGTCGGACATCGAAGGATCGAACGAGGAGCCGTTCGCCGGCTCTCCATCCAGGCCCACGCTGATGCACTCGACCTCACCGGTGATCAGATCCTTCACGAAGATGTGGGGTCGGCCGTTGTCGATGTCGGGACAAAGGTTGGTGGCAGTACTCTCGAATGCGATGTAGCGTTCGTCCAAGGTGATGCTCGGTCGCTGTGCGTAGTCGTTCGGCGGTTGTCCGTCGGACGTCGTGTCGACCCGGATGACGCGGTTCGAGCCGCGACGGTAGTAGTACAGCCCTCGGCCGCGATCCCCGGGCAGGCCGGCGTCGGCGAGACTGAAGAACAACACGGAACGTCCGCTGGGAGAAAGCACGGGCGCATCGGCCGTGGCTGCGAACGGAGTTAGCACGTTCCGGGGAGGGATCAGTTCCATGCGGTCGAGGCGGCGGTCGTAGACGAAGATGTTGTGATCCGACGCCACCGGCAGCAGGTTCTGGGAGCCACTTCGGAAGCAGATGATGCGTCCATCTCGGGAAATCATGGCCGACTCCGACCAGCTGTCTCCCTCGACGCCTTGGGCATTGACACTGATTCGCTCGGTCAGACCAAGGAACCGATCTCGAAGGAACACGTCTGACGACTCGTTGTTGTCAGCGTCCACCAGAGTGCGGTCGGCGGACGAGAACACAACGAAGCGACCGCTTTCCGAAAGGTCCGGTCGATGACAGTCGAACCCGGCTTGTTCTCCTTGGGAGTTGCAACTGATCAACTCGATGGTGGGACTTGGTTTGGCTCGCGGTTGTTCTTCGAGAGGGCCAACGTCGATGGCCGAAAGCGCATTGGTGGCCGTCCAACCCGCGGGGCCGGACGGGTCGGGAATCCATGCTTGGAGGTACAAAGTGGTTCCCCGAGGGAACTCTTCGGGCCAGTGAGTGGCGACCCGCAGGCTCCCACTCGAATCGATTGGCGGCAGCAAGAAAACGGAATCCGGTCGCGGAACGAGGATTCCGCCGCGACTGACCAGGTCCGTCCGTCCACCCCCGAAGAAAAGGAGTGGTTGTGCCGAAGGCCGACCTTGTTCGAGGACCAGCGACAGCGGGTCTCCTCCAATCAGCGGTCCGGTCCCGCGCAGGAGGGGGGTGCCGTGTTTTCCGGGGAGTCCACTGCCAAGATCGGTCCAGGGGCCCGTGGCCACTCGGAATGCGTAGGCGGCTCCTTGCTGGGCGAAGCCGGTTTCCACCGCCCCGAACTCGCTCGCCGAGACCACGACGGTCTCACCGCAAACATCCGCGTTTCCGGCGAACCGATCGCCCAGTGCGGCCACTCCTTCACTGAGTTTGGCGACTCTTGACCAGTTCGTCCCCTCTCGCCGAAACACGTAGGTGGCGCCGAGCCGGCCTCCCGGTTGGGAGTCGCTGAAGCTCATGGTCGCGACGACGGTGTCTCCCGAAATCGCAACCGTACGGCCGAACTGGTTTTCCTTGCGAGGGTCGCCGGGAATCAGCTTTGCCTGTTCGATCCACGACTCTCCCTCTCGAACGAACACGTATGCCGAGCCCGATTGGGGAAGCGGCGAGTGAGTGAAAGAGGCTCCGACGACGGCGGTCTCCCCGCACAAGTCCACGGACGTACCAAAGTGATCGTGGGTCCTCCCGTCGCTGGCTTGAAGTTTGGCTTGTTGTCTCCACCCATCTCCTTCCCGAACGAACACGAAGGCGGCGCCGGATCGCGGTTCGTTGCCATCGGCGCTCTCGGCCCCGACGATGGCCGTGTTGCCGGACAGGGAAACCCTGCGACCGAAGTAGCGCAGGTCGGGAGCTCCTTCGGGAAGCAGTTTGGCCTGCTGATTCCACTCGCCCTTGCGTCGCACGAAGACATACGCCGCCCCGGAGTTCTCTCCGGTGGCATCGGCGTGAGGCGCGCCGATCAAGACGGTGTCACCCGACAAGGAAAGTGCTTCGCCGAACCGATCGCCGAAAGCTCGATCGTCCGCCCACAGCTTCGCTTCTCGGGTCCAGGTCGAACCGTGCCGCACGAACACGATCGCCTTCGACGTGCCGATGTCTCTCGGGCGTTCATCGGACGGGGCACCAACGACCACCAAGTTTCCGGAAACATCGACGGCGCTTCCGAAATGGTTCGAGTGTTGGTCCGAACCTGCCGCGGTCAGTTTGGCTTGTTGAGTCCACCGGTCCCCGTCCCGGATCAGGACATAGGCAGAGCCAGGCCGAACTCCCACGTGAGTTCGGTTGATGTGAGGGGTTCCCAAAATGAGAGTGTCTCCAGACAAGGCGACGGACTCTCCAAAGAACACATTGGCGTTGGGATCATTCGCGGTGATGAATGAGTACGGAAGCAAGGCCGGGGCCGCCGACGGATCGTTTTCACTGTCGGCCCGGGCCAGCGGCAGGGCCGATTCCATCGTCGAAACCGGTTCTTGGGTTCCCCAAGGAAGGAAAAGGCGAAGGGCGACGATGCAGAATGACGTGTTCATCGGCAATGTCCCTGTTTTGGAGACTCCTCAACGGCTGGACTCTCGGACCGACTGTGCGTAGGACTGCTTGTCCTCGGGACGACATCTCTCAGTAAGTACTGTACCAAATCGACTGTGGGGGGGCTCTGGTCGACCCGAGCTCTGTCACGAGTCCTCGTCATCGGTGGAGCGAAGCTCGTCGAGGAGCCCCTTCACATAAGCGCTTTGGGGATCCAGCTCGAGGGAGCGCTGCAGAAGCTTCACGGCGACCGCCGTCTCGTGGAGAGCAACATGAGTGTCGGCCAAGCGCCGATAGGCCTCCGCATTTTCTGGATAGGCTTCCACCAAGAGTTTGTTCACGAACCAGGATTGGCGCGGTCGCCCTTGGGAGATCTCGTACCAGCCGAGGTCGCGCCACGCCTTGAAGGCGAAGGGGCAGTAGTCGGGGTCGTGTCCGCGGACGGCTCGGAACAAAGCGGCAGCTGTTGGCAAGCCTTGACCTCGTGCGATTCCGAGGAACGCTTCCGCGCTCGGCGGGGTGGTTCCTTCCACCCAGAGCCTTCGAATCTCATCCGCGGGGATCTCATCCAGGCTTCGTTCCAATGCCCAAGACACAAGGTCGGGCGGAAGGTCGTTGGTTTCCCCCCACGCTTCTCGGGGACCGGGACGGCGGTGATCCAGGCAAACCAGGTTGCCCTTGTTGTCACGGCAATAGAGGAAACCGTCGGAGAGGACGGGTGCCGTCCAGTGGACCCCTTCTCCGAGGACCTGGCGTCGGCCAAGCTCTTGGTAACTCTCGGGCGATGCAACCACGAAGATCAGCTCTCCGCGTGCAGACAAGAGGATCAGCGTGCCATTTGCCGCGATGAGGGCGCCTCTTCCCAGGCCTCGTTTGCGCCATTGTTCGTTGCCGTTCAGGTCAAGGCACTTGAGCACCGACTCATCGAATCCGAAGAGGTGCTGGTCCCACAGGACGGAGGTCGCGAGTTTGTTGCGCATTCGCTTGTTGGCCCAGACGGCGTGAGCGCCCTGCTCAGTGAACTCGACCAGTGCTCCGCCTCCGTTGTATCCGGTCGAAAGAAACAAGCGTTCGCCACACACCACTGGCGTCGCCGCATGAGCGTTCATGGCGTTGGTCCATGGAAACGAGTGCAAAAGCTGGCCATCGTCCTGCCGGACCAGAATCAACTGTTGGGACACCACTGCCGCCAGACAAAGAGAGTCCTTCCAGCGAAACTCGGTCGGAGTGGAATAGGTGTCACCAAAGACTGGGGTTTCCCAGAGAAGGTCGCCAGAGTTCGCGTCCAGGGCGAGCAGTCGATCCAGATTCAAGAACACCCGTTCGCCGATCACCAGCGGCGACGCGGCGAAACCCCATTTCGGAGTCTGGATGCCGATCTCCTCGCAAAGATTGCGACTCCACCGGAGTTCGCCGCTGTCTGCATCCAGGCAGTGAACCTTCCCTTCCCGATTCAGAGAGAAAACACGGCTACCGTTCACGACCGGGGTCGAGTTGGTGCCGCCTTCGTGTTGCAGGTTCCAACGTTGTGCGGGAAAGCGATGCTGCCATCTTCGTTGTCCCGTCGCGGCGTCGAGGCATTGAATGGCGTCGACCGAGGCCGATCCGTCATGGCCGGCGGTGTAGAGGCGGCCATCACTGACCGTGACGCTCGAGTAACCGAGTCCGACTTGTTGGTGCCAGCGGGGATCGGGTTGGCCGTGAACGAACCAGTCGGTTTCGGGGGAGGTCCCGTTGGCGAGAGGGCCTCTCCAACAAGGCCAGTCTGCTCCCGACCCCGCGACGACCGTGGCGCTCCAGCACACCCATGTCGACATCCGTCTTTTCATGGCGCCGATTTACGAAACTCTTCGTCAGGTTTCACGAAGGATTTCGTCACAAGTCGTCAGGATGTGGTGGGTGGTGCCTGCGGACGGCCGGCCGGCGATGGGAGGTGGCAGACGGTCAGCTCGAGACGTTGTTCCGAGCGGTCATGACCGAGCTGGGAATCGATCGCGGGAGAGATTTCCTGAGAGTGTTTCAGAACCTTTGCGCCCGGTACACCGTCCAGCTCGCCTCGGGATCCTGGTCAGTGACGAGAAACTCGAAGACGATTTCCGGCGATTCGTCGTGGGTCACCTCAAAGATCCGAGCGAAGGCCGTTCCGTCGGGGCGGAAGCGGGCTCCGTCGGTCACCAGGAGGTTCCCCGTGATCGGGAGGGGATCGGTGTTTCCAAGTGCTTGAGAGAACCATGACCCATCTCCGAAGTCCCAGGACTGGCGCACCGTCTGGGATTCCTCGTCAATGGTGTACTCGACCACCCGCGAGAAAGAGTCTTCCGGAGCCATCGGGGTTTCCGGAGGAATGGCTCGGTGATTGCCATTGTCGAACAAGACGATTCGACCCGGACCGACGAAGGCGGGGGCGTGTTGGTGGAACGGCCACCGCAAGGGATCCGCTTGATTCATGAGAGGACGGAGGAGGGAGTCGCTCCACGGAGCAACCCAGCGGCGAGGATCTCCCAGAATCCACAGGAGACCCCCACTCTGTCGGTCCAGTTTGACGAGTGCATCCTGGTGGCGCAGGGAGAGCACGTAGTTTCCGTCAAAGGGATCGAGAGTCACCGCGTTGCCGTGGGACCAGTCGAACGAGGGACCGTAGATCCCGTTGTAGAACCCGGCGAGGGAGTCGTACACCAATCGGTATGGGTCCAGGACATCCAGCAAGCAGTGCTCGCGGACGATGGTGCCGTCGCGTCGAAACTCCACGATGACATCGCCGACGACTTGGGCCATCTCCACGGTTTGAGTGATGTCGATCACGTCCGTTGGGTAGTCCACCATGTTCCGAGCCTCGGTGCTGAGTGCGAGGAAGTCGGCGTCTGAGCCTTCGGCGAGCTGGAAGAACTCGTGATGAAAGGTGTCGGTGTCGACGGGGATCGCTCCCGGTGGTCGCAGATCCGGAAAGCGACGGTTGGCAAACCAGGCGCCATGGACCGTCCCCCAAAAGTCGATTTCTTGAGCGAGCAATCCATCGTTCAGCAACAGCCGGCCGCCACGAGCTTTGGTGACGTGAAACGGACGGAACTCCGGATTGTCATAGAACCAGATGACGGACCCGGTGGTGTCGACCATGATCACCACATTGTCGAGGTTCTGAGCCAGGCCAGGTTGGGCGCAGAACATGGTGAGTCCCGGCTCCTGTCGGGTCGGATCCATCACGGTGGTGTCGATCGATGGGAAATGAGCCGGGAGCGGTGCGGCGTCGAACTCGAGTGTTTCCGGACTGGTGGTCACCATTCCCGAAGCGGACTCGATCATCACTCGAATGAAATGGCATTCACCAGCCCGAAACCCCACGAGGGGAATCAAGTGTTGCCGGCGAAACTCTCCCGAGGTCACGGTCCAGTTTCGATCCTTGATGGCCACCAGAACGCGGGCGATGGTGGGAACATCGGTTCTCACCACGGCCTTGGTCGCCAAAGGGGCGATCGGATTCGGAGGAAGAAGGCGAGGGGGACTCGAGAAGCGCGGGGCGACCGTCGTCGTTGGGGGAAGTTCGCGAGGTGGCGTGTCACTGAGCGGCATTGTGGTAAGAAGCGAGAACAACACTGATCCAGTCCATGGACTCATGACAGACCTCTCCCTTAGGGGCGATTGGCTTCAGACACGCTGACCCGGTTGACAGTCATGGAAGCGAAGCATGAAGCCTGCAATTCGGCCGTGGATTTGTCCACGAGAACCCTCTCGATTTCCCCTAGTCCGAGATTCCTCGGTCGGCAACTGCGCTGCGGCTGCTCGGTCCGAAAGACTGGTCAAGTTCGCTTGCTGTTCGGGTCTTCTGCACCTTGTCAGCACCTCGGGAGCAGGCGAGCTTTTGCTTCGTGCCGATCGGATCCGGGCCCTTCCCGAATGGTTGGCGAACGCGATTGCTGGTTGGTGACGACGGGTCCCTATTCGTCGAGATACGGAATGGCAACCGTTTCCAGGGTGGGTGCGAGCCTCGTTTCTCGGTCGCTTCGCAGGGTCACGCGAAAAGAAAGATGGGTTCGCCCGCTGTGATCGGACGGAGCTCCAGAGAAGTTCGAATCTCCCGAACCTTGTCGGTCCTCGGCGCCCCGAAACTCGAATTCGACACGAGTCCCAGGAGGTTGTTCTTCCGGGTGTGGTTCGAAGTACACCGACGCGTAGATGGGATCGTCCGCGGTGCGTACGTAGGGAGAGGTGATGACCGTGGTCGCTTTGACATAGTCGAATGCGGTGAAGTACCGGGAGTTGTCCCCGTTGGCACGGCGATAGTCGATTCTTCGATAGTCATCCGGGCCTCCCCGGGGAGGATTCGAGGTGTAATCCGCGGCATAGCCGTTGGAACAACGAGCTCGGATGTCCTCCTCGGTTCGATCGGGATGCAGTTCAGGACCCAGGATGTCCGGTGAGAAGGCCACGTCGGAATTGTTCGTACCGATGCTCCACACGCGAAAGTTGGGCTTGGCCGTGAGAAGAATCGCGGGGCTGAACGTGAAGCCGTTGTTCCGGGAGATACCGGTCACTTGCGGACGGATCCGGTATTCCACGAGAAGAGAGTCGCCATCTGTCGCGCCGCGCTTCTCTCTCCAATAGGAGGAAGGGCCTCCCAGATCGCGAATCATGTCGTTGAAGTCCGCCCGCATCTTCTTGTGTTCTCGGGGGTAGGCACCATTGTTGAAATGGAACGGACGGTCAAACTCCGGGAAGGGGTGGTAGACGTAGTCGGTTCCCGGTGGGGTGTACAGATTCTTTGGTTGAATCTCCCAGCGAGTTCCCGGGAAGACGCACGTGATCAATGAGCCTTCATAGACATTCGGAGCCAGCACTGCACTCCTCTGCCTGCAGGCTGGGGAATAGCTGTCGTCCGCTTGCGACAGGGCGTCTGCCACGTACGATTCCCAATCAAACGCCTCGTGCAATCCAAAGTTCGGTTCCACGGCTGACGCGCCGTTGTGTTCGGTGATGGGGCGGATCGGTGAATGGGCGACGTGAATCGAGATGTCCTCGTAGACATCGCTCGTCACATTGCGGCCGATGGGAGCGAAGGAAAGCCGGTACAGATCCAACAGAGTCCCCTGCAAGCTGTTGCCGAGCGAGGCATCCACATCCCGGTAGACCTGTTGAAACCTTGCTCCGTAGTGACTGCGCACCCAGGGGAGGGTCTCCGGGGGCAGAGGCTGGTCCGAATCTCCCGCCACCAACGGCGTGGTGGCGCCCTGGGGGAACGCGCCGAACTGGCCGCCTGGGGGAGGAAAGAACTGGTCCAAGATTCGGGTGGCATAGACCACCGGGGGCCCGGCAAGTCTTCCGTTTTGCTGCGTGTGGACTTCGGCCGCCGGTGAGTACACATTGCGCTTGTCCCGGAACACGATGCCTGGTTCTCTCGTGTCCGGATCCACTCCGACTCGTGGGCTCCCGCGGAAACGATGGACCAACATCTTCCAGTTGCGCGCGGTCCGAGGGGGACCGAGGTCACCCACGTCACGGGGAAGCATGAGCCGAGGAACGAAACCGGCTTTGTACTGGACGCGAGGACTCTCCGGGTCGAACGCGCTGACCGGGAAACCGAGGGGGGTTCCTCCCAGGTCGGTGATCGACCGGAAGCCGAGGTCGAGGAAGTCCTGAACGTCGGATCCCGAGAGCTGATCCAGGAGGAAGTCGATGTCAGGAATCGTCTGCAAGATCAACTGAAGCGGGAACTCCAGGGCGGGTGCCCAGCCAACCACTTCGAAGCGGTCGCGGATCTGGTCGACCAACACGGGTTGAATGCGAACTTCGCGTTGGTTGTCGCTCAACACGAGTCGGGTGACCCACTCGGTTCCGTCATCCGGGTCCGCCGTGACCATGAAGTTTTCCCACTGTCCCAGTGAGTTCCGGTCCATGGGTTCGGTGAATTTCACCGCGAGTTCGGAAAACTTGGTGATCTCGTCGCTCTCCAGCGGCAGGGGAGGCCCGGTCCGATTGCCGTCATCGTCGATGTTGTAGGCGGTCACGAAGTTCGAGAAGTCGGTGTTGTTGTCGTTCTCGGGGTTGTGAGGGTCGAATCGGTTCGGAAAGATCGGAGAGGCGGGGTCCGGCTCGAACAGCTCTGCTCGGCGGAATCGGTAGCGTTCGCCTTCTTGGAGAGGCGCTTCGAGAGAAGTCTCGAACCACAGCGTGTCGGACGTGTTTCGTTCGATGCGAACCGACTCGGCGTCGACCTGTCCGGGACGGGCGACGAATGTGGCGCCAGACCATTCGCCCGCGCCGTTGCGGGCCATGGTGGCGAACGACGCTCCTGCGATGGTCACCGAAACCGCGTCGCTGGTGTCACCGAGGGCCGCCTCCAAGCGTCCCGTGACCACCAGGTCCCGGAGGATTCCCGGAGGGGTGACGTCCGGGAGGAAACCATTGGAGCCGCGGGTCGAGGAGACCATGCCGAGTTGCGCTGCGAAGTCGAGTTCGCGATTGCCGGGGTTGAAGGCGATCGGGAACGCGGCATCGGTGCCGAGTTGATCCTCGCGCGCACCGAGGGGAGTGCCGTCCAACGCAAGAATCTTGCTCGGGTCGAGGAACAGAGTCATCGAGCCCTCGGCATCCGCCATCGGCGTGCCGTTGGCGGAAAACGTGAGTGGGCTGGCGGGAAAGCCGGGGGAGGTCTCGGTCACCGGGTCAATCCAGATTTCGATGCCTTGATGGACGGAGACATCCGCCGCCACCGCTTTGCCGGTCCGCGTGCGTACTTGCACGCTTCCATCCGTCACGATGTTCCCTTCGCTGTCAACCACGTCACCAACCACCGAGCTCTCGTCCACTTCTCGGCTGAGCCGAACGACGAGGGTTGCGTTGCGAGGGACGAGGGGAGGCACGAAATTGCGTTCGAGCTCCAAGGAGATGGTCTCTTCGACGTCGACCTCGGAGGCTAGGGGAAGAACCGTCTCTGGGTTTGCCTGGCCCGTCACTGGATCGGTTTCGACCGTGGTCAGTGGACTGATGACGGTCCTGGTTCCGTCCGGCTGTTCGACCTGCCGGCCATAGGAAACGTCGGCAATGAGGAACTCGGATTCCGCAAGGGGCATGCCGCCACCACTGCCGCCGCTCCGGCTGCAGCCGGAGCCGATGAGGACCATCAAGAATCCCAAAAACAGGCCGAGTCGAGCAATCACGTCCATTGAATGTGTTCCTCATCGGGACCGATTCAGAACCATTGTCTTCTGCCCCTACGGTCTGCCAAGACAAGAACCTGGCGCAGGGCGGAGATTGGTGGGACCGACCGACCCATTGTCCAGCAATGCTTCACCCGAGGGAAGTGCTTCCCTTTGGATAGAACGGTGAATCAGGCAAGTAACCCGCGAAACGTCACCCAAAGATCAATCGCGGGCGGGAGCACGCTGTGCGCACGGAGACCCCTTGTTCGGGGTTCATTCGGGGGGGATGCCTCCGGAGCTTCCCCGGCGTGGTGACGGCTCCGAGAAGCCGCAGCAAAGGAACCCGGTAGAACGGCGTGGTTGGCAGCCGTTCAAGCTGGTGAGGGACGCCTGGGATCGTCAGGATTCCCCGTGGTTCCGTGGTTCCGTGGTTCCGTGGTTCCGTGGTTCCGTGGTTACGCCGAGACGCGAAGTTGCCAAGCTCCCATGGCAGCAAGGGTAAGAACGAGCACCAAAAGTCCCGTTTCCGAGACGGTCGGAACCGCGGTGGGATTGGATGCAAGCTGCACCTGGATTGCCGGCAGCGAGTTCTGGGAAGTGGAAGGGAACGAGTCTGAGCCGCTGGAGAATCCCCCGTTGATCTGGAGTTGGCCCGACGACTCGGTGTAGGGAAATCCACCCGCGCCCGATGGGTCTGGGTCGAACAAGCCCAAGAGAATGACGATTCCCTCTCCGTCCGGGTCGAGGTGGAACGCAATGCGGTAGGACTGACCGGGGGACAGGGTTGCCGCAAGCGGTACGGTCACTGTCGAGCCGGCGAGAATGGTTTCGGTGCCCGATGCAATGAGGGCCGACGTTGCGCTGTCATAGATCCGTGCTCCGATGACGCCGATCGTTGCCGGCCCCAACACGATTCCCGGCAGTGTGAGGGACTCGACGGAAAGTGAAGACGTTCCGAGAACGGTCACGTCGACCCCGCGGGTCTGATTCGAGACGGAGGTCGTCGAGGTTGATCCACTGGTGCCCGCGGTCACGTCGATTGCTCGAGCCGCGGTCCCGGTGGTACTTGCGATCAGAACCCAGAGACCGATGGAAAGTCGTGACCTCATGTGTCTATCTCCGTCGACATGGCTTGGTGGAAACGCACGGCAACACGAAACTTTCGGAACGAGCTTCCGGCATCGACCCGGCCGGCGCAAGACGCTCGAGTGGTTGGTCCTACCGTCCTCGGGCCGGTTTGCAAAGGGTGACAATGCCGGGAAGCGAGCGATTGCCGCCGCAACGACCTCTCCTTGTTCGGAAGATTGTCGGGAGTTCTAATGAACGGAGAGGGGTCCCTGCCGGTTGATCAGTCGTCGCTCGAAGAAGGGAGATCGGACCATGGGATTTCAGATCCGCCACGCGGTCTTGGCAGTCCTCGGAGGGGCGCTCGCGTCGGCTCCGGCCTCGGCACAGGAACCAGCGGTCGTCGAACTCGGCAATCCCTCGTTCGAGGCCGCCGAGGAATCGGGTGTCCCCTCCGAATGGCGTTTCGTTGCCAGACCCGCTGGCGAACAAGCCGCGTTGCTTGATCCCACCGATCCGATGGAGGGGGAAACGTCGGCATTCTTGGACTGTTCCGAGGGGTCCAACGAGTTCACCAATTTGATGCAGAGCTTGGACGCGACGCCGATGCAAGGGCAGCGGGTTCGTTTTCGTGCGGCGGTGCGGACGGCGGAGCTGACGGCAGCCACCCGCGTGCAACTTTGGTTTCGTGTGGACCGGACCGAAGGGATGGGAGCCTTCGACAACATGCAGGACCGGCCGATTCAGGCCGAGGACTGGGAGTACTTCGACATCGTCCTCGATGTGTCGGACAACGCGACCAGGCTCAACGTTGGCATGTTCGTCATTGGTCCCGGGAAGGCTTGGGTCGATGATGCGTCTCTGGAAGTGGTGGGCGAGGAAGTCGCCTCGACCTCGTGGATGACCCCGGCAATGATGGACGCGATGGCGGTGGCTGAGGAAGCCCCAGTCCAGCCGTTCTTCTCCCCTTGGCTGCTACTCGCCCTGGTTGCGTGCTTGTTGTTCGCGCTGTCGCAGAGAGGGGGCTCGCCAACGTCGGAATCCAAGGTCGATGGTCGCGAAACAGAAAAGCCGAAACTCGGTGCGATGACGAAATTCGCGTTCCGGTTTTCGATGTTGTACTGGCTGCTATACAACTTGCCCCAGCCGCTTCCCTCGATCACTCCCGAGTTTGCTCAGCCTGCCGTCGCTGCCTATCAGGAAGGAGCGGATTCTCTCGTTCGATGGACGGGGGCCAAGGTGTTTGAGATCGAAGGGGAGATGGTCGGCCCCAATGGCAGTGGAGACACCACCTACGCGTACATCAAGCTGCTGCTCTGTTTCGCCGGGGCGGCGATCGTGGCGGGGGTTTGGTCCCTGGTCGACCGTCGGGCGACAGACTATCGGATCACCAAGGACTGGCTGCGCTCCTACCTTCGCTACGTGGTCGCCAGCATCATGATTGGGTACGGATTGGCCAAGCTGGGGGTGACCGGCAATCAGTTCTCCCCGCCGGGAGGCGCCCGCCTCGAGCAGACCTACGGTGATTCCTCTCCGATGGGGTTGCTGTGGACATTCATGGGCACTTCCCAAGCCTACACGCGTTTCGCGGGAGCTTGCGAGCTGTTGGGGGGAGTTCTGTTGTTGTTTCGGCGGACGACGACTGCCGGTGCCTTCGTCGTCTTCGCGGTGATGGTCAATGTCGCAATGATGAATCTCTGCTACGACGTTCCCGTCAAGCAGTACTCGCTTCACATCGTGGCCATGGCGGGGTACCTCCTCTTGCCGGAGCTGAGGCGTCTGTCGAATCTGTTGTTGTGGAATCGGCCCGCGGCACCCGTGGAGCTTGGACCGCCGTACCCCTGGAAGTCTTTGCGAGTCCTTCAGTTTCTCGGAAAGCTCGCACTGATTGTGTTTCTGGCTGGCATTCCCCTGTACGAACACGTGAGACAAGAGCTCCCGCAGTTGCGCGCATTGGCGAAGGATGGGGGGACCGAGCCGGAGACCGAGGATGGATTTCGGCTCACGACTCGCGGGTTTCGTTGGATCAGCGAGGTTCCGTTCAATCGTTGAGTGAAGGCCATGCCTAGTGACCGGTCCTTCTTGTTGGCTCCCGTGACGGATCCACTCGGCACGAGAGAGCGGCCCTGCAACGTCCTGGCGCTCCGTCGATGAATCATCGTCAGAAGCTGTGGGCC
This sequence comes from Planctomycetota bacterium, assembly GCA_028289345.1. Taxonomy (GTDB): domain Bacteria; phylum Planctomycetota; class B15-G4; order B15-G4; family SIAN01; genus JANQQL01. Next base: position 196,798 of record JANQQL010000010.1, on the reverse strand, counting down.
AGTGCCGGCATCTTGCTGCTGCTCGCATTGAGTGCCGAAGGGCTCGTTCGAGTCCGAGGGCGCTGGAAATACGGGGCGACGCTGGACATCTACGATGTCTTTGAGCCACACCCAGAAGTGGACATCCTGCGGGGGATTCCCGGAAGCTCGACTCTGATTGCCAGAACCTGCGAAGTGACCTTCGACTCGAGAGGCTTTCGAAGCCCGGAAGTGGAAGTCCCAAAACCGAAGGGCGTGATTCGGTTCGCGTTTCTGGGCGCCTCCACGACGTTGTCCGTGTCGGCGGCAACGACAGAGGACACCTGGCCGTCGCGGTTGCTGCACCGGCTGGCGCTCGATCCTCTTGCCGAAGCGGTCGAGTTCGATCACGTGAATGCTGCCTTTCCTGGAGCGTGCGTCGAGGACTCTCGGATCAGTCTTCACCATCGGTTGCGCGAAGTGATGCCGGACGTGATCGTGATCTATCACGCCACTTCAGATCTGGTGAAGGACACGCGGCCCCTGGCCCGCCAACAAGGACTCGAGGAAGATCGGGAGATCGACTCTCTCGAGCGGGTTTCCCTTCTCTGGCGATTGGTCAAGAAGAACTACCGGCATCATACTCGCCAGAAACTTGGTCACGAGGAAGTCGGGAAGTTGGACGTCAACCTTTCGGAACTTGCGAGTGACTTTGGCCGGCGAATGGGCGTCCTCATTCGCGATGCCCAGGAGGTCGCGGAGCTGATCGTTTTGGTTACTTACTCGATCAAGCCGCGAATCGAGCAGTCGATCGGATCTCAACGAGAGAACTTCACCAATAGCTTCATGCACATGCCGTACCTGACCCGCGAGAATCTCTTCGAGGCCTACGCGGCCTACAACCAAGCCGCTCGAACGGCGGCGCGACAGGCCGGAGCCCTGGTGGTGGGCGGAGAGCTGGAGATTCCCGGGACGGACGAATACTTCGCGGATTCTGTGCACTTCACGACTGCGGGATACGAGATGATGGCGGACCGGGTCGCGGCGCCGCTCATCGCCGATCCCAGATTCGCTGAATTGCTGCGCCGGATTCAGGCCGGCGATTGATCCATTGACCGGAGGATCCGAGGAATGTCGGATCGCGTCGGTGTGTCCACGAATCGACGATTCTGGATTGTTCTCTTTGTTGTCGCATTCGTGATTCGAATTGTCGTGACCCATGCCTTTGTGGGCCTGGGGGCGGCGCCCGATGCTTCCGCGAATCCGGACCAAGTGGAGTACGAGGCCCTCGCCTATGAACTTGCCCAGGGCCGCGGCTACCAGTTTGAGGGGGTTGTCACAGCGCGTCGCCCCCCGGGAACTTCCTTCGCTCTCGTCCCGGTCTATCTTTGTTTTGGCCGAAACTGGGCGCTGGGGCGGCTCTGGATCAACCTGCTGTCCGCGGTCACTTGTGTGGCGTCCGGAATGTTTGCCGCCAAGGCGTTCGGAGATTTGGCGGGGCGCTGGGCCGGAGTCGCCTTGACGATCTATCCAGGACACTTCTACTACAGCATGCACTTCTTCAGTGAACCGCTGTTTGGTTGGTGGATCCTCGGCTACTGCCTGGCCGTCACGTGGGCGTTGTCGAGCCCTTCCCAAGCCAAGCGCTGGTCAATCCTTGCGGGAGTGTGCTCGGGGATGGCGATCTTGACCCGACCGCAGGCGCTGTTCCTACTCCCCGCAGGCCTTTGTTTTCTCTTGCTTGCGCCACGGAGCCGAAGGCGAAGCGCCTGGATTTCTGCGTCCGTTCAGTTGCTGATTGCGGCTTGCGTGGTTGGTCCCTGGATTCTCCGCAACCAGTCGGCCCTCGGCAAACCGACCATTGCCACGGTCGGTGGCTACACGTTCTGGGGAGCGAACAACGAAGTCATTGACGGCGACTCCGCTCGGCGCGGTCGTTGGATGCCCGTCGATTCGCTGGTGGATGCGTCCCGCCTTCTCGACGGGGACGAGGTGCAACGGGAATCGGCGGCGTGGGCCTATGGACTTGCATTCTGGCGTGAGCATCCCGCGCGAGTGCCTGGTCTGTTGCTGTTCAAGATCCTTCGCTTGTTGTCGCCGTTCCCAGAGACTCCGAACCGGGTGGTTTGGTTCACCTTTGCCATTGCTTGGATCTTGGCGGCACCGCTGGTGATCGGAGGGGTGTGGCTGGCGTCTCGCCGAAACCGAAACGCTCTCGTCGCGCTCGGGATTCCCCTGGTGTCGATTCTCATGGCGACGCTGGTGTTCTACGGATCGGCACGGATTCGAGACACCGGTTGCGTCGCACTGATGGTGTTCGTCGGCCTATCCCTTGCCGAACTTCATCGGTATGCGGGGCGATCTCTCGGTGGCTCCCGGGAAGGGATTCGCGTTTCCGCGGATGCGGGGGCCCTGCCTGAAAGTGGGCACCACGTCTGAGGAATCCGCGCACAACGAGGAACCTTTGGACGAGTCCCGGGTTGGAGGGGGTTCCCCGTGATTCGCGCCGCACAAGCGGGGGCAATTTGGAGTCGTGGGCGCCGTGACTCCCGCCGTCGACGACCAACGATGGGAGACCTCTGTGCCCTTCACTTTCTGGGGATACGACGGATCGTTCTCGTGGATCCTGGTTGCATCAGCGCTGCTGGATCTGCTGGGCCTGGGAATGCTGATTGGACGGGGAGGTTGGGATCGATCCGTCTCGAGCGGGTGCCGGCCGCTGACAGTCTCGCGCTTGGGAGTTTTGTTGACTCTGTTTGGGATGCTCTGGCTCGCCAAGGCCGTCATCTTGTGGTTTCTCGGCGTTCGTCACTTTGGTCAACTCAATCTCGCGTTTCATACATTGGTCTATGTTGTCCCTTTGTGCGCCATCGGCTTGTTGCTCCCTCGCCCTTGGCGACCGCTGACTCCGCTGGTTCGCGGGCTGGCCTGGATGTCGCTTCTCACGGTTCCTGTGGGTGGCTACGCATGGTACGTGGCGCCCCGGTTGCTGGTGGTCGAGCGAACCGAGGTTCGGGTGGCCCCCGACCGGCGTGGTGATGCGCCACTTCGAATCGCCGTGCTCGCGGACTTGCAGACCGACCGCGTGACGTCCTACGAACATCGCGTGCTGGATCGATTGGCGGGGGAGAAGCCGGACGCGATCTTGATTCCCGGCGACATGTTTCAGGGATCGAGCGAGACGTTGATCTCCCAGGCGTCGGAGTACCAGGGACTTCTGTCTCGGCTCACGGCTCCTGCCGGAGTGTATCTGGTTCACGGAGATTGCGATCATCGACCGTTCCTGGAGGCGCTGCTGAAAGAGACGACGATCGTCTTGGTCCACCAGGAGGTCATCCGATTCGAATGCAAGGGGTGGACGGTCACCTTGGGAGGACTCGATCGACGGTCGCTGTCGTCACAACGCGTGGTCCGGCAGTTGGAGGAGACCCCGGGCATTGAAGATCTGCGCATCGCACTCGTTCATCAACCCCGCGCGGTGGATTGGTTCTCTGCGAACACGCGCGTCGACTTGATCGTGGCCGGTCACACTCATGGGGGACAGGTCGTGATTCCGGGGGTGGGACCGCCGATCACTTTGTCGCCCTTGCCTCGACACGTGGCTGCCGGTGGGCTCCATGAACTCGACGGCCGTCAGCTCTACATCAGCCGAGGCATCGGCATGGAGCGTGGGCAGGCCCCGAGGATCCGGCTGTTCTGCCGACCGGAACTGAGCATCCTCACGGTTCGGGCAAAGCATTCGGTGTGGGCGGATGCCGGGCCGTGACCTCGGCGTGCTTGTCCTGAGTCGCGGCACCCTGGACTTGCGTGGTCACCGACCCGAGGGCCGCACGGTCTCGGGAATCCCATGGTCACTCCGGCAGCGACGTCTCTGCCACTTCTTTGGCAGGATCCCATTCGAGCCGAATGTCCCAGGAGTACTGGCGGTGCGGAGGAAGGATGGTGGATGGCGACGGAGGGGACCGGGGAGTCGCTGGCTGACGGGCCGCCGAACCCGAATGTTTCCCAAACTGCAGCGATTTGTTGGACAAACGGTTTGGTGAGCGACACGAACGCTGGTCAAGCAGGCTGACGCCGAGGGCGCCTTCCGTCTCCCGGTCGTTGCTGGACATCCCAGGCTTCCTTCGGGGGGACGAATGGTGAGAACCATGACAGGAACTCGGAACAGGAAGTGGTGCCGCTTGGAGCTCGCGAGGGTTGCAGGAGTGTTGCTCTTGGGGCCCTCGAGTTTCGCTCAGGTGGACAAGGACATTCCCGGAACCCAATTCGGGGTCGTCCCTCCGGTGATCGAATCGAGCATTGGCGAGGACGTGTTGGTTTGGGCTCGTGAAGAGCTGACGTTCCGGGTGACGGCGACCAATCCTCAAGGCAACCCCCTGACACTGACGTTGCTGAACCCGCCGGTGGACTCGGTCTTTGCGCCGGCGTTTCACGAGTCCGCTCCCATTCGGCGTGACTTCCACTGGTATCCGCCTTGGGGCGGGCCCCATCACTTGGTGTTTGAAGCTCGGGATGCGGGAGACCCGTCGATTCGGTCGAGGATGATCGTTCGCGTGAACGCCATGGGAGGCTACTCGCGCTCCAACACCCTGGTCGGAGATGTGACCGGCGACGGAGTCATGGATGTCGTTGCGGGAGCTCAGTTCGGGACCGTGGACGGCGTCAGCGAGGCGGGGTTCATTCTGGTGTTCCGGGGAAGGACCACTCCTCAAGGAACTCCCACGGCGACGTTGACGGTGCCGGGAGCGGTGATGGACGATCACTTGACGAGCGCGGTCGACACCGCGTTCGGTGCGAGTGACCAAGGACTCTTCCTCGAAGACGTCACGGGGGACGGAGTTCTAGACATCGTGGCTGCCGCCGCGCTGGCCGACGTGGGCGGAGTCCTCAATGCCGGAGCAGTGTATGTCTGGAAAGGGGGACCGGGGCTCCATGGTTCCCAAGCCCCGACCGCTTGTTTGGTGAGTCCCCATCCCGTCGCGGAAGATCGACTTGGAGAATCCGCTCGATTCAACGACACCGGACTGGTCTTCGACGATGTGACGGGAGACGGGGTTCGCGATCTGCTCGTGAAAAGCGAGTTCGCGGACATCTTGGGTACGGTGGACGCTGGTGCGCTCTACGTGTGGGAGGGCGGGAGCGGGTTGACTGGACAGCCGCTGCCGACGGCCACGTTGACGATTCCCGGAGCGGCACCGGGAGACCGGTTGACCGGAACCTGCGGGCAGGGCGTCTTCACCCATGACCTGAATGGCGATGGGACTCGTGACGTCTTGGCCATTGCCAGTTTCGCCGACCAAGAGGCGGTGAGCGACGGGGCGATCTACTACTGGACTGGCGGACCAGCCCTTGCCGGGCAGCCGACACCGGATGCGACGTTTTCCGTTCCCGGTGCGTCGGACTCGGACTTCTTGGGTTGTAGCTTCGCAGACTACGGGTTCTTGGAAGTGGCCGATGTTTCCGGGGATGGACTTGATGACCTGGTGGTGGCCAACACCTATGCGGACCTCGGCGGAGTCGAGAACGTGGGAGCGATCCACGTCTTCCAAGGTTCCGTTTCTTGGTCGGGAGCTCAATCGCCGTTGGCGAGCCTCTCCGTGAGCGGCGCGTCGGCAGAAGACTATTTGGTGAGCCAAGGCGACCGGAGCATGTTCACGGTCGATGTGACCGGGGATGGAATTCTCGACGTCGTCGCTTCGGCATCGTGGGCCGATGTGAGCGGGGTGGAAGACGCGGGAGCGGTGTACGTCTTCGCCGGTGGCACCGGATTGTTCGGAGACGTTGCGCCGGCCGCTTCCTTGACGATTCCTGGCGCATCCGTGGACGACCACCTCGGGCTCATGCAGTTCACGGGCCACAGCGTGGACTTCGCAGATCTGACGGGCAACGGCACTCTCGACATCGTCGCGGGAACTCCTTGGGCCGACGTCGCTGGTGAGTCCAACGCTGGTCAGTTTTCCTTGTGGCATGGAGGCCCGGGGCTGTCAGGAACGGTGGCTCCGGATCTCTCACTGGCAGTGACTCCGAACCAAGACGATCGGATGGGAGAGGTGAGCGGGCATGGGGTGAGAATTGCGGATGTTACCGGGGATGGTCAGGTCGACTTGCTCATCGGAACGAGTGACTGTGACGAAGTGGCTCTCGACTCGGGCGCGATCTTCCTATGGGCGGGAGGCGCAGGGCTGGCGGGAACCGGAAGCGTGGCTCCGTCCGCGATCTTGTCCGTGATGGGTGGTTTCGCCGGAGATCGACTTGGCTCCTGTGGAGGCGGCGAGGGGCTCCGTCTTGCGGATGTTTCCGGGGACGGTGTCTTGGATGTGATTGCGGCCGCGAGCCATGCCGATGTGATTCCCCATGCCAATCAGGGAGTGGTCTACGTTTGGAGGGGAGGTTCCGGGATGGCTGGATCGAGTCCTCCGGATTCCACGCTGATGGTCGCCGTGGCGGACAATCAAGATCAGCTCAGCTACCGATCGTCTTTGTTGAGTGGGGTGGCTCTGGCTGACTTCTCCGGTGACGGAGTGTTAGATGTCGTGGTCTCGTCCGAGGAGGCGGACCTTTCGACCTTGATCGACTGCGGGTCGTTGTACGTCTGGGAAGGCGGCTCGAGCATGGGCTTGGGCGTGGTTCATGAATCCCACTGGTTGAGAAGGCGTCCCGCGGACCGGAATCACTTCGACCAGATCACCGACGTCAGTTACGGGCCTGGGTTTCAGTTTGGAGACGTGAGCGGGGACGGATTGCTGGAAATGGTCGTTGGTGGGACGTCGATCGACGTGGCCGGCGCCTTCAATGCGGGAGCCGTGTTGTTGTTTGACCCGGATCGAAACCTCAAGTTCCCCGTTGCTCGGCTTGCACGCCAGGCTCCGGAGAACTTCGACGAGCTCGGACTGTGAGGAATCCAAGAATGGAGCGAGGCATTCCGAAGACGGTCGTGCGCTGGGCGGTGCTCGCCGGGGGCGCCTTGATGTGGACCGGCGGAGCCGGTGCCCAAGTGACCCAGCGCGTCAGCTACGACGAGCACGGGAACGAACACAACCGTGACAGCGGACAAGCGGACATCTCCGAAGACGGTCGCTTCGTGGCCTTCGAGAGCACGGAGATGCTCACGTTCATTGTCGGGCCGAATCACATCTACGTTCGGGATCTGGTGACGGACACCCTGGAGCTGATCACCTGTCCGCCGTTTGACGGAGAATCGATTGAGCTCAGTTCGACCAGCGGATCATTCGATCCGGTGCTTTCTGGGGATGGGCGCTATGTGTGTTTCTACTCGACCGCCTCCCTCGTTCCCGAAGACACGAATGGGGGAGAGCGAGATGTGTATGTGTTTGACCGAACCACGGATACCTATGACCTCATCAGTGTCAACAACAGTGGGGTGGTCGGCGACGGGGATAGTCAGCAGCCCGACATGACTCCGTGCGGTCGCTGGGTGGTCTATCACAGTGCCGCGACCAATCTCGTGAACAATGACAACAACGGCTCGCGGGACATCTTTTGGCACGATCGAGACACCGGAACGACCCGTCGATTCAGTAAGACCACGGGAGGAGTCGAGGGCAACAGCGACTCTTACGATCCCCGGATCTCGGACGACGGCCAGCGCATCGTGTTCTACAGCTATGCAACGAATCTGGTGGTTGCGGACACCAACGGGGTCCGAGATGTCTTCCTGCGGGACCGAGGCACCGGGGTGACCTCTCGGGTGAGCGTGGACCCCGCGGGAAGCGAGTTCCCATCGAACTCCGCCTACGACCCCCTGATCTCCGGCGATGGCAATTGCGTGGCCATGGTGACGTCCAACGGCAGCCTGGTCCCCGGAGACGACAACTGGGGTCCCGACATCTTCGTCAAGGACCTGACGACGGGAGCGTTCGACGTTGTCAGCGTCTCCGACTATGGTGCGTTCTCGGACAACATCCATATCCCGGAAGAAATGTCGTTTGACGGACGCTACGTGTTGTTCCGGAGTCGTTCCGAGAACTTGGTCTTGGGAGATGTCAACGGCATCGATCACGATGTGTTCCTGCGGGATCGCGTCGCAGGAACCACCCAGGTCATCAGCGTTGCGTCGGATGGGCAGCGAACTCTGGCCGGATGTTCGAAAGCGGGAATGACTGCGGATGCTCAGACCGTAGCTTTCGGCTCCGATGGCCGAAACCTCATCGATGATGACACCAACGGTCGGTCGGACGTTTTCATTCGGGGACCCGAGATGAGCTTGAGCGTTCAACCGTCGCGCGTGGAACCAGGAGAAGTGTTCACCATCGCGACCTGGGGAGGGGAAGGAAATGGGCTCCTCTACCTGACCAAGTTCGACGGGAATCCGGTGAACCTGCGGTTGGCCCACCTTCGCTACCGAGCACTTCGTGGGTGGGAGCAAGGATACGCGGTCCCGGCAAGTCCAAGCCTCCAAGGAATGACCGCCACGTTCCAAGCCTATGGCTACGGCAGAGTCACCGGAGAGTCTTTCGCGACCCGGGAGGTCACCGTCCAGTTCAACTGAGCAGGTTGGTGGGATCAGTCCTGGGAAGGCCGGACCTTCCTCATCGCGCGGATGCCGAGATCGGCGGACCGCACTTCCGGCTCGTATCCCTTGCGACGGCTCACCCGAGCCCTTCTCGAATCTTCTTCGAAGGAGCCACCTCGGAGAGTTCGCATGAGGAGGGGCGGTAGCAGGCGAAGCCCATCTCCTTGACGCACCGGAAACGTGTACGCTTGGCCTGCATAGTCGTCGAGGCACCATTCACAGACGTTTCCTAGAGTGTCGTGCAGACCGAATCCGTTGGGAAAGTACTCACCGACGGGGGCGTGAGCCGTGCGTCCGTCTTCGAGCCATGTTTCCACGGATTCGTAGCTCAATCCGGCATCGACGGTTGTTTGGTCCGCAAGGTTTTCATGGTGCTCCAAGGATTCCTTGTGGTCACCCGCATACCACGGAGTGTGGGTCCCGCTACGAGCGGCGTACTCCCATTGCGCTTCGCTGGGGAGATCGCAGCCGATGCGTCGAAGAGCATCTCTCGCTTCGTGCCAGTTGACTCCTTCCACGGGATGCTGCGCCGTCACCGCTTCCCAATCGAGTTTCCAGCCAATTCGGCCGCCAGCCGAAGTCGCGTAAACGCTGGGCGCCTGGCCAGTCAGTCGCAGCCACTGACCCTGAGTGACTTCGTACTTGCCGAGCAAAAAAGGATCGAGGGTGACCGGGTGCACCGGGCTCTCGTCATAGTCGGCGAGGAGATCGTGGTTCGGGAACGAAGAGGGACTGGCGACCGCACCCATGGAAAACGTCCCGCCGGGAATCAAGACGAAGACGATTCCGCAATCGGGAGGGATTTCGAGAGTGCCATCTTGGTCGCGCTCGGGCACCGCTCCGGACTGAGGATCGCAGAACTCCCACAGCCCCGAGTTTGGATCCGGACCGAGCGGAACCAGTCCAACCTGAGGAGCGATGGGTTTTCCATGGAAAGAGTATCCCGCCCGATGGTCCGCCTCCTGGCGAAGCTCTTGCCAAAGGGCTTGGTGCATTTCTACCGTTTTCAGGCGCACGGAGCTCGCATGGGAGTGTCGCTCACGAACACTCGCCAGGGCTCCTTTCCGAGCGTCCGCGTCCAGGAACCGGTCGAGTCGTTCGACGAGCTTCCCCAGAATTTCGTGGAGTGACTGGTCTTCGGAGTTGACGAAGGTCCAAACCTGCCGTTCGTCGAGCCGCCTGGCCAACCGAGTTTGTTCCTCGAGAAGTCTGGCGCGATTCTCGTAGGGGGTGGGGTTAAAGGTTCGGACGCCTCGCGATGCTTGCTCCAGGGACACCCCACCCAAAAACTGCTCCACTCGATGCAGCGTTTGCCGGACCTGGGTTTGCTTCTCGACGAGCAGACCCGAGCGGTACTCGTGGTCACCGGGTGTTGCTTGTCTCTTGCCTGTCGAGCGTAGTTCCTCGAGCGCCGTGCGGTGCCCGGGTGCGTCTTTTTCCAGCTTGCGGGCCTTTGTCAGCCACGCTTCCAGTGCGGGGACCAGAGACTCGTCCGCGGGCCAGAGTGTGTCGGCTTCCGCCTCGAGGGACGCAAGCAGGTTCCCGTCAGCAAGGGGTTTCAGCAGCCGATTCTTGCGACGCTCCTCGCGCAGGTCGTCTTGGACCTGATCCCGTTGGGCCATCACTCGCCCCTGCTCTTCTTGGGTGCGCCGGTAAAGGTTCACGAAGAACAAGGAGCTTCCCGCAAGAGCCAAGATTGCCAGGGCAATCCCTGCGGACCACCAGGGGTGACGACGTGCTGCCTTGCGAAGTCGATAGACGGGAGAGGGCGGTCCGGCCAGAACTGGTTCGTTGCCAAGGAATCGGCGAAGGTCTGTCTGGAACTCTGAGACGGAAGCGTAGCGGCGGGCGCGCCCTTTCTCGATCGCCTTCCTGCAGATCCAGTTCAGCTCGCCTCGCAAACGACGTTGCAATGAGCTGGATGTCGTGCGGCGGCGAGCGGCGATCTCTGTTGCCGAGGAGCTGCTTCGCAGACGAAGACTCGGAACAAGGGGGTCGGTCTCGCAAAGAATTCGATAGACGCTGCTCTTGTCGGGCAGGCCGGCGCCGCCGAACTCGAAAGGGCGATGGCCGCAGAGCATCTCGTAGAGAATCACGCCGAGCGAGAATACGTCGGCCTGGGTGTCGACTTCGCCGTCTTGCGGGTTCGCTTGTTCGGGGCTGATGTAAGGGGGCGTTCCGAGAAGGTGGTCGCGTTGGGTGTGATGGCGATTTTGGGAATCGCTGTCTTCGTCCATCGCTTTGGCAATGCCGAAGTCGATCACCTTGGGACTGACGTTGCCGTCATCGTGGACAACCAGGATATTGCTCGGTTTCAAGTCTCGATGGATGACCCCTTTTTGGTGGGCGTGTCGGACGCCATCGCAAACTCGCGAGAAAAGCTCCAGTCTTTCCCCGATGGTCAGGCGCTGATCGTCACAGTAGTCCACGAGGGAAGGACCTGGCACATACTCCATCACGAAATACGGATGACTGCGCTGGTCGGTGCCAGCATCCAAGATCCGAGCGATGTTGGGATGGTGAAGCCGAGACAGGACTCGCCGTTCCGCTTCAAAGCGGCGCAGGACTGCCCGGCTGTCCATTCCCGGTTTGATCAGCTTGACCGCCACCCGGTGGTGAGGCTTCCCGGGATCTCGAGCGAGAAAAACGGATCCCATTCCCCCTTCCCCGAGAAGCTCGAGAACTTCGTAACGACCGATCATTGGCGGGAGCGGTGACTCCTTGACGAACCAAAGATGGTCAGGAGTCGGGTTGTCGTGGGGAGAAGGTTTCATCGTCACGAAGAAAGAATGGCACAAGTCCGAGGCGAAACAAGGGTTCCCTTCGGGGTACCGGACGGAGTCGTTCGGTGGACGAGGGCGTGAGATTCTCTAGCAAAGGCCGATCGACTCGATTCGTCGTTGTGGCGATTTCCATCCCCGGAACGTTGCTTGCGAACCGTCGAGGAACCGTGGATCCGAAGAGTTCTGTGCGGTCGACTGGCTTTCTGTGGTGCAGGCGAAGAAAATCTCCAGAATCGAGCTCATCGTTTCCGTCCACGAGTCTCTGTAAAGGCAAAGCTCGGAATATGCACCGTCCGGACCCATTTCCCACCCAGACCTGGAATACCTGGATCGCGAGTCGTCTGGCTCGCGGGGAAGAGGGACGTCGTGAAGTCAATCACCACGTGATGGAGCTGTACCGTGACGGACTTGATCGCTACGTCAGGAAGACTCCGTTCCGGAAAGTGGGGGATTCCGAAGAACTCGTGGATGGATTCTTCGCGGATCGCTTGTCACGAGAGCAGTACTTGGTGCAATGGGCGGCGAGCGGAAAACGGTTGCGTCACTGGCTCATCGCGGGATTTCGCATGTATCTCTTGGAGCAGTGGCGCAAGCGAGTGCGTGAACGACAGGTGAGCTCGGTTCCTCCCGACTTGGCCGACCCCGCGCCGGAACCAGACCAGCTGGCCAACGGAATCTTTGCGAGGAACGCGGTCCGAGTGGCATGGAAACGTACTCGAGATCGCTGTCAACAGAGAGGGCTCTCTGATCACTTCGCCCTGTTCGAAAGCCACCAGATCGAAGGGCGTCCCTATCACGAAATTGCGCCGAAGCATGGCGTGGACGAAGTGCGCGCCGCGAGTATGGCTCGGACCGCGCGCCTCCACTTCGTTCGTTCGCTCCGCGAGTTGGTCAAGCAGGAAGGGGCCCTGGAGCACGAGATCGATGGGGAATTGCGGTCGATCCGAGAGGATCTCGCGTCCCTTCCCCCGGGATTTCAATGATGGAAGAGCGACGTTCGCCCCGGCCGGACGAGGATCCGGCGCGACTCCAGGCGTTGCTCGATCTTGGAATGCGAGGACCCACTCGTGTCGTCGACCGGCTCATCGACCAGGTTTTGGAAGCGAAGGATGAGAGCTGGGTGAACCAATTTCTGGATCGCATGCTGGTGGTGGTGGGCTGTTGTCGCGATGACTTGCTATTGCCCACTCCCCTGGAATCCCTGGTTTCCCTCAAGCAGCGCTGTCGCAACCGGTTCGAGGAAACAGAGGTGTCGGAGGATCGGGTGGCCGCAGTCACTGCCTACTACCTCTCCCTCGCAGCTGGCGCCGTCCACCATCGGAAGAAGATTTCGAGTCGCTCCCCCGAAGAAGTGGCGTCAGTTCTCGCGGATCTCGGCGCGACGTTGCCCGCTCCTTGGGGGGATCTGGCGGTACGGGGAGCTCACCAGATCGAGCAGCGTCCTGAGGGGGATTGACGAACGAGGTTCCCCGGCTGGCGACGATCCTCGAAATCGAGTTTCCTGAGAGGATTCTCGATTTCAAAGCGAGTCGGGTTTTCCTGGCCACCTCGCCAGAAAGGCGAGGTGGCCAGGGCCCTCGAAAGTAGCGACGTCGCAAGTTCGGGTTGTTCCGCTCGCTCCGATCCCGTCTCGCGAACGTCGCTCCACGATTTCTTGAATGGGAAGATCAGGACATCAGGGACAGAGAACAGTGCGAGTCGAAAGGGGAGTGAGGATGGCCGCGCTGGAAGAGGTCACAGCGGTCGTGATCGTCGGTTCGACTTCGGGAACACCTTCGGCAAGAACCGAGGTCCAGTCGTTGGGGCTCGTGGGAAAGACTGGCGGGCAGTCGGAGAAACTCGTCGAGAGCCCGGGAAGAGGGACCCGGGCCAGGTAACCGTCCGCCGGCTGCAACGAACCCGGCTGGAAGAACCCGCCAACGACGGCGTGACGCCCATGAACGACCAGCGCGGTCCCACCGTCGAAGCCGCTGCCACCCAAAGTCCGATCGCCCACTCGGTTTCCGGAGTTGTCGAGTCGCAACAGGTAGAGGTCGTCGCTCCCTGCTCCTGCAGTCGAGGTGCTGCCCGCGACTAGGAAACCGCCTTGGATCGCACGGACTCGGGCACCGCCATCGAAGAACGTCCAAGTGTGGTCGCCATATCGACGATCCCAAACCGAGTTCAACGAAAGGTCGATCTTGCGAACCCAAACGTCGCCCCGCTCGAATGCCATGGCGTGAATCTCGCCCGCCAATACATATCCCCCTTTCACCGGGAGGATGTCATTGATGGCGTCGCCGCCACTGTAGTTGATGGTCCGCTGGAGATCCGGCTTCCCGTCCGGGTGCAAGGTCACGATCCATGGCCGGAAGAACGGGATGGTCGGGACCAGGGCGGCGTTTTGGGTGAAGCTCGAATTGGAGTTCGCCACGAACGCGAATCCAGAATCCGTGGCCGCCAAGTTTGCAAGGGAGTCGTTCTCTTCTCCTGCGTAGTTGAGTTGCCAGGTGATGCCGCCGCTGGAGCTGAGCTTGAGGATCCACACGTCCAGTTTGGAATCCCCGAATTCCGCGACTCCGCCAACGTAGTACGCCGGTGCGAAGTCATTGGACTTGACCACGTCGACCGTGGTGAACCGCTCGTCCCCGGCACCGCCGTAGGTCCGCTGCCACTGGACCGAACCGTTGGAGGCAAGCTTGACCACCCATCCGTCCTCTCCGCCAGCTCCGAACGAGCTCGTTGAGCCGACTGCGATGCATCCTCCGTCCGGAGTGGCTACGACCGCTGACAAGTCCTCCGCGCTCGTGCCGCCAAGTGCTTGTTCCCAGACCGGAGTTCCACTGGAGTTCACCAGGGCCATCCATGCGTCGGTAAACCCTTGACCAAAGGACCGAGTGGTGCCGATCACAAAGGTGCCACCGAAAGCAGCGGGGGCCGCGTCCAAGATCCGATCGGTGGCATTTCCACCGAACGATTCGACCCAGTTGTTGGTGAGCTGGGCAGAAGCGTGGGACGAGAAGAGAACCAGGAAGGAAGCTGGCAAGAAAAATCGGAGCATCGGACGTCTCACGAGTTGGGGGGGGGAACTCTCAGAAAACCGGCGAAGGGCTCAGGGCTTGGTTCCTCCCGAACAACCTCCCCCGAAATCGGGTTCCAGGATTGCCCAGTCAAAGGCGGTCGGGGCGCCATGGCTGACCAAATGCACCAGGGCCTGGGCTTCGTTGTTGATGTCCCACGCTCGATAGATCTCGACTCCCGGTGGAATGTCGTGAACGAGCCGGTTCATGTCGTGGAACTGGCCCTCCGCGTACAGCCAAGGGGTGTCCAGACCCAACGGATGATCGTTGGGGGAGTAGCCCACGAGAAAACGCTTGTTGTTGATGGCGAGGGCTCTTGAGACCAGTTCGAACGGGCCTGCCTGTCCGAGGTCGACGAATTCGAGATCGGGGGCTTGCCAAGAGGCCACGCTGTCATCGAACAAATCGGCCATGCTGCCGACGATGTCCCCGCGGTCGTTGATCCCGTAGGCTCTGCCAAGGAAGTAGTCGGGAGGAGTGGGCAGTGGATCAGCACTGAGGGCCAGGGATTGCCCGTCCCCCTGGGCGGTCCAGCGAAACGGCGTGGCCTTGAAGTCGTCCTCCCGAGTCAACGTTCCCACCACCACCCCATCGGAGTTGATGTCGTTGATTTCGTTCGTGCCGGGGGTGAAATCCATGCCGGAGAACTTGACCGTTGTCAGGTTTCCCGCAATCCAAACCACGAGTTCCGGGATTCCCTCGGTGCGCGTGCCGCCGACGATGATGCCGCCACCTTCCATTCGGTTGCTCAAGGCTGAGGGCTTGATGCCGGGAAGCAATGTCAGAGGGGCTGCGATGCGGTTTCGCGTGGACCAAAGGAAGCCGACGTGCCCGGTCTTCTGGCTCCAGAACGATCCGCACACGACCCCTTGGTTGTTGATGTCGTAGGCGAAGCCGCGAGTCAGCCCTGGAGGGATTGGCAAGATCTTGGTGCCGCCCCGTGGACTCCAAACGAACGGCCGGGCAAAGGGTTCGATGTCGGAGGAGATCAGGCCGGTCACTTCTCCGGCGTCGTTGAGACTGCAAGCCACCGCGCGTCGAAGCACCGAGTCCAAGTCGGCCAGACGCTTCATGCGGTAGCAAAGGGGCGGATCGGAAGCCCGAGTTTCGATCATGCAGCCGAGCGAGATCAGTAGCGCCAGCACCAGTCGCGCCGTGGGTCCATTCATGGGGGGTGCCTTATCAATCAGCCGAGGATGAGTACAATGCAGTGATCCCCCCGGCGATCGACGGTTTCCACGACCGTCGATTGGCAATCCGAGGGCTGCTGTCTCTGCAAGATCCGCCGACCGGCTCCGCCAGGAAAATCGAAAAAAGGTCGGGCGCATTGCCTGCTTTCGGCGGGCATCAGAGTGGAATCAGCGCAAGAAAGCTCGCCATGGCAAATCGTCAACCATCACCGACCTCTCCTCCGACTTCTCGCGAATCGGAGTCGCCGTTGATGGGAGCCGATGTGCAGAAGGTGGCGACCCACTGGATCCCACTGGTCTATGACGAGGTTCATGCGCTGGCGAAGCGGTTCCTCCTTTCGGAACGGGTCAATCACACCTTGCAGCCGACCGCGCTGGTGCACGAGACATACTTGCACCTTTTGCAACAGTCGGTGCCTCTCGCCGATCGGGCGCGGTTCTTGCAGATTGCCACGCGAGCGATGCGTCAGGTGCTGGTCAATCACGCGCGACGGCACCGCTGCCTGAAGCGGGGCAGTGGCCGAACCCTGCCATTGGACGAAACGTTGGTGGTGTTCGAAGAGCGGTCGTGGGATCTCGTTGCGCTAGACGAGGCGTTGACGAGGTTGGCCGAGCTGGATCCACTGCCAGCGCGAATCATCGAACTGCGATTCTTCGGTGGTCTCACGATGCAGGAGATCTCGGACGTGCTGGAAGTTCCGAAGCGCAGTGTGGAGAGAGAGTGGGCGATGGCGAGGGCGTGGTTGCGAAGGGCAGTGCGCGATGAATGACCACGGTGACTCGTCGCCGCTTCGCTGGCAAGAAACCAAGCGAGTGTTTCATGCCCTCCTGAAGCTTCCCCCGGAAGACCGAGAGTCGGCCCTGGTCCACCTCTGTGGGGATGACGTGCGGCTGCGCCAAGAGGTGCAGTCTCTTCTTTCTCACCACGATCCTCACGACCAGTTCGTAGAGCCCCCGAAGGATCGGCTGGCTGCGGGACTTCTGCAGTCCATCGGCGGGGCGACGCGAGTTGACCAACACGTGGGGCCGTATCGGTTGATTCGCGAGCTGGGCTCCGGCGGGATGGGAGACGTTTACCTCGCCCAGAGAACCGTTGGTTCTTTGCGGGAACCGGTCGCGTTGAAGATTCTGAAGCGAGGCATGGATACGGAAGACGTTCTGCGTCGTTTCCAGACCGAGCGAGAGTCCCTGGCGCTGCTGAATCATCCACACATCGCGCGATTGCTGGATGCGGGTTCGACAGGCGACGGATTGCCCTACCTGGTCATGGAATACGTGGAGGGGCGCCCCATTGACGAGTTTTGTGAGTCGGGCGACCTTGGTGTGGAACCGAAGCTGGAGTTGTTCGAGAAAGTTTGTTCCGCGGCGCATGCCGCTCACGAACAACTGGTCGTTCATCGTGACATCAAGCCCAGCAACATCCTGGTGACCCAAGAGGGAGTGGTCAAACTGTTGGACTTCGGGATCGCCAAGATTCTCGATCCGGAGAGAGACGCCGCCACCACCAAGCCCGACACGCCTCGGCCGTTCACTCCCCGTTACGCAAGCCCGGAACAAGTCGCCGGGGAATCCGTGGGGCCGGCCAGCGATGTGTACTCCTTGGGGTTGGTCTTGTTCGAGTTGCTGGCGGGGGAGGCATTTCGACGCAGAGCGGGGGCGACGATTCGAGTCAGTGCGCTTTGCCCAGAAGTCTCTCGCGAAATGGACGCGGTGCTGTCAACCGCCCTGCGCCACGAGGCGGATCGGCGATATCGGACCGCTCACGAGTTGGAGGCCGACTTGCGGCGCTACCGCCACGGCCAGCCGGTCCTGGCGACGGAAGAGAGTGTTTCGGAGCGGTTGGGGAGGAGCTGGCGGCGACATCGAGTGGCTTTCGTGGCAGCCGCGCTGTTGGTGGTCGCCGTGATTGGAGGAGCGTGGCAAGCGTTGCAAGCTCAGCGGGAAAGAGCCAAGGCGGTTGCCGCGGACGAACGGGCGGAACAGGTGGCCGACGTCTTCGAAGGCATGCTGATGGAGGCGAATGGCGAGGCGCAGTTGACCGAGCTTCGTCAACTCGTCGACATGGCGTCGCAACGAATTGTCGATCCCAAGGGATTGTCGCCGGAGGCCGAAGCGCTGATTCGTCAGACGTTTGGGCGGGCCTATGTGAGACTCGGTGCTTACCAGGAAGCGAGTTCCCATCTTCGCAAGGCTGTTCTCATCGCCCGGCAAGTGTTCGGCGAGAACGATGAAAGCATTGCGGAAACGCTGCACGAACTGGGGGGACTGTTGTCCCACACCGGCGCCTACGACGAAGCCGAAGAACTCCTTCGGGAAGCGTTGGAACAACGTCGACGCATTCTGGGGCCCCGGCACATTGCGGTCGCCGGCACTCTCCACGAACTCGCCATGGTGTTCACTCGAAGGGCCGAGTACGTCTCTGCAGAGTCGTTCCTTCGTCAATCGATTTCGATTTGTGAGGAGGCCGGAGACATCGGAGAGGAAGGGCTGGCGACGAATTTCGGAAGCTTGGGCTCTGTTCTGAGAATCGTCGGCAAGGTGGATGAATCAGAGAAGTGTTACCTGCGTTCCCTGGAGATCCGTCAGCGCCGGTTGGGCGAGAATCATCCGCTGGTGGGGCTTGCTCTTGGTGGGCTCAGCCTGGTTCGCAGCGACCGGGGAGACGTGCGTGGGGCGGAGGACTTCGTTCGCCGCGCACTGGCGATCTTCGAAGAGTCGTTCGGCGGCGATCATCCGAACACGGCACTTTGCCGCAATCGACTGGCCGGAATCATGTCGCAACGAGGGGAGGTGGAGGAGGCGGTCGATTTTTACTACCAGGTCCTGGAAACTCGTCGCGAGGCGTTTCCCGAAGTCCACCCCATGATCGCCGAGACCCTTTGCAACCTCGCCATTCTGATTCATGACCAAGGCGACTACGAAGAAGCAGAGCGGCTTTGTTGGGAGTCTCTGGACATTCGCCAGGAGTTGTTCGGAGACGATCATCCAAGCGTGGCGCGTAGCTTGACGGTGATGGCAGGGATCGCTTTGGTCAAAGGTGATGCCTCAGAAGCAGAATCCCTCTATCGCGAGGTCCTCGACATCCAAGAAGCGAAGTTCTCGCTGGATCATCCAGAGACGAACTACACATTGCGTCGACTTGGCTTCGTCGTGAGCGGTCGGGATCTGAAGGAAGGTCGAGCCCTTCTCGAGAAGGCCCGCGCATCCGCCATTCGGGTGCATGGTCCCCAGCATGCAGATGTTGCCGAGGCCGAGGACCTCTTGGGTCGCTGTCTGATGCTGCAAGGCGAATACGAAGCAGCCGAGCCGATGCTCGATGGAGCTCTTGAGATGCGCCGTCGAGTGTTTGGGCGGACTCATCCGTACTGTGCAGACAGCTTGTGCAACGTTGCGCATTTGGCGAAGGCCATGGGGGACTTGGAAAAGGCGGAACGGGCGCTGCGGGAAGCGTTGGCGGTTCGGGATGCCTACTTTCCTCGCGCCCACCACCAAGTGGCTGCCGTGCTCCGGCAACTGGGAGATGTACTCAGCGATCAGGGGAAATTGGAGGAAGCCCGAGAGCTGCTGACCGAGTCTCTCGAGATCACCGAGTCCGTGGTCGGCGCAGGAACGGTGTATCACGCAGACGTCCTTTCGAGTCTGGCCAAGAACCAAAGTGCCCGTGGGGAAGGCGAGGCCGCGGATGAATGCTGGTCCCAGGTGGTCGAAATCCTCGAGCCTCTGGACGACGAGCGCCAGCTGGGTGCGGCGATGCTGCAGTGGTCGCGGTCTCTCTTGGCACGGGGGGAGAGCTTCGAAGCTCACCAGAGAGCGTCTTCGGCGGTCGCATCTTTGCGAGGGTTGCTGACCGAAGATCACCCTTACCTGTTGTCGGCCCGCCTGGCGGAAGCCCGTGCGGCCGATGCCTGCGGCAATCGAGAAGCGGGTCGAGAGGTCTACTTGGATTGCTGTCGCGTGATCGAGAGCCGCTGGCTCGAGCCCGAGCAAGTTCCATTCGGTTTGCGAAATGCGGTTCGTGAGTTTGAGCAGCAGGCCGAGGTCACCGGGGACGATTTCTTCGAGGCGGTTGTCACCGGTCGTCGGATCGACGGACGCTAGCGAACGCCCGACTTCTGCTTGTCGCTCCATCGGACCTCTCGCGGTCGAGGGACGTTGGCCTCGGGACCGATCCCGGGGAGACCATCTTCCGAGTCGCGGGCCGAGAACTCGGCGAGAAGAGCCAGGCCGTGTCAGGAAGAAGCGAGTCGCGCAAGTCGTGCCATGGCACGGGCGAGGAGCGTTCGCGAGTGGCTCTCGGTCACCCCGAGCCGCTCGGCGATTTCTCGATGGGCGAGACCGTCGATGTGAAACAGGGTGATGATGCGCCGAGCAGAAGGTTCGAGGGCGTCGAAGGCATGTTCCAAGCGTTCGATCTCTTCTTGGCGAGCGGCTCGGTCGCTGGGGGAGCTGAGAGACTGATGGAGTTTCTCCCCCAATGAGTCGTGGACCGGTCCCTCCTCTCGCCCGGGATCTCGCCGATCTCGGTGATAGAAGCGGTGTCGGTTCTTGAGTTTCAGCTCCGCCGCGCGGTACAGCCACTGCTTGAATTGAGCCTCGCCCTGGTACTCCAGGCGTTCGTCTGCCAACCGCTCGAGAACTTCCCGACAAACCGATTGCACGAGATCCGAGCCCGATTCGTGCTCCAAAATCACCGGTCCCGCACGGCGCTGGAGGAATCGCCGCAAGTCTGGGAGGAAACGACCGAGAAGTGTCTCGATCGCTCCTAGGTCCCCCTGGCTGGCTTTTTCGACCAGAGCGGAAGAAGTCTTGTGCGAGTCGTCGTTCATGGCTTTCTTCTTAGAGAGAGCACTCCGTCCGACTGGAACCCCAGGTGACTCGAGGGTCGATGGTACCTGAACGGAAACCCCAGAGCGCGAAGCCTTCCGAAGCCGATGAGGTCGAGCGCCTCATGACGCCGCTGTTCGAGTTGAGCGAGTCGGAGCGGAAGACCGAGGTGGAGAGGATCTGCCGGGCTCACCCAGACCACGCCGCAGAGATTCGTCGTCGCTTGCACTCGGTGCGTCTGTTTCTCGAGCCGGAGGGGGAAGAAGGGTTCCCGGAAGTCTTGGGCGATTTCCACCTGCGCGAGAGACTCGGTCGTGGCGGAATGGGGGTCGTGTACCGGGCCGAGCAAGTTTCTTTGGGGCGGGATGTCGCCCTGAAGCTCATTCGCCCCGAGCAAATGTACTTCGACGGTGCACGAGAGCGTTTTCGGAGGGAGACGGAAGCAATCGCCAGTCTGCAGCATCCGGGAATCGTGTCGATTCACGTGGTGGGCGAAGACAAAGGCATTCCCTACTTTGCGATGGAGCTGCTGGACGGTCGGGGTCTCGATCGAGTCCTCGCCGGGTTGTGCGATCGAGCGCCCGAAAGTCTCTCTGGCGCCGAACTCGGTGGTCCGCCGGGTCAGGAGTCTGGGCGTTGGGTCGACGCGTGTCTGGAACTGATCCGGCAAGTTGCGGAGGCTGTTCACCATGCTCACGAACGGGGAGTGATTCATCGAGACATCAAGCCCTCCAACATCATGGGGATGGAAGAAGGACGAGCGGTCCTTTTGGATTTTGGATTGACCAGCTTGGCAACGAGGAGCGAGAGTCACGTGACTCGCCCCGGCGCCCACATTGGGACCCTTGCCTACATGTCTCCCGAGCAACTCAGCAACTCGGGGGTCGATCCGCGCTCGGATGTCTATTCGCTGGGAGTCACCCTCTACGAGCTACTCACCTTGCAGGTGCCGTTTCGAGAATCCAGCGCCCTGGCCCAGGAGAAGCGAATCCTGGCCGGTCCGCCGGACTCCATCCGTGCCCGCAACCGTGGGGTGTCGCGCGATGTCGAGGTGGTCTGTTTGAAAGCCATGGCCGCGCAGCCGCGAGATCGCTACGCCACCGCGCAGCAACTGGCCGACGATTTGGCGAATCTCCTGGACAGGCGACCCATTGCGGCGCGTCCCCCAGGATCGGCGCAGCGCACATGGCGCTGGATGCAACGCAATCCGGCGCGCGCAACTTCCGTCGGTTTGGCGATGGCCCTGTTGGTCGGACTTCCTACCGGGCTCTACTGGCAGCAACGCCGTTTCAATGCGGAGCTGCAGAACTCCCTCGTCCGGGAACGAGAAGCGAACGCCCGTGCCGCCCAAGAACACGTGATTGCCTCGGAGGTCACTGGCTTCATGGAGGAGCTATTCTCTCACGCCAGTCCCGCCCGGACTCTGGGAGCCGAAGTGCCCGTGAGTTTCTTGTTGGACGAAGGGGCGCGGCGCATCGAAAGCGAGCTTCAAGACCAACCCGCCGTTCGTTCTCGGCTCTTGCAGACGTTTGGGACCGCTTACGGATGGCTGGGCGCCAAGGGCCGATCCGAGGAGTTTCTCCGAGAGTCTCTCGAGCTCCAACTGGGAATCATGGACGCTCTGCACCCAAGGGCTTTGTTGGGGCGATTGCAGCTTGATCTGGTCACCTTTCACCGAGGTGCCTACCAGGAATGTGCGAACCTGATGGAGCCGGTGGTCGAGCAGGAGATGCCGCAAGATGCGGAAGCCATCGCCCTCTACGCCCGGTGCATGAGTCGCTACGGCTACACGCTATCTCGCCTCGGGCGGCTCGAGGAAGCCGAGAAGTGGATCCAGCGGTCGTTGCAGGTTCATCGGGGTCTGAATGGCGAGATCACCTTCGATGAAGCAATCAGCTTGGCGGATGCAGCAGGATTCTTGATGGAGACCGGACGGCGCGAGGAAGCGGTCGAAAAGTTCAAGACTTCGGCGCGCATCCTTCGTGAGGTTCTTCCGGACTCGAACCCGAATCGAGTGCTGATCGAGTTGGACCTGACCCAGACGCTCATGGACTTGGGCCGGTTCCAGGAGGCCGAGCTCCGCCTCGACGGGCTCATGGGAGAGACGCAGCAGGTGTTCGGGAACGATCACCCCCGTTGCATTCCGTTCTTGATCCCGCGGTCCCGACTTCTTCGAGAGCAAGGCGAGTTCTCCGAGTCCGAGGCTTGTTTGCGAAGAGCCCTGGCGATTCACGAGGGCGCAGGGGTCGGAGATTCACCACAACTGGCATGGATCCTGAACGACCTGGCACTCGTCGTCGAAGTGCAGGGGCGTTACGCAGAAGCCGATCCACTCTTGGCTCGCGCCCTCGAGTTGGAGCGACGATTCCATCCAAGCGATCACAGTCGGCTTGCGATTTCGCTGACGAATCGTGCCAATTTGTTGATGCAGCGAGAGAGGTTCGAAGAAGCGCGAGCCCTCGCCCAGGAATCGGTGGCGATGCATCGCCGCCTGTTTGGATCGTCGGCCCGGTTGAGTTCGGCACTCCTCGTCCTGGGGAATGCTCAGGTTTGGTTGGGACAGATGGAGGCAGCCAGAAACACGTACCGGGATGCGCTGGCGATGCTGTCCGAGGACGACGTCCAACTGAGCGCGCGAATTCACGGGGCGATCGCGCTGGTTCAGAATCTCCGACGGGACGGGGTTCGCGGAGAGCAGGCGGCCCGACGGTCCCTGGAAGTCGAGAGTCGGGATGCACTGTATCGAGCTCGGAGTCTGCACTGCCTCGGCTGGGCTCGACTTCTTCAAGGAGACGTCGAAGCGGGACGAAAGTTCCTCAAACAGTCCGTCGCGATGTTCGACCGCTTGTTCCCGGAGGGACATGTTCTTGCGGCGTTTCCTTGGAACCAGCTTGGAGAAAGCTGGATCGATGAGTCACCCGAAGAAGCCATGGTCGCGTTCGAGAATGCCGTGGAGTTGCGCGAGCGGTATTCCGCAAGTCCTCACTGGCGAAGCATCAGCTTGTCAAATCTGGCCGCATCCTTGTACTACCAGAAGGAAGTGGCGGAAGCCTTGTCCCTTGTCGAACAGGCCGTCGAGCTTCGACGGGGGATCGCACGGGGTCCGGACATCGACCTGGCGAACATGCTCTACCTGACTGCCAACTGTTTCGCGGAGGAGGGGGACGTCGAGCAGGCCTGGGAATCTGCCCATGAGTGTTGGAGCGAGCAGAAGGCCCTCTATCCGCCAGATCACCCGATTCCGTGGCGCACCGCCAGCCTTCTCGGAGATTTGGCCACTCAGCGGCAGCGATTCGAAGAAGCCGAGCAACTCTTGCAAGACGCCTGGGCGGGATTGAAACGAGCGGGGGATGGCTCCCAAGCCAATCTCACGGAGCGGAGGCTTGAGAATCTGCGCGCGGCCCGCCTCCGCGCGGCGCAGGGTTTGAAAGGTCACTGATCTGCGAGTGCTCCCCTGCTTTCGAGGGAATGTCGGCTGAGGATGGTTCCTGGTTCATTCCTGTCGGCTGACAGCGTATCCCAGAGCTTCCAAGTTTCTCAGGTCTTGTTCATTGAGCACCAGCGGGCTGGCATTGCCAAGCGGGCGCATCGACGCACGGGCGAGATCCACATAGGGCCCGAGCATCGACTTCAATTCTTGCTGACGGGAGTTCACCAGGTCCTGCAGTTCGCCGGGATCTTGGTTCAGATCGAAGGCATGAAGGAAGCGAGGAATGCCGGTCGCAAGGGAGTCTCGTGCGATCACGTACTTGATGCCCTGGTCCACGATGGCCAAGGTCGCCTCCCGGTCACGAAACTCTTCAAAGATGAAGACGGGTTGATCGTGATTGTACCGGTCGAACAGTGACTTGGTTTTCCAGATCGTCGGAGGCGTGAGGTCCGCCAACTCAAGCAGGCTGGCCGCGAGGTGAACGGTGGAAACCCAATCCTCCCGCTGAGTCGGAGCGAGGCCCGGGCCGCCGATCAGAAGCGGGACGCGAAGGATTTCCTCCCAAGGGCCGGCTCCATGACCAAACTGGCCATGTTCTCCGAATCCTTCTCCGTGGTCGCTGGTAAAGACGACGTAGGTGGTCTGGCCATGGCCGGTTTGCTGGAGGTCATCCAGAATGTTGCCGAACAAGCGGTCGATGTCCGCGGCACAGGCTCGGTGTAGTCGTTTCTGGTGTTCGAGGAAGCTGCCTCCGCGGGGGAGTTGCACGGACTCGAGGACCTGACACGGATTGTCCTGAAGTTCCAGGGCCTTGAGGAGAGACGGCAGTGGGATGTGCCTGCGTGGAACCCTCCCGAGGTTCGTTCGGGCGAGGTGTTCGACGACCAGCTGGTCCAGTTCTCGGGCGGAGTACTGGATGCCTAGTTTGTCTCCGTGATCTTGGAGGGCTTGAGGGGTTGGTTCGTAGAGGCCGTGATTGTGGTAGGTGTGGACGAGCAGGAAGAACGGTCGGTGGTCACGACTCTCGAGAAAGCGACGCACGCGCTCGCTGGTTTCCTCTGGGGTGGCATGGAGCTGCTCTTCGAACCACTCGAAGCCTCGGTCCAGGCCGTAGCGGGCCGAGACGAACAGAGAGCCGGTCACGGCTCCCGTCCGGTACCCCGCGCGACGAAACTCTTCGCTGAGAGCTGGAATGGCGCGAGAGGGGGGCGTGTCTGTGCGCACCGCTCCGTGTTGAGGTGGATAGACGCCCAGGAGCAGCGAAGAGACCGAGGGAAGGGTCCAGCTCGATGGTGCCCAGGCGCGTTCGAACCAAACGTTTTCTGCCGCAAATGCGTCGAGGCACGGAGTCAATTCGTCAGAGTTTCCGTGCACTCCCATGGCGTCGGCACGAAACGTATCTGCGACGAACAACAGAACGGAGGGCCGTGGCTGACTCGCGGAACTCGCGTGGATCGCGCGGGGAAGGTGAAGGGTGTAGAGCCCGGGAGGTCCTCGCACGCGCATTCGGACACGCCGCCAATCGGGAGAGACGGTGAACTGCCGAGTGACAGGCTCGGCGTCCGTTTCTTCTCCCAGGGAGAAGCTGGCGATCTGATTGCCTCGTCGATCGTCAACGACGAACTCCGCGGAGCCGTCGGAACGACCCCATTCGACCAGGCTCAGAAACCCGGTGCGGACACTGATTTGGTGAGCAGGTCCATTCCACTCCAGGTGGACTTCTTGATTTGGTCGAAGTCCCAAGCCGACGCTGGTCCGTTGCGAGACGCTGACACGCCACTCGGGAGGAGTGGTCGTGAGACACCGTCTGCCTCCGATCACCGGGAGTTGCAGCACGGCATCACGGGGAGCTTCCGAAGATCGGACCCAAAGGCCTTTGTTCGTTCTCCAGAAGGATTGTGGTTTCTCGGTTCGGCCGTGAAAAGCGGTGAATGTTTCTCCCGACGCGTCTTGAAGTACCGGATCGAGAGTCTCCGAGAGATGCAACTGCTCGGAGATGTCTCGCGAATGGACGTACTTCCAAACGCCTTGGGGGAGTGGCGTCCACCGGTTGTTGTCGAGTGGGACTGAAAACCAGTGAACGAGCACTTCCTCTCCCGCTTCCGAATGGACCATGGACTCGAAGGGGAGTTCCTCGGTCACGCTCAGCGTCACTCGAAGTGGGGTTTTCGCGAAGGCGAGCGAGTCATTGCGCGAACCACATTCGACAGTGAAAACGGTCGAAGCGAGAAGCAGAGGGAATTGCAAAGACCCTCTGCAGAGTCCCGAAGTCCGTTGGTGGAGCAACGTCATACGGTGCGACCCGAAGCACGATTGACAGGACTCTTAGATTATCAAAACTCTCGTGATCGAAGAGGAATGAGCCATTCATGGACGCTTCCCTGAGGAACGTAGGGAGATTGTCGGGTACTTGGAACGCCGCGCTCTGGAAGCGTCGTGACGCCTCGACGTCTTTGACCAGGGTTTCGGATCGTTCCCTCCGTCCTCCAGGGCTGGGAACAAGAAGAACCGGAAGTCAGTAAGCGGGCACAGCGGTTGCCTGCCAGCTTTCGTACACGACTGCCGTCCCCCACGTCAGCCGGGCCAAAAACCCGCTTGTTTCGAAGAGCTGCTCGGGCCGAGCGAGGGAGATCGATTGACTGATTCGTGCCTGATAACGCCGATGGTCTCCGTGGTCTTGGAAGGTGGTCTCCTGCCAACGGAACCCTCGGGTTTCGAGAGGGTTGCGCAAATCCTCGAGGTCCGGCTTGGTGGCAGCTTCGAGAAAAAAGTCGACGCGGTGAAAGGAAGTGTTCTTCGAGGACTCGACGTCGTTCCGCATTCTCTCAAGACGTTCGCGGTCCTTTGCGTTTTGCTGCTTTCCCGGATACGACTCGTAGGCCTGCAGGATTTCGTCGACGCTGGCTTCGAAGGGGCGGTGATGAGTTTGCAAAACTCGCTGGGCGAGGAAGTGCGTGACGGGACCCAACGGTAAGAAATGATCCGAGCCAGGAATCAACGCGAACGTGACTTCCGGGTTCAAACAGGCATCGGCCATGTCACGCAAGCATTGGGAACGTCCCGCTTCTCCCTCGATCACGAATGTCGGAGTCACAATGTCATCGAGGAAATGAATGGGGGACCGAATCCACCATTCTTTGGGATTCTCGGAGTCGAACGTCAGAGTTCCGTAGCGGTTCGCTTCCGCTGCGGGTCCGAAACAGAACACGGCTCGGAAGCGATCAGAGGCCTCCGCGGTCAAGAGTGCGAGGGTGGCCCCGGTACTGTGGCCACCAAGATACACCCGGTTTGGATCAACGAACTCTTGTTGGCGGAGGTACTCCGCGGCGGCCAAGATGTCTTCGACCTCGCCGTAAAAGGACTCCTGTCGTCCCGGGTTGTCGCAGGTTCCGCGGATGGTGGGGAACATCATGGCGATTCCTGACTCGCGGAACGCCGCCGCGGACTGCTCGTTGGTATCCGGACTCCGGCGCCACGCGTTCTCACCTCCTCGGGCGACGGGAAACCCGCCGGTGATCCACAGGATGGCAGCCGCGGGAACGTTCTCTCTTGGCGGACGATGGAGGTAAGCCCAGTTTTTTCCTAGCGGTGCCTGGTACTGGACGATCTCGCATTCTTGGTGGGGGGGGCGGGGCAGGGGAGTTTGTTGTCTCGGCTCCCCCAGGATTGTGGTTTGGAACTGTTGGCGAGCCTGCATCAAGCTGGACTGGCCGAGGGAAGAAGTGGCAGGCGCTGTCAGCAGCGCCACCGTGAAGGCGAAAGTTCTCATGGGAACCACCGGAGGAGAGGAGAGGCGGGAGAGGTCGGAGGAGGGTACCCCAGCTGTTCGACCTCGGTTCAAGCCTCTGGAAAGGAGCGGGCGGATCGACGCGTCTGATCTCATTCGTTGTAAGTCAAATTCTGTCAGATGTTTGTGTGATTCCATCGTGGCCCGGTGGACGGAACTTGTCGCCGGTGGTTGAGCATCTCGTGCACATTGGGTGTACTTCTCTTGCATGGCCCTGTTTCGCTCTCGTCGATCCATTCTGGAAGCCATCGCTTCCCTCAACTCCGTCAATCCGTTCGTGGCACAACGCACGGAGTGGGAGCGCAGAGCTCTGGGCCAGCGTTTTGTCGATGCGGGGGATCACTGGGCCGAGGGACCTGACTACAAAGAGGGGCACCCCAACCTGGCTCTGCTGCTCGATGATGCAGAGACCGCCATCCGTCAAGCTCGGGAGGATTGGGCCCAGGCGGAACCCATCGTCGACCAGGACCTTCGCCTCTACGAAGACCTCGTGCTGTTTGCCTTGTATCACCGCTACCGTTTCGATTTCACGGCGGTGATCGATGACTTCGAAGGTGGCAAACGAGGCAAGCGGGTTGGGTGGTATGAGCGTTTCGCGGAGGACGCGACGGAGCAATTGCATCCCCAGGGTCGCGACCTTCCGAGCCAGTACCAACCGGAGCATCTGTTCGCCTTCTTCTTTCAGTTGCGTCGAGCGTTTCATCACATCTTTCGGCACCTCATCGGTGCCTCGCCCGCCGCCATGGATTTGCGGGCATCGGTCTGGGAGTCGATCTTCACCCACGACCTTCGACGCTACGCGAGAGTGTTGTTCCCTCGCATGGGCGATCTCTCAACGTTGGTGACGGGCCCCTCGGGGACAGGCAAGGAGCTGGTGGCCCGAGCCATCGGCCTCTCTGGGTACATCCCCTTCGAGGTCGCATCTCGTAGTTTTCAGCCGTTCTATGGCGAGTTGTTCCATGCCCTGGATCTGTCGGCCATGTCCCCGACTTTGATCGAGTCCGAGTTGTTCGGTCACAAGAAAGGAGCATTCACAGGGGCTCTCGCAGATCGCAAGGGTTGGTTGGAGATCAGTCACCGGCTGGGAACCGTGTTCCTGGATGAGCTCGGCGAGATCGAGCCCGCGGTTCAGGTCAAGCTTCTCCGAGTGTTGGAAACCCGTCGCTTCCAGCGGCTCGGCGATCGGGAACCCCTGCGCTTCGAAGGCAAAGTCATCTGCGCCACCAACCGAGATCTAGCCACGGAGATCTCGGGTGGGCGCTTCCGAGCTGACCTGTACTACCGGATTTGCTCCGACCGCATTCAAACTCCCACCCTCGCCAAGCAACTCGCGGAGAAACCCGACGAATTGGAACATCTGGTGCGATTCGTGGCCCGGCGGTTGGTGGGAGACGAAGCAGAAGAACTGACGGGAGAGGTGACGGACTGGATCGACGGTCACCTTGGCCGGACGTACTCGTGGCCCGGCAACTTTCGAGAGCTGGAGCAGTGCGTTCGAAACGTCCTCGTCCGGCGCGAGTACCATCCCCCGCGAGCCTTTCCGAAGCGCCCTTCCGAGCAGCTCGCGGTCGAACTCCAGCAAGGCAGTCTCACGGCAGAACAGCTCCTTCGGAAGTACTGCCAGTGGGTCTACACCAAAACAGGGAGTTACGAAGCCGCCGCCCGTGTCCTTGGTCTCGATCGCCGGACGGTGAAGGCCAAGGTGCATTCGGTGCCGGACACTTCGTCGCCAGAAACTGGCGACGAAGTGTCCGGCACCCGTCATTCACCGCAGGGTGAAGAGGCGCCGCCACCTGATTGAGCCGTTCCCAGGTTGCGCGCGTCCACGACCAAGACCCAGTCTTCGCTCGGGTCACCGGGCGGCGGAGGAATCTGCCAGAGCCCGGGATTGTCGAACGCGGTGGGGGAGGGGCCGGCGGCTTGTCCCGTGGATGGGTCGTACCACCAGAACTCGAAGCGCGGTCTGACGTCGGGGCCTCGCAAGTCGAGGACCCCCGGGTCAGAGGTGGCTTCGGGAAAGTACACCACGTAGCACTCTCCCAAGTCGGTCAGGCACTCGGCATCCCCAAAAGTGGGGTGGTTGAAGTCTTGAAGAATCAAATCGCGGCGTGGGTGCATCGTTTCGACGGGCATGTCGTTGAGGAGTTTGCGGGCATACCAAAGGAAATCCCAAGCCTCGTCATACCGAGTGAAGTCCTCCTCGCTGACGTCTCGACCTCCGCCGAGGTACGTGGCCAGACCTGCGCCGTTCAAGTACGTGTCCCAAATGTTCTCCTTCCGATAGACGGTGGCGTTGCTGGTGGTCAAATCGGGGGAGAACACCTCATCCACGTGTAGAGCCGCGACACGGGGAGGAGTGGCAGTGGCAAACACTTGCCGCGCCTCTTCTAAGAACGAGGAAATGTGATTGACGGGGGTTCCCTGGTAGCGCTGGGAGACCTGGTGGGAGGTCACGGCGAGCCATTGCGGGGGAGTCAGCGGCTCCCAGCTTGGGTGCTCCACGAGCTCCTGGTACAAGCACAGGTCGTCCAAATCCGTGTGCACGGTGATCGGGTGACGGAACGGGTCGGTCAGCGAGAGGAAGGTGGCCATGTCGGATAGTTGATCGTTGTCGTACTCGAACCCGGCAATGGGCGGGTTCTTTCCGGATGGGCTGTTCTCTTCGCAGAGGATCCAGGTGAGCGCGAGATTGTGCCCGTGCATGGCGATCATGTTCTTGTAGAACAAGCGTCGCGTGGTTCCGAAGTCTCCGAGGTCTGCCGCTCCGTTGTCATCGAGCCACGTGTAGTTGTCTTGCTCCTCTTCCGCGAGTACCAAGTTCAGAGCGATCCCGAGATTGGTCGCGTGATTCATTACAATATGCCACTGCTCGGCCTTGCTGATGTCGTAGTGTCGGTTGGCGACGTTGCCCCCGGTGGGAATGATGAACGGGAATGTGTCTTCTCCGTCTCCCCCAAGGTTCATCGGGAGAAAGTACACCGAGTTGACTTTCTTCGATGCCAAGTAGTTCAGCGCACCGATCAATCGGCGCCCCCGCCGTCCTCCACCCTCACCGACCCAGTCGGGATCCCCTTGGTTCCAGTGGATCTGATGGGCGGAGTAGACCTTGTTGCCGAGCGGACCGTCGAAACCACGGAATCCGAAGAGGTTCTCTGGACTGTTGGTGCCCCCCAGAAGGAAGTAGGGGCCGTCACGAAACTTCAGGTACGGCGCGCCAACCGATTCCAGAAGGCCCCACTTGACGAACCCGGGAGCCTCCGGGTCGCGGGCTTGAGCGACGAACGCAAGGACATGGCCATCGGCAGGCAGAATCGGGGCGCCCACGACCGAGGGAAGTTCCGCGTTCAACGACGGACCGTACTGAAACTCGAAGCCGGCGACCCAAGTCCCGACTTCGTCGACCCGGAAACGGACCTTCCACGAATCCCCTTCTTCCCCTCCTTGTCCGTCCCCTGCGTAAAACCCAGGGACTTCCAGGGTCTGACCCGAGGGCCCAGTGAGTCGCACCAGAAGGCGCCAATCCGCCCAAGGATTGAACGGGCCAAGGGTGCTCTCCCGAAGGGGCATTCCGGTGCCGTCTCGAACTCCCGTTTGTATGCAGATCTCCACCAGCTCCCAAACTTTGGGAGCCGACGGTTGCACAGAAACGGTGGGCTCGACAGGGGCGTCTGGCGACGCTGCAAACAAACTCATGCCGCTGATCCACAAAGCGTGGAAGCGAAGCATCTTGATCTCCATTCACTCCTTCAATTCAATCTTCCCGCGAGCAAGTGTACTCATCTCTTTGCTTCTCCGCGGATCCATCTGAGCGATGCTTCGGTTTTGTGGCCGCGGCGGACTCGGCAAGGAAGCCAAACGTTGTCCGAACGGATTCTCATGGGCACCACTACGAAGCACAGTCTGGTGACAGGGATCTCGAACTGAGAGGGAATGTGTTTCGACAAGCGATGGCGGAAATTCCCGCGCACGCAGACACGGTCTCTCGAACGTTGGTGG
Organism: Planctomycetota bacterium; assembly: GCA_028289345.1. GTDB lineage: Bacteria > Planctomycetota > B15-G4 > B15-G4 > SIAN01 > JANQQL01. The sequence goes on along the minus strand of JANQQL010000010.1, from coordinate 165,238 downwards.
CGGTCCAAAAGCCGCACAATCGAGCGGTTTCCACCTCACCGAAAATTGTGAGGTGTCAGCGAATGGCGCGAAATCGCTCCGCTTCGTTCCAGTTGCCGAGTTCTTCATGAACGCGAGCGAGTTCTTGCGCGAGCTCCCGAGTCAGGTCCTCGCGGCCGACGCTTTGACTGATCTCGAAGGCCTGGGTGAGGTGAAGCTCCGCGTCCTCGGGGAGATCGATGTCTCGGTAACCCTGACCAAGGCCTTGGTGAAGGCGAATCCGTAGCCAGCTGCCCTCCGGGATCACGTCTTCCCAGGGGAGGAGTTGCTCGCCAAGGTCCACCGCCGACTCCGAATCTCCCACTCGCAAGTAGCAGTCCATGAGTCGACACCGCGAGTCGATCGTCTGCAGCGCTCCCTCCCCATAGAACGCGGCCAGTTCGTTGCCGGCCTTCTCCAGGACAGGAATCGCGGAAGCAAGGCTTCCTTGCGCGGCGTAGGCTCTCCCGAGAGTCGCCCGAGCGCCCGCCCAGAGCTCCTGGCCGGGTTCGCAATGATTCTGAGCCGCCTCCATGGCTCGCTCGGCCCGATCCACCGCCTGTGCCAACGCGCCTTGTTCGACCAAGAGAGCGGACAGAGTTGTTTGCACGCGAATGGATTGCAGTGGATACCGTTCACGAACGCCCGAAATCATCTCGATCTGTCGCAGCTGTTGTTGTGCGCCTGCCAGATCGCCCGCAAGACTGAGCATCATGGCGAAGTTCACTCGATTCGTGATCGTCTGGTAGTGATCGCTTCCGAAAACTCGATGGCTGGAATCGAGCAGGCGAGTCTGGATCTCGAGTGCCTGAGGCAAGTCGCCTCGGTACTGATGAAGGACTGCGAGGGCTCCCAGGGTCGTCAGAGTGCGTACGTGATCGTCTCCCCATCGTTCGGCGCGGAGGGCGAGTGCTCGCTCCAACAACTCCTGGGCGAGTGAGAGCTCTCCTTCGTCGCGGAGGGCGACCCCGAGATTGTGGGTGGGGACGTCCTCGTAAAGGCTGGAGGTGGGAGCTCGACTCGCCTGGATCGCTTCTTTGTAGAGGGTCTTGGCCCGCTCGTGATCTCCCAGTGCTTGGGATGCGAGTGCCAGATCGTTTAGGTCCTTTGCCAAGTCCTCTGCGAGCCGAGGGTCTTTCCGGCGTTCCGTCACGCAGGCCTCAAGAAGGTCCACCGCCGCTTGATAGCGGCCCTGGTCGTGTCGCAGCGCGGCGAGCTCCGCGTTCACTGCGAGAACGTCTTCTCGCGGTGAATGCGAGGGAAACAGGCTTTGGATTCGCTCGAATTGCGCTTCGGCCCGCTCGAGGTCGCCAAGGTTGCGGAACGTGCCTGCCAAGACCTTTCGGCACTCAAGTTCTACCTCTGGATTCAAAGATCGCTCGTCGAAACTGCGCGCCAGATCGTCGAACACATCCAAGACTCTCAGCTCCCGATCAATCGGAGTCTCTGACGACCAGGGATCGGGCGCGGCAAGCATGGTGGAAAGAATGCCGAGAACTTCGCCTTTGATGGCGGCTTGTCGTTCGGCCTGTTGACGCTGACTCGTCTCGGCGGCGCGAGCTTCTTCGGCCAGTCTCTGAGCGGTCTGAGCGGCTTCCCGTTGCGCCGCTTCTTGCTCGCGTGCGCGCTCGGTCTGGCGATTCGCTTCCAGGGCTTTGAGAAGTGCGATGGTCGAGGTGGTCGCCCCAGCAAGCAGCAGGAGGAACGCGGTCACCAGTCCGGCGACCAAGCCACGATGGCGTTGGACGAATCGTTTGATCTGGTAGGCCGAGGAAGGGCTTCGCGCTTCGATCGGTTCGCGGTGGAGGAAGCGGCGGAGGTCGGCGCCGAGCTCGGAGGCAGAGGGGTATCGCCTCTCTCGCTCTTTCTCGAGGCACTTGGAAACGATTGTCTCGATATCGCCCCGCAGGTCGCGGTGGACGGTGCCGAGACGGGCGGGCTCTTGTTCCTGAATGATGCGGAGCGCTTCCGGAAGCGCGCGTCCGGTAACCACACACGGATGACTGCCGGCCAGCAGTTCGTAGAGGATGACACCGATCGAGTAGACATCAGTCCGGACGTCGAGATCTTGGTCATCTCCGCTGGCTTGCTCCGGGCTCATGTACGGCAAAGTTCCCAAGACCTGCCCGACATCGGTGTGCATGCTGGAGAGCTGGACCTGAGGGTCGATGGCACGTGCCAGTCCGAAGTCGAGAATCTTCGGCTGGCCGTGACTGTCGATGGAAATGTTGCTTGGCTTCAGGTCGCGATGGATGACGCCCTTCTGATGGGCGTGATGGACGGCATCGCAGATCCTGGCGACCAACCGCAAGCGATCCTCGATTCCGAGTTCGTGGTCACTCACGAAGCGATCGAGCGACTCGCCGCGAACCAGCTCCATGGCGAAGTACGGGACCTGGGAAGGGGCGACTTCTGCTTGGCCCGCTTCGTAGATGGCCGCGATTCCGCTGTGCTGCAACAGGCCCAGTAGGTGGGTTTCGCGGTGGAAGCGCCGAAAAGCGTCGGGATTGAGGAACGGGGAGCGAACCACTTTGAGAGCCACCGAGCGTTTGGGCTGGTCTTGCTCCGCTTCGAAGACGATGCCCATCCCCCCGGTTCCCAGTTTGCGGACGATTCGATACTTGCCGATATGGGACGGGATCTGTTCCTCGAAATCGGGGGAGGACGCCTGCCCGCCGAGCATGCCGATGTCTCGGAGCGCCTGGATGCGCTGGCGGATCGCCGGTGCCTCGGAGGGATGTTCCGCGCAAACCGCTTCGATGGCGGCGTCACCCTCGGTTTCGAACCGATCCAAACACTGGAACACCAGGCTTTGCAGCTGGGCATCACGAGACGGCGAAGGGTCGGGAGAGGAGGGCATGTCAGAAGATTGTACGGTGCGCTCGTTGTGAACGCCTGGGGTCATGGGATCCCTTTGCATGCATCGCGCCACCGCCGAGTTTCTTTGTGGCCGAGGGGGACTCTCGCGGCATCCGAGCATGGACCGGAATCTGCAGTCACCCCGGTTTCGAGAAATCTCAGTTTTCCATTAATGGAACACCGTTCATTCCGCTCCTTCTCCCTCGATCAGGGTCAGCGAAGGAGACTGTCGAATGACTGGGTCTGCGGGGAAAAGATCGCGTTCTCCAAGGGGAGGTGGCTTGTTCCCCGCGGGCCTCTCTCGGAGAGGGTCCCGCCGAACTCTCTCTTCGGTGGCTGCGGGCATCCTGGTCTTGGGGGCCTTGCTCCTCAACCAGTGGACCGTCGAACGCTTTGTCCTCCTGGATGGACGGTTGGAGTCCGTTCGTTCCCGAGCGGTGCTGTGGAGTTTCGACGGTCTCCTGTTGGTGATGGCGCTGTTCATTGGGCGAAAGCGCCCGCACTTACTCAGCGGCCTGGTCCTTGCAACCGCCACCTCGATGATTGTGACCGTGGTTTGCTTCGGCTTCTTTGAGGTGTTTGGCGGACTGGTTCCTGACTCCTGGTCAGAATCGAATTTCTATTACGCGGTGCGAACTCGGTTCCAGGACGACGACAAACTCGGATATCGGCGGAAACCGTGGTCGCGGGTGAGGGGAGTGTTTCGTGGCGACCTTGCTCGATTCGCCAAGGAGGAGGTGCCCGCGAGGAGCTACGAAGCGCACTACAATGCCGATGGCTTTCGAGTGGGAAGCTCGACACTCCCATTGCACCTGGCCCTTGTCGCGGACTCCCACGGCGAGATCGGGATGACTCCGAAGGACCTGATTGCATCCCGGCTCGAGCGATGCTCCGGCTGGAACGTCCGTAGCTATTCCATTTCCGGATACGGGCCAGACCAGTACCTTGAGGTGGTTCGTCGTTTCGTGATTCGGGATCAACCAGAAGTTGCGGCCTTCTGCTTCTACGAAGGCAACGACATGCTGGACATGAAGCGCTACACCCGCTGGCAGGAAACTGGTCTCTATCCGCGGCACGAGCTCTTGGCGGCAAACGCCGCCCAGCGGTTCCTCGCTTGGGCGAAATCGTGCTTCGTGGCTGTTGGCCTGGCCAACCCGAAGCGGCACTCCCAAGCGGAGGACGCGCCGCCGCTGGCGATCGTGCCGAGCAACGAGGGGGATCGCGAAATGCTGTTCTGGTTCCAGGCAGAGGAGACTCCCGTCGAGGCTCTGCGGAAAGAGGAGTCTTGGAGTCGCCTGGGAACCATTCTGGCCGATTTCCGCGACCTGTGTGATCGACACGGCGTGAAGCCCGTGACCGTTTTCATTCCGATGAAATCCCACGTGCTCGCACCGTTCACGACATCCGCGAGTTCCTCGGAGTGGATGGCGGTGCGGGATCAGCAGATTCGCGATCGAGGGAATGTCGAAACCGCGTTCCGAACGCTGGCCGAATCTGCCGGACTCGATGTCATCAGCCTGACCGAGCCATTCACCGAGGCGGTGCGAGTGGGCGAGATTCCCTATTACCCCTACGACACCCACTGGAACTCTCAAGGCCGACAGATCGCCGCCGAGTTCCTCGCGGCCGAACTTGTTGCCCTCCCTCTGCTGACCGAGTCGACTTCAGCTCGGAACTAGCCGCTGATCGACTCTTGCAGTCGCGGAGACTCGTCATGGGGCAGCCCGTTGCCGAAGAATCGGCGACGACGAAGTTGAGGTTGGGTCACCGCGTGGGAGGGAACGTTTGTTTGCGGTCCTCTTTGATTTCGAGGCTGATGGGGACGCTCCAGGCCCCTCGACCTTGGGTGGCCGCGACCATTCGCAAACGGGGCAAGTCGAGGACCAGGTCGATGATCGGGGCTCTCGGCAAACCTTCGCCGTACCTGTGCCAGGTGGATCCGCCGTCCTTGGAGCGGAAGACCCCGGCATCGGAGCCGGCATAGAGGCTGTTTGGTTGAGAGGTGGAATCGACGGCGAGGACGTTCACTGGCAAGTCCGGGAAGTTGTCGTCCAGGGGAGTCCAGGTTTGTCCGAAGTCGTGGGTGACCCGGATCTGGGTCGTTTCGTAGGCCGCGGTGGCGAGATACATCGTGCTCGCATCGAGGGGGTCGACGCAGAGTTCGCGAGTGACTCGCGGCCAACCCGGGTGATCGGTGAGGATCACGTCGAACACCGCTCCTCCGTCTTGGGATACCAAGACATTGCCATCGTTGGTGGCTGCATAGACGACGGAAGGATCGCTGGGAGCCATGGCCAGAGCGCGAATGGCACCGCTTCCATTGCTGAGATCTCCGCTCTTCACGCTCCAGGAAAGTCCCCCGTTGAGGGACTCATAGATTCGCTGGGTTCCGTAGAGCATTCGCTGAGGGTTGCTCGGGTCGATCAGGTACGGAGGCAAGAAACAGTTGCGATCGAAACTGGCGATTCCCGACGACGAGCTGAAGAACGAGTCGCCTCCGTTCTCCGAGCGGAACAAGTTGCCCGTGCCCTGGAACTCGACGAACAGGCGATCGGGATTGGAGGGATCGACCTGGGTCCAGCCGCCATCCGCACCGAACACTTGGGTCCACTCGAGAGAATTCGAGGTGCGTCGGTTGGAACCGTTGTCTTGAGTTCCGCCGATCAGGAACGCTCGCTTTTGCGGATGGAGAGAGATTCCCGCGTAGAACTGAATGAGTCCGAGTCCATCATTGAGGGACTCCCACGAGTTGCCGAGATTGGTGCTGCGATGCAATCCACCGTCGTCTCCCGACAACAGTCGCCCCGAGGCGTCCCAATCGAGAGCATGAATGTCGACGTGAGGAGGAGTCGCGTTCTGGAACGAGAAGCCAGAATTGACCGTGCGCGACATGACTTGCCCACCGAAGAATGCGGTGTCGGGTTCGGTGGGGTCTACACTCGCGACGCAGAGGTACCAGCCAAACGAGGATTGGATGTTCCCGAGCGGAAGCGAGGTCCAGGTCGTTCCGGCGTTATTGCTTCGATAGGCGCCGAGAGTCGAGGCGGAGCCTCCGTTGGCGTCCGACTCCTCGGTGATGAAGGCGTACAGTCGATTGGCATTGCTCGGTGCGATGGCGACCGCAATGCGTCCCACATTGGTGGTGGGAAGTCCGCCGGCGAGCTTCGACCAAGAGGCGCCACCATCGGTGGTCTTGTACACCCCATTGCCAGGATCTCCGAAGATTCGGCCGATCGCCGCGTAAAGCGTCAGGGAGTTCGTGGGACACATCACCAGATCGGAAGCAGAGAGAGCCGGCAGACCATTGGTGAGGGGAGTCCAGGAGTGACCGCCGTCGAGGGATTGGAATACCCCGAGGGGGCCTTCCGCGCCGGGATGTCCCTTCGCGGCCGCGAGTTCGGGAAACCCTCCGGCACGAGTGATGGAGGCATACACGAGCTGCGAGTTGGAAGGACTCACGACGATCTTGGAAACGCAGCGTCCGCCGAAAGTTTGCCTCGCCAAGTGTTGCCAAGTCGCTCCGCCGTTGGTGGACTTGTAGATCCCCAGCCCGTAGCGGCTGTGATTGGCGTAGTTGGGTTCTCCGGTCCCCGCGTACACCACCTGTTCGTCGTTCGGGTCGAGAGCCAGCGAGCCGATCGACGTGGTCGGCAGCTGGTCGGTCAGGGGCGTCCAGGTGGATCCTCCATCGGTGGTCTTCCACACTCCGCCATCGGCGCCGCCCACGTAGTACACATCGGGGTCGGTCGGGCTGCAGGTGATGGCCGAGATCCGTCCCGTGTACTCCCCATTGCTGATGGGGGCGGGGCCGAGCTCTTTCCACTGTTGCCACGCGCTGCTCGTCTCTGTGAGGAAGAGAGCGGCGACGAGAGTGATCGCGGCGGTTTTCATTGACCTTCCTCCGAAGGAGCGTGGAACGATGTGGTCGAGGTGTGAAGCGCCCAGCGGGCCGAGCCATCTTGCAAGGGACGAAGGACTCGAGAGATGACTCGCCATTCGCCTCCATGAGGAAGCGTGAACGTTCCGACTCCCGAAGCGTCGACTTGCCCGCGGACTCTGGTTGATTCCTCGGAAGAGACGGCCATCACTCGAGCGTCGCTGGCCGAGGAGCCTCCCACGTAAACCTTGAAGGGCAGAGCACTGCCGCAGGGGGTGGTGGTGGGATCAGCCATCCAGCGGATCTCGGACGCTTGGCCGGTCTTGCTCAGCGCCGTGGCAGATCCGGTGGACGGGTCCTCGGGCCAGCGGACCAGGCTCTTCATGGAGTGGTAGTGACGCACTTTCCACGTGCCGGACTCGGGAAGCTCCGTGTTCAACGACCAACGACGAGCCATGGACTCGGCGTCGATCTCTCGCGTCTTTGGTCGAAAGTCGATCGCCATCAGTTTGAGACCGGTCAGGGATGCCGGAACGATCACCGACGTCGGATTTCCCGAGAGGTTGTGCTGCTCTCCGCCACCGCGCAGAAAGACCCAGTCGCACTCCGGGTTGAGTGAGGCGTCGGAATTGTTGGTGAAGGGATCGCGGAAAGTGAAGTGCAGAGAACGAGTCGTTTCCTCCTGCACCGTGTCAATGACAAGTGCCAAGGGGACCGGAGTCTGATCGGTTGACGGCGACAAGCCAAGCGCCAACCAAAGGGCTCCCAGGGAGGGCATGAGATTCATGGAAGACTCCTCGGAATCGAACGGGTTCCTTGCGACGATGAGTCGCGGGCAGAGCATTCTAAGTTCTGAGCGATGGGTCGGGGAGAGGTGAGGCCCCATGGCGCGGAGGATTCGAGGAAGCGGAGCGAGGAACGTTGCCCAATGGCTTGAGTTTATCGACCGATGGTGCAACCTCCGGAGAACTTGGTCTAGGTGCCTGGTTCGGCGGATCAAGGGGAGCGGGAGACGGGCGGGTGGGCTGACCGACCGCTTTGGTGGGCCGAGGGCCTCCTCGAGGGTCGCCCCGTTGGTGAACTGAGCGGATCCGTTCCCCGAGCGCTCGTACGACCGGGGTCGAGGTGGCCGTCAACGCTCGTGAGATACCAGACGTAGGAAGGACCGTGCGATTTCGAAAGATCCTACGAGAAGTCGCCGAACTCAATCAGCATGTTGAATGCCCAGTGGGCGATGATCAGGCGAGGAAGCTTCCGGAAGACCCAAAAGAGGAAACCGAAGACAAGTCCGAACATGCCAACATAGAGAGTCCCTGTGGGGCCGTAGAGGTGAGTGAGCGCAAACAGGGTGGAAACCAAAACGAGTGACACCGTGGGCTGAGCCGTCAATCGTGACAGCCGGGACCAAAGGTAGCCGCGAAACAGAATCTCTTCGTAGAAGGCGCTGACAAGCAACGACAGGGGGAGAACGGAGCGTGTCAACGAGTCGTCGGTCACTTCGAACGTCCGCAGTTGCCAGCCCGGCAAATCGAGCACGATCACCAGATAGTCCGCACACCAATCGGTTCCCCACGCGATTCCGAGGATCACTGGACTCAGCAACAATTCGCGGCCCCAGGAGATGTCCTTCAGACCCAACGAGGCGAGTGTGCCCTGGTCCTTCCAGACGAGATATGCCAACAGCAAGATGATCCCCAGGGAGTACGTGAGGTCTCCGAGTAGGAACCACCCATCCATGACTTGGGGTCCCTCGATGAACAAAGGCAACTCGAAGAAAAACGGGATGCAAGTGATCAAGAGCACGATGCTGAGCTCCCACCACCAAGCGCGTCGCTGGCCGACATCGAGCGGGGGATCGGTGGGCTCTTGATCCTGATGGTCCGGGGTCGCTGGACGAGCATCGAAAACGGCGGCCGCGCGTTCCGCGTCCTCTTGCGGAACCAGAATGTGGCACTCGATCTCCGCCCCCGCGGCGACGACGTCCAGCTCCGTGTAGATGTCGGGAGAGGTCTCTGCTTGGATTTTCGCTTGGACGAGCTGCTGGAGGCACAGCTGCGCCTCGGACTTGCTGCGGCAGACTCGCACAACCACCAAGGGCGAGGATGTCATCGCGGTCCTTTCTTTGGCGGACGGAGAACTCTTGCGCATCCCTTGGTCATCCTAGCTCCCTCGAGACCGCGTTGTCGAAACGGCAACCGCTTTCGGTTCGCCAAGGAATTCGCCCAAGGGGCTCGCCGGAGTCTGCCCTTGTCCGTCTTCAAGGAGCCTGCAGCCCATCTTTTGGATTCATCAAGCACGCGGCCGCGGTTCCACGCAGGCGAGCAACGTTTCCAGGCCGCGAGCCACCTCGAGTCCGTCCCTAGCAGATCCTATGGCCGAAGTTTTTCGCTGGTTCGTGGGGGAGTTTTGATCTCACCGCCAGTCGTCGACGCGTGCGCGATTGGCGCGCTTTCTCGGCACCAACAATCGCCAGATCGGAAGCGACATCGCCTCTTGGGGGCGGCGCTTCAATCCCCGCAGTCAGGATTCCGATAAGCTCCCCATGCGTCGTGGCTGTCGGTCACGCAAACGCATTTCGCCAGGCATCGAGGAGAAGAACATGAAGCACCGGGGATGGATCACCGCCGCATTGCTGATGGGGACGAGCTTGCCGGTTCTGGCCCAAGACTCGGATCCCAAGGACACGGAGCTCAGCCAGTCGACGTTCGGGGCTCTCCGTTTCCGTTCCGTGGGACCGGCCTTGATGTCCGGGCGGATCACGGACCTGGCGGTCAACCCGTCCAATCCTGCCGAGTACTTCGTATCGGCAGCCTGCGGTGGAGTCTGGAAGACCGTGAACAACGGCACGACTTACACCCCGGTGTTCGACGATCAGGGGGCCTTCTCCATTGGTTGCTTGGCGATGGACCCAAAGAACTCAAACGTGATTTGGGTCGGGACTGGTGAGAACAACAGCCAGCGCAGCGTCGCGTTCGGGGACGGGATCTACAAGACCAAGGACGGGGGCCAGAGCTGGCAAAACATGGGGCTGGGTGATTCCGAGCACATCGGAATGATTGCCATTCACCCGCGACAACCCGACGTGGTCTACGTGGCAGCCCAAGGACCGCTGTGGCGGGCCGGCGGAGACCGAGGCCTTTACAAGACGACCGACGGCGGTGAGACCTGGGATCAAGTCCTGTTCATCAGTGAGAACACCGGGATCAACGAGGTGCACCTGGATCCCCGTGACCCCGACACCATTTACGCGTCAGCCTATCAGCGACGGCGCCACGTCTGGACCTTGATCAATGGCGGCCCCGAGTCGGCGATCTACAAGTCGACCGACGGGGGAGTCCACTGGCGAAAGCTCACCAAGGGCCTGCCAAGCGTCGACATGGGGCGAATCGGCATGGACCTTTCTCCGGCGAACCCCGACGTGGTGTACGCCATTGTGGAGGCGGCCGAGGGCAAAGGCGGGACGTTTCGCTCCACCGATCGCGGGGAAACCTGGGAGAAGCGCAGCGGCTATGTCTCGGGAAGCCCTCAGTACTACAACGAGATCTTCTGCCATCCGCACGACCAGGACCTGGTTTATGCGATGGACACCTACATGCAGGTCACGCGAAACGGCGGCGCCAGCTTCGAACGAGTGCCGATCGTCGACAAGCACGTGGACGAGCACGCCCTGTGGATCGATCCCGATCATCCTGACCACATGCTGAGTGGTTGCGATGGAGGGATGTATGAAACCTGGGATGGGGGAGAGCACTGGGATTATCAGGCGAATCTGCCTCTGACCCAGTTCTATCGCGTGGCCGTTGACGATGCCGAGCCCTTCTACAACATCATCGGGGGGACCCAGGACAACGCGTCCCAGGTCGGCCCGTCACGCACCATCGATCGCGCGGGCATTGCCAATGCCGACTGGGTCATGACGGTGATGGGAGACGGCTTTGAATCTCAGGTGGAGCCTGGCGATCCGGACACTCTCTACTCCCTGGTGCAGTACGGCGAACTGGTGCGCTACGACAAGCGCAGCATGGAGATCGTCGACATCAAGCCCCAAGAAGCGCCGGGAGAAGCGCCCTATGTGTGGAACTGGGATGCTCCGTTCCTGGTCAGCCAGCACTCTCCGGCGCGGCTGTACTTCGCCGGAGATCGCCTGTTTCGTTCCGAGGATCGCGGCAATTCCTGGAATGCCATTTCGGGCGACCTGACCCGACAGATCGATCGCAACTCTTTGAAAGTCATGGGGACGATCCAGAAACCGGAAGCGGTGGCGAAGGACGCCTCCACGTCGATCTACGGCAACGCTGTGTCTCTGGCCGAGTCTCCCTTGGATGAGAACGTCCTCTATGTGGGGACCGACGACGGTTTGGTCCACGTCACCAAGGATGGCGGGGAGTCCTGGACGAGAATCGCCAACTTTCCGGACGTGCCGAGTCGGACCTATGTCTCGTTCCTGACCGCCTCGCATCATGAGCCGGGCCGAGTCTATGCCGCTTTCAACAACCACAAGATGGGGGACTTCACGCCCTATCTGCTCCGCAGCGACGACTTCGGAGAAAACTGGACTTCCCTTGCTGAATCGATTCCCGAACGAAACTTCGTGTGGAGCCTCGCCGAAGACCATGAGGATCCCGACCTGTTGTTCCTCGGCACCGAGTTCGGGGCGTTTTACACCGTGGACGGAGGCACGGCCTGGGTGAAGCTCTCGGGCCTCCCGACGATTGCGGTGCGCGACGTAGAGATCCAGCGTCGAGAGAGCGACCTGGTGCTCGCGACGTTCGGACGAAGCTTCTACGTGCTTGACGATTACTCTCCGTTGAGAGAGGTGAAGGAGGGAGCGTTGCAGAGTGACGCTCACCTGTTTGCCGTGAAGGACGCCAAGTCCTACATCGAAACCAGTCGCCTGGGCATGGCGAGCGGGCGAGGGTTCCAGGGAGCGTCGTATTACACGGCTAGCAATCCGCCGTTCGGGGCGGTGATCACCATGCATCTGAAAGACGGTCTGAAGACCATGGCCGAGGTGCGCAAGGAGAAGCAGAAGGGGGAAGACTGGAACTATCCCAGCATCGAGGAGTTTCGCGCCGAAGACGAGGAATCCGAACCGCGAGTCGTCTTGACCTTCCGCAACGACCAGCAGGAAGTGGTGCGCCGACTGGATGCTCCGCGGACTGCGGGAGTCCACCGGGTGGCTTGGAACCTTCGAGGCCAGGAGCCGGATCCCATTTCCTTGTCTCCTCGGTCAGCTCCCATGTGGGCCCCTCCTTCGTCGGGTTCCTTGGTTCCTCCGGGAACCTATGACGTGACTCTCTCTCGAGAAGTGGCGGGCGTCGAAACCGTGCTGGCCGGACCCGTTGCTTTCCAAGTGGAGTCCTTGGATTTGGCCCAGTACTCGGCGACGGGAGAGGCGCGCAACGCGGCCCACGCCTTCCGCCAAGAAGTGGCGGGGTTGTCCAAGGCCCTGCAGGGAGCACTGCGCGTGGCCAACGAGGCTTCCACTCGCCTGGCGCTGGTGCGACGAGCCGTCGAATCCACTCCTGCCGCCAATCAAGAGTTGCTCGGCAAGGTCGAAGCCCTCCGCAAACAGCTGATTGCCATTCAAACGGAGTTGCGGGGTGACTCGACGCGCGCGCGTCGTGCCGAACCCTCGGATCCCTCCATCGCGCGACGCATCGGTCGCATCGTGGGCGATCAGTGGTGGGTGACGTCTGCGCCGACTCAGACCCAGCGGGATCAGTTCCGATACGGGGCGGAAGCCTTCGACGCCGTCATGGACAAGCTGAAGGCGCTCGTGGAACAAGCCATTCCGGGACTCGAACAGGAACTAGACGCCGCCGGGGCTCCTTGGACTCCGGGGCGCATGCCAAGTTGGAAGAGAGGCGAGTCGTCGACGAACGACGAGGGTCGTTGATCGCGGGGTGATGTAGCCGGTTCGTTCCCCGGTTACCAGGGGGACGTGCCGGTCATTCCATTGCTCGCCGCAAAACCCCGCGGCCCGGCAGGGTCCGGGAGCCAGTACTGAAGACTCAGCAGAAAGCCATCGGGAATGGCGGCAGGCCAAATCCCGTTGAGGTGGATTTCTCCGTTCGAACCTGTCGGCAAGGGCTGGATGAGATCCAGCGCCGGAACCATCACTCCCCCTTGGAAGGGCAGGACCCATTCGCTGAACCCGAACAGAAGGAATGCGGTGGTGTTTGGTCGTGCGTTTTCGAGAAGGATGCTGATCTCGGAGTTCCACTCTAGGGTCCCTTCGACCGTCAGCTCTGGCTTGCCGTTGGTTCCTGCAAGACCGTAGCCTCGATCGACCCAGGGACCGTTGCTGAGTGACAGCGTGTACGCGGCTCCCGCGTTGCTTCCCCCCGTGTCGTCGTTCACCGCTCCGACGATGACCTCCACGAGTTGATCGCCATCCAGGTCTCCGAGAAGAGCGATCGAGCGGCCCAGCTTGTCGTTGTTGCCGAGACCCAGTCCGAAGTTCCCGTGGCCCATGCCGATGCGAACGGTTCGGTCTGGATGCCCGTCCGAGTTGAGGAAAGCCACCCACACGGTCCCCGCATCTCGATCGGGAGCCCCGACCGCCAACTCGGTCACGCCATTCCCATCCAGGTCGCCCAGGGCCGCCAAGGAACTCCCGAATGCCGTGTTCGCGAAGACTCCGAGCAGGGGAAACCCCGGAGAACGTTCGTGGAAGAAGGAGTAGCGGCCGACCGTCAAATCGGGGTTCAGTTCCAGAATCCACACGGCACCTCCCGCCGTGCCGAGGGGAGTCGAGGTCTCCATGCCGTGAGCCCCGACGGCAAGGTCGATCACTCCGTTCTGATCCAGGTCTCCGATCGCTTGCAGGGAACCTCCAAAGAAGTCGGAGAAGTCGAACTCGCTGGCCGGAATTCCCTGGTCCGGGCCGATCTTGGATTGCTGAGTCAGGCCGCCGCTCGAATCGAGTCCGAGCAAGTACACCGATCCAAAATTGTCGAGGTTCAGCACGTGGTCGAAGTCATCGAGAATGGCTCCGACAGCGATGTCGGGAATCGAATCTCCGGTGACGTCACCCATGGCGGCGAGCGCGGAACCGAACGCATCCCCGTCCTCCAGGCGCAAGCCGGACAGGGCATTGATCTTCGACGAACTCCGGACGGTGCCATTTGAGTTCAGGAACAGAATCCAGACGGCGCCCTGGTTTCCGGTGCCGCCAGCTTCGTCATCACCCGGGGCGCCCACCGCGAGTTCCGAAAGGCCGTCCCCATCGAGGTCACCGATGGCTGCCACCGAGTGCCCAAACGTCGACGACTCGGTCAGACCGACGAGCCCTCCTTGGGTGGCACTGATCTTCTGGAAGGATTGGACCGAGCCGTCGTTCTGGAGGAACAGCACGTACACGGCGCCCGCGGCCGCGCGATCGTCGTCGCCCGGCACGCCCACGACCGCGTCAGGGACCCCGTCTCGATTGATGTCGCCGAAGCCGGTCGCCGAGGTCCCGAAGTTGTCGCTGGAATCCAGGGGGTGGTCGAACCCACCCAGGCCCTGGGAGATCTTGAGTTTGTCCACGACCTGACCCATGGCCCCTTGGCCGTGGGCAAGCTGGCTTGCGAGCGGCAGTGTCAGCAGAGTCAGAGCAGCTGACAAGAAGCTTCTTGGTTGGCACATCATCGGGGGGGACTCCCAGCGGGAAGGGAACGCGTTCGGTGAGACAGGGGGACGAGTGGTCGAACCGGCACTCGGTGACGCAGAATCTGAAAAAAGGGTCTTCTCCTGGGGGCGCGCTCTGATCGCGCACGTCCGCCCAGGAGGGCGGGAAAACAGAATCTGTCTGGCCCACCAGCCTCCTCCTCCGGGAGGACCCCCCGTATGATTCCCAACTCTTTTCGCCTCTGGGGTTTGGGAGAGTTGGGCTGTGCAGCTGACGAGCTTGCTGTTCGGGTCGCTGTTCGGGATGGGGGGATCTCACCCGCACGCGATGCTTCCCACGTCACCGTCCCACGAGATCAGCGATGTCGACGGCAGCGTCTGGTTGGTCGAGGCCCTCGCGGGTCCCTCTTCTCTTTGGAATGGGGCTCCCGTGTTCGCTCGGTTTCAGGAGCTTCCCGCTCCCCGGCAACTGTATCCGCGAGATTCCCAGGATCGCGGTGAGATGCGCATCGTCGGAGAACTCTACAACCAGGGTTTCGATCGGGTCGAAGCACTCGTTCGGCGCAATGGAACGTTCTGGCGGCGGGTCTCCCAAGACTTGGTCTATCGGTCCCAAAAAGCTCCGTTCTCGTTGACGGTCGGCTTGGCAGCTTCTCTCAGTGACTATCGGGTGCAACTTCGGTTCTTCCGGGGCGAGGAATCGGTGCTGTTGGCGGATACTCCCGACGTCGTTTGCGGGGATGTCTACTTGGTCCAGGGGCAGTCGAACGCTTCGGCTCCAGACATTCACGACGAGAGGTTGGCCAACACTTCCCAGAGTCCGTGGATTCGGGCCTATGGAACGGACGCTCCGGTGGCCTCGGAAGTGCTGAAGCACCAATCGTGGACCTTCGCTTCGGGCCAACGAGTCAGTACTCACGGCATGATCGGAGCCTGGGCGTTGCGCATGGCGGAGGTCTTGGTGCGCGAACATCGAGTTCCCGTGGCGGTGATCAACGGTGCTCGCAGCGGCACGCGAATCGTTGACCACTTGCGCGACGAGTCTGACCACGACTCTCTCGACACCCTGTACGGTCGTTTGTTGTTTCGCGTTCGAGAGGCGGGCGTGGCCGACTCGGCCCGGGCCCTTCTGTGGTACCAAGGAGAGTCCGACAACTGGGATCCGGATCACTACGCGGAAGACTTCGACGCCCTGTACGACGCCTGGCACCAGGACTTCCCCGAGCTGGAGCGGATCTACGTCGTGCAGATCCGAGAGGGTTGTGCCTTTCAGGGAGAAGGCGTGCGCGAGTTCCAACGCACCGTAGGAGATTCGTATCCGGATATCGGAGTCATGTCGACCACCGCTCTTGCTGGACATGACGGCTGTCATTTCTACTACGAAGGGTACCGAGCGCTCGGGGAACGCATGGCACAGCTCGTGGGGCGAGACCTTCATGGAATGACGGCCGCGGTGCCGATCGACGCTCCCATGATCGAGTCCGCGCGCTACACCAGCCCTCGTCGCGATGAGATTCTGCTGACCTTTCGGGATTCGGCGGGACCGCTGGTCTTCGAGCCCGGTGCCGAAGGGGACTTCGTTCTCGACGACGGGGCCAGCGTGGTGGCGGGAGCCACGCCGGCGAATGGCATCGTCGTGTTGAAACTGGATCGCACCAGCGTGGCAACAACGGTGAATTACGAAGGGCATGCCTTCGATGGTCCGTGGCTGCGCAATCAAGCCGGGATCGGGGCGATGGCATTCTTTCGTGTCCCGGTGGGCTCTTTCTCATCCCCGTGAGTCGCGAGACACCGATGATGGAGGAATCTGATCGAGATTCGGTCTGGGAGCTTCTCGGCCAGGCGTCGGATGCTTTGGATGACGACAGCGTCCTGGAGTGTCATGGATTCCTGAAGCAAGCACGAAGATCCCTCGACAGGTTGGCGGATGCGGATCAGGATCTCGAGTACGAGTACTATCTCCTGGCCGGCGAGGTGTGCTTCGCTTCCGGAAACTACGTTGGCTCGAAGCGGCAGTGCGACGTCGCCAGGGAGTACCGCCCCGACGACCCGGACGGCATCTTTCTTCAGGCACGGGCTTGTTTTCACTCTTGGGAATTTGAAGAGTCGCGAAAACTCTTGGGTTCGCCGCTGCTTCCTTCCTCTCCGTCGGTGACCTACTACCGAGGACTCCTTGCGGAATTCTCCGGAGACCCGGAGGCCGCAGAAAGCTTCTACGCTCAGGCCGAGAAAGAAGACCCGGAGGTGTTTTGTCGGCCGAGTCGCCATCCTCCGGACCAAGTCGAAGCGATGCTGCAGGAAGTCCTGGCCGAGTTACCCCCGGACGTGCAAGAGGCCATGGAAGGAGTGAGTGTTTCCCTTCAGCCGTTGCCCGATCCAGAAACCCACGCGAGCCCCGACACCGATCCGATGATTCTCGGGTTGTACTCCGGAACGCCATTGACAGAGGGGAACTCGTTCGAGCTTTCCATGGACGTCAGTCGGATCTGGGTCTTCCAATCCAACGTGGAACGGGTCGCTCGAAATGCGGAGGAGCTGATGCACGAACTCCGCACGACCCTACTCCACGAGATCGGTCACCACTTGGGTTGGAACGAGGACGACCTGGAAGAGCGTGGGCTGGACTAGGCATCCACTTCGCACCTCTTTGCTCGGATCAAACACCGACTCCCTTGCGGGATCGGTGGGCACGAAGGTTCTTTGTGCGAATTGCAAGAGAGCGGGTGCCTGACCGGGACACCGATGGTCGAGACTCAGGGAGTGAGGGAGAACGAGTCAGCCACACGCTTTTTTGACAGGTGAGAAGGGCGTAGGGCCCGATCCAGGACAGCAAGAGAGTCGAGAGAAGCGCGTAGGGAATTCCGAACAGGCCTTCGCTGCTGCGTTCTCTCGCGACGTAGAAAGCCACGGTGAAAAGGGCGCTGAGAATGCAGGTCGCCAGGAGCTTGACCCCGAAGACCGCGGGAACGAGCAGCGCCAAGAACAAGGCGGTGAACAGGAACGGGTAGGGCAGGAACAAACCGAGAGCTCCCATCAAGTAGTTCCATCGAATCCCCAGCTTGGGACCACTTCGGAAGGGAGTGAACACGAAGCGTCCCATGTGGAGGGTTTCTCTCACGTTGCTTCGGGCCCAGCGCAGGAACATCTTTGAAAGGCCCCAGTAAGTGGTTGGAGTCTTGGTGTAGACCCGGGCGGTTCGCTGGTAGCGGACGTGAAGGCCGAGACTGAGGATGAAGTTGGTCATCGCGTGGTCTTCGCCGGCTCTTGCCGGCCGACCGCAGAACCTTTGGTGGAGCCAGCGGTCCAGAACCTGGTCCACTGCGCGACGCCGGTACGCGGCCAGCGCACCGGCGCAGCACACCAGCGATCCCCCGCCCATGACGCTTTGGGCGGCGCGCTTGTAATCGAAGGTCATCACGTAACGGACCGCCATCAGGCGAGGAATGAATGCGGCATGGCGATCTAGAACCCGCACGTTGCCCGCCACGGCTCCGACGCGAGAGTCGCGAACCATTGGACTCACCAAGGCGCGCAAGGAATCTGCTTCGACCAGGGAATCGCTGTCCACCGTGACGAACACGTCCCCGTGGCCTCGTCGGAACCCTTCGTGCAGCGCGTGTCGCTTGCCCCGATTCACCGAACATCGGATGGGGCGCACCAGGGGGCCGATCTCCCGAGCCGCAGCGCGGATGTGTTGCCATGTGTCGTCGTCGCTGCCGTCATCGACGACCACGATTTCGAGCAAGTCATTGGGGTAGTCGGACGCCGCAAGGCAGCGCAGAGTCTCCCCAACGAGCGCGCCCTCGTTGTAGGCGGGCACGATCACGGTCAACCGCGGCAAGCGAGAATCGTCGCGAACGGTCCGCGTCGGGCGGTAGCGAAGGGAGAGCCAAAGCCGCCAGAAGCACCACACCGCGGTGAGAAGTCCGTAGGCACCGCCGAGAAGCAAGAACGACTTGCCGGCCCAGGAAGACCAGAGGATGTCCACGGCTTGCAAGCCAATCCCCTCTCTCCAAGTCCAAGCGAGAACGAGAGTACTCAGTGTGATGATCAGTCCTTTGATCACGTGTCAGTTCCTCGAAATGGAGTGCGATGCTTACCCGGTGATGAGCGAGTCACGGCTTTCCTGCCGGACGCACTCAATCACGCCGTCCTGTCTCAACTCACGGCATTGCGCGAGAATGTTGTCGAGTGATGGACAACAGACAGTGGGGCCGCCAAGCGACGACAGACCTTGAACATTGCGGCCCCAGGAAAATGCGCGTGACGCAGCCAAGCAGGATGTTGAAAAGACTTTGGTGGAGCGAGGCCTTGTCAACCGCTTGGCTCACCGACGAAGCGGTGGCAAGAGCGGGCCGAAGTGGTGGAGTTTGTCAGTCGAGGTGCGTTGTCAGCAATTTGCACATGGTGGTTGTGATCCTTGGCAAGCGAGTCGGAAGTGAGCTTGCACCCTGGCATGCGCAGGAGAGCGAGCCAGCGGTCGCGGTGAGAGGGAATCTCTGGGGGCCACCGAGGGGAAGTTTCCGGCGGAAGACGGGAAACCCAGGGCGGATGTTGCGCAGTGGGAGCAGGATTCTGGCAGCGACGTCACCGAGTGTCCGGTCTAACAGGCCGAGGAAGAAGTCTCTCGGCGGCCGATCGGACCGTTTCGCCTCCGTCTTCGTCCTCGCATCCTCGACGAATCCGACCGATTCGCTTGGGGTCCGACTCCTCGGCGGAAGCGACGACCTTTCGATCGCCCCTCCGAGGCCTTTTCTCGACGGCCGGGTCCGCCAAAGAAAAACGCAGCCCGAGTGAAACTTTCTCGGGCCCCCGATTCGCTGATTGGTCCGGATGGTCCCGGAGGAGCTGCAAGGGGTAGCGGATCCCAACTGGGGGGTCCGCAGTGGTCCTTCGGGAATCATCCGGGTTCCTGAGAACTCATGGAAATCGAATGTGGTTGCCACGGAGTCGGCGCTCCTTGGCGAACCGCGGGAGATCTATTGTCGACTCTGAAAAACGTATCGATTGAGTCCTCTCTCTCATCGCTGCCCAAACGATCAAAGAGCTCTGCTTGGTCGATACGTGTTTCAGAGCGGCGATCGTCTTGAACTCGTCCCGCGACTGCGACTAGGATCCTTGCGAAGCAGGTGGACGCGCTTCTCAAGAAACGACTGGTCGCAGATTCTCGTGACAACGGTGCCGCTTCATCCTGGAGATCTCGACTTGGCGCAGCGGGCGATCGCTGGGGACCCCGTTGCTCGACGCCAGTTCGCGCAGCGGATGCAGTGTGTTCCGGGAATCCTTGCGGCGCGCAACTCTCGCTTGATGCCTCCGCTGGGCCGGGAAGAAATCGATGACGTCGTGCAGGACACCCTCGTCGCGATTTGGAACAAGCTCCACGCCTACGCCGGACAGGCGACTTTAGAAAGTTGGGCTTACCGGTTTTGCGTGCTCGAACTGATGGCCGCGGCTCGGCGGCGCCGACGGAGCTCGACCGAAGACCAAGAAACTCTGCTTCGCGAGGGGCCGGCGATTCAAGATGCCAATCCGTTCGCCTACGAAGACCTGCATCTTGCGTTGGAGGATCTCTCGGCGGGAACCGCCGAGGTCCTTCGAATGAAGCACTTTGACCAGCTGACGTTCGAGGAAATTGGCGATGCCTTGGGCGAGTCCGCCAACACGATCAAGAGTCGTTACTACCGTGGGCTGGCGCAGATTCGGGCGAGTTTCGACGATACCGCAGGGGATGCATCATGAGCTCGGATCGAGAGTCGACTTTGGAACGTCTCCTTTCCGGAGAGATTGACGCCCGCGGGCCGGAGGGAGCGGCCTTGCTGAAGGCGGACCCGACATTGAAGGAAATCTACGAACGGTCCCTGGCCCTGCAATCATCCTTGAATGGGGCCGGAGAGGAGCAGCGGCAGACGTTGCAGCAACTGGCTTCGGATCCCGCGGCAGCGCGTCAGTCGACACGGGTCCTCGATCGAGTCTGGCAAGGCGGCGGCTCGGACCCACCAAGAGTGCCGCGAGGACTGCGCTTGGTCCCCTTGGCTTTTGCCGCGGCTGCGGCCATTCTGGCGATATGGATCTTGCTCCCCGAACAGGCTTCGGAACCTTCGACATCCCAGTGGCTGGGAAACGTCGTCGAGATCATCGAGCCTCGGGGAACTGTGGACGACTTTGGAACTTTCGCATGGAAACCGGTCGCTCATCAGAGTGCGGTTCAGTACGAGCTTCATGTCTTCGATCCGACGACCGATCGCGAGATCGTCTCCCAGGTCTTGGTGGACCAAACCGCTTGGACTCCGACCTTTGGCCAAACTCAAAGCATGGGGGCAACGATTCGCTGGAGCTTGAGAGCCGTCGATCTTCGCACGGCCGAGGTCCTCGCTCACGGGAGTGCCGTCGCAACTCAACGATGAGCCAGGCGGTCCCACGATGGGTGCGAGCGAGCGGGCTGCTCCTGGCCGTGATTCTTCTCACGGCTTGGAAACAGGAAGCACCAGATCCCTTCTCTTGCTTGCACGAGTGGGAGGAGTTCTGTTCCAAGGAAGACCTCGGTGCTCTGGAGGACATGCTTTTCCGTCTCGAAGAGGGGGAGCGGGACCCAGGGCTGCTGTTCGAATGGACGGACCTGGTCACTCAGATTGTCCGGATGCCCGAAGCCCAGCTCCAGGATGCCGGGACGGAGCTCCTCGAATACACCTGTGAAGTGGCTCGCGCGGCGCGAGACACCACCTGCTTGGCTTGGTCGAGCTTCGAACTCGGGCTCGCTCGGATCGCCCGAGGAGATTACGAAAGAGCCAAGCTGGTCCTGCAGCAAGGTCTCGAGTGTCGAGTGGATGAGTTCCATGCCTGGTTCTATCTTTGCCTTGCCGAGGTTCACCGAGAATTGGACCGGTGGGGCGACGCCCGGGAATATCTCGATCAGGCGCAAGCCTGCTTGCGCGACGGCCCTCAACCCGCGTTGGCACAGGACTTTGCCTGTCAGCTATCCGCCGACCGGGGGCAGTACTACCTGCGGCTCGGGGTCGTCGATCAGGCGGAAGTGTGTTGGCGAGCCGCTCGCGATCGGGTGTTGGAGACTTCGGAACCGGAGTCGCGGCAACGTTGTGAGAAGCTGGAAGTCTCTCTGGCCCTTGGCGGAGACGAATACGGACAAGCGTTCGATGCTGCCGCCGAGTTTCTGAAAGACCGAGATCTCTATCCACCGGAATCCGGGGTTCGCGCGCAGCTTCTCATCTCCCAAGGCATTGCGGCCTACGGTCGCGCGTCCCAGGGCGAGCCGGGGGCGAGTCAGGCTCAGCGGGCGCTGGAACAAGCTCTCGAATGCGACGGCATCCAGCCGCGCGATCGCTTGCGGGCGCTCGCGACCATGGCTTCGGTGGCTTTGCTCGAGGACGACTTGTCCGAGGCGGAGCGGATTCTCATTCGCGCGGAGCGATGGAGGGAATCCCTTGAGAGTCGGAACGGGGAGCGAGTTTCCGCGGACTTGTGTTGCTACTTGGATGCGTTACGGGCTCGTTGGGCGATCGAGTTGCCGCTGCCCCCAGAACAACTCGTGCAGCACCGTGAGCGGCTCGAGGACTCACTCGATGAACGCATGAACGCTTGGGCCAAGCTTCCCATTCGTGCGGGGGGGGCCGGATTCTTGCACCTGGACGAGCAGCGAGACGCTCTCGCCGAGTGGATCGAGATCACGGTGGCAACCGCCGGACGGGAGCAGGGAGCGGTGATGGCTTTCGAGTTCCTGTTGCGGGCTCAAGGTCTTGGTTCGATTTCGCGCAGTTTGAAGGCGCAAGATGTCCCGCTGCCTCCGTTGACTGTGGCAGAAGTCCGGCGATGGTTGGGACCGGATCATGGATTGATGGTGTGTCTCCCCACGACGCGGGGAACGCATCTGTTTTTTCTCGACCGCGACCAGCTAACACTGATCTCCTCTCGAGAGAACTCTCGAGGAGTGCTTCAGTCGTGGCGGCGAACCATGATCGAGAGCATTCAGGACGAGAACCTCTCCAGCAGGGCGACCAACTCGGCGCGACAGCTGGCCGACGCCCTGTTTCCGGGGACGATTCGCGATCGGTTGGCCGAATGGAGCGGGGTGACGTTGGTGGGATTGGATCTTCTGGGTTGGATTCCTCCGGGGCTCTTACCCATGGACCCGGCGAAGCCGCTTGGCACGATGTTGCCGCTGGCAACCCTGCCCTCGGTGCCCCTCGGGCTCCTGCTCCGAGAGCGAGCCAAGGACTCCTCGTCGATGCAGGAACGAGGGCTCGTGATGGCGGCCCCGGACCATGCGCGGGAGCTTCTGGAACAGCCCGGGATGCCACGTCCCCTCCGCCTGACTTCCCATCACCACGAACTCTTGGCGGGATCTGTGTCAAAAAGCGGTCAGGTTCTGACGGGCCCGCAAGCCACTTGGGAGAACTTCTGTGCCGCCAATGACGGCACTCTGCGCTTCCTTCATCTATTCCTTCATGGAGTTCATCGAAGTGACCGCGAGCGAACCGCCGGGCTGGTGTTCGCTCCTTCTTCGAACCATGCCGATGGGTTGGTCTGGTGCGAAGACATCGAGGAGCTGACCGGCGTTCCCGAAGTCACGATGCTGTCTGCTTGCAGCACCATGCGAGGGCCTCAGCGTCACGGGGACGATGGGGTGGAACATTTGGGGGGAGCTTGGTTTCAGGCCGGAGCCTCGGTCGTCTTGCAGGCCCGTCTTCCTTTGGATTCGGCTCGCACGGCAGATGTGTCGGCAGCGATCACCCATCGAATCGTCCACGAAGGCATGACTCCTGCAGAGGCCGTGTTCGCGACTCGTCAGCAATGGTTCACTCGTCGACCGCGCGATCCGACACCCTTCATCATGCAGGCGGTCGGAGATGCCCACCGTTCCTACTTTGAACGCCCCGAAATGCCGGTCGCGCGAGCGGCCATCGAGCCGCAGGCTCCCAAGCAAGTGCGATCCAAGCAGAAGATGTGGTGGGTCGTGGCGGGACTACTGTTGCTAGCGGCAGTTGCTTGGACCGGAGTCCATCGGGCTTCCCGTTGAAGAGAGGAGTCAGCGAGAGGGAACGATTCTCGCGCGTCGACCGGCTCCCCCGTCTCCCAACGGAACGATTCCCGGTTCCGTGGTGAATCGGCCGAATTCCTGGAAGTCGACTTCCTCTCGTAGTTCGAGATAGGTGGGGGAGTCCAGGGTCACGGCCAACACCATGGGCTCGAGTGCCTGCAGAGTGTTCTCTTCCGCGTCGACGGAGACCAGTCGCAGCACCATGTTGTTGATCTCGGGGGTCGAGTTGAGCTGGTAGGAGCCCAGAGACAGAGGCAAGGACACTCGATAGAGGCATTCGTCATCGGCATTCACCGTGCCGAAGATGTCTCGGGTTCTCATCAGACTCCGAGGTCGCGCCGCACTGGCGAAGGAGAGGGGATGAACCTCGCGCACCACCCAGTTGGGATCGACGACCGAAGTCAGCGAGTCCTGGTGGAAAACCAGGATCTCGAGGTGATCGAAGGTGGCGAAATCTGCGTTGGCCGGCAGGCTGATTTCGGTTTCCACGCGGCCGATGGGATCCGTCGGGCCGGGGGACGACCAAGAGATCGGCTCTACGGTTTCTCCGACCGAAAGCCCAGATTCCCCGCGGTCTCGTTCGCGGAACCACAGAATGTCCGCAGACGAGCCCGCCGAGAGCAACAGCACGTCCGGCGTGAGATTGTCGTTCAGATCGCCCACGAGCGGGCGCATGGGATTGGCCGGCGTGGGAACGTCGGGTCCCGCGTCGAACTCGATGACGTCCCCGGCCAAGAAAGAAGTTGTCAGTGGAGCAACGTCACTACGATTGTTGTCGAGGACGATCAAGTCTGGCTGGGCCTCGGTCACGAAGGCGACCTCGTCGTCTCCGTCTTGATCCCAATCGAAGGCGCTCAGGTGCTGGATCTCGGAGTTCCCCAGATCCACGGGACCCTCTCCTGGACTGGGGCCCCAGTCGGCGCTGCCGACCACGTACAGGACTTCCGAGGAACCGGAGATGTTCAAGGTTTGCCAGGCGAAGCGATGAGTCCCTTGTCGCTGGTCCCACACGGCGACCACCTTGCCTCCCGATTGGTAGTGGTACACCGTGCGAAGGACGGGGCCTCCCTGAGGAGAGTGGATCTCGAGAAAGTTCCCGACGACCATGGCGATCTGCATCTCGGTGGGATTGCCCAAGTAGTAGCCCACCGCCACTGAGGAAATTGCGCTGCCCGTCACCGGAAGAATGTCGGTCGTCGGATGACCGTTCCGTTTCACCATGACCTTGGACCGAGCGCTGTCGACTCCCAACAGGTCGTCTTCGACACTCCCGTCGAAGTTGGCCTTCATGAGAACTGGTGCCTTGGACCAGCTTCCGTACTCCACGAACTGCATGGCGGGAAAGTCGTCCGCTTGAACGCCGAAGGCGAAGCGATAGAGACCTCCGTCGGCGGTCGCGAATCCCTGTTGCTTGCCATTTTGGTCGAGGCCGTCAATCGCGGTGAAGGCGAAGGCCTGCCAGCCGGTTTCCAGGATCCGATCCGACACTTCCAGGTTCGCCAAGAGGACGAGTTCGTTGCCCTTGCGCACCAGTGCATCGGAGAGACGATCCCCAGTGAAGTAACCGACCTGCGCTTGCTCGATCGTTCCCGAAGGGGCGACTTCGGCAGGCCAATGCAAGACTTGCTTGGGCAACTCTTCCTGGGCGTGACCCGAAACGAAACTCATGAGTCCGAGCAGACTCACCCATTGCAACGCAAATCGATCCGAGCGCCTCATGGCAATCCCCCTGGGGAGCGGAAGGGTGGTTTTGGGGTGGCGCCGATCTTAGCACTGGTCAAGGAGCGACGCTTTCGCACCCCGTGCCTCCGGCGGAGATCGGCTCTGGCCCATGGAACTCGGCGGTCGTTCGGTTCTTGTTTGGGGGATTCCCGACCTCCCGTCACGACGGATCCCAGGGGGAACGCGCGCCGATCGCTCCAGGATCGAAGCGTCATTCCAGGGGCTTGGGGCCCTGGAACTGGTCCGTGTCACCGCGGGCTCGTTCACTCCGCGAGCGGGGGAGAATCGGGAACTCGCGCCGCTGGCCTCGGCGGGGCATAGACGAGGTAGTGGCGCGACTTGCCGATTCGGGTCCAGTGGTCCAAGACGTACTTGCCCAGCCAACAACCGTAACGGTGCCCGTCGTCGTTCATCGACTCCAAGTGGCGCTTTTGAAGGAACACCACCTGGGTGTCTTCGTTCAGCTGGCGCAACAAGCGATCCCGCCAGTGAGTCCCGTTCGCCTCGACGTTGAGAAACCAGTCCACGGGAAGAGGAGATTTGGTTTGCGTCACGTAATGAGCGACAGGGACTGCGGGAAGAACCGCGAAGCGGCCAGGGTGTTCCTTGCGGAGAGACGCCAGCTCTTCGTACGGAGCAAAGCCCCAGTTGCCCGCGTAGATTCCAGACAGGCGAGGGTAGACGTCTCCCAGGTGATTGATGCAGCGGGACCTTGGGTCGTCGGCATAGGGAAAGCGGTGGAGAAGAAAGAACAGCAGCGCGGTCGCCGACAGAAGACCTGCGGAATACTTGGGAGAAGGCTGAAACTCCCAGCGACGCTTCAGGAACCAGAAGGTGCCGAGGATGGCGGGGGTAAAGCACAGCAGCGGGGACTGAGCACCCCAGCTGATGCCCACGCACCAAGAAATCGCGAGGGCTGCCAGGAGGACCGCACTTCGTTCTTGGTCTCGACGCCATTCCCACAGGCCAGCAACCAACGCGAGAAGAAAGGGGATCTGACTGTAGTGCAGTCTCGGTTTGGTCCAGCGTTGGTCCTCGAAGGCTTGTGCCGCATTGATCGCGAGCAGGGTCAGCACCACGACCCACAATCCAGGGCCGGCGAGTTTGCGGCTCCACCCGTCAGGAGCCCAGCGTCGGAGTGCCGCGACAAGGAGGAAGAAAGGACCGAGCACGACCAGTGACTCGAGGTATTCCCCGGCTCCCGCATCCAGGAGATCGACGAGCCGTCCCGCCATGGAGGTCTGGGTGAGCCCTGCTTGAAACCACTCGCTGGCAAACCAGCGGGCGCTCAACAGGGAGGTCGCGACGATCGATGCGGTGACGGTTGCGGCTCGGATACCAGCGGCTCGGCCATACAGCACGGTGCAGAGGGCGATCCCCACCAAGGGAAGCGGATAGAAGGACTGCTTGCACGCCGCCGCAAGGATCAGGGCGACACATCCGCCAGCCGTCCAAGGCCAGCGAGGCCCTTGGACGAACAGCCAAAGCCCCAAGCTGGCGAAGAGCACGCCGTCCACCGTATGCCAAGGAATCGGCGAGAGGTTGTGGCAGGTGAACACGAAGCCGAGGCACCCCAGCAAACCTGCCGAAAGCCCGAGTTCGGCCAGGGCCCCACGGCGGCTCAACGCTTTGACGACCAGCGCCACGCTCAACCACAGGGTGAGAAAGAACAGCAAGCGTTCCCCAAGCACACCGTAGGAATCCGGAAGCATCCAGAGAACCAGAGCGTGCAAGTAAGGGGTGAGTGGCGGGCGAACGTACAAGAAGTCCGTGTAGACCGTTTCCCCCTGGAGAACCCGCCAGGCCAGGCCTGTCACGAAGCCATGGTCGATGTCGCTGTAGCCATGGAATCCATAGGCACCGAAGTAGAGCCACGGCAGAGCAAAGAACAGAATCGTCCATCCTGTGCTTCTCGGGCTGCGTGCCGGTTGGGAAACCGTCATTGTCGGGCTGTTTTCCTTCCACGCCAAAGTCCGCGGGCATCGAGCGGGAATGTAGCGGAAGCCACTTTCGCTGTCACGGAAGCCTCCGGAAAACCGGCAGGGTGAATCCGTGAGTTTCCTTAGGGAATGAAGGGCCACCGGTCCGAGAGCAGACGACGGCGTTCAATGATTCGTCACCGGGAAGGAATCCCGTCCAGCATGCGCCCGATTCGGACCGATGACTCAGGAATCATGAATCCTTCAACTCTCGATCTTTCGAAATCCGCGACTTCCGTTCATGGGCAGGTTCTGCGCTGGATGGAAGAGGGCCGTCTGGAACTGCCGTTGTTGCCGGACACCGCCGCACGGGTGGTGGCCGTTTGCAATGACGACTCGTGTGACGCGAGCGAATTGGCTCAGCTTCTCCAGCAGGATGTTTCTCTGGCTGGACATGTGTTGCGGATTGCCAACAGTGCCGCCTATGCACCGACTCAGCCCATCGTGTCTCTGTCCCAGGCGGTGAGTCGGCTGGGGTTTCGGGCCATCTGCGGGATCGCCATCGGAGTGGCCGTGCAAGGCAAGGTGTTTCGAGTGAAAGGCTACGAACAACCGCTGGCCAGCCTCTGGAAGCACTCGGCGACCGCTGCCGCTTGGTGCAAGGAAATTGCCCGCCAGCGTCGTCGCAATGTGGAAGGGGCATTTCTGAGCGGCCTGTTGCACGATGTGGGAAGGCCCGTGGTCTTGCAGGCGGTCGTCGACATCCTGCAAGACGAAGAGGGAGAGCTGACCAACGACGAAATCGTCTTGTTGATGGACGTGCTTCACGAAGACGTGGGCGGCCGCATCCTCGGGGAGTGGGACATGCCCGGTTGGGTGGTTGGCTCGGTGGCCTTCCACCACCATTGGGAGGACGCCGAAGAGTTTCAGGAGGAAGCCGCCACGACCCATCTGGGCGACCGGTTGGCCCACTGGTCGGTCCACGAGGCCGGGACCGAGTTCGATCTCTCCTCCGTCCAGCCGCAGCTCACGTTCTTGGGGCTCTACGCGGACGAACTTGCTCCTTTGTTTGAGAAGGGGGAAGCGGTGCGCCAAGCCGCGGAGGCATTGTCATGAACGGGGTTTCCGAACACTGCGACGTGCTCGTGATCGGGGGCGGACCGGCGGGACAGAAAGCCGCCGTGCAGGCGGCCAAGGCCGGCCGGCGTGTCGTTCTCGTCGAACGGGGCGACGTTGGCGGCGAATGTGTTTACCGCGGGACGATTCCCAGCAAGACTCTTCGCGCGAGCGCGATGTGCCTTGCGGATCTGCGTCGGCGAACCGGTGGCTTGGTTGGCAGCGAGATTGGCCCGGATACCAAGGTGAGGACGCTCATGGGGCGGTTGGCCCAGGTGCTGTCGGGTCATCGCAAGTATCTCGGAGACCAACTCCGTCGCAACGGGGTCGAGGTTGTTCGCGGCCGCTGTCGGTTCGAGTCAGATCACGGCGTCCAGATCACGGCTCCCGACGGAACACTGCATCACTACACCGCGGAGCTGATCTTCGTGGCGACGGGTTCTCGTCCCCGAAACCCTCCCGAGATTCCCGTGGATCACGAGCACATCCTGGACAGCGATTCCATCCTTTCTCTGATCTACTTGCCGGAAAGTCTGGTGGTGGTGGGGGCGGGGGTGATCGCCTGTGAGTTTGCAACGATCTTCCAATCGCTCGGGGTCCAGGTCACGATCATGGATCGCTATCCGTCGCCGCTCGGGTTCTTGGATCCAGAAATCGTGGCGCGTTTCGTGACGACCTTCGAGGAAATGGGGGGCCGGTTTCTCGGGGAGACGAAGGCGAATCGAATCTTCCACGATGGTCTCGGCTCAGTCATTGTCGAGCGAGACCAGGGTCCTCCTTTGAAGGCCGACAAGTTGCTCATCGCCCAGGGGCGAACTGCAACGGTGGCAGGAATGAACTGCGAAGCGGCAGGGTTGCAGCTCACGGACCGTGGCTTCATTGCCGTGGATGAAAACTGCCAGACGTCGGCTTCCCACATCTACGCCATGGGGGATGTGATTGGCCCTCCGGCTTTGGCCACCGTCTCCATGGAGCAAGGGCGAAGAGCGGCTCGACATGCTCTCGGACTGGACCTGGGAGAGGGGCGAGACATCTTGCCCGTGGGAATCTACACCATTCCCGAGATCGCGAGCGTCGGACAAACTGAGACCCAAGTTCGCGAATCCGGGCAAGAGCCGGTGGTGGGACGGGCTCGCTTTGAAGAGATTGCCCGTGGCCAGATCAATGCCGACGAGGACGGGATGTTGAAACTGGTGTGCGATGAATCCGGAAGGCGGATCCTGGGCGCCCACGCCATCGGCGGGTCCGCGTGCGAGCTGATTCACTTGGCTCAGCTCGCCATGATCGGCGAACTCGAGGTCGACGCGTTCATTGACAACGTGTTCAACTTTCCGACCATGGCCGAGAGCTATCGAACGGCGGCCTTGGACATCGTCGCTCAGCGAGCTTCGGTTCTCACGCCGGCCTGATCCTGTCGAGGGCTTCTTCGGACGACCGATCCCTGTCAGTGCGAACTCACTTCGTCGAGAGCCCAGCTTGCCGCGGCTCGCACTTCGGGGTGAGGGTCGCGAAGGGCCGCCAGCAATCGATCCACCGCCTCGGACGCGTTGTGCACTCCCAGAGTCCGGCAAGCCCAGGCGCGAATCCCGGGGTCAGGATCGGCGAGTCGCCGTTTGGCAACGGGAACGACCGGTTGGCGCAGATCGTCGAGCCCGACCAGGGCTTGTAGACGCACGCTGGCGTCCGGGTCCCGGGACAACTGACTCAGAGCGTTGACGGATCGGCCATGGCGAATCTGACTGAATGCCCAGGCGACCGCGGCTCGAAGGGTTGGTTCCTCGACGGAAAGCAGAGATTCCAAAGTCGGCAAGGAGCCAGTGTTTTCGTGCTCACCGATGGCTCGAATCACCATTTCTCGAACGTACAAGTCCTCGTCTTGAAGGGCCTTGGACAGAGCGGGGAGGGCGGCTGGCTGTTTGATTTCCCCCAGGGACCAGGCCGCCGTGGCGCGCACCGCCGCGCGCGGATCTTGCAGCGATCGAATCAATCGATCGAGAGAGCGGGGATCTTCGAGGTCGCCAAGAAGCCAGAGTGCGCGTTGGAGTTCGTGGACTTCCAGATGGAGTTCGGATGGGGGACGCGCGGCGCTCCAAGGGGCCGCTCCGCCGGCAACCAAGAGCAAGGCGCCGATTGCCAGGGCCCGGGTTCTCACCAGACGGCGCGAAGGGGGCAAAGGCTCCAGAATCTTCTGCACGCGATGAGCGAGACCACCCGGCCGGACCGCAGCGAGGCCGATCTCGGGAGTCCCTCCGCGAGCCGTTCTGGCGATTTCGAGCAACAGATTCGCGTAGTTCCACGGTTGCATGCCGTGATCGACGACCGCCTCATCGCAGGCCAGTTCGCATTCGATGGAAGACCTTCGAGCCAGCCACCAGGCCATCGGGTGGAACCAAGACACACAGCGAGAAAGCTCTACCGCCCATAGCACAAGATAATCCCGGCGTTTGGCGTGGAGCAGCTCATGAAGCAAGATGGCTTCCTGTCGGGCGAGCGGCCAGGTTGCCGCCGAGGTCGGGAGCAAAACCCAGGTGCGGCGAAACCCCCACGTCAGAGGAACGGGAACGTCGTCGTGAAGCCGTACGTCGAAGGATCTCACTCCCAAGCGAGCGGCAATCTCGCCGGCGATTGATTGCAAGGGTGCGTTCTCCGTCGACCGATGGGTCAATCGGCGAACTCTTTGAAAGTCGCGCAGTCGTGCGACCACCAGGAACAGAGTGCCAGCGGTCCAGATCAGCAAGCACATGGAGGGCACGTCGAACGGTGACCACTCGCTGGAGCGGTTCGGAGCGGGGGAAGAGGCGGCCGGGGTCACCTTCGCGGGGGCCGACGGAGTGGATCCATCGGCGAGAGTGGCTGTCCGGAGACGACTGAGCGAGGTCTCCGGCAACTCGATCGAGGGGACGATGGGTCCCAGGAATGGCAAAGCGACTCCCACCAGGAGTCCCGCACTCGCCACTTGGTGACGAACGCTGGCGGAGTGATTTCTGGCGAAGCGCAGAATCAAGAGGGCAGCGACGAACACCGTCGTGCTCTTGACCAGATCCATGGTCCACGACTGCTGCACAACCCATGCGAGGAATGCCGTGGTCATTGGCGTCGCTCCTTTCGACGCTTGCGGAGCATGGCTTCGATTTCGTCGAACTCATCTTCCGAAAGCTTGCTGGTGTCCATCAGGGTGAGGATGGCTTTGGAAGAAGACCCTTGGAAAAACGTGTGGAGGAGATGCCTGAGCGCGGATCGCTTGGCGCGGGTCACGGACACCGCCGGCGAATACACGTTGCGGTTCCCGTCGCGGCGTTTCTTCAATACGCCTTTCTTTTCCAGGATTCCGAGAGTGACTCGAATGGAATCGAACGAGTCCTGATTGCTCATCTCGTCGGCCACGTCCGCCGCAGTGGCTTCCCCGACTCGATAGATGGCGTCCATGATTTCTCGTTCGAGCCGACTGAGTTCCCGTGGTCCTCGACCCATGGAACGGTGCCTCCCAGGATGTCCACGAAGAGGGGGCCGCATGGTCTCCGCTCTGTGCTTCCGTGATAGTCGGGTCGGGCTTGGCTGTCAAAAGGTGGCCGAAAAAAATATTTCACACGCCTTGTGTCGTGGGGACGCTTTCGATAGGAATAGAAAAGAATTTTTCACAATGGCGACGGCCTGGCTGACTCGGCAGCTGCAGGATCCGCTTCGTCAAGGCGATGGCGGCGGGACGGAGGCAAGGAGTGTGAAGATGGATCGACGACGAATCGCCTTGACGGTGGGGTTCTCTCTGTTGGGCGGGGTTGCGACCAGTGCGTGTGACGAATCGCCGCCGAGTCCCGAGAACCTCGGCTGGTTGCGCGACGAGTGTCCTACCGGTGGCGCCTTGGTTCACCATGCGGAAGGGAGGCTGTATCTCACCGAACTCGACTCCGGCCAAAGCGAGTTTCTCGCCAACGGAAACCAACCCGAGTTCTCTCCCGATGGTCGTCGGGTGGCTTGGATCGACGGGACTTCGGCGAAAGGAAGACTTCGCCAAGGAGATCCGACGATCTACGTCATTGCCGATTCCGTCGAACCTGCCGGTGGGGTCCACTGGTTGTCGGATCAGTCGGTCGCGGTGGTTTCAAATCACGGCAAAGAGAAGCAATGGCTGCGCGTCGGACTCGACGGTGCGCAAGAGCCGATCCCTGAGTTGACGGAGCTCGGCACCGGGGGTTACGAGTGCGATGTTCGATTCGCCAAAGACGGTGTTTGGTCCTACGTGGCCGACCATGGCTGGAAGACTTCCGAAGGACGTTCCGGACGAGTCCCGGGCACTTGCTCGGTGAGCTTGTCGGTCGACGGCCGGACCGTGACCTCCCTGCACAACCCTCACAAAAAATGCGACCTGACCGCCATTCGCCCCGGAGGAATGACTCGAGTCCTGTGGTGGAAGTACGCGGGGGGCTATGACAACCACCGGTTCGCCAGCGCCGATCCTCGGTTCCTTGTCGCCGTCGATGAACACCACCAAACCATGGTGGTGATGACCGTTGATGGCAACCGCTGCACTCGGGTCGGGACCTTGGGCCGAGCCAAGCACGGCATGTACGGGGATTGGACCTCGACCGCGGCTGTGAGAGACCAAGCCTGGTTGGCCAGAGTTCGAGCGAGTCCCACGTCCCCCGGTCCCTGGCCAAGACGAAAAGAGCAAGTGGTGTTCGTGTGGGATTCTGGGCAATCGTCGAACACTCTGATCACGCGAACTGCGGAACATTCGCTCTGTCGTTGGGAGAAGCAGGGGAGGGCCCGCTGGGGTACCTCGTTCGAGTTGATCCTCGAGGGGGGACGGGCCTTGGCGGAGGCGAGCACCACGAAACTCGCGTTCCAAGACCTGGACCACTCGAAGGAAGGGACGTTGGAACTCGTCCTTGCCCCGGCTCGGGACCGAACCCTTCGTCCGGCAACGGTGCTTCAAATGGGAAGCACGTTCGAGCTCACTCAAGTGGAAGGGGGCCTGCGCGGGACTTGGGGAGGGCGGGAGCGGGAGCAAGTGATTGCACTGGGCACCGTGAGTGCGGATCGCCCCACGCATCTGGCCATCACTTGGAATGCCCAAGGGTGTCGCGCCTATCGGGACGGCCGAAAGATTCTCTCGGTGCCCTGGGAGATCTTTCCCCTGTGGTCCCTGGCCGAGACCTTGTGCGTGGGAGCGAGAGCGGACGGTCGCCAGGACTGGTCGGGGTGGATCGAGGGCGTCGCCGTTTCTCGAGTGGCCCTTGCGGACGCCGAAGTGAAAGCGAGCTTCGAGTCCCGGCGCGAGCGACTTGCGTCCCGAACCAGAAGCCAGCCTCGTCACGTGGTGGGAACCCTGCTGCGCAAGCGCGAACTTCCTCCGCCGAGCTTGTACCCCAACACTTTGGTGACGTACGACTACCACGTCGAAGGCCAAACCGTCTCGGTGGCGCACTGGGGAATCTTGGACGGTGTAGCATTCGGCTCGGTGCGCGATCGCGAGTTGGCCGAGTCCTACTCCCTCGCGTTGGAACCATGGTCCAATCACCCGGAATTGCAGCGCTTTCAGCTGGTTGGCAGCGACCAGCTGGAGGAAGCGCCGTGGTTTGATGGGACGCCCCCGGGAGAGCCGGCGCGCATTCCTTAGGGGGGACTTCGATTGGTCTTTCCCTCCTTTCTCTTCCTGCACACGTTTCTGCCGCTTGCACTCGGCCTCTACTTCTTGGCTCCGCCGAGAGCTCGCAACGGGTTGCTCGCCGGGCTCAGCTACCTGTTCTACGGGTGGAATCACCCCGCCTTCGTGGTGGTCATGCTCGGATCGACTCTGGTGGATTACTTCTGCGCTCGAGGACTCGAGGGCGCCACGGGCTCATCACGAAAGTGGATTGTCGCGGGCTCGGTTTGCTCGAATCTGGGAGCTCTTGGCTATTTCAAATACGCCAACTTCGGCTTGGAAACGGTACGCAGCACGTTGGCGACCTTGGGGTGGGACGGAGTCGGGGATGGCTTCTTGCAGGTGACCTTGCCTCTCGGAATCTCCTTCTACACCTTCCAGTCCATGAGCTACACCATCGATGTCTTTCGTGGAGAAGCTCGTGCGATCCGCCGGTTTCTCGACTTTGCTTGCTACGTCTCGATGTTCCCGCAGCTCGTCGCCGGACCGATCGTGCGATTCCGTGAGGTCCAGGATCAGCTTCACCACCGAGTCCACTCGGTGGACGGGTTTGCGCGCGGGGTCGTCGAGTTTCAGCTCGGCTTCGCCAAGAAAGTCTTGGTGGCCAATCCTTGCGGGCTCATCGCTGATCCCCTGTTTGGAGCGGAGAGCCCCGGCTGTTTGGGCGCCTGGGTTGGACTGGTGGCTTACAGTTTGCAGATCTACTTCGACTTCAGCGGATACTCGGACATGGCCGTCGGCCTCGGCCGCATGTTCGGGTTCCAGCTGCCGCGAAACTTCTTCCATCCGTACCGTGCCTCGTCTGTCACCGACTTCTGGAGGCGCTGGCATCAGTCTCTTTCTCGATGGCTGCGCGACTACCTCTACATTCCCTTGGGGGGGAGCCGCGGCGGACCATGGAAGACTTATCGCAACTTGGCGTTGGTCATGTTGCTGGGGGGGCTGTGGCACGGGGCTTCTTGGAACTTCGTGGTCTGGGGCGCCTGGCATGGCACTCTGCTCGCGTCAGAGCGGCTTCTTCGCGGGGCCGTTCGAGTTCCGCGAATCATCGCGCGCACCGGAACCTTGCTGGCGGTCATGGTGGGGTGGGTGTTGTTTCGTGCAGAGTCCCTGTCTCTTGCCGGGGAGTACTTCTCTCAGCTCGCCGGAGTGGCGGCCCCCGGCTCCGCGGCGCCCGTCGTGGATGCGTTTCTTCATCGACGAGAGACGTGGCTGCCTCTCCTGATCGGTGGACTTCTCGTCCTGCGTGGTCGCGACACGATCGAATTTGCCAAGTCGAGCAGTCCGTGGCGGGGGATGCTCGCGTTGTTGCTCTTCGTCTTCGCAGCTCTCGTCTTGACCACCCCAGCACACAATCCGTTTCTGTACTTTCGATTCTGAGTGATCCGATGAACCGTGCCTTGGCCATGGCGTTCCTGGCGTTTCTCGTGTCGGTTCCTATTGGGGACCTGATCCAGCAGGACCGGTTTCCCTGGGGAAAGCAGCTCGAATCTCTCTGGTTGTCGGGCGCCGGAGAGGAGCCGGACGCCTTTTCCTCACTCTTTCCGTGGCTTCCGGAAGGTGACGCGTTCGTTGTTTTCGAAGAAGCGCTCGAGGAATCTTCCCGCTGGAGCCGTTGGGTGCGTCCCCCGGTGCAACGCGCGCTGACTCGTTGGCTGGGATGGGGAAACGCGGAAGTCGTGTTGCTCGGCGATCATTTGACTCACCGCCCGAGCCTCGATCACTTTCTCGGGCGTCCCTGGGACTCCGACGGCGGAGAGTCGACAAGGAAGGAACCTCGGGCCGCGGCGGTTCTGCAGCGGTGGTCCGAGGAACTCCGCAACAGAGGCATTCGCCTGGTCGTGGTCCCGATTCCCCCCAAGGTGTCTCGGATCTGCTCCGAAGAAGCGCTTTCGAGTTCCCGAGGCAAGCGCTTCGTCGGCGACTTGCGAAGTCGTGGAGTTGAGGTCCTCGAGGTCGCTCCGGACTTCCTGACCAGAGACACCCACTGGACTCCCGCGGGCATGGAATCAACCGCCCAGGCGATTGCCGATCTGCTCCTCGGAAACGATTGGATCGAGCGGGGACCGAAACTGTCCTCGACCACCCGTTTGCAGGTTTCGGGGGTGGGTGACCTGGCGCGATTGTTGGAGAAGGGGTCTGCCTCTCGTTGGTTCTCCGAAGAGCGAGTGACGATTGCCTCCGTGCAAAGCTGGTCTCCTGACCCCGCTTCAGCGGTGCTGTTGCTCGGGGATAGTTTCACCAATATCTATTCCCTTCCGGAGATGGGTTGGGGGGCGAATGCCGGACTTGCCGAAAGGCTTAGCGTTTCCCTTGGCTTCGACGTGGATTGTCTGGCCGTCAACGGCAACGGCGCGCGCGCAAGCCGCGACGCTCTGCGTTTGCAAGGTGCCGAGCGGCTGAAATCCAAACGCGTGATCGTGTTTCAGTTCGCGGAACGAGAACTGTCGTTCGGAGATTGGAGGCGCTGAAGGGGTGTCCCCAGACTTTCCGGGGTCGTCTTCCCGCCTTTTCTCGAACTTCGGGTCGGCAAGACGACTAACGTCTCCGGAGCCGACTCCGTTCGGTTTCGGCGAGCATCTTTGGGGAACGAGTTTCGGAATCGCCGCTTGGGTGAGGAAGGGGAACTCCATGAAGTGCAGGGATTTCAAAGTCTTCGGCATTGCCGGGTGGGGCGTGACATGCTTCCTGGCGAGCGCGATCGGCGCCATCGAATCGGGAGAGGAGCCGAGCGAACTCCCGCCGGTGGCCGTCATTCCGTTCCAGCTCTCTTCCCAAAACAACTTGATCGTGCAAGCGACCTTGAACGGCCAGGACACGGTAGACCTCATGTTCCACACGGGCGTGACTGGCGTTTCTTTGATTCGCAGCGCTGCGGACAAGGTTCCCAGCGTGGCGTGGAATCAGTCCGCCGCCGTCACGACCTGGGGCGGAGAAGCCGAAGCTCGCTTCAGCGAGTCGAACGCATTGCGGATCGGGGATCTCGAGTGGGAAGGGGTTTCCCTCACCGAAGGACTCCTTTCGGGAGAGCGGACGGATGGCAAGTTCGGACCGAACTTGTTCGGAGAGAGAGTGCTGGAAATCGACTTCGACCGCCAAGTTCTGGTGGTGCACGAAAAGCTGCCCAAGTCTCTCGATGGGTTCGAGTCCCTCCCTCTCGAGATTGGCGAGACCGGCCTGTGGGTCGCCGTTCGCTTGCAAGTGGGGGAGGAATGGCTCACGAACGACTTCATGATCCATACGGGCTACCGCGGCACCGCCCTGTTGGACGACACCTTCGTCAAAGCTCATGACCTTTCCGAGCGACTGCCGGTCCTCAGCGAAAGTGAACTGCGCGACTCCCACGGCAACGTGCTGAAGACACGAAAGGTCTTACTTTCGAGTCTGTGCTTCGGAGACGACTGCTTCGATGACGTGCCGGTCGGGCTGTTTGCCGGTGCGATCCGGCGCCAGCCAATCAGCGTCGTCGGGGGCGACCTGCTGAAGAGATTTCACTTGGTGCTCGACTTCCCAGGGTCCAGGTTGTGGTTGCGTCCCAATGCCCGGTTCGAGGACGCGTGGAGCTAACAGGCCTCAGCCGGCGCGCAGCCGCCGTCTTCCCCGCAGTTTGCGCACCGCTCCCCGGGCGAACGCCAAAGAGAGCCGGAGCGCGTCGCGGCACGTGGTGCGGGGTGTGTACCAAACGTGGGTGATGGAAATGGACGGATCCAAGCTGCTCACCAGGTGCCACTGGTAGGGCGGCAGGTACAAAAGGTCGCCTTCCTCCATCACGAAGTCGTAGTCGGGTTCGGGCAGCTGTTCACGATAGCGCGGATGAGGCAGTAACGAGTTGCCTTGGCGCGGACCAGCGCGTTCGATGGAGTCGTAGTCGAAGAGTTGCCAGCGTTTGCGGCCTTTGATCTGGGCGAACAGGTTGTCGATCAGGTCGCAGTGGAGCATGCTGACCGTGCCCGCGGGTCCGATCCATGCGCGGGTCCGGGCGAACTTGTCGATCCAGCGAAAGTCGGGAAACACGGCCGCTTGTTCGAGTTGCGGAGGGAGCGGCACTCGAGTCAGGTAGCCGCATTCCTCCACCCGCTGTCCCTCGCAGAGCTTTTCGACGTACTTTCCGACCGTGTCGAACTTGTGCTCGTAGCCGGCGACCGCT
The DNA here is from genome assembly GCA_028289345.1 of Planctomycetota bacterium. Lineage (GTDB taxonomy): Bacteria > Planctomycetota > B15-G4 > B15-G4 > SIAN01 > JANQQL01. The sequence continues at coordinate 127,270 of JANQQL010000010.1, read as the reverse complement.
GTCTCGTCGGGAACTCGCAACGGAACCACCACGTCGCGAAACGCCTCGCCGAATGCTTCGAAGGTCCACGCCCCCTGCTCGTACCAGCTTTGCAGCGCCTTGCGAACGACGATGGGTTTGCGCGGTTTGAGGTGGTTGCGCAGAAACGTCTTGCGGTCCAAGACGTCGCAGTATTGGATCTGTTCCACGAGCTTTGCCCTGAATGCCGCAAGATGTGCGGCGCCCTCTTCCGTTCCGGTCCTCGCACCGCGCGGACCTCGATTCATCTCGGGACGATGGGAGATCTTCCCTCAAGCCCCACGGCGGGGCAAGGCGATCGCCTCGATAGCCCGAAACTCCGGGAGGGCCAGCCGCCCCGCTTGCCTGGGTCGAGAGTCGGGAGCTCCGACCTTCTGCCGGGGCGTTCAGGAGTCGGGTTCGCGACTGACCACGCGAACGGTGATTCCCACTGCGATCACGAGAAGCAAGCCGCCCATCGGGACCAGCAGAATCGGAAGGCCGGGGTCGCCGTCAAAGCAGAACAGGCCTCCCAGGAAGAATCCGGCCGGCAGGAGGAGGCCTGCGCTGGTCAGGCAGCGAGAGGTGATACGACACGGTCGAGCCGGCCAGGGAGGCCGCTGGCGGAGGGTGAATGCGAACGCCAGGTGCATCAAGCCGAGCAAGGTCCCGTGGGCATGGGCCAGGGTCCAAAGCAGTCGTCGAGTCGAATGGTGCACGTCCAGATAGAAGCCGATCTTCAGCCCATGAAAGGTCTCGAGCACGCTGCCCAAGACCAGGAAGATCAGAATCAGCCACCAGCCCCACCTTAGGTGGCGACGGATGGTTGCGGCGACGGTCGTCGCTTCTTGCGCGAGCACTTCCCCGTTCATTCGGCGAGGAAGATCGGGGTTCGGTCACGCTGCTCGCGGAGCGCCTGCAGCCTTTTCTGCTGCTGGGCACCCGGGCCGCTCACCAAGGTTTCCGGAGGGGGCGCCGGGTGGTTTTGTTTCCGACACCACTCCCGGACGGCGTCACGGGTTTCTCGCTGGTGAGGCTTCGGAAGGACGTAATCGAAAGGAACAACTTCGTCTCCCATGATTTGTCGCAACGAACGGTGCGCAATGAGTCGCACGGCGGGGTAGGGGTCGGTCAACAAGTCTGCGAGGTGTTCCGGAATCCATCCGGAAGCCGATGCTTCGCGGGCCCACGGCTGGCCGAAGTGCCAAGCAGCAATGGCCCGCTGGACGGCGTCGCCGCGGACCGCCCAGAGAACCGAAGCAGCCACCTCGTGGTGCTCGGAAGGCAGCGTGGGCGACGGCTGCCCATACCATTCGGTCAGATGCTCGGCGGTCCAAGCCAGGGTGCGATCCAGGTGGCACAGGTTGCAGGCACTGGGGCGTTCATTGGTGCGAACGCCCGAAGCGGTGGGTCGATCGATCTTGTGAATGCGAGCCGCGCCGAGCAGCGCATAAGAAGTGTAGGACATGTGGCAGTGGTAGCAGCGGCTGCCTTCGCTCTCTGGCGTATGGAAGGTGTGCGCGGCGATGTCGTCCCTGATCTCTTCATGGCATTGCAGGCAGGCCTCGTCGGTCTCCATCCGATCGGCGATCTGGTCCTGGGGATCGTCGGCGTGCATGGAGTGACACGACAGGCAGCTCATGTCCCCTTCTCGGAAGCACGCGGACTCGAGGAGAGAGCCGTACTCCCGGCCTCCCAGCCGTGATCCGCCATCGGGCCAGCGAAAGCGCTGAGCCTGTTTCTCTTCGGCCAGTTCGAAGAATTCCCACAGATCGTCTCCCGCTTGGTACTGCTGACCATCCGCGAGGAAGCCGCCGAGATCCTTGGGAACCCCGAGGGAATGACACTGGGCACACACTTGGGTGGCACGGTCGGGGGCCAGGCGGGATGGGTTGACGATGGTTGGGTCGCCTTCGTCTTCGTGACGCTGGCGATAGCGGGTCAGCGGGTTGCGGTGCTTGCGAATGTGCTCTTCCGCGGGGCCGTGGCAGGCTCCACAAGCGATGCCGAGTTCGGCCACACGGGTGTCCCAATGGCGGGACGCGGGTTGGTTGTAGTTGGGCTGCTGGCCGACGCTGTGACAACGAATGCAGTTGTCGTTCCACACGGCGACGCCGTCCGGGGATTCCGGCCGCAGAGCTGTGTACCAGGACGGAACCCAGCGCGCCTCGGTGATCTCGTACACCCAGGGGAACTGTTCGAGGGTACCGTTGGGCTTTCGCGTCCAATAGATCTGCTGGTAGTGAGACCCCGTCAGCATGGCCACGCGATGCTCTTCCGGCCCTTCCATCCAGTAGAAGTCGTCGCCCCGCTGCTCGACGCGGAAAGTGCGTCCGCCAATGCTCAGTTCCCGTCCGTCGAACGGCGCGAGAACATTCTTCGGTGCGGCGGACTGGGTCATGGACCGGTGGTAGCTGTCGTGCCACGTGGCGTAAGACCCCGGGTGACAGGCACGGCATGCGTCCGACGTGACCCAACCAACTTCCTGGGTGTTCGGCCCTGGGAGCAAGCGTTCTGTTTCTAGCGGCGTGGCGTGAAAGGAGGTCGCGACGGCGGCAGTGGTGATGAATGCGAGGGCCGTGAACACAACCGGTCGGTGGCGTCGGGCCGGGGATCTTGCAAACAAGAAGAGGAGCCCCGCGGTCAGCCACGCGGCGAACGCAAAGTACTCCACGATTTCGTTCACACGAAACTCCTCGGCAGCCCGCGGGGGGATCGAGCCCGTCAAGAAGAGGTGCGCCGGGCTCTCGAGCGCCAACCAACCGTCGGGTTCGCGGTTGGTTCATTTGTCATTGGGCTGTGTGGGGGGGATTCGTCACGAGCAATGAACTCGTGAAGAAACACCGGCCCTGCTTTTCTTCGTACGCTTGGGACGAAGAGACGTGGGAGTTTTTCGTGGGACTTTCATCGTCTTGCTCGTGTTGAGCAAGCAACCGGATCGAGGTTCATTCCGTGACGTTTGTGGTTCCTACAACATCTTGGTGGATGTGGCGAAACCCGCAGTAAGAGTTGCATGATTTCGTGACAACGAGCAATCCCACGTGGTTGCCACGCAGCGGTACAAAGCGGAAGAAGGAACTACTCGTCGCCGTAACGAAACTTCACGTACAGCTCTCTGGTGTTGCGATGCAGATCCCAGCGGTCTGCGATTCCGCCACCCGCAAGGCTGTCGAGCGCGGCACGGTAGTAGCGTTGCGAAAGGCCGGGCGGCTCGCGCTCCAGTTGATCCTTCAACAGTTGTTGCAGTTGGTGAGGAGAGGTTTCCAACAGTCGATCGATGAGCGCCGCGCGGAGCGCGTTGCTTTCCGCGCGAAGGAACTCTTGGCGAAGGTAGGAAGGCAAATCGCCATCCGTCAAGATCGACGGCGGGTCCGCGCATTCCCAGGCCGCGGTGCGCAGGCGTTCCGAGTCGGATCGGAATGCGTCTGCGACGAGGGCGACCGCTTCGGGTGCCGTCAGTTTGGCCAATCCTCGCAGAGCCGCGGCGCGGCAGCCGGGATCCGGGTCGAAATTCGCCGTGTCCAGCAGCACGCGCTGCACTTGCTCGTCGGTTCCGTGGTACTGCAAACCCTCGAGGCACATGGCTCGAACTCGAGAATCGGGATCGGTCCGAGCCAAGAGCAGAAAATCCTCCCTTCGAGCGCCGCGAAGTCGAGGGTTCTGCACGAAGAATGAAAGGAAGGCCGTTCGTCGGGCCGGGTCTTGACCAGCTTCGAAGCGATCCCAGATTTCCTGGGCCAAGTTGTCGTTGGAAACGATGGCTTCCAATCCCTGGAGATTTCCGGGGCTCGGACGCACCAGGTGATGCAGCAGCGCTTCCAAGAAGTACGCATCTTGTTGAGCGTCCAAAACAGCAAGGAAGATCGGGATCGATTCTGGCTTCTGCAACTTCGCCCGGATGCCGGCGATGTCGGCTTGGACTGCCGACCATCCGCGTTCTTGGTAGACGGCCTGGAGTCGTTCCACTTCTCGGAGGATCGGCCCGTCCTCGGCCGAATGCGGCTGTTGGGTCGTCGACTCTTGATCGGCACGGGACTTCGGGGGCTCCGCTTCTCGAGTGGTTGTCAACGGGTCGCGGGACGAGCGGCGAGATTCGATCGAAGTCGTGACCCTGCCGCGGTCCCGGTCCTCGATGCTCCCGGGAGAAAGGAGATCGCCGCTCTCGAGATTCTCGGAGCCATCGCCTTGCTTGGAAGGTGGCGAGGAAAGCGCCGTGGTTTGCTCGGATTCGGCCGAACGGGTTTGCAGGAACTGGAGAGTCCCCCAAGGGACTGCAACCACGATGGCAGCAGCGATCCACAGCTTCGACTTCGTCACGGTGATCCCCCCCTTCACAATGAGTTTCTGCCAAGCGGCCGTTCGATGGGGCCTGGTGACCCCAGCGCCAAGCAGGGGCAACAGACCGCGGTGACTCCGTCCGGTGGTAAGCACTCCCCGGACTTGTTCCAGACCTCGCCGAATGCGACTGTGAACTGTCGCGACCGGAACCTCCAACAGCGCCGCAATGTGCCGCGGTGGAAGTTGGTCGAAGTAGCGTGCGACCAGGCAGGTTCGGTACACCTCGGGAAGGCCCAACACGGCGTCGACCACGTGTTTTCGCAGCGCTTCTCGTTGAACGACCTCTTCGGTCGACGAGACCCGTTCGGGCCGGGCGGCATGGGCCTCCCGTTCGCGTCTCCGTCGCTCCGCTCGCTGATGGAGTCGTCCGAAGTTGCGGGCAACCCGACGGAGCCATGGTTCCCAGGCGTGAGGAGAGTTCTGGGTCTCGAGGGCCGCAACCCAGGTGTCCTGGATGACATCCTCCACCCGGGAATCGTCCAGGTTGCCCAAGGCCGCCGCTCGAAGCCGTGCGTCCAAGGATCGAATTGAACCGTCGGTAAGGTGCTCGCTTGCCACGGGGGTCCCCTCGCAGTGGTCTCTGGAAGATTGATACCGCCGGGGCAGAAAACGATCCCCAGAATCCTCGAATTGCCGGATCGCGTCGCGCGAGTCGCGAAGCGAAGCCTCCGGTCGGCACGGTTCGTGCGAAGATCATCCCCTCGGGGCGTGAGGGAACGCGCCTGTCCTTTGCCAATGCGGCACACCGGCTCGGGGTCGGCTCACGGGAACCGATCACGGAGCCTCTGGCACGCGAGTTCGAGCTCTGCCACGCTCGACTGGGTGCGGAACAGGATTGCCATGACAGCGACGAGTGACTTCTCTCTCCGAGCGTTCGCCGGATTGCTCCTCGCGATCGGAACAGCGCCTGGCTCCCTGGCCGCGGAGGAGGCGGGGGACCCGTCGCTCTCGTGGCCCCAGTTTCGTGGTCGCCGGGCGGCGGGAGTCAGCACCGACCAAGCCTTGCCGACAACCTGGAACCTGGACACCGGAGCCAACGTGAAGTGGCAGACTCCGATCCCCGGCCTTGCCTATTCCTCTCCGGTGATTTGGGGGAAGCGCTTGTTTCTCACCACGGCGGTCCGTCTCGAAGGCGAGTCCGACGTGAAGGTCGGGCTTTACGGCTCTCCCAATCCCGCCGGTCATGAAGGAGTTCATCGGTTCCAGACCTACTGTCTGGACAAGTCGACCGGGGAGGTCCTGTGGGAACGCACCGCGGTCGAGTGCGAGCCGGATACCCAGCGCCACCCCAAAGGGAGTTTCGCTGCCAGCACTCCGGCGACCGACGGCGAGTTCCTGGCCGCGTTCTTCGGGTCCGAGGGCTTGTTCGTCTATGACCCGGAAGGAGAGCTGCTCTGGAGTCACGACTTCGGCGTCCTCGATGCGGGGTGGTATGTGGCGCCCGACGCGCAGTTCGGCTACGCCGCTTCCCCGGTCATTCACGACGGGGTGCTTTTCATTCAATGCGACGTGCAAGCCGACCCGTTTGTTTGCGCGATGGACTTGGCGACCGGTGAGGAACTCTGGCGGGTGGCCCGCGACGAAGTCCCGACTTGGAGTACTCCCGCCGTCGAGTGGGGGGAAGGCCGCGAACAGCTGATCGTCAATGGCTACCGTCACATGGGTGGCTACGACCTGCGGACCGGCGAAGAGTTGTGGAAGTTGTCGGGAGGGGGGGACGTGCCGGTTCCGACTCCGATTCTTGGATTCGGGAACGTTTACCTCACCAATGGGCATGGCCGTTGGAACCCCATCTACTGCATTGACCTGAATGCGGATGGAGTGATCGAGAACGGTTTCGACGCAGACGACGAGCCGCACGTGGTGTGGTCGACCCGTCGCCACGGCACCTACATGCAGACTCCCATTCTGTACCGAGACCTGCTGTTCGCCTGCAACGACTCTGGGGTCATCCTTTGCGTCGACCCGGAAACCGGCGAACAGTGGAATCGGCAGCGACTGGGTTCCGGGCAAGACGGATTCACCGCATCGCCCGTGGCGGCCGGAGGCAAGTTGTACTTCACTTCGGAGTACGGCGAAATCCACGTTGTGGAAGCCTCCAAGGAGATGGCTCCTGTGGCCGTCAATTCCATGGGGGAAGTCTGCATGGCGACGCCCGCAATCTCTGGTCCGGAGCTGTTTCTCCGTACCCGCCACCGAGTCGTGGCCCTGGCGGAAGGGAGTCAGAGCGAGCCACTTGCGCGGGCGGAGCCGATGGTCGCGGACAACGTCTCGGAAGACACCCCGCCGGAGATTGCCCCTCTGCAATGGTTGGAGGTGCCGAAGGAAAGCCTTCCGAGCGCCAAGGAGCTGTTCGCGGCCCATGTCGAAGCGCGGGGTGGCCAGGGAGCTTTGTCTGCCGTGGAGTCGCTGACGACCCAAGGGGAGTGGGAAATCGAAGGCATTGGTCTGAAAGGAAAGACGGTCAGCTGGTACCACTCGCCCAAGCTCTACCTTTCCGAGTCCGACATCCCCGGGATGGGAACCTCCCGCCAGGGATTCGATGGATCGACGGCCTGGATCATGAATCCCGCGGTCGGCAACCTGCGTCTGTCGGGCAAAATCGGCCAATCGATCGAAACCCTCGCGGACTGGGCGCCTGTGCTGCGCTTCGAAGAGGATCTCCGTGACGTCATGGTCACGGGAAAGTGCGTTCTGGAAGGTCGCGAGTGCTACGTGGTCGAGGGCTTGGACTCTCTGGACTATCGCCAGCAATACTTCTTTGACGCCGAGACCTCGTTTCTCGTCGGCCAACGCGGAAGCATGATGTCGCTCGGCGGAGAGACCCAGGCGCTGCAGAGCCTTCGAGAGTACCGAGAGTTCGACGGAGTGTGGTTCGCGACCGAAGTCGTCGTCGACTTTCCCGATCAAGCCATGAAACAGGTCGCCCGAATCCTCGAAGTCAGCTACGACTCATTGAAAACCGACCAATTCGACATCCCGGAGGAGGTCCAGGATGTTCCTGGCCAGTGAGAGCGTGTTCTCTCCCCCGCAGACCTCGGGGCCGTCCTCGGTGATGAGAACGGGGTGGATGATCAGAACCGGGCTCGGTTGACCTTCGCCATGTTGTCGTTGACCGGGACCGCTTGCTGCTCGGCCCGCCGTCTTGCGGCGTGTCCTCCCTGAATCCTGAGATACTCGCTCTGGTTGTACTGCTGTTTGCTGAGGGCGTGTTGGATTCTCGATTCGTCGTGGATGCCGAGGAAAGAAGCGAGGTCTCGCACGTAGTGCTCTCGATCCTTCCGTGCTCCTTCGTAGCTGACCACCATCAGCGGGCAGTGCAGGGTTTGGCAGAGGATCGCCATGCGGTGGTAGAGAGCAATGGTTTTTGTCAGTAGATCGGGAAACGAGATGTCTCGGGTCTGGCCTTTTCGGTGGGCGACAGCCAGCACGTCTTTGAACACCATGACGACGCTCGGCCGCCGGAGGAGCGGGAGCACTTCTCCCATGTGGAGAACCAACGAGGGCCGTTTCCATGCCCACGTGGCGTGAGTCGAGTTGCGCTCGGCGATCAGTTTCTTCACCTTGCGCCACTTGCCGAGTTCGACCGCCTTGGAAATCGTGTGGTCTTCGAAAGTTCCCGCGTCGTTCCCGGTGGAGATCCCCAGGTCGCAGACCGTGCCGGCGAGCATGGATGTTCCACCCTTGGAGCTCCCGGTCATCAGAATGGTTCGAGGTTCGGCGGGAGAACGATCCTCCCGGATCACGTGAGTGACGAACTTGTTCGGAGGGAGAGCGGTCGAAGAGGATGCAATCATGGGGTCACCCGGAGAGGTTTGATTGTTCGGGGAGGCGTCCCGACGTGGTCTTCGATGTTCGGGATCTCCGAACAAGCCCGAATGAAGGTCGGGCGAAGATTCGGTTCGCCGTTGGGTGATCCGTCGGGCTCGGAACGGTCAACGGGACGGCTCATGCAGGCGCTGCAGCAACGCGCGACGATGCCGTCGAGAAACACGGACTCTTTCGCCGTTGCTGAGGAGGACTTCGTAATCGCCACGGGCCAAGGGTGCCCATCCCACCACGTGGTCGAGGTTGACGATGGCCGAGCGATGCACGCGCAGGAAGTGGTTCCCCGCGAGTTCTCGAGAGAGTCGATCCATAGTCGTGCGAAGCAAATGGACGTCGTCCGTCGAATGGACCCGGACGTAGGTGCTGGCTGCCTCGATCCAGAGAATCGTCGACAAGGCAACGCGAGTGGTTCGTCCCGCAGTTTTGATCGGAAGTCCAGGTCCCGGAAGGGGGGCCGCCCCGCGACCCAGGGCGCGATCCAAAGATTCGTTGAATCGCTCTTGGCGAAAGGGCTTGATTAGGTAGTCGACGGCGCGCACATCGAAGGCTCGCAGAGCGAAGTCCTCGAAGGCGGTGACGAAAACCACGGGCGGCATTCGATGGACGCCGATCCGGCGAATGATCTCGAAGCCGTCCAGGGGGGGCACGCGGATGTCCAAGAACGCGACGTCGAAGGCCTGGCGGCGGAGCCACTCAATGGCCGTCTGCCCGTCGGCGCACTCGGTGACCGTGGCCGATGCCCAAGGAACCTGCAGCGCCTGGCAGATGGCACGGCGAGCCGGCGGTTCGTCGTCGACGACCAAGGCACGAATGCTCATGAATTCCTCACCAGCTCACCTGCGTCCACCTGCCAAGGCAGTCGAAGAACGGCGATGGTGCCCTTGCGATTGGACACTTGCTGCAACGTCAGACAACCACCTCCCAACGCCTCCAGCCGGTCCCGGACGTTGCGCATGCCGAGGCCGGTCCCCCGTCTTGATCCCGCCAAAGGGGAAGGACCTGGATCATGAACTTCGATCGTCAGAGTTTCGTTGTCGACCCGGGCGACCACCCAGATCTGGCAGGGACCGACCTGGGCTTCCACGCCGTGCAAGAACGCGTTCTCCAAGATTGGTTGGAGGATCAGGCGGGGAACCAATCCGTCTGCGGCATCCGGAGTCACGTCGAAGGTGACGCGAACCTTGTCTCCGAAGCGGACTGCCATTAGCTCCAAGTAGGGTTGAACGAGTTCGAGTTCCTTTCGCAGGGAGATCTGCGGGGGACCGTCTTGTCGCAGGATCGAGCGCAGCAGCACCGAAAGGTGCTCCACCACCCGCTGTGCTTTGCGGAGTTTTCCATCGCGCTGCAAGGACTGCAACGCGTGCAGTACATTGAACAAAAAGTGCGGACGGACTTGCTGTTCCAAAGCGGCAAGGCGGGCAGCGTTCCGCTCGCCCGTCAGTCGTAGAGCGTCCAGCTCGCGCTTCCTCAGAAGTTGCCGCTGCTCGAACAAAGTCCAGCCCAAGACCAATGACCAGTAAAGGGCGATGTCCGAGAACAGAGTGAGGAACGTGAAGTCGCGAACGAAATCTCCTGGGGGGCCGCTGCCCCAGAATGGATACCAGGCGATCCACACGTGGAACGGGCGGTGCAGCGCGGCCCAGCCAATGCTCACCACCAAGTGTCGAACCAGTGCCGACCTAGCAAGCCGGTGAACAAGTCCTTCGGCACCCGACCGGGTCTTTGCGCCTCCGTCTTCGTTTTCGAATCCTCGACGAATCGATCGATTCGTCTGCAGTCCGACTCCTCGACGCAGACGAGAGTCACTGGATCGACCATCCGAGCGTTCTTTCACTGGCTCGCTAGGGGCAGTGCCTCGAAGTCCCCAGCGACGGGACAGCCATAGGATTCCGGGGGCCGCCAGTCCCCACGTGCTCCAGCTCATGACGTGTCGGACCATGAGTGGCAGAAACTCGTGGGGATGCCCCTCGAGTTTTCCGTTCAGCCAGAACTGAAACGCGGAAAACAGGCCCGCGACCAAGCAGGCGACCAGAGCAAGCGCCAAGCAACCCATTTTCACACTGTAGCTGGATCGAGTGGATGCGTCGGACCGTTCGCGACAGCCATCGGACCGTTCGCCACAAAGACCGACGGGGCTGTCTCGGTGGCAGAACTCTGCTTCACCGGCTTGCGCCGATCTCGCCACGTCTCTGGGACCATTCGCAACATTCTGCCGACCCATTCGCAGGGGGTGACGTCTCCCTTCCGCTTGTCGAACCCGCTTTGTGTGGAGAGAACTCGATGATGAAACTTCGCCTTTGGATGTTGCCAATTCTGCTCTGGCCAACCCGCGTGTCGGCCCAGCACTTCTGCAGTAGTGAGCGTTTGATTGTTTCCAATGGTCAGGCCCAGGACTTGTTCGGGGCGGCGTTGGCCGCCAGTGAAACCCATCTGCTCGTCAGTGCCAGAGGTCGCGGCACCGCTGCCGGAGTCAAGGTGGGAGCGTGCTATGTGTACGACCTGACCGAGAGCGGTTGGGCGGAAGCGGCAGAGTTGGCGAATCCGAGGAACGTCGCCCGAGACGAATTCGGCATGTCCGTCGACATCGAAGAAAACCGTGCAGTCATCGGCGCCATGGGAGCCGCCCGCGGTGCCGGACGAGTCTTCGTCTACGATCGCATCGACGGTGTCTGGACTCTTTCCGCGACGCTGGTCGCCAGCGATGCCGCCCCGGGCGACGGCTTCGGCACCGGCGTCAGTCTGTCAGGGGACCGTGTGTTGGTCGGAGCGCGCGATGCAGATGTCCAAGCCGGAACCGCCTACGTGTTCGAGTGCCGCGAGAACGGAGATTGGCAGGAAGTGGCCCTCTTGCGGGCCAGCGATCGCGCCAATCGCGATTTCTTCGGCCACACCGTGGCGCTCGAAGGGGACGTCGCCATGGTTGGTGCATTCACCGCCAAGAACGAACGGGGACGGGTCTATGTGTTCGAGCGAGGTTCCGGGGGAGAGTGGGCACAAACCCAAAAGCTGTTTGCTCAAGACCAGTCTGCGGAAGCCTGGTTCGGGATGGACATTTCTCTGCACCACGGGCGTGTCCTCATTGGCGCCCGAAAAGAGTCGGAGCGAGGGGCCGAGGCGGGCGCGGCCTACGTTTTCGAACGCTTTCCCAACAAATGGAGACAGACCGCGAAGCTGGTCGCGCCGAACGCGGAGGCCGGAGATCAGTTTGGCAACAAGGTGGACCTACTCGGGGATCATGCATTGGTGGGTGCATGGAACAAGAATGGGACGGGAGCGGCATATCTCTTCACGCTTCGTGAAACTGGTTGGGTTCCCTTGCAGCAGCTCGAATCGCCCAACCCAGGACCCATCGATTCGTTCGGACACGATGTGGTGCTTCATGAGAAGCGAACCCTGGTGGCCGCGTACGAGGAAGACGCCGAAGGTCGAACCGATGTCGGGGCCGTCTACTCTTTCGCGAAGAGTCGAGAGGTGCTCCAGCTACAGGCGTCCAGCTCCGCGTTGACGCCCGGGGAAACCTTGACCCTCGCCGTCGGCTGCGGTGGTGAGCGCAGCGGTCCGTTGCTGCTTTCGGTGATCGAGCGGGGGGGGGCAGACTTGGTACGCCCCTGTCGTCTTGGACACTTTCGACCCGTCCGGCCACTGGCAGGCGTCGTGGCTCATTCCCCCCGGCCTGCTTGGCATGGACGTCTCGGTGCAGGCGTTCGCCCGAGTTCAGGGAGGTGGAGTGGAAGCCACGGACCCGGTGCGAATTCGCGTTCGATGAACCAGGGGCATCAATCCTGCGCGGGAATCAACAACGGTGTCCCGGAGCCTTCTCGTCATGGTCTCCGGGACACCGCCGGTGAGGACTCATCAAGATCCGCCGTGGGGAATGCGGGCGCAGCCGGTGTGGATCAGCAGTCGGGGTTGGTGACCGTCACGACTGCGAACACGGCCCCTTGGGGATCCGCCAAAACGGCGAACTTCCCGATGGGAATGTCGGTCGGAGGCACGTTGACTCGGCCACCAGATTGCTGGGCCTTGTTGGCGATCTCGTCACAGTCGGCCACGGCGAAGTAGACCAACCAGTGGGCCGGGATGCCCTCGAACTGCGGCCCGTCCATGGGCATCATGCCGGCGGCGTCCTTGCCGCCGTTCTTGACGATGGTGTAGTCGATGTCGCCCATGGGCATCGGAGCGAACTCCCAGCCGGCGAGCTTTCCGTAGAACTCCTGAGCTTTCGAGGAGTCTCGCGTCATCAGCTCGTTCCAGCTCAAGCTGCCAGGGTCCGTCACCATCATTCCCGGAGCCTCCGGGTTGGTGTTTTGCCACGCGGCGAAAGAGGCGCCCTCGGGGTCGAGAAAGAAGGCAAGTTTGCCATGGCCCGGAACTTCCATGGTCGGCACAGTGACGGTTCCACCCAGCTCCTGAACCTTGGCTTCGGTGGCGGTGCAATCCGAGGTGGAGATGTAGCTGTTCCACATGGGGGGGATGCCCATGGATTTCATCTCGTCGGTCATCTCGCCGACCCCACCAACGACCGAGTCGCCTTTCTGAAAGAACGCATAGGGGGGGCCACCACCCGGGGTTTCCATGACCTGATGACTCCAGCCGAACAGTTCTCCGTACCAGGCCACTGCAGATTTCAATTCGTGAGAGTTCAGGTCGACCCAGCAGAACTCGCCGGGAGCAAAGTCGTTGCGCACAGGCATTGGCAGATCTCCTCCTTCAGGATTGGGCAGTGGCGGACCTTCTATCCGCTCGGCCGAAGCGGCGCAAATACCCGAAATGGTGACCCGCAGTGGTGGGACTGTTCCGGAGCCAGCCTGGGTCGTTCCCTCGGTGAATGTTCGATCGACGCGGCCGCCTGATTTCCGAGAGAGTGGGTGTGGCTGCGAAGATCGGAACTTGGGCCGACGATGAGCAAGTCGGAAACGGCGGAGGGTTTGCTCAAGGTGGCGCGTTCGAGTGGGGGGCGCCCTCGGGGGCAGGGCCTTTCGGGATTCGAAACACGACGGAGTTCCCGATGCGTCGCAGCGGACGATGGTCTTGCAAGAGATGAGGAGCCAGCTCGAGCCGAAGGTCAGCGACGATCGCGTCGACCTGGTGTTTCCGAAGGAGATCCAGGACCCGTGGCATCCCTTCCCGAGCCAAGGCGTTCTTCAGGGTGTGAACCGGGCGGTCCAGCAAAACTTCCAAATGCCGTCCGTTGTCTGCGGCGAGCACCGCATCTTCGGGAAACTCCGATTCGAGGAAATCCGCGAGATCCACCAGCTCCTGATGTCGTTCCTCGATTTCTTGCCACTTGGGCTGGTACTGATAGTCGTGGATCGCAAGACCCAGGAGCCCCGCCACGATCAAGGATCGGCGGGCGGTTTCGGACATCCGAAGGCCGGCAACCGATTGGGCCACTTCTGTCACCGCCAGCAAGGCCAACAGAAACACGATCAGCATCAAGCGCTCCAGGAAGCCAAAGTAGACGCTGACGATCGCGAGGAATGCAAACGCAAAGAACTCGGCCGGGGCCCTCCGTCGCCAAAGGTTGGCTACGAGGCACAAGAGCATCGCCGATCCGAGGATCATTGGAACAAACTCGGGGTCCCGCGACTGCAAGCGACTTCCCAGTGCGGTCACCGCCTGGGGCACCCGAACGGGAATGCGCCGCAACACTTCCCCGAAGGAAAGCCGGGGAGAATCCGGATCGCCTTTGTCGACGTGCCACATCCCGGTGGAATACGAGTGAACCAGCACGTGCTCGACCGCGTGCGGAGAGGTCGCGCGTTGGTTGCGAAGGTTCCATGGCGCGAGCACCACGAAGGAAGCGATCAGGGGGAGGCCCGCGAGAGCCAGACGGTGGCCGAGACGGTGGCCGAGACGGTGGCCGAGACGGTGGATCGATGGGTTCGAGGGGGCCGCGGCGCTGGCTCGGGATCGTGGGTCCTGGGAGTTGCGTTCGGAGAAACCGGGATCCCGTTGCTGACCCGGTGAGGGAAGAAGGCGGGCGACCAGCACGGCCGGCCCCAGCAGGATCAAGGCGGTGCGAAAGTATGCGCCCAGGCCGATCGCAATGCCGAGAAACAGGTGATTGCGCCAGGAGGGGCGAAAGCGGGCCTGGCGCTCGAACAAGAGCAAGAGAAAGAAGAAGGCCGCCCCAGGAACGTCGGACAACACTCGATTCGAAAGCTCTCGGAAGACCGGGTTTGTCCAGATCACCACGCACAAGGCGAGCCCCACCCAGTCTCCCACCCGATGCCGAGCAAAGTGAAAAAAGGCGGCAATCGTGAGCAGGCTGAAGCTCTGGACGAACAGGTTCCACGCCAAGAAGTTGGTGCCGAAGATCGACACCACGGGCATCAATAAGAGAGAGAAGCCCGGCGGTCGAACGACGAAGGGAATCCCGAAGTACGAGTAACCTTGCTCCGCGAGAAGCGATCGGGCACAGAGAACATAGAGCGAGTCATCTCCACGCGCGTCGTAGAAAGCGTGGGTTTCCCACAGCAGACTCACGGCCGCCAGACCGAAGAACACCACCATCGCGGCGCGTGGCCCCTGAGGCAAAGGCGCCACGGAACTCGTGGGTGGGAAACTGGGCCGCGGTGTTGCACTCGCCATCATTGCCGAAGGATACCGGGTCACCGTCGTCTTCGGCGCCGGCGGACTCCACCGCGAGGCGGGTCAGTGGCTCAGTGCTTTTCGACTCGAAGAGTCGGCCCGGTCTGCCAAGCACCATCCGGACCCATGCCAATCCACTGGAGCCGCCAGGTGCTCGCCGTGTCCGTGCCGAGTCTCACCATTCGGCCCGCCGGGCCAATCGGCACCCAGCGGATTTGCGGAACGGTGGATCCGGAGTTGCCGGACGGACCCCCGGAGGGGCTCGCGTGCTCCACGACCAGCGTGGCGTGGGTGATCGAACTCCCGGGAGGGGGCACGTCGATGACGATGTCACCGTCGGTGTCCACTTCCGGCTTGAGCGGAGGTGTGGCGCCCGTCAGATCGACGGCGTTGGTGTAACCGAGTCCCGGGATGGGACGTGGCTCCCGGATTTTCAAGAACGACGCGGGAGTCACTCCCGTGCGCAAGGTTTGCTGTCCGCTTGGCCACAGAACGTGCACGTCCACGGAGGCAACCCCGGGAACGCCAAAGGTGAGACGCTTTTCGTGTCCGCCGCCCGTGGTGGAGCCGCTTTGCATCATTCGATACTGATCGGGCAAAGTCGGGGCGGTGACGCGAACGATCGCGCCCAGCGCGTCGCGATTGGATACCGTCCCTTCCAATCGAATGGCCACGAAGTCACCAGCGCTCAGATCATTTCGGAAAAGCTGAGCCTTTTGTCCCAAGGCGACCACGTACAGGTCCTCGTCTCCGTCTCGGTCGTAGTCGGCTCGGACCACGGTGCGAGAGCGGGAGTCCGGGTTGGCGCCGCAGGTGTCGGTCAAGTCCGCGAACGTTAGAGGAGTGGTCCCCAAGTTCTGGAAGAATGGGTTCGGTTGTCCGGTCGGGACTTCCAGGTTCCCGGTCGCCACGTAGAGGTCGTCCTGGGCGTCGAAGTTGTAGTCGAACAGCACGAGGCCCCAGCCGATCTGAACCGTTCCGGTTCCTGGGACATCGGGGCGGTCGATCCCGGCCTGGGGAGCAACATCGACGAAACTGGTGCCGCCCTGGTTCATGTACAGTGTGTTCGCTCCCAAGTCCGACATGGCCAGGTCCATCCAGCCATCGTGGTCGACGTCGCTGATGGCGAGCCCCATGGGATTGTTCCGGTGATCGAGACCCAAGGGGCCTGCGACCTCGGTGAAGATCCAGTTGCCTTGGCCATCGGGGCCGTCGTTGCGAAACATCAGGTTCTCGCCGGTCAAAGCCGGATCTCGGTGGTTCATGGCCTCGTTGACGACATAGATGTCCTGATCGCCATCGCGGTCGTAGTCGACGAAGCCGACCGAATGGGCAATGGAGATTGACAAGAGTGTCGCGTTCAGCACCTGGGCAGTCACGTCCTCGAAGCTGCGTGATCCGTCCGGCCCGGGAACGTTGTGGAACAAAAAGTCGGAGTGGTAGAGGTCACCGGGAGTCGGACCGGCGGTGCTGTACACATGGTTGCCGACGTACAGATCCAAGTAGCCGTCATTGTCGTAGTCGCCGTAGCAAGCTGAGCTGGTGCGACCGAATGCTTCGACGCCAAGGGAAGCGGTGACGTCGGTGAAGATCCAGCCACCCAAGCCGTCGCTGCCATCATTGCGAAACAGCACGTTGTCGCCGCGGTTCATGACGTAGAGGTCTTGGTCGCCATCGTTGTCATAGTCGCCGAACAGAGCACCCGTCGACTCTGCGGTTGGTAAATCGACACCGCAGGCCACGCCGACTTCCACGAACCCTGTCCCCAGTCCTTGATTTTCGAACAGCTTGTTGGCGCCGATGCGGTCCGCCACATAGAGATCGGGATCGCCGTCCCCATCGAAGTCGCCGAACGCGCCGCCCGCACCCATGTCGATCTCGTCAGCGAGATCCACGTGATGAGAGAAGGTGACGTTCTGGGCGACGGCTTGCTCGCTGAAGAGTTGAGCCGTCGCGGCGCCGGGGTGACTGAGCCAAGCGATCGCGATGAGGAAAGCAACGACAAGAGTACGGGAGGGGCGACGGGGCATTTCGCGACTCCTTTTCCCGGGGGGATCCGCGGTGGATTGTAATGGCTGCCAAGAATTGAGCGGAATGGGCGCCACTTGGCGAGAGAAAAAGTGCTGGGGAATCGATCGCTGACTTCCGTCGATGCTTGGTGGAATCCGTTTCGCCCACCGCGAGAGTGAGGAGGGATCACCGATGGGTCATCGATTGCGTGTCTCTGTTTTCCTTTCGTTCGCGTGCCTGTTTCTTGCTCCCCAAAGTTTTGCCCAGCTCCTCCCCATCGTGAATCCCGGCTTCGAACGTGTGTCACGCCCTCTCGCGGTGGGCGAGGTGACCAATGGTGCGGGAGGAGTCGGAGTTCCGGTGGGAACGATCCCGGATCCGTTTGGTCTCCCCCAGTTTGTTGACACGGTGTCCGTTGCCGGTTGGCGAACGTTTCTGCCATCGCCGCCGAGCAGCAATCCGATCTACGCGGGGGTGCTTCGTCCGTACAACAATCTGCAAGGCCAGCCTTTGCTCGTCGGCTACTCCGGGAACCATGTGGCGTCTCTACGCAACGTCTGGATGCAACAAACCCTCACGGCTCGGATCCAGGCAAGAACGCGCTACCGTCTTTCGTTTCTTGCCGCATCCGGATTGTGGGAGCCTCGCAGTGGCATCTATGTCGCGCTCCTGGCGGCGCCGGACCGCGAGACCTTGGCATTCGCCGGGACTCCGGGAGTCGCCACTCTGGTCTTTTCCAGCATCTTGCCAGCGCCGGGGACGGAGGGACAAATGATGCCGTACGAGCTGGAGTACGTTTCCCCGGCGAACCTTCCCCGGGATCTGCGCAACATGTTCCTGGCGATTGCGTTCATCGGCAGTGACGGGATTCCTCAGATGAACTTCGATGATTTCCGGCTGGAGGCCTCGCCGATGCAGCCGAGGGACGACATTCGCCGGCCGCTCCGTTAGGAGTCAGCGTTGGGCGAGCACGGCCATTTGTCCGTTTCATTCATCCGGGGCTTTCGAGTGATCGCCCCAATGAATCCACCAATCCACCGAACGTTTCGAAGAAAAGACTGAGGCGAAGCCCGCGCACAGTTGACCATCTTCTCCCATGACGCAGACTCCTCGTGGGTTCCTCCTGGCTCGCTCAGGGCTGCCTCGTCCGGATTGCCCGAATTGCCTATCGTGGGGGTTCCGGGCCAGAGGAAGCTCTCCCAGATCGGGTCGACAGATCTTCCGGAGCGCGCGCCCACACAGGAAGCGGGAGGGAGTGTCGTGGTGAAGACGGACCAGTTCCTGGTGACTCCCGGTCGGCCCCACGGCCTGTCGGTGTTCCTCGGAAGAGACTCCACGACGGAGCGGGAACTCATCGTTTTGACGGCTCGAGCGGCGACGTTGAGTGATCAGCGCCGACGTCCCCCGCAAGCTCTCGGCCAATCTGTCGAACTTCGCTTCTTAGCGCGAAACGGGGAGGACTTGTTGGTCCCGGCTCATTTGGAGATCCGACACAACGCGGAACACCTGCAAGCATCCCAATATGCCTTCGACGTCAAACCGGCCGAGCGCGAAGCTCTGGCCGAGCGCCTGCGCAGGCTCAGCAATCAGCGGGTCGCCTTTCGGGTCGATCCGACCTGGAAAGAGCGCCCGACGGTTCGGTTGACCTCGATTCCTGTGGCACGAGGCGAGGCACCGACGTTGACGAGTTCCGTCGCCGAGCAGTCGGTGGAGGGGGAACTCGTCAATATCTCCTATTCCGGGATCTCATTTCAGGGACCGCGCGATGCGGACGCGAGTTTTCGCGACAGCGATTTCGTGGAAACGCGGATCGACCTCCCGACCTCTTCGAATCCGGTCCGCATGGTCGGCATCCTGCGCCTGCGCGCTCTGGTCCGGGATCACGTGCGCTACGGAGTCGAGTTCCTGCCCGATCTCACGCTCAACTACGCTGAGAACGAAGATGCGGTGGCCAAGTACGTCATGCTTCGCCAGGCGGACATGGCGAAGCTGGGGGTTGCGCCCCAGTAGACAATCCCTCGGCGAGCGTCGAGCACGAGATCTTTCTCGAGTCGCGACCAAACTTCCGCCGGATTGGCCGCCTGGCCCTGTTCGCGGGGACGGCTCTTGGTGTGGCCGATCTCTCCGGCGCTCCACGGCTCGGAGAGCGCACGGCGTTCTCCCTGGTGCGACGGGCTGGCTATTGTCGGGCGAAATCGTGTGAAAAAGCGGAGTCCGTGGAGCGATCGGATCGGTCGAGGGCCGCGGAGTCTTCACGACGACCTACTGGGAGAATCTCGATGCGCCTGTCCTTTGTTGTGACCGTTGCGTTGGCGGTGGGCTTGCTCGGTCACCGTTCCGTCGCCCAAGTGGCTCGCCTGACGTTCGAGTTCGAGGAAGTCTCTGCAGAGCGAGGGATTCCGTCCAACTCGACGGATAAGCATGGGCAAGGAATTGCCGCGGCCGATGTGGATGACGACGGTGACATCGACTTATTCATTCCCAACAAAGCAGGCACGGCGTGTCAGTTGCTGATCAATCAGGGCGATGGCACGTTCTTGAACCAGGCCACGGCCGTTGGTCTCGATGATGCGGAAGGTGTCCGCGTCGCCCTTTGGTTCGACTACAACGGAGATGGGCGGCTCGACTTGTTGACTTCCAACGATGTCGCCTCGACTTCCTTCAAACTGTTCCAACAGCAAGAAGGACTCGTCTTTGTCGAAACCACCGCCGCCGCCGGCCTCGAGATCCTTGAACCGGGGATCAATCGGGGAGGGATGTGCGCGGCAGACATCGACAACGACGACGACTTGGACTTCTATGCCGGGATCTGGGACAACGCGGGAAACGACGAAGGCCATATGTTTCAGAACAATGGAGACGGTACCTTCACCGACATCTCGGTGGCGTGCGGGGTTCGGACCAATATCGAAAACACCCAGTGGCAGCCGACCTTCTTCGACTTCAACGAAGACGGTTGGATGGATCTGTACCAGGCCGTGGATTTCGACGAGAACCGGTTGTGGTTGAACGACGGAGACGGGACGTTCACAGACGTGTCTGTTGCGTTGAGCGTCAACAATTCCATGAATGACATGGGGGCGGCGCTCGGAGATTACAACCACGACGGCAAGATGGATCTGTTCGTCACCAATATCTTCAATACCCACGAACACAGCATTCTGCTTCGCAACGAGACCAGCGGTGGGTCATTGGCCTTCACCGAAGTGTCCAAGGCTCAAGGGATCGCGGACGGCGGCTGGGGATGGGGCTGCACGTTCTTCGACGCAGACAATGACGGCTGGGTAGATCTTGCCGCGACCAACGGCTTTGGAATGAACGTGGACTCCACTCGCTTCTATCGCAACCAGGGTCACGGCCCGAGGTGGTTCTCTCGAGACTTGGCCGAGCAAGCTGGGATTCAGGACTTTGACTGGGGAGTCAGCTTGATTGCTGTGGACCTGGATCGTGACGGCGACATGGACCTGATGCAAACCACCCACAACAGTGGGGGAACCGTTCGCCTGTGGGACAACCGTCCGACGCCTGATGCTTTCGAAGCCGGCAACTACTTGGTGATCCAGCCGCGCCAATCCGGTGCGAACAAACGGGCCATCGGATCCATCGTCCGGGCGAGCACGTCGTTCAATCAACAGATGCGCTTCATCAGTGCCGGCACGAGCTACATCGCTCAGGAGCCGGCGGAGGCCCACTTCGGCCTCGGTTGGGACGAGTCTGCCGACGTCGAGGTCCAATTCCCGGATGGTGATGTTGTGGAGATCGCCGGACTCCGCGGCGGCGGAGTGGTTCAGGTGGGATCCGGACCGGTATCAGACATGCGTTTCGTGCGCGGAACTTGGAGAACCCGTGGCAGCATTCTCGCCTTGAGTAGTGCCTCGCGACTCTGGTTGCGTTCGAGCACGGTGCCCACCATCGAGGTCGGATTTCAGGTGGATTCCTCTAGCACGACCTTCGACGTGTCTTTGGAGAGTCGGCGGCTGTCGACCCAAGAGCTGTCCGCCAACCTCCAAGCCTTCAACTGGACGACCGAGCAATTCGACGACTTGGATACCTGGGAGTTGACCAATGCCGACACCGTGCATCCGGTTTCCGGGGTCGACGCGACCGACTACGTGAACGGCGTGGGGCGGGTCCTGGTCCGAGCCCGAGCTCACCGTCCCGAGGGGCCCCCGTTTGCGGTGCCCGGCGCCTTGGTGACCTTCATCGTCAATCGATTGAGCGTCACCGGAAATCCCTAGCTCGGCGAAAGGTCCGATCAGGCTTCGAAAGGCTTGTTCCACTGCCTGCGAGGGCCGCGCTTTGTGGAGATCGCCGCTGGCGGGCCACTAGCTGGAAAGCGATGCCTCCAACTCGGTTTCCTCCGCTTTTCCATTTCGCTGGGAAGCAGAGTCGGCCGACGACGATGGCGTTGCCGTGCCATTCTTCTGGCCGAAGGATCCCGTGTGTCGAATCATCTTGGCCACCAGTTCCGAGATCTCGATGGGGCGCAGGAAGTAGTCCTGGGCGCCGGCCATATGAGCCTCGGTCTGGAACCGAATGTCTCGGTAGATGGTGGAGCAAAGAATGATCGGCAGCTTGTCCGCTCCGTGGGTTTCCCGGATCTTGCGGCAGACCTCGAAACCGTTCGGCCCGTCCAGTAGGACATCCATGAGGAGGAGATCCGGTTTGTAGTCGTCCAGAACGGCGATGGCATCCTCCCCGCGAGTGAACATTTCCACCCGAAAGCCTGAGGACTCGATCTGCTGCTTGCGATGCCACGGATTGTCTTGGTGGTCGTGAATCAAGAAGATCATCTTCATCGGTCGACGCTCCACGAGGCGGTGCCCCAAACTTCTTCCAGAGTGGTTTCGCCGGCCAGGGCTTTGCGAAGACCCTGACTCAGCATGGTGGTCATTCCCATTTGCTTGGCCGCCGCACGAAGTTCGCCGGCACTGGTGCGCTGACTCATCAGCTGATAGAGCTCGGGGGTCATCTCTAAGATTTCGTAGATTCCGACCCGGCCCTTGAAGCCGGTGTTCAAGCAAGCGGCGCACCCTTTGCCGGTGTAGAACGGACCTGCTCCCGGCTCGAGCGCCAAGGCTTCCCGCAGATGGCGAGGGGGGTCGACAGGAACTTTGCATTCCAGGCAGATGCGCCGCACCAGTCTTTGGGACACCACTCCTCGGATCGTGTCCGCGAGCAGATAGCGTTCGATCCCCATGTCCTGCAGGCGAGTGATCGTTTCGGCGGTTCCCACCGTCGCCAAGGTGGAAAGGACCAGGTGTCCCGTCAAGGCCGCCTGCACTGCGATGCGGGCGGTCTCGACGTCGCGCATTTCGCCGACCATGATCACGTCCGGATCCATCCGCAGCAACGCTCGCAGTCCGGTGGCGAAGGTGAGGCCAATCTTGTGATTGGTCGAGATCTGCTCCGCGCCGGGGATTTCATTTTCCACAGGGTCTTCCAGAGTCGTGAGCTTGCGATCCGGAGAATTGAGCCGACGCAGGATGCTGTACAGGGTCGTGGTCTTGCCGACGCCCGTCGGACCCGTGGCCAGAATGAAGCCGTCCCTGGCGTCAATGATTCGCTGCAGACGGACCAGCTGTTCCGTTCCCAATCCGAGTTGATCGAGGGTGAAGACCCGGCGACCGCCATCCAGAACGCGGATCACAGCTCCCTCGCCGTGAATGGTTCCCGAGGTTGCGACTCGCAGGTCGACTCGTTTGCCCTGCACCTCCGCCTGAATTCGACCGTCTTGGGGAAGTCGGCGCTGGGCGATGTCCAGGTTTGCCATGACCTTGAGACGCGACATGCAGGGGCGCATCCACGTCTTGGGCAAACTCAAGCGGTCCAAGAGAGCTCCGTCGACTCGGAATCGAACGCGGAACCGGTCTTGTCTGGCTTCCATGTGGACGTCGCTTGCCCGGGCGGCGAGAGCGTCCTCTAGGATTCCGTTGATGAGCTGAATTGCCGGTTGTTCGCCCTCGTCTTCGGACAGGTTGGCGATGAGCTCTTCGTCGCCGTCGTCGGTCGCGGCAACGTGGGCTTCTTCCACTAGTTGTTCGAGATCCGAGGGCGCCTGGAAACCTTTGGGGAAGAGGTAGTCGAGGCACTCTTGGATCGATCCGGGGCCGGCGTACACCGGGAGGATGTCGCCTCCGAGGTGCTTGGTCAGCAGTCGAATGCTCTCCGCATTCTCGGGATCGTCCAGGGCGACGGTCGTCACACCGGCGATGCGGTTGATGGCAATCGCGTTCAGGTTCCACGAGACTTCCGGCCCCAAGCGATGAGCCACCTCCACATCCACGAAGGACGGACTGAGTTGGACCGAGGGGATGCGGCCCTGATCGCTCAGGGATTGGGCGAGTTCCAATTCTGTGATCACGCCACGACGGACGAGAACTTGGCCGAGCTTTCCGCCGTTTTGTTCTTGGTCCGCCAAGGCTTCGGCGAGCTGGGACTCGGTCAACTGGCCAGCGTTGACCAGGATCTCTCCGAGAGGAGTGACCGCGGATTCCATCACGGGAGTCGACGTGGACATTGGGGGGAGCTTTTCTTTCTGGCTGCATTCCGGGAGAAGCAAGAAGTTCCCTATCGGCAATCCGACTCCCGAGTGTTGATTCCGAGCTGATCGAGGGAGGCAGGGGATTCGGGTTGGATCTCTACTTCCCGACTTCTTCTTATGAACCGGGTTGTTGGCGGGACTGTTGGGACGGGGTGTTGGCTTTGGGACTCAAGACTCGTGCTTGCCCGATCGCGCCGGGCGGGCTCCAGGGTCTGAAGCAACGGACAGGCGGCGAGCAATGTCGCCGAGTCAGGAGCTCCCGTGACGCCGCGGGGCAGAGCAAAGCAAACGCTTGAACGAGCAAGCCAAAGAGATTCCCGGATTCGATCGGAAGACTGCGGGGTTTCCAGGCTTGCCCGGCGGCCGGTGTCAGGCCGAAGCCCCTGAAAGACCATGGGGCGCGGGGTCGTTCGAGTTCGCTCTCCGCTCAGGAAAGCGTCCGAGCAAACCACCTCGTAGGCACAGACACCGTCGGTTCCTCCGGTTGTTCAAGAATCTTTGATGGACGGCGAATTTCTCGGGAGGTCGCTGGTTGTTTGCTGGGTTGCTCGGTCATTGCTCGAGACTATGACTTACGCGAGCAGCGCTTGTTCGAGCCGGCTTCGCCACGGAGGACCGTTCCCATCGACATGCCCTCTCGGGACATTCCGCTCAAGGAATCCGTCTCCTCCTATCAACCGATGTTGCGTCGAGTCGCTCACTCCTTGGTTTCTGACTCTCACGCGGCGGAAGACCTTGTTCAAGAAACCTGGCTCACGGTTTTGACTCACCCCCCGCGGGACCCGCGGGCGATGCCGGCTTATGTGTCGCGGGTGTTGCGACGACTGGCCTCGAACCAACGCCGAGGTGAGGACCGCTACCTTCGTCGGCTGGACAAGGTCACGCCGCCGTCCCCCCCGGAAAAGCCCGACGACCGTGTTCTTCGTACGCAAGCGATGCAGGAGCTCTCTGAGGCTCTTGGCCAGCTGGATGAGGAAACTCGCCAGCTTTTGCAGCTGCGCTTTGCGGAGGACCTTTCTCCCAAAGAGATTGCGCTCCGGTTCCGTTGTTCCGTGTTCACGATTCACACGCGCTTGCGCCGCGCGAAGGAGAGGTTGCGCCAAATCTTGGACCGCAGGAACGGCGGAAGTCGTCGTGCATGGACGTTGCTGCTGCTGTCTTTGCAGGATGGGGAGCCCCTTGCTCGTTCAAAGCCGGCGACGGATTCGGGGCGGCGCGGGAAGTTCGGATGGTTGCTCCTGCTTGGGGCGGTCGCGCTCTTGGCCGTCTTGCGTCCCTGGGGGCGTGAACGAGTGGACGAACCGAGGACCCGCACTGCAGCCTTGGAGAAACCCGCAGAGCGTGCTACGGCCCCCGAAGTTTCTCCCTCTCGGGTTTCGGCAGCAACGAGTGAGAGGCCGAAGAGCAGGTTGGCGCCAAGCGACGAAACTCCTCGGTTCCGGCTGTCAGGAATCGTCCGCCAGTCGGGCGGGTTGCCCGTGGCAGGAGTGCCGGTGTTCTTCGGCTCTCCCGATGATCATCAAGCGTTCTATTCGGCTCGGGATCTCGAGAAGTGGGGACTTGTTCTGACCCGCGATCGCGTCCCAGAAGATCGTCCCTGGTTGGTCACGTGGAGCTCCGAAGACGGGGAGTTCTCTTTCGAAACTTCTCAGCCGGTGGTCGGTTGGTCGCTCGCGACATTGGAGCCGCGTTTGGGAGCTGCATTGGAGGCCTCCCTGACTCTGGATGACCGAACCCCCAATCGTCATGTCGAGCTCTTGCTGTCCGGTGGAACTCGAGTGCGAGGAGAAGTCCGAAACATTCGTGGCAAGCCGGTGCCCCGGGCCCAAGTTCACATCGAAGGAGTGTGGTCCGATGCTCTTTCGACGCGGTCGGCTCCTTTGGTCAGCCTTGAGACCAATGCCGAGGGATTGTTCGAAAGTCTCCCGTTCCAAGCCGAGTGGTTTCGGGTCCGCATCAGTTCCCCCGATGGCAGTCTCGGATACACCAGCGAGCTTCAGGCAAAAGGCGTCGCAGATTTCGGAGTGATCGCACTCACTGCGGCCCAGGCAGACCCTCGCGGTGCGATCCACGGACTGGAGAAGCTGGAGGAGGCGCGGCGGGCGATTTCTCGCTTGCCGGCGAAATTCCGCGATCGATTCGGAGCCCTTCAAGTCTTCACGACCCGCGCGGTGGGAGACAAGCTGCGGTCTCCCGAGTTTGCCCGACGCCATGGAGTGATCTCTTGGGACCGCGGGCAATACTCGTTGTCCGCCGAGCACGTGGCAGACGGCGCCAGGGTGCTGCTGGCTCTGTATTCGGAAGTCATTGCGGAAGGGGTGATCCGTGACGGGGTGCTTCCCGATTTGATCCTGGCAGACTTCCCGCAAGACTTGTTGGAACCAAGGACGCTACGAATTCACGTCCGCGATTCGGTGACGGGAGAAGCGATTCCTACGTTTCGTGTGTTCCTGCGGCGAGACCGTGGTCTAGGGGAAGTGCTGAAGCAGCAAGAAGTCCCCAGCCTGTTCTCCGAGGATTGTCGGGATGGGGCAGACATTTTCGGACTTGCACCGGCCAGGTATCTCATCTGGGTCGAAGCGGAGGGGTTCCGGTCGGAGTGCTCGTTCGTCGAGTTGCGGGAAACCACCGAAACGACCTTAGAGGTGGGTCGCACGTCTTGCGACCTGGCAGTTCGCGTCGATTCCGATGTGGATTGGCCGGCGACCGATCTCAGCGTGCGCTTGATCTACGAATCCGGCCTGCCTGTCACGATCGGCGCGGGGGGCCGGCACCTGCGGGAGGGGCAGATGCTCTTCTCGAACCTAGTTCCGGGGAACTACCGCTTGTCCGTCAGTCCGATGGCCTATCCGCTTGCTGGTGATCCGCCGATGCCCTACCGGCGCTCCATCGAGTTGCACCCGGGGGACCAAGAGCTGCAAGTCACGGTCGAGAAAGGAACGATCCCGGTTCGCATGAAAGTGGTGGACAGCGACCAGGTTCCCCTGGAGCGGTTCCAGCTGGTCCTCGGAGCGATCAAGGACATGATGGGGATCCTCAATGGAGTCGTGTCGGGGCTCGAGTACCGGGGGGGCGAACTCGAGCTGCGCCTCGACCCGGGGCAGTACATCGGCTACCTGCATGGCTCGAGTCTCCGCTCTCACCCGTTTCAGTTCGTGGTTCCAAAAGCGGACGAGTTGCCGGGGGGAACGTTCGAGTTCGAAGTGACCGTTCCGTGGTAGGGGCGGCGGTGAGTGGACCTTGGAGTCAGTCGAGTCCTTCGGGAGATCACGGACGCGGAGACAGGACCTGCCGTTCCTCACTCTCCGGCTCCATCGATCCAAACGTGGCCCCTCTGTGACGATCCGAGTTCTCCAAGAGAAGGGGGAGGGCTATTCTCGGCACCGTCATGAATTCCAAATTCGCGATCCCCGCATTGCTGATCTTTGTCCCCGTCTGGGTTCTCGCTTTCCTGTTCGAATCTCTTCCCGATGGTCTCGCTCGGTCGAAGGCCTGGAGCGGGGACGAGATGACGAGGGCGTTCCCGATCGATCCGAGCGAAGCGACGGAAGGGGGGGGCTCCCTATCCACTCAGCTGATCCGAGAGCTCGTGACCGCATTGCTCGACTATCACGTTTCTCTGGAAGGGGTCACCCGCCGTGACTTTCACCAGCGCTGCTACGCGCACTGGGTCCAGCGTCTGACGAACAATCCCGAGGAGGCGACACTCTTTGCGCCTCTGACGGAGCGATCGAGCCACTGGTCCGAACTCCTCGATGTCTTGGATCAGGAGATGAGAGCTGATCAGAAAGCGGAGTCCAATGAGCCGCGGTCCGCTCAACTTGCGCTCTTGCGAGAGGTGGTTCTCGATGAGGTCGGGGATCCGTTCACCCAGTTGTTCCGCGGCTCGGACTTGTTCTCCTTCGAAGCCTTTTTCCAGTCCATGTTCCCGGAGTGGGTGGGAATCGACTTGCAAGAGTCGAAGGAAGGCGCCAAGGAGATCTCTTTTGTCATGGCGGGCAGCGATGCGGATCACAAGGGGCTGCGTCGCGGAGACCGAGTGCTTGCCATCAACCGGCGTCCGGTCGAATCCTGGTCCCTGTCTGCCGCTCGGCGAGAGGTCGAGAAGCCGGTGACCTTGGAGGTGCATCGAGAAGGGTGGACTCGGTCGACCACCGTTTCCTTGTTTGCCAGCCTTCCCGGGGGGACCTACGGCTGCCTGTTGGAAGATCGGATCGGCTACCTCTGCTATCGAATGTTCAACGGGACGGCAATGCAGCTGCGGGACCTTGGCAAGTCATTGATCGATCAAGGAGCTCAGGGTTTCATTCTCGATCTGCGGGGAAATCCCGGCGGCTACGTCGTTGACGGTTGGGCTCTGGCGAGTTTGTTCGTCGAGCGGGGGGCCGTCATCAGTCGGCTTCATCAACGGGAACAGGTTCCTCAGAAGCTCCCAGAGGTGTTGCTCGGGACCGGACCCTCGTTCTCGATCGAATTCCCGTTGGTGGTGTTGGTGAACGGCTCGAGTGCGAGCGCCTCCGAGCTGGTTGCTGGGGGATTGAAAGACTTGCGTCGTGGGATGATTGTCGGTGGCACGACCTACGGGAAGGGAATTGGTCAGATGCCGATTCCCTTCGACTGGGAGCCGAGTTTCGACGCGGGCCTCACTCGAGCGCTGGAGGCTTTCTCGGAGATCGCGATCCTGATGGTGAGCTGCATGCGGTTCGACTCTCCGCGAGGAAACAACGTGCAGGGGATCGGACTCACGCCGGACTTGCGCTGTGCGGAAGCCCTGGCGAGCCCCGAGGCGATGGAGGCTCGGGCAAAGTACGCCGATCACTCGAGCCTTGTCCGCCACGTCGGGGATCTGAAGCTCAGCGACCAAGATCTTGTCGACTTGCGCGGGGACCGAGTTCCGAAGATCGTCCTCGAGTGTGCCAGGAAACAGAATGTGGATCCGCGAACTCCTGCCGAGCACGCCGGGTTGGCCCACGTCACGCGGGTGCTGCATGGGGCCCGATCCCCCGAGCTCCTGGCGGTTCCTTTGGTGGACCCGCAGTTGGACAAGGCGGTTCAAACGATGCGAGTTCTTCTGCGCTGATTCGGCGGCGCTGTTTGATCGAAGTCACGCGACTCCGGCCGGTGTGGGAGCCTCCTTCGACGGCTCGTGAGCCGGGGCGGATGTTTCCACCGCGCTCTGCAGTTCGAATTGAAACAGGCCGTCGACCAGCTGGTTCATCGTCTTGGACACCTGGTCCCAGGTCTCGGCGTCGGGAGGCGAGTTACTTTTGAGCATGCGCTGAACGTCCACGCCAACCTTCTGAAGGTGTTCCAGGTGGTCGTGGACTCGAATGAGTCCTTCATTCACCACGGCCGTGGTGTCCTGCAGGTAGTCCTTCTCTCTGGTCTTCACCCCTCGGGAGATGGACAGGCTCTTAAGCTGCGAGAAGACCGTGCGAAGTCGATACGCGGGACCCGCGACGCGGAAGGTTTCTTGCAAACCCTGAATCCACATCCCGACGAACGAGACCAGCAGGGGAACGAGAAGGACCTTGAACAGGATCTCCATCCGGAACGCAAACTGATCACCGCTTTCCGGGCCTCCGACGCCCATCTTGGCGAACAGCGACGGAAGGAAGATCGCCGTGGCGAGACAGAACGAGAAGTAGAACAGTCCGATGCCACCGATTCTGGCAATGATGCGGTATTGAAACTTCTTGTCGATGATCTGGGACGAATGACGTCGATTCGGCGTTTTCATGGGTTCCTTCCTGGACGAGACTTCTCGGTGTTGCTTCTCTCAAGGATCCGTTCATGGAGTGAGACTCGGGCAGCGTTGGGGAATGGCCCCCCGTACAACTGCACGAGAGCTCGGCGCAGATCGTGATCCTTGGGATTCTGTTTGAGGGTTTGCTCCATGAGGTCGGCGGCGCGGCCGTATTCCTGGGCTCGAAGGAGCAAGTGTGTGTATCTTGCGCGGAGGACACCGTCGTCGGGGGAGCGAGCGACCAAACCTTTCGCAAGTTCGATGGCGGGAGCGAGGTCGTCGTCGAGTTCGTACATTCGCAGGAGCAGCTGCAGAGCTTGGTCAAAGGTCTTTCCGGGGACGAACCGCGAAAGCACTTCGACTGCGCCAGCCTTGTCTCCGAGATGAGCCAGTGCCTCGACCTTGGCCATGGCGAGTTCCTCGTTCCATCCCCCGGCAAGAGCAGGGTCGAGCAAGAAAAGAGCGGCTCCTGGCTCCTCGAGTGCGAGATGGGTTCGCGCCAGCGTGAGCAGGAGGTCGAGGTCCCCGGGTCGAAGGCCGAGGGCTTTCGAATAGCACTCTTCCGCCACGCGATAGTCTTGGCTTTCGAACGCCAAGGTGCCGCGTGCGAGAATCGGAGCCAGGTAGTCGGGGGCCAGCGAGGTCGCTTGTTCGTACAGCTCCGCCGCTCGAACGGGACTCCCGTGGTTCTCCTCGTTCATGGCCTGGCCGAAGAGTGCTCGAGCTTGAACCTCGGCGCTGGTGAAGGGAACCGGATTCGAGTCCGACTGGCACTCATCCGCGAAACTCGAGGGAATCGCCATCCCCACCAGTCCGTTCAATCCCCAGAAAACGCCCCAGGCCCACGCTTGCGCCATGCTGCTCATTCTCCCCGTTCTCAGGACTGCGGAAGGACCAGGAGCTCTCGAGTGGTCGCGTGTGCTCCCACTTGGTCTTGGTCCGAGTTCAGCCCCACACGAAGAACGATGCGATCGCTGTCGTCCAGCTCGATCTCCAGGGTGGTTGCGGATTCCAGAATGACTTGGTCCGCTCCGTCTTGCCGGCGAACCAGTCGTTCTTGGTCCAACAAGAACTCGATGGGAGTCGACCAGACCGGCACGACCTCTCCCGTCGCACCGCTCACCCCATTGATTCTGCGGAACGAGATGGAGTCGGCCTGACCGTTGTCCGTGATGGTCAGGTAGGGAAGACCGGTGTCAGGGTCGGTGTCCGTCGAGGTCAGCGCCAGCTCGTCCGCCACGGAACGCAAAGCCAAGTCTCCCTGTCGCGCTTGGTCGAGCCGACGTTCCCCAAGTTGGGAGCTGCGACTCAATGCCAAAGTTGCCATCAGGAGCGCCTGCAAGACGACCGCCATGACCGCCATGGCAATCGCGGTCTCGACCAGCGTGTAGCCCGCTTGGCGACCTTTTGCTGTCGTTGGCGACCGCCGGCGTCTCGTTCGGAATGCCCGAATGCCTCCACTCATGCGTTCAGTACTCCTCGCAGCTCTTGCAACCATCCGCCGCTTCCTGGATGTCATGGATCAGGTCCGCGTCGGCTTCCCAGACATGGTGATTGTCCTGGCCGATTTGGCGAAGCACGGTGGGATCCATGAAGTTGTTCATCCCGGTCGCCGGCAAGCTCATGTAGGCGGAGAAGCCCTGCCCCCCTTGGGAGATGGTGTCCAGGTAGCTGGGAACGTCTTCCGTCGGATAGCCCGGTGGAGGATTGGCCAGCAGCGAGCGGTCATAGACGCTGGCTCCTTCTTTGAACCCGGTCTCGACCTGGCCCTTGGAGTTCAGCAGTGTGGCCATCGGACGAAACGCGCACATGATGCTGCCGCTTCGACGAAGGGAGGTTTTGATCTTCTTCCCGCCATTCCGTTTGGCCTTGCCGGAAGCATCGATCTTGATGCCCTCGAATCCCACTCGATCTTCAATGGAGATCAGCGAGGCGTTGATCTCCATCGTGTTTGGAGAGCCCTTGCTGTAAAGAATGGCGTCCTTGGCGATCACCCCCAGCGCATGGTCTCTTTCGAAGTCAGGGTTGGGGATGTACTCCTCGGAGGGCTTCAGCCCGTTCAAGTACGCGGTTTCGCCGTTTCCATCGACATACTGGATCGTCCCAGTGATCTTGACGTTCTGGTCGCTGACCAACGTGACGTTGCCGTTGAGTTGGCCCTTCAGAGAGCGAATGCGGTCCTCGAAGTAGAAGATGCCGTCGGCGGAGAAGGTGGACTTCTGAACCAGCTCTCCGGGGACCCACTTCTTCTTGTACTTCGTGACAGGAACTTTGACGTAGGTCTGCACCCACTCCCACACCTTGTACGTTCCGTCCGGTTCTTTGACGTCTTTCCACTCTTTGACGTAGTAATACTCGGTCTTCCAGTAGCCGCCGGCGGTGCTGCCGCCTCCGATGTCCGTGCCGCCGCCCGCGGAACTGCTGGTGAAGGGGATCCAGACCTTCTTGGACTTCTTGACGTCGACCTGCTTGTGGACCGTCTTGTACTTGGTCTTGGTGACTTCTTGGTAGACCAGCGGGCCCTTCTCGTTCTTCTCGGAAAGGTAGGGCAGCTTCTCGGTGTGGCCTTTTTCGTAGAGAGACACCTCGATGTCTTCGCCCTTCAAGCGGACGTCGGCATCCAGTCCTGCGGGGGCGACGAAGATGGCGGCCCCCTTCAACGAGTCCATGTCGATCTCGTCCAGGAGTGACTTCTCCTCGGCGGCGGGATCGGATCCTCCTTGGAACGTCGAGTTCGCTTCCGAGGCTCCGTACAAGTAGGAGAATCCACCTCCCGAAGACACCAGATCATCGAACTTGGCGTCGGGGAAATAGATCTCCAACTTCTTGTTGGTGTGGATTTGTCCACGCGGCTCGCCAGACACGCCCAAGTCGTGGTCTTCGACGTAGTAGTTGTAAGCGGCGTAGGAGGTGCCTTCGCGAACGAAAGTCGTGGCGGATCCTGGGTATTGTTCGACGAGGGCGACGTGAGCCAAACGGTACCAACCGGGGGGGCCGGCTTCCTCGACGACCACTCCGGTGCCGGGAATGAGCGGGGGATCTTGGTCCAAGGCGTCGCGCAGGACCTGATTTCGTCCCCCAACATAGGCCGCCTCGGCGACTCGCACGCGTGCCAGTTCGACCTCGCCGCGGGCCCGCCATGCCGCTTGCTCCAGGCATATCTGACTCTGCGCCCGGCGCTGCTCCATGAGCGCGCGTCCGGAGAACAGACTCAGGGTGGCGGCCATTGCCCCGGCAGAGACCAAGACGACGACCAATAGGGCCGAGCCTCGTTCACGGAGAGGATGGGTCGGAGAGGGATGCTGGTTGCGATTCATGTCGTGCCCTCAGTCCATGACCCGGATGGTGGAAAGCAGGGGAGACCCGTCGAAGTAAAGGTCGACGCGTAGAACATCGGCTCGGCCTTCGGTTTCATCCGCCTCGTCGCCATCGAGGTTCAGGTCCGAAGTCACCCGAATGGTCCAGTTGCCGGGATGGGGAAACCAGGCGAGCTCGAACGGAGTGCCCAGGTCGGCCGGTCCCAGGCGCATGGAACTCAGCGTGCCGGTACCCAGGTCGTCGTCGTCGTCGAGCAACTCTTGGAGTTGCGCGTTGGTCACGCTTCCTGCGGGATCGTTGCCAAGCTCGAGCCGGGTCAAGCGGTCCATGAGGTCACGACCCGTGCGAATGACATCAATCTGGCGCAACGTTTCTTCGACGGAGTCCTGGCATGCTTGGACGCCGGCGGTGATTGCTCCCAGGGATCCAGCGAGAAGAGTCATCGTGACAATGACCTCGACGAGGGTGAATCCTCGGGATCGAGGGAAGTGCACTGGTTTCACGGGCAACCCCTTGCCTGGGCGCCGAGAACGCAACCAGGCCGGAATGCCCCAAGCATCCGGAGAACCTCGTGGTGCGATCGCATCGGCGTTCTTCGACTTCGAGGAAACCGTGTTCGCAATCTGAGAGAAACTAGGGTGCTTGTCGGAGTGCAGAAGAATTTGCTAGGGAAAGCACCGAGGAATTTTTGGCGCTTTCGGAAGGCCGTCAGGGGCGTTCGGTCAAGCCGGCGACGATCTCACCGACCAGAATTTCTCCGTCCACCAGCCCGTCCCGGTAGCGCTTCCACAAAGGACGCTCGATCGCAATGATCTGAGGAACTTTGTCGTAGTACCCTTCCGTGTCCCCGTAGTCGAGGTGGTCGGGGACGAGGTGGTCGCGGACCGCGTCGGCGGCGAGTAAGAAGAACAGCGTGTGGGAAGCGTCGTGGACGCTCTTGTCTCGCGGACTCAATCCCGCCTGGATGAGAGCACGTTCCAGGGTGCGGAGAAGGGAGTCGTCACCGGCGGCCAGGTCCAATGCGTGGATCGATTCGTGAACGGCGGACTCCGCCAATTCGCTGGTGGTCGTGTCGCTGATGGAAACAAAGCAGAGGCCCTTGCGACCGGGGCCGAAGTAAGTGAATGCGCCAGGCCAAGGGGCGTGGGTGGTGAGGAACATCGGAACCTGCAAGCCGTGGACGTCCATTTCGAGAGACTCGAGGACATCGGTGTAGACAGCGTCTTGGGCGTCGTCGTCAAGCAGCTGTTCAAGCTGCCTCGCTCGCCGTTCGAGTTCCCGGCTTCTTGTCGGCCAGGCGATTTGCATCCACTCCGGTTCGATTTCGGCGACCTGCTCCGCGGCATCCACCGCCAGCCGTCGCAGCTCGATCTCTTTGGCGTTGGGCCCGCCGCGCCGCGGCCGGTAGCGCTCGGGAAGCTGGCCGTATCGGGCAATCAGTTCTGAGCCATCTGCCACTCCGTCCAGGTGTCCCTCCATCACTCCCCAGCCGGAGAACTCGAGCGCTCTTTCCAGTTCTTTCATCATGGCGACGGCGGGAGCCAGGAGGTGGTCTTCGTCCAGCTCCTGATCTTGCTGGGCCTGCCAACGGATTTCGAAGTAGAGATCGAGGAATGGCACGACACGGTAGTCCAGGCGGATGTTCGCCTCGCGGTCGTCGATGGGTGATTCCGCCGTCCTGTGGGAGGAAGCCGCGGTGACGAGCAATAGACCAATTCCGACGATCCCCATGGGAGCTTCTCCAAGATGACTTCGAGGAGCGCGAGCGGATCCGAGCATATCGACAACCCCGGTCATTGGGCAAATCGATGGAGTTGGACGACTCGCAAGGAGCGACCGCGTTGTCAATTCTGTACGAGGAGCGGTGCGGAACGTTGGTCGAGCGCTGCTTGCCTCACCGTCCGGGGAGGTTCTTTTCGACCTGAATCACAACATAGCCCTGGGTCAGAAGGATCCACCAGTTGATCCCGGTGGCCAGGACTTTGCCATGTTTCTCGGCCTCGGTGAGGACCTCGTGCAAGGAAAGGGGGCGCTCATCCGGGAATCCCCACATCCCCAGTCCTTCGATTGCTTTGCGGCACAGGAGATAAAGCCAAGTCGGGGTGGGGAAGAACAGCACAACCAGCCCACCACTGCGGGTCGCCGTGAAGTGTCCGCGAATGGCGTCTCGCGTTCCCTCCTGGTCGAAGTGTTCGATGAGTCCAACGCTGTAGCAGACGTCTGCGGACTCGTACCTTGGGCGGGAAAGTCGGACGTCCCCTTCTTCGACGGCCACGCGCGGATGATCGGCGTGCCGAAATCGAAACAGGTCCAGTCCGGTGCGGTTCAAGTCGACGATGCGATATTCGAGTGGGCGGAGTCGTTGGTCGATGGCGTCGAAGAAGCAGCTGTTCGCTCCTCCGTATTCCAAGAAACGGGCTCGCGCGGGGTTGCCTTGGTAGTAGTCGAGTTGCTTGAGAAGGCACCGGGTCGTGATCTTGCGAGTGAAACGGGCGAGGAAGCCCGGATTCTCGTAGTAAGCATCCCAGTCCGTGGCCGGGACAGCCGAGTCGGTTTGCTTGGACGGAGAGGCCAGATCCTTCCCCGGGGCGAACACGATGGCGCGCTGCACGACAAAGCTGATCAAGAACAGTCCGCCTTCGACCAACAGTTTGGCGAGAACCGCGGGCATGCTCCAAGAGCTGACCAAAGCCGAGGTCAAGGTGTAGAAGAGCATCATGAGGACGGCGACCAGGGTCACGTACTTCACTGCTTCCAAGAGTGGGCGCGAACGCTCCTTGAAGACCAGTCTTTGGTTGACAAAGAAGTTGAACGTTCCGCCAACCAAGCGCCCCAGCACCGTGGCCGTCCACAGAGAAGCTCCCAGGTGGTAGCTCGTGGCGAACACGATGACGTCCAGTGTCTGGGTCATCACCGAGCTAAGAACGAAGCGAAAAAAAACGAACGAGACGCGCAGGGAATCCCACACCGGGTGGAAATGAGACCCGGCATTGTTGTCCTGGTAGACCGTTTGAATCGGCGTTTGGCGGATCTCGCGGTGGTCGGAGGAGGCACGCAAGATCATGTCCAGTTCGAAGTCGTAGCCTCCGGAGCGCAGCTCGCGGAGTTCGTGCAAGAAGGCTTGCGGAATTCCGCGCAAGCCGGTTTGGGTGTCCTTGAGCTTTTCCGAGGAAAGCAAGCGGAGCGTCCAATGGGAAAAGCGATTCCCCAGCCGACTCTTCCACGGGATGGTGCCTTCGAACTGCCGTGCTCCGAGACAGAGAGCTTCGGGATGGGAGCACAGTTCTTGGGCGACTCGATGAACGTCCGGGGGAAGGTGTTGACCGTCCGCGTCGACGGTGACCACACCGATGGCTTCGGGATGGTGCTCCAAAATGTGACGGAACCCGGACTTCAGCGCCTGCCCCTTGCCCTGGTTTCGATCGTGATGCAGCACGCTCACTTTCGGGAGTGAGGCCAGGCGCTCGAATCGCGATTGGTGTTCCACGTCGGAGCCATCGTTCACCACCACGATCCAGGGGTAGTCGTCTCGGAGGAGGGTTTCCACCAGGTCG
This sequence comes from Planctomycetota bacterium, assembly GCA_028289345.1. Lineage (GTDB taxonomy): Bacteria > Planctomycetota > B15-G4 > B15-G4 > SIAN01 > JANQQL01. The sequence goes on along the minus strand of JANQQL010000010.1, from coordinate 91,341 downwards.
GAAAGTGCATCGGTGGGCTGGTAAGCGGGGATCAAAACTCCCGGCAACGAGGGGGATGGCGTGGGGAGGGGCACTTCGGCTCTTCGGATCATGGCTGGAGTGCTTCCATCAGAAGTACTCCAGGATGTGTCGGTTCATTTCATGGTTGGGCATGGTGGTCGGCAGCTCGATGCCCTCGCTGAAGACGTCCCCGCGCGGGATATGGCGTCCCGTGCGCTGGACGATGGCACAGAAATGGTCACCGAATCGAAGCTCGCGTCCGTGGATGTGAACCGGGATGTCGTCGTCGACGGATTTGCTGAAGTCCACTCGATAGAACAGTCGCCGAGGGTCCTCCCCGTCATTTTCGACAAAGAACAAGGGGTGGTCGGCGACGGTGGCGGTCCTCAATACTTCGAAGGCCCGATCCCGGTGTTCGGGGGAAGCCAAGAACAGATGACAGTCGTAGGTCATCAATGGTTCGTTCTTGACGAACTCGACGCCGGCATCGACCAAGAACTTTCCCGGATCAAACGCGCGATACAGAATCCATGGGTCTTCGGCATTGGTGTTCGTCTGGGACAGCCCGTTCATGACGACCAGGGCTTCGCCGTCCCGCAGAGAATCTCGCAGCCAGCCGACGCAGCGGTCGACGGAACTCCAAACGAAGTCCAGCGCGTCGTTGGGACCGGTGGCTCCATGGGTCCAGTGGTGGTGCTGGGCATGAGCGACGCTGTTCAAGAACAGAACGGAGAGCTGGGGGTCGTGGGCGTGTTTGTGGCGAAGGAACAGCAGCGTCGAGAGGGACTCGAAGAAACTGATGAAGACGAAGTGCTTGGCCCCGAACTTTCGCAGGGCTGTTCCGAGTCGGGGCAGCTCGGCCAGAAGTCGCAGGGTGATCCCCGAGGTCAGCAGGACCCACAGAAATCCTGCCCCCAAACCCAGGAGCTTTCTTTTCGAGAGACTCAGATAGTTCTTGGAGACGTACCTCGGCAAGGCGAGGAGTCGGGTGAGACGGGCTGGGTGGCCCGGTTCCGAAAAGGTCCAAGGGTCGGGCAAGAAGAACTTGCAGTTCTTGGCACTGCGCCGAGTGCCATTCATGACGCCCCAAGCGCCGGAGGTCACCTCGCGATTGCTGAGTTCCTCCCAGACCTGGATTGCTGACAGTTTGTCGACGTCTCCCAGGTGCTTGATGCCATGGGTTTCGGACGTCGTCCCCGTGTGGACCGACACCCATTGCGCCCAAGGCTCGAGGAAGCCGGTTGGCTCCCGGTCGTTGGTGGTCGTACAGGTATGGGGGAGTCTCAGCAGCGCTTGCAGGTTTCGTAGACCGCGGGCCTCTGCGACCGACCGCAACAGGTCTAGGTTGAACTCGTTGAGCTCGAGCAAGCACAACCGCTTCATCGAGTGGGTTCTCCGCGGAGTCGGATTCCCGTTAGCCAAGCTCCCGGCCTAGGGCATCTTCCTCGATTGATCCTCGTGTTCCGACCCGGGCCGAGTTCACCCAACGCCCGGGCCTGATTGGCGCGCTCGGCGCCCGATCGGCTCTTTTCGTCTTCGATTTCGTTCTCGGACTCTCGAGCAGCCCCCCGGTTCGCCCGCGGTTCCGAGTCCTCTGCGGAAACGAAAATCTCTCGATCGGCCATCCCGGGCCTTTCCACGGCCTGCGAGGGAGGCGAACTCCCCACTCCGTGCAGGCTAACCGATCGGAGCACAGGACCGAGTGATCCCCGGCCCTTACTCGGCCCGCGGGGCGTCGGTGCCGGAAGTTTCCGCGGTGACTCGCCGGAACAGTCGCGAGGTACGGATCCCGGAGTCGAACTGGCGCCAACGCTCGAAGCGATTGCCGAACCCGTCGGTCACGTGGTCCGATTCCCAGTGCTGGGCCCAGTCCCCACCGAAAGCCTCTCGCTTGGTGTCCAACAGCAAGTAGTCCGCGTTCCTGTTGTCGGACTCTTCGAAGGTCTCGACGCTGGGCAAGGCGAAGATCGATCGCGAGCCGGTGTGGAGGTAGGCCAAGGGAGCTCCCGAGCCGGTGACGAATACCGCATCTTTGCCGATTCCGGCGAACAGGGACGGGGGAATGTCTTCCCCGTAGAGATTCGTCGCGAATCTGTCGGGGTCGATGCGAACGCCATTCCATCCAAGCACCACGAGCGCGGGGATCCAGGCCAGGCGCGGGGACGATTGGAAGAGGGAAGGGGTCCGCTCCGCAAGAAGGAAGCAGAACGTGATCCACAACAGCGGGGGAGCGTATACGTAGTAACGAGTTTGCACGCTGTCGCCGATGGTGCAGGCCATGTAGAAAACGAAGACGGCCATCATGCTGCACAAGCCGAGGGCGACCCGGGCACAGCGTCGGGTCTCCTTCGAATGGTTCTGGCCGCGGCTGGCGACCCACAGGAATGCCGCGATTCCCAGGGCCGCGAGAAGTGGGGCGAACAACGACGGTTCCGCCAGCACGTAGTCGACCCCTTTGCCTAGCGAGAAGGGGTATTTCTCGAAGAACACTCTCAGGTAGAAGCTCGAGGTGCCTTCGTCGAGCCGGGGAAAGGCCAGTCCAAGGGCCGTTCGAATGCCGAACCCCACGACCAGGGTGCCCGCCGCCAGAGTGAGCAGTGCTTTCCAACGCTTCCCCTGACTGAGTGTCGCGGCCAGGAAGAATTGGACGATCTGGGCGCGAAAAAAGTAGCCCGCCCCGATCCAGCAACCGGCTCTTCCCGTGGATCCCTTCAGCAGGCATTGCAAACTCAGCAACAGGCACAGCATGGCCCAGGGTTCGGTCGCGTAGTGAGCGAGGTCGTTGAAGAACGAGGGAAGGAGCGGGGAACCGAGAAGGGCGGTGGCACTCAGCGCCCAGGGCCAGGCCAAACGCAGCCGAAGGATCTGGAAGATGACCAGGAAGCAGCCGGCAATCGCGAACAGGTTCAGGAACACGATGGTCGAAAGCTGGGGAGGTGCGTCGAACAAACTCACCGCCGCTCCGGCAATCAGCTCGAACAGCTGCCCGGGATAAGACCAAGTCTTGTCATAGAGATCGAGAGTGGCCAGATGGCTGTAGCGCATGGGCTTGGGAAAGCCCATCCCGTCCTCCACGATGCTGACCCCCTGAGCAAGGTAGCGCCACGCGTCATTGATCCAGCGAAATGGCTCCGTGCTGAACGAGGAGCCGAAGGTGATCAGGGTGAACGCCCCCAGGAACATCGCGGTCAGCAGGCTCCGAGGAACGGGAGAGGCAGGTCGCGAGGTTCGTGATGGGTTCGGAGGGGAGTCCGTGGCCTTCGGGGCAGTCATCGCCGCATTGTCCGCCATGGAGGCTCTTCTGGGCCGTTGAAAAAGTCTCTCCGTCGTCGGTCGGGGTTCCCGGTCATGCCGCCGCCGTCAATCGGTGGTCTCGGCAACTTCCGTCATCTGTCGCGGCGGCGATCCTTCGATCGTCTCCGACCTTTCTGCTCGGCCGCTCGAACTCGCAGTGCTCTATTCCTGGGGGACCGAAGGGTGGGAGACCTCGGGATCGAAACCTTCCAAGGGGACGAACCGCAGGGGCGGCCAGGCGGCGACCACCCCCCGAACATCCTCGCCGCGCAGGAACCGGACGATGGCGTCGCGAATCTCGGGATGGGTCAGCACTTGTTCGTGTCCGGCGTTGGCGACCGTCAGGTGAGTCGCATTGGTGAACCCCCAGCTCACTTCGGCGGCTTGGAACGGGGGAGTGTTGAAGTCGAGGTCGCCGGTCAAGAACAGAGTCCGGATGTCGCTCAGAAGCGGCGATCGGTAGTCGTCACCCAGGTCGGGAGGATTCCAGACTTCATTGATGTCGGGGTAGGGAAAGTTGACCGCGCTCCCGAACACCGAGTCTTCGGCCTGGGCTCGGATGAGAGCCAGGCGCTCCGCGGTGGCACCGGATGCCCCATCCATCATCATGCTCATTCCGTTCACACCGTTGGCTCGGGCCGCTCGTTTTTGGACGAACCACTGGAGGATGCGTGGATCGCCGGCGTCGATGCTTGCGAGAAGCCTGGGAAACACGGGCAGGTCCGTGGCGTCACCGATGTCGGCTCGCAGTAGCAGAAGAAGAAAGCCCGGCCCCACGGGAACCTCGACTGGGGTTCCTTGGAATTGGATTTCCACGACCATGGGCTCGTCCTCCAACCGAAAGAGGACCTCTTCGAGGAGCTCTTCCAGATCGGGGATGGCAGGGCCGATGTTTTTGTCTTGAGCCACGAGTTTGGCGAGCTTGGCGAACTGCACCTCCATGGTCTGCGGCAGTTTGTAAGTGTGGTCGGGGCCTTCGACCCCAATGAGAACGGCGCTTTCGATCACCGACCCATGTCGGCGCATGGTGGCCAATGCCAAGTGAGTGCCATAGCTGAAGCCCATCAAGGACAGCTTCTGGTAGCCCAAGGCGTGTCGCAAGTCGTTGATGTCGTCGGCGCTCTGAACCGAGGTGTAGCCGTCAAGGTCGATCCCTCGAGCGATCAACGCTTCTCGTGCCTGACGATGCAATGCAGTCGCTCGCTCGAGCATGGATTCGGCGCTGGCAAAGTGAGATGGGTCGGGAGCGTCGTTCGACCGCCAGGTCAGTCGCGGAGTGGAGCGCCCGGTGCCGCGTTGATCCAGAAGGATGACATCGCCGATTCCGAGAGCAGGCAACCAGCCGTCCAGCGAACGAGGAGAGTCGATGACGTGGGTCGCCGATCCCCCCGGGCCTCCGGCAAGGTAAAGCAAAGGGGGGCGTGGGTCGTCAGAGAAGCTGCGCAGACGTACGAACGCCAGCTCGATCAAGTTGCTGGACTCCGCCTGGCGGTTCTCCGGGACGGCGAGGCGGCCCACCTCTGCAATCACGTCACGACCCGACGCGGATGGATAGGTTCGCTGTTCGGTCCAGAACTCTCCTGGCGCGGAGAGCTTCGGGTCTTGGGCCGAGGCCGAATCCAAGGCGCTGCAAACCAACGGCCCGATCAGCGTTGCAGTCAAAGTCCAAGCATGCATGGGTGACTCCGGATCATTGGCGCGGGGTCACGCCCAAGTAGGCGAGAAACGCGCGTTGCAATTCCGCGGTCAGCTTTCGGTCCGACAGGCGGAAGGAAGAGGCATGGGGGGATTCCGAGAAAACGACTTTCTCTCGGCACGTCGAAACCACCAGGAAGATGGCGAGGGCGACGGCTTCCTCGGGATCCGGGTGGTTGATTCGGTCGCGGTGTTCGAGCACAAGGGACGCCCATTGCCGGTGTAGTTGGCGGCGCTTTGACCTCTGCTCGCGGGTGATCATTTGGGGATGCTGACGCGCGTGCAAGGCGACCGCGCGGATGAACCAGCGACGTCGCCGTTGGTTCTTCACCATGTTGCCGATGAACCGAGCGGTCAACCCCTCCAAGGAAAGCGAGCGGGCCTCTTCCTGGTCCTTCTTGGTGACCGCCCTCCCGCGAAGCTCTTGGTCCCAACGGTCGTACAGCGCCGGGAGGAGCGCGTCCTTGGTCGGAAAGCGGGCGTAGAACGACCCGACGGAGACTTGGGCGGTGCGCAAGATCTCGTGAATCGAGATCTCTTCAAAGGTGCGGTCCGCCAAGAGCGATTCGAGGGCGTCCAACAACCGAGCCAGAGTTTGTCGGCTCCGGGCCTGGCGCGGAGGTTTGGTGGCGGGACTTGAGGGCATGTTCTCTCCAGCCCGAATTAGAACATTGTTCTAGTTCCTTCGTCAAGGGGGCGGAGAGAGTGATGCGGGGAGGGGCGCGGCCGGCAGCTGCGGTGTGGGCCGCGGCCCACACCGCGGGTTGTCAGCGATCGGAAACGGCAGGGTGGGACACGCCGTCGCGGGAGCCTTTCGCAGGGAGGAAGCGGAGCGAAGGACTGGGAAGGGTTTCGCTTTCTACGTCCGCCCCCCGGAGGAAAGACACGATCTTGGAATGCACTCGCGGGTCGGTCCGAATGCGCTCGTGTCCGGTGTTTTCGAGAACGAGATGACGGGAGTTCGGGAATCTCGCCATCACTCGCTCGGCCTGAAAAGGCGGGGTGTGCGCATCGAGAGTTCCGGAAATGAACAGTGCGGGGACGTCGCTGGAAACCGATGCTCGGTAGGAATCCCCGAGATCGCGAATTCCCAAGGGCTCGGCAATCTCCCGAGCGAACAGAGTTCGCACGGCTCCGAACACGCTTCGCGGTGCCTGCTGGGCGACGTCGTTCCATCGGGCGGGGGAGGCTCCCGCGGCGGTGCGACTCGTGAACAACGCGACGGGGATGCGTGCGAGTTGTTGGAAGCGCTTCTGGGCGAACCACTGGACCAAGCTCGGGTCCCGTTCCACGATGGACTGCAGGAGTCGCGGTAGAACGACTAAGTCGGAGGTGTCTGCCAAGTCTTGGATCACGATCCATTGGAGGCCGAAGGGGCCCAACTCGACGGTCACCGTCTTGCCGGTTCGGCGATCCACGACTTCGAGGGGCAACGGGTCGATTTCAAGGACGGCAAGAGCGTCCTCCATGAGTTCTCCGAGGTCGCCGTACTCGACTCCGGAATCCTGAGCGACCAGTTCGGAGATTCGAGCCAGGCTTTCGTCAGATTCCCGCGGTGGTTTCTGAATGTCGTCCGGTCCTGCTGTTCCGATGCTCACGATGCTGGCCACGCGCTGTGGAAACAGGCGCAAGTACTGAAAAGCAAGGTGGCTGCCGCCGCTGTGCCCCATCAAGTGAATCTTCTGGTCTCCGAACGCGGCGCGCAATTCCTCGAGGTCGCGGGCGGTCTCCTCCGCGTTGTACGAGGAGAGGTCAATGCCTCGATGGGCGGCGAAACCGGCAATGTCTTCGCACACGGTGACCATGGCGGCGATGGCTGTTTCTTCGTCGGCGAGGAGTTTCGCGGGATCCCACGAGGGATCCGCCCATTCCAACCGTGGTTGAGATTCCCCCAAGCCGCGTTGATCGACAAGGACGACGTCCCTTTGCTCGAGGAACGGCGCCCACGACTCGTGATCGCGCAAGCTACTTGCGGGCTGGGGGGATCCGGGAAGGTAGTAGAGCGGATCCCCTGGTTTCTCGTTCGTCGACTTGAGACGAACGAATGCCAGGGAAATGGTGCCGGTGTGCTCGGATCGATTTTCCATCACCTCGAGCCGTCCGAACTCGGCCTGGTACGAGAATTCCCCCGCTTCCAATGTGCGGCGGAACTGAACCAAGGAGCCAGCCGGTTCTTCCGCGGTGGACGGCGAAATCCCGGTCATCGCGGCAAGGAGGGGCGCGATCGAAAATGATGAGTGCATCGGGTGTTCTCCTGAGTTGAACTGGCTTTTCGCCATGTCTCGGTGGACGCGCCCTTCAAGAACCCGGTGGGTTCTTGCCCTCCTGGTGCACCGAGCCGTGGCTGTCCCTTTCTTGATTCGATCGCGCGTCGCGACGACCGATCGCTCTTCTTGAATCAACGGCCGGTCAAGTAACCGACGATCATGTGACGGATCTCTCGCTGCAGCTCTGCGTCGTCTCCTTGCAGGGCACCCGCATGGGTCGAGTCCGCGAACAGAATTCGGTCGCGGCAAGCGGTGGCGGCGAAGTACAAGGCAAACTCCACGGCCCGACGAGGTGCGGGGTGATGAATCTGCTCGCCGCATGCGAGCAAGGCATCGACCAAAAACTGGTGCTGACTCTCCCGTCTTCTTCGTGTTGCGTCGTCGATGTCTTGGGGTTGCGATCGGACGTACAACGCGAGGGCTCGCAACAGGAACGGCCGAGCGCGGTACGTCTGGACGAACAGATCCGCGATCGCCCCCGCGATTTCTCGAAGGTCGCCGCTCTTCCACGGTCCGTCGTGGGAGCACTTCTCCCGTTCCTTGCCGAGGGAGTGGTCGTAGCGCTCGTACAGCAACGGCAACAAAGCGTCCTTGTCTCGAAAGCGTGCGTAGAAGGAGCCCACCGAGGAACGTGCCGCTTTCACGATTTGTTCGACGGTGATGGTTTCGAATCGATGGCTCACCAGGAGGCGCTCCGTGGCACGCAGCAACCTCTCCTGAGTGCGCTGGCTCCGGGTCTGTTTGGGGCGCTGATGAGCGGGGCGAGTCGCGAGCATGACAAAATTAGAGGAAGATTCTAATTTGATGTCAAGTGGATGACGTAAGTTCATGCATTGAAGTGAATTGTGTCGTCAATTCGTGTTTCTGGAATGCGAGTCATTGGTTCACGATCCCCCCGGAATCAGCGGACAGCGATGGCTCCCGGAGATGTCCCCAGGTCACTGCGAGGCGGCAGCTCCCCCGGTAAGGGAAAGGCCTTGCTTGGCATGACCGCGGGAAGTCGGGAGGACATGCGTCGTCGTCGGCACAAACCCAGCGGTTGGCAGAATCCCATTGAACAATGTCATTTCTGCCACTCGTCAGGGTCTTGGATGGTCCCTAGCATTTCGTGAGTCGAAGGGATTCGACGATCCCCTGCGCAGGAGTCTGGCGACGCGGTTGCCGGTGGCGCGTGAGGAACGAATGGACCTTCAGCCCGCGGTTGGGGGGCTGCCATCGGTGAAAGGATTGGCCATGACCACGACCTCTCTCTCTTCGGTTCGCCGCGTGCCGGCGGCGAACTCGGAAGACGCCCGTCGCCACTTTGCACAGCGGCTTTCCTTGGAAACGGATTGCGCCGACGTCGCCCGCTCGATTCGGGAGGGCACTCAGGACTTCGTCTTGGTCGATGTTCGATCTCCGAAACTGTTTGCTCGAGAGCACCTCCCGACCGCGGTCAACATTCCCCATGCGCAACTGAACGAAGACACGCTGAGCGAGTACGCTTCGGACACATTGTTCGTCGTGTATTGCGCCGGACCGCACTGCAACGGAGCGAATCGTGGAGCTCTGCGCCTCGCCACTTTGGGACGCGCGGTGAAGGAGATGATTGGCGGTGTCGCCGGCTGGAAGGATGAAGGACTGGAGTTCGAGAGCTGAGCCAGGAACTGACGCCAGTCCGGTGGCGGGGAGGAGAGTTCGGATCATCGAGCCGCTTCTGGTGCGAGTCTTCAGGAAGTCGCCGAGTCGGCGTTCCTTCTCGAAACTCGCTGAGAGGCGCCAGGAGTCTGTCATGACTCGCACAATTGACCATCGCCAAGTTGTCGCGTTGCTCTACGACGGATTGTGTGGATTCGAATTCGGGATCGCCACTGAACTGTTTGCGCTACCACGGCCGGAGTTCTCCGCGTGGTATCGCTTCGCCGTCTGTTCCCACGAGACCGGTTCCTTCGTGATGAGCGGAGGCGTGAGCGTCCACGCTCCAGGCCGCTTGGGACGACTGGATCGTGCCGGGACGATTGTCATTCCCGGATGGAGAAACATCCATGAAACTCCTCCCGCTCCGGTGTTGCGGAAGCTGCGCCGTGCCCAAGACCGCGGAGCTCGCTTGGTGTCCTTTTGTTCCGGAGCCTTCGTTCTTGCGGCGGCTGGCGTGTTGAACGGTCGCCGAGTGACGACCCATTGGCGCTATGCCGACGCATTGCAAGACCGGTATCCCGAGCTGACGGTGGATGCGAAGGTTCTCTATGTGGACGAGGGAAACATCCTCACCTCGGCCGGAAGTGCGGCCGGTGTGGACATGGGGCTTCATCTGATCCGTCGCGACTTCGGGTCGGCGGTTGCGAACCAGGTGGCGCGGCGTCTTGTGCTTCCCCCTCACCGAGACGGCGGGCAGGTTCAGTTCATCGATCATCGCATCGCGGACCAAGGAGACGATGGCATTGCCGAGCTGCTCGACTGGCTTCGCCAGCACCTGAAGGAATCCCACACGGTGGCTTCCATGGCGCGCCAGGCGCGGCTGAGTCCTCGGACCTTGGCGCGGCGATTCCAGGAGCGTGTCGGGATGAGCCCTCACGCCTGGTTGGTTCGCGAGCGCGTGCGTCTCGCGGAGCAAGCGCTGGAGACCTCGTCGGTCGGGATGGATCGTCTGGCTTTGGACTGTGGGTTCGGCTCGGCTCAGCTCTTGCGCCTGCACTTTCGGCGGATCGTCGGCACGACTCCGACGGCATACCGGCGGGCTTTTCAACATGGCGTCGAGGGACGGCAGGCACCGGTTGGTGGACGCTGAAGGGGCCGAGTTCGAACCTCGCTCCACCAGATTCGGTACATTGACCCCTCCCAGGGAGCCAGCAGCTTGCTCCCGATTCTTGCCCGACGCAGGGGATTGGCTTTGCAGCCCTATCCGGACATCACCTTGGGAAACCGGTGCGGTCGTCTCGACCTGCCCGACCTGTCCATTTCCGAGGTGGTCTATCCGCCGGGACAAACCATGGGCTCCCATTCCCACCGCAACGCGAACGTCAGTTTGATGTTGGCCGGGAGCTGTGACGAGACCGTGGGGGGGCGAACCTGGCAAGTCGGGGCCATGAGTCTCGTCCTGAAACCGGCAGGCGCCGTGCACAGCAATCACTACGGGCCTGCGGGCGCCCGCTCGATGATCATCGAGCTGCAAGAAAACTCGGATCTCGCCCGGGACTTGGAGAAAGAAGTTGAGGGGACGGCTCGATGGATTTCGTCCGCTCCGATTGCGGCTCGCGGGCTGCAAACTCTCGGTTTGTCCCTGGCCTCGCAACTGCGCGAGGGCCATTCGCAGCAGACGATCGTCGAGGACATCACGGAGTTGCTCTCCTTTGCATTTCGGGAGCAGGAAGACAGGCTTCGCTGGCGCCGTTGTGTCCGCGAGGCGTGGACGTTGTTGCGCGAGAGCTTTCCTTTTCCCCCGTCTCAGAAGGACGTTGCGCGGACCGTGGGAGTTCATCCGGTGTACCTCGCTCGCGCGTTTCGCCAGCAGCTTGGGTATTCCCCGACCGAGTTCCGGAGGCAGCTGCAGATCGCCGAAGCTGCCCGACGCCTCGCCGAGACTCGCGAACCCCTGAGCTTGATCGCAAGCGCGGCCGGTTTCTCGGACCAGAGCCATCTGACTCGGACCTTTCGCGCTCAGTTGGGCGTGACGCCCGGGCGGTTTCGTCGGCGCTTCGGGAACTCGATCTAGCAGGCCGGTGAGAAAGGCCTCGGATGGAGATCTTCGTCTCCATCCGGGAGTCGGACCGCGGGCGAATCGGCGGATTCGTCCAGGGGACGAAGAACGAGGCGAAAAGATCCGATCGGGAGCCGCAAGACTATTCCAGCGGCTTGTGAGCAGAGCATGGTCCACGGCTGTCGACCGCGCGCCGCTCGGACGGCGGATGGGTTGCGACGATCACCGCCGCAAATATCACCGCCGCAAGTTCTTGCCGAAGTCAGCAGTGATCGACCAATCCACCAACGGGCTCGCGATCCGGCCTTCCCCGTGAGAAGCAGCGGCGATGGGCGATCGAGGGGATGGATCGCCCGCCGATGAGCCCGAGTGCTCCCGATTTCTTGGGATCCGGGAGTCCCCATGGTTTCCTCCGTTCAAGACCGGAGGTGGCTGGTCTCTAGTCTGGGTTGACCCGAAGAGCCGGGCTGTCGAGTGCCGGTGCCGAGCAACCGTGAGGGGTGAATCTCCGCAGGAAGAGCCTGGCGTTCGCGGCGGCAAGCGGGCGCCAATGGCCTTTGTCAGCCAGGGCCGGAGAAGCCGTTGGTAGGGATGGGAGCTGGAAGATGAAGCCGAAGATCGATCGTCAATTGTTGGCATGGGGAGCCGCCCTGTGTGTGTTCGCTCTTGCCATGCCTCACGGGAGTTCCCAAGACCTTCCTTCGGGAGCAATCCCGGTTGCTGCGGCTCCGGAGTTGGAAGGACTGCCGGAGCGTTGGATCGACGCGGCAAAGGGGTTGGGAGTCCCCGGATTTGCGGTGGCGGTGGTGAAGGACCGAGTGCCCTACGCGTTCGATCGCTTCGGGTATGGGGCCAACGACGCGGCCCATCCCATCGATCCCCACACCATGTTCTACATCGCGTCGATCACCAAGACCTACACGGCCCTGGGAGTGGCGATTCTCGCCGACGAAGGACTCCTCGACTTGGATGCTCCGGTGCGTGACTATCTGGAGCGGTTTGAGCTGGCCGATGAGGAAGCGGCTCAGCGGATCACGGTTCGTGACCTGTTGTGCCACCGTCCGGGAATCAACCAAGGCAACATTGTCTGGTTGGATGCCTATACCGGTCAGATTACGGAGGACCGTTTCTACCACTGGCTGTCCACGGTGGAACCGAGGGGCGAAGTGACTTACACCAACGTGCACTTCACGATTGCCGGTCGGGTGATCGAAGCGGTGACGGGAAAGAAGTGGCAGGACTACTTGCAAGAAGCGTTGTTCGATGAAATCGGGATGACCCGGACCACCGCTTATGCCAGTCGCATGTACTCGGATCCCAACTGTGCCTTCCCCATGGTGCAAGGAGAACACGGTTTCGTGGAATCCGAGGTTCGAAAGACGGATCGAGTCATGCACGCGGCTGGTGGGATGGGCACCACCGCGGTGGATGGTGCTCGCTGGATCGAGTTGTTCCTCAACGGGGGGCAGATCGATGGAGTTCCCGTCGTGTCCGCGGATGCGATCGAAGATGCGTTGACCTATCAATGCCAGTTTCCCGAGCCGGACGGAGAGTTTCCCGAGCTTCTCGGGTTCGGCTACGGCTGGCAGTTGGGGAGCTACCGAGGGCGCCGATACGCCAACCATGGAGGCGGCTATGTGGGCACGGCGGCACACATTTCCATGCTTCCCGACGACGGGCTGGGGGTGGTGGTGTTGTGCAACAGCTCCCCGGGGGGGCACGCGCTGACCAATCTTGTCTTCACCGACGTCTACGATCGTCTCCTGGGGGAAAGTGGTCATCGAGACCGGCTCCCCTCCGCATTGCGCGCCAATCATGAGCGACGCATGTCCCAGCTTGCGGAGCGCCGGGAGCTGCTGGCATTGGTACCGCCGCGTGCGGAAGACCTCGGTGTGCCTCTCGGCCACTGTGCAGGGACGTTTCACCACCCGTTCCTGGGAGCCCTCACGTTCTGGGAAGAAGGGGAGTGTCTCCGCGGCCGCTATGGTGACGTCATGCTGTGGTTGACTTCCGTTGCCGAGGGTCGCCCTGGCTGCCGGGCCGTGAGCGCGGCGGGCAACGAGTTCGACATCCTGTTTGCGGTGGAGGATGGCAAGCCAGCTCCGCAAATGACATTGGACGGCGACACCGTGTTCCTTCGCCAGAGCTCCGATCCCTGATCCTGTCCACGGGGAATGGCTCCCCGAACGATGGATTCGCCGTGCCTTCGGACGGATCGATGAGGCCGAGAGCAGCGGGGGGGCAACGGGGAGATTCATCGCCCGTTTCCGTGAGCGGTTACCCGGCCCCGAACGCGCGTCTACTCTGGACTCCTCTCTCAGAGACTCTTTTTCAGACCTGTGCTAGCATCCCCGGCCACGTTGCCGGGCACGGACGCTTGCGAGGGTCGAGTGGCGCTGCCCCCGCCAAGAGTCTCCCCCTAGGAGTCCTCCTTCCATGAATGCACAGCACGGGGCAAGTGGGATTTGGGGCGCGTGTCTGCTTCTCGCGTTCGTCGTGGCGGTTCCCGTGGGAGCCGCGGGGGAACCGGCGACCTATCGCGAAGCGCGTCGCTGCTTGCGCGACGCCATCGATCAGGGAAGAGCCCCGGCCGTCGCTTCCGCGGCCGATGACCTGATCCGATTCCGGAGCGAAGGATTCCACAAGGTCCTCTTGGACTCTCTCATTGACTTGTTTCGCCGCCAGTCACAGCTGGCCAAGCACCTGGCGCCCCTGGAGCGAAAAGAAGCGGAACTGCACGAGAAAGCCGTCAAGACTCTCGAGCAAGGAGGTCCCCGCTCCGAGTCGGTGTTGCGCAAGGTGGACCGGGATCTGGAACGAGTACAGCGAGACATTCGGCCGGTGATCGAAGACCAGGTCAAGTTGAGGGGCTTCTGCGAGATCTTGGTCGCCGTGTTGGGAAAGACTCTTGACCAAGCGGAAGAACGGGAAAGAAACAGCGTCCTCGAGGACTTTCGCGAGTGGCTCGAATCGAAAGAACGAGAGCGGCGAATGGTCGCACTCGAAGGCCTGGCGGCGGCGGGGGACCCCTCTTGGGAAACAGTTGTCGCAAGCGCGGCAGCGCGGGAGGAGAGCGAACAGGTCCGGATCCTCGAGATTCTGATGCGGCACGACCGAAGGGGCAGTGCCGTCTTTGCAGCGGCGTTGCTGAAGAGTGAGTCGTGGTCCTTGCGGAGTACCGCGGCGACGCAGCTTCGCGAGAACCCAGTGTTGGAAGTCGTGCCGGACTTGATTGAAGCCCTGGAGCAGGAAAACGGTCGCTTGCGCGGAGACTTCCTGCAAACCTTGGCCAAGATCACCGGAGCCGATGTCGTTCCCACTGCCACCGCATGGACCCGTTGGTGGGAAGAAAACGGAGACGACTACTCCGGTGCTTTGCAGCAGGTGGCGGCGGGCAGCGAGCTGGATCGAATCCTGGGCTACCAAACGGTGGCGGCAAAGGGATTCCTCTTGGGCGCTCGGCGCATTCTCGAAAACTTGGGAATGCATCCAGTGCCTGGCGAGGCCGCGGTGCGAGTGCCCTTCGAAGGGATCTCCGAGGAAGAGGGACAAGCGGCCTTGCAGGCGGTCGCGGAGACGATTCAGAACTGTGCACCGGAACTCCGCGACCCGATGGTTCGGGAGTTGTTGATTGCACCGCTCGATCCGGCACGCTTGGAGTTCACGGTCCCTGCGGCCATGCTGGTCCTGTCGAGAATTGCTTCCCCGGAGAGCATCCAGGTGCTTGCGGATTTGACCCTCGGCTGGGAGTTCCCCGACCTTTCCTGGGAAGTTCGCTATCAGGGCGCGTTGGATCTTGGGGCGTCGGGTCAAAAAGATGCCGTCGAACCGTTGCTTCGTCTGTTTCGAGCGGGACAGCCAGAGTACTTGCTGACCGCCGTGGTCGACGGCCTCGCCCAGATGGATTCCGTCGTCGGGCTCCCGGCTTTCATGCGCTTGTTGGAGCGAGTCACTCCTCCCAAACCGGAAGTCGAGGTGAGTCAGGAGCTTCAGCAGCGGATCTTCGCCCACCTGGCAGAGCTCACCGGGAACGACTTCGGGGACAAGTTCCCCCGCTGGGAGCGCTGGTGGAAAGAACAACAAGAAACCCAACTGGCAGCCGAGGAAGCGACGACCTCAATCCGGGTGGCTCCGGGGATGGCGTCCAAGACTTCCGGAGCAGCCTTCTTCGGTATTGTCACCCACTCTCGGCAGCTTTGCTACGTGCTGGATGTGAGCGAAAGCATGAACGAGGTCGATCCCGGGGAGGAAAAGAGCCGCTTGCAGATTGCCGTTGGAGAGTTGCTTCGATCGATTGACGAGCTGCCCGACGATGCTTGGTTCACCGTGGTGGTCTATTCCGACGACGTCAAGGTTTGGGGGGGACACCTGATCCAAGCGGACGCCGAAGGGAAGGCTGACGTCCGCGCGTGGGCCTCGGAACTTCGCGCCAGCGGTTACACGAACCTGCTCGGAGGAACGATGAAAGCCCTCCAAGTGGCTGGCGAACAAGCGCTGCGAAGTGGTTACCCGGCTGCGGTGGACACGATCTTCTTACTCACCGACGGTCAACCCACCGCCGGCCGCACCACCAATCCCCGCGAAGTTCTCAAGCAGCTGGTCTTCTGGGCAAGGCAAAAACAAGTCACGATCCACTGCATCGGCATCGGTGCCGATCATCACGCGTCCTTGCTGAGAGGCCTGGCGGGGGAAACGGGCGGTTCCTATCTGACCCGTTAAGGTGGGGTCCCTGTGTGGGGGGTGGAGCCCCCTGTCATTGGGTCGGTCGACGAACCAGCTCACTCTGAGCGAGTCACGGCTTTCTCGAGGATTCCCTTGGCAACGTGCCCCGGAGCGCCCAAGGCAAAGCCGGTGAGTTCGGTTCGCGGGGCTGGCTTGCCCTCGCTTTCTTCGGCATAGACTTCCCCACTGAACACGTGGGAGTTGACGGCGACGACTCGGGAGTCGAGCAACAGAACGGGGCCGCCGCTGGTGCCCTGTCGTGTCGGGGCGGTGTACATGAAGCTCGGGCGGGCCCGGTCGGCGCTGCCATCCTGATCCGTGTCCACGGGGACCTTCTCGCTCACGGAACTCAGGTGTCCTGGGCTCAGGATCCAGCCCGAGAAGTCTTTGGGATGGCCGAGCACGGCGATCTCGACTCCGATCCGGGCATCGGCCTCTTCCGCGAATTCGAAGATGTGGGCATCCTCGGGGACTCTCTCGAGCTTGACCACCGCCACGTCCCAAAAGCGGTCGGAAACCAGGACCTTCACTGGGATCTGCGCGCCATCTTTGGTGACGGCGAGCGCGGATTGGTCGGGGCCGGCGACGGCGTCGGAAACGTGGGCATTCGTCATGACGTGGCCGTCTGCCGAAACGAGGAACCCCGTGCCGGAGGACTGGTTGCCGGTCAAACGGACGACTCCGGCCGCGACCGATTCATAGACCGAGTCCCAGGACTTTCTTGCCGAAGACTGCAGGTCGTCGATCGGGGCCAGCCGGGAGTTGGGGTCCTGAGCTTCGTCGAGACCCAGGGCCTGCTGGAGGTCTGCCGCATAGGCGGATGCCAAGAACCCGTGGGTGGAGCCGAGGATGCTGGACGCCTGCAAATCCAGAAGCTCGAGGCGCAGGAGGAAGTCGTCTCCCCAGCGCTCCAAGCGGGGGAGCACGACGAACTCGATGCCCGCATTTCGCAAAGTCTCTCGAGCGGTCAGGGATCGCACGAGCCCGCCACTCGAAAGTTCTCCGGTCGTCGCATGTCGCTCGGTGTCGGAGAGTTCGGTGAATCCCAAGTCGTTGACTTGGACGTTGCCGCTGCCCCATTGCTCGAGGAGCTTTTCGGCCACCATGGACGAAAGAGACTGTCCAAAGCGCGCGGCTTGGGTGGCTTGGAGCCCTTCTTCCAACTGATTGAGATAGTTGACCGCTTGAGCGAGGTTGCGGAACTGGACGTCGTTCAATACGAAAGAAACTTCTCGCGACCGAGCCGGCTTGTTCTCTGCTCCCGGAAGCTCTTCGCGGAGTCGCTCGTACTCGGAGGCGAAGGTTCGTTGGGCTGCTCGCAGCCGCGCCAGGGAGTGGACGAATCGAGAAGTGTCCGTGGGCGGCACGTAAACGCGGGAACCTGCCGGCAGGCGGCTCCATTGACCCAAAAGGCGGCGCGCCACCTGCCCGCAAACGAACGGGACTTCTCGCGCGAACGTTCGGTCGCTGGCCACGGACTCTGTTTGTTCCAGGATCTGCCACAGGCTTTCTTGGTTCTGCAATCGCCAGGCCTCTCCGAACCGAGAGCCCTGCCCCGGAATTTCCAGGCGATGACGAGCAAGAATCGACCCGGTGCGAAAGTCGTAGGCGTTCAACTCCATTCGCAGGGAATCGATTCGTTGGGGCCCTTGGTAGGTGACTTCGCGTTTGGTGGAGCCGTACACGAGCACGTCGACGCCGAGCCGTTCCCCGAACTCTGACACTTTGTTGCGTGCGGCGATGGTCGCCTTCCCCAGGTTGGCCTCTTGCAGCCGAAGTTCCATGTCCGAGCTGCCGAGAACAAAACCGTCGTACCCCTGTTCCGTCACCACCTCGGCCAGGTCATCGGCAACGGTCACGCCAAACTCCGAAACCCAAGGCGCTTCCTTCTTCTTGTCGTGACTGACCAATGGCAAGACCCCGAGGCTTCCAGGTCGGTCGCCCACGCCTTGCACGAGCTCATCGGCAAACTCTTCCAAAGAACGCCGCCACGGAGGAGAGGCAAGGGATTGCGCCGAGCGGGCTGAGGGCTGGTCGCTGCGCGGGTCCACCACCTGCTCGGAACCCGGAGGCTCGTCGACTGGGGCGGAAGAGTTCGAGCTGCGGCATCCCACCGCGAGCACCACACCAAGAACCAGTCCCCAAGAATTGTCCCGCTGCCGAGTCATGGCGGTCTCCTCCCTGCGCCTTCTGATGAACGATGCTCTGAGCGTATCACGTCATCCGGTGCCGCGGCAATGGAGGACGAGGTGGATCACGGTGCGTGCGCACGTCGCTGCCGTCCCCGCCATTTCGTCGTCATTGCCGCGGCGCCGGATGACGGGTCCATGGTACGATCCAGGTCGCACTGGGGAGATCGAACGGACGGAGGAATTGGTGGGACGTTCTCGACAAAAGCCTCTCCCAAGAACCTCGATGATCTCTCGACGGGGTTTCTTGCGCCGCAGTGTCGGGGCGGTGGGTGCCAGTGCGTTGACTCACGGAGCGATGACCTCTCCGGCCTCTGCGATGGGATGCGGGGCTGACTTCCTGGGACCTCTCCAGGCGCCCGACGCGAACGGCCTCATGCTTCCGGCCGGTTTCACCTCACGCATTCTGGCGGTGAGCAATGTGACGGTTCCGGGAACGTCTTATTCCTGGCACGTGAATCCCGACGGTGGGGCGACGTTTGCGACCGCCGACGGTGGCTGGGTGTACGTCTCGAACAGCGAACGAGTCAATGGCGGCGGGGGAGTGAGCGCTTTGCGTTTCGACGCGGCGGGGAATGTGGTCGACGCCTATTCCATCCTGAACGGAACGACGCGGAATTGTGCCGGCGGTCCCACGCCGTGGGGGACCTGGCTTTCCTGTGAAGAGCGGGACGAGGGAGAGGTTTACGAATGTGACCCTTTGTCTGCCGGATCTCAGGGAGTCGTGCGTCCTGCTCTTGGCAAGTTCTCCCACGAGGCGGCGGCGGTCGACTTCCTGAACCAGCGGATTTACCTGACCGAAGACAAACCGGAGGGGTTGCTGTATCGATTCACACCGACCAGCTATCCGAGTCTGAGTTCCGGAGTTCTTGAAGCCGCGGAGATTCTGGATCCTCAGGGCGAAGGACCGATCTCTCCGGGGCAGACCCGACCGCTCGCCTGGCATGTCGTTCCGGATCCCACACTCTCCTTCGGAAGCACGCCGACCCGCGAACAAGTGCCGGATGCCACTTCTTTCGACGGCGGGGAAGGGTGCTGGTACGCGTCGGGGAACGTCTACTTTTCGACCAAGGGCAGCAACCGAGTCTGGAGGATTCATTCCTCGAGCAACACGATCTCGATCCTGTACGACTTGGCCACCTCCACGAATCCCCAGTTGTCGGGCGTGGACAATCTCTATGTGTCCCCTTGTGGAGATGTGCTCGTGGCCGAGGACCCCGGGGACTTGCAGATCGTCGCTCTCACCCCGAGCGGGGGAGTCAAGCCGATCGTGCAGCTCGCCGGCGTCTCGGGGACGGAGATCACCGGGCCGGCACTTTCACCCAATGGTTCTCGGCTCTACTTCAGCTCCCAGAGGAATCCCGGGGCAACTTACGAGGTGCGCGGCCAGTTCCTGCCAATGCCTCAAGGAATGCCGATCTTTGGGGGAGTGGCGGGAGGCTTGGCGGTCGCTGCCTTGGCGAGCGTGGGAGCGTTCTTGGCCGGACGCCGTGCGGAGCTCAAGTCTCGTCCTGACCCATGATCAGAAAACGGTGCAGCGCCTGGGCCAGGTATTCGCCGTAGTCATTGTTGGTGAACACGACGTAGCCGCAGGCCAGTTCGTGGTAGTTCTGGAACATGCAGCGGAAGTCGCCGTTGTTGCCCCCATGTTGCACCACGGTCCCGTAGGGCGAGAACTGGATGGAGAACCCCAGCGAATAGGAGCTGTCCCACTGCGGACCGCGTGGGTTCTTGTCCGGGGGAACGTCGGACTGTCCTCGGAACATCTCGGCATAGGAGTCGGATTCCAGATGTTCCTCGTTCAGTAACCCGATCATGAACTTCGCGAAGGCCTTGGCTTCGGTCATCATGCTCCACGCCATGCCAGGCCGCTCGGGCATCCGATAGGGCGTGGCCTGACGACCATAGTGGCCCACGGCCAGTTGTTCGAGGAGGCCTTCCTTTTCCGCAAACTCCATGTTGGCAGTGATGCCGAACGGCTGGCGGACTTCTTCGTCAAGCACTTGGACGAGGGGCTTTCCTGTCAGTCGTTCCACCACCATGCCCAGGTACTCGAATCCCTCTCCCGAATACTGGTACCGCGTGCCCGGCGTGAACTGAACCGGGATTCGGCTGCCCAACTCGTTGTCGGCCCAATTGGGGAATCCCGTGCGATGGCTGAGCACGTGTCGAGCAGTGATCAGCTTTGCGCGGGGATCATGAGCGACTCGCTCGTACGGGAGATACTCGTGCAGAGGGCGGTCCAGATCGATCACCCCACGCTCCACCAGGCGGTTCACGGCAAAGGCGAACACGGGCTTGGTGATGGAAGCCGCTTCGAACAGCGTGTCCTCCTCCACGGGCGCTTGGGTCAGCTCGTTGGCCACACCGTAGGCCTGTGAATACGCCAGCTCGGCATCGTGGACCAGTGCCAGGGAGGCTCCGGGAATCTGGTAGTAGCTCATCAGCTCGCCCATGAACTGATCGACCCGGGGAAGATCGTCATCGTCCAACTCGAACAAGACCCCTTCTTCCTCAAGAAGTTCTGGGTGAGGCTTTTGAGTGAGGCGAAGAGGCGCAGCCCGGCTCCGATCGTCGGCCACGACGGACTCTTCCAGCCGCAGGCCGTCACTGACGCGAATGACCTGGTCTTGTTCGGTCCAAAGCAGTGGTTCCGGTTCGATGGAGTAGGTCCCGGGCGGGAGGGAAGTCAGGTAGACGCCGTCAGAGTTGACATCCACCCGGGTCCAGCAAGCGGGGTTCTCCAAGGACATGATCTTCACTTGGTCGGGAAGGGAGGCGCGGGTTCCGTCATCCCATTGCACGTGACCAACAAGTTCCCCGAGCGGGGCGTCGAGGAGATAGAGGTCGCCGAGGCGAAACGCGGCGTCGTTCTTGTCCGTCGTCTGTCCCCAAGAAGCCAGGGTGACCTCGCCCATCGGGTCCCCCGCGTCTCTGTCGACGATCTCGTAGTCGAATCCCAGGAACCGTCCCGGGACCAGCGCCTCGCCCACGTCGACTTTCCATTCGTAGGTGGCTCGATTGCTGTCACGGCGAACCGCCACTTCCGTGTCTCCCCAAAGCGCACCCTCGACGGCTGGATCCCAGCTGAACTCTTGTTCGGTGAAATAGGCGTTGGAAGAGTGGGACTCGATCGCGTGCAGCGTGCCATTCGTCGAGTAGCCGATCGGCGCAGAGCCTCGTGGCGAATGCTGCGCGTCGACGTATAGAACGTGCATGTCCTGGTTGATGTCGAGGGTCTGCTCCTCCACGTGGGAGTCATCGATCACTTCGACCGCCACGTACAAGTGTCCCTCGCTCGCATCGTAGACCGCCCGGAATTGAGCTTGGAAATCGGTCTGATCCAGCGGAGCACGGATGTAGTAGTTGCTGATGGAGTGAGACAGCAGATCCTTCGGCCAATCGTCCAGCCGTCCATCGACGGTGAGAGGAGGGGCCACCGGGGCATCCATCCGCGCGCCGTTGTCGGCCCGCGCCGTCAGGCTGAGTGCGACGACCCCGATCCATGCGGTGGTGATTCGGGTTATGAAGGCGTGACTCGCCGGGGTTGGCCGCATCGGGGGTTCCATGAACGCATCCCTCTTGGTTTGGGGGCTCGTCGGTCAAGCCGTATTACGAGGGGAGCCGGAAGCGGGTTCAGGAATTGCGGAAACTGGCTGCGCATGGCGCTACGGGACTCGGTCAAGCAGCTCCCGGGCCTCGGAGTGGCCAGGGTGTCGCACGATCACTTCTTGCAAGATTCTGCGGGCTTCGGCGAATTGTTCGAGTCCCAAGAGAACCTCGGCTAGGTGGGTCTGCGTCCGTGGGTCGTGGGGAGCTTGTCGCGCGGTTTCTCGCGCCAGGGGAAGTGCTGTTTCCCAGTCCTGCATGCGAATCAGCGTCGCGATGAGGTTTCCACGCGCCTGAAGATTCTGCGGTTGGCGCCGAGCAACTTCGGCAAAGTGAGTCCTGGCGAGCTTGTATGCCGATCGTCGAAAGTACTGAGCGGCGAGGTTGCTTTGAGAATCCATGTCGTTGGGTTCTACCGCGATGGCTGCACGAAACGCTTCCGCGGCCTCTTCTTGCCTGCCAAGTCGAGACAGGATGACGCCGCGAGTGAAGTGTCCGCGGGGATAGGCTGGGTCGAGCGCGACCACGCGCTCGATCTGCCCGAGCGCGTTCTCGTAGTCACCCTTCTCGACGAAGGCGACCCCAAGATTGAACTCCATGGCCGGGTTGTCCTTCGTCACTTTGAGCGCGTGTTGGTAGAGCGTTTCGCTGTTCCGCCACGTGGAAAGCTGCTGACGGGTGAATCCGGGAAGGACCAGGCACGAGGCGATTCCGACTCCGATCATGGCGTTCTTCCAGCCGGGTCCCCGACGGGCGAGCGCTCGACATCCCCAAGCGATGGCGAGGAACAGCCCAATGTGAGGGAGATAGGTGTAGCGATCCGCCCTGCTTTGCCGGCCCACTTGGATCAATCCGATGACCGGGACCAGGGACACCAAGAACCACGTCCATCCCGTGGCCACGAAGGGCAGTTTCCTACGGCTGCGCCAGGCGAGTGCGGTCAAGACCAAGAGTGCCACCGTTGCAGGAAGCCAATGCTCCAAGGGAACCTGTTTCGGGTAGGGATAGAAGACGCACAAGGAAGTCGGCCAGAGGGTTTGGATCAGATAGATCATTGCCGATGTCGCGGCGTTGGCGAGCCGTTGAGTCAGTGCGTAGGACTCGAGTCCGCCCACTGCCCCCTCTCGGGACTGGGCGAACAAGGTGGTGGCGCTGCACGCGATCGCAAGCACGAGGAACGGAAGCTTCTCCCGGATCAAGGATCGCCACGATTGTTGGCGATGGCGCGCCAGGGGCCAGTGATCGAACAACAGCAGCAGGAGCGGTACGGTGACCAGCATTGGCTTGGCCAGCAATCCCAATGCGAAGACCACCAGCGTGGCGGATTGGCGGGTTCGGGAGGGGGTTTTGGAGTACCAGACGTGCCCCCAAAATGTAAGGAGTAGGAAGAAGGTGCTGAGTACGTCCTTGCGCTGCGCCGCCCAAGCCACGCATTCCACGTGCTGGGGATGCAGGGCGAACCAGCCAGCCACCAACCCTGCGCTCCAAAGAGATCCCGTGGTCCAGAAAACCAACAGCATCAAGAGCACGCCATTCATGGCATGCAGGAAAACACTGGAAAGGTGATGGGCTCCCGGGTCGAGTCCGAAGAGCTGGACGTCGAGCATCAGAGAGAGCCAGGTCACCGGGTGCCAATTCGCGGTTTCCGTCGTGGTGAAAGCCCACCGAACTCCGGCCCAGGTCACGCCCTCGCGAACGACGGGGTTTTCGTAGAGGTAAACGTTGCTGTCGAAATTGACGAACTCGTGGTCACGGACGGGCGCGTAGGTCAGGCACGTCGCTGCAAAGAGCACCGCGAGGATCGCGAGCAAGCGAGGACGAGTCGGAGGGTGCGACACGGGAGCCAGGCCTTTCTCTTCTCGCTCCGCGAAATTTGCGAGCGAAAGTATCCAGGCTCAAAGCCCGCAGGTCAAAAGTCGACCGAGTGGGAGGCGTCCCATGATCAACCAGAGCGAGCGGGAACACCAGCGTGGGGTAGAGGCAGGGGACTCTTCGAGGTGGCGGCAGTGGTCAGCTCCCGGTCTTCTTTGCGCAATCGCTCGATCAGTCGGTGCACCGCGAAGGAGGGACGCATCCACGGTTCGATGACGAGGGTCTGAGCCACACGAGCGTGGTGGAAGGCGACAAGGATTCCGAGGTGAGAATAGTGACGGATGGAATAGGTGCGCTTCTTCCCCGCCGTCAATGGGACCTGGATTCGAACCACGTTGACGAACTCTGGTCGGTCCCAGTGGCTTCGTTGGAGTCCGAAAGTCCAACAGGGAAGGCACCACTCCTGTCGTCCGTACTGCGACCGCACGAACGGCTCCGTGGATCCGATTTCTTCCGCACACCTGCTGCAGGTGTCTGTGGGCACACGATGCATCGAGGACTCCAAGCTGCGACAAGGATTGAACGGCCGGCCATGGAAGCCTTCCGCAACGCAATCTTCCTCCTCTTTGATGAAGGGACCATTCAGGGAATTGAAATCTTGGAGAAGAATCGAGACTTGGCCGCCGGGGAAGCCCCGACGTTGCGATCGACCGAGACCCGGACGACGAACCGTTCAGTCCCCGTCGACGTAACCGAGTTCGGTGAGTCTTTGCATCTCTTCCTGGCTGAGCTCGGCTTCGGAGTCGGCGGGGAAGGGGACGGTGGCGTAGGCCTTGTCGACGAAGGGGTCGAGGAGGGCTTGGAGGTGGCGAGCAACCTCGGGAAGCTGACGAAACAGGTTCACGGTTTCCGCCGGGTCCGCTTCGATGTCGTACAGTTCGTAGGGTTCGTTGGTGAGGATCTCCGCGAGTTCCGGGTCCGAGATCTTGATCAGTTTGTAGCGGCCTTGGCGGACGGCGACGGTGAAGCGCTCGATGGGGCTGGAGCCGGTGAAGACGGGTCGGTCGATGGCGTGCCGGCCCGGATCTCGCAAAGCACCCGCCAGGCTTTGCCCCTCGAATTGCCAGCCGGGAGCAAGACCCAGCATGTCTACGAGCGTCGGAGCCAGGTCCAGCAATGCCACCGGTTCCTCCACGACTCGCGCCGGCAGTTCTGGGTGATACAAGAGCAACGGAACGCGAGTGCAGGCGTCGTAGGGGAAGCGTCCGTGGTTGAAGTAGTAGTTGTGATCCCCGAGGCTCTCGCCGTGATCTGCGGTGAAGATCACGATCGAATCTTCGAGCAGCCCCTGACCCTGGATCCACTCGAACAAGTAGCCGATCCAATCGTCCAAGTAGCGAATC
Organism: Planctomycetota bacterium; assembly: GCA_028289345.1. Classification (GTDB taxonomy): domain Bacteria; phylum Planctomycetota; class B15-G4; order B15-G4; family SIAN01; genus JANQQL01. The sequence goes on along the minus strand of JANQQL010000010.1, from coordinate 66,674 downwards.
TCTCCATCGTACCGGGCGACGTAGTCGCGCACGTGAATGAGATCGGGGAGGTAGCTGCGGTGACCGATCTCACCGATCGGGGACCGGGGATGCTTCGTCTCTCCGCGCACGAAGGGGCTGAGCGGAACCGATGGTCGGGAGTCCGCTTTGTAGAGCTCGTCTCCGACAAAGGGCTCCAACCAACGATTCGGCGGTTGATACTTGCCATGGGGATCCAGGTAGTGGACCCAGAGAAAGAAGGGTTTGGTGGGGTCTCGATTTTCGAGTGCTTCGATGCTCGCACGCGAAGTGTGCTTGGCGAGATCGAAGTAAGATCCGTAGTTCTCGTCGTAGACGTCGAATCCTTGGTCGAAGTGGAGCGAGCTGGCGACGCTCGGGTTGGTCACGACGCCGAAGGTTTGGTAGCCGGCGTCATGGAGAATCTCCGGCAGCATCTCCATGGTTTGGGGCACCGGTCGCTTTCCAGTGAAACGCAGGACGCCACTGGTGTGTCCGTAGGTACTGCTCAACATCGAACAAAGACTCGGCCCGGTTTTCGGCCACTGCACCATGGCCTGGTCGAAGCGGACCGAGCGCTGAGCCAGCAGGTCCAGGGTGGGGGACGTGTCTCGCGGGTAGCCGTAACAGCCAAGATGGTCGGCGCGCAGGGTGTCGACGGTGATCAGAAAAACGTTCGGAAGAGACGACGCCTCGTCGGAGCCCTGAGGCTCCTGGCACGCGGCGAGGGTCAGGCAGGAAAGGGTGAGCCAACGCGCCGGCGCCACTCCATGGGCCAACGCGCGCTCTTGCATGGGACTTCCGCTCCGTTCCGTGTTGGCCATCTTCTTCCTCAACGTATCGTCACGGAGCGGTGCGGTGAAGACCGTCGCAAGTCCTCCGCAGAAAAAACTTTGGCTCACTCTCGCGACGGCTCGAGGAAGCGAGCGGTCTCGGAGATCTCGGTGCAGGGACTCCTCCGACCTCGGGCCTTGTTTTTCTGCCGCGGACTTTTTGAGTTCGCCGAACAGGACCAGACTCCACGGGCGAATGCCTGCGTCTGGCGCCGCAATGGAAAACCGCTCGATGGGCCACCGACTCTCACGGGCTTGCTTGCCCGATGTCCGCGACCCGAGCGGGGAGGTTGGCCCGGGACGGGCTCGGGGAGTCGGGCGTGCTTTTCGCCCGTAGCGGAGATTCAAAGTCGGGCTAACGTGGGTAACCTCTCCGGGTCGATTCCCGTCGTGTTTTCCCCTCTGTCTGGATTTCGCACTTCTATGGAAATGGCTTCGAGCTTGCGGTCGATTTGCGCGGTGATTCTGGCCGGGTCTCTGACGGCGCCGGCTCTGGCGTTCCATCACCCCCATGACGTCATCGACGCGTTCGGGGTCAACCCCGACTATCCTGAGGATGCCACGATGTTCATTGGCTCCGTGGGATCGGTCAATCTGTTCCTGGTCAGCCGAGACGGTGGTCGCAGCTTCGAGCATTCTCGGAGCGGAATGCGCGGACGAAAGATCAACCACGTCGAGTTCTCCCCGGACTGGGCCACCTCAGGGACCGCGTGGGCAACCGGAACGGCAGGCCTGCAGCGCACCACCGATCGCGGCCGCACTTGGGAGCCGGTCAACGAGCTGGGTGCGCTTCGTTTTCTCGCGGTGGACTGGGATGCGTCAGCTCAGCCAAGAACGATGTTTCTCGGAACCCACAAGTCGCTCCAGGTTTCGACCGATGGGGGCGCCACCTCCACCTTGTTGCCTTTGAAGACGGCCAACCAGCCGCTCACCGCGTTGGCCATCTCCCCCGAGTTTTCTCAGGACCGAACCGTTGCTTTCGGGTCGGCTCCCAATTGTTTTTGGATTTCGGTCGACGGCGGCCAGAAATGGGCGTTGCGCCGGGTCGGGGGCATGGTCACCGACATTGCTTTCTCTCCCAACTATCGTCGGGACGGCACCCTTTGGGTCACGACCTACGGGGCGGGAGCGCGGCGTTCGACGGATCGGGGCAAGACGTTCGAGACTCTGAGCGAAGGGCTCGAGGAGCTGGATCTGAACTCGATTGACATTGCGTCCGATGGCTCGGCCCATCCCCACTTGCTGGTCGCGGGTCGGGAAACCGGTGTTTATCTGTCGGAAGACGATGGAGCCTCTTGGGCCAAGACCAAGCTTCAGATCAAAATGACGTTTCAGACCAAGACCCACTTCCTGGATGCGCGGTTCTCCCCGAACTATCCCCGCGACCCCAGCTTGTTCGCTGGTTGTTTCGAGGGCTTCTACCGGTCCTCGGATCGGGGCGAAACCTGGGTCCAGTCGGATATCAACCCGACGCGCATGGGGCGTCGGGTCGCCATTTCGCCGGACTACACCAACGACCGCACGATGTTTGCTGCCGGCTACGGCCAGGCATGCATGTTTTCCGAGGACGGCGGGGATGGCTGGCAATTCTCCAACACTGACTTTCACGCCATCGGCTGTTACACCATTGCTCCCTCTCCGCAGTTCTCGACCGATTCCATGGTGATGGTGGGAGTGGGCCTGGGAGTTCGTCGCAGCGAAGACGGAGGCCGTTCCTGGAAGATCGTCAATTTCGAGCACAAGACCGAACGGGAGGCCGCGACCAAGCCGTCGGCGATCTACTCCATCGCTTACTCGCCCGAGTTTGCTACCGATCGCACCGTGTACTCGGTTTGTGGAGCGGGAGAGGTGTTTCGCTCGAATGACGCGGGGTTGTCCTGGACCGCCCTGTGCCAGGTCGCCAACCGGGCCCGTCGGGTGCACTTGTCGCCTGGGTTCGCACGGGACAACACCGTGTTCGTGAGTGGCGACAGCTTGTTTCGCTCCACGGATGGTGGCTTGACGTTTTCTCCCCGCTTGCGCGCCGGGGACGACCACGTGCAGTCGTTCGTACTCGCGAGAGATTTCGAACAAAGTCGGGAAGTCCTGGCCATCTCGCTTTTGGATGGCCTGATCAAGTCGACCGATGCGGGGGACACCTGGAAACCGATCAACGAGGGTTTGGAGGGGTTCTTTCCCACCAACATCTCCTTATCTCCCGACTACAGTCAGGACGGAACGGCGTATGTCTTGACCATGGGGGGCGGGATCTTTGAAACCCGCGATCGAGGGGAGTCGTGGGCGCGGCTGAGCCCCGTCGGAAGCCCCGCCGACAACGCCATTTCACTGTCGGTGTCGCCCAACTTCGCCAGCGACGGGACTTTCCTGATTGGCCACTTCGACGGGTTTTGGCGCTCCACCAATCGCGGACGCGATTGGGAGCTTCTCTCGAACACCGAGATCTACGACGATGCTCGCGAGCCTTGGAATCTAGCGGGCAAATGGCAGCGAGTCGTTGTTCCCGAGTGCGTGAACAAGGGAGTGACTCGAACCAACAAGGCCGGGGACGTTCTCTCCATTCCGTTCCAAGGGGTGGCGTTCCGGCTGTATGGCTCGCGCGGTCCCGAGTTCGGCATGGCGGAAGTCCGACTGGACGGCAAGCTGATTCAAACCGTGGACTGCTACGCTGCGGAGGCGGACACTCAACAGCTCCTGGTGAGCCGGCAGGGACTTCCCTTGGATCGCCACGAATTGGAGATCCGCGTCCTGAATCGCAAAAACGGGGAGTCGACGGGGCGCACCATTGGGATCGATTCTCTGCAAGTGGTCTATGTGGACCCCGAGGACGAGCCGGTGGTGTGGAAGGCGCCGGCCAACATTGACGTGACGCGCTGGTTCCTGATTGTGGTTCTAGGGATCGTGGGGCTCAGCATGTTCACCGGCCGGAAGAAGCGCGCGCTGGCGGAGCCAACCTCGACGTAACCAGACCGCCGTTCACCTCGACGCTTGGAGGGCTCAGAGCTTCCTCGGTGCATCCCCAGGGGCTCGTTCTGATCTTGGTGGGTTTCCGTTCCTGCCCGCCACCGTCGCGTGTCCTTGCCAAGCAATGGGCGAATCCCGACTGGTCCGATTCCTGCAAACCTGTCGCGGCGAGGGCCCGCTCTCCCGTCCATCCGCTCGCGACGTCGGAAGGCGGGTGCCGAAGTCACCGCTTCCCGGGAACTGAGCCATCTCGCGGCGATCGCTTTCGACGGGCTCGAAGAAATCTCCGAACCCTTTCCGTGTTGGGACAGTACCAATTCCGCCTTGGGAGTTCCCATGCGCTTGCTCACCGTGCATCCCCGAAGGAGGCTTCGATGATTGCTCTGACTGTTTCCTTGTGGCTCGCTTGGACCCAGGCGCCGGCACTTCCCGAGTTGCCGCCCCAGCCCGAAATCGTTGCTCGTGAATGGACCTCGGCCACGCTCGAGAAGGCTTGGCAAGAAGCGGGAGCGGACTGCTGGGCCGAAGGAGACGAACTCACCTTCGTCCTCCGTTCCGCAGAGGCCGACGAGGTCCGACTTAGTGGAAGCCTCTCGAGTTTTGCTCTCGAGCGAGTCGGGAACGGGGACCTATGGACGGTGACGTTGCGGATTGAGGGATTGGCGCGCGCCGCCTTCGGTTACGACTTTTTGCGCTACCGCGCGAAGGAGAATCTGGACCCGGGGAGATGGGCCGATCGAACGTTTCGAGGAAACGACGCGCCTCCTGCCGCTCAAGTCGCGGAGTCCTTGCGCGGAACGATCGAGACCGTGGAAATGCCCCCACGCGCGCTGCCTGAGCCTCGCAATCTCTCTATCTACCGACCTCCCGGATTTTCTCCGGAAGACGAAAACACGGCGGTCTTCATGGCCGATGGCGGCGGTGTGGAGATCTATGCAAAGGTTCTGGAGCCATTGTTGCTAGCGGGAGAGCTTCCACCGTTGGTGCTGGTGGGCGTCCATTCCGCTGCCAGTTCCGAAAATCGGGTGCGGGAGTACGTCGGCCCGAAGGATGACCCGCATTCCCCCGAAGAAGCGCACTGGAACGATCCGTTCTATCGGCACCTGGAGTTCTTCTTGGATGAGGTCATTCCTTGGGCCGAAGAAGAGCTGGGAGTGTCGGTCGAACCGGACAAACGCTTGTTCTTCGGTTGCTCCAATGGCGCCGACTTCGCGATCGAACTTGCTCTGCGATTTCCGGACCTGTTTGGCCACGTCTTGGCGTTTTCCAATGGCATGAGCCATCCCGCCCCGGATTGGGATCCGGCGCTGAAGTACCCGGTGTTTCGGCTGACCGCGGGTCTTTGGGAGCCTGGATTCTGGACTTCGACCAAGCGCTGGTCCGAGGCCCTGACCGAGGGCGGCTTCGAACACACCTTCCGGGAGGAGCTGCGCGGACACGATTTCTCCATCTGGAAGGAGGAGTTCGTGAGGGAGTTGCGTGAGGCCCTCGCCGAAGCATCCCACGAAGGGGCATAATCGGAGCCGGACAGTCACCACCCCTTGTGGGGAACCTTGCGCTTGGACGCCGACGGTGAGTCGCCCATTCGTGCAAATTGTCGAGCCTCACCGCGAGCAGCGTTCGCTCCCGGGATCGACGGATGGAGGGTGCTTGGATGCTTGTTGGAAGAGTCTTTCTCGCGTGTGCACTGTTTGGTTCTTCGGCGATTGGTCAAGTCTTCACCGTGGATGCCGGCGGGTCCGGGGACTTCCTGACGGTCCAAGAGGCGGTGGATGCAGCGAAAGGGGGAGAGACGATCCTCGTCAAGCCCGGTTCCTATCCCATCCTTGGCAACGTCATCACCGTGACCGGGATCAGTGTCGTGCTCCTTGCGGACGGAGGGCCCGTCCAGATCCCGCCCCTTTCGATCTCTGAGGTTCCCGCATCCAGTCGCGTCGTTGTCCAGGGCTTTTCGTTTGGCGACCCGTTGCTGCCGGCCGTGCCGGCGGTGTCGCTTGCCAACAATGCAGGTTCGATCTGGATCGAAGATTGCACCGGCATGGGAGCTGCAGGAACGACCGGGTTTGCGTGTTTGCCGGGAACTGACGGGATGGCCGGAGTGAAAGCGGAGGATTGTGACGCGCTCAACTTGGTGAACTGCCAGTTTCGCGGTGGCAACGGAGCGGACTTCACGGTGACTCCAGGCGGCGATGGCCTGGTCGCCGTGGGCAGCTTGGTGGCGGTGTACGGCTCTTTGTTGGAAGGTGGCGATGGCGGTCAGTTTCAGGACGTCTGTGGCGGGGCGTTGCTCGGCGATGGGGGGGCCGGCATTCGGACTCAGAACTCCCAGGTGTTTCTCGGCGGAAGCCAAAGCCTTGGCGGAGAGGCGGGGGATGGCATCGGCGGAGATGGCGGCTGCGTGTCTGCGGACGCCACACTGCAATACTTCGACACGGGCTTCGTCGCGGGCGCCGGAGGCGTGGACCTTCGCTCGATGGGGGCCACCGAAGAGTTCCTTGGGCTGGCCCGGCAGTTGTCGATTGACTCCCCTGTTCGCGAGCAAGAAGCGGCCACGTTGCGTTTCCAAGGCGCTGTCGGAGACCGAGTGCTGCTGTTCGCGACCCTCGCCGCCAGGCAAACCCCTTGGCCGAAGACCAGCGGATGGTTGTTGCTGAGTTTTCCCCTGGCACCGCGAGTGTTTACCGGCATGGTCAGCGACCCATCCGGGACTTTGGACATTCCTGCCACGATTCCCTTGCTGCTAGAGCCGGCGGACGGGTCCTTGGTCTTCTACACTCAAGCGTTCTTCTCCGATGCCAGCGGCTTGACCCTCAGCAATCCGTGTGGGCTGGTCGTCTTGGACGAATCGGACTAGTGTCCTGCCCCGGGAATTCGTGAACGTCGTCGCCGGCCCTTCGGCTCCCTGGCTTCGTGACGCCTGCTCAACCATTCGCCCGGAGTCGCCCTTGTCGTAGGCATCGCCAGGACACCGAGTGCCTCGGCGAATCTGTCAACGAACTCGATCAAGTCGCGGAGGACGGTTCCTGGCGCCGCTGCTCGGCGAGACGACGTGCTTCGCTGGCGTCGTTCTCCAAGAGAGTGTCGAGCTTGCGAAAGATCGCTTTGCCATCGCCCGCGTCGTATTCGGCCAATCGCGCTTGATACTCCGGAAGCCGGTAGAGGAAGTCTCCCACGGCTTCTTCTCGAACGTCCCGAACGTTCTTTCCGCAGCCCATGTCCTCGAGGAGCAAACCGTTCAGTTGCTGCTCGAACTGGCCTTGCATCGGGACCGCGAGGATCGGTTTGCGCAGGAACAGGGCTTCGCTCATCAAGGTGAAGCCGGCGGTGGCGAACACGGCCTTGGCGGCGGCGAGATCTTCTAGGAAGCCGTCCTTGCTGAACGGTCGATATTCCAGGTTCGAGGATCGGGGGCCGGTGTCGCTGCCGTAGACCAGGAACTGCTCCCGGGGGAACCGGCTCAGGTGACTGAGGAAGGTTTCGAATCCTCGGGTCAGATACACCAAGATCTTCGTTCCGGGAGATGGTTCGACGTCGCGCACCGGCTGGCGAAGGATCGGCGGAAACAAGAAGGTTCGTTCGTTGGTGGTCGGGCCGAAGTAGAAGGTCGTGACCAAGCAGACGTCCGGCTTCGGAACAATGGCGCGAATGACGTTCTCGGTGATGCGTCGGTCCGTGTCGAGATGCGCGGGGCATTCATATTCCATGTAGCGCATGCGGTGCTGGTTGTCGATCGAGACCAGGGGCAAGCGATGGTGGAGGGCCAAGTAGGCGGTCATCGGCTCGAAATCGGTGAGCACGCAGTGGGGACGGAACTCCCGGAAGAGTTCCCGTTTCAGTTCTCGAAACTTCTGGTAGCCCTCGGGAAGTTGGCGGAAGTTCTCCTTGAGAGTTTTGCCGATTGACACTTTGTTGTCGCTGGCCGCGATGCGAAGCCCGACGGTTTCGAAGACCGAGAAGTCATCACGCAGCGCCTGGACACCGCGGTCGTAACTGACCAAGTGAACGTCATGTCCTGTCGCGAGGAGGTGTCTTGCAATCTCGCGGGCTCGAGAAGAGTGGCCGAAGCCCTCTCCGGAAACTCCATAGACGATTCTGGCCAACGGGGTCCCTCCTCCAGAGCCACCGGTTCCGCGCGGGTCAACGCCGGTCCGCGCCCCAACGAGCTTCGATGCGGCGAGGGTGACAGTCGAGATCCGCAGCTTCCTCGTGGGGGAACGACGATACCAGGCTCGCCCAGCTCCCCTCGGGTGTACGAGCTGGGAGCGAGTGGCTAGGATTTCTCCCGGAATGAGGAGATCCGGCACGTCGGGTCATGAGGAGATTCGAATGATGCGCGCATTGCGTCCGTTCTTGGTTGCTGCTGTGTCTGCGGCCAGCCTGCCAGCCGCCTTCGGTCAAACCCCTTTCACCGAAGAGGCATCGACTCGTGGCGTCACCCACGTGACCCCGGTCGTCCCTGGCTTGGCCGGACTCGGGTATGGAATCTCCTTCACGGACCTGGACAACGACGGGGATCCGGATCTTCTGGCTCTTGGGGCCTCCGGCCGGGGATTCGCACTGTACGAGAACGACGGGACCGGTCACTTCTCCGACCACACCCTGACCTGTGGGATTCCCAAGCTGGAGCAGGCTTCGGGGGTGGTGGCTTTCGACTATGACGGGGACCGGGACCTGGACCTTCTCATCACCCAAGTGGATCGCCCGCAGTTGTTGATGAGGGCGGTGGGCCCGTTCCAGTTCCAGAACGTGACCGACGCTGCCCAGTTGACTTTGACCGGGCCGTGCACGGGACCGAGCGTGGGCGACTACGACGGCGACGGTTGGCTCGATTTGTTCGTTCCCGAATATGGTCCCCAAGATCATCTGTATCGGAATCTGGGAAATGGGACCTTTCAGGATGTCGCCACCGCTCAAGGCATCACCAAGACTTGGCGAGGCTTTCAGGGCGTGTTCTTTGACATGGATCGGGATCGTGACCTGGATCTGTTCATTTCCAACGACAAGAAGGAAGCCGACGAGACGGAAATCCGCAATCAGCTTTACGAGAACGTGGGCGGAAACTTTGTCGATGTCTCGGCGGCATCCGGTGTGGACGTAAACATCTACTCCATGGGGGTGGCGTGCGGTGACTTCGACCGCAACGGCTATCCGGACCTCTACTCGACCAACATTGGCATCGAGCCGAACTCGATGGTCCTCGGTCAGGGAAACGGAGTGTTCACCATCGCTGAGGCATTGACGGGGACGGAGTCCTTCCGCACTGGTTGGGGAGCGATTTTCTTCGACTACGATCATGACGCCCACTTGGATTTGTATGTCTGCAATGCCGAGACCCATGGGCTGAGTAGCGACAACCGCTTGTACACCCATGGAGGAACCTGGCCCTGCAGCGACGTGGCTCCGACCTTGCAGGTGGATCAGTCCCTGGATTCGTTCGGTGCGGCGGTCGCCGACATCGACAACGATGGCGACCTGGATCTAGCGGTTCAGAATGCGGGTGGTCCGATGTCTCTCTACGTGAACCCGCAGAGTGGGTCCAATCACTGGGTCAAGTTTCGGTTGTGGGACGATGCGCCGAATCACTACGCCGTCGGGGCGACCGTCGATGTCCTGGCGGGCGGCGTTTCTCAAACTCGTCAGGTGGTTTGCGGTGGGAACAGCTACAAATCCCAAAACGACATGACCGTGCACTTCGGCCTCGGAAGTGCTGACACCCTGGCTCGAGTCATCGTTCGTTTTCCGTCGGGAGCGAAACGCATCCTACGCCACGTGGTGGCGGATCGAACCTACGACGTTTTCGCGCCGGCGCCCACGGATCCGCTCGACAAGCCCCGCCGGTGACTGGCCGAGCGTGCGGTCTTCACGTCGTCGCATCCATGGCTGGGCCGAGGGCAGCGCCGATTCCTGTTCCTCGGACAACGGAGTCGATTCTCCCTGTCGATCCCCGGTCTTGTCAGCGGCGCTTGATCATCTTCCCCAAGGCCGGAAGGAGCTCAGTCCACAGATCGTGCCGGGGCTGGTGACCGGTGCTGTCGAAGCGAAGTCGAAAGTCGCGATCGATGAGCTGGAATCCAGGAACTCTCGACATCGTGCTTCGACCGAAGAGCGTGGGAGAACCCACCAGTACCAAGTGTCCTTCCCGGGGATCCAAGTCGAAGTGTTCCGCCCACTCCTTGGCGTCTGCCACACTCGGTTGCTGCATGTCGAACCCGAAAAGCAGCAGATGCACCACCACGACGTCGCGGTGGGGGAGATCCACCCCGCCGTATCGCTTGGCTGCCTTGCGGAGTGAGGGAATTCCTGCTTGGGGAGCAGTCTGCCTCAGTCCACCCTTGTCGGTCTCGTTGCCTCCGGCAAACGCGATGCATCCGCTTCAGGTCATGCCGATCGGCTCGATCAAAATGATCTTGCCGCGCAGACTGGAGAGGCGAATGGTCCGGCCGCGGTGATCCTGCAATTGGAGTTCCGGATACTTCTCCCCAATCTCTGGCAGGGAGACGGCCTTGGGGGCGCGGCCGTTGGCCGATGCCGGTCCGAACAGGGTGACCAGGGTCAGCAAGCACGCAGTGATGGAATGGACCATGACGAGTCTCCTTGCCCGAGCCTTCGGCTTCGGGGCAGTCAGAGCTGAGCCCATTCCCGAAGCCATTCTGCGAAAGACTTGCCTTCAGCGGGCAGTTCGCCGGGGGCCCCCCCGCAAACCGGGGTTTCGAGCCAGCCTCGCAAGGACCCGAGAGGCGGGCGTGCTCACTCGGGTCGCGGGCTGAATGCGATGGTCACCACCTGCATCATCTCGCCATCCGGTTCATCCAACTGCGAAAGTTCGTCGGCGACTTCAAGGAGCTTCCTTCGGAGTTCGGTCAAGCCGCGTTGATTCACTCGGACCTGGACCTGCAGGAGCCCACTCTGACGAGGTGCTTCCGCTGGGAGACCGCGGTCGGCATCGAGTCCGCGCAGCAGGGCCCGCTCTGCCCAGCGCATGGAAGCCTTGTAGAGATCCCCCAACGCGTCGAGAAATCGCGGCGAGCGTTGCTTGGGGTCGACCAAAACCTGGGCCGCGACCAGCTGATAGGTTCGCCCGGCCCTGCCGCCTCGGGAGCGCACGCCGCAGGGCTTCAGGAGTCCGGCTTTCTCCAGAGCTTTGACGTGGTAGGCGAGAGATTCGGGCGAGCGCTGGAGTTGATCGGCCAGCTCGGCAATCGAGGCTTCCTGCAACGCTTCCAGCGCGAACAGGAGCTGGCGTCGAACCGGTCCTCGCATGGCGCGGAGCTGGTCGGCGCGCCGAATGATCAGTTTCTTGGAGGCTCTCCCGGGAGAGTTCATTTCTAAAATAATCGCATTATTTTTAGAAAGTGTCAAGCCGGGGCCCCGGGGGTTGCGTATCTTGGTCGGCGGGGAGGAAGGGGAGCGGAGATCCGTGCGCGGGAGCTCTCCGTTCCGGGTTCAGGGAGACGAGATGATGAAGATGGTCGTGTGGCTGAGCCTTTTGGGTTGCCCGAGTCCGACGGACGAGGCGACGGAGATCGACATCCCCGAGCTTGCCGAACGGATCCGGGCCAAGCATCAGCAGCCGGCATTGGCCATTGCTGCGGTCAACTCCCAGGGATTGCTCGGTCAAGGCGTTGCCGGGGTGAGGCGCCATGGAGACGCACAACCCGTGGAACAGAGCGATCTGTTTCATGTCGGCTCGTGTACCAAAGCCATGACAGCAACCGCATTGGCGGGGCTCGTCGAAGAGGGCGAGCTGAGTTGGGAGATCACCGTCGCGGAAGCATTCTCCGATCGCAAGGAAGAGATCCGCGCCGAGTACCTTCCCGTCACCTTGCACCAGCTGTTGTCCCATACCGGGGGGGTGATCCCTGGGACCTCGGGACAAGAGCCCATCTTCGAGACGTTTCGGGAAAACGAATCCCTCGATCCGGTCTCGCGTCGTCAAGAGCTGGTGGTTCACGCCTTGAGCCAGCCGCCGGTCAACCGTCCCGGGCACGGTCACTCCTATTCGAACGTGGGATACGGCATCGCCGTCGCGATTGCCGAATCCCAAACCGGACGGGAGTGGACCGACCTGATGCAGGAATACGTGTTCGAGCCGGCGGAGATGAAACGGGTCGGTTTTGGCTGGCCGGCAACCCCCGAGAACCCGCATCAGCCCGCCGGTCACTACCCAGGCTCGGCCGATCCGACACCCATGGAGCTCGACGATCCCTACCGCTTGTCTCCGGAGATCGATCCCGCCGGGGACGTGCACTGTTCCATCGAAAGCTTCGCACTCTTTGCGCGCATGCACTTGCGCGGCTTGCGCGGAGAAGATGACTATCTGGCGGCGGAGTCGGTGGGCTTTCTCCACGAGCCGGTGATGGGGGACTATGGATGCGGGTGGATGAAGCGAGGGATCGGAGGAGTGAGGGCTAGCTGGCACAATGGCTCGGCCGGTTCTTTCATGGCTTGGATGGCGGTGTTCCCGGAACACGACCTGGCGATCGTTGCGTGCGCGAATTCGGGGTCCGGAGAGTCGGCCTTGCAAGAAGCCACGGTGGAGCTCCTGCAAGCCTTGAGCAAGGAATCGGCTTCCCCCGCACGTTGAGGATCGATCCATGGGAATCCGGTTTGCCGGAGCTGCACTGGCGACGTTTGCCGTTCTGAGTTGTCATGCGCCCGTGCAACCCACGGGCCTTCGAGGCGTGAAGCGGCAGAGCTTGGTTCACTGGCAGCGCCTGTTCGACGAAGTGTGTTCTCTGGTCGAGAGTCACTTCTACTCGTCTGAGAAGGTGGCGGAGGTGTTTGTTCCTGCGAAGGAGGAACTCCGACGCGAACTCGCCACCGTCTCCCAGCAGACCGAATTCGACGCGGTGATTCGCAAACTCCTCGCTCGATTGGAGACTTCCCACACTGCCTGGTACCCAGAGTCCGACCCGAAGCACTACCAGTTGGCCGGGATCTTTGCCTCTCACCCAGCGATCAAGAACTTGTTCGCTGGCCGAGAGCTGTCCTGTTGGACCCTCGGGGCTTGGATGCGGGAGATCGATGGACAGTGGTTCTTTGCTTCGGTGTTTCCCAAGGGACCCGCGGCGCGAGCTGGGATCCTCGGCGGGGACGAACTCGTTTCGATCGACGGCGAGCCCTACGCGGGGATTTCCAGCCTCTCTTCCCAAGGACGACCGGTCACGGTTCGCCTGCGTCGGACCGCAGACCATCCCCCGTTCGAGGTTTCGCTGACGCCGATCCGGATCCACCCGACAGAAGAATTCCTGGCGGCGACCAAAGCCAGCGCTCGGGTGGAATCTGTGGAGGGGCACTCGGTGGCAAGCATTCGCTTTTGGTCCTACGCGGGTCAAGAGTTCCACGACCTCTTGGAACAGGCAGTGAGCTCGGCCGAATGGCGAAACGCCGAGGGCCTCTTGTGGGATTTGCGAGACGGCTGGGGCGGCGCTTCGCCAGAGTACCTCAACCTGTTTCACGAACGTGTCCCGTCCTACACGCGCATCGATCGAGCGGGAAACGAGTTCGTTTGGGACACCCAGTGGAGAAAACCCGTGGTGATGTTGGTCAACGGGGGCGTGCGAAGCGGCAAGGAGATTCTGGCCTACGGATTCCAAAAGCACGGCATTGGCAAGATCGTCGGGGAACGCACGGCAGGGGCGGTGACGGCGGGTTCCCCGTTCGTTTTGTCGGACGGCTCCCTGTTGTATCTGGCGGTGGGGGCGGCGCTCATTGACGGCGAGACCCTGGAAGGGGTGGGGATCGAGCCAGACTTGGTGGTGCCCATGGACATCCGTTATCGCGCCGGCTCGGACCCACAGCGAGAGGCCGCCCAACGGCTCCTGGTTGAGATGATCGAGAAACAGGCCTTCGCCCGAGACTGAATCGAAGGCGTCGCCGGGCTAGAACAAATGGGGGCCGAGGGCGCGGGCCAGGCGTTCCGCGACGAATCCGTAGCCTTCCGCATTCAGATGCAAGCCGTCGACGAACCACTCGCCGTGCCCTTCCATGAGCTCCACGAGGTCCACGAGGACCGCTTGCTCCTCTCCTGCGATTTGCCGAGCGATCTCTTGGTAGTGGATCGTCCCCATTTCGGTTTCCGTGAAGCGGGGGTTTTGGGGAGACGGGCGGCTGCCGCGTCGATGGCGCGGTTCTCCTTCCACCACTTGCACTTCCATCGGCCAGGCCACCAAGGCGGGAACGATGTTGCGTGCGCGACACTGCTGGATCATGGCTCGCAGGTTCTCGGCGTACTCTTCTCGAGAAACGCGGCGCTTGGCGGAGGCGTTGCCGTCCTCGTCCACCACGATGGCCTTGCCCACCGGCTTGGATTTGAGTCTTTGAATCAGTCGTTGAATCGCCCACGGAGCAGGAGGTTTCACCGCCTCGCTGTACTCGCGGTCGGTCATGAACTTCCGATTCCCAAAGGATCGCTTCGGCCCGGCGGTGGCAGCCATGGAGTCGTTGGTGCCACACACGATGACCACGGCGTCCGGTTCGAAGTCGAATCCCTCGCTTTCCAAGTAGGTGCGTGCTTGGAACGAAGTGAACCCCAGCACCCCTGAGTTCAGGGATTCGATGCTCTTCTCTGGATGGAGCTTGCGCAGGAAGTCGCCCAGCTGAGAGGGAAAGGTGTGGTCCGTGTCTGCGCCGGAGCCAAAGACGCAAGAATCGCCGACACTCAAGAGGCGAGTGGTTCCCGGGGGCTTCTTCTTCTCGCATTCGTCACCGCGCATGCCCCAGCGATTGGTGCGAACCCCAAAGACTTTGCTGTTCACCGTTTCTTCGAGTTCCAAGCCAGGGCGCAGTCGAAAGAACAGCTTGGGGTCGGGCTGGAACATGCGGTGTCGAAGGCCGGCCGCGGCTTCGGCGGAGTCTGGTTCACTCCAGCCGACGTTGAGGGGAGCTTCCCCCTTTCCGAGGAAGAGCAGAATGAGTCGGGCCCCGCCCTCCAGGGCGCACGGCAGGAGCACAAGGGTGCCAAGCGAGAGCAGGAGCTTCGGAAGCAGGGAATGGGACGATCGGGAAGGCAACGCGAGAGACTCCTACCGTTCCACGGTGAGCAATCGACAGCTCGCCACGCGAGTTGTCTTCCCCACTCGATGGGCGACCCAGCGCTTCGGCCACAGCTGAACTTCGATCGGCGATCCCGTCGAGGACTTCGGAATGGCGAACTCCTTGGTGGTCTCGGGTTGGGAGTGTTCGAGCCGGCACTCGCCGACGACCATCCCATCGACTTTCACCTCCACCTCCAACGGGTACAGGTCGGGCCGGTCTTCGAGAGGTGCCAAGGCAACCCGCAACGATTCCCTCGTCCCTCCCAGAAGAACAAGCAAGCCATGTCCGAACGTGTTGTTCGGGTGGAGGCCTCCATAGATCTGGCGGATGCCCTCTCCCGTTTCGGGGACAATTCGAGGCCGCAGAGCGGCTCTGGCATCGGCGGTGGAGGACGCCACCCACTCGGCGAGGGCCGGGCCTTCCAGAACCGTCGTGCGTCGCTCTTGCTGTTGCGGAGGAATCGCGGGCCAAGGGGATGATGTTTCGCCCGGGAGGAAACCGCGCTGGGAAAGTTCCTGGGCCAGCCAGACAGCCACGGTGCGGGTCGTCTCGGCGTTGGGGTGGGGGTCGAAGCCGAGGGTGTCGTCCGCCACCATCTTCGAGAACAGTGGAATCGTGGGCAGTCTTATCCCTCGTTCCTCGAGTCGGGCCCGCAACACTCGTTCGACTTCGTGGTCCTCGTACGGTGCAACGATCAAAGGCACCCCACGAGCCTTCAGAACTCCCTGCAGCAGTTCGATGCGTTGGGTGGCGTCCGCGATTCGCCAAAGAGAAGCCGGGCTGAGTCCCGAGGGGAGAGCAGGGGGGCCCGCCATCGAGTCGGTCAGGGTGCGTCCTTCTTGCTCGAGGCGGAGGACGGCACGCATCAGGTAGGCGTAGGCGTTCGTGGCAGGCACCCACGGTTGCGGCGTCGAGAGATCGGGTTGTCGGCGCCGGTGTCCGGTTTCGAACACCCCGTCCGTATCCTCCAAGTCGTTTGCGACCGGAATCCACACCACCAGGTCGGGACGCAATTCCTGCAAGTGGTCGAGCAAGAAGTGAACGGCGTTGCGGACGTTCCAGCCGGGAATGGCCACGGTCATACAGGCAATCGCTGGAGAGGTTTCGCCCCGGTTTTCGTGGAGGACCTGTTCCAGCTGATGAGCCAGAGCTTTGTCACCCTCGAGACCCTGGCCGAAGGCCACGGAATCGCCCAGCAAGGCAATGCGGAACGCATCGTCCGGGATCGGGCCCGCCACTCGCTCCCGAAGCCCCCAGTCGTTGCCGCGCACGGTGGCCCGGGCGAACTCGGTTTCGTGCCCCGACTTCAAGACATAGGAGACCAGCGGATCGGGGTGAACGCGGTACGGTCCCGGATTGTTCGCCGCCGCAGCGAAGCGCTCTTCGTCGAACTGATCGCGGACCGAAATCGACTCGGGACGCAGCAAGTCGCGCAGCGTTTTGTCCAACAAGACGGACACCGTCCCCAGCCCGACCAGTAGCATGAGGCCGGTAGCGGTGACGGCGATCGTCAAGCGTACGATCCATGAACTCCCGATGGAGATCTCCTCGTGTTGAACCCATTCCCTGTGGTTGGGCTCTGGGCAGCCGGATTCGAGAATAAGTTTTCCTGAGAGAAAACATGCACGGGAGCAAGCCATCGTTCCGCAGCAAATGGCTCCTCGCTTTGGGCGGGGCGGTGATTTCCTTGGCGACTGCCGAGTGCGTCTTGCGTTGGGTGGTCCCGATTGCCGAGATTCGCCCCTCGGACTTCCTCGGAACCTTGGGGGACGAGCGCCTCTACGACAGTGATTCTTCCCTGTTCTGGAAACTCCGGCCGGGGTCGGAAGCCGGGCTGTATCGGATCAACGAGGTCGGACTGCGTGTGGGCGGACGCCCGGTTTCCGAGGTCGCGAAACACCGGTTCCGGATCGTGTGCCTCGGGGATTCGTGCACCTTTGGCGGCAACGTTCGCCTCGAGCAGGCCTATGGAATGGTCCTCGAGGAAACGCTTCGCCAGGCCGCGGGGGGAAACGTGGAGACGACGCTTCTCGCGGTTCCTGGCTACAGCAGCTTCCAAAGTCGTCGATTGCTGGCGCAGCGCTGGGAGGTCGTTCGGCCCGACGTTCTGGTGGTCTACGTGGGCGCATGGAACGACCACGCGGCGGCGTTGGGGGAGTCGGATCAACAGCGTGCCGCGACCCACGGCTCGCCATTTCGGATCGTGAACGCGACCCGAAGTCTGTTCCGCCCCTCGGTGAATAGCGAGGCCATCCACGAAGCGTTCGCCAGAGGAGAGGTCCTGCACGGATCGAGAGTCAGCGTGGCTGAGTTCACGGCCAACATCGAGGCGATTGCCGAACGTGCGCAGGCGGCCGATTGTGTTCTGGTTCTCGTGCTTCCTCCCTTACCCGAGGCCACCGAGCGCAAGTATCCCGGCCTCCTCCAGTATCGAGACGCGTTGCTGAAGGTGGCCGGTCGAGGGAATTGTCTGCTTCTCGATGCTCCCGCGCACTTCGAACAACTCGCCCGAGAGATCGCCGAAGGCCGTCCCTTCGACCACGTCACCGCTCTCCAGAACCACCTGTTCGGAGATTGGGTTCATCCCTCGGTCCTCGGACATCAACTCTTGGGAAGAGAGTTGGCGAAGATGCTCCGAGAATCGTGCGCTGCCCAACTGCGAGACTCCCGGCATCCACCTCGTGTCGAGATCGTTCTGGAGGAAGTGACCCTGCACGCCGGGGACGCGTTCGAACCGGTTCGCTTGGAGTTGGTGGGGAAGGGGATTGGGGAGGCCGACTTGCAACGCGTGATCGTGGGCAACCGCGTGGCACGAACCTGGTCGACTTCGGCCGACAACTTGGGTTTGGGATTCGATTTTCTCATTCCCGGTGCCCATGACCTGTGGTTTCAATCGTCGGACGGAGCCATGGGGGTTCCTCAACGGGTGATTCGCTTGGCGAATCCACTCGAGGCTGAGGTTCGGGGGCAAGATCGCGGGGAACTCTTCCTTCGCGTCTCCGGTCGACCCGGGGATCGGGTGAGTGTTTGGATTAGCAATGCGACCACCTCGGAACCAACCTCGACGTCCTACGGGCCGTTTTGGCTGGCCCATGGCATGGATCAGAATTCCGCGGGATTCTGCTTCGAGGCCCTGCGACTTCCCGTGGGGTATGGCCGTGTGACGGATCAAGGCAGCGCGGAGATTGTCATTTCGCTGGGGGATCGGGCAGCGGAACTCTCCCGGGTGTATGCACAGGCGTTGGTCAAAAGCCCAGAGTCCGAATCTTTGGGGGCGCTCACCCAACTGACAGCGATCGAAAATCCCCGCTAGTCCGATCCTTCCGCGTGTGGCGAGTTCGAAGAGGCAATCGCTTTCAACAAGTACGGGGTCAAGACCTTGGCCGCGAGGAGGTGACCCTGTTCATTGGGATGCTGGTCGACTTCCGACACCCATAGCTTCCGCGCGTCTTGTCCCAGGAACCCGGGAGTCAGCGACAGGACGGGAATGTCTTGTTCCTTGGCGAATCGCTGGATCTCTTGCTCCACGTCGTGAAACTGGTAGTCCTCCAGGTTCAGCAGCAGCGGAAAGATCACGAGATGGAAGGGCCGGCCTTGCTGGCGGCACTGATCGGCGAGTTGGGCCAAGAAATCCCGCTGGAGACGCCACTCTTGTTGCTCCTCTTCCGTGCCGAGATAGGAGTGACGCAACATCGACTGGAACTTCTTGGAGAACTCCTGTTGTGCCATTCGGTCGTAGAGCCAGGACAGGAACCGCGAGTGTCGATACAGGGGCTTCGATTGCCAATCCTCGAGGATCGGCTGCATGAGCTCCTGGTTGTGCATCATGGAAGTGGGGAGCAAGGTCCCATCGCGCAGGAAAAACACCGCGAACACCTGGTCGGGCCGGTAGGTGTCTTTCAGGACCTGGTAGTGCTCCCACCAAAAGCTCGGCTTTCCGCCGTTGATGCCGGCGTTGAACACGTCCACCCGGCGCACGGATCGTTCTTGGACGAGGGAGGCGTTGCACTGAGCTTCCACGAGGTCGGTGAAACGGTCGGCGCGTTTCGCCACACCAGAACCAAATGTGAACGAGTCTCCGAGAAACAAGACTCGGGTGGTTCCTGGCCGGTTGCTCTCCGGGCCCGGGGGGGCTTCCCGGAACTGGAACTTGCCGACGTACAAGTACTCCTCGACCAGCTGGTTTTGCTCTTGTTCTTCCCAGACGTGTTCGAAGCCGAGGGGGCGATCCGCGAGCTGGGAGCGCGCGCCCCATTCGAGAGCTCCGGCTGCCAAGACCACCGTGCCAGCGGAGACGCCGAGTTTGACCAGCAGTTTTCCCATGGTCCCGCCGGATCCGATCCGCCACCGCCTGAGCGGTCCCGAATCATGGTTGGGTCATTGAGCGCGTCGCTCGGACTCTGATCCGCGCAGGATATCAACGTCGTCCAGTGAAGCCCCCGACCGATTGTTTGACGGCTTGACGGTGACCGACGGCTCTCTCAACACACAGATTCGCCGCGCTTGTCGAGCCGTCGGGCCGAAAAGCCGGGGGACATCAACCGAGACAAGATCCCTTGGAGCAAGGGATCCGTTCACCGATTCAGGATCCGAAGGTGAGCTGCCGTCCTTCGGAGCTGGCAATGCCCTGGGGCGCTCCGTCGTCCATCAAGAGCCACTGGAGGTACAACTCGAAGTCACAGAACTCGTCGCCGGCAGGGACCGAGAACGGAATCGACAAACCCCCGGGCGGAACCGGAATCGGCTGCACGATCACCGGGACGACCAGCAAGTCGCCGCCCCACGGACCCGGGACGTTTTGAGAGGAGCTGCCGACGACAAGGGCTCCCACCGTGTTGGCACCGGTTCCGTTGCTGAGGTCGATCGTGATGTTGCTCCCAAGGATCGGGAGGGCTGAGGTGTCCACGGTCGGCACGCCCGCGGCACCGGCGAGACCTGTGCCATAAGAACTCGAATCTGCGGAAGTGCAGTACTCAACAAAGAGTCGGGGACGACGGTCTGGGTTGCCGTTCTCTCGAGCACCGAAGCGTTTGGCGGTGTTGGCCACGGACTCGTCACCGATCAGGACCCATCCGAAGTTGGAACGGGGATCGTCGACCCAACCCGCGACGTCTTGGAGCAGCTGGGCAGACGACCAGAAGTACGTGCCCACATCCCCGACAGTTTGCATCGCCGACATCGGTCCAAAGTCGCCTCCCTCGTTGGTCCAGGAATCGGTGTCGAAGAACGTGTGCACCCAGGTCGCGTCGCCCGGTTCGGCCGGGGCTCCTTCTCCTCCCCGTCCCGGTGCCACGGATGAACCTTCGCCCCAATCGGAAAGGGCGGGATGCACGGCAACGGTTTGGTCGCCGGAGTTGGTCCGCGTCAGATCCAACACCAGGATCGTTCGAAGGATCGAAGAGCCCGAAGGGATCGATGTCAGGTCGAACTGGACGAGTCCACGTCGACGATTGTTCTGCGCTTGGTTGGTTCTTCCGGCAAATAGTTGTGGCCCGGAACCGTTGCTCAGAGCTCCCGTCTCCGACTCGTAGAGAGTGTTGTCTTTGGCGGATTCAAGGATCACGACCTCTGTGGCAAGGGCCGGGGAAGTGGCGAGGCCGAAAAGGCCGGCGAGCAGGAAGCGACGCATGGGTTCGATCTCCAGGTGAGGGGCGATGCTGCAGGGGGGACTTCACGATACCGGCAGAGGTTTCACTCTGTGCACAGTACGGAAAGCGGACGGGGGAGCGGTCTCGGGGCCTGAGGAGGAGGCGGAACTCGAACCTCCCTCAGATCGCGGGCATCCCCCCGCGAATTGCGCCAGCGGCGGTGGCGCCGAAATGGTCGACGAAGCACGGATCGAGAGGTCGGCTGTTGGGCATGGAGAGCCAAACTCGCAGGATGTGTCGGCGTTGTTCTGGATCCGGGTCGTCTTCGAATCGGGCACGACGGTGCAAGACGAGCCAGTTGTTCAGGAGCAACACATCTCCTGACTCTTGTCGAAATCGTACGACATGGTTCGGCTCGGCGGCGACGGCTTCGACCTGGTCCAGAGCCTCGATTTGTTGCGGGGTGAGTGACGGAAGATCGGGGTGCTTGTGGGCCCGGTCGATCAATACTCGCAAGAAGCAACAGGCGAAGTGGCCTTCGTGGAAAGAGAACACCGGGAGTCGGCACCAGGGCTTTTCGTTGCCATGATCGACGCTGTGACGCAGGTAATGGAACGGCTCCATCAAGATTTCGAGCAAGTCGGGTCGGCGCGCCTGGATCTCACGGTAGACGCGAATCGAACTGGCGACCTCGTTTTCCCCGCCTTGGTTTGCTGGTCGATGGCAAACGAATCCCACGACGTCTGCCCGGTCCGTGTGAAAGCTCAAACGCTTGCGGGTGTTCGGACCTCGAGAGCGTGGATCGCTTTCGGCAAAGCCTGCGTCTCGAACACTGAACACCTGCTCACCTTGCGGGCTTTGCGAGACGGGCGTTCCCAAGTGTCGAAACAAGGCCCAGCTCAGCGACCGAAGCTGCGCTTCCTCCAGCGGGTTTCCCTGGGCGTCGTGGCAGGGGAATCCGGAAAGGCGAACCACTCCGGCGCCGTGTTCGAGCTGATCTTGGATCGCTTGCAGGCGAGGTTGTAGATGAGGAAGGGGAAGTTCTTCGGGTTTCCGACCGACCAGAGGTCGTGGCCCGAGGTTGAGAAGGTCCCACAGGTCTTGACGCTCGTTCGGCTCCAGGGCGTGATGCCACTCCGGCCTTTCGACGAGCTGGGCTTGGGTCCACTCGGAAGCAGCGCGGCGGGGGGCGGGGGGCGGAGTCGGCAAAGCGCGGTTCCTCGAAAGAAGGTGGAGGGTTGTCGATCACGTGGGGTTTCGGTGCATCGACGACGCTTGCCACGATAGCTCGGGAGTTCCAAGGAGCGTGGCGCGAGTTTTCCTCCCAGACCTAACGCATGCGAGATTCTCGGTGGTGGTCGACCCCAGTGGTTTCCCCAGCACAATCCCGAGTCGAAGCGGGACGCGGACTTTCCAAGATCTGTTGTGGTCGGGGATCCTCCGGCACGCGTGCTTGGTAGCGGAGGAGCCATTCTTCGGCCTCGTCCCGTTTGCCCAGATTCCAGGAAGTCGCTCCGTAAGAAAACTGCAACAACAGACTCTCCGGATGGTGGCGCAAGCCTTCTCGCAAGACAATCCAAGCTTCGGAGTCTCGTCCGACGTGGTTGTAGACGGCGCCAAGTTCGAAGGCTGCGACTTCGCTTGTCGGGTCAGCGTCGAGTGCCTGACGAAAACATGAGATGGCCTCTTGCAGCTCGCCTCGGGCTTGGTACGCGCGAGCAAGGGTGAGGTGGCCGTGGGGTTGCGAGGGCTGGGAACGTCGCTGGGCGAGTGCTTTTTGGAACTCTGCCTCGACCCGGAGTCGGTCGTGACCAGTGAGACCTGCGCAGATTGACAGATTGCTCCAGTAGGTGGCATCTCCTGCGGCTTGTTCCTTCCGGGATACCGGGCTCAAAGCGGGAACGGAAAGAACTCCCGCGACGCTGAAAAGGCACAGGATCGCCGTGGTTCGGCGGGGATGGCGCCAGGATTGAAAGAAATGGTCCATCCCCACTCCCGCGAGGACCAATGCGACGGACATCAAAGGCATGCGGTAGCGGGTATTGACGTAGAACACGAGAAGGCTGAGGATCGACCCTGTTCCCATCGCCAAGATGGTCGCCGTTCTCTGGCGCCGACGGAGTACCAAGAACCATCCCACCACCGCCCAGGCGAGAATCCATCCGGCCGGCAAGAATGCGAACTTCAAGACTGGTGAGAACCGGCGATCCACCTCGAGTAAGTAGCAGCTCCCCAGCTCCTGACTGGACATCATCAGCCGCGCCTTGCGGATCCACACGGCGGCATGTTCCCAGGGATGGTCTTGGAACGAGCGAAACGTTTGTTGCCACCAGAATGAGTTGGCCTCGGTTCGGGTGACTTCGCTCCCCAGGGTCTTTGACGCCAGCGCTCGGTCCTCGCTGGATTGAGTTCCTGCCGTGGCGGACATTCCGGGGACCAACGTCATGGCGCCGCGCGCGCCGGGTTGATTGCCCTGTGCGAAGGTGATACCCGAGTTGGAGCCCAGCAGAATCCACTCTCCGACGAGAATCTTCGCGGCCAGGGAACTCGCCAAGAGGCAGGCCACGGGAACCAGGACAAGGAAAACCAAGGGGAGTGCCACTTGGTGCAGGTCACGTCTTCGATGAAAGACGAGAAGGACCGGCAAGAGAAGTGCCACGATCAAGTAGGAAGGGATGCACAGGACGGTCGCGGTGACAAGTAGCGCCCCACCCATCCAATCCCTCAGACGCTCTCCGAATTCGGCCTTGTTGAAACAGCTCCAGGAGGCGACACCGAGGAATAGGCCCAACGAGGTCGGCAGAAACTTGGTTCCATAGAAAGCGAGAGGTGCGTACAGCAGCCCCATCAATGCTGTCAGTAGACCAGCTCGGTCGCCCGCCCAGTGGTTGGCCAGATCCGAGAGTAGAAAGACCGTTCCAAGGCCAAGAGCTAGCTGGACGAGAATGACGGCATGGATTCGAACCGTGCCGTCCTCCTTCACTGCCAGGCTTAGCAAGAACGGGTACAGGGGAGCTCGATAGAAGACCTCCGGGCGAATCTCCCCATCACGGATCTGCCGGGCTTGGGAAACGTAGATTGCCGAATCCGTGGCTGGTTCGATCGCGTGCAGGTCGTTTTGGACATACGAACCGTAGTAGGCCAGGTGAAGGGCGGCGCCCACCAGAAACACCGCGACGAGTCGAGGAATCTTGCGATGTCCGAGTCGTCTCGTGAGCATGGTCACGCTCTCCGGGCCGGACCGTCGGGCCGTGACTACTCGAGGAGAGATTCGAGTCGTGCCAGTCGCTGTTCCAGCTCGGCCAGTTTCTCTTGAGTTTGATGGAGCTGGGACTGCATCTGACGGAACCCGTGCAGGGCGAAGGTTCGTTCATCCAATCCAACGCTTGACCGGACCTTGTGGATGCCACTCCCCGAAGCTGATTCCCAAGCCGTTCCGATGGCCCGTGGGAGATCTTCCAGAGACACCGAATCCGCGGGGGCCGCCACCGCGATCCCGTCGCCAAGCCCGGAGGCGAGTAGAAAATCCCCGACTTCCACCGGGCCACGAACCTTGACCGGAACCTGTCCGAGAAACGCAATGGGCGCCCGGGTTGCCGGATCAACCCTCGGCTCGTGATTTCCGAGCACGGCTGGCTGGGAGCTGACCACTCGTACCTGAGAAGCACCATGTGTCGATCGAGTGACACGGCCGTGGAAGACGCCAACGACATCTCCAGAACTCAAATGCTCCGACGGCTGTTGCTTCGGCAGAGACTCCGCGTAGTCGGCACCTCCTCCCACGAACGCCCCATCCGCGAATGCGTTCCCCGAGGCGTCAACGCGAAAGCGTAGGTTCGCCGCGGTTCCGCCAAAGTCCACCCACGCCTCCATCAAATTGCCAGTCGGATGATCGTTGATGGCTCGCAATGCCGTTCCACCATTCCCGGCAGCTTGAGCGACCACTCCGGCACCCTGGTCGCTTCGAGACAGGCCCCACACGCCTGCCGTGGGTCCCATGCTGGAAGTCGCGTAGCCAGAGACGCCGACTCCCTCGGTACTCGTTGCGGAACCGAAGACTCCTTGGGTGTATCCGGAAGGAGCGTTGACCTGTCCGCTGACTCCAACGGCGCTCGAAGGGCCATCATGGCTGACAATTCCGGTGACCGCGGTGGTTCCGTCGTCCAAGGTTGCGTACACCCCATAGCTGGTTCGGAATTGTTCTTGAGATCGAACAAAGAGACCGATGGAGTCTGCGCTCCGAACTTCGATGTGTGCAAGAGGACTCGTCGTGCCGAAGCCAACTCGACCATCTTCGCTGATGCTGAATTCCAAGCCAAGCGGATACAAGTGTCCGAGAGTTGGTGTCGAGGAAGTTCGAACGCATTCGCCCGTCGCCCGATCTTTCACTCCGCGCGAGCACAGAGCGAATCCTGCCGGCTGTCCGTCTTGAGTCGTGCGGCCAGGCAAGGCGACAACGGTTCCACCGAGGACGAACAATGCCAGGGCCGCTTTTCGCATTTGACGATGCATGGGAACCCCCTTTCGAAGCAGGATCTGAACGAAGATCGAGAAGACGGGCGTCGATTCGCGTTCAACACTAGGGGGAGATCGGCAAATCGACAAGCTGCGGAGAAGGTCGATGCCACGTTGCAGAGATCCGGTCCAGATTGAACGATTTCTTTTGCAGGGATTGTGGAACGTCGTCGCGATTCTTCTGCAACGGGCCTTTTTGCCCCGACATTTCTCTGATCCTGCTTCTCCAGATGGTTTGATTGCGAACCCTCGCGCCACTGGCCTGACAAAGATCTTCATTTTTTCCGTGGGTTTCCGCGAGGTGATGGATCTTGGATGGCGATCGGCACAGGGCCGGTCGAGCAGACCGTTTCCCGGTTTGCGAGGAGAAGCAAGGCGTGAGCGACGAAGAGATCCTGGCGGTCTATCGGGAATCGGTGGATTCTCTGTACGGGTTTGTCTCGCGGCGCACCGGAGGAGAACGACAGCTTGCCGAAGATGTGGTCCAGGAAACGTGGGTGCGCGCCGTGTACGACTGGCGACGCCGTGGAAAAACTCCGAACCAGCCCGAAGCATGGTTGAAGACCGTGGCCCGTCGGTTGATTCAGCAGCACTACCGACGACGACGGCCGGCGACCAACCAGGAAACTCCCCTTGCGTTGCAAGAAGGGGAAGCCATGGATGCCGGCACCCCAGAGGCGGCGGTCCTGGTGCACTATGGGTTGGCGCGTTTGTCGAAGCGCCACGCAGCAGTCCTTGAAGCGTTTCACTTCGATGGGCGAGGCGTCGAAGACATCGCCCGCAGTTTCGGCCTCTCGGCGCGAGCCGTCGAAGGACGATTGCGCCGCGCTCGCCAAAGCCTCTCGCGAATTCTTGCTCCGTTTCTCCGACCCGAGGAATCCGCGTCATGAACCATGCACCGAGGAAGGAATTCGTGGATCACCTCGAGTGGGAAATCCAAAGCGTGTTACGTCGTCACCCTGAATGGAGACCGAGCCCCATGTCGAAGCTGGTTTCGTTTGGCCGCATCGCCGCATTGATGATCGTGTGCACTTGCCTGGGAGCCGGGGCCATCGTTGCTTCCGAGCGGCTTGAGGATTCCCGGCGCAAAGAACTCCTGTTGGGACGTACGGAGATTCAACGGGAGCTGCTCGAGCATCAGATCTTGATTGAGCAGCAGAACCTCTCCGAGATACTCGACCTGCAGAAGAAAGGGCTGGTGGCCGAAGAACAAGTCCTCGCGGCGCAGCGTCAGGCCCGACTCCTTCAACTCGAACGAGAATTGCTCGCCCTCGAGCTGGAAGAAATCGCGGTCAGCGGACGATCTCCCCGTCGTGATCTCGCCGCTCCGTTTTTGAATGGCCGTGACTTCGTGATCGAAGGACTGGAGCTTGAAGCCAGGATGGCGGCGATGGAGCTGGAAGAGTTCGGTCAGGAGCTGCAGCGCACGCGCCGACTCGTGGAAAGTGGTCGCGCCCCGGAGAAGGAACTGAGGCAGATGCGGTATCAGCATCAGCTTCTGGAGACCCAGAAACGGTCGGTCAACAGTCGAATCGAAACCCGCATGGCGTTTCTCAAGGGCGAACTCAGCGCCGCGAACGTGGACTTGGTGGCGCAGTTGGAACAAGCCCGGGCTGGATTGCAGGCGGTGGAGGTCGAGCGACAGCTTCTCCAGGAGGCCGTGCGCGAATCGCAGATCATGGCCGAGAACGGTCTGGTGCCAGAGCGCGAGGTCCGCCGCGCCATGCTGGAAGCAAGTCGTCTCGAGTCGAATGCCGCCCTCATGCAGTATGAAATCGAGTTGCTCCGGTCCCAGCTCGGTCGCTGACCGACCAGGCCGGTGAAGAGCCCTTCGGCGCCCCATCGGACCTTGTCGCTTCCGTCTTCGACCTCGGATCCTCGACGAATCCACCGATTCGCCAGCGGTTTGACTCCTTGGCGAAAACGAGAATCTCGCGATCGGTGAACTGAGGCCTTTCTCGACGGCCTGGGAGCGGGGAAGTTGCGCGCCGGTCTTTCCACAATGAGTTCCCGCGGTACGATATTCCGAAGCTCGAGTTGGACGGGGATCCGACATCGAATTCGAGGAAGTGCCGCCGGTGAAACGCCACGATCACGACCGCGCTGTCGCACCTGCCGACGTCTTGCTGGTGCGCCGAGTCCTGTCCGGAGATCGAGACGCTCGTCAAGAGCTGGTGGAACGCATCGTCTGCGTGAGTCGCTTCCTTTCGAGCATGAATCGGCGCATGGGGCGTCCTCTGGAGCAAGAAGACCTGGCCGACTTGGTCCAAGAAGTGTGTCTCCGGGTCTGGCAGAAGCTCTCCACCTTCGAAGGCCGGGGAAGCCTGGAAAGCTGGATCTATCGGTTCTGCTCCCTGGGGATCCTCAAGCACTTGGAGGGGCGACGGCGGGAATCCGAGCGCTTCGACCCGACCGCCGCAGTGGACGCCTTGGTTCGCTCGGCAGGGGAATCTGCCGACGACCCGTCCGGGCAGTTCCTTGCCTCTTGTTTGCAGGTGCTGTCTCGACAGGAACGACGTGTGGTTCACCTGCGCTACGTGGAAGGCCTGTTGCTGAGTGAAGTCGCACGCCACCTCGCGATCGACCTGAGTTCCGCGAAAACCTACCACCAGCGGGCGCTGCAAAAGTTGCGACGCTTCGACGTGGCTCTCGAACGGGGGTGCGGTCGATGAGCGCGGACCATCGAGAAGACTCCGGCCTGTCGCGCGAGTTCATGGCGAAATGGGAGGGGGCTGCCGAGTCTCATCGCCGCCGGCTGGCAGAAGAAGCGGAGCCGGAATCACGCGCTCTTGAGGAGCTGGCACAACGCACTCTCGGAGACTTGATGGGGGAGCGGGCCACCGCGAAAGCCACGAGTGGTGGTCGCTGGTGGCTGGCGGCGGCTGCGGTGCTTGTCGCGGCGGCACTCTGGTTCCTTCGCGAGCCGGCTCCTGAGTCGAATCGAACGGGCGTTCGGCTGGGGACAGGCTCCGAGCTGAAGCTCTCTCATCCCCTGGGCGTGGTTGCCGAGTACAACGAGTTCCGATGGAGCTGGTCAGGGGCTGCCGGTGCCGTGGACCAGTTCGAGCTTCGCATTTGGCAGGCGGATGCGCCCGAGTCGATGGAGCCGGCGGTGACCGAGTGGCTTCGCGATGCGTTCTGGGTACCAAAGGAATCGGTCCAGCAGCGTCTTCCCGACGATCTGCGCTGGGAGGTGATCGTGCACGGAGTCGTTTCCGAAGATCCACTGGCATCCCAGCGGGGCGCGGCGACCCGGGACCGCTGATGTCGCGTCGTCGTCTTTGCCTTGTTGCCGGGTTGTTCACGATCCTTCTCGCCGATGCTTCGCTCGGAAACGCGGGTGTGCAAGAAGGCCAGGAATCCGAATCACTCTGGAGCGAGCTCGAGGAACTCGAGTTCGCCATCCTCGATCAAGGTGATCCGAACGAAGCCCAGTGTCAGCGAGTCCTCGAGCTGGCCCAAGGCTTGCTGCGATCGAGATTGTCTGACCAGATCCAGGAGGATCTGTTCGAGCGCGTTCAGGGGATTTTGTCGGGTGACCCACGTCGACTCGCCCAGTGGATCGACGCGTACACCGCCCAACGGTGGAGTTCCGGCCACTACGAAGATGCCTACGAACGGTTGGAGGCGGAGTGGGACCTTCCCGGAGCGGGGGCCCACGGCATTCGCTTGCTGATCCGCTTGTCCCAGTACGCGAGTGCGATTGGTTGGTACGAAGATGCGTTGAACTGGGCCGCCGAGGCCGAAGACCGAGTCTCGGACTCTTGGAAGGAGCTGCGCTGTGAGATCGCCGGGCGCCGGTTTGAAGCCTACCTGGGCATGGGGCTGCCGGACCAGGCCCGGCCGTTCCTCGACGAAGAACGAAACTTGGCCAACTCCCAGGCGCACGATGCTTATCGAGAGTGGTACGGGCTGACGGCGGACTTGCATCACGTGGAGTGGTGTCTGGCGACCAAGCGCTTTCGTCAGGCAGAGCGATTGGCCGAGTCGATCTTGCGGCGCCCCGGATCCGAGACTCTGCGGGCTTGGGGGGGAGAGAAGAACCGCGCGCTCATTGAGTTTCGCGGGGCCATGGCAACCTGGGAGCTGGCCGGAAGGGATCCGGACTCTCGCAAGCGGGCGCAGCAGATGTTGGATGCGGTGCGGCAGCGACCCAAGTTAGATCTGCTGGACCGGGTCCAGGTCGAGTGGCGCTTGGCCGAAGTTTGGGCATCGGAGGACGCCGACCGAGCGCGGCAGTATCTTCAGAGCGCCAAGAGTCGCTTGCTAGCACGAACCAAGGATCCAGGGATGCTGCGGCCGGCTGAGGACGAGGCCGTGGTGCTGTCATTGCTGGCCCGTTTGCAAGGTGACTCCGACCCCGCTTCCCAGAAGCTGGTCCAGGAGGCGTTCGCAGAACTCCTGGATCGCTGGGACGACCTGCCTTCTCGCAAAGGAGGGCTCGGCTACTTGCAGTACACTCGCCGGCGGCTGGTCCTCGACATCTTGATGGAACAGACCATGGGCTCCCACGAAGGAGACGAGGGACGACGTCAAGCTCTCGAGTTCCTCTACGAGGCCCAGTGTCGCGGGTCTCTGGTTCGGGAGCGAATTGCGACGGGAGATCCTGCGGGAACGTTTGATCAGGCCCGAGAGGCGCTCACGGACGAACAGCAGGGGCTGCTCGTGTTCTTCCCGGGTCGTGATCGGGGGCACGTGTTTGCGGTGGGTCGAGAGGAGATCCTCCACGGGTGGATTCCCTCTGCTCGCACCATCGACCCCTTGCGACGCGGTCTGCTTCGGGAATGTCAGCAGGTCCTTCGGTCCCCGGAACAAGCCGGCTCGGAAGAGCACGGGTGGGTTTCCACAGTGGACCAGCTTTCCGACCTCCTGATGCCGGCCTCTTTTTTTCCCCTGCTGCAACGTTGGTCACGAGTCTCGGTGGTCGGCCTCGACCTCTTTGGCGAGCTTCCCATCGAGTGGTTGCGCCTCGCGGATGGTTCTCGGTTGGGAGAGCATGCCGCGGTGAGTCGCTTGCCATCCTTGCCGTGGGGGCTTGCGATGGCTCGGGCCGAAACCGGAGATCCGGCGCCCGCGGACGTCTTGCTGATCGCTGCCCCCGAAATGTCACCGGTGGTTCAACAGCAATGGCCTCAGCTACCGCCGATTCCATTTTCCGAAGATCAGCAGCGTTTCCTGTTGAGCATGTTCGACGACTCCCGAGTTCGGTGTCTGTCCGGTTCGTCCGCGACTTGGGCTGGCCTCACAGCCGCGGAACCCGCATCGGCAAGAATGCTACAAGTCCTCACCCATGGGGTGCAGGAACCCGGAGAAGAACGGCCGGTCGCCCTGGTGTTTGCATCCGACGAAGAGCGACTTGGCTTGGTCCGCTGCGAGGATCTCGAGGCCACTCGCATGCCACCTCGCGTGGTGCTCGCGGTCTGCGAAGCGACGGGGGGAGCTCCACGTCGAGGGGATGAAGGAGCGAGTCCGATCGCCACCGCCCTGTTCCGCGCGGGAGCTCGCACGGTCATCTTGTCGCCTCTGGAAGTGGACTACGACGCGGCTTTGGTTCTGCTCCGCCAACTCAACGCTTCGCTTGAGTCCGGCTCAACCATGGCGGAAGCGTTGCGGGAGGCCACGGCCGTGGTGGCTGCCGATCCGCGATTCGGTCATCCGGCCTTCGGTTGGTTTCAGCTTTCAGGAATGGGTGACGAGCGGCTCTTCCCCGACCGTTGAGTGGCGGGCTCGCCGGTTGTCTTTCCTGGGGGAGCTGATCAACAGCGGCGACCGTCGATCAGTTGGGAAGAGGGGGCAGAGCCACGACCCCGGAGGCATGGCGTGCTCCCGAGGTGCCTCCTCCCTCCATGCACTCGGACTCACAAGGTGCGGGAGGGAAGAGGGGAGTGTTGTCGCGATCGCAGGCCAGGTCATCGAACACAGCACAGTCGGTGGTGACCGCGAACCAGCAACCTCCCGCAATGATCTGGGAG
The DNA here is from genome assembly GCA_028289345.1 of Planctomycetota bacterium. Taxonomy (GTDB): domain Bacteria; phylum Planctomycetota; class B15-G4; order B15-G4; family SIAN01; genus JANQQL01. The sequence goes on along the minus strand of JANQQL010000010.1, from coordinate 35,771 downwards.
GTCTGGTACAGCTTCTGGATCCTGGATTCAAAGACTAGGGAGTCGTAACTCGAGAACGGACCGGGCGGTAGCTCGATGACGAACTCGAACTCCGGGCTGTCGATCCAATGATGGGCAATCAGGATCGCCTGGAGAACTCCGTTCTTTCCAAGGTGGAAGACGCGCGTCCTGAGCCAGCGTTCCACGTACTGAGAACTCAGCTTCACGGTGCCGTGCAACAAGATGCCTGCTTCCAGGTCGATGCACGCGTCGTCCAGTCGGAACCGACAGGTCGATGCGGTGGTCCCGATCCCAAAGTCTTGGGAGAGGAAACCGGGGGGGACGGAGGGATCGACGCTGTCGGAAGATTCGGACGAGGAGCGACGGTTCCCCGGGCGAATGCCTGGGGAGGCCGGACGCGCAGTTCCCAGAGCGAGGGAGAGCATCGGCGGAACCGGGCTGGGAAAGCTGTTCGGGAGCAAGTGTGGCAGGGCATAGCGAACGATGCCTTGGGGATGAGCCACGAGGATCTCGGGAAACCCGTGTTCCCGCGCCGCGACCGATTCATGGAAGAGGAGAGCGACCGGGGTGCCTCCTCCCGGCTGGGCATTGGCAGACGTCGCTGACGCGACCAGTCCCAACAGTCCGAGGCCCATCCGTTCCAGCATTCGAGTTGAGTTCATGGTCGTTCGCTTCCCGTTCACGGATTCGTGGTTGATCCGCGATCGAGCATAGGAGCGCTCCGGAGTTCCGACAACGGCTGCCGACAGGGGCTGGGCGCCTTGGTCGAAGAAAAAGCGGATTTCGTGTCGTCCTCCGGGCCAGTTGTCGGAACCCACTCCCAGACGCCGCTGTCGAGAACCCTCGATGGTCGGTGTCGCCGAAGCCTGGTCTTGACGGGATCGCCGACCGACCCCGGGGGGCAGTTCTTGCCTGTCGGCTCCGTCGTGTCGCGAACAAGGAGGATTCTCATGTTGGCCAACGGCCGTCTTTGGAGGATGAGTGCGGGGATTGCGTTGCTCCTGGCGCCCTCCAGTCTTGCGTCGACGATTCACGTCCCCGCGGACTTTCCCACCATCCAGTTCGCGATCAATGCCGCTTCGAACGGAGATGTCGTTCTCGTCGAGCAAGGCACCTACTTCGAGCGCATCAGCTTCGAAGGCAAAGCCATCACGGTGCGTGCCTCGGGCAGCAACTGCAACACCACCATCGACGGGACAGGGGGCATCCCGTTCCTTTCGGTCGTGACGTTCGACAACGGGGAAGGGCCGAACTCTGTCCTTGAGGGGTTCACCATCACCGGTGGAAACTACGGGCTGGGGGCTGGGATGCTGGTGCAAGAATCCAGTCCGACCATCCTGGACTGCCGCTTCGAGGGCAACGTGGCAGGAGGCACCGTTCGCGGCAATCCGAGCTTTTCACCCCATCAACCGGGGATCGGGATCGACTTCGGCGTGACGGGCGGGCCGATGATCGGCAACGGCGGATCGGGGAGCGGGATGGTGTCGGGGTTCATTCCTGGAGGGATGGGAATTGGCGGTGGCGCGTTCAATAACGGTCAGTTCGGTACCACCAGCCCGACGTACCGGCGCTGTGAGTTCATCGACAACACCGCGGGAACCGGGGGAGGAATGGCGAGCTTCACCGCTGACGCAACCCTCATCGAGTGCACGTTCACGAACAACCAGGCGGCTCAAGGCGGGGGATTTCATAACAGCGCCAACAGCGACGCGGTGGTTCGTCGCTGCTTGTTCGAGAACAACTCTTCCACCGGCCTGGGGGGAGGAATGCAGAACTTCAACGGCGATCCGGTGATCCGCAATTGCCGATTCGAAGGCAACCACGCCAACAGCCTGGGCGGCGGTCTCTTCCACGCGTTTGGCTCTCCGCAGATCGCAGGTTGTCTGTTCACCGGGAACACCTCCGTGAACGGCGGTGGTCTGGCGGTGAGCAACGGGTCCGGAACGACCACGGTGGTCAATTGCACGTTCAGCCTGAACAACGCTTCGGCATTCTTCAATCCGGGTGGAGGGATCTACACTCTGTCGACGAGTTTGTTGATCCGGAACTCGGTGCTGTGGGCCGACACGCCTGACGAGATCGCGGGGACGGGCGCCGCGACGGTGACCTTCAGCGATGTACTCGGAGGCTTTCCGGGGCAAGGCAACCTCAACGTGAATCCTCAGTTCGTGGACCCCGCGGCCGGCAGCTTCCGGTTGCAGGCGGGATCTCCCTGCATTGGCGAAGGCAACAACTCGCTGGTGCCTGGGGGGCTGAACGCGGACCTCGGAGGAATTCCGCGCATCCTCGGGACCGTCGACATGGGTGCCTACGAGTGCTTGATCGATCCGTGCACCGGGGAGTGCGTCGAAGTGCTGATCGATTGCAACGACAACGGAATCCCCGACTCGTGTGACATCGAGAGTGGGACCAGCTCTGACTGCAACGGCAACTTCGTTCCCGATGAATGCGAGGGCCAGGCCACCGCGGACGTGATCTTCATCATCGATGGCTCGGGAAGCATCGACCCTGCCACCTTCACCTTGCAGAAGGAAGGCATCATCGAGTGCATCTGCGGCCCCGACGCCATTCTTCCGGCGGATGGCAGCACCTCGGTCGCGGTGATTCAGTTCACCGATGTGGAATGCGAGGATGTGCCGTTCACGTTGATCGACTCTTCGGCGACGGCAACGGAATTGTGCAACACCATTGCCGCGCTCCCTCAAGTGGAAGGTCCGACGAATCTCACTCCGGCCCTGGATCTGGCGGAGGAAATCTTCCGCAATCAGGGCAACGGGGTCCTGCGTCAGATCTTCGTGCAGACCGACGGGGGAGTGTCTGACCCGGCCGAATCCCTCTTGGCGTGCCAGAGCCTCGGCAATCAACTAGGAGTCAAGATCTGCACCGCTCTGGTGGGAGAAGGTTGTCCCCAAGACGATGAGTTGCTGATTGACTGCGCCAATGCCGGGACTCGCCCCGAAAGCACCCGACCCATTGGCTCCTATCGCTGCATTCCAGCAATGGCGCCGGAGGTGTTTGGCGGATTGTGCGTGGACTGCTTGGGCAGCGCCTGCTCGGCCGACATCGATGGCAACGGCGTGGTCGATGTCCTGGACTTGCTGGCAGTGTTGTCTCAGTGGGGGCCCTGCCCGGCGCCACCGAATTGCTGTCCCGCGGACATTGATTTCAGCGGGGTGGTGGGAACCGGCGACTTGCTGCTGGTGCTCGGGCAGTGGGGAGTGTGTCCCGGATCGACTTCCAGTGGGGTCGGCATCGGCGATCCCCCGGCACTGTCTGATGTGATGGACTGCTTCGATGAGTTCTCCACGCAAGCCTCGCTGCTTGAGGATTGCATCGAGTCCAAGAGGTCTCCCTAGGAGTCCCTCATTGCCGCGGTCTATTCAGAAGTTCGTGTCCATCGCCTCTCCGTTTCATTCCCCCGCGCCTCTGTTCATAACGGTGCCTCGTCACGAAGTGGCGCGGGGAAAGAGAGGGGATTCTTGAAATCCGCATGCGTCGAGAAAGGGCTTTCCGACGTCAATCGTGGCTTCCCGAGGAAGTCATTCTGGAGAAGAAGCGAGTCATGATTCCGCAACCGATTCGAAGCCTCTTGCCGGTGAAGATCGTCGGGCTGGTGGCCCTGTTTGCCGGACTCGGCACTGCCTCCGTGCGTGCCCAATGTGATCTGAACGAGTTCCAAAAGCTCCTTGCGTCCGATGGCACCGCGTTCGACAACTTCGGGCGATCGGTAGCGATCCAAGGCAACCTCGCGATCGTGGGGGCTTCTTGGGACGACGACAACGGAGGCTCTTTTGGAGCGGGGTCCGCCTATGTTTTTCGCCACGACGGCAGCGAGTGGGTCGAGGAAGCCAAGCTGTTGGCATCCGACGGTGAGGAATGGCATGAGTTCGGCTGGTCCGTGGACATTTTTGGAAACCTGGCCATCGTCGGAGCGCCGGTCACCGAGCTACAGAATCCAGATGTAGGGCGCGCCTACCTGTTTCGATACGACGCGTTGAGTGGATCCTGGAGCGAACTCCAGAAGCTCGAGGCAAGCGATGGCGACGTGGGGGACCGATTCGGGTTTTCGGTCGCCTTGCGCAAAGGAGTGGCCATCGTTGGCGCGCCGCTGGACAACAATGAAAACGGAGTGGCTGCGGGCGCCGCCTATCACTACCGAAGCAGCTCCACGGGCTGGTTCGAGTTTGAGAAAGTCCTTCCCTCGGACGGCACCTTGTTCGAGAGTTTCGGGCACTCCGTCGCGATGGACGGGGACCGGGTCGCGATTGGCATGCCGCAACCGTTTGCCGTCATCACTCCAGGACCTGGCGCGGTGTACGTGTACTCGAACCACAAAGTCAGTGGCCTGATCGGTGAGACCAAGTTGGTGGCGGCCGACGGCCAAGTGGGCGATGAGCTGGGGCGCTCCGTCGACGTCATTTCTGGATCATCGACCTCCTTTGTGACCCAATGGTTCGCGCCTCAGTTTGACGTGATGTCTGCTTCCGTCCCCGCGGTGGTGTCTTCCAGTCGGGCACTGGTCTTGGCCGGGGCGCCGGAGGACTCGGGAGCAGCTGGCTCGGCGTACGTGTTTTCCGTGACGCCCACCTCCTGGAGTCAGCAGGCAAAGCTGGAAGCCTCGGACGGGGATCCTCAGGACCAGTTCGGCTGGTCGGTCGCTCTCGAGACCGGAGTCGCCATGGTCGGCTCCATTCACGATGACGACGCCGCCAACGATGCGGGAGCGGCCTACCTGTTCAGCAATCATCCGTTGGCCAACACTCCGTGGACTTTGGAAACCAAGCTCACGGCGAGCGACGGGGCCGCGTCGGACTTGCTGGGAATTTCGGTGGCGATCGACGGGGCACGGGGACTGGTCGGCGCGCCGGCTCACGACGCCAGCGGTTCTCTCGCCGGAGCCGCCTACGCCGTCCACGGGCTCAGCAACTGCAACCTCAACAAGTCTCTCGATGCTTGCGATCTTCAGTCAGGAAGTAGCTTGGATCTCAATGGCAACGGGGTTCCGGACGAGTGTGAATGAGTCCCTTCGGTGACCACCCGCCTGTCGCGAGGGAGAGGCTCGCGCGGAAGGTCCGTGGTCCCGTCGGAGCGATTTCCCACGCCAAGAGAATCGGCGCGGCACCCCCAAGGCGCCGCGCCGATTTGACGGCCAGAGATGAGACGACTCGGGACTACAGATCCGATTCGATTTGGCGGAACTCCTTCGGGGTGTCCGCAAAGCTCCAGCGGGTCCAGTTTCGGTCGGTCCCGCCGGTCACCGGGAGGTCCAGAGAACAGCAGTCCAGGATGGTGTCGTCGTCGCAGTCGAAGTCGAAGTTGGTGAGAGTCAGGGTGCAGTCATTGGTCGCATTCAGGTCGGCGGCGAGCTGACCTTGCAAGCTGGTGTCGACCTCGACCACGGCTTCGATCACGAACGTGACGGTTTGTCCCGCGCTCAAGTTGAAAGCGTTGAACGAAAGGGCCGTGAATCCGTCCGGGCCGGAATTGGCTGAGATCAGGAATGGTCCTTCGATGTTGAGCCGGCTCACGTCTGTCCCGTTGACGCAGCGCACCACGTCGGCGCGGAAGCTTCGAGTGCCGGTCGCCACCCAGTCGTCGGAAACCTGGCCGTCCACCAAGATTCGCGCGACCACCAATCGGTCCGCCGCTGGTACGGCAGGGGGGCCCCCGTACTTGTAGTCGATGAAAGCGTCCGCCTGGCCGCTGAAGGTGCTCCCGACGAACGACTCGGTGGACCAGGAAAGGCCTCCGACGATGTGGTCGTCGTGCCGGTTGGACTCATCCACGAATGAGCTGGTGTCGAAAGGGGACACCACGGCCGAAGTCGAGTTCCCCGCGCGGTCGGTGGCCGTCACGGTCATCGTGTAGGTAATGTCCTTGGCGGTGTAGTGGGGGAGGTTGTCACTGGCGGTACTCGGGAGGAGGTCCCGGATCACCACGGAGTGGGCCTTGGAATAGAGGTCGCCCACCACGTCGGGAGGGTCGGCCACGCCGGCATTGCTCGAGATGGCGACCCGATAAGTCGTGGGTTCGTCGGTTTCGAATCGCAGCTTGGCCACTTTCGCGGTGTTCCACTGCTTCATCGGAACCTTCACGAAGGTTGGGTCGGTGGTGTCAGTGACGGTGTCCGGAACCAGTGGATTCGGATCCACCACGTTGTAGAGCCCGTCCATGTCGTAGTCGACGCCAAACCGCTCGGCCATCCCGACCGGGAGACCCACGAATACGTTGGTCTCGGTCGCGGCGTTGGTGAAGAACTGGTTGAGAGTTCGCGATGGCACCGCGGGGTCCTCGGCGAGGAACCTCTGGGTGCCACGGTGATAGAACCAGCGCATCGGACGAATCGTCGAACCGTCGTCGTAGTCGCCAAACACGGCGATGCCGCAGTTGCGGATCAGCGCATGACGCACCAGATTGCCTCGCAGCTCTGGCAGCGCCGCCAGGGTGGAGTCCAGCAGCACGGCCTTGTGCACCTTGGGTGCCAGACCGGAGTCCTGCTGGAAGATGTACGAGGTGATGTTGTTCTGGAGTTGCGGATCGTTGCCGACCTGACCGACCGCCCCCACGAAAGTCAGAAGGTCTTTGACGAGTCCCGCGTGGCTCTGGCTCGCGCCGAGGTAGGCGCGAGGTTCATCCTCGAAACCCTTGGAGTGGTCGTTCGGATCCTTGTAGATCTCGGCATCGACGAGATTCATGAAATTGCGGGTGAACGCTTCCTGGAACGAGGCGTTCTTGAAACGTCCGCGCTTCGGTTTCCGGTGGATGGGGTCGTCGGGAAAAATGTCGTTGCTGGTTCCCATGGGCTGCATGTGGCATTGATTGCAGGTTCGAGTGCCGAAAGTGACTTCATCGAACCAGCTGTCTTGCCCAATCACCGCGCTGGCGCCGGCTCCCGGAGCGAGTCGTGGGGGAACGATGTTGTCATCCAGCAGTCGATCGCTGTTCTGATACGGATTGGCTGGTGGATTGACGGAGAACACAAACGCTTCAAACTTTGGAAACTCGGTGACCTCGTCCAGTTCCTGGCCGCCCAGGAGTTCGGCGAAGGCGCCGTTGAAGTCCACCAGCTCGGGCCGCTCGCCCCGCCAGTGGAACGGGGCCGTTCGCGAGATGCCGGAGAGAGTCTGGGTCATCATGGGGCCCTTGTCGTCGGTTGGGCCGGCCGACAGGTTCCACACCAGGAAGTCCGAGTGGCCCTCGACATGGCAGGTGGCGCAGGTCAGGTTGTTGTTCAGAGAGAAGGACGCGTCGTAGAACAACTCTCGGCCTTCCCGAACGTCCGCGGGTGTCGGGTCGTGGTTCAGCGAAAAGGCCTGCACCAAGGTGCCGTCCAGTTTGTGGCTTCGCACTTCGTTGGTGCCCCAGCAGTAGACGAACAGCTCGTCTTCGGTGGAGTCGAACAGAATCTGACGAGGAATGCTGCCCGCGGGAACGTCCCATTCATCCAGGAAGCCGCCGTTTTGATCCAAGACCATGATGTTGTCGGTCAAGAGTCCGGCAATGCACACCTCCCCGGTGGATCGAAAAGCCAGCGCGTAGGGTTGGCCAACCGTCCTGGCGGGGTCGATCGGTCCGGCTCCGGCGGTCGAGGCCAGGTCCAGGTCGACGAACGTGTGCGGAGTGGCGAGGGCCACAGACGGCGTCAGCAAGGACACCCGGTTCTCCGAGAAGATGCCATTGACCGCCGGCTCGGTTTGTTTGACGGGGTCGGCGTTGATGGCGTCGGTGTTGAGCTGCCAGAAATCCCCGGTCAGCGGATGAAAGCCTCCGGCAAAAAGAATGGTGCCGACGCCCTTCGCCACGGCCGTCACCGACTCCATGCCGGTGGTCGGATCAATCCGAAACAGGTCTTCGTCCGGGAGTCCCTTGTTGGAGATCATCGGATCCGTCAGATCGATGACTTGGTTGCCGGCCCGCAGGGGGCCCCCGCGCTCCGAAGTGGTGTTGTTTCCCGAAACCAACGGCGAAACCAGGACGCGCCCCTGATCGTCGAAGGACAAGAACAAGGGATGCTTGACCGCGAATCCGGGGAAGTTTGCCTCGTCGTAGGTGATCTCAATCGTGTTCGTGGTGAGATCGACCTGCACCACCGAGTCCAGCCCCGAGCAGGAGATGAAGGCGCGACTCTTGGCGTCATCGACCAAGAGGTCCCCGGGCAGCGCGGGTAGATCGAGCAAGCTCAGGAGGCGACCGCTGTTGAGATCCATGCGGGCCAGCGTGTACGAACCGCGGCACACCACCAGAAGCTCGTCGGGGGAGTCTCCCGGGGCGTCCCACACGGCGAGGGAAGTGGGGCCCCAGGGCATGGGGTACACCTTCTGTGGCGTGGAGAGCGTGCCATCGAACACCTCGACCGTGCTGTCGTGGGTGTTGGCCACGTACAAGTCGCCGTTGGCGGTTTGCACCATGGGACGGACGGCAATGGTGTTCAGATTGACGTAGCTCCCTTCCACATTGTCCTGGACGCGATAGGCCGCGGTGGTAGGCAACGGCATCGCCGCAAACGGGTCTTTGGGGCCGACCTGCATCTGGCCGGACGCCAAGGGGAGGAAGAGGGATGCCACCGTCACGGCGGCGACGGGCTTGACCAGCATGGGCAGAGTCCTTGTTTCGCCCGGAGGATGTCGAAGAGCGGCACTTCTCATGGGGGATGCCCATTGCCGTCGGTCTTGGCCCATCGTCCGAGTCAGGGCGTGGGGGTTGGCCGGCACTCGCCGCCAAGCTCGGTGGAATCGCCGATTCCATCGTCGTGATCCCGCCAGGCGCCGTGGACTCGTTGAAGTGATCGCAAAAAGTTGCGTGTTTCCGAAGATTTCGCCCTCTCCGTGTTGCCTCGAAATTTTTTTGCAACGAATCGATGACGAGCGACGGGTTCTTTCCGGAAGGGCAGCAGCAACTCGTGCGGAATGACGGAACATGGACTATTCTGAAGGCATCGCAACCTGTCGAGGCCAAGGGTGGTCCCTGCATCGTGCTTCAAGATTCGGCGTCTTCTGCAAGTTCCCAAGAGCAAAGCTCTCCGCGTCAGGACCGTGCCCTGATCCGTGGAGTCTTGAGCGGTCGATCTGGTTCCATCGATGCCTTGGTGATACGGCTGAACTGCGTTCCCGGAATTCTCGCGGCTCGCAATCGCATTCTCGGCCGTCCACTCGATCCCGAAGAACTCGACGACTTGGTACAGGACGCTTTGGTGGTGGTCTGGCGCAAGCTGGACGCTTTCACCGGGGTTTCTTCTTTGGAAAGCTGGGTCTACCGGATCTGCGTTCTGGAGATGATGAATGCGATCCGCGCCAAGCGACGCCGGCCGGTGGCGGCACCCGAAGCCTTGCGACAGGTGTGCGAGGACCCCATGGCTGAGCAGGGGGCGCCGTTGTTTGGGAGCGAGCGACTGCACTCCGGCTTGGACCGCTTGGGCCCACCGGGATCCGACATCATTCGCTTGAAGCACTTCGAACAGCTCACCTTCGACGAAATCTCCGAGCGAACCGGGCAGTCGGTCAACACCATCAAGAGTCAGTACTACCGCGGACTTCGGCGGCTGAGGGGCATCCTGGGATCGGTGCCTCGGGAGGAAGAAATCTCATGAGCCAGCATTCGCCGGAACATGAAGCTCTTCTCGAACGCCTGTTTTTGGGAGAGCAGAGTCGCGACGATTCGGCGGCTCGCCAGGTTCTCGCGCAATGTCCCGAGTGTCGCGTTCGCTGGGAGGAACTGGATCATCTCACGCGCAGCCTTGATGCGGCCGGCGAGGAGGAGCATGTGGTGTTGCGGCAGGCGTCTTCGGCGGATTCCCAAGATCGAGTGGGACGAACCATTCGTGGAATCGCCCGTGAGCTGCCGCCGCGAGGCCCGAGTCGCATCGCTCCTTGGCCGATCATGGTGGTGCTGGCCGCCGGAGTGATTCTGGCCATCAGCGCGTGGAGTTGGTGGGAACCCGAGGGGGATCCACCCGCGGAGGTTTTCCTTGGACCGCAAACGATTGTCTGCACCTCTCCTGTCGGAGAGGTGGAGTCTTTCGCCCCGTTCCAGTGGCAGGGAGAGCGCCTGGCGTCCGGTTGGTACCAACTGAAGATCCAAGGGGCTTCCCCACAGTCCGACTTCGAGTGGATCGAGGACCGCCTTTCCGAGCCGGCATGGAATCCTTCCGACGAGCTGCTTTCTCGACTTCCCACTTCCATTTGGTGGGAAGTGCGCCGCTTTGATGACTCGTCTCAACTGGTGTCGTCGGGTAGCGGTCAGGCACGGCGGAAGAATCCGTGACCTGATGAAGTGGGCGTGGCTGATTGTTTGTTGGGGAGTCGGGGCTGCTGTTCACTCGGTTCAAGAGCGAAGCGCGGAGCAGTGGCTTCGGCAGGTGGAACAATGGAGCCGCGTTGCCTCCGACGAAGGTTCGTCCGAAGCCGCCGAGGAGTTGGCGTTCCTGTGGCTCGATCTGAGCGACCTTTTGGAACCCGAGGAGCCGATCTCCTCGAGAGAACGGCGGACCCTTGCCCAGGCCTTCATCCAGGCCACCGCGACGTTGGCGAGCGCGCAGTTGGAAACGCCTCTTCCCGCGGCCCTCGAAGACGAGGGCTACACTCGTTTGGAGATGTGGCAGGCGGCATCGGCTGCCGCATCCATGATCGAGGCGACGGGGCCGCGTGCTGCCGTCGAACTGAGTCTTTGCTATGCGCTGCGAGATGCCGGAGAACTTGACGAGACCCGACAGCGTTTGCAACGGGCCACCCAGGAGTACCCAAGCACCCAGCTTGCCCCGGCGTTTCAGATCGAGCTGGCGCAGCTCGCGCTCTATGACGGAATCTACGAGGAGGCACTTCGCTTTCTCGAGGAAGCGGAGTCGTTGCTTCGAGAGGGCCTGCCGGATCACGAGCGTCGAAGAACCAGTCTCTTGGGAATGCGCGGCAAGGCACTGCTTGAGCTCGGGCTTCCTGATCAAGCCAAGGCGTTCTTGGAGGAAGAGCGTCGTCGGGCCGAGAACTCCGGCGATAGGGGATTGCAGCTCGCGTCGTTGCTGAACTGGTCGGATTTGCAGGCCGCGCAAAAGGACTATGGGAGGTTGGTGTCGGACCTTTCCTCGCGGTTGCAGACGTCTCAGTTCGATTCGGTTCCGGCGATCCGCGGTGAGCTTCTCGTTCGGTTGGCCCGGGGACAGCGGGAGCTCGAACGACGCGACCAGCAACGAGAGCCCGGGGCCGAACAGACGCTTCGCGAGGCGTTGTCCATCGAGGTTTTGAAGCCGATGGTTCGGCTGTCGGCTCAGAGCCTCCTGGTGGAGGTTCTGTTGCAGCGTCAGGCATGGGCGCTGGCGGGTGAGTCTCTGCAGCAGGCGGAGGCGTTGCTGCAGGAACTCGGCCGCAACAACCGAGAGAGAGTGTCCGCGGACGCGGCGGCGCGTTTGGTCGCTCTGCGCAGCGCGTGGCTGCGTTCGGGCGGGAGCGGTGACGCGGCGTCCGCTTTGCAGAGCCTTCGCGAAGCCTTCCAGGGACTGGTCGGGAAGTGGAAGGAGGCGCCGCGTCGTCCCGGTGGCTTGGGCTTTCTCTCCTACGAGCCGAAGCGGCGACAAGTGTTGTCTGAGATCATTTTGCTCGGGGAACAGCAGGAAGGAGAGCCTGGGCTTCGAGCCGGCTTCGAGTTTCTGCTCGTGGCCCAGAGCTTGGGCACCTTGGCACAACGATGGGATGCTCCCGTAGGAAGCGTGTCTCATGTTCAGCAATCTCTGGTGACTGGGGAGCAAGGGCTCCTGGTCTACTTCCCAGCGCGTCAGCAATCCCATCTGTTTCTCGTCGACGCGGAGACGTTCGAGCACGTTTCTCTCCCTGGATCCATGGCTCTCGAAGAAGCACGGATCGATGCTTTGAGCCTTCTGATTCGTTCTCCGGGGTCCGTCCCTGACGAAGAACGAACGACCTTCTTCCAGCGCCGGGAAAGCGCATTGCGCAAGCTACGGACCCTCCTGCTTCCCGATGTCGTGGGTGACCGACTGTCGAGTTGGCAGGCGTTCTCTGTGGTGGGGCTGGATCTGCTGGGCGATGTTTCGTTCGAGTCGTTGCCGGACCTGGAGCAGCCGGACAAGACGTTGGGGGAGCGATTTGCGCTGGGATACCTCCCTTCAATTCCCCTCGGTCTGCACTTGGCCGAACAATCAGCCTTGGCTCCCGCAGATGCGCTGGAGCTCCGGCTCGTGGCGGCTCCGCGAACCCATCCCGAGGTGCTGGATCGCTTTCCCGAAGCCAATCGCCTCGAATGGTCTGATTCGGATCGGGAACAGTGGACCCGCTACTACGACCAACAACGGATCGAATGGGCGACGGGACCCACCGCAACTCGGGAGTGGATCGAGACTCCGCGGCGTTCCTCGCAAGTGCTCCATTTGTTTCTTCATGGGGTGTACACGGACCAGCGAGAGCGCCCGGCTGGATTGGTCTTCAGCGGCAACAACGGACTGGTTTGGGGCGAAGACGTCGAACGATGGAGAGTCTCCCCCTTAGTGATTCTGACCGCTTGTGGTGCGGCGCGCGGCCCGCTGCGCCAGGGGGATGCGGGGGTGGCTCATCTGGGCGGCGCGTTCTTTGCCGCGGGAGCGCAAGCGGTGGTCCTTTCGTCGGCCCGGGTCGAACGACATGCAGCACTTCAGTTCATGAAGACGTTCCACGAAAGAGTGCGGCGATCGGGAGATTCGCCCGCGATGGCTCTTCGAGAAGCGCGTCGAACCATGGCCGATTCGAACGGGCGAGCGGACCGTTTCTACCACTCTCTGTTCCAAGTCCACGGGCTTGCCCACCGACCCATCTTCGCGTCGGCGTCCACGCGAATCCTTGCGCAGAACCGAGGGTGGTGGGTCGTGCTTGCCGGGGTGCTCGTCGCGATGGCGGGTTGGGTGGGATTTCGGACCGTTCGAACGCCACCGACTTCTTCGCGGTCGACAGGCGAATCCGCATGAATTCTCAGAATCAGTAGTCCGGCTGATCGGCCGTTTCGAAGAACGTGTGCGCAGCCTGGGGAACGAACCCGCCCTCCAAGGTGGGACTTTCGCCCGGAGTCTCGTGGATCTGGACGACCGTGAGTTTGGGCCCGGCGCCCGGCAGGACTTCGAGGTTGGCGATCGTCGGAGGGTCGATGGAAAAGGCGCCCAAGTGGGTGGGAAACGATTGCAACACCGTTCCGCTGGCATCCTCCGAGACTAGGCGGAATTCCAGGTAATAGACGATGGGGGAGCCGACTTGCAGGTCCGGGACTGTGAAGCGCACGTCTCCTTCTCCGGGCCACGGCGAGACCGAGTAGGTGTGGTGCCCGGCCGCCTCGTTACCCATTCCCGTGCCCAGGGAGGCTTCCTGCCACACCAGCACGTCCAGTCGATTGGCGGCCGGCATGGTCGTCGGTGGATCGAGATTGATCTCCAGCGTTGCTTGGGTGGATGGTGGGTCATGGAATTCGAAGCTCATCGCAGTCACGTTGACTTTCTGAGCATCGGCGCTGATCGTGGTGCTTTCGAAAAACTCGATCTCCTGGTCGATTTCGTCGGGGGCCAACACGTCGTTGTCCCCGTCTCCATCGAAGTCTCCGACCGTCGGAGTTGCGTCATAGCTTCCGGGCATCGACGCTGAGGACGTCAGCGTGAGAATGTCGGTGCTCAGAGACTGAAACGAATTCCCCTCGGGGTTTTGGCCGTCGCGCAGATTCCACAAGCGCAGTAGCTCCACGCCGTCACTCCTTGCCAGCACCAAATCGTCGTCGCCGTCTAGGTCCAGGTCCCCGGCGGCCATGCGGACGATGTCCCACGTGCTTCCTAGATTCCAAGGACCTTCGTAGGCGACGCCTTCGTTCTCTTCTACCGTCAGCAGAAGTTGAGGAGAGGTGCGGGTGATCCAAGGAAAACGATCTTTGCTGTGCCAGTCCTCGTGAATGACAGAAATCGCATCGCCGATTTGAAAGTTTCGCACGTGATCGATCAGATTTCCGTCGGATTCATAGACATCGAGGCCGTCTTCGGTCATGACTCCGATGTCCAGCGCGCCGACGCCGTCGTATTGCAGCAGTGCCAAGTCCAGCACGTCGTCCTCGGTGGTGAAGGGAACTTCTGCCGTGAATGTTCCAAGCACGCTGCCGGTCGTCTGCAGAATCTGAATGGTTCGCTTGTCACTCAGAACGCCCACGATGTCGACGGAGTCACTGCCGATCACGTCTCCGATGGCCAACCATTCGCATTGGTCCCACCCGGTTTCCAGGATCTCCTGGCGAGAGAAATCGGGGCTCCCGGGAGGGAGCCAAAAGAACTCCAGATTGCCGAGTCCTGCCACCGCGATCGCGTCGAGAGCGTCGGGGCTCGCTGCTGGAAAGATGGCGTGGGCGGCGGCCGTTCGAGGCAGGTTCACCGAGAGCTGGTAGATCGGCGGCCCGTACAGGAACACCGGTTGCTCGCCATCCATGAGCACTGCATCGAGTACTTGGTCTTGGGTCAATTGGGCGGTCGACATTTTCCCGAACTTTCCGGGGCTGCCCGTTCCCCCACCCCAAGGCAACGGAGATTCCCAAGGTTGGATCCCGGAAGCGGCAGTGGTCCAAGGACTCGAGGCTGCTGCGATCGCGAGGGCGGCAAGCGTGGATCGCCATGGTCGACAATCTCGAGACCCACGGTCGGTCTTGTGGCTCATCCTCTGGAACACCGTTCTTTCTCCTGCTCGAACTTTCCGATTCCTCGGTCTCTTGGCGAAGCCATGGCCGCGGCGAGAGGCGCCGACGCGACCCAACAACGGGTAGCTGTTGAAAACGTCTCCGGATGCCCAATGGCTTTTTTCGCATCCATCTCCGTCCTCGAGCCCTCGACAGAGACAAGATTTTTCGATCGGTCATCCGAGGCCTTGTTCACCGGACCATTCGCCCCGCTTTCGATCAGGGTTTCTTCAATCCGCGGGAGTTCCCGGTGAAAAACTCTTGGGCCAAATCAGTGCTTGAGGGGCTACGTCGACGTCCCGGCGCAAAGTTGCGCGGAAATCTCGGAATCTCGCTCACCCCCCCCTTGCGAGTCCTCATTTGTCTGCCAGGTAAGGGGAAAGTTCGGCCCAAGCGACGAAGACTTCGCGCCGAGCTTCGAGCGCCCCGAGCTGCTGGGACACGCGAGACCGCTGCACCGGCAACAGTTCGGCAAGGGCGAGGTCCCCGGCCGCATGACGAGCTTCTGCGGTGCGCTCCCACGACTCGAGCCGAGGCACGATCTCGGATTCCAAGAAGTTCCAATGGGCCAAGGCCTGTTCCAACCGGCGATGCGCCAACCGAACTCCCGATTCGGTTTCTCTGCGGGCGCGCTCATACTGGGCGATGGCGGCGCGACGTTCGGAGCGTGCGGCTTCGATGGCCTCGGCCCCAGAGTTGAAGAGAGGGAGTGGAATCTGCAACCCGGCGTCGATGGCGTCTGTGTCGCTGGCTTCTTGACGACGGTACAGCAAGGAGACTTGCACCTGAGGAATGCGCTGTGCTTCGGCGAGAGCAATGCGAGTTTCGGCGATCTCGGTTTGCAGTTGGGAGGCCTGCAAGCCGGGGTGGCGGGCCAGTTCGTCGACGAGCGTTCGCAAGGGCGGGAGTGCGAGGGACTCGTTCAAGTCGCCCGCCAAGCGTTCAATGCGCAAGCCCGGCTGACTGAGTGTTGCGGTGAGACGAGCCATGGCGAGATCCCGGAGAGCGTTCGCCTGCCGAAGCTCTCGTTGCGCCTCCAAGAGCACCAGTTCTGCTGGCATGGCGTCGGCGGGGACCTGATCGCCTGCGGCCACTCGACCACGAGCGATCTCTGACTCTAGCTTCGCAAGCGCCAGGAGCTCCTCTTGTTTGCGGGTCGCTTCTTGGGCATACAACGCGGTGGCGAAGGCTCCCTGCACTTCCCGACGAAGGTCACGCAATGCTTGGCGAAGTCGTTGTTCGGTTTGCGCGGCGGACAAGCTGGCTTCCTTGGCGGCAAGCGGCCGCCGATCTCCCAGAGGGATCCGCTGATTCAATCCCAAGAGGTACTCAGCTCGGTGGAACGTCCTTCCTTCGAGTGGGAACGCCTCGGTTCCGATCACCAGGTTGGGATTCGGCCAACGCCCCGCTTGTCGAGATCGAGCTTCCCAGGTCTGAATCTGGGCTTGCAGAGCGTCCAAGCGGGCGTCGTGGGTCCAGGCCCGCTCCAAGGCTTGACCAAGAGAGAGGGATGGCACGACCTCCGCCTCAGACAAGGCCGGCGGAGCGCCCGCGCGGGAGGATTGCGGATCCCCTGGGGGGGGCGAAACGAATTGCGGATGACCTTCCGAGCCGGGCGATCGACATCCGGCAACGAGCGATCCATAGAGGAGCCAGATGAGAACACGGGTCATGCCATCTCTCCCGTCGACGAAGAAACCGGACGTCCCAAGCACAACACGAGAACTGGCACGACCAGCATGTTCAGTGCCATGGAAGTGATCAGGCCACAGAGAATGACCAAGGCCATCGGGGTTTGGATCTCGTTGCCCGGTTCGTCGCCCCCCAAAGCGAGGGGAATCAACGCGAGGGCCGTGGCGAGTGCCGTCATCAGGATGGGGGCCAGACGCTCTTGGGCTCCGCGGAACACCGCTTCGCGAAAATCTCGGACTCCTTCCTCGCGTTGCAAATGCCGGATGTGGGAAACCAACATGATTCCGTTGCGCGTGGCGATGCCAAACACGGTGATGAAGCCAATCAGCGAAGCCACGGAGAGAACTCCATCCTGCAAGAACACTCCGCCAATGCCTCCGATGAGCGCCAATGGGAGGTTCACCATGATCAGGAGTGCGTCTCGTGAGGACCGGAATGCCAAGTTCAACAGGAACGCAATCCCGGCAATGACTCCCACACCGAGGAGTATCAAACGACGACGGGCTTCGATGGCGCTTTCGAACTGGCCGCCATACTCCACTCGGTAACCAGGTTCTGCCTCGAGCAATGGGTCCACCAGTGTGCGCACGTCGTTGACCACGGAGCCCACGTCACGACCGGCGACATTGCAGCTCACGACAATCTTGCGCTCGACGTCCTCGCGGCTGATGGTATTCGGGCCCAGGTCGCGACGCACGTCCGCCAGCATGGAGAGCGGCACCCGGCCGCCCGGGGTGTCGATGAGAAGGTCTTCCAGGTTGTGACTTGACCAGGGATCGTGCGCCGCCAGTTGAATCACGACATCGTAAGAGAAGCGACCCTCGAGAATCCGAGTGGCGGGATGACCGCGAAACGCCGCTTCCACCGTGTGGGCAACCTCTTGGATCACGGCTCCTTTGCGAGCGATGGCGTCCCGGTCGAAATCCACCAGGAGCAGAGGGATGGCGGCCTGGGCTTCGGTGGCGAGATCGACGACTCCTTCCACGTCGCCCATGGCTTGCTCCACGTCCTTGGCCAGGCGACGCAGTTGTTCGAGATCGGGGCCAAAGATCTTCACCGCCACCGAGGCGCGGGTGCCCGACAGCATGTGATCAATGCGATGGGAGATGGGTTGGCCAATCGTCATGTTCACCCCGGGAACCAACGCCAGGTTGTCGCGCAGCTCTTCCAGCAGTTGCTGTTTGTCGAATCCGTCAAGATCGAGGGACACCTCGAGTTCGCTGGACTCGACGCCGAGGGCGTGCTCGTCCTTTTCGGCTCGTCCGGTTCTTCGCGCGACGGCGCTGACCGCGGGGTGCTCCAGCACGATCTCTTCGGTGAGATGACCGAGGGCGCCGGACTGCTCCAAAGACGTGCCTGGAACGGTGACGGCGTTGATGGTCAGGGCGCCTTCGTTGAACTCGGGAAGGAACGAGAGGCCCAAGAAGCGACTGGCACCGATGGCGAAGAGAAGCAAGACAACGGCGGGCAGACTCACCAGCAGCGGGTGGTTCAACAAGGGCCGCAACAGCTCGCCGTATCTTTGCTTCAGCCAATGCACGAAGGCGGGGTCTCGTGCGCGAAGCACGGAACGACTCGTGGGCAACAGCCAATAGCAAAGAGCCGGGGTGACCGTGATGGCGACCAGCAGCGAGGCCAGGATCGCCACGACGTAGGCCTGGCCGAGGGGGCGCAGGAGTCGGCCTTCGACCCCGGTGAGAAAGAACAAGGGCAGGAATACCAGAACGATGATGAGCGTAGCGAACACGATCGAGGAGCGAATCTCGACGCTCGCGTCGAACACGACAGAGAGGGCGCGGCGCCGTTCGTCTGGAGGCTTTGCCGCGTTCTGACACAGCCGCCGCACGACATTCTCAACGTCGATGACGGCGTCGTCGACGAGCGCGCCGATGGCGATGGCCATTCCGCCGAGGGTCATGGTGTTGATGCTGGCATCCAAGGCCTTCAAGACCAGAACCGCCACCACCAAGGAAAGGGGGATCGCCGTCAAGGTGATGAACGTGGCCCGAGCGTTGCCGAGAAACAGCAACATGAGTACCACCACCAGGATGGCTCCGTCCCTCAGCGCCTCGGTCACATTGGAAACCGCGACCTGGATGAAGTCGGCCTGGCGAAACACATGGCGATGCAAAGTCATGCCTTCGGGCAGGGTCGCCTCGACCTCGTCGAGCACCTCGTCAAGGGCGCGAGTCAACGCCAGGGTGTTTGCCGCGGGCTGCTTCTGAACTCCGAGGACGACCCCTGGTTGCGCGTTGACGGACCCCTCGCCGCGCCGTGGAGCCCCGCCAATGACGACCTCTCCCAGGTCTTCGACTCGCAGCGGCACTCCGTCGATGGCCCGGACCACGGTCGCGCCAACGTCATTCACGTCTCGGAGTCGACCACGACCGTGAACGAGAAGCTCTTGGCCGCGTTCGATGGAGAACCCGGCGGCGACGTTCTCGTTCGAACCGGCCAGCGCTTCGGAGACCTCTAAGACGGAGGTGTCAAACTCCAGCAAACGCTCCGGATCGAGCCGCACCTGGTACTGTTTTTCTTCGCCACCGATCGGTGTCACCTGGGACACTCCAGGAACTGACAGCAGTCGTCTTCGCACGAGACTCTCCGCGGTGACGCGCAACTCGATGGAGTCGTGGCGGTCCGAGGTGAGCCCGAGGAACAAGATCTCGCCCATGATGGAAGACAGCGGTGCGATGATCGGGTTGCTAACCTCGGGTGGAAGCTCGCTGCCAAGCACGGCGAGGCGTTCGCTGACGACCTGTCGGGCGGTGAGAAGGTCGGTTTCCCATTCGAACTCGCACCACACGATGGAAATCCCGACCGAGGTGGAGGAACGCACCCGCCGAACCCCCGGGGCCCCGTTCAACGCGGTTTCCACCAGGTAGGTCACCTGACTTTCCAATTCGGTAGGCGCCATGCCGTGGGCCTCGGTGATCACCGTCACCGCGGGAGCGGTCAAGTCGGGAAACACGTCGACCGGCATTTCCGCAACGGTCAGCACACCGACAATGGTCAGGATCAGGGCGGTGACCAAGACCCCGGCTCGATTGCGCAGCGATCCGAGAATCAATCCATCCATCATCATGGCATGCCCTCAGTGGTGATGATGGGCCGGCACCGAGCCGGCGGCCGCTTGGAGACGAATCGTGGAAGCACCGTGGGAAACGACGCGTTCTCCCACCCTCAAGCCGGAAACGATCTGCACCAGGTCACCGTCGCGAATTCCGGCCACCACAGGCCGACGCTCGAAGGTCTCTCCACCGAGTTGAACGTACACGGTGGTCTCGCCCCCGTCATCGACCAGAGAATCGTGCGGAACGGCCATGACATGCCCTTCTCCGGCCGGGAGCAGCACGTCCAGAACCTGGCCGATGCGCAAAATCCCTTCGTCGTTGGCCACCTCGTAGAAAAGCGGGATCGTTCGAGTTCGGGAATCCACGATGTCTCCGGACGTGAGGAGTCGCACCCGTTCCGCCAGCAACGGGACGTCTTTTCCTTGAGAGCCGCGCAGGTGAACGAACGAGGGCCGCCGAAGGTCGGTCACTTCATGCAGCTGGTCGATGCGTGGTCGCGCTTCCACGAGCACCAGAGACGGGTCGAGGATTTCGACGATCGGGTGCTCGGGATCCACGAACTCTCCGAACGTGGCGGCCAAGTGGTGAAAGTGTCCGGAGATGGGAGCACGCAGCTCGAACTGCAGGGACTCGGTGAACGCAACCCCGGCGGATTGCAGCGATCCCAGTTTCTGGCGGGCGGCTTCGGCGTCCGCCTCCGCAAGCTTCACGGCAAACTCCGCTTGCTCCAGTTCCCGTTCCGACCGGGCCTGTTGCTCGAACAGTTCCTTCACGCGATTCAGAACCAACCGTTCGCGTTCGAGAGCCAACTCGGTGCGCGTGACGCCTGCGCGTGCTTCTTGAACCCGCACCGTGAAGTCTGAGAACGGCGGGCGTACCAGGGCGACCAGCTCTCCGGCTTCGACCGATTGACCCAGTTCGGGGAGTCCGCGTCCTTCGGGAGGCTCCAAAATGCCCGCGGCCGGTGGAGTCACCATCGCGCTGCGACCGGGCATTGCCTTCACCACTCCCGGTACTCGGACGGTGGCTTGGAGCGTTTGCATGGTGACCAGCTCGGTGAGGGTTCCCAGCCGCCATTGTTGCTCCTTCAGGTAGCTGACTCCCTCGAATTCGTCAGGGGTCTCCGCATGCAAGGCGTCGTGCTCGTTCTCGTAGACGCGAGTGGGGGGCAAGGCGATGGTGACCGAACCTTCGGGACCCGGGATCTCGACGGAGACCACCCACTTGCCGGGCTCGGGAAACACCAGTTCGGGCAAGTAGATGCCGTCTCTTGCGATCTCGGGTTCCTCGTGATCGAGGGCGGAGCCCGAATCGGGATTCAAGTGAAACGTGATCCCTCCGTCTCGCCGGGGTTGTCCCGTGTCCAGCGTTGAAACGTGGGTGATGAAGCGAGTTTTCTCGCCAGCGATGGGAACGGGGTACTCGATGAATAGTTCGTAGCCCTGTTCCCAGAGAGTCACCACCGCAACGGGAACTTCTTCGGCGTGACTGTGGTCGTCGTGATCTCCTTCGGCGGTGGCTCTTGCACAGTGCATCAGCGCAGGCAGGAGTGCCAGCAGCGGAACGATACTTCGGAAGCACCGGAGATGGTTTGCATTCATGGGAACCTCGTGTGCTGAACACGGAACACGAACCGAGACGTCGAACGGGACAGTCGTTGGACTCATCACCATTGCGACAACGAAAACAGGGACGCAAAGACCCCGTCCGGTCCGACCGGATTCCTCATCCGCTTGGCAGTCCACATGCCTCGTGACGGCCGAGGCGAGAATCGGTCAAAGGTGATTCTGAGGCCGAGTGACGACCGTTCTCACGGTCCACGGACGGAACGATCCGCGGTCGATGAAGAACGTCGTGACGAAATCAGAAGCAACGAGGGTCATCCGCCGCCGGCCTTCATGAGTCACGCGAACTGGTTTCTCGGGAACAAGGAAGCGCGAGAAACGTGTTCAGTCCGCAGGGGGCGCGCGGGCTTTCTCTGGACCTTGACAGTCGCGAGGAGAGGGAGTGAGGGAGTCCGGAGCGTGTTCGCGGAGAGAGGCTTCCCGATGGTCTTGCAGAGTCTCGCTGTCCGGCGGGACCACGGGTTCGAGCGCGGGCATCTCTTTCCAGCGCGAAACCAGAAGGTCCTGGAAGTGATCGGCGGCGGAGTGCGGATGGGGTTGTGGGGAGTCGTGACACTGGTGCTTCGACGAGACCGTCTCGGTGGGCACCGCGTCGACGGCCGAGTCATGGTGCCCGCGATGGGGCGCCGACCCATGAGACGGGAGCGAGTCCGCGTGGAGACCCGGGTCCGTCGGTGCCTCCGAATGGTGATGATGATGGACGCCACTTGCACCGTGGTAGCAGTGGTCTTCCCAAGCGAGATGCGCGGCAACCCCCAGGCTGCGGGTCGCGAACAAGACCAGCAGGAGAGGCGCGGCGAAGCCAGGATGGCAGCGGAAAAACACCATTCGAAACCAGGATCTCCCAAGTTCTCGATTCGTTCAGAGTAGACGCCGGTCTCCGGCAGAGCAACACGGATCGACCAGAGAGCAGTTCTCCCGGGGCTGGTTCGGCCGAGGAGAATTGGCAGATCCCGATTCGGAGCGCTCCGATCCGATGGGGCGCGAAGACGTCTTCGAGGCTCTTCGGGGAGTGTTTCCCGTCTTGGTTCCTCCCCGTGGAAGCTGGGGGCGGGGCGTTCAGTCGTTCGATCGACGGATGTAGCGCTTGTGGATGCGGACGGCCAAGGTGCTGAGCCCCATCATGACGATGCCCAGCCCGATCAAGGCGACGGGCCATCCAAGGGAGTCAGCGAAGTGTTCGCTGGTGAAGTAGCCGATGTAGCACAGCAGCCCGACGGTGCCGACGGTCAAGAGCGCGGGAGTTCGGAACACGGTGCTCGCGTAAACCAGCACACAGCAAACCGCAACGAAGGAAACCTCGAGCGGGCTGTTCTGGACAATTTCGAACCAACCAATCAGCAACGAAGAGGCGCCAAACAGGTCCATGAGTGGGACCATTCTCTGATGAACGGTCTTGGCCACGCTGCGGGCCAGGCAAAGAGTCGAAAGGCCGACCACCGACGCATTCAGCTCTCCATCGAGACCGATCAGGTCCAGGGCGAGTGCCAGAAACCCGATTCCAAATCCGATGCCGCAAAACAGTGCGCCCGTGCGCCGCTTCTTCGGAAAGCTCAGCAGGCACTGCAGGGACATGATGCCGGTGGTGATCATGCCCCCAATTCGTTCATCGGAACCTTCGGAGAATTCGGCAAGCGCCACCAGGATGCCGATGGGTTGCAAAGTCGCACCGATCAGGAATAAGGGAATCGCAAGCCGCCGATGTCGTTCCCTTTCCGCGGCGATCTGGGAAAGGATCCAGGCGCTCAGACCCGGTCCCAAGGTCACCACCACTCGTGCTCCCGAATTGAGGTCGTCCCACAGGGTGGCGACGAACGCGCAAAGTCCGGCAAACACGAAGATGCCACCGAGGTAGCTGAGTACTTGACTGAGGGAATGAGAGTTCTTCGTCTCTCGAGGTGCCGGATCCAGTGCGGCGAGGACTTGGTTGGTCGTCAGGCCGTGTTCTCGCGCGAGGCGAGCAATCTGCTCCAGTGCTTGTTGGGAGTCACTCATCGCGAGACTCGGCAATCACCCATCCCAAGAACCTGGGTTCTTGCCACGAGAGGCCGGGATGAGGAATGGGAATGCGGCGTCCTCCCTTGCTGATCGTCGCCGGGGATTTTCGGCGGGTCCCACCAAAGATCTCCAGAATCCCAGAGTGTCGGTAGCGACTCCATTCGTACTCGTAGCCGTCCGGAGCAGTGCGATGGGAACTGATGAGAAAGGAAGACCAGGGGTCCAGCAGTTGGGTGGCGCTCGGTGCTTGGTCCAACAAGGATTTCGGTGCCGTGAGCGGAACCTCTTCTACTGAATCGGAGGCCGCGTCGTAGCGAAACAGCCGGTCCCGAGAGCGCTGCTCCGGCTCTTCGAAATGAGACCACTGAACTTCCAGTTTCGAGTCGACGACCTGGACCAATGCCGAGGAGCGAGTTCGCTCGAACTGTTGACACACGAAGAACAGGTCGTGGCGCGGTGGGTCGACCCATCGGCTGGGAAGGTACTGTGCCAACAGAAAGAACGAGACGACGACGACCGGTAGCGTGATCCCGGCGACCAGGAAGAAGTGATCTTTCAGCAGACGAGACACAGCCATGACGGGGGAGCGTATCTGAAACCCGGACAGTTGTCATCACGGGGCGTGGTCATTGTGGATAGTATCGAGGTGTCGTCCCTCCGATCGATCTCACTCGGGAACGCCCCATGAAACCTGCCGTTCATTTCTCGCTTCTGGCCGCATTCATCAGTCTTTCCGTCATCCACCCAGCCGCGGCGGGAGTCCTGGTCGTGGATGCCGCCGGGAATGGCGATCACCTCACCGTGCAACAGGCCGTGGACGTGGCTCAAGACTTGGACGTCATTCTGATACGGCCCGGAGACTACTCCGCGGCGGCGCAAGCCATCTGTGTGGTGGACAAGGGCGTCACCATCTTGGGGGACACCTCGGGCACGGTGCTTCTCGCCTCGATGAAAGTCAGGGATTTGAGCAGTCCGAAGAACTTTGTCCTGCGCAACGTCACCTTCGATGCCCCTGAGGCTGGCGCAGGGGACACTTTGGTTTTCGAAGACAACTTGGGACATGCGCTGGTCGAGGACTGCGTGTTGCGCGGGACTCCCGGGCAGCAAGGGCCGTTTGGGCAGTTCGCGATCCCCGCGAGCCCTGGCGCCACGGTGGATACCTGCTGGTCGGTGACGTTCCTGCGTTGCACCATCGAGGGAGGAGTCGGGCAAGACACGGGCGTCTTTGGCGGAGGGCCTCAAACGGCGACCGGGCCCGGCGGCTGCGGGTTGTTCGTCGATGCCTCCTATGTGTCCTGTTACGACTCGGAAATTGTCGGCGGCAAAGGAGGGAGTGACGCGTACTCCTTGTCCGGGCCCAATCCCGGATCGGCGGGTCTTGACGTGGATCGATTCAGTTGTGTCGTCCTCGGCGGTTGTTCCACCACGGGCGGAGCCGGGGGAGATGGGGGGCTCGACCCCGCGCAAGCTGCGGGCGGCACGGGCATCCTGGTGCGCGATGCGGCGACCGAGGTTCGCCTGGCACAGCACGTGGCGGTGGCCGGTGCCGGAGGCATATTGGATGATTTGAGTGTCGGGCTGACCGGAGTGCCCCAGGCAACGCCCGCGGGAGGTTTGATCACTGCTTTGGCCGGCCCCTCGCGCAGTCTTTCCATCACCGGTCCTTTGCGCGAGTTCGAGAACGGAACGTTGTCACTAACCGGACAACCTGGTGAGCTGGCGTTGGTTTACTTGAGTGCCGACCTCGACTACCTGTTGTTGAATCATGGAGTGTTGTTCTTGCGGATTCCTCGCGTGGGCCCGATCAACTTCGGGACGTTTCCTGCCAGCGGTCGGATCGACGTTCCGTTTTCTTTCGACTTGGCCCCCTTCGCCGTGGACTCCCTGCAGCTCTTCTTCCAGTGTTTCGTCGCCACTTCGAATGGCGTGCGTCTGACCAGTCCCGCGACGTTTCTGATCCTGGACGACGGCTTCTAGCGGTCGGCGGAAGAAGGCCTCGGACGGCCGATCGAGAATCTCTCGTTTCCGCCCGGGAGTCGGGCCGTCGGCGAATCCGTGGTGGGGGCCGTTCTCCGCGCTCGCGGGGGCATGGGATCGCGGCAACTTTGACTTGTTCGGATTCCGCTCGATTACCCCAGCTCCACCGCAGGACCAGTTGGTGCCGATACCTAGGGAGTTTCCCGGATCTTCCTGTCCTTTCTCCAGGATGGCACCGCTTTGAATTCCCCGAACAGCGTCCAAGCCCCGACCATCACGACCGGCACGTTTCGCAGCCCTGCGGCGCGGTCGAGGGCGTTGCTGGCGGTTTTCGTGGCCTTGGGGACCTGCGCTGTCATCGGATTCGTCTCGAGTCGATGGGACATGGCCCGGACGTCCGGCTTGAACAAAGTCGTGGTTGGCGTTGCTGCCTTGTTCTGGGTTCTGCCACTGTTGCACTTGCTCGCGTCGTGGGCGTTTCTCTTGTCCCACCGCCGTCGCGAGTTCGTTCCTCCCGATGCGTCGACGACCGTGGACGTCTTCGTCACCGCCTATGACGAGCCGGTTTCGATGGTGCGGCGCTGCTTGGCCGCGGCGCGTTCCATGGACGAGCGCCATGAGACCTGGCTGCTCGATGATGGCAATCGCCCCGAGCTTCGTGCTCTCGCCCAGACTTTGCAAGTTCGCTATCTGGCTCGTGGGACGACGCAGGATCGGAAGGCCGGGAACGTCAATCATGCCTTGCAACGGTCCCACGGTGAGTTGATCGCGATCTTTGATGTCGATCATGCTCCGCGCCGAGATTTCTTGACCCAAACACTGGGGCAGTTTCGGAATCCCCGAATCGGGTTCGTCCAAGCCATGGTGAGCTTTGCCAACGCCAAGCAGAACTGGGTCTCCCGAGCCTCGGATCAAACCACTCGAGAGTACTACGAGCTACTTGCCGCCGGCACCGATTGCTGGGGAGCCGTGAGCTTGATGGGGACCAACGCGGTCCTGCGACGCAAGGCTCTCGAGAAGATCGGTGGCTATCAACCAGGGTTGGCAGAGGATCTGGAAACGTCGGTTCGGCTCCATGCGGCTGGCTGGCAATCCGCCTACGTCAACGAACCACTGGCACCCGGCTTGACCCCCGCCGACCTGCCGGCGTTCGTCAAGCAGCAGAAGAAGTGGGCGCGTGGCGTCTTCGATGCGGCATGGCAATCTCTCCGCAGCGGGAGCTACGGACGGCTCACTTTTCGCCAGCGAATCTGCTACGGCATCCGCTTCACGAACTACCTGATGCCGGTTCTGTTTGGTCTGGGTCTTCTCTTGCTCATGGTCTCCCTCGTGGCCGATCCATGGCAGCTGGAGAGCTACGCCCCGCAGCTCCTTCCCGTCTTTCTCGCGGCGCCTTTGATTCGACAAGCTGGATTCCGGCTCCTCGGTCAGCGCCGAGGATCGGGGTGGTTCTTTGCGGGCGCCTCCTTGGTGGCGTCTTGCTGGACGCATTACCTGGCGGTGCTTGGATCCTTCCTGATCGGACGTCAAGCCATCTTTCAGCCCACTCCGAAGACGGCGGACTCCGTGATGGCTTGGAGATTGTTGGTGGGTCCCCTCGCCTTCTTGGTGGCCCTCGGGATGGCCGGCACTTGGCGTGTGCTCCAATGGGATTCCCATCCCATGCCCTTCACCCTGGCGATCGCAGTCGTCTCGGCGTGTTTTCCGCTGAGACTCTTGGTGGCTCTCCTCGGGGAGGACCGATCCCGAAGCCAGGCTCCCCAGCGTGCGACCCGGCAGGAGAGGGGGAATGCGCCCCACGCGGTTCGCGTTTGAAGCGGGAATCTGGCTTCTCGTCCTCTCTGGTTTGTTGTGCACCGGGATCGGATTGAGTCGGCTCTTGTTGTCCCGTGGACACGCAGGAGACCTGCGAGTTCGTTGGGTGGGCCAGCAATACGTGCTGCAGGGACAAAACCCGTACGACGTGATGGCGGCGACATTGGAGCCGGGCCGCGTTCCCCCGTCGGAGCAGGTCGGAGATGTTCGGGTGGATCCGGCGTTGGGTTGTCCGGGATTGGTGGGGGATCCACCGTGGGGGTTTCCTGTTGCCGGTTGGTTTCTGTTCCCTCCCTGGCCCTCCGCCAAAGCCTGGTTTGCTTTCTGGAGTCTGCTGGCTTGGGGTGCCGTCGCTCGCTGGGCGTGGGGTGTCGGGAAGGTCTTCGGCCAACGAGAAGCCCGATTCTGCGCGGCGGCGGTCCTTGCGATCAGCTGTGTGGGAACCGGACTCGCGTTGGGTCAGAACACGCTGCTGGTTGTTGCCCTGCTCGTCGCCGCTTCGCGGCTCTGCCGTCGCGGCAACCCGGTGCTTGCCGGACTTTTCCTCGCGATGGCGGCCTGGAAGCCGACCATTGCCGCGCCGTTCTTCGTGGTCTTCGCGGTCCGTGGCCAATGGAAGACCTTGGGCATGGCGCTGGCGGGGATGAGCGTTTTCTCATGCATCACCTGGTGGTGGGTGTCGACCCCTCCTTGGATTCTTCTTTGGCAGTCTTGGTGGGGATGGCAGCCACTCCTCGAGCGGGGTTATGGTCTGCTGCGAGTGCTCCCAACCCTGGGAGTTCCCGAAGCTTTGGCCATGCCGCTGCTCGCATCCATCGTCACTCTCGGGGGGGGCGGAGTCCTTTGGCGACTTCGCGACGCTTCTTGGGAGGTTCTCCTCGCGGTGGCAGCCGTGTGGGGTCGACTCTGGTCCTACCATCAAGTCTATGACAACTGCATGTTGGTCTTCTTGCTCATGGCTGTCGCCAAACATGCGTTGGCCAAGACCGCGGATGAGGAAGTCAGCTTTGGCTCTTCCGCTCGCGGGGCAGCGAATCTGGCAACGGTCCCATCGTGGGGAGCGTGCCTCGCGGTCGGCTTCACACTCTGGATCCCGAGTCGATTCACCGACGCACTGGCCGTTCAGGTCGCACAGCATGGGATCTGGGTGTTCGTTTGCCTGCCCTGGCTGGTCGCCAGAGGTTTGTCTTTCTCCGGTGAGGACTCTGGCCGAGCCGCGACTTCCCCGTGGTTGCGTCGCTTCCAGCACTGTCACCGACACACACCATCTCGAGAGCCGGGGGTGCTGGACAGAGCCCTCTGAAGGACACGGATTCGGCGTCTGAGGTGTGCGGTGCTCCGGGGGAGACGCCGGAGGGGGCTGACGAAGTTTGCGGTGGTCTTCCAAGGAAGGTGTGGCAGTGCCTACCTTCGCATGTTGTTGGATTCCTCTCCGACGATTCCGTTTCGGGGCGAGAGGCTGCGGGAGAGCTTGAAGCGGATGGAGAACGCCGCCGAGGAGCAGACCGCGACGTTGCGCCGATTCGATCGGGAGTGCGAGGGCCGGCGGGAGCGGGCCTGACGGCGGCAGCGTCGGGAAACGAGACGAAAGTGGTTTTGCAGTTTGCGGCGACGAAAGTCCGGTCCAGCGCAAGTCCCATTGCTGTCCTGTGCCGGATTCAAGATCAAACCGAATGAACTTGCGGATCCGCAAGCGTTCTCTCAGGCGTTGAACGAAGAGGATGCCAGGGGGATCCACATGCAGCGGCGCCACCGGACCAAGCAGGTGGTCTCTATGGTCAACTCCTTGCGCTTGAAGGAGGTCACGGGGAACGTTCATCTTCGCAATGGTGAGATGGCTTCCGGCCCTTTCGAGATCGACGTCAATCGGTTCCCGCGATGACTCAACCAATCTCGAGGGGCGAGAGCAGGAATTGACAGAGCGAGGGGCCCGCTTGCCGATCCCCGTGCATCATTTGCCCGTGCACCATTTGCCCGTTTGCATCATTTGGAATATGGGGACTCGCTGGTGGAACGATCCGGCACCCTGACCGCTCTCAGCAAGTTTCTGAACTTTGGTCCGGCACTGCTCAACCACAATTCTGAGTTGATTCCGCGCAAACAGACCCTGGATGATCTGTCGCTGATGCTCCTCAACTTCCAGGAGGTGCGGGGACGTTATGCTGGGACAACCTACGAAGCCATGTTCGACGAAGTCTTGGTTTCGTAGCCTAACGAATTCGCCCCAACGACGAAGCCGGGAAGGAGCGAAGGCCATTTTCTACCGGCCTTCAGGAATGCTCCCGGCTGAGTTCTGATCGCGTGTTACTCCGAGGAGGTCTTGTCGTGCAACGAGTCCGTCGCATCGCTCCGTGGGTCGCCGGCTGTCTTCTTGTCCCTGTGGCCAAAGCGCAAGAACCGTATCGCCAGCCACCCGAAGAGATCGTGCGTATTCTCGAAGCTCCCCCGCTGCCATGGGTCTCGGTGAGCCCGGCCGGCAACGTGGTCCTGTTCTTGGAACGGGAAAGCTTGCCACCGATTTCCGCGATGGCGCAGCCGATGCTTCGCTTGGCGGGGCAGCGGGTGAATCCGGCAACCAATGGGCGTTTTGGCCCGCGCTACTTGATCGGGATGCGGGCCAAGGGAACGGATGGTTCCGAAATCGGCGAAGTGTCGGTGCCCGCGGAGACCGGGCTTGGATTCCCCTCGTGGTCGGCGGATGGTCAGCGCGCGGTCTACTCGGTGACCCGCGATGCCACGGGGAACACGGAAAAGAGTGCGGGAGTTGCATGGGGTGTGTTCGATGCCACCCGCGGCAACTTCTCAGTGATCACCGACTATCAGGCCAATCCGTTGGGGCCGGGTCCTCACTGGATGCCGGGCGGATCAAGCTTTGTCGCGACTTTCCTCGTGAAGGATCGCGGAGAGGCGCCGGCCCGATCCGCCATTCCAACGGGACCGATCGTGCAGGAGAACCTGGGGGGCAAGCCAGCTCCCGTACGCACTTACCAGGATCTACTGCAGGATTCCCATGACGAACTGCTCTTCGAGCACCATTTCACCAGTCAGATCGCGCTCGTCGACGCCGCTTCCGGAGAGCGCCGTGAGATCGCACCGGCCGGCTTGTACGTCGAAGCGAAACCATCTCCGGACGGTCGCTACTTGCTGGTGGAGAGAATCCAGCGTCCTTTCAGCTTCCTCGTCCCGTGGTATCGATTCCCGATGAGTGTGGAAGTGTGGGACCTGGAAGGGAACGTCGTGGCGACGATTGCCCAGCTTCCTTTGGCGGAACGGGTTCCAATCCAAGGGGTGATCACCGGTCCGCGCAACCACCAGTGGCGCGCCACCCAGGGCACAGCAGAGATCGTTTGGGTGGAGGCACTGGACGGGGGAGATCCTCGCACCGAGGCCTCGGAGCGGGACCGGGTCATGCTGCTGTCGTCCCCGTTCAATGGCGAGCCTCGAGAAGTGCTTCGCTTGGAAGATCGCTACCGTCAAGGCCGATGGCTTGCGGGGACCAGTCAGGTGTTGATCAAGGAATACGATCGTGACGAGCGTTGGTCCCGAAGCTGGTTGGTCGACGTGGATCAGCCGGACCAACCGGGGCGACTGGTGTTCGACCACTCGGTGCAGGACGCTTATGGCGACCCGGGATCGCCGATGACCACCACGAATCCCGGAGGACACACGGTGCTGCGAGTGGTGGACGGCCACTTGCTTTTGGAGGGTCGCGGAGCGTCCCCCGAGGGCGATCGGCCGTTCCTCGATCTGTTGAGCTTGGACAGTCTCGAAGCCCGTCGGCTGTGGCGAAACGCGGGCGAAGAGTACGAGTCGTCCGTCGACTTCTTGGCAGCATCTCCGGGAGAGTCGGTGACGGTCTTGACCAAGCGGGAGACACCAACGCAGCCCCCCAACTACTACGTGCGAAACGTCCCCTGGACGGACGGCGAGTCCTCGCGATCTGCCATCACCGATTTTGCTCATCCGGCACCCGAGCTCCTGGACATCAACAAGGAACTGATCACCTATCCTCGAGAAGATGGCGTTGATCTTTCGGCGACGTTGTACCTCCCACCAGATCACCAGGAGGGGGACGTCCATCCGTTGCTGGTCTGGGCCTATCCGCGTGAGTTCAACGACCCGGCGATGGCGGGACAGGTGCGCGGCTCTCCTTGGAAGTTCACGCTGTTCGGGGGCAGTTCCCACTTGTTCTTGCTGACCCAGGGCTACGCCATCTTGGATGGGGCGACCATGCCGGTGGTGGGAGACGACCCGGAAACCGTCAATGACACTTTTCTGGATCAGATCGTGGCAAGTGCCGCTGCCGCCATTCAGGAAGCAGTGCGACGCGGGGTTGCGGATGGGGAGCGAGTGGGCGTCGGGGGGCATTCCTACGGAGCCTTCATGACGGCCAACCTGCTGGCCCACTGCGATCTGTTCCGAGCCGGCGTTGCGCGTAGCGGGGCTTACAACCGCTCACTCACTCCGTTCGGCTTCCAGGCCGAGCGACGCACGTTCTGGGAAGCCCCCGAGACGTACTTCCGCCTCTCCCCGTTCATGCATGCCCACAAGATCAACGAACCGATGCTCATGATCCATGGAACGGAGGACAACAACAGCGGTACGTTCCCCATCCAATCCGAGCGCATGTATCACGCGATCAAGGGACATGGTGGAATCACCCGCTTGGTCATGCTTCCCGAAGAAAGTCACGGGTATCGGGCACGGGAATCGGTCATGCACACCCTGGCAGAGATGGTGGACTGGTTCGATCGATGGGTGAAGGCGCCGGCCAGTGAGTGATTGGGTTCCGGTGGTACTTTCCATCGTTTTTCTGATCCGTTGGCGGTGACGATGGTGGTCAGTTTTCTCCGGTGGGACGTACGGTCTGTCCTTGCACCGGCTCGCCTCGCACTTGGAGTTGGCCGTTCGCGAGGTAACCCTGGAACTGGGCGGGAAGGCCTTCACCGCGGTTGAATCGAGGGGTGTCTTGGAGGTGATAGTGGAGGTGAGGCTCGCTGGAGTTCCCGCTGTTGCCGCAGCGTCCGAGGAGTGCGCCTGACTCCAAGACATCGCCGACTCCGACGACGATCGTTCCTTGTTGGAAGTGAGCGAGGAACGAGTACTCGTGGTTTCCATGGTCAAGCACCACATGGTTGCCAAGGGCTTGGCGTGGGTTCATTTCTCCCGGAATGTTGTCAGGAACAGAGTTCTCGACGGCTACCACGGTTCCGGACCCCGGGGCGAAGAGTTCCACGCCGAAACAGTGGTAGTCCTCGTTCTTCTTGCCTTCGCCTCGGTAGCTTCGGCCGTCGTGGTGAATCACCAGGTCGTAGGCAAACCGCTGGTCGGGGGTCGCCGCATGGTAATTCTGTTGGACTGAGCGGCCGCCCCAAAACACGAACCACTCTCCACGGAACGGCAGGCGTAAGTCGGCTTTGGTCTGGTAGTCGAGACGTTGGCTGGGGGCCTCCCGCTGCAGGGGCCGGATGCCGAATGCCTGGATGACGCCGTTGGCATCGAACGCCCACTGGACTTGGACCTCCGTTTCCAGATTCTCATACTCCACGACTCGCTCGTAGACGCGAAGCCCTTGTCGACCGTTCGTCGTTTCACTGACGAGATTCGACTCCGGACCGAATTGCTCCATGGTTTGTTGCTGGAACGTCTTCAGTTGTTCCACACTCCCAATTGCTTGGCGCATGACGTCCGAGAACAGGTCCCAGATCTCCTCGACCTCACCTTCATAGAAGAGCGACGTCAAGTCACGGCCCCAGGTCTGCGCCTCGGTTTCTTGGGAGTCTGCGGGAAAGCTGAGGGCGATCATGGCAAGCAATGCTTGAAACAAAACTTGGGCTCCTATCGTTGGCGAACTACCCAGCCCCACACCTCGCACTGTTCTCTTTCGCGAGGTTTCCGCTCTCGCGGCCAGCGGTCGGGCCAAACGGTTGCCGCCTTTCGCGACAGTCGCCGAGCTTTCGTGAAGAGAAAATCTGCGCGCGCGAGAACAGAAGTGTTCGAGGGAGGCCCTTCAGCGCCGGGGGGAGAGGCGCAGGGAGTACCAGGAATCGCACGCGGAGTTGCACAGGAACTCCGCGGGAGCTGGGATCGGCTGGAACCCTGTCTTGAGGTACAACCGGCGCGCTTGTTTCATGACACTCGAGGTTTGCAAGTAACACCACTCGAAGCCCTCGGTCCGAGCAAACCCAAGACAGTGCTCCAGCAGTAGGGTGCCGACCCCAAGTCCGCGAGCCGCGGGCAAGGCGTACATCTTGCGAAGTTCGCAGACCCGTTCGCCGTGAGGCACCGCAAGAGGGGCAATTCCCGCTCCCGCCACGACTTGTCCGTTCCGCGTTGCGACGAAGAACGCGTGGCGTTCTGCCGAGTAGGTCTGAAACATGGCGAGAAGTTCGGAGTCTTCGACAGCGCCGTCGCATCCTCCGATGCCAAACTCGATCATGACTTGCGAGATGAGCCTCGCCAAGTCAGCCTCCTCGGCAGACTCCAGCGGACGAATGACAACTCCGGGAGCCGGGGACGGTCGAACGCTCCCTCCTGCTTGGTCATCCCGTTGCATGGTGAACCCTCATGTTTCGCAAATCCCCTCGAGGGATCCCCGATTGATGGCGAAAGAGAACGCCTGGCCGGGGACTGTTCGCGTCTCGAGGAAGTTTGTCTCGAGATTTCTCCGCGGATGGAAGCTAGCGAGGAGTCGGGGGCGCCACCGCCTCGGGGCCGATCCACTCTGCGACCAGCCGAGCGAGAATCTCATTGCCTTGTCGCCGGAAGTGACCGTTGGGGGCGAACAGCTGTGGCGACTTTCTCACCGAATGAAGTTCTTCCGTCGGGTCAAGGAGGGGGACCCCGGCTTCGATGAGCTGGTCTTGCAGCGGCTGCCAGTCCCGGGGTGCGATGTTCTTGAGTCTGGGCCTGCCCGGAATGATCAAGCAAAGGAACCGATCGTTCCGTTGTGTCGCGGCTCGGTGAAATGCCTTGACAATGGCGGCTGTCACCAAGGTGGGCTCACTGGTCGCGGTGTAGAGTCGTCGCTGTGTTTGTCGGTCGCTGCGGACGCTACGCACCAGCCGGAACAAGTCACTGCGGGCCAGCCATTCCCGTTGCCAGTCCGACGGGTCGAACCAGAAGTCGAGTTCGAGGAGAGGGTCTCGTCGCTCCACGAGTTCAATGAGTTGCTCGGCATTCGCGGCCGGCGAGTTGACCAGTTCCAGAGTCTCTCCACGAAGAAGGAACCGGGGCTTGGTGAACGAAGTCCACTCCCCGACCAAGGCTCGAATGATGTTCACGTTGCGTTTCATGTCGGCGATCGCCAGTCCGCAAATCACCAGATCGGACTCCAAGTCGTCGGCCCGATGCAAGTAACGCAGGTAGGCCTGGTCGGTGCCGTAGCCGGGAACCCCTGCATTCATGACCTCGACCTGTTTGCCGAGGATCTCTTGCAGCCGGGCCGGCCAACTGTCTGCGTAGGGAACTTCGTCGCAATGGGTGAACGAATCTCCAAATGCGGCGATTCGAAAAGAGGCGGTGGTCGCCGAGCGCGGAGTTTCCGATTCTTTTGGTGCGGGAACTCGAAGGCCTCGTTCGTCGGAGAAGTACAGTCCGTCCTGCGAAGCTCCCTCCCGGCGAACCGTCCAACCGAGGGTTGGGTGGCGCTCGATGTAGGGGTCTCCCTCTTGGCGCTGGGCGGTCTTGCGAAATCTGTGGACGTTGTGAGGACGGAGCACGATGCCCCACACACTCTCCGGTTGACGAGAGCGGTCGACCTTTGCCCAACGGCAGATCCCTTCCGCGATCGTCAGTCCGAGGAAAACTCCCCCTCCGACCAGCAACGCCCGTCGGCTCCACCGATTCCTCAAGGCACTCATCCCGCCCAGAGTATCAAGAGGTCGTCGTCTCCCAAGACCGGGGGCGAACCCCATGGCCGGTTTCGATCTTGGGTTTGTTGGGATCTCCGTGAGCGGGGAGTACTCTCTGCAACCCGGACTCCCTTGGGGCAGGGAAGGGACTCGGGTCGCTTCCCTGGCCGGCAAGGAAGGAGGGGACAGGCCGAGCTGACTCGTCGTCCACCGGGGCCCTTGGGAGAGGAATTCGGCAAGGCCGAAGCACTAGCTCTGTTCGAGGAAAGTCGTGTTCGAGTCGGTCGAAACCATTTGCTTGTTCATTGGCAACGCCCGAAGCGGCCACAGCTTGGTCGGGTCGCTCCTCGATGCCCATCCCCATGCGGTGATCGCTCACGAGCTGGACCCCTTTGTCCAGGAGGGCCACCGCTACAGTGGCGATCTTTGTTTCCCCAATCAGAATCAGCTCTTTCAAGCAATCGTGGAGCGATCCCAGCGGCAGGCAAAGTTGGGTCGGCCGGCTTGGCGCATTCGGGACACGGGCGAGGCCTACCAGGTGTCCCATGCGGTTCCCGGACAGCATCAAGGAACGTGGGACAAGCTCTCCGTGATCGGTTCCAAGCGTGGCCAAGCGACGTCCCAGGCGGTGTTCGCCAATCCGGAGGTGCTAAGGACCCTTCAGGCGCAAGGGGAGGCGTCCTTGAAGCTGATCCACGTCATCCGCAATCCCTATGACAACATCGCCAGCATGACTCCCGAACACAAAGAGCGAGCGATCCGCCGCTACTTCCACCTGTGTCGGGGAGTGAAGAAGGCCAAAGACGCCGGCTGGGACGTTCTGGATGTGTATCTGGAGAAGTTGATCGAGGATCCATCGAGGGAACTGCGGGTGGTCTGCGGTTTCCTCGGCCTAGAAGCGTCCAAGGAGTACCTTCGCGCGTGTGCCGAGTTGGTCCTGAAGAAGCCGAACGAAACCCGTTTCCAGCGTTCCTGGTCGTGGATGGAGCGGCGCAAGGTCCGTCGCAGAATGCGCGAGTTCGACTGGCTCGAGCCCTATCGGTCCACCTCGGTGCGCCGGCGACTCC
>JANQQL010000029.1 GCA_028289345.1 Planctomycetota bacterium | reverse complement strand
GTTTGACGGCGACCAACGGGCTCGGGAATCTAATTGTTGGGTACAACGAGACCGGCAATCCCTTTGGGGACATGCGCACTGGCTCTCACAATGTTGTGGTGGGGCGGGGCGCGAGCTTCTCCAGTTTCGGGGGAACCGTTCACGCGGTTGACAACACCAGCTCGGCGCCTTTCGCATCCGTGACGGGCGGCTGGAGAAACCGCTCGCAGGCATTTGCCGCCTCGGTGAGCGGTGGCGTCGCAAACAGGGCCACGGATTCCTACACCAGCGTCAGCGGCGGATGGTCGAACCTTGCCTCTGCACGGGGCGCGAGCGTCTCCGGGGGGGTGAGCGGTATCGCAAGCGGATACTATTCCTCGATCTCCGGGGGGCGGAGCAACACGGCCAGTGCCTACTACTCTTCGGTGTCCGGTGGCGTCGAAAACACCGCGTCCAGTGAATCGTCCAGCGTGTCCGGTGGGAAGCTGAACGAAGCCAGGAATTCGGAGGCGACTTGGGTCGGCGGCGGAGCGAGCAACGACGCGACCGGGCCATTCGCTGCGGTCAGCGGCGGCGGCGGGAACATCGCCTCCGCCACTTACGCGTCCGTCACTGGTGGCACCGGGAACTCTGCCACCGGGTCGGACTCGACCGTCGCTGGAGGAATTTTCAATATCGCAAGCGGGACCTTTGCTTGTGTGACGGGAGGGACGGAAAACACCGCGAGTGGCAACGGCTCCACCGTGAGCGGCGGGCAGGAAAACTTGGCGGACGGGGCTCGTGCGACCGTCAGCGGCGGAAGGCTACGCATTGCGAATGACTTTGCGGACTGGGCCGCAGGTTCGCTCTTCGAAGATGAGTGAGACATTCGGAACCACGCGCCGAGAACCTCGTCGGCCCTTGGAAGTGCACGACGGGAGCCTGTGAAAGATCGAGCCCTCCTCAGAAGCGACGCAACCCCTGACCATGGAAAGAGAGCCGCGCCGGGAACGGCGCGGCTCTCGAGCTTCTTGAGGCTTACTCTCGTTCGTGCATCAGCCGTCAGAATCAGGATTGGGGAAGAGCGGAGCGCCGACGATGTTTGCGACGTCCTTGATGAGTCCTGCAGGGTCGATCGCGCTCGGAACGACTGCCGGTGCGCGCGGCGAGGGGTGGACGACTGGCTGGACCTCGATGGGGAACGGGGTCATCAGGCAGACGTTGCAGAACTCGAATTCGTCGACGCAGAAGGTTCCAAAGAAGAGCCCGGTGTCACACTCATTGCAGGCAATGACCGAGGCGCTCCAGATGACTTCGATGGTCACGGTGTCGCCGACTTGAATCCCGTTCTTTGCCACGTTGCAGCACACCGTTTCCAAGGGAATCGCACCCAGCGCCTGAAGCCACACGTCGCAGTCTGAGAACCCTTCCCAGTCACCTTCCAGGATCGGGCATTTCGCGACGTTCCCGTCTTCGTCGGTCACGGTCACCAACGCGTTCCACTTGACGTCCGACATGGCGCATTGGAAAAACTCGAATCCACCGACCACTTTGAACTTGAGAAAGGGGGCGGTCAGCTCCGTCGTCGTACTGATCGACATCTGAGACTGGCTGGCACTCCCGCTGGGCTTGTCGCAGGTCCAGGTGGCTTCGGTGTCGACATACAGGCAGGCGACATTCTGGTCGCAACCAATCGAAGTCAGGTCGTCGATGGTCACGAAGGCGGTGCCATTGTGATCGCCGAATCCACCGATGCAGGGCTGTTGCGTCCAAAGATTGAATCCGTTGCGGAAATCACCATTGGGAACATCCTGGCAAACTGGGATTGGCTCTACGCTGATCTGCGCAAAGCCGCTTCCGCTTCCCAAAGCAAAGAAAGCCAGGCCAGAGAGGATCGCCGACTTTGTCCGCGAAGGAAGGCAAGGGGAGTTGTACTGATTCAGAGTCCGTTTCATTGTCACCGTCCTTTCAAGTTTGAGCTGTCGGAACCGTTCTTGTTGCCGCATCTCGATGGAGGTGTTCTCTTGCAATCCCGATCTTCCTGGCGGTCAGGAATGATTTCTATGGTCAAACAAAACTTGGACGGTCCGAGAGTTTCGGCGTTTGTTTGGCGGGTCTCGGTGATTGAAGCATCCGAGCCGTTCTTCCCTCAGAAAATGGTGGTTCTTGAAACTTTCCGTGAACGGTCAGACGGAAGTCAACGGTGTGATCCGTGTCAAAAGAGACTCCTGCAATGGAACGAAAGTTGATTCCATCTGCACGAGTCCTTCACTAGCGACTCGTCGTCCATGGGTTGGACAGTGTTGCAAGCTGGGCAATGCGACTCGATCAGGAATGAGGCATCAACCAGATTCCTCAGTACCGCGAGTGCCTGTTCTTTGGGAAGAGAAGAGCCTCACCGGAATCGAACCCGCCATTCGACATTCGTTCCATGACCTGATTGGGTGTGATGCTGTCCGCAAGGTCTATTTCCCGTGGCACCGTCGCAAACAGGGCGCGGCGGTTGGAAAGCGCTCGGGGTCCGGTCGCGATCGCGGTGTGAATCATGGTCACGGGCGTTCTCCGGGCTCATCGAGTCTTCGATGAGCGACAGGCGATTGCGGATCAACCGCGGTGTGGGCGGTCGCGAGTGGTCGAAATCGCGGATGAGGGTTAACCTTCGTCCGTTCGCGATCCATGGATCAATCCCGCGAAACCGGCAATGGTCCCCATTGTGCAAGGGCGAAAACAGAAATGACGTTTCGAACCAGACGACACTCGGGCCTCGCTTTCTTGGCTCTGGTTCTCGCGGCCTCGACTGCCGAGGGGAACGAACCGCCTTCCTTCCTGACAAGCTGGGGTCGGGCAGCGAGCAATGGGCGATTCAGTTCCCCCTACTCCGTTGGCGTGGACGCCGCTGGCGATGTTTACGTTGCCGACGGCCAGAATGACCGGATTCAGAAGTTCAATCGCAACGGAGTGTTCCTCGCCAAGTGGGGATCCGAGGGGAGCAATGACGGGCAGTTCCGGATCCCTCATAGCGTGTTTGTCGATCCCGTCGGAAACGTCTACGTCGCCGACACCTTCAATCACCGCATCCAGAAGTTTGACCGTCACGGGACGTTCCTGCTTCAGTGGGGAACCGAAGGGACGGGCGACGGGCAGTTCAAAGCCCCACGGGGAGTGTCGGTCGACGCGGCAGGAAACGTGTACGTCGCAGACACCGACAACGATCGAATTCAGAGATTCGACAGTAATGGAGCGTTCTTGACAAAGTGGGGCGACTCTCGGGAGTTTGGTCAGCCGTGGGGCGTGTCCACGGACAGTTCTGGAAACGTCTATGTTGCTGACGTGTCTGCCCATGCGATCAAGAAGTTCGACAGCAGCGGGGCGGTCCTGGCGGAATGGGGAGCGTTTGGCGGCGGAGACGGCGAGTTCGACAGTCCTCATGGAGTGTCGGTGGATGCGGCGGGACACTTGTACGTCGCCGACTCTGGCAATCACCGGATCCAGAAATTCGACAGCGACGGCGGGTTCCTCGGGGAGTGGGGCTCCCGAGGCGTGGGGGACGGCGAGTTCGAGGGGCCCTTCGGAGTTTTTGTGGACCTCGTCGGCAATGTGTACGTCGCCGACACCCAAAACGACGGGATCCAGAAGTTTGACGGCGATGGCACGTTCTTGAGGAAATGGGGCTTCGTGAGGAGCAGTGACGGGGAACTCAACCGGCCCACGGGAATCGCTCTAGATCCTGCCGGGAACGTTTACGTGGCCGACACAAGCAACCAACGCATTCAGAGGTTTGACGGGAACGGCGCGTTTCTCACCAAGTGGGGGACTTCTGGTGGCGGCAACGGCCAGTTCATCAACCCGACCGCGGTGTCGGTGGACGCGTCCGGGAACGTCTATGCGCTGGATGCCGGTTTTTTGGCCTTTTCCAGAGTTCAGAAGTTCGACGGCAACGGCACATTTCTTACCGAGTGGGGAAGCATCGGCGTCGGGGACGGTCAGTTGCTCCATCCCGAGGGGATGTGCGTGGATTCTTCGGGGAATATCTATGTCGCCGACACGGGCAACCAGCGCATTCAGAAATTCGATCACAGCGGCTTGTTCTTGGCGAAGTGGGGTGGGCCAGGAAATGGCGACGGGCAGTTTCAGACACCGAAGGGGATCTCGGTCGACTCGCTTGGCAATGTTTACGTGGCCGACACGGGCAACGACCGCATCCAGAAGTTCGACAGCAGCGGCGCTTTCTTGACGAAGTGGGGCACCCGGGGCAGTGGCAGCGGGCAGTTCTTTTCTCCGGAGGGGATGCACGTGAACGATTCGGGGAATGTCTACGTCGCCGATACTTCGAACCACAGGATTCAGAAGTTCGACCGCAACGGGGTTTTCCTGAGGGAGTACGGCTCTCTGGGAACCCGCGCGGGAGAGTTCTTTCTTCCGAAGCAAGTGGCGGTCGACAGCCTCGGAACCATGTACGTGGCCGATGCGGAGAACCATCGAGTTCAGAAGATCGATCGCAACGGGGTCGTTCTTGACCAGTGGGGTGCTCTTGGCAGCACGGGTGGATGGCTTCGCGAACCCAAGGCGGTGGCGATCGATCTTTCGGGGAACGTGCTCGTTCTCGACAGAGAGCGGATCAAGAAGTTCGATCCGTACGGAAGATTCCAGACGATGTGGGGTGTTGCGGGCGACTTCGCTGGTGAGTTCTCGGGTGCCCAAGGACTGTCCGTGGATGTTTCCGGGAACGTGTACGTCGCCGATACCCAGAATGACCGGATCCAGAAGTTCACGGGGGACGGCAGGTTCTTGGTCGCGTGGGGCAGCTTTGGTAGCGGAGATGGAGAGTTCATTGGGCCGGAAGGAGTGTCCGTCGACGAGTCAGGCAATGTCTACGTCGCCGACACTGGGAACTCTCGCATCCAGAAGTTTGATTGCAACGGGAACTTCCTTGGGAAGTTGGGCACGCCCGGCATCGGGGACGGTGAACTGTTCCGGCCGCTCGGAGTTCTCGCGACCGCATCCGGAATCGTTTACGTCGCCGACACGTTGAACCATCGGATTCAAAGCTTCGACAGTGACGGCGGCTTCCTGGCCAAGTGGGGATCGTTCGGCAACGGGGCGGGGCAGTTCAGTTTCCCCGTCGGCTTGTCGGTGGACGATTCCGGGAACGTGTACGTCGCGGACGGAATCGAGAGCAGAATCCAAAAATTCGATGCGGACGGCACGTTTCTTCTTGAGTGGGGAACTCTTGGCAGCGGCGCGGAACAGTTCAACGGGCCGAGAGGAGTTGCCGTGGACTCGTCAGGAAAGGTGTACGTTGCCGACACTCGGAACCGCCGGATCCAGGTCTTCGGTGAGTCTCCTTTCACGCTCGCCGCGGATCACGATGTTCTTGATGGCGTGGACGTCGCGTCGTTTCGATCGCTCGGGGGACAGCCGATGACGCCATATGGTCTCTGGATCTTGAGTTTCTCCGGAGTTCCATTGATCCAGAATCTCGAGCTCCGTCTGCTCGATGTCAACGGACACCGGCTGTTCTCGTTGGGAGTGAACGAACCGCTCCTTTCCGGCGAGTCTCTCGAGTTGCGCTCCTTCACTTTCGATTCCCTGGGGCAGGCGATCAGCTCCAACGAGGAGACCGTGACGTTCCGATAGGCAGCCGACGCGATGCGGAGCTTTTCCGACGGTGTCAAGTCTGGTCCCGGCCTCACGGGTTCCAGGAGCTCGGCCGTGATTCTCGGTGGGGGAAAGGCCGCGATCTCCCGAGGTCGAGGCCTTCCTGCAGCGAAACCACGTTTTCGTGGCAGAAACAATCTCGAGGTTCGGAGATCGTTTCGATTGCGCCTAGAAGACGTCGTCGTTTCGCTCCTCCGGAAACCCACCCATGTTTGTCCGATCAGCGGTGCTCCTCTTCCTCATTCTCGGAACGACATCGGTTTTCGCCTGGTCCGGCGAGAACTACCGCTGCGAACTCTACTGCGAGGGCCAGGACCCTGCGACCACGCAGGAGCCCTGCGCCCGGTGCGGGCTTCCGCTCCGTCCAGCCTCATTCTTTGAGAGGAAGCTGCGCCTAGGAAAGACGGCGGCCATCTTGTTGTTTCCAGGGGTTCAGGTGATCGATTTCGCAGGCCCGTTCGAAGTGCTTGGTGCCGGTGGGGTTCGGGTCCACACGGTCGGGACGACAACGGAGGCCTTGCGGACGGACGAGGGCCTGATTGTCACTCCCGAGTTCACGCTGACGGACTGCCCTCCGATGGATCTCTTGGTGCTTCCCGGCGGGAAGATCTACGCTGATCGCGAGATCGCGGCATGGATTGAGGAGCGATCGCGGGACACGGAGTTGATCCTCTCCGTTTGCAATGGATTGTCTTGGCTCAGTCAGGCCGGGTTGCTCGATGGGTTGGAGGTGACGACGACGGCAACCACGGTCGCTCGTTTGCTCGACTCCACGAATCCTCGCTACCGCGTGGATCGCCGGGTGGAAGAGGCGGGGTCGATCCTGACAGCCGGTGGCTACACCTCGGGGATCGACGGAGCTCTTCAAGTCATCGCTCGGTGGAAAGGAACGGGCGCCGCCAAGCTTTTGGCGGCGAAGCTCGAATACGACTGGAAACCGGAACAAGGGGCCTTTCCTCGTTACCGGGCCTACTACCTGCAATTGCGGTCTCTCGCGAAATCTCTCGCTCGGACCATCCCCTGGCTGGATGGCGAACGGATTGTGGATGCCAACATTGGTCCCCATGAGGCCTCTCAGACTTGGGAGATCACTCCCGGCCAGGCTTCCGACACGGGCGATGAGCCATGGAGTGAAGACCAATGGAAAGACGCCCTCGCAGAATTTGCGGGGAGCCAGTGGTCGGCGGAGAAGGGGCGGCTTCGCATCGAATGGTCTCTGGGAGATGCGAACGACGATTCGTGGATGGCCCGCTGCGAGCTCGTGCTCGACCCGGAGAACGACGCAGGCAAGCTGACCCTG
Source organism: Planctomycetota bacterium (assembly GCA_028289345.1). Lineage (GTDB taxonomy): Bacteria > Planctomycetota > B15-G4 > B15-G4 > SIAN01 > JANQQL01. Next base: position 76,767 of record JANQQL010000029.1, on the reverse strand, counting down.
GAGGTCTTCGAGGAGACGGGGCAAGAATGACAATGACCCCGCGGGGGAACAAAGTTCTTTCGGGAGATGGAACTTCAAGAGCGCTGGGAATCCGCGCCGCTCGAACCAGAGGTCATCATTCGCTGCACGAAACTCCGGGGAAACGTCCCAGAATCGACCCACCTCCGTCCATCCCATGCTTCGACTTGCCTATGTCATTCTGGGAGCAGGGGTCGTCCTAGGAGCAGGGGGAACGGCGTCGAACTGGAGAGCTCGATGGATCTGCGAATCATGGGGGCTTTGCTGGGGCTGTGGGTGCTTCCGGCTTCGAAGTTGATGGCCCAGGGACAGGTGATCGTTGTCGACGAGCAAGCTGGCGCTGGCAGCGACTTCGTTGCTCTCGGAGATGCCCTTGCCGCGGCGCAAGACGACGACGTCTTGCTGATCCGGGCGGGAAACTATGGCAGCGTGGGGATCAACGACAAAGCCTTGACGTTGGTCGCCGAGGTGAACGCGGTCGTGCATGTCGGCTCGATCCGAATCACCTCCCTTTTGGCGGGGAAGAGAATCGTGCTCTTGGGGCTGATCGCACAAAGTCGAGAGCTCTTTCCGACTTTGACCGTGACGGATTGTCAGGGCGCCGTGCTCGTTCAGGACTGCGCCCTCGACAAGCCCGAGCACTTCTTTCAGCCGGGAGCATCGTGCGGAGCCTCCGTCTCCAACAGCGCTTCCGTGACATTTGTGCGGACCACCATTGAAGGCTCGGGCAACAACGTGGGAAACGTCGCCGAAGGACTGCGGCTCACCGCTTCGACCGCTCATCTCTATGACAGCGAGGTTCGGGGCGGCCGCGGCAACGATGCGATCCTCATTCTGCCACCGGAAGATGGAGCCGACGGCATCCTTCTGACGTCAGGATCGACGCTCTTTGCTTCGGGTTCCTTGATCACCGGTGGCGATGGCGGCAACAACTTCGTGCCCTGCTTCGATGCCGCGGATGGGGGAGATGGTTTGTTTCTTGGGACCGACAATCCGACCGTGTTTCTGGTCGACACCATGGTGAACGGAGGGGCGGCCGGACAGCAGATCTCCCCGTGTGCGGCAGGATCCCCCGGTTTGGAGCGACGCATCACCACGGGTGGCGTGAATGTGCGACCGGTCGCTCTCGCCCGTGGCCTGGAAATCGGCGAAGTGCCGGTGCGACCGGGGGGCCCGGTCTCCGTGACCTTCACCGGGAACCCAGGAGACTTCTACTTCTGGTTGGTGTCGCCGGGCCTGAATCCCGTGCTGTTGTTGGAGATGCAAGGGGTCCTGTTGCCGGCGCTTCCCGTTTCCTACTTCCTGTTCGGGCCGCTCCCCCTGTCAGGGACCGCGACGTTTCCCTACACGGCGCCGCCGATCGCTCCTGGGTTCGACTACGACTTGCTGTTTCACCAGGGGCTGTTCTTCGAGCCGTCCAGTCGGCAGTACGTTCTCTCTGGGGGGCAAGTTTCGCTGACAGTGCCCTAGAGCTGTTCTGTTCTGTTCTGTTCGGCTTCGGCTTCGGCTTCGGCTTCAGCTTCAGCTTCAGCTTCGGCAACCGGTCACCTCCATCGCCAACCACGCAGCGAACGCCGCTTCGTTCTGGAGTTTTCCCCGCTCGTCGGCCAGGTGTCGGTTTCGGAGACAACGCGTCCTTCCTGCGCTGCGGTGCCTGTGCTTTTCTAAGGAGCATGTGCTTCTCGAACGAGAGAACTCCGTTCGGCTTCACCGGTTGTGGGCCCCCGAACTTGCCCCTCGCAAGAAGCGAGGGGCTTTCGGGGATCAAGGCCTTCCCTTGGTTTCTGAAGGAATCGCAGTTCTCATCGAAGAGGAACGGGGGAGAAGCTCGGAACGAAGGCTCAAATCAGGGATCGTTCGAGGATCTCCTTCTTTCGAGAGATCGGGTGCTGCTTCTTCGCCGATCTTGGTGGTCGCCCCGGGAGCGTCCGACAACCGTGCCGGCGAGGTCGGCTTGACGATCTCTAGCTCAACCAAGGAGTCTGCCGGGTTCTGGCTGTCTTCGGTGACGCAAAGGTAGCGAGGAACCGCTTTGACCCAGTGATGGTGAAATCCTCTTCCCGGCGAATCCTTCATGTTCTGAATCGCCTTCGTCAGTCGGTCAAGCGTGAAGTACACGAATGCAACCTCCACATCATCGTGGTAGCGAGTGGACTCCGACAGGAGCTCGTCGGTGATCTTGGGAGCACAGGAAACCCAGTTCATCCGGGAAAGCGTGTCTTGGAGGGCATCTCGCGAGCCCTGAATGCCGAGTGGTGCCGTGATCAAGATCTCGGTCGACCGATCGAGAGCTCCCTCGGTCATCGCTGAGTCAATCGCGCGAATCGTCTTGACCAGCGGTGCTGCATAGGAAGCCACAAAAACAGTTTGGATCTCGGTCTTGTTTCGCTTTGCGTCCGAGAATGCCCGCGAGAGTCGAAGGTTGACTTCCTCTGGCTCCAGGTCGGGAGTAAGAAAAATCGTGTCGACGATGGGGCCTCCCCAGTGGATCTGGAACTGCTCGGCGGCCCCGGTGCCATAACCCGGAGCTCGGTCTCCCTGAGTGCCCGGCCGCGATGCATCGTCAATGGCAACGATCAAGGCATTCCGCTGACCAGAGATGTGTCCCGCCAGTACCCGGGCTTCTTCCTGGCTGCGAATGTAGAAACGGTACACGCTGTCCTTGGTCGTTCGCACCTTAGGAGAGGACGCAGAGGTGCAGACGAGAATCGGGTGGGTATTGGGGTCTGGGACCTTGTCCTGCACTTCTTGATACAGCTGCATCCAGTCTCTGGAGAGAGGCGCCGAAACCCGGCTCTCGGTGACCACGAAGTGCTTGTACCCTTTGAGCATCAGCGCCTGGATTCGGTCGACGACGCGGTAGTCGTACTCTCCATGATGATCGATCGGGGTGAAGTCAAAGTTCTCCGCCACATCGTCACCGCATTCAAGGAGCCGCATGAGTCCACCGATCTGGCGGATTCCATAGTTGGAAGGAAAGGTCTTGTGGTCCTGAATGGGGAGGATGAGCGCGATGGGGGTCTTGCGATTTGCCCTTTCCGTGGCGAGTGCGGTGAGAGCGTCGTCTTTCTCCCCCGAAAGTGCTCGAAAGCCAACGAGGCACGAGATCCCATAGGTGCAAAGCGAAAGAGGGAGGAATGCAGCCAGAAACACCGGCGACGCCAGCTGAGTGGAGTTTTCGCTCTCGTCCTTCGAATTGACTCTCTTGAGGAGGGATCGGGCTGCCAAGAGGGTGACGGCGATCGAGACCCCGGATGCCGCGAACGTGAGATTGCGGAGATTCGGCTGAAGAAACACTGCCACCGCAGCAATCGCAAGGCATCCATAGATGGGGAGGAAAGAACCCAGCGGCTTCACCCTTCCAAGCCAGGACTCCCGCATGGATCGAATGCGTGGGCCAACGGTTGGCTCAAGCGAGACCCACAGGATGGTGCCCGCGATGCTCGTCAGGATGGAGAAGGCAAACTGGCCAGGAAGCGTTGTCAGCCAGTCCTTTCCGAGGCCCAGAACAGCCGGGCCGATGAAGCGGTCAACTCCGAGAATCTCTTCCAACTTGATCATTTTCGGTTGTCCTTAGCCATCAAGCGCCTGAAACCAGGCGACGATTGTTTGGCGACGCCCCGCAGTCACCTTTGTCACTTCGTGCGGGACGTTCGAATCGAAGGCGACGAGGAGTCCGCGCTGCCCCCGAACCGGGAGGGCGAATCCCTCCAAGCCAGGAAGGGGGTCATGGAAAAGGAGCTCTCCCCCGGAGAAAGAACCCTCACGACTTTGAGTCTGTTCGTGGTCGCCGAGGAAGATCACCGTGGAAACGCTGCGATTCGCCGTGCTTGCTGAAACGGGACCGCGGTCGGTGTGCTTGCAGAAGAAATCCCCGGGGCCGTACTCCAAAAACGAGAGCTCCGAAATGGGACCGAGCTTTCGGTCAAAAAACTCCTCGAGACAGCCACGCTTGCTCTCCAGGGCAGATGTCGAGTACTGAAGCAGATCATTGCTGACAGACACCAGGCTGGTGCTTCGGCTGCTGAGATCCTCATAGTCTTGCGGGCGTTCCGCGGAGTTCACTTGGGCGCGAGAGCGTGCTTTGCTGATCATCTCGGTCGTGACTTGCTGACACTCGTGGTCCGAAAGAAGGGGTGACGCAAAGATTCCGTAACCCGAGAAACCGTTCATCGAGTGACCCCTTCCCACTCGACGAGTCCGGCTGAGCCAAGTTGACGAAGAGTTCTCTCGACATCGCTCGCCAGCTCGATGTTGGAGCAGTCGTAAGTCGTTGCGAGTTGCTGACAAATCTGTGCCGTTGATCGCTTCCCGTTGGCCAAACGCCAGACCGCAAAAGCGGTCTCCGTGACCGGTGTGGCGACCCCACGGAGCGAGTCCGTGAGCAGCACGAGTCCACGAGGCAGAGATGACGACTGGATGTCGTCCCGCGCTTTGGGGAGGGATTCCTGACGCATGGGGGTCCTTTGGCTGAGCGGCGAATGCGCGCCTGGTCAGGAATTGGTCCTGACCAGGCGCTTGGGCGAAAACCAGCGGATCTCTAGGCCTCATGGGTGCCCGGCTGGACCAGGGTCGAGCCCGGCTGGACCGAAGAGACGGTGCCCGGTTGGACCAGGGTGGAGCCCGGCTGGACCGAGGGGGCGGTGCCCGGTTGGACCAGGGTCGAGCCCGGCTGGACCGAGGAGACGGTTCCCGGTTGGACCAGGGTGGAGCCCGGCTGGACCGAGGGGGCGGTGCCCGGTTGGACCAGGGTCGAGCCCGGCTGGACCGAAGAGACGGTGCCCGGCTGGACCAGGGCAGTGCCCGGGTTCACGAGGTCAGAGCCCGGCTGAACTTTCTCGCCGGACGACAACGCAGCGGCGCCTGCGACCGCCACAACGCTGGCGAACACGACCGGCGCAGCCCACTTCTTGCGCGATGCTGACATCACTTTCGCTCCTTCTCTCTCCGGGACTGGCCAGGTCCCGATCTAGGGTTCGGAACTCATGTTCGCTAACCGCTCAGTCGGCCTGTTGAGTCTAGTCTAGGAATGGTGACGAACATGCCTACGAATGAATGAGGATACTACGGCTATGTCAGTAGGATTGTTCGATGAATTCGGTCGATTAGGTTCAAGATTCTTCGATGTTTTCCTGTGCAAGATCCCTTGGGCCGGTGAGTGGACGGCGATTTATCTGTAACTTTCCGTCAATCGGAGTCGTCGGTGAGAGCCGTTGCCTTGCCGGGGTGAGTCGTTTCCTCTAGGATTTCCCTAGAGGATGATCTGGTTTCCCGTGCAGCGCCGATGGCATGGCATGGGATCGTGCGGGAGTTCTTCAGCCTTGACCGATGCGAGCAAAAAACGAACGCGGCAGCTCAACCTGACGCTTCCCGAGTCGACGTTTGCCGACTTGGGGGCCCGATCCCAAGCCGTGGGGCTGAGGCGCACGGAATACGCTGCTCAGCTTGTCCAGCACGACTTGGCTCAGGTGCGACACAACGAATTCGCAGTCATGACCATGGAATCGCCCTGCTACCAGATGAACTCAAGCCTGGACGTCACCGACGTGAACCTCTCGGCAAACATGCTGTTTGGGATGCGCCAGCCAGACGTGTTCGATGCCCAAGGTCCCATCACCAAACAGGAGCTGGTCGACATCCTCCGAAACGCCCTGGACAGTGAGTCGTTCCATCGAGAAGAGGAGCACTTCAAGAGCGTCTTCGATCCTCGCCAGCGAATCGACGAGTCCGACAAGCCGGCGACGGTCGCTCGCACGATCTTCGGGGAAGTCCGGCTCCTTCGACGTGGGGTGCGCCTGCCTGACATGGGTTGGTCAGTCGTTTGGAACCTTCGGTACGTTGAAGATGCAGAGCAATTTCAACGGAGCCTTCAGAGCCGAATCGCCGCATGGCGGAGAGGAGTCGGGTCGTAAGTGGGATCATCGATCCGGTCTTCGCTGATCCGTGAAGCAAGTTCAGCGGTCGAAAAGCTTCGTGCCTATGAGTTCGGTCTGACGGCCTCGCTCACTGACCCAAGGTATGGTCTTCAATCGGAGCAGACGTATCGGCTCGAGTACAACGAGCCAGAGTCGTACGACTACTTGTTGGCTTATCGAGGGGGAAGTGACGAACTGGAGGGGGACATTCGTGTCCGGTACCCCTACTCGATCAGTCCCTTCGATAACTTCAACAGCGAGCACGAGCACCTGGCCCAGGTGACGACGATTGCCGATATCGGCATTCACCTCAGCCTCCCCTTCGGTCACAGAATTCACTTGCTCCGAGACCTCTGGGCACTCTTGATTGCGTGGAGTGAACGACAGGGGGCAGAGTACATCTATGGCCAGGTTCACCCCGTGGACCTGTCGGTGTGGCAGTCCCTGGGGTTTCTTCCGGCGACGGCTGAATTCGAAGTCAGTGGGTGGGCTGGAACATGGGTGGGGATCGTGTGCGACCTACGCGCCATCATCCAGGGGCACGCAAACTCAGAATTTTGTGAGTCCTGGAAGCAGCGAACCGGACGTGCCCTCCACTCCCCGTTCTGGTCGAAAGCAGTCACGGGTGCGGCGGTCCATCAAGCCGACAGAAAGAACTGACGGGAGGTCGGTGAGGAGGAGCTGCATGTCCGTCGCTGACAGTGCCTAACCAGTCATCGGTCGTTCCTCACGACGAAACTCCGCGCGGAAACTCGCTCGTAGCGGCACCTGGTCCGAAGATCGATGGCCTCGGCGGTGACCCGCAGGGTGTAGCTACCTGGCGTGCGGAGTGGAACTTCGATTTTGTGGGTGAGTGGAGCGCCGAGCGGAAGTGGAGGTCGGTTCGCGAGAGGGCTCGGAATGCGAGGCGTGTCGCGCGGCAAGAAGCCGGGAGGAGCGAGCACCGATGACAGGTCCCGCGAACAGGTTGAACTCGCGGGTTGCGGGCCCCGAATCGCCCGTACCTGGAGTCGCTTCTTGATGGGGTCGAAGACGGAACGCTTGCCGGCTCCCGTTTGATCCCTGTCGAACGCGACGAGTCGGGCGAGGTCCGGGTCGATGCCGTTCTGCAGGAGATTCGAGTCCGGCTGAATCAAATCGAGCCGATCTCGAAGGCTTCCCACCAGATCGGCGATTCCCGTGCGGGGAGCCGTCAGTGAAGCGGAGTAACGGACGCTCAGCCGATCATCGTCGCCACCGAAGCCTACCCTGGCTTGGAGTTTCGACGACCGCACGACCCGTGGCAGATCCCAAACCAGGTCGAGGTCGGAGCGGACCCAGCCGCCGACGGTGTAGCGGGTGTGCACGTCGTTTGCGGTCTTCACCTCGACGAACCATCGGCCCGCGGCCGGTTCCTCGATCGTGAAGATCACGTACCCGTCACCCTCCTGGTGACTCAGCCATGAAGAGGTCGTCGAGACGGTCTTGCCGGTTGGTGTTCGTAACGTGACCTGGATTTCCCGGTCATCCCGAGGTTCCCGGCTCACGAACCGTAAGTTGGAATTGTGCCAATGGCAGGCGAACATCACCTGATCAGCGCCGCATTCGACGGTCGCCGCGACCCGGCTCGATGAGGCCGTGCTGGTCGTGTTCACGATGACCCCGGTCGACGTGACGTTGCCGCGGATGAAGTTGTAGATCTCGGTCAGGTCGTCGATGGTGGGCATGTAGTAGTACAGACCACCCGTAAGATCAGCGATGTTCTCGAGGGTACTCTGGTCGGAGAGCGGGCCCATGGCACAGGTGTAGACCTCGATGGAACTGGACAACGCGGCTGCTACATCGACGGCCCAAGGCTTGGACGCATTGCTGGAGTCGCATCCCTTGTTGTCCTTGCCGTCGCTCAGCAGGACGACCGCTCGGTTCCCGACGGCACCGGCAAGCTCCGACTCGGCGAACTGGAGTCCCTGCCCCATGTACGTGCAGCCAGAGAATTGGATGTTGTCGATGGCCGCTTTGGCGGCGTCCTTTTCCGTGTTGCCGTTGATCTTGACCACCTTGTTGCTGGCCGCGTATTCGTGCTTTGCGTCGTTGCCGAAGCTGACGACTCCCACGTGGTCATCGGCCTTCATCGAATCGATGAACTGCTTGGAGGCCGTCTGGGTAGTCGCCACGTAGCCAGACGTCACCATGCTCGTCGATCGATCAATGGTCAGGCTGACCGAGACCGGGTTCGCCGTGGCGAAGATCGCGTTCTCCAGAACCAGGGCATAGTCCTGCCAGGGAGTTGTGGCTGTGGCCGAGCGCGCGTCGGCGGTCAGAGTCGTGGCGCGCACGGTCAACGTGTACACGCCGTTTGCACTTTGCAAGAACACACACTCTACATTGTCAACCGTGCCGGCGGAGCCACCGGGAGTACTGAATCCATTGCTGAAGTTGTTTGGGTTTCCTCGCCAGGTCGTCGTCGACGCTCCATTGGTCTGGGACAGTTCGAGATCGAGGTTGTTCACCAGCGGAGTGTTGTCGTTGGCCGAACCGGGTGCGTCCGTCCACACGAGAGTGGCGCGCATGGGCTCATTGAGGTTGGCGGGTTGGATACGCCAGGTGTGGACCTGCCCGTTGGCGGTGAACGCGTGGCGCTGGTCGAGGAACAGCCGCGGGCCGCGGTCGCTCTTCTGGGGTTCGTTCTGACCCTGGGGGGTTTGGTAGACGATGTTCTCGAGGGAAACTCGACCCCATCCCTGGTCGTTGTTGGGGAGATTGGTCAGGGGCACGTCAAGGCAATGGAATCTCACCTGGAAGGGCTGGTTGACGAGCGCGATCCTCGCCGTCAGAGTGCCCGCATTGAAGTTCCAGCTCTGGTTGGGCATGGCCGCGGTGCTGCCAACCTGGTTCAGAAGCACGTTGGCGACGCTCACCGATGTGGGGACAAATCCCATCCCCGTCACCTGATAGGTGTTGGTGGCCGGGTTGATTAGGTTCAGCTGCATGGCGCGCCAGTTGGACCCGCCTGCCATGTCCTCCGCGCCGTTGATCAGCAATGCTTTGAGCATGGCGGGGCTCGGCGTCTTGCCGCCCGTTCGGTTGCGCCACCATTCTGTCAGCACCGCGCACGCGCCGGTGACGTGGGGCGCGGCCATCGACGTTCCCGTCTTGTAGGTGTAGGTTGCGGTTCCCGCAATGGCCGTGTCGTTGGAAGCGGCCGACATGGTGGCAGAAACATCTGTGCCTGGAGCCAGGATGTCTGGCTTGATGCGACCACCAGAGGCCGGTCCTCGGCTGCTGCGACCGTTGACTCCGCGAATGTCGTCATCCGGGAACAACACTCCGGCTCGTCGGGTCAGGCCATTCCCGACGGTGATGACGTTTTTGGCGCTGGAGGGGTCGCCGATGGTCTGTGCCAGGCCGCCATCATTTCTGGCGGCGAACACCACGGTCAGGGCCTCCATGGCGGTGGTCGCCGAGTCTGCGTCCCGGACCCTTGCATCGAAGTCCGACTCCCATTGAGTGTAGGTATTGGGGGATGGCGAGGTCGACCATGAGTCGTTCTGGACGGTCGCTCCGTTGTTCACCGAGTCTCGGCACAAGGTGGAGATTGCCGGGACGGAGAGGCCACTCCCCGTCGGATCTGTTGCGGATTGCATTGCCTGTCCGACGAATTGCGCGCCGGGAGCAACGCCTTGACCCCAGAGGAAGTTGTTCGGTGAGGCGCCCTCGGTGGTGCCTGTGGAGGCGTCTCCCGCCGCGATGCCGGCCACATGAGTGCCGTGTCCACTTTGGTCCGACCCAACGCCGGTGTAATCGATGTAAGCCGCCTGGCGCCCCCGCAGATCAAGATGGCCTGTTGTGTTGTTGTTTGCACCTTGATCGATTCCGGAGTCGGCAATGGCCACGGTCACGCCGGACCCGTCCGCGTTCAGCCCGGAGAGAAAGCCCTGGTATCCCGTCACCGGACCGGTGTTTGGCGCCGGCGTGTCGTCCAGGTTCTCGGCCAGGATTTGAACCTCGCGTTCGCCATCGACCGTGGCCGGGGCCAGCCAGCTCACGGATTTCGTCTCGGGCAGTGCCGCAAGCTGGAGCGCTGTTCCCCGATCGATCTCCGTGACGAGGCGGACCCGGTCGGTTCCTCCTTCCTCTTCGCTGCGGATCAGCTTTCCCCCGAGATCGGCGATTCGCTTCTGCACCTTTTCCGCGGCATCGCTTGACAGGACCGTGACGGCGATCATTCCCTCGACTCCATTGGCTCCGACCAGTCGAGGATCGAGTTTCCAGGCCGGCTGCAGCGGGCTCACCATGGAGACGAAGGGAAGCTTCGACAGTCGGTCAACAGCCTCGGGGTACGCGCGGACGTAGAGGCCGTAGGTGCCAGCTCGGCCGACGATCTCGCCGACTTCCGTCACTGCCTCGCGCCACTCGGGGAATGGCGGCGCCAGTAGTTGGACCACGTGCAACGGCCATCGCGCGGCGAGTCGTGACGGCACCCGTTCTTCCTTCGTGAGCCCTTTCGTTGGATCGTCGATGTCGATGGAACGGCCGGAGATCTCGACTCGATCCGTGTTCTCGTAGTGGGCGACGTGGAAACCCTGACTCCGGAGCTCGGCGATGCGTTCCCGTGCGATCGTCGCGACTGTTCCGTGGGACAGGTTGGTCAGGATGCGGCCGCCGAGGAGGCGAAGCTGTCGTTCTTCCCGTGCGAGATGGGCTTTGGCCCGAGCGGGACCTGGTGCAGCGAGAATGATGGTGTCTGTCATGAGCTTCGATCCTTCGGTCAGGCGTCGAGATCCGAAAAACGATTTGGTCGTGCACGCGGCTCAAGGTGAGATCGTCGGCAGCGCCGGTCGTTTCCACCCTGCACACGAATCAAGAAGCGGCTCGAGGCCGATTCATTACGGTCAAATCGATTTTCTTTCTCAGACCGATCGTCCCTACCGCCGATGGCCGGTTCGGCGCGGGATTGACGCGATGCGGGTTTGAGGTTTTCTGTAATATCGCGACAGTGAATCAGTTCTCCTCCAACGGGCGCAATCTGATTCGAGTCCACTGCGCCGCTGTCGACATCGCTTTGCGATTGCTTCCATCCCCTTCAGGCAAGACACAGTTTCGAAAGGACGGCCCAGATGAAGCTCAACCAGACCCGCGAGCACCAATGTGCCTCAGATGCAGCGATGCCAGACGATTTCACGGAACGAGTTGCTCGGCTAGAGCGATCGCTGGGCATCCCGAGGCAGGTCCCTGATCTCGTCGGGCTCAAGCTCGGCGACGTGCAGGCCTGTCTGCCGGGCACGGTGCTTTGCATCGTTGGTCCCGCCGAAGGGCGCGTGATTCGGCAGCGCCCGGCGGCCGGCAGCGAGAACTCACCCACCTTGTCCGTCACGGTGTTCTTGGCAAGTGAGTCGGCTCCGCCTGTGCCTCCCCACACGCCGGAGCTTCCGGTGCGCCGCGGCATCCGGGAGGATCAGGATGACGACGACGACAACAACGACGAGGTATAGATCGCTTGGGGAACGACTCAGGGACGGATTCGCCGGACGAGCCTCACCCCGACCGTCGCAAAAGAGTCCTTGGGCTGGCGATGATCCGTGTAGTTGAGAGTGCAGCGATCCGCGTTGAATGTGTAGTTCCCTCCACGCATGGCGAATCGATGGCGCTCGCGCTCCACTCCGCCCACTGTCTCAGGTGAGTGGATGGTCTTGTCTGTGCACCACTCGGAGACGTTCCCCAGGACGTCGAAAAGTCCGTAGGGATTTGGCTGAAAGGTTCCGACCGGAGCGTGTCCGGTGAATCCGTCGTCGAAGGGCGTCGGAGTGCGATCCCTCACGGCCGCCGCGGAGGCCTGCTGGAAGGACCGGTCCTTGATGTTCTCGGTGTTGGGGATCGAGGCCTCCGTGGGGCCGAAGACGAATACGGACTCCGTGCCTCCGCTGGCCGCGTACTCCCATTGGCGCGCCGTCGGTAACTCGAGATCCAGGCGTGCGGCGAATTGATAGGCTTCATTCCAGGTGATGTTCTCCACCGGGTGGAGCAGGTGGATGCGTTCGCCGACTCTCAAATCGTGCCCGGCGATGTAGAAAGAGGAGTTGAACCCCATGGTCCGACTCCACTGCCCTTGGGTTGACTCAAACTTGGAGACGAAGAAAGTTTCCGTGGGAGGCTCGGCGCCCGTGGGGAGCTTGCGAGATGGATCGGGAACGGGAAGCAGGACGAGCACGATGCCGCTCTCTTCAGAGAGCAAGTAGCGTCCAGATCCGCCGTTCCGGTCGGGCTTCGCACCGCTGTTGACATGCCAGAACTCCCACAGGTCCGTTTCCGGGTTGGGTTCCAACGGGATCAAACCGAGCTGGGGAGTGAGCACGATCCCTTGGTAGTGGGGGATGAGCTGAATGTCTTCCATCGCATCCTCCCAGCGATCCCGGACCTCTTCAATCGTGACGCTTGGAAGCTGGCGTGCACGTTCGGCGCGATCTTGAACTTCCTTCTTGAGCTTCTGCAGTTCACGAAGCTCCGCAAGGATTCGGTCTCGGTTGCCGGTGTCTGAGTTGCCTTGGGTGGGCGCGTCCGCCGAGTCGGATTCGTACTCGGACAAATGGGACAGCGGTTCCTCACAGCGAGTCAACCACTCCTCCATGCGCGGCACCGTGTCTGGGGTCAAGGGGTAGAGTTGCTCCGCCTCCGCGAGGAGGCGAGGCACGCGAAAGGTATCGATGAGCTCGGTTTGGGCCGCAACCTCGCGCCCGAGGGACCGGATCAATGCGACGCCAACGCCGGCGACGACGAGCAGAGCGACCGCGACCGTCGCGGCGAGCGTTCGGTTGCGCTGCAGAGCAAGCCTCAGGAGGTAAATCGGACTGCTCGAATAGTCTTCGACGGGGCGGTTCACCCGGTATGCCTCGAGCTGGCTTGCGATGTCTCTCATGCTCGATTGTCGATTCGCCGGTTCGCGGCTCATTGCCTTTTCGCAGATGGAGACGAGCTCTCGGGGTGCGCTGGCCATCAGTTCGCGGACGGGTGTCGGCGGGCCGGCCTGGACACTTGCAATCCGCTCTGCATTCGAGCGATCAACTCCCTGATCTGAGTAAGGCGGGCGCCCGGTCAAAGTCTCATAGAGAATGGCACCGAGGGAGTAGATGTCAGAAAGCGCTGTGGCGCAGTCGCTTGTCCCACGCGCTTGCTCCGGGGACATGTAGGACGGAGTTCCGACGACCGTGTCGTCCATGGTCAGTGGGCCATCCCCGGACGGTCGAAGTACCTGTCGCGATCTGTCGCGCAGGGCCTCGGATTCCTTGGACACTTCGCCAGCTGAGGACTCGACGCGTGCCAGACCCCAGTCCACGACATAGGTCTCGCCGAAGGGGCCGACCATGACGTTGCGTGGCTTGAGGTCCCGGTGGATCACGCCGCGAGAGTGCGAATACGCCATGGTCTCGCACACCTTGATCAGCACGCCGAGCACGCGCATCTGATCCCACTCGGAGTCGACTTGATGGGAGAGCTGGATCACGAGGTCGAGAGTTTGACCCTCGACGAGCGGCATGGTGAAGTAGGGTTGCCCTTTGGGGTCGACGCCGAGTTCGTGGACGGGAATGACGCCGGGGTGATCGAGCTGGCTGTTGACCTGTGCTTCCAGAAGAAAGCGTGCCGCGCTTGCTGAATGCAACCAAGCGGGGGAGCCGGGATGAGCTTGCGATTCCGGGCGCGTGCGAATGACCTTCATCGCAAGAGGGCGACCCAGAATCGGATCCAAGACGCGCAGAATCTTTCCCATGCCGCCGCGATCAACCTCGTCGACAATGCGGTAGTGGAAGCGCTCCTCCTGAAGCTCGAGGAAACGCCTCCAGAATGCCGGGGGGCACTCGGCGCCGACGATTCCCGAGCTTTGCTCGAACACTTCCGACATGGACTCACCGTCCGGATCGGCTCGCCCGTCGAGAGCTTCGAGGAAAGGGCTTGCCAGCTGGATCCAGCGTTCACGGAGCACCCGCAGCGGAATCGCGATTTGTGGGTTCTCCTGACAAAGGGCTTCGAAGGCTTCTTCATCCGCAGGATCGTGATGATCGAGGAAGCCCTCGAAAGCCTTGAGCGACAGCTCACGTCCGAGTTTTTCGTCGGATCCGCTCATGACGAATTGCTCCCGCTTCATCGTTCCATCATCGGCCGAGGGCATCCCACTGATGGGAACGCATTGATCCGTGGAAGATTACAGAAACTCCAAGAGGTCTTTGCCCGAAGCCGGCTCGTCCGCAGCGATCGATCGGAACAAGTGGTACTTGAGTTCTTTACGAGCACGGCTGTAGAGGACTCCAACATGTCCGGGCTCGATCCCTAGTCGCCTGGCAACTTCCTTCTGCGAGCGTTGCTCGAGCCCGAAAAGCAGCACGACTTGGCGCTTGCGCGGTTCGAGCTTCTGGAGAACGTGATAGAGAAGATCCGCCTCCTCTCGTCGTGCAAGTCTTGTACCCGCCGAAGACTCGCCCCGGGAGGTCAAGTCGAGGAGTTCCGTGGCCTGCTCGCGTGCCGGCCTCTCGATGGAGGAGAGAATCAGGTTCTTCAGCACCGTCGTCGCGAACTTGATCAACACCGGTCCGTAACGGTCATTTCGAGGTTTCAATTCAGACAGCTTCGGCAAGACTCGAACCCAGGTCTCCTGGACGATGTCGTCGAGCCGCGAGGGGTCGGAAGCAAGGAGGCGTCGCGCACGCGCGCGAGCCCATGCCCTCAAGGTCGGTGTGAATCGCTCCACGAGCCAGTCGAGGCTCTTGCGATCGCCTTGGATCGCACGTTCGGTGTGGATCGAAGTCTCGTCTCGCGATCGTGTTTCGCGGGGGCTTTCGCCTGGCCCAAGATTCTCCGACCGGCCGACCCCCATGAGGAAGCGCTCCCAGTGTGCTCGAACATCCACTCAGTGGTATTGCTGTCCGATGGGAAACCGTGCGCATTGGACAGTCTTGAGATCGGAGCCGGGTCGATCGCCCGGGATCGTCGCGCGAATGGCTCCATCGTTCCCTCCAACGATAACCGAGAATGGAAATACAGTTTCAAGAAACCTCTTCCCGCGCCGGGACAGTTCGTGCGGGGGGCATTTCAGCGAGTTCCTTGCCCGCGCGTCTCCTCGTGTGCGCGCTTCGGGATTTGCTCGCCACCGCGGGGCTCGCCCGCGAAGAATACCGTCCAAGCTATTCGCAAAGGTCTTCCAAGGTGTCGAGGAAGGTCTCGTCCGAGTTGATGCGGGCGACGTCCACGAATGTGTTTCCCATGCCTCCCATGGTCTCGAGCTCTTTGGGAGAAGCGTGGATCCTCGGAGCACACTGGGTCATGAGGGCCGCCAAGGTGGCTTCGTCGACCTGGTCCGCGGGGACTGCGTCATGGAGGAGTGCAAAGACCAAGCGTCCGGGGCCGCTCGTGAGTCGTCCCGCACGGACCCTCAAGCCGTTGGAGGTCACGTTGTCCAGGCACTCGTAGGTGGTCACTTCGGGGGGAAGGTCTGGGCAAGGGGAGGAGGGGCATTGATGGCAGGGATCCCCGATCGTCAGCACCCAATAGGTTTCCTCGCGGTCGCTTGGATCATTCGGGAGGCGAATGGCCGCTTGCTCGACACGGGCGTACTTCATGATGTCGCACGCGCACGGCCAGCAGCATCGGTAGTACTTGCCCACCACGCAACTCCCGCCATCGTCTTTGACCTTGACCAGTTCGTACTCGTTTCCATCGCTCGGACGAACGATGGCGCCGCTCACCCCGCAGTAGAATCGGTTGTATCGCTGGAAAAAGTCATGGCTGGTTGCGAGCTGCTCGTAGATGTATTTGAAGAACTGCGGACCGCCGACGTTTCTGTCGCCGTTGGGAAAGATCCGGTCCCAGTGATTGTCGAGCAGGTCCGCGAACAGTGCTTCGTCCGTCGGCCGGTCATTCGCCAACAGAGCCGGCTCTTCGGGATCTTCGTCGATCCGCGCTGCCTTGGCCGCACGCGGTTCCGGTGGAAGCTGGGGTGTTGACGGTGGGTTCGTCGTCTGCGCAACACAAGCGGCGGAAGTGGTTGTCCAGAGAAACACAGCGTGGAAGAACGGGGAGCGGGATCGAGTCATGGGCGTCTCTTGGATGATTCGGATCTCGGAGGGCGACTTGGCCAGTCTCTTCGAGACTACTGGCAGCCGTGTTCCCCGCGGTCGGAAATCTCTACGCCTGTGACATGCACGTTACATTCGAGGGGAGTCGCGACCTCGGACTCCCGCGCGAGCCTGACTTAGTGCCGAAACACGTCCACGATGTCCGATGAGGAAATCGACGCCACCACCCCGCCCGAAATTACGTAGATCTTCCGGTCGCAAAGAATCGGGTAGATCCCGTGCCGTGGATTGGGCATCGCAGTGTCCAGTCGCCAGGTTTGCTGAATCGGGTCGTAGACGTCCACGCGGTCGTAGACGTTGCCGGCAACTTGGCCCGTGCCTTGGCTGGTCGTTTCCCCGCCCATGACATAGAACTCACCGCGGAAGTAGGGGGCCTTGCCCATGCCGCCTCGCTTCTGGGGCACGGGAGGAATGGTGGAACCGACATCGAAGCTGGCTTCCCACTGGTCGGTGACGGGGTCGTAGATCATCACGTCGTCGAAGCCGATCGCGGTGGTGTTGAAGTTGCCACTTCCCGGGCCTCGCCCGCCAAACACGTAGAGCTTTTCTCCATCGGTGCCAGACGCGGCATGGTTACGACCCACGGGCATGCTTGCGATGGTGGACCAGGAGTTGAGCTCCGGGTCGTAGACCGCGGCATCGGTCACGGTGGAGTTGTTGACGAATCCGCCGGCGACGTAGATCTTGCCATCGATGACGGCGGTGGACGCAGAGCCCGTGGCGAAGGGAATGGGGGCACCTAGGGTCCATTGGTCGAGGAGCGGGTCGTAGATCTGCAATCTGCCTTCGGACGCTTCCAGTCCACCAAGCAGGTAGACCCGGTGACCAATGACTTCTGCCGAGTGATGGTCGCCGAGGAAGGGGCGCTGGGCTCGACTGGTAGACCACGTCTTGGTCGAGAGATCGTAAGCGAATGTGTCAGGGTTTTCAGAGCCGAAGACATAGATCACCCCGGAGACTGCGGCCGCGGCGACTTCCGCCAGATCGGCGGGCATGGTGGTTTCGCTTTCCCAGGCCCCCGCGCCGTCCCCTGGCTCGAAGACATAGCGGAAGGAGTCGAGCAGCATTTCGGTTTCGGCGGTGGACGTGTTTTGCACCACCACATCTAGAAGATCAGCCGAGGGCATCGGGTGAGAGGGGATGAAGCCGTGGAGGCGCTTGCTGGTCACGGAAGTAAGGACCGCCGTCTGTCCTCCAATGGTCACCACCATGTCGGACAAGGATCCGAAGTTTTCACCGCCGATCACGAACGGCACGGTGCCGTCCGCAAGGGCGCGCCACGGAAAGATGTCGTAGGCGGTCAGGCCATTGATGGCGGCATCGGTGGGTTCGGCAATCAGCAGCTTGTCCCCGGAATAGTCGACGCTCAGGATCACCCCTCCCGGTCCCTGCAGTGCGTCCAGTCCGTCCGGGGAATTGTTGATCGTTTCGGAAGTCACGACAGACATGCCGTCGCTCGCCAGCTCGACCCGGGTCATTTCGCCGTTCCATTTCTGGAACACCAGATCATTCCGCATGGCGTTTCCAAAGGTCGAGGCGCGATACTGGAAGACGCCATTGATCGAAGATGCGTGGGTCAGCAAGGGCGCGATGTACTCTCCGACGACTGGCGGAGCACCGGCCCCGCGGTACACGTTGGCGTAGTCGAAAGTGCGTCCATAATTGCGGTTGGGGTGACCGTAGTACCCGCCCTGCACTGGGCGCAGCAACTCGTCATCGTCCTGCGGAGCGATGCTGCCTTGGGTCGTGGCCGACAGGGATGCCACTCCGAATCCGCTGTTCGGGCCGTTGTCCGTGCAATACAGTCCCTCGTCCGTGGTCAGCACCATCCCGAACGAATTGCGGACTCCCATAGCAAAGGGATACACGGTCACTCCGTTCACGACCGAGACGATGTCTCCGAACACCTGATCGTTGTTGATCACTTGGGGGTCGGTGCCGGTCTCGTAGTACTGGATCGCCCCGTTGAACAAGGGGTCCGACATCGGCGCCCACAAGATTCCGCCGGTCAGCGGAGATTCTTTCAGCCCGCCACTCGTGCACTTGTCGATTCCAGCATTGGTGTTGCCACCGCTCGCCAGGAACAGGTCGCCATGGTTGTCGAACAGAAGCTCGTTGATGCCATGGTCATGATTGGAAACCGGCAAATTGGTGATGACGGGAGTGACCGTGTCGAAGTTCGGGCCTTCCAGAGTTGACACCTGGCCGTTGTAGGGCGATGCCCCGACAAAGCAGTCGCCCCCGTTGTGGGCGAACAGCTCGCAGTGAGCGATGTAGATCTTGGGCGGGGTTGGAGGATCCAAAGGGTTGAAGGCCAATCCGAGAATCTCTGGATTCGAGAGTGCCTGGATGGTGGTCACGGTCTGGCTGTGGGTGATGGCCCAATCCTCATCGAAGGTGTAAATCTTCAGAGCACCGTCCAGTGTTCCCACGTACAGTCGTCCATCGGGTCCCCATGCCGCTCGAGTCGGATTGGACAGATTGTCGAGAGTCGTGGTGTTGAAGACGATGGGGGCCTGGTTGGCGATGAAGGTGTACGGTCGCGAGTTGCTTTGCCCTTGAGTGGTTTCGATCGAGAGGTTGAGGGTTCCGGTTCCGGCAGGGGAAAGAAATGTGATCTCGTTCTGTCCGATGGTGAGATCCGGCTCCATGAGGACCTGGTTGCCCCATCGCACCATCAGCGACTCTGGCGGGAAGAACCCCCAACCGGTCAACGTGATGAGTTCTCCGCCAAATTCCGATCCGGATTGGCTGGCCGTGTTGATGAATGGACGAAGCTCTCGCTGGTCATGATGAAGGTCGGCGGCGGACACGGAAGAGAACCCCCCTCCGTCCACGGCGATTTCCACCTCCAGCGGCAGATCCGCAGCGGAGTTCACCATCGCGATGACCCGGATCGAGTGATCGCCGACGTCGAGGAACCGTGCCCCTTGAACTCGGGCCCCGTTCAAGGACACGACCCCGGAGCTTCCTCCCAAGAGCTGGAACTGGTAACTCCCCGCCGTGGTGATCTCCAGATTGCCTTCCATGACGACGCGAGTGTCCACGGTCAACGGCGAGCCGCCGATCTGATTGCCGTTGGGTTCGACCTTCAGCCCTTCTAAAACCTCGACGAACTCCTGCCTCTGCTGGCGTTTTCCAGGGCCTGCCGAGCGAGTGAAGTAGCGGGCGAACACTCCGCCGACTCGATGGGGGCGATACACCGGAAGATTGACCGTCCCCGAGAGGGTTTCCGCGGGAATGTTGTCGTCTTCGATCGTCAGAGTGATGGGGTGGGGGCCCGGCGTCAGCTCGCAAGTGATGGTCTGACCGGAGCCGAGGACTCGGTCCACCATGCTTCCACCGCCGCCCGGAGTGGCGGGGCCGGGCACCTGGGTGGTCCAGGTATGGGAAGTCAGCACGTGGCCAATCTCGTGGGTGTGGGACTCGTCCCCGCGTAACTCCACCGCGACGATTCCATCGTCGTCGTAATCGACCATCAGTGAGGGCGTGTCCGTCACGACGTGCAAGAACGGATGCCCGGATTCCAAGTCGACAATCTCGATCCCGGAGATCAGGCAAGTTCCGATGTTGCCGACGAAGTCGAGGTCGAGGGTTCCATCGGAAACCGTGACATCCATCTGACGGGTCATCGCCGTCAAGGTGCCGACTTCCGCAATGATGTCCAGGTCCGTGATGATCTCGACGCCCTCCGCGAAGACGTCGAACACGCGGGTGCCGGGAAAGGTGGCTTGGTTCTCGGCGAAGTGCAGCGTGAGCGAGTAAGTCGCGTTCTCCAGCGGGATGTCATAGAAGAAAGGGCGTCCCACCCGAGAGACCCGGTACAGCGGATCATCACCGGTACTCGCGATGTTCAAGCTCACGCTGTGGGAGTTGGACGACCCGGAAAAGTATGTGTCACTCATCCAGGTGTTGCCAAACGTGTCGACGTAGTCGGTTCCCCCACAGTTGATGCGCAGCGAAAAGTTCTCGTGGGCGTTGAGCGTGGATGCGAGTGTCAGAAAGCCGATCGTCGCGACGGTGACGATCAGCTTCCGCGAGAAAGCAAAGTCGGTCACAGGGAAGCCCCTTCTCCGGTGGTCCTGGGTCTGGCGAGGGGGGGATCATATCGAGCATTCAAGTCGGAGAAACGATCGCTTGACCGAATTCCGCACTGCCACGCGGGAAAGCCCCTGCTTGCTTTTCTTCGGGAGCGGAATCTTGGAACACAAGATGGCCCCGCCGCGCCCGCCGAGGTCCAGCTGAACTGAGCGGTTCCCTCGTCCGGTTGCACGTCGACTGTGAATCGGACATCGACAATGTCCTGGTTCGCAGTCTGTGCTCTCGAGAACAGTCCCGGTTCTACGGCACCGTCGCCCTCACCGCGTTCGACGCCTCGACTCCGAACTCGTAGTACGGATCGATCGCGAACGCCTGGAAGAAAAACTCCGTTCCGCTGGGGAATTCACTGGACCAGTCGGACAGGAAGTCGTGGGATCCCCACTCGCTTGTTTGGGTAACGGGGAGCACGTAGTCGGGAGCGGGCACCAGAAGCTGGTCCTTGAATGGGAGGTTGACCACTGACATCCCGAGTATCAGAAAGGCCGCCGAAAAGCGTTCACAATTGTAGAGCCGAAGTCGCGTGCGACTTCCCGGTTCGAGGCAACCGAAGCCGGCGAGTTGAGGAAGCGGCCAGCGCCGGAATTCATGGCCGAGGTTTTCCCAGGGTGACGGGCGACTCAGTTCGACCTCATAGACGGCTCCCTCAGCGGGAGCGTAGTCGTCGTAGAACTCTTGACCATGAGCGCCAAGAAGCAGGGTTGTTTCTTCCAGAGCGATGGCCGTCCCCACACGATCGAGATGCTCCTCATCCGGAGCCTGCAGCACGCTCGTTTCGACCCAGGTTCCTCCCTGATTCTCGAAGACGTAGCACCGTCCTCCTCCGTGTGGGCGTCCGTCTGTCGTCGACGAACCAATCACCGCCAAGTTTCCATCGATCGCCATCGCGTCTCCGAAGCCCTGATAGAACCCGACCGTGGAGCCCTTCAGGATCTGGGTCAGTTCCCAAGTGTCGTCCACCGGATTCGCCGTGCCTTGATCATCCCGCAGGAAGGTGAACGCTCGGCCAGCACCATCGGTGCCTGCACTGGAACCGGATCCCAGGATCCAATCCCCGTCGATCCGGGCCGTGGATCCGAGTCGCATGAAGTTGTCGGGGGCGACGCTGAATTTGTTTCCGAGCAGCCAGGTGTCATCGAGTCGATTGTCGGGAGTTCCGGCGTCGTTCCGGTGGAAAGGAAGGTAAGCCCCTTCGCCGAGAGAGGTGTCTCCTCGGTCTCCAACCACGAGCAGGTTGCCGTCCTCGGAAAGTGCAACGCTCTGGCCGAACTGATGAGTGGGAGAGAGTCCGTCTGGTTCGAAGGCTGCGGTTTGGACCCAAGTGTCGTCGTGAGGATCCGTTGTCCCTTGGTCATTGCGCTCGAAGAGAAAGGCAGCCTCACTGCCGTAGTCGGGATTCAAGCCCACAGCGATCGTCCCGCCGGACACGTCGACCGTTCCCCCGAACTCTCCGGGAAGCAGCCCGGACGGCAGCAGCTTGGCGGCTTGAAACCAGTTGCCTGGACCGCCGCTCTCGCTTTCCTCTCGCAAGAAAACGTAGGCTGCTCCTTGGTTGTTGCCCAGTTCGTGATCTCGGCTGGCCCCGACGACTAACACATTCCCGTCGAGAGCAAGGCTTCCACCGAATTCCTGACCGGCATATCCGTCGTCGGGTCGGAGCTCTTGGGTCTCGACCCAGCGCCCGGTCCCGGTTCGCAGAAAGAAATGCACAGAGCCGTCGCGGTGCTCTCCAAGTTCCGTAACGACCGCGAGGGTTCCCTCGAGGCAAACCTGATACCCGAACTCGTCGACCTCATTGCTGACCGGCTCGAGGAGTTTGGCGATGGGGCATTGGGCGGATGCAATGGTCATCGAGAAAAGCGAGAAGCCCAACAGCGACAGCGCGACAGCGATACCTGATGAGCAAGCTTTCATGGGACCGGCTCCTGTCAACTTGGTCTGATCGAATGACCTGCTTTGACCGACCTCTCCACCTGCCCAAAGACGTTAGGGATCCACTGGAAAACCGTCAACGCATCGACCGGTCGGCAGATGGGATTCGGTCCCTGTTTGTGTTCTGCACGCTTTGAAGGGTGATCGCATCCTCGGCCCTCCCAAGAACAGATCACCATTTCTTCTGCGTCTTTTCGTTCCCTGTTGCGCACGGGAGAGACGGGACGGTTCCGGCGCCTCTGGCGACGACTTTTCCCGATCGATATCTCCCGCACCCCGAGGGTTCCCCATGTTCCGACGATGCTTGTCTCGTGCGGCCATCGCCGCAGGGATGGCGGCCGCCAGTGCCGTGCACCTTCACGCCCACCAGGTCAAAGTCCGCTGGGACCCCGACGGTGTTGCCCATGTCCAGGCGGGCACCGACGCCGCGGTGTTCTTCGGCCAGGGCTATGCCGCCGCCAAGGACCGCCTGGCTGAAATGCACCTCGTGCGAATGTCTGCGCAGGGCCGACTTCTGGAGCTACGTGGCGATCCGGAGGACGATCCTGAGGAAGGGGCTGGCGGGACGCCTCAGGGGAAGACGCCGGGCATGCAGGACCGCGAGATGTTAGTGATCCAGCTCTACCGGGCAGCCGTCGAACGTGAGCAGAAGCTCGACGGGATGACCCGGGAGGCACTGCAAGCCTACGCCGATGGGGTGAACGCCTACATCGACGAACTGGAGCAACGATTTGGGGCCATTCCTCAAGGGGACCCGCCGACCGCGGAAGACCTTGCCTTGTTGCCGGAACTCCTCGAAGAGTCCCATCTGTCCGACTTTCGAGCGGGCACCTTCGAAGAATGGGTTCCTGCCGACAGTATCGCGTGCTGGGAGTGGTGGGCCTACTGGTTCAGCGGCAAGCCGTTCAAGGAGGTTCTGGCGGAGTTGAAGTTTCAGGCCGGGGACGTCACCGAGAATGAGGCTCGGGTTGACGACCTCTTGGCGATTCTCCAGGAAGCCGACGTCGACAACGGATTCAACAACGGCAATGGAACGAATCTCGCGGCAGTGGACACTTACATCTGCGAGAAATACTTGATCGGCGACGTCGTCGACAGTGACCTGAAGTTGGATCCTGTGACGGGGGGAGCCGATGACCCTCTGTGTAGCGATGCCTGGGCCATTAGCAAGGGGCGCACCACCACAAATGGAGCAGCGCTGTTCGCCGATCCGCACACCGCTCTGATCAACCCGAGCCAGTTCCATCAGGTGCACCTGATCAACACCCACCCAGAGGTCGGATTCAACGTACGAGGAATCTCGCTTGTCGGCTGCCCGGCGTTCTTTCTGGCGTACAACAGGGACGTCACTTGGGGGGTGACCTCCTTCGGCGTCGACATCATGGATCTCGTTCAGCTCGACACGGACCAGAATGGTGAATACTCCTACGATGCTGACGGTGATGGAACGGCGGAGAGCCACACCTTGTTGATCGAAAGCAAGACCTTGCCGAACCCACAAGGTCCCAACCCGACCTTTACCTTTCCTGTGACGACTTCTGTTCTCGGGCCGGTGGTGACGACTCTTGTCACGCAAACCAGCTACGAGAGCGATGCCGGGCAGACGTTCAACGAGCGGGACGAGCTCGTTCTAAGAACCAACTTCAACGTGGACATCGCTCGCCACTCCATCCAGGCGGCGATCCGGATGATGAAAGCTCGCAGTGTCGAGGAATACCGAGAGTCGGCCAAATACTGGGTCACTCCTGCGCTCCACTCCGTGTCCGCGGACTCGAGCGGCTCGATTTGCTACACGCCGCTGGTGGCAGTTCCTACCCGGGGCGACCTCAGCAACATTCACTCGGTCAACGGCGCCTTTGCCCTGGGAGATGGATCCGATCCCAAGAACGCGGACTGGCAGCGCCATGTGCCCTACGACCTGCTTCCTTGGACGATTCGTGACACCGGAGAGCTTCTGGTGGCGAATCAGAGGCCCGCGGGAACTTGGTACGAGCTGCCCCTGGGTTTGCGTTCGAGTAGCAAGGGGCCCAACGCGCGCTCCCTCCGACTTCATCAGCTCTTTCGAGATGACACCGGGGACCTTTCCCCGGACGAGATCGCCGACGCTGCGTTCGATGCGGTCAACCCGGTCCGGCGAGCGATGGTGAAGCTGCTGACCAAGCTCCCTGAGATTGGAAGCGGAAGCAACCCCAACAGCACCCCTCCAATCAATGAGATTTGTAACACAACGAACATCCTCCCCGTGGGAATCTGCGCGGAGATCGGATCGCGATTGGGTGACTTCCACCACTGGCTCGACTTGACCGGAAACGACGGGCAGAGCCTCACCACGTCTCTCGGCCCCGATCCCGATAGTCTGGAGACCTACAAGCTAATCCTGTTGTTGAGCCAGCGAATCAAGGATCACCTCGCCCCGGCTCTCGCTGGTGCCCCGCCCGCTCCAGAACTTCCGATCTTGCGAGAGGCGTACGGTGCAGGAAAGACCGGTGGCACGTCATTGGCCCGGGATCTCGCCAATCGCGACTTCTCGTGCCAGCCATTCCAACCAATCTTCTCTCCGGCGAACCAGGCGACGAACATGGACGCCGAAATCTTGCTGTGGATCACCCATGCGCTCGACATGGCTCTCTTCCAGCTGTCGAACCAGGATGTCGAGTTGACCGCGGAGTTTCCGGGCACTTACTTTGGGATGACCGCGTCGTTCGGTGGGCACCTCCCGAGCTTGAATGACGCGAAGGACCGCGAGGTGAGCTTCCAGGTTCTCGAAGGAGCCACGTTGTGGGCCGGTCGTGGCAAGTCCTATCCCCAGTTCGTGAGCTTTCCCGCGCCTGCGGTGCCACCCGTCCTTCCGAGCCCCTCCGAGGCTTTCTATCTCCATCCGTTCTCGAACCATGAGGATCCGGATCACCCAACTCTTGGTGAACACTTTGGCAATGACCTGGATGGGATCTGGACTGACGGACTTCAAGGCGGACACGCCAGGGCCGGGATGAATCCCAGCGATCTGGACTTCCCGATTCGCGCAGAGAGTGACGTTCATCAGACGCTGAACTTCAACGCCGACGCGGGCCATTATGGGATCGACTACGCGGGGCCGGATCCTCAGGCGGCCCTCTCTCTCGAAATCATCGACGCACCAGTGCCGGTCCGCCCCGGAGACTCGGTCACGTTCCGCATCGAAGGGCTCCCGAACGAAGCTGGTTGGACCGGGCAGCTGAAGTTCGGGAAAGCCGCCACTCACACCGAAACCGCGGGCCCCGCAGTCTTGTTGACGGATGCCGTCGAGACCCCGGTGACGATTCCCCTCAGCTTCTTCGGTGAAGTGGAGGGTGGCGATCTCACCGTCGAGATCCCGTACGACTTCACCGGTCTTCTCGCGACGTTCCAGGTAGTCATCGAATCCTCGAATCCAGCGACCATGCGGACGTCTTCGGGCATCGCCGTGATGATCGATCAATCCGGACCAATCAGTCTTCCCAACGATCCTTGAGACCTTCCTTCAGCCCTGGGCGAGGGAAGTGCGGTGCCCCCGTCGATCAACGCCTGCCGGCCTTTCGGCACTGATTGCGCACGGAGCGATTGATCGCCTTCCGGTGCATTGGCGCCAAGCACTCTCTCGCCCGAGCACTGCTCAGGTTTGAGGGCTCCCACGTCTTTCTGGAAAGCATCCATCGGAGCCTGAAAAGTTCTCTCCCAACAGGAGTCGTCATCCATGAGCCACTTCCAAGACGCTTTGCGAATCACGACCCTCGTATTGGCCGGTTCGCCAGTGGCGGTCGCCCTGACCCCCTGGGCTTCTTCCGGAACAGCAACCGGCCAGGCCGAAACGAATGATCAGACGAATCCCGAGAAAGAAGACGCTGTCGATGGTGACCCGGTCGTGCAGTTCACCGGAAATCTACAGATGGAAGAGACGGACCTCACCATTCAAGGACGGGGGATGAATGTCGAAATCGTGCGTACGTATCGCAACAACAGTGCGGTCGAAACTCCTCTGGGTCTCGGATGGGACCTCAATTGGTTCAAGCGCATCGTGGTTGAGTACGTCCCCGATGGGGGAAGCGTGCCGTGCTTTGGCTCGACGCCCGTTCTTTCCAGTCTTTACTACTACGACGGTGCAACCCGCATCGATCGTCTGACGCTCTCTCACTGGACCCCGCAGGGGCCGATGGGTGATCTTCCCGATGGTCTCTTTGGGAAAGTCCGCGCCATCGGTGACTTCAGCAGTGGGTTTCTGCCTGACCAATTCCAGATTCGTTTCGCCGACGGAATGACCTACACATTCACACCCGGAGACACCGCCTCGCCGTACGTGGGAGGCTGCTCTCAGACGTTTTGGATCAGCGAAGCCACCGACCGCCATGGAAACACCATCTCGTTCCAATACGAAGCGGTCGGGGTCGATCCCAACCCTCTGTACTACAAGAGGTTGTCACGGATCTTTGATACCTACGGGCGGGGCATTGATTTCACGTACGGTCCGACAGGGAAGTTGGTTGCGATCGAAGACTTCGGCGGACGACGCGTGGAGTACGGCTACGAGGGAGAGAATCTCACGACCGTCCGTTCACCCGTCGTCCAAGGGACATCCACAGGCAACGACTTTCCTGATGGGAAGATGACCACCTATCAGTACCACGGTCTCCACACCCAGTGTCTCACCCGAATTGTTGCGCCTCAAGAGTTGATGGATGCTGGCGGGGATGCCGCCAGCGCGGTACCTTACCTTGTCAATACCTACTCCTCGTCGGGGGATCGAGTCGTTGCCCAGGAGTTCGGGGGGACCAACGCTTCCGGGATCGCGGCCGGGGGTCGCTATCTGTTTCTCTACGACGTTCCTTCATCGCCCGTCGACCACGGTTGGTTCGTGGAAGCGCGCAAGACGATGTCGGTCAGCCCCAACGGGAACGTGACCCTTCGAGTTTTCGACACGGGTGCGAACCTTGTTCTTGAGTACCGATACACGGGAAGGCTGAATCCAGAGAGCCCAGAGTTCGCGGACCCCGAGACCTTATTGATCTCCACCTACCTGGACATGGCGTGGTCGTCTGAGGCAGAAGCGAGAGATCCAGCTCTCAATCGACTCAAGGTTCCCCACGAACCTCCGATGCGGCCCACCGATCCCGAGTCCTGGGTGACGATTCGAGCTCACAACCTGCATGGTCAAGTGGTGGAAGAGAAAGCTCCGGGTCGCCACGAGTCCTACGTGTACGACACCGACAGTCCGGATCGCTTTCAGCAGGGAAATCTGCTGCAGCGCCGCGTTCACGCCGGGACTGCCGGCATTCCGGACCTTGTCGAGTCCTTTGTGTACGAGCCTCTGTTCAATCAGGTCCGTGCTCAGGTGGATCCACGGGGCAACGATCCGAGTTACACTCCGCCGAACGGCGGTGCGTGGTCCCTCGACCGATACATGAACACCGTGGTGTTCGACTACCAGGAAGGGGATCTCGAAACTGGGGACGTGAACACTCTGATCGAAGACTGGGAGATCGATCTCGATCAAGACTCTCAGTTTGCGTTGCTCCCGGGGGTCGAAACCTACTTGACTCCCATTCTTCAGGAAGACGAGCTGGGAGATGTCAACGGGGACGGTGCAATCGGCCAGATCCGCGGGAATGCAATTGTGAATCGGGCGCCGACTGCAAACGTGATTGACATTCCCTCAGCGGCAAGCCCTACCCCAGCATTTGTCGCTCAGGCGAGTGAAGAGAAGCTCCGCTTCAACGACCACTCCCTCTTGACCCTTCGGCAGTCGGCCGAAGGAAGCCTGGTCCGTTATCGCTATCACTCGAATACGGATCCCACAGGACAGCAGGGGGAGCCGGGATCGCAGACAGGCGGCGGCCTGCTGGCAGAAACTGAGTCTGGGGACGGCCAGATTGTCCACTACGCCTACGACGTTCTGGGGCGCCTGACGCAATCTGTGAATGGCCGCGGGTACTTGTCTTCGACAGAATACAACAGCCTTGATCAGATCGTGACCGCCACCAATGCTCTCGGCCATTCCACAGCGATCGAGTATGACGGGAACGACAAACAAGTTTCCATTCGGATCGACCACGAGGTCCCTGGCATTGATCCGAGCTCGGGGTGGCCGGGGCCTCTCGTCGATCAAGGGACGGTGTCTCACGTCTTTGAGTACGACATCCTTGGAAACCTGCTCACCGCGGACCTGGACGCCAGTGACGACAGTGAATCGGTCCGCGCGGTCACCTCCTATCGATACGACAAGGAGAGCAATCGGGTCGTCACCCTCAAGCCCGAGTGGAACTCGGGCGCCGATCCGAGCAATGTCGAATCGGCGGTCTACGACGAGAGAAACCTTTTGTGGATCGAGACTCGCGGGGGCTTGATCGGTGGCCCCGCCGGATACGGAACCGTCGGTGCTCACTCCGACATTGTGGCGGAACCGGCCATCGGCTTGATTCCGGACAATCCTTCGCCACCAGCTGAGTTAGTAAACGTGTTTCACGACTATGGCGCCAACGAGCTCGAAGTGAGGACGACTGACGGAAGTGGCGCTCTTTGGCGGTTCGAGTATGACGCCTTCAACAGACTCACAAAGGAGGTGCAGCCTCCCGTTGACGGGAACGCCGATGGGCATTACCGCGAAACGGTTTGGGGCATTGCGGGAAACCTCGTCGAAACGCGAGACATGGAGTTCGTGGACGGGGCCAGCGATCGACTTCTCGCCCACACGATCACTCATCACGATGAGCGGGGGCGCGCGTTTGAGATC
Organism: Planctomycetota bacterium; assembly: GCA_028289345.1. Lineage (GTDB taxonomy): Bacteria > Planctomycetota > B15-G4 > B15-G4 > SIAN01 > JANQQL01. Next base: position 47,962 of record JANQQL010000029.1, on the reverse strand, counting down.
GAGCACGCCTTGAACACGGCAGGCGTGCCTCCTGCACTCGTTCACGAAGGAACTTTGACCCCGGGAGACGGCTATGCGACTCGGCGGATGGTCTTCGACGCAGAGGGACGAGAGATCCTCCGGGTCAGAGATGACCGAAGCCTCTCTGGGACCGCTTACGACAGTTTGTCTCGAGTCATTCGGACATGGGACAACGAAGGCGACTCCCTGGGAGCCGGCACCTGGCAAAGCGCGTTGAGCCTCGAGGTGATCCACGTGTACGACCTCGAAGGAAACGAGATTCAGCAAACCCGGCGTGAGTTCCGTGAGGACGGCACGTTCGACACATTTCACCGCTGGCATTTCTTCGATGCGGTGAACCGAGCCACAGCAACAGTCAACGGACTGGGATTCACTCGCCGAACCGCTTACGACTCACTCCACAATCCCGTGTTCAAGAGTGATGCTCGTTCCGCGGATCAATCGACGTCGTACCTTGCGGGCCTGGACGGGTACTCGGAACACCCGACCCCTCCCACGATGCCGATCAACAACCATGGAAACACCGTCACCTATGCCTATGACTCGCTGAACCGTTTGAAGCGTGTCGAACACGCCATGAGAACCGGTGGATCTGGCGAGGGGAACATCGACCCCAGCCTTGCCGGTGACGGCTTCCTCCGATCGGAGATCCAGTGGGACCGCAACGGGCGTCTGGTTTCGAGAACCGACGACAACGGCCATGGTGCCACAACGCAATATGATTCTCTCGACCGAGTGGCCAGCGCGATCCAGGCCGACGGGACGATGGTTCAAGCGGTGAGCTACGACGGGAACGACCGAATCATCGAGTCGATGGATGCCAATGGTTCTGTTGTCGTGAACCAGTACGATCCTTCCGGTCGCCTGACGAGTCGCGCCATTGTCCCTGGTCCAGGGGTTCACGGAACGACGGGGGAGCAGTTCGAATATGACGGGCTCGGGCGAATCACGCGCGCATCGAACGACGACGCCACAATCACCCGCACCTACGATTCCCTTTCGAACATCGTCAAGGAGTCGAGAGGCCGTGCCACCGTGTTCGCGAAGTACGACCACGACAGTCGTGTCATGGAGGCGATGTACCCGGGGGGGCGTCATCTCAGGTACGAGCGAGACGGCGTCGGGCGGTTGAAGCAGGTGATCGATGTCGGAGAGGGGGTGCCTCTGACGACCCATCATCACGTGGGGCCGGTTCGATGGGCACAGCGGGAACTGTTCCCGTCCACGTCCTCAGTGATTTTGACTCGGTCTTTCGACGGGGTGGGAAGGATTCTTGCGATTCAGACGATGGGGGCAGAAGGCAGCCCGCTTCTCGATGACCGGACGTTCCAATGGGACCGCGAGAACAACAAAATCCAGCGCCGGAATGAGCTGTCGGGGGTTACGCATACGTACTCCTACGATTCGGTGAGACAGCTCATTCAGTCCGTTCGAACCGGTGCCGGGCGAGGCAAGAATCGCACCATCTCGTACACTCTGGATGGGGCCGGGAACCGAGTTGCCGTTGCGGGGGGAGCGAGCGCTGGCGCGTACTTGATGATGCCCCCGGATGCTCCGGTCAACCAGTACACCCATACTCCTCGTCAACTCTGTTCCTACGACAATGCGGGCAATCTCTTCGAAACCTACGCCAAGCAGGGCCCGTCCATTGCGCAGCACCCGGTTCAACGAGGGTATGACTTCCGAAACCTGATGGTGAGTCACACCAACCACCAGACCGGAGATCAATCCGTCTACCGATACGACGCCTTCGGTCGTCGGACCGAGCGGATCGTTGCGGGGCAAACGACGCGCTACTTCCATTTGGGAGAGCATGTGATCGAGGAGCGCGACGAGCAGGGAATCACTCTGGCGACCTACGTCTACGGCGACCACATCGACGACATCCTCGTCATGTCCCGAGGAGTGAACTCGTACGCGTATGTCACGGACGATCTCGGAAACGTGCATCGCCTGATCGACCCGTCGGGGAACCTTGTGGATGGAGAGGAATACGAATACGAAGACTATGGCGAGCTTCTCGACGAGAGCAGCTTCACGGTCCGACCGACGGGATCCTCGGTGGGCAATCCACTCTTCTTCACCGGCAGGCGACTAGACTCAGAAAGTGGTCTCTACTACTTCCGGGCTCGGTACTTTGACCCAATCGCCGGTCGATTCACCACCCGTGATCCACTCGGGGCCTGGGGTGATCCTGACAGCTATGGCAATTCATACGCATACGTCGGTAACAACCCATGGTCTCATACCGACCCGACGGGACTCGAGAAGAAGAAAGAAACGCCCCGGGAGCGCCGCAAGCGCATTCGGAACGAACTCAAGGAGAAACGCGACGAACTGAAAGAGCTGAGAAAGGAGGCAAAGAAGAATGACGCGAGCTCGCTCCTTCTGGAGGAACTTGACGCTCTCATCAATGCTGTCGACCAGTTGATCAGCCTCTTCGACACCTATGGGTCGATGCTCGACGACCCTGAGAAAACCGTCCGTTATCGGCTTGGTCTTGATTCTTATGAGGAAGATTTCTTGGAATATGCCGAGGACACGGTTGACTGGCTCGACCATACGAACAGCAAGTTCAAGAGCATGACGAAAGCGAAGCAGGAGTACGTCAAGGCAGGCACCGCTGACGCCTCCAGCAACTATGGCAGGGAATTGAATCGCTTCTTTCTCAGTGTTGAAAGTAACCTGTTTCGAGTCCAGCTGATGACCGACTCAATCGTGAAGCCTTTCAGGGAAGACATCCGAAACGGCGCGAACGAGCTTCTGGCGAATCTCGATGCGATCCCGGAAGGCGAATTGCGCGAGATTCTCGACAGTTTCTGGGTCTCAGTGGGAATGCTGGAAGGAATTAACGAGAGGTGGCAATCCGGCCACCTTCACAGCACACTTCATGAAGCGGGTTTCGGGCTGAACGATCCAGCGAACCACGAGTCCTATCTCAGGGGAAAGAATGCAGGAAAAACGATCCAGTACACCCAGGTTGGTTTGCAGATCTCCCAGTTCTACGTGCATCTAAGAAAATAGACCCGTGTTGGCGGTTCTCCGTCGTGTTGGGTGATCGCAAGCGGTGCGGCGAGTTCGTGATGCCGTGCCGCTTGCGTTTTCGGGTGGGGGACCGGGGTCGGGATTCGTGTGTTCGCCAATCTCCCGTGGAACTCGTTTGAAAACCGCTGGCTCAGTGACCGGTGTCGTCCAGCGAGTCCCGCTTGGGCTCGGGAGCGCCCACCGCCTCGAACACCTGTTCGATCGTCAGGACCACGTCATCTCGTCCCGGCCAGCTGTTGCCGGAAGCCGGGAGAAGACGCTGCACGCGCTGCGCTTCCCGTTGGGCATCGAGCGGATTTCCGCGGTGAAGTTCGATCCAGGCCAATCGAGTGATCCCCTTGACCACATGAGGGTGGTGGGCGGGAAACTGCCTACGCAGTCCATCCAGAGCTTCGACCATCCGATCAAACGCCTCTTCGTATTCCTCCAGGTCCGAAAGTCCCATCGCCAGATTCAGAGTTGCCTGGTGAGTCAGGGGGTGCTGCTCGCCAAGCTCATCGAGAGCCTGATCACGGACCGCGCGAAACTCATCGACCGCAAACTCCACCTCGCCGAGGAGTAGCAGGACACTCGCCCGGTTCATGAGCCCTCCCAAGTAGTCGAGGGGAATCACTTTCGGGTTTGCTTCGAAGATCTCGAGGATCCGGTCGTAGGTGTCCAGAGCCTCTTCGAATTCGCCGGTGTGGAAGGAGACCTGGGCAAGGTCGCTGAGAACGGTCGCAAGGTGTGGGTGGTTCTCGTGCCGGGAGTCTTCCACCAGCTCGAGTGCGGTTTGGAGTCGACGTTTGGCATCCTCCAGATTTCCTTGCCGGCGATCGGCCCTCGCGAGCAGGATCAGGGCGCGCGATCGATCCGGATGCCATTCCCCCAGGTGCCGGAGCTGCAACTCGTGTGCTTCCTGTGCAGAAGCACTTGCCTCCTCCAAACGTCCGAGCCGAAGCAAGGCTTCTGCTCGCCCGAGATGGGGTTCGATTTGATGGGAGCCGGACTGGGAACGGTTCCTACCGGAAAGTTCCAAGGCGCGATCATGAGCGTCGAGGGCCTTGGCGAACTGTCCGGCATGGGCCCGCACTCGTCCCTCGATTTCCCAGGCGTCGCACTTGAGAGGATCGGATAGCTCGTCGAAACGATCGAAGACAAATCGAAGGGATTGCTTCGCGGAGTCTCCGTCTCCTCCCGCCACCTGGGTCCTGGCCAGGCAGAGATAGAACTGAGGTTTCAGACCGGACTCCGGTTCCAACTCTTCGAGTGCCTGAAGTCCACGATGGCATGCATCGGCCGCCGCTTCTAGTCGCGCGGCGTTGAACGACTGGAAGGCCACGAGGAAGTGTGCTTCGACGATCAGCAGGGAGGCGTCGGTGCCCATGCCGGTCAGAGTTTCCAGTGCCTCCTCCGCCAGCTCGAGGGCGAGATCGTATCGTCCAAGACGACTTTGAACCCGAGACATGGCAAGGGAGAGCCGAGCGCGGACCATGGGTTGGTCCGGGAAATCCTCGCGGATCCGTGCGCTGGCTTGATCGACCAACGCCAGGGTGGTCATGGCGTCTCGCCGCTCGGCGGTGGGGCCGGCGCTCTCGATCAACTCGAGAAGAAACTGGACGATTTCCTCCGCGGCTCCCGCCTCGTTGCGTGCTTCCTGCTCGGCGAGTCTCGCTTCGCGACGAGCTTCGATCGCTTCTTCCGCCGAGGCGTTGGCTTCCTTCGCGGAACTGAGAGCCTTGGCTTCGGCTTTGTTGGCTCGACCCAGGCCGCGACGGAGTCCTTCGAATCCCACCAGGAGCCCAACAATCATCGCCCCCGAGACCGCGAGAGTGACGCGATGGCGGCGAACGCTTCTTTGCAATCTCTCGCCCAAAGGGCCGAGCCGTGCTTCGACCGGGTCCCCGCGGAGGAATCGCTCCAAGTCCTCGGCGAACTCGCGAACTGAGGGGTAGCGGTCCTCGCGATCCGTGGCAAGGGCGCGCCCGAGCATGGCTTCCAGATCACGCCGGGCCCCTGCACTCAGGGACTCGCCCGCAATGCCCAAGCTGACCGATCGTGTTATCCCGACATCTTCCGGCGGCGCCGGCAGCTGCCCGGTCACGAGTTTGTGGAGGACGACTCCCAGGGAATAGACGTCGCTTCGTACGTCTACGTCCGGGGCCGCCCCGAGTTGTTCGGGACTTGCGTAGTCTGGCGTTCCGATCAACTGACCCGGACGAGTCTCGCTCGTTGCCTCCGGCCGATTTCCGAAACGCGCCTTCGCCACGCCGAAGTCGATCACCTTGGGATGGTCGATGCCATCCACTCGTTCCACGAGTAGGTTTGATGGCTTGATATCGCGGTGAATCACTCCTCGCAGATGGCAATGAGAGATCGCTTGGCAACAAGCCACGAACAACCGAAGCTTGGTTTCCAGAGCGACTCCTTCGCAGGCCGCGAGGATCGACGGCCCGGCGACGTACTCCATGACGATGTATGGGCCCCACATCTCGTCATCACCCGCGTCGTACACTCGAGCCACGTTCGGGTGTTGAAGCCTCGCCAGAACCTGGAGTTCCGCACGAAACCGAGAGATCACCTGGCGCCCGTCCAGACCCCGACGGATGAGCTTCAGCGCCACAAGGCGGTGAATTGGCTCACGCTGTTCCGCGAGGTAGACCGCACCCATGCCACCCTCACCAAGAAGCTCGCGCGGGACATAAGGGCCGATGCGCTCCGGGAGTTCGGTGGCACTCGGCTCGGCCGCGTGGTTCTCCTCGGTGACCGCAAGAACTTGTTCGGGGTCGAACAGCTCTCCCGGGAACGCCGGGGTCCCCAGAAAGTCTGTTTCCCCCGCAGAATGGGCGAGGAGGGACTCGACCTCCTTTTGTAGCAATGGATCACCGGCGGTTTCTGCGTTGAGGAAAGCCTCCCGATCGTCCGGGGAGAGGGAACGAGCACGGGTAAAGAGTTGGCGGAGTCGATGCCAGTCGAGCTCAGGTTGGGAGGAGTTTGCATCGGGAAGGGTCATCGCTCGGTGGCCAGCTCGCGTTTCAGCCAAGCTCGGGCCATGGCCCAGTCCTCATCCACGGATCGTGCCGAGACTTCCAGCACAGACGCCACCTCGGCAATCGTGAGGCCTGCGAAGAAGCGTAGTTCGACGACCCGTGCCTGGCGGGGATCCCGCCGCGCCAGCTTCTCGAGGGCCTGGTTGATGTCGAAGAGGCGGTACTCGCGGTTCTCGGTCGTGAGCAGTTCGGGGTCGAGGTCCACTCGGAGCTGTTCTCCGCCTCGTTTGGCCGCGCGTCGCTTGCGATCGTGATCGACCAAGAGCCGCCGAATCGTTCCGGCGGCGGCAGCGAGGAAGTAGGCCCGGTCCGCGATCGGACCACTCCGCTGTTGAATGAGCCGGAGGTATGCCTCGTGGACGATCAGCGTGGGTTGCAGCGTATTGCCACGTTCCTTGCGGCCCATCGCTTGTGCGGCCACTGAGCGAAGTTCCGCATAGAGTTCCGGCAGGACCTCATCGACGGTTCTCTTGTGATTCAAGGCGCACTCTAGGACGAGACGGACGAACGGTTCATGGGAGCACCGCCTTTCTTGCCAGGACGGTCTCCCCTAGAGAATAGCCGGGATTCGCAATCACGAAACGGACCGACTCGTGACCCCGCGCCACATCGCTCACATCTTGGGGTGCAGAGCGCACGTGATCATGAATGTTCGGGAGTCGAGTTTGTCGGTTCTCCGGCACTCCTTCTCGGAGCAGGCTGACTCCGTGCGCCCCAGCGACCTCGCAGGCGGACCGGGCTTCCGCGAACGAGAAGCCCAAGACACCCCGCTCTACCCCTCCCGCTCACCGAGCGCCGTATTCACTCTCTTCAGCAGATCTGCGCGGGCGAACGGCTTCTTGAGAAAGGTCACCGGCATTTCCCTGTTGCGCCCCCCTTGACTCGTTTGGTGCTCGGGGTGCCCACTCGAGAGGATCACCGGGAGATGGATGTCCAACTCGCTCATCCGGTCCAAGACTCTTTCGCCATTGACGAGAGGCATGCTCCAATCGAGAACCACGGCACGGAACTCCGCGAAATGCTCTTGGAGCAAATGGATGGCTTCCTGTCCACCGGCGGCGGCAACCACGGCGTAGCCGGCCCTCTCCAAGTGTGCCTGAACCATCGAGCGAATGGCCGGGTCGTCGTCCACGACCAGGATCGACTCTCCGCGACCAGAGATCAAAGAACCTGTGGTCGGAGCGCCGCCGGGTTCGAGGGGAGCGCTGGATCGCGGGAGACGAACGAGCGCTGTTGTTCCGGACCCCTTGCCGGGCTCGATGTCGATCGAGCCCGCGTGTTGCTCGACAATGCGCTTGCAAATTGGAAGGCCGAGTCCGCGGCCGTTGGGCTTGGAAGAAAAGAACGGCTCGAATGCCTTGCGCTTCACCGCATCACTCAGCCCGGGTCCCGAGTCGGTGACGCTCAACAAGACCTCTTCGGTCTCGTCGATCGGGCACGTTCGGACTCGGACTTCGCCGCCGGCTCGATCACAGGCTTGGACCGCATTGGTCAGCAAGTTTACCACCACCTGGCGCAGCGCAGTTGCTTGACCACGAACTGGCAGCAGCCCTTGTCCGAGTTCCAGCTCGATGCGAACTTGGCTTTCGAATGCGCTGCGGGCCATGCGATAGCTGTCACTCACGATCCCGTTCAGGTCGAGAGTGGCAATCGGTTCTCCATCTCCTCCGGCATAGGCGAGCACCTGGCTCGCGAGTTCGGTGGCGCGTTTTCCGGTGTCTTCGATCTCCTGAAGGAGGTCGTGGACCCGTTCCACTCCGACCAGCTCTTCCCGCAACAGCTCGGTGTTGCCAAGGATGGCGCAGAGCAGGTTGTTGAAGTCGTGGGCGACACCGCTGGCCACCAGTCCAAGGCTGTCGAGCCTCTGGGAAGCCGCCAAGACTTCTTCGGTTCGCTGAAGCTCGTTGCGAACCCTGCGCGAGTCGATCTCGTGCATGACGAGGGTGGCCAGGTTGACCAGGCTCGCACTTTCGATTTCCCCAAAAGCGCGGGGCTCGGGCCCGAACGCGCACAGTGTCCCGATGCGGTGTCCGTCCTCCGTGCACAGGGGAGCACCTGCGTAGAAGCGGATCTCCGGTCCTCCGATGACCAGCGAGTTGTTCCTTGTCTCGGGATTCGTCCGAGCATCCTCGATGTAGCGCACGGTTTCGGAGCTTTCGACCAACGTCGAGCAGAAACCGGGCTCTCTCGGGACCTCGTCCGCGTCGATTCCCACGATCGACTTGAACCAAACCCGCTCGCGGTCAACCAAGGAAACGCACGCGTGAGGCACGCCCAGCATCTGGGCAAGCATCTCGGTGATCATGTCGAAGGTGCGCTCTTTCTCCGTATCCACGATGGAGAAGAATTCGAGCGCCTCGAGCCGTGCTTGCTCTTCGGTGGCGGGCGGCGAAGTTGGCATCGCTCTTTCCTGGTTGAGGGGCGTGGCGATGGATTCTCGCCTACCGAGATCCTCGGGTCCATGCGCTTCCGCCGAGTCCCGCGCGGTCAACCTGGCATTACAGCGGAGCGCGGGGAACGACCCGAAACAGGATCCTTCGCAATGATTTTCGAGCGGATCTCGCTTCTTTCGAGAGCACTCCAAGCTCGAGAAGGTTGGATGTCTCGAGTGGATCGGTCTCCAAGTCGTAGAGCTCCTCGCCCGCGTCGGGGAAGCGGAGAATCAGCTTGTAGCGGTCATTGCGGATGGCCTTGACGATGTTCGAGTACATGCGGATGCCGACCACATTGCTGACTGCGAGGGGAGTGTTTCCATCTTTCGGGGACACCGAGACGGCTTGGACGAACACGGTCCGAGTCTGGTGATTGTTGTTGCGATTCGTGAAGAATGTCGGCTCGAAGGTCAGGGTCTTTCCGTTGGATTCGACCCGTCTCACATTGGTGTCCGGGTGATCCGCCGCAGACTCGGGGTCCGGGACCAGGAATGCCCCGGGAAGCTCCTCGATCGGTCGGGGATGGAAGTCTACGGACTGCAGGACGAGGAACTCCGCGTCCGGATTCGAACTCCACAAGGACAAGCTGGCCGAGCGCGTGGCGCTCATGAGTCGTTCGCTGCAGATCGACAGCGTCACGACTTCGGAGCCTTCCTTCGGAAACTGGTAACCGAGGTCTTCGTAGCAGATGGGCGGCTCGGGGGGATCTTCGGGAACACGGAGGTATCCATTCTCGTGGCCATTGGGACTGAACCGTCCCGCCATCACCCACTTGCGACCGGTCTGCGGATCTCCGCGGAGCGAGCCTGCGAAGCTGACCATGTCGGCCCGTGCTGCTTTCGGAACCACGCTTAGATCCTCGACTCCCGCCAGTTCGAGGATGGTGGGGAGCACATCCGTGAAGCTGACGAGGTCGTGATTCTCGGTGCCCGGGGCGATCCCGGGTCCCGTCACGATCATGGGAACGTGCACGCCTCCTTGATAGGCGGAGCCCTTGGCATGGTTCGACTCGTACGGCGCTTCCGTGACGGGATGCGGAGTTCCGTTGTCACTCAGGAATAAGACGTACGTGTTTTCGTCGCCGCGTCCTTCCAGGTAGCGCAGCAGTCGCCCCAGCTCGGTGTCGAAGGCTTCCAGCATCGCTTTGAAGTGGCGAATCTCTTGAGTCGCTCCAAACGCCGGATCGTGAATATCGATGGTGAACAGGTCGGCAGGAGGTTCATGAAACGGGGCATGGACGAGATTCGTGGACAGATTGACCATCCAAGGGCCTTCTTGAGCGTCGATCCAGTCGATGGTGTCGTTCACCTTGTCCGTCATTGCGTAGACGTCGTGATCCTTTGCCTCCCCGTTCACGATCTTGGTGTAGAGGTGGTAGCTCCGGGAGAGGTTTCCGAAGGGACCCGCAAAGTGGTCGTAGCCGAATTCATTGGGGTGTTTCAGGTCGGGAAGGTTCGCGACATGCCACTTGCCAAAGAACGCCGTCTGATAGAGGTTTCCTGTGGCAGCCTTCAGAGCCTTGGGGAGCGTGGCCGGGTTGTCGGTGGGCAGAGACCAGGCACTGTCCTCTTCATGAATCCGGATGTTGAACCCGAGGCCGTTCTGTGGTCGAAACGCTTGGCATCCGGTCTGAAGCATTGCCCGCGCGGGCGAGCACACCGGAGCGGACCACACGTTGCGAAACATCATTCCCTTTTTCGCGAGGCCCTCCACATGGGGCATCGGAGGGAACCGCGTTGACTTCCCCACAACGTCAAAGATCTCCAGCGAATCCATGCCGACGTCATCGACGAGCACGATCAAAAAATTAGGCGGCTGCGGAGTCGCCGCCGACTCTTGCGCCTTGAGCGTCCCTGGGGAGAGGAGGAGCACGGTTCCAAGAAGGGTCAGGATCCAAGCGCGTCGACGGAACCCATGGACGATCGGGCGATGGCACTTCGTGGGAGTCTCGGGACTCAAAGCCGCTCCTCTGTCTGGCCGCCAACCGTACCGCGTCATGTGGGGTGCTCGAGCCTACTTCACCGCGTCCAGCCGGATGGGGGTGGCGCATCCCGCGACCCGAACTTCGCGACGAGGGGGGATCTTCCCATCGGCGCCGATCGGGTGTCAAGGGACCCCGGATGGGCAGTGAACGACAAGGACGAATGGGCCAGAACATCCAGTGGAGATCGGGATCTCACTCCTTGGCGCAGTCTTTTTGTCTTCTCATTCCTCCTGGCTGCATCCTCCCAAAGAGCGGTGTGCGTTGAAGCTTCCGTCCGGGGGAATGCGATGAGAAAAAACTGTGTCCGCTGTGTGCTCCTGGACCTTGCGACGTTGCTCCTTCCAGGATGTCTCTCCACCGAAGGGACGACGGAAGGCGATCCGCCAAAGGACTTCGTCTTTTCCATCGGTCCCTCTCCTCCGCTTCCGGGAGAGCCCGGAGGACTCCGGTGGATCGGACGCAGAGGCTTCGGAGCCATGGGGCGACTCGTGCGTTTGGACGCTAGCGATCAATGAGCAGACCAAGTGGGGGGCACATCTACTCCGAGAGTTTCACGGAAGGGGCTGCCAGCGAGTTCTGGATTGGTTGGAAACTGTTGCCGACAGCCCGATCTCAGCAATTGTCGTCGCCCCGCTCCATTCCCGCGATGATCCGTTGGAGGAACGTCTCCAGGTCGCGTCCCTTTTCTTCGGGAATGGGATCGTCGGTCACTTGAAGGTCGCGCATGCGGTCGGGGCGGAAGTTGCGGAAGCTCTGACGGAGTTCACACCATCCAACGACGGTCCATGCGGTGCCCCAGAAGTACAGCCCGAGAGGCCGTACGGTGCGCTCGGTCGTCACGCTCTCGAGGTTGGTGTAGCCAAAGCGAATCTTGCGTCTGCGGGAGATGGCCTTGCGCAGGGGCGCCATATTCTCCGTCAGACTCTGGGAGATGTGATAGTCCGGGACGTAGATGTCGACCGAGCGGAGGCGTTCGCGGAGCTGCTCCGGGAGGACGGATTCCGCCTTGACCAGGACGTTGCGGGCTTGCTGGGCCAGAGCCTGGTCGCCCCAAGCCTCGACCATGCGCGCCCCCACGACCAGGGCTTCGATTTCTTGATCAGTGAACATCAGTGGGGGCAGATCGAACTCGCGGGGCAACGCGTAGCCGACGCCGGCTTCGCCTTCGATAGGAACGCCACTTGCCATCAGGTCCTGAATGTCGCGGTAGATGGTCCGCTCGGAAACCTCTAGCTCGTCGGCGAGGTTGGCGGCGGTCACCGTGCCTCGAACACGAAGAAGCTGAATGATCTGAAACAGGCGATCGGCGCGTCGCATGGTGGTTCTGGTGAGCTTTCCCGCGTGCAGTCACCCGATCGGTCGCTCCGCTGACCCGGGCCGACGTGCAGGCGAAATCCATCCGTCTGACAACTCGGTGTCAGGATGTTCCGGCGACGCGCCGCAAACTCCCAGAAAAAAGCGGCTCTCCCACAAAGGCTCCTGACAGGACGGTGTCAGGAGGGGGCCGATAGATTCGCTCTCCTCTTCTTCTCTCCAAGTCCGACTCGCGATGGACCGGGGAGAGATTCAGCCAATGAACTCGACGACTTCAAGGAGCTCAGCCATGCAAACCGTGACCCTGACCGATGGCCACAAGAACCTCGAACTTCTCGCGGGATCCTGGTCAGGCGAGGACACTTGCCATCCCTCGCCGTGGAACCCCGAACTCCATCAGGCGTTGGGGCGATCCACGTGTCGCCTCGGACTCAGCGGCTTCGCCGTCATCGGCGACTACGAACAAGTGAAGGACGGACAGATCGTTTTCACCGGCCACGGCGTCTACACCTACGACTCCCGCGACGATTCCTATGTCTGCCACTGGTTCGACTCGATGGGTCTGCACCCCATGGAGTTTCGCGGCAAGCTCGTTGACGGAGTGCTGACCTTGACGACCGAGGATGAGCAGTTCGGGTTCGGCAAACTGGTCTACCAGCTAAGGAGCGTCAACCAGGGACGCTACGAGTTCGAGATGTACGACTCCAAGGACGGCGAGAACTGGGAGCTGCGGCTGGAAGGGAAGTACCGACGGGACGATTGAGAAGAGTGGCCCGCGCGGGGGAGCCGTCACCATTGGTGCACACCGCGGGTGTCCTCGGGTCTCCAGTGGATGACGGCGCCAGCGATGGGTTTCGCCCAGGGCGGTCAAGACGACCACATCTCCGCCAGCACTTTGAGCGTTCCGGAGGGGTCCGTGAGCATCAGGTGTGCAGCATGCTCAGCGACACCGATGTCATAAGAGCCCATGACCAGAAGGCACTGGGCATTGGTTGGCTGAGCGCCCATGACGAGGTAGTCCCATACAACCGAGACTGCCTCGAGGGTTTCTGAGTTGATCTCGACGTCGGACATGGTGTGTTTTCGGCTTGGTCAGCACTTGCGCGGGTGCATTCAAGAGTTGAGCCGGACGCCTGTGAGACATTGGACTTGTCTCTTTTTGGTCCGAAAGCTCGACTTCAGAATGACGGAGAAGGGACCGTAACCGAAATCGGCCCTGCTGTCACGTGGCCGCCGGATCGCAGCGGTGAAGTCGACCAGTGGCTGTGAGAGCTCGCGGATTCATGGGGGAGACAGATGCGGCGGCCCTGTTTTCGCGTCGGCGAGTGACCCGACCTCCGGTCCGAGTGTCTGGGATCGATGGGAGAGCCGGAGTTGTACTCCTTGGCGGAACCTCAGTGAAGAGGTCCGAACACGTTCTCTGGCGTCTTGTGATCTGTCTTCTGAGACTCCACGCTTAGGTCGATGGGCAACAAAAGACTGTCCGCGATCGCCGTCAAGCAGAAATCGACGACCAGGAGCGGGAAGGCGATGATGGCTTCGACCGTTCCCAGCGGAGCTCCCATGATTCCGAGGTAGGCGTGATAGCCCCAACAGTCCCCGTGGAACTTCAGGCCGGAATAGGGAATTCCAATGTCGGATTCCGGGGGCGCGTTGCTGATCAGGCTCGAGCAATTGCAGAGGACTGCCAATAGCAAAAGAAGGGGGAGCGTGCGCGAATCCGCGCGATCGATCCGACGCATACAGACCTCATTTGTGAAAGGTTCTGCCCGAACCGTCTTCCTACCGTTGAATCGTCGTGCATCGTAGGACAAATCGGGACGAGTTCCATGGGAAGCGAGGGGCCGATCGCAAGTCTGCCGAGAGCGGCGATCGCTTTGTCCTCGATGGCCCGGGCCTAGGGCACCGGATGGAAAAATAGGCCCGGCCATGGGCATGGACTTCGACCGAGCGGAGCTCCCTCGTCACGGTGGTCGGCAGCGCCACGGGAACTCTTTCTTGTCGGAGATTTCGAGCCAATCGCGTTCAGGGCACAGCAGTGCTGGATTCCCCAGCGCTCTAGCTTGGGAGTGGACCAATGCGATGCTCGTGGTTTCTCGGGATTTCGATTGTTGCGGGCTCGGCGTTGGCCCACGGTGACCCGGCCGACAGGGACAAGTGTGCGGCCACGTTGCATGACGACGCAAGCGATAAGTGCATCGGCGTGTCGAGCGTCCCGAAGAGAGGCATGCTCTTTCCGCTGAGCGACGAGTTCTTCTTCGACTCGTCCGGCAAGCTTCAAGTACAAGGTAGTGTGGAGTTCGGTGGCTCCGGAACATTCGGCTTCTCCGTTTCTGCTTCGAATGGATCCTTCAATGGAATCTCCACGAACCAACTCTTCGTGGCGGATGGAATCTCCACCGACCGCATCCTCACCGATCGAATTGGCATCGGGATTCTGAGTCCGGCTGCCGAAGTTCACATCCTGCGGTCCGGAAGCGCCGAAATCATTCTGGCGGCCGACATCGACGACGTCGGAGAGTTCGATCACCCGAAGATTCGTTTCAGTCAGGATGGCGGGGGAGTGAGCAGCTTCATTGGATATGAGCGTGGGACCAACAGTCTCACCATGTCGGCTTCGAATGACAGTGACATGGTCTTTCACTTACCGCTGAACGGGCTGGCGGATTGGGAGTTTCGAAAGTTCGGTGGTCTTCCTGTCGATCCGAAAGGCCGCCTCGATCAAGACGGTGACTGGCACATCGACGGCGGCTTCTTCACCGGTGGTGCTGACGTGGCGGAGTACTACCCTGTCCGTGGCCGCGTTGAGCCGGGGGATGTCGTGGTTTTTCGGGACGGAGCCGAGCTCGAGCTGGCCGTGTCGGGGAACGGCGCCCCCTTGGCAGGGATCGTCTCGTCCGCACCGGGAGTCGTTCTCGGGCTCTCCTACACCCGTGAAGAGGAGGGGGGAATCGAGCCAGAACTCCGGATTGGAGAAAAACGCTTTCTTCGCACCAGCGGAGGGCACAACCTAGACCGGACCGTGAGTCATGAGATTCACGTCAACCGGCGCGCTCCCCTCGCTTTGACGGGCCGGGTCCCCTGCAAGGTCAGCGCGGAGAACGGTGCCATCGAAGCAGGTGACCTGTTGGCCGTGTCCTCGATCCCGGGCCACGCCGGAAAAGCGACGGAATCGGGACCTGTCATTGGCACTGCGCTCGAATCCTGGCACCAGGGAGAGGGCACCATTCTGGTTCTTGCAAACCTGGGCTGGTTCTCGCCCAGCAAGGACTTCGAGAGGCGACTTGCCGATCTTGAAGATCAGGTCAGGGCACTGCAGGCGATGCGGTAGCGGTGGGCGAAGGATGTTCGGCACCCGGAAAGCAATCGGAACCGAGCATCCGTTGGAGGATTTGAAGCCACCTGCGTTGTCGTCCCGCCCCCGAGTTCTCGGGCTCGGAGCAAAAGCCGATTTTCTGTGACCCATCGGGCATCCCGCGTTCCTTTGTTTGCCGAGCGTCCTGCACTTCGTGGGCTCGTCTCCCATGCAACCCGTTCGTGCCTCGAGTGCCGTTCGTACTCGGAAAACCGCGCGACCAGAAAGGAACCCAGAGATGAACGCTGAGGCGTTGCCGACCGTGGAAACCCTTGGACCGCAGGAGCCGAGTCGAGGGAAAAGTTGCAGGCAACCGACGGCTTCGGCGGGTTGGTGGCGACGATTTCTGTGCTCGTTTTTCTTGGCGACATGGATGGGTGTTCCCGCGCAGGCCGAGAGCGAGGTCCCGTCCACGATACACATGCTCAGCAATCCTCTGGTCGAGTACTACTTCATCGAGCAGTCCAATCACCTGTGTCTGCTCTACATCGAGGACAAGCAAACGGGTCTGATTTCCAACTTCGCCGATGCGGCGATTTGGGAGATTGTGACCCAGGATCTTTCCGGCGCGAAAACGACCCATGAGCCGCCGACGGATCTGGATCTGAGCGTGCAGGTCAACCCGGCCGGTAACTCTCTGACCGCGGTTTGGACGAAGGTCCTGGGTTCGGCGACGGTTCTGGATTCGGTCACTCTCGTGGTCAATCTTGAGAACGGATCGAAGCGTACGGACTGGGATCTTTCGGCTCGTACGGTGAATCTGGATCACACTTTGGTTCAGCTCGGCCTCCGGCTTTACTTGTGGGATCTCGCGGACCAGTCCGTGGGTGGCATGGACGCTCAGGATGATGTTCTGGCGCTTGCCACCAACAAGGCCCCGGGTGAAAAGGTCCGAGATCCCATTGGTGTTGGCGTCGACTTCAGTTCACGGTTTCCCGGTCACAGCAGGTCGATGCAATTCCTTGCACTGTACGACGATGGGGATCCGCAGAACGTCGGTGGCTTGTACCTGGCCACCGAAGATCCGTTGCAGTACCGGAAATCGAGTGTCATCCGGGCATCGCAAGTGAGCCAAAGCCCGAGTTTGGAGATGAGCTTTCGACACCTGGTCGAGGACCACGACCCGACCCTCGGCGACTATCAAATCCCCTATTCCTTGACCATCGAGCCCTACCGTGGGGACTGGTATCACGCATGCTTGATCTACCGCGACTGGGTGGAATCCAGCAACGTTTCCTGGCTCGACAAGGGACTGGTGAAGAACAATCCTTCGATCGCTCGTTGGGTCAAGGAGGCTCCCTATTCTGTGGCGGTCGTGTCTGGAGAACCGCAGCTCGGTAGCCCGAATGACACGACCGTCGAAACAGCACGGCACTATCGGGACGAGTTCTTTCCGACGGGGACCAACCCGAGCCTACAGCCGGACCTTTTGCCGGGGGTGTTCTGGTTTCAGTGGCAACAAGTTGACATCAACAACACTCATG
Organism: Planctomycetota bacterium; assembly: GCA_028289345.1. GTDB lineage: Bacteria > Planctomycetota > B15-G4 > B15-G4 > SIAN01 > JANQQL01. Next base: position 31,298 of record JANQQL010000029.1, on the reverse strand, counting down.
AGCGTGCGAATCCGAAGCCTGGGTTCGATTCTACTTTCGCTCAGCTCCACAACGACCCGACCGGGAAGAGTTCCGCGGTGACCCTCTGGATGAACGGCAACCAGTGGCATCGGTTTGCGACCATCACTTCCACTCAATACGACCCAGATCCATCCACTCCGCAGTTCGAGCCCTGGACTCAGCAAGATGCAGAGCTGTTCGCCTATCAATGTGAAGAAGGGGGATCTCTCAAGAGACTGGGGCCAAACGATGCGGCGACGATCTGTCCGCTTGGCCACACCATGTACATGTATCCGGGAGAAACCTTATGGAAGGATCTCTCGGTCGAAGTGACTGACCGGATCCACCAAACGAGTCCGATCAAGGGGCGTCACTTCGACTTGTTCACCGCGGATCACACGGACTACGCCAGCTACCGAGGGAGAACGCTCGGAGGGGGGACGTATGGCTACGAGGACTGCCGCGACTTTCTCGACCACGTTCGTGCCCAGTTGCAGGTGCAAGAGCCTGTGTTCGCGACAACGGTCGAAGCCAGTCACGAGGTTTTCATCGGAGTGACAGACATCATGTCTCACAACTTCTTCAGTGGGATTCCTCGGACCACCTACCGCGGAGGCATCGACCCCGGTGGATCGTTTGTTCCCATGTGGAAAGTAGTCTATGGCCCCTACCAGCGGGTGGGTGGTTCGAACCCGTTCCCGCTCTGGCATGTGGATAAGGGGGTGATCTTTCCCGGTCACCGAAGCAACGACCCGTGCGACGATTCTGTCGTTCCCGAGTACCGGCAGCAGCTCGCGGACAACTTGCTCCAAGCGATGGGATTCGTGTTCGGCAACATCTTGAGTCGCGTGGAGCTAACGTTTCCGATCAACGGGCAGTCCGCGCGGTTCATTGACGCCGAGGTGAGCCCCTACGAGTTCGACGTGGCCAACGAGTTCTTTGGAAACCTCACCGGTTGGACCGACTTTCTACTTCCCTACACCAAAGACGGAACGATGCTGAGAGAGGCGCGTGTGATTGCGGTGGATCGGACCATCGACGACGACCTCGACAATTGTCTGATGTACGGCGTCCTCACTTCACAGACAAAGGCCATTTCGACCGACATGCCCTACATCCTGAACTCTGTCTGGAAAGCCAACGATGGTTCTCTCGGGATCGTCTTGGTCAACTGGGACGACAAAGACCATCAGATCTCTTGGGGCATCGGCGGGCCGGACCACGGAATGCCAGCGCCCGCCACATACAACGCGTTGAGGTTCACTGACACCAGCGTGGCTCCGGTCGGTTCGTTCACGGACAACAAGTTCCAGCGCCCGAACGACACGGTGCCCGCTCTCAGCGTGGTCTTCTACAAGCTTCAGCCACTGTAATGGCCTCGTCCTGCTGGCTTGTTCTCGGGGGCCAAAGCTTCTGCGAGAGTCTTCTGGGCCATGGATCCGCCGGGTGGGGTGGCGACTTTCCCCTTGGTGCGATGATGCCAGCTCCCGGAGTGAATCCGGGAGCTGGCGAAACGGTTCAGAGGATGCCGAGGTGATGGCCCTCGAGCGTCATTGGATCAGTCGTGTGTCTCTACGGTGATCCACAAAATGTCATAACCACAGATGGGAAGAACGTCACAGCCGTCCAAGCATTCCATGTAGTCGTCCCAGGCCTGTGCGAGCGCGGCCTGGCGTGCATCTTCGATGGCATCCAGAACATCCTGTCGGGCTTCCTGCATCGCGGTTTCATACTCTGCTTCTGCTTGAGTGATTTCGGCATTGCGGTTGACGACAGCCGAGGCGACTTCGTAAGTGTATTGCGCCTGCGCAAGGACAATGCAGCCAACGCCAACGGGCCCAGAGAAGAGCGCCGTCACACCGCACGCGATGTGGGAGATCGTTGCGCTTGTGGTTGCGACGAGAAGATCAGCCGCGAGTTGGCTCTCGGCATCTTGAACTCGTGAATCGCGGATGGCCGCATTCGTAATTTCGGCCTGTTCGAGAGCCGCCTGCGCGGCCTGGACGCTCGGGTCGTTCTCGAAGGCGTCGTCCGCAATTGCTTGCACGTCCGCGTCGTAGTCCGTGTGACAGCCGGCGGCACAGTCATCAGGATTGCAAAGGATCGGGATCAGGACGGGAACCGTGACCACGGAGGTCGAAGCAGCGGTCTCGATTCTGGACTCCACCTCATGGCCAAGAAGGAGGCGGGACTGAAATGGGACTCCACGATTGCTTTGGAACGCCACGGTCCCCCAAACGTCGTAGCTGGCAAGATCCGTGGACAGGGTCGCCACGATGCCACAGAATTGCGCGTTGCGATTCGCCAGATCCTGGGCATCTTGGGGAGTGAGGGCGAGCGTCGTCCAGTCAACCGAGACGTAGGTCTGCACATCAAGTTGGAATGGCTGGCCGTGCTCGTTCACACCGGTGTAGGAGCCCTCACCGGTCACTTGCTGATCGAGCTCCCACGCGGCGGTGTTTGCGTCGTACGGCGTTTGGAACAGAGCTTCGAATATCTCTGTGTGGCTTGCCTGGACATCAGCCACCGACACGCCGAGCTCGCCGCCGCCGATGGGGGTCTGGGAATGGGCAGGGAACTGCAGCAATGAGAACGAAATGAGAATTCCAAGGAGTGCTCGCATGGCGGAGCCTTTCTTCACAGGTTTTGGTCGATGTTGTTTGCAGCCTCCGGAGTCGGTCGTTGCTGCGTGAGGAACTCCGTCGAAGCCCGGTGTCCTGGTCGAAATAGTTCTCCACTTCGAGAAACGAGTTGTGGGCGCCAGGGACGCTCGATGTCCCGGCCTGTCAAGTGCTCACGCCTCGCAGGATTCGAATCCTCACGCGACGGGCGAGATCGTCACCGCGTTGGGGCTGCGAGCGGATTGCGAATGACGATCCGGAGCATCTCGAACCGATGATTCCGACCAGCGGAGAATGGGTCACCTCCGGGTCGCCGCTCTCCGGTCTTCCCCGGGATGAGACCGTGGGAGTTATGGATTCGATTTTTCGTGCGACGCACCCTCCTCCTTCCGGATGCAGGGCTCGGCAGGGGGATCCACCCAGTGCCGGATCGAACGGAGAGAGAATGATGATGATCAACGCAAAGCTTCTCGGGGGAACGTTGGCCACGGTGCTCGGTGCCGCCACGATCTGGGGGGACGAAGAAGGGCTGATCACCCTGGGGGATGTCTACGATGTCCTGGTCCAGGAGACGGACAATCTCAAGCGCTGGCATGCCGACGCTTTCGACCACCGAGTCGCGATTTTCCTCGAGTCTCAGGACCGATTCGACGAACTGCGACAAGAGATTGACGCCGCAGAGGGCGTCCTGCGGAGCGATCATATTTTCACCCATGGCCGGATCGCCTCCTTTCGAAGTCGGGTCGAGGACATTCATGTCGAAGTGCTCGATCGACTCGGTCAGCAGGACGTCCGCTTGCAGAACCTCGAAGACGAAGTGGTCGTGTTGAAGTCCCAGGTCGACGAGGTGATGCAGGCTGTGCTCCAGGTGGGCGACGCGAACTTGCGCATGCAGATCGAGGAGCACCTGTGTCTGGACGCTGATGATCCCCGCCATCATCGAATCGCCTCCTTTCAGTTGCCGGCCTCGGCCGGAGGGGACCTCGAGTTCGTTCGCCAGATCGTGCTCGAGACGTACCAGATGCACGTCCAGGCCGGTCTCCAGCCTCACCCCCTGGTTCCGCAGGAAGTCAGCCTTGGAGACATGGCCTTCAACAACGCGGACTACCCGCAGGCCTTCGATCACTTCCGCAATGCGTATCGGTTGATCGTGTACTGATTCATCGAAGAGCGGAATCTGGAAGGATGGAGGGATCTGAGCGCTCGCCAAGAGGAGGGATCCACTCCGTGCTGGTGAACTCGGTCCATCCGGGCCAGCTTTTCCCCGAGGAGATGGATCTCTTGGATCGACTCCCCGTCGGGGTTTGCTTCGGGCTCGGATGGTTCCTGGAGCGTCAGAGGCCAGGTCGTCCCCCGGTTCCGCCACCCTGATCAGCCGACGGAGACCTCGGCAATTGCGCTAGTCTCTCGGGAACCTCACAGACAAGGGATCCCGCCATGCACATTCGCACTTGGTTCGTTCCGTCGCTCGCCCTCCTCGCGGTTGTTGCCGACACGGCGGTCGCGTCCGCCTCGACGTCGACGCGCTCATCCGAGAACGACCAACTGCGCGATCTCGGTGGCGAATGGCTCTACGTCGAAGACATCACGGAGGATCGTGCCAGCGAAGAGCAAGGCCCTCCCATGAGCCCGAGGTTCATGCTGCGTGTCGAGAGTGACGCGGTCTTCTGGGAGCGCCCAAGGGGCGACGAGCGGATTGCGCTGGACGGTTCGGTCAACGAAGTGCCCCAGGGGAACTCCATCTACCGCTACCGCGGCACCTGGAAGGATGGCGTGTTGGCCTACGAGACCGAGATCTTGAAAGCGTCGGATCGGTCTCGTGCGACGTTGCTCCGAAAGGAGTTTCGGCCTTCGCCCGACGGACTCGTTGTGCGCATTGTGATTGGCGAGCCCCCAGAGTTGGATTCTCATGCGCTCTACAAACACCCAGAAGACATCGCACAACCGGAGGCGGCCAATGCCGGAATCGAGGACTTGGACTGGCTGGCCGGCGGTTGGGTCGGCACGAGCAACTCGTCGTCGATCGAAGAGCGTTGGGGGCCCCCGCTCGGTGGGGCGATGCTCGGTGTGTCGCGCACGGTCAAGAGCGACCGGATGACTGGGTTTGAGTACCTACGGATCGTCGAGCGCAAGGGGGGGCTGATCTACGTCGCGCAGCCCGGCGGCAATCCACCCACCGAGTTCGTGCTCACTGAATTCGACATCGGGTATGCCGTGTTTGAGAACCCTCGCCACGACTACCCCCAGCGCATCGTGTATGAGCTGACCGACGACAATCTCTTGACGACCTCCATCGGATACATTCACGGTGGCAGCCCCCGGTACTTTGACTACACGCGTGAGGAACTCTAGCGCAGTTCCAACGATCTCTGTTCTTCCTTCGAGAGGCTCGACGATGAGCGGAGCCTCCGCGGCATACTCATCACGGATGCCCCCGAGCCGTAGCCATTGGCAACGGTGATGCGGTCACGGTGAATGGCCCTTTTTTGGAGGGCGTGACTCACTGTCTGGCGAACGCTTGCACGACGGCGATCGCGAACTCTTCCTGCCACATCGTCACATCATGACTGGCGACTCGGGAGGAGAAGGTCGAGTGAAACCCAGCTTCCTTCAAAGCACGATGAAAGTCCTGGGTCGTGGAGTGATACCTTTGTTCCCATGTTCCCGCGGCGAGGTAAAAGCGCGCCTTTCGGTCGGGGGGCGAATCCCAACTCGGGGACTCCCCTGCTCCCATCGAGAAGGCGATCACATGCCCGAAATGATCGGGATGGTCGATGCCCATTGTCGCGGCAAATCGGCCGCCGTTGGAGTGGCCAAGAACGGCGATCTGTGAGCTGCTGTCGGAGACCCCGAACTCGTCTTCCGCCCAGATTGGCACTTCCTCACAGAAGAACTCCTCGTGACGAGGGAAATGTTCAGAAGCGAGAACAGGAAGGTACTCGGCCATTCGGAGGTCTTTTTCAGGATCGTAGTCGCTGAAGTCCGGGGCATGCTCTCCCAGATATCCGCCGTTGTGAACACCAACAATGACCGTTGCGGGAATTCGATCGGCGAAGATGAGTGGTTCCAAGACCTTTGCGTAAACCTCCACAGAGGCGCCGTCCGCCATGTAGATGACAGGGGGCGGAGTGGTTTCCGATGGTGTGGGAGGGAGGTAGACCGAAACTTCACGGGCGCCGCCCAATCGATCGCTGTCGATCGCTTGGGTGTGAATCTGACCCTGGAGCGAATCGGCGAGGCCAATCGGCGGGGGAGCCTCCGACCCTCTCCACAAGTGAAGCTCTGTCCGATGACTTTTCCCTTCGGTGGTCACCGCGAACGAGTAGCTCAGGAGGCCCTCAGCGAGTCGATCGTAGCGGCGAGTTCCGTGCCAGAGCGGGCTGTCTGGAATCGGGCTCAACGGCAGCAGTTCTCCGCCGAGCCAGGCGCTGACACGCTCTGCTTCCCCTTCAAAGACGACGGTCGCGATGTTGCCATCGGACCAGAGGGCCTGACCTTCGCTCTCCAGACGCAAAGCCAGTTCGGCAGCGAGCGGGGGCTCCTCGGGAATCGTCGTCGGTGAGGATCCCAAAAGGCCAACGGCCCAGCCTGGACATAGAGACACGAGCGATCGAAACATCGACATCACTACCCCTCTGGAAGAGGGTGCCCACCTCTCATCGTAGGGGAGGGCCGACGGACGCTCAATGGAACGGGCGAGGGGCATGGTGGCCGCATGTTGATTCCGCAACATCGACCGGTCGCAGTCGGCGGGGAACTCCAGATGCGGTTCCCTTCCCAAGAACCGGCACCGCGGGAGTCTCGGCTGGCTCACCGGGGGGCGCGCCTTTTTCCCGGAATGTCGTGCCGCGAATCGGCTCCTTGTCGTTGTCCCGGCGGCCACGACCTCGACGAGGGATCGGGCCCGTTCCCTGGCCCCGGCAATTCCGCCGGACTTCGCGGAGAGTTCCGATGTCTTCTTGCGGTCTGTCCTCCCCCTGTGCTTCCTCTGATTCCCGGTCGGTCGCCACACGGCGCGGCCTATTGACCCTGATCTCCTCAGCCGTGCTCGGGGGCAGCGGCTTTGCGGAGGAGTTCCAGGGCTTCGACGAATCGTTCGGGTTCCCATTCACGAACAACGGAACGGCGGCCGTCGACAATGGGTCGCTGCGCTTGGCCGGCGCGGTCGCGGACGAGACGGGATCGGTCGTGTCCGTCGAGTCGTTCGACTTGCCCGATGAGCGGATCACGGTGGAGTTCGATTTCAAGATGAGCGGAGGCAGTGTGCAGGGGATCTGCCTGGCCCTGCTGGATGCGACCCAGCACGATGACGACGCTCTGTTCGGGAAAGGCGGACCGAGTACGGGAGCGCTGGTGATCGAACTGAGTCGGATCCCTACGGTCAACCAAAACCATGTATGGGTGAGGTGGGATGGGACATTCCTCACGACCCAGCCAGTCGACTTCCCCCTGGACAGCGACGAGTGGCTCCACGCCGCCTTCACCATGGACGGACCTTCTTGTTCGGTGACCCTCACCTCGGCTCAGGGTGTGGAGCAGGTGGTGATCGATGAGCTGTCCCTGGATGGCTTCTTCGAGTCGAGAACTCTCCGCGTCGGCTTTGGTGCGACCGCCGCGATCGAGGCCGCGGAACAGCGAGTGGACAACATCCGGATCAACCGCCCGGGAGGGTATCGGTGGCATCTGGATGGGGTGGTTTACGACGACGGGGTCACGGCAGAAGGAACCTTCGTGTACAACCCCGCGACGACGTGGACAGGAGAGCACGCCATTCGGATGTCCACGGGAAGGGTCTACGTGGATTACGATCACGCGGATCCCGGTTACGACACGTTCATCCCTTTGAACGACAGGAACGAGCAGCTCATGTTCCTCGATTTCGTCGACAGACTCTCGCTCGCGGACAAAGTGGCGGGGATCCGTCCTGGAACGGACTCTGGACCCTCCTTCGAGTCGCGATGCAACGACCCGTCTTGCACCGACACGACCGTTGAGCGACGGGTGGTGGAAGGCCGGGCCATTCGCTTGCCGGACGGGTGGACCAATCACGGGGGGGCCGTGGCAGGAGCGGCGGGCCGCCCGTTGCTCTGGGGCGATGGCGATCTGACCTCGGACTCTCCGTTCACTCTCGAGGTCAGTGGCGGCCCCGCGTCCTCGATGTCGCTGCTGATCATCGGCTTTGATCTGCTCGATGCCCCATACAAGGGCGGCACTCTGATCCCGACTCCCGACCTGCTTGTGGTCAATCCTCTGGACGAGAGTGGCACGTCCCGGATCGATGCACTCTGGCCGCCGGATCTGCCCTCGGACGTGGACATCTACTGGCAGTCCTGGATTGCCGACTCCACCGCGCCCCGGGGCAAGGCCGCCACCAACGGTTTGCAGACCACGACTCCGTGACCTTTCCTGCGCCAGGAAACTGACCATTGAAGAGGCGAGTGCCGGTGAAGAACCGGCACTCGCCTTTGACCATTCCTGTGTCGAGCAGAATCCGCTGGTGGATGGCAGTCTCCCGAGACGGCTTCCTCTGCGACGGTTCAGCGACCTGTATTCGTCATCGACGGCCGACTCATCCGCTTGCCGGAAGACCGGGCCACGAAGCGATCCGGTCCGGATCGATTACCGGATTCCGTAGTACCTCAACCGTGGGATCCACTCGTTCCCGTGGGACTCCTGGATCTCCCACTCGAAGGAGTCTTCCTCGACCTGGATCCAGGTCTGACGTTGCTTGGGGGAGCCTGCGGGCTTCGGGATGCCCACGGGCATGGGGTGAAACTCACGGCCGAGTTCGTCCGCATCGCCGATCCAGTGTTGGAACCGAAGGGTTTCGCTGTCGATGGTCCACAGGTCCCAATGAGGACCGCCGGTGGGGACGAACGACCGCACGTGGAGAGACTGTCGGCCGCTGTCGAGGGACTGGAACAGTTCCATGATGGCGCAGTTTTGAATCAAAGGAGTGGCCCGCAGGCGGAACTCCTCTTCGTGAATGGTCTCGCCGTCTTCGTCGAATTGCTCCTCCACGACCTCCCACTCTCCGATCAGGAAGTCGTATTGACGAGCTTCGGGGCGCTGGCAGCGAACCGCGCGGTCTGCCGGGACTTCGAAGAGTTCTTCGAGGGGCAGCGGGGGACCGCGCCGAGTGAAGTCCATCGTCCAGGTGGTTTGCCAATCTCTTCCGACCGTGGTGAAGGCCGATTCCCAGCGCAGCGAGTCCGCGGTCAGATCCCGAAACGTGTAACGGGTTTGCCGGCCTCCGCCTCCGGCAATGAACTCGGCCCGGTCCGGTGTGACGAATTCGCCGACCATCAGGGCGAAGGAGGGGATGTCGGCTCCCGGCCAGTTCAGGAGCGAATACCAGCGGTCGGTTGTGGGGTCGAGGGCACGGAGACTCATGCCGGTGATCTCGACGCCCAGATTGGTGCCTTCCCACTGTTCGAGGGCGAGCTTCCCGTCGAACAGCGAGTGGACTCGGTCTCGTGCGCGACCCGACTCCGACCAGGTTCCATCGGGGCCGAGCGAGCGGTTCACGACGTCCCACTCTCCGGCCCAGAACGCGAAGCCGTCGCTCCCGGGGACGCCAGAGTTCTCGTTTCCTGCTGCGGCAAGAGCTGCCAGTGTGAGCGTGACGAAAATCATGATCCAGTCCTCCTTCAGCGAATGTCGGAAAGAGAAGTGGGAGCGACGAGCATCACGTGGGTGTCGGCGATGAGAGTCTCGGCTTCCTTCTGCACGGCCAACCAGGCAGGGCCGAGGTAGTAGTCGCGAAGTTCCTTGACTCGTTCGGCTTGGGATTCGTAGGCGCGGATCCAGACGAAGGTGTCCTCGTTCTGCAGGTGACGAAACTGTCCGATCACGCGCAAGCCGGCATCGCGTTGACCGTCCAGGGTTCGATTCTCAAAGAACTCGATGAACTGTTCGCGCATTCCGGGTCGAGCGGTGTAGGTGCGGATCTCGAGGATTCCCTTGTCTGCTTTCTGCACCGTGGCCGGGACGACGGTGCAGACGTCGCCGGGTAAGCGGGTGGTGGAGTCGAACTCGATTTCGATACGGGTTCGAGTGTCCGCCCGTACCGGAGTCGGCTCCGTAGCGCCTTCTTCAACGTACGCGCCGATCACCATTCCGGGGATCATCCCGGAGAGTCCGGTGAAGTTTCCCGAGGGGTCGTACAAGGTGACCACGTGAACCTCCTCGGCCACCTTTTCGAAGGTTGCCTTGCCGCCGTTGCGAGACAGCATTTCTACGGCGGTCATGTGGCTCGTGGGGTGACCCGGTGGGCCGTCGAACAGGATGACGAACAAGGGATGCGCTTCGTCGATCACCTCTCCCTCGGCCGGGTGATAGGTTGCCGTGACTTCGAGGCGGGAACCCCGTTCCGTGGCGATGGTCAGGGGAGTGGCCACCAAGGCGAAGAGAAGGAAAAGGCACCTGGACTTCATGGAGGGTCTCCGGGTCGGGGTGCGCCCATTGGCTGGCGGGGCACCGAGTGGGAGGGGCGCCCGCGTGGCGGCCCCGACCAACCTACGGGTCAATTGGTATGGTGAGATGGGCCATTAGAGGATTATTGGACCATGCCAATTTTCGAAACCCACCTGGACGGCAGGGGGCCCGTGTACGAGCAGATCTACCGGGACCTGCGTGACGCAATCCTGGAGGGACGTCTCCAAAGCGGCCGGCGTCTGCCCTCGACCCGGGATCTGGCCAGTGAGCTGAGGGTGTCACGCGGCACGGTGCTCTGCGCCTTCGAACAACTCCTGGCGGAGGGCTATGTCATCTCGCGGGTGGGCGCGGGGACTTTCGTGGCCGAGCCCTCCCCGGACTTGCCCGACGAGCGTGCGTCGAAAGGGAATCCCATGAGGGGTTCCGCGGACACCCCGGTGAAGTTCTCCCGTTGGGGGCAACGACTCCAACGCTGGCGGCCACGCAAACCCCACGATGCACTCGATGCCCGGAAACCCGTGGAGTTCGACCTCCGGCCATGTCTGCCCGATGTCCAAGGATTGCCGAGTCTGCGATGGCGGCGCTGCGTCTCTCGAGTCGCGGCGCGCCGCGATCCGAGTCGGCTGGGGTACGGAGACCCCGCGGGGTCACTCGCCTTGCGTCGAGAAGTGGCGTCGTACCTGGGTCGGGTCCGAGGAGTCCGCTGTGAAGCGAAGGATGTCCTTGTTCTGAATGGCGTGGCCCAGTGTCTCGATCTTGCGATTCGGATGCTGACCGACGAAGGAGACTCGGTGCTTCTCGAGGATCCCCATTACCCGGGCGCCCATCGAGCACTTGTGATGGCGGGCATCCGGGCTTGTCCGTTGCCGGTGGACCACGAGGGAGCCAACTTGGAGAAGGTTCCCCGGCGCATCCGAGCTTCCACCCGACTCACCTACGTGACGCCGTCTCATCAGTTCCCGACCGGCGTGGTGATGTCGTTGCCTCGCCGCCAAGCATTGCTCGAGTGGGCGAACGATGCCGGAGCCTGGATCCTCGAGGATGACTATGACTCCGAGTTCCGCTACGCCCGCCGTCCCATCCAGGCCATGAAGAGTCTGGATCGTGAAGATCGAGTGATCTACATGGGGACGTTCTCCAAGATTCTCTACCCCGGTTTGCGCTTGGCTTACATGGTGTTGCCGGAAGCGCTTCTTGACTCGTTTCGCGAGGGGCGGTGGGTCATGGATTGGTCCTGTCCCGTTCTCGAGCAGGAAGCCCTCGCCGAGTTTCTTGCCAACGGCGACCTCGAGCGTCACGTTCGACGTGCCCGGACACTGTACGGCAAGCGTCGCTCGAGTCTCCTTGCTGCCCTGCGGAAGGAGTTGGGCAACCGGGTCCGATTTCGCGATACCCGAGCCGGCTTGCACCTCATGGTAGAGATTCCCGAGATTCCCCAACCCCGGACCCAAGCCTTTGTTCAGGAGTCACTCCGCCACGGAGTTGCGGTCTATGCGATGGACGACCTCTTTTGCGAGCCACCGCCGACTTGTCACCTGATGTTGGGATTCGCGGGCGTCGCTGAGGACGCGATCCAAGAGGGTGTGGCAAGGCTGAAGATGATCTTGGGACGCCTCGAGAGGTAGGTCGTTCTGCGAAGTCGCCTCACCGAGCTGTGGTGGAGTCCACGTTCTTCGCTCTTGAACTCATTGACCCGGGAGGTGGAAAACAGTGGCGCGTCCCGGATCGATGCTCTGAATCCCGGATCCAAGGCTCCGAGAGGAAAGTCAGCGACCAACGGATTGCAGACAACGGCTCGTTGATCCAGCGGGCGGCGATCGGCGGCAAGGGATGGGGGGGGAGCGGTGGGCGGAACCGCGCCGCCTGTCATGAGCCCGGCAAAGAACCGCGTGAGAGCTCGAGTCGCTTCCGTCGTTCGCGGGTCGGGAAAGCCGCCGAGCGGCAATGCCGCATGAAATTTCTGCTGATTTTTGAACAGTGCCGTCCGAAATCCGGCGCGCGGTCCATAGAGCCCCGCTGACGTTGATGCCCGAGGGTTCCTCGGAACGAGCCTTGGGCTTCACCGAGTGTTGCCGGACGATCGAAAGGCGGGGTGATCCGCTGCGTCGACTGTCGGCAATGTTCTGCTTTCATTCTCTAGCGAGGAAATCATGAAGAAGCTGACTCTCGACGAACTCCGTGCGCTGCCGGGAACCACCGAACTGAGCCAGAACGAAATGACTTCGTTCCGCGGCGCCTCGGGAAGCTGCGAAGACATGTGCGAAGAAGAGCGTCAGGGCTGCTTGTCCTGCGGCGGACGTCCGCACCAGTGCGACAACATCTACAACATTTGTATCCAGTACAACTGCTAGTGACGTGAGCCTGGCTCGTCCCGGAGTTTCGGTCGGGCTGGTTCATTTCATGCACAGTGCTGTCTCGGTGTCGCCAGCCCCTTCGGCTGTCAGGTTCGGCAATCTGCGTTGCGATGACGCTGCCCTGGCGTAGCCGCTGTCCTGGGAGTCGAAGCTGGCGGCATCGAGAAACTTCCCCTCTTGTTTCTCTCGACGACTGGAATGCAAATCAACTCACGCTGGCGCCGTCAGAGAGTCCCGGACGAGAATCTCGAGACTGCCGTCTACAACTTACTCGCCTTGAGCGGTGTGTCGGTGACTCAAGCCACAACCGCCGAGACGATCCGTTCGCATCCCCGCTATCCCAGTCTCGGGGCGGCGAGGGACGCGCTGCACGATTGGGGGCTCACGGCCGCCGCGTTTCGCGTGGACGATGCTCTCTGGGATCAAATCCCCCTACCGGCGTTGGTCCACCTTCACGACGACGGGGGTCGCTTTGTGATCGTCCAACGCGTCGATGCTGGTGGCTTTCGAGTGCTCGATCCCTCGTCCGGTTGGAACGATGTGCCACGAGCGGACTTCCTTGCCCAAAGCTCGGGCGCAACCCTGGTTCTGGATCCTCCGGCACAATCTGCCGGCGAACGGGATTTTGAACTGCAGCGGCGCCGGGAACGCCAGGAGCGGGCGCGTCAGTGGGTCGCTTGGGTCGCCGCCTCGGTGCTTGCTCTCCTTGCTTTCTCGTCATTCGCGATTGCCGCGGGGGCGAATGGACGGCTCTGGTCGTTGTTCGCTCTCCAGATCATCGGAGGGGGGCTCAGCATCGCCCTGCTGCAGTTGCAGCGCGATCGCTCGCTTCCCCTCATCGACCGGATCTGCTCGACACGGAAGAACTCCGGTTGCCAGAAAGTGCTGCGTTCTTCGGCGGCATCCTTCTTGGGGGTGTCCATGGGGGAATGGGGAGCGATGTATTTCGCGGGCGGTGGTTTGGCCCTCGTGATTGCGAGTCTTCCCTCAATCCTAGAGCCTGTGGCAGTTTGGGTGGCCGTTCTGAGTGTTGCCGCGACCCCTTATTCGGTGTTCTCTTTGTACTACCAGGGCGTTGTGCTGCGATCGTGGTGCATCCTCTGTTCGGCCGTCCAAACCGTCGTGATTGCTCAAGTCGTGTGGTTCGTGCTGGCGAGTGGCTCCCTACTCGAAACGACAATCGCTGCCCCCTCGATCGCATTGTCGGGGTTCTGCTTGGTCGCTGGGGCATGGCTGTTTCTTCGATCGACGGTTCAACGTTCTCGAGAGTCGGAACGCTGGCGCTATCAATATCGGCGATTGCGCCAAGATCCGGTGGTGCTCCGCGCGTTGCTCGAACAGGTTCCCGCGGTGGATCTCCCCTGTTTGGCGGGGGATGTCGAGATTGGCGATGCGACGGCCGCCCACGAGCTCCTTGTCATCACCCATCCTCATTGCGGTCACTGTCGACGGGCCCACCGCCAGGTGCAGGCCCTGGTGCAGCGGTTTCCCGCTCTGCTGAAACTTCGGTTTCGATTCTTTGGTCAGCAACAACAGCTCGGCTCCTTTCAGGCAGTCGAACCGATCCTTGTGCATCAGCTCGCCGGTGACTCGGTCCGGGCGAGGCGGGCTCTCACGGAGGCTTTCGTTCCTGGCGGAGCTGCGGCAACCGATTCCCGATCGCCTCATGACCCAGAAGTGAAAGCCGCGTGGGACACGATGCAGGAATGGGCGGTGGCCTCGGGGCTCCGAGGCACACCCACCTACTTCTTCGATGGACGAAAGATTCCGGCCACGGTGGAGCTGAGTGATTTGGCGTTCTTGCTGAACGGCTTGGCGACCGACTCAGAATGATCGGGCGCAGGATGGGGCGATTCCCGGTTCTTCTGCAGAGAGGCGGCACCGATTGTGGTGCCACCTGCCTGCGGATGATTGCTCGCCACTATGGACTTGACGAGGGGGGGACCTCCTGGGAACAACGCTGCCAAACGGCCCGGTCCGGTGCCTCCCTGGAAGCCCTTGCTCGGGCTGGTCGGGAGATCGGACTCCATGGTTCCGCGTTTCGTCTGACTGCGGAGGCGCTCGAGAAAACTCCTCTCCCATGCATCGCTCACCTGCCGGACGAGTCGCATTTCGTTGTGGTGTACGGTTGGCGGCGCGGCTCCGTACTTCTGGCGGATCCGGCGCGTGGTCGGCGGCGCTGTTCCGTGGACGAGTTCCTCGCTCGCTGGCTGTCCTGTGTCGACGGTCGTGCCACGGATCGCGGCGTGCTTTTGGTCTTCGAAGAAACCCAGCCCTCCTCTTCCGAGCGATTCGGCGGAGTGCCCTCGCTGGGAACCTTGGTTCATCCGTTCAAAGAGCTTCTCCGCCGACAAACCTGGGCATGGCCGCAACTGATTCTCGCGGTGCTGTTGGGAGCTCTGTTCAGCCTGTGTTTGCCGTTCCTCACTCAGTACCTGGTGGACTGGGGGGTGCGCGAACAGGACCTCCACTGGGTCGGGATCATTCTCGTTGCTCAGGTGGCGCTGTTCGCCGGTCGCGTCACCACCGACTTTCTGCGCGCATGGATCTTGCTACACCTGGGAGTGCGTGTGCACGTGCAGATGGTCGCGGAGTTTCTGATGAAGCTCACCCGGTTGCCTGTTCCTTTCTTCGATCGACGCCGGGTGGGAGAAATCCTGCAACGCATTCGCGATCACGAGCGAGTCGAGACTTTTCTGACGGCGACGACTCTCGATGTCCTGTTCTCCGGCGTTTCCGTCCTCGTCTTTGGGACGGTGTTGTTGACGTACAGCGTCTGGATCTTCGCGATCTTCATGGTTGGAACCTCGTTGGCAATCGGCTGGACCTTGTTGTGGCGGCGCCGTCGACGAGCGGTGGATGACCAACGGTTCCACGACCTGTCCGAAGAACAGAACCTCATGATCCAGCTCGTTCACGGCATGGCTGAGATCAAGCTGGCGGGTTCGGAACGAACCCAACTGGAAGGTTGGGGGCGACACCAGGCCAGAATTCACCGCAACAAACTGCGCTCGTTGGGGGTGAACCAGATTCAGGACGGCGGTGCTCTCGCCTTGCACGAACTGAAGAACCTCCTGATTACCTTCTGCGCGGCCTATCTCGTGATTCAGGGGGACATGACCCTGGGCATGATGCTTGCCGTGCAGTACATCGTGGGCCAGCTCGGGGGGCCCATCAGCCAGATGACTCGGTTCGCTCGGGCGTTCCAAGACGCGCGTCTGAGTCTCGAGCGTCTTCATCAGGTCCGCCGGGAACCGGACGAAGATCCCCCGAACCTGATTGCCGAGCTTGGTCCTCGTCCGCTCGATCTGAACCTGCGTGACGTGAGCTTTCGTTATTCGTCCGATCGAGAAGCCGCGCTGAGTGCCGCCACTGTTTGTGTCGCCGCCGGAAAGTTCACGGCGGTCGTGGGGTCCAGTGGAAGTGGGAAATCGACTCTGCTGAAGATCCTCCTGAAGTTCCACGCGACCGATTCGGGGGAGGTTTGCGTCGGTCCATGGGCACTGAGTTCGATCCAGAGTCAAGCTTGGCGGCGTCGATGTGGTGTCGTTCTCCAGGACGGCTTCCTGTTCTCCAACTCGATTGCTGCCAACATCGCCCTTGGCAGAGATCAGGACCCGAAACGCCTGGTCGCCGCGGCTCGAGTGGCATGCCTTCACGAGTTCATTGAGAGGCTTCCGCAGGGCTACGAGACCCCGGTTGGCCCGAACGGATTTCAGATGAGCGGTGGGGAGCGTCAGCGCCTTCTGATCGCCCGAGCGGTGTACAAGAACCCTGACTATCTGTTCTTCGATGAAGCAACCAGTTCCCTTGATGCTGCCACCGAGCGCTTAGTCATGAGAAACCTGCGTCGGTTCTTTCTCGGGAAAAGCGTTTTGGTGGTCGCCCATCGGCTTAGCACCATCAAGGACGCGGATCGCATCGTCGTCATGAATCGGGGTCGCGTGGATGAAGTCGGAACCCATGGAGAGCTGCTTTTGGCCCGGGGCCGCTACTACCACTTGGTGAAGAATCAACTCGAGCTCGAAGACCATGCCGCCTGATGACGCGCCCCTGTCCCACGCCGATCAGCTCCGCGAGCTAAGGCCCGTTCTCCACGCGAGTCCGCCCTGGCCGGTGAGGACGGGGATGTGGTGGGTTCTCGGGATCACCGTTTTGATGGGAGCGCTCGCTTTGTGGTTGATGCTTGAGAGGATGGGGCTTGCGTCGAACGACCAAGCGAGGGCTTCCTGCGAGCAAAACTCAAACTTTCTTGAGTCCAAAGTTTGTTCAGCGGAAACGACTTCGTCCGAGAGCTCCTGGAAGATCGCAGTTGCTATACTGCGAGTCCGCTCGATTTCAAACGGCCCTGCTTGAGCTTTGGTAGCCCGAGTTTTGGCAGCGTCGACCAAGCGTCCTGCGTCACGCCGTGGCCAGGACCGGGTTGTATTCATGGCATCACCGACGACGTCTCCGTCCCTGCTCTCTCGATTGAGAGATCGGACGGATCACGCAGCTTGGCGGGAATTCGAGGAACGGTACCGAAGTCTCGTTCTGCGGGTCTGTTACTACCATGGCCTGCAGCTCACGGACGCCGAAGACGTTCGTCAGACGGTCATGATGGATCTGGCGCGCTCGGCTCCTCGATTTCGATATCAGCCCCGGCGCGGGCGCTTCCGCGACTACCTCTGGCGGGTCGTGCAGAACGCCATCCGGCAGCACCATGGGCGACGTCGTAGCGTCCAGCTGCTGAGTTCCCACGCTCTTGAAGAAATGGCTCCGTCTTCCAGAGCCGACCACGAGTTGTGGGAACGAGAGTGGATGCACCACCACTATCGCCTTGCCATGAGATCGGTCAGGGCGTCGTTCGAGCCGCGCAGTGTCCTCATGTTCAGCGATCTCCTCCGTGGAGAAGGAATCCGCGAAGTGGCCGCCCGATACGCCACGACTCCAGAGGCAGTGGAGAAAGTCAAACAGCGCATTCGTGATCGCCTGAAGGGACTGATTGAGAAGCAGATCCATGATGAAGAGTGGTCCGCCTGACGGCCCCTGGTCGGAGGGTGCGCCGCCGCTTCCCCCCGAGGACGTCCGACTGTTTGGCTTCACATCGGAAGCCGATGGCTGGATGGACCGGGTGCAATGCGCGGAGTCCATGCCACCCCCCGAGTTGCTCGGATCGTTCGCGGAAGTGTGTGAGGTCTCCCGCGGGGGCCAGGGCATCATCTATCGCGCCCGTCAGCGCGGAACCAACCGCTTGGTCGCGATCAAGCGTCTCCAAGCGGGGGTCTTTGCTTCACCCAGCCATCGCCGGCGCTTCGAGCGCGAGATGGAGGCGGCGGCCAACCTTCGCCATCCCGGGGTCGTCACCGTGTTTGGGATGGAGACCATTTGCGGGATTCCCCATCTCACCATGGAGTGGATCGATGGGATCTCCTTGGCCGATTGGGCTCGACAGGTGCGAGCTCGAACTCAAGGCTCCCGAGCAATCCTGGAGGCCTTCCTGCAGGTTTGCGATGCAGTTCATCACGCCCATCAGAATGGAGTCCTCCACCGGGACATCAAGCCCGCCAACGTCCTTGTCGATCGCCAGCAGCAGCCCCGCATTGTGGACTTTGGCCTGGCGAAACTTCTCGACTCCGGGACCTTGGATGCCACGGTCAGTGGAGAGTTCTTCGGGACGCCTGGCTATGCCGCTCCAGAGACCTTTGACCACGGTGCAGCTCAGCTCGATGTCCGCAGCGACGTGTTCTCACTTGGCGTCGTCTTGGTCGAAATCCTGGTCGGCGAGCGGCCGTTCGTCGACGCGACCGGAGTTCACGGCTATCTCGAAGCGATCGAGCGGGGAGAGTTCGGACGGCCATCCACGCGCTGTCCGGGTCTTGGCCGAGAGATCGATGCGATCGCCCACAAAGCGATGGCTCGAGATCCCCGCGCTCGCTACCAATCCGTGGATGGCCTTGCTCAGGACTTGCGCCGCTATCTCCGTGGCGAAGCGGTGTTGGCCCATCCGCTGACGGTTGCCTACCAATTCCGCAAATGGGTCCGACGGAACCCCGTGGTCAGCACTCTGTCGACCTTGTTGCTTCTGGCGTTGATCGTGCTTGCGGGAGGCATGACTCTTCAATCTCGTCGCATGAAGGTACAGCGCAATGCGGCGCTACGCTCCAGCGAGCAGGCTCGTCGTGCCCTCGGGCTGGCGGAGCAGGCCTCTCGCGAAGCCGGCGAGGAAGCTCAGCGAACCCAGTCCGTGTTGCAGTTTCTGTTGAAAGACGTCCTCTCTTTGCCGTCCGTGAGCTCGCGAACTTCGGTTTCGGAGATGCTCGAAGAAGCGCATGCTCGGGCAGAGTCGTTCTTTGTGGACGAGCCCCGGTTGGAGTGTGACGTTCAGCGGACTCTCGGAAAAGCGATGTTGAGCCTCGGCCATCTGCCTGGCGCAGTGGCGGCCGCGGAGGCGGCGTTGAGGGTCACCGGCGACCACGCCTTTGCGCTTCCCTGGCGGAGAGTGGATGCGTTGCAGCTGGCGGCGGCGGTCAGAATTCAACGTGGCCGCTATGACGAAGCCGAAGCGCTGGTTTCGGCGGCGGATCAACTCCTCGCGGAACGGGATGACTTGATCCCGGCTCGGGTGGAAGCTGCGCGGACCGCATCGAACCGGCTTCGGGCGACGATTCGGATGGGTGCCGAAGAGTTCGAAGCCGCGGTCGAGATCCTGAACCAGTGCATCGTCTGGTATCAGCAGACGGGTGAGAACCCAATGGATATCCTTGACCTCCAGGCCGAACTCGCCCAGTGTCTGCACCTGCTCGGGCGGTTCGACCAGGGCGGGCAGTTGGCCGAACGAGCGTTGCAATCTGCGATGGCTCTTTACGGGGAAGACTCGGACTACACCACGCGATTCTTGGTCAGGGTTTCCGTGATGGACAACCAGCGGGGGGAGCGCGCGCTGGCGGAGAGACGCCTGCGTCGCGCCCACGCGTTGCTCATCCAACGATACGGGAGCGGGCACCCGCAAGAGACGGTCATCCTTGGCCTTCTCGGCAAGGTGTGCATGGAGCAGTCCAAGCTCCTCGAGTCCGAGCAAATCTTGCGTGAGGCCCTGGAGATTGCGTCCGTCACCATGGGGTCCCAGACCCGTGAGATTGGGTTGCTGCAGTTCTCCTTGGCGCTTTGCTTGTTCCAGCAGAACCGGATTTCCGAAGCGCTCGAGCAAATGCGTCGCGCCGCGGCGTGCGTGGACTCGGAATTCGGGCCCGCCCATTTCAAAGCGATCGAAGTGCGTTGTTACCTCGCCATGCTCCTCCTCCAACTCAGCGAACACGAAGAAGCTCTCGCAGTCATCGATGAGGGCGTGGAGTTCCTTTGGGAAGGACCCGGCGAGGAAGACGACATCCTCCGTGGCTTGAGCCGCTTCGCCCAGCTGTTGAGGCAGGCGGGGCAGATCCAGCGAGCCTTGGAGCTGGAGGATGAGATCGCTTGGCTGAATGACGGCGCCGAACCGATGGTCCCGATGCCCACGGATCACCCCTTGCCTTTGTTTCATTGAACGGGAGTGGTCGGCGGCTGTTCGCAGCGCAGCTTGCGCGACGTGCTCTGGCAGCCGACGCCGTGCCCCGCGTCCTGGCTCGAGATGGCCGGAGTCGGCGAATCGGGGGAACGCCTCTCCCGAGGAGCGCGCGATCTCGCCCGAATCCGTGGCTCGCCATCCCCGGCGGCGCCTTTCCTCCGAAGTGCACTTGGCGAGCGCGTTGCTACACTCTCCCCCGATCTCGGGCTGGGCAGATTTCCGCCCAGAGGGCGACGGGTTTCGCCAGCGCCCACGGGACGTTTGCACATAACTGGCCGATGCACATACCTGGCCGACAAGTCACCGCCTTCCCATTCATGAACCGTTCTGCAAAACAGGTTTTCCTCTCCTATGCGCGCTCGGTCTCGAGCGAGTCTGCGCGCGCGTTGCAGGAGGCGCTGGGCTCTGATCGAACATTCCTCGATGTCAATCGTGAGGACATTCCTCTCGGCGAGCCGTTTCCCAAGCGAATTGCCGACGCCATGCTCGCGAGCCAGGTCGTGGTGGTGTTCGCCAGCGACACCTATTTCGATCGATGGTACTGCTGGAAAGAGTGGCAGATGGCTCTCTCGCCCTATCGCATCCGGCTTGCTCGCGGGGAACGTGGTAGGGATTGCGACCAGGAGCTGGAACCCCTCGTCGTCGTGTTGCCTTCGGGGGCCGCTCCCGACTTCCACTCTCGTCTCCCGCCGAAGATCCAAACCCTCAACCTGGCCTGTTCCGAGGATGTGGAGGAAGTTCGGCAAGCGGTCGAGGGTGTTCTCCAGAGAACCTCCGGACGCGACCAGCACGGGCCGTCTCTCCAAGAGCGACTGTCTCGATTGCACGCCTTGGAAGAAGTCCGGGACTCCCTGGCCGGAGTGGAGCCGATCCCTCCTCCCCGGGAACCTCGCGGGCGGGTCTATCCGCTTTCGCTGCCGTTGTCATTGCGAGAGCGTTTCGTGGGTCGCGCCCGCCTCATGCAGCAACTGCACGATGCTCTCCTGCCCGGGGGAGAACCCTCGGGAACATCGGCGTCCCTGACCGGCGCGCTGACCGGGGGCGGTGGATTCGGAAAGTCGCAGCTTGCTCTCGAATACCTGTGGCGGTTTCAGAGTCCCTACTACCCCGGAGGCGTGTTCTGGCTCGATACCGAGGTGTCGGAGGATCAGCTCGAGCAGCAGTGGCTCGACATCCTTCGCGTGTTCCGACCGGCGGCCTTGCCCACGATTCAGGAGATGCGCCGGGCGGGGCGAAGCGTGCGTTCGGAGCTGGAGCAGGCCCTCCATGGAGACGAGAAGGGCTCGAAGCTGTTCGTGTTGGACAACGTTCCCGAGTCACTGAAGAACCAGCCCCCGAAATCCTTGGATGACCTTCTTCCCGGACGGGCTTGGGTGACCGTGCTTGCGACTTCGCGTCGGTCCATTGGGGACGCGGGGGCCGGTCTCGCGGTAGACGTCCTCGAAAAAGACCCCGCTCGAGAACTCTTGACCTCCCAAGTGCCGAACGGAAACTCACTTTCGGCCGAAGAGTGGGATCGAATCACCGAGTGGGTGGGGCACTTGCCATTGGCATTGACCCTTCTTCACCAGGCGTTGCAACACGGGCTCGATCCCAGCCAGTTGTTGAGTTACGCGGACGGAAGAAGCACGGTCGATGTCTTGGACCGTGAATGCGATGCACTGCGCGACTCCATTCCGGAAGAGCACCTGCGAGGGATCACCGAGGCGTTGGCGGTCTCCTACGAACGCCTGCCGGAGGAAACTCGAGTTGCGGCACGGGTCTGTTCGATCCTCGCCCCTGAACCGATCCCCGCGAAACTGCTCACCGAGATCTGCGGAGACCTTGGCGGACGTCAATCGGAGGTGCGACTCGTTGGTCGATCGTTCCTTTTCCACGCGCGCGGCTCCGCCCACTGGACCATGCACCGAGTGCTGGCCGACTTCCTGCGCGAAAGGGGGGAGGTTCGAGATGATTGGAGCCGGGCAATGGACGCGCTCCAACGAATCATCGAGCCCGAGCGGTTTGCAGAAACCGAAGCTCGGCGCTTGTCTCTCGACTGCGTGGCCGCCGCCGGGCGAGCGATGGAGCGGACTCCCGAACCCCTCGAGACTTCGGGAGCACGGCGATTGAGCGACCTTGCGAGAAGGCTTACCGACCTAGGCCAGACTGCAGGAGACGGAGTGTCTCTCGAGGTTGCGACGACCGCCTACCGAAAAGCCCTCGAGGAATACACCCAAGAGCGCGTGCCGCAGGACTGGGCTAGGACGCAAAACAACTTGGGCATTGTGCTCAAGGTGCGGGGCGAGCTGGAGGGAGACGTCCTGTCGTTGCAAGAGGCGGAGTGTGCTTACCGAAAGGCCCTCGAAGAATTCACGCAGAAGCGAACGCCGCAGCAGTGGGCCATGACGCAAAACAACTGGGGTCTTGTGCTTCAGGTGCGGGGCCAGCTGGAAGGGGACGTGCAGGCGTTGCAAGCGGCGGAGTGTGCTTACCGAAAGGCCCTGGAAGAGCGCACCCAAGAGCGCACGCCGTTGGACTGGGCTAGGGCGCAAAACAACTTGGGCATTGTGCTCAAGGTGCGCGGCCAGCACGAAGGGGATGTCGAGGCGTTGCGAGAGGCGGAGTCTGCCTTCCGACAGGCCCTCGAAGAATACACCCAAGAGCGCACGCCACAGGAATGGGCTACGACGCAGAACAACATGGGCGCTGTGCTTCAGGCGCGCGGCCAGCTTGAGGGAGACGTCGAAGCGTTGCAAGAGGCGGAGTCTGCCTACCGAAAGGCCCTGGAAGAGCGCACCCAAGGGGGCACGCCGCAGGGCTGGGCCATGACGCAAAACAACTTGGGCATCGTGCTTCAGGTGCGGGGCCAGCAGGAAGGGGACGTCCAGGCGTTGCGAGAGGCGGAGTCTGCCTACCAAAAGGCTCTCGAGGAACACACCCAAGAGCGCACGCCGCAGGACTGGGCTAGGACGCAAAACAACCTGGGCATTGTGCTCAAGGTGCGGGGCCAGTTGGAAGGGGACGTCCAGGCCTTGCAAGAGGCAGAGTGTGCTTTCCGAAAGGCCCTCGAAGAATACACGCAGGAGCGCACACCGCAGCAGTGGGCCATGACGCAGAACAACTTGGGCATTGTGCTCAAGGTGCGGGGCCAGTTGGAAGGGGACGCCCAGGCGTTGCAAGAAGCGGAGTCTGCCTACCGAAAGGCCCTCGAAGAGCGCACCCAAGAGGGCACGCCGCAGGGCTGGGCCATGACGCAAAACAACCTGGGCGTTGTGCTCAAGGTGCTTGGCCAGCTGGAAGGGGACGTCCAAGCGTTGCGAGAGGCGGAGTCTGCCTTCCGACAAGCCCTCGAAGAATACACCCAAGAGCGCACGCCGCAGCACTGGGCTGCTACGCAAAACAACTTGGGCACTGTGCTCAAGGTGCGCGGCCAACTGGACGGGGATGTCCAGGCATTGCAAGAGGCTGAGTGTGCTTACCGAAAGGCCCTTGAGGAATTCACCCAAGAACGCACGCCGCAGGACTGGGCTAGGACGCAAAACAACTTGCGGAAAGTGGTCGCATTGTTGAAGGCTCTCAAGGCGCCTTCCGGAGGGGAAGACTCCGCGAACTAGAAGTTCGAGGCGAGAATCCCTCGAACCCAAGGGAGTCTTGGACGATGGATGGGGATCGAGGGATGGCGAGCTGTGGAAGTCTGGATTCGCCCACCGGACCACCGGTGTGTCGTGGAATCAGACTCCTGGACCCAAGTCCACCCGCTCTCAAGCAGTCTTCAGCTGCTGAAGGAACAGCAGCACTTTGCGGACCAAGGTGTCGGCGACTGTTTGCTCTTCGCCGACCAGTTCAACCCGTCCCGTTCCCCCATAGCGAAGAGACTGGTCCAGAGGATCTTCGAGACACACGGTGATTTCGAGATACGGCTGGGTGGTTTCGAGGGAGCCGGGGGCCATGGCGATCTCGCCGGTCCCTTCCTGGCCGAGCGCGGCGTCGGCCACGCGGCGGGAAGCGGTTCCTCGGATGCCGGTGATGGTCCCGCGTCGGGTGGTGGACGGGTCGGCGGTCAGTCGGAAGCGTGCTTCTTGTCCGACCTTTGGTTGGGTCCGCGCAACTTCTGCTTCGGTCAAGTAGGCGCGAACGACCGGCACTCCGCCAGCCACCAGCGCCAGGGGTTCTCCCACCGTGACGTAGGTCCCCACATCGGAGGGACGCAAGGAACGGACCAACAATCCGGAGGTCGAGGAACGGACCTGAAGGTTGGCGACGTCTGTGGCAAGGGTTTCGTAGGTGGCCTGGTGATAGCGAGCCTCATGTTCGGTCTGCTCGAGACTCATGGGATCGGAGCGCCTGACCGAGTCCAGGCGAATCCGGGCGTTGTCGCGCAACGCGATGGCCGCCAGAAGAGCCTGCTTCTTCGGAACATCGTCCAAAGCGACCAGGAGCTCGTTTGCCTGAACGGTTGCGCCGACGATCGCTGGTACGTCACGAACGAAGCCGGAGGTTTGCGAGCGAATCTCTCGAGCTTCCGTCGTGGAAACGACGGCGGGAGCGCGAATCGTGGTGGAGACCGGGAGCATCATCGCCGCCGCCGGCAGGATCAGGAACAGGAGGGTGGACACGGTCGCGGCTCGAAACCGCACCAGCCAAGACTCACGAGCGTTCCACAGGAACGGCACCAGCCGGCTCACGATGCGGAACACCTCGAGGGCAATGTACAGACCGCCCAGAAGAACGCCGACCAAGAAGTACTTCGTGGCAATGACCGCCGAGATGCCAAGCACCACCATGATCTTGTACACGCTGGCACTGACGCCGAAGCCAAGCAAGAGTCTGCGCGGCTCGTGTTGCCCAACCGTCGGGCGGGCTCCGCCGATGGCGATCCAGCGCAGGAACTGCAAGGCGTAGTGTTGGCTTCGAGCTCGAAGATTGGGGACCTCGACCAGATCGCTAAATGCGTAGTAACCATCGAATCGCATCAGCGGATTCACATTGAACGCCAAGGTCACGACACTGGCGAGGAGGACGACATTGTGGGCAATCGACTTCATCTCGCCCGGATCCATGACGCTCCAAGCCAGGAGTGCGATAGCCGCAATCGCCAGCTCCACGTACATTCCGGCGAAGCAAACGATCAATCGATGAAGTTTTCGGGAGAAACACCACGAAGCGGTCGCATCTACATAAGCGCAGGGAGTGAACACGATCAGAAACACACCCATCTCCGGCACGTGACCGCCGAAGTGCTTGCAGGCGTAGGCATGACCGAATTCGTGAGCGATCTTCAAGACGATCAGGGTGATCCACAGCGCGGGAAGGTTTTGCAGCGTCAGAGTTTCGGCCGTGGGCTCGCGGAAGGCGTCCCAGTTCTTCATTAGGACGAATCCTGCCAGGGCCATAAGGAGACACCAGGCGAAGAAGCAGCCGCGCGAGAACAGCGGCCGCAGGAACACCATGGTCCGGTTCAAGAACTGATTCGGGTTCCAAAGGGGAACCTGGCAAAAGAAGACGGCCTGAGACAGTTGCTGACGGCGTTGCTTGGCCCGGGACAGGTAGCGCCGGTAGAGCGACTGGTCATCGTTCACCGGAAGCTGCAGCAAGCCGCGTTTGTGCAGGGACAAGACGAATGCGAAGAACTCCTCGCGGGAATCCTGCTCGAGGATGCCTTTCTCCACCAGCGACTCGAAGGTCTGCTGAAGCGAGAGAGAAGAGGTGAGGCTGACCAAGATGGCGTAGTCGCCGGGGCTCAGCCAGTGGGTCTGAAAAGTCAGCGGATCATGGACGACATAGGAGGGCTCGCCGCGGAACACGTGGCGACTGATGTCCAGGTCGTCGCGGACGTCGACATGCACGTCGGCCAATCGGTCTGCAAGTCCGGGGGAGGGCCCCGCTGCCTCCGGACCCATGTCAAAGAACCTTCATGCGCACGGCATCCAGTAGCGAATGCAGGTGGATCCACCAGACGGGACGGGGTCCGACTTCGATGACGGCCATGCCTTCCATCCCCGCACGCATCCAGCGGCCGTCCAGGTCCACCGACGCCTCGGCCACGTACACGTTCCCGCGACCCCGTTGTTCGGCATGGAATCCCAGGTGGTCGATCTCGAACGAAAACTCGTCATCGGGACGAGCCCGCGGCGAGAACAACCCGGACAGTTTGGGTTCCACCTGACGCACTTCCCCCTCTGGCACCTCCAGTTCGAGACGCCATTGAAGGTCGGTCGAAAACACGAACAGTGGTTCTCCGCGCTGAAACATGTCGCCGCGTCGCTCCTCGAAGTCTCCCTCGACGATGAACCCGTCACTGGGGGCCACCAGAACGGAGGCGTCGCGAAGAGCTTCGTCCATGGCGCGGGTCGCTGTCAGTTCTTTGATCCGGTTGGCGGCCATCTGCTGTTCCAAGATGGTGCCCGCGGCCATTGCCCGGCGCTCGTCCAGTTCCGCCATGGCAATCTGAGCGCTCGTTTGCGCGATGCGGAGGTCCACGTCGGAGGTGTCGAACACGCAGAGAATCTGTCCTGCTTCGACGAGATCCCCCGGGCGCACCGTGGTGTCGACCAGGATCGCATCCACGGGGCAGTTGAAGTGTCGCGATTCCTTGGGCGCCAAACGACACGGAACCGTGAGTTCGTAAACACTGGTTCCCATCACGAACCAGCCAAGGACGAGGAGTCCCACGGCGACCAAGGAGTTGCGCAACCAGTGTTCTCGGCCGACCAGGGTGGCGGGAAGCTCCCGCAGGTTGTCAAGGAGATGGCGTGTGAGTCCTCGACGCGCGCGCTGGACGAGTTCGAATGCTGGAGCGTACGGCTCGACGATGTTCCGGTACTCCTGCAGTTGCGCAGCGGTGAACGGGTTCTCCGCATGACGCCTGAGGCTGAGAATGGCGCAGCAGCTTTCTTCGTGCATGAGGGGGATGGAGGCGACTGCCGCTCCTCCGGTGGCTTCGTGCCACTTGCGGTGGAGTCGCCAGGTGCCGGTCGCCGCGCTTTCATCCCATTCGTTCTCGGACTGGACGACCAAGACCTCTTCTTGATCCAGGCACTCTTCCATCGCGGATTGAATGTCCAGCACCCCGGGATGTCGCGAGCCCACGTGGTCCTGACCGGACACGCAGGAGACCTGAACTCTGGTCCCGCGCACCATTCCCAGGGCCACCTGTTCACAGTGAGTCCGGCTGCGCAGATGGTTGACGATGGCAAACGCCAGTTCCATCGGTGACTGATAGCGGGCGGCGCGTTGCGCAATCTCCGGCCGAATTCCCTCTTCGTTGCCGCGGTTTCCCACAAGCCGTTCCGCGTTCTTCCGAGACTCTCTCGATTCCGGGTTCAACCAGCAGGAAAGGGCCTGAAGACGAGTGAGTAGCAATCGTGCACGATCTTTGTCCTCGCAGAACACGAGGACCGCGACCGCCCCGATCATGTTGCCCGAGGCGTCGTGAACCGGATTGCACAGCAGGGCAATCCGCATGTTGCCCTGGCGGCTTTGAAACAGGCGAGCGCTGGAACGAGGATCCGACATGACCTCGGTCAGAGCCGACTGCACGGTCGGTGCCCAGAACGGGCCATTGGCATCTGGCAGGTGATAAACCTGTTGGATGACTGAACCGCCGTCACGGATTTCGAGCGATGCCGAGAACCCGTCCACCGCGCGGGTCACGTGTTCCAGTGCTTGTTCGCAATACGCCGGGTTGGAACTGGCCTGGCAGGACATCAGCCCACGCACTTGCTCGTGCCAATCCGGTCGAGGGGCGGAGGTCGTGGTCGTTTCTTGAGAGGTGGGAGTCTCGGTGGGCATGGCTCAGACCAGAAGGTCTTCCCCCTCCGAAAGGTTGTCCGGCAGTGTGATGGGTTGGAAGAAACTGAAGCCGGTTTCGAAGGCCGTCTCGCGAACGAGCCTGCAGCGAACGCAACGAGCAAAGACCAAGGGAATCTCGACTTGGGAATGGTCGAATTTGAGCCGGTAGATGTCCCCGACCTTCAGAGGAAGTGGGAACATCGCTCGGCAACCTCCTTCTGAGATGTCCCCCGTCACCCCTTGGATCTTCAGGGTGAGAAGCTCACTCGAGTTGCCCGGCTGCAGGACCACTTTGACCTTGGCGTCCTTGCGAGCATGAACTCTTTGGCGAACGAGCTCCGAGCTTTGTTGTTCTAGTTCTTTGAGGTATTCGAGATCGGGTCCGTCCGAGGAACGAACAGAGTCCGGTGAATGGCCATGGGGCATCGGGGTTTCTCCGCCAACTCGATTGCACCAACAGAGTCCTGATCCATGCATCGACCGTTGTTCCCCGTCGAATCATGGAATCTCGCTTGGGGACTTCCCGCAGAGATCGGGGGAAACGCCTATTCGCGGCGTCGCGAGGACGAGTTGTTCAAAGGATCGTCACTCCCCGAAACAGGTTGGCTGCTGGGTTCTACGTTTCGACGTGAGAAACTGGTTCGCACCAGGCCCCAGAACGCCGCCAGGAAACTCGATGAACGGGTGCCGCGGTCCTCGTGCACTTCTTCTCTCGCGTCGGATTGGGCCCGCTCCGCCGCTTCCTCCATGGAGGTCGCCACTTCCGCGGTTTCCTTTCGGGGCTCGGCAACCTCGGTGGAATCTTCCAGCGCGTCGGTTTCGTAGAACACGTTCGAGAACTGCACGGAGTTCTCCGTTTCGAGGGAGTCGAGATCCTGGCTCGAGGAGCGTTCGGCGGGAGGCTCTTCTTCCATGTCGACCTCGTTCACGAAGAATGAAGACAGGTCGACGGGAGCAGCCTCGGCCGCCGCTGTTGCTTCGGCTCTTTCGTCGACATCGTCCAAGGGGACGTCATCGCCATCCCCGGTGTCGAACTCCGCGGTGGGGTCCAGGATCCGGAGTCCCGGCTCGTCCGTGTCGGGAGTGGGCACCGGCTCCACCACGAGATCCTCGTCGATGAAAGACTCTTCCTCATCAGGCGTGGGAAGGTCTTCGCTCTCCTCGGCTCCGGGGTTCTCAGAATTGTCCTCGTTCTGCGCCGATTCGTGGCCCATCACGTTGATGGTGACCGATTCCACCATCGTCGAGCTGCCGTCGCTGACGTGGAGTTCGAAGACCATGCTGAATGGATCGCCACCCTCGGGCGCGAGGAACTTCGGTTGGGGAGTGTCGGCGTCCTCCAGGATCACCAGAGGACCGTCCATTTGCACCCAGCGGTACTGGAGGTTCGTTGAGTCAACATCGGTGGCGGTGCCCCGCAGCGCAACCCGACTACCTTGCTCCACGAGTTGCCCGTCGCCAGCGCTCACCACTGGGACATTGTCGATGGCCTCGACCGAAACCATGACGGTATCCACCGAGCTGTTGGTTCCGTCACTGATGCGAAGCTCGAAGCCCACCTCGTAGGAAGCCGATTGCTCCGGAGCGGTGAACGTGGGGCTGGTGGAGTTCGCATCGCTGAGTTCCACTTCGGGTCCCGTGATTTGCACCCACTCGTACTGAAGACCTTGACCTTCCGGGTCCGTGCCCGCACCGGTGAGGGTGACGATCTCCCCCTCACCCACGGTTTGTATGGGCCCCGCGTTCGCAGAAGGAGCGTCGTTGTCGGCATTCACCGTGACGGTGACCGTATCGGTGGATGTGCTGGTGCCATCGCTGACTTGCAGTTCGAAGGTGATATCGGAGTTCGAGAGACCTTCCGGTGCGGTGAATGTCGGGGAGGCGGCGTTGGCGTCATTCAGCGTGACGCTCGGACCCCCGGTCTGCACCCATGTGTAGGTGACTCCTTGGCCTTCGGGGTCGGTCCCGGATCCAGACAAGGAGACTGAGTCGCCCTCGTCTACCGTCTGATTTGCGCCGGCGCTTGCGGACGGGGCGTCGTTGTCGGCGTTGACGGTGACGGTCACGGTGTCGGTGGATGTGTTGGTGCCGTCGTTGACTTGCAGCTCAAAGGTGATGTCGGAGTTCGAGAGACCTTCCGGTGCGGTGAACGTCGGCGCCGCTGCGTTGGCATCATCCAGCGTGACGCTTGGACCCCCGGTCTGCACCCAGGTGTAGGTGAGTCCTTGGCCTTCGGGGTCGGTCCCGGATCCTGACAAAAAGACTGAGTCGCCCTCGTCCACCGTCTGATTTGCGCCGGCGCTTGCCGAAGGAGCGTCGTTGTCCGCATTGACCGTGACGGTGACCGTGTCGGTGGATGTGTTCGTCTCGTCGCTGATTTGTAACTCGAAGGTGATGTCGGAGTTCGAGAGACCTTCCGGTGCGGTGAACGTCGGGGCCGCTGCGTTGGCGTCATCCAACGTAACGCTCGGACCTCCGGTCTGGACCCAGGTATAGGTCAGGCCTTGGCCTTCAGGATCCGTCCCAGATCCAAACAGAGAGACGGAGTCGCCTTCGTCGACGGTCTGGTTGGCCCCGGCGCTTGCGGACGGCGCATCATTGTCGGCGTTGACGGTCACGGTGACCGTGTCGGTAGAGGTGTGGGTGCCATCGCTGACTTGCAGTTCGAAGGTGATGTCGGAGTTCGAAAGCCCTTCCGGCGCAGTGAATGTCGGGGCTGTGGCGTTCGCGTCATCCAACGTGACACTCGGACCCCCGGTCTGCACCCAGGTGTAGGTCAGTCCTTGGCCTTCGGGGTCGGTCCCGGATCCCGACAAGGACACCGAATCGCCCTCGTCCACGGTCTGGTTTGCGCCGGCGCTTGCCGAAGGAGCGTCGTTGTCGGCGTTGACGGTCACCGTGACTGTGTCGGTGGAGGTGTTCGTCCCGTCGCTGACTTGCAGTTCGAAGATGATGTCGGAATTCGAAAGCCCTTCCGGTGCGGTGAACGTCGGGGCCGCTGCGTTGGCGTCATCCAGCGTGACGCTTGGACCCCCAGTCTGCACCCAGGTGTAGGTCAGTCCTTGCCCTTCTGGGTCCGTTCCGGATCCAGACAAAGAGACCGAGTCGCCTTCGTCCACGGTCTGATTCGCGCCGGCACTCGCCGAGGGGGCGTCGTTGTCTGCATTGACCGTGACGGTGACCGTGTCGGTGGATGTGTTCGTCCCATCGCTGACTTGCAACTCGAAGGTGATGTCGGAATTGGAAAGCCCCTCGGGCGCAGTGAATGTCGGGGCCGTGGCGTTGGCGTCATCTAGCGTGACACTCGGACCTCCGGTCTGCACCCAGGTGTAGGTGAGACTTTGTCCTTCGGGATCGGTGCCAGTTCCAGACAAGGAGACGGTGGCCCCCTCGTCCACGGTTTGGTCGGGGCCAGCACCCACCGAAGGGCCATCATTGTCCGCATTGACGGTGACGATGACCGTGTCGGTGGAGGTGTTGGTGCCGTCGCTGATTTGCAGCTCGAAAGTGATGTCGGAGTTCGAAAGCCCTTCCGGCGCGGTGAATGTCGGAGAGGCAGCGTTCGCGTCA
>JANQQL010000009.1 GCA_028289345.1 Planctomycetota bacterium | reverse complement strand
CACTCCAGCACTCCAGCACTCCAGCACTCCAGCACTCCAGCACTCCAGCACTCCAGCACTCCAGCACTCCAGCACTCCAGCACTCCAGCACTCCTGCGCTCCTGCACTCCAGAACTCCAGAACTCCAGAACTCCAGAACTCCAGAACTCCAGAACTCCAGAACTCCTGAACTCCTGAACTCCTGAACTCCTGAACTCCTGAACTCCTGAACTCCTGAACTCCTGAACTCCTGCGGATCCCTGGGCTGCCGAGCATCGGGCGAGGTTCTGGTGCTGGTCGGCCGCTGTCGTTCGGGAACCCTCGATCTGCAAGGGCCCATCAGTCAAACTGGATCGAGCCGAAGCCGAAGCCGACGAGCGACGAGCGACGAGCGACGAGCGACGAGCGACGAGCTTGCAGGTTTGGCGCTAGGGTTCCTACTGTTCTTCTGTTCGAAAATCGTTGGCAACGACCGTGAGTCGTCATGGATTGTCAGGGAAAAAGCAAAGACGGAGGCTTCTCATGAAGAATCCCCCCGATGGTTGGCCTCGAATCTCGAGCAGCGTGTTCTACGAAGACGCGGTGGCGGCGATCGATTGGCTTTGCAAGGCGTTTGGCTTCGAGGTTCGGTTCAAGATCGAGCACGACGGCGAGATCGCTCACTCCCAACTCAGCTATGGAGACGGGATGGTGATGGTGGGAACCGCGGGAGGTGTGCCGCGCCGCCCTGAGCGTGCCTCGTGCATCTCTCCTCGTTCGGTCGACGGTGCCAACACTCAGTCCCTTTGCATCTTCGTCGACGATGTCGATGCCCACTGCGAGCACGCGCGTGCGGCCGGTGCGACGATTGCCAGCGAGCCCAGAACCGACGATCATGGCGAAGAGGCTTGGGCGGATCGCATCTACGAAGCCATCGATCCCGAGGGGCACCACTGGTTCTTCATTCAGCGAGTGCGAGGATGATCCTCACGATCGGATCGTTCTGTTGAGGAGTTCGTGGGGCGAGCCGGTCAAGCGGGTCGTCGAAACAGAATCGTTCCTGGCCATTCGCACGGAGCCGAGGCTCCGTTCATCCCGGTGAGCGTTCGGTGGAGCGGAGGGGTGGCAAGAGGAGCAGAACGATCTGAGCGATCCCCAGCAAGGTGCCGAAGGGAAGGTACCAAAGAGCCAGGATGGCGCAGGCGAGCATTCCCTTCCAGGCCCAAGGCTTTCGAAGTGCGAAGCAGAGCGTGACCCCCAACCAAACGACACCCAGCCCGAGGTGAATGGCTTTCATCATCCCAGACCGTGGCTCGATCCCGATCGCTGACACGAATTGAGACCAGGGTCCGAGTTGCCCCTCATGCGGCCCGGAACTTGGAGTGACGTAGTCTCCCGTCGAAAGCGCGTGCGCACCGTCAAAGGCGAGCCAACCTCCCACAAGGAGGGCAAAGGCGATCACGACCCACCCAAGCCAATGCATGTTTGGATTGCTTCTCATGAGCCGATGGTTCTCGTCCAAAGTTTGACCACGTCTTCGGGGTCGGAGGATAGCGACCGGTTGGACAAGGCGCTGAGGGTGCTCACGAGTCAAGACTCGGTGCAAATTGCGATCAAGCGCACACGCACTCGACGCCGTCGTGAGCGCGCCATTCATGCTCGAGGCCTCTCATGATGAAGCCGCTATCGAACTCGACGGTGCCCGGCGGGAACAGGTCATGATTCGAGAAGTAGCTCGAGAACTCGGAGTGGACGGCGAGTGGTTCCATGCGCCATTCGTGGGTCCAAAGCTCAATGGCGTCCAACGTGAAGGCTTCTTTGCCCGGCGACCAACCCATGTTTCCCGCTTGAAAGAACGCGGATCCTTCGGATGTTGATGAGAAGACCGAACCGTCTGAGACGCTCTGAGAGACCGTGGCATCAATACTCATGACCTTTCGGCCTTTGCGATCAGTGACCGCAACCGCGTACTGGTCATCTTGGATGTTCACTTGGAATCGAGAGCGCTGGTACTGTCCAGGAAACACTCGGCCTCCCGCGAATTGGTTCAGCCGCGAATCCGTATCCCGGCGCGGAATGAAGACTCCTTCGTCTTCGCCGTAGAGAACCGCGATCCGATGGGCCGCGTTGTTGCTCCGGGTGCCAATCAAAGCCGGGGCGCCGCGCGGTCTCATCTTGCTCAAGCTGACTTGACAGATTCCGCCGATCCCGCGGCCATTCACCAACTTTGGACGGAGCGGTGCTGGTAGGAGTGCTCGCAAACAATCTGGGTCAATGCGGTAGTTGAGCAGAATTCTGTGATCGATGATCCCTGCCATCACGTTCATGTCTGCATTGCCTCAAGGTCGAGATGGATGAGCGATCCGATGGGCGCACCAATGGGCGAATCGGAGTCCGGCAGTCGCTCGCAGCGCCGGTAGCGTCCACACCAGTCGTGCCTCTGGTCAATCGAGAGGCCACCAAGGGAAAAGGATGTTGATCAGACATCCTACGAGAACCGCCCAGTATGCGAAAGCCACGGAAACGTCGGAGGATCCGTGGGACCTTCGACCTTCCATCGCCGCGGCCAAGGGGGTGTGCCTCGCATCGCCGGGGTCTGTCACTCTGGGCGGCCAGGATCATCGAGCGTTCAAAGATTGATAGTACTGAGTGATCGCCTCGGCTGCGTCGTAGACCCTTTTTTGCAGGGGAGCAACCTCAGGAATGGCGAGGTCTGGCTCCGGGTCCTGCAAAGCGTTGACCATCGCTGCCCAATGCTCGTGTCGTCGACGGATGTATTCGAGGACCAAACGGACCAGTTCCTGGCGGTGCTCTGCCACGTCCTCAAGGCGTTCGAATTCGTCGATGAACTCGCCCCACGGGATGAGTGCCTGGTTTTCCAACTGGGTGGCAAAATCAGCAGCACTCAAAGTGCCCGCGTCGTATTGCTGGGCGGCGTGATCGACGAGGGGGAGCACGACCTTCTCGACTTCCGCGAGCCTCTCGAGGGCTCCCTGTACGTCCGCAGAGCGCGGAAATCCAAGGATGGCGAGTGCGAGAACGAATCCGCCGCCCAGGCCCAGCGCGATGTTGCGGGCGGGCCGGCGACGGCGGGCCAGTTCATCCAGCGGTTGAGCGAGCACCAGTCCGGACAAGACGCCGCCCACCAATCCACCAAGATGTCCGGCAACGTCGATGTTCGGCAAAGCGAAGCCAATCACCATGTTGTAGCCAAGGAAGGCAACCACGCTCTTCTGGAGCGGCTTCAGTACCGAAGCGGGAAAGCCTGCCGACTTGCGAATGACGAGCGCGCCCAAGCCGCCGATGATGCCGAACACTGCACCCGAGGCGCCGACGGAGACGACGTCCTGCTGCCAGAGGATACTGATGAGTGATCCGGTGACTCCGGAAATCAAATAGAGCAAGAGGAACCCGACCTGTCCGACAATCCTCTCGTAGAAACGGCCAATTGCCGAAAGCACCCACATGTTGAAACCCAGATGCACAATGCCCCCGTGGACGAAGGTGCAGGTCAAGAGTCGCCACCACTGATCGTTAGTGGTCAGCTCGGAGAGGTTTCCTCCCCAGTCCACAAGGTCGCTGGGACTTGGTTGAAAGACCGAAACTCCGTCGAAAGCCATGGCGGCGAAAACGAGCCCATTGATGCCGATCAATGCCTGGGTTGCCCATCCCTGCGGAGTGAGGGAATGGATCCTCTGCCAGAACTCCGCTTGCTCTTGTCGCTCCCGCTGATGCAGCTCCCTACCACGGGAGCGCACTCGGACACGAGAGGGGCGCGTCCCGTCAGGGGTGTTGGACTTGACTTCTTCCTCGCTCGAGTTGCTCGAACGAGGGGGTTCTCGATGCCCGCGGCTTTCGCTGGAAGGTTCTTCGAATTCGCTGTGCGGGTTGTCAGCCACGATGGGATGCTTTCGTCTTCCGGAGGCCGAGTGGTCGGGCGAGCGAGATGGCCAAGAACCCGCCTGCTGCGAGTCACCCGATTTTTTCAGGGGTGATCGGAGTGCGACGAGGCCCGCGCTACCGCAAGGCCCGTCTCAGCTCGGCACTCTACACCCACTCGAGCCACTGGGCGGCGACGGATCGCCAAAGAGGGTCGTTGTCGGTGTCGAAACGACGCAACGCCTCCGTGAGTTTGATGGTGTGAACGGAACGGGTTGCGACCGCGCGCTCGATGAGAGTCTGCCAGGGCGGTGGCGACTTCCGCAGGTGAGCGCGGGAAGTGTACGGCTCTCCATAGGCGGAGAACATGGCGACCACTGCTTGGCGGGCATAGGCGACGAGGGCTTGGGCGCCTTCTTCGTCAACTTCCGGAAGCAGCAAGTCTACGGCGGCCGGGCCGGTGACGGTGTGCATCAGCCAAAGTCTGTTGCGCTCGAGAACCAGCATCTCGAGAACTCCCGCTGCCGCGTCGCGAACGATCCCCTGGAGTTCCTCCCGTGGAGTCGCGTGGCGCTTGTCCAGCATTGGGGGTGGGGCGACGGGAGTCTCCGCCTGGTTCAGGCGATCGCCCACCGCATGGAAGCCAACCACTTCGCGATCGTCGAGCCACGGATGAGTCGAGCCCTCCAACGTTTCCTGAAGGCTCTTCTCTGAGATCGGTTCCGTGGTGGGGAGCTTCGCATAGCGCGATGACCAGTAGGCCAAACCGACGGCAAGCTCGTCCTTGCGAGGAGCCGTTTCCTGTTGCCGCAAGGCGCGCACTGCATGGGCCGTGCGGATGATCCCGTGAAAAGCGGCAGCGGTGATCCCCGGTGCCAGCTGCGGCGCCCAATGAGCCACGACGGATTGCCAGGAGTTGCTTTCGAGTTGATCGCGAAAGTCGTCGAGGAAATCTCCGAGTCGTTCGTAGGAACCGAGGGCCTTGGTCGCGTCGTCAATGGGGGCGACGCGGGGCAGTTCGCCCGCGTACAGCTCGGCGCCGCGGATCCAGGAGTCCTCGACCGCGTCCTCCTGGCCCAGAGCCGCCAATGCTTCGGCAGCCATTGGATAGTGGTTGGCGCCGCCACCGTTTTCGGGGAGGGCGTCGGCATGGGCTGCCAACAGCGCGTCGAGTTTGCTAGGTCCTTCGGATTCACCGTTGTCCGAGAGAGCTGGGGATCCCCACGCGGGTCCGTACCCAGTCAGCATCGCTCCGCCATACACTCCTCCCGCCA
This sequence comes from Planctomycetota bacterium, assembly GCA_028289345.1. GTDB lineage: Bacteria > Planctomycetota > B15-G4 > B15-G4 > SIAN01 > JANQQL01. The sequence continues at coordinate 252,809 of JANQQL010000009.1, read as the reverse complement.
CGAGAAACTGCCTTCGGCTGATGTCCGCCTTGTCTTTGGAAAGGTGCGGGGAGCCGTGCGCGAGTGGTTCCGCGGCACGTTGGGTTTCCTGTTCGCTCGGATGGGAGGTCGGGCGCTGTTTCATCGGGAAGTTCCTAGCTGGCAATCATCACAGGCGGGAGATCGCGCTGGTTTGCTTGGAGGCGATTCTCACGTCGAAGCCGATCTCTTGTGACCTTGCTTTTCGCAGCTCGTTGCGTCTCGGGCACCCGCGGCGGGGCGTCGAGAGTCTTTGCCCGTTCTTACTCGCCCCTTGCCAGGACGGAAGCGCACGAGGCGTCTACAGTTCGTGCTCGTCGACGAGGAACGCCGAAGACTTCGAGTGGTCGATGAACGTACTTTCATCTTCGAGCAGAGCCGCCGCCAACTGTTGACCCTCGGGAGAACTCATTCCCGCGACGAGCGCCTCCTCGGACTCAAACCAGACTTCCGCGACACCGTCGTATTCTGGGAGCATCCCCCGAGAGGCTTTCAATTCTTCGTTGACGGAGGTGTTGCGCGTGTGGGATTGAACGTACTTCTTGGCACCCATTTTGTCCGCGTTCTTCATGAAGAACGGGCCATGGTTGTTCTTCCAGTAGTCCTGGAACTCCTCGCGGGTCATTCGCGGGTGGCGAGTCAAACACATGACGAATTTGATCAATCGATTGGCTCCGTGTTGCAGGCTTGGATGGAACTTCGCGTTGCGCGGGCGCGTTCGTCCCTCTCCGCGACTCAGAGGCGGTCGTCGAGGAAGCTCGATCGCTGGGGGCCAGCGAACCACGCGCCTTCCGTCAGTTTGCGTCTTTGCGCGGCGCGAAGCCAGCGGACGCGACGAGCCTGGGGGGTGTCCCGAAGGGAGGAAAAAGGAAGTGGGCTCCCTCGTGTCGGGGGAACGAGGGAGCCCGGAGTGCGTCAGCGAGACCGTGCCTTTCGGCGCATCTGTTTGCGCTCGAAGTGGCGAGCCGTGCGGCGGCGAATCTGCTCGCTGGCTCGCGCGACCGCGGCGAAGGGGTCCCCGCGCACTTCTCGAGTTTGCAGTTCTCCGGAAGAGTGGAGCTTGGCTTGGATCAGGCACTGGATGTCATCCCCACCACCTTTGGGGCCGTTGACGTCGGTGACACAGACTCGGACGCGTTGAACACGAGGGAGGAAACGGCCGAATGCCAGCTCGAGCTTGCGCTCGATGTAACCGCGGAGTTCACGGGTCATGCGGACTGCTCGCGAATGCAATTCGAGTTTCATGGAAGGGTCCTCGTCGTTGGCGCGGTACCTCGGGAAGGAACCGCGGAAGTTGGTGGGTGTGGAGATGGCGAGAGGTCACACGGCAACCCGGTTCCTTGGCGGCGGCTTGCGAGGATGAGTGCGGCGCATGCGCCGTGGCCTTGACTCCGTGCGAACCTGGGGGTGGTCCCCGTGGTGTTCGGCCAGCGGGCGTTGCAGTGAGCCGACTCCACCCAAGTACTTGGCGACCAGTGAGTCGTCAGGGAAAGCATTGCCGGGAATCCTCCAGAATCGAAGAGGTCCTCGGACCTCGGCTGCTTGTTGTGGAGCCTTTCGCGAGGCTCGTCACAGAGACCATGATCGACTATTTCGAGCGTCTCCCCAGATCCATACCGTTGACTCGTCGCGTCAATTATCCTGACGGTGGAATTGGGCCGGGTTTGGCCTCGGCACCGGGGTGACCGGGAGTCGCGTGCGAAGCAGGGCAAGCGCTTCGGCAACCGACTTCGAAGCGAAGCGCCCGGCTTCGTCTCGCAAGGCGATCTCGTGGCGCGCGTCTGATCACAACTGGACATCGCCGCTGGACTCTGAGCACCCTCCGCAGTTCGAACTCGGTTGCTACGATGCGCCGAGTGCCGATTGTTGATGGGTCTGTCAGGGGGAGATCGATGAGTCGGAGAGCATTCCTTTGCGAGTGGAAGCTCACTTGCATCGTGCTGAGTTTGTCACTCGTCGGTTGCCCAAGGGCCTCCGATGTGAGCCGATGGGATCCGCCCGAAGATCCCTCGGTGAACGTGGTTGTTGAACCGGCGAGTGACTCCAGCCCCGAAGAGAGGGCGAGTCGCATCTATCAGGCTCTCGAGCGTGGAGGGATCCTGGATGAGACTCAGATTCGATCCACGGGTGGGAGTGAGCTTTTTGAAGGAGCGCCCGATCGCGTCCGGGAAGCCCTCATCGCGGTCAGCGGTTCCCGTGCTCACAACGAGGATTTGATGGCGTTGTTGGCGGACGAACTTCGGGCGCTGGGGCATAGAAGCGAAGTCTCGTTCAAAACCGCTCGGCCAGGAGCGTTCGTCAAGTACCGCTTCATTTCTGAGGAGCATGCAACCACGTTTCCCGATGACACGGACACCACGCCACGCCTGATGCCTTTCGGGATCTACTACATCTGGACGGAGCGCCAGGGTGTCGTGACGTCGCCGCGAGATGCTCAATACGATATCACCGAAACTCGTGAAGAGATCACTCTTGACGAAGACCCGGATTTGGTTTCCGCGGCGCTTGGCGATGGGCACTGAAAACTCGACGGGGGCGCTTGGGCGAGTTGCAATCGCGGCAGGTGTCGTGTTCGGTCTGATTCCCGGTGCCTCGTTCTTCACCGACTACGCTCCTCCTCACTTCCCGGCAATCGCATTGTTGACCACTCTTGGAGCTTTGTGGGCCGTGTGGACCGGCTGGCATTCGCCTCCTGATCCAGAGGTACCGTTTCGCCGTGCGGGACGACTCATCATCGTGGGCCTCGTGCTCTCGACGATCTATGTCTTCGCTTATCAGACCACCACGTTTCTCTCGCCCGCGGGGGAACGGTTCCAGATCGGCTTCGCCATGGAGCCCTGGTCCTTGACCGAACGCGCCCGTGAGTTCGTCGCGACTCACCCTGATGTTTCGAGCCCGGCACTCTTGGCGCTGTCGATGAAGTGCTACGTCCCCGACGAGCCCGATATGCACATTGTGTGGACGACGTGGAGCATTTGGGTCGCCGGCCTGTTTTTGGTCTTCACGTTCTGTGCCACGTTCCTGACCTGGGCATACGCGTTCGGAGCGGCTGCGCGAGCCACCCACCAATCCAAGATTGTCCAAGAGCTCGTCGAACGGGAGAACTCGTCGTGAGGAAGGGCCGCAAGCAGGCATTCGGAAGAAGGTGGTGGGCCGTGCTTCTCCTCACCGCTTGCGAGAGTGCCCCTTCGGAAGAGAGTCAGCCAGCGACCCCTGCCGAGCCGGCCCTGGAGACTCGCCTGGCGCTGACCCTTGCCCATCCTTCCACTCCGTTTTCGAGTGTCGCGGTCGACGAGGACCGCTCGTTGGTCATGACCGGCTCCGGGGATGGAGTGTTGCGTCTCTGGTCTCTTCGCACCGGCGCCCTCTTGGACACCGTCCCCGTGGAACCGCTGGGTCAAGCGCTGGACGTCGAGGTTGGCTTTGGAACTCTGCTCGCTGCGAGTGAGAGGAGCTTGTACCGCGTGAGTTTGGACGAGCGAGGAAACCGAGTTCAGCCAGTGAAGGGTGGCGGCTTTGTCCGCGGGAAGTTTCAGCTGAGCGCCGATGGCGAGCGAGTTTTTGCTGGCGATCTCCGACGGCACGAACTGTGTTGCTATTCACTCGAGCGAGTCGCCCCTCCCGGCTCAGCGGTCTCTCTCAAGCACGCGTTTTCTAGAGACGGATCGGAACAACTGGTCAGAGTGAAAGGAGACGGGGCCGGACAGCTCGCCGTCTTTACTTGGAATGCCGGCAACGGTCAGCCCGCCTTATGGGTGGGTGACGAGTCATTTTCGGCGTGGCGAAGATCCTTTCTCCAGCCGGGACGCATGGCTGTGGGGCTCTCCTGGTCTCCTGGTGGAGACCGGATCGCGGTGTGGCAACAGAGAAAGTTCGAGGAATCCAGCACCGAGGTGCAGGTGCTTGCGACGCGTGACTTTCAGGTGCTGATGTCTCTTGATGCAGGGCCCGGGCCGGAGAAAGGTCATGCCGTCGAGGCCAATCTGTCCTGGTCGGGAGATGGCCGCTACCTGTATGCCCCGCGCTACGAGGATACGGAGCCCGGGCGCCTCCGAGGTCGCATTCGCCGTTGGTCCATCCACGAGGGAGGCGGCGCGGATGACCTCTTCGTCCCGGGAGCATGGGTTGCGGACGTCCACGGCTTGCGAAATGGAGGGGCCGTCTACGTTTCTGTGGACGGAAGCTGGGGCGTCCTTGATGAGGACGGAGACCTGGTTTTCGAACGACGGCCGGAGTGCACGGATTTTCGTCAAATCGATCCCCCCTTGGTTTCCGTCGATGGCACAGTGATCGAGTATTTCCCGACGTCCGGCCACGAACAACGCATTCGGTTTTCCGCCAATGACGCGACCGTCGAGTTCATTGACTCGAGTTCCACTCGGTTTTCCGAGGACCGATGGGATGGGGCGACGCGATCTTGTACCGATGCGACCGGGCGGGTGAAGGTCATCGGAGGTCGAACCTCGTTGATCCTGGTGAGCCCGGGTCGGACCGGTCAATGGTCCGTCGATGTTAGCTCCCCGGTGCACTGGGCCCAGATCACGGATTCGGGAAACCTAGTGCTGGCCGGACATGCGGATGGGACCATTCGCTGGTACCGAATGCGGGACGGGGAGCAACTGCTGTCGCTCTTTGTTCACCCTTCGAGCCGGCGATGGGTTGCGTGGACACCTGGCGGCTATCACGCGCGATCGGGGGGAGCGGAGTCTCTCTTCGGTTGGCAGTTTTGGCAGCCTTCCACCCCTTCGATGCACCGTGCCGTCGGGGTCGAGCCCGAGAAGTTGATGCGACAGGTCGATTCTGGCGACTTGGATGAGTCCCTCTATCGGCCGGGTGTCGTCGCTCACATCCTGGGAAGTTTGGATGAAGGGTTGGCCTTGTCGAAATCCGCCAATGGGGGGGCCGCGGCGATCAGACCGCGTCAGGAGACTCCGATTCTCTCCGTGACTTCCCATGGCCCTCTCTCGACGTTCGAGAGCCCCCACGTAACTTTCCAGCTTCGCTTGTTGCCTTCCGAGGCTCGGAACGGTTCACGCATTGAGGCCTATGTGGACGGCGATCGAGCCCTCCTTGACGCGACGAAGGGCGGGCTTTGGGAGGGAGTTGCCGAGAACCAGCTTGTTGACCTCGAACTGCCGGAGCGGGACTGTCAGGTCACGTTCTTGGCGCGAGGCCCGGGGGGCGTCAGCAATCGGGTTGTGCGCGAGATGGTTTGGAGGGAAGTTCGCGAGTCCAAGCCCGTGGAACAGCAGTCCACATTGCTGATCCTTGCGATCGGGGTCGACACCTATCACGACTCCCTGGGAAGCTTGCGCTACGCTCGCAAGGACGCCCGTGATTTTGCCACTCGGCTCGATCAAGTTTCGTCCTACCAGCGCTCGAAAGTTCGCGTGCTCGAAGACCCGGATCGACAAGAGATTGTCGCCGGGCTCGATTGGCTCGAGGAAGAAGCGCAGGATGCGGACTTGGCCGCCGTGTTCTTTGCGGGACACGGTGCCTTGGGCAAGCGCGACGATTACTTCTTTGTTCCCCGAGGGGGGAGCCTGGAGCGAATCAGTGCGCAGGGCCTCGCCTGGTATGAGGTGCGCCGGCGAAGTGCCAGGATGCCCATTCCCACCCTTTTCTTTGTCGACACCTGTCGCTCCGGCCGGCTTTTCTCATTGTCGAGCATGAAGGAAGAAGAGGCTTTGGCACGCGTGGCTCGTGAAAGCACGGGCCCCAGTAACTCAGTGACGTTTTCTGCGTCTTCGGGGACCGCGGTCTCCAGAGAGGCCGAGAATTGGGAGAACGGCGCCTTCACGTTTGCCCTCACCGAAGGGCTCTCGGGCCCCGCTGACTTCGATGGAAACGGTGCCATCACCGTGAAGGAGCTGGACCTCTACGTTTCTCAGCGAGTTCGGGGCATGACCGGAGGCAGCCAAACCACGACCACCCAGCTTCCTCCGAACTTCGTGGACTTTCCCATCGCTCGCGTGGAATGACCGGTCCTCGGTCGGGTCGCTCTCCGACAGCGTTGCAGCGCTTCTCTTTCGCCTGAGAGATCCCGTGGCTCACGATCTGCCATCGGTCGTTTCGAGATTGCAGCACTTGCAAGTGATGGACGTGGCGATCCGAGATTGGAGATCCGCGCGAGGTCTGCTGGCGCGTCCGAACGAGCTTGCTACGAAGAATCGCGACGTCCGGGGCGAGGATGGTTGCATGGGAAAACTCGTTCTCGGAGGAAGTCCCTGCCCACGACGAAGTCCAGGCCGAAGAAGTGCTCCAATCCTGCTTTTCGTGCCTCGCGTCCCTGAAAGCGATCGCGCCGTGCGCGTTCGCTGGTGAGTGACGTTGAAGGGATGCCTTCCTCCGGCAAGAACCGTCGGACTCGGATCGCTCTGCCAGAGGTCGACGGTCCTCGGTGTTGCTGGAACTGCTTCCTCTCTCAGGTCGGCGAGCTTGCAGCGGAGGTCGCAGCCGAACGACGTCACTTGCGCCAATCCGGCCGCGTGGCATTGAGGTGATCCACGATGCGCCAAAGTGGTTCGTGGAGAGAAAAATCGATGCCCTTGCCAATGCGGGCGGTGAGTCGAGCCAGGATTTCTTCCTCGGAGTCCATGGTGACCTCAAACACGCTTGCTTCGTCGGAGAGAAAGTAGGGCCGGAACTCGGGATCCGGTTCGATGATGGCGACCAGTGCATCGACATCGGCCTGACGCGACTCGATCTCCGTGGAAGAGGCGAGTTCGAAGCTCGCTTGCTTCTTCTTCGTGTTCTCTGTTCTTCTTTCATCATTGCCCATGACTGCGTAGCTCCTCAATCTCGCGCCGGAGATTCTCCCGCGCCTGCTCTTCATATCGATGGCGAAAGGACTCTGTTTCATAGAGCGTCGCTCGCCCGAGAAATGCCTGCAGAATCTCGATGCGTTTTCGTCGATAGAGGAACTCCGGGACCCAGCGATACTCTTTGCGAATGGCCTCTTGGTAGACGGAATACGTCGCAGGTTCGGCGCCGAGGATCGAGACGTCGACGTCGACCACGATCGCCGTGTCTCCAGTGAGTGGTTCACCGGTGTGTTTGGTCGCGAGGATATGGCGATGAACACGGTGGCATTGGTCCGGCGAGGCGCCAATCGATTCCAGGTAGCGGGAGGCCCAATGGGCGCTGTCGCGTTCGTTGGTGGACGATCTCGTCTTGTAGATGGCGTCGTGGTACCAAAGCGCGGCCTCGACCTCTTTCGGGTACTGCGCTTGGTCAGCCACCTCGTCGAATTGGTTCAAGCAACTCGTGATGTGCTGGGTCGAGTGGTAGTGGCGATGAGATTCCGAGTAGGCAGCAACCAGTTTCTCGAATTCAGCGTCATCGCCGGAGGCTCCCCAATGGCCCATCAACTGACGCCATCGGTCGGGGCTCATTGATGTCTCCTATGCGGAATCGTCATCGGGCGAACGCTTGGCCGGACGATTGGCCCCTCACGAGGGCCCCTCGAGCGTTAACTCGTACTCACCATCGGCGTGAATGTAGAGAACGCATTCCTCGAGAGCTGTGACGGGATGTCGCGCCGACCCCTGGGATCCGAAGTAGCTGCCGGGTTCGAGGGTCTTGTCATCGCTCCCGCGGTACTGCACGCGTCCCTTGATCACCACGGCACGGAACGGGGATCCTTGACTATGCAATCGAGCCGTGGTGTCCGCGGGAAGTTTGACAAAGGTCCCGCTCGAGTGCCCATCCTCCAGGCTTCCCCAAAGGTATGCGAGCTTTACTCCGCCGGCAGTGGAGGGCCGCAGATTCTGGGGATTGACCCACACGATGTTCGAGGGGTCCACGTTGATTGGACGCTCACCGCTGTCGAAGGCCTCACTGGGAGGGCGTACCAGATAGGGGCCCTGGTCGATTTCGACCAGCGCGACGTTGTTCGTGCTGTTGGCCGAGGTGATGTGTACCTCCCCTTTCGGCTGTGTCCAGAAGGACCCGGCGGGCATCCACATGTCGGCGGCATCCGGATCGTCGTTGTGAATCAAGCCGCGGATGACCACGGCGCGGTAGGTGACGTTGTGGATGTGTGGAGGCGACGAGAAACCATCCACGAACTTGGCGAGAAAGCCGGTAGGAACAGTGTTTTGAATCACCCCACAGCGTTCCAGCCTGGGGACTCTTGTCGCCCCGGGCGGGGTTGAGTGGTTCCCAATCGACCTCAGAGAACGGGCGGACCTCGATGGCGGCTTGTGAGGTGTCGATCCTGTCGAGCGAAGGCCGAGGGCTCGTGCAGGCCGCGATGGCGAGGCAGACGATCGGCAATGACCGGGGCATTTTCACCTTTTCCCTCGTGGGGGAGCCACGTCGCGTCGTGGCTGGTCGACTCGTTTGGCGCGTGGGAACGCGAGCTGCGCTGGCCTGATCGTCATCCGGTGCCCCCGTGCCGACCGTGGCGGAGATCCGCCAGAGGATGAATGGACGGACCGAGTTGGGAATCCATCCATCGGCGCGATTGTACTTCAGTTCCCCGGAGGACTGGCGGGGATCGATCGAAGCACGCGATGGCTGCACGAGATGACCCGGACTCGGCCCGCTTCCTGATCCCTGATGTAGGAAGCTCCCGAAGAACGCTAGATTCCCAAGCATCACGACTGGGGAAGAGTCCGGGATCGGAAGAAGCCACAGAGGAGCTGCCGTTGAGTGTCGCTGGAGAGGGCTCGTCGAAATCCCAGCGCCAACTCAGCCGCGTCTGGCTGGTCGTCTTCGGAGTCGTGTTCGCGTTCTCGGCGGGAGAGATCGCATTCCGTTTCGCCGGGAACGAGGCCGGCTACGTGCCGGCTCACAGCGGAAGCTTCGAGCGCGTGGACCGGTTCCAAGCGATTCAAAGCTTCCAGGCCGACGCGGAAGGGATGTTCCGGGCCAATCCGGGTCACGGCTGGTCGGCGGATACGATTGTGAACTCCGACGGCTTTCGCAGCATCCCCTTCGAGCCCTCACCGACCGGAAGCCCTTCGGTGTTGTTCGTCGGTGACTCGTTCACGTGGGGAGCGTCGGCGAGTCCGCTCACCGAATCGTTCGTCGATCTCGTCGCGCGCGAAGGTCTGGTGTGTTTCAACGGAGGCATTCCAGGCACCGACCCCGCCCAGTACGCTCTCGTTGCCGAGCGTTACACTCCTCGGCTCCGTCCCGATGTTGTCGCTGCGGTGATGTACCTTGGCAATGACATCCACCGCGATCTCCTTCCGGTGTTGCCTCACCAGCCACCTTGGTACGTCACGAATGCCGGCTGGCTGAGCGGCTTCGACCATGAGCGAAAGCCATTGGCGAGCGCCGAAGAGTCGTACGCGTATCACGTGTCGCGCTCCAATCGAATCGGCAGCGAGAACCTCGGCATCTGTCGAAACACCCTGCGCAAATTGCTCACCCAAAGCGCTGTCGGATCACTTCTTTGGGCCGAGTATTGGGCCTCTCCGGCCCCCGACCCCGAAGAGTCTTGGACCGCCAAGGAAAGAAGCAGTCGAAAGCTCGAACGAGCCGTGGCCACACGGCAGTGCCTGGATCGCATTCGGCAGGCAGCGACATCCGTCGGCGCTCGCTTCGAACTCTTCTTGATCCCTGTGCGACCCGACCTCGAGAACAGCCTCAACCGCGTTGACGGCAACATCCTGCTGTTCCAGGGGTATGACCCTCAGGTGCCAAACTCATTGACCGCGGAACACTACGAGCCCGCTCCTGGATTGCATTTCAACAATCGGGGGCATCGGGCGTACGCGGACTTCTTGCTCGAGAACTTGGAGTTTTGACACGTCCACGGGGATCAGAGGTGTCCACTGATCCGCGTCGGCGGTAGGAAACTCATCACGCGGACTCCTCGCGCACCAGAGCTGCTCAATGGGGCCTGACGTCGCCTGGCTCATTCGTAAGGCCGTGCGACGGTCCCCATTTGCCAGCTGCTCGTCGCCTTTTGAACGGTGGTCTCCTTGCCAGCATTCAATGTCCTGGCCAATTGCATGGATGCGCAATCGAGCGCTTTGGACGACCGCCATTCGGAGACCCGCCTTCACCACCTGCTCTTCAAATCTTGTCGCTGCAAGTTCCCGAGCGACCGTGGTGACGACACAGATCCCGTGGCAGGGATTTCGCAAGTCGAAGACGCCTTCGGTGAGTACGGAGTCGGGGAGCTGTCCGAGCAGCCAATACCCATGGTGGTCGGAGTTGCGGCTCGTGAATGTACCCAAGAAGCCGGCCAGTGCTCCCCGAATCGGTCTGCGCCGAGCCAATGGGTGCCCTTACCGGACCCGCTGGGTGGCCACGAGAGATGGTTCCTCGAACCCCGGAACCAAACGCTCTTCGGCGCGAACGACATCATTCTTCGAGAACAATGCCTTCTCGGGCTCGTCGATCTCTCCGAGTTTGTAGAGATCGCCGGGACGCCAAACCGCGTGGCAAGTCTGGAATTCGCCGGACTCGAGTTTCGGTGGAACGAGAACCGCAACCTGGGTTACGAACCCTTCGGTCCAGTGATCGACTCCGAGGGAGTAAGGATCAATGGAGAAGCCGTCGGGCCAATCGCAGAAACCCGGCTCCTTCCGAAGCCTCTTCGCCGCTTCCGCAGCCTCGGCTTCCGTGGCATAGATCCCAATCAACTTGACCTCATCGCGGCCACACCACTGGTATTCATGATGGAGAACGAAGACCTTTGTCATCATTGCCGAAGGCCTTTCGAGTCAAAGTTCGCTGGGTGGGTCGATGCGCCAGTCATGGGGCGCGCCACTGGCGGCTCCTGAGGTCGTAGGACTCGGGCGAGTCGTGGATGTTGATGGTCACGTCGAGATCGAAGTTTCGGCCGCCAGCCCGGATCCAGCAGTCTTCAAACCAGTGGATGGCCGTCAGCGAAGCGAGCGTGTGGCTGTCCGCTTCGGGATCCGCGAGTTCAAGTTCTTCCTCCAGGGATTCGTCGTACACCTTGTCGGTCGACAGCAAGCCTGGATCGATGGGGCTCGGATAGACAGCTTTTCCATTCTCGAAAAGGAAGAACTCTGTGTCGTGTTCGTCAAGGAAGAATGCGCGAATCGGGAATCCCATGGTGAAGCTCTGCGGGAACACCTCGAATGCGATGCAAACGACTTCTTTCGGGTAGTTCGATGCGATCAATTGTCGGAGGGCATGGGTGAGGGTCGAAGAGTAAGGTTCGAGCGCTCGACGGACCTCTGCGGTGAAATGGTCCCTATCCACACCTGCTCCCGGTTGTCAGGCCAGTGTGATCGAGATCACCCTCGGCATCGCGCGACCGGCGCCAGTCAGGCGACCTCGCTCTCACCCCGGAACCAACGCGAGGCAAACCCCCACAGGATCCTGAATTGCCGCGTAGGCGTATTCCCCATCCGTCCCCCGTCCGGCCTTGATCACTTTTCCTCCCTCTTCTTCGACGCGTCGCAGACTCTCGGCGAGGTCGCCCACGGGAAGGTAGATCATCCACACAGGTGGCAATCCCTGGTTCCCGCCGCGGGCATGGCAGATTCCCGCCGCTGGTTTTCCATCCTCACCACACATGTTGTAGTCGGCGTAGCTTTCGCCGCCATCCTTCATCTCGACATCCTGCGTCGACCAGCCAACGACTTGGCGATAGAAGTCACGGGTTGCCGAGGCCTCGGGGACCGTCAAGTCAAGCCAGGCGATGCGGCCCACGCGCGAATCGTCACTGTCAGTCGCTGGGGGAGCTTCGGCCGAGGAGACCGGGATGATCCCGAACGCCACGCCATTGGGATCGCGCAGCCCCGCCCACAGACTGTTTCCATCCTCGTCCTTGCCGTGCATCAGCTCACTCCCGTTCAAGGCGAGCGCTTGCTGGACACTGGCGGCGACATCGGCGACCAGGATGTGTGGCATCCATTGGGTCGGAATGTTTGCGTACTCCTCGGTTCGAGCCCCCAAACCGATGATCGGCATGCCCCGGTTGTTCATCAAGTCCCCGCGCCAAAGCGGATTCTCTCCCGTGGTCAAGATGCGCGAGTAGAAACGCATTTCCCGTTCGTGTTCGGGGACGGGGATGTCGGCGCTGAGGACTCCGCCGACGCGGGGGACAAAGGGGTTGTTCATGGCTTGGGTCCTGGTTGATCTTAAATGGTTGGCGAGTAAAGGTTGTTTCGTGCGCTGCCTGGTCAGGCCATTCCGCTCTGTATGCAGGATAAGTAAATGAATGCAACGAAAGTAAGGAAAGAGACGAGAGCTCCCGCGGCCACTGCCTTGACATAGGGCTTTGGCAAGTCGAGGCGACTGAGTTTCGTAAAGGTATAGGCATACAAGCTAACAATGTAGAGCCCCGTCACAGAGATGAGCAATGGCGGGTTCTGGTAGGTGGCGATTACGGCTGCCAAGAATACCAATAGGCCGAACTTGCGGGCGGGTGCGAGTCCGTCAATGACTTCTACCTTCTCATGGAAACTGAGTTTCTTCAAAGCAGATTCAGAGATGAGGCGACTCACGACAATCCCGCCAATCAACACGAAGAATGGATCCTTTGCTGCCTTTCGCCTGCTTCTCAGGCCACTGATCAGCCGGCGGCACCCAAAGTGGTTTCGTTCACAGCGATCGGGAAACGGGATTCTATCCGCCTTGCGGCTCCATGCTCGTCATGAGCCGGTCCGATTCTCATTTCGTCCCACGGTCGAAGGACTTTCGATTCTTGCCAGTGTGCCGGCTGATCGGGAGCCGTTCACTTGCTTGCCAGCGGGCGCCTCTCCGTGGCTAGGTACGCGGAAGCTCTCTGACTTCCACGGTGCCGCCGGCCTCGTACACGGGGTTTCCCGACACCAGTTGTTCGGCGGCTTCAAGGTTCTCTGCCTGCACGCGGATGTAACCAGAGAGATGTCTCGTGGCAGGAGGGGCCGAGCCGTTTTTCCTGAAACACGTTCCCTCGCCGATGGCGCTGCCCCCGCAGAAACGGCCGCTCGCACGAAGCTTCCCGAAGTATGGTGCCCAGTCGAGTGGCGGCGCGTCTGTACCGCGCTCAGGGACGTCGTCGTGCATGAGCAAAATGTATTCGTTCATCTCGATCGAGTCTCTTGGAGGTTCGCGAATTTCCTCGGCGTTCCTCGAAGCCAGCGGCCAATGTTCGGATGAGAAGCGGGCAGAGTTTAGCAGCCTACCGGTCCCGACAAGCTTGGTTTGCTGCTTCGGTGGCGGATGGCGCTTCCTACCGCACGGCCCTCAAACGCAAGCTCATGAGGTCGATGCCCGGTTTCTCTCGATGGAGTTCGGTCGATCTTGGGATTTCAGATTCCACGGTGTCGTCAACCAGTCATGAGGCTGATGTGACTCCTCGCTTCCCCCGGCGCCACAGAAACAAGGTCACCAGACCGGGCGCGACAAGGGTCTGCAGAACGAAGAACAGGAGCGTCGCCCATCCCCCCATCTCGACGGCCTCTGCTTGCGGTACCAACCACTGGGCCCCGACAGGACCCGACGAGAAAACGACGGCGGTCACGACGTTCCAACCGAAATGGAGCCCCGTGGGAGCGTACAGGGATTTCGTCTTCGCAAAGGCGTAGGCAAACATCCAGCCGCCAGCTCCTGTGACGAGCAAGATGTAGGCCATCAGGATGAGGCGTTCGCCAAACACCTCATAGCTGTACCAGTGATAGACCCCGAAGATGAAGGAGCTGAGCAGGCAGGCTTTGATGGGGCCGAGGTGGCGGATCAACAGGTAGAGAACGGCTCCACGAAACACCAGCTCTTCAAAGATCACCGCCTTCAGAACCCAGAAGCAGGCGTTCAGAAGCTGCCCCACGCCGGCGTCCGGGTTCACCGCGTAGGTGATTTGCTTGAAGTGGGCCTGGCCAAGGAAGTTGATCAAGGCGATGGTCGCCATGAACAGCAACCCGACCCCGCACTCTTTCAAGCGGCGTCGACTTGGGGCGATTCCCAGCACGGTGATCAGGTCGTGGCCCGTTTTCCGGAGCAGGACCCACGACAGGAGGAGTGTGACCAGAATTCCAATCATCCGAGACACGATACCCAACCACGACCTTTCCGGGTCCACTTCGTCGCCAGTCTGGTCGTCCGATTCTCATCGCGTTCGAGATTCTCGACGCGCCCGTTCTGGTGAGATCGCGTTTGTTGAGGTGGAGCGGGTGGAGAATCAGGGCGTTACGAAGCGCGCCCGGCCTCATCGGTTTGTTGGCCATGCCAGGCCTACGGAACCGCTTCTTGCACTAGCTCTCCATCGCGACGTCGTCGATGTCGCCATGCTCATTGAACCGAACGCTGAGTCGGTAGCTTGAAACATCTCCGGGAAGGCCAAAGTCGAGCGTGTCGATCCCGTCGTCATCGTCGTCGCTCCAGTGCGAGAGCAAGGCGAGAAGCCCGATCACTTGCGTGGGACTGGGTTTGCCGGTCTGCAGATGCGCCTGCCAGTAGGCCGCTTCAAGTTCCTCCAGATGATGAGTGACGAACAGGGCGGCTCCAAACTCGCCAGCCGGCGTGGTCAAGGAATGCTTGATTGCTTCGAGGGCGACCTTCGTGCGCCGTGAAAGTTCGGGATCATCTGCTGCCATGGGGAGTTCCCTCGGAGTGTGGAAAGCCGGTGGCGGTATTGTTGATCGACGACGCTAGAAAACGGAAGAATTGCATCATGCCGCCTTCGCAGTCAGACTTTGGATCGGTCATGGTGTCCGTGGCATTTCTGAGGGTGGGTTCTCCCAGTGCTGGCCAGAGGGTCGCCTAAGCGTGCCAACCATTGCGGCGAACAACTTCAGTGAAGAGGTCGGGAAGATGGTTGTCGACCGCACGCATGAACTTGGCCCCAAAGACACACATGGTTTGCTCCCAGGGGTGGCCGAAAACCCCAAACGTCAAGTCCGGACTCACGAATGAGTAGTAGTCTCCATTTGGGAGTGGGGGAATCGGCCAGTCGTCTTCTGTCTCAAACGGAAACGGCTCATGGGGCCAGAACTTGTAGCACGGATGCTGCCAGTCCAGGGCGTAGACGAAATCCTGGGGATCGGTGCACTCCATGAGTGCGAGCTTGATCTTGGTGCACAAGTCGTTGGTTCGGGGCAGATAGAGGTCCTCGACTTCGTAAGCGTGCGAAATCGAGTACGTCGTCGAGGCATCCGGTTCGTGGATTCCCGGCCAATCGCATTTCTTCATGCCTGGCCTGAACTGAAGGACCTTGTAGAAAAGTTCCCAAGCCTCCTCCCTCTCCGGATCGACCAGTTCTTTCCAAGGTGTCATGTTCGGCCCGTCAAGCGTTGGTTGTCATGGCCGCCCGATCGCCGTTCGGGCGGCGGCATCGTGTGGTCAGCCAGCCCCGACGGCATTGACCGTCGCCACCAGGGCTTGGGGTGATCCGTACCCGGACTCCCGCACTCCGACTGCTGCAACTCGGAGCTAGGCGTCCTCCTCGTCGCCATCGGAGTCGGGAAACACCATGGTAAATCGGTCGAATCGGATCAGAAGCCTGAGGCCGTACCAGAGCACTCGCGGGAGGGCCCAGGCCGACAGTAACCCAAGTGACCCTGCCACCAGACTTGGAACGACCACGGATCCGAGGGACCAGCTTGCGGTGTCATGGTCGATGGTCCGCCCAACCACCCCAGCGATTGCCAACGCGGGGAGCAGGCCAAACAGGAGGTGGAAGAACGTGAACTTCTCGGACTTCCGGGTCATGACCAGCTCGTAGGCAAGGCCATTCAGAAGCGGCCAGCGGAATCGGCGCGGCTCAGTCATGGGCGCTCTACCTCGATTCGGCAAGCCCCGCCAGCCCATCCGAGTCAATCACAAATCCAGTGACCTCGTCCCCCGACTCTGGACCACGATGGTTGTCCACCGACATGATTCTGGAAAGCACCCACTCCACGCGTTCGCCAGCATCATTGAAGTATGAGTGTGGATCCTCCGTCTTGAGAGTCTCCCGCACAGCCGCCTCCGAGTCCGATTGAAAGTACCTCGCCGAGACGTCGATTGTCCCGGTGAACTCACCGGCGACTCGTGCTCGATAGATGGCGATCGCATAGAACTCGGCCATTCGATGTCTTCCGACTCAATGTGGTGTTTCGGCGCCGTCACTCCCGAGGCAGTATAGATCGCGGTCGGCGAAGAGGCCTAGTGCGGCGATTCGCCGGGCAAGCTCCTTCGATTGGTGTGTTGCGGGATCACTTTGTGGACCTCGGAAGCAACGCAAACGCCATCGTCGAATCTAGGAACGGCCTGTCTCACCCCGTCCCGGTGTTGCTACGTGCAGCAAATCAGTGAGTTGGGCTTCCAGAGTAGCCGCTCCGAGTGCGGGAGCCTGCACGTCCCATCAGTTGAAAGTTCGCCGACCGCCGTGCTCTCCGAACCGCTCACCTTCTCCTCCAACACTGGGTTGGGGGCAGGCCCGCTACCGCAGTGAGGTCGTCAGGATCCTCGAACTCGCCGGCACGAAACGAGTGCTCGATCAGCGTTTCCGCTCACTCAGACGCTCGTACCGATCGGAGCTTCCACCCAAGGGCGAGTTGTCAACCTGGCGTTGGTTGCGGAGAGTTCACCAGGCAAACCAGAGAGGAAGGAGTTCGTGTCGTCGCGAACCCCATCCTCCAGAATCCCCCCTCAGTTGTAGAACGTCGGTGACACCTCGTTCGAGGCCGACAGGTTGCCGAGTGGGTTGAAGCCGAGCACCTGGAACTTGATGCGAATGCCCGAGATGTTCAGGTTTGGCGCGAGCACGAAGCTGTACTCGTGTTCCCCGGCACTGTCGAAGCGGTCGTAGAAGAGCGGCAGGAACATGTCTCCGCCCTGGTTGCTGATGTGGCTGATGTAGAGGACCATCAAACCGTCGGCCTTGCCGCAGCTGGTTTCGAAGGTGAATCGTTCGCGGCCGAAGGCGTAAGGGTCCGACTCCAGCACCAGCTCCGTGCCGCAGGATTCCAGGGCGCCCATGTCCACGTCGCCATCGACGATGCGTTCCCCTTCCTGAAGGTCCTTCTGGAGCCAGGGGATGATGGCGACGGTGTCTCCCGCATTGACGCACGGTGAACTCGAGAAGATGCGGTGATCATCGCCGGGAAGATTGAAGAACTGAGGATCGCTGCCAATGTTGCCCGTGCCTCCGAGACTGCCGTTCCAGTCTTCGACACAGCTCTGGTCGATGGTCAGATTGCTGGCGCTATCCATCAGGATCTGAGCGGTCTGTCCCGCGATGACGGCGTGGTTGTCCCAGACGATGGAGCTCTTGATGGTGACGTCGGCGTTCTCGCCTCGCAGGCCGCCGTTCTGCCCGGCGCTGCCGAGGTTGTCCGTGATCGTGCTGTTCAGGACCTGAACCTCGGAGTCCGAGAAGTAGGTGCCCCCTCCTCCCAGGGCCGTGTTGCCATCGATCAAGCAACCGACCAGGTTGACGAGGCCCCCCTTGGTGAAGAGCGCGCCTCCGGTGTCTCCACTGCCGTTGTCCTGGAACTCGCAGTTCACGAAGTCGACATCGCTGCGAAGGGTGTGCACGCCGGCCCCTCGTCCCCCAGCGTCGTTGTCGCGGATCTTGCAGCGCTGGATGGTGACGGTGGAGTCCTCGATGCGGATGCCCGCGCCACGTCCGAACTGCGCGGCGCCATCGGCGTTGCCCTTCTGGATCGTGAACCCATCCAGCCGAGTGCCCAAACGGACGTCGTCGAACACGACCACATTGAAGGAGTTGTCGTGGATTCCCAGGGCTCCAATTCCGCCGGACAAGATGGTCTCATGCTTGTCCCAGTCGCGGAGCTTCAGTTCCAGCTCATCGCCCTCGAAGCCGCCGTAGACGCGCACGCCGCTGGGGATCTTGAAAGACGGGCCGCGGAGACCCGAACCCTGGTCCGGTCGATAGCTTCCCTCCGCCACCCAGATTTGGTCGAAGTCCTGGGTCGCATGGGCGGCGAGAGCGTCCTGCAGATGGGTGTACGCCGTGCCCCAGGTCAGACCATTGCCACCAGGAAGAGCATCTTTGTCGACGTAGCGGACGGGGTATTCCCCAGACACGCGTTCATGGCAACCCATGTCGACGACCGGCGAGTTGCCGATCCCGGAGTCGACCACCTCGGCGTCGTCCAGGAAACGGGAACGACCTCCCAGATCCTGCACCATGGACGGCGGAACGTCCGCGTTGTTGCCCGCGTCGATGCAAAACGAGCTCTCTCGCAAGCGGTAGTCCGCCGTGACGGCCGGTTCGACGAACTTCGGGATCCAGTGGACATTGCCCGGGCCGGCGAGTGTGGACTGAACGCAGCTGTAGGTCGCCGTGACCACGCCGTGATGGCGTACGTTGTCGTAGAGATTGTCGTGGACGATGGAGTTCTTGATGGTCAGCGTCGAAGGGTCGTCGACCCAGATGCCGATGATGTTGTCTGCCACGGTGCAGTGAACGAGCTCCACTGAGCTTCCCACATCTCCGCCGATGCTGAGCGCACCACCGGTCCCTTCCGCCGCGCCCCAAGACTCGTTCTGCGCAAACAGGGAGTTCCAGATCGTGACGTTCTGGCAGTTGTTGATCCGGACCGCGCCGCCACCCTCGCCATTGTCATCGAAAGGAAAGTCGGCGATCTCGTTCATCAAGAAAGTGGTGTTTCGAATGACCGCATTGTCGCAGTCACGCATCGTGAGCGCACCACCAGCCGAGTCAGCCCAGTTTCGAAGAAAAGACGAAGCGAGAATCTCCACCTCGGAGTCCTTGGCGAAGATGCCGGCGCCGTGGTCGACCTGCTTTCCATCCCAGCCATTCGACATCACCTCGCATCCGATGAGCTTCAGGTGTGAATCTTCCACCTCGATGGCGCCAAATCGGTTGTGCCAGAATAGACACTGCACGAAGGTGACTCCTCGGTTGCCGTTGTTTCCCACCGGAAGCGCTTTCACGGCCCGATGGGCGCCGAGGCTCAAGTTGTTCTGGCTGGTGATCCGGAAGCCATGAAACTCCGGTGCGTCTTTCGAGGCGTCGTCGGCCAGGTCGATGGTGATCTGCGAGCCGCTCAGGCTGCTCCCACTCAGGGTCGCACCAAGAGTGTCGTCCGAGAGGAAGGTCAGGCCGTACTTGTCGACCACCAGGGTCTCCTCGTAGGTCCCCGGGGCCACGTGGATCGTGTCCCCTTCGGCCGCAGCATCGATGGCCTGCTGGATGGTGGCGTGGTTCGCCGGGACATGAAGATCGCCCGCCGCCGCAGTGGACGTCCACCACGAGAGCATTCCCATCACGATCCACCCCAGTCCATTGCGCGCACGTCCCATTGCCTGACTCCTGTTGATCTCGCCTGCCCCCACGGCCGGCAATCGCCGGCGAAGTAGCTTGGGGCTTTCCCCCTCCGCGAGAACGGGCGACGGAGTCCCAAAGAAAAAACGAGATTTGCGGGAGATGGGGGTGGGGTAGTGGGGGATCCGCGCGCATCTTGCGAACTCGAGTGCGGTGCCATCGACCACCTGGCCGAGTTTGTTGACCCGTACCATTCTCCGCGAGGAAGGCTGCGTGCGGGATTCTGTCACGGAATTGGAGGTTCTTGAATCGCTCCTGGTGGGGGCGGAGTGCCTGTGCACCTGTGAACGATTCGCAGATCGGGGCGGCGGAAATCCCCCGAGTGCTGGGGCACACCCTCTCCGTGAATCTGGTCCATGGCACGAACGCGAGGAATGACCGACTAGACTCGCTCAGACGACTTGACTCTGAGGCGGCGCCTTTGATGGCTGGCATGGCGGAGCCGATTCTCGCGGTCAGTTGGTCGACTAGTCTTTTTCCTCGAATGGCTCGCTAGCAGATCGGAAGTGATCCAGCCATTGGAGGCCCTGGTTCACCGGCCACTCGCGATCGGGGCGTCGGCGCATCTGGATCTGGACGGAAGCCTCACCGATGACTCCGTTCAAACTGAGATCTTCGGGGGTGTTCTGGGCATAGGTGAATGTTCCGGTCCACTCTGGATCGGAGTGGGTCAGAGTGATGGTGTGCTCAGATTCGGAAATCTCGCTGGATACCCATTGGGATTCAAGGCCTCCGATGGTCAAGAGCCAGTAATCAGAGCTTTCGACGATGACTCGAAGCCACCCATCCGCGTCTGCCGAAGCAACCGGTTGACCGTCCTTCTGGAAGCTCTCGACGAGCCAGACTCCATGGAGTGCTGACTCAGGGAGGTCCGTGCGGAATCCCTCGAGCCTACTGCTGAGGTCCACCCACGTCGCATAGGCGAAAAAGCCGATGACCAGGAAGCAGGCGCTTCGATTCGCCCAGCGGCTGGCAAATGGTCCCCGCGGTTGGTTCGCTTCCAACTCCTGATGCGAAATGAAGAAGCGAAACAGTCGATGACGGTCCGGAAGTACCAGGATCAGTGCTTGCGAGAACATCAGCGTGGAGTAGAGCTTCACGGGAACGTCGTAGCAATAGTTGATGGCCATGACATTCATCAATGCGGCCATGGCCAGGAGCGCACCCAGGGTGGTGGTCCGGCGGGCGACCAGGAACCACCCTGCAACGAACTCTACGATGCCCGCAAAAACCTGATAGGCAGGAGAGGACCCCATAAAGATCCACACCAGGCCGGATGGAGGGATCTCCCCGACCTCATAGCTGAGTGTGGTCAGCGAGGGAGGTGGCATCTGCATGGGAATGATCTTGGTACAGCCGTAGGAAATGAGTTCCAGGCCAAGAACCAACCGAAGACCGATCAGCAACCAGTCAAAGAGCCTTCGGTCGTATTTCGCATGGCGGTGGATCAACGTCCAGAAGATCGCCCCAACGGCTGCTACGGACGCGCAGATGAGGAGATAGGCCACGTCGCCTCGCACGTCTCCCATGAGTGATCCTTCCTCCGTTCTCGCACTGTCGAACAGTTGTCGGGTCACCCAGGTCACGAGCCCATCCGCGCCGTCACCGTACTTCAGAGCGAGATCCTCGATGCCAAGATCCAAAAGAAACCGCGGCACATAGGATTGAATCAAGAAGATGGCGTAGACGGAAAGCGCCAGGGAGTAGAAGACAAAAGCGAAGCGAAAGGCGAATCGGAGCCAGCCAGGCCAGGGAGATCTCTGCGCCGGAGGAGTCGACGGGTGGTCGCCGGATACGTTGGGCGTCGAGTCCTCGTTCTGGGTCACGATGAGAGGCTCCGCCGATGAGAATTCTGGCTCTTTCGCGGACGTCTCGGAGGCAGCCAAGACGACATCTCTGGTTTTCGCAGCGCCGGTGGTGGAGATTGCACTCGCGGCATCAATGTCGTCCGAAGCTTCTGTTCACTTTTTTTCACGCCATGCCGGTTCACCCCTCCTTGCCAGGGGTGAATGGCTGGAAGGCCTTTGGGGCGTCACCACCAGTCAACCGGATGTCCGTCGTCCGCGTCTTCGATTCCTCAGACCCAATTGCGTTACCCGGATTTCAGCATTGGCAATCACCGATGGTACCGAATTCCAGCGGATGCCAGCTGCCCGCGGGGGAGCCGGCGCGCGGCACTTCATCCGACGCGTCTCGTTCATCGCGCCAGAATCCTCGCGACCAGGTGGTCACGAGAAGTCAATGACACGATCCGGGCGATCAGCCGCTCGAGCCGCTGCTGATTGATCGAGATGACCACTCGAGTTTCGTTGGGTCGGTACCGAGACGGATACTCGAATAGGCCGTCGCGTTGATACTGCTTGTTCAACCCGGCAACTCCTGACCTTTCTTCGTCGTTGAGTGAAATCCCTGCATGCTCTTCGGTCAGGGCCTCCAAGTCGTGGATCGCTGGATATTCACCATCTCGATCATAGAGATAGAACTTGAGAGCTAACTCGAGCGCCAAGCCCTGGCAGTGCATTCGTGGCCCTGAAGTGTTGCCTGAACCATGCTCTTGCAGTGTCCTTGCTGCGGAGAGATAGTCCCCAATGCCTTTCCAGTTGATCTCATCTCTGAGGATTCTTGGAGCCATATTCAAATACCTTGTGAAGGCACCTGGGATTTGTCCCAAAAACAGTGACCGAGCGACTGCTGCAACTTCAGGGACGCGCAGCGCGCCGCAGCAGGCCACTGATGCTCGCCAAAGCGATGTTGAAAGCCTCCCTCACATGGGGAGTCGACCTCTCGACTGAGGCGGATTGGGCAGTGTTTTGAGCGCCTCGAGCTGGTTGAGCCGCCCTTCCACCCTTCAACGTGGGTCTTATGACATCTTGTAAAATGCGCCCACGATGTTGGCCAGGAGCACCGTGGCTAGCACCAGAACTTGCTGAAGACGGACGCTCATCAAGAAGTGCTTGAATCCCCGGCTCTTGTCCGCGAACGAAACTTCCCAGCCTTCCACTTCGAACTGACGCTCCACTTTGGCGAGGTAATTCGCGAGACGGATCCTCTGCCTGTCGAGGGTGAACAGCCGCAAGGTCAGGATCACGACGAGGATGGCCGGGATGAAGAAAAAGATCGCCGGCACTTGCGGTAACGACTCGGCCGAGAGCACCCAAGCCCAAAATGCGCCACTGATTCCAGCTCCGGTCATGCCAGCTGCTTCGATTGCCTTCACGCGATCAAGAAGCTGCGCACGAAGCGCGTTGAACTCCGCGATCCGAAACTCGTCTTTCTTTTCCATAGAACTTCCCTCTCAAAATGGGCACGTTCGCGTTCGACGATGATCCTCGCTGCCCATCTGCGGTCATTGAACCTGATCAGCTGCTCACCTTTGAGAAGGCGTGCGAGTCTCTCCATTGGCACTACGGGCAAACGATGGCTTCGACCTCATCAACGATCGCTCTCAACTCCTTCGTGAGAGGGTCCGGACCAGGCAGCACGAGTCCGTTGACCTTGGTGGGATAGCGTAGATGGTAGGGGCTATTGTGAAGTGAGTTCAGAAGCTCCACCCAGCTCGGCGCTTTGCTGGGAAGTTTCAGGCCGCGCTTCTCTGCTTCGCCCCAGAGCGCCTCTAGATCGTGAAGCCAGGGTTTCTTTCGCAGCTCGTTCTCGGTGAATCCAGCGTTGGCGAGGAATGCCTTGAGCGCGCATTCAAGTGCGAACCCCGCCGTCAATGCACGCGAAACGCTAGTTCCCTTCGTCGTTGTTCCAAGGAGCTCTACGCCAGGGAGGAGAGAGACCGCAGTTGCCAGGTAAGCGCGATCCAGTGGGGGAGCACCGCCGCCCTGGAGGCTCGGAAGAGCTGCCATTCTTCATTCCCGTTCAATGATTGTTCGCTGTCATGTGCCGACTGAAGACTGTTGTTTGGTTTCGTTGGGGGGGCATCAAGTCTGCCGCGAACGTCGCCTCTCGTGCCGAGGTTGGACGGGAGGCATTCTACTGCTTGGGCATGGAGGCCTCATTCGCGGGATGCGGGCTTTTCCTCGAACCGGGCATAGATTTCCTTGGGAGCCGTATCGAAGTATTTGAAGAGGGCTGGACAGAGCCATCCTTCGAGGTCGGAACCCTCCGCGGCGTAGTAGTTGCCGCCATCTGCAGCGCGGATCCAAAGGAACTTCACATCGTACCGGGGAAACTCGCCAGCGCTGAAGAGCAGTCGGAAGCCTGCTTCGGCGTTCCGGATCCCCTTCGCTTCGATCGCACGGTCGATCATCACGTCAGCGCCCTCAACGAAGGGTTCCTTCTCGAGACCAGCACCGGCGTCATCAAACACCCACATCCCCTCGTACCTGTAGGGGAAGATCACGTTGAGCGCATTTGCCATGACAGTCCACCTCCACTCCACATCACGTCATTGGCGATCCGCGGTGACGCGAAGCGTCATCCGGTGGGTTGCCGTATAGGACCGCATCCTACCCGGCGCCGACCCTGCCGGTTCCCCGATCCGTTGACGTCGGCGGAGGATCCCCGAGTTCACGAAAAAAGGCCCGGTCCGAAGACCGGGCCCCGACGAGAAGGGAGTCCAATCATGAATTCCCTTCCTCGTTGATTGTGAGACTTACTTCTGACGGAAAGACTCCTCGATCACCTCGGCGAGGTCATTCATGTCGACAACCCCGTCGGGCACCACGTCGACTCGCGGCTCGCCGCTGGTGATGAAGCTCACCGTCTGACCCAAAGCGGAGGCGACCAGCGCGGAGTCAGCGAAGTCAACCCGGCCGTCGGTGTTGACGTCCTCGGCGGCAGCTTCGATTCCCACACACTTGCCGGTTGCCAGGATGTTGCCCGAAGGATCGCCGAAGCGGGCATCGATTTCGACCGTGAAGCTGGAACGCGGGAAGAACACGTAGCCGTCTTCGGTGTAGAACTCGACCTTGAAGTCGTAGCTGCTGCGGGCAGGAACGCAGAACTGATTGACGTCGACGTCAGCGAGGAGTCCCTTTTCGACGGGGTTCAGGGTGAGGTCGACCAGCTGGTCAAAGGGAGTGTCGTTGTGGTAGCGCATCGTCGCCATGGGAACCACGCTGGTGAAGTTGTCGATCTGCTCGAGGCGGGAGCTGGGCTGGATGTTGATGTTGAAGATGAGGATTGGGACCATGTTGGAGAAGTTGGCCGTGACTCGGTACACGTGATTGCCAGGCGCATAGCTGCCCAGGTCGATCGAGCTTCCGTAAGGGATGTTGACGCCGTCGAAGGTCACGGTGGAGTTCGCCCAGGCGTTGTACAGGCTCTCGTGCTGAAGGCGAGTCTCGTAGTAGTAGTTGATCTTGCGCGCCGGACGGATGCCGGGGGTGACGCCAGACACTCGCCCGAACCCGCCCACGGAGAAGCCATCCGCACCGTTGGTATCGATTTGGAAGTGATCCACGGCGGCGACTTCGGAGGTCCACAGACAGCTGCTCTGGGTGGTGCAACGAGTGGCCGTTCCCGGGCCCTGCTCACAGTTGGTCGGAGGAGAGTCGCTGTGGCCGTAGGCGCCACCGAACCCGACCGAGGGGATTCCGAGTCCGTTGACGCTGACCCCCCAGGAATCGGAGCAGGTCTTGTTGCGGTTGAAGGTCTTCCAAGTGGCAGGACCGGACCAAACCGTGGTGCACTTGCGTTGTTCGGTGTCCCAGAGGATGCCCTCGTCGGTCGTTTCCCAGTCGGTGTAGGTCGTTTCTTTGTTCGGGTCTCCATCCCACGTGCACTTGGTCACGACACAGCCCTGGCCCGACGCGGAGGAAGCGGCCAAAGCGAGGCCGGCAACAGTCACGGACAACAGCGAAGCACTACGTTGAATTCGATTGCGGAACATGATTGGTCTCCTTGTGTGATTTCTCGTCGTGTCGTCGATGCGTTGGCGCCAACCCGCAACCTGAGCTCGTCACTCGGTTGCGGCAGGAGTGCGTTGGCACGGCAGGGAAAGTTGCAGCGTTCTCGAGAAATTCCCGTGGAGGCGGAGACCGCGCCGAGAGCGCTCGGATGTCCTCCGCGAGTGGTTGGCCCGCGACGAGCCTTGACGCGACAGAATCCGCCGCTGCTCTAGAAATCGGGGAACCGGCCTCGCCGAAAGGCGGGCAGTCGGTGACGAGCCTCAATACGTGTTTGGTGCAGAGCTGCTTTCGGCTGCGCCGACTGAGAAGCCAAGACAGGGCGGGGGCTTTGATGGGTACTCGGGATCACCTCTTTCGAAGAGGGCTGATCGGGAGAGGTTTTTCTGCTTGCGGACGGGTGGCCTTATGCGTGTTCGACGTCGTATTCAGA
This sequence comes from Planctomycetota bacterium, assembly GCA_028289345.1. GTDB lineage: Bacteria > Planctomycetota > B15-G4 > B15-G4 > SIAN01 > JANQQL01. Next base: position 227,293 of record JANQQL010000009.1, on the reverse strand, counting down.
ATGACCTAGCAGCATCAACTATGCTGCCGACCCATGTTTTGTTGCTCATGGCAAAGGCGATCGCCCCGGTACCATCGTGAATCATCTCCTGGTGAACGACCTCTTGACCGCGCATCCAGACCACTTCGAGCGCTAGCCATGGGTACCCGCCCTCGTCGCGGGCGGGAGCCTGGCGATGACGTTCAAGCGAGTTGTCAAGCTGAGCTAGTTGTTGCGGCGTGAGCTCGAACTCGTTCGCCGGCCAAGTGGCGCCTTCACCGGTGACTACCGCTGATGTAAGTTCGCCAGGCTTCAAGACGATCGTGTACTCGCTCGCCCCATAGCAACTGTCGAATCTGCATCGAATTCGAACATGTGAGTAGCCACAGTCTTTCGCGTGCCGCACCTTCGAATCCATAAGGAAGCCCGAAGCAAACTCGGTGCCGCCTCGCCGCTCGTCAAGTTCGCACCCCTGGGCCACTGCTAGTAGGCTGAGAATGATGAACTTCGTTCGCATTCGAACCTAACGTTTTGATCGCCTTCAGCCGCCGCGCGCAGCCGGGCCGGTCTGTATGGCGTTGTTATTAGCCTCAAGGTGTTCTTGGAACCGAGTCGCTTTCGGCCATGCTGAGTGAGAAGCCGGGACACGACCGACGGTTCGATAGACGCGGGGGTCCCCTTTCCCGAAGAGGCCGGTCGGGAGACGGACTCTCGGTGTGCCGCAGGGGCCTTTCCGAGGTTCGGTCTGCGGCAGCGATCTCACTTCCACAGTGCCCCCGTCTTCGAAAGCGGAGAGGTGATCGGGGAGCCATCCACGAAAATTGTCTGGTTGATGAGATTCGGGATTAGCACGTCAGGTCACAAGAACTCCGTCACTTTGCACCGATACAGCCATCTGGCTTGTGAATTCGTTTCGTCGATGCCGGTGCGGATACCAGGGCGGCTTCAGGTCGAATTGGCCGTGCTGCGAAGTTCCCCCCACAGTTGGGGCAAGTGCCATTCAGCACGGTTTCCACGCAGGTTGAGCAAAAGGTACATTCAAAAGTACAAATCCGGGCCATGGATGAACCCGGTGGCAGATCCACGTCGCAGCATTCACAATTGGGTCTTAGTTCCAACACGTTCGCCTCCTTGGTCGTTGTTGGAAGACTGCCTAGCTACCTTGGGAATCACCGAAATGCGGCGTTTCAGCAGCTGCCGAGTCTAGCACCGAACCGTTGTCGCTGCAGTTCGTCAGGTGCGTTTCCTTGATACTCGTCAAGACCCCCCGAGGCCCACCTCACACGAGGGAGGCTGGTGGTTGCATTCATCACCCATGACTCCGGGAGGCGTACAGCAATGCGGTTCTACGCTGGCCAGCACGAGTACTACTGCGGGATTATCTCGACGCGCGGACGATGTACGTGACCGTGCTCGACTCAGCGGGGAAGGTGTGGCGCCAGGGGAATCTCCGTTGCAATCCGGAGAGGTTCCTGGAGGTGCTGGCGCCTTTCCGATCGCCGATGCCTACCCGAAGGAGTGGTGTTCGACTCGAAACCGGTTGCTCCGACGGCTCTTCTTGGTCCTGAGGCGATGGGAGCTAATCAGCCACATCCAGAACACCTACCACCAGAGCAACGTCCAGGCGCCGTCGGCAAAGCTCCGGTGCCGTGCGATTCGAGAAGGAGCGGAAATCCCCTTCGAAGATCCTTCCACGAAGAGGATGGTGACGGCAGACGTCGCCGTGGCGGACCCCGTGGGTTCTCGGCTCGAATGGAGTTTTCGGCGTCAGTCCTTTCTGACTTCGATGCGGCCATGCGTCGTTGTGCCCCAACCTCCAGCGGGCCCTCAGCACACGCTCGTTTGCCGAGCTCGTGAGAATTCGGAGCGAGGGAATCGCTCGCAGAATCCTGACTTTCTTTCGAACGAGCCCGACTCGGCCCGTAGTACTTCGGGCGTTCCGAGTTTCCCTCACCACGGATAATCCCGCATGGTTCGTTGCTCGTTGATGCCTGCTTGCCGCGCCCTCGCCGTGGCGTGTTGTTTCCCCGCAATGGCGGCGGGTCTCGACTCTGGCAAGATCGCGGTCGCCCAGATCGTCCCCAATATCAAGATCGATGGGGACCTTTCGGAGTGGCCGACGAGCGCGGTGCGATGGCCGGTCGCACACCACGTCGACGGCCCCCCGGTGCCGGCAGAAGATTTTCATGCGCGCTTTGGCGTCGCCTACGACCCCGATGCTTCCCTGCTCTTCGTTGCGGTCCAAGTAAGAGACGAGCATCATCGTGTCGACGAACCGGGTCGTGATCTCTCCGATCAGGACGGTTGCCTGATCTACCTGAACTCCAAGCATGATCCTCGGGGTTCCGGCGTCATCGGCTATGTGGCGTCCGGCGAGGGCTCCGGCGTTACGAAAACACGATCCAGCTGGGACCCCGAAGTGGCCACCAAGCTGGTCACTCCTCCTTTCGAACACGCCGTCGAACACCACGGCTCGCAGACTACCTACGAGTTCTCCTTCGACGTTCCGGCCGAGCGGCTGCGATCGGGCCGCACGCTGGGCCTGGAGGTCACAGTGATCGACCTCGATCAGGGAAGCGAGGCCACGTGGTGGAGCTGGGGTCCGATGCATGGGGCCAGCTTGCGTGCGGGACGCTGCGGGGATGTTTTCCTCGCCGACTCCCAAACCCGTTTTGGCGTGGTCGAGGGTCGCCGACAGTGGTCCGAAGCCACGCTCCACGCGCCGGATGGTCCGCGGCGACTTCGCATTCAGTCTCTCGAAGACCCGGAGTGCTGGTTCTTCACGCGGCTGAAGGACGATGGCTCCTTCCGCGTCGAGGTTCCGGTCGGCCCGTACGAGATCGCCTGCCCGCCGCGGATCTGGCAAGACGACGACCGGCCCACCGTGGTCCTCGCGGGAGCGCCCTCGGTGCGCTGCGAAGCGCTTCCGGACAAGACTACCCAGGCGCCGACCTTGACTCTCGAGGCCGAACCATTGCCCGATCGATTCCCGGAGCCGGGCTTCCTCTTCGACTACGGCCCAGAAGACACTCCACGCCTTGAGGCATTTGTCGAGGAGTACCAGCGCTACTACCGCGTTCCCGGGCTTTGCATTGCCCTGATTCAGGACGCACAGCTCGTCTATCACGGCACCTTTGGCGTGCAGAACCTCTACACCCAGGAGCCGGTCGACGACACGACGATCTTCGAGGCCGCCTCGATCACCAAGATCGTCTTCGCCTTTGCCGTGCACCGCATGGTCGAGCGCGGGGAACTCAACCTCGATCAACCCCTCCATGAGCTCCTGCCGTTTCCGGAAATCGCGCACGACGAGCGCTTCGAACGGATCACCGCACGGCACATCTTGACCCACCAATCAGGCTTTCCCAACTGGCGGTGGCAAAACCCCCACGGAAAGATGGACATCGCCTTCGAGCCCGGAACCGACTTCCGCTATTCCGGCGAGGGAATGGAGTACCTGGGACGGGTGATCTCCAAGATCGCCGGGAAGTCCATCGAGCAGATCCTCCACGAGGAAACCCTGGACCCCTTGGGTCTCAGTAACGTCTACTTCCGCGCGAGCCCGGCTCTCAGTCGAGTCGTCTCCCACGGACACAGCATCGATCGCAGCTTCAACGCCGATCCTCCCACCGAAGTCGGCGTCGCGCACAGCATGCACACCAACGCCAAGAGCCTGGCCGATTTCATGATCGCCCTCATGGGACGCGAAGGCCTCGACTTCGACACCTACGACGCGATGCTCACGAAGGTCGTCGACACCCCACCCTCCACCAATGAGCATGCCCCGGACTGGACTCGCGGCTACGGCCTGGGCTTTGCCGTCGCTGATTCCCCCCATGGATTGGTCTACGGCCACGGTGGCGCCAACGGCGACTTCCATTGCCTGTTCGAAGCCTACGACGACTACGACGCAGGGTTCTTGGTGTTCACCAACGGCGAGCATGGCCGCTCGTTCTGCTTCGCGCTGCGACGTTTCCTGGTCATGGGCCGAGGGGAAGGGGCAAGCTCTCCCCGCTGACGGGGCCCGCAGCTTGACGAGGCGCGCGGCATTCTGCTCGCACGTGGGTGGGACCGCAAGGCAACCAACCTTTCGCGGATGTGGTGAGCTGCGTCGCCGCCAGGCTACACCATCAATACGCTACTCACTCCAGGGATCGTCACGTCTCGTTCTTGCCAACTCTCGCCAGCGTCAGAGGACCCAAACACTTCTCCTCTCGCTGTCACGATCACCAACTCCCGTTGACGGGATGCGATGCAGCACGTGTCGACAATGCCACCGAGCCACTCTGGCAAACCAGACGCAACCTTCTCCATCGGCGCATCGCTAGGAGACAACGGTCGACGGTAGATCGCCCCTTGCTCGGAGAAGTGACTTTCGGAAGCGGCGACGAAGATCTCACTTTCCGTGATCGCGACCGCAGAACAATAGGGAGCGTGTAGCCCTTCCGCAGAAACCGTCCAACTGACGCCAGAATCCCAGCTAATCCCGAGACCCACGGCAGTGGCTGCAACCACGAGATCTCGGCGGAACGGACTGGCTCGAACCTCGTGCGCATCGACATCAATCTCGATTGTCGGTGCCCACGTTCGACCACCGTCGGCGGATCGAGGGATCCCTCCCACATGAACGTTTGCAAGAAGGCAGCCGCCCTCAATCCCACTCAACGAACGAACACCCAACGGTGGCCCGACTTCCTTCCCATCCACGATGAACGTTCCCGCGAACCAGGAATCCCTTCCTTGGACCGAGTGGAATGATTCCATCGGTTCGAGTTCCCCGCGTTCCGTCAGCCTCAAAATCTGCGCATCACCATCCGTGCCTACGAACACACTCTCATCGATCGCATACGTGACAGAAAGGACGGAGGAACTGGTCGCAATCTCGCGCCAGACTCCTTCAGGTGATCTTTGGTACAGTCCGTGCCCGTCTACGACGGCGTAGGCGCCGCGACTGTTGTCGTGAGAAAGGCCGCGGACCGAGCGTCCTGGTAGCTCGTGGGTGAGCTCACGGGAACCGAATACGAATACGCCGTTGGTCCATGTTGATGCTAGCGTTGTGGAGGGTGTTTCCATTCCTAGAGGATAGCAGGTGCCGTGCGAGGCAATATTGCGCTCTTTCGAAACTCATGCGAAGCAGAGGAGCTCATCGCGACGCCGTCTAGCGATTGTTCGCCATCAGCCGCCGGGCGATAGGTCGGTCGGTCTGCATTGCGGTGTTATCTGTCATCCACAAATCGTTGAATAAAGAGGTTTTCGAGTCTTATCCCGACAGCCTTGCCTTCCGCCTGAACTCGATCATTCTCACGATACAGTTCCATTAGCGGCTTATGCTCCACACGCGTGCAGTCGTCGATTACTACACGAACAACTCTAGCTACAGCCGTCGCGTATCGCCGAGCTAGCGCAACGGGTTCGATATCTTGTCTGGCATCCTTGATGAACCGCTTTGCCGGACCTGTCCAGCCCTTCGACTCCTTGAGAAGGACTTTTTGCCTTAGATAGACGCGCGATCGTTTGCCATCGCGTGACACCATGAACCGATACGGAGGTATCGAGACATGCTGGATGTGATTCCTAAGATTCGACATGAAGACCATTGCATCTTCCGACCTCAGGTCGTCAAGATTGGATTTCAATTCGCGTGACGGCTTCCTGTCGCCCAAGTAGTTCGTTGCCGTTCTCTTGCTGTGGTTGAGAGCGAACTTTGTAGAGGTCAAGAAGTTCATGAGAAGACGCGTTGTTTCCGTTGACAGTCTTTGAAACTGGGCGCGGGACTTTGCCGTGGGAGGAAACTCTATGTCTCCAAAGTCTTCCAAGTCACCGAGGAACCGCGTGAACTCTTTCTTGTTCTTCTGCATGATGTCGCATGCGGTGGCCAGCCTCACGAGACGCCAGTGCACAGGCCACCCAGGGTGCGTTCGCAATGCAAATAGGTCTCGGCCAACTTCGCTGAGCGCCATTCTTGGCCCCTGATACAGATGACGGTGCTGGCGATCAGCGGAGACGCGGAGCGCCGCCCGCTGCATCGGCCTGTTCGCCAGTCGCGGTTTCGAGATTGTTCAGAATTCGGGCCTGTACGTTTTCGTTAATGTCCCAAAGCGCAAGCCATTTTTTCATGAATCGCCTCTGCTTGTTGGGTTGCCTTCGTAGAGCCTGTATGTACCGACCTAGGTCGCGGTCAACCTCATCGGCCAGCGCGTGCGGATCGAGATACACAACGCCGTCGATCACTTTTGCTACGCGGGTGTCTGGGCTGCTTCGAAGCAGGATCCAACGGCCGGTGAATCCGGTATGGAAGAGTGCATTTCGAGCGGATTTCCAGATGCGGTAAGCGGTGGTGTACTCACACCGAGTGCGCCGTCGGAGCCACGCTATGAAGGCGCGCCCGTTCCTCATTTTCTTCCATGATCCAATACCTGTGTGATTGAGCTTCCTTACTTGATCGGATGCCCGATCACTCCACATGAGCGTCTGCAAACCCTCGATTTGTGCCACGACGATCTGAAGCACGACGAATTCCGCGTCCCGATCATCTCTGAGCGAGCGTGCAACGTCGAGAGACCACTGGCGTACACGCTCGGCGTACATCTCGGCCTCGAAAACGGGATTGAGCCATCGCCGAGTTCGGTTGACTTTGTTCCCGTTCCCATCAACCTGATACACCCAGTTCAATGACGAAGAGGACGCATACCATGAAGGTGAGATCTGCCTTTGAGACATGGTGTCAGCTTGTCACTCCTCCATTGACCGTCGAACGTCGTTGCGCATCAGCGGCCAGCGGAGCTGGACCGCTGCATGCACTTGTTAGCTGCCCGCCGCCTCATGATTCCGAAGGCTCTTTTGCACTGGAGCACCCACCCGACTGATGCCAGGGGAAGCGCAAGCCAAGGCAGGCAGTTGCACACGATGAGGGGGCAGTGCCACTCCATGACCGGCGAGAATACGTTACCGAAGATTTCCTGGTCAAAGTAGTGCCTCCATGCAACGGACTCGATACCGGGCAGGGGCACGCCAATGTGATCGTAGTCAATCATTCGAACGAAAGAGAAATGCCTAGCAAGAGCCGCGCCGACCACAAGTGAAACGACGGTTTTCCACCGCGAGAGCGTGATCCGACGAGCGACTACTACCCCAACGATGTCAAATGCTGCAAACGAAATGGATGCTGTAGTCTCGCTGAGTGTCACGTCATGGATTCCACCTGTGCAGCTAACGTTTGTTCGTCATCAGCCGACGGGCGCAGCCCGGCCGGCCCGCATGGCGTTGCTGGATGGCCCTACTGCTGACCACCGCGTTTCGCTTCGATTCCAGCAGGGAGCGGCGGCGCTAGCAATAGCTGTTCATTCAGTTTCCAATCCGCGGGCCGCTTCTTTGGGCGGAACCACTTGGCGCCACCCTCGATCCACCTTACCTTGAACGCCGCTGCCTTTGGTGCTTGTTAGACCCACGGATGTTCACGCCCTGTTGTCGCGACTAACTCGTGAAGTTCCGCGGTCGCAATTGCAACTTCTTCAGCGGTGACCTTTTCAGGCCGATGTACAACCTCGTTGCGGATCTGTCGGAGATTGTTAAGTCTTTCAATAAGCATCGGCGCGACACTCTCCGATTGACGCAATACGTCGATTGCTGACCGCAGTGAGTGGACCTTACCAAGCTTCGATACGTTGCGGGCAGCTTGCATGATGCGAGATTCCAGCACCGTCCATTTTTCGAGAAACGAACCAATCCGACCAGCAGAAACGCCGGTGCCCAAGTCCTTCTTGAGTTGCTCGCAGATACCCAGCATTCGATCATTTGATGGATACAGGACTTCGCGAGGGAAGGGCCGAAATCCACCGCCCCAAAACGAGCCGCTCCCTCCCATCAGCTGAAACTTTGCAATCAGTCTATTGTTGAAATCCAGCTCATTCTTGGAATCGAAGTCCATCAATACTTCGTCGGTTCCTGTCAGATATCCCTCTTGAAAGTACGGCCGCAGCGCTTGTGGAGGGCAGATGCTAAGGAGCCTGATATTCACTAGATCATGCTCGGAGTTAACTGAGATTCTGTTTGTGACGTAGGGAAGCCCGAAGACAAGGACGTAAGGAGCCTCGCTTCTGGATGAGAGAAATGCGAATGAACAAGCGACGCGCAAAGAATGTGTCAAATCGAGGAGAGGCGTGGCACATACTTCATAGTGCTGGAGAATGCTCCACTGTATGTATCGACGCCTTTTAACATCTCGATACCCCACTACCTGCTCAACCCTGAGCGCATCGCAAAGCCGTGAGGCGGCAGACTCAAGCACGGAGAAGCTGAGGTCCAGCTGCTCACGCGACACACGCTCACCTCGATATATCGTGGGGTATACGGTGGACGCGCCCGCCTTGTTTCGGAAATCGCTTGCTTGGCCGCGGAAGAATAGAAGGTGGTCTTTGTTGAGGTAGCTCAGACGAGCAACGTGTTCCACCAGTTGACGAAAAGAGGTGACTGGAAACGCATCGCACTTTGCCGGAGGCTTGCCGTCACCGTGTTGCTCCAGCTCTGGGGTGAGATGCCCAGTTATGCTTCTCACAGGCTAGGCTCGGGCGTCTCGAGAGAGTCGGAGGCGCTGTCAATTGCCGGGTCCACGAGCATTCCCCTGTCTTTCTAACGTGGCTGGCGTTCACCAGCGGGCGGCGAAGCCGGCCATCTGGTGCAAGGCCGTGTTAGAAGGCTGACCACGCTCACTCACAGTGCCATCTCAGCGCCACCGATGGGTGGCGCAAGTTCCGGATCGTCGATTGCTGATAGCAGGTCAGCTAGAACGTGCCTTGCACCGTGCTCAGGTGGACAATGTAACGCGTACTTGGTCTTCAGGTAGACCGGAAGCCCCTTCTGCCACAGAAGGTGCACGAACTACAACCAAGTACTTGGTGCTGTCTGGCGGTAGTGCGCCCATATCTCCCTGAATCACCATAGTCTCCCACCCGACCCCGCCAACACGGCCATCAGCACGTTCAGCGTAGGCGGCATCGGAAACGATGATCACCTTGTCCGCGATTGTCAGCTCATTGGCCATCCACTGAGGTAAGTCCATTCCAGGGCGGAGGTGCCAAGAGTCAAGGCGTGTCTCGACTCCATGGCCACGAAGTTGGGTGGCGAGCTCCTCCACCCACAGTCGATGCTCAGAGGTCGAACGAGTGTAACTGAGGAACACTCGCTTCGTTCGCCCTCCGACAATGGATGATGGAGTCGGCTGGAAGGCACGGACGATCATGTCGAAGTTGGTGGGATCGATCGCGTTGATCAAGAGCGTTGCACCCGAAGGGGCCGTTTGCTCAAATCCGGATTTCATGGCCTCGACGCATTCGACGGGACCCAGTCCACCATAGCCAGTGCCCAAGAGCGGCGCAGACAGGAGCCGGACTGCCGGGGTGTCAGCGGCAAACTCGCCGAGGGTCTTACATATTCTGTTTACCGCCTCCGGAAACGCTAGTGAGGTCTCACGGTGAACAGATGCAGCGAAGGCCGCAAACTGTGCAATATGGTTGGCGTCTTCGAGCTCTTCGAATACGACGCCACCGAGTTCGACCGGCCTGGGCTCGAACAGCAAACTGTGGTGAATGAGCCGGTCGAGGACGAAGTCTGTAACTCCGCCGAGGGTGTTGCACGGGACAACAATTAGGTCTTTGGCTCTATCGAACATGTCCCCACGGCGAACTGTGACGCGTGATTCTATCACTCAGAAATACCTCCGCCCTTCTAACGTTGTTGCGAATCAGTTGCGACGCTGAGCGTCGTCAGCTGCATTCGATTGTTAGACGCCCAGTGCATGCCTTGTGAAGTCCACTGCCGTTTTTGCTGATCCCGCATCGAAGCCAGTCTCCCAATGCTCCGGTGTCGTATTCGAGAATGGTGTAGCGATCTGAGGCTCTGGATTGAGCACTCCCACTTTCGTTCTTCCCGTTGCGCTTCGCTCACAGATATCGTTGATGTACTCATCTCTGAACGCGAACCCGATGAAGATCGCGACCTTGGCGTCAGCCAGTGCTGATGCAAAGTGGGTGTGGAACGATTGGAACATTGCATCTACCGGTCGCCCCTTGAATCCGGGATAGATGATCACGTGTGTGTCGTGGTCCTTTTTGAACATCGGGTCGCTGACGAAGATCTGATCACCCTGCCTAGTCCAGTTGATAGAGCCATGGAGCTTGGTCAGTAGGCCTCTCGACTGCTGGGGCGAGTCACCTTGCCATAGTGTTGTGTCTAGCGTTCGAAGGACGCTTCCTCTCCAGCCAATCTCCGCCACTTTGTTTTTGTCCAGAGCTGACTCGAGAATCATGTCGTAGTTTGTCGTAACCAGCTCGACTCTAGCGCCTAGCCCTCCCAGCCCCTTTAGCAATGGGGTCCACGTCTCATTTAGCTGACTCTCGTCGGGCAGTTTGCCGTACAAGTCGTAGACTTCTATGTTGATCTTGCTGACAAGTCGATCCAGTTGGTTAGAGCAGCTCGTCAGGAGTTGTGCGGTTTCATTGAGGTTGACGGCTTTTCCAAGGACGGCTTGCGAGAGCCTGTTTCCGGCCAGTATCCAACCAGGCAGATTCTTCTGATCACGATACTGAGAGCAGAACTGCTTCAACTCGTCTAGGCGCCACAGAAGCAGTTCAATATCTATCGGGCCGTTTCCAGAATCCCGCTTCAGAAAGGCAACGACCTCCATGAAGAGCCGGTTTCCGGTTACGGGTTCGGGAAGACTCTCAAAGAACTCAACGGTGGTCGGATACCTGTCCGGGGCGACCGCCTTCGACGCTCCCGCTCCGGCAAACACTAGCACTGTCGGCTTTCTTGTCATGTCAGTCCCGTGCGTCTAACGTCAGTTCGCCATCAGCCGCGGGGTGAAGTCCCGTCGGTCTGCATGGCGTTGATACTCATCAAGACCTCCCTGAGGCCTACCTCGCACGAGGTAGGCTGGTGGTTGCAAAGTTCACACATACTCAGGGAGGGGTACAGCAATGCGATTCTACACTGGCCAGCACGAGTACTACTGCGGGATCGATCTCCACGCGCGGACGATGTACCTGACAGTGCTCGACTCGGCGGGGAAGGTGAAGCATCAGGAGGATCTCCGGTGCAATCCGGAGCGGTTCCTGGAGATCCTGGCGCCCTACTCGGACGACGTGGTGGTGGGGGCGGAGTGCATGTTCACCTGGTACTGGTTGGCCGATTTGTGCGGGGAGGCGGAGATCCCCTTTGTGTTGGGGCACGCGCTCTACATGAAGCTGGTCCATGGCGCGAAAGCGAAGAATGACCGGCTCGACTCTCTCAAGATCGCGACCTTGCTCCGAGGCGGCGCCTTTCCGATTGCCTACACCTACCCGAAGGAGTGGCGGTCGACTCGCGACCTGCTGCGCCGCCGACTCTTCTTCGTCCGGAGAAGATCGGAGCTGATCAGCCACATCCAAAACACCTATCACCAGAACAACCTTCAGGCGCCGTCGGCCAAGCTCCGCTACCGTGCGAATCGAGAAGGGGCAGAGATCCCCTTTGAAGATCCTTCGACGAAGAGGATGGTGACTGCGGACCTTTCGGTCGCCGATCGGCTCGATGATGTGATCCGCGAACTCGAGCTCTTCCTGAATCGCCAGGCAAAGGTCCACGACAGCGAGGTGTTTCATCGACTGCGGACGATTCCTGGTGTCGGGCCGATCCTTGCGCTCACGATTCTCTATGAGGTGCACGATGTGAATCGGTTCCCTCGAGTGCAGGAGTTTGCTTCCTACGCGCGCCTCGTGAAATGCTCCCACGAGGTGTTGCCAATCAGCTGCTACGCGAGGCGTTGTCAGCTGCATTGGCTTGTTGGGCCGCCCCAACCGATAGGCGCAACTCGCAACCTCGCCACGTCGAGCCCAGAGTGAGGGCATAAGCTCGCATATTGCGCTACAGTCCGTCAATAAAGTCGCCCTTCACGTCTGCGGGTATTCGATAAGTTTTCGTAGTGCCGAAAGTGATCCGGTGGTTTCCTGGTTCAGATTCGTCAAACTCGTATCCCTCCGCTTTCTGTGCATTGGGATCTCCGCGCTTGTAGAGGCGATCTAGGGCTTGTGCGAACTGTTTGCGCGCATTAGACACATTCTCACTCCAGTCCCCGTTAAGCGAATCTTCCTTTCCCTCAATCCGCGCGTTGAGATACGCATGGCAGCGCTCCAAGAACTCGACTTGCAATGCAAGCCGAGCGTTGTCGGCCACTACACTTGCCAGTTCGAGCTGGTGCGACTCGGCGAGATCGCTCATGAGCCTGTCGTGCGTCGTTATTGCAATTATGTTTGCTTCTTTCGCCTGACTGGCGCGGGCCAGTCGCATGTCCTGTGTCCACACTCCGACCGCAAAGGCAACAACAAACACGGTTACTGCCGCTGCGATCAACTTGGAGACCTGGCCGGCGGTTAGATTGGCTAGCAGCTGTGCAATAGTCAGTTTCCCGGCATCAACACCTTGCTTGTCGCTCATACACTCTCCTCACCCCAAACGACTGCAACTGTCTTCCTAGGCAGGCTTCTCGTCGGCCCAACGTCTCTTCGCCATCAGCCGCCGGGGCGGAGCCCGGTCGGTTCTGCATGGCGTTCTTAGGCCGTGCGCTCTCCGTCATGGCCGAAGAACCGTACTGAATTCTACGCGTCGGGAGAGTGCTTGCCGAGTCACTGGCAGCACCTCCCGGCAAGCTGCCGCGTAAGCGTCACGGGTCCTACCACCCGTTTAGGGTTAGCCTGCATCGCCGTCCAGTGTGTACTCCCGGAGGATTTCATCGATCTTGGAGTCCGTGGCTTTCCACTTCGAGCCGCGAGCTCTTCGCAGTTCGGCCAATCCCAGGAGCTTGAGCGGATCACTAGCTCTGAGTTCGAGGTTGTCAGCTTGGGCAAGCCACCAATCACCGTCATCTCGCTCTTCACGTGTCACAGTGAAGCCCAGTGCGCGAAGAGTCAGAATCGCCGGAACAAGTGTATTCCCTGCATCTGCGATTTGTTCGAGGTTGGACATCCTTGGTGTCTCGTCGGTCTAACGATGTTGCCGATCAGCGGCGGCGCGAAGCGCTGTCCGCTGCATCGGCTTGTTATCCAGCCCCACCGCCCGATTCATATTCGGTACGCTTTGCCCAATAGAATGGGCGCCTGCTGGTGTGAGCAATGGCGATGACCATAATCCTGTCTTCAAGTGCCTGGTAAGCAATTGCGAATGGAAACCTGCGCAGGAGTGCACGGCGGACGGGGGAGCCGAGGGTAGGAGCGTCGGGCCATTCTGGCCATGTGAGTGGTGCCTCTAGAAGTGCGTTAAACCACCGAGACACCTCAGAGGTCGTCGCCAAGCCCCAGGCGAGCTTCCTCGTACTTGAGTGCGGCCTGAAGCAGTTCATTCTCTGCCGCAGGATGAAGCAGTAGCTTCACGAACGGCTTCCATGCAGCCGGTCATGAATCCTCTTGCGTGCTTCTTCCCATTCCACCGGAACCACGCTTCCATCGTTGAGGTCTCGGACCCGCTTCTCGATCTCTGCCACCCATGTAGATTCAACATCTGCATCGGGTGCGCCTTCAAGGCTGTCTAGCAGGTCATGAGCGAGGTCGGCTCGCTCTCTTGCTGACAACGACAAAGCTTCTCTGAGTAGTTCCTTCGAGTTCATGACCTTACTTTACTTCGGTGCAGGTTGCCGCGCAATCGAGTGCGAGGTTCGCCCTTTCTCCCGAAGACGCGTCGGTCCAGTCATATTACGAAGTGATGGGCTCTTCGGCGTAACGAAGCGCTTTGTTGTTTGCGGCGAACACCGGTCAGTTCGCGAAGCGTCTGGATAACGTCGTTGGCGATCAGCGGCGCGGCGAAGCCGTGTCCGCTGCATTGCCTTGTTGGGCAGCTTCATCACCAAAGTCTTCCACGGCAATCTAGATCAGGCCCCATCTTTGCTGGGTTTCACGGTTGTAGTGTCCATAGCCATTCACTGGATACTCCTTGTTGCTGATATCGAACTGATTGACGGCGTCCAAAACGGGATCTTTCTTGAATGGAATGTGGATGACTCGGGCAGTGTCGTTGGTGATCCGGGTGCTGAGCGACGATGGCCAATATGGGGCGAGTTCTGAAGGACTCAGGATTGAGTTGAAATCCGGGTAAACGGCAATCACCGGCAGTTCGCATTCGTCGATCGCGTACCGAATCTCAAATGGAACCCAGTCAGTGTCTAGCCTGGTTGTCTTGGTCAGTATGAGCAGAAACTGCTTCGAGTTCTTGAGCCTGGTGACGAGTGCTCGACGAAGGGTCTCCTTCTTGGAAGTGTCGCGAACGGAGGCTGTCTTTTCGTGGCTATCAAGCAGCCTGAAGTCGATGGATCGGTTTGCGTTCCACATCTTCAGCGTGTTGTAGAAACGAATGTCGGATTGCGCCGGATTCGTCGTGTTCCCTGCATGGAAGGCGACGTATGTCCCGTTCCTGTATGCCATCGTCTACTCCCACTGCCTTCGAATCGCCTCTAGGTCGATATCTTCGAATTTCGACTGATGGAGAACAATTGCCACGCGCTTGCTGAATTCGCGACGTTTCGTTTCTTCCACTATGGACAGAATCAGAAGCTGAAGCAACTGCGTTGGTGGCACACCCATCCCTGACAGGCCACTTCCAACGAGAGGCACTGCCACATCGCGGCCGCCTGCTGTGGATCGAGCGCGTTGCCATAGTCCTTTCAAGGCTAGCCACAACTCAGGAACTTCAGCATGGGCCTTCAGATCTCTCGGATCGGTTCTGCAGAATGCAAACAGCAGGAACTCGCGACCGTCTACAGGGACGACGGCAGTTGTGCCGATCGGATACTTCCCCTTCTTGCCGACCTTCTTCTGAGTCAGCTTTGGCTTGATGCCGCATAGGCTTTCTTCGACGAGCCTATCGAATGCGTCGCTGTGACCGCCAAAGTACCGTGAAATCACAACCCCGTGTAGCGAGTGGGGCGACACTGGGTCGCCAAGTTCACTGTCGAAGTACTCGTTAACGGGCACTGCGATAGGGCAGTCGCATTCAAATATGTCTCCAAACCGGATAACAACCTGTGTATGCGCTGACGATATCTTGATCGTAGTTTTCTTTGGCTGATAGGTACGCCAGCACGCGATCGCTAGGCTGACGAGAACCAATCCTCCGTAATGCGCCGGGCCAGTTGCATCGAGGGACGCGAAGAAGTGGGTCACCGACTCCACGACAGTCCACATGGCAGAGTACGCCAAGAACCAAGACGCAAAGAATCTCCATGGGTGCCGTCGAAGACCAAGCCAAAGTGACTGGATCATGGTGATATTCCCGAGTTCCACTTTTTCCACAAATCAAGGCTCGCGACGGCGGAAACTCCTCTGGGTACTAGACCGAATCAATCTGGAGGATCGCGGAGGGCGGAATGTCCATTGAGCTATACAGATCTACATCCCACTGAAGCGCATCCTTGTTCACTGAGCAATGATAGCTTGAGAGCCATGTTCGGCCCCATGCGTTCTGACAGAACGTACTAACGGAATCGGTTCGAAGGGAGCACTCAACGACCATTGGCTCTCCAAGCGTCGCCAAGATCCTGCTAACCTTGTCATCGTCCGAAAATGGCATGGAGATAGCTTCGCCGCCGTAGTGCGAGAGGAGAGGACGTGCTCCGCCATTAGACAATCCGGTACGCGTCAAGTTGAACCACACCCGATTGTCGCGAGTGCGGTTCTGTTGGTCGTAGAAGTAGGAATCCCATCTTTCAACTAAATGCTGTCGTTGTGCCCGTGTGAACCGCCTTCCGTGTGTCCGCAGGAAATCTTCGCGCCACTCGTCGCCAGTTCGCGCCCGAAGACCCTCTGATAAGAGTCGTTTCCTATCGCCTCGGGTGTATTGGATACCGACGATGCCGTCCGAGTCGCAAATCGCCTCAAGTTCCACCATGATCTCAAGTAGAGGCTTGTGTGCCTCGTAGTCCTCAGAGTGCTTGAGGTCCTGCAAGAGTGAGTCGTGGCTGCGAGCCCGAGAGGCAATGCCCTCAGGGAACTCACTGACACCGACATTTATCGGCACCGACCGCCTCCTCATGCCTCTCCCGCCTTAGCCTGCCTAACGTCCTTCGGCATCAGCGGCGAAGCGCAGCGTTGTCCGCTGCATGCCGTTGTTAGCCGACGTCGCGTTCCGACAGAGCTTGCATCCCAGCCAGCCATTTCCCAACCTCATTCGATTCAACACAATAGTGGCAGCCGTACTCATTGAGCAGCATCCTTTGCAAGTCACTGTCGCACTTGAGTGATAGCAACTGGGCTGGCTGGCTAGTCGTTTCGCGCAGATGGATCGTGTCCGAATCAGAAGCGTACTGCGCAACCACTGGCGATTTTAGCGATCGCGCGAATCCCAGCCTCCATCTTCGTCCGCGCGGAGCTGTTTGCCGAGTGTACCGTGATCTGGGGTGGAACGAACCGACGTGTGGCAACCGCTTCTTCTAGCCAAAGGACCACGTCGTACCCGTTCCCGCGTTCGTCGTCACCAAGGTCGTGATCTAGGCTTAGGTGGGTTACCTTGCCAGATTCAAGGAGGCGTATCGCTTCATCTGGCCATCGAACTTGATGCCAGCCATCCGGTGCGTGGCGCTCGTCATCGAGATAGACCTTCACGGGCTGATTCTCGTGGAGTGTGGCCGGCTAACTAGTAATTAACCCGACCCCAATAATCTCACCCCACCCCGCATAACGCATCCCCCTAACCACGCACATTAAGCGAATCCGCCCGCATTCATCGACTCAGCATTCCATGTAACCAATGCCTCCCCCGAGCGACTGGTCAATTAGGTGGCGGTCGATTCTCGGATAACGACGCTTCTTGGGCGGGCCGGTGCTGTTAAGGGGGCGGAGAGGGGAGGTGCGCGGTACGGATCGGGCGGTGCGGTTACCGGAGATCAACCCGGCGGACGATCTTTCCGGCCCGGAGGACACGAGAACCCCACTCACGACCAACCTGGCGACCTCATGCGACGCGTTCGCCGTGTCATGCGCATGCGTCACGTCAGCCGGCGGACGGAGGTCAGTGACACCGGGTGGATCGTGCGATTCGTTCGCTTTCACGGGTTGCGGCATCCTCGAGAGATGGGGGCTCGGGAGGTGGAGGCGTTTCTTTCTCACTTGGCGGTGGATCGGAAGGTTTCGGCTTCGACTCAGAATCAGGCGCTTTGTGCGATTCTGTTTTTGTACCGGCGGGTGTTGCGTTGGAGTTGGAGTGGATGGGGGACTTGGTTCGGGTGGAGGGGCCTCGACAGTTGCCGGTGGTTTTGACTCGGGAGGAGGTGGCGCAGGTGTTGGGCATTTGGTGGGGCCGCGTTGGTTGGTGGCTTGTTTGTTGTATGGAGCGGGATTGCGGTTGTTGGAGTGTTGTCGGTTGCGCGAGTGGATATGGACTTTGAGCAGCCATGTTTGGTGGTGCGGTGGGAGAATTGCAAATGGATCCGAAGGTGTTGCTTCCCGAGACGGTTCGTGAGCCTTTGCGGGAACCCCTAGTAAATCGATCGTTCGAGTGCGAGGCGCAGAGTCGCCGGAGCGCTGGCGATCAATGACAGCAACCGCACTTCCTTCGGGAAATCTACCCGCGACTTACCCCCCAAACGGAACCGGCTCCTTGGTCGAGCCCGGCTCGTCAGGATAGTCATTCCAACACCACCGCATTTCGCGAAAGCCGTGTGTGGTAAGAGCCTGGTGGACGACTTGCGCGATTTCGAGGCAGTCTCGGTGACCGGCTGAGTCGGTTCGTCCCAATGCTCGACCGAGGATTCCGGGAGATTTCAGCGGCGTGACTTGCAGTAGCCACTTCTGCTCTTCAATCTCCGCGAGGGAAACCTCGAGAGTTGCTTCTTCACGGAGCGCGGTGAGCCGCCGGCCGCTGTCGCGCCAGGTGTCGACGTCTTTGACTGCCCAACCGGATTCTTCGAGCGCCCTCTGCAACACTTGGGTGAGGACGGCACCCCCAGGGCTGCCCTCGTCAGTGGGAGGGTTCTCCGCGCCAGTGAACAGGACGTTTTGAGAAATGGCCATTCACTTTCCCGTCGAAGTTGTTGCTACCGCACCGAAGGCTGGGACCGTTCTGCTAGCGAACTCGATCTCCCTCAGAACAGTAAGAAACTAATCGCCATTTATCGACTTACCGACTTTCCCCACGGTCGAGCGCTCAGGTTTGGTCGCTGGGCTGTTTTGTTCCTCCGCTGGTTGTCGCAGTTGCAGTTGCAGTTGCAGTTGCAGTTGCAGTTGCAGTTGCAGTTGCAGTTGCACGAGCACGAGCACGAGCACGAGCAAGAGCAAGAGCAAGAGCAAGAGCAAGAGGAGCAGGAAGGAGCAGGAAGGAGCAGGAAGGAGCAGGAAGGAGCAGGAGCAGGAGCAGGAGCGCTGAGGGGGCGACCTGCGGCCGGTCGAGCGTTCGCATCGGACACACTCGACCGACGTCACGAAACCTCGCTAAGATCCCTCAACAGTCCGCTGTTGCCCCCAGCGGCGGTGGGACGCCCGGCTTGTCATCGTGCGAGCGGGATCCCTCGTTTGGCCGTGCGACTTTTCGTGCGGTGGCCTCTTCTTCTTCGAGTGAGTTTCTCATGACGATTGGTCGCTGGCGTTCTTGGGTGTTGGTGGGGACTGGGGTGGCGATGTTGATGGGGGCGCCGCGGGCTCGGGCGACTTGGTCCATCGTATTGGGGGACACTCGCACGAAGGCGTTGGCGGTGGGCACGGCGACTTGTGTTTCGGGCGCCAACTTGCGACGAGAGGTGGCGCTGATTCGGGTGGGGGTGGGTGCCTCGGCGAATCAGTCAGCGGTGGATGTGACGGGCGCCAATCGGATGTTGATCTGGGATGAACTCGAGAAGGGAACTCACCCACGGGACATCATTGAACTGGTGAAGGCTTCGGATGCGAACTGGCGGAGCCGTCAGATTGGAATCGTCGACTTGACCGGGCAACGGGGAGCGCTGACGGGAGGCGGCGCCGGAGGTTGGGCGGGCCACACTCTTGGCAGAGAAGGGGATCTGGTTTACTCGATCCAGGGCAATGTTTTGACTGGCGAGGCGGTGATCCTTGCCGCGGAACAAGCGGTGTTGAACACTCCGGGTGACCTGGCCGCAAAGCTGATGGCCGGGATGGAAGCGGCCGCGGCGATGGGGGGCGACGGTCGTTGCTCTTGCCCCGGACTGATCGTGGGATGTGGTTCCCCGCCTGATGACTTCGACAAGTCGGCTCACGTGGGAACGATCTTGGTGGCGCGCTATGGAGACTTCGACGGGGTTTGCAACGCCCTCGACGGCTGCGCCAGCGGCAACTACTTCCTGACCCACAACGTGATCGCGGGGGCGACGGCTCCGGAGGATCCGGTCAGCAAGCTGCGCTCGCGCTACAACGCCTGGAGAGCCTCGCTTCGCGGAGTGGTCGATCAGCTTCAGTCGACCATGTCCATTGTCGATCGTCCCGTTCCCGGCAACGGCACGTTTCAGACCCAGCTCGAGGTGGTGTTGCGGGATTGGGAAGGCAACCAGCTGACCAACGGCGGTGCCACGTTGATTGCTCGCCATGCCGAATCGAGTGACGGTCTGGCGTTCCTCGACGAAGCCATCGATCACGGCGACGGCACTTACACGATTCCCCTTGTGGCGGGAGCTGCGCCGGGCTCTGATGCGATCGAGATTGTCGTCAATGACGGCGAGCGCGAGGTCCTTCTCTATCCGCCGATCAAACTCAAGCACCTCGAAACCCTGACTGCCGATGCCTCCACGATTTCGGGAATCGATGGCGCGACGGTGCAGTTCGACTATGTGGGGCCCGAGGCGGTGCCGGGGCGTGAGTACCTGCTCTTGATGTCCCTCTCCGGAACGAGCCCGGGCATTGACCGGCCCTTCCTTCACATCCCGTTGAACTTCGACGGCATGTTCCTTGCGACCTATCTGTATCGCAACACCGGCCATTTCGTGAACACCTGGGGCACCCTCGCTCCCGACGGCACCGGCTTCTCTCAACTGGTCGCCAATCCGGGTTCCCTTTCGCCGTTTGTCGGGACCACCATTGACTGCGCGATGGTGACCCTCAACCCGATGGACTTTGCGAGCAATCCTTGGACCTTGACCGTGGACCTGTGATTGGGGAGTGGGCCTTTTCGGAATAGAGGTTGCCTTTGCAGATCGTCAATGCAGGCACGAGAGGTGTTGATTACCATAGATGCCCCGCATTGGCGGCGGTGGATCGTATGTCTCGGCTGCTCCTGATGGCATTGGTGGTATGGTTGAGGCCGCGAAGACCTGGACACGGTCACTCCCGTCCGAGGTACTTCTCCGCTCGAAGCACGCCTCACCTCAACGGAGTCTCGCTCCGGAAGTCTTGCAGTCGAACTCCTTTTGAAGCAGCTCGGTGATCTTCTGACAGAGGGCGAGGTCCTCTGGGGTTCGAAGGGACGTCTGGATGACAATGCAGTCCGGGGCGTCTTCTGGAAGAAGGTCGAGATCGAGCAGCTCCTCTTCCAATTCCAGGAGATGCTCTTCCGTCTTGTAGACGTGAACCGTGAGGCATGCCCAAGATTGGGTGACCCCTTCCCAATGTCGCCCCTTCCTCGTGTCCTGAATCTCGGGGCAGACCGATCGCAGGATTTCGTCCACTGTTGCGGAGTCCCACGGTTCGTACGACTTCCTAAGAAATACGTGGGACATTGGATACATCCCCATGGCAAGACTCCTTGGAGTTGCGGCCGGTGGGGTGACCGGTCATTGCAAAAAGAGCGTCTCCGAAACAGACGACCGGAAGAGCTCGGATTGGGTGACAGTATCGGGAGCGGAGCGACAATGGAGTCGCCGTGTTGACCACGCGAAACCTTCGCTACGCCGAGACTCCGAGCGTGACTTCCACCCGAGCCCCGCCCGACGCCCGATTCTCCAACCGCACCGTACCCCCATGCAGTTCTGCCACCATTCGCGCGATCGCTAGTCCAATCCCCGCCCCCTGTTTCGACGGCGCGATCGCCACCGGCTGTTTCGCGAGGGATCGCACCGCCTCTGGAAATCCGGCTCCGCGGTCTTCCACCACCACGCGTGCTCCCGACACGCTCACGATCACCGTTTGTCCGTCCGGCGAATGCCGCAACGCGTTCTCGATCACATTCCGCAGCGCGATCTCCACCAATCGCGCGTCGACACGCGCAACACTCTCTTCGCCATGAAACTCCACGGGGGACTCCTCCGGCGCACAGGCCTCGGCGAGCAGATCCAGACGCACTTCTTCCCGCTGGAGCTCGACCGCGCCGGCATCGAGCCGGGCGAATAGGAGAAGCTTGTCAACCACTTGGCTGGTGCGTTGGGTGAGGGATTGGATGCGTTCCAGGGCGGCTTCGGCGGGTTCGTCTTGGGCGAGGGCGGAGTCGCAGACGGCCTGCATGGCGGCAACAGGAGTTCTCAGTTCGTGCGCGGCGGCGGCGACGAAGCGTTCTCTCTGATGAAGAGCGCGCAGCACGGGTTTGAGATTCCAGCGTGTCAGCAAAAGCCCAACGCCGATTCCGACGGCCCCGAGTAACAACGCAAGGGTGACGATCCCGGTGACGAACGAGGCGTGGGCGTCTCGAGCGGGCTGTGGATCAGCGACCACGAGAATGGCTGCACGGGGACGTTCTTCTTCGCCATCTTCGAAGGTGGGAGCTGCGTGCAGTCGGTACGGTTGCCCGGTGGCGTCCACGCCGTCGTGAAACAGGTCCTCTTGAGTGGCCATCACCTGCTGCGCGAGTTCGCCTAGATCCGCGACTTGAAATTGTGCCGAGCTCGGCGCCAAGTGTTCCGTCGGAGGCGTTCCGGGCTCGACAACCCAAATGTCCACGGGGGCTTCGACCAGGTCGGTCTCGCGGGCGAAGACTTCGTCATGAAACACGCCGTTCTCATCGAACCAGGCGAGGCCGTAGGTGGCGGTGGCGTACAGTTCCAGTTCTGCGTCCAAGTTGCTCTCGTGGAACTCATCGCTCAAAGAGATCGTGACCCCCGCGAGGATGCCGAGCCCAAGCAACCAAGCGGCGCCCCAGGTCAGCGGGAGCACTCGCTGCAAATGCCGGACTTGAGGGAAGCTCGCCGGCTCAGTCGTCACGGGAGTTCCTCTCCAGGAGATAGCCGGCTCCACGCACGGTGCGGATGGGATTGGGCTTGCCCAGCTTGCGTCGCAAGGACGCGACCAAGGATTCTTCCACGTTGGAGAGTGGTTCGTGCGTGTCATCCCAGCAAGCGTCGATGACGTCGCTCTTCGAGACGACTTGGCCGGCTTTGCGCACCAACAGATCCAGCAAACTGTACTCCTTGGGTCGCAAAGGGATCAGCACGCCGCCGCGACGAACTTCTCGGCGCCCGGTGTCGATCTCGAGATCGTCCCATCGCACCACGCTGGGGGCCGGATCGCTGTGACGTCGCGCGATGCTGGCCACCCTCGCCAGCAACTCTTCCATGGCGAAAGGCTTCACCAAATAGTCATCGGCCCCCGCGGAAAGACCTTCCACTCGATCGGCCACTTGATCCCGAGCCGTCAACAGAATGACGGGAGTCGCCCAACCGTCCTGGCGCCAGCGTTGCAGTTGATCCACCGCGTCCCCGTCCGGAAGCATGCGATCCAGAATGACCACCTCGGGTGGCGTGACTCGGCGGTAGTGGTTCGCCGTCTCCAAATCTTCCGCCTCGTCTACCCCATGACCCTGCGCCCGCAGTCGCCGAGCAATCGCTCGGCGCAGTTCGCTTTCGTCATCGACCACGAGAACTCGCATCGGCTTCTCGGATGTGGGTTGGTTTCAATTCGAGAAAGAGTTCTCACCAACGACTAGGGGGACATCCGTGGTGACACCACGGGATGGGGTGGTTCTTTCATACTCGGCCCTGGCCTCGCAGACACGGTCCGTCCATACCCGTGGGTCTCTCATTCCATGGAACACGGAAGTGATCAAGACGTTGCCATCGGCTTCGAGAGCGGAGAGAACAACGTAGGGAGCTCGCCGGATCAGGCGCTTTCTTGTTCTCGTCCGGAGCAAGGGCCTGCCTTCCGGGTTTCGACGAATGCGCTCGAGCGTGGCCTCCAGAGTGAGCAAGAATTCAGCGCCGAGGCCGACTCTCTGCTCTTCGTACCATTCGAAGGCGCGCTCGACCTCCTTGGATGCCACACGGAGGAACTCCACGCGAACGGTCATCGAGGCTGCTCGAGTTTGCGGCGCAGATCGTCCCGTGAGGTTGTCGGCTTCGAATTTCGTTCGTGTTCCTCGATGCGTCGCTCGGCTTCGGCAAGCTGAGCGGGAGGGAGTACCACTTCCTCCTGGGAGCATGCAATCTGGTCCCACAAGTCTTGAACGTGGAGAACCTTCTCCGGGGTGCTCAGGTCCTGGAATGCTCGATCAGCGGGGTTGTTCTTCATCGGCTTGCTCCGGTGATGGACGGCGAGGAAGAATGTCGTCCCACGTTCAGGATCACGGTCATCCCGGGACCATTGTTCCGCCAGTTTACGCCCTCGCCAAACCAGCCCCCAGACCAGTGCTCGTTTCCGGGGACAAGACCTCGGGGCTTTGGTTGGACAAAATGGCAGCCCGAGCTGAAATCTGGCTGACAGCCTCATCACCTTCGATGAAGATGGGGTTCGCTGAATGACGGGGTCACTGACCGAGTTCCATCGCGAGAGATGAGATCGTGAGCGACGAACAATCGCTCAGGAGACCAGTTCCTCAAGGAGGAAGGATCATCGCCTCACGCGGCGAAGTCAGGGATCGCTTCCGAATCGGCAACGGAGCCTGGTGGCTGGGATCGATGGTTGGTCGACGGGGGAGGGAGATTCAGGCCCAAGAGGTTTGCCTCCACCTGGCGCTGCCCACTCCGTCGACGGATCACTCTTCTATGAGCCCCACCAATCCACCACCCCGCAACCACCCCGACGAAAGCTCGAATCCTTCTCGAATCGGGTGACGAAGTTGGCGGGCGGAACACTACTCTTCGGGGACTTCCTCCACTCAGAGCCCCGCTGCCGATCCTGCCACGGAGCTGTTCATGAATCGCTATGCCGCCGCGTTGTCTGTCCAGGTTGACCTGGAGAAGGCAATCCAGGAGTGTGTCGAGCAGTCCCTTGCCTCATTCGGCGAAGAGACTCCGGACCTGGCGGTGATCTTCGTTTCCCACGAGCACCATGCGGGGTTCGATGGACTGCCGGCGAAGATCCGGGAGTTGACGGGGGCGCGCCACTTGGTGGGCTGCGCGGGGGAGACGGTGGTCGGGAATTCGCGGGAAGTCGAAGCCGGTCCGGCCTTGTCGCTCTGGTTGGCCCGGTTCCCCGAGGCGAAGATCGAATCCTTCGAACTCACGGGCAGCATCGAAGGACAGTTCACCGAAGCCGACTTGGAAATGCCGGAGGAGTGGCTCGCCCGCTGCAAGGAAAGCCCCGAGTCGTGTTCGTTCCTGATGTTCGGCGAACCGTTTTCGTTTCCAGCGTTGGAGTGGTTGCGGCGCGTGAATGAACAGTGTCCGCAGGTGTCGGCCTTGGGAGGGATGGCGAGTGGCGGTGCTGGTCCCGGCACCAATCGTTTGTTTTGGCAGGATCAAGTGCTGCGCAACGGCGGGGTCGGTGTTTTCTTGGACGGAGTCCCGGTGCGCCACGTTGTGTCACAGGGCTGCCGTCCTCTCGGCAAGGCGATGATCATCACCAAGTCGGAGAAGAACGTCATTCACGAGTTGGCGGGCAAACCTCCGTTGAAGCAGCTCGAGGCGATCTATCGCGAATGCGACGAGACCGAGCGAGCCATGCTGGATGCCAATTTGAAGGCGGGTTCGTTGCACGTGGGGCAGGCCGTGGACGAACGCAAGTCTCAACCAGAACGCGGCGACTTTTTGGTGCGAGGGGTCATCGGCAGCGACCCGAGCTCTGGCTCGATGGCCATTGGCGATGAAGCTCGTCGAGGGCGCACCATTCGGTTTCACGTGCGCGATGCCGACAGTGCCGATGAAGACTTGCGTCTGCTGCTGACCGAGTCCTCGGATCAAGCCAAGCCGGGCGGGGCTCTCTTGTTCTCGTGCAATGGGCGGGGAACTCGATTGTTCCCGGACTCCGACCACGACAGCGGCTGCATCCAAACCCAGTTCCCGGAACTGCCGTTGGCAGGGTTCTTCGCAGCGGGCGAAATCGGTCCGGTGGGAGGGAAGAACTTCCTGCACGGATTCACCGCCTCCATCGCGCTGTTCGATTGACCACGATGTGCACGCTTTCGTTTCTTCCGGATGACGACGGCGGATACCTCCTGGGCCTGAAT
The DNA here is from genome assembly GCA_028289345.1 of Planctomycetota bacterium. Classification (GTDB taxonomy): domain Bacteria; phylum Planctomycetota; class B15-G4; order B15-G4; family SIAN01; genus JANQQL01. Next base: position 202,051 of record JANQQL010000009.1, on the reverse strand, counting down.
CGGGACGAGCTTCCGTCTCGCAGCACTGCGTTGCCTCCGCGCCTCGACGAAGCTGCCGGGGTTCCGATGTGCACACCCATTGACCCAGATGGAGGGGGCAGTTGGATTGCCCTCAACGCGCGGGGATACGGGGTGTGTCTGATCAATGGCGACTCGCAGCGGTTGCGGGCGCCGACGGTGGGTGCTCCGAGCCGCGGTCTTTTGGTCACGAGTGTGATCCTGGATCCCGCGCCCGACGCGGTGTCCGAGTTCTTTGCCCGCCGTCAACGGGAAGGTCAGATGCTCGAGAACCCGTTTCGCCTTTATGTCGCCGAGCCAGGAGCTCGAGGTCGCGCCCCGAAACGGGCGACGTTGCACCGGTTCGAATGGACGGGACTCCAGATGCAGCGAACCGAGTGCGCCGAGTCCCGCGTCGAAATCTCGAACGGCTATGACCAATCGGCGGTGACGCAGCGCCGTTCCGCCAGCTTCCATCGATGGTTGGGGGATGGAGGCAGTCCAGACCTGGACCCTCTGGTTCGCTGGCACTGTTCCCACGATGTCGAAGCCCCGGACGGCGACGTCTTCAGCCAGTGCATGCATCACACCGTGGCTTCCACGGTGAGTGCGACCTTCCTCGAGGTCCGAGAGGGGTGCGCCAACATGCATTATCGAAATGGACAGCCGTGCCAGTCCGACGCCCTCACCGCGACGCGTTTGCCAACCGTCAGAGGCGAGTGAGGCGGTGGTTCTCGAGAGACTTTGGGCACTCCATCCGACGTCGTCTGTGATCCATCCGCGGGGTCAAGCACCTTTCGATGGCCGACTCCTCAGCGCACCCCGTTGCTCAGGCATCGCCGATTGGCGATGACACGTCACGACCGGACCCCGACTCCTGCTCTGGCGCCTTGAGCTTTCGGCACTCCACCGAGGATCGAGAATTCCGCCAGTGGTTTCGCAAAGTGCGTCTGGCATCGATCGCGGCCTCGGTGCATGATCCGCGAAAAGCCGCTGGAATCCGGCATGAGTCGAGCGGAGGAGGTCACCCCCCTTTGGCTCGAAACCTCAACTCCTGCGAATCCCGATCACCCGATCCATTCAAGAAAGAGGACTCTTCTCATGAGCGACATCACTTTGGAACAAGCCCAAAAGGCGGTGACGGCGGCAGTGGCCAAGTCGGAATCCATGGGCGTCAAGATGGACATTGCGGTGGTTGACGCCGGCGCCAACCTGAAGGCGTTCCAGCGCATGGACGGTGCTTGGTTGGGCTCGATCGACATTTCGATCAAGAAGGCCCGGACCGCGCGTTACTTCGACATGGCGACCGGAGAGATCGGCAAGCTCTCCCAACCGGCCGGTCCGCTCTACAACATCGAGCACAGCAATGGCGGGCTGATCTCGTTCCCGGGGGGAGTGCCACTGAAAAACTCGGCCGGGGAAATCATCGGTGCGATCGGCGTGTCCGGAAGCACCGTGGAAGACGACCACGCCGTCGCCGTGGCCGGAGCCGAGGCGATCTGAAGGGCAAGCAGTCCACTCCAAAGACGAGGTCGTCGAGCAGCTCCTCGGTTTCGATCGAAATCAGGAGCTGCTTCCGTTGGCGACGACTGCAGTCGTCGTTCCGAGCGGCCTGATGAGGCGGTTCTCTTTCGAAGTCGCGGGTCCCAGGAGGTGATCGGACACTCGATCACTCTCCCGAACCTCGACCGGAAGGCGGTTCGGGAAACCTCTGTCGGCTCGATCGATCGGCGACCCAAGGTCGGGGATCGAGGAGCTCCTCGAACAGATCAACAGTTCGGCTCGAATGATTCATGAGCCCAGTGTCATGAGCTCAATGTCATGAGCCCGGTCGTGCTGACGAGTCAGACGGAACTTCGACCAATTGCCGTCGGCCTTCGTGAATCACCCAGGCTCGTTCGGCGACGAATCACCTCGGCGAGTGCGCGAGGAATTCGATCGGGAGGATCCCTGGGGTACTCCGGCGTCCCGACGACCTGACGCCGATCGATGGTTCGGAACAGAGTCGGACTTCCTCTCGGCCCGGGTTTCGGTGAGTGAGGGGGCCGATCCGCGTGTCTGTTCCCCGAGTTTCAAATGCTTGCCCGGCCCCGATCGGTGTGGCGGAGAGGTCAGGCAACTCGGGTTGGCTCCCGAGGGGGCGGGAACCGTCGGCGCCGCGGGTGAACTTTCTTCGACAGCGTCATGTTCCAACGGGGCCGAGGCCTTGTGCGTAACCGGTCCGTCCGATTCCCTGCCCGAGGAGACCACCTGTGACACGCCCCCGTCGTTGGAGTTCCGCTTGCCTTGTTCTGCTGTCCGCTTTCCTTCCTCTTGGCGCCGCTGACGGGGCCGAGGGCTACCTGCGCTCGCCGGATCTGCATGGCGACACGGTGGTGTTCACCGCAGAAGGAGATCTTTGGCTGAGTTCCTTGTCGGGGGGAGTGGCTCGGCGCTTGACGACTCACGTCGGCACCGAATCCCTCGCCGCCTTCTCACCGGACGGTCAGTGGGTCGCATTCACCGGATCCTATGACGGCAACTCGGACGTGTTTGTGGTCTCGGCTTCCGGGGGGGAACCTCGCCGACTCACTTGGCACCCGAGTTCCGACCGGGTCCTTGGCTGGAGTCCCGACGGCAAACAGGTTTCGTTCTTGAGCAACCGCGAGCAGCCTCATGGCAGCACCGAGATCTTCGCGGTGCCGTTCCGCGGCGGCGATCCTCAGAAGCTGCCCTTGGGTTGGGCCGCGGATTTGGATGTCGACCCGGACAGTGGTCGCTGGGCCTTCACTCGCACCCATGGGGGCGGGACCTGGAAGCGCTATCGCGGTGGCTCGGCCCAAACCATTTGGGTTGGCCATCCCGAGAAAGAAGACTTTCAGCAGGTCACTACCTTTGAGGGCATGAATGCCCATCCCATGTGGCACGGGGGACGCGTTTATCTCCTCTGTGATCAAGGCGGGACTGCCAATCTGTGGTCGATGGCTCCGGACGGCTCCGATCGTCGTCGTCACACCGACTTCGGCAAGTGGGACGCGCGTTCGCTCTCCATGGCGCCCGATGGACGCATCGTCTTCACTCTGGCGGCAGACATTCACCTGTTCGACCCGAAGAACGATTCCGAACGGACCCTTTCGATCCAGCTGCCCAGCGATCGTCTGTTGACCCGTTCTCGCTATCCCCAAGCCGTTCGCGATCTGACCTTCTTCGATCTGTCTCCCGAAGGCGATCGAGTCATGGTCACCACTCGCGGCGAAGTGTTCTCGGTGCCGGTGAAGGAAGGGGTGACGCTGCCGGTGACCCGTGGCAGTGGTGCGCGGGAGCGATCCGCGGTGTTCGGTCCGGACGGCGAGCAGATCGCCTACATCACCGACGAACCCGGCGAAGAAGAGATTCGCACGTTGGACGCTTGGGGTCGCGGAGGTCCTCGAGTGGTGAAGAAGGCCGGCGATTCGGGCTGGCACTTCACCCCGGCGTACTCTCCTGACGGCAAGTTCCTGGCCTACGGCGACCAAACCCAGTCGCTGTACTTGGTGCCGGTCGAAGGGGGCAATCCGCGGCTGGTGGATCGCTGCGAGAACGGCGAGATCCGCGACTACGACTGGAGTCCCGGGGGCCGCTGGCTGGCCTACAGCAAGTCTCACGGGACCGGCTATCGCTCGGTGTACGTGTACGACACCGTGGAAGGCAAGGTCCATCGCATCACCGGCGACGACACCCACGACTTTGGCCCGTCCTGGGATCCGGATGGGCGATACCTCGGGTTCCTGAGTGACCGCGCGACCAATCCGTTGCTGGGTGATCGCGACTTCCAGAACGTCAACATTCGTCCCTCGAAGATGTACCTGGCCCTGTTGCGAGACGACGTCGAAAATCCGTTCACTCCTCACGCTGGCTTGCCGCCCAAGGACGACGATTCGGAAGACGAGGAGGCGGAAGAGTCCGAGGAAGAGGGCGAGTCGGAGGGTGCCGAAGAGTCCGACGACGCCGACAGCGAAGACAAAGAGGACGATGCCAAGGAAGGTTCCGGCGACTCGAAGGACAAGGCGAAGGGCAAAGGCAAGTCTGACAAGAAGAGCAACGGCAAGAAAGGCAAGGACGACAAGAAGCCGAAGAAGGATCCGATCGAGATCCACTTCGAAGGATTGGACGATCGCATCATTGCCATGCCCGTGCCCGCCGGGGACTACCGAAGCCTGCTTCTCACCAAGGGCGGCGCGTTGTATCGATCCCGACCCGTCCGTGGCATGGCTCCCGAAGGTCCTGGTGGCTCTTCCGATCTGATGTTGTTCGACTACGAATCCAAAAAATCCAACACCTTCGTGAGCGGTGCTGGTGGCTTTGCGACCTCGGCCAATGCCGAGAAAATCGCCATCTGGAAGGATCGCCAGATCTACGTGGTCAGCACCGCCTCGCCCCCGGGGAAGCTGGGGGATTCCAAGGTGGACCTGAGCGGCATCGTGGTGGAACTGGACCCGCGCGAAGAGTGGAGTCAGATCTACTACGAAGGTTGGCGGCGCATGCGCGACTTCTATTGGGACGAGAGTCTCGGCGGCGTCGACTGGAAGGCCGTCCGAGACCAGTACGCGACGCTGCTGCCGCGGTTGTCGATCCGCGATGACTTGCGCGATCTGATGGCGGAGATGATCGGCGAGCTCGCGACCTCTCACACCTACGTGTTTGGTGGTGACCAGGGTGTCAGCGTGAGTCGCGTTTCCGTGGGGCTTCTTGGCGCGGACTTGCGGCGCGAAGGAGACGCCTTCCAGGTCGAGCGTATTTATCGCGGTTCTCCTGCAGATCAGGTTTCTTCACCGTTGACCCGTCCCGGGGTGAACGTCAAGGAAGGCGACTACCTGCTGGCGGTGAACCATCTGCCGTTCCCGTCGGATCGTCCGTTCCACGCCATGCTCGAGGGCCGTTCCCGAATTCCTGTGCTGCTGACCGTCAACGACAAACCGAGCCTCGAAGGCGCCCGGGACGTGGTGGTCGAACCGATGTCCAGCGATCGCGATCTGCGTTACTCGGACTGGGTGCGACGCAATCGAGAAGCTGTAGCCGAGCAAACCGATGGCAAGATCGGCTACATCCACATTCCTGACATGAGCACCGGGGGGTTGGTGGAGTTCAACACCTGGTTCTATCCCCAGCTCCGCAAGGAGGGGATGGTGGTGGACGTGCGTTGGAACGGTGGCGGCTTTGTTTCTCAGATGATCCTCGAACGCTTCCGGCGCCACGTGCTGAGCTTCGACCGTTCTCGCGGTGGAAGCGTTGATTACTACCCGTCGATGACACTCAATGGTCCGTTCGTGGTGTTGACCAATGAGCACGCCGGGTCCGACGGGGACATCTTCCCGGCGGCCGTGCAGCTCGAAGAACTTGCGCCAGTCATCGGCAAGCGGTCCTGGGGCGGGGTGGTCGGCATTCGCATGGACAAGCGCTTCGTGGACGGCGGCATGCTGTCCGAGCCAGAGTTCGCCTGGTGGGATCCGAAGCTCGGTTGGGAGCTTGAGAACCGCGGGGTCGATCCGGACATCGTCGTCGAGAACATGCCGCAAGATGTGGCCAAGGACGTCGATGCCCAGCTTGCTCGTGGCATCCAAGAAGTGCTCTCGCTTCATGCCAAGAATCCGCCGGTCGAGCCGGAGTTCGGACCCGCCCGTCGCCGCGGTCGCGACGCCTACCAAGGCGAGATGCAGGCAGAGTGAGGCCGACCGAGGAGGCCGGCGAAACGGCGGTTCCACCCCCCCGCTAGAAAGGGTCGCCCGAAGGCCAAGGGCTCGACTGCGCTGGACCGGCGGCGCGGTGGGCCCGGTCCCTCGCTGCAGATTGGCTGAGTTGAAGGCGCACCGCGACGAATCTCGCGGTCGCGTCGCCTCGAGGCATCTCTCTGATTCGAGAGCCCGAGGGCGAACCTGCGGTTTGGGTCCCAATCGTGGCATCCCCCCGTTCCACGGATCGGGGGGGCGCCTCTCGCACAGATTCCTGAGCGGATTCGAGGGAACCACCCGGGGGCGAAGGTCCGTCTGACGAAACGCCCCTGCGGTGCAGTGCCCGCCGGCATTCTTCCGCCGGTTCCGTGGGGGGGCACCCTGTTCTCGTTGCAAACCTCTCTGCGAACCCCAGCAGGAGTCCCCACTCATGAGCGCTCGACGTCTGTTGATTCTGGCCCTGCTGATCGGATCACCGATTAGTTTGGCGGTGGCCGCGCTGATCAACGCCACTTCCAACGATTTCGTCCAAGCAGGAAGCCAGCCCGGCGACTTGAGCGATCTGCTCTTCGACAGCTTCACCTGCTTCAGCTGTCACGGAAACTTCGACCCCGATCAAGAGCCTCACGAACGCTGGTCCGGATCGATGATGGCCAACGCGACCCGCGACCCGATCTTCCACGCGGCGCTGGCCATCGCCAACCAAGACGTGGCAGAGTCCGGGACCTACTGCATTCGGTGTCACTCGCCGACGGGGTTCATGGAAGGAGACGGAACCCCGGCGGACGGTTCCGCGCTGGCGGGAGATGACTACGACGGGGTCAACTGCCACCTGTGTCACCGCATGGTCGATCCGATCGCCGATCCGGCCAACCCGGCGGAGGACGCGGCAATCCTGGCCGCCCTGACGGATGTCCCCACGGATCCTCACAGCGGTCAGTACGTCCTCGATCCGTTCGATCGCCGCCGCGGACCGTTCACCTTGAACGAACCGTTCTTCTGGCACGGTTGGTTGGAGTCGCCGTTCCATCAGGAGTCCCTGATGTGTGCGACTTGTCACGAAGTGTCCAATCCTGCGATCAGCCGAGTGGGTGGCGCGACGCCTGCGGCTAGCGACACCTATGTGCTGAACAACCTGGACGAAGAGCACCCGACTCACGAGAAAACCGACCAGTTTCCGATTGAGCGAACCTACACCGAGTGGCTGAACAGCGACTTTGCCGCGGGGCCGATCGACATGGGCGGGCGCTTCGGCGGCAACAAACAGTCGGTGAGCACCTGCCAGGACTGCCACATGCCGGACACGACCGGCGTCGCCTGTGCGCCGGGGCTCAACGGGACGTTGCGCTCCGACCTGCCATTGCATGACTTCGCCGGTGCCAACTCCTGGGTGCCGGAGGCCATCTACCGCCTGGACCAGAGCAACGCGCTGTACGGCTCCGGGGAAGAGAGCGGAGTGTCCCTGTCCGTGTTCCGCGACGCCATCGCGCGCAACATCTCCATGCTGCAGCGCTCCTGCGATCTGGAGCTGAAGCGCCAGGGCAAGAAGCTGCGCGTGCGCATCATCAATCAGACCGGTCACAAACTGCCGACGGGCTATGGCGAAGGCCGCCGTATGTGGATCAATGCCCAGTTCTTCAACAAACAGGGCGTGATGATCCAGGAGTTGGGGGCCTACGACAACAGCACCGCGGTCCTGACGACCGGCGACACCAAGGTGTACGAGATCAAGCACGGCCTCGACGCGACCATGGCCACGGCGACCGGAGTTCCCGCGGGCGAGTCGTTCCACTTCGTCCTGAACAACACCATCGAAAAGGACAATCGCATTCCTCCCCGCGGCTTCACCAACGCGGCCTTCGAGGCCGGCCAGGCCCAGGTGGTGGGAGCGACCTACGTCGACGGCCAGTACTGGGACGACACCAAGTTCGACATTCCCGCCAATGCCTGGACCGCTCGCGTCACCGTGTTCCACCAGACCACCAGCAAGGAATACATCGACTTCCTGAAGGCCGAGAACACCACCAACACCGCGGGCGACATCGCTTACGACGAGTGGGTGGCGGGCGGCAAAAGCGAGCCGGTCGCCATGCAGATCAAAGACTGCTCCCTGTGGCCGAACAAGGACGTGAACCTGATGGGAACCGTCGGCGATATCGGCGGCACCGCTCCGGCGGTTTCGGTCAGCGGGGGTGGCAAGCAAGTGCTGCTGGTCGATCTCGGGGAACAATACGCGGGGATGGAATACTTCACCGTGGGAACGGCGAGCGGTCCGGCGCCGGCTCGCGCCACCAGCGACCTGCCGGTTCCGATCGAGTTCGACGCTTACACCGCCTCGACCTTGCGCGGCAATGTTCCCTACCTGCACGAATCCGTCGGTCGCATTGACGAAAACGGGCGAGCCCGCATCCGCTTCGAACTGCCACCGAACGCGCCGCGATCCCTTGCCGGCCGCACCCTCCATCATGCGGTGTTCGTCCACCGAGCGGGCAAGATCCTGGCATCCAGCGATCCCGTGGCCGTGGAACTCGCTCCGTAGCGCGCCTTGTCGAGGACCGGTTTTCCGGCTTCTTGACGAATGACTTCCCGATCCGATGCGCCCTTGGCCCTCACTCGCGGGCTGAGGGCGCAGCTCTGTCTCAAGGGTTCGCGCGGAACGAGGCGCGGTCGAAACTCGTACACTGAGTGCGGCCGCTCGTCGACCTCGGAGAAACCATGGACTGGGAAACGTTCGAGACCCCCCGGCTGCGCTTTCGCCCGCTGGCGGAGTCGGACCTGGACGACGTGCATCGCATGATGTCCGATCCGGAAGTGATGAAGCACTCACCCCACGATCCCTTCACTCCGGAACGCACCCGGGAGTGGTTCCAGGAGCGGCATCAGAAATTCCAGGGTTCGGCATTCGGCTTCCGCGCGGTCGTCGACAAGGACTCGGGGCAATATCTCGGCCACGCAGGACTTCTCCCTCAGGACGTGGAGGGGGAGACATTGCTCGAGGTGGGTTACTGGTTCCTGCGCTCTTCGTGGGGGCACGGCTACGCCATCGAGGCGGCGCGGGCATTCCGCGATTCCGGGTTTCGCGATCACGGCCGGGACAAGATCGTGTCCCTGATCGTTCCCGAGAACCAGCCGTCCCAGAAGGTCGCTCTCCGCAACGGCATGCGCCACGTCCGGGACGCCCACTGGAAGAACCTGGACATCCGCGTCTATGAGATCTCTCGGGAGGAGTGGGAGAACCATGCGTCGCCCCCATGATCCGAGGAAGGCGAGGACCCCCGCCCCGGCTCCTTGAGTTACGGGAAATTCTTGCCGATGAGTAACTTTCAGCGGTTTCCGTCGTTTGCACCCGCAGCCTGGCTGATCGTCGAAGACGACCTTTGGCTTCTTTCCGGGGCGTTTCGCGGCGTTCGTGTTCGGTTCCTCGACGATTCCTCCGATTCGCCGGCGAACCGACGATGAGCGCGACGAAAAACCCCCGATTGGCCATCCGGAGACTTTTTCGGGGGGCTGCGACCGGCGATCATCAGCCTGAGCGATCGGCGCACTGCGGGAGGAGGTCGATGAAGCCAGGGAGTCGCGAACTCGCGTCGCATCCGACGGTGCCCGTCTGTGGATGGGCGTCGGGTGGATTCGTGCCGGGCACTCTGCTGCTCAGTCTGGTGCTCATTCTCGCCGGCTGTCATGGCGCCCCACGCAGTGTCTCCGCGCTCGGAGGTCTTCACCGGGGGGGATTCCAAGAGACTGCTCCGCCCTCGGACGACCTCGACGAGTTCTCTGACGATGAGTTTTCCGAGTTCGACGAATTCGATGATTTTGACGAGTTCGACGACTTTGGAGACGAGGGAGACGCCAGTGGCGGAGATGTCGCCACCGAGGAGCCCGTTTGGGACCCTTTGATGGGGTACAACCGGGTCATGCACCACTTCAACGACCGGTTCTTCGTATGGATCGTGTTTCCCGCGGCGCGGGGCTATCGCTACGTGGTGCCGGAAGTGGGACGGGTCGCGATCGAAAAGGCCTTCCTCAATTTCTTGACCCCGCCGCGCTTTGCCAATGCAGTGTTTCAGGGGAAGTTCAAGAAGGCGGGCCTCGAGCTCGGGCGCCTGGTCGTGAATTCCACTGTCGGGATCGGCGGCCTGTTCGATCCCGCGGATGCCTGGCTCGATTGGAAGGCTCCCAGCCCCGAGGACTTCGGTCAGACTCTCGGCCACTACTCGGTGGGCACCGGATTCCCGGTCGTGCTGCCTTTCCTGGGGCCGCGGAATGTGCGGGATGGTCTCGGCATCATTCCCGACATTTTCCTCCATCCCATCTCCTACTACGCGCCTCCAGAGGTGACGACCGGCCTTGCCGTCGGTCGAGAGTTCAACCGTGCGTCTCTGCGCGTCGAAGAGTATGAAAGCCTGAAACGGGACGCGCTGGACCCCTACACGTTTTTCCGCGACGCCTACGATCAGAACCGACGAAAGATGGTCGAGGAGTGACTCCGATGCAGATTCTTCTCGCTTGTGTGATGACGGCCGCGACACCGTTTGCGGTGACGCCCCTGGATCCTGTGACGACGCCTGCGATCGCCCGCTCGGCTCCCCTCTTGGGAGTGGAAGACGACAAGGCCGCCGTGTCCAAGCTCATTCGAGGCGCCGTCAGCCAGGTGCTGGAAGTGCTGCGCAACGAAGAGATCAGCCGCGAGCAGAAGCAGGATTCGGTGCTCGAGATCGTGGAACCGCTGATCGACTTCGAGCTGCTGGCCAAACTTTCCCTGGGCAAGACCCACTGGGGGCGGATCAACGCCGAGCAGCGTCGCGCCTTCACCGATCTATTCGTCGATACTCTGCGCCTGTCCTACTTCGAGAAGCTCGAGCTGTTCTCCGACGAGGAGGTCGAGTTCGGCGAGCCGTCGACGTTGTCCATGGGCGGCTCTCCCAAGTACCAGGTGGACTCCCACATCATCTCCAAGGGCAACCGTGTCCAGGTGGCCTACATGCTGGCTTCCCGCAACGGCGTCTGGAAAGTGTTCGATTTGGAGATCGAAGGGGTCAGCATTCGCAAGTCCTACGGCGGTCAGTACAACGACTACCTGCGTGAGAACGACTTCGAAGAACTGTTGGAAGAGATGCGCAAGAAGGTCGAAGAGAAGCGCGCCGCCTTGGCCAAGCTGAACGGCCAACCCTCCGCTCCTGCCGGAGAGTGACCCTGAAACTCCTCCGTCTTTACGACACGATCGTTCTCGGGCGTCCTCGTCTGATCGTCGCGTCGTTGCTGACCCTGTTCGCGTTCTGCGCGTACTGGATCAAGGACTTTCAACTCGACGCTTCGAGCGACTCGCTGGTGCTCGAGCACGACGAAGATCTCCGTTACGCCCGGCAAGTCCAAGAGCGCTATGGCGGTGCCGAGTTCGTGGTGGTCACCTTCACCCCGGCCGGGGAACTGCTGGGGAAGGACTCCCTGCGGACCTTGAAGGAGCTTCGCGGAGAGCTCTCCTCCTTGCCGCGAGTGGAGTCAGTGACGTCGTTGTTGGACGTCCCTCTGTTGCGCAACCCGCCGGTTCCGCTGACGGAAGTCCAGAGCAACCTGAAGACACTGGAGGATCCGGGGGCGTCGGTAGAACTTGCGCGCAAGGAACTCCAAACGAGTCCCGTGTACCAGGGACTGCTGGTCAGCGAGGACCTGAAGTCGACGACCTTGCAGGTCAACTTTCGCGCCGATGAGGACCACGCGAAACTCACGGCCCAGCGCATCGCGATGCTAGAGAAGCGACGCGAGGGAGACTGGAGCACGGCGGAAGATGCCGAACTCTCCGATCTGCAGCGCCGCTACTCCCGCTCCAAGGATCGCCTCCGCGACGAGTTGCACGCCGACATCGAATCCATTCGCGGGATTCTCGATGGCTACCGCGGCAAGGACCGCCTGTACCTGGGCGGAGTGCCGATGATCGTCGACGACATCGTCACCTTCATCCGCTCGGACCTGATGATCTTCGGCGTGGGGATGATCCTGCTGCTGCTCGCGACCCTCGGTGTGATCTTTCGGCGGCTGCGTTGGGTCGTGCTGCCGATGCTGTGCTGCGCCTGCTCGGCGCTGGTGATGATGGGGCTGCTTGGCTTCCTGGGTTGGGAAGTGACCGTGGTGTCTTCCAACTTTGTGTCCTTGCAGCTCATTTTCACCATGTCGTTGACCATCCACTTGATCGTTCGCTTCCGTGAGTTCCTGCGGACGCGGTCGGACCTCGACAATCGTGCCCTGATTCGCGAGACCGTGGGACACACGTTCGTCCCGTGTCTTTATGCGTCGCTGACCACCATCGCCGGGTTCTCGTCCTTGATCGTGTGCGACATCCTGCCGGTCTCGACCTTCGGCTGGATGATGACCCTCGGGATTCTGGTCTCGCTGACGGTGACCTTTGTGTTGTTCCCGGCGGCGTCGATGCTGGTGCGAAAACCTCCGGCCGCGGAGGAGTCCGACTTCGGGTTGCCGCTGACCTCGTTCTTCGGGCGACTCACGGAACGGCGAGGCCCGCTGATCTTGGTGGGAAGCGCGGTCGTGGCCATCGTCACCGTGGTGGGGACCCAGCGACTCAAAGTCGAGAACAGCTTCATCGACTACTTCAAGGAAAGCACCGAGATTTACCAGGGGATGGAGTTCATCGACCGCGAGCTCGGCGGCACGACTCCTTTGGATGTGATCTTGGACTTCGGCGTGCCGCGAGACTCTGGATCGCGAGCCGGAGATGGCGAGGTCGCCGCGTTGGATCGGCCCGATTCGCAGCAACAGCCGGCGCCGGCCAATCCTGACCCGGACTTCGACGAGTTCGTCGCCTCAGAACCGCTCGGCGACCCGCAAGAAGCCGAACGTCAGGAGATGGAGGAGTTCGACGAATTCTCCGACCTCGACGAGTTTGCGGAGTTCGAAGAGACGGACGATTTCGGTGACTTTGACGAATTCGACGAATTCAGCAGTTCGAGTGGGGACGACGACTTCGACGACTTCGACGACTTCGACGATTCTGCGGACTTCGGGGACGACGAGTTCGGAGAGTTCGAAGACTCTGAGCAGTCCTCCGCCGAGGCCCGAGCGCGCGCCCGCGAGGAAGAGAAAGCCAAGTACTGGTTCACCAGTACCAAACTGGACCGGATCGGACGAGTGCACGACTATCTGGACGCACTGCCTGAGACCGGCAAGGTTTTGTCCCTCGCCACTCTGACCAAGGTCGGGCTGCAGATCAACGATGGCGAGCCTCTCGATGATCTACTGATCGCCATCCTGTTCCAGAAGATGCCCCAGGATTTCCGCGACGCCCTCATCGCGCCCTACGCCTCGGTCTCCAACGACCAAGCGCGAATCAGCGTGCGCATCAAGGACTCCCTCGAAACCCTGCGACGAGACGCATTGCTGAAGCAGATCCGCGGGGATCTCAAGGACGAACTCGGCCTGCGCGACGATCAGTTCCGGGTGTCCGGTCTGATGGTGCTCTACAACAATATGCTCCAGAGCCTGTTCCAGTCCCAGATCAAGACCATTGGCTACACCGTGTTGGCATTGATGGTCATGTTCCTGTTCTTGTTTCGATCCCTGAAGATCTCCCTGATCGCCATCGTCCCGAGCTTGCTGTCTTCCCTCGCCATCCTCGGCGTCATGGGCCTCGCGGGCATTCCCCTCGACGTCATGACCATCACCATCGTGGCTATCAGCGTCGGCATCGCTGTCGACGACACCATTCACTACCTGCACCGGTTCAAGAAAGAACTCGCCGTCGACGGCAGCTACCTGCAAGCCATGCACCGCAGCCACCGCAGCATCGGCAACGCCATGTACTACACCTCCATCACCATCACCACCGGCTTCTCGATCCTGGCGTTCTCGAACTTCGTCCCGAGCATCCTGTTCGGACTGCTGACCGCCCTGGCGATGATGATGGCGCTGGTGTCTTCGCTGACGCTATTGCCGCGGCTGATCTTGGTGGTGAGGCCGTTTGGGGTGGGAGTTGTCCCTTCAGACTCAAGCTAGTTCGAACGAGGCTCACTTTGACCTTGGGTCCAGGCTACCCATGAGACTGTACCAGTTGGCCACCTCAGCTTCTCGTTGACGTACAGTTCCAATATGCACCCAGTTCTGCTTACGGTACCTTTTTTGGGCCAAACGGCAAAGTGCATGCGTGTCGCCTGAGGGTCGAGGTATCTTGCATCAGCTCGAACCTCAGACACCATTGCAATGATCTGAATGTCGACGTCACGATCAAACGGAGGGTTGAAGGAAACCGGTAAATCATATTTTCCTGGAGAGCCGAGCGAATCCAGTCTTGATCTGATTTCCCCCGATCCAGCCCAGCGGTGGCTGCCGCCTCGAATCTGCGGTGCTCGCTTCGATTGAATCGAACTGAGTGTTTTGTCGAGGAGAGAGCGATGATCTTCAGAAGCATCAAGTTTCTGTTTGATTTGGTCAATGTCCGAGTTGACCGCGGTTAGATCCTGCTCGAGCCCGAGTAGTAAGTTCAGCTCGTCGCCGTTCTCGGCGGCTTCTGATAGTCGATCTAGGAGCTGGATGATTGCATCTGATCCGTCGCCCTTGAGTTTGGTTAGTCGACTTTTCACTGAAGCTAGTTGCTGGGCAGAATCCCTGATGCCTTCGAGTACCGCGTAGATCTCAGACTCAGCCTTGGCTTGAAGCCTGTGAATCTCTTCGAGACTGTCTTTGACTGCTTCCTCGCTTTGTTCGGATGCCATGATCTTGGCCTGTACGTTGTTTGACGTCGCGCTTATCTGATCCTCCATCATTTGCATGTCATTCCGCGCGAGATCCAGTCCATTCTCGATTTCAATCCGGAACTCAGTCACTTGTTCGATGGTTGGCTGAGTCTGTTTCTTGGCTACGTCAATTATGTGGTCGATACTCCCGAGTAAAATGTGGTGAACGACATCACTCGCCGAGTCGAAGGTTTTTTCGGCGCGTTCGATTTGGTCTTCTACAGCCTCGTTGGCATGTTTCTTGGCTATTCTGGCGACGGTGCTCTCGGTGAAGTTTGATTTCAAGTCAAGGGAGAATCGTTCCTCGGCAGAGTTTGCGGCGGTTGCCTTGATGAATTGATATCCGCCCCAGGCCGCTCCTGAAAGCGCGCCCACATCGAGAATGAGGAGACCAATCCAAAAGTTGCGGACTTTGGCCTTGTGCTTATTCAGGTACCGCCGAACGCGATCGTCGACTATTCGTTCGGCATCCAACTGTGATTCGCTTTTGTTTTGCGGTAAGTCATTCACGATGGACCCCTCGTTGCCGTTTAGTTGACTCAAAATGCTCTTTCGAAACCTAATGAGCACCGCTAAGGCAATGTCAATGTTTGCTTGCACTCGTGGCAATGATTGTGTTGCGATCTGTCAACTTTCCAGATTGTACTTCGGTCTATTTGGAGGGCTCAAGGCTTTCTCGGCCTGCTGGCGCTCGCGGAGGCATTGCTGTCGATCTCCCGCCTCATCGGCAAGAACTCGATGGACACGCCCGGCGCAATCTCGTGGTGCTCCGGCTGTCCTGCGATGTAGCCCCGTGCACGATAGAACGGCACCCCCGGCAAGGTCGCGGTGAGTTCGAGTCGCTGGAAACCGTGTTCTTGCGCCTTCGCTTCACAGTGGTCGAGGATTCCCGCGGCGATGCCTTTTCGGGTGTGAGCCGGGTCGACGAAAAAGGCGCGAATCTTGGCGGCGTCGGTCGTCGGGTTCAGTTTCGAGGAATCGCGGTCCCCGTGCGCGTCGCCGCCGAACTTGGTGGCGCGCATGCTCCAACCTCCGCAGCCGACGATCTTGTCGCCAGTCTCGACGACGAAGTAGGTGCCGTCTCGAATCAGTTCGCTGTCGACTCCGAAGGCTCCTTGCAACGCGGCTTCGACAACCTTCGTATCATATTCGCCGACGCACAGGGCGCGCGAAGAGCGTTCGATCAGTGATTGGATCGCAGGTCGATCGTCCAGCGTCGCCGTTCGAAGTTGCCACTCGCTCATGAGGCTTTCTCGAGGGCTTTCTGCGCATGACGCACTCGCGCCTTGACCGAAGCGGCCTCCGTTTCGAGGGCTTTGGCAAACAGCTTCTTCACGGATGCCCGATACTTGGGGTTCTGCACCGCGAGCAGTCCCAGCCCGTTGTACGACCACGCGCGAAGAAACTTGTACTCGTCCTTCAGGAACCCCTTCAGGCTTTTCGCCAGCCGTTCTTCCTGAGAAGAGGGGATCTCGAGCAGCGGCAAGCACTGAACGAGATGCAGCTTCGCATCCGGTGCGACCACTCGATCCATCAGCGGAATGAGCTTGGTGGCGAGTCCCGACGTCGAAAGGTCGTCGGACTCCAGGAGGTCCTTGATCACCCAGGTGGCACCGATCTGCAGGGCTTCGTCCTTGCGACGCGCGAGCTTGCAAAGGTCGGTCACCGAAACGGTACTTGAACGCGCATACGCGGCAACGGCCTGGAACGGGGCCACCGATCGACCGTCGAACTTGCGCAGGGTTTCTTCCAGGTTCAGCGCCGTCAACTCCCCGCATTCACCTCCTGCAACGCCGGGCTGGACTCGTTCAGTCGCCGGATCTCGTCCAGCAGGAAGTCCAGGTCCATGAATGGATCACCGCCGTTGCGGGACCAGTGCAGCTTGCCTTCGGCGTCGACCAGGATCGTTGAGTGGAGTTCCAATTCTTCAAAGTCATCGTAGGAGTGGAAACGTCGCGCGTTGGAATGGTCGACGTCGGAAAGCAGGCGGAAGGCCAGCTCTCCGAGCTCTTCCGAACTGGCGTTTTGCTCGGGAGTGTCCGAGCTGATCGCCAGGATCTCGGTGGACGTCTCGGCGAACTCGAATTCCTTTTCTTGGATGGCTTTGAGCTGATCGACGCAGTGTGGGCATTCTTCGCCGAGGTAGAACACGAGAAGCACGTTCTTGCCCCGGTACTGCTCGAGAGTCACGATCTGCCCCTGGGAATCCTGGGCTTCCAGACGCGGGGCGTCGTAGGGCTTCCACGTGCCCGGGCCGAGAGTTGCCAGGGTTTCCGTCCGGTAGTTGCGCTGCTCCTTGGCGGACTCGTCGATCGGCGCGCTTTCCAGTCCCAGGGACGCGAGCTGATCCATCCAGCGCAAGCCCGGCTCCGCTTCGGACCATACGTAGAGCAGTCGTCCGTAGGCGTTGTTCGCCTCTTCGGTTTGTCCCAGAGCGTGATGGGCGCGGGCCAGCCCGGACAGGGCAAAGGCATCGTTCGGCACGTCCTCCATCACCCGCTCGAAGGCCGCGATCGCCAGGCCGTAGCTTTCCTGGTCGAGATAGGTTTCGCCCACCAGGTTGAACAACGCCCGAGGGAAATCCGGAGGATCGTTGTCCCTTTCCTTGAGCTTCGATTCCAGCTCGGCGGCTTCGGTCAGCAAGCGCAGGCCACCCAGCAAGTCCTCTCCGTCGGCCAGGGTCAGCAAGGCCTCCAGTTCCACGACCTGAATGTCGTAGTAGGACTTCAGGCGAGACTGCTTCTCGTCAGACACTTCCTTTTCGTAGCCCTTCAGCTCGAGGAAGCGCTTGCGGCTTTCGTCCAAGTCTCCTGTTTCCAGGAGAGCCAGAGACTCGCAATACGCCCGCCAAACCTTGTCTTGCAGCGTGTCGCGCCACGGCAAGGTTTTCTCGTCCAGAATGGTCTCCCAACGTTCGAACTTGACCAGCGTCCGAATCATGGAGCTGAGCCCCTCCCGGTAGACACAGTAGCCCGGCTTGTTCGGGTTGTTGTAGTCGGGGTCCAGGGGGGCGGCCAGGAGGTCTTCGGCGCCTTGCAAGGCGAGGGACGGCAGGCCCAGCTGTTCTTGGGTGTAAGCCAAGTAATTGCGGTTGTGCGCGTAGTTCCAGTTGTGGATCGGCAGAGTCATGCGCTTTCGCATGTAGGTCTTCTCGACCCGAGTGGCCGAGTCCATCCAGATCGCCCCTTCGTGCCACATGCCGATGCCGCTGTAGATGTGCCCGGGCATGTGGTTCGCATGGCCGCTGTACCAGGCGAGTTCGCCGTAGACTTCGCAGCTGTGCAGCGCCTCGGCGCCTTCCGGGCCATCCCAGTTGTGGATGCGATAATGATGAGCTCCGGGGTGCTGGGGCTCAGCCGCCAGGATTTCCTGCAAGATCAGCTCGTTCCCGTAGCGACTGGAGCCGAACAAGGACGCCAACACGAACAAGCTCTTGGCTTCCCGGTCGTCCGGGTCTTCCAGAATCACCATCTCGAGCTTGTCAGCGAGTTCTCGGTTGCCCATCTCACGACGCCGAGGCTTGCTGCCGTCCAGCTTGGGCGAGAACACCTCGTCCCAAACGTCCAGGTAGCGTCGCTCTCTCTCGGTCACCTGGTCTCGACGTTTGAGCGCTTCTTGCAGGAACTCGCCCGACCGAGATTCCGTTTCCGTGTCGCCGCGGCGAACCGCGCGGGCCAGTCCCCAGTAAGCCATGGCACATTCGGGGTCGAGCTTCAGGCACCAACGGAAGGCGCGTTCGGCTTCGAACCACCAGAAGGAGTGCAGCAATGTGTTGCCTTGGTCGAACCACTCTTGAACTTCTGGCACACTTGTTGTGATCGGAAAGTGGGAGTGCCCGATGCCTTCGATCTTCCAGGGCTTCTGGCGCGGACCCTTATCAAAGGCTTCCCCATGGGAAGAATGGCCTAGCAGCGCGGGGTCGGGAATCCCATCACTCTCTTGGGGAGCGCCGGTGATGATCGCCGACGCGATCAACGTCAGGCCGAGGAGATCCAACATGAGAGTTCCTTCCAAGCTGGGACGAGGGAGCGCCCACGGACCGGGGCGACCGGAGAACCTCGACTTTTACCCGCTTTGTGGCCGACCAGCGACTGTGCCTCGGCCGTCCCTATCGTCACGAATTCGCACAGTCGTGGCGAGCGGATCTCGCCACCGCGACGAGCCCCATGGAGGGAACCGATGATCTTTGGCGTCCTCACCTTCCCTTTCCTGGGCCTGTTCTTCGATGTCTCCGAAGCGAGGGAAGACGATCTCGCGGAACAACTGGACGCGATCTACGAACGCATCGACGGGGCCGGCGGCTTCGAAGAAATTGAGCAGGCCCTGGGCCCTTTTCGCGATGCCGTGACGGAGCGAGTCAACGCCCATCAAGGGGATCGTTCCGAGATGCGCGTGGGGGAGATGATCTTCAACAGCGAAATCTGCCGAGCCGCCGTGCAGCCGGAGTGGACCAACGCCCATGTCGAATCCGGTCGTGGCGCCGAACCGATGGAGGCGATCGTGGAGTTTCACGAGGCACTTCAGGAACTCGGCATCGATTTGCTCGTGGTTCCTGTTCCATCGAAGATTGAGGCCTACCCGGAACACTTCGGAGTCGATCTTCCGGAGGAAGTTCCCGTCAGCATGGGCCGAACCCGCTTTCTCCTGGATCTCCTGGAAGCGGACGTCGAAGTGGTCGACGTGCTTCCCGCAGTGCTGGCGGCGAAGGACGAAGCCGAGGTTCCGCTGTTCGAAACCGCCTACCACCATCATTCGGGCCTGGGAGCGCGCGTCGTCGGCGAGGTCGTGGCCGAACGCCTTCGCCGCTACCAGTTCGAGGGCGCCGACCCGGACCGGTATCGCGACTCACGGCGCACCGGCACCGAGCGCCACCATCCCGAAGTGCCGATGAAGGTTTGGCCCGTGGTGGACGCGGAAGGCACCGAGTACGCCCACGTCGAAGATTCACCCGTGGTCGTGATTGGCGACAGCAACGCCTTCGCCCATGGCGCGGGCAGCTGGAGTTCTCACATCGCGCGGTCCCTCGGACTGGCCATCAGCGAGGTCGCGCGTCCCGGCAGTGGTCCTGTTGCCCACACCTTGCTCTTGCAGCAGGGCGAAGAGCAGCTGCAATTGCGCAAGGCCGTGGTGTGGATCGTCACCAGTTCTCACATCCAGCGCCACCCATGGCGCCGGATGACCAAGTAGGGGCATTCCTGTCGGGGGCCTGTTCGGGGCCTGGAGCAAGCCGTCGGGAGAATCTCGCGGTTGATTTTGCAGCGTCTGGCGCTGTCCGCACTTCCAACCCCCGGAAATCTGAACGTCTCCCTTCTTCGGGCTGTTCGAATTTGCAAGTCCCCCCGAGGATTCTCGGGCGGGGCTCGCGGATGGGCGCGCGCGAGGAATGGGGCTGTCGCATGAAACGGAACTCGAGTTGCCGTTGGTGGGGGTTGTTGTGGATGGCTGTGACTGCCGGGCTGGGGGCAGTCAGCGAGGCCAGGGCCGACGATCGGGATGCCATTGAGGCAGACCGAGAAGAGCGCAATCTCGACACGCTCTTGGATCTCGAAGACTGGGTCGAGGAGTTCGGTGGCATGGAGGCCATTCGCGAAGCAATTGTGCCGCTCCGCGATGAAGTCACTCGCGTGTTCGAGGGCCCCGAGATCCCAGGCCTTGGACGCTGGCAGGTGGAAGATCACCGCTTCAATCGATCCATCAACTCTGCCGCGGTTCTGTCCAGCTGGGACACCGACTTCGGCGACGAAGATCCGGTCAACGTGGTCATCGACTTCGACCGCAAGCTCAAAGAACTCGGCATTGACCTGTTGTTCATTCCCGTTCCATCGAAAATTGATTGCTACTACTCGAAGTTCGGCGTGGATCTTCCAGAACGGTTTCCCGTCAGTCCTGGTCGCATTGAGGCGATTCAGCGACTGATCGATGCGGACGTGGAAGTCGTCGACGTGTTGCCCTACTTCTGGGAAGCGATGGTCGGTGGGGTTGAGTACCCCATGTACGAAGTTTCCGGGCATCACCAGTCTGCATTCGGATCCCGGTTGGCGGGAGAAGTCGTGGCCGAGCGTTTGGAGCGCTACGAGTTCGCCGGGCGTGACAAGGACTCCTTCATGGAGACTCGCCGCAACGGTGGGGAGCGGGTCGATCCATCCTTCATCCAAAAGGTCTGGCAGGTGTTGCGTAGTGATGGCTCCGAATATGAACACGTCCCTGACTCGGAAGTCATCGTGATCGGCGACAGCAACGCGTTTGCCTACTCCACCGCCAGCTGGGCCAGTCACATTGCTCGGGCGTCGGGACTTCCGATCACGGACATCTCGGAGTCCAGCGGGGGTGCGGAAGCCCACATCAAACTGGCAAACATGGGGCTCGAGAGCGTCAAACTTCGAAAGGCGGTGGTCTGGATTGTCACCGGTTCTCAGCTGACTCGTTTCCCGTGGAAGCCGTGCGAAACCATCCCGGAACGGCCGACGATGATGGGGCTGGTGAACCAGGGAGACATCGATGGCGCAGTGGAAGCCTTCCACCGGGATTTCGCCAAGGACCCTGCCAGCGTCGAATTCGACGAGTCCGACGCCAACGAGATGGCGTTCGATTTGCTCCGAGAGGGCAAGGTGGAGTTGGCGCGCAAACTCTTCGAAGTGATCGTGATTGCGAACCCGTTCTCTGCCAACGCCCATGACAGTTTGGGGGAGTGCTTGGTCAGCCTAGGGCAGAGCGACCTTGCCGAGGAGCACTTGCAAGAGGCTCTCACCCTTGCGCCGATGGACACCGCTCGCAACAACTCGATCCGTCTGCTCAATCAGATGGGGATTCCGCCCAAAACGGTGATTCCCCACGTGCCTGCGCCAGAGATCTTGCAGCGGTGGGTCGGCAACTATCGCTACGACGTGGGCCTGACCGGAGAGTTCGTCGCGGAAGGAGCGACGTTGCGTTACTCTCACGAAGGGGGCGAGTGGGAAACCTTGGTGGCCATCCGGGACCACGTGTTCCGCACTGAAAATGGTCGCTTCCGGTTGGTGTTCGAGGCGGCGGAAGATTCCGACGATGCTCGAGTGGTGATCCGCTGGAGCGGGCGTCGCATCGAAGGAACTCGCACGCTGGCGCCATGAGCGAGGGAAGGAAGCGCGGTTTGGAATGCGGAAACAAGCGGGGGCCGTGGCGACGTTGTCTCGATGCGGCGAGGATCCCCGGAATGATCGTGGTACTGATTCCTGCACTGAGCGGTTGGCTGGCCGCGACGGCGATGGTGGCGAGGTGGCCGGCCACTCCGGAATCAGTGGTCTTCTCGTTCCAAACCGATTTCCGAGAGATTACGGCTTACTTGCCGGGGGACGAAGACTCCCTGTTTGACTACCACCTGACTCCCGAAGGTTATGCCCGCATCAATTCGTCCGGGGTGATGGAACTCGCTTACGGTCGCATGGTCGCTCGAGGTCAGGGCAAGACCCTGGCGGACCGCCTTCCCGCGGCGGACGGGTTGTCTTTCGAAGTGACTCTGACCGCGGGGGAGAGCCAAGAGGCGAACGTGTTCGCCTGGCAAGACGGCAACGACGCTCACTTCCTGTTGGAACAGCGGGGACAGGATTTGGCGTTCACCTACCGGGACACGAAGGGCGCAGCGCAAGAACTCCCGCTGGGGAGGGTGACGGCCGGGGTTCCCACCCATGTCGTGATCGTCATGGATGGAGCTCAGGCGCAGGCCGTCGTGAACGGCAATGCGGCAGAGCCGAGTGCCATGTCGGAGACCCCGTGGCAACAGTGGAAGACCGGCGAGCTGGTCTTTGGAGCGGGAGCGCCGCAGCAGAAGGGATGGTCCGGAACTCTCGAGGGTTTCGCCATCTACGACACCGCCCTAAGTCCAGACCAGGCCAAGGCCAACGGGGACGCGTACCAGGAGTTCTCCCGCAAGCGTCCTTCTCTCGAGACCGTGCGCTTACGCGGAGAACTCCTCGCCAAGTCCCACGTTCCCTCCTTGGAAGACATCGCTCCCTATCGCGCGTCGTTGGCGGTGTACGAATATCGAGTCCAAGAGGTGCTCGAAGGAGAGTACTCTCCGGAAAAAGTGCGCGCGGCTCACTGGGTCATTCTCGACCAGAATGAGCTGGACTACGGCAAGATCGAGGCCGGGCACGTCACCGAGTTGACTCTGCAGAGGTTCGACGCCAATCGTCAGCTCAAGAACGTGAACCTTTCCGACACTCTTGACCTGGACTTCGACCTAGACTTGTTCTTCGAGATCGGGGGAGTGGCCCGCGACTATCGGCCCTGAACGACCGCGCCATGGTCTTCAGCTCCCACGTCTTCGTCTTCTACTTCCTGCCCCTCGCCCTGCTCGTCTATGGCGTGGCCCCGCGGCGCGGCAAGCACCTGGTGCTGACGGCCTTCAGCTACCTTTTCTATGGCTGGAGCAACCCTTGGTTCGTGTTCTTGATGGCCGGGTCCACGGCCATCGACTACTGCTGCGGCCGCGTGCTTGCTGCCGAGCTGGAGCGGGGCTTTTCCAAGTCCCAGAGCCGCTGCCGAGCAGCGCTTCTCGTGTCGATTGTCAGCAATCTCAGCTTGCTGGGGTTTTTCAAATACTTCAACTTCGGTCTCGACAGCTACAACGCCCTGGTGGGCAGTCTCGGCTTGGATGCCATGCAGTGGGATCTGTTCCTGCGCATCACCCTGCCCCTCGGCATCAGCTTCTACACGTTCCAGTCCATGAGCTACACCATCGACGTGTACCGAGGCGAGGCGAAGCCGATTCGCAACTTCCTCGACTTCGCCTGCTACGTGTCGATGTTTCCTCAGCTCGTGGCCGGTCCCATCATTCGCTTCCATGAAGTCGCCGAGCAACTTCAACATCGCACCCACACTCTGGAGAAGTTCGCGCGAGGGACCGCGTTTTTCTGCCTGGGCATGGCGAAGAAAGTCCTTCTGGCGAATCCTTGCGGGAAAATCGCGGACACCGTGTTCGATGCCCATGGGGCGGGAGTCGTCGACTCCTGGGTAGGACTCCTCGGCTACTCGTTTCAGATCTACTTCGACTTCAGTGGTTACTCGGACATGGCCATCGGCTTGGGGCTGATGTTCGGGTTCGTGTTTCCCAAGAACTTCGATCGACCTTACCTGTCCCAGTCCATCACCGAATTGTGGCAACGCTGGCATCTGTCCCTTTCCTTCTGGCTGCGCGACTACTTGTACATCCCGCTGGGAGGGAACCGCAAAGGCTCTCGGCGGACCTATGCCAACCTTGCGATGGTCATGCTGCTTGGCGGACTCTGGCACGGCGCGTCCTGGAATTTCGTGATCTGGGGAGCCATCCATGGCGGGATGTTGGCTCTCGAGCGATTGCTCGGAAAGGACAGCGTCTACCGGCGTTTGCCGGCTCCCGCGAAGATCGCCGTGACGTTCTTGATCACCATGATCGCGTGGGTGTTCTTCCGTGCCTCGGACCTTTCGTCGGCGTTCCGGTACTTGGGATGCCTGGTGGGAGTGACCAGCGTTCCGGCGGGGTCCGGCCTGATTGCCGGGATCCTGCATCAGCCATACTACTTGATCAGCTTGGCGATCGCCGGCTGGGTGGTGTGGGCCTGTCGTGATACGTGGGACTACACGCGACGCATCACTTCCCCGAAAGTCGCGTACGTCCTTTTGCTGTTCGCCGTGTCTTTGGTGGTGTTGACCACCCAGTCCTACAACCCCTTCATCTATTTCATCTTTTGAGCGAAATGCCAACTCCTTCGACATCTGCCAATTCCGTCGCGCCACGCACCCGCGAGCAACAGGCTCACGAAGAGGTGGGTGTGACGGAGATTTCGAGGGGTGCCGCGGGCTGGCTGAGTGCGCTCTTCCTGTTGCTGGTCGGCGGCGTCCCGCTTGTGCAGTGGGGAGGACAGCTGCTGCGGAGCGAAAGACCTGCGGCGTTGTCACAAGACCGGGCACCCCCTGTTCGGCAGGCATCGTCCGTGGGGCAGGCGTTTTCGTCCTTGCAGCCTCAGTGGGCCGCTCTCGATTCCTTCGAATCCCTCAATGACCTCTGGCAGGTCCTTCCCAGTGCGAATGACATTCAAGGAGTGGAGCGAGCGCTCGAAGAAAACTCATTCCTTCATGGCCTCTTGCATCGCCCGGTGCAAGGAATCCTGACCGAGTACGGGGGCGTCGGCAACGAACGGGTGTGGATCGGTCGCGAAGGTTGGATGTTCTATCGCCCGGCCGTCGAATGCCTGACCGGCCCACCGTTCCTGGACCCCCGAGTCCTGAAGCGGCGCCGGCGGGAAGGAAGTGAGTGGGAGCAGCCGCCCCAGCCTGATCCGGTGTTGGCTTTGGTGGACTTCCATCGCCAGCTTGCGGACCGGGGCATTGCCCTCTTGGTCGTTCCAGTTCCCGTGAAAGCCGCGATCCATCCCGAGAAGCTCTCAAAGCGATTCGAGTCTGTTCCCGGGCCACTCGGCAACTCGTCGGACGCCGAGTTTCTCCGCCGGCTCGACGACGAAGGGGTGGCGGTGCTCGACTTGAATGGGCGTTTGGATGAGCTGGCGATGCGGGGCGCTCCCACCTACCTGCGAACCGATACCCACTGGGCGCCGCACACGGTGGAGAGCGTCTCCCAATGGATTGCCGATTGGATTCACACCAACCGTGCCCATCGCGACCACTCCGAGGAATCTCGAGTTTCGCAACCTCGGGAAGTGTCGCCCTGGCAAACCCAGCAAGAGTCCGTGGAGGGGTTGGGGGACGTGGCGGGAATGTTGGATCTGCCGTCGTGGTCGCTCGAAAAGTACAAGGAGAGTTGCTCCCTCCGTCGCGTGATGGATTCCCAGGGACGGCCATGGGCACCCGATCCCGAAGCGAGAGTGCTGCTCTTGGGGGACAGCTACACGAACATCTACTCCCTCGAAGGGTTGGGTTGGGGAACCTGTGCCGGTTTGGCCGAGCAGCTCAGTGAGAGGCTGGGGGAGCCCCTGGATCGGATCGCCGTCAACGACCAAGGGGCCCACGCGGCCCGCCAACGACTGGCAAATCAGCTCCGTCGTGGAGAAGACCGCCTCGCCAACAAGCAAGTGGTCGTCTACGAGTTCTCAGCACGAGAGCTTTCCTGGGGGGACTGGAAGCTCTTCGATCTTTCGCTGGGTGAACGGGATCCGTCGGATTCGAAGGAACTCGCGCCGTTCGTTGGGTCGGGAGTGGTCGCTGCGGTGACCCCGGTGCCAACCCCCGGGTCCGTTCCCTATCGCGATGCGGTGATGTCCGTTCACGTGACCGAACTGTCTCCTCCGTCCCCGCGGTTTCCGAAGGGAGAGGCCGTGGTGTTTGCTTGGGGGATGGTGGACAACCAAGTGCAGCCGAGCGCTTGGTTGGAGTCGGGCGATTCGGTCTCGCTGAACCTGCGGTCATGGTCCGCCGTGGAAGAAGAGGTCGGGGGCTACCACCGTTTGGAGCTTCCGGGGGACCAGTTCTTCGATCTTCCGGAGACGTGGGCGGAGAGCTTGCGCCCTCCTTCCGAGGAGGACTGGCGGACTCGCGAAGCGGCTCAGGCGGACCTCGTGGCGGCTCCGATGAGGGAGGAGGATTCCCGTGACCAAAATCTCCCCGCGACCGACCCGCGGAAGGACCAGACACCTGCTTCCAAGCCGGATGAGTTGGAACGCCTCGTTCAAAGCCTTCGCGCCCAAAAGCAAATGGTCGTGGTCGGAGAAGACGGCTGGATGTTCTTTCGACCGGAACTCGAGTTTTTGGTCGCCGGGAAGTTTTGGGGGGAGCGTGCCCAGCTGGTGAGTGCTTCGGCGAGACCCCAAGACGCGGATCCCCTTCCCGCCATCCTTGACTTCCATCGTCAGTTGGAGTCCCAGGGAGTGGAGCTGCTGATGGTCCCGGTGCCTGCCAAGGCCACCATCTATCCTGAGTACTTGCCCGCGGATTTGTCGTCTCCCATGACCGAAGCATCGGCCGCCCAGGAGTTCCTCCAACGACTGCGCCAGTCAGGAGTGTCCGTGCTCGACTTGACAGAAACCTACCTCGCGGCCAAGTCGGAGGGAGATCGGCTCTACTGTCAGCAAGACACTCACTGGTCTCCGCGTGGTGTTCGGCTCGCCGCGCAACAGATTGCCGATTGGGTGAAAGAGCGAGAAGAGGTGACCGATGAGGCGCGCCGCCAGTACGTCACAGAGACTCGCGAGCTGACGATCCGAGGAGATCTGCTTCGACTCCTTGCCGACTCGTCTGCGTCGACCGCCGGCGAAGACCCTCTGCCGCCCCCGGAATCCTTCTCCTTGTCCATCATCCGTGAAGCCACTCCGGACGGCGCGATCGAGGTGGTTCCTGACCGAGACAGCCCGCTGCTGTTGTTGGGGGACAGTCACACCCTCGTCTATCACGTGGGAGGAGACCTTCATGGCACCGGGGCGGGCTTGCCGGAAGCCCTGGCGCAGGAGCTCGCCATGGCGCCAGACGTCGTAGGAGTTCGTGGCTCCGGATCCACCGCGGCCCGCATGAACCTGGCGCGCCGTCGCGACAACCTGACCGGAAAGCGTCTTGTGGTTTGGGTTTTCACCGTGCGTGAATTCACTCAGAGTGCTGGGGGTTGGCGGCCGATTCCCGTGATTCGCTGAGAATTCCTGTCTCCGTCGAGGTCTCATCCCGGAGATATTTCGCATCCTACATGCGGATTTTTTGCGGGGAGCCACTTGTCGCACGGCCGATAATTGGTATTCAATATGCATGTTTTCGGTGAAATCTCCCTGCAACTCGAAGGACCTCAACAATGAGCGAAACGAAGAGCCTCTACGATCGCCTGGGTGGAAGAGAAGCCATGGGGGCTGCGGTGGACGAGTTCTATCGACGGATGCTTGCCGACGACCGTGTCAGCGCATTCTTCTCTGATGTCGAAATGAGCAAGCAGAAAGCCAAGCAGCGGGCGTTTCTCTCCATGGCCTTCGGTGGTCCCGCCAAGTACACCGGAAAGATGATGTCCGACGGTCACCGCCACCTGCTGGACCGAGGGCTCAACGACACCCATGTGGATGTCGTGATCGAGCATCTGGGGGAGACCCTGCGATTCCTCGGTGCCGGGGAAGACGACGTGAAAGAAGCCGCGGCGATCGCGGAATCCGTGCGCGATGACGTGCTTTGCCGAAAGCAGCCCTCCACCGCTTGATGGAGTCATGCCGACCCAGGAGTTCCCGCTCGCACGCGATTGCGGGAACTCCTCGACTGGCCGGTCGAGAGATTTTGTTTTCACGGAGGATTCGGAGCGCACACGAATCGGTGGATTCGTCGAGGGTGCAAGGACGAAGAGGGAGGCGAAAAGATCCGGTCGGGTGCGGAGAGTCTGGTTGACCGGTCTGCTAGCATAGGAGGCCATGCGGCTCACTCTTCATACGGACTACGCGCTGCGGGTGCTGATCTACGTCGGTTCCCATCCGGACGAATTGGTCCGTACTGAGGATGTGAGCGTCGCATACGGGATCTCGCACAACCACTTGACGAAAGTGGTGCGGCAGCTGGGCCAGCTTGGGTACCTGAGCATTCAGCGCGGTCGCAATGGCGGCATTGCCCTAGGCAAGGATCCTTCGGCAATCCGAATCGACGAAGTCGTGAAACAGTGTGAGCCAGATCTGTTTCTGGTCGAGTGTTTCAACGAAGCCGAGAACCAGTGCCCGATCGCTCCCGTGTGCGGGCTCGCGCCAGTCCTCGCCGATGCCTGCCGAGCATTCTTGGAGCGACTGGCGGCGTACACGCTGGCGGATTTGCTTCAGGGACGGCAAATCCGCAAGTACCGCAAACACCTCGGCACTGCCTGAAAAGAGCGCCGCGCTGCTTGCTGACGAGCATGCAGCGCGGCGAGAAGTTTGTCATTCAGCGCGCGGGGGCGATCCAGGAGGATCACTGCTCCACGGTCAGAGTCGAGCCAGTCAACGGGAGGCCCGGCAAGGTCACCGCATTCTTCGTGAACGCTCCTTCCAACCCAGCGCCGGTCAGCTGCACCGAGTAGGTCGTGATCACGGGGCCGTTGGGAGTGCCACCCCCACCTCCTCCGCCACCACCACCGCCGCCGCCACCGCCACCACCAGCAGCGGGTGCACCGCCCCCTCCGCCGCCCCCGCCACCGCAAGCGATCACACCGATGATGCAAAGGCCGAGCATGGCTGTGTTCCAGACCGCTCGTCGTCGTTGGGTGCGAAGGCAGAGGAGGACCGCGGCGCCAAAGAGGATCCCCACGCCACTTCCGAATGCTGCGTTCGCGGTGCTTCCGGAGGCTTGCGCCAATGCTTCTGCGGTCGGCTCGCGCAGATCGTACGCGACGAGGAAGTCGGCTTGGCTGCCGGGGTTGATGGTCAGTGGGGACAGGGAGAGGGTCAGCGCCGCGTCGTCGCCGGGGAACTGTCCCGAGCCGAGCAACGGGTCGTTGGTGTCGACCACGCCATTGCCGTTGAGGTCATGGAACACCTGGACAGCGGCGATGTCTTCATCATCCGGTCCGTCGCCCGAAGGGGTGAGAGTCAGTGCCATGAGATCGAGAGGCTCCGATCCCGAGCCGGCCGACACGCGGCCTTGAAACATGGCGATGGACTGATCACCCAACGAACCGGAGAGGGCGGAGGCGGGGGAATTGGGTCCGGCCCCGATCTGGCCCTCCGTGAGGATGGAGTCGGAAAGGAACCAGCCTGCCACCGACTCGGTCAGGAAGAAATCCATCATTTGCTCGCCGGCTTTGCTGCGACCGGCAGCGGACAGCGTGAGGCCGTCCGAAGCGAAGTCCGAGGAAAGCCATTCCAAACCGTCCTGACGACCCGGGGCTCCGCCAATCAAATCGTCGGGGCCCAAGCCGTCCGCCCACAAGTACGGACCCCAAGAGATCCACGGGGCGTTGGCGCCGGGTTCCGCGAAGCTCAGTTCCGAGTCACCAATGAGCTGCAGTTCGATGGCCCACTTCACGGAGAAGCCGTGTTCGTAGGCAAGCGGCTCGGGAGTGGTTCCCGTCGTGTCGTAACCACCGAACACTCGAGAAGACAAGAACACCTGACGCACGTTCGGGTACTTGGCTTTCAGATTGCGAATCAATTCCTTGAGCCAGAACGTGGTCTTGATGGTTGCGGTCGGGAAGCCTTCCGTCAGCATGCTGGCTTCCACCGCAGTGTTGATCCAAACCACCTGCAACTGCGCGGGCAGGACGGTTTGGGACAGCAGAGCTCCGTCAAAATTCGCCCAGACCGGATCGAAGGCGTTGGCCCATTGATCTGCCGACGAGCCGACCTGAGCGCCATTGACGAATGTAATGTCGGAGTTGATCAGGGGACTCCCCTGAAGGTGATTCACGAAAGCATCGAATTCGAGCCACGCCTCGTCGCCTCCGAGGGAGGCAACACCAATGGTCCCGGCGGGGTTGGGGTCACCGGTGACCAATCGCGGCACGATGTCGTTGTCGCCGATTGCTCTGCCAGCAATCTCGTGGTCCGCGGGACGATCGTTGGCCGAGTTGGGATAAAAGCCTCCGGCGTTGGCTTGGTACTGCGTCGACCCCAGATCATCCAGTGGGATCAGCCCGGTGTGGCAAGTGCCGGAGGGGCAATCTTGGGCGGAGCCGACGGAGCTGAGCACGGCGGTCATCCACGTGGAAAGCACCAGGGTGGAAGTCCGGAATCCTGACATCAAACACCTCGAGTCGTTGGGGAAGGCGCCAGGACGGCACTCTCCCGCAGTGAAAGATGTCTTGCGGAATAGACGCCCGTGGAGCCCCTGCGCGCGGTGGCTGCCCGGAAATCAGGATTGCCGAAAAAAAGACCGACCGATTCGCTTGTATTGAGAAATCCTGTCCGTAGAAGTCGAATGGTTTGCGAGTTCCGTTGCGAGCCCCCGGCTCCACGTCTATTCGCTCGCTCCGAGGAACCGTGTGTTTCCGATGTTCGTCCGCACTCGACGGCCCAAGGGCCGGTTGGTGGTCACGCACGCTCCTCCGAAACGCCGGTGGTGAACCGAGAACCCATTCGTTGGTTGCCCGGGAGCCGCCAGGCAGAAGTAGGAATGATCCACCCCGGTGGCCAAGGCATCGTCGAATCCGGCGACGGCCCCCGGAGGACCCGCAACAAAGCCGCAGTGGACAACGTTTCACCAGAGAAGGGCTGGCAAGTGCCAGCGAGTGGATGTTTCGCTCACGTGGCTCGGCGTCACCGAGTCGACGAGCCCCCGGTGGGCTCTTGGAAACGAGGACCGAAGTTGACAGCCAAAACCGAATGGATCGTGGTCGGCCTGCTCGCGGTTGGAACCGCGACGGTGTTCACCTACGCCAAAGTGACCAAGGCAAAGCGCGAGGAGCTCCTCGAGCGCGAGGCCAATCCTCCTCCGGCCCCGATTCCGGCCGCGGACGCGCTATCGGTGAGTGAATCCTCGGACGGACTTCCCCGGGAAGGCATGTGGCGGGGCACGTCTCGGCTCGCTGATCTCAACGGAGATGACAAGCTGGATTTGGTGTCCTCCTTGCGTCGCTGGGATCACAGTCGGTCCGGCGAAGGGCTGTTCGTGTGGTTGGGAACCCCCGACGGAACCTGGGAGGAATCCACCGAGGGTCTCCGACGGGACATGGGTTACGGGGGCGTGGACGTCGGGGACGTCAACAACGATGGCTTTCCGGACGTTGCCTTCTCCGGGCACGACGTGACGCCTCACGTGTTCTTGGGCGATGGCAAAGGCAAGTGGAGCCTGCCGGAAACGCCCGTTCCCGTCGAGTTCATGTGCGCTGACGTGGCGCTCGGCGACGCCAACCAGGACGGAAATCTCGACATCGCGGCGTTGGGCTTCGCCTTCGCCCGAGGCGACGACATGGCGGGGCTGGTGGTTCTCCACGGGGACGGCAAAGGCGGATTCGAGGATCCCCTGCAGCTCCTGCCGAGCCAGCACTTCGGTGCGTTCGTCGACTTCGTCGACATGGACGGCGACGGCGACGAAGAGTTGATCGCTGCGACCGAGATCGGACCGCGAGTTTGGGCCTTCGAAGGCGGTGAGAAAATCGACCTTTCGACGGGGCTGACCACCATGGCCGAGGTCAAGGAGGGACAACCCG
The DNA here is from genome assembly GCA_028289345.1 of Planctomycetota bacterium. Classification (GTDB taxonomy): domain Bacteria; phylum Planctomycetota; class B15-G4; order B15-G4; family SIAN01; genus JANQQL01. The sequence goes on along the minus strand of JANQQL010000009.1, from coordinate 170,588 downwards.
AACTGCCCTACGTCGGAGGATCCGATCGCGGAGTGTTGTCGATCGACATCAACGACGACGGAATCATGGAGCTTTTGGTCTGCGGCATGTGGTATCCCGGCCACGATCCCTTGCAGCTCTTCCAACGGGAGGGCGAGGAGTGGTCTCGGATCGACGAAGGGTTTCCCGCGGACGAAGCGTTCTTCGACATTCGACTGGCGGAGCTCGACGGGCAGGCACCGAAGGAGTTGGTGGCCGCCGGGAAGCACGGCATCAGCGTGTTTCGGAGTCTCGGTTCCGGGCGCTTCGAACGCATGGGGCGGCTGGAAGGGGCTCGCTACGTTTACAACGTGTGCACCGGAGACGTCGACGGTGACGGCATCGACGAAATCGTGAGCATCGAGGATGGTGGGATCCAGGTCCTGCACCTCACCGAAGAAAGCAGATCTTGATCATGAGTGCTGACACAGGTGCTGCCCCGACCGCCATGCTGCGGAGGACCATCCTGTTCTTGTTGGTCGTGGCTCTGGGCTTTGGCGTGTTTCAGGCTTGGCCGCGAGAGATGCCCTTCGAGCGTCACGACGAACTACTTCGCGAGCGCGTTGCTCAGTACCAAGAACTCCGCATGTCCAATGACTGGGCGAAGATGTATGAAATCACCAGTCCTGGAGATCGAAAGCGGGTGAGCCTCGCCGACTATTTGCAGTTCTATGGTCACGGAGTGTTCAAGGTCCACACGATGACGCCGAAGACTTACTCGGTCGCGAAGCAGACGCGGGAAGCGGTCGTCGACTTGGAAGTGGATCAGGAAGTGCTTGTCAACAAGCTGCCCGCCCAGTACCGAACTTCCTTGCGCATGGACGACCGAGCGCAACTGCGCCAGACTTCGATGTTGAGCCTGCACTGGATCTGGAACGTGGACAACTGGTACCTGCAAATGGACCCAGAAATCCGCCAGGGCAAGATGCAAGGACAAGAAATTCACGCCGTCCAGCCGGTCGATGACGGAAGCGAAGGTAGCTGAGATTTGACGCGGGATCGCGTCGGCGTCGCCGAACACCGCTCGACGGACGCCCTCGAATGAGATTCTGAAAACGGGTTGGCCTCGTGGATCGTGGCCACGAGTGTGGTTGACTTGTGACCGGACGGGCCGAGGTCACGAGGGGTGGCTGGGGAACTCTCTCGGCCGACCGCGATGATCCGCGGGTCAACCCGTTTTTCTTCGTTCGTTCGGATCGCTGCACAATGCGAGCCAAGTTCCGAACCACAATCCTAACAAGAGCAGCAAGTACGGCTTCACCAGGTAGCTGTAACTGAACGTGACGTGAGTCAAGTAGTAGGGCAGCGGGGTCAGAATCAGAATTCCCGCAAACAAGGGTGCATAGGGCGTGTCGAGTCGGCGCCGGGTCCCCAGGAACGCAAGGGCCGCCAAGGGGATCAAGGCGAGCATCACTTTGACGACTTTTTGAATCGCTTCCGATTGCGGACGATTCCACCAGGGGCCCTTTTGATTCCAGTCGTACCAGTCGAGCGCGTCGGAAGACCAGTAGAGCCAAATGCGTTCCAAGGTCCGTCGCACCGTCAAACCCATGTCGTCTTTCATGGCCTGGACGGCTTGATCCAGACACCACTGGCTGTACTTCAGTTCGCCCCATTCTCGGTAGCGATCGAGTTCTTCTGTGTTGAGCGCCGGATGAAGAGAGGCCCGGGTTTGCTTCGGCGTCCCTTGTGGGCCGTTTCCTTGGCGTAGCTCGACCCCCAGATTGGTGCGAACGAATGCGAACTGGTCGAAGACCAGGGTGTTGCGGATGAGCCAGGGAGAAATCACCAGCAGGCAGGTGGCGCCGGCAAGGATGCCGTGGCCAACCCTTGCCTGGTTCGGTCGTCCCAGGACCCCCATGAGCAAGCTCCAGAGGAACAGACCGAGAGGGACGGGGTTGATCAGGGCCGCCACCCCGGCAACCGTCCCCAGCGTGACGCTCGATCGAAAGGAGGAGTGGTCGATCCATTTCATTGCTTGCAGGAACAGGATCGCGACCGCCAGCTCCTGATAGGTGAAGTACCAGGGCTTTCGAATCATGAGGAATGCCTCGGGCCAGCAAGCGATGACGCTGGCGACGACCAGTGGCAACCAGTGGGGCAATCCGGGAAGTTTGCCTCGGAAATGTCGGAGGATTTGCCAGTAGACGCCGCAGGCCAAGGACGAGGCGATGACCTGGAGGGTCAGGATGATCCACAGAGACAGCGGGGAAAAGACCCCTGTCATCCAAAACAAGGCGGCCCAGGCCGCCGGCATGAACGGGGCGAACCAGGAGGTGGGTTGTTCTCCTCGTTCAAACGGGGAGCTGAATCCTCGGCCTTCCGCAAGGTTTCGCGCGATGCTCCCTAGCTCGGATCCGTAGGCAACCCCGGGGCTGGACCAATTCGTGGTCGTGGACTCGTCGCCTCGAGCCAAGGTCACAAGCGCGGTTCCTCGAGCCAACAACGCAAGCATTGTCACGAATAGGAAGCCACGACCTGAACCATCGAGGAACGAGGCGAGCCAGGGCTTTGCCGAAGGGGGGGAGGAGTCCACCGGCCGGATCTCTGTCATCCAGCGACTGAGCCGCTGCGGAACCACAGTCGCGACTGCCCAGATTCGGGGAAAGTTCCCGCGAGAGGGCATCCATCAAGATCGAGGGATACTAGTGAGGTGTGCCAGGACTCCGGCACACCGATTTCCTGGCGACGGGGAACTCGTACCGACGCCAGCGACGAAGGCACGGGGAGGAGTTCCACAGTCGGCGTCTCAGCCAACGGCCGCCCCAGAGACCTTCCTTGGCGCGAACTGCGCCGCTTGCGGCCAGTTGCCGTCAGAAAGGGCCTCGGCTGGCCCACCGAGAGATTGTCGTTTCCGCCGAAGGGGCGCACCTTCGGAGAATCGGTGGATCCGTCGAGGGTTCAAGGAAGAGGATGGCGGCGCAAAGGTCTGATCGGTGCCGAAGACTCTTCCCGCGGCCAGGCTAACCCGGGTCCTGACGCGGGACCTCGAGATAGGACAGGGTCCAGGCGTTGATGGCGGTCGTGTAGATCCGGCCGCCCAGGGGACCCCATGCGGCAGAGGCCGGATCCCATGAACCCTTCGTGTCTCCGCTCTTGGATTGCTGGGGAAGCAAGGCGCGGCGCAGGGCCCCTCCCCAGACTTCCAAGTAGTGGCTGCCGATCAAGGACATCGACTCGGTGCCGAAGTGCCAGTAATAGAAGTCGATGGTGCCGGTTTCCGGTTCCCAGCGAGGAAGCTGCAGCATGAGAAGGTCAGCACTCCCGCGCACTGATTCGTGGCCATCAATGACCATTCCGGCGTGGAGACGATTGACCAGCGCGACCGCGGTCAGCGACTCGGAGAAGTGGGCCGGCCAGTGATTGATGTTCTCCTGCACGCGGGCCGGAGCGGTTCCCACCTCGTTGTAACCGGTCCGCCAGGTTCCTCGGTCGGTCATCTCTTCCAAGTAGGCGAGACCTTGCTTGACCGACTCCCGGTCCACGTCCAGTCCGGCTCGGTATCCTGCCTGAAGGGCTTCCAACATCCACCCGGTGACCGAGGTGTCGCTTTCTCCCACGGGGGGATACTGGTAGCGCCAGGCACCTTCGGGGTTCCTGGCTCGTGCAACGAAATCCAAGGCCGACTGCGCTGCCTTGCGAGCCATTGGCGATGACCAGCGTTCCGCGGCCAGGCACAGCGCGTGAGTTGCCGCCGCGTGTTGGTAGGCCCAGTACGGCGTGTGGCTTTTGACGAGCACCGTCTCTTCGAACGACTTCTGTTCGACCAAGGGCATGATCGCCCCGTGGCGTGGCTCGTGATCCTGCATCTCGATGAGCCAGCGCACTCCTGCGGTGGCGGCGCGCAGCGCGGGTTCGTTGGCGCGCAGGTTCTCGTCTTGCAACAACGCCAACACCGACAACGCGGTCAAGCCGACGTCGAACTCTTTCTTGCCTTTGCCAGAGCAAACGGATCCGACGCATTGGCGCCCGAAGTCGTCGCTGTCCCAACGTCCATCGGGAGATTGGTGACGGACCAGCCAGTCACAGGCGTCCAAGTAGGCCTGCCACTGCTCCGAAGGTGCCGCTGCGAACCGCGAGTCCTGTGGTTCTTGATTGGGGATTCCGAGATGAGCCGGCGGCATGTACAGCAGATCTTCGGGGCGGTCGAAGAGGTGGCGGCTGCGACAGGCCAGGTCCACCAACCAGAACTCTGGATTGGCATCCTTGGCGAGCTCCCAGAAGCTGGCCCAGCGACGCATGGTCTGCCGATTCGCTTCCAGGTGTTCCAGCTCCGAACCTTCCGCCCAAGGAAATCCTTTGCCCCCGCAGATGGTCGTCAAAGCATCGTGCACTCGTTTGGCCTGCTTGCGACCGCTGGATTCTTCCAAGTTGAGAAGAGGGAAAACTTCCACCAAGAAGGCGAACGCGTCCTTGCCGCGAGACGTGATTTTTGCCAGCTCCACCTTGGGCTTCTTGGCTACGAGCAAGCGCTGCACGTCTTGCCGAATCTCATTCACGGTCGTGGCATCGATGTGGTCAGGGAAGGTGGGCGGGGGAGCCGGGTCCTTGACGGCGGAGAGCACGACTCCACTTGATCGAAGGTCTTCGCGGCGTCGATTGTCGCGGTAGGAGCCCGACAGCAGTTCCGGGTCGAGGGAGCCATCCGCATGCCAGAATCGCCAGTTCCCTTCCCGGCGTCCGTGGACGTACTGGGCTTCGATCTGCTGACCGCCGTTTTGCCACCACGAACGCCACAGTCCGTCGCGCTCTCCTTGGGCATAGTCACCAGCCAGGCGACGCTTTCCGTTGTCCCACCAGATGGTCCAATCGTTGGAGCGAAGGCCTTCCCGATAGGAGCCGGACTTCCACTTCTTGCCGGCCTCAGTGAACCAGACCCACTCTCCGTGTCGCTTGCCGTTCAACAGTGACCCGGTGATTTCGGGCTTTTCCGTTCCGGGGTGGTTGCGTTGGAAAGGGTCGTAGGTTTCGCGGCCGCGAAAGGAACCATCCGGCCACCACACCGACCAAGAGCCCGCGCGAACGCCGTCGCGGTATTTTCCTTCTTCCCACTTGGTGCCATTGGGAAACCAATACTTCCAAGTGCCGATTCTCAATCCGGAGCGGTACTTCCCCGCGGCAGCTCGTTCGCCATTGGGGTGATAGAGCTTGGCCATGCCGTGACGAACGAACACGCCTTCGCCCTTGTCGAGAGCCTCGTACTGAGCGAGCAATGTGCCGTCGGGCGCGTGTTCTTCGATCTCGGCCTTCTGAAGCGTCGCAGGTGAGAATCCAAAGAGAACCGGGGCGAGCAGGAACACGGAGACGACTGTTGAGAGGCGAATGCCCGCCATTGAGGAAGCTCCTTGTCGGGGCGGGAACGGTCGTTTCGAACTAACACCGCAGTCTACCAAAAAGGCGATCACCCGGTTCACGACCGGCCCGTGCGCGGACCGCACGATGGGAACGCGCCCTTGGCTTGCAACGGCTTCCTCCGGTTGAATGAACCTCCGGGCGTTTGAGAATCTTTCGCCGAAGATTTTCAGAATTTTGAAACTCGGAAAAGGGAGCTTCGATGCTGAGTTCATTCCCGTTCCTTCTCTTCCTCGCGGGCTTCTCCGATCACTCAGGAGAACCCTCCTCGCCGCCATCCCGTTTCGAACTTCGCGATGTTTTCGAACTCGAGTACGCGTCCGAGCCCAGAATCTCACCGGATGGTGAACAAGTCGCTTTCCTGCGCAACTTCATGGACATCATGAGTGATCGCCGGAAATCGCAACTTTGGATCACCTCGTTTCATGGGGGAGAAATGCGCCCCCTGTCCGACCCGGGACAGCAGGTCACTTCCCCTCGCTGGTCTCCTGACGGAACTCGTCTGCTGTTTCTTTCTCGAGACGCTCACGGAACCCAGATTTCTATGCTTTGGTTGGATACTCGGCAGACGGCAACACTGACCCGAGTCAACGAATCTCCTTCGGATCTGAGCTGGTCTCCTGATGGCCGCTGGATTTCCTTCGTCATGCGGGTTCCGGCGCAGGAATCGCCGCTCGTGACACTTCCGCAGAAACCCCAAGGTGCCGAGTGGGCCCCGCCGGCGCGGGTGATCCAGCGGCTGAACTACCGGCGGGACGGGGCGGGATTCATTGAATCGGGATTTCGCCACTTGTTCGTGCTGCCGGTGGAAGGGGGGACCCCGCGCCAGGTGACATCGGGGGAGTTCCACCACCAGGGGCCTGCGTCGTGGACACCCGACGGGAAGGCGCTGTTGTTTGCCGCGAATCGTCGGGCTGATTGGGAGCACCATCCTCGGGACACGGAGATCTACCAAGTGTCTCTCGAAGACGGAGCGATTCGGGAATTGACCGACCGCCGAGGGCCCGACGAATCTCCTGTGGTTTCTCCCGATGGACGCTTCGTCGCTTCCTTGGGATTCGAGGATCGGTTTCAGGGGTATCAAGTCACCCGACTATCCGTGTGGGACCGAGAACAGGGCAGCCATCGGGTCTTGACCCAAAACCTAGACCGAAGCGTGGCGAATCCTCAGTGGAGTGCGGACGGAAAAGGACTGTTCCTGTCCTACTCCGACCAAGGCAACACGCGCGTTGCCTACGTGTCATTGGACGGGGACGTGGAGGAGCTGGCGATCCACATGGGGGGCACATCCCTGGGGCGCCCGTATTCGAGCGGTTCGTTCACGGTTTCTCCCACGACCCAGCGGTTCGCCTACACCATGACGCGGCCGTCTCATCCGGCCGATGTCGCGGTGGGGCAACGGGGATCCGAAGAGACGCGACGACTGACACGTCTCAACGACGACCTGTTTGCCAGCAAACCGCTCGCACATGTCGAAGAAATCTGGTGCGAATCTTCTTTCGACCAGCAACCGATTCAGGGGTGGATCGCGTTTCCGCCGGACTTCGACCCACAGGCCCGCTACCCGTTGATCCTCGAGATCCACGGCGGACCCTTTGCCGACTATGGCGATCGGTTCGCGGCCGAAGTGCAGTGCTACGCGGCGGCGGGCTATGTCGTTCTCTATGTGAATCCTCGCGGGAGCACCAGCTACGGGGAAGAGTTCGGGAACCTGATCCATCACCGCTACCCGGGCCATGACTATGACGACTTGATGTCGGCGGTGGACGCCGTCGTGGATCGGGGGTTCATCGATCCGAATCAGCTTTTCGTGACCGGAGGGAGCGGGGGCGGAGTGTTGACCGCATGGATCGTCGGGAAGACCGATCGCTTTCGTGCGGCGGTCGTCGCGAAGCCGGTCATCAACTGGTACAGCTTCGTGTTGACCGCCGATCTGTCCAAGCTGTTCACCCGCTACTGGTTTCCTGGCTATCCCTGGGAACACCCGGAGCACTACATGGCCCGTTCCCCCATCTCTCTGGTAGGCAACGTGACCACGCCGACCATGTTGTTGACTGGGGCGGAAGATCACCGCACGCCGATTTCTGAGTCTGAACAGTACTACCAGGCGTTGAAACTCCGCCGGGTCGACTCTGCCTTGGTACGGATCCCTGGCGCCTCCCATGGAATTGCCAATCGACCGAGTCACCTCATTTCCAAGGTGGCGCACATCTTGGCCTGGTTCGAAAAGTACCGAGACCCCGGCTCGGAGAAGGCGGGCGCTCGTTGAAGGTCGCCCGCAACGCGTGTCAAGGGATCTGCAAAAATCTCCGGGTCGCCGGGTGTCGAGCGGTGGGCAACGAATTCCTTCCGGATCTCACTTTGTCTCGAGGGTTCGGTGACCGAAGAAGGGGTGGCATGAGGCATCCGACTCCTGGAAGAGGCGCTTGAAGACAAGTTCGTAGGAGGCCGGGCGGCCCGCGCTTGTTGCGGGTCGCCCGGTTCTTTTTTGCCCCCGCTCGATTCGCGGTTAGTCGCTGGAATCCTGTCCCCCGGGGAGCAAGCCGAGCTGCCGGTACTTCTCGCGGTACTTGTCGTAGAGCTGGGTTTGCTTGTCTTCCAGCACGATGCGACGGCCGCCAATGTATGCCGCAACGATGCGCGTGGTCATCTCGAAGGGGTCCCCGTCGGCCAAGAACAGCGTCGCGTCCTTGCCGGCTTCGAGGGAGCCGAGGCGATCTTCCACTCCGAGGAACTCTGCCGCGGAAAGTGTGATGGAACGCAAGGCGACTTCCGCCGGGAGCCCGTAGGCAATGCATGCCGCCGCTTCGTAGGGGAGATTCCGGGCATTGGAGGAACTCCAGTACGACATGGTCAAGCACCAGGGGACCTCGGCCTCTTCCAGCAGCCCGGGAAGCTCGTAGGTCGACGCGTAGGACAGGTCGCGTCGGTGAGGAAGACGATGGGCCGACGTGATCGCGATCGGAACCTCATGACGGCTCAAGAGATCCGCGCAAAGGGCGGCATCGCGTCCCCCGACAATCTTCAGATCCAAGTTTCGTTCCACCGCCCAGCGCACCGCAGACTCGATCTGAGTCTTGCTGGTCGCGGAGATCCACACCGACTGCGCTCCCTCGAGGACCGGAGCGAGTGCCTCGAAGCGCAAATCCGTGGCAACGCTCGGATCGACTCGACGTGCGTCGACGTAGGCCTCGGCAGCATCAAAAAACTGGTCCAGTTCGCGAATCGCTTCCTTGGCGGCGGAACCGTCCTCGCTCGGTCCGCGCCTCCGCCGGGAGCCGGACGCGGGGCCCACCGTAGGCCACTGCACCACGAGACCCGCGTCTGGCACCAGCGCCAAGTCTTCGGAGGTCCAGCCGTCGAGTTGAATGACTGCGGCTCGGCCGCAAATGCGTCCTCCGGACGGCACGACCCCCGCCGTCAGCACCCCGTTGCGACGGGTGACCGGGATCACCCAAGAGTCCGGATTCAGAGCGATCGAGGCGCGAACTTCGGGGGTGAAGTCTCCGGCTTCCCGCTTGTCCAGGGTCATGTCGACCGAGCCCACTTCGGCCAAGCCAAGGACGCTGGTGGCCAAAACGAATCCCGGGTACACGTGCAGTCCCGTGCCATCCACCACCTCAGTGGAGGCCGGGGGCGATACGTCTTGCGCGGAGACCTGCTGGATCTTGCCACCATCGAACAACAGGAAGCCGTCCTCCACCACTCCGTCAGAAACCGTGTGGAGCGTCGCGCCGGAGAGGAGCACCGGGTGATCTTGAGGAGCCGCTTTTGGCAAGACGTCTTGGGCCATTGCGGAGCCTGCGACCAGCCAGCTTGCGAGGCACAAATGAGTGAGAGGGTGGTTCATGATTGGTTCCTTGCCCGCGAGTCTCTCGATCACCGCCACTGATGCAGAAGGCTGTCATTGCAACCGCATTCACCAGGAAGAGTGTCGGCGGGGTCCATTCCAGCACGCCAGAGCGCTTCCGCACGCGCGTCGACGGGGCCTTGCCTTTTGGTTTCCTCGGGTTTCTCGTTGCCATCGCGCTTCGACTTCTCTGGGTCGTTCCTGGCCAGGATCTTCTGGATGATGCGGTGGCGTTCCCGAGAGGCTTCCTGCTGGGATTCCTGGTGCCGCTCGAGGGAGAACATCTCTTGGCCCTCGATGTAGGTGGCCACGCAGCGACTTTGGTAGCTCAGCGGAGATCCGGACCAAATGGCGAAGTCCGCATCCTTTCCCGTTTCCAGCGAGCCGACGCGATCTTCGATGCCGAGCTGGATGGCAGGATTGAGAGTCACCAGCGCCAGAGCTTTGTCGGGAGTCATGCCGCCGTACTTCATTGCTTTGGCGGCTTCGGTATTGAGGCGTCGAGCGAAGTCACTGGAGTCCGAATTGATCGAAGTGATGACGCCCACGTCTGACATCAAGGCCGCGTTGTGGGGAATCGCATCAATCACTTCAAACTTGTAGGCCCACCAGTCCGAGAACGTCGAACCACCCAGGCTGGCTTCCCGAATCGCTTCGGCGACTTTGTAGCCTTCCAGCACGTGCTGGAAGGTGCCGATGGTGAAGCCGAACTCTTGAGCCACTCGGCACAGCATGAGGATTTCGTCTTGCCGGTAGCTGTGGCAGTGAATGAGTCGCTCGCCGCGAACGATCTCGGCCATGGCTTCTAGTTCCAAATCACGGCGAGGAGGCATGGCTCGAAGCTGCTGCGCGGGACCTAAGGCTTGGTAGCGATCCCACTCTTCTTGATAGTCTTGCCCGGCGCGGAGCCGATCCACGATGAGCGTTTCGACGCCCATGCGGGATTGTGGATACTCCTCGGGCCGCTCGGTATTGGCCGCGACACGCTTGGGATTCTCGCCCAGAGCAAACTTGATCCCCGGCATGGCGTCCGCGATGCGCATTTCGTCGGGCAGGGCGCAGCCCCAACGTAGCTTCACGACGCAATTCTGTCCGCCAATCGCATTGGCGGAGCCGTGCAGTTGGTTGGCGGCAGTCAAGCCTCCGGCGAGTTGTCGATACCAGTTGACGTCATCCGGGTTGATGACGTCTTCGATGCGAACCTCCGCGGTGACTCGTTGTCCCCCTTCGTTGACCGAGCCACTGATCCCCGTATGACTGTGGCAATCAATCAAGCCGGGAGTGACGTGGAGGCCGGTGGCGTCGATCTCGATCAGGCCCTCCCACGAGGGAGCATCCTCCAAAGGACCGGCGAAGGCCACTTTGCCGTCCCGGACGACCAGAAGGCCGTCCTCGACGATGCCGCGAGGGCCGCTGGTCCACACCGTGGCTCCCCGCACCACGAGGTCCCTTGCCGAAATCTCGTCACGAACGCCGTAGGCACCGAGGGGAACCCCGTAGTCCTCCGGCACGGCGGTGGCGCCCGCCGCGACTTCGTGGTCGCCCTCTGCGTGATCTTCGTCCTCGAGTCGTTCCTCGGCCTCCTTGCGATGGGCAGACCAGCGATGAACGCAGCCGTCGGGATGGCGAACGCTGCCATGAAGTTCGTCGTCCTCGATGACCGCGAAAAACGACAGCACTCCGGGAACACCGAAATCGTTGCCGTCGAGCAAGAAGTTGACCCGGTCCTCTTCGGTCCGCACGTGATGTGCTTTGAACTCCTGTTCCTCGGATCGAATCTGAATCTGGGAGGCCTCGGTCCATTCCAGCTCGGCAAGAAGGTCTTCCTCGGCGGAGATGGGCAAGGAGGTCGACCAGGTTCCCAGCATCGAGGAGTCTTGGTCGGGGTTGATCGAGTGGTGGCGACCACCAATCCACAGGTCCACGAGCCGGGTCCCTTCCTCGAAGACCGGGCCGTCCCAAACCGCCAGATGAGCAAGAGCTCCGGAGCGCACGACTCCCAAGCGTCGCTCCAGTCCGAGCATCTTCGCGGGCACGGTCGTCAGCATGGCCAAGGCATCTCGGTCCGCGAGGCCATGCTCGCGGGCTTGGCGGAGCCGTTCGGGGAAGTCCTCGCGCGCGTCGAGGCCGGAGGTCGTGATGGCGGTCGGGACTCCCGCCGCAGCGAGACGCCGCAGGTTGGTGGGTGCCTGCTCCCAGGTCATCAGGTCACGAAGGCTGACTTGGTCCGCCTCGGCCACACTGGAAACTTTTGGCTTCTCGGAAAACGTGAGTGGGACGATCAGCGAGGCGTTGCTGGCCTGGATCGCCGCGAGCCGCCGAAACTCCATGCCGCTGCCAACGAACATCGCCGGGCGCTCGAACTCTTTCGCCAGTTTCGCGCAGCGCAAGAGCTGGAGTTCGTTGGTCGTGAAGAACAGCAGCGGCACATCCTGTTGCAACGCTTCGAGAGCGGGCGCTGGTTCGATCGGTTCGTGTTGTCGAGGATGGCGAGCGTGCACCCCGAGCCGTTGTCGGTGCCAGGCGGCGTCCGAAAGGGCTTGGCGAACCACGGCGATCGCGCCCATCTCGGAACCGGGATAGGCTCCGGATCCCCAACTCGCGCGCTCCAAGGCGATCGCTTGATACGCCGAATGCGCCAAGGTGGATGCGGGCTCCTGAGCGACGGCGCTGGTCCCATCACTCAAAGCGACCACCGCACTGGTTCCGCGAAAGATGCCATCCTCAGGATAGATCGCGGCCACGGTGAAGCCGAGTTCGCGCAGCGCGTCGCGAGTGTCTGCATCCACGCCAGGACCGTCCAGAGCAGAGCGCTGTGGAGTGACTCGCTCATGGTTCCAGTGGAGTCCCGCGGCGTCTTCGGAGCTTCGCGGGGCTTCGACGCCAAGCGCCGCTTCTACGAAGCCAGCGGTGACCACTTTTCCAGTGCAGTCCCACACTCGCGCACCGTTCGGCGGAGGGGCGCCGGCACTGACGTTCACGATGACGCCGTTGCGAACGACGACCGTCGCGTCATCGATCACCTCTCCCGGAGAGGAATGCAGCGTCGCATGCAACAGAGCGTGCCAGCGAGGATCGGAGTGATGAGGGCCGCGATCTGGTTGCTGGGCACTCGAGGGGGTCGCCACGAGCATCGAGGTAACCATCACCATGCCCGTGGGGAGGAACCGCGGAAAGGAACAGATCGGTTTGGATTTCATCGCAGTATGGTAGCGGAGCCGGTTTCCCACGGGGAGGGATGCTGGTTGCAGGAGCGGAAGGATTGGCGATTCCCCGAAGTGGCGATTCCGCCCAGGAGATGCAACAGCCATGGCTTTGGATCGTGAGTCTGCTTGGTCACTGCTGTGCGAATGGACGAAGACGGATTCCTTACGCAAGCACGCGCGGGCTGTCGAAGTGGTGATGCGTGCCGCCGCCCATCGATACGGCAACGGCGAAGAAGATGTGGAGGCTTGGGGAATTGCAGGGATGCTCCACGATGCGGACTACGAACAGTGGCCCGAGGAGCATCCGAACCGGATCGTTGCCCATTTGCGCGAGATCGGAGAAGAGCCCATCGCGCACGCGATCTCTGCCCATTACACCAAGTGGAACGTTCCCTACGAATCGAAGTTGGATAAGGCGCTGCTCGCTTGCGACGAACTGACCGGGTTCATCGGCGCTTGTTGCTTGGTGCGACCCGAGGGAGTGGCCACCCTGAAACCCAAGAGCGTGAAGAAGAAACTCAAGGACAAGGGATTCGCCGCAAAAGTTGAACGGACCGAGGTGACCGCCGGCGCGGAGCTTCTGGAAGTGGACTTGGGCGAACACATTCAGTTCATCATCGACGCACTCAAGCCCCATGCGGAAGAGCTCGGACTCACCGGTTCGAGTGTGTAACGGATCTGCGTTCTAACACTGGGTAATGCAGGACGGAGAGAGTGAATTCATGCAAAATGCTGCCAGTTTTCGATCAGCCTCTCCCTATCAAGAAGACGTTCTGGCGCTCCCGGTTGCCGACCTCGATGTCGCTTCCCGATGGTATGAGGCTCATTTCGGGATGGTGGAGATCGAGCGTCGCGAGGCGCCGAAGCCCGCGGTCGTGATGGAGCGGCAAGGAGTCCAGATTGGTTTTTCCATCAATGGTCGGGATCCCTCCCAGGATGGAGCCGCCGTTCGAGTCGAAGGCATCCGACAGCTCCGAGACGAATTCGAGTCGAAGGGAGTCTCGATCGCCAACTGGCGCGTCGACGAACGGGATGGAGAAAAGCTCCAAGTGTTCTTCGTCGTGGCTCCGGATGGTCTCTGCTACTACTTTTACGAACCTCTGCCGAGGGGAGACTGAGATGATGTTTCGCGGGATGTCGTTTTCACGAGTCCTTCCGATTCTTCTGACGGGGGTCGCTGCGGGGCTGCCCGGATGCGCCGGAGAGGAAACGAACCTTTCGGCCGTCAACACGGCGATCGTTCCCGGAGAGCCGTACAAACCGCTGGCCAACTTCGGGCCGATGGACATCCCTGCCGACAACCCGATGACCCAGGCCAAAGTGGAGCTCGGGCGTCAGCTGTACTACGACTCTCGACTCAGCGGAGACGGGTCGCGATCTTGCTACTCCTGTCATTTGGTCGAGCACGGCTTGACGGATGGGCGAGCCCAGGCCATCGGCGCCTACGAGAAGCAGCTGACGCGGTCTTCTCCGACGTTGTGGAACATCGGTTTCCATTCTCTGTTCTACTGGGACGGGCGCGCGCCGTCACTGGAAGTACAGGCGGCGAAAGCCTGGTCCGGAGGCAACATGGGGGCCGGGGACGACGTGCCCGCCATCGTCGAGAAGATCAACGCGATTGCTGGCTACAAGAGCCAGTTTGAAGACGTCTTTGCAGGTCCTGCTACCAAGGACAACATCCCTCAGGCCCTGGCAGCGTACATGCGCACTTTGGTGAGCGGCAACACCGCTTTCGACCGCTGGCAGGCGGGGGACGAAGGCGCCGTGAGTGATGGGGCGAAGCGTGGATACGAGGTGTTTCAGAAAGCCAAGTGCGGCGACTGCCACTCCGGAACGTTGTTCACCGACATGGTGTTCCACAACGTGGGAATCGGTTACGACTCGTCCTCCGGAGAGTTCGCCGACATCGGCCGTTTCAAAGTCACCAGTCAAGAGAGCGACACCGGGGCGTTCAAGACACCCACCCTGCGGGACATTTCGAAGTCCGCTCCGTACTTTCATGACGGCTCGGTCGCCACGTTGGACAGTGCCGTTCGCGTGATGGCCATGGGTGGCATCCCCAATCCGCACAAGGACATCAAGCTCAAGCCCGCCAATCTCGAAGAAAATGAGATTCAGGACCTTCTCGAGTTCCTCGAGACTCTCGACGAAGACACCGCTCCCACGTCGCCGGAACTTCCGTAGGCAATCACTCGCTCGCCATCGAAGCGGCTTCGGTGACTTCGATGGTGAGTGCCAGGAGGTGCGGAGAGTAACGTTTCCCATGGCCCGGGATCACGTACTGGGCATCGAGTTCGAGCAGTGACCGAACGGCTTCCGGCCAGTGGGCGACGTCGGCGTCACCCGTGTAGCCGACCGTGGGCTCCGAGCGAATCAGGCATCCTCCGAACAGGATCTTCTGATCGGGGAAGTAGGTGGCCACGTTGTCGAGCGCGTGGCCAGGGCCCGGGTCGACAATGCGTACTTCTTGGTCCCCGAAATGCAGCACCAGGCCTTCTTCCTCCGGAACCAGGACCGAGGGGGTGGCGAGTTTCGTGTCCTGAAAAGCCTGGGCGATCTCAGGCCGCTTGTCGAAATTGCCGGCCACGGCCTGCTTCAGTGCTTCGCCTTTCTCTTGGAGTGCGAGCGCGGTGTCTTCAGATCCATACACCTCGACCCCGTGCTCCAAGAGAACCTGGTTTCCCCCCGAAGCGTCGACGTGGTAGTGAGAATTGATCGCAATGTCGATGCTGCGTCCGAATTCGGACTCCACCCACTCCATCAGCTCTTGAGTTGCCGGAGAATGGCTCGGGGTGTCGCAAAGCACCAGGGTTCCATCGCGCATTCGGACCAGCAGAGAATTTGCGGCCCAATGTTGGTACTCATGGATGACGAAGGCGTCCTTCGTGAGTTTCCCGACTTCGATCCACTCGCCGATCCGTGTCCACTCTCGAGGAGCAAGATCAGGGGCCTTGGCGTCTCTCGACTCGAGTTCTTCGGAATCCGCAGAACGGCTTCCCGCCATGGCCAACAGAAACACGAACGAAATCGTCAATCCTCGCATTGGTCCCTCGTGGGGAGTCAAGGCACAGAAGGAGGCGCGAGATCGTGGTCGAGCCAAGCTCCGACAAGCGATCGCGCTCTCTCGTGAGGCCGACTCCGTGGCTGAAGAAAGCGAAGGCAGTGGTGCGTCAAGTTTGCTAGGGATCAAGGAACGCCTAGGGCCTAATCCGCTGTTTGCTGTTGGCCAGTGTCCTTTGCCGGTTGGGTCCTCTGCCGGTTGGCTTGGCTTCTCAAGGCCGCGGTTCTTCATGGGCCCGCGGTTCTTGATGGACCTGTGTGAATCTAGAGGATCTGTGCTGTTCTGCAAGCTCGTGTGACGTTCTGCGAACTTTCTCTCTTCGACTGCGGACCGCAAGGAAGTTAGCAAACTGGTCGAGTTGGTTCCATCGAGAACCTTCAACCCGTTCCTTGCTGCGGTGTGTGTTTCATGGGCCGCAAGAATGTTCCCGTGGCGAAAGCAACCAAGCGAAGATCACGAAAGGGCGTGCACGGTCGGAGTGACTTCTTCCAACGGCCACGTAATGACAAACCGACAACCTCGTTGGCCATCGGAGTCGATGGCGATCTTGCCACCCACCTCCGCGACAGCCTTCCGCACGAGCGCCAGTCCCATTCCCGTGCCGTGGGATTGTTTGGTGCTGAAGCGGCGGAAGAAGGAGAAAGCCGTGGCGTGACGAGACGGAGGAATGCCCGGGCCATCGTCGGAGACCGTGATCTGCATGGTCTTGCGATCTTCTTGGACGGACATGTCGACGCAGATTCTTCCCCGATCCCGATCGTGATGCTCGAACGCGTTCGAGATCAAGTTTCTGAGGACCAGTTCCAGGTGGAATTTCGAGGCGGTGACCTCTGCCGGGTCGCACTCCACGCGAACTTCGAATCGGGAGGGCACGTCAATCAGTTCTAGAAGGCGATCGACGATGTCCCCGAAGTTCATCTTGCTCGCGGTCAACTCTCCTTCGCCGATCTTGGCGTATTCGAGCAAGTCGTTGAGCAGTCGATCCATTCCGTCGGCGCGTTGATGAATCGTTTCCAAGTTCGTCAGCGTCGTCGTAGAAAGCTGGGCGCCGTCATCTTCGACGGTCCAGCTTGTCAGGTTACGAATGGCTCTCAGAGGACTCTTCAGGTCGTGAGAGGCCACATTGACGAACTGATAGAGCTCTTCGTTGCGATGGGCCAGCGAAGTCTGAAGATCGCGGAGGTCGCGAGTCTTGGTTCGCAGTTCTTCCAACGCGTTGCCGATCTGCGAGAGTTCGTCGGCGCCTTCCACGGCAACCGGCTGATCCAGTTCGCCGCGGCCGAGGCGACGGACGTTTGCCGCCAACTCATCGAGCCGGCGCACGATGTTGCGGTGGACGTAAAGAACGATCACCGCGGCAGCTGCCACTAGTGAGATGATCAGCAGGCCGATCCAGAGCCTTCGTGAACTCGCGAAGGCGCTTCGAATGCGCGACGCCGCGGTCCTGCTGCGGTGGCGACCATCGGCGCCCAGCTCTTGAATCAGTTGATCGATGCGTTGTTCCGCCTGCCTCGCCAAGGCGTATCTCTCATGGGTCAATTCCCGGAGAGACGAAATCCTGGCAGCTGTCTCCAGGAGTTGCCCAGGACCTCCCCACCGGGAGAGGCAATCGTCGATGCCAACGGCGATCTGCGTTTGCTCGTCTCTCGAAGTGAGAACGGCAAGTCCGCGCGAGATGTCTCTCATCTCGAGCTGGAACTGCTGGTTCGCGCGGTCGACGCCCCCGGGCTGGTCGAGGGTAAGGATGCCCTGAACGAGTGACTTCACCGAGGTCAAGGCGAACTGCAACCGGAGCAATGCCAACACCTGGGTGTCGGATGTGTCGGATGCCTGGATCGAGGAACTGGTGGAGATTGATTCTCCGACGGTCCGCGCGTGGTCCTGATAGTCCAAGACCATGGGGTCCATTTGCGCGATCAGATCTTCGATTTTTTCTGCCAGGGCGTCGGATTTCGTGCGGAGCGTCTCTTGCAGCCCGATCTTCTCTCGGACCTCTCGTGCGCTGGAAGAGCAGAGTTCGATCAGCGGAGAGATCTCGTTGCGGAGAGGCTCGATGAGATCGGCCGGGATCCCAAGATTCTCCATCCGGCGGAGAGTTGCGAACAGGGAGTCGCTGATGGCGCGAGCCGCGTGGAATCGCTCTTCGACTTCTTCTCGACGCTCCGCGCGTTGCAGAAGAAGGAGGTTGGCCGCGACGTCGGCGTCGGCGGCGATGTTTTGGAACTCGATGAGGGACGGAACGATCTCTTCCGTGAGGATCGATTCTTCACGGTTCACCAGCTCGAAAGTGAAGTAGCCGACTGCCATCGTCACGGCATTGATGACGACAATCAGTCCGATTGCCAGCATCAGCCGGGTTCCGAGAGCATGCACCGGTGCTCGGGACGATGGGGGGGGACTCGTCACACTCAAGAACTGTGCTCCTTGGAAACCCAGGGGATTCTGCCAAGACCATCATCGAGAAACGGGGGGCGGCGGTGAGGAGGGATCCTGCCTTTTCTTTGCAATCTGATCTGGCCGGAGGGTGGAGCTGGCTCGGGATAAGTGGTGAATTTGGGAAAACCCCTAGTGCGGGGGGGAAGGCCAGCAAGCTCTCAACTCTTGGAGGGGGAATTCGGCAGGCCGCGAATCAAACCGAGATTCTCCGGCGGTTTTCTGAGATTCTTGAAGGAGCCGATGTCGAAAGAGTGGACGAAAGGAATCTTGTCATGAGCCATGACCGGTCCACGGAACCGCCGGAACTCACGCGTCGAGGGTTTGTCGCGCGTGCTTGCTCCGCGGTCCTCGCGATGCAGGCAGGAGCTTGGGCAACGCCGCGATCGGGTTCCCGTCCCAACCGATTCTCGATCGACACGGTTCACCTGGAGGCCGCGGAAAGGGCTCGCGAGATCGCCGGAGGACGACCGATCCGGCTCCAGCTTCTCTTGCCGGATGGGTGTCAAGCGAACGTGTTGCCGGTGATCGAGCGCTTTCGTCAGTTGAGCGGCGTGGAAATCGCAATCGAAGCCGTCCACGTCGACGAAATCAGCGAGCACACGTTGATCCGAACTCTGTCCCGGCGGCGTCCCTTCGACCTGACTCTTCCCGCCACATTCGGGGTGCCAGACTTGGCGGAAGCCGGAGCCCTGCTTCCTTTGGAGTCATTTGCGCGCCAGTACGAACCCGCGGAGTTTCAGAGCCAGTCCCTTTTTCCGCTCGGCGACTACTATCGCGGAGTTCTGTACGGCTATCAGACCGATGGCGACTCCTACCTGGTGTTCTACAACACCAGCTTCCTCGAGAACGAAGAGGAGCGGAAGCGTTTCGAAGACGAGTTCGGCCGACCCCTCGAACCTGCCAAGACCTGGGAAGAACTTGATGTCTTGATGAAGTTCTTTCATCGACCGGACCGCAATCAGTTCGGCGGCAACCTGTTCCGCAATCCGTTGTATTTGGTCTGGGAGTGGTGGATGCGATTCCACTCCAAGGGGCATTACCCCTTCGCGGAGGACATGACTCCGCAGATCGACAACGAAGCGGGAGTGAAAGTGCTCGAGGAGATGGTTCAGGCGTCCGCCTACCAGCACCCGGACACGCCGAACCAGGATTTGTTCGCCAACTGGAAGAGTTTTGCCGAAGGCAACAAACTGTGCAATTTCGGTTGGGGAGGAACGCAGAAGTTTCTGCTCAAGGAAGGGAGTGGCGTCCGAGACCGGATTCTCGTGACCCTTCCCCCGGGAAGGGTCGTTGGAAAGACCTTGCTTCGTCCGGGGTATTTCAACTGGGGGTGGAACTACTGCGTGTCGTCCACCACCAAGCATCCCGAGATCGCCTATCTGTTCGTGTTGTTCGCTTGCAGTCCGGAACCCTCGGCGGTGGCGGTGCGAGCTCGAGACGGATACTTCGACCCGTTTCGCGGCAACCACTATGAAGACGGTGAAATCCAGCGGGTGTATTCGTCGCAGTTCCTGGAAGTCCACCGCGAGAGCGCGCTCTCCTGTGTGCCAGATCTCTACCTCAAGGGGCAAGGCCGTTACCTGGACGTGTTGCGCCGCAACCTGCACCGGGCAGATCAGGGGCGGATGAACGCGGCGGAAGGCCTGAAGGCCGCGAGCCGAAGTTGGCAACAAATCACCCGCGAGATGGGGGCGGCTGCCCAGGCCGAGCAGTGGCGATTCTTGCGCAGTCGCTACCCCGAGGAGCTGCGACGCCACCTGAGCTGATGGAGACGTTCCACACGCCCCAAGCATTCATCCGACCGCGAATGCCCCTCGATGCGTTATTCCGGCGACGGGGTTCGCGGGGCCGGTTCGACGAAGTCTTGGAAGCTGTTGATCAGTGCTACCAAGTCTGAGTAATCATTCGACAAGTTGGACTTCACCAGATAGCCGGCGACGTTCTTGTCGTAGGCTCGTTCGATGTCGGCGGTTTGTTCGGACGTCGTGAGAACGAAGATCGTCGTGTTTGCGAGGGTCGGGTCCGCTCGCACGGCTTCCAAAAATTCGAACCCGTTCATGACCGGCATGTTGAGGTCGACCAGCACCAGACAGCTCTTCGGCTGCTCGCGCAAAACTTCCAAGCCTTGCTGTCCGTTCTCTGCGAAGAGCACGGAGAGATCAGGGCCCCATCGACCAGACGCGCGACGAAACAGTTCGCGATCGATCGGGTCGTCGTCGATGAGCAGAACCGGCAGATTGTTCGCCAATGCAGAAGCCTCAAAAGCCCAAGGTGTCGGCGCCCAGACTAGCAAAACGCCAGTCGGGCAAAGAGCGGGATTGCCGAGAGGGGTTCGCTGGCGAGGGTCAGCTCTCGTCGATCGGAAGCGGGTCTGCGGCGTCTCCTCGCGTCCATGCGCGGATTCGCGGCATCAAAGACTCTTGGAACAGGATCTTTGCGCAGGCGGCGAGCGGAATGGCGAGCAACATTCCATAGATGCCGAGGACGGAGCCCCCAGCGAGGACCGCAACCAGAATGGTGACCGGGTCCAGGTTCGTGGCTTTTCCCGCGATCATCGGGACCAGCAAGTAGCCCTCGATTAGCTGAACGATAAGGAACACCGCGGTCGGTCCCACGATGACCCAGACCCACCAAATCCCCTCGTTGCCCACATCCCCAAAGCGATCGAAGAACAACAACCCGACAGCGAGAGGGATGCCGATGCCCCCGAGGTAGGGAACCGCACAGAAGATCCCGATGGCCAGGCCAAGGGCAATGGAGTGGGGCACTCCGCAAATCTTCCAACCGATCGCCAGAAGAACCCCCATCATCAAACTGATGACGATCCGCCCGCGAACGAATCCCGCGACGACCCCGTCCATCTTGGTCAGCAATTCCAAGGCTCGCTCTCGCTTCTTCACGGGAATCAGCTTGCGTCCGAAATCCACGACCTCCGGATACCAGAGGCTGAAGAAGAAGAAGTAGAACGGAATCAGGAAAGACAGGAGACCGATCTGCAGGACCGATGTCAGGAGTCGCAAGACAGCATCCAGCCCCTTGCCGGCGAATCTCATGATCGACTGCCCAGAGTCGTCCGGCTCTTGGACCGACACACCCGCTGCACTCGCCAAGCGTTCACTGACCGCGGAGTCCACCTGGGCGTCGATGTAGGCCTTGAGTTCCCCGGTGGTCATTGAGGCTGGGGGAGGGGGCTCGTCCGGACTGGCCTTTCCCGGGCCGCCTTCTGTACTGTCGTTCGGGCCAGACGGTGAGTCCTCTTCGTCTTCCCAGTTGACGCGGGCCGGGAGGTGCCGGATCAGGCTCTCGTAGTCGCTTCGGTAGGCTTCTGGAATGCGTTGCAGGATCTTCTCTGCCTGCTCTCGGACGGTTCCGTCCCGGATTTCTCGGCGAAAGTCCGAGGCTTCCCTGGCCACCAATGGCACCACCACGGCAATGAGGATGAGGACCGACACAATGCCCAGTGCCAACAGAATGGAGACCGCGCCCGCTCGGGTCACCTTGGTATTGCGGCAGGTTCGCTCGATCACCGGATCGAACAAGTAGGCGAGCATTAGCGCGACGAGCAACGGCACGGTGACTGCCCGAAGGGCGTAGCCAGCCCACACGAGCGCAATGACAGCGCCGACGAACAGGACGTCCCGAAATGCCTGAATCTGCCAGATGTGCAGGCGAGCGGCAGGAGGGACATCTTTGGACGGCGGCTGCTCCATCGTCTTCTCCCCTGCCCTCGAGCGTGATTCCCGTGCGGCCATGCCCTCGATCTGACGGGCAGCCCCGACACAGGAATCGTCCGGATGAATTCGCGCGCTGAAGAGTCGAAACTAGCAAGTTGCCATCACCTGGCAAAATGGAGGGCAGAGGTCCTGGATCGCGGTCGCGAGTGGATGTTGACGCTGGAAACTGACAAGGTGAGGGCTGGCTGAATCGGGGGGAATGCCTGGCAGGTCGCAACCCCCCGACGGATGGAAGGGCCTCGGGATCGAGTGGGCCGAGTGGAAGGGACCCCGTCGACAAGGAATCTGCCAAAGTGCGGGCCACTTTGATGGGGATCGGGAACGACCATGGGCCAGGTCGCGGGAACCAACCAGAGGAGCAGACGACATGATCGGGCTCACGCGAAGCATGGTGATCGGGATGGCCGCGTGGGCGACCGTCGACGAGGAAGCCCCCGAGTCTGATTGGGTTTCATTGTTCGACGGCGAGACCCTGAGCGGGTGGGTCACGAAAGGCGGGCGCTACGACGGGAACGCCGACTGGAAAGTCGCAGACGGAGCCATCGTTGGAAAAGAAGGGCCGGAAGGGGCCGGGGGGTTGATCTACACCGATCAGACCTACCGAAACCTGGAGATCGAACTCGAGACCTTCATCACCTATCCCTTCGATTCCGGAGTGTTTGTACGCATGCGCCCCGAAGCCAAAGGCGCCCAAGTGACTCTCGACTATCGGCCAGGTGGAGAGGTTGGGGGGATCTACTCCGAGGGCTGGTACTTCCACAATCCGCAGGGTTCGGATCGCTATCGAAAGGATCAGTGGAACCACTTCCGAGTCCGCTGCGTCGGGGACCCGATGCACCTCACCGTCTGGATGAATGGCGAGCTTCTGACCGACTACTGGATGCCACCGGGAGGCGGCGAGTTTGCGGAGGACGGGCTGGTCGGTCTCCAAGTGCATGGATCGATGGATGATCCGCCCGGGTCTCACGTTCGATTTCGCAATCTGCGCATGCGTCGCCTGCCCGACGAAGCAGGTGAGTACTTTGACGAAGCCGCGACGGGTTCGATTTCGTTGACTGCCCAGGGAGAAGCGTTGGGGTGGCGAGAACTCTGGCACCCCAATTTGAGCGCCGACGAAGGAAAGTCTTCGTCCGGGATCGAGTGGAAAGAGGGCACTCTGGCTCTCACCAATCTGCCGATGGCTCGATGGCTCGACTCCGAGTCAGTTCGGGACTTCCAGCTGCGTTTGGACTTTCGCAGAACGGCGGCGACCTCCGACGCGTTGCCCGTCCGGCTTGCGCTCTGCAGTGATCGGCAAGTGACGGATCTCGCTCCGCGGAGCGAACTCGTTTGGTTGCACGGACGGCCGGACAATCACTCGGAGGAATCGTCGGAGGGGCCCGTGGCTGTCGAAGCGGCGTCATCGCTTCGGTCCGATTCAGAGTGGAACACCCTGGTCGTCACTTGTCATGGATCTCGGCAGGTGATCGTCCTGAATGGACAAGTGTTGCGGGATGCCGAGTGGAGCGGAGCGCCATCCCAGGGCGCGGAGCGCTGGCTCGGGCTGTTCACCTCGGGAGTCGCGGATCGAGAACCTCGAGCGGTTCTCGAGTTGCGCCACGGATTCCTGCGGAAGCTCTGAACGAGGGTTTGGTGGCTTCCCCCAACGTCCCGCTTCCGGTTGTCTCGCTGGACAAGCCGCGCTGCGGAACTCCGCGCCCTTCTCGGCGAAGCAAGTTCCGCGCGGCGGCGCTGATCCTCGTGCATGTGCTCGTCATCGCTCATGTTGCTCACTGGAAGATCCGAGGCAAAACTCTCACCCCGATGGAGCCGTCGGAGGCGATGCAAACCCTGGAGTTGGGCTACGTCAACGCGGGTTTCCTGCTGCTGGGCATTACCCTCTTGTTGACATTGCTGGTCGGCCGCTTTTTTTGCGGTTGGGCCTGTCACGTGGTGGCTTACCAGGACCTGTGTGCTTGGATTCTGAAGAAGCTCGGATTGCGTCCCCGGCCGCTTCGCTCTCGGCTGCTGATGTTGATTCCCTTTGGGGCCGCCTTCTACATGTTCGCCTGGCCATCCGTCGCTCGCTGGATGGCGGGTGAACAGATGCCGGCGTGGGTATGGCACTTGAAGACCGAGCAGTTCTGGCAGACGTTTCCAGGCCCGGGCATCGCCATTTTGACCATCTTGGTGGACGGTTTTCTGATTGTCTACTTGCTCGGGGCCAAAGGCTTTTGCACCTATGGTTGTCCGTACGGCGGACTGTTTGCGGTGGTCAATCAAGCCTCTCCCGGCCGGATCTTGGTCAACGACAACTGCGAGGGGTGTGGCCACTGCACTCAAACTTGCACCAGCAACGTCAGAGTTCACGAAGAAGTCGCCTTGCACGGCATGGTGGTGGATTCTGGTTGCATGAAGTGCTTGGACTGCGTCAACGTCTGTCCCAAGGAGGCGCTTCGTTTCGGATTCGGAAACCCGATTCCCAAGCTTCACGCGGCGGGCAAGTCCGGCGTTTCGATTCTCACTCGGTTGTCGGTGCTAGTGCCGTCCTGGTGGCGTCGCTCGCGGAATGCGGTGCCACCGAGAACCCAGAGGATCTACGACTTTCGCTGGTGGGAAGAACTGTTCCTTGCGGTGGCTTTCTTGGCCGGCCTCTACGCGTTTCGGAGCCTGTACGGCATGGTTCCGTTCCTTTTGGCCCTCGGCTTATCAGTGATCCTTGCCGTTTCCTTGGTCGCGGGCTGGCGCTTGTGTCGGCGCACCGACTTTCGCTTTCAACACCACTCGTTGAAGTCTGGGGGAGGCTTCACGCGAGCCGGGATCGGTGCGCTTCTGGTGCTCGGCATGTTCTGGGTCGGCACCGCTCACAGCGCGTTCGTTCAGTACCACACGCGGGAAGGCGAGCGCATGCTCCACCAATCGTGGCAATTCAGCGATCAGCCGGACCAGAAGCGGCGGGTCCTGGAACGAGGCCGGAGTCTCTTGGGCGTCGCGTCGCGCTGGGGGGCGTGGGCGGATCCTCGGGTGGAGAACACGCTCGCGGTCGTGGCTCGAGACCTCGGAGACTACGCCGCGGCGGAGGCGCACCTGCGGCGGGCGATCGCCTGGGAGCCCTCGACCACCAAGTCGCTGGAATTGTCCACGCTGTGTCTGCAACAAGGCAAGCTGCAGGAGGCCCGGGTGGTCTTGGAGAAACTCCTCGAAGTCGAGGACCTTCCCGAGGTGCGTCGTCGGCTCGCCATTCTCGAACGGCGCATGGGGGAGTGAGACCCCCAGGGTAGACTCTCGAATTCTTCGTCACGGACGAGCGGGAACCGATTTCCAAAGGAAACCTCTCGCGAGACGTTCGAAGCGAGCTGCACTTGCACCGCGAATCTGCGGCCGGAACCAAAACTAGAAGGAGAAGTACTGATGTCTTTGCGACTTGGCGACACTGCCCCGGATTTTTCGGCCGACACCACGGACGGGCCGATTCAATTCCACGACTGGATCGGAGATGGCTGGGCCATTCTGTTCTCGCACCCCAAAGACTTCACTCCCGTTTGCACCACCGAGCTCGGCTACATGGCGGGTCTGAAGAGTGAATTCGACAAGCGCAACGTCAAGGTCCTGGGGGTCAGCGTGGACGGCTTGGACTCTCACAAGGAGTGGGCCAAGGACATCGAAGAGACCCAGGGGAACGCCCTGAACTATCCGCTCGTTGCGGATCCGGACCGAAAAGTGGCCGAGCTGTACGACATGATCCACCCCAAGGCTCTCGAGAGCCTCACGGTGCGAACGGTGTTCGTCATCGGTCCCGACAAGACCATCAAGATGATGCTCACCTACCCGGCGAGTACCGGGCGAAACTTCGACGAGATCCTCCGCGTGGTGGACTCTCTGCAGTTGACTGCCGAGCACATGGTGGCGACTCCGGTCAACTGGAAGGATGGTGACGAGGTGATCATCGTGCCCGCCCTCACCGACGAAGCGGCCAAGGAGAAGTTCCCTGGCGGCTGGCGGACGGTGAAACCTTATCTGCGGATGATTGCTCAGCCGAAGTGACGAAGTCTTCCTGTTTCGACGACCCGACAGGGCGTTCGCGCGATCGCGCGAACGCCCTGTCTTTCGAAAAGCGATGAGGCGACCCCTGGAATGAAAGCGATTTTGGTCACCAAGTTCGGCTCCCCGAACGCCATGCGCTGGACCGAGGTCCCCGAGCAAGAGCCCCAGCCGGGCCAGGTGAAGGTGGCTCTGCGTTGCGCGGCGATCAACTTCCCCGACTTGCTGATGATTCAAGGCAAGTACCAGGTCAAACCTGAGCTTCCGTTCATCCCCGGTCGCGAAGGTTGTGGCGTGGTCTCCTCCGTGGGAGAAGGAGTTTCTGCCGTTCGCGTCGGTGACCGCGTGATGGTCCAAGGCGAGCACGGGATGTTCGCCGAACAAGTGATCGTTCCCGAAGGACTTTGCTTCAAGGTCCCGGAGGGAGTGAACGATGCGGAGGCGGCGGCGGTGGGAATCGCCTACCAGACGGCTCACTTCGCCCTGTTCCAGCGCGCCCAGTTGCGGCCCGAAGAGTCGGTTCTCGTGTTGGGGGCGACCTCCAGCGTGGGCATTGCCGCGGTGCAGCTGGCGCGAAACAACGGCGCGACGGTGGTGGCGGGCGTGACCACCGAGGCCAAGTCTCCCATTGCTCGGGCCAACGGGGCGCACCACGTGGTGAACTTGTCGGCTCCGGATCTCCGCGAGTCTCTCCGGGAGCAAGTGAAGGCGGCGCTCCAACAAGGGGTGGACGTGGTCATCGACACGGTCGGCGGGGAAGCGTTTGGCGCGGCTCTCCGTGCTATGAACTTCGAGGGGCGTTTGGTGGTCGTCGGTTTCACCAGCGGTGAGATTCCCTCGTTTCGCGCGAACTATGCGTTGCTCAAGAATCTGACCATCCAGGGGCTCAACTGGAGCACCTACCGGCAAACTCGTTTGGAGCAGGTCCGAGACGTCCAGAAAGAGCTGTTCCATGCGGCCAGTGCGGGAAGGCTGCGCATTCCGGTGCAGCAAACCTTGATCATGGAAGACTTCGCCGAGGCGTTCGCGATCCTGACGGACCGCCAGGTTCAGGGGAAGGTGGTTCTTCGGGTTCCGTGACCTCCTCCCGGTGAGGGAGCGGCTGCAGAGCGAGATTCCCCCCGTCGGTCATTGCCAGTCGAGCCAGGGATCGGAATCCGAACGTTTGGGGCGGCCAATTCCGGGTTCTGTACGGCTTTCCCGCACCTCGAGCATCGGTATCCTCTTCGCCGTCAACCGCAACCTTGCGGACGGCTGAGCCCCTCTCTGGGCAGGGATCGGAAGCACGTCTTACGGACCAGGGTGGTCACCCATGATGAACAACACGCGATGGCGTGGTGCTCTTTGCACCGCGTGGATGGCATTGGTGGCGCCGAGCTTGTTTGCTCAGGCGTGCCCCGAAGCGGATCTGCCGTTGAACTGTGATCGGTTGGTGCCGGGAACGCCGCTACCGTTCGAGAACACTTCGGCTCCGCCGCGCTTGGAACTCCCCGACTCCGAGGTGATCGAGCTGGTCATCGTCGGCCACAGTGAGAGCCGTGGTTATGACGACACGCTCGCCGAGTTGCTCGAGCAGCGACCGATTCTCCCCAACGTTCGCTTCCAGGTGCGCAACGAGTTCATTGGGGGGGCGGAAGCCTGGCAGTGGACCGAGCCCGGACTGCGTGGATACGACCGGCTTCAGCAGATTTACGAAGAAGTCAGCCATCCGATGATCGTGCTCGGGTTGTTCACGAACAACCGGAACTTTCCCATCGAAGAGCCTTCTGCCCAAGACCCGGACTATCTTCGCTTTGTAGACCACTTAGAGGTCATCGCTGACAGTCTTCATGACAATGGAGCGATCATGGTCTACTT
Source organism: Planctomycetota bacterium (assembly GCA_028289345.1). Lineage (GTDB taxonomy): Bacteria > Planctomycetota > B15-G4 > B15-G4 > SIAN01 > JANQQL01. Next base: position 143,054 of record JANQQL010000009.1, on the reverse strand, counting down.
CAGCGCTCACCGCTTCAAGGTGGGGAGTGCGGAGGTGGTCTGGAACGAGAACTGCACTGTGGGTCGTTTGATGAAGGAGGCGGGGCGAAAGGGCAAGGACTACATCAAGCCGGGCCCGGCTCAGCACGATCTGCACTGGTGCTACTTCCCCGAGTTTTACGACGAAGATCTGGTCCACACCAACGACGCCGGAGACGAGCTGATGGCTCAAACCTGGTACAACTTCTTGGTGTGGGAGCTGACCGGCCAGTCGGCGGTTCCGTACGGGGTAGGAAAACCGACCGAGAATCGCGACTATCCCGCGTTGCGCCCATCGAGCACCAAGTTTCCCCAGCGCGGAATCTTCTACGACTTGACCACGACGGAAGTGAACAACAACCGGGTGTTCTATTTCTTCGGAGGAGAGCCGGGGGACGGGAACACGGTGTTGGTGAACCCCTTCTACGTGGTCGTCGACCCGGCGATTCCGGGACAGGATCACGTGCTCAACATGTGGTTGCCGGACGACCCGTTGATGGACGGTTTCACCCTGTACGTCCAGTCCGGTTTCCAAGATGCGTTGGTGTCCCACGGATTGGCGTTGAGCCAGGGACTTGCGATGCACTTTCCGCCAGCGCGCCTGGGGGAGCCTCCCTCCAAGGATGACCGCCTTCCGGTGACACCGTCCCCCTGAGTTCGCCTCAGAGAGGAGTGCCGGACACGAGAATCGCCGGCATGGGCCCGCGGGAACTTGCGCGGTGAACCTGGTTCCCGAACGGTTCCCGGTGCTCCGACCGTGGGTCGAGAATCATCGTCTCGATTTCTGTGCCGGAAGGTCTTCCTGCTGCCAATCCTTGGCGCCTCGAATCCCCGGCGAAGTTCCGGGCGACTCGTGAATTGGGGATTCATTGCCGGTAGAACCCCGGGTCCGGTCGCGATCTGCGAGCGGGACTCGAGGAGTTTGGCGACGCGCTCGAGCGGGCCCGTCACCGCTGGAAGAAAGTGAAATCGATGATCGTGCGTACTTGTGTCTTGGCCGCGGTGGCGGTGACAGGAATGGCGACGTGGGGAGCGGCGGTCCCGGCTCCCGCGACAGCGGCGATGTGGCACTGCCAGATTCCGTGCGGCATCTACGGTGACCAAACTCGAGTCACCATGCTTCTCGAGGACGCGACCACCCTCGAAAAGAGCATGAAGATGATCGCCGAGATTTCGGCCTCGGAAGAGCCGAATCACAACCAGCTCGTCCGCTGGGTCGTGAACAAGGAAGAGCACGCCAAGAAAATCCAGCAGCAGTGCTTGGACTATTGGTTGGCTCAGCGCATCAAGCCGCCGAAGGATGAATCGGGTGCCAAGCTCTATCGGGATCAGCTTTCCATGATTCACGGCATCATCGTGGCTGCCATGAAGTGCAAGCAGTCGACCGAGGTCGCTCACGTAACTCGCATTCGCGAACTGACCATGAAGTTCAGCGAATCCTATTTCTCCGAAGACGACATGAAGCACATCAAAGAGCATCACGGCAGCGGCCACCGCTGAGCCGAACTGTGGTTCCCGACGGCTCCGCCTCATGAGGGTCGTTCGAAGACGGGAACAAAGAATCACCCGAGATCGATGATCCGCCTTCCGCCGCTGGGGGACACCCCACGGCGGAAGGCTTTTTTCTGTCACCTCGTCCGGAACGCCCTTTGGTTCTCCGGCTCCGCTTTGGTCCGCTCTGCGTCCGTTCGCACAAGGGATGGCGAGATGGGGCGCGCCAGGATCGGTCTTCCACGAGTGAGCTTGGAGAGGTCGACTCGCAAGGGTTGTCTGGGTCGCCACGAATGCACCCGTCGGGCGCCACGCGCTGCCATCATTCGCCGATGGTCAGCGTTTCTGGCACCGAGACCAGCAGTCCCGGTCCCCAGTCCTCGATGTTCTGGATCGAGGCAATGAACTGGAAGTGGAGGGAGAGCCCGGAGAAGACCGGGTTGACCGGCATCGGCACGGAGAAGGAGTGGTGACCGTTCTCATCCAGGGGATGGATCCAGAATCGGATCAGAGGCGGAACCAGGTTGAATCGCGGGTCAGCGAACAGCCCGGTCGACAGGTAAGAAATGCTGGTGGTCATCGGCTCCCCGTGCACGTCGAAGGTCACGGTGCTGCCGAGGTCTGGATGAATGTTGTCGAGGGAGGCGAGAAGGACGAGGCGGCGGGCGGCATCGAAGACTTGAAGCTTGCCGGCTCCGTAGGAGTTGTCCTTCCCCGGGGCTCCCCGATCTTCTGCGGTCAATTGCACCGCGGCGGCCAAGTGCCGCGGGAGCGCCGCCGGCTGCACGTCGAGAAGGAGAGCCAAGGCGCCGCCGAGTTGCGGCGTCGCGGCAGAAGTCCCGTCCATAACGTCGTAGCTGGCCCCGTTGGAAGTCGTGGTGAGTCCGGAAAGCTGGGTGTAGGTGACCAGGTCGGGTTTCACGATTCCTGGGTCCGTGCCTTGAAAGCCACCGTAGGGGTAGTCCCAGAAGGACGGATTCTGAAGGTTGGGGTAGGTCGCGTCGTAGAGCGCCAAGTCGTCCCAAGCCGCGGGTCCTTGGCCTCCCTCCAGGTAGAGAGAGTCTTGGTCGAAGAGGAGGGCGCCACAAGCAAGGATCGACGTGCGGCCTCCGTCCGGGTTGCCGGGATAGGTCCAGGGAGGAGGGCAGTTGGCCGGCGCCGGGATGTTGAATGGCACGGGGAAGGAGGAATCTTGTCCCTCGTTTCCCGTCGAGTTGGCATGAATGATCCCCGCCACCAGTTCCATTTCGCAAAGCTGGCGGTGCATGTGGTAATCGGGGCGTTCGGGCCACTTGAAGCTGACGCTTGCCGAGATGACGTCCACTCCGATATCCAAGCAGTACTGCTGCGCAGACCAGTAGTTGGTTTCGAACAGAGTGCGGCAGACCGCCATCGTGGCCCCGGGAGCGACTCCCGTGATGACCCCAGAAGCGCCGTCCCCAACCATGAGCCCGGCCGTCCGGGTGCCATGAGTTTGCCCCTGTGGATCGGGGTCGTTGTCGTTGAAAAGAAAGTCCCATCCAACGATGTCGTCGATCATTCCGTTGCCGTCATCGTCGATCAGATTGCCAGGAATCTCGCCCGGGTTGACCCAGGTGCGCTCGGCCAGATCCGGGTGGTCGATTTCGACTCCCGCATCGATATTGGCGATGAGCACGCCGTTCCCTCGATAACCGAGTTCCCAGAGCCGCGGCGCCTGGAGCGCATGAACGTGAGCCGTGGCAACCGGTGCAAGTTCTGAAGCGACCCCCGGTCCAATCTCGATGTTGTCGAACGCGTAGCCGTCGGAGGGAACGTCGAAGTTGTCGTCCCAAAGGAAGCGGACGTGGAACGTTTCGGTGAGAGTCAGTCCTTGGTTGGCGGCGGCCGCTGCCAGGTCGATGGTCACACTTCGGTAGTCGATGAACTCGACGTCGAGGTTTTCGATCGAGAAGTAGAGGACGCCGTCTTCGCTGATCTGGACCCCTTCGAAGACGTCGTACTCGTCTTGGAATTCCTTGTGGAGGAATCGCAAGCCCACGTCCGTGTGGCCCGCGAGATCCAAACGAAGGGTCATGCTGGCGGTCGAGGTGCTGCCGTCCACCGAGCTTGCCAAGACCACGTGGAAGTCGCCTTCAGGGAAAGCGTCGGAGCGAACTTCGACGTAGCCGTCCCCGGTGGTCTCGATGTCCCACCAGGGACCCAGAGAGCCGGATTCGAAATCGTCGTAGAAGGGAACGCTGGCCACCGAGGTCGATGAGGGAGTCGCGGCAACGTCCTGATTCGCTTGCCAGGAGATTTCCTGGACGGGTCGGATCCGATCGGTGCCCGGAATGAGAGCGAGTTCCTCGAGCACCGCTGGCTGGGCCGCAAAGATCAACGCGTTTCCCATCCACAGCTCGTCGTGCAACCTGGCTCGGCCGAACTGTTCCGCTTGTCGCAAGACCTGCCGCGCCTCTTCCAGCGAGCGTTGACAGTGAGCTTTCAGGGCATCGGCGACGATGCGGTGTCGGTCCGCGCGGGGAACCCTCCGCACGAGGGGCTCGAGATCGGAAGCCTGGAGCTGGTCTTGATGAACCAAGTAGCACTCGTGGAGCGCTTCTTGGGACCCCTGTTCCATCTGCTCACGCAAGATTGGGTCAATCACGCTTTGCGCGGAGGCCGCGGCCGAGAAAGACAGAAATCCAACAAGCAACCGTGGGAGGAAAGCACTCATGGAACGCGATTGTCCCATTCCGAGACTGGCGTCGCCACTCTCGCTCCGTGTTCCAGGCCAACCCATCAACGAGGACAAGCGATCGGCTCGTCCTGACTGGAAATCCGGATCCAAAAGACTGCGAAACAACGACCGCTCGAGGGGAAGTTCTGCGCTCAACCGTTTTTGGGAAGCAACCGTTCCTCACCGACTCGAATCGCGGGAAGCATCAGCCGAGCCGCGCTACGAGCCCTGTTCCGCGGAATATCCAACGATTTCGTCAATGGTGAGTTGCGAGACCGGGTGGTAGCCGTCCCGCGCTTCTTCGTAGATCGCTTTGGCGCGTTGAAGCCCTTCTGGAGTCTCTGCCAGCTTCTTGTAGAGCGGCTTCAAGAATTTCCGGCGACCCTGGCGGACCAGGAAGTCGCGCAGCGCCCCGTAGGCTGGCTCGTATTGACTGGCGATCGCGTGCAAGCACCAGTCGTGAAGAATCTCGGAGTTTCCCGTGCTCGTGAACTTGTAGGCGGCATCGAGCTGGGCCATCTGCTCTGCCGACAACGGGTGTTCGAAGCTCCGTAGAAAGTGCAGCCAGTGGTGGGTCGACCAATCTTTGGTCGGAATCTCCTGGGGATTTTTCCCCGCCAGGAATTCCTCTGCTTCCTGGGAGACGTCGCGCAGGGCCGTGGAGTGGACTTGTGGGCAATTCGCCGGGAGGCCCGGTCCGTGGACCCACTCTTCGATGTTGAGGGAGGCGGCCAGCTCGGGGTGGGGGGCCAGAATTCGATCCGAGAGAACGCCCAGGAATCTCTCCGTCGTCATGCTCTGGAACGCATAGTCGTCGAAGTAGGCGCGGAGAAACTCATCCCACGCTTCGCGACCCAGAGTCTCTTCGAGCATGCGGAGGAAGAAGTAGCCTTTCTCGTACGCGACATCGGTCATGCCGTCGTCCGGGTCACGCCCTGCCAAGTCGAGGTGCAGCCAAGTGTCGCGAGTCGGCAGGTCTTCGATCTCTTTGCGCAGGCTTTGCTGCCCCAGCAATGCCAGCATCTCGTCGTAGTCCCGCCCGTAAAGGGCTTCCATGATGCGGTGCTCGAAGTACACCGTGAATCCTTCGTTCAGCCAGAAGTCGTTCCAGGTCGCGTTGGTGACCAGATTGCCCGACCAAGAGTGGGCCAGTTCGTGGGCGATCAAGGCCATCAAGGAGCGATCTCCGGCAAGAATCGTCGGTGTGGCGAAGGTCAGCCGGGGATTCTCCATTCCGCCGAAGGGGAAGCTGGGCGGCAACACAATCACGTCGTAACGATCCCAGCGATAGGGGCCATACAGCTCCTCGGCGGCGGCGATCATCGACTCGGTGTCGGCGAACTCCCAGGCTGCTTTGTCGACCACTTCGGGTTCGGCGTAGACGCCGCTGCGAGGACCCAGCGCGCGGAACTCCACTTCGCCGACCGCCAAGGCCAGCAAATAGGAAGGGATCGGCTGATCCATGCGGAAGGTGTACTCGCCGGAAGCGGACCGTTCGGTGGGATTCTCTGCGCTCATCAAGGCCATCAAGGCGGGGGGCACTCGAACCGTGGCGTCGTAGGTGAAGCGCACGGCAGGGGTGTCCTGGCAAGGAACCCAAGTGCGTGCGAGGATTGCCTGCGACTGGGTGAAGAGGAACGGATGCTTGCCGCCGGCCGTTTGACTGGGCTCGAGCCACTGCAGCGCGCCGGCCTCGGGAGCGGTGGTGTAGTCGACGGTGACGCTGGTGACGTGGGGAGGCAACGAAATCTTCAGTTCGCTGCCGAGATGGGGGTCGGCTGTGCCCATCTTGAACGGGAGTGCTTCTCCTTCCGGACCACGCACCGCGCGGATGGTCAGGTCGCGAGTGTCGAGGTGCAGCGAGCTCGCACCGGGAGTCGTTTCCAGATCGAGCCGCGCACTTCCGACCAGCTGCCGCTGCTCGAAGTCGACGTTCAAGTCCAGGGACAGGTGGCGGATCCACGCCTCTTGAGGTTGCGAGTAGGAATGGGGGTCCTCGGCGAGCAATGTCATCGTTGGCGCCTTTCCTGATGGATCCGTCGATTGGCAAGCGAGGAAGGTCCACGGACTCGCGATGGCGAGGAGCCAAACGGCGGGGCGGACCAAGGGTGTCCTCCAGTGCATGGTTGCTCTCCGATCAGGAACGAAACAGGAACCGGGATTATGGATCGCATCGGTGGGAGGAAGGCGTTGAAAAAGGCCACGGACGACGGATCGCGATGGATTCGCCCCGGCCGTCGCCTTGGTTCACCGCCAAGCCGGTCGATTCGTCACAAGTGGCGGGGGAATGTTCGGGAGCGAAACCTTTCGATGCTCCACCAACTGTTTCCCGGGACCCGGAATTCCCAAGCCGTGGAGGTGGGTGCCGTGGAGGGCAAAGAGCTGTGATTCTTTCACGGGCTTGCGTGCTTGGACTGGGCCAGTAGTGCCGTTGCCACCCAACTCCACATGAGAGGACCCGCGAGCGAGCGACGTGATCTTGTTGTTTCTTCCGGGACACGTATGGTCTCGATCGAGCCGGGCTTCCACGCTTCGCCCGGCCCATGGGAAAGTCGGCCGGCCGCACCAAAGCCTTCGCGGAACGGCCCGAGAGACGATCGTCGCTGATTCCTGTGACTCCTCGGGGCCCGGATGAGGGCGCACGATCTCCGGGAATCGAGGAGAAGGACATGGGACTGTTTTTGACCACGTGGTTGGCTGGATCGGTGCTGACTGGCGCACTTGTCGTCGAGGATTCGGCGAAGCCGCTTCTTCGCTTTCCGGATCTTCACGGAGACACGGTGGTGTTCGTCCACGGAGAGGACCTGTGGAAGGCGCCGGTCGATGGGGGAAACGCGACCCGTTTGACCTTTCATGACGGGGCGGAACGCTTTCCCAAGTTCTCGCCCGATGGAACCAAGATTGCCTTCACTGCGGAGTACGACGGCAACAATGACGTGTACGTGATGAACCCCCATGGCGGTGAGATTCACCGGGTGACTTACCACCCGGGAACTGACACCGTGGTTGGGTGGCACCCGGACGGCAACCGAATCCTGTTTCGCTCCTCTCGTCGCAGCTACAGCCGTTTCGATCGTTTGTTCCTGATCAATCCCGACGGCACCAACTTGGAAGAGCTGATGCTCCACGAAGCGGCTTTCGGGAGCTTCTCGCCGGATGGGCAGCGCATTGCCTACAACCGAGTGGCCCGAGAGTCGAGGACCTGGAAGCGCTACCAGGGGGGGCTTGCTCAGGATGTCTACTTGTTCGACTTCGCCACCCAGCAAGACCGCAAGCTGACCGAGTTCAGCGGTACCGATCGAACGCCGATGTGGATGGGGAGCGAGATCTGCTTTGCTTCCGATCGCACCCGGACCCTGAACCTGTTCGCGATGAACCCGGAGAATGGCGAACTCCGCCAGCTCACGGACCACCGTCGTTACGACGTACGCCGCCCGAGTCAGGCGGACCAAGGACGCATTGTGTACGAGCACGGCGGCGAAGTTTGGGTCCTGGACGTCGCTTCGGGCGAGACTCGTCCTGTGTCGGTTTCCATCCTGACTGATGCGGAAGAGGCGCGGCCTCATTTCAAAGACGTTTCCGGAGATGTGCACGAGGTTGACGTGTCGCCTTCCGGAAAGCGCGCCTTGGTCGTCGCGAGAGGCGAAGTGTTCACGGTTCCCAAGGAGCATGGCTCCACGCGGAACCTGACCGCTTCGTCGGGCAGTCACGAGAAGGACGCGGTGTGGTCTCCCCAGGGGGATCAGATCGCCTATCTGTCGGATCAGGACGGTGAGTTCAACGTTTTCGTCACGGACCCACTCGGACAGGAAGCGCGCCAGATCACCGATTTCAAAGATGGCTACCGCCACACTCTGCGTTGGTCCCCGGACGGGAAGAAGATTGCCTTTGCAGATCAAACGCTGCGGTTCTTCTTCGTGGACGTGGCTTCCGGGAAGGTGACCGAGGTCGATCGTTCCGACACCGAGCCGGTGGACGTCGGGATCGATCACAAACCGATCTTCGATTACCAATGGTCCCCCGACAGCCGCTTTCTCACCTACTCGAAGATGGAGAAGGACCTGGTTTCCCGGGTCTACGTGTACGCCCTGGAGGAACAATCGAGCCACCGCGTGAGTGGGGACAACTTCAATGATTTCGGGCCAGTGTTCACTCCCGACGGCAAGCACTTGTTGTTCTTGTCCAACCGTCGTTTCGATCCCACCCTGTGCGACTTCGACTGGGAGATGGTCTTCAAGAAGGTGGCCGGCATTTATGCGGTAACACTGACCGCAGACGGCCAGGCGCTCCTGCCACTGAGAAGCGACGAAGAAGCAAGCGCTGAGGAGCCCGGGGAGAAGAAGGACTCGAAGGAAGAAGCCGAGGAGTCACAAAAGCTGCGCATCGACTTCGAGGGGTTGGGGCAACGCATTGAGGCGCTTCCAGTGCCCCGCGGCAACTACCGCGAGCTGGCGGTGACAAAGGACGCAGTGTTCTTTCTGAACGCGGAGGAGGGGGACTTCAACCGCTTCGAGTACCGAGCCCTTGGTGCACGCGACTTGAAGGCGTTCTCTTTCAAGTCCCGCAAGGTCAAAGCCGTGATCGCCGGGATTGACAGCTATCGCTTGTCGGGCTCCGGGGATCACCTGGTGTACCGGAAGGGAGGCAGTGTCGGGATTTTGGCGTCCTCGGCACGGGACTCCAAGGGCAGCAGCTTGAGTTTGTCCGGCCTCCGCATGTGGTACGAACCGCGTCAGGAATGGAATCAGATCTTCGCGGCAGCGTGGCGCATGGAACGGGATTTCTTCTACGAGCCCAACATGCACGGCATCGATTGGGAGGACATGCGCCGCAAGTACGGGGAAGACTTCCTACCGCGGGTGTCCTGTCGCCAAGACTTGCACTACCTGATCGGCGAAATGATCGGTGAGCTCAACACCTCCCACACCTACGTGTTCGGGGGAGATCGCAAACGCCGAGCAGACCGAGTGAATGTCGGACTTTTGGGGGCGGATTTGGAGGTCGATGCGGGGCGCTACCGACTGCGCAAGATCCTCCGCGAAGCAGACTGGACCCAAGAGGTGTACCCGCCGTTGACGCGTCCTGGCCTGAACCTCCAGGAGGGGCACTATCTCCTCGCGGTCAACGGCCAAGAAGTGAGGGCGGATCAGAACTTGTTCGCCGCGTTCCAGGGCATGGCCGGCAAGCAGACCACGTTGGTCTTCCACGATCGACCCGAGCGCGATGGGAACGAGCGGGAAGTGGTTGTGGTCCCGGCCCGTAGCGAATCGACCTTGCGTTATCGCGACTGGGTCGAACACAACCGGCGGGTCGTGAACGAAGCCTCCAACGGGCGGATCGGCTACATGCACTTGCCGGACACCTATCTGTCTTCGATGCGCGAGTTCCCCCAGTACTTCTACTCTCAGATCCAGAAGGACGGGCTGATCATCGACGGCCGCTTCAACGGCGGGGGGCTCGATCCGGAGATCTTCCTGGCGCGTTTGGATCGTGAGCTGCTGGCGTGGTGGACGCGGCGCTATTCCGCCGAACAGACGACACCCTTTGTCGTGACTCGCGCCCACATGGTTTGCCTGACGAATCGCCAGGCGGGCTCCGGGGGCGACATGCTTCCGATGGAGTTTCAGCAGCGAAAGATGGGGCCGGTCATCGGCACCCGGACCTGGGGCGGCCTGGTGGGTGTGTCGATGTTCCTCGAACTGATCGATGGCGGGGGACTCACGGCGCCCGACTACCGGATCTACACCGACTCGGGCGACTGGGTGGTCGAGAACGAAGGGGTCACCCCGGACATCGTGGTCGATCTGACTCCCGCAGAGATGGCGCGGGGACATGACGCGCAACTCATGACGGGCGTCGAGCACTTGCTCGAGCGAATCCGGGAAGAGCCGATTCCGCCACCGCCGCGACCGGAGTTCCCCGCGGACGTTCCTTCGATGCGCTGAACGACTTTTTCCCGCTTTTTCTGCGACACCCTCTTGGGTTTCCGGATGGAGGTGCGCCCCGCCGATTCGGGGCGCAAACCCTCCTGATTCTGGAATCCCGGAGTGTCGCCATGATTGCATCGTTCTTCCTGACAAGCCTCCTCGCGGTGAGCCAGCTGGCTCCCCACGGTTCTCTGCAAGTGCCCGACGACCGGGCCACGACCACGCTGGTGCGGACGGACGTTGGTCCCACAGCTCCCGCGAGATCGGATTCGTCCGATTTCGAAGGAAGCCCAACTTGTGGCGACTTCGTCTTCGACTCGGGAGATGCCACGGCCACCAACTCCGGCGGCACGGTGGGACGGCCGGGTGCGGAGCGCATTGAGATCTACCAGCCGATTGTCTTCGCCCAAGACGTGATGATCTGCGGAATCGACCTGGATGGTTGGTACATCGATGGGACTCCGGAAACCTTCCAGGTAAGCATCTACCCCAATGCTTCCGGGATTCCGGACATCGACAACCCACTGACCGGAGGACCGATTCGCCTGGGAGAGCCCTTCACCGTCAACTGGGCTTCGGCGGATGTTCCGCCCATCAAGCTGTCCGCCGGAGTGACCTATTACGTCGGAACCGATTCCGGAGACAGCAACCACTGGAGCGCCATCTATCGGGTTCCTTCTTCGGGGCTGTCCAACGCAATGAGCGTCTTCGACGGGGATTTCACCGACGTGGACTTCGGGAGTCCGATCGCTTTGCGCCTCCGCGGCGGGGACGCGACTTGTACCAGCACCGTCGCTTTGGCCTATGACGGTGCCGAGCTCCAAATGGGCTTCACCATTGGCACCAAGCTCAACGGAACCTGGGGCGCCTGGATGCTGGGCGCCGGCGGCTTCACGCCGCTTTGGATGGCTCCCTTGCCGGCCATCGATCCCCCGCAGCCCGTGTTCGTGGACATGCCCATGGCGCCCGGCGGCAGCGTCGCGGTGATCAGCGGCGTCTTCAACAGCATGGACCGCTGCTGGGCCATCGACGTCGTCACCCTGGAGTGAGGCGGAGCCGCTTCGTGTCTCAAATCGAGCGGTTCAAAGGAGAGCCGATTTCGGGGGATCGCGAGATTCGGCGACTCGTTAGCGAACCCGGACGCGCACCTTCTCTCCGACCATGTTCATCAGCTCGCGCAGGCGGTCGTAGTTGGGATCACGCAGTCGAATCCAGGCGTTCGCCATGTAGCCGGCTTCGACGCCTTGGGTTTGGCTCCCCGGTGGCGGGAAGTGGTAGTCGATGATGTTGTCCGGGAACTGCTGCTGGAATTCTTCCCAGCGTTCGTAGTGAGAGATGGTGCCGTCCCGTTCCGGACGTAGGTTGATGATGCCGGTGCAGTAGCGCCGGGAGAGAGACTGGATGACTTCGCCGTGACAGACGGCACTCGCCCAATCCTTGTAGAGGTCGAACTCGTTCGCTTCGCAGTACAGATCCCAGGCGCCGATTCCCGGGGGTCGGCAGCCAATCTCGGAGAACTTCAAGCCCTTGGGGCCAAAGAACCACTCCATGTGGGTCGCGGAAGTTTCAATGCCCAAGACTTCAATGACCCGCCGACCCATCTCCTTGACTTCGTTGTAGGTTTCGTCACTCAACCGATTGGTGGTGATGATCTGGGGAGAGATCCAGCGTTCACGCATCGCCTCCAACACGTTGGGGAAGTAATGGCAGGCGAAGTCGTGGACGATGTTGCCGTTGATGCAAAGGGTGTCGTAGAAGCCTTCGTGACCTTCCACGAACTCTTCGACGGCAACCGGGAGGCCGCGGTCGACTCCCGAGGTGCGAATCGCGTGTTCCAATTCGTCGGCATCGCCGGCGCGAATGGTGCCCGAGGCGCCCGCGGCATCGCGCGGTTTCAGGATGATCGGGAAATCCACTTCTTTGGCGAACTCGCGCACCTGCTCGGCCGAGGTCGCGCCGGTCGAGCGAGCGCACGGGACCCCGGCGTCGCGCAGCACTTCTTTCATCGCCGGTTTGTCGCGGCAAAGGAACGCGGTCTTCGTGGAAGTTCCTGGAATCGAGCAGCTCTCACGAACTTCGGCCGCCGGGAGAATGTGAGCTTCCACCGTGGCTTCCAGGCGATCCACCCACTCCCGCTCCTGAATGCGGCGAACGGTCTCGTACAAGGAACCTTTGTGGGTGACCGAGGGGACCTGTTCGTATCCGTACAGAGCTTCCCGAAGATCGGAGGTGAGTTGCTCCCGGGGAGCCTCCCCGATTCCGGTGATTCGCGCACCAATCTGTCGCAGACCGTGCACGAACTTTCTCTGGTTGTACGGGAACGACGGTTCGATGAAGAGAACGTGCATCAGAAGAGTTCCTTTCCCCGCCAGCCTGGTTCGGAGAAGTCCGAACCCGAGAGCGATGGTACCCGTTCCCCGAGCTGCCGTCAGGAGGACCGGCCCTCCCCGAGGGTGACTGCCCGGAAGAGTCCGCGCAGACCGGATCTTTTCCGCCTCGGCAGGGGAGTTATGCTAGCAGCGCGATCGCTCGACACGGAGCGATGACCAGGATCGATCCGGCCGGAAAAGGCAACTCTCATGGTCCATGCCCACGCGCCTCGAGTGGTCTTCGTTGCTCCCTTCTTCATGGAAGCCACCATGCGCTTCGTGAAAGCGGCCGCCGACACGCCGAACGTTCGGCTCGGGGTGATCAGCCAGGAGCCACCCCAGAAGCTTCCGGTTGCGTTGCGGCGGAAGCTCGCGTCCTACAGTCAGGTCAAAGATGGCCTGGACCCCCAGCAGATTGCCAACGGGGTGCGCGAGATCGCTCGAGACCTGGGGGCCGTGGACCGACTCCTGGGCACCTTGGAACAGCTGCAGGTGCCGCTCGGGGTCGTGCGGGACCGGTTCCAGATTCCTGGGCTGGGAGAAGAGGTTGCCGCGAACTTCCGCGACAAGGGGCGCATGAAGTCCATTCTTCAGAATGCGGACATTCCCTGCGCTCGACATCGCTCGGTCACCAGCAGTGAGGCGGTCCATGCATTCTTGGAAGACGTGGGGTTCCCGGTTGTCGTGAAGCCCCCCGCGGGAGCGGCCGCCAAGGACACCTTCCGGCTCGATGACGTCGACCAGATGAAGCAGTACTTGAAACGCTGCCCGCCCAGTAGCAAGAGCCCGTTGTTGCTGGAAGAGTTCATGACCGGAGAAGAGCACTCTTTCGACTCGGTGTGCATCGGCGGACGCCCTGTGTGGTACTCAGTGTCACGCTACTACCCGACGCCGCTGGAAGTGATGGAATCCCCTTGGATTCAATGGTGCGTGGTGTTGCCGAGGGAACTCGACCGGCCCGAATATCAGGCGATTCAGAACGCGGGCTTCCGTGCCCTGGATGTACTCGGCATGGAGACCGGTCTGAGCCACATGGAGTGGTTCCTGCGACCCGACGGAAGTGTCGCGATTTCTGAAGTCGGTGCGCGACCGCCCGGAGCTCAGTTCACCACTTTGATCTCCTACGCCCACGACATCGACTTCTACCGGGCGTGGGCCAAGCTGATGATCGACGACTCGTTCGACGTTCCTCAGCGAAGTTACGCCTGTGGTTCGGTGTTCCTCCGCGGTCAAGGAAAAGGACCGGTCCAGGAGATCGTCGGTTTGGAAGAAGTTCGTCGGGAACTCGGTGATGTCATTGTCGAGGCCAAGGTCCCCCGAGAAGGACAACCTCAGGCCAGTAGCTACGAAGGAGAGGGGTACTTGATCCTTCGACATCCGGACACGCGGGTGGTGGAACAAGGCTTGGCCAAGATTCTCAAGACGGTGCAGATTCGGCTTGGCAAGAAGAAGTAGTCGGGTTCCGACCTTCCCAGAGTGCGGCTTCGAGTTGCGTCCCCATCGGTCGATTCGACATTCGAGAATTGGCGAGCGACAACCGCTCCACGTTGTGTGAGTGGGCGGCTTGGACGATGACCTGTTGCCTCGACCACGAACTGCTATTCTCGGCTTTCCGAAAGAAGGAACTCACGAGAGGTTGTTTGTGTTTGAACTGGTCGCTCAGCGCGGACTGACGCGCTTGATCCTGGGGTCGCTACTGTTGGGTGGTTTGACCGTCGTCTTGGGCGGCGGTTGTTCCTATCGCAACAACTGCGATGACGATGATGACGTCGGCATCTCGGATGACGACGACGACGACGATGACGACCGTTGCGATGACGATGATGATGACGACGTGATCATCGTCACCTCCTCAACTCTGGGGAACGCGGCCGGCGATCCGGAAAGCTACGTGTTGCGGGACTATCGGATCGAGCCCTCTCAGGGGGAGGGTGCTCATCCGGTTCGGCGGGTGGCAGACATTCGCGGGGTCTCGCTGTTCGGAATTCTCGGCCCCGGGGAGTACGGGGATGTCGAGATTCAATCGTTCACCGAACGCCTGCTCCAATCCAATGATCCCCTGCTCCGACTTCCCCCGGAAGCGGGGTCGCTTCGCTTCGAGGGAATCCGCGTCTCCTCAGACTCGATGGTGGTCAGCTATCAGCAGTGGTGGCCGGGTCACGAGGAGCGGGCCGAGGGCGCAATGGTCCTGTTCGTCTTCGACCGATTTGGTCAGCTGCGGCAGATCGAGAACACCATGCAGCTCGCGGTCGTGGAGCACCAGGCAAAGGACGAGGGACAGCAGGAGGTGCCGGGAGACCTTCCTCGGTGACCAGTCGCGGGCGCGCCGCGTTTCTTTTCGATCCTGTTGCCCCGTGGTCCCTGGTGTTCTTTCGCGTTTCTTTCGGCGCGATCCTCGCCTGGGACATGCTGCGCCTGCTGGCCGATGGATGGATCGGGAAGCACTGGCAGTCTGGTCGCTTCCACTTCAAATTCTTCGGCTTTGGGTGGGTTCCGGCTCTCCCGGAGCCTTGGATGTCGATCGAGTTGGTCGTGCTCGCGCTCGTGGCCACGTTCTTGGCCTTGGGCCTGTGGTACCGCGGGAGCGCCATTCTGTTCTTCCTGGGCTTCTCGCACCTGTTTCTCATCGAGAAGGCCCGCTACCTGAATCACTTCTATTTGGTGATCCTGTTCGCTTTTTTGCTGTGCTGGATTCCCGCGAATCGAGCGTTGGCTCTTGGCCGCGTGGGACACCAGGCCGTTCCGCGGTGGTCGATCTGGCTGCTGCGCACTCAGCTTGGACTGGTGTACTTCTTTGCGGGCATCGCCAAGATGAATGCCGACTGGCTTCAAGCGCAGCCGCTCAAAATGTGGCTGGCCAAGCGCGAGGATCTCCCGTGGATTGGTCCGGTCCTGGGAAGCGGGGTGACTCCCTGGGTGTTCAGCTACGGGGGGCTGATGCTGGATCTGTTGGCGTGGCCGTTGTTGCTGTGGCGGCGCTCACGCAAGATTACGTTTGGGTTTCTGGTGTTCTTTCATCTCACCAATGCTTCGATCTTCGGCATTGGGATCTTTCCTTGGCTCGCGCTGGCCGCGACCACGATCTTCTTCGAGCCGGGCTGGCCGCGGCGATGGTGGAGTCGGCTGCCAACGTTCCGGGTTCCGATCCCGACTTCGGGGGCGATGCGGCGGTTCACGGCGGCCGCGATCATCGTCTACGTGGCCGTTCAGATTCTCGTTCCGTTGCGACACTTCTTGTATCCGGGCAGCGTCCATTGGACTGAGGAAGGGCATTGCTTCTCCTGGCACATGAAGCTGCGCAGCAAGCACTCCCGGGCGACCTTTCTCGTCACTCACAAGGAAACGGGAAAGGTCTGGCTGGTGGATCCCCGGGGTGACTTGACGGCCCGGCAAGTCAGCAAAATGAGCGATCGACCGGACATGATCCATCAGTACGCGTTGCATTTGGCACAGCGCTATCGAGAGCGGGGCCTTGGAGACGTCGAGGTCCGGGCCAACGTCGAGTGCTCGTTGAATCACCACGAGCCTCGACCATTGATCGACTCCTCCGTGGACTTGGCCTCCATTCCAAGGTCGCTGGCCCCGGCTGCGTGGATTCTGCCGCGGGAGTGAGAGCCGACCGCGGTGGTTCCACGGGTCCCTCGAGGAATGACTTCGCCGGACCGTCGCGGGCCGGAAACGGCCACAAGAGCATCCGGTCGAGTTGTTGGATCTTCGTGGTTGCTCGGGTTGCTCGGGAGGGCAACGGATGTCGATCGGGTGGGGGGAGCGGCGGTCAAACACTCCCGCAAGGATTCCTGACTTTCACGACCTCGGAGCGAGGAGTTCCTCCGCAGACACAAAAAAACGGGCGGTGATCCGAAGATCACCGCCCGTCGAGAAGCGCGAAGCAGGAGGATCAGTAAACGGCGGGAGCCGAATCCGGGCTCGGCATGGCCTTGGTCATGCCAGCAGCAACCTCGGCGGCCTTGGCGAGGAGATCGCAAGAGGCCTTGAAGGTAGAGCAGCAGTCACCGTTCTCCGACATCATCGCCATCAGCTTCTTGTCGATGGAGACGGCCTTTTCCAGGGCACCCGCGTAGTACATGGTGGCAGCCATGATGGTCGGCATGGCCGGGTTCTTCTCCATCATGTCGCCCATGGAGGCTTCCAGGGCCTTGCGGCTGTCGTCGGACAGAGAGGCGTATTCGGAAGGAGCCTTGCTCCAGCAGGTGGCCATCTCGCCACCCATGGCGATCAGAGAGGCAGCTTCCTTCTCGAAGGTCTGGGTGCAGAAGCCGGACTTCGCGACCGTGGCCTTCTCGGAGGAGCAGGACTGGGCCTTCTTGGAGGCAGCGATGGAGCAGGAGGACTGAGCGGCCTTCGTGCTGCACTCAGAAGCGGCAGCCTTGGTGCTGCATTCGGAAGCGGCGGCCTTGGTGCTGCAGGACTGGGCCGAAGCGACGGTGGCCTTGGTGCTGCACTCGGAAGCAGCAGCCTTGGTGCTGCAGGACTGAGCCGAAGCCACGGTGGCCTTGGTGCTGCACTCAGAAGCGGCAGCCTTGGTGCTGCACTCGGAGGCCGAGGCCTTGGTCGTGCTGCACTCAGAAGCGGCAGCCTTCGTGCTGCAGCTGGACGCGGAAGCCTTGGTGCTGCACTCGGAGGCCGAGGCCTTGGTCGTGCTGCATTCGGAAGCGGCAGCCTTCGTGCTGCAGCTGGACGCGGAAGCCTTGGTGCTGCACTCAGAGGCCGAGGCCTTGGTCGTGCTGCACTCGGAAGCGGCAGCCTTCGTGCTGCAGCCTTCCGGCGCCATGCCACTCATGGAGGACATGTGGGAAGCGAGGACGCCGTGGATTGCGCCCACGACCTTGCCACGCATGTCGAGCATTTCCTTCATCTCGTCGCCGACTTCGACGTCCATCGCGGCCATGGCCGTGTTGAACTCGTGGACCTTGCCGACACTTTGCTGGAGGTAAGCGAGAGTCGGAGCCATGCGCTTGCCGATGGGGCAGTCGTTGCAGGAGGACATGGACTTGGCCATGGCAGCTTTGGACTGGTCGCACATGCCGGCCATCTTGGTGCTTGCTTCGGAGAATGCCTTGGTGAGCTTGCCGGCCGCTTCAACCGGGCAGCCACCGCAATCACTGGACGCCGCGAGTTCGGCTTTCTTCGAGCTGCAGGAGGACTCGGAGGCTTTGGTGCCGCAGGACTGGGCCGCGGCCTTGGTGCTGCACGACTGGGCGGCAGCCTTGGTGCTGCAGGACTGGGCGCTGGCCTTGGTGCTGCAAGACTGGGCCGCAGCCTTCGTGCTACACGACTGTTGGCTGGCGAGCTGGGCCTTGGACTTGCATTCCTGGCCACCCGCCAAGGCCGCCGTGGCAGTGACTGCCATCACGACACTAGCGAAGAAAAACTTCATCATGGTCCTCCTGAATAGGTCCGTTCTCTGATCCACCAGCGCGGGGCGGCCGGTAGGCACATTGGAATTACGGCGCTGGTAAGGCTTTGTCTTGTGCGAAATCGAAAGATCTCGGTCGCTGAATTGTAAGAAACCTGTCAGTCCGCGGCAGGGTTCGACAGTCCCCCGAAACGAGGAACGCGGCGAACTCCCTGAGTACGATGGGGAGGGGCGGAGGTTCCGGTTTCCTCGTCTCCAAATAGATCGGATTCAGATCGACGAGAACGGATTCTCCCCACACCAGGCGGGGGGAGTTTCCTCCCTGCTGCGAGCTCCCGCCAAGATCGGTGGATTCGCCGCCAACAAGTCGAGGAGGGATTGTTCGGCCAGGGTCCCCCCTCCCGAGAATTTGAAACTGCGTGCTGCTATGGTGGAACCCCGCTCAGAATTGGGTGGGGACCATCCCAAGCCATTCTCTGAAAATGGTTTACGTAGAAACTGAATGCTGCAGAGAAGGGGCTCCTCGACAGCGGCGGGGGGTGATCGAATTTCCGCACTTCTCTGAGTGGCGCAGCGCGGCGCCAACCTTGGTGGCGTGTCCCCTGTTTCTGTGAGAAGCACCGGTCCTTTCGGAAGCACCGAAGGGAGCCGTCAGAGATCCCCGGAGAGATCGGAAACCTAACTATGCAATGCTGCCAATGGCGCGCCGGCGTCCCGGCCCTGGCCGTTCTCGGAGTCTGGGTTCTCGCCTCGGGAGCCACGGAGCCGATCGAATTGCTCCGCCAGCCCTACCTCCAGCAGGCGACACCCTCCTCCATCACCATCGTGTGGCGAACTCAGGGGGAGATCGATCCGCTGGTCCAGTTCGGCGAGCAGCTCGGGGATTGGGACGACGAGGTCGGAATCGAAGGTTGCGCCCTCGCGGTTCATCTCGACTTGGCCGGTCCGGACGAGCCAGCGCTGCACAGTGCTCCCGACAACTGCTTCCAGTACGAAGTCACCTTGGAGGGGCTCGAGCCGGACACTCGCTACTTCTACCAAGTGTTGGATGGTGAGAGAGTCCTGGCCGGAGGAGATGAGTCCTACTTCTTTCGCACTTCGCCCAAGCCCGGTGAGGCGCGTGACTTTCGGCTTTGGGTGGTGGGGGATTCCGGGAACGGGAGCGCCGCACAACGAGCCGTGTTCGAGGCCCGTCGGGAGTTCGTCGAGCAGGATGGTCGGCCGATCGATGCCTATCTCCACGTCGGTGACATGGCCTACAACGATGGCACCGACGAGGAATTCCAGCGGCACTTCTTCGATGTGTACGAGCCACTGCTGCGCCACACGGTGTGCTGGCCCACCTTCGGCAACCACGAAGGTCACACGGCCGATGGGAAAGAGGCGGTCGGTCCGTACTTCGATGCTTACGTGGTTCCTGCTCAGGGAGAAGCGGGCGGGGTGCCTTCCGGGACCGAGTCGTACTACTCCTTCGATCTCGGCCAGATCCACTTCGTTTCCTTGAACAGCTACGACGTGGACCGAAGGCCGAAGGGCTCGATGGCCCAGTGGTTGGAGAAAGACCTCGCGGAGTCTCAAAGTGACTGGCTGATTGCGTTCTTTCACCATCCCCCTTACACCAAAGGAACCCATGACAGCGACTGGGAGAATCGTCACGTCGAGATGCGAACCCACTTGATGCCGATTCTCGAGAAGCACGGAGTCGACCTGGTGTTGGGAGGGCACTCTCACATCTATGAACGATCCATGTTGCTGGATGGGGCCTACGCCACGCCGACCGTCGCCGAAGGGGTCATCCTTGACGATGGTGACGGACGAGTGGATGGAGACGGGGCATACCGCAAGAGTCGCGGCCGAATCCCGCATCAAGGGACGGTTGCCATCGTTACCGGACATGGTGGAGCCGGAGTCGGCCGGTTCGGAACGATGCCGGTCATGCGCAGCATTCACGCCGAACATGGTTCGGTGTTGATCGACTTCGAGGGAGAGCGGTTGCGCGCCACGATGCTGAATGCCCGGGGCGAAGTTCGCGACCAGTTCGAATTGAGTAAGCAGGGCACCGTCTCGCCGGTGAGGGTGGCTCACCCGTGGCAACCTCTTGGCCCGGAAGCGAACGTCGAGCGCGAATTCTCTTCCGGGGAGCACCACTGGGTGCTGACGCCTCGGCCCAATGCTCCGGATGCGGTCATCCACTACACGCTGGACGGGAGCCAGCCCGGTGTCTCGTCGCCTCGCTACCAGGAGCCGGTGCTCATGACCGAGGACGTGGAGCTGCGGGCGATCTCGTTTTGGAAGGATGGGGACAGGACCAGTCCGGTGGCGGAACATTCGCTGCGCCATTGGCCCAAGGGAAAGTGGTACTCCCAGATCGACCGGCCGGAAGACGACGTGGAGGAAGACGATCGGATCAACCAAGGGAGTTCGGATCTCACCTTGGCGGGAGCGGGCGATCAGATCGTGGCCGTACGGTTTCGGGATCTTCCGATGACCCGACAAGACACCGTGGAGTTCGCCGCGGTGCAGTTCACCGCAGAAGAGAACGACAACGCGGAGTCTCATCTGCAAATCCACGGCGCGATCGGTGCTGGGGAGACGCTGCTCGAGGATCGTCGGAGTCCTCGTCAGCTTGCGGTGACCGAGGCCGTGGTGGATTGGGAGGTGCCGGAGTGGAAGAAACGGGACGCTCGCCGCGCCCAGCGTACTCCTGACCTATCACCGATCTTCAACGAACTCTTGTCCCGTGACGACTGGGTTCCGGGAAGCGCCGTGACCTTGCTGATTCGCGGGAAGGGACGGCGAACCGCCTATTCTTGGGACGGCCGGAGCGAGCGCGCGGCACGGCTCATGATCGAGTGTGCCGTCGGGGAAGCGTCGACGCGATAGCGGTGGGAAATCTCGTTCGTCAGTGACTCGGGAAGGCGCCAGGAAAGACCGGGATGTTCGACGTCCCTATCACCCAGGCGAGCCTGAGTTCACTGTCATCTTCACGCTCGAGCCACGCGGAGGAGTCGGTTCCGTCGGCGAATCGGTGGATTCGTCGAGGACCAAGGAGTCGGTGTCATCTGGTGCCGAAAGATCCTTCCACAGCTTGCGAGACGTCCACTTCAATTGCTCGGCAGCTCTTCGATCACGTTGGTGCCGGCGCCGTCGCGGGATTCCCACTGAAAGTGTTCCACCAATCGGATCCGCCCATCGCTGGTCTGTTCGACGTCGCACAGGGACTCGCCGCCATCAAGCTTGCCACTGTTCTCCCGCTGGGCGAACCGAAAGCGAAACTTGTCTCCTTCCAGGACGCCCACGAGGTGGCCGTGGATGATCTTTCCGCCCGAGTAGTTGGCAGAGATCGTGTCTCCTTGCTGACGAAACTCGAAGATGGTTTCGGCATTGATGACGCCGTTCGGCGCGGTAATCGGGGCGTTCATCCGAACTCCGTCGAAAGATCTCATCGGGGTTCCTCGCGTGGGTGTTGGGGAATCAACCAGGGGAAGCGGGGAGCACGTGGCTCGATTGGATCTCACCAAGAGAGGTCGCCCCCGCCAGCTGCATGGTTAACACGAGTTCCCGCTGCAACAGTTCAAGAGCCCGGGCCACCCCGTCGGCGCCGAAAGCGGCCAATCCCCAGCAGTAGGGCCTCCCGATGCACACCCCTTGGGCTCCCCAGGCCAAGGCTTTGAAGATGTCCGTGCCACGACGGATGCCCCCATCGAGGAGGACGGGAATCCTCCCCTGGGCGCCCTCGACGACCTCCGGCAGACATTCGATCGTCGATCGGTCGATTTCCAGTTGGCGGCCCCCATGGTTGGAAACGAGGATCCCATGGGCCCCGTGACGGACGGACAGCTCGGCATCTTCTCGGGTCACGATGCCCTTGAGCACGATCTTCATGTCGGTGGAGGCCGCCAACCAGTGGACCATGTCCCAGGTCATGCTCGGATCGTTGATGGACTCTCCATTGCGCAGGCCTTCGTAGTTGCCCATTCGCAGCGATCCCCCGGCCAACAATCGGCGGAGGGTGGTGCTGTGCATCTCTCGATTGCCAATGACCGGGGTGTCGACGGTCAGTACGACCACCGGACAGCCGGCCGCTTCGGCCCGTCGCAAGAGCCCTTCGGTCACCTCTCGGTTGGTGGTCGGATAGAGTTGGAACCAAGGAGAGACGCCACACTCGTTGGCGATCTCCCCAATCGAAAAACTCGAAACGGAAGAGACGATCGTTCCGTGACCAGTCCGCGAGGCTCCACGGGCCGTGGCCAGCTCTCCTTGCTCGTGGAACAAACCCTGAAAGCCGACCGGAGCCAGAAAAAGGGGGGAGGGGTACCGATCCCCGAACAACTCGACCGTGGTGTCGATTTCTCGCACATCGACCAATCGGCGCGGCCGAATCGAGATCTCGGCAAAGGCTGACGAGTTTGCTGCAACGGTTCGTTGGTCGTCCGCGCCACCGGCAAGATAGGCGAAAGCGTCATGCCCCAGGTGGCGTTCGGCCCACCGCTCCAGTTGACGAACATTCTGCACCGCGGCCAGGTGGTCGCTTCGGGAGACAAACCGGCAGCCCGGCAGTGCGACCGAAGCCAGGGCCGACGCGCCGACCCACTCGAGAAACTGGCGGCGTGCGAGTCGGGACTCCTGGGATTTCATCATCTTCCCTCCGTCCCAAGTCTTGCGCCGAAGCGTCGTTGTGATCGGCGTGGGAACTTCGTTTGGGGTGAGTGCCGTGTGTTCAGAGTTCGCCGTCGTGCAATCGCCCCAAGTAGTGCGGCAGCATCTGCCGCCAAGTCGGCCAGTCGTGATCGTATTCTTCGCCCCAAGCGTCGACTCGGTTCGGAACTTCCTTGTTGCCCAGCAGGTTGGCCATGAACCAAGATTCTTCCGGGGCTTCCCAGCGACCTTGTCCAAACGCGAACAAAACGAATCGTTCGCGCAACTTCTGCAACTGCTCACCGTCTTCCAAGTTGGGGAGGAAGTGCATTGGTGAGGAGTAGTAGAAGTCCAGGTTCATCTCTCCGTCCAGGTACTTCTCGAGGTTGTAGGTCCCGCTTAGACAGAGAGCGGTCGAGAATGTCTCTGGATGCCGGCAAATCGCGGCGAGCGCATTGAACGCTCCGATGGATGCGCCGGCCACCACGAGTTCGGCGTTCGGAGAATTGCAGTCGTGACGAATGGCCGGGACCAATTCCTCGTGAAGGAACGCATCGAACTGGTTTTGAGTGCGAGAGAGCTGACGAGGCGATCCGTCCTGGGTGACCCAAGCCTTCCCCGCCACGCTGTCGCAGCAGTAGATCTTGAACTTGCCCTCCTCGAGGAGGGGGCCGAGCGCGTCCATCATCAAGAAACGCTCGGCCTCTTCGGCATCTCCCCCGGCCGTCGGGATCAGAAGCACCGGAACGCCTTCTTCTCCCCAGCGAACCACCAGCACTTCTTGCTGAAGTTTCTGGGAGTACCAGTTCGTCCGATCTTTCATCACCTTCCTTCCTGAGCCGAAGTTCCCCAAACCGCCGCAGGATACCACGGCCCGCTTCCCAGCGCCTCGACTCAACGCCGCCACCGAGGGTTGTCACCGAACCCGTTCGGATTCGTCCAAGCCTCCATGAGTTCGACCCCTCATGACGCTCTCGTTCGCGCAATCCTCGGCCAGACCGAACACGCCGTCGGAATCCTCCGCGGCTTGGTGCCTGCTGGGGTAGCCGACCGCGCGGACTGGTCCCAGCTCCGCTTGCAATCGGGGTCCTACGTGGACTCCGAGTTGCGAGCGACCGAGAGCGATCTGCTGTTTCGACTTCCGGTCGCGGGGCACCAAGCGTTCCTCTACTTGCTTCTCGAACATCAGAGTACTCCGGACGCACGCCTTGCCTTCCGCCTGCTTCGCTACCAGGTTCGGATCTGGCATCGATGGACAAGAGATCACCCGCAGAGCCTGTTGCCGCCGGTGATACCGCTGGTGATCTATCACGGGCGGCACCCCTGGCCCTTTGGAGTGGAGTTGAGCGATGGATTTCAGCTCAGCTCGACGATTCGAAGGTCGATCGACGATCACCTGTTGAAACAGGAATTCGTCCTTTGCGACCTGACCGAGGTCGAGGACCGCATTCTTCACGGGTGGGCGGCGTCAGCGGTTGCCCGCCTGATGTTGATTGCTCTCAAGCACGCTCCGCACAGCGTCGATCTCGTCGATCGGTTGGCCGCCGCGGCGAAACTCTGGCGAGTCGCGACTCAGAGCGAGGCCGGTGGAGGCTTCACGCGCCAGATCTTCCGCTATATTTACCTGGTCAACAATCATCTCGAGCCTCACGTGCTGCGAGATTCGCTGATCCGTCACGTCGACCAGAAAACCGGAGACATCGCGATGTCCGTGGGCCAGAGACTCATCGAGCAAGGCCTCGTCCAGGGCAGAGAAGAAGGGCGAGAAGAGGGCATGCTCGCCGGACAGCGGCAGCTCTTGTTGCGAGTCCTGAACCAAAGATTCGGAGATCTGAGCGATGAACACAAACACAAGATCGCCAACGCCACTCAGCAATCTTTGATTCAATGGACCGACCGACTCCTTCATTCCCAATCCGTGACCGAAGTGCTCGACGACTGACGGTCGGCGAACGGGAGATGGGCGCGACAAAACTCTGAGGGAACTCGATCGACGCTGGATCCCTGGATCGAGAACAACGCCAGTCTCACGTGACCAGCAAAGTGCCCTTAGCCCGCAAGCGTATTCTCAATCGAACCAGCAATCTCGAGCAGAGGTCCGATCCGCCAATTCCTCCGCCACGCGGGACCAGCGTGCGCGGAGCCGTCGAGGAGGCAATGTTGCGGAGAGGACATGTCGGAGGGGCACTGAGTCAATCCGAACGTTCACTCCCAAGCGAAGGTGCCCCGGAGACTTGAGCGGAGCCCAAGCGTTCAACCACGAAAAAGGACGGAGCGGGTCCTCGGAGCGCATTGCCTCCTTGACGGCGACCCCACCGGCGTCCGTCGACCAAATTCAAGCCACCGACGGAGCGCGCTAGGAAGCCTGAACCTTCTCCTTCGCCCCGCCGCCCGCATCCTTCCGCCACTGCTGAATCTTGTCCCAGAAGTAGTCGGTGAACTCGTCGTGTTCATGGGCCGGGAACAACGCCTGGACCTTCTTGCGCACCGCCGCTTTGGCCTCCTCAGTCCCGAAAAACTCGAGGGCGACCTCGTCGAGATGAGCCAGATGCTTGTCGCAGAACTCATGGAACCGGTCGGTCTCCATGCGCTCGTGGGCGATCTTGGCGTAAGCCCGCAAGCGCTCTTTCAGCGGGCGTTCGACTTTTGCCGCTTCATAGTAGGGAGCCCAGTCAAGGTTCCGGCGGAAAGCCTTGTTGGTGACGGCGCAGAATACCGACCAGCGGATGTTCGCCTTGATCAACCACGGGAAGTGGTAATGAAGAGAGGTGACCTGGGAGTCTGGACACGGGTTGGCGAAGTCGATCGGGTGCCAGACCCCTTCCTTCAGCAACGCTTCACAAGAATTGAAATCCCAGCCGAAGAAGCTGTTGATCGTCATCGTGGTGTCGGACAAGAGCTGCTTGTCCTCTTCTGTGACGTCGGTTTCCACCAAGTACCGCTGATGGAGGGGTGCAGAGGGGTCGTAGCTGACGAAACGAATCTGCGGCCCGAGTCCCACGCAACGCACGAATTTTTCGTGAGGATCGACCGCCTGCTGCAGGTGCATCACCCGCTTGCCGCTCTGTTCGTAGGCCGCGGCGAGTGCCTCGGCGCTTTCAATTCGCGTGACTCCCACCCAGCCGCCGCCGTCGTAAGGTTTGATGAACAGCGGGTAGCCTAGCTCCTCGCCAATCTTGTTGAGGTCGAACAGCCGGGCATAGGCATCCAGCGTCGGCTGGAGATCGGGAGAGGAATCGTCGTATTCGCGCGGGGGAACCATCCAGGTCTTGGGGACCGGGAGACCCAGCTCCATCATCGCACAGTAGCTGGTTTGCTTCTCCATGGACTGGACCGTCCATGGGTTATTGAACACGTAAAGGTCGTCCATCAGGACGCCCTTCTTGATCCACTCTCGCCGGGTGTGGTACCAGTGGGTGAGCCGGTCGATCACCACGTCGTAGCCCAGTGGTGCGGACAAATCGAACGGTTCGATGGGAACCCGTTCGACTTCCAGCTGCACCGTGTCACCCTGGTGGGGAATCGCCAGCTTGAGCCGCTTGAGGAGGCCTTCGTAGCAAAGCGGCCAGCACAGGTCGGCGCCGAGTGACAGGCCGATTCTTCGAGTGACGACACCCAAGGTTCTTCTCCTGGACTATTCGTAGACCATCCAAATCGGCCCAGGGAAGAGCCATGTGAGCCCGTCCCGAAGGCGATCCCGCCAGTTTTCCCAATTGTGTCCGTCGCGGCTTTCCACGTAGCGGACGTCCATCCCGGTGCTTTGGATCAATGGGACGAACGACCGGTTCTCGTAGATAAGAGATTCGTAGGTCCCGCAGCTGACGAAAACCTTGTCAGCGATCCGGTTCGGGGATCGACGGTACTCGTTCACGAAAGAAACGACGGGCTCGAAATGCGGGCCGCGACGATTCTTGCCGATGTCGGTGAATGCAAAGGACCCAGACTGGAGCATGAGGTTCCCAAACATGTCGGGGTATCGCCATGCGGCCGACAACGTGGCCACGGCTCCAAAGCTTGAGCCCAGCAGGCCACGGGCGCCGCGGCGGCCGATCAGAGGAAAGCGTTCTTCCAGCTGGGGGACCAGTTCCTCGCACAGGAACTTCGCGTGATCCGGATCGTCGGCGTACTCCTTCAGGCGCCGCGGAGACTGGGTCATAGCCACCACCATTGGTGGGAGTTCCAGTCGGTGGATCAGGTTGTCGAGAACCACTTGCAGATCAGCGAAGCGAAGGAAGTCTTCGCCATCGTGAACCACCAGGAGCGGGTAGCGTTTCTCTTGCCGAAACCTCGCCGGGAGGTACACCAGCACCTTGCGGGTTGACCCGAGGAACTGGCTGCGAAACGAGAGTTCCTCCACCTGGCCCGGGCGCGACTCGGAGTCGGGTCGGGTCCACTCCGGAACTTCGTGACGCTCGCTGTGGCACACCGAGTTGGCGCCAAACGGGTCCTTCGCTGTGTCCGGATTCAGCGGGTCCTGGACCAGGCGACGATGGGGGCCGTGCACGACTTCGAATTTGTATTCGAAGCGGGACTCCGGCGGGACCTCCATCACCAAATACCAAAGGTCTGTTCCCGGCAGCGACTGGAACGGCTGAGAAGCTTCCAGTCCGTAGATCCAGTGTTGCAGGAACACGGAGTCGGCAGCGCCTCGGTAGACGAATGTCACGCTCGGACCTTCGACCAGCGGGAAAGTTCGTCCGCTCAAGAACTCGTCGACGGCTTGTTCCGTGACCAGAGGGGACTGCTCCAACTCTTGAATCGCCAGGCTCACGGGGCGAACTCCTGCACCTGGCCGTCGTGATTGAGCTTCTTGGTTTGGGGCGAAGCCACCCAGTCTTGTCCGTTCCAGCAAAGTTTTGACTCGTTGTCGAGAGTGATGCATTGCGCCGGAGCGAAACGGCGCGCGAAGAGAGAAACGCGAATGGGATCGTCCAACTGCAAGCGCTTCTGTGCATGGGGAAGTGGCACGATGCCGGGGCAGAGTCCCAGGCCGGTTTCCAGGATTTCCGGGTCACCGGCGCCCTGGGGAGGTCGGTCGTGGAACAGCACGATGCGCTCGCTCAGTGCCATCGCACCTGCCGACCAGGCGACGATGGGCAAGTCAGACGCAAGCCCCAACACGTCGAACAGGCGCAAGCGATTGAGCAAAACGACCACATGACCACCCGCAATCAATAGAGCGCCAACTCCGTCCATGGAACGGGCCAGGTCCTCGCGTTCCTGTTGCACGGACCCATGTTGTCCGGCACTCAAAGACTCGGAGAACTGCTGGTGGATTTCCTGCACTCGGCCGACGTGATGACGATCCAATTCCTGGATCTGTTCGATGGCCGAAACGCGCTCTGGTTCCAGGAGGTCGTCATTCCCCTCTTCACGCATCAGCGAGCGAGCTGCTTCGAGGGCGTGGGAAAGACGCAGACGATGGCGCTTCTGCAGTCCGCGCAGCTTGTCATGTCGGGCCAGCAGGGATTCTTTCAGCTGCGGGTCGCGTTGGAATACCTCTTCGGTACGCCAAAACAAACGCAGGTTTCGCGCTTCGTATCCCAGATGCTCGCTCAGTTCCTCGTCTTCCAGTTCCCGCTCTTCCCAGCCGGCCGTGATGCAGGCGACCGGGCCATCGACACGGAGCTCCTGAAGAGTGTCCCGAACCGTCGGGGAGAAGCGCTGCGGCCCCAGCAAGGCAACCGGGGCTTTGGGGGACGGGGGGTCGGACGTCATTCCTTCCTTTCCTGGAGTCGGCGGCCCACCCGAAAGTCGAGGGCAACGAGGGAAAGGTCCCCGGGCTGGATCGCCGAAACCCAGGATCTTACCGCTGAACTCTGGAGCACGGGAGTCTCTGCTACCATGCTTGGCAACGGCGAGGCCGTGGTTCTCCGGCGCGAGGTCGAAGGGAAGCTCTCAGCGATGTCCTGGATTCGAACGGTCAGGGAGAGCGACGCTCGCGGAGAGCTCGCCGAACTCTACGCGCAGATGGCCGAGCCCGTGTCCGGGAGCCCCGAGCCTCGGGTCGACAACATCTTGAAGATCCACTCCCTGCACCCCGAAGGGCTGGAGGCCCATTGGAAGCTCTACACTGCCGTCATGCGCGGCACTCCGACGCTCCGCAAGGTCGATCGCGAGATGATTGCGTTGGTCGTGAGTCAGCTGAATGAGTGCCACTACTGAGTGACTCATCATCGGCGCGGTCTGCGCCGGCTCTTGCGCGACGACACCCTGGCCGAGGCAATCGAGCGAGACTTCCGGTCGGCCCCGTTGGATGGCCGCCGCCACGCCATCCTGGAATATGTCGCGAAGCTCACGAAAGTTCCCGCGCAGATGGTGAAGCAAGACGCCGACGCCTTGCGGGCGGCCGGCTTGAGCGATCGCGACATCCTCGAGGTCGTGGAAGTGGCGGGATACTACGCGTACGTCAATCGGATCGCCGACGGACTCGGCGTGCTTCTGGAAGAAGAGCACGAATCATCCGAGGAGTGATCCGGGGACGTTCCTCGCGGCGGCTGAGGCATAATGCGGGCTTCGTGTCCCTTCCGAAGCGCAATCCCGTTTCCCCGAGGCCTTCGCGATGAGCCAAGCTTTCACGCCCGCCCAGTTCCAGCGTCCATTGCCTCTCGACAAGACCATTCTTGCCGAGAAACCCGACGAAGAGAGCGTGCCGATGGACGTGCTGTTCGTCGGAGCCGGACCGGCGGGATTGGCAGGCGCGGTGCACCTGGCACGCTTGGTCAAGGCCGACAACGAGAACGGTGGGGGAATCGGCGAGGTCGAGATCGGTGTTCTCGAAAAGGCCGGCTCCCTCGGAGAGCACAACCTTTCCGGGGCGGTGGTCAATCCCGAGCCGCTCCGCCGCTTGTTTCCCGAGATCGACCCCAAGGACCTGCCCTTGCGCCAGAAGGTCACCAAGGAAGCGGTCTATGTCTTGACCGAGAATCGTTCGTTCAAGATTCCCACTCCTCCGACCATGCGCAACCATGGCAACTACGTCGCGTCGATTTGCGAGATTGTGCGCTGGTTGGGGGAAAAAGCCGAAGGCTTGGGCGTCAACGTGTTCACCGGCTTCCCCGCCGAATCGCTCCTCGTGGAAGGGGAACAGGTGGTCGGAGTGAGGACCTGTGCAGCGGGGTTGGATCGCGAGAGTCAGCCGGGAAGTGGATATTCGCCGCCGACCGACCTGACGGCGCGCATCACGGCTCTCTCCGAAGGAACTCGCGGGTTGCTCGCCCAGTCGTATCTGCAGTGGCGCAAGATTGCCTCTCCGAATCCACAGATCTTTGCGCTGGGTGTCAAGGAACTCTGGGAAACCAAAGTGCCCTTGGAAGGCATTATCCACTCCATGGGATGGCCGCTTCCTTCGGATGCGTTCGGGGGCAGCTTCCTGTACGCCATGGAGCCGAACTTGCTGTCTCTGGGGTTGGTCGTGGGCTTGGACGCCAAGCAGTCCACCTCGGTGGATGTTCATGTCCTACTTCAACGCATGAAAAAGCACCCGCTGTTTCGCAAGTACCTGGACGGGGGGGAATTGGTGGAGTGGGGCGCCAAGACGATTCCGGAAGGTGGATTTCATTCGCTGCCGGAGCAGCTCTCCGGCGACGGCTGCTTGCTGATGGGGGATTGCGCAGGCTTCGTCGATGTCGCCACTCTCAAGGGAATCCACTACGCCATCGAATCGGGAATCCTGGCGGCGGAGTCCATCTTCCAGGCATTGAAAGCAGAGGACTGCTCAGCCAAGCAGCTGTCTTCCTACGACCGCGCCATTCGAAGCTCCGCCATCGCCAGCGATTTGCATCGCAACCGGAACATGCGTTTGGCCTTCAAGAGTGGCTTCGTCATGGGCGGTGTGAAATCCGGGCTGATGAGTCTCACCGGAGGACGTTTTCCGGGAGGCAAGATCAGTGTGGAAGAAGACGCAGCGGTGGCCCGGAAGTCCGGCGAAGCACTGAGTTTCACCCCGGACAACGAGCTGACGTACAGCAAGGTGGATGCGGTGTTCAAGTCGGGGAACGAGACCCGAGACACCATTCCGAGTCACCTGTTGGTGGGGGATGACGTGCCCGCGGACGTCGCCGACTTCTATGAAAAACTCTGTCCGGCAGGTGTCTACGAGGCGAATGGCGGAAAGCTACAGGTGAATCCCCCCAACTGCGTGGATTGCAAGGCGACGGATGTCGTCGGGCCCCGCTGGACGCCGCGCGAGGGAGGGAGCGGGCCGAAGTACCGACGCATGTAGTGGATCTTTTTCACCGGGCCTGCTAGGCCTCGTCGCGGACCTCGCCGTTGCTGGGTTGTCCCTCGACGACGAAGCACTCGGCGATCATGTCGTGCAGGGTCTGGCGCTTTTGAGTGAAGGCCGCCAGGAAGTAGCCGCCAAACAGTGGAAGGGCCGACAGGTTCTTCGCGAAGTGTCGGCCGGTGGCTCGCAAAAACGAAATCCTCTCCCCGTCCAAATCGGTGACGCGCATCCGGAACGCGCGCTTGCCAGGGGTTGCCTGCCATGCGGAGCTTTCGAAGGCCGCGCCGTAAATCCACCAGACCAGCAACATGATGCGGGCCAGGGCCAGGTCGCTCGGATCCAGGATTGCCGGGTCGTCTCGAAAGCTGAGAAGTACGGTCGCGACCGTTGCCACCAAGATGGCGTCCATGGCGAGCGCGGCGGCCCGCTTCCAAAACGGCGCATAGGCCAGGGGGGCCTCGGAAACCGGGACCGAGGACCGGGGAGTCGGCGGGGCGACCGGGACCGGTTCCACGGGCGCGAGCAGGTAGGGAAAGTCCGAGGCAGGAGCCCACTCGGGAAGCCCGTACTTCCACACCAGTTCCCCCCGAGCCACTTGCTCGGTCGAAATCAGATCCCGCAATTCCAGGGTCGAAACGGGTCCCGCCTGTGTCCCGTCGATCAAGTAGTACCACTGTTCTTCGGCCATGAAGCGAGTCTACCCCATCGGCTGCCCCCCTCGACGTGCCCGGTTCGAGGTCCTCCGAGGATGGCTCAACTCGTTCCCGTGTCCCTTGTTACGACGAAACCGGAGGCCGCGGCGGCGGCTCCGTTCGGGGGGGAGACTCCTTTCTGGGAAGCGGGTTGAGTCGGCTTCGGAAGCATGGAAGATTGTGCCGACGTCACTCGGAAGGGACGTCCCGCCCGGCGAAACGCGGCTATAGCCCGGAATGGGGGCTGACCGGCGTTGCCCTTCTGTGTTGGAAACCGTACCGGGAATCAAGACGTCCCCGCATTTGCACGTATCTGGATCGTGAAGTCGAAACCATGACGGACGAAAAAACACCTCCTGCTGACGCAAGTACCCCGGACTCCGAAGCTCCCGCTTCGGCAAAGCCCAAGGACAACAAGAAGCGTCCTCGGAAAAAGGCCCCGAGGCGTGCCGCCGCCAAGCCGGCGACTCACCAGGGCAAGGTCGTGAAAGTGGAAGGCGACCAAGCGTTTGTCGAACTGGGCCCGAAGGTCTCCGGGATCATTGCGCTCAGTGAGTTCGAGTCCGCTCCCGAAGTCGGTGCAGAGTACGAATTCAGTTTCGTCAACATCGGCACTGACGGCGTTTGGAACCTGTCACGGCAGGAGGCTCACGCCAAGGAGATCTGGGACACGGTGCAGCCGGGAGCCCGTTTCACTGCCAAGGTCATCGGGCAGAACACAGGGGGCTTGGAACTGAAGATCGGTCCGGTCAGCGCGTTCATGCCAGCCTCTCAGGTGGCGCTTCACGGCAAGAGCGACCTCAGCGAATATTTTGGTCGTGAGCTCGAATGCGAGGTCATGGAGGTCAATCGGCGTCGCCGACGGATTGTTCTGTCTCGACGAATGATCGAGCAGAAGGCGGCTCAGGCCGAGCGTGCCGAGGCTCTGAAACACCTCGAAACCGGAACCGTCGTTGACGGCAAGGTCGCGCGGCTCGAGCCATTCGGCGCCATCGTGACTTTTGGCGAGGGGCTTTCCGGACTGCTGCACGTCACCAACATTTCCCATTCGCGGGTCAACAAGCCAGCGGATGTGCTCTCCGTGGGTCAAGAGGTGAAAGTCCAGGTTCTCGAGATCAAGGAAGGCGGCAAGCGCATTGGCCTGGGGATGAAGCAGCTTGCCGAAGATCCCTGGGCGGACATCGAGCGTCGCTTTCCCACCAACAAGCGCTTGGAGGGGGAGGTCACTCGGGTGGCCGACTTCGGCGCCTTCGTCAAACTGGAGGACGGCATCGAAGGCTTGCTTCACATCTCCCAGCTGTCCCCGGAGCGTGTGTCTCAGGTCAGTGACGTCGTGAAGAGCGGCGAAAAGTTCGAGGTGCGTGTGGTGAACGTGGACCGAGAGCGACGACGCTTGGGATTGTCGCGGTTGACTCAGTCCGGTGCGTTGATCGGGTCCGAGGACGACACCGGAGACGACGACGTCGGAGACATGCTGCTCGAAGAGCCGGCCCAGCGGGGCACCAATCTCGGAGACGTTCTGCGTCGCGCCTTGGAAGGCAAGTGAGGCGAGCCGTTCTGCGCAGCTGGTGCTTGGCGATGGCGGCGCTGGTCGCTTGTTCTCCGCCTCCGAATCAGCCGGTTCTCGAAGTCGATGCAGAGTTTCATGACTTTGGCGAGGTCTACCTCGGCGAAACCCGTGAGCACCGGTTCCAGCTTCACAATGGCGGCGCCCAAGACCTGGTGATTCACGACACCCGGAGCTCTTGCGGGTGTGCCGTGGTCGAGTTGTCCCAAAGCACCATTGGTCCGGGAGAAACCGCCGAGCTCGTCACGAAGGTGAACGTCGACCGAGCTCAGCCGAACCTGGAGAAGACCATTCGTGTGTTCTCCAACGATCCCGACCAGCGCGAGATGCTCCTGCGTTTCCGGTTGGGCGTCAAAGAGCTCTATCAATTGGACCCGGAGCAGCTGGACTTTGGTCACCTGGTGGTGGGTGCCGAGGAAACACGCTCATTGGTGTTGCGCCCGCTGGAGTCGTGCGAAATCACCGGTTTCTCCGATCAACCGGGCATTGCCGCGGTGACTTGGGAGAAGGTTGGCGGAACCGATCCTGCCGAGTTTGAAGTGGCGGTGACGTTGAGAGGAGACCTGTCGATCGGCGCCCACGCTCTTCAGGCGGAGGTGTTGACCGACCATTCCCGTCAGTCTCGAGCAACGATCCCCCTGCGGGTTCTGATTCGACCGGACGTGGAAGTGAAGCCGGAAGATCGCTTGGCCTTTGGCGCCCTGAAATCCGCGGAAGGAGGGGAGCGCAAGGTCAGCCTTTCCGCTCGCGGCACGACTCACAAGCTGATTCTGGATCGAGTGGACCTGGTGTGTTCGCTCAACCGAGGCCGTGATCCCGAGTCCGGACAGCCGGTTGAGTTCATGACCGCGTCCACGGTCAGCGACGAGTCCCAGCGTCATCACGAAGTGACGGTGAAGGTTCGGCCGGGTGCCCCGGCGGGACCGTTGTTCGGTCGCCTGGACCTGCGAGTTCGAACCGAACGGGGAGGAGCAGCGGTGTACACACTCGTATTGAATGGTGAGGTGCTGGAGTGATGACCGGCTCCGCGGACCTTTCCCATGTGTTTCGCCGGGCCGTGCCTTCGGTCGACCGCGCCACTCTTCGCTTCGTCCGGAACTACTCCGAACGGGTCGTGGTGCGTCGTGGACTCTTGCAGCCATCACCGGTGAGTGACGACGTGGGCGTCATGGTTTCGGTGCAAAGTGGTGGTGGCACCGGCTACGCCGCGACTCCCGACTTGTCCGAAACCGGTTTGCGCGAGGCGTTTCGCCGGGCGCAGGGATGGGCCGAGCGAACTGCCGACTGCCACCTGCTTCGCGAGCAGTCGATTCCGCCTTGCACGGTCCGCGGCGAATATCGCACCCCGGTCGTGACACCGTGGAGTGAGGTCAGTCTTGGGGACAAGGTGACGTTGCTTCGGGAGCTGTGCGAGAAACTGGATGTGGACTCGCGAATCGTCGACTCGATCGCACGCTTGTGGCACGCGCACATCGAGACTCGACTCCTGACCACCGATGGAGGAGATGTTGAGCAACATCGGTCGGTCATGATTCCCCAACTCAGTGCCACCGCTCACGGCAACGGAGTGACCCAAACCCGGACCTTCGGGAGCGAGGGGTACGGGCGTCAAGGCGGCTACGAGGTGCTCGATCAGGTTGGCTTCGTCGCGGCAGCCCCGAACGTGGCAGCCCAGGCCCTGGAGCTGCTGGACGCTCCCAACTGTCCTTCGGGGGTGCGCGATCTGCTGTTGGATCCCGATCAGATGCTGCTGCAGATTCACGAGTCCATTGGTCACCCTCTGGAGCTCGACCGAATCTTGGGAGATGAGCGCAACTACGCGGGAACGACCTTCGTCACCCAGGACATGTTCGGCAACTACCAGTACGGCTCGTCTTTGCTGAACGTCACCTTCGATCCGACCCGTCCGGAGCAATTGGCGAGCTACGGATTCGACGACGAAGGGCTCCCGGCGCGCAAGGTTGCCATTATCGAGAACGGGATTCTCCAGCGACCTCTTGGGGGGCAAGTGTCTCAGTCGCGGACCGGCATGGAGGGAGTGGCCAACGCGCGCGCCTCCAGCTGGAACCGACCGCCGATCGACCGCATGGCGAACTTGAATCTCGAGCCCGGAGATTCTTCCTTCGAAGAGATGGTGGCGTCGGTGGAGCGTGGCATCTACCTCGAAACAAACTGCTCCTGGTCGATCGACGATTCGCGGAACAAATTTCAGTTCGGCTGCGAACGGGGCCAGTTGATCGAAGACGGACGACTGACGACGGTGGTCCGCAATCCCAACTACCGTGGAGTTTCGCGAACCTTCTGGCGCAATCTCAAGGCGGTGGGAAACCCCAGTACCTATCGAGTCATGGGCTCGCCCTACTGTGGCAAGGGAGAGCCGAACCAACTCGTCTTTGTGGGACACGCTTCCCCCGCTTGCTTGTTCGGGGACGTGGATGTCTTTGGGGCCAATCAATGAAGCCTCGGTGGCGGACGCTTGGAACGCTGGAGTCGGTTCGTCCCCCAAAGGGGGAATCCTGATGCGCGACTTGTTCCATGATCTTGCGGATCAGATTTCGGATCTTCTCGAGGGAAACGAGGCTTTCACTCTTTCCTACGGCGGCGAGGACTCCGACTTCCTTCGCTTCAACCATGGGGAGGTGCGCCAGGCCGGTGCTGTTCGTCAAGGGTATGCCTACTTGGACCTGATGGATGGGGCGCGGCACGCTGGCGGACAGATGACTCTGTCGGGGGATTCGAGCGTCGATGGCGCTCGAGCGAAAGCTCTCGTCAAACAGCTCCGAGAGCGGCGTCGATTCGTCCCGGAAGATCCGTACTTGCTGTTCGCCGAAAGTGACGAGACCCGCGCGCGCGTCGCAGGCGACACCGTGCCCGAGTCGAAGGAGGCGCTGGCGCGGATTCGCGAAGCGGGCCGTGGACAGGACTTGGTCGGTGTCTATGCCAGCGGCGTGATCGAACGAGGTTTCGCGAGCTCGTTCGGCCAACGGGACTGGCATCAGGTTTCCAGTTTTCATCTCGACTGGAGCTTCTATCACCGGGCCGACAAGGCGGTGAAGTGTGACTATGCGGGGATCGCTTGGGATCAAGACGAGTTCCAGTCCAAAGTCGATTGGTCCAAGCAGCAGCTCGAGGTCTTGCTTCAGCCGTCGCAGAAGATTTCTCCGGGCCGATATCGGACGTATCTCTCTCCGGCCGCGCTTCAGGAGTTGCTGCGCTTGGTGGGAGGCAGCGGATTCAGCGAGCGCGCCCGGCGCCTCAAGCAAACCTCTCTCTTGCGCATGGTCGACGAGGGAATGGAGCTGCACTCTTCTGTCAATCTCAGCGAGAACGTCGCCGATGGGTTGGCCCCGGGGTTTCAGGAGTCCGGCTTCTCGCGGCCGGATCAAGTGAGCCTGGTTCAGGGGGGAGCGCTGCAGGACTCTCTGGTTTCGCCTCGGTCCTCCAAGGAGTACGGAATTCCGACCAATGGCGCTTCTTCCTTCGAAACTCCCCAAGCGCTGGATCTGGGAGCCGGCTCCCTTCGCGACCGAGAAATCTTGGCTTCCATCGACCGGGGTATCTACGTCAACAACCTGTTCTACTTGAACTATTCCGATCGTCCTGCGTGTCGGGCCACGGGAATGACGCGGTTCGCCACGTTCTGGGTCGAAGACGGCCGCATTCAGGCGCCCCTGGACGTCATGCGTTTCGATGACACCATCTACCGAATTCTGGGTGAAAACCTGGTGGGCTTGACCCAAGAGCGGGAGTTGCGAATTGAAGCGGGGACGTACCAAGGGCGAAGCGTTTCCAGTGTTCGCCTCCCGGGCGCCCTGGTTGACGAGTTCACGCTTACCTTATGACCCGGTCACCACTCGACTCACAACGGCCGGGGCCCTGTGACGCCTTCGTTTCATGAAACGTCACGGGATCGTAACGGCTTCCCAGGTCACCCGAGCAGTCGACTCCTTGCACTCGAGATCGATCGCAGGGGGAGCCTTTTTTTCCCAACACTTCCTCAGAGAAAGCCGAGAGTGGAACACTCTGTGCTGAGAGGGGGGTGGCGGTGAGGGCGTGGGACCGATCCTCGCCGCAACCAGCTCCGCTCGGCTTTGCTCTCGCGGTGAAGCCGTAGCGGGGCTCCTTCTTGGAGTGTCCAGAGCTTGGCCATGGGGAACCAGTGAGGGGCCAGTCATGAGTCGGACGAAAGCCGCTTTGCTTTTTCTCGGGATCTGGTTCGCCGTCGGTCACGTTTCTGCGCGAGCGGGCGGAGGGCCGGAGCGAACCTTGGTGGTCGTCAACTCTCGATCTCCGGTTTCGCTACGCGTGGCTCACGAGTACCAGCGACTTCGCTCGATTCCGGATAGCCACATGGTCTACCTGCCGGGGGTTCCCGACTACTACTACCCGGGACAGGCGGCGATGACTCTGACGGAGTGCAAAGAATCCATTCTGGTTCCGATTCTCGACTACCTGGATGCTCAAAAGCTCCTGAACGAGATCGACGTCATCACCTACGCACCCGGATTCCCATACATCATCAACATCACCGAGCTGGCCAATGATCACGTCTTGCGACCGTTCACCCAAGACATGGCGTCGTTGACCGGGGTGACCTATTTCGCCTCCGCCGTGGTTCAAGGACGAGCCGAATGGGTGCGACGTCACGCCAACGCCTACTTCCGTGGAGGGATCTCCATGGAAGGAGAGGCCGCTCGCCCGATGAACGAGGCGGAGGCTGCGCTCCGACAGGAAGCCCAGGACGCCTACTACCAGCAGAAGAACTTCGCGGCGGCGTTGAAGAGCTTTCAGGAACTCGTCCAGACCTATCGAGAAGACGGCGGAGTCTGGTACGACATGGCCTGCGTGCAATCTCTGCTCGGCTTGAAATCCCAAGCGCTGGATTCCTTGGAGCGGGCGGTGGGAGCGGGTTGGTCCCATTCCTTCCACACGACCAACGACCCGGACCTCGCCGGGCTGCGATCCGAATCTCGTTTTGCTCAGCTCGTGGGAAAAATGAAACAGCGTGAGCCTCGCCGGTATCCCAGCCATGGCTTCCGGACCGGCGCCGTCTGGGGGCAGTCGGAAACGCCTCAGCGCGCCTCCGTGTGGGATGCCAGTCGTTTGGATGATGGCGGGTACTACCTCTCGACGCTCTTGGGTTACACCGGGGTACGCGGGAATTCGGTCCCCGAGATTCTCTCGGTGCTCGAAACTTCGTCGGAGTTGGATGGGACTCGTCCTGGCGGGACCGTGTACCTGATGAAGAACTCGGACATGCGTTCGCGGGGACGTCAGCTGATGTTCGAACCGTTCCTCGAAGAAATGCGAACGAGGAGTCGCAAAGCACAGATCTTGACGGAAGGGGAAGGGAACCAAGACGGGGTCCTGCCGTTGCAGAAGAAGGACGTTCTGGGCGCGGTGATCGGGACCGCGGACTTTGATTGGTCCACTTCCAAGAGCACCATGGTTCCAGGAGCGCTGGTCGAGAATGCGACGAGCTGGGGCTGCGCGTACTGGGCGAAGGACGAAACCAAGATCAGCGAGTTCTTTCGTCACGGAGCGGTGGGAAGTAGCGGCGGAGTGGTCTCGAGTTCCATGACATCGTTTCCCGCTCCCTTCCTGCATTGTCACTACTTCGATGGTTCGTCCCTTGCGGAATCGTTCTATCAGAGTGTGTCTTCGCCCTACACGCTGCTGGTCGTCGGAGACCCTCTGGTGAAGCCGTTCGCGCCGATCACCACCGTTCCTTCGTCTTGGCCCGAAGGACCTTGGTCGGGAGAGGTGAGCCTGAAAGTGCTGCCGGATGCCGGGGAGACCACGTCTCGAGCGGAAACCGTGGAGGCTTGGATCGATGGCTGGCAAGTGGCGGAGGCCTTCGCCGATCGTCCGCTGAAGATCGACACCCGGGATCTGGATGACGGATTCCATGACTTTCGCCTGGTCACGGTGGACAGCAGCTTGTTGGAGCATCGTGCCTTTGCTCAGGCTCAGATCGAGATTCGCAATCACCAGAGTTTGGTCCACCTCGAGGAAATCGAACCCGTACGCCTGGGCGAAGGCGTGGCCCTGAAGGGAACGGCGTCCGGTGCTCAGAAGGTCGAGGTCTATCAAGGCGAGCGCTACTTGCGCGACGCGACGCCCACCAACGGCGAGTTCCTGGCGATCGTTTCGAGCGACATGCTGGGACCTGGGAAGTCCTTCCTCCACGTGCGCGCGGTGGGTGCGGAGGACCGTCGGGTGCGAAGCCGTCGTCGCGAGGTTTGGGTGCAAGATCCCGCGAAACAGCGAGCGCTGAAGCCAGCTCAATGGTCGTTGCCGGGTGTCGCGGGAATTGCGGTCTTGCCGAACGGCGACAAAGAGTCGTTCTCATTGACCAGTCTCGCGGGGGCGACCTCTTCAAGTTTTGCGGACGTCTGTTCTCGCGAGGGTTGGCCGGAGGGGACCAAACTGGAGCTGCAAGGGGAGTTTCATGCTCCGCTGGAAGGCTTCTACGAGCTACACCTCTACTCGACTCTGGAAGGCAGCATTTCCTGCGCCGGGAAGGAGTTCGCGGCTCCCCAGTGGGAGTCTCGATTCGAGTCCTACTACCTCGAGGAAGGCTGGCACGAGTTTTCTGCCCAGCTCACCACGAACGAATACTTCCCGCAGTTCCACGCTTACTTGAGTGGGGCAGCACCCGGCTTTTTCTTGGGGGGAGAGCAGTTGCGCCACGTCCCGGGCTCTCGCGCGCCAGTGGACGACAAACCGCAGATTCAGCTGCACGGAAGCTACGGAGCGAAGTTCCTGACCGACCGAGATCGCGAGGGCGAGTCCCAGATCATTCCGTCAGGAGAGATCACCTTGAGCTGGGACAAGTACCAGTCCAATCTGCGCGGCGTCTTGTTGTTCCCCGCGTCTCCAGA
This sequence comes from Planctomycetota bacterium, assembly GCA_028289345.1. Taxonomy (GTDB): domain Bacteria; phylum Planctomycetota; class B15-G4; order B15-G4; family SIAN01; genus JANQQL01. Next base: position 103,166 of record JANQQL010000009.1, on the reverse strand, counting down.
GATCGAGGGAGAGTGGACCTGGCCCGAAGAGTGGATCGTGGAGAAGCGCTCGGGGCGCAACTGGTCCAAGGTCGCCAATTTGGATGTTCAGTTCGGCTGGTCTCCCGAACGGGGACCGCGCAAGACTTCCGCTCCCAGTTGGGTCTACCTGGACTTTTCCCCCGTCAAAGTGCGCGAACTGCGCCTGAGGCCGAGCACTCCGGCCGCCGGCGGTTTGGTGCGAATCGCGGAAGTCGAGGTGGCGGAACGGAGTTCGAAGCGGCGCTGACCCGTCCGGGGGGAGATGGCGGGAATTCTCAGGAGTCGAGCGTCGTCTAGCAGGCCGTTGAAACAGGTCTCGGATGGCCGACCGAGAGAGTCTCGTTTCCGACGAGGATTCGAACCGCCGGCGAATCGGTGGATTCGTCAAGGATTCGAGGACGAAGACGGAAGCGAAAAGGTCCGATCGGGCGCCGAATGACTTTTTCAGCCGCCTGCTAGGATCTGTCGACGCTTTGATCCCTGTGGAGACCGCCATGCTTCGCTTTGTCTTGGTCGCTTCTCTCGTTCCCGTGTTGAGCTTCGTTCCTGTCCAGGAAGAGGGGCCGACTTCTTCGTTGGTGACCCTCTATGCCAGCGATGACTTGCTGTCTTCCTTCAGTTTCTCGACGGGAACCCACGCGGCGCGAATCGAGGACGGGGAACTGATTCTCGACGACACTCAGATCACCTTTGACATTTTGGATCGGGATTGCGTCACCTACGGCTATGTCGAAAACCAGCTCATCGAGATCGTTGACCTGGGAGATCCCGTGGTGGAAGGGGCGGAGATGCCGAGCGACCGTTCCCCCAAACCGCCTTTGAGCATCTTTCACACTCTGTTCCTCAAAGACGGGCAAGTGTCCTATCGCGGACCCATTCGGCGCACCTACCGATTCCGAGAGGGCCAGGCCATCTTCAACTCTCTTCCTCCCGAACGCGTGCGCTGCTTCGTCCCCCAGGTCGGTCACGTGTACCTGCTCCGCTACAAGATCCAGGGAGTGCCCGATGACCGCCGAATGCTCGTCAAGTTTCGAGTGATCGACTACCGACCGGGCGAAACCCTGACGCTGCGCTGGGCACCGTTGGAATCGGTCTAGCAAGCCGGTGGTGGACTCGCATCCTCATCGCATGACAGACAAAGTTGCCGCGGTACCGTATGACGCCGGATTGTGATCTCTCGAACCAACGCCTCCCGCTTCTGGAGCCCCATGGATGAAGACGATCGGTATTGCCGCGCATAGTTCCGAGGGTGGCGCCCTGTGTTTTCTGACGGCGTGTCGCGAGGGCGCCGCGCGCCTGGGCCCTCACCGACACCCTCCGGTGGTGGTGAGCGCCCTTCCGATGGGGTGGAGTATGGAGGCGTGGGAGTCCGGAGACTCGGAAACGGTCGGCCGACACTTGGCTCGAGGGGTGCAACTGGTTGCGGATGCGGGGGCTGAGTTCTTCGTTTGTCCGGACAACACCGCGCACCTCGTGCTGGACGAGATCATCGACAACCTTCCAATCCCCGGTCTCCATATCGCCGATGTCGTTTGTGACGAGATCAGGAGTCAAGGCTGGAGCAAAGTCGGGCTGTTGGGGACGAAGTGGACCATGACGGGATCGGTCTACGAGCAGGCCATCCAGTCCCGAGGTTGGCAGAGGTTGATTCCCGGGGAGGCCGTTCGCCGGCGCTTGAATGAGGCGATCTTCGAGGAGCTGTGTCAGGGTGTTTTTCGTGAGGAAACCACCCGGGAGTTCGTTCAGGCCATCGAAGAACTTCGTTCGGCGGGCGCTGAGTGTGTCATCTTGGGCTGTACCGAGATCCCGCTGATCATCCACGCGGATAACTCGCCGCTGCCGATTCTCGATTCGACCCGACTCCTTGCGAAGCATGCGGTTCATCGGGCACTCGACGATCAGCCGTTGCCGATCGCGCAAGGCTGGTTGCGCGAAGGGGAACCGTTGCCACGTGGATGACAGAGAGTCGTGGCGGGTCCCGGGACCCATGCCACAGCCCGGTGAGGGAAGGTTGCGGAGGGGATGGTGCCAAGGAACAGCAAGTCCCGGGTGTTCTCCGCGGCACCGGATGACAACGAACTCGATGCGATGCGGGGTACGGGCTTGTCCCGCGCATTGCGAGGTCGACTCCTGACCAGAACTTCACCTGAGCGGATTCCAGGAACCGCTACAATGTGCGGCCTTGTTTCTGAGCGGCGCACGAGTGCGGATCCTCTCACGCGGAAATGGCCGCGACCACTGCCGGGATCCAGAATCCTTGTGACGGTTGTATTCGAAGCCGCGAACTGGGAAGCAGAGTCGACCGCCCCCTCCTCTTGTGGTCGAACTCCGGAGACCCAAGGATGTTGAGAATTCTGCCTTTCTTGGCGGCTGCCACGATGCTGACGTGTCGAGTGCATGCCCAAGGGCCACCCTCCAAGCCCAAGGTGACGGTGAGTCCCGTCACCGCCTGGGAAGTGCAGCCCACCTTCTTGGCGCTGGGGCAAGTGATCCCGCTTCGTGAAAGTCGGCTGGGCGCTCGCACCAGCGGGACCGTCGAGTCGGTTTTGGTCGAGGAAGGAGACAAGGTCGAGCAGGGGCAGCCGCTCATCCGACTGGAAACCCGAGTCCGCCAGATCCGCAAGCAGCGAGCCCTCGCCGAACTCCAACTCGCGGAACAACAGCTTCAGGAGTTTCGCAATGGCAGCCGCGAGGAAGATGTGCGGGCGGCCAAGGCGGATTGGGAAGAGGCCAAGGCATTGCGTGACGACGCCGTGCGTGAGGTCGAACGACTCCGTGAGCTGCGCGAAGAAAGCGTGGTCTCGGACCGAGAGTTCACCGCGGCGGAAGCTGCCGCCGATCGATGGACGGCGCAGGTCGAGTTGCGCCGAGCTCGATACGACCAGGCGGTTGCCGGACCGCGCGACGAGGTGATCGCGCGTGCTGCGGCCCAGGTGGCCGTGCGACAAGCGGAACTCGCCGAAATCGAGGACGAGCTGGAGAAGACGCAGCTGTTCGCCCCGTTTGCCGGGGTGGTGACCGAGCGCCTGGTCGAACAAGGACACTTTGTGTCGACGGGCGACGCCATGATCTCCCTGGTGCAATGGAATCCCATCGACGTCGAGGCGGCCGTTCCGGAAACCGCGATCGACTCCGTGGCCGCGGACGGCATGGCACGGGTTTTCTTCGATGCACTCCCGGACACGGTGCTCCAGGGGGCATTGCACCGAGTGATCCCTCGCGCGGACTCTCGCGCTCGGACCTTTCCAGTGCGCATCCGATTGCAGAACGATGACTTCCGTTTGTTGCCCGGGATGTCGGCCCGGGTGGAGATCGACTTGCCGGCAGGAGGAGACTCTTTGGGGATCCCACGGGACGCTCTCATTCGCACCCCTTCCGGCGTGGTGGTCTTTGTGGTCCGGGAAGGAAAAGCACTGCGGGTTGAAGTTGAGCCGGGGCGATCCGAAGGTGCCCGGGTCGAAGTGCGCGGTGATTTGACGGAATCGGATGTGGTGGTGGTGCGGGGGAATGAGAGGTTGCGACCAGGACAGGACGTCGAGATTCTGACGCCGGAGCCTCCGAGCGGGGCACCGCAAAGGCCGTCATCCCCGTGAACCCGATCGGATTCGCGGTCCACAAACCGGTCACGGTCCTGGTGGGCGTGATCGTGCTGGTGTTGTTCGGCGTGCTGGCGCTGGTCCGCCTGCCGGTCCAGCTCACTCCCGACGTCGACCAACCGCTGGTCACCGTATCGACTCGTTGGGAAGGCGCATCTCCCCAAGAAGTGGAACAGGAGATCGTCAACGAGCAGGAGGAGATGCTCAAGAGTCTCCAGGGACTCGAACGCATGACCTCGACCGCGGTCGAAGGCACTGCCACCGTGCAGCTCGAGTTCCGGGTGGGCACTGAGACTTCCCGCGCCCTCCTCGACGTCAGTGAGAAGCTTCGTCAGGTGCCGTCCTATCCGGACAACGTGGACGAGCCAGTGATCAGTGCCGGGGAGACCGAGGGCGCCAATGCCATCGCTTGGATGGTTCTCCGTCGTGAGGATGACTCTCTTTACGACGCGGAAGACCTGCCTTTCCTGAAGACCTTGATCGACCAGAAGGTCAAACCCGTCCTGGAACGGGCCGCCGGGGTCGCCTCGGTGGGTGTCGTCGGCGGGGTCGAACAAGAAGTTCATGTGCGCGTGGATCCCCACAAGCTCGCGGCTCGGGAACTCACGTTGATGGATGTCCGCAATGCCGTCCGAGCGCGCAACGTGGACATTTCCGCCGGGACGTTGGATCGAGGCAAGACCGCATCTTCGGTGCGAACCGTGGGCAAGTTCGACGATTTGGAAGACCTGAACCGTCTGGTTCTCGCGCGGCGCGATGGTCAGCCAGTGACCCTCGCCGATGTCGGGTCCGCGGTGTTCGGGTACAAGAAGCAGAACATGGTCGTGCGTTCCTTCGGAGCGCCGACCATTGCGGTGAACGCTCAGAAAGAGAGCGGCACGAACATCATCGAGGTCATGGCAGCGCTGGAAGACGCGCTGGTCGAAGCCAACGGTGAGCTGCTGGCGCCTCGGGGGCTTCGCCTGGAGAAGGTTTACGACCAAACCGACTACATCTTTCACGCCATCGACCTGGTGTTGCAGAATCTGTGGATCGGGGGGCTTCTTGCCGCCGCTGTGCTTTTCGTGTTCCTCCGGAGCGTCTCGAGTACTTTGGTGGTGGCTCTGGCGATTCCGATCAGTGTGATCGGCTCGTTCCTTGCCCTCACCCTGCTCGGGCGCAACCTGAATGTCGTGAGCCTCGCGGGACTCGCGTTTGCCGTCGGCATGGTGGTTGACAACTCCATCGTCGTGCTGGAGAACATCTATCGTCACCGGCAGCTGGGGAAGTCGGCGCGAGCGGCAGCGTTGGATGGCTGCAAGGAAGTGTGGGGCGCCGTGCTGGCGTCGACGCTGACCACCCTCGCCGTGTTCGTTCCCGTGGTGTTCGTCGAGCAAGAAGCCGGACAGTTGTTTCGCGACATCGCCCTCGCCATCAGCGCGGCCGTGCTCCTGTCCCTGTTCATTTCCGTGTTGTTCATTCCGATGGCCGCGGCGCGAACCGGCTCTCGAAGCAAGCCGCGGATTTCCGGCAAGCCGCGCGGGGGACTGGAGCGCTTCGGCGTGGCGTTCCGCGATCGGGTGGCGGGTCTGGTCGGCTGGTTGAATCGCCGGGTCTGGCGGCAAGTGGCGACCGTGGTGGGGCTGACGGGAGCTGCGCTGCTGGTGTCGTGGATGTTCCTGCCGCCGATGTCCTACTTGCCGCAGGGAAACCAGAACCTGGTCATCGGCTTCTTGATTCCGCCGCCCGGCTACAACGCCGACGAGCTGGTCTCCATGGGCAAGACCGTGGAGCGGACGCTTGCTCCCTACTGGCAGGTGGATTCCAGCGATCAACTCTCGCCAGAGCTCAAGTTTCCGCCCTGGTACCGGGGCGAAGACCCGATCCCGGCGATTACGAACTTCTTCTTCGTGGCTCGCGGAAAGTCGGTGTTCATGGGCGGAAGAAGTGCCGACGACAACAACGTGACGCCCCTCAAAGACTTGTTCCAGCGAGCGGCTTCCCAGGTCCCCGGGGTTCTTGCATTCGCCATGCAAAGCTCTCTGTTCGAACGGGGTCTGTCGGAAAGCAACACCATCGACTTGGAGGTCACCGGCAACGACTTTGGCGAGATCCAGTCCTCGGCGCTGGGTCTGATGGGACGTCTCATGGCTGAGTTTGGGCCACCGAGACCCGAACCCTCGAATTTCCATCTGGGGGGGCCGGAGATTCGAATCGTTCCCGACGATGCGCGGACCTCGGAACTCGACCTTATGGTGGAGGACCTTGGCTTCATGGTGCGAAGCATGGTGGACGGGGCCATCGTGAGTGACTACCGCCATGAAGGAGAAACCCTCGACGTGAAGCTGGTCCCGGTGCCGAAGGGAGAGCAGTACCGCGGGCCGCTCGAGGAAACTCCGCTGTTCACTCCCTCGGGAACGCAGGTTCCCCTTGCTTCCGTGGCGCGCCTGATCGAGACGACCGCACCGAACGAGATCCGGCACATGGAAGAGCGGCGGGCGGTGAAGCTCAGCATTCCGCCACCGCCGGGAATCGAGCTGTCGCTGGCCATGGATCGCCTCGAGAACGAAGTGGTTCCGGAGCTGCGCGCCGCGGGCGCCATCGCCGACGACGTCAGCCTGGTGTACTCGGGAACCGCCGACAAACTGCGCACCACCCGCACTGCGCTGCAGTGGAACTTCGTCCTGGCCGTGATCTTGACCTACCTACTGCTTTCGGCGCTGTTCGAGAGTTTTCTCTTCCCTCTCGTCATCCTGCTCTCGGTGCCCCTCGCGGCGGTGGGAGGAATCCTCGGCCTTCGAGCCGTGCATGAGATCACCGGCCATTCCATGGACGTGCTGACCATGCTGGGCTTCGTGATCCTGGTGGGCACGGTGGTCAACAATGCCATCTTGATCGTTCATCAGGGATTGCGCTTCATGCGAGAGGAGGAGTTCGAACCCGGAGCGGCCGTCATCGAAGCCGTGCGCACTCGAGTGCGGCCGATCTTCATGTCGACCGCAACCTCCGTGTTGGGAATGCTCCCGCTGGTGTTGTTCCCCGGGGCAGGGAGCGAGCTGTATCGAGGGTTGGGCAGCGTGGTGGTCGGGGGGCTGATCGCGTCGACTCTGTTCACGCTGCTGGTCGTCCCGACGTTCTTCCGCTTGGTCTTGTCGGCGAGCCGTTCTTTGCGTTCGATCCGAGGACGAGTTCGCCAGGCCGCGTGAGGTCTTGGCCGGAGTTGACTGGCTTCACGACTCGGTGGGAGCCGTCCGCCGGCGGCAAGGATTGAGCAGCGATGACGAGTCCTTCGACGCGGGAAACCGTGTTCTTGGCACTCAGGACTGCGAGGGAGCAATGATCGTGACTTCACTGGATTCCGGTCAGTCAAAAGACCGCGATGCGGCTCCTCGCCTGTACGCCGACCTGGCGTCCTGGTGGCCCCTTCTGTCGGCGCCCGCGGACTATGCGGAAGAGGCCGAGGCCTTTGCCCGCTGGATCCGTCACGCGGGGCAGGGACCGGTCCGGGAGGTTCTTGAACTCGGGAGTGGCGGAGGAAACAACGCTTCTCACATGAAGCAGTGGTTCCAACTGACCCTGGTGGATCGATCCTCGGGGATGCTGGATGTGAGTCGTTCCCTGAACCCGGAATGCGAGCACGTGGTGGGAGACATGCGCTCCATTCGCTTGGAACGCACGTTCGATGCCGTGTTCGTTCACGATGCCGTCACCTACCTGACTCAGGAGTCAGAACTCCGGGCTGCCATCGAGACCGCGTTCGTTCACTGTCGGGAAGGAGGGACGGCCCTGTTCGTGCCGGACTGCATTCGCGAAAACTTTCGTCCTTCGACGAGCCACGGGGGTCACGACGGAGACGGTCGAGGTTTGCGGTATCTGCAGTGGACCTGGGACCCGGATCCCTCGGACTCGGTTTATGTGGTCGACTACGCGTTCCTGCTACGGAACTCCCGTGGAAAAACGATGGTTGAACAAGACCGCCATCTCGGAGGGTTGTTCTCTCGACAGCAGTGGCTCCGATTCCTCGAAGAAACCGGGTTTCGAGCCCAGGCTGCACCACTCGAACACTCGGAACTCGAGCCGGGTGAAGTCGAAGTGTTCGTCGCGACGAAGCCCAAGGGCAAGGAGGTCGCTCTCTCATGAACTACGACGGCAAAGTGTTTCGCGGACGATCCAACTCGGACAACGGAGAGGTTGGTAGCACCACCACCTTTCGCTATCGCCAATCCGGCAGTCAGCTGACCGGCGAATATGCCGGGGGATCGATCGCTGCGGGGCAGTTGCTCGGAACGGTGCACCAGGACGGCTCCCTGGAGTTCCTGTATCAGCACCTCAACCAAGACGGCGTGCTGATGGCGGGGATTTGCCGCTCGGTGCCCGAGCGAGACTCGGAGGGGATCCTGGTTCTCAAAGAAACCTGGCAGTGGCTCACTGGAGACCGGAGCCAAGGAAAGTCCGAGGTCGAGGAGGTGCTCGACCTTTGAATCCGCCAATGGCAGCCTCGGAAGCGGGGCCGGCAGGTGAGGAAGGGATTGCCCTGCCAAGGCGATGAGCGAGCTGTCGGGGAGTGAAACGCCATCCCGTTGGGTACCGAGGGAGGCAACGTCAGAGGAGGCGCCATGCCAAGCTTGCAGGAACTCCTTCTGGATGAGAGCAAGTGGTTCGCTCCGTCGGTCCTGACGGCGATTGCGGGCTCCCTCGGTCTGTACCTCCGATCGGGAAGCCCGGAGCAGCCCTTTCGTGCCAGGGTCCAGCGTTGCCTTCACCTGGCCTATGGGACCACCATTGGCGTCATGGGGTTCGGTCATCTGCTCGCCGTGATGATCAAGGCGAGCCAGGGCACGCTGACCGCATCGCTGGTGACGATGCTGTTGCTGGGATTCGCACTGCTCCTTCCCTCGGTCTGGCTGGTGGTGCACGCGCTGCAAGTTGTCCGAACCACCAGCGGCAGATCGTTGATTGTCGCTCACGTTTGGTTGGGCCTATGGACGCTGCTGGCCGGCCCCTTGGCGGCCCTCGCGGGGTTGAACCTTCTCTACCAGTTTCATTCGCGGACCTGGTGGGGACGCGTGGTGTTGGGAGCGACGATGGCGGCGTACCTTGCACTGCTCATCGGCGGGATCCGTTTCTTTTTGAGCGGTCAGACGTTCGAAGAGCTGCAAGGGCTGGAGTGATCGACATCGGCGCGAGTGAGCTTCTGATAAACTGATCCGGAAAGAGTGAGCGGCACCGGCGTCCCGCCGAGTTGCCGCCCATCGATCACCAGCGCCGGAGGAGCCCGTGGGCTACCAGCCAATCAACCTCCAAGACAAGTTCCAGAAATTCTCCGACCACTGGTCCCCTCGCGTGATCGCGGAGTTGAACGACTACCAGTTCAAGCTTGCCAAGTTCGAGGGGGAGTTTGTTTGGCATTCCCATGCGGACACGGACGAGGCATTCTTCGTGGTCGAGGGGGATCTACGCATCGAGCTGCGGGATGGTCAGGTACGACTCGGCGCAGGCGAGATGTTCGTCGTGCCTCGGGGTGTCGAACATCGTCCGGTGGCAGAGACCGAGTGCAAAGTCCTCATGATCGAGCCTCGAGACGTCGTGAACACCGGGGAGGCCGGCGGCGACAAGACCGCGGAAAATGACGTCTGGATATGAGTCGGCGCGGTCAAGAGGGAGTCCCCATCCGCGGGGCCAAACAGGCATGAACGTTCCGATTCCGGGGGTCGTTCTCGGACTCGCGGCGGTCCTGATCGCAATCGAGCGCTGGCGACCGGGGAGAGACTTCCCCCGAGTTCAATCCTGGTGGCCGCGTGCGCTGATCCTCAACGCGATTCAATTTGGAGCGGCGTTCCTCGGTGCTTCGACTTGGGATCGGTGGATGGCGGACGTCCAGCTGTTCGTGTGGAACCTACCGCTCGCAGCCGAGGTCGCCGTGGGCTACTTGGCGATCACTTTCGTGTACTACTGGTGGCACCGGTGGCGTCACGAGGTCCCCCTTCTTTGGCGCTGGTTTCACCAAGTGCATCACAGTCCGCAGCGGATCGAGGTGATCACCAGCTTCTACAAGCACCCGTTCGAGATTTTCTTCAACGGCTTGCTTTCCAGCGCGATTTTGTACTTCGTGGTCGGAGTGTCCTCCGAGGGGGCAGCACTTGCCATCCTTGCCACCGGCATCGCCGAACTCTTCTATCATTGGAATGTGGCAACCCCGTACTGGCTGGGATTCTTGGTTCAGCGACCCGAAAGCCACTGCGTGCATCACCAGGAAGGCCTCCATTCGTACAACTTTGCCGATCTCCCCTTGTGGGACTGGGCGTTCGGGACCCTGCGCAACCCGCGACAGTGGAACGAAACTTGCGGATTTGGAGAGGGGGAGCACAACCTGCGGGAAATGCTTCTGGGCCGGGACATTTCCTCCGCGCCCGCTGGAGTTTCCTCACGAGGCTCGGACCAATCATGAAGGATCTGCCAATCAGGAAGGACCTGCCAATCAGGAAGGACCCCTTGTCATGAGCTGGTCTCGCGTGGCGCCGGTGATCCTGTTGATCCTTGGGCTGGCCCAGATGGCCGGGGACTTGTCGGGGTGGGGAGCGCTCAAGGGAGTGGCGGCCGCGACTCAGGCTTCTCCTGCTCCCAAGGTTTTTTCCGCAGTGCGTGGCCTGGAGACCTATTCCTCCCGGTTCTTTCTGGAGTGGACGGATGGCTCAGGTGTCGAGAAATCGGTGGAACTGACCAAGGAGCGATACTCCCGTCTTCGCGGCCCCTACAACCGGCGCAACGTTTATGGCGCTGCGCTGGCCTACGGCCCCGTGTTAGCCGCGGATGAAAAAGCCAGGCCCATGTTGGAGGCGGTCCTTCGCTACTCCTTGAATGGAGAAGCACCACTGGTCCGAGAGCTCGGCATCGAGGCCAACCAAGTTCGAGGCCGCTTTCGCGTGCGTTGTGAGCCCCTGTCGGAGGCGGAACTCGACGACCTGCCTCTGGTTTTGGAAGCGCCGCAGTGAAACACTCGAACGATCACAGACAAGGAATGCCAGGTTGGACCGGCGGGCAATACAGCTTGTTCCGAGTGCTGTTGGGAATCTATCTCACGGCTCACTTTTCGATGCTGATCCCGTGGGGGGCCGAGTTGTTCTCCGCGGAGGGCGTGCTCCCGGACGGCTCGGTCAGTCCGTTGCTGCACGCGTTCCCCAATGTGTTGGCGCTGATCGATGCGCCATGGTTTGTGACGGCCTTGCTGGTGTCTTCCGTCGCCGCTGCTCTTTTGTTTGCCGCCGGACGCTTCGATCGGATGGCGGCGGTGTGGATGTGGTATGTCCTTGCTTGTCTGTTCGGCCGCAACCCGCTCATCTCCAATCCGAGTCTTCCGTATGTCGGGTTGCTGCTGCTCGTCCATACCGCGGTGGCCCCGGCTCCCTACGGGTCCTGGGCGGCCAAAGGACGCATCGATCCTGCCGGAGGTTGGTTCTTGGATCGGCGTTTGTGGGGTGTTGCCTGGGCACTGATGGCCATCGGATACACCTACAGCGGTTACACCAAACTCGTCAGTCCCTCGTGGCAGGATGGCACGGCGCTGGCTCGAGTTTTGAACAATCCCCTGGCGCGGTCGTGGTTCTTGACCGAGTGGGCCAGCGCCACTCCCATCTTCTTGCTGAAGGTTGCCACTTGGGGCGGGCTTGCTCTCGAGTTGTTGTTCGCGCCGCTCGCCTTGCTGCGACAAGTTCGACCGTGGATTTGGGGGTTGATGGTGGCACTCCACCTGTCCCTTCTCGTTCTGGTTGATTTCGCCGATCTCACTCTCGGAATGTTGATCCTCCATGCATTCACGTTTGATCCGCGTTGGGTGAGGCCACGAACTGCTTCCGAATCAGAGTGGCTCTTTTACGACGGAGAGTGCGGGCTTTGTCACGGCTTCGTTCGCTTCCTCCTGTCCGAGGACGAGCGCGGCGCGTTTCGGTTCTCTCCCTTGCAAGGCGCCATGCTCCCACGGCTGGTTTCCGAGAATCAGCGAAAGACGTTGCCCGACAGTCTGGTCCTCCGCAGCGCTTCGGGAGAGCTTCTTCTTCGATCGGATGGAGTCGTCCACATTCTGCGTCGACTTGGGGGCGCTTGGCGAGTGGCCGGGGAACTCCTCCGCCTCGTTCCACGACCGATTCGCGACACGGGGTATCGATTCGTCGCCGCCGTTCGAAAGAGTGTGTTCCCGCAGCCGTCGGGAGCTTGTCCCATCTTGCCCCAGCGTCTTTCCGATCGATTCGAACCCTGACCCGCACGGTCATGAAGATCTGGAGGGAGTGGCCCCCGAACTTCGTGATTGCAACGCGGTTGCCCTTTGCGGATCGTCAGAAGACGCTCGCGATGCGGACCTCCGCAAGTCTTCGCCAGCGACCACTTCGCTCATTCCCGCCAGGATCTTCCTGAATCATGCGCGCGAGCGAGGCCGCCGGCTGGTCGAAAACGATGCCCTCGAGAGGCTAGCCGCTATCTCCAGGGAAAGGTGATGGGTTTGTCCTTTGGCTGGCCGATGGCCTCTTCGACGCGGCGAATCACCACGCGCAAGGTGATCTCGGCGGCCGTTGTCGCTGTCGGCCAGTTGATAAAGGTGCCGACGTGCACATGGCCGGCGGTCACGCAGTAAGCGGGGTCATCGGGGTTGGCGTGCAGCGCCTGGTACCAGACACCGTGGTACGCGATGAACTCTGACAAGAACCCACCCCCGTCTTGGGTGAAGCAGATGTAGGGGGTTAGATTCAGAGCGGCCGCGTCCACGGCGTCAACGATCTCTTGCGCGGGCAGCGTCGAAAGACGCAGCCCGTTGGTGGGATGACCGGCATCTGGAGGCGCCGGCGTTGGTTGAAACGGGGCAATGAAATCGTTCACCCAGAACTGCCGGTTGAACTGGTTCATTTCCACTTCCCAGGAGACGTTGTTGAAGCCGCGGCTGAAGGTGATGATGGCCACCGGCTTCAACGCTTGGACGATGTTCCAGAAGTCTGCCGACGTGTCTTGGTAATCGACTTCCAGATCGCCCATCCCGACTCCACAATTGCTGCAGTTGGGTGGAGTGAACTCCGGGAAGAAGGAAACCACGTCGTAGCCGCGGTTCTCCCAGTTTCTCCCGACCCATCCCAAGGGATTCAGAGCGGGGGTGGGACTGAACTGGCGGACCATCTCATTGGTGGGAGGCCAGTAGCCGGTCATGAGAATGACGGGCCGGAATCCAGGAGTGAACGACTCGAGAAAGGTCTCGACCCGCACCGAGCGTCGTTTGGGAGTCGGGGCCGCGGGCGGTTGCCAGGGGTTACCGATGCCACTGCCGTCTTCCTTCAGCAGCCCTTGTTCGACCGCCTCGGCCATCGTGCGTACCAGGCGCACTTCGGCATCCCCGCGCTGCGCTGCCGCGGGTAGACAGAAGGTCGCGAACGCGACGGGAACTAACCACGCCCAGGATCGACCACGGAGCATTCGACAGACCTGTCTCATGACACTCTCCACACTTCGAGAGGATCTGTCTTCCTCGATTCCCTGCATTGGATTGTATGAGGAGACGAGGGGCTCGCCAGATGTCCGGGAGGTGTTCCGGGAAAGCGATGCCCTAAAATCCGCCGAACCTCTGCGAGGTTCCTCGAGGGGACTCGCAACTTCCCGACAGCTTTCTGACTCGGTTTCTCTGCCATGACCAACGAACTTTCTTCGAATGAGCACCGCATCCTTCGTCTTTGGATTCGACCCGTGAAGGGCGGACCGGTGGAGGAGCAAGACTCCCTGGAGCTTCAGGAAGGCGAAGGAACGGTTGGCGACCACTCGTTTGGGGGGAAACGTCACGTCACCGTGGTGTTCCAAGAAGACTGGAACGATGCCACCAAAGAGCTTGGCAAGGATGTCGATCCGAGTGGCCGCCGAGCGAACATCCTGGTGAGCGGAGGCAACGGCCGCGACTGGATCGGAAAGAGGGTGAACCTGGGACCCGTGGAACTCGAGATCCATGGAGAAACCCGACCTTGTCCGATCATGGAGAAGGCTGCGGTGGGGTTGCAGGAGGCCTTGAAACCAGACGTACGCGCAGGAGTCTGGGGGCGCGTCCTCAAGAGTGGGACGCTCTCCAAGGGAGACAAGCTCCTTGAGTCGTGAGCGCGGTGGCGCCCGTTGACGTGCCACCGCAACGGTCGCTGGGTGAGTCAGGGAGTTCCCGGAGAATTCGGAATCTTGGACTCTTCTTGCTCGAGCAGCTCGATCAATCGATCGAACTGAGCTCGCTGACCGAGAGGGAGGCCGTCGGGGCAGTTCGTGTTGCAAAGTGGATCCCCGTCCGTCCCGTAGGCGGCGCCGTGGACGTCGAAGAACTCGATCTCACCGGTCAACACATCCCAGTGGACCTTGAAGCCGTCGGCGTTCTGAGCCGCGAGACGAACCCGATCGTAGTTCCCCCGCAGTCCGTTCGGACGAACCCGGGAAACGACGAACTCGGTGCGTGTCGGCGGCGCGTTGCGGGTCTTGAGCAATGGAAGGAAGCTGCGCCCGTCGATCTGGTGGCCCGCAGGCAGTTCGGCTCCTGTGATCTCCGCGACCGTGGCGAACAAGTCGTGACTGATCACCGGCGCGGAGATCCGTCGTCCGCGAAGGCCGTCGGCCACGCTGTGTCCGGCGACGAGGAGGGGCACATGGATGCCGCCGTCTGCCAGGCTTGCCTTGGCCTCATCGGGATCGAGCGCGACCGCAGTGGGTGTTCCATTGTCTCCCATGAAGATCACAGTGGTTCGCGAGAGGTCGACCTTTTCCAGGAAACGGGCGATCTCTTGATCCATCGCTTCCACCATGGCGTGGTACTTCTCCAGTCGAGTCGTCGGGTTCGCGACGCGATGGAGGTGGACGGGAGGAACGGTGTACGGGCGATGGGGGCTATGCAGTGAAAGCCACAGGAAATAGGGCAAGTCTTCGTTCTGCATCGCGTTCACGAACTCGACTGCGGAATCGATCTTGCGGCTCAGCGAGTATTCCTCGCGATGAACGCCGTTGGGGTCATGGGTGGCAAAGAACACGTTTCCCCAGCCATACGCTTCATACTCTGCCGGGCCGTAGTACGTGCTGATGCCTCCCTTCGATCCGGTCCGCAGCGCGTCGAATCCGGCGAGCAGCGGGTCCCAGAACCGGTCTGTTCGCCAGTTCTCTCCCGTGGTCTGTCCGAGGTGCCATTTGCCGATCAAGACCGAGGTGTATCCCGCCGGACGAAGCACGTCTGGCAAGGTGATCAGATCCAGGGGCAGTGACCACTCGTCGGGGGTGCCGAGGTCGGCGGCCTTCAGCGCCGCCGTGACGCCGTGGTGTTCGCCGTTTTCGATTCCGGTGATGGGGCCGCGCCCAGTCAGGATCGAGGCACGGGTCGGCGAGCACACCGGAAACGCGTAGGCCCAGTCGAACGCCACCCAGTCGGAAGCCAGTCGATCGAGGTTCGGGGTTCGCGAAGGACGACGGTCCTGGTGCACACCGTAGAATCCGACGTGGTCGATGCCCAGGTCGTCGGCCAGAATGAGGATCACGTTCGGCTGTTCGGCGGCCCCTGACTTGTTCGTCATGAGGACTGACCCGAGCAAGACCATCAGGGCACAGATTCCGCGAGTCGCCAGGTCGTTTTTCTCGCGATGAATTGTCATCGTTTGCACCGACTTTCCGATCTCTCTGGTTCGACCCAACCCTGGGACCGCCCGGTGTTGTTTCTTCGACCCACCTCATCGCGGGCCACGGGGGCCGGGCCCGACTTTCGCCATTCTCTGATTTCGCGAAGAAACGGAAAGCCCTGCCGAGCCCGTCAGGAGTCTTTTCGAAAAAGAGCACTCGCCCAGAACGTTCCTCGGGGCCGTCGCAAAAAAGGAGTCAAAGTTGTTCTCGGCGAGGACTTACGACGATTTTGACAAGCGCCTCTGAGGATCCGTAGAGGATGGAAATCGTCGGAATGACGAAGTCAGAAAAGACGCGGGCCCTGCCGTTCGCTTTCCGGAACGATCCGGGCCCATTGGTTCGACTCTGATCCGCGAATCGAGGCCTCGATCCGGAACCTTGCCGACAACTTTCGTGCGGAAACCATGGCCGAGGAGCGCGGGTTTTTCGGTGTCCCGATGGCCTGGCGCCGAGGATCACCGTCGCAGACTTGGATCCACCGTGCTTGGGGTAAGAATGTTGGTCGTTCGGCGCTGGTTTCGGACCCAAGGGCCTCACGAAGCAGTCGGGTGGGTCATCGACGTGGCGGGGCCGATTTGCCGAACCCGGTTCGCGGAGCGGGACTCACCCGGAACATCTGATTGGTGACGCTGGGTTTGTCTTCAAGGAAAGGAATCACTGGAGGTTGATCTGATGGAAAAGATGGCAGAGACCGAAGCTCCCATTCATGAACTGATTGGCCGCCGATGGAGCCCTTACTCGTTTTCTGACAAACCGGTCGAACCGCCCATGGTGATGAGCCTGCTCGAGGCGGCGCGCTGGGCTCCCTCGAGTTTCAACGAGCAACCCTGGTCGTTCGTGCTTGGCCGTGCGTCCGAGCCGGAGGGATTCGAGCGGCTTGCTTCGTGCTTGGTGGAGGGGAACGCTTGGGCCAAGAAAGCCCCGCTTCTCATCCTCTCCGTGGCAAAGCTCACCTTCGAGCGCAACGGAAAGCCCAATCGTCACGCGTTGCACGACGTCGGTCTCGCCGTGGGCAACTTGATCCTGCAGGGCGAGGCCTTGGGGTTGTCCACTCATCAGATGGCAGGGTTTGATGCCGAGCAAGCGCGCACCAACCTTTCGATTCCCGAGGGCTTCGAGCCGGTGGCGATGATCGCGGTCGGACATCAAGGATCTCCCGAAGACGTGGACGAGGCTCTCCGCAAGCGCGACGCCGCTCCACGATCGCGCAAGCCTCTTACGGCCTTCGCCTTCGGTGCCGGGTGGGAGACTCCCGCAGACTTGTGAGCGTGGCAGTTCGAGGGGTGGAATCAAGCGGGACGCGGCGACCGGATGCCGAAGTCTGTCATTCGTCCTCGGGCATGAGGAATCATGCTGGCGAAGGGGCCCGGGCTTCGAACCGGTCCAGACGAAACAAGGCCTTGGCACTGGTCGTCGTGGAAGCCGCGACTTCTTCGTAACTGACTCCCTGGGCCTCGGCCAAAACGCGAGCGGTCGCCGGGAGGTACGCGGGCTCATTTTGCTTCCCGCGGTGGGGAACCGGGGTGAGCCACGGAGCGTCGGTCTCCACGACACATTGCTCTGGGGGAGTGATTCGCGCGGCCTCACGAAGCTCCTTGTTGGGCGGATAGGTCAGGATTCCGCTGTAGGAAATCCAGAAGCCCCACTCCAGGAACGGCTCTAGGTCCTTCGGCCCTCCTTGGAAGCAGTGCACGACCGCGTTCAACTCAGAGGCGAGGGGCCGCAAGGCATCGATGGCCGGTGCGAATCCCTGGCGCAGGTGCAGCACCAGAGGCTTGTTCACTTGGATCGCGAGCTCGGCGTGTCGCAGAAGCCATCGTCGCTGCACCGATTCCTCCGCCCGGTCTCGGTACAAGTCGATGCCGGTCTCGCCAATGCCCACCACCCGAGGCTCCGTGGCGAGGGCGGTGATGGTGCGCCACTCTTCCTCCGTCGCCTCGGCGGTGGAGTTTGGGTGGATGCCCACGGTCGCGAACAGATCTTCCTTGGCCGAGACGTGGGCACACACCTGCGAGGAGCTTGCTCCGTCGATGCCGACCAACACGGCCGCGCAGACGCCTTCCGATCGCGCTCGCTGCCACGCGCCCTCGGCGTCCTCTCCGAGCTTGCCGAAAGTCAGGTGACAGTGGGTATCGATCAGGTCGGCCAAGAGTGCCTCGGGGGTGGTGTTCAAGGGAGGGGGACCTCCCGGTGGTCGGACTCTCGTTTCATGGGCAACGCGAGACCGAATGCCAGTCCCGTTGAAAACAATCATCGCGGTTATCATCCGCTCGTGGAAGTCCGCGATCTGGCGGGCTGCAGACACCGACGAAACCGCCAGCGAGACAACCATGGGAATTGTCAGGCCACGCACGATGCCGGGAGTGCAAGAGTTCCTCCCGGAGGACCAGGTGGTGTTCCAGAGAATGCTGGACACCATTCGCCAAAGCTACGAGCGCTTCGGATTCCTGCCGGTGGAAACTCCGGTCATGGAGTTCCTCGAGGTGTTGCTGACCAAATCCGGAGGGGAGACCGAGAAGCAGGTCTATTTCGCCCAGTCGACCGGATCTCGGAACCAGGGTAAGGAGCCGGAACTCGGACTGCGTTTCGACCTGACGGTTCCCCTGGCGCGCTATGTCGCCGAGCATCAAAACAAGCTCCGGTTTCCTTTCCGCCGCTATCAGATGCAGCGAGTGTATCGCGGGGAACGAGTGCAGCGGGGTCGATACCGCGAGTTCTATCAGTGTGACATCGACATCATCGATCGGGACACGCTCAGTCTCGAATTCGATGCCGAAATCCCCGTCGTGCTCGACCACACGTTTCGCTCCTTGGACGTTGGCGAGTTCACCATTCACTTGAACAACCGCAACTTGTTGCGTGGCTTGCTCGACGCGTTTGGCGTTTCCGACGAAAGGCAACAGACCTTGGTCCTGCGCGAGATCGACAAGCTCGACAAGAAGGGGCAAGAGGCCGTGGTGGAATCCTTGGGCGGGAGCGAGATTGGACTCGCCAAGGACGTGGCGGAAGGATTGCTCCAGCGGATTCAGGGAGAGGGAAGCAGTGCTCAGGTGTTGGAGACGGTGGCCAATGGGGTGAGTAGCGAACTGCTCGAGAAAGGCCTGCAGGAACTCTCGGACGTGGTGTCGGCGATTCATGATCACGGAGTGTCCGAGAACCGGATCCGCGTCAATCCGTCGATCGCCCGTGGTCTCGACTACTACACCGGGACCGTGTACGAGACGACCCTGAACGACCACCCCGGATTGGGAAGCGTCTGCTCGGGGGGACGCTACGAGAACCTGGCCGCCCAGTACACGGATTCGTTGTTGCCCGGTGTCGGGATTTCCATCGGTGCGAGTCGGTTGTTCACCGGGTTGAGAGAGTCTGGGTGGGGTGGGCAAAGAGCGACGACGGTGCAAGTCTTGGTGACTCAGATGAGCGAGGAACTCCGCCCTCAAGCACGCCGGGTCGCGTCCTTGGTTCGGGAAGCGGGATTGAACGCCGAGGTCTTTCCCCGGGTAGCCAAGATTGCCAAGCAGATGAAGTACGCGGACAAGAGCGGGATTCCGCTGGTGGTGATCGTCGGAGACGACGAAGCCGCCCAAGGCACCGCAGTTCTCAAGAATATGGTCTCCGGCAATCAGGAGAGCGTGCCGGTCGACCAACTCTCGGCCCTGGCTCGGGATTGGTTGATCGCGAAACAGGGAGAGTGAAATGTCTGGACTCGCCGACCGATTGTTCGAGGTTTCGGAACAAGTCCGCTACGTCGCCGAGTCTCGAGACGGCCAGCTTTCCATCCACCAGAGGCCGGGGGTGGAGAACGCCAGCGCCTCGGAGTCGGATCGCTACGAAGAGCTGTTCGTCAACCCCGCGGTGCTGACCCTGACCCGGCAAAGAGGGAATGTCGATTGCGGTGGGTTGGACTACGTCCTCATCCGCTACGGCCACTTCTTCCAGTTCGTACAACCGATCACGAGCGGCCACGTGTCCGTGGCCATCGAGCCTGGGGATGACCCGTTCGCGGTGGTGCGTGCCATTCGCGGGGCCTTGGGGCCGGAGGATCTGCCTCGCGGGAATCCATGAACCCGTCCGGCATGGCAGCGGGGAGGAGCGGCAAGACAGCGGGGAGTGGCGGTACTTCGAAGTTCCTCGTGAGAGACTCTGACGGGGACAGGTGAGTCGCCCGTGGCGTCATTCCTGCCGTGCGCCGTCGAGGGTCTCTCGGTAAGTTGCCGCCTCCTCGGTCATGCCGACTCGCTCGTAGAAGTTGATGAGATCGGTGAGGGCTTCGATCGTGCCTGGATCTTCCAGGCCGTGGTCCGCGTCGAGTTCCTCGAACTGCTCGATCAGGATCCACTCTGCGTCCTCGGCCCGATCTTCGGCCTGAAGGCATTGCACGAGTCCGTCTCGTGAGTGGAGTAACACCCAGAAGTCGCGTGCGAAGACACCCGGCGCGTGTTCGAGAACCCGCTCGTAGTGCTCCGCGGCTTGCGCCAAGTCGCCCAGGTTTTGGTGGATTTGCCCCAGGTAGTGGCAGGCCACCAAGGTGTTGGTGCTTGAAAGGCCCAAACTTTCTTCATGAAGATCGTAGGCCGTTTGCATGATGGGTTGCGCGTCATGCCACCTCTTTGCGATCGCCAGCATTTGGCCATAAGTGAGGTGAGCACTTGCATAGTCTGGCTCCCGAGGATCCAAACAGCGGCCAGCGGATTCCACCGCTTGTTTCGCAAACTCCACGGCCTTGGGAACGTCACTGCTGTGAACCATCGCCAGTAGCGCATGGGCGCGCACGACGTTGACGTCTTCTTCCTCGACCAGTTCAAGGATTCGCAGAGCGGTGGACTCCGCGTCCTGAATCCTGCCATCCTCGCGATACATCCCCGCCAGATTGTGCAGGGAGGCGAGAGTCCTGGGGTTGGATGGCCCAAGCACTCTGGTGGAAACTTCAATCACGGCCTCTTCCAAAGCGATCGCCTGCACGAATCTCCCAAGCCTCCGCTGGAGGAGCGCCAGCGAGTTCATCGTGGTGAGCGTACGAGAGTGATCTTCGCCGAGCGCTTGGGTCCGCTGTTCCAGGCATTCGTTGAGCAGCTTCTCGGCTTGCTCAAGGTCGCCGCGCTCCATCAACAACGTTCCCAAATTGTGGAGTAAGGTTGCTTGAGATGCTTCGGCGACGCCAGACTCCCGAGCTAGCCGGAGCCCTTCTCGGTACTGCGCTTCCGCCTGTTCGAATCGTCCGATTCCGTGAAGGATGCGTCCCCGATCATTCATGGCGCTGGGGGTTCGCGGGTCCTTGGTTTGCTGATACCATTCAAGAACCTGGTCCTGCAGCATCAGGGCTTCGTCCCAACGGCCTTGGAGGTAGCGCAGTCCGGACAAGGAGTTGGCGACTTCCGTGGTGACCGCGTGGCTCGGGCCGAATCGAGTCAGGCAAAGCTCTTGGGCTCTCTCCAGGTGGGGCTCCGCCCTATCGGGAACGCCCAGATCCACAAAGGTCTGACCAAGGAAAAGGCGTACCTCCCACTCCACTTCCTCGTCCAGCCCCATGGTATTCAGCATCTCGGGGGCTCGATCCAAGATATCCACGACTCTGGTTTCGAGACCGGTGCCGTCGCCTCCCCAGGGATCCGGAGAACGAATCAAGCCCTTCAGGATGTTGTTGAAGGCACCCTTTTGCCGAGCCTCTGTCTCCGCGCGACGCTGTGCCTCCTGGGCGACCAGCTTCTGATCGGCCTCGGATTCGCGGGCCGATTCGGCAGAAGCCTTGGCGTCCAGCGCTTCGAGCCATGCCACCGTCGACACGATGATGCCGGCAATCAGCAGGAGAAACGCACAGCTCAATCCGGCCACGAGGCCTCGGTGTCGCCGCGTGAACTTGCGAATGCGGTAGATCCGAGAAGGGGGCCGCGCGTGAATCGGCTCGTTGGCCAGGGACCGACGAATGTCCGCGGCGAGGAGTCCCGCCGAGGTGTAACGACGTCCGGGGTCTTTGTCCAAGGCCGTCGCCACGATGGTTTCGATGTCCCCTCGTAGATCTTTGTTCACCAGGCCAAGGCGGGTCGGTTCTTCCTCCCGAATGATGCGAATGGACTCGAGCGTGGACGTTCCCGCGAGCGAGTACGGCAGACGTCCGGCAAGCAGTTGGTACGCGATCACTCCCATGGCGTAGACGTCCGAACGGGGATCCAGTTCTTCCGAGCCTGCCGCGGCTTGTTCCGGGCTCATGTAGGGAAGGGTTCCGACCAGCTGTCCTTGCACGGTGTGCAGCGTGGTGAGGTCGAGGTCGGAATCCGTCACCCGGGCCAAGCCAAAGTCGAGAATCTTCGGTTGGTGAGATTTTCCGACCAGAATGTTCCCCGGCTTCAGATCTCGGTGGACGACGCCCTTGTCGTGAGCGAACTGGAGCGCATCGCAAATGTCGGCCAGGAGACTCAAGCGTTCACGGACCGAGAGTCGTTGCTGATCGGCGAACTCGTTCAGCGGTTCCCCTTGCACCAACTCCATGGCGAAGTAGGGCGCGGGAGTTCCTGATGTTCCTTCGGAGCCGGCCTCGTAGATCTGGGCGATGCCCGGGTGCTGCAACATGCCGAGCAACTGAGCTTCGTGAGCAAAACGTCGCAGTGCCTTGGTGGAAAGTCGACCCGGGCGGATGACCTTCAGGGCGACCGTGCGCCGCGGTTGGTCCTGTTCCGCCTCATAGACCACCCCCATGCCTCCCACCCCGAGGCAGCGCAGGATCCGATACTTGCCGACGAACTCCGGAATCTCTTGGTCCGGGTCGCGCTGTTCCAGCAGCCCTAGATCGCCGAGTCGCTGAATGCGAGCCCGAAGTCTTTCGGCATCCTTCGGGAATCGGGCGCAGAATTCATCCAGAGCCTGCTCATCCCCTTGTTCCATCCGATCCAGGCACTGGACCACCAAGGTCTGCAAGCGCGTTTCGTCGGCCGATTCCTCCGGCGGAGGGGTGTCCGAGAGTTCTTGGTCCGGCGGATTCATGGCCGTCTCCGTTGGCCCGCGGTGTCGACGATGGGGAGGACATCCACCAAGTACGGAACGGATGCCGAGCTCACGATACGACGCCGGGAGAGCGGAGCAATGGGAAGCGGTCTCCGATCATCCCTGGGAAACGATGGGCTTCTTTGGACGGCTTTCGTGAGGGGCGAAGAAAAAGCGTCCACCGTCTGCTCGAAACTTGTCAGACTCCGGTCCGAGGAACTTCGAGGTTCGGATCGCAAGGGAGTGCACGCCGTGAAACGTCTGTGGATTCTTGCCGCGTTCGGGATGTTCGCGACAGCGGTCGTCCGGGGACACGATCGGATCACCGGGTCGCAATTCGCAACGCGCTCCGAAGTGATCGCCTCGCATGGCATGGCGTGTACGAGCCAGCCGTTGGCGACTCAGGTGGCGATCGACATCCTAAAGGCAGGGGGCAATGCAGTGGATGCGGCAATTGCTGCGAACGCCACCCTGGGCTTGATGGAGCCGACGGGCAACGGGATTGGCGGCGATCTGTTCGCCATCGTTTGGGATGCCAAGGGCGGAAAGCTGCATGGCTTGAATGCCAGCGGCCGCTCTCCCCAGTCTCTGCCCCTGGACGAGTTCCGCAAACGGGAGCTCACTAGCATCCCCGCTTATGGTCCGCTCCCTGTCACCGTGCCGGGCTGTGTCGACGGATGGTTCGAGCTGCACGAGCGATTCGGACGCCTCTCCATGAAAGAAGTGCTTGCCCCGGCGATTCGCTACGCGAACGAAGGTTTTCCGGTCTCTGAGCTGATCGCCCACTACTGGCAGCGAAGCGCGAAGGTCCTCGGCGAGTACCCCGGGTTCTCCGAGACGTTCTTGCCCGGAGGTCAAGCTCCAGCCAAGGGGCAGATCTTTCGCAACCCTTCGCTTGCGAACACTCTGTCGATGATTGCCGAAGGCGGTCGAGACGCGTTCTACCGCGGAGACATCGCGCGAGTGATTGGCGACTTCATGAAGCGCGAAGGGGGTTTTCTGAGCTTCGAAGATCTGGCTGCCCATCGCTCCGAATGGGTGGAGCCGGTGTCCACCAACTACCGAGGCTACGACCTGTGGGAACTTCCTCCCAATGGACAAGGCATCGCTGCACTCCAGATGCTGAACGTCTTGGAAGCCTACGACCTCTCGGCCATGGGTTTCGGAAGCGTGGAGGCGATCCACCTGTTTCTCGAAGCGAAGAAACTCGCCTTTGAAGATCGCGCCAAGTTCTATGCCGACCCCGCGTTTCACGAGATTCCCGTCGCGGAGTTGATTTCTAAGCAATACGCGCAGACGCGGCGACAACTCATCGATGTTGATCGCGCGGCCAAGGAGTACCCCGCGGGGGACGTCAAGCTTCAGGTGGGCGACACGATCTATCTGACCGTGGCCGATCAGGACCGCAACATGGTGTCCCTCATCCAGAGCAACTACCGCGGGATGGGGTCCGGGATGTGTCCGGACGGACTGGGTTTCTGCCTTCAGGATCGCGGCGAGCTGTTCCATCTCGAGGAAGGACATTTCAACGTCTACGCCCCCGGAAAACGCCCTTTCCACACCATCATTCCGGCGTTCGTGACCAAGGACGGCAAGCCGTGGATGAGCTTTGGAGTCATGGGAGGCGCGACCCAGCCTCAGGGACACGTGCAGATCCTGATGAACATGATCGACTTTGGCATGAACCTTCAAGAAGCAGGGGATGCGCCGCGAATTTTGCATCAGGGTTCTTCGCAGCCGACCGGGGAACTCATGACCGATGGGGGGCAGGTCTTTCTCGAGACCGGGTTCGACTACGAGGTGGTTCGCGGCCTTGTGCAGAAAGGCCACCGCATCGGAGTCAACGTCGGCTCCTTCGGTGGTTATCAAGGCATCCTCTACGACGCCGAGCAAGACGTGTACTACGGGGCCTCGGAGTCGCGCAAGGACGGGCAGGCCGCCGGGTACTGAATCCATGGCGGAGGTCTGCGCCGAGCCGACGACTTGGAGCTTCCGCCAACGCACTTGTTTTCGGTCCCTCGCGAAGTGTCGATTCGATTCATGCGGAGCTCTCGTGGGCACCTCGATGGGGGGCGCTCAACTCTTCCGCGACTCACAGTACGCCGCTACTGCCTCCACATGGCGCACCAGTCCCCTCCGAAACAGCCCCCGCATCAGCGGGGTGAGGAGTTTCGGAAGGAGCTGGTGGGGACGAGCGTCCATCTCGATCGTGAGTCGTGTCCTGTGGGAGACGGATCCCGGTTCGATCAAGAACACCGAGTCCCAAACGGTCCCGTGGCTGTCCGCAACCATGCGGGCGCGACAGTTCTGTTCGAATTCGGTGATCTCGAGTTCGGTCTGATCCGTGCGGCCATTCACGCGGCGAGTTTCCCGGAACTTGGCACCGAGTCCTGAGCGGATCTCGGCAAGGAACTCTACCTTCTCGATGTCCGGGTTGGTTTGCGGGAGGTTCTCGATGTCGGTGATCGCTCGGAACACGACGTTCCGCGACGCCTCGATCTCCCGCGACGCGGAGACCTTGGTCATTGCACGCTTCCCTCGTGGGTGATGCCGGAGTTTCCGGTGGCGTTGGCAACGACGCCCTCGAGAAGTCCCAGGCTAGTGGTCCAGCCCTGAGTGACGATTCCGCAGAAGTCGTCGTTGGGCAAGCCGGAGTGGGTGAGGGTGAGCTTGGTGCCTCCTTCCACGGATTCGAGTTCGACGCGGACCTTGAACTCCGGCGTATGAATCTCCGGGATGGGATCGGTGATGTAGGAAAACAGGGTCGGAGGGGTGGCCTCGACGATTCGCCCCGTGGTGGTGACGTCGAACTTTCCTTCCAGCGCCATCCGGTACCGATACGTCGCTCCAACCTTTGATTCCCAACCTTCCACTTCGAGGGTGGCGTTGGCATCGCACTTCATCCACTTGGTCAGGTGCTCGATGCGCGTCCATGCTTCGTAGACCAGCTCGATCGGTGCCTGAAACACTCGGACAATCTGAACACTGCGGGTTTCACCGGAATCATTCATCGTTTCTTGTTTCCCTTCGCCTTCCCCGCCGCCTTGGTTTGCACTTCGTCCAGGTAGTCCGCCAAGTCGTCGAGTCGGGTTTCCCAGAACTCGCGGACTTGGCCGACCCAGCGTTCCACGGTTTCCAAAGGCACCGTGCCGAGCTCGCAATGATGGACCCGCCCGTCCACCTGGCGCTTCAAGAGTCCCGCCCGCTCGAGAACCTTCACGTGTTTGGTCACCGCTCCCTTGGTGATGGCAAAAGGCCCCCCGAGTTGACCGATGGTCAGGGGGCCTCGGGCGAGCTGCGCCAGCATTCCCCGCCGAGTGGAGTCGGCGAGGGCGCCGAAGATGCGATCCAAGCGCTGCTCTTTGTTTACCATGTGGTAAACTATGAGCAAAAGCTTGGCGAAGTGCAAGCCACTCCTCGAATGAAGCGCCCTCGCCGGACCGGACTCGGATCTTTGGTTGTGGCATCCCCGCCAGGCTCCGAGCGGATTGCCGGGAACTCTGTTTTCTCCGTGCGGTCTGGCAAGATGGCCTTGTCGCGTTGACGGAATCTCATTGGCGGAGGCCATTGGTGGACTCGGATCAGAACTCCCTTGATGTGCTGCGGACGGCTCTCCAGGGGTCCCCCGACAATGTGGTCTTGCGCACTCACATTGGAGACCTTCTGTTGCGGCGGGGGCTGGGGCAGGAGGCGCTCGACCTGTTCCGGGAAGGGCTGGCACGGACTCCAGCCAGTGAGGCGCTGAAGCTTGGCACGGCTCGTTGTTACGCGGACTTGGACAAACCGACGGAAGCGTTGGTGATTCTCGAAGACCTCTTGAAGCGGCCCCGGTGCGCCGCCGAGGCACACCTGCTTCACGCGAAGTTGATGTTGCGGCGAGGGGACCTGGTCATGGGAGCTTCGTCCTATCGAAACGCGGTCGAAGCCGACGAATCCGTGGCGGATGAAGACCTGGCCGAGGCTCTCGGAGTTGCCGAGGAAAACGCGGAGTCTGAGTACGACCAAGAAGAGGTGGACGAACAAGGACGGATTCGAATCACTGCCGAGCTGGGGGACCGTCCCCTGGAAATCGAGATGGAGCGCCCCGATCTTCGCTTCGAAGACATCGGCGGCATGACCGAGTTGAAAGAGGAGATTCGCTGGAAGATCATCGAACCCCTCGCTCACCCGGAACTCTATGAGTCCTACGGCAAGGCCGCGGGCGGCGGAATCCTGATGTACGGCCCACCCGGTTGTGGCAAAACCTACCTGGCGCGTGCCACCGCGGGACAGGTCCAGTCAAATTTCATCACCATCGGTATTCACGATGTGCTCGACATGTATGTCGGCAATAGCGAACGCCGGCTCCACGAAGTTTTCCAGTACGCGCGGCAACATTCTCCGTGCGTGCTGTTCTTCGATGAAGTGGACGCACTTGGTGCCAAGCGTCAAGACATGCGGGCCTCGGCTTCGCGCCAAGTGATCAACCAATTCCTATCCGAGCTGGATGGAGTCAAGGGCGGCAATGAGGGATTGTTGGTGCTTGCAGCGACCAACGCGCCTTGGCACATGGACTCGGCGTTTCGTCGGCCCGGTCGATTCGATCGCGTCCTTTTCGTGCCGCCCCCGGACGAAGAAGCCCGGGCCGAAATCCTGCGATTGCACCTGCGAGGCAAGCCCCAGGACTCCATCGACGTCCACGCAGTTGCCAAGAAGGCCAAGGGGTTTTCCGGCGCCGACCTGGGTGCAGTGATCGACATGGCTGCCGAAGGAAAGCTGCGCGAGGCTCTGAAAGCGGGAGCCGCTCTGCCGTTGGTCACCAAGGACCTGCAGAAGGCACTGAAGAAACTTCGCCCCACGACCAAGGAGTGGTTCAACACCGCTCGGAACTACGCGCTCTATTCGAATGAAGGGGGGCTGTACGACGAGGTGCTGAACTACCTGGAGAAAAAGTGAGCGGTGCTTGGTCTCGCGCTCAGGCGCTGCTTTCCCAGGGGAGGGCCGATCTTGCCGAGAGTCAGATCCGAGAGCATCTGACGGAGCATCCCTCGGACGCGTTCGCCCATGCCGTCCTGTCGCTGTGCTTGCGCGATCTTGATGACAATGCCGGCGCCGAAGCGGAGGCACGCCTCGCGGTTGGACTTGCTCCGGACCATCCGTTGCCCCACTACGCCCTGGCTTTTGCGCTTGCCGGACAGAACAAACTGAAAAAGGCTCGCGAGTCCGCGGAACAAGCCGCGCAGCTCGACCCGGAAGATGCGGACCATTTCGCGTTGCTGGCGCAGATTCATCTACAGGGTTCGAATTGGGAGAAGGCCCTCGACTACGCGGATGCGGGTTTGGCCCTCGACCCTTCCCACGTCGGCTGCGGGAATCTTCGGGCCATCTGCTTGGTCAAGCTTGGTCGCAAGGAGGAAGCCCAAGAAACCCTCCGCTCGACGTTGTCGGAAAGTCCCAACGATCCCACCAGTCACGCGAATCAAGGCTGGGCGATGTTGCATCGTGGGGATCCCAAGGCGGCCCTGGCGTATTTTCAGGAAGCGCTTCGTCTGGACCCGGGGCATGAGTGGGCCAAGGCCGGGCTCGTCGAGGCGTTGAAAGCTCGCAACTGGATCTATCGGGCGATCTTGTCCTACTTCCTATGGATGAGCCGGCTCAGCTCGGGAGCCCAAACCGCAGTGATTGTGGGCGGGTGGTTTGGGATTCGGATGTTGCGCGGCATCGCCCGCGAGAACCCGGAGTGGTCTCCCTTCCTCATGCCACTCATCATCGCCTACGCAGTGTTTGCTTTGCTGACTTGGGTTGGCGATCCCCTGTTCAACCTGTTGTTGCGCCTGAACCCCTACGGTCGGCACGCCTTGACCAAAGAAGAGACCGTTGCCAGCAACGCGTTTGGAGGCTTGGTGGTGCTGGCGCTGACGGCGCTGGGGTTGATGTTCGCCACCGAGATCCCAGGTATGGGCATCACCGCTCTCGTGTTCGGGTCCTTGACGATTCCCGTGCCGACCGTGCTTGGTCAGAGAAAGTCGACGGTGTTCCTGCGCAACGGACTCGCCACTTTGGGGCTGGCCGGACTCGGTCTCTTCACCGCGGTCATGGCGGTGCTCGAGATCTCCGTGTACCAGTCGACCCTCGGCTACTACTTCCTCGGCTTCATCGGGTTGCAGTGGTTCTTGGTGCTGGCCCGAGACCGACCCTCCGCGGAATGAGCGTTCGCCCATCTGGCAATCCCGGTCCGCTCGTTGTGAACGCTCGCCTTCGCTTGGCGACCGGGGGGATGGATCGGATGCCCCGAGGTTCCCTGCGGTTGGAGAAGTCCATCTAAGTCCTGGCACGTTCGGCGGCGGGTCGAAAGGCTCTCACGGTGGGCGTACTGCCGAAGGAGTGTCTGGACGAAGCGCTCCGCCTTGCCGTCGGTCGGAGGTCGGCCGGAACGGGTCATGCTGTCCCTGAGCCCAGACAGAGGACCTCGTCAGCGATGGCAGCGGAGAAGTCGCAGCTGCCATTGTTGGTGAGTCGTCGCTCTGGCACGACTCCACCGGATCTGGTCGAGGGACTACTTCACTCGTTCGACGAAGTGTCCGTCCCGGGTATCGACTCGGATCATCTCGCCGTTGTTCAAGTAAGGTGGCACTTGAACCGTGATGCCGGTTTCCAGTTTGGCCGTTTTCATCTGGGCTTTGGCGGTCGCGCCCTTGATGGCCGGGTCGGTCTCCGTGACTTGAAGGTCGACGGTCTGGGGCAACGTGATCCCGGCGATCGAGCCATCGATCACCATAGCCCGAATTCCCTCGAGGCCGTCTTTCAAGTAGCCCGCGGACTCGCCGAGTTGCTCGGAGGTGAACTCGAACTGTTCGTAGGACTCCTCGTCCATGAAGTGGTACGAAGACGCGTCGCTGTAGAGGTAGGAGCAGGGGCGCTGTTCCACCTGCACTTCGTCGAACTTTTCCGAGGTGCGAATCGATTCGGTGAGCAGCTTTCCGGTCTTCAGGTTGCGCAGCTTGGTCTTGGCGATGGGCACACCACCGCGTGCGGTGGGAGTCGAAAACTGCACGTCGACGACAATGGTCGGCTCGCCCTGGAACGAGAAGCAGGTACCGCGCTTGAAGTTGGAGGCTTCGATCATGAATGAGGACCTTGAGTGGTTCGGAAAAGCCCCTGGCGAGGCGTGGAAGGGGGTCCGGCTCCCGTCCGGGTCTCGGTGTTCGCGTCGGAGTGTGATTCCTCGACGACCCTCGAGATTCGCCGGGGCTCGACTCCTCGGAGGGAACGCGGCCTTCCTGGATGGGGGCATCCGAGGACATGGCCCGCGGTCCGCGAGGTGTCGGGGCCGGTGGGTCGCTCAAGATATCGCGACGGGATCTCCGATCACAGAGACGACGGAGCAGCGAGTGTTCTCAGACAGGACACGAGGGAGGAGAGGCTCGAACGGCGGCGGACACCGACCCGGAATCGGTGGGCGGCGACGATCGGGCGGTCCTTTCAGCTCGCGGAAGGCGTCGAGCGAGCCAGCAAAGACCGCTGGCTCGATGCAAAGTCCTTGTCGTTCGCCGGTCGTAGGCAGCGAGCTACGGCCGGAGCCTGGGCGACAATCGACGCCGGAGCCTTCCCATGCTGCAACACGAGCGCACCTGCAAGTCCCCGTTGGACACCCGAGCGAACCGACTGAGTTCTTGCGCGACCCGCCTTTCCGCGCTGCTCGCCCTGGCGATTCCGGTCGGCTGCCAGACGACGCGCCCCGAGCCGAAGATCTCACCGAGCGAACTCTTCGAACAAGCGGAAGAGCATCGTCGTCACCAGCGGGTCGAACTCGCCGAACGCTTCTACAGAGAAACGCTCGAGGCCGATCCCCAGCGCCATCACGCTCACTACTGGCTGTCGTCCATTCATGAGCAGCAAGGCCGATTGGACCAGGCCCTTCACCATCTCGACGAAGCCATCTCGCTCCAGCCAGGGGACATCCACCACTACCGTGCGCGAGGAGCCATCTTGCTCGAGCAGGGGCGCTTCTCTGAAGCGTCCCTGGACTTCACGAGAGCTCTTCAGATTCGCCCGACGACCGCAGATTTTCACCTTCGTGCTCGCGCTCGCTGGTCCCAAGACGATGTTGACGGAGCGCTCCACGATCTTGAACGCGCGGCCGAACTGGCTCCGCGAAAGCCGGGCCTGCACTTCGCTCGTGGGTTGGTGAGTTGGGAACGGGGAGATCTCGATCAGGCCGAACGGCATTTCGGGAACGAGCTCGTACGCTTTCCGGAACAATCCGAGCCTTGGGAGTGGCGCGGGGAACTGCGTTTCGTGCGCGGCGATTGGGACGGTGCCGTGGCCGATTTCACGGAGCTCTTGGAGCGGGAACCCCAGCGTTCCGAGTTGTACCGCAAACGCGCCCTCGCTTTTCTGCGGCGTGGAGATCTCGAACGGGCGCGGACCGACGCCGACACGGCGGTGAAAGCGGATCCTGCGTCAGCTTTGAACTATGCGGTTCGTTGTCAGGTGTTCACCGCTCAGGAGCGTTGGGAACAAGCTTTCCAAGATGGCCAGCAAGCGGTGGCGCTGGGGCGCAATCAACCGGAACCTTACTTGGCTCGGGGACGGCTGCGAGTCGCTCGCAAGCGAGACGATCGAGCGCGCGATGACTTCCAGCGGGCGGTGAGTCTGGGAGCCAACCACGCCGAGTCCTACTTTCGTCGAGGGAAGTTCCTGGCTCATCACGGCGAGTCAGTGCAGGCAATGGAAGACCTGACCGCCTGCGTCGAACGCGACCCGACCCACGCCCGAGCCTGGTACCAACGAGGGTTGCTGCATCGCCGCGAGGAGTTGCAGCAAGAAGCGCTGACTGGCGTGATCACAGAGGACTCCCCGGCTCTCGAGGATTTCACCCGGGCGTTGCAGATCCAGCCGCTTCACGGCGACGCTCGCTTGGCCCGCTCCGACTCGTGGGCTCGAAGGAACCGTTTCGCCGAGGCTTTGGCCGACTTGCGGCAGGTTCTCCAATTCGATCCAGAGCACGCGACCGCCCTTGCCCGTCATGAATCGTTGATGGAGCGGGTCGCTCCGTGGGTGGCGGAGAGGCATCGGCAAGGAGTGGACGCCGCCGCCCGGGGAGACCTTCGCGCGGCTCGCATCGCGTTCGAGGAAACCCTTGCGCTCGAGCCTGACCGGGACGAGGCCCGTCTGGCGCTGGTGCAAGTGTTGCTCGAGGGGGACGACACTGCGAAGGCTCGAGAACACTTGGAGTGGCTGGAATCGCAGAGTGCCGAGACCTCCGGCAGTTCGACGTCGTTGCAGTTTCCCGTGGCACGAACGTGGGCTCGATTGCTCTACCGGGAAGGTGACTACGCCGAGGCTCTCGATCGATACCTGCAGGCCCAAAAGGCCTATGCCGGCCCCGGCGTTGCACCCCGGTTCTTGGCGGAACGAGCCGAGTGCAACTTCCAGCTCGGGAACTATCGGAAGGCCATGAACATTCTCGAAGCCCAGCGCACGAGTTTCCCTCTCAACGTGGTGGAGGAAGCGTTCTCGTGGAACCTGACCGGGCAGTGTTGGGAGCGTCTGGACCGGCATGACGAAGCATTGCGCAGTTTCCGCATGGCCCGGCGCATCAATCCCGCGTTTGCGGAACCTGGCTTTCACGTGGCACGCTTGCTCGAGGACGGCGGACAAATCCAGGATGCTCTCGAGGAGTACCAAGAACTCAGCCGCGAACTGGACCTTTTCGCTGCCGCCCTTCGTCGGCAAGGCGCTCTGATCGTTCGACTGGACCAGCAAGAACGGGAGTTGGATGCAGAGCTCCTCGCCGCGACTCGTGAAAACTCTTTGGAAGATTCGCCAAAGGTCGTCGCCAGCGCCGCCGAGGATCCCGGGCTCATCGACTGGGAAGACTGCGGTCCCACCGCGCACCACGACGACACGCGGAGCCTGGAAGCCATGCACGGTCAGTGGGCGGGAGAGATCTCGTCACGAATCCCGGGACGCCAGCAGCTGCAGTGAGCGGGCCGGAATGTTTCTCTCCGGCTACTCCGGGATCTTTGCGTTGACGAGGTATGTCTTGGGGTCCTCGTCGAACTTGGCTTGGCAGCGGCTGCTGCAGTGGTGCAAGGTGTAGTCCCCGACCGTAGAGGGGTGATTGGCATTGCCGGACATGCCCAGACCACACATCAGGCACTTGCTCACCACTTTGTCGGTTTCTCCGTCGACGGCGTCGGCTCCGGCGAGCGCGGTGAGCATGGCGGGGTCCGGGGTGACGGCCGCTTTGGCTCCGGAATCGGAGTCGGCCTCCTCGCCCGCTCCACACCCGGTCAATGCCAGCGCGCTCCAAAGCGTCAAGAGGATTGCGACGAAACGAGAAATGGTGGTCCAGGCCATGACAAGTTCTCCGTGGGGGTGACGCGTCGAGGCCAAGATACTCAGTCATCCGAGCAGCACAAGCGGCGTGCGGAACCCCCGGCGAAACGGTTCGTCGACGCCTTCGAGAAGACGCGGGGAAAGCCTCGTCAAGGACTCCGATGCCGGCTGCACGGCAAGCCATCAGAAATCTCGAAGGATGCGACGCGAGGGGCGCGTTCGAACATCGGCGAACCTCCGCGCCGTCATCCGAGTAGAGTTCCCTGAACAGGTACGCGCGGGGATCGCTCCCCGTTGAGAGTCTTGGTCGTGGAGAAACCCGTGATTGTCGGTCTGACTGTCTACTTACTGAGTTCCGCGATTTTGCTGGTGTCGAGCCCGGACGACACCGCCTTCGAACCGAATCCCGAAGTGGATGCCATCTTCGCCCAATGGGATCGCCTTGATTCCCCAGGGTGCGCGGTGTCGGTGATCGACGATGGGGAGGTGATCTACGCGCGCGGTTACGGGAGCGCTCAGCTCGAGTATCAGGTGCCGATCACCCCGAATACCGTGTTCCACGTGGCTTCGGTGTCCAAGCAATTCGCGGCGTTCGCACTGGCGTTGCTGGAGACGCAGGGCAAGCTGGACCTCGACGACGATGTGCGCAAGTACATCCCGGAGGTGCCGGACTTCGGTGCCACCATCACTCTACGCCACCTGCTCAATCACACCAGTGGACTGCGTGACCAGTGGAGCCTGCTCAGTTTGGCGGGTTGGGCCGACGATGATGTGATCACTCATCAGGACGTGATGCGAGTCGTTGCGTCCCAACGAGAGCTCAATTTTCCTCCTGGAGACCGGGAACTGTACTCGAACACCGGGTACACCCTTGTTGCCGAGGTGGTGCGTCGTGTGACCGGACGAACTCTCCGGCAGTTTGCGGAGTCGGAAATGTTCGAACCCTTGGAGATGACACGCACCCATTTTCACGACGATCACACCGAGGTGGTTCCGGGTCGCGCCTACAGCTTTCAGCCGACAGCGGATGGCGGTTGGGACCACGGTGTTCTCTCGTTCTCGGTGGTGGGAGCCACCAGTCTGTTCACCACCGTGATGGATTTGGCCCGTTGGCAAGAGAACCTCGACTACGGCGATGTCGGCGGGATGGAGACTGTCGAAAAGATGTTCGTACGCGGTGTCCTCAATGACGGAACCGCGCTCGACTATGCCCTGGGAATCGTCCATGGAACTTATCGCGGAGTTCGGACGACGAGTCATTCCGGAGGGGATGCCGGGTTTCGCAGCTACTTGGTTCGGTTCCCCGAACAGCAGTTGTCTGTTGCCGTTCTCGCGAACGCACCGTTGAACACTCGAACTCTTGCCATGCGCGTCGCCGATCTGTACCTGAGCGATGAGTTCGAAGACCCTTCGAACAGTCGCAGCATCTTGGAGATGGCGAACGCGCTTCCCCCGCCGGACACTACCGCACCAACAGCGCCCGCGACGATTGACCTCAAGGACTGGATCGGGGCCTACTACAGCCCCGAACTGGACATCACCTACCGATTGCTCGAAACGCCAGAAGGCATCGTTCTCCGCCGCCGTCATCTTGATGACGAAGTGCTCAACGCTCCGGGGAGCACGCTTCTTGGCGACGGAAGTGGGATGAAGTTCGTCCCCGGTGGCGAAGACGCATCGGATCAGATCTTGGTCAGCACGGGGCGGGTCCTGAACCTGCGTTTCTATCGAGTGCCTGAGCCGAGGGAGCAAGTGGCCGCTCACCCGCCCTCCGTTCCGGGCTAGCGATCACCGTTCTGCTTGCGGTCACATTCTTCGGCGGAGTGATGAGGTCAGACAGAACTCCGCGGTGATCGACAGCGCGCGAGTCACCAATGGACTGACTCGTGGGGGGCGGTGCATTGCACCGAAGCTCGCGCCACATCGACAGCGAGGCGAGGAACTATCTGAGATAGAGCTGAATCACTCGCTCCAGAGCCTCGTGGCAAACGGCGCAGAAGTCCTTGGGATTTCGGGTGAACATGATGCAATCCACGGAAGGTCGATACAGACCCGTCGCCTGGTAGCCGGCACCCTGGAAGGCACCGACTTTGCCGTAATGCTCCTCCTTGGCGAACAGTTCCGCGGTGGTTTGCTTCACTTCTTCGAAGAGACCGTCCATGGTGGATTCTTCGGCACCGTCGGCAATGAGAGCGCTGCGCCGGTCCTGGTAGGTAAGGCTCGCCCGGTCGTACTCTTCTTGGTTCCAGGGAGTGGGGAGCGGCAGGCCTGCCGTCGCGAGGTGCTTCCACTTGAGGTTGTCGGGATCGAGGAGCGCGGTGATGTTCGGCTCCCAGGGCTCAGAGCCCGGTGCCACGAAGTCTTCGTAGGACACCGAGGAGGTGTAGTACTCGTCTGCCAGGCCAGCAAAGGAATGGCCGAACTCGTGGACGAACACGTACTCCGCCGGAGCGGTGTCCGCGGCGCAAGTTGCCCATAGGTTGAAGATCCCACCACCCCCGTACTTGCGACTGTTGAACAGGAAATAGAGCGCGTCGTAAGGGGCTTGGGCGGCCACATCGCGAAGCCAGCGGTTGTTCTCGGTTAAGACGTAGCGATCTGAGTCGAATGCGTTGAAGCTCAACCCCAAAGGAGCGTCGACCCACGCGTCTTGGCGAGGATTGGAGATGCCTGGCTCCGGGGACGGCACGTGAATCGCGCGCACATTGAAGTTCTTGCGGTACGTTTGGAAGGGTTCCGTGCTGAGGAGCGCACCCACCAACCGCTTGGTGTCGGCTTCGAACTTTTGTTTCTGCTCCGCGGTGTACCCTTCGCCGAGGATCAGAAGATCCACACATTCTTGGGGATCGCCGTTCACTTCGATGTCGATGACCTCGCCCACCGGTGCAAGAGAAGAGCGGTCGACGAAACGGCTCGCCGGGTCCAACTCGCCACGGTAGATCTCTTCGAAGTCTCCGGCATCGTTGCGCTTTTCCAGGAACACTCGGCACGGCTTCTTGGGCTCCGGAAAACGCTGGGACTCATGAAACGTGCGCCAGATCCCGTCCGCTGCTTCGCCCGTTGTTTCCCATTCCCCATAGATGCTGGCGAAACCCTTGCAGTAAAGGAGGGTGTCGGAGTCCGCGTCGCGAATCAGGAAACGGTACTTGCCGAAGTTCGTCGGATCGAGGAGAGACGCCCGGGTGCCGCTCCAGGGACCTTCACGCCGGTAGCGATCGAGACTGATGTGCTCTTCGGTGGCGATACCGCTGTGGTAGTAGTCGAAGCGCAGAGTCGCTCCGGTGAACCACTGGTCAAAGGAGGGCTGGGGAGGGCTGGCAGTGCTGCCGAACAAGGTTAGAAGCAGGGCGATCATTCGAGTTCTCTCCGTCTGCAGCAGAGTGGTGCCTCGCGCGGGCCGATCATTTCACGAGCACGGCAAGGGAAGCACCACCAGTTTCCACCGGTCCATCGATCCGTGGGGTTCGCTTTTCCATGGGTTTACTTCCGGCCGCGAATTTTCGCCGGGGGCTTGGCTCTTGGCTGCCTGGGTTCCGGCGGCTTCACTTCGAACTCGGTCGAGTGGGTCTGCTCGCCCATGGAGAAACGAATCTTGTACTTGCCTGGCTCCACATACAGCCGCCGTCCCAGCGCGAGAGCTTGGGCTCGAGTCAGAGGTTGGGGCTCGACGAGCCCTGTCTCGTCGCTCGCTCCCTCGCTTTCCGCAGTTTCTGAACTGCCTTCGTTGTTCTGGTCTTCGGCTTCTTGATCCGCCGCTTCTGCCTGCTCTGACTCTTCCGCAGCGAGGGCAAGTGCTTCGTCGAAGAGAAGGTCCCAGACGTATTGGTTCATGCCTCGACGCGCCTCGAAGGTGTCTTGGCGCAAGACGCGGTCGTTGCCGTCGAGCACCGCAAACTCCACCGAGCCCGCTTGTTTGACGTAGAAGGGTATCTCTAGGTCGGGCTCGAGCTTCGGATCATGGAACCAGCGCGAGCGGCGTTGCTTGAAGCGGCGGCGCCAGGTCATCGACTCCAGCGGAAAGACGTGCACACCCTCTTCTTGGATTTCCGGAAACTCTTGCAAGGGGAGAGCGTCAAGGATCCAAACGCTGCGTCCATGGGTACCGGCGACCAGTTCCCGCTCCCGAGGGTGCACGACCAAGTCATGCACGGAAACGTGGGGGAGTCCGCCGTTGAGCACGCTCCAGTTCTCTCCCTGGTCGAAGGAGACGTAGGCGCCGCGGTCCGTGCCCACGTAGAGAACTCCTGGCGTGACCGGGTCTTCTCGGATCACGTTGATCGGCTCGTCCGGAAGGCCTTCCGCGATCGAGCGCCAGTTCTCGCCGAGGTCTTCGGTCACGAACAACAACGCTTCGGGATCGTCGTCTCGGTAGCCGTTGAAGCTGAGGTAGGCGGTGTCCCGTTGGTGCGGCGAGGTCTCGATGCGAGAGACCCAGCGCCGGGGGAAGTCATCGAACCGGCGCCAGTTTTGGCCGCCGTCACTAGTGACGTGGAGCTGTCCGTCGTCCGTGCCCGCCCACAGAAGACCGAACTGCAACGGGGATTCGGCCAGGCTGGTGATCGTGGCGAAGGGCACGTTGCCCCGGTCCTCGGACACCGTCAGGTCTTCGCTGATCGCGGTCCAGGTCTCTCCCTTGTCCAGCGAGCGGAACAGTTGATTGCTCCCGAAGTAGAGGGTCTCGGGACTGTGGGGGGACAGCAAGATCGGCGTGTTCCAGTTGTAGCGAAGGGCCGGGTCCTGCAACGAGTTCCGCGGCGTGATGCGTTGCACCTTGCCGCTGGCATCCCGCCGGAAGTACCACCCGAATTGGTAGCCGTAGTAGGTGGTGGCGTCGTCTCGGGGATCGACCTGAATGTACATGCCGTCCCCTCCGCCGACCCGTGTCCACGGACGATTCCCGAGTTGCCACCTCGAGGAACCCTTCAGGACTCCGTTGTCTTGGAGACCGACGTACACGTGGTACGGATCCGCCATGTCCACCGTGACGTTGTAGATCTGTCCGACGGGATTGGTGTTCAGCTTCAGCCAGTTTTCTCCGCCGTCCATGCTCAGGTTGAGCCCGCCGTCATTGCCGTCGAGGATTCGTTGAGGATGCTCTGGGTCGATCCAGAAAGACTGGTGGTCGACGTGAACGTTTCGGGCATTGAGACCCGAGAAGGTCTTCCCCCCATCGGCCGAGGTCACCAGCGGCACGCCCAGCAGGTACACCCGATCCGGGTCGCTCGGAGAAACACGCACCTGGCCGAAGTAGTAGCCGTAGGTGTAGTAAATCTCGCGCAACGGCTCCTGGTGGGTGCGCGCCCAGGTGGCCCCGCCGTCGTCCGAGCGCCACAGCTCGCAGCCGCGAATTTCTGCGTCGAACAGCGCGGCATTGCCATCGGCGCAAGCATCCAGCAGGGCGTCCAGGGTGATCTCGTCGTCCTGGATCTTCTGCCGCAGAGTTTTTGCGTCGAGTGCCGGGTCCAGATCCTGAGAGCGCACGAAGTCTTCGACTTCTTCCAGATCTTGAGCCAGGAACTCTTCCTTGGTCATCTTGCGAAGGCGTTTGGGAGTGACCGCCGCGCTTCCCAGGTCCCATTCCGATTCCGGCAGGGGCTCCTGGTTGTCGAGCAGGGCGTAGACGACCTTCGGATTCGCGGCACAAACCGTGAGGCCAATGCGGCCCACGTGTTCTCCTTCGGGGAAACCCCCGGAGAGCCGCGACCACGAAGTTCCGCCGTCCATCGACTTGTAGATGGCGCTGCCCGGCCCGCTTTCCACGAAATCCCAGGGGCGTCGCAGGCGCTCCCAGGCCGAGGCATAGAGGATGTCGGGGTTGGTGGGGTCGCGGACCATGTCGACGAAACCAGTTCGCTCATCGATGGTCAAAACGGGAGTCCACGAAGCCCCACCATCGGTGGTCTCGTAGATCCCTCGCTGACCGCCTTCTGTGTACAGCGGACCCAGGCTCGCCACCACCACACGCTTGGAATTCCGCGGGTCGACCAGGATGCGGCCGATGCGATCTGACTGAGCAAGCCCGGCTGGTTGCCAGGTCTTGCCGCCGTCCTTGGAGCGAAACACTCCGGCGCCGCCATAGGAAGAGCGCGAGGAGTTGTTCTCGCCGGTGCCCACCCACAAGGTCTGGGGATCTTGGGGGTCGACGGCCAGGTCGCCGATGATGATGGTTCGTTGGAAGTCGAAGAGGGGCTCGTAGGTCGTTCCGCTGTTCTCGGTCTTCCAAATGCCCCCGGAAGCGTAGGCGATGTAGAACGTGAAGGGCTCTCCGGGAACGGGCTCGATGTCGACCAACCGGCCGCCTTGGTCCACCGGGCCAATGCAGCGCCAGGGCAAGCCCTGAAACAGGGACTGCTGTTCCATCGATTGGCGTCGGGACCATGCTTGATCGCTCTGCGACAGGGACTGGGAGGTCGCGTCAGGGGTGACGAGCGACAGCAACATCACCGCCGTCGATGGGTGCTTGATTCTCATGCGGAGGGGTCTCCCAGAGGGTCGCTTGTGAAAGCTTTCCCAAGATCGAGCCAAAGTTGGCTCTGGCGAGGACTTGCGACGATTCGAGCGGCAGCATAGCGGACCGCTGGTGAAACGGTCTTCGGCGTGACCGAGCGTGCACGTGGTCCGAACAAGCCGTAAGATCCTCCCGGTCCGTGGAAACTCAACGAAAGCTCGAGACGTGAACAATCGCCATTCCAATCCATCGCCGGGTTTGCCTTCGGCACCTTTCGCCGGCTCCCGCTCCGCAAGCTCTTGGGAAAGCCTCGGCGGGAAGCGGGGGGCTGCTGCCAAGAAGGCCTCGGGCAAGAAGACGGCGTCAAAGAAGACCACGAAGAAGAGCGGTTCGAAGAGTTCGACGAAGAAGAGCCCGTCCACCACGAGCTCTCCCAACGAGGGCGCGGGCAAGAAGAGCCCGACCAAGAAATCCGTGGCGAAGAAGAGCACCGCAAAAAAAAGTGCCGAAAAGAAGACTCCGAGTCGTTCGGATGCCGAGTCCCCGAAGGAAACCGTGATCAAGGAAGTGGTCAGTAAGAAGCCTTCCCCGAAGAAGACGAACGCCAAGCTGACGACCTCGAAAAAGGCGGCGACGAGCGCGAAGACCAGCGCCGAGTCGAAGGGTGACGGCCCCGTTGCCGCCGCGAAGGCGTCCAAGCGGAGCGGGTCCGCGGCGAAGGCCACGGGCAGTTCTCCAAGCCGCGCGGCGGCACCCGAGCTGAAGAGTTCGAGTCCGACCAAGAAAGCGAATCCGGAGACCGGACCGGCGACTCCTGCTTCGAGTCCTTCGGTCGAAATCCTGGGAGGTGCAGAGAAGCGGCCCGCCGCAAGGTCGAAAGTGACCACCTCACGACCTGCCAAGAACGTCAGTCCCCCACGCGAAACAACCTCGGTGACTCAGAAGAGCGAAGCAGCAGTCAAACCGGTGGAATCGAACAAGAAACCACCGACGGCACCCGCCGCCAAAGCACCGGTCGCGAACAAGGAGCCTGTCGTCGCGCCGAAGGCCGAAGTCTCGACCAGCTCTCGGGCGAAGTCGAAAGAGGCTCCCGCGATGTCCATGGGTTCGCCTTCGAAGTCGACGAGCCACCCGGCCAAGGCCGGCGCCTCGTCTGCGGCGGCCCCGAGTGCCGCCATCGAGAAGAAACCAGTCGCTGCCAAGTCGACTCCGCCGGCGCCAGCGCCCATCGTCCGCGCCCCCGCCGAAGAATCGAGCGGAAGAGAGCGTCCCGAACGCTCTCGCCGAGGACCGTACAAGATCTGCTTCCTGAGTTCCGAGGTCGCGCCGTTTGCCAAGACCGGCGGACTGGCCGACGTGTCGGCGGCCTTGCCTCAGTACCTCCATCGTGCCGGCCACGACGTGCGGATCTTCCTGCCGTTCTATTCCTCCATCGACCGAGGACCCCACGAGTTCACGGCGGTGGATTTCCTGCAAGCCTTCCCGGTCGAGCTGGGCACCCAGCGCTGGATTCTGTCGGTGTACTCGACCAAGTTGCCGGGATCGGACACGCCGGTCTATCTGCTGCACTGCCCGGAACTGTACGACCGCCCGGGCATCTACGACGACTCTGGGGACGAGCACCTGCGTTTCGCGCTGCTTGCCCGAGCGACGGTGGAGTGCTGCCAGCGAATGGGCTGGGGGCCGGACGTGTTCCACTGCAACGACTGGCACGTGGCGTTGTTGCCGCTGTACCTAAAGACACGCTACCAGTGGGACCGCTTGTTCCACGGTTCGCGGACCGTCCTGACGCTGCACAATCTCGCCTACCAGGGCGTGTTCTCTTCCGAGCATTTGGGGGACCTGGACCTGGCGGACCAGACCGATCACCTCTACCTGGAGGACCTCGGCAAGGGGCACGTCAGCTTCTTGAAGACCGGCATCCTGTACGCGGACTGGCTGACCACCGTGAGTCCCACCTACGCCCAGGAAATCCAGACCGAGGACTATGGCATGGGCTTGGAGTCATTGCTCCAGGCCCGCCAGGACCATCTGCGAGGGATTCTCAACGGAGTCGACTACGACGATTGGAATCCCGAGACCGACCGGCTCCTTCCCCATCATTACTCCAAGGACGATCTTTCCGGGAAGACCAAGAACAAAGCGCACCTGTTGCGGGAGCTCGGGCTGCCGACTCCCGACGGAGTGCCGCTCCTCGGCATCGTCTCTCGCCTGACCGCTCAGAAAGGGCTCGAACTGCTCTTCGAACCGCTGCCTGCCATCTTGACCAAAGAGCGAGTGCAGCTGGCGGTGCTCGGTAGCGGGGAGAAGCGTTTCGAAGAGTTCTTCGGCTGGCTCGAGCACAAGTTCCCGGATCAGGTCTGCTTCTATCGTGGTTACAACAACCACCTGTCCCACCTGATAGAGGCCGGCAGCGACATGTTCCTCATGCCGTCCCAGTTCGAACCGTGTGGTCTCAACCAGATGTACAGCCTGCGCTATGGCACCGTGCCGATCGTGAGGAAGACCGGTGGGTTGGCCGATTCCGTGGAGTTGTTCGATCGCGAGACCGGCGAAGGCACGGGCTTCGTGTTCGACCACTACTCGGCCGCGGGCGTCGACTGGGCCATTCGGACCGCCCTGGAAACCTATGCCGACCAGGAGGCGTGGTCCAAGCTCATCCAAAATGGCATGAGCAAGAACTACTCCTGGGAGATCCAGACCCGGCTGTACGAGGACCTCTACGCCGAGATGGTGGAGGCCGGGGCGACGGCGTGATGGTTCAACGGCGTCGCGCCACCACCTGAATCTCGACTCGAGCACCGACCGGAAGTTCGCGCACCGCGATGCAGGCTCGCGCCGGATAGGGGTCCGAGAAGCGGCGGCTGTAGATCCCGTTGAATTCCTGGTAGCGCTCCATGTCAACCAGGA
This sequence comes from Planctomycetota bacterium, assembly GCA_028289345.1. Classification (GTDB taxonomy): domain Bacteria; phylum Planctomycetota; class B15-G4; order B15-G4; family SIAN01; genus JANQQL01. The sequence goes on along the minus strand of JANQQL010000009.1, from coordinate 61,247 downwards.
ACACCGTGGCGGACAGTACATCCGCGAGGGTCAAGCCGAGTCGGGAAAGCTCCCCTTCGACCGAGTCGATGCAAGACTCCGCTTCTTCGGCAAAGCTGCCGTCCCGTTTCTTGCCGATGCGGCCGGAGACGAAGCACAGGTCTCCCGACGAGACCGCGGCCGAGTACGGGCCGACCGCACCTTCGGCGGGGAGAGCGACCCGGTCGGGAGCTTGGCAGGCAGGGAGGGACAAGCAGGCGGCGGCGACCAGCAGGGCCGGGATTTTCATGGGATGGTTCCTCTTCTCGAATGCATGGGAATACGGACCGGCTCGCATCAGCGTTTCGCGAAGTCAGGGCGGAGACATTACCAGAGAGATGACCGGGCTCGGTGGGAAGCCCGGTCTCGCGAGGTGGCGACGGTCCATGGGCCGTCGCGACTCTCGTGAGGATCGATATTCACTCGAACGCTTGCTCCACGAGGGAAGGCGAAGCTGGCTTGGTTGCCAGGGACACGAGGACCCCTGCTAGCGTTGCGCCCACGAATGCCCAAAGCACCGGCAAGAACCCAAGCGGCTGATGCCCGCCGAAGTGCAAGACTGCCAGAATCTCGTAGCCGACAAAGATCGAGGCGATCGCACCGGTCGCGGTGAAGCGTTTCCAGCGGACTCCCAGAAACAAGGCCGGAGTCAAGGTCACGTAACCAGAGAACGCGAACACAGCGATCTTGAAAACCGAGTCTCCCCAGGTCAGGGTCAGGCCGTAGACCGTCGCGGCAATCATCACCATGAACCCACGACCCGCCGCCACGTCGCGTTTGCCGGAACCGGGGACGAAGCGAGCGAGGACGTCTCGGACGAGCATCGAACTCAACGTCAGTAGTTGGGCGTCCAGCGTCGACATCACTGCCGCCAACACCGCGAGCAGACCCACGGCGCCAAGCCACGGAGGAAGATGAGCCTCCACCATCTTCGAGAAAATCAGGTCCGATTCCTTGCCGATCAGCCCGGGGAACTCGGCTTGACCCCAAACGCCGAGCATGACTGCGGGAATCCACAGCAGCCCCATGGCCAAGGGATACAAGCGGCAGATGCTGCGAATGGACCCGTCGTCCTTGGCGGCCATGAGCCGCGCCAGCATGTGGGGAAAACCGATGACCGTGAACGTGATTGCCATTCCCCAGGAAGCCCACGCCGCCGGGGGGAAGTAACGACCACGATCTTCGCGCACGATCAACAGGTCGGGGTCGTGGCGCTGCACTTTGGCCATGGCTTCGGACAAGCCGCCCATGCTGCCTGCGATCAGGAAGAACGCGGCGACCATGAAGCTCATGAATAGCAGACCCTGCAGCACGTTGGTCCAAGCCGTAGCGCGCATGCCGCCAAGGGCGGTGTACAACACCGCCACGGCGGTCACGGCCGCTCCGGCGAGGGCAAACGAGACTCCTTCGTTGGAGATCGCATGCAAGGTGACCGCGGCGCCTTTGATTGCGGTCACCATGTAAGGAACGGTGTAGAAGGTATAGGCCACGAACAGAACGACGCCGACTTGGGGCGAGCCAAAGCGACGCGCGTAGAGCTCTGCGGGGGTCAGCGCCTTGAGCCGCACCGCCATTCGATGGGCGGGGGATCCAATGGCGTAAAAAGTCAAAGGAATCCCAAGCGCGATGATCGGCACGTTCACGCCGAAGATGCCGATGCCATCGTGATAGGCCCGTCCCGGAATCCCGACCAGCACGAACGCCGTGCAGTTGGTGCCGAACAAGGCCATGAACAGGATCAAGGTGCCGAGGGTCCGTCCGGCAAGGAAGTACTCCTCGGAAGAGCGAGCCGACTTCCGTGTCGAGAGCACTCCGACCGCGAGCACCAGCAGTGCGTAGATCCCGAGACAGATCGCGAGAGTGGCGCCGTGACTCACGCAGGATCCTTTCTCACCCAGACCTTGCTACAGAAGTGCAGCAGGTACAGGAAGGCAAGAGCGATCCACACCAAGCGGTAGGCCAACTCTTCGGGGAGCCAGCCGAAGTAAATGTCGCGGCGTTCGGGACGCCAGAAGTCGAGATGCAGCGCGAGTAGCACGACCAAGCCGATTACTGAAATCCACTGATGAACTCGGGAGCTCACTCCGGAATGTCTCCTGGGGTCGAAGGGATTCCTGCCTGCGCCGTGGGGCGAGTCCGACGGATCATCCCCGAAAACGAAGGAAAGGGAACCGGCATCCGTCCTTCCCGGGTTTCCGAGCACGGGGACCGACCCGCAGGGCTTTTCGTTTCGCTCTGAGTTGACCGGACGTGCGGGAGGCGGCAAGTGCTGCGGTCAGGGAACGGTCTACGATTGCTGGTGAGCGGTCGCGGACTCGAGGTTTAGCTCGATGCCCTCTCCGGACCGAAGCGGCTCGGGGAACTCGAACCGTTGATCATGCTCGGGATGCTCGACGTGAACCTCGTAGTGCTGGTTCGCGTCCAAGCCCAGAATCCAGAAGGAGCCGTCGTCGGCGGAAACCCCGGAGCAAGCAGCCCCGCTCTTCGGATCGCTCCACACCACCGACCAATCGGCGAGGGGGGCCCCGGCGCGGCGCAACATTCCGCGGGCACTCTCTCCGAATCGCAGCACCAAGTCGGTGCGCTGGTACTCTGTTTCAAACACGAACTCGGTCAGCTGGGGAGCGATGCCGCGGCAGCGCGCGACGATTCGCGTCGGAGACTCTGTCAAGGACGCCAGCTTGGAAGCCGGTCGCAACACATACACGCTATCGGCGCCCACGGGCTCCGAGGCCTCCACGATCCATTGACCCCGATCGTTTTGGACCTCGAGTTCCAACTGAACCCGGCCGGCGTAAAGTTCCCCTTGTTCGTTGGCAACGGTCCCCGTCACGAAAGGGTGGGGGATTGAGAGTTCTCCGAGATCCTGAGGTTGGCCGGCTTGGATGCGATGAATGCCGAGAGGAGTCAACATCTGGGAACCGGTACAAAGCGCTAGGGAATGGAATCCTGGGGGAAGCGGGCCAGTGTTGAACGCTCCGGTCGAATCCACCGGGAAATCGCGGAACAGCCCCACGCTGCCGACCATCGGCACGACTCGCACTTGCAAGCCGAGGTCTCGTCCACTTGCGGGAATGGCGATCGTTCCGTGCAGACCACTCGGCGCTTGGATCGAGATCTCGCCGACATCTTTGGAGCGAGAGTTGGTGGGGACGGCGAGTTCGCCGATCCAAAGAATGTTCTGTGCTGTTTCCAGGGCCAGGGTGACGAAGGTCAGCGGGCCGAGGATCTCGAACTCGAAAGACCCGTCGCTGTGCAGTGTCTCGCGAGGAAGGAATGAGCGAGGGGCCTGGACGGCGAGGGAAAGGTCTGCGTCTTGGGGTTGGCCTGGCGGAGGCCACGGCGCGAAGCGGCCGCGAACTCGGCCGGTCTTCACGAGCTTCAAGTTCGCGTCGCGAAACGTCTCGCCGCGAAACTCAAACTTCTGAGGGGACGCCATGCCGTGACCCCGGGCCCGCGCTTGCAGGCTGATGCGCCCGGCGGGCACTCCACGGAATTCGAAGTGGCCTCGATGGTCCACCACCGTTTCCCGCGTGAGCAACTGGTGGCGCGGGAGTCCTTCCCAATCGGGATCCATCCAGAGTTCGATCTTGGTCCCCGGAATCACTCGACTGCGGTTTTCGGCGAGAGCATAGCCCGCGACGACTCCGGTGTTGCGCAGCCGAAAATCCACCGTTCCTCCTCGTCGAGGAAACTCCTGGAGATCCCATCCGGCTCCCTTCTTGAAGGCGGCGAGAAGTCCGAATCGGGAGCGCAGGTCGGTTGCGGTGATCTCCTTGGGGACCGTGACAACTTGGTACTCGCCATTGGCGTCCGAGTGGGTCCTCACCTCACCCTCGAACCAGATCTCGGCGTCGGCGACGATTGTGTTTTGGGTGTCGCGGACGGTGCCGTGAACCTGAAGTTCCCCAAGCAGCCAGTCCGGAGATGACGCTTCCGTGCGCACCCGCGGTGTGACAGCCTCGGACGAGTCTTCGGGTGGGGAGGGAAGGGACTCGATCGGCAAAGTCCGGGAGGACTCGGCCGCGGCCGCCGCGGGTGGGGAATCTGTGGCAGCGCTCGAGGTGTCGTGGGGAGAGGGCGTGCCAAAGAAGGCCCAAGTGAGTAGGACCAGCCCGCTCAATCCCACGGCCCCGGCAGCAACTGCCAAGAGGGGCACCCGGTCCCGTGAGCGATGAGGCAAACGCATTGAGCAAGCTCCCGCACCAAACGAACTCCTGGCGCTTCGCAGCTCGCGTGCCAGAGCTTGTCCCCGGTCCGTTTTTCAATCCGCGGTGACGCCCGTCCAGAGAACTGGCGTGAAGCCCTGGTCGACCGAGCGAAGCTGTCGGTCGCGGCGATCTGGTCGGGTTCCCAACCGCGTCACAGCGGCGGTCGAGTGGGCACGTCGGATTCGGGATCTTCCCCGTCGAAGGAGCACAGCTTGCGGGCAGCGAGGAACAGGACTGCCATCAGCCCGTAGGCGAGAGTGAAGGAAGGGGATGGCCCAAGGCTCATCACCGAGTCGCTTTCCGTCCACTCGTAGGTGTGAATCAATCCAACTGCAGAAAGCAGCGCTGCCAGAGAGCACCAGGTCGCGGCCACCAGAAACTTTCGTTCGATGATCGCCACGGTCGCTGCGGCCAAGATCATCGAGGTGAAAATGAAGCCTCGTTCGAGGGTGAGGGCGCCTTCGAGAAAGATGCCTCCTTGAGCAAAGGCCTCCACCAAACTGTCGGCGCGCTCGACGAAGCCGTTTTCTGGCGTACCGAGTCCGGCCGCCTTCATTCCTCCTTTGGCCATCATGGCTCCCCAAGCGGCGAGTCCGGGGATCATGCCGACCACCACCGCTGGGGCATGGTGGCGAGGCGTGGTCTGGAACGCTTGGGCCACGATGATGATGCCGATCCATAGAATGATCGCCATGCCCGCCTCCACCGGAATCAGGTAGGAGACCGAAGCAAGGGTGCCAGTCAAGCAGATGGCCGCCATGAACACGCCGTTCAAGGCCGAGTAGCCCGCCCGAGCTCCCATGGCTTTCCATCCGGGATGCCCGATGTAGATGGTCGTCGGGAAGCACGATCCAAAGGCGGCAGCAACCAAAGTTCCGAGCCCGTTGGCGGCCAGGGAAGGGCCCGTTCGAAACCGGTCCCCGGCGGCCTCGGCAGCTTCGATGTTCTGCAAAGAGCCAATGACGTTGAACAGGCCCATCGGAAGAATGATGGCGAAGTAGCGCCAAAGGGAAGTGTCTTCGAGGCCGTCGAGGAGCGTCTCCCAAATCGGCATCGGAGTCACCCACTCGGCGGCTCTTGGGGTGGCGTCTCCTGGAGCGATTCCGGTGGCCCAGGCCAGCGCTGTTCCCAATGCGACCGCCACCAGTCCGCCGGGAAGACCGAACTTGAATCGCACGCGCCCGAAGTAGGTCAGCATCACCACGCTGAATGTGCCAAGCCCGACGATCGGGTAGGCAAAGGTTTGCAGAACGAAGCCTAGGGCGATGAAACCCAGGGCAATGCCCGACAAGGTCGAGAGGAGGGCCGCGCGCGGAGTCGAGCGGCGAATCTTCTCGGCGACGAAGGCGCCGAAGAACTCGATCAACCCGGAGCCGAGGCAGGCGATGATTCCCGCCCGCCAGGCAAGCTCCGCCGGGTTCTCGGCACCGGACTGCTCGGCGTTCAGCTTGACCGGGAGCATCACCAGGAACACATAAGCGAACAGCGAAACGGTGTTGATCCCATACGGCTGGGCGCAAACGTCGTCTCGACCTTCCCGGACGCCCAAGCGGTAGGCTTGCCAAGCGTAGAACAGGTTGCCGATCAGCAGCGACAGGGCCACACCGGGGAGCACGCGTCCGTAAAGCAACTCGTCGGGGAACCCCAAGACACCTTTGCACAAGGCGCCAATCAGGATCAACTGGACCATGTTGTCCAGCGCCAGACCAAAGAACCCGTCAATGTCACCGCGAACGAAGACGCGCATGGAACTCCTGCCAGTTCAGACTGCGGAAGAGGGCACCGCCAGGGGTCAATCCGTCCAGTCGTAGAAGCCCTTGCCGGACTTCTTGCCGAGCTCGCCCGCAGCAACTTTCTGACGCAGGATCTCCGGCGGCTGGTACTGATCCTGCTTGAGTTCGCCATGCAGGTATTCCGCAATCGCCAAGCGGACGTCCAGTCCAACCAGGTCGGTCAGTTTCAACGGGCCCATGGGATGGCCGTACCCAAGCACCATGGCCTGATCGATGTCCTCGGGGCTGGCAACTTCTTGTTCCACCATGCGCATGGCTTCCAGCCCGATCACCACCCCGAGTCGGCTGGAGGCGAAGCCCGGCGAGTCCTTCACGACAATGGGCTGCTTGCCCATCGTCTTGGCCAGTTCCACGACCCGGTCCCGCGCATCGATCGAACTGCCCTCGTGGACCACGACTTCGACCAGTTTCATGATGTGCACGGGATTGAAGAAATGCATGCCGACGACTTGTTGAGAGCGCTCGACGGATTTCGCGATGGCTCCGATCGACAGAGAGGAAGTGTTGCTGGCCAACACCGTATCCGGCCCGGTCTGGGCTTCCACGTCGCGGAAGACCTTCTGCTTGATGGCGAGGTCTTCGACGATGGCTTCGACGACCAGATCGGCACCTTGCACGGCTTCCGCCAGATCGGTGCTCATGGACAGGCGCGACAAGGTGGCGTCTCGATCGGCTTCGCTGAGCTTGCCGCGTTGGATGCCGCCGTCCAGGTTCTTGCGGACTCGCGCCTGGGCCTTTTCCAGAGCCGCGCCGTCGACGTCGAACAACGCGACTTCCGCGCCGGTCTGCGCTGCCACCTGGGCGATGCCGTGACCCATGGTTCCTGCGCCGAGTACACCGATCTTGTGAATGGGGGATGTCATGATGGTCGGAGGTCCTGGAGGAGGGGACGGGCGTGCGGTCCACGGGGGCGCAAAACACCCCGAGCCCGCGCGCGGAACGGCGAAATGATAACTTCGTCTCGATGGCTTCCCGACCGTGGTCGGCCATCGAAAAAGGCCGGGGACGTTTGATTTCGTTTCGGCGGCGAAGTCGGACCGCTGGCGAGTCGGTGGATTCGCCGACGACGAGGATCGGACAGAAGGGCTGGATTGCGATGCCGCAGGGCTTCCACGGTTCGCGGGGGATGAGGAGCATGCCGGGATGACGCGACATGGAGTCGTGATTCCGCAGCCGAAAATGGGACGGTTCCAATGATCGATCGTACTTGGGTTTTGTCGGCGATGATGGTCGTCTCGAGTGCTGCTGGCGCTTCTTCGATGTCGACCGAGGACGACTTCGCCGAGGCCGTTCGCTTGACCAAGGCGGGGAAGCCCGGGCGAGCCCTCCCACTGTTCCAAGCGGTTCTCGCGCAGAACCCTGGCAATGAAAAGGCCTTGGAGTACCTAGAGATCGGTGGTCGGCAAGTGTTCCTGCAAATGCTGATGGAGCAGGGCCAGTCTGCAACCATCGCACGGCGATTCCTAGAGTTGGCCCGCGTCCCGCGTCGACCCAAGGTCAACGACCGGGCCGCCATTCGAAAGCGGTACGAGCAAGCCATGAAAGGCGACGACCTCTCCCGCCGCCAAGCCCTCCGAGAACTCCGGGCCCACCATGGTGAGTACGGAGCCGCGCCCTTCCTCCGAGACTTGGGCTCGGAAGAATCGACGGTTCGGGTGAATGCTCTGTACTGCCTGACGCGAATGGGGCGCGACGCGGTGAATCCGTTGCTCGCCGCCATCCACAGCGATGACGAACGTACGGCTTGGAACGCCGTGGCCGCGCTTGGCAACATCGGAGATTCGCGAGCCGTGCCGTTTTTGAAGTCCGAGTGGGAACGAACCGAGAGCGAGACCGTGCGCGACGCTGCGGCTCAGGCTTTGGTCAAGATTGCCGGAAAGGCACCGAACGAGCTGCCGGATCAAGAAACCCTTCACGGCGAAGCGGCCGCTGGCCTGTTTCGGGGGGACCAGAGGGTGTTTCCCACGTTTCTCGACACTGCGCCGGTCTGGCGCTGGCAAGGCGAGCGAGTCGTCCTCGAAGAAGTGCCTGCATCCCTGCACCGTTTTGCCTTGGCTGAGTCCCATTGCATGAGCATTTGGACCGCCTCTCTGGCTCGCTCGGTCTTTCTGGCATGCTGTGCGGCGCAACGGGCCGAGTTGCAGGCAGCCGCGGAAATGGGGCAGCGCGTCGACGGAGCCGACGAGCGCATCCGCGAACTGGCGCTCGTGCTCTCCGTAGGAACTCCCGATGACTTGTCCGCGGCTCTCGAGTTCGCTCGCGAGAACGAGCAGCCGGCGGCGGTGGTGGAATTGATCGAGGCCCTGGCGTCGACGGGCGCCTCGCTCGAGGTCCTCGAACGCACGTTGGAGTCGCCGTCCAAGGAAGTCCGAGATGCGGCGGCCTTCGCGCTTGCGCAACACGGCGAAGGCAGCGCCCCCGCGGTCAGCCGCTTGGTCGAAGCCTTGCACGCGGGGTCGGTTCGCACGGTTCTGATCGTCGACCCTCGGGAGCAAAGCCGTCACTTGTTGACGAAGACTCTCGAGAACGCCGGCTTCGCGGTGATTTCCGAGTCCCAAGGCGCCTCTGGTTTTGCGCGCATGAATGCATTGCCGCCGAAGGACGTGGTGCTGGTGCGTTCGGACGTCGAAGACGTTTCCTTGGACCGTTTCGTCTTCGAAGAGGACTACCGGTCGACCAACACCTCGCTCGTGATTCTGACCGAGGCGGCGATCGCCGCCGAGATCCGCGAGCTCTACCAAGGGAAGGGGCGAGTGGCGGGGTTTCTCCACACCCCTCTCGGCCAACAATCCATCGTCGAGGTGGTCCGCGCCGCACTGCCCGCCTTGGAGGGACCACGGGCGAAGGCGGAGGCGTCCGCGGTGCGCGCCGCGCAGTTGTTGGCGGAGCTCGATTCGGAACTCTTGGCTCCGATGGAAGAAGAACTGGTTGACGCCCTCGATCACGAGGATGAACAAGTCCTCGGGTCGATCCTGCGAGTGATCCAGACCCTGGGGGCAGCCAGCGCCAGCTCCGAAGTCGGGGCAGTTTTCACTGACCAAAGCCGATCGCGGGCGCTGCGAATGACGGCGGCGGGTGCCCTGCGGGAGATCTTCGCCCGGATGTCGGCGTCCCCCGATGAGGAGCTCGTCGAGCGGATTCAGCAGATCGCTCTGGACCAGGAATCTCCGACCGAACTGCGCATGGCCGCCAGCCGAGCCTTGGCGGGGGCCGCGTTCCTCGACGCGGACCAGAAGGCCGAACTCCTGCGGCGCCAGCGCGGCCTTTGACCGGGCTGGTCAAGACTCTATTGTCCCGCTCCCGAGGTGCTTGGTCCGGGGAACCGCCCCCGCATCGGTCTCGCCTCGGTGTCTCGAGGTTGCGTGCCAGAGTAGCTCAGTGGTAGAGCAGGGCTTTCGTAAAGCTCAGGTCGGGGGTTCAAATCCTCTCTCTGGCTCCACTTCCTCCCTCGTTCGCGAGTCCGCGACCACTCGGAGTGTTGGGTGGTGATGGTCGGGAGTTGCCGGTCGGACCGTCGACGCCATTCGCAGTGTTCCTGCAACCGGAAGGCCTGGCCGAGAGGGGTTCTCGGTGTGTTAGCCCGCCGCGCGTTCGGAACGGTGCGAGCTCAAGCCGGCTGGCGAGCGAAACACCGCCCACCTCGACCGACTCTTTGACCGGTTCCCGGGTCCCTTTCGGTCACCTTCGCGGATGAATCGCCCCCCGAAGGGAGAGAGCCCCGTGGTTCGCGCGAACCACGAGGCTCTCCTCTCCAGCATGGCCGTCGTCTCCGGGGAAAGACGGGGCCAAGAAATTCAAGGGGATCGGTCTCGCTTACGGCGCGTAACCGAAGGTCCAGTCCTGGGCGTTGGTCAAACCGTAGTTGGGCTGACCACCGAACAGATAGGCCTGGGTGTAGAGCGTGACTCCGCAGAACACGGGGATGTTGGGAACCGGCAGGTTCCATTGGGCCACCGGTCCGGCCGCGATCAGCTGTAGCACGCGCAGAGAGGACGGGTCGACCAATAGGGTTCGACCCAAGCCGATGTCCAAGCTGGCCGGGGCCAGGTAGCAAAGCAAAAGCGCGTTGTTGTACGGGGTCAGTCCCACGTTGACCGTCGCGGTCAGGTTGCCACCGATGTAGGGATTCACGGCACTGTAGACGGTGTCGTAGTTGGAGCCACCGCCGAAGCGGGTCGCGATGCTACCGGGCGAGCAAGCCAGTTCTGTGCGCCAGCTTTCCAGGGTGCAGCGCATGCGATTGGTCTGCTCCGGGGTGAACATCTCCATGCACAGGTCGTCGGAGTAGTCCATGTAGTTGTCGACCGGGTCCGAGTTCCCGCAACTGACCTTGTTGCCCGGGCAGCCAAAGGTGGGGAAACTCTCGTCATTGGTGTCGCAGATCAAGTCGCCAGTGGTGTAGCAGTTGCCGCCAGCGCAACCTCCGCTGAAGGTGTGATCGAGCCCCAGGTAGTGACCCACTTCGTGAGTGGTTGTACGCCCCTTGTCAAACGGAGGGCCGATCGGACCGTTCAGCCCAAAGGACGACCACAGCACCACCACGCGATCGGAGTTTGAGCCGACGATGCCGCCCTGGGGCAGGTTCGGGACGTAGCCGAGGGCGCCGCTTGCGGAGTTGGTGTAGATGTTCAGGTAGCGATTGGTGTCCCAAGCGAGGGTGTTCCAATAGCTGCCGCCGTCGTTGAACCAGGTGTTGTTCACCGAGCGCGTGATCCCGTTGGTGGGGTTTCCATTGGGATCTTCCGTGGCCAAATAGAACTCGATCATCGTGTCGGTGCCATTGGCGCCGTTGGTTCCCGGCATGGCACGGAAGTCTTCGTTGAGAATGTCGATTTGGCTTTGGACAAGGGCGTCAGAAATCTGACCCTGCCCGCTGGTGTTCTCGATGACGTGGACCACAACCGGAATCTGGTAGAGAGCAATCGGATCGTATTCCGGCTTGATATTCGTGATGGTGAAGGAGCAATCCGACTGAAGGATCTCCGCGCGCGGGGCGGTCAGGCGGGAGCCGCAGCGAAGTCCGGCGTCCTGGAACGCGGCAGAGCTGGTGTACTCCTGCCAGGTCGCGAAGTCTTGCCCATTGACGGTGATCACCGGTTCTTGGCCGGGTTGCACGGGTTGTGCGGAAGCGGTGCTCGTACCGGCAAGCACCATCAAGCTTATGCCGGCGCTTGCCATGCCGGTTCGGGGGAAAAGCATGTTCTCATCTCCGGTTGAGAATCCCCCCCACGGGGATTCGCATCGTGCCTGGAAAAACCAGTTCGGGAGTCTCCGAACAAGGCGGAGATCCTACTCCGTTCCTAGACGGCGGGGGGAGACCTTCGACTCGTTTGGGCCCGGGGTCACCGGGGTGGGCCGAATCGCCATCGATCGGGGACCAATGGGCCCCTGCTCCCCGGGGGGCGCTCGGTCCCTCTCGGCGCCTGTTTCGTCCCTTCCCCGGGCGGTTCATCCCAACCTGCCGTCTGGCGCCACTTCCCTCGTCGTTCTGAGCTACCATGAACTCGTTCGCTCCGCTTCGAGGACACCCGTTTGAACTTGCTTTCTCGCTCTCGCTCCCCGCATCACTCCAACCACCGGAGTTTCTGGACCATGACCGCATTGGTCATTGGTCTGTGCGTGTTGTTGGTGTTGAACGACCTCAACTACAACTTGGGGTTCTTCTCGGACGAGGATGACGAACTCGGCTGGACCAGCCTGATGCTGGAATCGAGCATTCAATGGCTGCCTTGGCTGTTGGGTGCGCCGCTCGTGGCTCTGGTTGGGCTGCGCTGGAGAATCGGGAGGACTCATCCGGGATTGTTGCTAGGAGTCGTCTTGGGTTTCGCCGTCGCGGTCGGCGCGCTTCTGGCCTCGGTGCAGTTCGGCTTGGAAACGACTTTTGAAGAGCAACTGCACCCGCCACTGACCGAGGAAGAGCTCGCCGAACTCGGTTGGATTCCTGACGAAGACACCGAGCGAGCCACCTCGGCGGGCGGTGGGGCGGACGACTCAACCGAGGGAGCCGAGCTTGGCGAAGACCCATTCTTCGTGGACGGGGAACACGAACACGAGGTTTTCACCAGCGCTCGCATGGTCGTGTCCGTCGGAATCGCCCACGCCTTTTCATTTGTCGTGTTCAGTACGATCGTGCAGATCTTCTTGGTGTACCGCGACCTGCGCCGACGAGAATCCACCACCAGTCTGTTGCGAGCGGAACTTCTCCAGGCGCAGCTTTCCACCATGCGCATGCAGCTCCAGCCCCACTTTCTGTTCAACGCCCTCAACAGCATCAATGTCCTGATCGACGAAGATCCGGCGGCGGCGCAAACGATGTTGCACCGACTGTCGGACCTGTTGCGCGAGACGTTTCGGGACCTGGAGAAGCAGGAAGTGCCCCTCGAACGCGAACTGCACTTACTGGAGCGTTATCTCGGCATCGAACGGGTTCGTTTTGGCGATTCCCTGCTAGTGAATATCGAAGTCGATCCCTCGATGAAAGGTGCGATGGTTCCCGCCTTCTGCCTGCAGCCCTTGGTCGAAAATGCCATCCGGCACGCCTTGGGGCAGCGGGAAGGCGCCGTCAAGATTCACGTCCGAGGGCGTCGTGAGAACTCGACGCTGGTGTTGGAAGTGGAAGACGACGGTCCGGGAGTTCCCACCACCGAGTCGGTGCCGGAAGGAGTCGGGCTGTTGACCACTCGCAGTCGCCTGGACGCCCTCTACGGGGAGCGCGGCGCGATGGCACTCGAAAACGCCAGCCGCGGAGGTCTGCGCGTGCGTCTCCGCCTTCCGCTGCACACCGAGGCGGCGCTGCATTGAACTCGTCCACGGATCCGATCCGAGCGGTCATCGTGGACGACGAAGCCCACGGTCGGGCCGCGGTCCGTCGCTTACTCCGCAAACGTTCCGAGTTCGAGATCGTGGCCGAGTGCAGCGGAGGAGGCGAAGCGGTCGATGTGATCCGGGCGCTGAATCCCGACGTGGCATTCTTGGACATTCAAATGCCGAAGAAGGATGGCTTCGACGTGCTGCTCGAGTTGGGGGCGGAGGCCCCGGTGCCGGTCATGGTGACCGCTCACGATTCCCACGCGCTACGCGCTTTCGAACACCACGCCCTCGACTATCTGCTGAAGCCGGTGGATCCGGAGCGCTTCGAGGTGGCTCTTCAGCGGGTGGTGGACCGAGTCCGAGAGCGGCGGGGTGGTCAAGAGTCGGAGACCCTGCACTCTCTCCTGGACGACTTGAGCGGCAAGGGCCGTGGCGCTGACCGCATCGTGATCAAAAGCGCCGGCTCTCTGGTGTTCATCCACACCCACGAGTTTCGCTGGGCCGAGGCCGCGGGGAACTACATCAAGGTTCACGCGGATGCTCAGGAGTACTTGGTGCGCCTCACCATGGAAGCGATGCTGGAGCACCTCGATCCGCGCCAATTCGTGCGCATTCATCGCTCTTTCTTGGTCAACGTCAGCTTCGTTCGGGAGCTGCGCGCTGCCAAGAGCGGAGGGTCGGCCAAACTGCTGCTCAACGATGGGACGGAGTTGACCATCGGGCGGTCCTATCGGGCGGAGCTGGAGCGGCGCTTGGTTTCGTAGGTTGCCGGGGTTGAGGGGAGCGGTCACCCCTCCGACACGGACCCGGCTTCTGGCTTTCCGGATCCGCGGCAGTCAAACCGGCAATTCAAGGCGGGAAGTCTCGATCCCTGGGCGGTCTGGCAGGAACGGTCGGATAAAACACGCCCGGTTTCTGGAATCACCGACAACGACGAGGACCCCCATGACCGCTCCCCTGGTGCAGGCCCGTTTCGAAGATGGCATCGCGCTTCTGACCCTCGATTCCCCGCCGGTCAACGGCTACAGCTTCGAGATGATGAAGCAGCTCGATCAACACATCCTGGACGCCCGTTTTGACGACTCGATTCATGTCATCGTGCTGACCGGCGCCGGCGATCGCTTTTTCTGTGCCGGCGCCGACATCGGAATGCTGGGAGACGTCACTCCCGGCTTCAAGTACCAGTTCTGCCTGCACGCGAACGAGACCTTGCTGCGCTTGGAACACACCTCGAAGTTGGTCATCGCTGCCTTGAACGGCCACACCGTGGGTGGCGGGTTCGAAGTGGCGCTGGCGTGCGATCTGCGCATTGCGCGCAAGGGCGGGGGGAAGCTCGGCATGCCCGAGGTCGCGCTCGGAGTGTTGCCGGGGACCGGGGGGACCCAACGGTTGGCCCGACTGGTTGGAAAGTCGAAGGCGATCGAAATGATGATCCACGGCAACAACATGAGCTTCGAAGACGCGGCCGAGCACGGACTGGTGAACCGCATCGAAGAAGCGGACGACTTTCTGGGAGCGGTTCTCGAGTACGCCCGCGGCTTTTGTCCGCCGAACAAGGCCGCCATGGCCGTCGGTCACATCAAACGCTCAGTGCAAACCGGGGCCGAGATCCCCCTCGAGAGCGGGCTCGCGTTGGAGCGGGAGCTCCAAGCCAAGCTGTTCGCGTCCGAGGATGCGAAGGCGGGAATCCAGGCCTATCTCGACAAGGCGAAGCCGGAGTTTCGGGGGCGTTGAGCCACTTGCGTCGGCGGACGGCGCGCGCAATTCGAAGAAAGGGATCGACTCGTCCTGGTTCCGGTTCGAGTCCCGGGAGCACTTCGACGAGTGGACTTGCTGCCGTGCAGTGATACAAAACTCTGCACTACTCACCGACGCAGGCCAGCATTCCTTCCATTTCCGGCGAACCGGATTGCGAAAGCAGGCGGAAGTCCCCGAGAGTGAGGGAGTCCATGGAGAAATGGCCCGGTTCACCGCGGCTGGTTTCGCGGAAGTCGAAGGCGAAGCCGCAGAGTTTGGTCTCTTCTCCCGGCTGAAAGGAACCGCCGGCCACAACTGCGGCCGCCAGATGGCCAAGCAGTCGGCGAGCGACGACCAGTGACGTGCGCGGGACGCCTTTGAGCTCGAAATCGGGATGCGCGAACTTCTCCATTCCGTGGGTGTGCACCCAGTAGGGAGTGTTCGATCGTTCGATGTGCACCGAGAGATGATTCAACGGGTCGAAGGGCCGGTCGATTTGCTCGGCGATGTCTCCGGCGGTCATGCACTTCCAGGCCAACGAATCGACGATCAACCCTTCACTGAGGACGCCCACTTCTCCCGCGGCAAGCATGGCCGAGCGCAGGTAGCCGAGGTCCTCGGGTTCGGCCTCGCGGGCTTCGATGCGGTACACCCATCGCGAACGGCGCATGCGGGCGAAGTCATCGAACAGCAACTCGGGGACGAAGTTCTTCGGGTCCGGCATCAGCATCTCGCGCATGCCCGGATTGGAAGACACGTCGATCGAACGAATCTCGAGGTGACCGACGTCAATGGGGTGTCGCGTTTCCGCGGCGGTCAGCTCCGCTGCAGACAGCGGCAGGACCCGGCTCGAGAAAACGTCGTACACGACCCGTGCGTTGCGAACTGCAGACATCAGTGGCGGCTCCCCAGTCGACCCATCCCGAACACGTCCATCGGCCATGTTCCGGAATCACTTCACCCGGAATGCCTTGCCTCCATCGGAGCGAGAATCTCTTTCTGATACGCTAAGGGGCAGGACAATCGTGGCCGCCTCCCGTCAGAGAACTCTCGCCGGGACGGTGCTTGCCCTTGGACCGAAACCCACCGCCCACCCTTCAAAGAATTCGATGCCGCTACAAAGAAAAATGTACCGAGGCGGGAAAGTCTGGGCGCAGGTGGATGACCAGGGGGAATTGGTCACCGAGCGAGGCCTGGTCAAGATTCGATACCGCGAAGATGACGACCGCGAGTACTCGGCGAAGGCGTCCGACGTCGAAGACATCGACGAAGCGCGACTGAAGAAGAAGCCGAAGTCCTCGTCGCGGAAGCCATCCAGTAAGAAGTCACCGCCCAAAACCATGGCCGATGAGCTGCCCCCGGACACGTTGGTGATCTACACCGATGGTGCTTGCTACGGGAACCCGGGACCGGCGGGGATTGGGGCATTGCTGGAATGGAGAGGCCAGGAGAAAGAAATCTCCGAGTTCCTTGGTCACGGCACCAACAACATCGCCGAGCTCACCGCCATCCAACGCGCCCTGGAATCCGTGAAGAACCCGCGAGTGCCGGTGCGTTTGTTCACGGACAGCTCCTACGCCATTGGTGTCTTGACCCAGGGTTGGAAGGTGAAAGAGAACCGCGAACTGGTGGCCAAGATTCGTGGGTTGCTCGGCAAGTTTCCGAACTTGCAGCTCATCAAGGTCAAAGGTCACAGCGGGGATCCACGCAACGAGCGAGTTGATCAGTTGGCGCGGGATGGCATCGACCGTCAGGACCAAGGTTCGAACTAGGGGAACGCACGCGCATTCCGTGCACCGTCCTCCGCGCTTCAGTCGGCGGGCCGAGAACCAAGTGGCGACCTCGACCAGCTGCTTTTTCAGCTTCCATCCGCCCAGAATGGGAGGAAGGGGGAAGAGCTGCGAATTTCGATCAAGACGACCGTCGGTAGAGCATCACTGTCAGGTCATCGGGCTTGCTCGGATGGTCCCCGGGTTGAGCCATGCGACGCTGAGCAAGTTCCACGAGCTGGAGACCGGCGTTCTTCAGGTCCGGGATCACCATGCGCTCGACCACTTCTTCCAGGTGAAGGTTGTCGAACAATCCGTCGGTGGCGAGCAACACGGTGTCCTGCGCGGTCAGATCCAACGGAGTGCTCATCTCGATGCTCGCATCTCCGCCCCCAACGACGTTGGAAACCAGGTGCCGTGCTTCATGAAAGATGGCGTCTCGCGGATCCAAGAGCCCGGATTCCACGCCGTATCCAACGGGCGAATGAGGGAGGGACTTCCAGCGCAGACCCGCGTTGGAGTGGCAGATCAAGATCTCCGAGTCTCCCACGTGATAGGTACGGATCCCTCGATCGAGGATCTCCACCACCGCCAGGGTGGTCGCGGGGCCGTCGCCGGATGCCTGGATCTGGCGATTGGCGTTCTCGATACCCTGCAGGATTCCTTCGCGGGCGATTCCGTTGGCGCTGGCGACCCCGTGGACCAAGGACTGCAAGGCCATGCTGGAGGCGACCTCTCCCCCGGGCAAACCACCCACGCCGTCGGCGACCGCAAGCACGCCGCGCTTTTCGTCAATCGGGATGAAAGCCGCGCCGTCTTCGTTCTGGGCTTTGAGCGGCGACACGGTCGAAAACAGGCAGACCTGTCCCTCCAGCGCCGCAAAGCACTGCACCGCGGTCATCCGTGCATTGAGCACGAGTTGGGGGGATGTGGTCGAGTTCAACGCTGCAGACTCTCCGAGGTGATCTGGCAGGCCTTTTCTGTACGGTCTGCGAGGAGCCTGCAGACTCCTCCACGAGTCACAGGCCTTCCAGGTAGGGCAGAACTTCCTGCGGCTCGCTCGTCGCTCCGACCAGGTTCCCGTGAGTGTCGATGACGAAGAAAGCGGGACAGGTCGTGACCCCGTAGGACTCGAAAGCGGTCGTCCCCAGGATCACTTCGTGCCGGAAATGGTAGCGGCGGATCGCCGCTTTCGCAGCGTCCGCGTCATTTCCGGGAAAAACGCTGCGAAGGGTCGCCTCCGCCGAGGATTGGGCCAGGGCCTTTTCGACCTCGGCCACCCCCTCTGCGGCCGGGGGGTACCCATCGAACCAAAACGCCAAGACCGTCGATTCCGCCCGGCCGAAATCCAGGTGCCGTGGAGCTTCGTCGAGGGATTGGCCGGTGACCGCCGGAGCGGGTTTCCCTGAAGGAATCCACCGGTCCGGTCCTCGGGGGATCTTTCGCCAACGGCCGGTCGCTTCCGAGCGCGACACCGTCGGGAGTTTCTCGGCGCCTGCAATCCGAAACCAGTCCTCCGGCACCTGGTCCAGGACCTGCAACGAGATCACTCGCTCGTCGCGGATCATCTGGGGAAGGGCCCCATGAATTCGTCGCGGAAAGAACTCAGGTGCGGAGATCTCGAGCTGAGCGATTCGGTTGCCACCAAACTCGATCTCGAACGAGGTCCGGGATGCGCCGGGCTCCAAGCTGGGAGTGAGCCGCGGCGGACGGAAGGATTCGAGTTTCATCCCCGCCAAGTCGCCGCGGTAGGCAGTGCGCCAAAGTTCCCCGATCATGGTGGCTTCGAGCGCGCTGGTGAGCGACAGCGGCTGATCACGATGAACCTTCTCTCCCGCATCCCGGTGGACCATCGTGAAACCCGTGGCCCCCGCGACAACGACAAGGTGGGGGAAGGGGCGGTCCACACGGCGGAACTCGGTGCGAACGAGGGAGCGGCGATTGTCGATTCTCGCTTCCAGAAAGAAGCGACGTTCTTCTCCGCCCTCGGGAACCTGAGCGATTTCCATCACGCAATGGAAACCGCCAACCTGGGTGACGGCCTGCTGGGTTCGCCGCAGCACTTCGGTGGCACTCGGATCGGTGACGCTGGCCAATGAGAGCATCAGGGAGAGAAGCATCGCTTTCTATCCTGGCCCTTCTCTGGCGGTGGGGCAAGGCCCAGCGGGGAGGTGCCTCCCGACGCCTCCCGAGTGCCCTGCTACCATGGGGGATTCTCAGGAGTGAAACGGTGCGGGATCGCATTCCGACTTGGCGAGGGCGAGGACCCCTGGTCGCCCTCGAAACTCTGGGCAGTGCTGACCGGTCCACCGCGGTGATCGCCGGAGATCCCCTGTTGCTTGCCGAGTTTCGCGGCGGGCAATGGGCCCTCACTTCGGGACGGTTCGATGCGCAACAGGTTCCGCTGACCGATCGCGAGCGTGGCGACCCGTTTGGAGGGATGGAGGCGATCCTCGAGAAACTCGCGGAGTCGGGTGCCGTGTCGAGTGAACTCGGCGCTTACGGCTTCTTCGGTTACGAGTGCGCGGCTCCTCCCGGAGCAGCGCGGGGAGAACCGAGGTCGGACGGGATCCCGGACGCTTGGTTCCTGTTCACGGATCGCGTGGAGCACACCGACGGGACGTTGAGGGATCCGCAAGCGGGTTCGCTGCCTGGGGATCCCCAGCTGTTCGCGCACACCGACCTCTCCTTCGAGGAATACTCCCGAAGCTTCGTGCGGATCCGCGAGTTCCTGCGCCAGGGGCAGAGCTATCAGCTTTGCTTCACCTATCCGATTCGGCGGCGGTATTCGGGGGATCCCTTGGAGTTGTACGAGGCGCTGTGTCGCCGCAACCCAGCACCCTTTGCGGCGTTCTTGGAAGCTCCCGGTTTCGCGATTGCGTCCAGCTCGCCCGAGCGATTTCTTACTTGTTCGACGGAGGGTCGGGTGGAGGCGGAGCCGATGAAAGGCACGGCGCGTCGCACCGGCGATGTGGCCGTCGACCGAGAGCGGCTGGAGGCGTTGCAGCGTTCGGTGAAGGACCGCGCCGAAAACTTGATGATTGCCGATCTGTTGCGCAACGATCTGGGTCGGGTGTGTCAACTGGGTTCGGTACGAGCGGTCGATTTGGCGGCCGTGCGCGAACACGCCACGGTGTTCCAGTTGGTTTCCCGGGTCCAAGGGCAGCTGGAGGAAGGAGTTCCCCGCAGCGAGCTGTTGCACGCGGCGTTCCCCCCCGGCTCCATGACCGGAGCTCCCAAGGCTCGGTCGGTGGAGTTGTTGCGAACCTTGGAGCAAGGGCCGCGGGGTCCGTACTCGGGGATCCTCGGCTACTGGCGCGCGGATGGAACCATGGACTTCAGCGTGTTGATTCGCACCTGGGTCGTGGCGCAAGGCGAAGCGCGTTGCGGGGTGGGAGGCGGAGTCGTGTGGGACTCGCAGTGCGACGAGGAGTACGAAGAGAGTCGCATCAAGGCGCGTGCCATGCTCTGGTCCTATGAAGAGGCGATTCACCAAGCGGCGCGGAGTGTGGCGCCATGAACGTGGTGCTGATCGATCATCAGGACTCGTTCACGTTCAATCTGGTCCATGCTCTGGGGGCAATCACCGGACGACGCCCCGAGGTTCGCGACAGTCGCTCCCATTGGTGGAACCCCGAGGATGAACAGCGGACGGACCTATTGGTTTTGGGCCCCGGTCCTGGTCATCCGGAAATCGGCTCCGCTTCAGGACGGTCGTTGGATCTGATCAAAGGGGTACCGAACCAGGTTCCTGTGTTCGGTGTCTGTTTCGGTTTGCAACTCTTGGTCGTGGCCGAGGGAGGCAAGGTGATTCCAGCTCGAGCAGTGATCCACGGCAAGAGCGAGCCGATGCGGCTTCGTGATGCGGAATTGTTCCGTGGCCTGCCCGCCTCCGTTTCGATGATGCGCTATCACTCGTTGGTCGCGGACCGGAAGCAACTTCCGAAAGTTTGGAGCGTCACGGCGACCGATGCTCGGGGAGATGTGATGGCCATTCGCCATGTCCGGTGGCCGCGAAGCGCGGTGCAGTTCCATCCCGAATCGGTGGGCTCTCCGGAAGGAGAGGTCTTGTTGAGGAACGTGATCGAAGGGGCGGCGAGGTGGAGATTGCCGAGGGGGGCAGGGCTGCCGAGAGGCAGCAGCGAGGATGGCGGTGTTCCCGACGGACCAAAGAAAACCGTGGGGAGCGCTCGGGACGTGTGAGGGACCAAGGTCCTTCACCAAAAGCCCGAACGCACCCCATGGCTGATCAACAGCTCACGCTTGTCAGCCTGGTTGGGTCGGCGTCCTCGTTCACTTCCAAAAAGAAAACAAGAAAGCGGACGGCACGACTCGCGTGAGGTGCTGGGATAACCGTGCTTGGACTTTTACCGTCTCTCGTGCGTTTGGCACAAGCGACGTCACAGTTTTTTCATCGGCCGCGAACTGAAGAATCTTCGAAGTTTTTTTGCGTCATGACGACGTTGGATCGAAATCACCATGGCTGTGTCCCGCTTTCCGACCGCAATCATCCTTGCTGCTGGTGCGTCTCGTCGCATGGGAATGACCAAGGCGTTGTTACGTCGCGACGACGAAACCGCATTGCATCGCGTGCGAAGAATTGCGCATGAATCGGGCATGGAAAAACACGTCGTCGTCTTGGGTTTTCACAGTGAGGAGATCCGACAGCACGTAGATCTCGGCAACGCCACGGTGGTCGAGAATTCGGACCCTTCCCGGGGGCAGACGTCTTCGATTCGCTGTGGGATGAACGCCGTTGCGTCAGTGGAGGAGCTTGCTCAGCAAGGCGTGTGCCTTTTTCCCGTTGACCATGCGGGAATTCGTGCCAAGACGCTTCGAGACTTGCTGCAGGTCTACGTCGGCCGCGAACCGCATTGCGAGATCGTGGTGCCGAGCAAGGACGGCCGTCGAGGACATCCTGTTTGCGTGAGTCCGCGAGTTTGGCCAGAGTTTCGCGCACTGGACGACGACCAGCCTGCGCACACGGTCATTCGCCGAGACCCAGCTCGAATCTTGCATTTCGAGTGCGACGACCCGGGGGTTCTGAGAGACTTCGACACCCCCGAAGACGCAGCCTGGTTTCAAAATGATGGACCCGATCAATCTTCCCCGCGGCATTGAGGTGCCGTTTTCCGCCGTCCAGGTGGAAACCAGTCGTGCCGGTGGTCCGGGCGGTCAGCACGTGAATCGAACCGAGTCGCGAGTGACCCTCCGCTTCGATCTGGCGAACTCGCCCTGCATTCCCGACCACGAGCGGGCTGCGATGAAGCAGCGCCTGGGTTCTCGGCTGACTTCCCAGGGGGAGCTGCTGGTTTCGGCCCAGGCGCACCGCGAACGTCGTCGCAACCTGGAAGATGCCTGGAAACGGCTCGAGAGCTTGCTTCGGTTCGCTCTGGAGCGTCCCCGACGGCGGGTCAAGACTCGGCCCACTCGCTCCTCGGTGGAGCGGCGCTTGCAAAAGAAGCGCGCTCACTCGGACCGTAAGCGCATGCGGCGTCGCCCTCCTTCGGACGACTGACCGCCGCCCGGGATTACCCGAAGGGAAGCTCGACGACCTTGCCCTCGATCTTTTCCCCGTCTAGGACTCCGTAGACGTCCGTTCCTGGCTTGGCGTATTCGACCTTGATCAATCCGAGGGCCAAGGTGGCGCCCAATCTTGGCGAGCGAACCACGCTCGTGGCTTGGCCGACCCGCAAAAGGTCCCAGAAGATCTCTCCGTCCAGTGCATCCGGGTCAGCAGCTTCGGGAAATTGCAGCCCGCAAAGTTGTCGCTTGACCTTTTTGTAGTTGTGAAGGCGAGCAATCACCTCTTGGCCGACATAACAACCCTTGGTGAAGGATACGCTGTCTTCCAGTCCGCATTCCAAGGGGTTGACGTGATCTCCCATTTCCCGCCCCAAGGCTGGCAGTCCGGCTTCGACGCGGATCTGGTCGAAAGCGGTTTCCCCAATGGGCTTGAGTCCCGCATCCAACAGCTGCGCGTAGACCTCAGTCATCGCGTCGGGCGCACCGAGAATCTCCACCCCATGACCTCCGGGTGCTCGAGTCGCGCAGGCCGTGATCGAGTGTCCTCCCACCTCGACGGAGGTCGCTTCGAACCCGTCACCGCTGGTTCCGGGGCAGGCTCCGAGCACTTTCTTCGCAGCGTCTTCGGCAGCCGGCCCGAACGCCAACAGGGAGCCAAGGTCGCTGGCGTCGGTCACCTCGCAGTCTTCCATGACGATCTTTGCGGCCAGCAATTCGCGCAGAGCGTCCTGCTGCCCGGCACTCCCGACGAACCCGAGACGATCGCCTTGAGCAAAGGCCTGCACTCGATCGATGACCTTGCCCTTGGCGGTCACCAGGATGGCGATGCGTGAGTGTTGATCCGAAACTGACTTGATGTCGTTAGTGCATTGGCCGTTCAGAAAATCAACCCGGTCCTTGCCGGACAGCCAAATCTTCGCCCGGCCGTGGCCGTCGTACACGCCGCCTGATTCGAACGCGGCACGCGCTTCGGCGGCGGCGTCACCAAAGTCGAGGGCCAGCGACTGGTCGTCGTTCCAGCGGGCTCCACACTCTTGCATCTTCTGAGTCAGGGTTTCCGAGCGCATGGAGGTTTCCTTCTTGGGGAAGTCGAAGAGGGTTACCGATCGAGCCAGTGATTCGCGGACCGTGGAGAGAGCGCAGTCGCCTCTTGGGACGGACGCCAGTCCACCGGCGGTTTGCTTCGGTCAAGGCGATTCGCCTTCCGCCGCGTTGGACTGCTGGCAGGCCTCATGGTAGCAAGCAGCGGAGGAAGTCCTCCGCCGTCCGAGCAGGTCTTTTGTGGGTTCGATCGATCTGCGGGAGCGCGGCCCGCCGGTTCTGCCGGTCTCCTGCCTCGCGACCGTGTCGAGAGTGCGCGGGACTCCTGGTCACGACTGGCTTTTGTCTGTTTCGGGCCCGGCGGGGCCGCCCGACTCTGAGGTGGGAGACTCGTCACCTGGTTCCGAAGATTCTCGAGCCAAGCCTCGGTAGTAGTCATGGATCGACAAGTCGAACGGGAGCACGCCGGGGCCGGGCGGCAGGCCGCGAATGTGGGCTCGACATTGGAAGCCGTAGCAGATGACGACGTCTCGCGCCAACCAGTAGAGGACGGCGTCGATCAGTGCCGCGGCCACCAGGCTCAGATAGAACGTGAACGGAGCCAAGATGGAAGCAACCAAAACGACCACGCAGCCAAGCGCCTGACGAAAGTCTTTCTGGCGATACAGCACTTTGAGGTCACAGGCCGGGCAGCGCAACACCGCCCCGTTTTCCTGGTAGCGCTTCGAAAGTTCCTGGGCGGCGCCGCATTGAGCGCAGGGGGCCGCGTCGCCGCCGTCAAGCGCTCTCTCCAGCGGGGCCTGGCATTGACGGCAGGGGTAGGTCACGCTGGCCTGCATCTTGTCCCCAGTGTTGTTGCGAAGCCGAGGTCCTGCTGGTTTCGACATCGGCTGGTGGCGAGGCATCCCTGGCCAGAGAAGCCGCCGTCGGTCACAGAATGACTTCGAAGCTGCCTTCTCCCAAGAACGCAAACAACTCACCCATGAGCACCAGGATCGTGGCAGCGTAGAGAATGCCCGTCGCCGGCTGAGTGGCCTTCAACTCCACGGTCTTGAGAGTCATGTGACACAGAACCGCCGGCCCGATCAGTCCGATGGCGACTCGTGCGAGCAGAAAGATGAAGTCGAGTTGTGGTTGGAATCCGGCGGTGGCGACCGGTTCCCCGATGCCAAACGCCGATCCGAAGCCGCGGACGGAAACCTCGAAGCGGCCGAAGAACAGCCAGACCGTGGCGGTGAACAGGGCCGCCTTGACGTAGAGGGAAGCCAGGGAGAAGCGGGTGATGCGATCCAGGAGCCCAATCGGCAAGTCGGGAGTCACCAGATACCAGTGGCCGAGAATCATGGCCCCCGTGACCAGTCCCAGGACCAGGCTCGAGGTGAGGGCGCTGGTCAAGAAAAGCGGCAGCGTTGCCAGGCTCGCCGATTCGGTTTGCACGTGAACAAACTGAAGAACCGCGGCCACTCCGACCAGGCATGAGGCGGACAGGAGCACGGTGATCGCACGAGGAGTGCTGGAGGCCGGAACGGCGATCAACAGGACCAGCAGCCCGGAGAAGCCCACCGTCAGCCAGAAGGCAATGCGTAGCTCCTCGGACCCTTTCAGGAGAAAGGCGGCCGGTAGAACGACCCCGAGCGCGATGGCCGCCATCATGCGCTGGAAGCCCAGCCCGAGAGGGCGTCGGTCGAGGAGCAACGGGCCAAGCATCAAGCCGACGGCCAGCTCCAGGAAGAATCGAGCAGAGAGAAGGGTGAGCGGCACGTCGCCAAAGCCCGGAAGAAAGGTGCGGTCGCGGTGTTTGCGCCCGGAGGGCGGGCGAAACACCGGACCGCAACGTACGTCTCCGGTTGCCAGGACTCAACCCTGGCGCTTGCCTCTGTTTTCAGGACCCGGGGGCGGGTGCGGATCAGAGGTACTGTTCGAGGAGGGCCAGTTCCTCGGAGCTGCGCAGTTTGCCGAGCGCCCGTTGCTGGATCTGGCGACTCCGCTCTCGCGAGAGCTCGAGGGCGTTTCCGACCTCTTCCAAGGTCGCTGCCTTGTTGCCGTCCAAGCCGAAGCGCATGCGCAGCACTCGCTGCTCGCGTTCGTCCAACTCGGCAAGCATGTGCTCGATGCGGCGATGCAGAAGCGTGCCTTCCTCGCTGTCCTCCGGCTCCCAGTCTTCGACCAAGAGTTCCCGGTACGACTCGCCCTCCGGAGAAATCTCCTGGTCGAGCGAGAACGAGATGCGCGACGCTTCCATCAATCGAGCTGCCGAGTCTCGGCTGATCTCGAAGCCGTCGGCCACATCGCTCACGGCCGGCTCGCGATCGGCTTCGGCGGGGAGCTTTCCTTCGCGCTTGAGCCGTCGAAACTTCTGTTGCAGGTGATGGGGGACGCGAACGATCCCTTTGGAGGCGGCCATGGAGCGTTCGACCGCCTGCCGAATCCAATAGGTCACATAGGTTCGGAAGCGGACGCCGCGCCGCCAGTCGAACTTTTCCGCGGCTCGCATGAGTGCCGCGTTGCCTTCTTGAATCAGGTCGTCCAACGGCACGCCATAAGTTCGATAGGCGTAGACCTGAGAAACGACCAAGTGCAGGTTGCGTTCGACGAACTCGGCGCGCACCCGCTCGTATTCGTGGCGACAGCGCGCTCGCTGCTTGCTGGTGCCGAGCTCCGCCGCATCCAAGCGGGCAGAGACGAACTCCATGCGTCGCGAGTGAGTCGCTTCGTCTTCGCGACTCATGGGGCCGTACGCAGAAATGTCTTTGAGGTATTCCCGGGAGACGTTGTTCGTGGCCGGAAGTTTTCGCCGGGCACCGGGAACCGTTTCCCTGGAAACACGCGGATGGACGAGGTGCTGGAAACCGAGTTCTACGATGACGAGTTGGAGTTGTTCGTCGAAGAGTTCAGGGTCCAATGCAGCCAAGAGGCGGTCCAGGTCATTGATGTCGAGGCACTTCGTTGACCGGATCTCCTCCAGTTGCTCTCGGACCTCCACAGGCAGCGCCTGGTTGTGCCGGTCGATGCTTCTGGAAGAGCGCACGGCATTCGTCCTTTCTCTCTGCTTCCTTCTTCCTCCGCTTCTTCCTCAAGCAAGGTCATCTGCACTTACGTACGAATCTCGTTCCAATTCGAGACGCGTTTTTCGAGAACTCTCAACGCATGCCGCGGGGGGCAGGTTTCTCTCTTCTTGGACGGGTCGCAGAAGCGGGTCTTTCCCCTTGATGGTTTGTTCGTGGTCGTGGGGGGAGCGGATGCGGAATCCGGCGGCTTTCCAGTGACGAAAGAAAACTCTCGCGAGCGGCTGGCCAAGGTCCTCGATTTCCTCTAGTCGGTTTCCGCTCAACATGTCACACGACCAACAGAGAGTGCGTCATCGCACACTCTTTCCGTGAATCGCACGGAGATGGGCGTGCTCTGGTTCCGAACCAGGCCCTCCATCCCTGAGCACGAACCTTGATTCACGCCCCTGTCCGAGCTAAGGTGAGGCGCTGCCTGAATTTGTGCAAGTGATGGACTGCCAACAAGTTACGTTCGATCCAGGGGTCGCGAGCAGTCCTTGTCTCTCGTGGGGGTCCGCAGAACCGGTTTGATTGCTAAGCAAAAGCTCCCGCCGTGGTTGAAAATCCGTCCTCCGACCGGAGAGCGCTATCAGCGTCTCCGTGGTCTGGTGGACGGCTTGCGTTTGACCACCGTCTGCGAGGAAGCGCGTTGCCCCAACCTCAGTGAGTGCTGGAGTTCGGGAACAGCGACGTTCATGTTGATGGGCGAACGCTGCACCCGAGGCTGCACGTTCTGTTCGGTGAAAACCGGTCGCCAGGGAGAGCCCTTGGATCCGGAAGAGCCGGAAAAGGTCGTCGACGCGGTTCGTCAGATGAAGCTCACCTACGTCGTGCTGACCTCGGTCGACCGAGACGACTTGCCGGATGGTGGGGCGGCTCACTTCGCGCGCACGGTGGAAGTTCTCAAGAAGGAAGTCCCGGGCATTCTCGTGGAGACCTTGATTCCCGACTTCCACGGAGAGCGCAAAGAGCTCGAAGTCGTCGCGAACTGCGGGGCGGACGTCTTGGCCCACAACCTCGAAACAGTGCGCCGACTGAGTCCCGCGGTGCGGGATCCCCGAGCCGGATACGACTTGTCGTTGCAAGTGCTTCGCACTCTGAAGGAGCTGGCTCCCCGAGCGCTGACCAAGTCGTCACTAATGCTCGGAATGGGAGAGACCGAACAAGAGATCCGCCAGAGCTGCGAAGATCTGCGAGCCGAGGGAGTCGACCTTCTCACCATGGGGCAGTACCTCCGTCCCACGGCTCGTCATCGAGAAGTGACCGAATTCGTCAGCCCGGAGCGATTCCAGGAACTGGAAGAGGTCGCTCGCGGCTACGGATTCTTGCACGTGGCCGCCGGGCCGTTCGTGCGGAGCTCCTACCGGGCGGGAGAGTTGTTCGTCGAAAGCATGCTGCGTTCCCGGGGAGAGGCCGGGCAGCACTGAGGGGCCGAACGTTGGCCTTCCGGGACGTGGGATCCAATCGGCTTCCCGCAGGGACAGGATACGAAGACAGGAATTCGAAAGGCATGACCAGCGAGATGCTTCAAGTCATTGCAGAGGACGGTGCCCCGTCCCATACCGAAGCCCCCGAGCTGTCCCGTGATCAGTTGCGGACCATCTACCGCACGATGCTCGCGACACGGGAGCTCGATGAGCGGGGGCTGAAACTGCAGCGTCAGGGTCGGATCGGCTTCTACCTGAGTTCCAAAGGACAAGAGGCCGCCCACATCGGTTCTGCGTTTGCCCTGAATCCCGAAGACTGGGTGTTCCAAAGCTACCGAGATCCCGGGATCTTGTTGCTGCGCGGCATCACCTTCGAGGAAATGCTGCATCAATGCTACGGCAATGCCAAGGACAACACTCGCGGCCGCCAGATGCCCGTGCACTACTCCTTCAAGAAGGTCAACTGCAACAGCATCTCGAGCCCGATCGGAACCCAGATCGTGCAGGCGGTCGGCGCTGCCATGGCCGCCAAGATCCGCAAGGATCCGATCGTCGCCATGACCTACTTCGGGGATGGTGGGACCTCGTCCAACGACTTCCACACGGGAATGAACTTTGCCGGGGTCTATGCGTCCCCGTGCGTTTTCGTTTGCGAGAACAACGGCTGGGCAATCTCTTGCCCGGTCGACGGACAAACTGCATCCACCACCATGGCAGCCAAGGCCGAAGCGTACGGCATGCCGGGCGTTCGCGTGGATGGCAATGACGTCTTGGCGGTGTACCGAGCCGCCAAGGAAGCGGTGGACCGAGCTCGCGCGGGGAAAGGACCGACCTTGTTGGAGTTGGTGACCTTCCGCATGGGAGCTCACAGTTCTTCGGACGACGATTCGCGCTACCGCAGTGAAGAGATGATGGAACTCTGGGGCCGCAAGGATCCGCTGGCGCGTTTCCGCCAGTTCCTGGTTCGTGGCGGCTTCTGGGAAGAAGGAGAAGACGAGGAACTTCGTCAATCCGTGCAAAGTGAACTTCAGGCCGCCATCGAAGCGGCGGAAAAGGAGGGGCCGCCCCCGCTGTCATCGATGTTCGATGACGTGTTCGAGGAGCGGACCGCGACGCTGGAAGAACAGTGGGACGCGCTCCGCCAGGCCTACGAACAAGGATCGGTGTCCGGGGCGAATGTCGGCGAGTTTCCCCTTTGAAGCTCGTTGCACGAGAGGAGAGTTGAATGGCCACGATGACTTTGCTTCAGGCAATCAACGACGGATTGCGCCTGGAGATGGGACGCGACGACCGAGTGGTCGTTCTCGGAGAAGACGTCGGACTGAACGGCGGGGTGTTCCGAGCGACCCAAGGGTTGTTCGAGGAGTTCGGCGGGGACCGAGTGATGGATACGCCGTTGGCGGAATCCGGGATCATTGGGACCGCGATCGGGATGGCCCTGTATGGGTTGGTGCCGGTTCCTGAAATCCAGTTCTCGGACTTCATCTATCCCGCGTTCGACCAGATCGTTTCAGAAGCCGCCAAGATGCGCTACCGCTCCGGTGGCGAGTTCACGGTGCCCATGACCATTCGGACGCCGATTGGCGGGGGGATCCGCGGTGGTCACTACCACTCGCAGAGCCCCGAGGCGTACTTCGCCCATACTCCCGGCTTGAAGGTCGTGGTGCCGTCCACGCCCGAAGACGCCAAGGGACTGCTGCTGGCCTCCATCCGAGATCCCGATCCGGTGCTGTTCATGGAACCGAAGGCGATCTACCGGAACACCAAGGGCGAAGTACCCGAAGGCGACTTCACGGTTCCGCTGGGCAAGGCCCGGATCGTTCGCGAAGGGACCGACGCCACGTTGGTTGCCTGGGGAGCGATGGTTCCCGTCGCGGAAAAGGCCGCCGAAGCCTGTGCGGGGGACGGGGTCAGCGTCGAAGTCCTGGACGTCCGCAGCATCATTCCTCTCGACGAGGAGACGATCCTGGAGTCGGTCAAAAAGACGGGGCGCGCCGTGGTTGTTTACGAAGCGCCGAAGTCCTGTGGTTTCGGAGCGGAAATCTCGGCGGTGATCGCAGAGAAAGCCATCGAGTACCTGGAAGGCCCCATCGCGCGGGTGGCGGGATTTGACACGCCATTCCCCTACACGTTGGAGCACATGTACCTGCCGGACGACGGCCGAGTCCGTCAAGCCATCAAGGACTTGATGGAGTTTTAACAACCGTCGCTCATCATGTGAGAACCTGGGGAGGGAGCCTGACCTCGGGCGTTCACGAACAAGCATCCAAGCGCACAAGCCGCAAAGCATCGACAAGCAAGAACGCCACGAAGCGACGGTCAGGGAAGAATCAACGAGGAGTCAAAGACGTGAGTTTCGAGTTCAAGTTGCCGGATATCGGAGAAGGCATTGCCGAAGGTGAGATCGTGCAATGGCACGTCACCGAAGGGCAGGCGATCAAAGAAGACGACCCGTTCGTGGAAGTGATGACCGACAAGGCGACGGTCGAGATCCCGGCACCGAAAGAAGGGACCGTCCAGGCGCTGACTGCGGCCGCAGGAGATACTGTTCCCGTTGGCTCCGTGATCGCGGTCATCGAAACCGCGGGTGCCGCACAGCCCGCCGCGGTTGCCGAAACGGCGGCCTCTCAGCCCGCGGCCGCGGCCGCCGCACCTGCGGCCCCTGCACCAGCCTCCAGCGCTCCGGCAACTCCTGCGCCGACAAGTGTTCCCGCTCCCCAGACCTCGGGCAATGGTCAGGCAGGGCGAGTGCTGGCGGCTCCTGCCGTTCGGCGTCGGGCACGAGAACACGGGATCGATCTCGGTCACGTTCCTGCGACCGGTCCGGCGGGACGCGTCACTCGTCAAGACTTTGAGCTGTTCCTCAAAGAAGGAGCGTCTCCTGCTGAACCACTGCCCGCGTCGCCGGCGGCGGCTGCGGTGCCTGCTGCTCCCGCCGCGGCCGCGGCGGCACCTCGCGCGCCCGCTCCTCCGACGGTTCGGAGTGGTGAGAAGCCGGAGGTGCGCGTGCCGCTGAAGGGTGTTCGCAAGCGCATCGCCGAACGCATGCAGCAGTCCAAGCAGACCGCTGCGCACTTCACCTACGTGGACGATGTCGACGTCACCGAGTTGGTGGCCATGCGGGCCTCCTTGAAAGAGACCGCGGCTGCGCAAGACGTCAAGCTCACGTACATGCCGTTCATCATCCAGGCCGCGATCCAGGGGTTGCGCAAGTTCCCGATGTTGAACGCGACTCTCGAAGAGTCCACCCAGGAAATCGTCTACAAGCACTACTACAACATCGGCTTTGCCGCCGACACGGACGCGGGCCTGGTGGTGCCGGTGATTCATCACGCCGACCAGATGTCGCTGCTAGCGACCGGGAAGGCCGTGAACGATCTGGCTGGACGTGCAAGAGACGGAAAGCTCAGCCTGGATGAAGTGACGGGTTCGACCTTCACCATCACCAACGCTGGCAACATCGGCGGCATCCTGGCAACGCCGGTGATCAACTATCCGGAAGTGGCGATCATGGGGGTGCACAAGATCACGGAACAAGCGGTGGTGAGAGACGGAGAAGTCGTGGTTCGCAAGATGATGAACCTGTCCATCTCTCTGGATCACCGGGTGGTGGACGGCGCCGACGGCGCGCGCTTCATGAATGAGGTCATTCGCCTCCTCGAAGATCCCAAGCTTCTGCTGCTCGGTTCTCTCTGATTCGGGAGAAAGCGGTGCGCGACGATTCCACGGCGGGTCCCCCTCGCCAAGCGGCTTCTCCAGGCCGTCCCAAGAAGAAGGAGTCTGGCAACTCGTCTCGCGGACGAGCGGGAGGCTCCAAGTCGAGTGGGAAGAAGTCCTCGGGGCGCTCCTCGAAGAACGGGGCGCGGCGCGGGGCTTCTGCCAATCGAAGGTCTTCCGGTTCGGTTTCGAAGAACGGGAAGGGAGCCACGTCCCGGTCCAAGAGTGCAGGGGCTGCCGCGCCGAAGGCAAAAGAGGCCGACGCGGACCCACAACGCTTCCGTCCGGTTCAAGTGCTCGGCGAAGACGGGCATTTGGTCTCCGACGCGACGTTGGAAGAGACGCCGGCGATGCTCCTCGACCTGTATCGAGGCATGGTCAAGATCCGCGTCCTCGACGGGCGCATGCTGAATCTGCAACGACAGGGTCGGATCGGGTTCTACGGCCAAAGCACGGGGCAGGAGGCGGCGATCGTCGGTAGTGCCGCGGCCGCGACCAAAGAGGATTGGATCGTTCCCGCGTTGCGCGAGATGGGGGTGGCGGTCTACCGCGGCTACCCGCTGAACCTGTTGGTGACTCAGCTCGCCGGGAAAGCGGGAGAAGTGTCTCAGGGCCGCCAGATGCCTTGCCACTTCTCGTGGCGTGCTGGCAAGTTCGTTTCCATGTCCAGTGTGATCGGCACTCAGATCCCCCATGCGGCGGGCATGGCTCGAGGAATGCAGATTCGCGGGGAGCAGTCGGCCGTGTTGGGGTTCCTCGGCGACGGCGCCACCTCATCGTCGGACTTTCATTGCGGACTGAACTTTGCCGGTGTTTGGCGGTCCCCCGTGGTGTTCCTGTGCCAGAACAATCAGTGGGCGATCTCGGTGCCCTTCGACAAGCAAACGGCCTCGGACTCCATTGCCGTGAAGGCCGACGCCTACGGCATGCCCGGAGTGCGCGTCGACGGCAACGATGTGTTGGCGGTGTACCGAGAAACTCACAAGGCGCTAGGGCGAGCTCGGTCGGGCGGCGGTCCGACCTTGATTGAAGCGCTCACCTATCGTCGGACCGGTCATTCGTCGTCGGACGATCCCACTCGCTATCGCAGCGATGAAGAAGTGGCGACCTGGGAGAAGCGGGACCCTGTCGAGCGTTTGCGACGGTTCCTCGAATTCGAAGGGGTCCTCACCAAGGGGCAACACGACGAGATGGAAGAGGAGATGCATCGCGAAATCTCCGAAGCCACCCAAGCCGTCGAAAAGCTCGAGGATCCCGCGGCCGAGTCGCTGTTCGAAGACGTCTTCGCCGACGTCACGGCTCAGCTGGAAGATCAGCGGAGCGGGTATCTCCACTACCGAAACTCCAAACCGTCTTGAGGCGAGTCGCGCGGAATCTCTGCGCACGCCCATTGAGAAGGATGTGAACCATGGGGAATGCTGTGATTCAAACCGAGGTGGCGGTCGTCGGAGCCGGCCCGGGTGGTTACGTCGCGGCGATTCGCGCAGCCCAGTTGGGGAAGAAGGTCCTGGTGGTCGAACGCGCGAATCTGGGCGGAGTTTGTCTGAATGTCGGCTGCATTCCTTCGAAAGCGATGATTGCCGCCGGCAACCTCATGGAAAAGATCCGAGGCGCCAGCAAGATCGGCATCCACGTCGACGGCATGAGTCTCAAGATCGAGGAGTTGGTGGCTTGGAAAGCCGGCATCGTTGACCGGCTGACGGGTGGCATCGGTGTGCTGTTCAAGAATCACAAGATTGAGCACCTGGCGGGCAAGGCTCGACTCGCGGGACCCGGCAAGTTGCTCGTCGAGACCGAGAAGGGGACCCAAGAGGTCCATTACCAGGACGTGATCCTGGCCACCGGTTCGCGGCCCATTGAGATCCCCGGCTTCGATTTCGATGAAGACA
Source organism: Planctomycetota bacterium (assembly GCA_028289345.1). GTDB lineage: Bacteria > Planctomycetota > B15-G4 > B15-G4 > SIAN01 > JANQQL01. The sequence goes on along the minus strand of JANQQL010000009.1, from coordinate 28,262 downwards.
ACGTCTGGTCGAGCACGGGAGCGTTGGCGCCGAAGAAGATCCCAGGCTCCGTCTTGGTGATCGGAGCGGGTTACATCGGTCTCGAGCTCGGCTTCTTCTACCGGAAGATTGGCGCGGAGGTCATCGTGGTCGAAATGACCGATTCGGTGCTGCCCGGCCAGGACCCGGAACTTTCGAAGGTGGTGGCCCGATCCCTGAAGAAGAAGAAGGTGAAGGTCCACCTCGAGACCAAGGCCCTGGGTTACAAGAAGGGCAAAAAGGGCCTGGCGGTCGAGATCGAGAAGAAGGGCAAGAAGGAAACCATCGAAGTCGATCAGATCCTGTCCTGCGTGGGACGACGTCCCAATACCGAAGACTTGGGCTTGGAAACCGTGGGACTTGCGACGGACCGAGGCTTCCTGAACGTCGACGCGCAGCGCCGCACCGGAGCCGATCACGTCTATGCGATCGGGGATATCGTGGGACAGCCCATGTTGGCCCACAAAGCGAGTCACGAAGGACTCGTGGCCGCGGCCGCCATTTCCGGAGACAATTCGGTGATCTACGACCCGGTCGCCGTGCCGGCGGTAATCTTCACTGACCCAGAAGTCGCCTCCGTCGGACTGACCGAGGGGCAAGCAAAAGAGGCGGGCTACGATCCGATCGTCGGCAAGTTTCCTTTCGCCGCTTCGGGGCGGGCCATGAGCCTGAACGAGACGGAAGGCTTCACCAAGGTGGTCTCCGACCGCAACACCGACGTGGTTCTGGGAGTGCACATGGTGGGACCGGAAGTGAGCGAACTCATTGCCGAGGCGACCTTGGCTTTGGAGATGGGGGCCACGACCGAAGATCTCGCGTCGACCATCCATGCCCATCCGACTTTGCCGGAGACAGTCATGGAAGCCGCGGAAGCGGTGCACGGCATGGCGGTGCACATCTACCAGCCGCCCACTGCCAAGAAACCTGTTCCTGCTTGAGCACAGGGGCGGCACCCTTGCCGACGAACCCGCCGGTCAGGAGTCGCTCCAGACGGGCGCTCTCTTTTCCAAGAAGGCCTCGATGCCTTCTTGGGCGTCGCGAGTCGTCATGAGTTCGTTCAGGTAAAGCTTGGTGACTTGGGCGAGCTGGCGCTCGAAATCGTGAGCGAAACGCAGTCGTGAGGCGCGAGCCGCGTGACGAAGGGCCGCCGCGGAGCGCGGGCGGAGATGCTCTCGGTACCATTCCTCGGCCGCCGTTTTGGGATGCGGCGACACCTGGTCGACCAACCCCATGGCCAGAGCCTGTTCGCCGGTCACGGTACGCCCGCTCAGGCACAGGTCGTCCGTGTGCCGCTGGCCCACCCGAGTGGGAAGGATCAAGGATCCAGCCGGAGCGAAGACACCGAGCTTGATCTCCGGCAAACCCATCTCGGCGTCAGGAGTCGCGAACACTCGATGACAGTACGCGGCCAGTTCCAGGCCCCCTCCCAGGCAACGACCTCGAACCACGGCGAGGAGGGGAACCGCCGCCGCATTCATTGCGAGGAACAGGCCATGGAATCGCTCGAGCATGGCGGCGACTTCTTGAGGGCGATGCTCCTGGATGCTGACGCCATAAGAGAAGTGCTCTCCTTGGCCGGACAAGACCACCGCCTTGAGCGACGCAGTGATGGCAGCCTCCCGAAATATCTCGGTGAGCTGGGGAATCATGTCCTGGTCGAGAATGTTGGTCGGAGGAGCGGCCAGATCCACATGCCAGATCCCGGGGTCGTCCTTGGTCTGGCAGGAGACTTTCGAGGCGCTGTGGTTCATGGATGTCGAGCTCTCTTGCCTGTTGCGTTTCAGGGAAGCGGCGAACGCCAGGGTTGTGCGGATCGATTCACGGACGGTCACTCGAATCCTCCGAAGCTTCGGAGGTTGCGCCACGGCGGACTTCGGACTGGACCAGAATCACTCCGGCATTCTCGAACTCCAAGGAGAGATCGAAGCGTTGGCCGAGGAGCAGGTCTTGGTGGAGGTCGATCAACATCACGTGCCGCCCTCCTGGTTCGAAGGAAAGGACGCTGCGAGCGGGTACCTCGACTCCGTGGGGGAGGGGAACCATGGTCATGCGGCCCTCCGACTCGCGGGTTTCATGGAGCTCGGTGACTCGACAGACGGCGGCTTCGGCGGAAAGCAGTCGATCGTCTTGCCGGGTGCCATTGACGATCTCCAGATACACCACTCCCGGGCCGAGTTCTTGGTCGGCATCAGGAGAGGCGGACGGGGGACTGGTTTCCTGGTAGCGGCCGGGAGCGGTTGGCCAGGACCAGGCATTGCGGACGTCGAGGGTTCCCGGAGTGCGCTCACAAGCGCTGATGGTCAGGAGCACTGCTCCCAGCAGCCAACGGCGCCGGGCGCTGACTCGGCGAAGAGTCTGTGGCACGGTCGAATCGACGCCTCGGGTTGGTTTGGCGAGGCTCGAACTCATGAATCACCCGACTCGGCCACTTGTTCCAGCAGCAAGCCAATCTCTCCGGCGATCGAGTCGGGAGACGTGCGGTAGTCATATTGGCGGTGGAGCACACCGCGGGGATCGATCACGAACATGCGGGTGGTGTGGTCGATGACGTAGCCCACGACTCCCTCGGCGACGGGAACGCGCTCGGCATCGATCCGATAGGCGTCGTAGACTTGATCGAGCTGCTCGGTGGTGCCGCGAAGCCCCAGGAAGTCTTCGCTGAAGATGCCCAGGTGCTTGGCGAGCCGCGCCGACGTGTCCCTTTCGGGGTCCACGGTGACGAACGCAAAGGTCACCTGGGAGGCGAGCGCTCCCAGGGCAGCTTCGATGCGGGCCCAGCTCGACAGGGTGGTGGGACAGACATCCGGACAGTGGGCGTATCCGAAGAACAGCACGACGACCTTGCCTTTCTCGTCCGCAAGGCGAAAGCGACGGCCTCGATGGTCGACAAGCTCGAAGTCTCGGGCCAGGATCTCGCCGTCTTCGTTGATCTCGAAGGAGCGGGAGGGGGCCACGGGGCTGTGGGAGGGCGATGGCGCGGTCACCGCATCTGTCGAAGCGGGAGCGGTCGGTTCCGTGGGTTCCGAGCACGCGAAGGCGGTGACTAGCCAGCAGGCGCTCACCACGGCGCGTTGTCTCGCTCGGCGAGTGCGGGGCACGGCCCGGCGACTCCTCTGGCCACGCGGTTCGTCAGGGGATCGTCGAGGGGGCTTTCGAACGGCCGATTCCATCGCTCGATCTCGGCCAACGGCCGAAACATGCGCCCAGGTCTTCGCCGCCCGGGTTGGTCGGGGGCGGTCCCGGTGCGCGCCGCTCATGAGTCCTGGGTCTTGGGGTTCACGGATTGCGAGTCCCTCGATTGGGTGACGAGAGTTTGCAGGTAGGCGAGCACGGCGATCCGGTCGCTTTCCTTCTCCAGAACGTCCTTCCATCCGATCATGGGTGTCCCGGGGCTCCCGTCCGTCACGATCGCCAGTTTGCCTCGGGCAGAGAAGAACGAATCGACCTCCGGATCCGTGAGGTCACCGGGAGGGACGGGCAGCATCTGGGAAAGGCTGCGCCGACCGCGACCGTCTTCGCCGTGACACCCGACGCAGAGTCCTCGCCAGATCGCTTCGCCCTTCTCCCGTTCCTTTTCGCTGACCTCGGGGAGGGGAGTGTCGTACTCGCTGCCCAGTTTCGCGCGAATCGAGTCGCGGAGGCGTTGTCGTCGTTGCGCCGGGTCGGCGTTGGCGAGGGAGGATGGCCCCGGGGGCTCTACTTCCGAGGCGGGGCGAAGTTCCGGGAAGTCGGGCGACGCTTGCTCCAAGTCCGGGGAGGAGGCTCCATGTTTTCGGCCTGCCTCCGGATGACGAGTTTCGACGTTTGGGGAGCAGGCACCAAGGGTGATCGTGAGCATCAGGGCCAATGCTGCCACGACCGAGCGAATCGCCTGGCGAAGGGCGTCCTGGTGTTGAGCGAGCCGCGATGGGGTGATGGATTCGGCGTCGTAGATGGCCACTCGTCCCGCGTATTCCATTCCGATGGACGGAAACACGACTTTCTTCCAGAACTTCTGCGAGAAGTCGCTGAACAGCTGCTGGTCAATCTTTGCGGAGCTGTTGAAGGTTTGCACCACCAGTCCCCGAGTGCCCTGCAGGATGGGAAGAGGCGGCCCCGTTTCTTGCTGACGAATCGCGACGTCGTGTACCAGGACGCGATCAATCCAGCCTTTGAGGATCGCGGGAGGAGCGAACCACCAGACCGGGTGCAGGAAGAGGAACGCGTCGGCGACGCGGACCTCTTGTTGGTAGCGATGAACCAGGGGATCGCGATCCGCCGAGCAGGGACCCGCGTAGCGCTCTTCGGGTTCCAGGCGTAGCCGTGGGTCGAAGCCGTCCGACAGGAGGTCGTGGCAAAATACTCGCGCCCCCACGGCCTCGAGTTCCGCTTCGGCGACCTCTCGCAGTGCGTGTCCGAGTCCCTCTTGGCGGCCATGGCCGAAGACCAGAAGGACTTTGCTACTCATGGAAAGACGACCACGTCCTGGTTGCTCGCCACGGCCTTGTTCAGAGCATTCTTGGTGAAGAACAGGAACCCGAAGTTGTTTCCCGCCAGGCCCGTGGTGGCCGGAAAATTCAGGGGAATGTTCAGGTTGCCGTTGCTGTCGAGAAACAGGAGCTGCAGAGGGGTGAACGACGGCGAGCCGTTGACCTCTGACAAAAAGAGGAACGCCGGGTTGCCGGGCTGTCCCTGACAAGCTTCAAAAGTGAGCGTGTCTCCGGGAGAGATTGTGCCCGGGTCCATGGCGAACTCCAGGTCCGGGGCGGTCGCCAACGAAAACACCTCGTCTTGGTCCTGATCGGAATCCGCAGGGTAGTCGTCGTCGGTGTAGGTGGCCTGGATGGTGGAGCCCGACGCGGCTTCCAGCGTCCCATCTCCGGAAAGGGAGGACCCGCTGTCTGGGGCGACGGACAATGCGGTTGTGTTTCGGAACAGCGAGGTGTCCGGGCCAGTTTCGGTCAACACCAGGGTTTCCTTGTCTCCCGTGGCGGAGTCCATCACCTCCACCTGGACGGTTTCTGCGACCCCGGGGTTCTGGTTCTCGTCGCCGTCATCGACGGTCACGTGGATGCCGTCCGAAGGAATGCGAACCTGGCAGCGAGCACCTCCCTGGGCGTCGGTCAGTTCGACGGAGTGCAGGAAGTCCTCGACGGCGTGGGCGTACTCCTGCCCCTTCGAGTAGAACTCGGAATCCGTGGAGAGGTTGCCGTCATACTCCGGGGTGTGGATCAGCGCGCCCAGAAGTTGATACATCTCCACTCGAAACATTCCTGTCTGGCCGCCGTTTTCGATCCAATCGGTCTGAGTCGGGTCGTATTCCGCGATGACCTCGGTGTCGTCGCGAGCTTCTTGGTACTCCGCGGTGCTGACGCTCGACGGTGCCGCGCCATTCGAGTAGCGAAAGCCACCGTGAGTCGAAGTGCTCCACCCGTGGTGATCGCCAGCACCCACGATGTCGTATTGGGTGGCCAGGGTTTCCAGGTCGCACTGGTGGGCGAAAGTCTCGGCCTCTTGCAAACCGGCGTTGCAGCCACCACTTTCCCAGTCACGGTTCAGGTCGACGAAGTTCACGTTCCACCGCTGGTTGAGGACGGCGCCGTCCGGATTCATCATCGGATAGATGATCCAGCGGACGTTGCGCCGCAAGTCGGGAGGGGGAACCAACCCATTGCGACCGAGAAGCAGGTCAAGGGTGCCCTCCAGCAAGTACGAGCATCCCCATTCGTCGCCGTGTTGCCGGACCATCATGACGAAGGTTTTCTTGCCGGCGGCGGGGTAGATCGGATCGTCGATCAGAATGCGATACAGGGGGCGTCCTTGCACGCTGGTTCCGATTTGGGTCACCTGCGCGAGAGGGTCGGTCAAGATCCCGCTCATGTAGTTCGTGAAATCCGTGTAGGTGTAGTACGCGGCTTCGGTGGCGTCTTTCGGGGATTCTTTCAAGCGCACCAGGAAGCGTTGCTCCGGTGCCGTGATGTGTAGCTGGCTATCTTCTGCAAGAGGAACGGCGCTCCAAGGGCCGCGCGCGGTCCGAATTGCCGGCTCGAGTTCTGCGATGTCACTCACGAGCTCGAACTGGAGGGGGCGTCCCGGATGGGCATCCCTGACTTCGAACACCAGAACCTCTCCGCGGCGCGTCTCCTCGGCGTAGACCGTGACGGTCCCGTCCGCCTCTTGGTCGAACCGAAACACGTCCCCGCCCTCGGACAGGTCGACCAGTTGAGGCGCGGATGCCTGCCCCATTGCGGTGGCAGCACCGAGTGTCCAGGCTGCCGTGATTCTTCCCCAAGAGATTCGCATCGGTCGGGCTGCCTTCCGTTTCCGTTCGAAGCCGTTCGAGCCTCTCGATCCAAACCATCGGATCCGCGGAGTCGGCGTCGAACCGGGAGTGGTTTCGCGAATGGGCCGACCGATGCACTCATCGCTCGGGTCGCGTTCATCGCTTTCCGGCGAATCGAACTCACGACCGCCGAATTCTATCGCATCGGTGATTGCTCGCACCAAAGGCGCCGGACTCGCGCACCCTCGGCGGCGATCAAGCACCCCTGGCTTTCCGCACCATTCGACTGCGCAACTGGCCGCAGGCCGCGTCAAGGGACTGACCCACGGAGCGCCGACGTGTGGCGAGCACTCCCCGTTGCTTGGTTTCTTCGACCATGGCGTCGAGGCGCGCTTCGGAGGGCCGTCGGTAGGGAAGGCCCTGGACCGGGTTCCAAGGAATGAAGTTCACGAAACCGGGAACACCGCGGAGCTGATCCGCCAATTGACGGACCTGTTGCGGATGATCGTTCACGCCCGCCAGCACGACGTATTCGAACTGGACGCGACCATCGAACTCATCGGCATAGATCCGAGCCGCGTCGATCACGCTTTCGAGGGAGGCGTTTTCCTGAGTCGGGATCAACCGGTGGCGTAGGGAATCGTCGGGAGCGTGAAGGGACACGGCGAGGGAATAACCACGGCCGGATTGGCGGAGTTTTTCGAGTCGTCCAGGGTCTCCCACCGTGGAGATGGTGATGCGTTTGGGGGGAATGCCCATCTCGTCGACCGCGACCTGCAATGCGGGAAGCAACGCGGGGAGGTTCAAGAGCGGTTCGCCAATGCCCATGACCACGATGCGATCCACGCTTCCGTGCCGTCGACCGTGGCCGATTTGTTCGAGGATTTCTCCGGCCGTGAGGTTGCGATCAACGCCATCCAAGCCGCTGGCGCAGAACACGCAGCCCACCGGGCATCCAACCTGGGTGGAGATGCAAAGTGCATTGTGGTGGCGCCGCGGCATCACGACGGTTTCGACGGTGTTGCCGTCTGCGAGTCGAAGGCCGAGCTTGATGGAACCTTCCGCGTCCCGGGATTCCTTGGCCACCTCCGAGCGGAGCGGCACGACCCCGGCCTGCTTCAGTTTTGCCACGAGCCCTGTGGGTAGGTCGAGTCCGTCTCCGACATCGAAGCAATCGGAACCGCGAACCAAGACCGAGCGCCGCAGCGCGCGAGCATGCACCGGACGCCCGCCTGCTTGCACGACCAGCGCATCCAATTCCGCGGGCTCCCATTCGAGGATTCCTCGTGGTGGGCGGAAAGGAGTGGAATCGAAGCGGGGCTCAGGGATTGCCATCGCGACATTTTCTCCTGCTTCGGGGAGGACCACAACGAGTCGCGCCCGAGGGCGGGCCTTTTTTCACCACGGGCGATCTTCTCTCGGCAGAATTGTGACCAGAGTGCAGAGTGCCTTCGATGGGATGGGAGCTGTCATGAGTCAGGAACCACAAGTTCAGCGAGTGAGTGCCGAGCTGGACGGAGCCACGGTCACTTGGGAGACGGGGCGGATCGCTCGTCAAGCCCATGGAGCCGTGGTGGTGCGCAGCGGACGCGCGGTCGTGCTCGCGACCGTGGTGATGGCCAAGAAAGATCAAGATCCCGGGTTTCTCCCGCTCACCGTGGAATACCGAGAGAAGCGTGCGGCATCTGGACGGATCCCCGGCGGGTTTCAGCGACGCGAAGGGCGGATTTCTGATCAGGAAGTGTTGACCAGCCGAATTCTCGATCGCTCCCTGCGCCCGCTGTTCCCGAGCCACTTTCACCACGAAGTGCAGGTGCAGTGCACGGTGTTGTCGGCGGATCCGCTTCATGACGACACCCCGATGCTGAGCTTGCTCGGAGCGAGCGCGGCCCTTCACTTGTCGTCGATTCCTTGGCAAGGTCCCATGGCCGGGGTGTGCGTGCACCGAATCCAGGGGCGCTGGCAAGCGTTCGCCCCTTCCCGGGATCGGGAACAAGCGGACGCGGAACTCGTGGTCTCCGCGGGTGCGGACGGGCTGGTAATGGTCGAGGGGGGCGCCGAGAACGTCGCGGACGACGAGGTCCTGAAGGGGTTGTTGGAGGCCCAGCGCAAGATCCAGAGGCTGCTGCCAGCGCTGGTCGAGTTGCGTGAGAAAGCCGGGTTCGAGAAGGTCGAGTTTCCGGCGCCGGAACCACCGCCGTGGGCTCCGACTCTGGACACCTGGCTGCAAGAACACGCCAAAGAGCCGCTCGATCGAGCCCTCCACACGGTGCCCAAGCCGGCCCGTTCGGCGGCGCTCAGCAGCGCCACGCGGGCCCTGGTCGACGAAGCGACCACCGCGTGCCTTCCGCCGGAGGCAGATTCCTCTGTGTTCGTGGCTGATGTCCGAAGTCGTCTCTCGGCGTTGACCAAGAAATTGGTTCGCCGCGAGATCCTCGAGTCACGCACCCGAATCGATGCTCGCGGTCCGGGAGACATCCGCGGGATTTGGGGGGAAGTGGACTGGTTGCCGTCGGTACACGGTTCCGCGCTGTTCACGCGAGGGGAAACTCAGGCGATAGTGAGTTGCACCTTGGCCACCCAGAAGATGGAGCAGAAGGTGGAGACCCTGTTCGGCACCGAGAGTCTGCGCTTCCTGTTGCACTACAACTTTCCGCCGTACAGCGTCGGCGAGGCGCGTCCTTTGCGCGGACCGGGCCGGCGAGAAATCGGTCACGGCAACCTGGCGCGGCGGGCCTTGCTTCCGGTGCTCCCGGCGTTCGAGGACTTTCCCTACGTCGTGCGTTTGGAGTCGGACATTGCCGAATCCAACGGCTCCTCTTCCATGGCCACCACCTGCGGAGGATGTCTGGCGATGATGGATGCAGGAGTGCCGCTCAAGGACGTGGTGGCCGGCATCGCGATGGGACTGATCGCCGAAGGAGAGCGATTCGAAGTGCTTTCGGACATCCTCGGAGACGAGGATCATCTTGGCGACATGGACTTCAAAGTGACCGGAACCCATGACGGGATCACGGCGCTACAAATGGACAACAAGGTGGGAGCTCTCCCTGAGTCAGTGCTTCGTCAGGCGCTGGATCAAGCCCGCAAGGGACGTCGTCACATCTTGGGCGAGATGAGGAAGGTCCTCAGTGAGTCGCGCAAAGATCTCAAGGAGCATGCTCCGCGCATCACTCGGGTGCGCATTGCTCCCGAAGCGATGGGCCAGTTGATCGGCCCCCGGGGCGCAAACATTCGCGACATCGAAGCCACCCATGACGCGCAGGTGTCGGTGGATGAGTCCGGCGTGGCGTATGTGGCGGCCCCCGATCGAGAGAAGTCTCGAGCGGCGGTGGCAAGGGTCGAGCAAGCCGCCGGTGTGGTTCAGCGGGGGAAGGACTACACGGGAACGGTCGTCACGGTCAAACCGTTTGGAGCGTTCGTGAAGATCTTCGATAGCGCGGAAGGCCTGGTGCCCGTCGAAGAGTGGAGCGATCGAGAGATGCCGGACTTCGTGAACCGAGTGAAGGAAGGGGAGCGGGTGTCGGTGCGGGTTCTGGGAGTGGATGAGCGGGGGCGGTTGCGCTTGTCTCGCAAGGAATCGAGTGAGCTCGTTTCATGAATGAGGCTCGGCAACCCCCGGACATCCCTCGGGAGATCGGCAAGTATCGCATCGTCCGATTGCTCGGTGTTGGCGGCATGGGCGCTGTGTACGAAGCGACTCAGGAGAATCCGCAACGGTCTGTCGCGCTCAAGGTCATGGCCCATGGGTTGGTCACCGAGGAAACCCGCAAACGGTTCGAGTACGAGGCCCAGGTCCTGGCGCGCCTGCAGCATCCCGGAATCGCCCAGATTTACGAGGCGGCGACCTACGAAAACAGCGGGGTCACGCTTCCCTACTTTGCGATGGAGCTGGTCCAAGGAGCTCAACCGATCACCAAGTATGCCGACTCTCAGGGCCTTTCGGTTCATCAACGGATCGAACTCTTCGACCGAGTTTGCGAAGCGGTGCATCACGGTCACGTGCAAGGGGTGCTGCATCGGGACCTGAAGCCGGACAACGTGTTGGTGGATGCGGAAGGGCGAGTCAAGATCATCGACTTCGGTGTCGCGCGTTCCACGGACACGGACTTGAACGCGACGACCATGCTCACCGAAGAAGGGCAGCTGGTCGGCACTCTTGCCTACATGTCGCCCGAGCAGGTGGTTGGGGAGCGTCAGGGAATCGATTTGCGAAGCGATGTCTATTCCCTGGGCGTCGTCCTGTACGAATTGCTGACCAGTCGGCTTCCCTATGAGTTCCAGCAGGCGGCGCTGTTCGAAGCGATGCGGATGATTCAGGAGACGTCTCCGACGCGCCCGAGCACTTTGGTGCGACTGGTGCGGGGAGACATCGAGGTCATCTTGCTGAAGGCCCTAGAGAAAGATCGCGAACGGCGATACCGCAGCGTGGAATCTCTGGGCAGCGACTTGCGCTGTTACTTGGATGGGCGACCGATCACTGCCCGGGCGCCGAGTCTGGCTTACCGGTCCCGGATGTTCGTTCGTCGCTACCGGGCTCTTGTCGCTGCGACCGCTCTCGTGATCTTGGCCCTGAGTGCCGGCGTGGCCGTCAGCACCGTGCAGTACTTCCGGGCGGACGAAGCGCGAGAACGAGCCGTGCATGCCAAGAATCAGGAAATGGAGGCCCGCCAACGAGAGGCGGAGCAGCGACGCGTCGCGCAGAGCAATGCCGAGCTGGCCCAGGCAAACGCCGACGAAGCACAACGCAACGCTGCGCAAGCGCAGGAGAATGCCGAACTGGCCCGGGTTCGTCAGACCGAAGCGGAGCGTCAGGCTCGGATCGCCACCGCGGTGAGCGACTTCCTGAACAAGGATGTCATCGGCTCTGCAGACATGACCCAGTCCGGACGGCGAGACATCACTCTGATCGAGGCCCTGGATTTAGCCTCCCCAGGGATCGAGGAGCGTTTCGCCGACGACCCCGATGTGGCGGCAAACTTGCATTTCACGTTGGGGCAAGCGTACATGGGGCTCACTGCCGTTCGGAAGGCTGCGTTTCATCTGCGGCGGGCGAAAGAGTTGCAGCCCTTGACGGAAGACGGGCAAAGCGGAGAGCAGGTCGCCTATGCCTCGGTGGCTGTCCTCCTCAAGCTGGCGAAGGCTCGTTCCGACTCGACCATTCCTGAGCTGCGTGATCTTCTGCATCTCTCGAACGAGGTTCTTGGCGAGGAGCACGAGGCCACGCTCAATCTCGAAGTGGCTCTGGGGACGGCCTTGTTTCGCGACCGCCGCTTCGGGGAAGCCCAGGTGGTGCTGGAACAGGTGGTGTCACGACTGGACGGTGGCGACCAAGAGCAGGAAATGATCCGCATGACCGCGGAGGGCTTTCTGGCTGTCATTTACCGTGAAACCGATCAACCCGAGAAGGCGGTCGGCAAGCTGGAGGAACTCTTCAAAGAGGCGGTCCGCGAGTTCGGCATGGAGCACATGGCCACGTTCACCGCCGTGACCGAACTTTCATGGTCTTACCACCAAGCCGGAAACTCGCAGAAGGGACTCGACCTTGCAGAACCTTTCGTTCCCGTCTCGCGTCGAGTCCTTGGTGAAGATCATCTGATCACCACCCGGATGACCAACAACGTCGCGCAGATGCACCGAGCCTTGGGGAACGTGACCGGGGCGATCGCGATGATGAAACGGGACCTCGAATCTTCGATTCGAGCCATGGGTCGCAAGCATCCGGAAACGGTGACGACCATGAGCAATCTCGGCCGTGCTTTGTACGAAGACGGGCAGCTCGACGAAGCCGAGTTGATGCTGTCCGAGGCCGCGGAGCTGGTCCGGGAACTCCTGTTGCCGATCGATCCGCTGCGCGGAATCACGCTGCATATCTACGGTGATTGCCTGTTGGCCTTGGGCTGGTACGAGGAGGCGCGGGATGTCCTGCTGGAGTCCTACGGCTTGCTGTCTGTCGTTCTCGCTCCTTCCCATGGTGAGATTGCTTCGTTGCACCAGTCTTTGGTTCAGGTGTTCGAAGAGCTGGGAGACCAAGAGCAAGCACGCCACTGGCGCGACATCTCCTTGAAAGACAACCCCCTGAACCTGTTGCGCTGATCACTCGTTCCGAGAATCACGGCGTCCACCCGGCCGGCGGAGCCGGCGTTTCGTTTCCCGGGAGCCAAGGGAAAGACCCGTGGCTCAACTTGCGGCGAGCGGGACGGGGACCGGGGTCCCGGAGACCCACGATTGGAGCGCTTGTCTCACCGATGGCGGGGTGTCATGAAGCTGCGCAAGGCGCTGGTCCGCCTGGCGCAAGTTTCCCGCGTCCACACAAACCAGGATGCGCGCCCATTCGATGGCTGGACAGCGAGGGCCGGTCACGGCACGCACCTGCCGAATGGTCGACTCCAAGCCACTCGGCGTCACGGAAGCGCGTTTCCGGGAAGGCCGCCCGACGCTGGACTCGAGAGCTCGCCGGAGATTCAGTTTCCGTTGCAACGTCCGCTCCGCTTCCGTCACCGTCGGGACGTTGTCGAGTCTCTGTCCACGACGTTCGAGAATGCGGGCAACGACCCATGCCACAAGGGCTTTCCCAACTTCGCGGTGACCTTCGTGGACTAGTTTGCCGCCGAGAATCGACGACCAGGCTCGCGGAAAGTCCTCTTCGTTGGGAGCGGCACCTCGCAGGACCTCGTCCTGGGCTTCCAGTCTTTGGAGGTGCTGACTGCAACCGGGACATCCCTCCACGTGACGCTGGACCCGCAGGGATTCACGGGGGTCCAGTTCGCGGTCGACCAATCGGTGCAAGGTCGGACGCAGCGACTCGCAAGGGGACGGAAAACGGTTCTTCGGGTCTTGAACGACGTTCATGGTCCAACCTCCCGGGACGCATGGGATGCTTCCAGTTCTCGAGCAACGTGTCGGAGAATCTGCTCGCGAGCCCGTTTCATTCGCATGGCAACGGCGCTGGTGGTGATCCCCAAGCTGCGAGCGATGTCTTTGTACTTCATTCGATGAATCGTGTGCAGAAGGAGCACTTGGCGCGAACCCGGCGCGAGTGACTGCATGGCTCGAAGCACCAGGTCTCGGAGTTGGTCACACGCCGTGCGAGCCGCTTCCGCGGCCTCTTCCCGCACCAAGCAGGTGAAGGGGTTGGTCGAGCTGTCGACGATCCCGCGCGCCACGGTGGATTCGCGCCGGTCGCGCCTTGACTGTTCGCGATGGCGTTGCCGCAGGAGATTCTGGGCGATGGTCAGGAACCACCCGGTGAACGAGCCGTCTCCTTGGTTGCGAAAGGTGCTGCGAGCTCGGTACACCTGAGCGAAGGTGTCCGTCAATAGCTCCATGGGGTCTTCTTGGCAGCGGTGCTGCACCATGGTCAAGCGCAACAGCGAAAGAAGCCGCGGTCCGGCCAGCTCGAACAGTTGGCGAAACACTTCCGGGTCTTCGTCATCGCGGAACTCTTCGAGCAAGCGGACCGCTTTTCGATCGAAGTGACGGTCGGTGAGCAGCCGCCACGGAACCGCGGACAATTCGTCTTGCGGGAGTCTCGCGTGCGAGGATTCGTCAATCATGCGGGCGGTTCCTGATGTGGCAGAAGTCTCGAAAGCCGGGGCGGGACCGCCGGGGGGAACAGTGCCCACTCACAGAGAGGGATGCCGCGCGCCGCCAAAGATCACCGATCCTTCTCGGAAATGCCATGGGGGAAGGGAGGATTCCCTGCCAGCCGGGGGATAGGATCGGAAATGCCTCGTTTTTTCCCTGCTTCTCGGAACTGTCCATGCCCATGAATCCGCAACAAGCATCCGTCGCGAGTCCCGCGAAATCCTCGGGAATCCAGTCCTCGGCCCCGGCCTTTCACGTTCACGAGTCCCTCGAGGTGGCGGACCCTCGAATCGCGGAGCTGATCGCCGGCGAGCGTTACCGCCAGCAGGCGAAGCTGATCTTCATCGCTTCGGAAAGCCTGTGCCCGCGTCCGGTGACCGAAGCGGTGTCGTCGGTGTTCTCGAATCTTTACGCCGAAGGCTACCCGTCCACACGAATGTCCGTCTGGGAGCGCGAGCGGCTGGACGATGACGCGCGCCACCACGCCTTTTACCGGCGCTACGGGGACCGCCGGTACTACAAGGGCTGCGAGTACGTGAACTTGATGGAAACCGAGGCGATCCGCCGTCTGACCCAGCTGTTCGCGACGGATCGAGTTCCGGCCTCCGAGTTGTATGCCAACGTTCAGTCGTTGTCCGGCGCTGCCGCCAACAACGCGGTCTACGAAGCGCTCGTTCCGCCTCAGGGAACCGTCCTTGGCATGAACCTCTCGTGCGGAGGGCACCTGACCCACGGGGCGCCGGTGAATCGGTCCGGCAAGCACTACCGCATCGTGTCCTACGGAGTCGACCTCAAAGACGGCAAGGTCGACTTCGAGAAGCTCCGGCAAACAGCGTTGGCCGAGAAGCCGGCCATGATCATTGCCGGTTACTCCGCCTATCCTTGGACCATCGATTGGGCCAAGTTCCGCGAGATTGCCGATGAGGTCGGTGCCTACCTGTTGGCGGACATCGCTCATCCTGCGGGTCTTGTGGCCGCGCGAGAGTTCCCGAGCCCCGTGGGCTATGCGGACGTCGTGTCGTTCACGACTCACAAGACGTTGTGTGGCCCGCGTGGAGCCGTCCTCTTGTCGACTGATCCACGCATCGCCAAGCGCCTGGACTTTGCGGTGTTTCCCGGGGAGCAAGGAGGTCCGCACCTGAATGCCATCGCTGGCAAGGCGGTCGCATTTCGTCTCGCTGCCACCGAGGGCTTTCGCCAGCTTCAGAAAACGGTTCGTCAAAGTGCCAAGGCGTTGGCGGAGGGGTTTCAGCAACGCGGCTTGAACCTCGCCTATGGGGGGACGGACACCCACCTGTGCCTGATCAATCTCAGCCAGTTGAAGTCCTCGACCGGTGAACCGGTGGCGGCGGACATCGCGGCACGGGTGTTGGACTTGGTGGGGATCACCTGCAACAAGAACGCCATCGCCGGGGACACGCGAGCGGGGAATCCGAGTGGCTTGCGCTTCGGCACGACCTGGATCGCTCAGCGTGGGTTCGGTCCCGAAGACATGGAGCCGATTGCCGAGTCGGTGGCCAACTGTCTGACGTCGATGAAGGCCTTCCAGATTCAGGCGGCGGTCGGGTCCGTGGGCCGGGTGCGTTTGCCCGCGAGCGCCCTCCGAGAAGCACAACGCGCGGTCCGGAATCTGGTGGAGCGCCGAACGGAAGCCGCGGATCGACTGGGTCCCTACTTCCATCCCCACTACGAAGATCAGGGACCCGGCGCGGCACCTCGTCACTCCCACGAAGCCTGGGGGAAAGCGACGGAAATGCGTCCTTGGGGCGTTCAGAACGTTCCCGCCGCCTATGGACAAGCCGCCGACGAAACTCTTCGCTTGCAGGAAGGGGCGGCGGTGGTCGACACCACCCATGCGCCGATCATCGCCGTTCACGGCGAACGAGCCGACTTGGCGCTGCAACAAGTCTTGGCGGGTGACATCCTCGGCCTTGCGGAGAATCAGGTCCTCGAAACCGTGGCCTTGGACCCGGACGGCAAATGTCTGGGACAGTTCCGCGTCTTGCGAGATGCCGATTCCGCGGAGAACACCCACCACTACCGAGTGTTCGGCGAATCCGACGCCAGTTTGGAGTTGCTGCAATGGCTGCGCGATCTGAGCGATGGGATGGTGGGGTTCGACGACGACATCACTCGCAAGATCGATGGACCGGTCGTGGCCGAGGATCTGGGGGTGGCGGAGCCGGCGCGACGTCAGCAACTGGTCACTTTGGTGGCACCGAAGGATTCCCAGGTTCCCTCGTTTGCGACAGGGGAATGCTTCGCGGCGACGATCGCCTCCACTCCGGTGGCGGCAGTGCGACACGTGCTTTCTCAGGGAGCCGAAGTCGTGGAGTTGGCCGTTCCCGCGGACGCCGTCGGTGACGTGGTCCAAGCCCTGGCTCAGGAAGGCGGGGTTGTCGGGGAGGCGGCCTACCTCGGTTTTCGTCGAGAGCAGGGGGCACTTCGCACGGGAGACCCGGTGACCCTGACCGACGAAGGCGCCCGCCGCAAGCCGTACTTCATCGGACAGAGCTCAGCCGTCAAAGACTTCGCACAGCCGACGGGTGAGATTTTCCAATGGGACGAGCCCGAGCAAGCCGAGCTGCGCCGAACGCCGCTGTTCTCCTGGCATCAGGCCAACACCAAGAAATTCAACTTGGTGCCGTTCGCGGGCTGGGAGATGCCGGTCATGTACACCAGCATCGTCGAAGAGCACTGCGCTGTACGAACCGGTGCCGGGCTGTTCGATGTGTCCCACATGGGAGTGATGGAAGTTCGCGGCAAGGATGCGGCTCGCTTCCTCGATCTGGTGACCACCAACTACGTGACTCGTTTGCGGGACAATGACGGCCAATACACCTACACGCTGGGGACGGACGGCCAGGTCATGGACGACCTGCTGGTGTACCGACGTTCCGCCGATCGATTCCTGGTTGTCGTGAATGCTTCCAATGCCGAGAAGGTCTTCTCCTTCTGGAAGGGCGCCGCCGAGCGCCGCTGGGTCTTGGATCCGAAGCGCCCCTCGGTGCAGGTCGAGGGCGAAGTCGAGGTGCTGGACTTGAAAGACCCGGCGCAGGGAGCAGAGCAGCGGATCGACCTGGCGTTGCAGGGGCCTGCTTCTTTGAAGGTGTTGCAGGCGGTTTGCGATGACGACCCTTCGCGCCGTCGACTCCGGGAGCTGCAGCGTTTTCAGCTCACCGAGATTGCAATCGGTGGCAAGTCCGTGCTCGCGGCAAGTACTGGATACACGGGAGAAGCGATCGGCTTCGAGATTTACGTCCATCCGGACGACGCCGAAGTGATCTGGACCTCGATTCTGACTGCCGGGGAGGATCATGGAGTGCGAGCGGCAGGACTCGGAGCGCGGGACTCCACACGCACCGAAGCGGGATTCCCGTTGTATGGTCATGAGCTCGCGGGGGAGCACCAGATCACACCGTTCGGCGCTGGATACTCCTCCTTCGTCAAATGGCACAAGCCGTTCTTCGTCGGAAGAGAGGCGCTGTTCCAGACAGAGAAGGCGCGCACCCATCGCATCATTCGTGCGCGAGTGACCGATGCTTCCGCGCGGGGAATCCGTCCCGGCGACTCGGTGGTCGACGGCAAGGGGCGCTTTCTGGGCAAAGTCACTTCTGCCGCGTTCGCCGGCGGGGAACAGATTGTGCTGTTCTACGGCAAGCGGTTCACGGTGAAGAAGGGCGATCGATTGGGGATCTTTCCCATGCCGCGAGGCAAGAAAGCCCTGGCTCCGGAGCCGCCCAAGGACCAGCTCAAAGCCGGCGACTCGGTCCTCTTGCCCATCGCGGCGGAGATGGTGACTCGGTTCCTGACGGCGACGGAGAAGCGCCGACGAAGCTACCAGCGCTGACGGGATTTAGGTCGTGGAGGCCGTCGGCATGGGGGCCGCCCAGACTTGGTTGCGCCCGTGCTCCTTGGCTTCGTACAGGGCCTCGTCAGCAACCTTGAGGAGCTCCTCCGCGTCTTGGCGATCGCGGGCATACTCCGCCATCCCCACGCTGATGGTGACCGCCAGGTTGGAGCCGGCGTGTTCCACCGTGGTGGCTTCGACAGATTTCCGAAATGCTTCGGCGCGCAGCAGCGCGTGATCCGAGTCGGTGCCACCGTGCAGGATGACGAACTCTTCTCCCCCCAGACGGGCGACCAGCTCCTCTTCCTCGGCGGCGTTTTTCAAGGAGTCCGCCACGGTCTTGAGCACCAGATCGCCGATGTCGTGGCCGTAGGTGTCGTTGAACGATTTGAAGTGGTCGATGTCGGCGATGGACAGAGCGAAGGGGACCCCTTCTCGAGAGGCCTTGTCCCAGAAAGTTTCCAAGGCCTCCATCGCGTGGCGGCGGTTCGGCAGTTGGGTGAGCGGGTCGGTCAGTGAGGCCCGTTTGAGTTTGCGGTTCAGGATGCCGAGTTGCGCGACCTGCTTGCGCATGATCGCGTGGTCTTTCTTGATTCGTCGCTGAAGTCGGATCACTCGTTCTCCGGCGCGCACTCGAGCGAACAAGAGTTCGGTCGAGAAGCTCTTGGTGACATAGTCGTCGATGCCGGCGTCGAAGGCTTCCAGCATGCCCTCGGAGTCTTCCCGATGGGTCGACAGGATGAAGTAGATCCCGTTCCCTTGGGGAAACTTGCGCAACGCCCGGCACAGGTCGAGCCCGTCAAACTCCGGCATCATCCAGTCGGCGACCACCAGGTCCGGCCGCCATTCCAGAGTCATGCGCAGCCCCTCTTCGCCACCGATGCACACCTGAACGTCGAAGCCTTCTTGCTTCAATTGACGGGTGAGGGCGAGCGCGGAGGTTTCCTCGTCGTCCACCACGAGAATGCGAAGGTCGCCCTCTTCCTCCATGATCTCTGGGGTGAGGTCGTGGGGAATCTCTTCGGCGGAAGCTGGCACGGCTTCGGTCGCCGCTTCGACGGGTTTCGTACCATAGCTTGGCAACGAGTGGGTTTGGGTGCCAAGAGTCTTGCCCCAGCGCTGCCACTCTTCGACCAGATGGTTCCACAGCAACGGCATCTTGGAGGCGTCCCAATGCGGGGATCGGGCGAGTAGCGCCTGCACCTGATCATCATCCACAGGGGTGCTGGAGGCTTGCCAAAAAGCGATGGCGAAGCGTCGAGACATCCACAGCACTTCCCCCAGTCCCATTTTTTGAACGCCGGCCGGATCCAGGTCCGCATCGAGCTGGTGAATGGCGGACTGACACTTGGAGGGGAGTCCCCATTCCTCCATCAATAGCTGGCTGATCTCGCGAGCATGGATTCCATACTCTTCGGTCTCTCGCTTTCGTCTCAATGCTCGATCATCGCCCGAGGCCTTCAGCAATTCGGAGTACGATGCCGAGTGGACCGTCGCCAGAGCCAAGTGCCCCACGTCGCTCAACAAACCACAGACGAACGCTTCGTTGGGGGATCCGGTTTTCAGCGTTCGAGCGAGCGCCTGGGCGGTGAGAGATCGGGCCAGGGATTCGGACCAGAATCGGGTGAAGTCAAAGAACTCGCACTGACCGCTGCGATACGAAGAAACCAGAGAGAAGCCCAAGGCGATGGAGCGAACCGTGCCGGTCCCGAGACGAACCGTGGCTTCTCCGACGTCGGCGACCGGGGCTCCCGCTCCCGCGAGGGGAGAGTTGGCCACCTGCAAGATGCGACCGGTCAGCGCTGGGTCCGATTGCAGGGTCTCCGCCAGCTCTTGATGGGAGAAATCTTCGCTGCGTGTCAGCCGAAGAACCTCGAGGGCAACTCCCGACGGAGAGGGCAGATTGCCCGTCAGTTTCAGTTCTTCGAAGCTCGTCTTGTTCATGGAGTTTGGCTCGCCCGGTGACCAGTGACGTGGCGTTCCTTCGTCCGGGAATGGGAGGCGCCTTGACGAGCGTCGGCGGGGGTTTTCCCGACTCGGGAAAGGAACTCCCGGAGGGTCATGCGAGTGCGGAAGAATCCACGCGATTCTGCCCACGATTCTGCTTTCCCCGCCTGGAGCGCCGCGCTACTGTACCCGGCCGAAAAATTGCCGGTGTTGCTGTTCCGGCTCGGTGGCCCCATAGTCTAGCCCGGTCTAGGACGGGTGGTTCTCAGCCATCAAACACGGGTTCGAATCCCGTTGGGGCTACCATCAAACAACCGGTCGCCTTGAGAAAGGCGCCCGAGTCCTGAGGTCCCGAACAAGCCCACGTCCGCACGGGCGTCGCTGTCCAGTCAAGGACCTCCCCTCGGACCGATGGGATTTTGGCGTGTCCGCTCGATCAGGGAGACAGGACCTGCTGCCCATGAGCTCGCTCGAACGTCCCCTCCCCTCGCGAATCGTCCTCGTCGGATACCGCGCCTCCGGGAAGTCCACGCTGGGAACTCTGCTGGCCTCGCGGCTGGGGCAAGCCTTTCTCGACCTCGATCGACGGATCGAAGAAGTCCACCATCGGTCCATTGCATCGTTCTTCGAGAACGAAGGGGAGGAGCACTTCCGGGATCTGGAGAGCAACCAGCTGGATGCCGAAATGGTCTCGTTCGAAGGGGTTCTCGCCACGGGTGGTGGAGTCGTTCTGCGCCGATCGAACCGAGAGCTGCTGGCGAGTCGAGGATGGGTGGTGGTCTACCTTCGGGTTCCCGCGGACGAACTGATTCGGCGTCTGGGGCATGGGGAATCGCGTCCCGCGTTGACGGACTTGTCCTTGGGAGACGAAGTTCGGCAGCTGCTGCGCGAGCGGGAACCTCTCTATTGCGACGTGGCCGATCGAGTGTTGGAGGTCGATGCCGAGGAGGCGCCAGAACAGACCGTCGCTCGGCTCATCGGGTTGCTCCAAGATCGCTCGCCGTCGCCTCCGGCCGACGAGTGAAGCACCCAGGAGTCCCTGTTCATCAACCGCCAGGATTTGTGCCGCGCCAGATTGGCGGATTTCTTCGAAAAGTCCCGTTTGGTTTGAGCCCGATCCAAGGGATGGATACGATCATTATCTGATCCCCGATTTGGCGGCAATTTCTTCTGATTCATGGTCTGGATTCGCATCGCAATCAACTTGCTCATCTCGCTGATCGTTTTCTTCGGATCCGCGTTAGGGAGCGTCCAAGAATCCCAAGAAGTTCCCGTCACAGACTCTTCGCCGGATGCGGCGGCCACGACCAGCGAAGAGGCGATCATTCAAGCGCAGATGGTGCTGTTCGATCCTGAATCGCCCTTGCCCGCCGTGCGCCAAGCGGTGGCGGATCTCCTCCGCAATCAGCGCGAAGAACCACTGGCTGCGCAACTTCGCGAAACCTCGACCTCGAAAGAGGTTCGCCTGGCGATCTTGGAAGGTTCGATGTCCGCGGGGGTGGACGTCGCCGTTCGGTGGTCGTTGTTCGCCGACGTACTTGCGCTGGGTGCGAACGATGGCGAGCTGGGCCAGACAGCTCAGCGGTTCACCCGTGCGCTCCACGAATCAGACCCGACCACATTCCAAAACCGGCTGCGCGGACTGTTGATGCAGCCGGAGTTGGACTCCGCGGTCATCACCGGCGCGGCACGGGCGGCGGGTGATTTTCGCTTGTTTGGCTTGGTCGACGCATTGGTAGACCGCCTCGGTTTGAATCCCCCTGACAACGAGTCCCTCTCTTCGGCCTTCCTCGAATCGTTGCGCACGCTGACCTTGGAAGACTTCGGCTCGGACGTCGACGCTTGGAGGCAGTGGTATCAAGGCTTGCAGTTTGCGACGCGCGAGAAGTTGCTCGAAGAGAAGCTGATCGCCCTCGAGGCCGAGCGTGCCAGAGACCGTCAAGAGATCGTCGACTTGTGGCAGGACCGATTGCGGGAGTCTGACACGGAAGGTTGCTTGAAGGCCTTGGGCCACGAACTCGGCGACATTCGATTGATGGCGGCGCGCCGACTCGAGCTCTTGGCGGGAGTGGAAGGGGGCGTCAACGACGAAGCGTTGTTGCAGGCCAAGGAGCCTCTGGAGCAACGGATTCGCCTCGACAGTTCCTCGGAATCTGCGCGCGCACCCGCGACCGGCGAAGAGCTGGCGATTCTCGCTCGCGTGTATGCCCAGTTGGCGGCGAAAGATCCCCATGCACGGACCGTGCTCCTCGATCGCTTCCTGGCAGAGTCGGAAGGGGAAGTGCGTCGCACGTTGCTGGAGTCGCTGGTCATCGTGGTTGCCGGCGCGTCGGATGGGCCGATCAGCCGGGCCCTCGAGGCCGCTGCCGGCGAGACGACGGACTCGGCGATGCTGCGGGAGTACGTCGCGGGGCTCGGCAAGGTCGGGGACGCGGACGCGCTGAACGCTGTGTTCGATCACTGTCATCCTGATCGGCAGGCGGACGCGGGGGTGCGCGAGGTGGCGGTCGAAGCGGCGGTTCAAATCTCCATTCGCGGGGAAGACGCGGCACCCATGGATCGCGTCTTCCGTTTGTTGTTGAACTCCCTCAAGAACGATCCTTCGGGGCCGGTGCGCACGATCGCCGGGAAGCAGCTCACTCCGCTGCTGCAGCGATTGCCGTCGACTCGTTTGGACGATGCCTTCCTGTCGCTGCGCGTCGCGATCGATCAATCCCTCGACGAAGACGGTTTGGTCGACACATTGAGTCGTAGCATGTGTCGGCTCCCCGGGTTTGCCGGGCGGTCTTTGCAAGCGATGTCCGATTGGCTGAATGCCGAGGACGAGCGAACCGTTCCCGACCACGTCCTCGACATCTTCCTGACCCGCCTGCTGGATCTGACTCGCGACACGGAGTTGTCCATGGCCGAGCAGGAGATGGCGTTGCGCATTGCCGTGCAGTCCCTGCCCGAGGGCGGGCGCATGGTGACCCCGGACAATCGCGCGTTGAAGGCGACCCAAACGCTGCGCCTGATTCTCGAAAAATCGAAAGAGAGTGGCGCGGCGGACATGAGGGAGACCGCTGCTTCCATTTGTCGGGAAGAGCGTCGGTTTGCTTGGGCCGCGGACCTGCTCAAAGAACTCTTGGAAGATGAGGAGGCTCGGGAAGCGGTCGCGTCCCGTCGGGCGGAGCTCGAATGGCGACGTTGTCAGGACCTGTTGTCATTCCTTCGATTGGAGAAGTTTCCTGCGGATCTGCGCGCTCGCAAAGCGGAAGAGGCGTGGGACCTGCTGCGTTCCGGTCTTGCCGATGGCAACGAGCCGTCTGCAAAGCGGGAAAAGCGGTTGCGCGGCTTGGTGTTGACCGGCAGCTTCTTGCCGGAGCGCCGGACCGAAGCGGCTCAGTACGGGGCCGATGTGCTGGCGTCAATTCCCGCGGACGACCCGTCTCGCACCGACCTGGTGGCGAGAACGGCGGAACTTTGGCTGCGGGCGGGTGAGCGACAGAAAGCGCACGATTTGTTGCAGCGCGAGTTTCCGCAGGAGGTGCCGACGGACATCTTGATCCTGAAGGCGCGCTCTGCGGCGGAGGCAACCCCGGAGAGCCGTTTCCTGGCGATGACCTATTACCAAGAGCTGCTCGGCCCCCATGGATCCGGAGCTCGCATCGATCCCAGCCATCGAGAGTTCGTCACCCTGGTGTTGGACTTGGTGCAACTCTATGTGGATGCGAGGCAGTGGGACGATGCCTCGCAGACGTTACAGTCCGCGTCCTTGCGCGATGTGGCCACCGGGCTCGGAGATCGACGCGATCGCCTGCAGCGGCAGTTGGAAAGTGCCCGCGCGGATGTCGTTCCCGCGAACGGGCATCCGAAGAACGACCCGTCGCAAGAGGGGTCCAGTCCGTGAGAATCTCGATCGTCGGGGCCGGCGCCGTCGGCTTCAATCTCGCTCGTTCCCTGTCTGGAGAGGGGCACGAGGTCTCGGTCGTGGAGCGACGGCCGGAGCAGCTGGTCAAGCTGAGGGACCGTCTCGACGTGTCGGTGGTCGAAGGCAGTGGGACATCCTCGGAGGTGCTGCGCGAGGCGGGGGTGGAGGACGCCGACCTGTTCATTGCGGTCACCGAGATCGACGAGGTCAACATGGTGGCGTGCACCCTGGCTCACGCTCTCGGAAAAGGGCGTCGCATTGCCCGAATCCGCAACAAGGACTTCTCCTCGTCGGTGCCGTTGGTTCCGAAACGAACCTTCGGGATCAGTCGCATCATCAACCCTGACGAAGTCACGATCTCGACCCTGGTCGAGTCGATTCTCGCCCCCGGGGTGACCGACGTCGCGGAATTCGGGGAAGGCGAGATTCTCCTGCGCGGTACGGTTCTCAATGAGGATTCCCCGTTCCTCGGGGTGCCGCTCATGCAGCTGCGAGACCGCCACAAGGATGTGCCGTTCTTGATTGCAGCCATCAGTCGCGATGACGAGCTCCTGATCCCCGTGGGGGACACCGTCTTGGAGGCGAAGGATCACGTGTTCTTGATCCTGCGCCGAGAAGCGCTTCCGAAGCTGCAGAACTTCATCTCGAGTCCGACCGAAAAAGTGCAACGGGTGGTGATCTTCGGTGCGGGACGCATTGGTCGGGGCCTGGCCCACCAGCTCGAGCATCGAGTAGAAAACGTAGTACTGATCGAGCCAAGCAACGAGGTCGCCCAGCATGCGGCAGCAGAACTCGATCGAGCGCTGGTGTTGCATGGCGAGGTCACGGATCCAGCGATCCTGGACAGTGCCAATCTCAAAGGGACCGACTACTTCGTCGCCACGAGTGATCGCGACGAGATGAATATCGTCGCCTCTGCCCTGGCTCATCGTCAATCCAACACTCGGGTGGGCCTGGTCACCAACGAGCCGGACTTCGTCCCCGCTCTCTCCGACTTGAATCTGGACCTGGTCATCAATGAGCGTCTGATCACTGTGGATGAGATCCTGCGCTTTGCGCGTCCCGGGCGCTACCTGTCAGTGAAACAGCTGAACGAACAAGGAGCCGAGATTGTCGAACTCTCGGTGCAAAAGGGGGCGCGCGCGGACGGCAAGAAGCTGAAGGACCTCAAGCTTCCCGTGGGAGCGTTGGTGGTTGCCATTCGGCGCGATGGCCACGCGGAGCTGCCCACCGGATTCAGCGAAGTGCACAGCGGAGATGCGGTGGTCTTGGTCTCCAACGCCTCGGTCCGCGAGAAAGCGGCGCGAATGTTCTTCGACAAGCGCTGGGTTTCGATCCAGGAGAAGCGTCGCTGAGACGGACCCGAAGTTACCGGGTGCTGGGGGCGGAGGAGTTCAGTTGGTCGAGTTCGCGGTTCAGCTTCTCGACTTTCTGGGGGGAGTTGTTGAGTTCCGCCACCCGTAGAGCTTCGCTCAGACACTCCTGGCGGAGCTCGTGGGAGAGGGATCGATCTTCGGCGCGCTCGATCGCTCGCTCCCAAAAGGTCAGAGCCACCGCCGGGTCCCCAAGGGATTCGTACGCTCGCGCGAGCGCCGCCAGCGCCCGCACTTCTCCTTCCCAGTGTTCGACAGTTTGGAAGCTATCCCGTGCGGCGGCGAGCTCGCGGATCGCGGCCCGCGGATCTCCTTCCTGGAGCGAGAGCTCCCCGAGCAGCAGTCGAGCGCCGGCACAGGCGCGATGGTGGCGGGTGCGGTCGAGGAACACAGTGGCTCGGGCCAGGTGGAACCGGGCCTCGGGTCCCTGGCCCTGTTCCCAGGCGGCCTCCCCCAGGATGCGATGGGCGAGGCCGCGCCCCTCCTGGTACTCCTGCGCCTCGGCGCTCTTGAGAGCTGATTCCGCTCGGCCACTGGCCTCCTCCAAGTCTCCTAGGGCCAGGCAGACGTTGGCCAGGTTGATCTGGGTGACCAAGTCCATTTCCCGGGCGGAGGTAGACGGTTGCAAGTGAAGCGCCTGGGTGTAAAGATGCCTTGCGTCCCTAAGGTTCCCTCGCCGTTCGGCCAGGACGCCGAGCTGGTTGAGCGCCAAGAACTCGCTTTCCGAGTCACGCGCTTCTCGAGCTAGGTTCAGGGCTGTCTCGTAGCGGTGCTGGGCATCCTCGTAGTCTCCTGCGCTCAGGGCAGCATCTCCCGCCAGGAATTCCAGGCGGGCAGGAGTTCGCGGCTTTCCCGAGCGTCCCGCAGCACTTTCGCTATTTGGGTTCCAGGAGTGATCGGGGGCGGCGTTTTCGTCGACCGATGGGGCAGGACCGACGCAGCTCGGTGCAGCGAAAAGCAGGAAAGCAGCGAGCAACACGAAAACCCACGGGAAAGAAACGAACAGAAGAATCGCTGCGTCGATTCCGATGAATATTGCAGAGCGCCTGGCCTGGATCCGTGACGGATCAGGCCTGTGTCGAGCGGCTCCGCGGTGGTGGCCACGAGCGTGGCAAGATCCGAAGAACCGGAGTTTCTCTCGATCGGCCGGTCGGCCCGGGGTTCTGTCCAGCATCTGCCGTCCGCGACTGGTTTCGCGACGAAATGCAGAAAGCTCAGTTTCCGCTTCTGTCGCGTAATGAGTCTTGGAAGGGCTGCCTTCGGAGGGGGGTCGAGGTTTCTCGATCATTGGCGGCTACTTGGTTCGGCGCTTGGAGTCCCGGTTGCGTTGGGCTTCCGGATTCCGCAAGAGCGTCCGGCCATTTCAACGAGGAGGTGGCGTTCCAGAGTAGTACTGGAAGGTGGAATCCCGAAGAGGGAGCTTTCCGGTGCGGCTCGAGCTGGTTTTCCACAGTCTCGAAAGTTTGGTGTCTCGCGCTCGGCGAGAACCTGTGGATGACGCTTTCGAGACGTCGGTGAATTCGGTCGTAACTTTGCGACCAACGAGTGCGCGGCGTCATCGCCGCTGCTGACTCGCACCCAACGAGCTTCGTACGTTGCTGGTGAATCCACGCGGTGGGTGATCCGGTCGTCGAACCTGGTGTCGAGCAACTCTTGGTCGCCTTTCGGATAGGAATGTTGACAGCGTGAAGATGAAGCATGGAAAGCGCAGGCGTCGCGGTCGCGGTCGGGGTCAGCGCCCCGGTGGCAGCGGCGGTAACTACCAGCGCGGCTACCAAGGTGGCAACCGCTACGACGGCAACAACAACAACGCCGGCCAGAACGGGGTTTCGACCCAGCGGGTGGGTTCCACGGGGGGTGGCATCCTGGACTTGAACCCGGACGGGTACGGCTTCCTGCGGTCCATCGACAAAATGTTCGAACCAAACCCGGACGACTTGTTCGTGCCGACGTCTTTGGTTCGCAAGCACAACCTGCGGGTGGGTTCTTACATCGAAGGAACCATCGGCCCGCCTCGTGGTCGAGGAGGCAACCTCGCCATCGACAAAGTGGACCGGGTCGATGGCCTGGATCCCGAAGAAGCGGCCCCGCGGCCTCCTTACAAGAATCTGCTGACCATCGACCCGACGCAGCAGTACGTCATGGAAGACGGCTCGGGCGATCTTTCCTTGCGAGTGTTGGACTTGCTCTGCCCGATCGGTCGCGGTCAACGTGGCCTGATCACGGCGCCTCCGCGCACCGGCAAGACGGTGCTATTGCAGAAGATCGCTCGGCGCATCATGGAGGGCTACCCCGACGTTCATCTGATGGTTCTGCTCATCGATGAGCGGCCGGAAGAGGCGACGGACTTCTCTCGCGTCGTGACCCACGGGGAAGTGCTGTACTCCACCAATGACGAACCCGCGTCCCACGGCATTCGGGTCGCCGAGTTGGCTGCCGAGCGTGCCAAGCGCATGCTGGAATCCGGCCGGGATGTGTTCATCCTGCTGGACTCCCTCACCCGCCTCGGCCGCAACTACAACGTCGAGATCAAGAACAGCGGTCGAACCCTTTCCGGCGGTGTCGATGCACGCACGCTGGAGAAGCCTCGTGCCTTGTTCGGCGCGGCTCGCAACGTGGAAGACGCGGGCAGTCTGACAATCATGGCCACGGCGCTGGTGGAAACCGGCAGCCGCATGGACGAGGTCATCTTCGAAGAGTTCAAAGGCACCGGCAACATGGAGCTGGTGCTGTCTCGCCAGCTCGCCGAACAGCGCATCTGGCCGGCCCTCGACATCAACAAGTCGGGGACCCGCCGCGAAGAGCGACTGATGAAGGAAGAAGTCCTGGATCGCATGTGGACCCTGCGTCGAGTGCTCAACAAGATGCACCCGGTGGAAGCCATGCAGCTGCTCCTGAAGAAGCTGGATCAGACGGCGACGAATGAGGAGTTTCTTTCGAAGTTCGTCATTCGGGAGTAGGGGGTGAGTGCTGCGGCGTCGCTTTTGGGGTGCGAGCGGGGATGTGTTCCCCCTTGGCCTCGGGGGTACACTCGCTGCTTTTGGCACTTTTGGGGGTGAGCTCGCTCGGCGCCGACGCCGGCTCGGGTTGCGTTGGTGATCGGTGATTGAAACGGCGCCGGCTTAGACCCCCGAGGCCAAGGGGGAACACATCCCCTTCGGCTTCCCGATGGGCTCCTTCTTGGGTTGGGAGCTGGCGCTGGGGGGGAGTCTCGCGGGTTGGGGCGCGTTGCGCAGGCCTCGAGTGGTGGTTCTGGTTGGGACTGCTTCTTTGCTGGTGGGTGATTGGGACAGCATTGTTCCCTTGCTGTCGAAT